>CAVZOD010000017.1:0-178192 GCA_963776805.1 Bryobacterales bacterium
GAAGTGCCATAAACTCCGAGTTCCGTTCAAGCACTGCTGGTTGGACATTGCTCACCGCGGGAGCAGATCCGCGCGTCCCCGACGTCGCGCTGACGAACACCAGCGACGCCTTTGTGAGCTTCTCGGTATTCGGAGTTGGTGGAGGTGGTGTCTGTTCTGGAGTCTCCGAAGGAAACTGAATCCTGTTCAAAGCGTAATCTTTCGGCTCCGGACGGGGAACCTCGGGCGGCGGCTCCGGAAGAGTTCCAAAAGAAGGACTTGCCTGCGCTAACATGCGCTGCTTCGCCGTATTGCGGATGTCCTCCGGACTCAGGCTACCGGCGTTGTCGTCCGGGCGCCGAGTGTCGGCGCTCAGTAGAGGCGTCACGGAGTGGCTTGTATCCGGGTTCTCTGCGCCTCGCCCGCGGCCGAGATTGGGATGGTCCGCCCTGCCGATGTCCTTTCGGCTGTTCGGTGTCGAGAACATTGCAAAGAACGCGAGTGAAAGCACGACCGTCAGACCGGCCAGCAATAGAAAGCTTTTCGTTCGGTCTTCTTTGAGCTGTTGCCGTTTGACGTTAGTCTTGGCCTCCCCCTGCGTAGACCGCTGCATGATTTGACGTAGCTGCGCTGCCCATCCGGTTGGCTGTGGCTCATGCACCTCTGCCGCCTCAGTTTCAACCTCGTGCTCGACGTGGATATTGTCGTCGCGGTCCTCTGCCGGTTCGATTCGCCTGGTTGTATCATCGGACTTCATGCGCTGAACCTCCTCGAAAACTGCTGATTCCGAAACCGATGGGCGCGAGCGCCGGAAGATCAACCGCGCCCGAATCGGCGACTTGCAAGAAGAGCGTCTCGTTCGATTCCTTGAAACTTGGCCTTTCAAAAACCACAACTCCATCCGCCCGCTGTCCGGCGCCCAAACGCCTCGTGCTCAATCGGAAATCGATTACGCGCAACTGCTCCGCCGTTGTCCACTTTTTCTTGACCTTGCCTCCAAGCTGAACTTGTGGCGGCAGAATCTCGATCGCATGGTTCGCCGGGTTGACTACGGAAAACAGAACAACGACATCCTGTCCCTGGTCGAGCACCTCGCTGACGCCCGCTTTGATTCGCGGTCCGGCATCGATCTCGCCTGGATGCTGCGCATACAAGACCGGAAGCGACGCCCGTTTCTGGCGGTCGAGTAATTTGTCCAATACCGCGCCTGATTTCTCGTCGACAGTGCTCGAAGTATCGACAGACGCTGCCTTTATCAGCCCGGCTAGTGACGTCGCCTGTGGACCAATCGACGCCAACTCGGGCGGCTTGCCTGAGACATCAAGCTTCTGCGTTTCAGCGACCAGTGATGCAGAAAGAGGACTCTCCTCGACGAGGAAGCTTCCTCCCGTGGGCTTGCCGTACTTCAACAACACATCTACCGTCTGCGTTCCGCCGCTCTGCTGACCGGCGCTGATCAGCAAGAGATTCAGTTGGTGCCCCAGAGTCGTCGTGATCAACAGGTTCGTCTGCGCCGGTGCGGCGGAAACTGGCTTTACGGTCACGAGTTCCGGCTCATGTTCCGAATGCTCAGCCTGGAAGCGTTCTGGATCCCCAATGACAACCGAATTAACGGGCTCTGGCATCCGAATCGAGGTAGCTACTCGCGGACTCAGCCGAAGCGTGATCACCTTCTCATCAAGGCTGGCGCGCGTTAGGGTCACCGGATCAAGCTTTGCCCCGCTGCCTACGGGCGCGATGACTACCGCTGGTGTTGGCCTCGTCGGACTTTGCTTCGTTTGTCCCGAAGCGCTTCCCAGCAAGATCAACATGCAGATGCAGGCCGTTAGATGGCGCATACTATTTCCCTCCTGTGCGCCTCAATTCGGCGCGATACTGTTGTCCGATCCGTTGAACGTAGATGTAAACCTCTTCCGACGAATAATCGAGCCCCCGCGCGAGGACTGGCCGCTCGCCGGCAGCATAGGCAGCTATGACCAGACGAAGGTCGCCATGGAACAACTCCTGAAGCTCTGCCAGGTAGGCGACCCCGCCGCGAACGTTTTCGTGAATATAGAACGGATGGGTCACACCAAAGTGCTCCGCAGTCGCAGGCATCAGTTGCATCAAGCCCATCGCGCCCTTCGAGGACACAACTCCTGGTTGCCACGCGGATTCGACTTGAATGATCGCTCGAACGAGGGCTGGCGAAACTCCATACTGGCGTGCGTAATAGCTCGCGCACCGCTCCTCGTATTCGCGTACACTGAGCGGCTCGCCCGCAAATACGGGGCTCAATGTGATGACCATACCTAGAAACGCCGCCGCTCTGCGCATACCTGTTCCCCTTGTCCACGCGCTGCCTCGTCGAAATCTTTGCTGTAATGCTGTGTGTCGTAGACGAGGCTCTCGAACCCATCCCTCAGCAACAGCCGCTTGCGATCATTTTGTGTCTTCGCAATGAGGGGTAACAACACGTCCCGCAAATCGCCACTAATTTCGTGAACACCCAGGATTTTCAGTGCTTCTGCCAGATCCAGCATCTCTGCGATCGAGGGCGGCTTCTCGAGCGTGTAGCCCCGGAGCGCGTGAGCGAACCCGGCAAGCTGTCCATGCAAATCCATGTGGGTTCCGGCCGTCCGTTTTTCCAGGATTCGGGTCTCCCGCTCGATCGAGGGATGCTCGAACCGAAGGTACAGGCTGCGGCGCCGCAGTGGATCGCCAATCCGGCGAACCTCGTTCGAGGTCAGCACAACAAAAGGCCGGCTCCTCGCTTTGATCGTGCCGATCTTGGGGATGGAGATTTGCCAGTCACTCAGGATTTCAAGGAGCTCCGCCTCGAATTCCTCACCCACTTTGTCGATCTCGTCGATCAGCAGGACACACGGTTTCTCGCACAGAAGCGCCCGCAGCAATGGTCCTTCCTGGAAGAACTCAAGCGTATGGAGGTCGCGGCGCAGGGACGCCCATTCCGTACCTGAAGCGGCGCCCTGTGTATTCAGGTAGAGACGCTGCAGCGATTCATCGAACTTGCCAATTGCCTTATCTTCATTGATACCCTCGTAGCACTGAAGACGTTCGATAGTGGTGTCTGCTGCGAGAGCAACTACTTTGGCGAGCTCTGTTTTCCCAGAGCCGGGCGGTCCTTCCGCGAGGACCGGCTTTTGCATTTGCGCCGCTAGATAGATCACCTTCAGCGTCACGGGATCGGTGACGTACTTGGCGGCCTCCAACTTCTCGGACAACTCTTGGATCGAGGAGAACACTCGTCGGGCTCCTTGAAGCCTCATACTAAGGCAGAATCATTCTGCGGGCTCCTCAACTTTTCGATCTCTCGCGAAACCTACTCCGTCCCGGGCTCTTCGGGAGCCTTCCAATTCAGCGACGAAGAATGAGCCCAGCACATTTTATTTGCTGGAACCACTTTTACTCATTCCTCTCGGTTCAGACCCGCCTCCAGGAAACTAGCTAGTGGCCTGTCTCAGAGAAATCGTTATCATCGGTCCCTCGGCGCTTGTGGCGCGCGCACTCGTGCGTGCCGCATTGACAACACTCGTGTCTACGCCCGAGCGGCTCCACGCTACGCGAGTGAGGCAAAATGCTAACGATTTGTCTGCGACAGGCCACTAGGAGGTCAGGGCCGCCGGAGAGTCGCCGTACTCTTTCTCGACGGAACCACTTTTCCTCATTCCTTCCCGGCGAGACCGGCGCCCAGGGAGCCAGGAGATCAGGCTCGCCGGGATGTACTGTACTTTTTTTCGAGGGAACCAGTTTTCCTCATTCCTTTCGGCTCGGACCGCAGCCCTGGGAAGCCAAGCGATCGGACTCGCCGGGATGCACCGCACTTTTTTTCAAGGGAACCACTTTTCCTCATTCCTTCCGGCTCGGACCGCAGCCCTGGGAAGCCAAGAGATCGGACTCGCCGGATGCACCGCACTTTTTTTCAAGGGAACCACTTTTCCTCATTCCTTCCGGCTGGGACCGCAAGCCCTGGAAGCCAGGAGATCGGGCTCGCCGGGATACACTGCACTTTGTTTCAAGGGAACCACTTTTCCTCATTCCCTTTGTTTCACGGACGCAGTTGGCCGCACCAGACTTTCTCCAGCAGTTCTTCCTCTAGCTCTTCGCCGCAAAGAGATAGCGGAATTCTGGCAGTACGGAAAACGGGCGCGTCGGTGCTCCGACTCGTTCCGCCAACATCCTGATACGGTCCTCGCGAAGGTTGCCTAAGAAATGGCACCCCTCAGAGAGATGCCGAACTCGTAGCGGATCAAATCCCATCAGCCGTGCGCAGGTCGCGTCTGCCGCGACAGGATCATCGGCAAGCACGATCTTGCCCAGTTGGCGAGCGCTTCCTTGAAGAGGTCCATTGCCTTCCATTGCGGTAATACCATCTGCGATCACGAAGTGAATCGGAACCGTCGCGCAGATGTCGAGGATGCTTTCATGAATTCCACTCCAGTGCAGTAGGTTCTTCGGCCAGCCATACTTCATTCCCGGCACGATACCGAACATATTCTTTAGACTGAGGGTGACCCCTGCCCAGTGATGTGTCTTCACCTTGGGCATTGAGACAACGAAGTCGGCATCGAGAACCGAGCGCGGCAGCCACAGCTCTCCGAGGCCGCTGTAATTGGCTTTCAGCTTCACTTTCCTGAGCTCGTCGCGGTTCAGATCCACGAACTCGATCTGCCGTTCGTTGAGATGCGGCTTCAGGCCCGCGGACTGCACCACGAGTTCAGTGTCCCGTTGATGTCCCGGGCCTTCGCCGATCACAACACGGGCGGCGCCGAGACGAAGGAACGATCGTGCCGCCGCGCCGACAAGAGTTGCGCTCGTGTTTACGGGTCCCGGCAAATCTTCCACCAGATTTGGTTTGAGAAGAATCGACCGGCCCAGCACCTTTAGCCGGAACAACCGCAATCCATCCAGAAGGAGCGCCTCCATCTTCTCTGAGTACTCGTCCGCATTCAGCACCGCTACAGCTGAACGAGGTCTCCGATACGAGACGGAGTGCTTCGGCCAAGCCCATTCGGCCGTCATCCCCACCGTCGCGGCCACACCCACAGAAGAGCCAAGGAATCGTCGCCGATCGAGCTTCATCGCAGCACCACGAACGGATGAATCATCTGGCCACACTTCAGCGCGAGAAGCGCGGTGGCGAGAGTTGCATTGTTCCGGACGTCGCGGCCGCCTCCCATGATTGTCGCCAGCCTGTTCTTCAGCGGCTCAACGGACTCTTGGTACACGAACAAGGTGAGAATGCACCACGCAAGGCTGGAAACAGAATCGACGCTGTCCGCCTCTTTCTTTAGCCACACCAGGCTTCTTTGAATTAGTTCACTTCGCCGCTCGTCTTGGAGCGCCAAGAGCGCGATCGCAGTAGCCTCAACATGAGGGCGCAGCGGCACTCCGTACACGACGCTGTTTCCAGAGTTCCAACCTCCGTTGACGCACCCCCGATCAAGCAGCATCTCGACGCCCAGATGGATTCGATTCTCGGACGCCGCGGATCGATTGCAGACGGTAAATTGCTTGATTGCGATGACGCTGAACGCGGTGGGGATGACCCAGCTTGCAGAACCCGAGATCCAGGGCCAGCCATACTTGTCGGGATCGAACCGAACGTTGCGATCAGCGGTTTTGAATTTCCATCGCCAAAACCAGTGCCCCTCTTTGCCTCGCGCTTTCAGCAACCATCTCAGCGCTCTATCGCTGGCGTCAGAGATCTCATTCAGCGCGGTCAGAGCGCAGAGGGCGAGGGCCGTTGTCCATGCCCCCTCTGAGTCTCCTTGAAAAGCCGGCCACCCCCCGTCCGAAAGCTGCGACGTCTTCAAGAAGCGAACCGTCGAAACCACGTTGCTATCGGTGGCTGTTCCAAGCGCAAGACCAGCGAGACAGGTCGCTTCCATACTTGCTTGTTGTGACCTGAAGAAGCTCCAACCGCCAGAAGGCAGTTGTCGTTGAAGAAGCGCCTTCTCAATGATAGAGGCCTCAGCTGATGTGGTCATGGCCCGTTATTGCCGAAACCGAGCCGCTGGTCAAACGGAGGCACAATCAAAGAGGAAGCGGACCGGGTCTGGAGAAGCCCTCCCATTCCATCGAGGATCCTCTACCCTTCAAGAATTTCGATGAAGGTGCGCTTCATTTGAAAAGATTTGCCAGTCGTTGTACAAATGGGGCTGGAGGGCGAAGCCTGGAAATAGAAGTCCTGCCTGCCCTTAGGCGATGGGAACGAGGCGTTCTGCTGCCGGGCAAGCGCTATCGAGGGCACTCTTTTTCTTCTGTCCAACGAGGCGCTCGACTGGAACAAGCCGGGTGTGCTGGTTCGGCTGCAAGGATGGGCGATAGTGGCGGTCGGCTAGGCCGGCGAACTGATGCCTCTTGAGGAGACGAGGATTCTGAAGCGGAGGAGGGTATGGTGAGCACGGTCAACCACAACCAGATCGCCGTGTTATCATCTCAACCGGCTGCGATAGTCAGACTGTTTCTGACTGTCGAAGAGGCCGCGCAGCGCTTGGGGGTGACGGCGGGCTGGATCTACGAGCGCACAAGGCGCAAGGCCATTCCTCACCGTAAACTCGGAAAATTCGTCCGATTTACAGAGGAAGATCTACGGGCGATTGTGGAGGCGGCTGCTAAAGGGACTATGCAATGAGCCAGGGCGGCCATATCGTCAAGCCTAGCGGCAGGCGCAAGACGTGGGCGATCATCTACCGCGATCCCGCAGGCGTCCAGCAGTGGGAAGGTAAATTCAAAAAGCGTACCGAGGCGCAGGCCCGGTTGAACGAAGTCCTGGGAGCCATCGATAAGGGAACGTATGCGCGACCATCTTCCGTCACGTTTGAGAAGTTCGCAGAGGATTGGCTGGCCGGTAGGCGTCTGATCCGCGGCAGCACGGAATCGGGATATGGTTCGATCATCAACAAGCAACTCGCTCCGCGGCTCGGAGCGATCGCGGTATCGGCTCTACGGTTCGATCATATTGACGCGGCCGTGAGCGGCATGATCGAAGACGAGCTTTCTTCGAAGACGATCCACAACACCGTTACGCTACTGCGCACGATGCTAGCCGGCAAAAGGGGGCCAAGTGCCCTGCGACGCGGTTTCGCGTTCCACGATCCCACTTTGGGGCTCGAGCTTCCGCCACTGGAATCCCGCCAGATCACGCCGCCGACACCGGAACAGGTCTGGGCACTGATCGGCGCGGCGAAGGAGTTGGGCGGCCTCAGTTACGCGCTGGCCTATACGGGAGCGTTTACCGGCGTGCGACGAAACGAGGCTCTCGGCCTTCGGTTCGATGATATCGAGTGGTTTGGCAACGAGGTAAATGTGCGTCACGCAATCTCGAAACGCCGTGGTACAGATGGCGCGCACAAATGGGAGTGGCACGTTGGGCCGCCGAAGTCTCGGAAATCGTTACGCCGCATCGCTGCGACCGAGAGCGTAATGAAGATGCTCGCCGATCTGAAGGTCGGCAAACCAGACGGCGCTTTCATCTTCCCCGGCGATTGCAACGGCTTCATAGACCCGGATCAATTCGACGCAGAGGTTTGGAAGCCCATCGCTGAAAAGGCCGGTATGGCAGGCACTCGCTTTCATGACCTGCGACACTTCTTCGCCAGCCAGTTGATTGCCCAGGGCGAAACCGCCGCCTACGTTCGCGACCAGATGGGCCACTCCAGCATCAAGGTTACCTTCGATACCTACGGACATCTCTTCCCAGGCCGCGGCAAGGAAGCCAGCGCCCGCTACGAAAAGTCGATGGCCGATGCGAAGGTCCGCCACAAAGCGGAGGCCAGTGTTAGCAATCCGTTAGCAATTGATAGGGAAGAAGGGCCGGAAGGAACCGTAACCAATTGAAAGGGTTGGTTGCGGGGGATGGATTTGAACCACCGACCTTTGGGTTATGAGCCCAACGAGCTACCAGACTGCTCCACCCCGCAGTTAGATTCTAACGCAGGATAGTAGGGCCGTCAAACCTGTCGCGGTCTTTTGTCGCAGTCTTTTTGTCGCAGCGTTTGCGGCGGGCTTCTTCCCACAACGACAAAACATGATGATCGTTCCATTTATCGCCCCGCCGCCCGTGCCCGCGGCTTTTCCGTCTGCAGCGCTTTCACCCTCTCCAGGTGCTCACGCCGGTCCACGATGTAGTAGTAGCGCGCCGAAGCCTCGCCCCCGCTCAAGTGCGCCAGCATCTGTTCCAACGCGTCGCTCGGATTGTCGGCCTGCACGCCGATAGACCGCAGGTAGCCGGAATGCCGCAAGCGGTGCCACAACTCGGGCAGCGTGTAGCGGCGTTCCAGCGTCAATCCGCCCGCCAGTTGCGAACGGCTCACCAGGTATTGCACCAGCAGCAATTCGTCGAACAGCATCGGCGCCAGATAAAGCCGGCCGTTCTCCACTTCCCAGGACTTCGCCGGCGTCTCCTGGCCGGGCCCCAGCCGGCGTGAGCGCCGGATGAAATGAACGCCCGCAAACTCAGCCTGCCAATTTACCTTCGGCTCTTTGCGACTAAGGTAATGCAGCGAGACATCGCGCAGCCACTCCGGATCCTCCAGGTCCAGGTTCACGCTGATCTTTTCCAGCCATTCGAAAAAGGCGTGCTGCTGCGTAGCCTTCTGCTCCAGTACCACGAACTGATCGTCGGACGTGGGCAGCGATTTCACCAGGTTGCGCCGCAGCGTGTCGGTGGCCTTGCCGCTCTCAATGCGATGAGTCTCGATGCGCGCCTGCCATTTGGCGGGCGATCCGCAATACGGACACGGCTGATGATCGTTATCCTGTGCCGCGAAAAACGGCCGCACCGCTTCCGCCGAAGTGAGTTCCTCGAAGGTCGGCGTGTAGCGCTTGATCTCCGCCAGCGCGGTCTTGGGCGCCAGGTGCATGGCGCGCGTGAAAATCTGCCAGACGCAAGCCACGCACAGCGACCTCTCGCTCGATGTGACGGATTCCGGCGGAAATGCCGAAAGGTCGATCCGGAAGGCCGCGGGCTTGGCCTTCTTCAGAACGCTCTTCTTGAACGCAGTCTTCTTCGCGGCCGTCTTCTTGGCTGAAGTTTCCTGGGTGGCCGCCTTCTTGATCGCAACCTTCTTGGCCACGGCTTTCTTCGCTGGCTTCGCCGCCCGTTTCCCCGTTCGAGTTGCCATGCTCCATGTTTACCAAACTTGCGGCCTGCCGTATATTAACGACATGACGCCGGCCGAAAAAAAGCCGCCCCGCCGGGTTCATTACCGCGTGGGCCTCGGGCTAACCGTAAGCTTGCTCGTAGCTGGCGCCATTGCGCTGGTGGCTTGGGCCAGCCTGGCTAACACGCACGCCGCGATTGTCGAGCTGACCGATGCTCAGGTTCGCGAGCTTCTAGCGAGCCTGGACACGCGCGTTCACGATCATTTGCAGAATGCCGTCACCGCCGTGCAACTGTCCGAAAAGCTGATGGGCAACGGGATTCTGCATGACGATCGCGACGTTCTCGCGCGCCATTTCACCGAGGTGCTGCGCGCGAATCCGACTTTTGCCTGGGCCAGTTACAGCGACGAAATGGGCGATTTCACCGGCGCCTATCGGGCCCCCGATGGTTCTCTCGATATTAGTCAAACATCGCTGAAGGTTGGGGCCGCGGCCGGCGAGTGGGAGCGCCACTACGAAGAAACCGCCACCGACTATGATCCGCGCGATGAAGAATTCTACCAGGCCGCCAAGCAAGCCGGAAAACTGGTTTGGATCGGCCCGGTGATCTTCTATGACGAGGGCCTGCCCGGCATCACGTGCGCCAACCCTCGCTTCTCCAAGGACGGAAAACTGCTCGGCGTCTTAACCGTCGATTTCAACCTCAACTTCCTTTCGGATTTTATCGGACAATTGCAGTTCGGAAAACATGGAAAGGTGTTCATGTTTGACCGAGACCGGCACGTGATCGCTTACCCCGGGCTGCGGTTAATCGAAAACGAAGGCCACGGGGCACAGGGCAGGCTGCTGACGGAAGCGGACATATCGGATCCCGTATTCCAGTCCTTCCTCGCGCGCCAACAATCCAAGGACGAAGAGCAATTCCCCGTGATCGAAGCGGGCCAGCGCTACGTGGCCGGATACCGGCGGCTAAAAGTATCCGGTGGGCCGACTTGGTTCCTGGGCGCGTACGCTCCCGAGTCGGATTTCCTGGGAGTCTTGACGCAAAACAGGCGCGCGGCGGTCGCCGTCGCCGTCGCAGCACTGTGCATCGGGCTGCTCTTCACCATGATTTTGGCGCGCCGCATTTCAGTTCCGCTGACGCGGCTCGCCTCGGAAATGCAGGAAGTCGGCGATTTTCAACTCACCGTTCGCCCGCCGATGAAAACCATTTTTAAGGAAGTCGCCACCATGGATGAGTCGCTGCTCAACATGAAGGGCAGCTTGCGATCCTTTTCTTACTACGTCCCTCGGGACCTGGTGCGCGCGATGTTGGAGTCCGGCCAGGAAGCCACGCTGCAAGGTCAGTCGCGCGAAATGACGGTCTATTTCTCCGATATCGCGGGCATGACATCCATCGCCGAGACCATGCCGCCCGGCCAACTGGTGCAGTTGCTGAGCCGCTACTTCGACGCGATGACCCAAGTGGTGGCGGCGCAAAGCGGAACGGTGGACAAATTTATTGGCGACGCCATCATGGCCTTTTGGGGCGCGCCCGTTCCCACGGCGGATCACGCGGCGCGCGCCTGCGAAACGGCCCTGCGATCGCAGCGCAGGCTGGCCGAACTGAGAGCCTTGCCGGATGGTTCGGGACTCGCCAATATTCGCGCGCGTATCGGCATTGCCACCGGAGACGTGCTGGTGGGCAATGTCGGCTCGCACGATCGGTTCAATTACACCGTGATGGGAGACATCGTGAATCTCGCGTCGCGCCTGGAAGGATTGAACAAGCTATTCGGCACAGAAATATTGATCAGCGATCCCGCGTATCAGCAAGCGTGCAGCTCTATCGTCGCGCGGCCGGTGGGCGTGGTGCAGGTCAAGGGCAAGCGTCAATGCGTGGAAGTCTGGGAGCCGCTGTGCCTGGCAAGCGAAGATGACTCCGGCGCTCGCGAGTTAGCCCGGTTGTTCACAGAAGGCTTGGCCGCGTATGTTGCGCGAGACTTCCGGGGCGCGGCGGAACATTATAAAGCCGCGTTGCGCCTGCGCCCGGACGACAAACCAGCAGCCGTGCTTCTGGGATGGTGCCGCGAATTCCTGGGCGCTCCGCCGCCCGAAACATGGACCGGTGTTTACGTCGCAACGGAGAAGTAAAGATATACTGGATCTCGCATGAGAAGCCCGGCGCAGGTCAACGTTTCCGAAGTCGTCGCCGATAGCAGTTTCGGCGGCTTTCAACTCGGCTTGTGCATCCTTTGCGGCCTCTGTCTGATCATGGACGGCTTCGATGTGCAGGCCATGGGCTACGTCGCGCCGGCGATTCTGAAGGAATGGCACGTCCCGAACGCGCAGTTTGGGCCGGTCTTCGGCGCCGGGCTCTTCGGCATCTTAGTTGGATCGCTGCTGTTCAGCATGCTGGCCGACAAAATCGGACGGCGCCCGGTCCTGATCGGCGTCGCGCTGTGCTTTTCGGTGCTGACGTTTCTGACAGCCCGCGCGGCGAATGTTCAGCAAATGCTGGTGATTCGCTTCCTGGCGGGAACTGCGCTCGGCGGCATCATGCCCAACGCCGTCGCATTGGTGGGCGAATACAGCCCGCGCAAACTGCGCGTCACCATCATGATGATCGTGGGCAACGGATTTACCGCGGGTGCGGCCTTTGGCGGATTCCTCGCTGCCTGGTTGATTCCGCGCTTCGGTTGGCGCTCGGTCTTCTATTTTGGCGCCGTGGCCCCGTTGATCATTTCCGCCATCATGATCGTCGCGCTGCCCGAATCGTTGCAATTCCTGGTGCTGCATGGCAAACGTTTGGCGCAGGCCGGGCGCTGGTTGAAGCGGATCGATCCAAGCGTAGCCTCCGATACCAGCCAATATTTCGTCGAAGAAACCAAACGAAAAGGCGTTCCCTGGGTCCATCTGTTTCACGAAGGCCGCGGGCTGGGAACCATCTTTCTGTGGATCATCAATTTCATGAATCTGCTGAACCTCTATTTCCTGGCCAGCTGGTTGCCCACGGTGGCGAACCAGGCCGGATACGGCATCGGCACATCCGTTCTGGTAGGAACCATGGAGCAACTGGCAGGCATGATCGGAGGATTCACCCTGGGTTTGTTCGTGCAGCGCTGGGGCTTCGTCCGCGTGCTCACCACCTGCTTCGCCCTCGGATGCATCAACATCGCCTTGATCGGAAAGCCCGGCCTTTCACTGGCTATGTTATTCACCGTGGTGTTCCTTGCCGGGTTCGGAGTGGTGGGAGGACAAACCGCGGTGAATGCTCTGTCCGCCACTTTCTATCCCACCGATCTGCGAGCCACTGGAATCGGCGCGGGACTGGGCATCGGACGAATCGGGGCGATCATCGGACCAGTAGTCGGCGGCGTCCTGATGAGCCAGCATTTGCCTTCGCAAAAGCTATTTCTCGTAGCCGCCGTGCCGGCGTTTGTTTCCGCCGTCGTGATGCTGGCCATGCACTGGGTGTTGAAGGCGCAGACACAGCCCGCGCCCAACCCAGCCGCCGCATCCGTTACTTAATATGATGCTCTTCCACTTCTTTGTTGTTCTCGGTGCAGACGTACTCTAAAATCTCTTCGCTCTTCGGCATCAAAACCCATGTCCGGACGTTGGTGAAGGGCTTGGTGTACATCTTTGGATCGTCCACCGTTACCTCGTAACCCAGGTGGTTGGCGTCGATGCGATGGAAATGTTCCACGATGTGCAGATTCTCACTCACCGGATGGCCGGCCGTATCGAGCAGCATTCGCGGCGTGGCGAAGAACGGACCGACAGTATCCACTACCATTGTGTCGCCCTCCCAATGACCAACCGAATGCCCGTACCAAAACGTCTCGAGCGCTTCATCAGGCGTCGGATGCGGCCGCCCATCCAGGTAAACCACATGGAACGCAAACATCGACTCGTGCAAAAACACCAGTTCCTTGGGAGTCTGAACGATTTCTGTCGCCACCGGCGCGTTCATCGATCGCGTGTAGCCCATGGGATTGCAGTGCCCGGTCGCGTCATACTTGGCCGGATCGAAATTCTTCGTCCATTCGGCAGCCAAGGGGGTCATCTGAAGCGGACCGTCGGCTTTCTGAGAGCAGCCCTTCATCTCAGCGCCGCAGGCGTTATTGCGCGCATCCTTGCTCATATCGATGACGAACGGATGGTCCCACAGGCCGCTCAGATCGGGCCTTCCGTCCAGGGTGCGGGGAATCGGACCCGCGGTGGTGCTCGCCACTTTAGCGGCCTGGCCCTCGGACGACTGGGCCGCCGCGGGGATCGAAACGAGCGACAACGCAGTCGCGGCCACCAGCGCCGCCGAAAGCAGAGGAATTCGCACTTTGAACCTCCAAAATGCGCGCCAGGAAACTGAAATAAGAGAGCGCGCGAACTACCAGGGTAGCGGACTCATTCTAATTGGCTGAACAGCGGCAAGTCAACCGAACTCGACGGATCCTGATCTGGATACGTAACCCGCAGACCATCCACCTTGGCGAACGGCGTCATGACGTGCGGCTGGGACTTAGTGGAACTAAGAATGTCGGCCACCGGTATGCCGCGTGCCGCTAGCGCGTCGCCGATCAGCGAACGATGGCAGCGCCAGGGAACGGCCTCGGCACACATGATTGCGGTGGGGGCTTCTGACGCGGCTTGAATCAGATGATCCAGGTTTTGTTCGAACTCCGGCGTTTGCATGTAGTCGGCGTAGCCTCGGAACGATGCGTTGCGCCATCCGGTATTCACGGAATCCTTGCGGGCGTGCCGCAGGCCGCCCAGCCCGGGGAGATGAAGGTACTCAATGCCCGCGGTCTGGAGACTGCCCGGCAAATTTTCCCGGCTAAACTGCGGGTTGCGCCGGGATCTTGGAATGGTTCGCACATCCACCAGCCGGCGGATGCCATGGGCCTGCAAAATGCCCACGAATTCTTCGATGGGATGAGTGGAATGCCCGACTGTGCTGACGGCCATGTTCCGGACCTCCCTAGCTCCAAAGTACCAAAAGCACGGATCAGATTCCGCGCGAAGCTGCGCGACTCATGCAAGGTTATGAATGCACGTCATAGAAAATTTCTTCTTTACGCCCATTCAGCGCGCAAATATACTGAGAGTGACCTCTGCCTGTCGCATGCCGTTTGATGGGAGTTCGTCAAAACACGGAGTCTGTTTGCCTCCACTAGACGTGCTCGGCGAATTGAGCACCTTCACCCAGCCTTCAAAAAGGCGGTATTGAATGGCAACCAGTGTTTGGCATGAACGAACCCCGGTATGAACATCTCGTCATCGCGGGCAATGGAATGTCCGGCGTGGCCTGTGCGGAAGAGCTCATCAAGAGCGGTCAGATTTTCGACATCACCATTTTTGGTGACGAACCCCACGCCAATTATGACCGGACCTTGCTGGCCAGCGTGCTGGCGGGCGAGCGCGACATCGAAAGCATCACTCTAAATGACATCGGGTGGTACCAGGAACACGGTATCCGTACGCGCCTTGGAATCCGGGTGGAGGAGATCGACCGGTTCAATAACGCGGTTCGCAGCAGTGACGGCGATTGGACCAGTTACGACAAATTGATCCTGGCCACGGGTTCGGCCCCTGCCATTCCGGCGATAGGCGGCCTGGATAAAACCGGCGTCTTTGTCTTCGGCACTTTAGACGACACGCGGAAACTGGGGGAAGCGGCCGGTCCGGGTGTCCGGGCGGTGGTGATCGGCGGCTGGCTGGCGGCCGAAGCTGCGCGCGGGCTGCGCAAGCGTGGATGCGACGTTGTCGTAGTAGAATCGGGTGGCTCCTTCGACTGGCAACTCGATACGGTGCTCGGGGACGGACGGGTGGAAGCCGTGCGTTTTACCAGCGGCGAAGAAATTGGCGCGGACCTGGTGGTCATCGCGACAAATTTGCAACCGAATACGCTGCTGGCGCGCAATGCGGGCTTGGAGGTAAATCGCGGAATTGTGGTGAACGATCAGCTCGAAACTTCCGATCGGCACATTTTTGCCGTCGGCGGCTGCACGGAGCACAACGGCCAGACCTTCGATTGTTTCCCTCCACTTCTGGAGCAAGCTAAAGTGCTGGCTGCGAATCTGGTGGGCGCCCGGCGGAGCGGATTCACGAGTCTGGATGCGGTGTTTCAGGAATTGACCGCATCGCCTCTCCACCAGCGCGCGGAGTAGACGATTAGGCCCACGGCCAGCCATCCCAAGGCATAGTCGGGCTGCGCGCCCCAACGCAGCAGCGCGGAGTGCATCAATCCGAACCACGAGAATACGGCAGCGACGATGCACCAGATGGCTGCGCGGCCAAAGCGCCGATCGATCAGTTCGGCGATCACCGCTGCCACCACCAAGACCAGGAACAAGAATCCATTGCCTAATCCCAACACGGAGGACCAATAGATGGAACGGTTGAGCGCGGCTTGTACGGAGCTACTCGCTCCGGAAAGTCCGAGCGCGGGCAGGGCTGAATTTACGGCGGTTGCAACCACCGCGCCGGCTGGAAGTACGAAGCCGAGGAGCACCGCGGCCAGGTATTTCGGATCGACACGCCGCAGAGTCGCCATTCCGACACCGATAGAAACGTAGGCGATGATGGCCGCGAGAATCGGCCAGGGAAACAATTGCGCGACAAAAATCGTGAGCCCGCTCGCGACTACGGCCAGGAACAGCACCGGAGTCCAGAAAGCGAAACTGATGCGCGCGCCCACCGCCTTGTACGGCGGGTGCATGGCGTAGATCACGGGTGTGATGACGCTTCCGGCAAGCCCGCATACCAGCGTTCCCAGGCCGTCGCAGGCTAGGATCGCGCGAACGTCATAATCGTCGCCCACCGCCGCCGCGCCGGCTACCGATGCGATGTCTTGCAGCACTTGATAGATCGCGATGGGCGCGATTACGGAAAGATACGGAAGCGCGAGCGTCATGGCTCGCCAGGGTTCCGGCGTCGCGGCGAAGGGCATCTGCAACGACAGCCCGGACCACTTGGGATGCACATATCCGATGACGAGAGCCACCGAAAGGGGTACGATCCAGGCTGCCAGGAACGGAGGAATGCGCCAGCGGGTGATCGGGATGTTGGCCAGGACCGCGGTAAAGATGATGCCGAGCGCGATCAAGCCGACCAGCGGTTGATCGAATACACGCTGCAGGAGCACCAGCGCGAGATAGCTGTACATGGCCGCGCCGAACACGGTCATCGCAGCGGGCGCGGGAATAAATCGGCGGAAGATGCCGGCGAAAGGCGCTGCCGCGAGCTTGATGATGCCGGTCCAAACAACCGCCGCCGCGCCGATCTCCCAGGCCCGGTTAGCATCGTGGCTTTCGAGATACACCGGCAGCATGATGGAGAGCGTGTAGGCAATGATGGCGGGCACGTTGTTGCCATAGACGTGCGCGGTGACGTTGCTTCGTGCTTCGCGGCGCGCCAGGCGTTCGGCCAGGAAAACCAACCCGAGCGAACCGATCAGGAAACCGAACGCGTAGCCCGGCAGCAGGTGGGTGACGCTGAATCCGGCGGAAATTCCAACCGGGATCAGCAGAAAAACCGGGATCACCATCTGGGCCAGATTGAAGCCCAACTGCGCGATGGTGGTGTCCAGGTCTCCGCGGCTGAGCGACCACCACTGCTGCGTCATTTGCGATTAGATTCTTACCTGAGAGATCTTAAACAAGAGTAGTGCAACATTTCCTCAGGCGGCGAGCAGATCGACGATGTCTTGAATCGCCTTATCGGCTTTGTGATAGGCGGCCTCCAGTTTGCTGTCGGGACGATGAGCGGCGTCGGGCTGATGATGAAAGCGGCTGTTGGCCAAAGGGCCACACAGACGCTTGTGAAAGAACAGGAACAGAAGCGCGACCTGGAGGCCTTTGCCGGTGAGGTGGTAAGCGTAGCGTGAGCCGTCCCGTTGCAACAGAGCATGGCCCTTGAGCTTGCGGAGGTCGTAACGGAGTTGATTTAAGCTATAAGATTTCTGGTCGAGGCTGAAGGTGGTGAGGACGGCTTGGTGAATCTGCTTTGCGGCCCAGCCGCTGACATTGCTTCCGCCGTGCAGGAGCACTTCCAGCAGGCGGATGATCCGCGTCTCGTGGATTTTGATGCCGGGGTAGCGCACCGAGCCGATGGAGATGGGCAGGGCGATTCGCTGCAGCAAAGGAAAGTCTACGTGGACGTTGAGCCATTGGGCCTGGCAACTGGCGAAGCGGTCCGTGATGAGCTGAAACTTCTGGCGCACGGCGTCCAGGTGGTCCAAGCCCTTCTTTAAGCCGAAGTTGCTCAGGTTGTTGGAGCACAGTTCGTTGCGCAGGAACGTGGAGAACTTCTCGTACTGTTTAAGGAACGCGTTTTTCCAGTAAGCGCGATAGACGTGGTGGCCGTGCTCGATCTGTTCGATGACGGTGCTCAGCTTGCCGCGGAACTTCTTGGTCAGGCGGACGCCAAAAATCTCGCTGATCTTGTGCGCGGTCAGGCGCCACAGCCCCAACTCGCAGGAACGCTCAAACACTTTGTGAATGGGGAAATGCCGTTTGAAGATGAAGTTGCGGCAGTACTCGATTTGGTGGACAGCGTAGAAGCGCGACAGGTTCATCGCCGCGCGTTCTTTCTTGGAGAACTTGGGGCCCACAAGCAAGGTCCAGTAATCCAGTTGCTTGCGGATCACTCCTGGGCTGAGCCGGTTGGCCGCTGCTTGTAACTGTTTGATGTTATCGGTGGCCAGGAACGCATTGTCGTTCTTACGGAAGCCGATCTTGCGCCGGTTCAACTCTTGTTCCATGAACGAGTGGCCGTTGAGATAGTAGGTGGTCTGGAAGGGGAAGAAGGATGCCACGCGAATCACGATGGGTCCCAGGACTTCATCACGTACGTAGAAATAGTAGTGCGTGAAGCGGCTGCGCTGTCGCGCCAGAATCCGATGGTTGGGATCTTGCGTGGGAAACTTAGGGATGCTGATCCGGAACGTCGAGCCTTGTTCCATGCTCTTGAAGATGAAGTAAACGCCGTAGGCGTTCTGCTTCACCATCCGTCGCAGATGCGGCTGTACGTAATCCTCTTTGCGCACGCCCTTCTCGGCCCATTCGCTGGGCAGTTTGTGATTGGCGGCGTAGGCCTCCACCCAGCTCCGGTAAACTTCTGTGCGCTTCGACAAAACCGCCTTCTCGATGACTGGCACACCGAGGACATCCCGGAAAAAGTACACCACCTGCTCGGGGCGCGACAAACCACTCAGGTACCCGTTGATGACGATGCGGTCGAAGCAGTGGTATACAAAGACAAGCAGGCTGCCAAACAGCTTTGTGAACGTCTCCATCGGCCGTCCTCCTCAGATCAGGTCTTGACAACATGATCATCGGTCTGGCGGCCGGTGGAGTCAAAATTTCAAATCTGTTTGGCTAGATCTTAAACGACTCGAGCGATTCCGGCGCGAAAAGTTCAGCCGGCGTCAGCAGCCACTTGGCCAGGCCCTGTTCGTGCGAATAGCGGAGGAAGGTCTGAAGAACATGAATGTTTGGTTCCAGGCCGTAAGGCCAAAAGTCGCGGCCCATCAACTTTTCGGTATCCTCGACGTGCTGCACCAGCCAGGGCAGCATGGCTTTGAGCGCGCCCATTTCGTGCAGATCTTCGTAGGTGTCGCGCTGCGCGAGCGCGAACGCTTTGCAGAGTGACTGCGCTACCCAGGGATGCTTTTCGTAAACATCACGGCGAATCACAACCACGTGCATGATGGGGAAGATTTTGGTTTTCAGGTAATATTCGCGTTCGACGGACTGATAATCTTCGAACAGCCGCCGGACGTTTCCAGAGCCTCGCGCGAATGTCGACGGAGCGCGCGCAGTGTAGAGCGCGTCGATTTCGCCCGAATCAATCATGCGCGAAAGTGTTTTATCCGGCGGGATCGGCTGCACGTTAAATTCGGGAGGCAGCGAAAGCGCGATTTTTTCGGGGCGTCCGGGCTGCTCCTCGCCGCCCGTGAAATAAGAAGGGCTGGTGACGGGCACGCGGTACTCGTCGCTCAGGATGCCGCGGATCCAGACCGGCGCAGTCATTTGGTATTCGGGGCTGCCGACGCGCTTGCCGATCAAATCCTTTGGCTCGCGGATTCCGCTGTTGGCATGAATGTAAATACAGGAATGCCGGAACATGCGCGAGGGAAAAACCGGGATCGCGATGAACGGGGGATTTTCGCGGAAGAGCGACAGCGTGTATGACGACAAAGACATCTCGGCAACATCGAACTCCCGATGCCGCAGCATCCGAAAAAAGGTTTCTTCCACCGGAAGATTCAGATAGTTCAGATCGACGCCGTCGACGGTAACCCGGCCTTCGAGCAATGCGCGTGTTCGATCGTAATTCCAGCAGGCCAGCGTTAGCTGGAGTTTCGGCATGGTGTGAGTCCGGGCCTATTCGTAATATGCCGGGGACTTCTTCAGCTTGGCGTTGGCGCGGTAATCGTGCTCGATCCAGAGCTGCGCCCCGCTGGTTTTGAGGAACTGCTCAATCTTGGCGCGGCTGGCGAGCGACTCCTCTTTGTTGTACTCGAAATTCGGCACGTGATCGGTAAAGCGCTCTTCGTTGTAATGATACAGGTCGCCGGCCACGAGCACTGGGCCGGTTTTGCGCAGCTTCAGAAAAAGCACCTGGTGGCCCGGCGTGTGGCCGGGAGCGGGTTTGATGATCACCGTTCCGTCGCCGAAAACGTCGTAATCGGAATCGGCGGGAAGGATGATTGTTTTGCTGTCCTTGAGGGCGCTGTAGTTCTTCTCAACGCGCACCGGCGCCGGTTTGTCGGAAAACATGATGTCACGCTCGGCTTGATTCACCAGCCATGTGGAGCCGGCGAACATGTTGGCGTTGGCGGTGTGATCGATGTGATAGTGCGAGAAGGCAATGTATTTGATATCGCCCGGCTCATAACCAATGGCTTCGAGCTGCGGCTTCAGCGGCTTGGTTACATGGATCATCCCCTGGTTGACGGGCGCGCCGTCGGCTTTGAAATCGCTATCGGGAGCGACGCCGACATCCCACATCATGGTGCCTTTGGGATGCGCTACCAGGAAACACGGCACCGACATTTTCAACTCCGCGACATGGTCGAAGCCGAACGACTTGGCGTCTTTCGGAGTCAGCACGCCGCAATCGAAAATGTAAAGCCGCAGGGATTTGGGCGCCTTAGGCGCGTGATGCGTTGGGGTTTGAGCGGCGAGCGGAGCCGCGGCGAGAGCGATGACTGCGAAGATCATTTTCCAGGACATGGACCTTCCTCCTTAGTTCGAGTAACCATATTAGTGCAAGGCGCGCGGCCGGCGCACTCGGGATTTGGCGCGGAGCGTGCCGACGCGGGTGCGAGCACAACCGAGTATCCAGCTACCAGGCTCCGCGACCTGATAATAGCGTGGCAGAACAGGCCAGCCGAAAGGCCGAGAAAGACGTATCGGCCTCCGCGTTCACTTTTGTCATTGGCTACGCGAGCTGCTTTTTGATTGGCAGCTCGCGGATTCTTTTTCCGGTGGCGGCGAAAATCGCATTGCAGATGGCCGGGGACATGGGCGGAACGCCGGGTTCGCCGACGCCGGCTGGAGGAGCGTCGCTTTCGACGATGTGAACGTGTGTCTCCACGGGCGCTTCGTTGATGCGCGCTACCGGATAGTTGTTGAAATTCGATTGCTGGATGCGACCGTTGGCGGCGGTGATTTCGCCCATCATCGCGACGGTTGCTCCGAACGTGGCAGCGCCTTCAAACTGGGCGCGGACGCGATCCGGATTTACCACCTTGCCGGTGTCGAGCACGACATCCACGCGCGGAATGCGAAGCTTTCCGTTATCGACTTCCACCTCGACTACGGTGGCAACGTATGTGAGGAAGGCGCGATGCACGGCGATTCCGAGCGCGCGTCCGTTGCCGGGCTTTTTCTTCGCCCAGCCGGACCGCTCGGCCACCATCTCGATCACGCGATGGAAACGCGCTGTGTCGATGGCGTAAGGGTCGGGCGCTTTGCGGTCATTGGGCGGACGAGTGTCGATGATGCGCGGGCTGCCGATTACATCAAGCAGGTATTCCACTCGATCGCGACCCGCGGCGGCTGCTAATTCATCGGTGAACGATTGCACCGCGAAGGCGTGCGGGATGTTGGCCACCGATCGCATCCAGCCGATCCGCACTTTGGCTTCCGCAGGGCCCACTTCGGCGCGGAAATTCGGAATTTCGTATGGCACGTCGGTCCAGCCCAGGCTCAGTTCAAAGGTGCCGTAACGAGCCGAGGCATCGTTCATGGAGCCGATGGGCGGAAACACGCTGCGCTGGAGCCAGGCATTGGGACGGCCTTTTTCGTCTACGCTCGCCTTCATGTACATGGCGGCGACGGCATGGTAGTAATCGAAATGGATGTCGTCTTCGCGGCTCCAAACTACCTTCACCGGCTTGCCGAGCTGTTTGGAAAGCACGGCCGCTTCGGCGACATAATCGGGTTTCGATTTCCGGCCGAAGCCGCCGCCGAGCAGCGTGACATGGCAGGTGACATCTTCGGGCTTGATACCCACCGCCTGCGCAACCGTGGTTTGCACGGCCTGCGGATTCTGCGTGGGGGTCCAGCACGTCACCTTGCCGTCTTTGAATTCGGCGACCGCGACGGGCGGCTCCATGGAGGCGTGCGCGAGGTGTGGGACGTAGTATTCGGCCTCCATCGTTTTTGCAGCCTTGGCAAAGGCGGCATCCACGTCGCCATCGTTCCGCGCAGGCTTGCAGGTCTTGCGCGCGGTCTCTTGCAAAGTGTTTTTGTAGGCGGCGGAATTGTAATCCGCATTGGCGCCAAGATCCCAATCCACTTTGAGTTTTCGGCGGCCCTGCATGGCGGCCCAAGTGTTGTCGGCGATCACTGCCACTCCACCCAGCGGTTGAAATCCCCAAGGTCCGGTGAACGGGGCGATGGTCACGGTTTGCGAAACACCGCGGACCTGGCGCGCTTCGGCGTCGTCCACGCTTTTGAGCGTGCCGCCGATGACGGGCGATCGTTCGATGGACGCGTACACCATACCGGGCATGCGAGCATCCATGCCGAACGTGGCGCGGCCTTCGGTGATGGCGTCGAGATCCACGATGGGAACTTCTTTGCCGATGTAGCGATACTCACTGGGCGATTTGAACTTGAGATCTTCTTTTTTGGGGACAGGCTGCTGGGCGGCGAGCGCGACCAGCTCGCCGAAGCCTAGTTTGCGGTTGCTTGGGGCGTGGACGATCTCGTGATTCTTGGCGTGGCACTCGGACGCGGCGACGCTCCACTTCGTGGCGGCCGCGCTTTCGAGCATGGTACGAGCCGTGGCGCCGGCAATGCGCATGGGCTGGTAGAAGCTGCGGATGGAATTCGATCCGTCGGTGTTCTGGTCGCCATATTTCTTGTCGCCGATGGCCTGCTGGATGGTGACGCGCTTCCAATCGGCTTCCAGTTCGTCGGCCACCACCATGGGCAGCGAAGTTCGAATGCCGGTGCCCATTTCGGAGCGATGCGCGATGATGATCACGCGGCCATCGGGTTCCAGGCCGACATAGACGCTGGGCTGCCAAGTGGCGTCGCCATTGGTATCGGCGAGGGCATCGACGGGCAGGAATCGCGCGCCGAGGATCAGGGCGCCGGCTGAGAATACGCCGCCCAGAAAACCGCGGCGGCTGACTACCGTGATTGACTCGTGGTCTGTAATTTTGGGCGTCATGCTCTCACTCCCGCAGCCATCTTCACTGCTTGCCGAATCCGTTGATACGTGCCGCAGCGGCAGATGTTGCCTTGCATGGCTTCGTCGATATCGCGATCGGTTGGCTTGGGTTTTTCTTTGAGCAATGAGGCGGCTTGCATGATTTGGCCGCTCTGGCAATAGCCGCACTGGGGGACGTTGGCGGCGCGCCAGGCTTTTTGCAGCGGATGATCGCCCTTGGGACTGAGCCCTTCGATGGTGGTGATGCGCTTGCCCGCGACGTCGCTCATATTGGTGACGCAGCTTCGCATGGCTTTGCCTTCCACGTGCACGGTGCAGGCGCCGCACAGGCCCATCCCGCAACCGAATTTCGCGCCGGTGAGTTCCAGAAGATCGCGCAGGTACCACAGCACGGGCATTGCCGGATCGCCATCAAACTGCTTGACCGATCCATTGACAGTGAGTTGAATCATGTCCCTTCCCCTTTTCAATTTTGGCTGATTCTTTATGATAGCCGGGAAACGGGATGCGGGGTGGTTTGGAATCGGATCAAGAGGCGGCGGCCGGAGCGGGCGGCTGCATGTGGAACAGCACATGTTCGATGTGGCGCGATTGGTTGAGACGCATCAGGCGCTGGGCGAACGCTTCGACTTCGTCTTTTGAAAAAACGAAGCCATCTTGAGATGGGTCATATGGAATGCCTTTGTGTTTATGGAGTTCCAGGAGGGCCGCGGCGCGTTTGAGATGGCGCTCGTGCTCTTGGCGGCGCTCGGCTTGCATTTCGCGGAGCGTGTCCACGATTTTTTGAAACTGGCGGGAGAGGCGCTGGGAGTGCATGCCGAGGGTGGCGAGGGCGCGGTGGGCGTCGACGATGTCGAAGTCGGTTGCGGCTTGAGCGGAGGGCGGGTTGGCGGCGCGATCGAGGAGGGCGGCTTCGAGCAACGGGACGCGGTTGAGACGCCAGGCGGTATCGGCGAGTTCCTGGGTGAGCTGGGTTTCGGTGGGGGCGGCGGGTTGGTATTCATCGAAGAACTGGCGGCAATGGCGCTGGTAGGCGGCGGGGTCCTCCGTGGCGAGGACGGGGGAGTGGCTGGTGAGGCCGTGGGTGAGGGCGTTGCGCGAGGAGCGCTGTTTGCCGGCGGCGGTGCGGGGGCCGGTGGAGTGGAGGGCGTTGGTGCGATTCGCGCGAAGGCGGGGGGTGGGGATTGGCGTGGGAATTGGGTTGGTCATCATTTTATATCTCCAGTATTTTGTGTGAATCTCCGGTGCGGTTTTAGCATGGGCGGATGGGGTTTTCGTTGGGCGAGTGGCGGATGTTGTTGGGGGGGAGGCCGAAGATGGATTTGTGAATGGTGTGAATGGTGGAGCGGGGTTGGAGGGGAGGCTAAGGGCTGGTTCCGGAGGCGGCGCAAACCGTCACGGCGTATGGCTGACCCTAGCGCGTTTAGCGGGAGTAATCCCCATCCGGACTTTTGGCTTAAATCCCGGGTGGACGCAGATCGTCTTGTGCTTTTGACGCTCGTAGGATAAAGCCCATGTATTCGGTCGTGAACCACCACATTGAGCCGCTGCTTGCGTCGATTGCGAAAGACGGCGGCCTTGATCAGTACAAGTACCTGATGGAAGCGTTTCGGCGCACGGACACGAGCCGCGACGTTCAATTCCAGCGGACCTATCGCTCGTATTGGCAGATGGGCGCGGCCCGGTTGGGCGATGAATTCTGCAAGGAGTATTTCGCACATCTGGAGGAGTTGAAGGCGTTCGAACGCCCCGACGTTGGCCGGATCGCGGTACGCCTGTACAACGTCGCATCGAACAGCAAGGGGGCGGGCAAACTTCACTTTTCCTTTTCTACGAAGATGGTGCATATGCTCCAACCCGACAGGCCGGTGTACGATAGCCTCGTGGCGCAGTTCTATTTCCTGTCGGAAGGCGGCACGACATTCGACGAAAAGCTGAAGAGCCGTTTGGGGTCGTATCAGTTTCTCGTCGCTGAATACTGGCGCGTGCTGAACGAGGGCTTGATGGCTCCGTCGATCATGGCGTTTCGCGAACGATTCACGTTTGCCGACACCTTTACGGACACGAAGATCATCGACATCCTCATATGGCGCTTCGCTGCTATGCTGACCGGCGGCGCGTTAAAAAGCAGATCTGTGAAGTATTTTTGATCGCGCCACGAGTAAAAGCGCCGGGCTCCCAAATTTCGGTCGCCAGCCTCAACTTCCAGGGAACCGGACTTCGGGAAAACTTCCAGACGGCGCGTCGTCACTTGCCATGGCAGGGCTGGGCTAAGCAACTCCTCAGTGCGTACAGTCGCAGAGGGCACACAAAAGAACGAATCTAAGCCGAGGGTAGCTTCCCGCTGCGTTGCGAACCTCGGACGGCTGTTACGATTCCCTTATGCCCAGAAAACTTCCGGACCACGATTTCAGAGCCCGGCGTGTGGTTCTCACGCGGGGAGACTTCGCCTGGGCCCCCAAACCCGAACCGCCCCCATCTGACCGCGTCGACAAGGCGACTTGGTCGAGTATTGTGACCTTACCCGACGATGTCGCAGTCCGTACGTCCAATCATCACGGTACGACTTTGCAACAGCTCGATGATTTGTGGGGCGCGTGGATCGAATCCATTGGCGAAAACAACGACCTTATGTCGTCAGCGATGCTGGATGCCGGCGACGATTTCCAGTCCGCAACGTATACCGCTTTGACGGGATTCTACCGACTATCCGTTACCGCGCTGCGTAGTGCCCTTGAGCTGACGACAGTCGGCGCATGGGCACAGGTGTGCGCCAAAACGAAGGAATACAACGAGTGGCGCGACGGCAAGCTGACACTCTCTTTTGGGCAGGCCTGCGACGGTCTGATCGCCGCAACGTCACCGTTGCGCGACGAGCTCCGTGCGGCCGGCAAGGACAGCCTCTTCGATCAAAAAACTCTGGCCAGCGAGGGCGGTTATGCCCGCCGGATTTACGATGGCATCTCAAACTATTCCCATGCGCGGCCCGGGCATTCGGATGGAGACATTCGCCAGAGCAACGGACCGATCTACGTCAAGTCTGCTTTCAATCGCGTCTCGTGGATTCAGTTTGAAGCCATTGGCCTGTGTTTCGTGCTCGTCTTGCTCGCCCGCCCCAAGAACACAATTCCGCAAGCAGCCCTCGATCTCTTCGCCGATGCAAAGCGCCTTAAGTCAAGAGTGACGCGCGCGGCATTTCTATCCCTTCTTCACGGCTAGCGCTCCGGCACGGTTCTCAATTCTCGCGAAACGGCGTTCTGGCAGATAACTCCCCACAAGTCGGCTAGGCTCCGCTGATTCCTCCGGTTGCTGCATGGACTTATTACTGCTGTTGCCGTGATGTGGAAATCAGGATTCATCGAAGAACTGGAGCCGACGAGCGATACGGCCTGGCGCCGCGCCGGAACACGCCGCGCTATATTCAAGATGTGAAGCGCCAGCTAGGAGAGCCTGCTTCGGGATCGCTCGAACCCGTGGTTTCTATCAACAGGAACCTGCTTCGGGCTGCGGCGAACTTGTTGCTCCGCATGGGGGCCACCCAGGTGTTTGTATTTGGTTCGGTCACTAAGGGCGGCCTGCGACCCGATTCGGATGTCGATATGGCTGTTCGGGGCCTTCCGCCAACCGTTTACTTCTCGGCAGTCAGCAAGGCTTCGGATGTCCTTGGCAGGCCAGTAGATCTTGTTGATTTAGACGATCCAACCCCCCTTGTTCGGCATCTGGTTGACAGCGGGGAGCTGGTTCGTGTCGCATGAGCTCTCGATCAAAATTCGATTAGCGCTGGAACAGCTCGCGATCATCCGCGATCAGTTTCAGCCGCTCATCTCGATGTCGTCTGATGCTTCTGTCAGCGTTATTGAGACCGCCGCTGCCTGCGCGATGCTGCATTCGTTCTACACCGAGATCGAGAAGATCCTCAAAATGAGCGCTCGCGGGTGGGACGGGCAAGCGCCTTCCTCCGGTTCATGGCACAAGGATCTGCTCATTCAAATGTCCAAGCCGACCGATCGGCGCCCTGCAGTGGTTTCGGCGGATCTGGTTGAAGTGCTCAGTGAGTTCCTGGCGTTCCGGCATCTCTTTCGGGGAGCATCCATTGTCCTCATGCGATGGGAGAAACTGGTTCCGCTGATTTCCAAGGTCGATCGAACTTACGACCAGACAAGTAATGAAATTGGGGCTTTCGTGCGTTTTCTTGAGGAAGAATCCGGTTCGACGTGATCGATGCAGGGGCGGCTTGAGCGGAGGGAGGGTTGGCGGCGCGATCGAGAAGGGCGGCTTCGAGCAACGGGACGCGGTTGAGGCGCCAGGCGGTATCGGCGAGTTCCTGGGTGAGCTGGGTTTCGGTGGGGGTGGCGGGTTGGTATTCATCGAAGAACTGGCGGCAATGGCGCTGGTAGGCGGCGGAATCCTCCGTGGCGAGGACGGGGGCGCGGCTGGTGAGGCCGTGGGTGAGGGCATTGCGCGAGGAGCGCTGTTTGCCGGCGGCGGTGCGGGGGCCGGTGGAGTGGAGGGCATTGGTGCGGTTCGCGCGAAGGCGGGGGTTGGGGATTGGTGTGGGAATTGGGTTGGTCATTTATGTGAATCTCCGGGTATTGGGATCTCCGGTGCGGTTTTAGCATGGGCGGATGGTGTTTTCACGCGCAAGGTGGCGGATGTTGTTGGGTGGTTGGGGAAGGTTGGTTAGGGAGTGGTGTGAACGCGACTGGGGGGTCAGCGGAGCCTAGCCGATTCGGGAGAATAGTCTGATCCTTCCGCTATGAACCTGTTCTCGAGGCGCTCCGGCCACTCGGTGGGAGAAGTAGCGTTCGGGTGTCGGCGTGGTCACGTGACGAGCGGTCGCGCCCTGGGTGCGGCCACTCAGTGAGTGGCGGCCAGTCCAACGACGATGAGAACCGCGTAGTCCTGCTTGTGGCAGCCGTTCACGACGGGCATGGCCGCCCCTGGATTCACCGGAAAACCCGTGGTCCGAACGTTCGCGGGCGAGCACGTGTTGTTAGCCGTCGCCGGCGTGTAGCGTGCGGAGCGGCATCCGAGATGGGTGACATCGTAGAGGGTCGCGCCGTCGGCGAGTTCCCACCGTTGATTGCCGTCCTTGTCTTTGGGATGAATTGTCAGCACGGTCGTCACGTTGCGGTCGCCCGTGACGAGGTATTTCCCAGGAGGCAGCGGAAAGGTCGGCTTCTCCATGATCAAGCCGTGTTCCTCCAGCCACCAGTCCTTAGCGTCGAATTTCCACTGTGCCGGCGCTACGCCGCCGGCCGCCTTCAATTGGGGGTAGTGGTCCAGCTTGCAAGCGCGCGGGCCCGGGTCCTGGCTCCAGAAGCCCCATGACTGCGCGTTGTTGCCGGAGGTGGCCCCGGGGTCTCCCAGCGCCGCGATGAACTGCGGATCGATGCGCCTGAACTTTGAGAGGTCTACGCCTGACGCGTGAACCGGCAGCTGCAGGCCGGCCGCCAATATAAGGCATCCCATGGACAGGAGCCGCCGGGTCACGGACAGCACGAGGTGGCGGACATTCATGCGATTCCTCCCTTTCGACGACCTGATGACATCCTACACCAACGCGCGCCCCGGCGCTGGCCTCCCCGCGGTGGATCTCGACCTTGGCACGGTCTCAGGACTCCTCGCATCACGGTGCCGTCTCGGCACGCGGTATCCCTACGGTAGGCGGTCCGAATCCGGGGCGCCGATGAACGAGAGATAGTTTCGGGCGCGGTTGCAATTTGAGATGCTGCGGTCGGATCACGCGCCACTCGGAAACAGTCCCGCTCCGAATTAGTGAGCGAGAAACGCGCTACGGTCCAGGTATGAAGTTCCTCTCGACCAAATAACTCACGTCAGGTTCGAGTAAGAAGATTAGCGAACACGAGAGACCCGACCCCCTGTTGATCTTGTTGATTTAGTCGTTCCCCCCCTTGTTCGGCACCTCGCTGAGAGTGAGAGCTGGTTCGTGTCGCATGAGCTTGCGATCGTCCGCGATCCGTTTCAGCCGCTCATTTCGAAGCCGTCTGACGCTTCCTGGCGTTATTGAGACCGCTGCTGCCTGCGCAATGCTGCCTTGGACAACTTGCGGGTTGCGTCATTCAGAAATCGGTCCAGGAATTCATGAGTTAAGTTCCTCTTGATTGGCTAAACTTGACTTGATCACGCAGATGCCCTTTTCCGCCGGCGATAAACTCGGCCCGTACGAAATCCTTGCGCCCATCGGCGCCGGTGGCATGGGCGACGTTTACAAAGCGCGCGATACACGCCTGGACCGGATTGTCGCGGTGAAGGTCTCCAAAGAGCAGTTCTCAGAGCGCTTCGAGCGGGAGGCCCGGGCTGTCGGGGCGCTGAACCATCCCAACATCGGCACTTTGTACGATGTAGGGCCGAATTATCTGGTGATGGAGTACGTGGAGGGAGAGCCCCTCAAGGCCGCGCCCACCGTGGATCGCGCCATGCAGTACGCACTGCAGATCGCCGATGGTGTGGCGGCCGCGCACGCCAAGGGCATCGTGCATCGCGATTTGAAACCAGGGAATATTTTGGTCACGCCCGACGGCCGGGTGAAGATTCTGGATTTCGGGCTGGCCACGCTGCAGGCCCCGGCTCCAACGGACGCCACGGTGACGCGCGGCCTCACCGGCGCGGGGACGGCGGTGGGCACCATCGGCTACATGTCGCCGGAGCAGGCGCGGGGCGAAACGGTGGACGCGCGCAGCGACCTGTGGTCGATCGGTGTGATCTTTTACGAGTTGCTAACCGGCGTGCGTCCCTTCGAAGGCACCACTCAGGCGGTAATTTTCGAAGGCATCCTCTCGAAAAGTCCCGTCCCGCCGAGCGCGCGAAATCCGAAGATCCCGGCGGAGTGGGAGAGGATCGTCGCCCGGCTTCTCGAAAAGGATCGCGCCACCCGGTATCAATCGGCGCAAGACCTCCTGGCGGACTTGAAGCGTGTGAATCGAGATTCGAGTTCCGGCGGAACTTCACCGGCCCTGGCTCCGACCGGTGGCCGCCGGCCGAAGTACGCGCTCGCTGCCGGCGCGGTGGGACTAATCCTGTTGTTGGGTGTTGCGATCGCCTATTTTCGGATACGCCGCAGCGCCGCGATTGATTCTCTCGCCATTCTGCCCTTCGCCAACGCCAGTCAGAGCGCCGACGCGGACTACTTGAGCGACGGCATCACCGACAGCCTCATTGGCAATCTCTCCAGCTTACCGGGCGTAAAGGTGAAGTCGAGAAACGCCGTCCGAAAATACAAGGGCGGGGACATCGACGCGGGGCAAGCCGGCCGGGAACTCGAGGTGGGCGCCGTACTAACGGGCCGGATCGTCGAGCATGGCGATGCGCTTTCCATTCGAGCCGACCTGATCGACACTCGCGACAACAGCGAGATCTGGGGCGAGAATTTCGAACGGAAAACTTCGGAAATTCTCAGCGTCCAGCAGGATATTACGGCGCGCATTTCCGCAAAGCTCGGGCTCAGCGGCGCAGACCAGCGGCAATTGGCGAGGCGCGAGACCTCCAATCCAGAGGCCTATCAGCTCTACCTGAAGGGGCTCTACTTTACGAGCAGGTTCACCAAGGACGGCGCCGACAAGGGGCTGGATTACTTCCGGCAGGCCATTGCGGCCGACCCGAACTATGCATTGGCGTACCAAGGACTGGCGGATTACTACGGCGTCATCGACGATGTTTTTGTCCCGTCGCGCGACGCGGAGCCAAAGGCCAAAGCCGCGGCATTAAAAGCGCTGGAACTGGACGATCGCTCGGCCGAGGCCCATGAAGCCTTGGCGGCGGTCCTTTTTTGGTACGACTTCGACTGGCCTGGGGCGGAGAAGGAGTTTCGGCGAGCCATCGAGCTGAACGAAAACCTGGCTGAAGCGCATACTACTTACGGGTGGTATCTGACCTGCCTTGGCCAACCGGAGAAAGGAATCGCGGAGGGTCGCAAGGCGCAAGCATTAGATCCGCTGGCACCCGAACCGGTTCACCTCCTGAGCCAGGACCTCTATTTGGCGCGGCGGTATCCGGAAGCGGTGGAGCAGGCTGGCAAGGCGCTCGAACTCGATCCGAAATATTTTCTGGCGCATCTCCAGCTGGCTTTGATTTACATCGCGCAGGGCAAATCGCGGGAGGCAATTCAGGCGGCGCGGAACGCGAGAGAGGACGAGCCGCTCGCCGACTGGCCCACAGCCGTTCTGGGAATGGCTTATGCCGCCGATGGACAGCGCGAGGAGGCTGAAAAGGTGCTTGTGGAAATGAACCAGAAAGCCAGCCGCGGCTGGGTTCCATCCTACGTGTTCGCCGAGATTTATGCCGGCCTGCGAGATAAGGCCCGGACGCTGGATGCCCTGGAAAAATCCTACGAGGAGCGGGCTTGGTTCCTGACGTGCGTGAATACGGCTCCCGAGTTCGATTTCATCCGGGCCGAGCCGCGGTTTCAGGCTTTGGTCCGCCGCATGAATTTTCCATAGATGGCTTTCGTCAAGTTCGCCGGATCATTCGCGCTAAGCCGGCTAGGCTCCGCTGATTGCTCCGGTTGCTGCATCGACTTATTACTGCTGTTGCTGTGATGCGTCTCCGCGCGCGGGAGGGCGGCCGCAACACCAGCCGGTTCACCGAAATGGCCGAGGTTGCCATTAGGAAGGAGGGAAGAAGAGCGGCGAAATCTCGGCCCCCAGTCCGAAAGTGCAGGGCGCTTCTCCTTTGATGCGGAAGTATTCGGCCACGATGGTCGCGTTCCCCGCGCCCGGGTGCTGCGACCAGTTCGGTGATCGGATACGGGGTGCGCCAGCTAGGAGAGCCTGCGTCGGGATCGCTCGAACCCATGGTTTCTATTAATGGGAACCTGCTTCGGGCCGCGGCGCACCTATTGCTTCGCAGGGGAGCCACCCAGGTGTTTGTATTTGGGTCGGTCTCCAAGCATGGGCTACGACCGGCCTCGGATGGCCTCGGCAGGCCAGTGGATCTTGTTGATTTAGACGATCCGACCCCACTTGTCCGGCACCTCGTTGACAGCGGGGAATTGGTCCGTGTCGCATGAGCTCGCGATCATCCGCGCCGCAGCGAACCCTTGCGCCGGAGCGAGAGAACCAGCCCGAGAAATGGCAGGTGTAATGCCACTTCAGCTTTTAAGAAAATGTTGGGCATGCTCGGGATTTATAGAATGCTATCCCGGGTGTGAGAGGAAACTGACCGTACACACCATTCGCTCCCCCCAGCCCAACCGCAATGCTTTAATAGAGGTATAGAGCACGCGGTCGATAGACCCCCGGCGTGCCAACTGGAGCTGCTGCAAGCCCAACTTTATGAGAATACTCGTCGTCGAGGATGAAAAACGCATTCAGGACTTCCTGTCCCGCGGCCTGGAGAGCGCGGGCTACGCAGTCGACGTGGCCGGCAATGGCGCCACCGCCGTCGACCTGGTTCACGGCGCCGAATACGATCTCATCATTCTGGACCTGATGCTGCCCGACATGGACGGCCTCACGGTTCTGCAAAAGATTCGCAATCGCAAATCCAGCCCGCCGGTCTTGATCCTGAGCGCGCGCGACGCCGTCGACGATCGCGTGAAAGGCCTGGAGCTGGGCGCCGACGATTATCTGGTGAAGCCGTTCGCGTTCGTCGAGCTTCTGGCTCGCGTCCGGGCGCGCCTGCGCCGCGGCCAGCCCATGCCCGAACGGTTGCAAGTGGGCGACCTGCTGCTCGACTGCATCCGCCGCAAAGTAACGCGCTCCAACGAAAACATCGAACTCGCGCCCAAGGAATTCAGCATCCTGGAATACCTGATGCGCAATCGCGGCCGTCCGCTCAGCCGCACCATGATCGTCGAGCACGTCTGGGACATGGATTACGACGGGCTCACCAACATCGTCGACGTCTACATTCGCCACCTGCGCAGCAAAATCGACGACAAATTTCCCGCCAAGATGATCCACACCGTGCGCGGCATCGGCTATATGCTGGATACGCCGGAAAAGGCCGTGGAGGCCGAGCTCGAACAAGTCCAATGATTACGCCCGGCAAAGCTTTTGGCTGGACTCGCGGACTGCGCTTCCGTCTGGCCTTGAGTTACGTCATCTTCTTCAGCGTGCTGCTGGTGCTGCTCGGCATGCTATTCCGCCAAATCCTGAGCGGAACGTTTCAAGCACAGATGGAAAGCGTGCTGGATGAAGAATGGGGCGCCGCCAAGGGTTATTTGCGCACCGGTCCGGAAGGTCCGAACTGGTTCTACGACGAAAAAGATCCCGACGAAAGTTTTACCGTTCGCCGGGTCCAGCGCGTCTACATGCTGGCCGATACGCAGGGCCACCGGCTGCAGAATTCCGAGATCTATGATTCGCTGGGCATCGATCCGCCGTCTGAGATTCGGGCGATCCTTGCATCCGGTAAGCCCGCCATTCGCGTCCGTACGGACCCCACCGGCGTTCCCTACATGATCCGCTCCGGCCTGTGGGTGGATCACGATGGCCACAACTATTACCTGGCCATCGGCCGCGCCGTCGACTACAACGATAAAGTGATCAGCGATTTTACCTGGAACTACTTCGCCTGGGTGCCGCTGGTCATCGTGCTGAGCGGCGTGCTGGGTTGGTTTCTCGCCGGCCGCGCGCTGGACCCGGTGAATTCCGTGGCCGCCGCCGCGCAGCACATTACGCACTCCAATCTGGATGTTCAGATTCCCGCGCGCAACACCGGCGACGAATTGGACCGGCTGATCGAGGCGTTCAATCACATGATGACGCGCCTGAACCATTCCTTCGAACAGATCCGCCAGTTCTCCACCGACGTATCGCATGAGCTGCGTACTCCGCTGACCGTGGTGCGCGGGCAATTGGAAGTGGCGCTGTTTACCGCCCAAACCGTCGATCAATATCGCGATGCGATGGCTGACGCGCTGGAAGGGGTGGAGCGTCTTTCGAACATCGTGCGCGCGCTGTTGATGCTGTCGCAAGCCGAGTCCGGGCAACTGGCGCTGCAAAAAAGCGAGATCAATCTCGCCGAGCTGGTGCGCGACCAAGTGGATCAGCATCAGATTCCGGCCGAGGCGCAGGGCGTCCGGCTATCCGCGGCGCTTCCTGCGAACTCTCCGATCAGTGCCGACCGGATTCAAATTGAGCGCCTGCTCTCCAATTTATTGGGCAATGCCATCAAATATACGCCGGCCGGCGGCGTGGTAAAGGTCAGCCTGCTTCCGGGCCTGGATCACGTGAAGTTGATTGTGGAAGACACCGGAGTGGGAATCTCGCGGGAGCATTTGCCGCATATTTTCGACCGGTTTTATCGCGTGCCGTCCGCTGACGCGGAAAAAGGCCTGGGGCTCGGCCTCAGCTTTGTCGCTTGGATCGCGAAGGCGCACGGGGGAGCCGTTACGGTGGAAAGCACGCTCCAGCGAGGCACGCGCTTCACGGTCCTGCTGCCGGTGGGCCGCTGGTCGGCGGCGCCAACCAACGCCGCGGAGACCCCGGCCGTGAACGTCCCCGAGCGGGTACACTAGAGGGATACCCATGGCCCACCTTGAGATTTCCTCCCGCGACCGGGAAGGCGTGAAAATTCTTGACTTGAGCGGGAAGTTGACCGTCGGAGGAGCCTCCGATCTGCGCGAAAAAGTGAGCGCGGAAACCGCGGCCGGCAGTTTACAGCAGCTATTGAATCTGAAGGACGTCGACTACATCGATAGTACCGGCCTCGGCACTATGGTGATTTGCTATATGTCGGTGCAGAAGGCCGGCGGCTCGCTGAAACTGGTGAATCTTAACCGCCGTAATTTGGAGCTGGTGCTGCTCACCAAATTGTCCACCGTGTTTCAGATTTTCAATGAAGAGCAGGAAGCCATTAACAGCTTCTTCCCGGATCGCGAGATCAAGCATTTCGATATTTTGAGTTTTGTGCAGCAGCAAAAGGAAGGCGCGTAAGCCGCCCATGTTTGGCCGTCGAACGAAAGTGCTGGCGGCGGTGGGCGCAAAGGCGCCGGCCTTCCGCCTTACCAGCCTGGATGGCTCCGCGCGGACGCTGGAAGATATTCTCTCGGGCGGCCCCGCGCTGCTGGCATTCTTCAAAATCAGTTGCCCGGTTTGCCAGCTCACCGCCCCTTACCTGGAACGCCTGTCCGCAAACCAGGCGATTCAAGTGATCGGCATCTCGCAGGACGATGCCAATGCCACGCGCGGATTCCTGGATCGCTTCGGCGTGACGTTCCCCACGCTGCTGGATCGATCGAGCGAAGATTATCCGGCCAGCAATGCTTTCGGCATCACATCGGTTCCAGCGCTGTTTCTGCTGGAGCGCGACGGCACCATCGCGCGGGCGTTGAACGGATTTTCACGGCGCGATTTTGAGGAGCTAGGCGCTAAGCCCGGCGTTCCGTTCTTTGGCTCCGAAGATCATGTGCCGGAATGGAAAGCCGGTTGAGGCTCCAAGAACTAGGTCCGGTCCGGACCTGAGCGAGCGAGACCTGCGATAATGAAATTTCCCAATGGCCTCCAAAATATCTGAAGCATTCGGATCCGCCGCCGCCATCGCCAAGGGCATGTCCATCACCTTCGGCGAAATGATGAACCCCACCATCACCGAGGATTATCCCGACACTCCTCCCAAGTTCCAGGAACGCTACCGCGGCGTGCACGTATTGCAGCGCGACGAAAATGGACTCGAGAAGTGCGTGGCGTGCTTTCTGTGCGCGGCCGCTTGCCCGGCCGATTGCATCTACATTGAAGCCGCGGAAAATACCGAGACGCTGCGCATCAGCGGGGGCGAGCGCTACGCCAAGGTTTACAACATCGACTATTCCCGCTGCATCTTTTGCGGGTACTGCGTGGAAGCTTGCCCCACCGATGCCATCACACATGGGCACGGTTTTGAAATCGCCAGTTACAACGTATCCACGCTGATTTACCGCAAGGAAAATATGCTGGCGCCCATCCCGCAAGGCGCGCATTTCCCGCTGAAGGCTGAAACCGAGCAAGCTTCGCCGTCGCACTAGGAAAGCTTTTGCGGTCCTGAGCAATGGCTGATTACAAGTGGAAGCCGATAGAACCACTTTCCGAGCGTGATCGAGAGATCGACCTTGCGGCCATAAGACCCTTGTACGAAAGCTGGCGGTCGTCCAAGGAGCAACTGCAGCAATCTAGTGAAGCTAACCTTAGGCTTTTCAATCAGCGACTCGTCCGGCGCCTCAGCGTTGAAACCGGAATCCTCGAAAGGTTGTACGATCTGGATCGTGGCACGACCGAAGCCCTAATCGCGCACGGATTCGTCGAGGATTTGGTGTCTCGTTCCAGCACGGATATTGAGCCATCGCGGCTCATCGACATGTTGAGAGACCAGGAGGCGGCGATCAGACTTACGATGGATTGTGTGGCGCAATCCCGGGATCTGACGATCAGCGTGATTCACGAGCTTCACGCCATCCTTACCCGACATCAAGATCATACGCTGGCAGTTGATCAGTTCGGTATCCGTCACGAAATCCCCTTGCTCAAAGGCCGATTCAAAGAGCAGCCGAACAACCCCAGCCGCCCCGACGGGAGCTCACACGAATACTGCCCACCTATCCACGTCCCTTCGGAGATGGAAAATCTTCTCGCGTGGCTTTCAGGCTACGCCACGGAAGATCCGATTATCGTGGCGGCTTGGCTCCACCACCGCTTCACACAAATTCATCCGTACCAGGATGGAAACGGACGCGTTGCCCGCGCCATTACTACCCTCGTGCTCTTACGATCGGAGTTGCTTCCACTCGTCATTGATCGCGATCTCCGAGTGGAGTACATTGACGCTCTTGAATCGGCTGACCGCGGCCAGCTCTCTGCACTCGCTACCGTGTTTGCACGCCTGGAGCGCACGGCAATCTTGCAGGCGCTGAGCGTGGACGCCGATGCCGAGGTTTCCCACCAGAAAACTTTGACGTCAGCCGTAATCGAAAGTCTTGCAGCGAAATTCAACAAGCGTCGTGAAGCGAAATCGGCAGAACTAAGAAAAGTGAATGATATAGCTGCGTCGCTACGCGCACTTGCGCACCAAGTCATAGGGAACTCTCTCGACGAACTGCGACAGCCCGTGTCGGAGATGGCAGAACCACAAGTTTTTATCCTGGATGGCGGTCCGGATCATGGCAATGGACATTGGTACCGATACGAAGTCGGAACTTCCGCAAGAGAGGCCGGCAAAGTCGCGAACCTCAGCGAGGCTCACTATTTTGTCAAGGCCTCGTTTCGCGCGGATCGGGAGCGCTTGGTCTTTGTAACCTCATTCCACCACGTCGGTCGGGAGCTTTCTGGGATTATGGAGGCCACGGCGTTCAGGCAGCTCGAGTCGTTCGAGGATGCGGAGGATAGGGAGTCGGTTTTGCAGAGCTTTTCGGTTTGTTCCGTGGAACCCTTTGTATTTACCTACAGGACAAAAGAAGAGGACATTCACGAGGCCTTTTCACGCTGGCTAGATCAAGCAATAGCGGTTGCCCTCAAAGAGTTCGGTGACCGTCTTTAATTGTTCCTTAATTGTTTTTCAGGATCTCGATCAATCGCTCGCGGTCTGCCGCGGACATTCCGGAATTCTTCGCAATGTCGGCGCGCGTTTCCAGCTTTCTCCGATACCGCCCGAAGTACTCGTCGATATCGCCGCCGAATTGGAAGCTGTACATGATGTCGGCGAACGCCCGGGTATGCGACAGCCCCAGCGCGTGCCCCGATTCATGCAGGCAAGTCAGATACACAATGGCGTCGCGCAGCAAAGAGTCGCCATTCACCGGCATCGGCGAAGGCCGCACGTAAACCTCGGCTCCCAGTTGCCCATTAATCACCATTGGCCGCGTTTCGCCATACATGCCTTGCTCGGCCGAAGCCCAGTACAGCCTAATGAGTGCGTGGTCGCGATCCTGCACGCGAGTGAATGCCAGCTCGCCGCCCGACGCCTTCTGCCACGCTTCGAACGCCCACTGCGCCAATTGCGGATCGCCGGGCTGGCACAGCGATGAAGGATCGGTGCAGGGCTGCACCCAATATGTGTACTTCAACGGCGCAGCGCTTAAGCCGAAAGCGAACAGGCAGACGGCCGAAAGGCGAAGCTCGGTCATCTTCTTTCCGCGAGGCGATCTTCGGCCAGCAGTTTGATCTGCGCTTCCAGTTGCTCGATGCGCTTGGTGAGATCGTCGATCAACTGGCCCTCGGGATCGGGAAGCGTGCCATGCTCCAGATAATCGCCGGTCTCCGTCTCCACGCGCGAGCGAACCACGCGACCGGGCACTCCGACCACCGTGGAATGATCCGGCACCGAACGGATCACCACGGATCCGGCGCCGATCTTGGTGTGGTCGCCGATGGTAATGTTGCCCAGGATCTTCGCGCCGGTCCCGATCACCACGTTGTTTCCGATGGTCGGATGGCGCTTGCCTTTTTCCTTGCCGGTTCCACCCAGCGTCACACCCTGATAGAGCAGGGCATCGTCGCCGATTTCCGCCGTCTCACCAATCACCACGCCCATGCCGTGGTCGATGAAGCAGCGCCTTCCGATGGTCGCGCCCGGATGGATCTCAATGCCGGTGACGGATCGATTGAACTGCGAAACCATTCGCGCCAGAAGCGTGAAGCCATCGGTGTGCAGCCGGTGAGCCACCCGATGCAGCAGGATGGAATGAAAGCCGGGGTAGCAGAAAAAGATCTCAATGGTGCTCTTGGCGGCCGGATCGCCGTGGAAAACGGTCTCGATCTGTTCCCGGATAGCTCGAAACATACCTGCTTTGATTTGATTATCTCACTGGAGCAAGTGATGCAAGCATCTTGTCGAATCCCGCCTGATTGGCTGCCACCGTCTTCGCCGGGCCCGTAAACTTAAAGAAGATGGACCCTTGCGGACCTTCCGCGATGGCTCCCAGCATGCGATAGCCGGCCACGGCGGGCGCCGGTTGAGCGGTGGGGCCGGCCATTCCAGTGTAAGCGCCCGAGACATCCACCGTAGTCACCGGGATTCCGTGAATGCTGCGCTTGGCGATCTTGGCGGCGGCCTTCGATGGCTTTCCGTCCGCTTGCAGAAACTGGCCGATCCAGCGGTCCAGGTTCGCATCCACGCTTCCGCCTTCCCCGGCGCCGAAGTAAAAGATGCCGCATTCGCCGCCCGGCGTCACCGTGAATGTGGTCAGGCGCATGGGCCGCTGTGCTTCGGCTTTCCAATTCGCTGGGACCGTCCAGTGGACTCCCGCGCCGGAATCGGCGGCCAGCAGCATGGCTCCGAAAAGCAAACCGAAAATCAGACGCCGCATATGGCCTCAGTATGGCACGCATCGGGATCTTGCGAGTCAGCCTTTGCGCGGTAGCGGGGTCCGGTAAAACTACCGGTACGCGCTCGTGTGACAGTTCGGTAACAGTTTGAAGAATATATAGTTATCCCCCTTGTTGGAACTCGCAGCCTCAGCGTACTATGCGGAGAGCCGTTGGCGGGATGTCATCCGCTGATGGCAAAACACAACTATGCTCAAGCACATCACTCCAACAATTATTTTCTCGATAGCACTGGCTGTCGGGCTTGCGGCTCCGATGAAAGCGGACATCATCGCAACGATCGGCGAATACAACGGGGCGCCGAGTTTCGACTTCGACCCCGCTGACTATCCGCTCGGATCGGTTCTCATTGGCGATTTCACCTTTTCGATTCCCACTGGCGAATCGGTTATCGGTGGAACTATTTCGGGCACCTTCGGCAATGATGACGTTTCCCCTATTACCGCACCGAGCGATTATTACATCGACAACGGCACCATCGAGGTGGCCTCATGCGATGACGGCGCCACCTACACAGCCACTTGTGACAGCTCGCCTACTCCGACCTCCTGGAGCTACACACTTACGTCAAGCGACTTGTCGAATCTCTCCGCCGAACTGGCTAGCGGCAGTATCGATTTCACCGTGGTCCAGAACGATGCAATCGCCGTGCAGACTGGCACCACAACACTCGACTTGGTGCTCACCCCCGAACCCTCGATGATCTTTTTCCTCTGCGGCGGCCTGGCGGGAATCGCCCTACTGCGGCGCTTCCGCAAAGCTTGAATCCTCAATATTAGTGAAAGGAATCCGACCATGAAGATTGAACTTCTCACTCTAGGAGTGTGTGCGGCCCTGTGTGTATCCGCACCCGTGAAAGCGCAAGTTACCTGGACTGCCACTAGCAGTCCGATTGAGACGACGCTTGCCGGCGGCCCCTGGCTGCTTCCGCAGGGTGGACCTTACGTTGAAGACTCCACCGGTACGACTACTTCCGGCGGCCCCTTCGACGGATCGATACCTTACTGTTCGAACGGTGTTCCGATCGTCAATCCCAACACCACTGTCAATACCATGCAGCCCTTTTACTTCCCCTTTGTTTCGGGGCGGGGCCTCAACGTACAGGGTTATTTCGACTATCGTCCCCGCAATGTCAACGAGGCCGTCGTAGCGGCCACTTCAGCCGATGGCGGCAAGACTTGGAGTTTCGAGCAACAGGTGGAGAATCTTTCCACTTTCTGCCCTCAGACCGATAAGAACGGCAACGGCAATGACGATGGCGAGGGCCACGCGAATGTGCTCTCTCTTGGCGGCGGCTACATTCTCTATCTCCTGGACCGTAGAAACGGCCATGTGGACTCGGACGGGCTGATTGTTCATGATCTGACCCCGAAGGCGGGCGCGCCTTTGACCGGCCTCTCCTCCATCAGCGAACTCGATGCGCCCACCAGCAACATCATCACGCAGTGGAATTTCGAATATACGACCGGGAGCGCCTCCAGCCCCACGCCGAACATCGGTGCAGGGACGGCGACGCCGCTTGGCATGACGAATTCCTACGCGAACGCCGCGAACGATTATACGGGCAGCAAAGACAGTGAGGATATTACGGGTACCACCGGCGGCACCAATCAGGATCCCAACGCCATGGCCTGGCGCATTCGCGGAACGACCAAAAATAATGGCGGCAAGTCCGGACCGGGCTGGAATACGCTGGCTCCGCAGTATACGCAAGGTGCGCAGTTCAGTATCAACACCACGGGTTATTACAACATTGTCTTCGAGTACGATTGGTACACCACCGCGCAGGCCATTCGCGATCTGCAAGCGCAGTACACCGTGGACGGCAGCACGTGGATCAATGTCGGCCCGATGTACGTGGCTCCGGCTGGCGGCGGTTATTATCCCCAGATCGTGATCAACTTTCCAGCTCTGGGAATTTCGACCGTGAATAACAACCCCAACTTCGGCGTTCGCCTGGTGACGGTCTACGATCCAACGTACACCGGCGCCGGCGCTCCCACTTACACTGGCGCGACACTCAATGCCGACGGCACCTCAGCCCCGTACGACGACAATTCGGGCAACTGGCGCTTCGATGAAATCAATGTTCTGGGCACGCCTACCACCACCAACACGATTAAGTTTCCAACCAGAACGGCTGGCCTGACCAATCCGGACGGCATTCTGGCATCGGTGCCAGGCTATCCGTTCAAGATTCTCTATGTGGACAAGACCCTGAACGGCGATTACGCATTTCCCACGACGGAACAATGCGGCCCGACGCCCGCCGGCGCCGCGGCTAATCACGACATCGCGCAAATTCGCGTGGCAACTTCCAAGGACGGGATTACCTGGACCGATCAGGGCCCCGTCAATGGCCTGAATGACCCCACCACGGTTTCTTACTCGGGCATTCGCTATGTGTCTCCGAACGGGACTCTGTTGAAGCTGAGCACCGGCAACTGGGGACTCTTCTTCGGCGGTGGCAATTGCCTGGATGGAGATTCCGATTCCTTCCATGCGATCTTGTATGCGGAGTCGGCCGATCTCATCAACTGGACCGTAGTCAACGGCATCAACAACCCGATCGCATCGGTTTCGACAGTCACCGCTACCGATCCGGTAACCAACGAAATGGTCACCATTCCCGCCAATCCGCCGGTGGTTGGGCCCACGCAGGTGTGGTTCGGCGGCCGAGTTTACGCGCCGCAAGTGATACCGGCTACGACGAGCAACTCGACGACGGTCAACGTTATCTTTGCCGGGTATGACGCAGCCTTTTCCGCCGACATCAGCGATTATCGGACCATCGGCCAATTCCAGCTTTCAACGGGCGGTGCGATCACTATACCTTAAGCTTATTTAGTACTGTCTGGAGGTCTTCTTCTGCCTGGAGGCCTTCGATGGAGGCCTCCGGACAGAAGCTTCGATACCGTTTCATCCAAGGGCCGAGCCAGCGGCTTTTTCATTTTGAGCGCGCGGCAGTCTATCATGGTTCAGAAGCGTTACTGGAGAATTCGATGAAGAGCCCTTACCCAACTGCCATAGCAATATCCGCCATGCTGCTGCTTGCGAGTGCCGCAGGTGCCCAAGTGTCCCTGAACGCTGTGCGAATCGGCGCGAAGGACGGCGCCGCGCTGGCGAAGTTCTATGAAGCCGCGTTCGGCATGCAGGAGGTCAACCAGATCAAAGCACCCGGAGGCGCGGAATACTTTGTCAACTTCGGTGCGACGGAGGAGGCCGCCAAGGCCAACAAGAGCGAACCAATCGTGATCATGCATCGCGATTCCGACGATATTAAGGACCCGATCCCGCATGTGATCCTCAACGTGAAGGACATGACGGCTACGGTCGCAGCATTGAAGGCCGCCGGTGGGACGATGGCGGGAAATCCGCGTCCGTTCGGAAACACAGGCCTCGTTATTGGCATGGCGATCGATCCGGCTGGTAACCGGCTGGAGTTGATTCAACGGCCATAACGGATCGCTGGCAGCTGTAGGATCATCTGCAACGGAAACACGGCGCGGCCACGGCTCGAATCGTTGGCACGTTATTCGCATTTCCTCCGGTAGCGAGAGCGCACCAATTCGGCTCCGGTCTAAGAGGACACGCTTGCCGGCGTCTTCTCCAGCGCCGTTTCCCGGGCCGCGAGTGGCACAAGTCACCATAGCGACAATACGGCCAAGTGACTCGAAGTCCCAACATGCCCGTCCAGCGCTCATCTTTGTTGAGATAACCGGCGTTGAGATAACCGGCGTTGAGATAATCGGCCGAGCTGCCGGAAGCTCACATGTTCGCTTTCGGGAAGGTGGATGTCGCAGCCGGACAGGCAGCGACGGAGCAAGATGGATCAGACATCCGCCATCTTCCTCAATCGCCAGCGGTTTGCCAGTTTGCTCGTAGTGGCTGGCAGTTTGCGGACAGATCGTATCTGTGGTCAAATTCAGCTTCTGCGAAGCAGTCCGGCGACAGCGGACGAAGTGAGGATCTCCATGATTCACCGATCAGAGCAAGCGGCAAGCATGGCTCGCGCGTTCAGCTACGCAGGCGGCTTGTTCGGCGACCTAAAAGTGGCAATCCGCTCACTGCGCCGGGTTCCTTCGTTTTGGGCCACCATCGCCCTCACGCTCGCGCTCGGTATTGGCATGAACACCGCCATTTTCAGCGTTGTGCGCGGCGTGCTGTTGCGTCCGCTGATGAATCGCGAGGAAGACCGGCTGATTTACATCCAGCAAAGCGCGCCCGGCTTGCAAGTGAGCAACGCCACATTTTCCATTCCTGAGGTCACTGACATTGGCGCGCACCTAAAAACCATCAGCAAGCTTGGCACGTTTTCCACCATCGACTTTTCCGCGGATGGAATCGGCGGGGCGCGTGAAATTCACGCCGGAGTGGTGGACGGCGGGTATTTTGCCGTAATGGGGCTGAAGCCTGTCTTGGGCCGCCTGCTGGACGAAAGGGACGATGGGCCCAGCGCTCCCGGCGCCGTAGTGCTGACGTATAAATTCTGGGCCGGCGTGCTGCATTCCGATCCGAACGTGATTGGAAAGTCTATACGGCTGGGCAGCATGATGGAAGTCCGTTCGGCAACTGTCGTCGGAGTATTGGAGCCGTCCGTGCCCTATCCGGCGGAAACGCAACTCATCGCCAACATCGTCACCAGCCCGCACCATCTTTCGGCAACCATGGTGCAGGGTCGCGAGCATCGCATGACCGACATATTCGGCCGCCTGGCGCCTGGGACGAGCCTGAGTTCCGCGCGTGCCGAACTTCGCAGCGTGTACGCAACCATGACGGCGGCCCATCCTGAGGTTTACAAGCCCCAGTATCACTACCAGATCGATGCACGGCTGTTGCGGGACCAGATCAACTCGGAAGCCACCACAGTTCTCTGGCTGTTATTTGGCGCCTCCGGACTGCTGTTCGTCATTGCCTGCTCGAATGTCGCAAACCTGATCCTGGCTCGCACCGTCCGCCGGGAATCGGAGCTGGCGGTTCGAGCTGCCCTGGGAGCGAGCGTTGCCACCATTCGCAGATCGCTCTTGGCCGAAGGCCTGGTTCTATGTGGCAGCGGAGGCCTGGCCGGCGTTCTGGTAGCTATCCCGATGGTGACCGTACTCTCGCGTTACGCATTTCGATTCTCGGTAAGGGCCGCGGATCTGACCATCGATTTCAGCTTGCTTTGGATGGGTCTGGTTCTGGCGCTGGCGGCCGCAGTGTTTCTGGCCTTCGCTCCCCGCCTGCCTTCCGGAGATAGTTCGCACGGACTGGCGCTCAGCAATGGTGCAGGCCGGGTCACCAGCAGCAGCCGCCGCCGCATTCGCGTTTTCACTGTGGTCCAGGTGGCCGCGTCATTCTTATTATTAGCCGGTGCGGGCGTGTTACTCACTACTTTGCACTCCATGCAAACCGCACAGCCGGGCTTTGAAACCGGTCACGTTCTGATTGCCAATCTGCCTTTGATTTCCGATGGCCGAACGCCGCAACAGGTGGCCCAGTTCTACCAGGAAGCCCAGCGTAAAGTAAGTGCGTTACCGGGAGTGGATAGCGCCGCAACCGCCATGTGGGCGCCGTGGCTCGATAGGCGTTTTCTGGCCTTCACTTTGCAATTCGCAGTGGAGGGCCGAAAAGGTGAAAGCGGCACGGACAACCTGCGCGCCCGGTTCCGATTTGTTTCGCCGGGTTACTTCGCCACGCTGGGGATTCCACTGCTCGAGGGGCGTGACTTCACAGAGGCCGACCGGAAGGAATCCGAACTGGTCGCCGTTGTCAGCAAGAGCGTCGCGCAGCAGTTGTTCCCCGGACAAGACGCAATGAATCGGCACATTATGTGGACGGATCCTCTCATAAAGGTGGCCGGCATCAGCCCGAATGCCCGCCGGATCGTCGGCGTCCTGGCCGACGTGGACGACGCCAACATTCTTCCCCAGCACAATTTGACCATCTATCAGCCCTTCCCGCAGGGGCCCGTGTTCGGAGCGAGCCTGCTCGTCCGCGCGAGCAAAGATCCAATCGCCCTGGTGCCATCCATCAGGAAAACCATCCGCGCCGTGGCCGCGACTCAACCCGTGGAGCACGCCAGCACCTTGGAGGATGTCCGCACCGAAGTTCTGGCGAACAACCGCGTGAATGCCCTCGTCTTTGGAGGGTTCGCAACTCTCGCGTTAGCGATTTCAGTGGTCGGAATCGCAGGTGTGCTGGCATTTTCGGTGAGCTGGCGCACGCGCGAGTTCTCAATCCGGCTGGCAGTGGGCGCCCAGCCGCTCTGGATTCTCTCGAACGTGCTGCTGGACGGCGCAACCACGGCTGCGATTGGCGTTGCCGCGGGTGGACTCCTGGGCTGGGGAATGTCACGCTTGGCCGGCAATTACATTTCGGAACTTCAGCTTCCAGGCCCAATTCCGTTGCTAGGAGCGGCGGCGATCGTGGTTGTGTCGGCAGTATTGGCATCGTTGGTACCGGCCGCGCGTGCTGCGCGAGTGGACACGATGCAAGCGCTTCGCGCTGATTGAGAAGCTGTGGGGCGGTAAGGCGAATTCCACTGGACGGCGGCGAAGCTGGGAGTTTGAAATTTTGAGGCCCCGTTCGAAGTTGTGATCTCTCCGTTCGGAAGCAGCACTTTTACGCCTGCCGGCGTATGTTCTCCCGTGGAACGACCGATTCTCAATCCGCGCGAAGCCGGCAAATCGGCCAGGTGACCGATGCGGCGTGTCACGTCGGGTCAAGGCGGGGCGATTGGAACACCAACGGCTGCCGTCACTCGAAATCTTTGCTCCTCGGCGGCTGCGCCAGAGTGAAGTCTCCGTAAACCCAAACGTGCGCTTCGTCGTAAGCGTCCGTCAGCAGAGGCCTCACATTACCGTTCTTATCCCAGGGTTGGAGGTCCGCATCGGCCTCACAAAAGGAAATCCCACGCTCACCCGCAGCCCACAATCTCGACGAGCTTACCAGCACACCAGCGAGGATTGCGTGATCAAACGGTTTTGCGGCGACTCCCTCAAGCGCGAGCCTAGTTGCGCGGTTCAGCATCTCATCATCCAGACTAAAGATCTCTAAATACGGCAATCCAGCAAGACTCCGAAGGGTCGTATCGAGCCTGTCCAGGTCGCGCTTGATGCGATTCTCGTATTTCTGAAGCACAGCCCTGGTCACATCTGCATCCGCCTTGGTAACATCTCCGGTCGGCTCAGAAAACGAGAGAAATCGGCGTAACGCGTTTGCCTCGTGCCGCGGTTGGCACTTAGCCATGATCGCCGGGCGCGCCTCAACTATACAGACGTTAGGCATGTCAAGCGTGAACTCGCCCCGTCGAGCCCGATCGAATAAGTCCGCCGCCGCAGGAACTTGGTGGTGGGCGGGCGCCGCAAATGAAAAGAGCCAGTTGGACTCGACAAATACGTGTGGCAGTTAACCGGCCAATGTTTAATACGCAGGCCGCTCGCTGCATAAGAACGTGCTTGTCCGCGACCATGCGTGGGCCTGACCACGAGCGCCGATGCAAGGAGATCGTTGTTCCGGAAGCGCGCGATACTCGCCGACGCTTTGGGGGTGCTGTCGCCGGCGCGGTTGACCTAGCCAGAGTCAGTTTCGCGCCGAGGCTTTCGGTTTAGTTGTTTTTCCTGCCGAGCGGAATCTTTTCCAGAGCCGCTGGTTAACGTCGTCGGGCGAGAATGCCTCCGGGTCGAACGCGCCGCGCCAGCGCACCAGGGTTTCATGTTCTTCGTGCTCCGGATCGGCAATCGCTTCCAGATATTCTTCGTATCCCGTTGTCCCGCCGACGTCCTCCGGCGGTGTACAGCGTTCACCGCCTATGCATCTGGGATATTGCATCAAGTGGTCGGGCATAATGATCGCTTCCAGGAGCAGATCGTGCCGCCAGTTATCCCCGAAGTCGTATAGATACAGGAACTGCGTGCCCACGCGTGGCACGGCATCGCAAAGTCGTTCCCGGCTTTCATCGATCACCTTGCGTTCATGCATGTCGTCGTCCGGATCGGGCACGCTATAGAGGCGGCGACCAATCGTGAAGTCGTGAAGATGGCAATCTTCCCAGTTCATGACGATCTGCAGGATTTCATGCAACTTCCCCAGCGTTATGTCTTCCCAGATCTGAATCTGCCTCCAAACAGACGGCTGAATATTCTGCAACACAATCCTGAGTTGATACAGGGCTCGAGTTTTTGCCACGATCTTTACCTTTTTAGTCAGTATATTCTCACGCACGAAAGGGGGCGCGCGCGGGTGCGCGACATAGAAATGGAGAGAACGTAAGGCAGCCGGGAATCGCACCCAAATCTGAGTATATGTATATACTCAGAGAAGGAGGCGACACCATGTCCCTGGCTCTTGCCGACTTAGAGGCCACTCGAACCAAACTTCTGCAGCAGTTTCTTAGCTTGGGCGACTTCCGCCCCGGTACTGTTTCCGCCGTTCCCCGCCGCTGCGGAAAGCCCAAGTGCCACTGCGCTCAGCGGAACGGTGAAGGACATCCGCAGTTCCGTTTACTGCGGAAAGTCAAAGGCAAAAGCGTGGCCGAGTCGTTCGCGACGCCAATCGCGTTTCGCAAGGCGGCCCAGGAGGTAGGCGAGTACCATCGCTTTCAGGATCTGGTCGCGCAATTGACCACGATCAATGAGCAGATTTGCCGCTTGCGGTCGGTCGAGTCTGACGAAACAGGCTGGACGGCGGCGGAAAAAAAACGGCTGTTGCAGTTCATCAAGAAGTCACACGGGAAGTCCACACGCTTCTCCAGGTAGTGTTTGCCGCGCGCCGGAAAGATTCCGGACTGGACCTGGAAGCAGTCGAGATGGCAACTCGCTCTGGCTTGCACCAGGCGGGGGCCGCGATCTTGGCCGGCTTGCTGACCGAGGAAGGCGGGCAGGCCGGACAGGTGGCCTGCGGGTGCGGACAGCAAGCCCACTATCACGGTCACCGTCCGAAGCAATTGCTCACCGTGCTGGGATCGCTGCGCTTCCATCGCGCTTATTATGTCTGCCCACATTGTCGTAAAGGCCAGAGTCCGCGCGACCGGGAACTGGATGTGGAAGGCGTCTTCTGTTCACCCGGTGTGCGGCGAATGATGGCTGTGGCCGGGAGCGAGTCGAGTTTCGATCAGGGCCGTGAGCAACTGGAACTTTTGGCCGGTATTGAGGTCACCGCCAAAGCCGTGGAGCGCCAGGCTGAAGCCATCGGTGATGATGTCGAAGCCTGCCAGCAATCCGAGATTCGGCGCGCCAAGCAACTGGAATTACCGGCGGTCCGCGGTCCCGCCGTGCCGATCCTCTATATCGAGATGGATGGCACTGGTATACCGGTAGTGAAGGCCGAGACCGAAGGCCGTACAGGCAAAGGGGAGAGCCATCCAGCGCACACGCGCGAAGTGAAGTTGGGGTGTGTTTTCACCCAAACCACGACCGACCAGGAGGGGCGGCCCGTACGCGATGAGGATTCCACTACCTACGTCGCCGCAATCGAGACTGCCGAAGCCTTCGGCCTAAGACTTTATACCGAAGCCTGGCGGCGCGGCTGGAGCCGGGCGTACAAGAAGGTAGTGATCGGCGACGGCGCGATCTGGATCTGGAATCTCGCCGAGCAGCACTTTCCGGGCGCAATCCAAATCGTCGATCTCTACCACGCTCGTCAGCACCTCTGGGAACTATCGGCCAAACTGTTTCCCGGCGGCGAAAAGGCTCGCAAGCGATGGACCGCCCGCTGTCTTGACCGGCTTAATCGCGGCCAGATCGAAGCGTTGGTGAAGATCTTGCGCGGTCTTCAGCCAGCGGACGAGGAACTCGCCAAAATCGTCGCCAACGAAGCGGAGTACTTTGAACGTAATGCCGAGCGGATGCGCTACCCGGCCTTCCGCGCACAAGCTCTGTTTGTTGGTTCCGGGGTTGTCGAAGCCGGTTGTAAGATCGTCATCGGCGCTCGGCTCAAATGCTCCGGAATGTTCTGGACCGTTCGCGGAGCCAACGCCATCATCGCCCTGCGCTGTTGCCGGCTTAGCCACCGGTTCGAGGATTACTGGGCAGATCGGGGACAGGCGGCATGATCATCCACATTTATGTCGCGCACCCGGCGCGCGCCCTGCGGCGGCCAGCGGGAAGCGTTATTCTTTTCCAGTTGAGAGTTTTTTTATTGGGAGGCGAGGACTCCGCTTTGGGTTTCAGATCTGGGCAGGTCGCGGCCCGCGCAGAGTCCCCATTGCTACGATTCTCCTTATCCCACTTTCCGCCCGGCAGTTCAACCTGGAACCTGCCTGGGCGTCCGATTGTGCCGGCGGCATTCCGCGCCGATGCCCGGTGTGCGATCGCGACTCCATTGTCGGCCACGGCCGCCGACGCAAGCAGGCTCACGATGAGCATCATGACTGGATTCAGATCCGGCGCGGCATCTGTAACTGTTGTGGCAAGACCTTTACCTTCCTGCCGCCTTTTTCTCTTCCCTACACACACTACAGCCTGCTGGCTCGCGGTCAGGCATTGCGGCTCTACTTTGTGGAACACTGCTCCCTTGAGGCCGCAGCCCCCACCGTCATGGATCCCGATCGGGTAGCCGATCCTTCTACTCTCCGCCGCTGGTTTCGCAGCCTGGATTCCTCACAGCCCTCGTTTTGGTTCCTGCGCAGGACACTGACTGCGGTGGCCCGATTCCTGGCGCGTGGTGAGAGTATCCGTCACGATGCTCTGCCGTTATCCTGGCCCACCATGGCTTTGTTCCTGCAACTATTTTGGCCGCTGCGCCTCTAAGAAATCTCTTCCGCCCACCATCCTTGCCTGGGAAAAAGGTCCGATTCCTCGTAGTTTCGATGCCTGGAGGAAACGCCGCCGTGGACCCGGACCTGGAACGACTCAAACAACACCTGCCACTGCTGGAATACTTGCAGCGGCACAACTGGACCCCTCGCCGCCGCAGTGCCCGGCAAGAGTTTGTAGGGCTCTGTCCCTTGCACCCGGACACGCACCCTTCCTTTTATGTCAATGCCTGCAAGAACCTGTTTTATTGCCACGGATGTGGGCACGGTGGCGACCTGATTCGCTTTGTCGAGCTCTTCCTGCATGTCTCGTTCCGTCAGAGTGTTGCGCATCTGCAGCAGGAATCGGCAGCGAGAGCTCGCTCTGCGACCGCCGCTGAGTTACTGGCACAAACCACCGCCTTTTATCAGCTACAACTCCACCGGCATCCGGAAGCAATGCAGTATCTTGCACAACGTGGACTGCGGGATTCCGCCCTCATCGAAGAACTCGGCATCGGCTATGCTCCCGGCGGGAACCTGCGCCGCCATCTCGCGGCCCATGGCTATTCGTTCGATCTGTTGCTCCACGCTGGCCTCATTGATAACCAGGGCCGCGACGCTTTCTGCCGGCGTGTGATCTTCCCGTGCCGCCAGCATGGCCAGATCGTGAACCTCTACGGCCGCAGTATTGGAGCGGCCTTTCCGCATCGATTGCTGCCGCGTTCCAAGGGTGGCCTGTTTGCCTGGGAGTCCGTCAGCCACTGCTTCACTGTGATTCTGGTGGAAGGGCTGTTCGACCTGGCTGTGCTATGGCAGTCCGGCTTTCGCAACACCACATCCGCCATTGGCACTCATCTGACATCCGCTCAGCTGGATCAGCTTTGCGGTCAGCCTGGCCGTTCGATCTACATCGTCTTCGATCAGGATGAAAACCAAGCCGGCCAACAGGCTTCTCAGCAGCTCGCGTTCCGCCTGCAACGCTCTGGCGGAACGGCCCGCATCGTCCAGTTACCGGCTGGACATGATCCCAACAGCTATTTCCTCGCCGGCGCCACCGCTGCCGACTTCGCTGCTCTCCTCGCAGGAGCACAGCGGTTGTGAAGCTCTTCGTGACCTATCGACCTTCCGTCCCCGCCAGCGCTTCTCCCTATCGTTTGCTTGATGAGCAGGGCGAGATCGGGTGGGCCAACTCTTTCCTCGATGCCCAGCGCATTCGCCAGCTCTCTGTGCGCTCGCTGCGTGCCTACGCCTATGATCTGCTGCACTTCGCCCGCTGGTGGTCCCAATACCCGGCGCAGCCTTTGTCCGAGATCACTGAATCCACCCTGCTCGATTACGTCCGCTATCAACTCGACCAGGAACCGAAACCCACACCGCAGACCGTGAATCACCGGCTGGTCGTCCTGCATTGTCTATATCGCTTCCACGTTGGAGGCGAGATTCCTTCTGGCAAGTCGCACTTCCAGCGCACCTACACGAAGCGATCCCCGCTCGGTTATGGCCGGCCACGCCGCGCCGTGGCCTTAGGGCTGCGCTTAAAGCAACCCCGGCGCATTATTGTGCCGCTCTCTGCCGAACAAGTCGCCAGGTTCTGGCGCAGCTTCCACGCGTTTCGCGATCTCGCCATCGTGGGACTGATGTTGCTGGATGGCCTGCGTTCCTGTGAGGTCCTCTCTCTCCAACTCGAAGACCTCCAACTGGCCGATGCGCAGATGCGAGTCCTCGGCAAGGGAAATAAAGTGCGCGTCTTGCCGCTGCCCCAGGAGATCATCGAGGTCTTGCAAAACTATCTGCGGCTGGAAAGGCCTCTGACCAACTCGCCTGCTCTGTTTGTTTGCTTGAAAGGCCGCCAGAGGGGCCAGTCCATGACACCAGCCGGACTGCGCTCGCTCTTCCGCAACCATCGTGTACGTTGCCAGCTCCCCCATGCCAATCCACATCGCCTTCGTCACACTTTCGGCTCTGACATGGTGCGTGCAGGCATCTCCTTGCCCGCCCTGCAACATCTCATGGGTCATTCGCAAGTCCACACCACCATGCTGTATGTTCTGCTAGCCCCACAGGACGTTTGGCGCGAATACGCCCGCGCTATCGAGAAGCGGACGCACTTGAGCTCTCTGTAAGCGATATGAAACGGTCCACACCCAGCCTCGATCAGATCTTTGAAGCGCACCTCGGTACTCTCGCCCTGACTCTGCGGCCCAACAGCATGACTGACTATCGCTGCGTTGCTGGCCGCTTCCTCTCCTGGCTTCACGCTGCTTTTCCGCAGGCACGCCGGCTCTCCCAACTCCGCCGTGATCCCCATCTGCTCGGCTGGTTCCGCTCGCTGTGCGAACGACAACCGCCCTTGAGCAACAAAACCCGCCACGATTATCTGCTCTATCTTCGCCGGCTACTTGACAACTTGGCCGCCAACGGCCATGCCATTGCGCCCGATCTCATCCGCCGCGAGGACTTTCCTCCGCAACCGCGGTATCTGCCCAGGCCGCTTTCTCCCCACGACGATCAACTACTCCAGCAGGAGCTGCTCCGCACCGACAACCTGCCTGCCAATGCCCTGTTGCTTATCCGCGCTACCGGTATCCGCATCCGCGAATGCATCCAGCTGCCTTTGGATTGTCAACGACAGTTAGGGCCTGACGCCTGGGCCCTGCATGTCCCGATCGGCAAGCTACACACCGAACGCCTGGTTCCCGTCGACGCCGATGCTCGACGCACCTTGGCCCGTCTTCTGCAACTGCGTACGCTGGCTTCGCCCGCACAACTGGCCAGATCCGAGCGCTTCTTACTCCCCCGCCTTGGTCGCATTGATCCCTTGTATCACGCGCTTAGGGTGGCCCTCGCGGACGCTGCTAAACGAGCGACCTGCTCCGCTCCGGTAACGCCGCACCAGTTGCGCCACACTTATGCCTCCGAGATGATCCGCCTCGGCGTCAGTCTTCCCGCTCTCATGCAACTGCTGGGGCACAAGGATGTTCGCATGACCCTGCGCTACGTGCAGGTCACTCAACAAGACTTACAACGCGAATTCCACGCCGCTCGCCAACACGTGCCTCAATCGCATCGCCTGCCCATACCCTCCGTCCCCAACTGCTCCGCCACCGCCGATCTTCCCGGAATCCGTCAGGCGCTCGCTGCTACACGCCATCTGCTGGAGATGTATCGACGTCAGCTTAGCGACGCAAGAATCCAGCGTTCGCTCAGGCGCCTCGACAAGCGACTGCTCGCTGTCGCATCGCAACTCGATCGGATTAACATAGCCGAAAAATGAAGAAAGATTGGCCGGTCAAGTGGCACGCTCAGGAGTAGCGGGGATGGGCGGCTCGGACGTCGCCGCTGGCGACAGCAGGCACGATATATTCCCGAAGCGCTTCGACGATATTGCGCGGCAGACCTTCTGTCGGCTGCTCCGCGAGGCGCTCAAGCCATTGCTGTACGAATAATTCAAACAATGCGGCGTCTTCTGGAGGCTGTCGTTGCCACACGCCGCTCATATCGAACTCGCCGACGCGTTCAACGGTCGGTGGCGAAGAATACTGATCGCGATACATCCACATACGGTGCGGGGTGATCAGAATTCCCGTGGGGCATTGCATTGCGAGCATATAATATCTGAGCTGTTCTTCTGTCCGCTCCAGATCCGGCAGGCTCGCCTTAGCTTCGACTACGAGCATAACCCCATCTGGTCCGGTAACGATGATGTCGGGCTGAAACGTCACTGTGCTCATACTGTATCAATTCCTGTGAACGCTCCGTGGGCCGTCCACATGATCGTAAAACGGCCGACTCGTACGCTGGCCGCAATCGGCGCGAACCGACCAACTCGACATTTTTCGCGATTGGATTTGACGTGCAGCGCGGTGGATTGACCCTATGTTTTGCTGACCCCCGCGAGCACTTGCAAAAGCTCGCGGAAGCGGCGGCGCGCACCTCTAATCTCTGGCCGTTCCTAACCAGCACTTCTCCCGATCCGCCCGGCAACGGGATCACTTCCGTCACCGCATTCAAATTGATGAGCGCGGCGCGGGAAATCCGGAAGAAGCGCTCAGTGCCCAGCCGCTGCTCGAGCTCGTTGAGGGACGGGTTCAACCAATATCATGCATCGCGATTCCGACAACATCAGGGACCCGATCCCGCATGTGATCGTCAACGTGAAGGACATGACGGCGACCGTCGCAGCACTGAAGGCCGCTGGCGGGACGATGGCGGGAAATCCGCGTCCGTTCGGAAACGCAGGCCTCGTCATTGGCATGGCGATCGATCCGGCTGGCAACCGGCTGGAGGTGATTCAACGGCCATAATGGATCGGTGGCGGCCGTCTTCACTCGGAGCGCCGGCTTGAACTTTGATCGCGGACCACGACGGCGGCAGGCGCGGACGGACTCGGCTTCTGGTCTGGACGATGCGCTTCGGGCGACACCGGGAAGCGTCTCCTCTAACGTCACTTTGGGAAGTGAATGACACAAGTCACCATAGGCGGCAAATCGGCGAAGTGGATTCGCCAACCTACCGCGCTTAATGGGAAATTACCTTTGGTTCCCCTTTTACCCTGGTGTTTCTGTTAGCGCCCAGTGCAATGCAGGAAGCGGCGGCACTCGACGTTTGCGGTAATCAACCAACCGAACTTGTAGAGTCGGGTTTATCCGCTCCGCCTCAGCCGCTGTAAGAAGCTGGTGGTCCATGAGCTGTTTCTTCAGATAGGTCACTGAACCGCGGATCTTCAGAAAGATCTCCCGTGTGGCATTTCGATAGGCCACATCACCCTTCCACTCAACATCCGCGCTGGCCCATTGCCGGGACATCGAACTGGCGTCGAATGGCGACATGCCGGCCAGGTACATGAGGTAGTCCCTTCGATAGTCGTCCCGATTGACATTCCCGCCAGAACGAGTGTCACTGGCTTGCTTACGGTATCCCACCGGGTGGGGGCCGTTCACGAGTAGAACATCGCCCGGCTGAGGATTCTCTAGAACGCGATAGGCTTCCAGCGGCGGGAAACCCGGCTGGGCAAAGCTGAAGCCGTCCACCCCCGAACTACCGCCACTGGTACCTCCCCCTCGGCCGGAGTGCGGGTCGTAGACGCTTATCGTCAGCCCAATCGTCCACGCTTGGAGCAAAGTACCTGCGAAGCCGGCGGGCGGGTTTGCAGCCAGAATACTATTCAGCGCCACCCAATACGGATTTTCGAGCTTGCCGGCCAGGAGTTGTTCGATTACGCGGCCGTATTTATCGGGCTTGCGAGCGATGATTATTAGCACCTCATCCAGCCGACGCTCCGCCATCTTGGTCAAAATGCTTTCCGGTACTTCGACATTCAGCCGAATCAGCGAGTCGGTTGCCGCCATCCGCACGCGCCAGTCGCTCGCGGTTGCCAACCGCAGCAGATCGCCTGAAAAGGCTGGGAGACGATAGTTTCCGGCCAGATAGGCGCCCCATGCCAATTGCGATGGTTCCTCGGAGGTCAATAACTCCGATACGATTCTGGATTCAGCCGCATACGCCGGTGACGGCGTTAACCGGCTGCCCGACGGCCGCGGTGGACAGCAAGACGAAGCCTAAGAAGAAGGTGGACTGCACCGCTATCTAATTGTCACAGATGTAACGAGGAACTGGGATTTGGAAACGAGCAGCCGCAGAGATTTTAGATCGATGAGCGCGGCGCGGAGGGGATCCAGTCCTTCGGTATCCACGCATGAAACTATGCATGGCGTATTCACCTTTGGCGACGGCTTGGATTTTCGGCTGCTGCGGTGGTTCAGCGTGCGTGCGGAGATCCGGGATCTGGTGACAGGAAACCAATTGGGCGGAACGGCCGGCCGCCAGCACCCGTTGCCGACGTTTGGGATTGCGTTTCATATTTAGATCAATAGCTGGTCAGGGTCTGAAGGCTCCATGAAGGAAGTCGCACGATAATATCGCGCTCCGGTCTGCATCGCCCATGGGTGGATAAGGCGGTGCACGCTGGCCGCCTGTCGAATGCATCCGGCCAAGTCTCTGCAACGCCGTGTCGAGATCCCGTCTGTTTTGCCGGCCATCCTCCAGGGAACACCGCAGTCCTTCAGCACTGCGACGGCAGGGAAGATCGATCCGAAGTCAGACCAACCTCCGGACGGACCTTCACAGTCGCCCGGGATGCCCAACTGATGACATCGCCTTCAGTTTGAACACTCGCGCAGCACGGTCAAAACCGAACGAACGAAGACGCGGGAATACGCGTATCAACGGAAGGGAACTTTCCCTGGATTGAGATTCGTGATCAGAAGGATTTTCAAAGGGGTCGTCATCGGAGTCGTCTGTCCGGTTGTTGTGGTGCTCTCGTTTGCCCTGTTGTACAGAAAATATCTACAACATAAGGTTGCCTAAGAACGGGCCATTACTTCGCCGACCGGCATCAACAGCCTCGCGCCCGTCCGTATCGGGGGCATCGATGAGTGGATCGAAGTGCGGGGCCAGAACGTGGACAACCCGATTCTTTTGGTCATCCATGGTGGACCTGGCATCGCGTTCATTCCCTTAGCGCGTGCGTTTCAAGGGCCTTGGGAGAACCGCTTCACCGTGGTCGAATGGGATCAACGGGGAGCCGGGAAGACCTACGCTTCAAACGACAAAGACCTTCAGCGCAGAACCATGCACGTGCCACAAATGGAACAGGACACGCTGGACGTGGCGAACTATATTCGTCACAGGTTCCAAAGGAGGAAGATCTTTGTTATGGGGCACTCGTGGGGGAGCCTGCCGGGTCTATGGTTGGCGCACGAACATCCAGAGCTTATTTACGCTTATGTGGGCGTTGGGCAAGTAGTAAACCCCAAGCAGAACGACGAGGTGGCGTACCGGGACGCGTTACAGGAAGCGCGTAGCACCCGCAACCAACAAGCCGTCCGAGAGTTGGAGAGCAATACGCCCTTTTCTCCAAATGTGGATTTGAGGAAGGGGCAGACCACTGAGAATTGGCAAGCGGCGCTTCTCGGGCCGCCCGCGAACGGAATGGCGTTTATGAATGTTAGAAGGATTCTCTCAAATCTTGTGTCAGCTCCCGAATATTCTCTTGCGGACGATTTCAGTTTTCCTCGTGGCCAGCTTTTTTCGCTTGAGATATTGATCCCACAAGCGAGGAGCGTTGACCTCACTCAGCTCGGGCCCGACTTCCGCGTACCGATCTTCTTTTTTGAGGGAAGACACGACCCGTACGCCCGACCCTCGCTGATTTGGTCCTACTATCAAACGATCCAGGCTCCGCATAAGGAATTTGTGTGGTTTGAGAACTCCGGCCATTTCCCATTCTTCGAAGAGAACCAGAAGTTTGCCGATGAATTGTTCCGGCGAGTCTTGCCTCTCGCCATTGATCGCCAGGGCGGCAACTAGTTTGACTGGCCCCATCTGAGGCCGTTTAGGAGCTGCTCGTCCAATCCCGCTGGACTGTCGGCCAGCCGGGAGTTGCGCCGCCGCTTGGGATGATTGCTCCCGCTCAGTTCGCGCAGCTTAGACTTAGTGGCGTGGTCTTGTCCTGGATCAAGCGCTTTGCCGGCGTATCTTTACAGGTGCTCAGCTTAGGCGGAGGCGATTTTTGCGGGTCGGTCCCGCCCGAGGATGTGGGGATAGCAGCGGAGTTGCGTCAGCGAGCTGAAAGGTGTGTGCCAACGCCAAGCGTCGGGCAACTCCTGCGTTGGTCAGTTTTCAAGAAGGCTGCTGTATCGGAACAGTTATGGCCGACGGATGCTGGGGCCCATGCAGAATCTCGTAATGAGCGCCGTGCGGGCGTCGTAAAGTTCCGCCCATGCAGCTTCATCGTAGGGGTTTTACATGAGGCTCATTTTCGGTGAGAGCCAATTTGGTCCGAAGATACCAGTTCATTTGGGCGTCTGCCAGATGATGGACAACCTGCCGCACGGTCCAACCTCCAGGTCGATTCGGAGTGTTCAACTGATGCTCGGACAGATGCGCCACGGCAGCGCGCATTCGTTGTGGAACGTCAGCCAACTGCGAAATCAAAGCGATTCGCGATTCGACGCCGGGCGAAGACCCGCTTCGAACGGCCCAATCGGATACCTGAGGTCAAGCATGACAATTGTTGATCATATCGCCGGCCTGCACGAGCGGGCCACTATATCGGAGACAAGTTGGTCTGTCGTGCAGATCGCTCGCGTTTAGTCGTTGGCCTTGATCGGGAGTGCTTCGGCGAGAATTGCCACGCTGCGGGGAGCCGCCATGGGCTGCCTTCGAGATCCGTTCCAGCATGCAGCCGGCTAATTCAAACCTCCGTGACCGTTAGATTCTTACCTGAGAGATCTTAAACAAGAGTAGTGCAACATTTCCTCAGGCGGCGAGCAGATCGACGATGTCTTGAATCGCCTTATCGGCTTTGTGATAGGCGGCCTCCAGTTTGCTGTCGGGACGATGAGCGGCGTCGGGCTGATGATGAAAGCGGCTGTTGGCCAAAGGGCCACACAGACGCTTGTGAAAGAACAGGAACAGAAGCGCGACCTGGAGGCCTTTGCCGGTGAGGTGGTAAGCGTAGCGTGAGCCGTCCCGTTGCAACAGAGCATGGCCCTTGAGCTTGCGGAGGTCGTAACGGAGTTGATTTAAGCTATAAGATTTCTGGTCGAGGCTGAAGGTGGTGAGGACGGCTTGGTGAATCTGCTTTGCGGCCCAGCCGCTGACATTGCTTCCGCCGTGCAGGAGCACTTCCAGCAGGCGGATGATCCGCGTCTCGTGGATTTTGATGCCGGGGTAGCGCACCGAGCCGATGGAGATGGGCAGGGCGATTCGCTGCAGCAAAGGAAAGTCTACGTGGACGTTGAGCCATTGGGCCTGGCAACTGGCGAAGCGGTCCGTGATGAGCTGAAACTTCTGGCGCACGGCGTCCAGGTGGTCCAAGCCCTTCTTTAAGCCGAAGTTGCTCAGGTTGTTGGAGCACAGTTCGTTGCGCAGGAACGTGGAGAACTTCTCGTACTGTTTAAGGAACGCGTTTTTCCAGTAAGCGCGATAGACGTGGTGGCCGTGCTCGATCTGTTCGATGACGGTGCTCAGCTTGCCGCGGAACTTCTTGGTCAGGCGGACGCCAAAAATCTCGCTGATCTTGTGCGCGGTCAGGCGCCACAGCCCCAACTCGCAGGAACGCTCAAACACTTTGTGAATGGGGAAATGCCGTTTGAAGATGAAGTTGCGGCAGTACTCGATTTGGTGGACAGCGTAGAAGCGCGACAGGTTCATCGCCGCGCGTTCTTTCTTGGAGAACTTGGGGCCCACAAGCAAGGTCCAGTAATCCAGTTGCTTGCGGATCACTCCTGGGCTGAGCCGGTTGGCCGCTGCTTGTAACTGTTTGATGTTATCGGTGGCCAGGAACGCATTGTCGTTCTTACGGAAGCCGATCTTGCGCCGGTTCAACTCTTGTTCCATGAACGAGTGGCCGTTGAGATAGTAGGTGGTCTGGAAGGGGAAGAAGGATGCCACGCGAATCACGATGGGTCCCAGGACTTCATCACGTACGTAGAAATAGTAGTGCGTGAAGCGGCTGCGCTGTCGCGCCAGAATCCGATGGTTGGGATCTTGCGTGGGAAACTTAGGGATGCTGATCCGGAACGTCGAGCCTTGTTCCATGCTCTTGAAGATGAAGTAAACGCCGTAGGCGTTCTGCTTCACCATCCGTCGCAGATGCGGCTGTACGTAATCCTCTTTGCGCACGCCCTTCTCGGCCCATTCGCTGGGCAGTTTGTGATTGGCGGCGTAGGCCTCCACCCAGCTCCGGTAAACTTCTGTGCGCTTCGACAAAACCGCCTTCTCGATGACTGGCACACCGAGGACATCCCGGAAAAAGTACACCACCTGCTCGGGGCGCGACAAACCACTCAGGTACCCGTTGATGACGATGCGGTCGAAGCAGTGGTATACAAAGACAAGCAGGCTGCCAAACAGCTTTGTGAACGTCTCCATCGGCCGTCCTCCTCAGATCAGGTCTTGACAACATGATCATCGGTCTGGCGGCCGGTGGAGTCAAAATTTCAAATCTGTTTGGCTAGACCTCAACGCTCCATTTTTTCCCGCTAAATCTTGCTTCGAATTCCGCATTATTAGACAGAGGACCGTGGTGATCTGCCCAGGAGGGTAATGAGATGGTCTTGCCCGGCGTTCGCAGCGTGGGCAACTGGAGGTTTTACCGCGCCGGAGTCTGAGGTCTTCTGACGCCCGGAGCAGAGCAATCGAGTTCGTTGGAGCGAGAACATGGCATATAAGCAAAAAATTCCTCAAGCTTGGAAGAACATCCATCCGAACGTGGCCAAGCTGCCCTTCATCTATAACTTGGACGACGCGGTGGGAATAGGAAGTCCGAACAAACGTTTGGATGTGATGATGGTCCAGGTATTTCTACAACGCTGGGATACAATATTTTTTTGGACTGGTTCCAGGGACGTCGTGATCCAACGGCCCGCCTACAGGCCAGAGGGAGCGCTGCCGCCCAATGGGGCCTTCGACAACCGGACGCTGGCGTGGATTTTTTGGTATCAACTCTATACATTCGGGGGCCTGAACCAGGCGTCGCTGATTAGCGGCAAGGTCACGCCGGCGGCAGCGGACGGGTCCAGCTTACTTGGAATTCACACGCTGCTTTATTTGGAAGGGCAGATGTTGGATGAGGATAGCGGCGAACTTAAGCGCAATTGGTTTTTCGATCTGTCGACAGATCCCAACGTTCCGCGAGACTTGGTGGACGCGCTGAAAAATCCGCGCTGAATCGGGCGGGGCCGGTGCGGGTTCTCCAGCTGACGTAGTCTGTGGATGCTCGTACTCATGGCGCTTGCTAATGCGGCTGTCGACGGCCTTCATCGAGGGGATCCTTCAAGGGAGTGTCCGCGCGCTGCTACCGCCGGGCTCGCTGCTTTTCGGAGATCGAACGAATGATCAACTTGCCTTTACCTGTTTTGACGAACGGCGGATCAGCCTGCGCCTCGGCAGCATCCAGCAGTTCCTGAACTTCCGACCTGCGCAGGGTGGCCACACCATCCAGCCTCACAAATCGGTTCTGATTCCCGCTGCCTTGCAATATCCGATGGGGATCAGGGAGAGTGGCCCCGTGATAGAAGCTAAGGCCTATTCCTTTGGAATTTGTTGCAAGCGATACGACACAATCGGCGGGACGCTCAGTTGTGCAATATCCAATTACAAAGAAGTTGTAGTTGTCATAGACCAGTTCGTTCGCCGTCGGAAAGCGCCTGCGCATCGCTGACCTGCATTCGCGAATCTGGATGCCAATAGCGGGATGGAATTTGGCGATGAAACCCTTTAACTGCTGTTCGGGGGTCTCTGGCATGCATCTCATCCTAGCGAAATCGTTCGCTCACGACAAACACCGTCCAAGACGGTAAAGTCATTCATCCACTACTTTTTTTGTGAGTTTGTTTAGATAGCCGGTCAAGGCACGTGCGCTCGATGGGGTGTGGGAGTGTCGACCATGCGGAGACCGCGCGGGGTTGCGTCAGCCAGTTTAAAGATGTGCGGACGCCAAGGATCGAGAATTCCTGCGCTGGCCGGCTGAAGCAAGAAGCGATTTTCAAGAAGGCTGCTGTATCGGAACAGTTATGGCCGACGGATGCTGGGGCCCATGCAGAATCTCATGGCGAGCGGTGACCATGGTGTGCGCGTCACCCAATGCTTCACCACTCCCGGGATTGCGAGCATAACGCGGGTAGGCTCCCCCGGCGACGATAACGCGGATGCGATGCCCGCGGCGAAATCGATAAGCGGTTGGCCAAAACTCGACCTGCACTTTGCGCGCGCCATTCGCCCTTGCCGGTTCTGTAAGTTGGGGGGCAGGCCGCAATCGTGTATAGCCATCGCAGACATTGGTGGAACGCGAGTTGGGCGTCACATCGCACAGGCACAGATACAGATCGGAATGCTCCGTATTGGAGCGCAGAAATATTTCGGCGGCGATGGGTCCAATCACGTCCAGATCCGCCGCCAGCGGTTCGCTGCTGAATATCAGCAGGTCGGATCGGCGCTCCAATTCGGCCATGTCGCCGGAGCCGGTTCGTCCTTCCAAGGTCGCCCCGTGAAAAGAGGGCGTTGGATGGGAGGGAGCATAATCGAACGTGCTGGCGCGCTCCGAGTCCGGTGGACTGGCCGTGAGGACGCCACCGGCGTGCAGGTAATAAGTCCGAACCGCGCTGTTCGGAATCGGCCAGGATGGGTAATCGCGCCACTCCTCGGCGCCCATCACGAAGAGGCGGACGCGCGGTTGCGATGCGGCGTCGCCCGATGCAGATGGCGCGATTCCGAATCGTTCGTGAAACAGGGCGATGCTCCCGCGCAAGGACTCAGCGGCCCCCGCGGGAGCCGCATGCGTCCAAGGTCCGATGACGATGCGAACGTCGCGGCCGGCGCTTTGCGCGTTCATGAAATCCTTCAGTTGCCAGGGAAGGAAGATGTCAAACCAGCCGGCGGTCATCCGCGTGGGAGGGAGGGTTGCCGCAGCCGGGCCATAATCTACCGGCTCCCACCAAGGGTCGTTGGGCTCGGCGTGATCCATCCAATCCTGCCACCAGAAGACGCCCTGGGGCGTGAGAACGCGGTCTGCCGTTCGCAGCGGAATGGTATCGATGGCCTGCTGGGTAAGCCCTTTCGTTTTCCGCGCGCTCATGAGAGCACCCACCAAACTCATCCCGCTGGTCCGGAAAACATTCAGCATGGTGAGCGTCCAGCCGATACAGGTCTCCAACGTGAATCCGCCAAAAGCGTAGGTTCGGTCGCGGAAATTCGTGAGCGTGACGTGGAGGCCGATGGCTTTCACCCGATGGCCGTCGCTGGAATTCGCGATGGCCCAAGCCGTATTCCCGAGGTAGCTGATGCCCCACAGTGCCAGATCGCCAGTAAACCAGGGCTGGCGCTCGATCCATTGCACGGTGTCCTCTCCGTCGTTTTGCTCGTCGAAGAACGGCCGGAAAATCCCTTGCGATCCACCCGTTCCGCGGCAGCTTTGAACAATCACCTGCATTCCGCGCTCCGCGAACAGGTCGGCGATCAGTTTGATTAGCGTTCCCCGTCCGTAGCAGCTTCGAATGAGCAGGGTGGGCTGAGTGGCGCTGCGGCGGGAATAGTAGCGGTCTGCCAATAGCTCCATTCCGTCGGGCATCGGGATTCGAAGGGGCTCGGCGGCGACGCTGCGGGAAACGGGGGCGGGCAGGCGCCAAAGACGGCCAATCAAGCGGCTAGCAATGCTCATGTAAGGCGGGCTTCCTCAGGGATATTTATCTAAATCATCATATGTCAGGACACTTTCGGCGCGGCCGCTTCCCACGCCGCGGGGGCGTAATTTCAAAAGATGGTGGTTCCATCGCACCGTGATGGTGCTTTTCAACTGGCCGCCTGTCTTGAATGTTCAATGCATTCAATACGTTAGTGCTGGCCATTCATATGCCTTTAGGAAGGGTGTTGGGAGGATGTGATGAAAAAAGAATCTTTGAATCTGCTTCGAAAGGTGCTCGCTCCGGCAGCTCTGATCGTTGCAATGGCGTTTAGTCCGGTAGCGGCGCTCGCTGCCCATGGAGGCGGACATGGGGGAGGTGGCGGCGGAGGCGGACACGCCGGAGGATTTAGCGGCGGACGCTCCTTTGCGGCTCCGAGCCGTGGAAACTTTGGCGGCGGGCATGCGTATTCCGCGCCGGCTCGTGGAAACGTCGGCGGAAACTTCAACCGCGGGAATGCTTATAGTGGCGGCCGTGCCTATGGTGGTGGCCGCGGATATTACGGCGGTGGCCGTGGATATTACGGTGGCGGCGGATATTACGGCGGTGGAGCGTATTTCGGACCCGGCTTCGGTGTCGGCGTTTACGCGCCTTACGGATATGCCGCGCCGGCCTGCAATCCCGCTGGATTCTATGATCAATACGGTCAGTGGCAGTATTATCCGGGTTGCGCTGTGCCTTACGGATATTAAACACGACGGGCGGCTGTGACGGCCGGCAACCACCCCTCGGTTGCCGGCCTGGCTAATTCGGATACCAGTCGCGAATCCGAACGTGAAGCCCAGTGCCTTTGAGGACGTTGGGACCTCCGCGGCTTCCGGGCGGCATGGTATGGGAACCCTACGCAGCGAATCAGCGCAGGATATCGCGGGCGGGATTCAGGGGAAGCGAACCGTCGCAGCCCGGCGCTGAAGCGGGGCGCTGAAGCGGGGGCGGTCAAGCTGCGCTGGGGGCGGCCAGGTCGTGCCGGCGCAACCGGGGCGGTTCAGCCAAGCCGGGCGGGGAAGCGCTCAGGAGCCGCGGGACGTGAAACAACCGTGCTCATGCCGATGATGGAATAGTTTTTCCCGGTAATCTTCGCACACCTTGCGCGCCTGCTCGGCTTTGGTCCAGCCATCGTTGAAGGTGGCCGCATCCAGCGCCATCAGGCTCATCACCGCCTGACAATATTGCTGCATCGCCTCAGGATAGGCTCGAAGCATGTCTCGCCATTCCTGACATCCAGGACGGCTTGTCTCCTCGATTGCACCGGCACCAACACTTGTGGCTGCGGGTGGACTGGTGACCTTCAGCATAAACACCTTTCAGAAGTAAGGCCGGGCAGATAAACGGGGCTGGTCCGGTTTTTAACTGAATTTCGATGGGAAGCTCGGGGTTGCCCCGAGCCGAAAGAGGACTTCGAAATATTAGAATACGCCCGCCCCTCCTGCAATACAAATCGATTCTTTTTATGTGATCGATTAAAACTGGTGGCGATGTGGCTGGGAAAGCGCCCCGTGCGGGATGGCTCCAGATGCTATATCCTTGAATTCATCGGGAGGAACCATATGCCCTACACACTGAACGTAAACGGGAAGCGCGCTGTAGTCGACGTGCCCCCAGACATGCCGTTATTGTGGGTGCTGCGAGACGAATTGAAGCTTCACGGCACGAAATATGGCTGCGGGATCGGCCAATGCGCCGCCTGCACCGTCCAATTGAACGGCAAGGCCGCCCGGGCTTGCCAGACGCCGGTTTCGGCCGTAGGCAGCCAGGCGATTACAACCATCGAAGGGCTGTCGCCGGACGGCACTCATCCCGTGCAACTGGCCTGGACGGAGGTCGACGTACCTCAGTGCGGCTATTGTCAGGCCGGGCAGATGATGGCGGCTGCGGCGTTGCTGGCGCGCAAGCCCAACCCGAGCGACAGCGATATCGATTTGGCCATGAATGGCAATCTCTGCCGCTGCGGAACCTATGTACGCATTCGCAAGGCGATCCATAAGGCTGCCGCGTTGTCCACCAATGCGGCCAACAAGCATGGGCAGCAAGCGCTGCTCACACCCGCGGCGAAATAGGTTGCAAGTAAGAAGGTATAAGGAGATCTGGCAATGAAACGCATCGATCGTCGTTCCTTCCTCAAAGTAAGCGCCGCCGGCGCCGGTGGTGTCTTGATCGGCTTATACGTGCAGCCCAAGGCAGCGGCACAAGGGCGGGGCGGACCCCGGGCACCACTGCCGGATCCGCACACTTATATCAAGATCGCGGCCGACGGCACCGTGACCATCGTGGCCAAGAATCCCGAAGTGGGGCAGGGCATCAAGACCATGCTCCCGATGCTGATCGCCGACGAACTGGATGTCGACTGGAAGTCGGTACAGATCGAGCAGGCGGACTTTGACGACACCAAGTATGCCGGACAGATCGCCGGCGGCAGCACCGCGACGCCGACCAACTGGATTCCCATGCGCCAGGCGGGCGCGGCCGGCCGCGCTATGTTGATCACCGCGGCGGCTCAAACCTGGAGCGTGCCGGAAGCGGAATGCAGCACGGCTTCGGGGCGGGTTCATCACAACGGTTCCAACCGGTCGCTCGGCTATGGCGAGCTGGCGGCGAAACTGCCGGGGATGCCGATGCCCGCGCTGAACACGCTCAAGCTGAAGGATCCTTCCGAGTACAAGATCATCGGCGTCAGCCAGACGCAGCGCGAGATGCCGAACATTGTCACCGGCAAGCCGATCTTCGGGATCGACGTGATGGTTCCGGGCATGCTCTATGCCGCGTTTGAGAAATGCGGCGTTTTCGGCGGCAAGGTGATGAGCGCGAACCTGGACGAAATCAAGAAGCTGCGGGGCGTGAAGGACGCTTTTGTGGTGGAACGGCCGGTGATTGCCGACGCGGTGCTTCCCGGCGAGCCCGGTCTCGAAAACGGGATCGCCATCGTCGCCGAGAGCTGGTGGTACGCGCAAGCGGCCCGCAAGAAGCTGCAAGTCACCTGGGACGAAGGTGCGCACGCCAGCCAGAGCAGCGTCGCTTTTGCGCAGCGGGCCGAGGAGCTGAACAAGCAGGCGCCGCAGAGGACCATCCGTAAAGACGGCGATCCGGATGGCGCAATGAGTTCGGCCGTGAAGGTGGTGGAAGCTGCGTATTCTTATCCATTCATCTCGCACGCACCGCTGGAGCCGCAGAATTGCACGGCGCATTATCACGATGGCCAGTGCGAGATCTGGACCAACAGCCAGATTCCGGGTAACGCACGGCGCCTGGCAGCCGAAGTTTTGGGCATTCCCCAGACGGCGGTGACGCTGCACATGGTGCGCGGCGGCGGCGGCTTCGGTCGGCGCCTGACCAACGACTATGCGGCCGAAGCAGCGTATATTTCCAAGCAGGCGGGAGCTCCGGTGAAGCTGCTGTGGTCGCGCGAAGACGACATGACGCACGACTACTATCGTCCCGGCGGCTTCCAATTCCTTAAGGCCGGCCTGGATGCCAACGGAAAGATCGCGGCCTGGCACAATCACTTCGTCAGCTATGGGGACGGCGAGATGTTCGTTTCCGCCGGCGCCATGGGTCCCACCGAGTTCCCGCAGCGTTTCATTTCGAACTACCACCTCGAGTCCTCAGTGCAGCCGCTGGGCATTCGGACCGGTTCGCTGCGCGCGCCGAGCAGCAATGCTTTTGCGTTCGTGATTCAGTCCTTCATCGATGAGCTGGCACATGCGGCCGGCAAGGATCCGGTAGAGTTTCGATTGGCCTTGCTCGATTCGGCAACTTCCACGAAGGTCGAGCTGGACGCTCGCGGGCGTCCCGGGCTCAGTGGGGAACGGATGAAGGGTGTTGTAAAACTGGCGGCCGAGAAATCCGGATGGGGCCAGCGCACTCTGCCGAAGGGCACGGCCATGGGCATCGCATTCCACTACAGCCATTTGGGATACTTCGCGGAAGTCGCCGAAGTTTCCGTTGACGCAGCTAACAAAGTGAAGGTCAACAAAGTGTGGGTGGCGGCGGATGTTGGAAGCCAGATCATCAATCCGAGCGGCGCTGAGAACATCATCCAAGGCGCCATCGTCGACGGCATGAGTGAACTGATGGACCAGGAGATCACGCTCGAAAAGGGCCGCGTCGTCCAGACCAACTACGACCGGCACAAACTGGCTCGCCTGACGCAATCTCCCATGGAAATCGAAGTACACTACCTGAAGACCGACAACCCTCCGACAGGTTTGGGTGAACCGGCGCTGCCGCCCGTTCTTCCGGCCATCGCCAATGCGATCTTCACGGCTACCGGGAAGCGGGTTCGCTCGCTTCCGATCGCCAAGTCCGAGTACAAATTCAGTTGGGCATAACCCGGCCGCGTGCGCCGGTATGCGCTGCTCTCTTCATTGCGTTACTGCTCGCGCCCTGGGCCGCGAAGGCACAGGACGAGCGCCGCGTTGTTTCGCCGAACGGTGAGTTTGAGTTCCATGTTTTCGTGGGACAGCCTAAGGACGGGCTGTGGCCGCGTATCGGGTATCAGGTAGCGTTTCGCGGGAAACCACTGATCGCGACATCCTGGATGGGTTTGGACATTCGCGATCAGCAGCCTTTGCTGGGAGAAAACGCCGGCCTGGTTTCGTCAGAGACCGCTTCGAACAAAGGCAGCCGCTTCAATTCGCTTGTTGCGCATTACATGCAGAACGGGTCGCTCGGGCGCCGGCTGGATATCGAGATTCGCGCTTATGACGACGCGGTGGCGTTTCGCTACATCATCCCTAGATCCACTCCACTGAAAGAGCTTTTCATTCAAGACGAAGCCACGGAGTTCAACTTTCCTCAGGGGGCTGTCAGCCACCTGCCTGCTAAGTCCGACTACAATCTCCCGTTCGCCTGGAAGGAACCTGGCGCCGCGTGGATTGTGATTACCTCGGCTGGGCCTGAACTCGCACACGGGAAGTATCCGCGGACTGACCTCATCCGGTCCGATGAGGGCCTGCTCACCAATCTGGCGCGGAGCGCAGAAGACTCCAGTGTCGCGTTCGCCGGAACCACACCGAGCGTCTGGCTGTGGCGGGTGGTGCTGGCGGGCGCGGATAAGGAGCGGCTGATGCAGTCCGAAACACTCAGTGACTTGAATCGGTGAGTGGGGCGCAGGAACGATCTGGTTTTGGCGATGCCAGCGAGCGGGGTCCCAGCGGCCGATTGTGACTGGTCCTGCTTCGGGAGCGTGATCGATCACGAGCTACCTGGCCGCACTGGTGGCGCGTGACCCATCGCGGTTGCCGCTCGCCGCGGGCGCGCGATTCGCCGCGTGCTGCTATTCGAGGAGAATGCGAAAATCTTATACAGATTACGAGCGAACTGGCCGCCGGCATGGGAGCAGAGCGTGAAGGCGCTCGTCGCGCAGATAGATTCCCGCCCAGGCGATCAGGCTGGTGGAGAGCGGAACCAGTACCGGATAAGGCTCTCCCATGCGCACGTAAGTGGCGATGGCGCCGCCGAGGTAGCCGGTGAGCAGGACTGCGCCTAGCACCGCCGTCTGCGGAATCAGGTACAACAGCAGGCAGCCCAGCTGAAGCAGTGCGAGGCCCGTCAGCGCGCTCTCCGGCCAGCCGATTCTTCCAAACTCATGGACGTACCACGGGTTTCGAGTAAGCTTCCAGGTTGCGCTCGACACCACGACCACGGCCGGCCAGAGCGAAAGAACCCAACCAGCCCAAAGTATCCAACGCTGCGCTTTCGTTTCGTGTCCTGGAACATCAACAGCATTCATAACTGCCTCCGCATAACGCAACGTTCCGCAAGCGTAGTATATGTGAAAATCCTCTCCAGTAACGCGGGCGGGGGATTGGGACTGGCGCTGCTATGATATAGAGCGATGCGGCTCGGTTGGCTCTTCCTGGCAGCGTTCCTCGCTGGTTGTTCTTCTTCTTCCTCCGATAAGCAAGCAAAGGCCACCGCGCCGGCCATCCCGGCGCACTTTACGGCCACCAATACTTCCAATCCAATTGCGAAATACATCGAGCTGGTTGGATTTCGGGTCACCGAGAGAAGTCCCGGCCATCTGATTGTCCAGTTCGGGGTGGTCAACCATTCGGAAGCCGACGTGGGCGATGTGAAGATGACCGTCAACCTGGGCACCACCGCCGCTAAGCCCGGCGATCCGCCGCTGATCACGTTTCCCGCGCAGGTTTCTGGTCTGGGGCCCACTGAACTGAAGGACGTGAGCGTGGAAGTGCCCACTAAGATGCGCGTCTACGAACTCCCGGACTGGCAATTCTTGAAGGCTGACTTCCAGATCCTTGAGCCAAAGCAAGAATGAAGATCCATCCCACATGTTTCCCATTGCCTCATCCGTTGTGGCGAAACACATCCGGCGCGGATCTCAATCGCATGACAGAGGATTAATTTCCAACAGAGATTTGCAACCGAAATAGGATTTGCAACAATGGTACGCGACCTGCATGGCTCGGGTGCGCTGCCCGCGTCCCGAACCTGCATTTTGAAAAACCACTGGATTGGAACATTCCCAAGAAAGCTAAGGAGCTTGCGTGATTCTGAAGAATACTTTGAGCGTGCGACTTTTTTTGCCGCTTCTGTTCGTGTCGGGACTGAGCGCCGCGCCACGCCTGAATCTGATTCAAAACTCTCTCACCGTTTCGGTTCCGCTGGGAACGAACGGTCCGAACGAAACTCTGGACACATTTAATATCGGCAGCGGCACTTTGAATCTGACGGCTTCTTCCTCGGTGCCGTGGCTGGCGCCCACGGTGGGAAGTTCGCAACTGTGCGGATTGCGGGGCGGATGTTATCCGGTGACGATCGCGTTCGACACCGCCTCGCTCACCGCGGGCTCGTACACCGGCGTGATCACTCTATCCGATCCCAACGCGGTGGATTCCCCGCAAAATATTACGGTGACGGCACAAGTGGGCGGGAACGTTCCCAACAGTCTCACCTTCTATGCTGCGCCTGGCAGCTCCACGTCCGCCACGTTCACAACAAATGGACCGATCACGGCCAAAGTGAACAACGCTTCCTGGCTGACCACGTCCACCTCCACCGATACGGCCGACGGCGATTATGTGACCACCGTTACCGCTACCGCCGCGAGCAGCATGGCCGCGACGGATTATAGCGGGACCATCACCATCACCGGCTCGTCATTCGCGCCGGACAATAAGCAAGTTTCGGTCACGTTGAATGTCACCACGCAGCCGATCGCCCAGGCCAGCAGCAGCTCGCTCCCGTTCAATATCGCGCAGGGAGCCAAGGCGCAAACCATTCCGGTGAGCGTGACGGATGCCGGGCAGGGCACGCTGACACTGTCGGGTGTCACAGCCACGGCCGCCAGCAGTGGAACGTGGCTTACTGCGGCCACGGTCACGGGAGGCATCTCGGTGACGGCCGATCCCACCGGGCTTTCGCCCAACACGTATATCGGAACGGTGACCATTGCTAGCAATGGCGTCAACGGCAATTTAGTGATCCCAGTGCAACTGGTTGTTGTGGCCCAAGGGCCGCCCGTCGCGGCGGCGGGAGGTGTAGTCAACAATGGAACCTTCGCGAGCGGAGAGCCATTGGCCCAAGGCGACATCGCGGCGGTATTCGGCAGTCAATTCGATTATGATGCTCCCGAGGGAGCCTCCAGCTTGCCTCTCCAGACCACCATGGACAATATTCAGGTGCTGGTGAACGGAAAGGCCGCGCCGGTCTATTACGTCTCGCCAGGTCAAATCAATTTCGAAATTCCCATTGATGCGGCCACTGGCGATGGAACCATCCAGGTGGTGCGGAACAGCACGGCGGGGAACCTGATCTATGTGGACATCAATGCCATAGTGCCGCGCTTCATTCTGTACGGCGGATACGGGATCATGACCACGCCGGCGGGGGCGTTAACGGGCATTCCGTCCAATCCCGTAAAAGTGGGCGACACCATTGTGATCTACGCGCTGGGTCTCGGGCCAACTTCACCCCCGGTTCCGTCGGGAACCGCATCGCCCTCCAGCCCATTAGCGAATGTGCCGGGGAGCACGCAGGTCTGCTTCGGGGTAGAGACGCCATTCTACCAGGCGCCCTGCGCCACACCTTTCTTCGCAGGCTTGACGCCGGGTTACGTCGGGCTGTATCAGATCAACGTCACCATTCCGGCGGGCATTTCCAGCGGCAGCAATACGATGACGCTGTTCCTGGTGAATAATGTTGAAAGCGATTCGGTTCCGCTCGTTGTACAGTGACAGAGCCCAGTGATAGAGCCCAGTGACAGAGCGTCTTTACTATCACGATAGTTATCTCGCCGAATTCCGGGCTCGCGTGGTAGACGCGAGTCCGGACCGGCAACGCATCTATCTGGATCGCACGGCGTTTTATCCCACGTCGGGCGGCCAGCCTTTCGATACCGGCCAATTGGGCGGACGAACGGTAATCGAGGTGATCGATGAAGGCGATCGCATCGCGCATGTTTTGAGCGAAAGCCTTGAGGAGAGCGAAGTGGAGGGACGCATCGATTTGTCCCGCCGCTTCGATCACATGCAGCAGCACACCGGCCAGCACTTGCTCTCCGCGGTACTGCTGGAGATGTTCGGCGCGCCGACGGTCAGTTTTCATCTGGGCGCCGAATCGAGCTCCATCGACGTAACCGGCGCGCTGGAACCGGCGCAACTTCGCGAGGCCGAGCGCCGCGCTAATCAAATCGTGTTTGAAAATCGGCCGGTGACCATCGGCTTTCAGCATTCTTCCGAAGACCTCGGGTTACGCAAACCCACCGAACGCGAGGGTGAGGTTCGCATTATTTCCATTCAGGATCTGGACCGCAGCGCATGCGGCGGCACGCATGTTCGCGCCACCGGCGAGATTGGGCCCATCCTGCTGCGCAAGCTGGATCGCATCCGCGGCAATCTGCGCATCGAGTTTCTGTGCGGCGGCCGCGCCATTGCTCGCGCCCGTGCCGATTTTGACGCGCTTTCGGAAATCGCCCGTGTTTTTTCGGCGCCTTTGGATGAAGCGCCGGCCATGGTGGAGGCGCAGCGCGAGAAGCTCCAGGAATCGGATCGAGCGCGGCGGCGCCTGGCCGGCGAATTAGCCGAAGCCAGCGGGCGCGCTTTGTTTGCCGAGACGCAGCCTGGCCCGGACGGCATTCGGCGGGTGCTGCGGCGCGTGGAGACGCTCGCGGAGGAATCGCGAACCGAGGCGCAGAGCTTCACTTCCGCGGGGGCGGCGATTTTCCTGGCCGTCGCTGAAAATCCTCCCACGATTCTGCTGGCTGCCTCCAAAAACAGCGGCATTCACGCCGGCGATCTGCTCAAACGAGCGCTGGCCGAGGCGGGTGGACGTGGCGGCGGTAACGCGGGGCTGGCGCAAGGCAGTGTGCCGTCCAAAGAGGCTCTCGACAGCGTAATGGTGAAGCTTTCCAGTGAGTTGAATCTGCCGTCCTGAAGCTCTCTACAGGCTTCGCCTAGGCTGATATGTGGCCCCAACGTACTAAGGTGGAACGCTAAAGTTCCCAGGGAAACGTTCCGAATTCACTTAGAGATAAGAAATCGGTTTCTAATCCAGGAGGAGATTCATGAAGATCTCTGTTCCCGCGCTCGCCCTGCTGCTGGCGGCTGGAGTGCTGGGAGCCGATCGGCACAAGCTGGATGTCGACCCGGAAAGCCAGGATGGCCTCTTGTTGCAGAGGATCCAGCAGGAGCCGACCCAACCACGCAAGCTGGCATTGCTCGAAAAGTACGTCGCGGAATATCCAAAGACGACCTCGATCGCGTGGGTTTACGACCAACTCCTTTCGATTTACATGCAGACGAACCAGTGGGACCGCGTGCTGGCGGCCGCCGACGGGCTGCTGGCGGTGGACCCCAATGATACCGACTCCGCGTACGACGCGTTGCAGGCGGCCCAGGCGCAGAATAACGCCGAGTTCATCGCCAAATATTCCGAATTAGCCTGGGATCTCGCCGCGCGCGCCTTGCAAACTCCCAAGCCCTCCGAGTCGGACGATGTCGCGGACTGGACCAAGCAGATGGCCTTCGACCGGGATGCGCAGGAGAATGCCGAATATGCGCTGGCGAATCTGGCCGCGGCGCAAACCGACGACCTCAAGCGCGCCGAGCTGGTGCTGGCCCTGCAGCAGCGCGATCCGCAAAGCAAGTTTATGGCGATCGCCAAAAAGCCTACCGTGATCGAGCTGGCCAGTTTGAACCCGCAGAAGGCCATCCAACTGGCCGAAGAAGGCCTGGTAAAGGATCCGGACAACATCGATTTTCTGATGACCATCGCCGATCATGATATGAGTCTGGAAAAGAACCTGCCGCAAGTGCTGGCTTATTCGCTGCATATCCTGGAATTGCTGAATGGCAAACCGCAGCCGTACGATATTACGCCGGCCGAATGGGAAAAGAAGAAAGCCAAGTATACCGGCTGGGCAAGCTGGCTGGCGGGAGTTGTTTACGGCAAGCAGGCGCGCTATGGATTATCGGACCGCTATCTGCGCACCGCACTGAGCTACATTCAGGACACTCCGCGGCTGCTCGCGGCCGCGTACTTCTATCTGGGGTACGCCAACTACGCGCTGGCGGGCGAACTGAACGACAAAGGCCGCGCCATCGACGCGGTAAAGTTCAGCAAGCACTGCGCGGAGATAGACTCGCCATTTCGTTCACTCGCGCTCAAGAATCTGGAAGCATTACGCAGCGATTACAACGTCGAGTAAACATGCGTCATGATGAACTGGGGTAGGCAGCTCAAACAGATTTGGGAAGGTACACGTTCTGCTGTCCAAGAGGTGTGCGTGAACAGGCGCTGATATGCAGAGCGTTTCGAGGATTTAGGATTTCTTGGCCCGATTGAGCAGGGAGACAAGGTTGTTGCCTCACCGGGCTTCAAGCTCCTAGGAACTTTTTGCGCTCAGGATGCTTCCGGTTGTTCGCTTTAGAAGCCGAGTTTTGAATCCAGATCCGCTGTGATGTGGGGGAGAGTGGCAGGGTTAGCCAGGATATTGCGAATCCCGTAGCTGGCGTAATTGTCATAGAGCGCGTCTGCGGCGGCCAGCGCCAGGCTGTAGGCAGCGAGTGCGTTCTGGGTGCTCATGCGCGACCAGTCCTGCCGCAAATTCTCCAGCTTCGGGATGGCGTGGGTTTGCGCCAGTTGCCGCAGCTGTTCGCGAACGCTGGCGGGCAGCGTGTCGCCCGAGAGTTTTTGCGCCAAGCCCTCCTGCAGCCAGGCCGGCCACGGCGTGGAGCCGGACGGAATGCTGGTAAGGCAGGCATGCACCAGTTCGTGCGCCAAGGCTCGCTGCATCGCGGGGCCAACCTGAGCTCCGTCCGTCCATACAATATGGATGCGTCCGTCGTATTGGCCGCCGCTCCATTCCGCGGCGCCGGTGCTGCGCAGATAGGACTCGCGGCTTTGCACGATGGCTGCGATGCGCTCGTCCGACGTGCAGCCCAACTGGGCGGCTATGTTCGAATAGTCATCGTCAAGCGTCGCCAGAATCGCACGCGCGGTGTCGGCGGGCAGCGCTTCGCTCTCATAGCGCAGCGCCACATGTACGCCGAAGAGTTTGTCGCCGCTGTGGTCGGACTCAGCCTCGCGCTGAACATGTTGGTAGACGGCCGCCAGGGTGTTGTTGGGCGCCAGGTCCAGGGACTGCTTCCAATAGTCGAGCGCGGCGCGGAGCTGATCGGATCGATAGGCGGCCAGGCCGGCCAGCATCAGCACATTGGGATCGCGCGGATGCCTGCGGACGGCCACCTGCATTTGCTCCAGTGCCTGGGCGGGCTGATTGGCTTCGAGCAATTGTTGAGCACGGTCGAGCGCGGGATCGCCGGTGAGCGCTACGGCCTTCTTCGTTTCGGTGACCATCGGATCGAGCGCGTGCAGCCCGTCCACCGAGGCCGCCGAAGAACGCTCGTGATCATAGCGCTCCACGCCGGTCAGGGCCGACGCGGGAACATAGCCCAAAACATCTTTGCCGTCGATTGTCGCGGAGATTTTGAAGCAGTCCGAGCCGTCCGAGAGGCGGAAGCGGACCTCCACCGGCGTGCCCGCGGGCAGGCTGGCAACAACGTCGTCTTCCGCATCGCAGCCGGAACGCAGCGGAGTCTGGTCCGCGCGCACCGCCATTGCCGCGACGAAGAACAGCACCGGCAGCGCCATGTTACTCCCATGCTACGGTCTTCCTGCCACGGAGTCGCTCGGGTAAAAACCTCAATTTGGCGGTTTGCTCTTTCGTGTTATCAGCAAGTTACCTGAATCTTGGCAAGCATATTGCAGTTAATTGGGAGAAAGGAGATTCAAAACATGCGGAATCTAATATGGGCGATACCGGCCATTTTTCTCGGGATGCAAATTTGCGCATCCGCCGACACAATTCTACCGGGGACACAGGTTGCGGTGAAGACCGATCAGGCCATCAACTTGCATAGCTGGGACCGCGGACGAATCTATCCGGGCATCGTAGCTCGCGACGTATTCGCGAGAAACGGTAACATCGCCATTCCGAGAGGATCTTACGCTGAATTGATCGTCCGGGAGACCGGCCCCAATCAAATGGCGCTCGATCTTGAATCGGTAACGGTGAACGGGATGCGTTATGTGATGGATACCAGCGGGCCGCAATTCAATATGCCGAGCGGAGCCTATAACGATGGCGCTGGACTGCTGGGCAATGTCGTCGGCGCGATCTCCGGAGGGCAGGTGCAGGTAGAAACGCGAGGCGACGAAATCAGCGTGCCTCCCGATTCGACTATCACTTTCTCTCTCCAGGAGCCTTTACACGTAGCGGGATGGAACGATCCAGGATATTCGCGTGACGGCGATCACTACCACAGAGATGGTGACTGGTATCGTTAGTTCTCAAGCCACGCGGCGCCGCTTGTAATAAATGAGCAGCGCAAAAAATCCTGCCAAAAGCAACCAGCCAAAGTGCGGTTCCGGCACAATCGCCACCGGTGGAATAACCGGTGGCGAGCCGGGAGGCAGCGGAGAACCTGGAGTGGAAGGCTGATTCGGGTGCCTGTGAATGGGCGGAATGATCGGCAGGATGGGAAACCAGAAACCCCCGCCGGCGGTTTTGCCGACAGTGGCTAACGCCGGGGCTAAAACTGGAACCGTTGGGGTCAATTCGCCCGGCGGCACCGGCAGCTCCGGCGCCAGCAGGGGCAGCTTGGGGAAGGCGTAAACGGTCAAGGGCATCTCGACCGGTGTATCCAAGACTTTTGCGGACGGTTCGTTCGGCCGGATGGGCAGCATGGGGCGCGCGGAATAACAGTTCAGGCAACGCCCGCGGACGATGTGCGTGCCATCGGTGAATATGGTTTCTCCGGCCCGAAGCGTCAGGGCCTTCTTGGTCCAGTAAATCTTGTCGCCCCAGCGATACGAAAGATATCCTGAGAGATTTGCCGTGAGCTTCACTTGCTTCAGTTGAGCCAGATCCATATCGGCGTAGTTCACTCGATTGGCAGGCTCCGTCATCGCGATCTTGGCTTCGCGCACATTCTCGGCGCCCCCCGGAACCAGGGAATAAGGATAAACTTTGCGCTTCACTTGGGTTGCCACCAGGGTGGTGACATAGGCAACGGGGGTGAGAGCGCGGCGTCTGACGTTCACGTGAGGCCGCCATGCGATCGCCAGAGGGGACACCACGATCGGAACAAACAGAGCTACGGCGATGCTAGCAACACCCGCCGTGACTCCGGCCAGATGGCCCAAAGTTCGAAAATTTGAATCGCTCCGGATCGCCCGGCAGAGATGACACACTCCGCCACGAACGGCTCGAAGCCTTTCACTAGCCCAACAAAGCATTTCGAGGTTACAACAATTATGATACTGGGCTACTTAGTACTCAAGTGCTAAGTGTACAGATCTTGTACATTGTAACAAGTCGCTAACATTAAAGGTGGGCTTTGGAGGTGATCGGGGTGGCGAGATCGAGCGGTTGGCGGACATAGCCGAGAGTCGCATGAAGCTGGTCCCGCGCGCTAGGCGCCAAGGCCGCCCACCGCAGCGGACGGCCAAGAGGCCATGCTGGACCGATGCTACGGTCTAACCGGCGCCTAAATTACGCGGCTAGCCACTACGCGAAGACGGCGATAATCTACTGTCCAAACGCCGTCCCGGTACAGTATGGGACGAAGGTGTTCCACCAATTGATGAACGATTTCGCCGGCGCGTTCGGGGGAGTACCGGCCGAGGTAGGTCGGCAGGAACATCCGCAGCCATTCGTCCATGCCGTTTTCGCCTTGCAGTTCGGTGGGACGGTCGAACAGACTGGCATTGTGAACTTCCAGGCCATGGCGTTCCAGAACAGCGGAGTATGCGGCGATGCTCGGGTAATACCAGGGGCTCTGTTCATCGGCGATGGGTCCGAGCACGGCACGCAGAGCAGACTGAACGCTTGCGATGTTTCCCTTGCCGCCGAATTCCGCGATGAACCGGCCTCCGGGACGTAGCGCGCGTGCAATGGATGCCGCCGCGCCATCGGCATTCTTCACCCAGTGCAGCGCGGCATTGGAGAAGACTGCATCGAACGGTTCGGGAAAATCGAAACCGGCAGCATCGCCCAAAACAAACGAAATCTCGGGAAAGTTTTTGCGGGCGCCGGCCAGCATCGCCGCCGAGCTATCGAGTCCGGTAACTTGCGCGCCGGATCGCGCGATCTCAGCGGTGAGCTGACCGGTGCCGCAACCGATGTCGAGAATTCGATCGGCGGGCTGCGGGTTCAAAAGCTCAATCAGATTCGCGCCGTAGCGCCAGACAAAAGAATGCTTGTCCTGGTAGCGGGCCGCGTCCCAGGTGCCGGGCGCCGCTTGGCCGCTCACGCCTTCTTGCCGCGCGCGGCAACCTTCTTGATAGTTTTGGAGGGCGGATCCGCAGTGGCGGGCGGGTCATCGATGACTGCTTCGGTTGCGGCTGCCACTGGAGCGGCGGCGGCCAGAACTTCCTTGAAGAGCTCGGCCTTCTTCAAATCCTTTTTCGACGGGGGGGCCTGCTCGTGGCGATAGTCATGATCGTGATAACACGTGCGGCACCGCACTTTGGCGGGCTCCGCGTTGACTAGCGAAACGATGGCGTGGTTGGTTACGCGACGACACTTGATGCAGTGATCGTCAATGATGTCACCTAAACGGAAATCCCGCATACGAAAGGCACAACAATCGGCACAACAAACGCGAGTATATCAGAATTGGAATGCGATCACTCCAACCAGCGCCGCGCCCAGCATCACCCACAGCGAATCGATGCGCGCGAATGCAATGAGCAGGAAACTGACGATGAAGACCCCCAGCGCCAGCGGATTCGATATGGCGTCACGCGCCAGGGGAACCGCGGCCGAGATCATCAGACCGGCGCCCGCGAAGAGAACCGCGCGAGCCACCGCTCGGGCACGCGGGTGTTCGGCACGAGTTCCCAGGAAGCGCAGCATCGGGATGATCAGGAAAGCCGGGGTAATCATGGCGAGCCAGCCTGCACACGCTCCGGGCGCGCCATCTACCAGGTATCCGAGGCTGACCACGTAGATGCCGAGAGGTCCGGGGCCGATGCGTCCGGCAGCGACGGCGGTGTTGAGCTGCCGATCGGTGAGCACGTGACGGTGCGCGACGAAATCATTTTGCACCATGGGCAGCGATCCCAGGCCGCTGAAGGATGTCAGCGTGGCTTTCAGCAGCAGCAGATAGAGTACGACGACGTTCATGCTTCGGTCCAGAAGAAACCCACGAGGGCCGCCACGCCGATCACTTGTAGCGGCGTCAGTTTGGCGACGAAGGCTAGGAGGAATGCGCCGGTTGAGATGGCAATGGGCCTCAGCCACCGTCCCGGCTTGCATTGCGTTCGGACCAGCAGCAAAGCCGCGCCGATCATGGTGCCGACGGCGGCGGCGAGCAGGGTGTTCGCGATGGATTGCGCCAGCCGGTAGTGCGTGGTGAGATCGTAGGCGCGCGTGAGCCAGACTACCAGCACCGACGCCGGAATCGTGATTGCGAGCACAGCCGCGAGCGCCCCGCCGAGTCCCAGCAGGTACCAGCCGGCGGCCGCGCAAAAGGCGAGCACGTTGGTGCCGGGCGTGAGCCGGGCGAGTCCGAATGCGATGGCGAATTTTTCGGGGCTCAGCCAGTCGCGGCGGTAGAACTCGCGCTGCAGGATCGCGATCGTCGGGTCGCCGCCGCCAAATACAGTGACGCCCACGCGGAAGAACAGGCGAGTGGCGTCGGTGAGTCGCGGGCGGGTCATCGGAGCTACTGTACCAGGCTTAGACGGACTTCGATCAGCCTGAACACCGTCTCCCGCACAGTGCAAGAACAATGGGGGATGGGGGCGTCCTACGGCTGTGAAGGGCCGGTGAGCGATTCGTAAATAACCCACGCGATCACCGATAGGACGGTCGCCCCCAACAATCTCAGGTCCAGACATCGGCGATCACTTCGGTGTACCCTACGATCGGTCTTCCTCCAAAATGCGGCCGCTGTCTCCCACCCGCGGCATCTTGGAGAGGATTGCTTCGCGATTGGGAAGCTTCTTAGGCGATGGCTTTGGCTTAAGCTTCGTTGGCTTATCGCGCTTCATGTCAGTGTACCGGCGCGGGCGCCGCTGCCGCTGCTGGAGTCGCGGGCGGAGCAGGCTTCGTGATCCATTCGCCCAGCCATTCCAGAAACGTGTTGTACCACAGCACCGAATTTTGCGGCTTCAAAACCCAGTGGCCTTCATCGGGGAAAATCAGCAGCTTGGAGGGAACCTTCTGCAGTTGCAGCGCTGTATAAAGCTGCAGGCCCTGTGTATAAGGCACGCGGAAATCCTGCTCGCCGTCGATCACCAGCGTGGGCGTGTGGAAATCCTTGACGAAATAGCTGGGCGACCATTTGGCATAGGAATCGGGATTGTCCCAGGGCGTGCCGTTGAACTCCCACAGCGGAAACCACAGCTCCTCGGTCGCGCCGAATTCGCTGCGCAGATCGTACACGCCCGCGTGCGACACCAGCGCCTTGAAGCGCTGTGTGTGGCCGAGCATCCAGTCGATCATGTAGCCGCCATAGGACCCGCCGGCCGCCACCAGGCGATCGGGGTCGGCATAGGGCAGCGTGATCACGTGATCCGCCACCGCCATGATGTCGTCGAACGGCTTGCCGCCCCAATCGTCCTTGATGTCTTCAGTGAATTTCTGGCCATAACCGGTTGAGCCGCGCGGATTCGGCTCAATCACCACATAGCCCGCCGACGCGAACACCTGCGCGTTCCAGCGATAGGTCCAGCTCTCGCCCCAGGAGCCTTCCGGGCCGCCGTGGATCAAAAACATAACCGGATATTTCCGGTTTGGATCGAAGTTCGGCGGCTTCACCACGAAACTCTGGATGCGCGTTTTGTCGGCGGCATCCACCCAAAAATCCTCGAGCGGAGTGAGGGCGCTTTGCGCGAGCAGCGCGTCATTCAGATGCGTGAGCGCGACGGGCGCGCCGCCGCCCGAACTGGCGCGATAAATTTCGGTGGGCGCAGACCCGCTCTGGCCGGAATAGATCATGGTCTTGTTGTCGCTGGTGAGCTGCATGTCGTCCAGCGTGCTGGCGCCGCTCACAACGATGCGGGTAGCTCCGCCGGTGGCCGGAATCATTTCGATATTTTGCCGTCCGCGATCCTCCACGGTGAAAAACAGGGCGTTGGAATCGGGCGACCAGGTGAAACTTTCCACCCAGCGGTCCAGCGTATCGGTGAGCACGTTGACGCGGCCAGTGGCGCGATCGAGCACCACCAATCGCCAGCGATCGCTCTCATAACCTGCGCGAGCCTGGCTGCGATACGCCAGCAACTTGCCATCGGGCGAATACTGCGGGCTCTCGTCGGCGCCGGGATTGCTTGTGATTTTGACTGCATCGCCGCCGATGATCGGAACGACGAACAGGTCCGTATTGGTGCTGATGGCGGGCACCGGGTCGGCATTCATCGCATAGCAGACTTCTTTGGAATCGGCCGAGATAGCATAGTCATCTGGACCGCCGAGTGAAAATGGCGGGACATCGCGATCGCCCGGCGTCAGATCCTTCACGGGCCCGCCGGCCACATCCACCACCAGCAGATGCGAGCGCCGCTTGGTTTCCCATTCGGTCCAGTGACGGTAGAGCAGCGTCGTATAACTGCGGGCCTTTACTTTGCTGGCTTTTTCTGCATCCAGGCGGCTTTTGTTGCACGCGTCGTCCGGGCAATCGGGGTAAACGCTGCTGGTGAATACCAGCTTCTTGCCGTCGGGCGAAAACAAGACACCGCCCGCTTCGGTGGAGAGGCTGGTAATCTGGCGCGGGCTGGATCCATCCGCGTTCATGATCCAGACTTGGGCCGAACCGCTCCGATCCGAAACGAAAGCAATTTGCTTAGAATCGGGCGACCACTCGGGCCGTTCGTTATCGGTTCCTTGCGTGGTGATCTGGCGCGGCGATCCGCCCATCAGCGGGACCGTGTAGATCTGTTTGGGCTTGGTGTTCTGCGCAAGATCGACGGTCTGGACGGTGAAGGCGACCGTTTTGCCGTCGGGGGAAAGCGTTGGTTCCTGGATCCGCGCAAGCTTGAGCAGAGCCTGCACATCGAAGGGCTGCTTCTGGGCCGCGAGACTGGCGGAGAACAACAGGAAAATGCAGCAGGGGCGGGCAAGCGGCATATGACTCGATTGTGCCACAGGGTTTTGGGATCGGGCGTCCGGTCGAATTGACATCCGCGCGGGCTTGGCGCAAAATTCTCCTATAGCTGGCTATAGAAAGGTTTCGCCGTGAAAGCATTCTGGCTGATTGTCGTCGGGGCGGCAGTGATCGAGCTCAGTAACGGTCTATTCGTTGCGCAATTGAAGGCGTTGCCGCCGGCCCCGGCCGGATGGAAACTCGTGGAGCAGGGCAGGCTAGATCCGTCGCCGCGCGAAAAGCCGGCCTGGAGCGGTACGTCGGGCGCGCTGAAGGCTTGGCGTGCCACCTATGCGGGCACGCCGCCGATGAAGCTGACGCTTTACCAGATGCCTTGGTCGCCCGGCAGCGCGTGGGATGCAATTCAGGAATGGCGCTCGCGTCCTGGTGCAATGGCGTTCGCCAAAGGCAGCTACTTCGGCGTAGCGGAATCGCCAGGCGCCGATCAGGAGACTCTGAGGCGATTTCTTCAAGGCGTGACCGCTGCTCTTCCACCAGGCAGCGAAACCTTCCAATGAAGCACACCAACGACCGTCTGCAGGGCACGCTGGATCTGCTGGTGCTCAAGACGCTGAACTCGCGCGGATGCATGCACGGGTACGGCATTACGCTGCATGTGCAGCAGGTTTCTGAAGACGCGCTGCGGATCGAGGAAGGGTCGCTTTATCCGGCGCTGCATCGCATGATGCAAGCCGGCTGGCTGAAGGCGGAGTGGGGAGCTTCGGAAAACAATCGCCGCGCCCGCTATTACGCCATCACTGCGGCGGGAGGCAAGCAGCTCGAACGGGAAGAGAAGAACTGGACAGCGCTCACCGGCGCGGTGATGCGGGTGCTCCAGTTCAGCGATTGATCGCCATGTCGTGGTTTAACCGATTCTCGAATCTGTTCCGCGGCCGGACGATGGACCGTGAGCTGGAAGAGGAACTTCAGTTCCACATCGAAGCCCGCATGCGAGACAATGTCGCGGCGGGAATGTCCGAGAAAGAATCGCTTCGGGATGCCGCGCAGCGGTTCGGCAATCGGACGCTTTTGAAGGAGCGGACGCGGGAGGCGAACATTTGCGGATGGCTGGAATCTTTCGCGCAGGATATCCGGCACGGTGGCCGCATGTTCGCCAAGAATCCAGGATTTACCGCAGTGGCGGTGATCTCGCTGGCGCTCGGTACCGGCGCGAACACCGCCATGTTCAGCGCGGCTGACGCGTTGCTGCTCAGGCCGCTGCCGGTGGCGAATCCCGGCGACGTGGTCAACATTGGATCGGATTACACGGGCGGCGACTACCGCTCCACCTTCACCTCTTATCCGAATTACGCCGACATTCGCGATCGCAGCACCAGCTTCGACGGCGTAGTCGCGTTCGCCCCGATTACCGCTGGATTCGCGGCACAGCCGGGCACGACGCTGCAAATGACCGTTGGAATGGTGGCCAGCGGAAATTTCTTCCAGGTCCTGGGAGTGGAACCGCAGCTGGGCCGCTCGTTCCGGCCGGACGAAGACAGCGTGCCTGGCCGCGATGCCGTAGTGGTTCTGAGCCACGGCATGTGGGAGCAACTGGGCTCTGACCCCGCGATCCTGGGCCGCAAAGTCCGAATCGCCGGCATCGATTTCCATGTGATCGGAGTCGCGCCCGCCGGCTTCACGGGACCCGACCGCCACCGCCGGCCAGCTTTCTATCTACCCGTGATGATGTGGCCGCGTGTGTCAGGCGATTCGCGAGTTCTGGTAGCCCGTGACTACTGGGGCCTGCGCGTGAAAGGACGTCTGAAGCCGGGAGTGACTTTGGCGCAGGTTCAGGCTGAACTGGACCACATCGCAAAGGATCTGGAGCGCGCGTACCCGGACACCAATCGCAAGCAGGGCTTGATTGTTCGGACGGAGTTGCAGGTCGCCGCGCTGGAGAACCGCACAGAGGCGGGCGGCGTGACGATTCTTACGATACTCGCGTTGGGCGTCCTCATTGTCGCCTGCGCTAACGTCGCGGGATTACTCACCAGCCGTGCTCCGGTTCGCGCCCGGGAAATCGCGCTCCGCATGTCGATCGGAGCGGGACGTTCCCGGCTGATCCGCCAGTTGCTCACCGAAGGCTTACTGATCGCGGCCGCCGGCGGACTGCTGGGGTTGCCAATCGCGTGGATAGCCATCGCCCTGCTGCGGCAAATTCGATATCCAACCTCCTTGGCCTTCCTGCCTACTTTCGAACTGGATCAGCGAGCGCTCCTGTTCAGCCTGGGAGTGGCGATGGCGAGTGCGGTGCTCTTTGGTTGCATCCCAGCCATCCAAACCACGCGTACGAACCTGACCACGGCGCTCAAGTCCAGCGATGCGCGGGTCCCCGGTGGAACGCGCTACTGGGGGCGCAACGTACTGGTTGCGGTGCAGGTGGCGGTTTCGCTGGTGCTCGTGACTCTCGCCGCCTATGCCTATCGAATGTTTGCGGACGAACTTGGCAGCGAGATGGGATTCCGAACCAGTCACGTGCTGCTGATGAGCTTCGATCCCAGTCTGGCGGGATACAACCAAGCGGAGACCCAGCATTTCTTTGAGCGGCTGGGCCGCGAGGCGCGCGAGACAGCGGGCGTAAAGTCGGCGACCGTTGCGTCTGCCGCTCCCATTTTCTGGCCGGATAACACGCGGATTGCGCCGGAAGGGCATCGCTTCCGGGCCGGCCAGGATGGCGCCAGCGTGTTTTCGTGCACCGCGGATGAGTATTATTTTGAAACGTTGGGCATAAGAATCTTGCGCGGCCGCGGATTTCTAGCATCGGATACAGCCGATGCAACGCGCGTCGCGGTGGTGAACCAGACGCTGGCGCAGCATTATTGGCCAGGCCAAGATCCGCTGGGAAAGCGCATGCGGCTCAACAGTTCGAGCGGGCCTTGGCTGGTGATCGTAGGGGTGGCGAGGAACAGCCGATACGTTTTTCCCGGCGAGCCGCCCACCGACTTTGTGTATTTTCCGTATCGCCAGCACCCCATGCCGAGGATGATCCTGATGGCCGAATCCACGGGCGAGTCAGCGAGTCTGATGACGCCGCTGCGCCCGGCCGTTCGCCGCTTGGATCCGGACATGCCGGTCTACGATGTTCACACCATGGAGGAGCATTTCTACGCACGAGCCACCGTCCTCGCCGAGGTTATCGTGGAACTGGTGGGGGGCATGGGATTGATGGGCATCGCGCTCGCGATGGCCGGTCTTTATGGTTTGATTTCCTATGCGGTCAGCCGGCGGATCCGCGAGATCGGGATCCGCATGGCGGTGGGAGCCGACGGCGCGGCGGTGGTGAAGATGGTGTTGTGGCAAGGAGTAACGCCGGTTGTATTCGGAGTATTGATTGGGTTGGTGCTCAGTGCCGGAGCTGGGCGGCTGCTGGCTGCTTCGTTCCCGCTGAGCGAGCTGGTGGGCCCGGCTCTGTATGGGATGATCGCGCCTCTCCTATTGTTGGTCGCGATGCTTGCGGCGTTCGTGCCCGCCAGTCGCGCCGCTCATGTGGATCCGATGATGGTGTTACGGGACGAGTAGGCGATCATTTCTTCCACGCGCCGCGTTCTTTGGCTGGGACACCGGCCCACGTGAAGTCGACCGTGCCTTCCTGTTGGCGCCCTGGGCTTGCTTTCGGCGCTGCAATCTCGTACCCGATCCGCAGGCGCCAGGACGGTCCAACGTGGTTCAATGGAACGCTGAAAAGCAGATCGGTATTCGGCTGGATATCCGCCGTCGTCGACTCGCTGGCAGGCGAGTAATGTCCGGGCGGGGAAATCCAACCGGATGCGGGCGGCGGAGATCCATCCTCGACAATCTCGTGCACCACTTCCACGCCCTCCGCCCCGCCCTCAGGCGCGGTAACCAGCACCTGAATCGGGTTGCGGCTGTTGTTCTTCAAGCGCAAGTACAGCAGTGCGGTATCGATGTCTTTTCGAGCGGCCGGCGGGAGAACAATATGGTCGAACGATACGAAGACGTCAGCTCGGCTTTGCGGAGACGCCGGGCTCACCGTCAGGGCAGCCAGCATCAGCCCACTCAAAAGCCATTGGATTCGGTGACGCAACGTCCGGCTACTTTCGAAATATGAACTGCCCGTTCGCCACCGTAACCAGCTCCCATCCATCCGCCGCATATTTGTCGAGCAATCCTTGCGCGGTGTAATCCGGGCATGGCTGGCCGGCTTCATGTCCGCTGCGGACCGTGGCCACCATGTATTTGTAGTGATGCGCGGCTTCAACCCGATTGCGGCGCAAGAACCGGCCGAAGTGAACTCACCGCCAGGAGCGCGATGATCAGAAGCAGACAGGCCTTCGAGAGTCGATCCATACAGCCTCCCTCAAACCCAGTATATATTTCCAGCTGGCCGCTACTGCGGGCAAAAGGCTATAACGCGAGCTTGCCTTCGTACTGCATGTCGCTCAATTTGAACTTCTCGTCCACCTTGATGCGCCGGACGTTGAGAATGAATTCCACTTCTTTATCGTTGGCGCTGATGGGAGTGGTGCGCGGGAACAGGAACCGCACGCCGTCGATCCCGCCGGGGCCCACGATCTGGACATCCTGCGCGTAGATGGAGCTTTTGCCTTTAGGCGCGAGCTGCGCGGCGTCCAGAAGCTGCGAACGCAGAGCATCATTGCCTGAATTCCGGCCACGGCGCTGGCCGTTATCGTCGTTGTCGCCGTTGTTGTTGCCGCCGCCGTTGTTGCCGCCGCCGGCGTTCGGGTCGTCGGCATCCACGGTGCTGCTGCGCTGGCGTGGCATGCGCAGTCCAAGGACGGTGATGACGTAATACTTTTCGGTGGAGGCCGCCACTGCCTTCAACTCGTCGGAAGCCGAGGCGCCCTGGCGCTTCAGGGCCGCCTGAATCGGCTCCGCGCTCGCCCAGCGGATGGTGAGATTCATCGGTTCGTTTTGCGAAGGGTCGCCGCCGCTGGCCGATCCTCCGCCGGGATAGCCGCCGCCCTGTTGCGGATAGCCACCGCCGCCGCCAGGATAACCACCGCCGCCTCCTGGATAGCCACCACCTGGATACCCTCCGCCCAGACCTCCGCCAGGAAATCCAAAACCACCTCGGCGGCCCATGCCGCGACGTCCCGTCTGGGACTGTTGGGGCTGAATCGTCTTGGCCTTCGCCCAGGGCGAGTCGCTCAGTATTTTGCTGACCTCGTCGTCATTCCACTGGCTGGAATCTTTGGTTTTCCAAAAGTCGGCCGCGAGAAGCATCACGGCGCATGCCGAGCCCGTAATCCCGATTAGTACAACTCTGGTTAGATGCATCCTTAGTTCGCCAGACGCTATGCGGGATGCTTGCGTTACGATAAACTCGTTCTCAGTGTTTACAAACATTGTCAACTTTTGTAACCGCGCCAGCGGTGCCAGGCGGGAAAGTGCGCTCCAGGACATTTTTCCGTTAACCTGTTGCGTGGTGGATACGTCGTTAGCGTCATTCGTCTCGACATGCAATTAAAACTTCGCCTTACCTTTCTATGCCTGGCGGCGTGCGCCTGTCTCGCGGCCGCTGAAAGCAACCCGATCAGAACGCTGGCCATCGCGCCGCTGCGCTTTGAACCTTCCGGAAATTCATCCGCAGGCAGTCCGGCGACCTTCGTCGCGCGAGATGCCCGCTTCCGTTTTGAGTTCACCTCACATCAGGCCGTTCTGCGCAGCGGAAGCAAAGACGTTCGCCTGAGTTTTGAGGGCGCTAGCCCGGCCGCTCGCATCCAAGGGGCGCAACTGCTCAATTCCACTACGAATCTGTATTTCGGCAACGATCGCTCCAAATGGCGCCACGCGGTTCCGAACTTCAGCCGTTTGGAAGTGCAAGGCGTGTACCGGGGCATCAATCTGGTCTACTACGGCAACGGCGGGGAACTCGAATACGATCTCACGGTGAATCCAGGTGCCGACCCGCAATGGATCCGGCTGCGTCTGGCCGGCGCCCACGTGGATCGTCATGGTTCTCTGGTTTCCGATTTGATCCAGAAGCAGCCCGTGGCCTATCAAATTGGCGCGGACGGATCGCGCCATTCCGTTCGAAGCAGCTATCGCAAGAATGCCGACGGATCCTACGGATTCCAGTTGGGCGCTTACGATCGCTCGCGGGCGCTGGTGATCGATCCCGTCATCACGGTTGCGCAATACTTTGGGGGATCGTATTCCGACATCGCTTATACCATCGGTCACGACTCAAACGGGCTGGTCTACATTGGCGGAAACACCTTTTCCCCGGACTTGCCGCTGGTGGGAAGCTCATACCAAACCGTGAACAACGGAACTGAGAACCTATTTTTAGCTGTCGTTAACCCGGGGCTGCCTGCGAGTTCGCAGGTAATCTATGTGACCTACATCGGTGGAAACGCCACCGATATCCTGACTGGAATGACGGTGGGTCCGAACGGCGACGTTTACATGACCGGCGGCACAACGTCGGGAACCTTTCCGCTGGCGAATGCCGCGCAGTCTGCGATCGGCGGAAGCACAGGCGCCGAAGACGCCTTTGTCCTCTGGATGAGTCCCACGCAGACACTGAATTTCTCGACCTTCTACGGAGGGAGCTTACAGGACAGTGGAGAGGCGGTCGCGGTGGATTCGGCGGGGAAGATCTGGGTTAGCGGCGATACGCAATCCATCGATCTGCCGAATCCGACAGGTTTCCAGACTTCGCTCATTGGCGCGCAAAACATGTTTCTGGCCGTATTCGATCCGTCTCAGTCCGGCACCGCGACGGAGATCTATTCGATGTACTTCGGGGGCACGCATTGGGACGAGGCGTATGCCATCGCGGTGGCGCCGGACGGAACCGCATGTGGTGGCCGGCGGCACGTATTCGCCGGATATTTGGATTCAAGGTAATCCCATTCAAGGCACCTATGGCGGCGACGGCGACGCCTATATCATTCATCTCAATCCTGCATTGGGCGCGAACGCCTTACTGTATTCGAGCTTCCTGGGCGGCAATGGCATTGATGAGGCAACCAGCCTGGTGCTGGATCCGTCCGGCCGGATTATCTTGAGCGGGTATACGCTGTCGGAGAATTTTCCGGTGACCAGCAATGCATTCCAGACCAAGTACGGGGGCGATACGGATGCATTTGTCGCTGTCCTGGATACGGCAAAACAGCAGTTGGTTTACTCCACGTATTTCGGCGGAGCCGGGCCGGACGCGCCCATGGACCTGAAGGAAGACAGCAGCGGTATTTTGTACCTGTGCGGTTATACGGAATCGGCCGGTCTGCCGTCTACCAGCGGCGCGTTGCAGCCTGGTTACGACGGCAGCATCGATGCCTTCGGACTGAAATTGGATACTTCCAAGGCTGGGGCGGCGGGAATCGACTACTTCACTTACTTGGGAACCGATGGACTGCAGGTGGCCTACGCCGTGGATTTCGATACTCAAGGCGACATGTATCTGGCGGGTTATTCGAGTTATGCGATTCTGGCTCCGTTTGGCGGTCCCGAGCGGGCTACCCTGGCCGGAAACGTAGATGCTTTTGTCGTCGGGTTTGGCGTTGGTTCATCAACGCCGGCGGCGAGCACTTCCAACATTACCGAGGTTCACAGGCACACTCCCTGGCGAGTGTCACCGCACCGTTGATCTTGGGGTTGACCTCGAGGTTGACCTTGAGGTTACCCAGGGCAGTTCGATTTGCACTATAGTATCTGCCAGGAGGTTTTTCCCATGAGGAATGCTGCTGCTCTGCTGGCGTGTTCGGCGCTCGCTGTTTTTAGTCTGCCGTTGCTTGCACAAGACCGGCCCAATCTCTCCGGTACCTGGCAGTTTGACAGCTCGAAGAGTGAACTGCACACGGTGAAAGTGGGTGGTGCAACTTGGGTGATCAACGAAGACGACAGCTCCATTCAGATCAGCGAAAGCGAAGATGGGGCCGCGAAGAAGACCGAGCTGAAATGCACCACTGACGGTAAACAGTGCAAGGTGGGCGGCGACAAAGCTACTGCGTCGTTCTGGTACAACGGACCGATGCTGGTGGAGATGGAAAGCAAGGGCGACCACGTGATGCGGTACAGAATGAAGCTGAGCGACGACGGCAAGACCCTGACCGTGGACACTACGTCCATCGTGCCGCAAGTGACGCAGGACGACGTGCTGGTGTTCCACAAGCAGGCCTGACTGTTCCGGGTTAAGCTCAGTTGATTTGCTCGGGACAAGCGCTCGTGCGCCGATCTCTACGGCCAGCGTGCCGCTTACGGAAGCATTACCATAGGTCTAGCGGACATATGATGCGGTGCCTGCTATTGCTAGTGACGGCTCTGGCGCTTTTTGGCGCTGAGCAAATGGCGCTGACCGTGGAAAAGCTCACGGATTTCATCCGCTCCGCGGTCCAGCTAAAACAATCCGACAAAGAAGTTGCCGAGACCCTGCGCCACGTGAAAATGGTGGAGAAACTCGACGACCGCACTATCGAAGATCTGCAAAGCCTGGGCGCGGGTCCCAAAACCGTTGCCGCGCTGAAGGAATTGGGAGATGCGTCGGCCACTCTTCCGGAAGCCGCGCCCCCTCCGCCCAAGCCCGTCGTGGTTCCTATTCCGCCGCCCGATTCCATCGAACAGGCCAAGATCATCGACGACGCGCGCCAATACGTGCTGAACTACACCAAGAACCTGCCCAACTTCATCTGCGCGCAGGTGACGCGGCGCTATGTGGACAGCGGCGGTACGGGTTCCAGTTGGTATCACTTGGACACTATCACGGCGAGGCTGACCTATAACGGCCAGCATGAGGATTACGAGGTGACCATGAAAAACGATCAGCCCGTGACCAACGTCAAGATGGAGCAGCTCGGGGGGACCGTCTCGGCCGGTGAATTCGGCACCATGATGAGCGATATCTTCAATCCGCAAAGCCAGGCGCAGTTTTCCTGGGATCACTGGGCCACTCTGCGCGGCCGGCGCACCTACGCTTTTGCTTATGACATCGCGCAGGAGAACTCGCAATACCACATCAAGGAGACCGAGAGCGGCAGGGAGATTGTCCCGGCGTACCGGGGGCTGGTCTATATCGATCGCGACACCAAGATGGTGACCAAGATCACGTTGAATGCTTACAACATCCCTTCCGACTTCCCCATTCGCGACGCCCACGAATCGCTGGATTACGATTTTCAGACCATCGGCGATGCGCAATATATGCTCCCGTTGAAGGCTGTGCTCACTTCCAAAATGGACCGCTTCATGAACAAGAACGACATCGAGTTCCGGCTGTATGGCAAGTTCGAAACCGGGTCCACCATCAAGTTCGACACCCCGGATGCGCTGCCGGACGAACAAACCAAAGAGAAGTCGGACAAGCCTTAGCGGCGCCACACACGGTAGCGCTCTTCTCGTGCTACGTTCATCCCATGAACCCCTGGGCAAGTCTGATAGGCGACGGCACACCGCTGGATGTGATCTCAGAGACGCCGCGCCGAGTGGCGCAATTGGTGGAGACGATCGGGCCGGCGCGTCTCGAAATACCGCCCGCGCCCGGCAAGTGGTGCGTCCGCGATATCATTTCGCATTTGGCCGACGGCGAATTGGTGTTTGCGTTCCGCCTGCGGCAGACGCTGGCCGAAGATCATCACGTCATTCAGCCCTTCGACCAGGATCTCTGGGCCAAAAGCTACCCGGCGTGCGATGTGTCGCTCGCGCTGGCTGTCTTATCGGCTTTGCGCGCCTGGACCATCGCGCTGATCCGGTCCGTGAAACCGGCCGATCTGTCCAAGCCAGTGACCCATCCCGAACGCGGCGCCATGACGTTTCAGACCATTGTTGAAACCATGGCGGGACACGATCGAAATCACATCCAACAGATTGAAGCGATCGCCGGACAGTCAGCGGGCGCGAGCTAAGAGAGGCTATTCGTCGAAGGACGCGGATGCGATGGCGGACTTAACAATGGCTTCGGCGCGCAGCCAGTCCTCTTCGGCTGTACCGGTGGGGCGTCCGGCGCCTTCCCAGAGCAGCTCGGCAATGGCCTGAACGTCTTCATTGTGATCCTCACGGACGCCGCCTCGTTTCGGTTGCGCTCCGGCCGACGGCGGCAACATCGTCCGTACGAATGCATCGCGGGCCTCGTTATATGCCAAGTGCGCCTTTTCCAACTCCAGCAGAGCGGTTTCAAACGCCTCCCGATCACCGGTGGGATGTTCGGTTAAAAACTGCACCTGCTGGGCCTTGCGGGAGAAATCCTCGAAGGCGGAACGATACTCAACTTCAGCCGAAACTTCCATCACCATATGTTATTTGACGAAGGAACCTTCGAAAAGGTTCGAAATTGTCGGGATGCTAATGTTTCTTAATACCGCGCGGGAGAGGCGATCTCAATTCTCAAGATCCACGAGCAGCTTTCCGCGCAACCGGTAGTCGATGTCCTTCAAGTTGGGGTTTAGCTCCACCTTGTCAAACCGAACTTCGATGCCTTGCGACTGCGAGTCGGGTTTGATGAACATGGTCTTCGGGTAGAAAGCATTGCCGTTCTGGATATAGTCGGAGTAGGTGATCAACAGGGATCCGATACCGGCATCGGTTGCGATCTTCACGCGTTGCGGGCGCAAACTCGCGTCTAATCCGATGGAGACTTTGTCGGTTCCGGACACCGCCACGATGGAATAGTCCTCGCCTGCCACAGGGGTGGGATGATTTGCCACCAGCTTGTAGTTGGGGCCTGCCAGGCGCGCGATCAAGGCGGGCAGTTGATTGTCGCGAATCATGCCGAAATCGGTGGGCAGTTGCAGCGCATCGTCTCCCTTGAGGTTTTTGCTGGCCTTGAACTCGCTTCCTTCAAACATCACTTCGTGCAGGATGCGGCCCGCTTTGGCTTGAAACAACGCGCGATCGGTGCGATTTCGCATCAGCAGCGTCCAGCGCACGCTGGTGCCATCGTGACCCCATAGCGTGGTGCTGCCGGAGGCTTCCACCGAGCCGAGCGTCTTCAATCCGTCGTCGCCTCCGAGCGCCTGAATCATTTTCTGGAATAACTTTTTCCCGAAGGCTTCGCGCGCGGCGGGGTCCAGACCGAGCGTCGCGGTTATGGTGGTGCTCTTGGCCGGCTCAACCATGACCGTGCTTTGGTGGCTCATGAAACCTTCCTTGGCGAAATCCACCACCCAATTGCCGGGCGTCAATCCAGCCAATTCCAACTTGCCGCCGGCCGTTGGTCCCATTGGGGTGCCATTCAGGCTCACCTGGCATTCGGCTGGCTCACAGGTGAGACTTAGCATGCCTTTGGCAAGGGGTTTGGGAACGACGGGAGGCGCCGCCACGGGTTTGGCTTTGCTTTTGATCAAATCCAGAATGTCGTCGGAGGCGCCGGTGGACTCCAGCCTCGAAAGCGCATCCGAGGAAAGGGCAAATGAGACGCCCCGGCTTTCGATGGCTTCCTTGCGGCGCCGCAGCGGAATGGCGTCTTGTTTTAGCAGAATGAGCACTTGATCGAGCGTGAACGGGTCGCCGGTCAGGAACGGGTCCGAAGATTTCTTGCCGTGCGGTTTTTGGTCGCGCGCGGCAACTGCGGGAAGGGAAGCCAGGGCCATAGCGAGCGCGGCGGCCCAAATGGTGGAATGGATCAGGCGTCTCATAAGGTTTCTATTTCAGAGCTGCTTCTGCGGCTTGCGCTTCGCGAATCTTCTTCTTCCAGGCGCGCGCCTCTTCATCGCTAGGGTCGCCGGCCAACACCCGGTCTACCAGCGTCAGCGCCTGGGCGTAGCGGCCGGACTCCCAAAGCGTGCGGACCGGGCCGTTTAAGATCTGCTTGGCGGAGATTTCGGGATTGACGGCTTCATCCGGATTGGCCACGTCTTGGTGCTTCGGGGCGAGCGCCACGGGCGCAGCGGGTGCTGGAGGTCTCGAAGGACTGACAACCGGCGTGTCCACTTCGGGTGCGGGTGCGGGCGGAGCGGCATGAATCCGGTTCTGCGACGCTCGCAGATTTTGCCGGGATATAAGTGAACCGATCAGGCCCGCGGCCAGGAAAAGCCCCACCGCGGCGATCAGCACGCGTTTCGTCATCTTGCCGGCCTTAGGGCGGCGTGGCGGGGGCGGGGGAAGCGAAGCTGGCCTCAAAAACGAAGGCGGCGGTTGAAATGGCGGCGGTTCCGGCGGTTGATACACGGGCGCTGGGACTGCGGGCTGCTTTGGAAGATTCCCAGGGACAGTGGATGGAGGTGCCGTGGCGGCGTAAGAGCGCGCGCTCCAGGGCTGTGGCGCGGGTTCGGCATCTTGCGGCCTCTCGCGCACACGGGGCGCCGCATTGGGCGCCGACGGCTCCTGCACTTGTTGCGGAGCGGTTTCAGCATATCGAGACGCGTCAAATGCCAATGGGGGTGCTTGTTCGGTGGCCTGCGCGGGCGCGGGTGCTGGAATCACCGGTTCGGGCGTTAGCGCGGGCGGAAGCTGTTCCACCAGCGGCTCTTCGGCGATCTCTTCCTCCGGCGGCGGTGCAGAAGCCGCGCTGGCGGCTGCGCGCCGAAGCTGCTGCGCCGCCAGGTACAAGCCCGACGCAAACTCTTCGGCGGTCTGCAAGCGCTGTTCCGGATCCTTCTTGAGCGCGCGCGCCAGCAGATGGTCCAACTCCTGGGGAACCGGGGAACTCAGCGGCGCTGGTTCGCTATGCACGATCTCACGGGGGATCAGGCCAGGATCGGCCGAGAACGGATATTTTCCCGAAGCGAATTCATAAAGCATCAGCCCCAGCGCGAAAATATCGGAACGCGCATCAAAGGTTTGCCCCAGGATTTGTTCCGGGGCCAGATAGTTGGCCACCAATCCTTCGGGACGGCTGCCGGCTTCGAGCAAAGCCGCCAGCCACTTGGCGATGCCAAAGTCCAGAATGCTGACGTCGTGCGCGGCGTCCACAAAAATGTTGCTCGGCTTCAGATTCCCATGCGCGATCCCGCGCGAGTGTGCGAACGCCAGCCCCTCGGCCACTTGCGCGATCAACGCGAGCTTTTGATCGAGCGGCAGCTCCTGGTTCTCCGCCATGAAATGCCGCAGGTCCAGCCCCGAGCGCCACTCGGTGGCTAGAAAGATCCCTTCATCCACTTCGCCCAGATCGTGGACCTTGGCGATATGCCGGTGAGTGAGTTCGGCGCAGGATGCCAGATGCCCGCAGAATTGCTCTTTCGCTTCCTCACTGAGTCCGGGGACCGCATGGAGAACTTTGACGGCGAACTCCCGATGGCGAAATGGGTCGCGAGCCCGATAGGTTTCCCCGGCCGCGCTGCCGCCCAGATTGTCGATCACCTGATACTTGCCGATGGACTTCATCCGAGAATCGCCCTTACGCCACTCGCGGGAGAGGCGCCTTTCCGAAAAGCGCATGCGCCGGTGCGAGACGGGCACACGTGAACTTCCGCTAGTACTTCGGCTTGCACTTACCAATTAAAGATCGGCCGCTACGGAGAGTGTCTACAGGGCACCTTAGAACGGTCAGTAGTTTTTAGGCGGCATCCTCGGTGTTGGCTGTAGATGGTTTGCCTTAGGAGTCCCGAGTCGAACGCTTCCATACGTTCGTATCCATTTTGAAGGTTCGCAACAATTTCGGGATTCTTCTTTTCGCCGCCGTTTTGTCACGAGCCCAGGAATGGTCATCCGGCCGGCTTCGGCGCAGGCACGCTTCCCGCACTGTGACCAGGATGGAAGCAGCTCTGATTTGGGCATCCATTTTGGTAAGCCAAATACCGGGATCAAAGGCGACTTGCCGACAACACCCTGCCGGGCAGTTTCCGGTAGCGCCGTTCTCCGGACGCAACCTCCGGATGGCCGACCATCTACCCGGAGCCGATAAACACTTCGCCGTTACTCATGAGCAATCCCAAATCCAGACTCCGAAGAACACGGGGAAAGGCTGGCGACGTTCGCGCTAGTCATCATCAACGGCTTCGGCGTGCGCAACCGCGTGATTTCCGAGGCGCCAGGCGGACGCTCTTGGCCTCTACCTTCACTTGACAAGCAAGTGCAAAGGCGCGACACTGTTTCCGGAGGTTCCACTCGATTGCCAAGTGCAGGAAAGTCGCGCATTCAGGTGCTGCAGGGCACGCTCGATCTCATCGTCCTGCGCACCCTTCGCAGCCTGGGCCCACAGCATGCTTACGGCGTTGCCGCCCGGTTGGAACAAGTTTCCGGGGACTTGTTGAAGCTCAACCAGGGCACGCTCTATCCGGCCTTGGTTCGGCTGGAGCAGCAGGGCTGGATTAAGGGGAAATGGGGCAAGACGGAAAACGGCCGCGAAGCAAAATACTACGCCATCACTAAGGCCGGAGTGAAAGCGCTCGGGGAGGAAACCGAGCGCTGGCGGCAACTGTCCGGCCTGGTGGAGAAGCTGTTGGGTGAGGAGGGTTGAGCGATGCGGCACCTCAGAAGGCTGTTTGCCAAGCTGAAAACTTTGTTCGGCCGCGGCCATGCCGACCACGAGCTAAATCGTGAGGTAACGGCTCATTTGATTCTGCTCGAAGATGAGTTTCAGCGCCGCGGCATGAGTATCGATGAAGCGAGGATTGCGGCGCTGCGAGCGTACGGCGGCGTGGAGCAAGCCAAGCAGCTCCATCGTGAGGAGCGCTCCATTCTTTGGCTGGAACAGACCTTCGCGGACCTGCGCTTCGCCTGTCGAAGCCTTTTGAAAACTCCCGGATTTAGCACCGTCGCCGTACTCACCCTGGCGCTCGGCATCGGCGCGAATATCGCCATTTTCACCGTGGTGAACGCCGTGCTCCTGCGGCCGCTTCCGTTCCAGCATCCCGAGCGTCTGGTCCGCGTCTTTGACGATTTGAAGGGCGCTGGCGCGCAAGACGCCGGCATGTCCGAGCCGGAATTCGAGGACTTGCGCGATCGCTCCGGCGTCTTCGATAACATTAGCGCCCTTTTTCCGGGGAGCACGGCGCTGAGCGGGGGCGACCACAGCGAGCGCATCGAACTGCTCAGCACCAGCGCCGATTACTTCCAGCTTCTCGGCGCTCAGGCCGAGCTAGGGCGCGTATACGGACCGCGCGACGCGCAGCCGGGCTTCAGCGAATCGGTCGTGATTAGCGATGGACTGTGGAAGCGGCAATTCGGTGGCGACCCGCATATATTGGGCCGGCGGATTCGAGTGGATGAGGATGGTTACACCATTGTCGGCGTGATGCCGCCCGATTTCCGGCATCCCGGACAGACTTTAACCGGTGACGTGGAACTTTGGGCCGCCTGCGGCTTCGCCGCCGATCCGCTCCCATCGCCGCCGGTACGTTCGCAGCGCCTCCTGCCGGGCGCCATTGCGCGATTGAAACCGGGCTTGACTATTCAACAGGCTCAGCAACATTTAGACGCTCTGGCCGCGCAACTCGCTCAAACCTATCCGAAGGAATATCCGGCCTCATCCGGATGGTCCTTGCGGCTCGAACCGGTTGAGCAAAGCCTCACGGGCAGCGTTCGGCCGACGCTGGTGGTACTCGCGGCCGCCGTTGGATTTGTTTTGCTGATGGTCGCGGTTAATATGGCCAGCCTGCTCGTCGCGCGCTCGTCGGCTCGGATGCGCGAGTTGGCTATTCGACAGGCCCTGGGAGCATCGCGGACCCGGTTAGTACGGCAACTGCTAACCGAGAGCGTACTGCTATCGTTAATCGGTGGCTCGGCCGCGATGCTGGTTCTAGCGCTAACCAAAGGGTCGCTGCTCGCGCTGATGCCCTCCGACCTTCCCCGTCTCTCGGAGGTACACTTCGACGCCCGAGTGGTGATCCTGGCCTGCGTACTCTCGCTCGCCACGGGAATTCTGTTCGGCTTGACTCCGTCGTTGCACGCGTCCGGCGGCGATCCGAATCGCGATCTGAAGGACGGTACCAGGGGTGGCACTTCCAGCCTGCGGCAGAACCGTTTTCGGAGCGCTCTGGTGGCCACCGAGATCGCCTTGTCGGTAGTGTTGCTGAGCGGCGCGGGACTCCTGGTGCATAGCTTTTGGAATACGCTCCGAGTGAATCCCGGTCTCGATCCGAATGGCCTGATGGTGGCTCGCATTTGGATTCCCTTTCCGAACAATCCGGCGATGAGCCGCTATTGGACAGCGCCGGCGATAGCCGCTTTCACCCGCGAGATATTGCGCCGCGTGAGGGCTCTGCCTGGAATTGAAGAAGCCGCGATGGGAGGCGACAACAGCGTCCCCTTGGTGACAAATACCAGGAATCAAACTGCATTCTGGCTGCCAGACCAGTCCGATTCCGCTGGGAAGCAACGCTCCGCCGAATCCGCCTCTGTCAGCCCGGAATTCTTCCAGGTCTTGCGAACGCCTTTGCTGCGCGGGCGCTTCTTCACCGAAGCGGATACGGATAAATCCAAGCGAGTGGTCATCGTCAACGAATCCTTCGCGAAGCAATACTTGCCTGGTCACGATTTGGGGCAGCGATTGCGGTCTCGAGCGAAAGCAAGTATCCGACCAATTGACGTCGACTGGGAGATTGTCGGCGTGGTTGGAGACGTGCGTGCTGATGGATTGGATACGCCTGTCGCGCCCCGTTTTTACCGCCCGCTCTATCAAGCTCGGTCCAATGAGATGGCAATCTACCTGCGTGGCGCCTCCGACTCGAGCGGGCTCAAGCAGGCGGTCACGGGAATCGTACAGGCCGTCGATCCCGGCCTGCCGGTTTATGGCGTTCGAACCATGCGGGAAATGATGGCGACTTCGCTTGCTCGCCGCCGGTTCTCGCTCTCCTTGATGGCAGTCTTCGGCGCGCTGGCATTGTTTCTGGCATCCATCGGGATTTATGGCGTGATGGCCTATGCCGTCAGCCAGCGAGCGCAGGAATTCAGCATTCGAGTGGCTCTCGGAGCGCTGCCGCGCGACATTCTGCTGCTCTCGTTGCGGCCCGGCGCGATCCTTACGCTGACCGGAGTGGCGCTGGGTCTCGCGGCCGCGCAGGGCGTAACGCGCCTGATGAGCAGTCTGCTGTTTGGTGTCTCGCCTGGTGATCCCATAACTCTTATCGGAGTGCCCGTGGCGCTCGCCGTGGTCGCGTTGCTCGCATGCTGGATTCCGGCCCGGCGTGCCGTTCGAATTCCGCCAGTGGCCGCGCTGCGGTCCTAGGCTGCGGCCCTCTTTAAATACGCGAGCGAGCGCTCCCCTCAGGCGCCCGGGAATCCGAACATCAACCACGACTGATTCGCTACCCAGTGGGGGTAAAGCTCCGTCATCTTGTTGAACAGCTCTTCGTCGGACGTCGTGGTTTTCTGCAGCCGATCAAAGTCGAGCAGATAGCGCTTCGTATCCTCGATCGCCGACGGCGAGTCGGGCGCGCCGGGCTTCTTGTGACCGGCCACAACAATCGACGGCTGGAGCGCCGCCAACCGGTCCAACGCCGCGACCCAGTTCTTCCGGCTCTCCGGGGTGGTGTCGCCGACGTACATGTGGCACTGGTTATACACTACGTCGCCTGCGACGACCAGGCCGATCGATGGAACGTACAGAGACGTGGTATCAGCACTGTCGGTGTGGCCCTGCTCGATGATGCACAATTCCTGGCCCTCGAGAGTGAACGTCGCGTGCTCATAGGGCTCAGGCGTAACGAATTTAGCGGCCATTTGCCCAGGAAACAACCGGCGGGCTAACCGCTCTACCGGGGGAGTGAACGACATCTGCATGGCGTTCACCGTCTTGGGTGTTGCGATCGCTCGAGCGCTCGGGAAACGGCCGAGCAGAATGCTCAAGCCGTAGAAGTGGTCGAAATGGGCGTGCGTTATATAGATGGTCTCCAGGTTGCGGTTGTGCAGCGCAATCCAATCCGCGAGCGCCTCTGCTTCCGCCACAGTCGTCATGGCGTCTACCAGCACCGCGTCGTACTCGCCGAAGATTAAAGTCGACGTCATCGGGTCAAAGCCCAGCGGTTCTCCGAAAGGCTTTGGCCGCTCGCCTGCCATTACCTTTCCCGGGGCGGTAAATACGTTGACACCGAGCGTGCCCGATGTGATGGCGACACTCACTCGCGGGGTCTCCTTACTTTCATCTCGTGCTCCTTTCTATGCCTGAAAATAGGACGCGTGATTAACCGTATTTCAGGTCGGTGCTCTGTCCCACCTCGATAATGTAACCGTCGGGATCGCGGATGTAGCAGCGAATCTCGCCGTACTTGGGAATCGGCTTCGTGATGAACTGGGCTCCGCGGCTGGTCCATAATTCATAGCAGGCTTGAATATCCGCAACGCGGAAATTCATAAAGCTGTTGATGTGATTCGGGTCCGGTACGCTCAGCGTTACGGTGGGCTTATCCGCGGTCGGGCCGCCGCCAACGTTCAGAATCATCCAGATATTTGCAAGCTGAAGGTACGCAGGCGCGTTGCCATCCCCCAGGCTCAGGATGCGAGCACCGAAGACCTTTTCGTAGTAGCGAGCCGATCGCCCGATGTCGGCGACGGTGAGAAATTGCGCGATGCTGATCCCCTCTCGCGGGGGCATCTCGTAGCTCTTCTGATCGATTTGTACGCTGCTCCCTGATAACTGCGATGATAACTGCGATGATAACTGCGACTCTTTGCTCATTTCCGATTTTCCTTTCGTGTCCTCTGTTCCGCAAAGTAATGTCAGGCGACTAGCAGGATCTTCCCGGCGACACCTTTTTCCGCCGCAGCTTGAGCCTCGGCCGCTTGCCTGAGTGGCAGGGTCTCGCTAATCGGGATCACCAGCTTGCCATCTCGTACGGCTTCGGCCATGAACTCGAGCGTTTTCCTGTCGAATTTCGAGAATACCGGCGCCACCTTCACAGCTGGGTACTTCGCTGCATTCTGCGGCGCCTTGAGAACCGTGGCAAACACTCCTCCGGGCTTGACCTTGGCGATCAGCTTCTCGGCGGTTCTTCCGTCGACCGTATCCGCTACCGCGTCGAGCGGCGGAAGATTCACAATCGCTGCGTCGTCGTCGGTTGCGACCGCCTGGTCCGCGCCGGCACTTTTCGCCTCATCCAGCTGCCTCTTCAAGACTCCCGCGATCACAGTCGCCCCGCGTTCGTTGGCGGTGAATACCGCGGAACGCCCGACATTTCCCACAGCGCCCGCTACCAAAACCGTCTGGCCCGCCTTGATTCCCGTAGCCGAAAGGAGCTGGTTGCCCGTTACCGTCACCAGCGGCAGCGCCGCCGCTTGGATCAAATCGAGCCCCTTGGGGACCTTCGCCAGGATCGCCGCACTGACAACACAAAGTTCAGCGTAAGTATTGTCTGCCATAGAGAAGACCCGATCGCCGGGGGAAAACCCTTCCACCTTCGGCCCGATCTTCACGATGGTTCCCGCCATATCGACACCGATGAGGCCCGGGAAATGGATCGGATAATAATCGTCCGTTAACCCGGCACGCCGCTTGTAGTCGAGCGGGTTCACGCTCGCGGCGGCCACTCGCACAAGCACCTCGCCTGCGCCTGGCACCGGATCCGGATAGTCCTCGAACTTCAGAACCTCCGGACCGCCATACTTGTGGACGACGATTGCCTTCATTGCATGCCTCCGCGGTTCACGTCACAGCGCGTCTGGTGCCGCTTTTCTTCTTTTCCCCCGGTGGATGCCCAGATCGTGCCACGACCCTTCCGAGAGGTTGACACCATAGTGCCGTGCAGCTTTCTGAATGTTCGAGAACGCCAAATCACGATCTTCATCGGAGACGCCGATGACTTGATCGAACCGGGCCACGGCGTTACGCACGTGTTGTGCGTCGGTCAGCGGTTCTTTGCGCTGTTTGGGAAATGCATAAAGGCTAGCTGGCAGGTCACTCGCCCCCATGAGCCGTCCGTGTTTCTCGTGAAATTCCCAAGTCGCTTCAGGCATGTCCTATCCCTTCTTCCTCGGACGTTCCACGGGTGCAATTGAATAGCCCTCTCTAAGTCGCTCAAATCCCAGTCCGAGAAGGCCGGTCGATGCTCGTGTGTCTGCAGTTTGAGTCGATCGGCCGACGCAAACGCCCAGACGGCAGGCCTGGGACTCGACAAGTGCAGCCTCCCGGACGATGTCGCCGCTGCACACTCGGATTAGGAACGCGTGATGGCGCGCCCAGTCGCCGAGCTGGAAGACGGCGTGCGCCTATGGTTCCGCCTCGGAAGTGTTCGGCCTGAGCGCTGTCTGCCCGCTCCGTCACAAAGGGTCTTCTTTGCTGGGGCGGGGCAAGGCACCGTGCGCGATATCGCCCGGGCAATCCTGATACCGGAAACTGGCCGGGGCGAAGAGTTGGCAAGTTCACCTGGAGCCCCAGCAGGCTCATCATCGCCGCGTCCTTCACGTCAGCCACTTTTCCGCCACTTTGACGGGATCACTCGATAGATCGATCAGAACGCTCTCCTGCTCCTGGCCGCCGTCAAAGAAAACTGCCAGCACGCCGCTCGGCGTAGGACGCAATTCCAGCTTCTTCGCGCCCGCTTCCAGGCGAAGCGTCGAATCGATCCATACCGGCCGCACCAGAATTCGTCTGCTGTGCCCGATCTCCCGGCAAGCGGTTAGCAGGCCATCTTTGAACGATCCGTTCCGCAAAGCTTGAGCATGGGGAGCGATTTCCAGTGCCGCCGATCGCACCGCTTCCCGCGCCGCTGCTTCGCGCGCCAGCGCTTCGGGGTCTCTTTCGCTGCGTGATTCCAGCGCTTTGAGATTGCTTTCCAAGTTGTCGAGAAAACTCATTCTACTTTTAGGATACCGATGTCCGCGGGTGGATCGAATCGAGCCAGCTGCGGCTCGGACACGCGCTCAGCCGCTCAGGTGAACGATTTCCAGTTCTTCACCAGATACTCGGCGGTGCGCCAGGCGAGTGCCTGCGCTGTCAGCGTCGGATTGCGGGCGCCGCTGGTCCCCATTACCGAAGCGCCCAGGATCCCCAAATTGGGGATCTCATGCGAAAAGCCCCAGCGGTTCACAACGTTCGTGCTGGGATCGTCGCCCATGCGGGTGCCCCCGTATGCGTGAGTGGTTAGCGCGGGAACTCCGGGGTCACTGGCTTCAACGGCGATGGCCCCCGCTGCGCGAAACCATTGCTCCATTTTCCGATGTGCATGGCGAACCGCGTTCGTCTCGTTCTCTTTGGGTCCGCCGGTGGTTATCCGGCATACGGGATCGCCCAGCGGGTCCCTCACGTCGGAATCCAGATCCAGGTAACACGTCTCATAGGGGAATGTGGACGTCTGCAGGTAGGTATTCGCTACCCGGGCGGCGTTCTGATGCACGAACTTCTTCCACGCTGTGCCCCACTTGGGCGCATTGCCATAGGTGGCCATCTCGGCACCTTCGATGGCGTGTCGCTCGGTACGAACGTGCATGCTGGTTCCGCCGATGAAATTCAGGCCAGTGTGGTCGTAAGCGTCGTCGGCAAAATCGTCTACCGTAACTCCCTGCGCCGGCAGCCCATACCAGATGTTGACGTCGAAAGGAAAGAGTGCCGTTACCGCCGTTTGATAGTGTGCAAAGAAGTGCTTTCCAACCTGCCCGTGACCGTTGCTCAAGCCGGTCGGATAAGCATTTGATTTAGAAAGCAGCAACAATCGCGTGTTTTCGTAGGTGTATCCCGCCAGCAGAACAACTTTCGCGGGCTGAAAATACTCTTGCCGGTTTCGGATGTAGCTTACGCCTGTAATGCGGCCGTTCGAATCCGCTCCGATCCGCGTCACATGCGCGAGATCGAAGATCGTCAGGTTCTTGGTTTTGAGCGCGGCGGGAATGGTGGTGACAGCGGTGGAACACTTGGCGTTGACAGGACACCCTCCCGTAGCGCAAAAGCCATGGTAGGCGCAGACGGGACGATCATCGCGGCGCACGCTGTTGATGGCCGCGGGTGGGTGGAACGGGTGCCAGCCGAGACGCGTGGCCGCATCGAACATGTGATCGATGAACTCCGTGCTGCGCAGCGGCGGCATGGGATATTCGCGCTGGCGAGGGCCCTCAAAGATGTTGCCGCGCGGATCGATTTTTCCTTTTATGTTGCCGGCTTTGCCCGAGACACCCACCTCCCATTCGATGGTGTCGTAGTACGGCTCCAACTCGTCGTAGGTGATCGGCCAATCCTGGAGCGTCGATCCTTTGGGGATGGAACCGGGACCATACCTGCGAACGGACTCCGAACGCGTCTGAAAGTCCCAAGGCTTCAGGCGCCAGCTCTGCGCCCAGTAGTGGATCGACGTTCCGCCGACGGCGTTCATCATGGGATGCTGGGCCGCCGCCCGCCGTGCTTTGTCCGCGGGCGACGTTCGGGCGGTAGGGATCTCCCGCTGCGCTTTGGGAACCGAAGTCACCATCCGGCGGACGTTGTTGTAGATTTCGTCCGCTCTATAATCGCGCGGGCCCATCCAAGTGCCGGCTTCGATGCCGGCGACTTTGAGCCCAGCCCGCGCCAAAGGAAGAACCGCCACGCCGCCTGCGGCGCCCAGTCCGATCACGGCGACGTCGACAGGTTTCAGTTGGGTAGGCATCGGCTCAGTTTTAGCGATTCTATCCCACCCAACACACCGGCGTCCCCGCCGCTCAGGCCTCTAATGTGACAGTGGAGGCGGCCTCCATCGCGCTGGCTCCCACAACGATGTGAAAGCTGAAGGTTGAGCCTTGACCTGGCGTACTGTGAACGTCGATGTCCCCGTCCATAAGCTCGATGAGCTGCTTGGAGATTGTGAGTCCCAATCCGGTGCCGCCGAACTTTCGGGTCATGGAGCCATCCGCCTGGTGAAACGGTTCGAAAAGGGACCTTGGGTTAATGTGCTGCGGGATTCCAATGCCGGTATCGGAGACTTGAAACATCAGTTGAATCTTGTCATCGGCCGCAGGGCCACGCGTTACGTTCAGGGCCACTTCGCCGGCTTCGGTAAATTTGACGGCATTGCCAACCAGGTTCGTCAGAATCTGGCGGATTCTGCCGCTGTCGCCGCGAACCATAGCGGGCACGTCGTCGGCCACCAAGGAATTCAACTGAATCTGCTTGCCCTTGGCCTGCGGCGCGAATAGCTTCATGGTTACGGCCACCAGGTCGCGCAGGTTGAAGTTTTCTTCTTGCAGCCGCAGTGCGTTCGCCTCGATCTTGGAAAAATCCAGAATGTCGTTGATCAGACTCAGCAGCGCCTCGGCGGACTGCACGACAGTTTCAGCGTAATCGCGCTGTTCCTCATCGAGTGCTGAGTCCAGCAGCAGTGTCGACATCCCGATGATCCCGTTCATAGGCGTCCGCAACTCGTGGCTTATGTTGGCGACAAACTGGCTCTTCAGCCGCGACGTTTCCGTGAGAGCGCGATTCAGCCGATTCAACACTTCTGCTCGTTTGGTAGCATTACGCTGCCGGATCCAAAGCAAAACGATGACGAACGAGCCAAGAGCCAGCCCAACGACAGCCTCGATCTTCCGGTAGGGCGGCACCGGCGCGAAGCGGAGGTCGGAAATCCGATCCGGCACCAAATCGTACTCGACGGGCAGGCCCTGGTCCTCCTGGTATTTTCTGATGAACCCCGTGATTTCAACCTCACCACCCGCCAGGAAGCGCTCTCCGAACGCGCGGTCATGAAACAGTTCCTCGCGAACGAAAACGCGGATCTTACCGGACCGATCGCTGAGCCAAGCGCCGTGCGCCATGAAGTCGTGCGGTACCAAAAGCCGGCCCTCCACACGTACCTTTCGTGCATAGAGATTCCCTTCGCCGATCTCCGCGATCACGGTGTCTTTCACTGGAGGCGTGGCGGCATGACCTATGCTTGCGATCGAACTGACACGGATCTCTTCGGCGCCTTGGTAGGTTTCGAGCTGGCCCTGAACCCGGACGCGGTCGCCAACCGAAAGACGGCCGCAAAGGATCGACTCCGACGAAAAGAGAACGATAGCAGCGTCGCCCTCCTGGACGTAGCCGAGACAAAATCTCTCGCCCACCGGAAGTGGCGTGGACGACAACGTGCCTTCGGTCACTATATCGGTCCCGAATGGAATGCTCGCAGGGGCTCCTGGACGCGCCACCAGGGATCGGATCGGGACGGTTGCGGCCGCCGCGGCCGGGAAAGGCAGGATCGTAAGCAGCGCTATTGCAATACGCCCTGGTTTGTCGCCTCTTCGCGTTCTCATCGGAAGCAAGGCGGGCACACCGCACCCCTCATCGGGAGGTGCGTCAGACCCTCGCCCTAATCCAATATCGGAGGCGATGCGTCCGGAGTGTACCTTTCTCGAAAAAAATTGATCCCCGATCCAGGCCTTTCGGTGCCTGGCACGATCGAAGCATGATCTGTTCTTGATCGAGTAAACTGATCTGAGTCTTGCATATGCCGCCCAGATCGGCTTTTGTTATCGCGGTTCTCGCATTTCCGATTGCATCGTTCGCGCAGCTCAATGTCATCATGTCCGGGGGCTTTGCGTCCGCGTATCAAGAGAGCCTGCCGGGATTCGAGAGATCTACCGGCATCCAGGTCACTACAGCTAGGGGACAGTCGCAGGGCAGCGGACCGAACACCATCGCGGCCCAGCTTCGCCGAGGCGTGCCCGCGGACGTGGTGATTATGGCGAAGGAAGGGCTGGAACAACTGATCGCGGAGGGCCGAATCGTGGCCGGAACCGGCGTTGACCTGGCCCGCACGCCAATGGGAGTGGCTGTACGCGCCAGCGCGCCCAAGCCCGATATCAGGACGGTGGATGCCTTCAAACAGGCGCTGCTGCGCGCGAAATCCATCACCTTTCCGTCCAGCACCACCGGTATCTACATGATGACGAAGCTGTTTCCCAAGCTTGGAATCGCCGGCGAGATGGCCGGCAAGACCACGCATGCGGGCGTAGCCGCCGTAGCGAAGGGGGAAGCGGAGATCGCGATTCAGCCGGTGAGCGAACTTCTTCACATGCCAGGTTCCGAATTCGTCGGCACCATTCCGAAGGAGATCCAGTACATTTCGGTGTTCAGCGCAGCGGTAGTGGCCGGCTCGAAGGAATCTGAATCGGCCAAGCGGCTGGTCGCTTTCCTGGCATCGAAAAGCGCCAGGAAAGCGATCGAGAACAGCGGAATGGAACCAATGGGATCGCGCTAGGGCGAATCCGGATCTGGGATGGCCTGGGCCAGCTAGACCGTTGCGGGCACTTTCGAGTAACCGATCAGATCGATCAGCTCGTTGAGGACCTGGTCCGCCGACTCGTTCGCAAGCTGGCAGGTTCCGGCTGCATCGTGGCCGCCACCACCATACGTTAAGAGAAGGTTTCCGATCTGGGCGCTGCTGTTTCGATTGAAAATCGATTTCCCGAGTGCCAGAACAGTGTTCATCTGCTTCAGTCCGCGGATGACGTGGATCGAGATTTCGCATTCTGGATACAGCGCGTAGATCATGAACCGGTTGCCGGCGTAGATGATGTTTTCCGGACGCAGGTCGAGAACCGCCACGCTTCCGTGCACTTTCGTGCAACGCCGTATCTGAGCCACGAATCGATCATGGTGCTCCTGATAGAGCTCGATGCGCTCCCGAACATCGGGCAGATTCAGGATCTCCTCAATCGTGTGCGCTCTGCAATAGTCGATGAGTTGCATCATCAACTGGTAATTGGAAACACGAAAGTCCCGGAAGCGGCCGAGCCCGGTTCTGGGGTCCATCAAAAACGAAAGCAACACCCATCCCCGCGGATTGAGTATATCTTCGCGGGCGAATTTAGCCGAGTCCGCCTTGTCCACCTCAGCGAGCATTTGTTCGCTCACATTCGGAAAAGTATTCCGGCCGCCGTAATATTTGTAAAGTACCCGAGCCGCTGAATCCGCGCCAGCCGTGAGAATGTGATTGGGACCCGACAGATCTTTCGTCCGGGTCTCTTCGCTGGGGTGATGATCGAAACAGAGATGGCAGCCCGGCACGTAAGGCAGGTTGGTGAGGATGTCGTTGTCGGTCACCGCGATCTTGCCGTCCTGCACGTCTTTGGGGTGTACAAATTCGATGGATCCCAACAGGCCCAGTTCTTTCAGAAGAATGGCGCACACCAGGCCGTCGAAATCGCTCCGGGTCAAGAGCCTATGCTTTTTCGGTTCGGTACTCATGTTTTCTAGTCATCGGCGGAAACCTCGCGGATCTGTAGATCAGCCGCGGCGATCGCGTATTGTCGTAGAATCACGCTAAATATCCACCAAAGGAACGGGTTCATGAGAACACTAATAAAGACGGCCGTACTGGCCGCATTCGTGACCGCCGCGTTGACGCTTGTGCAGGCGCAGAGCAATCCCTACGCAGGCGACGTGCCTCGCAAGCCGAAGCCGGCATTTCCCGGCCAAACCGGTGCTCCGCCCCCGTCGAAACCCTCGCCCGAAATTAAGGTGGAGACGATAACCACGAGGCTCACCAGCCCATGGTCGATGGCCCTTCTGCCGGATGGTAACTTTCTGGTCACCGAGAGCATCGGCACCATGCGCATCGTGCGGAGCGATGGCGTGGTTTCAGCTCCGCTTGCCGGAGTGCCGGGCGTCAAAGTGGTGGCTGCGCAGGGTCTGCATGATGTCGTGCTCGATCCCGGATTCGCCCAGAATCGCCTGCTGTACTTCTGCTATTTTGCGCCGCCACCCGGCGAAGATCCGGCCATCTGGCCGGTCGAGTACTTCTATCAGAAGGTATGGACCAAATCCCTGGCCGAACGGCGCACCATGCGGATCGGAACAGAGCGCATGGCGCGCGCCCGTCTCAGCAATGACAACAAGAGTCTGGAAGATGTTCAAGTGTTGGTGGAGGGTGCGGAGCGCCGGATTGTGTTCGCTCCGGATGGAACCATTTACGTCACCGGCGCGGACCGCTTCCGGTTCTACGATTCCAAGTACGACGGCGTGGAACATGATTTCACGGACAATCCCGATATTGGCCGCAACTTCTCCGGCCGCGTGCTCCGCATCAATCGGGACGCCTCCATTCCCAAAGATAATCCGTGGCTCAACCGCGCCACTGTGCTGCCGGAGACCTTTGCCCATGGTCTTCGCGATCCGGAGGGCGCCGCCATCAATCCCGCCACCGGAGAGCTTTGGGTTACCGACCACGGACCGCAGGGCGGCGATGAGATCGATATCGTACGGGCCGGGCGAAACTACGGCTGGCCGGATGTCTCCTACGGCGTGCAGTACGATTTTCAAAGAACGGATGGCCGGAAGAATGTTCCGGTGGGTAACGGCCGAACTTCCATGCCGGGCGTGGAAGAGCCGGTGTACTTCTGGCTGCCGGACATCGCTCCGTCGGGGATGCTCTTCTACACCGGCGATCTTTTTCCCGAGTGGAAAGGGAACATGTTCGTGGGTGCGTTGGAGGGCCAGGCGTTGGTTCGGCTGGTATTAAACGGCGATCGCGTCGCCGCCGAAGAGCGGCTGCTTACCGGCCGCAAGATGCGAGTGCGCGATATTCGCCAGAGTCCCGACGGTGCTATCTATTTGCTCACGAGCAAAGGCCTTTTGCGGCTTACACCGAAATAGCGACATCGGCTTAGGCCGGCAATCGCCTGGAGACGCGCCCGGCTAGAGCTGCCGATGATGCTGCATATCGAGGCGCGGGAGAAATCTTTTGCGACGCCCGGAGTCAATTGTGCGAGGGGAATCTTATGGCACAGATGGTCCAAGCGGACGCTCCCAGGCGATACCGTGAAGAATCGTGCTGATGATGGTCGTGCTCCCTGTGCAGTTCTGTGATTTGGCGAGTCTCTGGGCATCGTTGATCGGTTGTTTGCCGTGCCATAGAGCGCTTTAAAGCGCGCATTTCATTCAAGGAGTACTGTTTTGAGAACGACACTCGTGTGCTGCGCGATTGCTCTGTCCCTTCCGCCCATGTGGGCCGGGAATCTCCTGAATATTGGGAACGGCAAGCAAAGCCCCTATCTCGCGCTGGGAGATTCTCTCGCGTTCGGCTTCAATCCCTTGGTCCAGCCGCCTGATTTAGTCAAATACATCGGATATCCGAAAATCATCGCCGGGATTTTGCGTCTCCAGCTCTCGAATGCATCCTGCCCGGGTGCCACCACCAGCACGTTTATTGAAACATCGACAACGCCCAGCGACTACTATCCCGGTTTCTATTGCATTCCATCCAAGAACCAGGTATTCGTCCCTTCCAACAATGGCGAGGCTCAGCTCACTTATTTTGTTCCCTACGATGGCGCGCCCGATCAGCTGGATTACGCCACTGCATTCCTGAAGGCGAATCCAGCCACGAAACTCGTCACCATTGATATTGGATTGAACGACATTGGGCTGGTGCAGATCAATTGTGCGAATACTCCGCAGGACTGCCAAAGCGAGCTGTCCACGGCATTGGCAGCCGTTGGCCAGAATCTCGCGACAATATTTTCGGGTTTGCGCGCGACCGGATACCAGGGCCCGATTATTGCGGTGGATGCCTTCTCATTCAACTACAGCGACCCCGTCCAGTCGGGCGCGATCAGTGCTTACAATACCGTGATGGAACAAGTGGCCAGCCCGTTTGATGTAACGGTCGCCGATCTTTATCCGCTATTCGAGCATCTCGCCGCTCCCTTCGGGGGTAATACCTGCGCAGCGGGTGTACTGGTGAAACTTTCCAATGGAACTTGCGATACGCATCCCAATCTATTGGGACAAGCTTTGATCGCCTCTGCGGTAATTCAGGTTCTTCCGCATGGACCTGCCGAATAACCACTGCCGCCCTTGGACCGTCTAGGGGCCGCGTGCGACCGACGCCGGCACTCGCTTCAGGGCAAGCGCTGTTCGGCCCGATAACTGCTAGTTGCACGCTGAGTATTCAATCGAGCCTTGGTTCCTACGCGCTGGTTTCCATCGGGCATTCAGTGATCCGTAAAATTGACGCGAGGCTTGCTCAGGGTTGTAAAAAGGACATTAATAAATGAAGACAGCAGCTATAGTTTTAATCCTGGTGGGTATCGGAGTTGTGATTTGGGGTGCATTCGGTTTCCAAACGCGGGAGAAAGTGCTGGATGTTGGACCGATCCATGCCAGCAGGGATAAAGAACACAACGTTCCCTATGGTCCCCTCGCCGGCGCGCTTCTCGCTGTCGGTGGCGTCGTCTTACTCGTGAAGAGTAAGGCGTAGCTGCGAGCGCGCCGTGATATCCGCAGTGCTTTGACTACGGGACGGTGAGGTGCACAAACTGCTCGATGGGCAGGCGCGCCGATGCCTCCGGTTTGCCTGCCGCCGGCTCTGCGTGATCTACTCAGCGATATGATTTCAGAAGGGAAGACGAGTGGCGGCCAATTTGAGACGCCGCCCGCAGCAGATCAGCAGACGAACTGGCGTGTCACTGATTCGGACCGATCCACAAGGAGCACCCGAAGATGAAGGCAAAGAACACGATCTGCCTCTGGTTCGACAAAGACGCGCATGAGGCGGCGCGCTTCTACGCCGTCACGTTTCCGGATAGTAAAGTTATTGCTGTTCACGAGGCTCCCGGTGACTATCCGGGCGGCAAGCAGGGCGATGTGCTAACGGTGGAGTTCACCGTCCTGGGCATTCCCTGTCTCGGCCTCAACGGCGGACCGGCGTTCAGGCACACCGAGGCATTTTCCTTCCAGATTGCGACGGAGAATCAGGAAGAGACAGATCGTTATTGGAACGCGATCGTCGGCAATGGCGGCATGGAAAGCGCGTGCGGCTGGTGCAAGGACCGCTGGGGCCTCTCCTGGCAGATTACCCCGCGCGCCCTAACCGATGCGCTTGCGGCTGGCGGCGGTGAGGCAAAGCGTGCCTTCGAGGCGATGATGACGATGAAGAAGATCGACATCGCCTCCATTGAGGCAGCGCGGCGAGGCTGACAGGAAGACGCCGAAACGTCTGGGTCCACGAGTGCCCTCATCGGGCGCTGCGTCTGAGACGCGCCCCGTTGCTTGGTCCTGCGTCGCGTATCATTCCGTCATTCACGGCATTCGAAGTTCTTCGCATTTTCCGGATCGCCTTGGCCTGTGTAATGCGCGTATTTCGGATAGGCGCACAAGGGCCGGCTGCGGCCTGGGAAAGCCTTCCCTGTTGCAACCACCGAATCTGGAGCCGCGCCTTTCTCCACCCAATTCACCAGGGCCGTTAGTAAATCGAAGTTGTCGAGCGCGAATTCCCCGCCTCTGCAGTGATACATGCCCGGCACCAGAAACATGCGGCTCCAGGTCTGGACCTTGTCCATGCCGCCGTTCGCCTTGGCCATCCGCTGGTAGTAATCGAGCGTATCCATCGCTGAGAAAGCCTGGTCACTCATCCCGTGATAAAACAGCAGCTTCCCTCCATGCGCCGAGAAGGTGCTGAGGTTGGTCCAGGTGGTATCGGTCAGCGCCTCCAGCGGATTTCCCAGCAGAGCAAAGAGTCGTTGGTCGACATCGATGCTTACCGGCGGCGCTGGAGCCCCTACGGCGCGTCGATTCGGAGAAACTTCTGGACTCGGCAGCAGATTGGCGATACCGGCATCGTAAGCGTTCATCGGATAAACCAGCTCGCCCCGGGAATTGTGCGGTCCGGCAAAGGCTTTTTTGATTGCCGCTGTCTGCTGCGGCGTCAGGCAGGAATCATTCTTGCCGGCTTTGCACGCCAAAACATCTGGATCGAACTTGCAGGCCCGCGTGTTGAACACCATTCCATCCTTCAGTCCGTCATTGGCGTCGCAGGCATCCAGGACTCCCTGAACGATCAGCTTGATATCGCTTTCGGAAAAAACTTTGTTCGGTTGCGGCCTTCCGGAGTCATCCTTGGGAGCAATTTCGTTGAAGGCGGCGGCCGACCAATTGTTTCCAATCTGGGAGAAGCCTGTGCGCATGGCGGGATCTCCGGAGATAACGCCGTCGAACTCGGCCGGATAACGCTGCGTCATCAGCATGGCTTCCCGCCCGCCCGTGGAGCAACCCGCAAAGTAGGAATGTTGAGCAGGTTCCCCGTAGTAGAACGCGATAATCTGCTTGGCCAGTTCCGCCACGCGGCCCACCGCAACCTGGGCAAAATCGATGCTGGCCTGTTGGTCTGCATCATAGCTTCGGTCGAATGTGGCGCCTTTGTGGCCCGTATCCGTGGAGACGACGGCAAATCCCCGTGCCAATGCAGGGTCGCCACCGGCGGCCGCGCCACCCAGCGGCGGACGGACGCTGCCGTTATATCCACCTCCGCCCTGGAACAAGAAGCGATTATTCCAATCGTCGGGCAGCGCGAGCGAAAATCCGATGCCATAGGTTTTTCCGTCCGCGCCCGTGCGCTCATTGATCATGCCGTCGGCCTGGCAGTGCGATGGGATGGTAGCTGATGTGGCCGATGTTTCCGCCGTGGACGCTCCTGGGGCAGAAGATGCGGAAATCATCGTGGTCTTGGTGATCTCCATCGGAACGCCGGAAATTTTGAATCCGGTGAGGTCCGCGCACTTATTCGATGCTTGCGCGCAAGCAATCGGGACCAGCATCAATATCAAAAAGTATGCTTTCATCTCATCGCCCTCCAGCGAGCGGATTATATCAACTCTGCTGACAATGACAGAGGGGCTAAGGGCCTGGGATGTGAAGTGTGCGCCGTTAGGTCTGTTCCGCGCTGGAGTGATATTGGCCCCCAGGCAACGCGAGCGCGTCCGGAATCCCTTCGTACAATGCCGGCGCCTCTACGCGTGCTGGTGCGTCGCGGCCCGGAATGTATTATTCGAATGGTGATCGCCCGCGAGCCACCGTTTCAGATCAGCGTGAGCACTGGCGCGACGCTGTTCGTGGCCCGCCGCGGCCTCGGGGTTGTCGACCGTTAGTTCCAGGATCATGCCGTTCGGATCGGTGGCGTAGATGGAACGGCAGTATCCATGTTCGAGCACATAGAAGTTCGGTTCTTTTATACCACCTCTCGCCAGACGGTTTTCTACCAGCGCATGCGTTCTGGCGTCCACGTTCACGGCGATGTGATGGAACGGTGAGCCGGGCATCGGAGGACCGAACAATTCTTGATCTTCGGGGCAGGCGAACTGGAAGAAGGCGAGCGCGCTGCCGTCCGCTAAGCCGAAGAAGCAATGACAGTAGACCCGCTCCTTCCCGAATAGCTGGTCCGATTCGCACCAGGTTGGCACGAACGGCATCCCGATCAGGTCTTCGTAAAAGTGGCGCGTGGCCTCCATATCGCGGGTAACGTAAGCGTTGTGGTGAAGGCGTGTGGGTAGGTGGGTGGCCATAAGATCCCCTTAGATCGGTTTCTCGGGAGGCACTTAGGATGCCAGCATGAGCAGGGAGAAGCGAGCTCTGTAACTGAGGAGATCCGCGGGTTCTGCGCGGCCTGACGCAACTGCCTGCGCCAAGGGACACAGGCAATCCCGGGCTTGCGTGCATCTAAACGGGCGCCAGGCTGTCAGGGAACGGTGCGAGTCTTGCTTACCAAGCGGCGCAAATGCGCGCCGCGAAGGGAGAAAAAAGATGAAGATTCGGCTTCAAACGACAGTCATCGCACTGGGGCTGATGGGGCTCTCATATCTGGTGTCCCGTGTCTTGGTGAAGCCGGCTGCCGCTCAAGGATCAGGCACGGGAGCGAGTGAACAGAAGTCGGGCGAATTCTTTAAGAACGTGACCACCAGCACGCTGAAGGAACTCACGCCCAGCGATTTCCTGGGAGCAATGGGGGTGATGACCGCTGCCTTGGGCTATGACTGCTCCGACTGCCATCCCGGCGCGGGCACCGATCAAATGAATTGGATGACCGATAGCAATCCGAGAAAGAGGACTGCCCGCAGGATGGTGGAGATGGTAGCCGCGATTAATCGCCAGCACTTCGGCGGGGCGCAAGAGGTGACTTGCTGGACCTGCCATCACGGGCAGGACGCGCCTGCCACTTCGATCGCGCTCGATAAGCTGTATGGAGCGCCGAACGACGAAAAGGGAGACATCGTTGAGGCCGCCGAGGGGGTACCGCCCGCGAGCCAGATTCTCGACCAGTACATCCAGGCCCTGGGCGGAGCCGAGAAACTGGCCAGCCTCAAGAGCTACATTGTCACCGGACATAGCGAAGGCTATGGCGATTTGGGCGGGAACGCGGCCTTCCAGATTTTTGCACAGGCGCCGGATCGCCGCGGCATGTGGATCAATTTTCCGGAGCACCCGGACCGCGGCATCAGCGCTTGGACCTACGACGGAAAGACCGGCTGGATCAGCACGCCGCGGGGCTTTTTACGGGAATATCCGCTCAACGGAAACGATTTGAACGGCGTCCGGCTGGATTCTCTTCTCGCATTCCCGGGTGGGATCAAGACCGCGCTGTCCAACTGGCGCGTTGGTTTGGAAGATTCGCTCCAGGACAAACCCGTCTACATCGTTCAAGGCAACGGCCCCGGCGGCTTGCTGGGCACCTTCTACTTCGACAAGCAGACGCACCTGTTGATGCGGTACGTACGGCAGACGCCATCGCCGGTGGGCCGTGTTTCGATTCAGCAGGATTATGAGGATTATCGGGCCGTGGGCGGAATCAAGATTCCGTTCAAATATTCTTACTTGTGGTTGGACGGCCGGTTCACAGCCATAATCAGCGACGTGAAAGTAAACGTCCCGGTGGATGAGGCTAAGTTCGGTAAGCCTTAGGCCCAAGCGATCCCGCGGGGACCCGGACAATAGATTGGACGTGCAATCGAGAGCTATCGGGCTTATCTCGGCAGGGATCGTCGCTACGGAAGATCAGCCAAGCCGGCCGTTCCTCGCGCTGGAGGCCAGCATAAACCGAGTTTCGATTCCATGCACGCGAGCCTTCACCGGGTAACGCTGCGGCACCGGCGATGCGATGTCGTACCAAGGTCCGACCAAGGCGGCACGAACGCCAAGATCTGGGCCAAATCCATCAGACGCAAAGCCCCAATTCAACAAGTGCCCGCGTGTCAAGGCTTTGTCTGGTACGGGATTTGCTCATAGTAACGAGGAAGGAGAAATACCGTGTATAAACAGTCGTTGCATGTTCCGGTTGCGGGTCCGGGGCAGCCGAAATTCCTGGGCATCACTCGCGGCAGGGAGAAATTCGCGTTTCTGTATGGGATTACCGCAGCCATCGCCGCCACCTGCGTTATCGCTTATAGTTTGATCGCTAGTCTCAACTGGTGGCAAACTTCGTTGCTGCTGATCGCCTGCGTGCTGGTGGTCTGCACGCTGGTATACAGCGTCCTGGAGATGCACCGGGACGATGAAAACAAGCACGGCGAAGCGGACGCTTTTCGTGAGGAGCCGGATCCCTACGCTGCGCGGACCGTGGTGGTTGCGCCGCCGACGGGTGAGCCTTATCCTCACCACGAATATTATGCTGAAAGCCAAGGGCTGGATCAGGGTCAGCTTACATCCCAGCTCCCTGATTCGCTGCCCTTCTTCGGCAGAGATCCCAGTCGTCGGAGTTCCGGCGTTAAAGGAGCCGAAGAGAAGGTTCGTTGAAAATCAGAGTGAAGTTGATTGGGGAGGGCCAAGAACAGCACTGTTTTCAGGGCAAGTTTGCATGGTGCACGCCCCAAAAGCCGGATCACGCGATCAAAAATTTAAACCAAGAGGCGCAGCCGTACAGGCCACACAAGCCCGAGCCTGTTGAGGCGCGTCTGTTTGCGAGCCTTTGAGAATTAATGCGCCGGATCGCCAAAAGGGCAAAGGCGAGCGGAGCGATGGCATCAACCAGGCCGCGCGACCAAAGGTGAGATTACCGGAAGCGGATGTTAAGATGGAAGGGCAATGGTCAGCGTGCGGCACGTCGGAGTGAGTTCGCTGGCACAAGCGCGCGTGCTTCGGCAATGAAGGTCTCGCACCACCAGCCTTTGCCGTCGCGCGTAAGTTGCGGTAGCGAAAGACAAGCCACCCTAGCTCAGCTGGTAGAGCGGCTGATTCGTAATGTGCTTGGCAGGATTCGGGCCCAGCGTTTTCAGTCGTTTACGTCGGCACTGGTTGGGCAAAACGGCATCATTCGGGCGTAGTCGGCGGCGTTTTGGGCAAGGATTTGGGCAAGGATTTTTTCCCACCCTACCGCGCGATACTGGAGGGCATGGCGACAAAGAGACCGCCACCCGAGAAGACCCTTGAGAGGCGCTTTGAGGTAGCCATCAGCTCTGGCAATATCAGATTGGTCGAGCGCCTCATCGCACAGGGAGCAAAAGTCCATGGCACCAACGTGGACGACTTCCCCGCTATATGGGCTATCGAAAACGGTCAAGCAGAAATCCTCAAACTCCTCATTCGCCACGGAGTCGATCCGCGCTCCGGCGACGGAGTATTGTTTCTCACTGGCGTCTTTCACGACCAGCAGGCCATCCTCAAACTCCTGCTCAGCCTTGTATTTTCCCCCGATCTTTGGCGTGGGAAATCCCTCTCGGATATCCGCCCAAGGGGCCGAGGCGCTCCAGGCGATGATGTTCATCATGGGGATCATTCGTCGCGCTCCGGAATGCGGCGGACCAATACATGCCAGCGCTCGTCGCGAGCCTGAACTGCGGGCGCAAGATCCGGATCGGACGACAGCGACGGGTCAAGCTCGACCCAGACAAGACGCGAGCGGCCTTCGATCAATGCGTGCAGTTTTTCCGCGTGGTTTGCGAATCCCGACATCTCCAGCAGATAGCCGGCCCGTTGAACGACAGACCGGCCAAAGCCATGAGACAAGGTTGCCATGCTCTCGGGATTGAGCTTGGGACCGAGGTCCGAGAAAACGGTCAAGATGTTGTCGAGACCGGCGCTCGCCTGCGGGTAACGGAGGAGATCGAGAAGCGTCAGCTCGACCGAAGAAATCTTCATCTTGCCCGCATCCGTCTTGCGGTCTTCGATGCCGGAGGATATTGCCGACATGTCTTTTCTGAAGTAGAAGGCGATTTTCGAGCGGCCAGCCTGCACGTCCCGCATCTGGCGGTTCGTGACGACCTGGAACTCCATGACGGCCTGATGCGACGCCCCGTGCAATTCGGCCGCCTTCAGCAGGCCAACATAGTAAGGCCGGTTCTCGTGACGCATCAGATCGTCGATGAAGGAGGCAGGCGGCGGACTTCCGAAATTCAGATGCTGAGGAGGAACGATGACGTAGAAGCCGTGGCGCAGATTGAGAAGCCGGTCGCGCTTTTGCAGTTTCTCGGCTGCATCGAGGAACGCCCCTCTATTGATGCCAAGAGCCGCCTGTGCCTCTTCCCGAGAAAACACCAGGCGACCAGCGGCAAGGCGTCCCACAAGATAGGAGCTGAGGCTCGGTCGCGAGGATGCAGGCTCATATTCCATTATCCGCTATAATAGCGGATAAACTAATACGAGTCAAACAGTTTTGCCGTTTCATATTGGTTATTCCGCCAGAATAGCGGATTTACGCTTATGATCCTGTCCTTAGGTTCAGCTTGCGGCAGCAAGCTCTCCAAACCGCTTTTGCGCCATTTCCCCCAACGGAAAACCGGGGTGGACAGCTTCGGGGGAGCCCTCACCCTTCCCCCGCCAGTCCGGCAGCCATGCGCCCAATAATCGGTATCGAGAAACGCTCGAACTTAAAGGCCTTGTACATCGTAAAAAGCCCCAGGAGGATGCAAGCCAATCTCACCAGAGCCATCAGGGGAGCCAGCACGCTGAAGACAGAGCCCAGCTTCATATCGAATAGCAGTCCGACAAACATATTCATCCCCGAAAACAACAGACCATAAGAAAGGCTCAGGAAGATCGACTGAAAGGCGTGAAAGCGAACGAACGGGTCGTATTTGTAGGGGTCCCTCCAGAGAAAAAAGATGCCTGTGATGAACCCCAGCGGGTAAGCCAAAGCTCCGGCGACGTTCGGACTCATGCCGCCACCAGACTGTGGTCCCGGCGCCTGCGCTGGCGGGGTCGGTCCGCCCGAGGGAGTCGCCCCCTTTTGCGGCGAGCCGCAAAATGGGCAGAAAGCCGTCCCGTCGTTGAGAGTGGCGCCGCAGGTGGAGCACCCGATCATCGCAGTCCGTGGGCAGTATACTCCTTTTTCCGACTGCTTCTGCATACCCTGGTACTCGCGCCAGACAAGCAGCGCCTGGGATAACCCGTCTTTAAAGTTCTTTTGCCATAATCACCCTCAGCGCACCAAGAGGCGAGGCTGTCATGTTCGACGCCGAAATTCCAAGCCGCTACATAGAGGCCCATTACGAGCCCAGCGATCGTCTGGCGATCCTTTTAATCAACCGCAAGACGGGTGCCATCAAGCACGAATTCGGCTCGGCGGAATTTCTCGCCAGCCCACGTTATCAGGCGCATCTTCGCGCCGCGAACGCCCACGGCGCCGACGTATATCTGACCGTCAACACGCTCAAGCCCGATGCGAAGCGCAGGACCAAAACGGATGTCGCGGCCATCCGGCATCTTTACATCGACATCGACGAGGGCGGTCCCGCCGCCCTCAACAAACTCCTGCTCGACCGCGACATGCCAAAACCGCACAGCGTGCTCGAAAGCAGCCCAGACAAATACCAGGTGCTATGGCAGGTCGAGAATTTTTCGGCGGAACATGCCGAGGCCGTCATACGCGGACTCGCGCGGCAGTTCGGAGCCGATGCGGCCGTCTGGGATACCGCCCGCGTCCTGCGCCTGCCCGGTTTCCGCAATCACAAATACGAGACTCCTCATTACGTCACCGAGATCCCGAACAGCCCGCCACCCTACAGGTTGCGTCCGCTGGACTTCCCCGCGTTCCCGGAATCCGCGCTGCAAGCCGCCGAGCCGGGCGACGGCCAGAACCATCGCCACACCGGCTCCCACCACTCGCAGAGCGAACGGGATTGGGCCTTTGCCAGCCGCGCGCTTGACCGCGGCGAAGATCCCGCCGCCATAAAGCAAAGGATCGCCTCTTTCCGGCCCGACAAGCACAATCCGGCCGATTACGCCGAGCGCACCGTCGAGAAGGCGCAGGCGCACCGTACCCAAGCGCCTCCCCGGCCGCCGAGACGGGGTCCCCCTCAGTGATCAACCTACTGACCTGGCAGATGTTATTTGTATTAATGCCATTAACGAGGATCTTGTTAACTTCACTAATTTTGTTATAATCAAGCCATGGATCGCCGAAAGAACCCATACGCGCCGGGAGCTGGGCTACAACCGCCAGAACTCGCTGGACGAGACAAGCTCCTAGAAGACGCAATGATTGATATGGATCGCGTGCTCGATGGGCGCCCCACAAAGGGAATGATGTTGCTGGGCCTTCGGGGGGTCGGCAAGACCGTCTTATTGAACAGGCTTCATCGGATGGCCGAGGAAAAGGGCTTCCGGACGGCGAAAGTCGAAGCGCCGGAGGGCGGGCTACTGCCTCAGCTCCTTGCACCCGAACTTCGTCAGGTTCTATATAGCCTCGACCTCAAAGCTGCCGCTGGCCAAAAGGTTCACCAAGCGGCCTCCGTCCTGCGAAATTTCGTTGCAGCGTTCAAGGTTAAGGTAGGCGATATCGAGGTTGGCATGGAGGAGGCCCGTGGAAAAGCCGATACCGGAAATCTCGAACAGGACCTGCCCGATTTGTTGCTTGCCGTAAGTGAGGCCGCGCATGAGCGCAAGGTGGCATTAGGAATTTTCCTCGATGAGGTGCAATACCTGTCGCCGGAGGAACTGGCCGCGCTCATCGTTGCCTGCCACGAGGTTGCGCAGCGCGATCTTCCACTGTTTTTTGTGGGTGCTGGGCTGCCGCAGATTGCCGCCCTTGCCGGTAATGCCAAATCTTACGCCGAGCGCCTTTTCACCTATCCCCAGGTCGATCAACTCGACGCTGTAGCCGCCCGCGCGGCACTCGTCCACCCAGCGAAGAACGAAGGCGTTGATTTCCAAGACGGCGCGGTCGAAGAAATCCTACGCGTAACCGAGCGCTATCCCTATTTCATCCAAGAGTGGGGCTTCCATGTCTGGAACTCGGCACCTGAGAGTCCGATCCAGCGCTCCTACGTCCAGGAAGCGACCCCCGGCATCATCGCCCATTTGGACGCAAACTTCTTCCGCGTTCGGTTCGACCGTTTGACCCAGCTCCAGCAGAAATATCTTCGCGCGATGGCGGAACTCGGACCAGGTCCGCACCAAACCGGCGACATTGCCGCCACACTCGGAGTCGAGGCTGCCGCCGTCGCGACTGTGCGCCAGCAGTTGATCAACAAAGGCATGGTCTGGAGTCAGCGCCACGGCGAGACGGCCTTCACCGTACCCCTGTTCAACGAGTTCATGAAGCGGCAAATGCCCAATCTCGAACAGCACAAACCCAGACGGCGGCCGCACCAGTAGTGGGTGAGTTTAAACAAACGACACCAAAGTCCCATAGGATTTTGAGCAAGTCTTTGTCCGGCAAGGGGTTTTGCCAGTTTGCGACCTCCTGATAATAGCAACCGCCCGTTTGAATGTGGCTTCCTATTACCACATATGTGGTATATACTCACCACATGCTGAACCTCCAGTCCAAAGTGCGCCAGCGACTGCTCCGGTATTATTTCACAAACCCGGCAGCGCACCTCCATGTCCGAGATTTGGCGCAACGGCTCGACGTTGATCCGTCCAATCTTTCAAAGGAGCTTCGGCATCTCGAAAACGAGGGGCTCTTCAGTTCGGAAATTAGCGGGCGCCAGAAGTATTTTCGTCTTAACCGGAAATACCCCCTCCTGGCCGAGGTCCGTCGCATCGTCGAAAAAACAATCGGAACCACTCCCCTACTAGCGGAAGCCCTCGGGCGCATCGATGGAATCCAGGAGGCTTATCTATACGGCTCTTTTGCCCGCAACCAGCAGGATGTCGCAAGCGATATAGATGTCATCGTGATTGGCAACCCGAAAGGTGACCTCCTCGCCGAGGCCATCCGCGCCCTTGAAAGGCAACTCGGCCGCGAGATCAATTACACAGTGCTGTCGCGGAAGGAATTCGATTCGCGCCGCGCCCGCAAGGATGCTTTCCTGGAAGATATCTGGCACAATGAGCGGCTCTCCCTTGTCGGCCCCGCATGAAAAAATCCAAACCGCACACGACGGACTGGCCTCAGATCGATCGCTTTTTGCAGAGTGCCGATAAGCGGCTTTCATCGGCCCGGAAGATCCTCGAATTTGATGAAGAGGCTTGTCTTCAGCAAGCGTACGAAGCGATGCTGCGCGCCTCGCTGGCCTTCATGTTCAGCCACGGATTGCGACCCCGCAGTCAGCCAGGCCATCACATTGTGATTATCGACTTCGTCGGGCAGCACCTCGATAAGAGGTACGCCGGACTGCTGACCGTCTTTGATCGTCTCCGCCGCAAACGCAATACAGCGCTCTACGACGACACCGGATTCATTTCTCAGCACGACGCCGAAGAAGCCATCACAACAGCCCACGACTACCTCGCGGTGATTGGTGCGGATATTGATGCCCGCAGGTCCAAAGCTTCAGGAACCAGGTTGGAACCTGAAACTGGAGCGTAGTGCCTCGGCGAGATTTCAAACCATGTCCAGGTCAGACAGAATCAACTTAAAACGACGCTTCCGGTCATCGCTCGCACATGCCAACGCTGACCTTGAATATCAGTTCGGCCTTCGTAACCTGGAAGGAGGAATGCTGAACAAATGAACACGCCACCCACCAAGCGCAAATATCGGGACCTTGCATTCGTAGAACAAGGATTCCGCGCGTGCTGGCAAAACGCCCAAGACCTCATCGCCGCCGCGAAACAACTCCTCGATAACAACCTCCACGCACTAGCACTATCGCTGAGCGTCCTCGCCCTCGAAGAACTCGGCAAACTCTGCGCTATCGACGGCCTGCTCTTTGCCCAGCATGAAGACCACAAGGCCAAACTATTCAAAGACGCGACCAAGTCCCACGACGCCAAGCTCGGCATCATCGCCCTCTTCCCACTCTTTCTCGGCAACCTCATGCAGGCAGATCCACGCCACGGCAAGGACCGAACATACGCCGAAGCAAGCGTCATCAACATGCGCCAACTCCAAGCCGACGGGAACGCAGTACTCCAACGACTGGGTGAGGACGGCTTCCGAGCACTCGACAGATATAAACAACACGGATTCTACGCGAGCACCACCGACCGCGGCCTCAAAGCACCACGGGACAACGTGGACCCGCCATTCGCACAGTCCGTGCACCGGCTAGCATGGTGCGCCACCACGAGCGTCGACTTCCTCCTCAAAGGCGGCAACCTTGAACGCTACCTCCAAAACGCACAAAGCATCAGGGACAAGCTCGACGAAGCAGCACACCAAGCGCTCGAAGTAGCAGCGGCACAAGAAGCACAACGACTCTTCGGTAAATAGGACGACGAAACGGATGGTCAGCTTCGAAAGCGGCGTCGCCGATTCTGCGCGGTCTCGCTCAGACCATCTCCAGATAAGACGGGATCAAGTTGAACGCCAACGCCGGCCAGCGCTCGCGCATTCGCAGCAGCGCGATCCAGGGCGACCAGTCTTCGGACAGAAAGCGGAACACCGCGAGCAGCTTGACGCCGTCACCGCGCTCGCGCTCGATCGCGAAAGTGACGCGCCGGATCGGCCAGCGGACGCCCCAATTCGCCCACATCCATTCCTGCGCGGCTTCTCCAAAGCCTTTTCGCAAGACGCGCCGCGGAATCGGAAAGAGCGCATTCAAATCCAGCGGCACGCGGTGCGAATCCATCTCCGCGCGGGCGCGCTCCTCTTCATGCCTCCGCCAGAGGATATCCCGCAGCTTGCGGGCGAGGTTTTCGGCTGCTTCTTGCGTCGGCGCCCCTCCCCTCACCACGCCGAAGTAAATCTGCTCATAAACGCCGTACCACTCCGGCCGCCAATCGACGAAGCCAGGTCCAGAGGCAGCACCGATAAAATCATAGAGCCGCTCGTGCGGCCCCGAGACCTCAAGCCGGTTCCAGATAAATTCAGGCCCCTCGGTAACCCAGACAGCATTCCCCGCAGCCGTAAGTTTGGCGACGGCCTCGCCCGTCAGTGTGCCCCCCACGGCGAGTGGGCTAGAGCCCGAGAGCGGATGAGCTGTTGTCTGCGGCAGGATCGGCCTCGCGGTCATAACGATCAAGCATGGTGTCGCTCGCATGGCCGGTCTGGCGCTTGACGGAGGCGCGTCCGGCACCGCGCGCGAGCGCTTCAGTCACATGGCCCGCGCGTAAACTATGTGCAGAGTACGATTCCTTTAGGTGTGCCGCGCGGCAAGCGTCTTTGACGATGAGATCGACCGCGCGATCCGAGAGACGGTTCAATTCGACACTTGAATGGCGGTTGACTGGCCGGAAGATTGGATCGCCGCCCTCATCCTTAAGCTCGGCGGCTTCGAGCCAGGCGCGGACCGCGGCGACCGGACAAGTTTTGAGATTTTGGCCCGGCAGGATGACGATTGTCCTCCCCTTCCCCTCCTGATCCGTCTTCGATCGCCGCAGCGTGACGCGCAGATTTCCCTCTTTGAACTTCAGATCCTCGGCGTTCAGTCCGACAATCTCCGAACGCCGGAAGCCGCCCGCGAATCCAAGAAGAATGATCGCCTTGTTACGGAGCGAACGGATGTCCCGCCCGAAAGTCCCGCAAAGCGCGATGATGTCCTCAGTGCGGAGCGCCCGAGCGCCCTTCTGGCTCACATCGAATTTACGCCGGATGCCGTCGAGGGTTTTGACGAGCGCGGGATTATGGCGGTCGAAGGTGAGGCCTTCCGCGCAATGGGTTGTGGCGATCGCTGCCAGGTGGCGCTCGGCCGTGCGCGGCCGGAGCTTTTCCCCCTTGAGACCGAACTCGGTTGTGAGGTGTGTGAGGTAGAGCTTGACCTGCTCCGGATCGGCGGGAAGCGGAACGAAACTGTGCGCTTCGCAGAACTCTTCCCAACTCGCCCAATCCGACTCGTAAGCGCGGCGCGTATTCAGCGCTTTCCCCTCCTTTGCCAACTCCGCGGAAGCCAACTCTAGCTTCTCGGCCGCCACAGCAGGCACACCAGGCGCTGCACCAAACGCCGCTCGCCCACTCGCCGTGGCGGGCATACCGCCCGCTCGCCGTAGGACGATCTGCCTGGACTCAACTCTGGCCGGAACTAAATCTTTGCTGTCCTGCATGAGATGTTTTTCCTTAATCTGGTATCCGTGCGTTGACCGCCCGGCCACTTTCCGTTACATCGGTGAGCATGGCCAAAGCCAAAAAACATCCTGGCAAACACCTCGCCACGCTCCGTCCGGTGGAAAGCCTCATCCATTTGATCCGGGGCCACAAGGTCATGCTCGACAGCGATTTGGCCGCGTTGTACCAGGTGACAACGGGTAATTTGAACCTCGCCGTCCGCCGCAACGACAGCCGTTTCCCCTCGGATTTCATGTTCAAACTGTCCATGGGGGAGGCCAATTCTTTGCTATTGCAAACTGCAAGAGCAAAGATCGCCGGTCGTGGCGGGCGGCGCACACCACCTTTCGTTTTCACCGAGCTTGGCGTGGCCATGCTTTCTTCTGTACTGAACAGCGAACGTGCCGTGCAGATGAACATCATCATCATGCGCGCTTTCGTGCGGCTACGTGAAATCATCGCCAGCAACAAGGAGATTGCCGCCCGTATCGAAAAGCTGGAACGCGGCCACGACCGCACGGCGTCGGTCATTGAGGTACTGGTGGAGGACATCGGCCGCCTCGCCCATGAGGTGAAGGACATGAAGGCGCTCCCGCCCGTGACCAAACGTCGGATTGGTTTCCGGCTGGGCAATGACGACGACTGAGCTGGCGCACCAGGTCCTGAGCCGAACGGCACGAGTGCGCGCCCCTGTTTTTGCATGTACTACCTCGCCGTTTTGGGTCTGGCTTCCGGATTTCCGTGGATTCCGCTAAGGGATACTTATCGGACACCACCAAGATTCGGACATCACACCACCGCTGCCACAATCTCACGCAACGCACTGTTCGACAAGGCAGAATCGGATTCTGCTTGTGTCACGGAGGCAGCCATCTGTGCAACGAAGAACAGTCATCGATGCAGCCGATCGCATAGTCGGGAGCTGAGACGCCTAATCTCGCCTCGACACTGCGCATCGATCGACAGGCAGGGGACTCTCGATTTTTGTTCCCAAGCCTCAAATTAGGAAGGGAAGCATTCGGAAAGCTGCTTGATAGCTATCCGAAACCGGAAAGCATTCTGATACCACGGTCATCGCCTATCGCTCAAATCCAAGCGCCATTTCGAATAGAAAATCGGCGGATACTTGGTAGCTACTGGAAAGCTTCCTGAATTCGGATAGCAACCTGGTACCAGATAGCTTTCGGTTGACCGTCCGATAACTTCGGAGTCCACTATAGGGACGCGCAACTCTTACAGGGGGCCTCATGCCGGTCATCGTTTTTGCAAGCCCGAAGGGAGGTGCGGGAAAATCCACCTCCGCCGTTGTGCTTGCGACTCAGCTCGCGCTTAAAGGCGCAACGGTCACGGCGATTGACGCCGACCCGAACAGGCCCGTTTCCCAATGGGCGCAGCGGCAGGGTTGTCCCAAAAACCTTATCGTTCTCGCCGATGTCTCGGAGGCGACGATCATAGAAACGATTGAAGAGGCGGCGCGGCGAACGACCTTTGTCGTGGTCGATCTGGAAGGCACCGCCTCGATGACGGTGGCCTACGCAATCAGCAGAGCCGATCTTGTCATTGTTCCGACTCAGGGCTCGCAGCTCGACGCGTTCGAGGCGGCCAAGGCTGTCAAATTGATCCGGCAGCAGGAGAAGGCGTTCGGGAAATCCATACCCTATGCGCTCTTGTTCACGCGCACCAACGCGGCGATTCGTCCGCGTACCCTGCAACACATTCGCGAAGAGTTTCAAAAACACAAAGTGCCTTCGCTTCGCACCCAGATGCACGAGCGCGAAGCCTTCCGCGCCATTTTCTCGTTTGGCGGCACGCTCGAATCGCTTGACGCGAGTCAGGTGAGCAACCGCGACGCAGCCATAAAAAATGCCCGCGAATTGGCAGGCGAGATCATCACCTTGTTGCGTCAAAATGCGGACTCGCAAGAAGACGCCCCATTGGACCAGGAGGTCGCATAATGGAACGCGCCAGTATATTCGACCACGGACCGGAGATTGACATCACCGGATTCAAGCCGAGAACGGCAGCGAAGCCAGCCGCTCAGCCGGAACAGGTGAAGGCGATCTCCGAGACCGCGAGTTTTGTGAGCCGAGAGCCAATCCGGGCACCACATACTGCCACCCCCGCGCGCGAACCTAGGCGGCATCGCACGGGCAGAAATATCCAGCTCAACATCAAAGCGCGGGCCGAGACCATCGAGCGATTCTACGCAATCGCCGACCGGCATGGCTGGGTTCTGGGCGAAACCTTCGAGCGCGCAGTTGCGGCTCTTGAGCGCGACAGTGCGAGCTGATGCTTCGCCACTGTCACGGTACCTCCGCAAACCGCACCGCATTCTCATACCCCTTGAAGCAACTCGCCTCCGCCCCGAACCGAATCATGCTCGGATGCTTCGGCGACGAATTCGCCACCACGACGGCAACGCCCGGCGTCCATGCACAGCAAAGCCGCGATCCTCGCGCCGCCATAATAGATCCTGTTCGACCTTCCGCCCCTGGACAACTTTCATCTGCCCCAGACGTAACCCCGGAGGAGCTTACGCTCCACAAAGCACTACACGCCGGTCGTAGTAACGACCATCCTGGATTGGAGTACCATGGATGGAAGGGCGGTAAGGCGCCGGACGATGGTCTGTTTGCGAAAGCGAGCAGCGGTCGAAGAATTCAGACAGATCGTCGATTGTCTGGCATGTTCCTACCGCAAAAAGCCCCGCGAGGCCGGGAAACGGGACCGGATGACGAAAAGAGCAGGGGGTGCAGCGTGACTGCAGGTGGTGTCAAGGCGCTTACAGACTTTGTCGCGGGCGGGGGCCAGATAGCGACCAGCGTCTTCCGCGAGATGGTCGAAATCCTCCCAGTTGCCATCTACGCGACGGATGCCGAGGGGCGGCTCACATATTTCAACGCTGCCGCCGCGAAGCTTTCGGGCCGGATGCCTGAGCTCGGCACGGGCCAGTGGTGTGTCACCTGGAGGATGTTCCTGCCGGACGGTACGCCTCTGCCACATGATCAATGCCCTATGGCGATTGCCCTCAAAGGGGGCGAAGTGCCTACCGGCATCGAATGCATCGCCGAGCGGCCAGATGGCACCCGCTTCTGGTTTACCCCATGTCCAGCGGTCTTGCGCAATGCCGAAGGGCGAATTGTTGGCGGCATCAACCTGCTCGTGGACATAACGGACCGCAAGAACGCCGAGGTCGAAGCCACCGAACACTTCCGCGCGATTGTCGAGACGACACCCGAGTGTGTGAAGATCGTTGCGCCAGATGGAACATTGCTCTTCATGAATGCGCCCGGGCTAGCGATGGTGGGCGCCCGTTCCGCCGACGCTGTTATCGGCAAGAACGTCTATGACATTATCGCTCCCGAACATAAGGACCGCTTCCGCGAATTCAACGAGTGGATCTGCCAAGGCCAAAAGGGCTCACTCGAATTTGACATCGTAGGGTTGCAGGGCGAGCGTCGTCACATGGAAACATATGCCGCACCGCTTCGGCATGTCGATGGCACCACCGTGCATGTCGCGGTCACGCACGACATCACTGAACGTAAACTCGCTGAACGCGCGGCACTGCTGTTGGGCGCCATCGTGGATTCTTCGGACGATGCGATCATCAGCAAGAATCTCGACGGGACCATCACGAGCTGGAACAAGGGTGCTGAGCGCGTGTTCGGCTATACAGCCGAGGAGACGATCGGGCAGCCGGTCATCATGCTTATTCCGCCCGACCGCTTGCAAGAAGAGCCGGACATCCTTGCGCGGCTGAAGCGCGGTGAGCGCGTGGATCATTTCGAGACGGTGCGCCGAAGGAAGGACGGGACACTTATCGATATCTCGCTCACGATTTCGCCGGTGAAGGACGGACGCGGCACCATCGTCGGTGCGTCGAAGATTGCCCGAGACATTACTGCGCGGAAGAAAGCGGAAGCGGCGTTGCTCGCCAGTGAGGCGAGATTCCGGCAGCTTGCCGATGCGATGCCCCAAATCGTGTGGACCGCGCGCCCGGACGGTTATCTCGACTACTATAATGAGCGCTGGTATGAGTTCACCGGATTCGATCGGAACTCATTCGGGGACAAAAGCTGGGAACCGATCGTCCATCCCGACGATGTTCAGCGTTGCCGCGACACGTATTATGGCGCCATCGGGTCAGGAAAACCCTACGATATGGAATACCGTTTCTGGGACCGTCACGAGCAGCGCTGGAGATGGTTCATGGGGCGCGCCCTTCCGATCCGCAACGCGGCAGGGAACATCGTGAAATGGTTCGGCTCCTGCACCGATATTGACGATCAGAAACGCATTGAGGACGACCTACGCCGCGCCAACGAGGATCTTGAAGAATTCGCGTTTTCCGCGAGTCATGACCTTCAGGAGCCCCTCCGCACCGTCAAAGTCTACGGCGAGCTTCTGACTAAAACCTGCGGTCATGCGATCAGTGATGAAGCCCAGGAATTTCTGACATTTATGCGAGGCGGTGCCACACGCATGGAAGTGCTGGTGCGAGACCTCCTCACCTATACGCAAGTGACCAAATTTGAAAAGCTGGCAAAACCTACTGACGCCCAGCAGGCCCTGGCATCCAGTCTCGCAGGTTTGGCCGGCATTGTGGCTGAAACCGGCGCGCGGATCACCGCTGACCCGTTGCCGTCGCTCCCAGTGCATGAGATCCATATGCAGCAATTGTTCCAGAACCTCATCGGCAACGCCATAAAATACCGCAGTCCCGAACGACCGCCGGCCGTACACGTAGTCGCGGAGCGTCAAAACGGACACTGGGTTTTCGCCGTGGCGGACAATGGCATCGGCATCGAACCCCAATACCAGGACAAGATCTTTGGGCTCTTCAAACGCCTCCATACAAGCGACGAATATTCAGGAACAGGAATTGGATTGGCGATTTGTCGACGGATCGTGGATCGTTATCACGGGCGGATCTGGGTCGAATCCGAGCCCGGAAAGGGATCGACCTTCCGCTTCACCCTCCCGGTCTGAACCGAGGACGACCTCTGCCTTCGCGACTTCCCGAAGGGAGGCTCTGAGCGATCCGTCCGGGTCGCTTTTGTCCTCGCCGCAAAAGTGAAAAAAACCGACTCTTCGAAGCATATCTCCGGCAACGCCCATCCGCTCGTCTCATTCTACGGCGTTTGGCTAGGCGCTTCGCTCTTCTCCTGTCCGCGCTTCACCCCTCCGCTCGTTCGCGCGCGCTTTGGTATCTCTTTCCCGTTAATCGCTCGTAAGTGATTCAAAAGATTCCACTTGATTCCGTTGCACGTTAGGACTATATTCCTAACGGGCGGTATGGACCCGTATGCGGTATGGACCCGTATTAGGAACGCGAACGCATCCCCTACCGCTGTGCTCGCGCGAACGAGGCCGATGGCTAGGAAAATAGCAATACGCGATGATGCTTGGCGTCTCCCGCCGAATCCACGAGGAAGGCGGAAGCGCTAGCGCACAGCTTCAACCATCTCCCTTTTCATAAAGTTGGCGACGCGGACGGGCTCGTCCGCGTGCTCGAAGCCTCGCGGAGGAAATCTGTTCCCTGGGGCAGGGAGCCATTGCCGCGCATATCCACTGCAATCAGACCCGATACAGCCACCCATCGGAGCGACGTAAGGACGATATGAACAAGACTACGGTAAGCAATCGCGAATTGAACCAGGCGGCTTTAGCCTCCCTGATTTCCATGACAATCCTGTTCCTCCCGGCCTTGTGCCGGGCGCAAGACTACACCATCACGACTGTTGCGGGCGGTACACCATTCGCCTCGATCGGCTGCGCGCAGGAGACCGATTTAGAAGGCGATGGTTGCCCAGCGACCAGCGCCGAAATGGGACCCGCGGGCATCGCGGTCGATACGACCGGGAACCTGTACATCGCCGACTCTGCTAACAACCTGATTCGCAAAGTTTCGACGAACGGACTCATCTCCACCATCGCGGGGAACGTCACCAATATCGATGGCGGATATTCCGGAGACGGAGGTCCCTCGACCGGAGCCGAGGTTCGCAACCCAGGCGGTCTCGCATTGGATGCGGCCGGGAATCTGTACATCGCGGACACCGGCAATCTTCGGATTCGCAAGATCGCGACGAACGGCATTATCACGACCGTGGCCGGCGGCGGGTCCGGGTGTGCGCAGCAAACGAATCTAGTGGGTGATGGCTGTCCCGCCACCAGTGCCATACTTTTCTCCCCGGCGAGCGTGGCAGTGGATACGGCCGGCAACCTCTATATTGCGGATACGTTCAATCAGCGAATTCGCCACGTGGCTCCGGGCGGGACCATCACAACCGTGGCCGGAAATGGCTCCTTCACGCTCTTAGCTAGTAGTCTGGGCGATGGAGGTCCCGCCACCAGCGCTACGCTCAACTTCCCCGCAGGAGTGTCTGTGGACTCCCTCGGGAACGTCTATGTCGGCGATACCTTCAACAACCGGATTCGCAAGGTGACCGTGAACGGGATCATCAACACCATCGCTGGAAGCGGCTCCGGAAGCTATTCGGGCGACGGAGGTCCAGCAACCATCGCCGGACTTTCTAGCCCTAACGGTGTCACGGTGGACGCAGCGGGGAATCTCTATATCGCCGACACCGGGGACCAACGGGTTCGCGAGGTAACAGCTAATGGCACAATCACGACCATCGCTGGCGACGGCGACATCGGCAGTACGGGAGACGGCGGACCAGCCACCAGCGCCACGCTAAATGCTCCTATCGCTGTTGCGCTTGGCGACGGTGGGAACATATTCGTTTCAGATGCAGGAACCAACTCAGACCCGTCGAGCCCCGACGATTATCGAGTCCGCCTACTAACGCCCCCGGCCGGCTCGCAAGCGCCGACCGTCACGTTTGTGCAGAACGCCGAAGGCGGCAGCGCGATTATCGCGCCGAACACATGGGTCGCGATCGACGGATCGAACCTCGCTCCTGTGGGAGACACGCGCATCTGGGAGGGATCGGATTTCGTGAACAATCAAATGCCGACGCAATTGGATGGAGTTGGCGTGTCGATGAACGGCGAGAGCGCCTATGTGTACTACATCAGTCCCGCCCAGGTGAATGTGCTGACGCCCCTGGATCTCGCCGCCGGAAATGTGCAAGTGACGGTCACGAGGGGCGGAGTTACGAGCGCGTCCTTCACCGCTGAGGCCAAAGCATACTCGCCTTCATTCTTCATCTTCGGCGCGGGCCCATACGTCGTCGCCACCCATGCGAGCGGAGCCCTTCTTGGACCAACGAGCCTCTATCCCGGCCTGACCACGCCTGCCGCGCCCGGCGAGGTGGTGGTCCTCTATGCCAACAGCTTCGGGCCGGTCTCGCCCGCAGTCGTCGCCGGATCGGAGGCGCAATCCGGCGACCTTCCATCTTCGCCCGTAATCGATATCGGCGGCCTTCCGGCTTCGGTGCAATTTGCCGGGCTCGTATCGCCGGGACTCTATCAGTTCAACGTTGTTGTGCCGTCCTCAGCACCCGACGGCGACGATTCGATCACGGCGCAGTATAACGGCTTCACGACTCAGAGCGGTGTGTTGCTCACGGTGCAGCAGTAGTTGCGGGAGGGAGGGCGCGGGGCAGCCCCGCCCTTCACCAATCATCCCAATCACGGCAGATCCTCGTCCTTCGCGGCTTCGATAAGAGAAGCTTTGAGCGACCCGACCGGGTAGCTCTTGTCCTCGCCGCAAAAGTGAAAGAAACCCAGTCTCCGAAGCATTCCTCTGGCAACGGCTCATCCGCTCGCCCTATTCTACATTGGCAACCGCGCCGCACCGCGGGAGCGCGCTTATGCTTCTAGTCGGGTTGACAATTCCTTCTCCGCCCTGAACCAGTCTTCTTCGGATGAACCTTCAGGGCAGCCTCTTTCCTGCCACAGAGCATAAGCAAGTGAAGCGATGTCCTCGTGAGTAGGCAGTGCTGCGGACGATTGAGCGGGCACTTCGGGAGTCTCGACCTGCTGCGTCGCGTGTGCTGACATAATCATTACCTCCTGTCCAGAAAACCAATCGACTTGCAACCTTCACGTTTTGGCCCATTCTAACGCCAGGGGTATGAAGGCGTTGTGAATCGCGGCCCGCCCATATAATCATCAGCCTGGGATCTCCGTTTCGTCCAGAACGCTGGGACGCCTGTGCGGCATTTCCCCCAAACATGAGCCAGTGCCGCGTCACATGGCGCTCGTCCCGCTGGGGGACAACTCTTTTGGAAACCCGTCTTCTGCGCGCGGACACATCCCGCCGCCCCTTTCCAAAAAACGACCCTTTCCCAAATCGCCCGAAACGGATACAAGACCGGCCATGCTGATCGGCTACGCCCGCGTCTCCACCAATGACCAGACCATCGCTCTTCAGCGCGACGCACTGAACCAAGCGGGCTGCGCCCGAATATTTTCCGACCGGGGGGTGAGCGGAGGCGTCAATCGCAGGCGTGGCCTCGATCGCGCCCTTTCATCGCTTCGCCGTGGCGATACGCTCGTCGTCTGGAAGCTTGACCGGCTGGGCCGCTCGCTCGCCCATCTGGTCCAGACCGTCGCCGAGTTGGGCGCGCGCGGCGTGCATTTTCGCTCGCTTTCCGATCCGATTGATACGGAAAGCGCTGGCGGGAGGCTGATTTTGCACATCATGGCGGCGCTTGCGGAGTTCGAACGTTCATTAGGCAGCGAGCGCACGCGGGCGGGCCTTGCGGCGGCCAAACGGCGCGGCCGGAAGCTTGGCCGCAGGCCTGCGCTCACGCCGAAGCGGGTCGCCCGCGCCCGTCAACTGGTCGAAAAGGGCCAGTCGATGAAAAAGGTCGCCCGTCGCCTGAACGTCGCGCGTTCGACCCTGTACCTTGCACTGAGAAGCAAACGTCCCGGCTAGACACAAATCCGATCACGCGCCATAGTAGGGCGCTCCCGTCCCGCAGCAGGCCTGCCGAAAAAAGGTCGTTTGTCGGACATCCCGCCACTCTAACACCGCTGCCGCCCATGAAACGAATTCCTGCCTTTTGCTTCTTTCTCTCCCTCCTTCTGACCCCGGTCGCCTCCCCCAGCGCCGCTGCACCTTCCTACGTCGAGTTGCCCGATGCTCCGACAATTGCGGTTGATTGGAGCAAAGGCGATGTTCAGGCGGTCACCCTCGGCGGCAATCGCACGTTGACGTTCTCGAAGGGCCAGAAGGGCGGAAAATACATCCTCATCCTGAAGCAGGATGAGACCGGTTCCCGCACCGTGACATGGCCTTTGTCCGTGCGCTGGCCCGGCGGTCCGCCCCAAACCGGAGGTCAGCCAGGCGGCGTCCTGACCACAACTGCGGGCAAAAAGGATTACATCACTTTCTCATACGACGGCGTGACCTACGATGTGGTCGCCATTGTCCAGAACCTGTAACGCCGTTTGGCTTGCCGTGCGTCGCCTTACCATCAGAGCCGTTAGGAATAAATTCCTACCACCCCGCCCGCCCACTTTCCCTAACACTCACCCGCACAACTCAGCGCCCCGCTCGTCCGCTTTGCTCTTTCTTCTTCCTCTCTTACTTCTTTTTTCCCCTCACTCCGCCCACGCCACCATCAACAACGCCGAACCCGCCGTCGATCTTCTGGGCCAGTTCGCGAGCCCGCCCTCCTCGGACACCACCGATCTTTACACGACCGCCTGCCCCAACAACGGCGCGACATCGATCGGCATATATTCCTATTACTACGACCTGCCTTGGTGGGGCGGCAAGGTGGCGATCGACACCACCAATCACTATCTGTTCGTCGCCGATACCCAGAACAACCGTGTTCTGGTCTATGCGCTCAACACCAACAACACCATCAACAGCAAGACCCCGTCTTACATCCTCGGCCAGACCAATTCCACCAACTGCATGCCGAACGAGACCAACACCACCACACCCGGCGCATCCACACTATGGAACCCCATGGGCCTTGCCGTAGATTCCGCAAACCAGCGGCTGTTCGTGGCGGATGTTACGAACGACCGGGTGTTAGTGTTCGTGTATAGCAGCGGCTTCACGACCGGCATGAATGCGAGCTACGAGCTGGGACAGGCGAGCGGCGGCACCGCATTCACGACAGATAACTACAGCACAACCATTTCCACGTTCAATGGCCCGTGGGATGTGGCATATGATTCCGCAAATACAAGACTGTTCGTGGCCGATGCAAATAACAACCGGGTGCTGGTGTTCAATGTCGCGCCCGGCTTTGCCAACGGCAAGAACGCCTCTTATGTGCTGGGCGAGCCGAACTTTACCAGCGACGGCGACGGCGGCGGGATCTACGGCTGCGCCACCGCATCCCAATCCATTCTTTGCTTTCCTGAAGCCGTGGCCTACGATTCCACGAATACACGGCTGTTCGTCGCCGATTCGTGGAACAACCGTGTGATGGTGTTCAGTGCCGCCACCAGTGGAGGCGGCGCCATCGCCACCGGCGAAAATGCCGCCAATGTGCTGGGATACTCGGTCTATACCGTAGCCGGCACCGGCTATGACGAATGCTACGGGACCGAGCAGGCCGGGTTATGTGTGCCCACGGGCCTGGCCTATGACTCCACCAACAACCGGCTGTTCGTCGGCGATAGCTATGACAGCCGCATCATGGTCTTCAGCACCTCGTCGATTAGTAACGGGGAGAACGCATCCAGTGAGCTGGGCCAGCCTAATTTCACGACCTTTACTGGCAACCTCATCAATCAGCAATCTATGGGCGTTCCGACCGGGCTGGCGCTGGATTCGGGCAACAACGTCTTGTATGCCCTGGATTCGAATAATAACCGGGTGATGCTGTTCAATACCGCCAGCGCCAGCGCCACCCCATCAGTCATCAGCCAGAGCGGCGGCGACGGCTGCGCCATCACGACGGGCGGCGCGCTCTATTGCTGGGGATGGAACATCGCGGGCGAAGACGGAATCGGTAACGCCATCATAGACCAGGAGCAGCCGCTCCAGGTCGGCAGCGCCACGAACTGGATCGCCATCAGCCTGGGCGATCCCTACCTCGACGCGGATGCCTGCGGCATTGCGGGCGGCGGGCTTTATTGCTGGGGAAATAACGAGTTTGGAGAATTGGGGAACGGCACAACCTCCGAAACTCCTGTAACAACGCCGACGCAGCTTGGCTCCGCGACCAATTGGAGTCTCGTCAGCACGAGCGGCTACGATACCTGCGCCACCACGACGGGGGGCGCGCTCTATTGCTGGGGATTGAATGCGCACGGCGAACTTGGCATCAACAGCAGCACCCAATACACAACGCCGCAACTGCTCCCCAGCCTTCCCATAGCCAACCTGGTCGGCTGGTGGAAACTGACGGACGGGTCCGGCACGAGTGCTGCGGATTCGTCGGGCTTCGGCAATACTGGCACGCTTGAAAACGGCCCGACCTGGATCACCAGCGGGGAGAATGGCGGCGGGCTGACTTTAGACGGGGCGACTCAATATGTGCAGGTGAACGATGCGGCCTCGCTTGATATCTCCAGCTCGTGGACGGTATCGGCCTGGGTCAATTTTGCAGCTCTTCCGGGATCGGGAAGTTGTGCGGTTCTGATCGACAAGGAGAACAGCGGAAGCACGAACTATCAGCTTTGCCTGGATAACGGGAGCTTCAGCACCGGGGTGGGCTGGGTGGTTAATTACAACAGCACCGGCTGCTGCGACAATCACTATGCCAAATATGTAACGACACCAAGCACCGGAACCTGGTATCTCGTGACCGGGGTCTATAGTTCCTCGGCGCAGACGCTGACCTTGTATGTCAACGGCACGTCTGTTTCCAGCAACAGCAGTGTGGCGGGATATACCCCTGAACACGGCGGTGGAAGTACGCTTGACCTCGGCAATCAGGCAGGTGTTGGGAACTATTTGAACGGCAGCCTCGACGACGCCCGCGTCTATAACGTGGCGCTCACTGCGGCGCAAGTTTCGCAGCTCTACTCCGGCACCTGGAGCGCCGTCAGCACGGGGGGGACGACACCTGCGGCATCAATAACGGGTTGCTCTATTGCTGGGGATATAACCAGTACGGCGAGGTCGGGAGCTCCGGCAACGCCAATACAGTCTTCGTAACCTCGACGACCTACACCGGGAATCTCGGCGGCGTCGCCGGTGCGAACGCCGACTGCGCCGCCCGCGCTACGGCGGCTGGCCTTTCCGGGACCTATCTGGCCTGGATCGCCGAAACCAACGCCAATTCTCCGTCCGACACCTTCACCCAGTCAACGGGCCAATACCAATCAACGGGTCCCTATGTGGAGGTCGACGGCACCGTCGTTGCGAGCAACTGGGCCGGTCTGACCAGCGGTACGCTCACTAACGCCATCACCCTCAGCGAATACGGCTCGACCGTGACCGGCGATGCCTGGACCAATGTCTCCACTAGCGGAACGGCAAACCACAACGGCTCATCGGCCACCCTCAACTGCACCAACTGGGCCAACGCAAGCAGTCCGGTCGGGAGCCATGGCGGAAATTTCGGCCTGATAGGCCAGACCGGCTCGACATGGACGGCTGATACCAACATAGCCTGCAATAGCACGAACCACCTGTACTGCGTCCAGCAACCGCCCGCTACCCCCGTCGGATCGAAGACGCCGGTGCAGATCGGCACTGCGACGAACTGGACCGCCATTACTCAAGGCGGCTGGGACACCTGCGGCATTGCGGGCGGTACGCTGTATTGCTGGGGATTGAACAGTACCAACGAGTTCGGCCTCGGCAATGAGGTGCAGTTCAACTCGCCGCAGGCAGTAGGAGCCCTGACGAATTGGAGTGCCATCACCATCCAGAGTGACGTTGGTGGCAATGTTGCCTACCCGAGCACATGCGGCATCGCAGGCGGGGCGCTCTATTGCATGGGAGGTGACGAATACGGCGACATCCCTTCCACCGGTACAACGCCGACGCAGTACGGCACCGACACCACCTGGACCGGAATCAGCTATGGCTTATTGGATACCTGCGGCATCGACAACGGCGTCCTCTATTGCCAGGGATATAACCAGTATGGCGAGGACGGCGTCGGCAATACGACGAACAATACGACGCCGCAGGTCGTCACCCTCGGCGCCATCACCGCCGAAAACGCCACTGACCTTCTGGGCCAGTACACCAGCGCCACCTCGACCGCAACGGTGAACTGGAACGGGAACGGCCCGAACAACGGCGCGACCGCTCTGGGTCTCTGGGAGCCCGCCGACGTGGCGGTCGATTCCGTCAATCACCGCCTGTTCGTCGCGGACACTTGGAACAACCGGGTGCTGGTCTATACGCTCAACACCGACAATTCCATCCCGACCTCAAGCGGCGGGCACACCGCAGCCTATGTACTGGGCCAGACGAATTTTTCCAACGACACCGCAAATCAATGCAACTGCGATACCCCCAGCGCGTCGAGCATGGCTACCCCCGGCGGCCTGGCTTTCGATTCCGGGAATAACCGGCTGTTCGTGAGCGATACGGGCAACAGCCGGGTGCTGGTGTTCAATACCTCGTCCATCAGCAACGGCATGAGCGCGTCCTATGTGCTGGGTCAGCCCGATTTCACGACCGGATACGATTTGGAAGACGGAGCCGCAAATGACTTCGCTTACCAAAACCAAATCGCCTACGATTCAACGAACAGCCGGCTGTTCGTAGCGGATGCAGGCGACAGCCGGGTCACGGTGTTCTTGCTCAGCGGCGGCATCACCAACAACATGAACGCGACTTATGTGCTGGGCCAGGCGGGTTTCGGGGGCGGGGACCGCGCCGCTAACGTGAGCGTTGCCACGCTGAACACTCCCATCGGTGTCGCCTATGACCCTGTAAACCTCCGGGTGTTCGTGTCGGATTATAATAACAACCGCGTCGTGGTGTTCAATGTACCGACCAGCACGAACATCACCGGCGAGAACGCCTCCTATGAGCTGGGCCAGCCCGACTTCAACAGCTACTACTACAATCAGTGCGACTGCGACAACGCCACCCAGTACGATCTGTGGGACCCTGAACTCCTGTCCTATGACCCGACGAACAGCAGACTGTTCGTCCCGGACAACGGCAACAACCGGGTGCTGGTGTTCAATGTCGGGCCCAGCGTCATCGCCAATCAGGAGAACGCCGCCTATGTGCTGGGTCAGCCGGATTTCGTGAGCAATGGCCCTGGCGCTCTTGTGCTGGGCACAACCCAGTCGCTGCTGGCCTTGGACCCGGAGGGACTCACCACCTCCTGTGCGAAATACGACCCCGGCAGCGGTCGCCTGTTTGTCTGCGATACCGACAACAACCGCATCATGATTTTCGGGGCGGACTTTATGCCCTCCTGGCCCGCCGACATTCCCTGATTCCCGCCCGCGCGGTCCGATCGCCGCGATGTTTTCGCGGCGTGAATCGGCCCGCCTTCTACTACGCGAGCCTTCGCGAGCGCAGAGAAAACGCACGACGCGACGGGCACAGAGGCGAGTCCATTTGCCGCTCGACGACAACGTACTGGCCGGTTCATTATTGATCTCCGCGAAATGATCTCGGCCTTGCGCCGGTCCAATAAGATCCAAATGGTTTGCACAGAACGCGAGCGCCTGGAAGAACAGCACACGAAGGCCGGAGCCGCATTCGCATGGGCGAACGACCGGCTTCGGGCCAGAATCGGCATCTGTCCGAAGGAAGAGTTCGTCTCCCTGAGCAATGCCGTTAACGAAGCCTGGGAGGCCCTGATGCGCGCGCGAACCGCTCTCGACAGCCATGTTCGCGCCCACGGCTGCGAAAGCGCGCACGAAACTTCGACTGCAATCTAAGCGTCCGCTCTTGTTCTGCGGCGTGCTCGCGCCGCGCACGACGGAACGCTGGCCGCGAGCGTTTGGTTGCCGGGTACGATCAGCCGCCCAAACGCCTCGCGACGCGCGAGATCAAAGTCCCGGCGTAGGCCGGCGCGCCCAGGACGAAATAGATAATGAACTCGAACGGTAGCAGGTTGTGATCGGTCGGATCTTTCTCGCAGTCCACGACGACGACGACGAAATGCGCAGCGAAGACCCCCAGGATGAGAAACGTTCCCGAGCGCGCAAATGAAGTCGCGGCGAACCAGCCCAGCACGACTCCGGACAGGAACATGACGACGGAGAACAGAACGAAGGTCAGCGTCGATACGGCGTTGCGCTCGTTGTATGTTTGAAAGCGGTACAGCACCGCAACGTAATCCGCAGCCCCGAGGGCCAAAGCCCAACTCTTCCAGGCCCTGCCCGGCAAGGGAGGAGGCTGGGACAACAGTTGCGGGCCAAAATCGCCCATAAGCGTTCAATCGGCAGAGTGATCTATAGGCTTTAAACTGACAAGTCATGCCTACCACCCGGCAACGTATTACACTTCACCCTATGGAAGGCACCCGATCCGGTTTAGTCGGCAAGGTTTTTATCGGCCATGGCGGCTCGCCCGCCTGGAAGGAGTTACGCGATTTTCTCGACAAACGGCTCCATCTTGAATGGATTGAATTCAATCGCGATCCGCCCGCGGGCTATTCCACAAAAGAGCGGCTGGAGCAGATGCTGGCGGAAGCGAACTTTGCGTTCCTGGTCATGACGGCCGAGGATTCGCGGCCTGACGGAACGCTCCACGCGCGCGAGAACGTGATTCACGAAGCGGGCCTGTTTCAAGGACGGCTCGGATTCACGCGCGCCATTATTCTTCTAGAGGAGGGTTGCGAAGAATTTTCCAACATCGAGGGATTGATCGAGATTCGTTTCCCGAAGGGCAACATCATGGCGAAGTCGGAAGACATCCGGCAGGTGCTCGAACGCGAGCTGGCCGCTTCCGCTTCCGAGTTGGTGACGACCGAGATCCGGTTCGACTTTTTGCCCGACAAGCTCACGAACCACGGCTGGAAGCCGGGCTACCAGGACAAGGCGGAGCCCGAAGCTGGGGCGTATTCGTCGTCAGCCGACGCTCCGCAGCCCGGCTGTCTTTCGATCAGGACAGCCATCGGTTATGCCCTGGATTACCGGCTGCCGCCCTTGGTATGCGACGGCTTGCGTTTCGATGTCCAGTACTCCGATAGCACGATGATTTTCGCGCAGGTCGGGCTAAGGTCCGCTGACGGATCGCTGTTCGCGAAGAAATGGATCAAGTTCTGCGTCGGCAGTATTCGCGCGGTGGTCACCGCCGGATACCCAAACGAATATACGCTATGGCGGCCCGCAGCGGCGCTACCGAACGGGTGGGTCTCGTTCACTATCCCGCTGCCCGAGGCTGTGCAGCAGAGCTGGGGCAATCAGGGCTGGACCTACGAATGTCTCGAAGCGATCCGTATTCGCGGGACTCTGTCCATCTCGCCAATCCGCCTCACCTCCACTCGCAGCGGATCTCAAGCCGCGACGCCAGGATCGGCGAAGTAACCGGGCGTTGGCAGGCCCGGCTACCGGCCCGGAGCGCGGCGGCTCCGGTCTCCTTGCAAGTTCGTGCCAGCCGCCTTGCAAATCCGTCACCGCCGGGAACTCCGAACGTCGGACCAGTCGCGCCCCGTCTCACCGGCTTTTCGGCGCGATCCGCCGGACCGTCACGCCGCCAATGACGGAAGGCGGGGCGAACGGCTCAACAAGCTTGCCGTCCTTATAACAGTACTCGTAGGTCGAGCCGTCTGCCTCCCGCCGGACAAGCGCCGGCCCATCGTCGCGGTGCAGCTCGCCGTCGCGGTAATAGACATCCGACGACGAGCCGTCGGCCTCGCGCCGGACGACTGCCGGGCCGTCGGAGCAATCGAGCTTGCATCCCTTGTCGTCAAGCCACGCCACCAAATCTTTGCCGGTCGGCTTGTCGTCGTGTTCGTCAAGCTCGCGCGAAATATCTCCGCTGATCGCGAAGATGTAGGTGATCTCGGCGCCTTGGACGTTGTCCTTGTAGCTTACGGTGATATGAGAGGCCTGGTTGCCGGTCATGCTCTTTCCCTCACTTTTTGTTTTGTCCTTCCTCACACCGGCCCCGATCTGCCCCGCGCGGCAATCCGTCCGGAGGCTCCCGTCGCTGCGCCGAGAGCTTGCGCATCTCCAGCCGTTCCTGTTGCTCCGACATGAACATCCCCTGGCCGTGCCCGGCGCGCCGGTTTCCGTCCTCGGTCGATGATGTGCGGAAATAATCGAGGACGACAACGCGAAGAGAGGAAGCCAGCGAGCCGTGCGGCAGCTTGCGTTTTGCCGCATAGCTGCAAACGTCGTGCGGCGTACAGTATTCGCGGCGGCAGATCTCGGTCAGGATATCCCATATTTGAGGCTCCAGCCGGATGCTGGTCCGGTGTCCGTGGACGTTCACATTGCGCACCAAGAGCGCACTGTGCTTGTCCGGAAGCGGAGTTCCGTTCGCAGATTCGAGACGGTCAGGAAAGGCAGAAACCATGCTTGAACCGTTAGCTATGATCAGGCAGCAAATTTGTCATCGCGGCGGAGGTGGGAATACGAAACCAGAGTCGGTGCCAGCGACTCGGAGCCGCAATTGAGAACAGGCTTTCGAATTCCTGTCGCTTCGCGCACTTTATCGTTCATCCGTTGGCTGACCGGCATCCATGCGGCGCGAACGATGTCGGTCGTTCCCGGCAATGCGATCTCCGGGCCAAGCCACTCGACATCCCATCCCGCTCTCAAAAAGGTGCTGTCCCAGATTCGCGGCAGCATAAAGCCCACATAGGCGTCGATGTTCCTCTGCAAGCCCCGCTCCAGGTAAGCCACGATCAACTCATTGACGATTGGCCGCCTTGCGTCTTTGCTGAGCAATGAGCGATCAAGCACTAGTCGGCTTGCCTCGTGCACCTTGTGGCTGGAGGGCAGTTCCCGCGATGCCAGAAAGGGGAAGATGTCGGAAAGCATGTAGGGGATCGTTGTCGGGTATGATCGCGCGACCCCGAGAACGTCTCCGTCTGAATTGCGAGCGATGAAATACTCCGTCGCGACATTGTCGTATCGGTCGAATTCCATCTCGTCGGCGACGTAGATGTTGCTCCAATCCTCCTTGGTGATGACCTCCTGATAGCGCAGCCGATGCTGCGCGGCAATAAGATTGCCGGGAAAGCGATGCGACGATGCGATGGTCACGCAATCAATCATGTAATGATTGAAAACGTCTCCCCTACCTACCGTAAACTAGCGATTCTGACAGGGGGTGCGGATCGAGGCGGGGGTGATGATCTGCTGGCGGAGCGCCTTGGTGATCGCGTAGGTACGGCCGTTCGCCGCCAGTTTCTTGAATATATTCTGCCAATGAAACCGAACGGTACTGGTGCTGATACCAAGTATGATGCTGATTTCCTTGTCGGTCTTGCCTTCGGCGCCCCACGATACAACATCGTGCTCGCGTGTGCTCAATGCGGCCCTGGCGGATTTGATCATCAGGTCACGGTAGGTTTCATGCAGGCAGGTGCTGAGCAGATATGCGCCGCCGAGGAAATTGTAGTCTTGCGGCTTGTTCCGTTCCGACGCGGGCAATGCCGATCTTGCTATTCCGACTCCGACCAGCTCCGGGCCTTCGCCGCGGAGTGAGATGCCGATCCCGTCGCCGAGCCCCGCGTCGGCCGCCTGGTCCATCATTTGGAGTGGCGGCAAGCGCCGATCAAGCTTGGTGGTGACATCGGACCAGAAAAATGGTGTGCGGCTCGTCAGGACCTGCCTCGTGACCGGGTCGATCAGCGAGAACTTGCGCGCCGCATAATGCTTCATCCAGTCTTCCGGATAGCTGGTTGCCAGACCATGCTGACTGGGAAGATCGAGGGAGGGATGGTCGTTGACCAGGCTGTATGCGATCCGGTCATAGCCATGGTGACGCATGGCCTCGCAGAAGATGTCAAACGCTTCTTGCGTCGTCTGAGAATTTACGATGCGTTCGACGTAACGCTCCAAATCTTTCATGGAGGCGCGCGACAGTCGGGGCAGGCAGACGCCATGGGAGCCATCCGTACAATCGCGCCAGATCAACAACCGTGGAAAGCACACTATAAACCAGGACCGTTAAAATCCGGTTTGCACACAGGGATTTCAAATAGTTGGGCCGGTGTTTTGCGAGCCCTCTTCATGGGCGGTTGTCCGCCGATCCCGGCACATGCCGGCCCACGTTTGCGATCCCCGAAACCCACCTTTCCCTCGCCGACCAGCGTGTGCGACCGTCCTCGCAATCAAGGGTCTACGATGAACGCGCAAAAGACAGCGCGCCCTTGACTGCTGTGGGGGCCGCCGAAGAACCCCCTCGTCCTCATATAAGCGAAAGGTGGGTGATGCAAAGGCCAGAGGGCAACCAGCGACGCATGAGAAGGCCGTACCGGCACCGTACCGGCTGACTCATATTGACAGTCCGCCCGATGCGGCTCTCGATGTCCTGGCCTCCGCCGACTTTCGGCCCTTGACGCGCCGTTCGGATTTGAGATGATGATGTTGCCGGAGGGTGCGCATGGTCGTTTATCCCAAGAACCTGTTTCAAGAAGCGTTCAAAACAGTTCACAGGGCCGCGTGCTTCGTCTTGATGCCTTTTGATCCGCGCTTCGACGACGTCTATCATGTTCTCCATCAAACGCTCCAGTCGTCTGAGCTGAATCTGATCTGCCGAAGGGCCGATGATTTCCGCAACGCCAATATCCTGGAGACGATTCTAAAAAACATCGCGCAATCGGAGTACGTGGTTGCGGATCTAACGGGGTGCAATCCCAACGTCTTCTACGAACTCGGGATTGCTCACTGCATAAAGGACGCGGACAAAGTTATCATACTGGCCCAAAGTCTCGAATTTGTGCCGTTCGATCTAAGGCACCTGCGATGCATCATCTATGAACAGAGTCTTTCTGGATTCGATGTCTTGGGCGCTGAATTATTGAGCACGTTTCAAGACGTGACGAAGAATGTTTTTCGATTCCGTGTCTGGGAAGGCAAACGATTCACATTCGCCAAGAAGCTTGTCGGACGGGAAAACAACCTTTTCGATATCACGGTCGAGTGTCCGCACTTGGGCAGCGACGCCGTGAAGTTGCTAATTCACTTTACCAAGCACTCCATTGACCGAGCGATAACTCCCCCCGCGCCTCAATTCCTATTCTTGAGCGAAGACCGGCCCTCCGCGAATCTGGAGAACATCCCGTGGACGCTGCATTTGGCGGAGTGTTCAAATCGGGACGCGCTGCTTGTCCTTGATAAGCGCTGAACGCTCCGCGCCGCCGGTTGTTATAATTGCGGCAAGGAGGGCTTGATGAACAAGCCGCTCGCTCGAACCCGCCTCCGCCGCAAACCGGCGTACAGCCGCGCAAAGTCCATGCCCCGGCTCGATCTTTCCGCCGCTTTGGTCGTGCCACCTTTTACAGGGACGCTCTGGACGCAGATTCCTGAGGCTCAGATCGCCGCCCCGGTTTCTTCGACGCCAGTGACATTGACCGTGGGAGATCCGCCAGTAATTCAGTTGGACATGGGGGTATTCTTCGCCGAGGCCGTTCAGTTCATAGCCGAGCATCCGGTGCTGTGCACGACCATAGCCGCTGGCGTCATCTGGGCGGTCTGGGCTTGCAATCAGCCGTCTCAGCCGCCTACGCTTAGATAGACCTACGAATCTCCGCCGCCAAATTCCCGCGAACTGCGCTCGCACAGCCCGATCAATTCGGCCCCTCTCTCGCTCGCCGGTCAGCGTGCGCCCCCCCGTCCTCGCGATCAAGGGTCTGCGATGAACGCGCCGCCGTTTTCGAGTTTCCTGTGCTCTGGCGCGCAACCGGGGCCCCCTTCACAGCCTGCGGTTGGCCGCGGAAGAGCCCCCCATTATCCTAATATGAGGAAAAGGTGGGGAGTGCCGGAATGGATGTTCTCGAAACGCGTCTTTGCAACCTGAAGCTCGCGCTAAGCGAATCGGCTTCAACGATCAGCCGCGAACGCGGGGACACGGTTTCCGTGGGAGAGATCGAGCGCGGTCTCGTTGAAGTCCTGGATCTCGACCAAATCCCGGACATCCTCAACCGCGACATCGACGCGCAAGCCATTCAGACGCTTCTCGTTGGCTACGATTTCGCGAGGCTGCGGCCCGAAAAGCTCTGCGAGATTGTGCTCGAAGAGTCGATTGTCCCGGAGGGCGTTCCGGTCTTTCTTTCAGAAGCCGAAATCAAGCTCAAGGGCGAGATCTGGGTGATCCACAAGAACGACGCCGATCCGTTCCCCTCGAATCCCCACGCCCACAATTACCAGCAACGCCTGAAGATGCATCTCGGAAACGGCGATCTCTACCTGCACAAGCAGAAGCAGCCCTGCCGGCGGCTCAGAAAATCCGTCTTCCTGGAATTCCGCGAGCGCGTGATGCAACGGACATCGAGCATCGTTCTGCCGCCGCTCGCGATCTAAGGAGTTCGCATGACGCCCAGCAATGCTTTCGATCCCATCGAAATCACCGAACGATTTTTCACCGTAATCAAAAGCCTGAACGAATTCGACAAGGCTGAAGTCCGCGGGGTGATCCAAACGCTCATCGCGCCGACGCAGCGTGACATCTGCTTCACCGGCAATTATTATCGCGCTGTCGCAAATGTGGAATCCATTCTCACGCTGAAGAATGTGAGGGATTTCCAGGCCGTTGCGATGTTGGCCCGCGCTCTGTTCGAGCTGGCCGTGGATATCAGGCTCATCAACGCCGTGCCGGACTGCGTGAAGAAGATGCTGACGTTTACGGATGTGGAGAAGCTGCGATCGGCAAAACGGATTGTCGCTTTCAAGCAAGCGAATCCCACAGCCCAGGTGGACGCCACGATTTACGATCAATATGTCGTCAACAACGGCACCCGGATCGACGCCGAACGGGCGGTTCTCTGGCCTGGAGTCAAGAATACCGACCTGAGACATTGGGCCAACATGAATCTGGCCCAGCGCGTCGAAATTCTGAAAGCGCCGTTCGAGGAACTCCACGCGGTCAACTATCCGCAATTGAGCTTGTATGTTCACTCCGGCATGACGGGCATCGTCAATCTGCAAAAAGAATCGTTCAGAGCATTGGCGGCGGTGGCTTTCACCGTCGTCTTGCAGTCCTACATGATTGTGCTGACCGCTATCATCGACGAGTTCAAGATTTCCAGCGCGAACGAAAAGATCAAGGACAAGATGACGCTGGCCAAGATGCTGCCCTTCACCAACGGTCCAAACGAAGAACTGGCCCTCACGCGGGCTTTGCTCGGATAACGCGATGTACTGAGCATCGCGATTTGTGGTTATCCCGCTCGTGGGAAGGAAACACGCGCCGTGCCGGGGAGAGTGTCAGGTTGCCGGCGGATTGCCCGTGGCGGGTCGATTTGTACGGCGCCTGTTTCTTCGAGGTGGAGGAGCGCCTGGCGGTAGTTCTTGATGACGTAAGGCCGTCCGTTGTGGTGTTCGTGGTAGATCTCTTCGGTCGTGAGGATTTTACCGGCGAATGCGCTCACGAGCTCGTCTTCGAGTTGCGTGAGCGGCGAGAAGAGAAGCCCTTGAGCGGGATCAGTGCCGGGATTGTGGTCGAGTGACGGGACGTTATCATCAAAGCGCGTGCTTTCCTTGGCGCTGATTTCTTTGAAGAGCGCAATCCCCTGCGGGTGCTTGGACACGCACACCAGATGGTGAGTCGTTCGCGTTCCCGTCTCGCTGCGGTAGGTGAACTTTTCCGCGCGCGCCCCGAGTGCTTTGATCGCGTCCATCATCGCCTTCAGGATGGCCTGTTCGCGTTGCGCAGGTCCCAGTCGCGCGACGGTCGCCCGAAGTTGGGCTGCGCGCTCGGCGCTGAAGAATTCATTGATCGGCTCGTTCATCCCTTCGCTGCCGAGGTTCATATTGATCCGGTTGTAGTTGAAGAAGAAGAGGAAGTCGCTTCCCCAATGCGAAAGCGAGGCCTCGATAAGGTCGATGCTTACGCCTTGGTATCCCCATGGATCGGCGAAAAAGAGCGTGGGGACGTTGATGCGCTTGATGCTGGGGATGATGTCGCGCCCGACTGTGCGGTCTCGGTATTTGGGTTGGTGGCGAAGCCGTTCGACGCCGGGGAGTTGCGCGATCCGGGCTTCGAGGGCTGTGACATAGTCCTTATTCTTGTCGTTGAAAACCGTCTGGAGATGCTCGCAGAGCACTGGCGTTTCGATTGCGTGTTCCAGGATCAACAATGGAATGGAGGGCGTACCGTCCTCGTATTGTCCGGGACCGCAGAAGAGATCCACGTACATGATCTTGCCTTCGCGGGCCTTCGCCTTGGGAAGGACAATGTTTGCCCATCCGGCGACATACTTGCTCACGATGCGGTGCTTTTTTGCAGACGCTACCGTGGGCGTGTCAAAAAATGCGACATCAGCCATATTCCTTGCCAGTCCCGGGGGAGTGTCTACAAGGATAGCAAAAAATGCTTGAAGCAAATTCGTCCGATATTGTCGATTCCGGCCCGGCGGGGCGTGGAGGCCTTCCTTAGGCGACGCTGGCTCGCCGTCGTGGTTCCAGGCGGACCAGCGGCGTGCTGGACCAGTCGGACGTAAGGCCTTCGAGTGCGGCCGTGATGGCGGCACGCTCGGCGCGCGTCGGGATGGGCTGCGCGGCTCTCGGCGGCATCTTGTCGTAGGTGCGTCCGTTGAGCGTTCGCCCGAATTTGCCCTTCTGAACGCCGCCCCATTGCTTGAAGAAGAAATCGACGCCCGCGTCGGCGCACTGGTCCTTGATTGACTCCACCCATTCCTTGTGCAGGGGTCGCGCGCCAGGTCCGCTTTCTCCACCGACGATGACCCAGCGGATTCCTGTGAGGTCGATGCGTCCGAGGTCTTCAAGGAGCGGTTCGACCGACAGGAAGCGCGTGTGGGCAGGGGCCTCGCGGAGGTGGTCGATGCGCGGCAGTCCATACTTCCGATCCTCGACGCTCACGCCCCACCAGATGTGCCGTGCCGCTGCACCCTCGCGTAGCTTGGTAGCAAGGAGCACCTTGAGGCGCTCTGCTCGTTTGGTGAGGACTTGGTACGTGTGCCAGTTTGCACGCAGCATGACCGTCGTCACGGCCTCAACGTACTCGTCGGGAACGGGGTCTTGGAAGAGATCGCTCATGCTATTGACGAACACGGTTCGCGCCGACCCCCAACGGAGGGGTTCGAGAAGTTTATCCGGGATGAGTCGCGGGTCGAAGCCGTCGCCATAGGGATGCTCTGGGACGCCCCGAAATCGTTCCGCGAAGGTTTCGGCGTAGCAGTGCTTGCATCCGGGGCTGATCTTGGTGCAGCCGCGGACCGGGTTCCATGTCGCTTCCGTCCATTCGATTTTTGAATGTTCGCTCATGGCAGCATCTACAACAATTCTTGCATGTTTTGTTTGGATGTGACGCGTCGCAACTGTCCTCTAACTGTACCGCAGCAGCGGCGGGGAGCCGACTGCGGATTGAGCAATGGTACGCCGGCCAGCCATCCCTAGTCGATATTTTGCGACGAAAGCGCTGGACACCGCTGCCGAAACGGAATTACCTTGCCTTCGTCTCACCGCCGTGGTGTAAAGTGGTGATTCATGAAGAGGCGCGTCACGGCGAAAAACACCGAAAGAAAAGGCATGAAAAGTCAGAAAATATCGCTAGTCCGCGCGTCGATCAGCTTTCCGCCCGACCTCTACGAAAATCTCGAAGAGATCGCCCAGCAGAAAAAAGTGTCCCTGGCTTGGGTTGTACGCGACGCGACGGAACGATATGTTGCTGACGAAACTGGCGGGAAAGGGCAGCAAACCGGTACCGCAGCAAAGCTGACACGACGAGCAACATGACCCGCCTCGAAGATCTCACGCCAACCGCCGCAGTCCGGGGAATTCTGCCGGACCAAACCGTCACCGTGGTCAGCGTGCAGTGGTTCGGCTCTGCGGCTCTGGAGCTGACATACAAAGGACCATCTGGCCGCGTTGCCAACGAGTTGCTTTATCGCCATGACGAGCCCCGCCTCCAGGTGGTGGAGCACGGCCGCCCGTGGAGCTTTGACGGCGACGGGCATTTGTTCCGCTTGGTTTCGGAGGCGCATCGCATCCGTCTGGCGCATCTCTTCGACCCGGTGCTGGCGGTGCACACGTCCCTCGTCGAACCGCTGCCGCACCAGATCACGGCCGTCTACGAGGCCATGCTTCCCCGCCAGCCGCTGCGATTCCTGCTGGCCGATGATCCCGGAGCCGGCAAAACCATCATGGCCGGATTGCTGATCAAGGAACTGATTGCCCGCGGCGACTTGCAGCGTTGTCTCGTGGTCTGCCCTGGCAGCCTGGCCGAGCAGTGGCAGGATGAACTTTACCGCCGCTTCCAACTCTCCTTCGAGATCCTGACGAACGACAAGCTCGAAGCGGCGCGTACCGGCAACTGGTTCCTGGAAAACAACCTTGTCATCGCCCGGCTCGACAAACTCTCGCGCAACGAGGACGTGCAGTTCAAGCTGCAAGTCCCGGAATGCCGCTGGGACCTGGTCGTGTGCGACGAGGCCCACAAGCTTTCGGCCACGTTCTTCGGCGGAGAAGTCAAATACACCAAGCGCTATCACCTGGGGCAACTCCTCTCGGGCCTCACACGGCATTTCCTCCTGATGACCGCCACACCCCACAACGGAAAAGAAGAGGATTTCCAGCTCTTCATGGCGCTGCTCGATGGCGACCGTTTTGAGGGCCGCTTTCGTGATGGCGTCCACCAGGCGGATACCTCCGATCTCATGCGCCGCATGGTGAAGGAAAATCTCCTCAAGTTCGACGGGACGCCGCTCTTCCCCGAACGCATCGCCTATACCGTGCCGTATAAGCTTTCCGACGCCGAGGCGCGACTGTATAGGGAAGTGACCGACTATGTGCGCGAGGAGTTCAATCGCGCCGAAGCGCTTGCCAATGACAAGCGGGCGGGTACGGTCGGGTTCGCCCTTACGATCCTCCAACGCCGACTCGCCTCGTCTCCCGAGGCCATCTACCAGTCACTGCATCGGCGCAGCGAACGCTTGCAAAAGCGCCTGCGGGAACTCGAAGTTTTGCAACGCGGCGCAGCAGCCGAGGCCATGGCCGCCGCAACTCCTGTACTCGACGACGAGGATGTAGAGGATCTTGAGGAGGCACCGGATAACGAGGTCGAAGCCGTCGAGGAGGAGATCCTCGACCAGGCGACAGCGGCGCGCACGATCGACGAGCTGAAGGCGGAAATCGCCACGCTTGGCCGCCTTGAATCTCTGGCGAATGCCGTCCGCCGAAGCGGCGAGGACCGGAAGTGGCGTGAACTTGCGAGCTTGCTTGGCGAGATCTTCACCACTACCCCAATTCCCAACGACACGCGGAGCGAGGCGTCCTCCATTACGCCGCCCAAGCCTTCACCCCGTCAGAAAATCGTTATCTTCACCGAGCATCGCGACACGCTCAGCTACCTGGAAACCCGCGTCACCACGCTGCTCGGACGCAAGGACGCCGTGGTCGTCATCCATGGCGGAATGGGCCGCGAGGACCGCATGAAGGCACAGGAGTCGTTCCGACACGACCCGGAGGTACAGGTCCTCATCGCCACGGACGCGGCAGGCGAGGGCATCAATCTTCAGCGCGCCCACCTGATGGTCAATTACGACTTGCCGTGGAATCCCAATCGGATTGAGCAGCGCTTCGGCCGCATCCACCGCATCGGCCAGACCGAGGTATGCCACCTTTGGAATCTGGTTGCCGAAGAAACCCGTGAAGGTGACGTATATCGCACCTTGCTTGAGAAATTGGCCCAGGCCCGTGAGTCCCTGGGCGGGCAGGTGTTCGATGTGCTCGGCAGACTCCAGTTCGAAGGACGGTCACTGCGCGAGTTGCTCATTGAGGCAGTCCGTTATGGCGAGCAGCCCGAAGTGCAAGCCCGACTGACGTACGCCGTCGCAGATGCCGTTCGTCGCTCGCACCTTCAGGATTTACTCGAAGAGCGCGCACTGGCCCACGATGTGATGGACGCGAGCCGCGTCGCCCGCGTGCGGGAGGATATGGAACGCGCGGATGCCCGCCGCCTGCAACCGCATTACATTGAGTCATTCTTCCTCGAAGCGTTCAGCCAGCTCGGCGGCACCACCCGCCAGCGCGAGGCGCGTCGATATGAAGTCACCCATGTTCCCGCGCCCGTGCGGAACCGCGATCGTCTGATCGGGACCGGCGAACCGGTGTTGCCGCGCTATGAACGCATTGCCTTCGAGAAGTCTTTGATCGCGCCTCAAGGCGAGCCGCTTGCCGCTTTCGTCTGTCCCGGCCATCCTCTGCTCGATGCCACGCTCGACCTGACGCTCGACCGCCACCGCGACCTTCTCCGGCGCGGCACGGTTCTGGTGGACGACAGTGATTCCGGCACTACGCCGCGTGTGCTCTTTTACCTGGAGCACGCCATACAGGATGCGAGCCTTCTCAAGAATGGTGATCGCCGCACGATTTCCAAGCAGATGCTCTACGTGGAATTGGATGCCGAAGGCAGCGCCCGCCACATCCATTACGCGCCTTATCTCGACTATCGTCCGCTGCTGGCTGACGAACCCGGCGTAGATACGGTGCTGGCCCGCCCGGAAAGCTCTTGGATTACCCGAGATTTGGAGCAGAAAGCATTGGCGCACGCCATTGCCGAAATGGTTCCGGAGCACTTGAAAGAGGTGCGCGACCGTCGCAGCGCCTGGATCGAGAAGGCCCGTGCCGCAGTCAAGGACAGGCTCACAAAGGAGATCGGTTACTGGGACCATCGCGCTCAGGATTTGAAGGCGCAAGAACAGGCCGGGAAAGCCAACGCCCGCCTCAACTCTCAGGAAGCGACCCGCCGCGCCGACGACCTGCAAGCGCGGCTCCAGAAACGCATGGGAGATCTCGATCTCGAAGCGCAGGTCTCGGCACTGCCGCCCGTAGCGCTCGGCGGATTCATAGTTGTACCGGCCGGATTGATTGCCCAGATGACCGGCCGTCCACTCTCGAAATCGACGCAAGCGGTAGACACTCAGGCGTCAGCGGCGCGCGCGCGGGCCGTTGTAATGGAAATCGAGCGCCAACTTGGCTTCGAACCAACCGATCGTGAATACGAGAAGCTCGGCTACGACATCGAGAGTCGCGAGGCAGGCACGGGACGGTTGCGTTTCCTGGAAGTGAAGGGCCGCGTGTCGGGTGCCGCGACCATCACCGTGACCAAAAACGAAATTCTTTACTCCCTCAACAAGCCCGAGGATTTTATCCTCGCCATCGTCGAGTTCTTGGATGGAGATACGCACCGTGTGCACTATGTGCGGCGGCCCTTTCAGCGTGAGCCGGATTTCGGGGTCACGAGCGTCAATTACGATTTTCCCGAGTTGCTGGCACGGGCGGAGAACCCGGCATGAACGGAAACGGACAGCGGATCAATTCAAAAAAGAAACTCATTGAAGTGGCCCTGCCTTTGGAGGCAATTAATGTGGCGTCCGCGAACGAGAAATCTATTCGCCACGGGCATCCCAGTACGCTGCATCTGTGGTGGGCGCGGCGTCCCCTGGCAGCGGCGCGGGGCGGTAATCTTTGCCCAAATGGTAGACGACCCGTCGGGCCACCCGGAGCTCTTTCCCACCGAAGAGGCGCAGGAAAAGGAGCGCCAGCGGCTCTTCCGTCTAATCGAAGAACTGGTGCTGTGGGAGAACACCGGGAACGACAGACTGTTTGCGCAAGCACGTGAGGAAATCTGGAAGAGCTGGCGCTCAACCTGCGCCGAGAATCAGGATCACCCGCGCGCGAAAGACCTATTCGACCCGGAAAAACTTCCGGCATTCGATGATCCCTTCGCCGGAGGCGGAGCGCTGCCGCTCGAAGCGCAGCGGCTCGGGCTGGAAAGCTACGCTAGCGACCTGAACCCGGTCGCGGTGCTCATCAACAAGGCCATGATCGAGATACCCCCAAAGTTTGCTGGACGCCCACCAGTGAACCCAGAGGCCCACAGGGGCAAAGCACTCATCGAGAGGGAATGGCGCGGTGCGCAAGGACTGGCCGAGGACGTGAGGTACTACGGTCAGTGGATGCGCGATGAGGCCGAAAAGCGGATCGGCCATCTCTACCCCAAAGTCGAAGTCACGGTGGAAATGGCTAAGGAGCGCCACGATCTGAAGCCCTACGTAGGCAAGAAACTCACCGTGATCGCCTGGCTCTGGGCGCGCACGGTCAAGAGCCCGAACCCGGCCTTCGCGCAGGTGGATGTTCCACTAGCCTCCACTTTCATGCTTTCCACCAAGGCAGGCAAGGAGGCTTACGTTGAGCCGGTGATCGAGGGCGACGGCTACCACTTCATGGTGAAGACGGGCAAGCCCCGAGATGTCGAGGCTGCGAAGAGTGGGACCAAAGCTGGCGGTAGCGGAAAAAGCTTCCAGTGCCTGATGTCCAAAACGCCGATGCCGTTCGAATATCTACGCGAAGAGGCAAAAGCCGGTCGGATGGGCGCCCGACTGATGGCCGTTGTTGCCGCCAGCGATGGCGGTCGGATCTATCTCACACCTTCTTCGGAGCAAGAGATGATCGCTCGACAGGCTTGCCCTCACGATGTGCCAGAGACGGAGCTTCCCCCAAAGGCGCTCGGCTTCCGTGTTCAGGAATACGGGATGACGAGATGGCGAGATATTTTCACCCTGCGCCAGCTCGTATTAATGACGACCTTCTCCGACTTGGTGCATGAAGCGCATACGCTGGTGAAGCGCGACGCGCTGGCTGTAGGTTTGCTCGACGATAATAAAGGCCTCGAATCCGGAGGCGTGGGCGCTTCAGCTTACGCAGATTCCGTTTCGCTATATTTGGGGCTCGTCTCAAGCAAGCTCGCTACTTTTCACTGCACGTTGGGACGTTGGAAACCCCAGGAGAATAAGAATGCACCAGCATTTGGAAGGCACGCCATTCCGATGGTCTGGGATTATCCGGAGATGAATCCGTTTGCAGGGGCCGGGGGTGATTACTTAGGAGTGGTAGACGGAGCGGCCCTTGTTATTGTCAACACCCCAGTCGCGCAAAAGGGAACTTCGAGGCAAGAAGATGCGCGCACTCTCGCACTGCGCGACGTTGTGATTAGCTGTGACCCCCCTTATTACGACAACATTGGCTACGCGGACCTGTCAGACTTCTTTTACGTTTGGCTGAGACGAAATCTCTTACCTATTTGCCCCGCGTGGGTATCAACTATCGTTACGCCCAAAGATCAAGAGTTGATCTCCACCCCGTACAGGCATGGCGGAAATCGAGACGAGGCTCGAAAGTTTTTTGAGGAGGGTTTGGCGTCTTGCTTCTCCGCATTTAGGCGTGCCCAACATTCCGGGTATCCTTTGTCCATATACTACGCTTTCAAGCAATCGGAGCACGATGAAGATGAAGAGCAAGAGCGAGTTGGTTCCTTTTCAACCGGCTGGGAGACGATGCTCTCCTCCCTCGTGGGGGCAGGCTTCTCTATTGTAGGAACATGGCCGCTGCGAACTGAAAAGAGAGGACGGCTTATCGAGATCGGGACCAATGCTCTTTCGACTTCGATATTGCTTGTGTGTCGCCCTCAATCTACCAACGCGCTCGCCGCTACGCGACGCGAATTCGTTGCGGCTCTCAAGGCCGAACTGCCCCTAGCACTCACTCACCTTCAGCGTGGCAACATTGCCCCGGTGGATCTGGCGCAGGCAGCCATTGGGCCTGGCATGGCTGTCTACACCCGCTATGCTCGTGTACTTGACGCCGAGGGCAGGGCACTCTCGGTGCGCGACGCGCTCGCGCTTATCAACCAGACGCTCGACGAAGCGCTAGCCGAGCAGGAAGGCGACTTCGACGCCGATAGCCGCTGGGCGCTGGCGTGGTTCGAGCAGTCGGGCTTCGCCGAGGGCGAGTATGGTACGGCGGAGACGCTCTCCAAGGCCAAGAATACTAGTGTTTCTGGCATGGTCGAGGCGAACATCTTAGCATCACACCGCGGCAAAGTGCGCCTCCTCCGCCCCGATGAATTACCGACGAGTTGGGACCCCGAAACCGACCCACGGCTGACGGCGTGGGAGTCCGTGCACCATTTGGTGCGCGCCCTCGAGAGCGGTGGCGAGAACGCAGCGGCCGAGCTTGTGGCCAAGCTAGGTGCTAAGGCCGAAATTGCCCGCGAACTCGCCTATCGGCTTTACGCCTTATGCGAGCGCAAGAAACGCGCGCAGGAAGCCCTTCAATATAACGGCCTCGTCCAAAGCTGGCCCGAGATCACCCGCCTGGCGCGCGACGGCGCCAAAGCGCAGCCACAAGCTCAGCTCTTCGATCAGGAGTAACGCATGGCCATTACAAATCACGAGCGTGTCGGGAAAGCGATGGACATCCTCAAGCAGGGGCTAGGTCCTTTCGTCGAGCGCGAGTTCAAGGACTTCTATAAGGATAAAGCCGCCGCCGAAGCCATCCGCTACCTTGGGGAAGATCGCCTGTTGGCCAAGAAGGCCATTACCGATTGGGACACGGCGGGGCTGTTAAAGCTCATGTGGGAGGCATGGAACGATGTCTTCCGCCGCACGTTGGGCCCGGCGGACCGCAGCCTCGTCAGCGAACTGCGCGATCTACGCAACAAGTGGGCGCACCAGCAGACATTTTCCAGCGACGACGCCTACCGCGCGCTCGATTCGGCGGGGCGACTCCTCGCGGCTGTCTCGGCGCCGCAATCGGACGAGATCGAAAAGATGAAGATGGAGCTTTTGCGCCTGCGATTCGACGAGCAGGTGAGAACCGAAAAGCGCAAAAGTGCGGGAACGGCCATCGAAAGCCCGGCGGCGGGGAATCTCAAACCCTGGCGCGAAGTCGTGACGCCGCACAAGGACGTGGCCAGCGGCCGCTACCAGCAAGCTGAGTTCGCCGCCGATCTCTGGCAGGTACATATGGGTGAGGGGACGGATGAGTATAAGAAGCCGGTCGAGTTTTTTCGCCGGACTTATCTCACCGAGAGTCTCAAACATCTGCTCGTAGGGGCGGTGCGGCGCGTCTCCGGCCAGGGCGGTGACCCCGTGGTGCAGCTCCAGACCAACTTCGGCGGCGGCAAGACGCACTCGATGCTGGCGCTTTACCATCTCTTCTCGGGGACGGCCCCGAACGAACTTGCTGGCATTGATGCCGTCCTTCAGGAAGCGGACGCCAAGAAGCTGCCAACAGCCAAGCGCGTGGTATTGGTGGGCAACAAGATTTCGCCGGGCAATCCTGTGAAAAAGTCCGATGGCACAGTCGTGCGTACACTTTGGGGCGAGCTTGCCTGGCAGCTCGGCGGGAAAAAAGCCTTTGAGCGCGTCCGCGCCGACGACGAGAAAGCCACGAGTCCCGGCGACGCTCTGCGCGAACTGTTCAATGAATACGGGCCATGCCTTGTCTTGATAGACGAGTGGGTGGCTTACGCGCGCCAGCTCCACGACCAGAGCGATCTTCCCGCAGGCGGCTTCGAGACACAATTTAGCTTCGCCCAGGTCCTCACAGAATCGGCCAAGCTGGCGAAGAACTGTCTCCTCGTTATCAGTTTGCCAGCGTCGGACACGGGCGGCTCTCCGCACACACAGGCCGATGATGTGGAGGTCGGCGGACAGCGCGGGCGTGAGGCATTGGACAGGTTACGGAACGTCGTTGGACGCGTGGAGTCATCATGGCGACCGGCGAGTGCTGAGGAGGGCTTCGAGATCGTGCGGCGGCGTTTGTTCGAGCCGCTCGCCGATCAGGCGCAGTTTAGGGACCGGGATGTGGTGGCGCGGGCCTTCGCCGATCTTTACCGGACCCAACACCAGGAGTTTCCGCCCGAGTGCCACGACGCCGATTACGAAAAGCGGATCAAGGCAGCCTATCCGATCCACCCAGAGATTTTTGACCGGCTCTACACCGACTGGTCCACGCTTGTGAAATTTCAGCGCACCCGCGGCGTGCTGCGTCTGATGGCGGCCGTGATTCACAGCCTGTGGGAGAAAGGCGACAAGAACCCGCTGATCCTGCCCGCGAATATCCCTATCGACGATCCGCGCGTCCAGTTCGAGCTTACCCGCTACCTTTCTGACAACTGGGTACCCATCCTTGAAAAGGATGTCGATGGCCCCAGCTCGCTACCGCTGCGCCTTGACGGCGAAGTGCCGAACCTCGGCAAGTTCGCCGCCTGCCGGCGGGTGGCCCGTACGATCTATCTGGGCTCTGCGCCCACGGCGGCCGCCGCCAATCGGGGCGTCGAGGACCGGCGCGTGAAGCTGGGGTGTGTCATGCCGGGCGAATCGCCTGCGGTATTTGGCGACGCCCTGCGACGGCTTGCGGCGGCTGCAACCTACCTCTACCAGGACGGCCCGCGCTACTGGTATTCGACGCAACCCACCGTGACCAAACTCGCAGAGGACCGCGCCGAGCAATTCAAGCGTGATCCCGACAAGGTCGTGGAGGAACTGAACAAGCGCCTGCGCGCCGACTTGCGCAAGATGGGCGACTTTAAGCGCGTGCACCCGATGCCTGGCACCAGCGCCGATGTGCCGGACGACCTTGATGCGCGACTCGTCGTTCTCGACGTTGACCACGCCTACAGCAAGGAACCTGACAACGCCGCAGAAACGGCGGCCAAGGCAATATTCGAGACGCGCGGCGCGGCGCCGCGTCTCTACCGAAACGCGCTTGTTTTCCTCGCGGCTGACAAGACCCGGTTGCAGGACCTGGACGAGGCTGTGCGAAAGCTCCTCGCGTGGGAATCGGTCCTCGATGAGAAGACGACGCTCGATCTCTCGCCGCACCAGGTGAAGCAGGCCGAGACGCAGAAGGCAGCCGCCGACGGCGTTGTGACGGCCCGGCTTCCGGAAACGTACCAGTGGTTGCTGGTGCCGACGCAGGCAAACCCGCAAGCTCCGGTAACGTGGCAGGCAAGTCGGCTCTCCGGCCAGGATGCGCTGGCCGAGCGAGCCAGCAAAAAGCTCAGAAACGATGAGTCGCTTGTCATCAACTTTGCCGCCTCGCGCTTGCGTATGGAGATGGACCGCGTGCCTTTATGGCGCGGAAACCACGTCGCAATCCGGCAGCTCGTTGAGGATTTCGGCCGCTACCTCTACTTGCCGCGTTTGCAGACCGGCACCGTTCTCTTGAGTTCCATTCGCGCGGGGCTCGCCCTATTGACGTGGGAGCAGGATGCATTCGCCTATGCCGAAAGTTACGATGAATCCGCAAGTCGTTATCGCGGACTCCACTCTGGCGCGCAGGTGAATGTCATCGGCGACAACACCGGCCTTCTCCTAAAACCTGAAATCGCCCGCCTGCAAATTGAGCAGGAGACGGCTCCGCCTCCCCAGGACGACGCAGATACTCCAACATCGCCAGCACACGATTCGCCGACACCCCCTGTGCAGCCATCCGGACCCGCCCAGCTAGCCAAACCCAAGCGCTATCACGGCACGGTGACTCTCGATCCTGCGCGGGTCGGGCGCGATGCCGGCAGGATCGCGGACGAAGTTGTGACTCATCTCGCCGGGCTTGTCGGATCAACGGTGCGGGTCACTCTGGAAATCGAAGCGGAGATTCCCGCAGGAGCTTCCGACAACGTCGTGCGGACGGTCACGGAGAACAGCCGGACACTGAAGTTCGCGGGCAATAGCGGCTTTGAGGCGGAGTAGAGCAGCCCATGATCCTTACCGACAACGAGACGAAAGTTGACCTTCTAAACAATGAAGCGATAGCCAAGACCATCGTTACGCTATTGCGGGAGCGCTCCGGCCATCCGGTAACCGTCGGCGTCCACGGCGACTGGGGTGCCGGGAAATCCAGCGTCCTGGAAATGATTGAGGCCGGGCTTAACGCGCAGGAGCGAGTCCTGTGTCTCAAGTTCAACGGCTGGCGATTTCAGGGATTTGAGGACGCAAAAATCGCGCTGATTGAGGGCATCGTTACCGGCCTGCTCGAGAAGCGTCCGGCCCTGACGAAGGCCGCGACAGCGGTGAAGGATATTTTTCACCGCATCGACTGGCTCAAAGTCGCCAAAAAGGCTGGTGGTCTCGCCCTGACCGCTTACGCTGGCCTACCCGCCCTTGGAGTTCAGGCTCTCGTCGGCACACTGGAAGGCATGTTTTCCGACCCGTCGAAGTTTTCGAAGGAAAACCTCGACACAGCCCTCAGCGAGGCCAAAGGCTTATTGAAGCCGGATTCGGAGAGCAAGAATGTTCCCGAGGAAATCGGCGCCTTCCGGAAAGCCTTTGACGATCTCCTGGATCAGGCTGGCATTGAGCAACTCGTCGTGCTGATCGACGATCTCGACCGGTGCCTTCCTGACACAGCGATCGAGACGCTTGAGGCCGTCCGTCTCTTTGTTTTCACTGCTCGAACCGCGTTCGTTGTGGCCGCCGATGAGGCCATGATCGAATACGCCGTCCGCAGGCATTTTCCCGATCTGCCGGACACCACAGGCCCGCAGACTTATGCGCGCAACTATCTCGAAAAATTGATTCAAATACCCTTTCGCATTCCAGCGTTAGGGGAGACCGAGACCCGCATGTATGTCACTTTACTTTTGATCGGTGCTGAGATTGGCGAGGACAACCCAGGATTCGCGCGGCTCGTTGCCGTGGCACGTGAGAAGCTCAAGCGCCCATGGACCGCCGCCACCCTCGATACGGCTGCCGTGAAAGCCGCGTTGGCGGAGAAAGCGGACCGGGCGCAGAATGCGCTGGTCCTCAGTGCGCAGATCGGACCGATTTTGGCCAGCGGCACGAAAGGAAATCCGCGACAGATCAAGCGCTTTCTGAATACGCTTTTGCTCCGCCAGGCCTCTGCCGAAGCACGCGGGTTCGGCGATGAAGTGAAGCAACCGGTCCTTGCCAAACTGATGCTCGCCGAACGATTTCTTCCGCGTCTATTCGACCAGATCGCCACAGCGGCAGCATCCTCAAGCGACGGAGCCTGCGCTGATTTGTCTGAAGTGGAAGAAACAATTGCCAGCGAAGCGCAGCCGGTAGCAAGGGCAGCCTCCGCCGGTGCCAGCACGCCGAAGCCTTCACTTCTCGCGAAAGACGCGCCGAAGCTGGAGGCGGTCAAACCCCCAGTAGAAAGCGCACTGGTGAGCGAATGGCTCTCGTCCCCGGCGATCAAGTCTTGGGCTCAGATCCCTCCGGCAATTGGGACAACGGACCTGCGTCCCTACCTGTTTGTCGCCAAAGACCGCAAGGACTACTTCGGCGCTACGACGATCCTCGGCCAACTGGCCAGCGTCGCCGAAAAATTGTTGGGTTCGAAATTTACCGTTCAAGCTCTAGAAAAAGATCTGCGCCAGTTGGCTCCCCCCGAAGCCGCTCAGGTTTTTGAAGCGGTGCGCGGACGGATCATAGGCGGCGATACCTTTGACACCGAGCCGGCCGGGGTGGCTGGACTGACTGTGCTCGTCCGGGCGCACCAGACGCTTCAGGGGAGCCTTGTCGATTTCTTAGAGGCTCTGCCACGAGGGCGCCTCGGTTCCTGGGCGTGCAGCGGATGGGAAGGTGTCATCAAGGACCCCGATAGCGTGCGCCGTTTCGATCTGCTCCTTGAAATCTGGAGCAAGGATGGCAGTCAATTTCTAAAAGCAACAGCGAGCACCGCGCTGCGTACACGCAAGCAGGGGAATAGTCGCTGATGGGTACTTCGAACGCATATGGCGGTCCCGGCTCCGGCACCCCCTTGCTGCCAAGTTGGCTCGGTCCCGATGGCGGCCCTCCACCGCCGGTTCCGGAACCTCCCGCCGATAACGGAGCGGGAAATGGTGGACCCGCCCCGATTCCAACGCCGCCGATCTTTCCAGCAATTCCCGTAGCCGCCCCTGGCGATCGCTTCAGAGTGGCGAGGAACAACTTCACGCGCTTCGCAAGCTCTGGTGGAAGTGACCGCGCCAGTCTCGGTCGTTCTGTTTCGAATTATGTTTCCACTGCTTCTGGAGGAAGCCGAACGGCCGCGCAGCGGATGGGGGCATCTCGAACGTCCGGAGCCCGGCTCCTCGGGTTTCTTTCTGGAGCCGTCGCAAATGGCTCGGTTGTAGCACTGCGCGCGCTTAACCTGGCGCATCTTGCCGGGCGTCCGATCGAAGAAGTGTTTCTAGGTCTCATGGAGTACGTATGTCCAGAGGGTGGGACAGTGGACGAAGGCATTGCGCGCGAAGCTTTCATTGAGACCATAGCCGACCTAGCTCAGAATGAGATTGTTGATATTGATGGCCTGACAGCCGATCAGATGCAGACGATCTTTGAACTCTATGCCTCTCACGCCATAGAAGCCCGGCTCTGCAACGACATTGGCACCAAGTCGATAACGGTTCCCGCTGATCCAGCCGATGCGGCTCGGGTACAGACGCAACTTTTCGATTTCGTCAGACGAAGTGTCGCGGATGCGCTGACCTCGACACGGGAGGCGATGCTGGCACTTACGCCGGAGCGCGTCACCGGGTTTGTCACACGGATCTACGAACAGGCGTTCTCTATTCTGCAAAGTCTCGGTGACGAGGAGGCTGATGCAAGATGAGACGCCATGTCATCATAGGCCGATTCGGGACAAGCGATCGCGTACGCATTCCGACGGCAAACGGAGAGGTGAATACCCGGCTCCAATTTGTCGTATCGAACCGGCGGCTTGAGCACGGTATTGGCCGTGCGCTGGACGATCTCGCCAAGCTCGGCGTTTTTCCATCGGAGATAGGGCTCGATCTCCTCGTGCTTGCGGCGCATGTGCACGCCGCCGATACGCGGATATCCCGTTCAACCGAGTCGCAGGACACCTGGACGCGGGAGATACGCCTCGTTGCCCCGGTCAGCGATCATGCGCTTTGGACAGCAGCAATTCCGCTGCTTCAGCGTCTACTGAATTTCCTGACCGGGGATTTGTGGACAGTGGGATTCAGACCACGCCCGGCCGGGTTTGCACAAGCTGTTCGCAAGAGGCCGCCGCGGTTGATCGCGCCGCCCTTTGACAGCATCTCCCTGTTTTCCGGCGGTCTCGACAGTCTGATCGGCGCCATGGACCTCCTCGAACAGGGGCGAACGCCCCTTCTAATCAGTCACGCCGGCGAGGGCGCTACCAGTGAGGCGCAAGCGACGCTTTATCAGGCTTTGGAAAAGAATTATCCACATCAAGACTTCGACCGCTTGAGAATCTGGATGGATTTCCGCAACTGGCATGTGCGCAATGTCGAGTCTGAAAACACCACACGCGGCCGGTCGTTCCTATTTTTTGCGGCAGGAGTGTTTGCTGGCACGGGCCTGGACGACGGCTTCACGCTTCGCGTTCCCGAAAACGGCCTCATTGCGCTCAATGTTCCGCTCGACCCACTGCGTCTCGGCGCTCTAAGCACGCGAACGACGCATCCCTTCTATATGGCGCGCTGGAACGAGCTTCTTGCCGCACTCGGCATTTCTGGCCGCGTCGAAAATCCATATTGGCATAAAACGAAGGGCGAGATGGTCGTCGAGTGCGCCAACCGGGCCCTCTTGGCGCGTTTAGCGCCCGATTCGCTCTCATGTTCGTCTCCAACGAAAGGTCGATGGAAAAAACGGACTACGGAGCATTGCGGTTATTGCTTACCATGCTTGATCCGTCGAGCGGCGTTGCGTCACGGCCTTGGCTCGGCCGATACCACGTCGTATACCGTTCCAGATCTTAAGGCGAATGTCCTTGATACCAGTAAAGCCTACGGCCAGCAGGTGCGTTCATTTCAGTTTGCGATTGAGCGACTCCAAAAGAGGCCAGGGTTAGCCCCACTCCTCATTCACAAGCCTGGTCCCCTGACTGATGAATCGCCCGCCCGACAATCGGCTCTTGCCGACGTATACCGGCGCGGTCTCGAAGAACTCTCGCTGTTACTGGCGGGTGTTCGCACCGCACCGGGCTAGGTTTCGGCCATGGCGGTTCGCTTCGTTGATTTTCACTGCCACCTGGATCTGTATCCAGATCCGGTCGCTGCCATCGCCGATGCCGATGCAGCCGGCATCTACACGCTCACCGTCACGACAACGCCGAGAGCGTGGCCGCGTAATCTCACACTGACGAAAGAAACGCAGCATGTCCGCGCCGCTCTTGGTCTCCATCCTCAGCTTGTGGCCGAATACAGCAATGAGATTTCGCTATGGGACGATCACTTGCATGAGACCAGATACGTGGGCGAGGTCGGGCTCGATGCAGGTCCGCGATACTTTCGTTCGCTCGACCTTCAAAAGCAGATCTTCGAGCACATCCTCAAACAATGCGCCAAAGCCGGAGGGAAGATCTTGACGGTGCACAGCGTCCGCGCTTCAAGAGCCGTTTTGAACATTGTGGAGGCGCACCTTCCGCCTTCACGGGGCAAGGTCGTACTTCACTGGTTCACGGGTTCCAGGTCCGACGCGCGCCGAGCGGCGGATCTTGGCTGCTATTTTTCAGTCAACGCTGCGATGCTGGGCACGGAAAACGGACGTGCCCTCGTTGCCGAGATTCCTTCCGATCGACTGCTTACAGAAACAGATGGGCCATTCACCCAGGTCGATGGTCGCCCGGCCCGCCCCCGCGATGTCGCAGAAGTGATAGAACGCCTGGCAGGTTTGCGCTCGATATCATTGAACGCCATGGCCGACACCGTGGTCTCAAACCTCCGATCGCTCATAAAGGAGCCATGAACCTTACCTGATGGTCTCCTTGGTCGCGTGAAGGTTAATGATAACGTCTTTATCACGCTGTTCCAATCCGATACCACCGGATTCGCTCGACGGCGCGCCGATAAGGCCTATCTGCCCAACATTTTCTTCAAGTCACGAATCAGCACCGGGATGCCGCTCGCGTCGGTCCAGGTTTTGTAGACCATGTTGCGCAGCATGGGGTACGCCTCGAAGATCTTCTGTTTGTCTCCGATGATGATCGGCAAGACCCGCTTTACACCATCGCTCATCTGCGCCGAAAGAGCAGCGCCGAACTCTGCCTGTGACCATTCACGCTGCACGAACTGCTCCGAAACGAAGCACACCAAGTATTCAGAGATCGCCAGGCCCTTGTTGATCCGGCTCGTAAGACTGTCTCCCCACTTCAATTCGGCCTCGTCCAGCCAGAAATCGATGCCCTCCGCCTCCAGAGCGCGGGCGAACGGTCGCACGATTTCCTCCTTGTCGCCGGAAACGTGACTGAGGAATACCGGCCGCAGCTCTCCGCCGACAGACGAGAGGACCTCTTCTTTTTCCTGCTCTGCGTCGGCGAGCGAGGCCTTCAGCGTGTCTAGCTCGTAATCGGGTTCGGCGAAAGCTCGGTACTCGGCACAGACAGGCTTGAACGGGCAGAAGCGGCAAGTATTGAAAGCCGGCCGTGCCGGGAAATAGGAAATTTTAGCTGAAGCCCCGTAACGCTGCGTAACCGTCTTGGCCTGGATCACGAACTCTCGAACCTGATCATCATCGAGCTGGACGGGATAGCGCGTTATTGGCGCCGGGCCTTCCTTCAAATACACATCGGTAATGATGACCGGCCTGGCAACCGCTTTCAATACGCGCCTTGCCCAGCAAGTTAGGCTGCCAGCGCGCAGATGCAGGTCGTCCGATTTGTGCCAGCCGGAATTCCCGGTCTTCCAGTTACAAATTTCGATGCTGTCGCCTTTGTCGAGGGCAAGCTCTACGAGCGTGGAAATATTCAGCCCATCATATATGAACTCGACAGGGCTCCCGCCAGCCAGGTAGAGAACCTTGGCGCTGCGAATCTCCGGCAACAGCTCCGCAACGAAATTCTCCAGACACGCTTCCACGATGGAGAACTGCGCGGCTACGTCGTATTCGTTTGGGATTCGCTGCCCAAGCTGTGCTTCAGCCTTCTTGAGTAACTTCGGCAACTCGCGTGCCTTCCAGTCCGCATTTTTCACGACTTCGCAGATGGCATCGCGGACGGCTTCGTGCCTCACCAGCGGAGGCGACTGCTCGTTTGCCAGTTCCGCAAGCTGAGCGTTCATCGGCGCTGCGATCTCGGAGAAGAAGAACCGCCGTGGGCACGCTTCGTGATCAGTGTGCCGGGACTTAGACCAGTGCATGGGGTCCTCCAGATTCCGCCGCCATGGAAGTGTTACAACGGTGGTGGGTTCCCCTTGGGCTTAGCAAGAAGGAACCCCTCGGCTTGCGCACCTTATGGAAGGGCGCCCACCGTTGCCGGGCATAGATGGGCTGACGCCTTTTGGAAGGGCGACGCCATGGGGACCTATACCGAGCCTGTTCCCGAGGCGTCAGCCGATAGCGTATTGTGCACCGGCAACGGATCATCTCAGGCATAATCAATTTCGTTCGATTCCTCCGATGCTGAAGCGTCGCTCCGTAGGGGCGTTTTGGAGAGCGCCTCAAACAGTCCGGTTAGATCGAAGCGGTTTGCGGCTTTAGTCTGATAGTGCCGCCGGAGGTACCCCTTCCTATCCAGCGCTTGCGCGTAGCGCCGTGCCATCTTGTCGGTGATCCCCATGCGTTGAGCGAGGGTCTTGTATGTCGGATAGGGAAGCTCACGATCCCACTTGAAGGTCATCAAGTGAAGGACGAACAGGGCTTCACCAGATGTGAGTGCGGGATTGAGCGATGCGTAATGGTGGAGGAACCGGTGGGGGACCACGACAAACCCGTCATTGAAGAGTTCCTGGTTGCCTCCCCAGCGGGCCGCCGCAGATCTCGTTGGGTGCGCCCCGCCCAGGGACTTCGCTCCCGGAGAAATGTTCGGATTTGGCGATTGTTGAACTTTTATTCTTTCAACGGATGCCACTTCTTTAGTCGAACCTCGATTTATAGTAGCACAAGCGATGGTTACTACATTGGTAGACATTTTAGGGGGGTATCTGTACAAAAGTGCCCGCTTTGAAGATTCTTGGCGCCGCCATCCTCGGCACCATCTACCCGCGAGCGGAGCACGAGAAAGAGCGCGGGCCCTCGCTTGGCGGAGATTGGCCGCGCCTTTCGCCGGCCGGTCCCCTGGCAGGCCGCTGCCGATCGGCTACGAACTCACATCCGAAGGCAAGGCCGCTCTCGGCGGTTAACTGAACGCGCCCCAGGCGGCTGTCGGTCGTCGCCCGTGACGATTTCATCGCCGCACAGAATCGTCCGGCCGCCAACATGCGCGCCTTCGCCGATCACGACCAGGTCGCAAATCTGCGCATCGCCATCGACCCGGCCCAGAATCCAGGATTCGCCGCTGGCACGGCCGTTGTCCCGCACACATCCATGCGGCCCGTACACCTGGGCCACGTCCGCGACCCAGGCCTCGCCTGAGTGGTCGAGATTTGCCTCGCACTCTATATATCCGCCGATATCGCCTCGCCGAATCCCGCCGAAGTCGCGCAACGCCCGGATACGGAATAGGCGCCGATGGCCGACCTGGACCGAATCGCCGGTGATGAATTCGTATTTTTTCTCCATGAGCGGCTCTCCTATCTTCCGAGACCACACATGGCGGGCCGGGCCATGGCAAAGCCGACCGGACGCCGTGACTGGCCCTCGGCAGCCCGAACCCCGACACCTTGACTGCCACGCCGCTGCGAAACCAGCCTTACACTCACCTCCACCACTGCCATTGCATCGAGATCACCGAGCAGACACCGAACCACGAACACATCCATTAGTCACCTCACAACAGTTTCACAACCACAACGACTATTGAACCTATGGCCGAAGTCTTAAGAAATAGTTAACGAATCAAAATAAATATTCATGACATATCAGGGTATTCAGTTCGCCCGCGACTCAGATTTGACGATCTTCAGACGCCATGCCTGTCCGCGGAGCGCACCATCGAAAATCCGCCGGGCTTGTTGAAGCCATACCGGCGTAACCGCTCCTCTTACCACTCCTCAAAACCTTCCCCTCATAATCGTCACGTTCGGAGCAAGGCGGATCGCGCTCTCGTTCCGCTCGCTCCGGACACCCGAGCGCAGAGGTAACGCAAACTCTGACGAGACGCACGATGGCGGTAAGATTCCAACGAAACGGATGGTTCCGCAAACCGGCACGGGATTATTCTCAGCTCGACCTCTTCGCGGATCTTCCGGAAGAGACGGTCATTGACGCGGCTTCGCAGCCGCAGACGGAGGCAACAGATGGACGACATGACCCGATTGGGCGACCTGATTATAAAGCACTGGACAGCCCACCGGCCGGGGCTGATCGAGGAACTGGAACGGACGAACCAATTGCAGACCGCGCTGCGCCAGGCCCAGGAACAGACGGGCGATCTTCTCTACATTCTGACCGTGATTCAGAAAATGGAGTACCACGCGGCCTGGGAACTGGCGACGAAGGAGTGGGCATTCCTTCCGGGCGAGGACCGCCCGGAGCGGCCACCCTTGGATCGTCCATCGTCCGGCAAACCGACCCCGAGCCAGACCCCGTCCCATCCCGCGATTTCCGAATAACGGACGCTGACCGGATCGGCGAAGGCAGCCTCCGCGACAAGGCTTTCGACAACATCGAAGCCATCCGCGCGCTGAAACGCAGCGAAGAGGAAGGCCGCGCGCCAACGGGTGCGGAAAAATCCTTACTGGTAAAGTACACGGGCTGGGGCGCGATGGCGAATGCCTTCCGCCCCTACCCGCCCCCTGAATGGCAGCATACGGCTGCGGAACTCCGCGAGCTGCTGACTGCACCTGAGTACGAATCCGCCCGCGCCTCGACTCCCAATGCGCACTTCACTTCGCCGACGGTTGTCCGGGCCGTCTGGCAGGCCATGCTGCGATTCGGCCTAGAACCGGGCGCACAGATCCTCGAACCCTCGATGGGCGTCGGCCATTTCCTGGGCCTCATGCCTGCGGAACTCCTGCCAGGCAGCCGTCGAACCGGCGTCGAACTCGACGCCATCACCGCGCGGATCGCAAAATGCCTGTATCCGGATTCGACTGTCTTCGCCAAGGGCTTCGAGGAAACAGTTCTCCCTGACAATTTCTTTGACTCCGCGATCGGCAACATTCCGTTCGGCAACTATCCGGTCTTCGATCCCGCCTATCGCAGCACGCCGTTCCTGACGCGCGCGATTCATGATTATTTTTTCGCAAGGTCTCTCGACAAAGTGCGGGCGGGCGGCGTCATGGCGCTCATCACGAGCCGTTACACGATGGACAAGCAGGACCCCGCCATCCGGCGCTATCTCGCCGACCGCGCGGATCTCCTGGGCGCAATACGCCTTCCCAACACTGCTTTCAAGGCCAATGCCGGAACCGAAGTCACGACCGACATTCTCTTTCTGCAAAAGCGCGCGCCCGGTTCCCCTGCATCCGGGGAATCCTGGCTAGACCTGGCTGCCATCGAAACACCTGATGGCGCGATCCTTATAAACGAGTATTTCGCGCGCCACCCCGGCATGATGTTGGGCGAGATGCGGTTTGAGCGCGGACTCTATAACGCGCGCGAGCCGACACTCGCGGGCGATCTCTCTCCCGAGCGCCTTCTGGATGCTGTCTCCGCCCTCCCCGCACGTATCTATTCCAACGCTCATGACCGGCGCACCGGCCAGACCGTCATTTCGACGGAAATCCCCGTCCTCGATGGCGTCAAGGATGGCGGCTTCGCCGAACGCGACGGCGTCATTGTCGTCCGCAGCGGCGACCATTTCGAAACGCTCAGTCTCGGGGCTTCGACCGCAGCCCGTGTCCGCGGAATGATGGCTGTCCGCGACGCCGTCCGCCTCGTCTTCAGGTCGCAGCTTGACGATGCGCCGGAGGAGCGCATCACTGAAGCGCGCCAGCTACTTAACGATCTCTATGATTCCTTTGTCTATAGGCACGGAGCAATCTCATCGCGGGAGAACGTCAAAGCCTTCGCGGGCGATCCCGATCACCCGTTGCTCCTCTCGCTCGAAACCTACGATCCAGAATCCAAACGCGCCGCCAAAACCGCCATCTTCGAGCGCCGCACGCTCGAACGCTACCGCCCGATCGAGCGCGCCGGGACGGCCGCCGAAGCGCTGACCGTCTCGCTGAATGAAACCGGCGGCATCGACTGGCCACGGATGGAGCAACTGACCGGCAGCAGCCCCAGGCTCTTGCAACGCGAACTGGGCAGCCTGGTCTACCGCAACCCGGAGGGTGGGACGTGGGAGACGGCGGACCTTTACTTGAGCGGCAATGTTCGCGCCAAGCTTGCTGTTGCCCGCAGCGCCGCCGGACTCGACCCCGCTTATTGCCGCAATATCGAGGCGCTCGAAGCGGTGCAGCCCGCCGACCTGGAACCCGGCGACATTGAGGCGCGCCTCGGCTCCTCCTGGATTCCGGCCTCCGACATCCGGGAATTCATTACCGGGTTGCTGGAAGCGCCTCGCGCCGTTCGCGTTTCCCACGCCGCAGCCATCGCCGCCTGGACCGTCGAGATCGACGCTCCAGAAAAGTGGGGCGTCGCCAACACCACGACGCACGGGTCGGAGCGTTTCCGCGCCTCCGACCTCATCGAACAAGCCTTGAACGGACGCACGCCGACTGCCTATGACGAGCACGCGGACGGAACGCGCACCATCAATCAGCAGGAAACCATCGCCGCGCGGGAAAAACAGCAGCAGCTCAAGGATCGTTTCCGCGCCTGGATCTGGGAAGATGGCGACCGCGCCGCGCGTCTCGCCCGCGACTATAACGACCGCTTCAACAATCTGCGTCTGCGCACATTCGACGGCTCGCATCTAACGTTCCCCGGCATGGCGCGCGAGCTGCTGCGCGACGCTGACCTAGCCCCCCATCAGAAGAATGCCGTCTGGCGCATTCTCCAGAGCGGCAGCACGCTCCTGGCCCACGTTGTGGGCGCGGGTAAGACCTGGACCATGGCGGCTTCTGTGATGGAATTGCGCCGGCTGGGTCTGGCGAAAAAGCCGATGCTCGTGGTGCCCAATCACCTGGTCGAGCAATGGGGCGCTGAGTTTCTCAAACTCTATCCACACGCCAACCTGTTCGTCGCCGGCCGGGATCATTTCGCGGCGGGCAACCGGCAGAAGGCCATGGCGCGCATCGCGACCGGAAATTACGACGCGGTCATCGTTTCGCACCGCTCGTTCGAGTTCCTGCCGGTGTCCGATGCCCTCTTCAACCGCTTCATTGACCAGGAAGTGCGGCAGCTCGAAGACGCCATCCTCGAAGCCAAGGCCGAAACCGGCGACAATCGCCGGATCGTGAAGGAACTTGAAAAAGCCAAGAAGCGGCTGGTCGCACGGCTCAAAAAGCGTGCCGACCGCGAGCGCAAGGACGACGCGCTGACCTTCGAGGAATTGGGCGTCGATCAGGTGTTCGTCGATGAGGCTGATCTCTATAAAAATCTTCACTACACGACGAAAATGAATCGTATCGCCGGACTGCCGAACACCGACAGCAACCGCGCTTTCGACATGTTCATCAAGACCCGCTACGTCCGCGAGATCAACAACGGCCGGGGCGTGGTTTTTGCAACCGGTACGCCCATCTCGAACACCATGGCGGAAATGTACACCATGCTGCGCTATCTCGGTCCCGATCTTCTGCACGAGCGCGGCGTCGGGCATTTCGACGCCTGGGCCGCGAATTTCGCGGAAGCCGTCACGGCGCTGGAGCTTGCTCCGGACGGCTCGGGCTACCGGATGCATACGCGCTTTGCGAAATTCATCAATTTGCCGGAACTCCTCTCCATGTTCCGCACCGTCTCCGACGTGCAGACGGCTGATATGCTGAATCTGCCGCGCCCAAGTGTGACCGGCGGCAAGCCGAAGGTCGTGGCGGCCCCCGCGAGCGATGGCCTCAAGGCATATATAAAAGGACTGACCGAGCGGGCCGAACGCCTGCGGACGCAGCGCGTCGATCCCAGCGTGGACAACATGCTGAAGATCACGGGCGACGGCCGCAAGGCCGCCCTCGACATGCGCCTCGTCCAAGCGTTTGCCGATGCGGCGGATTCGGCCAAGGTCGCGAACGCCGTCAGGCGCATCATTGGCGTCTGGCACGACAGTCGCGATCTGCGCTCAACACAGCTCGTCTTCTGCGATCTCTCGACGCCCGCGCAGGACCGCTTCAACGTCTATGACGATCTCCGCGCCCGGCTCATCGCGGGTGGCATCCCCGAGCGGGAAATCGCCTTCATCCACGACGCCGATACCGATGCCGCCAAGATGGCGCTGTTCACCAACGTTAATGCCGGGCGCGTACGAATCCTGATCGGCTCCACGGAGAAGATGGGCGCGGGCACCAACGTCCAGCGCCGACTTAAGGCGATCCATCATCTGGATGCGCCCTGGCGGCCCCGCGACATCGAACAGCGCGAAGGCCGCATTCTGCGGCAGGGAAACCTCAATCCCGAAATCGAGATCTACCGCTACGTCACGGAAGGGTCGTTCGACGCCTATATGTGGCAGTTAACCGGCCAATGTTTAATACGCAGGCCGCTCGCTGCATAAGAACGTGCTTGTCCGCGACCATGCGTGGGCCTGACCACGAGCGCCGATGCAAGGAGATCGTTGTTCCGGAAGCGCGCGATACTCGCCGACGCTTTGGGGGTGCTGTCGCCGGCGCGGTTGACCTAGCCAGAGTCAGTTTCGCGCCGAGGCTTTCGGTTTAGTTGTTTTTCCTGCCGAGCGGAATCTTTTCCAGAGCCGCTGGTTAACGTCGTCGGGCGAGAATGCCTCCGGGTCGAACGCGCCGCGCCAGCGCACCAGGGTTTCATGTTCTTCGTGCTCCGGATCGGCAATCGCTTCCAGATATTCTTCGTATCCCGTTGTCCCGCCGACGTCCTCCGGCGGTGTACAGCGTTCACCGCCTATGCATCTGGGATATTGCATCAAGTGGTCGGGCATAATGATCGCTTCCAGGAGCAGATCGTGCCGCCAGTTATCCCCGAAGTCGTATAGATACAGGAACTGCGTGCCCACGCGTGGCACGGCATCGCAAAGTCGTTCCCGGCTTTCATCGATCACCTTGCGTTCATGCATGTCGTCGTCCGGATCGGGCACGCTATAGAGGCGGCGACCAATCGTGAAGTCGTGAAGATGGCAATCTTCCCAGTTCATGACGATCTGCAGGATTTCATGCAACTTCCCCAGCGTTATGTCTTCCCAGATCTGAATCTGCCTCCAAACAGACGGCTGAATATTCTGCAACACAATCCTGAGTTGATACAGGGCTCGAGTTTTTGCCACGATCTTTACCTTTTTAGTCAGTATATTCTCACGCACGAAAGGGGGCGCGCGCGGGTGCGCGACATAGAAATGGAGAGAACGTAAGGCAGCCGGGAATCGCACCCAAATCTGAGTATATGTATATACTCAGAGAAGGAGGCGACACCATGTCCCTGGCTCTTGCCGACTTAGAGGCCACTCGAACCAAACTTCTGCAGCAGTTTCTTAGCTTGGGCGACTTCCGCCCCGGTACTGTTTCCGCCGTTCCCCGCCGCTGCGGAAAGCCCAAGTGCCACTGCGCTCAGCGGAACGGTGAAGGACATCCGCAGTTCCGTTTACTGCGGAAAGTCAAAGGCAAAAGCGTGGCCGAGTCGTTCGCGACGCCAATCGCGTTTCGCAAGGCGGCCCAGGAGGTAGGCGAGTACCATCGCTTTCAGGATCTGGTCGCGCAATTGACCACGATCAATGAGCAGATTTGCCGCTTGCGGTCGGTCGAGTCTGACGAAACAGGCTGGACGGCGGCGGAAAAAAAACGGCTGTTGCAGTTCATCAAGAAGTCACACGGGAAGTCCACACGCTTCTCCAGGTAGTGTTTGCCGCGCGCCGGAAAGATTCCGGACTGGACCTGGAAGCAGTCGAGATGGCAACTCGCTCTGGCTTGCACCAGGCGGGGGCCGCGATCTTGGCCGGCTTGCTGACCGAGGAAGGCGGGCAGGCCGGACAGGTGGCCTGCGGGTGCGGACAGCAAGCCCACTATCACGGTCACCGTCCGAAGCAATTGCTCACCGTGCTGGGATCGCTGCGCTTCCATCGCGCTTATTATGTCTGCCCACATTGTCGTAAAGGCCAGAGTCCGCGCGACCGGGAACTGGATGTGGAAGGCGTCTTCTGTTCACCCGGTGTGCGGCGAATGATGGCTGTGGCCGGGAGCGAGTCGAGTTTCGATCAGGGCCGTGAGCAACTGGAACTTTTGGCCGGTATTGAGGTCACCGCCAAAGCCGTGGAGCGCCAGGCTGAAGCCATCGGTGATGATGTCGAAGCCTGCCAGCAATCCGAGATTCGGCGCGCCAAGCAACTGGAATTACCGGCGGTCCGCGGTCCCGCCGTGCCGATCCTCTATATCGAGATGGATGGCACTGGTATACCGGTAGTGAAGGCCGAGACCGAAGGCCGTACAGGCAAAGGGGAGAGCCATCCAGCGCACACGCGCGAAGTGAAGTTGGGGTGTGTTTTCACCCAAACCACGACCGACCAGGAGGGGCGGCCCGTACGCGATGAGGATTCCACTACCTACGTCGCCGCAATCGAGACTGCCGAAGCCTTCGGCCTAAGACTTTATACCGAAGCCTGGCGGCGCGGCTGGAGCCGGGCGTACAAGAAGGTAGTGATCGGCGACGGCGCGATCTGGATCTGGAATCTCGCCGAGCAGCACTTTCCGGGCGCAATCCAAATCGTCGATCTCTACCACGCTCGTCAGCACCTCTGGGAACTATCGGCCAAACTGTTTCCCGGCGGCGAAAAGGCTCGCAAGCGATGGACCGCCCGCTGTCTTGACCGGCTTAATCGCGGCCAGATCGAAGCGTTGGTGAAGATCTTGCGCGGTCTTCAGCCAGCGGACGAGGAACTCGCCAAAATCGTCGCCAACGAAGCGGAGTACTTTGAACGTAATGCCGAGCGGATGCGCTACCCGGCCTTCCGCGCACAAGCTCTGTTTGTTGGTTCCGGGGTTGTCGAAGCCGGTTGTAAGATCGTCATCGGCGCTCGGCTCAAATGCTCCGGAATGTTCTGGACCGTTCGCGGAGCCAACGCCATCATCGCCCTGCGCTGTTGCCGGCTTAGCCACCGGTTCGAGGATTACTGGGCAGATCGGGGACAGGCGGCATGATCATCCACATTTATGTCGCGCACCCGGCGCGCGCCCTGCGGCGGCCAGCGGGAAGCGTTATTCTTTTCCAGTTGAGAGTTTTTTTATTGGGAGGCGAGGACTCCGCTTTGGGTTTCAGATCTGGGCAGGTCGCGGCCCGCGCAGAGTCCCCATTGCTACGATTCTCCTTATCCCACTTTCCGCCCGGCAGTTCAACCTGGAACCTGCCTGGGCGTCCGATTGTGCCGGCGGCATTCCGCGCCGATGCCCGGTGTGCGATCGCGACTCCATTGTCGGCCACGGCCGCCGACGCAAGCAGGCTCACGATGAGCATCATGACTGGATTCAGATCCGGCGCGGCATCTGTAACTGTTGTGGCAAGACCTTTACCTTCCTGCCGCCTTTTTCTCTTCCCTACACACACTACAGCCTGCTGGCTCGCGGTCAGGCATTGCGGCTCTACTTTGTGGAACACTGCTCCCTTGAGGCCGCAGCCCCCACCGTCATGGATCCCGATCGGGTAGCCGATCCTTCTACTCTCCGCCGCTGGTTTCGCAGCCTGGATTCCTCACAGCCCTCGTTTTGGTTCCTGCGCAGGACACTGACTGCGGTGGCCCGATTCCTGGCGCGTGGTGAGAGTATCCGTCACGATGCTCTGCCGTTATCCTGGCCCACCATGGCTTTGTTCCTGCAACTATTTTGGCCGCTGCGCCTCTAAGAAATCTCTTCCGCCCACCATCCTTGCCTGGGAAAAAGGTCCGATTCCTCGTAGTTTCGATGCCTGGAGGAAACGCCGCCGTGGACCCGGACCTGGAACGACTCAAACAACACCTGCCACTGCTGGAATACTTGCAGCGGCACAACTGGACCCCTCGCCGCCGCAGTGCCCGGCAAGAGTTTGTAGGGCTCTGTCCCTTGCACCCGGACACGCACCCTTCCTTTTATGTCAATGCCTGCAAGAACCTGTTTTATTGCCACGGATGTGGGCACGGTGGCGACCTGATTCGCTTTGTCGAGCTCTTCCTGCATGTCTCGTTCCGTCAGAGTGTTGCGCATCTGCAGCAGGAATCGGCAGCGAGAGCTCGCTCTGCGACCGCCGCTGAGTTACTGGCACAAACCACCGCCTTTTATCAGCTACAACTCCACCGGCATCCGGAAGCAATGCAGTATCTTGCACAACGTGGACTGCGGGATTCCGCCCTCATCGAAGAACTCGGCATCGGCTATGCTCCCGGCGGGAACCTGCGCCGCCATCTCGCGGCCCATGGCTATTCGTTCGATCTGTTGCTCCACGCTGGCCTCATTGATAACCAGGGCCGCGACGCTTTCTGCCGGCGTGTGATCTTCCCGTGCCGCCAGCATGGCCAGATCGTGAACCTCTACGGCCGCAGTATTGGAGCGGCCTTTCCGCATCGATTGCTGCCGCGTTCCAAGGGTGGCCTGTTTGCCTGGGAGTCCGTCAGCCACTGCTTCACTGTGATTCTGGTGGAAGGGCTGTTCGACCTGGCTGTGCTATGGCAGTCCGGCTTTCGCAACACCACATCCGCCATTGGCACTCATCTGACATCCGCTCAGCTGGATCAGCTTTGCGGTCAGCCTGGCCGTTCGATCTACATCGTCTTCGATCAGGATGAAAACCAAGCCGGCCAACAGGCTTCTCAGCAGCTCGCGTTCCGCCTGCAACGCTCTGGCGGAACGGCCCGCATCGTCCAGTTACCGGCTGGACATGATCCCAACAGCTATTTCCTCGCCGGCGCCACCGCTGCCGACTTCGCTGCTCTCCTCGCAGGAGCACAGCGGTTGTGAAGCTCTTCGTGACCTATCGACCTTCCGTCCCCGCCAGCGCTTCTCCCTATCGTTTGCTTGATGAGCAGGGCGAGATCGGGTGGGCCAACTCTTTCCTCGATGCCCAGCGCATTCGCCAGCTCTCTGTGCGCTCGCTGCGTGCCTACGCCTATGATCTGCTGCACTTCGCCCGCTGGTGGTCCCAATACCCGGCGCAGCCTTTGTCCGAGATCACTGAATCCACCCTGCTCGATTACGTCCGCTATCAACTCGACCAGGAACCGAAACCCACACCGCAGACCGTGAATCACCGGCTGGTTGTCCTGCATTGTCTATATCGCTTCCACGTTGGAGGCGAGATTCCTTCTGGCAAGTCGCACTTCCAGCGCACCTACACGAAGCGATCCCCGCTCGGTTATGGCCGGCCACGCCGCGCCGTGGCCTTAGGGCTGCGCTTAAAGCAACCCCGGCGCATTATTGTGCCGCTCTCTGCCGAACAAGTCGCCAGGTTCTGGCGCAGCTTCCACGCGTTTCGCGATCTCGCCATCGTGGGACTGATGTTGCTGGATGGCCTGCGTTCCTGTGAGGTCCTCTCTCTCCAACTCGAAGACCTCCAACTGGCCGATGCGCAGATGCGAGTCCTCGGCAAGGGAAATAAAGTGCGCGTCTTGCCGCTGCCCCAGGAGATCATCGAGGTCTTGCAAAACTATCTGCGGCTGGAAAGGCCTCTGACCAACTCGCCTGCTCTGTTTGTTTGCTTGAAAGGCCGCCAGAGGGGCCAGTCCATGACACCAGCCGGACTGCGCTCGCTCTTCCGCAACCATCGTGTACGTTGCCAGCTCCCCCATGCCAATCCACATCGCCTTCGTCACACTTTCGGCTCTGACATGGTGCGTGCAGGCATCTCCTTGCCCGCCCTGCAACATCTCATGGGTCATTCGCAAGTCCACACCACCATGCTGTATGTTCTGCTAGCCCCACAGGACGTTTGGCGCGAATACGCCCGCGCTATCGAGAAGCGGACGCACTTGAGCTCTCTGTAAGCGATATGAAACGGTCCACACCCAGCCTCGATCAGATCTTTGAAGCGCACCTCGGTACTCTCGCCCTGACTCTGCGGCCCAACAGCATGACTGACTATCGCTGCGTTGCTGGCCGCTTCCTCTCCTGGCTTCACGCTGCTTTTCCGCAGGCACGCCGGCGTTCCCAACTCCGCCGTGATCCCCATCTGCTCGGCTGGTTCCGCTCGCTGTGCGAACGACAACCGCCCTTGAGCAACAAAACCCGCCACGATTATCTGCTCTATCTTCGCCGGCTGACTTGACGACTTGGCCGCCAACGGCCATGCCATTGCGCCCGATCTCATCCGCCGCGAGGACTTTCCTCCGCAACCGCGGTATCTGCCCAGGCCGCTTTCTCCCCACGACGATCAACTACTCCAGCAGGAGCTGCTCCGCACCGACGACCTGCCTGCCAATGCCCTGTTGCTTATCCGCGCTACCGGTATCCGCATCCGCGAATGCATCCAGCTGCCTTTGGATTGTCAACGACAGTTAGGGCCTGACGCCTGGGCCCTGCATGTCCCGATCGGCAAGCTACACACCGAACGCCTGGTTCCCGTCGACGCCGATGCTCGACGCACCTTGGCCCGTCTTCTGCAACTGCGTACGCTGGCTTCGCCCGCACAACTGGCCAGATCCGAGCGCTTCTTACTCCCCCGCCTTGGTCGCATTGATCCCTTGTATCACGCGCTTAGGGTGGCCCTCGCGGACGCTGCTAAACGAGCGACCTGCTCCGCTCCGGTAACGCCGCACCAGTTGCGCCACACTTATGCCTCCGAGATGATCCGCCTCGGCGTCAGTCTTCCCGCTCTCATGCAACTGCTGGGGCACAAGGATGTTCGCATGACCCTGCGCTACGTGCAGGTCACTCAACAAGACTTACAACGCGAATTCCACGCCGCTCGCCAACACGTGCCTCAATCGCATCGCCTGCCCATACCCTCCGTCCCCAACTGCTCCGCCACCGCCGATCTTCCCGGAATCCGTCAGGCGCTCGCTGCTACACGCCATCTGCTGGAGATGTATCGACGTCAGCTTAGCGACGCAAGAATCCAGCGTTCGCTCAGGCGCCTCGACAAGCGACTGCTCGCTGTCGCATCGCAACTCGATCGGATTAACATAGCCGAAAAATGAAGAAAGATTGGCCGGTCAAGTGGCA
>CAVZOD010000018.1:0-11306 GCA_963776805.1 Bryobacterales bacterium
CGCGAGCCGCAAGAACAAATCCGCTGAGTCGCGCTGTTGATCAGGTGAGGGCCTTGCGCCACAGAATCAGATCTTTGCCGTCTGACGCAGCGCCTCACGCCACGCCGCCGCGGATGCCGATCGACCACGAGGAATAGCTAATGAACTCTCCACACAATCCTTATCTTGCTGCTCGCCGCGAATGGGACGAGCGCTACGGAGATCTCATCACGCGTGCGAGTAACTGGCGCACGATGGCAGCCTCGTGTTCATTAGTAGCTCTGATCGCGACGGCAGGGATCGTCTGGCTGTCCGTTCGCTCCCGTGTTGTTCCGTACGTCGTTCTAGTCGATAATCTGGGCCGCCCTGTTGCCTCGGGAGTAGCCGATCAAACCTCGCTGAACGATGACCGGCTCCGGCGTTCGAACATTTTCAACTGGATCGAGAACCTGCGGACCGTCACAACGGACGGCGTGTCGCAGAGAAGGGCGATCGATCGAGTGTACGCACAGATCGCGAGCGGCAGCGCAGCCCAAACTTTCATCAGCGACTATTATCGCGGCGATCCGCCGTTCAAGCGCGCTGAGACCGAGACAGTATCCGTGGAGGTGAAATCCGTCCTCCCAACCAGCGACCGCACTTACGAAGTTGAATGGGTGGAAACAACACGCGATCTCTATGGAGCCGTGAAAGCAACGGATCGCTGGAAGGGATATTTTTCGATTGCGCTCAATCCACCTAAAGATGAGCGCGAGGCTCGCATCAATCCGCTCGGCGTTTACATCACCAACGCGAGCTGGGCAAAGGTTCTGTGAAGGAGTAATGAATATGCAAATACCAATTGCCGCCGTACTCGGCCTGTTCGCACTGCCCATTTTCGCGGGACAACCGCCAGTTGCAACGAGGCGAGTGCTACCGGCGCCGGAGAATCAGCCGCCGCTGTTGCAGCAGTATGACTTCGGTGACCAATTGCGAACTTTGGAAGATCCAAGCAATCTGGCAAAAGATATCACGCCTCAAATGGCGACGCCCACTGGCTTTAGCGGAGCAGTACCGAAGGATTATCATCCGAAGTCGGATATACCTCTCACCGCGACTGCGCTCGAAGCCGTCCGTGTTAGCGAGAGCTGGCAAGGTGAGAAAAATGCGCCATCGCCAGGTCCCGATGGCCGCGTAATGTATTCTTATGGCGCTGGTCTGCCCACGGTCGTGTGCGCGCCGCTCCGCGTTTGCATTATCGAGCTCCAGGCCGGCGAAAGAATCATAGGCGAGCCCCACATTGGAGATTCGGTCCGTTGGCTGATCTCGCCTGCCATGTACGGGGCTGGTGAAAACGCGACTCCGGTGATCGTTCTCAAGCCTCAAACGCCGGGCCTCGACACGAATCTTCTCATCACCACTGACCGCCGGGCCTATTATCTGCGCCTAATTTCCAAACCCGAGGACTATGTTGCTCGTGTCGCGTTCGCTTATCCCGACGACGACACACGCAAATGGCAGCAGCAAATCGCCGCACAACAAGCCGCCGCCAAGCAGGAGAAACACGCCGTAGAAGTGCCACCCGCGATGATCGCCGTCGGGCAAATGAACTTCAATTACACGATCCGCGGCGGAGATCAGCATATCCGGCCAGTACGCGTTTTCGATGACGGTGCGAAAACGTACATTCAGATGCCGCCAGACCTTCAGCATCGAGAAGCGCCAGTTTTGCTTGTCGTAGGTAATGACGGCAAGGGTGAGATGACGAACTACCGCGTGAAGGATCTGACCTACATCGTGGATCGCGTATTCGATCATGCGGACCTTGTACTTGGATCGGGCAAGAAGGCTCAGAAAGTGGAGATCATCCGTGGGAACAAGCATTAGCCCTGACCACCGGCCGAACGAACCACCAAGGGAGGAGGCTCCGAGCGGAATCGATCTCCATCCCGAGCCGGAGAAAGCGATGCGGATCAGCTGGCGGACGGGCGCCCTAATCGTTTCTATGATCGTCCTCTTGCTCCTTGGGTTCGCTTACGGTGGATACCATCGCGGGATCAAGAATCAAGCTGCTGCGCGCGAGGCAGGTCTGCCCAAGAACGTCGCTCCCGCGACCCAAGCGGCCTCGGAGTTTATGCAAGAGACCCCGGCAGGTACTGTGCCAATGACCCTGCGTCCTCCTGATGGGCCGCCATCAGGTCCCCAGCCAATGACTCCTCCTTGCGGGGCTGATCCCAAGACCGGCCAAGCTTATCGGTTCAATCCGCAAACCGGCCAGCCCTGCGATGGCCTCCTTCAGGAACGGATCGTCGTGCGGCAACCGAACGTTATTCGAACACAGCCAGTCGCGCCGACACTAGTGCACGAAGAGACTCCTGAAGACCGCCGGCTTGCTGCAGCTTATCAACATGAGCAGCAGGCGATGCAGGCACCCACGAGCGTTGGTAGCTCACTAACGCCGTCCTTTTCGCCAACCACAGCGCAGCCCACCCCGAACGCTGTTTCTCCAGTCGAAGCCTTGCGCCGTGCTCTGGGCGCGCGGCAGAGCGGTGATTCAGCAGGTCCAGGAAATGGGCGAGTTTTCGAAAACGACTTCGACAGCCAGAACATGCAATCCCGTAAAGAAGCATTCCTCGCGGCAAGCCATGATCGCCGGGAAGATGACTATCTCCGATCCAGTCGGGAAGCTCCACTATCCCGCTACGAAATCAAAGCGGGCTGGGAGATCCCTGCGGTTCTCGAACAATCGCTCAACTCGGATCTTCCTGGAGAGCTGAAGTCGTTGGTGACTTCCAATGTCTATGATACGGCCACGGGGTTGTACCTTCTTATTCCGCAAGGCTCGCGTCTGATTGGCAGGTACGACTCGCGAATCTCCTACGGTCAAGACGGTGTTCAAGTCGCCTGGAGCCGCGTCATCTACCCCGACGCTTCCTCGGTGGATCTCGACGGCATGGTAGGCCTCGATTCCCATGGCAACGCCGGCCTCCGAGACAAGGTAGACCACCACTACCGTCGCCTTCTGGGATTTTCGGTGCTCACCAGCATGTTCACCGCCGCCTTCGATATCTCGCAGCGGACCAACCAAAGTGCTCTCACCTATCCGACACCCGCCCAAACCGCAGGAAGCGCCGTGGGTCAGGAACTCAGTGAAACCGGGGCTCAGATCACAAGACGCAATCTGAACGTGCAGCCAACAATCAAAGTGCCTGCGGGGTACAAATTCGTGGTCCGTGTGAATCGCGACATCCTGTTCGAAGCCCCATACGAGCCAGCTGAACCTGCCTCCATCATCTTTTCGCCTAACGAAAGCAAGACCAGGAATTAGCTGCTAGCGGCTTCGACGATCATGCGACTCCACGGATTCAGCATACTATGAGTGTCTCTCGCCACAACTCGGCTCAGCAATCGTCCGAGCCGCATGTTACGCTTTGTGGCGAGGCAAATTTTGATCGGCCATCACCGAGAGGAGATTTCGAGGCGATGGCCAAGAGAAGGTTCCAGGACCCGGAACCAGAAGTGGTCGGGAACTGGTGGCAGATACGCGTTTATCGCGATGAATATGCAAATGGAAGGAGGATTAGAAAACGAATACGCATCAGGTTGGCCCCGGCGTCGATGCCGAAACGCGAAGTTCTAAAGATCAAAGCGGAGTACTTGAGACCGATCAATCAGGGACTGATTTCAGCGGGGTCAGCCACACCTTTTGAAAGTTTCGTGCAAACCGTGTACAAGATAACCACATTGCCGTTGATGGCCAGCAGCACGCAGGCCCGTTATGGAGGAATCATCGATCTGTATTTGATTCCTACGTTCGGCTCTTTGTGCCTGCGGGACCTCACCCCGCTTTCGTTGCAGAAGTACATCTCCGGATTCCGAATCGAAGAACCAAGTGCCAGACAAAAGAGTCCGGGAAAAAGTGGGCCAAGACAGGAACTCGCTCGCGAGTCTGTCGATAAAATCCGGGACGTGCTTTCAAGCGTTCTGGGATCGGCTGTGAAGTACGGATATCTCATCACGAATCCGGCGGAGGCCATACAGCTTCCACCATCGAGGCGCGGCGCACGAAGGCAGAAACCCTTCATTCGGCCTGAGCAGTTTTCAGTTTTGGTCGAATTGATCCCGGAACCCTACGCCACTATGGTTTACGTGGCGGTCTATACGGGCCTTCGGGTCAGCGAGGTGATTGGTTTGCGATGGAGTGACATCCATGAGCAATCGATCACGATCGATGAGCGGTATTGCAGGGGAGACTGGGCCGCGCCGAAGAGCGATGCCTCCAATACGACCATTCCGGTCAACCGGAAGGTCATCGAACGGATTCAGTGCTTGCGGACGCTGACCGTGGAGGTGAAGGCTGGCAGGGCGATCAGACGTTATCGGGCCGTGAAATCAGACGGGCCGGACGATCTGGTTTTCCAGTCGGTCAAGAGCGGGTCTCCGATGCGTGACAACAATATCCTGGCTCGGCATATCAAGCCGGCCGGAAGGAAACTGGGAATCGGCTGGGTCAACTGGCTGGTGCTCAGGCGGTCTTACGCCACCTGGCTCAGGATGGTGGGGACCGATCCTCGCGATAGGCAATCGCTGATGCGGCATTCCCGATTCACGACTACGGCCGAGATCTACGAACAGGATCTTCCGGAGTCGCAGCTTCGGGCTGTCGAAAAGCTCAGTACGCTGGTGCAGTGAAAACGGAATTGGGACAGTAATGGGACAACCGGGATTTTTGAGGTTGCATAAGTCTTTTAGAATGTGGTGGCCAGGGACGGAATCGAACCGCCGACGCCAGCCTTTTCAGGGCTGCGCTCTACCAGCTGAGCTACCTGGCCCGAGACAAAACTTATTCTAACAGAGAGGTCACGCCTGTTGCAGTTCGGCGAGCTTGGCGCCGGTCTCGCGCTCGACATTCGCGTGCAGGCTGTTGCCATGCGCGTCCATGGTGACGATGGCCGCGAAATTATTCACGCGCAAATGCCACATCGCTTCGGGAATTCCGAACTCGATAAGATGCACGCCCAGCACTTTCTCCACCGCGCGTGCGTAAAATTGCGCCGCTCCGCCGATGGCGTTCAGATAAACCGCGCCGGATTTCTCAAGCTGGGCCAGCGTCTTCTTCCCCATGCCGCCCTTGCCGATGACGGCCCGCACTCCATACTTCTCGATGATGGTGGCTTGATACGGCTCTTCGCGGCTGCTCGTCGTCGGTCCCGCGGCCTTCACCACCCAGCCGTCCCCCTGCTTGAGCATCACTGGACCGCAGTGATACAGGATCGAACCGTGCATGTCCATGGGCGGCGCATTCTTCATCAAATGAGCGTGCACGGCATCGCGGCCGGTGAACACCTCGCCCGAGATCAACACCACGTCGCCCACCCGCAAACTTCGCACCTGTTCCTCGGACAGCGGCGCGGTGAGCGTCACTTCGCGACCGCTGAGCGGGAAGCCTTCCGAACGCGCCATGCGCTGCACAGGGCGATCAGGATCGCGATACAACCAACGTGTAATCGCTCCGCTGGACGCATCCAGCCGGACGCCGAGCCGGCGGAATGCCCAACAGTCATAAGCCACCGAAATGAAGTAACTGGCAGGCAAACGATTCGCCGCGCCAATCTTGCAGCCGATCAGCGACACCTTGCCGCCGAAACCCATCGCGCCCACGCCGATGCGATTGGCCTCCTCCATAATTTCGGCCTCGAGCTTCGCCAGCTCCGGAATGGGATTGACATCATCCAGCGTTCGGAAAAGCTGGCCCTTGGCGAGGTCATACCCATGCGCGCGATCGCTGCCGATGCACACGCCCACCGCACCCGGCGCACAACCTTGGCCCTGCGCCTGCCATACCGCATGCAAAATGCATTTGCGGACGCCTTCCAAATTGCGGTCCGCACGGCCCAAGTGTTCCAACTCCATCGGCAATGAATACTGGATGTTCTTGTTCTCGCAACCGCCGCCCTTCAAGATGAGCTTCACCTCGATCTCATCTTGCTCCCACTGTTCGAAGTGAATCACCGGAGTCTCTTCGCCCAGATTGTCCCCGCTGTTCTTGCCGGTGAGCGAGTCCACCGAGTTTGGACGCAGCTTGCCGCGCCGCGTAGCTTCCGCAACCGCTTCGCGAATCGCGCGCTTCACTTGAAGCTGATTCACGCCCACCGGCGTGTGCACCACGAACGTCGGCATGCCGGTGTCCTGGCAGATGGGTCCGGAATCCTGCTGCGCCATGTCGATGTTGGTCGCGATAATCCCCAGCGCCTGCGATGCCTGCGTGCCGGCTACTTCACCCTCCAGCGCCTCACCCATTGCTGCGCGCACATCCGGCGGCAGGTTGGTGGAAGTCTGGGTGATCAGCTCGATCAAACTATCTCTTAAGAACGTCATTGGTTCTAGAGTAGCGTGCTACCGCTGGCACACAAAGTTGCTCGCGGCGTTCGTATCGCCCTGGCCACTGTACTCGGCGTGTTGCGGATATGGGCACAACGGGCGGCTGCGGCCGGGGAAAGCAGGACCGGTGGCGATGACGCGATCGGGCGCCACACCTTTTTCCACCCAGTCCACTACCGCAGTCAGCATGTCGAAGCGATCGAGTGCCGCACTCCCGCCCTGGCAATGGCCCATGCCGGGAACGAAGTAGATGCGGCTCCACGAATCCACCGAACCGTTGCCGGTGTCTTTCGCCATTTGCTCGTAATAACGCAGTGTCTCGAGTGGCGAGAACCATGGATCGCTCAGTCCGTGATAGAAGATCAGCTTCCCGCCGTGGCCGGCAAAGGTTGTCAGATTGGTCCACGTGCTGTCGCCGAGCTGCGCGGTCTGGTTATCTTCCACGCGCGCCGCCTCACGATCCACGTCGAAATGCAGGAAATCCGCGCCAGTGGCCACCGGAATCACTGGCCCGCCCAACAGGCCGGGGATGAAACCAGGGTCGGCAATGCCCGCGTCGAAGGGAAAGCCGGGATAAATCTGATCTCCGTACGACCATTTCGGACCAGCAAAGGCGATCTTCAGCGTGTCTACCTGTGCTTTGCTCAAACACGTGTCGTTCTTCGAGCCAGAACACAAAAGCGAGGCGGGATCGAAATTGCACGCGCGCTGGTTGAAGATCATCCCATCCTTCAGCCCATCCTTGGCGTCGCAGACCTGGAGGATCGAGTTGACGATCAATTTTCGGTCGGACTCCGGAAAGGTCTTCTTTGGATCGGGCTTGCCGCTGTCGTCCTTAGGCGCTGCCTGGTCGAAGACCGAGGTCATGAAGCCGAGCGCGAGATTCGAAAACCCGGTTCGAATGGCGGGGTCGCCTGAGATGATGCCGTCGAAGTAGTCGGGATAGCGCTGCGACATAATCATCGCTTCGCGGCCGCCGGTGGAGCACCCGTCAAAATAAGATCGCTGGGCGGGGCGTCCGTAGTATGACGCGATCATTTGTTTCGCCAGCGGCGCGACGCGCCCAATGGCCTGGTAGTAAAAATCCAAAGTGGCCTGCTGATCGCGGAAAAAGCTGCCATCGAACCCGCCGCCCTTGTGGCCCGTGTCGGTGGTTACCACGGCGAATCCGCGCGCCAGCCCCGGCGTATTACCGGCGGCCTGATTTCCGAGCGGCAGAGGCACGCTGCCATTCAATCCACCGCCGCCTTGAAAAAGAAATCGGCCGTTCCACTGATCGGGCAGCGCGAGCGCAAACCCGATGCCGTATGGTTTGCCGTCCACGCCGGTACGCTGGTTGATGACGCCTTCCACGTGGCAGAATCCCGGAACGGCAACCGGCACCGTTCCTGGAAAATTCGGCGAGGTGCGCAGCGTGCCGGGTGCCGAGGCGGGCGTGGCTTCGGCCTTGGTGATCGCGAGATTCACGCCGGGCGCCTGGAACTTCAGCATGTCCGAGCAATGCGATTGGGCGGCCGCCGGCTGAGCGAACAGGAGCGGAGCAGCTACGCCAAGGATCGCGCAAAAAGATGTGATTTCCCTCATCGTGGTGCCATTGTATACTCGATGCTGCATGCAATACCAGGCGCTCACCCTCAGTCTATTTGCCTTCGTGTCGGTTGCGTCGCGCTTGCCGGCGCAAACTGCACCGCCGCCTCCGGTTGCAAAGTCGCCCGAGGTGATGGCGGACCGGCACATTGCGTTCCGGATTTTCGCGCCCAAGGCGCAGCAGGTGGCGCTGTTTAGCACGGATCTTTTCGGCGCCGCGCGGCAAAGTGAGCTGACCAAGGCGGAGAGCGGCGTTTGGGAAATCACCATCGGCCCGATCGATCCGGGTGCTTACCGGTACAACTTCAACGTGGATGGCGTCTCGGTGATGGACCCGCACAGTTCCTCCGTGAGTGAATCCAACGGCAATGCCTGGAGCATGGTGTATGTGCCTGGCGCCGATTTCATGGATACCGAGGACGTGCCGCATGGTGCGGTGGCCAGCGTCACTTACTTTTCGAAGAGCCTGAACCGATTCCGGCGCATGCATGTCTATACGCCGCCTGGCTACGAAACCAGTTCGCAGAAATATCCCATCTTCTATCTGCTGCACGGCGCCGGGGACTCGGACGATTCGTGGAGCTCGGTGGGACGCGCGGGCTTCATCGTGGACAACCTGATCGCAGCCAAGAAGGCCAAACCGATGGTGATCGTGATGCCGGCCGGGCACACCGGGCCCTTCAATTTTGGGCCTCCGGCGGCGGGTGCGCCGCGTATTCCCGATTTCAACGACGATTTCGTCAAGGATTTCGTCGAAGACATCATGCCTTACGCCGAGACGCACTACCGCGTTCTGCGCGAGCGGAAGGACCGGGCCATCGCTGGACTCTCCATGGGTGGCGCTCACACGCTCAACATCGCCATTCCGCACCTGGATGAGTTTGCTTATGTCGGGGTTTTTAGCTCGGGAATTTTCGGTATCTTCCTCTCCGGTCCGGTTTCAGTGCCCGTCGCTGGTCCAAGCTGGGAGCAGCAGCACCTGGCGGAACTTGACAACGCCGCCTCGAAAAAAGGCCTGAAGCTTTTCTGGTTCGCCACCGGGAAGGACGATCCCCTGCTCAGCACCAGCAAAGCGACCGTGGAGATGTTTCAAAAACACGGCTTCGAGCCAATGTTTCACGAGAGTGCCGGCGCCCACACCTGGACCAACTGGCGCGAGTATCTGAACCAGTTCGCACCGCAATTGTTTCAGTAGCACCCCCAGCGCACTCTGATACAATCCAGGTTTATGTTTCAAGGACTGGAGCACACTGCCATCGCCTCGCCCGATCCCAAGCGGCTGGCCGAATGGTACGTGCAGAAGCTGGATTTTCGAATCAATCATATTTACGAAGGCAATTATTTCGTGCGCGCCAGCAACGGCACCGTGCTGGAGATCATCCCTTCCATCGGGGATCGCGCTCCGCAGCAGATGAAAGATCCAGGAATTCGTCACCTGGCCATCAGCGTGGACGATTTCGACGCCGCCATGGAAGAGTTGCAAAAACGCGGCGTGGAGTTTCTCGCTCAACCCATCGCTATCCAAGGCAACCGGCTGGTTTACTTCGGCGACGGCGATGGCAATTTTGTACACTTGATTCACCGCCCGCAGCCGCTTCCCTAACCGGATGTTCCATCGCCGGATGTACCAGTGATCAGCCGGGTTTTCAAGGCTTTCGCCTACCGCGACTTCCGCATCATGTGGTTCGGCGCGTGCACGTCCAGCGTCGGCACTTTGATGCAGACGTTCGCCCAAGCCTGGCTGGTGCTGCAGCTCACCAAGTCGCCTTTTCTGCTCGGACTGGATTCGTTTCTCGGCAGCATCCCGATCGTTTTGTTTTCTCTGGTGGGCGGCGTGTTCGCCGACCGCACCGAGCGGCAAAAACTGCTGCTGGGATCGCAATTCGTGCAGATGGCTTGCGCGTTTTTGCTGGCCAGCCTCTTCGCAACCGGAGTGATCAAGATTTGGCACATCCTGATGCTCTCGTTTATCGTTGGCACCGCGCAATCCTTCGGCGGACCGGCCTACTCGGCGCTGATTCCGACGCTGGTGAAAACGGAAGATCTTCCGAATGCGATCGCGCTGAATTCCATTCAGTTCAATCTGGCGCGAGTTTTGGGGCCATCGATAGGCGGCGTGGCACTGGTGGCGCTGGGAGCGTCCTGGTGCTTCGGGCTCAACGGCGTTTCCTTCATCGCGGTGATCTTTTCCCTGCTGATCATCCATCCCCATTTCGTGCCCAGCAAAAGCCGGGAATCGGTTTTGCACAGCATGAAGGAGGGATTTCATTTCATTCGCCGGCAGGGCACCATGGAGGCCTTGATTGTGCTGGCATTTATGATGACGCTGCTGGCCTTTCCCCTGATCGTCTTTCTGCCCGTTTTCGCTCAAGATGTTTTTCACGGCGGCTCCAGCCTGTACACCATTTTTCTGGTTTGTTCGGGCCTGGGTTCTATTCTGGCGCCCTTACCGTGGCGTGGCTGGGTAAACACAGGCACATGGGCCTCTTGGTGCTGCTGATGCTGCTGGGCCTGGGCTTGCTGATCGGCGGATTCGCGCTTTCCCACAGCTTTGTGCTGAGCTGCGTTCTTATCTTCTTTTATGGCGCGATGCTGCTCGCGGTTTTCACCAGTATTAGCTCGCTGGTTCAGTTAATTGCGCCCGACAACATGCGCGGGCGCGTCATCAGCGTTTATAACGTCGCATTTCGCGGCGGGATGCCGGTGGGAAGCCTGGTAGTAGGGGCGTTGGTCAAGCAGTTCACGGCGCCCGTGGTGATCACCGCTAATGGCGCGTTGCTCACGTTGTTAGCGCTGTACTTCCTGTTGATTCATCGAAAAGTTGCAACGCTGTAGCCTGAGAAACGTCCTATAGAGTCAACGTATGAGGATTTCCCTCTTAGCATTGGCCCTGATTCTGGTTGCCGCAGCCGCTGCTCCGGACGATTCCGATCTCCTAAAAGCGCGGGATCACCAGGATCGCTCGGCGCTGGAAAAGTTGACGGCCGACGCACGCGCGGCAGCCGAAAAGCAGCCCAACGATGCCGCCGCGCAATATAAGGTTGCGCTGGCGGAATCCTATGCGGCGGAAGTCGCCATAGAAATGCACGACAAAGCGGGCGCCAAGAACTCGGCCCTGGCGGGCATGGATGCCGCCAATAAGGCCGTGAGCATGAAGCCCGATTTCGCGGAGTATCAGCGCATCTTAGGCACGCTTTGCGGCCAGATGGTCTCCAGCAGCTCGCTTGCTGGGCTGAAATACGGCAAGTGCGCGCTTGATTCGGTGGACAAGGCCATTCAACTGGATACCAAGTCCTCGATGGCTTACCTCAGTCACGGCGTCGGCAATTACTATCTGCCGCAAGCGTTTGGCGGAGGGTGGATCTGGCGATCAAGGACTT
>CAVZOD010000019.1:0-362024 GCA_963776805.1 Bryobacterales bacterium
ACAGGCAGGTGCGGTACAGGCAGGGCTGGTCGCTGTTGGGACTCTTGTTGACACCCGTCGCGGCCATGGCCGGCGCGTTAGCCGCATGGCGGTTCGGCGTGGATAGCGGCTGGACCAGCGCCTTCTTTCTCCCCGTCGGGTTTCTGTCGCATTGGCAGGTCTGGGGTGCGTTTGCCGTGAGCGCGGAAGTCTGCGCTTACAACCTCAGGCGCGGCGTGGCGGCCCGCGTGCGGGCGACGTCATGAAGGCCGGGCAACGGCGGTTGTCGTGGCAATTCGTCCTTTCTATCACGCTCATTGCCGCAACCGTCGCAGTGGCAACGCTGGCCGCTCGTTGGACGGGTCCAATCGGCTGACGAAGGGAACCGCATGCTAATCCAGGTCGGCTACGAATTGATCTTTCAGTGCCCGCAAGAGACGCCGATGATCCTGATGGTCAACGTGCATTACTCGCGCGCGCTGGACACTGTCCGTCCCGATGTTCTCACCACCGATCCTCCCACGCGAGTCACGGCGTATCGCGACGGCTTCGGAAACTGGTGCAGCCGAATTGTGGCGCCCATCGGGAGGATTCGGCTGAAGGGCACCGGGGTGGTTAGGGACTCGGCCAAGCCCGACGTGTCGGCGCCGTACGCACAGCAGCACGCCCTACAAGACCTGCCCGAAGATACGCTGGTATTCCTTTTGGGCAGCCGGTATTGCGAGACCGATCTGCTGTCGGAAGCTGCCTGGTCGCGATTCGGCCAGTCGGCGCCGGGATGGCCGCGGGTCCAGGCCATCTGCGATTTTGTACACAACCATATCGCCTTCAACTATCAGAATGCACGGTCTACGCGGACTGCTTGGGAAGCGTACAACGAGCGTACGGGCGTGTGCCGGGATTATGCGCACTTGGCCATCACATTCTGCCGCGCGATGAACATTCCGGCGCGTTACTGCACTGGATACCTGGGTGACATAGGGATGCCAGCACCATACGGCGTCATGGATTTTGCGGCGTGGTTTGAAGTTTACCTGGATGGCGCCTGGCATACCTTCGATGCGCGCAACAATGTCCCCAGGATTGGGCGAGTGCTCATTGCGCGGGGCCGCGACGCCGCCGACGTCGCCATCACCACCACGTTTGGCCCAAGTACTCTCGAAAGCTTTCAAGTCTGGACGGACGAGATTGCGGAAAGCGTGCCACAGTTTCGCTAGTCCGCGAAGCCAACCCTAGAGATGCGCCTCCTCACCGTCCGACATATCACGACCTATCGTTACTCGGAACCCATCGAGTTGGGCGAGCATCGCATGATGTTCCGGCCCAGGGAAAGTCACGACCTGAGGCTTCTCAAGGCGCGACTCGAAATCACGCCCAAGCCCGCGCATCTGCGCTTCCTCCACGACGTGTTCGATAACTCCGTCGGCGTCGCTACATTTGAAGGCCGCACGGCCGAGCTGCGGTTTGAAAGCATCGTTACGCTGGAGCATTTTGAAACCGCGCTGCCGAGTTATCCCCTGGAGAAATTCGCGGAGCGTTATCCTTTCAGCTACTCCGAGGAAGAGCTTCCCAACCTGAGCCGCGCGCTGGTACACCACTACCCGAGCGAGGACGTGAAGCACTGGGTGAAAATCTTTCTGGATTCATCCGGGAGCACCGGAACCATGAGCCTGCTGCGTCGAATAACTCTCGCCATCAAAGAAGATTTTGCCTACACCAGACGCAGCGAGAAAGGTGTTCAGAACCCGACTGTAACGCTCGAAACTCGCCGCGGCAGTTGCCGGGATTTCGCCGTGCTTATGATGGAAGCAGCGCGCTCCCTGGGTTTGGCCGCTCGCTTCGTCAGCGGATACATCTTCATTCCCGGCGCGGATGACACGGCTTTGGTGGGAGGCGGCGCAACGCACGCCTGGATGCAGGTTTATCTGCCGGGTGCCGGGTGGATCGATTTCGACCCCACCAATAGCATCATCGGCAATCGCAATCTTATCCGGGTGGCCGTTGCCTGGGATCACAAACAGGTTCTTCCGCTGTGGGGCACCTTCATCGGAAGGGCTTCGTCCTTCCTGGGTATGGATGTCACGGTAAGCGTGACCGAAGGCGAGCCCGAGGGTGATGGGGACCTGGAGCCGGCTGGCAAAGGAATATCTAATGCAACACACATCTAAAGTTCGCAAGATCGCTTTTGTTGGCGACCACTTGCCGCGCAAGTGCGGTATCGCCACCTTTACTACTGACCTGCTGGCAGCCGTCCAGACCGCGCATCCGCAAAGTCAATGTTTCGCGGTATCGGTGAACGATATCCGCGGCGGTTACGAATACCCGGAGGTGGTTCACTTTGAGATTGAGGAGCAGGACTTGTCGTCCTATATCCGGGCAGCGGATTTCCTCAACATCAGCAACGTGGACATGGTCTGCCTGCAGCATGAGTTCGGAATCTTCGGAGGGCCCGCCGGCGGCCACATTCTGGCATTCCTGCGTGAATTGAGAATGCCGGTGGTCACGACGCTGCATACCGTTTTGCGCGAACCGAGGACCGACCAGCGGCGCGTCATGCAGGAGTTGATCTCGCTCTCCACGCGCCTGATAGTGATGACCGAGCGCGGGCGGCAGATGCTGCAGGAGGTTTATCACGCGCCAACCGCCAAGATCGATCTGATCGCACATGGCATTCCCGACGTTGGGTTCGTCGATCCCACCTATTTCAAGGATCAGTTCGGCGTGGAAGGCAAGGTGGTGCTGCTCACCTTCGGTCTGCTTTCGCCGAACAAGGGCATCGAGTACGTGCTGCACGCCCTGCCAGAGATCGTGGCCGAGTTCCCAGAGGTTGTTTATATCGTCCTGGGCGCCACGCACCCCAACGAATTGCGCGAGCACGGCGAAGCGTATCGAGTAAGCCTGGAAATGCTGGCCAAGAAGAACAAGGTGGAGAAGAATGTCATCTTCTATAACGACTTCGTTGAGATTGAGAACCTCAAGGAGTTTATCGGAGCAGCCGACCTTTATATAACGCCCTATCTCAACGAAGCCCAGATCACCTCGGGCACGCTTGCCTACACGTTTGGCGCCGGCAAAGCTGTGGTTTCGACGCCGTATTGGCACGCGGCGGAACTTTTAGCGGAGGATCGCGGCGTACTGGTTCCGTTCGCCGACGCCCCAGCCATCGCGCGGGAAGTGATTGGCTTGCTGCGGGACGACACGCGGCGGCATGCCATGCGTAAGAACGCCTATCGGATGGGGCGTGAGATGATCTGGAGCAACGTCGCACAACTATACATGCGTTCGTTTGAGTTGTCACGGCTGCAAGGGGCTGCGCTCTCTCGAAAGTCGCTGGTCACCAAGACGCTGGACCAAAGGCCGCGGGAGTTGCCGGAGTTGAAGCTGGATCATCTTTCGCGGATGACGGACTCCACGGGCGTGTTCCAACACGCCATCTTCGGAGTGCCGAACTTCTCCGAGGGCTATTGCACCGATGATAATGCGCGCGCGTTCATTCTGGCGGTTTTGCTGGACGAATTAGGAGAAGAGCCCGACCGGCTGCGTGCGATGTCTACTACCTGCGCAGCATTTCTTCAGCACGCCTTCGACGCCCAAACCAAGCGTTTCCACAATCACATGAGTTTTGACCGGCGCTGGCTCGACGCGCAGGGCTCGGAAGACTGCCAGGGCCGCGCGCTGTGGGCCCTCGGCGTAGGCGTCGGGCGGTCGCCATTCCGCAGCTTCCAGATGATGGCCGGACAGTTGTTCGCGCAAGCATTGCCGGCGTTAACCGAGTTCACCTCGCCCAGAGCCTGGGCCTTCGGCTTGATTGGCATCCATGAATACCTGGGACGATTGAGCGGCGACAGCTTCGTCAATCAGACTCGCGACAAACTTACGTGCCGGCTCATGGAGCTGCTCGGAAAGAACGCCAGGCCGGAATGGTGCTGGTTTGAAGAAGAGCTGTCCTATGACAATGCGAAACTTTCGCAGGCTTTGATACTGAGCGGACGCGCCACCGGCAACACGCTGGTATTCGAGCGAGGCTTGCACACCTTACGCTGGCTGAACGATCTGCAGATCTCCGAGAAAGGTCACTTCCGGCCCATCGGCAGCAATGGTTTCTATCGTCGCGGTGGAGTGCGTGCGAATTTTGACCAGCAGCCTATTGAAGCGCAAGCCATGGTTTCGGCGTGCCTGGAAGCTTATCGCGCCACATCGGACGTCTGGTGGTACGAACAAGCCCAACGCGCCTTCGATTGGTTTCTAGGCTGGAACGATCTCGGCCTGGAGCTTTATTCCCCTGAAAGCGGCGGTTGCGGCGACGGCCTGCACGTGGATCGTGTCAACGGGAATCAGGGGGCGGAATCTACGCTGGCCTTCCTGCTGTCGCTGGCTGAGATGCGGCTGGCGCAAAACATGCTGACCAGCTTTAAGGAACCAATTGCGGTGGAAGCGTGATCGGAGTCGACAGCATTCATGTGCACCGCTCGAGTGTGATTATCGAGCCGGACCTTGCGCGCGTGCTCTTACGGCCCTTCACTCCGGGCGATTCACAACGGGTCGCCCGGATCATCGGACGGATCATGTCGGTTCCCGAAGACCAGGTCGCGGTCCTTCTCGCGGAAGTCTCCGCCGAGTTCTCCGCGCGCCACCAGCAAATCCGCAAGCTCTTTCTGGAACGCTTTGAACAGGTCCGCGAAATGCTGGCCCCGGGTCAGGAACTCTCCGAACCCAGGCGACTGTTGATCGGCTCCTATTTTCTCGCGGAATATTCGTTGGAAGCCGCTGCGCTGTTCAATCCCTCCATCGTCCCGCACCCCGATCAAACGGGCCTGCCAGTGGGCGCTTTGCGATTCATTCTCAGCCTGCGCGCTACTGGTGAAGGGCATATTTCTTCCATCACTTTTCGAACCGGAATTATCCATCCTGATCATCGGATCGAAGTGTGCAAACCCAGCGGCTTCCTGACTGAGCCGCGTCAGATTCCAAATCCCGTGTACGAAAAAGGACTGTTCGCGCGGAAGCTTGTGGAACTGGGATTGAACGGCGAATTTGCCCAGCGGGTGATGAACAAAGTAAGCGAATCGTTCACGCTGGAAGAGCTTCGCATCAGTCTCCAGACCGAACAATTCCGATTGCCCGATGGAATGGGGGCAGAGGATCAAAATGCGGCTCAAGGAATCTGGATGCTGGCGCGTTCCAACTACGAGGTCCAGTTTCAGCCGGAACAGGATTTGTCGGAGCGCATCATCTTTCCTGCCACGCCCTCACAGCGCAATGGCATCGAGGATGCACGGTTCGTTCGTTTTCAGAGCGAGGACGGAACTTATCGATACTACGCGACCTTTACGGCCTACGACGGCCGGGTGGTCATGCCGGAGCTTGTTGAGACCTCGAATTTCCTTCTCTTTAGATTCATTACACTGAACGGCCCGGCTGCCCAAAACAAAGGCATGGCGCTGTTTCCGCGAAAGATCAACGGCCTCTATGCCATGCTCTCGCGCCAGGACAACGAAAACATCTATCTGATGTTTTCCGATAATGTGCACTTTTGGAACAAACGCCAGGTGCTCGTCAAGCCTGAATTTCCGTGGGAGCTGGTGCAGCTCGGGAACTGCGGATCGCCCATCGAAACTGACGCCGGCTGGCTGGTGCTGAGCCACGGTGTCGGCCCCATGCGCAAGTACTGTATTGGCGCGTTTTTGTTGGATCGCGATGATCCGGGCAAAGTGATTGGGCGCCTGCGTGAGCCACTGCTGAAACCTAACGAAAACGAGCGGGAAGGCTACGTTCCGAACGTCGTTTACACTTGCGGTGCGCTGGTTCACCATGGCGTGCTGATCATCCCCTACGGCCTGGCCGATCATGCCACGGGTTTCGCAACGGTTGCGCTCGATGAGGTGCTGGCGGCCATGCAATCTCAATGACCGGTAAGCGTGTAGCCATTCTGTCGCCGGTAGCGTGGCGAACTCCTCCTCGCCAATACGGCGCTTGGGAGACTGTGGCGAGTAACATCACCGAAGGTCTCGTGGCCCGTGGCTGGGACGTCACGCTGTTCGCTACCAAGGATTCCGTGACGCACGGCCGCTTGCACGCAGTAGTCGATCAGGGCTATGAAGAGGACCGTAGCGTCGATCCCAAGGTCGCGGAATATCTTCATATCTCAGAAGCATTCGAACACGCCGGTGAGTTCGATCTCATCCATAGCCATTACGACTTCATGGCGCTGACCTACAGTCGCCTCGTGAAGACGCCGGTCCTCACGACCATCCATGGATTCTCGTCGCCCAAAATCATGCCGGTCTATCAGAAGTATCGTGATGGATACTTCGTTTCCATTAGCGACTCCGATCGCGCCCCCGGATTGAACTACCTGGCCACCGTGTACAACGGCATCGACCTCTCGTTGTATCCGCTGCAGGAATCCCGGGGCGAAAAGCTGATCTTCCTGGGGCGAATTCATCCCGACAAAGGCGTCCATCTGGCCATCGCCGTTGCCCGGCTGAGCGGCCTGCCATTGCTCATCGCGGGAATCATTCAGGACCAGGAATATTTCAAGACGCAGGTAGAACCCTGTCTGGATCGGGAGATCCAATACATCGGACCAGTGGACGTTGCGGGTAAGAACGAATTGTTCTCGCGGGCCCGGGCTTTGTTGCATCTGAACACCATTCCGGAACGGTTTGGATTGGTTCTGGCGGAAGCCAATGCCGCTGGCGTGCCTGTGATCGCCATGGATCTGGGTTCGTGCCGTGAAGTGATCGAAGACGGAAAGACGGGTTTTCTCGTCCATGGTGTGAACGAAGCCGTGGAGGCATTGAAGCGCGTCGACACCATCGATCGCGCGGTGTGCCGCCGGCGTGTCGAGCAGTGCTTTTCCATCGAAACAATGGTGGAGGCGTACGAGCGAGTCTATTGCACGATTTTCGACTTGAAGGCGAAAGGTCAGTGATGAGAGACATCGTCAGGCGATACGGCCAGAATCCGATCCTCACCAAAGCACAGATCCCATATCCGGTGGAAACCGTTCACAACGCCGCGGTGGTGAAGGTTCACGACAAATACATCATGCTGTTCCGATCCCATCTCCGGACCGGACGGTCCATCCTTGGATTGGCGCGCAGCCATGATGGGTTTCGCTTCACCGCTGATCCGGCGCCTTTTCTGTTGCCCGAGAAAGACGGGCCTTTCGCGGTTTACGAAGAGTTCGGCGTCGAAGACCCGCGTATAACGGAAATTGACGGGCAATACCTGATCACGTACAGCGCCTACTCTCGGAACGGAGTGCGGATCGCGCTGGCCAAAACGAAGGACTTCAGCCATCTGGAAAAAGTCTGCCTGATCACGGAGGCGGACTATCGGAACGTGGTGATCTTTCCCGAGAAGTTTGACGGGCTCTATGCCCGGCTGGACCGGCCGCATTCGGAGATCGCACCCTGGTCGATCTGGATTTCCTACTCTCCTGATTTACGGTTTTGGGGCGACTCCCAGCTCATTATGCGGCCCGAGCCGTATCACTGGGATGAAATGAAGATTGGCCCCGGCGCGCCGCCCATCAGAACCGAGCAGGGATGGCTCTCCATCTATCACGGAGTTTTCCAAACCATGGACGGATCCATTTATCGCCTGGGCGTTGCCCTTCACGATCTGCACGATCCGGCCAAGATCATCGGCGTGGGCGACTCGTGGATTCTGCAACCGGAAGATCCGTGGGAAGTCACCGGGTACGTCCACAACGTCGTCTTTACCTGCGGCGCCATCGCGGAACCGGATGGAATCGTGAAGATTTATTGGGGCGGTGCGGACTCCGTCATGTGTGCCGGAGAAGCCAAAATCGCCGATCTGGTGGCGCTATGCTTGGAGTACGGCAGACCGGCCAAGTAAGCGCCGGCCACACGCGGTCAACTAACCGATTGCCGGGAGAAGCTAAGGTGGCGCCGGATTTGCTCGCGGTCTCCGCTTTTGCCGGCGCTTTGTGCTCGCCAACTCCCATTCTTTGGGCGAAAAACCCAAAGGTCAAAATCGATTCCCATTCAACTCCCATTACCTGCTTCCAAGGGTTTCTTAAGGCTCCGTTGAGTTGCCACTCGTGCCTTGTTATTAACTACATAGCCAGTAACAGGTACGCTCATAACCCAAAGGTCGGTGGTTCAAATCCATCCCCCGCAACCAAAACAAATCAAAACCGGACAGGCTTTCTGGAACGAGCAATTTTCGTGCGGTTGGCTTTGCCTGCGCCGAACTCCAGCACGGGCCGGTGTGCTTGGTGGTTTCTGGATCGCCAGATCTATCCCGCGAGTCATCGGGTGTTGGAGCCGCATACAGCGCGGCGGCCGAAGGAGACGTGTTTGGCCCAGAAGGGCTTCGGGACCATAGCGGGCCAGCGCGGGCGCCCACCAAATCAGGCGCCAGACTGCTGGGCGAGAAACCACTGGTAGGTCTCCCTGATCCCCTCTTCCAGCCCGATGCGATCCTGCCAGCCCAAGGCCCGCAGCCGCGAGACATCCAGCAATTTTTGGGGCGTGCCATCCGGTTTCGAGGGGTCAAACAGCAGGCGTCCGTTGTAACCAACCACCCGGCACACCAACTCAGCGAGTTCGCGAATGGAGAGGTCCGTGCCTACTCCGACATTGATGATATCGGCCTCGTCATAGCTCTGCATCAAAAATACGGCCGCATCGGCCAGGTCGTCGACGTGCATGAATTCGCGGCGGGGGGAGCCGGTGCCCCACACCACCATCTCCGGCGCGTCATCGACGCGCGCCTGGTGCGCTTTGCGAATCAAGGCCGGCAAGACATGAGAAGTCTTTAAGTCGAAATTATCGCCCGGTCCGTACAGGTTGGTGGGCATCAGGCTGATTGCGCGGAATCCATATTGCTTGCTGTAGGCTTGCGCCAGCTTGACTCCGGCGATCTTGGCGATGGCATACCATTCGTTGGTCGGCTCAAGCGGGCCGGTCAGCAGGTACTCTTCCTTGATGGGCTGCGGCGCCAGTTTGGGATAAATGCAGGAGGATCCCAGGCATTCCAGCTTCGTGACGCCGTGCCGATACGCCGCGTCCACCAAGTTCAACTCGATGCTCAGGTTGTCCCGGAGGAACTCCACGGGATGGGTGCTGTTCGCCAGGATTCCGCCGACCTTAGCAGCGGCGAGAAATACATATTCAGGTTTTTCGGATGCAAAGAAGGCTTCCACAGCGGGCTGGTTCACCAGGTCCAACTGGCTGCGATCCCGGACCAGCACATGGGAGTAGCCTTCGCGCCTCAAATGCCGGCAAATCGCCGATCCGACCAGACCCCGGTGTCCTGCCACATAAATGCGGCTAGATTTATCCATGCGAAGTGCCCCGCAACAGGACCTTGTGTCCGGCCTGCGCGAGGGTTTGCTCCTGGCGAGCCAATTCGATATCGTGATCCACCATCAGACGCACCAGTTCCTCAAAACCGACTTTGGGTTGCCAGCCGAGTTGCCGCTGAATCTTGGAAGAATCTCCCAACAGGTAGTCCACCTCGGTGGGACGCAAATAGCGTGGATCTATCTCCACGAACTTCTTCCAGTCCAGCCCGCAATGCGCCGCTGCGTGGTCCAGGAAATCGGCTACCGAGTAGGCCTGCCCGGTGGCGACCACATAATCGTCGGGTTCGGGCGCTTGCAGCATCATCCACATGGCCTCTACGTAGTCGCGCGCATAACCCCAATCGCGGCGAGCTTCCAGGTTGCCCAGAAACAGTTTCTCCTGAAGGCCGAGCTTGATGCGGCCGAGAGCGCGCGTGATTTTGCGCGTGACGAAAGTTTCGCCGCGCCGTTCCGACTCGTGATTGAACAGGATGCCATTGCAAATGAACATTCCATAGGCTTCGCGGTAATTGACGGCGTACCAATGCCCGGCCACTTTGCCGACCGCATACGGGCTGCGCGGATAGAACGGAGTGGATTCACTTTGCGGCGGCCGGGCAGCACCGAACATCTCCGATGATCCAGCCTGATACAGGCGTACTTGCCGGCCGGTGTTGGAGGTATGATCGCGGACCGCTTCCAGCAGACGGAGCGTGCCAGTGCCGACCACATCGGCGGTGTATTCCGGCTGATCAAAACTGACGCGCACATGAGACTGAGCGGCGAGATTGTAAATCTCATCAGGTTGCACGGCTTCGATCACGTGGCGCAGACCGGATCCATCCGTGACATCGCCATGGTGGAGATACAGGCGGGCGTTCTGCTCGTGGGGATCTACGTAAATTGAATCCAAACGGTCGGTGTTAAAGGTGGAGGAGCGCCGGACGATGCCGTGCACCTGGTATCCCTTGGCGAGCAGAAATTCCGCTAGAAAGGAGCCATCCTGACCGGTGACACCCGTGATAAGAGCCTTTTTCAAGGTTTTCCGGTGTTCCATTTTGTTATCTATGCACCTAATTTGGCATGCCGCGCAGGTTTACGCAAGCTTGTCCCCGGCTACGGATGAACGCAGACAGACACAGATGGAGAGCAGAAACGGCTCGTTTGCCAGCTTGCTATCGATCGAACAACCAGGTCGAATCGTTCCAGCCCTCCAAATCATATTCGGCCATGCACGAGTCGGCCATTTCCTTAAATTGATCGACCAAATTGTTGCGCGCCGAAAACTTCACAACGTCCATCCGGACCTGCTCGTGGTTTCCGGAATAATTGATCTCATAAAGTTCGTGGCGCGCGCCGAACTCGGTGCCGATGGCATCCCAGATCAGCTTGAACAATTTCACGCGCTCCTCCGCCGAGCCCGAGGAACCGCGGTAATACTTGTCGATGAGCGGGCGCAGTTCCTCGTTTTTCAAATCCTTGAAACTGGACGGAGCCACCAGGAGGCTGCCCGCGAGCTGCTTCTCGAAGATTCGCCGAACGGTGGGCCAGCATTCGGAGGCGAACAGCCGGCTGGTGGCGGCGTATTCGGCCTTGGGAACAACGGTGCCGCCGGGAGCAGGCTCCGGATCGAGACACATGGCCGTCGTGATGGCATGCATGAGATGCCGCCAGGCCAGGATTTCGCCGAACGCCGCTTGAACTCCGCGGAAGGCATCGGTGCCATTGGTGGCGATCGCTTTGGCGAACAGGCCCGCCATCATTTCCAGTTTGACCGTCAGCCGGGTGGCGGCCTGCAGCGTGAACCGATTCACGAATCTGGATTCGGGATAGAACGCGTTCACTTTTTCCGGGTCTCGATACACCAGCAGATTTTCCCAAGGCACGAAAACATCGTCGAAAATCATCACCGCGTCGTTTTCATCGAAGCGGCTGGACAGCGGATGGTCAAACGGGCTCCGCGCGTTCATCTCATAGGACGGCCGGCAGATGAGCTTAGCGCCGGGCGACTCCATGGGCGCAATAAATACGATGGCGAAATCCTTGGCCTTGTCCTTGTCCAGCGTGACTGCGCTATTTTGCGCCACGAAGGTGGCATGGGTGAGCGCCGAACCGGTGGCCAGCATCTTGGCGCCGGACACCACGATGCCGTCAGAGCGTTCCTTCACTACGTGCACGAAGACGTCTTCCACTTCGTGCACCGGCCGATTGCGATCCACCGGCGGGTTGATCAGCACATGATTCAGGAACAGGCATTGCGAGGAATATTTCCGATACCACGCCCGGGCGCTGCCATCGAACGGCGCGTAGAACTCTGGGTTGGCAGCCATACTGGCCATGAAGGCGGCCTTATAGTCCGGGGTTCGGCCCATAAATCCGTAGCTCAGCCGGGCCCAGATGGCGATGGCTTCGCGGGCTTCCAGAAGTTCCCGTGCGCTGCAACTGGGCTTGAAGAATTTATGCGTGCGCTCGCCGAATGCGTCGGCCGTGGTGAGTGCGTCGAGCTGCTTGGGATCGTGGAGCGCGTCGTAGAGGCGGGCTATCGACCGGCCGGCGTTGCGGAATGCAGGATGGGAGGTAACGTCGGCAACGCGCTCCCCATAAATATAAACGGCGCGATTGTCGCGCAGCGTTTCCAGATAGGCAGGCCCGTCCAGCATACGTATCATCGTAGCGGGTCGGGAGTGTCCGTCGTGGCATAACGGATGGGACGAGGGTTGTGTAGGAGACGCCGGAATAGCGGTCAACGTATAATTCGCTCAGGGAGGGAAGGATTTTCATGAAACTCCTGAGGCTGAGCATCGCGATTGCGTGTCGGATTTGCGCTTTTGCACCTATGGCAATGTGTCAAGACAATACAACACAGCCAGCGCGTCTTCACCTGGCGAGGGCTTTTCCCGAAAGCGGCGGAAGCCGCGTCGAGTTTACCGCTTCGAGCGCGCAGCGGGACCTTTCGAGCAAGGAAAGCCAAACCATCCTCCAGCTCAGAGGAAATGTGGAAGCCAGGACGATCGCCTGCGTCCCCGCGGGTGCTGGCGACCGCGTGGTTTGTGAAGGCTCGATGGTCTTGCACGCTGACTCAATCGACTTTAACGAGACCACCGGTGAAATGAAGGCACGCGGTAACGTGCGCGTGATTCCTTATCGACCGGCTCCCCAGACAGTGGGTCCAAAGTAGTCCAGGACTGGGCTAGTCTTAGGCGGCAGTTCCGACCATGGCACCCACCTGTTCGGCGATGTGATTGAGCGTCTCGGCTTGAGCGGAGAGTTGCTCACTGGCCGCGGCACTTTGCTCAGAGAAACTCGCAGTGTCCTGAGTGGATTGCTCCATCTGGTTCACGCCCTTTGAGATTGCTTCCACTCCCTTGGCTTCATCGAGACTCGCCAGGCTGACTTCATCGATAAACGTCTTCACCTTTCCCGTGTTTTCGGTGATGCTCTGAATTACTTCCGCGACGCGTTGCAGTTTGACACCGCCGTCGTTGGATTTGGCGATGGAATCCTCGATCAGCGCCGCAGTGTCGCGCGCTGCTTGAGCCGAGCGCTGGGCGAGGTTGCGAACTTCATCGGCCACCACGGCAAACCCCATGCCGGACTCTCCGGCGCGGGCGGCTTCCACGGCGGCATTCAGGGCCAGGATATTGGTTTGGAAAGCTATCTCGTCGATGACCTTGATGATTTTCGAGATTCTTCCGCTCGATTCGGTGATGGCGGACATGGACTCGACCATCTGCCCAAGGGTTTGATTCCCCTCGCCCACGCGAGCGTCAACGGTGTCCATGAGATTGGCGGCCGTCTTGGCTTGGCCCGCGCTCTTGCGCGCCAGGGAAGCAACCTCCTTGGCGGCCGCCGAAGTCTCCTCGATCGAAGCCGCGCCATTAGAAGCCTCCTGAGCCAGTCTCTGGCTGGAGGTAGCAACCTGAGCTGATGCGCTTTGGACTTGCGCCGCTCCCTCGCTCAGTTCAGCCGACAACCTGGACAGGCCTTTGGTGATCCCGGCGACCATGAACAAAGTGACCAGGAGTGTGATGATTCCGAGAACGCCGATGGCGGTCAAGCTGATGATCGCGAAACGGACCTGCCGGTGGCCGGCCTCCGCACTGGCGCGCATGATCTTGATTTGCTGGTCCATCATTTCCGAAGCGGTCCGCTCCATGGCGGCGCCAGCCGGCGCCCCTTGCTCCTTATAGAACGTCTCTGCTTCCTTCAGCTTTCCGGTATCGCAGAGGTCCGAAATCTGGCGGAATGATTCGGCGTGGCGTTCGATATCCGATTTCAACTGATCGCTCAACCGGCGGCCTTCCTCGGTCAACAGGAGTGGTTCGATGCTCGCGACCAGCGCCAGCGCGCTGGCCTTTTTCTTGGCGTAATCGGCCCGGGTGGCTTCGGCGCCCTTAGAGTCGCGCTGGAAGCCATTTAACAGCATTCCGCGCTGGCCGGTTCGCATAATATTGGCCGCGGCCTTCAAGTTGCCCGCCAAGGCAAGTTTCTCCGTCGTTAACCCGGTGGAAGTTTCCAGTTCCCGGCTCATGGTGTTGATCGAATAAACGGCGGAAGCCGCCATGCCCGCAGCCACCAGGAGCATGGTGACGATTGCCATCCGGAGTTTCTTGCCGATGGTCATTGAATTTCCTGCCTCAAACACTTATCGACCAGCGCAACGCGTTTCGAGCTCTAATTAGCCGCCTCCGAGCCGATAAGCCCGGCATGCGTACTTTAGCTGCAATCGCACTCGCCGCTTTGACCGTCGCTGGGCAACTGGGGGCGGCGGACGACAGTGGGACGCCCGCTGCCGTAGACACGGGCACGGCTATTTTAGACAGCTCACCGTTCGAGAACCTGCCACCGTGGATCCAGATCGGAGGGCAGATTCGCGGACGATTTGAGGGTGTTTCGGGTACCTCCATCATCAACAACAGCCCGGACAATTATTACGCCAGCCGCCTGCGTATCGAGCTGGGATTCAAACCCACGTCCTGGCTTCGGTTCTTCGCTCAAGGGCAGGACACGCGCGTGGGCGCTTACAACAAGTCACCGGCTCCCAGCACGCTTTACGACCCGCTGGATCTTCGCCAGGGCTACGTAGAATTGAATTTCGAGGGCAAGACCAGCGTCCGGTTCCGCGCCGGGCGGCAGGAAATGGCGTTTGGAGCCGAAAGGCTGATCGGTCCGGCGGACTGGGGCATTTCACGAACCTTTGACGCGCTGGACCTGACGCTCTCGGCCGGCCGGGCGAAGGTGGACTTGATTGCCGGATCAGCGGTATTGATCGATCCAACGCGCTTCGACCCTCACAAACCGGGCGAGCACCTTTACGGTGCCTACGGATCCCTCCGTAGGGTTCTGCCGGGCGTGAACATCGAACCATATCTTCTGTTCAAACAAACATTGAATGTGAAAAGCGAGACAGGCGCGCTCGGAGATGCGCTGGTGATCAGCCCGGGAGCGCGCGTTTTCGGAACCGCGCCGGGACGCATCGATTACACAGTGGAAGTGGTGGCGCAGCGAGGCTCCTATTCGAGCGACAAAGTTAGAGCGTTGGGCGATAGCGCCGTGGCTGGCTGGACTCTCTTCGATGTCGCCGTCAAACCGAGACTCAGCGTCGAGTACAACTATGCCTCCGGTGACGCGACAGCGAAGGACGGCGAGAGGAACACCTTCGATCAGTTTTATCCGAGCAACCATAGCTACTACGGCATGATCGACCAGTTCGGGTGGAAAAATATGAAAAACGCGCGCGCCGGCTTCGACTTCCTTCCGCTTAAGAAGTTAAAGGTCCGGACGGATTTCAACGAATTCTATCTGGCCACCATTCAGGACGGCCTTTACAACTCCAGCGGAACCGCGGTAGTCCTGGACCGCAAGGCGACGAGTTCACATATCGGATCGGAAACCAACACGGTAGGGCTCTACCAGTATTCGAAGGTCTGGAAGTTCGGAGCAGGGTTCGGACACTTGTTCGCCGGTGAATATCTGAAGGAATCGAAAGTGGGATTCGGGTACACGTACCCGTATGTGATGTTGCTGGGGAATTTTTAGCAGCACTCGCCATGGATCAACAACAGATAAACACGGATTGGGAACCAAGCACTCGGATGTTGTCTTATACAAGTAATCGGGATCCCGTTGGCATGGCTCCGCGTGGACCACGGATTGCCACTCATTCCGCGAGGAGGATGTAATCGCCATGAACATGATTCCCTATATTGCCATCTGGTCCGTTTGCGGCGCGGCGGTCCTGGTGCTGGCGCTTTATCGAAAGGTCCTGACGTTTCACGGAGACGACGAATTCGTACACCTGGCTGCCGGAGAACAACGGCTGATTCCTCAACAGGTTGCCCGCGCCCATAAACTCGACGTTATCGACCGTTGGGGCAAAGGTCTCACGGTTTTCACGTTCGTATTCGGGCTGTTAATTGTGGGTGTGATCCTGTTTCAGGCGTGGCAGGCCAGTCTGCTACTTAAGTAAGGCCGAACCGCCTGCGTGATGGGGCTCATCACGCGCGAGTTCGGCGCGGCCGGCTGGGTAATTTCGCTCAACCCGGTTCCATAGCATCGCGATCCGCACCGTTTTGGTCCGCTTTCATGTTAGAAGTGGATTAGCGATGCCGGAAACGGTGGAACCGACGGATGCGATGTTCCCCAAGTTGGACGCCGCGCAAATTGCGCGCCTGATGCCGCTTGGCCAGGAACGGCGAATGGCCGCCGGCGAAATCGTCTTCGACCTGGGCGATTCCGAGCACGGTGTGTTCGTAGTACTCGACGGCAGCATCGAGCTTGCCAGCGTAGTGAACGGCGAAGAGTCGGTTCTTATGGTTCACGGCGCCGGCATGTTCACCGGCGAAGTGAATCAGCTCTCGGGCCGCCGCAGCCTGGTACGATGCCGGGCGCATGAGCCGAGCAGGCTGCTCGAGATCAGCCGCGCCAATCTGCAGCGCGTCATGCAGAACGACGCGGTGCTCGGCGAGGTGTTCCTGCGGGCATTTATCCTGCGGCGCGTTTATTTGATCACCCACTCCGTGGGCGATGCGGTCCTGATCGGATCCAGCAATTCCGCCGACACGCTCCGCCTGCGAGAATTTCTTTCGCGCAACGGCCATCCGTTCACCTATGTCGACGTGGAGAAAGATTCCGACGTTCAGACGCTGCTGGATCACTTCGCGGTTCGCGTGACGGACATCCCGGTCCTGATCTGCCGGGGCGAGCTGGTGCTTCGCAATCCCTCCAATGCCGAGACTGCGGCGTGCTTCGGATTAAATGCCGGTATTGACGAAGCGAAAGTCTACGATTTGATCGTCGTTGGCGCCGGACCCAGCGGGCTGGCTGCGGCCGTTTATGGAGCGTCCGAAGGACTGAACGTGCTGGTGGTGGAGAGTAATGCGCCCGGCGGCCAAGCCGGATCCAGCTCTCGCATCGAGAATTATCTCGGATTCCCGATGGGAATTTCCGGGCAGGATCTCGCCAGCCGCGCCTTCGTTCAGGCCGAGAAGTTTGGGGCGCACATCGCCGTGGCGCGCTCGGCCGCCGCGCTTGAGTGCACTCGCCCGCCCTATGCGATCCGGTTGAACGACGGCGGGTCCGTTCAGAGCCGCAGCGTCATCGTTGCCACCGGCGCACAATATCGAAGGCTGGATCTTCCGAACCTGGCGCAATTTGAAGGCTGCGGTGTTTATTACGGCGCGACGCAGGTGGAAGCGCAGGTGTGCGGCGGCCAAGAAGTGGCCATCGTGGGCGGAGGAAACTCGGCCGGCCAAGCCGCGATCTTTCTGTCGACGGTGGCCAAGCGTGTGTATCTTTTGGTTCGCCGGGCGGGCCTAGCGGAAACGATGTCGCGCTACCTGATCTCCCGGATCGAAGCGTGCCATGAGATCACGGTCAAGACGTTCACCGAGATCGAGGCCTTGGAAGGCCACGAACACCTGGAGCGGACGCATTGGCGGAACACGAAAACGGGAGAGCAGCATACCTGTGAGACACAGCATCTGTTTCTAATGACCGGCGCCACGCCGAACACCGGGTGGCTGGATGGCTGCGTGGCGATGGACGCTAAGCAGTTCATCCAGACTGGCGGGGACGTGAGAGAACAGTGGCCGCTGGAACGCCGGCCTCCCTTTATGCTCGAGACCAGCCGGCCCGGCGTGTTCGCGGTGGGGGACGTTCGGGCCGGGAGCTTGAAGCGCGTGGCGGCGGCGGTGGGCGAAGGATCGATGGCCGTTCAGTTCGTCCACAAGGTTTTGGCGGAGTAGATGGCGGCCTCCTCAGCTACATAGTCGAATTGCTTCAAATCCACCTGCGCGGGCGGATTGGCGCGTTCCCATTCAATGGTGCGTGCGATGCCAACGTCCAGAGGCACCGGTTCGGCATAGCCCAACTCTTCACGGATCCGGGCGCTGCTCACCAGCCAGTCCTGTTCAGTGTTGAGTGGCGTGAGGAGATGGGCGGGAGTCTGATCTTTGGGCAGGGCCAGCACCGAACCTTTCCAGCCGGCTACTTGCCCGATTTTTTGCGCCCATTCGAGCTCGGTGAATTGCTGGTCGCTTGCGATGTTATAGATTTTTCGGGCTGCGCGATTGGAGACAGTTGCCAGTGCGATGGCTGCGGCGATGTCTTCCACATAGCCGCGCGGCGGGTGCAAACGCGCGTAGCCTTCTTCGAGCAGGATGGCAGGACGGTTATCATCCATCCGTTTTAGAGCTGGAAAAAAGCGATGCAGCGGATCGCCGGGGCCGTAAACCATCGGCAGGCGCAGGACGGTGCCAGGAAGCGCGGAATCGCCCAGCACCGTTTGTTCCACTGGAATCTTGTCGTAGTCCTCGGTGATCCACGGAAATGCGGACTGTGCCGCGCGTAAATGTTCAACGTTGTAAGGGTGGAGTTGCCTGCGCACTTCCGATTCCTCGGTCAGCGGCGTGGGCTGAGGAGGGCCGGGCTCCCGTCCGATGAGCACCCCATAGGCGCGGTACACGTCTTGGCTGCTGATGGCGACTACGCGCGCGGTCAGGCCGCGGAACGTCTCCATTAGGCTGTAGCCTGGGCGTGGTCGCTCAGGGTGAAGTCGAGCACAATGTCGGGGGCTATTGACATCCGCATAATATAGCGACACTTTTCGCGGGAGAATGGGTTTGACTCAGTATGGGCAATCCCGCTGGAGAGGCACGTGATTTTGAAGCGCTGGAGAAGCGCCGGATGAAAGCCGTTCGACTGCTGGAGAAGGGAGATCTCAACCAATCCGAAATCGCGGGTCGGCTGAAAGTCTGCCGCCAAACGGTGAGCCGGTGGGCGGAGGAGTACAACAAGGGCGGCAAGCAAGCGTTGAAGACAGCCGGACGCGCGGGCCGCAAGCCGGAGTTGAGCGAAGCGGATCTGGAGCGCCTCGGCGACTTGTTGCAAAAAGGCCCGGAGGTACTCGGATACGAAACGCCCTTGTGGACCTGCTGGCGAATTGCCCACCTGATCGAAAGCGAGTTCGGCGTTCAATACCATCCCGGCCATGTCTGGAAGGTGCTGGACGGCCTGGGTTGGAGTTGCCAGCGCCCGGAAGGTCGGGCGCGCGAACGGAACGAGGAAGCAATCCGCCAATGGAAGCGTGTGCGTTGGCCCGATATTAAAAAAAAGCCCAGACGGAAGGCCGTACGATCGTCTTCATCGACGAAAGCGGAGTGAGCCAGCGGCCTCACCGGGTGCGGACTTGGTCGCCGCGCGGCCAGACCCCCATCTTGCAGTACAACTTCAACTGGGACAAGATGTCGGCCGTCGCCGGCCTGACCTTCTACAACTTCTACTTCCGTCTTTACAAAGGATCGATCAAAAGTGCCGAGGTCGTGGAGTTTCTGGGGGCGTTGCTGCGCCACATCCCAGGACCGCTGACCATCGTATGGGATCGGCTGTCCGCGCACAAAAGCAAGGTCACGCGAGACTTCATTGATCAGAATCGCCAACGGCTGTGCGTCGAATACCTGCCGGGTTATGCCCCTGAACTCAACCCGGTCGAGTACATCTGGGCCTACTGGAAGCAGCACACCCTGCCCAATGTTTGCCCGAAGGACTTCTGGTCGCTCAATGATACGGCGCGCAAGACGCTAAAACGGATGCGCCGCCGCCCACGCCTCATTACTGCCTTCTGGAAGCAGGCCGAACTGTCCCTTGACTGACTCTATATTATGCGAAGCTCAATAATTGTTCGAAGGCCGTGCGATGCTCGGCGAGATCATTGCGGTTTCCATGAATCCGCTGGACCGATTCCGGGAGTTCGGGCTTGGCCTCGCCGCGATGAAATACGGTCAAGTCGTGGCCCTGATCGACGAGTGTTTTGATCACGAACGGGCCGATGAAGCCGGTGCCGCCGATGACGAGAACCCGCATTTTTCAACGATATCAGGACCGCGTTTGACGCTGCTATTTCGAACTGCGGCGCGCAACACAACGTCCGTTGAACTTAAGCAGGAAGCCGCAGACAAACGACACGCGTCCTCGAGGCGGCTCTTTCTTGACAGGCAGATTTTCCGTTCCGAGCACCGTCTCTGACATTGATTTCGTTTTATTCCGCACCGCACCAAGTGTTGGCTTGTAGTTGAATCGCAGCTACGAGGTTGGATGCGGCCGTAAACTCGATGCCGATTCTTCTCGCATCGCTGATTAGCCATTCGAGCTGCAACTGAACTTGTTCGCCCTCGAACTTCACTACGACACCGGTGGCGACAAAACTGTCCGGCCGAGTTGTGTCGATGAGCCCTTGGATGTCGCGTATTTTTGCGTCATCGAAGTCCGGAACGACTTGCCCGACAGCGGCCCATAGGTCGGCTACACTCTCGATATTGAGGTCACAATGGGCTTGGGCGAATCCCGGATACGGCCTTATGGTCCGCTTCTCCGCGAATAGCTGCCTTGCCGGATCGAATGTTACTGTCTCGTCAATCCAAGCCCAAGACCCGTGTCCGGCCTCCCATGTGAACTTCCAGTAGCCGGGACTGATGGGTTTTGTTTCAAAGACCTGCGTCTCCCATAACTGAGTAACGGGCCGGAATCTTCCTTCGGCCAATTCGGTCTGGTATTGCACTGCGCGATCTGATGTGGGGCTATATCCGAATACACTGCCGAATGAGATGCCCGTTGCCACGTAATCAAACAAGGCAAACTGTCCGGCTATTCCCTCTCCGGTGAGGTCCTTTAGGTGCAGGAGTATCGGGGCACCTTTGTGATTTTTGTCAGGGTGAGGAACATAATAGGGTCCATCCCAAGCGAAGAATGGAACCGAATAACTGCCATTGTCCGCGGGTGCCTCATTCGGCGAATGAATCCGAATCGTGTTGATCAGCTTATGATTTGTCGGATCGATGAGCGATAGGCTCGTGGGGCCAAACCAGTGGTCGCCATAAACGAAGTCAGGCCCCGAATCCCAGGAGACCGTAACCCGCTTGGGGTTGTTCATCCAAAGGACGAGAACCCTCGCCTTTCCGCTGCGGATATTCAAATTCGCAGTCTCGATGATTTTCGCATCGGACGGCAAGAGGGCACCGAAGCGATCTTTCAACGTGCCCTGCGCTGTCATCTCTGGAACCAACGAAAGTGACATACAGATCGCCGACAAGATGCTGATTGTCGTCTGGGCCATTGCCTCTTCAGTTTATGCGCCGTCAGATCGACTCGCCATTAGATGCCATCTTTGGCGACGATCGAGCGGCGGCGCGCAGTTTTGCGTTCGGCGCCGGCGGATGCTCCAGCAGATCCAGAACCCGCAAGCTATCCCGCCCGGAGAGCCGCAAATGATCCGCTTCCTCGATGACGGTCCTGGCTGCAAGCAGGGCATGACCAAGGACAAAATCCGTCAGGTCGGTATGGCTCAGCGCCACCGCGCGCAAGAGCAATGCTTTTTCTTCGGGTCGAACCCGTAGAGACATTCGGCTATAGTCTTCAACCACTCTTTTTGGCATAGCGCGCCGCGCATAGGTAGATTAACATAATTTATACAAACACCCTCTTGCATTTACCGCGCTGGTGGGATAACCTAGAGCCAATGATCGCTTCGAAAGGACAAGCCAGTGTGACTCGCGCTTTACCAAGCATGGTTACCTCTGTCTTTTCAAGCGGTCAAGTTCCGAAGCTTCGGCCCATTATTATTATTGAGGTCGTAGTACCCAGCCCCGCTTGAGGGCTTCGGACACTAGTTTCCGAAAGGCCATCGGGTGGGGGAAAGAAAACCACCCGGTGGCCTTTTGATTTTGTAGGCGCCCTTATATATAGAGGCGCTTGATATATGGAGGAAAGATGTCGACCATCCCTGCGCATCGGACAAGCGGCGTGACGGAATCGAAGCTGATGTCGGGCTCCCAGATTCTGCTGGAATGCCTGGTTCGCGAAAACGTAGATTGCATTTTCGGATACCCCGGCGGCGTCACGCTGCCGCTATACGACGCTCTTTACGACCATCCTATCCGACACGTCCTGGTGCGGCACGAGCAAAACGCGGCGTTCGCGGCGGAGGGCTATGCGCGATCCACGGGACGCGTGGGGGTTTGTTGCGCTACATCCGGTCCAGGCGCCACCAATCTGGTGACCGGGCTAGTGGACGCGATGATGGACTCCATCCCCGTGGTGGCCATTACCGGACAAGTTACCAGCAAGCTGATAGGCAGCGACGCCTTTCAGGAGGCCGACACGTTCGGCATCACGCGGTCCTGCACCAAGCACAATTTCATGGTGAAGACCGTCGCCGAACTGCCGCAAGTGGTGCATGAGGCGTTCTACATCGCGTCATCTGGAAGGCCGGGCCCCGTCCTCGTCGACATTCCTAAAGACGTCTTTCAGGCGCAGGCGCATTACACGCCGGTTTCGTCGATTCATCTGCCGGGCTACCGCGTTTTCACCGAAGGCCACACCGGCCAGATTCGCCGCGCGGCGCAAATGATCTGGGAATCGCAGCGCCCGTTCGTTTACGCGGGCGGCGGCATTATCGCGGCCAACGCATTCGACGAGCTGCGCGAGTTTGTGGAACTGACGGACGCGCCCGCAGTCACCACGCTGATGGGCTTGGGTGGATTGCCGGCCGAGCATCCAAACTACATCAGCATGCCGGGGATGCATGGCAGCTACGCCGCGAACATGGGCATGACACATGCCGACCTGCTGATCGCGCTGGGCGTGCGCTTCGACGACCGCGTTACCGGGCGCCTGGCGGCGTTCGCTCCGCATGCCAAAGTGATTCACGTGGACATCGATCCGGCCGAGATTGGCAAGAACCGTGCGGCCGACCTGCCGATTGTCGGCGACGTCAAGCGCGTGCTGGAAAAGCTGACCAAAGTTCTTGAAGAAAGCTCGCCTGAGAGCCGCGGGCAAAACTCCGCCGCAAGGGCTGCCTGGTGGGGGCAGATTCGCGAGTGGAAGGCCGAGCATCCGCTGACACCGGAAGTGTCCACCAGCGAAATCAAGCCGCAACACGTGATGCGCGAAATCGACCGGCTGTCCGGCGGGCGCGCCATCGTCACCTCCGACGTGGGGCAGCATCAGATGTGGGCGGCGCAGTTCATCCGGTTCAATTCGCCGCGGCTGTGGATCAACTCGGGCGGCCTGGGTTCCATGGGCTTCGGCCTGCCCGCCGCCATTGGCGCGCAGTTCGCGCGGCCCGACAAGCTGGTGTTTTCCATCGTCGGCGATGGCGGCTTCCAGATGTCGATTCCCGAGCTCGCCACTATCGCTAATCACGCGCTGCCGATCAAGATCATCGTGGTGAACAACGGACATCTCGGCATGGTCCGGCAATGGCAGGAGCTGTTCTATAACAACCGGCTGAGCCAGGTGGAGTTGAACTCGTTCCCCGATGTCGAGAAACTGGCGGGCGCTTATGGGTTCAAAGGCCGGACTATCGACGCCGTGCATCAGCTTGTTCCGGCGCTCGAAGAAGCGGTGCGCGAGCCGGGCCCGTACCTGTTGAATGTGCGCGTAACGCCGTTTGAAAACGTTTATCCGATGGTTCCGGCGGGGGGCGCGATCAACGAAATGGTCCTGGGCGCTCCGCAGCCGGTGGAAGCCTGAGGCAAGAAAATGCTGCAACTGATTTCATTGCTGGTGGAAAACAAGCCGGGGGCGCTGATGCGCATCACCGGCGTTTTGAGCGCGCGCGGCTATAACATCGAGAGCCTGACAGTCGCGCGGACGCTGGATCCGACGCTATCGCGAATGACCATCGTGGTCGACATTGAGCCGCAATTGCGTTCGCAGGTGATCAAGCAGATGAACAAGCTGGTGAACGTGCTGCAGGCATCGGATCTGACCGATTCTCCGGCAGTGAAGCGCGAGATGGCGCTCCTGCGGGTGCGCGCCCCGCTCCCGAGCCGCACGGCGATCTTGAAGGAAGCGGAGATCTTCGGGGCGCGCGTGGTGGATTCCTCCACCGAAGGTTTTGCACTGGAGGCCACAGGCGATTCCGAAAAGCTGGACGAATTTATCGACGTAATGCGCAGCTATGGCGATATCGAAGTGACGCGTTCCGGCGCGATCGCGGTGTCGCTCGAAGCCAAGAAGCTGCGGCTGGCACCTCCCATCCCGCGAAATGTGGCGATGGACGAAGCTGACGAAAAACTGGAAACGAGACTCTAGGAACATATGGCAAAACGATATTACGAAAAAGATGGCGATTTGAGCCGGTTACATGGGAAGACGGTAACTATCATTGGTTACGGCAGCCAGGGCCACGCGCATGCGCTGAACCTGCGCGACAGCGGCGTGAACGTAACTGTCGGCCTGCATCCTGGGAGCAAGAGCGCGGCCAAGGCCACTGCCGCGGGACTCAAAGTGCTGAGCGTGGCGGACGCCATTAAAGGCGCCGACATCGCGATGATCCTGGTGCCGGATCATATTCAAGGCGATTTGTATCGGAACGAAATTGCTCCGAATCTGAGCGCGGGCAAGACGCTGATGTTCGCGCATGGCTTCGCGATCCACTTCGGCGAAATCAAGCCGCCGGCCAACGTTGACGTTTCGATGATCGCGCCTAAGGCGCCCGGCCATCGCGTGCGCGAGCTTTATACGGAAGGCGTGGGCGTGCCGGCGCTGGTGGCGGTCCATCAGGATGCTTCCGGCCACGCGCTCCAAAACGCGCTGGCCTACGCTTTGGCGCTGGGATGCCTGAAGGCGGGCGTGATCGAGACCACGTTCAAGGAAGAGACGGAAAGCGATCTGTTCGGCGAGCAGTCCGTGTTGTGCGGCGGCGTCAGCGAACTGATTCGCGCAGGCTTTGAAACGCTGGTAGAAGCCGGATACGCGCCTGAAATCGCCTATTTCGAGTGCCTGCACGAAGTGAAGCTGATTGTCGATCTGATCTATGAGGGCGGGCTCGGGTATATGCGTTACTCGGTTTCCGACACCGCGGAATATGGCGACTACACGCGTGGTCCGCGCATCGTTACCGCTGAGACCCGTAAAGAGATGAAGAAGATTCTGTCCGAGATTCAGTCCGGCCAGTTCGCCAAGGAGTGGATCGGCGAAAACAAGTCCGGCCGTCACAAGTTCCTCGCGATGCGCGAGGCGGCCCACGAGCAGCCGATTGAGCGGGTAGGCAAAGAGCTCCGGCAGATGATGACGTTCCTGAGCAAGAAGAAAAAGGAGGAAGGCGTACCGCAAGAGCAAGAAGCTGCCGCGGTCACCAAGTAGTTCCATGCGCATTCACACATTCGATACAACGCTTCGGGACGGCACGCAGGGCGAGGCCGTCTCATTCTCCGTCGACGACAAACTGATCATCGCGCAGAAGCTGGATGAGCTGGGTATCGATTATATTGAGGGCGGATGGCCGAATTCCAATCCCAAGGATAAGGAATTCTTCAAGCGCGCCAAGGATGTGAAGTTGAAGCACGCGCGGCTGACGGCGTTCGGGTCCACGCGCTTCTCTAAAAACGCGGTGGATCAGGATCCCAACGTGCGCGCGCTGCTGGAGGCCGAGACCCCGACGGTTTGCATCTTCGGCAAAAGCTGGGATCTGCACGTGCACCGGGCGCTCGGCATCGATGAAGAGCAGAATCTGCAACTGATCGGCGAGACAGTAAAGTATCTAAAAGATCACGGCCGCGAAGTGGTGTACGACGCCGAGCATTTCTTCGACGGCTATAACGCCAAACCCGAGTTCGCCATGCGTACGCTCGAAGCCGCTAAGAAGGCCGGCGCCGACGTGTTGTGCCTGTGCGACACTAACGGCGGTAATTTGACGCATCGTATTGTCGAGGTGGTATCGGAGGTTCGCAAACGGTTCGACGGTGTGATCGGCATCCATACGCACAACGATTGCGAGGTGGCCGTGGCCAATACCATCGCCGCGGTGGAAGCCGGATGTACGCACGTGCAAGGCTGCATCAACGGCTATGGCGAGCGCTGCGGCAACGCGAACATCGTGTCGATCATTGGGAACCTGGAGTTGAAGCTGGGGCACACGACGATCGGTCCGGAGAAGCTCCAGACGCTGACCACGGTGGCGCGCTACATCGCCGAGCTGGCGAACCTGCCTATGCGGAACGATCAAGCCTACGTCGGGCAGAGCGCGTTCGCGCACAAGGGCGGCGTGCATGTGAGCGCGGTGTTGAAGGATTCATCCACCTATGAGCACGTGAAGCCGGAGCTGGTTGGCAACCGGCAGCGTGTATTGCTGAGCGATCTTTCGGGGCGCGGCAACGTGCTGTACAAACTGAAGCAGCATGGCCTGGCCGAGCGGCTGGATTCCGAAGCGCGCCGGCAACTGCTGGAGCGCATCAAAGATCTGGAGCATCAAGGCTACGAATTGGAAGCCGCCGAAGGCACCTTCGAACTGCTGGTTCGCGAAGCGCTGCATCCGGGCTGGAGTGTTTTCGAAGTGGTGAACTACGATGTCACCACGCGCCTGGTCGGCGGCACCACCGCCACCGTCACGCTGCGCATCCAGGACAGCGTTCACACCGCCAGCGCGACAGGCCAAGGTCCGATGAACGCGCTCGATCTGTGCCTGCGCCAGTGCCTTTCCAATGTGTATCCGCAGGTGAAAAACGTCCGCCTGACCGACTACAAAGTCCGCGTACTGGAGCCCAAAAAAGGCACGGCGGCCAAGGTTCGCGTGCTGGTGGAATGGTCCGATCATCGCCGGAGCTGGGCCACGGTGGGCGTTTCCGACAACGTGATCGAAGCCAGTTGGGGCGCGCTCGTCGACGCCATCCGCCTGGAGCTGATGCGCCTCACCGAGCAAGACGAAAACGTTGACAAGGTTGTGGAAGACTACTGCTGGGGCGTCTGAACCACGCGCTAGAATAGTAGCGATGGCGGCGACTACCCTCCTCACGTCCGATCAGTTCCTAGCGTTGCCCGAGGAATTGGATCGGGACGGCAATTTCATTCAGCGCGAGCTGATCAACGGCGAGGTGGTCAGCATGCCCCATGCGGCCAAGCGGCACGATATTATCCGAGGCAACATACTTCGATCCCTGATCGCCTATCTTCTGCAAAACAACGACAGCGGTTGGACGGCTCTTCCGGACACCGAGTTCGTCGTGAGCGCCAATGATACCTTCATTCCGGACGTCTCCGTGATTGCGACCGCGCGGCTGGCCGACGACCACAAATACATCCAGGGCGCGCCGGAACTCGCGAGCGAAGTGGTGTCTCCGAATGAGGGCGCGGCTTATCTTCGAATCAAAACACAGGCTTACCTGGCGAACGGCTCTCACTCCGTCTGGATCGTTTTCCCCGAAGTCCGTTCGGTGATGGTTTACACGCGCGATTCAGTTCGCGAGCTCAAAGGCGAGCAGCCGATCACCAATCCCCTCCTGCCCGGCTTCTCTTCCCCCGTCGCCGCGTTCTTCGAGCTGACCTAGCCCGCGTCGATGCGTCACTTCTTCACCCGATCCGTCCCGCCGTTCTCGCGCGTTCTGCTGGTAGAAAGCGGAAGCCGCGAGCTGTTCGAAAATCTGCTCCCCGTCTTGTATCAAAACAATCCCGAAATGACCTGCGACCTGGTCACCTGCTACGCGGGTGCGCCGAAGAACTTTCGCGAGGATCAAGGCGCGGTCTACCGCGTCACAGACTATCCCGCCGGCCCGGCCCGCCAGCAGTTTTACAAAAAGCTCGGCGAGAATGGCTACAACATTGTCGGCATCATATGTTCCGCCGAGGCCATCATGACCAAGTGGAAATGGATGCTGGCGGCGCGGCTGCCGGGAAAGATTCTGGTCCTCAATGAAAATGGCGACTACTTCTTCGTGGATTACGGGCATCTGCCCACCATTCGCTATTTCATTCTGTTTCGCGCCGGCCTGACGGGCTCCGGCGCCGTCCGAACTCTCGCGCGAGTGGTATTGTTCCCATTCAGCCTGCTATACCTGATCTTGTACGCAATTACCGTTCATTCCCGGAGGATCCTGCGAACCCTATGAAAGCTGTCTTTGTCGAACAGCCCGGCGGCGTTGAGAATTTGAAATATGCGGACATTCCGAAACCGTCGCCCGGCCCTGGCCAGGCGCTGGTGAAGATTGCGGCATCGGGCGTCAATTTCATCGATATCTATTTCCGCAAGGGCGTGTATCCCGCACCCGCGCCGATCGTGCTGGGCAGCGAAGGCGCGGGAACGGTGGAAGCCGTGGGACCCGACGTGAAGAACGTCGCGGTGGGCGATCGAGTGGCGTACGCGATGGCGCGCGGATCCTACGCCGAACATGCCGTGGTCCCGGCCTGGCAATTAGTGAAGATCCCAGCTTCGGTCGATTTCGAAACGGCCGCCGCCGCGATGCTGCAGGGCATGACAGCGCATTACCTGACGCACTCGACATACCCGCTGAAACCCGGCGATTCTTGTTTGATCCACGCCGCCGCCGGGGGCACCGGCAGTTTAATCGTCCAGATGGCCAAGATGCTGGGCGCGCATGTCATCGGCACAGTCGGCGATGAAGAAAAAGCCAAGCAAGCCAAAGCAGCCGGCGCCGACGAAGTGATCATCTACACGCAAGAAGATTTCAGCGCCAAAGCGAAGGGCATGCATGTGGTTTATGATTCGGTGGGTCAATCCACTTTCATGAAAAGCCTGGATTGCCTGCGCCCGCGCGGCATGCTGGTGAGCTTCGGCAATGCCAGCGGACCGGTGGAAAGCTTTGCTCCGCTCATCCTAAGCCAGAAGGGCTCGCTCTTCCTGACGCGTCCCACACTCGCCAGCTACACCGCGACGCCCGAGGAATTGGACTGGCGCGCCAACGACGTTTTGAACTGGATCGGACAAGGCAAGCTGAAACTGCATATCTACAAGGTGTATTCACTCGCCGATGCTGCCCAGGCGCATCGCGATCTGGAAGGCCGCAAGACCACCGGAAAGCTGCTGCTCCGTGTCGCTTGATTGTGCTGCCATTCCGTTCGGGGAGTTGAAGATCGACGCGCTGCTGATCTCAGCGCCGCCCAATGTTCGCTACCTGAGCGGCTTCACCGGCGACAACGGCCTGTTGCTGGTGACGCCCGCATCGCAAACGTTATTCACCGATCCGCGCTTCACCATTCAAGCCGCGGAGGAGTGCAGTTGCGAGGTGAAAACGGTCACCAAGACGCCTCTGGATCAAGCCGCCCTTCAGGCCGTTGGGAAGAAGCGCATCAAGCGCGTGGGATTTGAAGCCTCGCGCATGCTGTATGACATGTACCAGCGGATGGCGAAATCTCTGCCGCGCGGAGTAAAGCTCAAACCCATCGGGCCCGTGGTGGACAGGCTGCGGATGGTGAAGTCGGACGAGGAGATCGCCCGCATTCGCCGCAGCGTGCTCACCAATTCGGAAGCCTTCGAAAAAACCGTGCGATCCATTCGGCCTGGCGCGCGCGAATCGGCCATCGCGGCGGAGCTCGAATACCAGATGCGGCGATTGGGCGCCGAGAAGGCCGCGTTTGAAACCATCGTAGCTATTGGACCGCGATCCGCGCTGCCGCACGCGCAGCCCACCGCGCGGAAACTTGCAAACGATGAACTGCTCCTGATCGACATGGGCGCGTGCCAGGATGGCTACATGAGCGACATGACGCGCGTGCTGTTCCTCGGCACGCCCAGCCGACGGGTCCGCGGCATGTATGACGCGGTGCTGAAAGCGCAGCTGGCCGCTATCGACGCGGTACGGCCCGGCGTCACCGCGGCGCATGTGGATCGCGCGGCTCGCCGCGTGCTTGAAATAGAAGGCCTGGGGAAAGAGTTCGTCCACTCCACTGGCCATGGCTTGGGCCTCGAAATTCACGAAGGCCCGCGCCTGGGCCGCCGCGACAAAACGAAACTCCAGCCTGGCATGGCAATCACGATCGAACCGGGCGCGTACGTTCGCGACTTCGGAGGAATTCGGATCGAAGACACCGTGCTGGTGACCAAGAATGGCTGCGAAGTTCTCACCCCCACCTCCAAGGAGCTAAGACTTCTCTAGATGTCGAACGACGAAATCAAAGAGCTGATCCAGCTCGTGGTGGACAGCGGGATCGCCGAGCTGGAGCTGGAGCGCGGAGGGGATCGTGTCCGCATTCGCCGAACACTGGAGCCGAGACCGGAGTTCGTCATGCAGACTCCCCCGGTGCCTCCTCCGCCGGGAAATGTTGTCGAAACCGCGCCCGCCACTCCGGCACCTCCCCCGCCGGCGCCCAACGCGAATGAGCACATCGTGAAATCGCCGATTGTCGGCACCTATTACGAATCGCCCAAGCCCGGTGATCCACCTTTCGTCAAAGTGGGCGACTCGGTGGAACCAGGCCAGGTGCTCTGTATCATTGAATCGATGAAACTGATGAACGAAATCGAGTCGGAAATCGCAGGAACCATCGTTGCCAAGCTGATGGAGAGCGGCCGGCCGGTGGAGTACGGAGAGGCTCTGTTCGCCATTCGTCCGCGCTGATATGTTCCAGAAAATCCTGATCGCCAATCGGGGCGAAATTGCCGTTCGCGTCATCTGTGCCTGCAAGGATCTGGGCATCAAGACCGTGGCGGTATATTCGGAAGCCGATCGCAACAGCCTGCATGTGCGTTTCGCCGACGAAGCCATCTGCATCGGTCCGGCCAAAAGCTCGCGCAGCTATCTCGACATTCCATCGGTGATCAGCGCGGCTGAAATCACCAACGTAGACGCCATTCATCCCGGTTACGGCTTCTTGAGCGAGAACGCCGATTTCGCCCAGGTATGCGAAATGTCGGAGATCAAATTCATCGGACCCAAGCCGGACGTGACGCGCGCCATGGGCCTGAAGCAGCACGCCCGCGCCGCGATGGCGGAGTGCGGAGTGCCTATTCTGCCTGGCTCGACAGGAATTCTGCAAAACGCCGAAGAGGCGCTCGAAACGGCGCAACGCATTGGATATCCCGTGATGCTCAAAGCGTCGGCGGGGGGCGGCGGGCGCGGCATGCGCATGGTGCAGGAAGCTTCCGAATTGCCATCGTTGCTGACGCAGGCGCAGCAGGAAGCCGGGGCGGCATTCTCATCGCAGGACGTTTACATGGAGAAGCTGGTGGTGGCGCCGCGCCATATCGAGTTTCAACTGCTGGCCGACGAGCACGGCAACGTGGAGATTTTGGGCGAACGCGATTGCTCCATCCAGCGGCGGCATCAAAAACTGCTGGAGGAAGCGCCTTCGCCGGCCATGCGTGCGGAGCTTCGCGAGACTATGCGGGAGCGGCTCTGCGCGGCGATGAAACGGATCGGCTACACCAACGCCGGCACCATCGAGTTCCTGATGGATCGCAACGGCGACCTGTATTTCATCGAAGTGAATGCGCGGATTCAGGTGGAGCATCCGGTGACGGAATCGATCACCGGCATCGATCTGGTGAAGAGCCAGATTCTGATTGCCGCGGGCTACAAACTCTCTGAAATTATCCAGCAGCCGGTGACCATCCGGGGCCATGCCATCGAATGCCGGATCAATGCCGAAAATCCCGAGACGTTTGCGCCATCGCCGGGGCGAATCACCGCGATGAACCTGCCGGGCGATGTCGGTATTCGCGTGGACACTGCTGCCTATACCGACTACGTGATTCCGCCCTTCTATGATTCGCTGATCGCGAAACTGATTGCCTATGGGAGCGACCGGACAGAGGCGATTGCGCGCATGCGTCGTGCGCTCGACATGTTCGTGGTGGAAGGCATTTACACCACGATTCCATTGCACCAGCGCATAATGAACGATCCGGATTTTGTCGCCGGAAACTTCGATACGTCGTTTCTTACAACACACGCCGTGAAAAAGGCGTCGTAGCGCGTCTTTCTAATCGTTTGGGAAGCGCCAAGCATCGCCACGAGTTAGCTTGCTGTGTCATTTCGCGGGCGTGGTTACTGGAAAGTGTCGACGCGGCACGCCGGGGATCAGCTCGGAAGTTCGTCTTCCGCCGCTTCAATCTCCATCCGCAGCAGTGCCGCACCCAGCGTTTTGCCTTGCGCATCGATCCGCAAAGACAATGTCCCGCCGCCGCCGAGTGCTTCGTGCAGCAGAAAGTTGAGTGCGCCCAGATTCGGCAATTCGTAGCGTTCTACCTTGCCTTGCACCATTTCTCCAAAGAATTGTTTCACGCGCTCGGCGGTGACTTCGCGCACCAGCACGGGGTAATACCGCGCATCGAAAGCAATGATGCCGATGTTAGACGTATCGCCTTTGTCGCCCGAGCGTGCGTGCGCGATGCGCGACAGCGGGATCTTCATTCCACCACCTCTACCGACGTCTGAATCAGCTCGCGCGGAATCAGCGCCGGCCAGTAGGCCACCACGTCGCGCACCGGTGGACGCCCATCGCCAAAGCCCGTACCCGTCGGAGGACCGCTCAGCACCAGCGGGATCAACTCGCGAGTGAAACGATCCACGGCCTTTCGATCCTGGCCGCGCACACCGATACGCAGTTGCACCTCCGGCGGATCGGGATTCGGGACAGCCACCGGGCCATGACACGCATTCACGCCAAAGAATTCGGCCCAGATCTCCTCAAACTTCAGCCCGAGCTGTTGCAGGCGCTCGCGCACGATCCGATCGGCCGCCTTGGCCTTCTCCAAAGCTTGCGGCGCGCTATAAACCAGCGTGCCGATGGCCTTCCAGCCGTAAGAATAAGCGATCGACAGCTTCAGCATTTCGGGACGCGCGGCTCCGCGAATACCCGACACTTGCACCCGATCCGGGCCCGCGTCCTTCAAGTGAACGGTGGTGAAATCGGCCACGCAATCGGGCGTGATGTAATTCTTCGGATCGCCCAGTTCATAGAGAAGTTGTTCTTTGAGCACATCCACCGACACGCGCCCGCCGGTTCCTTCGTGCTTGGTGATGTTGAAGCGCCCGTCAGGTTCGGCTTCGATGATCGGATAGCCAATGTTCGCCATGTCGGGAATGTTCTGCCAATCCACCTGGCAGTTTCCGCCGGTGCATTGCGCGCCGCATTCCACAATATGCCCCGCAATTGTTCCGGCGGCGAGCTTGTCCCATTCGTCCGGCTTCCAGCCAAAGCGATGAATCATGGGAGCGAGCGACAGCGCGGTATCGGTGCACCGGCCAGCAATCACCACGTCGGCCCCGGCCGCCAAAGCTTCCGCCAGCGGAAACGCGCCGATATATGCGTTCGCGCTCAAGATGCGATCCCGAATCGTGCTGAGTGGCTCGCCGGTGTCCATGTTCTTCATGGCATGCCCGGCCGCGAGAAACTGGTCCAGCCGCCCGAAGACATCATCGCCCAGCACCACCGCCACCTTGAGGGACGGTGCCACGCGCCGCACCTCGCGCGCGCAAGCGATAGGATTCACGCCCCCCGCATTCGCGATCACCTTGATCTCGCGCTCAATCAGCTTCCGCTGGATTCGTGCGATCAGGGGAGGGAAGTCGCGCGCGTAGCCGAGATTCGGATCGGCCTCCTTTTGCTTCTGGAGAATCGACATCGTGATCTCGGCCAGATAATCGAGCGCGAGATAATCGATGGGCCCTTGCTCCACCAGCCGCACCGGAGCTTCCAGCCAATCGCCCCAAAAGCCCTGCCCGTTCGCGATGCGGATCATTGGTTTTGATCGTCGCGTTCCCGAGCCGCGCGTTTAACAATCAAGCGGGTCTTGAGCCGCTCAAGGTTCTGCGCGATCGTTTCGATTACCAGGTGCTCGCGATGTAGGTGCGCCGTTGCTATCTCCAACGCGAAAGCCAGCACTCGACGCGTTTCCAGCGGATCGATCAGCGCGTCCACATGCCCTCTCGCCGCCGCATAGCGTGCGTCCAGCCAGCGATCGTAATCCGCGCGCGTGCGCTCGATGCGCTCCTGCAGATCCGCTGGAACCGGCTTGCCCTCCGCCTTCAACCGCTCCAGCTCCGGGCCATGGATCGCCTGCACCGCCGAATCGCCCTCCATCACGCCGACGCGCGCCGTCGGCCACCCGAACGTGAAGTTCGGATCGAATCCCTGCCCCGCCATCGCATAATATCCCGCCCCGCTCGCGTGATTGAGCGTGAGCACAATCTTCGGAACCGTGGCGCAAGCCATCGTCTCCACCATCTCCGCTCCGGCGCGAATAATTCCGTCGCGCTCCGCCTCCACGCCCACCATGAAGCCCGAGACATCCTGAAGATAGATCAGCGGAACGCCGTTCCTCTCCGCATTCTCTACGAAGTACGCCACCTTGCGCGCGGACTCCGCATACACGATGCCCCCGATCCGTGCCCCGCTCTCCGTCTTGAGGAATCCGCGCCGATTCGCTACCAGAGCCACCGGCCGGCCGAACAGCTTCGCATCCGCGCACAACAGTTCCGGCGCATGCTGAGGCTGAAACTCCAGATAATCGTCGCGATCGAATATCCGTTCGATTGCTTCCTCGATATTGTATGGCAGCCGGTGATCCGCGGGCATCAAGTCGTAGAGCCCCTCGGCAGGCTTAGCCGGTGGCGATCCATCCAAAGCCTCTGGCGGAGCAGGCATCGCGCGAAACCGCTCGCGAATCATTTCGAGACACGTAGCGTCATCCTTAGCCGTGTAATGCGCCACGCCGCTAGTGGTGGTGTGCATGTGCGCGCCGCCCAGCGACTCCGCGTCCACCACCTGTCCCACCGCGCCCTTCACCAGATTTGGCCCGCCCAGTCCCATGAAGCTGGTGCCTTCCACCATGAGGATCACGTCGCTCAGAGCCGGCAGATACGCTCCGCCCGCGATGCACGGCCCCATCACCGCCGCGATCTGCGGGACATGCAGCCTGCGACGCATCAGCGAATTGTAGTAGAAGATGCGCGCCGCGCCGTACTGCCCCGGAAAGATTCCGTCCTGCAGAGGCAGGTTCACCCCCGCTGAATCCACCAGGTAAACAATCGGCACGCGATTGCGCATCGCGATTTCCTGCGCGCGCAGAATCTTCGTGATGGTCTCCGGCCACCAGGCGCCCGCCTTCACCGTCGCGTCGTTGGCGACTACGATCGCCGGCCGGCCCTCGATCTTGCCCGCGCCCGTAACCACCCCCGCCCCGGGAGCTTGCCCGTCATATTGATCGTATGCGACCAGCAGGCCGATTTCGAGAAACATCGCACCCGGATCCAGCAGCTTCGCGATTCGCTCGCGCGCCGTGAGCTTGCCGTCGCGGTGCTGTTTCTCGATCCGCTTGGGGCCGCCGCCTTGGCGCAGCTTATCTTCGAGCGTCTGCAGATCATCGACAAGCTGACGCATCTGACCCGTGCTGGTGGTGGACACCATTCTCAGAATACAGTACTCGCTGGCGCGCTTCACGGCGGCTGACACGCTATGCTAAGGGCGTGTTGGGCATCGATCCGAAGGCCGCGCGCGCCGCGTGGACCGTTTTCCTGCTGGCGTTGCTGGTGACCGTGGCCTATGCGATCCGCCAAACGCTCGCGGTTTTTGTAATTGCCCTGCTGTTCGCGTATCTGCTGATCCCGCTGGTCGGCTTCGTGGAACGCGTGACGCCACGTCAGGTTTCACCGCGCATCGCGCTCGCCATCGTCTACCTGGCTCTGGTGGGCGGGATTGTCGCACTGGCGCTGACGCTCGGCTCACAGCTTGCCGAGGAAGCCAACAGCCTGGCGCAGCGACTGCCGGATCTGGTCAAGAATCCAACCTGGATGCAGAAGATTCCCTTGCCGTCCTGGCTGGAGCCCGCGCGGGCCGCCATGATCGAAAAGGTGGAAGACGAACTGAGCAGCGGAGGAGCGCAACTTCTGCCCTATATTAGAGGACTGAGCGGGCAACTGGTGTCCGGCGCAAAGTACGCGCTTTATCTGGTTCTAATTCCCATTCTCGCGTTTTTCTTTTTGAAAGACGGATCGGGAATTCGCGACGACCTGGTGTCAGCTTTGGTGGAAGAACGCCGCCGGCCTGTGGTGGACAATATTCTCGAAGACATCAATCTGCTGCTCGGAGAATATATCCGTGCTCTGGTCCTGCTGTCGGTGTCCAGCTTCGCCGCCAACGGCCTCTTCCTGGCTTCCAGCGGAGCGCCCTACGCAGTCCTGCTGGCCGGAGTTGCAGGGCTTGGCGAGTTCGTACCCGTGGTGGGGCCGGTGGCTGCCGGTGTGATCATCGTGTTGGTCAGCGGCCTGAGCGGCTACAGTCACGTGCTTCTCTACCTGCTCTTCTGGGCCCTCTATCGGGTGGCCCAAGATTATATTTTGTCACCGTACCTGATGAGCAAGGGCGTGCAACTGAATCCCATGCTGGTGCTGTTTGGCGTGCTGGCCGGCGATCAGATCGCGGGCGTCCTGGGCATGTTTCTGTCGGTGCCATTGCTCGCCATTTTGCGCGTGCTCTTTGTTCGGCTGCGCCGCGCCCGCGCTGTCGATCTGGTGGCTCCCCGCGGTGAAATATGAAGCAGTCGGCGTTCCGGCTTCTCAAGAACACGCGCAAGACGGAGCGCGGCGCGCGGAAATCCCTGATCCGTTTGGCCAACGCCGCGCCCTTTGCGCTCCTGTTCGCACTGCCCCTCGCCGCCCACATGGTGAGCATGAGCACGGGCGATCTGAAAGTGGACGGCGCGCATGCCAGCTATGAATTGCGCATGCCGATGTACGAAGTAGCGCACGTGCACGATCCGCAACACACCCTGCTCGATCACGTCCGCTTTGAAAGCGGCGGCGCGTGGGGCAAGGCGTCCGATGAAGTTTGCCGCCAGGAGCAGGACACGTATGTTTGCACCGCCGAGTATCAATTCCCCGCCCCCGTTGAAACCCTCCAAGTGGAATGCACGCTCGCTTCTGTCACCGTCCCCAACCACGTGCACCTGTTGCGGGCCTATCGTGGCGACAAAACCGACCAGGCCGTGTTCGATCTCTCCTACACCCAAGCGGAAATCCGCTTCCGCCCGCCGACGGCTTTCGAGACGGCCACCCGCGAGATCTCGGCCGGATTCATGCGTGCGGCCGGCGGACTGGCGCCGCTGCTGTTCCTGGTGAGCCTGGTATTGGCCGCCCGCAGCCGCCGCGAGTTGATCGCCCTGACCGCATCGTTTATTGCAGCCGAGACATTGGCTTGTGCGATTGCGCCACGCATCGTGCTCTCCCTATCGCCGCGCTTCATCGAAGCCGCCGCCGCGCTCACCATCGCCTATCTGGCATTCGAGATCATTCTCCTTCCGCACTCCGGCATGCGCTGGCTGGTGGTGGCTGTGCTGGGCCTGTTTCACGGTGCATACTTCGCCGCCTTCCTCACCGAAAGCGGCTATCACCTGGCGCCATTTTTGACCGGCGTGGTCATCTGCCAGCTGCTTCTCATCGCCTTGTTTGCCTTCCTTCTGGACCGTCTGGTGCGCCTGTCATTCCTGCGCCGCGCCGTGCCGGTAGCGGCGTCGCTTCTGCTGGCGGTTGGCGTCGCGTGGTTCGTTCTTCGGCTTCGGGCTTGAGATGGGCGCATGAGATCGGAGCCTGAGATCATGGTGACATGCGCAACTTTGACAGCCTTTCCGAACGTGAGATCCTGGCGCTGGCTATTTCGCTCGAAGAGGAAGACGAGCGCGTCTATTCCGAATACGCCGAAGGTCTTCGCGAGAACTTTCGAGCCTCCGCCGAGGTCTTCGATGGAATGCGGGAAGAGGAATCCGGACATCGGCGCCGGCTGATCGAATTATTTCGCAAGAAGTTTGGCGAGCATATCCCGTTGATCCGCCGCCAGGATGTGCGCGGCTTCGTGCATCGCAATCCGGTCTGGCTGGTGCAGCCGCTCGGTCTCGACACCGTCCGCAATCAAGCCAGCGCCATGGAAGTGGAGAGCCGGCGCTTCTACGAAAAGGCCGCCGCCCGCGCCCAGGACGCCAGCGTTCGTCAATTATTGGACGATCTGGCGCAGGAAGAGCGCACGCACGAGGATCGCGCGGAGGAGCTCGAGAAGACCAAGCTGCAGCCCGACGTGAAGCACCGCGAGGACGAAGCCAACCGGCGCCTGTTCGTGTTGCAGATCGTGCAGCCCGGATTGGCTGGATTGATGGATGGGTCCGTTTCCACGCTGGCGCCGGTGTTCGCCGCCGCGCTGGCCACGCAAAGCAGTTTCGATGCCTTCAAAGTTGGACTGGCAGCATCGCTCGGCGCCGGCATCAGCATGGGCTTTGCGGAAGCGCTCTCCGACGATGGCAGCCTCACCGGCCGGGGCCATCCCTGGGCGCGCGGCATCGTGTGCGGACTCATGACCGCGGTGGGCGGAATTGGGCACACGTTGCCGTTTCTGATCCCCAGTTTTCGTTTGGCTATGATTGTCGCGGCCCTGGTGGTGGTTGTGGAGCTCGGTGTCATTTCGTGGATACGGCACCGTTATATGGACACGCCTCCGGTGTCCGCCGTTCTGCAGGTAGGATTGGGCGGCGTGCTGGTATTCCTGACCGGAGTGCTGATTGGCAGCTCTTAATGTTCCCAACCGAGCAGGAACGAATTGAAAAACAACTTAAACGCCTGGTAGCTTTGCGCGCGGTATTGCGGCCGCATTCCAAAAAGCACGGCGCGGCCTTGTCCCATTGGAACGTCCACCAGTGCCGCGCGGCCTCTTAAGTACGACTCGCCCAGCAGCCATCCGGACGCCAGCACATGATCGTCCACGTAGCGCACCGCCACACGATCCTTGCTGCCGGGAGGAACCTCCCACGCCGGACTGTCCTCGCTCCAGATCGCGATGTTCTCGGGGAGGCCATACGTAAGAGGGTTGTGCGTGTCGAGTATCGCGCTGAGCAACGAGCCGGGCGAATAGAAATCCCGATTCGGCACTCCAGCCAGCACGTTTTTCACGTCCAGATGCAAGTGCTCCACAGCGTAGTTGGCCGAGCGATTTAGAAACACCAGTGTGCCGCCTTGCTCGGCAAAAGCTCTTAAGTTGGCCGCGGCTTTCGCATTCAATCCGCCGGTGTATTCCTGCGGCATTGTTCCAATTGCGAAGCCGTTGGCGATTTGCGACGCCGGCTGATCGGGAAACACGATCACGTCGAACCGCTGCCGCAGGTTGCCCGCTTCGATGCCAGGGTTGAGCACGTTCTGGTAGGCGAAGCCGAAGTTCTCGAGCAGCCAGCGTGTCCAGCCTTCGTCGATAGCCGGCTCAAAGCTCTTATACAGCGCGATGCGAGGCCGAGGGATTTCCACCGCCTGATTCGACTGGGGACGGCTGGCGGAGAACTCGCCGCTCGCCTCGTCGCGCCAGATGGGTGCGCCGGTGCTCCACACCTGATTCACCCTGCGCCAGGAATCTACGTCTGATGTGGCGCTACCGTCAAACTGAAACGATTTCGCTGGCTCCGACGCCACGTTGAAAGGCGCGTCGATGGTATCCGTCGCCACCCCCATCAACAACGGCAGCGTCTGCGCGGTCACGTCGTAAGGCCGCTGCGGCGGACCACCGGGGTACATTCGCAAATCGGGATAATGCTGGCGTTCCAGCAAGGTCTTCGCGTAGCTGCTGTAGGGCTGCTGCATCCGGATGACATAGCTGCCCTGCGGGTATTGTTTTCCTCCGGCCGTGAACGTGTCGTTCGCACGCTCCACCTCTACTCCACCGAAGCTCAGCAGCTCCAGCATCTTTCGAGCCGCGCCCGGATCCATTTGCTCGCGCGAAATCACGAATGCATCCGGCGAGGTGCGCGCCACCGCCCGCTCCCCCACTTCGTAGAAATTTCGCAAGAGATCGGCGCGGCGGATCGCGGCCTGATAGAGCAAGCTCTCAAACGCAATCAATTGATAGTCGACAATGTCGCCGATCCGCCATGTTCCCCCCAGCCACGGCTGCAGATAATTCCAGCTGCGTTCGCGCGGATTGTAGCCGAGGGCGCTCGCTTGAATCTGATCCGCCCGCACGGTCAACGGGCTTGCGAGCGACGCGCTGGCGGCTTCACTCAAGATGCGTACGCCGGCGTGATACGCCATGTATTGGCGGGCGGGCGTCCAAAAGTCATAAAGCGCGTTGGTCACCACGCCTTTCTTCCCAGCCGCCGTCAGATCCGCCGCCACGCCCAGCCCCAGGTAGTTGCCTTCCTGCGACAATGTCGCGTCCACGTTCGGATCGATGGGATTCAGCCAGGGCGGCACGAACATACGCGACGCATAGGATCCTTGCTGATGCACGTCGTACACGATCTGCGGATGCCAGGTGTTTTGCAGCGTGGCCGTCAGGCGCTGCTCGGGCTGCGAGAAAACGTACCAGTCGCGATTGTTGTCATGCCCGACATATTTCTGATAAAGCTCGGGCGGCGCGGTGCCTTCATACGCCGTCCCCAGCGTCTTGCGATACCAGCGCGTCACGATGTCCAGGCCGTCGGGATTTTGGGACGGCACCAGCAGGATGATCACGTTGTCGAGAATCGCGCGGAATTTCGGCGTATCCTGCGTGAGCAGGTTGTAGACGAACTGGATGGCCGAGTGCGTGGACGCTACTTCGGTGGCATGGATGGAGCAGGTGATCACCACCACCGTCTTCCCTTCGCCGATCAGGCGGGCCGCTTCGGCGGGCGTGGTGCGCCGCGGATCGGCCAGCTTGTCTTGGATATCGCGGTAGTGATCCAGATTGCGCAGCGTGGCGGCCGAACTGATGGTGGCGGCGATGAACGGCCGGCCTTCCGCGGTCTTCCCCAGCTCCTCCACTCGGATTTTGTCGCTGGTTTTTGCCAGCGCCTGATAGTAGGAGACCACTTTGTCCCAATCGAGCAGCTCGCGATCCACCCCGATGCGATGGCCAAAATGGCTTTCCGGCGTGGGGATCTGAGTGAGCGGCTGCGCACAGACGCTGGCCGAGAGCAACACCAGGCCTGCAACGAGGGATCTCATGCGAGAGGGCTATTGACAAGCTACAACGGCGCGCGGGTGCGCGTCTAGTGCGGGACAACGCTTCTTCCCGAGGCGCCTGATTGCGGCCCAGAGCACAGGGTTGCGCGTCATCGCGTAAAGTTGACCAGCCGATCCTAGACCGGCCTGACTAGGACTTCGTTTAGAATCATGCTTTTGCCGTTTGGAATCTGCCGTGCGTTGCTTCTGGCAAGGATACTCCAATGGCACTCCAAATCACCCGCCGCCAGCAAGAAGGAATTTCGATCCTCCAGCTCAAAGGCCGCCTCACGTTCGGGCAAGAAGACATGCTGCTCAATGATGAGATCCGGCACGCGCTGGCCGCGCGTAGGGTCCACCTGGTCATCGACCTGGGCGGAGTGGATAAGATTGACAGCGCCGGTTTGGGAACGTTGTTGTACGCGCGGGCGGAGCTGCGCAGGGCTGGAGGCGGGCTGGCGCTGGCCAACCTGCATCCGGCTCACATGGAAGTATTGCTGGTGGCCCGGCTGGAAACCGTGTTCGATGTTTTCGGCTGCGAAGCGGACGCGATCAACAGCTTCTTCCCCGAGCGGAAAGTGCCGCACTACGATCTGCTATCCGTGGTTACGTCGCTGCGCCAAGCGCGGGCGCACGATCTTCGGCAGGCTTCTTAAGCCGCCACATTTCCAACTGCTCGATCACCAGATCCGGCAGGCGTTCCAGCGCCCCTTGAACCTGCGGCGTAACTTCCGTTCCCCATTCGGTGGACAGCGGCTGCACACCGAGCAGCACGATTTCCTCGGGCAGTTCCCCCAGCAGTTCCAGCGCGACCATCAAATCCGCAAATCCGAGTTGATGCACGCTGGCTTTGCCGGGCAGGTTCTGGAGGGCTTTGCCTTCCACTCGCAGCAGCGTTCCGGGCGGTTCGCCGACATCCATGGCATCGATCACCAGGAGCCGCTGATACGCCGAAATGTGCGGCAGCAGGTTTAATCCCTGGGTGCCTCCGTCCATGAGAACGGCATCCGCCGGGACTCGGGGATCTGCGGTTAAACGTTGAATCGCATGAACCCCGAGTCCATCGTCGGAATGAACCAGGTTGCCCAGGCCGAGCACGAGCGTTTTTGTCTCTGTCGTCATGTCTGAATCACTTACGGGAAGCAGCTGCTTCTTTCTCGATTTCTTCCACCGGGATCACTTTGTAGCCGATAAAGATGCTGTCCATCAGCCCGTGCTTCTCAAATTTTGAAACCAGCATCGCGAGGTGCACGTGGAAGACGCCGAATGCTATGAACACAAACATCAGGAAGAAGTGAATCTCGCGCAGGGTCTGCACGTTCACAAAGCGTGGAATCCATCCCACCAACACCCGCAAAAACGCGTTGTCCAGCAGCCGCTGATACATGACAAGACCAGTCGCGGCCTCCACCAGGATCATGAAGTAGAGTCCCACGTAGGAAAGCGCCGCCAGGTGATTGTGTCCGATCTTGGAGACGGGCCTGGGCCGGATGAAGCAATAAAACTTCACCATTTCCCACATTTCCCGGAAATGCTCCTTGCGCAGCGGAATGTACTGCCGCCAGCCTTCCCATTTGTTGCCGCCAAAAAAGAGATAGATGCGCAGCAGCGCCAGGGAAAGGAACAGCATCCCGAAACACTCATGGACGAAGCGAAACCAGCCCATCAGAAATGGCCGATTGGTCAGCCCGTAGATGTATGGGTCGTGAATGTAGTAACCGGTGACGGAAAGGACGCCGATGGAAATAACGATTCCCCAATGGATTAGACGGAGCGGATACTGCCAGACGTAGACCGGCGCCGTTGTCTCCGTGCCGCGAATCTGTTGAGCAGTCATGGTAGCTCCTCCTAACCGGCCTTGCGGGCCGCATCCAACACGGAGTAGTCGCGGCCCTGCGCGTCAACCACGTGCACCGCGCAAGCGATGCAGGGATCGAAAGAATGGATGGTGCGCAGAACTTCCAGCGGCCGGTCGGGATCGGCGATAGGCGTCTTGAGCAGTGAGGCTTCGTAAGGGCCGCGCTGGCCTTCGGCGTCCCTGGGACCGGCGTTCCAGGTGGTGGGAACCACGGCCTGATAGTTCTTGATGGACTTCCCTTCAATCTCCACCCAATGCCCGAGCGATCCGCGCGGCGCCTCGTGCCATCCGAATCCGCGGCTGCTCGAGGGCCAGGTGCCGGGATCCCACTTGGTGGTGTTGCAGATAGCCACCTTGCCGTGGGCCAGGTTGGAATCCAGTTGATCCACCCACTGTTCCAAGCGGGCGGCCATTAATTGAGACTCGATGGCGCGTGCCGCCACCCGGCCGAGCGTCGAGAACAGCACCGTGGGCGGGGCGTTGAAATGCTTCAGCACGCCGTCGACGGCAGCCTTGATCTGCGGCTGTCCAGCGGCGTAACCCACCACCATGCGCGCCAGCGGTCCCACTTCCATGGGCTTGCCCTGATAGCGGGGCGATTTCAGCCAGGAGTATTTCTGATCGACGTCCAGAAATTCATAGGGCGCCTTGGGCCCGGAATACCTGGGATTGGTCTCGCCGTCATAGGGATGCTTGGGCTTGTCGCCATCCGAATATTCATACCAGGCGTGGCTGACCGCTTCGGTAATCTGCGCCGGGTCCACCAGATGAACGGTTGAAATATCGCGGCCGAGCACGATGCCTCTGGGGAACAGGAACGTGCTCGCGTCGTTCTGATTGACCGACGCATAGTCGCCGTAAGACAGGAAATTTCCCACGCCCTCGCCGAGCGCAAACCACTCCTTGTAGAATCCGGCGACGGCCAAAACATCGGGAATGTAGACCTGATCGACGAACTTGCGCGCTCCGCGGACCAGGTCCCGCAGGAACCCGATCCGCTCTGGATTGATCACCGCGAACGGCTCGTTGGGATCCATGGCTGTCGACATCCCGCCCACCAGGAACGTCTGCGGGTGGGGATTCTTGCCGCCCAGCACGGCGTGCAAGCGAATAAAATCTTTCTGCCACGTCAGCGCTTCCAGGTAATGCGCCACGGCCAGCAGGTTGGCCTCCGGCGGCAAATGATACGCCGGATGTCCCCAATAACCGCTCGTAAACAGACTGAGCTGGCCGCTATCGACCAGGGCCTTCACCCGGCCCTGCACGCCTTTGAAATAGGTGGTGCTCGATTTTTCGTAATCCGAGATGGACTGCGCCAGTTGCGATGTCTTGGCCGGATCGGCCTTCAGCGCGCCGGTGACGTCCACCCAATCAAGCGCATGCAGGTGATAGAAGTGAATGACGTGATCTTGCACCATCTGCGCCCCGGCGATCAGATCGCGGACGATGCGTGCGTTTTCCGGCACCTCGATCTGGAGCGCGTCTTCCACCGCGCGCACGCTAGCCAAAGCGTGGACCATGGTGCACACTCCGCAAATCCGCTGCGCCCAGATCCAGGCTTCGCGCGGATCGCGCTTTTGCAAAATCAATTCAATACCGCGAAACATCGTGCCCGCGCTCCAGGCGTCGGATATTTTTCCGCCGTCCACCTGGGCTTCAATGCGCAAATGGCCTTCGATGCGGGTAACGGGATCAACTACCAGGCGTGCCATTTTTCTTCCCCCTTCCTGTCAATACGGGCTCTTCGGGCCGCACTGGGTCCCCTGGCTCCGGTGGCGGAGGCGCCGCTTTGGGAGCAGGCTTGATCAACTGGATCAGGCCGTGCGCGGTGACACCGGCCACCGTCGCGCCCACCAGCCCCAGGCCGATCTCCCCGGCCGATACCTCGACGCCGAATCCGGGCACCGACGGCAGCCGGTCGTAGAACGGCGACATGTGGTCCCAGAAGCGCGGTGAGGCGCAGGCGATGCAGCCATGGCCGGCGCGGACGGGCCAACTGGTATGGTCGTTCCAGCCCACCACCGGGCAGTTGAAGGTGGCTGCCGGACCCTTGCAGCCCATCTTGTATAGACACCAGCCTTTGCGGTGCCCTTCATCGCCCCACTCCGTGACGAAACGGCCGGCATCGTAATGCGCGCGCCGCTCGCATTGATCGTGAATGATGCGGCCGTATGCAAATAGCGGGCGGTTGTATTGGTCCACCGCCGGCAGATCGTTGAAGGTTAGATAATGAACCAGCGCCGCCGCCGTGTTGGCTGGATTGTGAGGGCATCCGGCCATGTTCATCACCTTCACATCCGGCAGCGCCTCATGCACGCCCAAGGCGCCAGTGGGATTAGGCGCTGAACGCACCAGGCCGCCATCAAAGGCACACGCGCCTACCGCGATGGTGGCCGCGGCGTTTCCGCAGACCTTGCGGGCGATCTCCATCGCACTCTGGCCGCCGATGTTGCAGAAGCCTTCCCCGGTCGGGATGGCGCCCTCCACCACCGCCAGGTACTTGCCTTTGTCTTCATTCGCTACCCGGTCCAACACTGCGCTCGCGGCTTTACCGGCGCCCGGCATGATCACCTCGTGGTATTCCCAGGAAAGCAGTTCGAGCACCACCTCGGCGACGTCGGGGTGGCTGGAGCGCAGCATCGATTCCGAGCAGCCCGTGCAGTCCTGGAACTGCAGCCAGACCAGCACCGGCTTCCTGGCCTTTCCCACTGCCTGCACCACCTGCGCCAGGTAGCGTTCCGGCAGCGCCAGCGTGCCCAGCATGGCGCTGCAAAATTTCACCAGCTGCCGGCGGGAAATGCCCCGGCGCGCCAGCACTGTGCTTACATCCGTTTCGGGTGACAAAATATTAGCCAACGACATAGCCAACCTCCTCCGCGCGGAACGCGGCATTCTTCGTCTTCGCGCGGCCGGTGAGCCAGGCGAGCCAGCGCTCCAGTCCAGCCCCGGTCGTACAAGATGTTTCGATGATTTCAATTCCCGGATGGATCCGCCGCGCGTTTTCCAGCGCCAGTTGCGGATCGAAGGGAACGTAAGGAAGCAGATCGATCTTGTTCAAGATCATCAATTCCGCTTTGCGAAAAATGCCCGGATACTTGAGCGGCTTGTCTTCGCCTTCGGTGACGCTGAGCACCACGATCTTGGCGTCTTCGCCCAGATCGTAGCTGGTGGGGCACACCAGGTTGCCGACGTTTTCGATCAGCAGCAGATCGAGCGGACCACTGACGCCTTCGTCCAGCCAGTCGACCAAATGGTTTTCCACCATGCGCGCATCCAGATGGCAGGCGCCGACCGTGGTGATCTGCCGGACCGGATAGCCATAGCGGCTCAAGCGCCGCGCGTCGTTGTCGGTCTGGATGTCGCCGGTGAGAACCGCGGTTCGCGTTCCCGCCGGAAGCATATCCAGGGTCTTTTCGAGCAAGCTGGTCTTGCCCGAACCGGGCGAGCTGATCAGATTCACTGCCAGCGTGCCGCTGGCCGCCATTACGTCACGCAGCCGCGCCGCAATTTGATCGTTCGCGCTCAGAACCTTCTTCTCGATTTCCACCTTCATTGGCCACCTCTTCCAGTTCGAGATACGCCAGCTTCAGTTCATCGCTCCCGGTGCGCCACGTGATATCGAGCTCCAAACCATTGGCTATGGTTTCGAAGCAAAATCGCAACGATTCAGTATCCACGCCGGCGTATTCGCCAATCAGAACTCCAACTTTGGCCGCGCGATGTCCCGGATAAAGCCGCGCCTCAGCGCCCGCCGCCTCAAGAATCGAACTTGCAATTCCCATTTCGTGCATTGAAGCCTCTAACAAATCCTCGGAAGCTGCTCGCCAGCCAGCATATCGACAATGCGTGTCGATCCAAATGCCGTCTTCATAGTTACGAGTCCCGCACTTTCGTCTCCGACCGTTCCGATGATCGCGGCGTCGACGCCACGCGGATCGCACCGCATCGCAGCCACAATCTCATCGGCCGCTTCCGGCGCGACGATAGCCAGCAGCTTCCCTTCATTGGCCACATACAGCGGATCCAGCCCCAGCAACTCGCAAGCTCCGCGTACTTCCTCGCGCACCAGGATCCGGGTCTCCTCAATCTGAATGCTCACACCCGATTGCGCCGCGATTTCGTTCAGGGAACTGGAAACGCCGCCGCGCGTGGGATCGCGCAGGCAGCGGATGGCATGGGGGACCGCGGACGCGGCCAGCATCCGAGCCACCAGATTATGCAGCGCGGCTGAATCGCTCACGATCTCGGTTTCAAACTCCAGGCCCTCGCGTTTGCACAAAATCGCGATGCCATGATCGCCAATCGAGCCGCTCAACAAGACCCGATCTCCCGGCCGCGCCTGGCTGGCCGAGAGACGCACGCCCTCGGGAACAATCCCGATCCCAGTGGTATTGATAAACAGGCCATCGCCCTTGCCGCGCTCCACCACCTTGGTGTCTCCGGTGACGATCGTCACGCCCGCGGCCGCCGCCGCTGCGGCCATCGACGCGGCAATGCGGCGCAGGGCTTCAGTTGAAAATCCTTCTTCCAAAATGAACCCGGCGCTCAAGAACAGCGGCCGGGCTCCGCCCATGGCCAGATCGTTCACAGTGCCATGCACGGCCAGCGACCCGATGTCGCCGCCCGGGAAAAACAGCGGCTGAACGACGAACGAATCCGTCGTAAAAGCCACCCGCGCGCCGCCGATCTCGACAATGGCCTGATCGTCCATCCGGTCCAGAACCGGATTGGAAAACAGCGGCAGGAACACGTCGCGCAAAAGCTCCGCGCTCAGCCGCCCGCCGCTACCGTGGCCAAGCACGATCCTCGCCTGTTGCGGCAAAGGCGCCGGGCAAACAAACGAAGCGGCTTGAGTAGCGGTGTCGGACATTTCAGTTGTGGCTCGCGGCATGGCGTCTGTATTGGTAATAAGCCGCGCACGCGCCCTCGGCCGAGACCATGGGTGCGCCCAGCGGCGTCATGGGAGTGCAGCGCTTTCCGAACGCCGGGCAATCCAGCGGCTTCTTCAACCCCTGCAGGACCAGCGCGCTGATGCACTCCTTGGGTTCCTCGGCGTGCCAATCCTCCACCCCGAAAATGCGTTCGGCGTCGAAGTCCGCAAATTCTTCGCGCAACTTGTAACCGCTTTGGGCGATCGGCCCGATGCCGCGCCATTGGCGGTCGGAAACTTCGAACACCTCGCGCAGGATATTTTGCGCCGGCAGATTGCCTTCCAGATTCACCGAGCGCGCGTATTGATTTTCCACCTCCGCCCGCCCTTCTTCCAGCTGCGAGACGAGCATCGAAATAGCTTCCAGCAGATCCAGCGGTTCAAACCCTCCCACCACCATCGGGACGTGGAAATCTTCCACCAATTCTTCGTATTCGCGATACCCCATCACGGTGCAAACGTGACCCGGAGCGATGAAGCCCTGCACTCGATTGGCCGGCGAATTCAGAATCAGCCGCATGGCCGGCGGCACCAAAACGTGCGACACCAACATGGAGAAATTGGCCAGCCCTTCGCGCTTGGCTTGCCAGACCGCCATGCCATTGGCCGGCGCGGTGGTTTCGAAACCAACTCCGAAAAACACCACCTTGCGGTCCGGATTCTCGCGCGCGATTTTCACCGCATCCAATGGCGAATACACCACGCGCACATCCGCGCCTTGGGCCTTGGCTTGAAACAGATCCGATTCCGACCCCGGCACGCGCAGCATATCGCCGTAGGAAGTGAAGATCACGCCCGGAAGCGAGGCAATCCGGATGGCCCGGTCCACCATTTCGAGCGGCGTGACGCACACCGGACAACCCGGCCCGTGCACCAGCTCGATCTCGCGCGGCAGCAACTCATCGATGCCGTAGCGCATCAAAGTATGCGTCTGGCCGCCGCATACTTCCATCAGCACCCACGGCCGCGTGACTTTGCGGGCAATCTCGCCGGCCACCGCTTGGGCGATTTGCGGGTCGCGATATTCGTCGACGTACTTCATGGGGCGAGCCCTCCCCGCTGCAAGGGCTCCAGCCCCACTGCGTCCACGGGCGCCAACCCTTCCTCCCCAAGCGCCCCGATCTGTGCCAGATATTGGTAAGTGCGCCGCGCTTCTTCTTCGTCCACCCGAGTGAGCGCGAATCCCACATGCACCAGCAGGAAGTCACCCGGAACGGCGTCGGGGGTGAAGGCCAGGTTGACCGTCTTCTTTATGCCGCAGAAATCCACGCGGCCCACGCGAAACGCAGGGTCATCACCCTCGACGCTGAGGAGCTTTCCGGGAACAGCCAGACACATCTTGGTATCTCCCTAACTCGCTGCCGTCGAACTCGCTGTCGTCTAACTCTCTGCCGTAGAACACTAAAGCAGGTTTTAGCCCAGAGGATACTCGCCGGGCATAAACCGGCCCGTTCTTCATATCGGCAATGATTTTCGGGGTTTTAGCGATGTGGCAGGCGAACTCGCTGAAGTTTCAACAAGTTCTGAACTGCGGAGAATTGCGCTTTCATGCGCGAATTGGCGCAGGGCACGGAAGGCTAGGCTCTCTTGCCCAGTATCCCGACTTCCTTCTTTGGCAGCCGATCCAGCATCTCCCGGCTGATCCCAAAATTGCTGGTCAGCAGCGAATTCGGATTGCCCCCCAGCCAGTTGGTCAGCGAAATCTCCTGATAAAGTCCGCTGTTGAACAGAATCAAAATCTGGGTCGGCTCGTCGCCCACCTGCTCGATGAAGTGCCCGTAGCCTTGCTTAATGAAAGCGACATTGTTCGGCCCGAATTCTTCCGATTTCACCCGGCCATGGGATCCGAAAATGGTCACACGCCCGCGGCCTTTCACGTAGAATTGCCACTCGTCGGCATGCGGGTGCCAGTGCATTTCGCGTAGCGCTCCCGGCTTCAGGTCCATCCGCACCGCGGTCAGCGTAGTCTGGATGGGGAATTCGTTCTGCGTGACAATCCGCTCCTCCCCTCCGGCGAAAACATGGGGCGAAACCCGATCCAGACGGAACTTGTGGGAGGACTGGCTGGGTTGCAGTCCCGAATTCCGGATGTCTTCCACCGACGGCGGAACCTGTCCCGGCCCGATATACAACTCCTTTTGCGGCATCTGGCCGAATACCGATTCGGGAAGCCCCAAGTTGCGCGCCAGAACGCCGCGCGGCGTGGTCTTAATCCAGTCGGTAATGCTGAACGTCCCGAATTCAGAGAAATGCCCGTTGTCGAACCCCAGCAGAAAGTGGCATTCGCCGGGGCCCAGTCCCTGGATGGCGTGCCCGTGGCCGCGCGGAAAATACCAGGTGTCGCCTTCTTCGAAATCATCCACTTCCGCTTGCCCGTTGGGCGCGATCACCGTGGTGCGGCAACGCCCCGCCAGGACGTAGGCCCATTCGGCGGCCAGCGCGTGCCAGTGCAATTCGCGAATGGCGCCCGGGGCCAGGCGCATGGAAACGCCCGCGATGCTTTGCGAAACCGGCAGTTGCTTCACCGTCGCCTCTTTGGCCGATCCGCCCGGGCCAACCCAGCCCGTCTCGCTCTCGATATCGTATTTGAACGGCTCCAGCTCCTCGGCCTTGGTCTCTTCAGATGGAGCAGCTTTCACTTGTTCGGCAATCGCCGCAGTTGCGGCCAAGCCAAGCGAGACCTGCGAAAGGGCCTGAAACAGCGACCGGCGATCAATCCCCTGCTCATCGGGCATGGACGTTCTCCTTTAGGGTCAATGCTAACAAAATGTGACCTCATAGTTGCAACCCGCGAAAGCGTGTCTCCGATCGCCCGCGCCGGAGTCCAACGTCCAGGAGCCCGAAAATCATGGCAACCCATTCAAACAAAACTATTCTGCTGACAGGCGCCACCGGGCATCAAGGCGGCGCGGCGCTGCAGCACCTGCACCGCAAATTCCCGCTGCGCGTCCTGGTCCGCGACTTAGAAAAACGCCAAGTGCGGACGCTGGCCGGACCGGGCGTGGAACTGGTCCGTGGAGACCTGGAAGATCCGGCGTCGCTCCAGCGCGCCATGGACGGCGTTTATGGCGCCCATTCCATGCAGACGTCTACCGATACCGCAGCCGAAATCCGGCAGGGCACCAACATGGTGGATGCGGCCACCGCGCAGTCGATCCGCCATTTCGTTTATAGCTCGGTGGCCGCTGCCGACCAGCACACCGGAATCCCGCACTTTGAAAGCAAAGGCCGCATCGAGCAGCATATCCACGCCACAGGAATCAAGCACACCATTCTGCGGCCGGTGTTCTTCATGGAAAACTGGCTCAACATGAAGGATCAGATTCTGGACGGCCGGCTGCAATTGCCGCTCAAACCGGAGACGCGCCTCCAGATGATCGCCGTCGACGATGTCGGCGCATTCGTGACCCTGGCTTTCGAACATCCCGGAAAATGGATGGGCCGCACCTTCGACATCGCAGGCGACGAGTTGTCGATGACGCAACTGGCGGAGGCGTTCAGCCGGATGGTGGGACACGAAGTCCGCTACGTTCAGGTTCCCTGGGACGATTTCAGCAAGCGCATCGATCCGGCGCATTTCAAAATGTTTCAGTGGTTCGACCGGGTGGGGTATCACATCGATATCGCAGCCGTGCGGCAGGAGCTTCCGCAGCTCCACTCGTTCGAGCGCTGGCTGCAGAACACCTGGCGCGCGCAAGTGCCGGCCGAACCGGCGGGACAGAGCGTTCATAAATAGCTTGGGAACCTTTCGAACGCCGCCGGTGTCTTCTTCCATAATATGACTGGCGTCGGGTTCACTGCGATTACCGTTGCCATCCTGTCTGCGTCACAGATTGGGTGGGCGCAGTCGATCTCGGCGCGTCGTGTATTCGACGTGGCCGCGATCAAGCCTAGCCAAGACACCACCGGCGGCTCCCTGGCCCGTACTCCCGGTGGACTTACCGCCCGCAATGCCCCGTTCACTACCTTGGTCGAACTGGCATTTCAAACCAAACTGCTCGATCTGTCGCGCGTTCCGGAGCCGCTCCGCTCCCAGCATTTCGACATCGTCGCCAAGGCTTCGGGAAAAATCAGCGGAGATCAATATTGGGAAATGCTCCGGTCTCTGCTCGAAGACAGGTTCCAGCTCCGATACCATCGCGAAACCAAAGACGGTAAGATTTATGCCTTGATTCCGGCGACAAAAGGAACGGGTTTGGGGCCCAAAATCAGCCGCTCGCTGGAAGCGGAATGCCCGGCAAATCCGAGCGGCTCCAACTTCTGCGGCGTCGCTCCAAGACCAGGGCTAATGATCGGCCAGCGCGTCCCCATGACCCGAATCGCAAGCGAGCTATCGCCATTCGCCGGCCGTCCGGTGCAGGATGAAACCGGATTGGCGGGCGCATACGATTTCCAGCTCACCTGGACGCCCGATCAATTTCGATCCGCCGACGGCAGAATCGTGTATTTGAACGGCACTCCAATCGATCCGTCGGGACCTTCCTTTTTCACTGCCGTGGAGGAACAGCTTGGATTGAAGCTAGAGTCGAAACAGGGCCGGATCGAGACACTGGTGATCGATCACGCCGAGAGCCCGTCAGAAAATTAGCGACGCTTTCGAATCGTGATCCGCCGCGGCCCACGCCGGCCAAAGCGCGGCGATCAATGAAACAGCAAAAAGGAAGCCGGCCACCGAACCAAGAAGCCACGGATCGCGCGCCGAAACTCCATACAGCAGCTCCGATCCTACTTTGCCGAACCCCCACGCCGTCAGCGCTCCCAACATTTCCCCCGCCAGCACAAACGCCAGCGTGCCGGCAACCAATTCGCGCGCCAGCCGGATTCTTGGAGCGCCCAACGCGGTCTTGATCGCGATCTCATGCTCGCGCGCCGCCAGGCTCTCGGTGATGATGCTATACACGCCGCTGGCCGCCAAAATCGCCGCGCACACCCCAAACCATAACAGCAGGATCATGTTGAATCGGTGCCGCGCCGAATTGGCATCCACCAGTTCGCCGATGGTCGCGACGCCGGCAATCGTTTGACTGGAATCCATCGCGGCCAACTTACGCCGCACCAGCGCGGCAAGATCCCCGGCCGATTGCGTTCCCCGAATCACCACATAGTTGGTCGGTTGCGCGGCCTGCAAGTAGGAAACGAAGATGTCGGCGCCTTTCTGCGTTATGCTGCGGTAGCGCGCGTTCGCGCATATGCCGATCACCTTGTTCCAATGCGGGCCCGTCAATCCCAACCGAATCCTGGATCCTAGCGGCGAGCGCCCCGCCGCCCGAATCCGCTCGGCCAGCGCCTGGCTGATGATCGCCACCGGCTCGCCACTTTCGGAATCGTGCTCGTCGAAATCGCGCCCTTCCAGCAGCGCCGTGCCGGCGGTCTTGAAATAATCCGGCGTCACCACTTCATAGTTCGTCTTCGGAAGCACCCGGCCTTCCTTATTGCCGGCTTCGAACTCGAACTCATAGGAAACATCCCATCCGATGGTTCCTTCCAGCGGCCGAAGCAGAATGGCGGCCGCCGACGTAACTCCAGGGGCCGCACGCAACCGGTCCAGCAGTTGCTTATAGAACGCGCGCCGGAACTTCGGATCGAACGCCTGCCCTCCAAACAAACCCGGCCCGCGCAATTGCAAATTCATGGATAGGGCGTCGCGATTCGCAAATCCGATTTCGGCGGACATCATCGCGCGGTAGCTCAAAACCAGCAACGACCCGAGAACCAGCAACATCAACGTCACCGCCGCCTGCGCCAGAATGAATACATTCCTGGTTTTGCCCGCGCGCCGGGACAGCGACAATCGCGCGCCACCCTCCCGCAGAGCCGATTCTAAATGCATCCGCGCCGCCGCCCAGCCTGGGACTACCGTACACGCTACGGCAGCCAACACCGCGGCGCCGGCGGCGAAGCCAAAGCTCGCTAGATTCAGAGCCGCGTCCGGTAATCGCGGAATGTCGCCCGGCGCCCACCGCACCAGAAATCGAATCGCAAATTGCGCGATGCCCAACCCAGCCGCCGCGGCCATGATCGCGACGCATGCGCCCTCCGCCCCAAGCTGCGCCAGGATCTGGCCGCGCCGCGCTCCCAGGGCCAAACGCGTCGCAATCTCGGACCGCCGCGACAACGCCCGCGACAACAGCAGATTACTGGCGCTGATCACCGCGGCAAGCAGCAACAGCAGCGCTGCGCCCAGCATGATCCACAAGTGAACGCGCGCTGAACCGGTCCAGTATTCCACCAGCGGCGTCACCACGCCCCGCTGGGAGCGCGTGTAGGCCTCCGGATGGTCCGCCGCAAGCCTGGCAAACAATGCATTCACTTCACTGGCGATGCGTTCGCGCGAGACTCCGGGCTTGACGCGCGCAATCGCCTGCAGAAATGTCGCGCCCCGGCGATCCACAATCGCGCGCTCCACGCCCAGCGGAATCCACAAACCCGCCCCGCGCGGAAACTCCACCCCAGCCGCCATCACTCCGATCACCGTGTAGCCTTGCCCGTTCAGGCGAACGATCCGCCCGACGATCTTCGGATCCGCGCCCAGTTGGTTGCGCCAAACATGATCGGAGATCACTACTACGGGCGGCGCACCCACTCCTTCGTCGGAACTTGTGAAATCGCGGCCTAAAACGGGAGAAACACCCAGCACCCGAAAGAAATCGTGCGACACTGGAGCGCTCTCAATCTGCACCGGATCGGCTGTACCAGTCTGCAAAACTCTCGCATAGCCATAGAGAGACGTCGGCATCACAGCGACATATTTAAAATCCGAAATGCTCTCCTCAAGATCGCGCAGCTCGGGATAAGCCAGTTCTTCAACGTGGCTGCCGGCCAGCGGATCCACCTTCCAGATCACCTGAATCGATTCTTGCTTTGGGAAAGGCAGCGGCCGCAGCAGCACCGCGTCCACCAGCGAGAACACCGCCACGCTCATTCCAATCCCCAGCGCCAAAATCGCGGCCGCGCTGAAATACGCGGCTTTGTTTCGCAAAAGCGTCCGAACGGCGTGCCGCAGGTGACGGATCATCACTCACTACCGTACCGGTAGTCACGGTCCCAACTCAACCGGCACTCTCTGTGCAGCCCTCGCGGATTTAGTGGAAAATGAAGGTTTCTCATGAATCGTTCCGATTCCCCGGGAGGCCGGTCCATCTTGAGCGAGACCCGCGACGCTATCGCCGACTATCGCCGCTTGCTCTACGCGCTTGGCTCGCGCGCCCGCCGCATGGGATCGCGCGATCCGGAAAGTGCCGCGCAGGAAACCCTGAAGCGCTCGCTCGAACATCCGCTTTCCCAGCCCGCCATCGAGTATTACTTCAGCGAAGAGCTGCCCCCGGAAGCCGAGCCGCCCGCCTGGCCGCTGGATCAACTGATGGCCTGGCTGCATGGCGTACTTCGTTTCGTGGTGGTGGAAGAACACAATCGCCTGGATCACGCCGATCCGGCGCCGGACCAGCTCGACGCGCTCATCCAAAAGGAGCTGCAACAGATCGTGGTGGAGTGCATGCCGGCGCTCGATGCCGATTATCAGCGCGTCCTGAAAATGCGCGCCGACGGGTTGAAATATGGCGACATCGCGCTGCGCCTGGGCGTGAGTGAAAACACCGTGGCCACCTGGGTCAGCCGGGGCATCCGGACGCTGGCGCAATGCGTCCGCAAGCGCACCCAACCACTCGGCAAAGCGGCACGCGGACTGGAGCGGCAATAAGGACCAGCCGATGGAATTGGATCTCAACAGCCGCATCGATCGCTTCGCGAATCGCGAACTGCATCCGGCGGCTGCGCGCGCTCTGGCTCACGAAGCGCTCGACGATTCCGGTTTGTTCGACGAATTGACCGCGGTAGCCCTGGTGCGAGCTGCCATGGAATCGCCCGCTACCACCGATCGCGCCTTGGCCCAATCCGCGCTCGACGATCCGGATCTGTTCGATACCCTGGTGGCGCGCGGAGCGGTGGAGGCGTCCATTCGGGTTCCGCATCGCCGAAAGTATCGTACGTTCCTGTGGGCGGCCGGACTGGCAGCGGTGGTGGCGGCGGGTCTGCTCACCTTCTTTGTTTTACGGCCAGCTCCACATTCTCCCGAGACGGCACGAGTGGTCATCCCGAAGACGCCCGGCGTAGCTCCCACCATTATCCTCACCCGCGATCTGCAACCTGCGCGTGTGTTCAAGGCTCCGCTGTTTCGCGGCGCCGCTGCGCCCAGCCGTCCGCCGAAATCCGAGGGTGTCATCGTTTCCATTGAAGACGATACGGCTACCGTGAATTTAGGGTCCATCGACGGTCTCGCCAAAGGAACCGAACTGGCCGTAGTCCGCAACCATCCTGAAGTTAGCAACCATGCGATAGGGCGCATCACCATCACCACCGTATTTCGCGATCGCGCCCGCGGCACCTTCCCATCGGACGCCCCCATTCAAACCAACGATGCCGTGAGCGTTCCCCTGGACGCGCACCTCCGGGCGATCCTCCAGCAGGTGGCCGCGCTCGCAGCCGCAGGCGATCTGAAATCCGCACGCGAAATTGCCCGCAACGCCATCGCCTCCGGTTCCCAAGGTCAAACGCGCGAATTGCTGGAGCACCTGGCAGCCTTCGATTATCGGGCCGGAGCACCCGACGCGGCACGCGAGCACTACGAAGTGGCGGTTAACAATCTCGACCAGCCGCCGGCGGCCAGCGCGTCCGAAGAAGCCACGAATTACGCGAGCTACGGCGCTCTGCTTCTGTTGAGTGGCGACCGCGATCGGGCCGGCGAGATCCTCGATAAGGCGCTGGCCAAAGCAACCGATCCCGCTCTCCGTTCGCAAATCCTCAACAATCTCGGCGCGGTGGCCGAACTTGGTGGCGACCGCGCCAAGGCCGCCGGCTACTACAATGAAGCCTTGCCCCTAAGTACATCCAAGTCCGCGCGCGGCGCGGTGGAAGCGAACCTGGCTCGACTCACGAAGCCTCAATGAAACAGGCGCTTATCGCCTGCCTGCTGGCGGCGCCGATGCTGCTGGCGCAAAAGGCCGATTGGGACGCCCTGGATGGGCAGGTGGAACAGCTTTATCTGAAAGGCGACATAGCTGGGGCCGTCCGCGCCGCCAAGCTCGCCGTCGATGCCGCGTCCACTCCCAAGCAATCCGGCCGCAGTCTCGATCGCCTCGGATTCCTCTATTACAATTCCGGCGACTTGAAGAATGGCGAAGCATTCCTCCGCCAGGGCCTGGCGCTGCGGCGCGAAAAACTTGGCGCCGATTCGGCCGACTACGCCGAAAGCGCCAACGATCTCGCCCTTTTTTGCCGTGACACGCGCCGCCTCCCCGAAGCGCAGACTCTGGCCGAAGAGGCCGTGGCCGTGCGAACGCGCGTCCTGGGCGCGAACGATCCCACGGTAGCCGAGACGCTGGAAACGCTCGGGTCCGTTTTGAGCGCCGAGGGTGAATACGAAAAGTCGGCCGCAACATTCGAAAAAGCGCGCGCCATTTACGAGTCCCACCTCGATGCCAAGCATCCGGCGCCACCCGAGTATGGAACCCTGCTGGTGAATCTCGCCGGCAACTATCATCGCCTCGGCAAATATCATGAGGCCGAAACTGATTTCACCACCGCGCTCGACGTCCTGCGCAAAACCATCGGCCCCACGCATCCCATCTACGCCACCAGCCTGATGGGCCCGGCCAATCTGGAAATGGAGCTCGGCAACTACGCCGCCGCCGAAAAATACTACAACGAAGCGGCGCCGCTGCTGAAGAGTTCGCTCGGGGAAACCCACCCCATCTACGTTCAGCTGCTCGACCATCGCGCCATCCTCTACCAGGCTATGGGCAACCGGACCGGCGCGGAATCCGACTATCGGACCGCTCTCGAATTGCGCCGGAAAATCTACGGGCCGCGGCATGTGCTGGTGGCGGCCACGCTGCGCAATTACGGACGCCTGGTGTACGCCGGAAATCCGGAAGAAGGCGAAAAGCTTCTGCGCGAGGCCGCCGATATTTACGCCAATTCCTCGGACCGGCCGGCATTCGAGTATGCCAGCACGCTGCTCGCTTTGGGTGAAGCGGAACGAAAACGCGGCGATCTGGCGGACGCGCGTGAATCGTTCCAGCAGGCCCGCGCCGTCGCCTCGCAAGGCCTGGGCGAAAAGCACCCCGTGTACGCGAATGCGCTGGCAAGTCTCGCGCTGGTGGATGAAGCCAGGCATGAAAACACGGAGGCCGGCGAACAGTTAAGAAGTGCAATTGCGATCGTCACCGAAAGCGAAGGCGCCAACCATCCCGATCTCGCCCGCTATCTGGGCGATCTGGCCGCGCTTTACGATCAACAGGGCAATTACACCGCCGCGCTGCCGCTCTATCGTCAAAGTTTCGAAATTAACGATCGCGTTCTGAGCGGCATTTTGAATGTCGGCTCCGAACGCACCAAAGCTGAGGTCCTGGCCAACCTGGACGATCCGCTCCCTGCCCTGCTCCGGTTCCAGGAACGCGCGGGCGATCAGCTTCCCGAGGCTCGCGTTCTTGCCTTCGAAGCCGTTGCGCGACGCAAAGGCCGCGTGCTGGATCATGTGCGCGATTGGCGCGAGAGCCTGCGCGAAGATTCCACCGCCGGTGTCCGCGCCCGCGTAAGCGAGTGGCAGACCCTGCTGGAGTGTGAATCCTCGCTCACCACAGCGCTGGGTTATCGCGATTTGAAATCGGCGGTCGCCGGCACGTGCCCCCTCGCCGATGACGGCCGCTTGCTGGCGGATTTGCGCACCAACTCCACCGACGTCTTAAGCAGCCGGGCCCTAGCCGCGCTGCACGACCTGAATCAGCGCAGCGACGCGCTGGAAGCAGCCTTGAGCCGCGACGTTCCCGGCTTCGCGGAGGCCACGCGGCCCGCGCGATTGGAAGACATGCGCGCGCGCCTCGCCCCCGATGAAGTGCTGGTCGAGATCGTGGCCTTTGAAAAACATTACGGCGCGTTCTTGTTGGATCACTCGGGCGCGTTGCGCTGGATCGATCTGGGGTCCGCGCAGCCCATCGACCAAGCCGTCCGCGACCTCATCTCGGGCGCCAACGATTGGAGCCTCTCGCTCGCTCACCAGGAAAAACAAGCCGCGGTGTCCGCCGAAAGCACCGCTGCGGACGCGCTCGGCCAATTATCGAAACAACTCGCGCCCTTGCGAGCCCGCCTGGCCGACGACAAAACCATCCGCCGCCTGCGCATTTCGCCCGACGGCCTGCTGACGCTCGCCCCCTTCGCCGCCCTTTCGGACTCGCATGGACATTTTCTGATCGAACGATTCGCGATCAGCTACCTTTCGGCCGGCCGCGATCTGCTCGCTCCCGTAAACACAGATCAGCCGGCCGGTCCGCCCGTGATCGCGCTCAGCCCCGGCCCCGGCGGTCTCAAGCATCTCGACGGCGCCACAATGGAAGCTCGCTCGCTCCAAAAACTCATTCCCCGCGCCCGGCTGTTGTCCGTTGGCGAAGCCACCGAGCAAAACGTGAAAGCCCTCCACGGACCCGCGCTCTTGCACATCGCCGGACACGGCACGGTTCGCGGCAACGAAAACTGCACAGCCGAACCCGGCAGTCCCGTCTGTGCGCTGGCCGGACTGGATCCTGGATCGCGCGCCATGAATCTTTCGGCCATCATGCTGGAGGAAGCGTACGGCCGCGGTCCCAAATCGACGCAAGATGGCTTGCTCACCGCGCGCGAACTCGAAACGCTGGATTTTCACGGCACCGAAATGCTGGTGCTGTCGCAATGCCGGATGGCCGATGGAGTTCCATCCTCAGGCGACGGAGTATACGGCATGCGCCGCGCCGCCGCCATCGCGGGCGTGAAAACTTTCGTCGCGCCATTGTGGGATGTTTCCGACTCCACCGAGCGCGTTCTGATGGCTCGCTTCTACCAGGAACTCAGCCTCGGCCGCGGCCGCGCCGAAGCACTGCGCCTCGCCATGCTGCAAGTGATGCGAACCCCACAACAGAAAAGCTTCCTCTACTGGTCGCCCGTCATTCTCACCGGCAACCCGTCGCCGCTTCCCCCGCAATTATTCGCCCAATAAACGCTTGTCAGGAAATAACCCTTCCAATTGCGCGACAACGTGGCGCACGCACGCGAGTTATTCCACTCTCAACACCGCGTGCAAGAAAGTGCGCCATATCAAAATGTCACTTATTTCCTGACACGCACAATAAGTCCTGGCTACTGCTGCACCGTGAGCATCGGCACATTCCCCGATGGCACCCCAACCGTCGCAATCACCTGGTAATCTCCATCCGCCAGCGACGCCGGCACCTGGAATGCCAGTTGATACAGACCGGCGAACCCCGGAGCCAGAGCGGCTCCGTAGACCGTGGTGCTTACCAGATCGAGCAGCACAGTGGGCACCGCGGTGGTCGAATAAGTCTTGTCTGAAGAAACAATTACACCCGCGGGAGTCGCCGGCATCGTTGGCCCAAAACCGGTGCCCCACAGGATAATCGTCTCGCCCGGCTTCGCCGCCACGGTAGTGGTTCCCGGAAAAGTCCCGTTCTTTACCGCCCAGGTGAAATCCTCGTGCGTCGCCACCACCTGGTTGCCCGGCCAGGTAAAGAACGCCGGCATCTCTCGTTGCGAAAACACTGTGGACGGCGCGCTCGATCCAACCGAGTTCGTCACGATTACCGTGGGAAATTGATCCGTCAGGTCTGCCGGCGTCAGCACGTTGATTTGGGTCGGGCTGATATAGTCCACATAAGCTGGCAACCCTCCGACGCTCACCGTCACCCCGTCCAGGCTGGTGGGCAGCACGCCGCCGGTAACAGTCCAGGAGTCCGTGCGATTGCTGAAGTTCGTCCCGTCGATGGTCACCCAGGAATTGGGTGAAATCCCGAGATTGAAACTCGCACCGTTCACCACGCCATTGCTGGAAATAATCGGCCTGGCGGAGGGCTGCGATGTGGACGCCGTCACTTTGCGAACCGTACTGCCGGACGCGATGTAGAGGTTGCCGGTGCTATCCAGCGCCACGGCCGACGCGCCGCCCAGCACCGCACTGGCAGCCGGCCGCCATCGCCTTGCAGATTCGTACCTCCTCCCGCCACCAGACTGACCATGCCATCCGTCTCCAGTTCCTGCACGCAATCGGCGCTCTTGTCGGCGATATACAGGTTTCCCGCGCTATCCACGGCCAGCCCATTCGCGGAAACGTCAGCGTTCGCCGCCGGCGTGGGCGCCAAAACACACGTACCAAAAAACCCGTGCGCCACCGTATTGATCACTTCGGAGAGATTGATCTGGCGGATATGCTCCTGGTCGGCGATATACACATTTCCCTTGCTATCCGCGGCTACATCGTAAATACCCGTCAGTTCGGCTTTGGTCGCCGCTCCCCCATCCCCGGAATCGGAAGCAGTCACCGCGCCAATTCCGGCGATGGTCGTGATCGTTCCCTGCGTATCCACTTTGCGGATGCGATAGTTTCCAAAATCGGCAATGTACATATTCCCGGAGCCGTCGAACGCGACGCCAGTGGGCGAGTTGAGCAGCGCGCTGGTAGCGGGTCCGCCATCGCCGGAAAATCCTCCCACGCCCAGCGAAGTGTTCGCGCCGGCCACAGTGGTAATCGTTCCAGAGGCGTCCACTTTGCGTATGCGGCTATCGCCATAATCGGCGATATAAAGATTACCGGCGCTGTCCACTGCCAGGCCTAGATGGGTAGCCCCCGCAAAAACGAGTCTGGCACTGGTAGCCGCTCCTCCGTCGCCCAACGCGCCCGGATTTCCGCCGCCCGCGAAGGTGGAAATCATACCTTTGTTATCTACCTTGCGGACCACGTTGAACACGGCGTCCGCGATGTAGATGTTGCCGGCCTGGTCCACCGCGATCCCGGCAGTCACGCCCAGCGTCGCGCTGGTGGCCGACCCTCCGTCGCCCGAATCCCCGACGTTGCCGTTGCCGGCGACGGTGCTAATGATGCCCTGTGCTTGAAGAAATACGCCAGCGGAAAGGAAGCCGATCGCCAGCAAATACCGATAACTCATTTACTCTCCTGTCTTTGACTAACTCTCAGAACACCAATTCCAAGGGCGGTATCACTAACACCGTTCCCCGTTCCTGGCCGGGCATTCCATAAGGGAGTAATGAGTACCTGGGTGATTTACTTTCAGAATTGTGAGCAAGCCAACGTACTGATACTTTTTGCAAGGTTTTCGCGCATAGACTCATAGAAAGGTATACCGACTCAAAAGAACGTGGGACCTACATTACTCGACGCTGCGACGAAACGGTCATGCTTCTTGACGATTGCCAGCGTTCCGCTTATACTGAGTCCTTCCTAATTCGATGGACCGGCGCTATGCAAGGCGCAACAATGTAATTTTTCAGCCAGATCCAGACGATTGTAAGCCCAAGAGGATGGATTCCCAGTGCGCACATTAACTATTTCTGCCTATCTCCTCACTTTGCTCATGGGGGCATCTTTGCAGGTCCCGGCGGCGACGCTCGAACAACAGTTGGAATCGGAGTATAAGCTAACCACGCCGACCGCCGATAACAGCGACATCGTTACCATGGGATCCATTCTGATCCTCCAAAAGAAAGGCTTCTCGGCCGGATCGGTTTCGAGCAATGTCGTGACCCAAAATACCTATAAGGACGGACAAATCAGGTCCGGAGCCGCCACCGCGATTCGGCGCTTTGGTCACCTGCCAGGGATTGGTTATATACCTGGTGTTGGTACCGCCGCAGGTACAGCTGCCGGAACCGCGGGAGAATCCAGAGACTTCGTGAACGGAGAGAAGCTCTATGTCACTAAAATCACTGTTGATCGCGGTAAGGACGACATTGCTTTCGATTTGATCTCCGATGCTTACGGAGACGCCGGGCGTTATAAGGGCTCGCTCAGGATTCAGTTCCCGAAGCGATCACTCGTATCCGCGGATCTTGCGACCGTCGATACCACTATAGGCGAGGTATTGAAGATCCAACCCGAGGATGCGAACTCACAACAGGCGCCTGCCGGAGCTGCGCAGGAGCAGGGAGCACCGGCCGCCGCACCCGCTGCACCGGCTGCAGCCCCACCCGCTCAGCAAGCCGACGCTCCTCCCGCACCGATCCCGCCTCCCCCGCCGCCGGTCGACGAGCCACCAGCGCCTCCAAAGACCATTTCGCTAGGACAGACCAAGGATCAGGTCATCAGCAGTTTTGGACAGCCCAAGAAAACCGCAAAAGTAGGCGCCAAGGAGATCTATTTCTACGATGACCTGAAAGTGACATTCCTAAAAGGGAAGGTCACCGACGTCCAATAGCTCTCGTCATCTCGTGTGGATAAGGCCCGCAATCAGCAGGGAGAACTCATGAACGCGCATAAAATCAGTCAAGCTTCTTCGCTCCGATACTTAGCAGGAACAATAGTACTCCTCGCTGGATCTGGCATCGCCAGCGCTCAGAAGAAGCCGGAAGCTCCGGCTAAGCCCGCTGCCGCGGCAGCCCACCCTGCGGCAGCGCGCCCTGCGGCAGCGCACCCTGCAGCGCACCCAGCAGCGGGCCATCCGGCCACCGCAGGCCGCCCCGGAGCTCCGGGCGCACATCCAGCTGCCAGGCCTGGCGGCGCCGGGCGCCCAGGCGGCGCTGCCAGGCCCGGACTAAGCGAACGCAGGGCTCCCGCCGGAACCAGAACCGCTCGCGCCGCCAATGGCAGTGAAATCCGAACCCGCGCGAACGGATCTCGGGCCGACGTGCATGACGCCCGTCGCGGAATGGATATTCACCATGGCCTCGACGGACATCGGAGCGTCAGGGTAGAGCGCGCGGACCACTCCCGCATCGTCGCCGAGCGTGGGGGCCGCGGTTATGTTCAGCACCCTTACGGCTTTCGTGGTCATGAATACGGTCATCGCACGTATTATGAACATGGCAGAGCTTACGATCGCTTCTACCGCGGCTATTATTATCACGGCGTCTACGCTGAGATGTACGCTCCCAGCTTTTATTACGCGCCAGCCTTCTATGGATGGGCCTACAACCCCTGGGCGGTGCCGTTCGCGTATCCGGTAGCTGCCTGGGGCTGGGCGGCCGCTCCGTGGTACGGGTACTACGGCGGCTTTTTCACGCCGTACCCGGTCTATGCCAGCGCGTCTCTCTGGCTCACGGACTACATGATTTCGCAGAGTCTCCAGGCATCGTACCAAGCGCAAGCGGACGCTGCTGCGGCCGCCCAAGCTCAGGCTTTGGCCAATCCCGCTCCTCTGACGCCGCAGGTGAAGGATTTGATCTCGGCTGAAGTCCAGCGCCAGATTGCACTGGAAAACGCCGAAGCACAGACCGCGAAAACCGGCGAGGCGGACCCTGCGTCCAGCGGAATTCAGCGCATGCTCACCGACCACATTCAGCACGTTTTTGTGGCCGGTAAAGACCTCGACGTGGTTGACGCCGTGGGAACCGAATGCGCCATCAGCGAGGGGGACACGCTTCAGCTCACGGGACAAACCGCCCCCAACGCCGACGCGGCAAGCCTCGCCGTGCTAGCTAGCAAGGGCGGCCAGGAATGCCCGCGGGGAGATACCGTTTCGGTCCAGATGGCGGATCTGCAGGATATGCAGAATCACATGCGCGAAACCATAGATCAGGGTATGGGCGAGTTGCAATCCAAGCAGGGTCAGGGTGGGTTGCCCGCGCTTCCGCCATCGGCCAACGTCGCACCGGTCAAAACGATGCTCGCCATGGACGCTCCTCCACCCGACCCCACGGCCGCGACGCAAATCAACCAGCAGTGGGGAGAAGCGGACAAGGCTGAGCAGGAAGTATCGAGCCAAGTCGCGCCGGGTGGGGCAGCCCCACCCGCGCCCGCGCCTGTACCTGCGCCCGCGCCCCCTCCTGCCAACATTGCCCTTGGACAAACCATCGACGAGGTCACCGGCCAGCTCGGCCAGCCCAAAACCGTGGTCGATCTCGGCCCCAAGAAAATCTATGTATATAAAGACACGAAAATTATATTCAAGGACGGCAAAGTGTCCGACGTCCAGTAAACCCTGTTCTAGCTCCGAGCGCTCTTGCCATGGCACCGGAAGTCTACCAGCGCGCGCGTCAGGTCTTTGACCAGGCGCTGGACTGTCCGGAGGCTGAAAGGAAAGCGTTCGTCGACAGCGCAACCGCGGGGGACGCTACGCTCCGGGAAGGCGTCGAGCTTTTGCTTCGCACTCGCGCCGCAACGGAATCCTTTCTAGAAAGTACCGTCCAAGACACGGGCCAAATCGGACGTTATTTGATCCGAGGCGAATTGGGACGCGGCGCCATGGGAGTCGTCTACGACGCTGTCGATCCCATGATTGGGAGGCGCGTCGCCTTGAAGGTCATAAGTCTGAAAGAAGGCGCGGACCCACGCCAAGCCGAATTCATGAAAGAACGGCTTTTCCGCGAGGCGAGATCCGCCGGCCGCCTGTTTCATCCCGGCATTGTCGTCATCCTAGATGTCGGCCTGCACGGCGATTCCGCCTTCATCACCATGGAGCACATTGAAGGCCGGTCGCTGCATCAGGTGCTCGTATCGAGCGGTCGACTGGCTCCCGAAGTCGCCGTCTCAATCCTGAAACAAACTGCCGCGGCCCTGGATTACGCGCACCAGTTCGGCGTGGTTCATCGCGATATCAAGCCGGCCAATATAATGTTGCAGAGCGACGTCACGGTGAAGGTAGCGGACTTTGGCGTCGCCAAGCTCCTCTCGGCGAATAATCAGACCGTGACGGGACTGCTGATGGGCACCCCCGCCTATATGTCTCCCGAACAGATTGAAGCGCAACCCGTGGACGGCCGGTCGGACCAATTCTCGCTCGCCGTCATGGCCTACGAATTGTTGACCGGCGTCCGCCCATTTGTGGGTCAGTCGATGGCCACCGTAGCTCATCTCATCGTCTACGGCCCGCGGCCCTCCGCGCGCGCCGCCAATGCTGCGTTGCCGCCGGGAGCCGACCAGGTTTTAGAGCGAGCGTTGAGCAGATTTCCCGCCGAACGTTTCCCCACCTGCACGGAATTTGCTACGGGGCTGGAAAAGGCACTCCAAAATACGAGCCGGCCGCAGCCTCTGCGGCAACCAAGGAAAGCTACGAAAAACCGCCTCGCCGGACCCTTCCTGTACATCGGCGGATTCGCGGTCATAGTAATTGTTGCGCTCCTCTTCGCATCCAGCCATCACACGAAAACGCAACCACAACCAGCGCCGAAATCGGAGGCTCCGGCAGCGCCGGTAGCCGAGCGGGTCCCGGCCACGGTGGCGACAAACACCGCCGTATCGCGAGGCGTCGCCCCTGTTCCTGTCGGCCCGAAGCCGAAACCCGTACCGGCGGCCATCCGCGCGCAGCGATTTTATAAGAGTGCCACCGAGAAAGTTGGCCAGGGTAAACCTGAAGAAGCCCGGGCGCTGTTCCTGCAGGCAGCGGAACTAGGCGACGCCAGCGCAATGAAGGAATTAGCCGAAAACTATAGCACCGGCGTAGAAGCATTACAGTGGTTCAATAAAGCAGCGGCAGCGGGAGACTCGGCGGCCATGCTTTCCCTGGGAGGGATGTACTTATTCGGCAACGACACCGTCCAGGAGAACGACCAAGAAGCAGCGCGCTGGTTTCAGAAGGCTGCCGATCTGCAAAATCCAGCCGGGATGTACGATCTTGCCAAGCTGTACGAGACCGGCCAGGGCGTTCCGAGGGACGCAAACAAGGCCAAGCAACTGTACCAAGCATCCGCTGCTCTCGGGAATACCTACGCCCAACGCCGCCTCGCCGAGATGGGTGCAAAATAGTTCCGTCGCAACAACGCCAAGGATCTGCGCGAGCGCTACAGCATGGATGCTTCGCACGCCGCAACAGCCTGGAAGAACGCGGATCAGATTCGCCGCAACCTGTCCGCCAAAGGCATGTCGCTCAACGCACAAACCTCCGCGTCCGTGGATCATCTGAAGCTAATGCTTGATGAAGCCGCCGACGAATTGCGCGATCACAAGTGGGACGACGCCCTTTCCAGCCTCCAGGCGGTGGAAGCCACCACCGAAAAGGTCACCAAAACCGTCGGCAATTAACCGCTGGGCTCGCGAGCTCCCAGCCTAGTGAGGGCAACAACTTACTTGACGCACAATAATGCAGGCTAGTAGACTGACAAGCCCATGCCCGACGCCTCTGTGTCTACGAACATGGCCGTTCGGATGATCTGGCGGAAGCCCGCCGTGCAATGGTTCGTCGCCAGGCTGACCCCACAAGCACGGATAGCATCAGGAACAATGCGCAAGCCAACGACAACGGTTCAGGAACCTCGCCCATCGAGATTGTCTGGCCGACTACGTTTGAATAAGCCCAGTCAACTACTGTGATGCTGGCAGCGGGTGAACCCGTGTTCTGAACATCGAGCTGAATCCATCCCGAGTACATTGGCCCTCCTCCAAATGTGCCAAAAAGCATGGCGCTATAAAAGTCACCGTCGCCCGGGTGTGGCGGAGGTCCGTAGATAATCTTCCCGCCGGATCCGTAAATGGGATCAGATGGGAACGGGTCTCCAAAGTTAAATCTTGTAACATCGGGAAAATCGGTAGCGCTGGAGGCCAACGCCACTTCTGCACCAGGGAAGATAGTAATACCTCCGCCGTCGGCACCGGTAACCAGCGAAATCGTGTCCCAACTCGCGTCAACACCGGCGAGCTCGATGGTTTGTGTGCCGCTTTGGATTACGATGTCTTGTATCCCAGAATAAATAATGTCCGCTGACGCAGGCATTATGGATCCGATTGCGATGAGCAAAACGAAAGCGTTCGATCTCATTGGGCCTCCTCTTGCGGTGACCGTTCGGGCCTGCGAACTAACGCTAACTTCTGGAAGCATATTCCAGTGTCGGTGACAATACAACTGCTTTCGCCACCGTCTGTCACTGGTTATCTGAGCTGGTGGAGCTAATGCAGAAGAAACTGTGAGATTTCTGCGAGCGAATGGCGCCACGATGCGGGTCGCACCTTCCCGAATTCAACGGGAGTAAGTTTGTTAGAGGAAGCGACGATTGCGCCGGCCGCAGGAAGTGGCTGTGCCTGTGGCTGGCGAGCGGGAATGAGCCGGGATTGAGGCGATCCTGGAAACGAAACGGCGGCGCTTGGGAGCTGCCCGCGAACTATTGTGTTCCCCCGAATTAGTGTGCCGCGTCTCGCACGTAGGCGATCACATCCTCCGGGGTCTCTGGCTCGGCATGCAACAGGACGTCCAGCCCAAAATCGGCGCCAATAATTGTGAATCGCTTGCAGTCTTGATGTTGCCAATAGACTCTCAAAGGAGTTCGCCCAAAGTGCGTCAGCGAAGAGGCCGCCCTGCTGCCTTCGACCGCCACGAGCCTCGGTCCTACCCTGTTCTTGTCAACACTACAAGTTCGCTACAGTTTGTGGCCCCAGGCCGGACGGTTTTTCGCATGCCGCCAAACTTGTCGTCGGCTTGAAACTCCTTGGAAAACGGCGTTACAGGAGAGCGGTCCCCGCAAGTCGGCATCACAACTCTGATCAATATTGGACCGTGCGGGACGCACAGCGACGCGTCGCCGGTCGATTGTCCAGCAGGAGAAAAAGGCCCAGAGTGCAACAAGAAACAACGCGAGCCCTGTGCAGGTGACTACGCGCAGGCGCTATAGAGATAATCCCAACACTCCAACTCCGGAATCAGCAAATCGCATGTAACGTGGAATTGGGTCGAACGCATTACTTCCGGTGGGCTCGTCAGGACAAACCCTCGCCTTGGTAGTATGGTCCTCGGTCCCGATTACCCAGGCAGGGCCGAACGTGAACGAAGGCGAAGTGTCCTTGCGGGCGCTGGCATCACAGGCGGGATGAGGAGCGAATGAATCGAAGGGATGTTGTGCGGGTTGGATGGGCCACCGTGATCGGGGCGGGGGCAGGCAGGCTGCGGCCCGCGTTCGCTCAGCCGCTAGCGCATCCGACGGTAGCGGCCTTGGAACCGAAGGCCAGCGGGCGCGCGGCGGATTTCAGCCTGCGGATCGCACCGATGCTGGTGGAACTGGCGCCCCAGGTTGTGCTCAGCACCATCGGCTACAGCAACCAGGTCCCCGGTCCGTTGCTGCGGGTGCGAGATGGCCAGCGCGTCGCCGTAGAAGTTGTGAACGACACGGATGTTCCGGAATACGTGCATTGGCACGGTATGTTCGTTCCCTCGAACGTGGATGGGGTGGAAGAAGAAGGCACGCCTCCGGTGCCTCCGCATGGCCGCCGGCGTTATCAATTCGTAGCCAAGCCGGCGGGTTCGCGATGGTATCACTCGCACACGGCGGCCATGCTGGATCTGCATCGCGGCGCCTACACCGGCCAGTTCGGCTTTCTCATGATCGATTCCGCGAATGACCCTGGGCGGTACGATCAAGAAGTCTTTCTGGCGCTGCGCGAGTGGGAGCCTTTTCTGACCACGGTGGACCCGGACGAGGAGCGGCCGGATCCGAGCGATCCGAGGCCCGAAAAACCTGCCACTCCAGACCCGCGTCCCAACGGGCTGGAAATCAGCGCTCCTCTTTACTCCATCAACGACAAAATACTGGGCGCGGGAGAACCCCTGCGCGTGCGTTCGGGTCAGCGCATGCTGATGCATTTGCTCAATGCCAGCGCTTCGCAAATTCATCGCGTGGCTTTGTCCGGCCACAGTTTTCAGGTGATCGCACTGGACGGCAATAGCGTGCCCGCGCCTCAAACGGTGGAGGTGATTGAGATCGCCCCGGGCGAGCGCGTGGACGCGATCGTGGAGATGAACCGGCCGGGTGTTTGGATATTAGGGGCGCTGCGCAATGTCGCGCGGCAATCCGGGATGGGCATCGTGGTGGAGTATGCCGATCAGAAGCAGCGCGCGCAATGGCTGCCGCCTCAGAAGGCGCGCTGGGACTACACGATTTTTGGCAAAACCGCGCCGCATCCCGCGCCGGACCAGACCATCGAGATGATCTTCGAAAAAGTGCCGGGCGGGCCCCATGGGATCAATCACTGGCTGGTCAACGGCAAGGAATATCCGCATGAACGGGAATTCGTGTTCCGGCAGGGAGGGCGCTACCGGCTGGTGTTCCGCAATCGCAGTGACGATTCCCACCCGCTGCACATCCACCGGCACCTGTTCGAACTGGTGGAGCTCAACGGCAAGCCGACTGCCGGCATCAAGAAGGATACGGTGGTGGTTCCCGCATTCGGGCGCGCCACCGTGGATCTGGTCGCCGACCAGCCGGGCCTTGCGCTGTTTCACTGCCATATTCAGCAGCACATGGACTTTGGTTTCAAGGCGCTGTTTCGCTACGCCTAAGCGCGTGCCAGGAAATAACCGTGACATTTTGATGTGGCGCACGCACTCTTGCGACGCAGGGGTGCGTGCGCCACATCAAAATGGGTTATTTCCGGGCAAGTTCTACGCCTGGGCGGCGTTCTGGATCTGCTCCTCCACAATCCGGCCATCGAACAGCGTGATGGTCCGGTCGGCACAGCGGGCATAGCGCGGATCGTGCGTCACCATGCAAATGGTTGCCCCTTCCTGGTGCAGTTCGGTCAGCAGCCCCATCACCTGCTCGCCGTTTACCGAGTCCAGATTGCCGGTAGGCTCGTCGGCCAGCAGGATGGACGGGCGTCCGGCCAGTGCTCGCGCCACAGCCACGCGCTGCTGCTGGCCGCCCGACAATTGCGACGGATAATGTTTGATGCGGTGCGACATGCCCACCCGCTCCAGCGCGTCCTTCACCAGCTTTTTGCGCTCCACGGCCGGCATATTCCGATAGGTGAGCGGCAGTTCGACGTTCTCATACACGGTAAGATCGCCGATTAAATTAAATGCCTGGAAAATAAACCCGATTTCGCGATTTCGCACGCGCGCCCGCTGCGAAAGCTTCATCTGGTCCACGCGCGTATCGTTCAGCACGTAGGTGCCATCCGACGGCGTGTCCAGCAGGCCGAGAATGGCCAGCAAAGTCGACTTACCGCAACCCGAAGGCCCGGAAATGGAAACATATTCGCCCTTGCGAACCGTCAGCTCAATCCCCGCCAGTGCGTGGGTTTCCACCTCGTCGGTGGTGAACACCTTGAAAACGCTCTTGAGACTAATGAGTGTCGCGTCTGAATCCACAACGTCTCCTTCCCGAGCGGCCGGATTTGCCCAGCGCTCAGCTCTGATAGACGTACGCAGGCGGCGAGAGTTAGGTTCACAAAAACTTAGTTGAGGCGGAAATGGCCGGATTCAAGCTTATCGGCGTTTATCTGTGTGAATCCGTGGCTGAATAGCGCCGTCAACTCAGCGGCAAAACCAGCCGCGCCTCGCAACCCGGCCCCTCCGCCGCGTTCTGTAACGTTAAAGTACCACCGTGCGCCTCGGCGATCTGGCGGCTGAGTACTAGCCCGATGCCCGTCCCGCTCGGCTTGGTGGTAAAAAACGGCACGAACAGATTCGCCGTATTCGGCAGACCCTGCCCTTCATCCCGGACCCACACCGTCAGCCGCGAGTCCTGCCGCTCCCAGCCCACTCGCACGCCGCCGCCCGTATCGAGCGACGCATCCGCGGCGTTCCGAATCACATTGATCAACAATTGTTCCAACTGATCGGCATCCGCCTGGATCACGAGCTCCGGGCCAGGCTCCAACTGTGGCGTGATGCGCGTTTCCAATCTTGCGACGCGCCGTACCAGTTCCGTCACTTCCACCGCGGTCATGGTCGGCCGGGGCAGCTTGGCGAGCGTGGCATAGGCGTTCATAAAGCGGCTCAAGGCTTCGCTGCGCGCCGCGATCACGGCCAGCCCCTTGCGCGTGTCCGCTTCCCAATCCTCCGGCCGGGGCTGCCGCGCCAGGATGCTTTCCAAACTTCCGGCGATCGACTTGATGGGCGTGAGCGAATTATTCAGCTCGTGCCCCAACACGCGCACCAGCCGCTGCCAGGCCTTCAATTCCTCCTCGCGCAACGGCCGCGTTAAATCCGTCACCACCACCAACTGGTGCGGCAGACCGCCTTCCCGAAACAAACTCCGGCTGACGCCCCAGCGCGCGGTACCGCCCGGAAACGTCCGCTGCTCGGTCCGCTGCGCGTCGCCTTCCAGATATTGGCTGAGGCCCAAAAGCTCCGCCGATTGATCCAGCAGCCGCACCGCCGGCTGATTGAGCAGCCGCTCCCCCGCGCGATTCACCAGGCGCAGCCGCCGGTTGCCATCGAACGCAAACACGGCGACGTTGATCTCCTCCATCACCTTGCGCAATAGTGTGGTGGCCTCCAGCGCGCCCAGCCGCTGTTCGCGCAGCGTGGCGCTCATGGCGTTTACCTGCTGCATCACCTCGCCCATGGCATCGCCGCTCTTCGAATGACGCGCGCGGATGGAATAATCGCCCTCGCGCATGGCTTCCAAAAGATTAGCCAGGGTCCGGAGCGGCGACGCCACACGCTCGCGCAGCGCGAAGCAAAAGCCCAGCCAGACGCCGACAATCAGCGCCGTGAGCGTCCACTGGACTCTCGACGCATAGTCGCCCAGCCACAGCACCAGCATGCAGGTAATCACCGCGGGCGCGCCCGCCACCAGCGCCATCACGAGGATCCGCTGCTCGTGGACCAGGCGAGGCTTATGCGGTTTCACGGCGCGGTCACAATCCGTAGCGCTGCAGGCGGCGATACAGCGCGCTGCGGCTCAGGCCCAGAGCATTGGCGGCGTGGCTCACGTTCCCGTTGTACCGCGCCAGCGCTTTCTTGATCAGGAACGCTTCCACTTCCTCGATGCTCATGTCTTCCATGCGCGGGCTCACGTCGCGCCCGGAGCGCAGCGCCAGGTCGCCCGGCTTGATCTGGCTGTCCTGCGCCATCAGCACCGCGCGCTCGATCACATGGTTCAGCTCGCGCACGTTGCCCTGCCAGGGATGCTCCAGCATCAACTGCAAGCGCTGCGCGGTCAAAGCCTCCAATGCGCTTGCGATAGCGCTGCGAATGCGCGGCCAGAAAATGCGCCCCCAACAGCGGAATATCCTCGCGGCGTTCGCGCAGCGGCGGCAGATGAATTTCAATGGTGTTCAGCCGGAACAGCAGGTCCTGGCGGAAGCGTCCGGAATTCACTTCTTCGTCCAGATGCGCATTCGTCGCCGAGATCACGCGCACATCCACGCGCTTGGTTTTCGACGATCCCACGCGCTCCATCTCGCCCACTTCCAGCACGCGCAGCATCTTGGCTTGCAGATTCATCGGGACGTTGGCGATCTCGTCCAGAAACAGCGTACCGCCGTCGGCCAGCTCGAAGCGTCCCACGCGATCGGTTTTGGCGTCGGTGAATGCGCCTTTCACATGCCCGAACAGTTCGCTTTCGAAAACTCCCTCGGCCAGACCGCCGGCGTTGACCGTCACCATCGGCTTGGCGCTGCGCGGTGAAATCGCGAACAGAGTTTTCGCCACCACCTCCTTGCCCGTCCCCGGCTCGCCGGTGATGAGCACGTTCGCATCCGAAGGCCCCACGCGCGAGATCATCTGCAGCACCGGCTGCATCGCTTGCGACTCCGCGATTAAGTTCGGAACGCCTTCGGCGCGCAGCAGCCGGTTCTCGGCCTCCAGACGCAGGCCCCGGCGGATGGCATTGCTCAGATCGATCTGCGTCTTGACGATGTTCAGCAGCCGATCGTTCTCCCACGGCTTCTGCACGAAATCGCGCGCGCCGCCGCGCATCGCTTCCACCGCCAGGCCCACCGTGGCCCAGGCCGTCATCACGATCACGGGCAGCACCGAATCGATGGCGCGAATGCGTGTAAGCAGGTCCAGCCCCTCCTGCCCCGACGTAGTGTCGCGCGTGTAATTCAGATCCACGATCACGACGTCGAAATCGCGCGCTTCGAGCGCCGCAATTACGGCCGCGGGCGAAGTGACGGCGTCGATCTGATAGCCTTCGCCCTTCAGCAGCAGGCGCAGCGCTTCCAGAACGTCGGCCTGATCGTCGGCGATTAAAATGCGGGGCGCAGCGGCGCTGGACGAGTCCTTCATTCCTTGTCGATCACTTGTCGATCCAGCCATCGGCGATATTGATAATCCGATCGCCATATTCCGCGTTCTTCTCGTTGTGGGTCACTTGAATGATGGTGGTGCCGCCTTCGTTCAAGCGCTTGAAGAGATCCATGATCTCCTTGCCCTGGCTGGAATGCAGATTGCCGGTGGGCTCGTCGGCCAGAATGATTTTGGGACTGGCCACAATGGCGCGCGCGATGGCAACTAGCTGCTGCTGGCCGCCCGAAAGCTGGTTCGGATACAGATCTTTCTTCCCGACAATCTGAAACCGGTCCAGCACATCGCACACGATGCTGTCGCGCTCGGACTTTTTGATGTTGCGATACGAAAGCGGAATGTCCAGATTCTCGTACACCGTGAGCGAATCCAGCAGATGATAGCTCTGGAAAACGAAGCCGAAATACTTCTTGTACAGCTCCATCCGATCCTTCTTCGGCAGCTTGTGGATGGCGTGATCGGCCAGGTAATATTCTCCGGTCCACGCGCTGTCGTGCATCCCAAGCAAATGCAGCAGGGTCGACTTGCCGGCGCCGGACGGTCCCATGATGGACACGAACTCGCCGTCTTTCACTTCCGCGTTGATGCGGCGCAACACAAAGGTCTTGGTGGGACCGTGCTCAAAATACTTCTCCACGTTCCGCAGAACGATCAAGGGGGAACTCATAAGGTACCTATATTATGATGACTGGCCCGCCACTGGCGAAGAGCCGCGGCTCGATGCAGGAATCAGCGGAAAATCACGGAAAGATTCGACAGCACCTGCCGGGAAATGGGACAGTGCTCCACATCAATCGCATTTTCGATCCGGATCGAATCCGGCACGTGCCAATTCCGCAACTCGGCAAACCCGAGCATCGCGAGAGCGATGAAGAACACACCGAAGAAATCGACATTTCGTCCCAACATTAGGCCACTCCCACGCTTTCTTCCACAATCCGGCCGTCGAACAGCCGGATGGTCCGGTCCGCGTAACTCGCGTAGCGCGGATCGTGAGTCACCATGCAAATGGTGGCGCCGCCGCGATGCAGCTCGCGCAGCAAATCCATTACCGCTTCGCCATTCACCGAATCCAGGTTTCCGGTGGGCTCATCGGCCAGCAGGATGGACGGGTCGCCGCCCAGTGCGCGCGCCACAGCCACGCGCTGCTGCTGGCCGCCCGAGAGCTGCGACGGATAATGCTTGATGCGGTGCGACATGCCCACGCGCTCCAGCGCATCGTGCACCCGCTTCTTACGCTCGGCCGATGGCATTCCGCGATACGTGAGCGGAAGCTCCACGTTCTCGTACACTGTCAGATCGCCGATCAGATTGAACGCCTGGAAAATGAACCCGATCTCGCGATTGCGAATGCGCGCCCGCTCCGACAGCTTCAGATTCTGCACCGGCTTGGAATTCAGCACGTAGGCGCCGTCGGACGGCGAATCGAGCAGCCCCAAGATCGCCAGCAGCGTCGACTTCCCGCAGCCCGATGGCCCGGCAATCGCCAGGTATTCGCCCTTCTTGATGTGAAGGTGAATGCCCGCCAGCGCGTGCGTCTCCACTTCGTCGGTCTGGAAGACCTTGGTGACGCCGTCCATGCTGATCAAAGCTGTTTCGTCAATCGCCATGTGCACCTTTCCGTTGCCCGCTCCCCACGGCGCGGCTTAGTTCAAGCGAATGCGGTTATACGCATCCTGCGCCGACATGTCCGACAAGATCACCTGATCGCCCACCTTCAATCCGTCCACAACTTCAATGTTGTTCACCGAGCAGCGCCCCAGCGACACGTTCACGCGCTGCGCTTCCTTGCCGTCCGGATCCACCTTGAACAACGAGATCTTCGCGCCGCACTGCCCCACTACCGGCCGGCCGACGTACACAACATCCGATAACCGTTCCAGCGTGATGGTTCCATCCACGCTCAAATCCGGCCGGGCGCCGGGCGGCAGCGGACCATCCAGGCTCACGTCCACGTCTACCGTTCCATTCACCGCCGCTGGATCAATGCGCGAGACGTGTCCGGGAATAATTCCGTTGCGCGTATCGATGGACGCCACCTGCCCGATCGCTACGTCTTTCACCTGCGTCTCGGGAATCTTCAGGGTCGCCTTCAGCTTGCGGGGCTGCGCGATCTTCGCCAAAATGGTGCCGGGCGTCACCCGCATTCCAACTTCCAGCGGCATAGCCGTAGTGCCGAGCTGTGTGAGCGTCCCATCGGTGGAAGAACGTATGGTCAATTGATCCACTTGCTGCTTTTTCAATGTGTACGCCGCTTCCAATTTCTCGATATCCACCTTCTGCGCGTCCATCTGCGCCTGGATGGATTTATCGCTGATGTCCAACTGCTCTTTCGACAGCGCGTAGCGCCCCTTCAGCTCCTGATACTTCGCCACCGAGAGCTTGGTATCCAGGTCCGACTTCAGGCCCAGCTTGGTCAACTGCGCATCGCGATCGGCCTGTAATTGCGCCTGCTCCATATCCGACTTCACCTGTTCAGTAGTAGCTTTCTGCGCCAGTTGCTGCGATTCCAGCGTCACTCGCAGATTTTCCAAGTTGGCCTGCGCCGCCTTGATCTGCCACTCCAGGTCCGCGGCCGCCAGTTCCATGTCGGGATTGTGCAGCACCATCAGGACGTCGTTCGGATGAATAGCGGCACCGGGCAGAAAATTGATCTTTTCCACGCGGCCGTCCGAGTCCGCGGGAATCCACATGTACTGTTCCACGACCAGCGTTCCCAAGCCCCGCACGTCGCGCACCATGGGACCGCGCTTCACCGTGTCTCTCCACACCGTAGCCGCATCCACTGAAGGCGCCGCCGGCTTCAGCCGGGAAAGCCCCCAGGTGATCAGCGGGATGGCCGCCACCAGGAGCACAATGTATACGATCCGGCGAATCAATTTCCGGCGAGCGACTTCTTTACCGCGTGGTACATCCATTGCCATGGGAGATTTCTCCTAATGTCAGTTCGCAAATAATCTTCCAATGTCGATATTACTGAAAAATAAGGCGCACCGTTTGATTTCCGCGTGCCGCGCACTCCCGGTGTGTCCGCTTGTGGGACTTAGTGTGCGGGTCCAGACAAGCTACTGGATGGACGCGGACGATTGCATGACGGCCATATACAACATCCCGAAGGCCACCACAGTAATCGCGATGCATACGCCCGCCAGCGCCCTCAGCAGCGGTTCCTTCCACATCAGCCGCGCGCGGGGAGTGCTGGCCAGTAACCCGGCCACGAATCCGCCCGCGATTCCGCCCAGGTGCGCCCAGATATCCACGCCCGGGATGAAGCTGAGCACCAGTCCGTAAATTACCCAGCGCGTGTAAAGCGCCTTCACCTGCCTCCCGAGCGACGAACGATCCGTGAACCCGAATGCCAGCATCGCGCCGATCAGCCCAAAGATGCCGGCCGAGGCGCCCAGCGAAAAATGCGCGCCGATGTGGGAACTCGCCTCAAATCCCGTCACGGTGGAAACAAAGTAGAAGATGATCAACCGGCTGGTGCCGTACAACAGCTCCACTTCGGCCCCCAGATCGAACAGCACCCACATGTTCATCAGAATATGAAGATAGCCGCCGTGCAGAAAGCCGGCCGTGATCAGCCGCCACCACTGTCCGTCCATCAAAACCGCGGGAACGCTCTGGCCATCCTGGGTAATCCCCGACTGTGGCACGAAGGTCTGCACCAGAAACAGCGCCGTGTTGATCACCAGGATGATTATGGTGGTGAAGCGCGCATGCGGAATCAATCCGCCCAAAATCTCGCCCGGATTGCGCCGCTCCACCGCGCGGGGACCCAGGGGGGCCTGGCAATAAGGGCATACCCGGTCGCTGGTCGTCACAAACGCCCGGCAGTTCGGGCACATCCGCCTTTTGTCCACTGCACCCATTGTACAGCGCGCTGTTTCGCGAACATCCCGAAAAACAATCGAACCACTTTGCATACAAAACGATTGATACAATAGAAGGCCTGGATGGCCAAGACGGAGCAACAATATCGCCAGGACATCCTTGACGTCGGCAAGCTGATCTATCAAAAAGGATGGGTCGCGGCCAACGATGGGAACATCAGTGTGCGCTTGGATGACCGGCGCATTCTGTGCACCTGCACCGGCGTGAGCAAGGGCATGATGACGCCCGCCGACATCATCGTCTGCGATCTGGAGGGCAACAAAATCGATGGCGCGCGCGAGCGAACCACCGAGATCGCGATGCACCTCACCATTTACCAGATGCGGCGGGACGTGTCCGCGGTCGTGCACGCGCATCCGCCGGTGGCCACCGGATTCGCGGTCGCCGGCCGCCCGCTGGACTTGGCTCTGCTGCCCGAAGTGGTGGTCAGCCTGGGATGCGTGCCGCTGGCCGAATACGGGCTACCCGGCACCGCCGCGCTCACCGATGGCATGCTCCCCTACATCCCCCAATACGACGCCATTCTGCTTGGCAATCACGGCTCGGTTTGCTATGGCGAGGATGTGTACAAGGCGTTTTTCAAGATGGAAACCGTGGAGCACTTTGCGCGCGTCACGCTGGTGGCCGAGTTGCTGGGCGGCCCGAAAGTTCTTCCCAGACACGAGGTAGGGAAATTGTTTGAAGCGCGCGGGCGCTATGGCGTGAAATCTCACAACCGCATGGAACCCGGCAAGCCGGTGGTGGCCGAAGACGCGGAAGCCGGTGGGTCGAACCGGCTGAATCTTACTCGCGACGAACTGATCGCCCTGATTGAGGAAGCACTGCGCTCGCGCGGCGTCTTAACTTAAACAAAACCGGTACGTCACTGCGTCTCGTCCGGATCGGTCTTTTTCCTCTTCCGAAACACGTTCAACTTGCCCCAGAACCCTCTCTTTTTTGGCTTGGCCGCTGGCTGAACCACCGGTTCAGGCCCGTCGCTAGCGGCAGGTTCGCTGGCGTCCTTCCCCGCATCGGAGGCCGGAGGAACTGTCGCGGAGCTGAACGCCGGAGGCGCGGGAGCGGGCGCGGGTCTCGCGATTGGAACGGCTACAGGCTGTGGCGATGCTACTACCGACGGACGCGCATCGAAAACGCTCAGCTTAGCGGGGATCTCCACCGCGGGCGCGGCGCCCTTGGCGTGCCGTGTCTCGGCACGCTTGGCCACACGGACCGGCGGCGCGATTGCGACCTCATTCATGGGAGGCGTCTTGTCGGCAGCGAATGCCGGCGGGGCGATGTGCAGCCGCTGCCATGGCACCGCGGGAGGCCGCACCTGGCGAGATGGCTTGAATGCCCCCAGCCCGACGAAGGCCAGAACGAGACAGCCAAAAATGGCTACCCCGATTCCCAGCGTCCGCAGTTGGGGCAGTGGAAGGTCCGCCCCACCTGTGGGTTGCTCAAGCTGGGTAATCGCCTCCAGGAATTCGTCGGCCGATTGATAGCGATGCACCGGATCTCTCGCCAGAGCGCGGCGCAGAATCTCGTCCCAATTCGGTGAGAGCCCGGGTTCCACCTGGCTGGGCGGCCGAGGCTCGCTCTCTGAATCTGTCAATATCGGCGCCAGCCGCCGGTTCTCGCCGAAAGGTTTCTGCCCGGTGAGATGCTCATACAGGATAGCGCCGGCCGAATACAGATCGGACCGCCGATCCGGCTGCGTGGTCCCCTTCAATCGTTCCGGGGCCAGGTAGGGCAAAGAGCCGAGGATCTCTCCACAATTGGTCAGCAGAGGATCGCCATAGGACTTCGACAATCCAAAATCGCTCAGTTTGATGTGGCCGGCCGCGGTAACCAGGACATTCGCCGGCGTTACGTCGCGATGCACCACGCCCTTCTGGTGCGCGTAGCCCAGCGCCAATAAGATTTCTTTGATGTATCCGACGCCCTGATCCAGGGGCAGCCGCCCGGTGCCAAACATGCTTTCCAGCGTTTGGCCCTCAACATATTCCATCAACAGGATGAGCTGATCTTCCGAATGAACCGCATTGTGAAGCGCCGCGATGTTGGGGTGGCTCAAGCGGGCCAGGGCGCGCATCTCGCGTTCAAATCGTTTGATCTGAATCTCGGACGCGAGTTCCGCCGACAGAACTTTCATCGCCTCGGTTCGCTTGGTGAGGCAGTGTTCCACCTTGTACACTCGCCCCATGCTGCCCGCGCCCAACACCGCGGTGATGGAATAATCGCCGAATGTCTGCCCTACGTGAAAGCCCACGTGATCAGAGTCCCAGGCCTGATTGCTATTCGCAGGTTCCATTATTGACGACGGTTTGCCGCGCAACAATGCATCTATTAGATCAATTTGGCCTAAGATCAAGCCCTAGCGAGCTAAGGCAAAACTCTTATAACGTGCTCCTCTCGCCACTGTAAGTTTTCACTTCCCAACGAGACTATTTACGTGAGCATGATCCAAGCTGACTCCCTTCGCAAATCGTTTGGCGGCCGGCCGGCCGTGGACGGCCTGACATTCTCCGCCGCCGACGGCGCCATCACGGGTCTGATTGGGCCCAATGGCTCTGGAAAGACCACCACTCTGCGGCTGATCACCGGTCTTCTTCGCCCGCACGGCGGCCGGGTGCTGGTGGACGGAATCGATCCGGCAGAGAACCCGATAGCCGTTCGCCATCGCATTGGCGCGCTCACCGATGGCTTGGGCAACTATCCGCGGCTCACCTCGCGCGAGCACTTGCGATACTTTGGAGAGCTGCGCGGCATGCCAGCCGCCGAACTGGACCTGCGCATCGAATTCCTGCTCCAACTCTTCGACATGCGCGATATCGCCGATCGCCGCGCGCAAGGGTTTTCCCAGGGCGAACGCATGAAACTGGCGCTGGCACGGGCCATGATCAACAACCCGCCGAACCTCTTGCTGGATGAGCCGGCCAATGGCCTGGATGTCCCCAGTACCCGCGCCTTGCGGGCGCTACTGGAGCGCCTGCGCGCGGCCGGCAAGTGCGTGCTGCTTTCTTCGCATCTGATGGCCGAGATTTCTCTGGTGTGCGATACCGTGGTGGTGGTCGCCCGCGGCAAGGTGGTGGCCCAAGGATCGCCCGCCGAGCTGATGCGATTGAGCAACGCGCGCAGCCTGGAAGAAGCCTTCGTGGAGTTGACCGCATGAGCTCTCACCCTTGGGCCATTGTCTTTCGCAAAGAAGTGCGGGACGCGCTTCGCGACCATCGCTCGTTGTTTTCGGCCGGTATATTCTGCTGGCTGGGCCCGCTGCTGGTCGGCCTGCTCTGGCGTCAGCCCCCGGCGCTCGCGCTGTTGCCCGCGTTCCTGATGGTGACCGCTTTCACCGGCGCCATGAATATCGCCAACGACAGTATGGCCGGCGAACGCGAGCGCGGTTCGCTGGAACCTCTCCTGATGAATCCGGTCCTGGCCGGCGATCTGGTGCTCGGCAAATGGCTGGCGATTTGTGCCTTCAGCCTCGGTGGCGTAGTGTTGACGCTGCTGTTGTCGCTAGTGGTGTTGTGCGCCACGCCGCTGAATGCTCGCATGCATGCGGGCGCGCTGCTGTGGATGCTGGCCGTCGCGCTGCCTCAGGTGCCATTCGCCGCCGGCATCGATCTATTGATTTGTACTTTCGCGCGAACTCCCAAAGAAGGGAATTCGTATTTGGGCGTGGCCTTGCTTGCACCCATGCTCACCGGGATGCTGGCGGAATTTTTCCCCGTGCGCCTCGGCGCCATCATCGCCGCGATCCCGCTCTTAGGCCAGCAGAGGATGCTATCGGCGATCACTCGCGGCGAGATCCCGCACCTGGCGTGGCTGCTTTTGTCCGCTGCCTGCGCGGTGCTCTTAGGAATCGCGGCAGTGTTCGCCACCGCGCGTCTGTTGCAGGATGAGAGGGTGGTCTTTGGTCGATGATGCCGCTCTGAACCTGGCCGGCCTGGAAGCGATGAGCCCGGCGGACCGCAATGCCCAGTACGAACGCATTTTCAATGCCTACGGCCCAGCGCTGGTGCGCCTTACGGCCAGCTACGAATCACTGCCCCACGCGCGCGAGGACCTGTTACAGGAAATATTGCTGGCCATCTGGAAAGCGCTCCCCGGCTTTCGTGGGGATTGCTCGGAAAAGACCTTCGCGCTGCGCGTCGCCCACAACCGCTGTTTGACGCATGTATGGCGGCGCGGCAAGTCCGCGGAGAGCGAAGCCGAACTGCCCGAAGTCCCCGATCCGCGCAAGAGTCCCGAAACGATGGCCATCGACAACCGCCGCCGCGAGACCTTGCTCGCCGCCATCCGCGCTTTACCCATGAATTATCGCCAGGTGATCACGCTGGCCTTGGAAGACCTCACGCCGTCCGAGATCGCCGCGGTGCTCGGCGTCACTGAAAATAACGTGGCGGTTCGGTTGAATCGCGCCCGCAAGGCGCTTCGAAGGCTCCTGGAGGATCGCCCATGAACATGGATGTGGAACTGGCCGCCTGGCGCACAGACTGGCTGGCCGATCAACCCTCCGACGCCGCGATGCTGCGGCTGGACCTGCGCCGTCTGGTGGAGCGCAAGCGCCGCCGCATGGCTCTCGCGCTGTTCGGTCATTTTGTGTTCGGCGTGGCCTTGCTGGTTTTCTCCGCCTGGTTTGCTTCGCGCAGACCGACCGTGGAATGGATTCTCTGGGCTGCCGTCATCTGGACCGGCGCCTTCGCCGCCGGCGGATTTATTATCTGGAATTCGTCCGGAACGTGGAAAGCGTTGTCACAATCGAACGCCGCCTTCCTCGATCTTTCCCGCAAACGCTGTCTCCGCGAATTACGCGCCACCCGCATCGGCCGCTGGTTCCTCGCGGTGCAACTAGCCATCGTGGCAGCCTGGCTGTCGTTGGATTTCGCGCTGCACCGTCTCCCCCTGCGCGCCTATTTGTTCGGTGTCGCTGTGACGGTCTTACTCGCCGCCGGTTACCTGGAATGGTTCGCCCACCGCGAGCGCCACAGCCGCAGGGACCTGGAGCGGTTCGAGCAGTTCGAAAACGAATCCGAGCCATAGGGTCTGATTCCACCCTGCCTGGCCACACAACCGCATCAGGGCGGAACTCGCCCAAGTCAGGAAACCGCCGCAAAAGTTAGTTCGAGTGGCCTCCACTCGGCCGGTGTTTGGGAGATGCTGCGGCCGCTCACTCCGCTGCATGGCACGCGGGCAGACTGCATTCGTTAAAATAGAGAGGTTCACCTGCAAAGAGTTGGCTCCAAAGAGCGCCACGGTGCATCCAAAGGCTTTTAGCCCAAAGGTTGTTGATGGTTTCCGATCGTATCCTTTATTTGAAACTCGTTTTGATCCTCGCGATTCTGAGTTGCGCTTTCACCTCCGGGTGCGATTCCGCGGCCCAGAACCAGCGTCCCGCGGAAGCTCCCGCGCCCGAAGTGGCAGTCACCGAAGTGCAATCTAGCGACGTGCCGGTGATCTCGGAATATCCGGCGCAGACCTATGCGCGCAATACGGTGGAAGTGCGTGGCCGGGTGGATGGCTACATCGATAAGTGGCTTTTCCATCCGGGACAGGAAGTGCATTCGGGTGACGTGCTCTACGTTTTGGATCTGCGCCCGTACCAGGCTGCGGTGGAGCAGGCCAAAGGCAATCTCGCGCAGAGCGAGGCGGATCTCGAGTTCGCGCGCAAACAGGTGGCGCTGCTGCAAGCCGAGGCTAACCTGGCCGTGTCCCAAGCTAATTTGCTGAAAGCGCAGCAGGACTACGATCGCCTGAAGCCGTTGGTGCAGGACGAAGCCGCCGCGCAACAGGAACTGGATACAGCCGTTGCCGCTCTGCACGCCGGCGAAGCCAACGTGCGGGCCAGCCAGGCCAATGTGGATCAGACGCGGCTCTCCACCGAGACACAGATTTCTTCCACCCAGGGAAAGATGGAAGCGCAGCAAGCCGCGCTGCGCACCGCCATGCTTAATCTGGATTACGCCACCATCCACGCGCCCATCAGCGGCTTGATCGGCGATACGCTGGTCCCGGTGGGCGGACTGGTGACGGCCAACGCCGCTCAGCCGCTCACCACCATCGTTCCGCTCGATCCCATCTGGGTTCGCTTCAAAGTCACCGAGTCGCGCTATCTTTCGTTCCAGAAGAATCCCAGGCTGTTGAAATCGCCGCTGACGCTGATCCTGGCCGACAGCAGCGAATTCCCCCAAAAGGGGCGCATCGAAAATACGCTCAATCAAGTGGACCCGAAAACCGGCACGCTCGAATTACAGGCCAGCTTTCCGAACCCGCGGCACACGCTGCTCCCCGGGCAGTTCGGCAAAGTTCAAGTTGAGACCGAGCTGCGCCGCGGCGTTGTCCTGGTTCCGCAACGCGCCATCCAGCAACTGCAAAACGAGCAGACGGTGTTGACCGTCGGGTCGGATAATATCGTGCAACTCCGCGCCATCACTACCGCCGAGCGCGTGGGCGACAACTGGATTGTAGAGCAGGGGCTGAAGCCTGGCGATCGCGTCATCGTGGAGGGCCAGCTCAAGGTGCGCCCCGGCGCGCGCGTGACACCGAAAGCTTATCGGGCGGACGGGGCCGAGGGCCGCTGATTCTGCATGGCGCGATTTTTCATTGACCGGCCCGTCTTCGCGATCGTCATCGCGATCGTCATCATCATTCTGGGCGTTGTTGCGATTCCGAATCTTCCGATCGCGGCTTTTCCCGAAGTTGTCCCGCCCGTTGTCCAGATCACGGCCAGCTACCTGGGCGGCAATTCCATCGATCTCGAAAAGACCGTGGCGCAGCCCATCGAAGAACAACTTGCGGGCCTGGATGGCATGATGTATTTCCTTTCGAGCAGCGCGAACAACGGCTCCATCACCATCAACGTCACTTTTAAGCTCGGCACCAATCCCGATACCGCTACTGTCCAAACGCAAAACAAAGTGAACATCGCGCTCCCGCGCCTGCCTCCCGAAGTGCAGCGCCAAGGCGTGACTGTGAAGAAGGTATCGAGCGCGTTCCTCATGGTGATCGGCCTCATTTCGCCCGACGACCGTTACGATTCGTTGTTCCTCACCAACTACGCCCAGATCAATCTGCTGAATCAAATCGGCAGCCTTTCGGGCGTGGGCGATTCGCGGCTTTCATCGCAGGAGGTCTATTCGATGCGCGTCTGGGTGGACCCCGACAAGATGGCCAAGCTCGGGCTGACCGCCACCGACGTCAACGACGCCATCAATGCGCAGAACCGGCAGAATCCGGCCGGCGCGCTGGGCCAGGCGCCCGCTCCCAATGGAACGGCTTTTCAGTATGCGGTGACCGCTCCTGGGCGGCTGGTGGATCCCGAACAGTTCGGCGACATCGTGCTGCGCGCCCAACCCGACGCTTCCCTGCTTCGCATTCGCGATATCGGCAAGGTGCAGCTCGGCGCATTCACCTACTCGGGCTTCAGCCGCACCGGCGGCAAGCCTTCCTGCAATGTGATTGTCTTTCTCTCGCCCGGCGCAAACGCAGTGGATACTTCCAACCAGGTCAACGCGTTTATGCGGCAGGCCAAGCCGAACTTTCCGGCCGGCGTCGATTACCGGGTCACCTACGATTCAACGCGCTTTGTCCGCGCGTCGATTCAAGACGTGATTTTCACGCTGCTGGCCGCCATCGGCCTGGTCATCTTGGTGGTCTTCATTTTCCTGCAAAACTGGCGCGCGACTTTGATCCCGCTGCTTACCGTGCCGGTGGCCGTGGTCGGCGCCATCGCGCTGTTCCCATTGCTCGGCTTCTCCATCAACATCACCAGCATGTTCGGGCTGGTGCTCTCCATCGGCATTGTGGTGGACGACGCGATCGTGGTGGTGGAAGCGGTGCAGCGCAATATCGACGACGGGATGCAGCCGCGCGAAGCAACCATACGCGCCATGGACCAGGTGTCCGCGCCGGTGGTAGCAATCGCCTGCATTTTAGCGGCGGTGTTCATTCCCGTAGCGTTTCTCGGTGGAATCAGCGGGCAGATTTATCGGCAGTTTTCGCTGACTATCGCCAGCTCCGTGCTGCTCTCGGCTTTCAGCGCGCTTTCGCTCAGCCCGGCGCTCAGCTCCATGCTGTTGAAGCCGCATACCAAGACGCGTGGACCGCTGATTTTCTGTTTTGCCCATTTTAATCGGGCGTTCGAATGGGCCACCAATCGATACCTGGCGGGCGTCGGTGTTTTGATTCGACGCTCGGCTCTGGCGCTTGTGGCGTTGGGTGTGTTTTGGCTCGCGGGCGCGTGGCTGTTCAAGATCTTGCCCGCCGGATTCCTGCCCGATGAGGATCAAGCCGCCTTCTTCGTTCCGGTGCGCTTGCCCGATGGCGCCTCTATCGATCGCACCGATGCCGCTGTCGCAAAACTGGAAGAGCGCTTAGGCAAAGTGAAAGGCGTGGAGTCCTGGTTCGTGATTGGCGGCACCGATTTCACCACGCAGACCAATGCGTCGAACGTTGCCACCATCGTGGTGGTCACCACTCCATGGGATCAGCGCAAAACCAAAGACTTGCAGCTCAACGCGATTCTGGCCCGTACCCAGCGCGCGTTTGCGGACGTGCCTGAAGCATTTACCACTGTATTTGGTTTTCCTCCCATTCTGGGTTTGAGCAACACCGGCGGGTTCCAGTTCATGCTGGAAGACCGGCGGGGAGGCGAGTTGGAACAGCTCAGCAATGTCGCCGATACGCTGGTGGATGCGGCCCGCAAACATCCTGAGATCGGCAACGCGGTAAACACCTTCCGCTCGAGCGTGCCCACCTACAGCATCGACATGAATCTGGACAAGCTCGAAACCATGGGAGTGCCGGTGTCCGACGCCTACAACACGCTCCAAACATTTCTGGGCGGTTTATATGTGAACGATTTTAACCGCTTCAGCCACACCTGGCAGGTGCTGATCCAGGCCGAGCCCGAGTTTCGCAACCAACCTTCGGACATCGATCGTTTCTACGTGCGCAGCATGGATGGAAACATGATCCCGCTGGGTACGCTGGCGTCCATCAAGCCATCCAGCGGCCCCGAGGTTGTGTTCCGCTACAATCGCTATCGCGCCGTTCAGATTCTGGGCTCGCCGGCGCCGGGCGTCAGCTCCGGTCAGGCCATCGACACCATGGAAAAAGTCGCGGCCCAGACGCTGCCCACCGGCTACGGCTACGAATGGACCGGCACCACGTATCAGCAAAAGCTGGCGCAAGGACACGAAGGCGTGATCTTCGGATTCGCCACGGTGCTGGTTTTCCTGTGTCTCGCGGCGCTGTATGAGAGCTGGTCCATTCCCTTGGCCGTGCTGCTGTCGCTACCGTTGGGTCTCTTCGGCGCGCTGCTGGCCGTATATTTGCGCGACTACCCCTATGACGTTTACACCCAGATCGGCATTGTGACGCTGATCGGACTGGCGGCCAAAAACGCGATCCTGATCGTCGAATTTGCCAAGGACAGCCACCAGCGCGAATTGATGCCGGTCCGGGAAGCCGCTTTGCACGCCGCAAAGTTGCGGCTGCGGCCCATTTTGATGACGTCGTTCGCATTCATCCTGGGTGTGGTGCCGTTGTTCGTGGCTACGGGCGCCGGCGCGGCATCCCGGCGTTCGCTTGGAACCGCGGTGTTCGGAGGAATGCTCGCCGCCACGCTGCTCGCTATCTTCTTTGTGCCGGTTCAATACTACGTCATCGAAAGTTTCGTGGAGCGGCGCGGCAGCGGAAAAAAGTTTGAGAGGCAGCATGAGCCGCAAACCGTCGAGGCCACCGATTGACGCGGCCGACTCTCGGAGCTCCGCTGCTTCTTACACTCGGCCTCTGCGGTTGTCTGGTGGGGCCGAACTATCATCGGCCGGCAACCAGCCTTCCCTCGCAATTCCCCGGCTCCCTGGCCACCAAAGAATCAATCGCCGATAAAAAGTGGTTCGATCTTTTCCAGGACCAAACGTTAAAGCAACTGGTGGAGACAGCGCTCGCCAAGAACTTCGATGTCCGGATCGCTGCCGAACGCGTCCTGGAAGCCCGCGCACAATACGGAATCACGCGCGCCAATCTGGTTCCGACGCTCGACGCTCAGGGCTCGTTCACCGCATCCCGCAGTTCGTCCATCGGTTCGTTTCCGTTCATCGCTTCGGGAACCAATCTTGCCACCAGCTACACGCAAGCCGGTTTGCAGTTTAACTGGGAGCTGGATCTGTGGGGCCGGTTGCGGCGTTTGGACGAAGCCGCGCGCGCCCAATATCTGTCGTCGGAGGAGGCGCGGAACGGCGTCGTTATTTCGCTGATCTCCGATGTCATGACCACATATTTTGAACTTCGGGAGCAGGACCTGGAGCTTGAAATCGCCCGGCAGAACAACGGCATCGCGCGCGACAACCTGCGATTGATCCAGGAGCGCAGGGATCGCGGCGCGGCCAACGGGCTGGAGGTCCAGCAAGCCGAACAATTCCTTTACACCACCACCTCGGTGATTCCGAGCGTACAACGGTCCATCGCGCAGGCCCAGGACGCATTGAGCCTGCTGCTCGCCAACGCGCCGTCGGAAATCCCGCGCGGTCAGACTCTGGAACAGATCACCGCGGCGCCCGACCTGCCCGCCGGAGTTCCGTCGTCCCTGCTCGAACGCCGCCCCGACATTCGCCAGGCTGAGGACAATCTGATCGCGGCCAACGCGCAAATCGGTGCGGCGCGCGCGTTGTTCTTCCCGGACATTTCGCTCACCGGACTGCTCGGAAGCCAGAGCCGCTCGTTGGCCGGCATGTTTAGCGGCCCGGCGCGGCTGGAATCCATCGGCCCCACCGCCCTGCTGCCGATTTTTCACGCCGGCTTGCGCGCAGGCGTCCGATTAACGGAAGCGCAGGAGCGCGAGATGCTGCTCAGCTATCAGAAAAGCATCTACAGCGCGCTGCGCGAAGTGGCCGACGCTCTGGCCACGCACACCCGCACGCGCGAGCAGCGTATCGAGGAAGAAAAGCTGGTGCACGCGCTGTCGGAAAGCGTGCGGCTTTCGAATCTGCGCTATCGCGGCGGGCTGGACAGCTACCTGCAAGTACTGGATGCCGAGCGCGACCTGTTTGCCGGGCAGCTATCGCTCGCGCAGTTGCGGCTGGTGGAACTGCAATCGGTAGTGCAGCTTTATCGCGCACTCGGCGGCGGCTGGCAATAATACCAGCGCACTCTGATATCATTCTGCGTTGCGAGCCCCTCCCACGCGCGAGTCCGCCTCCGTGGCCGAACGAACGCGGAAGCGCATCAACCGGCATCTGCTGCCGTTCCTGTTTCTGCTGTACATCATCGCGTTCCTGGATCGTATTAACGTCAGCTTCGCCGGGTTGGATATGACGCGCGAGCTGGGATTTTCGGACCGCGTCTTCGGGCTTGGGTCGGGCATTTTTTTCGCCGGCTACGTACTACTCGAGATTCCCGGCTCCCTGCTGGTGGAACTATGGAGCGCCCGCAAATGGATCGCGCGCATTATGATTTCGTGGGGCGTGGTGGGATCGCTCACTGGGCTGATTCACACCGCGCATCAATTCTATTGGGCGCGCTTCATCCTGGGCGTGGCGGAGGCTGGATTCTTTCCCGGCATCGTGGTTTATTTGACGCATTGGTATCGCGAGCAGGATCGCGCCCGCGCCATGGCCATGTTCATGTCGGCCATTCCGATCGCGCAGGTGATTGGCGCTCCCATCTCCGGCGCATTGCTCCAGATTCATTGGCTCGGGTACTCCGGCTGGCGATGGTTGCTGTTCTTAGAAGGCGTTCCTGCCGTAATCGCAGGAATTGTGGCGCTGTTTTACCTGACGGATCGCCCGCGCGACGCGCGCTGGCTCCCTGACGAAGAGCGCGACTGGATCACCGGCGAACTGGCGCGCGAGGCCGCAGGGAAGCCGGCTCAGTCCCAATCCGCGTGGCAGGCATTCTGGCACGTGTTCCAGGATCGCGACGTGCTGCTGCTCACCTTGGTCTACTTCCTGGGATCTTGCGGGCAGTATGGCTTCAGCTTCTTTCTTCCGAAGATGATTCAGCGGCTTTCGGGATTCAGCTCGTTCCAGGTGGCCATGGTCGCCGCGCTGCCGTTCCTGGCTTCCTGGCCGGTGATGCTGCTATTGAGCTGGAGTTCGGACCGCCTGGGCGAGCGCCGATGGCACACGGCGGCGGCTTATCTCGCTCTGGCTGCCGGCCTGGCGGGAAGCATCTGGACCGGCGGCAATATCGCGGCCGGAATCGTGATGTTTTCACTCGCCGGCATTGGGATCAGCGCGCGCCTGCCGGCCTTTTGGGCCATGCCGGCATCTCTGCTGGGGGGCGCAACGGCGGCCGCGTCTGTTGGCGCCATCAACTGCATCGGAAACCTGGGGGGATTTGTCGGACCCTATCTGCTGGGAGCGCTGAGTACGGCCTCTGGCGGCTACTCTGCCGGGATCTGGTATCTGGCCGGCGCGTCGCTTCTGGCGGCGGTCTTGATCTTGCTGGTGCGGAACGAGCCAGCGAGAAGCCGCTGAACTCGCGCAACATCGAGCTCGATGCGAAGGCTCCTGGCCTGTTTGGTGGTGCGCGTCGCTCCCTTTGCGCTACTAAGCAACAGCTGGCAAAACGGAGCGCGGCCGCATGGTTGCTTTCGTGAAACGAGAGTGAAGCACCCCTGGCCGGCTAGCTAGCTAGCTAGCGCTCAGCACGCTGCCGATCATCGAGAAAACGTTGCTGATCGTAGGCATGAGCGTCGTAGGAAGAATGGCGGCCACGGCGACTAGTACGGCTGCCGCCATAAGCCCATACTCGATCAAGTCCTGCCCGCGCTCGTCCTTCCACAGACGAACCAGCCACCAACGTAGCAGTAATCCGCTCATAATCTTCGGCCTCAATGGTTCTATTTTGAACCCGTTGCGGGCTACGAGCAACTAAGAAAAGACCGTAGCTGGGTCCTCAAACACCCTTAATCCTCACAATCTATTGAGCGATCCGGTAGGAACAACTAAGGGTGTCGCTGGATTGGGGCACCAAACCGGCCATAAAAGTGATCACCGCACCGCTCAGCGTATAGTCAACCCCGGATGTCATCCGGAGTCCATTCCGATAAACCGCCAGGCTGGTGCTGGGGCTGGGCGTCTGGCTGAGCGTGTAGATGGCGTTCACGCCGTTGATGGCTCCGGCAGGCACCTCTTGATCCACGAAGCCAACTCCCGGAATGCTCACCGACAGACGATAGGAAGCCGACAGCACGTCTCCGGTCTGCGGGAGTGCGCCGGTTTGAAATGTGACTGCGTTCGAGGCGAGCGTGTAATCGCCGCCTTGGGTCAGCAGCAACCCGTTACGAAACAGGGCCAGGCTGGAGGGTGGATCCGGCACATTCGCCAGAGTGAATATGGTATTGGTGCCGTTGATGGTTCCGGAGGGAACTTCGCCGTCGACAAATGTGGTGGAGATGCTGGCGCATGGCCCCGAGGTCCCGTCCACGTGCAAACAATCCCCCAGGTTGCCGACCGCGCCGTCAATCGCACCAGTGGCATCGATCACCGCCGACCGGGAGATGGTAAATGCAGTCCCGGCCGCTGGCCGCACGTTGAGTGCGCTCTGCAGGCCGGTGACGTCCGCAATCGTGATAATGGTCGCAGCAGCCGGAGCCGAACCGCTCACCGATCCCGCAGCCAGCCGCACGTCGCGCACCCGATACGGAAGAATGCTGGCTGGAGGCACGGCCCAAGCCTCGCTGAACTGCGTCACCCCAAAACTGGTGTATTGAACCGTGTAAACGGCGGCAGTGTCGGCGTTGGTGGTGGGGATCAGTTGGACGTACAGGCTCCCATTGTTCACCGAAATGTTCTGGGTCCCGGCCGCGACGTTGGAAGTATCGGAGGCCTCGAAACTGGGCCAGGAAATCACGACAACGCCGTTGAAGAACGTTCCGTCCGCGTTGAAGAGCGTATCGCTAATGGCGGCGAGGGGCGGAGTGGCCCCCAGCTTCGAGCTGAGCGCCAGACACAGCATCACCACGCACAGCAACCAGGGTCTGAAACGGAACATTCTGCCTCCAGGACCATGCCTTGAATCGGGATGGATTCCGGCTTCAGGTTACCCATGCACTCCCGGGGCAAACCGCACCGCGCCGAGGGCTGGAGCGAATCAACTTTCAGCGTGGCAAAGACTTCGGACGCGGGAAATTTAGTGGAAGGTCTGTGACTCGGCCTCGATGCGTTCGGCGCCCACATAAGGACGAAGCACTTCGGGAACGATCACACTGCCATCGGCCTGCTGATAATTTTCCACAATCGCCACCCAGGTGCGCCCAACGGCCAATCCGCTGCCATTCAGAGTGTGAACAAACTCGGTCTTGCCTTTACCGGTTTTGGTGCGAATGGGCATGCGACGCGCCTGATAGGCCTCATAGTTGGAGCACGAGGAAATTTCTTTGTAGGCATTCTGGCCCGGCAGCCACACTTCCAGGTCGTAGGTCTTCGCCGAGGACGCGCTCATGTCGCCGGTAGAGAGAACCATTGTGCGGAACGGCAGCCCCAGGCGCTTCAGGATGTCTTCGGCGTCCGCAGTCAGCTTTTCGTGCTCCTCCCAGCTTTGTTCGGGAAGCGTGAACTTCACCAGTTCCACCTTTTGGAACTGATGCTGCCGGATGATGCCGCGCACGTCGCGGCCATAGGACCCGGCCTCGCTGCGCCAGCACGGCGTGTAAGCACAGAGCGAAATGGGCAAGTCGGCGGCTTCCAGGATTTCGCCGCGAAAAAGGTTGGTGACCGGAACTTCGGCCGTGGGAGCGAGCCAGAAATCGGTGTTCTCGATCTTAAACAGATCTTCCTTGAACTTGGGAAGCTGCCCGGTGCCGAACAAACTGGCCGAGTTGATCAGAAAGGGCGGCAGCACCTCGGTATATCCGTGTTCGCGCGTGTGAACGTCCAGAAAAAAGTTGATGAGCGCACGCTCCAGACGCGCGCCCTTACCCCAGTAAACGGCAAACCGCGCGCCAGTGATTTTGGTGGCGCGCTCCAGATCCAAGATCTTCAGCTCCGGGCCCAGATCCCAATGCGCCTTGGGCACGAAATCGAACTGGCGAGGCTGGCCCCAGCGGCGGACTTCGACGTTGTCGTCCGCACTCTTGCCCACCGGAACGGATTCATGCGGAATATTCGGAACACCCGCCATCAAATCGCGAAACGATTCATCGACGGCTTTGGCTTTTTCATCCAAAGCCGTGATTCGATCCCCGATCTCACGAACCTCCTGCTGGATCGCGGAGGTGTCCTGCCCATCTTTCTTGAGCTTCCCGACTTCGACGCTCTTGGCGTTCTTTTGCGCCTTCAGAGTCTCGGCCTGGGTTAGCGCGGCGCGGCGTTCGGAATCCAACGCCCGGAACTGTTCGAGGTCGAGTTGATATCCGCGCGTGGCCAACCGCTGGGCAATCGAGTCCAGGTTGGCCCGGAAAAACGAGAGATCATGCATTATCTGCGTTTATCGGCGTTCATCCGCGGCCGATTAGCGTTCGCCGATCGGAATCCACTTTTCGCCCACCGGCTTGCCCGTGTAATCGGCCCGCGGCCGGATCAGCCGGTTATTGCGATATTGCTCCAGCACGTGCGCGGTCCATCCCGACATGCGGCTGACGGCGAAGATGGGCGTGAACAGGTCGATCGGAATTCCCAGCGAATAATAAGTGGAAGCCGAATAGAAATCGACGTTCGCGTTCAGGTGCTTCTGGTCCTTGATGGTCTCTTCGATCTTCTTCGACGTCAGGTACAAATCGAGGTGCCCAGTGCGGCGGCCTAAATCCTCCGACAGGGCGCGCAAGTGCGTGGCTCTGGGATCTTCGGTGTGATAGACGCGATGGCCAAAACCGGGAATCTTCTTCTTGTTCGCCAGCATGCTCTGCACGTGCGCCAGCGCCGTTTTTTCATCGCCGGCGTCCAGCAGCATGCGGATTACTTCTTCGTTGGCGCCGCCATGCAAGCGGCCCCTTCAACGCTCCAATTCCGGCGGTTACGGCGGAGTGGATGTCGGACAAGGTAGCTGCAACTACGCGCGCCGCAAAGGTGGACGCGTTCAATTCGTGATCGGCGTGCAGGATGAGCGCGACATCGAACACGCGCTCCATCACCTCGTCCGGCTTTTTGCCGGTGAGCGTGTAAAGGAAATTGCCCGCAAATCCCAGCTTCGGATCGCCCTCCAAGACCGGCTTGCCGGTGCGCAGGCGATCGAAAGTAGTAACAATGGTCGCCGTCTGCGCCATCAGGCGAGTAGCTTTTTCGACATTCGCCTCCATGGAGTTGTCGCGCGCCTTGGGATCGTAGAGCGCCAGCATGGACACCGCGGTGCGCAGCACGTCCATGGGAGGGGCTTTCGGCACCTTGCCGAGAAACTCCACCACCTCTTTCGGAATAGGCCGGTACTGGACCAGATTGGCTTTGAGGGCATCCAACTCCGATTGCTTGGGCAGCTTGCCGTGCCAGAGCAGGTAGATCACTTCCTCAAACGTGGCGTGCTCGGCCAGGGTGTGGATGTTGTAGCCCTGGTAACTCAGGATTCCCAAATCCCCATCGATGAAACAGATATTCGACTCGGCGGCAACAATCCCTTCGAGCCCCGCTTGTGTGACTGGCATTGAACTCCTGAACTCCTGTATGAAAGTAACGGTTTCATCGCCGGGAATGCAAAACGTTCACGGTGTGAAACTTCATTCTACAGAATTTCAGCTCAGGGCTGGGATTCGGTCGCAGCGAGCGGGATGTCGTAGCGAAATGGTCAGTTGTATTCCAGGCGGATGCAGGTTCGCGACGCTGACCGAGGCGCCAAACAGCGCAAGAATGCGATATGCCAAAGGAGGGCCCACACCCAAATCGCCTCCCGGCGTGATTGCTTCGCCGATCGAAAAGAGATCGAAGAATTTTCCCAAGGCGGATTCAGGGATGGTCCTGCCGCGGCTTTCGATAATCGCTCTCGATGAATCGGGCATAACGTCGCGCGATAGCCGGACAGTGCCGCCCTTCTCCGTGAATTTGACGGCGGTTTCCAGAAGGGCCTGAAATGCGCGCACGAGCAGGTCTTCGTCTCCGGCGACGAGGTCCTCTTCCGCAGAAGACCGGGGAAGCTTGACGTGCCGGGAAGCGGCAAATTCGGCCGAGTTCTCGATGGCGCGGCTCAGCACCCGGCTGAAAAGAACAGGAGCGGCACTGAATCCCTCCCGGTTTACGTCGATTTCCGTGAGAAGCAAGGCATCATCCAGCATCGACAGGATTCTTCGGCGCGATCGCTGAAACAACCCACGGAGCTGGTCGTTCTCCTGGCCGGGAGGCATCTTTTCCACAATAAGTTCGCCGGCGCCCAGAAGCCCGTTGAGGGGTGTGCGGAACTCATGCGAGATCAGCTTGAGAAAATCGTTCTTGGAGCGATCGAGGATGGTCAGCCTTTGGTTTGCTTCGGCAAGTTCCCGTGTGCGCTCCGCTACAGCCCCCTCCAAGTGCTCATTCTGCCGTTTCAACTCTCGCTGCAGTTGGTGCAGTTTGAGATGCGTTGCGGCGCGGGCATCGACTTCCTCGAAGTGGAAGGGCTTGGATATGTAGTCAACCCCGCCGGACCGGAATGCCTGCAGCTTATCTTCGGTTTCGTTCAGGGCGCTGAGGAAAATAATGGGAATGTCTGAAAGTGCCTGGTTGGACTTCAAGCGTTCGCAGACTTCATAGCCGTTCATCTCAGGCATGTTGACATCCAGCAGAATCAAATCCGGCGGATGCTTCGCGGCCGCCGCGAGCGCCAGTCTGCCCAGTGGAAACGAACAAACTTCATATCCTTGCTGGATAAGCATGTCCTCCAGCAGTTTCAGGTTGGCGGGATTGTCGTCCACGATCATGACTTCGCTCGGGCTCATGGCAAAGCTCCTTTATCGCCGGCAAACCGCCTCCAGCAACTGCGTTATGGCATCGTAGTCATACTTATCGGCCAGCGCCCGGAGATCGTGAGCACATCCGGCATCCACAGTTTCGCTTACTTTGAGGATCAGCCGATCCAAGACTCTTTTGTTGCCGCTCGCAGTGGCATTCCGGAGTTCCTCGATGAGCTCCCCCGGCAGTTGCGAGAGCTTTTCAGCGCTTAATCCGGCCATACCGGCTGGCTGGCCTTCCGCTTCCTCGATTTCCTCGTAATCGTAAGCAATGCCCGAAAGCACACGTATCTTCTCCAGGAGTTCGTTCTCGCTGCATGGCTTCGAGACGAAATCGTCGGCGCCGCTCTGAGCGACTGCGCGCCGGTCCTCATCCAGGGCACTGGCCGTCAGCGCAACGATCATGGTGTCTTTACCCCGTGTGTCTTCCTTTATTCTTCGCGTTGCCTCAATGCCTCCCATCACCGGCATATGCACGTCCATCAGAATTAAGCGCGGGCTCCATTCCTCCCAGACTTGAATGGCCGCCTCACCGTTCTCGGCGCCGCGCACGGAAAAACCAACGCTAGTGAGAAGCTTCATCAACCAGTCCCGATTCTCGGGATGATCGTCCACCACCAGGATGGCGGGGGCGCCGGCGTCGGAACGCAGGCCCTTGACGCGCCGGCGAACGTAGCGGCGCACGGCCACATCCGCGCTACCGCGCTCAATAGGGATCTCGAATCGAAATACGGAGCCCTCGCCGGGCTTGCTGGAAACCGTGATATCGCCGCCCATCAAGCGGGCATAGTTACGGCTGATGGCCAGCCCCAGTCCGGTCCCCTCCTGGCTTCGAAGTCCCCGCCTGGTTTGGGTAAACGGCTCGAACAACTTCTCCTGTTCCCCGGCCGAGAGGCCTGCACCGGTGTCCTCAACGCGCGCTGACAGCCTTAATTGATCGCCCCTTTGGCTCAAAATAACGTGGAGCGTGATCCGGCCGAGCTGAGTGAATTTGACTGCGTTTCCGAGCAGGTTGATCAGCACCTGGCGGATCTTGCCCTCGTCTCCCACAACATACGACGATGTTTCCCCATCCACCAGCATTTCGAATTGCAGCGCCTTGGCGCTCGGCTCGCATGCGGAACATCGCCGCCAGATCGTTGAGCAGCCTGGGCAGGTTAAATGTCGTGGGATTGAGATCGACGCGGCCCGCCTCGATCTTGGACATGTCCAGAACGTCGTTTATGAGGGCTAAGAGATGTTCGCCGCTGCGGCCAATGATCTGCAGGTTCGTTTTCGCCTCCGTGCCCAGCCCGGGGTCCCGCAACATCAACTGAGCGTAGCCGAGAATGGCGTTCATCGGGGTGCGGATTTCATGAGACATGGTGGAGAGGAACGTGCTCTTGGCGCGATTGGCGGCTTCCGCCTCGGCCTTGGCTTGCAGCAACTGCGCATTGGCATGGTGAAGCTGCCGGTTGGCCGCCTCCAACTCGGCGGAATTGTGCAGAATCTCGGCCTCCATGCGCTCGAAACGGTTGCGCGGCCCGACAAGCTCGCCGCCCGCCCGAGAATTTTGCCGCACGAACTCGGTGACGTCTACCACGCGATGGACGAAATACTCGATCTGCCGGTCGGACCCGAACACGGGCGAGTTCATCGGGCTCCAATAGCGCTCTTCGACGATACCGTCGGGCCCGGCGATATCGTACCTTTGGATGGCCATGGTGTCGGAGAGGCCGGTCTGGCGCACTCGCTCCAGGGACGAGCGCCAATTCGAGATGGTGGTGGTGCCGGGTTGGTCGGGAAAAATTTCGAAGACATTGTGGCCGATCACGTCCTCGCGCTTGGTCATCGTCGCTTCCAGCAGAGCGTCGCTTGCAGCAACGATACTGAACTCGCTGGTGAGGACCAGATAAAGACCGGGCAGCGATTCGAAAAGTCCCTGCAACGCCGCGCGGCTGCCGCGCAACTCGTCTTCCACCGCCCGGCGCTCGCTGATGTCGCGAATGGCCGTGGACACCAGGACGCCCTCCTCGGTCTCGAGCGGGCTAAGGCTGATTTCAACCGGGAACTCCGTTCCATCCTTGCGAAGCGCGAAGAGTTCTACGCCGGCACCCATGGCACGCACTCGAGGATCGGCGAAAAAACCGGTGCGGAGCTCCGGATGCTTGTGCCGGAAACGCTCCGGCACCAGGATCTCAACGCTCTGCCCGAGCAATTCCTCTCGGGCATATCCGAACAGCTTTCCCACTTGGGCGTTGACCAGTACGATTTTTCCCCGCCGATCGACAACTACCACGGCATCCGGCGCAGCCTCGAGCAGCCCCCGGAACTTGGTCTCCGCCCGCTTGCGTTCGCTGATATCGCGCGCGATGGCCGAAGCTGCGGTGACTTGCCCGCGCGAGTTCTTAATGGGAGAAACGGTGAGGGCGACGTCAATCAGCGTGCCGTCCTTGCGCCGCCGAACGGTTTCCTCATTAACGATCTCTCCCTGTTCGAGCTTAGCTATGATTTCGCGCAACTCGTCCGGGCGATCGGGTGGAAGCAGAATGGAGATGGGCTGGCCGATGACCTCTTCGGCTGAGTACCCGTAAAGACGTTCCGCTCCCTTGTTCCAATTGACGATCCTTCCATCCAGCGACTTGCCGATGATGGCGTCGTCCGAGTAATCCACGATGGAGGCAAGTTGCTCCCGGCTCCGTTCCACGCGTTTCCGTTCGGTGATGTCCCGGATGGTGCTGGAAACCAGCGGACCCTCTTCGGTCTCGAGCGGACTAAGGCTGATCTCCACCGGAAACTCGCTGCCATCCTTGCGGACCGCGTATAGTTCCAAGCCAGCCCCCATGGGCCGCACCCGGGGATCCGCGAAAAAACCGGAGCGGTGCGCCGGATGATCGTCCCGGAAGCTTTCCGGCACCAACATCTCAATGGCCTGCCCCAGCAGTTCTTCTCGCGCGTATCCAAACAGCTTCTCACCCTGCGTGTTGATCAGGACAATCTTCCCTTCTCGATTCACCGCTACGATGGCATCCGGCGCCGCTTCCAGTAATTCGCGAAACTTCCCCTCCGCCACGAGTCTGCGGGAAGTGACACGCAGCTTCTCTTCGGCTTGCCGACGGGCGGTCACGTCCCAAGCGACGCCGGTAAGCCGCTGTGGCTCTCCACCTGCGCCGTAATCGACACTCCCGCGCGAAGCCACGAACCGCACCGCGCCATCGGCCGCAACCACCCGGAATTCCGTTTTATATTGCGCGCCACGCTCCACCGAAGCGGCGACTTCCTGATGAACCCGCTCGCGATCGTCCGGGTGGACCAATGCTACAAACTCCTCGGAGGTTTTGGGGTATTGGCCGATCGCGAGGCCAAACAGGGCCGAACAATTCTCGTCGCCCTGGATGCTATCCTTCGCGATATCCCAACTCCAAACTCCGAGCCCGGAGGAGTGTAGCGTGAGCCGCAAGCGCTCCTCCGATTGCGCGAGCGCTTCGCGCGCTCGCTGGAGTTTGCGAAGACTACCGAGGGGTTTGGCTTGCATCGCTCCGCCCACGACGGCAATGCCAAGGCCGGCAACCAAGTAAAGGCCCAGGCCGGCATACTGAGCCGCTGCTTTCAACGCAAAGCTGCCGTACGGTACAACTAGAAAGTAGTCCGCGAAAAGAACACCTAAGATGACAGCCGACAGTGCGGGACGTACGCCCCCGTACCAAGCTGTCAGCAAAACGGCCAGAAGCAACAGGGGGTAAGGAATCTGCTCGCCGAGCACCGGGACGAGCAGAATCCGCAGCCACGTAGCCAGGGCGATGCTGACCACAGCGCAGCCGTAGCGGAGCAGGAAAGACTTGGATAGTTCCGCACTTTTACGCGGTGGGTTCTGAATATTGTCCATCGCTGGAAGGCTCGCTTCCCTCTCGCAGGGAGGTGCGTTTCGATCGATTGCGTGAGGCTCTCGATCGGAAACGTTCTTTGGGATGACGTACCAGAGGCGGGCGTACTGGTTGTACCGCGTGTTCCTCCGATGAAGCAAACCGCGCGATACCTGGCGACTCGAATTATGCCATTAATTGAACTATCCGGCAAGGCCCGCCGGCTCTTGTGTCGGCGCTTGTCGCTTACGCGCCGATCAACTCGCGGGCGAATTTTAGAATCGCGGCCGGACCGTAGATGCGGAGCAGCCGGAAAGGCCGGATCAGCCAATAGAGCGGCTGGGGCAGCCTCCGATGCGGCAAGCTATCGCGGTCGTTCGCATTCGGTTTGATCTGCCGGAAAAGAAATGCTGCCAGCAAACAGAACCGTTCCAACCGGCTTTCCCGCATCCGGATACGCATTCCTTCCCAGTAAATGAGCTCAGCAACGGCTTTTCTTCGCGGGTGCAGATAGCCATCCCCATCGGCACGATGGCGCTGTTGAATGCGCCGGGCCAGCCGAAAGACGGCCGCATCCTCTTCGATCGCCTTTCTCACAGAAGCCGGCAGTGTTATGTCGAAAAGCTGATTCACCAGAGCCAGAGGCACCAAAGCCATGCGTTTGCGGTCGATTCTACCGGCCGGCGCGAGAACCGCGTCCCAGTCCAACTTTGGGAATGCCTGAAGTAATACGGCGATGTCGCAAATCCATTTCAGCGATTCCCAGCGGTGTCTCGCTCCGTGAATCGCCAGCAGCAAGAAAATGTTTTCCGCTGAGGGCAAAGGCATCGGACGATTCAGCAGAATTGTGGTGGAAGCGGGATTCCAAAGCTTCAGCCGGGACGCCCGTTGATCATCCCATGGCTCACAGGCCGACCAATGCAGCTCCAGGTGAAGGCCTGTTCGCGGATGTGCGAATTCCAGGTCCTTACACTGAGCAATCGGCTTGGCCTGGGATCTCTCAGTGCGAACATAACCCCTCGCCGCGAGTAAATTGCACGCCCGCGCGGCCTCAGAAGGATCCACAAAAATATCCAGGTCGCGGATCTGGCGATGCGCCAAATCGCCATACAGAACTTGCGTCCACGCTGGCCCTTTGAACGGCACAGCACTTACACCCGACCGCTCGAATAGTTCCAGTAATTCCACCAGCTCGGACGCCAGAGAAAGGTTATGGGCAATCGCCGTGCGGCAATGGCTCTCCAGCCGCCGCCGCGCCGGAGCGGGAACCGAGACTGAATCTCGTAATGCGGCGTTCAGCAGCGGCATCACCTCATGACGGTGCGCCAACGCGATAAGGCGTGGCCAAGAGAAACCTTCGGATGGAAAACCCAGCGGTTCCCGGCTCGGTTGCAATGCGCCCCTCCGGCTCGGTTGCAATGCGCGCCTCTGGCTCAGTTGCAATCCGCGTTGCATGCACGATAGCAGCACCTGATACTCATCGCGAGCGTCCCCGCGATCGCCTGTGAGGCGTGCGGCCGTGAGTATTGCGTTGATCGCCGTGGCTAGCTCTCCATCTGGAAGCCTTACGGCGCTTCGGCTGCCACGGGATTATTCCGGAAAACCGCTGAGGGCCATGGCTGGCGTGGGCGCCAGTACAGAAGCAACCAATGGAACCAGGGAAGCCGATGCTCCGGCGAGCGCGAGCCGGCGCGCAACCTCGCGCCGCGAAGTACGCTCGGCGTCCTGTTCCGGTTCGGCGCGGGTTTCCATTAGGCCGGCTGCTTCCAATTGTTCCAGCGCGAGAAGCACAATCCCACAGTCGGCAGGGATGCCCAGTGTGGCGTGCAGGACGCCACTGAGATCATTTACGGATTTGTCTCCATCCGCCGATTCCCACACCGCCGCCACTGTCCTATTTAAGGTATGTGCTGTGTGATTCAGCTTGTCATAGACCACCGTCTCGTCGGCCAAACGCTCAGAAAAAAGGCCGTTTCGCCGTGCCCTTGGGTTGTCCATAGCCCCTCGTCTCCTTTTGGTGGCGGCTCGGTATTTACCGGCCCACTCACTTCAGCTTCGGTCCAGTAATTCAAGTATGTTTTCAGCAGCGCTCATCGCGTCCGCGCGCTCGGCCTGCCACCCGGCTGCCTGCCGTATCGCGGACTTAAGCGTCCGGACGGTCAACTCCGACTGCCGGCGCACCGCCACCGTATTTTCCAATAAGGCGAGTAGCATCTGCCCGGGCGTGAGCGTCCTGGGTTGCCAAGTTCCAGCCGGGTTGTACCGAATATGCAGCACCCATGCTAGCGGCAGGGGATGGAGCCGCCCACTATAATTCATCGTCGGAACGGACGGGGGAACAGACGCAGCCAGTTGAAGCAAAATATCCGGACGCAAATGCAACGGCCGCGGAAACGCATGAACGCGGCCTTCCAGATCGATCACCGCGTATTCATCGGAGAAGTAAGTTGCGCCCTTACTCACCAGCGCCGCCACCAGCGTGCTCTTGCCGCTATGCGATGGCCCGGGAATCAGCATCGCGCGGCCACGCCACTCGAGAACTCCGGCGTGTACGAACACGGCAACTTCGGTGGACGCCGCGACATAGTGATGGAGGCGCGATTCCAGTTCCCGTGCCGCCGCCGCGACGTTGCTGGACGAGAAGACCCCGATGCTGTCGCCAGAAACCTGAAAAGCTAAGTCTCCATTCGCGGATCGCGCCGGCTGAAAACGGAAACGGGCCAGCGGGGGTTCCGCTGTGGCCAGTTCCGCGCCGGGGATCAACGGTGATGAAAGATACGGAAGCACGTCCAATGTGGTTTCAAGTCCGATTCGAAGCCCGTATGCGGCATACGAGAGAAATTTCAAGCGCCCTGGCGCGGCAAAAACTTCGGAATCATCACGCGCTGGTGGTGTGCACAACTCCATGGTTAATCAGGCATACTTAACTGGGCCGATACAATCCGCGCAGGCAGCGGCAAGGTCTCAACACAGCCAGTCGTCAGGTTGGGAATTTCTTGGCAAGCTTAACATGGCGCTGTCACTGGTACAAGCCGGAAACGCGCCAGATGGGACGGGCGGGTACTCTGCGTACTAATAGTAACGGCCCGAAAGATCAGAATCTTCGCCCGCCGGTCAATTTCGTTCATCTATCCGATAAGCGATAACATTAAAGATATGCATCGTTTCGTGCTGCACAACGGCGCAATTCTGGACGCGCATGAGAAAAGCCTGAGCGCAGGTCAGGTGGGTCTGCTCAATGGCTGGGGCGTATTCAGCACGCTGCGCATCGCCGGCGGCGTTCCCTTTGCTTTCGAGCGCCATTGGGAGCGCATGCAGCGCGACGCAGCCAAGGTTCACGTGCCGTTTCCGGCCGATCCGAAGGAGTTGCAAGCGCAATTGCTTCGATTGGTAGAGGCCAATTCCGCATTTAACTCCACCCTCCGCGTGATGGTGGTTCGCAATCGCGGCGGAATGTTCGAAGGGCCGGATCTTCAGCGGGACTACGACGTACTCGCGTTCACCAAGGACATGAATCCCTGGGGAAATAGCGTGCGGCTGGCCATCAAACCGAACGCGCGTTATGCCGCGAACGAATTTTCCGGTTGCAAGATCTTATCCTGGTCCCAAAACCTCACCTGGTATGAAGAAGCGCGCCAGCGCGGCTTCGATGAAGCGGTATTGCTCAACGAGCATGGCGAAGTCAGCGAATGCACGTCGGCGAACATCTTTGCAGCCACCGGAGGCGACGTATTCACGCCGCCGCTCGCGTCGGGCTGTCTGCCAGGGGTCACGCGCGAGCTATTGCTGGACGTGGTGCGCGTCCCGGGAATCCAGGTGATGGAGCGTGCGCTTAAGCCGGAAGACCTGGAGCGCGCCGATCAGGTGTTCATCACTTCAACCACGCGCGATCTGCTGCCGGCGGCTTTCATCGAAGGCTTGCATGCGCGGAATGAGGGATCGGTGGTCGATTCGCTGGTGAAAGCTTTGGAGGAATACCGCGAAGATTACGTGAAGCGAAATGCCGCGCCGCTGATCGGGCAACTGCGTTAAAACGTGCACATGAAACAAGGAACGCAAGCAAGCCTGACGCTTTTCTTGATAGCAACAGCTTTCGCTCAGGAGGCTCCTTCCTCACGGCCGGCGTTCGAGGTCGCGTCCATCCGGCCGGCCGATCCAAGCGGGCGCGGGCAATTTCAGCTTTTGCCCGGCGGCACGGTGATCATGCGGGCCGTCACCTTGCGCCTATTGATCCAGCAATCCTACGACGAGAGGGACTTTCAAATTTCGGGTGGACCCGCTTGGATGGGAAGCGAGCGCTATGACATCACCGCGAAACCCGGGAACACCGGCGACCAGCGCGCGTCCTCTCTGGACCAGATGCGGCTCAGGCTGCAAGCCTTGTTGGCGGACCGGTTTCAGCTCAAGCTCCATCGCGAGACAAAAGAGCTGCCCGTGTTCGCCCTGGTTGTGGCCAGGGATGGGCCCAAGCTCAAGGAGCGTCCGGCCAACAGCGGCGAGCAAGGTCACTTGCGTAGAGGCCGGGGCCAACTAATCGGTCAGCAGGCAAGCATGCACCTATTGGTTCTTACCTTAAGCCGCCAGCTTGGCCGCCCGGTCTTGGATCAGACCGGATTGCAGGGATCGTATGACTTCGAATTGAATTGGACGCCGGATACTCCAGCCGGCCCTGCCGTGCGGCAAGAACCCGGCGGGAATCCCGGACCCGGCCCTGATCAGTCACCAACGCCGGACCAAAACGGCCCAGCCATCTTCACGGCGCTTCAGGAACAGCTCGGGTTGAAGTTGGAATCGACGAAAGGGCCGGTGGAAGTGCTGGTGATCGATGCGGCGGAAAAGGCCTCTGAAAACTAAACCGGCGGGCGGGTCAAAAAAAGAAAAGGTTCCAGGTGACCCAGGCGGCAATCCGCTCCCCGGCCGGCATGCGCGGCCAGAGCATAGCATGCAGCGTGGCGGAAGCCATATTCTCTTGCTCCCCGCAACCGTCTTTTTTGTGACCGGCTACGGTTCAGCGCTCCAGAATTCGCTTGCCTTACCACCTGCTAGAAGCCAACGCCTCGAAACGGCCTTTCGCTCGCCCGCAACGATTGTTCCCCTTCGAGAACCACCGCGGCGAGGTCAACACTCCCGGCCTATTTCTTCGGCGAAATTCTAAGCTTTTCTTCCGGCCCGTTCGCCTTCGCGCTCCCACCCTCTGCCGCGCTCTTCACGCAGCCGGGGACGATCGTCGCTCGAAGTCCGTTGCCGTCTCGCAAGCCCAGAACCCTCAAACGTCCATCCAACTTTCGCTCCCCTTCGGGACTTGCGTCCCTGCGGGATCGTAGCGCTCGGTTGGCGGCTCGATCTGAGAAGCTTACCTTTGTGTCCGGCCCGATGACCCTTCACTCCCCGAACGCGTTAATTAGTCTTATTAACTAAGCGCGCTCGGATCGCCGCTCCAGGTTCGCTACCGTTCACCAGGCTTATTGCTCTCTGAACCTCTTGGAACCAGGTCCATGATTGCGCGAAAGCAGGCGGGAGTCAACTGTTAAACGCCAATGACAAAGCCTTTTCCAAAACTTTTATACGGCGCAGAATCAATATCTTACGAGATTTCCACTGTGAACAACGTGTGGATAAAACAACAGCGGCGCTGCATGTTTAATCCACCAGGCTGAGAATCGCGCCCGTGTCGGTGGCCACCCACATATGCTGAGCGTCCGGCGCGGCGATAACTGCGCGCTGCGCTACGGCGCGATAATCCACGTCCATTTCCTTCCACACTTTCAAATTGCCACTCTCGAGTATTTTCAGCTTGCCCGGAATGGGAACCTGGGGGGAATTGCCCGGCGGTTCCACCGTCACCACCACAGCGCCGCCATTGTTCAGCAGAGCTATATCGGTGGCGGCGCGGTCGCGCTCGGCAAAAATCACGCGGCCATCCGGGGATCCTAAGGGTGTCTCGAACACAGCGGAGCCCACCGGATACTTGGGATTCGAATAGAGGATGATACTGACCACGGTGCTTTTGCCGGACAGCTTCAACTGCGCGAGTTCACCATCGATTCGGATGGCAGCGGAGCTCCACTTCTTGCCTCCGTCCAGGGTTTCGAGCACAGTTAGTTTTCCAGTTCCCTGCTCCGGTGCCGGATCGAAAGGATCGGGCGACGAGACATCGGGGGCGCCGATAATAATGCCGTGCGGTCCCCGGAACGAGATGATGTCGTAGTTGAGCGTCCGTGCCTCGGGCCCGTCACCGCTCGCTTCCAGTTTGCCCCACTTCTTTCCGCCGTCGGTAGTCTCTTCAACCAAGCCCTTCAAACCCGCAATGTAGCCGTGATTGGCGTCCAGGAACCAGGCCTGCAGTATCCCTTTGCGCGTTTCTACTTTGGTCCAGGTGCGGCCACCTTCGGCCGTGGACCAAAGTCCGCGATCGGTGACCATCCAGCCCTGGCCTTCGTTCAAGAAGAACAGCGACACCGGCCGTTCCTTCACCTCGTACTGCGTCCAATGCAAGCCGCCATCGCTGGTTACCACCACCTCGCCCTGGTCGTGCCCCTTCTTGTCGTCGATTAACCCGGCGGCCACGCAGTGCTGCGAGGTGGGACACTCCAGGTCCTCAATGGCGAAGTTGGAGTCGGCATGATCGTACAGAAACTGGATCTTCCAACGCGGCGCGGCGGAGAGCGAGAAAAGAATTAGCCACAGATAAACACAGCTGAACACGGATAAAGTTTTTGGCCTGCATCTGTGTTTATCTGCGTTCATCTGCGGCCGTATGGAGTCAGCCGCTGGCACGAACCAGGTCCACGTTCTCATTGGCTGGCTTCTCCATTTGCGTTAGCGGAAAAAACGATTAGACCACGGATAAACACAGATGAACACAGATACCAAGACATCGTTTTATCTGTGTCCATCCGTGTTCATCTGTGGCCGTATGGATTCAGCCGCTAGCTCGAACCAGGTCCGCATTCTCATTGGCTGGCTTCTCCATTTGCGAGAGCATCAACAAACAACCCAACTGCTCGCCGACGCTGGTAAGGAGTTCCATTTCGATGCCGGTATGGGAATGAGGATCGCGATGCTGCACGTTGATGACGCCTTCCACCCCGCGGCGCGAAATCACCGGCGCCGACAGGAAGGCTTCGTAGGTGTCTTCAGGAAGATCGCTGAAAAACTTGAAGCGCGGATCGCGAAAAGCTTCCCGGGATATGGCCAGCAGGCGCTTCTCGCGAGCCACCCAGCCGGTCAATCCTTCGTTCATGGCCAGCTTCACATTGCCAACTGCGGAAGGACGATTGCTGGCCCGCAACACCAACTCGCGATTATCCAGCAGGTACAGCAGGCAAGAATCGCAGTCCATGAATTCCACTACCAGCGTCACCACGCCATCGAGAGCATCCTGAAGTTTGGTCTGCCGCACCAAATAACGGCTGATCTTCTGCAGCAGACGCAACTGCTGCTCGGTGCGCTCCAGGCGCTGTTCTAGTTCTCTTACCCTGGACACGAGTTTATTATCCCACGCGATTCGAGCGCGCAAACCGGGCGGGTGGCTCATAATTTCACCCTGAACCGTCCCCAGCGACTACCGTAACGAGTATCACCATAACAACCAAATGACAGACTCCGGGGACCGTAGTACGATGGTTGCATCCTTATAGGGTTGTACCGGTAGTAAGAAAACGTCATGATTGAACGAGATTGAACCAAGGAGATCTTCCGAATGTGGAACAAACGGAAAGAAGAAGAATATCCACCGAAATCGAGCGCGACGCCGGCCGCGGCGCCCACTAGCCAGATCAAGGAGAACGCCCCTATGTCGACGAATCCAGCTCCCAGCTACCATCCCACCGAGTCCAGAGGACCGGCGATCATCGGAAAGTCCGTTATGATCAAAGGCCAGATCTTCAGCCGTGAAGACCTGACCATTGATGGCGAGATCGACGGTTCCGTCGAACTGCATGAGCACCGGCTTACCGTCGGACCGAACGGCAAGCTGCAAGCCGGGGTGAAGGCGCGCGAAGTGGTGGTGCTGGGAACCATTCACGGAAACGTGGAGGCGTCCGATAAGATCGACATTCGCAAGGACGCGAAACTGGTGGGCGATATCAAGACTGCTCGCATCGTGATCGAGGATGGGGCATATTTCAAGGGCAGCATCGATATCGCGCGGCCCGAGGCGGCTGGGGCTACCCGAACGCCGGCGCCCTCTCAGCCAAAATCACAGCCACAGCCCGCCAATGCGAGCTCCAACGCGGCCGCCACGCCCGCCACCGCGGTTGCAGGCGATTCGCGCTAATTGCTGATCTTTTGAATGAGATCTGACGATCTCCCGGCAATGAGATCTAAGGAAGGAGTGGAGCTTTGCTGAAGGACCGGTTAAGATCGGAACCGTCTTCACCCTCGCTTCACTCGCCTCCCAAGAAATCGGGCTCCGGGCCGCAGAATCGTGCCAGTAACGGCCTGGATCAGTTTTTCTCCTCGTTGCAGGATCAAGAGAGCCTCTCCATCCTGGATTTTTCCGGCGCCAGTCAGGCCAACATAAGCTTCATCACCTCCATGGGGCACCGCATCTATTCCAACGATGCCTTGCGCACCATGGAAGAAGCCTTTGGCACCGGCGGCGACTTCATCGCCAATCAATCCGATCCGGAACGTGCGGCGCTGTTTCTTCGCGAGAACCTGGAATTTCCCGACCGCACCTTCGATGGCGCGCTCATCTGGGACACGCTGCAGTTCCTGGCCCCGCCTCTGTTGCAGGACACCGTGGACCGGCTCTATCGCATCTTGCGTCCTCAGTCGTCATTGCTGGCCTTTTTCCACGCCGAAGAGAAAGCTCAAACCGCGCCGCTGTACTCCTACCGCATTGTCGAATCGAAAATCATGTCGCTCACCCCGCGCAATCAGGTGCGGCCGGTTCAGTATTTCAACAATCGCAGCCTGGAAAAGCTGTTCCAGAAGTTTAATTCCGTCAAGTTCTTCCTTACTCGCGATCATTTGAGAGAAGTGATCGTCCGCCGCTAGCACGGCGCGGCTGCGCGAGGGAACTGTAAGCTCAGCCAGGCGGTTTATCTTCGGTTCGCACCACCACAACAGTAAATTTCGCCACCAACGCCGAAATCGCACCGAGCGCCGCCAGGACCGGAGCCAAAACCGCGCCAACGGCGGCCACGGTTACCGGGATCTCCATGAAGGTGTTGCCGTGTTCATCCCGGATGATGATTCGTCGCACGTTTCCCTCGTGGATGAGTGACTTCACTTTATCCACCAGGTCTCTTCCAAGGACCTGTACTTCCTCGACAAAATCTTGAAATGCCATATGCCCTCGGAATAGCTTACGTGTGCGGAAAGCAATTCGTTCTCCACTTCTCACGCCCGAACTGCATGGCTTACGGAACTGGGCAGCGCTTTGAGCTTCGCCAAGTAACGATTTCAGCCTAACGAAGTTCGCTGCCGATGCCGATGTTGGGATCGTGGGAGTCTGTCGATCCAAAACCGCTCAAAGCCGGAAAGGGTTTGTCCTGATTGTCACCGCCATCTCGATGACGCTCCTGCTCGGGCTGGCCGGCCTGGCCATCGACATCGGGCGCATGTATGTGATTCGCGCGGAGCTGCAAACGTTCACCGATGCCGCGGCGCTCAGCGCGGCTCTCCAACTGAATGGCACGGAGTCAGGATTGGCGCGCGCCCGCGCCGGCGCCGGCCGCTTGGCGAATGGACCGCACGCCATGCGATGGGACATGGGCACGCAGCCGATCACCCAGATCACCACCAGCTTTTCGTCGGACCGGGCCACGTGGCAGGAGCAGCCCAAGCAGCCCGGTGATCTCCGTTTCGTACGCGTGATCGTCACCGAACCGGCGCCCGTGATCTTCCTGAGGGTTTTTCAGCCGCTCACGTCCACCACGGTGGCCGCGGCGAGCGTGGCCGCGAAGACGGAACAATCCGCCAGGTTGATGCCATGAGGCGGCGCACCCAACGCGGCAGCGCGCTCATCGAATTCGCGGGATCGTTGATTCTGCTTTCGGTGATGTTTTCGGGCATTTTCGAAATCGGATACTCGTTCTACACGTATGGCGAACTGGTCACCGCAGTGCGTGCCGGCGCCCGCTACGCCGCATTGCAGCCACGGGAGTCGGCAGCGAATCCGGCGGTCGCAAAGGCGGTGCGCAATCTGGTGGTTTATGGCGACCCCGCTCCGTCGGATCGCGCCAAACCGCTGGTTCCCGGCCTCACCACCGATCATGTGGAATTGGTGAATGGCCCGGAGACCAGCACGGTCTCGCTGCACGGTTTCGCGTTAGATGCGCTCTTTATGAAGGTGAACCTGAACGGGCGGCCGACGGTTACGTTCCCAGTCACCGCTGGAGCGGCGCAATGAGATCCTCATCCAAGGGCCAATCACTGGTCGAATCCGCGCTCATTCTGACTGCCTTCATGGGACTGCTGCTCGGGATGGCCAGTATCGGCCAATTGCTGTTCGTGCGCCAAACCCTGGCCGATCGCGCGCGCGTCGCCGCACGCTGGGGAGCGCTCGAGAGCTACGATGCGGCGGCGATTCGCCGCCTGGTGTTGTTCGGCACAGCCACGCCAGCTCCCGGCCAGCAGGCATTTTTCGGTCTTGCGCCCAGCGCGGTGGAAGTATCGAATCCAGGGTGCCCCGGCCCGGCGTGCCGCGTCAGCGTTGTTATTCCCGAGCAAGGAATTCGCAGCGTGGAGCCGATGGAGAGTGTCACTCCTGGTCCAGCCGCTTCCACTCCTTAACGAACGGAGCCGTCTTCGGATTGTTCTCGTTCCAGTGCACCGGCTGCGTGCTGTCGGCCATCAGGAACATCGCCAGGGCAACCGCGCGATCTACTTTGGCCATATTGTCGTAGTCGATCTTCTGCCACTCGTCGCCGACGGCGTGGTAATCGGAATAATCGAACGCCACGCACAGTGTCTCGGCGGGCACGCCGGCTTCAGCCAATGAAAAGTTGTCGCTGGCGGCGAAGTAGTCGTCACTGCCCCTCGGATTCTTGTAGACCCGGATGCCGGTGCTCTCCCCAGCGCTCGCTACGAAGCTGGTCAAATCGGAATAATCGAACCCGGTGAGCGAGGCGTTGGAAATCTGCGGCCCCTCGGTGGAATCGGTTCGGCCCACCTGTTCCAGATTCAGATCCGCGACGGTCTTGGCGAGCGGAAACACGGGGTGATGGGCGTAATACGCAGAGCCTATCAAGCCCTCTTCTTCTCCGAAGAACGTCATAAATACGATGCTGCGGCGCGGGTGCTTGGGAAGCTGGGCCAGCGCGCGCGCCACTTCCATGACGGAGACCGTTCCGCTGCCGTCATCATTGGCGCCGTTGTAAATGCGGTCGCCCGGCCCACTCGGGCGCACGCCCAGGTGATCGTAATGCGCCGTCAGGAGCACGTAAGTATCGCGCAAGGCCGGATCGGAGCCACGCAATACTCCGATCACGTTGCGCAGCGTAGCGGGCTCCCGATGCGTGGCCGCGATATGCACCGAAACAGTCGCGTCTTCCCCGTGCTTCAGTGCGGAAAAGAAGCGAGCCGCGTCGTCGCCCGTCAGCGTCACGCGCGGGATCGTCATCTGTGTATCCGGTTCCTTCGGATCTACTAACTGACGGGGACGGCGCTCGCGTGTCGTGAAGCCTCGCTTGTCCACCAGGATCAGCAGCGCGGGCTTGGCTTCCCGGAGAAGCCGGCTCACGGTGCGATAGCGCGCCCGCAGCCTTGGTTCGATCTCGGTGATCACAACCTTGCCGTCCACCTGGCTCGCCGTGAGACTCTGCACCAGCGCCTCGTCCGTCAAATCGAGTTTGAACACCGGCTCATCCTTCAAATCCACGGCGTCGGTAACACCCGGCACCGCGTCCTTCTCGGTGGCTGAAAAGTGGCGTCCGCCGGCCGTGAGCTGCAGCTCGAAATTGCTGAAATTGGGCTGCTCCACCAGCATGGGGGCAATCTGGAAATAGCTGTCGCCGGCGCCCGGTTCCAAGCCCGCGCGGCGGAACTGAGTCGCGATATAATCGGCGGCGAGGTCCAGCCCGTGAGAAGGAGAATCGCGCCCTTCCAGTTCGTCCGAGGCGATGTAGGAAAGATCGCCGCGCAGCGGGGCGGCCTGGATTCCATTCAGCGCAGCCTGTACGTCCGGGGTGACGGCGGCTTTCAGCGGGTCGCTTTGCGCCTGAATGGAAACCCGGGCAAAAGCGAGGAGGAGTACTGGAACACTTCGGTAACGCATAGGGCGGATCTAGCCTGATGTTAGCATCTTGAATCACGAATCATTTTCGGGCAAAATTGTTTTGAGTCGGCTGGGAAATGCCAAATCGAACCGCCAAAATCGATCACTTGCGGCAGAGAGTCTCGGACAGCGCCCAGCAGAGCAGCTCGCATTTGGTAGGCGCGGAGCTGACCGAGTCGGGGTTGCTGGACCGCGCGGTGCTGAACCGCCAGATCGAGGAGATCCTCGACGGTCTATCGGAAAAACCCAAGCTGGCGCCCCAAATGGAGCAGTCGCTCGAAGCCTTTCTGCACACACTGCTGGCGGGTGATGCACGGCGGACGGCCGAACTCGTTTGCGGCCTCCTCAACCTGCAATTAGACGACCTGCGCAAGGCCGCGCTCCTATCGTTGATAGTTCGCCTGGCGGGGAAGCGCAAATTCGACCCAATCGCCAGCTACATCCTTCAAAACCGGGAAGTTTTCGTAACCAGCCAGGGTTGACAAGCGTACCAAAGAGGTGCACGATCTATCTAAGGAGCTTTCGCAATGCGCTTCCTGGTGGCGGGTTTGTCCGTGGGCGTTTTGGTGGCAGGTTCGGCCTGTGCCCAATCGGTGATTTCTACTCATTCCGGCGTCGTCCAATACGTGGAGGGGCGTGCCTTTCTGGGCGATAAGCCAGTTGAGCCGAAATTCGGACAGTTCCCGGACATCAAAGAGAACCAGGAGTTTCGCACCGAAGATGGCCGCGCGGAAATCCTGCTGACCCCGGGCGTGTTCTTGCGGCTGGGTGAAAACAGCTCCATCCGGATGTTGTCCACCAGCCTTACCGACACGCGTGTGGAAGTGCTCTCCGGCTCCGCCATGGTAGAGAGCAATGACATCCCCAAGGACAATTCCATCCAGCTGGTATATAAGAAGGATGCCATCCAGCTCCAGAAACAGGGTCTGTATCGCCTGGATACCGAGCCGGCGCGCTTTCAAGTGTTCGAAGGCGAAGCCGTGGTTACCGACCCATCCGGGCAATTGACGATGCGGAGCGGCAAGCAGACGAATCTGGCGGGTGTTCTGATGGCGGAGAATTTCGACCGCAAGGCTGACGATCAGGACGCGTTGTATCGTTGGAGCGATCGCCGCGCCAGTTATGTCGCTCAAGCGAATGTGGCGTCGGCGGCTTCTGCCAGCGCCAGCAGCGGCGGCGGGTACGGTGGTTATGGCTACAACGGTCTCGGTTACGATGCGCTGGGTTACGGCGGGCTGGGTTATAGTGGATTGGGATATGGTGGGTTAGGATACGGTGGGTTGGGTTATGGCGGGCTCGGTTTCGGCGGCTTCGGCTACAATCCCGCGTTCCTCGGTGGCTGGGCGTTTAATCCCATGTTCGGAATGTACACTTACATGCCTTATTCGGGCTTCGGTTACAGCCCGTTCGGCTACACGTACTACAGCCCGACGACAGTGGCTTACGCTCCGTCCTATGGCGGCAGCGGTTACGCTTACGGCGGCGCCAACCGTGTGGCTGGATTAAGTGGCGCAAGCCGGTTGGCCGGTATTGCTACCCATCGGGGCGCCGCTACCGGATTTACTTCCAGCGCACGATCGTTTAGCACCGCACGTGCCTCCTTTGGTGGCGGTGGAAGCGCTCGCTCCTCATTCGCAGGCGGAGGCGGTGGCAGCCATGCCTCGTTCGGCGGCGGTGGTGGTCACGGCGGCGGCGGGCACCGGTAAACTCGTCTCTCTAACACTTTTTTGCGATCACCTTTTTGCGAGATGCATGGCGTTTACGCTTGTCGTGAGCGCGCTGGAGAGATCCTTAGCGATAGGCGCGAACGGCGTAGCCAGCAAGCCAGCTAAGAGTGAGAGAGCGGGGGCCATCCCCAACTCCCTTCCACCTGCCATCGCAAGCCCAATTGCGACCAGTGCCGCGAGCGCCCGGGTCCAATTACGATAAACCTGGTTACTGCGCTGGTAGGCTTCATCGAGCACGGCCGTCACAATCAGGTCGAAGCGGGCGAAAACCTCGGACCCGGCGGCGCTTAGCGGGTTTCCAGCCGCGATGCTGGCGGCTACGCTCGTAAGAATATCCGCATCCACGCCGGTGGCATCCGCCAAAGCCCGGGCATTGCGCGGGTGCAGGTTCAGTTTGATCAGAGACTTGGCGATGTCTTTCTGACTCGCGAGGTCGGTCCCATTCATCCAGTTCGCCTCCAGCGTCGCTATAATCTTTTTCTGCGATAGGGCGTTCACTGTCTCCGCGGCGTCGGTCAACTCCTGGACGGCTGCCCGGATGCCTTGGAAGCCAATATGGTTCACACCGCCGCCAAAGACCTTGGTTGCATCCACCAGACCGGAGGCCGCGGTGCCAAGTCCTCCGATAGCCACCACCACTTCGGGCAAATTTTGGAGTACGCTCATGAGCCCCTTTCCACACGAGCGTACACGCGCGCCTGCGCGGGCGGCCGTCTTGCTGGGGACAGCTTACTGAGCCTGTTTCAGATGTTTATCGAAGAAGTCGGTCAACGTTTCGAGCAGTTGCCGTCGCACGGGCCCAGTGACGCCGTGGGATTTGTCGGTATAGATCACCATGTCGAAAAGCTTCCCAGCTCCTTCCAGAGCGTCGATCATTTGCACGGTGTTCTGAAAAAGCACGTTGTCGTCTTCGATATTGTGAACGATGAGCAGCTTGGATTTGAGATTCGCCGCATAATCCACCGGCGAGCTGGCGCGGTACCCTTCGGGGTTTTCAGAGGGAAGCCCCAAATAGCGTTCCGTATAGATGGTGTCGTAATTCCGCCAATTCGTTACGGGAGCGCCCGCGATGCCGGCGCGAAATGTTTCCGGCGCGTTCAATAACGAATAGAGCGTCATGAACCCGCCGTAGCTCCAGCCGTAAATGCCCACACGCTCCGGATCGACGAAGCCCTGCCCCAGCAGGTACCGAACGCCCTCCAACTGATCGGCCAACTCGGTTTTCCCGAACCGGCGATACAACGGGCTCTCGAAAGCATGCCCGCGCCCCGCTGACCCGCGATTGTCCAACTGCCAAATCACGAAGCCCCGCGCGGCGAGAACCTGATCCCAATTCGCGCCCTCCCAGGCATTCACAACCGTCTGCTCGCCGGGACCGCCATATACCATCACCACTGCCGGATACTTCTCATCCGCCCGGAAGTTGGCTGGCTTGATCATGCGGCCGTAGAGGAGCTTTCCATCCTGCGACTTGATCTGCACGATCTCCACGGGCTGCAGTGCGTAGTCATCGGCCAGAGGCTTGGCCGGACGAAAGCCCGCCCATTTCTCCCTGCCAATGGAATAGAGGTCGGTGCGCGGCGGGTCTTGCAGAGAAGAGAAAGTATCCAGGTAGTATTCGTAGGTGGGGCCCATCGAGATGGTGTGGGTGCCTGACCCATGGCTGACCCTGGCGCGATCTTTTCCATTCAATTTAACTGAGTAAAGCTCTCGATCCATTGGGCTTGCTTCGGTTGAGACAAAGTAAACCTTTTGATGAGATTCGTCGACTCCCACCACGTCCGTAACTTCCCAATTGCCTTCGGTGAGGCGTTTGCGCTGCTGGCCATCCAGCGAGTAAAGATACAGGTGCAGAAAACCATCCCGTTCGCTGCCCCACAAGAACTCATCCTTGCCGACAAAGTGGAACAAGTTGTTTTGGTTGATCCAATAAGGATCGGATTCCGAAAGAATCGGATGAGATGCTCCGACGTCGGCGTCAGCCAACAGCAAATCCAGATGGTTCTGCACGCGATTCATCCGTTCGATGGCGAGCCGTGCGGAATCGGGCGTCCAATAAACACGCGATATGAGAGCATCGCGAGTCTCACCCAAATCCATCCAGCGCGTGGCGCCTCCCGTAGCTGGAACCACCCCGACGTGCACGTCCGCATTCGCCGTTCCGGCTTGCGGATAACGTTCGGGCTCGGCGAATGCGCGCAATCCTGTGAGCGATACCTGGGGATAGACAAACTCGCGCGCGATATCGAATTGCATATAGGCGATGCGCTTGGAATCGGGCGACCACCAGTAAGCCGTACTGAGATCCAGCTCTTCCGGATAGACCCAATCCAGTTCGCCATTCAGCAGCGTGGCGCTGCCGTCATCGGTGAGCCGCGAAAGTTGGCGTGTAGCGATATCGAGCGTGTACAGGTCATGAGCACGCCGAAACGCCACGCGCAAGCCGTCGGGGGAGAGCTTGGGGTCGCGTTCGGGCTCGGACGTGGCCGTGAGCTGTTCCCACGTGCCGCTGTCGACGGAAAAAAGAAACAGGTCGCCACGCACGCTCAATAGCATCCGTTTGCCGGAGCGATCCCACTCCAGGCTGTCTTCGCTCACGCGGCGGTTCTGCCAGTCGAATCGGCGGGACTCGGCAACTGGCACCGCGGCCTTTTCGAGCGGGCCCAGCGACAGAAGAGACTTTTCCGTCTTCGCCGCAACGTCAAACAGCATGATCTCGCCGCCTTGAAAGTAGGCGAAACTCCGGCCGTCGGGAGCCCAGACCACCGGCGGCATCGTCCGTCCGTAGCCCTGCTGCATCACTGTGTCGATGGTGACGGGCTTTTTCTGGGCAAGGAGCGAAATTGTGAGAACGAAATAGAAGACAATGCGGCGGAGCGACACTTGCTGTGATTGTACCTAAAGGCCGAAGTGCAGACTGGCGCTGGTCTTCAAAGCAGCATCGGGAGGCGCCATCAATTTGTAGATGGCCGCGCGGGGGGATCCATAGAGCTTCTCGAACGCGCTGGACTGCATGGCTGCGGTGAGCCCGCGCGTGCCGCCGGCGTGCAGGTCGCGATAATAATCGTCGGGAGTCAGCAGCAGGTATTCGAGCTGATAGTCGCGGGCGAAGTCCGCCATGGAGCCCATCAGCTTTTCGATTCCTTCGTCGTCGCGATGGTAGTAAAACTTGGGAGGAATGGGAAGGCTGCAGGCTCTGTGTCCGGTATAAAGATACAGCACTGGATCCTGATAGGCATAAACGTTCGCATCCTTGGGCGCGTGGCTGGCCAGCCATTGGTACGCCGGACGGCGCGCTTCAAAGTCGGCCCGGTAGGACGCAAAAAGATCGGGAACAAAGTGCGCCAGTCCGAATCCGGTGCAGAAAATGCAAAATGCCGCGAGGCCAGCGAGAAGCGCACCGAAACCGGCTACGGCGAAACGATCCGCAAACGCGGGTTTCTCCCATGCGACTCGCAGCGCTCGGCAAAGATTGCGAACTTCGGTGGCCAGCCCCATCAGCAACAGCGGATAAAGCGGAAAGACGAAGCGTTGATCCGGCGGAAAGTGCCAGACCAGCAGAATCGCCGACATCCCCAGCGCGGCCAGCGGATATTGCAGCATTCGCGTGTGCCGGGTAAGGCGAACGCATCCGGCAATGGCGGCAATGGCAACCACGCGTTCCAGATGTTTGGAGCCATAGGGCACGTCGAAGATCAGCGCCTTCCCCGCCCCTTGGAGGAAGCCGTCCAGGTTGTACCAGATCACCAGCGGCAGGTCGCGGAGGGGGACGTTGTAAATTTCGAAGCCGACATAGTTGGTGTAATACAGCGTCACCAGGTCCCAGCAATGCGCCATGTGCCGCGTCATCCATAACTCCCAGCCAGCGACGGCTGGAAGCATCGCGGCAAAGAAAAGCGCGGCTTTTCGGAACTGCTTGCGCAGCGCGAAGCACAATGGGACCGTGAACAGCAGTGGCGCGGCGATCGATTTCGCGAGATACGCGAGCGCGGCGCAAAGGCCCGAGGCCAATGCCAGCCAGCGCGGCGCCTCCGGCTTCCCTGCGCGTTCGGCGAGAATCAGGCTGGCTAATAACAGAGCCGCGAACAGCAGCTCCGGCATAAGCGAGAAGCTGAACACCACGGCCACCGGACTCAACGTCGCCATCAACATCAAGAGATATCGCTCGCGCCGATTGAATTCGTAATCCTGAAGCAAAAACCACAATGCAGCCAGGAAAAGCGGAAAGAGCAGCCAGGAGAACAGCGTCGCGAGCGGAAGATTCGCGGGAAAGCGGGGGTTGAGTTTCCAAATTCCTGCCAGCAGCGCGGGGTAAAGCGGCGGATACTTGGTTTGATAGGGCTGGCCCGGCAAGCTCTGGATGCGGTAGCCATCGCCCATCGCCAGGCTGCGCCCGGACACCCAATAGATGCTGTCGTCGTGATAGAAGCCCAGGTGCGGCATGGTCCGCAGCGTCCAGGCCAAATAGGCCGAAGGGGCGAGCGCGGCTAGGAATACACCGATAACGGCCAGCTTCCTGAGCATCCATCCTGAATCTATCAGTAGGGGGCCGGAGGGCCAATCGGTGTTTCACCTTAGCAGGGGCTGGTCATTCGCGCGGATCCGTGGCGATAACGGTTAGAAAGCGCAAAGGGTGCGGCGCGCACCACAAGACGGGCCAGAAACCGCTTCGCGCCGCGCTCCGTTTTGCGCGAGTCCTCAAAAACGCCCGCCGCGATTTGTACCGGAAACAGACTGCGCTGTGGGCCGTCATATCGGGTGAGGGAAGGCTCGTTACAAAGTTGTGAAGAGCCGCCTTACAGAGTTTTATGCCCGATGAAACATCCGTTCGTGAAGTAAGCCAAAACGCAGACCAGAAGGGCCTAAAAGAGGAGCAGCCCAAGCCTGACGGCAAGCCAGGGCAGCAGCCGGCGGAAAAGAAGCCACCGGACAAGCCCAAAAGGCCTTTCGCGCAGCGCACGCGCCGCTATCTGAAGCGGCATCCCGGGCGCGTGTTACTGGGAGCCGTTCTATTGGTTGCTGTAATCGTTGGCGGCGCCATGTTGTGGAATTATCTGTCGTCCTATGAGTCGACCGATGACGCCCAAGTGGACGGACACCTGAACATGATCAGCCCGCGGATCGCGGGAACCGTGGTGGGTGTTTATGCAGAGAACGACCAGACCGTCCAGGCCGGCCAGGTGATTGTGGATCTGGATCCTCGGGATTACAAGGTAGCTCTCGACCGTGCCACTGGCGCGTATGAGCAGGCGCTGGCGCAGTTACGCGCCGAAAATCCCAACGTTCCCATCGTGGTAACCACCAATCAGAGCACCATCTCGGAAGGACGGGCCTCAGTGATCGTGGCGGAAAAGGCCGTGGCTGCGGCCCAGCAGGAGTACCAGGCCAAGCTCGCGGATTTGCAAAGCGCCGAAGCGCAGAGCAACAAAGCGCAAAGAGACGTGGTCCGCTTTCAGCCCTTGGTTGACAAAGCCGAGATTTCGCGCCAGCAGTTCGACGCCGTTACGGCAACGGCGCAAAGTGAAGCGGCGAATGTAAACGCGGCCAAAGCGAATGTGCAGGTGGCAGTGCGCGAGCTGGACGAGCGCCGCGCGGAGCTATCGCAGGCCCAGACTCGATTGCAGGAGGCCACTCAGAACGCGCCCCGGCAAACCGCCGTGCGGCAGGAAACGGTAGCCACGCGCAAAGCGGACATCGTCACGGCGAAGGCCGCGGTGGATCAGGCGCGGCTCAACCTTTCTTACACCAAAATCGTGGCGCCGGTGGGCGGAGTGGTAGCGAATAAGACGGTAGAGGTTGGACAGCGTCTGGAGCCTGGCGAGGACATGCTGGACATCAGCCAGATCGACGATATCTGGATCACGGCCAACTTCAAAGAGACGCAGCTCCGCCGGATGCATCCCGGCCAATCGGTGGACGTGACAGTGGACGCGTTCGACCAGACGTTTCACGGCTATATCGAAGACATGCCGGGAGCCACCGGAGCGGTGACCAGCCTGCTTCCTCCGGAGAACGCAACGGGCAACTACGTCAAAGTAGTGCAACGGCTGCCCGTAAGAATCCGGCTGAAACCCGGCGAGGATCCCCAGCACCGCCTGAGAATCGGAATGTCGGTAGAACCGAAGGTCTGGCTCAATTCGAACAAGTAGCATCGCGGGAGCGTTCTCAGTCCGCGCTGGGCGGAGCTCCGCGTTTTGCCTTCACCGGCCGGAAGAGGAACACCAGGGGCAGGCAGAGCGCGCTTATCAAAACCATATAGCGGAAGTCGTCCACATAAGAATAAAGTACAGATTGCTGATCCAGAGCCCCTTGCAGAATCCCATAGGCGCGCAACTTCGCCAGCCTTGGCCCGGTGTGCAACGACATATACGTTTGAATCCGAAACAACACCTGGTGTACGAAGCTAGTGGGCGCCAGGTAACGCGCCAGTTCACTGCGATGCACCTGCTGCCGGCGCGCCACCAGAGTTTCCGCCACCGAAATCCCGACGCTCCCGCCAATATTCCGCAGCAGATTGAAAAGTCCGCTGGCGTTGCCGATCTGTTCGTTCCGCAATGTCCCCACCGTGGTGGTGGCCAGCGGCACAAACATCAAACCCGTGCCCACTCCGCTGATGATAATCGGCCACAACAGCGACCATTGCGAAACATCCAACGTCAGGTTCGACATCCACCAGGCGGACCACCCGAAGACCACAAATCCGCTGCCGATCAGATAGCGGTTATCCACTTTGGCGGTCAATGCACCCACGATCGGCATGATCAAAATAGCGCCGATGCCACGCGGGCTTACGGCCAGACCGGCCGCCCACGCCGTATAGTTCATCAGCGTCTGATAGAACAACGGCAGCAGCGTGATCATGGCGTAAAGGACCGCCCCCACGGCGCCGATTAATATGCAGCCCATCGTAAAATTGCGATCGGTGAAAATCTTCAGATTCACGATTGGGTACTTGATTCGCAGCTCGCGGATGAGGAACGCCACAAACGCGATCAACAAGATTGCCAGTGCCCAGCGAATCCACACCGCGCCGAACCAATCGTCTTCCTGCCCTTTGTCGAGGATCACTTGCAGAGTCCCGATCCAAATGGCCAGCAGGCCCAGGCCGATGGCGTCGATTTTGCCCGGCTTTGCCGATTGAATATAGGGCGGGTCTTTGACGAAACGCATGATCAGGAAAACCGCTATCGCACCGATCGGGATGTTAATGTAGAAAGCCCAGCGCCAGCTGTACTGTTCGGTCAGCCATCCACCTAACGTGGGTCCCAGCACCGGCGCCACCACCACTCCCAGCGCGAATAGCGCCATCGCCGCGCCGCGTTTTTCGGGAGGAAAACTTTCGAGCAGTATCGATTGCGACAAAGGTTGCAACGCCCCGCCGCCGGCGCCCTGTACCGCGCGCGAGAGCAAAATCATTCCCAGGCTTTGCGCCGCTCCGCAAGTGAACGATGCAAATGTGAAGATGCCGATGCAAATCAGAAGAAAATTCCGGCGTCCATATCGTAATGCGAACCAACTGCTGGCAGGCAGCACGACCGCGTTCGCCACAAGATAGCTGGTGAGTACCCAGGTTGCCTCGTCCGTAGTGGCCGAAAGGCTGCCGGCGATATAGGGCAAGATGACGGCCGCGATGGCCGTATCCAGCACTTCCATGAACGTAGGCAGAATTACCGCGAGCGCAATCAGCCAGGGATTGCAATCGGGGCACCAGTCCTGAATGGATGTTGTATTGGCTGTCGTCTCCGGCAGGGGTGCTCTCCTGCACGGTGTGACGCAAAGGACGCCTGTTACATATCGTTAGGAAGAAAGGTTGGGCTGAGCGGCTTCGTCGACCGTCGGAATTGTGAAATAGAAAGTGGAACCCACCCCAGGTTCCGATTCCACCCACATTTTTCCCCCGTTGGTTTCGACGATCTTTTGAGCCAGCGCGAGACCTACGCCGGTGCCTGGAATATCCTTGCCATGCAAGCGGTGGAAGACCTGGAATATGATCTGTTTATATTTCGGCTCGATGCCGATTCCATTGTCGCTGATTGAGAATATCCAGACATCGTCCTCCAGCTTGGCCGACACCTGGATCTCCGGCGGCGAATCTTTGCGGCGATACTTAATCGCATTGCTGATCAGGTTTTGCAGCACCTGCTCGAACCTGGAATCGGTAATCAATACCGGCAGCGAACCGTGCGTAACCTTCGCTCCGCTTTCTTCAATCGCCGCGCCCAAGGAACTGAGAGCTTCGCTGAGTACGGTTCCGAAATCCAGCAGCCGGACATCGCTGCCGGCGTGCGTGGATTGGGAATAACGCAGCAGATCGTCGATGAAGGCCCGCATGCGGCGCACGCCCTCCTGCAGGAACTGGAAGGATCGGGAAGCGTCTGGATCCAGTGTTCCCGCCAGGCGATTCTCCAAAAGCTGACCATACATCGTAATGGTTCGCAGGGGCTCGTTTAACTCATGGGTAACGCGATAAGCGAAGCGCTCCAGATCTTCGTTAGACCGGCGCAACGCGTTCTCCGCCTCGCGCACCCGCAAGAAGGCTTTGATGGTGGCCACCAGAACGGCCGGGTCCAGCGGTTCAATCAGATACGCGTCGGCGCCGGTGTTCAATCCGTTTACTTGCTGCTGGTCCTGAATGCTGGATGCCGAAATATGCACGATGGTCGTGGCGGCCAGAGCGGGATTCGTCCGGATGCGCCGGCAGACCTCGAATCCGTGCATGTCGGGAAGGTTCACGTCCAGAAGAACAACGGCCGGCTTGCGTTCCAATACCAGTTTGAGAGTCTGGCTGCCCGTGGTTGCCTCAATCACATCGAAGCCCGCTTGGCGCAGGACATTCGTGCGGGCATAGAGCCCCGGGGCGTAGTCGTCGACGTTGAGGATGGACGTTATCGTATCCACTGTTTGTCAAGCGCTCCGAGAAATTGCCGAAGCGGGAAGACCCAAGGAACCTACCGCCCGGCGGATGACTTCGGCCATCTCCCTTTGCCCGTTGCCTCCCTTGCTCAGGATCGCCAGGGTCCTTCCGGCTAATTGTACCCTTTCGGAGTCCGTAAGGACGCGGGAAGTGCAAATCACCACGGGGATGTCTTGGGTGGCCGCGTTGCTTTTCAAAGCGTCCAGCACTTCAAACCCACTCATGCCGGGCATGCTCAGATCCAGGATGATGGCGTGCGGCTTTCCCGTGGTTGCCTCGCGAATTCCCTCGGCTCCATCGGATGCCTCCTGGATGAGCACCCTGGAGTCGCGAAATTGCTGCTTCAGCAAATAGCGATCGCGCTCTTCGTCGTCGATAATCAGGATACGCGTGGGTTGCGTCGCCGCTGTCAGCGCCCGTAATCTTTCGAGCAACGCCGTCCGTTCCACGGGCTTTAAAAGATACTCGTCCGCGCCCAGGTGAAATGCCTTGGCCTGATCCTCAATGGTGCTGGCGATGATCACGGGAATGTCGCGCGTGCGGGCCTCCTGTTTAAGCTCCGCGAGAAACTTCCAGGAATCCTCCGACCGCAACACCAGATCGAGAATAATGACGCAAGGACGGATCCTTTCCAAAACTTCCTGCGCCTCCCGAATGGTGGAGGCGGGAATCAGTTGGTAACCGGAATTCTTCAAATAACTCCGGTACATCATCACCATTTCGGCTTTGTCTTCGAGCACCAGAACCGGCAGGCTCCCAGTGTCGGCCTGCGCTACTGCAATGGCCGATTCGGACTTCAGGCTGAGATCGATGGTTTGTTCGTATCTCATGGGGAGCCGAACAGTGAACGTCGATCCTATTCCCAGCTGGCTTTCCACTAGCACCTCGCCGCCCAACAAAGTCGCCAGCTTTTTCGAGAGCGGCAGCCCCAAGCCGGTGCCCTTCACTCGCCTCTGAATTGGATGATCCACCTGCGCGAAATCCTGGAAGATGCGTTGCTGGTCCGCCGGGGCAATTCCGATGCCGGTATCGGCTACCGAAAAAACGATATCCTCGCTGCCGGAAAGGGTGGCGGAGATCCGAACTTCCCCACGCTCGGTGAACTTGAGTGCATTGGAGATGAAATTTCGAAGGATCTGCGAAATTTTCCCTTCGTCGGAGAACAACGCGGGAATGTGCTCCACATCGTCAAACACCAGATCCACAGCCTGGTTCAGCAGCAAGGGACGCAGCATGCCGCGCAAGGCGGCGAACAGATCCGCAGGGCGGAATTCCACGGGCTTGGCATCCACCTTGCCGGCTTCCACTTTGGCCAGATCCAGAAGATCGTTCACCAGATCGAGCAGATCGCGCGCGGCCAGGCGAATGTACTCGGCCTGTTGTTCCTGCTCGCTGGTCAATTCGCCGTCCGAACGATCCAGCAGCAGCCCGGTCAGAGCCAGAATGGAGTTGAGCGGCGAGCGAAACTCGTGGCTCATATTGGACAAAAACTTTGACTTCAGCTCGTCGGCGCGGCGCAGGTGGTCGGCTTTTTCGTCGAGTTCGGCATACAGCGCCACCACGCCGCGATTGGTGTCTTCCAATTCCCGATTCAGCCTGGTGAGTTCAAGCTGGCGGGTGCGAATCTCCTCCAGAGCGTTGAGCAATTCCTGGTTTTGATGCTGCAGCTCCTGAAAGGCGTCCTGCGGGCCCTCGTTCTCCAGCATCGCCGCCAAGCCAGGCAAGTCTTGCGTCTTCCAAACCTTTGTCCGCTTGGGAAGCAGTTTCTTGAGCCAAACCGTGGTGCCCTTCCCTGGCGCCGATTCAATCTCGAAATGGTCCATCAGGCGGCGGGCGCCCAGGATGCCCATCCCCATACCGGTGGAGGATTTATAGCGGCCTTCCAGGATGTCGTCCAGGTTGTGCACGCCGGGCCCGGAATCCCGAATCCTGATGATGAACAGTTGGGGGGACGTACGGCCTTCGATTGAATACTCCACGCGGCCGCCGCCGGCGTAATTGAAGGCGTTGCGCCCGATTTCCGAAACAGCGGTGGATATGCGCGTCTGGTCCTGCGCATCGAAGCCGAGCAGCCGGGCTAGTTGCCGCGCTCGCTGGCGCGCGGCTACCGTGTCGCGCTCGCAAGCAACGGCGAGGGTAAGAATCGTTCCTGCCATTTACGCAGCCTTGGCAACTACAACTGTAGCGTCATCGCGGCCCCGGCAGAAATCCCGGTACAGCACGGCCGCGATCAGGGCCGGATCGCGCGCGGCCAGTCCCGGATAGGATTCCAGGCCAGTTCCGGTGGAAAGGCCGTCGGAATGAAGAATCAACAGGCCGTCGTCGGGCCAGGCATAATTGAATTCCTGAATCCGGTCGCATTGGTGGCCGGCGGTTCCGTTTAGCGACACCAGATTCTGCCGGGTTTCGGAGCCAGCGTAGATGCGAGCGGAGATATTGCCCACACCTGCGAATGTCAGCTTGCCGCGCCTGCGGTCGATTCGAGCTACCGCAACGGCCGCGCCGCGCGAACTGCGCAGGGCTTGATGAACCCGCATCAGCAGGGCTTTGGGCGGCAGCTCCGGATGTTCATAGAGCTGCCGGACCGCCTCAGTTGACGCGAGCCTGGCTTCCAGCCCGTGCCCCAGACCGTCGGCGACGATAATTACCAAATCCTCGCCGTCGTACACCGAGCCCCACGAATCGCCGCTTACGTCTTCACCAGGCATGGAAACATTCACAGCGCCCAGCCGGCTGCGACCGATCGCATTCGCGCCATTCCGCGAAAGCCACCAGCGAGCCAGGACCACCGTACCTTTGCCGGGAAGCGTATAAATGTCGGACTGCTTCGACATGCGTTGGATTGCGCCCAGGCCCTGGCCCGGACTTGATCCAGTACTGTAGCCATCGCGCAGACACTGATCCAGGTTGCTCATCCCCGGACCCTGGTCTACGGCCAGCAGTTCCAATAAAGGGGCGGCATCGGATTCTTCGGTGCTGGTCTGCAAGAGGATCCGGCCGCCGTTGGCGTGTTTGAGCAGATTGGTGCACGCTTCGGTGGTGACAATGGCGACGTGCTCGGCTCCGCTCTCGTCCATGCCCAGCGCGAGTGCCATTTCGCGCGCAGCCCGGCGGGCATCGCTGGTTTGGCTGCTTTCTTCGACTGAAATGCTGACTGCTGTAGACAACTACTTCCACCTCAGAATAGAGACTCTGGTCCCTTCGCCGGGTTTCGACCAAATCTCGAACTCATGAGAAAGCCGCTTGGAGCCGCTCAATCCCAGGCCCATGCCGTTGCCGGTAGTGTAGCCATCCGTGAGAGCGAGTTCAATGTCCGGAATGCCTGGCCCTTGATCCTCAAAAGTGATGCGCAATCCGGTGCGAGTTCCGTTTTCCACCAGCTCCAGGTGGGCCGTTCCCCCGCCGCCATGATCGAGCGTGTTCCTGGCCAGTTCACTTGACGCGGTGACCACCTTGGTCTGGTCCACCAGCCCGAATCCCAAGGCGATGGATTTCTTGCGTACCGCCTGACGCACCAGGACGATATCGTCGGAGGCGCGAATCTCCATCGACTCAGCGGATACTACCCGCATCGCCATCCCGCCCTGCTTCCAAAATTGCGCCGCGTAACGCGATCATCCCTTTTTCCACGTCGAGCGCCGTGCGGATTCCTTTCATCGGCAGCCCCAGCTCCACCAGCGTGATCGCCACCGCGGGCTGCATTCCCACCACTACCGTTTCGGCGTCCAGCAGATGCGCCATGGACGCGATGCTGGCCAGCATCCGTCCGATAAACGAATCAACGATTTCGAGCGCAGAAATGTCGATCAGCACGCCGTGAGCCTGATGTCTGACGATCTGCGAGGTGAGGTCGTCCTGCAGAGTGAGCGCCAGCCGGTCGTGCATGTCCACTTGAATGGTGACGAGCAGAAACTCGCCCATCTTGAGGATCGGTATCCGCTCCACGGTTACCTCGCCACAGCGCCGGCGGAAGCCGTTTCCTGGCGAACCACCTTGTGCCCGCTGCGCCGCAATGCGAGATCGAAGGCATCGGCCAGGGTGGCCTTGGTGGTGACGTCGGAAAGATCGACACCCAGATGAATGATGGTCTGCGCGATCTGCGGGCGAATGCCGCTGATCAGGCAATCGGCGCCCATCAGGCGCGCCGCGGCCACGGTTTTCAACAGGTGCTGCGCTACCAGGGTATCCACCACCGGAACACCGGTGATGTCGATGATGGCGTAATCGGAGCGCGTCTGGACGATGGCTTCCAGCAGATTCTGCATCACCACCTGGGTGCGCGCGCTATCCAGCGTTCCGATGAGCGGAAGCGCCAGGATATTCTCCCAGAGCCGCACCACCGGGGTGGAAAGCTCCAGTAGCTCCTTTTGCTGCCGCGTGATCACTTCTTCGCGCGCTTTCTGGAACGCCTCCGTCGTCAGCAGACCGAGTTCGTCAATCAGAAGTGTTGCCAGCCAGATTTCGTCGGCCAAAGCTTTGGAGTCGGTTCCGAAGGCGCTTTGCAGGGCCGAAAAGAGCGGCTGCTTGAGAGAAAACACGAACGCGGCGGTTTCCCGGGGAGTGTAGCCATCCTTCGCCCGCCCCGACGATAAGTCGACCAGAAATTCCCGAACGGCCACCCAGTCTGGCCCTGAGATATCTCCGCTGCTGTTTCGCTGCAACGCACTCTTGAGCGAGCGCACGAACTCGCGGGACTGCCGATTGGCTTGATCGCGCTCAGCGGCAGTCAGCTTTCGGCCGATGGCCTGCTGCTGCTCCATCCATTGGTCGGTAATTTCCTGTTCCCGTTTTTCCAAAACCTCTGAAAGCCTGCTATTGGCTGTTGGCACGATCCTCCTCTGCGCTGAACGGCGTGGTCTTCGCGAGCGGTGCTCGCCAGCAATTGCATGATACTACCAACGCCCTTACGCTCGGAGGTTTTATCAGCCGCTGCCGGTCTGACCGGCCAATGCCCTGGTACCGGCTTGTCAGCTTGTTTCGGGAACCGGATTGGAAGAGGGAAACAGTTTCGCGACATGCTCCTTCGCGTTGAAGCGATGGTCGACGCCGCAGCCGCAAATATTGTTCTGCAGGTCGAAAATGTCATCCAAGGCCGCCACCAGGTTCCCGATGTCTTCGGGCGTGGCCCAACTCTTCTCATGAAGTTCGACGATCCAATCCAGAACTTCCGCGGAGTTGTTCATTTGACCGAGCGGAAACCAGAACTCGTGCCGGCCATCGTAGTAGATGACTCTGCGGTCGCGGTCGAGCTTCCATTTGCCCCAGTTCTCGGGCAGAGGCTTGCTGAGCAACCGGTCTAGAATCTCAATGACGGAGTGGAAACCGCTTTGATCAGTGTCAGGCATAGCGAAATTGAAGTTCATGCCTGGTGCGCCAGTTCTTCGGCGCAGCCGGGATGCCCGCAGTTGCAAGCCAGCTCCGTGGTATCGCTGGCATCATCGCAATACTGGCTGCAATACTTGCTATCCTTCGGCGCGGTGCAGTTGCAGGCCGGATGAGCGCACTTCTGAACGTTGGACATAATGGAACCACCCTTTCCCTGCACATCGGACGGCTGCGCCGTGGAATTGTTTCTTCGAGTCCTTACTCGCTTGATCGCCCCTGTGTTCCAATCAGACGTGGACCCTGCCGGCCCGTTCCCTAGGTTGGATGAACTGTTCGGCCTTTCGCGGCGCCAGCTGGTCGATTTTCTGGAAACTGAAATCGAACTCGGGTTTACATTTCTGGATACGGCCGCCATAGCGCGCGATTCGGGAAGCCTGGAGCATTTCGAGCAGGCCAAGAAAGACGCGCGAAAAGCCATCAAGACGGTCTGGCACTTTCTGGATCAGGTGGAAAACAAGGAAGCTCACGCCGCGATTCAGCGCCGCTGCCACGAAATGGAGGGCGCGTTAGCCGCTCTCTAGGCCCGCGCGGTGGAACTAAGTCTTGGCGGGTGGCGGGAAATGCTTGAACATATCCTGGACGGAATCCTCGAGTTTCTTCTCGTTCTTGGCCGGCTTATCTGAGAGAGTCTTTTGAGCCGTTCCTCGCCAAATCAAATGCTTGGTGTGGGCATCGAAAATGTCGACCACCAGGGTGCCCACGGGAGTATTCACTGTCGAAGTGGTGGCCAGATCAGGACCGAACCCGCGCCAGAACCAGCCGCCGCCGAAGCCATCGTAAAAGGTTTCGAGAGTCTGTCGATTATGCGTCGCGCCAAAGGCGGAAACAGCGGTATCGCCGCCCGAAGGCACTTCCATCCAGCCCTTGGCGCTAAGCTGACCATTGACGTCGCGCTTAATGCGGTCTATCCACAAAGGATTGCCGGCGTCCACCTTCAGCCAGGAATAGGTATGGTATTGGCCGAAGTCGACGGAATGGCTGTAGTCGGTCTTCACGTCGGCGGCAAACAAAAGCGCGGCGCCCGTGATGAAAACAGCCGTTATCAATATGTTTCTTTTCATGCTGGGAAACTCCTGATGATTTGACTGCCGCTACTGTGCGGCGTTTCAAGGGCGTTCGTTATGCCGTCCGTTGCTCTGCTCCCGCCAGTTTCTTGAAAGCTGTTTCGGCCCACGGGGAAATGAGTTTCCAGGCCTTTTCCGCTGTTTGGCGTTCTTCGTTCTGAATGGCGCGGGCTAACTCGGCGGTCTCGAGATCGCCGGCTGCTTCCGCCACCGCGATTAATGATTCGTACATCGCGATTTCGCAATTCTCAACCGCATAGACGATCATCAGGTTCTGCGTTACGCGGTCCACGGTGTCGTGACCCAGTTGCGCCAGCTTCGGGGAAAGTCCAGCCAGGTGCGCCAAAAAACTCTTCGCCGCGGAACGCTCTCCTCCCAGCTCCGTCAGACGGCGCTTCAGCCGATCGCATTGATTGCGCGTCTCGTCAGCGTGCTGCAGAAACAGCCGATGAACCTGATCGCTGCTCCCTTCGCGCGCGAATCCGCGCAATTGAGGTTCGAAGCTCTCTTCCGCGGCAATCGCGTCCTGCAAATGGGCTCTAAGGAATCGGACAGCTTTTTCGGTTGCCATAAACGCTCCTGGTTACCATAAACCTCCTCAGCGCGTAGCGGAGGACGGCGTTTGGGATGCGACATCGTTCATCGCCCGCTGAAAGGTTTCCACCGCACTCTGTCGCAACAGCGTCTGGGGTGCGCGACGTAGAAGTGGGAATCATGCCGCCCGTCGCGCCTCCCAGTAGTCCTCAAACCGGCCGTTGAGATGGCAGCATCGGAGGGAGACGATGGCGTTGGCACCCCGAACCGTCCAGAACATGCCGGACTGTTTGAGCCGGGAGCCGATCACGGTTTTACAGCCGGCCTCGATTACACCCGAGCCGACAAAGAGGTGCTCGCGTCGAAACTTGGGATAGCGCATGCGCGCCACGTTCCTGTCAAAGTAGTCAGCCTCGATGCGAATCTTTTCGATCACTTCGGGATTGGTGGAAACGATGGAACGAAGGGCACACACCAGCTTCTCGATTTTTCCTTTGTCGAGTAATCTCCGCTGGTGGAGCTTGATCCAAGCTTTCTGGTTGGCCTCTTGATTGGGGTGCAGCCGGCGCGCCAACTCCCAGAGATGTTGGCGCGCGTGATACAGATCGACAATCTGCACCGCGCCGGGAAAATGTTGCTCGGCAAGATTCCAGATCCATTCGGCCCCATCGCCCATGACCACCTTCTTTTGAGCGCGGCTCCAGCCGCGTTTCCAGGCTTCCAGGTAAATACGCTTTCCAAACTCTTCGGCGGTCTCGATGGCGCCGGCGTAGGTAGTGGAGTCAGAATCGCGGATCGGGTAGCCTTCCTGGTCCCAGTCGGTCTGGGTGAAGACGCATCCCAACTTTACTTCCCGCGTATGGGATGACTGGCCTTCGGTCTTGCCTTGCCGACCCACCGTCTCCTTCTTCACCACTGGTATTCCCGTTCCATCCATTTGCACATACAGGATCGGAACCGATTCGCCCACGACCATCGGCAGATTCAACTGCACGGCCCGCTGGATCTCCTCCTGCTCGTCTGCTGCGATGTGTTCTCCGATAGCTTCAGCCGTCCGCTCCACAGCTTTGGTTGTCACCTCCAGATCGGCGAGGAGCTTCATCTGCTGACGGCCGTGGTCGAAGGGCGACCCTTGGCCCACTACCGCCTGCATGCGACGCACCCCAGGAGAGAGTTCCGTGTTCTCGATATCCAGTTCGACATCAGCGGGGAATTGGCCCGTATGGCAATGGGGGCACAGGTAGTAGGGGCGCGACACTTCCGACTTACCTACCGCAGTGAGGACCGGCTTGGAGCGCAACTCCCGATAACGGGCCTGGTGTCCGCAGGCGCAAGCAATGTTGTGTTGGTCCGCAGTCGGGGTTGGGAACTGCAACAGTTTGGTTAGCACTGCCGCCCCCGCCTGATGCATGGCCGAACGCACGGCCAACTCCAGGGCTTCCAGATCCAAACGCCCCGTCTTGCGGCGGGCACCAAAGGCTACGCGCAACAGTTGCTCTACTTCGCGCGTGACTTCCTTTTGGATCGCTTCGACCGTTTTTTTTCCTGGGCTGACGGCGAGTTCTCCTCCACTGGCCGCAACTCGCAGATCTGTTCATTGACATCCAACAGTTGCTCGCCCAGTTCCCGGAAGCGCTGGCACTCGGCGACCTCGCGCTGCGCTTTGGCCAAACTCGCCGGAGAGGAAAACGTCTCGGTGACGGTTTTGCCCTTCACCTTGCGTGTCAGCCGAAAGTAAGGGCCGTGGCCAAGATCACCGGTCCGATGGCAGTGACAGTTAAGATTTCCACAACGACCACTTGTTCCGGTAATGCAGCCGGACCGCATGTCACCCAACTGGACGATCTGCAATTGAACAGTGGCGCGGCGGCTTTCCAGGTCAGCCAGAGAATCGTGCATAAAGTCTCCTGATAAACCTAGCGTATCACTACGCTCGGTTTCATGCCACCAAAAAAGAAAACTCGCGAATCGTTACGCCCAAGTCGCGCACCCCAGCGTCTGGGCACGCTGGTAATCCTGCCGTTCTTCATCCTGTAGCTGGCGGGCCAGCGTCTCGGTTGCAGGATCGCCTGCCGCGGCCGCCGCCGCTGCCAGCGCTTCATACATGGCCGATTCCGCGGCTGCCGCGCCAATCACGATCATGAGGTCCTGCGTGCTCTTCTGGCCCTCCGTTTCTCCCCACTGCGCCAGTTCCGGCGCGAACCCCAGCACGTGCGCCAGCGCGCTCTTGGCGCTGGACCCGCCGGCTCCCAGCGCTTCCAGCCGCCCATGCAATCGTTCGTGCTGGCTCCGCGCATTCCCCGATATGCCGGCCAGCGCGCTCTGAACAGCCGGTTGATCGCCGGCCTTGCTGAGCGACGCCAAGGCATCCTCGAAGGTGCGTTCGGCGGCTTCAGCGTCCTGCAGATATCTCACGATGACGTCCCGTCCGTACATTACGCAATCTCCTTTGCGGCGTGAACGCGGGGAAATCCTGCGGGCGCTCATTCCACTAAGTTGGACGACACTGATAAAGCATTGTTGCGATCACTTACCGTGAGAGCTGCCAGGTACTGCGGAAACATTCGGATGCGCGCATGAGTCCCCAGACAGAGAGTGCCTTACGATCCTCAGCCATCGCATCCTGTTCCCCCCTGCTCGCCGGTTCTGGCTTGCTGCTGACGGCCGCCTGTATCGGCAACCAGCAACTTCCGCCCCCTTATGCGACTCCCTCCGCCGATAATCACCCGATTGTGATTCCCCGGCCGGCCGGTGCATCGCTCCACGTGCCGAGTGGCTTCCAAATCCGGGAGTGGGCCAGTGGGTTCGCCGTGCCGCGCTTTCTGCTGCAAGGGAACCATGGCGAAATCCTGCTTGCGGATTCGGGCGGTGAGGGAAGCCACGGCGTCGTCTACGTGTTCCCGAACGGACAGCCGGGAGGGCGTAAGAAATTGATCACCGGACTGGATCGCCCCTACGGGCTCGCGCTCTGGAAAAACTATATCTACGTGGGCGAGCCGGAATCCATCATGAGATATCCGTATGACTCTTCCAACTTCACCGCTGGTAAGGGCCAGCAGGTGATCTCGCTCCGCGGCTTCAATCGCGGGCATTGGACACGCAGCCTGCTGTTCGATCGCTCCGGCGAAAAGCTCTACGTCGGCGTGGGCTCGGCAGCCAATGTCGAGACCGGCGAAGATCCGCGCCGGGCGGCCATCAACCGCTACAATCCGGATGGCAGCGGGCATGAAACTTTCGCCAGCGGAACGCGCAACCCCATCGGGCTGCATTGGTATCCAAACTCAGACACCCTGTGGGCCGCGGTTCAGGAGCGGGATGATTTAGGCGACAATCTTGTGCCGGATTATTTCACGCACGTTCAAGAGGGCGGATTTTATGGCTGGCCATACTCTTATATCGGCCAGCACGAAGATCCAAGAATCAAGCCGCAGCGGCCCGATCTTGTGAACAAAGCGATTGTGCCCGACGTGATCTTTCCCGCGCACGTGGCCGTGCTCGATTTCGCGTTTTATACCGGCCGCCTGTTTCCTTCCGAATATCAGGGTGGCGCGTTTCTGGCGCTCCACGGCTCGTGGAATCGCTCGCGGCGCGACGGCTATGAAGTGGCCTTCGTGCCATTCAAGAATGGCCGTTCGGCGGGAGGGCCACAGGATTTCGTCACGGGTTGGATGATCTCGCCGGGCGATAAAGATGTGTGGGGAAGGCCCGTCGCCGTGTTCCGGATGCAGGATGGAAGCTTGCTGATCTCAGACGACGGCGGCAAGAAGATCTGGCGCGTCACCTACGGCGGAGGGCACTCATAACATCACCAAGCCTCGCCGGATGGCTTGAGAAACCGCTTCGGTCCGGCTGGACGCGCCGAGTTTCGCGAAGATAGATGCGACATGCGTCTTGACGGTGTGCTCGGAGATATTGAGGCTGTGGGCGATCAGCTTGTTGCTGAGTCCTTCGGCCACGAGTTCCAGCACTTCCAGCTCGCGGGCGCTCAGCGGTTCGGCAAGCTCCTCGGCGAATGGCGGCGCATCCGGCAGAAGCCCGGCGATGGCCGGCGGCGTAATCACCACCAGCCCCTCGCTCACAGCCTGAACGGCACTCTCGATCTCCTGCGGCGTGGCGTCCCAGGAGATGGCTCCTCGAACGCCCGCACGCAGCGCCGAGCTGACCAGCGCGGAGTCGGCGGAGTCTAAGAGCAGAACCACTGGAATAGATAAGTCGCCGAGTGCGCGCCAATCGTAGTCATTTGCGTCCGTCACGTCGATGAGTAATACGTCGCCCGAAAGCTCGATCGGAAACTGATCCGGGTTAGCGACGCCGGCGAACTCGAACGACGAGATCGATCGTATGGAGTTTTCCAGCGGCGTGGGAGCCGAGCCCGATCGCGATCCCACCAGAACGCGAATCACGCCGCTTTTTCCGTGCCAGCGGCCATTTGTGCCGCTACCGTACGGATGTTCGGGCTCGTGCCCCGGCGGAATTGAAGCTCGAGAACTCCTCCGCGGCTCACGTGGATCGCGCTTGCGAGGTCCTGGATCGACTGGAATCGTTGGCCGCGCGCGCCGACCAAGATATCGCCTTGCAGCAGCGACGCCCGATCGGCAGGCGAATGCGGAATCACTTCGAGCACGATGAGCCCAATTTGTTGATGCGTTCGCTCCAGCCAGACTGGCCGCATCACTACGCCCAGCCCGCCATGTTCTTCGCCAGGAGCGGTCAAGAATCGATTCACGCTCTGGGATGGAATCGCAAATGCCAGTCCGCCGGCAATCATCGTGTTGATTCCAACTACCTCGCCGCGAGCGTTCGCCAGCGGTCCGCCGGAGTTTCCCGGCGCCAATCGAAGCTGGCTGACCACCCACGATCTCTCGTTCACTTTATGAACCACGCCCGTGCTGGCCGCGCCGATAACACCCAACGGATTGCCCACCGCGATTACCAATTCACCCACGCGCAGCGCGTTCGAATCGCCGGCGGTGACCGCGGGCAAGCTCGAAGCTTCAATGCGCAGAACGGCCAGGTCGCGCCGGCGGTCTCTCCGCACGATCTCGCCGGGCAAGCGGCGTCCGTCCCAAAGTTCCACTTCGACAGCGCCCAGCCCGGCCACGCCTTCCAACACGTGTGCGTTCGTCACGATCCTGCCGTCGGAAGACCAGATCACACCCGACCCGCCGCGGCCCACCTGCACCGTGGAGCGGCGCAGTTTTTCGATTACATCTCCAAAAGCGGCGCCCACGTTGTTACCTCCCGCGCCTTGGACGCTCTCCGATGCGCACGTCCAACTCCTGCACCGCGCCGGCTCTGAGCACCTGAAACTTCACAATCTGGCTGGCCGGCGTAACTTCTAAAAGCTCCGCCAGCGCCTCTGGCTGTGCCAGCGGCCGGCCATCGGCAGCCACCAACACATCCCCCAAGATCAATCCGCCAACCGCTGCCGGCCCATCCGGCTCGATCCCCAACAACATAATGCCGGAATCCTGTTTCAGCCGCTCCTTCATCTCGCCAGGCAATGCCACCGGCTGAAGCGCAACCCCAAGGAAGCCTCGGCTGACGTAGCCTTGCTGGCTTAATTTTCCCGCGATTCGATCGATGGTGCTGCCAGTGATCGCAAATACGGAACTGCGCGACAGGCCAGTAGAGACCAGGCCAATCAAGTTGCCGCTAGCGTCCAAAGCCGCGCCGCCCGAGAGCGTCGGATAAGCCGAGATATCCAGGCGCACAAACGGATCGAGCTTTCCTCCGCGCCACGTTTTCCATTCAGCGGAAACGCCGCTGATGATTCCGAACGACGCGATGGGCCCGGTGTTGGCAGTGCGCCCTACCGCGATCGCCACTTGTCCCGCCTTGAACGCAAGATCGCCGGCGAATTCCAGGTAACGAAGACCGGACGCTTCGGTTTCAAGCACCGCAAGGTCAGTGCCGGAATCGCGCCCGCGCAATCGAGCCGTGGATACGCGGCCATCCGGGAGCCAAAGCTTGATGCCCTCTTCGGCGCGAATACCTTCGCTAGAGGTCAGGATCAAGTTGTCGCGCCAGGCAATTCCGCTGGACCCAATGCCGCGCCGGGCGTGCACGGCCACGATACTCGCGGCGGCGCGTTCCACGGTGGCGGCCAATTCATTCGAGAGATTTACAAGATCGGTTGCCATGATGACTCCAGCATGATCCGTTTGGATTGCGTTCGCATCGGAAGAAAGACTGATTTGATAACCTGTAATCCAAAGGCTCCAAATGGCTGGCGAACTCAAAATAGAAGTGAATGAACGGCCGTGGACCGTCTCGTCTGATCCCGACACGCCGCTGTTGTACGTGCTTTCCAATGAATTAATGCTGCAAGGTCCGCGCTTCGGCTGCGGGCTGGCGCAGTGCGGCTCGTGCTCTGTGCTGGTGAATGGCGTGGAGACGCGCTCGTGCGTAACGCCGGTGTCGGCGGTCCGTGGAAAATCGGTGACCACGCTGGAAGGCCTGCCGGCGTGGTACGCGGCGCAGAAGAAGCTCGCGCAAGTGCCGGCGCTGCATCCCGTGCAACAGGCCATGCTCGACGAACAGGCAGTGCAGTGCGGTTATTGCTACAACGGCATGATTGTGAAGGCTTCCGAATTATTGTCCAAAAATCCCCGGCCCACCGAAGCGCAAATCCGTACCGCAATGAACGGACACTTGTGCCGCTGCGGGACTTATCCGCGCATCATCCAGGCCGTGCAACGAGCGTCGCGCATGATGTCGGAGGCCAAAGCATGACCGGCCGCCGTGATTTTCTCAAAGCGGGCGGCGCGCTGGTGGTTGGTTTTCAACTGCGCGATGCGCTGCTTGGCCAGGAAGCGCCCGCGGCGCGCGGGACGGTGGCTGGGCCGCCCGATCCCAAACAGATTGACACGTGGTTGGCCATTCACGCCGACAACACCGCGACTGTCTACATCGGCTTCGCCGAACTCGGGCAAGGCAATTCCACGGCTCTGCTTCAGGTAGCGGCCGAAGAGCTGGATATAGATATGAGCCAGCTTAATACCGTGCGGCTGGACACCAACGTCACACCCAATCAGGGCGGAACGTATTCGAGCGCGTCGATTCAACGAGGCGGACCCCAGGTTAGAACGGCGGCGGCCGAAGCCCGGCAAGCATTGCTGCAACTGGCTTCGAAAAAATTGGGTGCGCCGCTCGATCGGCTGACTGTCGCGAAGGGTGTTGTTTCTGCGCCGGGCGCAAACGGATCGGTCGCCTATGGAGAACTGGTCGGCGACAAACCGTTCCACCTGGCGTTCACGGGCTCCGCTCCGGTGAAATCCCCGGCCGATTACAAAGTGGTGGGCACACCGGTTCCACGCAACGACCTGCCCGATAAGGTGAGCGGCAAGTACGTCTACATGCAGCACGTGCGCGTACCGGGCATGTTGCATGGCCGGGTGGTTCGTCCGCGCGGCCAGGGCGCGTATGGCGCCGGCGCGAAGGTGATCGCGCTGGACCCCGCATCCATCCGCAATATTCCGGGCGCGCGCGTTGTGCGCAAGGGCGATTTCATCGGCGTGGTTGCTAAGAACGAGTGGGACGCGGTGCGCGCGGCTCGGCAGTTAAAAATTCAATGGGATTCCGCGCCGTCACTTTCCGGCAGCGACGGCCTGTACAAGGCAATGCGCGCCGCCAAGACGGACGACCGCGTTGTGGTGGAGCACGGCAATGCGGCGGATGCCATCGGAGCCGCTCCCCACAAGGCTGCGTACACCTGCCGCTCGCCTTACCAATCCCACGCTCCTTTCGGACCCAACTGCGCGCTCGCCGATGTCAAGCCGGATTCAGCGCTGATCATGTGTTCCACCCAAGACGTCTATGGCACGCGCCGCACGCTGGCCCCCATTCTGGGATTGACGATGGAGAAAGTGCGCGTGCAATATTACGAAGGATCGGGCACCTACGGTCATAGCTGTTACGATGACGTGGCGCAGGCCGCTTCCCTGCTTTCGCAATTGGCCGGACAGCCGGTGCGCCTGCAGTTCATGCGCTGGGATGAGCACGGCTGGGACAACTACGGGCCCGCGCACGTGGGCGAAGTTCGCGCGGCCGCCAGCGCCGATGGAAAGATCGTCGGGTACGAGTATGAAGGCTGGCAGCATCATTGGAGCAATGTGGAAACCAGCGAGCAGCTCGCGCTCGGCAAGCCCGCGGAAGAATGGCGGCCGAATCCCGCGATGCAGGTGAACCCGCGATGTTGCGGCGGAATGTACGACATTCCCAACGTGCGGCTGGTGAACCATCACGTGCCGGGCCTGGGCTTCCTGAAAGGTGCGTGGTTGCGCTCGCCGCTCGACCTGTCGTTCTCTTTCACCTCCGAGCAGGCCATCGATCAATTGGCGTTTCTGTTAAAGCTGGATCCGTACGAGTTTCGGCGGCGCAATATTAAAGATGAGCGCTGGCTGGGCGTTTTGGACGCGGCGGCCAAGGCGGCGAATTGGACGCCCCGGCAGGCGGCGGCAAACTTGTCGCGCAGCAAGGTGGTGACCGGGCGCGGCATTGGAATGGGCACGCACTTGACGTCCTACGGCGCAGCAGTCGCCGAGATCGAAATCGACAAAGAGACCGGCAAAGTGATCGCCAGGCACCTCTATGGCGCCATCGACGCCGGGCTAGTGGTGAATCCCGGCAACGTCGAGAGCCAGATCAGCGGGCAGTTGGTGCAGACCGCCAGCCGCATGTTTCACGAGGAAGTGACCTTCAGCAAAACCAACGTCACCAGCCTCGACTGGGCCAGCTATCCGATCCTGCGCTTCGAAGAATGCCCGGCGGTAACGCCGGTTGTGTTGCAGCGGGTGAATGAGCGATCGAGCGGCGCGGGCGAAGAAGTGATGGCCGCGGCAGCCGGCGCGATCGCCAACGCGTTTTTCGATGCCACCGGCGTCCGGATGACCGAGTTCCCGCTGACGCCCAAGCGCGTCCTGGCCGCGTTGAGCGCGGGCTGATGTTGGCCACAGATGAACACTGATGAACACGGATAATAAGACAGCCCGATATCTGTGTGCATCCGTGTTCATCGCCGCTCCGTATCGTCCCGTTGGGATGCGATACCCGCAGCAATTCGTGTTTTGATAGGAATTGCTTTGCAGCGACATACTTTAGGGCCACGGATACCAAGACATTGTTTTATCCGTGTGCATCCGTGGCCGAATCTGACGGATTTTAGGCGTGCCCGGCGGCCAAGCTTTCGGCATTCACCAGATAGCGATGCATGCCCTCGGCGGCTTTGCGGCCTTCGGCGATCGCCCAGACTACCAGCGATTGTCCGCGCCGCAGATCGCCCGCGGCGAAAACCCCCGGAACGGTGGTGGCGTAATTGGCGTCCGTGGCTACATTGCCGCGCCCATCCAGCACCACTCCAAGCTGTTCCAGCAGCCCCTGCTTCACCGGGCCCGTGAAGCCCATGGCCAGCAACACCAGGTCGGCATCCATGGTGAATTCCGAGCCGGGAATCGGTTCGAACTTCGGCGCCGGACCCACGCGAATACCGTGCAGCTTGTTCACGCGGCCATTTTCATCGCCCGTGAACGACGCGGTGGCCATGCTCCACTCGCGAATGCCGCCCTCTTCGTGCGAGCTTTCCACGCGCAGTTGCAGCGGCCACAAAGGCCAGGGCGTTTGCGGAGCGCGGTCGCTCGGAGGCATCGGCATGATTTCGAATTGATGCACGGAGGCGGCCTTCTGGCGATGGGACGTACCCAGGCAATCGGCGCCCGTATCGCCGCCTCCGATAATCACCACGTGCTTGCCTGTGGCCAGAATCTGATCCGGCACTTCGTCTCCCGCGCAAATTTTGTTTTGCTGCGGCAGAAACTCCATCGCGAAGTGGATGCCCTTCAATCCCCGGCCCGGCACCGGCAAATCGCGAGGCTGTTCCGCACCGCCAGCCAGCAGAATGGCATCGAACTCTTTCTGTAGATGTTCGCCTGTGATGGTGTGCCCGACATTCACGCCAGTTCGAAACTCCACCCCTTCGGCGATCATCTGCTCCAATCGCCGGTCCAGCACACACTTCTCCATCTTGAATTCCGGGATGCCATAGCGCAGCAATCCGCCGATGCGGTCGGCCTTTTCAAAAACCGTTACGGTGTGGCCGGCGCGATTCAACTGCTGTGCCGCGGCCAATCCCGCGGGACCCGAACCCACAATCGCGACGCTCTTCCCGGTGCGCCGCAGCGGCGGCTCGGGCCTGATCCAGCCCTCTTTAAAAGCATGTTCGATGATGGTCTTCTCGATCACCTTGATGGCCACCGGCGGCTCATTGATGCCCAGCACGCACGCGGCCTCGCACGGCGCGGGACAGATGCGCCCGGTGAACTCGGGGAAATTGTTGGTGGAATGCAGCACGCGGACCGCGGCGCGCCAGCGGTCGCGATACACCAGATCGTTCCAATCGGGAATGATATTGTTCAGCGGGCAACCGGTGTGGCAGAAGGGCACACCACAGTCCATGCAACGTGCGCCCTGGGTGCGAACTTTGTCTTCGGAAAAATCCTGGTAGACCTCGAACCAATCGTTGATGCGCTCGGCGGGCGGCCGGCGCCCGGGGGTTTCGCGCGTGTATTCGAAGAAGCCGGTCACTTTACCCATGCGCGGCCTCCTGCTTCAAGGTCGCACCCTGCGCCATCTGAGGATGAGCGGCTTCCGCTTTCCCGGCCTGATATTTCGGAATGCCGAGAACGCGTTTGTACTCGTGCGGGAAAACCTTCACGAACTTCGGAAGCATCTCACCCCAATTTTCGAGAATCCATTTGCCGCGCGGACTGCTAGTAGCCGACACATGCCGGGTGATCAGGTTCTGCAGCGCCTGCATGTCGGCCGGATCCACCACCGGCTCCAGATCCACGCTGGTTTGGTTGCACAGGACGCCCGAAAACTCGCCGGTTTCATCCAGCACGAAGGCGATTCCGCCGCTCATGCCCGCCGCGAAGTTTCGGCCGGCGCGGCCGAGCACCACCACCAGGCCCTTGGTCATGTATTCGCAGCCGTGATCGCCCACCGATTCCACCACCGCCGTTGCGCCCGAGTTTCGCACCGCGAAGCGCTCGCCCGCCATTCCGTTGAAAAATGCCTCGCCCGAAGTAGCGCCGTACAGCACCACGTTGCCCACCAGCATGTTTTCTTCCGGCAAGAAAGTGGAGGTGCGCGGCGGGTACACGATCAGACGTCCGCCCGAAAGCCCTTTCCCGACGTAATCGTTAGCGTCGCCTTCGAGCGTCAGCGTGACGCCTTTGGCGAGGAAAGCGCCGAAGCTTTGGCCGGCCGATCCCGAAAAATGAAAGCGGATGGTGTCGTCGGCCAGTCCCGCGGACCCGTAGCGCCGCACGATCTCGCCGCTCAACATCGCACCCACCGTACGATGCACGTTGCGGATCGGCACGCTGAACTCCACCGCCGTCCGATGATCGAGCGCGGGTTTGGCATGTTCGATGAGCTGGTAATCCAGCGCTTCATCCAGTCCATGATCTTGCGCAATCAGGCAGCGCCGGCCGACGCGCCGCGGCACTTGCGGATTGTAAAGAATCGACGAAAAATCCAGGCCCCGCGCTTTCCAGTGATCCACCGCGTGCCGCATTTCGATGCGATCCACGTGGCCGATCATTTCGTCCATGGTGCGGAAGCCCAGCTTCGACATCCATTCGCGCACTTCTTCGGCAATGAAGAAGAAAAAGTTGATGACGTTTTCCGGCGTACCCCGGAACTTGGCACGCAGCTTGGGGTCCTGCGTCGCGATGCCCACCGGGCAAGTGTTCAGATGGCATTTGCGCATCATGATGCAGCCCATCGACACCAGGGGCGCAGTGGAAAATCCGAACTCCTCGGCGCCCAGCAGCGCGGCGATTGTCACGTCGCGGCCGGTCTGCAACTTGCCGTCGGTCTGCACGCGCACGCGGCTGCGCAGATCGTTCAGCACCAGCACCTGCTGCGTTTCCGACAGCCCAAGCTCCCAGGGAATGCCCGCATGTTTGAGCGACGTCAGCGGCGATGCCCCGGTGCCGCCATCGTAGCCGCTGATCAGCACTACGTCGGCGTGCGCTTTGGCGACGCCCGCGGCCACGGTTCCCACTCCGACTTCCGCCACCAGCTTCACCGAAATGCGCGCCAGCGGATTCACGTTTTTCAAATCGTAAATGAGCTGCGCCAAATCCTCGATGGAGTAAATATCATGATGCGGGGGCGGCGAAATCAGACTGACGCCGGGAATGGAGTGCCGTACGCGCGCGATCACTTCGTCCACTTTGTGGCCGGGCAGTTGTCCGCCTTCGCCCGGCTTGGCGCCCTGCGCGATCTTGATCTGCAACTCCTCCGCGTTCACCAGGTAGTGCGCCGTGACGCCGAACCGCGCCGAAGCCACCTGCTTGATGGCGCTGCGCCGCCAGTCGCCATTGGCATCGCGCTCAAAGCGCGCCTCGTCTTCCCCGCCCTCGCCGGTGTTGGACTTCCCGCCGATGCGGTTCATCGCAATCGCCAAAGTTTCGTGCGCTTCTTTACTGATGGACCCGTACGACATCGCGCCCGTGGCAAAGCGCTTCACGATTTCGCTCGCCGGCTCCACTTCTTCCATCGGAACCGGCTTGTCGGCCAGCTTGAACTCCATCAGACCGCGCAGCGTGCACAGCTCTTTGCTCTGGTTGTTCACCAGCGACGTGTATTCCTGGAACGTCGCGAAGCTCTCCTGCCGGACGGCGTGCTGCAGCTTGCTCACCGTCAGCGGATTCACCAGATGATACTCGCCGCGCACGCGATATTGATAGCTCCCGCCCACATCCAGCTCGGTATCGGCCTCCGACAGCGATTCAAACGCGTAGTCGTGCTTCATTTTGGCTTCGCGCGCCAGCACATCCAAACCCACGCCCTCGATGCGCGACGCGGTGCCCGTGAAATACCGGTCAATCAGCGATTTGTTCAATCCGATGGCTTCGAAAACCTGCGCGCCGCGATAGCTCTGCAGCGTCGAAATGCCCATCTTGGAGCAAACCTTCAGCAGGCCTTTGTTGATGGCCTTCTTGTAATTCTTCAACGCCGTCTCGAACGTGAATCCAGCCGGCAGATGACCCCGCGCGGCCTGATCCTCCAGCGTTTCGATGGCGAGATACGGATTCACCGCGCTCGCGCCATAGCCGATCAGCAGGCAGAAATGCATCACCTCGCGCGGCTCGCCGGATTCGATAATCAGCGCCACCTGCGTGCGCGTGCCTTCGCGAACCAGATGGTTGTGCACCGCCGAAAGCGCGAGCAAACTCGGAATCGGTGCGTACTCTTCGTCCATGCCGCGATCGGTGAGGATCAGCAGGCTATAGCCCGAACGCACTGCCAGCGACGCGCGCCGGCACAGGCCATCCAGTGCGCGCTCCAGTTCCTTCTCGCCGCCCGCCACTCGAAACAGCATGGGCAGCGTATTGGCCAGCAGATCGCCGGCCGAGACGCGGCGCAATTTTTCCAGGTCGCGATTGGTCAGCAGCGGATGCGGCAATTTCAACGTGTGGCAATGCGCCGGGGTTTCCTCCAGAATGTTGCGTTCGGTCCCGATGTAGCTGGTGAGCGACATCACCAGCTCTTCCCGAATAGGATCGATAGCCGGATTCGTGACCTGCGCAAACAACTGCTTGAAGTAATGGAACAGCGGCTGCGGCTTATCGGAAAGACAAGCGAGCGGAGTATCGGTGCCCATGGAACCGATGGGCTCTTCCCCCTTCTCCGCCATCGGCAGCATCAGTACGCGCAGATCTTCGTCCGTATAGCCGAACGCCCGCTGCCGCATCACGATGCTGTCCAGATCCGATTCGTAAACGCGCGGCGGCTCGGGCAGACTATCCAGCGTGATCTGATTCGCCTTCAGCCACTCGCCATAAGGCTGGCGGCTCCAGAGCCGTTCCTTGAGCTCTTCGTCCGGAACGATGCGGCCTTCCTCGGTGTCCACCAGCAGCATGCGACCGGGCTGCAGGCGGCCCTTGAACTTGACCTCCTCCGGCTTCACCGGCAGTACGCCCGCTTCCGATCCCAGGATCACCAGGCCGTCGTGGGTTACAAGATAACGCGCCGGCCGCAGACCATTGCGATCGAGCGTCGCACCGATGGACCGGCCATCGGTGAAAGCAATCGCCGCCGGGCCGTCCCAGGGCTCCATCAACGACGCGTGATATTCGTAGAACGCCTTCTTTTCCGGGCGCATGGTGCTGTCGGCATCCCAAGCTTCGGGAATCAGCATCGCCATCACGTGCGGCAGGCTGCGGCCGGCCAGCGTCAGCAACTCCACCGCGTTGTCGAGCGAACCCGAATCGCTGCCCGCCGGCGTGATCACCGGAAGAAGCTTCTTGAAATCGTCTCCGAACAGTTGGGAGGACAATACCTTCTCGCGCGCATTCATCCAATTGATGTTGCCGCGGACGGTATTGATTTCGCCGTTATGGCACAGATAGCGGTATGGATGCGCGAGCTGCCACGAAGGAAAGGTGTTGGTGGAGAAGCGCTGGTGTACCAGGCACAGCGCGCTCACGGCATCCGGGTCGCTCAGCTCTTTGTAAAATTCAGAGATCTGGTTCGCCAGCAGCAGGCCTTTGTAGATAATGGTGCGCGACGACAACGACGGGATGTAGAAGAAACTCTTGTCGGGCAGATCGCTGGCCGCGATCTCAGACTCGGCCCGTTTGCGGACTACATAAAGTTTGCGCTCCAGCTCGTCGGGCGACATCCCCGACGCGCCTCCGATGAAGATCTGCTCGATATACGGCTGCGAGGCGCGCGCAATACGGCCGATGGCGTCCGACTCGATGGGCGTATCGCGCCACCCAAGCACCGTGAGCCCCTCTTCGCGCGCAATCCGCTCCAGGATTCCTTCAGCGATCAACCGGTGCGACGGCTCCACGGGCAGAAACACCATGCCCACGCCATATTCGCCCGCCGGCGGCAATGTGAAGCCCAACTCGGCGCACTCCCGCGCGAAGAATTTGTGCGGGATCTGAATCAGGATTCCGGCGCCATCGCCTGTTTCCGGATCGCATCCGCACGCGCCGCGATGAGCCAGGTTGATGAGGATTTGCAGTCCCTTGACGATGATGTCATGCGACTGCACGCCTTGAATATTAACTACGAAGCCGATGCCACAGGCATCATGCTCGTTTCTTGGATCGTAGAGACCCTGCTCAACCGGGAGTCCGACCATGCCTGAGTATATCAGTACTACGAGCGCGGAGCAATATTAGGTAAGCAGAAGTTTTGATTGACACTGAATTAGCCCGTCTAATACTATGGCAGTAAGATGGATTTTGACCGCCTCAAGCTTTTCAGGGATGTGGCGCACAGCCGAAGCATCAGTAAAGGCGCCGGGATGAATGGCATCAGCCAATCGGCCGTCAGCCAGTATTTGCAGGATCTCGAGGAGCAGATGGGCATCACGCTGCTGGATCGCGGCAGCCGTCCGCTGACTGTCACCGAAGCCGGGAAGCTTTATCTCGAGATGTGCCGCGATGTCTTGAACCGGCGCGACGAATTCCAGGTAGGCCTGGATGTTCTGAAAGGTGAAGTGGAAGGCACCGTTCGCGTGGCTTCCATTTACTCGGTGGGGCTTTCGGAGCTGTCGCGGCTGGAGAAGGAGTTTTTGCGGCGCTATCCGCAAGCGCGCGTCGAAGTGGAATACCTGCGCCCGGAAAAGGTTTATGAAGCCGTGGCCACCGATCGAGCCGATCTTGGTCTGATGAGCTACCCGGAGCCGACCAAAGAGGTCACGGTGCTTCCATGGCGGCGCGAGGAGATGGCAGTGGCGGCTTCTCCGTATCATCGCTTAGCAAAGCATTCCGAGGTCAAGCCGGAAGACCTGGACGGCCTGGATTTCATCGGCTTCGATGAAGACCTTCCGATTCGCAAAGACATCGATCGCTTTTTGCGCGAGCATCACGTGCATGTGAACATCACGCTGCACTTCGATAATATTCAAATGATCAAGGAAGCGGTGGCGCACGGCTCCGGGATCAGCATCATGCCGGCGCGCGTGATGGAGGAAGAGATCGGACAGGGCCGGCTGGTGCCTATTCGGATCGCGGGCTTCGAGTTGTTTCGTCCGGTTGGCATCGTGCACCGCAGGAAAAAGCGCTTCCATCGCGCGGGGCAAGCGCTGCTGGAGCTATTGCAGGCGCCCACAGGCTTTACACCGTCCCTCTATGGGACCTAGCGTGTGCTGCTATGGGATCTAGCGTGTGGCAGCCGCGCCGGCACTCAGGCCGGCGCCTGGCGCTTTCAAACAGTCGATTTACGGAGCCTGAAGTGATAGACCGCCGCGCCGGCTGCGACGGTGAGCACCGCGATAGCTGAAATTCCCGGACGAAGCGTTACACCGAGAATCGTCATCCAGACGCCTACGGCCACGAAAAACAGCGGCAACAGCGGATAAGCAAAACTGACCACGCCCAGCTTCTGCCAGCCCGGCCGCTTCCGGAAGATAAACAGCGAACCCACCGAGAGCACGGCAAAAAAGTTGAGCAGCAGCCCGATATAAAGCAGCAGATTGAGAAACGGGGTGACGGTCATCAGAATTGCGCAGACGCCTTGGCAGACGATCGCGATGACCGGCGTGTGCCAGCGCGGGTCCACCCTCGCGGCCATGCTGAAAAACGCGCCGTTCTTGGCCATCGCGTAGTAAACGCGCGGACCGATGGTGACCTCCGCGTTGACGGTCGCAAGCAGGGAAAGCGCCATCGCCGCGCTAAAGATTCCGGCGATGGCGGGTCCAAAAAGATGCTGGGCCGCCAGCGCACCCACTGCCACCACACCTTTCATCGATTCCAGCGGTACAGCATAAATGAATAAGACATTGAGACCGATGAACAATGCGGCAACTAGAGCTGTGCCATAGGCGAGCGACAGCGGGAGCGTGCGGGCCGGTTGTTTCAACTCCTCGGCAACATAGGTGGCCGCGTTCCATCCGCTGTAGGAAACGTAGATGTAAAAAAGGCTGACGAAAAACTGCGCGAACAACGGCGTGGCGGACGTGCGCACCGCCGGATGCATGAAATTCTCCCAGCTTCCCTGCCCGAACGCGAATCCGGCGATGAGGAAAGTCAGAATGATGAGGATTTTCAAAGACGTCAGAACATTTTGAACTCGCGCCGTGCGGCGAATGCCCAGGCAATTGATGATGGTGAACAACGCGATGATCGCGCTTGCCAGAATCTGCGCCTCTCCCAGCTTCAGCTCCCAGGAGCCCGATCCAACGACGTGCCGGGCGCTGTCCAATCGCAGGCCGGCGTAAAAATGTCCCAAATAATCGGAAAATGCCAGCGCCGCGGCGGCAATTGGCGCGGAGAATCCGGCGAAAAACGAAATCCAACCGGTCATGAATCCCCAGGTAGGGCCGAAGGCTTCGGTAAGATACACGTACTCGCCGCCCGAACTGGGGAAGTTGACGCCCAATTCGGAATAACAAAATGCCCCGGCGAGCGCGCACACGGCGCCCACGCCCCAAATCAACAGCACCAGTTTGGCTGACCCGAGTTGTCCCGCGAGAAAGCCGGAGGTGGTGAGGATGCCGGTGCCGATCATGTTCGAAATCACCAGCGCCGTCGCGCTGCCGATCCCGAGCTGGCGAAGAAGGCTGGCGGTTCTGGGGCTCACGTGTTGACCTTCACCCACGGCCGCAACACGCGATATTCCGGCGTCGCCGTAACGGACTCGCGATGCACGCTCACCAGGCGCCGCCGCACCAGCCGGCGCATCCCGGCCTGTACCGCGCTTTTGGACAAACCCGTGGCGCTGGCCATCATCTGATGACTCAGCCGTGCACTCTTGGCGCGGCGGCCGATGGTCTGGCTCCACAGGTGCAGATACACCAGATACGCCGACGGTGACCGGTCGTGCCCCACCAGGTCGCGCATCAGCACGTCCACCACGTAATCTTCTACTGGAATCACTATACTTTTAAATGCTATAGCAGCCGAAATCGGATTGCAACCGCCGCGGCTCTCGCTTAGTCTGATTCCATGATTAAAGCCGTCAAGTTCGTCAGCATCCCCGTCAACGATCAGGACCAGGCGCTGCATTTTTATACGCAGAAACTCGGCTTCCAGATCCTCACCGATCAGCCTTTTGGCGGAGGGCAACGGTGGATCGAGCTTTCAATCCCCGGCGGCGAAACCAGGGTAGTTCTATTCACACCACCCGGGCATGAGGCGCGCATCGGAACATTTTCGAACATTACGTTCTTGAGTGATAACGTCGAGAAAACCTATGAAGACATGTCCGCGCGCGGCGTCGCGTTCCAGCAGCCACCCAAGAAGGAACATTGGGGCACTTCAGCGATACTCCAGGACCCGGACGGCAACGTCTTCGTGCTCTCGTCCAAATAGCGCAGCCTTACTTGGAGAACGACTCGAGAAACATCGTGCGGAACGCTACGGCGTCGGCATCGACGGCCACATTGACATTGGGTTTGCCGGCCGTCGCCTCCGTTCGTCCCTCTTCGGGAGGTTTCAGCTTGATTTCGATGTGCATGGCGGCAACCTTCACGATGCCCGGCCGCAGCAGCGCGGCAGCGGCCAGCGGATCCCACGCGTAGAAGATTCCCTGGTCGATCGTCTCCCGATCCGCTTCCAGCACTTGCGCGACGACGCGCCCGAGCGGCGAGCGCGCCTTGGTTTCGAATTCGCGCAGAAATTGGGGACCGATTTTGACTTTATTGGTAGCATCCAGCGCGATCAGCCGGATGGGCACGCCGGAACGAAATACAATGCTCGCCGCCACTGGATCGATGAAGATGTTCCATTCGGCGGTGCTGTTATTGGTGTGGAACACACCGCCGTCCTGAAGATTGCCGGGCACTCGCACCGCGCCACCCATCAGCACAATCACGCGAATGTGAGCGGCCACGGAAGGATCGCGCTCCATCGCCTCCGCAATATTAGTGAGCGGACCCAGCGCCAGAATCTGCACTGGCGCGCGCGCGTTTTTCAGCCGCTCCACCAGGTAATCCGCCGCGCGCTTGGTCTCGGGCGCCCGCGACACCGGCGGAAGCGCCACTCCAGGAAGATCGTCTGAAATCTTGCGCCACGCCGCCGGAAATTCCGCAGTGCCGCGCAACGGAGTGTTCCGCCCCGCAAACACTGGGACGTGCTTCCGGCCGGCCAGATCGAGCAGACAACCCATCTTGCGCGCGCCCGCATCGACATGCGCCACTCCGTTGACCACCGTAATGGCGTCGATCGTGACGCTGGGGTGAGCCAGCAGCAGGGCCACGGCCATAAAGTCGTCCGAGCCGGCGTCGGTGTCGATCAAAATTGACGCGGACTGCGCACTGGCTTGAAGTGTGGCGAATAGCGTGGCGAAGATGAGCGCGGCTAGCGCCCGCGGCAGGAACACAACCGAGACGATAACACGATTACGTGGTTTTTGACGTTAGCGCCTTGGGATAAACCATCACGCCGGTCTCTGTGTCGCGAAATATCTTGTAGAGAATCTGGTTGGTGGGGAGCTGGCTTTCGAGGAAATCAACGCCCTCGGCGGCGATGATGAAGCTGCTGCGATCGTCCTGCACCACATAGCGCTTGGCGCGGAGATACCACAAGGCAAATAGCAGACGCTCGCGCGGGAACGCCATGATGTTCTCCATGTCGAGCAGCGAGAGCGCGGCGTAATCCGGATTCGCGCGGCGCTTGCTGTAGAGCAAACACAGTACGCCAATACGGATCTTGGCCTCGGCATCGATTCCATCCGTGAACTCTTTTCCCAAAAAGATGGGCAGCGGCCCCGCCTGGTTCACTTCGAATTGCCGGTCATATTCTTTCCGCTTCGCCGGATCGCGCAGAACCTGGTAAGCCTCGTTCAGCACCCGGAACCGTTCGGCATCGCCGGTTTGCAGGTTTTCAGGACGATAACGGGCCGCCATAATACGATACACGCGCTCGATGGTTTCAATCTCTGCCCGCGGATTGATCTGCAGCAGATCGTAGTAATTTACAGGTGCTGGAACGCGCATCTGCATAGTTATCGGCAGGAATCGCGGCCCCTCCATAGGGCATCTCGCCTACCTTCGCTGTCCGGTTCGCTGGGCGGTGGCTGTCCACCATCTCTTCCCCCGACAATGCAAAATCGAACGCCTTGGTGAACTGCGCGATAAGAATTCCGTTCTGCTCACGCGTTTTGCGATACCGCTGCGCGCGATGCTGGGCTTCCTGCGGAGTTTCCTGTCTCCTCCGCTCCACTTCGTTCCTTGAGCTTTTGCAACTCCAGTTTTTGCTGGCCGGCGGGAAGAGGCTGACCGTCCGCCGCAATCGGCATATTGTTCCCTTGCATTGAACGAAAGCAAAGCCGGGAGCGGCGGCCCAGTCCGCTCGCATTGCGTCGGCAGCGTGGCGCGCGATGTCCTCGACATTGACTGCGTGGCCGCCGAGAGTGGGAACAATCCGTGCAAGCAGGTTTTCGCTCGTCACTCTGCCGGTATCACCAGATCCACCTCGGGATGCTTGGAAGAATTGAACTTACTCAGCGTCTTTCGCTCAGACGTGTAGCGCCGGTATTTCGCTTTGAGCGTATAGTCGATGTCGCCATTCAAATTGTTGAAGTGGTAGCGCCCGTCTTTACCAGTGATGTAAGACATGATCGACAAGGTCACGGTGTTCTCCAGTTGCACAGCGGCGCCCGGCAGTGTGTTGCCATGCTTGTCGGTGACAAAGCCGGTTACAGAGCGCATTTCGATCTGCGCCTGGCAGGGAAGCCATAGAAGAAGGAACATTGCCCAGAGGCAAATAAGGCTTTTCGACATCGCGAACCCGGCTTTCAACCTACTCAGGGCATTTTCGCTGCCAAAACGCAGGCGCCAACCACAAAGCATTCCGCAAATGGCTTGCCCGGTCGCGGAAGCCCGTTCTACACCCCCGATGGAAATGTTTCGGCCGGCTCCCCCACCTCCCATTCCCCGGCTCGCTCCAATGGCTCCACGGCCCGCGTCTGGTCGAGGTGAATCACCGCATCGAATTGGCTGGACAACCGCGCCTGGAAATAATGGCTGGCAAATTCCGTTTCCGGCAGATAGATCACGCCAATCGCGCGTTCCAGCATCGGCTCGCTGAGTGCCCGCGCAACCTGGGTACCTCGCGGCAGCGTAAGCAGAAATGCCGGTATCTCCGTTTCATGAAATAACGATTCGTAGCTTCCCGGCATCGCCGGACGGACCCTCTTTCGCTCGGCCGGCCCGCCCCAGTTCGAAGCGGCAGTAACGGTGCCGCTGTACGTGGTGAATCCGATCAAAACGCAATCCCGGCCGCGCTTTTCTCGCACCAATTGTCCGACGTTCCATTCGCCCCTTCGCCCCATCTGGGTGGCGCGCGCGTCGCCCAAGTGCGAATTGTGTTCCCACAACACCACTTTGGCCGCGTGTCCCTGCCGCCCGAAATGTTCCACCAGCGAATCCAGCGTCTCAGCCATGTGCAGATCCCGCAGGTTCCAGGAATCCACTCGCCCTTGAAACATGGTGCGATAGTATTGTTCCGCCTTCTTCACCAGCCTGGCATTCTGTTCGGCGTAAAAGAAATCATCGGCCGCGATGCGCCCGTCTCTGCGCGCATAGTCCCCGGCGCGCCTTTGCAAGTCGATCAACTGCGTAACCACTTCCGCTTCGCACCCGTTTTTGCGGCTCCGGCGGGCAGCGAATCGTTATGTTCACGCAGCCATCCGACAAAATCCAAAACATCGGCGTTACGCCACATCCAGGCCGGAAAACGCTTGAAACCGGAAAGCGCATCGCTGGCATCGGCGTCCGAGCTCTGCCCGCGAACATAGCGGTTCACCCGGTACGCATCCGGCCAGTCCGCTTCCACCGCAACCGTCGTAAAACCCTTTTCCTGAATCAACCGTTTGGTAATCTGGGCCCGCTGGCGATAGAACTCGTGCGTTCCGTGCGAGGCCTCACCCCGCAGCACGAAGCGGGCATCGCCGATAAATTCCAGCAGCGGATCATAATCCTGGTGGAAACCCGTCAAGGGATAAGCGGCATCGCGGACCAGGTCCGTAACGAGGGGGAGAGTTGCGTTGAGCATATCCATCACCTCCGCCTTTCTATCAAGAGCAAATTACCCGCCAATCGGGAGTGCCCCTGTCAGAACGGCCCTCGCGATGCAACACCGCTGGTGGGACAGGCATGCATCCTCACCAAATAGCGAAACTCACCCTGCTTTTGTGCCTTCCATTGCTATTCGTTTCCTGTCTCGTGCGCAGGCGCATGGCCGGTCCGCCCGGCGCACCTTCCAACGGGCCGCTATTGACTGCTACGAAAGACGATCTGATCGCACGCGTGCACAGCATCTCGGACCCCCTGCAATCGTTCCTCATGCGAATGAATATTTCGCCCTCGGTGGGAAGCCTTTATGAAGGAGAAATCAAGGATTATGCCACGCTGGGCGGGTACATTCTGTTTCAGAAGCCGGATACCATGCGCATTGTCGGATTAGACCCGGTAATGCACATGACGATCTTCGACATGGTTTCTTCCGGAGACGAATTCCGCGTATACATCCCGAGCAAGAACCAGTTCATCGAAGGCCGTAACTCCGTGGCGGGCGATCGGAACAATCAGTTGACCACCCCGCCGAACAGCAAGATCGAGCGCCTGCGGCCAGCCGCATTTCTCACTTCCCTGCTGATTAACCCGCCGGATCCGGCCACCGACGTCACACTCCTTGAGGAAGATACAACCGCCGGACAAGCAACTTACATCCTGTTGCTCCTTCGGCGCGATCCTTACCTCCGCCTCACCCGCAGCCTGTATTTCGACCGTCACGACCTGCAAATCGTCCGGCAAAAAATCTTCGATATTTCCGGCAGCGTGGTCAGCGATACGATGTATTCAGATTGGCGCCGCTACGCGGGCATTGCTTTTGCATCCACAATCGACATCCAGAGGCCTCAGGATAATTACGAGGTGCAGTTGACGGTAAAAAGCATGACGATGAACTCAACCGACGTCACTCCGGAGAAGTTCATTCTCAAACAACCCCAAGGCTCAGAGTTGAAACACCTATCGATCCTGCCCTGGCTGCCCGGGCGCGGCCCGTGGCGAGCCCGCCCACGGTTCATCCACGCCTGGCAATCGCCGAACCAGACACAGTAAGTGAATTGGCGCGTTCTTCCTGCGCGCCTTAACCCACTCCGCGTGACGCCCGGAAGCCTCAGGGTATTCTTGAAAGGATGAAACTGACATTTTGGGGCGCGGCCCAGGTCGTCACCGGCTCCATGCATCAACTAGTGGTGGGCGACAAATGTTATCTGCTGGATTGCGGCGAGTATCAGGGCCGCAGAAAGGAAGCCGCCGAGCGCAACAGAAACTTCCCGTTTCCCTGCCGGGATGTTTCCGCGGTGATACTGTCGCACGCGCATATCGATCACAGCGGCAATCTCCCGCTGCTGGTGAAAAACGGATTTCGTGGGCCCATCTACACCAGCGCCGCCACGGCGGACCTGTGCCGGCCCATGCTGGAGGATTCGGCTTCGCTGCAAGAACACGACGCCGAATTTCTGAACAAGCGGAATCTGCGGCGCAAGTCCCTGAATGTCCCTGGGATTGCCCTCGACGAACCCGTCGAGCCGCTGTATACAACCGAGGACGCCGAAGCCACCTTTCCCCTCTTCCATCCAGTCGCGCTGCACACGCCCACTGAAGTTGGCCCGGGCGTGATTTATCAATCGTTCGAAGCCGGGCATATCTTCGGATCGACAACCATGTGCCTGGAGCTGGAGTCCGGCGGGCAGAAGGTTCGGCTTGGCTTTACAGGTGACCTGGGGCGCCCCGGATTGCCCATTATTCGCGATCCCGAGCCGATGCCCCCGGTCGACTACCTCATCATGGAAAGCACCTACGGCAACCGGGTACACGAACCCATCCAGTCGGTATCCGCGAAACTGGCCGAGATCGTCAACCGGACTTATCAACGGGGCGGGAAAATGATCGTGCCCGCATTTGCTGTAGGGCGAACCCAGCAGCTGGTGCTGCTGCTGCACGAACTGATCCAGGCCAACGCTATCCCCAAGTTCCCGATTTTCGTCGACAGTCCGCTGGCTGTGAACGTCACTGACGTGTTCCGCAAGCACCCGGAACTATACGACGAAGAAGCGGACAAGTTCCTCGCCAATCACGGCGATCCGTTCGGATTCAAACTACTCACCTATGTCCGCGACGTGAACCAATCCAAGGCGCTGAACGACCTGCACGGTCCGTTCATGATCGTCTCGGCCTCGGGAATGTGCGAGGGCGGCCGGGTGCTGCATCACTTGAAGAACAATATCGGCGATCCGCGCAATACCATTCTTCTCACCGGCTACCAGGCCGAATATACGCTCGGACGGAAGATCGAAGAGCAGCGGAACGAAGTGCCGATTTTCGGGGAGCTGATGCGGTTGCGCGCCGAAGTCCAAAAGCTGGATGCCTTGAGCGGGCATGCGGATCGGGAGGAGATGCTGGCTTGGATGAAGCCAATTGCGCCTGGTCTGAAAAAAGTGTTCCTGGTGCATGGTGAGCCGGAACAACAGGCGGCGTTCGTGACGGCTATTCGCGAACGCTACGGGCTGGAGGCGATAGCTCCCGAACGCGGGCAGAGTTTTGATCTGTAGACACCAGTACTGGTTCGAGAGTACTGTTCTTCGCTAAGGTTTTTCTCCTATAATTTAAGGCGAATGATCGAGACGGATGCCGCTGTCCGGAATCGCAGTCCCCTAAATCAGCTGCTTTGGCAGTATTTCTACCTGCAAGTACTTGATTTCCTGACCACCATTGCTTTTCTGGTGAATGGGGTGCGGGAAGGCAACCCATTGGTTCGGCTGGCCCTAAGCGTCGGAACCAATCCCGTCGCGAGCTTGCTGGTGGTAAAACTCCTGGCAATCCTGCTTGGGTTCTACTGCTGGCGCGTGGGCAAGCGCCAACTGCTTTCGCGCATCAACCTTCTTTTCGCGCTTCTCGTCGCCTGGAATCTGATAGCCCTGATCCTAAGCAGCGCCCGCTCTTGACCGCAGGGCTTACCTACCCTTACTGAATCGGCAGCATCACAGTATTGCTGTCGGTGCCGTTGATTGTAACCAGTACCGAAACGGATGTGCCGCTTGGAAGTCCGCTCGGCACTTGGAATTGCATGGAAACGACGCCAGTAAAACCAGGAGCGGCCGTAGACGTCGCCGTTGGGTTCGTTCCGCCGACGGATAAGACCACCGAGTCAGATACCGCCGGCGGTGGATTGGGCGGGAAGAACCCATCCAGCACCGCCGTCTGATAAGGGCCAAATCCGGTGCCCAGCAGGGAGATGGTTTCGCCGGCAACCGCTGGACTGCTCGTCGTCACCAGGGAACCGTCGGCGTGGAATGCCATCGCGTAGGCCGTTGATCCGATGGTGGAGAAAAACAGGCCGGGAGCGTTGCGTGCGACGGTCAGTGTTGCGGAAATCTCGGGCTGTCCGACGTTCTGAACCTCCAACGTGTAGTTGCCATCCGTAAGATTCGATGGAAGCTGCGCGTTGATCTGTTGCGGAGATATAAACAACAGGGGAAGGATCGAGTCGTTGATGGTTACCGTCGTGCCCGCGATGGTTTGGGCCAGAGGATTGGTGGGACCAACCTGCACTACCGATGCCAGGCTTTGACCGAAGATAGAGATAATCGACCCCGGCGCCACCGCGGTGCTGGGCGTCTGTCCCACCCCGTTCAGGATACCGGCCGGAGCAATATAGGGAACCGTGCCCATCTGCGCTACCACGCTGTCAGGCGCCAGCATCGTGACCACGCCGGATGGATAGCTGCCTGTCAGGCCTCCGGTCCAGTGGCCAAATTTGAATCCGGGATTCGGCACCGCAGTCACGCTCACCTGCGTGCCTTGCGAGTAGAACATGTCGCTCGAGGACGGGGAGAACTTAAAGGCGGACCCGTTCCCGGGATTGGAGGTTGCGCTCAATTGGTAAGAAGTTTGGTAGCTCGCGGTAGCGACAGCGTAGTCCTGGCTAACAGTGATCACGTGGTTCGACGCTCCCCCGTCGGACCACGAGCCGAAGTCCAGGCGAGTTCCTGTTCCCAGGGGAATCTGCGTAGGCGCGCTCACCTGGAACGTAGCGCCCATCTGGCGATCCACATTACACGGCGTGACACAGTTTGCGCCGTCCACTTGCAAGGTTAAACCGGGAGGAGAGCTTTGGACCACTACCCGGCTCAATTCGCCATAGTTGGCGGTCAAGCGATAGCCGCTGCTGGCCATGCCTTGATTCACTGTAATGCTCTCTGAAGCAGCCGCCTGGTTAGACCAGTTCTGGAAGGTATAAACGCGGCCGTTCGCCGCGGTTTGGCTGGCCGCCGCCACCACCTGATGAGTTGTCCCAACTCCCCAAATAAAATCGTAGGACGTGTAGGTGGACACGCCGTCCACGCTGAGTTTCAGCCCATTCGGCGAGGTTAGGAACGCAACTTGCGCACCCTGCACGTAGTCCGCGGTCAAGGTGGCAGGCGTCAGAGGGTTGTTGTCCACCTGATAGAGAGAGTTCTGCGCAAGGCCATTACTCCACCCACTGAAAACCCACCACGTCCCCGTGCGGTCCTGCTGCGGAGTTACGCCACTAATGAAGTGAGTGGACCCCGGCGCAAAATCAAAATCACCAAAGCACAGCGCCGGGAACCCAAGCTGGACCACCACAGGCAGACTTTCGTTGTCCGGACAATTCGGCACATCCGCAACAGTCCGGGTGGGCACTGGGGTGTGATCTACCAGCACTTGCAATCCGAGTGGCGTGGTCAAAAAAGACACGCGCTTGGCGGGGACGAAGATTGGCGCAATCACCAGCGGCGTGTTCACCGTCACGGTGGTTAGAAACGATGTGGACGGGGCACCATTAATCGTCCATCCGGTAAATGCGAACCCAGGGTACGGATAGGCATTTAAATCCTCAAGAGTGTTTGCGGTTACAAACAGCGAGACCGAAGACCAGTAACAATTTTTGCCGATGTAAACAACACCTGGCCGAGACTGCCCGGCCGGAATAGCTCCAGGGGCGCCGCAAGTAGGGGGAGAAGTTGGGTCAGTAGAATTGAGCGGAGTAAAGTAGTTCAGGCTTACCTGATAGGCGACTGCAACGGTGGCTGTGAAGCTGGTGATGGCCGGATTGGCGGTCACCACCTGAATCGGCGTTGCGCTGGGCTGCACCAGTCCATTGTTGTCGACCCATCCCGAGAAAGTGTACTGTACACTGGCGTCGGTTTGAACTGGCGGGCTGGTAGTCTGCCCTGCCAAAGGTGCATCTTCCACAAACACCAGAATGTGTTCGCTCCCGGTCGGCCAGTCAAAGCTTACCGCTTGGGTATAAGTTGTTCCGTCTACCTGAAACTTCGCGCCGGGCACGCTGGTGGAGATCGTTATCGAGCTCGAGGTTTGCCCCTGTAAGCACAACCCGCCGAGAGAAAGCAGGAATAGTATGGATAGCCGATTCATAGACGACACCGTTAATTACATCGGCACTAGTACCGTCAGCCTTTAGGTTGCAGGCGCAAAGACATAAGTAGGCGCCGGGACCCACGCCGGGACTCACGAAACCGTCCTGGGGAGTCAACGTGATAAAATCCATCCCGAGATGGAATTTCCGTTCTTTGGCGCCCTCTCGCGCGCATGCTGCTCCGCGGCGCTCCTGTTCTTCACGGCCCACCTGCTTTCCGCGGAGGACGGCGCAGCCATGTACCAGCGCAGCTGCGCTCCCTGCCACGAGCGCGGTGCGGATCGCGCGCCCAGCCACGAAGCTTTGCATGCCATGTCCGCGGAACGCGTATTGGAGGCCATGGAATCCGGCCCGATGATCTCCATGGCCAACCGGCGTTCGGAGGCCGACCGGCGCGCGATTGCCGAGTTTATTACCGGCAAATCGCTAGCGCATCCCATGGACACCGCACCCTCCCCGGCCGCCATGTGCACCTCGCCCTCGCCCGGTCTCGGTGATCCGTCTTTAGTCCCGCAATGGAACGGCTGGGGCCAAAACCTGCTCAACACGCGCTTCCAAAATACCTCCGAGGCCGGCCTAACCGCCGCTGATCTGGGCCACCTGAAAGTGAAGTGGGCCTTCGGATTTCCCGCGACGCTCGACGCCAACGCGCACCCCGCCGTCGCGGACGGGCGGGTCTTTATTGGCAGCCCCAGCGGAACGGTCTATTCGTTGGATGCCGCCTCGGGATGCATCCGCTGGTATTTCAACGCCGATCGCGGTGTGCGCTCGGCCGTCAGCATCGGCCACGTTGAAACTGCTTCCGGCACGCGCTATATGGCATTCTTCGGCGACGGCGCCGCGTTCGCTTACGCGCTGGATGCCAATACCGGCAAGCTGGTTTGGAAAACCAAGGTGGAGACTTTCCCGGCCGGACACATCACCGGCTCGCCCGTTTTTCACAATAACCATCTTTACGTGCCCGTCGCCTCGGGCGAAGAGGGCGCCGGCGCCTCGCCGGATTACGAATGCTGCCGTTTTCGGGGCAGCATGGTCGCGCTCGCGGCCGACACCGGCAAGCAGATTTGGAAGACCTACACGATCGACGAGCCGGCACATAAGACAAAAAAGAACAAAATTGGCACCCAGCTCTGGGGACCCTCAGGCGCGCCCATTTGGAGCAGCCCTTCCATCGATGTTCAGCGCAACGCCCTGTACGCCACCACGGGCGACAACTACAGCGATCCCACCAGCCGCATGAGCGATGCCTTCGTCGCCTTCGATCTCGATTCCGGCAAGATTCTTTGGTCGCGCCAGATGACGGCGTCGGATGCCTACACCTCCGCTTGCCGCATTCCCGACCGAACCAACTGCCCGGAATCGAACGGTCCTGATTTCGACTTCAGCTCCGGTCCCATTCTGGTGACTCTGGCCAATGGCAAACGCGCGCTGGTGGCCGGGCAGAAATCCGGGCTGGTACACGCGGTGGATCCCGACAATCAAGGCGAACTGCTGTGGAGTACGCGCGTGGGCCAAGGCGGCACCAATGGCGGCGTGCAATGGGGCTCGGCCACCGATGGTACGAACGTCTACGTCGCTCTGGCGGACCTGGGACGCGTCGTGGTTCCCTATAGCCTGAGCACCGACGTCGATCCCAAGCGAGGCGGTGGCATGTTCGCGCTGCGCCTGGCGGACGGCAAGCGGGTTTGGTACACTCCGCCCGTCCCATGCGCCCCTGGCCGCAAGCGCTGCAGTCCCGCGCAATCGGCCGCCGTCACTGCAATTCCCGGCGTTGCGTTCTCAGGATCGGTGGATGGACATTTGCGCGGCTACTCCACCAAGGACGGCTCCATTCTCTGGGATGTCGACACCATCCAGCCCTACCAGACCGTCAACGGCGTCCAAGGGCGCGGCGGTTCGCTGGATGGCCCGGGTCCCGTGATCGCGGGCGGCATGTTGTTCGTCGACTCGGGATATTCAGCCGGCGGCGGCGTTCCGGGCAACGTGCTGCTCGCCTTTTCGGTTGACGGCAAGTAATTGCGCCTTTTCCGACCGCTGCTTCGCTGTTACTGGCTTGGGCTATCTGCCGCCCTGGACCGTGAACGCGGGCTTCATCACTGGCGACGAAGCCACGCTCATCGTTGATACCGGCGCCAACGCCGCGGCGGCAGCCACCATCCATGGCTATGCATCGCTGGCGCGCCCGTCGAATCGGCTGCTGGTGCTCGACACCGAGCGCCACTTCGACCATATCGGCGGCAACGGCTATTTTCGCGAGCACGGCATCGACGTTTATGGACACGCCGGCATTGAGCGCTCTGGCGCGGAGTTTCGCGCGGAAATCGCGGAGTTGAATGCCGAGATTTCAAACCCGGTGCGGCGGTCGCGCCAGGAATCGGAGGTCTTCTATCACCAAACTCGCCTAGCCAACCCGAATTGTCCGATCTTGGAAGACTCTGGCATGAATCTCGGCGATTGCGAAATCAATATCCTGCTGACCCCCGGCCACACCCCCAGCAATATTTCGGTGTATGTTCCCGCCGAAGGAGTTCTGTACTGCGGCGATTGCCTGGTGAACGGCTATCTTCCGAATCTGGATGCGGGCGCAGTGGCCGATTGGCAAACCTGGCTCCATTCGCTCGATCGCGTCGCCGCGCTTGCTCCGGGGTTCATTGTGCCTGGCCATGGACCCGTGGCCAAGGGCGATGAAGTGCCGCGATTGATCGAGAGCGTTCGCGAAATCTTGCTGCGGTCGATCGCAGCCGGAAGATCGCCAACCAGTTAACGTTGCCGCCCATTTCACCGATAAGCCCCTTTGGTGCAATGGAGACGACTAACATCGCGAACGCCAGCTCTATACCCGAAATCCTGCGAGCTCATGCGCAGTGGTTGCAGGACCGGTTGGAAGGCAAACCCGGAGAGGGACGCTGCGTCCTGGACGGCGCCACCTTAAACGGAATGAACCTGACCGGCGCGGATCTCGAGAGCGCCATCATTCAGGGCACTGCGCTGCTGGATGCCGAGCTTTCCGATGCGAAGCTAAGCCGGGCCGTTATTGAAGCCGCGGACTTTCAGCGCGCCCTGCTCGGCCGGGCGGATTTCAGTGAGGCGCGCATTGCGGAGAGCGATTTTGGGTCTGCCTGGATGTCGGAGGCGGCGCTGACCGACGCCGAAATCCGGAACACCAGCTTCCACAAGTCCAATCTCCGGAGCGCACGATTCCAAGGAGCCCTGATCGAAAGCTGTAAGTTCCAGGGAGCGACTGTCAGCGCCGCGTGTTTCAATCACTCCCGCATCAAACTGTGCGATTTCTCGGCGGCCGACTTCAGCGACGCGCAATTCGTGCGCGCCCAGATGGAAGGCTGCCGCTTTCTCGGAGCCAATGGGCCGGACGCGAATTTCAGTAACGCCCGCCTCAAGGGCTGCGATTTCGCCCGAGCCGATCTGGCGCGCGCACGCTTCCAGCACGCCGACCTGACGGGTTCCCAGCTGGACCGGGTGCGCTTACGGGAAGCCGATCTGCGCGAGGCGCAATTGGGCAGCGTCATCCTGGGCCGCGCCGATTTAACAGGCGCCCGGCTGCGCGGAGCGCTGCTGCTGGCGGCCGACCTGCGTGGTGCGGATCTTCGGGGCGCGCGTGAATTAACCTCGCAGCAATTAGCGCAGGCGCGCACCGATCAATACACCATCCTGCCCAATGGATCGCCCGGGCCCTACCGCAAGAATTCCGGAGCGGAGCGAGCGGCTCCCCGCCAGTAATCCAAACTCAAACGCCGGATCCGAACACGTGGCCCTTGCGCTCCCTGCCGACCGCCGCCGCGATCGCCGCCAGCGCGAAAACGGTCACCGCGGTGAGCGCCATGGCAGTAGCGTAGCTCATCGTTCTGGCAAACACGGCTTCGATGTACACCACCGAGCTCGCTACCAGCACCCCGCATTGATACGCAAATCCGGGCAGAAATCCGCGCACTGAATCGGGCGAAAGCTCGGACAAATGCGCCGGAATAATACCCCACGCGCCCTGAACCATGAATTGGATCAGGAACGCGCCCAAAACCAGCAGCGCCGTGGAAGGCGCATAAACCCACAGAGGAACCATGAGGATTCCCCCGAGCAGCGCGCCCACCATCACGCGGCGGCGCCCGTAACGGTCCGATAGCAGGCCCATAACGATACCGCCGAAAATGGCGCCGATCATCGAAATGCCAGTGATCACCGAGCGCTGCGATGGCCCGAAGTGCCACGCCCGTTCCAGGAACGTCGGATACATGTCCTGCGTGCCGTGCGACACGAAGTTCATCATGGTCATCAGAAGCATCAGGTACAGGAACAGCTTCCAATGCGATACGATGGCGCGCCCTAATCCGCTCCAGCTCTGTTCGCGGCTTTTCTTCCAAACTTCGGATTCCTTCACGCGAAAACGCACGAACAAAGCCAGCAGCGCGGGTAATCCGCCCAGGAAGAACAGCGGACGCCAGCCCCAGCGCTGGAACAGAAAGAAGTAGGAGATGGCAGCCAGCAGGTTGCCGGCGGCGTAGCCCTCTTGCAGCAATCCGGAGAGCATGCCGCGCAGCCGGGGCGGGACTTTTTCCATGGCGAGCGACGCACCGACGCCCCATTCGCCGCCCATGCCGATGCCGAACAGCGCGCGCAGCACCAGGAAGGTGGTGTAATTGGGCGCCAGGCCCGTGAGCACCTCCACCACGGAATAGAAAACCAGGTCCAGCATCAGTGGAAGCCGGCGGCCGTAGCGGTCGGCCAGCAATCCGAAGAGGAACGCGCCTACCGGGCGGAAGGCCAGCGTCGCGGTGATGGAGAGCGCGATGGCTGAATCCGATTTATGAAACTCTTTGCCGATCGCGGTAAGGCATAGCGTCACCAGGAAAAAATCGAAGGCGTCCAGAGTCCAGCCGAGAAATCCCGCGGTTAAGGCGGCGCCGTGGTCGGAAGGAGCCGCGCCGTGATCGGACGAAGCCGCGCGGAGATCGGAAGCCGCTGGTTTCACGGACGCCGGCCGCCAGGGTTGCCGGAGCGAAAGTTGCGCACGGACGCAGTATAGCAATCGCGCCCGCTCGCCGAGACCACGCGACACCCTTGGCGCGGCGCGTTCGTCCGCGTGCGTGAATGGTATTCTCGGGATGGGTGCCACCGATGAACGGGCGAAGAGCAGCGTGTTTGCTGGGATGCGGCTTCGCTTTCTTCGGAGCGCTCTATGCGTTCCAGAAGCCTTTCCGCCAGTTTCCCGGCGTCGAATATTTCAACTTTGAGCTCACGCCCGATTGGCAAACGCCGGGCGAGTGGACTTTCGCGCGCCTGATGTTTCCCCCCGGCCCGAACGACGGCTACGCCGGCCGGTTCGACGGCGATTTCCGCCAGGGGCTATCGCTCTGGACCCAAGACTATCCGCGCGCGGATCGCCATTTTTCGCAGGCGGTACGCCGTCTGACGCGTATCTCTACGCGCTCCGTGGAGCAGCCCGTCATGATGGAAGATGGCGACGAGGCGTTCAACTGGCCGTGGATCTACGCCGTGCAAGTGGGCGAATGGGGCTTTACCGAACAGGAAGCCAAGGTGATGCGCGAGTACCTGCTGCGCGGCGGCTTCTTCATGGCCGACGATTTCCACGGCGATTACGAGTGGGAAATGTTCCTGAAGCGGATTCGCTTTGTGTTTCCCGACCGCCCCATTGTGGACATTCCCAATAGCGACGCGATTTTCCACACCGTGTTCGATCTGGACGATCGCTTTCAAATTCCCGGCGCAGCGCACCTGTACGAAGGTTGCAAGAACTGCCGGGAAGGCGGTCTGGGCGCGCACTGGCGCGGGATTTACGACGACAAGGGCCGCATCATGGTGGCCATCTCGTATAATTCCGACGTCGGCGACGCCTGGGAATTCGCGGACGATCCCGAGTATCCGGAGAAGTTTTCGGGCTTGGCGATTCGCATCGGCGTAAACTACGTGGTTTACGCCATGACGCATTGATCGCGGCCCGTTAGCTCTTGGCCAGTTCGTCCTGCCGGGCCCGGATTTCGGCCTGCGCTTCGCGATGAATATCGCCCATCTTCGTGCCGGAGGCAATCAAGGCGATAAACCCGACGATCATCAAGGGCAGAGTCACCACGGCCCACAAGATCAGCGTAAAACGGCGCGCCATCGCGCGCGGGACGCCGAAGAGCGTGAGGCCCAGCGTGGACAAAACCTGAAAGAGGCCGACGTTGCCGGGCGCTTGCGGGACCACCGACCCCAGGCGCAGCAAGATCATGAGCGCACCGGCTTGCGCCCACGTGACTCCGTCGAAGCCATAGGCCTGCATCACGGCGTAAACGGGAACAATCTGGATCAGCAGATAAGGAATGCTGACAGCCACGGAAAAATACAGGAAGCGCGAGTGGCCGATGCGGTGAAGATCTTCAATAAAGACGTGCGCCCAGGAAAACAAGCGCGCGTCGAGCAGAGCATCCAGCTTTTGCTCCCGCCAGTACATGGCGACCGCGAGCAGCGCGGCGCAAATGACGATCAGAATGGCCAGGAAGATGCTGCCGGTGGTGATGATATCGATGACGCGGGACTGGCCCCGGCTCAGCGGGAAATGCCGCATGTAGCGCAGCGAGAAAAACAGACCGGCGATGAGTAATACGCCGTCGAAAATGCGCTCGATCAGCGCTGAAGCGAGCGTGACGGAGATGGGGATCTTGCTCCAGCGGGCCATCAAGAAGCAGCGAATCAGCTCGCCCGCCCGCAGCGGGAGCACTTCGTTGGCGAACAGGCCGACATAGATGGCGCCCACCGAGGACCATGGGGATACCGGAGCAACCGGAAGCAGCAGAAGGCTCCAGCGCCAGGCTTGGATGAAATAAACCAGAATATCGGAGATCACGCCGATGGCAACCCAACGCCAGTTGAGTTCGCGGATCTCCGCCCACAGCTCGGTCCAGCTCACGCCGTGGAGCGCCCAAGCCAGGCAAGCCACCGAAAGCACTAAAGTCACCGCCGTGAATATGTGGGAGGTGCGCTTCGATTCCTGCGTCGGCTGGGACATGCTACCCAAGAACCATGATACCCGCCGCAGCTCATCTCAGATAGAACAAGCTGAGCCGGGGCAAGCCGGCCGACTCGAGCAGTTGCCGCTCCAGATATTGCTTTTCGAGCATCGCGAGTTGCGGCGCGCTCATTTTTCCACGATAGGCGCGAAGCTGGAGATCGAGTTCGCGGCGGGCGCGGAGCAGCTGGTCTTCGGTTTGGCGCGAGCGTGCCAGCGCGATCATTTTGTCTTCGAGAGCGGTGAGGCGCTGTTCCAGATCCTCCAGGTCGTGATAGAGCGCCGCGGCATCGGACGCCAGGCGATCGACGGCCGAAGCGATGTCATCGAAGCCCGGCTGCTTGCGGATTTGCGCAGCGTTATCGCGCAGGTATGTTTCCAGGTGTTCGAGACTGAAAGGCGCGGCGGCTTCTTTGCGGCCTCGCGCGGGCGCTACACCAGCCATGGCTTGCGCCTCAGCCAGAACGGCCTGCGCGCAATAAGCCACCGAGTTCACATTTTGTCCGCGCTTCTTTTTCGTGCGCCATTTTTCGAACGCCGCGTCGATACCGCGCAGCGCCGCTTCCAAAGGCACGCCTGCGTTTTTCCAGGTTTCCACCAGCGCCCAATCGAGCGGCGACATCAGAAAAAGTCCCGTGCCGCGCGCCTTTTGGAAACGCTCTTCTACTTCGGTGAAATAGTTAAAGTAGTTGGACGGCCAGCCCGCTTCTTCTACTTCTTTCGATTCCGGCGCCATATGATTTCCAGACCTTCCAGCGTGAGGTCTTCGTTGATCTCTTGAATGGAGCGCGCCGCGCGTGCAATGAGCTGCGCCTGGCCGCCGGTTGCGATCACCTTGGTCTGGCTGCCGAGCTCGGCCGCCACGCGCCCGACAATGCCGTCGATCAAGCCGGCAAATCCGTAATACAGGCCCGATTGAATACTGTTCACCGTGTTCTTGCCGATGAGGCGCTCGGGCTCGCGCAGATCCACCATGGGCAGCCGCGCGGTCTTGGCAAAAAGCCCGGTGATGGACATGCCGATGCCCGGGCAGATCATGCCGCCCAGGTACTCGGCGCTGGCCGAAACAATATCGAAGTTAATTGTGGTTCCAAGATCCACGACGATTGATGGGCCGCCATATTTATGAAAAGCAGCCACGCCGTTCACTACGCGATCCGCCCCCACCTCGCGCGGGTTGTCGTAGAGAACCTTCAATCCGACGTCGGTATCGGGTGTAACAAAGAGCGGAGTGGTGTGAAAATAGCGCTGCGCCATGGCGTGCAGCGGTGCATCCAGTGTGGGCACCACGCTCGCGATGATGATGCCGTCCACGCGCGCCAGATCGAGCGACGCCAGCTCGAAGAGATTGCGCATCAGCACGCCCCATTCGTCGGCGGTCTGTTCGTGAATGGTGCGGAGGCGCCAGCGGCCAATCAGCTTAGCCTCCTCGAATGCGCCGATGGTGATGTTGCTGTTGCCCGCGTCCAGAGCTAAGAGCATGGGCGCACTCCTCCCGCGACGATCACGCTGCTGGTTCCGTCGTCCCGCTGCAGCATCAGGAAGCCGGAATCATTCAGGCCGGCGGTGGTGCCACGGAGCTCGGAACCATCCTGATCCACGCAAACGCGCCGCCCGGAGACGTAACTGGATGCGCGCGCGAACATTTCGATGACAGGGCCGCGGCCTTCGGTTTCCAGCAGATCGCAATAGGTATCGACACTCCCGAGCAGCTCGACAAGCAGGCGCTCGCGCGATTGAACGCGGCCGCTGGCGGCGCGTAGCGAGGTTGCGATGGCGCCCAGTTCTACAGGGAACGAGGAATGATTCACGTTGATGCCGATGCCTGCAATGATAGCGGACCCTTCGAGCACGGTGAGAATGCCCGCGCATTTCTTGGATTGAATCAGCAGGTCGTTGGGCCAGCGCAGGTCGCAGGCGAGATTTGTGGACTTCAGAATGGCTTCTTGCGCCGCCAATCCGAGCGCCAGCGTCACCACGGGCAAGGTGTCGGGAGCGAAGTGCCGCCGCAGAATCACGGAGACGTATAGACCGGAATCGGGCTCGGAATGCCACGACCTCCCATGCCGCCCTTGACCAGCGGTCTGTTCTTCCGCGCCCACTACTGTGCCTGAGGGCGCGCCTTCGGCAGCCAATCGGGCGGCTCCGGTCATCGTGGATCGGACGACATCGTGCCACTCGATGTGGCGGTCCGGCAGTTGCGACTGCAGCCAGGCCAGATCGAAAGGCATGGCTCTTATTCCAGCTCCAGGCGAAAGTGGATGTCCACTACGGGAGCCGAATGCGTGATGGCGCCCACCGAGATGAAATCGGCGCCGCTTTCCGCGTACGCGCGGACGGTTTCGAGTGTAATTCCTCCGGAAAGTTCGACTGTGGCGCGGCGATCGATGTGGCGGATCCATTCACGGGCTTCGGCTGGAGTGAGATTATCGAGCAGAAGATGCGTGGCGCCGCAGGCGAGCGCTTCGTCGAGCTCGGCCCGCGTGCGAACTTCGATCTCAACCGGAACGTTGGCATGTTTCACAGCATCCAAAGCCGCGCGCACGCCTCCCGCGGCCGTGATGTGATTGTTCTTGATGAGAATCGCATCGAAGAGTCCCATGCGGTGGTTCGTGACGCCACCCGCGCGCGCCGCCATTTTCTCGAAGTGGCGCAGGCCGGGCGTGGTCTTGCGGGTATCGAGAATGCGGCACGTTGTGCCTTCCACCGCGTCCACATATCTGCGCGCCACAGTCGCAATGCCGCTTAAATGCTGTAGAAAATTGAGCGCCACTCGCTCGCGTGTAAGCAGTGTGCGGGCGCTGCCGTGCACCCGCGCAACGTCTTGGCCCGGCTCTAGCACCGTGCCGCCGCTCACCTGGAAATCGATGTGCTGATAAAGTAGCGGGAGCAGCTCCGTGCCTGCCACGACTACGCGTTCTCGTACGCGGAAAGCGCCGCTGGCCTGCCGATCGGCCGGGACGCACAGCTCCGTGGTTATGTCGCCCGTCCCGACGTCTTCGGCCAGCGCGCGTTCGACGATTTCAGCCGGCGTCATCAGAGCTGAGCGAGCATCTCGCGGTTCTTTTCGATCTGAGCGACGTATTCGGCCCGTTTGCCGCGCAAAGATTCCACAATGTGCGGCGGGGCACCGTTCAGGAATTTTTCACTTTCCAGCTGGCGATCGATGTTCACCACTTGCTTTTGCAGCTTGTCGTTCTCTTTCGTCAGCCGCTGCCGTAGCGCCTCGGTATCCACTTCTGGAAGCTGGAGAGAAAGATCGAACTGGGCTGTAGATCGCACCGCGCCGGTGAGAGCGAGCGGCGCGTCCGTGCGCACCTCAAGCTTCACTTTAGCGAGGAATTCCACCACGGGGAATTCGATGTTTCTCGACCCATTGCGGCAATAGAGCACGCCGGCTAACTCGAGCTTGTCGTCCAGTCCATTATCGGCCTTAAGTTTTCGCGCGGCGGTTACCATCTCTTGCAACAAGCCCATCTCACGTTCAGCCGGTTCATCCACTGCGCCCGCCCGCGGATACGGCGCCAGCGCGATCGACGTAGTCTGCCCGAAACGATGCCACAATTCCTCAGTAATAAACGGCAGAATGGGATGCTGCAACCGCAAATACGCGCTAAAAATACCCAGCACATTCCGCCAATCGTTCGTTAATCCGGAATTCGGCGACAAGCGCAGCTTTTTAATCTCCAGATACCAATCGCAGAAATCGTGCCAGAAGAATTGCCACAATTCTTCGGCCACTTCGTGATAACGATGCTGTTCGAGCGCTCGATTCACGGATTCGGCCGTGCGGCTCAGCCGGCTGAAGATCCAGCGGTCTTCCAGGGTTTCGAGCTGTCCCGGCTCCGGAAGTGAAGGCTCAATTCCCGCGCTTTCCAGGTTCATGAGCAACAAGCGCGCCGCATTCCACAATTTGTTCGCAAATTGCCGCGCCGATGCGAGCTTGTCTTCGTTGTACGTAATGTCGGTGCCGGGCGCCGCGGCCATCAGCAACCACAGGCGGCAGGCATCGGTACCGAAGCGATCGTTGATGTCGAGCGGGTCCACCACGTTGCCCTTGGTCTTCGACATCTTTTTGCGATAAGGATCGCGCACCAGCCCGTGCATGTGCACCTGGCGGAACGGCACGTCGCCGGTGAGCTCGATGCCCATCATCATCATGCGCGCCACCCAGAAGAACAGGATGTCGAAGCCGGTGATCATCAGGCTCGTGGGATAAAAGGCGCGCAGATCGTCGGTATCGGCGGGCCAGCCGAGCGTGGAAAACGGCCAGAGACTGGAACTAAACCAGGTGTCGAGCACGTCGGGATCCTGAATCAGCTCGGCCGACTGGCAGTTCGGGCAAGCCGCGGGCGCCTCGCGAGCCACGGTGATCTTCTTGCAGTTGGCGCAATGCCACGCCGGAATGCGATGGCCCCACCAGAGCTGGCGCGAGATGCACCAGTCGCGAATGTTCTCCATCCAGTTGAAGAACGTCTTGTTCCAGTTGTCCGGGACAAATTGGATGCGGCCTTCATTCACCGCAGCAATCGCCTTTTCAGCCAGAGGTTTCGTTTTGACGAACCACTGCGTCGAGACCAGCGGCTCCACGATGGTAGAACAGCGATCGCATTTGCTCAAGGCGAGCGCGTACGGCTCTACTTTTTCGAGCAGACCCTGCTTTTCGAGATCGGCTACGATGCGCTTGCGCGCTTCAAACCGATCGAGGCCGGCGTAAGGGCCGGCGTCGGCCGTCATATGCGCGTCTTCGCCAATCACCTTGATCTGCGGCAGGTCATGACGCTTCCCTGCCTCCAGATCGTTCGGATCGTGCGCCGGCGTCACCTTCACCACGCCGGTGCCGAACTGAGGATCGGCGATTTCATCGAAGATGATCGGGATCGGGCGATTCATCAGCGGCAGCGTGACTGTTTGGCCGCCCAGGTCCTGATAGCGCGGATCGGATGGATTGACAGCCACCGCCGTATCGCCCAGCATCGTTTCGGGCCGAGTGGTAGCCACGATCAGGTAGCGCGAGCTATTGTTCACCGGATAGCGGATGTGCCACAGATTGCCCTGCGTGTCATCGTGCTTCACTTCCAGATCGGAGAGAGCAGTGGCGCAGCGCGGGCACCAATTGACCATGTAGGTGCCGCGATAAATTAAGCCGCGCTCGTACAGGCGCACGAAGGCTTCCAGCACGGCGCGCGAAAGGTCGGGATTCAGTGTGAAGCGCTCGCGGCTCCAGTCGCAGCTATCGCCGATGCGCTTCATCTGCGAGGTGATGCGGTTGCCGTACTTCTCCTTCCACTCCCACACGCGGCGCACAAATTCATCGCGGCCCAGTTGCTGGCGCGTGAGCCCTTCGGCGGCCAGGCTGCGCTCGACCAGCATTTGCGTGGCGATGCCGGCATGATCGGTGCCCGGCAGGAACAACGTGTTTTCGCCGCGCATGCGATGCCAGCGCGTGGCGGTATCGATCACGGTGTGATCGAGCATGTGGCCAATGTGCAGCGATCCGGTGACGTTAGGCGGAGGAACGGCGAGTGAAAATCGCGGTCCAGGCGCGTGCGGATCGGCATGGAAGATGCCGGACTCCACCCACCATTCGGCCCAATGCGGCTCGAAACGCTGCGGCTCGTATGCTTTTTCCAATTCCATGGGGAAGCTACTAGTTTAGCAAGCGGGCGAAATTTGACAGCGCCAAAGCGGGATGCTGTAATGAATGGGAAGTAACCTGCCTGCCTTGCTCCTCAGTAGCTCAATGGTAGAGCATTCGGCTGTTAACCGAAGGGTTGTAGGTTCGAGTCCTACCTGAGGAGCCAATTAAATCAATATCATACGGACACGACCCTTGGAGGCACAGAGCGATTGTGCCCAGTTTTGTGCCCTAGGCTTCCAGAATCTATAACGATCCCACCTTCTTCGCTGACGGGCGATCCCGCCTCGGACCATTCATCCACCGGGATTTCTTTCGTCCCCACGGCCTCCAAGGCCCGACGCTTCGCCTCCATACGGATGTGACTGTACCGAGCAAGCATCTGCCGTGAGACGTGCCCCGCAATGTCCATGATCGTTTGGTCACCTGCTCCACTTTCTGCCAACTCAGTAATGAGAGTGTGCCGTGTGTCGTGAAATCGCCCTGTCACACCCGACCGCTCCTTTACGTTCCTCCACGCCGTCTTCAGACTAGTAACAGGCCGAGACGGGTCCAAAGGTCGAGCCTTGCCTGATTGGGGCCTGCCGACACGTCCGGGAAACACATACCACGCAGGCAGGACTGAGCCAAATCGTTGTGTGTACCAACGGGAATGGTCTACGAGAGCAGAAAACAAACGGCTGTTCAGCGGAATCGTCCGCCCCTCTCCCGCAGCGCTCTTACTACGGCCAACCGTCAGGAATCGTCTCTCAAAATCGATCTGCGCCCAAGTGAGGTTTCGGATCTCCGCATCGCGCATACCGGCGTTGAAGGCGAGTTCCAACGCAGGACGAATGTAGGGTGACCGGGATTGGGCCTTTATTGCTGCAACACGCTCGGGAATTGCGGCTTTGAGAAGATCCTGTTTTTGGCTCTGGGTGTATGCCTTCCCGACGGACGGCGGAACCTTGAGTTTTAGGCTCTTCTCCCGCTTGAGCATCAGCCTGATAGCGTCGCCTCGCTCACCCAGGAGTCTTAGGAGAATGCCAACTTCCTCATTGATCGTTTTCGGAGCGGCTTTCTCTTTTAATCGAGCGACCTGATACTGCCGCACAACGTCTGGCGAGGCATCAACCGCCAGCAGTTTGCCCAGGTGCCGAACAACATGGCCAACGGCGTAGCTGGCAAAAGCGCCGGACCGATGTTTGAGTTTGTACTCCTCCAGATACTCCTTCGCAATCGCCGCAATCGGCTGGATGCGCTCGTCGCGCCTATCACCGATATTGTTGTACCCCTCCTCCAACTCACGAATCCGTTGCTTCTCAGCGCTACGAGCAACGGTCTTAGATTCTGTCTTTGCCGACTCCCGGATCATTCTCCCGGCGAAGCTGAACTTGTACCACCACACACCGCCACGTTTGTAAACCCCCATAGCCTTTCCTCCTAATCAGTCTTGCTCAGAATAAGTCCGTCACACGTACCCGTCAACGATCCACAGTTCCATACGTCCTGTCGGTGCCGCTGGTGACCGCGAAAAGGCCAACGCCTGGCCAGCCCCCTGGAGGGGAGGATGGAACCACAAGATCCTGCTGAACCTTGAGTCCACCCTTCTGGACACGAGCTACACGGCAGGATCGGCATTTGGAACGAAATTAGCGTCGACCAAATGTACATCTCCGTCAAACACAACACCGACCATAACGATCGTACCGGCTGGCACCTTTTTGTGAAGGTACTGGAATCGCGGAAACGGTTCATTTGGTGTGTCCGTCTTTTGCAAGATCCAATTGTCCATAACCTTTACCTCCTTTCTCCCCCATCCCGCATCCGACACACACGTGTAGCGTGTGCTCGGAACGGATGGAAGTAATCTACAACTCCCAAATCGAACAGCAGGATTGAAAAATCCCTAGCGTAGTGAGGAGGGAAACTCACTACGCTAGGAATGCGGGCAGTTCGACGACCGGGGGAAGGGAACCCCAGTCGGAGCTTGCCCAAGGCGATACGAAGACCTAACCTGTCATGTCATACTCCCTCGTACCTACAGCCACTCCATTACCCTCGGATCAACGTTGGTCTTCGTCACGACGTGGTCTGGGTTGCCCACCAACACCAGCCCACCAGGTGTTCTGCATCGGCTTAACGCAACGTACATCATCGATGGACTGGCGAGGAACGCGGACCCAAGGTCAAGCTGTATCGCGTCAAGCGACAGCCCCTGGCTTTTGTGCACCGTCGTGGCGTACGCCAGCCGGAGGGGCATGTACCTGATCCACCCGGTGACCCACGTCGGGTGTGGCTCGCGGAACATCACCACTTGGCGGGGAGGTTCGCCGTTGGCCCCTGCCAGGGAGTCATACTCGCGTTCATCCCGGACAACAATCACATCCCTGTCGTGGACGCCCGATGGCTTTTTCCGCGTCGTGACCTTGCGGGTGATTTTGCCAATTCGTACCTCGGTGTTGTTTCGTCGGAGACGCACCACAACCTGGTTGCCCTGGGTGCCAACCGCCGTCCCGCAATCCCCATTCACCCAGTTGAAGGCCTGGGTTTCGTTGGAGAGGATCATCACATATGCGCCAGGTTTGAAAGCGAACTGGTCGGGAATCGATTTCCACTCCGAGGGTTGGCGACCGTCCATCGACCATCGGGTGGATGGGGTTGCACGGATGCTGGTGTTATCTCCTGGTAGTTGACGTAACCGCCGCCAGTTGTAATCATCCACCACGTTGTTGGTGGCGCACAGCGTGGTGCCCTCGAACGCGTTACTCAAACGCGGTTCAAACCGCACTCCCGCTCTGTGGAGATACGCCAGAGCCTCTTCCCCCACCCCGCGTCGAGCGGCCTGCAACGCTTGCAGGAAGTCTGGGTTGTCCTGTCGCCAAATCCGGGTAAGGCGTGTGGTGTTCTCGGAAAAATTCGGTCTCCAACAATCCGACTCAAAGGCGTACCTCCCCGTCTCGGGCATACCCTTGTCCGCGATGGGCGGGAGCTGGCAGAAATCACCCACAACCGTCAGAGCCATCGGGTGGCCGTTGGTTCGTGAAACTTCGTTGCAGGCGTTGTACAGCACGTCCATCGCTGGAGCGGAGAACATTGAAATCTCATCAACGATTAGCTCGTACATTCCGTCATCCATTAGCCTGCGAATGTTGTAGTGAAGCCTCCGGTCCTGGTACGCCTCCCTGAGCGAGTTGTAGTCGAAGAACCTCAGCAGCGAGTGGACCGTGGTTACCTCCGGCCCAAGGTTAACCGCAGCGATACCGGTGGTTGCAGCTACGACCACTCCAGCGGGATCAGCGGTACGTCGGTTGCGAATCTCTGTGGTTTTTCCGGTACCGGCGGGACCGGTGATAAATTCGGTCCCCAAGGGACTCTTGTACGTGAAAGGCTCGACGACGTAACCGTGGTCCACGGTGGGCGGCTCTGGGACCGGGATTCCTTCGGATATGTCTTGATTTGTTGTGTAACGTTCCGCGTCATCGTCTGGATTCGGAGCGTTGAAGTTTGGTGTTGACATTTATGATTCCTCCAAATGAATTAGTTATTGCTGCGTTCGATGAACCGCAGCAAGGGTGTATACCGCCGCAGACGCCGGTGCCTCGCGGTCCCCCGGTTTCTGCGACTTTTACGGTCAGTGATCTTTACTGGCCCTGCGTGGTGGCGGATCGGGCAAAGGCGGGTTTGATTTCCCCCGGCCAAAACACACCTTCCATCCATCCGCATCCCAGCGTGTGAGGTAGTAGGAATCCTCCTACTACCTCACGGAGCGGTCGGGGTCAGGATGGGGCGTCACGAGTGTTTCCCTCCCGCCCGTTCTCTAGGGGTAGGGAAACCGGTACATCCAAGGGCTCATCAACCGGTTCCTCCAGGACCGCCACGGGTTTGGGGACGAAGTACAACACGGAGGTACCCTTCCCCAGCTTCCGCACCCACGGCCCCTCCGCCAGGAGTTGGTTGACTTTGTTTTTGCCCAGCCGACCTTTCGCCAGCGCCACCACCTCCGTGGCGTTGGAGCCGGGGTGGTCGGCCAGAATCTCGGTGAGGATCTGGTTGCCGTCGGGTTTGCGTTTGGACAGCCCGGACCCGGCGAACCCCTTCTTGGAGACAAACTCCATACCAAAATCCACCCCCGGTGCGAAGCGGGATTTGAAATTCTGCAACTCCAGCCGGTGGAGGCGGTTGTCAGTCGGGTGACCTTCCAGGAAGTACGCCGTATCCACAGCGGCTTTGATGTCGGTGGAACCTCGGTATTGTTTCGAGGTACCGGATTTGCCGGTGTGGTGGAGGATGAGGACCGTCGCACCCAGGTGTGCCAGGTGCCGGAAGTGTTTCATGAACTCCCGAGTCTCGGTGGAGGATTGTTCATCCCCGGAGTGGAACTCTACGAGGGAATCCCAGATCAACAGGCCGTGCCGCTGTTGTGCGAAGGATTTGACCATCGGGCTGTCCGGGCCTGGAGGTGGGGAATCATTCCAACCGCCCCAGACGGTCAGGTCGCCGGTCCTCCCGATCCCAAGTTCCTCCAGGTTTCGCTTTGCGATGGCTAGTGGGTTTTCGCCGTCGAGGTAGAGCACCGGGAGGTGGACGGTCTCCAGCCCGATGAAATCCGTTCCGTGTGCCACAGCCCCAGCGAGTGCGTAGCTGACCCAGGTTTTCCCAGTCCCACTCTCCGCCGTCAGGAGATTCACGCTGCGAAGCGGAAACATACCCGCGACGAGCCACTCCACCCGGTCATCGAGGTCCCACACGGAAGGTATCTGCTCGACAGCGGTAATTTCCTTTCGCTCCGGGGGTGCGAACGCGTCGTACCACTCACCATTCGCGTCCACCACGCCGGTGGTGACGATCAGTTGGAACTTGTCCCGGTTACTCACCGTCCCCCTCCGGTTTCTACACGGTGGGCTTCCAGAAAGGCGTCGATGTCGGACTGGCGATACCGCACCAATCGGCCTATCTTGCACCACGCAGGACCTTCCCGGAACAACCTCCACTTCCGCAACAACGCCACAGAACAGCCAAGCATTCCCGCTGCTTCGCGTTCGTCAAACACTTTTGAATCACTCATACAATTCGCCACTCCTCCAAATAAAATGCAACGCCTGGGCGGAATATACCTCCGAACAAACGCTGACAATAAAAGAGGGTGGTTTCTGGGTGCAGAGGAGGGCGGTTCTTGGGTACGCGAAGGAATTGTGTAGGAAAGTTACGCTGCTAGAACAGTAGCGGTGGGGTGGGAACTACGGGTATAAACGTCTACAACTCGAAACGAATACGTATCGTAGACCAGATGTATCGATTAGTTATACGAACACACCTACGCCTACCGACTACGTGCACCACTACACGCGTACCTACCACCTCAACGACGCGTATCTACATACTCTTCGGATGACGTACTCGTTTCGCTTCGAACTCCGGCTAGCGCCGTGTGCAAACTTCGTCAGGAGCGTCTTAAGCCCGAACCGGTTGGCTAACCCCCGGTTACTCGCTACCGTCGCAAGGCCGACTTGCACGGCAAATCGTAGCAAACGGCGTGCCAAAACGATAAGCCCCTTGTTTTGCAACCCGTTCGCCGTCCTTTCGCGCCGTAAATATTTCCCAATTAGGTAAAGTCTCATTGTGACTTTTTCAGCTTCGCCTTCCTTTCGCATCCGGGACCGAGTTAACCTTTCGGTTATTGATTGAATGCCGCCCGCACAGCAGGCGAATCTGTGGTGTGATAATGTCCTAAACCAGCAGGAGTTCACAGGTGGACCCGAACGACATTGTCAAACTCGCTCCCGAAATTGCCAAGGGTGCAGCGGCTCTCGGTGCCGCCATTCCGTTCACTGGCATCGTCAAGCGGATGCTGGGGCCAGCGGCAGATGAGTTGGCGGAGATGTGGAGGGATCAGATCCGAATCTACCGGTACGGACGGCAGTTGAAGCTGTTGGAGAAGGCGGAACGGATGGCTCAAGAAGCTGGATTCACGCCGCAGGCTGTTCCGCCGAAGATTCTGTTTCCATTGTTAGAAGGTGCGTCTTTTGAGGAAAACGAGAATCTGCACGACATGTGGGCGAGCTTGCTGGCGAATACGGCTTCGCCACACAATACCAAAATGCAGCCGGGGTTCATTGCAACCCTAAAACAAATGGATGTTGATGAAGCATCGCTGTTGAATTGGATGTTTGACCAAAGAACCGGCTCCGTTTCTATGCCTTTCAACGCTCCAATAGGGTATGGTGACCTTATGGTTGCCTACGCTCACCTGGGAATTGGGGTGAAATCCGATCTTGAACACGGAGCCGTTGATGGCTTAATCTTTGAAACCTGCCTTCAAAACGTTGAATCAGAGCGGCTGATCGAGAGAGTTCCTAACATCATAGGTCCTGGCCCGGCTAAAACCCGTGCGTTTACCGTTCGTGGACTTACATTCATCATGGCTCGCCTCCCCAAACCCAAAGCGTGAATGGCGGACACTGATTAGCTGCCCAATCCGTCGATTGAGTCTGTGAGAACAGAATGCGATGCGTTTGACCGGGAAACTCCACACGACTGGCGGAGGACGCTCTTCGTCAACTTCAGGAGTGTTCCCGCGAAACGTAGATCCGGCTCACTTCAACCATTGTCAAAGTGATCGCCCTCGAACCTGACTGCCCAGCGCATGTGTCCTGGACAAGGACATCGAAATGGTAGCCTGTGGCATCGGCCGCAGCCCGCCGCATCGATCCGCTGCTGGCGGAAGGAACGACCAAAGGCGGCTCAAACTGATTATCGGCTGTTGCAGCGAGAGGCGGAGATCACTCATTGCGACGAAGTTCTCGTAAAGCTGGTAGAGCTCTGACGTTAACGTAAGCTGACGATGCTGAGGTGAATGAAGTCGGCGGCCACAACAAGAAGCGGGACGGCCTCTGACGTTTCCGACGCGGCGACGTCAACGATTACGAAAAGCTGGCTGGAGGAATTGCTGCCTTCAAAAGAACAAATACTACAAGCTCCACCTCGTTCACATCAAAGGAAAATTGATAAGTTTCTGTGGCTGGTAATGAGCGACCGAGTTCTCGAGGCACGCGGATGAAGAAAAACAATTACTGTCATGACAGCCACCGTCAGCGTTATTTTCAACGACGGCAAGGTTCCGCAAAGTGCATCCATGAATCCACAGGCAGACCCCCCTCCCCGCTTGCGGAGCCTCAGACGGTGCCCCATCAAAGAGAGGAGGCACTAGAAAAGCTGGCTCCTGAACTCTGATCAAGTAGTGTTCATGAGGACGAGTTTCCCTGTCTGGCCTAGTTACTCTGGCTGGCATTGAACGCACTGATCAAAAAGTACCAACTCTTAATCGACTGAATCTTCTGAAGATTCTACAAGCCCCGGCTGACCGTGGCCCTGGGCGGAAATCACGCCGACGCCTGGAGTTTGGATCGATCGTGTTCTGGAAGGTGGAAGGGGCGTAGCTTAAGGGTGAGCGTGTCGAGGCGCGGTCAAGAGCGGAGCCGTCCTGCTTCAACCACTCACGCCAAGGAACCCTGTGTAATCTGGGGACGCCTGGGCGAGGATGCTCCTAATACGCGGACAGGTAACATCGCTTTTGTTCCTTTGCGATGCTCTGCCATGAAAAATGTGGGCAGGTGTCTGTTTCCAGAACGATACCTTTTCTAATGTCCAATCGTAAAAGGCACGTACAGAATGCAGGAGCATTTGCCTGATAGATGCGGCGGAAGCGGCCCCATGAACTGGAAGAGTACCATCTGCGTTAACGGCATTTGGTTCGGCAGAACCTCATACAACCACGTGGAAGTTCTGGGTCCTGCTGGAACTGGCTCGCTGTACGGGTACATTACATGTTGCTGCTGAGGTCTCGGGTGATGGGCAAATCTATGGGTAACAGTCATACTCTGCTCTCTAGGGCTTCCTCTTTTGGCGAAGCGATAGCGGAGAGGGGCATCTGTTCACCATGATCTCCATGCTACTGGAGGCGGTCTTGCTGGAAGATAAGAACGTCCTGTGATCGAGAAAGGATTACAGGGAACAAAAACAAGAGCAGGTGCGGAATGCGACGGCGTATGGGCGTTTTCTTCAAAGATAGGCGGAAATATGGTAATCCTCATCGTCGGATGGATGATCGACATGTTTTTGGCCTAAGACGTTCCTTATTCCTTCAGGTTCGACTGTGGGGCCGAATGGGATGGTGTGGCGGTTGCTCATAATATTGGAAAAGGAGAATCTCGAGTTCTGAACAATACGAGGCGGTCGGAAAGCTAAACCTTGGCCTTTAACAATGTCGAAGCGGTCATCGACGAGCATTCTTTCCGTTCATCATTGAAGCACCGGAATGGCTGGTGGCTGAAGTTCTGGTCGCGGGAAGGGGACGTAGGCTTCAATCCAAACCCGGGCTTGGTCTGGCCACGGTCGTCAGATTGATTGCTGAGCATTAAAACGCTCGGCCAGATTACCGACAGCATTACGAATCTCCTCAAGGAGGCCACAACGCTTGCCACCAACCGCAACCAATATGTGCATGCTCTAGTGGTATTCGACTTCAAGAAGAATGAGACAAAGATTAGGAAGCGAGTTCAAAAGGTGGATCGTGAAGAAGTTCTTAATGAGACGGGCGTATCGCGCTGGCAACGCAAGCGCACGATTTGGCTTCGCGACTGGATAACGAGCTTGCCAACTTGCTAAGCGAACTGGTCGATCTTCGTCCGAAATAGTGCCGGAAAGCCCCTTTGCCCGACGGATGGGGTGGTCCGGGTGGCGCATAAAACATCGCCACGACTCGGTTCGGTACTTCAAGAAGGCCGTGAGACATATCCACCGCCCCGCGAAGCCTGCTTACATCTTCCTGGAACGTGGCCACCCCCACCTTGCATCGGGCACAGAGTAGGCCACGCACCGTGCCGGTGGCCGTACGGTCAATCCGCATCGGGTATTCCGGCCCGAACGTGTTGCGGCAGATTCCACATCTGCCGTCCTGCTCCCGCAGGAGCTTCCCGAACTCCTCCACCGTCAGCCCGGTTCGGTACTGCCGTTGGGCGGCCCGCAGGCACGGTTTACACCACGGCGTCCGCCCGTTCCGGCGGCGTCCGTCGAAGCTGAACCACGACACGTCTCGGGGGGTCTGGCATTTGGTGCATTTTGCTGTTAATTGGTTCATAAGTTTCTCTCAGTGGGTGTTACTCAGTCCTGTTCGGAAGTTGAGGAATGGCAGTGACTTCTGTAAGTGGGGGTTTGTAACTTTCTGATTCTACTAACTCACAAATCACGTGATTTCGGAATTTTCTCCCAAACCTCTCGCGGGAGGCACTTGGCCTGTGTTTTCCGCCCGGCGCAACCTGAAAACCACGTGTACCTGCGAGAGGAAAAAAACACACACTCTCTCTCCCTCTCTTTTATCTTCACTACTCACACCGACATTTGGTTTTCAGGATGGATGCGGAGCCAGCGGTATTCCTCCCGGAGCGAGGCGGTGTAGACTTCCGCTGCACCCTTGGTGAGGTCCGCAGACCCGACTAACTGGAGTTCGGTGAGGTAGTTTTAGCCGTCGGCGAGGTAACCTCACACAGCCGGGTAGCCATCGCGGTGTCCACCGAGGGCACCGTGGTAACGCCCATGATCTTCCTCAGGTGGCCCGGTGTGGAGGAGATTGCCACGTCACCGATGAAGGCAATGTCGGGCGGCTCGATTGTCCTTCGCCCGTGAATCAGAGCATGCCCAAACGCGAGTTGCTTGAAGTAGTTCACGACCTTCCACGGACCCTCGCTTGGCGATGCCGCGATTGGTTTTCGGCTTCAAATTTGATTTCCGCTCGGGCGGTGACCAGGAAGGACACCCATCGGACCAGCTCGTCCTGAAGCTCATCCGGGAACTCGATGGAGCCGGGATCGATGCTTGCGATTGGATGGCGATGGAAGAACGACGCCAGGAACTGGTTCACAGCCCGCTGACATTCCCGCTCTGCTGCGTCGGGGTCACCGTTGCGGAGGTAAGCCTTCAGCTCCTCCAGAGTGGGTGGTTTGGCCGGAACCTCGAAGAACAGCAACCGGGTTCCGAGCTGGGACATCAGTCGGTGAGTGGCTGCTGGCAGGGGTGTGGCGGCCCGATCCAGTTGAAGAGGATCGGACGATCGTAACCACGCTGGCCGTGCATGCCGGAGTCACTGATGAATCCCTTGCCGTCGAGCACCGAGATTAGGATGGAAAAGTTTTCCTGGAGGTCTTCTAGACGCCCCCGGAGGATCGGGGCGAGTTCCTTCGTTATCAGGACCTTGTTCTCCAGCCTCGGCAAAGGTCCAGCTTGGGCATGTCCGCCAATCTCACATTCGCGGCGTGACTGACGAAGGATCGCGGGGTGAATTTATCGCTCGGGAAAATGAGATTTGCCAGTGGCGAATCGTCGTGTTCTGGAAACGCCATCTGAAGCGTGGCGGTCTTACCGTACCCCGAGGGGGTTTCGAATATCAGGGATAGCGGTTTCGTCCGACCCTGCACGGCCATTGACGCGAAAACAGCGAGCATGGCGTGGACGGAGGTGACCAACGCTGGGTAATGCTTGCGGAGCGTGGTATCAAGCCGGTCGAGGCCGGTGGATTGGCGGCGATTACCGGGAGGCGGGAAGGTGGGAGGGGTTACTGAGGTTTTTGTCATCTTTTTCTGATCCGTTCTGATTGGTTTGGTGTTGTTCTTTCACTTGTCTGATGAGGGTACGCAGGTGCCGATGGGCTTCGAACAGTTCTCTGCCCGAGATTTCAGCACCTGAAAAATACTTCTCCACATCGGGCGATGCCGATGCGTCGAAGGAGAAACTGACTAACCGGCCAGTGGGTCTGAGACCCAGCAGGCGGTGGCCAGTGGCTTTGAGAAACGCCGCGAGTTCCAACTCGTCGGTGACGTAGGGTTGTTGTTGCATATGTGATCCGAGTGGTTGGCGTACGCAGCCAACGGTGCGGGAGAGAGTGGGAACTCTCGTGGTGTCGGGCTAGGAGAACAGGTGGATGTTGGGCTGTTATGCGGCGTTGCTGTCAGCTAGGAACCGTTTGACATCCGCCAGCTGGTACCTGACGGCCCTGCGGCCAACACGGACGTACCGGGGTCCGATGCCGAGCATACGCCATTTCTTTACGGTGGCGGCCCGTAGGTTCAAAAGGCTACTGACTTGAGCCGTGTCGAGTAACTGGGAAGAGGGGGACAATTGCATAACCCTAAAGTGCATTAGTATTCTTTAATATTAGCACGAATCACTTGCCCGGTGCTGGGTTACCGAGGTCTGTCAAGGGTGATCTGTGGGTATTTTGTGGTAAATGTGTAAGTGATTGTTACTAAAACACTTGCGGTCCATATTTAGAGGCTGTACGTGATTATCACGGTAAGGCACCACGAGCCGAACACCTGCGCCGAAACTGCCGAATCTCGCTCTTTAAGACCGACCCTTTCTCGCTAATGCCAATCCCTGAATAGACCGATATCCCCGGCTATTGGAGACAATACTTATGCAACGATTCCGCGCTACGCTTTCTGTTGGTCTTTGCGTCGCGCTGCTGACTGTGTCGGTTTCAGCGGAAACTGACATCGGCTACAAAGGTAAAGTACTCCGGCGGATCGTTGCCCAACGTGAAGGCGGGGCAGGATTTGAAGATGTATGTGGATGGCCAAAACGTGCGCCTTCGCTCCGGTAAGACTGGCTTCATCTACATACCCACCGCATCAATTACCGAAGTGAGCTACGGACAAGAAGTACATCGTCGCATCGGAACGGCAGCGGGCCTCGCGGTGGTTTCCCTTGGTATAGGTGCACTAGTAGCCTTCAGCAAATCAAAGAAGCACTATGTAGGTCTCACCTGGGATGATTCAGGGAACAAGGGCGGCCTTGTGGTCCAGGCCGACAAAGACGAGTATCGTGGATTGATTGCCGCGTTGGAAGGAGTCAGCGGTAAGAAGGCTGTGGATACTGATCCACCTGGAAAGTAGACGCTGGGGGCATCCCGTCAACAAGTGATGGAGTGCCGCCGGGTCCCGCCCGCTTCACTCCTCAAACAGATCCTTGAACCCCACCCGGAAAGCGTTCGCCAGTTTTACCAACGTCCTGACCGAGGGGTTCCGGCTGCCACGTTCCAGATCCGCCACGTAGCTCCTCTGGATCGACGCACGTTCCGCCAGCACCTCCTGGGACCACCCACGGTCAATCCGCAACTGCTTGATCCGGTTGGCGAGACGGTGTAGGGCCGTGCATTTCGATACGGGCAATCCCTAATGGTTTCTAATCGCCCGTCCGATAATTGTACGATCCGAGTGACAGTGGAATTTACGCGGAAAAGGATCGAGTTGTACAACGTTTCTGAGGCCCGTCAGGAGGAATGATGAAAAAAGTAATCAGCATAACTGGCTTGCTTCTGTTGGTTGCACTTGCTGTGGCTTTGGCGTGTCCAGGGAGCATGCGTTGCCCGATACACGATGGTTGGGTTTCAACGTTCACAGGTACGCGCACTGTTGATGGCGTGTTTGTCGGCGTTTACCACTGTCCGTTTGTATCGTCCGATCATCCAAGTGGGCACGACTTCGTCGCCCGGTGCAACTGATGGTCACTTAGCGGCGGTCGCGTTTTAGTTGGCAAATTCCGGAGAGTGGACCATGTTTTAATTGAAGCGTTATGCGTTGCTGCTGCTATTGATGTGCCCATCCCCCCGGCTTCCGGCACAAGATAGCGCACTGAAGGATGCGTTCACCGGCAAGGATTGGGAGGCCCTACCGGCATCGGTCCAAACCTTTCTCGTTCTGGGTTACATTAGCGGCTACCAGGCGGGTCGTGACGATTGGACTGAATGCATTCCGAAAAAACCATACCAATCTCCATTGTTGTCGGTTGGCGAATCGGCAGGAATCGACTACTTTTACGCGAACCCGAAGAACACAATAATTGAATTTCCAGGCGCTATGTTGTGGGTACGATTCAAAGCCGAAGGCGGGAAGGCTGAGGAATTGGATCGGTTAGAAAAGGAACTGCGAGGGGAAGCAAGAATTGGAAAAGCGGAGCCATGACCAAAAGGTTTACACTCCCGAAAAACAGAAGGCCCTGAGGCTGCTTCAATTCTCTGCAACGTCTGAACGGAGGTGACCTGCGATATGACGAATTCAGAAGGGAGCTTCGTTCGGTGGCAGACGACTGCACTCACGCAATTGGGGTACGTAAGCAATCTGATTCTGACCTTCGCCACTGCTTCACTCGGCTTCTCTCTAACCATGGCAAAGGACGATCACTACCAACCCGGCGGTGCGGCCAAAACGTTGTGGATCGTCGCTGTCGTGCTTCTGGCAGCATCCCTCGCTCTCGGAATATGCTGTGCTCTAAACCGGCTTGCGGACTTTCGAGGGACAGCACAAAACGCCAAGGATCGCGAGCGACTGTATCTCGATGGATGCAAGATCAGCTATCAACATGCGAGAAACAGCGAATGCGGATTCGATTGGAATGCAGGCGTATCAGAACCGACTTACTCGGGGAACGAACTCGGCTGCTCTTATACCTCCAGATCACAGCCTTTGCTTTTGGTGCCTTGGTTCTGATCTCAGCCTTTGCAGCCGCCTATCCAGCGAAGGTCCTTTAGGCTTCCCACTTTCAACAAACGCCGCAGCGGAATTCACGAAGGATTTGTATTCCGGGTCAGAACCACCGGAAACACAAACGTCTTCCTCAGTCCGGCGAGGCAATACGTAGCTACTTCGCTCCGCCTTCTTCGCGGCCTTCTTCCGCTTTGCCCACATAGCTTTCGCACGTTTTCGTGCAGCTTCCCGCTGTGCCGGTGAGAAGTTTCGTTTCTTCCGGAGTGTCGGCGCTGGCTCCGCAACCGCCTCGACGCGCTTCACACCCGACCCCGGCGGACGGCCCGGCGTTTGGTGGCGGTCCCACCTTGCAAGACTTCGATGGCGGCATTGAGTTTGTCCCGTTCTGCGATGAGGAGAGTAAGTATCTGGTCGGTTGGCATTCAAGGTGATCTTATCATGACCAATAAACACCAGAGGCCAATGATGAACTTGTTCGGAGAAACTCAGCCCTAATTAGGGTAATAACTTACTTGGCTCACATGGGTCTGAAACTCAGAAACGGCAAGGACTTGTTGCCCAAATCACCGTCTCCGAGGAGGTGTGTAATGGGAAACGCGATCGATTGGAACAAAGTTGGAGCAATCGGCACTTGGTGTTTTGGAATTGTCGGTCTCGCAATTTACCTGTTCGATCGACTGCGTCAAGCAGGAAATATGCCTGTGACTCTAGCGGGCTGGTCGCTCAGCAATTCTGATTGCTCTGGCGATTTTCGGCGGTGCTGCTTTGCATTTAAAGGCGGCGGCGTTGGGTTCACGTACTGGCAGACTATTGATTCATTCTGCATCCTATGGAGTTGGGGGTGCATGGTGGCAGTGGTGGAAATATAAAAATGTAACGGAGATAGTTCGAGCCTGTGTTAAGAGCGACGCGATAGACATCAGCGTTTCAAATACGATCCTCGGCGACCCGTTCAAAGGAGATCCAAAACACTTATTTGTTCGGTATTCGCATAATGGAATAGCACAAAGGACGGTCGTTCCCGAAGGTGGTCGCTTCTCCGTTCCTGCATCATCGGCTGAATCAAATACACTCCCGAATAGTCCGATTGTATCCGCAACTCGGCAGATGTTTGAATCACTCTCGGTGAGTCAGCGCTTCCTGGTGAAAGAGATATACGAACATCCAGGAATGGCTATTGCGTTTCTCGGTAGGACGCTAGATGCGATGAAGTTTCCGCCCGTGTCGGAATAGAATCACTCGACCACGTGTTAAGATCTACCAATTTCGTGCATCGCACAACTATAAACGCAGAACCGAACGCGACCGTCAAGAACATTGTCGAAACGCTTCTCGAATCCGCTAAGCTTCCATCACGGAAACGGTCAGGCAGATAAACGAGGAGACTACGGCTGCGTTGACTACCGATCATAATCTTGGATATGAGTCCATATTGGGACCATTGAGGGCAAAGTTAGCAGAAGTAGTGAAGGAGAAACAACCTCGTTCGTGAGCGACAGTCTTCAGTCCTGATTTTCGTGTGTGTGGTTTCGTTGTCAGTAGAGCCGACCACAATCGCTCGCGGTAAAACGCTGAAGATTAGATACACGGTCGAATCTTCTCAGGACGTTGCCGACAAAATATGGTTAGGGGCTTCCCTTCCAGATAAAAACCAAAAATGGATTTTTAATAGAACCCAAGACAAGCCTATACGTCTGCTAAAGGGGTTGCACGAATACGATAGAGATCTCACCATACCAACCGGTACCGCGCCTGGAAGTTACATGCTGCACGCAAGCGTGTGGCACGGCGACTTGAGTGATAGCGCCGAAACTAACCGCGTAGCAAAGGGTAAACCAGTCCCGATAGTGATTGAGGCGTGAAAGGTCGCTATGGACTTTTGAAGGATCTTTTCAGTGGGGGCGCTTGACAACCTGTTTAAGCAACTTCTCAAACTTCCCATATCCCGGCGGCGCAGGTCGGATCAAGCGGTTAGGCTGGGGGCTGGGGTTCCCAAATTTACGTGGCCTTCTGCATCGAGATTTCTCTCGCGTAGAGTCTACGTCGAAACAACCGCATTTGGTATCGAGCTATCCCGCCAGAATGTGCTGGCATCTTCATGACAAAATGATCGGGGTAGGCCTTCACTTTGGTGGCCTTCCAGTTCCCGTAGCTCCTTGCAAAGCACCCGAAGAGTAAACCAAATGCCGTGAGGCTGCGGCCTACGTCCTTCGAATCTACTTTGACAATGACAACCCCGGCTGTTCCGAGGCGATGTTTACGATCAGACCAGAAGTCTTCATCCATCGTCAGCAGTACACGTCCTGCTTCGCAGACGTAAGCGTAAAGTTCAGTGTCGGGCAATCGATCTTTCCCCAACTCCGCCGCCGTTTTGACATCGATGCCTGCTCCCCTGAGTTCTTCAACCATCTCTTTCGGAATATTGTGGTCAGCCAGGAGACGGAGTTTTCACCGGACGGTGTGGAGATCTCGCCACATGTCCTCAACTTGACTTCGAACCAGTTGTTGCTCAGTTTCATTGGAGAGATACTACCGCAGGTTCAAACCTAAGACATCGCCAGTCTGCGCAGTTCTACTCTCTCGGGCGAAGGCTCCCAAACTCTGTCGCAGTCATAGCAGACGAACTTGACCTCGCCTCTATCCAGTTTGCTTCTTCCAGGACCTTCTTCGCAAAGGTGAACTTTAGATGGTGTCCACGCGAACAGACGGTTTCATAGGTGATAAATTCCTCGCCAAAGGATGGGCGTTTCCCCATGAGGCAAGCATCGCACAAGCCAGTCAATTTGGTTGACCAATATCCCGTAGAGTGCCCTGTGTCTATTGACTTAATTTCAGAGAAGACAGGGAATGATTCTTGGAAAACCCGCTCGTGATGCGGGGCAAGAGATCGTTCGCGTTTCATCCGGCACGAACAGATCGGCGATCCGACCGTGGCCGATGGCATCCTCGACCGGCTGGTCCAGAACGCCCACCGTATTGAAAGAAAGAGCGTCAGTGGATTGTTTCCACGAGTATCCCGCAATCGAAAAGCGCCAGTAGCGGCTTCAAAATGAGTGGTTTCTCGCGGACACTATACGCATCCGCTGTTCCGTCTGAGGGCGCGGCAGAACTAATTTTCAGTGGGGATCTTGTCTGCGCTGTGACAATAAGGATATCAACCGGGATATTCCTTGGTTCTAGTCGAGCCGGAGCTGCTGGGAACGGCACTTACGAGGTTTGACGCGGAAATCCGGGCTCTCGGGCGGCAGAGCGCCAGGGGTTTGGGGCGCGAACTCCAGCGGGAAATCAAATTTGCCGGTCAGACCAGTCGTGTCCATAACCGGCAGTCGAAACTCCTGTAAGCAGCTCGGGCAACGCGGAAAGGGTTGAGCTCTGGCGTGAGCAAAGAAACGACCGCCGGTCCGCACACGTCCTCCATCATCACCAGACCAGGAGCGGAGAGTTGGGAAATCCATGGGCGTCCGTTTGGGCGCGTCGGTGGGCTCGACGTCCGGACCGACGATCGAGACTGCTTCAGTTTCGATCGGTCTTCCCTCGGACGTGTTCGTAGCCTCGGAGTTGTTTGGGCTCGTCGATGCAGCGCGAGGTGGAAGCGGTCGGCCAGAAGGCTTTGGACCATCAGATTAAACTGTCTTTCGTGGCGCACCGGTATATTCGCAGTGAATGGTATCTACAATGATGATAGCCAGTCGGGACCACTTAGTTGGTAGGATCTTAACATCGTAAGCGCGCAGCAGAACATTCGCCATGGTGACGTTGGTGAAAACGATTCGTTCGGCATCGGCCGTACCCGGGCCACCACGCATAGTCGCCCGAACGCGTCCACTTGATGACGGGGCCGCCGATTTCACAGACGCCACTTCGAATGCGGGAGGCGGCACGGATTGGCCGTAGGCGATCCAGAAGAGTGCGGACGATAGCAGGCAGGATCGCATTCGGTTGCAAGTATAACGCTCCTTGAGGATCGTGTCGAACAGGGTGGGTTTTGAGCTTGGCGCGGGGAAACCAAGCAGAGTGTCTCATGAAGGTTATTCAACCGAAGCGCTAATCACGCTCCGGGCTTCTGTGTGCTGAGGCTGCGGCCCCTTTCGTTGGAATCATCACTCGGCGTTCGGCTTCGCCGGAATCCCCAAGTAGCCGTACCGTTGTTTCACCAGCGTAACGGTTAGCTAGTGCAGTTCCACTAGTTACCTGTCGATAGATGGAATGTTAAACTGCTTTTTCAATCTTTCTTTGGTTTCGTTCGGACCGTCGGGGAATAGAATTCCATCCCCACCGATCATATTTCCTCACTCGCGCCACACTGGCGATAGCCAATCGCCAAGGTAAAAATACTCTGGTGACGATCCCGACCGGCGATTGGATCACATTGTCCGCCTCTGCGCCCAACTCGATTCGTGGATGTGGAGTGGAACGGGGAGATCGTTAAGATGCCACATCAGACATCCACGATCGGGGCCGGTTGATCGAAATCGCAAGCTAGTCACCGATATCGCGTCCGGCATCTTCGAGCTGCTGGAAAACGAACGTGGCACGTTTCCGTTGCGTTGCCTTCTCCATCTCCTTGGTGTATTTTGTGGGGCTAAGTTTTTCGTTTTTTTCTTTTTTTTCGACACACCCCGAGCTACCGCTCGCACCTGCGTACCAGGAATCCAGTTTGGGATTGACCCACCCCCCGGCATGTTTGGGGCCCTCGCAACGAAAATTTCTAACGACGTTTCTTCGTCGCGTGTTTCTCTTGCCAATCGTTCCGCCGTGCGTTTCTTCGCCGCTGCCGTGGCTGCCTTCTTCGCTCGGGCCGAACGCTCCTCGGGTGTCATGGTCTCCAGGCTACGCTTGCCGCCTTTCGAACCCATGGCAGCCATCGCTTGCCGGATAAGATCTCGGGATAACTTAACCATGCCTCAATCATAGCTCAGCGCTTAGGTGGATCCTGCGAATTGCACGTTAGGTCTATTGACTCGCTAAGCGCTTAGGTGTAATCTGTGTGGTTCTGATGTTCGATTAGTAAAGGAATCGCACACTAGAACGAAACGGGACCGCATCGGACTGCGAAATCCGGTACGGCCCCTAAACAACCGCGAAAGGTCACTTTCACGATGTCTACCTCTGACATTACCGCAACCGAAAAACGCGACGTGTACCGCAAGGTGACGGCCGCAATTATCAACTCAATCGAGCAAGGCGTAGGAACGTGGCGTATGCCGTGGCACACTTCGGGCCGTTACGCATTCTCTCCGATCAATGCGGTCAGCAAGAAAGCATACCGAGGAATCAATACCGTTTGCCTTTGGTCCGCAGCACAAGCCAAAGGGTACGAAAGTGGCGAATGGGCAACGTACCAGCAATGGCAGGACAAAGGGGCACGGGTTCGGAAGGGCGAAAAATCCACGCTAGTAGTGTTCTGGAAGTTCGCCAACGATTCCAGCGAATCCCAAGAGGGGGAAACCAGCCATTCATCTCGATTGCTGTTTACCCGTGGGTATTCAGTATTCAATGCCGCCCAGGTGGACGGTTACACACCCGCCGCGGATTCTGAAACCCCGATGCCGGAACGAATCGCACATGCTGAGGCGTTCTTCAAACCATTGGGGCCGATGTCCGCCACGGCGGGAATCAAGCGTACTACGCACCTGCAACCGACCATATTCAGATGCCGCCGTTCAGGGCGTTCAAGGACAACGTGTCCTACTATTCGACCTTGCGCATGAAACCACACACTGGACGGCTAAAGAGTCCCGGTGTGATCGCCAGTTAGGGAAACGGTTCGGCGGATCAGCTTATGCAGCGGAGGAACTAATTGCGGAACTCGGGGCTGCCTTCACGTGCGCTCACTTGGACTCAGTACGGAACCACGGGAGGATCACGCACAGTACTTGGCCACTTGGCTGAAGGTTCTGAAGGCTGACTCACGGGCCATCTTTACGGCTGCATCAAAGCACAGCAAGCAACGGATTGGATGATCGCACGGGCTGGGGAGTCGGCCCGTACTGCGGAGGTGGCGGCATGAATACGGGACGTGCAGTCATACTCAATCCCTCACGGCCTGATAGCGTCAAACGCCGTGAGTTTCTGCTCGATTCGCTCCGCAAGTCCGGGCTGGAATGGTCCGAGGATATCGAGGATTCCCGAATCACAATCACCTGGCGGGGCGTGCCAAAACCATCCCGCACCTCGCACGTCTCCCGTAAGGTTGCCTTACCGCCGCCCGTCACACTTGAGAAGGCGCTGAAGTCTCGATTCACCTGCGGGCCGAACGAAATCGAGTACTGGGATGAGATGATCCGGCTGACGGCGGAGCGGGAGTCTGTCACGGTAACCAAAATCAAAGTCCGCACCAAGTGGGAAACCGACCAATGGGCCGAAACCTGGGCCGTGTCGGTGTCCGAACACCTCGCCGTGAATCGAGCAGACGGTTATTGGGTTATCACGCACATTCTGACTGGCCTTGCCGCTGGTTCCGCATCCACCATGAAAGACGCCGTACGGACAGCACAGAAGGTTGCCCTGTGGCCGGAGTGGGCAATGGTCCGCACGAAGGACGATGTAACACCGGAGTTCAAACGAAAGGCCAATGAAGTATTTCAGGCGGTGGCGGCATGATTGAGATGTACCGCGTCGAATTTGTCCGGCCACTGGCAACGAAGGCTATCCCAGAATCCCCAACACGAATCTGCATGGCATGTGCAGCGGGCCACCATGAGCAGCCGATCTCTCGAACGAATCCTGCGATTGTCCCTGCCACGGCACTCCAGTGGAGTCCGCCGTTTACCAGGTGGCGGCATGAAGGAAATCATCGGACCAATGAAAGAAACGGGGGCGGACGTGGTTCCGTCCCCTTCGCAGCAAGTCCGGGATTTCATCCGGGCCTCGAAGGCAGAATCCACCATACGGGGTTATCGCGTGGATTGGCGGGCATTCTGTGAGTGGTGTGAGTCGCATGACGTTCATCCGCTTCCCGCGTCTCCTGAGACTGTGGCCTCTTATATCGCCGAATGTACGGCCCGGCTGAAGGTCGGGAGCATTCAACGGCGGCTGAATGCGGTTGCTGAGGCACACAAGGCCGTGGGATTGCAATCGCCAACCCATCACGCGATGGTTATGAACACCATGAAGGGCATCCGGCGGATGAAGGGTACGGCACCCGAACAAAAGACTCCGACTCTGACGGATGATATTCGGGCAATGGTGGACGCCACCGACACCGGCGTTATTGGCACTCGTGATCGGGCGATGGTCCTACTGGGTTTCGCCGGAGCATTCCGCCGTTCGGAATTGGTGGGGTTGGATCTTGAGGATTGCACCTTCGGTAAAGACGGTCTGACCGTCACGCTACGCCGTAGCAAGACCGATCAGGATGGCGTTGGTCGGAAGATCGGTATCCCGTATGGCTCCAATCCCGAAACATGCCCGGTTCGCACGGTTCAGGCGTGGCTGGAAATGGCTGGCATCACCTCGGGCCCGCTGTTCCGGTCGATCACCCGTCACGGTCGCCTGCGGCCTGGACGGTTGTCAGGTATCGACGTTTCCCGTGTGGTGAAGAAACTGGCAGAGCGTGCCGGTCTCGATCCAATCCATTACGCAGGACACTCACTCCGGGCAGGCCACGCTACCAGTGCGGCGATAGCTGGAGCCTCAGAGCGTTCGATTATGAATCAGACCGGGCATCGCTCCGTTCAGATGGTTCGTCGGTATATCCGCGATGGAAGTTTGTTCCGGGACAACAGTGCGGGGAAACTGGGACTTTAGATAGAACGAGAGATTCGCAACGATCTTCGCACAAACTGAAACCCGGCCCGTGGGCGGGTAGTGTCCTAAAGGTGCGTTGAGCAGAAGATTGACTGATGGGTGCGCTATTTGAGCGACGCTGCCTCGCGATCTTCAGCTTTAGTCGAGTCGATAAGACTCGTCGAATAAATCGTGATCCAGTTATCTAGCCGAGCCAATTCTTCCGGCGACAGTTTGTTGAGGCCGCAAGATTCGAAAAAAGCAGCGCTCAACAACTTGTTCAGTGGAAGCGATACGGCTGGTCGTTCGGGTGTCACCTGGGGAGCGGGCTTGCCCGTCGTTCGTTGCCGCTCCGCGCTTCCGCGTTCCGCTTCCAGTGCTCTGTTCTGTTCTTGAATCTGCTGATTCTGGAGCTGAAGCTGTCTTAGTTGATAGATCCGTTGCATGGTGTCGAGCACGGAATCTCCCGGCGATGGAGCCGGAACACTGTTAGTTATTACCGACGGATCAAGAAACTTCAGTGCGGGCGAATTCGTGTTCGAGGCACCTGGACACATCCACGCCCAGTGACCGTGCAGCCCGTTTGCATCGGTAATGCAGACGGGAGTAGCATTTGAGCAAGTTAGCATCGCTGCGGGCTTGATAGGAACGGCCTGCGTTGAGCACGCGTCCTGCGAAAACGCTTGCGTGGCGCAAAATATGCATCCGATACCTACAATCACCGGCTTCAGCAGCACAAGGAAACCGCCTTTCAATTAGTAGCTACATCGTAGCACCCGGAGAAAATACCAACATTCCTAGCGAACCTATTGCGTCGGTCCTCGCACGTTTCCTAAAAGAGACAGAAGATCTTCGAGCTTCACTTGATCGACGTTGCCAAGTTCTTTCAGTCTGTCCCGAACAGTCTGACGGGCTTCGGTCAGATGCCGAGCAAGTTCGGGGGCATGCTGAATCAACACCTCTTGGGCAGTCATAGCCTCAATGTATGCTTTTGCGGCTAGTTGAATCAGGAGTGTAAAGATCGGCTTTAGTTCGTCTGAAGTTGCCTGGGCCATCCAGGAAGTCTACCAGAGACTATATATCCAGACGAACTGAAACCAGAGGTAGATCAAACCAGCAGTTCGGACACATCCCAGACGTGATCGGTGATACCCGCTTGCATCGCAGGCGCGTGGTTACGAAGGTTTTGAAGGTTCACCGACACGGATCTAGGGTGGCGATTTCGAGTGGCGGGCTACTCTTCCTATCCCTTCAGTGTCCGTCTCTTCCCCGCGAACAACAACCCAATCCCACCACCACCGCTATCCCACCGTACACCGCCCATCGGATCTGCCCGGTCATGAAGCTGCCGGGAAGGATGTTGATGCCCTGAAGGAACCAGATGCAGCCAACGACGATCAGATTTAACCCGTACCACTGCGGCTCCGCTGAGCGTATACTCAAGTCCCATGCCATGCGACGAGCGGAAGCGGCTTGCAAAGATCTACCTTGATGCCGTGCGAAAGACTGCCATAGCTGGCATGCGTATTCTAAACGCCAAGAGCGAAGCTTGGCGTGAAGCAACGAAGGAAACTCGTGCCGCCTGTGATGTTGCTCTGGCGAATCTCAATGGGCATCGCGAAGAGCACGGCTGCTAGTCGCACAGATTCGGCCTGTCACGCCGCCTGAAAATCCCTGCTTACCGGAGAGGGCGATTTCGGGTGGTGGGCTACTTTGTAATCGGAGTATAGTTCTAGACAAGAATTGCATGAAAAGAGGTGAGTATGTTTCGTTCCCTGACGGCAGTAATGATAGTGCTCGGGCTGCCGGTACTTGCTTCAGCGGAGTGTCTCACTACGCTTCCACCTTCTCCGGCATTTGTTCCACCTGCACCGTATCCGAATGCGCCGATGGTGGCCGGGGGCGGCTTCTGGTACGGAACCGATTCGCTCTGGACAAATGTGGCCTTCAACGCTACGTGGAACATGCGGGACAACGTTGGTAACGGCAAATTCTATCGCACGAAACTTGTCTATTACCGATGGGGAACCGATTGGCGAACCGACAAGCCGGAACTGATCGTTACAGCCAAGCGGATCGGCGGAGAAGCACCACTAGTTCAATCTGAAAAGGTAACAGCCGCATCCATTGGTCGGTACACGCTTATCGTTATGACCGCAATCAACATTCCAACGGTCGGTTGTTGGGAGATTACGGGTGACTATAAAGGACACTTGCTCAGCTTCGTTGTGTCCGTTGAACCTTAGGCGCGCCACTCTTCCCACCTCCGCTCTGAGGCTTCGAGCAATGCTACCAAATCGGACAGTTCCATAGCCGAATCGGGAGTTTGTTCCGGGAGAATTGCTGGGAAGTTGGGACTGTTAGAAGTGGCACCTGCGGAGCCTAGTGATACGGGGAAGCCAAACTGAAGTTTTGGTACAACCGTGTTGAGGCTCCTCCCCGGCACAAGTGTTTTGAGGCATCGAAAATTGTGCCCACTTTTGTGCCCCACCCAGTTAAAAAACCATAGCATTTCATCTCAATGGGGCACAGTTCTCGTTTCCGAAGCATCGTCTTAACGTATTGACTATATTGCTACATATCACTCCATCGCAGACTTTCAATTGGCGGTTTCTAGGGCTGTTAACCGAAGGGTTGTAGGTTCGAGTCCTACCTGAGGAGCCAAATTACGTTTGAGGTATCTCCCACTAAGATCTCGTTATCTTTTCTTCGGCTTAGCTGGTTCGAAACGCCCCAAATTCTCAAACGGCTCTTCGAACTGAGTCTGCAACTCGCCGTGTCGCCGACTTGAGAACCAGTCTGAGGAATGCCTGCTTCTCGTGTGGCGGTTGAATCGCAAATAGATCTGCTGTACGGCTGGTTAGCGGCTGGTTAGCTCCCTCAAGTCGATAGCGTTTTGGGCTGGGGCCTGTGCGCCGGATACAATGGCCGGCCTATCGGCCTAACTCAATGAAAAAAACGCCACCGTCATCCGCTTCGGCCGCCAGCTATTCGCAAACCAAAAAAGCCCATTCCGCCACGTTTGCGGCCCGAACTGCCGGCGGTAAAGTAGCGAGTAGCGCCGGGGTGAAGGCGTCAATCCCAGCGGAGCAATAGGTCAATTTGACGCGCCCGAACCCTCCGTCGGATAGCCTTTCGTCACCCAGTCGGTGTGCAGGTTCGCCGGTATACTCACCACGCGCACTCGCCTGAAGCCCAGTTCCTTGAGGGTGCGATAGGCGGGCCGGATGTTGGGGCATTTCACCATCGGGCAGCAGCCGCAATAGATCACCAGATCGGCGTCCTTCGGCAGTTTGGCCACAGCGCTCTTGAGCGCTTCGATTCCCTCCGGCTTCGACGCCGGACCGGCGTTGATCGCATGTACGATGTGCTTGCCTTTGTACAAGACCGGAAATGCCACGGACAATATGATGGGCGCCTTCCCGGATTCGATCGCCTTCGCAAGCTCGGCTGGCTGCAGCAATTCGCTTTGCGCCCAGGGATCCGCCGCCTGTGCCCATCCGGTCGCGCAGGCCATCGCCAATATCCAACAGACTGCGACGCAGCGTAAAATCACCGGCAGGCCGGCGCTAAATCGTGACATAACTGTTTGATTCTAACTCCGCCCCGAACACTGCTGCACTGGGTGCGGGCGAAACGTGAATTGCGTGTGATGCGTTGCGGGAGCTAGCCGGTCTCCGTCTCAAATGCGTACCCACTGTTGGTTTCAGCACGACCCTTGCTGGTACGTCCTCAAGAAGACGGATGCCTCAGGAACCGGAGGCGGTTCCGCAACGGTGCCGGATCTCAGCTCCGCGGCCGCGACGCTCTCTTGCATCCTTCATCCAGTCGCCGTCGGTGACCCATAGACCCGCGTCTGGGTTAGCCTGCTGCATCGTCCTGCCGGCATTGAAGACATACATGCGGTAGGGAAAGCGGATAGTCTTTGGATAACGGCGCCAGGGAGAACAGAAATCACTTCAGGTGCTTGAGGGACTGCTCGTTTTCCGTACAGATTTCGTCGATCAACTCTGTGCCGACTACAATGCGCTGTTTGAGTGTAACGGTCCACGGCCTGGTATAAGCCTTGGGATCATCGACGGTGACCTGAATATGGAGGTGTCCGAAGTCCGGGCGCCGGATCTGCTCCCGCACTTTGGCGGCTTCGGTGAGCACGCTTCCATTCCAATCGATCCACGTATCGTCGCGCACTCCGATGGTATCGATGACCAGAGTGTCGCCAGACCATTTCCCGGACGAATATCCTTGCAAGCTGGGATTCGGATCTTTCGGCAGCGGCCGGGCGTCCGTGAATACCTGGCGGTATCCGGCGTTCAATTCATTGAGCATCACCAAAAGATTAGGCGTGTGGACGAACTTCAGCAAATGCGGCATCCCGTAGGCTCGAAGAAAATTATCCGGCAAGCAGCGGATGTGCGGGTCATCTTTCGCCAAATTGTCGGTGCGCGCTTTCACGATCGGCGCCAGCCAGGGTTGATAAGGCAACCCGCCTGGAAGATCGATGCCGATATTCGCCATCTGACGCGAGCCAACGATCGCTTTGGGATCGCCCGGGCTCTCCGCGTCCTTGAGGTTTTGCGGATCGCTGGGAGCCGGCAAATCCTTGGGGCTGGACAGGCCCAGCGCACGGCGATCAAAAGGCTCTCCAGTGGTCCAGATTCCGGAAAAATCAGGCTTGCCATCCGCCAGCCGCGGCGGAGGGGCCGACATGTCCACCTTGCCATCGGCCTTCCGCGGCACGCCCGCGGTGGGATAGTTCAGCCACTGAGCCGCCAAGTGAGCGGATTCGAACTGCGCACTTATAAGGACGAGCACGGCCATCACGCGTCCAGAACGACACGCCATTGAGGTAGCATACATCAATGGATGCGGTTGCGATGGGCCGGGTTTGCCCGATTGGTTCGCGGGCTGTCGCTCGACAGCTGATCGCATCTTAAGCGCCCGCCCGTTCGACACATAGAGCAACGAACGAATGACGTGAGGCGTGGCCCTCCGATAATGTCCTATATCGAGGTACCCGCTCAACCGGCTTTTCCCAGGAGGAATCCGTCAGCGCCTCTGCACGGGGCCCGCATTCTCGGCCGGACCAATGTATGAGCGGCGTTGCCCGAGAAGTATCGTCAAACCGGATGAGGAGGCCGGATGATTAGGGATTGTCATGGAGCCTGCACTCGGCCGCTTGAGTCCAAAGCGGCGGGACATGCATCTACTGATGATGGAAATTTCGACTGGATTCAGCCTGGCCGAGGCCCTCGCAGTTCTCATGCGCACTCCCGCTACCCTAAGTGCGCTTTTGCGTGGGCTACCCGACATGTGGGTGCGCCGCAACGAAGGAAGAGATACCTGGAGCGCGTTCGACATCGTGGGCCACTTGATTGTCGGGGAGCGCACCGACTGGATACCGCGGCTGCGGATCATCCTGGAGAAAGGCGAAGCGCGGCCATTTGACCCCGTTGACCGCCTTGCACAGTTCAACGAGAGTCAAGGCAAGTCGCTCGACCAGCTCTTGGACGATTTCGCCCGCCTGCGAAGGGAGAATCTAGCAGCCTTGCAGGCGCTGAATTTGCAGCACGAAGACTGGACGCGGCGAGGAAAGCATCCATCGCTAGGAGTGGTGACGCTGTCGGAACTCGTGGCGACGTGGGCCGTTCACGACCTCACCCATATCCATCAGTTATCTCGCGTGATGGCCCACCAGTATCGCAACGCAGTGGGGCCGTGGAGCGCCTATCTGGGGGTGCTGCAGTGTGCTGGTCATAGCGGCTAGGCAACCGGACTCACCTGCGCTGCCGCTCCGATAGGTGCGACTTTGCCCTGCACGCCCCGCCGCTGCGGAAGCTTCCGATAATGTGCGACATCGGGCGGAACCTCCTCACGGTCAACTGCCCGGAAGCCGATTTCAGTGCGGTACAAAGCTCAATGTTCGGATGCGCCTCTCTCGTTACCTGTCAGTGCGGAGTGGCGTATTCAAGCGCCGCAATGTCATTGCTGACGGTGCGCGCAGCACTCCGCCGGAAAGACGGTGGATGAGCGAACCGATATCTGGTCGCTCAGCGTAATGCTCTGGGAAGCGCGCGGGCCAGTGCCTAACCGATGGCGAGACGGTCCCTCAGTTCCAAGAGGAGTTCTTTGCCTCTTGAGGAGATAGTCTCCACCCAACAGCGCAAAGCATTCCGTGACATCTGCATGACATCTGCGCCCGTGGGACCGCCGCGCTGAATTGTTATAAACTACCGAGGAGAGGAGATCCAAGCATGCGTCTGAAAACGACAATCAGAACCGCTTTTTGCGTCTGCGCTGCCGCCGCCCTCGCATTAACCTTCAGCACCGTCAGCCGAACCGCCACTTCCAAGGTGAATCTGCCGGTCGGGAAAGTGCCGCTGACTTCCGCCGGGTCGCTCGCCTTCGGACCCGATGGCATCCTTTTTGTGGCCGATTCGCTGGGTGCTCAAATCGTGGCCATTGATACCAAAGATACGAAACCAAAGGCCAAAGCCTCCATCAACGTCGAAGGCCTGGACGCCAAAATCGCCGCGATGGTTGGCGTGCCCGCCGACCAGATCGTAATCAATGACGTTGTGGTGAATCCCATTTCGAAGAACGCCTATGTATCGGCCTCTCGCGGCAAGGGCCCCGACGCCGCTCCGCTCATCGCGAAAGTCGATACGAACCGCAAAATAACCATGCTGTCGCTCGACAGCGCGCCGAATCAGGCGGTAAGCCTGGTGGATGCTCCCGAAGCCAAGTCGGGTGGGCGCAATCCGCGCATGCAAACCATCACGGATATGACCTACGTCAATGGCGATCTGATGGTGGCGGGTCTCTCGAACGAAGAATGGAGTTCGGCGCTGCGTTCGATTCCGTTCCCGTTCACATCCGCCGAGAAGGGCGCGACGCTCCAGATCTGGCACTCTTCGCATGGCCGATATGAAACGCAGGCCCCGATCCGCACCTTTGTTCCTTACGATATTTCCGGCCAGCAGTATGTGCTGGCGGCTTACACCTGCACTCCGCTGGTGAAGATCCCGGTAAGCGAGCTGAAGCCTGGCGCACAGGTGAAAGGCGCTGAAATCGCCGACCTGGGCGCGGGCAACCAGCCCCTTGATATGGTCCCCTACAAGAAGGGTGGTCATCAATACATCCTGATCGCCAACACCAGCTTCGGCGTGGTGAAGCTGAAAGCCGACAAGATCGAGACCTATCCGGCGATTTCCGCGCCGCAGCGCACCGATGTCGCTGGTGTTCCCTACGACAAGGTCAGCGGGCTTGAGAACGTCCAGCACCTTGCGGCGCTCGATTCCTCAAACGTGCTCGTCATGACCGGCCAGCCCGGTTCCGGTCCGGTTTACAATCCTGGGCCGCCGGTGGGTCCGATCAATCTGGAAACCGTCGCCCTGCCCTAAAGCTCCCGGTTACCAAGCAGCACCACATTGCGTAAGTTCATTGTTGCCGGACTGGCGGTCATCCTCTCCTGGGGGATGGCCGCCGCGCAAAATATCTCCATTCAGTTTCAAGGCGGCGCGTTCCAGGTTACCGGCTGGCATGCCTCGGCGCCGCCGGCCAAAGGCTGGGCTTCTGTTTTCGTTGTGTATGCGGGGAGCGGCGATGTACCTCCGCTGCTCGGCAGCTACGCGGTGGAAAGCGGCTCGCTGGTGTTCCATCCCACTTATCCCATCGCGGCGGGCGTTCATTACCGGGCCATTTTCAATTCGCCTTCCGGAGGCGCGCCGATCGAAAAATCATTCGATGGACCTCCGCTTCCCACCAATCGCATTGCACGCGTCGAGGATGTGTTCCCTTCGGGCGACGTCTGGCCCAGCAATCAGCTTCGGCTGTACATCTACTTTTCGGCGCCCATGAGCCGTGCGGAAGCCGCGCGCCACATTCACGTGCTCGATTCGGATGGGAAAGACCTGGCCGGCCCGCGCGGTATCTTTCTACCCGGTGAAGAGCTATGGGACCCTGCGTTCCGGCGTCTGACGATGACATTTGATCCGGGTCGCATAAAACGAGGCCTCACATCGAATGAGAGCATCGGACCCCCGCTCACGGAAGGTAAGCGCTACACGCTGGTTATCGATGCCGGCTGGCCCGACGCCCGCGGCGTGCCAATGGCCGCGGAGTTTCGCAAGGCGTTTCGCGGTGGACCGGCCGAGCGCGTTCCGCCCGATCCCAAACGCTGGAACATCGCGGTCCCGAAGGCCAGCGGCCGGACGCCGCTTGTGATCGATTTCCCCACACCCATGAACTATCCGCTGTTGCAGCGCATGATCCGAGTGTTGGGGCCGGGGGGTGGCATGCTTTCTGGCGCGGTCGCCATCGCACGGCAGGAAAGCCAATGGCGTTTTGCGCCAGAGAAGCCCTGGGCCGCGGGCAATTACCGGATCGTCGTCGACACCGGCCTTGAAGATCTGGCCGGCAATCACATCGGCGAACCGTTCGATCTCGATGTCTTCAACAAAGTTACCGAGCACATCGAGACCAGAACAGTAGCCCTGCCATTCAGCGTGCGCTGAACCTCGGTGGACACCTGAAAACCGGCCATGCGTGGACACTTCAAAACCGGCCAAAGAACCACGGCCAGGATATGGTCCGTCTTACACCGCCATGATGCTCCCGAAGCAAGTCTCGTGGTTCCTTCTTAGCCAATTATTTCTTCCCGAAACCAGTTGGCGCGCGAGGAGCCGCGATATTGTACGCTGAGTTCGGAGCGCTGAGGTGAAAAAGCTTGTAGCGATGATGTTCCTGCTGGCAGAACTTGTTTCGGTCGGTTATGGGCAAGGACCAAAAGCGGCGAATGCTCCCTTCACGCTGAACTGGAGTGAGGGCAAATGCCTGGGATGCAAGATCGCCGCTAGGCTCGGAGAGATTCAATTCGTCAGTCGTAGCGAAGTGTGGGCCGTTGGCTCCGAGGATCATCCAGGTGGAGTGAATGTTGTCGTTGTCCATAGCACCGATGCCGGCCACACCTGGAGAGAAGTGCCCCAGAGCCAACAGTACACCGACCCTGACGCACGGCTTGCCTTCTCGTTCCTGGACGCAGCGCGTGGCTGGATCGATCCGTTGGACGTGGTCGCGGACGAGGGAAAAATGATCAGTACGCGGGACGGCGGTCGGCATTGGCGGCGCGTCTCCCAACAGTTCCTGCAAAGCATGCAGTTTATTGATGATCGCCATGGGTATGGAACCGTGGCCAACGAGTTCTTTCGTACGGATGACGGGGGCCGCTCTTGGGTGGAAACCAAGATTCCGGATATCGGTTTCATCGATCGCTTGTTTTTCCTGACCCCGGAGCTTGGGTGGATCGCCGGACACGGAAAGGATCTCCTTGTGTTCCGAACCGTCAATGGAGGGAGGGACTGGGAAGAATCCCGAACCACTCCACCGCAACAGCCGGACCGGGTACGCGATCTGTTCTTCTTCGATCAACAGCGCGGCTGGCTCACCACTTGGAATCACATCGGTGACGGCGAGGGCACCTATTTGTATTCCACGGTTGACGGAAGAAAGCATTGGACGACGGATCCTGATCTATCGTTCCAAGGGAAGGACAAGGAGGCAAACGTAGTTCGATTTACTTCCATAGAAAGAGGCTTCGTCTTTTTTCTTGAAGGCGGACAAAACAGGCTTGCGTTCACCACCGATGGCGGCAGACATTGGTACAAGCAGGCGTTGCCGAGATACGTCGATGATTGCCAGGTCTTCGCAGGCGATCTCATGTGTAGTGCTCAGCCTGGATTCCGTCTCTTGACCTTACATCCAAGGTGACACTGTGCGCGATCATCGGCCTCCGGACGGAGATGCTGCCTTGGTGCGCCAACTGCGGGGACAGCCCTTAAGCACGTGGCCCTGATGCCGCAGACGATCAAGCATGGTGCTGACGGCGGCGACATCGCCGAGGAATTCGCCCCGCTCATCGACCGGCAGTTGGAAATGAGCAGCGTGCTGGCCTCTCGCACCGGCGTATGATGATTTCCAGCTGATCCTCGGCGGCCGTGTGCGGGAGTTTGCGCATGCCGGAGTCGTCGATGATGAGCAACGGCATTGTGGAGATCGACTCGATGTACCCTCTCCGCGTGTCCTCGGCGGCGGTCTCGGCCAGCTCATTGAGGAGCAGGCGCGTTTCCAGTAGCGCTGCCCTTCAGCGTGCGCTGAAGGGCATTATTTGCAGGCGTCGAGCGGCCGATCGCTGATCTCAACCATCGTAAAACGGTCGGGGGTGAAACGATCAGGGTGATGCCAGCGGACCAGAAAATAGTGGCTGGGCTCGTCCTGCAGATGAGTGCCGATCTGCCATAGCTCCGGGTCACTGCTGCAGTGGACCGGTTGGTCGGGGAAATCCCCTTCGTCATCGTCGCGGTGCAGCTTTTGATGCCACTGCTGCAGAGCGGGGGATTCAGCCAGTCCAGCGCTCTCCTGCCAGGGCGCCGCCAGCCACTCGTCGACAAAGTCGCGGGGCGTAGGCGCGATTGGATCCACCTGCTTCACCGTTGTGCCGTGAATTTCGAAGTGACGGACTGCTTTATGCGGATAGCCGTAGCCTCCGCCTCCAGCCGTGAATTCGATTCGCAGGTCCCCGGGTTGAATTCTCCCCCATACCGGCGGATCGCCTTCGTCGTACAGCAACTCGCGTTTATCGAGCAGAGGCGTCTCGGTGCCGAGCCGCCACACCCGGTAGTAGACGTCTTTGAAAGTCAGGCAGCCGGCTTGCGTGCCGAGCGTCAGGATCAGCCGCTTGCCGTCGGGGCCGGGATCGGAGATCTGAACGGAATGGAGCAATTGCGGGAAATAAGCACCGGCTGAGTAGTCGTCTTGCTCGTTCTGCCAGATGCGCTGCCACTTACCGCCGCTCCACTGATAGATGTACGCAGAATAATCGTACCCACAGCGAATTCCAACGCCTACGGCAGTCAGGGCGGTGAGGAAATCTCCCTGGCGTTCGATCTGAATCTCATCCAGAAAACCGAGCGCGGTGGGAAGACAATCTGAATCCTTATCACAGAACAGCTTGGCCTGGCTGAGGCTGTTATGCAAAGTTTCAGTCAGCGCTGCGACATCCCCGTCCTGCGGAAATTTTGCCAGGCGAGCTTCGATCCAATCGCGGATCTCGTGCTTGATCACCGTGACCTGCGGGATGCCCCCGCGAACCTCCTGGTGCTGATTGGCGTACTGACGCAGCTCCAGAACGGTTTTGCGAATGGCCGTCAGGTGCGCATCCTGCGTCAGGCGCGGATTTTGCGCCAGCGCGCAGAGCGGCAGCAATACCAGCGTGAGTCGCTTCACGACCATACATGATCGCAGATTTTATCCAATTTCAGAATCATTCGATTGGCGGCATCGCGCTAGAGCACGCTCCCGGGTTTTCTTTTGTTAGCCGAAGGATTGCACCGCAACCCGAACCGTTCCAGGACGCACAGACCGTTGACCCGGTCTGGATCAGCCAAGGCGGCGGGTTGCCGTTGCAAGTAAGGAGGAAAAACTGTCTGCTGGCAAGTCGGAAAGCCTAACCGTCGCGAGGTCGGCCCCGAGCGACGATGCGTTCTTGCCGACTCCGATGCTCCGCATGCCTGCCCGACGGGCCCCTTCGACACCGGCCCAGGCATCTTCGACGACGATACAGATCCCTGGTGCGGCATTCAGGCGGGACGCTGCAATCAAGAAAACCTGCGGGTCGGGCTTCCCAGCCTGCACATCCTCGGCAGCCGTTGACGCCTGGAACCACTTTCGCAAGTGAAGCGCGTCCAGTACTGCTTCGACATTGAGCCGGGGGGCGGATGAAGCAATGGCTTGAGGCCACCCTTGCCGGTGCAGACGTTCCACCCATTCCGCGGCTCCCGGAAGAGGCGACAGCCCATTGGCGCTCACCAGTTCGCGGTACCGAGCCTCTTTGGTATCGCCAATCCTGCCGATCTTTTCCATACTAATGTCTTCTCCAAGCCAGGCGCGGAGAATCGCATCGTTTCGCTGGCCGAAACTCGATAGGAACTGCGCACGCGTGAGGGAGATGCCCTCCTGGTCAAGGATCTCTTTCCAGGCCAGCCAATGATATTCCTCGGAGTCCACCAGTGTGCCATCCAGGTCCCAAAGGACTGCGCCGCTTGGCTCTGCCATTTTTCCGTTGTTCATCACGGTGGAACCCATCATCTGGTACCCATCATGCCTTATAAAGGGAGCAGTTCGCCGAACGAAATGCGGGGAACCTACCCGCAGGGGACGCCACGGCCCGGACGGTGCGAGGAACGCAGCCGTTGCCAAGATGATGACGGTGAAGATGAAAGATCTGAAGTCGCCCGAGGTTCAGACCATGAGGGACCACAACATCGCGAAAGGGATCATGGACGGGAAAGGCAAGATGAGACCGTCCCGTCGGCCACCGGCGGGAATTTGGATAGCGTCGTCGCCTGCGTCAAATGCCTAACGAAATAGAGTACGACGGGCGCGCGGGCCGGAGTTTCGGGCAAGGATTTGCAACTCGAATTCGCCACTTTCTGATACACTTCCTTCCTAGGTTTATCCTCATGAAACACTGGGTTCCTTTCCTCGCGATCGCCGTACTGACTGTCACAGCGAACGCTCAGTTCAAAGCAACACCGTTGACTGGCACTTGGAGCGTGACGGAAATTAAGACCACAGGGCCAAACGCCCGAACGATCAGCCATCCCCAACCGGGCTTTTGATCTTCACTGGCAACCATTACAGCCTCATGATCATTGAGTCTGACCAGCCCAGAGCCGGAGTCCAGAATGCCCAAGTAAGGAAACCAACCGCTGAGGAATTGCTTGCGACATGGGGACCATTTACTGCCGCCTCCGGCACTTATGAAATATCGGGTAATACATTGACGACGCGGCCGAGCGTAGCAAAGAATCCGCAGGTCATGGCTCCTCAAAACGTTCAACTCAACACGTTTAAAATCGAAAAGAACACCCTCACGCTAACACGCATACGAAATGGCGGACATCCGGTTGCCAATCCGACGACGATGACTTTCACGAAAGTTGAGTAGTCATTCGCGAGGGTTCTTGACGGTACTTCGCAGAGATTTACGACCGGCGCACGTATGCCTCGTTCACGTTGCTTCGCAGGAAGTCACGGAAATCCCGCTGGTACTTGGGCAGGCGCAGCTTGCCGCGAACCGAGCGTTTGTCGGTGAACTTGATCTCCGATGAGGGATTGAAGTAAGCCACGGCGTTTTCACGCGTGAGCACGAAGGGCGGGCAACCGTTTTGCAAAAGAATACCGCTCGCAATCAAGGATCCGGTGCGATGATTGCCTTCCTGATAGAGTTGGGGCTGGCTTAACACACCCACGTATACTTGCGCCGCCACCTTATACGGGTTGTCCGTCTCATGCCTGCGATACCAGCGGCGAATGGGCTTGACGTACCGGCGGAAATTATCAAAGAACTGGTGTCTGGTAACGGTGATGTGCCGCCCGAACTCGCGCGGGTCATATCCCTTGCCAAGGAGCGCAAGATGGTTGAGCTGCAGAAGAGCTTCCAGACCTTCGTCGCTAAACAAGTCCAGGTCTTGATTTACAACCGCATCGAGGAACTCATATGCTGCCACCATGTTCTGCCGCACCGTGTCGGTAAATTCATCACGGCGGCTGTTGAGCACGGCGTTAATGGCCGGGAAGTGACGTTGGACCTCGCTCAATTCTTCATCTATGCGTGCCAGACGCAAGCGCAATGGTTTCACACTCATTGCAGTAGAGCACGTCCCGCCAGGCTTTTTCAACTTTCGGGTGTCCGATGAGCTTCCAAGCGATGCGTCTCGCCGGCGCGGGATCGCGTTTTGCCAAAGCCTAACAGCATATACTAACGAATAGGAGAACAAAGTGCGAACTATCCTCACCGTTTTGATTCTCGCCGGGTTGTCGGCGACCTTGAGCCTAGCCGCCGACGCGCAGGCCGGCAAAGCAGTTTACGACAGGTCGTGCAAGGGATGTCACGGCCCGGACGGCGCGGGAAACGCAGCCGTTGCCAAAATGATGAAGGTGGAGATGAAGGATCTCAAGTCGTCTGACGTTCAGGCCATGAGCGACGACGATATCAAGAAGGTCGTTATGGATGGGAAAGGCAAGATGAAGCCCATTTCATCCGTCACCGGCGCGAATTTGGACAACGTGGCCGCCTATGTCAAAAGCCTGAAGAAGTAAGGCGCAACACCGCGGGCCGAGAGTTTCACCGCAAGGAAGAAGTGCAACCCGGCCCCGCGGATCTACGTCCACATCAGATGATTTGACTCTTGCCGCGTCACACTCTCCGGCAGATGCTGCCATGGGATCGACGATCGATTGCAAGTTCCCATCCCGTTTGCTCTTCGTCCTTCTGTTGTCGTGCGGCGGTGCATTTGGGACTGCGTTAGCTCCGCTCATCTGTTCTTCGGGAACGCCGCTCGGCCGGGTGGATCTGCGCGTGATCTCGCCTCAGCCGGGCGCGAAGCCGTTGCCCCTTCGGACCATCAACCGGCTGGAAGAAGGCGACGTTGTCACCTACCGTCCCATTCTTCGACACGCTGAGGAACGTAAAGGGCAGGTGGCCATGGTTCTGATTCCAGCCAATCGAACGGCCGCCGGCGAAGACATGCAGATTCTGGAGCCGAAGGACGCAAACAAGCCTCAGCAGTGGAAGGTGCCCTGGCGCGTCTCTCTGCTTGCGTTTGTCTATGGGCCGGAAGGCCTCAGCACGAAAAAGGTTCGAAAATTTCTATCTCGCGATGATGAGGTGGTGGGACAACTGGCCGATTACGCCGACAAAACCGCCAAGACCGAGGCCCTGATCGCGGAAATATCCTCGCCTGACAGCTCCGACGAAGCGTTTCAAGCGGCCATGCAAGGATTCTCATCGCAATTCGGGCTCAACGTCCAGATATCCCGCACTGCTCCCGTGCAAGCGCAGGCGTCCGCATTGTTCCAGGCCATCAACCCGCAGATGGCCAGCTACGATCCGCTATCGTCGCAGGACACTCCGGCGGCGGGACAGACCGCGCGCCTGGCCACCTCCGTCGGCGAGCTGTTTTTCGGAACTCCGGTGGGGTTGGCCGCGGGCGGCACGGCGCTCTTGTTGGATCTGCGAGCGCTAGCATTCCCGAATTCCGAATTTCGCTCTTCGTTCTCACAGCCTTTGCCCGATGACGGACTGGGATTGTGTGGCAAGACCGGCTCTTCCCCGCCCCACACCAAACTTGACTATCTGTGGGCTATGCGGGTGCCGAACGTCAAAGCGCCCAGCCTCACTGCGGGAAAGGCAAACTCGCTGCCGGCATCCGTGAAATCTCCGTTGCCGGTGACGGTATCGAAGGACGATTGGAAATATGTGGATCGCGCGCGCGATTGGACGCTGCAGCCGGAAACGGGCAAGCCTCTGCCGGTGAAGATTCAAAAGCTGGGCGATACCGATAAGCTGGAACTCGATTTGGGCAAGGACATCAAGCCTGGCCGCTATCGCTTGGAGGCGAACTGGGATTGGGACCATTTTGTCATGAAGGGATTCGTTGAGGTAAGGCCGCTCGGCGATTTCAAATCAGCCCACCTTATCCCGTCGTCCCAGGATCGCCTGATCGCGAACACCGGGAAAGTGCGCCTCACATTGGGAAATGACGATTTTGAGTTCGTCACCAAGGTGCAGGTGGAGAAGTTGCACGATGAATTCGCCGCGCCAGCCGTCGTTTCTTTCAAGCTACCAGACGGCCTGCGGGAAGGTCCGCAGGATCATATGGACCTCCTGATGGATACCGCCGATCTGGATCCGGGCTCCTACCAACTGATGCTCTCCCAGGTGGATGGCAAAACTCACGACGTGAACCTGGACGTGCTGACCGCCCCTCCCAGCATCGAGAATCTGCCGTTAGTCCTGAATCAAGGCGAGTCCACCGCGGAGTTCGTATTAAAGGGACAGCGACTGGATCAGTTGAAACGGATGGAGGTGGACAAGGGCAGTATTCACTTGGCGCCGGAGTCGGCCAGTGATTCCCAGCGTGCGCTTACTGTGAAGATGACGTCCGGACTCGCGGCGGGAAGCAGCTTTGCGATCAAGGCATTCGTGAAAGGCCGCAGTGAGCCTTTGTTGCTCTCCGATGCCGTCCGCATCGTGGGGCCCCGGCCAAACATCACGGATGTGACGGTGTCCAAGCCGCCCGATCAGGGCGTGCAGTTCGACGCCGACGAATTGCCCGGCGGGACCTTCCTGAGCGCGATGCTGACTGTCGAGCACCTCCAGCCGAACAGCATCGTCAAGCTAGGTTGCGAGATGGATGGGTATGGGAGTGTGGCGCTTCCCTTGGGCGGACATCGCGGGCCAGTGCGCGCGCAGCGATTAACCGGGAATCAAGTATTTCTCTCCTTCGATACGGGAGCGTGGCCCACTGGCTGCGTCCTGGAGGCGTCTGTTACGAACGATGGCGAAGGAGAATCGGCCAAGCGCCGGATGGGTACCGTGGTGCTCGCGCCGCACATTCAGGCGCTCCAATTGACGCTGGATAGCGTCGACAGCAATTCCTGGTGGGCCACCTTGACGGGTCAAAATCTGGAAACTATCGAAAAGATCGGCTGGACACCGCAACAGGGAGAGCCGGTGGCTGGCCTGCCGCTGGCGGTGGGGGATGGACAAATGCAACGGTTGCAAACCCGCATCGATCCGCCGCCCGATCCCAATGCGCCGCTTTTCCTGTGGCTGCGCAATGAATCCAAGCCGCGCGCTACTACGATTCGTCCCACTCCCGGCGACGCTGTCCCAAGGTGATTCGAAGGAGCGCGAGTCGCGCTTACTTGCCGATCATGTGCTGGTAGTCCTTCTCGTTCTCCAGGCAGTAATAATCCAGCAGCTCGCTATCGAGCACGATGGGCTGGGTCATGGTTACCGTCCAGGGCGCGGTGTAGGCTTTCGGATCGTCCACGGTGATTTCGATTTCGAGCGTTCCGTAATTCGGGCGACGGAGCTTTTCGGTCACTTTGGCGGAGTTGGTCAGGGGATTGCCGTCGGAGTCCAGCCACAGATCATCACGGAAACCGATAGTATGTATCACCAGCGCGTCTCCTTCCCACTTGGCCGTTGAGTAACCGTTCCAGGTGGGGTTCGGATCGTCGGGAAGCGGCCGGCCGTCCGTGAAGATCTGGCGATATTGCATGTTGCGTTCGGTCAGGACGATCACGCGATCGGGAACCTCGAAGATTCGCTTGTAATAGTCATCGGTCCAGATTCTGAGAGCGCCGCGCGGCATGCATCGGACGTTGGGATCGTCCTTGGCCATATTGGCTTTCCGTTGTTTCACCAGCGCCGCCGCCCAGGGCTGATACGGCAAGCCGCCCTTGAGGTTGCGGGCGATATTCAGAAACTCCCAGCCAATTTGCAGGTCGGTACAACGCTTCCCGCAGGCCGGGCCGATGGTTTGCCATCCCCACATCCCAGAGAGATCCGGCTTCCCGTCGGCTGTACGCGGCGCGGGCGCGGTGAGGTCCGGCTTGCCGTCGGGCGTGCGCGGCACCTTGGCGGTGGGGTAATCGAACCACTGCGCGAACGTGGCCTTTGGGACGGCGGCCAGGATGAACACAGCCGTTGCTAGGTATAGGCACGATCGCCTGGGAATGAGCCTGTATGCATTATGCATTTCTTTACATTAGCGCCTTGCACCGCCGCCTGCCAGTTTGATTCCACAACGCTGCATGCAGCCTGCGTAACAGCACGCATGCCATTCTGGGGCCAGTACCCCAGACCTACGTGCCGTTTGCGCCGAAAGGCACGTATCGCCTGCATTTTGAGTTGGTTTCGGGATTGCACAACCTTTCGCCGGAGGCAAAAGCCATGCGAAAGGCACTCTACGTCGTAGTCGTTTCAGCCTTGAGCCTGCCCGCAGTTCAAGCCCAAGACAACGCCGCTCCCACGCCGCAGATCGAGCGGGGACGGCAACTTTTCACCAACTCAAAGAAAGGCGTCGCCTGCAAGACGTGCCATCAGCTGGGTGGTGTGGGTACGGCCATCGCGCCGAACCTGAAGGACATCGCTGCTTACGGGAGCGTCCACAGTCTCGTCATGACCATGCATATGACCATGACCGAGAACGTCTACCGGGTAAAGACGACTGTGAGCAGCTTTCCGGGCATACTCAAGGCAAAATATGGCGACCGGGTAGAGTATTACGACCTGAGCCAGATTCCGCCGGTGCTGCGGACGTTATACAAGAATCAGATTGTTTCCACTGAACGCGACGAAAAATGGCGGCATCCGCCGGCCCTGGCCAACTATACTCCACAGGAATTGGCGGACGTGATCGCTTTCCTGAAGTTCGCGGCCACCGGGACACCGCAGGATATCCAGGCTGCCGACATCGACCCCACTTGGTAGGGTCGCCGCGATCGGGGCTTCTGCCTCTCTTGGATTAGTGTTCAATAGAGGGTGATGATGCAAGATCTCACAATCGGCGATGACCTGTGGGAGTACATGCGGCGCGTCACCCTCCGGGAACCAGCCCTGCTACTCCGTCTCCGCGAGGAGACCGCACTTCTTCCGAGTTCCAATTGCCAGATTTCAGCGGAGCAGGGCCAGTTTATGGCCCTGCTGATGCATTTGATGAATGCGCGGCGGACCATTGAAATCGGCGTTTACACCGGCTATAGCGCGTTATCTGTTGCGCTGGCGCTGCCCGAAGACGGCCGGTTGATTGCGTGCGACATCAACGACGAGTGGACTTCGGTGGCGCGGCGCTACTGGCGCGAGGCGGGCGTGGACCACAAGATCGACCTGCGTCTGGGACCCGCGCTTGGCACCTTGGATGGCCTGATCGCCAATGGGCAGGCAGGCCGTTTCGACTTCGTGTTTATCGATGCCGATAAGACCAACTATGCTAATTACTACGAGCGGGCCCTGGTGCTCTTGCGGCCGGGTGGATTGATCGGCGTGGATAACGTACTCTGGTATGGCCGGGTGATCGATCCGTCTGTCGACGATGCGGATACGCGGGCCATACGGGCCTTCAACGAGCAGCTCAAGGACGACGATCGAGTGTGGTTGAGCATGCTGCCGGTGCGGGACGGCCTGACGCTAGTCTGTAAAAAGTGACGGCCCGTTCAGCCGATATTGTACTGGAACAACACCGTCCACACACTGGTACGGGTAGGCCGAAATAGTGATAGTCTTTTCAAGGGATTTAGCTGATAGTTTGACTTCAAGTAGCTGACTGGAGAATTCAGAAAGGTTCAGCAGTCTGAACAAGAATGGAGGGTGGTTTGGTCCTTCTGCTCTTTGGACCGCCTGGTAGCGGCAAAGGAACGCAGTCAGGAAGAATCTCAAGCTGGTTGGGCATTCCGGCCATCTCGACGGGCGATATGCTGCGCGAGGAAATCAAGGCTGGTACGGCGCTGGGGAACGCCGCAAAGTCCATCATGGCCAGTGGGGGATTGGTGGGTGACGACCTCGTCAACCGGATGCTGGCTGAACGTGTGTCTTCACCCGATAGCTCGCACGGTTTCCTGCTGGATGGCTATCCGCGCACGGTGGAGCAAGCCGAGTATCTGGATCGCCTGCTTGAGAAGCAAAACCTGCAAACGCCCATCGTGCTGCATCTGGATGTCCCGATGGATGCGCTAGTCGGCCGGCTGACTTCCCGGCGCCAATGCCCGCAGTGCAAACGGATCTACAACCTGCTGCACCAGCCGCCCCGGGTGCCCGGCATTTGCGACGACGACGGCACGCCCTTGATCACTCGCAAGGACGATAGCGAAGAAGTGGTCACCGAACGCATTCGGACCTATGACGAAGTGACGCGGCCGGTTCTGGCGTACTATCAGGACCGCAGGTATCACCAGATCCGGGGGGATCGCTCGCCCGAGTACATTTCTGAAGTGATCACGGGCATCCTGGAGCCGATTGTCGCTAAGAATGGCTCCAACTGCTGCGCCAAAACCAAGAAGCCGGAGTAATTGCTTCCTCCACGGTTTTAAACTGAAATGGGCCGACAGGTGGCTATCGTGCTTTACGTGGTGGCGATGGCAGCCGTCATAGTCGGGGTAGATTTCGCGTTCTTTAGAAACCGATTCTGGGAACGGCTGATAGTGAATATTGGAATCGTCCTGGTGTTCGTAGCGTTCTACTTTAGATTCCTGAAGCGTCCCTGAACAAGTCGAAACGGGCGCTGCCCCCCCAAGCGGATCCTCTATCAATCGAGCTGCTGTCTACTTCTTGACATATTTCTTCAGCGCGCGCGAGCCGATCACGGCGGCGTAAATGTCGCCGTGCGAGTCCATGGCGGCGCTAGTCACGACAGTGGATTCGTCGGGATACGCGCGCACTCCGCTATCCGAATAGACGTCAACTTCGGGAATTAGCGCAGCCACTTTGCCGTCCGTAGCGCTGCCGATGCGGATGCCGCTCGTCCATCCGGAATTAGCGGTGCTGCTGGAATCGGAACGATCGGCCACGAGAATCGTGTCGTCGGGCGTGATGAAGATTCCGCTGGGGCGGCCGAACTGTTTCCATTCTTCGAGATAGTTGCCATCCTGATCGAAGATTTGGATGCGGCTGTTGGACCGGTCGCCGACGAACAGCCGGCCGAGCGAATCGAACGGCAGCGTATAGGGAACGTTGAACTCGCCCGGTCCCGATCCCTTCTTGCCCCAGGCCTTGATGAATTTTCCGTCTTTGGAGAATTTCACCACCCGGTTATTTTCGTACCCGTCGCTCACGAAGATGTCGCCGTTGGGCGCGATGGCGACGTCGGTGGGACCGTCAAAGGCGGTCTCGCTTTCGCCACGGACGCCTGCCGTGCCGAGGGTCATGACAACTTTTCCTTCGGCTGTGAGTTTGAAAACCTGCTCACCTTTTCCGTTTTGCGCAGCCGCGTCGGTGACCCAAATGAAGCCCTGCTGGTCCACAGTGAGGCCATGCGGCTGGACGAACATGCCGTCGCCGAAACTACGCAACAGTTTTCCGGATGGATCGAAGATCCGCAGCGGCGGATCCGCACGCTGGATCGCGATGATATTCCCGTCCGGCAGAAGGTCGACAGAAAAGACTGTTGCCCATTGCGTGCCGGGGGGAAGCTTGGCCCAATTTTCGACTTCGTGATACGGATTGGGCTGTGCGTACGTCGCGCTGACTGCGGCTAGGAAAACGCCGATTTGAACAAAACGCTGCATGCTAGGCCTCCTCGAATTCGGGGCTTTTCGCCGGAGCGATCAGGCAGACATGGTATGTACGTTATCAAAGAACTGTGGCAATACGATGAGAATCGATACGGGTACGCTCAACGGCTTCTCCAAAACATTAGCTGGCGCCCACAGCCAGCGCGGGATCGCGGCTGCTTCGGACATGACGATTTCCGATAGGGCCTTTGGGCCGATTCTTAATTGAAACCTGTCAAGACGGGACCCCGGGCTGAATAACTTTCCAGTTAAACTGATTCCCGCGGAGAGGAATCTTCAGGGATCGGCACAACCTTGGCGTGCCGCCAGAGCCGCTCCAGTTCATAGAAAGTTCGCGACTTGGGCGAGAACACGTGTATCAGGTAGTCTCCGTAGTCCGCCAGGATCCATTCGGCGTTGGCAAAGCCTTCCACGCTGACCGGATATTCGCCGCGCCGGCCCAGTTGCTGGCCGATCTCTTCCACGATCGCTTGGATCTGCTTGGGGTTGCTTCCGCTGCAGATTACGAAGAAGTCCGCGAAGCTGGTGACTTCGCGCAGGTCCAGAACGCGAATATCAAGGGCCTTCTTGGATTCGGCGGCTCGAACGGCAGTGAGCCACGGAGGCGTTGTGACTGGCGCTGCAACCGGGTGCAGGGCCGTGTTGTGTTGCGGTCGGATAGCTAAGGGGTTCTCCTATCTGTATGGTACACTCAAATTTCCAATGCGACAATTGCTAGTGGTTTTATTGTCCTTTGGAGCCTTCATTCTTTTGGCAGGAGCTCCCGCCCAACCGGCCGTAGCGCCACCCGACAAGGGAATTGAACTGGCTCAACAGTCACTGGCCCGTGTTACCGAACTGGTGGCGGCGGGAGCTCTTCCACGCGTCCGCATCCAACAGGCGGAAGCCGACCTGGAAGACGCCAGGGACGAAGTGATTCTGGCGCACGATTTGTATGGCGACCTTCCCGATCAGGGCGCCAGCGAGGCTGCCTCTGCGGAGATGGTTGCCGCAGCGCAACGGCGCGTGGATCGCGAGCAGGCGCGTGTGGACGATGCCCGGAAAATGGTGGACGCCGGCATAGCGGCGCGGACTTACCTGGAGCCCTTCCAAGCGGAGTTGATGGCGCGTCAAACCAGTCTCGATCTGGCTCATTTGCGCGCGCATCTTATGGCGAACCGGGCAGCGGAGAATCAGCAGGCCCAGGCGACCGCGCCGGTAGTCGAGGCGCCGCCTTCCGACAATTCCGATTTATTCTTCCAGGGCGAAGAGCACTACGAGGGCGACGGTGCGTTCAATGAACATCGCGACCTGCCGCCGCTGGAATTGGCGTTTTCACTCAAGTTCGATCGCCCGCTTCCAATCAGCGCGGAAGGCGAGACAGAAGTGCACCGGGAAATGGGGTTTGACCATCGAGGACGCGTGGATGTCGCGGTCGTCCCCACCGCTCCGGAAGGGGTCTGGCTGCGGCAGTATCTGAAGTTGCGAAAGATTCCCTACTACGCTTTTTCACGCGCGATTCCGGGCAAGGCTACCGGCGCGCATATCCACATTGGTCCCGGAAGCACACACCTGGGCGATCAGTTGAGTAAACGCATGGGCGCTCGCGCACACAGCGCCGATTAGCGAATGGCCCTGGCCCCGCGCGTTTTTCTTACAGCCGAGCAAATCCAAAGGCGCGTGCGCGAAATGGGCGCTCAGATCACCGCCAATTATCCGGAGGGGCCGCTCTATCTCATTTCCGTGCTGAAGGGCGCGTTCATCTTCATGGCGGATTTGTCGCGGCACATCAAGACGCCATCGCGCATCGAGTTCATGGGGATTTCGAGCTACGGGCGCGGCAAGACCTCGTCAGGCGAAGTGAAGGTCACCAAGGACCTGGACGTTTCCATCGAAGGGCATCACGTGCTGATCGTGGAGGACATCGTCGACAGCGGAGTGACGCTTACGTATTTGATGAACGTGCTGGAGCAGCGGCGCCCGAAGTCGCTCGCCATCGCCACGCTGCTGGACAAGCCGGAAAAGCGCCTGCGTCCGGTGCAGGTGTCCTATGTCGGCTTCCAGATCCCCGACGAGTTCGTGGTCGGCTATGGGCTGGACTTCGCGGAGGACTACCGGAATCTCAGCGACATTTGCGTGCTGGCGGAAGAATAGCGGCCCGGGATTGAGGCTCGGTTTTTGAGTGTCGGGGGCGCCGACGGGTAACCCAGACGCGGCCGATCATCAGGAGCCACGACGAAGTGCCCGCGAAGCGTCGGTTGGGTAAGCTCTTGCAATTGAAGGCAATCATGGCTATCAAACTGTCTTGACAAAACTACGGGCTGGCCGTATAGTATGGACGAAGGCCAATTCGAGTGGGATGCCGCCAAGGGCAAAAGCAATTTCGAAAAGCACGGCGTCACCTTCGAGGCGGCAAGTGGTGTGTTCGATGATGTGTTTGCCTGCGAGCGGTTCGATTTGGAGAGCGAGCCCGGCGAGATCAGGAGTGTCATCACCGGAGTGGTCAACGACGTTGTTCTGACGGTCGTTTATACCGAGCGCGGTGAACGCATACGGATTATCTCAGCCAGAAAGGCAACGAAGCATGAGCAAAAAGAATACGATCGTAGCCAAACGGCAGAGTGACGGAACAATCGTTCAACTGTTGGCTGATGGCTCCGCGAAGCCGTTCAAAAACAAAACCGATTGGGCGCGTCTGCGGGCCAAGACTGACGAAGAGGTTACCGCTGCCGCGCTGGCCGATCCAGACGCGCAGCCCATGACTCCTGAGCAACTCCGCAAAGCGCGACGAGTACCGCGCACGAAGACTCTACGCCGGGCATTGCATCTAACGCAGGAGGAATTTGCGGCGCGCTACCGAATCCCCATTGGCACGCTGCGGGACTGGGAACAAGGGCGCTGTGAACCCGATCAACCGGCGCGGGCTTACCTTGCTGTGATTGCTCACGACCCCGAAGGCGTGCAACGTGCGTTGCAAGCGCAGCCGGCATGAACTCGGAATTTGCAATCAAGCGATGATGTTAACCGCATCGGAGGACTGCAGCTTTGCTGTTTGGGATTTGGGGTTGGCGCTGTTGAGAAAAGCTTCGGCCTTCGAGCACTATTGGGGCGATGGTCAAGAGCTTTCGGGATTTGGATGTCTGGCACCTGGGTGTCGAGCTGGCCGAGACGGTTTACCGGATCACTGCGCGATTTCCCAAGGCTGAGCTGTTTGCTCTCAGCGCTCAGATTAGACGCGCGGCCGTCTCCATTCCGGCGAACATTGCCGAGGGCCGTGCTCGCGATTCGAGCCGTGAATTCCTGCACTTTCTTGCCGTTTCCCGCGGGTCTCTGGCCGAGTTGGAGACTCAGATTGAGCTCGCCATCCGGCTCGACTATACGGATTCGGAGTTAGACGCTGCCCGGTTCCAAAGCGAGGTGCTCGGAAAAAAACTGAACCGGCTGCATTCCTCGATTCGCGACAAGCTGCCCACCTCTAAGCTCTGATCCCGAGTCGCCAGCGCTGCCTTGATTCTCGCCATAAGCCGGGTGGAGAGTGCGCCAATTCCGGCGCGGCCCCTCAGTTCGGCATTTGAAGTGGAGAACACTCCGCCAGCGATCAAGAAAGTGCCCGCTCATCTGGGAGACTTGGCTCTCAAAGCTCCTTCTAAAAATCTGCACTCGCACGGTGCTGGTTCTATTCACAGAGGAGCCATCATCTTCGTCCGTCAGCAGGTCGTATTCCTGGCAGATCCTAAAGCAAAACGAAGTATTGCGTTCCGCTATGAGACGTGTAACTCTCACTAGGGAGAAGACGAGCCTTGTGTTTTTCAGCAACAGCGAACTTTGTTGGCAGCGGGGCTCTGGCCGTCATCGGTGTAGCCACCTTAACCAAGGTGAAGCACCGGAACGAATTACTCTTCGCGGCCCTGCCTACTCTTTTCGCCGTTCATCAATTCATCGAGGGATTTGTCTGGCTGGGATTGGATGGGATTCTCTCCGCCACAGTGACGCGCGACATGGCCGCCGCGTACATGCTGTACGCGCAGGGACTGCTGCCTTTCCTGCTGCCGCTCAGCGTGTTGCTATTTGAGGCAGACGGGAAAAGCCGCAGGCGCATGCTGCCGTTCCTGGTGCTGGGCGGAGCAACGGCGCTTTACATATTGTGGGCATTGATGGCGTATCCATTGGACGTTCACATCCAGGGAAACAGCATCGTGTATATCAATCCAGCCACCAACAACACGGCGGTTGCAGTACTGTATGTGATTGCGACTTGTGGATCGCTGTTTTTTTCAAAGGTCAGGCCGATGATTGTCTTCGGCGCGGCAAACCTCACGATTCTTCTGGTTGTAATGGAGGTCAAGCGGTACGCTTTCACTTCCGTGTGGTGCGCATACGCGGCCATCGCAAGCCTGATCATCCTAGCCTATTTCTGGAAGAGCAGTGCAGACAGGCCCTTCGTCTACGCGCGTTAGCGGTTCACTGAACCGTGTCCATCGGCAGCGTGTCGCCCTTTGCTTTGCCGCTCACGCTGTGTTCTGAGGAATGCACGGAGAACCGGGTTTATTGCCGGCAGGAAGGAGTCTGCCGGCGGATTCCGAGCGCACGGCCTGGTTGGCCCTTCAGATGCCCCCCCCTCGTCCATAGCATTTGCGAAAAAATGAAAGCGCAATTCGATATGCCTTCGAATTGTGGCATTTCTGGCAGATGTTGAGACAGGAAGATGCGCAAGCGTTCAAGCTGTACAGTCAGGCCAAGCTAGGAATGATGCGCGAAGCGCTTGCGAAGTTAGAGGCGAACGAGCGAGTCATTGCGAGCACAGAGAAGGCGAGCTTAGGAATTTCCTGCACATTTCTTGGTCGCGAACGGCCTTCTGGTCGCGATCCCGAAGGGAATGAAATGTTCTGAAGGGTTAATTGGTCGGGCCGCCGGGATTTGAACCCGGGACCTCCTGCACCCCAAGCAGGCGCGCTAGCCAGGCTGCGCCACGGCCCGAACGCCCTATTCTACCGCACCCTGGCGCCGCGCCCCTACTTTGTCTGTTATACCTGAGTGCTGATGCTTATTCTTGCCGCCGTGCTGGCGATCTTTGTCTATGGCATGACCGCCGCGATGCTCGGCACCATCCTGCCCGATCTTTCCGCCCGCTTTCAATTAACCCCCAAACAAAATGGCACCATCGCGTTTTGCCAAGCCCTGGGCTTGATCCTGGCTTCCATTGGCGTTGGCCCGCTGATCGATTACGAAGGCAAGAAAATCGGATTGGTTCTGGGCCTGACCGTCAGCGCGCTGGCCGTCGCGCTTCTTCCACGATCCAATGGTTTTCGGGCCATCGCAGCGTATCTGTTTCTGCTCGGTACCGGCGGCGGCGTCATCGTTACCGCCGCCAACGCGCTCGGTAGCGATGTGGACCCGGCTCATCGCGGCACAGCGCTCAACCTTCTGAATATCTTCTTCGGGCTCGGCGGCTTTGCCACGCCCTTCGTATCCGCCAACTTGCTCGGCAAGCGGTCCACGCAGCTCTGCCATCTCATCGCCGGGCTGGCCGTGGTGGCGGTTGCCGTAAACCTGTTTGCGCCCATTCCGCCGCCCTCGAGCGCCCAAAGCTTCGTCTTCTCCGACATCGGAAGCGTTCTCGGACGTCCCGTGCTTTGGCTCTGCGCTCTCCTGTTGTTCCTGTACGTCGCCTGTGAAGTGGGCGTATGGAATTGGCTGGTGCAGCACCTGATCGCGCAAGGCGTCCCGCAAGTGCGAGCGCTCAACGTTCTTTCGTTCGGCTTCGCGCTCGGGCTGCTGTTCGGACGCCTGGCCGCATCCCAGATCCTGATCTCGGTCTCCGGACTCACGGTCACCCTCGCCGCATCCGTCGCCATGGCGATCATGACGTTCGCGATGTTGCAGACCCGCAATCCGACCGCCGCGTGGATACTCACATTTCTGGCCGGGATGTCGATGGCGCCGGTGTTTCCCACCACCGTTGCGCTCATTGGCGACCTGTTTCCACGCATGACGGGAACAGCGATTGGAATCGCGATCACAGCCAGTTGGGTTGGCCTGGCCGTTAGCTCGCGAGCCATCGGATCCATCGCCTCGGGCGATCCCGCGCGATTGAAGAAAGCGCTGCTGTTGCTTCCCGGAATGTCGGTTCTGATGATCGCCGTGAATCTGGCGCTGCGCGCGGTGACAACGCACTGAGGGCCAAGCTTAATGGTGAGTGAGGCGATCGTAGATAAATCCGCCCGCGCCACCAGCCAAGGCTCCGATTCCCGCGCCTCTTCCGCCGCCCGCCAGCGCGCCGATCGCCGCACCGGCGCCCGCGCTACCCAACACAATAGCGGCGGACTTTTTGCCGGACCGCCGGTGATGGCGATGATGGTGATAATCGCGATAGACGATCGGTCTGGGCGCAGTTGGCGCATAGGCCTGCTGCTGTTCTTGAGGCGGCGGGGCTTGCGGTTGCGCCGGCTGCGATTGCGATGGCTGAGCAACTTCGGGTGGGCGCACCACCACCGGCGCCGGAATCAAAGGTTCATAGCCATAGTCGTTGGAAACCACCGGCTGCGCCAAGCTGGCAGCCACGAACAAAGCTTCAACGATTAGTCCTTTTTTCAGCCACATCCTGCTCTCGATGTTGCCATTTGCGTGCCAAATGGCAGGGAAGGTGCTTTCGCCGTGTTCCAGGTGCACAAATGATGGATTCCAATATCGAGACGGTAAGACTTACGCGGCGTTCCTTCTCGCTGAGCAAAAAGAACACGATCGTGCTGGCAGCCGCTGTTCTGATTGCTCTGATCGGACTGGGCGCGTGGCTCGCGCTACGTTCGCGCCCCCTGTACCCGATCATGTCCGGCGGCAAATACGGTTACATCAACAAGTCCGGGAAGGTGACCATTCAACCGCAGTTCGACCGCGCACGCACATTCTCGCAAGGCTTGGCTGCCGTGGCAGTGGGAAATCGCTGGGGCTACATCGATCGATCCGGCAAGCTGGCCATTTCGTCGCAATTCGATCTGGCGGATCCGTTTTTCGATGGAGTGGCTCTGGTGGGTATCGGTCCGAAGCTGGGTTACATCGATAAATCGGGCAAGTTCACCATCAATCTCCAATACGATGGAGCCGGACAATTTGGAAACGGGCTGGCGCCGGTGCTGGTGAACGGCCACTGGGGATACATTAACAAGAGCGGGAAAACGGTAATCAAACCGCAGTTCGATGAAGGCGGCAATTTTTCCGACGGCCTGGCGGTGGTGCGGATGGAAGGCAAGTACGGCTACATCGACAAGTCCGGCAAACTGGTGATCGCGCCGCAATTCGCTACCGCCGGCGATTTCCACGAGGGCCTCGCGATGGTGCGGCTGGGCAATCAATCCGGCTACATCGACAAAACGGGCAAGGTGAAAATCAATCCGCAATTCGATACGGCGGGCGATTTTTCCGACGGCCTGGCCCTGGTTTCCATCAGCGGGCGTGTCGGCTACATCAATCGCGCGGGCAAGTACGCCATCAATCCGCAGTTCGACCAAGGCGGCAATTTCTCCGCAGGCCTAGCGCCGGTTTGGATCGGCGAGCGGGAAGGCTACATCAACAAAGACGGCAAATATGTTTGGAATCCGGTGAGCTAACGCTCGTAGAAGCTCAAACAATTGTCGCTTTGTTTGATTTCGCGATAGCGCCGCAAATTTCCATAGGCTTCTTCTGGCGCGAAGTGCGACGAATGCTGCAGGATCACCAGTGGGGTTTCGGACTGGCCGAGAGCGCCCATGGCGGTTTCATATTCCCTGGGCATGTCGTACGGCGGATCGAGAAACGCGATATCGGCGCGGACGCGCTCCAGCACCGTTGTGGCTTTGCTCGAGAAAACTTCGGCGCGGCTTTCCAGGCCCAGCGCGGCCAGATTTTCGCGAATCACTTCCACGGCCGCGCGGTTCTTCTCGATATAGATGGCGCGGCGCGCGCCCCGGCTTAAAGCTTCGATGCCGACGGCCCCCGTACCGGCATAAACGTCCAGGAAGACGCAATCGGCCAGGCGGGGCGCCAGCACGTTGAACAATGTTTCGCGCAGGCGGTCCGGCGTCGGGCGCGTGTTCAGGCCGGGCAGGCTCTTTAACCGGCGGCTGCGAAACTCTCCCGCGATCACCCGCATTTGGTCACATCCCTCAGCCCACCTGAACCAGTCCGTAGCGGCGCTGCCAGTGTTCGCGAATGTAGGCGACCGCCCGGCGCAACTCCTCGGACGAGGGCGGGTTGGCGATGAAGGTCTGCGCTTCCGACCGCGCAAGCTCGAGCACATCTTTGTCGCGAATGATGTTGGCGATGCGCAAGGCGGGAAGGCCGGATTGCTTGGTTCCGAAAAATTCGCCGGGACCGCGCAGCTTTAGATCCATCTCGGCGATGTAGAAACCGTCGGTCGACTCGACCATAGTTCGGACGCGCTCGCGCGCGGCGTCGCCCAGTTTGCCCGTCACCAGGATGCAGTAACTTTGCTCGCCCCCGCGTCCCACGCGCCCGCGGAGTTGATGCAACTGCGCCAGGCCGAAGCGCTCGGCTTGCTCGATCACCATCACGGTGGAGTTCGGCACGTCGACGCCCACTTCGATCACCGTGGTGGAGACCAGGATCTTCACTTCACCCCGGCGAAACTGCTCCATCACCGTCTCCTTCTCATCGCTTTTGAGTTTGCCGTGCAAAAGCCCCACGCGCAGGTCCGGGAAAACTTTCTGCGAGAGGTGCAGATACATCTGCTGGGCGGCCTTCATGGCCTCCGACTCCTCGATCACCGGATAGACGACGTACGCCTGCCGCCCCTTCGCGATTTGCTGCTTCATAAAGCTGTACACGCTTTCCACGCGATCGTCCGTAACGTGGCTGGTCTCAATGGGGCGGCGGCCGGGCGGCATTTCATCGATTACGGAAATATCCAGATCGCCATAAATGGTGAGCGCCAGCGTGCGCGGGATGGGAGTGGCGGTCATCACCAGAACGTCCGGATGCTTGGCCTTCGAGACCAGGCGCAGGCGCTGCATCACGCCGAAGCGATGCTGCTCGTCGACGATGGCAAGGCCCAGGTTCTTCCATTCCACGTCCTCTTCGATGAGGGCGTGAGTGCCGATGCCGATATGCGCGAGTCCTTCGGCCATGAGCTTCTTGAGCTGTGATTTTTCGCGTTGCGTCGCGGAGCCGGTGAGGAGAACCGGCACATAGCCCATTTTGTGAAAGAGGTTTTTGAAATAGAAGTAGTGCTGGCTGGCCAGGATTTCAGTGGGCGCCAGCACGGCAGCCTGATACCCGTTCTCAATTGCGATCACCGCGGCCTCGGCGGCCACCAGCGTTTTGCCGCTGCCCACGTCGCCCTGCAGCAGCCGGCTCATGGGATGGGGAGCCTTCATGTCCTCCGCGATTTCCTTCAGCACGCGGAATTGCGCGCTTGTTGGCTTAAACGGCAGCATGGCCTTGATCTTTTCGCGCACGCGATCGTTCAATTCGAACGAAATGCCCGGTTGCAAGCGCGCCTTGGAACGCTTCAGTGACAAGCCGCACTCCAGCCAGAAGAACTCCTCGAAGATCAGCCGCCAATGCGCGGGCGTGCGATACGCGTTCAACATGCGCAAGTCCGAATCGGGCGCCGGGAAGTGCAGGGATCGGATGGCGCTCCATAGATCCGGCAGTTTCAGCCGCTCGCGCAATGTCGCCGGAAGATGATCTTCCAGCGGCTCCACAGTCTCGATCACGCGATGCATCAACGACCGCAGCGCCCGGGTGGTTACCTTGCCCGCGGCTTCGTAAACTGCCACGATGCGGCCGGTGTGGAGCGCAGCGTCGCCATCGGAATCGTCACCCGTGAGAATCTCAAACTCCGGATGCATGATGAGCAGGTCGCCGGTGTAGCTGTCGAGTTCCACTTTTCCGTAGAGCGAGACGCGCAGGCCGGGCAGGAAGCGGTCGGCCAGATAGCCGCCGTGAAACCATTTGGCGAGCAGCCGCTCATTCGACGCATCCTTGAAAATTGCTTCGAAAAGTCCAAGATTGCGGCGGCGGAATCCGCGCAAGTGAGCGGACTGGACTTCCGCGATGACGGTGGCCATCTCGCCCGGCGCGAGCTGCGCGATGGTTTTGATGTTGGTGCGGTCTTCATAGCGAAACGGCGCGTAGGCCAGCAGATCCTCAACCGTGACCAGTCCCTTGGCTTCGAGCATTTGGGAGCGGGCGGGTCCCACCCCTTTGACGAACTTGAGCGGGGTGGAAATATCCAACGCAGGAAGCCTTTGAGGGTGCAAGTGCCAGTGTACAATGGCGGCCTGGCGATTCCGTATGGATCGAGCGAGCGAGCGGGCGGCTTCAGGACATTCGAAGTGCATCAGCAGCGCGGCGGAGCGTGACGGGCATGGCGAATCCTACCGCGATCAGCCGATACGAACGCGGGGAATCGTGAGCCGAATAAGGAAGCCTGCCGTTTGAGTTAGAGGCGCAAACCAAGTTACAAAATTCGCGAAACGTGCGGCCTGATTCGCGAAGCAGTGGCCGGGCACCAGCCATTTCGTTTTTTGGACGCACCGGAAGCGATGTCCTGCTGGCGGCGAAGATAGACCAGGTGTACTTCGCGGGTCTCCGCTATTAATTACTTGTGCTCCCCAGGTTCCGGCGGAGGCTGGTTGTTCCCCGGGACAGGACGGCGGCGCTGCAACTCCTGCCACTGTTCCTCGGTCAGAATCAAACGCAATTTCAAACTCAACTGCGTGAGGGTGCGCGTCAGATCGCTGCGCGCGTCCACTAAACGCTCGATGGCTTCGTTGGTCTTCGCGGGATCCACCGGACTGCGGTTAAACTGGTCCGTCAGCGCTTGCTCGGCCTGATTCACTTCCAGCCGCACGTTCAATAAATGGGGGCGATATTGCTGCACCGTGGCGCGAATCTGCTCGCGTTGCGCGGGCGAGAGATTGAGATCGCGCGCAATCTTGGGCCGGCTCCACCACGCGTAGATGCCCTTCGGCATTTGCGCCGACAGGCCCGCGGCGAACAGCAGCGCCATGAGGAGCACGCGTTTCATTTGTTTATTCTGCGCCTATTCCCGGAACAGCCCGTGCATCGGCTGGATGGCTTTGGGCTCGTTGCGCTGTTCCATGGCGGAGAGGTCGGAGAACAACTGGTCATCGGATATGCTGGACAGGGGCGTGGAAACTACGGGCTGGGTTTTGTGGACGCGCTCCAGGGTGAGGCCGCCGGCCACCATCAGCAGCAGCATCGCGAGCGAAAGACCCCAGCGCATGTGGGGCGAGCCATGCGGCAGATCCAGGCGCCGATAGATACTGCGGCGTTGCGCGGCCAAAAACTCAGGCGACACCTCCGGCTCCGGCAGGTGAGGTAAACGCTCGCGCAGCCATTGCTCAAAATCAGTCTGGTCTGTTTGTTTCATTTATCTTCCCGATCGCGAAAGTACAGATCGTGCAGCTCCTCCCGAAGCTTTTCCGTGGCACGAAACAGGTGCACTTTCACAGTTCCAACATCCAGGTTCAGGATCTCGGCTATTTCGGCCAAGCTCCGATCTTCATAATGCCTCAATGTGAATGCGGCGCGCTGGCGGAGGCTGAGCCGTGTAAGCGCGCGTGCGAGCCGCTGGGCGATTTGGCGGGCGAAGAGCTGGTCCTCGGCGTTTGGAGCGGTAGCCGCGGCCAAGTTCAATATGGCCGATTCATCCTCGGCCTTGGGACGCTTGCGCCAAAACTGCCAGCGGCGGGACCGCAGGCGGTCCAGACAAGTATTCACGGCGATCCGGGTAAGCCACTTCCCGGCATCGTCCAGGCTTTTCGATTCAGGGCGCTTGAGAGCCTGCCAGGCCTTCAGAAAAGTGTCCTGGGTGGCGGAGTCGGCCTCTTCGGCGTCCTGGAGCATGCGCCGGCAGAGCAAGAACACACGCCTCTGCTCGGAAGCCATCCAGGAACCGAACTCGCGGGTTTCGGCGAGCCCATCGATGTTGGCTTCCAGGCTATCTGCCATCGCGCCCATCATATGGTCTGGACGGAACTCAGGCCATTTGGTTGACAAAAACTATCTAAGGTGAGGAATCAGCCGGCGTGACCGTTGTTGAGCGCGGCGGCGAGCTGGGCGGTGCTGCCGGACGCGGCCGCCTGTTCCAGAAGCCTGGACACGGCAGCTTTGCTGTCTTCAGAGAGCGACTTCGTGCTGAAAATAGAGCAACCTTTGGCGATGTGCTGAATGTCGGCCATATCCTCTTCCACCACCATCTCGTGTTCCACCCAATTGGAGAGCGGGATGTTGCGGAAGTAGAGGCGTTCCTGCAGAATCATAGACTTCTGCCGGGCTGTAACCGACTTGTTTTCACGGAAGTAGTGGCGTTCTTCCACGCGAAAATCCTGCATGAATTCATCCAGGGCGCGCCGGCGGGCTTCCTGCTCGGTAGCCTTCACGCGTTCCTCCATGGTGTTCTTTTGGGTGCGGACTTCGGCGCGAACTTCGGCTATGACCTCTCGTTCCTTAGAGATAGCCACTTCCATACGCGCCTGCATGATGTAGAACGACAACAATGCAGATCCCGCGGCGATGAAGACCGGAAGGAGAACCCACAAGAAGGCGTCAAGCTGCATACCGATTCTATATCGGCTGTGGGCTGCTGTAACGTTAGGTACTAGGTGACTTAGGCTAATGTTGATTTCTTTCGTTTCGCCTGTTTCGTTTATTTCGATTGCATGATACAATCAACCTGGTGGAGGTGAAGTATGGCAGCACCAGCGTCCGCGATTCAGCAACCGACTGAGAGAGAATTGACCCAGCTGAACGCACTCTATGAATTAGTGCTAGCGCAGGAGAATATAGGATTGAGCTCACCCACTCAACAGCCGCTTCCGCTGCCCGGTTCGCTCGTCCAGGTTCTGCGGCAAATCCTCGGATTCATGAGTCAAGGCAAGGGAGTCGCCGTCACCCCCGTCTTACGGGAGTTGACCACGCAGACAGCGGCGGACCTGCTAGGTGTTTCGCGTCCTTTTCTGATTGAGCTGCTGAACAAACAAGAGATTCCTTTTCACCTGGTGGGAACCCACCGCCGGATCTATCTCAAAGATCTGCTGCGCTTCCGGGAACACCGGGACGGGCAGCGAAAGGAAATCCTCAACAGGATGGCGCGCGAGGCCATGAATGACGGCGACTACGATCAAATCTACGCGGGCCCAAATGGATCCAATAACAACGACGCTGAATGAGGTCTGATCGTCCGGTTGTCCTGGACGCCTGCGTCCTGGTGGGCGCGGGACTCAGAGACACCCTCTTGCGGCTGGCCGAGACTCCCGGACTCTATGCTCCCAGATGGAGCGACGACATCATCGCTGAAGTAGAGCGCACGCTGCAAAAGCGATTCCGCAAGTCGCGCGAGCAAACCGGGCATTTGGTGCAAGAACTTCGGCAGTCCTTTCCCGAAGCCCTGGGTGCGAGAGTATTCGGATCTGATGCCGACCCTGCGCAACGATGCAAAAGACAGGCACGTCCTTGCCGCTGCTGTCCATTGCGGTGCGCAAAGCATTGTTACCTTTAACATCCGGCATTTTCAGCCGAAGGCCGTGCATCTGTACGGCATTGAGGTTCTTCATCCCGACGATTTTCTGGCCGGCCAGATGGCCATCGATGAAGCGCTCGTGGTTTGCAGATTTACAGAGCAGGCTGCCAACATCGGACGGACGGTGGAGCAACAGGTGCGTGCTTTCCATCAGACCGGAGCGCTGCCATCGTTCGCAAGCGCTTTGGCAAAGGCCATTGACCTCAAGCTGTGATGCCGCTCCTCTATAAAATCTCGGTTTGCGACCCATCAATCTTGGCGCCGGAGATCAGGGCCGCGAACAGCGGCAGTTTCAAGGTGAAGAGCGCTCCGAAAATGGCTTTGATGCGAAAGAGAATCCCGCTTGCCAAGCCGTAATGCTTGCCAAAGAACACGGCAGCTCCATGGATGCGGTCGGCCGCCAGGATGGTTTGGGCGGATTCGGCGTAGGGCGGCCCTGGCGTATAAAGCGCGGTAACTTGCGGAAGCGCCAAAGTCTTTCGCGAGACCCGCCGGATCTGATAGCAGAGTTCGGCGTCGGACCATGAGTCGCCATAGCGTTCGTCGAGGTAGTTCAGGCCTTTCACGAAAAATTTCCGCACCAGAAAAGCTTGAAACGTGGCGTACTCCACTGGGAAAACTTCGGCGGTCTTTTCCACGGCTACGGGTGTGAGATCCACGCCGGTGGCGGGCGTCGGAAGGCGGAAGAATTGCTCGGCCGTGTGAGCCTGAGTGTCCACCAGAAGCGGGCAGACCGCAACTGTTTCCGGGTCCGACTCCAGGCGTGCCAGAAGCGCTGGAATAGTGGTGGGCAATACTTCCACCTCCGGCGTCATGAACAGCAAATATTCACCGGCCGAAGTGCGGGTGCCGATGTTCAGCGCCTTAGTGCGGCCGAAGTAGCGCGGCAGGCGCAGCATGGTGACATTGGAAAACTCAGAATCGAGCTGCGCGCTCTCGTCGTGCGAGCCGCAATCCACCACCAGGATTTCGATGGACGCCCGATCGTTGGAGCCCTCCAGCGCGGCCAGACAGCGGCGCAGGGCAGGCGCGCTGTCGTAGGAAAACACCAGGGCCGTCACTTTAATAGCCGGCGGAAGATCCATTTCCTGAAGCTTCGGCTCAGGCTCCACGGCGACGATGGGCGCGGCTTTGCGCGCTTCTTTGCGTTTGCTGGCAACTGGCATGTGTGTCGTTTAGAAAAGCGGGATTGGTCTCATTTCGAAATTGTCATCAGGCAATCGGTGGCCAGCAGGTCTACTTTGGTGGGCCGTGATTTCAGGGGAATCGAAAACGCAACGGGATCGCTGCCGGTAGCGAGCCAATAGACGTGGCTCTCGCCGCCGGTCTCCACTTCCACCGGAACATATGCGCTGAAGGCATCGTCGACATCGTGCTGCAGCAGGGTCCCGGAAAGCTTCGCGCCGCGCCAGGAATAAGACAGCGTGACGGAGGGCACGCCGGTTCCATACACCCAATTGTCGAAGAAAATCTTTAGCCCGGGATCGGGCGATTGGGGCGCGTACTGGCTCGCCAGATCGCGAAACTCTTCGGTGCTGATGGAATGATGGTGGCTGGCAACGTCTTTGAGCAGCGCCATGAACTTTTCGTCGCCCAGCCGGCGCCGAAGCATGTGGATGATCCAGGTGCCTTTTTCATAAGTGACGGCACGCCAGGCGTCGGGAGCGAGCGAGGATTCCAAGCGGTACCCCCAGACGATCGGCCCCGCCGATTCGAGCGTGTGGCCCATTTCAGTCTTGGTGAGCAGATGCGTGCGATAGTCATCCAGTACGGTATCCAGTGCTTTGACACCTTTGTTGCGTTCGAGCAACAGCAGTGCCGAGTAGTTCGCCAGCGACTCGATCAGCCAGTTATCGTGATAGCTGGCCGGAACCACCAGGTTGCCCCACCATTGATGCGCCACTTCATGGGTCTCGAGCAGCTCGGAAAAAAAAGTTTGCTCGGACCGTTCGCGGAGCGCCGGCGGAAGCTGGCCGGGATCGAGATAGGCCAAGGTGGAAAGATACACCAATCCGGGAAAGCCCTGGCCGAAGCCACCGGGGATGGGCGTGATGGCCAGACTGCGGATCGGGCTAGGACCGAATTCTTCCGTCATGAAATCGAGTGTGTCCAGCAGGCTCTTGGTCAGTTGCTCCATGCGCCCGGCTGGATCTGGTGGAACCACAAGCGGCGGCTGTGTCGCCGAATCGGGCGGCTTGGCATGCCGATGCGGAAACGGGACTTCGGCGGGCGGCATGACCGCAGGAACGGGTTTGGGCGCGAGCGCGGCCTCCAGCCGGCGATTGGCATACAACTCGATTCGGTATCCATTGTGCTCTTGCACCATGGATTGGAAGTCACCCAGGTTGAACCCGGCAAATCGCACCGGAGTATCGGTCTTGACATGTGTGATGCGCCAGTCACCGTCCATGCGATCGTCCACCGTGGTTCCGGTGGCAGCCACTGTCAGGCTCTTCGGGTAGCGAAACGTCAAGTCATAATTGGCCAGGGCGGAGCCGGTTCGCGGATACCAGGTGCCGCGCGATCCAACGTAGTAAACCTGATTACCCGCATTGCGGATGACGGCGCCGGCATAATGGATTTCGATCTCATGAGGCAGGGCGGGATCGAGCGGGGGATTGGAGATCAGCAGGAATTGGCGGTCTTCATTGGCCTGGATGAGCGTGGAGCGCAGCGAATCGCGGTCGAACACTTCCGCCGGATGTCCGTCGATGCTGGCGGCGGTGATGTGCATGTCGGGAGAGAGATTGAAGGGCACCGCGGATCGGGGTTGCTGCTGCGCTTCCAAAGTGAGCCGGGCGCGCGTCACGGCCTGCATGGTCAGATCGGGTTGGATGGTGGCTTCGATCCGAATGTTGTCGAGCGCGTAATGCGCGCCGCGCGGCGCAGCTCCGTTCCGGAACGAGCGCGCCTGAAACGAAGTCCAGATATTAAAGTAGCTGTGATTGTCGCGGAAACCGACTTTGCCCACCAGGATCTGATCCTGCGAGGTGGGATCATACAATACGTCGAAGTTCTGGAGTTGATTGCCCGAGACCGCGACGTAAAAGAGACCGGTGTCGCGCTGGGCGGACAATACGTCGTAGACTACGCGCGTCTGAAAACTGGAGATCAGGTTGCTTAAGACGGGCGACCAGTGTTCAGCGATCAGGCCGCCCATTTCCGCGCTTTTCTTCGAGTCCGGATTGTGCTGGAGCTGGGCGAGAAGATCGTCTCCGGTTCCATCGGTGAAGATGAAGGCCGCGGATTGGAAGTGTTCCTCCAGATTGGGGGAATTGGTGAAGGTGGCGAGTGAGGAGCGCTCGCTGCGGGTGGGCGGGAGCAGCAGAATGTCGGCATCGCCGCCTTCCGCACTGGCAACGAACACTGCTCCCAGATGTGTCCCACGAACCGGCTTGGTGAAAATCAAGTAACCGGAGGCGAGATACACCTTCAAATCTTCTTTGTTGAAATTAAGGTCGATTACGCGATAGCACTCGGCTGGGTCCAAAGTGATGTTCTGGATTTGATCGCCCAGGTCCGCGCCCGTGAGCGCCAAAGCGGAGCGGAGGCTGGCGAACAGAATCAGAGCCGGCAGGAAGCGCAACACATTAACAGTTTAGCGGCAAAATGGGCGCGGAGCCCTTGCGCGGGGGTGTCTGAAATCATGCCGGCCGCCGAATTCGTGAAAGATTTTGCGCCGCCGGCGTCTACTGTGCGGAGGCACCATGGCGGACAACACTCGGCAAGCAGTGCAATACGATCCAAAGAACAAACAGCCGGCCACTGCAAGGAGGATTCGGTGGTCCTTCGTGGTGATCGTGCTAATCTTTCTCGCGCTCAGCCTGACCGCTATGAAGATTTGGCTGGGTACACCTTAATTATTGGCTTGTACGCTGACCACGTGGCCATTATCCAGGCGAATGGTTCCCACGGGCTCGCCTTTGGCCCAATATTGCCGGATCTCGAGCAGATGGCCATCGTCGCCAGGGATGCTTACCGTGGATTCGGGCGCGCCCAAAGCCTCGCGCAACTCGCTCGATGTCGCACCCACTTTGATGCCCGCGACTTCCTGAGCGGAGGGTTCCTTTACTACCGGCTCGGCGACAATCGGGACGATCGGGCTTACAGCCACCGGCGGTGCCTCCACAGGAAGCTCTTTGTGGCGGCGCGTGTGATGCAGCGGAGGAGTCCCGGCACTGCCACCACCTCCGCTCGCGGCGACATCGCCACCACCGCTCCCGCCAGATGGGGCTGCTGCGGCGGCTGGATGCTCAGAGGCGACAGTAGCGGCGGGTGCGGGCTTGGCCGCGGCCGGCTTTGCGGTCTTCGGTGCAACGGCCGCCTGGGTATTATTCACCTCGCCAAAAACTCTGCCGAGAGCCGTGCCGAGCGGCTTACCGGCGGCGGTGCCGATGGTGGCGCCCGCAGCTGCGGCGGCATGTTCGGTTAAACTTTGCCCGAAGACGCTGGTGGATGCAACGAAACTTCCGAGCAACGCAGTGAGCGCAAGCAAACGCATGGAATCTTCCCTCTGAATACTATGCTAAGGGGACGGCGCGCCACATACCAGCCTTAAAGAAACTTAGTCCTTACTAGAAAAAAGTACCGGACTCAGCGGGTACGGAGTTAAGGGAGTGAAAGAAACGTAAAGCTCTACTGAGCGGTCCACCCGCCATCGATCAGAATGTCGGTGCCGGTGATGAACCCGGCTTCCGGCGAACACAGGTAGCGGGCCAATTGCCCAACCTCTTCGGGGTTGCCCCAGCGTCCCATGGGAATTCGCGACAGAAATTGGCGATTCATATTCGGGTCGTTGATTAAAGGGGTGGTCATCTCGGTCGCAAAGGGCCCAGGGCTGATCGCCACCACGGTGATCCCCTCAGTGGCAAGCTCCAGCGCCAGCGCCTTCGTGAGCCCCAGCAGGCCGGCTTTGCTCGCCGAGTAAGCCGACCTTTGCGGCAGGGAAACGTGGCTCAGGGTGGAGGTTACGTTGATAATCCGGCCATACCCGCGTCCCTTCATGTGAGGGACAAAGGAGCGGCACAGCAGGAATACGCTGGTCAGATTGGTGGCTAGCACTTGGTTCCACTCGGCGAGCGAAATCCCATCGAACGATTTGCGGACGTTGATGCCCGCGTTGTTCACGAGAATGTCCACATGGCCGAATCGTGCAAGCACGTCGCGCTCCAAGGTCATGACCTGTTCTTCATCGGTGATGTCGGTTTGAAAGACCGCTGCTTCCGCGCCCAGGGCCTCAACCGCGTCCAGGGATGCGCTGAGCGCGTCCTTCTCCCGGCCAATCAAGGCAACCTTCGCTCCAGCGGATGCGAGCGCTACCGCAATGGCCCTTCCCAAGCCGCGGCTAGCTCCGGTAACCACCGCGACACGTCCAACTAGAGTTTTCGGCTCCATTTCCGGTCCATAGTAGCAAGGAGTCTGGCGCGAGATCGGGATCAGGCGTGATACGCTCGATGAACCACCGATGCTCCGGCTGATGCTTGCTTCGTTCGCACTCGTCGCGTCGCTGTACGCTCAGAGCGCCCGCGTTTCGCTAAGCGGCACCATTTCCGATCCGAGCGGCGCAGCCATGCCCGATGCCCCCATCCAGATGAAGAACAAAGCCACGGGCGCGCTGGCGCGGACCAGCAGCCAGTCCGACGGCCGCTACGCCATCGCGGGCCTGGCGGAGGGAACCTACCAGCTTACGATCGTGATGCCGTGCTGTGCATACAAAGACGTCAGGCAGGACGTGGTGCTAAAGGCAGGCCACGCGGCGCAGCTCAACATCAAGCTGGCAGAAACCGTGAACGGGGCGACGCTGGGCGACGATCCAAACCGGCTTGCCCGAATCATGCTGAAACGGTCGAAGGTGCCCGCGCAGCCCGTGCCGCGCGGGGCTGGTGGCAAGCCCGACCTCTCCGGCGTATGGATCGCTATAGATGATCCCTATCCCGAACAGGCCCAACTTTTGCCTTGGGCCGCCGCGGTTCTTAAGGAGCGGAACGAGACCAACGGGAAAGACGCTCCCCACAATCACTGCCTGCCGGGGCCGCCCCCCGTGCCGGGCAGTGCAGCCCCGTTTATCGAAAAGTTTGTACAGACCGGTTCGCTGCTGGTGATCTTATTCGAGGATGTTCCTGGCTTTCGGCAGGTTTTTCTCGACGGGCGCGCGCATCCGCCGGATTTGGACCCCACCTGGATGGGACATTCGACTGCTAAGTGGGATGGCGACGTGCTGGTTGTGGATACGGCCGGCTTTAACGACAAGAGCTGCTTGGGAGGCTTGGGCGGAGGCCGGTTGCCTCACACCGAGAGGCTGCATCTGACGGAGCGCTACCGGCGCGTGGATTTCGGGCACATGGAGGTAGCGGCCACGTTCGAGGATCCTGGTACCTTCGTGAAGCCGTTCCACATGAATGTCAAGCTGGACCTGGCTCCGCGGGAAGAAATAATGGAGTACGTTTGCGAGAACAACCATCCGGAACACCTGGTAGGCAAGTAGAATCTATTACGGGGAGAAAGACACCATGAACTGGAAACGGGATAGCTTGCAATGGAGCGGGCTTGCCATGGTAGCGGTTCTCTGTTGGGGAGCGAGCGGCGCATTCGGCCAGACCAAACATGCGGACTCAGCGGCGGCGCGCCTGCAAAGGGTTGAGGATCGCCAGGCGATTGAACAACTGCTGATGGGCGATTATCCGAGGGCGCTGGACGGGAACGATTGGGCGGCCTACGCCGCGTTTTTCACCAGGGACGGCACGCTGATCATGAACGGCGGAAGCACGAAGGTGACTGGTCCGGCGGCGATCCAGGAATTCTTCAGTTCGCGGCCAGTTCCGGGCGCGGCGGCCACAGCTCCTTCGGCCTGCCCTGTTCCGCCGGGCGGCCATCGAAGCGAGCACGTAGTAAATAATCTGACGCTGCAGATCCATGGAGACACCGCGACGGATCAGGCCTATTGGCAGACCATCGTTACCAGAGACTGCAAGTCCGTTATTGCGGGCGCCGGGCACTATGAGGACGTGCTGAAGCGCGAGGATGGGCAATGGAAGTTTTTCAAGCGTGCCATCATCGACGACATTCCGCCTAAAACCACCGCGCGCGCCGCCGGAACAGTGCCATCACGCTAAACCGGCAGATGCGGCGCGGCGCGTGGAATCCGGCACGTAAAGGTGATGTTTCTTGAGTTTGTAGCGAAGCCGGTCGCGGCTGATGCGCAGGATACGAGCGGCCTTGGTCTGATTACCGCCGGCCCTTTCATTCCGCCCAGAATTGCTCCAACGTCCGCTCGATCATCGACGCCGCCACGCTGAAATCAACCCGCGGCCGCGGCGCCTCGCGTGGAATCCGGCACGTAAAGGTGATGTTTCTTGAGCTTGTAGCGGAGCCGGTCGCGGCTGATGCGCAGGATACGAGCAGCCTGGGTTTGATTCCCGCCGGCCCTTTCCAGCGCCTGCACGATCAGCATGCGTTCCTGCCCTTCCAGAGCATCAGCCTGACGCTGCGCGCCCGGATCGGCTGAGGACTGTAAATGCGCTGGAAGGTCCTCGATGTCGATCATGTTTGTGATCGTCATCATGGCAGCGCACCCCAGCACGTTTTCCAGCTCCCGCACATTGCCCGGCCAGGAGTGCTGCGAAAGCCGGATGTGCGCACGCTGAGTGAGTCCTCGTATCTCTTTGCCATATTCCGCTGAGAAGCGTGCGACAAAATGCCGTTCCAGCAAGGGAAGGTCCTCCATGCAGCCGGCCAGCGTGGGAGTCTGAATCTCCACCATGCACAGGCGATAGTAGAGATCCTCCCGAAAGCGCTTTTCTGCGATGGCGGCTCGCAGATCGTGGTTGGTGGCGGCCACCACGCGCACTTCCACTTTGCGTGCGTTGAGTGCTCCCACCCGCTGCACTTCCTGGTTCTGAAGTACGCGGAGGAGCTTGGCCTGGGTGGAGAGCGGCATGTCGCCAATTTCATCCAGGAACAGCGTGCCTTGGTGCGCGTGTTCGAACAGGCCCGGCTTATCTTGGGTGGCTCCCGTGAAAGAACCTTTCACGTGGCCGAAGAGCTCGCTCTCAAACAGCGTCTCCACCACGGCCGAGCAATTGAGCACAACGTAGCGGCCCGCAGCCACCGGGCTCAGCTTGTGGATCGCGCGGGCCACCAAATCCTTGCCGGTCCCGGTCTCTCCGGTGATCAGCAAGGCGCGATAGTGCGCGGCCACACGCCGGATGCGCGAGAACATCTCGGCCATCGGCGGGCTGCGGCCGATGATTCCCTCAAATTCTGGGTTCGTTCTTAGCTCGTCCTCTTCCAACCGCAGAGCGTGCTTTCGTTTCCGGCTGGCTTCGACGAAATTGCTGACGCGCTCGCGCAGCGGCGCAATCGATACCGGCTTATCCAGGTAATCGCTGGCCCCTTGCTGGATTGCCTGGACGGCGGTTTCAGACGACGCGTGCGCGGTCATGAGGATCACATGCGTGGCGGGCTCCACTTCCATGATCCGCTTCAGAACCTCCATACCGCTCATTTGCGGCATGACCAAATCGGTAAGTACGATCTCGGGCCGGCGGTTGTAAAACAGGTTCAGTCCAGCTTCGGCATTGGTGGCCGTTAGAATCCCCAGTCCGAGCGGGGCCAGGGCGATGGAGAGCAGCTCGATGCTGCTCAGGCTATCGTCGATGATCAGCAGCGAGAGCGCGGATTTGATGGCGGCTGGCATCGGAGGACTCCTAATGCTAACAGACGCGTAACGGAAGCGCTCAGGGGCGCGAGAATACCTGGATCCATTGGCCGCGGCGGGTCCAGCGCTGGACGGGAACCAGGCCAAAATGCCGGTGGACTTCGGCGGGGGTCATTTCGCGTTCGTATTCGTAGAAACGGCTCAGGAAATCGCGCAGGACCGGCCATTGCAGCACTCCCCAGGATGGCTCCCAGGTGCGGGAATAGAGCACCAGGACGCCGACCGAATTCGGTTTCAGGGCTTGGAGCGTGGAAACGTGCAGGTCGGAAGTCTCGGACGCCGACAGGGCGCGGTGGACGTAGCCAAACGCGGGATCGCGCAGAGCTTGGGTGAGCGGCCAGGCGGTGTAGATGGTTTTGTCCGGGTAAGATTTTTCGAGGAATTGAGCGGCGTCGCGGTGAAGATGAACGAAGTCGACCAACGCGAGATTGTTTTCGTAAGGGAACGGGAAAGGCGGATTGAGGAAAAGGCCGGCTACCAAGCCAGCGGCGAGAGCCGTTACTCCGGCGTAACGCCAGCGCGGGCGCACCAGTTGGAATGCCGCGCCCATCGCAATATATATGAGCGGGAGAACCGGAAGCAGATAGCGCTCGAGCGTAGCCCCACCCAGCAGGCTGACCAGCAATATATGCGCCGCGATGAACAACCAGGTAATCTTCCAAGCGCGCGTAGAGTAAAGGCGGGCTCGCTTCCAGGCGAAGACAATTGCGATGGAGCCGATCCAGCGGAAGTCGTCAATAAAGAGATAGTAGAAGCGGCGCAGGAGCGCTACCGAGGCGCGCACCGGGTTGAGCGAATAAGTGGTGTTGTAGTGAGTGAATCCTGGATCGCCAAAGAGATAACCGGTGGAGTGCCAGAGCGCGAAAAACCAAATGGCGAGAGCGGCGAACGGCGCCAGATAATAGGCGGCGTATCGAGAGCGTGCCGGGTCGCGGTAGAGAACCACCAGGAAGATGAGCGGCAGAAGCGCGCCGGTTTCCTTCGCCAGCACCAGCGCGGTGCAGGCGGCGGCCGCGGCGGCGTGGCGGTCGGACAGGAACAGCAGCAGGCCGAGCACGGTGAAGAGCATGGCCGGCATGTCGAGTTGCGCCAGCATGGACTGCGCGAAGAAGAGCGGATCGGCCAGCAAGAATACCGAGGCGACAATGGCGGGCATGCGATCGCGCGATAGTTCACCGGCCAGGAAGAAAGTGCAAATGACGGTTGCGGCGGCTAGGGCCAGCATCGACAATCGCGTGGCTGTGATGGAATAGCCGGCGATTCGCCAGACCAGGGCGAGATAAGCCATGACGCCCGGCGGATGGGCGTTCGGTACGGTGGAATGCGGGATCCAGGCGCCATCGTGCAGGATGTCGAGCGCGGCCGGAACGAACTGGCCGAGTTCATCCCAGAAATACGGCAGTCCGAAGTAAGGGAGATGCGCGAGAAAAACCAGTAGCGCGAACGCAGCCGGAAGCAGGAGTGTGCTGAAGCGGATGGCCCGCATCACAGAGCCACTCAGTTAATGGCGCCGGGTTTGCCCGGATGCGGCTCCAGCTTGATTTCGCCGAACGTGGCTTCGTATTGCGAGATGTTTTGCGTCAGGACGTTCAGCAGCGCCTTGGCCTGTTGCGGGCTTAGATAGACGCCCTGGAAATTGTTGATAGTCACCGAATCGGGCGCGGTCTGATTCACGGTGCCGAACATCAGAAAGAAGTCCCAGAGATTCACGCGGATTTGCACGCTGTTGGCGTAGTTCTCGCGATACTCGGAGGTGTTGTTCAACTGAAATTTCGGCGCGGGTTGGGAGGGCGTCATAGACACAACTATAGTGACACAGCGCGTATATAGTGAAAACGCTGGGGCGTTCACACGTGTGAACGCGGCACGCAGTTGTGCGTGCGCCACGGCAGAGCTAGTCGTTGAGGACGCCGTAGTAGCGCGCCATCCAATACGGCAGGATGAAGTCGATGCCGGCGCTCTCGATCAGGCCGGAGCCGCCGCCGTCCAGCTGAAACGGGCTGCGTTGCCACAAAAAATCCGTGGGGATGCGTTGTACCACAGGCAGCGGGTTGCAGGACTCATCGGAACTCACGCAAGACGGATATTGCCCGCGCAGATCCACGTAGAAATCGCGGCGGACGCGGAAGAGCCACTGACGCAGGTAGGAGATGGTTTCCTGATCGCGCCTGGAGTCGGCGCCATTCAGCGCGCGGTCGACCATATTGAAGTGCGCGTTCTGGTGATTTTTGACCGTGTTGTGGAAAAGCTGGTAGGCGGATTGGTAGCGCCCGAGCAGCGTGGCATCGGTTTCGAGACGAATCAGGCTGAATAGATTAATAGCGTCCAGATTGAACTTGAAGTAGGAATCGCGAGCGTCCGCGGCGTCGACGATCACCGGAACACTGGCTAGCGTGGAAACATTGGCCGCCAGACTCTGATACACCGATGCGAATTGCGCGGAGTTCACCTGGCGGCCGATCTGCAGCAATCCGAGCTGCTCATCGGGGCGGATGAGAAATGTTGTGCTGGCCGAACCGTCGGGCATCACAACGCTCCAGCCATGCGCGGTCAGGAAATTCAGCAGGCGCGTGGCGAGCGTCTGGATGGCCGGCTGCGTCCCGGAGCCCAGCAGATCGTAGGCCACGCTCAGGCCAAAGAAAACTCCGATGTATTCATCGCGCGAGGTATTCCCAATCCAATAATTGTCCCCGCTCTCATGGATGCCGTTGGCGGATTCTTCGCTGGTGATCCCGGCGGCGTAGTTGGAGTTGATGGGAACGATGCAGCGCGCGAGCAGATCGGTGCCGGTGACGTCCACCAAGGTCTTCAGGTAAGCCAGAGCGCTTTGGGCGTTGGCAAGCGCGGCCGGATCGCCAGAAACTTTGTAGCGATATGCTTCGGCGGCGAGATAGTGGCCGGTCCACAGTGCGGAGTCGCCACAGCGCGTGTAACCGGTGATGGCCTGGCTGTCTGGACTCGCGAAGATGGGATCGAGGATGCCGCCGAAGGGCAGGTGGCGGGATTGGATGATGGCGTCGATGGAGAGCGCATCGCTCGAAAGCGAGGACCGGCCGCCATGGCAAAGCGCGGCCAGCGCGAGGATCAAGCCTGCGGCTCTCATTCCTGGATGGACGCTGGCGGAAGCTGGAGCGTTGCGGCTAGTCGATCTGATCGCCCTGATCTTCCGGGTCGCCCACAGGGATGCGCAGCAGTGTTTCGGGATCCAGAAACTGCAAGAAGCCCGGGGGAAGGGTATCGGTGGGATCGTCAATGTTGGTGGGCCCGATGGCGCCGTGGGAGCCGATGAGGCAGAGATCGGTATCCGGCCATTGTTCCCGGGCGCGGTCGAGCGCATTGGTGAACGATTGTATGTCGGGACGTTCCAGGCGTGCGGCGGCGACAACGTTGGGCGGTTTGGGCGGATGCGCAGTCACGCCCAGATGGTGATGGTGGGCCGAACGCAGAGTTTCGGCGACTTTGTGGAGCGATTCAGGTTTCATCAGAGGCCTTTCACCGCAAGAGTACGGGGTTGGCGTATGGGATCGGAGCGCGCCTGCCAGCTAAATGCCTAACGTGGAAGGAAAGAAACAGATGCTTGGAACGTGATCGGCGTGTTCGAGCCGGAAGGCCGATCAAACCGCCGTTGATGACGCGGAGCGAAGTACACCCGAATCGGCTGCGGTCCTCGATTCCTTGGCAATTCCGAAGCGCGCCGTGAAATGGAAAGAGCTGCCCTTGCCCGGTTCGCTGTCCACCCAGATGCGGCCACCCAGCATCTCGGCCAGCCGGTGCGAAATGGTCAGCCCCAGGCCCGTTCCGCCGTATCTGCGGGTTGTGGAATTATCGCCTTGGGTGAAGGAGGAAAAGATCTCTTTCTGTCTTTCGAGCGGAATGCCGATCCCGGTATCTGTGACCGTGAAGCGCAGCAGCATCGGCTCGCAGCCATCCGGCTCGCTTTGAACGGACACCGTCACTCCACCGGATTTGGTGAATTTCACCGCATTCCCCACCAGGTTGACGATGATCTGGCGCAGGCGAACCGGATCGCCCGCCACCAGATCCACCACTTGCGGATCGACATGCCAATTCAGGTCCAACGCCTTCTGCTGAGCTCGAACCACTAGGGGCTTGAGAGTCTGCGCCAGGCTTTCCCGCAGGCTGAAGTTGACGGTCTCCAGATCCAGCTTCCCGGCTTCGATTTTCGAAAAATCCAGGATATCGTTGATGACGGTCATCAACCCCTGGGCGGATTCCTCGGCGGTCTCCAGATAATCGCGCTGTTCGGCGTCGAGCGGCGTGCTAAGCGCCAATTCCACCATCCCCAGGATGCCATTCATGGGCGTCCGAATCTCGTGGCTCATGTTGGCCAAGAATTCGCTTTTTGCCCGATTCGCAGCATGTGCCGCCTCCTCGGCTTGCCGGCGCTCAATCATCTCCCCTTCCAGCCTTCGATTCACGTCCCGCAAGGCGTCGCGCTGCATGCGAATTTTCAAGGTGAGGTGGATGAAGACACCAAAAATGGCCGCGCCCAGCAGAGCTCCGATGGACGTGAGGACGGGTGACAGACGTGGTTGGTTCTTGGGCGAGAACGCCTGTAACAATCCAAATCGAACCGTGGCAACGAACACAAACGTGCCGATGGGCGCCCATAGCTCGCTCAACCCGGGCTGGATCATATCGAACGCCAGGGCGGCTGCGCCGATGCCCAGCACCACGAATCCAACAGCCGTGTGTAACGCTACTCGAGTGAGGTTGCCAAACGCAAAAGCGTGGCCGCTGCCCCACAGCATGCTGATGCCGCAGGCCGCGCCCACCGCTGCCACCACCAATCCTGGAACGCCTAGCACCGGAGATCGTTTGGCGGGCGGAATGATTTGTGACAAAACGAAGCCACCGGCCAGAACTAGAAAACAGAGGGCCGTCGCCGGGGACATGCGTCCCGAATCCGAGGTAAGCGTTGTGATGTAGGCGGGGCCCAGAAGTTCATCGATCCCGAAACTGGCGTGGAACAGATACTCCAGCAGCGAGGCAATTGCCAGGGCGGCCGTGACTGCGGAGGTGAGGAACGTCCAGCGTGGCCTGGACAGTTCAATTCCCAGCAGTCCCAGCCCGATCAGGATAAAGCCAACGGCTGTGTTGCGCTGCATCGGGGGCAGATTCGGTGCAATTTGAATGAGAAACGCGGAGTGGACCGCCCATCCGAGCAGCGCGGCGGAGCCAAGCAGGATGGCGAGAGCGCCCGATAGCGCTCCCGTCTTTTGGGACCAGGACTGGCTGAGCGAGGGCGCACCCGAGGATATCACCTGGGTCGACATGAGGATACCACCCTCTATCGACCTATATAAACCAATCCTTTACGCTTCGCCGACCCAAATGGATTCCAGCCACTGCAGGCCGATTAGGCGGCGCGTCAGCTTCAATCCGGGAGTTTCCTGGAGCCAGTTTTCGATATTGGTGTCGTTGATGAGGCGCCAGCCGCGCGATCGGGCGATTTCCGCGATCTCGGCGGGAGCGAACGCCGATCGCACCGGTTCACCCAATAGAGCTAGAAACAGGCTGCGCGGGATGCGGCCGTTCTGCTTGCGGAGGTAGGTGAGGGCGATGCGGCTGCCGGGCGCGGACAGCGCGGCGAAGGCACCCAGATTGGCTGAGACCTGTTCGGGCCGAAGATACATCGTCACACCCTCCCACAGCCAGAAAGAGCGCTTGCCTGGATCGAATCCGGCGCTTTTGAGCAGCGGGGAAAGCCGATCGCGCTCGAAATCCATCGCGACAAAACGGAGGTCTTTTGCTTTATATGGAACGGAAGCGGAGCGTTCGCGCTTCGGGGCCTGGCTGCTGGGATGGTCGACTTCGAAGACCACCGTGTCCTTGAGGCAATCCAGGCGCCAGGCGCGGCTGTCGAGACCAGCGCCTAAAATGACGAGTTGCTCCGGCGGCGGGGCGGAAGCGATAGCGCGATCCAGGATCACCGTTCGGAATTGGTTGAAGACGCCCATCCCGCGCTGCCAGAACGGATAAGGCGATGTTCGCGCGCCGTTCGCGATCCCGCCGCGCGCGCGGTCGACTTTCTTCTGCCCTCTTTTCGGGAGGAATTGGAAGGCGAACGGGTCCGCAAAGCCGGGCACCTGCGGTGCGAGGGTGCCGAGCGCCCGATTCAAAGCGACGAACTCGGCAGTCCGGCTTGGCTTTCCTTTTCGCACTCAGCATAGAATACGCAACCGGCGGCCGGATGTTCCTGCCGATTGCTTGCCTTGGACCCGCGAAACTTGACATGATCGGAGCTATGGCTCCGGACAAGATGGCGTTTGCGTCCGGCGATCGCATTGGCGACTACGAAGTGCTGGCCTCGCTGGGAGCGGGCGGCATGGGATCGGTGTACAAGGTCCGCCATGCGATATCGCAACGCATTGAGGCGCTCAAAGTGATTTTGCCGAATGCCGCTGCGTCGCCGGATATGGCGGAGCGGTTTCTGCGCGAGATCCGGTTGCAGGCCAGCCTGGAACATCCGCACATCGCGTCGCTGCACAATGCGTTTCGCACGCACAACGAGCTGGTGATGGTGATGGAGTTCGTGGAAGGCATCAGCCTGCGCGACAAGATTCGTTCGCCTGGAATTACGGTGGCGCAAGCGCTGGAGTATGCTTCTCAGGTACTGGCGGCGCTGGCTTACGCGCACGCGCATGGAGTGATTCATCGCGACATCAAGCCGTCGAACGTGATGATCGCGTCGCATGGGGTGGTGAAGCTGCTGGATTTTGGGCTGGCGGCGTCATTGAACCCGGGCACCACGCCGGGGCGCGACGATGCCGAGCTGACGCAGCCGGGCACCATGCTCGGATCGCCTTACTACATTTCGCCGGAGCAAGCGCTGGGAGAGCGGGCGGACGCGCGGTCGGATGTATATTCCACCGGCGCGATGTTGTACGAGATGGTGGTTGGGCGCCCGCCGTTCGATGCCGGCGGCTCGGGCGGAGCCTACGCGATCATCGCGGCGCATTTGCGGAACACGCCCAAAACGCCTTCCGAGCTGAACGCGCAGGTGCCGCCGGAGCTGGACCGGATTATTCTGAAAGCGCTGGCAAAGAATCCGGCCGAGCGGTTCGCGAGCGCGCAAGAGTTTCTGGCGGCGCTGGATGCGGTCCGGTTGGGCGCAGACCGGCTAAATGACACCACCACTGTCGCGGTACCGAACTTGCGGCCTGCTGCGCCAGGGCCGGCGCCGGATTCACAACCAGCCGCGGAAGTTTCGCTTCATAGCGATGCCGACCTGGAGCGAGCGAGCAAAGACCTGGCGACCTTTATCGGGCCGATCGCAAATATCCTGGTGCGCCGCGCGGCGCCCCAAAGCCGGACGTTGAGCGACCTTTATCAGACTCTGGCGCAGGAGATCAGCTCGGCCAGCAAGCGCGAGCAATTCCTGGGCAGCATGCCGCGCGGGTCGCTCAGCCGTTCAACAGGCGGAACGCCTTCTGCAGGCTCACGAACATCCGGTTGAACGACGCGGTAAGAGCGGAAATTTCATCGTGGCCGTAGACGGGCAGTTCGGGCAGGCTCATGTCCCCGTTGCTAATGCGATCCGCCATGTCCGACAGTTTGCGTACCGGACGGATCACGAGCAAGACAACGGCGGCGTCGATGGCCACCACCGAGAGGACTAGTCCGACGAGCAGGCAGATCACCAGATTGCGAAACGCGACGTGTGCGATTTGAATTGGCACCGCCATAGGCACCGAAACAATTTGCGCCGCCACTGTCTCATTCGGTTTCCATCCAAAGCCGTTCTCGTTGCCATAGGTGCGCACAATGGCGGCCGGAGCTTCCGACGGCTCGCTGTGGCACTGCAGGCAAGCCTGATCGGCTACGATAGGCCGCGCGATATAGAGGACGCGTCCCGTGGGCGTGTCGCGCTCGCCCACCAGCTCCTTCTGATGCGCGTGATTGCGGAAGTAGTCGATCAAGTCTGCCTCCCAATCCACGGCGCGGTCGCGCAGGTTGGTCGGATTCAGCGCGGCTTCTTTGTAGGAATAATCCGGGTAATGCTTGCGCAGATAGTCGAAGGTGACAGTGGCCGCATAGAAAGGAATGGTTTCGGGGAGGAAGCGCGTCTGGTGAGCGGGCACAGTTTCGAGCAGCGGAGCCAGTTCATTGGCGGTGTACTGGCGCGTGGAGAGCGCGCTCTCGATCATCAGCTCAGCCTGCTGGATCACCTGGCCGCGTGCGTTGCGAATCAGAAACTGGTACGCGGCGATGGTGATGACGATCGAGCCGGCGCTAAACAAGGCGATCAAAATAAGATTGAATTTTGTAAGTAACTTCATGGGACGCTCTAGAGGGACAGGCTCTCAGTGACAAAAAGTATAACGCAGGACTGATGGCTGCGAACTGCGGTAACACCTGAGGGTTCAGCCTTCCGGCCGCTTACTTTTGGTGCGCAGCGCTGCCCTGCGTCTGGGACAAACATGAACTCAGGAACACAGGACGATGCGTGCGATAAAATCAAAGCAGGATGGCCATGCATCGGCATCGAATGGCGGCGTTTCTAGCGGGCTGCTTGATCCTGGGCAGCCTGTTCATGATCTTCGTGGCCACGCAAAATTTCGGCACGGTGGATCGCGTGCTGGCGGCGCCTCCACAAGACGCTGCGCAAATGTTTCAAACGCTGGGGCCGGAGAATGCTCGGCTGCTGCTGCGCTATCTGGCGGGCGAGGAGAACCGGCTGTTTTTCACCAGTTGGGAGTGGGCGCAGATCGCGCTGGGCGCGCTGCTGACTGCGATTTTGTTGCTCGGCATCAAGAGCCGGCTGATGGCGGGGATGGCGGGCTCCATGCTGATTATCGCGTTATTCCAGCATTTTCGAGTGACGCCGGATATGATTGCGCTCGGCCGGTTGATTGATTTCGGCGCGGGTTCAGGATCGGCCGCCTACAGCCAGTTCTGGAGGCTGCACGGACTGTATGGCGTACTGGAAGTGGTGAAACTGCTGCTCTTGATTGTCGTGGCTGGTATTTTGCTTTTTGGCCGGCGCGCGAAAACATCGGAGCCGGTGGAAGTAACTCCGGTCTCGACCTTTGCCGAGCCGTAACAGGGCAATCTGCATAGCCGCCCCGGGGCCGTCCGGTTGACAGAGAAGCGTCATGCCATCTACGACGCTCGCAAACGCGGAGGTTTTGCGAATTGCTATCCTGGAAGTTAATCCTCTTCGAGTTTCGAAGTCGCCTTTGAGAATCAAACCTGAAAATCGCTTCTGGATTGGGATTTACGGATTTACTGCGTTCATCCTGCTGGTGGCGGTAAGCGTCTTCGCCTGGCTGGCGTGGACTTCTTATCAAGAACCCGGAGTGGGACGAGTGGCCGGAGCGCGTCCGCCGAGTGCGGCGAGTCAAATTCCGGACGAACGCTATGAGCTTCTGGCGACGTTTACAGCTCCCGCATATACCGCCGAACCGGGAGCCCCGAAAGCGTTCCAAGCCGCCATGGCGCATTACACAAAACAGGATTACGCGGGCGCAGCTACCGCCCTGCGCGCGGTGACCAACACGCAGCCGGACTTCGCGGCGGCGCGATTCTATCTAGGGATTTCATTGCTGCTCTCGGGCGACCACATCGCAGGAATCCAGGAACTGCGCGCCCTGACAATAGGCGGCGATAATCCTTACTGCGAACGCTCGCGGTTCTATCTTGCCAAGGGCCTCATCGCCGAGCACGACATGAATCGCGCACAACAGCAACTTGAGGCGCTAATTGCGCAGCACGGCGACCTGGAAAAACAGGCAGCCGTGCTGCTGGCTCAGATTCGGCCCGAGAGTTAGGCGGGTTGGCCCCCACCTAGGATTTGTGGTGCCGCTCGCTCCCGGCTCCTACTGGTTGAGCTTCACGCGAACGCGCCTGGCTGAACAGCTCGATAATTTTCTTGTTGAAAGCGGGAATATCGTCGGGCTTGCGGCTCGTCACCAGGCCGTTGTCTTCCACAACTTCGCGATCCACCCAGTGCGCCCCGGCATTCTTGAGGTCGGTGTGCAAAGATGGCCAGGAGGTGACGCTTCTTCCCCGCACCACGTCGGCCTCCACCAGCATCCAAGGAGCATGGCAAATAGCGCCCACCGGTTTCCCTTCATCGAAGAAGCTTCTCACGAACCGAACTGCTTTCGGCATCATGCGAAGCTGATCCGGATTGGCGACTCCGCCGGGCAGCAGCAGCGCGTCGTAATTGTTGGGATCGGCGGTCTCCAGTTCCACGTCCACGGGTATTTTGTCGCCCTTTTCCAAATGCTGCCAGGCTTGCAGCTTGCCTTTGGCGGGCGAGACTACTTCGGTTTTCGCGCCCGCCGCATCGAGAGCTTTGCGGGGCTCGGTAAGTTCCACTTGTTCCACACCGTCGGTGGCGAGGATTGCGATTCTTTTTCCGGTAAGTTTAGTTGACATAAGAATGCTCCGGTCTGTTGGATGTCCCGCGAGAGCATTTAGGAACCATGCGTAACCGTTATCGCGCCACGCCGAAATCGGAGAGCAAGGCATAATAGGTGAAATGCCGGACATTCTGATCACCATCGCCAGGTACGGCTATGCAAGTCTCTTCGCGGCGCTGCTGATGGAGGCGATCGGACTGCCCATCCCCGGCGCGCTGGCCTTGCTGGCGGCAGGCGCGGCAGCGGCTTCAGGTGGTCTGCATCCGGCGCTGGCTTTCGGAGTGGCAGTGGGCGCTATGATGATCGGCGACTCCACGCTCTACCTGGCCGGACGCTTCTCCGGATGGACCGTGCTGGGTGTTCTGTGCGGCCTTTCTCTGAGCCCGGAGGTTTGCATTTTGCGCTCCGCCAAGTGGTTCTATAAACGTGGCCGCGCGACCCTGCTGTTTGCGAAGTTTCTTCCGGGCGTGAACACCATGGCTCCGCCGCTGGCGGGCAGCATGCACATGCGCGCCCCGCAGTTTTTGCGATTCGACTTCGGCGGCGTTCTGCTTTACACGCTGGCCTATGGATCGCTGGGCTACCTGTTTCGCGATGTTTTTCGCGCCATCGCCGGCGGGTTGCAGGCGTTCAGCCGGGCTGTGGCATGGGTGGTGCTGATCGGAGTGATCGGGTTTGTGTGCTATCGCGCGTGGCTGTTTGCCCGGTATCGCCTCAATCGGTCCGTGCGCCGTGTTCCGGTGAGCGACGTGGAGGCGCGCCGCGAGTTGGAAGGCGCGCCGGACATTATTATCGCGGACGTGCGCAGCCACGGTTATTACGACGAAGGCGAGGAGCGGGTGCGGGGTTCCATTCGCATCGAGCCGAACAATCTTGACGCATTTGTCGAATCGCTGCCCAAGAACGCGGCTATCTATCTTTACTGCACTTGACTACGCGAAGCCACCAGCGCCCGTGTGGCGCACATCTTGCGGGAAAAAGGATTCGATGCGTACGTCATTGCCGGAGGTTTGCGCGCCTGGCGCCGCGCCGGATATCCCCTGGAACCGGTGCCCAAGGAAGATTTGGAATTGTTGCCGCGCTTCGATTCAGCCGGCTGTCCCACCGATTTATTTAGCAGTAAGGGCGAAGTATAGTGCGCCGGGTGCTCGACGCGGCAAATAAGGGTGTTCGCGCCACATGTGGCGCACGCTGCAGCGTGCCGCGCCGGCACTCGTGCCGACGCCGGGTGCTTTCGAAATGACCGGGACAGCGGGCTAGCTGGGCGCTACAGCACCGGCGAATCATCGCCCAGCATGGCCTTCCGCACGATCTTGATGGGCGGCGTACCTTCGCGCATAAAACGGTCGTGAAACTCTTCCAGCGTGAAGGCGCTGCCGCGCTTCTTTTTGTAATCCGCGCGCAGCTTCATGATTTCGAGCTTGCCCAGAGTGTAATAAAGATACGTTGGATCGCTGGTGCCGCGTTTGGTTTCACGCTCGCCGTTGGTGCGCGTTTGATAGCCTTCTTTGACGAAAAAGTCGATGCCCTGTTCGTAAGTCATGTGGCCGGTGTGCATCTCGATGCCTACGATGTAGCGGGCATCGCGCAGCAGCGCGTCCTGTAACTGGCCCAGGCGAAGCTTCAGATCGCCATTGCCGTAGCCTTCATCCAGCATCATCTGTTCGCAATAGTGCGCCCAGCCTTCGATGTTGGTATTCGCGCCCAGAAGCTTGCGGACCTTCGAGGGGATGGTTTGCATCCACAGGAACTGCACGTAATGGCCGGGGTACGCTTCGTGGACCGCGGTGCTGATGATGGTGCCCCGGTTGAAGCCTTCCATGTGCTCTTCCACTTCTTTGGGAGTCCAGGAAGGTTCGGGCAGCGTCACGTTGAAGAATGCCTCCTTCGCGACCTTTTCGTACGGCCCGGGCGTGTCCATGGACGCCACGGTCAGCGCGCGCATGAAGGGCGGCGTTTCCTCCAGCATCGGCAGCACCGGCGAAGGAATGGTGACGATGTGCCTGGAGGTGATGTAGTCCTTCAGTCCGCCTAACACGTCGCGAAAGGACTGCAGCAGATGATCGGGCGTGGGGTGGTCGCGCGTGGCTTCCTCCAGAATCTGCTGCGGCGTCTTGCTCGGGTCGATTTTAGCGGCGGTTTGTTGGAACGATTCCTGGTTCCGGCGCAGGTCGGCCATGCCGATGGCGAGGAGCTTGTCGAGTGGCAGATCGACCATTTCTTCGTAGAGCAGCTTCTTACTATAGAGGTCCGCGCCTAGCCGAAAGTCGCCGTGCGAGCGGGCCAGAACATCGTTCTTGAGGAAGGCCTGATATTGCGTCAGGAGTTCGATCGCACGGTCGTTGGACTGGTGGAATTCGCCTAGCACTTTTGCGTCCGTAACTTGTTTGAAGGCGGTGGGAACGTCGTTTTTGAAAAAGCTGATGATGCCCGGCAACTGCTCGATCGCGATCTCGGTGTAAATACGCGGAGGGTTCCTGAGATTGGCGCGGGCGGCCACGAATACGGCTGGGAACTGGCGTTCGCGTGCGATCACGGATTGCAGGCGATCCGAGGCAGGCGCGAACGTCCGGCTCATGATGACGAAAATGCTGTTAGTCACTCCGCTGGAGTAGGTGTCGGGATTTTTCTCCCAGGGCCGCACCTGTTCGAGATTGAGAAGGGTGGCGCGGATATAATTCAGGATCAGATCGCGGTCGGGATCTTCGGGTAGCGCCGAAAATTCCTTCTCGGCACGGTGAAGAACCTGGATTTGTGCGTCGATGCCGGCCTTCGAATAGTCTTCGAGCAGCGCATCGTACTGGTGAAAGCCCGTGGAGGTGCCCGTAGTGGGGTTGAACTTGAAATAGACATCGTCGAAGAAACGGTCCACCTGTTGGGGAGCGGGTTGGGCGATCAGTGAATCGGCAAGCATGATGGAGAATAAACCGGCCAGGCAGAATTCGCGCAGCATCTTTATATTATGGCGACTTCCACGCACCCCGCGGAAGAATGCAGTAGAATTGTCCACCAGTAGAGGACTCAAGTTCCCAAATGCACGTGAGAGGTGTCGCCACGGCTCTCCTGCTGTGTGGTGCGATTTCCGCGACGGGGCAGGCTCCCCCACAGAAAGCGCCCGAAATCTCGTCGCACGATGCACCCGCCACGTTCAGCACCAAAGTGAACCTTGTCATGGTGCCGGTGGTGGTCCGCGACGGGAAGGGCAAGGCGATTGGGACGCTGCAAAAAGAAGACTTCCAGCTCTTCGACAAGGGCAAGCCGCAAGTGATTTCCAGATTCTCGGTGGAAAAGGCGGGCGAAACGAAAATTCCCGCGGACGTGGCCACCGACGAAGCTGCGGTCGATAAGTCCGTTGCGCCCGCGGCTCCCGCAGCGCCGATCGCACAGCGCTTTGTCCTATACCTGTTTGACGATGTACACACCAGCACAGCGGACCTGATCCAGGCTCGCGACGCCGCCGATCGCCATTTGGCGGAAAGCCTGGACGCCACCACGCGTGCCGCCATCTACACCACTTCCGGACTGGGCAATGTCGATTTCACGGATGACCGCGCGAAACTCCACCAAGCGCTGCTCAATCTGATGGCGCGACCCACGCTGGGGCCCGCGGGGTCGGAATGCCCGGACCTCAGCTACTACATGGCGGACCAGATCCAGAACAAGAACGATCGTACGGCTCTGCAGGCAGCCGCCCAGGAAGTGCTGGCCACGTGCGACCCTCCGCCCCCCATCCCTCCCGGCGCGACGCCGGAACAGATCCAGCAGATCATGCAGCAAGCCGAGCAAATGGCCGAGAGCGTTACACAGAGCACCGCGATACGCGTCCTGAGCTACGGCGAGCGCGATACGCGGCTGGCGTTCACAGTTCTGGAAGCCGCCATTCGCCGGCTTTCCGCGGCCCCCGGCGAGCGGGCGTTGATCCTGACTTCCTCCGGATTCTACATCACCGACGATCTGCGCGATGAAGAGACGAGTATCATGGACCGCGCAATTCGCGCGAATGTACGCATCAGTTCGCTGAACGCGCGCGGCCTGTATGTACTGATCCCAGGAGGCGACGCCAGTACCAACACTACCGTGGCGCTGCCCTCGGTAATGAACACGAAAGCGCAATACCAGCGCGAGAGCGCGCTGGCCGAAGAAGGAATCCTGGAAGAACTGGCCGCTGCCACCGGTGGCCGATACTTCCACGATAATAACGATCTGAAAGCGGGATTTACCGAGGTGGCGGCGGCACCGGAGTTTGTTTATGTCCTGGGATTTTCCCCGCAGAACTTGAAGCTGGACGGCGCCTATCACGCGCTCAAGGTTACCCTGCGGAATTCGCGCGGCCTGGATCTGCAGGCCCGGCGCGGTTATTACGCACCCCGGCATCTGCCCGATCCGGAAGAGGACGCCAAGCGGGAAATCCAGGAAGCGCTGTTTTCACGGGACGAAATTCAGGATATTCCCCTCGAATTGCATACCCAATTCTTCAAATCCAGCGATGTCGCGGCCAACATTGCTGTGCTGGCGCGGGTGAATGTGCGGAACCTTCGCTTTCGCAAAGCGGACGGGCGCAATGACGATAATCTCACGATCATATCCGGCCTGTTCGACCGCAACGGAAACTACATCCAGGGCATGCGAAAAGTAGTTGAGATGCGTCTGCTGGATACGACACTGGAGAAGGTATCGAACTCAGGCATTACCGTGAGGAGCAATTTCGATGTAGCGCCGGGCAGCTATGTGATCCGGTTGGTGGTGCGAGATTCGGAAGGCCAGAGCATGGCGGCGCGCAACGGCGTCGTCGAGATTCCCTGACTTTGATGGAGGTGCGAGAAGTGAAGTTTCAACTGAAGTTTCAGCCAATGACGTGTTTCGCCGCGCTGCTCGCGCTGGCGGCTTTTTATCCGGCGGCTCGCGCGCAAGCGCCGGCGGATTCCGGAGCTGTCATCCGCACCGAGACCAAGCTGGTGCTCGTAGACACGGTGGTGACGGACAAGAAGGGAAACTACATCCACGACCTGGAAGCCAAGGATTTCAAGGTTTGGGAAGACAACAAGGAGCAGCAGATCAAGAGTTTCTCCTTCGAAGCCGGTTCGGCGTCGCCGTCCAATCCGCAAAAGCACTATCTGGTGCTGTTCTTCGACAACTCGACCATGGATTTTGGAGCCCAGGGCCGCGCCCGCCAGGCCGCCACGAAATTCATCGACTCCAACGGCGGCCCGAATCGCTTGATGGCGATCGTCAATTTCGGCGGCGCGCTCCAGATCGCACAAAATTTCACCGACGATACACAGCGGCTGAAGAATATTGTCAGCGGAGTGAAATTTTCCACGCTCTCGCCAAATGCATCGAATGCGAACACGCCGCAACTCAGCGCGCAAATGGCTAGTTTTGGCGCGCGCGACGTGCTGTACGCGCTGAAAGACCTGGCCAAAGATCTCAGCGCGATCCCAGCCCGCAAGACCGTGATCTTGATCACCGCGGGTTTTCCTCTTTCACCGGAAATACTTTCCGAAGCTACCGCGGCGATCAGCGCGTGCAACAAGGCGAACGTGGCCATTTATCCCATCGACGTGCGCGGTCTGGTGGCTGGCACGCCGCAGGCGCGATTGGGCGGGCCGGATCAAGGAGTGGCGTCCCATAGCGGCGTTCGCTTCATACCCGCCTCTTATGTTCCGGGCGGGATGGCGTTCTTCATACCACAGCATACAGGCGGAACGGTTGGCGGAGGTGGCGGCGGTCATACGGGTGGCACCACTGGCGGCGGCACCGGTGGGGCAACTGCGGGCGGGGGCCGGGGCTCGACGTCTGGACCCACTGGAGGAACGCCGGCAGCGCCGGGGCGAGGCGTCAACCCGGGATCGGGAGCGATGAACCCGTTTGGCGCCAACTCCCCCTTCACGAATCCGAGCGCTCAATCGCGCCTGCTTCTTCCAAAAATGCCCGACAGCACCGCTACGAACCAGGGCATCATGTTCATGCTGGCGCAGGGCACGGGAGGTTTTGTAATTCACGAAACCAACGATTTAATTACGGGGATGGAGAAGATCGGGAAGGAGCAGGATGAGTACTATGTTCTCGGATACACGCCTCCGGATTCGGAAGAGGGAAGTTGCCATGTGCTGCGAGTAAAAGTGAATCGTGGCGGCACGGAAGTGCGGGCCCGCACCGGGTATTGCAATTCCAAGCCACAGGATTTGCTGGCCGGCAATCCCACTGAGAAGGAGCTGGAGATTCGCGCGGCCGCCGCGCAGGCCGGCAATGTCAGCGCGTCGATGGAGCTTCCGTTTTTCTACACTGCTTCCAATGTGGCGCGCGTGAATGTGGCCATGGAGATTGCCACCCGCAACATCAAGTTCGAGAAGCAAAAGGGCAAATATCACGCAACCATGGATGTTCTGGGACTGGCCTATCTTCCCGATGGCACGGTGGGAGCGCGTTTCAGCGACTCCGTGAAGCTTGATTTCGACGACAAGAAGCAGATGGAGGCCTTCCAGGAGCAGCCCATGCACTACGAGAACCAGTTCGACGTGGCATCGGGCAAATACAATTTGAAAGTGGTCTTCGCCTCCGGCGGGCAGAGCTTCGGGAAGGTGGAGGTGCCGCTTGCAATCGATCCCTACGACGCGAAGCAATTCAGCATGAGCGGCCTGGCGCTGAGCAAGGAAGTACGGAAGGCCTCCGACCTGGGCACGGGGTTGGATGCGCTGCTGCTGGAAGATCGCGTGCCGCTGATCGCGAACGATCTGCAGTTGGTGCCGTACGGATCCGATCAGTTCAAGAAGGGCGATCTGGTGGCTTTTTATACCGAACTATACGAGCCGCTCCTGGTCACCGGCAATCCGAAAGCGCCGCCTCTGGTGGTGTTTGATCTTCGGGTTTTGGACGCCAAGACGGGCGAGCAAAAGGAAGACACGGGGCTGATACGCGTGGGCCTTCCCTCGCAAACGGGCAGCCCGATGGTTCCCTTGCTCGGGAAGATACCTGTTGATTCGCTCGCTCCAGGCGCTTATAAGGTTGAGATTAAGGCGCAGGACGATGCCGGCAAAGAGTTCAAGCGGACGGCGGATTTTCAAATCGAATAAGTTTGTGGCGATGGAAAGCTGTGCCGGCTAGTTCACCAATCCGGCCAGCGACATGGTTTCGCTATTGGCGAGAATCTGATCGATGTCGAGCAGCATTTTCACGTTGCCCTTCACCTTCGCCATACCGAGCAGATAGGGCGTTCCGACGTCCTCTCCAAAGTCCGGCGTGTCTTCGATTTCACCGGCCGCCAGATTGAGAACCTCCGAAACCTCGTCCACGATGATCCCGGTCTGCACCGCGACCCCTCCATGGTGCACCTGCACCACGATAATGCAGGTCCGTTGCGTGTATTCGCGTTCCTCCAGCCCGAACTTGAGGCGCAGGTCCACCACCGGGATCACTTTCCCGCGCAGATTGATGACACCTTTCACGTAGCCAGGCATTTGCGGAACCGCCGTGATGTCCTGTATTCCCACAATCTCGCGGACCTTCAGGACCTGGATGGCGAAGTCTTCCTTTCCCAGCCGAAACGCCAGATACTTGCCGGCTCGCTGCTCGGCCGCCGCTGCTGTATTTGAGGCCGCCGCCTTGGAATCAGACGCGTTTAAGACAGTGGAAGTCACAATTGCTCCTAAGGTCCTCATCGTTCGCAACGCGGAAAGCTTGAGGCGAATTGTGACGGTTACCTAATTCCGGCGGAAGCATCTAACCAGCGACACGAAGCATCAGCTGGTTCCCCGGCAGCTATTTCCCGTACAATGAGTATTCCCATTCCCTCTTTATTCGACAAGTTCGCCTCCAGGAAGGTCGCCCGGACCAAACGCAAGCCCGTAGCGGCCTCCCGCGCCTATTTCTGCCGTTGCGGAAGGCCGGTATTTTTCCGCAATAGCGTTTGCCTGGCCTGCCACACGCCGCTCGGCTATGAGCCCCATTTGCGGCAGGTGTTCCCGCTTCAGCCTGGCCCCGAACCCGGCATCTGGCAATTGGCGGAGGGGCTTTCTCAAAACGCCGGCGGACAATACCGCCGCTGTCCCAATCTGGATTCACCGGCCGGCTGCAACTGGCTGATCCCTGAAGCGGAAACAGCGGACAACCCGCGCCTGCTCTGCATCGCCTGCCGCCTGAACCGTACCATCCCGGATCTTTCGGTGCCCGAAAACGGCATGTTGTGGAGCCGTCTGGAAGCAGCCAAACGCCGCTTGGTCTCCTCGCTTCTCGCTCTCGGTCTCCCGGTGGAATCGCGCGTGGACCAGAACACGGAGCGCGGCCTGGCTTTCGATTTTTTACGCTCGCCGGCCGAGGGTCCGCGCGTGATGACCGGCCATGCGGACGGGATCATCACCATTAATATCGAAGAGGCGGACGATTCCCTGCGCGAGCGAATTCGCGAGCAGTTGCATGAGCCCTATCGTACGGTGCTCGGGCACTTGCGCCACGAAGTAGGACATTATTACTGGGATCGCCTGATCGCGGGTTCCTCCTGGCTGGACGATTTCCGCCATCTGTTCGGCGACGAGCAGCAGGATTACGCGGCCGCGCTGCAGCGCAATTACCAGCAGGGGCCTCCGCCTGGCTGGGCGCAGCAGTACGTGAGCTCCTACGCGAGCGTTCATCCCTGGGAAGACTGGGCGGAAACATGGGCCCACTACCTGCACATGGTGGATACGCTGGACACCGCTCTCAGCTTCGGATTGGATACTCGCAGCCTGGAAATGGAAATCGAACCCTTCAGCCGCGATGCATTGTTTCGCCCGAACGACCCTGGAGCGAGGCGATTTCTCTCGTTCTTGAACACCTGGATCGAACTCTCAGCTGTGCTGAATGAACTGTCCCGCAGCATGGGCCAGCCGGATCTCTATCCATTCGCGCTGCCCCGTCCCGCGGTCGCGAAACTGCACTTCATTCATTTGGCCGTTAACGAGCGTGCTCCGCTGGACTAAGTCAGAGTTGCAAGTGGAACGGGTCGGCGCCAATCGTTCCTTCGAGCTCCTGCAAATAGGCGGGCGCACTCACTCGCGCGAGTTGCAAGCGGGCTTCCTCGGCGTTCAGGCGGGCGGCTTCGAGCGATTCCACATGTTGGGTCCACAGCGCGATATCGCGCGCCTGCTTCACCGCTAAACGCTCGCGATACCAATCGCTCGCGAGCAGGGCTTCGCGCGTAAACAGACCGCGGATTTCCGGAGCGTCCACACCCAGCCCTTCATACGATCCATGCGCCATGATATGCAGCAGAGCCTTGAGCGGCGGGCAGGCGGCATCCACGCTGCCGTCTTCGAAATACTGCAGTGCCACGCGCGTTTGCGTTTCCACGATCGCGTCCACGCCGGCGGCGAACTGCGCCAGGTCCTGTTTCTCGGGCCGCAGCATCGGATCCGGGAATACCACGTCGGGAGTTTCAAAGATGCGTCCCAGGAAATGATCGACGAACAGCTCCGTGATGCGGTAGCCCAAACGGCTGGCCAGCACCGTGCGGCCATCCACGTGGAGATCGCAGACTTGCTCCAGATAGCCGTTGGCCTTCAAGAATTCCGGATCGCGTTCGTGAACGCGCATCCGGCACCACATCTCGGGAACCAGCAAACTCACGTCGTGATCCACGCGAAAGCCGGGACCCACGTAGCCGGCCGATGTTGTAAAGCCCGCATAGCCCGTCACAATCGCAGACACCAGCGCGTTGTTCAGATCCACCACCGGCCACAAAGCATTGAACGGACCTTTGGTGAGCGCGCCTTCGCTTCCGAAGCCGGTAGTCGCGGGCGATTTCCCGGTTAAGCTGGCGACGAAATCCATGAAGAGCTCAGGCAGTTCCTGATAATGAATTGGCCCGTAGACGGCCAGCGGAGGTGTGCCGGCTTTGGTATCCGCCGGACTGTTTCTTCGTCCCGCGAGTACCGCGTTCACCGGCTGATATACCGGACGCGCGGCAGGAATTTCACGCGCCAGCCGCGCAGCCATCTCCGCCAGATACGAATCGCGGGGATTCACCAGATCGGGCCGGGGCTGCAAATAGCGCGGATTGGTGGAGGGCGCCCCGTTCACCACGCGCGGATGCGCCGAAGAGACCACGTATTCGGCGTCCGACGTATCAAGGAAACCTCCCAGCCGCTGCTTCATCGGCTCGGTATAACGATCGAACTCCACCACATGCTCCACTAGCGCGCGCGCGTGCTCGGCGTCGAAAGGCTCGTAGTTGGAAAAGAAGTTGCCCAAGCTCGCGATGTCGGCTTCCGCTTGCCGGTCGAAACCGCGGCGAATGGCATCGTCAGGCCGCTGAAACAGCCGCCGTTCGCAGTTGGCGACCAGCTTCACGCTGGGATTTGGATATTCGGGATCCAGATCGCTCAGGCTTTCGCGCGGCAGCACGACGGAAGCAGTGATGTCGTCCTCCACCGCAACTTTATCCGCCGGATGAAAATCGGGGCGCAGTTTGTAGACGCGCCAGGAGCCGTCCGGATCGAAACCCACGCGCAGATAATTGCTGACCAGCGGCTGATTCTCAAACTTCAGCTCGTGCCCCAGAACTCCGTTGATGCGATCCACGGTGAAATGCTCGCGCCAGTTGTCGCCCCATTCCGGATCATAGTAGCGCTTCACAGTGAACAGAAGCTGCCGGATGATTTCCGGAAGGTCCCTCAGCCACGCGTTATGTTCATCGGTATATTCGGGCGAAGGGATCATCAGTTGGATCACGGAGCCAAGCGTGCGCTCGGGGCTCAGGATGGGCCGGCGGGTTCTCGCGTCCGGCATCCGCCGCCGATAGATGGAGGAAAAATCACGCGCGAAAATCTCAGCCACTTGATCCATGTCGCGGTGGTAATCGCTTACAAACACCGGACCCTTGAGCAGCGCGTTGGCGATCGACTTGGAAATTTCCGATTTCCCGCCGCCCGATACGGTGCACGGTTTGTGGCACAGCGTTCCGCGCGGCCGCGCGCCAACTAATCGCCAGGCGGTGCCGCCGGTTTGCTTTTCCAGGCGGATGCGGAAGCCGTTGGGAAGAAAATAGGTCGCGTCATTGCGCAGGATGAGCCGCTCATTCTGGTCGCCGTGCTTCCAGGTAACGGTCCCGTCCAGAACATTGAAGACCGAATCCTCCGGTACGTAATAGATGTCGGAGAAGCGTTTGTCCTTGGCATAGCCCTCCGACCGCGGCTCAACCAGATCGCCGAGCAGACACACCGCATCCGAGTATTTCGCCTTCCTCAAGCTGACTGTGCGGCCGGCGTAAAATTCCTGGCCAAGCACATAGGTGGCGAACGCGATCGCGCCACCCGCGTGCTCCTCCTCGCACATCCCAAACAGATTGGCCGAGAAGCTGATCTGCGTCTTCACTTCCTTCTTGCAATAGCCGTAATAATTATCCGCGAGGATAGTGACCATCAAGCCGCGCTGATCGCGGCAGGTGATCTTGAAAGCCGATCCATTGTTGTAGGCCTCGTCTTCGTTCTCCCAGTACATCCGATCGCAGCGCTGGCGTTCGGTGGCCTGGCTCAGGTGCGGCAGGCCGATATCCTTCTTCTTGATGCCAACCAAATGCGGCGCCAAGACCACGCAGCCCGAATGACCGGTCCAGTGCATCACGTCGAGCGCGGCGTCGTTCTCAGGAAGATAGGGGTCGCCGCCGTTGCCGAAAATGCTTTCCACGAAATCCAGATTGCTGACCAGGCTGCCCGGCACGATGAAGCGGATCTCCATGGTCTTTTCGGGATCGCGTCCGGCGGCCGGACACACCAGTGGCCGCAGCAGCAGCGACACGAAGCAGCGCACCAGCTCGTCCTGGTCGGCGGTGAACGGCAGCACCATCATGCTGGCGGGCGGATGGAGCGCCGCAGCCCATAGCGCCGCGAAGGCCTGCTTCGGGACCGCGATTTTGTCGGCCGGCACCGGCAGGCCGCCTTCGGCGATATGAAACAAACCTTGCGTAGTGCGTTTGTCGCTTTTCGGATTATGGAGCACTCCCTGCGCCACGCGATAGGACTTGAGACACGGAGATGAAAACACGTCGGCGCTGGCGGGCAGCGACATAATGCGCGCCATCCCCTCGCGATCCAGCACGAACGTATCCACCGGCAGCCGCGCGGCGCCGTTGGGACAAACATCGCGCAGGTAGCTGTCCAGGAACGCTTGCGTGCGGGTGTCCGCCGGGCACAGCCGGTTGCCCAGCAACTGGTCCTTCTGATGGTAGTTGCGCAGCAAGGGCCCCGCGATCTCCAGAAACTCGGGATCCGCCGTGCTGCGGCTGGTGGGCTGCCCAAGCGCGGCGAGCTTGAGGTTGATGTACCGGATCAGTTCCGTATTGCGCTGGGCGGGCGATTGAGCGGCTGTGGCAGCGGCGGCAGGCATTTTATCGACTCCGGTCAGAAAATTCGGGACAACTACTCGGAACAAAACGGGGGTCCTTGGGGCGCTCCACAGGGCGCGGCGGGAAATCCTCTACCAGCTTAGTACATTGGGGACCATCAGCCGGTCGCTGACTTGGCCAGGCCACGAATCGCAGAGTGCGTATTCGACAGATTGTGAGGGATCTGGCACAATGCCGTTGTGCCCGGAAGCAGGCGGTTTCGAGCGATTCTACTGGCCCTCCCTTTCTCCACGTCACTATTTGCTCAGGCTGCGTTGAAGCAACAGATTGCTGCGATTGCAGCCGAAGCTGAGGGCAAGGTGTCGGTGGCCTGTTCGCTGCCAGGCACTGCTCTCGATTGCGATTTTCATGCGCACGCGCGTCCGCCGATGCAGTCCGTTTTCAAAGCTCCACTCGCGTTCACGGCGCTGCACCTGGTGGAGCGCGGGAAGCTGTCGCTCGACGGGCCCGTTCGCTTTCTTGCGAGCGATCGCATTCTGCCCACCGTTTACAGCCCCTTGCAGGACCAATACCCAGCAGCCGGCGTCGATATTCCGCTGCGCCGGCTACTGAACATGGCTGTTACGCTCAGCGACAATATCGCCGCCGACATCGTGCTGCGCGTGATTGGCGGCCCGGCGGTCGTGGATCGGTATATCAAAGAAGTCGGCATCGCCGGCTTTCATCTTCGGGATGACGAGGCCGTTCTCCATCGCGATGCCGCCGCGCAGTACCGCAATTGGTTTGAACCGGCGGGCGCGGTGCAATTTTTGCGTCTGCTGAACGATAATCCGCCGCTGACGGCCGAACATGCGGACCTGCTTCTCGGCTGGATGCGCGAGACGCCGCCGGGAAATCAACGGATTAGCGGCCGGCTTCCGCTCGGAACGGTGCTCATGCATAAGTCGGGCACAGCGGCGACCAGCCAGGGCTTCACGGCGGCTACCAATGACATCGCTCTCATTTCGCTGCCCGATGGGAGACGCCTGGCGATCGCCGTTTTCGTTACAGATTCCCGGGCCGATGAGCAGACGCGCAATCTGGTGATTGCGCGAATCGCGAGGGCCGCTTATGATGCAGCGGTCGCGAACTGATATTAAGGGGGCAAGCACGGCCATACTAGGGTAGGAAGATGAAGACCGCGATATCGATCGAGGACGGAATACTGCGTGAGGCGGATGAGACCGCGCGTCAGATGGGACTGAGCCGCAGCCGGCTCTTCGCACTCGCTGTTACGGAATTTCTCCAGCGTTATCGATCGGAACAGGTTCGGATTCGGCTCAGTAACATTTACGCAAATGAGGCGGAGCCGAATGACAGACGGCTGCTCAAGGGGATCAAGGCCAAGGTATGCCGAACGATACAGGAACACTGGTGACACGCGAGCCAGGACAGTGGGGTTATGGCGCCTTTCAGGTTTGAGAAGTACCCGACGCGGCGGCCCTCCCCCTCTGCGCAGACTCCGACGTGGCTGCCGGCGCCACTCCAGACTCCTTTTCTCTCCTCAGAACTTCCTTAACAGTGATCCCGGTAGTGCTCACGTCGTATGAACGCACAAGTTCTATGAGCCGAGCCAGCTGTTCCCGTCGCTCCTCCTTACGGACGCGGCCCTCGGCTTTCTTCGCCAGCTCCGTTTGAAACCGGAGCAAGTCCTCCAGCGTAGCGTCCGCAATCGGGAGCGTTTTCTCCTCGCCGACAAATCGCATCCGACTGGGCAATCGTCCGAACCCATCGAAGCTTAGTTGGGCAGTCAAAGATGTGCGATCGGGGAATGTCGGCTGCCTCAATTTTCTTACGTTCGCTGGCGACACTCTGTATTGAAAATTCGAGTTGCTTTTCTCACGTGCCACGATTCTAAGGTAGATGAGCCTTGAAATTGTCCTGCCAACAGTTCGTTGCGGTAAACTGCTCAGCGCGAGCAACGTGGAATCCCGTAATACCACACGACGTGAAGCGGCGCCTTTCTCGATAAGGATACCAACGATTAGGATTTCGCTGCGTTGCAGATTACGGGCAAAATTGGAAAAAAACATGGCGCCTCCTCAGCGGCTAACATCCTACAATGGAATGCTTCATTCTCTTTCTGAACTGTACGCCCACCTCGGCAAACAAACAAGAGAGCAAATGTTTTGCTTTAGTGTGAGCAACTTAGATTGTGGGAATGATCTGTGGAAAATTCGCTTGGCAAGGTGCACCCGCATCTCCCTTCCCCACCAAGCGCTTGCGGCGCTCCCAGCCAAAGTTTTCCACAAAGCCTGAACAGGTTCGCCAAAAACGTTTGAAACAATCGTAATGAGGATCGTTAGTACTGTATAGTAAAAACATGGAGACGCGAAATTGTCCTGTGGAAACTCTAGTCCACCTCCTTGATTGCAAACGCCTTAGCGGGAGGCCAGTTATCAACAGCCTTTGGACAGGCCTTCCAGAACGTGCTAAGTCCCTTCTGGCGAACGTGAAACACTGCCTGTTCGAAAAATCGTAGGTGCCGCCAGACGCTCACCGTAGTCTAGAACGGTTGGCTCATGCCTGATTCCTACGGACCTAGTGATCTCTACGGAAAGACAAAGCTCTACGACACGGGCAAGCATCCGATTGGTGATATCGCTCTCGAACGTGGACTTCCCGCCAATCTCGACGCCGAGCGCTTCGTTCTGGGCGCGATCCTCATGGACGACGCGCTCTACATCCAGGTAGCCGGCGCGCTGGAAGCCGAGGACTTCAGCCTGGAGAAGCACCGCCGTATCTTCCTCCGCATGGGCGAGCTCTATGCGCGCGGCGACCGCATCGATCGCGTCACCGTCGCCAATGAGCTGATGAAGCAGAACCAGCTGGAATCGGTGGACGGCATCACGTACCTGGTCTCGCTCGACGAGGGACTGCCCACGCTCGCCAACCTGGAGAGCTATGTCGGCATCGTCAAAGATAAAGCGATTCTGCGGCGCATCATCTTTACGTCGCGCAATCTGATCGACCGCTGCATCATCGGCGAAGAAGAGCCCGATCAGATCCTCGCCAGCGCCGAAGAAAGCCTGCTCAAGCTGGGCGACACGCGCGCCGGCGACGCGCTGGTAAATCCCCGGCAGATTCTGGACGAGTTCGACGGCGGCATCAACGCCTTTCTCGATCCGAGCAGGCGCATCAAGGGGCTGAGCACCGGCTTCTTGAAACTGGATGAAATGACCGGCGGCCTGCACGAAGGCGAACTGGTGATTCTGGCCGCGCGGCCCTCCATGGGCAAGACGGCGCTCGCGCTCAACATCGCGCAGCACGTGGCGATGTTTCCGGAAAAGAAGCAGACCGTCGCGGTGTTTTCGCTGGAAATGTCGCGCGAATCGCTGCTCACTCGTATGATCTGCGCCGGCGCGCGCGTGGACCAGCAGAAGTTCCGCGCCGGCTACCTCAATCAAGACGAGCGGCGCCGGCTGGCACGCACCGCGTCGGACCTGGTGCAAGCGCCGCTGTTCATCGATGATACGTCGGGCACGCATTTGATGGATATTCACGCCAAGCTGCGGCGCCTGAAGAGCGAGCATGGCCTGGCATTGGTGGTGGTGGATTATCTGCAATTGATGAGCGGGCGCGGCCGTTTCGAGAATCGCAATCAGGAAATCAGCACCATTTCGCGCGGGCTGAAGCTGCTGGCCAAAGAATTGAAAGTGCCGATGCTGGTGCTTTCGCAGTTGAGCCGCGCGCCGGAAACGCGGCCCGGCGATCATCGGCCGCAATTGAGCGATCTGCGCGAATCGGGCTCCATCGAGCAGGATGCTGATCTGGTGTCCTTCATCTTTCGTGAAGAAGTTTACAAGCCCGATCGCGAAGACCTGCGCGGCATGGCAGAACTGCTGCTCGCCAAACAGCGCAACGGTCCCACCGGACGGGTGAACCTGGTGTTCCTCAAGGAATTCACGAAGTTCGAAAACCGCACCAACGATCTGGGCGGGGACGATTCGTTACCGGAGTAAGCATCGGCACCTCGAATGGAGTAGCGAAAAAGCCTCCTGCCGCGTGATGTGCGTCCCGCACTATTCGCGTGCGTTTCCCTTGAGGCTCGATCTTTCTCACTCGGCCTTCTGGAGTTTGGGGCCCTTGGTAAGCGGCGTCCCAGGGGCTGGCACCACCGCACATGTCGTGGCATGAAGAAACGTGGCCGATTGGGTCAGCGACGGAAGTGCTGCCTTCGTTTGCAGAGACACAAGTAGAGCAGGGGCACCGAAGCACGCGCCGGGATCGAGTCCCCATCCAAGGGCCGAATCCGTTCAAAGAACGCAGGTACCTGACGGAGCCCGGGAGGGCGATCGCTTTCGGCGATAAGCCAGAACGAAGGAGCCGAGCAATGAAGCGAACACAGTGCGTGGCATCAGGTGCTCGGTAAGTTTGTAGGATTGGCAAACGCTCCGCCGTCAGGTGCGGGTTATTCTGCTGAGTATTTCGTAATAGCATGGATTTATGCGGCTTGCCCACTTGCTGGTCGTCAGTGCGCTGGCTCTCAGCGCGCAGGATGTCAAATTCAGCGGTCCATCCGATGCAAATCCCCCTGTGAGCCAGAGTGACGTCCGCATAGTAGAACGGGCTCATGAGATTCTCAATTCGTCGCGCAAATGGAATCGCGCTGACAACCGGAAGTGTCCAGCTACCCTGCACACGTATACTCTATATTGCGCGCTTCAAAAGGCAACCGAGGAAGTCTCCGGAAACTTCGAACACCGGGGAGCGGTGATGCAGCAGGCGCGATTTGCGATTGACGAAGTTCTCGCCAAGGGCAACCATTATCACCATCGGTTGATGGATTACAATAACGATCCCAAAACTACATCCGCTGACGTGCAAAACTTCTTCATTGTTGTCGAAGAAAGAATCAAAAAGCGGCTGGACGCCGAATCTCATCCTTAGGTGACGCAATCTCGAACGCGGCGCGAGATGACCGGCGAACACTGCTCGCGTGCAGTCGGCACATGGCGGGTTATCGTGCAGATCGTCAGCAGGCCTAACTGCTATTGACCTTCAGATTGACCGGCCATGTAATTCAGTAGCGGCACGACACGCTCCGGCGAGCCCCTGAATAGATTTCGCGGAGGCCGCCTCATGGCTAACATCTTGCTGTAAAGAACATCTTCTATGGAGAAGTTGATCCCCCAACCGGCGAGATATTGCAGGCGCAAGTCTTGATCGTGGTTAATTGCAGCGCCTGCTATCCATTGTTCAAGGTCTGACTTCTGGCCGATGAAGGTCGAGAACAAGTCAAACTCGGAACCAACTCCGACCTCACGGAGCGATTGCGCGACAGGCGCGTAATCGGGACGGTCGAGGCGCTGCTGTACTTCATCCAGGTTGATGGTCAATGGGCCGGCTTGGCCGAGAAAGACCGTATCGTAACCCATTCCCTCGCGAAGGTTGGCCCATACGGTGGCATTCGGGAAAACCTCGAAGAAAGTGGCCAGTTCGCTTCGCACCGTTCGCTCATCGCTTTCATATAGAGGCACGTACAAGCTGAACATGCCTCCAGGATTCAGGTGTTGCTTGACTGCTTCGAAATACTCCTTGGAATACAGTGCAGCGGTGCCCTTGATGAAAACGTCGAGCGGGTCGGAAGCGATGACGTCGAATTTCTCGCTGGTAGTCAATAGGTAGTGTCGCGCGTTGTCGTACATCATGTGGGTGCGCGGATGGTGGAGAACGTTGTAATCCTCGCGCGCGAAAAAGCGCGTGGAAGCTGGCGGAATTACGGGCTCGATTTCACAGATCGTAATTTTCTGAATGGTGGGGTACCGCGTGAACGTACCCGCAGAGACCCCAGCGCCGAACCCGATCCCGAGCACCGATCGCGGCTGAGGATGCAGCAATGCCGGCAAATGTCCTACCATCCGCTGCAATTTCATGTCGTACGGTTCGGTAGTGGCCTCCACATGGCCATTTACGTTGACATAGATGGCTCCGCCGTCCCATCGCGAAATCGCGACCGAGGAATTGATTCCTTCCGCTGTGTAGAGGATTTGCGATAGGCCGGCATTGGCATGCATGCGCCGCCCGTACGCGATGAGTTCACCCGGGATTGGATCTATGTTCCAACAGAGCAAGCCAGCGACAACCAGGGAGACCGCGAGTCCTCCCGCCAGCTGGAGAGAGGTGCGCCTGGCTCGTTTTCGGACGAGCGGCGCCAACACCAAAAGCCCGCTCACGGCCGACAGTGCCAACAGCAACTGCTCGGAGTGCGCCGTGCCAATCCAGGGGATGAGCCAGAGGCTCACGCCCAGCGCACCTGCGATGCCTCCTAAGGTATTGGCTCCGTAAATGGCGCCGACCAGATGGCCGGAATCTTCGTTGGGCCTTGCGATGGCGGCGCAGGCCAGCGGGAAACTTGCGCCCCAGAGAATGGTGGGCGGCAGAAGGGCCCACGCACAGCGCTTGAGGTCGGCCACAAACATACGCCACGGATCCAGAGTAGTCAGCTTATCGTCGTTCCAGTACGGTAGCGAGTGGACGATGGCGTAGGCGGTCCAGGCGATTCCAGCGGCCAGCAGCAATTGGCTCCCGCCCAGAGCGAACCGGGGACGCCGCACTCTCTTCAACAGCCACGAACCGCAGGCGCTGCCGAGTGCCAGTCCAAATAAGAAGACCGCTAGAATGATCGCCAGCGCATACACCGTGGCCAGGAGCAACATACCGATGAGCCGGGTCCAGATCACTTCCGCGCCGAGCGCGGTTGCACCGGAGAGAGCGATAGCGGCGTAGATCGTCCAGGAGAAAGGTTCGCGGGTTGTGTTTGACTCAACGGGTGCTTCTGCGTCTGCAGCTATTCCGGCGGGCGCGGCGTGCGCGGGGATCCGGCTTGCCAGCAGGATGCTGATGCCCGCCACGACGAGGTTGATCGCAGCGGCCGTATATGTCGCAACGGCCATGTTATACACGCGCAACGGATAGAATCCGGCGAAGAGACAACCGAAAACGGCCCCGAGGGTATTGGCTCCATACAGCCATCCCCACCACGACACTCCACTCGGTGTGGCTTTAGTCCAGCGCACCAGAGCCGGCAGCGAAGCTCCCATGAGGACCGTCGGCGGCAGCAAGCAAACCATCGCCACCAGACCGCGCAGGAGCATGCCCGGCATCCCATGCAACGCCCCGGCGAAGTAAATCCGATTCAGGAGAGAAATCAATGGCAGCACGGCGATCCCGAAAAGCGCGACGCCGAATTCGAGAGCTGCATACACTCCAAGAAAGCTCCAATTGGTGCGGAGCCGAGATAGCCCGAGGCTTCCCAAGCACAGGCCGCCCATATACGCTGTCAGCAACACCGCCAGTGATACGGTAGTTCCACCGATGGTCAGTTGGAGCAATTGAAACCACACGATTTCGTAAATCAGGGCGGAAAAACCACTACCGGCAAAGAGAATCAAAAGAAGGAAGCGCATACGGTGAGCGAGGTCGACGCCCTGTTTCGGGCTTCATTAACTTATATCATGGCGCGAAGAAGGAAGAGTTTCCGCTATTCGAGTGTCGCGTTCAACCCCACTACCGGTTTGATAAGCCTGGTCTTCAATCGCTAATCCTCAGTGACTGAAGGAACAATTTGTCGGTCTCGTCAAACATCGGACGTTCGGGGTCAAAAACCGTGGTACCGCCCAGTCGCTTCTCCGCCGCTAGAACCACTAAAAGGCCCACGTGTGGAGGTTGGTCGGGATGGATCACGTGACACACGCCAGCCTCCCAGAGCTGGTTCGCATCGAGGGTTACTTTCTGAGTGAAAATCACGCACCGATCAAAATCAAGCCCCGGAGGTGCAGTCATGGGGCTGACAATGCTGTCGTCAACCACCACAACGCCGTGGATGGCCGGATTCGGGCAATTTACGATGCAGACCTGGTGTTGCCCATCGGCCACGAGCAGATCGCGTAGCGCCTCGGCGTAATCTGGATCGCTAATGGCAATCTGGACGTTGGTCATTCCTACAGGTCGTAAGGCAATCAAAAAGCCGGAAATGCGGCCTGATTGAAAAAACCGAGCGAACTTGGGAACAAATGCCCAAGGTCCATTTGGTTCCAAACGGATGCGGATTTTCGATCAGGGCTGGATAACTGATTCAGGGACTCGCGGAGCATTTCGGGAGGTGTGGGATATGACACAGCTTGCTATTGACAATCCCTCAATCTGTTGGGTGTTACGCAAATCCAGGGGCACAGATCTCGGTCGCACGTCCGACTGCGCGGCACTCTCATCGTCGCCGGGCGGCACATTCCCAGGGTTGAATGTGCGCCCTCGCGAAAACACCGCGTCGCGTGAGCGTGCCGCATGTTATATACTTCTCCCGCAAGAGTAGGGCACATCTTTATGATGAGAGCGGCCGTGATCGCTGCTTTTTTGGGAACCGTCCTTCCCATCGCCGCGCAGGATTTCGATGGACGCCAAGTGGCGGCGGCGCTGGCGCAAAAAAATGTTCCGCACGCGCCTCGCCGGGCCGACGGCCATCCCGACCTCGGGAATTCGAAAGGGTCCTGGATTCCTCCGGGCATTGGAGACATGTCCGGCAACGGGGGCGGTTTCGCCGGGACCGCTCTGCCCGGCCACAAAATCGACGTTCCTTTTCTTCCGTGGACCAAGGCGTTTTACGACAAGGTCAACGCCACCTTCACCAAGGACGATCCCGAGGCCTTCTGTCTTCCACCCGGCATCCCGCGCATGTACGCGACCTCGTTTCCATTTCAGATCTATCAGCTTCCAGACCGCATCCTGTTCGTGTTCGAGGGTGGCGCGCATATGTGGCGCGTGGTCTATATGGACGGGCGCAAACACACTCCACCAGATAAACTGAATCCGACTTATTTGGGCGAGGGCATCGGCCGATGGGACGGCGACTCGCTGGTGGTGGATGTGACGGGACTCAACGACCGGAGCTGGCTTGACGCGGCTGGTCACGCGCACACGGAACTGCTTCACGTAACCGAGCGATTCACACGGGTCAATGAACTGATCCTGCATTACCAGGCGACCATTGACGATCCAGCTGCCTACGCGAAGCCTTGGACGGTGGGCTGGAACATCCGCTTCTATCCGGGATTGGAACCGCTCGAATACATCTGCCAAGAGAACAATGCGGACTTGAAACATCTCGTGGGCAAGTAGGATCATGGCAGCATCCTTGCCGGGAGTGCTTCGCCCGGCAGTCAGGTTCCATCCTGGTTCCGTCGATGGTGCCAAGGGAAGTTGCTGGTATCAGAGACTAGTTCCGACTGGTTTCAACTCGGAACCGATGGCGGCGATGGAGCTGCAGAAGACAACGGAGTTGCTGAAGTGGAAGACGTGCTCGTGTCGCCCTCGGCCGGAGTCTGCAATGCCTGGTGGGCTGGCGGCGAATCTTCGAGCGCTTCATGAAAAGTCTTTTTCACTCCTTGCCAAAAAGTCTTTGTGAAAACTTCGTTCATATGGCTGCTTGCGTCTCCATGGTATCTCCTCCGGAAACGATCTCGCGTGTCTGGCGACTCGGGCATGGCTTCCGAGTGGCCGCGGCATCCGTTTGCGTATTACGCCGGATATCGGTTTGAGAGAATGCAGGAGAGGCGTCCCCTCTTTCTAGAATGAGAATTTTGATATGCGGCGCGGGAATCGCGGGACCAACTCTCGCATATTGGTTGGCCCATTTCGGCCTGGAACCTACGATTGTTGAAAAAGCACCTAAGCTACGAACCGGCGGCTACATCATCGATTTTTGGGGTCTGGGGTTCGACATCGCTGATCGCATGGGGTTGCTGCCGGAGATCCGCCGCAAGGGATACATGGTCCGGGAGGTAAGGATCGTAGACCGCACCGGGAGGCGCGTAGCGGGATTCCCTGCCGAGGCAGTTGCCCGGGTGGCTCAGGGCCGCTATATAAGCATCGCGCGGGGAGACCTCGCCGCATCCATCTTCGGAAAGATCGAAGGTAAGGTAGAAACGATTTTTGACGATAGTGTCGCTCGGATCGAACAGACCGAACATGGAGTTCGCGTTGCCTTTGAAACGGGCACCGTACGCGATTTCGATCTGGTGGTCGGGGCAGACGGGCTTCATTCGCGTGTGCGTGAGATCGTTTTTGGTCCGCAAAACCGATTTGAGAAGTATCTGGGGTATAGAGTCGCTGCCTTTGAAGTGCAGGGCTACAGACCAAGAGACGAGCTGGTCTACGTAATGTATACGGAAGTGGGTCAACAGGTCGGGCGGTTCGCTATGTGTGGGGATCGCACAATGTTCCTGTTTATTTTTGCGGATCAAGAACTCGACAGGACAGTCGGCGACATCCAGGCTCAAAGAGCGCTCTTGCGAATGCGGTTCGGAAAGAGCGGGTGGGAATGTCCGCAGATTCTGGATGCACTCGATGCCGCGAACGAGCTCTATTTTGACAGAGTAAGCCAGGTGCGTATGAGCGCTCAGGCGGGGTCGTGGACCCGCGGCCGCGTAACTTTGGTCGGCGACGCGGCTTTCTGTGTGTCGCTGCTCGCTGGCCAAGGTTCGGCATTGGCCATGGTGGCAGCCTACATTCTTGCTGGCGAGCTTCATCGTGCCGGAGGTGACTATGCGTCCGCGCTTGCGCGATACCAGGAACGATTCGAACCTTTTGTCCTCAAAAAGCAGAAAGGTGCACTGCGTTTTGCCGGTACATTCGCGCCGAAATCAAGGTTCTCCATGGTCTTGCGCAATCAAACTATGAACCTCCTAAGATTCCCGTGGGTCGCGGATCTAGCTGTGGGTCGCGATCTCGCCGACGACCTTGCACTCCCTGAATACCAATAAAAGCTCCATCCTGCCTTCCCACGTCAAAGCCATCGGTTCCCAGTAGCCGGCATCCACATGAGCAGAGAAGCCGGCATCTCGCGGAATCAGATCAGATAGGTAATGACCGGGCGATCGCATTCGCACTGGTTATCACCGCGATTAATTGATTTGAGCGGGTCGTCCGGCTCACGTGAAAGTCCCCTTGAACCGGCTCGTAATCCAGACGCGGCTGGCGAACGTATCGTCACGATCGGCGTCACAGTGCACGCGGGACTAACCCAGTGATCCGCCGGAAAACACATGGCAGTGTGGCACTGCATCAATGCTGCTTCGCGTCACGGTTCATGACACAGGGAGCGCTTGGCCGTGCGGCTGAACAACGACAGCATTACATCGGCCGGTTTCATTGGAATGGACGGACACAATGGAGAGCATTCTTCATGCTAGCCAGGTGCGTCGCCTACTGCATCTCGGACCCGTGCCAAGTATCGACGCGGCACGGTCTCGGACTGCAAGTCGCGAATTGGGCACTGAGACTTGGGTTTTCCGCGGTGGTACTAATCAAAAGTCTCAGTGATCGATCCCGTAAAATCTAGATCGTTGTTCCTCCCTTGATCAATGTGGAGAGCCTAAGCATCGACATTCCCGCCTGCCTGTCGAGCCGATCCAGAAATGCCGCGTCGATCGCTAAGAGCATTTACCTGCATCCTTGAGTTCTGATTGCGCGGTTTTGCTATCCCGACCATTCTCCGCCCCAGCGGGAGCGAATTCTATAACGCCGGCATTGGCTCTTTCCCACACGTTTACTCGAACCAGCCGGCCTCAGGGCAGTGAGCAACATCTTGGCCCCAACGCCTTCCGCAGCTACCAAGAAGGACACTTCCGCGCTGCTCTTGCATGGGTGGAGCATTGGGAACGTTTGCTCCGTTTTCCAGATCCGTCGCACGCAATTGGCCGGCTTCACGCAGAGGGGCTTCGCATTGGAATTGATGATCGAAGCAATGGGACAGCGCCGAAAGATGCCGCAGGCTCAACTGCGGCACTCAAAGCTAGAGATGACCGGCTGGTACATGCGCAAGATCCCCGAAAGCGTGCGCCGCCGTGTCGGAGATGGACGCGGAAATCTGCCAGGCCACCGAGGCGAACTCCGGTCCGCCCGAGGCTGGTAGGCCGCAATGAAATTGGTACGCCCGGTAAGATTCGAACTTACGACCTTTTGCTGCGGAGCCATTGCCGCGCCAGAAATCATAGACTTGCAGGGTTGCTCACTTTTGCTCGCGAGTGAGCGTTTTCAAGCACTTCGCCAGTGAACTGAGCAAGCCTGAATAGCGCTGCTATGCAGGGAGTGGGCATACTTTTGGGCATACCGCTCGGCCTTGCGAATCAGGAGTCGGACTGCGAAAGTCCTTTCCGCTTCAATTCTTACTGCTTGGTTCTAGAACGTGGTTTGGTTCGAGCCAGCCCAGTACACGCTCTGCGACAGCGGTTGTGCCTATCCCTTTTAATCTGTTCGGGGGACCCCGCGCCTGTACAAGGTCTTCCAAAACCAAGCTGTCTTCGCCCGCGCGCCCAAGTGCCGAAGCGGCGAGAGGGAGCTTTATGGTCGCGTCATAACGTGCGCGGTCTGCTTTTGGGCCGCGAGCGGACTGTTTTGTCCAGTCGGACTGGTAGTGTAAACGGAGTTCGACCAGTTCCGGCGCCGCCCTGGTGCCGGGTCTTTGAGCCGGTCGCCCGGATCAGAACGCGGGAAACGCTTCTGCGAGGAGCCGGCGTCCAGAGTTGATGAAAATGCTTGCAGATTCTTCGACAGTGGAAGCAGATTCGTTTTACCTCGTAGTCAGCAACCCGGACACCGGCGCCTACGGCCCCCAATCCAGCCAACAGGGAAATAACCACCTCGACCACCCGAAGGTCAAACATGGGCGAAATCCTTTCCGTCATCGCCCGTAACAGGCGAGCATCTTGCTTAGCTTGCCCGCTTATCATCCATTTGTCGAAGGACAGTATTCTTTCTTGTGAATTTGCTTTTCGCCCAGTCGATGCCAGCACGCCCAAGGAGTCCATACGCCTTTCTATAGTTCACGCCAAGCAATTTCACAAACTTCGCCATATCACCGGTAACGTGCCAGGCGCGACGAGCGATGCCATTTTCAAGCTTATCGAAGGACAGCTGGTTGGCCCAGGGATCTTTCAACCAAGCAGTGAGTTCAGAGGCAGGTTCTCCAGCCTGATCGATGAGTATCTGGAGCATATCGAAGTCGCGTTGCAACGACCCGCCCGGATACTCTCGAAGTATGTCCCTGACTCTATCGCGGCACTTGAGGGCTTTTTGGCGGTCCTGGCAGTTTGGGTCCGATAAGCTCGCGATTCCATCCCATGCAATTGCTTGGCCTGCAATTCTCGGTTCAGTCAGGGGACCGTGCTCCATGGCCTTCGTTACCCATTCCTGCACTAGATCAGATCGATTGCTTTTGTAAGCGGCGGTAGCACCCAAAATGGCGGCTCGGGCCATTGCCGCTTCATTTCCCCGGCCGATCCGGTAGGCCTTCTCCGCCTCGTTTAAGGCTGCAATTGGATCGTTCGTTTCCAAGTACAAACGGCCGACTGTGTCGGTTGTGCTGGCCTGGCCGCGTTTGTGGCCCAATTCCTCGTAGATGTGTTCTGCTCTTCGGAGATACCCCAAAGCAAGGTGAAGCATTCGATCAACTCGTCGCTTTAAATCCCTTCGCGGCGGGGACAACTGTACTCCGTCCAGTTCGTCTACGTGGTCTTGCAGTTTGCGCAAAACGACATCGAGTTTAGAGATGAGCCCCTTCCAGCGTACGTCTCGTACTTCTTTTAACAAATCAAAAAGCTCCGGGCTCAACCTAAGCATCTCCGTAATCACGGCCTCTGATCTCTTGGCCGTCGCATGAAGCCGTACTTTGGATTGCACATACGCCGAGGCCGCCTTTACCGTCTGAATCTGCGTGAGAAGCTCTTCTGCCCGATGTCGGAGCGCCCTGGCTTCACCTGGAAGAGGACCATCTTCATTTTTTCGGAATTTGTAGATAGCGCGGTGTAATTGCCCACGGTCCGTTCCCTGATGCGGTCCTCGGTTGTCGGCGAGAGACAAGAACGTTAGGATTTGGGCCTGGGTTATTGGGTCAGTGGTCTTGGCAAATAAGGTCGCCGAGGCGCGCAGCATTCGAGCCGCGCTACCAAGGTCGCCTATCGGCTTGGTTTTGATGATCAATCGGCTCTGAAGAATATCAACGACGGCAAGCTGCAAGTCCTTCCACATCAGCATGGTTGCCAGTCTTGGAGCATCTGCACAAAACTGTTCCACGGCCGCGTACTGTTGCGTATAAAACTGACAGCGAGCGATGTAGTACGCCGCGAAAAAGTGAATCTGGTCGTCCGGAAGAGCTGCTTTGTTTTTCTTGAATTCTTCCAGCTGATCGACGGCTAAAGCGAACTTCTCCTCGTGCAGCGCGATAACGCCGTTCGTGAACTTTAGCAGAAGGGCTTGACGATGGAGAAGACCTCCAATATCTGGCAGCCATCGCCCGAGTAGTGTACCGGCGCGATCACGAATTGAGAACCTGAAGTCGATCCAGATGACCAGTTCAGCGAGCAATTCGATCTGGGCTCTTTCGCTTATCCCAGAGCCAGCATTTTCGAGTGCGCGAATGGAGATATCCGCCACACGGAGACCGCTCGGTATCTCGCGGCGTAGAAGACACGAGCGAAGTTCATCCTTTAGCCAGCGTAGGTCCTGCACGTGGTTTCCTCCCTATTAGGAAACAAATTGTCTGCCTGGTGTCTGCTCTGGCGATCGAGATTTCAAAACGGTTACCGAAAATGGCAGCAAGAAAGCGTCAAATAACGAATTCTTCAAGAAGTGAGTATGAGTCGCCGTTCAGTGCAGAGGGTCGAAGGCTTGACCAAATGCAAATTGTCGTTTGGGAAAACAGCCTTTATGAAATTCGCTGCTGCGTGTGTACTGTTCCGAAAGGAGATTTTTTCAAATGCACAACGCTTTCAAAGGTTCAGTACCGAGGGAACCGCAGTCCATCAATCGACGCATCTCTCCGAACGGGTGCTGCGCGGTTTATCGTAGCTGGCTTTCCGAGATGAAGACTCGGGGCGGCCCAACCCCTATGGAGGCGGTCGCCTGGTATCTTATCCGCAGCCACGCCGAACGATGCGAATACTGTCACGTTGCAATCCAAATTGAAGTCGAACAGTTGAATTGCCGAATAGCGAGGTCCTATGCATTGTGAATTCCGGACCTTCAGAGGAGAGACCGCCCTGCTTAGGTTAGCCGGGACGATCAACGTAGGCGCAGACGCCAATAAACTCCGATTGATTCTTGAAGCATTTGGCAGCGGAGAATACCAGGAAGTGCTAATCGAGGTGGCTCGCACCACCTACTTCGATCCAGCGGCGCTCGATATATTAGTCGACCTTATTGGGCGAGGCGGCCCTATAAGAATGACCAACGATACGCGGCAAATCCGGGAAGCTTTGCTCGCCAAATCGACCAGAGCAATGCATGCGCGAGCAACCGAAGCTCTATCGCGGGGCTGCTACGCCTCATAGCGCTTCCGCTCCGATACATGGCTTCTAAAGTCCGAGCTTCCCTGCGCTGTTCTCCCGGAACAAGTTGCCATCCCGGATGTACCGCCTCACCATCTGCACGCTCCGATGCCCTGTCTGCTTCATGATCGACCGCTCGGAGGCACCCGCGATCGCCGCGCTGGTCGCATGCCCGGCCCGCAGCGAATGGCCAGCGTACGCCGTAGCATCGAGTCCGGCCCGTAGTGCGAGTTTCTTTACCACGCGCGCCACATCGATCCCTGACAACCGGCCCGCCTGAACCTGCCCATGCCGGTTGATTGCGCGGAATAATGCGCCGTCCGATAGTGCGGCCTGCTCGATCCAGGCCTGAATAGTGCGGACGGGACACGTCTCGGGATTGGACCCGTAGGGGATTCCGATCTTCCGGCCGCCGCCGTCCTGATCGGTCTTGCTACGCCGTAGCGTCACCGTCAGGCCGTCCTTGCCGAAGGTGCAATCTTCAACGTCCAGCCCGATTAGTTCTGACCGCCGGAACGCCCCCGCGAACCCGAGCAGGATTAGTGCGCGATCCCGCGCGCCCATAGTGCCGTCGTCTGCCGCATCGAGCATAGTGCGGATGTCGTCCGTCAGCGCGGCCGACTTCTGAACGGGAGCGGCCCCAATAGTGCGGCGGATGCCCTTGAGTGTGTTCCGCACCATGCCGGCCGATGTTGGCGACTCCAAGCCCGTCGCTTTGTGCGCCTCCGCGATCGCGTTCAATCGTCGCTGGATGCTCCCGACCTTCAGGCGCCCCGCGCACTCGGCGATGTAGGCCGCGACGGTCTCAGGCGACGCGGGCAAGGGACTCAGCGCGTGCACCTCACACCACGCGCAGAACTCCCGCCAGTCCGCCCGATATCCTAGGAGCGTGTTCTCCGCCTTGCTGTGGCGTGCAAACTCACGAGCCTGATCGAGGGAGGGCGGAACGATGTGCGCCCCCGTAGCGCCCTGGATCGGTACCAGCTCGCCGGCCGTCATGCCGCACGCTCCAGTTCCGCGAGACGGCGTTTCGCGGAATCCTTCTCGAATCCGCTTGAGAATGCCGCCTGAACACCGTAACCGGCCCGGCGGAACTCTGGATTGCTCGCGAGTGTCGCCACGTCCTGCGTCCAATCCACTGCGAACGTCGTTGCGAGCAATAGTGCGTCCGTCGCGCGCTTGAAACTGAGCGTCAGGCCGAAACCCTTGCCCGAAGCGGTATGCGTGACAAGCCAGTTTTGCCGGATATCCTCATCGGCGCCATGCTCCGTTACTCCCAGCTCGCCGGACTCCGACGGATGCACGAGCGACAATCCGCACGAGTGCGGAATCACGAAACCCGGCCGCATCCGGTTCAGAGTGCCGTCGTGATACGCGTCCAGACGATAAACCGCGTCCCAGATAGCGGGCTTCCAATCCGTGACAATCTTCAGCTTTGGAGCCTTGGGAAGTGGTTTTGGCATGGGGATATTGCCCGTCGCCGTGATGGTCGCGCGCATGACCGACTCTTGCCGATTCCAGGTGAGATCATACGGCACGTTGCGCTCGTGGCACGCGTAGGCCATTCGGACGATGAAACGGAATTGATTGGTGATCGGGTCCGGTTTCCAAGCCCGTCCGCGATCACCGATAGCTTTGACGAAAGCGCTGGATCGATGGGAGGTCATGCCGCCACCTCCCTAGTGCGGACCGACTCACCCGCCCGTGCGATAATCCAATCCGTTGCCTGTTGCGCCTTGCTGGCAGCGGTAAAGATCGCTTTGGAGTCAGCCTTAAGAACACGCAACCATGACGCGAGATATTGCGCGTGATCCTCGCGGGGTTCTGTACTGAGTCCCAGGTGCGCGCAGGTGAATGCGGCGCCTAGTTCCGCAATTAGCTCTTCCGCTGCATAGGCGTTATCGCCGAAACGCTCGCCTAGCTGGCGATCACAGCGGGCCGATGGTGCGGTCCAGTGCGTATGCTCGTGCGCCAGGGTCGAATAGTAGGAGACGTTATCAGCGAATGCGCCGAAGGGCGGCATCTGGATATGGTCCGACGCGGGAGCATAGAAGGCTTGGTTTCCGCCGTGCCGAAGATCAGCCCGGATTGCATGAAAGAACGCCTCAGCGTGGGTGATGCGTTCGGGCATGGACGTTTCCGCATCAGCCTTAGGAGTGAACCCGTCCACCTGGGCGGCATTGAACACCGAGTATCCGCGAGTGAACAGCAACCGCGAGCGGCCCGCGCTGGACTCTCCCCCATCTTCTTGACTCTCGCCCGCGTCGTTGGCAACCTTCCAGAACACTACCAGCGTGGCCTTCTCGCCCTTGCGGACTTGGGCGCCGCGACCCTGCCATTGCTGGTACGTGGCCCATTCGCCACGCTCGTACCCTTTGGCTTGCGCAGCGGCCCACAGACACACGGTATTGATGCCGCGATAGGGTTTCTTGCTCGCTAGGTTGATCGGCGAGAAGGCATAGCGGCCCGAAGTGTGCCAGGGCATGCGCCACGTTCCTACGCCTTGCTCGATTGCGTTGATGATTTGGGCCGTCACGCGCGCGTAAACGTCCCGTTTGTCGGTTGCGGTATGGTCGATGGTAGACATCGTGAAACTCACCCTTTCGCGCTGTTCAGGGATCGTGGCGGGTTGCACCCCGTCATGGTCCCGTTTCGCTCTAGTGTTCGATTCCCTCTAAGAATCGAACATCAGAACCACGCACAGAATACATCTGACCCCCTTAGGTGTCAAGAGAATTCTCACGCCTATTCACGCGGTTGTTTCCGGCACACCAGACGGGGTTAGATGTATCCTTGAGGGCATGAAGATACCGGCTGAGGTTAAGGCGGCAATGACTGAGATAGCGCGCAAGTTCGGCAAGCAAGGCGGCAAGAAGTCCGCCGCGATCCTGACGGCCGCCGAACGATCCGCCCGCGCAAAGATAGCGTCACAGGCGGCCGCGAAGAAACGGACGGCGGAACGTCTGGAGCGAGAACGCAAGCAGGCAGCGAAGAAGAAGTGAGCAGGCCGGAGGTTGTCCGGGGGTGGCGTTGTCAGGTGGCGCGCTGATTTGAAATGGATATAAATTTTTCTGGATTGCTTTTTTTGGAGGGTGAAGTTTACTGATCGACGGTGGGCTGGTTCTTTACGCGAACGACTTTTGTCAATTCTAAAACCTCAAGTCCGGGAGGCCGAACGGGCATGTCAAGACCCACCCAATCGAAACGTCGGCCAACTTGGCCGTAGTGTCTCAGTGCAACCTGCAAATCATCGCTAATTCGCGCGACGACAATGGAGTAGTCTACTGGATCGGCGCCACCACCAAGGTGTACTGGGAAGCATCGCCAAGTGCGGACATCTGTTTCCCACACGATCAAATTCTGAGGAAAGTACTGAGTTCCTCGGAGAACCAATAGTCGGATATTGTCGCCAGTTCGTGGACGCGTGCGGTAGGTACCTCGGACTTCAAGCGGAGATGAGACCGTATCACCATCGCTCGGGCTCACGATATGCACTCCGATCCCTTGCATGTAATCGATGAAATCAGCATTTTGCTGTCGAATCTTCCCAACGAGATCGCCGTCAAACTTGCCGATTTCGACGCGGCTGTCTTCAAGTCGCCATTCACCACGGCCGCGTATATCGGGGTTCGGATCCAGCATCCCGTAAACCATCTTTCTAATGCCATATCTCAGCAGTAACGACGTACAGGATTCGGCCCCACGCTCAGTGCAGGGCTCCAAAGTTGTGTAGACTGTTGCATCCTTTGCGTCGGAAAGTCGGGTGAACTTCTTTAGCGCCGACTCCTCGGCGTGCTTTCCCGCTGCCAAGTCGCCCCGAAATCCCGTCTGAAGAATGTATCCGTCCCGTTCCACTACCGCTCCGACCATTGGGTGTACTCGCCCATCCGCTTCGGGCCTACTTTGATCTGCAAGGTTCACGGCCAGTTCCATAAGTTCGCGAGGCGAGTACTGTCGTTTCAGGTCGATTTGAAGCACTCTGCAAGCTTACTGCGTTTCTATGCGGCTACGCACCGTTGCGGTCTTGCTTGGCCGATTGTGATTAAACCGTGTTCGTCATTCGCATCTGATCACTCAGTTGCGTTCCTTCTTGTAGTGTCATTTGAGCCCTGACTGCACAACTAAAAGTGAGATTCTACGTCGCGGGCGCCGCCATCGTGACGCACAATGAAGGAATGCGAGCCTTCACAGAGGACGAGATCCACGCCGCACTTGGCCAGTTGAAGGGTGGACTCGAACGTTACATATGGCTGCAACATCACGTTGGACTGTGCGATGTCCGTAACGATGGGCAGTTCCAGAAACGCTTTGATGGATTCTACAGGGTCCGCCGTGGTTTGTCATGGCGCTCCAATTATTTTTCCGTGATGGAATCCGCGAAGGAAAAAGGAATCGGGTTCTCGGAAGCCCTGGCGGAGATTAACCGTCTGACAGGCAGGATTGAGGCATCGTTCGCTAGCAAACTGGTGGCTACCTTAAATCCTTCAACGCCCGTGATAGACAGGTTCATCCTCGATAATTTTGAACTGAAACTACCACGGTTGGGATCGCCCGACCGCGAATCTAAAACTTGCGATCTCTACCGCGCCCTGTGCCACGCCTACGAAGACTTCCTCTGGAGCAAAACAGGAGCGTTGATTCGCGAGCTCTTCGAACATCGCTTTCCGAACTCCGGGGTCACGGACTTGAAGAAGATCGACCTCGTGCTCTGGCAAATCAGACCATAGGCTGGTTGTTAGAGGGCGTGCGTAGTCAAGAATCCGTCCCAGGCGGCCACACACTCCGTGGCCAGTTGAAAAGCATCTACTGGCCCAGCGGTCGTGTCCACCTCGTACTTGAGACTGATCGTGGTTGGTTGTCCAGGTTCCAACGACAGGGCGAAGTGCTTCTGGCCGAAGGTCGGATTTTCGCCGCTCCTGCTGGACGTTAAACGGAGATGCTTCAGGCTGTTGCATATATCGGCGCATAGCCGCAGCGAGCGGTTCGCGCTCACATAGCCCTCAATGGCCTGCTGAGCAGTGCCGGGCGCGGCAGGGTCGTGCTTGATCCAGTCCTTCAGGTGATAGCAGTTCAGGAAAAATGCGTAGATTTCATCGACGTAATTGTCGGACGCAGAATCGTGCGCACGCCCCTGAGCTATGGTCGCAAAACGATTGTGCCACCGAAGCATTCTGTCGTATTGCTCGCGATAAACAGGCATACCGACCAACTCCCTGGCCAAGAATAGCATTGCGTATTGAAGCTCTAATCGGAGAAACGGACGCCATGGGCGAGAGGTCTGGACTGGTCGGATTGTCCAGTCGACGTCATGGTCAGGGAAATCATGCGATCCCCAAACACCCACCCACCACAGAGTTGTGAAGTAATCCGTCATCTCCAGCCTGGCGAAAAGAGGAATGACGACACCGCGTGCCGAATATACTCGAAGCAACCTAAACCGGTATGCCAACGCCAACGCGGAAAACCACTGCCGGGTTCATCGAGCCTATGCTGCTCGTCCGCTCCGACTCCCTGCCGGAGGGCCCAACCTGGGCCTACGAGCTAAAGCTCGACGGCTACCGGGCTCTCGCCTTCAAATCCTACGGCGTAGCGCACCTGCGGTCGCGGAACAACAAAAGCTTCGACGCCAAGTATCCGGCGATCCTGTCGGCCCTCGCACGCCTCCCGGACGAAACGGTGATCGACGGCGAAGTGGTCGCGCTCGATGCCGACGGGCGGCCGTCATTCAACGCACTCCAGAACAGCGCGCCGACGGCGCAGGTCTGCTATTACGTTTTTGACGTGATGGTGCTCGCGGGCCGCAGTGTCATATTGGAGCCATTGTCAGCGCGGCGCGAGCTACTGCGCCACAAGGTTCTCCCGCGCCTCAGCGAGCCGATCCGCGAGGCACCGCAATTCGACGCCAGCCTGTCCGACCTGATCCGCGCCGTCCGTGAGCAAGGCCTGGAAGGGATCGTCGCGAAGCGCCTCGACAGCGCCTATGAACCGGGCCAGCGTTCTGGCGCATGGCGGAAGATGCGAGTCAATCGGTCGCAGGACTTCGTGATCGGCGGGTACACAGTCGGCCGCCGGCACTTCGATGCGCTGATCTTCGGGTATTGGCAAGGTGACCGGCTCATGTACGGGGCTCGGACGCGGAGCGGATTCACGCCATCCGTGCGCGAGCAGTTGCACCAACGGTTCCGGGGTCTGGAGACGCCGGACTGTCCGTTTGCCAATCTGCCGGAAGCGGGGACAGGGCGATGGAGTGAGGGCCTGACGGCGGCGAAAATGAAAGGCTGCCGGTGGCTGAAGCCCGTTCTGGTGGCGCAGTTTGAATTTGTGGAGTGGACGCCGGACAGGCACTTGAGGCACTCGCGGTTTCTGGGGCTGATCCCAGAAAAGAACGGATGCGATGTGCGGCGCAGCGATTGAGCAGAGTTGTCTCGCGTGCTTTCCCGGCGGGCTAGCGGAGAAGTAGCGAACCCATCTGGACAGAAGTCATGATTAAGTTTTGGACTTATAATGCAGATATGGAGTATCTGGAAGAATTGTATGACCGCCGACTTAGAGAGCGGTCAGACGAGGGAATCGCTCACGAGAAATACGCGCTCGCTGTAGGGGCTGCGCCCGAGCTTTTGGAATTCCTACGGAAGAGCATCCATACCAAGGTGGAGAAGTTCAAAGAACTCTTCCCTGGGGAGCGCATTGAACTGCGACAGCCGGCTACGGACGGATCGACTATTCGGGTTAGAACGAACCGTTTTCCCCTGCGAGTAGTCGATCTGAGCTTCAAGAAAGATGGACTCACGTACGTCAAACGGCATCAGAGGAGTCGAGATTCCCAAACCGAGATAGACACCGGTACGGTTTACATTCGTGCTGACTTTGTCAGATCTGCGTACTTCGAATATCAAGGCAAACCTATTCTTGATGATGATCTCGCTACGGAGATGTTGCGGGAACTGTTCGAGGACGCATCCTGCTGAAGTCGGACTGGCGAGTTTCCGTTGTCCCCTGCTCAATTCGTTGACGTATCACCCGCTCGTGCTGCTTTCGGCTTTCTCGCCGCAGTCAACGCGGGAACTGTATATTTCATGTAGTTGTATTCATCGATTCGCTTCAACAAAGTCTTCTTTGACAACCATTCTTTTCGTGCGGATGTGTCGTTCGCGAGTTCAGTGCTGAGCTGAACCGCTATAAGTCGAATCCTGCGAATGAAGGCAACGTACGCCACCCAGGGCACTTCATTCTTGTATGGGCAGCAATACGCAGGCGCTATGTATTGGTCCCACAACGGAAAGAAATTTGGAGCTAACAAGTGAAGTGCTTTGCCGGCCGAAACAGGGCTCTCCACGCCCTTGCCTGTGCTTTTCAGCGCTCCTAACACCGCGACGAAGAGTTTCTGAGTATCGGCTTCATCTGTGGCGCAGAACGACGAGATGTCGCGTTCGTGAAATTTGTCGAGTTCTGATTCGTTCTGTCGCAGACAATCTTCAAGCATCTGTTCGTCGAAGCTACCAAAGCGATAAAACGCCGCGTTCCATACAAGGAGAAGCACGCCCAAGGCGTCAACCAGTCGCGCCGGATCGCCCCACCATTCGCGCACCAAGAAGGTGGAGACCCGGTACATCGAATCGCGCGGCTCCCATTCTTCAAAAGCGCGGCATCCTCGTTCCAAATCGGAAATCGAAATTGCAACGGCATCGAAGGAATGGCGTCGCAGAAAACCGTCGAGCGAGTATCTCTTCACCAGCTGATCATCAGTAGGCATTCCGACACTCCCTGAGGATTATACTTTCACTTCGCTAAAACCTGCATTATTGATGGCCTCGATTGACCGTCGCGAGGCACGTGCGGGGGGCTTCGCGGTTAAGGCCCGCGCGGCTCTCTTGCTGTCACCAGTAGGTTCATGGTCTTGCCCCAGCCGTTGCCTTGGCGCGGGCGTCTACAATACGCAGGAGATGATTGGCAAGTAAGATGATTTCCAGCGCCTCATACGGATCTTCCAAATTTACGTCTCGGTGCGATTGCGGATTTTTATAGGAAGCGATAGCCCCTGCGAAAAGCTCCATTCGGCCCTGCCGTTCCCCCGCCTCCGCATTCATATCAACCAGAGGGCCATTGTCCCTGAATGCCTCGCGCATGAGCTTTACTCCGAGCAAACTATCTCCCAGGCCGGATGCTTCCCGCACTACTACCTCCACCGTCTTCATCGCCTGGAAGGCCGCGACATCGAATTCCCCGCGCATGAAGGCCATCCAAACTTTGTCGGCGATCCTCAGGTGAAGAACCTCCCTCGGAAGCATCCGCGCTACGGTGTAGCTAGTGAATTCCGCCTCGCTCTGAAAACGCCGGGCTCGACGGCTGAGAACTCGGTAGCTGGTGCCGTGCCCCTGATCAGGAGCAGGTATGATCAAGCCCTGCGCCTCCAGCCAAGCCCACGCTTCAGCAAGGGCGAGCGCAACCGTCGCCTTCTGGTTTCTTGGGTAAGTCGGTTGACCGCGCATTGCAGCTTCCCAGATTTCCTGTTCAAAACCAACCTGGGAAAACATATCCTCGCGCTGCTTGGCGATAAAAAGCAGCTTGGCCCCCAACTCCTCCGGTTCGAGGGAGAGGAAGACATTGACATCAGGAATGACATCAGGAATGGCTTGGACAACGCTGCTCATAATACGTATGATAATGTCCTTTATCACAAGGTATTACACGAAGGTCAGCAATATATTGTGAAGCAATCCCCTAGCTCCGCTTCCGCAACGCCGTCCACGCCCGCACGAGTTCCTAAATCAGCCGTGGCGGCGGCAACCCGCAGCACGTACCGGCACGCGTTGTGGATCGGCTTGTCTCCCCGCGACTCACGCAAAGGACGGTAGCCATTTGTCCCAATGTGCTAACGCGCGGGGACGAGACAGTTTAGGTTCTTTCGGCTTCTTACCATCCGAATCCAGGCATCGGGCTCCATTTCTACAGCTCCGTAGCCTAGCGCGAATTGTCGGAATCCTTCGGGAGCCGCTCGCACATTCTTGATGTTCGCCAGGCGGACATCGATTTTCCCCCAGTCTTGAATTCTATCCAGCCCCACGTTATATAGGTTCGCTTTGCAAAAGTTCGCGCGCGTCAAGGTTGCCTGTCCGAGATCCGCACCGGTCAGGTCTGCTTCGTACAGTCGAATGTCCGTTAGGTCGTGGCCGCGCAAGTAGACGTTCCGAAGCCATTTCCAATTCTTCCGAATGCCCTCCCGCGTGGCTTGCAGTTTTTGAGAAATAACCTCTTGATCGAAGCCCTGCTGCCCCACATGAGGCAGTAGATCACCCTGCAAGCGTGCAATAACACCGCCTGCGCCGGTCTCGCCGTTTCCGTAAAGAATCGCAGCCAACCGCTCCGCTCTCCGTACCTCGGGGGCGGAGAAACTGAATGCGTCACCGGGCATGGCCGATATCCCCGTGCCCATCACTTCGGCGGCGGCTAGTCGAATTCGTTGCGAAGATCCGGGATCGTCACGAGGACCGTCTGTGACGAGTACGGCGCCAATAGTGTTGCCGACGATCGTTTCATAAGAAGGCTCCCAAAATTGACTTAGAGCCCACAGGCCCGAGATCCGAAGATCAGCGGATTTGGTGCCGTCTGTCGCATCATGCAAAGCCGTAAAGAATATTTCCTGGCGTTTCAGATCTGCTTGAAGTTGCTGTGTTCGATACGTAAAAAAGAGAATTGTCAAGCTGAAGACGCCGAGAATAATTGAGAGTGCCGTGGATACTATTGGCCATGACAGCCGAGCGAATGTTCCTAATCTGGTGATCTCCGATCGAAGCTTGGCGATCTCCAATTCCAACTTCGCGGCTTGAAGATCGGGACGTTCTTCGGCGGGCAAGTTTGGATCGTTGCTCATGCTATCGGACGAGGATATCACCGTGACGAGTTGTTCGGTGCAAAGGCTGTCGCCGCAGCAACGGTCTATGAAGCGGCCGTTCTCGCGCTCTCGGGCCGCGACGTGATGTCGGAGCCGTGCCAACCAGATTCGGCTTCCCTCGGAGAGTCGCCAACATCGCGAACCAAAAGAAATAACCGTTAATCCGTATTGTGCAAAGTCCGACAACGGCTGGTCGGTGTATAATCCGGCGGATGGAAGAGTGGCAGAAAACTCTCGTCGCGACACTTAGCGGAGTAGCAGTTGGCGCACTGTTAGAACGAGTTCGGTTCTGGACCCAATACTCTATGGAGCGCCGGTTCTTAATTTATCAATTGGATCAAGAGCTAACGTTCAATTGTGCCCATATTGTTCGCTTCGTTAAACAAGCTGAAACGCCGGGGGAGGTCATCTGGGGAGGCCTTCGGACTATTAGTCGGGAACGATATGACTATTACCGGTGCAATCAGACCAAGTTGTTTCTTACTGTTAGCGAACTAGATCGGTTCTTAATTCGGCGGTTCTATGACGATCTCAGCAAATGTGGTGGAGGCGCTGATGATGTGGCGAGTGACTTGGCGGTTTGTAAAGAAATCCTACGTTACGTGCGAGAAGCGGCCTTGGACGAGTACCTGAAGATGGCTTTCAAAAAGCTGCGCAGGTTCGTTAGACGCGGCTTTCGGTTTGCCCTCAACTAAACGCGTTAATCCGCCGTCGCAGTGCGAGGATGGCAGCGTGCTCGAAGCCGCAGCGCGGGGCATGGAGGAGATCAGGAGGGCGGGCAGCGCGCCATCGGAGCTAGAGATCACGCAGCACATTCCGAAGCGAGCGTGGAAGGTCAGCCCGGACCAGCTTCAAAAGTGGGTATCGCAACGGAGGCGGGACGATAGCATCGGCTTGCAAGCGATCAAGAGTCACTTGCAGGACTTCCTTGGGTGATTGGGGAGTGAAGCCAACTCGGGCCTAACGGTGGCTGATAGGATGAGGCACATGCTTCCCCTGGAACCGTTCTCCAGCGACTCTACGACAGCGAGATTAATGTGACGATCACGATGCTCTGGGACGGAGGCTTCGATTTCGCATTCGCCTCCTAGATGAAGTTTCCCGAGATCGGAACTCCGGCTGAGGATCTTAGATCATTCGTCAAGGCACAAGCGGAACGCATCCGGCCAACGCCTTGGCACAACTGCCGAACCGCAGCGGCACTTGCAGAAGCTATCCACAAGGACGCGCTTGAGAAGTATCCAGAATCCGATTACGCGAAGACCTTTGGCCGGCCGAACTGACGGGCCCAGATCATCTTTGAAGGAAGGCCGCCCGATGCGAGTCACGATCAAGGTAATCAACGACGAACTGAAGCGCCTCGGTCACGACGCCCAACTGTTGAAGGGCGACGGCTACTTCTATTTCACGTCGGGAGAAACAGCCGATTGGCTTGACCGGACGGTGAAGGTGCCGACCCTCGCGAGCTTGACGCTTGAACAATGGGTCGAGGAATTCGTGAAACTGCAACGGGCAATCGCGAATTGCTCGGCGGCGGTTCCAAGGTTGAGCCAAAGCAACTGACTCGGCCGAAGCGCGTCCGCAAGGCGTGAATTCGCGGGCGTGTTGTGCTCCCTACAACCTGCGAGACAGCTCTGACAAGCTGATCTCCAACTGCGGGGAAACAACGCAATTTCTCGGAAAGCGTTTGGGCCCAACCGCATGTATTCTTAATGAAATGCCCATCTATCGCTACCCGGCGGATGCGATTAAATCGCTCACCGAACGCATGGGAAAGCTCCACCGACTCGTCTTCGGAATTTTCACTGTGGCCATTTGCGCGGGCGTCATCACCATTGCGGGCATTCGGACTGGGTGGGTGGCTGCGGCGGCATTCTGTGTGCTAGTGGCCTTAGTCATGTTCGCAACCCGCCACAAATCACAGGAGCGGCGGGCGAATCTACTCGCGTCTAGTGAATTCGAGATCAGTGACGAAAAGATCCTGGCCAGGAGCAGCTTGGGCCGCAAGGAAATTCATCAATCGGATATTGCAGCCGTATGCTTCTCCAAATCCGGTATCTGGCTGTACGACCGATCCCGTCGAAAAGGAGTGTGCATTCCGCCGGAAGTTGAGAATTTCGACCAAGCTCTTGAAGTTTTGGAGAACTGGGTTCCCCAGGCGGCTGCGCGGCTTGACTCGCCGGCATCCAATGTTTGGATAAACGTGAAGGTTTGGGGCATCGTGGCACTTTCGGCACTATTGCTTTATGTCGCACTCGCCAGCAGAAATCGGTGGGCAGCAACGCTTTCTTCGGCCGTTGAGGCGGTTGGATTTGTCTGGTATTTCACTTGGTGCGGCCGGAAAATCCAGGAGCGCAAATGGAAGGTGCTGCTCCCGCTTACCGGATACTTCGTGGCGGTCGCTCTTGTCCTGCGGGCTCTGAGCCTGTGGATCTAACGTTAACTTGATCTTCTTCTTGGACAGGGACGGGCTGCGGACGCGTTTTGCGTCAGTGACGAGTCGCCCCGAGTTTCAAGCCAATCCGCGAAATAGCTCCGAGAGTGTGATCTTCAACACGTGCGCGATCTGCCGTGCAGTGTTGACCGTGATGTTGATCCGACCCCGCTCCAGCAAGCTCACGTGCGTGCGGTGTAAATCGCAGGCTTCTGCGAAGCTCTCCTGTGAGAAACCCCGCTCCGTGCGGATCTCTCGCACCCGTGCGCCCAAGCGCTTCTGAAAGTCTGCGGCTCCCGATGGCACCCAGACAATGGTTGGCGATATGTTGTATAAACGTCTACAGAACGCATTCTGACAGAATATTTGCAACAGACCGCAAAAGGGGGTTGTCGTGAACATTAACCTGAGGGTTTCGGTCGCCTTCCTAACGGTGAGCTTGGCGGCGATGTGTCTTGGCCAGCAGGTCCCGCCCGATGCGAAGAACCCTTCGCGAACAATCAAGGATGTCTCGGACCTTGAATTTGGCATGCCGCAGGAGTCGGTCCTAGCGAACCTTCGTACTACCTACAGACTCGAACATGAAACTCCGGCTTCCGGCAAGGACGACGACGCCGATGCCTGGGCGGTCTGGTTAGAGGCTCGGTTCGTTGGGGAGTTGTTTTTTGGACATGGCAAGTTACGATTGGCAACGAAAAGGATCTGGTCGCCCGGTGACGGCGACCCCACGCTGATCGAGAGGCTCTTCACGTCGGTCTTTGACAACTCGGAACAATCGAGCATCGAAGAACAGCCTGGAGGCCAGCTATCCCGTACTCGCGACATCCCGGCGACTCTCGAATCTTCTGAGATGAGTATCGGCAAGTTCAAAATGCGGACCTTGAAAATGATATTTCATGGGAAGCAGTTCAATCTCTCGGTTACAACTAGCGATGGCGATGAACAAATAGCCCTCGATGAAGTTGTCGCACAAGACAGGAGTGTTCCGCAGATGCACTCCGCCAAAAATCAATCCGGCCAGTGAATAAGTGCCTTCATGAGGATCTCATCAGTGCTTCGAGTTCATCTGCTGGCAGGACTGCTGATGGCTGTGCAGGCAGACGCGCAAGTTAGCGAAGAGGCGCTTGTGATCGGCACGACCACCCTGAAGCTCGGCATGGCGAAAGCAGAGGTTGTGCAGGCGCTCGGCGCGCAATATGAGCCGGAACTGATATCCGGCCACTGTGTTGGTTGCTCTTTATACCTAATTCGCGCAGGAGCCAATGCGAATTCGGATCTTCTCGGGGAAGTCTATTTTGACAAAAATGGGGTTTTAGATCAGGCGGTGAAAAACTTGACGCCTAGCCCAACTCACCCAACTGACGGGGAGATTGGGAGAGCGCTTTACACTGTGATTGCAACGTTGGCGATGGCGGTGAGTTTCCGGTAAGCGTGCGTGACGCCGTGTAGGCCGTCCTGTTAAGTTCAGTCAGGCGCCGGAGGCGCCTGATCGTGAACCGGAAGAGCACACCACCGATCCCTGAGGCGATCGTACAATTGCAGCGCCAGTTGGATCAATTTCGCAGCACCCAGCCGCATCGGACGAAGCTGCCAGAGCCACTGTGGCAGGCTGCGGTCGAGTTAGCCCGACAGCATGGCATACATCCCGTCGCGCACCCATTGCGGCTGGACTACATGGGACTGAAGAGGCGGCTCGGCGGAGTTCCCGCGCTCCGACGCAAGGCAAGCAAGCCGACATTTGTCGAACTGACCGCGCCACATGCCGTACCGTTGGCGGAGTATGCGATCGATTTCGAATGTCCCAGTGGCCACAAAATGCACATCCAGTGGAAGGCGTCGGCGCCGCCCGATTGGGTAAGTTTGCTGCGCGCTTGGCGGGAAATGGAAGGATGATTCAGATCGCTGCCCAGATACGAATTCTGGTTGCGGTCGAGGCGATCGATGGAAGAAAGGGTATCGACGCCATCGCCCAGCTGTGCCGGGAAAAGCTGAACGCGGATCCATTTTCCGGTTACCTATTTATCTTCCGGACGCGGCGTGGCACGGCCATCCGAGTCTTGCAGTACGATGGCCAGGGGTTCTGGCTGGCCACCAAGCGCTTGTCCAAGGGACGTTTCAAATGGTGGCCAACCGGGACGGAAGCGGCACGGACGCTGCGAGCGCATCAGGCTCAGCTCCTGCTCGCTGCCGGCAATCCCGATGCGGAAGCCCCGCCGGCGTGGCGGCCGGTGAACTCCTAGAAATTGCAAAAAACACTTGCGTTCCGTTTTCGACTCTGCCACACTGACGGCAGATGGCATCGGAGTGGAGATATCGAGGGCGGGTAGTTACAGCCGACGATGTCGCTTCGATTCGCCAGTTGATTGCCGAAAATCCAGGAGCAAGCCGGCGCAGACTTTCAGAGAAGCTCTGCGAAGCATGGCAGTGGAAACAGGCCAATGGCGCGTTACGCGATATGGTCTGCCGCGGCTTGTTGCTCATGCTACACCGGGCCGGCGAGATCGAATTACCGCCCATCCGGTTCCAAACGCTCAACCCCTTCGTCCGGCGTGCCCACCCCGCGCCGATGCTGATCGACACGACGCCGATCGCCAGTGCACTCAAGGAACTCCAACCAATCGAACTGCAACAGGTGCGGCGAACGGGCGACGAGCCACTGTTCAACAGTCTGATGGAGCAGCATCATTACTTAAAGTACGAACAACCAGTCGGGGAGCACTTGAAATATCTGGCCTGGGCGCAAGGCCGTCCTATCGCGTGCCTGGCGTGGAGTTCCGCGCCGCGTCATCTGGGCAGCCGGGACCGCTACATCGGCTGGAGCGCGGAAGCGCGGCGGCGCAACATCCGCTTCATCGCCTATAACACGCGGTTTCTGATTCTGCCCTGGGTACGCGTTCCGCATCTGGCATCGCACCTTCTCGGCCGTATGGCCGCGGTCCTCTCAGACGATTGGGACCGGATGTACAGCCACCCGATTTACTTCGCGGAAACTTTCATCGATCCCGGCCGTTTTCGCGGGACCTGTTACCGCGCGGCGAACTGGCGCCTGCTCGGCCACACCACCGGGCGCGGCAAGAACGATCAGACCAATAAGCCCAACCGCCCGATCAAGGAAATTCTCGGCCTGCCCTTGACACCTCGTTTCCGTGAACACCTCACCCGGATATGACGATGAAGCGCCGGATCGACGTGAACCTGGACGAACTGGACCAGATTATCGATCGCAGCACGCGCGCCCCGCTAAGCGAATCCGAAGGCCAGAAGCTCAAAACGGCGCTCCATGCCATGGCAGAGAGACTGGTGCGAAAACGGAATACGGAGAAAACCAGCGCCGTTCTGCCGGATGCAACAGGCAAACCGGAGGCCGGCGAATCGGCGCCGGCCGGTCATGGGCGCAAGGGGGCCGCGGCGTTTACCGGTGCTAATAAAGTTGCCGTCGCACACGCCACGCTCCATTCCGGCGATCTTTGCCCAGAGTGTCGCCGGGGAAAAGTGTATTGCCTGAAAGAGCCAGCCACGCTGGTGAGGTTTGTGGGACACGCGCCATTGGAAGCAACGGTATTCCAGATGGAGCGACTGCGATGCAATGCCTGCGGGGAGGTCTTCACCGCTGAGGAGCCGGAAAGCGCGGGAGCAGACAAGTACGATGAGACCGCCGTGGCGATGATCGCCCTGTTGAAGTACGGTACCGGAGTGCCATTCAATCGGTTGGAAGGACTGCAGGAACATCTGGGGATGCCACTGCCGGCGACAACGCAGTGGGATCTGATGGCTGCCGCCGCGAAACTGCTTTGGCCGGTGCTGGTAGAGTTGATCCGCCAGGCGGCGCAGGGCAGCGTGATGCACAACGACGATACCGGCATGCGGATTCTGCGCCTGGCACGCGAGCCGGGCGACAAGCGGACGGGGACGTTCACCAGCGGCATTGTATCGATGGTGGGCGCCTGGACCGTCGCTCTGTTCTTCACAGGATGGAAACATGCGGGTGAGAACCTCGCCGAGGTGCTGAAGCAGCGAGCACGCGAACTGCCGGCGCCGATTCAGATGAGCGATGCGTTATCACGCAACTCTCCGAAGGTGGCAGGCGTCGAGCCCCTGCAGGCGAACTGCCTCGCGCATGGAAGGCGGCAGGTTGTGGAGGTGGCGGACAACTTTCCGGAAGAATGCCGTTATGTGTTGGAGACGCTGCGCGACGTTTATCATCACGACGCACAAGCGCGAGAGCGGGCAATGTCGGCGGAACAACGGCTGCGCTTCCATCAGGAGCGCAGCGGGCCGTTGATGAAAGGGCTGCATGAGTGGATGGAGGCGCAGTTGGCGGAGCACAAGACAGAACCGAACTCCGGGCTGGGCAAAGCGATCTCCTATTTACTGAATCACTGGCTGAAGCTGACGCTGTTCCTCAGGCAAGCTGGCGCGCCGATCGATAACAACATCGTGGAACGTGCCTTGAAGAAAGCCATCTTGAACCGCAAGAATGCACTCTTCTACAAGACGCTGAACGGCGCCGGAGTCGGCGATCTGTTCATGAGTCTGATCCACACCTGCGAGCTGAACGGAGCCAATCCGTTCGACTACCTCACGGAGTTGCAGAGGCATGCCGAGGAGTTGAAACAGAAGCCTTCGGAATGGATGCCTTGGAATTACCGCGAGACGTTGGTGCGGCTGGCGACGCCCACAGCCGCGTAATATGATGGATCTGCTCTGGCCGAAAAGGATCGACTGCGGCCATGGTTGGGTGACATTTTGAAATGGCCGCCAAACGGGCCTTCCCAAGGGCGAAATCCGATAACGTTTTTGGCCAGTCACGAAGACCGGCGAAAATGTTGCGCGCCGGTCTGTACGCCCGCGTTTCTACCAACGATCAGCAGACGCTGTCCATGCAGAGTCGCGCCATGCGGGAGTATGCCGCTCGTCGCGGCTGGACGATCGCCCAGCAAATCCGCGAGGTCGGTTCCGGAGCGGCCAAGCGAGAAGCTCGCGAGAAACTGCTGGAGGCCGCCCGGCGCCGTGACATCGATGTCGTGCTGGTGTGGCGGTTGGACCGCTGGGGCCGGTCGGTAACGGATCTGCTGGCGACACTCCAGGAACTGGAACATCTCGGCGTGGGCTTCGTGTCGCTGACCGAGGCGCTGGACCTGACCACGCCAGCCGGGCGAGCGATGGCTGGCCTGCTGGCTATATTCGCTGAGTTCGAAAGGGAGATTCTGCGGGAACGAACGCGGGCTGGCCTGGCCCACGCCCGGCAGAACGGCCAAAGGTTGGGTCGGCCTGCCACCGCAGCCCTACACACTGCTGAAATCCGGGAACTACACCGCGCGGGCGTTAGCAAATCCGAGATCGCGCGCCGTCTTCAGGTCGGCCGCACTTCGGTGCGGCGAATCCTGGGAGTAAAGTCATGAAGCGACCTAACAGAGACCTTGATCGAGAGGACCGCATCCATAACGAAGTCATCGCCGATGCCAATGGGCCGGAAGAGCAGGTCATGGGATGGCATTGCTACCTCGACAACAACATCCGATTCCCTTTTCAGGCCACGTGCATCGCTGTCAAGATAGTCTCGCCTCTCAGGAAAGGAGAAAGCGTCGAAGTCCTCCGTATGGCCCCGGAAGACGCCTGCTCCGCTGACATGCTCGTGGTGATCCACTGGCAAGACCGCACCATGGCCGTTCCTTTGTCACAACTGGCGGCTGTTGATCCGGACAACTCGACCGCCGAAGCTATCGCCGACTGGCATTATTGGGTGGCACGAGGCTACTGCTTCTGACTTACGCACGCCAGCCGAAAGCTCACCGATGGCGGAAGGCAGAGGAACTTGTTCGTTTGTTGCAATTCGGTCGAACTCGGCCCCGTCGAAAAAAACGACTCCACCAAACTTTCGGAGCGAAACGCCTATATCGAGTGCGGGCACAAACGGTATGGCGTCAGCACCACAACTTTCAATGGAGAAGACTCCCTGAACATCACCGAGGAGATCGACGTAAAGACGGCAGTGCAACGAAATGATCCTTCAGAGCCGTGAGACCGTCTTTGGGAGCAATTCAAGCCTGCCAGAACGGCGTCAGTCGCTGTGTTGCTTTTTTTGCGAAGCGGCGGATGCTCGAATTCGAAGAGATACTAAAGAAAGTACGCGGGCGCGTGGACGCGCCCTATTTGGAAAACGTAGATAACGCTTGCCGGGCAATAACCAGGGTCGCGCTGGAACGCCGCCGGGGCCCTTCCGCCTTGAATAGCCGTAGTGTATCACGGCCACGGCGGAAAGGACCGAATGTGCTTTGCAGTGAAGGCTCTCGCCTCATCGCTTTGCCTGGAGGATCACGACTTCATGGCGATGATGACGGTATATTTTGACGACAGCGGAACTCACGATCAATCTGATATAGCCGTCGCCGCCTGTTTGATTTCCGATGTCATGCGCTGGAAGTCCTATGAATCCGAGTGGAAGTCGGTTCTGGACAACGCCGGAATCCGAGATGCCGGCTTCCACATGGCAGCGTTTAATTTCCGAAAGCGACCGTTCGACGGATGGATTGAGGAAAAGCGACACCACGTAATCAAGGCCCTGATCGACATCATCAATCGACACGCTTTCGTAGGTATCGTGACCGCCGTCGTCAAAAAGGATTACGATGCGCTCGTGACCGGTCCGCTCCGGGAGAAGCTCGGCAGCCAGCATTACACCTTCGCGGTCCAGAGCTGCCTCGCGTTCGTGGAAGAGTGGATGACCGTATCTGACGCGCGCCAGCCGATGCATTACGTGTTCGATCAAATGGGCAAAGGAAAACATGAGATCGTTAGTTTGTTTGAGGACATCGCCGAACGGGAAATGGCTGCCAGCTTTGGCATAGAGCCAAACGGCTACAGCTTCGCCAACAGAAAGCTGGTCGTACAACTTCAGGCAGCGGATATACTCGCTTGGGAGGCGAACAAATACGCGAAAGATCATCACGCTGCGGACCTACCAGCTCGCAGGTCATTTCAGAGCATGGCCGACAACATCGAGATAAAGACTAGATTTTTTGACGCTTCCGGTCTGCCCGATTTCGTGAAGGACGTGACTTCGAGATATGAGGCGCAGGGATGGAAGGGTCCGCTGGGCGGATTCCTGCGAGGGTGACATGGCAAACGTTCAGTTGCCGTGCGCAAACGTGGGCCCGGCGCTCCTTATCGAGGTCTTCCGCAAGTACGGCGTAATCCCGGACGGCCTGGGCGAGCTTCATAACCTCTCTCGTCCACTCGCACGGGCAATCCGATCGTGTGGGTACAAGGCCCGCGCCGGATGCTACGGCCGTGTGTGGTACTGCCCGCAACTTTCCGACGAACTTGTTCGCTGGACCGAGTTCGACCATCTCTCCGACGGCCTCCCGCGATCATATGGACATCGACCCGGCGACTGGCACCCGAAGCGCGCCGAGTTCCGCCCTGTCTTCCCAAAGGACCCGCTCTCGAAACACCAACATCGGCTAATCCGCATGGTTTGCAACGCCGCTGCCCGCAAGCTGACCAGACGCCAACTGCAAGCTCGGGTATCGCGCTGGGCGAACGCCTGGTACCTCGATCACATGCTGAAGAGCCTCGTATCATTGGGCTGCATCAGGGTTCAAGACGGCTGGATTCACGTGTAGGGCCGCGAGGCCCGTCACGCCCCCCGCTTTCTATCGAGGGGGGGCGACAGGAATTCTGTCACTGCGGTGTAAATAGGAAATTGAGGCCTTCTGTGCACTGCGGCAGAGCCTCCTTCTGCGCTGGTGCGGTATACGGCGGGTGGCGTTCGAAGCAAAATGATCTGACATCCGTTTTCCCATCGGGGGTAAGGTATGAAATGCTCAGCCCAATGACGAGAAATCCCTTTTTTTCGGAGATAGCCGTCCTAAAAGCTTCGCCTACGAAATTCCCTTCGACCGTACCGTCGCCGTTTGTCCCGCCCCTAAGAAATCAACCGTCGCGGCATGATCGTGGTAGCCGGTTTGGCCGGCGACGATCGCCGGCATGCTTTGAAGCGCAGCTTGGCGTTCGCCATGGAAGTTGGCGGCGAGTAGAGCATCGAGAACGATTGGGTCCGACCAGCTACGGTTGTAGCTAGGCCGAATGCCTACTCCGAGGGCACGCTTACATCGTAAGGAAGTGGCTGGCGTTTTGCCGTCATTTCGGATAACAAGCTCAAGCTCACCAACGTCAGTACCCTCCGGTGGACGGATCAAGAACGCGCTCAGCGTTGGTTCTGGCGGTTGACGGTTGTTTCTGCGAGCTTCTTGGTAGTTGAACCAAGCCGTAAAGCAACTTGCGAGGCCTGTTAGCACTGACGCGAATGTCAGCACCAATGCGAGGGGATGCGGTAGAGCGGCCCACTCCCGTTTCCGTGGTGATGTGGTTCGTGTGGGTTCGTCGTCGCCTGAATGGGGCGATTCTGGTTGAGCATTGGGCTCACCCTTACCGGCAGAGTCGGAGTTCATCACGAGCATCTTATCCCGTTTCAGATTTGGATCGGCGGCGAACCGGAAGTTCGATTTGAATCCGGGAGTCTCTTAATCATGTTCCGGGCTTCCGGGTCGATGAGGCTGCCGTGCCCGCACATGTTCCCGCAGTATGCAACTTGACTCGTCTAATGAAAATGATGCCTGAGTGCGCCAGGACCGGCAGCGCGCTGGTACGTGGGACGGGCCAACCCCCGCGCACACGTTTAGATAAATATTTCGCAGAATACACATTATGGACTGTCGCGGCCGTCCTAATAGCTCACAGCGCTTGCGTAAGGAAGACTGTGCCGCGCTGCCGATCCGAGTTACCGATGCTTCCGCCACATGGGAGCGCTATAACCAAGACCCTGATTGATGTCGATGGCGTCATCGGGGGCGACCGGCCATTCCGCATCCAGCTCCGCATAACGCGAACACAACGCGGTTGGCGGTACCTATGCCCGCGTTGCGACCGGCGCGCGGCAGTGATTTACTTTCCGCCGGATTCGGTTGAGCCCACGTGCCGTGTGTGTCTGCGGCTGGTGTATGAGTGCCAGTACGACAAGTTGCCCCCGTGGGCGCAAGGGATGCGATACCAGTTCGAGCGGATGCGGTCGGAGCGAAGGGCAGTCGGTGTAGCGCCGAGACTTCCTACGCCGTAGCGACTCGCCCGAGAACTCACGACAGATCGCCCCGCCGGTTCGCTGGCAGGTGGGTTGTCCGCTACGACGTAGCTTCCGTCTTCTTGGATTCCTCCATCGTAGACCGAGTTGGCAAAGCGCTCGCATGAGGCGATAGAGTGAAGATGAACCGGGTCGGCTAGGCTGATCACTGAACGGTGGGCTAAATCCCGGCCCTCCTCGCCGACCTCCAACCCCTTCGGGGATGCCACTTGGGAGGTGGCAGCTTTAGTGTCGGTTAGTGACGTCCAGCCTGACGGCCCCTCAAGGTCATTGCAAGCGTGCTTCGCCAGGCGTTTCCTGGAACGAAAGAATCGCCCAATATGGAACGCCTTGCAGCAAGCGCTACTGAAGGAATGCGAGGCTCTCGAAAGACTTTTGAATGCTCGTTACGAGACAGAAGAGGCCGCTCGCGCCGCGCTTGTTGCCGCGAAACGGATCATTAGAAAGAACATCTTGGAACTGTTCCGCTGGCTTGATCCTGGTGACGGGATTCTGACAGAAGGAGAAATCGAGGAAATCGCGGATCTCCTTGATCACAAGGCGTATGCCAATCTCACTAAACACGTTGGCAAACGCACTACCCCCGGCCGGCCGATTGAGCGCCGTGACCTGGCAGTTCGAGCCCTTGAGCTGAAGTCGGCAGATCAGCCACCTGCGTGGGCTGAGATCGCGCGAAAGCTTTGTCCGTGCGGAAAGACGCGGCATGACAAGGCGTGCATGGAAAACATCCGACGTAACGTGAACAGACTGAAGCTAGTCCTCCACAAGTATTCCATTCCGATCGCAGGTTAGGCGCAGCGCACATCTCCATTCGAATTGTGCACCCCTGTGCAAAATTGTTTTCGCTTTTTGCACTGTGCACAATCATGACGCAATTAAGCGCATCTAGATTCTCGGTGACACTTCCCTCAATATCAGGCTGAGGTTATCGAGAATGACAACGGACGCACTCAAATCTGACGTGGCCGACAGCGTCAGCACGGCTAAACGGACCGCCCCACCAGCCTTTCTCACTTACAAAGAGTTCGCGTATGAATCGCGCCTGAGCCCTAGCACCGTGCGTAAACGTGTCCGTCAAGGCGAAATACGCGCGGCGCGGATTGGCCGATCGGTAAGGATTCCACGCTCGGAATTGGAGCGACTCACACGACATAGCAAGATCGAACGCCCCGGTAATCGAGAGGAATGAAATGGAAACCGCACCCGGTAACACGAACCAGCTGATGAACGAAAGGGAAGTTGCTGCGCATTTGGCGGTTTCGCTCGGGACCATTCGCAGATGGCGGCTCCTCGGCCAAGGTCCAAAAGCCACAAAGCTCGGAGGTTTGGTGCGCTACAAGCCCTCCGACGTTGACGATTTCTTGAATCAATGTCCCACCTTGGGCGGTGGGAAAAAAGGTGGGAAATAGACCGGGCGCACTTGCATCAGTCCTGAGATCGTTCGAGAAGTGGCTTTACCTGCCTGACCTTCGTGTTGTCGAGATCGCTCTCGCAACGGTCGCGGCGAACCAAATCAAAGGAGATCCGGTGTGGTTGTTGCTAACGGGAGCGTCCTCATCCGGCAAGACTGAAGTACTGAACTCGTTGCTCAAAATTCCGAAAATGTATTCAGCCGCGACTTTAACAGAAGCGGCGCTTTTGAGCGGTACGCCGCAGAAAGAACGCGCGGAGGACGCAACGGGCGGCTTGCTGCGGGAGATCGGTGAATTTGGAATCCTTGTTCTGAAAGATTTCACATCGATACTATCCATGCACCGAAGCACTCGGCAGCAAGTCATTGCCGCGCTGCGCGAGATTTATGACGGCCATTGGACACGTCTCGTGGGCGTTGACGGAGCTCGAAAGTTGCCCTGGAGCGGGAAGCTCGGTCTGGTCGGCGGCGTCACGTCTGCGATCGACTCCGCTCACGCGGTAATGAGCTCGATGGGAAACCGCTTTGCCCTATTTCGATTGCCAGAAGTAGACGGCCACGAGCAAGCGAAGCGCGCACTTGCGAAGACGGGGCATGAAGAGGAAATGCGATCCGAGTTGGCCGCCGTGGTTGCCGATCTTCTCAAAAGCGTGGATGCTCCAAATGCACCAGCTTTATCCCGTGAAAACGACCGCTGGATTATTGCTCTCACCACATTGGTAGCGCGTTGCCGAAGCGCAGTCGAGCGCGATGGGTATTCACGCGAAATTCAACTGGTTCACGACTCGGAGGCGCCGGCCAGGCTCACGCGCATGCTCGGTCAATTGTTGCGCGGTGCTTTGGCTATTGGAATTGCGGCGCCGCGCGCGCGAGAGTTGATCGTCAAGGTCGGTCTTGACTGCATACCGCCGGTTCGCAGATTAGCCCTGGAAGCGCTTCTCAAGCAATCGACTGCGCGCACAACGACAACAATCGCGGCTAGCACTTCTTACCCTGAGCAGACAATCAGGCGCGCGCTAGAAGACCTCGAATGTCACAGAGTCGTCGAGCGGGGGGCGAAGCATTCGATAGCGGAGCTCTGGCATGTTGCCCCGCACTGGAAACAGCAGTTCGATATTGCGCAAGGAGCTTTCCCGAAATGTCAGTAGGGTCGGATTGGCCCCTTTCCCGATTTGTCACGACAAGAGAAATATGTGAGATGACATTTCGGGAACCGCTAGTAAGCAACGTTGTGGTGACATTTCGGGAAAGCTCCTAACTCGGAACCGACAAAATGATGTGCGTATCCCAATGGGATGCATTTTTGGCAAGATGCATACCGCGAGAAGTCTAATGGAAGCAACCAGAAACCGAGCAAAACGCGCCGCGACGCATCCCGTCCTTATGTTCCACTACGCATTTCGGGCTGTCTGGGAGCCGTTTTCGATGAGGCGAAAGTTGCAGAATGATGCACTTCAATCACAAACTGATGCGCGCCCTAAGGCGAACCCAATCTTGATACATTCTGCTCACAAACTGATGCAATCTGTTGCACGGCGCGGAAAATCCGCTGGTTCGATGGCCCGAGGCGGCTGAAGCCGTTTCCGGGTGTTCATTTCCCGGCGCCGTCGGGCGCGGGGCGGTTGGCCCGCATGTTCTGCGAAAATAACCGTCCCGAGGTGCCTCCGCCATTTCCTTATCAGATGAGGGCACTCCACGGTCAGAAGGGGAATCATGGTCAATCTCATGACGGAGCAGGAAGTTTCGAAACGGCTCAACATCAGCCTTGGTTCATTGCGCAGGTGGAGATTAACGAAGCGGGGGCCAGCGTTCCTCAAAATCGGATCGCTGGTTCGCTACTCGGTGGAGGACCTGGAGGCCTGGCTCGCCTCACTGCCGACTGGCGGGAGTGCCAGGCACGAGCAACTGTCCTCGGGACCATCGGCGCGTGAGGTCGAGTACGGCAAGTAAGATGTTTGCCGTAACCTAGCGATAGGTTTATAATCTTCCCATGGAACCACTGAACGAAGCCGCCAGTCTGATGGGCAAACGCAGCGCCGAAGCCCGCGCGAAGAAATGGGGCAAAAGAGAGTTCGTGAAGAAGATGCGGGAGTGGGGCAAGCTGGGCGGCCGGCCGAAGGGCAGTGGGACGAAGAAGGCGACAACGGCAGCGAAGAAAGGTGGCAAGTGATGGCGGTCTATAAGCAACCGAAGAGCAAGAACTGGTGGTACAAGTTCACCTGGAACGGGGAAGCGATCCGGGAAAGCACTAAGCAGACGAACAAGCGCGTCGCTGAGCAGATGGAGGCGGCGCACCGCACAGCGCTTGCTAAGGGGGAAGTCGGCATACGTGATCGGAAACGCATACCCACCTTTGCAGAGTTCTCCAAACAGGATTTCCTGCCACACATCCGCGCACATTTCGCCAACAAGCCTTCCACGTTGGCTTACTACAATATCCAGGTGAAACATCTGACCGGTTACGCTCCGTTGGCCAACGCAGCGTTAGACGCGATCACATCCGAGGTTATCTCCGGTTTCGTCACACAGCGGCGGGAGGCTGAATATGAGGTATCCAGCATCAATCGGGCCTTGCAGGTGTTACGTCGGATGCTTCATCTTGCGGTCGAATGGGGTAAGTCTGAGAAGGCCGCACCCCGAGTTCTGCTTCTGCCTGGGGAGCGACGGCGCGAACGCGTATTAAGCCCTGCCGAAGAGACCTCATACCTCAGCATCACCCAACAGATCGGCGATGGCATTTTGGCAGCCTACGAACGCGCGCTTCGAGGCATCCGGGCTATTGCACGCGGCGAACAACCGATCAAGCCGGAGGACCCCTTTCTGTTGCGCGATGTGGCCACGGTCCTGCTCGACTGCGGCCTGCGCCCAGAAGAATGTTACCGGCTTCGTTGGGAACACGTCCGGGATAATGCTGTTCACGTTCCGTTCGGCAAGACCGCGAACGCGCGCCGCTCGATTCCGCTGTCGAGCCGTGTTGTAGCGCTGCTCAACATGCGCCAGTCCGTCGCTACTACGGAGTGGGTGTTTCCGGCTCCCACCAAGAGCGGCCATATGGAACAGTCCACGCTGAAGAAACGGCATGCCACAGCCTGTAAGCTCGCAGGCGTCGGAGAATTGCCGTTCTACACCTTCCGCCACACCTGCCTGACGCGATGGTCTTCTCACATGGACCCGTACACGCTTGCGTATTACGCGGGCCACTCCGATTTCGCTACAACGCGCCGGTACGTTCACCCCGATATGGAAACAGGCCGCGCTGCGATGGAACGCGCCAGGGTGCCAGCTTCTGCGACTCCGCAAGCCGAACTCTCGGCGCAAGCAACCGCTGCTTCCAAGCCTTCCTAGGTCCGTCCAGCCTTCAAGAGTCTTTCAATCGAACCGCTGAAAGCAACGTTGAAGCAGTGGGTGGGCGCGTCGATTCCGAGACTAGGCTAAGACCGAGCCGAGGATCGGGGTGGGCATAGTTTTTGGCATACCGGCGAAAAAGGCGTCATCTCCGATTTTGCCGACAACGCCTTAACTACTTCGTATTGTTAGGATTGGTTGGTGCGCCCGGTAAGATTCGAACTTACGACCTTTTGCTCCGGAGGCAAACGCTCTATCCAGACTGAGCTACGGGCGCTCTGTCGCTATTATAACCGCTGCGGCCCGTCTGGAACATTTCGGCGCGGGCCGCAATGCGAAATCGGACTGCGGCGCCTTAGTTGGACGCTACGTGGTGCGTCCCCACGGCGGTAGTGTGATGATGGACCGGAGAGGCTGGCTCCTTGAGGAGCGTCTCGATCATATTGCGCCAATAGCCCTCCGTGTAGAGCTCCGCTACGTCCCCCATGGCCGTGGTCTGCGACCGAATATTCCCCCGGCGATCGATCCACACGATCTGCGGCACCGTGTAGCGCTCGGTGAGCGGATAATTGAGATACGCCATCACCTCTTCGGGAGTGCTGAAGCCTACCGGATAGCCGATGTTGAAGTTCTTGATGAAATCCGGCACCAGCATGTTTGCCATGGTGTTGAAAGCCGCGTCCACAGGTTGAAATCCACGGGCGCCGTATTCGTTATACAGCTGGGTGAAAACTTGCGACGTGTGCTGGCAATGCGGGCAAGTGGTATGGACCATCAGCAACGCCACCACTTTTCCTTTTAAGCTGCTCAGCAGCATTTGATGGCCATCGTTGAACTTGATGACGAACTCAGGCGATTTCCGAAGCACCGGCGGGGCTTCTGTCTTGGGGGCTTCCGCCTTGGGGGTCGCCGCATTCAATCCGATTCCGGCAAATACAAAGAGGGCTGCAAAAGCCAAGCGCATCCGATAGCTCCTTTACTTCCAGTTTACGCCCACATTATATCGTAGTGAGGCCACGGGACTCAAAAGCCCTCGCTTCATGTCGGCGCAAAGTGATAATGTCCTATTTGCGCAAAGTAGAAATGTCCTATTGACAACCTCCAGGCTGGAGAGGTGGCAGAAGGACAACTACTGATGACGCAAGCCGAGCGAGACCGGCTGGTGGCCCTGAAAAAGGCCAAAAAGAAATTGATCACGCAGAAGCAGGCCGCCGAGGAACTGGGCATCACCGAACGGCATGTACGGCGTCTGCTGCGAGCGCTGAAGCGGCGCGGTGATCAGGCTGTGGTACATGCGTTGCGAGGGCTACGGTCCAATCGCAAGATTCCTGTGGAGACCGAACAGGAGGCAGTGGCCATCTTGAAGAGGCCGGTATATCGGGGGTTTGGACCGACGCTGGGATCGGAATACCTGGCCAAGAAACACGGCATCGAGGTCAGCCGGGAGACGGTGCGGCAGTGGATGATCCAGGCCAGTCTGTGGCGAGCCCGCCAGCAGCGTGTTGAGAAAATCCACGAATGGCGTCCACGTCGCGGCCGGTTTGGCGAACTGGTGCAGTGGGACACCAGTGATCACAAGTGGCTGGAAGGACGCGGAGAAGAGATTTTACTGATCAACATGATCGACGATGCTACCGGCCGCTGGTTCGCGCGCTTTGTGGCCAGCGACTCGACGGTGGAAAACATGAACCTGCTGGAGAGCTACGTGAAAAAGTACGGACGGCCGCTGGCATTTTATACCGACAAGGCGAGCTTGTTTCAGACCGCGGAGAAACGCAAACGCGATGAGCCCGGAGTGGAGAAGGACGCGGTAGAGATGCCGCAGACGCAGATTGGGCGGGCATTGCGAGAGCTATCCATCGCCTGGATCGCAGCGCACAGTCCGCAGGCCAAAGGGCGAGTGGAACGTGGATTTTTGACCGCTCAGGACCGGTTAGTGAAAGGAATGCGAGTCGCTGGAGTCACCACCTTGGAGCAAGCCAATCACTATCTGGAAAGTGAGTTTCTGCCCTGGGTCAACACCACGTTAGCAGTGGTGCCGGCCAGTGCGGACGATGCCCACCGGCCGCTGGAAAAGCAGCACGATCTGGCTGCGATTCTCAGCCATGTGGAAAGCCGGCGCGTGAACAACGACTACACCATCCAGTTGGACACCAAGCTCTACCAGATCGCACGCCAGAACATTCGCACCGGATTACGAGGCGCCACCATCCGGGTTGAGAAGCGGCGGGACGGCGAGGTGGCAATTCGATTCCGCGATCGCTATCTGAGTGTTTCTATCTGCGAGCAACGTCCCAAGCTTGCACCACCCAAGCCGCTCGGCAAGGCACGGCGTGCGCTGAAACCCAGCCAGGCCAGTGAGTGGTGTAAAAACTTTGATCTGAAAAAGTCGCCCAAAATCTGGCAGGCCTCAGAAGGTTCCGGTGCCAAGCCGGAGTCGCTATGAAGACCCGCACCAACGCAACAGGAAGGCCGGGCAAAATCGGCCCGGCAGCTTCGCGCTTTCCCTATTCAAGGCCTCCGCTCCGAGACTCCACCCAAGTAATGGGCCTGTCAAAATCCAAAGCAAAACCCTCGGAGGGTACCCCGCAGGGCCCCGTTGACCGAGGGTTTGCCGCCGATTACTTCGGAGCCAGCCCCGTCGCATCGGCCTTGAATCTTCCCCAGGAGCGCGACTCCCCGGAGAATCGAGATCAGACTATCACGCACCCTACCCCAGCTCGGTCAAAACCGGACATTTCTACTTTGCAGGGAATAGGACATTTCTACTTTGCGTTGACAAAGGCCCTCGCTTCAGGCAGGTCTCCGCTACCATAAACTCATGGCCTTTCACCTCGCCCAGTTGAATGTCGCGCGGCTTCTCCATCCGCTGGACCACCCCCAAATCAAGGAATTTGTGGACGGCCTGGACCACGTCAATGCACTGGCCGATCAATCGCCGGGGTTCGTTTGGCGCTTGCAAACCGAGTCCGGCAATGCCACCGGCGTCCAGCATCCCTGGTCCGAGGACCCGTTTGCCTTGGTGAACATGTCGGTGTGGAAAAGTCCGGAAGATCTGAAAACGTTCGTCTATCGCTCCGTCCACCTGGATTATTACCTCAAGCGATCGGACTGGTTCGAAAAGCCGGCCCAGGCGCACTACGTGCTGTGGGTGAGGGAAGGACACATTCCGACCATCGAGGAAGCAAGCGAGCGCCTGGAGCACTACCGTTCCCAAGGAGCTTCGCCGCACGCGTTCTGGTTTGGTAAACTCTTCCCAGCTCCGTCGGTCGAGGCCGTGCCGGTTTAGGCTATGCGCGCGACGTGCACCCTTGCGCTGTTGTTGGCTTGCGTTTCGTCCGTAGCGGCACAAGACCAGCCTGCAGCCGAACCCACAGCCATTTTCGGTACCACGGTAGTCATCCCTTCGGGTTTGCGCGGCCTGGTTTATCACATGCACCATAACCGGAAAGAGCTCCCCGATTTCGAAAAGATGAAGCCAGCCGGCCCTGCCATTTACGCGTCGTCGCTGAATGTGCCGCCGCAGGATTTCAGGGAAGGCTTTCCTGGCGTTACGAAGCGCAACGAATGGTTTGCTATCGACTATGCCGGGAACTTCTGGATTGCCGCTCCGGGAAGGTACACTTTTTCGCTGCTTTCTGACGATGGCGCCAAGCTCTACATCGACGATCAAGTCGTGATCGACAACGACGGCCTGCATCCACCCCAAGAGAAGAACGGCGGCATGGATCTCGCGGGGGGTATTCATCACATTCGCGTGTCCTATTTTCAGGGGCCGAAGTTCCAAGTCGCGCTGGTATTAAAAGTCGCGGGAGCTGGGCCATTGCGTGTATTCAGCACCGACGAGTTCAAGCCCCCGCCCGATCCGGGCCAGTGGCGTTTCCCCGCGAAGCCCGGCAAGCCGCAAAAGTAGCGTCTGGGGCGCCGTGTAGTGTAACCGGGTCGAATATAGCCATTGACAATATAGCCACAGTGGATATACTGGAGCAAAATGGCTCAGAAATCCCCGCAGCCCAATTCATTCCTCCCTTTGCCCGCCGCAACGTTTCACATCTTGATGGCAGTGGCTGAAGAAGATCGCCACGGCTACGCCATTATTCAGGATGTCGCGGCTCGAACCGGCGGAGAGCTCAAGCTGAGCGCCGGAACGCTGTATCGTTCCATCCAGCGCATGCTGGAACAGGGGCTCATCGTGGAAACCGAGGAGCGTCCGGCGCCCGAATTCGATGACGAGCGCCGCCGCTATTACCGCATTACGCCGTTCGGAGCGGCGGTGGCCAAAGCGGAGGCAACGCGGATGGCAAAGCTGGTCAAATGGGCGCGCGCCATCGGATTCACTCCCGAAAAGGCGTAAGGAGCAGGCCTGATGCGTTTCTACCGGGCTCTTTTGCATCTTTATCCGGCGTCCTTCCGCGCCGAATACGGCGAGGAGATGTGCGCCGTCGTTGCCAGAGGCGGGACTTCCCTGCTCTCGGCGGTATTCGAAGTTATTTGCAATGCTCCCGCCGTACATTGGGACATTCTCCGCCAGGACCTGCGCTATACCGCGCGCACGCTGGCCCGCGCGCCCGGGTTCACTGCAGTCGCGATTCTGGTGCTCTCGCTGGGCATCGGCGCCAACACCACAGTTTTCTCGGTAACCGATTACGCTCTCATTCGCCCGCTGCCCTTTCCTTCGCCGGACCGGTTGGTGAAGGTGTGGGAGACCTTGCCCGGTTATCAGCACATGGAAGTGTCTCCCGCCAGCTATCGGGACTGGAAACGGATCAACAGTGTTTTCGAGGACCTTGGTGCGTTCTCAACGAATGCCGTGAATCTCGTCGGCAACGGCCCGCCAGAGCGTATCCAGGCCGCGAATGTCACGGGAAACCTGTTTCGACTTTTGGGCGTACAACCGCTACTGGGACGTCCGATCACTCCTTCGGACAACCGCGATGGCGCACCCCTCACGGTGGTGTTGAGCCACGGCCTATGGCAAAGGGAGTCCGGTGGCGAACCGGGAGTTCTGGGGCGCAAGCTGGATCTGGATGGGGTGCCGTACGTTGTTATCGGGGTCATGCCGCCACAGTTTCATTTCCCTGATCAAGAAACCGAACTCTGGGCTCCGTTCGAGTTCCCAGAATCAGCGTTTGCGGATCGTAACGATAACTATCTTGATGGAGTGGCCAGATTGCGTAGTAGCGTCACTCTCCAGCAGGCCCAGGCCGAGATGAACGTGATCGCGGATCAACTGAGGCGCCAGTATCCAAAGGAACTGGAGCACACCGGCGCCAGCGTGGCCAGACTACGGGACGAGATCTCAGAGCAGCGTCGTTTATTGGTGATCGCGCTGGCTGGAGCCGCACTCTGTGTCCTACTGATCGCATGCAGCAATCTGGCGAATCTCCTGTTTGCGCGCGCCCTGGCCCGGCAAAAAGAACTGGCTGTGAGGACCGCTTTAGGAGCCGGCCGCGAACGGCTCATCCGGCAACTGGTGACCGAGAGCATGGTCTTGTCTCTCGCGGGCGGCCTGCTCGGCGTTCTTCTGGCCAGCCTGGCGCTGCCGTTGCTGAACAAGCTGCTTCCTTCCTTGCCGGCTGCCGGCTTGCCTTCTGTCGACCTGCGCGTGTTGGGCTTTGCAGCGGTTCTCACTGCCCTGACCGGCATCGGATTCGGAACCCTACCCGCATTGCGAGCCTGCCGCGGCGACCTGGCCGGACTGCGCGAGGGATCGCGCTCGGGAGGCGGGCGCAAGGCCGGGCTCCGTTCCGCGCTCATTCTCGCGGAAGTTACGCTATCGGTGGTTCTGTTGGTCTCGGCCGGCCTGTTGCTGCGAGCCTTGCTGAGAGTCGAGGGAGTTGACCCGGGATTCCGGAGCGACGGTGTCCTGACGCTGCAGACCGCGCTTCCCATGCCAAAGTACCTGGCCACAGCCAGGCGCACGGCCTTCTATCAGCGGGTGCTGTCGGGAGTGGAAGCGCTACCGGGCGTTTCGGGCGCGGGTTACATCAGTTTTCTCCCCATGACGATGACGGGCGGAATCTGGCCGGTGGACATCGACGGCAAAACGCTGGACCGATCCGAAGCCCACTCGGCCAGCCTGCGGTTCATCACACCCGGGCTGTTCTCTACCTTGAAAATCCCGATCCATACTGGACGTAACGTCAGCGAGTCCGACACTCGCGACAGACCGTTCGCGGCCGTGGTCAGCGAATCCTTCGCCCGCCGTTATTGGCCCGGCCAAAACCCGTTGGGCCGGCATTTCAAGTTTGCCTTCGCCGATCGAACCATTATGGGAGTGGTCGGAGACATACGGGTGCGCGGCTTGGAACGGAACAGCGAGCCCCAGGTGTATCTTCCTTACCAGCAGATGCCGGACCATGCCCTGATGTTTTACGCTCCCAAAGACCTGGTAATCCGCGCTTCAGGAAATCCCCGGCTGTTGTTGCCCGCCATCCGGCGCATCGTCGGGAACGCCGATCCCGAGCAGCCGATTTCCAACGTTCGCACGCTGGCTGAAATTGTGCAGGATAATACGGCGCCCCGGGCCGTTCAAGTACGGATCGTCGGCGCCTTCGCCGCATTGGCGTTCTTGCTGGCCGGAATTGGCATCCATGGACTGCTCTCTTTCATGGTGTCGGCTCGCTCCTCGGAAATCGCGGTGCGGATCGCGCTGGGCGCGCAGCCACGCAATATCTTGAAGCTCGTGCTGCGCGAGAGTTTCCTGCTCGCCAGTGCCGGGGTCCTTCTCGGCACCGCGCTGGCTTACATTGCCGGCCGCGCCATTCAAGCCATACTGGCCGGGATCGCTCCCGCCGACGCCGCCACTTTCGTCAGTGCCGGCGCGTTGTGTTTCCTGATGACGCTCGCGGGCAGCCTGGCGCCGGCGCTGCGCGCGCTCCGTGTCGACGCCGTCACGGCAATTCGGGCTGAATAGGCGTTTGCCAGCCTTCGATCTGGTTCACCGTCGCGCCGTCTATCCATACGCGGAAATAGCCCGAATCGCCGACGCCTTCCACCATTTCCTCGGTCTGTTTCGCGATCTCCAGCTTCTTCCATTTGCCCCGCATCACGTGGATATATTGCTCGAAATAGCTTTTGGCGGACTGCGGCGAATCCCACGTCGAAGCCACTCCCAACACGGGAAACTTCTCGCGCTTGTGCTCGAACAACTCAAACGATCCGCCCGCTAGATGCGCCGCTAATGCCTCGCCCTCGGCCGCGGTGGTGTATTGCGAGAGCAACACGCGAAAATCGAGCTCCCCCAGCGTGCCATCGGCCAGCTTGCGAAACTCCCGCGCTTCGGGAAGCGGCGGAGGATTCGGAATCACCGTCCCACCGTGTCCCAGGTACCGTTCGGGGTGGAAGATTTGTCCGCTACTCGCCGGCGGCCGAAGAAAAACTTCCGAAAAAGCTTCGCGCCCCAGCTTCCGGTACACCGCATCCTGAAACATCAACCCCTCCGCGTAGGGAAACACCAGCGACTCGCGGATGTACAGCGGCGCTTTGGAAAACACCGGGTATTGCTGCGCAGCCGAGCCTTCGATGTTCTGCTTCATCAGTTGCAGCACCGCCTCGGGAACTTCCGGCTTCCCTCCGCCTTCCCGAGAAACATAGGCCGCCATTAGCCAGGTGGCCTGTCCTTCCATCACCGCCTGCCGCGCCGTGGCGCTATCGTCGCTGCGCATTCCTTCGCGGATATATTTCGCCAGATGAAAGTGCTGATCCGCCAGCGCGTGTGCCAATTCGTGGACCAATGCAATACGCTCCTCCTCACCGCCGCCCGCGCCCTCCAGCACGAATAGCTTCTTCTCGTTGTAGTCGTAAAACGCGGCGGCCTGTTCGGTGAGCAAGTCCAGGGTATTCTTGCGCAGGTCGAAATCGGCGGGCACCAGGCCCAGCATCTTGAGCGTTAGCTCCTCGGCTCGCACGTCGTCTGGCTTCATGGTTTCGCGCAGCCGCTTCTCCAGGTAGCGATGCAGTTCGTCCTTGTCAATCAGCGCGTAGGGAACGTCGTGCTTGAACTGGAGGCCGGTGATTGCCGACAATCCTTCCTCGATATGCCCAATGTTATTGAAGAGCTCTTGCGCCGGCGCCGGCAGCACGCACGCCAGCAACAATAGGAGTGACCAAAAGCGTTTCATGAGACAATGAACCTTTATGGTAGACGAGAAACTGTATTCCGCCGAGGCCCATGGCAGTGGGACCTTCATCATCAGCAAGCCCAAGAGGAAATCCGCCAAGCTTCGGCAGTCCAGAGTGAAGAAACCGCGGCGGGGAGCGCGGAAGTAGTACTCGGTTAACGTCGTTACTTGCCAGTACTGTACTTCTCAAGCCTGGACAATACACCGCGCGGCTTTAGACTATAGCTGTCGGAATGGCGGTCCTTCGCAAAATCGCGCTCGGTCTACTGCTCGCGGCCTCTGCCGCGGTCCTGCTGATGGCCGCCTGGGAGCTGTGGAACTATCGTCAATGGGCCTACCTGCCTCTGAATGAGCCCCACTTCAGCGCGGATGATCGTGCCCGGATCCTGGAAGACCGCATGGATCTGCTCACCAAGCGTGTGGGCGACATGGAACTGCTGGTTCTGATTCTGCTGGGCACTTCCGGCCTGTACGCCATCGTGTTTGTCGCCTCCTCCTATTTCAGCGCCACCAGCTTCGCGCGGCAGGCGGACCAAACAGTGGGCCACATTCAGGATCAGATCGGCCTGGCCATGGGCGATCTTCGGGAGTTGCAGGAAAAGACCGAGGAGCGCTTACAGCAAATGACGGCCGCACCGGTCGCAGAGCCGCCGCAGCCCGATCCGCAGCCGGCCGAGTGGGAAACCCAGATTGCCGAGATGACCGCGCGCTTGCATGGCTGGCAAGAGGGTGACGCCGGGCAGGACCGGCCTCTGAGCGAGCATGCACGCCTGGAGCTGTTGCAGGACGAAAACGCCACGGCCTACCTGGAGGTGGTGGCCGGTTCGCGGGCCGCTTCCGCGCTGGCGGGCTTGTACCTCGGGTTCGGACGCATCTACGCCTCTTCCGACGCCGCCCGCTCGCGTTTCTACCTGGAGCGCGCGCTGCGGCGGGCGATGCCAGAATCGGCGCTGGCTTCCGAGATTCGCTACGAACTAGCCTGCCGGTTCGCAGCCTCGCGCGATTTCGTACGCGCCACGCGCGAGCTGGCCGCGGCCTTCGAGCACCAGTTCAAAACCCTCGAGGAACGGCTGGCCAGCGACATCGAGGAAGGCGGCAAGCTTTATGAGCTGGCCTCCACCCCGCCCTTCGACAAAGCGGTGAACGATCTGCTGCTCAACATGAGCATTGGGATCGGCTAGGAAGAAATCCGCCGCCGCAACCGTCGTGCTTGCGGCTTCACACGACAGGGTAAATCCACCCATTCCCACGGTGCCGCCTGACCTACCTCGTCACGATGGAGAGGAACGCCTGATCTCTTTTTTCGCATCCGTGTTTATCCGTGTTCATCCGCGGCCAGAATTTTAATGATCCGCGGCCTCCAGATAACGCTCCACCTTGGCTTTCACCGTTCGCCGGTCCAGACCCATTTTGCGCGCCGCTTCCTCATAGCTGCCGGTCAATTGATACACGCGCGCTGCATAGCGCGACAGTAATTCATCGGCGCTCAACTGGCCCGCGCGAAAACGCGCGAAGAACTCGTCTTCGTTGCCGCCGGCAACTTGCGCCAAAGGCCGATACGAGCGCCGGATAATCACGTTTCGGACACACTGTTCCAGTTCGCGATAATTCCCCGGCCACGCGTAATCGGCGGGCAACTCGTGTGCGATCCACTCCTCCACTTCGGGCAGGCATCGCTCCGCTTCGTCTCCCACCGTTCGCACGGTCATATAGTGGAGCAATTCGCGCAGCACCCCTGGCGAATCGCGAATTTGATCGGCCAGAGAAGGCGTTGGAATCAGGTCCGCGCACAGGCGATAGTAGAGATCCTCGCGGAAGCGGCCGGCGCGTATTTCCGTCGGCAAGTCGCGATTGGTGGCCGCGATCAGCTTGCCGTGAAACTCGCGCGGCGCGGTATCGCCCACGGCGGAGAACGTCCGAGTTTCGATCACCCGCAGCAGCTTCACCTGAATCGCCAGATCCATTTCGCCCAACTCGTCCAGGAATACCGAACCCGCTGGAGGGCATGCCTCCAGCCATCCTTTGCGATCGCCGGCCGCGCCAGTGAACGACCCGCGCCGGTGCCCGAAGAGCTCCGATTCAATCAGCGTCGGTGAAAGCGCCGCGATGTTGATGGGCAGGAAGCTCTCGCCCGGCGCGTCGGCAAATTCCATACGCTCCGGATCGAATGGCACGTAGGGCGCACTGGCGATGGCGCGCGCGATCAACTCCTTTCCGGTTCCCGACGGCCCGGTGATCAGCGTAGGAAAATCGCCCATGCGCCGGTACAACACGCGCCGGTAACGGCGGATATCGTGCGTGAAGACGGATTGCCAGATGCTGGCACGCAAACGGGCCGCTGGCATCGAGTTCCCGATGATGTTGTCGTAAATGTGATGGAACGCGTGCTGGATCTGCCGGAAGCAGGCGAAGACGTGCGCCGGCTCCAGTCCGCTATCGAATCGCTTGCCCGGAATGCGGCACAGCCGGTTCCAATCCGCCAGGAATTCGCGATAGAAACGCCACTTGCCCCGCGCGGCGACGAATTGGGGATGATAGCGCTCATAAAGCAGATAATGGACGCTTTCTTCATACGCCGTCAGCTCTTCGCCGCGCACTTCGGACGCCTCGGCCAGCCGCGCGGGCAAGCCCTCCATCAGGGCGGTGAGTTTCCTGTAAATCAAGGTCACGTTCGGAGACTCCGCGTCCGGATCGGTGACCGAAGCGCTCCACACCGCGCCGCCAGAGACAAATTCGCGTCCGAGCGCGGCCTTCTCAAACGTGATGCGCTCCGGAAGAAACGGATTCCCGTAGGCGAGCTTGGCCACCGAGGAAAGGAACTGCTGATCCTTCGTTGAAAACAAAGCCATACATCAATTGTATATCGGTGTACATTTCCTGCACGGTCACGGCGCGGATACTCCGACGAATCATTGAAAACTCAAGGTTCCTGGAATAAGCGATGTTGGCCCTGAAAGTGCCGATTATATGGCATGGCACCTAGGAACGAAGTTCGATCCGGATATACCGCGTTACTCGCTGACGGCGCTTTCAATCTTTCCTCTGGACGCAATTCCTGGCCGCGTTTAACGACAACGTTTACAAGATGATCGTGTCGGTAGGAGCCGTGGAGCTGGCGGCGAATCAACTGCTCGGCTCGCGCTACCTGTCCATCGCGGGCGCCGTCTTCGTTCTGCCGTTCTTGTTATTCGCTGGTTACGCCGGACAGCTGGCCGACCGTTTCAGCAAAACGCGCGTGCTCCAGATCACCAAGGCCTTCGAAATCGGAATCATGTTGGTCGGCATCATTGCTCTTTCGATGCGCAGCATCGACATGCTGCTGGTGGTTTTGTTCCTGCTCGCGATGCAGGCCAACTTCTTCAGCCCCGCCAAATACGGCATTCTTCCCGAAATGCTCGGAGAAGCGCAACTGACGCGCGCCAACGGATTGGTGGAGCTCTCCACTTTCGCCGCCATCGTACTCGGAACCAGCGTGGGATCGTTCCTGTTTGCGCGCTGGAAAGACGAGCCGCTCATCATGGGCGGGATGCTGCTAGGCATCGCCATCGTTGGATCGCTGACCAGTCTGTTCATCCGCAAAGTGCCCGCTTCCGGCTCGAACCTGCCGATGCAGTGGAATCCGTTCGGCGAAATCTGGACCGGCGTAAAGCGCATCTATCGCGACCGTCCGCTGTGGCTCACTGTCGCCGGCATTTCGTATTTCTGGTTCTTAGGCGCTCTCTTTCAGATGGCCGTTATTCTGCTCGGCACCGAATCGCTGCACTTGTCCGACACACGCACTGGCCTTCTGGTCACGGCACTGGCGATAGGAATCGGGGCCGGCAGCATCGCCGCAGGATGGCTTTCGGGCAACACGGTGGAGATCGGCCTGGTTCCTTATGGCGCCGCGCTGCTGGGGCTGGCCTCCATGCTGCTGGGCTTCGCGCATACCTTCGCTTCCAGCCTGCTCTGGCTTGCGGTGGCGGGCTTCGCCGGCGGACTTTTCATCGTGCCGCTGAACGCCTTTCTGCAGGAACATGCCGAACGGGAAGAAAAGGGCCGGCTGCTCGCGACCAACAACTTCTTGAATATGATCGGAGTGGTGCTTGCATCCGGTGCGCTCTATCTGTTCCACGACATCCTTGGCTGGACGCCATCGCATATTCTCGCCGCGTTGGGCGTGCTGACGCTCATCGCCACCGCGTACATTGCGTGGCTGGTGCCCGCGCCATTGCTTCGTTTAATCGTTTGGACGCTCGCGAACGTCTTCTTCAAAATCCGCATTGTTGGCGCGGAGAACATCCCCCAAAAAGGCGCCGCGCTGATCGTTTCGAATCACGTCTCCTATGCCGACGCCATTTTGATTGGCTGCGCCACGCCGCGCTTCATTCGTTTCCTGATGTGGCAGCCGCTGTACGACAGCAAATGGCTGAATCCGTTCTGCCGGTTGTTCTACGCCATTCCGATTCCCACGCATTCCAAAGAATCGCTGCGCGCGCTGCGCAACGCGCGGGGCGAACTTGAGAAGGGCAGTCTGGTTTGTATCTTCCCGGAAGGCGAGATCACGCGCACTTCGCATGTGAAGCCGTTTGAACGCGGCGTGGACGTGATCACCCGCGGGCTGGATTCCACTCCTGTCATCCCGATCTATCTGGATGGTTTGTGGGGCCACGCGCTCAGCTTGAAAGGCGGGCGCCCATTCTCTTCGCGGTTGAAGCTGCGCCACGAAGTGACCGTATTCGTCGGCAAGCCAATGACGGGCGATGTCAGCTCCCAGCATTTGTACCAGCGCGTCCTTGAACTTGGGACTCAGGCGGCCGAATGCCGCAAAACTTCGTCCAGCACTCTTTCGCACCGATTCATCCGCGCAGCCAAGAACAATTGGTCGTCCGTCGCTATTGCTGATTCCACCGGCAAGGAGCTTAGTTTCGGTGAAACCCTGACCGCCGCACTGCTGCTGAAGAAATGGACTCGCGCCAACTGCGCCGGTTCGAACTCGGTCGGTCTTCTGCTCCCTTCCTCGGTGGGCGGCGCGCTGGCAAACCTCGGTGTGACGCTGGCCGGCAAGACCGCTGTGAATCTCAATTTTACGGCGGGCGAAGAAGCCACAGGGCACGCCATTTCCAAATGCGGGATTGCAACCATTCTGTCCTCGCGAGCATTCCTTGAAAAGGCCAAGCTTCCCGAACTGCCCGGCACCGTTTATCTGGAAGACTTGCTCCGGACGTTCACCCCCATGTCCAAAGCCCTGGCGATGGGCGCCGCGCGATTGCTGCCCACTCGCACGCTGGCAGGCGCGGCGAAGCCGGATGATCTGGCCGCGGTGATCTTCTCCAGCGGCAGCACCGGCACACCCAAAGGCGTGATGCTTTCTCATTGGAACCTGCTCGCGAACGTGGATGCAACAGCGCAGGTTTTTTCCATCGATCATACCGATTGCATGCTCGGCGTGCTGCCGTTCTTCCACTCTTTCGGCTACACCTACACGCTCTGGTTCCCACTGCTGCAGGGCTTCAAAGCCGTATTTCATCCCAATCCAACGGATGCCAAAGCAATTGGCGAACTGGCCGGCGCGCATCATCCCACGCTGTTTCTTTCTACGCCCACGTTCTGCCTGGGCTACCTGCGCAAATGCACGCGCGAGCAACTGGGGACCATTCGCTATCTGATGGTGGGAGCGGAAAAGCTGCGGCCCGCGCTCGCCAAAGCGTTCGAAGAGAAATTTGGCGTCACGCCACTGGAAGGTTACGGCTGCACGGAAATGGGGCCAGTTGTTTCGGTCAACGTCACCGATCACGAGCATTCGGCGTACAAGCCGGGCACGGCCGGGCGGCCATTGCCTTATGTCTCGCTGCGCGTTGTCGATCCGGACACGCTGGCTCCGCTGAAGGCCGGCGATACCGGACTGCTGCTGGTGAACGGCCCCAGCCGCATGATCGGCTATCTGGGCGAGCCCGACCGCACCGCGCAATCCCTGGTGGATGGCTACTATTCCACCGGCGATCTGGCCTGCGTGGATTCGGACGGCTTCCTGCACATTGTCGATCGCCTGGCGCGTTTCAGCAAAATCGCGGGGGAGATGGTGCCGCATCTGAAGATTGAAGAAACGGTTCACGAGATCCTCGGCGATCAGCCGTGCGTCGTCATCGGCATTCCGGACGAGCAGCGTGGCGAGCGTCTGGCGCTGTTCTACACACAGCCCGAGATCACGCCCGCGCAAATATGGCAGCGCTTGTCTGAGACCGAACTGCCTCGTCTCTGGATTCCGAAGCGCGAAAACATTTACCTGGTTGACGCCATCCCGTCGCTTGGCACCGGCAAGCTGGATCTGCGGGGCGCGAAAGCCAAAGCCATCGAACTGGCCGGCGCGTCACGCTCCAACGAAGCGGACACGGAGAAAGTCAATGCAAATTGAATTCGACCGATCGCTGCCGGTTCAAGTGTATAGATCCATAAAGCGGAATCGCGTTGGTGTCCTGATCGCTGCTTCGCTTACACTCGTGGTCGCCGCGTTCATCCTAAGGGTGCCACCTATCGCGCAGGATGAGACCTATCATTGTTTCGCCGACAGCCGCGCTGCCTGGGGCATTCCAAACTTCTGGAACGTGCTTTCGAATCTCCCGTTCGCGTTTGTCGGCATTCTCGGTCTGTGGAAACTGCGCGGCGCTTTCGATCGCGTTTTGTTCACGGGCGTACCTGCTGACGTTCTTCGGATCGGCCTGCTATCATCTCGCGCCGAGCGACGCGCGCCTGGTCTGGGATCGGCTGCCGATGACGCTGGTGTTCATGGCGCTGTTGGCGTGCGTTATAACGGGCGGAGACCATTCGCGATTCAGCCGCTGGCTTCTCGCGTCGCTGGTGGCCTGCGGCGTGGCGAGCGTGCTCTGGTGGATCGCAACCAACGACCTTCGCCTTTATGTCCTGATCCAATTCGGGCCGCTTCTGATTCTCATTCCCGCTCTCTGGTTCGTTCACGATGCGCGATACCTCACCGCTGCCTTGATGCTTTACGGGCTCGCAAAGCTCGGTGAGTTTTATGATCGCGCCATCTTCTCGAACCTGCCGATGAGCGGCCACACCCTGAAGCACGTCCTGGCCGCAGTAGCGACCTGCTTTATTCTTCGCTGGCGTTTGGCACCCGGCCCGAGCGAGCCCGCACTCGCCCTGTCATAACGGAGAACATTTATGGGCTTCCTGTTTTTACTATTCGGATTAGTGGGCTGGGCGTACCTGTATAGCCGGATGCGCCGCGCTGAGGATCGGCTCAATCAGAATCAATATGAGCGCAATCGCGACAGCGAGTTGATTGCCGAATTGACGCGCCGCGTTTGGGCGATCCAGAAATCGCAGGCCGCGCCGGCCCAGGCGCCGCGGCCCGCACCTCCTCAATTCATTCCGCGTCCTCCTGAGCCGGCGCCTCCAGTAGTCGTCCAAGCGCCGCTCATTCTGCCGTTGCGTGAGCCTGCGCCTGTGCTTGAACCGCTGCTGTCCACACCCGAACCGGTCGCCGAGCCCCCCGCGCCCGCAACGCCTCCCCGAACCTGGCGCGACCAACTACGCGATTCCATGGGCGGCCAGGAGTGGGAAGCGGTGGTGGGCGGAAGCTGGCTCAACAAGCTCGGCGTGCTGGTGCTGGTGATCGGCATCGCCCTGCTTCTGGGTTACGAGTTCACGCGGGTTGGTCCGGCCGGCCGGGTGGCCATCGGGATGGGCGTAGGCCTCACCATGCTCATCGGCGGCGTGTTCATCGAACGCAAACAAGCTTATGCGATATTCGCGCGCGGCCTCATCGGCGGCGGGTGGGCGGCTCTATACTTCACCACCCACGCCATGCACGCTATTCCGGCTGCGAAGGTAATTGACAACCCGTACCTGGGCAGCGCGCTGCTGCTCGCAACCGCCACCGGAATGATTCTGCATTCGCTTCGCTACAAGTCGCAAACCGTAAGCGGACTGGCTTACTTCATCGCGTTCGCCACGCTGGCGCTGAGCGAAAGCACGCCATTCTCCGTACTGGCGCTCTTGCCGCTGGCCGCGTCGCTCCTGTATCTGGCCTATCGCTTCGAGTGGCATCGGACGGCTGTCTTTGGCCTGTTTGCCACTTATGCCACTTGCGCCTCCAGGCCCGATGTGGGCGCGCCGCTGGCTTCCGCACAAGCGCTCTTCGCAGCATACTGGCTGCTGTTTGAAACTTTCGATTTTCTCCGGCTGCGGCATAGCACAGCGCGCTGGACCATCGATTCGTTGATTCTTCCGATGAATGCGTTTGCATTTTTCGGATTGTCTGTAGTCAAGTGGCAGCGCTCGGCTCCGGAACATCTTTATGCGTTCCTGGCTGCGGGCGCCGCGGTTTACCTGGCCGGCGCGATGCTGCGCGGCCGCTTGCGTCCGCCGTCCAGCTTCGATGAAAGCGCCGGAACGTTGGCGCGAATCGGCGGTGGAAGCTACGAAGGACCCGTCACGATGTCGGCGGCATTGGCCGCGGCCGCCATCCTGCTTCGCGCCACAGGCGAATGGGTCAACCTGGGGCTGCTCATCGAAGGCGAGATTCTGTTTCTGGCGGGATTCACCTTCGGGCAAAGCTATTTGCGGCGATTGGCGGGCGCCGCGTTTGCCGGATCGGTGATCAAGAATGTGCTGGTGGACCAACCAGAGGGCGGCTCCATCGTGTTCGCCGGACGCACGTGGACCGCCTGGTCGCCCATGGCGGCGTTGTCGGCGGCAGTTTTCTACATCAACCGCATGCTGCGCGTGACAGAGGGCGTCCTCTACAGCTCAGTGGCGGCGGCAATCGTTGCCATGCTGCTCGTCTACGAGACGCCGCATCAATATCTCTCAGTGGCCTGGCTGGCGTTCGCCGCGATTCTGTTCGAAGCGGGCTTCCGCTGGCGCCAAGGGGAGTTTCGATACCAGTCCTATGTGATTGGTGTGCTCGGGACCGGCGCAGGCCTCCCGGTGAATTGGTTGAACATTGCTGCCTTCGGCGCCAGAGCCGATTGGCCCTACCCATGGCTACCGCTAGCCATCTGCGCGGCGCTGCTGTATGCGGCAACATTGCGCATCGCGTTGAACGACGACCCAAGCCGGCTGGGGGATGCGGAGCAGAAAGTCTCGTGGATCACCGCCGCCTCCTCCGCTGCGTTTCTGTTCGTGATTGCATGGAAACTCGTGGCCGCCAGCTATCTGGGCGTCGCGTGGCTGCTGCTGGGCGCGGTTCTTTTCGAGCTCGGCCTTCGAAAACTCCCGAAACATTTTCGCTGGCTGTCGTATTTCATTTCCGCGGCCGGCCTATGGGACATATTCTGGGAGCACGTCGTCCAGGCGCAGATCGGCTCGGCCAACTCCGAAGCTATCTCGCTCGGAATCGCGGCTGTGGTCTGCGGTTCCGTCAGCGCGCGAGTCTTCCGCCCCATGCCTGGGCGGATCGACAATGAGGACGCGCATGGTGCCGCGATCTGTATGCCGCCGCCGGCGCCATGTTCGGCATGACGCTCGTGTGGCTGAAGCTTCCTCCGCCGATAGTGGCGCTGGTTTGGACCGTTCTTGGCATCGCTGTCTTCGAAATTGGAATCCGTTCCGCGCTGCCACGTTTTCGCCTGCTAGGCCATGCGATCGCAGCCGCGGTGTGCGTCCGATTGTTTGTATTCGATTTCGCGGCGTTCGGCGACGCGCTCCAAATCACCAGCCGCACGTTCACAATTCTGCCGATCCTTGCTGCCGGGTATTACGTCTGGTGGCGCTCCCAGCGCGATGCTATTCCGAAATGGGAGCGCGCGGCTTCCCGGCTTTATCTTTACACCTCCTCTGCCCTCTTCGTCGTGCTTGCGCGTTTCGAGCTCGGCCCGATACTCGCCATCGTCGCTTGGGCTGTGTTCGGCGTTGCGCTCTTCGACGCCGGGCGCCGTCGTGATGTCGTGGATCTGCGCTGGCAAAGTTACGCCATCGCACTGCTCTCCTTCGCCTTCACCATCCAACATCTAGGCGAAAATCATACGCGCATTCTCCCGGCGGCCCTGGTGATTGCGATCCTCTATGCGGCTCAGTTCCTCGCGCCTCGCGAGGGCGCCCCGGGCGTGGAACGCCATGCGCGCGCCTTTTACTCGATGCTGGCCTCGCTGTTACTGGCAATTTTGCTCTTCTACGAAGTCTCGGGCGGCGTGCTGACCATGGCCTGGGCCGTCGAAGCGCTGGCGCTGCTGGGCGCGGGCTTCCCGCTGCGCGACCGGCTCCAACGGTTGTCCGGCCTGGCGCTGTTCCTGGCCTGCGTGCTCAAGCTGTTCCTTTATGACCTGCGCGAGCTCGAAACCGTCAACCGCATTCTGTCGTTCATCGTGCTGGGGCTGATTCTGGTCGGCGTCTCCTGGATGTACACGCGTTTTCGCGACAGCATCCAGCGCTATCTTTGACGTTAATGGGTCATCGAGTAGATCAAATAATTGATCCCGTAGCGGTACGCCAGCGCGGTCATCGCCTCCGGATAGATTGGTGAATCGGCATACTCCCACGCGTCGCCGACGTCGGTGTTGAAGTTCACCGCCACTACCATGTGGCCGCGGTCGTCGTACATCGCGCGCCAGGCGGGCGAGGAACCTTCCGGCTGATACACGCGGATCTCGCCGTTTGGACCGCGCCGCAAATGCCGCGTTCCCGGAATGAACGTTCGGTCCTTATCTTGAATATCGTAAAGAACATGCATCACCGAATCTGTTTGAGCCAGGTCCGGAATGGTATGCCCGGGCAGCACGCGCGCCATGGTCTCGCGGAAGATCTCCCATTGATCGGCGCCCCAGAAATCGTCCACCACCAGAAATCCGCCGCGCAACAGATATTCCCGCAGGCGCGCTGTTTCCGCGTCGCTCAGATTCCACCAGCCGGTCTGCGTCGCGTAGATCCAGGGATAATCGAACAGCCGGTCGTCGGTGAGCCGCATGTGCATCGGATCGCCCGTGGCGATGCGCGTCAGCCGCTCCACGCCCTGGGAAAAGTGATCGTCCGCATTGGGCCAGTCCACCACCCACCAGCCTTCGCCCGATCCGCCGCGCGAAGCGAATCCGAAGAAACGATGATACTCCGGCAGGTCCGTATACTCGACGCGGACGAAATGAAACTCGGCTTGGGACGGAAACACCGGCCGCGGGGCCTCCTCCTCCTCCGCTTGAAATCGGAAACGCTGGCCCAGGCCAGTCATCGCCAGCAACAGCGGAAGCACAACCAGTCCAATTTGTTTTGCGCTCCACGCCATCCGGCAGCCTCGGCCTCAATTGTAGCCCCGGCCGAAGCGCAGCGCGCGTTACGCTCGTAACTGTGCAAACCGGGACATGGCCGCGCGTGGCGTTGATCTCGCTCGGCGGCTTCTTTGAGTTTTACGACATCTTCTTCACCGGCTACATCGCGCCCGGCCTGGTCCGTTCCGGTATCCTGACCCCCACCACCCCTGGACTCTTCGGTTCCACCGGCATCGCGGGCTTCGTCGCCGCCATGTTTTCCGGACTCTTCATCGGAACCGCGCTCGTCAGCTTCGCCGCCGACCGGTTCGGCCGCCGGACCATCTTCACGTACTCGCTGCTTTGGTACACCGCGGCAAGCGTGGTGATGGCGTTCCAGCACGACGTCTTCGGTCTCGACCTGTGGCGCTTCATCTCCGGCATCGGCGTCGGCGTGGAACTGGTCACCATCGATACCTATCTCTCGGAACTGGTGCCTGCCAACCTGCGCGGCCGCGCATTCGCCATCAATCAGGCCATTCAATTTTGCGCCGTCCCGGTGGTGGCTCTCTTTGCCTGGATCCTGGTCCCGCGCGCTCCGCTTGGACTGGATGGCTGGCGCTGGGTGGTGCTTTTGGGAGCAGGCGGGGCGGCCGTGGTCTGGTGGATCCGCCGCCGTGTTCCGGAAAGCCCGCGCTGGCTGGCGCCACGGGCGCGCGGCAGCTTCCGGGAAATGTGGCGGCCGCCTTACCGCACACGCAGCATCATGCTAATCGTCTTTCATCTGTTCCAGACCGTCGGCTTCTACGGCTTCTCCAACTGGGTGCCGACGCTCCTGATCGCACGCGGCATCGCTATCACCAGCAGCCTGCGCTACACGTTTATCATCGCCATCGCCGCGCCGTTTGGACCGCTGCTGGCCGCTGGGATCGCCGACCGGCTGGAGCGCAAGTGGCAGATCGTTTGGTCCGCGCTCGCCATTGCGGTTGCCGGGATCCTCTTTGGACGAATGAGCGCCGCCGCAGCGCTGATCTTCTTCGGCGTGTTGTTAACGCTTGCGAACAACATTCTGTCGTTCTCCAGCCACGCTTATCAAGCGGAACTCTACCCCACCCGCATCCGCGCCCGTGCCGTCGGCTTCGTTTACTCCTGGAGCCGCATTTCGGTGGTGTTCAGCTCGTTTGTGATCGGATTTGCGCTCGATCGTTTCGGCGTTCCCGGCGTGTTCACGCTGATCGCGGGCAGCATGCTGATCGTGATGCTGGCGATTGGAGCGCTCGGCCCGCGCACCAACAACCTCGCGCTTGAAGCGATCTCAAAATAAAGCGTTGATGTACCTGACGCAAGGGAATGGATCAGTCGCCGATGAACTTCAAGTACATATGGACGTTATCCGCACATCTCCGGGCCAACATCTCGATTTCCGAAACCAACTTCCGGTCTTCATCCGTTTGAGCCTTGATGCTATGTCCGCCAACTCGAACAGGAAACGTCGGCCTGGAAGTAGGTTCTGGGGGTCTATGATACCTTCGATCCTGCCGCCGAATTCATCTTGAAGCTGGATTTCGAGGCGAGTTTCCTCAATATAGCCTTGGAGGAAATGGTTGCGTCAAGTGGATCAACACCCCGCCGCTCTTTCAATCCATCATTCCGGGCTCCGGCAGCTCCACGATATCCAGCCAATAGCGCACTAAAGTCCCGATGGTCGCCACAAATGTCTCCAGCGACATCGGCTTGGTGATGTAGGAATTGGCTCCCAGCCGGTAGCACCGCACCACGTCGCGCGGCGATCGGGAACTGCTCATAATCACGATCGGAATCGCCGCCAGCGCCGGATTCTTGCGCGCCTGCGCCAGCAGCTCGAATCCATCGATTCCAGGCATGCTCAGGTCGCTCACCACCAGCCGAACACGGCCCGCGTCTGCGAAGCGGCCCTCCTGCTTCAAAAACTCCAGTCCCTCTTCGGCCGTCGCAACCCAATACAATTTGGCGCGCGTCTCGATCTGCTGCAACGCATGGTCGAATAACTTCGCGTCGGCCGGGTGATCGTCGATCAGCAGGATCTGAAATTCGCCCACTTCGTTCAACGGTCGCCCATGGTCACGTCCCGCGCCCGGTCCGACATTCCCTCGTCCCAGCCGCTCCATCCCGATGTCATTCTGTACGGCGCGCGGTCGAGCACCGCTTCAATCTGGCGCAATTTACCATTCTCCACTTTGAACATCTCCGCGATCTCCCAGGTCCACGGTTGGGTGGGCCCCGCCACTACCTCACGGCCGTTGGGGGTCTCAAAGTGGCGCGTCTTTCCGGCCGAATGATCGAAAAAGACGAAGCTGAATACCAGCCCGCGCTCCTGATCCACCGCCACGTAGCGCCGGTCGCGAATGCGCGTCACGAAATGCAGAAGGCCCGATTGAAATTGCTCCTTGCAACCCCACGCCGACGAGTAGTTCGTCGCGGTGGCCGGATCCGGCTTGGTCTGGCCCGGTTTCAAAGGAGCATTGGTGGTTTGCATTCCGTTTTCTATCCGGTTGCAATCGTCCGTGAAAGGATAGACGCCCTTGCCGTCATTTTGTTGCATTCCTGAAAAATACATGTTGGCGGTCTTGATCAGATCCGGGCGCGACATGCGCTGCGCCTCCGGCACCGCTTCCAGGAATACGTGATTTGGCGTGCCGATCTTTTCCAGACGCTCCGCTGTCTGCGGATTCCGCACCACGAAGGTCTCCGCTTCGGAAATCTGCCCGTTGGCCAGCTTCAAACGCAGCGCGATCACGCCCGGAATCGGCTCGCCCGGGCTCCGCCCTTCTTCCTTGATGGTGCCGATGAACGCGACCGACTCGGCTTGCGGATCGTCCACGAACAAGCGATACGTTCCTTTGCCCACCATCGAGTTCCAGAGCCCATCGGGAAGCACCAGCTTCTGCCCGTTCTCAGTGAACCGCACGTTCTTGGCGAGCGGAACCACTTTCGGATCGTGAGCCACCATGGCGTCCAGATACTGATCGACAAAACCCTCCAGACACGCCCGGTCGCACTTTCCGCTTTTCCCGCTCCCACTTTGTGCAGCCAGCATGCCGGCCAACGAGAATCCCAGTACGCCCATCGCGATCCATATTTTTGTCATAAAGCTCCGCCAGCCATTGTATACCGGAGGGCGGCGGGCCGTGCCAAAATCGGTCTTGGGAGCAAATCGCCCGAAGCTTTTGCCGACACGCGGCATCTACCCCGTTAGGAGGCCTTCTTGTCCGCCGTCATTGAAGTAAACCCGCTCGAGAAATTTTCCGTGGAACCGCTGCCGGCCGGCGATTCCTGTCTGCTGGTGATCTTCGGCGCATCCGGAGATCTTACCCGCCGCAAGTTGATTCCAAGCCTCTACAACCTAGCCTGCGTGGGCTGCATGAATCCCCAATTCGAAGTGCTGGGCGTGGGGCGGACCGAGATGAGTTCGGAGGAGTTCCGCGCCAAGCTGCGCGAAAGCGCATCCCAATCCAGCGACACGCGCGACTTCGATGAATCCCACTGGAAGGAATTCGAGCAGCGCCTCTATTACTTCGTGGGCGATATCAACGACGACCAGTTTTACACTCGCCTGCGGGAGCGTTTGGGCGAGGGCCAACAATCCAAATCCGGCCCGAATCATTTGTTCTACGTTTCCACTCCGGCATCGGTGGCGGGGCCCATCGTGGAAGGCATGGCGCGGTCCGGGTTGAATCATAGCGACAAGGGCTGGACGCGGATCATTTTGGAAAAGCCCTTTGGACACGATTTGAAGTCTGCCCAAGAGTTGAACGCGGTCCTTCACAGATCGTTCGACGAAAAAGACATATTCCGCATCGACCACTACCTTGGCAAGGAGACGGTTCAGAACATCTTGGTGTTCCGCTTCGGCAACTCCCTGTTTGAGCCGGTCTGGAATCGCAACTATATCGACCACGTGGAAATTACCGCAGCCGAGACGGTGGGCGTGGAAGGCCGCGCCGGCTTCTATGAGGAAACCGGTGCCCTGCGCGACATGGTGGCGAATCATCTGCTCCAGTTGCTGGCGCTCACCGCCATGGAACCGCCCATTGCGTTTGACGCCGACGAAGTGCGCGGGCAGAAAGTACAAGTGCTGAAGTCGATCCGTCCCATGACGGTAGAGGAAGTGGCGAAGCGGACCGTCCGTGGACAGTACGGCCCGGGCGAAGCCGGCGGCAAACGCGTCCCCGGCTACCGCGAAGAGCCGGAAGTAAAGAAAGATTCCTCCACCGAGACCTACGCGGCGGTTGAATTTTACGTGGACAACTGGCGCTGGGCCGGCGTGCCGTTCTATATTCGAACCGGTAAGCGGCTGCCCCGCCAGGTCTCCGAAATTCGCGTACATTTCAAACGGACGCCGCAGGCGCTGTTTGCCGCTACGCCGTACGAGCAGCTGGGGCCGAACGTCATCACGCTGCGCATCCAGCCGGACGACGGTATCAGCATCGCCTTCGACGTGAAGCAGCCAGGCGGCCATATGCGCGCTCTTACTGTGGATGCCAACTTCTCTTACGACGCGGCGTTCGGCCACAAAGGGCCGCCGGCTTACGAGACGCTGCTGCTCGATTCCATGCGCGGAGACGCCACGCTTTTCACGCGGCATGATGAAGTGGAGGCGGAGTGGCGCATCATCACGCCCATCGAAGAAGCCTGGGCGAAACTACCGCCGCCAAAACTCCCGAATTACGCCGCGGGATCGGAAGGACCCGTGGAAGCCGACGCGCTCATTGGCAACGATCATCGCGCCTGGCACAAGCTTTCGAAGTGATCACCGCGCACCTTTGAGCGCGTAAGATCCGAGCACTTTCAGATAATTGGCGCGCTGGAACACCTCCGGTTCGGCCACCGCGGCGGCGTTCATCGCACCGCGCATCTGGCTCACCGAATCATAATCGTGCTGCTCCATCCAATGGATGATTCCGGCCTCTAGGTCGCGCAAATACGGGATACCATGCTTCAGCAGCGCTGAAGTCAGCATGACCACGTTCGCACCGGCCAGGATGCCTTTGATCGCGTCTTCGGCGGTATGGACGCCGCCGGTGATGGCGAGATCCAGTTCCAGGCGAGAGGAAAGCAGCGCTACCGCGTGCAGCCGCAGCCGCAGTTCGTCGGAGGTACTGAGCTTGAGATTCGGCACAGCTTCCAGCGTCTCCAAGTCGAAATCGGGCTGATAGAAGCGATTGAACAACACCAGCGCGCCGGCGCCAGCGCACTCCAGGCGATACGACAGGTGCGGGATCGAAGTGAAAAACGGCCCCAATTTCACCGCCACCGGAATCCGAACATGCGCCTTCACGGCTTCCACCAGCTCGCAATAGTCGTTTTCGATTTCGGCGCCGCTGATATCGAAGCTCGCGGGCAGGAAGTAAATATTCAATTCCAGTGCGTCGGCGCCCGCGTCTTCCATTTCGCGCGCATATCGCACCCAACCGCCCAGCGTGCTGCCGTTCAAGCTGGCGATCACTGGAATCTTCAGGACACGTTTGGCGGCGCGGATGTGCTCGAGATAAGCCCGAGGTCCGATGTCATAGGTCGCAAAGTCGGGAAAGTAGCTGGCAGACTCGGCATAGCTATCGCTGCCCGCGTTCAAAAACCGGTCGAGCGATTCGCTGTCGAGCAGAATCTGTTCCTCGAATAGCGAGTGCAGCACCACCGCGCCTGCTCCCGCTTCCTCCATCTTTTGCAGGTTGGACAGGTCCTTGGAAAGCGGTGACGACGAAGCCACAAGCGGACTGCGCAGCTTTCGCCCCAAGTAGTACGTAGAAAGATCGATCATGGTTGCGCTCCTTCGCTGGCCCAATGTTCGTAGATTTTCCAGCGGTTTGCTACATCTTTCTGAGCCTCGACTAGCAACAAAGCGGCAGCTTCCGGCGCACTCCGCGCCAGCATGGTGTAGCGCCCCTCGTTGTAAACGTATTTTTCAAGCGGCAGGGAAGCCGGCCGCGAATCGAGCTGGAATGGATTGCGTCCTGCTCCAGCCAGCGCGGGATTGTAACGGAACAGCGGCCAATAGGCCGATTGCACCGCGGCCTTCTGCTGTTCCAGACCATGCACCAGGTCATAGCCGTGCGCGATGCAATGGCTGTAGGCGATAATCAGCGACGGCCCGGGATATGCCTCCGCTTCGAGAAATGCCTTCAGCGTGTGTGTATCATTGGCGCCCAACGCGACATGCGCCACATACACCGTCCCATAGGTCATCGCCATCATCGCGAGATCTTTTTTCGCGGCCTGTTTGCCCGCGGCGGCGAACTTGGCTACCGCGCCGCGCGGCGTCGACTTGGACATTTGCCCGCCGGTGTTGGAATAAACCTCGGTATCGAGGACGAGAACATTTACGTTGCGCCCCGACGCGAACACGTGGTCCAGGCCGCCGTAGCCGATGTCATAAGCCCAGCCATCGCCGCCCACCATCCAGACGCTCTTGGCGACGAGCGCACCGGCCAGAGCCTTCAAATCGCGCAGCTCGGGATCGGGCTCCGAGCCGAGTTTCGATTGCAATTCCGCGACGCGCCGCCGCTGCGCTTCCATGCCGGCTTCCGTGGATTGGTCGGCATTCAAAAGTGCCGAGGCCAAATCTTCGCCGACGCGAGCGGAGAAGCGGCGCACCAGTTCGCGCGCGTATTCGGCCTGCTTGTCGAGCGAAACGCGCATGCCGAGGCCGAATTCGGCGTTATCTTCAAACAACGAATTGGACCAGGCCGGCCCGCGCCCGTCGCGGTTCACCGTGTACGGCGTGGTGGGCAGGTTGCCGCCATAAATGGAGGAACAGCCGGTGGCGTTCGCGATTACCGCGCGATCGCCGAACAACTGCGTGAGCAGCTTGATGTACGGCGTTTCGCCGCACCCAGCGCAGGCGCCCGGGAATTCGAAAAGCGGCTGTAGCAATTGAAGGTCTTTGACGTTGTGTATTGCGAGCGCTTGCCGGTCAAACTCGGGCAGGCCCAGGAAGAAGTCCCAGTTTTTCCGTTCCCGCTCGCGGATGGGCGCTTGTGGCGCCAGGTTGATGGCCTTCTTCTTCACCTCGGTCTTACTTTTGGCCGGGCATACCTGGATGCACAGGCCGCAACCAGTGCAATCCTCCGGCGCAACTTGCAGCAGGTAGCGCAAATGCTCGCGATCCTTCCAGCGGGCGGCGGCGGTCTTCAGCTCAGCGGGCGCACCCGCCAGATCTTCCGTCGCGCACACTTTCGCGCGAATCACAGCATGCGGGCAAACCATCACGCACTTGCCGCACTGAATGCAAATCTCTTCCTCCCAAACTGGAATATCCTGCGCGAGATTGCGCTTCTCCCAGCGAGCCGTGCCGGTGGGATAAGTGCCGTCGACGGGCAGCGCGCTTACCGGCAGGCTGTCGCCCTCACCCGCCATCATCGTCGCGAGTACGTTTTGGACAAAATCCGGCGCTTCGCGTGGCGCAAACGGCTGCCGTTCGATTTCGCTGGTGGCCGATGCCGGGATTTCCACCGAATGCAGCTTCGCCAGCGCCTGATCGACCGCCGCGTAGTTCTTCTGCACGATCGCTTCGCCGCGTTTGCCGTAGGTTTTCGCAATGGCGTGCTTGATGGCCGCGATGGCTTCCTCACGCGGTAGCGCGCCACTGAGCGCGAAGAAACAAGTCTGCATGACGGTATTGATGCGCCCGCCCATCCCGTTTTCCTTCGCCACGCGGTAGCCGTCGATAACGTAGAAGCGCAGCTTCTTCTCGATGAGCTGCTCTTGAATGGCGCGCGGCAAATGCTGCCAGACTTCCTCTGGACCGAAGGGGCTGTTCAACAGGAACACGGCGCCGGGCTCAACTAGACGCAGCACGTCCACTCGCTCCAGGAACGAGAACTGATGGCACGCCACGAAGCTGGCCTGCTGGATCAGATAGCTGGCGCGGATGGGTTTGCGGCCGAACCTGAGGTGCGAAATGGTCATCGCGCCGGACTTCTTCGAGTCGTACACGAAATAGCCCTGCGCGTAGTTGTCGGTATCCTCGCCGATGATCTTGATCGAGTTTTTGTTCGCGCCGACGGTGCCATCGGCGCCCAGTCCATAGAAGACGGCGCGCACTGTCGACGGATCTTCCGTTGTAAACGCCGGATCCACGTCCAGGCTGCGATGCGAAATATCGTCATGGATTCCGACCACAAAATGATTGCGCGGCTGGGGCGCGGCGAGCTCCGCAAACACCGACGCCACCATGGCCGGCGTGAACTCCTTGCTCGCCAGACCATAGCGCCCGCCGATCACGCGTGGGATCCTTTCGAAATTTTCGGATCCCTTTTCAGCCAGCGCCGAAACCACATCCATGTACAACGGTTCTCCAGCGCTGCCTGGTTCCTTGGTTCGATCGAGCGCGGCGATTGATTTCACCGTGCGCGGCAGCGCGTCCACGAACGCCTTGACCGAGAATGGGCGGAACAGATGTACATTCACAACACCCACCTTCTCGCCTCGCGCCATCAGCGCCTCCACGCATTCCTCCGCCGCCAGCGCGCTCGAACCCATCAGCACAATCACGCGTTCGGCATCGGGCGCGCCGAAATAATCGAACAGGCGGTACTGGCGGCCGGTGAGCGCGGCGAACCGGTTCATCGCGCCTTGCACGATGGCCGGGCACTCGTCGTAGAACCTGTTCACCGTCTCGCGCGCCTGAAAGTACACGTCGGGATTCTGGGCCGTGCCACGCAGCACCGGCCGGTCCGGATTCAGCGAGCGCGCCCGATGCGCGCGCACCAGGTCGTCATCAATCATGGCGCGCATGTCATCCGGGGTAAGCTGCTCGATCTTTGCCACTTCGTGCGACGTGCGAAAGCCGTCAAAGAAATGCCCGAACGGAATGCGCGATTCGAGAGCGGCCGCTTGCGCAATCAGAGCCATGTCCATCACGGCCTGCACGGAATGCGAAGCCAGCAGCGCAAAACCGGTGGACCGCACCGCCATCACGTCCTGGTGATCGCCGAAGATGGAAAGCCCCTGTCCGGCGATGGCGCGCGCGGCGATGTGAAACACCGTGGGCGTTAACTCCCCCGCGATCTTGTACATGTTGGGGATCATCAGGAGCAGGCCTTGCGACGAAGTGAAGGTGGTGGTGAGCGTACCCGCCTGCAGAGCGCCATGCACCGCGCCGGCTGCCCCGCCCTCGCTTTGCATTTCGATGACAGACGGAACCGAGCCCCAAATATTGGGCTGGCCTGCGGACGACCACTGATCGGCCCACTCGCCCATCGCGGAGGATGGCGTAATGGGATAGATCGCGATGACTTCGTTAACCTGATGAGCGACATAGGCTGCCGCTTCGTTGCCGTCGACCGTGATTTGCGCGCGTTTATTCATAATCATCCAAGCAAGTACATGTGCACGAAATGGACCCCCACAAACGCTTGTGACTGCTCGCCGGGGCTAGACGTACTGCGTGTTTTCACGCACCTTTTGAGCCGAACCTCTCGGAAAGCATAGGTTATAGGCTTGGAATAGCACCGGCTCTTCAAAGAGTTGCCGCGACGGCATCCGGCGTGCTTTTCAAATAACTCCAATGCCCGCCTATCTCGCAAAAATCCAGCCCCCGTCGGACGACAAACGCTGGAAGATCGTCGCGGCCACCATGAAAAAGCTGGGGAACCGGCCCAGCGCTCTGATTGAGGCGTTGCACACGCTGCAGCAGGTTTTCGGCTATCTCGACAAACTCGGCCTGACGTTTGTCGCCGCGGTGCTAAAAGTTCCGCCCAGTCAGGTGTACGGCGCGGCAACTTTTTATCACTACTTCACGATGAAGCCGCAGGGCGAGCACACCTGCATCGTGTGCACCGGTACGGCTTGCTACATCCAAGGCGCGACGGCTCTGCTGAAGTCGATAGAGGCGCGCGAAGGCGTGAAGCCTGGACAAACCACCCCAGACGGCCGCTTGAGCATTTTGACCGCGCGCTGCTTCGGCGCTTGCGGGCTGGCGCCGGTAGCGGTGGTGGATGGCGAGATGCAGAGCCGGCTAACGGCCGAAGATTTGCAGAAGCATCTGGAAGGCATGGGCATTCATGCAGTCTGAAGAGCTCAAGTCAATCGCGGTGCGGGAACGCGAGACCGAAGCTGCGCGCACAGGCTGCATCAGCGTTTGTGCGGCGGCGAGTTGCCAGGCGCTGCAAAGCGAGGAATTGAAGAAAGCGCTGGCGCAGGCCGCGGCGGCGCAAGGTTATGGACCGGAAGCTTGCACGGTGCGCCAGGTGGGGTGCCTTGGCCTCTGCGGCGCGGGTCCGCTGGTCAGCGTGGAGCCCGGCGGCGTCCTCTATCAACGGGTGCAACCTTCCGACGCCGACGAGATTGTCGCGGCGCTGGATGGACCGCCGGTCGAGAGACTGCGGCTGGATTCGCAAATGCCTTTCTTCGCGCGCCAGCATCGCATCGTGCTGGAGAATTCGGGCCGCATCGATCCGGACCGCCTGGAGGATTACATCGCACGCGATGGCTATGTGGCGCTGAGCACTGTGCTGCATGAGATGCAGCCGGCGGATGTGATCGCCGAAGTCGCCAGGGCTGGGCTGCGCGGGCGCGGGGGCGCCGGCTATCCGACGGGTCTCAAGTGGGAGACGGTGGCCAAGGCCGCCGGGTCGCCCAAGATCGTCGTGTGCAATGCTGACGAAGGCGATCCGGGCGCGTTCATGGATCGCAGCGTACTGGAAAGCGATCCGCACCGGGTTCTGGAAGGAATGGCGATTGCGGGCTACGCAGTGGGCGCGAGTGAAGGCTACATCTATGTGCGCGCCGAATATCCGCTTGCGGTGGCGCGGCTGAAAACGGCGCTGCGGCATGCCGAGCGCCATGGATTGCTCGGCGGCGACATCTGCGGATCGCACTTCAACTTCCGCATCTCCATCCGGCTGGGAGCTGGCGCTTTTGTGTGCGGCGAAGAAACCGCGCTGATCGCGTCCATCCAAGGTTTGCGCGGGACGCCCCGGCCGCGGCCGCCCTATCCCGCACAATCCGGGCTGTGGGGACACCCCACGCTGATCAACAACGTCGAGACTTTCGCGAATATCGCGCCCATCATTCGAAATGGCGGAGCGTGGTTTTCTCAACTGGGAACCGAACGCAGCAAAGGCACCAAGGTTTTCGCGCTGGCGGGCAGCATCGGCAACATGGGTGTCATCGAAGTGCCCATGGGCATCACGCTGCGCGACATCATCTTTAGCATCGGCGGCGGCATCCCGAATGGCCGGCGCTTCAAGGCCGTGCAGACCGGCGGGCCGTCGGGGGGCTGCATCCCAGAAGAGTTTCTGGACACGCCGGTGGATTATGAGACGCTCACCAGCCTGGGTTCCATCATGGGATCGGGCGGGATGATCGTCATGGACGAAACCTCGTCGATGGTGGACGTGGCGCGCTACTTCATGGAGTTCTGCATGACCGAATCGTGCGGCAAATGCATTCCCTGCCGCGCGGGAACGGTGCAGATGCACGAGTTGCTGGGCTGTTTCTCCGAACATCGGGCGCAGCTTGCGGATTTGCAGATGCTCGAAACCTTGTGCGATCTGGTGCGCAACACCAGCCTGTGCGGCCTGGGACAATCGGCGCCGAATCCGGTGCTCAGCACGCTGCGTTACTTCCGTCCGGAGTATGAAGCGGCGCTGCTCTCAGGATCCGAAACTTTGGGAGGAGCGGCATGAGCGTCAGCACTCTCGAAGTAGACGGCAAAATGATCACCGCTACCGAAGGGCAGACCATCTTCGATGCGGCTTGGGACAGCGGCATCCACATTCCGCGGCTTTGTCACCTGGGTGGCCTTTCCAATGTGGGCGCTTGCCGATTGTGTCTGGTCGAGATCGAAGGGCAGAAGAAGCTGCAGCCGTCGTGTCTGGTGAAGGCGGCCGATGACATGGTAGTGCGCGCGAACACGCCGCAGTTGCGCGAATACCGCAAACTGATCGTCGAACTGCTGTTCGCCGAGCGCAATCACGTGTGCTCGGTGTGCGTATTGAATGGCGCGTGCGAGCTGCAGGCCGTGGCGGCGGACTTGGGCGTCGATCATATCCGCTTGAGCCCGCAATATCCGCATTTGACCGTGGATCTGAGCCACGAGCGTTTCGGCCTGGATCACAATCGCTGCATCCTCTGCACCCGCTGCGTGCGAGTGTGCGATGAAGTGGAGGGCGCGCACACCTGGGATGTATCCGGCCGCGGGGCCGAGTGCCTGGTGATTTCCGACATGGGCGATCCCTGGGGCGCATCCGACACCTGCACGGGCTGCGGGAAGTGCGTGCAGGTGTGTCCCACCGGCGCGATGTTCTTGAAGGGCAAGACGGTGGCCGAAATGCAGAAGGACCGCAGCTTCCTGAAATACATCGTCTCGGCGCGGGAGAGAAAAACATGGGCGACCTGAGTGGACGCAAGCCGAGATTCGCCACGGTATGGCTGGGCGGCTGCTCCGGCTGCCACATGTCGTTTCTCGATTTGGATGAACGGCTGATCGATCTTGCCCGGTTGGTTGACGTCTGCTATTCGCCGGTGATGGACACCAAAGAGTTTCCTGAAGGCGTCGACATCGTGCTGGTGGAAGGCGCCGTAGCGAACGAAGACAATCTGCGCGAGATTCGCCTGATTCGCAAGCGCAGCAAAGTGCTGGTGGCCTTCGGCGATTGCGCGGTCACGGGCAACGTCACCGCGCTGCGCAATCTGTTTCGCGTGGAGGATGTTCTGAACCGCGCTTATAAGGAAAACTCCGCGGTGATTTCTGGCCTTCCACTGGGTGGCGACGGAATCATTCCCAAACTGCTGGATCGCGTGCTTCGCATTCAGGACGTCGTGCCGGTAGATTATTTTCTTCCGGGATGCCCGCCGTCCGCCGGCGACATTCACGCGTTCGTGCTGGAATTGCTGGCTGGCCAGGCCCCCCAGGTTACGGGCAGGAAGTTCGGAACATGAGCCGCCGCGTTATTATTCAACCCGTCACGCGCATCGAAGGCCACGCCAAAATCTCGATTCAACTAGATGACGCGGGCCAGGTGCAATCGGCGCGCTTTCACATCACCGAATTCCGCGGTTTTGAAAAATTGTGCGAGGGCCGGCCGTTTCAAGAAATGCCGGGTTTGATGTCGCGCGTGTGCGGCATCTGCCCGGTCAGCCATGTGCTGGCAAGCTCCAAGGCGGGCGACATGCTGCTGGGCGTCGAAATCCCCGCCGCGGCCGAGAAGCAGCGCCGCCTGGTGAACTACGCGCAAGTGCTGCAATCGCACGCGCTCAGCTTCTTTCATCTCTCGTCGCCCGATCTGCTGCTCGGCATGGATTCGGCGCCCGACCAGCGCAATATCTTCGGTCTGCTGGATCGCGACCCGGATTTTCTGCGGCGCGGCATCCGCCTGCGGCAATTCGGCCAGCGCGTGATCGAACTGGTGAGCGGCAAGAAAATCCATCCGGGCTGGAGCGGTCCCGGCGGCGTGCATCGGCAATTCACCACGGCCCAGCGCGATGAAGTGCTGACATGGATTCCAGAATCGCTGGAATCTGTCTCCATCGCACTCGGCCGTCTAAAAGGCTTGCTCGATTCATTCCGTGCCGAAGTGGAACACATGGGGAATTTTCCATCCCTGTTCCTTGCGACGGTAAACGCAGATGGCGGCCTCGAGTATTACGACGGCACCATCCGGATCGTGGACGGCGCGGGCAACACCATCGCCGACAGTTTGGATCCCCGCCGCTACTACACCTATCTGGCGGAAGCAAGCGAGAGCGATTCCTTCGTGAAGTCGCCGTTTTATCAGCCCTTCGGCTATCCGCAGGGGCACTATCGCGTGGGGCCACTGGCACGGTTAAATGTGGCGAAGTTCGCGGGCACGGCGCGGGCCGATCATGAACTGCGGGAGTTCAAGCAGCGCTCTTCTACGGGTTTAGTCTGCCAGTCGTTCCATTACCACCTGGCGCGCCTCATCGAAATGCTGCATTGCGTAGAGCGCATCGAAGAGCTGATGGCCGATCCGGAATTGTTCGGTGAAACCATCCAGGCCAAGGCTTCACTGAATCGCCGCGAAGGCATCGGATCGTGCGAAGCGCCGCGCGGCACCCTGTTCCATCATTACTGGGTGGACGCGAACGGGCTGATGACGCGAGCCAATCTGCTGATCGCAACCGGACAGAACAACCACGCGATGAACCAGTCCGTCGATCAGACCGCGAAGCATTTCCTGAAGTTCGGCGCGGACGGCGCAGCGCTCGATCAGGGTTTTCTGAACCGCCTGGAAGCCTCCATTCGCTGCTACGATCCGTGCCTCTCCTGCTCCACGCACGCGCTTGGCCAGATGCCGCTCGAAGTAGAACTGCTCTCGCCGGACGGCGACGTGTTGCAGCGCATGACACGCCAGTCATGATTCGGGGAGCCGTGATGCCTGCCATCGTCATCGCCATCGGGAATCCGATGCGGCGCGACGATGGGGTAGCGCACCATGTCCAAATTACGCCGGGCGTTGAGACCCGCACGGTTCTGCAACTGACGCCGGAGATGGCCGCAGAAATCGCGCCCTACAGCACCGTGATTTTCGTTGACGCCGATCTGAACGCCAAGCAGGTCCGCATGGAACCCGTGGACTCCGCGCACGCGCCCTCTGCGCTCACGCACGTCTCCAGGCCCGCTGAAATCGTGGCGACGGCACGCGCTCTGTTCGGTTTCTCCGGCCGCGCGTACACCTGCCACATCCCGGTAAGCGACTTGTCAACGGGGGAAGGAATCAGCGGCGGCACGAAAAGACTCGCTCGGCAAGCCGGGGTTGAAATCGACAATCTTCTGGCTGGCACTATAAAATAGGTCAGTCCTATGAAAATCGCCGCTGTGCTCCTCCTGCTCGCGTCATCCCTGGCCTGGTCCGCTCCAGGGGCCCTCGATAAAGCCACGTTCGAAAAATATTTGCGCCACCTCGAACTGTTCCGCGGCGACGTCATGTTCAAGATCGACGACCCGCAGCCATCCAAATATCTGCCGGGCTATTCGGAAGTGCTGGTGCATCTGATTTTCAACAATGCGGAGAAGGACGAGCTGTTCTACATTTCCTCCGATGGAAAAACCATCATCCGGGGCGACGTCTTCACTCTTGGAAGGTCGCCCTTTCAATCCAATCTGGACAAGCTCACGCTGGCGAATCAGCCGAGCTTCGGCCCCGCTAACGCCCCGGTAACGATCGTCGAGTTCGGCGACTTCGAATGCCCGGACTGCAAGATGGAAGCGCCCATTCTGCGGCACGACCTGACCGAAGCCTTCGACGGCAAAGTCCGCGTAGTCTTCAAGAATTATCCGCTCGAGTCCGTGCATCCCTGGGCACGCGCGGCGGCCATCGCCGGGCGCTGCGTGTACCAACAGGGAGACGCCCCGTTTTGGAAATTCTACGATTGGATTTACCAGACCCAGGACGAGATCACGGGCGACAATCTCAATATGAAGATTTTGGCCTGGGCCGGCCAAAACGCCATCGATACCGTGAAATTGGGCCAGTGCCTGGACAGCAAGGCGACCGAGGCGGAGGTGGACCGCAGCATCGCCGAAGGGCGCGAGTTGGGAATTCAGGGCACGCCGACGCTGTTCATCAATGGCCGCAAAATCGGCGGCTTGATGTGGCCCGATCTTCAGCTGGTGATCAACAAGGAGCTGGAGTTCGTCTCCGAGAGCCACGCCTCAGCGAGTAGATGAGGTGACCTGGCGCAATGGCGCGGGCATATCGGCCAGCACGTAAGCCATCACCGCCATGGCCGCGATGTTCGCCCGCAGGTCTTCCAGCTTTACTTTGTCGGTGGTATCGGCGCGCGTGTGATGCCAGTCGAAGTAGTGCGTCCCCACCGTGCGCAGCGCAAGGCCTGGCACGCCGTCCGTCATGATGGGCGCGATATCGGCGCCCCCGCCGCCCGGCTCAACCGAGCCCGCATCGAGGCGATCCAGCAGCGCGCCTATTTCGCGCACGCGCCCCAGCATCGATTGCAAATCGCCGCTCGCGCTGAGGCCAAAACCGATGGGTTTCTCCGCGCCGCCGTCCATCTCGATGGCGGCTACGTGATCCTTCACGGTGTCGCCGGCCCAGGTGCGATACGCCTCGCCGCCCGCGCCGCCATTCTCTTCGTTGGTCCAGAACACCACGCGCAGCGTTCGCCGCGGCGTGAGCCCAAGCTGATGGATGATATGCGCGGCTTCGAGCGCGGTAATGCATCCAGTCCCATCGTCCTGCGCGCCCGCGCCCACATCCCAGGAATCCAGATGGCCGCCGATCACCACCACTTCATCCGGCCTCTCGCGGCCGGGAATCTCGCCGATCACATTGGCCGATTCGGCGTCGGGCAGCATGTGCGCCTCCATCTCCAGATGAACCACCACTGAATTTCCGGCATCCACCAGGCGCTGGATCAACAGCGCATCTTCGATGGTGACGGCCGCGGCCGGAATCTTCGGGAATCCTTCCGCATATTCGAGCGCGCCGGTGTGCGGCGATTGGATGCTCACCGGAGTGATCGAGCGCACCAGAGCCGCCACGGCTCCCAAGCGTGCCGCGCGCGATGGGCCGGCGGTTCGATAGACCACCGTGCGGTTGTAGCTTTCATAAGGCACGTTGAAGAGAACGATCTTGCCCTCAATCGCGGCGCGGCCCTTTTTTTCCAGGTCCTCAAAGCTCGAAACCGGCACCACTTGGGCAGTGATGCCTCGCTTGGGGGTTGCCACGCTGCCGCCGAGTCCCAAGATAGTGAGCGGATGCGCCACAGGCTCCGTCAGCGCGGCGCTTTCGTTGCCCCGGACCCAGTGGGGAACTTTGACGCGCGGCGTGACAACATTGGTGAGCCCGTCGGCCTTCATCTGCGCGGCAGCCCATACCACCGCCTTCTCCAGCGCCGGTGAACCGCTCAAGCGATTGCCGATACGGTCGCACAGGTATGCCAGCTTTTCCATCCCGCCCTGGTCGGCGAGCGAGGCATCGATCAGTTTGGTAGCGCTGTCGCGATACTGCTCGGTCAGATTGCCGGCATTCTGGGCCATGAGGCCCGCGCCAAACAAAAATACGATCGCCTGCTTCATCATTTTGAATGTTCTTCCCGCGTATCGCTCTTATTACGAGCACCGAGCTTATCACGAGCATCGCTTTTATCACGGGCATCGCTCTGATCACGGGCATCGCTCTGATCACGGGCATCGCTCTGATCACGAGCATCGAGAAACCGGAATCCATGCTCCTGCATCACCGCGCGCGCCTGGTCCGCTGCTTCCGGCAAAACGTAAAAGAAAGCGCCCACGCGCTCGCTGCGAAAGATTACGCCGCCGCTGTACTTGTCGGGCTCGACGGCGTAATCCACACCGGATTCAGTGAAAGCCGATTCCAGCCGCAACGCCTCCTGCAGTTTCTTGGCGATGTAGACCAGATCCATATCACGATCTTCAAAGAAATCGGCTTCGCGGCGCATAGACGCTTAGTACGGTATCCGTTCCGCTGGTTCTAGTACCGAGCGATGCTCAGGCGCCCGCTCCGCGGACCCGAGCAGCGAACGTTTCGTACGCTTTCGGATTGGCCTGGTTCATGTTATCGATCAGGGCCTGTGCCACGGTCTCCAGGTTGGACAGGTATTTGGGATTGCCCATCGCCTTGCGTGAATCGGCAATGGTTGCTTTGGTCTTTTCCCAAACGTATAGCATCTCGCCCGCGCTCTGCAGGAACAGTTCTTTGTTCACTGCTCCGGAGGTGACGAACGACGCCGCCATGTCCCAATAGCTGGTGACCATCCGGTAATAAGCATCCTGGTCCGATCCGGGCGGACAGGCGGCCTGATGCTCGGCCGCGTTGCTGGCCTTGTAGCCGAAGAGCCAGCCTCTGGCTTTACGCATGCGCTCCTCGCGGCGCAATTCGTAGAGCTTCAGAATTACATCCACGTCATGGTGTGTAGGTTTATCCATATATGCAACAGTGTAATCGGAGACGGCGCGCCGGTCCAAGCGGTTGCTGTAGCATTGTCTTCATGAACTCTTCCTCGGTGCGCAAAATATTATTCCTGCTCGCATTTGTAGTAACCCTGGCACCTGCTTTTCAAACTGCCGGCAAGCTCGAGTTTCGACCAGGCCAGCTCCTCAGCATCACTTCCGGCAAAGGGCTGGACAATAATATTACTCACCGCTGGGCCGTGTTTGCGGTACAAATCGGGAACGTCATTTACTCAGGGAGCGGAAAGCGCATCCACCATCCAACGGACGACTATAGCGAGGGGCTGCACAATGGCGACGCCATTCGCGCCGCCGTCAGCGGCAATGAAATGATATTGCTCAAGCCCGATGGGAAAGAACTGAAGACCAAGATTATCAAACGCGAGCTGGCGGAGTAATTTCCGCGCCCGAGATCAGCCTTCCGCTTCCCAACGGAAGCGCGCCACGGCCAGGGCGCCAAACAGCGCCGCGCACAGGAGCAGCACAGCGATGGGAGCCAGCGCGGCTTCCAACCCCAGGCCACGCCAGGTCATCGCTTCCAGGCCATCCATAGCCCAGCGCGTGGGCACCACCAGCGTGAGCCGCTGCAGCCACTGCGGAAACAAGAACATCGGTATCCAGGCCCCGCTCAGCATCACGACAATCAGCGTGGCGAAGATGGAGAGGCCGCGCGTAGCCTCCGGCGTTTTGCCGAGCGTGGCAACCAACATGCCGAATCCGGCGGTCATCAGCGCGAATGCGGCGCTTACTCCCAGAAAACCCAGCATGCTGCCTTCCACCCGCACGCCAAAAATCAGGCGGGCGAAAAGGAAGTTCACCTGCACCACCAGGAACGCGAGAATAGCTGCACTGACGGCGCGGCTCCCGAGCAAGACGCCTCGCGACAACGGCGCGGCGCGGAACCGTTTCCACAAGCCACGCTGGCGCTGCTGCAGCAATCCGATGCCGACGTCGATGCCAAGGAAAAGCACAAACTGCACCACCATTCCGGCGAAGGCATGAGCGTAGCCGTTGTATTTGACGTTCTGACGGGCGGTGACAGCTTCCTCACGCGTGTTAAAGGGCATGGTCAATCCACGCGAGGAGACGCCGGACGCGCTCAGATTGGACTGCTGGTTCCAGCGGTCCACGCTGTGCAGCAAATCTTCCAGGCTATTCTTGTCGCCGGCCGGCAGATCCTGACTTTGCTCCACCCTAGCGAGTGAATCCTTCACCATCTCGCGACCGCTCTGCCCGGCGAACATTTCTTTGCTCACCGCTTGCATGACATCGCCGGTGAGCATTCCCGACACCATGGCGCGCTCGGCGGAGTGGGAAGGGTCAAAGAGCAAGTCAATTTCGGGCTTCGCGCTCGGGCCGAAGAATGCCCGCCCGGCGTCCTCGCCGAAACTGGGTGGAATCACCACCGCCACGATCGCGCTTCCCTTGCGGACGGACGCGCGCGCGGCGTCTAGGGTGGAAGGCTTCACATCCAGCGCCCGTTCTTCCGACAAATGTTTCACGATTTCGCTTGAAATCGCGCTCTGGTCCCGATCCACGGTCAAGACGGCAATTTTGCTCTGGTTCGCCTGGCTGCCCTGGCCTCCCAAAACGTAGCCGAAAAAAGAACCAATGACGATCGGGATGGCAAAGCTCATAATCAGCGCTCGCCGGTCTGCGAAGAACAGTTGCAGGTCTTTGCGGATCAACGCTCGAAACGGGGTCATCATGCGTCGCGCAAGCTCCTTCCGGTGAGTGTGAGGAATACGGTTTCCAGATCGGCGCGCTCGCTCGCCACATGACGATAGACGTGCCCGCGGTCCGCCAGCCACTGCAACAGGCGAGGAGTTTCGGCGGTCAGATCCTGAACGCCCACGCGCAACGTCCCGGCTTCGATTTTCGCGAAACGAACCCCCGGCAGGGTCTGCAGTTCATCCAATCGCAGGCCATCCGGTCCGTGATCGAGTTCCACGGCCAGCAAGTTCGTGACCGGTACCAAACGATACAAACCCTGTAAAGTGTCATCCGCAACCACCTGTCCGTGATCGATGATGATGACGCGGTCGCACAGCCGCTCGGCCTCTTCCATGTAGTGCGTGGTGTAGACCAGCGTTTTGCCGCGCTGTTTGAGGACCTCCAGGTTATCGAAAATCGCGTTGCGGCTCTGGGGATCAACACCGACGGTGGGCTCGTCCAAAAGCAGGATCTGCGGATCGTGCAGCAGCGCGGCCGCCAGGTTCAGGCGGCGCTTCATACCGCCGCTAAAGTTTTTGACGCGCTCCTGCGCGCGATCCGTCAGGCCAACCAGTTCCAGCGCTTCGTCCATGGCGCGTTTGGCGGCCGTTCCGTCCAGATCGTAGAGCGCGGCGAACAGCTGAAGATTGGCCTGAGCGGTCAATTCGTCGAAAAGTGCGAGATCTTGCGGCACCAGCCCGATGCGGCGCTTGATAGGATCCGTGTCGCCAGTCAATGGCCGCCCTTCGATCCGCACCGAACCCGAATCGGGACGAACCAAGCCGGCGATCATAGAGACGGTGGTGGTTTTTCCGGCGCCGTTCGGTCCCAGAAGTCCGACAATCTCCCCCGCGCCGGCGTGCAGCGAAACGCCGTTCACGGCCACCAGATTGCCGTAGCTTTTCTTCAGGGCATCCACTTGCAGCATTGCTTTTCCACCCGTCTCCAAGCCGGGACGCTCAAGCTAGCATACTAGCGTCTCACGTAAGATACGAAGAGGCGCAGGGAAATGTTCACGAGACTGTGCAGTTTCAGCCGGAACGGGAATTGGAGTGAAAGCCGAATTCACTGACGGCACAATCGCGATTTGTGCGACATTTACCGCGGAACCTCTGGCCGAATCCTTACGGTACTGGCTGAGTCAGCTTCACATTCCAGCCAATCTGGAATTTGCTCCTTACAATCACGCCGTCCAGTCGCTGGTGGATGCTCACGGCATTTTCGCTCGGAACAAGAACGGCCTTAACGTTGTGCTGGTGCGCTTCGAGGATTGGGAACGGCATTCGGCCGGCACGGAGTCAGCTGAGGCGAAATCGCGAAATAGTGAATTGATTGCAGCGCTGAAAACAGCAGCGTCCGCGTGTGTTTCACCCATACTGGTTTGTATCTGCCCGCCTTCCCCGCAAGCCATCGGGGATGCCGGACAGCGCGCGCTACTACACCAGTTGGAACAGGACCTTTCAAGCGAGCTGTGCGGATTACCTGCAGTTCGCTTTCTTTCAACCACACGGCTGCTGGAGCTCTATCCGGTAGCGAACTACTACGATCGTGCAGCCGACCAACTTGGCCACATCCCGTATACGCCGGAGGCTTATGCAGCGCTCGGAACGGCCATCGCGCGCGTGTTTCTGGCATCCCGGCGCGCGCCGTACAAAGTAATTGTCACGGATTGCGACAACACATTGTGGAGAGGCATTTGCGGCGAGAGGGGGCCACAGGGCATTCAGCTTGATCCGGCCAGCCTCGCGCTTCAGAAGTTTCTGAAGTCGCGGCAGAAAGACGGCATGCTTCTCTGCGTATGCAGTAAGAATGCCGCGCGCGATGTCGAAGAGACTTTCGACGCACACCCGGAGATGCCTCTCCAGAGATCGGACTTCGCCGGATGGCGCGTGAACTGGCGGCCGAAATCGGAGAATATTGAATCGCTTGCCGCCGAACTGTCGCTGGGTCTCGACTCCTTCATTTTCGTGGACGACAACCCCATGGAGACGGCGGAAGTGGAGGCCCACTGTCCCGGCGTTTTGGCATTAACCCTGCCCGCGGATACGCGCCTCATCCCGCGCTTTCTCGATCATGTCTGGGCCTTCGATCAAAACGGAACCACCAGCGAAGACCGGAATCGCACGGCGATGTATCGCGAGAATACGTTGCGCCGGAGCGTTCTGGCGGAGTCGCTCTCCTATGCCGACTTTATTCGCGGCTTGAATCTGGAAATCGAAATCCGCGAATTGAGCGGAGCCGCCGAAATTGAGCGCGCCGCGCAGATGACCCAGCGCACCAATCAGTTCAATTTCACCACCCAGCGCTTCACCGCTTCGCAGATTCGGGAGGCCATCAACCGCGATTCGAGCCGGATACTCGCCGCCTTCGTACGAGACCGTTATGGAGACTACGGGCAAGTTGGCCTGGTGATGTTCGAGCCGGTGGAGGATGCGCTTCAGGTCCGGGATTTCCTGCTGAGCTGCCGCGTTCTGGGCAAAGGCGTCGAGCATGCGATGGTGGCGCGGTTAGGACAAATCGCTATGGCGCAATCGCTTTCCGCGCTTGAGGTTTCCTTTGTGGCGACGCCAAAGAATACACCGGCTCAGGATTTTCTCGCAACCCTGAGTGCCGAGTGTGGAAGCGAAGCTGGCGCCGGATTGCTCCATCGCTTGTCGTCCGACGCGGCGGCGGCCATCCGCTTTTCGCCATCGGACGGCGATCCAGCGATGCTTCCATCGGATGCGGAATCCAGCAGAGCTGCGGCGCCGCCGGCAAGGCCCGCAATTAACTACGCATGGATTGCAACCCATCGCGCGGACGCGGCCTCGATTTTGCAGGCTGTGAATTTGGAGGCTGCCAAGAACGTCCAGGAAGTCCGCGTGTCCTCAGCGCAGGCACCCCACGCCGCGATCCCTCCGCGAGACAAAATGGAAACGCGCCTCACGCGTATTTGGGAGCGCGTTTTGCGAACCTCGCCCATCGGTATCCACGATAATTTTTTTGATCTCGGCGGCGATTCGTTATTGGCGGTTCGCCTCCTGGCAGATTTAAAAGCCATCACGGAACGCGAACTTCCGCTGGTGACGCTGATCGAAGCTCCCACCATCGCAAGCTTGGCGGACGTATTGAGGGACGGCCATGAACCCGAGTGGAACTGCCTGGTGCCGATCAAAAGCTCGGGAGATCGGCCGCCGTTCTACTGCGTTCACGGAGTGGGCGGCAATGTCCTCGAATTCATGGATCTGGCTCGTCATATTCCCGCGGATCAGCCGTTTTATGGAATCCAGGCGTTGGGGCTGAGCGGGCGGGCGCCCAGAAAGAAATTCACGATCGAAGAAATGGCTCAGCATTATATTGCCGAGATTCGCGAGGCTCAACCTCACGGGCCCTATTATTTGGGCGGATCGTCATTCGGTGGATGGGTGGCCTATGAGATGGCGCGGCAATTGACGGCGTCAGGACAGCCAGTGGGCCTGGTTGCGATGTTTGACACCGCCGTGCCCGGACCACAGCCTTTGCCGGGCATTGTGAACGGCTGGCGAAAGCGAATTGACACCTGGAAGTATCGCTTCACTCTGCACTGGCAAAACGCCATGGTGCTCCATCCGGGCGAGCGAATGTCGTACGTGCGAGACAAAACGAGACGCGCCACCCAACGGATCAGCTATGGCCGGGCCGGCCTGTCAGAGACCATTCGGTGGGTGAATGAAGCCGGGGACTGGGCCGCGAACAATTACTGGCCGGGCGAATATGCGGGGAACATCACTTTGTTTCGCGCCACCCAGCAGCCTCCCTGGATTGTTTCCGATCGGACGCTGGGCTGGACAAATCTGGTGAAGGGACAGATTCAGATATACGACACGCCGGGACACCATGCCGACCTGGTTCGTGATCCACGGGCGCGAGTGCTGGCCGAGCAACTGGATGATGCGCTGGGAAAAGCTCAGGCGCAGTTCGAGCTCTGATCCTCGATCGCGCCTGGGGCGCTTAAGACGTTCGTCGCACGGTCAGCGGAACAGTCGAAGCTTCGCGCCGCGTCCCACCGACACTGGTTTCGTGCTGCGGCTTCGCACGCCCCGGCTTATCGGCCGGCCGGGCAAGGATTGCCTTCACCTCGTACTCATAGATTCCAAAACGCGGCGCCTGCCTGTTCCCATCGCCCGGGATCGGCTCAGCGATTACTTTTTTGGCAGTGATTTCCCACTCACCCTCGATGATGTCGCCGATTTCTTTATTCGAGCGGCTGTGGATGGTTTTCGTCGTCTTGTTGGATGTCAATTTAATTCCCCTCGAACCTTACTTGTGGCGATAAGTGATTCGGCCTTTGGTCAGGTCATAGGGTGACAGTTCCAGGGAAACTCGGTCCCCAGTCATTATTTTAATCCGGTTCCGGCGCAACCGGCCGGCCATGGACGCCAGCACCGGCTTGCCTGCGTCGAGTTCGACGGTAAACATCCCCGCCCTGAATTTTTCGACCACTTTACCCATTACTTCAATCGCATCTTCTTTTGGCAATGATTCTCCAGTCCTTTCAGTTTCGTACGTTACTGACTGATACGGCGGCAGTGTGCGCTGCCGCCTTTCCGGCGTTTCTCTACCAGCGGTTGTTATTGCGTCCGCCGCCACCACGATTTCCACCACCGCCGGATCCACGCTCCGTCTTCGGACGCGCTTCGTTCACGTTCAGCGCCCTGCCATCCAGGTCCCGTCCATTGAGTCCGCTAATTGCCGCGTTGCCTTCTGCGTCAACGCTCATTTCGACGAAGGCGAAGCCTCTGGCCTGCCCGCTGTCGCGATCCGTCACGATATTCACGCGATCAACGGTACCATATGAATCAAACATGGAACGCAGCGTAGCTTCGGTCGTTCCAAAACTGAGATTACCTACAAAAATATTTTTCATCGTTTCCTTCTGAATTTGCAGAGCAGCGAATCAGGCACGATCGGACAGCGGGCGGTTAGACCGAACGATGAGGGACGATGCAAAAATTGGCGGAACTTCAAAGACAATTACAGTTTAGCACGAATTGTCAACGGCTCGGACGCCGCGACTAGATCGTCAGCATGCCGGTGCTATCGCCAAGCGCGTTCCTCTCGACACCGGCCTTTTCTAAAACGGCCAGCAGCAGGTTCGACATCGGCGTGCGCTCGGGGAATTTGAGGTGACGGCCGCCTTCCAATTTGCCGCACGCGCCGCCGGCCACCAGCAGCGGCAGCGGAAAATGATTGTGCTCGTTCGGATTGCTCATGGAGCTGCCGTACAGGATCACGGAATGATCCAGCAGATTGCCGTCGCCATCGGGCGTGGAGCGCAGTTTGTCCAGGAAGAACGCCAGCAGCGTGGCGTGGTAGTTGTTGATCTTTTCCAGCTTCGCAATCATCACGGGATTGTTGCCGTGATGCGACACCGAATGGTGCGGCTCCGGCACGCCGATCTGCGGGAAGGTGCGCTGGCTCAGGTCGCGCGCGATCATGAAGGTGGACACGCGCGTAATTTCGGCCTGGTAGGCGAGCACTTGCAGCTCGTACATCAGCTTGGCGTGTTCCTCGAACGACTCGGGAACCCCGATGGGCGTGGCCGGTACATTCACGTTCGAACTGGCGCGCTTTTCGGCCATCTGGATGCGGCGCTCGATTTCGCGGATGTTATCCAGATAGTCGCTGATCTTGCCGCGGTCGCGCTGGTCGAGGCCGGTTTCCAGATGCGCTACCTCGCCGGTGATGGAATCGAGAATGCTTCGGTCTTCCTGCTTGCGCTCTAGCCGGTCGGCGGCGTTGCTGCCATCGCCGAACAGGCGTTCGAAAACGACACGCGGATTAATTTCCATGGGCAGCGGCTGCGTGGGAGTGCGCCACGCAATCGAATTCATGTAGGCGCAGCTATAGCCGACATCGCAGACGCCGACGAGTCCGGTATCTTCGATGCCGAGTTCGAGCGACGGGAGCGGCGTGTCCTGGCTGATCTTTTGGGCTGCGATCTGATCGATGGTGGTGCCCGCGCGAACGTCTTCGCCCTCGGTGCGCAGCGGATGGATGCCGCTTAAGTAAGATGGCGCGCTGCGGGCATGATCGCCTCCGCCATCGCCCTGCGATTCCGCGGCTTTGTTGGCAAGGCCCGTCACGATCAGCAGCCGGTCGCGAAACGGTTCGAGCGGCTTCAGGATCGGCGTGAACTCGAAGCCCGTGCCCTCAGTGGCCGGCGTCCAGTTGTCCATCACCGCGCCGTGCGGAACGTAGACGAAGCCAAGCCGCGTCTTGGGAGCCGTCTTGGTGGCCGCCGTCAGTGCCGGGACCATGGAATCCAGCAGCGGGAGCGCGATGGTGGTGCCCATCAGACCACGCAAAAACGTGCGGCGGGGCAAATGTTTCTTAGTAATAATCATGGCTGATTCGGCCTCCTGATGTCTGCGACGGATGTTGCGGGCGCCTGGTCGCCATCCTGCGATCGGCGCATCTGGAAGGGCGTGCTTTCGACGATTCCAAGAATTAACGATGAGAAACGATAATTATTCCGCGCGGCCTGGTGCGTGACCGCGCGCACGGCCGGCATGTCGTAATACTCCAGCCCGCGGCCCAACGCGTAGGTCATCAGTTTCTCGGTCATGGTGCCGACGAAGACGTTGGGGCGGCTCAAGAGCGCCTTGCGCAGGTCCGCGACGCCATCCACCTTGGTTCCGTCGGCAAGTACGCCGGACGCATCAATTTTCTCGCCCGATTCGCTTACCGTGCGCCACTGGCCGACCGCGTCGAAATTTTCGAGCGCGAATCCAAGCGGGTCCAAAACTTTGTGGCAGCCGGCGCACGGCGGATTCCTGCGATGCGCTTCCATGCGCTCACGAACGGAGAGTTGTTTATCGCCGGTCTTGTTCTCTTTGAGGGCCGGCACGTTGGCAGGCGGCGGATTGGGCGGCGTTCCCAGCACATTTTCGAGCAGCCATTTCCCGCGCTGCACCGGCGACGTGCGTGTGGCGATGGAGGTCACTGTCAGGATGCTTCCCTGCCCCAGCAAGCCGCGGCGCGGGCTGTCCTGGGGCCACGAGATACGCCGGAATTGGCTGCCGTAGACGTTGGGAACGCCATAATGCTTGGCCAGGCGCTCATTGACGAAGGTGTAATCGGCATTCAACAGGTCGATCACGCTGCGGTCTCCCTGGATGATGCTGCCGAAGAACAGCTCGGTTTCGCGTTTGAAGGCTTCGCGCAGATTGTCGTCGAAATTGGGGAAGGCTTCCAGATCGGGCGCCACGCTGCGGAGGTTGCGCAGGTACAGCCATTGATCGGCGAAGTTGCTGACCAGCGAATCGGCGCGTGGATCGGCCAGCATGCGGCGCACCTGGTGCTCCAGCACCGTGGGATCGTGCAGCTTGTTGTGCGCGGCCACATCCAGCAGCTCATCGTCGGGAATGCTGCTCCACAGGAAGAATGAAAGACGCGACGCGAGTTCCAGATCGCTGATGCGATACGGCGTGTCCGGAGGAACGCTGCCTGGATCGCGCTCGAAACGATAGACGAACTGCGGATCGGAAAGCATGCGGCGCAGCGCCATCTCGATTCCGGTTTCGAAATTGCCCTGATTTTGACCAAAATGGTTGCGCCCGGATTGATAGAAGCTGAGCAGCGTTTCCAGATCCGAGTCCGTCACAGGCCTGCGATAAGCGTGGCGCGCGAGCGTGGAAATGATTTTTTTCGCGCAGGGAAGCTCGTCACTCGCGCTGGCAGGGTGACACACGAAAATCTTACGGCGGCTGGGAGTATCGCCGGAACCCTGCGCCTTGAAGGGCCCGCTGATGGACACGCTCAACACATGCGGCAGGCCCTTCGGATCGCTCGGGTCGAAGGTGCTGCGATCGATCGGCTCCATCAAATCCTGCACCGGGCCGTAGCTGCGTTTCGCGAACGCGACGGTAACCGTTTGCGGGCCGGCGCTGACGTGGACGCGCGCTTCCACGTTGTCCTTGGGCTGCGACATGCTGAGCTTGGTGGCCGCGGCGGGGTCGAAGCCTTCTTTTGGCTTTCCACCCGCAACCGGTGCGGGCGGCGGCGCGGCCGCTTTCTGATTAATGGTCAGCGTCTGCACCCGCTCCCCATTCAGCGCGATTTCAAGCAATTGATTCTGCGCGTTGTTGCCGAACAACAGATCCACGGTGGACTTGAGCAGCTTCACTTTAATGACGTAGTCGCCATCCAGCGGAAAATCGTGATGAATCAAAACGCCACCGCGCGTGCCCAGCGGCAGGCCTTCGATATGCTCGTTCTGTGTCAGATCGGCACGGACGCGATAGGTGTCGACAATGGGATCGATTTTCGGATCGCCCACCGCCAGGCGGCTGACCTTGCCGGAAGCCAGCAGATAGCGCTCGATCAGCGCGGGCGACACGCCCAGGACGCTTCCGATGTTATCGAATCCGAAACTCGAATCGTCGGTAGGCAGCAGGTCGGACGCATCCACATCCAGGTCCAGGAGATCGCGAATGGCATTGGCGTATTCGGTGCGATTGAGCCGATGCAGCACGGGCTGACCAGGATTGGGCGCGGCGGCCGCGGCACGGTCCAGCGAGGTTTCAATGTAGCCCGCGAGCGAATCCATCGTGGCGCGGTCCGGGCGTGGCATCCCTTGCGGCGGCATCGCGCCGACGCGCAGCTTGCGCACCACCTTTTCCCACGTTTCGGCGTGCGGGCCGACGCCGGCGCGATCCAGATCTGGGGCCAGCCGGTCGAGCATCAGGCCAGCAGTCTTGGCTTTTTCGTTGTGACAGGTGACGCAATACTGATTAATGAGCGCGTGCTGCGGTGAAATTTGCTGGCTGGCTTGTTGGGCAACTGCAGGAGCTGCATGCAGAAGAGCGATTAAGCCGACCGCGACGGCAAATCCGGGCGACCGCCACGCTCCCATCCACATAGCTCCAATTGTATTGCCAGGAGGGTGGAAAATGCAATACGATAGATCATTATGTCGATGCACCGGAAGGGACTTTGGATCGCTGCGCTGCTGGCGGCCACCAGCTTCGGGGCAACCAATGGCGACACGCGTCTGGCAGACGCAGCCATGAACCAGGACACGCAAACGGTTCGTTCGCTTCTCAAGCTGCATGCAGATGCGAACGCGCCGCAGGCCGACGGCACAACGGCGCTCGACTGGGCGTCCCGCTGGAATGATGTCGAGATGGCGGATCTGCTGATTGAAGCGGGCGCAAACGTAAAGGCTCGAAACCGTTTTGGAGCCACGCCGCTTTCCTTAGCCTGCACCAACGGAAGCGCGGTGATGATCGCAAAGCTGCTGAAGGCCGGCGACGATCCCAACGCGGTGGTATCGGACACGGGCGATACGGCATTGATGCTGGCAGCGCGGACCGGCAAACCCGACGCGTTGAAGGTGCTGCTGGATAGCGGCGCCGATGTGAATAAGCTCAATTCGGAAGGACAGACGGCGCTGATGTGGGCGGTTGCCGAGAAGAACGCCGCGGCCGCGAAGACTTTGATCGATCATGGCGCCGACGTAAATGCGCAAACGCACAAGCTGCCTCCCCCCACCATGTTTCAAACCATCTTTTCGGCTCCGTTCCCGGTGGGCGGGATGACTGCGCTGCTTTATGCGGCCCGGCAGAACGATCTGGAGAGCGCGCGGATTCTGGTGACGGCTGGCGCCAACGTGAAAGAGAGCGCGGCGGATGGGAGCAGTCCGCTGCTGGTGGCGATTATCAATGAGCATTATGCGCTGGCGAAATATTTGCTGGAACAGGGTGCCGATCCGAACGCCACCGACGATAAAGGACGCGGCCCGTTGTACGCCACCATCGATATGCGCAACCTGGAATGGTCGACGCGGCCGGCGCCGCCCGAAAAAGATACCTTGAGCGATTTGGATCTGATCAACGCCTTGCTTGATCACGGGGCCAATCCGAATGCGCGGCTGACCAAGAAAATTCCGTTGCGCGGACAGCCGTCGTTTGACGGGCGCTGGGCCAATGCCATCGGCGCGACGCCGTTCTGGCGCGCCGCGCAATCGGACGACGTGACGGTGATGAAGCTGCTAAAAGCGCGCGGAGCCGATCCGCTGATTGCGACCAAGGATCACACCACGCCGCTGATGGTGGCCGCGGGCGTCGGCTGGTCTGACGGGCAGAGCCATGGATCGCAGGCCGATGCTCCCGAAGCGCTGAAGCTGTGCCTCGAATGGGGCGGCGACGTCAACGCGGTGAATGACGAAGGCTACACGGCGCTGCACGGCGCATCATTCCGCGGGGCCGACGAAGTGGTAGAGTTTCTGGTGGATCACGGCGCGAAGATGGACGTGAAGAGCAAGGAAGGCCGCCTGCCGGTGAACATGGCCGAGGGTATGCACATTGGTCCGGGCGGTTGGGTGGAACACGACGACACCGTGGCCCTGTTTCACAAATTGATGGCGCAAAAGCAGTAGGCTGGTTTCTATGCGGATTGGCTGGATTGCGATGGTCGTTGGCACGGCCTTCGTTGGCTGTTGCGCCGCCGCTGAACTGCCCCGCACCTCCGACGGCAAACCGGATCTGAACGGTTCCTGGAATCTTCCCTACACGCCCAACATGGCGAAAGGCATCGGCGAACTTCCCTTCAGCGCGGAGGGGAAGGCCGCTTACGCCAAAGTCAGCACGAAATACGATCCTACGGGATTCTGCATGTTCCCGGGCGTGCCGCGCATCAACAATTCGCCGTTTCCCATGCGGATTGTCGAAGCTCCGGAATCGGTGGTGTTCTTGTACGAGTACATGACGACATTCCGCGCTGTACCTTTGGGAACTCTGGAGCATTCCAAGAATCCGGAGCCCACGTTTATGGGCGAGTCGATCGGGCAATGGGACGGCGACGCGCTGGTGATCGATACAGTGGGATTCAACGATCGCACCTGGCTGGACACGGCCGGGCATCCGCACAGTGACGTCTTGCACGTGACGGAGCGCTATCACTTGACCGATGTGAACCATATCGCGTACGACGTCACAGTGGACGATCCGAAGATGTACACCAAACCATGGAGCAATCATCGCGTGCTCGACCGGCTGAAGCCCGGCGACCATTTGATGGAGTACTCGTGCGAGGAAAACAATAAGGATCGCGACGAGGGCCATCTGCGGCCGGGGCCGACCGTGGTTCCGTTTAGCCAAACACAAGCGAAGTAGTTATCCTGAAAGTATGAGACCAGTAGCCGTCGCCGGCATTGGGAAAACCGCGTTTGGCGCGTTCCCGGATCGCGATCTCCGTTCGCTCGCGGTAGAGGCCGGCCAAAAAGCATTAGAGAACGGGCATGCAACGCCGTCTCAAGTGGAGGCGTTCTATCTCGGAAATTTCGCCGGGCCATCGTTTGTCGGACAGAATCATCTAGCGCCGTATATTTCGACGGCGATCGGGATCCAGGGCGTACCATCGACGCGTTTTGAAGCGGCCTGCGCGTCCAGCGGGTCGGCTTTCTTTCATGCCGCGTCGGCGGTTGCGGCCGGCCTGTACGACATCGTGCTGGTGGCGGGCGTGGAGAAAATGACCTCGCAGCCGACGCCGAAGGTGACCGAAATTTTGGCGGGCGCGGGCGATCTGTGCGGCGAAGTACGCGCGGGCGCGACATTCCCGGCGCTATTCGCCATGATTGCACGCCGTCATATGTATCAGTACGGAACCACGCGCGAGCAATTGGCGTCAGTGGCCGTGAAGAACCATCAGAACGGCGCGAAGAATCCTCTGGCGCACATGCGCAAGGTGATCACCATGGAGCAGGCGCTGGCGGGCAAGCCCATCGCCGAGCCGCTCACGGTTTACGACTGCTCGCTCATCAGCGATGGTGCGGCGGCGGTTTTGATCATGCCGCTCGATCGGGCGCGGGATTTCACGGACAAACCAGTGCGGGTGCTGGGCATCGCGCAGGCGTCGGATAATGTCGCGCTTGATGAGAAAGACGATATCACCACGTTTCGCGCGGTGAAAACATCGGCCGAAAAAGCCTACAAGATGGCCGGCGTGAAGGCATCCGATATCCAGTTTGCCGAAGTGCACGATTGCTTCACCATCGCCGAGATTATTGCGATCGAAGACCTGGGCTTCGTGCCGAAGGGTCAGGGCGGCCCGTACAGTCTGGCCGGTGGGACGTGCCTGAATGGCGAGCGGCCGGTGAATACCAGCGGCGGGCTGAAGTCCAAGGGACATCCGGTGGGCGCGACGGGCGTAGCCCAGATTTGCGACGTGGTGCAGCAGATTCGCGGTGAAGCGGGCGAGCGGCAGGTGAAGCGCAATACGCTCGGCCTCGCGCAGAATCTGGGCGGATCGGGCGCAACCAGCGTTATCACGATCCTGGGGGCGGCATGAACGATTTAGGATCGGGCACCATTTATACTGAGACCGTGGTCTTTTCGCCGCCCGAAGCGTACGTAAACGACGTGCCGTATCAATTAGCGATCGTGGAGTTGGCCGGCGGCCGGCGCATCACCGGGCGCGTCTCCGGCGAGCGGGCCCAAATCGGCGATCGGGTTCAATTTACTGAATTTCGCAACAACGTTCCCTATTTCTCCAAAACGAACTCTCAAAAACAATCATGAAACTAGCTGAGCGGATGAACCGCATAGGCGTGGAAACCGCCTTCGAAGTGCTCGTACGCGCTCGCGCGCTCGAAGCCCAGGGACGCGACATTATTCATTTGGAAATCGGCGAGCCCGATTTCGACACGCCGCGCCACATCGTGGAGGCCGGCAAGCAGGCGCTGGATCAAGGCTGGACGCATTATGGCCCGACGCAGGGGCTCCCGGAGCTGCGGGAGGCGATTGCGTCGTACATCTGCCGCACGCGCGGAATTCGCGTGGGCGCCGAGCACGTGTGCGTGGTTCCCGGCGGCAAGCCGATCATCTTTTTCCCGCTGATGGCGCTCCTCGAACCGGGCGACGAAGTGATTTATCCGAATCCCGGCTTTCCGATTTACGAATCGATGATCAATTTTCTGGGCGCCAAGCCAGTCCCGATTCCGCTGGTGGAGGACCGTGGCTTCTCTTTCGATTTGAACGTGCTGAAGGACAGCTTGTCTTCAAAAACCAAGATGTTGATCCTGAACTCGCCGCACAATCCCACGGGCGGCGTGATTCCGGCGGCAGATGTGCGGGCCATCGCGGATATGGTGCGCTATCGCGATCTGATGATTTTGTCGGACGAGATCTACACGCGTATTTATTTTGATCAGGAAGCGCCGCTTTCGATCAGCACCCTGCCAGGAATGCTGGAAAAAACCATTATTCTGGACGGGTTCTCGAAGACCTATGCGATGACCGGCTGGCGCATGGGTTATGGCGTGATGCCAACGTGGCTGGTGGATCCCGTAAACAAGCTGATGGTGAATTCCAACTCGTGCACCGCGAGTTTCACGCAGCGCGCCGGCATCGCCGCGCTCAACGGGCCGCAGGATGACGTCACGAAAATGGTGGAGGAGTTTCGGCGGCGGCGGGACGCTTTCTGCGCGGCCTTGAACACCGTGCCTGGTTTCCGCTGCCCGATCCCCGGCGGCGCATTTTACGCGTTCCCGAACATTCAGGGCACGGGGTGGAAATCGAAGGATCTCGCGGATGCTCTGCTGCAAAAGGCCGGGGTCGCGTGCTTGAGCGGAACCGCATTCGGCGCCTACGGCGATGGCTATTTGCGGTTCAGCATCGCAAATTCTTATGAGAAGCTGATGGACGCGGTGGAGCGCATCCGGAAGTTTCTGAAGAGTTAGCCACGATAAACCCAGATGAACGCGGATTCAGAGCAACTGCTTTCTATGTGCATCCGTGTTCATCCGTGGCCAAATCATCGGGACACGAATCTGTTCATCGCGATACAGATCCAGCATACAAAGTGGTTTTCTACCTCGTACACTGTAGAGAATGGCCAATTTAGGATTCGTCGGGCTGGGCGTAATGGGCAGCCGCATGGTGAACCGCCTGCTCGATAAGGGACACACGGTTACCGGCTACAATCGCACGCGTTCCAAAGCCCAGTGGTTGATCGATCGCGGCATGAAATGGGCCGATTCGCCCCGCGCTGTCGCCGCCGCAGCCGATTTCACGCTTTCCATGGTGACCAATTCCGCCGCGCTCCAGGAAATTGCCGACGGCGCGAATGGAATCGTCGCCGGTCTCGGCAGTGGCAAAATCTGGATCGAGATGAGCACCGTCAGCCCCGAAATCAGCAAGGCGCTGGCCGCTCGCGTCCGAGAAAAAGGCGCGGACATGCTGGATGCGCCGGTCTCGGGAAGCGTAATCACTCTCGAACAAGGCAAGCTTTCCGTCATGGTGGGCGGACATACGGAAACCTTCGAGCGCGCGAACCCGATTTTGCTCGATCTCGGGCCCAAAGTCACGCATGTCGGCGAAAATGGCCTGGCGCTGGTGATGAAGATCGCCACCAATTTGAATCTCGCGGTCCAGATGCTGGCGTTCTCCGAAGGTGTTCTGCTCGCCGAGAAGAGCGGCATCCCGCGCGAAATTGCCGTCGACGTCCTGACGCACAGCGCCATCGCATCGCCCATGGTCCAGTATCGCGGCCCGTTTGTGCTTAAAATGCCTGAAGAGGCGTGGTTCAACGTAAACATGATGCAGAAGGACATGCTGCTGGCACTCGAACTCGGGCGCAAGGCCGACGTCCCGCTGCCCACCACTGCCACCGCCAACGAGTTCCTCACAGCCGCCCGCGCCATGGGCTACGTGGAGCAGGATTTCGCAGTAGTATTTGAGGTACTGGCAAGAATGTCTGGAGTTCCCAAATGACCACCGCCGTCAACCCGTCCAAGTCCGATCGAACCGGCGCGGATCTGCATCTGCACATGTACCGGCGCATGCTGATGATCCGCCTGTTTGAAGAGCAGGTGAACGACCTGTATACCCGCGCGCTCATGCCCGGCCTGGCGCACCTCTACATCGGTGAGGAAGCTGTCGCCGTGGGCGTCTGCGAAGCCCTGCGCCCGGACGATTACATCACCAGCACGCATCGGGGACACGGCCATTGCCTGGCCAAAGGCGCGGATGTTGACCTGATGTTCGCCGAGCTGCTGGGCAAGGAAATCGGCTATTGCAAGGGCAAAGGCGGGTCGATGCACATTGCCGATCCGGCCACGGGCAACCTGGGCGCCAATGCGATCGTCGGCGGAAGTACGGGCATCGCAACCGGCGCGGCATTTTCCGCGCAGCGTCTGGGTACCGGTCAAGTAGCGGTGTGCTTCTTCGGGGAGGGCGCTCTCGGTCAGGGCGTGCTTTACGAAGTGATGAACATGGCCGCGCTCTGGAAACTGCCGGTGATCTACGTTTGCGAAAACAACATGTACAACGAGTACACGCATTTTTCCGAAACCACCGCCGGCGATATTCTGGCGCGTGGTCCGGCTTTCGGCGTGCCCTCTGAAGCCGTGGATGGCCAGGACGTGCGCGCGGTTTACGCGTCTGCGAGGAAACTGGTGGAGCGTGCCCGCGCGGGCGAAGGCCCGTCTTTGCTGCTGGTGAACACTTACCGTTACCACGGGCACCACGTCGGCGACGTGAGCCGCGAATATTATCGCTCCAAGCAGGAAGAGCAGCAATGGAAAACCGAGCGCGATCCAGTTCGGATCATGGGCGATTGGCTGATATCGGAAGGGCACGCCGATCGCGCCGCGCTCGACAAAATTCATGACGAAGTGAAGGCGGAGATCGCGAGCGCTGTCCAGTTCGCTCTCGCCGCTCCTTATCCCGGTGCCGACAAGGTGGATCAAGATGTCTATGCTTGAAACAAAAGGCGGGCTTGAAGCGAAAGGCGGGCTTGAAACAGCGGTTCGCGAGCTCACGCTCGCGCAGTCCATCAAAGAGGCGCTGGCCGAAGAGATGCGCCGCGACCCGCGGGTCTTTATTCTTGGCGAAGACATCGCCGAAGCCGGCCATCCATTCAAAGTGCTGACCGGCTTGGTGGACGAATTCGGCCCCCAGCGCGTGCTGGATACGCCGATTTCCGAAGCAGGCTTCACCGGAATCGCCGTGGGCGCCGCGATGACCGGCATGCGCCCGGTGATCGACATCATGTTTGGCGATTTCATCGGCCTCACCATGGACCAAATGGTGAACCAGGCCGCCAAGATCCATTACATGTCGGGCGGAAAATGGAAAGCGCCGCTGGTGATGCGAACCACTCTCGGGGCCACACGCCGCTCGGCCGCGCAACATTCGCAATCGCTGCACGCCTGGTTCTGTCACATTCCCGGCCTGAAAGTGGTGATGCCATCGACGCCGTATGACGCCAAAGGCCTCCTGAAATCGGCCATCCGCGACGACAATCCCGTGGTGTTTTTCGAAGACAAGATGATGTACCGGCTGAAAGGCCCGGTGCCCGAAGAAGACTACACCATTCCGCTGGGCCTCGCCGACGTCAAACGTGAAGGCAGCGACATCACCATCATCGCCACTAGCAGCATGGTGCAGGTGGCGCTGGGAGCCGCCAGCCTGCTGGCGGAGGACGGCATCAGCGCCGAAGTGGTGGATCCGCGCACGCTTTGGCCGCTGGATGAAAAGACGCTGGTGGAATCGGCCAGGAAAACTTCGCGCGTCATCGTGGTGGACGAAGGCTACGGGCGCTACGGCGTCACTGCCGAAATCGCATCGGTGATCCAAGAGAACGCATTTTTCGATCTGGAAGCGCCGGTGAAGCGGATGGGCGCGATGCATGTCCCTATTCCCTTCTCGCCGCCGCTCGAAGACGTCACGGTTCCGAACGAAAAGACGGTCGCCGATGCAGCGCGAACGATGTGCGGCGCCAGTTAGAAATTTCCGATGAGCGCTCCTCCACACGGCCATGATCACGATCATGACCATCAGGCGGTTCCGTCCGATCCGGCCCTCCGCGTGAAGGCGCTCGAATCGCTGCTGACGGAAAAAGGGCTGGTCGATCCCGCGGCTTTGGACGCGCTGATCGATACCTACCAATACAAAGTTGGGCCGCGCAACGGAGCGCGCGTAGTTGCCCGCGCCTGGGTGAACTCGGACTACAAGCAGCGCCTGCTTGCGGACGGCACCAGCGCCATCGCGGAACTGGGTTACGGCGGGGCGCAGGGCGAGCACATGGTGGTGGTCGAAAACACGCCCCAGGTGCACAATCTCATCGTTTGCACCCTGTGTTCGTGTTATCCGTGGTCGGTTCTAGGGCTGCCGCCGGCGTGGTATAAATCGGCCGCGTATCGTTCGCGCGCGGTGATCGATCCGCGCGGCGTCCTGCGTGAATTCGGCGTTGAGCTTGGGGAAGAGAAAGAAATACGCGTCTGGGATAGCACCGCTGAATTGCGTTACCTGGTCCTGCCGGAGCGCCCGGCTGGAAGCGACGGGCTCGGCGAAGAAACACTGGCCGCACTGGTGACGCGCGATGCCATGATCGGGGTTGCAATCGCGTGAACGGAGTACATGATATGGGCGGCGCGCAAGGGATGGGCCGCATCGAGTACGAACGGAACGAACCTGTGTTTCACGCACCCTGGGAAGGGCGTGTATTTGCCATGGTTCTCGCCGCTGCCGCCTGGCGAAAATGGAGTCTCGACATGTTCCGCCATCAGATCGAGCGGATTCCACCCATCGATTATCTGCGCATGAGCTATTACGAGAAGTGGCTCACTGCGGTCACCGAACGCCTGGTCGAAAGCGGCTTGATTAGTCGCGCCGAACTCGAAAGCGGAACACCGGCGCCCGGTTCGTCGAAGGAAACGCCCGCGCTGACCGCCGGTCAAGTGCCGTCCATGCTGCGCAGCGGCGCGCTCGCCAGCCGCGCTGTCGAAGTTGTGCCGCGCTTTCATCCCGGCCAGCCTGTCCGGACGCGCAACATCCATCCAACCGGACATACCCGCCTGCCTCGCTACGCCCGCGATAAACAGGGAGTCATTGAGCGGAACCACGGCGTATACGTTTTCCCTGACACCACCGCGCATTCGCTCGGCGAGAAAGCTCAGCACGTTTACTCTGTTCGCTTCATGGCACCCGAGCTGTGGGGCCCCGAGGCTTCGCCGCGCGACTCCGTCAACATCGATCTTTGGGACAACTATCTTGAACCAGCCTGATTTCTCGGCCTTACCGCTGCTTCCGCGCGATGCGGACGGCCCCGTCTTCGCGGAGCCTTGGCAGGCCCACGTATTTGCCCTGGCGGTCCGGCTGTACGAGCAAGGTTACTTCACCTGGAACGAATGGGCCGCCGCGCTGGCCGCGGAAATCAAAACCGCCGCCGAAGCTAGTGTGCCCGACGACGGCTCGCGATATTATGAGCACTGGCTGTCGGCGCTGGAGCGCTTGTCCACGAACAAAGCTTTGATCGATCCGGCGGCGCTCTTGAATCGGAAGCAGGGTTGGGCTGATGCGTATCGGCACACACCGCACGGAAAACCGGTGGAGCTGGCCGCAGCCGCATCGCAGACGAGTTGATTAGAAATTGGGAGGCATCAAGTGGCACTGAAAACTCACGGAACCATGGCAGTGGATTGGGAGCAGCGCGTCGATATGGATCGATTGCGCCGCGAGCGCCTGGCGCGCGTGAAAGCGCTGCTCGCGAAATCAGAGATCGGCGCACTGCTGTGCTTCGACATGAACAACGTGCGCTACATCACGGCCACGCATATCGGCACCTGGGCGCAGGACAAGATCAGCCGCTTCACGCTGCTGCCGCAAAATGACGAACCAATCTTGTGGGACTTCGGCTCGGCCGCCAAGCACCATCAGCTCAATTGTCCGTGGCTCGGCGAGCGCTCGCGCCCCGGCATTTCCTTGCTGCGCGGTGCCATGTCGCCGGAGATGGGCCGCGCCGAAGACGTGGCCAAAAAGATCAAGATCGAGCTCGAGATGCGCGGTCTCCAGAAAGAGCCGGTCGGCATCGACGTGGTGGAACCACCCATTTTATTCGCCCTGCAGCGCGAAGGCATCAACGTTGTCGATGGGCAGCAGCTCATGTCGGACGCGCGCGTGATCAAGACGCAGGATGAAATCTCGCTGCTGAACACGTCCGCGATGATGGTGGACGCCGCCTATCACGATCTCTATTGCGCCATGAAGCCGGGCATGAGCGAGAACCAGGCGGTAGGCTTGGTGAACAAGATCCTGTATGACCTGGGTTCGGAATACGTGGAAGGCGTGAATGCCATCTCCGGTGAGCGCTGCAATCCGCACCCGCACGTTTTCTCCGATCGCGTGCTGCGTCCGGGCGATCCGGTGTATTACGACATCCTGCATTCGTTCATGGGTTACCGCACCTGTTATTACCGCTGCTTCAGCATCGGTTATGCGCCGCACACCTTGATTGACGCCTATTCGCGCTGCCGCGACTATCTGGATGCCGCCATTTCGCTCATCCGTCCCGGGCGCACCACCGGCGAAATCGCCTCGGTGTGGCCCAAGGCGCAGGAGTTCGGCTTCCCCAATGAAGAAGCAGCCTTCGCGCTGCAATTCGGCCACGGCATCGGCCTGGCCATCTGGGAAAAGCCGGTCATCAGCCGCTTGGTTTCGCTCGAACATTCTTACGAAATCAAGCCCGGCATGGTGTTCGCGCTCGAAACGTTCTGGCCCTCGAAAGATGGCTGGAGCGCCGCTCGCATCGAAGAAGAAATCGTTGTCACAGAAACCGGCCACGAAGTGATTACCCGATTCCCAGCCGAAAAGCTGCTGGTGGCCGGTGCGCATTACTTCACCGTCGACGGGCCGCTGCCCACCACGCGCGAACACGATCCAACGCCCAGCGAACGCATCGTCGAAATGGTGGAAGCCAGCGCGCGAATCGAACAGGTGGTTTCCCGCTAGATGGCCATCAGCATCGTCATGCCCGCGCTCGAGATGGCGCAGGAAACCGGCAAAATTATCTCCTGGCTCAAGAAGGAAGGCGACGCGATTGCCAAAGGCGAGCCGATCGCGGAAATCGAAACCGATAAAGTGGTGCTCGAAGTGGAAGCCGCGGCCGACGGCGTGCTTGCGGGCGTCACTGCGGCGGCCGGCGATGTGGTCCAGGTGGGCAAAACTATCGCGTGGATTGTCGCGCCAGGCGAGCAGCCTCCCGTGGAAACGGCGGCCGCGGTTCCAGCCGCGCGAACCATGAGTGAGCAGGCGCGTGCCGCGTCAGCCGCTCCCAGCGCCGCTCCGACGCGCCAGGAAGCTCCGGAAGCGAAAGCATCACCGAAGGCGCGACGCATGGCCAAGGAATTGGGCGTGGATCTGACAAAGGTTCGCGGCACTGGCCCTGGTGGAACCATCAGCGGTGAGGACGTGGAGGCAGCGGCCAAAGCTGGTCCCCAGACAACTCCGGCGCCAGTTCCCGCTCCATTGGCCGCGGGACCGGTGGTAATGACCACCATCGCGCGTTTGATGGCCGAGCGAACTACGCAGAGTTGGACCACGGCGCCGCACTTCTTCCTGGTTCGTGAAATCGATGCGAGCGGCCTGATCGCGGCGCGCGAAAAACATGCCAGGGCGATTACTCACACCGATCTTCTCGTCGCGCTAGTTGCGCGCGCGCTGGTGAAGCATCCGAAAATGAACGCGAGTTGGGCCAGCAGCGCCATCCACCTCAATCCCGGCGTGAATATCAGCATCGCGATTGCTGTAAAGGACGGCGTAGTAGGCGCCGTGATCCCGAATGCCGACACTGCAACGCTCGCCGGCATTAGCGCGAAACGCCAGGACTTGGCCGAACGCGCCCGCGCGGGCCGCCTTCATCCGCCCGATGTCACCGGCGGCACGTTCACCATCAGCAATCTTGGGATGTTCGGCGTGGATGCTTTCAGCGCGATCATTACGCCGCCGCAAGCCGCTGTACTCGCGGTCGGCCGCATCGTCGATCGCGTGGTACCGGTGAACGGACTCATCGGTATCCGCCCCATCCTGACATTGACGCTATCGAGCGATCACCGCGTGGTGGATGGAGCGCAGGCCGCGGCGTTCTTGAAGGATGTCGCCGAAGCGCTCACCAACGCGCGGTTACCGTAGGCGGAAGTTTACGTCTATTTTGGCCCTCACCGGCACGGGCTTGCCGTTCTTGGTGCCCGGCTGAAACTTCCAGGTTTTGATACTCGCAACTGCGCTGGCGTCCAGTCCTTTATCGAGCGACTTGACAACTTTGATGTCGTGCACTCGTTGGTCGGTGCCAACTACCACCGTCAGTCCCACCGTGCCTTCCAGCTTGGCGGCCTTCGCTTCGGGGGTGTATTGCGGCTCGCTCGTCTTCACCAGGATCTTCGGAGGAACGATGCCGGGCCCAACCTTGTAGATCTTTTCCGCAAAGGAAACGGTGGTCATCAACACAACAAGAAGTGGAATCGCCAGCGCGGTTCTGCGCCGGGTCTGAATCGCCTCTTTTCGCCATTCGAATAGATGAACCAGGCGTTCGCGCAACGGGAATGAGCCGGCCATCGCGCAGCCCAGTAAAAGCGAACTTGAACCCTCTCGCGCCACTTCCAGGAGGACATTTGCATAAGCATCCGCTGCAACGCCCGCGGACAGGACGGCTTCATCGCAGGCCAGTTCCTGTTCGTGACTCAGGCGCGTTGCGAGCATCCAAGCCAGCGGATTCCACCACCAGAGAGCTCGCGCCCCCTGCGCCACGTACTTGGCCAGGCAATCGCGACGCTGGACGTGTGCGGATTCATGCAACAGAACCGCGCGCAATCGCGATTCATCCCAGTCCCGCGCAGTCTGGGGAAGAAGAATCAGCGGACGCAGAACGCCGCAGGTGAGCGGAGTACCTACGTCCGCGATTCGGATTTCGGCGCCGTCAGCAACCTGGAAATGTCTCGATTTGTGCCGAGCGCGTAGCAACATGATCCATCCGCCGGCCGCGCGGGCTATCATCGTCAACGCACCGAGCACCCAAATCGCGGCGAGCAGCATGGGCCAAGCCCACATTGCAGGTGCCGCGTCGCTCCCGGCCGCGCCAGAGTGTTGCCCCGCTGGAACAGAAATCCAAAAGCTCCATTGCGGCGACCACAGCGCCAAAAGCGGCGCAGCAGCCGCGCTTGCAAGCGCCGCAAGGCACACCAAATGCCGTGTTGTCGCATCCCGCCCGCGCAAAAACCGCAGGCAAATCATCCCCGCTGCCAGTAACACGGTGGACTTCATTGCCACCGAAATCAGATAGGACTCCAACATGGCTATTTCCTTTCCTTTTTCGCCCGATCCGTCTTGGCTTGATCAATGACTCGGGCCAGTTCGGCCAATTCCTGTTCGCTCAAATGAAATGCGGCCGGATCGAGCAATGCCGCCACTGCTTCCTTAGCCGATCCGTCGAAAAACGTTCGGATGATGCGCTGCAATGCCGACCGGCTGGCGGATTCCCGTGCGACCGTCGGCTCATACACGTAGCGCAGACCTTCCTCGGCATGGCGTACGAAACCCTTGCGCTCCAGCACGCGCAAAATAGTGCGCACCGACGAATAGTTCGGTTTGTCCGGCAAGCCTTCCTGGATCTCCTGGCCGGTCGCGCGCCCCCGTGCAAACAGAATGTCCATGATCTGGCGCTCGCGCCGGCTTAGGTCCGAATCAGCAGTTTTCTTCGAAATGCGCATTTCTTAGCAACCTGCGTAAAAATTAACATAGGAGCCCCGGCCTGTCAATACCCTGCGCCAACTTTTCCGCGCGCCGGCTTGGAATGGCATGATAGAAACCATATGATCCTCAGTCGCGACCGTATCCTGGCCACCCACGTTGGCAGCCTCCCGCGCAACGAAGCGCTTTCTGAAATGCTCATTGACCGCGAGGAGGAAAAGCCCCTCAGCGAAGAGCAGCTCGCCGATGAAATGGATCGCGCCGTGCGCCACGTCATCGCCAAGCAGGCCGAGGCAGGCATCGATATCGGCAACGATGGCGAGCAGCAGCGCGTCGGTTTTCAAACCTACGTGCCGCGGCGCATGGCGGGTTTCGCCGGCCAGTCGAAGCGGCGACGCGGCCGCGACTTCGAGGAGTTCCCCGCCCTAGTCGCCGATCTCATCCAGCGTTTTCCCAAGCGCAGCCGCATGCAGAACGCCCCGGAAGCGCAGGCCGAGCTGCATTACCTGGATTCTTCCGCCATCAACCGTGAGATCGATCGCTTCCAGCGCGCCGCCCAAGATTCGGGAGCATTCGCCGAGACCTTCATGACTGCGCCCTCACCCGGCATCATCTCTACCACGATGCTGAACGCGTACTATGATTCCCAGCGATCGTATTTAGCAGCGCTGGCGCGCGAGATGCGCAACGAGTATCTCGCCATCGCCGGCTCAGGCGTGCTACTGCAGATCGACGCGCCCGACCTCGCGATGGACCGCTCCATGTTCTATCGCGACCTTTCCGACGCCGAATTCGTCAAGGCCGCGGAAATGCATGTGGATGCGATCAATCAAGGCATCGACGGCATCCCGCGCGACCGTGTGCGCCTGCACTGCTGCTGGGGCAATTGGAACGGCCCGCATCTCTACGACGTCGCGCTCGATCTGATCCTGCCGGCGCTCTATCAGGCCAATGTCGGCGCGCTCAGCATCGAGTTCGGCAATCCGCGCCACCAGCACGAAATGGAAGCGTTGCGCCGTCACAAGCTGCCCAGCCACATGCTGCTCTTGCCCGGCGTCGTCGAAAGCAACAGCAACATCGTCGAGCACCCAGAGGTGGTCGCGCGGCGTCTGGAAGAAGCAGTGGCCGTCGTCGGCGACCGCGAGCGCGTCATCGCCAGCGCGGACTGCGGCTTCGGCACCTTTACCAACCGTGAATATGTGATTGAGCCAGCGGTCTGGCTGAAACTCAAGGCCCTGCGCCAGGGCGCCGACATCGCTTCCGCTCATCTGTGGGGACGCGGCGCTGCCCGGTAGCGGCATCGGATAGCCTCCGAATACTTCGACGTTACCAACGAACCCAACGGGTGGCAGCCCATTCTTCTCACCACCATCATCGAAGATCCTCGCTACCTGGAGCCGACAGGCTGCTCCGCGCGCTAAATGGCGCTCACTTATTTACTAAGTGCGGCAGATCGCGGTTATTCTCGTTGCACACAAATTCGAGTAACTCGGTGTCCGCCAGTAAGTCCATGCCTTCTGTGATCGTCCAAGGCTTGGTGTAAGCCTTCGGATCATTGATAGTAACTTCGATCTTTAAGCGCCCGAAGTCCGGCCGGCGAAAGCGTTCGATTACGTGCAAGGCTTCGGTGGCCGGGTGTCCCGCCTGATCCAGCCATGTTTTGCCGTTGAAGCCCGCCGTCTCAACCACTAGCGCATCCCCATCCCACTTACCCACCGAGTAACCCATCCAGGTGGGATTCGGATCGTCGGGAAGCTTGCGCCCGTCCATGTATATTTGCCGGTACAATCCAAACGCCTCATACAGGATGATCACCTCGTCCGGATTTTGAACAATCTTGAAGGGTACCGGCGTCGCATTCACCTTCGGCACGCCTTGCGGCAAACAGTTCGCATCGGATTCCTCGGAGGCATGGACTCCTGTCATGCGCTCTTTGGTAAGCGCCGCCGCCCAAGGCTGCATCGGCACTTCGTCAGGCTTTAAGTCGGCCGCCAGATTCCGCAAATACTTAGGCCCTGCGACCAGCCAGATTCCCGATAGATCCGGCTTGCCGTCTGCCTTGTGCGGCGCAGGCGCCGAGAGGTCCGGCTTGCCGTCCTTCGTGCGCGGAATCTCTTTGTCCGGCAGCTTCAACCATTGCCCTGCCAGGTTGCCCGATAAACCCAGCAGCGTCGCGACGAGCACGATCACAAGACCGCGTCTGGAAGTCATCGCGCGATTATATACCCTTCCGATTGCCGGATCACGCCCGCACAGGCCACAGGGTGCGCGACTTGGGCGTAACGATTCGCGAGTTTTCTTTTTTGGTGGCATGAAACCGAGCGTAGTGATACGCTAGGTTTATCAGGAGACTTTATGCACGATTCTCTGGCTGACCTGGAAAGCCGCCGCGCCACTGTTCAATTGCAGATCGTCCAGTTGGGTGACATGCGGTCCGGCTGCATTACCGGAACAAGTGGTCGTTGTGGAAATCTTAACTGTCACTGCCATCGGACCGGTGATCTTGGCCACGGCCCTTACTTTCGGCTGACACGCAAGGTGAAGGGCAAAACCGTCACCGAGACGTTTTCCTCTCCGGCGAGTTTGGCCAAAGCGCAGCGCGAGGTCGCCGAGTGCCAGCGCTTCCGGGAACTGGGCGAGCAACTGTTGGATGTCAATGAACAGATCTGCGAGTTGCGGCCAGTGGAGGAGAACTCGCCGTCAGCCCAGGAAAAAAAACGGTCGAAGCGATCCAAAAGGAAGTCACGCGCGAAGTAGAGCAACTGTTGCGCGTAGCCTTTGGTGCCCGCCGCAAGACGGGGCGTTTGGATCTGGAAGCCCTGGAGTTGGCCGTGCGTTCGGCCATGCATCAGGCGGGGGCGGCAGTGCTAACCAAACTGTTGCAGTTCCCAACCCCGACTGCGGACCAACACAACATTGCTTGCGCCTGCGGACACCAGGTGTA
>CAVZOD010000020.1:0-302329 GCA_963776805.1 Bryobacterales bacterium
TGGTGTGGCGGTTGGACCGCTGGGGCCGGTCGGTAACGGATCTGCTGGCGACACTCCAGGAACTGGAACATCTCGGCGTGGGCTTCGTGTCGCTGACCGAGGCGCTGGACCTGACCACGCCAGCCGGGCGAGCGATGGCTGGCCTGCTGGCTATATTCGCTGAGTTCGAAAGGGAGATTCTGCGGGAACGAACGCGGGCTGGCCTGGCCCACGCCCGGCAGAACGGCCAAAGGTTGGGTCGGCCTGCCACCGCAGCCCTACACACTGCTGAAATCCGGGAACTACACCGCGCGGGCGTTAGCAAATCCGAGATCGCGCGCCGTCTTCAGGTCGGCCGCACTTCGGTGCGGCGAATCCTGGGAGTAAAGTCATGAAGCGACCTAACAGAGACCTTGATCGAGAGGACCGCATCCATAACGAAGTCATCGCCGATGCCAATGGGCCGGAAGAGCAGGTCATGGGATGGCATTGCTACCTCGACAACAACATCCGATTCCCTTTTCAGGCCACGTGCATCGCTGTCAAGATAGTCTCGCCTCTCAGGAAAGGAGAAAGCGTCGAAGTCCTCCGTATGGCCCCGGAAGACGCCTGCTCCGCTGACATGCTCGTGGTGATCCACTGGCAAGACCGCACCATGGCCGTTCCTTTGTCACAACTGGCGGCTGTTGATCCGGACAACTCGACCGCCGAAGCTATCGCCGACTGGCATTATTGGGTGGCACGAGGCTACTGCTTCTGACTTACGCACGCCAGCCGAAAGCTCACCGTCTTCACCGCAACGCCGGCACGGATCGCAGCGGGCTTCAACACGCGACGCAGGAAGTTCCCCGGACGTATCGGCACGTGCTTCAGGCTCGACGGAAACAGCCAGGCGGTCGGGCTTCGGTCGATCGTCTCCAGATAGTGCTGAAGCTCGATCAAGAGGTCCGGTGGAATGAATACGGACGCGCCCGAGGCCAACGTCTTCGGTTCCTTTGTGCGGCCATTCACCACGGCCTCGTCAATCAATAGCTCGCTGTCGCGAACGTCGTTCCTTCGAAGGGCGACGAGTTCCTCCGAGCGTAGGCCAAGTTGGGCCAGGATTCTGATGGCAACACGATCACGGCCGAAGGCAGCGGCGAACAGCGCGCCACATTCCCCTGACGTGTGCGACAGGTTCGACGAGCGCTTTCTGGATTTCGCTCGCAATTTCCGTGCCGGGTTACGCTCGATTAGCTTCCGATCGACGGCCATATCCAGAATTGCGCGGAGGTACATGATGAGCTTCGACAGCAGGGACGCGCTGGAATGTTGCTCAACGTAGCCGTTGATGAAGCGCTGTAGCTCCGCATCGACCAGCTCTCTCACGGGCCTGGCGCCCAGCCTTCCAATGAGATGAGTCTCGATTAGGTTCTCGCTCGTCCGCGAAGTGTTTTCGCCCCAGTTGGGCTTGTTCAGGTCGATGTACTCGCGTGCGAGCTCTGCGAATATGGTCCTCGCGTTGAAGGGTGCAGGCGACGCAGTGCTGTCACGTATCAGCTTTTCCAGCACCCTCCGCGCGTCAGTCTTTTTTAGCGGACCGTCGTAGGAAAGCTCAACCCCGATCTTTTCGGCAACGTCGCGATCGATGACCCTCTCGGCTTTCTTGCTCTGCTCGCGTCCGTCCTGCCCACGGAAATATACGCGCCAGCGACCAAAGAACCGGCCGCGCGGCAATTTCCCGCGCTTCGGCATGTGTTCGCTGAGCCAACCGCGCTGTGATCGAGGTCGAGACAAGTGCAGCCCTATCGCCTTCAGATCGAGGCGGGGGTAAACCAGCGAGTCTATCACGCGGCAGCCCCGTTCAGCCGCGCGCATTCCTCGATGAACTGCTCCACCTCGGCGGCGCGAAAGCGAACGGCTTTCCCCAGCTTCACGGATGGCAGGTGAGGGCGACGACGGCCACTCGCGTGATCGAGTACCCAACTGACGGAAACATCCAGCCAAGCAGCGACCGATTTTGGCGTGAGCAACTTTTCAGGCATTCAGCTTCTCGCCTTCCTCAACCGCGCTGGGTGCCGGACGTTTCCGTTCAATACTTCGACTCCACCACCGGCGGGAGAAGATTCGATAAAAGCTTCGAGATCGGTAATCGAATAGCGAACGCAGCGTCCCAGCTTCCTGAAGCGTGGACCGTGTTTCCGACGTCTCCAGCTTCGAAGCGTCTCAACACTGATGCCAAGGTACGAAGCGGCATACCGTTCGTCGCGCAACCCGACGTGCATGGAAGGTTGTTCAGTTTGGGTTGGTGCCAACATGTGAAGATACTGCCCCAAATGATGCCCACTTGTCGATGTGAGATTTTGTCAGAAAAGCGCAGGAAAGTCAGATTCTCCGCTAACTGCCTCATCCAAAAAGAGCGAGGAAAGTTTTCCTCATAATGGCACTTCGGAAACGTCACAACCAAAGACTCTCGCGAGCTTACCCCGGACGGAACCGTCTTGGCTGCTTTCCTGGCCGGAACGATACCTTCTGAGGGTGTTTGGCCTTGGACCGTCAGGATGTTCGGTGATGTGCTTAAACGGACGCCCTGCGAGCTGGTACGTGACCCATTCTGATCGTGCACGTCCACGCTCACTTACGGTCAGAAGCTCGAACTTCTTCCGCCAATGGTCGGCGCGCTCGCTGACTCGCTTTCTGATTTCGCGCATGAACCACTCGTCTCCGAGAAGCCAACTGAAGGAATAAGGTTGGGTGGCGACACTGTGCGCGAGTTCCTTCATTGTTCTTCGCATCTCAAGAGATTCATCCTCCCGAGAAAAGTTGAGAGCTGGCCAGTGTTGAGGATGCGGAACTCTGAGGTTGTGGAGCGTCTCTTTGGTCTCCGCGATGGTCACACCACCGCACAATTCCCCAGACTCGCCGAACAGGGCCTGTGACTCTGCTGGAGAGTCGGCAAAATAACGCTCGGCCGCCGCCTCATAGACGCTGCCTGCATACGCGCCCCAAATCTCCGCAAACTTCAAGACGGAGTCTGGCACCGCTGGTGGATCGCGCGGTAGTTCTTCGAGGTAGTTTGTGAGCGCTATCGTGAGGTCCTTTTTTGCTGCGTTGCGCCGCTCGTGGTTCTTGCGAATCGCTTTGAGAGCATCCCCCGCAGCACTGTATTCTGATGGTGATTCGGGCATCGCTCCCCCTCTGCGCGATTCCCCGTTTCTCCCTGGGAAGGGAGAGCCGCCGGCAGGAAGGGGATCCCGCTTGTCGCCCTGCAGGAGCTAGGCGGCTAACTTGAAAACTATCACGTCTCGCTGTTGTTGGGTGGTGCCCGCACCGACTTCTCAAGCGACTTCCACATCGGCTCACTGCACTGCCTCCATAGGCACCCAACATTCCCGGCCGATGCGCTGCTCTTCGGGATAAGCATGAACGCGTCCGTCGTCTGGATCTAGCCAGCCGAGCACTCGTACCTTGCGCGTAAACCAGCTTGAATCCAGAATCTTGACTTCCCAGCCGTCCGGGGCGAGCAGGAACGAATGGGTCCGGCGCATAACTAGCAGCATTTCTTGACTGTCTCCACGCACGGCCCATTGGGTGACCTCGTCAAGGGCGTCCTTGGAAGACGCGCAGACCCATTTGCCATGTTTAACCATGATCTCGTCCCCAATCCTCGCAAAGCCGTGGCCCTGGTTTACAGTCGCAGGAGCGCTCTGATGGACGAGAGCACGCCCCAAGGCACCAACGAAGATCAGCGCGAGAATTGTCCAGGCACCCCGGCCGAGCCAGCTCATGCGTCTGTTCCGTAACCCAGCGCCGCATGTGGTGCAGAACTTGGCTTGGGCCGATTGTTTGACTTTGCAATTGGGGCAGTTCATTGGAGCACGTGTTTCCTATCGACAGGTGCATTGCAACTCTGCCGAGCGGATCACGATACTACGTGAAAATCCCTTGAAAAATAGGGACTTCCGTACCATTGCTGCTTGTACGGAAAGCCTATACGATAAGGCAGGTTCACACGATGAAAACAGCAATTTACGCGAGAGTCAGCACCACCGATCAAAACTGCGAAATGCAGATCCGAGAGCTTAGAGAGTATGTCACACGTCGGGGGTGGGGGACTAGCGCCGAGTTCATCGACTCCGGTTTCTCCGGCGCAAAGGCGAGCCGGCCCGCGCTCGATAGACTGATGAGCGCCGCCGCGCGTCGCGAGTTCGATTGCGTCTTGGTGTACAAGATCGATCGATTCGGCCGCTCCGTCCTTCACCTCAGCCAACAGCTCGCGGCCCTGACGAGCTACGGCGTGAGGTTCATCGCAGTGAGCCAAGGGATTGACACGGACGCGTCCAACCCATCGAGTAGGCTCATGCTGACGATTCTGGCGGGGGTAGCAGAGTTCGAGCGGGAGATTATCCGAGAGCGCACTCTGTCCGGCGTGCGCTTAGCGAAGGCCAACGGAAAGACGCTCGGGCGCCCGATGCGGATCTTCCGGCGCGACGAAGTTGCGCGGCTCCGCGAGGAGGGCTTGAGCTGGCGCGCGATCGCAAAGCAACTCGGCGTCCCGGTTTCGACCGTGGTCGATTCATTCAAGTGTACGGAAATCGTCCCTCGGAAGATGCCCGCTTCTGACGGGAAGACAAAGCCCGAGACCGCCGTGGCGTAGGCGTGCGACAAACGAAGGATTGCCGTACAGCCAATTGCTAATCTGGTTCCCACTTCGACGGGAACGCTTGCAAGCCAGTCTTTCCTTTGAGCGCGCTAAAAGCATCTTTCAAGCCCGTCATACCAGTCTTGATTACGTCTCGGCACTCCTCTGCTCGCTTGGCATCCGCGGTTATCGTCGCCGCGTCCCGATGCGAGGGCGCAGAAATTTGAACGTTCCCGCCGTCCTCGATCACCCTCTCCAAGACGCGACGCCTCTTTTCGAACCCATCGGCTAATAGCTCGCGGAGAGAGGAGAATTGGGCCTGCACGTCTCGCGCCTGACGCGAAACACTGATCGCATCCGAGCGAGTGTCCCGATCGCGAATCGAGTTGGCGATTTCAACAAGTCTGAGCACTGTCCCGTCCAGCCGTTCGATGTCAGTACTGAGCGCGTCCATCATAGGCATGATCGTTGCACGGTCCGCGCTGAGCGCTTCTTGCGCCTGGTTCGATCTTGCTGTGCGTGATTCGCGCTCGTCCAGGGCGCCGTGTAGCGCGGTCCAGTAAGCATCTGCTCCGAGGTGTTGATGCAGAGGACCCTTGGTTCGATCGAACGTAACTGGGACCCACGAGCTAACCTCGGTTGAGCCTTCTTGATCGAGAAAAGCTGTATAAGCACGCGAGAAGCTATCCAGTGTTGGCGCGTCTCGCGAGCATCCATTCAGGTAGAGTAAGACAGCCACGACAGGTAGGACACGCGCACACGCCAGCAATCGCCTCTTCGTTCCCATGCTAGAGCCACCGGCGTCCACCACGTCATGATCGGCAGTTTTCTGACAGAACGTTACTGGTTAAGGCTAAGGGTCGCGCGTTTCTCCGCGCGGATATCGAACGCCAAAACTAAGGAATCTTGATCGTAGTGCTCGCTACACCGAACGGTTCCGAAGTTTGCGCCGAACCGATGGCTTGGCCGTTTACGCGGATTGCTACGCGAAGCTCTCCACTTTGCCCGTCGTCCATTATTTCGAGCGTTCCATCAGCGTGCGCAGGATCGACGCGTGTGACCCGCGTTTTCTGCGCAGTCAGGCCGACAATCGATCCTTCCGTTGGGTAGAAAACCCGGCTGAACGGAACCGGCACCAGCTGTTGCTCGATATCGCCCGTCTCAGACGTGAATGTGATGATGGCAAAACGCACGCCTTCAACCTGAAGTTCAGTACCGATCGGCGAACCAGTCGCCGGGGGTGTGGTTTTAAGTGAAATTACGCCGTGAGGCGCGTCCGTGCGCTGCGTCTTGATGATCCCGCCATTCTTTGAGATCTTGATTTCAAGCCAAGAGCCAGCATCGGCGTTCTGTAATTTCTGGTCGAGTACGCGAAGCCCATCCGATCCGACACGAATCTCGGGTTGGGTCCCTCCTGTTAGGTTCTGGACAGTCAGATACGCGGCAGTCGCCGCGATTTTAAACTCTGCCGGGACTTGGCCTGCGAGTTCGGTCGTGACCGAGGTCCCGTCGCCGCTGATCGATAAACAGCTTCCACGAAATTGGACGCCGTTGCCCCCCCGCACCGAGATGGTAAAGATTGCCTCGCCGGAATGGAGCACCAACGGACTCTGACAAAAAGCCGGAAGCGCCAAAAACACGATCGCAGCAACAAGTGCGGATGCCGCGGCTAGATCTAATTCTGCTCGACTTTCCAAACTCATCAGCCCTGTGACTTTCCGACGATTGCAGTGAACGCGCGGGCAAGGCAGTATGGGATAACAGCCCACACTAATTCGTAGGCAGCGAGTGCGGCTTGTTGCGGAGCACCGGTCTGAGCACTCCAGCTCGCCCTGAAATCCACGACTGCGTATAGAGCGCATAACAAAGCCACGGTCCAGACAGCGCGGATCAGCAACGAAACGAAGGTCTCGACGAAATCACGCCTCTTTGGTGCGGTCCCTGCCAAGGAATCCAATTGACTCGCGCTCATAGATGACTCCACGGCCGAATTCTGCGCTCGACTGGCCTCCACGCCCTTTCTGGCCCATTTATCCATCGGCTCAAACCCGTTTTGGGTTTAGCCCAACTTGGGTTTCACACTGTCTCATCGCCATTGGACGGTGGGAACGTTTGACGAAATCAGTCTTCACGCCGACGTATGCACGGTTTCGCGAGCTTCTGATTGAAGCGCGGGAGAACACCGGCCTAACTCAGGCAGGACTTGCCGAAAAGCTCAAGCGCCCTCAATCCTATGTGTCGAAGTTCGAACGCGGCGAGCGCCGACTCGATGTTGTGGAGTACCTTGAAATCGCGCGGGCTCTTAAGATTGACTCTTGTCTTCTGTTGAGACAACTCACATCGCAACCAGCTGGCGCTTCGATTCAGCGGACAGAGAAGCTGCCAGAGTGACCGCACAGGGCGTCTCGGATTGTTTTGGAGTCGAGCCTTGTGCGCGCGTTGGACTGTCCGGTTTTGGTCCGATCCACTCCCCGCTTGATCCTAATCGATTGACCTTGGCATTTTAGAAAGGCTTCAGAGCGCCGATTGGCACCCGGTAAGCCCGTTAGACGGTTCGGAGTCACAAGGCCTGTCCTGCGGGCGATAATGGGCTACTAGCTCAGCCCCGCTCGAGCCTTATCGCGTTCATCTGCCTCGCGAATCAGCTCGTCCAACTCTCCCATGTCGAACAGTTGGCGGTCTTCGCCCTTCTTATCGACCAGGCGATGGGCCAGGTTGGCGCGGAACTTCTCAGGGAAATATGCTTCGAGTAGCCGTTCAAGTAGGCGATCACTGCCAGCCATCGCTCGCCTGACGGCTTCGTCAATGAGGTTTTGAGCTGCCAGAACTTCTGAGTTTTCGAACGCTGCCTTATAGTTCGGGTCAGTCCTCAGCCAAAAGTAGTGAGTCGTTCGCCCGATCTCGGCCAGCTCAGCCGCATCACAGATTCGCCCGCATTTCTCGAACGCTGCAAGGAACGCTCCCTGGCGTCGGTTCAGCTCCGCGCGCGCGTTAGACTGTTCAGTTTCGTTCAGTGCGGGAGATTCAGGCACGTCTGCTTGCTCCTCCAAAACCTTTCCGAGCGGCCAGCGTCCCTAACTGGCCTTGGATGTCCGCAACCGTGGGAACCAAGGTTTCCGCCAGCATTTTTAGGCGGCGCCTTTCTCCTCGACCGGACGCGGCGCGGCCACGGGCGACCAGCGTGTTTCCCACCCTGAGCCGCTTTTGCTCTTCCCGACCCAGCCGTTTCTCGAAGTTTCGCCAGTAGGCAGGGTCGGCCATCGGCTTCACGTCGGTGATCACGTTGAGGAAATAGCGCATGCTAAAGATCAGCGAGGTGTCGCCGCGATCGCGACACGCGAGCTTGAGCCAGCAGCCCCGCAGTATCGCGCGCTTGATTACCTCCACCGTTATACCGCTGCCCAGCATTTCTCGAATCACCGCGTCGAATGTCGGGGTATAGCGCACCAGCCGCCTAGCTTTCAGCGCTTCGCGAATCTCCGCAACTTCGGGATCGAGCGCCTGGCTGTCGCTTCCACAACTACCCGGTTCTGGATTTCGGCTTTCACTCTCAGGGGAAGACTTTTGCTCATGGCAGGAAACTCCGAAGTCCTGCTTGAACATGTGTTCACCAGCAACATTGTTGCCCCAACAATGCTGATGATACGCGGACTGCTCTAAGTTTTCAGGTTCCTCAATTTCAGTAATAGAGATCGGCGTCGGCGCGATACGCCAATTTGGCGTATCAGATGCGCCAACAGCAGCAGAACTCGCAGGTTTTTCCACAGAATGCCCCCGATACGCCACGTTTCCAGCTAAGTCCCATAGGATGTAGTGATTGACGTGTCCGTGCCGTTCGGACTTCAAGTGTCCGGCCGCGACCAGCTCGGCTATCTGGCGATTCACAGTTCGCAGGCCTCGCTCCATGTTCTTCGCGATTGTCTTCTGCTTCCACCAACATCGACCTTTCGTCCGAGACTTACCCCGCAGGAACGTCAGAAGTTGGCGCGCGCCCAGGCTGAGCTGTGCCGGGCTTGAAGGAGAGCCCATCACCGAAGGTCTCAGCCCACCCAAATGCCCACCCAAAACCCGCCGGATTGCGCGTGTGAGAACGAGAAAAGCGGCCAATATACAACTGAGAGTGAACAGCTTAGAGGTCGATCGTGAGGTTTGTAATCAGAGGGTCGGGGGTTCAAGCCCCTCCGCCAGCTCCAAAAATCAACACGATGAAGGGCATCCGCCGGACGAAAGGTACGGCACCCGAACAAAAGACTCCGACTCTGGCGGATGATATCCCGGCAATGGTGGACGCACGGACACCGTGATCATAGGCAGTCGTGATCGGGCGATGGTGCTTCTGGGATTCGCCGGGGCGTTTCGACGTTCCAAATTGGTGGCGCTGAATGTCGATTGCCCTACGTCGTAGCAAAACCGATCAGGACGGCGCGGGCCGCAAGATCGGCATCCCGCATGGATCGAATCTTGAGACGTGTCCGGTTCGGACGTGGCGGGAAATGGCGGAAGTTAGCACGGGACCGCTGTTCCGGTCAATCAATCGGCATGGATAGATCCGGCTTCGCCGGTTGTCCGGCATCGACGTTTCTCGCGTGATTAAGAAACTCGCGGAGCGTGCCGGCCTGTATCCGACGAAGTACGCTGGTCACTCGCTTCTTACCGGTCATGCGACCCTCGCCGCGATCGCCGCGGCAACGGAGCGGTCGATCCTAAACCAGACGGGCCACCGCTCAGTGCAGATGGTGCGGCGATACATTCGGGACGGTAGTTTGTTCCGGGTGAACGGCGGCTGCTCGGTGCCGTGATCCTGACGGTCTGCTCCGAAACCCGTCTAGCGTTTGGCCACTACGTGGCCTCTGCCATCCCGCATCTCGTTCCCTTTGAAGTGGGCGACCTTATTGAGAGGTTTTGAGGGCTTCTCGCCACGTGCGGGCATCGGGCCTTTATAGCCGTGCGCTGGATGGAAGTGATTATTTACATGGCCCTGAAAATTCGCCGGACCGTGAAACCAGGGGCCAGCGCCGATGAAGACGCCACCTGCAAACCACTCCGGGCCGTAATAGCCGTAAGGAGCACAGGCGTAAGGAGGAATGGAGTAGTATCCATAAGGGCAAACAGGGGCCACCCCGATGTTGACGCTAACCTGAGCATCCGCTTTAGGGGCAGTGACCGTGTAGCCGATTCCGGCCATCGCCGCCAACAGTACAATTGCAAATCCGCGCATACAATTTATCCTCACCTCTCGTTAGAGTCGGCACGCTCGGAAATAGTTTCCTTCGTCCTTCCGCTGATCGCAGTCCGAGATGGCTTGTGGTTTGAGAGAACAGCGCTGGGAAGTTGGGGCTATAAAACACCGCCATGACTGTTCACCGTTTCCCCTGTGTCCCGCAAATTCCCAGCGGATCTGAAGGTTTGTCGCTAAAACCTTGGGGATGGTGCCGGACGGATGATTGATCTTCTTTGGTCTAACGAACCCCACCAAATATCGGTGAAACGTTTTCCGCCTGGAGGAGTCACTTCTAGACGGCTGCCCGCTCGGGACCTCACGCTTATGCTGCACCTCCTTCTGGTCGAGGATAATCCTGCCGACGTTCTCATGGTCCGCGAAGCGGTTCGGACCTCTCCCGTCATGTCAGATGTACTGATAGCTTACGACGGGAAACAGGCTCGCCAATTTCTCAATGACTTCCGTTTCGAACCGGACCTCGTCTTCTTGGATCTCAAGGTTCCGCTGTTCAACAGTTTTGAATTTCTAGAGGCCCTCCGCAAAAATCAAGGACCGCCCGTGATCGTTTTAACTGCTTCACTCAATCCGGAAGACACCCAACGCGCCATCAAAGCGGGTGCTAAGGAATACATCGTCAAGCCGTCCGACATGGATGAATTCTTGAATGTGGTCAGGGATGCTCTAGCGCGATGGAGCAGTGAAGAGGCTGAACGCGAACGCTATGGCGTCGTGCGGACTGCACGTGGGTACGATCAAAGCGCAATGGCGAGTGTGGAGAGGCATTACACCGTCACCCTGAATGAGCACGAATTACGGGAGCTGATGATGGCCGTGGAGTCTAAACGAAATAACTACCGCGATGACGCACTACACCTCCGCCAAAAACTCGAGCGGCTGGAGCAAGTGTACGGAATACTGAAGCAGGCCTTAAAACAGGACCCTGCGGAGCCTGGCGATACCCGGAAGCCAAACTAAGGTTAGGTACGGCTGTTCGCCGAACGACTGAAATCCACCGCAGACGTTAGCGTTTTCATCTGGGACGAGTCAAACGATATGCTTCCTTTGTGCCACCGGCACGCTGAACTTCTTCGGGCTTAACAGAAGGCAGTGGAGCTCGACTTTGACGGCATTGGAAGAGGCCCGGGCGAGCGTGCCAAGGCGCGAATACGAACGGTTAGCAAATTACGTCGATCAGGCGCATGCGACGATGAATCAGACAAGGAACAAACTGGAGAAGCATACCGCAGAGCACGGCTGCTTCCCAGCTGTGCACGCGGCTTGGGCGTAGGGTTTTTAGCCGCTCGTTCTATTTCCATTGACCCGCCGGAACAGCACTGCTAGGTCCTTGGGTGCTAATCCCCAACCACCACCGCAATCCAACCGTACACCGCCCAAGGGCCGATAGGACGCTGGGTAAGCGTTCGAGGCGAGAGCCGTGGTGTCCGGTGAGAAAGGTACCAGCGCGATTAGGATGAGGGCCAAAGCCAGCAGCACAATCCTTTGTGGCGATCTGCCGCGCCGGGCTTTACGCCGTTCATAGGGCAATAGCATTTCTTTCGTTCGGCTTCTAGGCCGCGTGGCAACCTCCCAAGGAAAAATAATCGGCCCAGCCTATCAATGCTGGCTCGCCGGCGCAATGGGAGAGGGCTCGCGCTTTCCACCGTCCCTTGGAAATCTCGCAGAAAGCGCGAGATTCCCACTTTCCCACGGCCGCTCGCGACCATAACCACCGTTCTCTCTCTGAAAACAAAAAACCAAAGAAAGGAAGTCGGCCGCTGCGCGGCCTCCTCATTCCCTGTCCGATTTTCATGCTCATCCTTCGATTGGAAAATGCTATTCACGTACACTGCTCTCTGGAGGCTGCCCCGGTTGAATCATATGCTGCTTGCTCTTCTCGACGAAGCCTTCGACAAGAAATCGTGGCATGGGCCGAACCTGCGCGGGTCCTTTCGCGGCGTGACGGCGGAACAGGCAGCGTGGCGGGCGGGTCCCGATCGTCACAACATCTGGGAGCTGACTCTGCACGCGGCCTATTGGAAATATGTTGTGCGGCGCCGCCCGAGCGGTGCGAAGCGCGGCTCTTTCCAATTCCCAGGAAGTAATTTCTTCTTGCGGCCGGGAGAAGAGACCGGCGAAACAGCCTGGAAGGCCGACATCAATATTCTCGTCACGGAGCACCGCAAGTTGCGCGCTGTGATAGCGAAGTTAGCCGCGCCAACTCCCGCGCAGGCCCACCTAATTCGAGGCGTTGCCGCCCACGATCTCTATCACGCCGGACAAATCCGCCTGCTGCGACGCCTTTGTCCGATTGCAGACTAAGTGATTCCTCTGAGCCACTGAATCGAAAATGTTCGACACTCCTGATGGCTGTTCGTGTTCATAGAAAGTGATGGCAATACCGCGGATCGCTTGTCTCACCCTCCTGGCGTTCGGATTCGTGTTCGGCCAATCCAGCACGCAGCAAATGTCGCCCGGCGCCGCCGCGCGCTTTCTAGATCAGGCCGCCTGGGGACCCACGCCGGCATCCATTGCCGAACTGCAGCAAATGGGCATCGGCAACTGGCTGACGGCCCAGTTTGCTTTGAACACCTCGAATATCCCGGACCAGCCGCTTCTCGGTTCCACCGGAATGCCCAATCGCGACCTTCATCCGGTGCAGGCGGCGTTTTTTCAAAACACCGTCACCGGCCAGGATCAACTGCGGCAGCGGGTAGCGTTCGCGCTGAGCCAAATGTGGGTGGTCTCTTTTACCGGGCTTCCCATCGCATATGCTTATCCGCCTTACTGGAGAATCTTTCGCGACAACGCGTTTGGAAAATATCGCGATCTGATCCGCGCGGTGACGCTCAGTCCCGCCATGGGCCGTTATCTGAACATGGCGAACAATAATAAAGGCAATCCCACGGAAAACACCTCCGCGAATGAGAATTACGCGCGCGAGTTGATGCAGCTATTCACTTTGGGGCTCACGCAACTGAATCCTGACGGAACTCCGGTGCTCGATCAAAACAAAAACCCGGTGCCCACTTACGATCAGGCGGTGGTTACGAATATGGCCAAGGTGCTCACCGGTTGGACTTATCCCACGGCGCCGGGCGCCACACCCAAGAAAAACAATCCGCAGTATTTCTTCGGCCAGATGTTTGCGGTGGAATCCGAACACGACACCAGCGCGAAGACAATTTTCGGCAACGTCACCATCCCAGCCGGACAAACCGCGGAGCAGGACCTGGAGTCACTGCTCGATGCTTTGATGGCACAGCCCACCATGGCGCCGTTCGTTTCCCAGCAGTTGATTCAACACCTGGTCACCAGCAACCCGAGCCCGCAGTACGTCGCGCGGGTGTCGAGCGTGTTTCAGAACGATGGCAACGGAATCCAGGGAAACCTGCAGGCAGTGATCAATGCGATTCTCACCGATCCAGAAGCGCGCGCCGGCGACGATGCAACGGCCACGGTGGCAAACGCCAAGTTCGGGCATATGCGCGAACCGGTTCTGTTTCTGCCCAATCTGCTGCGCGGCCTGAATGCCACGCTGACCGCCAATAGCGCCATTTACAATGACACCTCGCAACTCGGCGAGAATCTGTTCGAAGCGCCCAGCGTCTTCAGCTATTTTTCACCGCAATATCGCATTGCGGGTGGATTGCTCGCCCCGGAGTTTCAGATCTATTCGACGCAGACCGCCGCCGACCGCGCGGACATCGTGAACTCGATACTATACGGCGCGCTCGACAAGGGGACCGCGGTAAACCTGGCGCCGTTCGTGCAGCAAGCCGGCAGTACAGCTTCCTTGCTGAACTACATCAGCTCGATCTTTTTGCATGGATCCATGTCGCCGGCGCTGGAACAGGCGGCGACGGACGCGGTGGATGCCGCGTCTACGCCCACGGCCAAAACGCAAGCCGCGCTCTACGTTGTCCTGACCTCGAACGAGTACCAAATCATTCACTAGGAGACCTGGAGATGCTCTCACGACGCGGTTTCATTCGAGCAGGCGCGGCGACGGTGGGAACGCTGGCCCTGCGTCCCTTCGGCCTGCTCCCGGCGATGGCGGCGGGCAGCGCGAACTATCGCGCGCTGGTATGCGTGTTTCTGTTCGGCGGAAACGATTCGAACAACACCGTGATTCCGATGGACGATACCAGCTACCAAGCGTACACGTCCATACGCGGAAGCCTGGCGCTTCCGGCCAGCGAGCTCACGCCCACGGTATATAGCGTTTCGAACGCACCATTTGCTTTTCACGGCAAGCTGGCGGAAGTAGCCAGCATGTTTTCGAGCAAAGAACTGGCGGTGGTGGCGAACACCGGCTCCCTGGTGCAGCCGCTTACGCGCACGCAATATCAAGGCTCGCAGGCGCCCATCCCGCTCAACCTGTTCTCACACTCAGACCAGCAGTTGCAATGGCAGACTTCCATCGCGCAAGGAAACAGCCCCACCGGATGGGCGGGTCGCGCGGCGGATTATCTGAACTCGCAAAAGATCAACTCCTCGAATTTCCCCGCGTTTCTTTCGGTGGCGGGGAACTCGCTGGAGGGCCAAGGCGTAGCAACACAGCCCGTTGCCATCACACCCGGACAATCGCTTACGCTAAAGGGCTTCAACAGTTCCGCAGCATCGCAGGCTCGCCTGAACGCGCTGACAACTCTGCTGACTTCCGACAATGGGCTTTCCCTGGTGCAAGCCGCCAATAATACGATGGCCAACAGCATCTCCGACGCGGCCGCATTAGAGGCGGCGCTCGCCAAGGTCACGCCGTTGAAGACCCAATTTCCAACCACCAGTCTCGGCTCGCAATTGCAGCAGGTGGCGCAGATCATCCAGGTGCAAACGGACCTGGGGATGAGCCGGCAAATCTTCTTCTGCTCGCTCGGCGGATTCGACACGCACGCGGGCGAACTGGAGACGCACAACAATCTTTATCCGCAGTTGAGCCAGGCTCTGGCGGCCTTCTACGCGGCTACCGGGGAATTGGGGATGGCGGACAATGTCACTACCTTTACCGAATCCGATTTTAGCCGGACGTTCCAGCCCACCACCGCCGACGGCAGCGATCACGCTTGGGGCAGCCATCATCTGGTGTTGGGCGGCGCGGTGAAGGGCGGCCAAATTTACGGCCAATTCCCGACCTTTGAGCTGGCGGGACCGAACGACACCGATACGCGCGGGCGCTGGATCCCAACCACATCCATCGATCAATACGGCGCGACACTGTGTTCCTGGTTCGGGATTCCCGACAGCGCACTCACCACCGTGTTCCCCAATTTTGCGAATTTCGGATCGCAAAAGCTGGCCATTTTCGGATAGCGTGTCATCGCACGCAGCATTTAATCCAGCACCGCAGCACCTCGGCCACACTCCAGGCTTGCGCGATGCAACCGCGCGGAGTGAAGGGCGGCTCGGCATCGAATATTTCGCTGATGGAGCCGATGCAAGCTTCTCTTAAATGTGGTTGGAAGCCATCCAGAAATTTCCCCGCGCCTGACAGATCGTCCGGATGCACTTTGAGCCACGCATCGATAAAAGGCCCGATCAGCCAGGCCCAGACCGTGCCCTGATGGTACGCGGCATCGCGCGCCCGAAGGTCCCCGTCGTACTTCGGCTTGTAGTCCTTGTGATCCGGGGAAAGCGAGCGCAATCCAACCGGTGTAAGAAGCTTTTCGCGCGCTACTTCCAGCACCGGCGGCCAGCGCGCGGCGTCGAGAATGGGATGCTTCAAAGAAAAGGCCAGCAGTTGATTTGGACGGCAAGCAGGATCGTCGCCACTGGGGCCGTCGATCACGTCAAACAGATGCTTCCCTGGTTCGTACCAGAATCGCGCGTTGAAAGAATCACGGGCTTGTTGAGCCGCCTTGGCGACACGCGTGGCTTTTTCCTGTTCGTTCTGTTCTCCCAGCCATCCCTCCAGCAATTTCAGCGCGTTGTACCACAGCGCATTAATTTCGACGGCTTTACCGCGCCGCGGCGTCACCACCCAGTCATCCACCTTGGCATCCATCCAGGTAAGCGCGTAGCCTTCGGCGCCCTGCGTTAACAGTCCATCGCGCGAATCTACGCCAATCCCGAACGCAGTACCGCGCATGTGCCATTCGAAAATATCCAGCAGCTTGGGCAGCACCATCTGCAGCACCGAGCGATCACCGCTCACCGCAGTGTAGCGATCCAGCGCGTGGAAAAACCAAAGCGTTGCATCGGCGGTGTGGTACAAGCCTTCGGTGCGCCGTTCGGGGAACAGGTTGGGGATTAAGCCATCGCGGATGTAATGAGAAAATGTCCGCAGGATCCACGCCGCCTCCGCATAGCGGCCAGTGGAGAGCGTCAACCCCTCCAGCGAGATCATGGTGTCGCGGCCCCAGTCCGTGAACCAGTGGTAACCGGCGATCACCGTTCGCACTTCATCGCCCACGGCGCGGGCCCGCGTCGCGTCGTCGGTTCTGCCGGCCGGAGTGATCAGGAATTGGTCGGCCGCCCAAACCAATTCGGCGGCGGTGGGATGATCCTGCACCAGGCGCTGAATATCTTTGCCCAGTTCCTTGGACGCGGCCGCAAGAATGCGGCCCTTCCGCGACGCCTCCGATTGCAGCGCCAGCGCAGGGGTGAGCGCGCGCATATCATCCCAGGACTCGGAAGAAAGGATGAGCGTCGTGTCGCAATCCCTGGCAAGGTCGGCATGAAAGAAGCCTGGGCTCCAAAGATCGCCTTGCGCTGGATAGCCGCGCCGTTCCTCAATGCGGTACGTCACCTTTTCGATGCGAACTCGGTCCACGGTCAGCGATGCATTCCGTCCATCCAGGAGAAGCCGAAGCGGCGGCAGATCGGTCCCCGCCGAAAATTCATAGCGATCTTCTCCCACGGTCAGGGTGTAAGAAGACTGCAACTCAGCGCTGACCGGCGTTTCGTGCGGCCGGAAATGAATGGACGGCCGCAACACCAGCCGCACGCTATCGTCACCCGAGGGCAACGAATAGTTAATAAACGCCGTGTTCTGGCCGTGCGGCAGAACCAGCCGCTTCTCGATCGTGATGGTCCCGATTTCATAGCGCCAGACGGGAATGCCACCCTCGATGCGGAATTCACTGATGTGCTCCATGGCGTCCAAGTTGACCGGACCGCCGGAGCGCTCCTCGCCACTCAATTGCACCGAGTGTCCATCGGGAAACTCAATGCGCTCTCCCAGTTCGTTGAGCATCATGATGCGGCCGAAGGGTGCGGGAAGGGCCGCGATCAAATAGCCGTGGTAACGGCGCGTGATAACACCGGACAGAGTACCGGACGCGTAGCCGCCCAGGCCATTCGTCACCAGCCATTCGCAGTTGAGACCCGCGTCGGAAGCGCGGCCGTTTTTGCCCGGCCAGGGCATGCGGATTACCAAATCAGTCATGCTTTTCGATTGGGCTTCAACAAAACGGCAGCGTGGCCGGGAATTCGCCAGTTCTCCTCGGAATCAAGCGGTGGCGTTCCAATGCCTCCATACTTGGGATCTTCACTCGACCATTGCGTGGTCCATTCGGAATCATCCGGAGGAGCGAGCAGAGGCTCCGGCGCGGGATCCAGATGCAAATCGACGCCGAGGTTCACGAGCAATAACCGGTCGTCTCCATGCTGGCCGAAAAACCGCAGCAGGAAGGCTTCCGGAGAGAGGACCGCTCCGTCCACGCCCTGCGGCTTCTGCGCGCGAAACACCGGCTCTTCCCGGCGAAGCTTCAACAAATCGCAGTGCAGATCGTAGATTGGGCGATGAGTCTCACGCTCGGCGTGATCCAGCTTGCAGCGTTCGAAGGTAGCCGGATCGCCAGGGTCCGCAAAACGATTCTGCATTTCGGGCGTCGCAAGGCTCGGGAATTGCGCAAGGAACTCGGCGCGGCCCAGGCGAATCTGCCTCGCAAGTTCGGAACCATGATCGGCGAAGAACAGGAACGGGCTGGACGCGGCGAATTCCTGCCCTTGAAAGAGCATCGGCGTGCCGGGCGCCAGCAGCAGGAGCGCAGTGATCGCGCGGAGTTTGCCAGGCGAGCTCAGAGCATCACAGCGCTGGCCATAGGCAGAGTTGGCGATTTGATCATGGTTCTGGATGAACGTGACGAAAGCGGCCGGATGGATGTCGAGTCCGGGCGTGCCCCTGCGTTTGCGTTGCCATTTGTACCGCTGGCCCTGATAAAGATAGCCGTACTTCACCGATGAGATGAATTCTTGCGGTGTCCCCAAATAGTCGCTGTAGTAGGCTTCGTTGTGGCCGGTGAGGGCCACCATCGTGGCGTGATGAAAATCGTCATTCCACAACGCATCCAAGCCGTAACCGCACTGCTGCGGCGGCTTTACAAGCTTCACTTCCTGCGGTTCATTTTCCGCTATAAAGATCACTTCGCGCGGAGCGGCATGCTCGCGAACTTCACGCGCCATAGCTCGCAGGATATGATCTTCCGAGCAATCGTGAATGTCCTGCGTGGCGTCCAGCCGCAGACCATCCAGATGGAACTCGTGGGTCCAGTAGCGCGCGTTCGCAATCACGAATTCCCGCACCGGTCCGGAATCGTCGCCGTCGAAGTTAATCGCTTTGCCCCAGTCCGTGGTTTTCTCGCAGAAATATTGCGGCGCGAATTTCTCGAGATAGTTTCCGTCCGGGCCCAAATGGTTGTAGACGACATCGAGGATCACGCCCAGCCGCAGCGCATGCGCCCGATCTACAAAGCGGCGAAAATCATCGGGGCAGCCATAGATATGCGCTGGCGCGAACCATTGCACGCCATCGTAGCCCCAGCCGAATCGGCCGGGAAATTCGGCCACGGGCATTACTTCCAAGACAGTGACGCCGGTTTCAGCCAGATGCGGCAGTTCAGCCGCCGCGCTGGACCAGGTGCCTTGCCGGGTGAACGTGCCGATGTGCATTTCGTAAATCACTTGATGCGGGAGGGAGACGCCTCCCCAGTTGCGATCTGTCCAAGCGAATGCGCCGGCATCAACAATTTGCGATGAACCGTGTGGCCCCTCCGGCTGGAATCGCGACGCGGGATCGGGACAAAGCTCGTCCGAGTCGAGCCGGTATTTGTAACGGGAGCCGGTGCGCGCATTGGGCGCAAAACCCGAGAAATATCCCGACGCTTCCGCCCGCAGCGGGACAATTTCGCCTCCGTCAAAGACCACTTCCACGGTCTTTCTTACGGGTGCCCAGACGCGAAACTGAACTCCTCCGTCGGCGACCTCGGCGCCCACCAGGAAACGTCTGCCCTGCGGATTCACTGGCGTTCCGCAGTCAGCAACCGCGAAACGGTGGGTGGCTTCGGTTCGCGGCACACCACCAGCGACAAGGGCACCAGCTCAATAGCATCGCCGGGCGCCGAGAAACGAGAGTCGGCCTCGAGCGCGGGGTTATTGGTATCGATGATCACCTCCCATTTCTCCGCGCCTGGCGGCTTGGGGACGTAAAACTGGATAGGCTCATGGTGACAATTGAGCATGATCAGAAACGTGTCGTCCTGGATCGGTTCGCCGGACTGATCCACTTCGCCGATGGTTTCGCCGTTTAGCAGCATCCCCAGGCAGCGTACCCAGCCGAGCCCCCACTCTTCGTCCGTCATCTCCTGCCCGTCCGGGCGCAGCCAGACGATGTCTTTTTCCTCCGTGCCGCGGATGGCGCGGTCCTGATAGAACTTCCGGCGATGCAGGCTGGGGTGGTCGCGGCGAACCTGGATCAGTTTCTGCGTGAATTCCAGAAGCGTAATCTTGCAGCCATCCAGGCACCAATCCACCCAGGTGGCTTCGTTGTCCTGGCAGTAGGCATTGTTATTGCCGTTTTGCGTCCGGCTGATTTCGTCGCCGCCAAGAATCATCGGCACACCTTGCGACAGCAGCAGGGTCGCTAGAACATTCCGCTTCTGCCTTTCGCGGCGCTGGACGATTTCGGGATCGTCTGTGGGGCCCTCGGCGCCCATATTCCAGGACTGATTGTCGTTGGTCCCGTCGTTGTTATCTTCCTGATTGGCGTCGTTATGTTTGCCGTTGTAACTTACTAAGTCGTGTAAGGTGAAGCCATCGTGCGCCGTTACGAAATTGATGCTGGCCGAAGGACGGCGGCCATCGCGATCGTATAGGTCGCTCGAACCGGTGAGCCGATACGCGAGGTCGGACAACTGCCCCTCGTCGCTTTTCCAATAGCGGCGGACGGTGTCGCGATAGCGTCCGTTCCACTCCGCCCAGCCCGCCGGAAAATTGCCCACCTGATAGCCACCGTCGCCCACGTCCCACGGCTCGGCGATCAGCTTCACTTGGGAGATCACGGGGTCCTGGTGAATGATGTCGAAGAAAGCCGACAGGCGATCCACATCGTGCAACTCGCGCGCTAGTGTTGACGCCAGATCGAAGCGGAACCCGTCCACATGCATTTCTTCAATCCAGTAGCGCAGGCTGTCCATGATGAGCTTGAGCACTTGGGGATGCCGCGCGTTCAAGCTATTGCCGGTGCCGGTGTAATCCATGTAGTAACGTTGCTGGTCGGCGACCAGGCGGTAGTAAGTGGGATTGTCCACTCCCCGGAAACTCAGCATGGGGCCCATGTGATTCCCTTCCGCGGTGTGATTGTAGACCACGTCCAGAATCACTTCGATCCCTTCGCGGTGAAAGGTTTTCACCATAGCCTTGAACTCGGCCACCTGTCCGCCGCGGTCGCCGGAACCCGAGTACCGGGCGTCCGGGCTGAAGAAGTTGCTGGTGTTGTAACCCCAATAGTTAGTAAGTCCCTTTTCCGCAAGGTGCTTGTCGGTAAGAAAGGCATGCACGGGCATGAGTTCGACCGCAGTAACTCCTAGCCGCTTCAGGTATTGAATGGACGGCTTTGCGGCCAGGCCCGCGTAAGTGCCCCGCAGCGCCTCCGGAATCTCTGGATGCCGCTTGGTAAAGCCCTTGACGTGGAGTTCGTAGATGATGGAATCGCTCAACGGGAGGCAGAGCGGCCGGTCTTCTTCCCAATCGAAATACGGGTTCACCACCACGCACTTCTGCATCCCGGCGGCGTCGTCGTTTTCATCGAACGACAAATCCGCATCCCCATTGCCGGGCTGATAAGGAAAAATCGGCGACGACCAATCCACTTGGCCGGCGAGTCCCTTCGCGTACGGATCGATCAGGAGCTTATTCGAATTGAATCGAAGACCATCATTGGGCTGGAAGGGCCCATGCACGCGATAGCCGTACAACTGGCCCGGCTGCAGTCCGTGGATGTAGCCATGCCATACGTAAGTGGTGCGTTCCGGCAGCCGAATCCGATCCGTCTCGGGAGCGTTCGGCTGATCGAAAAGACACAGCTCTACCCACTCGGCGTGCTCGGAATAAATCGCGAAATTCGTCCCCGAACCATCCCAGGTGGCCCCCAGAGGATGCGGGCGGCCCGGCAAGATCTTGGTTGACATATCCGAACGGTAGACGCTCGAAGATGACAACTTTTAACAATTGATTTAACTCCAAAGTCACTTAACAGTAATCGGGACTTCGGCCACTGTGTTTTCCCACTCCAGTTGCAGCTTGGCTTTGTTCGCGCCGGCGATCGAGAGCGTCATCTTGTAGGTTTCGATCGGATGGGCGGGCTTGCTCATCTCCATCTTGACGCGGCCCAGGTCGTGGCTTGGGTCATAGTCCAGACCCCATTCGCCGGTGGCCTTGCTGACCACTAGCTGCCACTGCTTGGGGTCTAAGTAAACGAACAATGTGTAATCGCCTTTGGGCGCGGAAAGTCCGCCGATATCGAGATTGGCATCGCTGTGCAGCGCGGTGGCATCGTTCGCTCCGGCACGCCACACGCGTCCGTAAGGCTCCAGGCCGCCAAAAATTTTGCGCCCGCGCATGGAGGGCGCGGAATAGTTAACGCGGATGGTTTTGCCCGCGAGGGTAACCGACGTTTCGGCGGGAGGGCTCTGTTGCGCCACCAGGGGCACGGCCACTAGCAAAGCTGCAAATATTCCGAACCGGCGAAACGGGACCACTTGACTCACCTCCAACGTGCAGGATATCAAGTACTAGCAGTGGCTGTCTGTGTTTGTTTGGATGACAGCGCGAGCGCCGCCGTCAATCCGCAGATGGCGGCGAACGACAACCACAGGCCAGGGACCGCGCGATTGCCAGTGACGTGAATTAAATAGGTGCAGATGGCCGGCGTAAATCCGCCGAAGATGGCGGTGGCGGAGCTGTACGCCAGCGAGAATCCCGACGTGCGAACTTCGACGGGCATGATTTCGGTCAAGAACACCGCCATCGCGCCGTTGTAGACGGCATAGAAAAGTGAAAACCACAGCTCCACGATCAGCAGTCGTGTGAAGGACGGTGCGCTCACCAGCCACAATAGTGCGGGATACGAGGTGAGCAGCGCGATGACGGTGCAGGTGATTAGAATCGGGCGGCGTCCGATGCGATCGGAGAGCGCGCCAGAGAGCGGCAGCACGATGAAGTTGCAAGCGCCGGCGCAAAGCGTCACGACGAGATTTCCCGTGGCAGCAAGATGAAGGACGGCGCTGCCGAAAGTGGGCGTGTACGCGGTGACCAGATAAAAGCACACCGTGGTCATGGTCGACATCATCATGCCGAGCACCACCAGCCGCCAGTTCGCAAAGAGGGATTTCACGATGGCGGTTGCGTTGGGATGCCGCGGACGCGCCAGGAATTCGCCGGTTTCTTCCAGCGAGCGGCGCAGGAAAAGCAACAAGGGGAGCAGCGCGCAGCCAGCCAGAAGCGCCACCCGCCATCCCCAGCGTGTCATTTGGCTATGCGACAACGTGGATGTAAGCGCGATGCCGAGCAGCGCCGCGAACATCACCGCCACCTGCTGGCTGGCCGATTGCCAGCTCACATAAAATCCCTTACGGTTGGGCGGCGCGATTTCGGAAAGATAGACGGAAACCCCGCCGAGCTCGACCCCCGCGGAAAACCCTTGCACCAAACGGCCCACCAAAATCAATAAAGGCGCGGCGATCCCGAGGACAGCATAGCCCGGCAAGCACGCGACGGCCAGAGTTCCGAAACCCATCAGTGCCAGCGTGAGCAGCAGGCCCGCGCGCCGCCCGCGATGATCGATGTAGGCGCCCAAAACGATAGCGCCCAGCGGGCGCATCAGAAAACCCGCGCCGAAGGTGGCGAGCGCAAGCATCAGCGACGCGAACTCATGGCCGGTTGGAAAAAACGTCGCCGCAATCGCGGTGGCGTAGTAGCCGAAGATTTGAAAATCGTACATCTCGAGCGCGTTGCCCGCGGCCACCCGCACCACGGGCATGATCTTCGCGCGCCGGGATTGGGACTGGCTGGACTGGCGGCTGGGCTGAGCTAGCACGTCGCTCTCAGGAACAAGCATAATGGAAAATCCATGGAAACCAGATTGAAAGGCAAGACGGCAATTGTGACCGGGGCCAGCCGCGGCATCGGCAAGGCAATCGCAATGCGATTAGCCGGCGAAGGCGCGCAAGTGGTGCTCTGCGCGCGCGACGAGAACCTGATGGACGATGCCGTAAAGCAGATCGAGAGCGCAGGCGGGCGCGCCGCGGCGCTGAAAGTGGATCTGCGGGAGATGGATGCGGCCAAGCGCGCGGTAGAGTTCACGCTGAAAACCTATGGGCAGATTGACATCGTAGTCAACAACGCGGGCGCCACCAAGCGCGGCGATTTTCTGGAGCTGACCGATGACGATTGGTCCGATGGTTTCGCGCTGAAATTCTTCGGCGCCATGCGGCTGACGCGCGCGGCCTGGCCGCACTTGAAGGCGCAGGCCGGTTCGGTGCTGAATATTTCGGGTGTCGGCGGCAGGATGCCCGGTGCCTTGTTTACGATTGGCGGGTCCGTAAATGCTGCGGTGCTTTCGTTCACCAAAGCGATGGCCGACATCGGCATTCGCGATGGCGTGCAGGTGAACGCCGTGAATCCGGGAAGCATTCGCACGGAGCGCTACCGGCGCATGCTGGAGGCGGCGGCCAAACAGCAGGGTACGGACGTGGAAACAGCGGAGCGCAAGTTGATTGAAAGCGCGCGAACCACGCGCGTCGGCGAGCCAGAAGATATTGCCGCGCTGGTCGCGTTCGCGGTCAGCCCCGAAGGCCGATTCCTGCAGGGCTCGCTGATCGACATGGACGGCGGCGCCACCAAAGTGATTTAGGCCGCTCTAACTCATGTAGTAGCCGCCGTTGACGTTGATGGTCTGCCCCGTCATGTACGCATTGCGCGCCAGCATCAAGGCCACGCCGGCTACCTCCTCGATATCGCCGAAGCGGCCGATTGGAATCATCTCGGGCTTCGCGACCGGGTTTGAAATCACCATTTCGGTCGCAACCAGCGCTGGCGTAATGGCGTTGACGGTGATGCCTTCTTTCGCCAGTACTCGCGCGTAGCTGCGCGTCAGCCCAAGCATTCCGGCTTTCGACGCAGCATAATGCACGCCGACAATACTGCCGGCCTGCGCCGCCACCGAGGAGATGTTGATGATGCGGCCCCAATGGCGTGCGCGCATGCCCGGAAGCACGGCTTGGGTGACCAGGAAGCATGACGTGAGATTGGATGCGATCATGTCGTTCCAGCTTTCCTCGGTCATCTGCTCGATGGACTGGATCAGGATTTTCCCGGCGTTATTGATCAGAATCTCGATCGGCCCAAGTTGCCTCTCAGCGGCGCTCACCAATTGGGTCACGTCATTCGCACGCGAAACGTCAGCCCGGATCGCAATCGCGCGTCGCCCGAGTTTTTCGATTTCTCCCACCGCGGACTGCGCATCGTCGCGGCGCTCGCGATAGTTCACCGCAACGTCGCAGCCCGCGCCAGCCAGCGCTAGCGAAATCGCACGGCCGATTCCGCGCCCTCCTCCAGTGACGAGGGCGACCTTCCCGGTTAATTGCTGTTCCATTATTTCGTTTGCGTCAGGCTCTTGTACGCGGCTTCCACGAACATATCGGCGGTCAAGAAGCCGCCGGGCGTGTTGTAGCGCGGATCATAATCGAGGGTGGGCCGCGCCGCCTTCACTTGATCCAGCGTCATGCCCTGCTTGATCATGGCCTGAATGCGGTCTCGCACGATGGTAACCATGTCGCGATATTCCAGCACATCGAACTCATCGCACAGCCGGCCGTGGCCAGGAATGATGTAGGTGCCGCCTTCTTCATGATGCGCGGGAATCGCCAGATCGAGAATATGGTTCAGCCCGTCAATCTCCCCCTGCAAACTCCCGCCATTCTTCAGATCGACGATCGGATAGCCGTTGGTGACGAAGATGTCGCCGGCGCTGATGACGTCGGAGCGTCGAAAGAAAGCAATGGTGTCGCCGTCAGTGTGCGCGGCCGGCGGGTGGAACATCTGGACGGCCTCGCCGTTGAAGAAGACTTCCTTTTCCGTGCCAAGGTAGGTGTCGGTAGGCCAGGCGGCTTCGGGATAGGGCTTCTGGCCGTTGGCCGTGGCGCTCATTCTGTCAAAAACATTTTGATGCGCGATGATTTGGACACTGTAGGCCGCCGTTTCACCGGGAGTGTTCACCAGAGTGACTTCGCGAGCCGAGCCGCCGCCGATCTTCGCCAGCGCTTCATTCCCCCCGATGTGATCCGGATGCACGTGCGTGTTGATGATGTAGTGGATCGGCTTATTGGATAGCGTCCGAACCGCCGCGATCACCTGGTCGGAAAACTGCGCGAGCCCCGTGTCCACCAGCAACACGCCCATGCTGCCCACCTGCACGGTTATGTTGCCGCCCGCGCCCACCAGCATGTAGACGTTGCCCTGCACCGGCAGAATATGCAGCTCCGCGTTCTCGCGATTCTGCTGGCCGCGCGGCGCTGGACTCACAGCAACTGCTGGCGCGGACTCGATCTTCGCGCTGGCCAGCACCTTTCTGTACTCGGGATACATGGTGGATGCGCCACCCATCACCGCGGCATGCGGCAAATGATTTTTGTCCGCGTATTCATAAAGGAACGGGTTCTTGCCCGGAAGGTAGTTCGGCACCGCGCCCTTGGGCCGTGACAAAATCTCTTCCACAGCTTCGCAAGGCCACAGCCATCCTCCCAGTTCTTTTTCGTCGAGAAGAAAATCGTCGGTACGAATCAGCGGCTGCGTCAAGTAAACCGGATCGTTCAGGATGGTCATGTGCGTCATGATGTTTCCGTGCCGCAGAAAATGCTCGGTCATGGTGGCTTGGTCGCTTTCCGGAAGCCCGTTGCGGCGAGCCCAGCCCTGCTTGATATGCGTGGTGTAGACAGTCAGGATATTGCCTTCCCACTTGCCGGTGGAAAATCCCATGAATGTGTGCGCGGCGTAATCGGGCGGATGCGGACGGCCATCCATCCAGATGGTGCGGGTCTGTTCGTAGGTGCTGATGTAATTCTTGATCGCGATTACCTGCTGGGTATTCGGGTCCTTTTCTTCCCAGATCCTGAGATGCAGAGGGCCATGATAGATGTAAGGCGAAACGTGCACGCGGCACTGATGTTCCTGGAGCGTCAGGCGCGACGCATCCCAGCTCTCGGCAAACGCGCGCGCGGAATCGTTGATCGGCAGCCCTGCAAAGTCGCCCAGATCCGGACCCGGAATCCGCTCGTTATAATCTTCGTGATGCAGCGGGCTCCACTCGCCGTCCAATAAGTCCTGGCCCAACATCGGTGCGGTAGCAGCAGTCAGCAGCAGCGCGGCGCTCGCGATTCTCGATAACATGGCGTTGTTCATGAGTCAGCTTCCTTCGGAGCATATAACAATATGAGGGAACCTGCATGCAACGCCCTGGCTCTCCTGCTTCTAGCAATCGCGCTGGCAGGCTGCGGGATCCAGCGCCGCGCTTTGAATCGGGCAAGTCGTTTGTCGGATCGTCGAATGGCTTGGTCACCACTATCGACGCGGACTCCGGTTCCATGCGCTGGCGCCATCGCTCGGCGACGCCAATGCTGGCGGCGATTCGTGCGACCGCCAGCGGACCGGTATTTACGGTGACTTGAATGGCGACGTGTGTGCGTTCGAAGCGGGCACGGGTAAGCTGCTCGATCGCATCGCGACGCACCAACCCGCGGGGGGCGGAATCATCGCCTCTGAAAACGGCGGCCAGGAACGAATCGCCGTAGCCGCCGGCTTCGCGTCAGGGATTTATAGGACGACTGGCCAACCCACTGTCTTCGTGTTTGGTCTTTAGACCTCTTCTTCTTCCAGTTCCTCTTCCTCGGTTGGCTGCCCAGCCTCTTCCAGCAAAGGTTGCGCAAGCTTGCTCAGAAGTTGATCGGCCTTTTCTTCTTCCGCTAACGTTTGGCTCAAAAGCTTCACGATGTCCCGCCGGTTCATCTGTTCGGCGATGGCTCGCGCCGTGCCATACGCAGCGATTTCGTAATGCTCCACTCGCTGAGCCGCGCCGATGAGCGCAAGGTCGGCCGCGGCCTCGTCCATCTGCTTGCCTTCAGCAATCACTTCCGCGCCTTCTTCCACCAGTCCGGCCATGCCCTTGCAAGGTTTCGCTTTGGGCTTTTCCTCCAGCAACTCGAACGCCTGTTTCAGACGTTCGACGTGGCCCTTGGTCTGTTCCAGGTGTTCTTCAAACGCGGTCCTCAGATCGGCGTCCTTCGATGCTTTCGCCATCTTCGGCAGCGCCTTCACCAACTGCCCCTCGGCGTGGAGCAAGTCCCGCAATTCCTCAGTTAGCAATTCTTGTAGTAATTCCATAAATGCTGTTGACTCCTTGCGGTTGGACTCGGCGCAAGGCGGGAAGTTTCGTTCAGAAAAGGTCGAGCTGACGCGATTCTGTACGGCGGCGATCGTCGAACACGGTTCTCCCACCAATGTTCCGCGAGATCGCATATTCGTGACGGACGATTGCTTGGAAATCAGCCTCGGGCTGGTGGTGTTCTTCCACCGATCGGACGAATTGATCCAGGCGCCGCATGCCATCTAACTTTTCGCGATCACCCGCCTTCGCCGAATCAAGCGCCGAGCGCAGGATTGACAGCGACACATCGTAAGTCTTGAGCGGCACGGGAAACGGATGGCCGTCCTTGCCGCCATGAGCGAACGAAAAGCGCGCGGGATCGGAAAATCGAACGGGCGTTCCGTGCACCACTTCCGCGATCAGGGCGAGTGATTGCAACGTACGTGGTCCCAGCTTTTCCAGCAGCAACAGCGACGCAAAGTCGTGCAGATCGCGCTCGTAAGCGACGGCCAGCACCGCTCCCAGACGCTTGAGATCCACATCGGCCGCGCGCACATCATGATGCGCGGGCATGGCGAAACACAAGTCGCGAAGAGTGATATCCGGCGTCTGATGGCTGATGTGGAGCAATGCCGTCTGCGCCGAACGGGCTTCTGCATCCACCAGGTTCATGATCTCGCCCTGATACGCGCCTGCAATCGCCGTATGCGGCTCGCACGTGAAATCGCGCACCGTCGCTGAATGCCAGTGATAACGTCTGGCTAACCCGGCCTCGTCGTTCAATCCCTGCTGGATGACTGCCCACTCGCCACCTGCCGTCAGCACGAACGCGTGCAGATAGATCTGGAAACCATCCGCGATCGCGTTGTTGTCGATCCGCGCAGTCAACCGGCTGGTGCGGACCAAACCCTCCCCATCCAAACCGGTCTTCTCGGCAACTGCACGCAGCTCATCGGGCGTGTTGCGGGAATGCCTCCCGCGGCCGCCGCAAATGTAGATGCCCAGTTCGTGCGCCCGCGGATTGAGCCCTCGCTTCAGTGCGCCGACCACCGACGTAGTGATGCCGGACGAATGCCAGTCCATGCCCATCACCGAGCCGAGCGCCTGAAACCAGAACGGATCGCTCAGGCGCGAAAGCAATTCCGATGGCCCGTAGTGCAGCAGGATGCTTTCGCTGATGGCCGTGCCCAATCGCGTCATGCGATCGGCTAGCCACGCCGGCACGCGCCCGCCATGCAAAGGAAGATCGGCGGTGCCGGAACGTCGCATGCGTTAGACGAACGTTATCACTGCGCCGATGGTGGTCCGGTCAGCGACGGCTTGAATCGCTTCGCGTGTGCGGTCGAGCGGATAGGTATCGGTAACGATCGACTTCAAATCGATGAGCCCCTTCTCTACCAGCGTCACATAGCGAGGCAGATCGCGCAGCATGTTCAATCCACCCTGCTGGCCCGAGTGAACCGTGCGCCCGCGATTGGCAAACATCATCGCCGGAAACGACACGTCGCCCTTTTGGCCGAAACCAAGCGTCACGATGTGGCCGCCGCCACGTGTGAATTCCCACGCCTGCTGCAACGGGAGCACGCCCGTTGGATCGGGGCCGGCTTCCATCTTGGGTGGGAAACTGTCGCCGCCCACGGCTTCGATGGTGAAATCGGGACCGCGCGGCACAGCAAACAGATCGTTGCCCCACGCTCGTCCGCCCGCGAATCGCCGGTCGGTTTTCCCTTTGCAAAGCTCGCGAATCTTTTCGACCAGGCCTTGGCCCTCGGCGTTCGGATCCATCACCATGGTCGCGCCCAGCTTGAGAGCCAGATCGCGCCGGACTTTGATCGGTTCCACCACGATGATCTGCGCAGCGCCCATAATGCGGGCTGATTGAATGGCGCCCAGCCCCACCGGGCCAGCGCCCAACACGACGCAGTCCGATCCAGGTTCCACACGCGCGAGATTCATCCCGGCAGCCAAGCCGGTGCCGATTGTATCGCCGAGCATCGTCAACTGTTCCGCCGGAAGGTCGGTGAAGACAGGGCAGCAATATTCTTCCGACACCACCATCAGTTCGCTCAGCCCGCCCAGCGCGCCGCCTTCAAAGACCGGCGTTCCATCCGACATGACGGCCATTGGGTGCGCGGGATTGGTGGCCAGGAACTGACACCAATCCGACCGGCCTTGCAGGCACTCGTAGCATTGCCCGCATTGCGGCGTGCCAGGGATGATCACGCGATCGCCCACCTGCACGCGCTTCACCTGCGGCCCGATTTCTTCCACCACGCCGAACCCCGAGTGATTCGGAATCGATGGACGCGGCGCGTCCCTGGTGCCAAGCGACTGGCCGACGATGGTATAGCAAACGCCCGACGCTTCGGTTCGGATCACCACTTCGCGTGGTTGGATCGGCAAAAGCCGCAGCTCTTCCACCGATGTCCCAGTTTTGTATCGAATGAACGCGCGGAATTTGCGTCCGGCGCTTTTTCCGAGCACATCGCGGCGGGATATCTGTGGCATCGCGTCCCCTAACTAAAAACCACCACCGCGCCCACCACGGTGCGATCGGCCACCGCTTGAAACGCCTCGCGCGCGCGATCCAGCGGATACGTCGCGGTGATGATCGCCTTGGCGTTGAAGAGCCCTTTTTCGATCAACCGAACGTAGCGCGGAAGATCGCGCATCATATTCAAACCGCCTTGCTGGCCGGCATGAAACGTTTTGCCGGAGATGCAGAAGGCCGGCGCCGGGAACGAAACGTTCCCTTTTTGGCCGATACCGTGCGTGACAATGTGGCCGCCTGGGCGAGCGATTTGCCAAGCCTGTTCGAGCGGAAGAATGCCGGTTGGGTCGGGACCGGCCTCAACCTTCGGGCGAAACTGATCGCCGCCCACGGCCTCGATCACGAAATCCGCTCCCGCGCCCCTCGGCAGATTGCCGCCCGCGAACAAGCGATCCGTTCTTCCTTTACAGATCTCCCGAATTTTAGAGACCAACTGGTCGCCTTCGGCATTCGGATCGAGCGCCATGGTGGCGCCCACCTGGAGCGCCACTTCGCGGCGAATCCGGACGGGCTCGACAGCAATGATTCGTCCAGCGCCCATGATGCGTGCCGACTGAATCGCGGCCAATCCAACCGGCCCCGCGCCCAACACGACAACGTCGGTGCCAGGCTGCACTTCGACAAGGTTCTTGGCGGCTGACAGGCCCGTGCCGCCGCTATCGGCCAGCAGTGCGAGCTCTGGCGATGGAACATCGGTGAACACCGGGCAGCAATACTCTTCAGCCACCACCATCAGTTCGCTCACGCCGCCCAAACCCGACATCGGATGTACCGGCGTTCCATCCGCCATCTCCGCGATGGGATGCACATCCACGCCCGAGAGGAACTGGCAATGATCGGCGCGGCCCTGCAGGCATTGATAGCACTGGCCGCATTGTGGCGTGCCGGCGACGATCACGCGGTCGCCCGGTTGCACGCGCTTCACCATCGGCCCCACTTCCTCCACCACGCCCATGCCGGAGTGATTCAGGATGGTGGCGTGCGCGTAGTTGTCGGTGCGCAGCGCGTAGGGTGTGATCGAATAGCATGCAACCGAGGCTTCAGTGCGGATCAAAACCTCGCGCGGCTGGATCGGCAGCAACTTCAGCTCTTGTACCGAAACGCCTGTGCCGTATCGCACCAACGCCCGAAATTTCCGGCCCGACGCTTTTGCGCCCTCTTGCGCGGCGGCCTTCCGCGCGGCCAGAGCCGCTCCCGCTGCCGCGGTTTTCAGCACGTTGCGGCGAGAGACCGACGAGGATGGCGATTTTTCGGTCAAGAAGTGCTCCGTTCCAGCACCAGAATATATCATTGTCCTCGCAAAAGCGTGTGTTACATTCAGAGCAAATGAGTAATACAATCACGGTCCGCATCCCGAGCGATCTGGCCCAATGGCTCGAAGAAACCGCCCGCAAGACCGGCGTTCCCAAGGGACGGATTATCCGCGATGAACTGGAGAAGGCGAGGAAATCGGAAACCCGTCCGTTCCTGCGGCTCGCCGGCGCAGTCGCTGGGCCTGCCAACCTGTCCACCAGGAAGGGCTTCTCCCGCAAATGAAGGCGATCGCCGATACAGGCTTTCTGGTAGCTTTCGGCAATCGCAAAGATCAGCATCATGCCTGGGCGCGCGATCTCGCGCAGCGCGTAACCGAGCCGCTCTTAACCTGTGAGGCAGTGCTGGCTGAGACCGCTTTCCACCTGGGGAACAGCGCTCTAGCGTTAGCCTTCGTGACTCAGGGCTTGGTACGGCCAGCGCTGGTGCTCGCTGACCATCTCGCCCGCCTGACGGAATTGGCCCTGCGTTACGCCGACCGCGAACCCGATCTGGCCGACTTGTGCCTGATTCGCCTCAGCGAGCTGAATCCACGGCATCCCGTGATTACGACGGACTGGAATGACTTTCGCGTCTACCGGCGAGGACGCCGCGAAGCGATCCCCTTGCTTCACCCTCCGGCATAAAAGCCGCGCGGTCTTACTTCACCGGCAGCAACTGCGGGCGTCCCGGCGGCAGATGCTGATCGGTCGCGTTCAGCATGATCGCAGCCATGGCGTAATCGCCGATGATGGTGGCCAGTTCCAGCGTTCCCTGCTTGCCGAATGTCTCAACTGTTTTGGCATAGAGATCGGAACTGATCCTATGCTGATGGAACGAGTCGCGGGCGAAGGTGATGATCAGAGTGTCCCGGTCCGAAAGCCCCGCCGTATCTTTGTTGTACTTGATAGCGTCGATTACCGGCTGCGGAACTTTCGCGATTTGCGCGCCCCTTTCGTGCCCGCTCCATTCGTACTGCTGATCGAACTCCCGCGCCGCCACCAGAATCGCTACCTCGAAGTCGCGCGGCTTCAGCACTCCGTGAAAGCGCAGATACTGATTCAGCATCTGGATCGCTTCGGCCACCTTGGGGCTATACAGCGAAATGGCGGCGGGCCCGGTGGGCGTGACGGTTTTGCCTTCGCCCCCAGCCAGCATGTCGTAGATGCGCTTGCCATCCTGGTCCAGGTCGTCGCGCTTCACCACCGGAAGGCGCGAAAACGATTGCGGATCAACATCCTTAGGTAACGCGGCCGAAGTAGACGCAGGTGGCTCGCTGCCGCTTTGCGCTCCTGCAACCGCCGCCAAGCCCAACATCACCCCCACTCCGATCGTTGCATGCAGAAACCGCATTCGAATCTCCGGGCTCATCGGAAACCTCCAGCCCCGTAGCATATCAAAGCGCACGTCACGGTACGCTCGCGCCTTTTGCATTACAATAAAGTTTAAAGTTTTGGGAGCGGTTGTACTCTCTGAGTCCGCGCCTTCCGGGCTTTCAGGCTCGGTTGACCTTGACACAGATCGCCGCTTCGGGTATCGTACATCGACATAAACCGCCGCACGCGAAGTAGCAGTAACTTGAGGGTTCTCGCAAACGCCAAATCTGTTGCATACAACCGGCAGGTTTATGTTCTCAGGAGAGTGAAATGGGCAATTTATGCCGAACCAGATTCAGGTCAATCCGGTTCCGTTCCAAGATGATTAGTTCGTTCCTCTTGCCGATCGCGGCTTTGGTCAGCGTAAGCGCGTTCGGCCAAGGCGTGGTGGGCGAGTTCGTACCCGACGTCGGATTCGATCTGTCAGGCAATTGGAACCCACTGCTGCATGAGGACTTCCTGGAACGCATTCCCGGTCCGGAATTGGTGAATTATACCGGCCTTCCCATTACCGAGGGCTCCCGGCTGTGGGGAGAAAGCTGGAACTCATCCCGTCTGACGTTGCCCGAGCATCAGTGCCAGGTTCACGTCTCGCCGTACATCTATCGCGGCCCGCTGCAGATGCGCTTCTGGGATGAAAAAGACCCGCAGTCGCAGAAAATCATCGCCATCAAGAATTACATCAGCACTTACGAGCAGACGCGCACCATTTGGATGGACGGGCGTCCGCACCCGCCGGCCTGGGCCGCGCACACCTGGATGGGCTTCTCCACGGGCAAGTGGGAAGGCAATATTCTCACCGTTTACACCACGCACATCAAGCAGGGCTGGGTGCGGCGCGACGGTCTTCCGGAGAGCGATCAGGCCACGCTGGTGGAACACTTCATCCGTCACGGCGAAAACCTGACGCACGTCAGCATCGTTACCGATCCGGTGTATCTGGCCGAGCCGCTGGTGAAGTCCGAAGACTTCGTGTTGAACACCAATGCCGGTGGAAACTGGCTGTATCCCTGCGAAGAAGTGGAAGAAGTGGAAGGCCGGCCGAGAGGCGCGGTTCCGAATTACCTGCCCGGCCAGAATCCATTTATCAGCGAGTTCGCCAACATGTATCACCTGCCGCTAATTGCGGCGTTGGGCGGCCCGGAAACCATGTATCCGGAGTTCGAGAAGGAAATCAAGAACCCGCCTCCCACTCCCACGAACGTGTTTGAGAAGGACGAGGTTCCGCCCATGGACTTGAAGAACATGGCGCAGAATCCGAATCCGACCGACGGCGAAGTTCACGTTCTCCCAGTGCAGGGCAATGTCTACATGCTGGTAGGCGCGGGCGGCAATATCACCATCCAGGTTGGCAGCATGGGCGTGCTGATCGTCGACACCGGGCTGGCGCAGACCGCCGACAAGGTGATTGACGCTATCCACAAGCTGGCCCCCGGCAAGCCCCTGCAATACATCATCAACACGCACGTCCATCCGGATCACACGGGCGGAAACATTAAGCTGCGCGCGGCGGGCGTCACCATCACGGGCGCCAATGTCACCGGCGACATCGCGGACGCTTCCAAAGGCGCGGCGATCATCGCCCACCAGGCGGTGCTGGATCGCATGAGCGCGCAGAGCGGCAATCAACCGGCCGTCTCCGCCGATGCCTGGCCTACCGATACGTTCCTGGGCGATCGCAAAACGCTGTGGTTCGACGACGAGCCGGTGGAGATCCTCCACGAGAAAGCCGCTCACACCGACGGCGACAGCATCGTGTTCTTCCGCCATTCGGATGTGATTAGCACCGGCGACATCTTTGTAACCACCGGGTACCCCTTTATCGACCTGGCGCGCGGCGGCAGCATTCAAGGCGAAATCGACGCGTTGAACAATCTGATGGATCTCGCGATCTCCAAGCACGACGAAGAGGGCGGCACCTACATTATTCCCGGCCACGGGCGTTTGTGCGACCGCTGGGAATTGATCGAATATCGTGATATGGTAACTATCATTCGCGACCGTATTCGAGCCATGATCAAGAAGGGCATGACGCTGGATGAGATCCAGGCGTCCCGTCCCACCATGGACTACGATGCCCGCTACGGCGCCGACAAAGGATTCAACACTACCAACGAGTTTGTAGCGGCTGTATATAAGAGTTTGGGCGGGAAGTAGACTGGCCGAAGCGAACTGCATGCAGGATTTTTGAGGGCGGTATATTATGAGATTGAGCCGGGAAGGAAGAATCAAAGGAACCCTATGAAACGAACACTGTTGTTCTTGGTTGTCGCCGCGGCATCCATGTTGAGCACGCAAGTAAACATGTATGCACACCATTCATTTGCGGCCACTTATTTCGAAGATCAGAAGGTTACGATCCAAGGAAAGCTAGTACAGTTCCTGTATCGGAACCCGCATTCGTTTGTGCACGTGGAAGCTCCCGACGACAAAGGCGTGATGCAGACTTGGGCCGTGGAATGGGGCGCCGGCGGGCAATTGAGCCGCGACGGTGTTACGCGTGAATCGCTCAAGCCGGGCGACGTGGTCGTCATTACGGGAAACCCGGGCCGCAACCCGGATGACCATCGCATCCGCATGCAGAGCATCACTCGCCCATCGGATGGCTGGAACTGGAAGGGCGTAGTTCGCTAAAGCATCACTGAGCCTCGGCCCGAATCGCGAGCCGCGAGCACCAGGAAGCGTTGTCCAATCCCGGGAGTGTTGTCTAACGATGATGGATCACCTACCTCGATGTAGGGCCGCCTACGGCCTGTTATTGGTTGCCGTAGTCAGTTTGCCGGCGTTCGCGCAAGTGGACTTCACCGGCGAATGGGCGCCCCTTTATCATGAGGATGGCCCGGAGCGGCTCCCGGGTCCGGAGCTGGGCGATTACACCGAGCTTCCCATCAACGACGCGGCGCGCATGGCGGGCGACACCTACGATGCCGACCGTATTTCGGTGGTCCCGGAGTATCAATGCCGCCCGCACGGCGGCGACTACTCCATGCGCGGCCTCGGCAACCTGCGAATCTGGCGCGAAATCGACCGCAATTCAGAAAAGCTGATCGCCTTCCACACCCATATGCTGGCTTGGGATAGCGAGCGCACCATCTGGATGGACGGCCGCCCGCACCCGCCCGCCTACGCGCCGCATACCTGGCAGGGATTTTCCACGGGCGTGTGGGAAGGCAATATGCTAACCATCACCACCACCCATCTAAAGACCAACTACATGCGCCGCAATGGCATTCCGCGCAGCGACAAGGCCATCTTCACGGAGCACTGGACGCGGCACGGGGACTATCTGACGGTGGTCACAGTGATTGACGATCCCGGTGTATCTCACCGAGCCCTTGGTGCGCAGCGACAACTGGTCTCTCGATCCCGGCCAGAACATCGGAATCTTCGGCTGCGAGTACGCCCCCGAAGTGCCGCGGCCGGAAGGAACGGTTCCGAGCCATCTGCCGGGCAAGAATCCTTACCTGCACGAATTCGCGAACTGGTACGGTCTTCCGTACGAAGCCACGCGCGGCGGCGCCGAGACTTTGTACCCCGAATATCAGAAGAAAATCAAAAATGAGTATCATCCGCCGGATCACTGCGAGCGCTACTGCAAGTGCACCAACCTGATCGATTGCAATCTCACCTCGAAGTAATCATGCCAACGATACTGAACCGCGCGTGCCGGCAAGCGGCGCTCTTGTTGGTGGCCGCAGCCTGCTTTGCCCAGCCCCCGCAGGTCAATCCGGACACCGTGCAGCTCACCATGGCGCCCGTGCAGGGCAAGGTCTACGTGCTGATGGGCGATGGCGGCAACATCACCGTGCAGGTGGGCACCGATGGCGTAATGCTGGTGGATACCGGTTTCGCGCCGCTCGCCGTCAAGGCCATGGGCGAGATCCGAAAGTTATCTAATGGCCCGGTTCGCTGGATCGTCGACACGCACGTCCATAACGACCATACCGGTGGAAACGCTGCAATGGCCAAGCTCGGCATGACGCGCGAGTCCATCGGGCCGCCCCGCATCGTCGCCCAGTCCAATGTCCTGAACCGCATGACTGAGGCGCAGCCCGGCAACCAGCCCAAGATTCCCGAAGCCGATTGGCCCAACGACGAATACTTCGAGCCCACCAAGGATTTCTTCTTCAACGGCGAAGCCGTGGTGGTGTATCACGTGCCCGCGGCCCATACCGACGGCGACAGCCTGGTCTTCTTCCGCCGCTCCGACGTGCTGAGCACCGGCGACGTCTTTACACCAGGCACCTATCCGATCATCGACCTGGACCGGGGCGGAAGCGTGCAAGGGGAAATCGACGCGCTGAACAAGATTATCGATATTACGGTCCCCGCGAAATATCAGGAAGGCGGCACCATGGTGATCCCCGGCCACGGACGGCTGTGCGACGAAGCCGACGTGGTGGAGTATCGCAATATGCTCACCATCATTCGGGACCGCTTTGTGGACATGATCAAGCGCGGCATGACGCTGGAGCAGGTGAAGGCCGCCAAACCCACCCTGGACTACGATACGCAATACGGATCCACCACCGGATTTTGGACCACCGACAAATTCATCGACGCCGTGTACAAAAGCCTGAGCGAGAAAAACCCAGGCGGAAAAAATTAGATGACGCGACGCGCTGCTGAATTATTCGCTGTCGTCTCACTCGGCGCCGCATCGCTGGTCGCCCAAGGCGTTCCGCAAGGCCCCGGAATCGGAGCAGTCGGCCCGCAGCAAGCTCCAAAATCGGCGCAGGCCGCCGCGCCCGCCGACTTTACCGGCTATTGGGTTTCCGTCGTCACCGAAGACTGGCGCTGGCGCATGGTGACGCCGATCAAAGGCGACTTCGCCAGCATCCCGTTGAACAACGAGGGGCGCCGCATCGGCGATGCCTGGGACCCGGACAAAGATACCGCCGCCGGCGAGCAATGCAAGTCCTACGGCGCGCCCGCCATCATGCGCGTGCCGGGGCGCGTCCACATTAGCTGGGCGGATGAAAACACCCTCAAGGTTGAAACCGACGCCGGCGAACAAACCCGCATGTTTCATTTCACCGGCAAGCCTCCGCAAGGCGGCGCGCGCACCTGGCAAGGATATTCGGCCGCGAATTGGGAGCGGCCGGTGCGCGGATCGGGAGTCCCTGGCTTCGGCCTGGGAGCGACGCGGGAAGGCACTCACGGGCGCGCCCTCGAAGTCGTCACCACCGGGGTGCGCGCCGGGTATCTTCGCAAAAACGGTCCGCCCTACAGCGAGGATACCGTGGTCAAGGAATATTACGACCTGCACAAAGAACGCAATGGCGACATCTGGTTTACCGTCACCACGGTTGTCGACGATCCCAAGTATCTGACGGAGCCGTTCGTTACCAGCACCGATTTCAAGAAGATCCCGGATGGCGCCGGATGGAGCCCCAGTCCTTGTGTCGCAAAATGATTTTGAAATTTAGTAGCATGAAATGCTCGTCCCGTAAGCCGGGAACGCCTGGAGAATGAAAATGATTCGTAGATTTTTAACCCACCGTGTCGCGCCGATGTTGGGAGCAGCGGCGCTGTTGCTCGCGCCCGCGGCCATCCAAGCGCAGTTTGGCCCTCCTCCGCCCCAGGCTCCCCGCCCGGCGAAACAGATCGCGCCCGAGGATCTGACCGGATATTGGGTATCCATCGTCACCGAGGATTGGCGCTGGCGCATGGTGACTCCCGCTAAAGGCGACTTCACCAGCGTCCCGCTCAATCAGGAAGGCCGCAAGATGGCCGAGGCCTGGGATCCCGACAAAGACACCGCCGCCGGCAATCAATGCCGAGCTTATGGCGCCGCCGGGCTGATGCGCGAGCCCACGCGCGTTCACATCACCTGGGTGGACGACAACACGCTCAAAGTGGAAACCGACGCCGGCACGCAGACCCGCCTGTTCCACTTCAACGCGAAGATGCCGTCGCATGACGCTGCGAGCTGGCAGGGCTTCTCCGACGCTACCTGGGACGGCCTCAGGCCCGCTCCCCGTGGCGGTGGCGCAGCGCCCCGCGGCGGCTCGCTGAAGGTGATCACCACGGATCTGAAGGCCGGTTACCTGCGCAAGAACGGCATCCCCTATAGCGCGAACACGGTGCTGACCGAATACTACGACCGCACCAACGAGCCCAATGGCGATTCCTGGCTCATCATCACCACCATCGTCCACGATCCCGAGAATCTCTACCAGGATTTCGTCACCAGCACGCACTTCAAGATGGAGAAAGACGGATCCAAGTGGGATCCAACGCCCTGCGAAGCAAAGTAACGACGTTCGTGCTGCACTGGACTAAGCCAGCGGATAAACCGAATGGGCGCAAAGTGGTCCGTGATGCTCACAGAAGCGAAGCCTAGGCGTAGCCGTGGCTACCTTCCAGTGATCGCTTCTAGATGGTTTCGCAGATTTCGTTCAACCTCAGCTTTGCCGCCGATTGTGTCGTTGTAGAACACTACCCTGAAGCTCCTGATGTCGAAAGGTAGTTCGGCGCCCCTTTGCGCCAACAGGATCGTTGGCTTCCCCAGGGCATGAGCGTAGCCCAACTCGTAAAAGACGTTGGGATTCGTTGGAGTTATCTCTGCGACAACGATCTCGGCCTGTTCTATTTCTCGTTGGATATCCTGAAAAATTACTCCGGGACCAGCCTTCTCATCGATTCGGAACACTTCGAATCCCGCAGCCTCCGCCTGCTTCTGAATGACTTCGCGGTAGAACGTGTCATAAGGTTCGGCGAATTGCATTACAACAAAGGCCCTTGGCCTTCCACTCGAAACATCGAAATCAGAGAACGAAACATCTTGATTGCCTGCTGCAATCAGCCCAACCTGCCGGCCTTCGAGAGGGTGGGAAAGAAGGTGCTGCAGTACGGGAACGCCATCCACCAGCACCCTTAACTCTTGGCCGGAGAGATTAACTTGGAGTACGTAATCCCGATCACTCTTGAGGTTCTGAATCTGGCCGGTTGCAACGAGGGGCCTCCAACCGAAGCCACTCACAAATTCTCCAACTGAGTATGCGCTCCCGGCCGCACCAAGTTCCGCAAATATGTAATGCTGCTCTGGAGAACGGTATCCTAGCACGATCCCACCGGCCTGCTCACTTCCACCGAATGGTGCCGAGAATCGGATTTTCACCCGGCACAGCCCATTCTGCATAACTATATTGCTTACGGCTAAGCCCATGGGGAACAATTGACCGTGAGCGGAAGCATTCTCAGCTTGGCCTTGAAACTGTAGACGTGTATCGGCGATCTCCCACTGCCCCAGTATGGGAGCCCAGTTGGGCCTCGCGGCTTCCTTCTTTCCGTTAACTACTGGCTCCACTGGCATGGACTCGCCTCCACACCGGCATTGTCCCACTTAATAGGGTCCTCTGATCGACCCTCAGAATAAGGGCTATTGCCGCCCGTTGAGACGGGTGCAAACGAACTCGAAACTCTTGCGCGCGCTCAGGCTCCGCTATTTCCCGCCCAGGCTCTTATACGCCGCTTCCACAAACTTATCCGTGGTCCAGAACCCAGTCGTAGCCCCATACACCGGATCGTAATCCCGCGTAGGACGCGCCGCCACCACCTGCTCCAGCGTCATGCCCTGCTTGATCATCGCCTGAATGCGGTCGCGCAGAATGGTGACCATCTCCTGATAGAACACCACGTCCGCCTGATCGCACACCCGTCCATGGCCCGGAATCACCATCGTCCCGCCTTCCTGCTTGCCGGCCGGAATGGTGAGCGCAATTAAACGGTTCAGGCCGTCGATAATGCCTTGCAAGCTTCCGCCCCGCGCCAGATCGATGATCGGATAACCGGTGGTGCGGAAAATGTCGCCCGCGCTCACCACGTCGGACCGGCGGAAGAAGATGAAGCTGTCGCCATCGGTATGTGCGGCCGGCTGGTGAATCACCCGGATGCCTTCGCCGTCGAAGAAAAGATCCTTTTCGTCGGTGAACGTATCGGTGGGCCAGGCGGCCTGGGGAAACGCAGGCTGATTCCCGTCCTTCATGCTCATCCGGTCGAGCAGCGTCTCCTGCGCGATCACCGCCGCGCCCTTGCCTGCATCGGCGATGTCGCCAGTGACGTTGCCACCCACGATGGTGCTGCCCATCCCCGCAATTTTCGCATTGCCGCCGGTGTGATCGGAATGCACGTGCGTGTTGATGACGTACCGAATGGGGCCGTCCGACAGCTTCCGGATCGCGGCCGCCACCTTGTCGCTCATGTTCGCCAAACCGGTGTCCACCACCAGCATGCCCTCCTTGCCCACCTGCACCGTGATGTTCCCGCCCGCGCCCGAAAGCATGTAGATGTTGCCCTGCACATGCTGCGTGTGGACTTCGCCGTCGTTCTCAGCAGCCGGACGAATCGCGTTTTGTTCAGTCGCGGGTGGCGCATCGGTCTCGGCCACGATTTTGGCGACATCCGGCGTGCCGGACTCGGCCTTCAGCTTTTTCTCATACTCCGGATACATCGTTTCGGCGCCGCCCCGCGTGGCCGCGAACGGCACATGAAAGCGATTCGCAAACTCCGCCAGAAACTTGTTATCGCCCGGCAAATGATTCGGCACCGTGCCCCTGGGACGCGGCACCTCCACCACGGATTCGCAAGGATACGGAGCGATCTGCTGGCGCGAATCGTAAACAAAATCCGTGGTTCGCACGAACGGCTCGGTCAAATAATCCGGATCGTCGATGATCACCATCACCGTCAGATGGTCATCGTGCCGGAACAGGTGCTCGGTGATGGTCGCGTTCTCGCTGCGCGGTATGCCATTGCGCCGGATCCAGCCTTCCTTCAAATGCGTGGTGGTAATGGTCAAAACGTCGCCATCCCACTTGCCGGTGGAGAATCCCTGCCAGGTATGCGGAGCGTCCGACGGCGGCTGCGGACGGCCATCCATCCAAATGGTGCGCTCCGGCGCCTGCCAGGAAATGTGCGTGTGATAGGCGATCAGCTTCTGCGTTTCGAGATCCACTTCTTTCCAGATGCGCAGGTTCGCCGGACCGCGCCAGGCGTAATCGGAAGGATGCGGACGGCACTGATTCTCCGGCAGCGTGAGCAGCGACGCATCCCAGCTGTCGCCCCGCAATCGCGCGGCGTTGTTGATCGGCAGCCCCAGGTAATCGCCGATATCGGGCCCCGGGATACGCTCCAGAAAATCTTCGTCGAACTGCGGCGCCCACTCGCCCGAGGGGTCCATTTGCGCCAATCCGGGAGCGGCCAGAATCACCGTCAGCAAAAGCAGCTTGGCATTTCGCATTTCACACACCTCGCGTAGTTTCACATGCTATCACTTGCCCAACGGCCACGGCTTGCGGAAATCGCACTTTCCTGAACAGAATCGTGACTCCCGGCGGTTAACGCAGAATGGTTGCGATCGCCGTCACTTTTTCGTCGAACACTCCATTCACCGACAGCGGTTCCAGCGCCTCCCGCATCGCGGCTTCAAAATCCGGCCGCCGGTCGCCCAGCACCTCGGGCGACGTGGTGGACAACGAGAGCGCGCGTCCAATCAAATCTGGAATCGTTACCTGATGCGTCTCCGCTACTTCGATTTCCTCCACTTTGCGGAAACGGGAGCCGCGGAACCAATCGTCCAGATTGATGTAATAGCGGGTTTCGTCCGGATCGGAGGACCAAGCCCGGCGAGTGTCATGGAATTTTCCGGTCCATCCATGCGCCGCCGCACTGTATCCACGCGTTCCGCAGATCGCAATCCAGCCATTCGCGGTGACAATTCTCTCCAGGACTGCAATCGCTTCCTCGCGATCGAACCAATGCAGCGCGCGGCCGACCGTTACCGCGTCAAAAGTTCCGATATCCGGAGGCAGATCCTCGATCCGCGCCTGAATCAAATCCAGGTGGACACCGGCCCGCGCCGCCTCTACTCTCGCGGCCTCCAGCATCTCAGTCTCGACGTCGACGCCCACGCAGCTTTTCACGTAAGGAGCGAATCCGATGGCGAGCGAACCAGGCCCGCAGCCAATATCGATCAGTCTCTCGGCGCCGCTGAATCCCTGGCGCCGCGTCACCTCTCGGAAAAAACTGTCGGGATAGGGTTCGCGATATCTGGCGTAAAACGGAACAGTGGAATCGAAGCGCCCCACGGGGAGTCCATCGGAATTCTAGCAAAGCCGAAGGCGCTTGCGTGAGCCGTGCTTCTGTTGTTACGGCGGCTGATATCATTCTGGTCAGAGGCCTCCGGCATTCTCAAGATTGCTCACATCGACACCGGCCGGGATTTTCGCGGCGGCCAGGATCTTTTGCTTTCTCTCGCGCGCGGCCTGAAACAGCGGGGGCATCGCCAGGTAATTATTAGTCCGGAAGGAAGTCCGCTGACGGGGGCCGCGGCCAGCGAAGAAATGGAAGTGATGCCCCTGAGTTCCCTCGGCGCCTTACGCAGGCGTCTGCGCGAGGAGCAATTCGATATCGTCCATGCGCACGATGGCAAGGCGCAAACGTTATCCTTCCGCGCTTCCGTCGGCCTGCCGATCCGCCGCGTCGCCAGCCGCCTGGTCGCGTTCACACCGCGCCATCCACTGATCCATCGCTGGAAATACAGCCGCACCTGCCACGGCGTGATCGCACTATCGCAATCGGTCCGTCAGGTATTGATCGCGGCCGGTGTACCGGACTCCCAAATCGAAGTCATCGTGCCAGGGATCGAGATGCCACCGGAACTCCCAGGCGCGGAGATGCGTGCGGCGGCGCGTGCGCGATGGGGCTATTCAAGCGATGAATTCGTCATCGGGCATGCCGCCGCATTCACGCCCGAAAAAGGACAGGACGTAGCGCTGCAAGCGGCGTTACTGCTGGCGCCCAAGCTCCCGCGCGCACGAATGCTTCTAGCCGGCGATGGACCGGAGCGATCGAAACCGGACATCGCCGAACTGGCGCGCCAAACCTCCGGCATCGCGCAGTTGCCGGGATTCGTCGACGATTTGAATCAGTTCTACGCGGCGCTCGATCTCTACATCATGCCCTCGCGTTCGGAAGCCTGGGGGCTCACTGCGCTGCGGGCCATGGCTTTTGGGCTTCCGGTGATCGCAAGCAACGTGGGCGGCCTTCCGGAGGCCATCGAGCACGAAAAAAGCGGCTGGCTGGTGCCGCCGGAATCGCCCGAAGCGCTCGCCGCGGCTATCCTGAACGCCGCCTCCGATCCCGCTCGACTCTGCGAATTCGGCCGCAACGCTCGCGAACGCGCCGCCCAGTTTTCCATCGACCGCACCGTCGAAAAAACCGAACAGTTCTACCTCCGCCTGCTGGCCGATGCGACAATAAAGAAATCCTAGGCCTATGACATGGACCAGCAGAAATGTTGTGGTAACCGGTGCCGGCGGTTTCATCGGCAGCCACCTGGTGGAACGCCTGCTCGCCCTGGGCGCGAACGTCACGGCGTTCGTCCGCTATAACTCGCGCAACGATCCCGGCTTCCTGGATCTCCTGGCGCCTCATACCAAACACATACGAATTGTTTCGGGCGATATTCGCGATCCGGAAGCCCTCCGTAGCGCGCTCGAAGGAGCCGACACGGTGTTTCATCTGGCGGCCCTGATCGGCATCCCGTACTCCTACGTACACCCGATCGAAGTCTTCGAAGTGAACGCCCAGGGGACTCTGAACGTCTTGGTAGCCGCTCGCGACGCATCGCTCGAACGTGTAGTGATCGCCTCCACCAGCGAAGTCTATGGAAGCGCGCTCTACGTGCCCATCGATGAGAAGCATCCCAAGCAGCCGCTGTCGCCCTATTCGGCGAGCAAGATCGCGTCGGATGCCATCGGGCTCAGTTTTCACGCCGCATTCCAGCTTCCAGTAACGGTGGTGCGCCCTTTTAACACCTACGGCCCGCGCCAGAGCGACCGCGCCATCATCCCCACCATCATCAGCCAGGCACTGACGCAGCCGGAAATCAAAATCGGGAACACCACGCCCACGCGAGATTTCACCTATGTCAGCGACACGGTGGAGGGCTTTCTGCGCCTGGCGGAATCGGATGCAGCGGTGGGCCAGGAAGTGAATCTGGGAACCGGCTCCGAGGTGTCCATCGGCGACTTGGTGCAGCGCATCAACAGCATCATCGGACGCGACCTTCCCGTTCGAAAAAGAGACGAACGGGCGCGCCCCGAAACCAGCGAGGTGAACCGGCTGCTATCCAATAACTCGAAGGCTCGTGAGTTGGCTGGCTGGGCGCCATGCGTCACGCTCGACGATGGAATCCGATTGACCGCGAAATGGGTGGAGGAGCGGCTGGAGATGTACGATCCCAGCACCTACCGCATTTAAATGGGAGCCCTCAGCAACAAATGAAAGCCATGATCCTGGCGGGCGGCATGGGCACTCGTCTGCGGCCTCTCACGTTCTCTATTCCCAAGCCGCTGCTGCCCGTCGGCGAAAAGCCCATCCTGCAAAAGATCATCGAACAACTGCGCGACGCGGGCATTACCGATCTTATTCTTGCCACCGGTTATCAGGCGGAGTTGGTGCGCGCGTTTTGCGGCGATGGTTCCAAGTTTGGGGTCAGCGTAACCTATGTGCATGAACACCAGCCGCTCGGCACCGCCGGCCCCGCCGGCGCATTGAAAGGCCAGATTCCGCCGGGCGAATTGCTGCTTCTGATGAATGGCGACCTAATTACCGATCTGGACTTTCGCGAGTTCGTCGAATCCAGCCGCAACAGTGCCTGCGATTTGACGGTGGCCTATGCGAAATACACGTATCGATCGCCATACGGTGTTCTATCCATCGCCGATGGAGCGGTGCAAGGCGTGACGGAAAAACCGGAGACGGAATACCCCATCAGTGCAGGCATTTACTGCCTAACCAGCGCGGCGCTCGATCTCATTCCCCAAAACACGTTCTTCACCATGCCCGATCTGATGTCGCGCCTGCTTGCGGACGGCAAGCGCATCCATGCTTATCCGATATCAGGAACCTGGATGGGCCTGGAAAACATCGAACACTTCAACGAGGCGCTAGCGAAGTTACAGCAGGAGTGATTTGCCTGGCGCGATTCGCCTCCGCTTGCCACACCGCCACGTATCCGCAGCCCATCACCGCCAAGAACAGCGCGAGCACTTCACTGTTGTTGAGATTCCAGGAATAGAAACCACTGACCAGCACGCCAATGGTCACCGCGATTGCAGCGTGCAGCACCCAACGCTCCCCGGCATCGGCGGGCAAGCGGCGCAGCGCGCGTGCGAAATCAAACAGCGCCCATCCAATCATCCACACCAGCGCCAGCATCGTGGGAACGCCGCGCTCGGCCGCATATTGCACATAATCGTTTTCCAGATGCCCGTAATATTGGGACGCCTGCGGCTTGGGCATGTCCGGCCGGATGTAGTTCTGATATGTCCGCGATACCTGTTCGGGTCCCACGCCGAGCCAGGGATGCGCCTTGATCATCTCCCAGCCGATACGCCGCAGCTCCGCGCGATGAGCGTTGGAATCCGTTTGGCCCTGGTGCGGGGTGAGCGCCGAAATGGCGCGTTCGCGAATATCGAGAGGGTTCAGGATCAACAGCACCGCGATCAGTACCGGCACCGCCGCCAGCGCCCATTTCCTCCAGAACCAAATCAGGTACACCGCGCCGCAGAGAGTTCCCAGCCACATGCTGCGCGTCCAGGTGAGCCCCAAAGCCGCGCTGATCGGCATCGCGGCCGCAACCAGCCATGCGATGCCTGCGCGATCGCTCGCGAAGAAAACCAGTGCGCCGATCACCAGCAGCACCATCATCAATTCCCCGCTTAGCGTCATCCAATGGCCCATGAATCCCGTGATGCGGGCGTCCACATAAGAGGTGTAGAAGTTCTGATGGGCGACCTCCGCGGCGCGGTATTTTTCGTAAAATTGCTTCACCGCCCACAAGGACGAAAGCGCCGCCGCCAGTGCGCCCCCGATCGCCGTCCAGCGAATCTCCCGCACGCTTCGAACAGCGGTTGTGATGAGAAACAGCATCAGATAGACGTAGAATTTCCGGATTTGGGGAAGGCCTTCCCGGATGTGGCCCGAGACAAAAAGCGATATCAATGTTCCCAGCAAAAATAACGACAGCGGCAACCAGACCGGCGGCACGCGCCATCGCCTGCGCGTAACGATGAGCGCAACAAACGCCGCCGCCATCAGGATCTCGAAGACTCGGATGGACACTAACGTGGTGACGGCAGCCGCACCGGCTAGGTAGAGGAGCACGTTGTCACGCCGAAGTGAGTCTTTCCCAAAAGGCATGGCCAATGCCCTCATCATAAGGCAAGAACAGGCTATCGTAACGATAGGATCTTTCCAAAGCCTGCATGACTGACGACGCCGTTCTGACCGTGGAGAACCTGTCTGTAACACTGGACAGTCTCCCCGTTCTCCAAAATGTCTCCTTCTCACTCAAACCAGGTGAGGCCTTCGCCGTCATCGGCCCCAATGGCGCCGGCAAAACCGTTCTGTTTCGAGCCTTGCTGGGTCTGCTTCCCTATACCGGCCTGGTGCGGTGGCGCCCGGATGTCAAAATCGGCTATGTCCCGCAGCGCTTCTCGGTCGATCGCTCCGCGCCCATCTCCGCCATGGAATTCTTTTTGCTGCAATCGCCCAATTTCTGGCGGCCCAGCGCAGCCTTCACCAGCCATTTGGATCAAGAACTGAAGTCGATGGGCCTCAGCCACAGCGTTCTGCGCAAGGGACTGGGAGAACTCTCGGGAGGCGAGACGCAGCGCGTGCTGATCGCTTCGGCGCTGCTGCAGCAACCCAGCGTGCTGCTGCTGGACGAACCCACCGCGGCCGTTGATGCGGGCTTTGAAGAGACCGTCTACACGCTACTCCATCGAGTCCAAAATGAGCGCGGAACGGCGCTGCTGTTGATCTCGCACGATCTCAGCGTAGTCTACCGCTACGCGCAGCGAGTGCTCTGTCTGAACAAGAGCGTGGTGTGCCAGGGGCCGCCTGTCGAAGCCCTAAATCCGCAAGCTCTTTCCACCCTCTACGGCGAGGCCAGCTTTTACCAGCACGAGCACGGCTCAGGCCATTAATGCAACCGCCGCCGCATACTTCATTCTGGATCGCTCTGCTGGTGGGCGTCGCATCCGGCAGCGTCGGTCCCTTCATCCTTTTGCGGCGAATGGCGCTGGTGGGCGACGCGCTTTCTCACGTTGCGCTTCCCGGCATCGCGCTGGCGCTCATTTATCGGGTGGATCCGTTCTACGGAGTGATCGTCTTCCTGATCGGCGCCGCGTTCCTGGTTTTCTGGCTCGAAGGCCGCAGCCGCGTGCCCCCCGACGCCATTGTCGGGCTCTTGTTTACCGCCAGCCTGGCGATCGGAATCCTCATGATTCCGAACGGCGACGTCATCGAGTCGCTGTTCGGCGCGTTTCCCATATTGTCTTCGCCGCTCTTGTTCGCGATTCTGCTCAGTGCGCTGGTGCTATCCGCGCTGTGCTTTCTGCTCGCCAAACGGTTTCTGTTTCTGATCGTTTCGCCGGATCTGGCGCGAGTCCACGGCCTGGGGCGCGGTTACGACCTGGCGTTGCTGCTGATCTTCGCGATGATTGTCGCGCTGGGAATCAAACTGGTGGGAACGCTTTTGATGGGCGCGCTCACGATTATCCCAGCATCCATCGCGAAAAATCTCGCGCAGAACATGCGGCGCTACGTGATCCTATCCGCCCTCTTCGGCGGCGCAATCTCAGTAGCCGGCGTGTGGCTGGCCGAGAGCTTCCACTTTCTGCCGGGCCCCGCCATCGTCCTGTTGGGCGTCGGAATGTTTGTCGTGAGCCTGCCGTTCGCACGCCGAGGGATGGCGTAGCGCGAGGCGGGGACCGCAAACGCACAATCCGCTCAGCTCAAAAACTCCGAACACAGAAAAGGCCCTGCCCGTTAGCGACGGCTTGCTCGCAGCCACTACGCTCCATCACAACTTCACTGCGAGTCGCGGAATACCGGCAACCTTCAACACGCGCTGATTGCGACTTCGAACACCCGACATAACTCAGGCAGTTGCAACTCGATTGCTATTTTCGCTTGACTTGAACGCACCTGATCCTTATCATGGACCAAAGAGGTCGGATATGCATAGAGAGCTTGTTATCTAGAGCGAACGGGCTGTTTAAGTATTCAGGTCCCTCCTGCGCTGAGGACACTCCAATCTGGAAATGTGATTGAGTAGCAGGTGGACAAGGCCTCCACGGCAACCTTTTGGCGAAGCACCGTGGAGACCTTGCATCGACAACCGGGAAGGCTGGCGACCCCATCATTATAAGGCCGCCCGCCCCGGAGCCCGACAACAGATTCGGCTGGCGAGCGGACATCCGCTTTCCAGCGCCTCGCCGAAAAATCGTGAAGGAGAACACGCAATTGAGGATCGGAATCATTGCAGTATTTGGACTGCTAGGGTGGGCACTGTGGGCGAGCGACGGCGGCAGCCTGTTGGGAACCGTCACGGACCCCAAGGGCGCCGCTATTCCTGGTGCCAGCGTGACGGCAACCGAAACGGCCACAGCCGTAAGGCGAACCATCGCCACCGATGGCAGCGGCTTCTACGCGTTCCAAACTCTGCCGGTTGGCCGCTACGACGTCGAGGTCCGCGCCCCGGGCTTTCAACCTCTCCGGCGCACCGGCGTTGTCGTCGATGTCGACAGCAAGGTTGTCGTAGATGCGTCTCTCGCCATCGGAGAGAGGACCGACCGGGTCACCATTTCCGAATCGGCCGCGCGGGTCGACACCGTCGATACCCAAATGGGTGAAGTGATCACGGGTAAACAGATGGCCGCCGTGCCGCTCAATGGACGCAGCTTCACGGACCTGCTCGCTCTGCAATCGGGCGTCGTTCCGGTCACCTCCTTGACTACCGACACCACGCAGGACGTGGGCGTCAGCGCCTTCTCGCCCTCCGGTGATTTGAACCCCGGCACCATCTCCATCAACGGCCAGCGGGAGTTTGCCAACAGCTTTGTGGTCAACGGAAGCGACGTCGAAGAAGACGTCAACATGGGAGCGGCGATTGTTCCCAATCTCGATTCTATTGCCGAGTTCCGGATACTCACCAATAACTTCGACGCCGAATACGGCGAGTTCAGCGGAGGCCAGATCAACGTGGTGACCAAGTCCGGAACCAACTCGTTCCATGGCGGCGTCTTTGAATTCCTGCGCAACACCGATCTGGACGCCCGCAACTATTTTTCTCCTTCGCGCGGAGCCTTTGACCAAAATCAGTTCGGAGGAACCCTGGGCGGCCCGCTCCGGAAGAACCATATTTTCTTTTTCGCGGACTATCAGGGAACCCGATCGACCCAGGGTATCGATACCGGCGAGATCCCGGTCCCTTCGCTGCAAGACCGCAGCGGCAATCTGAGCGACGTGGCGAGCTCTTTGAGCGGAACTGTGAGCAGCCCTGCTTGGGCCAGCCAGCTTTCGCAAAAACTCGGCTATGGTGTCACAGCCGGCGAGCCTTACTATTTTTCAGGATGCAAGAGTTCCGCGCAATGCGTGCTCCCGAACGCCGTGATTCCGCAAAGTGCGTGGTCCGCGCCGGCCACAAACCTTTTGAAATATATTCCCGTGCCCAACAATCCGAACGGAACTTTTTCGACCTCGGCCTACAACCAGACGTTGCACGATGACAAGGGCGCTTATCGGCTGGATGCCACAACCAGCTGGGGCATGCTGTCCGCTTATTACTTTCTGGACGGCTGGTCACAAAACAATCCTTATCCGGTGGCGCAAGGCGGCGCTAATCTTCCGGGCTTCAACGCCCTCAACACCGGACGCGCGCAACTGCTCGCTTTGGGCGACACCAAGACGCTCAGTTCCACAGCGGTCAACGAATTCCATTTCAGCTTCCTGCGCGACGCAACCGACCTTGGCCAGCCCATGGGCGGCGTCGGCACCAGCCTTGCATCGCAAGGTTTCGTGGTCGGCCAGAGTACGCCCGGCATTGTTCCGTTGTCCCCGGGAACGGAAGGCGTGGAAAGCGTCGATTTCAATAACTTCTCCATTGGCACCAATACCAACGAGCTGAAGCAGGTGAACAACACCTTTCAATGGCGCGATAACTTCTCAAAAGTGGTGGGAACACACACCCTCGTTATGGGTGGCGAGTTCCACTACGATCAGGTCAATACCAATCCCATCGCCCAATTAAACGGCAACTTCATCTTCTTCGGCAGCGAGACCGGTGTGGATTTCGCGGACTTTTTGCTCGGCATTCCCAGCCAGTACAACCAAAGCCAGCTGCAGGCGTTCTACAGCCGCAACAAATACACCGGCATCTACGCGCAAGATAGCTGGCGCATCCATAAGAACCTCACCTTAAACTACGGCCTGCGGTGGGATCGTATCGAACCGTGGTACGAAAAATATAATCAGATCGCCACATTCGCGCCGGGCCGGCAATCGGTTGTGTTTCCCGGTGCGCCTGCCGGCCTCCTGTTTCCAACCGATCCCGGCGTTCCGCGCACCTTGGCTCCGGCCGGAAATCTGGATTTCGCGCCGCGCATCGGTTTGGCTTATTCGCCCGACAACGGGAAAACCAGCATCCGCGCCAGCTACGGCATGTTCTACACGGCCATAGAGGCGTTGACCATCGGAATCAGCAGCGCGAATGCTCCCTACGGAAGCACATATACCAGCCCCGCTCCGCCGTTGTTCGCCACGCCTTTCGTCACCGCCGCCAGCGGCCAAAACGCCGGGCAATATTTTCCGCTTCAGCTCGCCCCTTTGAACACCAACGCCAGCCATCCCGACGCCGGCCTCGATTGGTCGCAGTTTGAACCGATCAGCGGAATGCCGAACTACGCGGCCAACAACAAAATTCCTTACACCGAGGAATACATGCTGTCGATCGAGCACGGCTTCGGAAACAACACCGTGCTGAGCGCCAGCTACGTCGGCACGCAGTCTCATCACCTGCTGGTGCTCGAGGAAGCCAATCCCGGCAATCCCGCGCTCTGCCTCCAGCTGAGCAATCCAGCCAATCTGGCGCCCGGCCAAACGCCTTGCGGGCCGTTCAATGAAAGCGGGGTTTTCATCACCGCCTCGGGCCAGGTGATCCAAGGAACGCGCGGGCCACTGGGTCCGAATTTCGGAAGCGATACGTACGAGACCACGATCGGAAATTCTAGCTATAATTCGCTGCAAGTCACTCTGCGTCACACCAGCGGCCCGCTGCAGTTGCTGGCTGCGTATACATACAGTAAGTCGCTCGATCAATCATCCAACCTGGGCGAGGAAGTGAACCCGCTGAATCCCTCGCTCAGCAGAGCCCTGTCCGCTTTCGATATCACGCAGAACTTTGTCGTGAGTTACAACTATCAACTTCCCCTTGGACATCTGTTCCATGCTGCAAATCGCTTCGTCCAGGGATGGGAATTATCCGGTATCACGCGCTTCAGCACCGGCCTCCCGGTAACGCTCATCAACTATGGCGACAATTCTCTGCTGGGCGCGGAGCCGAACGGCATCAATAACTATGGTGTCGATGAGCCGGATGTCGCAGCCGGGCCGCTCAATCTGAATCGGAATCCCCGCAACGGGCAGCCGTATTTCAACGCCCCGCTTTTCAGCGACAATGCCCTGGGCACTCCAGGCAACGCTTCCCGCCGCTATTTCCATGGACCCGGAATGGAAAACTTCGATATGGCGCTTCTTAAGAACCTGCGGCTCACCGAATCGAAATCGCTGCAATTCCGCCTGGAAGCTTTCAATGTCTTCAATCACGCGCAGTTCTTTGGTCCACAAGCCATCGATGGCAATATAAGCAGCGCGACGTTCGGCCAAGTGGTTAGCGCCGCGGCTCCCCGGCTGGTTCAAGCCGGCGCGAAGTTCACATTTTGATCGTTGCCATGTGCAGGCGCTTGTAAGAAACTCCTGCGCGCGGCGACTACCTTGAGTGTGAGGGCGAGGGATTCACTTCGTTCCAAAAACCGGATGAAGTTTGACCATATTCCAGGAGCATTATGACCCGGCACAATGCTTTCATTTTCGCCGCAAGTCTGATTTTGCTAGCGATCGCGGCGTTCGGCCAGGCTACAATAGGTTCGCCAGTGCCGCCCGACAATGAAATCCACAAGATTCTCGCCGATCGCATTGGGCCGGAAAATCTTGGCATTGCCCTGGTGGTCGGCGTAATCGACGCGAAGGGCCGCCGGGTTGTCGCGTACGGCAGCCTCGCGAAAGACGACCGGCGGCCGCTCAATGGCGACACCATCTTTGAAATCGGCTCCATCACGAAAGTGTTCACCTCGCTCGTCCTGATGGACATGGTGCAGAAGGGCGAGGTCGCGGTCACCGATCCAGTGTCCAAGTACCTGCCTGCAAGCGTCAAAGTACCGGAACGAAACGGCAAGAACATTACCTTGCAGGATCTTTCGACGCAAAGCTCGGGCTTGCCGCGAATGCCCGAGAATTTTCACCCCAAAGACCCGTTAAATCCCTTTGCCGATTACTCAGTGGATCAGCTCTATGAATTTATATCGGGCTACCAACTCACGCGCGACATCGGCTCGCTATACGAATATTCCAATCTGGGTTTCGGTCTGCTGGGGCACGTGCTGGCTCTGCGCGCTGGCACGGATTACGCAAGCATGGTGAAGTCTCGCATCCTGGATCCTTTGGGGATGAAGGATACCAGCGTCGTTCTAACTCCGGAAATGAAAGCGCGGCTGGCGATCGGACACGGCCCCGGGCAGAACGCGGTGCCCAACTGGGACCTGTCGGAGGCAATGGCCGGCGCCGGCGCGCTCCGTTCCAGCACGAACGACATGCTGACGTTCCTGGCCGCGAACCTCGGCTATATCGAAACACCGTTGGCTGCGGCCATGGCCGAGGAAATATCGATTCGCCGGCAGGCTGTATCGCCCGACCTGCAGATCGCCTACGCCTGGCACGTTCAGACCAAGAACGGAAATTCCATTATCTCGCACGACGGCGGCACGGGCGGATATCGCACGTATATGGGCTTCGATCCGAAAACTCGCGCGGGCGTGGTTGTATTGTCGAACGTCTTTACCACCGCTGGTCCCGACAACATAGGACGGCACTTGCTGGATGCCAGCTACCCGTTGGAAAAAGTGGAGCCACTTAAAGAACACACCGAGGTCGCTATTGACACCAAGGTTTTCGACAACTACGTCGGAACCTATCAGTTGACTCCGAACGCGATCATGACCATTTCGCGCGAAGGCGATCAGTTATTCGAGCAACTCACGGGACAGCAAAAGCTCCAGTTGTTCCCCGAAAGTGAGGGGACATTTTTCCTGAAAGTGGTGGACGCTCAATTGACCTTCGATACCGATGCTCAGGGAAAAGCGACCCAGGTAACGCTGCACCAAAATGGCACCGATATGGTTGCGAAACGGATGGACGAGGGGCAGGCCTCGGCCGTGGCAGCCGCGCAGGCGAAAAGAATAAAGGATCAAACCCCGGCGCCCGGAGGAGAAGCCGCGCTGCGCCGGAATATCGACGAGGTGCGGCGCGGCCAGCCCAACTACGATCTGATGAGTCCGGCCTTGGCCGCTCTCACGCGCCAGCAACTGCCGCAGATCCAGGCCCTCCTCACTCAACTAGGCGCGGTGGAATCGGTGGCGTTCAAAAGCGTCGGACCCAGCGGCGCCGATGTTTATGAGGTGAAATTCGAGCACGGCTCCACGGAGTGGAGAATCGTGCTGGACTTGGACGGCAAAGTCGCAGGTTTAGGTTTCCGCCCGCTGTAGACGGCCTCCGTAGCTCATTCCGCCCGCCCCAAAGCCCTATGGTGGAAAAACTTGTCGGCCCAAGGAATAAAATATTTCCAATTGGGACCGTCCGTATGTCCGCCATCGTGCTGGCGCCACGCCAGTTCGCCATTCAGCAAGCCGGCATTCACCGGCGGCATTTTCGCCGTGTGGTAATCCTCTCCGACGCCCAGATCCTTCGCGCCCAAGAGCTTGAAAACCGGCCCCGCGGCAACGGTAGCCATATAGCTGCCCTGCTGATCCAGCCATTTTGCGTCGCCCTTCTCCGGCACGCCATAACTGATAAAAGTGAGCCGCGGCGCGCACAAAGCGATCAATTCGTGAGCATCTACCGGTAAATCTCCGGCATTTTTACTTCCAAAAGTGGCCTCAGCGGCGCCATATTTCAGGAAATTACCGGCCATCCAATGATATTCTCCGGTCCCCGTGAGATTTTCTACCGCTTCTCCCCAATTACGCCGATGCAATTTCGCTCCACCCTCCCCGGAAGAACCCACCAGCACCACCGCGAAGCGATTATCAAACGCCATCGTCACCAGCGCAGCTTTGCCATACCGCGAGACGCCCTCAATCCCGACGTGCTTCGCGTCCACGGCTTGATCGGTCTCCAGGTAATCCAGGCCGCGCGACGCGCCCCACGCCCACGCACGCAACGCACCCCAATCGTCTGGCTTGCGCGGCTGTCCCTTATTGGTCAGCCCGATGATGCCGCGCGTCAAACCGGCTCCGTTGTCCGCCTGAATACTCACCGGAACGATCGACGCGTAGCCCCAGCCGTCGGCGATGAGCTGCTCGGTCGCGGGCGGATCGGCGCCGGGAACAGGCGGCCTCGGCGGAAAAGTGCCGCGAGGGTAAGCCATCATCATCATCACTGGAACAGGCCGCTTGGCGTTGGCAGGCGTGACCACCGTCATCTGAATATCGACGTTGATGAGCGGGTACGACGAATTGTCCACATGCCCCACCAGCTCTTTGCTGATGGCCGGGTACGAACCAACCATCGTGGTCGCAGTCTGGGTGACGGTCCAGGTCACATTGGGCACGTTCTTCGGCACGCGGCCAATTACCTCGCGCTCAAAATCTTCGACGATCTCCGGCCGGCGCTGCTTCCACCACACCTTCGCGCTCGTCACTTTCTTGCCGTTGTTCAATGTCAAAACCGCGGGCAGATTCGGGAAAGGATTCGCCTTGGACTCATCGTAATTCGCATGATTCGGCGCGCTCTCTTTACCGCTCGGGCCCGGCCGCAGCGCCTGGATACCGAGCTGATCCAGCATGTTTTGATGATCTTGCTCCGCCGTCCAATTCATCGGTTGCGGCAGAACGCTGCTGCCAGCAGGCGCGGTGAATTGCTGGCCCGACAGCTCCACGATCAAGCAGGCCAACGCGGCCGCCAGCAAGCATGTCGTCGACTTCATATGCTACCGAGAATAATCATAATCCCGGCTGAAGACAAGCCCGGACATGCCGGCCGCCAGGGGTGTAATCTTTTAACAGCGACGCAGCCGTGAAATTAAGCCCGCACCTGTTTCTTCTGTGCTCCCTTGCGGTCAGCGCGGCGCTCGCGCAGGACGGGCCGGAGATCACCTCACAGCAAGCACCGGCGATTTTTAGCAGCGGCGTAAATCTCGTTTCCGTACCCGTAGTGGTGCGCGACAATCACGGCCACGCTATTGGCAACCTGCGGCGTGAAGATTTCCGGCTCTTCGACAGGGGCAAGCAACAGGTGATCACCAAATTCTCTGTAGAAGTGAACGCCGTGCACTCAGATAATGTGGCCGTCGTGCAGCCAGCCCCGGTGGCCGCGCCAATTCCCACCCCGCTCACAGCCGAACCTGCGACATCTCATCTGCCAAATCGGTATGTCGCCTATGTTTTCGATGATGTTCACTTGAGCTTCCAAGCCCTGGCGCGAGTCAAGGGAGCGGCAGAACGGCATTTCGCCGAAGCGCTTACCCCCGCCATGCGCGCCGCCATTTACACCACGTCCGGCCGCGTGGCGCTCGATTTCACCGACGATCGCCGGAAACTGCATGACGCACTGCTTCGAATCGGCCCCAACCCGAGTGCGGCGGAGCCTCCCGGAACGGATTGCCCGGACATCATAGGCGCTTATCAGGCCGGCCTGATTTTGAACCAGAGCGATACGCTTGCGCTTGCCGATGCCGCGATAGAACTGGAAAAGTGTTTGCCGAGAGCCGCCATAACCACGGGAACCGTGATCGCATATTCGCAGATGGCTCTCTCGGCCAACAACCTGAATGTCCAGGCCCCCATCAATGTCCTGGCAAGCGTGATTCGGCGTATTTCGGTGATGCCGGGAAGCCGGACCATCGTACTGATTTCTCCAGGCTTCTTGCTGCTGACTGACCTCCGCGCCAAGGAGATGGAGCTGATGGATCGCGCGATTCGATCGCACATCGCGATCAGCAGCCTGGACGCCCGCGGAACCGATATCCCGCTCCTGGAAGACGCCGCTCAAGATTCTGCTCTAGGATTCGGGCGGCGAGATCCGGATTCGCTTGCCAAGCACTATATGCTGGAGGAAGCTCGAGCCGGCCACGACGTGCTGGACGAACTGGCGGACGGCACTGGCGGAGGTTCTTTCAAGAATGACAACGGTTTGCTGGAGGGCCTCCGGCAATTAGCGTCTCCGCCGGGATACAGCTACGTGCTCGGGTTCTCGCCGCAAAATCTAAAGTTGGATGGCAGCTATCACCAGTTGAAGATAATCCTCACTAATTCGAAGGGACCCGCGGTGCAGGCCCGCCGTGGCTACTGGACGCCGAACCGCGCGGCGGACGCGGCCGAGCAAGCCAAGGAGGAGATTCAGGACGCTGTGTTCTCTCTCGACGAGGTGCGCGATATTCCCGTCGAAGTCACCACGGACTTTTTCAAACTGAACGAAGCGTCGGCGGAGTTGACGGTCGCCTCGCACCTGGACATGAACGCAGTCAAGTTTCGGACCGCCGGGGATCGCAGCCAGGATACCTTGACGGTAGTGACGGCCTTGTTTGATCAGGATGGCCACTACGTGCGCGGGATTCGGCGAGCGATGGATCTCCGCCTTCGGGAGCAAACGCTCCAAAAGGTGCTTGGCTCCGGCATGGATGTTCAAGAGACTTTCGACGTTGCGCCCGGGCGTTACGTGGTGCGCGTCGTGGCGAGAGATGCAGTTGGCACCATGGCCGCGCGCAACGGGACGGTCAACATTCCATGAAAACCTTCGCAATACTTCTCTGCCTAACTTGCGTTCCCTTACTAGGCCAGCGGGCTCCGGTTTTTCAAAGCGAAACACGCCAGGTTTTGATAGACGCCGTTGTGACTGGCAAAAAGGGCGAATACGTTCGCGACCTGACGGCCAAGGACTTTCGGATCTGGGAAGACAATAAGGAACAGCCGGTGGAAAGCCTGTCGCTGGAGACCGCATCTTCGTCCGAACCCCGTCGGCTGGTGTTGTTCTTTGACGAAGTCGGCATGAGCGTGACCGATCAAGCCAGTGCGAGGCAAGCCGCGGTAGCCTTCATCGATGCCCACTCTGACCCCAACCAGTTGATGGCGGTGGTGAGTTTCGACGGTGCCTATCATGTGACGCAAGGCTTCACCGAGAATGCCAGCCTGCTCAAAGGCGCGGTGCGCGCCGTCCGATTCTCCGGCCGAACCCCCATCCAGCCCACCACCAGGAATGAGGGCATCATCGGTGACGCCTCCACTTCCGCCGCTGTCGCCCAGGGCCTGATCCCGTCCGTTGCGGATCTTGCCAGAAATCTGAACGCGGTGCCGGGCCGTAAGATCATAGTTCTTTTGACCGGGAGAGGGTTGTTTAACCTGGCTCAGGCGCCCGATGTGGCGCGCTTGATTCAGATGAGCAACAACTCCAACGTCACGGTTTATCCTCTGGTGCAAGGAAGCGCCATCCAGGACGCGTCGGGAACGTCGTTCGATCTGAGTCAGGACCCGGTTCGAACCTTTCCAGCCGCACCCCGCGGCAATGGGCCGAGCCCCGGGAACGACGGCATTCCGAGGGTCCTGACAGACGACAGCCTTTTGTTTAGGGTTGCCAGCGAGACCGGCGGTCTGGTCTTATCCACCTCCAACGACCTTGTCGCCGAATTGCAAAAGGTCGACGCGGAGCAGAGTCAATATTACGTGCTTGGCTATGAACCGCCAGATTCGAAGGAAGGGGCTTGTCATCGGCTGCGCGTCAAAGTGGATCGGCGCGGCGCCACCGTGCGATTCAGGTCGAGTTACTGCTCGGCGAAGGCCCAGGACCTACTGGAAGAAAGCCGGCTGGAGCGGGATCTGGAGGAGAAAGCCGCCGCCCCTGGCACCGGAACAGCGGCGTCCATCGAGGCTCCGTTCTTTTATGCCGCTCCGAACGTCGCGCGGGTTCACGTAGCGATGGAAATGGCAACCGATGCAGTGAGGTTTGAGAATGCAAAGGGCAAACTGCATGCCGAGATCAATATTCTGGGCATTGCATCGGCTCCTGATGGTGCTGTTGCGGCGCGCTTCAGCGATATCGTCAGGCTGGATTTCAACAAGAAAGAGGATGCCGACAAATGGAGGCAGACATCTCTGCATTATGAAAAAGAATTCAAGATCGTTCCGGGCCGATACAATCTTTCGGTTGTCTTCAGCTCCGGCGGCGAGAACTTTGGGAAGGCAGAGACCCCGCTGACAGTGCCGGTGTATGACCGCGGCCAGTTCGCCCTCAGCGGAGTCGCTTTGAGCAGGGAAGCGCGGCCAGCATCCGAGTTGGGACTGGAACCCGCTCTGATTGACGAGGGCACGCCGTTGATCGCCGGCTCCATGCAAGTGATCCCGACCGGATCGAACGTGTTTACAAGGTCTGAGCAAGCCTTCTGTTATTTCGAAGTCTACTCACCCGACTCCCAAGACACAGCCACTCTGCGCCTGCGCATTCTGGACCGCAAGACCGGTGCGCAGAAGTGGGACGGTGGCGTGGCGAAGCTTCCCCCTCCCACAGCCGGTAAACCTGCAATCCCGGTCGGATTGAGCGTGCCGATTGGATCGCTTCCTTCCGGTTCGTACGCGTTGGAAGTCACCGCCACGGACGGAGCGGATAAGACCGTCAAACAGACGGCGGATTTCGAGATCCGCTAAGCACCTCCATGCGATGTTCTGCCCGCAATGTAATGAGCCCATGTCCGGTGAGTTGCCTCCCGACCTGCCAATCGAAAGTTGCCTGTGCCCCGACTGCCTCACAAAGGCTCTGAGTTCCAAAAACCTGAGCCTATGGAAAAAGCACCTCGGCCATGTGCCCGAGTGGGTGTGGCAGCGAACCGGCCTTGAAACGCTAGTTCTCGCCGATAACGATTTGCCGGAGCTGTCCGACCAAATCGGATCTCTGAAAAACCTGCGCATGCTTGACCTCGGACACAACCGGCTAACGAGCGTGCCAGATGCCTTGGCCACCCTCGATGGTCTCACCGATTTTCTGTATCTCCACGACAATCAATTGACCTCGCTGCCACAGTCTCTCGCCGCGCTCACCAAGTTGCGCTACCTGAATATAAGTGGAAATTCCTTCGAAGCATTGCCGGAATCGATTACCGGCATGGCGAGCCTGATCGAGCTGCGGGCATCCGACAATCGGCTGGCGTCGCTGCCGGATTCCATCGGGCGATTGACGCGTCTGCGAGAGCTGCACCTGAGAAACAACAAATTGGCATCGCTGCCGGATTCGATTGAGACACTCGTGGAACTGCGGCAGATCGATCTTCGCGGCAACCCCCTCACGCATCTTCCGCAAGTGATCGCGCGACTCCCTCGCCTGGACAAACTCGACTTGCGCTGGGTGGACTTGGACCGGATGAACACAGCGACGCCCGCCTGGATCGCAAGCCTGGAATCGCGCGGCTGCGCGGTGTACCGCTGAGAGCCTCAGCCTCAGAACGCCAGTTTGAGACCGAACTGAACCACCCGCGGATTGTTTACCGTGTAGTTGATCACCGCAAACGTGGGAGAGTTGAAATCCGCACCGGAGCCGTTGCCGCCCGGCGCGCCGAATTGAGGATGATTGAACAAATTAAAGAACTCGGCGCGGAAATCGACCCGCCATCCTTCCCGCGGGACGAACTGCTTGATGACGGAAAAATCCGTGTTCACGAAATCCGGACCGGAAAGCGGCGTCCGGCTGGCATTGCCGAGTTCTCCCGGAGCCGGCTGCGAAAAGCAAGAGACATTGAAGAACTCAGACAGCGATGAAACACCCGACCGCGGATCGCAAGTCTGATTGGGGCGAATGAAACTTTGGTCGTTCGTGTTCAGGAAACCTGCGCCGGACGTGTTATTGCTATCCACCACGAAGATCGGAAATCCCGATGTGGCATGTTCGATCACGGTGGTCTCCCAACCGCCTAGCAGGGCGTTGGCCGCCGCGTTCCAGTTGCTTCCCCATTTCCTGCCCTTTCCGAACGGCAAGTTGTAAATGATGCTGGCGGTGAAATTCTGGTTCAGATTAATCTGCGATAAGCCCCAGTCCAGCTTCTGCCAATTCGGCATCGGGAAATAGGTGGCTCCGATGATACTCCCCAGGCCGTCCGTCAAGCCCGTGTCATAGGCTCGCGAATAGGTATATCCGATGAGCCCATAGATGCCGTACTTAGCGCTCTTGGTCTCGGCTTTGACCTGCAGGGAATTGTAATGCGCCAAGCCGGCGTCGTAAATGTTCGCGATATCCGAGTACGCGAAGGCGGGATACGGAATCCCGAACGCCGCGCCACCCGGACCGCATCCCAGCGTGTAGCCGGTCACCGCTCCACAGGCGCTGGGAGATCCGACGTTGATATCATTTCCGAATTCCAGAAGGTGCGAACTGCGGGCCCCGGCATAGCCGGCCGTCAGCACGATCTCTCCCGGGATCTCCTGTTCCACATCGACGTTGAACTGCTGAATTCGGCCTTGTTTGAAGTTCCTGTCTTGCGCCAGGATGGTGCCTGCAAATTCGGCCGGAGTGGGCGGAGATGTGAATATCTGAAATCCTTGCGACATGTTGGCCCCCGCGGCAAATGACTCCCCATAATACGGTGGGTTCTGCCACAACCCCTGCGCGCCTTGGTTCCACGAGGAATCGTGGTAAATGGCATAGCCGCCGCGCACCACGGTATTGCTGCCGAACGGCTTCCAGGCTGCGCCGAGGCGCGGCTCCAACGCGGTCCAATCCATGTGAATGCCAGCGCTTGGACCGGCGTTCACACCGGCCACCAGGAACTGTCCGCTGGCCGGATCGAAATCCGACAGGCGATTTCCCACTTCGGTTTGAGGAGTCATCATCGCCCAAGCCAGACCGAGGTTCAACGTCAGGCTCTTAGCTACGCGCCAATTGTCCTCTACGAATGGGCGATACAGTTTCCAGCGGCGTCCGGTATTTCCGCCGTCAAACTCCTGGTCATGGAGCGCGACGGACGTCCAGCCGGTAAGAAGATCCGCCGCGGGATCGCCAGTGAACTGGCCACTAACCACCCAGAATCCGTTCGGGAAACCCACCGCGACCGTGTTCAGCTGATTGGCGCGAAGATTGAATCCCACGCGGACATCGTGGTTGCCCCGAACCATGTCCAGCGAATCAGAAAATGTCCAAACGTTGGTCCCGCCTACGAAAGGCGCGTACCCGCGGTCGCCCAGCGACCAATATTGACCAAGCAGCTCCACCGACGTCAGACCGCAACTGTTGCCTCCCAAATTGGCGTTCGGAATGCCCAGCGCCGCCGCGTAACAACTGGCGTTTCCTTGCGAAGTGATGTAGTCGAAGATGCGATTGAAACCGAAGCTGATTTGGTTGACCGTGGTCGGCGAAAAAACATGCGTCTCCGAAATAACCGCGTTGCGCGCATGGTTGGCGATGCTTTGGTTACTGGCAAAGGCGCCTTGTTCGGCGAACCCCGGCGCGCCGCCCGGGACATAGGACTGCGCCTGATCGTAACTGAAGCGCGCAAACATCGTGTCCTTGCTGGTGAGGTTTTCATCCAGCCGCAGATCGAACTTGCCCTCGTCGAGCGTCCTTACCGGCTCGCTCACATAGTTGTAGCCGAGAGCGGGATTGTTCGCGTTCGGCAGCGGATAGAGATTGATAAGCTTTTGGCCGATCGGGTTGATCAGGCTGGCCGGAATCTTGTCGCAGGGCGCACCCGCGGCCTGGCTTCCATCCGCCGCGGTAGGCAGCGGGTTGCCGCCCGAATCGCACATCAATAGCGTTCCGGTAGTCGAGGTGGGGTTGGTCAACTGGATGGTGTTCGGCTGCCCGAATGGATTGTCGCTAAAGTCGCCATTGCGCATCGCCGCGGTGGGCATGACACCGGTAAACGGAATCCCGTGGCGCTGATATTTTTCCTCATAGTCGGCGAAAAAGAATACCTTGTCTTTCTTAATCGGGCCCCCAAGCGAGGCTCCAAACTGGTTGAGGTTGAATTTCTCAGTCGACGTAGCGAAGAAACTGCGCGCGTCCAGATCGGTATTGCGGAAAAACTCAAACAGGCTTCCATGGAACTGATTGCTTCCCGATTTGGTGGTAACCAAAACCGTCGGGCCGCCGCGCGTTCCCCATTCCGCCGAGTAGTTGTAAGTGAGGACTTTGAACTCCTGGATAGAGTCAATCGACGAAAGAATCGCGATCGCGCCCGAAGTCAGCTCGTTATTATCGTTTCCATCCAGCAGCCAATCGGTGCTGTTGGCGCGGGAGCCACCCACCGAAAGCGAGAAAGACCCGCGCGCGGACGCTTCGCTGCTGGCGCCCCCATTGAAAAAGCTGGCCGGATTGGTTTCCTGCGTGGTGCCCGGCGTCAGCGTGGCAAGCTGCACAAAGTCGCGCCCGTTCAACGGCAGATCGGCCACCTGCTGGGTGGTAATCACTTGCCCAAGCGTGGCGTCAGCCGTTTGGATCGCCACGGCGGTGGCGCTGACTTCCACGTTCGTCTGCACCGTCGCGGGATTCAGCTTAAAATCCAGTTCCCGATGTTCATCCACTTGCAGCCGGATGTCATTAGCCGCGGCGGTCTGAAATCCCTGAAGTTCCACCTGAACGTTGTAGTTCGCGACACCGAGCAAAGGAACCAGATACTCGCCGCTTTCGTTCGTCGTCGAAGACCGCGTCAGTCCGGTGGCCGGCACTGTCACGGTCACTTTCGCGCCCGGCACCGCCGACCCTGTAGTGTCCGTCACGGTCCCTGAAATACTTCCGGTGGCTTGCCCGTATAGCAACGAACCCATGGAAAAAGCCAAGAAACAAATAATTACTGAGCCTGAAAAGAGTTTAGTGAGCATTCAATCCCTTTGCGGCTGAACGCACAAAGTTCAGTCTTCCAACTGGTGGCGATGGACTTCGCTAATTATGCCAGTCTTGACCCTTTTCCTGAATTTGTCAAGGGAAAAGGGAATTGTTACAAAATAGGGAAGTGTGCAGTGAGGCCAGCGCGCGAGACGCTCGGCTTACGCCGGAATGCGCGGAACCATCAGATGAAAGAGCTTGAGCGGCGAACCTGCGCCGGCTTGGATGGTCGCCGATTCTGAAGGTCCCAGATACACGCCGGCGCCGCGGGAAACATCATAATCCTTATTGTCCAGGCGGATGCTTCCCTGCCCTTCCATCAAGTAAATGAGCTGATGTTTTTCGAGTGCATCGGCCTGGAACTTTTCACCCGGCGCGAGCCAGCGCAGCGTTCCGAGAACATTCTTCGCGCCAACCAACTGCTGGTTCAGGATCTCAGTGACTTCCCCTTGCGGAGTCTTCACGCGCGGCAGTGTGTTCGTGTCGATGAAGGTGAGTGATGTCGTCATGGCCAGTTCTCTTTATGTTTGGACCCAAACCCGTCCGTCCACGCGGTTCCAGCGCAGATCGTCCGGGGTTCCATCCAGTATGTGTGTCTTGAAACGATTCGGCGCCTGGAATTCGAAATAAAACAGGCCGGTCTCCGTCGCACGCAGGCGATGTTTGGCATCAGCCGGGATAAAGACTAAGTCGCCCGGCCCCACCGGACGCACGCCTTCCTCGCTTTCCACCGTGCCGTTGCCTTCCATGATGAAGTAAAAGTGCTCGCAAATCTCGTGGTAATGATAAGGCGAGGAGCCGTGCGCCTTATACACCATCACGCCGGCCAGCATGTCATCGATGTTAGTGAGTTCCTTATTAACGAAAAAGGTCCGCTCCCGGCCGGGAACCACCGCAACCAGCTTCGGCAGGTCGTCTTGGTGGAATATATATGCCATTTAGTAAGTTCTCCTGTTACGCAATTACTTAGTGCGGCCGGTATGCCACGCGCGCCACTTCGGCATACGGGACGGAGGCCACTATGGCGCGGATCTCGGCCTGCGCGTGGCGCTCCACCGTCGGCTTGGTCGACCCGCGGCCTTCCTCGCCCCATACCAGCGTCACTTCCGTGCCCGGCTCGCTGTACGCCACGTCAACCACTCCCAGCGAGAGCATCGCGCGTTCGTTGTAAGTGTAGCCGGTGTAAGTGGACAACCCGGCGATCTTGCCGTCTTTCAACACCTTGTCAAACGGCAGCGTCGAATAGTTAGCCAAGGGTAAGTCGATGTACTTGGTAATGTCGCCGGCATGGAATAACGAGCCAAACGCCCGCGCGACATCCTCGCCGTTCCAAACCAGAGTTACCTTCTTGCGCGGCTGATTCTCAGCCATTTTCTCGAGCGCCGCGCGCCCGACAAAATCATGATCGAACTTAACGAAAGGCCCATAACCAAGATCGTACGGAGTCAAATAATAGTCAGTGATGTTGTCCGAATAAAAACTTCCGCCCAGTGACGCCGTGGCTTCATAGCTCTTGGTGGTCAGCCACTGCCGGTATCCTTTCAGCTCGTCACCAACATAAATCGCAGGAAGCGGGGATGGAATCCAGCCGGACTCCAGACACGTTGTCGGGTAAGCGCGCGATCCCACTTGCCGAATCCCGTATTCCTGACCGGCTTGAACGATCGCCTCGCGCACCGCCTCGCCGTCATCCCACGGTCCAAACAATTCCCAGCCAGGCTGCCCCACCATTCCATGACGTAATGCGCGAACACTGCGGCCCGCGACGCTGAACACGTCCATGTGGAAGAACCGTATATCGGGCGCCGGTTTCCCGGTTACCTTCTCCATCACACGCAATGCGTGGGGACCCTGAATCTGATAGCGGTAAGTCCTCCGCCGGCCTTGATTGACCGCGGACCTTTCGTCCCGTTCCGCCGAAGCCTGATACCCGCGAGCCTCTACGTTATATTGCACCCAGTTCAAAGCGGGAGGGCGGCCGACCAGATTGAATTTGTTTTCGTCCAGATAGAAGAGGATCGCATCGCCAATTACATAGCCATCGGGATTACAGGCCACAAATTGTTTCGCTTGATTGACTTTGAAATTCTTGTAGCTATTGATGCCAAGATCCGACAACACTTGAAGCGCTTGCGGGCCCTCCACATACAAATCGGTCATATGGTGCGACTGATCGAGAAGCGCGCAGCTTTCCTTCCACGCGCGCTGTTCGTCTCGCCAGTTGGTGAACTCGGGACGCACCACCGGGAAAGCATATGGTCCGATCTGCGAATTGCGCAATCGCTTCACCGGACTGCCGGACGCCTGGAGCGCGTCCTCTAAACTTTGCTCACTCATCGTTGCTGATAACTCCTCACTTCAGGTATGAAGGCCTTGCGGGATCTGGTGATATGCCTGCGGGCCGGAACCGAACTGCATTATATCCAACTGAAGCGCCCAGAAGGGCTCCGCGGCAGTCACTTTCAGCCAATCGGGGGTCCGGCTCCAGCTTCGCCCTACTATTCCACTTGGTTGGTTTGGACGATCTTATATACTCTGAGCTAGTCAAAAACCACTGCGAAGGAAAACCGAAATGGGCCAACTCTATTGGATACCGTTGGGGATCGTGGCGTTCATTTTGCTCTATCTGATTCTGGGAAGCTTTTTCACGGTGCGTACCGCGGAGGTCGCCGTGATCACGCGATTCGGAAAGTTTCTGCGAGTCGCAGAGCCCGGATTGAACTGGAAACGGCCGTTCTTGGATTCCGTCTCCGGCACCGTGAGTTTGCGCGTCAATCAGATCACTCTCACCATGGAAACTAAGACCAAGGACAACGTATTCGTCACCATTCCTATTTCGGTGCAGAATCGTGTCCGTCCGGAGAAAGTATTCGACGCTTACTACAAATTGTCCGATCCCGCGGCCCAGATTCAATCCTATGTCGAACAGGTGATCCTGGGGCATGTCCCGGGAATGACTTTGGATGAAGTTTTCGCCTCGCAATCCAGTATTGCCGCGGCGGTGAAGCAGGAGCTGGACGCCGACATGGCGCTATTCGGGTACGAGATTGTGAACGTGCTGGTAACCGATATTGTTCCCGACGCCAAGGTGAAGTCGGCAATGAACGATATCAACGCCGCACAGCGCGAGCAGGTGGCTGCCAACGCCCGCGGCGAAGCGGAGAAGATTCTGGTGGTGAAGAAGGCCGAGGCCGAAGCCGAGAGTAAAGCCTTGCAAGGACAAGGAATCGCCAACCAGAGAAAAGCCATCATCGAAGGCCTGCAGGCGTCCATCGAACAGTTTCAGAAAGTCGTCGAAGGAGCGTCTGCCAGGGAAGTCATGCAACTGGTAATGGTCACGCAGTATTTCGATACCTTGAAATCCATCGGCGAGAGCGACCGGACTAACACGCTGTTTCTGGCTCATTCGCCCGGCGCTGTCAAGGAGGTCTCCGATCAGATCCTTCAATCTTTGCTGGTTGCCGAACGAGCGAACGCCTGATAAAACGGTATAGCCATGGCCGCAGATTCCCAATATTTACGCGAACACTACGCTTCGCTTTCCGATGACGCCCTTCTGGCGATCAAGCGCGCCGATCTGGTCGAAACGGCGCAGAAATGCTACGACGACGAACTCGGCCGGCGCAACCTGGCTTCGCGAGGCGGTCGCCGACGGGAGGCCGGACGGCTCCCGCTTCCTGCGCCGGTGGAGGCCCTTGACGAGAACCCGGAATTAGACCAGGAATTAGACGACGAACCGGCGGAAGACGAACCAGATTGGCTGGATGACGCCGCCGAAGTCTTATCAAGGACCGACTTGCCAGGCGCGGCACCGGCCGAAGACATGGCGAACGCTCAGGAAGTCTTGGAGGCTGCCGGCATTCCATGTTATTTGGATCTGTACGAGATCCCGGAGGACAATAACCCCTCCCCGCCGCCGACGCATATCTGGCGGCTCCGCGTCCCCGGTAACCTGAACCTGCGCGCCACCAGCATTCTGGAACGCGACGTTTTCAATCAGGAATTCGAGGCGCAATGGAAGACTCACCTGGAGACGCTCTCCGATGAGGAACTGCGCGGCATGAAACCGGAGGTTGCTTTCTGCGGCTTGTTCGATCGCGTGGAGCGCGTCACCACAGCTTATGCTGAGGAGATCCGCCGGCGCAGATTGTAACTGGAATGAGCTTACCCATGGAAACAACTCGGCTCTCCTCCAAGGGACAGATCACCCTGCCCAAGAACATACGGACTGCTCGATCCTGGGGACCGGGAACGGAGTTCACTGTCGAAGAAACCGGTGATGGAATTCTGCTGCGGCCTGCTGCCCGTTTCCCCGAAACGAGCATCGACCAGGTTGCCGGCTATCTCCAGTCCGAAGGTAAGCCGAAAACGCTCGCCCAGCCGAAGACGCTCACCCAGATGGATGCGTCCATTGCAAAAGAGGCAGGCCGGCGTCATGATCGCGGTCGATACTAAGGTTCTGGTTCGACCGCTGACGGATGATCGCGAGCAGATCGAGACGGCCTGGGTTCTACGCGCCTCTACGGATCCGAAGACAATACGATCTCAGATGCCTTCACCAGATTGCTCAGCCTAAAGAACGTGCATACCGAAGACGAACCATCGGTGGCTGCTGCGCTTGCGCTTTCTTCCCATGGCATCGATTTCGCCGATGCGCTGCACCTGACCAGCAGACCGCCGGAAACCGCGTTTATGTCCTTTGACAGGTCGTTCATTCGACGCGCCCAGCGTGCAGGCGCATCCGATGTTTTCGGACTGCCGCCTAACGAGTAGTGCCGTCATCTTGTTCGCTTTCTGCCCGCGCCGTCCCAGGAACGAACGCCGCCCTCCCTTCGCCTGATCGCTATATCGCTGATCGCACAAATGGTTCCCAAACGGAGCGCCGCGTGCGACAAAGAAACTCATGCTGAACGACCTGCGTTACGCCGTCCGCACCCTTCGGCAGAATCCGGGATTCGCCCTCACTGCCATCGTTTCCATCGGGCTCGGCATTGGCGCTACAGCCGCCATCTTCAGCTTTGGCGATGCGCTCGTGCTGCGGCCGCTTTCCGTACCCCATCCTTCGCAAGTTGTGAGGCTCTCGTCCCGAACGCCCAGCGGAACCTACGGCGATATGTCGTACCGCGATTATCAGGATTATCGCGACAAGCTCCAATCCTTTGATGGATTGGTGGCCTATTCGCTGACACCCTTCGGTTTCGCTAAAGACGCCCGGACGCAATCGCAAATGAAGTACGGATATCTGGTGAGTGGCAATCTCTTCCGCGCTATGGGGACGGAGCCGCAACTCGGGCGCGGATTCCGGCCTGAAGAAGACCAGGTTCCCGGACGAAACGCGGTGGTGGTGCTCGCGCACGATTTCTGGAAGAACGACTTCGCCTCCGATCCATCCGTGATCGGACGCCGCATTCGGCTGGATGGTTTGGATTTCACCGTAATCGGCGTCGCACCGGAATCTTTCACCGGAATGGATTTGTTCGTCCGGCCGGCATTCTACGTTCCCGCGCAAATGGCGCCGGCGATGTTCACCTCGGATCGCGACCTCCTCACCAACCGAAGCGAACGCGCCTTCAGTGTGAAGGGACGTTTGAAACCGGGCGTCTCAATTCAATCCGCCGGCGCGGAAGCCGCCGCGCTCGCTCATTCGCTGGAACAGTCCTACCCGGCGACAAACCGTTCGTTCGGAGCGGCGCTGCGCACGGAACTCGAAGCGCGTCTGGATAACGACCCGGTGACTCCTCTCATGGTCGCGATCTTGTTCGCCATCGTGATAGTCGCCCTGTTGATCGCCTGTGCCAATGTGGCGAACCTGATCCTGAGCCGCGGCCGCGCCAGGGCGCGTGAAATCGCAGTGCGGCTGGCCATCGGCGCAAGCCGCGGACGGCTGGTGCGCCAACTCATGGCGGAAAGTCTGGTGATTGCGGCGGCTGGGGCGGTTTAGCGCTACTGGTCGCGCAGTTCGGCATCGATCTGGTTTCTAAATTGCCAACCGCGGGCGATATTCCCGTCCACACCGACGTCCAATTGGATGCGCGAGTGCTCTGGTTTACTCTGCTGGTTTCGGCAACCACTGCGATTCTGTTCGGGCTGGCGCCGGCGCTGCAAGCCACCAGAAGCGACCTGGTGCCTGCACTGAAGGCTGCGCCATCGGAGCAAAATCGCAAACGGTTCTTCGGCCGAAATGCCCTGGTCACCGCGCAGATCGCCGGTGCTGTCGTCCTGCTGGTTGCGGCCACCCAACTTTTTCGGGGGTTTGGCTACCTGCTGTCGCATAGTCCCGGATTTCGCGTTGACCATCAGCTGAGCATGAGTTTCAATCCGGCGCTGATCCGCTACACTCCGCAGCAAGCCGACCAGTTTTATAAAAAGCTGATCCAGCGCGTGCGTGAAACGCCCGGGGTAAAGTCGGCGACGCTCTCGTCCGCGATTCCCCTGAACAACTGGGGTAGCGAGGTGGTGATCCCAGAAGGCTACCAGTTTCCGCCAGGCCAACAGAGCGCCAATGTGTGGGCCAGCACGGTGGATGATCGTTATTTTCAAACGCTCGGCATCTCGCTGTTGCAAGGCCGCGCATTTCAATCGACGGATCGCCTGGATTCGCCCCGGGTGGCCATAGTCAACCAATTGTTCGCCAAGCATTACCTGGGTAAGAATCCCATCGGGAAGCGAATCCGGCTGGCTCAGCCTGGTTCTCCATGGATAGAGATCGTAGGCGTCACCCCTACCACCAGATATGTACAGATGTTCGAGCCGCCTCTCGATTATTTGTACCTGCCCTTCAGCCAGAACCCGCGCGGCCAGATGGCCATGATCGCCGAAGCCTACGGCGATCCCGCTGCGCTGGCCGCGCCGCTGCGCCAGGTGATTCAATCCGTCGACGCGAACGTTCCAGTCTTCGGAGTACGAACCATGGCCGACATCGTCGATCAGCGCGCCGTCAGGATCATGCACTTCATCAACGGAGCCGTTGCGTCCATTGGCCTGCTGGGATTGGGCCTGGCACTCGTCGGCCTGTACGCGGTGGTGGCCTATCAAGTGGCCCGCCGGACGCGCGAGATCGGCATCCGCATGGCGCTCGGCGCGGACCGGCCGCAGGTAATGCGAATGATTCTGAAACAAGCCGCCACCATGGGATTCACCGGCGTAGGCATCGGCCTGGTGTTGAGCTTGGCCGGCAGCCGGGCGCTCAGCGCAAGCATTATGGCCACGCCTGGCTTCGATCCAGTGCTGGTCACGTTGGTGCCGCTGGGCCTGCTGCTGACAAGCCTTGTCGCCGCGGCCATTCCGGCGCGGAGAGCAGCCGGTGTGGATCCCATGCTCGCGCTGCGGCAGGATTAGCGAACACGCACGAAGTCCACTCCCTAGGCGTAAAATCGGAGAGTGGAACTCGTCGTCAACCAAACCCACTACCGGCTTGTTGTTGACCCATCGCGCAGGCTGCTGTGGGTTCTTCGCGACGAACTGGAACTCACCGGCACAAAATACGGATGTGGCGAGGGCCAGTGCGGCGCGTGCACCGTGTTGGTTGAGGGCGCGCCACTGCGATCGTGCATGATTCGCGTGTCCGCTATCGCGGGCAAAGAAATCACCACCATTGAAGGTCTGGAGCAAAACGGCAAGCTGCATCCGGTGCAAGAAGCCTTCATCCAAGCCGGCGCGCTGCAATGTGGATATTGCACGCCCGGCATGATCCTCTCGAGCGTCGGTCTCCTGAAGAAGACGCCCCAGCCGAGCGAGCCCGAAATTCGCCGCGCGCTCGAAGGGAATGTTTGCCGCTGCGGCACGTATCCGCGCATCATCGCAGCGGTGCGGATGGCCGCCGGAGGCCAGCATGCGTGAGATCGATCTGGAACGCTATGAACTATTCGAGGCACCAGCGTATCGCTTCGAACCCGAGACCAGCGGCTTCGAATTGCAGCGTCGCGACTTTTTCAAATTCCTGGGCGGAGGATTGGTGCTCCTGCTCACGCTGGATGGCGTTGCGCGCGCGCAGGAATCCGGACGCGCCCCGGCATTCCGTCCCGACGCGCGGCCTCCCGAACTGGCCGCTTGGCTGCACGTCGGCGAAGATGGCACCGTTACCGTCTTCACGGGCAAGGTGGAAGTAGGCCAGAACATCCGGACCTCGCTCGCGCAGGCGGTGGCCGAAGAGTTGCACGCGCCCCTTGGCTCAGTACAACTCGTGATGGCGGATACCGATCTCACACCCTACGACATGGGAACTTTCGGCAGCCGCACCACGCCTGTGATGGCGCCGCAAATGAAAAAGGTAGGCGCGGCGGCGCGCGAAGCTTTGATCGATCTTGCGGCCGCAAAGTGGAACGTGGATCGGGCCTCCATCACAATCGCGAACGGCAAGGTAACGAATAAAGTGAGCGGCCAGTCCGTCGGATTCGGCGAGCTGACACACGGCCAGAAGCTGGTAAAGACCGTGGATGGCGCTGCCGTTACTCCCCGAGCCGAGTGGACGTTGGAGGGCACATCTGCGCCGAAAGTCAGCGCGCGCGACATGGTCACCGGAGCGCATCGCTTCACCTCCGATGTAACGCGGCCAGGGATGCAGCACGGCCGAGTGCTGCGGCCGCCGGCATTCAACGCGAAGCTTGCGTCGTTCGACGGCAAGGAAGCCAGCCAAATCCAAGATGTGGTGATTGTTCGCGACGGCGATTTTGTGGGCGCCGTGGGGCCGGACGAGGCGACTCTCGACAAAGCCATCGACACCATCAAAGCCGGATGGAACGCCGCTCCGCAACCTTCGAACAAAGAGCTGTTCGAAATACTCAAGAAGACCGCGCCGCAACGCGTGGCAGGCGATTTCAGCCAGAGCGAAACCTTCGTGGATCAGGCGCTCGAATCGGCCGATCACAAACTGGACGCCACGTACACGGTGGCGTACATCGCGCATGTTCCCCTGGAGCCGCGCGCCGCTGTCGCCGAATGGACCGACGGAAAACTCACGGTCTGGACCGGCACGCAGCGCCCGTGGGGCGTAAAAGATGAGCTGGTCCAGGCGTTCAAGCTGCCCGAGGATCGCGTGCGCGTGATCGTGCCCGACACTGGCTCGGCTTATGGTGGCAAGCACACTGGTGAAGCGGCCATCGAGGCAGCGCGCCTCGCGCAAGCGGCCAACAAGCCCGTCAAATTGATCTGGTCGCGCGAAGAAGAATTCATGTGGGCCTATTTCCGGCCGGCGGGCGTGATCGATATTCGAAGCGGCATGAGCAACGATGGTTTGATCACGGCTTGGCGGTTCGATAACTACAATTCGGGGCCGTCGGCCATCGAGAGCCCGTACGATATCCCGAAACACGCCGCGCAGTTTCACCGTTCGGAATCGCCCTTGCGTCAGGGCTCGTATCGCGGCCTGGCAGCGACGGCCAATCATTTCGCGCGCGAATCGCATATGGACGATCTGGCCGCGGCCATTGGAACGGATCCGCTCGAGTTTCGGTTCAAGAACTTGAAGAACGACCGGCTGCGCGCGGTGCTCCAAGCTGCGTCGGAAAAGTTCGTATGGGGCAACGCGAAGAGCGAGCCGAATCACGGCTACGGCTTGGCCTGCGGCGTGGAGAAAGGCGGCTACGTGGCAACGTGCGCGGAGATTTCCATCGTGCCCAATGAATTTCTTGGCGCGGAAGTGACGCCCGCGCCTCCGAAAGTGAGGATCGACCGGGTAGTCACGGCCTTTGAGTGCGGCGCAATTGTGAATCCGGAACATCTGAGAAACCAGATTGAAGGCTCCATGCTGATGGCCATCGGCGGCGCCTTGTTCGAATCCGTGGAATTTGCGGACGGCCGTATTTTGAATCCGCGTCTCGCGAAGTATCGCGTGCCTCGCTTCAGCGATCTGCCGCTGATCGAGACGGTGCTGGTAGACCGCAAGGATCTGCCGTCGGCGGGAGCGGGCGAAACGCCAATTGTTGGCCTGGCGCCTGCGATAGGCAACGCCATTTTCCATGCCACCGGCGCAAGGATTCGATCGCTCCCCATGGCGCCCGCCGGATTCGTTAAGCCTCTGTGACGGACGCCAACGTCCTGGAACATATCGCGCGCCTTCCGCACGCGCGGGCCACGTTCAAGCAATTGGTCCGCGAACTAGGCGCGAAGCTCGCATCGCGCGACGAGCTGGAGAACACGCTGGATCGCTTGATCGAGCGCGGGCAACTGGTGGAAGTTCGTTCCGGTCATTTTGTAGTCACCCGGTTCAGCCGCGAATACGCTGTGGGCCGCTTGAACATGCATCGCGACGGCTACGGATTCCTGATTCCCGATCACCCCATCGAAGGCTTAAAAGGCGACGTTTACATCCCGCGTGAATCGGCGCAGGCCGCCATGCATGGTGATCGCGTGGTGGTTCGCATCGTGCGCATCGAACGGGATGGACGCGCCGACGGCGAGATCGTCAAAGTGCTGCGGCGCGCGCACCAGACCGTAGTCGGCGAATTTCGCATTCGCAAGCGTGGAAATTTTGTGGCCCCCCATGACGAGCGCATCCGGCAGTGGATTCAGATCCCGGCTGGGATGGAGCTGCCCTCGGCCGCGCTGAGCCGCGACCGCGCCGGCGTTGCGCCGGTGGATGTGAAGTCACCGGAAGATCTGGACGGGATGGTGGTCAACGTCGAGATCCTGGAGTTTCCTGACGACGGCGAGTACGCGGTTGGACGCGTGATCGAAATCCTCGGACGGCCGGATGATTTCGGCGTGGACGTCGAGATCATGATCCGGAAGCACCATATCCCGCATCATTTTCCGCCCGAGGTTCTGGAACAGGCGCAAAACTTCTCCAATGTGATTCGCGAGGACGAGCTGGCTGGCCGCCAGGATTATCGAACGCTCGATATCGTAACCATCGATGGCGAAACCGCGCGCGACTTCGACGACGCGGTGTGGGTAGATCGCCTGCCGAACAGCCACTATGCGCTGCAGGTCCACATCGCCGATGTGAGCCACTATGTAAAGCCCGGCAGCCCCATCGACGAAGAAGCTTTCTTGCGCGGAACCAGCGTCTACTTTCCAGACCGCGCGGTTCCGATGTTGCCGCTGGAACTTTCAACGGAGATTTGCTCACTAAAGCCGAATGTCGATCGGCTGGTGCTTTCGGTGGAACTCGAAATCGACCGGCGCGGCGACATCCTTGCGCAACGGTTTGGCCGGGGAGTAATTCGCAGCGTGGAACGCATGACCTACACCGATGTCCATGCGCTGCTCGAAGGCGATGCCGCGCTGCGAGAGCGCTACGCGCGCCTGATTGGCCGATTTGAATTGATGCGCGAACTGGCGCTGGTGTTGAACCAGAAGCGTATCCGGCGCGGCGCCATCGATTTCGATATGCCGGAGCCGTTGATCGAGTTCGATGAATTCGGCGAGATGGCCGGGGTCTCACGGAGCCCGCGCAACATCGCGCACCGGCTGATCGAAGAGTTCATGTTGTCGGCCAATGAAGCCGTCGCATCGCACCTGGAGCAGGCGGGGATCGCGTCAATATTCCGCATCCACGAAAAGCCCGATCCCAAACGCGTGCTGGAGTTCGAAGAGATCGCCACTCATTTCGGGTATTCGTTGGGAATCGGCGCGGTGCCCGTGAAAAAGTTTCGCACCCAGCCGATGCGCCGGCGCGATGGGAAAATGGTGCGCAAGGAAATCGTGATCGCCGACGACAGCCTTTCCATTTCCTCGCGCAATTATCAAAAGTTGATCGCGCAAATCGAGGGGAAACCCGAGGAGCGCATCTTGAGCTACTTGATGTTGCGGTCACTCAAGCAAGCGCGCTACAGCGCGGACAACCGCGGGCATTTCGCGCTGGCCGCGACCAGTTATACGCACTTCAGTTCGCCCATCCGGCGCTATCCCGATCTGATCGTGCATCGGCTCTTGGACGCATCGCTGGACGGCAAGCGCGACCTGATTGCCCCCGAACGCCTGGAGCTGATCGCGCACGATTGTTCGGAAACCGAGCGGCGCGCCGCCGATGCCGAGCGCGAATTGGTGGAGTGGAAAAAGGCGCGTTTCATGGAGAGCCGCGTAGGCGATGAATTCCGCGGACTGATCACCAGCACCACCCGATTTGGCTTTTTCGTGGAACTGGAGAACCTGTTTGTCGAAGGGCTGGTGCCCATCGATACGCTGCCGGGCGATCGATATATGTTTCAAGAGAACGTGCGCAAGATCGTCGGGCAGCGGACGCGGCGCGAGTTCAGCATCGGCGACACAGTGAATGTCATGCTGGACCGCGTGGATCCAGTGGAACACAAGCTGCAATTTTCCTTGGTGGAGCCCCAAAAGACGCGCAAAAAGGGCCACCGCTAATTCGAAGCGACCGAAGCGGCCCGCAGTGGAAACTGCTGGGACGCCAGCGATTCGAGCAGTTGTTCGTGAATCCCCTGCTCCAGCATGTAGTATTGCCGGCCGTCTTCCAGCACCACCACGGCAAGTTTCTTGGCCGCCCAAAGCAGGCAAAGTTGCTGTTCGCCGGGCGAGAGCGCCGACGCTTCCACGCGCGCCATGCCGCGGGGACCGGGGGTCAGCTTGCGGAGAAAATCGCGCGTGAAGATCTGGTCATCCAGGCCTTCGAGCGCCGCGCCGGCCGAGATCCAGCGGTGTTCCATCGAACCGAAGAAATACGGACCCGTTGCGAACGCTAAGAGAAACACCACAATGTCGATGAAAGCCGCCAGCATTAAGGCGAAGACATGCCGCGGAGTGGGCGCGGTGAAAAGTTCCTGGAACGCTACGAGAAGATCTTCCTGGCCGGAGACCGTGCGATCGACGAAATCGCTGTAAGCGGGAATGGGCGGCTTCACGAGTTGTCCCGAATGCAGTGTTTGTTCCACATCGTTCCAGGGGACATTGTCATAGACCTGCCGGTACGCTTGCAGTTGTTTCTCAGTGGATTCCAGCGGCCGCGTGTTTGAAACAAAAGCGGCCAACTCCGTTTGGGAGCGCTGCATCTGCGCGAGCGATTGTTCGGCGAGTTTGGTGTAGCGGTCAAAAGCGGAATAGCGGACTCCGGCGCCCGCGCCCTCCTTATAGTTCTCGGCATACGTCTGCGCCTCTTTCGCAACAGCCGCCCGGATATTCGCGAGATACGGATCGGCATCCTGAGCACGCGAAATCAGGCCATGCGTTTTCTCGGCCTCGGTCATTTCCTGAAGCGCGAGAACGTGCTTCTGCTGTTCGTCGATGGCGGAGGTGAGCAGCTTGCCGGTCTGGCCGGCGGAATCGTTCAGCGCGTCATAGAGCTTGCGCTCGATGGTAGCGGGGCGTTCGCGCGCGCTGAACCAGGTGTAAAGACTGGTGTAAGAGAAAGCGATGGAAACGATTGCGGTGACAATATAGACACCGATCAACAGCGCGCGGCGTCCCATGGGACGTGTTGCCGAAGTGCTGAAGCCAATGAGCCAGGCCACCAGCACCAGCGCGGTTTGCAGGCCGATGGATGCAAGTACGGAAAACCAGACGGAGAGATACAAGCGCATCCCTTCGAACGTGGTGTACCAGGAAACAATGGAGAGCAAGCAGCTTGCGGCGAAGAGTCCTTGGACGATGGGGCAGTTGACGGCCGCCGAATTCGAAGATGCGAATGCCATGGCGCAATACTCCTAGAGAGACTTTACGCAGGAGCGACGCCCGCGGTTCCAAGTTATTCGGATCGCAACGCGGCGACTGGATCGCCCCGCACGGCGCGGCGCGCGGGAATGTAACTAGCGAGTAGCGCGATGGCGCCCAACACTAGAACGGCTGCCAACAACGACCAGCCATCGTTTGCCCCGGCTCCATAGAGCAAGCTTGCCAGCACGCGCGCAAGTGCGAAATAACCAAGCAAACCGAGCGCCATTCCAGCTATGGCCAGGAGCAGAGCTTGGCCGAGAATCCAGCGGACGATGTTTCGGGGCGTTGCGCCGAGCGCCATACGGATGCCGATTTCCTGCGCCCGCTGCGACGTGGAATAAGAAATTACGCCGTAGATTCCGATGCCCGCTAGCAGCAATGCAATGGCTGCAAACAGCGCCGCAAGCAGTGAGTTGAGACGCGGCTTATCATTCAAAACGGAGATTCGCTCTTGCATGGTGGTGACGTCGGCGATGGACTGCCGGTTCCAACCAGGATCGCGAAGCGCGGCGCGCAACCCGGGAGCAAGAGCGGCAGGGTCGCCAATAGTGCGCATCATCACATAGATGTTGGGCCAAGTGGTTTGAACGAACGGCAGGTAGATTTCAAGCGATGCTTCACTGGGTCGCGTGAGGTAGCGAACATCGCCCGCGACGCCGACGATCTCTCGCGTTACCTCGATGGCGGCCTTCCCGGGAGTGGCGACGATTAATTTGCGTCCGATCGGATTCTCGCCCGGGAAATAGCGGCGCGCGAATGAGTCGCTGACAATTGCGACCGGCGGACTGTCGTCGCGATCACGCGTGTCGAATTCCCGGCCCTGCACCAGAGGAATTCCGAGCGAGCGGAGATAGCCCCTATTGATCAGATTACAAGAGGCGGAAGGACGCTCCGATGGCGAGGGCGCGTCGCCCGGAACACGAAAGTACTCGCCCGTCAGTACGAAGCCGTCGAGCGGAAGATTGGTGTTCGCGGCGATGGAACGGACGCCGGGAAGCGCCTGAAGACGATCCAGCAACGACCGGTAATAGGCGGCCATGGAAGGAGCATTGGGGAAATCCGACGAAGGGAAGGAGGCACGGAACGTCAAGAGGTGATCCGAAACAAATCCTCGATTTTCGTTTTGGAGCCAGAGCACGCTGCGCGCCATCAATCCAGCACCCACCAGAAGGATCAAGGAAAGGGCGATCTCTGAAACGACAAGCAGGTTGCGCGAACCTCGTCCGCGCCGCGTATTGATGGAGCTGCGGCCCGATTCCCGGACGGCTGTGTTGAGATTGCCACCCAGGACCTGGCGCGAAGGAAGGAGGCCGAATAGCAGGCCCGTGACGGCGGTGACCGCGATTGTAAAAGCGAGCACCCGGCCATTCAATCCGGCATTTTCGAGTCCCGGTAGTTGAACGGCTCTCAACGCGATGAGCAGACGCAAACCGCCATAGCCCAGCGCCACGCCCGCCAGACTTCCAGCGAACGCCAGCAGCATGGTTTCGGTGAGCAACTGGCGAAGCAATCGGAGGCGGCTGGCGCCCAGCGCTGCTCGAATGGCGGCTTCCTTGTAGCGGGACTCCGATCGCGCGAGAAGCAAGTTGGCGACATTGACGCAGGCGATCAACAGGACCATGCCAACGGCGATTAATAATGCCGCGATGGTGGCGCGGAGTTTGCCGGTTCCGTAATCTTCGAGTGCGGTGACCCGGGCGGACCAGCCGCGGTTGAGATCGGGAAACTCGGATTCCAGACGTTTCGCGACGATGAGCATTTCGCGGTTGGCCTCTTGGATCGTGACCGAGGGTTTCAAGCGGCCGATCACGGCCATGTTATTGGATCGCAGGCCGGCAGTCTGGTCAAAGACGAGCGGGGTCCACACCTCCACGCCGCGCATGGCGAGCGACTCGTCGAAATTCGGCGGCGCCACTCCGATGAGCGTGTAGGATTCACCGTTTAAGTTGACGGAGGTTCCGATCGCCTGGCGATCTCCTCCGAACTCGCGCTGCCAGAGGCCATAGCTGATAATCGCGACATGATCGTGGTCCGCGTGTTCTTCGCCGGGACGAAATTCGCGGCCAAACTTCGGGGGGAGGCCGAGCCCGGTAAAAAATCCTCGGGAGACTTGCGCGCCGAGGAGTTGATGCGACTCGCCGCGCATGCGAAAACTGAAAAACAGATTGCGCATGCCGAGTAACGGATCGAAAGAGCGGACCTGCTTCGACCACTCAATGTAGTTGGCGCCCGAGACCGGGTTTTCCGCTCCGTTGGGAAGTGTTTGCCAGACCAGGACAAGCCGGCTCGGATCGCGGTAAGGCAGCGGGTGCAGAATCACCGCGTCGAAGACGCTGAACATCGCGGTGTTGGCGCCGATGCCGAGCGCCAGGGTAAGGACTGCTGAAACACAGAAGCCCGGCTGCCTGGAAAGAGAACGCAGGGCGTAGCGTAAATCGGGCACTTTTTAAAACACCTTGCGTCCCAAGGAGTGGGGACACGGCACGCAGTGCGTGCGCCACAAGCTACTACAGACGCTATTCCTCTTCTTCTTCCTCGCCGGTCTTGGCCGCCTTGGCGGCAGCGATGATTTTGTCGGCCTGGAGCTGCGGCACGTAATCGTAATGATCGAACTCCATTTGATAGGAGGCGCGGCCTTGGGTCATCGAGATCAGATCGTTTTGATACGTCAGCATCTCCGACATGGGGACCTGAGCGCGAATGATCTGCGTGCCACCCTTGGTGTCCATGCCCTGGATGCGGCCTCGGCGGCTATTCAAATCGCCCATCAGATCGCCCGCGTACTCCACCGGCGCTTGGATAGTCACGTTCATGATGGGTTCCAGCAGCGAAGGCTTGGCAGCCTGCATCCCGGCTTTGAAGGCTTTGCGCGCGGCGAGCTTGAAAGCCATTTCCGACGAATCAACGTCGTGATAGGAGCCATCGTAAACGGTGCATTTGAAATCAACCACGGGAAATCCCGCGAGATAGCCGCCCGCAGCCGCTTCCACGATTCCCTTTTCCACCGCGGGAATGAAGTTTCGCGGAATGGCGCCGCCGAAAACTTCGTTGGCGAATTCGAATTTGCCGCCGCGCGGGAGGGGCTCCAGGCGAATCCAGCAGTCGCCGAACTGGCCGTGGCCGCCGGTCTGTTTCTTGTGCCGCCCCTGGACCTCGGCTCTGCCGCGAATGGTTTCCCGATAAGGGATTTTCGGCGCGTGCAATTCGACATCCACGCCGTAGCGCTTCTTCAGGCGGCTGACGATCACTTCGACGTGCTGCTGGCCGCTGCCGGCAAGCAGGAATTCCTTGGTCTGCGGATCGCGATAGAAGCGCAGCGATTGGTCCTCTTCGAGGATGCGCTGGACGGCGTTGCCCAGGCGGTCTTCATCCTGGCGGCTCTTGGCTGAAATGGCGAACGCGATGGACGGCTCAGGCAGATGCACCGCGTGATAAGCAATGATGGACGGCTTGTCGCAAAGCGTGTCGCCGGTGACGGTCTCTTTGAGCTTCGCGACGGCGCCGATGTCGCCGGCCTGGAGCTCCGTGACGGGCTCAATAGTCTTGCCTTCGAGAGAGCCGACGTGAGCCAGACGTTCGGTGGCGCCGCTGCGGGCGTTGACGAGATTAGCGTCGTTCTTGATCACGCCCGAAATCACTTTGAAGTAAGTGACACGGCCGGCGAAGGGATCGGCAATCGTTTTGAAGACGAACGCTGACGCCGGCTGATCGTTCTTAATGGCGCGCTGAACTTCGCCGCCGCCGTTCATGGTTCCAGAAATGGGTTCGTGCTCGGTGGGCGCCGGGAAATTCTCGACGATGAAGTTCATGAGCTGGTCTGAGCCGACGTTGTGGAGCGCTGAGCCGCAGAGCACCGGGTAAATGCGGCGCTCGCGAATGGCCGGACGCAGGCCGTCGATGATGTGTTCCACCGGAAGAGTGCCCTTTTCGAAAAACTCTTCGAGCAGCGCGTCGTTGCCTTCCGCCACCATTTCTACCAGCGCTTCATGGGCCTTTTGCGCGGCTTCGGCGAGATCGTCCGGAATGGGGCCTTCCTTGCCCTTGCCGTCGCCATCCAAGGCGTAGGTGTAGGCCTTCATGCGGATCAGGTCGACGACGCCCTTGAAATCCTTTTCGGCGCCGATGGGAAGCTGCACCGGAACCGCCAGGCGGCCGAAAACGCTCTGGACGCTTTCGAGAGCGCGGTCAAAGGAAGAACGCTCGCGATCCAGCTTGTTAATAAAGATGGCGCGCGGCAAATTGAACTCGTCGGCAAAGCTCCAGACCTTTTCGGTTTGGACTTCGACGCCCGCGACGCCGTCGACGACCACCAGCGCGGCATCGGCGGCGATCAGAGAGGCTTTGGTGTCGTTGAGAAAAATATTGAAGCCGGGGGTATCCAGCAGATTGATTTTCTTTTTGGTCCATTCGGCGAAGGCTACGCCGGTGGAAATGGTGATTTTGCGCTGGACTTCCTCGTCGTCAAAATCGGTGACGGCATTGCCTTCGTCGACGCGGGTGAGGCGGTTGGTGGCGCCGGCGGTGTAAAGGAATCCGGAAGTGAGCGTTGTTTTTCCGCTATGACCGTGACCGATGAGAGCGATGTTTCGAATATCGGAACCTTCGTAAACTTTCACTGGTTGCACTCCATTTCCAATATAAGCGCACGTCGGACCGCCCGGCGGCCGAGGGGCGCCGAAATGTCAAGATCGGATCTTATCACAAGCCGGGGACGGCACTGGGATTGGGGAGTGGGGGCGACGATGTCCTTCGGATATCGCTGGGATTAGGAGTTGGGGCGTGCGGATTGGTGCAGCAGCTTACGCTGTTGGCTCGATTTTGGACGCATCAGGGGTATTTTTGTGCGCGGCGACGCATTTTCTGGATTTTCGGCGAAGCTGAGGCGAGGGAGCGGGGCGGTGAAATGGCGTTGCTGCCGGCATTCGATGTGAGAATGACACGGCTGAGGCGAGGTGCGGGGAATGCAGCCCCGGAAGTGGTTGGGGATGCGGGGGAAGAAAATTGGATGGGCGGGTCATCGCGGAACGCGCCTTGTTTGGGCTAGTTCGCTAGAATGTATTGTTCAACCATATGCCGCTGAACGTAGGGGACCGGCTCGGACCTTACGAAATCCTGTGGCCGATTGGCGGGGGCGGCATGGGAGAAGTGTGGAAGGCGCGCGACTCCCGCCTGGACCGCATCGTTGCGATCAAGCAATTAAAAGGCAACCGGGCCGACCACTTTGAACAAGAGGCCCGCGCCATCGCGGCGCTGAATCACCCGCATATCTGCCGGCTCTACGACATCGGGCCGGATTACCTGGTGATGGAGTACATCGATGGCAAGCCGCTGCAAGGCCGGCTCGGGGTGGAAGAATCCGTTCGTCTGGTAACGGAGGTTGCGGGTGCTCTCGCCGAAGCCCACAGCCACGGCATTCTGCATCGCGATATCAAGCCGAATAACATCGTCCTGACAAGCAGGGGCGAGGCCAAACTGCTCGACTTCGGAGTCGCGAAGTTGATGGCGCAAGATCCCGATGTGACGCGCACCATGGATGGGCCGTTGATAGGGACGCCGCCGTATATGTCGCCGGAGCAGGTCCGCGGGGAGTCCCTGGATGCCCGTTCGGACCTGTTCTCGCTGGGTGCCGTGTTCTATGAATGTCTCACCGGAAGGCGCGCTTTCCCAAGCAATTCGTCGCTGGGGACGCTGCTGGAGGTGGTTTCATCGGACCCGCCGGCTCCTTCCAGCATCACGCCTGGCATTCCAGAGCGGCTGGACACGATTGTTAGTAAATTGCTCGCGAAAGATCGCGAAGCGCGCTATGCTTCGGTGGATGAGTTAATCGCGGACTTGCGGGATAGCCGAACGGCCGCGGCCAAGCCGGCGATCTCGCGGCGAAGCGTTGCCGTTTGCGCGGCTGTGCTGCTGGCGTTGCTGGCAGGAGCGGCAGCCTGGTGGACCGCGCGGTCACGCGGCGCGGAGAAGCTGAAGACGCGCCAGGTGGTGGTGCTGCCTTTCGAGAATCTCAGCGATCAGGCGGAAGGCGGGGCTTTCGGCGAAGGGCTATCAGAAGTGATCGCGGGCCTGCTCGCGAGACGCGACGTGTTTCCCGAGAGAATCTGGGTGGTGCCGTCCAACGACGTTCGCCGGTTCGGCGTCAAGACCGTGGCGGACGCAAGCCATATGTTCCAGGCCAGTACCGCGATCAGCGGAACCGTGCAGCGTACGCCGGATGGCGCCGGCTGGGTGATCACACTGGCTGCGTCGGACACTTCGCAACGGCGTGCGCGTAAGTCGCGCGAGATTCGGCTGAAGGACCCCGAGATGGGTAACATGGAACCCAAGCTGATATCCGCTCTGGCGAACTTACTCGATTTGCGCGGGAACGGAAACACAGAGACTGGAAAAGCCACGCCCGCCAACTATGCGCGCTTCGTGGTGGCGCGCGGGTATCTGCGGCAGTATGACCAGAACGATAACTCAAGACTGGCGGCTTCCGAGCTGGAGAGCATTGCCGCGGCCACGCCAGACTATGCGCCGGCTCAAGTTGCGCTCAGCGAAGCGTATTTCCGGACGTATTCCGCAACCAAGCAGGCGGAATGGCTGGCTAAGTCGGACCAGGCGGTCCGCCGGGCCGCCGACATTGACGAAAACGATCCTGAGATTGCGGTAATGCGCGGGCGCATACTGCGGGCCACCGGGCAGACCGATGCGGCGATTCGCGAGTTACAAAAGGGCTTGGCGCGTGCTCCCGGCAATGAAGAACTTCTATTGCAACTGGCGGGCGCGTACCAGAGCGCTAAAGAATTCTCTAAAGCCGAAGCCACTTATCAAGAGGGCATCCGTCTGAGACCGAGTTACTTCCCGGCATATACTAACCTGGGAATTCTCTACATGTCAGAAGGTAAGTGGAAGGAAGCGGAGGAACCACTTACAATAGCGACTCAGTTGGCTCCTGAGTATGCAGATGGGTATACGAACCTCGGCTCGGTCGTATACTATTTGGACCGCCTGGATGAAGCGCAGCGGTTGTTTAGCCGCTCCATTCAATTGAAACCCACTTCCACCGCGTTTTCGAACCGGTGCGCCGTGGAGTTTGACAAGCGATCCATGGACGCGGCTGTGGCCGACTGCCGCAAAGCCGTGGAATTGCAGCCGACGAGCGCGCTGGCGTTGGGAAATCTGGGGGACGCGCTGGCCGAGAGCGGGAAAGGCGTGGAAGCCAGGGACACCTATCGTAAGGCAATCGAAGCAGGCAACAAGCTTCTGGCAATTAATCCCGCCAGTCCGGACTTACTCGCGTACATGGCCAACTTTGCCGCCAAGACTGGACAAAAAGAGCTGGCCAGCGCGTTGGCGGCGAAAGCGCTCCAACAGGGCTCCGATGTGCTCACACTGTATAATGCGGGGAAGGCATACGGCCTGGCAGGCCAGTGTCCCCGGGCGGTTGACTTATTGAAGCAGGCATTTCAGAAGGGTTATCCCCTCCAGGAAGCACGGCGGGACCCCGACTTAGTTCGCTTGCGAACGGCGCCGTTCGCGTGTGCAGTCCCACCAATTTAGACCATTACACGAGGGAATATGGCGGCGAAACAACCAAAAGCAAAATCAGGGAAAACGAAGCGGGCTCCCAAAGCATTTCTCGTTGAAGTTACCGTAGGGCTGGATGGGTCCTTCAGTTATTCGGCCCAGGGCATTCCGGATGCTTCCACCATCAGGCTGATTAACGGAGATACGATCTCCTGGTTGGCGAAAATGATGGGAATCCCAGTGCCGTTTCAGGTGGAATTTTCCGGCTTCAATCCATTTGGCGCGGTGGGCCAGGTAGTGAGGTCCCCGTTTGGGCCCACCACCCCGCTGACGGTGGCTCTGCCCAGTTTCTATCGCGGAAATCTCATTTTTAAATACACCGTTACCGCCGGCAACGGATGGTCTGACGATCCCGTTGTCGTCCCCGTGCCGTCCGACGGACTGATCAATACATTCGGAACTCAGGTGATTTCGCTGAGTATCAATAATACAGGCAACCTGGTGGTCAATCCCACGCCAGCGTCATTCACCGAGGGAATTGTTACGTGGGAGTGGGCCGGCCAAGCCTTGGATGAATTCAGCCTGACCTTCTCGAACCCGCCAGCCGGATGGCCAGCCCAAACCAACAGCCAGTCCCAGGAGATCGCATTGGACCTGGAAACCGCGGGAACATCGCCTTACACGATTCAAACTTTGACGCTGGGCTTATCAGCCCCAGGCGCGCTGACGATATCCTAGGGGTTGGAGCGGGATGTAGCTACCAATATGAAGACTGCCCACGTCCGAGCGGTAAAGAAAGCTACGGTATCAATCCCGGGCGACATCAACGTTCGGCCGCGGGCGCGAAGCGGGAACTATGCCGATGAGCAGTATCGGAAAGAGGCGCTTAGAACGCTGGCTAAGTTCCGGGGAGCCAAGCCGGATGAAGGCAAAAAGTGGATTCGCGCAAGAAGATCACGATCTCGTGCTTTACGGCGAGATGCCGGGGTGACGTTTGTTGACACCGGCGCGCAGTTGCCTTGTTGAAGCAGCTGGATGGATTCCCCTCGTGACCGGTTCGTCAAGCGCAAGTTCGGCGATGGCACATTCGCTTCAGGCGGCACGGTACTCTTTAGCGAACGGCTCTCGGCGCTGATCTATCTCACGGAAGACGATATCGCGCGGGCGTGGGGATTTCTTCACCGATTGCACGAGCCTCGCGTTGATGCAAAGGCTCGAAATCTCTAGCGCGTTTGCGTTTGACCGGCACTTTTCGCAAATGCGGGGAATTCGGCGCGTGCCCAATTGAGCTGAGCACGCGCGCCTGGCCGCAGAACCAATCATTTTCCAAACCAGTGCAGGGGCGCGGTGGTGAGCCACGGCACGTAGGTGATCAGCAGAACGCTAGCGGCGAGGATCGCAAGGAACGGCAGCGTGGCCCAGATAATGGTGCCCATCGGTTTCTTGAAGCGGTAGGCGGATAGAAACAGGTTGATGCCCACCGGCGGATGCAGATAGCCGAGCTCGAGATTTGCGATGAAGATGATGCCCATCTGCACCGGATCGATCGCATAGGCGGCGGCGAGCGGCTTGAGCAGCGGCACCACCACCAGGATCGCGGCGAAGATGTCCATCAATGCGCCAACCACCAGCAGTGCGATGTTGAGCAGCAGCAGGAACACGTATTTCGACTGCACATGCATCTGCACCCAATCGATCAGGCGGGACGGCACTTCGGCGTCGACTAAGTAGTTAGTGAATCCGAGCGCTACGCCCAGGATCAGCAAAATGCCGCCGACGATGGTGGCGCATTCGACGAAGACTTCGCGATAATCGCGCGAGAGTTTGAGGTCGCGATAGATGAAGACTTCGACGAAGAAGGCGCAGAAGGCGGTGAGGGCCGCGGCTTCGGTGAGCGTGCCGAATCCACCGAACAGGCCGACGATCATGATGGCGGGCAGGGCCAGCTCCCACTTGGCGCTCCAGATGGCGGCGGAGGCCTCGCGCAACGAGAACGGCTCGCAAACGGCGCCGCTTTTGATTCCCATGCGGACGCCTACGAACGCGATGGCCGAGATCATCACTAATTCCGGGAGAATTGCACCGGTGAAGAGCCGGTCCAGCGGCGTCTGGGAATAGACGCAATAAAGGATGGCCGGGATGCTGGTGGGAAACAGCAGGCCGAGGGAGCCGGAAGATGTGAGCAGTCCGATGGAAAAGTTTTCGGGATAACGGGTTTTGATGAGCATCGGAACCAGCAGGCCGCCGAGCGAAAGGATGGTGAGGCCGGAGCCGGCGAAGGTAAAGACGGTGCAGATGGCGACGGTGGCGATGGCGAGGCCGCCGGGGATCCAGCTAAACAACGCGGTGAAAACGCGCAGGAGTCGCTTGGTCGCGCCGCCTTGCACCATGAAATATCCGGCCAGCGTAAAGAGCGGGATGGAGGGGAGCAACGGAGAAGCAACCAGGCGATACATTTCCACTGGCACCGACGCAACCGGGGTGCCGCTCGACCAGAAGAGCAGCAGCGCCAGGCCGCCGAAGACGGCGAAGATCGGGAGGCCGAGGATGGTGGCGAGCGCGAGAAGAGCCAAGGAAAGCGGAAGCACACCGGGTGCAGTGGTGGGGATCGCGTAGCCGAAGAGTGCGGGGATGAACAGGCCGATGGCGGCGATAGCGCGGCCGATCCAACCGGCGCCGGCGTTCCAAACGGCGCGCAGAGCGATGACGGCAAAGCCGGCCAGCATAATTGCAAGCGCGGTCCACTTGGGAAGGCCGGGGAGGAGATAGCTGCCGGCTGCGCGTTCGCTTTGAACGAAGACCCAGCTCGCATAGGCGAGGCAGGTGGAGACGGCAGCGAGCGCACCGCTCCAGAAGATTTTCGCGGGTGCGACCCAGGATTCGGGGAGGAAGCTGGAGGAGGAGAGGCCAAGGAGGCGGCCGGATCGGGAGGCCAGCATGCCGCCGAGCATCCCGATCCACAGCGTGAGCTGCTGCACGATGACGGCCGAGCCGGGAATGCCGGACCAGCGGAACAATCGCGCGATCATTTCGATCACCGGGAGCACGGTCATCAACGAGAGCGCGAGGATGGAGAACGAATTCTCGAAAATTTGAAGCGGTGCGGGAGGCGCGGAAGTTTCGAGAGGGAGGTTCGCGCTCACTTGGTATCGTGATGGGTTTTTCTGTATTCGTCGCGCAGGCGCTTCACTTCATCAAACAGGTCGGGCGGGACCGCGCCACCGCGCAGCTTGGGCCAGATACTTTCGGCGAGCTGCCGCCATTCGGCGACGGCTTTTGGGTCAGCATGCACGACGTTGAGCCCGAATTGCTGCATCAGAGGAATGGAGCCGGCTTCGGATTTGCGGATTTCATCGCGCAGTGCGACTCCGGCGGTGCGCGCGGATTGCATCATTTGTTTCTGCACGGGCGCGGGGATTTTGTCCCAGACGTCTTTGGAGATCACGGTTGCGCCGACCAGTTGAGCGAACGGAATATCGAGCATGTTCCTGGCGCCGCCGAACCATTGATTGCTGAGAGCGACCAAGGGAGGCGCTTGAAAAGCGTCGATGAGCCCGGTTTGCAGGCCCGTGAGAATGTCGGTGGCTGCGAGCGAAACGGGAAGAAAGCCGTTGATTTTATAAAGCTGGAACGTGGCGGTGTCGCCTTGCAGGACGCAAAGCTTCATGCGGCGAATATCGTTGGGACTCGAGGCGGGCTGTTTGGTGAAGAAATGAATCCAGCCGGCGTCGCCCCAATTCAGGACAATGAAGCCGCGCTGTGCGAGGCCTTTTTCCAGCCGATCGGAGATGTGATCGCGAACATAATCGAGCTCTGGATAGGAGGAGAGCATCATGGGGATTTGTAAGGCGGCGACATCGGGGTCGATACCGCTTAATCCCGCGCCCGAGAGCGCGACGGCCTGCAGCTCTTTGATGCGCAGCTTCTGGACCATTTCGGGCTCGTCGCCCTGCTCGCCGCCGGGATAAATCTTGAGCGCGATTTTTCCACCAGAAGCTTTCTTCCACTCTTCGCCCATGTTCTGGAGGATTTGATCCCAGCGCGAGCCTTTCGGGACCAGCGTGCCGAGGCGAATGATGGTGGTTTGCGCGGAGAGGGAGAGCGGCAGAAGAAGGCAGAAGAGAACGGCGCGGACCATCTACAGAATGGTAACCCAGGGCGTTCGCACGAGTGTGAACGCGGCACGCTCAGGTGCGCAATGCCACTTGGTTTTGCGGCGACAAAACATTTCAAAGGACCTATGTTTAACCGCAAGAGGAGCGTGTGGCAGCTCCGGTTTACAAGTATTGAAGCTGGACGCCGGCACGAGTGCCGACGCTGCACCCGAGGAGTGCGTGCGCCACAGCCACTAGCGAGTGGGGTGCGTAGCGACGTGCATTTCGAAGCTGACCGGAGGATTGTAGTACAGGATGCGTCCGCAGCTTTCGCAGAACATCATCTCTCCGCTGTTGCGCAGATCCTGGAAAAACTGCGGGCGAAGCAGGATCTGACACGCGGAGCAGCGGCCTTCGGTCACCTCGGCGACGGCCGAGCCGCCGCGCCACTTTTTACGAATGCGCTCGTAGGCGGAATAGGCGGGCTTGCGCAGAGAAGCCACCAGTTGCTGGCGCTCGCCTTTGATCTCGTCCAGCGCCTTTTGATCGACAGCGGTGCGTTCGCGCGCCTGCGCCTTTTCGGCCTCCACCTGTTGCTTCTCGTCCTTCAGGGCGGCTTCGGCCTTCTTGAGGTTGGCGTCCAAGGGTTCGGATTCCGCCATCAGGTCGAGATTGCGATCCTCGGCCTTGCGAATGGCGGTCTCGCAGAAGCTGATCTCGTGCTGAAAGGCGCGATATTGTTCGTTGGTCTTGGCGCCCAGCATCTGGTCGCGAAGCTTGGAGATTTTCTGATTCTCCACCTTCACGTCGTCTTCCAGCTGTTTGCGTTCCTTCTGGTTGGCGGCCAGGGCGGCTCGGTCTGCCTCCAGCCGGCGGAGGTGTGTATCCAGAGCCTTTTCAATTTGGGCGATGTGTTTTGGTAAGGTAGCGACCTCCCGCTCCAACTCGGCAATCCTCAGATCCAGGGACTGCAAGCGGGTGACCTGCTCAATCTCAACGGTCATCTCTGCCGTCCATGGTAACATCCTGGGCGGCATTTCACGCAACCGGCCGATCACGCAGTGCCGACGCAGGCAGTCATGCCCGAAGGCGGCGCGCCAGCGGATTGGCCAAAGCCCGCGTGGCCAGCTTCAGTTCGCTGACGCGAAGAGCGCGGCAGGCGGCATAGAAGACCAGCATCCCGAGTGGAATAGATACGGCGAGATCCACTAAACGGCCCAGGCGGTCGGCACTGAGCCAGCCTTCGATCCAGTGGCTGGAAAGTAAAACAGCGCCGCCCATCACGGCGGAAGCAATCACGATTTTCCAAACACTATCCATCAGATTGCGGCCATAAATGCCGCCCACCCGCTTGCGAAGAATCACGAACAGCGCCACGCCGCCGAAAGTAGCAACCGCGGCGGTAGAAAGCGCCAGGCCCGCGTGTCCCAAGCCGCTGTGGCGAAAGAGCAGGCTGGCGGTGAAATAATTCACGGCGATGGAAAGCAGGCTGACGATCATGGGCGTACGCGCATCATGCAGCGCGTAAAAGGCGGGATTGAGCACTTTGAGCGCGGAGTATCCGGCGAGTCCAAGCGCGTAACAGGACAGCGCGAGCGCGGTCTGCTGGGTATCGTAAGCGCTGAACTTGCCGCCCTGATAGATGGCGCCGATCATGGTGCGGCCCAACACGATCAGCCCCACCGACGACGGCACCGTCAGCAAAAACACCATGCCCAGGGATTTGGAAAGCGTCCGGCGGAACTCGTCGAAATCGCCAATGCCCGCGCTGCGCGAGATGGACGGAAGCGTGGCGGACGCGATGGCGACGCCAAACAGCCCCAGCGGGAGTTGCATGAACCGGAACGAATAGCCCAGCCAGCTTACCGGTCCGTTGCCGGGAAGGCGCGAAGCAAAATTCGTGATGACCAGCACGTTGATTTGAACCGCGGCGTTGCCGAGGATGGCCGGCCCCATCAGGCGGAAGATCTTGCGCAGCAGGGGATGGTGCCAATCGATGGCTGGACGGAAACGGAATCCTTCGGCGCGCAGCGCCGGCAATTGCCAGACAAGCTGCAGAGCGCCGCCCAGCACCACGCCGATGGCCATGCCCGTGATGGGCTCGATGCCGAGGTGTGGCGCCAGGACGTAGCCGAGGATCAAACCGAAAGCGACCGACCCGATGTTGAAGAATGTTGAGGCAAGAGCGGGCACCGCGAAACGGTTGCAGGCATTCAGCACGCCCATGGCCTGCGCGGCCAATGCCACCAGTAGCAGGAAGGCGAACATGATACGCGTCAGCTTCACCGCCAGCTCGAACTTGCCTGGCACCTGGTGGAAACCGGAAGCCAGCAGATTCACCCAGACAGGCGCGAAGACGATTCCTAGCAGGCAGAACAAGCCGACGACGATGACGAGCGCGGTCGCCACCAGATTCGAGAGCAGCGCCGCCTCCTTGCGGCCTTTGTGCTCCAGTGTCTGAGTGAAGATGGGGACGAACGCGGAGGAGAGCGCGCCTTCGGCGAACAGGTCCCGCGTGAGGTTGGGGATGCGGAAGCCCAGCAGAAACGCATCGTAGACGAAGCCGGCGCCGAACAGGCGCGCCATGATGATTTCGCGCAGCAGCCCGGTGACTCGGGACATCGCCATCGCCACCGAGACCATCCCGGCCGACCGGACCACGCTCTCCGACGGCGCCGGATTGTCAATCTTGGTCGCCAAATGCCGCCTAACCTAACCGGACGTCTCGCCTAATTTTTCGAAAAAGTGGGCGATCGTCATAATGCCGGTGTAGTAATTGCCGAGCCGGTATTTCTCGTTCGGCGAATGCAGCCCGTCGTCAGGGAGCCCAAACCCCATCAGAATGGTTGGGACACCTAAATGGGTAGCGAAGTCGCCCACCACGGGAATGGAGCCGCCATTGCGCGTCAGCACGGTGGGCTTGCCCAGCATGTCGCTAAATGCCTGGGCCGCGATGCGCAGCGCCGGATGGTCGGGATCGACCATCACTGCCGGAGCCGCGCTCAAAACACGCAGCTCCAATTGGATCCCCGGAGGCGCGTTGAATTGCAGGAAGCCGCGGAACGACTTCAGGATTTTCTCGGGGTCCTGATTGGGCACCAGGCGAAAGCTCAGTTTAGCGACCGCCTTGGATGGGATCACGGTTTTCGATCCAACGCCGGTGAATCCGCCGGCGATGCCGTGAACTTCCATGGTGGGCCGCGCCCACACACGCTCCAGCACAGAGTAACCCGCTTCGCCTGTCAGCTCCGTAGCGCCCACTTCCTTGCGCAAAAATTCCTTTTCGTCGAACGGGAGATGCCGCCAGCTATCGCGTTCCACCGGGCCGGGAGGCACCACGTCATCGTACATACCTGGAATTCGGATGGATCCGGTGGCGTCTTTACACTTCGAGAACAGCTCCATCAGGCCATGAATCGGATTCGGCGCGGCGCCGCCAAACAGGCCGGAATGGAGATCGCGGGCCGGGCCGGTGGCTTCCAGTTCCATATAAACCAGCCCGCGGAGCCCGATGCACAAAGTGGGAAGACCCTCCGCGTAGAGTTGCGTGTCGGAGACCAGCGCGACATCGGCCTTGAGCTTGGCTGGATTTTCCGCCACGAACTTGCTGATGGATGCGCCGCCGATCTCTTCTTCGCCTTCAATCAGGAACTTCAGATTGACGGGCAGCTTGCCCTGGTGCACGGCGCGCAATGCTTCAGCGGCCTTGATGTGCATGTACATCTGGCCTTTGTCGTCGGACGAGCCGCGGGCGTAGATGTTGCCGTCGTGAACAGCCGGCTCAAACGGCGGCGAATGCCATAGCTCCAGCGGATCGGGCGGCTGAACGTCATAGTGCCCGTAGCAAAGAACGGTAGGCTTGCCGGGCGCGTGGAGCCAATCGCCATAGATCAAAGGATTGCCCGCGGTGGGAATGATTTCGACATTTTCCAGACCCGCGCGGCGGAGGCTTTGAGCCACAAACTCCGCGGCGGCCGCGATGTCGGGCTGGTGTTCCGGAAGCGTGCTGATGCTGGGAATGCGGAGGAAATCCTTGAGTTCTTCGAGCAGGCGGTCCTGGTGCTGCTCGACAAAAATATCGGCGGGGCGGTGCATGGGCGCGGGTAGGACCATTATCGCAGACCGGCTAGAGAAGTCACGATTGCGTCGAACGGGGCCTTAGGGAAGGGATCAGCGTTTTCACTGAGCGCAGTTTTGCGCATTTTTGGCCGATATCTAAGTAACGATGTCAGGATCGGCCGCCGGAAAATTTCAGGATCACTATGCGGTTCTCGGGATCGATCCGAAGTCGGGCTCGGAAGCGATTCAGCAGGCGTACTCCAAGCTCGCCCAGAAATACCATCCGAACAACACGTCCACCGGCAGTCAAGAGATGTTCGAAGCCATCAACATGGCCTATGAGACGCTACTGGATCCGCAACTGCGCGGCATCTTCGACAAGCTCAAAGGCGTAGGCCAGGAAGAAAGCAATCCCAAGTTCAGCGGCGTTGAATTTTTCGACGCACTGGGGCGTGAAGCGCTGCGCCGCACAGCCATTCTCTGCGTTCTGTACGATCGCCGGCTTATCAAACCGTCCACGCCGAGTCTCTCGATGCGGCACCTCGAATTAATTGTGGAAGCTACGGCGGCGGAATTGAGTTCCGCGCTGTGGTATCTGAAGCAACGAGGCTTGGCGGCGAGCGACGACAAGAGCAGTTTGCAGATCACGGTGGATGGCATGGATTTTCTCGAGAGCAAGAAGCCGCTGGCCGACGATGTGATGGCGTTCATTAAGTCCGCGGCCATCGCCAGCGCCCCAGCGCCTCTCAAGCGCGGCGGCGGCGAATCCGTAATGGCGACGCTGAATCGCGCATTATCGCGGACGCCGGCATAGCGGCCTCGGCGAGCGTCAACCTGGTCAGATGACCATGTTGCTATCATCGTAAAATGATGGCCGAGTGGTCAGCGCAACTGAGTTCAAAGCAAAGTGTCTCGCCATCCTCGACGAGATTGAGCAGCGTGGCGCCCCGATCACCATCACACGCCGAGGCCGTCCCGTAGCGGTGCTTGGTCCGGCAAAGAAGAAGGCCTGGAAGTCGCCGGCCAACTCATTCGCCGGCAGGGTCGAGATCGTTGGAGACATCGTAAACGGCGATCCCAGCCTGTGGGACATGACACGCCCTGAATAGGCGCACCCGATTGCATCCTAAGTTTCTGCTCGACACTCACGTCGTTATTCGGTGGCTGGTGGACGACCGAAAGCTTTCGCGAGAGCAGTCTCGAGTGTTAAAGACGCTTGTGCGGCATAGGGAACCAGTGGCTTTCAGTGCCATGAGCCTGCTGGAGGCCGCCAGGCCAATCCGATTTTCCACGTTCTTCCGATGACGTACGAAATCGCTTCTGAAGCGGCTTTACTTGGCAATTTGCGAGATCCAGCCGATCGCGCAATCGTCGCGACGGCACGGGTGCACCGTCTGAGCCTGGTGACGTCGGATCAGCGGATCATCGAATCAAAGCTCATTCCAGTAATCGCTTAATACGATTTCGCGATTACGACGCGGCGGTCCACGGGCTGGCCGGTCACGATACACTTGCCCGGGCCATCGTATTCGTCCACCAGCGGAATGCAGCGGACGGTGGCTTTGAATTCCTTCAGGCGGGCGTCGCATGCGGGATCGTCCTGCAAGTGCGCCATCACGAATTTGCCGCCGCCCTTTTCGGCAGTCACGCCGGCCAGAATGGTTTCCACTTCGTCGATGGAATTTGCCAGCACGGTGTTGGATTTCAGGCGCTGTTTTGCGGCCGCGTAGAGATCGGTCTGCATCTGAGCGAGCGTTGAAGGAATCCGAGCGGCGACATCCGCCTGCGGCAGCACTTCCTTCACCCCGGTATCGCGGCGTTTGAGGACGATGTTGTTGGCGGCAACATCGCGCGGGCCAAGCTCCAGAACCAGCGGCACGCCGCGGCGCTCCCAATGGAAGAACTTCGCGCCCGGCGATTGGCCGTCGCGATCGTCCACCTTCGCGCCGATTTCCTTGGCGATGCGGTGCGCCGTTTCCAGCACGCGCGCCTTCTCGTCATCCTTGCGATAAATAGGCACCAGCACGGCCTTCACCGGCGCCACTTTGGGAGGCAGCACCAGCCCTTTATCATCCGAGTGGCTCATGATGAGGCCGCCAATGAGCCGCGTGCTGGCGCCCCAACTGGTCTGCCAGACATAATCGAGCTGGCCTTCCTTGGTCTGGAATTTGACATCGAAGGCGCGGCCGAAGTTCTGTCCCAGGTCGTGACTGGTGCCCGATTGCAGCGCCAGGCCGTTCTGCATCATGGCTTCGATAGCGTAGGTGCGCACCGCTCCTGCGAATTTTTCGGCGCGCGTCTTCTGGCCTTTGATCACCGGCATCGCCATCACGTTCTCGGCCACGTCGGCATAGACATCCAGCATCCGCAGCACTTCTTCGATGGCCTCTTCGTGCGACGAGTGCGCGGTGTGGCCCTCCTGCCAGAGGAACTCGGTGGTGCGCAGAAACATGCGCGTGCGCAGCTCCCAGCGGATGATGTTGGCCCATTGGTTGATCAGAACCGGCAGGTCGCGATAGCTTTGGATCCATTTCGCGAAGAAATGGCCGATGATGGTTTCCGACGTCGGGCGAATGACGTAGGGCTCTTCCAGTTCCTTGCCGCCGGCGATGGTGACCACCGCCAGCTCGGGCGCAAAGCCTTCCACATGCTCAGCTTCCTTCTGCAGAAAGCTCTGCGGGATCAGCAGCGGGAAATAAACATTCTGATGGCCGGTGGCCTTGAAGCGATCGTCCAGCTCGCGCTGCAACACTTCCCAGACGGCGTAGCCATTGGGTTTGATGACCATGCAGCCTTTGACGATTTCAGCCGGCTCGGCCATATCGCCATGAAGCACGACGTCTTGGTACCAGGCAGCGAAGTCTTGGCTGCGTTGAGTGATGGGAGATTCGGCCATGATGAGGGGAAACTCTTATTGTAGCCGCACGGCGGCGCGGAGCTTCTGAAGACAAGTGTGACTACACCCTCGGCGACGATCTGAATTCCTTGCCTCAGGACGTCAATGCCGGATTAGCCGTGACCTGCTGCCCATCGATGCTCAGGTATTCACAGGAACCGTCGACTTAATACGCGGTTGACGTGCTCAGGATCGCGGGCAATGAGCGTCAGATACGCTCGCGTCGGTTGATCCGGTTCAGCGCGGCCTTGTTCCCAATCCCGCAACGTGCCCAGCGGGATGTGGTAGCGATTCGAAAACTCTTCCTGCGTCAGTTCCAGCGCCCTTCGGATGATTTTCACCCGCGGCGTCCGCTTCATCCCCTTGAGCTCGGTCTTCGTCAGCGGCTGCGTATCAGGATCAGCGCGCGGCCTTTTCGATATTTTCTGAACTCATCCCGTTCATCGTCGATGGAAGCGTCCAGGACGAAGCTCACGGCCTGCTTTCGCGGAGTAGCTCTTTAATCGTCAACCCACCCAGTGAAAGCCCGTTACGCTCCCCGAATGTCGCAAGCCGGCGTGCAGCCGCGGCGACGGATTCATCCGTGACCCCCTTTTGCGGCAGTCGGTTCTTCAGGGCTTCCAACGCTTGGTCGAGCGCTTCATTAGCGTTCCCCGCCAGCCCGGATTCCACGGCTTCGATGAGCACCTGCTCTTGCTCGGGTTTCAACGTGATCGCCATCGAACCGCTTCCGCTTTCAGATTAGCGTAAATCGAGGTGCGCCCTACCGGCGTCCGCGCTTGAGCGCCGGCTTCAAATCCATGGTCCGGATCAGCTTGTGCAGGTAGTTGGGATGCAAACCGAGAATCTTCGCGGCGGCTTCATGATCATGATCCACCTGGTCGAAGGCCTGCAGCACCACCTGGCGCTTGGCGGCTTCCACGGCTTCTTCGTACATGCTGGCCGACACCGCCTGCGGCCGCGATTCGCGGATGTGCTCGGGGAGGTCTTCGGCCAGAACCATTTCGGCCGAGCCCAGCACCACGGCGCGCTCGATGGCATTTTCCAGCTCGCGCACATTGCCAGGCCAGGAGTAGCTTTGCAGATAGGCGCGCGCTTGCGGAGCCAGGCCCACGATCTTGCGGCCGCACTCGGCGGCGTACTTTTTGGCGAAGTGCTCGGCCAACGGCAGCGTGTCCTCCGGACGTTCCCGCAAGGCCGGCGCTTTGAGCGACACCACGTTCAGGCGGTAATACAGATCGCGGCGGAAATCGCCCTTTTGCACCGCCTGTTCCAGATCGCGATTGGTGGCGGCCACCAGGCGAATATTCAATTGAATGGTCTTGATTCCGCCCACCCGTTCCATCTCGCGTTCTTGCAGTACGCGCAGGAGCTTGGCTTGCAGCAGGGGCGAAAGTTCACCCACTTCGTCCAGGAAAACGGTGCCGCCGTCGGCCACCTCCAGTTTGCCCTTCTTTTGCGTAAGCGCGCCCGTAAATGCGCCGCGTTCGTGCCCGAACAGTTCGCTTTCGAGCAGGTTTTCCGTCAAGGCGGCGCAATTGATGGCCACGAAGGGACCGGCCGCGCGCAGGCTGTTGCGATGCATCGCCCGGGCGATCAACTCCTTGCCGGTTCCGCTCTCGCCCAGGATCAGCACATTGGAATTGGAGGGAGCCACTTTGGCGATCTGGCGCTGCAAGTCGTGCAGCTTGTCGCTCACGCCTACCATTCCGTGCTCGATCCTGAGTTCCGATTGCAGGCGCACGTTTTCTTCCTGCAGCCAGCCCAGGATGGTGGCATTCTCCCACGCCACGGCCGCCATGCCGGCGACGGCGGTCAGTAGCTGGAGATGTCCTTCGTCGAAACGATGCTCGCCGTCCACCGATTCCAGATACACCACGGCCGCCACTTCATCGCGGACAATGAGCGGAGCCGCCAGGTACGAGGGGGCATTGCTGTCGGGTCGGCCTTGCCAGGTTCCGTCCTGCCACGCGCCATCTTGCCAAGCGCCGTCTTGCCAAACCACGACGCGCTCCTGCAACGCGCGCTCCAGCACCTTAGGATTGGGCGCGGTGCCTTCCACCAGCGGCCCGGCATTCGCTCCCGGAATGATGATGGCGGCGTGGGAGGCGGGAATTAGATCCAGCAGCAAAGAAGTCAGGTGGCTGCGAAGAATTTCCGCAGCCGACGCCGACGTAGTGTCGTGCAGCCCACGAAAGGAATGCAGCATCGTGCTGACGCGCAGCAGGGTCCGCAGGTCGTGCAGCGCACGGGCGGAAGGCGGCAGGATCGTATATTCGTCCGAGGAAAGATAAAGCGATTCATCCAGGCGAAGCTCGCGGGTACTCGATATGGACTCCTGCTTTTCTAGAGGCACGCTGGCGTTGGCGTCCACCAGGAAGCAAAACACCGAACCGCCGATCCGAATCTCGTCGCCCGGCTCAAGATGCTGCTCGGTGACCGGAGTCCCGGTTATGAAAGTGCCGTTGCGGCTGTCCAGATCCTTGAGCGTGCAGTCTTCGCCGGATCGGACGAAGAGGCAATGACGGCGGGAAACTGCGTTGTCTTCCAGCTGCAAATCGTTAGTTGCCTGACGCCCCACCCAATATTCGCCCTGCGGCAGCAGGATCACGTGGCCTTTCAAAGGCCCCCTCACCGCCAGCAGTCTGGGCTCCACCCCCGTCTTCATTTTCAGCAAAGTTCTATTTTCCATCCCGACACTAACCAAAAGGTTCACGGCAGAAGTCGATTGATTCTGCCACGCCAGGCTCCCAATTCGTCCCCCCGCTGCCGGACGTCCCGGTAAGCGCGCTATAGCAATAGACTATCGTACAATTTTCTCGCCCCCGGAACACGAGCCCCAAGCGTGGCAACCCAAGTGCAACTGTCGCGGCTTCCAAATGCTAGAAAAACCCATGCTCCGGCTGATGATCGGGATTGGTCTTCCCATCGCCAGCGCACTGGTGATGGAACAATTTCCCAAGACCGGCGTGGCTGAGGTGCCCTTTGCGTTCCAAGTGGAAGAACAGACGCTTCCACCCGGATTTTATTTGGTGAAGCAGGCGGATCGAGGGCGGAGCGTTCGGATTCAACGCGAAAAGGCCGCCAGCCCGGTTCTGGAATGCGTGGCGGTGAAAGGCAAGTTCGGAGGGGCGCAAGAGGCGAGATTGGCGTTCGAAAATCACAAAGGACATTACGTCTTGTCGGAGATCTGGTTCGACGCCGACGGCCGGGGCCTGGTGCTTCCCGAAGGCCACGCTAAAGAGAGCGCTCCATCCCCGAACGGCCCGGAAACTCGCTACATCCATTTTCGATAACAGAATGGTCCTCAATCGCGCTACGGAGGAGCCGGCATCGTGCTCCTCCTTTTTTTTTGTAATCACTCGATGCTCCGGTTGAAATCATTTGCTTCTCAGTGTTGGCGCGCGGAACGCGTAAGTACATGCTGGACTTTCGTTGGACCTGTGGCAATCGAAATGCTTAACGTAGGGGCACTATGCAACTGACGATTCGGACCAAAGTCACCTACGGGTTCCTGATCCTGGCTTTTGGAATGATGCTCACCGATGTTTGCAAACTGATGCGCGCACCTTCGGAAGCGCCATTATTAGCCACCAGCAGCGCCCGGCACTTGCATAGATTTTGAGGAGATTTGAAGGGGGAGTGACGGAGCCCTGTACTTACCGGTACGGGGCTCCATCTGCGGCGCGATCCGTCGTGCAGGTTAAACTCGCCGCGACATGTGAGTGATCAACGACACGAGGAAGAGCACGATAAAGACGAAGAATAGAATCTTCGCGATCCCCGCCGACACAATTGCGACTCCTCCGAATCCGAATACCGCCGCCAAGATCGCGATCAGCAGAAAGACCAAAGCATAATAAAGCATTTTTGTTCTCCTTTTCAGTCCGGCCGCTTCGAGTGACGGCCGCGTCGGTCTCGCTGAATGTAGTGCAGCTTCGTTACCACTTACCGATGTCGTTGAAACGCAATGCGATGCGCGCGACCCCGCTCGCGGGAACAAAGCAGAATTTGCAGCCTGTACCGGCATAAAGGGTTCGGAGTCAGAAGCCGGCGGCGCCCAACGCCGGGCATCGGCAAACGGACTCCAAAACATTAGAGGCTAATTTTGTTATATACAATTCACGCGAGTTACACCAAGGTTTAAACACCCGTGCCTCAGATTTGAGGCATGGGACGTGGCTGGCGGCTTAATCGACGTGCACTTTTCCGATCCTGGCTGGTTTGCCTGCTCGGGAAGAGATCCTTGGCGTCGACCTCCGCCGGGATCGATCCGGTCAGTTTCAGCCTGCGTGGGTTTGCGCGGGCGACTGCCTTTCAACGGCGCTATCGCATGGACGCGGCCATCCTGCTGCTGGGCGCGCCGCTGTTCTCGCGCCGGGCGGCAGGCGGGGCATACGCATCCGTTGAAATCAGCGGGAACCAAGGCTCCACGGCCACGGCACTTCAATTCGCGGCCGGATCATCGCCGGCGCGGGCGCATGGCTTAAACCGCTTCGGAATTCTTCGCGAGGCGGTGGTCGAACGCACTGATGGAACGGAACTGTCGTTCGCCGGCCTGATGACGCGCTCCGGCGAAGAAACCTTCGAGCAAGGCCGGAAGGCCCTTCTGTCTCGAGTGCGCGCGGCCGAAGGCGTTGTCGCACGCGGGACTACCGCTGGATCAACGATACAAACCTGGATCGACAACATTGCGTTGTCCCCGGATTGCGATTGGTCCAACGTAAACCAGACGCTCGGCGACGCTCTGCGACGCCAGCCGTCGGAGCCGCCTCGAGAAATTTCCTCGGAATCGGCCGCCACGTTTTTGCACGCCATGCGCGAAGCGGCGCTCTGCGGCGAAGCTGTGCAACACCGCAAGTTCACACACGCTGGAAAGTTTTACTGGCTGGAAACGCGGCGCCAACCGGAGCATCCCCTGGAGCTCATAGGCACAATCCACGATCTGAATGGCGCGCGCCGCGCCGAATTTCGCACTGCTTATACGGCTGGTGACGAGAGCGGCATCCCGATGCGCATCGAATACCGGCCGCGATCGTTTCTCCGCCTCACGTTCGAAGCCGAGCTGGAGGCTACGCAACCCGCCATTCATTCCTTGTTCCACGAGGCCTTGTTCCACGAGGGAGCCGGCCAGGAGGAGAGCGCTTGATGTCTTCCACGATTCACCTGCAATGGAAAGATGCGGCGGCCGCCGGCCGATTCCGCACGGGCGTGTCTTTACACAGCCACACCCTGCACTCGCGCGAGAGTCTGGATTTCATCTACCACGCGGCCACGCGCGCTCCCATTCTCGCAGCCGCCATTCGCCACGGCGAACGAATCTATCAAAAGATCCATGGCGCGCGGCTCGACCTGGCAAGGGGCTGGTGGACTCCTCCGCTGGGCGCCCACGACGCCTGGCTGCTGGAGAAATCGCAAATTGAGGCACTCGATCAAGACGCGCTGGTTTCCATCACCGATCACGACAACATCGATGCGCCGGTCTCGCTGCAAGTGCTGGACGAATGCCGCGGCACGCCCATATCGGTGGAATGGACGGTTCCATTCGGACCGACGTTCTTCCACCTGGGAGTACACAACCTGCCCGCCGGCCGGGCACGCACGCTCTGGGCGGAGATGAACGGTTACCGGCAAAACCCGGACGAAGCCCGGCTGGGCGAGCTGCTGACGGCGCTCGCGTCGCTCAATCAAGTGCTCATCGTTTTCAATCACCCGTTGTGGGACGAACGCGGCATCTCTCAGCCCGCGCACCGCCGGGTTGCTCTGGAGTTCTTGCGGCGATTCGGAGCAAGCCTGCATGCGCTGGAACTCAATGGGCTGCGCCCTTGGAAAGAAAATCACGATGTAGTCGCGCTCGCCAAGGCCGAAAAAAAACCTGCCATCTCGGGCGGCGACCGGCATGCCCTGGAACCCAACGCGCTGCTCAATCTCACCAATGCGGAGACGTTCGACGAGTTCGCCGAGGAGGTGCGCGCTGGGTGGAGCAGCGTATTGGTGCTGCGCCATTATCGGGAACAATATTCGCTGCGCATCCTGCACAACATGATGGACGTGCTGCGGACGTATGAGCAGCACGCCAACGGCTGGCTGCGATGGAGCGATCGCGTATTTTATCTTTGCCACGACGGGCAGACGCGCTCGCTCACCCAGCTCTTCGGCGAGCGCCCGCCCGCGGCCGTGGCGTTGTTCGTAGGCGCCATGCAATTCGCTTCCCTGCCGCGCGTGCGCCGGTTTTTGCGGGGAGCTTTCGCGGCCCCCGAAGAGGTGACCTTGTGACCGCGCGCCGCGTCGCGTTTTTCACTGACAGTTTTCACGAAGTCAACGGAGTTGCACTCACCAGCCGCGAGTTTGTGCGTTTCGCCGAACGGCGTTCGCTGCCCATGTTCGCCGTTCACGCCGGGCCGCACACCAGGCTGCTTCAAAACGGCTCAGTGACAACGTTCGAATTTCATCGCGGCTTCGTCAAATGGCATTTGGAGCACGATCTCGCGATTGATTTTCTGGCCCTGCGCTATCGATCGAAGCTGCGGGCCGCGCTGGCCGACTTCAAACCGGATCTGGTTCACATCACCGGGCCCAGTGACGCGGGATTCCTGGGCGCGATTCTCGCTTATGACTTGGGCGTGCCTCTGGTGGCATCCTGGCACACCAATCTGCATGAGTTTGGCGCGCGGCGTCTGGCCAAAATGCTGAAATTTCTGCCAGAACAAACCCGCTGGTCCGCCGCAAGCTGGTTCGAGACCAAGGCTCTGGACGTCTGCGTCCGCTTCTATCGTTTCGCGAAGCTGGTCTTCGCGCCGAATGCCGAGTTGGTGGAGATGCTGGCGCAGCACACGGGTCGTCCGGCCTTCCTGATGTCGCGGGGCATCGACACAGAGTTGTTTTCTCCCACGCATCGCTCCCGCTTGGATCGGGACTTCGTCATCGGATACGTCGGCAGGCTCAGCCCCGAGAAGAACGTGCGCCTGTTGGCCGAGATCGAACAGTCGCTGATCCAAGCGGGCATGACGAACTATCGATTTCTGATCGTCGGCCACGGATCGGAGCACGCCTGGCTGAGCGGCGTCATGCAACGCGCTTCACTGCCAGGCGTCCTGCGCGGAATCGATTTGGCGCGCGCGTATGCGTCCATGGATGCATTTGTATTCCCCTCCTCCACCGACACATTTGGCAACGTAGTGCTGGAAGCGATGGCTTCGGGCGTGCCGGCGATCGTCACTCACGACGGTGGACCGAAGTACCTGGTGAGTCCCGGCGAGAATGGCCAGCTTGCCGGCAGCGCCGCCGAATTCGCGCGCTGGATTTTGCAATGGTCGCAGGCTCCCGAGCGGCTGGCCGAAATGCGGCTAAGAGGGCGCGAATCGGCCGATCGATTCTCCTGGGATGCCGTTTGGGAAAATGTTTACCGGCGCTACGAAGTTTGCTTCCCGCGCGCGGAGGATTCAGACCTGGGCGGAACGCCACAACCGAGCTTGGCCATTGCCATATGAACTCCTGTGGCTCAGCTCAGCGAAAATAGCTTCGCGGCGTTTTCTTTCAAAATAAGCGGCCGCACTTCATCGCGGATAGCGATGGCTGCGAAATCTGTCATCCAGCGGTCCGGAGTGATGAGCGGATAATCGGAGCCGAAAAGCATCTTCTTTTTCAACAGCGTATTTGCGTATTGAATCAAGATGGGCGAAAAATACTTGGGCGACCAACCCGACAAATCAATGTAAACCTGCCGCTTATGCAGACAAACCGAAATCGCCTCGTCCTGCCAGGGGAAGGACGGGTGCGCCATGATGATCGGCATATCGGGAAAGTCCACCGCCACGTCGTCGATATCCATGGGATTACCGTACTTCAGCCGCACTCCGCCGCCGCCCGGCATGCCGGTGCCGATGCCGCTGTGGCCGGTGTGGAAAATCACGGGCAGCTTCGCTTCGGCTACCACTTCATAGAACGGATACGCGGCTTTGTCATTGGCATGAAACTGCTGCAGCGGAGGATGCAGCTTGAATCCGCGGATTCCGCCGGTAGCGATCAGCCGGCGAGCTTCCTTCACAGCATCGGCGCCGCGCATGGGATCCACGCTCGCGAATGCCATCACAATGTCGCTGTTCTCGGCCGCGAATGCCGCCACTTCGTCGTTGGGAACCTGCGGCCGTCCAGTAAGCCGCTCATCCACCGAGAAAACCACGCAACCAATCTTCCGCGAACGATAATATTCAGCCAGCTCCCTGCGGCCGTAGCTGACACCGCTGTTCCCGAAATATTTGCGGGCTGCCTCTTCGGCGGCGTTGCCGGTCGGTTCCGGCTCAATGTGCACGTGCGTGTCGATGGCGATGAGATTATCTAGTTTCATTTCTGTTTTCAGATTACGATCACTCGGGCGGAGGGTTCGGGCGCGTACAATTCTTCCACCAGCGCCGCGCGATTGGTAAGCACCGCACGCTGATTGAACGAACCCTTGTCGGTGACCTCATGCTTGTCGATGGATGGCGGCTCCTCCATCAGCAGCGCCCGCACCACGCGATTCGAGCTGCCGGTGCCCGTTTGCGCCAGCTCCTGAAGCAACTTGTGAAATTTGGCGCGGACCCGCTCGCTGCGCACCACTTCCGCGTCCGACCCGCCAACCACCAAAACCCGGCACGCTTCCACGTTCGGAAAAATCAGCGCGGCGACATAATCGCCGTCGTGACCGGCGAACACGATATCGCGCAGGTAAGGGGCGCAATGCGAAAGGAACTTGGCGCGCATCGGCCCCACGCTCACCCAGGTGCCGGTAGCCAGCTTGAAGTCCTCCGCAATGCGCCCATCGAAGATGAATCCTTTGCCGGGATCGCTGGGATCGACAAAGAGCAGCGCGTCGCCCAGGCAATAGAAGCCTTCCTCATCGAATACAGCGCGCGTTAATTCGGGCTGGCGCCAATAACCCGGGGTGATGCTGGGACTGCGCAGGCGCGCTTCGGTCTTTTCGCCGGCCTTCACCAATTTCAGCTCGACGCCGGGCGCGGGCAAACCGACATGTCCGGCGCGATCTTCTTCCCAATACGGGAACATGGCCGAGGGGCCCGTTTCCGTAGAGCCAAGACCAGTGAACATCAAGATGCGTTCGCCGCAGGATTCCACGGCCAGCTCCTGCAATTCATCCCACACCGGCTGCGAAAGCCCGGCGCCCGCGTAATACATCAACCGAAGCCGCTGGAAGAAACGATCGCGAAATTCTCGCCGATCCCGCAGAAATGGCAGCACCATTTCGAATCCGCGCGGGACATTTAAGTAAATAGTCGGCTGGACGTCATCCAGATTGCGGATGGTGGCGTCGATAGCGCCAGCCACCGGCCGGCCGTCATCGATATAATACGACCCTCCGTTGTACAGCACCAGCCCGAAGTCATGATTCCCAGCGAACGTGTGATTCCAGGGCAGCCAATCGCACAACACGGGCGGATCGTCGGCGACGAACGGCAGCATGGCCCGGACGATTTCCTGATTGCTGCACAGCATGCGCTGCGTGTTGATGACGCCCTTGGGCGTGCCCGTCGATCCCGAGGTGAAAAGAAACTTCGCGATCGTATCCGGACCGACGGCTGCGTGCGCCCGATCCACGGCCGAGGTCTCGCCGGTAGTTTCAAGAACGGAAAAGGGCGTGGCGTGCAGGCCTGCCGGATCGCCGCTGATCACAAGCTCGGCGTCGCGCGGCAACACCGCTTCCAGCGCCTTGCGGAACGGCAAACCCGACGAAACAAAAACCAGGCCCGGCGTCAGAATGTCGAAAATCAGCCGCAGTTTCCCAAAATCCGACGAAACCAGCGAGTAGGCCGGTGAGATCGGCGCAAAGGGAATGCCCGCGTACATGGCGCCGAGCGCGAGCGCCGCGTGCTCGATATCGTTGCCGGAGAGAATCGCTATTGGGCGTTCTGCGGAGAGCGGCCGCCCGAGCAGCGCTTGCGCCACGTTGCGAGCCGATGCCCGCATCTGAGCATAAGTCGCCGTGCGCCATTCGCCGTTGCGGTCCCGCTCGCCCAAGAAAACGCGCGCCGGAACGTGCGCGGCCCAATAATCCAGGCGTTCGGTTAATTTATCGGGATAGGGACCCAACGGATATTTCGGACGCACCACCAGCGATCCGTCCGGCCGCGCGAAACTTTCCACGTCCGCGGGCGGGAATTTCACTTGGCGCACCGGCGCCGAAAGATATCGTTTAATCGTGGTTGCCGAAGTCATTTATGCGACGGCGAGAGAATGGTCGCGAACTGAGTCCCAAGCCGCGAACGTCTCGCCTGCGTCGGCAAGTTTGTTGAGCAGCGGCGCAGGCTCCCAAAATTCGCCATGCTTTCTGTGGAATTCTGCAATGCGGTCGCGAACCTTCTTCAAGCCGACCGTGTCAGCGTACCACATGGGACCGCCGCGATAGGCCGGGAAACCGTAGCCGGTGAGGTAAATCACATCGATATCGGCGGCGCGCAAGGCGTAGCCTTCTTCCAGGATCTTGGCGCCTTCGTTGATCATGATGTAGATGCACCGCTCGATAATTTCATCGTCGGAAATGTGACGGCGTTCGATGCCGCCTTCCTGCGCGGTCTTCTCGATGAGCGCGTGCACTTCGGGATCCGCGATCGGCTTGCGATTTTCGTCGTAGCGATACCAGCCCGCGCCGGTCTTTTGGCCGTAGCGGCCCAGATGAAACAGCTTTTCGAGCACGATGGGCATGCGCATGCCCGGCTTTTCCAGATGCTTGTACTCCTGACGGACCCGGTACGCCAGATCGATCCCGCCCATATCGTCCACCGCGAAAATGCCCATCGCCATTCCGAAAGCTGGTAAGCGCGCGATCCACCTGCTCCGGCGTCGCGCCTTCTTCCACCAGGAATTGAGCCTCGCGCATATAGGGCAGCATCATGCGATTGCCGACGAATCCCCGGCAGTTGCCCACCACCACGCCCACTTTGCCTAGCTTCTTGGCCAGCGCCAGCGCCGTCGCCACCACTGCCTTGCTAGTAGCTTTGCCACGCACGATTTCCACCAGCCGCATGACATTCGCGGGGCTGAAGAAATGCAGCCCGATCACCATGCCTGGCCGCGATGTCACTGAAGCGATCTCATCGATATCGAGCGTGGAAGTGTTCGATGCCAGCACGCAATCCGGCTTGGCGATCTTATCGAGCTCGCCAAAGATCCGCTTCTTCAGCTCCATGCTCTCAAACGCCGCTTCAATAATCAGGTCGGCCTGCTCGAAGCCCTCGTAAGTGAGCTGTGGATGAATCAGCGCCATCCGCTGGTCCATCACTTCTTGCGAAAAGCGTCCCTTTTTCACGGAATTTTCGTAATTCTTACGAATGGTGGCCAAGCCCCGGTCAAGCGCGGCCTGCTCCACTTCCTTGATGCGCACTTCGATGCCCGCATTGGCGCAGGCCATCGCGATGCCTCCGCCCATAGTTCCGGCGCCAATGATGGCGGCCTGGCGGATGTTGTAGACAGCGGTGTCCTTGGAAATATCGGGGATCTTGGAAACGGCACGCTCAGCGAAAAACGCGTGGATCAGCGCGCGCGCTTGATCGGAAGCGATGCACTCCTCGAAGATCTCGCGCTCCTTCTTGCAGCCTTCGTCGAACGGCATGGTGACAGCGGCCTCGATAGCATCCACCACTTTCAGCGGAGCCAGCATATTGCGGCGAGTCTTGCGCGCCTGATCGCGCCCGGCCACGAAAATGGAAGCGTCCACGAATTCCGATCCCAGCTTGTCGGACAGTTCCCGCGTCTTGCGAAGCGCGCCGCCCTGATCGGCGATCTCTCGCGCAAACGCAATGGCGCCAGTGAGCAGGTCGCCGTCAATCACACGGTCGATCAAGCCCAGTTCTAACGCCCGCCCCGCACGGATCGGTTTGCCGGAGACACAGATATCCACGGCCGCCGCCACTCCCACCAGGCGCGGCAAGCGTTGCGTGCCTTCAGCGCCAGGAATGATTCCGAGGTTCACCTCAGGCTGGCCGATCAGCGCATCGGGAACTGCCACGCGATAGTGCCCCGCCATCGCGACTTCATTGCCGCCGCCCAGCGCGGTCCCGTGAATGGCCATCACCACCGGCTTGCTCGCGTCTTCGATGCGCGCCAGGATGCCGTGGAACTCCGGCGGACCGCTCCCGCGCCCCGACGCTGCCAGTTCCAGCTCTTTGATGTCCGCTCCCGCGATGAACGTTCTGCCACCGCCGATGATGACGATGGCGCGAGCCGAAGGATCTTTCTCCGCGGCGTCCAAAGCTGCCACCAGGCCTTCGGGAACTCCCGGGCTCAGCGCGTTCACGGGCGGATTATTGATGGTGATCACCGCGACACCATCCTGCGTCGTCAGGTTTACAAGTTGGTCCATAGTAGTGATACGGCGGCCGCTCGCCTGTGCGCGCGGTTCTCAACCACAACCGCAAGGAAGTGGCCGTATCGATTATACTGCGGCGGGAATCCGAATCAGCGATGCGCCCGGCACGCCACTCAGGATGCTCATATCGGAGAGCGCAAATTCCACGTTGCGCCTGGTCATCAGGGAATGTTCGCGCGCCAAAGCTTCCGCGCGCGTGCCGTGTTTTTGCTCAATGGCCTCCACGATGGAGCGGTGGTGCTCATGAGAAATGGCGAACATCTGCGGCGCGCGGGGGAGCTTCGCTCGCACGTACACCAGCGCGCTGGGCGATGCAAACGGCACTGCGTTCACACGATCCAATGCCCGCCGCAGCATGGAGCTTTTGGCCAGCTTCACGATTTCGGAGTGAAAGGCTTCGTTCAGGTCCAGATAACGCGCGAAAGAATCGATGTCGGGCTCCGCGAACTTGTCGCCATTGATGCCGATCATGGCGTCCATTTCGTCGCGATATTCGCGCAGTTGAGCCAGTTCGCTATCGTGCTCCAGACGCTCGGCCGCAAATCGGGCTGCGGCGCCTTCCAGCACCCCGCGCGTTTCAATCGCATCCCAAACGTCTTCAATGGTGAACGCGCGCACCACAAAGCCGCCCGTGGGCGAAGCTTCCAACAGGCCTTCGTGCGCCAGACGATCCAGAGCCAGGCGGATGGGTGTCCGCGATACGCCCAGACGCGCCACCAGCGGGAGCTCGGAAAGCCGCTCTCCCGGCTGAAAATCGCCGCGCAGCAACATGCCGCGAAGGTTCAGCAGAGTGCGGCCGGTTTGGGAGACTTCCGAAACCGCGGTTTTAGATTTACTTTCGGTACTTTGCACGGGCCAAATCCTCCTGGGCTGATCTGATATGGCACCATGTTACCACCAGGCAATAATTGCATGCAAAAACTATGGCGCTCCGGCAGCCGCCTGAATTGAAGTTTGATAGCTCAACGTCTCCACCCAGCTTCCCTGCCGCTTCACCCAGATTCGGGTAACGTGCAGCGGCTTTCCGCGATCAGGTTTGTGCTGCGACGTCATCAGCACCGCATCCCCGAAATCGAACATGCGCGCCGACACCAGCGGTGTGGGCGCAACGCCGGCATTCTTGGAACGGTCGAAATCCCGCATTCGGCCGCGCTTGTCGGAAATTTTGTCGCTGTTGGAGCTCACCGCCACGAATTCATCAGCCACCAGCGTACCGAAGACCGCCGAATTGCGGGCCGTTGCCGCGGTCTCGAGCTTCGAGTACGCGGCCGCGACTTCCCGCTCCGTTCGATTCGCCGGCTGATACGGGATCATCTTGCAGGGATTTTCACAATCCTTTCCAGCCCCCGGCGCAAAGGACGGCGGAGCGGCCAGCGACAACACTTCCTGATAAACGATGGCCTTCCATCCTTCCCGGCTCTTCACAAACACGCGCAATACGTGGACACGTCCGTAGTTCTCCTGCACGTCGCCAAGATCGCCGTAGGTATAGCTCGCGAGTGAGCCATGGCCGCTGCCTTCGATCGCCATCTTGGGAACCTTCCTCGCGACGTCGGATTTCGATTGTGTTCGCCCTTCGAAATCCGTCCACGTAAAATCGTTGTCGAGGAGCCGGCCCAGTGCGGCCCCATCGGCGTGATTGACCGCTTCGACAAAAGCCTGATTGGCACGAAGCATCGCGGTGTCCTGGGCCGGGCTGTCCTGAGCCGAGCACAGCGCGCAGCCGGCGATTAGGATATAGTACGCGGTAACGCTTCGCATGAGAACTCCATTATGACCCCAGCCTCAGCGCAAAGTTCGCGCGCTAATCAGCCGCCGGGACAGGCCAGAACCAGCCTGCGCTACGCCTGGTACGTAGTCATCGTCTTAACCGCGCTCTATATGCTGTCCTTCGTGGACCGCACCATCTTGAGCCTGCTGGTAGGGTCCATCAAGCGCGATCTCGGTGTCAGCGACACGCGCATCGGCTTGCTGCAAGGCTTGTCGTTCGCGCTGTTCTACACCATCATGGGTCTGCCGCTCGGCCGCATGGCAGACACGCGCAGCCGGCGCAATTTGATCGCGGCGGGCGTCGTAGTCTGGAGCCTTTTCACCAGCGCCTGCAGCTTCGCGAAAAGCTTCTGGTCGCTGTTCTTCACCCGCATCGGCGTGGGCGTGGGAGAAGCCGGGCTGTCGCCGGCCGCCTACTCGCTGATCTCCGATTATTTTCCGCCGGACCGGCTGGGCGTCGCCATCAGCGTGTATTACATGGGCGTCTTCCTGGGATCCAGCCTGGCGCTGCTGGTGGGCGGCGTGGTGGTCGACACCATGGCGCGCATCCACACCGTTACCCTGCCGCTCCTCGGCACCATCGCTTCCTGGCGCGTCACGTTCCTGATCGTCGGCCTGCCCGGATTGTTATGCGCGCTGCTGGCCTACACCATCAAGGAACCGCTGCGCCTGAACATGCTGCGGAGCGCGCAAGGCAATCCCGCGAAACTGAGCTTCGGCCAGTCCCTCGGGCAAATGCGGATTCGCTGGCAGTCCGTCGGCGGCATTTCGCTCGCCATGGTTTTTCAGTCCATGGCCAACTACGCGCTGGTTTCCTGGGGGCCCACGTATTTTTCGCGCGTGCATGGCTGGACGCCCGGCCAATCCGGCAAAGCGCTGGCGGTGATCCTTCTTTTCGCCGGCTGCGGCGGCATGTACACCGGTGGCCGGCTCAGCGATCGCTGGCAGCGCCGCGGCCTGGACGAAGCGCCCATGCGCGTGATGGTGCTAGGCGCCATCGGATCCATTCTGCTTTTGCCGATTGGAACGCTGCTCAGCGACGTCCGCTGGACGCTGGCGCTGCTGTTTGCGGGCGTTTTCTGCCTGGCCCTGCCCATGGGCATCTCAGCGGCCGCGTTGCAGCGCATCTTTCCCAATCAGGTGCGCGGCGTAGTGTCGGCGCTATACCTTTTTATATTGAATATCGGCGGCCAGAGCCTGGGCCCGCTGCTGCCGGGCGTATTCAACGATTATCTGTTCCATAACGGAAAAATGATCGGATATTCGCTATCCATTACCATGGGCGGCGCGACAGTCCTGATGCTGCTCACGTTACTGGCGTCTTATCGCCACTATCGCGATCATTATCAAATGATGCTGGCCACCGCGCCGTAATATTCCTGGGACTGGCGACCGGCGGCTGATGCATTCCGCCCGTCCCGCCCTGTGCGCTAAAGTTCCAGCATACATCTGCCGAGATTCTACCCGTAGCCGAAAACATATGTGGAGGGTTGCGTTTTGAACGTGCAGGGAAGCCCTGTCAGCCCCGGCACGGCGCCGCTGGATGCGCCGGATTCGCTGAAGCTGCTGGATCATCCAGGCCGCGGTCGCCAGGAGCTCGAGCAAAAGCTCCGCGATAGCGAGCGCCACTTTCAGAGCTGGTTCCAGGACGCTCCGGTAGCCTGTCATGAAGTGGATCGCCACGGCGTGATCCTGTGCGTCAACCAGGCCGAGTGCGAGCTCTTCGGATTCTCGCAAGAAGAGATGGTCGGCCACCCCATCTGGGACTTCATGGCGTCCGAGGATCGGGAAAAAACCCGCACCGGCCTGCTGCAGCGCATCGCCGATGAGCAGCCCCTGGTTCCGCTCGAACGTGAATACAGGCGCCGCGACGGCAGCTCGGTGTTCATGGAGATCCACCAAAAGCGCATCCGCGATGCATTCGGCCAGCCCACCGGCCTGCGCACGTTTCTCCTCGACATCACGCAGCGCAAGCGCGCCGAAATGAAGCTGCTGGAACAGGCCGACAAACTGGCGCGGTCCAACGCCGAACTGGAGCAGTTCGCCTACGTCGCCTCGCACGATTTGCAAGAGCCGCTGCGCAAGATTCAGGCCTTTGGCGATCGCCTGAAGACCAAGTACGAAGCCGGCCTGGGCCCGGAAGGTCTCGATTATCTGACGCGGATGCAAAACGCGGCAGCGCGCATGCAAGTGTTGATTCAGGATCTGCTCAGCCTGTCGCGCGTCGCCAGCAATTCCAAGCCTTTCACCGCGGTGGATCTGACGGACGTGGTGCGAACCGTGGTCTCCGATTTGGAAATGCGCATCAACGACGCGGGAGGACGCGTCGACAGCGGCTCTCTGCCGGTAATCTTGGGTGATCGCGGACAGATGGCGCAGCTTTTCCAGAACCTGATTGGAAACGGACTGAAGTTCCGCAAACCGGGCGAAATCCCGGTGGTCAAGATCGAGAGCCAGGTTCAAGCGCTCTCGAGCGGCGCGCCCGGCTGGCAGATCACGGTCCAAGACAACGGCATCGGCTTCGACGAAAAATATCGCGACCGCATCTTTCAAATCTTCCAGCGCCTGCACGGGCGCACCGAATACGAAGGAACCGGGATCGGCCTCGCCATTTGCCGCAAGATCGTGGACCGGCACGGCGGCTCCATCCTGGCCAGCAGCTCGCCCGGAGCGGGCGCCAGGTTCATCATCACGCTGCCAGGCGAGCGGCCCCCAGGAGACAAACAAAATGAATAGATTCGGAAAGCCCATCACCATCCTCTACGCCGACGACGACGCCGAAGACCGCATGCTGGTAAAGGATGCCTGGGAAGAAAACCGGCTGGCCAACGAACTGCACTTCGTCGAGGATGGCGAGGAGCTGCTGGATTATCTGCGGCGCAACGGCAAATACGCTGGTCTGAGCGGCGAACCTCTGCCGGGTATGATCCTGCTGGATCTCAACATGCCGAAGAAGGATGGCCGCGAGGCGCTGCAGGAGATCAAGGCCGACCCGCGCTTGCGGTCCATTCCGGTGGTGGTGCTGACCACGTCGAAGGCCGAAGAGGACATCCTGCGCGCCTACGACCTGGGCGTCAATTCGTTCATCTTGAAGCCGGTGACCTTTGAGTCGCTGGTGGATATCACCCGGACTTTGAGCAAGTATTGGTTCGAAGTCGTCGAGCTGCCGTCGAGCAGCGCCCAGGATGAGGCCGCCTAGAGACCCACCAGTCCCCGACCCGGACACGCGAGCGCTCCGAGTTCTCATCGCCGACGATGATGAGGACGACTACGTCCTCACGCGCGATCTGCTGCTGCGCATCGGACGGCCGCGCTTCCAACTGGACTGGACGCCATCGTATGAAGGCGCGCTCCAGGCCATCGAGCGCAACGAGCACGACGTATACTTGTTCGACTATCATCTGGGGCACGCCGACGGCCTGCAACTGCTGCGCGAAGCGCTGGCCCGTGGTTGCAAGGCGCCGATTATCCTGCTGACCGGCAACGACAACTGGGAGACCGACGTGGAAGCCATGAAGGCCGGCGCCGCCGATTATCTGGTGAAGGGTCACCTGGACGCCCGCCTGCTGGAGCGTTCCATTCGCTATGCGCTGGAGCGCACGCGCGCGCAGGCGGAGCTGCTCGAGTACGCGCACGACATCGAGCGCAAGAATCGCGACCTGGCGCAAGCCGTGAAAGTTTCCCAGGAAGCCACCAAGCTGAAGAGCCAGTTCCTGGCCAACGTGAGCCATGAAATCCGGACGCCCATGAACGGCGTGCTGGGGATGACGGAGCTGCTGCTCGATACCGGTCTGACAGAGGAACAGCGCGACTACGCCGAGACCGCGTTTCGCTCAGCTGAAGCGCTGCTCGAAATCATCGACAGCATTTTGGATTTGTCGAAGATGGAAGCCGGCAAGCTGCAACTGGAAGTGGTGGACTTCAGCCCGGCCGAGGTGCTGCAGGAGGTTCTGAAGCTGGTCTCCGGACGTGCCCGCGGCAAGGGCCTGGCGGTGAACGCGGACGTTTCCGAAGAAGCGCGGGGAGTGTTGCGGGGCGATCCGGCACGGCTGCGGCAGGTGCTGCTCAACCTGGTATCGAACGCGATCAAGTTCACCGAGCGCGGGGAAGTGACGGTGCGGGTGAGCGTGGCGGAAGCTTCTGAACATGGGGTGCGCCTTTTGTTTGAAGTGCTGGACACCGGCATTGGCCTCGCGCCGGATGCGGTGGCGCGCTTGTTTCAGCCCTTTGTGCAGGCCGATGGTTCCATCACGCGCAAATACGGCGGCACTGGCCTGGGCCTGGCCATTTCGAAGCAACTCATCGAAATGATGGGCGGCCGCGTGGGCGTGGAGAGCGAGCCGGACAAAGGCTCCCGGTTCTGGTTCACGGCGCGGTTTCATGCCGCAGCGTCTCTGCCACAGCCGCAAGAGTCGTCGCAATCATCATCCCGGCAGCAGGTCGGGGCGCAATAGCTTAGGCCGCTCATACTGCATCGCTTTTGTCCGATTAGAGGAAGCAGGCCTAGCCATGCAACCAGCCTCTAAAAATCGGCCTTCGAAACCAACCGGCCAAGTCACGCTCGAAGATTGCCTGTTGATTCTGTTGCGCGGAATTCAGAACCATTCGGTCATTGCCGACGGTTCCGACGGACAGGAGTTTCGGGCCGAGCTGGCCGCGCTAAAAAGCCGTTTCCAGGGAAAAGAGAACGCCCACCAGTTGGTGGATACCGCGGTCGAAATCCTGGACAAATATGGTACGCAGACCAATCAGGTGATTGCCCGGCAGAAATCGGACCTTGTGACGGCCGCTGCCCAGCTGTCCGAAGCAGTCAAGACGCTGCCGGAAATACAGCGGTCCGCCGAGCGTCTCAGCAAGCTGGAACAGCAAATCAACGAGATCTCGGCGGATGACGACCTGGATGCGGTGAAAGCGCGTTTGTGCGCCGACGTTGCGGCCGCGCGCGCCGCAGCCCTCCAGGAGGGCCACAAAATCAGCGAGCTGTTCTCGGGCGTCGCCGGCAAGCTGGACATCGCTCCCGAGCGAGATACCGCCCAGGCTGGAGGCCAGGGTGCCGGCGAAACACCGCGTGTGGCGGGTACGGTTTATACGCCGGATCCCTTGACGGGTTTGCCTTCGCGCGCCTATGCCGAGGCTGAGCTGGCGCGCGCGCACGGCCAGTCCTCCGATCGCTACGTGGCGCTCTTCGTGGTGAAACGTCTGGCGCTGATCAATGCGAAATTCGGCTACTCGCGGGGCGACCAGGTGCTCCTGAAAGTAGTGCTCCACCTGGCGCAGTCGCTGCCGGAATTCAACAATCTCATTCGCTGGGCGCCCTGCGCGTTCCTGACCGTCGCCCCGCCCAAGACCACCTACAAGGAATTGCGCGGGAAAGTGCAGCTCATCGAACTCACGCGCATGACGCCGACGCTAGAGTGGGAAGGCCGCAGCGCCATGGTCCCGGTGGCTATCGACTGCCGGATCGTTTCGGTGAAAGATTTCGGAACACCCTACGAACTGTTCCTGCGGCTGGATACCCTCGCCACCGACGCTTAAATGAAGCGCTAGTGAACCCCCACCGGCGATCCCGCCCGCGGTTTGGCCGGCTTCATAAAAAACATCAGCGGGATCAGCGCCACGCACAACCACGCCAGCAGACGGAACACATCCACGTAAGCCACCATCGAAGATTGCCGCAACAGCTCGCTATAAAGCAGCGCCTGCGCCTGTTGGGCCGCTTGCGGAGGACTGGACCCGGCCGCCTGCAGCGCGCCCTGCAACTGGTGCAGCCTGCTGGCATACAGCGGACTGATTACCGACACCTGGCTGGCCAGGCTGCTTTGCGAAACCTGCGCCATGTGGTCTTGCGCGGCGGCCACCAGTGAGATTCCAACACTTCCTCCCAGGTTGCGCGTCAGATTGATCAATCCCGTGGCGTTGTTAGTTTTCTCGCGCGGCACATAAGCGAACGCCATGACGTTGATGGGCACAAAGAGGAACGGCATGCCCGCGCGCGAAATGGTCCAGGTGGCGACGAAAGTCCAGAAGCCGGCTTGGAGACTTAACTGAGAAAGCCGGAGCATTCCCGCACCCAGCACCATGAAACCGAACACTACCAGCCAGCGCGGTTGGTACTTGCTCAGCAGGCGGCCGACCAGCGGCATGACGAAAAGAGTGACCAATCCGCCGGGCGATAGAACCAGGCCGGCCCATTCGGCCGTGTAGCCCATTTGCGTTTGCAGCAGAATGGGAAGCAGAACCGTGGTGCCATACATCACCACGCCCATGGCGAACATCATGAACGTGGCCATGCTGTAGTTGCGCTGTGTGAACAGGCGGAGATCCACCAGCGGCTCGGCCTGGCGCAGTTCCCACAGGATCATGCCAGCCAAGCCGAGAACCCCGATCACGCCGCACATCACGATGAAGCGCGATTCGAACCAGTCGTCTGTCTGCCCCTTGTCCAGCATCACTTGAATGAAGCCGAGGCCCACGCTGAGCAGACCCAAGCCGATGAAATCGATCTTCAGCCCCTGCTGGAAGGTCTTGCGGATCATGTACGGCGGATCTTCCACCAGCGCCATGGTCATCAGGATGGCCACCACTCCCACCGGCACATTGATGAAGAAGATCCAGCGCCACGAAAAGCTGTCGGTGATCCAGCCGCCCAGCGTAGGACCGATGATGGGCGCCACCACCACGCCCATGCCATACACCGCCATCGCCATCCCCTGCTTCTTGCGTGAGAAGCTTTCCACCAGAATGGCTTGCGAGATGGGCTGAAGTCCGCCGCCGCCGGCGCCTTGCAGGATACGAAAGAAAATGAGCAGAGGAAGATTGGGCGCCAGGCCGCACAGAAACGAGCTGAGGGTGAAGATGATCACGCAGCCGATGAACAGCCGCTTGCGCCCGAACATCATCGACAGCCAGCCGGTGAGCGGCAGCACGATGGCGTTGGAGATCAGGTAAGAAGTAAGAACCCAGGTGCTTTCATCGACGGTGGCCGAGAGGCTGCCCGCGATGTGCGGAAGCGAAACGTTGGCGATGCTGGTGTCCAGCACCTCCATGAACGTCGCCAGCATCACGGTGGCGGCGATCAGCCAGGGGCTGACGCTGGGAGTCCAGGGGATGGGCGGATTCGCGGCGGGCGCGTCGACTGCAGCCACGCGAGCCGGCTAGCTCCTTCCCTGTCTGGCCGAATCCGGAGGCGTGGTGAGAGTGCGAATCAAGAGGAACCTACGGAATCATTGTAGCTGGCTAGGGGCGGTTGGATGCCATATGCTCAGCGACGCAAGAATTTGACTTGATAGGGGGATCGGGATGGGGACGGGTTGGCGGAGCTGAAGGGCAAAGATGGCCGCGCCGGAAATTTCGCTCTTTTCAGCATGTGACTGTTGAGATCCGGGTTACGGCCGGCCCCCCCCGCTGCTGGGGCGCGTGATCTAATCGGCGAACTGCCGACTTCTCCGTCGTCTGCCTTTGATTGAACTGTCGCTCACGGACGAAGAATACTAACACCTAGGCCGCTTGGGTTCGACCTAGCCGGCTCCATACTGCTGTACGCGACGGAGGGGCCGATTTCAGGTTTGATTTTGCGGCAAAATGGAAATTGGATTCTTAAGGTCAGGCGAAGTAGCCGAGCAAACTGAACTCGCTCTTGCGTCCTTCGTGAATCGATTTGGATGGAGGCTTAATTTTGACACCAAACGACCTCGCTCGAACAAGCGTCGAAAGATTGCGTCTTGAAGCGGAATATGCGCGCGCAGGTTCAGCCGCCACCGATATTCATCGGGTGATTGAGGACTACAATCGCCACCAGGACATGGTGTCCGGTAACGCCCAGCGGATCCTGGAGGACTATCGTCGACAGCAAGACCTGGTATCCAGTCAAGCCGAGCGGATCCTGGAGGACTACCGTCGCCAACAAGATCTGGTGTCCAGGCAATCCCAGCGGATTATAGAGGACTACCGTCGCCGCCAAGACGTGATTTCCAGCGAAACCCAGCGAATGATTGAGGATTACCGTCGGAGCCTGGAAGTGGTTTCCAGCGAAACCCAGCGAATGGTCGAGGGCTACCGTCGGCGCCAAGACGCGGTTTCCAGCGAAGCCCAGCGGATCATTGAGGACTACCGTCGGAGCCAAGACGGCGTGTCCAGCCAAACCCAGCGGATGATGGACAACCTTCGGCTCAAAGACAGCCTGTTTGCCCGAGAGTCTCGAAGTGCGGTTGACCATCTGGAGCGCCGAACTGTACTCGACTCGATAGCCCACTTGAGTCGCCAAACGCGCGACTGGGCCCGGCTTGCAGATTATGCGGTACTGAGCGGCGCGTCAGGCTCTAGGCTGGACTTTGACATATTCGCAAGGGCGCAAGGTGCGTGGGCTGCGGGAGTTACCTCGCTTCTTGAGGGCAACCTCAAGGGCGGATTGTCGACAGGGGCCTCGGCGGTGGGGTCTCGGATCATGTCGCTCTCCGAGGCGTATTCCTCGTTTTGTATGGGAGCGCTCCGGGACCTGGGCCGCGCCAACGACAAAGGCATAGCCGATGCGCTGCTCGGGTCCCTCAATTTGGCCGAACAACATTTTGCTAGGGCGGCCGAAGCGATACCACCAATGATCGAGTCGCAATTGGAGCCAGAGTTGCCAAACCCGGCCATTCCAATGCGGCTGTACCTGGTCCAGGGAGTTGAAATATCTGCGTCAGCCGGTATCAGTGATCCCCAGGACGTCGGCGAATTGGTCGAAAAGTCCGCAGCTGCGCGCGCAGCCGCTCGTGTGCTAGATATGTTACGCCTTATCCCGCAGGTGAATGCTTCTGCGAAGCTCTCTGGAAAGTCAGAAATCCTCAAGCCGACAACGCGAATGATCGAGGCCACTGTTGATCTGGTCGCGCTTGTGCCCTCCAACAAATCGGCTTTCGCTGACTTCATCGACTGCCTCTACTGGTTGTTCTACGAAGCGGCTGGCAGGGACAATTTGCGGTACCTTCAGTCTAATGGTGGACCTTGTTCCGAAGCCGACTGCGACGTCATATGGGCCATAAAGACTTTCAGGAACAAGTGGTACAGACACGACCCAGACCACGGTGACGTCACGGGAATCAAGCGCTCTTACCGGACTCTTGGAGAGACGCTGCGGCACTTTGGATTTAGACAGTTGCCGGTCAATGCCAGCGATTACAGGCGCCTCCACCTTGTCTTGGTTAACGAACTTATCCACTTCCTCGAAAAACTGAGAGATGCGTTGGCCTAGGGACGCTCCGTAGGTCGCTCATACCTAATTCCTATAAGGATACTTTTCGGTGTGCTCAAATAGTCGGCCACCTACCGATCAACCTGCTCAGAATTCACCCCTGAGGGCTCTCAGCGAAATTGACGTAAAACCACCTACGCTCCTTAATCGAACGAGCGTTTCCCTGCCGTTGCGTTCTCGCGCCGTCCTTATCAGCAATTCTGATCCGGTATATCACCTCTGGAATCTGGTCATTAATCACGACAGATGATATCGTTCGGGTACCTAGTAACGCAGGGTCGGGCTTTGGCCCGTTTGGCTTTGACGCCAGTAACAGGGGGATCTGATCGTGACAAGTTTGAAGAACCGTGCTGTTCTGTTTTTTGCCGCTGTGTTTCTCGCGGCTCTAGGATCCATACAACTCTTTGGGCAGGCGGTTGGGACCGCCTCCATCTCGGGACGTATCACAGACGCCTCCAACGCCGCCGTTCCAGCCGCAACGGTGGTCGTCAAGAATACCGGCACCTCCGCTTCTCAGACCACCGTCACCGACGACCAGGGGCGCTACACCGTACCGGATCTCGCGGTCGGTTCTTACGAAATCGACGTTTCCAAGACGGGCTTTCAAAATTCGGTGCGTACCGGCGTCACCTTGAGTGTCGGCAGCGCGCCCGTGATCGATATCCCGCTGTCCGTCGGGCAGTCCACCCAAACGGTGACGGTATCGGCGGAAGCATCGCAGGTGGAAACTACTACCGCGGCGGTTTCTTCGCTGGTGAACCAGACCCAAATGCGGGAACTGCCCCTCAATGGCCGTAACTTTGAGCAACTGATTCTGCTCGCTCCCGGCGTGTCCACTTATCCCGCGGGCGGAAGCTCCGCGCTCACCTCGGTGGCCAACGCATATTCCATCGCCGGCACGCGCCCGGAAGGATACGCCAACACATTGGATGGCGAAGATGTTTTGAATTGGTGGCAGCGGAATGCCGGCGGCGACGTGACCGGTACTTCTCTGGGCATCGACAGCATCACCGAATTCCAAACCCTGACCGGCACCTTTGGAGCCGAGTATGGCGGCAACGGCGGCGCGATTATCGCTGTCACTAAATCGGGCACCAACGAGTTTCACGGATCGGTATACGAGTTCTTCCGCAACAGCGATCTGGATTCCCGCGGCTTCTTCGACGCCGGCTCGCCGCCTCCTTTCCGCCGCAACCAGTTCGGCGGAACTATGGGCGGACCCATCAAAAAGAACAAAGTATTCTTCTTCGTCAATTATGAAGGAATCCGGCAGGTGCTGGACACTACCTACGTCAACTTTGTTCCCAGCGCGACGCTGCGCCAGGGGATTTACAACGGCACGCCCTACACCGTGAATTCGGCCTCGGCAGCCATGCTGGCGCTGTACCCGCAAGCGAATGCTCCCGACAACGCCAACGTCGGCATATACAAATTCGTCGGTCCGCAGATTACGCCGGAGGATTTCGGCGTGGCGCGCATCGATTACAACATCTCGGACAAGGACTCTCTCTTTGGCCGTTATCAGGCCGATTTTGGAACGCGAACCACGTACGCCGGCTTGGGGCTCTGGCCCACCTACGATCTGACGCACAATCAATTCCTGACTGTCGGCGAGCATCACATTTTCTCGCCTACGCTCATCAATGAGTTCGACGTTTCTTACTCCCGGCCGGTGACCAACGAAACGCAGCCCACCGAGCACGCTCCGCTCCAGATCTTCACGCCGGCCCGAGAAGATGTTTACGTCAGCCTGCCCATTGGTCTCACGCCGCTCGGCGCGTCGTTCATCAATCCGTTCCAGTACATCCAAAATAAATTCACCGAGCGGGACGACCTGAAATGGATCCGCGGCGCGCATACCATTAGCATGGGCGCCACCTTCCGGCGCGAACAGCTCAATCCATACGCTTACACGTACTGGAATGGGTTTTACCTGTTCACCAGTATCCCGAACTTCTTCTCCGGCCTCCCTGGTTCGTTCACTGGGGCGCCCAACGGCGGAACGGACACCAATCGCGCCGAGCGCGATATCCGGCTCACGCCCTACATTCAGGACGACTGGAAGGTCAGCAACCGGCTGACGCTGAACATCGGGCTGCGCTATGACTGGGAATCGAATCCGATCGAGATTCACAACAATTTCTACAACGCCGTGGGGCCGCCCTTCGGAACCGGATTCCAGAACGTGTCGCACGCGTTTGTGAGCAATCCGTCGAACAAGAACTTCGATCCGCGAGTCGGTCTGGCGTGGGACGTCTTCGGCGATCACAAAACGGCGGTTCGCGCCGGCTTCGGCATCTACCATGACACCTTCCAGACCTACACGTTCTCGTCCGCGTATCTGACCAATCCTCCGTATTTGACGGAGAACCAGGTTTTCACCAACGGCGATCCGAACTGGCCAACGCCTTTCGTCGGCGGTGGCACTCCTCTTCTGAGCAACACCAACGGGACCTACTACGGCATCCACACCACGCCGTACAGCCTGGAATACACGCTGAGCGTCCAGCGCCAATTGCCGGACAACACGCTCTTGACTGTGGGTTATCAAGGCACGCGCGGCGTTCACCTGCTGGCGTTCCACGATTTCAACGCGCCAGTTCCGACCGTCACCAACGGCGTGTATGACTTCGTTCATGCGAATTCATCCGGCGCCCTGGTGGCCAATGCGTCGCCCGATCCTAACTTCGGCTCGCTGGACATGCTGGATACCACCAGCTACTCGGCCTACAACGCGCTGCAGGTGGGACTCTCACATAGGGCGTCTTCCAATCTGGTGTACCAATTCTCGTATACGTATTCCCATTGCATCGATAACTCGTTTGCGTATGCCGGCCTGGGCGGCAACAACGTGACTTCCGCCAATACCAACCCCTACGATTGGGCCGTGGACAAAGGCAATTGCAGCTTCGATCTTCGCCACAACATCTCCGCCAACGCGGTCTACCTGCTTCCGTTCAAGGGCAACCGCCTGGTGGAAGGCTGGCAGATTACGGGAATCGAGACTTGGCATACGGGTGTTCCGTTCTCGCTGGGAGAAGGCACTCAGCCGTATCTGAACAACAACTTCGATACGCCCCGGCCGAATTACATAGCCGGTTGCAACGTCTACGCCGGTCAGAACGTTCACCAATGGTATAACCCGGCGTGCTTCACGCCTTCCGCTTATGGCACTCTTGGTGATCTTGGACGGAATACCCTTATCGGGCCGGGCTACGTGGAAACCGATTTGGGCGTGATGAAGGAGACCAGGATCACCGAACGGGTCAGCGTTCAGTTCCGCGCCGAGTTGTTCAATCTATTCAATCACCCCAATTTCAACTATCCGGTGGCGGGCGCGTTCACCGCCGGGTCGGCTGCCACCGGTTACCAGGGAGTACCGGTTTCGACCGCCGGCCAGATTACGTCGCTGGTTGGAAGCGGCGGACTCAGCAACGTGGCGCGGCAGACGCAGTTCAGCTTGAAGTTGTTATTTTAAGGCCTACCGGCCGACCAAGTGCTCCGGCGCTTTGTTGTTCTCTTCGCAGATGTACTCGATCAGGTCGCCTTCCGGCACCAGGTGAATTTTGGCCGAGACGGTCCAGGGCTTGGCGTAGGCTTTCGGATCGTCGATGGTGTACTGAAGGTCCATATGCCCAATGTCGCGGCGTGTAAAGCGCTCGGTGAGATGCAATGCCTCGGTGGCAGGATGGCCGGTCATGTCGAGCCATGTTTTGCCGTTGAAGCCCGCGGTTTCCACCACCAGCATGTCGCCATCCCAATGCCCAACCGAGTAACCTTGCCAGGTGGGATTGGGATCGTCAGGCAGGGACCGTCCGTCGGTGAAGATCTGTCGATAAATGGTGCGGGATTCGTACAGGAACACGATCAAACCGGGCGTCTGCACAATTTTGTAGGGCGCGGGGACGTCGTCCTTTTCGGGCATGCCGGAGGGCAGACACTGCGCGCCCGGATGATCCTTGCCGTTAGTCGCTTTGCGCTGGTTGTAGAGAGCTTCAGCCCAAGGAAGCATCTGGACCTCGCCCGGTTTCAGATCCGCCGCAAGGTTGATGAGCAGTTTGGGAGGAGCAGGATCCGATTCGGCGTACATTTCCCAAACCCCGGAAAGGTCGGGAGTGCCTTTGGCGGTGCGCGGGGCCGGAGCGGTCAGGTTGACTTTGCCGCCGGCGGTGCGCGGCAATTTTTGGGAGGCCACCTGAGGCCACTGGGCTTGCGAAAGCGCGGCGGACGCGAATAGCGCGAGTGCGAGCAGGGAGCTACGAGGCATGGATGGACTCTCCGTCCTGGCCAGTATACATCGAGTTCCGCGGAATGAAAGGGCATGATTTGGCAGCCTGGAGGATGATCGGGTTGATCCCTGGCGAGACATCAACGATTGTGATTTTGTATATGGGAGGAGGCGGGTATGAAGAGAAAAATAGTGTTGAGCGCCGCAGCTTTTTTGGTAGCGGCGCTACTTGGTTCGCCGGCTGCCGCGGCGGAGAGCGCAACAGAACGGGAAGTTCACGATCGCGCGCAGATCGAAAGGTTGATGTGGCAATATGTTCGAGCGCTGGACACGGGAAATGCCGATGCTTATGCCGCGGCGTTCACGCCGGATGGACAGTTCGGCAGCGGCGCGAATGCCGTCCAAGGACGTGAAGCGCTCAAGAAGATAATCAACGATTTTCGGCAGCGCACCGCGGAAAACGAAGCTAAGACCGGAGAGAAACGGCCACCGATGTGTCACGTAATCGCAAACAGCTACCTGGAATTTCTGGACAAGGATCACGCGCGGTTTGGAGGCTTACTGGATGACCGTCGTCGCGGCCGGCGGCCCGAAGGTGCCTTCTCGCATAGCCGGCGCCGGACGGGAAGTGGATGAACTGGTGCGGTTGAACGGGCAGTGGCTGATTAAAACGCGTAACGTTGCGCCCACGGACTAAGCCTTGCTGTGCGCGATTACCGGACGGTGGCTAGCATTGCAGACGTGGCGTCCGCAACGCGGCTGAACTGATCGGCTGCAATATTGCGAATGTTGGCCGCCCCCAATATTGCTGGAACGCGACGGGCGCGATTACCGGACAGTGGCGGGCATTGTCGACGTGGCGCCGAATGTTGGCCGCCCCAAAATTGCTTGAACGCAACGGGCGCGATTACCGGACAGTGGCTAGCATAGCTGACGTTGCGTCCGCAACGTAGCTGAACTGGTCAGGCGCGATATCGGAGAGGTTGGCTACGACCGACCGGTTGACCGTGACCAGGAACGTATTGGCAACGGCGGGGTTCAGGTTGTAGACACGCACGGCGGCATCCTTCGGTCCCTTCCTGAAGTAGGTCAAAGGAATTTCGAGATGGTTGGTGCGGTTCAGATCCTCCAGCCATGGCTTGGAGCTTTCGCCGGCGATGATCATCGCGACCGCTTTGAAGCCGCGGGATTTGTTTTTCAGATACAGCTCATTGAGCTGGATGATCTCTTTCGCGGTAGCATCCGATGTGTCACGGAAAAACGCCAGAACGTCCGGCGCCTTGTCGTAATCGCAAACGTAACAGACCAGCGTTCCTTTATATGGCCCGGTGACATCGGAGACGGGAATCGACATGGTAGTGGCGCCGACCGCGGGACCGGAGACAATATCGGCCGCCGGCGCGATTGCGACGAACAGGACCGGGCAGAGGATCGCCAACTGGGAGATTCTTATCATTTCGCCGCCTTCTCGTCGTCCTTGCTCACGGTTTGGTATTTCAGATCCAGCCATTTGAACCAACCGCCCTTGAGGACCTTCACCTTGCGATAACCAAGCAGGCTGAGCTGGCGCGCCATGTCGCTGGAGTCTTCGTCATCTTTGCAGGCGCAATAGAGGACCAGCGTTTTTTCACGAGACAGTTCCGACGGCGCGGTCAGGGTCTTGGTGTAGGGCAGATTCACGGCGCCGGGGATATGCTCCTCTTCCCAGATGGGCGGCGCGGCGGTGTCGACAATCAAGACGTCCTTGGCATGCTGGTCGATGTCCTGCTTCAACTCTTGCGGCGACATGAAATCGGGGACGTAGACATAACCCTCGACGCATTCGCCGTCGACGAAGGCTCCCTTGCAGTCCTGGGCAAAAGCGGAGGCGGGAGCAAACAGCGGGAGCAGCAAGACCGGGGCGAGAAGCGCGTAGGATAGATTCAGCCTCATGGAACCTCCTGTATTTATTAAAACAGCTATTGAAGCAGCGCGGTAATTTCGCGCTCTACCTGGGCCTTCGCGGTGAGGCCGTCATGCCGGTCGCAGATGCTGCCATCGCGCGCGATGACGAAAGAGGTCGGGAGCGGGAGTTCACCAAAAGACGGCTTGAGGTCGTCCTCGCGTCCGGCGCCCACCAGAACCGGATAGGTCATTTTGATTTGAGCGGCGTAGCGTTTCACATCCGCGATATCCTCGGCGTCGTCCATCGCAACGCCGATCACGATCAGGCCGCGCGATTTATACGTGTTGTACAGCTCGATGTACCCGGGAATCTCTTTGCGGCAGGGAGGGCACCAGGTTGCCCAAAAGTCCAGCAGGATCACCTTGCCCTTGTAATCGGACAAGGTGACGGATTTGCCCTGGATGTCTTTGAAGGTCAAGCCGAGGTTCGCCGTTTTGGCATGGGCGCTGCAAGCTCCCGGGTCCGCTGCGTCGGATGGCGCGGGCAGCAACGCGATGCCCAGCAACAACGCCATGCCGACCGCTGTGCGCATCGAGTTCTTATTTCCAATTATCAACTTTAATGCTCTTGGTGTAAGAACACTCATTCACGCTCCACCGGATGTTGCCGCTTCCTCCGACCACTACTACATTGACATTGGTGAGATACGGAATGGGTGCGTCGCCCGGCAGCTTCAACCACGAGGCATACGGTTCCACTCCGGAGCGGGCCAGACCCAGCTTATAGTTGATGACCTCCTGGTCCAGCCAATAGTGGTCCTTGGGAATGGTGACGTTGTCTTTCACCCACTGGATCAGCTTTTCCTTGGTGTCGAAGCCGAAGCGCAGCAACGGGGGCGTCACGGAAGGATCGATCAGCAGCAGCTTGCCGCCGCGCTGGGGAGAACCGAGGGCGCCAATAAATCGCTTCAGCGTGTATTGCCAATCCTCGTCCTGCAGAACCATCATCGTGTTTTGACTCTGGCAACCGCTGAAGGTGCTGATCACGCTGTCGTCCGGCTGGAAACCCTTCTGAACGCTCAGCGGTTTCCAACCCGGGGGCAGACCCGCGACGTTTTCCGCGAATACGGCCGGGACATCGGCCATGGGATTGCCCTGCACGCCCTCATAGGTGTGGCCGGGTACCGATCCGCCGGTGGCGTTCATCGATAGTAAACTCCACGCGCGTCCGATGAGCGCGCCCGCATTGTTGTAGAGCCCCAGTGCGCCGGTGCTGGAGTTCAAATCCAATTGGTCCACGATCTTGCCGTTCACAACCGCCATGGCGGCCATGGAGGATGTGGAGCTGGAGTGCGCGTCCGTCTGCGAGGCGGCCAAGGCCAGGATTGCGGGGAACATTTCGGGCTTGGCGCCGGCCATCACGGCGTTGATGGCGACCGTCTCTACGGTGTATTCCCACGCTTCCCGCTCTCCGGTGACCCGCATCTTTCCGACGATCTCATCGGGCTTGTGATGGGTGGCCTTGAGCATCGCCGCCACCCGCTCTTCGGTGGGCATGACGATGGGAAGCTGATCCGTCCAGAAGCGGTCATCAAAGTACTTCTGGATATTGTCGGCTGTGTCCGGACCGATGAACCGTTTCTTCTCGCGCTGGACCAGACCGGTCTTTTTCTCTTCGTCCGTCAGCGGCTTGGTCAAATAATCCACGATTTCCGCCATGAAAGGCCGCTTGGTAACGGGATCGTCGCCCGCAATGTAGGCGTCGAGCTCCTTCCGCGTCTTTCCGCCGACCGGCGTAGGAGTGAAGGCGAGCCTGAGACCGGGCATACCTTCTTCATAGGCCTTGTCGTGAACCAGATCCTCGAGCACGTTGATGATGACGCCTACCGAAGGGATTCCATAATTTGCTTCGGTTACCGCGATATGGCCGACGACCGCCGGCGCGCAGGTGCTTCAATGGCCTATAGCCATGACCATGAGGCCATCGACCGATTTGATCTCCTTCCACAGATCCGGGTCATCGGTGAAATACGAGCCCTTCTTCGCCCGGTATACGGTCTTGACGTCGGGCATGTGGACAGCCATCCAATCCTGCATGGCGTGCAGAAATTTGTCGCCGCCGTCGAAGGTTTCGTCCACCAGATAGACTGTTTTGCCTGAAAGACTCGGGGGACGCGGAGCCATGGCCTTGCGCTCGATAGGGGGGGGATTACCGGTCGGATTTAAAACCGTGTATAGTTGCTCGGCGGCGGAAGCCGTCCCGGCACAGGCGATTGCGATGCCGAAAAGACTATACTTTGCGACACCCTTCGGGACGCTGCCTGCGAGTTTTGTTAGCCACATAGCCATTTCTCCTGTCCTTCTCTTCCTTCAGAATTCTACAGCGCCGCCCACTGCGATGCAAGGGCGGCTGGGTCAGTAAGCTGTTGCAGAAGTTGCTGTTATTGGCTGGTCGCAGTGAGAGCAAAAGGGCCGTGGGGGACGGGGCTGGTTGGAAACGGTTTGGCCGGCGTAATGGGATGGGGGACGCATCCGTTTGTGCGCGGCGCACGGATTTGTTGTTTTGAAAAAACGAAGCCATCATCTTTTGAAAGGACTAGGCCGTTGGGAGTCGTCTTCTAAGGGAAGTCCTTTGTGCTGAGGGCGTTTCAGCGGGGTTCTGGTGTGCGTTGCTGGAGCTTGGGCTACTGTTGCCATCTGTCATCTCGGTACCGGCCTCGGCCACCGGGATAGCACCCTCGGCCACGGAATGGACGGATGGCGCGGCATCGTTTGTTGCATGCGGAGTAGATAGAGCGGGATGACGTTCGTGATTGAATGAGGAGTTGCGTCGTCCTTGTTGACAGGAGGCCTGTTTGCTGAAGTGGATCAGGGAAGCCGAGGCCGGGGGAGGGCGAAACCGCGTTTTGTGTCGTTACGACTGCGGGAAGGGCCGGGAGGAAGCTTGCCGCCGTCATGCTGCCAATTTGATAGCAGAGAGTTTTGCCTTCCGCCTTCTCAGGGCCCTTCGTTGATGAGTTGAGTTGCGACTTGCTTATAGATCGAGCCCTGGGTAAAGGGCAGTGTTCCACAAATGGGCGTCGTATCCGAGGCAGGCCTGCGCTAGAGGCGAAGTAAACCGCTGGGCGTGCAACGATACCGGGCGGGCAACGATACCGAATCGATCGCGGCCGGCCAATGCTAAAATACTAGCCTTAGCGCGATGGCCGACGATTCACTAGCCGTACCGGACTCCATGGTGACCACCGCGTTCACCCTGGACGGCTTCGCCATCGACCGGACCATCGGCATCGTACGAGGCATAATCGTGCGGTCCCGCTCGATTTTTGGAACCCTGGGGGCAAGCCTGCAGACCATGGTGGGCGGCGACATCACGCTCTTCACCAATCTGTGCGAAGAGACCCGCGCCCACGCTTATCAGCGCATGGCGGAGCACGCCGCGCAACTGGGCGCCAACGCCGTGGTAGGCGTTCGCTATGACGCGACTGAGATCATGCAAGGAGTGACCGAGGTGCTCTGTTACGGCACCGCCGTGGTGGTGAAGCCGGCAACTCGCACGTGAACGAAAACCGATATCTTTGCATTCACGGACACTTTTATCAGCCGCCGCGCGAGAATCCGTGGCTGGAAGCGATCGAACTCCAGGACTCCGCGGCTCCCTACCACGATTGGAACGAGCGCATCACCGCGGAATGCTATGCGCCGAATAGCGCGGCGCGCATTCTGGATGCCGAAGGCCGCATCGCGAAAATCGTCAACAACTATTCCAGCATCAGCTTTAACTTTGGCCCCTCGTTGCTGTCCTGGATGAAGGACAAGGCGCCGGAAGCGTATCAGGCCATCATCGATGCCGATCGCGTGAGCGCGCAGCGATTTTCTGGGCACGGCTCGGCGCTGGCGCAGTGCTATAACCACATGATCATGCCGCTGGCCAACGCGCGCGACAAGCTGACGCAGGTGATCTGGGGCATCGAAGATTTCCGTTTCCGCTTTGGGCGCGATCCGGAGGGCATGTGGCTTCCGGAAACGGCGGTGGATCTGGAAACGCTCGACTACATGGCGCGGGAGGGCATCCATTTCACAATCCTGGCACCCTCGCAGGCGAAATCCATGGAAGGCATCGACGTCACCGGCCAGCGAATCGACCCGGCGCGCGTCTACCGGCAGAAGCTGCCGTCGGGCCGCTCTATCAACTTGTTCTTCTATGACGGGCCGGTGTCGCGGGCGGTGGCGTTTGAGCGCCTGCTGAATGATGGAGGGCGGTTCGCGCGGCGACTGCTGGATGCATTGTCGGACCAGCGTGAGGGGCCGCAACTGGCCCATATCGCTACGGACGGCGAAACCTACGGCCATCACCATGCGTTCGGCGACATGGCGCTGGCGTATGCGCTGGATCACATCGAAACCAGCGGCCTGGCGAAGGTCACCAACTACGGCGAGTTTCTCGAAAAGTTTCCCGCCGCGCACGATGTTGAGATTCTGGAAAACACCGCGTGGAGCTGCGTCCATGGGGTGGGCCGCTGGAATAACGACTGCGGGTGCAACTCGGGCGGCCATGGCGAGTGGAATCAGGCCTGGCGCGCGCCTTTGCGTGCGGCGCTCGATTGGCTGCGGGATGAGGTGGCGCCCAGCTACGAAAAAATGGCCAGGCGTTTCTTCAAAGATCCGTGGGCGGCCCGCAACAACTACATCCACGTGATTCTGGACCGCTCGCCCGAAAGCCGCGAACGTTTCGCGGCGGCCAATTTCAGGCGCAAGTCGATCAACAGCGCCGATCGCGTGAAGATCTGGAAGCTGCTCGAAATGCAGCGGCACGCCATGTTGATGTACACCAGTTGCGGCTGGTTCTTCGACGAGCTTACCGGCATTGAGACGGTGCAAGTGATGCAGTACGCCGGCCGCGTGGTGCAACTGGCCGAAGAGCTTTTCGGCGACGATGGCGATCCGCGTTTCGAGAGCGGTTCCTTAGAGCGCGGTTTCCTGGAGAAGCTGGCGCTGGCCAAGAGCAATATTCCCGAGCACGGCGATGGCGCTGCGATTTACGCAAAATTCGTCAAGCCGGCCAGTGTGGATCTGCTCAAGCTGGGCGCCCACTACGCCATGAGCTCGCTGTTTGAAAGCTACCCGGACAACACGCGCATTTACGCCTATTCGGTGGACAACAAAGATTACCGCTTGAAGCGTTCGGGCAAGACACGGCTGGCTTTCGGCAAGGCGCGATTCATTTCGGAAATCACGCAGGATTCCGACTTGCTGATGTTTGGCGTGCTCCACTTCGGAGATCACAATCTGCACGGCGGCGTGGCGCTGTACCGCTCCGAGGAGGCTTATCGCGATCTCAGCAAGGCGGCCCGCGACGCCTTGAGCCGTTCGGATCTGGCGGCGGCCATTCAGGCGCTCGACCAGGGTTTCCCCGGACACACCTATTCGCTCAAGAATCTCTTCCGCGACGAACAGCGCAAGGTTTTAACCGAGGTGCTGGAGTCCACGGTGGATCATTCTTTCTCCGTGGCGCGCGCGATCTATGAAGAGCAAGCCCAGTTGCTGCGCTTCATGAGCGACTGCGGCATTCCGATCCCCAAGGAGCTCAAGGCCGCGGCGGAAGTCGCGCTGAACGGACTGCTGCGGCAGGCGCTGGGCGCTCCCGAACTCGATCGGGCTGCGATCCAGAATCTGCTGGAGGAGATGCGGGTGGCTGCAATTCCCTTGGATGAGGGCGGCCTGGAAATCGTGCTGCGCCGCAATCTGGAACGGGGCGCCCATCAGTTTTTTGAAGATCCCCGGGATATGGCGCGCCTTGAAAAGTTCCGCGACAACTTGGTGGTGGCCGGTTCCTTGCCGTTTGCTTTAGTGCTGTGGTCGGTACAGAACCGCTGTTACGAGGTGCTGCAAAAACTGCGCGAAAAAGAGCTGCCGGAAACCGATGCGGAATGGGTGGCGCAGTTCCAGGAATTGGCCGGGTTGCTTTCGTTGCGGGTTGCGGATCCGGGACCGTGATGGATGCGCAGGTCTGACTGAGTGCCGCCGTGTGGGCGCGCCGGTCGGTAAGGGCGGCATGAGTCCGAGAGGCAGACTATGCGGCCACGTAAATTGTTCCGCCAAGAAATAGCTTCTGAGCACCGACCATCCGTTCCCTAGCGTTAGGTGGACTGGCTTGGTAGTGGGTCAGTTTGAGATTTTCCGGCCTTGACATGCTTAGCGCTAAGGTCATACTGGAGTCATGGCCACTAAACGCCCACGCGATCCAATCCAACTCGCGCATCAGGTTTTCCTTGAGTCCGTCGGCGAGGCAGCCAAAAGACAGCCTCCTGCCCAGAAAGACCCCGCCGCAGTCGCGCTAGGCCGTAAAGGTGGCGCGGCACGAGCCGCTAAACTGACGCCCACGAAGCGCTCACAGATCGCCGCCAAGGGCGCTAAAGCGCGTTGGGATAAAAAGTAATATGGCTCATCATCCCAAGAGGCCACTCAGCAGATGAGACACTGCAATTGCCGCCATCACAAAAAACAAAGAAGAAGCAACTAGATGGGCGAGAGTACTACCGGTGGCCCTGGATTGATCGAGACTCCTACTGAAAGGCTTGCCAGAGAGCACGCCGAAGAGCAGCGCCGCGATCGTGGACAGCGCCAGTTGCAACTCTGGTTTAACGGTCTATTGATGTTCGCCACTGTCGTTACTGCCGGAGCCGTTATCTATCAAGGTTCCGTGCTGCGAGAACAAACTGACGCCACTAAGACGAGTGCCAATGCTGCAAGAAGTGCCGCCGAAACTGCCGACAAGACCTTGAAAAGCATGACCATCAGTGGGGACCAAACCAAGAAACAGATCGACCGACTTATTGAGCAACAGCAAAGGACCGCTGATTCGACCGTTAAAGCCGCCGAATCCGCCAGCGCCTCGGTGACGGTTGCCTCTGACGGGTTGACCAATAATCTCGATACCTTCAAGAAAGGCAATCGGGCGTATATTGGCGTCACTGACGCGTTCATCAACGGAGCGGACCCCGAGAAGAATATTCCGGAACGGCTGCGCGGCGGCGCAAATATTTTCGATATCGAAATCACGAACAAAGGCGTTACTCCAGCTCGTCACATTCGATCCTGGGGCGCAGCGCGGGTTGTTACGCGCCTGTTCGACACCGACAATCCTATCTACCCGATTCCGCTCGAAAGTAGAACTTACAAGGACGGCAAGGATTTGATTTCCGGGGTGAAAGACTATTTGAAACCGGGAGGAATCATCAATCCGCCGCAATTGACTTTGTTGCTCAATCTGCTGGCGCACCGTTACTTCATGGCGTTTGGAGTCACTGAATACAGAGACATCTTCGAACAGCCTCACTCCACTAAGTTTTGCGTCTACTTTGACATTACCCAGAACGACATTGGGTACTGCCCAGCACACAACACTATAGAGTAGAAGAGGCGCTTTACCGTGTTTCATTTTTGCGCGGCTCGCCCAACAAGGGTTTCGTACACATGGCGCTTGCGCGGCGCTATCGGAAGTTGATGCCATGGGTAGGGATTTAACGGCGTTCGTGCCGGAGTCCGAAGCAAAGTCAAGCCCTCTCTTTTTCAAACTGACCCGCCACCCGCGGCCTGCCTCATGGTTAAATTGTTGCGTTGCCGGCCGGGGACTAGGAACCCGCCGCGGCCACTTCTTCCACTTATGGTGCTCGATGAAATCACAATGGCAGCCTTATCGGGAGGCTTTTGGAGTTACGATCTTGCGCACGGGTATGCTCGCGATAGTTGGTGGCGCCGTGCTTGCTCGATTGTGTGGGGTGGGCTGGCCCGCTGGCCGCTGGCCACACTATTGGTGCTCTGGCCTGCCCTCGGGGGCCACTTTGTGGAGATATGGTTCCTTAACTGGCTGCGCCCGCGCCTTTCCAACGCGCGCGGTTGGCAGGTTGCAGTTCGCGTTGGCGTGTGGTTCCTTGGCGGTACCGCTCTCGCTATTGGCATGGCTCTGACCGCGATCGCGCTCGCTGGGTTCCGGCCAATGCATTGGCCCGCCTGGTGGCTCGGGGGGATCGCGTTCATCGGCCTCGAATTGGTGGCACATCTAGTGCTCAAGTTGCGCGGGCGAGCGAGCTTCTACAACGGGCTCGGATAGTGCTCGGCTTGTCATCGAGCGGACGTATAACGGCCTATGCACCCCCGTGGACAACCGATTCTCAATCCGCGCGATGCCGACAATCCGTCCGTGAACTGGCTTCCGGGCTGGCGCGCATCCATATATAGCGATGCGGTGTTCTATCCAACCCGTATGCCTTCAACCCCATGAGACGTGAAGTTCGGGAAGTGCATCGGGGCCCGTCAAGATGTATTCATGACGGTCGAGCTTCGTGCCGTCGAGGCAACGCGTCGCCGCTTGACGGGCCACGCCTAGCTTCTGGAATCCCAGTTTATCCACGATGCGCCGGCTAGCCTCGTTTCCGTCGAAGTATCCGATACTGATTGCCTTCGCACCAAGGTGGCCGAACGCGTAACGAATCGCCGCGTTTGCCGCCTCGGTAGCCATCCCCTGTCCGGCGTATTTAGGCGCTACCCAGTATCCAGTCTCAAAGACGTTTGGCTCATCGGTAAGATCCAAGGCTGTGCGGACGACGAAATCCCCGTTGATCTTATGGAATCCAGCCAATGCGATTCCTGCTTGATCCTGGTAATCCATGGTGCGTCGAATCGAATTTTCCATCGCTTGCCGCGACCGTTCGTTGTCGAAGGCCCAGGCCATCCAAAGTTGCAAATCGGGCCACGCGTCTTCCTTCGCCGTCTGGATCGAATCCAAATCGGCAAGAGTTGGCGGACGCAAGACCAGCCGCGGCGTTACGATCGGCATCGAATGGCGCATAGAGCGGTTACGCTCGACGGATCCTTGCAGACCGATGCGGAATGGGTGGCGCAGTTCCAGGAATTGGCTGGATTGCTTTCGCTGCTGTTGCCGATCCGGAGCCGTAATGGATGCAAGGGTCTGACTGACGGGTGCTGCCGTGCAGGCGCCGGTTGCTAAGGGCGGCATGAGTTCGAGTTGCGGACTACGCGTCCGGGTGGATTTCGATTCTGGGGCACCATTTTCTGGGACCGATTTCTGAGACGCCGAATGGCGCCTTCCACTGGGCTGTCCCTCATCGCTAGAGTTGATCGTTGTCTGGTTCGTCTTTCTGTGGCTTATTTAGTTCGTCCAAGACGGCGTCCGCGCCGGTCTTCGGGTTGGTCTGGGAATCGCGTTTGTCCTCGGCATCCTTTAGAGAGCTTGCTCGTAGAGACCTTGCTCGCAGGCAGGGTGTTTCTTGTTTGTAGGTTCCATCACATACGTTATTAATCGGCTACGCGATTTCCAATCGCTTGAGTTTCAGCCGGTCGTGGCGGACTTGGGCAAGGTCGTACTGGGCCTGTTGCACAAGCCAGCCTTGTTCCGTTCCTCCAAAGACCTTGGATATTCTCACGGCCATTTCAGGAGATATCCCCCGCTTCCCGTTGACGAGTTCCGAAAGCGTATTACGCGTCACTCCCAGGGCAGCGGCAGCGTCGGTGATCGTCAAGCCTGACGGCTCAATGCACTGACGCAAAACGACGCCTCCGGGGTGCGGTGGGTTTTTCATCGTCATGATTTGTTCTCCTTGTCTAGTGGTAATCGACGTAATCAACGTCCTCTGCGTCACGATCAAAACGAAAGATCACCCGCCAGTTAGCGCGAACTGTAATGGCCCAGAAGCCTTTCATCTGGCCCTTAAGCGGGTGCAACCGAAAACCCGGCAGGTCCATATGAGTAACATCGGGGGCGGCGTGAAGCGTCGCGAGAATGTCCTGCAACTTCTCGACGTGTTCCGGGTTCACGCCGCGCGGGTCGCCGTCCTCAAAGAGGTGTTTCAGCCCCTTGTGGCGGATTGTCTTTATCATCCCGTACCGCAACGCGCCACGTGTCGCATGTCAACACCAATGTTAGCACGATTGTTGCTTTCTTTTGGCGTAGAGCGAGCCGGTATTCCTCCGTGTTCGCAGGGTGGCCGCGCATACAATATCGTTTATGGAACGGACGATTACAGCGACGGATGAAGAGTACACGACGATAATGCTTGCGTTGGACGTCACAGCAGTCCGGTATGAGGAAGAAGCCAAAACAAAACCTCATATGGTTCAAAGAGCAAAACAGATGAGGGATACCTATCAAAGTTTGTTCGCTACATGAAAAATCAACTTCGCCCTTGAAACTTGCCGTCGGCCCGGGCGAGCTTGGGCAAACGCACCCGCACCGGCAGGGAAGGCGCATTTTAGCGTTGCAGATTGGACCCTTTAGGCAACCTCGCTTCCTCCACTTGGACGTATCGGCCTATGCACTAACGTGGACAAGCGACTCTCAATCCGCCTATGCCGACAATACGCCCGTGAAGGCTTCCGGGCCAGCGAGCATCCATAGAGCGATGCGGTGTTCTATCCAGCCCGTATGCCTTCAACCCCATGAGACGTCAAGTTCGGGAAGCGCATCGGGGCTCGTCAAGATGTATTCATGACGGTCGAGCTTGGTGCCGTCGAGGCAGCGCGTCGCCGCTTGACGGGCCACGCCTAGCTTCTGGAATCCCAGTTTCTCCACGATGCGACGGCTTGCCTGGTTTCCGTCGAAGTATCCGATGCTGATGGCCTTCGCACCAAGGTGGCCGAAAGCGTATCGAATCGCTGCGTTTGCCGCCTCGGTAGCCATCCCCTGTCTGGCGTACTTAGGCGCCACCCAGTATCCAGTCTCATAGACGTCTGGGTCATCGGTAAGATCCAAGGCTGTTCGGACGACGAAATCCCCGTTGATCTTATGGAATCCGGCCAATGCGATTCCTGCTTGATCCTGGTAATCCATCGTCCGTCGAATCGAATTTGCCATTGCTTGCCGCGGCCGTTCGTTGTCGAAGGCCCAGGCCATCCAACGTTGCAAATCGGGCCACGCGTCTTCCTTGGCGGTCTGGATAGAATCCAAATCGCCAAGAGTTGGCGGACGCAAGACCAGCCGCGGCGTTAGGATCGGCATCGAATGGCGCATAGAGCGGCTACGCTGCAATTGTAGCGGCGTGAAGGAGGCAAGGGTCGCCGCACGCACGCAACTACAAGGCTTCGCCGTCACGCGACCCTTCGCGGCAATGTTCGCCTTCGCCGCACCTACGCCGGCTGCAAATCCTTTTTGGGGACTTGTTTTACAGCCTGACGTAGCCAGTCTTCGAAGCGCGTCTCGCCGAGTCGCGCGCCGTCGCTCGGAACCAGTGTTCTCTCGCTCACCTCGATGCCGTAATACCGCGCGTGGGGGTCAGACACTACCTCGCGTGGATCCTTGCGCGCAGCCAGGTCCCGCCGGACCGCTTCATCCAGACGAAACTGTTCGGGCCCCCCGATTTCCACCATTGCATTCACAGGTGAACTTGTGGCGATTCGGCTGAGTGCACTGGCCACATCATCGGCTGCCATGGGCTGGAAGAGCACGGGAGGCAGGCTCACCTTGTTGCCCTCCGTGTCGCCCTGAGTGGAAATGTCGGCGATACTCTTTACGAATTCAAAGAACTGGGTCGCCCGAACGATGGAGTACGGAATGGAGGAGGCCTTGATCAAATTTTCCTGGGCCATCTTGGCGCGGAAGAAGCCGCTGGCGAGCATACGTTCCGTTCCTACCACCGACAACGCAACGTGATGTCCCACGCCCGCGCCCGCTTCATATTTGAGGAGGTTGCGCGTTGATGTCTCAAAGAACTTCAACACGGCCGCATCCTCCCAGGAGGGAGAGTTCGTTACATCGACCACCACGGAGGCGCCCTTCAGCGCATCCGCGAGCCCCTCGCTTGTGACGCTATTGACGCCGGACAACGGCGCCGCGGCTATTACTTCCTGGCCCTGCACGCGAAGCTTATTGACGAGCCTCGATCCAATGAGGCCGGTACCACCAATTACTACGATTTTCATGATTGTCCTTTCGTGTCTAACTGCGGCAGTCGTTAAGTGCCGGTTATTCGCCAGGACCGAACAGCCCACCGCTTTGTAACACCCTGCAGGGCTGTCGCAAAGGGTGATCCTGCTCTGTCATAGCTGCTACGGGACTTCAGGCAGCGTACTCCGTCGCGCAAATTCAAACCGACAGAATGAGGATGTACAAGAGCTTCGACTGTGGATTTGCCGGTATGGAGGGCGGTGGGGAACTTCTGTCATTGGCGATTGCGCCTCTGAGCTTCTGCCCGACCTTACAATTTGATTATAAACCTCCTGCCGGCACTGGCTGAAGGTGGTGTCGGTCTGAAATTTAATTAGCGGACGGCCGTTCCACGTGATCGACCACCAGCACCTCCACTGGGCCTTTGGCCGATTCCAGCCGAAGCCCCAACTGCTCCTGGAGTGCGGTGAAGATCGAAGGGCGCGCCGTGTCGGCGGTATCGTTCATCGGTGCGAATTCGAAATCAAGGTCGAACATGCCGTTGAAGCCGGTTTTATTGACGACGGTACGGTTCAGGATAGCCGCAAGAGTATTGGCTAGTCGCGTCATGTCTACGCCGATAGCTTCAACCCGGCCTCGTGTATGCCGCAGGTTGTTGCAGAGACGAGGCGGCGCCTCTCCCGGCCGCACCGGCATTGGCTTCTGCGGATCTGCCATGGTGCAGGCCCCTTCTTTCAACGGTGTGATTTTGATACCGCTCTTCGCCGCGACCAGTTCGTAGACCGGCAATTCCTTGGTCTTGCGGTGGAGCGCGAGCCGGAAGCGATCCGCCAACAGGGACTGCAACATCGGCCGCCACCATTCAAAGGAAGCCGTGCGAATATTGGGCGGGGCCTCTGCAACGATGTCCCACCGCTCCGTCTCGCTCCAGCGCGGGCCTCCGGAAACCTGAAAGCTTTCATCGATGTTATAAGCCGCCCCGATGAGAGTGCGGACGGTCATGGCATGGATGGTCATATGCCCGCCGTGGCGAACCTGCATTCCCGGTCTCTCGTCAATGCCGTTGTTTGGTTTGATGGAAGCCACTTCAAATTCGGGACGCGAAGTTGGCGGGCGGGTTTGTGCATGGGCCGCGCCGATTGTCACTGCCAGCGCGATTCCCATCAACTTTAGGTTCAAGCGGTCATCCTTGCAAGGCATCCTAGCATCAAAACGGGCGGCACCAGGGGTTTCCTGTGCGGTGATCGGCCTGCCGCGCGGGGTCTGCCTGGATCGCGGTCTGTATACTACTTGAGAAGGTGTCTGCGTGACTGGCGATGGATCGAAGGACTTTGCGTTAGTAGCTGAAGGCGAAACACTCGGCGTTATCGGTGCGGGCGTTATGGGACGCACGCTACTGCACGGTCTCTTCGACAGTGGCGCAATCTCGCGCCAGCAGGCCTGGGCCAGCGCGAAGTCGCAGGTGAGCTGCGACGCGGCATCGGAAGAATTGGGCATACCGGTGACCACCGATTTCGCGCGGCGAGTTCCGGACGCCGGTTTGATTCTGATCTGCGTGAAACCCAAGCAGGCCGCCAAGGTAACCGCGGCATTGCAGGAGGCTAAGCTTCGCCGGGGAACTTTGCTGATTTCCATCATGGCGGGCGAAACGATCGCGCAACTGGAATCGGCTTTGGGAACGCAAAATCCGTGGGTGCGTGCCATGCCGAATACGCCCTGTGTGGTGCGGGAAGGAATTACAGTCATCTGTCCCGGCAGTCACGCTACGCCGGATCATATGGCTCGCGCGCAGCGCATCTTTGAAGCGGTGGGCCAGTGCCTGCCGGCCGATGAGAGTTACTTCAACGCCGTGACGGCGCTGAGCGCCAGCGGACCGGCTTACCAGTATTTGATCATGGAGGCTTTTGCCGATGCCGGCGTTCGCGTGGGATTGCCTCGCCATCTGGCGCTGAAGCTGGTAGCCCAGACCGCGGTTGGCGCGGCGAAGATGGTGCAGGCCACGGGCCGGCATCCTGCCGCATTACGCGACAACGTAACCACACCCGCCGGATGCACCATTGCAGGATTGCTGATGCTCGAAGACGGCAAGATCCGTTCGGTGCTGGCGCGCGCTATCGAAGAAGCCACCAGGACTGCCGGAGAGCTGGGCTCTGGCACAACGCCTGGCAGCGGCAAGCGCTGACAGCAAATTGCGCGAGCGATTACTCGATCAATTTGCGGTTTAGCCAGCGGCGGCCGTACATATCGGGCCATTCTCCGTCGGGCTGGCCGGGACGGCGATCGGAACCGAGGCGAAGTCCTCCTTCTCAAAGCTGAGTTGGAACCCGAGCGCATGAACGTGGTGGTCGCGGCTGGCAACCACGTCGCGCACTCGAAGCACGGGAGTAACACCGCCGAACGGCGGCAGGGCAGGCACTGTGACGTTGGGCATAGTGGCCGTCGATTTTATCATCGCCAAGCTGCCGTGAGCTGTCCGCTACTGGCTGGCGCAGTTCCGGTTGAGAAAACGGAAAACGTCGTCGGCCCAGACGCCGGCCCCAAAATAGCCGAAGGTATGGCCATCCTGGGGAGACTTGCCATATGCGGGATAAATCTTGACCTCGTACGTCTTGTTCACTTGTTTCATCGCCGCTGAGAGAGCCTGGCTCGGCGAGAGATCATAATCGTTTGCGGCCTGGAAAAAGAAGATTGGCGCATTCGCTTTGCGAACTGCACGAATCATGAGCGACTGCAGTTCGGGTGCCAGTTTCCAGCTTTGGGCGCCGGCCGCGGAAGCAACCGCTGCGCAGTAATTCCCCCTTTCGGCGCCGAGCACCGTCTCAATGCCGCCAAAGGAGTTTCCGGCCACCGCGACTCGATGCGCTTGAACGAAGGGCTGCTTTCGTAACCAGGCCAGCGCCGACAACTGGTCGTTCAGGTGATCCGTCTCGAGCAGCCGGACCATGGTTGCGGCGCCGGACGACATGCCACCGCTCTTCCTGGCCGCAGCGATCTGATCGCCAATGTAAGGACCAGCCGACGCACTTAAGCCTTGACCTCGCCGGTATGGCCCAAAGAAAACCCATCCATGGCTGGCGAATACTGGACCGAGCGCATCGAATGCCTGTTCGCTCAGCATCCCGGCAGCGCTTCCGTGGTTATAAACAATTGCGGGGAACGGTCCCGTTCCTTCCGGCTTGTACAAGACTCCGTGAAGAGTAATTGCGCCACTAGGAAACGCAACGGTATCTGCCGCGGATAGAGCCCACGGACACAGCAGCAACGAGAGCAGAATCCAGGCCATCCGTTTCGCCATTTGTTGAACGGCTGACCCCATTGTCGAATTCTCCAGCTAGTTTCCGCCGCCCGGTTTCTCAGCGCGAGCCTTTTCCGCGTCCGCTTTATCTTCGGCGCGCGCGGCGCTCAAAATGTTCCGCAAGCCGTAATTTCCCCCGTGACAAGCGTACTCGAAAATCCGATATCCATCTTCATGCGTGATCGGAAATTCGATGGTCCACGGCGCAGTATAGGTCTGCGGATCGTCGACGCGCAGCTGGTAATCGATGGTGGTGGGGCTGGTGCGCGTGAACCGCTCCACCAGTTTCAAATCGTCGGAGTAGGGCGGCATGTCGTTGCCGTTGGGGTCCGATGCCGACGCGGCTACTGGGACGAGGGAACTCACTCGAATCCGCATTAGTTTCATTTTCCCACTTCCGCTCCATGCCGGCGCCGCCGCGCGGACGCGCCGTTTGCGAGCCAGGCGGCACGAATCCCGGTCGCCTACTGAGCGGCGGAGCAGCAGGAACGCAGCGCGAAGTAAACCCTAACGTCTCACAATTTCCCTCATCGCTCGGCGGATTCTTGTATGGCCAATTCAAGCGCGTGTTCTCAAAAACGCACCGGCGCAACCGATGAGCAAGGTGAGAGGCGATGCGCCTTCGTTTGATGCTCGGAATCGGCGCGACTCTGCGGGCGGCAGGAAGAGTATCCGCACAGATCAACGCCGGATATCGCGTCCAGGCTGCGCTTCTGTACAACAGCGCCAAATTCTTCGAATGGCCGCCGGATGCCTGGCCTGGCGCGGGCGATCCCATCACGGTTTGCGCCCTGGAAACAAATCCATCGGGCGGCGCACTCGATCAGGTTGTCGAGTGGGAAACCGTGCCGGGCCAACCGCTTTGCAGCATCCTTTTTGGCAGCGCCTTTGAGAGCACGCACATTCTCACGATTCTGAACGCGGTGCGCGGACGCGGCGTGCTGACAATCGGTGAAAGCCCCAGGCCCGCGGATCGGGGCGCCGTCATCAAGGTCAAACTCGATGGCGGACACGTGCGCTTTGAGATGAACCTGGCCGCGGCCGATGAACAAACGCTGACCCTTAGATCCAAGCTGCTGAGCCTGGCGGACGGTCATACGAAAATCGCATGAGAACGGTCAGCCGTTATCGAAATCTGCCCGTCAAGCGCAAGCTGGTTCTGATCATCATGGCCACCGTGGGCGCCTCCCTGACCCTGGCGCTCGGAGCCAATCTTGTTTTTGCCGATTTCGTGCTGCGCAGCGACATCATGACGGATCTGGAGATTCTGGCCGAAGTGGCCGGCTCCAACAGCGCTGCCCTGCTCAAGTCCAATGACGCATCCGCCGCAACCGAATTTCTCTCTGCGCTCCGGGCGAAGCGGCATATCACCACCGCGGCTCTCCTCACCAGCGACGGGCAAGTTTTCGCGCAATACCAGCGCGATCCCGGCCCGCTGGGGCCGGTGCCGGCGTTTCATCGTGAAGGAGCTTGGGTGGAAAATGACCGGCTTATGGTCTATCGCGTGGTCACTCTCGCGGGCCAGAGCGAAGGCGTCATCTATGTCGAATCCGACTCGGGTGAGGTGCATGCACGGCTGTTGCGCATCTTTTCGTTGATGCTGATGATTCTACTGGTCACTATGGCGCTGGCGCTGGTCATGTCTTCGCGCCTGCAGCGCGTTATTTCCGAGCCTATCGCACACCTGGTGTCAACCGCGCGCAAGATTTCAAGCGAAAAGGATTATACGGTCCGCGCGGAAAAGCGCGCCGACGACGATCTGGACCAGCTCATCGAGACCTTCAACACCATGCTCTCCGAGATCGAGTCCCGCGACGCGATGCTGCTTCGCAATCGCGATCATCTGGAGCAGGAGGTGGCCGTCCGCACCGAGGAACTGGCGCAGGCCAGGGATCGCGCCGAAGCCGCCAATCGCGCCAAGAGCGAATTCGTGGCCAATATGAGCCACGAAATCCGCACGCCCATGAACGGCGTCTTGGGCATGACCGAGCTGATACTCGATACCGAGCTGACGGCGGAGCAGTCGCGAGTGCCTGGACATCGTCAAGCTCTCGGCCGATTCGTTGCTGACGGTGATCAACGATATTCTGGATTTTTCCAAGATCGAGGCCCGAAAGATGACGCTCGATCCGATGCGGTTTAATGTCCTCGATTGCCTGGAAGAATCTGTTCGGGCGCTGGCATGGAAGGCGCATTCGAAGGGGCTCGAGCTGCTGTTGGAAGTGCATCCGGATGTCCCGGCCTGCGTCGTCGGCGATGAGACCCGCCTGCGGCAGATCATCACCAATCTGGTGGGCAACGCCATCAAGTTTACCGACCATGGAGAAGTAGCGGTCAGCGTGGATGTGGATTCCAAGGCCGGTGAGCAGATACGCCTGCGATTTGAAGTTCGCGATACCGGAATCGGCATTCCCGCGGAGAATCACGCCCTGATCTTTGAAGCGTTCGCGCAGGCCGACGGTTCAACCACGCGCAAGTTCGGGGGAACGGGCCTTGGGCTGACCATCTCCGCGCGGCTGGTGAGGCTGATGGAAGGCGAAATTCAAGTGCAAAGCGATCCGGGGCACGGAAGCTGTTTTCAATTCACGGCGTGCTTCAGTCTCGCTGGTGGGGCCGAGCCGCTGGATGCGCCGGACCCGCCGGTCGAAGGGATGCGAGTCCTGATTGTGGACGATAACGCCACCAGCCGGCGCGTCCTGGCAGACCTCCTGACGCGCTGGAACATGCAACCAGCGGCCCTTGAAAACGGCTGGGAGGCGCTGGCGTTGCTGCGCCGCGAGGCCAAAAGTTCGCCTTTTTCTCTGGTCCTGACGGATGCGCACATGCCCGGCATGGACGGCTTCGAGCTCGCACGGGAGATCCGGAACGCTCCGGGTCTGACCGGCGCTGTAACGATGATGCTCACCTCGAACGAGCGCGCTGAAGATATTCAGCGCTGCCGGACGCTGGGGATTTCCGTATATCTGACGAAGCCGGTGCGGCGCGCGGAGCTGCGCTCTGCTATTTCGGCGGCGCTGGCGCGGCACACCATCGCCACGCCGGACGATCGGGCCTCAGATGTTGCGGCGCTCGGTTCCGGGCTCCGCGAGCCCCACGCCGCCATGCGTATTCTTCTCGCCGAGGACAACGCTGTGAATCAGCGCGTGGTTCAGCGCATTCTTGAAAAGTCGGGACATTCGGCGGTGCTGGCACACAACGGAATTGAAGCGGTCGAGAAGTTTTATGGGGAAAAGTTCGATCTAGTGCTGATGGACGTGCAGATGCCCGAAATGGGCGGCTTCGAGGCGGTCGCGAAAATCCGGGAAACCGAAGGGGCCTGCCGCACGCCGATCATCGCGCTCACCGCGCATGCCATGAACGGAGATCGCGAGCGGTGCCTCGACGCCGGGATGGACGATTATCTCGCCAAGCCGATCCACGCTTCCACGCTGATCGCAATGATCGAAAAATACAGAGCTGCGCGCGACGTTGTCGCACAGGGCTAGAGGGAGCGCGGCGCGGATTAGTCCCGTGAAGCCGCCATCGCAGAAGTTTCGGATAACGCGCGTAACAGGCGAAAGACTCATCCCAGCCAACTAGCCCAGTCAACTGCCCCGGAAGCCGGCTTGCTCCAGCGCAGGGGTAAATGACGGAACTCACTCGAATCCGCATCGGTTCTGTTTTCTCACTTCCTTTCCGAGCCGGCGTTCGCATCGCCGGCTAAAGCCGGGCGACAGGACTTGACTGCGGGAGTTTGAAATCAGACCGTGAAACCGTCACTCCCCGCGCTCAGGCCAACTTCCGGATGGCGGGTAAACCGTTCCCTAACCGAAAGCGACTATCTCTTGTCCCCGCTCCACTCCAAATAGGATCTCCATGGCGTTTTCCCGGGCATTTGAATTTGAAATTTCCCGGACATGACGCCTCCCTCTAACTTGTACACCAACCGGTAATGAGGACCGGGCGCCGATGCGTCCGAGGTCAAAACTGCACTGTTCAGAGCAGGCGTGGAGACGGTGTAGTGGATGACGTGCCCTTCGTTGTCGAAATAGATTCCCTGGAGGGGCTGCCCGGGCGCTTCCTGATAGATCAAGAGCAAATCGCTGTGATCGCAATCGAAGTCGCCAGGTCCTTTGCATCCCGCGCCACTGCTATGCCGGGCCAGAAGATGGCCGCCCACCTCTCGTTTAAAAATATATGTACCGGAAGCGCTCGCCCCGGCCGTTCCCCCTTGCGTCCTGGCATCCCACGTTCCCTCCAGGAAACTGAGAGCGCTCCAGTGCTCCTGGTCCGCCGGCGCTGTGTTTTGAGCGCTCAGGAGCCCGGCACATATGGCCGCAAAGACCGTTATTCGGGTCATGATTTCGATCCGCCCGGCTGTGCGATTCTTGGAACGCATCATTGAGCCGACCCCCGGACAGGTACAGGCGTGGACGTGAATGACGTGAGTCAATTGTAGCCGAACACGCTGGCAGCGGACGAACTGTCGGGTATCCGGAAGTTGCGCGAACGCTTTCGAAAAGGCTTCGCAGGATTACTCCCGACAAGTATCGACAAAAGCAAGATTCGTGAAGCCGGCGTAAAAGCCCTATTTAACCGGCGGCGTCTTTTCCCGCCCGTCCAAATAGCGGTCCAGATTAAATGCCGCGCTGATCAGCGCCAGGTGCGTGAGCGCTTGCGGGAAATTGCCGAGCGCTTGTCCCTGGTGGCCGATCTGCTCGGCGTATACGCCCAGATGATTCGCATAGCCGAGCATCTGCTCGAACAGCAGGCGCGCTTGCTCCAGCCGTTCCGGATCGGAAGCGCTGGCGCGCGTCAGCGCCTCCACCAGCCAAAAGGTGCAGAGGTTGAACGTTCCTTCCGTGCCCTTCAAGCCGTCCGGCGTCTTCTCGACGTCGTAGCGAAACACCAGCCCATCCGCCACCAAGCCACCGGCCTTGGGCGGCTGGTTGATGGCATCGATGGTCCGGAGCATGCGCGGATCGGTGGGCGAGACGAAGAACACCAGCGGCATGAGCAGCGTGGACGCGTCCAGCGCATCGCCATCGAACTGCTGCACGAAAGCTCCCCGCTCCGCATTCCAGCCGCGCTTCATGACGGTCTCGTAGATCTGGTCGCGAACCGCCGTCCAGCCGTTCCAATCGGCCGGAAAGGAACGCTTGCTCGCCAGGCGCAACGCGCGATCCACGGCCACCCAGCTCATCATCTTGGAGTACACGAAGTCCCGCGGGCCGCCGCGCACTTCCCAAATGGCGTCGTCTTTGTCCTGCCAATGCTTGCAAACCCAATCGGTGAGGCGGCGGAGATAATTCCAGAGATCGTAAGAAATCGAGGTTCCGTACTTGTTGAAGAGATAAAGCGAATCCATCAGCTCGCCGTAGATGTCGAGCTGAAGCTGCTGGTAGGCGCCGTTGCCGATGCGCACCGGACTGGACCCTTTGTAGCCCTCCCAATGATCGAGCGTTTCTTCCGTCAGCACATGCCGGCCATCGATTCCATACACGGTCTGGAGCGACCCTTCGGGATCCATCTCGTGGCAGCGCGCGTCGAGAAAGGCGACAAACTGCCCGGCCTCTTCGGTGAACCCGATGCGCATGAGACTATACACCGTGAATGCGGCGTCGCGAATCCAGGTGTAACGATAGTCCCAGTTGCGGGCGCCGCCCAGGCTTTCGGGCAGGCTGCAGGTGGGCGCGGCCACAATCGCCCCGGTGGGCTCGAAGGTAAGCAGCTTCAGCAGCAGCGCCGAGCGATGAACCATTTCCCGCCAGCGTCCGCGGTAGGTGGATTTCGCGATCCACCCAGCCCAGAAGCGAATGGTGTCATGAAACAGCCGTTCGCTCTCGTGCTCCGGCAAACCGATTTGTTCACGAACGCCCGCCGTCAGACCATGCAATTCGAAGCTCTGGGTATGGCCTTCGTCCAATGAAAACTCGGCGGCTACGCCGTTGTCCGAGAAATTTTGCAGCGGGACGGACGAAGCAAGCGCCATGCGCAGATTGGAAGAACAAAACCGCGCGCCTTCCGGGATAATCTCAACCGTGTGTTGATCGCGTCCGTAATTGAAGGCGGGAAGGCATTCCAAGCGAAATCGCATGGACCCGCGCGCCACCTTCACCCTGCGGATCAGGCCATGATAAGGCGCCTCATCTTTTGACTCCCCGATCGGCATGTAATCGATGATTTCGCCCACTCCGTCGGCCGACAGGAACCGCGTCACGAGCACGTTGGTGTCGGGCCAATAAACTTGCTTGCGGGCAATTTCGGCCACGGTGGGAGCAATCTGGAAATAGCCGCCTTTACGCTCGTCGAGGATGGCTCCAAAGATACTAGGCGAATCGAAATGAGGAAAACAAAGCCAATCGATGGAGCCGTTTTTGCCTACCAACGCCGTGGTGCGCAGGTTTCCAACGACGCCGTAGTCTTCGATCGGCTGATAGGGCATTGGCAGGTGCGGCTCCCGGGCCCGGGATGGGACCTCGGGAGCCGTTCTGAAAAACTACTGGTGGGCGTGTTCCTGAGGTTGTTGCTGCCTGTTCTGCTGCTGAGTGGATTGAGTGTAATTCTGAGGCTGCTGATCGAATTTATTCTTGCACTCCTGCCCGCAGAATGAATACTTCTTGCCTTGGTATGAACTGGTGGCCGGGGCTTTGTTCTCGTCTACTTGCTTCCCACAAACTGGATCTTTAGTCATGATATTTTTCCTTTCTCAAGTAATGGGTTTGACTCCGTTTGTTAGACCTGACCGCCCCACCTGGTGTTTCCAGGTAACCGTCTCAAAAGCGCAAAGGGTGCGGCGCGCACCACAAAACGGACCATTAACTTTTTCGCGCCGCGCTCCGTTTTGCGCGAGTTTCTCAAAAGAAACAAAGGTCTTACCTGGAAGCGCGTCTCACGCGTACGTAACGATTGAGCTCTGCATAGATCGGCCCAGCCGCGGCAGGCCGCCGCACCCGGCCCGTGAGGATCTCCCGCTGGCTGATACCGGGCCCATACAACTCGTGGTTATCGCTATTGTCCGGGCGCAAGGTGGAGCCCTCCAGCGATACTCCCGCGAAAATACCGTGCGAACGGGAGTACGAGAGTATCTCAGCGCGCATCAACGCGTCGGTTTGAGCCGCTCCCGAACGGCCAACTGGCCCCGCCATCACGCTGGCATCGCCGCCGAGCGTGAACTTATCTTTCATCAGATCGCGCACACCGTGCTGGTTCATTACGATGAAAACCAAGTCGGTTTCCCCGGCCCCGATCTGGAAGCCGAAGCTGCCGCCCTCAATACTAATGGTATCCGGCGCGCTCCATCCGCGACCCGTACGGCAAACCACCACGCCCTTTCCGTACTTAGCGCCCACGATGAAGCCGGCGCGCTTCAGGCTCGGCACGATGCCGACGCACTGCGCTTTCGCCAAAAGATCCTCGGGAATTCCCCGGTCCTTTGCGTGGAGAATCTCGCCCAGAACCTCAGCCGAAGCGTCGATACGCTTTTGAACTCCGCTCGGCGGCGCTACCGCGAACATCGGCGCCAGAAGCACGGACCACAGTGCTAAACCTGCGGCGTATTTCATGCAGTTCTTCCCCCTAGCTCGCGTCACAGGTTCACTTGCCCCAAAAGAATGAGCACCAGAAAAATGATCAGAATCGTTCCCAGAACGCCAGTCGGATAGTAGCCCCAGCCGCGGCTGTAAGGCCACGCCGGTGTGGCGCCGATGAGCAAAACGATCAAGATAATCAACAGAATCAACATAAAGATTTTCCTTCCTTTCCCTCTGTATCACCCTGCTTGACCAAAGCAGGCAGTTTTCCTTCCAACATGGGGAGCCCGGACTGAAAACCCAATCGGTGACCGTAAACGTCTCAATCTAAGAAGCTTAGCCTGCGAACCCCCGATCGCTAAAACCGCGCGCTGTGGCTTCGTTTTTGAAGATCCTACGTTGCGGCCGCGATTGGGACTGCAAATGTTACTCGCCGATAACGCGAACGAGCCATTCCGCCGATTGTAAGACTGAGTGTATGAACTTTCGGCTATGTTACCGTAGGAATTTGGCACCTCCCCCTGAGCATCGAACCGGCCGCGCGCGGACGAGCTCCCATGTGGCTTTGGCCGCTGCTTTGTGCCTGCTGGCGTGTCTTTGCCTGGCAGCGTGCGGCAAGACGGCGGATCAGTACATCGCTCGCGGAAACAAACTATTTACCGCTGGGAAATACGCCGACGCCACGCTCAACTACCGCAACGCCCTGAAGAAGAGCCCGAATTCCGGCGAAGCCTACTATCGTCTTGGACTAGCGCTGCTGAAGCAGGGCCAGGGGGGCGAAGCCTATCAGTCCTTGGAACACGCCGTCACGTTCAGTCCCAAGAACACGGACGCCAAGATTCAATTGGCGAATCTGGCACTGATCATCTACGCCCGCGATCCGAAGCATCCCCCGGTCCTCTATAAGCAGGCGCAGTCCATGACCGATCAGCTGATGGCGCCGGGCGGCGATCACGTGCAGGGGCTGCGCATTAGGGCCGCATTGGCCTTGGTAGACAACAAGCCGGGTGATGCGGTGCAAGCGCTGCGCGAAGCGGGCGGGATCGCGCCGAATAACGCGGACGTGCAAGGCGAATTAGCGCAGGCGCTGCTGCGCGACAACCAGCCGGACGAAGCCGAGAAGACGGCTCGGCAAACGGTGCAGCAGCATCCTCACTATACCCAGGCCTACGAGGTGTTGTATGCCATCTACGGCTCGCAAAAGAACTGGGATCAAGCGGAAGCGCTGTTGAAGTTGTGGGGCGCGAATAATCCCACCGAACCCAACCCGGTTCTCCGTCTGGCGGCGTTCTACTATGCGCGAAGGCAGCCGGACGATGCCGAAAAGACGCTGAATTCTCTCCTGGACCGGCGCGCTCAGTTTCCGCAGGCGGATTTGCTGGTGGGCGATTTTCATGCCCTGGTTCGCAATCCGGAAAAGGCGCTGGCGGACTTCCAACGGGGCGAATCCCGAGATCACGAGCGCCAGCAGGTGTACCAGCAGCGCATCGCCAGCATGCTGGCCACGCTGGGCCGGCGCGAGGAGGCCATCAAGGCCGCGGACGCGATCCTGGCGAAGGACCCGAAGAACCAGTTCGCGCGCGCGCTCAAGGTAGAGGTGCTGGAGCGCATGGGCGGCGCGCAAAACCTGAGTACCGCAGCCACCCTGGCAACCGCGCTGGCAACCGAGTCCCCAGCCAATGCGCGACTGCAACTGCTGGCCGGACAGGCGCTCTTGCTCGCCGGCAAGCGGGATGAAGCCTTGGGGCATCTGCAAAGTTCCGCTCAGGCGGATCCGCGGTTGGAGGCCCCTCAGCTGGTCTTGGCGCGCCTGGAGCTGGGCCGGAAAAACTATCCCGCCGTGCTGCTGCACGCCGATGCGGCGCTGGCTATCCGCCCGGGCGATCCGAACGCGCGGATGTTTCGCGTGATCGGTCTCACTGGAACGCACGCCTATGGGTCGGCTAAGGCCGAAGCTGAACAACTGGCCCAGGCCACCAAGGATGCGCCCCAGGTGGAGATGCAACTGGGGGTCATCGCGCTGGGGCAGGGGCGCTACAAGGAAGCCGAGGAATTGTTCCGCAAGCTTTACAAGGAAGGATCGCCTGACCTGCAGCCTCTGGCGGGGCTGGTGAACACCTATGAGGCCGAGCACCAGCCGGACCGGGCCTTGGCGTTGATGCAGGAAGAAACACAGCGTGCGCCGGACTCCAAAGGAAAACAGGCGCTCCTGGTGGCTACCGCGGAGGCCGCCGGGAAGCAGGATATGGCGCTTTCGGAATTGCAGAAGATGGCCGCGCAAAATCCATCCTCGCCCGATGTGCAGATACGTATCGGCGCGCTCGAACAGGCCAGCGGCAAGCTGCCCGAGGCGCTGCAGGCCTTCGCGCGCGCGCGCCAGCTGGCACCAGACCGCAAGGGCCTGGACCAAATGGTCGCGAGCCTGGAAGAGCGCCTGGGCAAGAAGCCGGACGCCATCGCCGATTACCGAAAGGCGCTGACAAAATCGCCGTCCGACCCGATCATCATGAACAACCTGGCATTTCTGCTGGCGGACACCGGCGGAGACAGCGAGGAAGCTTTCCGGCTGGTGAACGCGGCGATCTCCAAAGCACCTAACCTTCCGCAGTTGCAGGACACCCTGGCGTGGATCCAGATCAAACGGCATAATGAGTCTGCGGCGCTTCTGATTCTGCAGACGCTGACGTCCGAGCATCCCGAAGACGTAACGTTCCGCTATCACTATGCGGTGGCGCTGGTCGACAGCGGCAATCCTTCGGCCGCCAAGCAACAAGTGGAGACCGCCTTGTCCAAGAAGCCTACGGCCGAAACCGCAGCCGAGCTTCGGAACCTGCTGGCTCAGGTGAAATAGCCCGCGCGCAAAGATCGCAGGCCCCGCGGCTGGCCTCAAAAACTAGCGAAACTGGACGCGCGCCAATCGCCCCACGTGGTATTTTGGTGGTTTCCAATAATGTCCACCAACGTCCCCATCACGGTCGCCCACGGCGACGGAATCGGCCCCGCAACTGACATACTCTCCCAAGGACAGTAGCCGGATGCAAGACAGTCAAGGGACGCAGCCGCTGGTCGGCATCATCATGGGCAGCAAGTCCGACTGGGATACGATGCGCGCGGCCGGGGAAACCTTGACACAGTTCGGAGTGGCGCACGAAGCGAAGGTGGTCTCCGCGCATCGCACGCCGGCCTGGATGGTGGAGTATGCGTCCGGCGCAGAGGAGCGCGGGCTCCAGGTGATCATCGCCGGGGCGGGCGGGGCGGCGCATCTTCCGGGAATGGTGGCAGCCAATACGCTGCTGCCTGTGCTGGGCGTACCGGTGGAAAGCCATGCGCTGAAGGGCCTGGATTCGCTGCTGTCCATCGTTCAAATGCCCGGGGGGATTCCGGTGGGCACGCTGGCGATCGGCAAAGCGGGCGCGCGAAATGCGGCGCTGCTGGCGGTGGCCATCCTGGCGACTCACGATCTGGCGCTGCGCGAGAAGCTGCGATTGTTTCGCGAGGAGCAGGCCAGCCAAGTGCGGTCGGAAGAGTTGGCGTGACCAAACCGATCCTGCCCGGCGCTGCCATCGGCGTGCTGGGAAGCGGCCAGTTGGGACGGATGTTCGCTATCGCGGCGCGGCGCATGGGCTATCGCGTCCACACGCTGTCGCCCGATGAAGACACGCCCACCGGCCAAGTGGCGGACCTCGAGGTGCAGGCGTCCTACGACGATCTGGACGCGGTGTCCGACTTCGCGCGGCACGTCAGCGTTGTAACATTCGAGTTTGAAAATGTTCCGGCGCCCACGGCCGAGGCGGCGGCCAGTTGCGCGCCCGTCCGGCCCAGCGGAACCGTTCTGCACACCACGCAGCAGCGCATCCGCGAAAAGTCGTTCCTCACCGCTGCCGGGCTGCCGACCACGCCCTATCGCGAAGTGCATTCGATCGAGGGCCTGAAAAATGCGCTCGCGGATTTGGGCTGCCCAGCGGTGCTGAAGACGGCCGCGTTTGGCTACGACGGCAAGGGCCAATTTCGTATCGATGCGCCGGAGCAGGCGGCCGAAGCCTGGGCGGCCATCGGCAAACAGAAGGCGGTGCTCGAGGCGTTCATCGATTTCGACTGCGAGATTTCGGTGGTAGCCGCGCGCGGCCAGAATGGCGAGTTCGTCCACTTCGGCGCAATCGAAAATCAGCATCGCCGGCATATTTTGGATGTGTCGATTGCACCCGCGCGCGTTCCGGCGAGGGTCGCCAAGGAAGCGGTAGAGCTGGCGCGCTGCGTGCTTGAGGAGCTGGAAGTGGTGGGCGTACTGTGCGTCGAGTTTTTCGTGACGCACAATGAGTCGCTGCTGATCAATGAGCTGGCGCCGCGCCCGCATAACTCGGGGCACCTGACAGTGGACGCCTGCGTCACCAGCCAGTTCGAGCAGCAATTGCGCGCGGTGTGCGGATTACCGCTTGGATCAACGGAGATGCACCGTCCGGCTGCGATGGCGAACCTGCTCGGCGATCTCTGGGCCAATGGCGAACCGGATTGGCCGGCAGCCTGCGAATTTCCCGGCGTCAAGTTGCATTTGTACGGGAAGCTGGAGCCGCGCCCGGGCCGCAAGATGGGGCATTTGACGGCGCTGAATCACGATCCGGAAGAAGCTTATCGGACGGTGCTGGCCGCACGAGAATCACTCACACAGACCTACAGGGCGCTTAGGACGTAATCTCGGATCGCAATTGCCGTTGTGGCAAGGTTCCAAAGTACTCGGCGGATAGATGGAACTGAAGCCCGCGCGGACCTCGTAGTTCGGCTCCTTCAACGGATAGTACCCGTGCTTGCTGACAACGACAGTGAAGTCTGTCCCTGGCGGTAGGTCGAAAAAACTGAAATCGCCGTTGGAGTCGGTCTTCGTTTCGCCGCAAATGTTGCGGCCATTGCAAAGTAATTTAACCGTAGCGTGTGCCACCGGAGGCCCAGGGTAACGCTTCTGTTCGCGCAGCACGCGGCCGCGCAGATTTCCGACGCCCTGTTCCGTTGAAAGGACCTCGAGATAATCGATCGAGGTCGGACTGGGACAACCGCCCACATCGAGTCTAAGTGGCGATAGCCGCTCTTGCTCACCGCTCACCACTTGAATGGACTTCAGCGTGAGCATCTTAAATCCGGGCTGCACCAATTCCAGGGTATATGTCCCCGAAGGGATCGTAAACCGAAATTCACCGTCGCTGTCCGTCCGAGCCGAAAAGAGCGTGTGCGGTGGCGGTTCCATCGTCAGTGCGGCCTTCGCACTCACGACTGCCGCGCCGGTGATGTCGTGTACTTGGCCACTGACCGTCGCGGTCGTGACCTGCGCCAGAGCGGTCGCCACAAAGATCAGATCAGCGAAAATAAGATAGGTGCCCACAAAACTCGTTGACATCGAGCATCCTATCATCCAAGGCCCCTTGGGAGGCGGACCGTCCACGCCGGAGCTGGTCGCGGCGGTTTCCAATGCAGGCGGTCTTGGATCGCTCGGCGCGGCCTATCTGACGCCCGATCAAATCACCGATGCCATCCGGCGTATTCGCGCGCTTACCGCGCGGCCATTCAACGTGAATCTGTTCGCCGGCGGTTGGAGCACGAACCCCGATTTCGACGCCGGCCCGATGATCGAACTGCTTGCCGAGGTTCACAAGAGGCTCGGGATTCCGCCGCCCATCGCGCCAAAATCAGCGCCCGATCCGTTCCCCTCGCAATTGGAAGCCGTGCTCGACGCACATCCGCCAATCTTCAGCTTCACTTTTGGCATTCCGGATCGTGATGCTATGTCGCGCCTGAAATCGCGCGGAATTGTCATTCTCGGCACCGCGACCACGGTAGAAGAAGCGCGTCAACTCGAACGAGCAGGCGTGGATGCGATCGTCGCTCAGGGCTCGGAAGCCGGCGCGCATCGCGGAACATTTCTGGACTCGTTCGAATCTTCCATGCTCCCTACTTCGGATCTGGTGCGCGCCACCGCCGCTACCGTTCGCCTTCCCGTGATCGCCACTGGCGGCCTGATGGATGGACGCGATATTGTGGCCGCACTCAACGCGGGCGCATCCGCCGCGCAACTGGGTACGGCCTTTCTTCCCTGCCCCGAATCGGGCGCATCCGATGTCTACAAAGGTGCGCTCCTCGCGGCAAAACAAGACACCACCGTCGTCACGCGAGCCTTCTCCGGACGGCCCGCGCGCGGCCTGCGCAACGCTTTCATCGAGCAAGTGGACGGCCGTCAAAATGTGGTCCTGCCTTATCCGTTGCAGAACGCGCTGACACGCCCGATGCGCATCGCCGCCGCGCAGCGCGGAGCCGCCGACTACCTTTCTCTTTGGGCTGGACAGGGCGTGGCACGCGCGCGAGCGCTGCCCGCCGCCGACTTAGTGGCCTGCCTGGTAAGTGAGATGGCGCGCTAGTGGGTTACTCTGAAATTAATGCACGCTGTACGCGAATGGTTGCGCGACGCTTCGTCCATTGCCGTGCTCACGGGCGCGGGGGTATCGGCGGAGAGCGGTGTGCCCACTTTTCGCGGCAATAACGGACTGTGGAGGCAGCATCGCGCCGAAGATCTCGCAACGCCCAGTGCATTTGCGCGCGATCCGAAATTGGTTTGGGAATGGTATGACTGGCGCCGGTCGCTGATCGCGCAAGCCGAGCCCAATGCTGGCCACTATGCCCTTGCTTCGGCGGAAACGCGCGCGCGCAAATTTACGCTGATCACGCAAAACGTGGACGGCCTGCACGAATTGGCCGGCAGCCGCAATGTTCTTCGCCTGCATGGCAGCATTTGGATGCTGCGATGCGTGGAATGCCGGCGTGAGCGCGAAGATCGCCGCGTGCCGCTTCCCGAAATCCCTCCACATTGCGAATGCGGCGGCATGCTGCGCCCCGGCGTGGTGTGGTTCGGCGAGGCCTTGCCAAGCAAAATTTGGCAGGATGCCGAGTCTGCCGCTCGCCAGGCCGACCTGTTTCTGCTGATCGGAACCTCCGCGGTGGTATATCCCGCCGCGGGCCTGGCGTCCATCGCGAAATCCTCAGGCGCGCGAGTGGTCGAAATTAATATCGCGGAAACTGGCCTGTCCGATGGGATCGATGAATTCCTCCAAGGGCCATCGGGCGAACTGTTACCCCAATTGATCGCATGAAGATCTGTTATCTAGACGCGTTCTCCGGAATCAGCGGAGACATGACGGTTGGCGCGTTAATTGACGCCGGCGCCGACAGTACAACGCTTGTGCAATTGCTGGAAGCGCTCGGCACGGGCGCCAGGTTCGAAGTGGAGAAAACCAAGCGGCGGGGCATCGCCGCTTCGAAGTTTCGCGTCGTTTTTGACAAGGACGGCGGGGCTCACCGCCATCTGAAGCATATTTTGGAAATCATCGCGAAATCGGGCATCCCGGATCGCGCCAAACAAAACGCCTCCGCCGTGTTTCAACGCCTGGGCGAGGCCGAAGCCAAAGTGCACGATATTCCGATTGAAAAGGTGCATTTCCACGAAGTAGGCGCGGTGGATTCCATCTGCGATATCGTCGGCGCATGCATCGGCTTGGATTTGCTTGATATTGGGGCGGTGTACAGTGCCCCGATAAACGTCGGCAGCGGGACAGTGAAAACCGAACATGGCGTCCTGCCCGTTCCCGCTCCGGCCACTTCCGAACTGCTCGCTGGGAAGCCGATCTATGCGCGCGGCCCCAGCCTGGAGCTGACTACTCCGACGGGCGCCGCCATCGCAACTACGCTCGCGGTTGACTTCGGGGCCCTGCCGCCCATGCGCGTGATCGCGAGCGGATACGGCGCAGGCGATTACGATTTTCCCGAACATGCCAACGTGCTGCGCGTGTTGATCGGGGAAAACAGTGGCGCCGAAGAATCCACCACTGTGGCCGTGCTCGAAGCCAACATTGACGACTCCAGCCCGCAGGTTCTCGGCTATGCCATGGAGCGATTGCTTGAAGCGGGCGCGCTCGATGTCACGCTCACCTCCGTTCAAATGAAGAAGAGCCGGCCCGGCACGCTGCTGAGTGTCATCGCGCGTCCGGATGATCGCGAAGCGCTAGCGCGCGTGATCTTTGAAGAGACTTCCACGCTCGGTCTGCGGATTTATTCGGCCGAGCGTCGCGTAAAGGCCAGGCATTCGGTGGAGATTGCGACACCGCACGGCACGGTGCGAATGAAGATCGCCGAAAATGGATCGTTCGCTCCCGAATACGAGGATTGCCGCAAACTGGCGCGGGAGTCCGGCGTGCCGCTCCGGCAAATTTTGGCTGACGCGAATCTCGCGTATCTCAAAACCACTCGATGAAATATTACCTGACCACTCCCATCTATTACGTCAACGCGGCGCCGCATCTGGGCACCGCCTACTCCACGTTCGCCGCCGACCTGATCAAGCGCTTCAAGAAAATGGAAGGCTACGATCCCGTGGTTCTGACCACCGGCTCCGACGAGCACAGCCTCAAAGTGGAGCGCGCCGCGCAGGCCGCGGGCGTCAACCCGCTGGCGTACACCACCAAGATGGCCGCCGAGTTCATCGGCCAGTGGGCCAAACTCGGCATCGATTACGACCATTTCATTCGCACCTCCGATCCCAAGCATCGGGAAACCGTGCGCTGGCTGTTCGAGCGCTGCCAAAGGAACGGCTACATTTACAAAGGCTCATACACCGGCGCATATTGCGTTAGCGAGGAAGCTTATGTAAACGATGTCCAGCCCGGCGAGCCTTGCCCGACGTGCGGCGCGCCTACGCAGACCGTCACCGAGGAGAATTATTTTTTCAAACTCTCGGCGTTTCAGAAGCCGCTGCTGGATTTATTCGAAAGGAATCCGGAGTTCGTAAAGCCCGATCACCGGCGCAACGAAATGATCGCGTTCGTGCAGCAAGGGCTGACCGACCTTTCCATCACGCGAACCAATATTCAGTGGGGCATTCCCGCGCCCGTGGAAGGCCATCATGTTTTCTACGTTTGGTTCGACGCGCTGATCTCCTACATGAGCGCGGTGAAGGACGACGATTTGTGGCCGGCCGATTTGCACTTGATCGGCAAGGATATTTTGCGCTTCCACGCCGTCTATTGGCCGGCGTTCCTGATGGCCGCCGATCTTCCGCTGCCCAAACAGGTCTTCGCGCACGGCTGGATTCTGCACGAAGAAAACAAGATGAGTAAGTCGCGCGGGAATGTGGTGCGGCCCGGCCCCATCGTCGACGTAGTGGGCGCCGACGCGCTGCGCTACTTCCTGCTGCGCGAGATCACCTTCGGCCAGGATGGCAGCTTCAGCTACGACGCGCTGATCCAGCGCTACAACGCGGACCTCGCCAATGGGCTGGGCAATCTGGCCAGCCGCACGCTGACCCTGATCCAGCAAAATCGCCACGGAAGGATTCCCGATTCTCCGGGGTCGCCAGATATCGCCGAAGCGGCGCGCCGCACTACGGAAATGGCGATGGATGCGTTCCGCGAGTTCAATTTCTCGCGAGGCCTGGAGACGCTGTGGAGCTTCATCTCGGTGATCGACAAATTCATCGTCGAACGTGCGCCCTGGAAACTCGCCAAAGACAGCTCAGCCCTCTCTCAGAAGCTGTTGGACGAGACGCTGTACAGCGCAGCGGAGGCGCTGCGGATCCTCTGCGCCTGGACCTATCCGGTGATGCCGAATGCGGCGCGCAACATTTGGATCCAGCTCGGCATGAATGCGCCCATCGAGTCGGTAACGTTCGCGGATCTGCATTGGGGCAAGTTGCCGCCCGGACAAAAGATCGGCTCGGTGGCCGCGGTGTTCCCACGTTTGGACGCGAGTGTGATCGCCAAGATGGAGGTTCTGGAAGTACAGGAGAAGGCGCGGCAAGCCGAGTTGTTTGGTGTCGCCAAGGCCGCAGCGGGTACGGCGCCGACGGCTGACGCCGCGAAAATCAGCATCGATGATTTCGTGAAAGTCGACTTGCGCGTCGGCCAGGTGGTTTCCGCCGAGCGGGTGAAAGGCGCCGATAAGCTTCTGCACATGAAGGTGGACATCGGCGAAGAACAACCGCGCACCATCGTCGCAGGGATCGCGGAATCGTACCCGGCCGAGGAAATGCTTGGCCGCAAGGTAGTGATCGTTGCGAATCTGCAACCGCGAAAGCTGCGTGGCATCGAATCGAACGGAATGATCGTCGCGGCGTCGCTCGAAGGCGGCAAACCCGTGCTGGCGGGCTTCCTGGAAGATGTTCCGGTAGGAGCACGCTTGAAGTGAGTCTCATCGACTCTCACTGCCATCTGGACAGTGCCGAGTTCCATGACGATCGCGAAGCTGTGATCGACTGCGCGCTCGCGGCCGGCATTGAACACATGATGGCGATTGGCACGGGCGATGGGCCGCCCGATCTTGAAGCCGGCATTCGGATGGCTGACCAGTATCCCGTCTTCTACGCCACCGTCGGAATTCATCCGCATGATGCGGCGAAGGCGGGGCTTGACGATTTCAAACGGCTGGCCGATCTGCTCGCACATCCCAAAGTGCTGGCGGTCGGTGAAATCGGCCTGGATTATCACTACGATTTTTCGCCGCGCGAGGTCCAGAAATCGGCGTTCGTCAAACAGATGGAGATTGCGGCGCAATCGAAGAAGCCGATGGTCATCCATACGCGCGAGGCCTGGGACGACACGCTGGCGTTGATCGAGCAGCATTGGGCGCCACACGGTATCGGCGGGATCATGCATTGTTTTTCGGGCGGACCGGAGGAGGCGCGGCGCGCCCTTGATTTGGGTTTCTACTTGAGCTTTGGCGGCATCGTGACGTTTCCCAAAGCGCTCGCGCTGCAAGAAGCTGCGAAGATGACGCCGCGCGATCGCATCCTGATTGAAACGGACGCGCCCTATCTCGCGCCCGTACCGAAGCGCGGCAAGCGCAACGAGCCGGCACTGATGGTTCACACGGCGCGCAAGCTGGCTGAACTGCGCGGCGAATCCTACGAAGACGTTTGCGACGCAACTACGGAAAACTTCCGCCGTCTGCTGCTCAGCTAAACCGCCGCCATCTTCTCGATGCTTTTGAGTTCCGCACCGGCCATCCGCTTCCATTTCCCCAGTTGCCTGCGGCGGTTCGGTTGCATCGTGTCCACCGCCTCCCGGCATTGCTGAAACTGCTGCCTCGCGGCATCCAATTGGCCTAACGCGAGCAGACATTTGCCGTACCAATAGAGCCCTTCCGGATCGTACGCCCGGCGCTCCACGTACTTGTTCAAAGCAGCTCGCGCTTCCTGCAGCCGCCCGGATCGAAAATAGGCGATGCCCAAATCCCGCCACACTTCGTGAGAACAGCATTTGTCATCCAGCGCGGCGGCGCGGCTCAACAGCGCGATCGAGTCGTCCAAGCGTTCTTCCTCGAGCGCGATCCGTCCGAGCTGATAGACCGGGTCCGCCTCCGAGCCGTCGATCTCCATCGCGCGCGTGAATCTTCGCTTGGCTTCGTCATATTGATGGCGCTCCTGGTAGATCAGTCCGATCTGGTAATGCGCGTCGGCGTCCCGAGGATTGGTGGCGGCAATATCCAACTGGCGCCGCAGACGCTGGCGTGCACGCAAACCGTCGCCCAAAGACCGCATGTCGGAGCCGAGCAGAATATACGCGTAAACCAGAACGAATGGCGACCATAAATAGTACATAAACGAACCCAACAGCACGAATGCAATGAGCCCGCCCAGCATGGCCGCCAACCCTATCATGGCCGCGCCGCCGGCCACGGGCAATCCGCTGCCCCACAGCGTTCGCACACAGCAGGTCACGAGAATCAGGAAATAGATCTCTGCGATGCCGAGCAGCGAAAAAGCCAATCCATATCCTGCGAACGGTAAAAATCGAATCAAGACCGCGAGCGGCAAGAACGCCGCCGCCATCGACAGCAAGACGCAGTTCAGGAACGACAGATAGTCTCGCCGCAGCATGACCGCGAAGCTTTCGCGCCACCGAGAGACGGTCATAACCAGAATCACCGCTGGCACAAACGCCAGCGCAATCGCGGCAATCGTCTTGACCACGCCGGTGGGCGCAATGGCTAAGACAATCGTCACGAACAGGCCGGGCCGCGGGCTGAATGGAACGAAGACCCCGCCCGGCATCAGCAGCAACACCAGCAGCGCGGCGCACAAGGCGAACCAAAACCGGCCGCGATCGATAATCCGGCTGGCCGCGCGCCCCGGATTACGGTACAGCGTGAGCAGAAGTTGAAGTTGCTCGCCCATGGTGGCGCTTCACTCACAGATTTACCACAGAATCCTGAACACGCAGCACTCTTTGGGAGGAAAGACGGCTGTTTCAACCAACCTGCTAAACTAAAAAATCCCATGGGACTCGGCAGGCTAGGACAAACCTTAACCGCGCGGGAGATCTTCGAACTAGTCAAGAAGGATCTCGATCGGGTGGAGCGCGAGATCAGCCTGGAGTCGGTGGCCAGCGTCGATGCGGTCACCACCATTTCCCGTTATCTGCAGGACGGCGGGGGCAAGCGGCTGCGCCCCATTCTGGTGCTCTTAGCCTCGCAGCTGGTGGGCGGGGTGAGCGATGGCGCCGTGCGCATGGCGGCGGTGGTGGAAATGATCCACGCGGCAACGCTGGTGCACGATGACGTCATCGACGTGGCGCAAACGCGCCGCGGCCGTCCGTCATCGAACACCGTCTGGGGCAATCACACTTGCGTGCTGGCCGGCGACTGGCTGTATATGCAGGCCTTCCAAGTGGCGCTGCGCGAACGCAATTTCCACGTGCTGGATCTGCTGATCGCGCTGACGCAGATGATGGTGGAAGGCGAGCTGCTCCAATTGGAGCGCATCGGCAAAATCGACATTTCCGAGGCCGACTACATGGAACTGGTGGATCGCAAAACTGCCAGCCTGTTTTCGGCTTGTGCGCGCCTGGGCGCCATCACGGCACAAACGCCGGACGGCGCCGGCGAAGCCACCGAAGCGCGGCTGGGCGAGTTTGCCTGGAATCTCGGCATCGCGTTCCAACTGGTGGACGACATGCTCGATTTCACATCGCACGAAAAGGTGCTGGGCAAGCCGGTAGGCAGCGATCTGCGCGAGGGCAAGGTCACGCTGCCGTTGATCTATGCGCTCGAAGCAGCCACGCCAGAAGAGCGGCAACTGGTCTGCACCGTACTCAAGGATGGCAATTACGACCAGGTGCCGTTTCAGCAAATCCTTCGCATGATCCAGGCCCGCCGTGGATTCGATCGCGTGCGCGAGCGCGCGCAATCCTTCACCGAACGTGCGCGAACCATCATGAGCGAGTTTCCCGATTCGCCCAACCAGCGCGCGATGTTCGCGCTGACCGAGTTGGTTACGGATCGCGATCATTAATCGAGCCTGCCAATGCCCCGATTAGTTTCCAGCCCCACGCGCATTCCTGTCCCCGCCGACAAGCTGATCGACGAGTACATCGGCCGCGTAAACACCAAGGACACGGCGGTCAGCATCGCGCACATGCACAGCCCTTCGGGTTGGAGCGAGCCCGGCCAGCAGCCCGAGTTCGACGAATACACCGTGGTTTTGAAGGGGTCGCTGCGCGTGGAATCGAAGGGTGGGGTTCTAGAAGTGAAGGCCGGCCAAGCCGTCATCGCAGCGCGCGGCGAGTGGGTACGCTATAGCACTCCAGGACCGGAAGGCGCTGAGTACATCGCCGTCTGCCTGGCTGCGTTCGATCCCGCTATCGTGCACCGCGACGACTAGCCAGCCACAGCATAAACGCTCCAAAAATTAGCATCGAGGCGCCGCAATAGAGATTCACGTTCACCGATTCGAGCGGTGCCCGATAATTCTCGGCGAAGCCGACAACGCACAGGATCAGACCCACCAGCGCGAAGAAGCTCCCGATCGGTATGCGCAAATCGCTCATATCACCAGAACAGCAGATTCAGGAACACCAAAGCCACGATGACGATCACGGCGAGATACGCCGGCCGTTTGTACCACGGGACTTCCTCGTGCGGGATCCTGGTCAGGCCGTAGACCAAATTGTGAAGCTCGGCCTCGGCCTTCGGCGCCGACATCAGACTCACTATCAAGGTGACCAGAAAGCATGTGGACCACGCGAAAATCGCGATCCAGAAGTTTTGCGCCATGGTGGAAGGAAAAGTGTGGAGCACGGTACCTAGCCACCCTCCCTTCCCTTCGGCCAATGTCAATCCGTGCGTCACGGCCGCGGCTGAGGTACCGGCCAGCAGTCCGCTGAATGCGCCGTGGCCCGTGGCGCGCTTCCAGAACATTCCCAACAGAAATGTTGCGAAGAGCGGCGCGTTGACGAATCCGAAGACGAGTTGCAGAAAGTCCATGATGTTGTTGAAGTGGCTGGCCAGGTACGCCGTTCCAATGGACAGCGCGACACCCACCACCGTGGTTACGCGCCCAACCCACAGGTAATGCGAGTCGGGAGCATCCTTGCGAATGTGGCCTTGATACAGATCGTAGGTCCAGACCGTGTTGAAGGCCGTGACGTTGCCGGCCATGCCGGACATGAACGATGCCATCAATGCGGTCAGCCCCAGCCCCAGCATGCCCGACGGATAAAACTGCGCCATCAACGTGGTCAGTGTCTGATCGTAATCGGGCCCGCCGCTGGGTTTGAGCGGAATCGAATAGCCCAGTGCCATGTGCGATAGCGCGAGCGCCGCCACGCCGGGAATGATCACGATAAACGGCATCACCATTTTCGGGAATGCTGCGATTAACGGCGTGCGCCGCGCGGCCGACATGGAATCCGCCGCCATGGCCCGCTGCACCACCAGAAAATCCGTGCACCAATAGCCGAACGACAGCACGAACCCGAGCCCTGCCACCAATCCAAACACTTCCACGCCCATGGGATTCTCGGACGCTTTCGCCGCATAACGCCAGGTGTGGGTCATCACCATGGGCAAACGCGACGCCATGCCGCTCCAGCCGCCGGTTTTCATGACGACGAAAATCGACAGCGGCGCGAAGCCCAGCACGATCAGGAAAAATTGCAGAACCTCGTTATAAATCGCGCTGGTAAGTCCGCCCAGAAACGTGTAGACCAAAACTATGGCGGCTGAAAGCAGTACCGACGCCGTGAAGCTCCAGTGCAGTACCAATTCGAAGAGAAGACCGAGCGCATACATCGAAATGCCGGACGAAAACAGCGTCATCACGGCGAATGTGACAGCGTTCAGCGCGCGAGTCTTCTCATCGAACCGCAGCTTCAAATATTCAGGCACGCTGCGCGCGCGGCTGCCGTAATAGAACGGCATCATGAAGACGCCGACGAACAGCATCGCCGGCACCGCGCCGATCCAATAGAAATGCGCGGTCATGATCCCGTACTTCGCGCCCGAAGCGCACATGCCGATCACTTCTTGCGCGCCGAGATTCGCCGCGATGAACGCCAGGCTGGTGATCCAAACCGGGACCGAGCGGCCGGAGGTGAGAAAATCATCGCTGGTTGCCACCTTGCGCTTAACGATCCAGCCGATACACAGAACGAAAACGAAGTAGAGCGCCAGGATCAGGTAGTCAACAGGGGCGAGCCTCAAACCGCCTAAAGTCTAGCATAGGAATGGCGTGAAATCGCACGATGCGCATTCGGGCGGCGTATGCGATCATTGCTGGTTACCTCGCGATGTTAGCCTACGCTTGCACAATTTTCCTGAGCGCATTTCTGCTTTTCGCCGTGCAGCCGATGATCGGCAAAATCATCCTGCCGTGGTTCGGCGGATCAGCTGCGGTATGGAGCACCTGCCTGCTGTTTTTTCAAGCCGCGTTACTTGCAGGTTACTTTTATGCCGACCGCTCCACGCGCTTGCTGAAACCGAGGCGGCAGGCTACGTTGCATATCGTTCTGATGGCTTGCAGTTTGGCGCTGCTTCCCGTCCTGCCGTCGCCGACTTGGAAGCCGTCCCACCCGGGCGATCCCTCTCTGCGCATTTTGCTGCTGCTCACTGCAACCATCGGGTTGCCTTACTTATTGCTCTCGACCACCAGCCCGTTACTCCAGGCCTGGTACGTGGCGGCGAAACCCGGCGCGATTCCGTATCGGCTGTTCGCGTTGTCGAACTTCGGTTCGCTGCTGGCGTTGCTGAGCTATCCGATATTCGTGGAACCAGCGCTTACCACTCATGAGCAGGCTTTTGGATGGTCTGGCATCTACGTTGCGTTCGTCGTGATCTGCGCGGCTGTTGCATGGCGGGCGATGCGCGCAGCGCCGCTGCTAGTGCGAGAAGCCGCCACCGAGGCAACCTCGGCCCCATCCCCCAGTTGGACCATACGCATCGTGTGGACCGCGCTGGCCGCCTGCGCTTCCACGCTGCTGCTTGCGATCAGCAATCATTTGAGCCAGAACGTCGCGCCCATTCCTTTCCTCTGGGTGCTCCCGCTCGCCGCTTATTTACTGAGCTTCATCCTGTGCTTCGAACGTGACAAGGTCTACAACCGCGCCGTCTTCCTGCCATTGCTGGTGGTCGCACTCGATGGGTCGGCGTACGCAATTTACGCCAATGAAGGCAATTCGAACATCGCCTGGGTGATCCCGCTGTTTGTGGCCACGCTGTTCATCTGCTGCATGGTGTGTCACGGCGAACTGGCGCGGCTGAAGCCGGACCCGCGGCATCTCACCAGTTTTTACATGATGATCTCGCTGGGTGGAACGTTGGGTGGCGTGTTCGTCGCCATCATCGCGCCGCATGTTTTTCACACCTACTTCGAGCTTCCGCTCTCGATGGTGGCGTGCAGCGCGCTGGCCGCCATCGTTTTGTGGATCTCGCCCCATAAGTGGCAGGGGGAAATCGGCGTTGCGCCGGTTCGCATCGCCATGCTCGCCTTCACGGTTGGTCTCGCCATTCACCTGGGCTATGAAAAGCATTTGAGCGATCAACGTTTCCGCCTTTCGGTGCGCAACTTCTACGGCGTTTTGCGGGTTCGCGACATTCCCGAGGATGAACAGAACACCGCCGTGCGCCGCTTGATCCACGGCACCATCAATCATGGCACCCAGCTTCTGGACGCCTCCCTACGCGACGAACCCACCAGTTACTACGGCCCCTACTCCGGCATGGGCCGCGCGCTGGGTTACTTGCAGAAGCGCGGCCCCGTCCGCGTGGGCGTCATCGGACTGGGCGCCGGGGTGACCGCAAGTTTCTGCCGCCCGGGGGATGTGTTTCGCTTTTACGAAATCAATCCGCTGGCGCTTTCCATCGCCAGCACCTGGTTCACGTTTCTCCACGATTGCAAGGCCGACCATCAGGTGCTGCTGGGCGATGCGCGCCTCACGCTGGAAGCGCAGCCCAGCCAGCAATTCGATCTGATGGCGATCGACGCTTTTACCAGCGACGCCATTCCCGTCCACCTGCTCACGCGCGAAGCATTCGCACTATACTTCCGGCACTTGAAGCCGGCGGGCGTTCTCGCGGTGCACGTGTCGAATCGCTATCTCGATCTGGTCCCCGTAGTGGCTCGCAACGCTCACGATTTCGGCAAGGCTGTGGTCGATGTCGACGACGAGGACGAAGAGGAAGACTACTTCATCAGTAGCGACTGGGTGCTGGTGACGGGCGATGGCGCCATCTTCTCGGACGCCGCGTTCAAATCGTCCAGCGTCCAACCCGCGCGCATGCGTCCGAACCTGCGCCCCTGGACTGACGACTACAGCAATCTGTTCCAGATCTTGAAGGTTCTAAACAAATAACCCCTCCCGTTACACTCGCGAGTTACAATAAAAATGTTCATGCCCCAATTGCTGGAGGGCAAGGTTGCCCTTGTCCTCGGACTCGCGAACCGATGGAGCATCGCCCACGCAATCGCCAAAGCCTTTATTCGCGAAGGCGCCGCAGTGATTTTGACTTATCAGGGCGATCGCCAAAAACAAACTGTCGAGGAGCTGGCCGCCGAGCTCAAAGCGCGGCAGGTGCTGCCTTGCGATGTAACCCAGGACGCCCAATTAGACGCCTTAGCGAAAGAGCTGAAGGACCAGGGAACCGTGCTGAACACCGTGGTTCACAGTATCGCTTTCGCCAACCGCGAGGACTTGAGCCGCCCGTTTGTGGAAACGTCGCGGGCCGGCTTCGCCCTGGCTCAGGAGGTCAGCGCGTACTCGCTGGTGGCAGTGGCGCGCGCTACCGCCCCGCTTATGCCTGCGGCGGACCCGGGTAACAATCATGGCGGCGGAACCATCATGACGCTGACTTACCTTGGCTCCACGCGGGTAGTGGAAAATTACAATGTTATGGGCGTGGCCAAGGCGTCTCTGGAGGCTTCCGTGCGGTATCTGGCGGCGGATCTCGGCCCGTCGAACATTCGCGTAAACGCAATCTCGGCGGGAGCCGTCAAAACTACGTCGGCGCGCGGTATCCGTGACTTTTCTAAAATGCTGGAGGGTGGAGCAAAACTGGCTCCGCTCCGCCGCGCTACCGATCCTGCGGAAGTGGCTGACACCGCTGTTTTTCTGGCCAGCGATTTGGGCCGCGGCGTCACCGGCAATATAATTTACGTTGACGCGGGTATGCAAATTATGGGCTTTGCACCCCTGACCCCATGACAAAATGCCAGTAGCTACGTCCAACATATCGAGAGATCCTGGTTCACCTAACCAAATTGACATTCGCCTCCGACGATTTTTATCATGTAAAAGCAGCCGACTGATCGGAGCAGGCCTCCTCAGAGGCGCTCCCGGCCAGTCATCGCAGCTCCTCCGAGTCAAACTATGATTACAGTTCAAGGCCTCACGAAGAGATACGCCCGCACGCTTGCGGTGGATCACATTTCATTCGAAGTGAAGAAGGGGCAGATTGTGGGTTTTCTGGGACCGAATGGCGCCGGGAAGACCACAACCATGCGCATTCTGACGTGTTTTCTTCCGCCTTCGGAAGGCACCGCCACGGTGGCCGGCTTCGATGTGCTGGAACAGCCCATGGAAGTGAAAAAGCGGATCGGCTATCTGCCGGAATCTCCGCCCGTGTATCACGAAATGGAGGTGCAAGAATACCTCTCATTTGTCGGAAAGCTGAAGGGCATGCGGGGCCAGAGCCTGGCGAATCGCGTGACGGAAGTGGCCGAGCGCTGCGCCGTGGCCGACGTCCGCACCAAACTAATCGGCAAGCTGTCCAAGGGCTACCGGCAGCGCGTGGGATTGGCCCAGGCCATCATCCACAATCCCGACGTTCTGATTCTGGACGAGCCCACCGCCGGGCTGGACCCCAAGCAGATCAATGAAACGCGCGATCTGATCCGCAGCCTGGCTGGAGACCATACCATTATCTTGAGCACACACATCCTGCCGGAAGTGGAGCAGACTTGCGAGCAGGTGCTGATCATCAACAAAGGCAAGCTGGTGGCGACGGATTCGGTGCACAATTTGCAAAATCGCGCGCGCGGCGCCGAGTCGGTGATGCTGGAAGTGGAGGGACGCAGCGGCTCGCTCGATTCGCAAACCATCCAGCATCGCCTGGAAACCGTTAACGGCGTCAGCCGCGTTCTATTGAAGGATTCCCGGGACAACCGATCGGTGTTTGAAGTGGAGAGTTTGAAGGATCGCTTTATTCGCGGCGATCTGGCGCGGGCCATCGTGGAATCGGGTTGGAATCTGAACGAGCTGCGCCCGTCCGCGATGAGCCTGGAAGAAATCTTCCTGCAACTCACCGGTGGCGAGGCGGCCGCCGAAGAAAAGAGCGAGGAACCGGTCCCGGCCGAGCCGGTTGCGCAAGGAGAGAGCAAATGAGAAATATTTGGGTGATTTGCCAAAAAGAGCTGCACAGCTATTTCGTTTCGCCCGTCGCTTATCTGCTGCTGACGATGTTTGCGATCATTTTCGGGTTCTTCTTCTGGAACTCGGTGGGATATTTCAACGCCGCCAGCCTGCAGTCGCAACTGGGCGGGCAGGCCATGCCCATGAGCGTGAACGAATACGTCATCCGTCCGTTGTTAAGCAACATCAGCGTAGTCGGGCTGTTCTTCATTCCCATGATCACCATGCGCCTGTTTGCGGAAGAGAAACGCATGGGCACCATCGAACTGCTGGCTACCTCGCCCATCCGCGACACCGAGGTGATCATCGGCAAGTGGCTTTCGGCCCTGATTCTGTACGGTGTGCTGCTGCTCTTCAGCGCCATCAATTTCGCATTCCTGTTCCGCTACGGCAATCCGGATTGGAAGCCGCTGGCGATCGGATACCTGGGGCTGCTGTTGCAGGCGGGCGGGCTGCTCGCGATCGGAACGTTTATTTCCACGCTGACCAAAAATCAGATTATCGCCGGCGCCGCTACGTTCGGCGTCTGCCTGTTGCTGTGGGTTCTGGAATGGGTCTCGGGATACGAAACGGCGGCGTGGGCCAAAGTACTGGCGTACTTCTCCGTCATCACGCATTACGATTCCTTTTCCAAAGGCGTTCTGGACACCAAGGACGCGGTATTTTATGTTTCCATGATTTTCTTGGGGCTTTTTCTAACATCTCGTTCCATGGAGTCCCTCAGGTGGAGGTCGTAAGTGAGTACCGGATGGATGCAGGCAAGACAAACCAAGTACGCCGCGTATGCGACGGTTTACATCCTCGTGATTTTGGCCGTACTGGTGCTGGCGAATTTCTTCGCCAATCGCTACAACAAGTCGTACGACGCGACAGCGAATAAACGTTATACGCTGTCGGATCAAACCAAGAAAGTAGTCGGCGAGCTGAAGCAGGATGTGACAATCAGCTACTTCGATCGCGCCAATGGCATGCAAGGCGCAAAGGATTTGCTGGACCGCTATCAGAATCTCTCGACCAAGGTGCATGTCCAGTATGTGGACCTGCTGAAGGATCCGACGCTGGCGCGCGCCGAAAACGTAACTCGCGAAGGCGAAGCGGTGGTAACCATCGGCGCGCGGCGCGAAGACGCCAAGACATTCGATGAAGAAGGCGTCACCGGCGCTTTGATCCGGGCCCTGAAGGGCGGCGAGCGCGAGGTGTGCGTCGTCTCCGGCCACGGCGAACATCGCCTGGACGATTCTTCGCAGGGGGACGGTTTCTCTGGCTTTCAATCCGTCGTTGAGAAAGACAATTACAAAGTCCAGAGCGTCAATTTGCAGGAAAAGGCGGTGGTACCAGCGGATTGCACCGTGCTGGTGGTCGCCGGACCTACCGGCGATTACATCCAGCCCGAAGTGGATGCCATCAAGAAATACGTGGAAGGCGGCGGCCGGGCGCTCTTCATGCTGGATCCTCCGCTCAAGCTGGGGGAGAAACAGGTCGGCGATAACGCCGCGCTGTCCAGTCTTCTTGAAAGCTGGGGTGTCACGCCCGACAAGGATTTGCTGTTGGACGAGAGCGCCGCATCGCAATTGCTGGGCGGCGGCGCCACGGCGCCTGTCGTTCTTCAATATGATTCACACCCCATCGTGAACGATCTCACGAACATCTCCACGGCCTTCCCCTTGTCGCGGTCGCTCGAAACCAAGAACACCGATAAGACCACAATCACAAAATTGTTCTCCACCTCCGCGGACAGCTTTGCCACCAACAATCTGGCTTCGTCAGAGATTCGGATTGACCCAGCCAAGGACAAACATGGACCCTTTACCCTGGCGGTGGCGGGCACCTACGTTGGCAGCAAACCGAGTGATTCCGGCCGCTTCGTAGTGGTAGGAAACTCCGGCTGGGCCTCCAATCAGGCGCTCGGCTTTAGCGGCAATCGCAATCTTCTGTTGAACATGGTCAACTGGCTGTCGTCGGATGAAGATCTGATCTCCATTCGTCCCAAACCACCCGAAGATCGCCGCATCAACTTAACTCGCGTGCAGTTCCGCACCATCCAGCTCACCAGCCAGTTCTTTCTGCCGATGATCGTGATTTTTGGCGGCGTGATGGTCTGGCTGAAACGGAGATAAGGGCGATGCGAATTCGTGGTCTGCTGGTCGCCGTTGTGCTGTTGGCCGGGTTGGGTGTTGGCCTGTATTTTTCGAACAAAGAGAAAGCAGCCGAGGCGGCCAAACCTCCCTCTGACACGCCTCCGAAGATTCTCGCGCTCACTGAAGGCGACATCACAAAGGTAGCTCTGAAGAAGAAGGGCGATGACGAGACAGTTCTCGAGAAGGCCAACGGCAAGTGGCAGATCACGGCGCCTAAGCCGTACCCGGCCGATCAAGATGCAGTAAGTCAGTTAGTCGCTTCGGTCGCGAATGTCAGTTCCGACCGAGTGGTGGAAGATAAAGCTTCGAATCTAGCCGCCTATGGATTGAATTCGCCCGCTCTGGAAGTGGACATTACTGGCAAAGGCGGTAAGGTTAGCGACTTCAAGATCGGCGACGACACGCCCACCAACAGCGGTTCCTACGCGATGCTGCAGGGCGACCCGCGCTTATTCACTGTCGCGAGTTACGTAAAGACCGGCATCGATAAATCGACTAACGATCTGCGCGATAAGCGGTTACTGACCTTCGATCAAGACAAGCTTAGCCGCGTCGAGCTGATCGCCAAAAAGCAGGACATCGAATTCGGCCGCGACAAGGATCAGTGGCAGATCGTCAAACCCAAGCCGCTGCGCGCGGATGGCCTTCAAGTGGATGAAATGCTGCGCAAAGTGAAGGACGCGAAGATGGACCTGTCGCTGTCGGATGACGACGCGAAGAAAGCCGCCGCCGCGTTTGCTTCAGGCATGCCCGTTGCAACCGTAAAGCTGACAGACCCCTCCGGCACCCAGCAGATCGAGGTTCGCAAAAATAAGGACGACTACTACGCGAAATCCAGCCTGGTGCCTGGAGTTTACAAGGTCACCGCCGAGTTGGGCACCGGCGTCGACAAATCGCTCGACGATTTCCGCACCAAGAAGCTGTTCGATTTCGGTTTCAACGATCCGAACAAGATCCAGATGCACGTGAATGGAAAATCGTATGACTTCCAGAAGGGTGGCGACGACTGGTTCTCCAACGGCAAGAAGATGGACAGCACCAGCGTGCAGTCTTTGCTAGACAAACTGCGTGATTTTTCCGCCAGTAAGTTCATCGATACCGGATCGCTCGGCACGCCCACAATCGACATCACTGTCGTCTCCAATAACGGCAAGCTGACCGAAAAAGTGCTGATTGCGAAACAAGGCTCGGATTACACAGCGCAACGCGAGAACGAACCAGCACTGTACGGCCTGGACGCGAAAACTGTCGACGACCTTTCGCAGGCAGCCTCCGACGTAAAACCGGCGCCGCCGCCGGCCAAGAAATAGCCATTCGCGCCGGTCACGCCTCTGAATGACGGACGTCGCGATCGGCATCGATTTCGGGACAACCAACTGCTCCATCGCCTGTGCTGATCCGGTTTCGGGCGTTGCTCTGGCGAGCTTTCCGTTTGCCGGAGGAATGACCGACGCTTACCGGTCCCTCCTGTATCTGGAGCAGATCAAGGAACAAAACAAAGTCTTCATCAAGTCGTGGACTGGGCCGCAAGGCATCGAGCGTTACCTGGAAGCCGAGCACAAAGGTCGGCTGATCCAGTCGATGAAGTCTTTTCTTACCAGCCACAGTCTTCAGACCACGGACGTATTTGGCCGCCGCCGGACTTTGGAGGAACTGATCGCGGCGATTCTTGGCGATCTCAGAAAGGAGGCCGAACGCCAGTTTCGAACCACTGTCCGGAGCGCCGTAGTTGGCCGGCCAGTCCACTTCGTCGGCTCCCAGAGCGAGGAAGACGACAAGTACGCTCAGGAGCGGCTGGAAAAAGCATTCCACTTAGCCGGATTCGAGTCAGTGAATTTTGAAATGGAGCCAGTGGCGGCGGCCCACTATTACGAATCTACGCTGGATCACGATGAACTGATCCTGATTGGCGACTTCGGAGGCGGCACAAGCGATTTTTCACTGGTGCGGGTTGGTCCCGGCGTAAGGCGCCGCGGCAGATCGCCGAAGGACTTACTCGGCAACGCGGGAATCGGCTTGGCCGGCGATTCGTTTGACGCCAAGCTGATTCGCCACATCGTCTCACCGGCGCTGGGAGCCGGATCGCAGATCAGTTCAATGAATAAGCTTCTCCCGGTCCCCAATTGGGTTTATTTCAAGCTGGAACGATGGCATCACTTGTCCTTCCTGCGCACCAAGGAAGTGATGAATATGCTGCGTAGCGTCAAAACTCAGGCGCTCGAGCCTGAGAAGATAGGCGCGCTCATCGATCTGATCCAGGAAGACCTGGGCTACCAGTTACACCGGGCCATCCAGAAGACCAAGTATGATCTTTCGAATCAGGAGACTGCGCGATTCGTCTTCGCAGATGGGGGCGTGAATCTAAACTCCGTTGTTCACCGCCGCGATTTCGAGTTGTGGATCGCGGAAGAGTTGACGCAAATGGAGACCTGTGTTGAGTCGCTGTTAAAAGCGTGCGGTGTGGACGCGCGCGACGTCGACATGGTCTTCCTCACCGGAGGTACTTCGTTCGTACCCGCCGTCCGGCAAATCTTTGATACGCGATTCGGCGCGGAACGAATCCGGACCGGGCACGAGTTCACATCCGTGGCCATGGGCCTGGCGCTCAAAGCCGCACGCGACCAGGTGCGCGCGACCAAGCCGCGCGGTTTGTAAGCGGTTGATAGAATAATGGTGAGTGACAGGCCTCCTTACCGACCTCTACCAGCTGACAATGGCGGCCGGTTACTTCGAAGCAGGCAAGACCGGCGAAACTGCCACGTTTGAGCTGTTTTTCCGCCATCTGCCGCGCTATCGCAATTACGTTGTAGCCGCCGGCCTGGCGCAAGCCGTCGATTATCTCCTCAATCTGAAGTTCACCGACGAAGAGATCGATTACCTCCGCGGCCTGCCCCAATTCCGGCGCGTTTCCGGCGAGTTTTTCCAGACATTGCGCCAGCTCCGCTTCACCGGTGATCTCTTCGCGATGCCGGAAGGAACGCCCATCTTCGCCAACGAACCGTTTCTCACCGTGCGCGCGCCGCTGATGGAAGCGCAAATCGTCGAAACTTATCTCCTCGCTACGATCGGCTTTCAGTCGCTGGTCGCCACCAAAGCATCCCGCATCGTGGAAGTGGCTGGCGGCCGTGCGGTAGTCGATTTCGGCGCCCGCCGCGCGCACTCGGCGGAGGCCGGAGTTCTCGCTGGACGTGCCTCCTACATCGGCGGATGTATCGGCACCAGCAACACGGAAACCGGATTCCGCTATGGCATTCCTGTCTTTGGAACGGCGGCGCATTCCTGGGTACAGTCCTTCGCCTCGGAAATAGAGGCATTCCAGGCGCTACAGAAATTGTTGGGCGACGCAACGGCGTATTTGATCGACACCTACGACACGATTGAAGGCGCGCGATCGGCCGCCGCGCTCGGCCAACCTTTGTGGGGCGTGCGGCTGGACAGCGGAAACCTGGTGGAGCTGTCGCGTGAAGTACGCAAAATCCTGGACAATGCCGGCTTGAAGAACGCGAAAATCATGGCCACCAGCGATCTGAACGAATACAAGATTCTGGAGTTTGCTGCCGCCGGCGCGCCGATTGACGCTTTCGGAGTGGGCACCGATCTGGCGACATCCGCGGATTCGCCGCACCTTGGCGTGGTCTACAAATTGGTGGAACTGAACGGACGCTTCACCGCGAAGTTCAGCGAAGACAAACACACGCTACCGGGAGCGAAGCAGGTTTTTCGATTTGCCACCCATGATGTGATCGCATGTTCCTGGGAATGCCTGGGCTGCGGTGGGAGCGGCGAACCGGAGGCGAAGGCGTTGCTGCGTCCAGTGATGTTGGGGGGCCAATTGATTGAACCGCTGCCCACTGCCCAAGCGGCGCGCCAGCATGCCGCCGAGTGTATCAAGCGATTGCCCACCGCCGTTCGCAGCCTCTTCGACATTGGCCAGGAATATCGAGTGGACCAGAGCCATGAGCTGCTGAAGCTGTACGAAAAGGTCCAGGATGAAAACGGTCTTCTTCGACATCGACACGCAGATTGATTTCGTTTATCCCGCCGGCGCGCTTTACGTGCCGGGCGCCGAACATATTCTGCCTGTGATCGGGGAGCTGAACCGCCACGCCCCGGTGGTCATCTCCACCATGGATGCGCACTCCGAAGACGATCCCGAATTTCAGATCTATCCCCACCACTGCGTGGCCGGAACCACGGGCCAGCACAAGCCCGCCGCCACCCTGCTCGACGCCCGCGCGACTGTACCGGACGGGCAGGACGGCATTCGCCAATGGATTTTCGAAAAGCAAAAGCTGGATTGCTTCAGCAGTCCGCATCTGGATCCGCTGCTCGCGTGGCTTCAGGCCGACCGTTACGTGGTGTACGGCGTAGTCACCGAAATCTGCGTGCGCTTCGCCGCGTTCGGCCTGCTGAAGACGGGGAAGCCGGTTGAAATCGTGACCGATGCCATCCGATCTCTTGATGAACAAAAGGCCCGCGAAATGTTCTCCGGATTCACGGCCGCCGGTGGGCATCTCACAACTTCATCAGCGGTTCTCAGCGCCCTCTAACCGTTACAAGTTTCGTTGGTGCGTAACGTGCATGTTTACTCCTGCGATGAAGAAAGCCAGGATTGTCTTTTGTTTTCTGCTTATGAGCCTGGGCGCATTCGCGCAAATCCTACCATCTGCTTCCAAGCCAGCCAGCCCACCCCAGAACAAAGATCCATTAGATCGCGATTCGCCGCAAAGCTCCGTGGTGGAATTTCTCGAAGCGGCGCATGCCCAATATTATTCGCGGGCCTGGCGCTATTTGGACCTCCGGAGCATGCCGCAGGACCAGCGGCTGGCCGATGGGACCCAACTGGTTCGCGAGCTCGAAACAATTCTTGACCGCGACACCCAGTTCGACGTCGGCAATCTCAGCCGCAGTGCGGAAGGCGATCTATCGGATAGTCTTCCGCCGAACGTCGATCGGGTCGACACGTTTCACGTGAACGGAAAAATGCTGGAGTTGGATCTGGAAAGGGTCACTCTGCATTCCGGACTTCGGGTCTGGTTGTTTTCTTCCGACAGCGTTTCCAGAATCCCGCAGATTGCCCAGATGACCGATAATTCAGTCATTGAACGGCACCTGCCGCTTCCGCTGGTCAACGTGCAACTCGTCGGTACTCCGCTGTGGCGCTGGATCGGCTTGGCGCTATTGGCGTTCGCTCTGGCCGCATTTTCCAAACTGCTGTCGCGTTTGGCCCTCTGGGTGATGCAACAGATCGTACAGCGGCTGGCGCCCCGCTGGAACCTCACGCTCCTTCAAACTTTTCTAGGCCCGCTCCGTTTGCTGCTTTCCGTCTCGCTCTTTCGCGGCGGCATGGATTGGTTCGCGCCCTCGGCGCTCCTGCGCCTCTACTTGGGCCGCGTTCTCGCTGTGCTCTTCTTTTGGGGAATATTCTGGCTCTGCGCCGTAATTATCGATGCCATCGTCCGCCATCTTCGAACACGTTTGCAGGCGAAGCACCGCGCCTTCTCTTATTCCGTCCTGCCTCTGTCCGGACGGGCGGCAAAGATTGTGGTGCTTTTGTTCATCATCGCGGCAGTTCTCAGCGCATGGGGATACAACACCACGACGCTGCTGGCGGGGCTTGGGATCGGTGGCGTGGCCTTAGCGCTGGCGTCGCAAAAGACCATCGAAAATCTATTTGGCAGCGTAGCCGTTATCAGCGACCGTCCCGTCTCGGTGGGCGACTTCTGCAAGTTTGGCAGCAGCATGGGCACCGTCGAAGACATTGGCTTGCGTTCCACTCGCATTCGCACGCTGGACCGAACGCTCTTGACCGTGCCCAACGGTTCGTTCTCCACGATGATGCTGGAGAATTTCGACCGGCGTGACAAGATGTTGTTCCACGTCACTTTGAACCTGCTCAGAAGCACCACGCCCGATCAGGTACGCACGGTCCTTCAGTCCATCAGCAAGCTGTTGAACGACAATCCCAAGTTTGAAACCGGGGCCATGCCGGTTCGTTTTGTTGGAATCGGGACATATTCTCTGGATATCGAAATATTTATTTATATCCTCACATTGGATGGCGACGAATTCATGAAGATCCAGCAGAATCTTTTCCTGTCGATCCTGGACGCTGTCGAGACCGCGGGCACGGCGCTGGCTGTGCCAACCCAGGCGAATATCACGTACGCCGCCCAGCCGGTTTCGGTGCCGGCCAACTGATTCCGCGGGCTGATCCCGTTCCCCGCCTGATTACGGCGCGGTGCAAACGAAATTCGCGGCGTCGTCAGTGCTGCCCGATCCCTTGTAGTGCGCGGTCTGCGGGTATGGACACAGCGGACGCGTGCGATCGACCACGCCCTTGGTCTTGTGCTCCGCCAGAATATGATCGGGCGCTTCGTTGGTTTCCACCCAACTCGCGAGCGTGCCGATTTTGTCGAAATCGTCGGTGCCATCGCCGCCGCGGCAGTGACCCATGCCAGGAACCATGAACAGGCGAATCGAATTGGCCGCCTTCAATCGGCCGCCCACTGTGTCTTCCACGCTGGTGAAATAATTCACGCTGTTTTCCGGAGCGATGCCGGGATCGGCCCAGCCGTGATACATCAGCAGTTTGCCCCCGTGCTTGAAAAACGGCTTGAGGTTGGGATCGGTCGAGTTCATGATCGGGCCGATCACTTTATCGGCGGTCGCGATATCGCGCGCGGGATCGAACTTCAGATAATCCCAATTCGGATCTTTGAACACCAGATATTGATACGTTTCAGCCGCCAGCGCCATGGGCTTGGGTCCGGAAAGCGTGGCCCATCCGAGTTCACTGCCGCGTTCCAAGCCTGGAAAAATCGATGCGCCCGGCCCGGCATAGATTTTTCGCGCCACTTGAACTTGCGCCGGGGTGAGGCAGGTTGGCGAGTCGCCGCCTTGTCCGGGGCCTTTGCATTCGATGGATTGCGGATCGAAGTGGCAGCGGCGCGGATCTTCCAGCACGCGGTCTTTCACGCCATCCAGCGCATCGCAGGTTTCGAGCACGGCTTTATGGATGAGCTGATACTTGGCGGGCGGGATGTAGCCATCGCTTTGGTTTGTGATTTCGGTGGTCCAAACCTGCGCGCCTTGCAAGTGCGATGGATAATTCGCGGCCGCTCCCGCGATAATGCCGTCGTAATCGTCGGGATAGCGCTGCGCCTCGGCCAGCGCCTGGCGGCCTCCAGTGGAGCAACCGTTGAAGTACGCGCGCATCGGATTCTTGCCGTAATACGCAGCAGTGATGGCCTTCGCGGCCAGCGTCATTTCATGGACGGCGCGATAAGCGAAGTCGATCAGTTTTTCCGGATGCCCCACCACAAAGGCGGCCGTGGTCTCGGAGTGGCCCGTGTCGGTGCTGGCTGCCACGTAGCCGGTGGTAACCGCGGTGGCGAGGTCGCGATAACCAATGCTTCCGGCCCACGCACCGTTGCCGACCGACTCCAGCCTGCCGTTCCATTTTGTCGCGGGCATCCAGACTTCGATCTTGATGTTGGAATCGCTGGTGGGTTTTAGAGTGGCTGCCACGCGGCAAATGGCGGGAAGGTCGCGGAAGGTCGCGGGCGGAGCGCCGGGAAATCTGGGTACGGCTCCAGCCGGCAGGGCGAGTTGCCCGGCGGGCACCTCTTGTGCCAAGGTAACGGTGGAGTGCGGCAGGGCAAGCTTAGCCAGATTCTCGCAGGTGCTGGCGGCTGCCGGCCAGGAAACCGCGATTACAATTACGAGGTATCGCATATTGTCTTTATATATTAGACCTTGCGGGCTGCATGCAACGTTCGATATGCTGTGGGATCGCAAGGAAACCACAGGAAGTCACTTATGACACGTTGGCCTCACCTCGTTGTGCTTGCTCTCGCAGGCCTCACGCTCGCTCTCTCCACCGCGCAAGCGCAGGCACCGCCGCCGCGGTCAGTACAATCGATGGGAACCGAATCCGGCTTCGCTGTCTTCCAAACCAAATGCATGGGCTGCCATGGCAACCCAACCATGGCCGGACGCGTGCCCGATCCCGCCACGCTGCGGCAACTCTCCCCCGAAAAGATTTATGAAGCGCTCACCAGCGGCCCGATGAAGACGCAAGGCGCCAGCCTGGCCGACGAACAGAAACGGATGCTCGCGGTGTTTATGAGTGGCCGGACGTTCGGCAGCGCCGCGCAAGGCGATGCGAAGAGCATGCCCAATCATTGCGAAGCGAATCCCCCGATTACCGACCCGGGCGCGGACGCGGCGTGGAACGGCTGGAGTCCCGACGTCACCAATAGCCGCTACCAGACCGCCAAAGGCGCGGGACTGGCGGCCGATCAGGTGCCGCATTTGAAGCTGAAGTGGGCCTTCGGTTATCCCACGGGGGTCTCGGCATTCGGCCAGCCGGCGGTGGCGTCCGGACGAGTTTTCGTCGGCACCGACATCGGATATGTTTATTCGCTGGATGCAAAAAGCGGGTGCATTTATTGGTCGTATCAAGCCAAGGGCAACGTGCGCGGCGGACCAAGCGTAGGGCCGGTGAAGGGCCACGCCGGAACCAAGTACGCGGTGTTCTTCGGCGACGCGAAAGCCAATGTTTATGGGGTGGATGCGCAAACCGGCCAGGAACTGTGGATCAAGAAAGTGGACGATCACTTCGTGGCGCGCATCACGGCGTCGCCCAAACTATACGACGGTTATCTCTATGTACCGGTCTCGTCGTCGGAAGAATTCGCCGCGGCGAATCTGGATTATCCCTGCTGCACCTCGCGCGGGAGCGTGGTGAAGCTGAACGCCAGCACCGGCGAGCAGGCCTGGAAGACCTATGTGGTTCCGGAGACTCCCAAGCCGACGCGCAAAAATTCGAAAGGCGTGCAGCAGTACGCGCCGGCTGGAGCTTCGGTATGGAATTCGCCGACCATCGACGCCAAGCGCCACGCTATTTATTTCGGTACGGGCGATTCGGAGACTGAACCGGCGGCCAAAATGTCGGACTCCGTGATGGCGGTGGACATGAAGACCGGCAAGGTGCTCTGGCATTACCAGGCGCAGGCCGGCGATGCGTTCCTGGGCGGCTGCACCGGTCCGGAAAAAACCGACAACTGCCCGTCGGAGAACGGGCCGGACCTGGACATCGGCAATTCTCCGGTGCTGCGGTCGCTGCCGGACGGCAAGAGCATCGTGGTGGCTGGAACAAAAGACGGAAAAGTGTTTGCGCTGGATCCGGACAAGAAGGGCGCGATTGTCTGGCAGGCGAAAGTGGCCGATAATCCTCCGGGAACGCCGTTTTTCCGCATCAGCGGGATCGTGTGGGGCGGGGCATTCGACGAGAAAGCCGCCTACTATGGCGCCACCGGCGGCGGCATCACCGCGCTTCAATTGACCACTGGCGAGAAGCTGTGGCACAAGGATCTTGCCGAGCCGGGCAAACGCGTGAACAACGGCGCGGCCGCCACTGCCATGCCGGGTGTGGTGTTCATCGCCGGAACCGATGGCAAACTGCACGCGCTCTCTACCTCCGACGGCTCGGAGCTTTGGTCGTACGACACAACGCGGCCATTCGACACCGTGAATAAGGTGGAAGCTAAGGGCGGATCCATCGCATCCATCGGGCCCACCATCGCGGACGGCATGTTGTTCATCGGATCGGGCTACGGCGTCACTTCAGGTAACACCGGCAACGTGCTGCTGGCCTTCGGCGTCGAATAGTCGCGATACCCTGGGAATGTGAAGGAACTTCCCAAGGTTGAATTGCATTTGCATCTGGATTGCTCATTGAGCTACGCCGCGGTGGCGCAGCTGGATGACTCCGTTTCGCTCGAAGAATACCAGCGCGAATTCATCGCTCCCCGGCGCTGCACCAGTCTTGCCGATTTTTTGACGCGCGCGCCGCGCGGCTTCCAACTGATGCAGGATGAAGCGGCGCTCGAACTGGTTGTTGAGGATCTGTTCGAGCAGCTCGCCGCCGACGGCGTGGTCTACGCCGAAATCCGCTTCGCGCCGCTTTTGCATCTGGAGCGCGGCTTAACGCCCGAACAAGTGGTATCGGCCGTGGATCGCGCGACGGAAGCCTGTGTCCGATCCAGCGGCATCGAAGCGCGGCTCATTCTCTGTACTCTGCGCCATTTCGACCGCGAGCAAAGCCTGTTGACCGCCGCGCTGGTGGAGCGGTTTCGAGGAAGCCGCGTGGCCGCGCTCGATATTGCCGGAGACGAAGCCGGATATCCGATTGACGCGCACGTTCCCGCGTTTCGTTACGCGATTGAACACAGCCTGCATCGCACCGCTCACGCCGGTGAGGCTTGCGGTCCGGATAGCGTTTGGGAGACACTGCGCGAGTTTCAGCCCTCCAGAATCGGCCATGGCGTGCGAAGCATCGAAGACCCGGCTCTGGTGGAGCATTTGATTCGCGAGCGCATTCATCTGGAGGTGTGCCCCACCAGCAACCTGCAGACCGGCATCAAGCAGGAGTTTGCCGAGCACGCCGTCGACGAGCTCTATCGCGCCGGCGTGCCGCTGAGCATCAGCACCGACACGCGCACCATCACGAATATCACTTTGACCGAAGAGTATCGCAACCTGGAGCAGCACTTTGGCTGGACTCCGGCGGATCTCGCGGCGTGCAACCAAGCGGCCATCGATGCGGCGTTCGTCCAGGAATCCACGAAGAGCGAATTGCGCGAGCGGCTGCGGCGCGGCAGCCAGGTTACGGCTTCTTACAAATGAAATTCGCGGCGTCGTCCGAGCTGCCGCTGCCTTTGTAGCTGGCGATCTCAGGATACGCGCACAACGGACGCGTGCGAACTTGCTTGTCGTTTTCGATGCGCGATGCAACGATCTCGCCCGGCGCCTGTTTCTGCTCCACCCAAGTTTGCAGCGCCGGAAACAGATCGAAATGATCCGCGCCTTCGCCTCCGCCGCAATGCCCCACTCCAGGGACCATATATAAACGCACCGCGCTCATCGCGGGCTTGGTCCCGATGGTCTTGACAACGTTGTTGTAGTAGTGGACCACTTCCAGTGGAGGCACACCCGCGTCGTTCCAGCCGCCCCACAGCATCATCTTGCCGCCGCCCGCGACAAACTTCCTAATGTCTGGATCGATGGCATTCACCGGCTGATTCGCCGGTTTGTCGGCCAGCGCAACGTCCGAATCAAAATTGATCGGCCGTGTTTTATAGTCCCAGTTGGGATTTTTGAAGACGAAGTACTTGAAGAAATCCGTGGCGATGAAGATGGGCGCGTTGCCAGTAAGCTGTCCCCATCCCAGCTCACTGCCTGGATAGAGTGGCGAATAAATCTGCTCGCCAGTTCGCGGATTTCTGGGTCCGGCGTACAGTTTGCGCGCGGCTTCCACCTGCGGCGCGGTGAGGCAGCTATCGCTGTCGGCGCCCTTGCACTGGATGACTGCGGGATCGAACTTGCACGTGACGGGATTCTCGATCACGCCGTCCTTCACCCCATCCTTTGCGTCGCAGGCCGCGAGCGCCGCGTTGTGGATGGTCGGAAACTTCGCGGGCGGAATCACGCTGGCGGCGTCCTTGTGAGTAGCCTGCCAGATCCACATCTGCGCAAAGGTATGATGCGTCAGGTGCGCCGCGAATCCGCCCACCACCACGCCGTTATAATCTTGCGGATATTTCTGCGTCTCCTTCAGCGCCGCGATACTGCCGCCGCCGCATTCGTCCATGTAAGAAAACTTGGGAGCGCTGCCGTAGAACGCGGCGATGGCGGCTTTGGCGGTGACGGTCATCTCGTGTGCCGCGCGATCGCCAAAGTCGATGATCTTCTCCGGATGCGATAGCGCGTAAACGGAGCCGCCCTCGTGTCCCGTGTTCTCGGCGGCGGTTGCGAAACCGCCGTGCATGGCCGTGACCATGCCGCCGAAGCTGAGATTGCCGCCGAGTCCGCCGTTGCCGGTGCCGCGAAACTGGCCGTTCCAGCCGGAAGCAGGCATCCAAACTTCGATTTTGATTTCCGAATCGCTGGCGGGCCGCGAGGTGGCGGAGATGCGGCAGAACGCTGGCAGGCCTTTAAAGTTCGGCGACGCTGCGCCTGGGAACGGCCGCGGACTTCCTGCGGGGAGCGTAAATTGGCCGGCGGGTACAATCTGCGCGACCGTAATGGTGGTGTGCGGAACAGCCAGCGATTTCAGGCTCTCGCACGTGGCCGCAGCCAGCGGCAGTTGAGCGAGGGCGATGATCAGGACTCCGAATAATGTTGGGCGCATGTTCCTTCCTGAAACCTCCACATTGTATCGGGTGTGAAAGAAAGCTGGGGCGCTGTTCAGTCGCGTGCCGCGAACCATAATGCGTCGAGAGAGAAACGATTCGCCGACCGGTGGAGCAGCAAAAAATAAAATGTGATGGCGTAAATCATCTGCACGCCCACCGTGGTCCAATCGCTACGCATGGCAGTGCCGAAAACGAGCGTGGTGATCATCAGTCCGCCCAGCGTCAACGTCAAGCGCGTGAACAGGCCCGGCGTCAACAATGCGCCCAGCACCACTTCGGCAAACGGCAGAACAATCAAAAACGCGTGTACCATGCCCAACGGCAGAGCGGTTTTGCTGAATTCAGCCGCCGTGGTTGACGCGAAAGCTTCCGCGCCCGGACCGAAGATGCGCCCCGCTCCATGCACCAGGATGTTAATGCCCAGCGTCAGGCGAAACACGAGGTAAGCAAGCTGGCGGTCGAGCGTGAGGGAATCAGTCATGAGGTTGGGCTCCAATGTCGGAACAAGCGGATATGCGGTCGCGCTTGTATACGATAGTTATATACTAAAGTGTGCCCGGTAAAAGTGACCCATTGGCCGGGTGCACCGGATTTGACTGGGACGAGTCTAATGCACAAAAGAACTGGGAGCATCATGAGGTTACTCCCGAGGAGGCGGAAGAAATGTTTTTCCAGGAACCTCTGGTCGTCCGGAGCGATATGCGACATAGCAAGAGTGAGAAGCGTTACTACGCATTGGGACAGACCACTTCGGGAAGATTTCTTTTTGCAGCGTTTACAATTCGACGCAACCTGATCCGCGTTATCTCGTGCCGCGACATGAATCGGACTGAAGAGGAGAGCTATCGAAGTAATGAAAGAACTTCCTAAATTCAAGAGTGAAGACGAAGAACGGAAATTCTGGTCGACTGCCGATTCAACGAAATACATCGATTGGTCGCAGGCGAAACGAAAGAACCTCGTCAAATTGAAGCCCTCGTTGCGGACTATATCACTCCGCCTGCCGGTGGCGATGATCGAAGATCTGAAGCTCCTCGCCAATCAACGCGACGTTCCCTATCAGTCTTTGCTGAAGGTATTTCTGGCAGAGAGATTGGCGCAAGAGCGGCCACGAAGAGCCAACACCCGATAGACCTTGAGGACGCGTTTCAAAAGGCGGGCTGGACGCCGGCGGCGCGGTTGAACGATCAATCCAAGCTCGAAACCTTCCGCGCCATGGCGGAGATGCGCGGATATCAGGAGGCGCCCGTGTCGGTGCTGCTTTTGGACGGCCGTGCCCCGGACCTGGTGTTCGAGAAGATCAACGACACCTTCGCCGCGCGGCATCACTTGCGAATCTGGCAGAGGCCGGGCACATTCGGCGGGAAAGAGATTTGGGTGTGTTCGGCCACGCATGACACAGGCATCAGTTTTTCTGAGGAGAACCGCACGTTTATCCACAAAATCGATCCGCAGGTCGATCTGGAGCGCGCCAAAGTGGTCAACGATCTGCTCTTCACTGGCTCGGTGCGGGGGCTCTCGCTGGTGGATCGAAGCGGGCTGCCGCAAGACATGTTCAACGCGACCGGCGATGCGTTGCAGACCGACGGGAGCATGGCGGTGGTGAGCTTCTAAGGCTTTTTCGTGAGCTCCTCGCACAGCTTTTCCATGTTCGGAGATTCACGTTCCACCAAGTTTTCCGCCACCGTCTTCAAGGCGCGGATATTCTCGGGGCTGGTGTTGTCCAAGCTGTAATTCTGGCCGTCTAACGTGGTTTGGAACCGGTAGTAACGCTTCCGGCCCTCCTCGTCGTCCGGCAAAAGCTGCCGAAGCTGATAGTCGACAGTGCGGCTGACGCCGTCAAAGACAACATCGAGTACGGGCATGGCCCAACGAACTACGCCCCAGTCTTTCGTTTCTTCGTAGGGCAGGGGCCGGTTGAGCTCGCCGGTTCCGAGCGAGACCACCAGAAAATCGCTAGCCTCCGGGTGAGTGGTGCGCGCTTCGACGAGCGCGCAGGCGGCGGGATTGTTGGCGAATACGCCTCCGTCAATCAGCGTAAAGTAATCGTCATTCGTGCCGGCGGATAGCTTCATAGGTGCGAAATAGGTGGGCGCGGCGGATGTGGCGCGGGCAACTTCGCGCGCCGGGAAATCGTAATCGATCCGCTGCCGCGCCCTGGCGCTGCGGAAGAAGAAAGGAAAACTCCGCTCGATCTCGTAGCTGGTGACTAAAAGATCGGTAGCGGCGGAGCGGAGACGCGAGCCGGCAAAATAATCCAGCAACACTCCCTCGATGCCGGCGCTGGTGTATTTCTCGCGGCGCAGGTTGCCGCATGCGGCCAGCCGGTGCACCAGCGAGCGGGAGAAAATGCGCGCGCCCTGGCGCTCATACATTTCGATGAGTTGGGCGGCGGTGTAAAGCTGCGCCGGCACGTGCTTCGGAATGGTCAGGCCAATCGCCAAAATGCCGCCTGTGGATGTGCCGGCGATCAGGTTGAAGAGGTGCGCGATGGGGCGCGCGGTTCGCCTTTCGATCTCGGCAAGCACGACGGCGGGGATGATCCCTCGGATGCCGCCGCCGTCGATGCACAGGATCTTAATCATGACTGGATGCCGGCCCGCTGCGTTGTGCGCGAAGTCATCGTTAGAAGGCGCACGGACCGCGAAGGTTGTGATAACCGCAGCCCGTGCGCTTCCGCCATCACCCGAAGCAAGCGTATGCCGCAAACAGGCCGGTCGCGATGAGGGTCATCTTTATCTCACGAGAACAGAAGGGGAAATAAATCGGCGGAGGTGGAGACCGCGGATTTAGACGTCTTTGAAAAGCTCTTGCGCGGAGATTTCAAAATCGAACTCCGGCAAGCGGAGCCCGGGGTACTGGAGCAACCCGGCTTCCGTGTATTCGTACAAGCGCTTGAGCTGCGGATCCACCACCCAAACGTGCGGCACACCCCAACGCCGGTAGTCTTCCAGACGCTCCGTAAGTCTGCTGTGGCGGTCATCCGGCGAGATGATTTCGATGGCGACGAACGCTGGGGTTGTCGCATAACGGCCCTGGGGACGCGCATCACAATAAATAGCGAAATCGATTACGCGAAAACGCCGCGCCTCAATCCGTACACGAAGTTCCGACATAAGAATCAAGCGAACCCGCGTTAACAAGGGCGCGAACAGGATGCCAAGCAGGACCTGAATTTGACTATGTATTGGTGTTGGCAAGGGTCTTTCCACCACCTCCCCGTCCACGTAATCCGGTTCGGGGCGGTCGTCGAACGCCAGGTCCAGGTATTCTTCCACGCCGATCTGCGATCTTGCCAGCACTGCACCTATCATACTGCCTTCCCCTGTCCGCTGCCTTGCGGTCAAACGTTGTAACTTGAAAATGTTTGACCACCATGCTATGTCTACATACTGTGGGAGGTTGTCGCCATGGCTACAACGGTCTGGAAAGGGCATCTCACTTTCGGCCTCGTTTCATTTCCCGTGAAGCTGTTCACCGCTGCGCGCAGCGAAGGCATCAGCTTTAACCAATTGCACAAGTCCGATCACTCGCGCATCAAACAGGTGATCTATTGCCAGGCGGAGGACCAGCCCATTCCGCGCAGCGAGATCGTCAAGGGCTACGAGTACGAGAAAGACCGCTACGTGGTGATCGAGGACGAGGACATCAAGAAGATGGCTCCGTCGACGGCCAAGGTGATGGAGATCCTCGAATTCGTCAAAACCGACGAAGTGGATCCCATCTATTTCGAGAGCTCCTTCTACATGGCTCCCGACGAAGCCGGCCAGAAGCCTTACGCGCTGCTGTACGACACGCTGAAGCGCACCGGCTACGTGGGCGTGGCAAAAATCGCCATGCACAATCGCGAGCACATCGTCATCTTCCGGCCCGGCGCCCACGGCTTATTGATGCACACCATGTATTACGCCAACGAAGTGCGCCGCGTGGAAGAGTTCCGGACCGACACGGGAATCGTAAAGGAGCAGGAGCTGAAGCTGGCCGAGATGCTGGTACAGTCCCTGGCAGCGCCGTTTGAGCCGCAGAAATATCACGACACTTATCTCGACAATTTGCAGGCGCTGATCGACGCCAAAATCAAGGGCCAGGAGGTGGTAACACCGCCCACCGCCGAGCCGGCCAAGGTGATCGACATCATGGAAGCGCTGAAGCAGAGCCTGGCGGCGGCCAAGAAACCGCCGGCATCCGTCGAAACGCTGAATGCCGAGCCCGAGAAAAAATCCGCGGGCAAGAAGAGAAGCGCGCGCGGTTAGTGCGATGCCGTTAACGCGGCTGCATTAGTGCGCCTTGGCCTGGTATTCCTTCAACTCATCCTGCAACCATTGGCGCAGCCGCGATGGCGGTTCGCCAGGCTTCGTCGGCGGCGTGACAGCCAAAGCTCGCTGGGCCGCCTCCACGGCCTTCGGGTAATTCTTGTTCAGCCCGTAGGCTTCGGCTAAGTAGCCGAGCGCCGCTGGATTCTTGCCGGCCGCCAGTTGGTCCGCCCGCAAGGCAAATCGGAGAGCGGCCGGGTAGTCGCGCAACGACGGCACGCCGGTCTCGCCAACACTGCGCACAGCTTCAATCAGTTGCTGCGGCGTGGCGTCCGCGCTATCGCCAATCTTGCGAAAATAGGCCACGCTATCGAGAGCGTATGGCGCAGCCTCGGTTTTTCTGCCGGCCTGGAGCAGCAGATTCGCCACGCGCCCCTGCAATTCTGCGCGGAGCAAAGGATAAATCGCGTTCGCCGTGTCGCGTTTGACGATCGCGTCCAGAATACCGGCCGCCTTTTGCAGATTCCGCAGCGCCTCTCCGGCGTTTCCCGCGTAGCCGCTCACCAAACCGATAGAACGATAAAGATCCACGCGCCGATATTCCGCCCCCACATTCTGCGGGTCGGCCGCCGCCTGCGCATCCAAAATCGGACGGGCTTCCTCCAGGTTCGCCAGCGCATGTTTGAAATCGCCCAACTGACCCTGGCCCCATCCCACCAGCACCAACATCCGCGCGCGGAGCTGTTGAACTTCCACGCTCTGACGCTCGCGATCGGGCAGCCGCGCCAGCAGCCCCAACGCGGTGGAGTAAGCCTGGACGCCCTTTTGAGGATCGGGCGTCGCTTCAATCCTGCCGATGGATTCATAGGATTCAGCCAGCGTCCGGATGGTTTGTGAATCGGCTGGATCCAGGCGCAACGCAGCCTCCAGATAGGTCACCGACTTGTTCAGGTAGGCCAGTGGCGCATCGGCGTTGAATGTAATGTAGCCGCTCTTTTCGCTCAGCAGCTTCCCGTAGGTTTGCCAGCCGCGCCCCGCGTCCCGCAGGCTGGGAAGATCGTGCGGATTGGCCGCGGCAATCTGGTCGAAACTGTCCGCCGACTTTTGAAGCCACTGAAACGCTTCGCCGTACTGTCCGGTCCGCGCCAGTGCGCCTCCCAGCTGTTCTTCGATGGACGCCAGCACCCGGCGCGCCGCGATATCGTCCGGATGCTCGCCAGCCAGCGGCGCTACGATCCCGAGTGCCTTTCGATCGCTCTCGATCGCCTTGGCGTTGTTGCCGAGCGTGTCTCCGACTCCGAACTTGCCCCCGAGAATCGTGCCTAGCCGCAGATAGCCTTGGCCGAGTTCCAGGCGCAGCGACGGATCGTTGCTCTTGATGGCGGCCAGCCGGTCCAGGTATTCCAGCGTTCGCCCAGCCATGCCGGCCTGCACTGGCATGGTGCCTGGAACCTTACCCACCGAATCGTAGAGATCGAACAACAAATAATTGGCCAATTGCCGTGCGTCGTTAAAACGCTGGTCTGCATAGGCTCGCTCCTGTCGCGCAATGTGCGCCTGCCAGAGCGTGCCCGCGATGCCCGCTCCCAGCGACAATAACAACACCGCAGCCGCGGAAACCGCCAACCGATTCCGCCGCACGAATTTTCTCGCAACATAAAGCCAGCTGGATTGAACCGCGGTAACCGGCTGGCCGTCCAAATAACGGCGGACGTCATCGGCTAACTGGGCCGCCGAGGCATAACGCTCTTGCGGATCTTTGGCCAGCGCCTTGAGCGCGATGCTGTCAAGATCGCCGTCCAGAGCAGTTTTCAGCTTGTCGGGGGTCATCCCGCGCAGCGCCGCAACGTCGCCCGATTCCGAAGCCGCGGTCACGCTCGGACGCGGAGGGTCTTGCTGGGTGACAGCCTCCATCAAACCCGCCGGGCTGAGTTTGGCAGCGTCGAACGGACGGCGTCCGGCCAGCAGTTCATAAAGCAGAACACCGAGGGAATAGATATCGCTGGCCACCGTGGCGGGCTGGCCGCGCAGAATTTCGGGGCTGGCATACATCGGCGTCAGAAAAACATTGGCAGTGGCCGTTTGCTCCAGGCCCGCTTCAGCGTCGATCAGTTTCGCAATACCGAAATCCAGCAGCTTCGGCTCCCCTTCGGCGGTCACCAGGATGTTGCTCGGCTTCAAATCGCGATGCACCACCAGGAATTGATGAGCGGCGTTCACCGCGGCGCACACCTTGAGGAACAATCGCAATCGCGCGGGAAGTGAAAGGCGCCGCTCATCGCAATAGCGGTCCAGGCGAACCCCTTCCACGTACTCCATCACCAAAAACGGTTCGCCCTGCGAACTCATCCCGCCATCCAGCAGCCGCGCGATGTTGGGATGCTCCAGGCGCGCCAGCAGCTCGCGTTCGCGGCGAAAACGATGAACGGAGTCCGGCGCGGCCAGATAAGGAGACAGGATCTTCAGCGCAGTCCGCTGCTCGTGCTGGCCGTCGGCGCGGCGAGCCAGCCAAACCTCGCCCATGCCGCCGCGGGCCAGCAACCGGATGGTTTGCCACGCTCCAAAGCGTCTGCCGGCCGAGACGGCGCGAGCTTCCGCATTGGCTGCACGCTCGTCATCGAAGGCGCGAACCATGCGCTCCACTTCACTGCGCAAGCCGACATGGCCGTTGCACCGCTGGTCCAGTACCAGGCGGCGGCTATCCTCGTCGAGCGCGCAGACCTCCTCGAACAGGTCTTGGAGCCGCCCCCAATCATCGTTCATGGCGCGCCGGCCTCATCGCGATTCGGAAGAATGAAGCCTATCGTATAGCCAAGCGCGGGCGAAGCGCAAATGCCTCTCGATGGTGGCGTCCGACACCCCGCGCAGCGCGCAGATTTCGGGCACCGTGCAGCCCATCAGGTACCGCAGCTCCACCAGCCGGACCTTGTCGCCATCCAACTGCTCCAGTTCGTCCAAGGCACGGTCCAGATCCAGCATGTCCTGGCCGCGCACGTCGATCCAGCTCAAGTCATCGGACATCGGCACCCGGCGCTGGCTGCCCTCCCGCTTTTGTGCCAAGCGCAGGCGAGCCTGATCGATCAGAATGCGCCGCAGTTCGGCCGCCACCACCGAAAAGAAGTGATTGCGGTCCTGCCATTCGATGCGTTGGAGTTTGCGGAGCCGGAGGTACGCCTCATTTACCAGCGCGGCCGGCTCCGTGGCTACGCGTTCCTGGGCCGCGAAACCCGCTGCAATCGCGAGCATCCGCTGATAGGCCCAGCCGATTACGAGATCGTAGGCCTGGGAATCGCCGGCCTGCCAGCGCCGGAGCAGCGTAGTGATGTCTGTAGGCTGGCTCGCTTCCGACATAAAGCACATTATCGTCCCGCCAGGGACGCCTCTGTACGAGGGTGCTCAAATCCCGTGTCGGCCGGTCTGGCTACTTGCCTACCAGGTGCTGCAAGTCCTTGTTGTTTTCCTGGCAGATGTATTCCATCAGCTCCTGGTTGGGCTGCCAGGTGGCCGTAGTCACCACGGTCCAGGGCTTGGTGTAGTATTCCGGATCGTCGATGGTGGCCTCCAGGCGCAGCGTGTTCGAATCCGGCCGGGTGTACCTCTCAGTGACATGCAACTGTTCACCATGCGGATGCCCCGCGGCATCCAGCCACGTTCTGTCGTTCATCCCGATGGTATCCACCACCAGGGTGTCGCCTTCCCAATGGCCCACCGAATACCCCAGGTAATCCGGATTCGGATCCACCGGCTGTTTCCGCCCATCCATCCAGATGATTCTCCACACGTGCGCGCCGCCCTCATAGATGAACAGGATGCGATCCTTCATCTGGAAAATCTCGGTGGGATAGGGCGTGTACATCATGCGGGGAACACCGGGCGGAAGGCAGAAAGCTTCCGGATCGTCCTTGGAATCGGTCGCCTGGCGCTCATCGAAGACCTTCTTGCCGAGCGCGTTGAACGGCACCACCACTGGCTTGCCGTCGGCGTCGCAACCCTGCTTCTGCATGTCGATAATGTAGGGTACGCGCCACATGCCCTTGGCCAAGCCGCCAAAGTCCGGCTTACCCGCGTTGACACCGTAGTAGGGATCGTTGGGCAAGCGCGGCGCGGGACCAGGAGGCGGTCCAGGCGGCTGCCTGCGGAATCGGGCTGGCGCCCCGCCGGCCTGGCACGGTGATCCGAACCCACGTCCGAAGCCCCCACCGGCCCCTGCGCCAGCGCCTGCCCCTCCGCCTGGACGCGGGCCGGGTGGCGGACCCTCCTGCCCTACCGCCGGAATTATCGATAATGCAGCCAGAAATGCCGCGGTTGTCAAGGAGGCAAGAATTCGGGAAGTCACTATTGAAATCTTCCCGCATTCCGTTTCCGAAGGCAAGTCTGCCATATCACCTTGTGGGGTTTATTGACGCCTAGGTGCCCGGCGTCGCCACTGGACTTGGGACCAAGTGAACGGTGCTGAGCGTCACTTGCGTATGGCCATCCAGGGTATTGAAGATTTCGAGTGTGCCAATCAACTTACACGCAGGAGTTACAGGTGTAGTAGAAGTCGCGGTTGGAGGGAGAATGGGCGGGATGGTGATGGTGGCGCGAATCTGTTTGCGTTCAGCGGTGGCCAACGCCAGATCCTTCACCGAATCGATAACCAGGGCTTGGCTGGTACCTGGCGCGACGCTGACGATCTTCGACTTGAGTACTGTTCCGTCGTCGCCTAGGATGCTCAGCAGCCCGGAGCAGGTCATGCCCGTCGCGGCGGGAGGCGCAACGCCGGGATTTAGGGCGTTCAATTGCGCGGTCTGGCCCTCCGCGATACCGACTATTCCGGAGGTAAGCTTTACCTGAACTGGTGGTGTAGGAACGGTTTGCGCATAAACCCCCGCTGCGGCCAACGCGAAGACACAAATCCTGCGTGCAAATTGGAACATTGGTTTCTCCTTGTTGAGGTAGCTCGCAATCCGCGAGCTTTCAGGGAGCGCTACTCGCGTCTCCCTTCCTGCAAACACAGAGATGAAGTGAAAGTTCTGTCCAAAAAATCTATCGAGATTCGCGCCCAGTTTACTTCGTTGCCACGTCCCAGTGCTCGGCGATTTTGCCGTCTTCGAAACGGAACATATCGAACCAGGTGGTAGTGTACTTTTGCCCCTTGTTCACCGGATCCGGCATCTCGCGCACAAACGACAACGTCACAAAGTTGCCTTCGGCTTGGATCGCCACCAGGCCCGGCAGTGTGTCTTTCACCGGCTGCGGACCGCCAGGCAGCTTGGAGAAATATGCCTTGAATCCCGCGATGCCCGTGTCGGCATTCGGGTTGTGCTGGATATAATCGGCCCGCATGTATTTATCGGCCTGATCCAGGTGCCGAGCGCGGAGCACGATGCGGAAAAAGTCATAAGCCAGCTTTTTGTTGGCGGCGAGTTTGGGGTCCTTGCTTTTGAGCAGCGCGGCTTGATCTGGGGCCGGAACAACCGGAAGCGCTGCGAAAACAGGCGCGGCGAACAGAGCGAGCGACAGAGCGTAACGGAGTCGGGTCATATCGGAGAGTTTATAGCATCGGAAACCGGGGGTATTGACAAGTCGTGCCATTCCGCTTAACATGTCGTTATGCGACATGTCGCGACACAAACCAATTCGGCCGAAGGGAAGCCCCTGACTGAACCCGTCCTGTTGATCCTCACCAGCCTGGCCGCTCACCCCCGCCACGGCTACGCCTTGATCAAAGATATTGAGTTGTTGAGCGGCGGCCGCGTCCGCATGAGCACCGGCACGCTGTTTGGCGCGCTGCGGCGCTTGCTTGAAGACGGCTGGATCGAGCGCTTCGAGCAGGAAGATGCCTCGCGCCAAAAGCAGGCGTATCGGCTGACCGCACCAGGCCGGAGGCAATTGCAGCTCGAATTGGACCGTATGAAGCAGTTAACCCGTGCCGGATTCGCGCGTCTGCGCGCCAGTGAGGCCCTATGAAACGCGCCTATAAGTTCATCCTGCTGCTCTACCCGCGCGGCTATCGGGATCAGTTCGCCGAAGAAATGACCGGTGTTTTCGAGGAAGCATCGGAAGAAAGCCGCGCCCAGGGATGGGCCTGGCACGTGCGTTTCGCATTTGCGGAAATCGCCGGCCTGATCGGCGGCGCCGCCGGCGCGTGGCTCCCCCGGCCGTCCACGGCTCCGATTCCTTCCCAGAGTCCGGCGCAGCGCTGGATGCCGCAAGAATTAGCCGAAGCTCAGCAGCGCGTCGATGCCAACGTGGCCGCCATGGTCCACGCCATCGCGAATCACCAGTTTGAAAAAGCTCGCGTCCTTGCCAACCAGGAGCGCGAAGCTCGCGAAAAGCTGCGCTTGCTGCGCGAGAAATTCGGCGACGAATACGGAATGAATGTTTAGCTTCCGGCCGCGGCCTGCGCCGGAAACGCCCGCAACAGCTCTTCGGCGTACAACGCACCTGCCGGCGTGTCTTCGTGTTTGAAAAACACGTAAACATCGCGGCCTGATTCGAGCAACTGCTGAACCCGCTCGGCGATCTCCTTGCGATCCTCCGCCGAGTACTCCGGCATCCGCAACCGGAAATACACAAACTCCGACGTGATCACCTTCGGGATCACAATTCTCTCAGACTCAGCCAAACACAGCGCCACGCCATGCTTTTCGAGCAATCCGTATGTCGCATCCGTCAACCAGGAGGCATGGCGAAACTCGAACGCGCAGCGGATATCGGGCGGCAAGGTCGCCAGGAAATCCCCCAGCAGCGCTTCGTCACATTTGAGCGCGGGCGGAAGCTGAAACAGCACCGGACCCAGCCGCCGCGCGGTCCGCAGCGGATCGATGGCGCGAAAGAAAACCTCGGTGAACTCCGATGGCTTCAGCCTTAGAATATGCGTGATCCGCATGTGCGCTTTCAGCGGGAACACAAACCCGGCCCGCGTATCGTTCACCCAGTTTTCCAAGGTGGACGCCGACGGCAGCCGCCGGAACGTGTAATTCACCTCAACCGCATTGAGCCGCGTCGCGTAATACGACAGGAATTTCTTAGCTGGCAGCTTTTCCGGATAGAACTCGGGCTTCCAACTGGGATAAGCAAAACCGGAAGTTCCTGAATAAAGATTTGGCATCAGAATCGTGGCATCCCGTGGCGCACCCGCCGCATCCCATACAATAGTTTAAACAGCAGTGATTCCGCAAAAGGTTCCGAAAAAAAGCTCGTCTGAGCGGCTCCGCGAATTGTGGCCGGACATCCGCGCCATGGCGCGCCCGCGCCTGAAGGTGCTGGTCTTCGGATTCGTGCTGATGGTCATCGGCCGCATCTGCGGACTGGTATTGCCCACGTCGTCGAAATACCTCATCGACAACGTCATCAACAAACACCAAACGCAATTCCTGATGCCGTTGGTGCTCGCGGTTCTCGGCGCCACTATTATTCAAGGCATCACCGGATTTGCAAATACCCAGTTGGTTTCTAAAGCCGGCCAGCGCTTGATCGCCGAGCTGCGCGCCAAGGTCCAGGCGCATATCGGCCGCTTGCCCGTCGCTTACTACGACGCCAACAAGACCGGAGTCATGGTTTCGCGCATCATGACCGACGTGGACGGCATTCGTAATCTGCTGGGGACCGGCTTGATTGATTTTGCCGGCGGAATCCTGCAGGCGCTGCTCGTCCTCGGTCTTCTGCTGCGCATCAGCCCGCTGCTCACCGGCATTGCGCTGGTGATCGTCGTCGCCTTCGCCACCGCCATGGCCAAGGCCTTTAAGACCATTCGTCCCATCTTCCGCGAGCGCGGCAAGATCAATGCCGAGGTCACTGGGCGCCTCACCGAATCGCTCGGCGGCGTGCGCGTGGTGAAGGGCTATCATGCCGAGGCGCGCGAAGAGGCTGTCTTCGAGGCTGGTGTTCAGCGGCTGCTGAATAATGTTCTGAAAAGCCTGACCGCCACTTCCGTTATGGGCCTTTCGGCCACCGTCCTTATGGGCATTGTCGGCGCCATCGTCATGTACCTCGGTGCGCGCGAGATCAACGCGCATGTTATGACCACCGGCGACTTCTTCGCCTTCACAGCGTATTTGGCCTTCATGATCGCGCCCGTGATCCAGATTGCAAACATCGGAACGCAGCTCACCGAGGCGCTGGCAGGATTGGAGCGCACGCGCGAAGTATTGCGGGAGCGTCCCGAGGACGAAGATCCGCGGCGCACGGTTTCACTGCCGCCCATCACGGGCCAGGTGATTTTCGATGGCGTGAACTTCGCCTATGACACCGGGAAAGAAGTGCTGCACGAGATTTCGTTTCAATCCGAGCCCGGCACGGTGACGGCGTTAGTTGGTTCGTCAGGCTCCGGCAAGTCCACCATCATCGGTTTGATCGCCGCGTTTCATGGGCCGCAATCGGGAACCGTGCTGGTGGATGGCGTCGATCTTTCCACCGCTCGCCTGGATTCCTATCGCACGCAGCTCGGCGTCGTCCTCCAGGAAACGTTCTTGTTCGATGGAACCATTTGGGAGAACGTGGCGTTCGCCCGGCCCAATTCCACGAAGGAACAAATCCTGGAAGCGTGCCGCATCGCGCGCGTGGATGAATTCGCCGAAGGCTTCGAGAAGAAATACGAAACCATTGTGGGTGAGCGCGGCGTGAAACTTTCCGGCGGCCAGCGCCAGCGAGTCTCCATCGCGCGTGCGCTCCTGGCCAATCCGCGCATCTTGATTCTGGACGAAGCCACTTCGAACCTGGACTCCGAATCGGAAGGCATGATTCAGGAGGGCCTGCGGGTTTTGATGCAGGGCCGCACCACGTTTGTCATCGCGCACCGGCTATCCACCATCCGCCGCGCCAATCAGATTCTGGTGGTGGAGGCCGGGCGCATCATCGAACGCGGCACGCACGCCGAGCTGTACGCCGCGCAGGGCCGGTACTACGATCTGTACACCAAGCAGCACGGCATGGAAGCGAATCTGTTCCTTGCGCCTGGCGAAGGCGATGATGCAAGCGTGCCGGCTGACGGCGCGGTCCGCATGGCAGGCGCCGGGGGCGGCAACGTGGTGGCTGATGCGATGCGAATGCTGCGCGGCTAAGCGCGTAGGCACACATTCTTGCACGACATCTTCGGCCGAGCGTGAACGCGGCACGCGTGGGTCGCGTGCGCCATGCCGGCGCCCCGCAATTGGAATGGTTATTTCCTGACCGGCGCTAAGCTTTTCCCCGCAGCACACCGTCCAAGCTGATTGGCCCCGGGCCCGCGGTTACCAGATACAAAAAGATGAAGCAGTAAAGCACCGTAATCTCGCCGCCGTTGAGCAGCGGAAAAGCCCAGGACGCCCGGTGAATGTGCACGGTAAAGTACGCCACCGCCATTTCGCCCGACAGAATGAACGCTATCGGCCGGGTGAACAGCCCGAGAATAATCAGCGGTCCGCCAATGGTTTCAATAATGCCACCGAACCACAGCATGGTAAACGCCGCCGCGGTATGTCCACCTAATCCGCCCAGTGCGCCGAACTTCTGCACGCCGTGTAACGTGAAGGTAAAGCCGGCGACGATGCGCAGCAGCGAAAGCGCAAGGGACTGGAGGGAAGAACCGCTTTTGGCCATCCTCACTATGGAATCCTAAAAGCCGCCCTGGAGTCAAACTGTATTTGGATTTTGTTGGGCTACTCGCCGCTCTGCTGCAGCAACTTCGCCACCAGCGCGCTCCAGCCAGTCTGATGGCTGGCGCCGAGTCCCGCGCCGTTGTCGCCGTGAAAATATTCGTAGAACAGGATGTGATCGCGAAAGTGTGGATCGCTTTGAAACTTCTCGGCGCCGCCGAATACCGGCCGCCGTCCATGCTCATCGCGCAGGAACAGGTGCGATAGCCGCCGTGACAACTGGCATGCCACCTCGCCCAGGTTCATTTTCACGCCGGACCCGGTGGGAAACTCCACCTGCAGCTCGTCCCCGAAATAATGATGGAAGCGCTGCAGCGATTCAATCATGAGGTAGTTCACCGGAAACCAAACCGGCCCGCGCCAGTTGGAATTCCCTCCGAACAGATTCGTGGTCGATTCCGCCGGCTCGTATTTCACGCTGTATTCCTGGCCATCCGCCTGCAAAATGAACGGGTGGTCCTTGTGATAGCGCGAGATGCCCCGAATGCCATGCGGCGAGAGGAATTCGTTCTCATCCAGCATGATTTGCAGCACACGCTGCAGCCGCGACGGCTGGACGAGCGAAAGCAGCTTGCGCTCTTCCTGGCCGGGCCGGGTGATGGATGCGATATTGAGGCACAGATCGGCGCGATGCTTGATGAACCAGTTCATGCGCCGCTTAAAGCCCGGCATCCTGTCGATCGCGTCCGCATCGAGTGTGGTCACCGCAAATAGCGGAATCAATCCAACGAGCGATCTCAGCCGCATCGGGATTCCGCGTCCATCGGGCAAACGCAGCCGGTCGTAGAAAAAGCCGTCTTCCTCGTCCCAAAGCCCGCCGCCGCCCAGCCGGTTCATGGCGCTTGCGATATACAGGAAATGCTCGAAGAATTTGCTCGCGATGTCTTCGTACGATTTATCATGCGGCGTCAGCTCAATCGCGATGCGCAGCATGGTCAGGCAGTACATGCCCATCCAGGCCGTGCCATCGGCTTGCTCAATAAATCCACCGGTGGGCAGCGGCTTGCTGCGATCGAAAACGCCGATGTTGTCCAACCCGAGGAAGCCGCCTTCAAAAATGTTATTGCCCTGGGAATCCTTGCGATTCACCCACCATGTAAAATTCATGAGCAGCTTGTGAAACGCCGACTCCAGAAACTCGGCGTCGGGCTTGCCCGTGAGCTTCCAGTCGATCTTGAACACCCGCCAGCAGGCCCACGGATGCACCGGCGGATTCACGTCGCTGAACTCCCACTCGTAGGCGGGGAGCTGACCGTTGGGCGATTGATACCATTCACGCAGCAGTAAGGAGAGCTGCTGCTTGGCGAAATCGGGATCCACCATGGCCAGGGGAATGGTGTGAAATGCCAGATCCCAGGCGGCAAACCACGGATACTCCCACTTGTCGGGCATGGAAAGCACGTCGTCGTTATACACGTGAACCCAGTTGCGATTGCGGCCCAACAGGCGCTCGGGAGGCGGCGGAGGCATGGCCGGATCGCCCTTCAACCACTCTTCCACCACGTAGTGATAAAACTGCTTGCTCCACAACAGCCCGGCAAAGGCCTGGCGCTGCACCATGCGCGCATCGTCGGACAGGCTGAGAGGCGCGAAGCCGTAGAAATCATCTGCTTCTTCGATGCGATCGAGAAACACCTGATGAAAATCGGGCGCGGGCGTGTTCCCTGAAGACAAACGGAAGTGCAGCACTTTCGATCCGTTGGGCTCCAGGTCGATGCGATACAGACCGCACGCCTTGGTACCCGTCTCATCGGGGTTCACGGCGTTCAGGCCGCCCTGCACCACATAGCGATGAAATGCGTCCTTGCTATACCACTGCCCGCTGTCGAAACCCCACATGCGCAGCGTATTGGTTTCGTTCTCGGTGAACAGCAGCGGCGGCGCATCCTCCAGCCACAGCTTGAATTCGCCCAGAGATTGCTCGTGTATACCGATGGTATTCGTATCCAAGCGCGACAGCTCCGGGCGCGGCGTGCCATAGCCCCAGCTCCAGGTATTGCGAAACCACACCGTCGGCAGCAGATGCAAGGTTGCGGGCGACGGTCCGCGGTTGATCACCGTCGCGCGTACCAGAATGTCATCGACGTCGTTCTTGGCGTATTCGATGAAGATGTCGAAATAGCGATTCTCGTTGAAGATGCCCGTGTCGATCAGCTCGTATTCGCTTTCCGCGCGCGACCTCGCGCGATTGGTTCGCGCCAGGTCCGAATAGGGGAACGGCGACTGCGGATATTTGTACAGCGCCTTCATGTAGGAATGGGTGGGCGTGGAATCCAGGTAATAGTAGTATTCTTTGACGTCCTCGCCATGATTGCCTTCCGGCCCGGAAACTCCGTAGAGCCGCTCTTTCAGGATCGGATCCACGCCGTTCCAAAAGGCGAAGGCAAAACATAAACGCTGGTGATTGTCGCAGATGCCGGCGATGCCGTCTTCCGTCCAGCGATAGGTCCGCGAGCGGGCATGATCGTGCGTGAAGTAATCCCAGGCGGTTCCGTCGGCGCTGTAATCTTCGCGGGGATTGCCCCAGGATCGTTCCGATAGATAAGGGCCCCAGCGCCTCCAGTGCGATGTCCTGCTGCGGGCTTGGAGCAGGCGATCTCGTTCAGAATGCATTCATTTATATGGGAACACAGGAGCCAGCGGCTCCCTTTGTTTACTCGGCTGCTTCGGACCGGACCATTAGGCCGTGAAATGCTCCGGGCTTCCAGCGCGGCGAGAGGCCGGAGTAAACTTGGTTCCTATAGCGAAGGTTGTTCTATGAACAGATTTGGACTACTGGAGCCGGTCTGGCAGGACACCTGCCACGCGCTTCGAAGCATGAGCAAGACGCCGGCCTTCGCCGTGACGGCGGTGCTGACGCTGGCCCTCGGAATCGGCGGCACCACCGCGATGTTCACGGTGATTCGATCGGTGCTGCTCAAGCCCCTCGCCTATCGCGATCCGGACCGGCTGGTTCAACTTTCCCGCGGCGCCACATCCGTCCGTTTCAAGGAAATGAAGGACGCTGCCCGGTCGTACGCCGGGCTGGGAGCCTACCTGGGCAGTGTCTTCGATATCACGCTCTCCGGCGGCGCCCAGCCGGAGGTGCTGAAGGGCGTGAGCGTGTCCGCGAATTTCCTGAACATCCTGCAAATGGAACCGGTGCTCGGACGCGGTTTTCGTCCCGACGAAGATACCGCGGCCGGACCGCCGGTGGCGATGATCAGCGCCGAATTGTGGAGCAGCCGTTTTGATAGAGACCCGCGGATTCTTTCCAAGACCGTTACCATGGACGCTATTCCGTACACCATCATCGGAGTGCTGCCGCCCCGCTTCCAGTTTCCCCAACCCGCTGTGGACGTATGGATCGCCAGGCCATCGGAGTTCGTGAATACCACCAGCCCGCTGCTGGACGTGTTCGGCCGATTGAATCCAGGCGTGAGCATCCAGCAGGCCACTTCCGAGCTGGCCGTGCTCAATCAACACTATCGTGCCGCCCATCCCGGGATGCTGGATGGCAAGGCGAACACCGCCGAGCGTCTGGTGCCACTGAAGGATCGGCTGGTAGACGATGTCCGCTTCTTGCTGTGGCTGCTCTTTGGAACGGTTAGCTTCGTCCTGCTGATTGCCTGCGCTAATGTCGCCAGCCTGCTGCTGGCGCGCGCCGCTTCCCGTTCGCGCGAATTCGCCGTGCGGGCGGCCATCGGCGCTTCTCGCGGCCGGCTGATCCGGCAATTGCTCGCCGAAAGCGTTGTGCTGGCGATCGCTGGCGGAATATTCGGCGTAGCGCTGGCGAAATGGGCCTTGCTCGGAATCGCGCACATGCCTGCACTGGACCTGCCCCGCGCCAGAGAGATTCAGCTCGATGGATGGGTGCTCGCCTTCGCCGTGTTGCTCTCCATCGGCACGGGTGTGCTGTTTGGGCTGATTCCCTCGCTCGGCGCATCCCGGCCGGATCTTGCCTCCGTGTTGCGGGCCAGCGGTGAGGCAGCCGCATCGGCCGGCAAAAGGCGAATGGCTCTGGGCGTGAGCGCGCGCGGCGCGTTGGTGATTGGACAAGTGGCGCTGTCGATGGTGTTGCTGATCGGCGCGGCTCTCTTGCTGCAGAGCCTGGCGCGTTTGTACGGAGTCAATCCAGGATTCAACCCCTCGCATCTTCTCACGTTGCACATCTCCCTCCCGCTATCGCGCTATGACACCTCCCGCAAGCAAGCGGCGTTCTTCGATGAACTCGCGCAACGCGTGCAGTCGTTACCCGGCGTCCAGGGCGCAGCCGCAACATTCACGCTTCCCATGATGATTTTCCCCCAGACGCCCGTACAGCTTGCCAGCGAGGCGCTGAGGCCGCTGAACCAAAGGCCGCTGGCGGCCATCCAGGATGTAACGACAAACTATTTTAAAACGTTGCAGGATCCGTTGAGGCGCGGGCGCGAGTTTTCAGCGCGTGACAAGGCCGACGCGCCGCTCACGGCAATTATCAACGAGAGCCTGGCGCGACTGCTCTGGCCGGCCTATCCGCGCGGCTTGGACCCCGTGGGCCAGCGCATTGTGATCGGCGCTAAGACCGATCGGATAGAAGTAGTGGGCATCGTCGCGGACATGCATCAGGTCCTCGAAAAGGATCCGTTGCCTGCGGTATTCCGTCCGTTCGATCAGTATCCTCTCTCGTCGGCGGCTTTCCTGGTACGCACGGCCGGCGATCCGCGTCAGTTCGTACACGCGCTGCGAGATCAGGTGCTGGCGATAGACCGCGATCAACCGATCTCCGGTGTCCAGACCATGGAAGATCTGATCCAGGCCGAAGGCGGCCAGCGCCGGGTGGTTCTGGTGCTGGTGGGAGCTTTCGCCGCCGTCGCGATGTTGCTGGCGGTGATCGGAATCTACGGCGTCATCGCCTATTCGGTGGCACAACGCACGCAAGAGGTGGGTATCCGGCGGGCCTTGGGCGCGCAAGACGCGGACATTCTGCGGCTGGTGGTGGGTCAGGGCCTGGTCTTGACGCTGGCGGGTATAGCGATCGGCATGGGAGCAGCGCTGGCACTGACGCGCCTCATGTCCAGTCTGCTTTTCCACACCAGCGCGATTAGCCCGGCGACGTTCGCCGTTGTCGCCCTGGTATTCGTTCTGGCGGCTCTGGCCGCGACCTATATTCCCGCGCATCGCGCAACGAGAATCGACCCGGCGAACGCTCTTCGAGTCTGACGGTTGACCGCGCGCCATCGCGCGCCAGGATTTGTTATATCCGCCGAGGAATTCGCATCTAAACGGCAGGGGTTCTTGATCTGCGACTGCTGCTTGCCGCCCTGATTGGCTTTACTCTGACGCCACCCGTTTCGGGCGCATTGCATTCTCATCGCCGTCATCGGCGCCCGACCATCCGTTATTTCATCGCGACTGCCTATTCAGTGGAGGGCCTGGGCGCCTCGGGCAAATGGTCGCACCCCGGCACCGTGGCCGCCGATCGAACAATATTGCCGCTGAACACCCGCATCCGGATTTATGGCGCCGGCCGCTACTCGGGCGACTATACGGTTGAAGACACCGGGGCGAAGGTGGACGGCCACCACATCGATGTCTATATGCCCAGCCGGGTGGCAGCCAAGAAGTTCGGCCGCCAGCGGGTAAAGGTGCTCGTCCTCAAGTACGGCGATGACCAGCCAAGTCCGCCCGACCCGCTACAGAAAGCTGAGGCGAAGTCCATCGACCGAAGGGTGCGCGCGAGGCAGAGAGCCGCAGCGGCAAAATAGCCGCGCGCTTTTAATGAAGACGCGCAAAACGGAGCGCGGCGCGAAGCAGTTCCTGGCTTCTTTTTGTGGTGCGCGCCGCACCCTTTGCGCTTCTTAAGGAACACGCGCAAAACGGAGCGCGGCGCGAAAGCAGTTCCTGGCTTCCTTTGTGGTGCGCGCCGCACCCTTTGCGCTTCTTAAGGAACACGCGCAAAACGGAGCGCGGCGCGAAAGCAGTTCCTGGCTTCCTTTGTGGTGCGCGCCGCACCCTTTGCGCTTCCGTGTCATTCCTATCACCCAATGCGATAGACTTGTTTGAATCATTATGTTGCTGGGGCACACCCCAGAACGCGGCCCTGTGGAATTCTTGTGCCCATAGGGGTGGTATGGGCCGGAAATCGAGTCGATTCTAATCAGCCTATTGTGCGAGGATGCCCGATGTCGAAGAACTTTCGAGCTAATTCTTTCTTGATTCGTTTATTATATTGCGGTGCAATGACCGGCCTGACGTCCGCACTGGTGGCGCAGATCCCCGGGAATGCTCCGGCGGCCCGCGTTCTCATTACACGGCCCATCGATTCCAGCCGGCTACACACGCTCGCCGGAAACACGCGCCCGGAAGCGAACGCGCAGAACGACCGCGGAAAGGTACCGGATGGCTTCGCGATGCCTCACATGCTGCTCCAATTGCAGCGCAGTCCCGAGCGGGAACAAGCCTTGCGGGCCTTCATCGATCAGCAACACGATTCCTCCTCGCCCAATTTCCATCAATGGCTGACAGCGGATCAATTGGGCCAAGCATACGGGCCGGCGCCGCTCGACATCGAAATGGTTTCCAAGTGGCTGGAATCGAGCGGCTTCACGGTGAACACCATTTATCCCAGCGGCGTGCTGATCGATTTCTCCGGGACGGCGGGGCAAGTGCAGGCGGCATTCCGCACGGAAATTCACAAGCTCTCGGTAAACGGGCAGGATCACATCGCAAATATGAGCGATCCGCAGATCCCGGACGCGCTGGCGCCGGTGGTCGCCGGGATCGTTTCGTTGCACGATTTCCGGCCGAACTCCATGAAGAAACCCGCCCCCCGCTACAAGCTTGAATATAATCTCGTGGTACCGGCCGATCTGGCCACGATTTATGATTTCAACCCGGCTTTTGCGGCAGGATACACCGGGCAAGGACAGACCATTGCGGTGCTGGAGGATAGCGACCTTTACAACACGGCGGATTGGGACACTTTCCGGAAGGTTTTTGGATTATCTACTTACACCGCGGGATCCTTGAGCACAATCAATCCCGCGCCCCCAAAGGGAACCTCCAATTGTTCGGATCCGGGCCCCCAGGGGGCCGACAGCGAAGCCACCCTGGACGCGGAATGGGCCAGCGCCGCCGCACCGGACGCAGCCATTGTGGTGGCAACCTGCGCGGATTCCGCCACCACACCGGGAACCCTGTTTGCCGCTCAGAGTTTAATCAATGCCAGCCATCCGCCTCAGATTATTAGCTTGAGCTATGGCTTCTGCGAGGCGGGGAACGGCGTGACCATGAATGCGGCCTCCAACTCTGCCTATCAGCAGGCGGTGGCGGAAGGCATCTCCGTGTTTGTTTCGGCTGGAGACGAAGGCGCTGCCAGCTGCGATGCGGGATTCGGCACAGCCACGCATGGCATCGGCGTTAGCGGCTTTACCTCTACGCCTTATAACGTCGCAGTCGGTGGAACCGATTTCGCCGATACGTCCCAGGGCACGGCGAACACATACTGGAGCCCGTCTAAGAATACGGCGACCTTCGGCTCGGCGCTCTCTTACATTCCGGAAATCCCCTGGAACGATTCGTGCGCCGATTCCGTTCTGGCCACCTATCTCGGCTATGCGGTTGGGTACGGCCCCGACGGTTATTGTGGCAGCAGCATGGCACAGCAATACGAAAACATTACAGTGGTGGCGGGCAGCGGGGGGCCAAGCGGGTGTGCAACCGGCGTTCCAGCGGCAAACCTGGTAGTGGGAGGAAGCTGCAAAGGATACGCGAAACCCACATGGCAAACGGGGGTTCCCGGGATTCCGAACGACGGCGTCCGAGATATTCCCGATGTGTCGCTCTTCGCGGCCAACGGTGTCTGGGGCCACTACTACGTGTTCTGCTTTTCCGATCCGAACAATGGTGGCGCACCGTGCGTGGGCTCGCCATTTAACTGGGCGGGCGGCGGCGGGACTTCGTTTTCCGCCCCGATCTTAGCTGGGATTCAAGCGCTGGTGAACCAGAAGATGGGCAGCGCGCAGGGCAACCCCAATCCGGTCTACTACAAACTCGCGGCCAGTTCGGTGGCCTCCTCGGTATTCCACAGCGTCACGGCGGGCGACATCGCAGTGAACTGCGCCGGCGAAATAAATTGCTACGGCAGCGGCTTCGAAGGCAGAGGCCGCGCGACTCCGACCACCCAGTTCGATGGAAACGGCGGGCTCTCTACCAGCAGCCAAACCTACGCCCCGGCCTTTGCCGCAGCCAGCGGTTGGAACTTCGCTACCGGGCTGGGCAGCGTGGATGCCTACAACCTGATCTTGAACTGGAGCAAAGGCCAATAAGATGACGCTCATGAACCGAACCATTTTCCTTGTTTCCAGTGCCCTTTTACTGGCGCCGGCAGCCGTGAAGGCGCAGTCTTTCGATACCAGCGGGACAGCGAGCCTAACCGGGCAATACCTGTTCCGCTACGTCCTTTTCTTTAACGACCAGAACGGCAACCTGACGGAGTCCTGCAGCCTGAGCGGAACCATGACCTTCGACGGCGCGGGAAAATACGCGGTCTCTAATACGAAGCTCTTCGATTCCGCCGGATCCACCATGGGCTCCTGCGCTTCGCTGGGCGGCGGAACGTACGGAGTGCAATCGAACGGGATCGCCCAACTGGATAGTCCTCTCTACCCGACCACACTTTTTGGCACTTTCAGCCAACCGGTGGTCACGGCCAGCTCCACCGAAGATGACGGCTTCGATCTTTTTGTCGCGGTTCAAGCGCCGTCGGCTTCGTCTTCGAACGGCGTCCTCGCGGGCGACTTTACGGTGGGCGCCCTGGACTTCCTGAATTCTTCCGTGTCCCTGGCGCGGCAGGGCTATTTCACTCTGAAGTCCGACGGCCAAGGCAATATCGCGGCCTTCGCGGTGACGGGCTCGTTAGCGAATGTGCAATCCGGCGCGACCGTGACTCAGAACGTTGCAGCGTCTACCTATGCACTCTCCGGCGCGGCGGGTGGAACGGTAACTTTTCCTGGCAGCTCGGAGAATACCACCGAGATCATCGACGGCGCAAAAGTTCTGTATGTGTCCTCCGACGGCAACTGGTTCGTAGCAGGCTCGGCAACCGGATCGGACATGCTGTTCGGGTTTCGCGCGCCCTCGGGGACCAGTTCGAATTCGCTCCTGAGCGGGACTTACTTTTCAGCGGGAATGGAAAATTATCTGCCTGGCTCGCTGAATTTCCTGGATGCTTTTTATGGCTCCATGAACACCACCGGAAATGGAACGCTCCTCTCGCATGAACGGTTCGACGATGTGGTCGATATCCAAACCTACGATTTCACGTTCAACACGCCCGTAACCATTGGGGCGGACGGCTCCTATTACGACGGCAGCACCTACACGTTTCTGGCCGGCGCTAACGGAAAAGCGCTGATGCAAATTGGATCCAACCAGCAATTCTCGCTCATCATCAGCGTTCAAGCTCCGTCCTATACACCATCTTCCACGGTGTGGATCAGTCCGCTCGGGATCACCAACGCAGCCAATTACACGCCCATCACAAACGCTTATGCTCCCGGCGAACTGGTGACCTTGTATGGAACCTTCGGGGTTGCTGCGAAGGTGGACAGCGTGCTCCCGATTCCCACCACGCTCGGCGGCGTGCAAGTGTTCGTCAATGGATTGGCGGCTCCGGTGTATGCGGTGAGCCAGAATCAGATCAGCGCTTTGATTCCTTACGGCGTGTCGGGCGATTATTTTGGGACGTTCCAGGTGGAGGTGAACGGAGTGAAATCGAACCTGGTAACCGTCTACGTCGAAAACACCGCGCCAGGGATTTACACGCTCGCGCAGAATGGAACTGGAGCGGGAGCAATTCTGCACGCCAATTATTCGGAGATAACGGCCGCCAGTCCCGCGAAGCCGGGCGAAACAGTGCAAATGTTCCTGACTGGTCTTGGACCCGTAACCCCTGGGGTGGACGATGGCGCGGCAGCCCCCAGCAGCCCGTTGAGCAACAGTGTGGAGGCCGCGGACATCCTCGTTTTTCTCGGCAGCGAGCAGGCCAACGTCTTGTACGCCGGTCTGACGCCCGGAGTGGCGGGGTTATATCAGGTCAATTTCACCGTGCCGTCGAGCGGCCTGACAGACGGAGATGCCTCGATTGCTTTTGACACCGACGAGGCACTGAATGTTATGTCGACGATCAGCGTGTCGGGATTCACGGGAAGGGCCGCGCAGATCGATTCCAGCCAGCGCGCCGCGATGCTGCGGAGCCGGGCCGCCGCCGGACCCAGTTTCGGCAAACACACGAAGAACTTTCGCCGGGCGTTGCCGGAAAGGTAAAGGAAGGCGCCTTACGCCGTCACTTCCACCGGCACGACCAGCGGCTTCTTGAATTTGCATTCGCCGTTCGGGCATTGCGCCACCGGCCCGGCCTTGAGCCACTTTTCTATTAAATAACTGGAGCCGCACTCGGGGCACTTCTCCTGAATCGGCTTACCCCACGCGACGAAATCGCAATCGGGATAGCGGTTGCAGCCGAAGAACGTCTTACCCTTCTTCGACCGCCGCTCCACCACTCCGCCTTCCGAACAATTGGGGCACGGAACACCGATGGTCTTCTGCTTCACGTATTTGCATTTCGGATACGTGCTGCAAGCGGTGAACTCGCCGAATCGCCCGTTCTTCAGCACCAGGTTGCTGCCGCACTGCGGGCAGTTTTCGAGCGGCACGTCGGTTTTCTTCTGCTGCCCGCCGATCTGCTTCGTGGTCTTGCAATCGGGTGGCCGAGCACAATAATCAGCTTGCTGTCGGAGAGCAGGGTACGTACAGTAAACTAGTGTCGTTAGGGCTGGTCGCCCCTCTTGGTAAAGTTCGGCCTAGCAAAAGAACGCCACAGAGCTCGGCTTGCGGGCCGCTTCGCCCCTGAGCGTAGCTAGGGGCATCCGCCGAACTGGAGAGCGCCATGAATAGCAAGCACAATAACATCGTCGATTTCGACGCATTCGTGAAACGACAGCAAGCTGGGTCCAGCGAAGATGAAGGCGTCGACTGGGAAAAGGAACGCGACGAGTGGCTCGGCTACCTGAAGGAACTCTACCGCCAAACTGAATCCTTCCTTGAGGAATACACGAAGACTGGCCAGATCAAGCTTACTTATCGCAAAATCGAGCTGAACGAAGAGAACATTGGTTCGTACAACGCAGACCAGGCGATCCTTAAGATTGGCCGTCAGGAAATCACGATGACGCCCGTCGGCACGTTAATCATCGGCGCCAAAGGTCGCGTGGAAGTTGTTGGGTCAGCAGGGCGAGCGCGCCTCGTTTTGGTTGATAGCGAAGCGTCCGGTCCGAGGATTAAAGTTAACGTTAGTGTCGGTCGAAAGCCCGAGCCGATGGCACGAGAACGCGCGCCAAGGAAAATCAAGTGGGCATGGAAAATCGCGACGAGCCCACCCACCATACGGTACATTGAGCTGACGAAAGAATCCCTTTTCCAGATGCTGATGGAAGTTGCCAATGGCTAACCGTGTGAGCTTTTCCGGCGAGCAGCTTGGACTTCCGGAGATCGCCGCACACCACCAGGATTTGAAGTCTTCCCTCACGCTATACTTCAGTCCCCAGTCACAGATTTACTCTGTTCGCTTCGACGAATACACAGCCGGCGAGGTGAGTGACGAGTTGGGCGAACGGCTTGCGGAGGCGGATCTGACGTCCTCGCTGACGGTTTTAGCATCGGTCGAAGCAGCTTTTCGCGTTGATTATTTGCAGCGCTGCTACCGAAAAGAAAAGGATTCGCTGTCGCGCGCGTTCCGCATCATCTATAAGGTCAAGCAGGAGCGCGCCTCACTAAGGGACGAAATCCTGGCGGCCTGGGTAGACAACTATTACGGTGTACGCTCCATCGTTGGTGAGCTGCGTTCCGTATTCAGGTTTCGAGACTGGCTCGCGCACGGGCGTTATTGGACACCCAAGCTCGGACAGCCGTATGACTTCAGCGGTATTTTTGCGCTCGCTGATCAAACATTGCGCAGCTTCCCATTCTTATAACTTTGGTCGTTGAGCCAAGCCACGCGGGTACTACTTTTGCTCGTGTGCGTATCGCTACCAAGCAGGTATTCCGGCCGTTGGATCATCCTCTGCAGGCGAGGATTTACGCCGTCACCTCCACCGGCACGACCAGCGGCTTCTTGAATTTGCATTCGCCGTTCGGGCATTGCGCCACCGGCCCCGCCTTCAGCCACTTTTCGATTAAGTAGCTGGACCCGCACTCGGGGCACTTCTCTTGGATCGGCTTGCCTCACGCCACGAAATCGCAATCGGGATAGCGGTTGCAGCCGAAGAACGTCTTGCCCTTCTTCGACCGCCGCTCCACCACTTCGCCTTCCGAGCAGTTGGGGCAGGGAACGCCGATGGTCTTCTGCTTCACGTACTTGCATTTCGGATACGTGCTGCAAGCGGTGAACTCGCCGAATCGCCCGTTCTTCAGCACCAGGTTGTTGCCGCACTGCGGGCACTTCTCTTCGAGCGGCACATCGGACTTCTTCTGCTGCCCGCCGATCTGCTTGGTGGTCTTGCAATCCGGATATCCGGAGCAGGCGTAAAACTGGCCGAAGCGGCCCTTCTTGAGCACTAACTGGCTGCCCCACTTCTCAGCCTGCCGTGAGCCCGCTCATTGAGCGGCGCCCGAAATACCCAGCCTGAAATTTCTTCGGCCGCGGAGCCGGGGGAGGGGCGGGTGGTCAGTTCTTCAGCGCAAAAGTGCAAACTTGTGGGAGAGTCGCTCCCGCTCGGACCCAACATCTGGATCATCAGGATGCTCCGCTGCCCACATCTCAAAGAAGCGGTATAGATCTTCCGAGAGCCCAAGCCTTTCACACACCAAGACAATTGCGCGGTAGACCTTGGCGTTAAGAATTCGTCCATGGGCTAACAGCTCGTCCGCGGGAGTCAGCGCTTGTTCAAGATGATTCTTGGCCTTCAACAGCTCCTGCCTTGCTCCGATGCTCTGTGCGGATTGCAAAAGAAACTTAGCATGCCGGCTCCTGGCGTACCCGGCCAGGAATAGGAGGTCCTTATCCCCGGACTGCTTCTTCAGCCCCTTTTCGGCAACACTGGCCGCAGTGCTCCAGCTTACGTACTCGCCCTCCATCTCTGCCCAGTGCCGGTACATCTGGAGGTCGTTTACGCCGAGCGAATCCGCGCGCGTGAAAGATTCTCGGGCTTCGGTAATATGCGGCGGGTCCCAGGTTTAGTAGACCCAACCAAGAAAACCGACCAGAACGGGATGGTTCGGAAACCGGTTCAAAGCGTTTTCGAGAAGGAGTTTTGCCTCGGGATGGTCACCCTGCCTTACCTTGAATACTGCCTGCCGCACGATGGCATCGATCTTGCGATCTCGTATCTTAGGCAACTGACCCGAGATTGCCTTGTAGGCCGCCTCCATTTGCCTAAATACATCGGTGGTCCCGCGGACATCTCTCACCAGCAGCCGGACGTTCTCGCTGATCTCGTATCGCTCTTCGCCCTCCACCAGCCGAGGCTTTGGCGACAGAAATAGCTTATTGAGCTCATGCAAGGCACTCACCAAATCGTCGCTAGAATAACCGGTTATGTTCTCCAGCTCCACTCGTGAGGTGATTCCAGGCGTCACTGAGGCGGCGATAAGAACGTGGTTGGCTTCCTTGGATAGCAGCTCGAGTTCCCTTCCGAGGGCAAACCTTCGGGCCTCTTGCCCCTCCCGCCTTTCCCAAGCACTAACGGCTTCTTGCACCGTCATGAATCTCGTCAGTCGAATAAGATCTGTTATGTAAAGCGGCGATCCCTCCGTCACGCGGAGCATGTCCTTAACATCTTTCGCTGTCAGCTTGAGATCCAGGTCCATCAGACGCTGTCTTGATTTGATGAATTCCTCACCTTCCTGGCCCTTAAACCCCTCCACAAGGGTCATAGTTCCCCCCATGCCGAATAGAGTTCTTCGTGAAGTGAACAGCACCTTTGACTTGGTAAGGGCCACCTCGGACTGGAAGTAATCAATAACGTTCTCGTTCCGAGTGTCGATGCTATCGACATCGTCAATGACCAATAGCGCTGGAAGGGCGTTTAGAAGATCCTTCACGATTCCACGCTTGACGTCGATGTCCTGACCTATCTCCTCGTCGAAGCCATAGAATCCCAGGATTTTTGCGAGCGCGCTATCCAAATCCGAAAAGTCAGGTTGTGGAAGTATCCCCGGCTTCCCTTGGTGGAACTGCTGCTTCTTCGCGCTTAGCCACGCTACAACCTGGAAGGGGCGGGGCGCTTTCTCCTTGATCTCGCAGGCAAACCGATAGGCGAGAGCGCTCTTCCCTTTGCCGCCGTCCCCGGCAAGCAACCAGTGACGGCTCCTCGGATCAAGGAACCAATCGCGAAGGCGGTCTAATTCCTTATCTCTTCCAATAAATCCGACCACAATACGCTCGGGATTTGGCAGAGAACTTTCAAGACTAGCGCCTTCGAGAAAAGCAAAACCGTCCAGCTCCCTTACCAATTCGCCTAGCTCAGCAGCCGCTTCATCTAGCCCTAGCTTTTGTAGGATTCTCCGACAGGTGTCCACGATTTGAAAGCTGTCCGCAAAGTCCAGGTCATCCGAGCTAGGGTGCGATATTACGTTGCGCGCCTCTCTTACGCTATCCACCCAGTCTAATAGCTGCCTTTTGCTTGAACGCCAAAGGGCGCTGTCAAGTCCCTTGGGCGATGAACAGAGTTCGGTAAAGTGCCTCCCGAGAAAAAGCGCGAAGTGTTCGACTCCGATAAGGTCGAAGTCGTCGGCGGGGTTAATCGTCAGGCCCGATAGGGCCCGCGCCTTGTCGGAAATTGATCTCGCCTCAGACCATCGGACATTACCCATTACCTCCCTAACGATGGAGTCGTTGTTTGAGGAGTTTTGGGTGAGCCTCGCGCGTATGTGTCTAACGACTGCATCTCGGTATATGATTTGTACGGCTCGATAACAAACGGGTTTGTTCTTCGTCGCCATTTCCCGTCTAATATACCGCAGATCGGAGCCCAATGAGAACGCGATTAGCTCCTTACCTGCGATAATCCGCACGCGTTAGTGAATTTCTGGCTGAAGGAAGCCCGCTCTACGCCGTCACTTCCACCGGCACGACCAGCGGCTTCTTGAATTTGCATTCCCCGTTCGGGCATTGCGCCACCGGCCCGGCCTTGAGCCACTTTTCGATTAAGTAGCTGGACCCGCACTCGGGGCACTTTTCCTGAATCGGCTTACCCCACGCGACGAAATCGCAATCGGGATAGCGGTTGCAGCCGAAAAACGTCTTCCCCTTCTTCGATCGCCGCTCCACCACTTCGCCTTCCGAGCAGTTGGGGCAGGGAACGCCGATGGTCTTCTGCTTCACGTACTTGCATTTCGGATACGTGCTGCAAGCGGTGAACTCGCCGAATCGCCCGTTCTTCAGCACCAGGTTGTTGCCGCACTGCGGGCACTTCTCTTCGAGCGGCACATCGGACTTCTTCTGCTGCCCGCCGATCTGCTTGGTGGTCTTGCAATCCGGATATCCGGAGCAGGCATAAAACTGTCCGAAGCGGCCCTTTTTGAGCACCATCTCGCGGCCGCAATTCTCACAATATTCCTGCGCGTCCTGTTCGCTCAGGCCTTCGGCGCTGGCGGGATCCGGCGGCAGCTCGCGCGTGTTGGAGCACTCCGGGTACCCGGTGCAGGCGATAAACTTCCCGAACCGCCCCCACTTGATCACCAACGGCTTGCCGCACTTCTCGCAAATTTCGCCGGTGGGCTCCTCCATGCGCTTGATGTCGGTCATGTGGCGTTCGGCGTGTTCCAGGTCTTTCTGGAACCGTTCGTAGAACTCCGACATGGCCTCACGCCAGTCCATCTTGCCTTCTTCGATTTCGTCCAGCTCCACTTCCATGCGAGCCGTGTAAGTGATGTCGAAGAGATTCTTAAAATTCTCGAGCAGCAGGTCCGTCACCACCATGCCAAGCTCGGTGGGTACAAATTTGCCGCCATCTTTCTTTACGTATTCGCGTTCCTGGATGGTGGACAGAATAGAAGCATACGTGGACGGGCGCCCCACGCCATCCGATTCCAGCTCCTTCACGAGCGTCGCTTCGTTGAAACGCGGCGGCGGCTCGGTGAAATGCTGCTCGGGTTCAATCGACTTGAAGCGTAGCTCCTCGCCCTCGGCCACCAGCGGCAGCCGGTTCTTCAGCTCCTCGTCGTCCGAATCCTTTTGATCCTTGCCTTCTTCGTAAACTTCCAGGAAGCCCTTGAACTTCGGCACGCTCCCGGTGGCGCGGAACATATAGTTCGCGCCGTCCTTGCCCTTGGCCGCTACGTCGATGGTGGTCTGGTCGAAGACCGCCGGCGTCATCTGCGATGCGACGAAGCGCATCCAGATCAGCCGATAAAGCTTCAATTCGTCTTCCGGAAGATAGGGGACCAGATCGTCGGGTGTGCGCCGCGCCGAAGATGGCCGGATGGCTTCGTGCGCGTCCTGCGCGTCCTTCTTGCTCTTATATATGTTGGGGGAAGCGGGAACAAACGGAGCGCCGTAGCGATCCTTAATCAAGCCGCGAACTTCCTCCTGCGCATCGGCGGACACACGCGTGGAATCGGTTCGCATATAAGTGATGAGGCCAACTGAGCCTTCCGAACCCAGCTCCACGCCTTCATACAGCCGCTGCGCGAGCATCATGGTCCGCTTCACGCTGAAGCGCAGCTTGCGCGACGCTTCCTGTTGCAACGTGGATGTAATAAACGGCGGGACCGGATTGCGCTTCTTCTCCTTGGTGGAGACCGAATGGACCAGATATTTGGAGCCGTCCAACTGATCCAGAAGGCTCTTGGTGGTGGTTTCGTCGGGCAACTCGATCGCTTCGTCGTTTTTCTTGGTGAAGCGCGCGGTCAGCACCGGCGGCTTCTTGGCATTGAGCTGGACATCGACAGTCCAGTACTCGCGCTTGATGAAGGCGCGAATCTCGCGCTCGCGTTCCACAATCAGACGCAGCGCCACGGTTTGGACCCGGCCGGCGGAAAGCCCGCGGCGCACCTTGTCCCACAGCAGCGGCGATATCTTGTAGCCCACCAGCCGGTCCAGAACGCGGCGCGCCTGCTGGGCGTCCACCAGGTGCAGGTTCACCGATCCGGGCTTCTCGAACGCCTTCTTGATGGCGTTGGCCGTGATTTCGTTGAACATCACCCGAAAGAATTTCGGGCCCTTCTTGCTGCCGTTGAGCTCCTCTTGCAGGTGATAGCAGATGGCCTCGCCTTCGCGATCCGGGTCAGCCGCCAGATAAATAGAGTCGACGCCCTTGGCGGCCTGCTTCAGTTCTGCGATGAGCTTCTTTTTGCCTTCGATCACCTCATAGTGCGGCTCGAAGTTTTTCTCCACGTCCACCGACAGATTCTTTTTGGGGAGGTCTTTGACGTGGCCAAGCGAAGCCTTCACGACAAATTGCTTACCGAGATATTTGCCGATCGTCTTCGCCTTCGTCGGCGATTCGACGATGACGAGAGATTTTGCCATGGTCTTCCTGAATCGTAAGAATGCTTACAGTATGTTACCGTTTAAGTGTCTACCACACTCTAACAAAGTTCTTGCCGGGGAGTTGGCGGGCCAGCCCTAGAAGTTCCAGTTCGAAGAGTGCGGCAATTACCTCTGATGAAGTCAATGTATCAGAAGATTCAAGCAACTGGTCAAGCTGGATGGGCAGATCGGCCTTTAATTTGGTGAGGAGCAACCGGCTGGCAGAGCCCAGTTCAGGCGGGAGCACAGGCTGTTCGTCGTTTAATTCCAATGACATAACGCCAAGACGCGCTTGCGCCTTGCCGATCAGGGCGCGGCGAGTATCAGTCGGCAATTCCACCAAAACATCGTTCCACTCCTGAACCAGCTTGGCGCCCTGCTTGATCAAAAGATTCGGTCCCCAGCTCATTTTGGACGTGATATTTCCCGGGACGGCGAAAACTTCGCGCTGCTGGTCCAGCGCCATTTTCGCGGTGATCGCCGAGCCCGAATACTGCGCGCCCTCCACTACCAGGACGCCCACACCCACGCCACTGATGATGCGATTCCGGATGGGAAAGTTCTGCGGATAGGCGGGCGAGCCCATGGGAAACTCGGAGAGAATCAAGCCTTTCTCCGCGATCTCCAACGCCAGCTTGCGATTCTCCGCCGGATAAATAAGATCCACGCCGCAGCCGAACACCGCCACCGTGTCGCCGCCCACGCCGAGCGCCGCGCGATGGGCCGCCGTGTCGATGCCGCGCGCCATGCCGCTCACAATCGCGAGGCCGGCCTGTGCGAGATCGGCACCCAACCGTTCCGCCGCCGCTATTCCATATGGCGTAGGACGCCTGGTACCCACCACGCCGAGCAGAATCGATTTCAGCAATTCCAAGCGGCCGCGCGCAAAGAGTACGATCGGCGGATCGAAGATTTCGCGCAGCCGGGCCGGATAGGCGGAGTCGGAAATCGGCACCAACACGGTGTTCGTCTCCAGCATTTTCTGCTGCTGCTCGACGGCGTCATCGAATGTACATCCGCTCGCGATGGTTTGCGCAACGCTACCGGAAAGGCCACGCGATTCCAGTTCGGACCGCGAGGCCCGAAAAATCGCCTGAGGCGATTGGAATTGCGCCACCAACTTCCCGGCCTTGACGGTACCTAATCCAGGAACCAGGCACAGCGCCAGCCAGTGCAGTTCGTCTTCTTTCGAGATAGCCGGGGCGAGCATGTGTTCTTCCTTGTGGTGGGAGGAGGGGGAGCAATTTCTCCGAGGAGGGCACAGATGAGATTTAACGTGCGATCAGTTCACTTCTGTCGAAGATCGATGAACCTATGACCGCGACCTGCTCCTGCAATTGCGAAAGTGACGATCGGCCCCGCTCCTTGCGCGACGCCGGCCTGTGCCGGCAACGGCGGGAAATGCTCGGCCTGCCTCACATGGCACCGCTGACCGCCTACGCGGCGAAACTGCGGCAAGGTGGCGCGGGCGAGGTCCCCGATTTTGATCCGCTCGATGGCGGCATTGACGCTCGCGTGCTCTTTCTTTTTGAAAAGCCCGGCCCAATGACCGCTGAATCGGGTAAGCGCCCGGGCTCGGGTTTCATCAGCCGCAATAACGACAACTGCACCGCTGAGGCGACCTTCCACTTCATGAGACAGGCCGGCATACCACGAAAGCTGACAGTGATTTGGAACGTGATTCCCTGGTGGAATGGGACGCGAAAAGTGACCGCCCGAGAACTTCATCAGGGCGCCGAATGCGTGGAGCAACTTCTAAAACTCTTGCCTGCGCTGTCAGCGGTAGTAATGGTTGGCCGAAGTGCTGGCCGGGCGAAGCCATACCTTGCGACAACTGGTTTACCTTTTTTCGATTCATACCACCCGTCTCCCATAGTGAAGGCCACCTCGCCTGAGAAGTGGAAAATGATCCCCTCGCAATGGGCGAACGTCATGACATTGGTTGAAGCGTCACCGCGTGCGGAGCGTGCCGGCATGTCGCAGTTGCATGCTGCGCACGTCAGGCTGAAAGCAATGTAGGCTATCAACTAGCTCGCCAAAGAGTGCGAGATGTCGCCGATCAAATACTCTGCGATGTCCTGTTGCCGTTGTTGCATTTCCAATAAAATGGGCGCCGCAATGCGATTGAAATCCTGCCGCGAATGGACCTTGCGCGCTGCGAGGAGAATTCTCCGCAGGTTGGCGATGCACTCCTGCGCGAGAAGCATTTGGTCGTCAGTTCGAATCACCTGAACTCCAGTTCCAAAATTCCGGGTTTTGGCATCTGTCGAAGCTATCCTTAGTCGGGGCGAGCCCGCTCGTGACCGGTATATACTGGCAGCTACCCGAGAACGTGCCATGAAAATCCACCTCTCGCGCCTGCTCTTCCTCCTCTCCGCCGGCGCGGCATGCCTCTACGCACAAGGACCTCGCCCGGAAGCTGGGCCCCTTGACGCGGGTCGCATGAACATGCAGGCGCCGCCTGCGCAAGGCGTGGCGATCCGTGCCGGCCGTTTGTTCGATTCCAAATCAGGCACGATGCTGCGCGACCAGGTCATCCTGATTCAGGGCGATCACATCACCGCAATGGGCCCGGCCGATCGCGTGCAGATTCCATCGGGCGCCGAAGTCATCGATCTCAGCCGCGCCACCGTCCTGCCCGGCCTCATCGATCGCCACGTGCACCTGATGCAGGACCAGCAGCCTAACGACGCTCGCGCCGCGTTTTCGGGCCTGAATTACGCGCTCAAAGATCTGAACGCCGGGTTCACCACTCTGCAAGACATGGGCTCGCCCTACACATACGCGACGGTCGAACTGCGCGACGCCATCAACAAAGGCCAGGTCCCCGGGCCGCGCCTGCAAGTGGCTGGACCGCAGTTGAATCCGCGCGCCGCCGCTTACTATCCCGCGCCATCCGTCGTGATGCCGTTCGGCCAAAATGTCGGCCCGAACGCGTGGCAGCTCTCGGGCGACGTGAATTCGCCGTGGCTGGCGCGCGCGGCCGTGCGCGAACACTCGCACTACGGCGTGGATTGGATCAAAGTTTACGAGACCGAAGATTACGAAGGCGGTGGCTATCCCGATCCGGCCGGCTCCGGCGCGTTCACACCCGACGGCAAGATGATCAACGTGCCCTCGCTCACGCTCGAAGAGAACCAGGCCATCGTGGACGAAGCGCATCGCCGCGGCCTGCGAGTCGCCTGCCACGCTTATGGCGGGGAGGGTCTGCGCAATTGCCTGGAAGCGGGCGTCGACATGCCGATGCACGTTATCGTCGGAGTCACCGGCGCCGAAGGCCTGGACGACGAAACCATCCGCTTGTTCAAGAAGCCGCTGTGGGACGGCACTCAGCGTCCGGTGATGCAAACGCTGTGGGATTTAATCGGCGACATGGAAACGCGCGACTTGAAGGCCAGCGGCGGCCACACCACGCGCTTCCGTCTCACCGAAATGAGTTTCAAACGGCTGGTGGCGGCGGGCGTCAAAGAAGTTTTCGGAAGCGGCGCGTACACCACCGGCCACGGCGTCCAAGCTTTCCAATTTGCGTACTACGTGAAGTGGGGCATGACGCCCGCGCAAGCTCTGCAAATGGCCACCAGCAATGCCGCCGAAAGCCTCAATTTCAATTTGGGCAAAATGGTGGGGAGCGTGGAGCCTGGCAAATACGCCGACCTGGTGGCCGTTTCCGGCGATCCGCTGGCCGACATCACCGAAATGCAGCGCGTGAAATTCGTCATGAAAGGCGGAGTGGTTTTTCGAAATGACATCCACTAATATCACCCGGCGATCCTTTGTCGCTGCCGCGGCGGCCCTTCCGGTGTTGGGCGCGAATGCATCGCTCAGTCCCGTGATGGCCAAGCTTAGCGCGTACATGAGCGAGGCCGGTCAGGCGCCGCTACCCGAAGAGGCGCGCGAAAAGACCAAACAGCATATTCTGGACACGTTCGCCGCCATGGTCTCCGGCTCGGAACTCGTGCCGGGAAAGTTTGCGATCAATTTCGCACGCGCCCATTCGGCGGAGAAAGTTGCAACCGTCGCAGCGTCCGATGTGGTGTGCGGCGCCATCGAAGCCGCGTTTTCGAATGCCATGCTGGCGCACTCGGACGAAACGGACGATTCGCACGCGCCTTCGGAATCCCATCCTGGCGCCTCCATCGTGCCTTCGGCTTTCGCGGCCGGCGAACAATTCAACATCAATGGTGCGCGATTCCTGCGCTCCGTGGCGCTCGGCTACGACGTGGGAACGCGCGTGACGATGACCGTGGGTGTCGGCGGTTTTCAAACCGCCACCCACATCAGCACGCATGCATTGGCCGGCACTTTCGGATCGGCCGCCGCTGCCGGCTGCGCCGCCGGTTTGAATGCACGCCAGATGCGCTGGCTGATCGACTACGCGTCGCAACAGGCTTCGGGAATCAAGACCTGGCAGCGCGACACGGATCATATCGAAAAGGCGTTTCTGTTCGCTGGAATGCCCGCTCGCAACGGCGTCACCTCCGCACTGCTGGTGCAAGCAGGAGCTACCGGCGTCGACGATGTTTTATCGGGTCAGGATAGCTTCCTGGCCGACTACGCGCCGCAAGCCGACCCCGCGAAGCTGATCGAGAAGCTCGGCGAGCGCTATGAAATCACCCGCACCAATATCAAAAAGTGGACCGTCGGTTCGCCCATTCAAGCTCCGCTGGACGCGCTGCAGGCTATTCTCAAGAAGCGCGCCTTCACTTTGGACCAGGTGAAAACGGTCACCGTGCGCGTCGCCGCGAGCGAAGCGGCTCTGGTGACGAACCGCGAAATGCCCGACATTTGTATGCAGCACATGGTCGCCGTGATGCTGGTGGACAACACCGCGACTTTCAAAGCCGCGCACGACAAAGCGCGCATGCGGGATCCGGAAATCCTCAAGCAGCGCGCCAAAGTGCAATTGATTCCGGATGCCGAACTGGAACGCCGCTTGCCCGCTCGCGTGGCGATCGTCGAAGTCACGCTGGCCGATGGAAGCCATCTCACGGAGACCGTCACAGCCGTGCGCGGCACAGCCGAGAATCCGATGCCGCGCGAGGAAGTGATCGCCAAAGCGCGCGATCTGCTCACGCCGGTTCTCGGAGCCGAGCGCTGCGGCAAACTCATCCAGACCACCATGAATCTCGAAACCCTGAAATCCGTTCGTGAATTGCGTCCTCTGCTGCAGCGATCCTGATATACTTCGTCCTAATGCGCAAGAGCTCCGTCGTTCGATTGTCAGTGGCTGTATTGGCTGGTGGCGCCCTGTTCACCGCGTACACGCAATTTGGCAACCAGCCCTCCAAGCTGAATACCATCAAACTCAAAGACGATTTGTATGTGATTCACAACGACTTCGTGCCCGGCAACACCACCGCGCTGATCACCAACGACGGTGTTTTGCTGGTCGACGACAAATTCGATATCGACCATGCCGGCATCATGGCCGAGCTGAAGAAGATCACTGACAAACCGGTAAAATACGTCATCAATACGCATCACCACTCGGACCATAGCGGCGGCAATGCGAAGTTCCAGGCGATGGACGTGAAGATTGTCGCTTCCCAGGAAGCGCGCGAGCAAATGGTGGTGGCCAATCAGCCCGGCCTTCCCGATATCGTGATCGAACATCACGCGCACATTTACCTCGGCGGGAAGAACGTGGCGCTGTATCATTTCGGCCGCTCGCACACCAACGGCGACGTGGTGGTTTTGTTTCCCGCCGACCGCGTTCTCGCGTCCGGCGATATGTACACCAAGGGCGACGACGTGCCGGAGCTGATCGATTATTCCGGCGGCGGCAGCGCCGTGGAATGGCCCAGCACGCTGCGTTCAGCGCTGCAGCTCGATTTCGACACCGTGGTTCCAGGCCATGGACCGATCGCCACCAAACAGGAGATGGCCGATTTCCGCCTCAGCACTATCCGGCTGGTTGCTCGCGTCCGCGAAATGAATCGGGCGAAGAAGTCCAAAGACGAAATCGCGAAGATGCTTACCACGGAATTTCATTGGGCGCAGTTGCATCTGGCGCGCGGGTTGAATGGCGTAATTGAAGAAGCGCAGTAATTCGCAGGATCGCGCAAGATAGAGCATGCAATCCACCCGGCGGCTCTGGCTGTCGCAATGCATGGGGATCGCGGCGCTAGCTGATCTCGCCGGGGCACAGCAGCACGCGCGCGAAGCGGTGCAATCCTCCACGCCGCCGCCTTTTCAAACGCTCGACCCGGCGCTGGCCGCAGAGCTTGACGCGATCACGTCGCAAATCATTCCCTCTGACGACGGACCCGGCGCGCACGAAGCGGGCATCGTCTATTTCATCGATCGCGCACTGTCGACTTTCGACGCCGATCTGCGAGAGAGTTACCACACGGGCATGGCCGAAGTGCAACAGAAGCGCAAAGAAATGTTTCCCGACTCAGCCAGCATGGCGGCGCTCCCAAGCGGTCAGCAGATCCAATTGATCCACGCGATAGAAGCCGACTCCAAGACGAGCGATTTCTTCGAACTGCTCCGCACCCACACGCTTTACGGATTTCTCGGCAATCCGAGCTACGGCGGAAATCGCGATCACGTCGGTTGGAAGCTGATCGGTTTTGAAAATCACATGGCGTACCAGCCTCCGTTCGGTTATTACGACGCGCAGGACAAAAAATGAGCGGCGCAACATTCCGGCCGTCGGATGCTGTCGATTTCCTGGTAATCGGCGCCGGCGCCGCGGGCGGCGTCATGGCGAAGGAACTCGCGACCGCCGGTTTCCGGGTGGTTGTGTTGGAACAAGGTCCCTATCTTACCGAGCGGGATTACAAGCACGATGAGATCGGCTACACCTACCAGGCCGGGCTGACAAACGACCCGAAGGTCCAGCCCATCACCTATCGCAAGAACGAATCCGAACAAGCGAAGCCGCTCAAAGCCATCGAGTACGGGCGGCAGGTGGGCGGAGGAAGCGTTCACTTCACCGCGAATTATTGGCGCTTCCACGAAAGCGATTTCGAGGAACGCAGCCTGTTCGGCGAAGTGGCGGGCACTGGACTGGCTGATTGGCCGATCAAATACGCGGATTTAGAGCCCTACTACACCAAAGCCGAATGGGACCTGGGCATCTCGGGACTGGCGGGCTCGAATCCGTTCGACGGTCCGCGGTCGAAACCGTATCCGTTGCCGCCCATGCCGGTGAAGTCTTCGGGCGTGCTGTTCGAGCGCGGGGCCAAAAAGCTGGGGCTGCATCCGTTTCCCGCGCCGGTGGCGATCCTCTCGAAACCATATCAGGGCAGGGCGGCATGCGTACATTGCGGCTTTTGCGAATCGTTCGGATGCGAGATGCGGGCGAAATCGAGCACGCTGGTTTCCGTGATCCCCATCGCTGAAAAGACCGGCCGCTGCGAAATCCGGCCGAACTCGTACGTGCGCAAGATTGAGACGGACGCGCATGGGCGCGCGACTGGCGCCGTTTATTTCGACGCGCATCGCCGCGAGATTTTCCAGCGGGCCAAGGCCGTGGTAGTCTGCGCGAACGGCGCCGAGACCGCGCGCTTGTTGCTGCTCTCCAAATCCAAGCGCTTTTCGCAAGGGCTGGCCAACTCCAGCGGATTGGTGGGCAAATATCTGATGTGGGACAACGGCGGCGAAGCGCTGGGTCTGTTCGAGCATCCGCTGAACGAGTATAAAAGCATTGTCGACACGCGCGTGATCCACGATTACTATCGCGCCGATCCCAAGCGCGGCTTCTATGGAGGCGGCGGCCTGGATGCGCGCTTCGATTTTTACCCGGCAAGTTTCGCGCTGCATGGAATGCCCGACGACGCGCCAAAATGGGGCGCGCAATATAAGACGATGCTGGGCCAGTATTTCACTCACACCATGGCCGTTCTGGCGCACAGCAGTTCCCTGCCCCAGGAACGGAACACTATCTCGCTAGATTCGGACCTGAAGGACCCCTGGGGCCTGCCCGTGATGCGCGTCACGTATTATCCTCACGCCGATGACATGGCATCCATGCGGTGGCTGCTGACCAAGCAAGTGGAAATCCTGGAAGCAGCCGGAGCCAAGAAGATCTGGACGACAGGCATCTCGGTCGAGGACATGTTGCCCTCGCGGCATCTGATGGGCACTTGCCGCATGGGCAACAACACGAAACTCTCCGTGGTGGATCGCAACAATCGCGCGCACGACGTGCCGAATCTGGTGATTGTGGACGGAAGCAGTTTCGTTACTTCGGGACGGCAGCAGCCGACAGCCACGATTCAGGCGCTGGCCTATCGCGCAGCAGACCTCGCGATTCAGGCCGCCAAGCGCGGCGAGTTGGGGTGATTCCTTTACGCCTCGCGCGCTGAGAATTCGTTGTCCGTAACGTGTGGCTGCGGAGTCTCGGCCGCTCTCCGGCCGATTCCGATGATGGAAGTTTGCTGCCACGGCAAGTACGCATCAACGCGCCGCAACAGCCACACCAAGCGGTCAAAATTCCTGAGCTGCAGGCGGCTGATAGTTCTGCGTTTGAGAATGGTTCCGTTCAGCCACCAGCCCGGCCGGGAAGCGCGATTAAAGCGCAGGATTGTTTCCACATCAAACCCCGCGGCCGTCATTCGTTCGCGTAATTGATCTTCCGAATAGCGCCGAAAATGCCCCAGTTCTTCATCCAGGGAATTGAAGATGCTTTGTCCGCAGGGTACCAGAATCACCGCGCGGCCGCCGTCCTGGAGCATGGAACGGATATTTCGCAAAGCCTCCAGGTCGTCCTCGATGTGCTCCAATACGTTCAGGCAAATCACGGTATCCATCTGGCCGCGAAAGGGCTCGTGATTTTCCGGAATGGCGGCGTTTAATTCCGCGATTTCCAGGCGCGGCCGGTGCGACAGCCGGTTACTGAGGCGGTCCAAATGCTCATGGTCAATATCGGTGGCCACGTATCGTTTTCTTCCCGCCAACAGCTGGCGCGTAAGATTGCCCATCCCCGCGCCGATCTCCAGCACATTTCTGCCAATGTACGGGCGGATGGTGTCTGCCATCCAGCGATTGAAATTGGGCGCGCTGCCAAAAGCATCCAGGATGTCTTTGTCTTTTGCCACATAAATGTCGCGCGAAAGAGCCGTCTTGAGAATCACCCAGAATGCTTCGAAAGCGTCCTTGAGTCCAATTTTCTTGCCCTCTTCATACGTGCGGCCGTTATAGGAGATTGGCGTTTCGTAGATGCGGGCCTGCCGCTTCGCCAGTTTAATCGTGATCTCCGGTTCAAATCCAAAGCGCTGGCTCCGGATAGGAATGCTTTGCAGCAGAGACGTGCGAAACGCCTTGTAGCAGGTTTCCATATCGGTGAGATTCAGGTCGGCAAAAATGTTGCACATGGCCGTCAGCACATGATTGGCGAGCGAATGCCAGAAGTACAGCACGCGCCGTTCGCCGCTGGACATAAAGCGCGATCCGAATACCGCATCCGCCCGTCCTTCGAGTAACGGCCCCAAAAGCTTCCTGTATTCGTACGGGTTGTACTCCAGGTCCGCATCCTGGATGATCGAAAACTCCCCGCTCGCTTCTGCAATCGCCCGGCGCAGGGCCGCGCCCTTGCCTTGGTTGCGCGTGGTTGTTAGCAAGCGAATCAGACCGGGGTATTTCTCCGCTACCGCCTCCACCTCTTGCACCGAAGCATCCTGGGAGCCGTCATCGGCCACAATGATCTCCCGTTCGAAACCTTCCGGCAGAGGGGCCGCAATCACCTGCTCCAGCAAGGTGGCCACGAACTCCTCTTCGTTATACAAAGGCACCAGGATTGAGATTTTCATTCCGCAACAATCATTGTCGCTGAAAGTTGAGGCTGGTGCGGTGGGTGCGAAAGGTGACTTTATGGATCTGGCGGAGGGCTTGATCCCTTGACGCTCTGATTACGAATAATCGGTCAACGAAGACGCATAGCCTTACGGCGTTGCCCCTTTTGCTCAAGAGTCCGCTGAGCGCCTTCCCGTGACCGGCAGGCAGCCGTTGCCTTGGAATCGGCATGCGAAATACCTGGTTCGCTTTCCGATCGGCTGCCAAGCCGGATGGTGAGCGCGGAAACTTTACCCGCGCTCCGACCGATCGCGACCGCGTAACCAGCGGCCCCGCCTGACCAACATGGCGGCCGCGATGGCGGCCAGGCACAGCAGCCAGGAGTTCGGTTCGGGCGTTTCACTCGTCAATAGCACTCCTGAACTGGAAGTGAAAGAAACGCCATCCGGGAGCCCGCCGATGCTGAAGGCGCCGGTATTGCTGAAGTCGCAGGTCGCCATCAGGCAGGAAGCCTCGAGATACGCGTTTAAGCTATCGGTGCTAACGCCCGCCGCAACGGCGAACGTCCCTTCGAACGTCTCGGACGTTCCGTTGGCGCCGGGGATAATGGACGTGCTCACCCAGCCCTCGCTCGGCTGCGTGTTGGTCACCGTGCCGTCTGCATCCTGAAATTCGAACAGACTCTCGCTGTTGGGAGTGTGGATACCCGCGTTCGGGTCGCCGAAGCAAGTGGTTCCGGCGCCGAAGCAGAATAGCGAAATGAACGTGGAGTTAGCTTCCGCGTCGTTCGGGCTGATACTGCCGTCGAAGGTCCACGAGAGGGTGATGTCCTGAATTGTGCCCGTGGTGTTCGTGAATGTCAGCCCGTCTTGCATCTCGCCAACGCCCTCCCCCTGGTCCGAACATAAGGCGGTCTGGGGAGAACACGGGAGGCCGTCCGCGGACACTCCGACTGTGCCGGTAGACAGATTCGCGTAAGCGGACGAGTCCGCGTAGCCGGTGACGCCGTTCTGCGGGTCGTATGATTGGCCATTGGTAATCGCCACCGAAGCCGATGTCAGCCCCAGAGTGTTGGTCGAGGGCGTCGAGCTGATAGTCGCGCAAGGCACCGTGCTCGTGCTGCCCTCGGCGAAACAGGTCCCGATATGCTGGCTCAGCCCGTTCACCGAGTCGTAGTTATTCTGCACCCCTCCGGAAAAAATATACGAATCCGTGGTGACGTAGGAAATCGAAGTCGCCATAAGCGGCCCGGCAAGTAGGATAATGCCGGCGAATGTGAGAAACCTCATTTTTGCCTCCGACACATACGGCGAAAGTCCGAGCCAAAAGCCGTCACAGACCTTAGAATCGCCGGCTTTGGAGCAGGCAGTTACCGGACTTTGGGTTAAGCAGCCGCCAGACTTTGGGTTGAGCTGCCGCCAGACTTTGGACTAGACAGCCGAATGATAAGCTAAGGAGAATCCGATGGCAGCCGGGCAAGATAGCGGCGAAATCACCCGTCTTTTGGATAGCTGGGCGCACGGGGACGCCTCCGCCGTAGACCGGCTGGCCCCGCTGGTTTACGATCAACTCCACCAGTTGGCCGAATCTCTGCTGCGCAACGAGCGCGCCGATCATACCCTGCAAGGCACCGCGCTGGTCAACGAAATGTTCCAGCAATTCATGAAGCTGCGTAAGGTGAGCCTGCGCGACCGGTCGCACTTTTACACGTTCTCGGCCAAGCTGATGCGGCGCCTTCTGGTGGACTACGCGCGCCAGGCCAAAGCCATAAAGCGGGGCGTATCGTTCAAACGCGTGCCGTTGAACGCCGAACTGGCCTGGATCACTCCGCAGCAGGAAAATCTCCTGGACCTGTCGGCGGCCCTCGAGGAGCTCTATGCCATTGACGAAGCTAAAGCGCGGGCCATCGAATTGCGCTATTTCCTGGGTTGCACGGTGGATGAAACTGCTTCCATCCTCGGTGTCTCCTCTTCCAGCATCGAGCGCGATATTCGTTTTTCGCTGGTGTGGCTGCATGACCGGCTGCATCCGGCGCCCTGACGGCTTTTATCCGGCTTTTGCGCCGTAATTTTGTATGACCTCCGTAACGCGAGACCACTTCGAGCGGCTGGAGCACCTGTTTCATCAAACGCTGGCACTCCCTCCCGGCTCCGAGCGCGACGAGTTCATGGAGGCATCGTGCTCGGGCGACACCGCGCTACGCAACGATCTGGCAAGGTTGGTCGAAAAGGACCTGGCGATGCAGCGCTTCGCGATAGCGCCCGTTCGCCCCCTGCCGCGCTTTGGCGTCTACCAGGCGCAGGGACTGATCGGACGCGGCGGCATGGGCGCGGTCTATGCCGCCACTCGGGATGATGGCGAGGTGACGCTGCGCGTCGCCGTGAAAGTGGTTTCCTCCCCGCTTTGGTCCTCTCTATTGGAGGACCGCTTCCGCCGCGAGCGGCAAATCCTGGCGCAGCTCCGGCATCCCAATATTGCGGCCTTCCTGGACGGCGGCGTGACGGAGGATGGCCTGCCGTTCCTGGTGATGGAGTATGTGGACGGCGAGCGGATTGACCGTTATTGCGATACACGTCGTCTGGGGATCCGCGAGCGGCTGGAGCTATTCCTCCAGGTTTGCCGGGCAGCCGCGTTCGCCCATCAACAATTGGTGGTGCACCGCGATATCAAGCCGGGAAACATCCTGGTGACGCACTCGGGCGAGGCGAAGTTGGTGGATTTTGGCCTGGCGCGCCCCATTGAAGAGGCCAGCGCGCGCGACGACAACCCCACTCTCTATTTGACTCCCCAATATTCCAGTCCCGAAGTCCTCCGCGGCAGGCCGGCCGCCGTCTCCGACGACGTGTACTCCCTTGGCGTGCTCTTATATGAACTGCTGAGCGGGAAGCGTCCGTTCGGAACCAACCTCCCGGCGTCGGAAATCATCAAAGCAGTGCTCGATGCCGATCCCGCGCCGGCCGGCGCCATCGAAGGCCCCGAAGCGGAGCGCGCGGCGGAAAATCGCGGTCTCACGGTCCCAGGTCTGCATCGCGCTCTGCGCGGCGATCTGGAGGCGATCGTGGCCAAGGCCATGGAGCGGTCGCTCGCACTGCGCTATCCGTCGGTGGATCGGCTGGCGGCGGACATCTCGCGCCACTCGGACGGGCACGTGATCGAGGCTGCGCCGGCCAACTCGTTGCGGCGCGCCCGCAAATTTATCGCGCGGCACAAGATGGGAGCGGCCGCGGCCGGTTTGATCGTGCTATCGCTGGCGGGCGGCGCCGCGGCCACCGCCTGGGAATCGCGCATCGCCGCACGCCGCTTTGCCGAAGCCCGCGAGCTGACCCATTACCTGATGTTCGAACTCAATAAGTCCGTGACGCAGTTGCCCGGCGCCACTCCCGTACGCGCGGAGATGGTGGAGCACTCGCTGAAGTATCTGGACCGCTTGTCGGCGGAGAACATTCGTGACCCAACTCTGCGGACGGAGGTCGGGGAGGGCTACGCGCAGTTGGGCTCCATTCTGGGGAATCCGGCCACCAGCAACATTGGACAGCCTGCCAAGGCCAAGGAGACCTACTTACGGGCCATTGCGATTCTCACCCCGGTCGCCCAGGCCGGGAACCGACGCGCCGCTCTGGTTTTGGCGAACACCAAGATCAATCTAGGCAGGCTGCTCGACTTCGACAGCAATTCCGGCCGCGCCTGGATTGAGGACGGAACCCGGGATTTTGCCCGGATGGCCAGCCGTTGGGCCAACGATTACGAAATCCGCTATAACGCCGGATGGGCCTACTTCGCGCTGATGCGTTCTTTGAGCCAGGCCTCCGGAGGATATCTCACCGGACAGAATACCGGCGAGAGTTTATCGGCGCTCCAGACTTCCATCGGCCATGCCGAAGCCGCCATACGGCTGGATCCGCGCAGTACGGAGGCCGTTCGTCTGGTAGCCATCGATTACAACATGGCCGGCTCCATCGAAGAATTGCATGATCCGGCGGGCGCGACGTCGTATTTCCGGCAGGCGGTCAGCGCTATGGGCCGCATTGCGGGCCGCGACGCCGATACGCCGCTCGCACGCAGTAACCTATCGAGCGTTCTTCTGGGACTCGGAAGAAATTTGGGGCAGTTGGGCCACTTCGACGAAGGCTTTCATTATCTGGAAGAGGCGCGGCAGTTGCGCGACCGTATCGCCGCCGAAGATCCCAAAGACATTCAGTCCCTGTACCTGAGCAGTTTGCCGTATTATCAATTGGCGGATTTGAGCGCCCTGGCCGGGAACAAAGGCGAGGAACTGCGTTATCGTCTGGCGGACATCGGAATTTTCGACAGGCTGCTGGCACGCGATCCCGACAGCCGCCCGTACCTTCTGGCACAAGCCGAGCAGCAGGTGGACGCCGCCAACGTGAGCTGGGATCTGGGCCGGCGCGATGAAGCGAGGCGGCTGGCGGCGGGAATTCCGGTGTTGAAGGCCGCGGCACTGGCTCCTCAGGCGGCCGCGCCGGAGTTGGGGTTGGCGGCCTCGGCGCTGCTCGATTGCAAGGTGCCCGGCTATTCCGACGCGCCGCTGGGATTGCGCCTGGCGCAGCGCGTCCTAGCGATGAATGGCGACGATGCCGATACATTGCAAATCGCGGCGAAGGGTTATTGGATGAACGGCGATCGAGCCGCGGCAGTGGGCACATTGGAGCGGTTGCTGAAATTGTTGAGCGCTACGCCCACCCCGTTGCGGAAGACCTTGGAAGCAACTTTGGCAAGCTACCGGGCAGGGATACGCTGACTGGACAGGATGGCTCCGCGAGGGCCGTTTCCCCATCCACCTTGCAACGGGACGGCAGCCCGCGCAACGTAAGTACCACAGCCTGATCGCCGCGCCGCTTCAGCGCCCACAGCAGACGCCGTACATGCCGTTCGGTGATTCCCGGTTCCCAGGCAGCCTGGTTCTGCGTGATCAATTCTTTTTGGCCTTTTTTCAGGGCCACCAGCCGGTCTCGCTCGGCTGCGTCATCAGTAGTTGTCCTTCTGCTGCGCCGACCGAGCGGGCGGTGCAATGTCAACGCAAAGTAGAAATGTCCTATTCCCTGCAAAGTAGAAATGTCCGGTTTTGACCGAGCTGGGGTAGGGTGCGTGATAGTCTGATCTCGATTCTCCGGGGAGTCGCGCTCCTGGGGAAGATTCAAGGCCGATGCGACGGGGCTGGCTCCGAAGTAATCGGCGGCAAACCCTCGGTCAACGGGGCCCTGCGGGGTACCCTCCGAGGGTTTTGCTTTGGATTTTGACAGGCCCATTACTTGGGTGGAGTCTCGGAGCGGAGGCCTTGAATAGGGAAAGCGCGAAGCTGCCGGGCCGATTTTGCCCGGCCTTCCTGTTGCGTTGGTGCGGGTCTTCATAGCGACTCCGGCTTGGCACCGGAACCTTCTGAGGCCTGCCAGATTTTGGGCGACTTTTTCAGATCAAAGTTTTTACACCACTCACTGGCCTGGCTGGGTTTCAGCGCACGCCGTGCCTTGCCGAGCGGCTTGGGTGGTGCAAGCTTGGGACGTTGCTCGCAGATAGAAACACTTAGATAGCGATCGCGGAATCGAATTGCCACCTCGCCGTCCCGCCGCTTCTCAACCCGGATGGTGGCGCCTCGTAATCCGGTGCGAATGTTCTGGCGTGCGATCTGGTAGAGCTTGGTGTCCAACTGGATGGTGTAGTCGTTGTTCACGCGCCGGCTTTCCACATGGCTGAGAATCGCAGCCAGATCGTGCTGCTTTTCCAGCGGCCGGTGGGCATCGTCCGCACTGGCCGGCACCACTGCTAACGTGGTGTTGACCCAGGGCAGAAACTCACTTTCCAGATAGTGATTGGCTTGCTCCAAGGTGGTGACTCCAGCGACTCGCATTCCTTTCACTAACCGGTCCTGAGCGGTCAAAAATCCACGTTCCACTCGCCCTTTGGGCCTGCGGACTGTGCGCTGCGATCCAGGCGATGGATAGCTCTCGCAATGCCCGCCCAATCTGCGTCTGCGGCATCTCTACCGCGTCCTTCTCCACTCCGGGCTCATCGCGTTTGCGTTTCTCCGCGGTCTGAAACAAGCTCGCCTTGTCGGTATAAAATGCCAGCGGCCGTCCGTACTTTTTCACGTAGCTCTCCAGCAGGTTCATGTTTTCCACCGTCGAGTCGCTGGTCACAAAGCGCGCGAACCAGCGGCCGGTAGCATCGTCGATCATGTTGATCAGTAAATCTCTTCTCCGCGTCCTTCCAGCCACTTGTGATCACTGGTGTCCCACTGCACCAGTTCGCCAAACCGGCCGCGACGTGGACGCCATTCGTGGATTTTCTCAACACGCTGCTGGCGGGCTCGCCACAGCCTGGCCTGGATCATCCACTGCCGCACCGTCTCCCGGCTGACCTCGATGCCGTGTTTCTTGGCCAGGTATTCCGATCCCAGCGTCGGTCCAAACCCCCGATATACCGGCCTCTTCAAGATGGCCACTGCCTCCTGTTCGGTCTCCACAGGAATCTTGCGATTGGACGGTAGCCCTCGCAACGCATGTACCACAGCCTGATCACCGCGCCGCTTCAGCGCTCGCAGCAGACGCCGTACATGCCGTTCGGTGATGCCCAGTTCCTCGGCGGCCTGCTTCTGCGTGATCAATTTCTTTTTGGCCTTTTTCAGGGCCACCAGCCGGTCTCGCTCGGCTTGCGTCATCAGTAGTTGTCCTTCTCGCACCTCCCCAGCCTGGAGGTTGTCAATAGGACATTTCTACTTTGCGCAAATAGGACATTATCACTTTGCACCGACACGAGCGGGCGGTGCAATTGACGACCACCCGCGGAGTCTGCTCTAATCGCCAAATGCCTGAAGACGAAGTGCGCGCGGTGGCTGAAAACCTGTTGGAAGCCCTGCGATTCTTCGGACAGGCGCGCGCCGACGCTGAGATTCAAGACCTGCCGGGGGTGTCCTTAATATTCTGCGGGCTGAACTACGCGGCGTTCAATGCGGCCTTGCAGGCGCGGCCGATTGAAGGCGATGCCCAGGAGCTAGGCCACCTGATCGATGTATCGGCCGAACAATTCGACGCCCGCAGCCTGCGCTGGACGTATTGGCTCTGCGCGGACTTCTTGAAACAGCCCCTGCGCCGGGAAGCGTCGCGCATTTTCAAACGCCATGGGCTGCACCATCTGACCGAAGCTCCGGGGATGTACGCCGAGCATCTGGCGCCTGCGACGCGAGGTCTGCCCACCATCGAGGTGCGGCCAGTGGCCGACGAACCCACCCGTAGCGCGTTTGCCCAAGTAATGTCCACAGCGTTTGAGATTCCGCACTCGGTCAGTATGTCGGTATACGGCGCCGAGCGGGCGTGGAAAGGAACGTTCCAGGGCCACGTGGGGTATTCGAACGGCCGGGCGGTAACAACCGCCGCCTCCGTCATCACGGGCGATGTCATCGGGCTGTACTCGGTGGCCACGTTGCCGCAACACCGGCGGCTGGGATTCGCGGAAGCCATCATGCGTCAAATAATTCGGGAGGCGCAGCAAACGCGCGGTGTGTCGCGGACCGTGCTGCAAGCAACGTCGTCAGGATTCTCGTTGTATGAAGCAATGGGGTACCGGACGGTAACCAGCTTCAACGTGTTTATTAGCGATTAAGAGCGCCTGACGCGATCCAGGCGCCGGTATTTTCGATGTCGGCGCCGAGCGCGCGATCGGCGGTCCAGGGCGCGCTGATTTTGGCGAGCGCCGCACGCACCTGCTCGATCACCGGGCTGGACGCGAGGGGGCGCAGGCAATCCAGTGCACGCGTGGCGGCCAGCAGCTCAATTGCCAGAACGTGGCGCGTGTTGCGCACAATCTGTTTCAGCTTCATCGCCGACGTCATGCCCATGCTGACGAAATCCTCCTTGTTGCCGCTGGTGGTGATGGAGCCGGTAGAGGCCGGATGGGCCAGCACGCGGTTTTCAGCCACCAGAGCGGCGGCGGTCACTTGCAGCATCATGAATCCCGATTCCAGGCCGGCGTGATTGGCGAGAAACGGTGGGAGCTCTTCGTTCAACGAGGGATTCACCAGCCGGTCAATTCTACGTTCCGAAATACCGGCCAGCACGGTGAGCGCGACGGCCATGGCATCCAACTGGAGCGCCAATGGCTCGCCGTGGAAATTGCCGCCGGAGAAAATCTCATCGCCGATCACCAGCGGATTGTCGGTAACCGAATTCAACTCGATTTCGAAAGCGCGGCGCGCGGTGGAGAGCGCGTCGCGGACCGCTCCGTGGACCTGTGGGGCGCAGCGCAGCGAGTAAGCATCCTGGACGCGGCGGCAGGTGATGTGCGATTGGCGGATCTCGCTGCCTTCCAGATAGCGGCTCAGGTTCGCAGCGCTCTGGAGCTGGCCGGGGAACGGGCGGGTTTGATGAATGCGCGGATCGAAGGCGTGCGGGGTGCCGCGCAGGCCGTCGATGGTCATGGCGCAGATGAGGTCGGCCGCTTCGGTGAGCGCTTCGGCGTCGAGGAGCTGCAGGGCACCCACCGAGAGCATGGCCTGAGTACCGTTGACGAGTGAAATGCCTTCCTTGGAGGCAAGCGCGATCGGCTGGATGCCGGCCCGGCGCAGGGCCTCAGCGCCTGAGACGCGCGCGCCATCGATCTCGGCTTCGCCTTCCCCAATCAGGACCAGCGCGATGTGGGCGAGGGGTGCGAGATCGCCACTGGCGCCGACGCTGCCTTGCGAGGGAACCACGGGCGTGACGCCGCGATTCAGTAAATCGCACAAACGCTCCGCAACCACCGGACGGATACCGGAAAACCCTTTGGCCAGCACATTAGCGCGGATGAGCATCATGCCGCGGACTTCTTCGCGAGCAAGCGGCAGGCCCACTCCGCAGGCATGCGAGCGGATGACATTGCGCTGGAGCTGCTCCAGTTCACCGGGCTCTACACGAACATCGGCCAGCAATCCGACGCCGGTGTTAACGGCATACACCGGGGCGTCGCCCAGCGCGAGCTTCTCCACCACGGCGCGCGAGCGGAGCATACCGGGGAGAGCGGCAGGATCGATTTGCACGGCCTCATCCCGGCGACAGACGCGCTGGAGTTCATCGAAGGTGAGACGGGAGCCGTCGAGTGAAACCATGCCTACCTTTTTAGCAGGGGCACGAGATTGCCCGCTGTAGAGCCGTAGAATCATAACGTTACAACAAGAGGCGAGAAAGGGATGTAATCGTTCGCCATGGCGCGGCATCCTATGTGAGGAGGAGACGATTGTGTTGAGACTGGCCAAAACGTTAATACCTTTATTTACAATCGCTTTCATCAGCATTGCGGGAATAGCGAATGCCAAGGATAATCCGGATAGCTTTTCCGGTAAATGGGTGTTGGACAAACACAGTCAGCTGCCAGCCGACGCGCCCGGCAGCCTGCAAACCAAGATCAAGCAGGACGGTACCGGACTAACCATCGAATCGAGCTTCGATGAGCCCAAAAGCGGCGTGGTTCCACTGCTGTATCTCGGCGTGATGACCAACAAGCTGCATCTGAACACCGACGGGCAGGAACAGCAGACGCAGATCGGCCCGTTCATGGCGGCGTTTAAGACCACCATGGATGGCAACAAGCTGATGACGGACTGGAAGGCACAGATCAACGGCGATCCGGTGGAGGGACATTGGGTGCAAACGCTGTCCGACGATGGCAAGCACATGACGCTCGAGATCCACGAAAGTTCGACGCACGGCCAGCACGCCGAGGCCACGCTGGATTTCGTGCGGAAATAGCAGCACCGCGCGGGCCGGGAGCGTGCTCGCTAGCATAGAGCCGCGCACGCTAGCATAGAGCAATGAAGCGATTCATGCTCGCTTTCCTGGCGATCTTTGTTGCGTCTCTCGCGAAACCGGCCGCAAAGTTCGAACTCACCATCGATAACATCATGCGCGGGCCGGCGTTGTTTGGCTACGAGCCCACCCAGGCACGCTGGTCGGGCGACGGTGAGCGGATCTATTTTCAATGGAAGCAGGCGAGCGATCCACTGCTGAAGCCGGCAGATACCTATATTGTGGGACGCGACGGCTCGGGGCTGCGGAAGTTGTCCGACGATGAAGCAAAACTGGCGCCGCCAGCCGCCGGGGATTCCACGCGAGACAAGAAGCGAACGGTCTACTCGCGCGATGGCGACATCTGGCTCTACGACGCTTCCTCGGGCACGGCCCGGCAGATCACCAAAACAGACGACATCGAAAGCAATCCTCATTTCACCCTTGATGAAAAGCGAGTCGCATTCACGCGCGGGAATAACCTGTATGTGATCGCTCTGGATAGTGGGGCAACCGAAGAGATGACGGATATTCGTCCGGCGGGAAGCCCGCCACCGCCCGGAGAAGAGAAGGGTACGGCCAGCCAGGAAGCGCTCAAGGAGGACCAGAAGGATCTGTTCGACGTGATCCGGGAGCGCGCGGCGGAGCAGGCGGAGCAGGAGGCCAAGCGCAAGCGCGAGCATCCGCGGAAGCCGTTTATCTTACAGGCCGGGCAAACCGTGGCAGCGTTGCAGCTCACGCCCGACGAAAAGTACGTGATCGCGACGATTCGCGAGCCGGCCAAAGGCGCCAAGCGAACCACGGTGCCCAGGTTTGTGACCGAGTCGGGCTACACGGAGGACACTCCATCCTATGAGAAGGTGGGCGACAGGCAGAGCCTGGTCCGGCTGGCGATTCTGAGCGTCCAGACCGGGGACGTGAGGTGGGTGGATCACGGGCAGCGCGCCATCTTGCAGAACGCGGACGCAAAGACACCTGTGGATCGCGATGTCAGGTTATCGGAGCCGCGCTGGTCGGCCGACGGAACCAAGGCGGTGCTGGAAGCGCGCGCGACGGACAACAAAGACCGCTGGATTCTGGCGCTGGATGAAGACACCGGGAAGACGCGCGTGCTGGCGCACGATCACGACGACGCATGGATCGATGGGCCCGGGATCGGCGATCCGGACGAGCCCGGCGAGGTAACGCTGGGATGGATGAAGGGCGATCGCGACATCTATTTTCAATCGGAGCGCACGGGCTACTCGCATCTTTACAGCGTGCCGTTCGCGGGCGGCGAGGCGAAGGCGCTGACGTCGGGTACGTGGGAAGTGGACAGCGCCATTTTGTCGAACGACAAGAGCAATTTCTTTCTGGTGACCAACAAGGCCGATCCCGGCGAGCAGGAAGTGTACGAAATGGGCGCGGATGGCGGCGCGCGAACCCGGTTGACTGCGTTGCCCGGCGGCCATTCCTGCGTGCCGTCGCCGGACGAACGCTGGTTTGCGGATGTTTATTCGTATACCAATAAGCCGCCGGAACTGTACGCGCAGGAGACGCGCGCCGATGCCGCGGCGAAAAAGCTGACGTCGTCGCCGGCGGCCGAATTCTGGGAATATCCATGGCTGGACACACCGATCGTCGCGTTTCGAGCGCGCGATGGCGTGATGGTGCGGGCGCATGTTTATAAACCGGCGAATTATCGAAAAGGCGGGCCGGCGGTGCTGTTCGTGCATGGCGCGGGCTATTTGCAGAACGTGGACCGCATGTGGTCCTACTACGCGCGCGAGTACATGTTCCATCAATTATTGATGGAGCGCGGCTACCTGGTGGCGGATGTGGATTATCGCGGATCGGCCGGTTATGGGCGCGATTGGCGCACGGCGATCTACCAGCACATGGGCGGCAAGGATCTGGACGACAACATCGACGCCGCGCGCTGGATGGTGTCCGAGTACGGCGCCGATCCCAAGCGGCTGGGCATTTATGGCGGCAGTTACGGCGGCTTCATCACGTTGATGGCGATGTTCACCCAGCCGGATGTGTTCACAGCGGGCGCGGCGCTGCGGCCGGTGTCGAACTGGGCGAATTACAACGACGGGTACACGTCGGATATTTTGAATCTGCCGCAGACGGATACAGAAGCGTACCAGCGGTCGTCACCCATTTACTTCGCACAGGGCCTGAAGGGCGCGCTGCTGATCTGTCATGGCATGGCGGACACCAACGTCCATTTTCAAGACACCGTGGAGCTGGTGCAGAAGCTGATTGAGCTGCGCAAACAGAACTGGCAACTGGCCGTTTATCCGGTGGAGAACCACGGGTTCGTGGAGCCGACTAGTTGGGCGGATGAATACAAACGCATCTTCAGTCTGTTCGAGAAGAACCTGAAGCCCCGCTGATTTTGGTATAGTGGCCGGAAATGAGCCGAACACTCCTTGTGCGAATTTCCGCTGCCGCATTGTTCGTAACGCTGGGCTGGATCGCTTATACGCAGCTCGCGTTCACGCAGAATCCGGCGCCCGCGAAACTCACGGTCAACAAAGTGAAGGACGATCTGTACGAGATCGTGGGCGACGGGGGCAACGTCGCAGTCTACATCACCGATGAAGGCGTGATTCTGATCGACGACAAATTCGATCAGGATCATCAGGGCATCGTGGACGCGGTGAAGGGCGTTACCAACCAGCCGATCAAATACATTATCAACACCCACTATCACGCGGATCACAGCGGCGGGAATACCAAGTTTCTGCCGACGGCCGAGATTATTTCCACCGCGATGGCGCGGACCAACATTCTGGAGCACAAACAGTCCAACGCGCCTCCGGGAGTAAGCCCGGCGCGGATCACTTTCACCACGGAGGCGGCGGTGAATTTGGGCGGCAAGGAAGTGCGGGCATATTTCTATGGGCGCGGCCACACCAATGGCGACGCCGTGATTTATTTTCCGGCGCTGCGCGTGCTGCATACGGGCGATTTGATGGCGGGGACCAGTCCGCTGATCGACTATAACGGCGGCGGCAGCATCGTGGAGTGGACCAAGACGCTGGACAAGGCGCTGCAGCTCGATTTCGACACGGTGATTCCAGGCCATGGCGACATCACGAACAAGGCGGGGCTGCTGGCGTATCGCAATAACGTGGAGAAGCTGCGGAATCGCGTGAGCGCGCTGGTGCATGAGGGGAAGAGCCAGGACGAAATCGCGAAGTTCATGACCACCGAGTACAACTGGGCGCCGGGCAGCTTGCAGCAGCAGTGGAGCGTGCCGGGGATGATCGCGGAGTTGCGGTAGCTAGAGCAGGAAGAACTTTACGAACATCGCGGCGGCCATCGAGAGCCCGACCACGATGACGATGCGCCGCACGGCAGCGCCTCCGATGCGCCGCGCGATGCGGGCGCCGCCATAGCCGCCGATAATCGCGCCCAGCACCATCACTACGAACTCAGGCCAGTAGACCATGTGCGCCGAAATAAAGTAGAGAGCGGCGACGCCGTTCACGCTGGCGCCGAGCAGCGCTTTTAGTCCGTTCATCTGATGAATGTCGGTAAGACCCAGCACGCTGAGCGCGGCCAGCATCAGGATGCCGATGCCCGCGCCGAAGTAGCCGCCGTAGAGGGCCACGAAGAGTTGAAAAGTCATGGCGCCGATGAGCCAGCGAGTGGATTTATGGGATTCGGGATGCGAGATTTTTAGCCGCTTCTGGATGGGCTCCTGGACCATGAACAGCAGCGTCGCGAACAGGATCAAAAAAGGGACCAGCGCGTCGAAAATCGCGGGCGGCGTGCGATTGAGCAGCAGGGCGCCCAGAATGCCTCCGATGACGCTGGGCAGAACCAGAGCGAACATGCGTGGCTTCGCGGAGCTGAGATCCTGGCGGTAGCCCCAGATGGTCCCCACCGTGCCTGGCCAGATGGCGACCGTGCTGGTAGCGTTGGCGTTGATGGAAGGCAGGCCGAGCCAGATCAGCGTGGGGAAAGTCAGCAGCGTACCGCCGCCGGCCACGGAATTAATGGTCCCGGCAACGAAGGCGGCGCCGAATGCAACCAAGGCGTGCCACGGATCGATGGCGGTGCGGAGTTGGAGAAATGATATAAGGAAGGACATGCGCCAGAAATTCAGCCTAACATCCGAAGAAGCTCACGCGATTGTGATCGCCGCGAAACTGGAAGCGGTAAAGCACGAATGGAAGGTCAGCATCGCGGTGGTGGATGAAGGCGGGTACGTTCTGCTGCTGGAACGAATGGATGGCGCGATGTTGACGAGCCCGGAGGTTGCGACGCTGAAAGCGCGCACCGCCGCGCTGTCGCAGGTTCCGACCAAGTTTCTGGAGGATGTGACCAAAGAACGCGCGGCTACGCTTATGTTTCCAGGACGGCTGCCGGTGCAAGGCGGAGTTCCGATTCTGTACGAAGGCGAGTGCGTGGGCGCGGTGGGCGTTTCGGGCGTGAAATCGCCGGAAGACGAGCAAATCGCGAGCGCTGGCCTGGCGGCGCTGGCTGGCGGGTAGGCAGGTTCCATCCTCAGATTCGGTACGCGCGCGCCGATGAGAATAGCTGTGGGAATCTCGCGGCTAGGGCTGTCAACGAAGATGCTGCTGATGGGAGCGGCGCTGAGTATCTGGTTTCCCATCCCGCTTCTCACCCTGCTATTGCCCCAGTTGAAGTCCGACCGGTACGCGATGCAAGCAGAGGCAACCAAGCATGTGGCGGAGGCCGCTTGGGGAGTGTTGAACTATTACGGCAAACAGGCGGCCAGTGGCGCGATGACTGTACCCCAAGCGCAATTGGCCGCGCGGGAGACCGTGCGCCAAGCCCGTTATGACGGCACCAATTACGTCTGGATCAACGACCTTCACCCGACCATGATTATGCATCCGGCAAACCCGGCGCTGGAAGGCCAGGATTTGTCGAATTATCGCGACCCCAATGGCCTGGCGCTCTTCGTGAAAGCCGTCGAGATCGTACAGCAGCGGGGCGAAGGCGAGCTGCGGTATATGTGGCCCAAACCGGGTCTCACCAAGCCCGCGCCGAAGATTTCCTACGTCAAGCTGTATGCTCCCTGGGGATGGGTGCTCGGCACCGGCATCTACGTGGATACGACGGAAGCCATGGTCAACCGTACATGCAATTTTATCTTTCTGCTGACGGCTATTGGGCTGGCCGGAGCGATGCTCGTGTGCTATTTCGTGACGCGCTCCATTGTAATTCCGATCGGACGCGCGACCGGCGATCTGGATCAGGTGGCCGAGGAAAACGACAGCGCCGCCAATCAGGTGGCCACAGCCAGCCACGAAATTGCCGCGCGCATTTCCGAGCAGGCGGCCTCGGTGGAACAGACCAGTTCGTCATTGGAGGAACTGAACGCGCACTCCCGGAACAGCGCCGCCAGCGCCAAGCGGATTGACGAGTTGGTGGCGGAAGTGGACCAAGTGGTGAGTGAAGGGAATCTCCAGATGGAGGAGATGAACGGCACGATGGAACAAATCAGCCAGGCGGCGCACGACGTACGCAAGATAGTCAAATCGACTGAAGAAATCGCATTCCAAACCAACATTCTGGCTTTAAACGCGGCGGTGGAAGCGGCGCGCGCGGGCGAAGCGGGAGCGGGGTTTAGCGTGGTGGCCGATGAAGTGCGAAACCTGGCACAGCGAGCTTCCCAAGCGGCGCAAGAGTCCGCGCGCGTGATTGGCGATTCCATCAGCAAGAGCGAACAAGGCACCGCGAACAGCGGAAAGCTATCGGGAGCGTTCTCCACCATTTCGACCAAGATTTCCGGCGTTCACACCGCCGTGGGGGAAATTACCGCTTCGCTTGCGAGCCAGACGGACGGGATCTCCCAGATTAATTCCGCGGTTGCGCAGATCAGCACCGTGACTCAGTCGCAAGCGGCTAACTCGGAGGAAACCGCGAGCGCCGCCTCGCAATTGCAAGCTCAAGCCGATTCCCTGCGCAGCCTAACGGAAGGGCTGAAACAGATCGTGCAGGGCGCCAGGTCTTCGGACTAATGCTGCAATTCCTGCAAGAGCGGGATATCTTTGGCCGGCTTGGCCTTGGGCATGGTCTCCAAATACGCGTGGATATCGGTCAGTTCTTTGTCGGAGATGACTTTGTCCGTATAGGCGGGCATTTGGCCAGCGGGGGCGCGGACATAATGAATCAGGCCCTGCGCATTTAGTCCGATCGCCGCGATGCGCGCGCCCGCCGCGCCGCCCTGTCCGGCGTAGCCGTGGCACTCATAACAACCATCTCTCAAAAACAGGCGCTTGCCGTTGGCAGCATCGCCCGCGTGCGTTTGGGCGACACCCGGGATCACAGCCGCCGCGGCGAACAGAGTCAGCAGAATGAATCGTTGCATGGTCTGAATCCTTAACGGGGCTGCGTCACCAGGTCGATCATGGCTGGCTCGCCCTTCTTCACCACCGCGATTGCGCGTTTGAGGGCGGGGCCGAAATCGTTGGGATTGTCGATGGGCCCTTCGCTGTACATGCCGTAGGCTTTCGCCATATACGCATAATCGATGTTGGGATCCGTAATGGTGGTCCCGATGTGCGCCTGCTCCACGCCACGCCGCGCGCGGGCGGCCATGTCTTCCACGTACATCAGCTCCTGATGATACGCGCGATTGTTGTGCATCACGGTCAGCAGGGGAATGCGATGATGCGCAGCGGTCCATAAAACCCCGGGGGCATAGTTCAGATCGCCGTCGCACTGGATATTCACGCTCAGGCGTCCATGCTTCTTGTTGGCCAGCGCCGCGCCGACGGCCGCGGGCGCACCGTAACCAACACCATAAGCGCCGTGACCTCCGATGAAATGATACGGCTTGCTGAACTCCCACAGACGGCCCGGCCAATTGGAGACGAAGGTGAGATCCGACACCAGCGACCAATCTTCATCCTTCACCTGGTTCCACAGCTCCGCGGCCATGCGGGCGGTGGAAACCGGGCTGGCGTCCCAGGCCCAGGCAGCTTCCTGGATGTCGCGTTCACGATTGCGCTTGCTCACTTCGGCGTGCTTGGCGCCGCGCTGCTGGAAGGCGCTCTTGCGGTCTGAAGTGATGAGCTTCTTGCATTCTTCGATGAGAATCGGCAAAGTTGCTTCCGCATCGGCGGCGATGGCCAGATCCACTTCGTCGTAGCGTCCGAAATCCTGATAGTTGCTCTTGCCGTAGAGATCGCCGGCGAAAATGGTGATCACCTTGGCGCCCGGCTTGGTGATGCGCTTCGATTCCATGCCCATGCGATTGATGGGCGTCTGGGTGTGCGTGCTGTACCAGATGTCGGGCACTTCCAGTCCCAGGATCACGTCGGCCGAACTGACGCTGCCCGCGCCGTAGAGCGGATGCGCGGTGGGGAAATTCATGCGGAAGTGGAGATCCACCACCGGAGCCTGGAGCAGTTCCGCCAGTTGGACCATCAGATCGATCCCTTCCGGAGTCCGCGCCACGCGCCCGGCCAGCAGGACGGGATTCTCGGCATCCACCAGCATCTTGGCAGCTGCTTTCACAGCGCCGTAGTCACCAGCCGGCGGCGCGGCCAGAGTGAGCTTGGGAATCTGCAGCTTGCCGCGCTCGTCTGCAGGCATGGGCTCCTCCTGCAGGACCGCGTCGGCCACGATGACGACCGGCTCCATGGGCGGCGTCATGGCGATCTTGTAAGCGCGCACGGCGGATTCAGCGAACTGGCCGAGCGATACCGGCGTATCGTCCCACTTGGTGTAATCGCGCACCATCAAGGCGGCGTCTTGCACGCTATGCGCCCACTCGACGTCGCTGCGGCGCCAGCGTCCGTCCAGAATGTTTCCGAGGATGATGTAGACGGGCACGCGGTCGGCGTAGGCGTTGTAAATCGCCATGGAGGCGTGCTGCAGGCCGACCGTACCGTGCGCCATGATCAGCATCGGCTTGCCTTCGATTTTGGCGTAGCCGTGAGCCATGCCGACCGAGGATTCCTCGTGGCAGCAGGTGATCAACTCAGGCATCTTGTTGCCGCCGTAGTTGAGCAGGGATTCGTGGATGCCGCGGAAGCTGGAGCCGGGATTGGCGGCGACGTATTCGAAGCCGAGCGTCTTGATGACGTCCACCATGTAGTCGGAACCCGGACGATCGGTGGTGTAGACGTCGACGCGCGGAGGCGGCGGGGTGGTTTCGGCGGCGGTTTGTTTGGCGCCGGGCAGCGGATTGGGAGTGGCGGGGCGATGAACTTCCGCCGCTTCCTGCGCTTTGGCGGCTTCCGGTTTCACCACCAGCGCGGCAGCACCGGCGGCTGCTCCGGCGGCGGCGCCCTTCAAGAAGCCGCGGCGGTCAACTGAAATCTTCTTGGATCTCGCCATAGTGAATCCTCCCTAGGTTTGAAACATTCCATACTTTATCATGCCGGCATGCAAGCTGGCCGCTGGATTCCACTTGGTAGGGCGGCTCCCACGATTTCGCGGATTCCCCACGTTTTGCTATAGACACAATCCCTGATTACGGGAGGCGCTGGCTCCATTTCTCCGGGTCACGGGACGTATGAAACGGCGCGCCGATAGGTCTCATGAACCAGCGTGAACATCTCCGGTTGACGCCGGATACGTTCTACACACGCATCAACCGAGCCCAGGAATTCCTCTCCCAGGCCCGCTCTGCGCTTCTCATACCAGGCGTAGGCGTCTGCCAAATCGAGTTCGGCTTACGGTGCGACGACTAGCTTAGCGGCCATAAGGCCGGCGAATCCGCTGCTTCACGTCCTCCCAGGAAAGTCCCGAATTCGGATGGTTCGCTAGATTCCCTTTTCTGCGGGCTAACTCTTGCTTCTGCCATTCATGGACGGGCACGGCATCGGGAGTGCTCGCAAGGTCGTCCCAAAGATCTTCCACAAGCTGAAGTTTCTCGGCGGGGCTTAGGTCGAAGATCGACGGTGGATTCATTGCATTCTCCAGCATCCAATTGTCTCAGAGTCCGCAGGCTACCCGGAGTTCAACGAGGTTTTGCCGATGGCGCGATCGGGGCGGGAATATCGGCTTTTGTGCTTGTTTTCGGGGTACCAATATGGTCGGCTAGCTGCGCGCCGGTGAAGTTGCTGGTGGAGCTTTCGTCCACTTCCGGCAGCATCGTTGCGTTCCATGCATACCATTCCGCCACGAGGCGGTCATAAATGTCCTGGCGCCGCACTTTCAGGTTGGCACGCTCCATGGGATCGTCCACCACATTAAAGAGAAATGTATTATCGAGGATCTTCAGAAATTTGAAGTCGCCATCCCGCGCGGCTCGCTGGGCATTCGCTTTATAACGCCAGAACAGCTTGCGCTCCACGGCTGCCGCATTCCCGGTAAGCATCGGCAACAGGCTGATGCCGTCGGGCGGGAACGCCGGATCGGGTGCTACGCCTGCGGCCGCCAGTAGCGTCGGCATCCAATCCATGCTGATAGCCACTTGATCCGTGGTTCTGCCGCGCGGAATGCGCGCCGGCCAGGAGATGATTGCCGGTATGCGCAGGCCGCCTTCCAGCAGTTCGGTTTTGCGGCCGGTGAAGGGCCAGGTGTCGGCGAACCGCTCGCCGCCATTATCGCTCGTGAAAACGACGATGGTGTTCTCGGTCAAACCGTTCGCATTCAGAGCCTCAAGAACGCGGCCGATCTGCAGGTCCATGTCCTGGACCATGCGCTGGTAAGTTTTCTGCGAGCCGCCGTCGAAATCGAAGAGGCTGCGCCCCAAATCGAGGCGGTCGGACTCGGCTACATCGCCCGGCGCTTCCCACGGCCAGTGCGGCGCGTTGAAATGCAGACTGATCAGAAAGGGACGGGACGATTTCGCATATCCATTGACGACGTCCACTGCACGGCTGCCCAGCAGATCCGTCATATAGCCCATCTGATGCACGGGCACGTCGTCGTCCCACAGATCGTCCTTGTGATTGAGACTGTGCCTGTAATAATCGACGCCGCCCCCGCGGAATCCGTAGAAATGGTCGTACCCGCTTTGAAGAGGACCGAATTTCGGGAGCAAGCCCAGGTGCCATTTCCCGAGGAGCGTAGTCCCGTAGCCTTCTTTCTTCAATAGCGACGGCAAGGTGGGATGATCCGGCGGCAGGCCGACATTGCGGGAGCCGAGAGGTTCCTCCAGCCCCACTGGCAGACGGTACTGGTAACGCCCGGTGATCAGCGCAGTGCGCGTGGCCGAGCAAACCGCGGAGTTGGCGTAGGCTTGCAGGAACCGAATGCCATTGGCTGCCAAGCGGTCGATATTCGGCGTGCTGATATCGGGCCGCCCGTAGCAGGAGGGATCGGCGTAACCCAGATCGTCGGCCATGATGAACACGATGTTGGGCGGCTGGGAGCCTCGCTGCGCGAGTATATTGTCAGCGACGGAAGCAAGCGCTGCTGTCCCAAGGGCGGCGTCGCGGAGCAGCTTACGGCGCGTCACGCTAGTTCTCTTTCAGCAATTCCTGGATCAGGGGGATGTCCTTGGCGTCGGGAGATGTGGGGAGCGTTTTGATGTAGGCGTAGATATCCGCCAGTTTAGCGTCGGAAATGGCTTTAGGCGAATAGGATGGCATGCGGCCGGCGGTGCGCACGAAAGCGATGAACGCCGCCTCCTTCAAGGGCATGGGAACCAGCCGCGCGCCCGCTCCGCCGTGGCCATCGAAGCTATGGCAGGAGTAGCAGGCGTAGTTCAGAAAGAGCTGTTTGCCTTGCTTGGCGTCGCCCGCCGGAGCTTGGGCCATCAGAGTTGCGGATGCGAACGCGGCGATTAGAAATATTCTTTTCATGCGCTACCTCGGCTGCGTGACTACGTCGATCATGGCGGGCTCGCCCTTCTTCACAATTTCGATGCCGCGCTTGAGCGCCGGCACCAGATCGTTCGGATCGCTGATGGGGCCTTCGCCGTGCATTCCGTAGGCTTGCGCCATCTTGGCGTAGTCGATATTCGGATCCCACAGCTTGGTTCCAATATACGAGCGGTCGGCGCCGCGATTGTGCAGCACGGCCTGCTGCTCGACGAACATCACTTCCTGGTGATAGCCGCGATTGTTGTGCATGATGGTGAGCAGCGGGATGCGATGGTGGGCCGCGGTCCAGAGCACGCCGGGTGCGTAGTTCATGTCGCCGTCGGTCTGGATGTTGATGGACAAGCGGCCATGCTTGCGATTCGCGAGCGCGGCGCCAACCGAGGCCGGTGCGCCGTAGCCCATGCCGCCCGCTCCCTGGCCGCCGATGTATTGATAATGTTTGTCGAACTTCCACAGGCGGTTCGGCCAGTTGCCGATAAAACCCTGCGGAGAAACCAGCGCCCAATCTTCGTTCTTGATAAGCGGCCAGAGCTCGCCGGTCAGCCGCGCCAAGCTGATGGGGCTGGAATCCCAACCGTATTGCGCCTGCAGGATCTGGTCGTCCCAGGCCTTCTTGTGAGCTTCGGCTAACTTTGCGCCGCGCTCCTGCAAGGTGCGCTTCCGATCGGGCGTGATCAGCTTTCGGCACTCTTCGATCAACGCGGGGAGCGTGGCCTGCGCGTCGGCGCCGATGTCGAGATCGATGTCGGCGTAATGGCCGAAATCCTGGATATTGCTCTTGTGCGAGACGGAGACGGAAGTAATCTGGATGGTCTTCGCGCCGCGCGTGCGATCGATGCGGGCCTGCGGCAGGATGTCGCCCACTTCCAGGCTCAGAGTGACATCGGGCTGATACCCCGGTCCGCCGGTTCCGGCCAGCGGATGGCGCGTCGGGAAATTCATGCGCTCCCCGCTATTGACAGGCGATTGCAGCAGCTCGGCCAATTCCACCAGCAGCGTCATCCCCTCGGGCGTGCGGGCCATGCGCTGCGCGATGATCTGCGGGCGCTCGGCATTGACCAGCATGGCAGCGGCTTGGCGGACGGCATTGATATCGCCCGCGGGCGGCGTGGTGAGCGTCAACTTGGGAATGCGCGGTGTCGCGCCCTGAATCGGATCGCCTTGAATCTCGGCGTTGCAAACGATCAGCACCGGGCCGCCGGGCGGCGTCATGGCGATGTTGTAAGCACGGACCGCGGTATCGGCGAAATGGCCGAGCGAGAGCGGCTCGTCGTCCCACTTGGTGTAGTCGCGAACCAGCGCGCCCAAATCCTGAGCGCTATGCAGGGACTGGACTCCAGGCCCGCGTCGCGCGCCGTCGGAGTGATTGCCCACGATCATATAGATCGGCACGCGATCCACGTAGGCGTTGTAGATGGCCATGGACGCGTGCTGCAGCCCGATGTCGCCGTGAATCAGAGCCATCATCGGCTTGCCTTCAGTCTTGGCGTAGCCGTGGCACATGGCGACGGCCGATTCCTCATGGCAGCACGTCAGGAACTCGGGCATCTGGTTGCCGCCATAATTGATCAACGACTCGTGCAGCGATTCGTAAGTGGAACCGGGGTTGGCGGCCAGATATTCGAGATTGAGCGTCTTGATGACGTCCACCATGTAATCGGACCCGGGATGTTCGATGACGCGCGCCACGCCGCCGGGGCGCCCGCCCGTTTCGCGCGCCAGAGCCACTTGCGTAGGCTCGGGAGCCGATCCGTTCGCGCCCCTTTGGGCAGGTGCTTGCTGCGCGCTCGCAAGTTCCGGCTTCGCCACGATGGCCGCTGCTCCGGCGGCAGCGCCTTTCAAGAATCCGCGACGGCCCACTGATGTTTTCTTGGATTTCGCCATATCGACAGCCCTCCTGGGTCGCGATTGCTCGGGCAGGGCGGCATTCCGCCCCGCGGAGCATTTCACACTTTATCATCAGGCCGGGTCACTCGTCGCGCAGCGCTACCGCCGGCTCGATCGCGGTGGCTCGCCGCATGGGTACCAGCACCGCGATGCCGACTACGGCCCCGAGCAACAATAGCACTCCCAGGAAAGTGACGGGATCAAATGCGCCGGCGCCATACGTCAAATCGGGCACGTCCGGCATCGCGATCAATGCGCGGAGCAATCCGGAAACTGCCAAGGCTCCCAGTAATCCCGCCGTAGCACCCCACGCCACCGGCCGCAGCGTCTGGCTGCCTACTAGAGCGAGTACGTCCGACCGCGCGGCGCCGAGCGCGATGCGGATTCCGATCTCGCGCGTCCGCAGCGATACGAGATGGGACACCACGCCACAGATCCCGAGACATGCCAGAACCAGGGCAAGCCCGCCCAGTATCGCCGCGGCGGCGGCGGGCGCCTGCGCCATCAACTCCTGAATCCGGACGGGCCCTTGCTCCAAGGAGACGATATATGTTCGAGCGGGCAGGCTGGGGTTGACTTGCGCCAGTGCCGCCGACAAAGACTGGAACGAACGATCCGGCAGCGTGCGCGTTCGCACCAGAAACAGAGCGCCCGCGTCGTTGAGGCGCCGGGGCAAGTAAACATAGCCTTCATCTTCTTTTGAAAGATAGGTGCTGCGAACAGACTTCGCCACGCCGATCACCGTGAATGATCCGTGCCCCAACAGGCCGCGGACCCAAGTGCCGGCAGGAGCGATTCGTTTGCCCAGCGCATCCTGCCCCGGCCACAGCCGCGCCGCGGTGGATTCGCTGATGATGGCAATTGGCGGCTGCTGTTCGATTTCCTGCTTGGTAAACGCGCGGCCCGCAATCAGGGGAATACCGAGCGTGGCGAAATACTCATCGGACACGCCGTTGAAGATACAGCCGAGCACCGCTCCTTGCGCGTTACTAAAGGCTGCGCTGCCGGTGCCGAGGAATGGAGGCCGATCTGCCCACGCCACCGACGCGACTTCCGGAAGGGCCTGCATGCGTGCTACCGCCTGCATCTGGAGGTTCAAACGCCCGGCCGACGTTCGAGCGATGGCCCGGGTATCCGTTCCCACCACGGCGAGATGTTTCCAATCGAAGCCGGCGTTCACGTCCGCCGAGCGGGCCGCTCCCCGAAAAAGCAGGCCGGCCGCCGCCAGCAGCACCAGACAGCCGGCCACTTGAGCGGCAAGCAGAAAATTTCGACTGCGCCGAATATCGACACCGCCAGATCTCCCGTGTTTCAACCTTGAGCTGACGTCGCCTCTAGATGCGCGCAGGGCCGGGAGAATCCCTACGGCGATGCCCGTAATTATCGAGAGTGCGGCGGCGAAGGCGAACACGCGCCAGTCCGGCGCAAGGTCCATTGACACGCTGAGCGCTCCGTTCCCTATTTCTTGGATCAGTTCCATCGCCTTGGCGCCGAGCCAGCTGCACACCCACGCCGAGAGAAACAGTGCCGCGGTTCCCCCAACCAGGCCAAGCACCAAGCTCTCAACGCAGAACTGCCGCACCAGGCGTCCTCGGCTTGCCCCGAGCGCCAGCCGCAGAGCAACTTCGTGCTGGCGTCCCGAGTTCCGCGCCGCGATGAGATTGGTCAGATTCACGCAGCCGATCAGGAGAACGAGAACCACTGCGATCATCAACATGGTGCAGACCTCGACGAACGCTTCGAATCCACCACCGGTCTGGAAAAACATCGCCCGGGTGGCGCTCAACTGAACCGGCTTTCCTGCCTCCAGAGGCCACGCGCCGCTGAGCACCGCAAGCTCGGCTGAATACTGCCGGGCCGTCACGCCTGGCCGGCGGCGCGCCAGCATCTGCCACTCGCGCGCTCCATCGTCGTGCATCCAGTCGATTTCAGGCATTACTAAAGCCTGGGCGGATGCGGGCATCCAAAGGTCGGGTGTTTGCGGAGGCGCTCCGGTTCCGCTGAATTTCTGCGGAGCCACTCCCAGGATCGTGAAAGCTGTCCCGTGAACCAGGAGCGTCTTGCCATAAATTTCAGGATCCTTGTGGAACTGGTTTGCCCAGAAATCGTGACTCACCACCGCGACGGCGTGATCGCCAACGCCGAATGGCCGTCCGATCTCAGTTCCGACCCCCAACGCTTCGAAATAGTTGGCGGAGACGAATCGCATGCGCACCACGTCCGGGCTTGCCTCCCAACGCGTCCGGCAGCTTGCAGACGATGATCTGGGGAGCGGAGGTCGCGATTATCGGCGCAAACGAGCGGACGGTTGCGGAGAGCCGTTCGTATTCGCTCCAGGAGAATTGGTCGGAGGGGAAGCCAGCGCTGCTCCATTGAAATCGGGCGAGCTCGGCGGGATGGCGGACCGGCAATTGGCGGAAGGCAACCGAGCCATAGATGGTGAACACCACGGTGTTGATGCCGATTCCGAGTGCGAGCGTGGCGAGCGCCATCGCCGTGAAGCCAGGCGTATGGACGAGCGTGCGAACGGCGTAGCGAAGATCTATATCGAGTTTGCTACGCAACCAGCCAACCAAAGCTAACTCTTATGAAATCACGCCAAGCCAGCTGCTGAGTGTCCGGCTTTGAAAAACGAGCGTCCAGTTTCGGCGCAAAAAAGGGCCGCAATTGCTTGGACCGGGGAGGCTTGACTTCGACGCGTGCTCGTCATTTAATGATGGAGTTCCAAAGGAGGTCCCGTATGCCGACTTTGTCACCGCTTTCCATTTTGACGGTTGCGTGGGTAGCCGTCACCGTAGTTTTCCTTTCCCTATGGTTCTACCGTTCCCTGGTTGGGATGAAGGAAGAAGACACACTAGTTCTCAGCGCGGCTGAATCCAAGATGGAGGAAGAGCAGAGGCAGATTCAGACCCGCCTCCATCAGATACGACCCTATCTCCGCGGCTTCGGTTGGGCGTCCGTAGCTTTGCTCGTGGCGGTAGCTGGGATCTGGCTGTATCGCGGCTTGAAAGATTTCGTCTGATCGTAACGCAGAGGGGCTAGAATAAAAGTAGAGTGTCAAGCCGCTGGCCGCTCCTGCTTGTCCTAGCTATCGGGCCGATGGCCGCGCTGCTGGCGGGCGCTGCGATCAACCCTTTGCCGGGCATGCCGCCGGTAGTGGATTCCAATGACATCTACTCGGAAACCCACGTGGGAAAGTTCAGTCCCGCTGTCAGGAATTTCCGCGAGTTGGTTTATGTCCCCAACAGCGACAGTAACTCGGTGGATGTCATCGATCCACACACCTTTCGGATCGTGGATCATTTCAAGGTCAGACGGCAGCCGCAGCATGTCACGCCTTCTTACGATCTGAAGACGCTTTGGGTTCTGTGCGACCTGGGCGATAGCCTGACCAAGATCGATCCGGCGACGGGAAAGAAGGGCGAGACCGTTCGCGTCAAGGACCCCTACAACATGTACTACACGCCCGACGGCAAATATGCCATTGTGGTCGCGGAGCGTGTCCATCGGCTGGATTTTCGAAATCCCACCACGATGGCGCTGGTGGATTCTGTGCCGGTGCCCTGCCGCGGCATCGACCACATGGATTTTTCCGCCGACGGGCGATATCTGATCGGAAGCTGCGAATTTTCGGGATCGATCATTAAGCTGGACGTCGTCAAGCGCGCCGTGGTGGGGACATTGGAACTCCCGCATCATGAGGATGGCGGCGCCTCGCTGGTTCCTACGGCACTGGAGCCCCGTCACCGGCACGTCTCCATGAGGCGAGCTTATGATATGAAGCATTCGCCGAGTGGGAGCATGCCCCAGGACGTGAAAATGTCGCCAGACGGCAAAGTTTTCTACGTCGCGGACATGCTGGAGAATGGCGTGCACCTGATTGATGGCGATAAGTTCGTGGCCATTGGCTTTATTCCCACGGGAAGCGGAGCGCACGGCCTGTATCCCAGCCGCGACTCCAAGCTGCTGTATTGCTCCAATCGCGATGAAGGCACCATATCGGTGATCAGCTTTGCCGAGCGCAAGGTCATTCAGAAGTGGACCATCCCGGGCGGGAGTCCCGATATGGGCGGCGTTTCAGCCGACGGAAAAGTGTTGTGGCTTTCCGGCCGCTACACTCGCGAGGTTTATGCCATCGACACCAGCGATGGGCATTTACTGGCACGCATCCCGGTCGGCAAGGGACCGCACGGCTTGTGCGTTTATCCGCAGCCCGGCCGTTATTCGCTGGGTCATACGGGCATCTTACGGTAGCGGCACACATCACGAGCACGCATAGGCGTACGAACGGCCCTTCGGCGGCGACACACTATCGGAACGTCGATCTCGACATCTACTCCAGGCACGATCTTCAGCCCCTGATAAAGGGCTTCGGGAAGAAAGTGATTGTTCTCTATGTCGGACGGGATCGCGGAAAATACTCCGCGCACCTCGAAATTATCCAGCACACTCAGACTGCGGATTCAACAATTCGGGCATTCTGTCGGCTGGTCGACGGCCTTCCCGAACCAGAACGGCTGTTGTGGAATAACGCAACCGTCCGCAACTTCAGCATCGGCATTCAAGCTGGGAGCCATCCGAATCCTTGTGATTTTACAATTCGGCCGAGGACTGTCAAAGCCGTTTCCGAAGTGGATGCGCAGATCGTTCTCACTATCTATGGGATCGAGCAGTCCCGTCGAATGCGGAAGTAGGTCCGGTCTTACGGCAAGGCGCAGGTGAAATTCGCCGCGTCATCGGTGCTGCCTGATCCGTTATATTTTGCGACTTTCGGATACACGCAGAGCGGGCGCGTGCGATCCACGGTTCCTTTGGTGGCATGGGAGGCAATCATCACCTCCGGCGCCTTGCCCTGCTCCACCCACTGCTGGATGGCGGTCATTTTGTCAAAGTCGTTGGGACCCTCGCCGCCGGCGCAATGCCCCATCCCGGGAACCATGAAGAGCCGGACGTCGTTCGACGCCTTGGCTTCGCCGCCCAGGTTTTTCACCACGCTTTGGTAGTAGTTCACGCTGTTGCCGGGCGCGATGGCCTGATCGCTCCAGCCGTGATACATGAGAAGCTTTCCGTTGTGGCCGAAGAAGGGGTGCAGGTTCGGGTTGGTGGCGTCGATCAGGCTGCCATAAGTTTTCTCGATCTGCGCGACGTCGGTGTCGAGATTCATGGTGTGCCAGTCCCACTTCGGGTTCTTGTAAACGACATAGGTGAAGCTGTCGGTTGCGACGGAGGCAGCCTGCTGGCCGGCCAAAAGGCCCCAGCCTAATTCGCTGCCGGGCTCGAAGGTCGGGAAAATTGTCTTGCCGGTTTTCGGATCGCGCGGACCGGCATAGATGGCTTGCACCGCCGCCACTTGGGCGGGTTTCAAGCAGTTGGACGAATCCTCGCCCTTGCACTCGATGGTTTTGGGATCAAAATGGCAGCGCGTGGGATCGGCGATGAGGCCGTCGGTGACGCCATCCTTCGCGTCGCAGGCCGCGACCACAGCTTTATGCAGGACAGCCAGTTTCTCGGGCGGAAGATAGCTGTCGGGGGTCTGATTCATTTTCTGCGCCACCCAGATGGACCAGACATGCAGATGAGTCTGGTAGTTGGCGGGCGCGCCGGCGATGATTCCGTTGTAATCGTCCGGGAATTTCTGCGCTTCTTTTAAACCCTGGCGGCCGCCGGTGGAGCAGCCGTTCCAATACGAGTAGCGCGGAGTGCTGCCATAAAAGTTTTGGATGATGGCCTTGGAGGTCACCGTCATTTCATGCACGGCGCGATAGGCGAAATCGGTGAGTTTTTCCGGGTGCCCGAGCGCGAAGCTGGCGCTGCCGCCTGCATGGCCGGTGTCGGTGCCCGCAGCAGCAAATCCCCGCTTCACGGCTTCGGCCAGCGGACCATAGCCCATCGTGCCGTTCCAGCCGCCATTGCCGATGGATTGCAGATCGTTGTTCCAGCCGGAGCTTGGGAGCCAGACTTCGATCTTGATATCGGAGTCGCTCGAGGGCGTCAGAGTCGCCATTACGCGGCAGAATGCGGGCAGGCTTTTAAAGAGAGCAGTGTTTACCCTGCCCGGTCCGGGCGCGGCCGGCGGCAGGAAAGCGCCCGCGGCAACGCTCTCAGCCGAAGTAATCGTGACGTGAGGCAGGCTGAGGCGGGAAAGATTTTCGCACGTAGACCCTCCCGTAGGCGCGGCCAGCAGCGAGCCGGCTGAAATCAGCAGCGATGTTATTAGCGACGTGGTAATCGAGAACTTCTTCATGGACAGGCTCCTCAACGTTTCGTCTTCGGCAATTATATACCTGCCGGATTCGGCTCCCTGCCGGGCATGGTATTCTGAGATCGCAGCTTTTCGTTCAGCCCAGTGCCGCTCATGCGTTTTCGGGTCACTTTCGCCTTTTGTTTTGTGGCGATCCTCTCCGCGTGGGGCGTCCTTCGCGCACAGAAGCCCTTCAAAGAATATCCCGCAATTGAGTACGAAAACTTTCCCAAGCCGCCGGACTGGCAGAAGAAAGCCGAGTGGGTGCGCGCGCGCCTCCGCTATCCGGATATTTTCGGTTATCCTGACAATCCGCGCATCATCAACCGCGATGGCAGCCCTTTCGCCGGCTACTGGACCATGGATTACCCACGTTCGGATCGCCATTTGCTGGCTGGTATCCGCCGGCTGACGCGCATCGACACGCGATCGATAGAGCAGGTGGTGACGCTCGATGGCACCGACGACATCTACAATTGGCCGACGCTATACGCGGTCGAGGTGGGGCATTGGCAATTACGCGATGAGGATGCACAGCAGTTGCGCGAGTTTCTGCTCCGCGGGGGATTCTTGATGGTCGACGATTTTCACGGCAACGTACCTTACCGCCCGGTTCCGGAGTGGGACACCTTCATCGCCAGCATGAGCAAAGTGTTTCCGGATCGTAAGATCGAGGATATTCCCGACAACGATCCGATTTTTCATACGTTGTTCGACTTACAGGATCGGTTTCAGGTTCCCGGCGCGCAATTTTTTGAAACCGGGATCACTTACGAAGCGGGCGAGACCGGGAAGGTGCCGCACTGGCGCTGCATCCGCGACGACAAGGGCCGCATCATCGTCGCGATCTGCCACAACATGGACTTGGGCGATGCCTGGGAGTGGGCCGACGATCCGCGTTATGCGGAGAAGTGGGCGTCGCTGGCGTATCGGATCGCGGCGAATTATTTCGTTTACGATTTGACTCACTAGCCCGCCGCGGAAATGCGCATTCAGAGCGCTGGCCATCAACATAGATGAATGCGGATGGAGCTAAAAGCCCGTGGGGCGAATCCAGAAGCTTTCGGTCCAGGTTCCGCCGGGCGGAATGCTCTGCAGATTCTTGAAGACGCCATCGTGCGCGAGATTGAAGCCGTCGGTGAGGCCGGTCATCGGCTCAAAGCACACCACATTGCGCGTCTGGGGCGCATAGACGATCGCGATGGGGAATTTCGGGCCGAATCGCACCGATACTTTTCGGCCGTCCGCTTCGAGCGAGAACTCGGAGTTGGAATCCACGCCGCCGAACACGTCGTCCAACTGGCGGCCGGCCAGCGGCGCGGGATCGGGCAGGTCCATCGGCCTGGTTACGCCCGTGGGAATCAGCTTCTCTGAAAGCACGTAGTGCTCGCGGACCGGCAACCGCACCTCCCACCGATCGCGCGGCGTTTCCGGGATTTGATACCAGGGATGGAATCCGATGACCAGCGGCATCGGATCGGCCGAATGATTCTCTATGGTGGTGCGGACTTCGAGAATGCCGCCGGAAAGCCGATGCGTCATTTCGATGGAGTGGGCAAACGGAAATTGCGCCATCCATTCCGGGTGCTTCCAGAATTCCAGGCGGCTGGTGACCTCGGCGGCCTGTGCGTCGGCGTGCAGCCGCGCCACTTGCCAAGCGGAGGCGAATAGCAGCAGGCCGTGAATCGGCAGGCCATTCTGATCGCGCCGGATATCGATGGCGCTCGGGTTCAGCAGATAGCGTTTCCCGTTCGCCCAGTAAGCATCGCCATCCAGACGATTGGCCCAGGGCGCAAGAAATGGAATGCCGGCTTGCGCGGGATGCTGTTTCCACTCGCTTAGCTTCGGCGGGGACATGACGATCGATTGGCCGTGGACTCGGACGTCGAAGGCGATATTGCCGACGGAGGGACAGATGGAGACTTCGATACCACGGGCCGAGTCGGCGAGATGGATGGTCTCGATGGAATCGACCGTGGCCTTTTGCGCAGTGTAGGATTCAGCCAAGGTAAGCCAGTTTCTTCCCCAGAGATTGGGCCGCGTGCAGCAAACAGCTGCCAGAAGCACGCGCCGTCTGGTCACGCTTTATTATATTCACTGCGTACCAGCGCCTGGCTGGAACTAAAAACTGCAAACCGATAGTACTCGGCAGTACGGTTCTATTCCAAAGTACCTTGTCCAATCAATCCGTTACAGTTGAGACTGTTATTTGCATGGAACGAACTGACCTGGATCAGTGGCGGGGTAGAGAAGTCGCGCGTCTGCTGGCGCTGGTGGAGACGCAACGCCGCTACTATCAGGAGATCGTTGCATCCATTCCGGTTGGCCTGTTGGTACTCTCCACGGATTTCAGCATCCTTCTGGCCAATGGCGCGGCGCGCAAGATTTTCGGGCTGCAAAGCGGCGAATCGCCGCGCCGGATGGACACCATCCTGCCGGCTTCCCTGCTCGATCGCATTGCAGAAGTGTTGAAGACTAACGGCCAGCAGACCGGAGTGATGGTGGAGAGCGGGCGCGATAAGCGCCGCCTGCGCGTAGGCATTTTGGCGATACGAAATTGGGATGAGGAAGCGGCCCAGGAAGCGCTTCTGAGTGTCGAAGACCTGACCGAAGTAACGGGAGAAGCGGTTCCGATGGTCGCGGAGCCAGAGCCCGAGGCCGAGGTTCCGGTGGAACCCGCAATCGCCGAAGCAGTGCCCGCAGTTTCCGCGCAGCAGCTTGTCGACAACGCGGACGCGATCATCTGGGCTGTGGAACTGCCTTCCATGAATTTTGTTTTCGCCAGCCCGCAAGCCGAAAAACTACTCGGATTCGGGCCGGAACATTGGACCAGCCATCCGTCCTTCTGGCTGGACCGGGTGCGCGATTCCGATCGCGACTGGGTGGCGCAATCCTACCAGCGCGCCATCGAAACAGGCGCCGCGCATACGTGCGAGTTCCAGGCCATCACGGCCAGTGGAAGCAGCGTGTGGCTGCGGGAATACGCCCGACTGCTCCCCGCCCCGGAGACCGGCGCTGAAGGCCAGCCGCGCTATCTGATCGGCGTTGCCGTGGATGTTAGTGAGCGCCGCATGCTGGAAGAGCAGCTCCTGCAATCCGAGCGCGTGGAAGCGGTGGCACGCCTGGCCAGCCGCATGGCGCACGATCTGAACAATATGCTGATGATCCTCACCGGCTACAGTGAGGAACTGCTCACCGGACTGCCCGCGGGAAGCACGCTGCGCGCCGACGTACAGGAAATTCTGGCCGCCACAGATCGCATGAGCGGACTCACCAGCCAAATGCTCTCTTTTGCGCGGAGGCAGGGCGGCGCTGCTCCTGAAATCGATCTGGAATCCACGCTGGGCCGATTCGGCCCGAGGTTGAGCGCGCTGCTCGGAACACACGTGGGCCTGGAGTTCCGCGCATCCGGCGACCCCAACCGGGTGCGCGCCGACATCGCGCAGTTGGAGCAGGTGATGACCGCCATCGTCGAACGCACGCGCCAGGCCATGCACGCCGGCGAGAAGATCGTGGTGGAAACGTCGCGCATCGACGTGACAGAGGATTTGCGGCGTCCCAACGCGCCGCTCCAGCCGGGAAGCTATGCGGTGATTTCTATTACCGCTCCGGGACAGCCGCTGGATGCCGAAGCAAAAGCCGCGATGTTTGAATGTTCCTTGCCTGGAAAAGAACCGTGGGACGACGTCGCGGCCACCTTGTCGCGCGCCTACGGAATCGTGCGGCAATGGAGCGGCGACATCTCGGTGGCCAATGGACCGCGCTCGGCGACGGTGTTCCGGGTTTTCCTGCCGCGCCTGGAATCGCTCGGGGGAGAAGTTACCGCTGAGCCTGCGATCGCGGCCGAACCGCAGCCCGCGCCACCCGAGCCGCCGGCGCCGCTTGCCACCATTCTGGTGGTGGAAGATGAAGCGGGCATCCGCGCGCTGGTCCGCAAGATTTTGCGCCGCCAGGGCTATGAGGTGCTGGAAGCGGCCAATGGGCAGGATGCGCTCGCGCTTTGCCGCGAACATGGCCAGCGCGTGGAGCTGCTCATCACCGATGTTTTGATGCCGCACATGGGCGGGCGCGAGTTAGTGGAACGCCTGCAAACGCAGGGGCGCGACATGAAAGTCCTGTACGTTTCCGGCTACACAGACGATGCCACCGTTTATTCCGGCGATCTTCCGGCGGGCACCGCGTTCCTGCAGAAGCCTTTTACTCTTGGATCGTTGCTCGACAAAGTGAAGGAAGTTTTGGCGAAGTAGTCACTTGTACATGGCGCTGTAGCCGAGCTGCTGCTTGACGAAATTGCGCGGATAGGACATTTCCACCTTGTCGATCTTTCCAGCGCCGTCAAAGCTTGCGGTAAGGTCGGGATTGATGCCGGCCCAGTAAGTGGGAATGTCGAGCCGCTGGTAACGCGCCACCACCTGGTCGCGCAGGCCTGGGTCGAAATGCACACCGTATTTGTCGATCAGGGCCTTGATGGCGTTGTAGTCGCCCTCCGCCTTGATGCGCATCAGCTCCGCCAGAAGCATTCCCACGCCTTGCCGCATCTTCGCGAAGTCGCGAATTTCGAGGTAGGTTTTGCCGTTGCGCTTCACTTCCGCGATGGCATCGGTCTTATCGCGGATGTAGTTCACAATCAACTGGCGGTCCCGCTCATGATCCTCTTCAATGGTGTCGCCCTTCGGAATGCGGCGAAGCTGCGTGATGGCAACGCGAACGGCGTTGTAGTACATCACCTTGGCCACGTCGGTATTCGGCAAGAGTCCCAACTCCTGTGTCTTGGGCTCCCACACGCTCCATAACGCCATCAAATCCGCGCGCCCTTCTTCCAGCGCCGAGTAATATTCCTTCAAGTAGAATGCCGGATCGTGAGTCAGCTTCGGATCGATCTTGCCCGAACCGTGCCCGATGATCTCGTGCAGCGCCGTCATCAGGTCTTCGGCTTGGTCTCCATATTTCTTGCCGAGCGCGATCTCTTCGGGCGTTGCGGCGAACTCTTCGAGCGGCCCATCGCCTGTGGCATGCGTCAGCGCTCGCGAACTGCCCACGAACAGAAAGCTTTTGCTGCCGTATTTTTCGTGGATCTCGTCTTCGTTGGGAAGATTGTCGCCCACCGTGGTGACGTGAAAATCGCCGGTTTCAATCACCGTCTCCACAGCCTTGGCAAGCGGCGGCTTCACGCCTTGCTTGCGATATTGCGGGGCCCAGGGAGCATGATCCTCGAAATACTGCGCGTTGGCGGCGATCTTTTGCATCATGGCCGCCATGTTGCTGTCGGTCACCGTAACGAAGCTTTGCGACGTGCCCTTGGCGCCGCGCGCATCTCGGTAGACCTCGATAAAGCCATTGGCAAAATCGACCGTCGCATTATTCTGCACCCAATCGACGTCGAACTGCAGCCAAGCTTTTGGATCGCCGCTCTGGTAATAACGAATCAAGTCGCGAATGACCTTGGCCTCCGCCGGCTCGGCTACCTCGGCCGCCTTCTCGAGATAGAAATTCGCTTTGGCGAGATATTCGGCGTACAGACCCGGTGGAACGCGATGATCGGGCGTGCCCGCCCGGTAAACCTGTTCTTCCAGATGCCCATCTATTTTCACCAGGCGAGAATTCAGCGGATAGTGTTCGGTGAAATTCTTGAGATCGGAAAGTTTGACACCGGAGTAGAAATTGTTGGCGCTCGCTTGCAGGATATCCAGGCCGCCGCGCGGGCTCTTGGCTGTAATCAGCGGTTCAAAGTTGGGATCGAAGAGCGATGGCCGCAGCTCCTCGATTTCCTTCTGGAAGGCGGCGTCCGTGAAGCCGCTGCCGCCGTGATGTAACGCCGAAAGCCCGGCCGCTCGCAACTCGTCGAAGGTAAATTCGGGAAGAAATTTCTGCGCCGTGGTTTCGTTGTGATTGCCGCGATTGGCCCAGAAGAGTTTTGTGAACGCGAGAATCTTAGCGTACGCGGCCGGATCAATGCCCGCGTTTGGATGCGCGACGATCAGCTCCAGGACGCGCTTCTGGCGCAGTCCGAATCGCGAGACTTGATCGTAAATGATGGGGTTGATCGCGATGGAGGCTTGCGAGAGCCAATAAGACAGCGCCTGCTGCCGCGGAGTGAGATGGTGGAAGCTATCAGCTTCTAGCTGAACGAATCCGGTAGCGCCCACGCGATCGACACGGGCCTGCGCGATGTCGCCGCTTCGAGATTGGCACCAGGCCGCCGCCTGGAAACATCCCAAAAACAATCCCGCCAGGCAAGCCGATAATTTCAAATTGCGCAGCATGTGTCAGGACCGCCGATCCCCAACCCCCCAAGTTACCAATATACGAACGCCTCCTCCTCGCAAATCAATATGAGAGGAGGACCGCCACTGGAAATCGTCTGTGCATGAGCGATCACTTCTTTTCCGCCGTCCGATGCGACAATCTTCTGCAGATCGTCCATGGAAGGAAAATAGACCTCAGCGATCCGATAAGCGGCAACTTTGCCTTGTGGCGAACCTGTCACTTTGGTCAGAACCAGACGCGTGAGACCCTTGAGCTTACTCTCTACCAACGGCACGTGTTCGCTTAAGTACGCCTTCTCAAACGCCTGCTCGTCTTGAGGCCGTGGATAGATAATGACCAGCTTTACACCGTGAGTGCCCATGGAAAAGAGTAAGACACATCTTAGCACCTGGGGGAATTCAAACCGCTGTTGGAGGAGAGGACTGAACGGGCCGCTCGCGGACTAGACGCGACCCATCAGCATGAGGATCAGCACAATGATAAGTATGAGGCCAAGACCGCCGCTCGGATAGTAGCCCCAGCCAGTGCTGTACGGCCACGCGGGAAGCAGCCCGAGAAGGAGAACGATCAGAACGATGAGCAACAGGAAACGCATCGGGCTGCCCTAGGCGACCGAAGGCTGTGCGGCCATCGCCACGGACGGCGCGAATTGCAACGCCCCCACCGGATTTAAAACTGCGTCCAGACGATACGTTCGCTGCTGCACGTCCGCGAGTTGCTGCAGGAAACGCGTGCGCAGTTGCGGCCTGCTCTTGAGACGAGGAAACATCTTCTGCAGAGCTTTTTCGCTCTTCCGCAATTCCTCTAATTCAGCCATCAGCGCGTTCTCAAATTCATCCTGCGATGGCGTGGATTTTAAAGCTTTCATAAAAATTATGACCTCCAGTTATTGGAACGCTGCTGCCGGTTTTTTACCGAACCAACAGCCTGCCACCGTTAGAGCAATCGGACTGCCAATAACCGCGAGCTGGTGAAGGTCTTAAGGATGAGTTACTTGGAAGAAGCCGACCCTGGACCGCCAAGGGACCGGGTGCATCCTTCGACAGTAATTACTTCAGCAACTTGTCAATTTCTGCGAACAATCCCGCACCCTCAAAAACATTTCGCGTAGTTTCGTCGTAACCGAAATCGTTGCGAATCATGCCGTGCTGATCGATGAGGAATAGGTGAGGAACTTCGATGCGTTGCATCGTCGCCGGAGTGGCTTTGAAGTACGACGCAGTCATTTGCCCCATATCGCACACTACGGGAACGGTGACTTTGTTCGTCTGGATGAATTGGGAAATGGTGGCTAAGTTGTCTGGTGGCAGTACCACTTCTAAGATCGCGACCTTATCACCGTAGCGCGCCTTCACTTGCTCCAGTGTCGTGGATGTCAGCAGGCAGTGGGGACAACGTGTCGACATGATGTCGATAATTACCACCTTGCCGGCGTAATCCTGCAAATCGTAGTAGTGCTCATAGGCGGCATCGGGAAGAGCGAAGCCGGGCGCGCGGCGGTCCGAAAGCTCGCCCGAGGCGGCCGACAAAAGTCCGCTGGCTGCAATAAGACAGATAACGACGCGAAGCATGACCTTAAGCTACCAGAGCCTAACCTGCGAGGTTCCGGAGCGAGTCCGAATAAGGCGCGCGAGCCACGCCCCGCTCGGTGATGATGGCGGTGACGTATCGATTGGGCGTCACGTCGAATGCGGGATTCGCAACCGCGGTGCCTTCGGGCGCAACGGCCACACCATGCACGTGCGTTACTTCCGCCGCGGCGCGCTGCTCAATCGGGATCTCGGCACCTGAGGCCAGGCTTAGGTCGAGAGTGGAAATAGGCGCGGCCACGTAGAACGGAACGTTGTTCTCCTTGGCGAGCACGGCGACAGAATAAGTACCTATCTTATTGGCGACATCGCCGTTGGCGGCAATGCGGTCGGCTCCTACCACCACGCAGCCAATGCGGCCGGAGTGCAGGAAGTGGCCGGCCATGTTATCGGTGATCAATGTGGCCGGGATGTGATCATGCTGGAGTTCCCAAATGGTGAGGCGCGCGCCCTGCAGGAATGGGCGCGTTTCATCGGCGAAAACGTCGATCTTTTTGCCGGACTCGACGGCCGCGCGGATCACTCCCAGCGCGGTGCCATAACCCGCCGTTGCGAGCGCGCCCGCATTGCAGTGCGTCAGAACAGTCTTGCCATCCGGGATTAGCGCGGCGCCGTTCTTGCCGATGCACTCGTTGATGGCGATGTCTTCGATACGGATCTGGATGGCTTCGGCCACCAACTTCTCGCGGATCTCGCGAAGACCGCACCCGGCGAGTTCGGCGAAAACGCGCCGCATGCGTTCGATGGCCCAGAACAGATTAACCGCGGTAGGACGCGTGCGGCGAATGGTTTCGCAGATGTCGTCAAACTGATCGGCGGACTGTGCCTGCTGCATGCCCAGCGCGATTCCCATGGCAGCCGCGACGCCGATGGCCGGCGCGCCCCGAATGACCATGGATCGAATCGCATCGGCAACCTGCAGGTGGTCGGTACACGTGACGTAGACTTCTTCGCGAGGCAGGCGCGTCTGATCGATCATCACAACGCCGGAATCGGTCCACTGTATGGTTTCGATCATATACTGCGCTGCTGCATCAGGAATGCCGCGAATTGCGTGAGATTGAAAGTGGCGTGCATGAAGGCGGAAGTAACCGTGGATCCAGTTTTGTATTTGGCCCAGCCAAGAACGCAGCCGACCAGCGAGATGAGCGCCATATACTGCCAGGCCCATTGATATTCATAGCCATGGATGCTGCCAAAGATAACGCCCGTGAGCACAATGCCCGCGGCAGGTCCGAGGCTGCGAATCAGCAGCGGCATCAGGAATCCGCGGAAGGCGAGTTCCTCCGCCACGGGCCCGAGAATCACGACCAGGATACCGAGCAAGACTTTTGTGGCGGTAGAACCGAGCATTTCTTCGAACGGAAGATTGATTTCGGGCGTGCGTAGAGCTGAGCCCAACAGGCCGACCGACACCGCGAGCAATGGCCCGGCCAGCACTGCGCCCGCCGCGCCGCTGAAAGTTACCGGCCGCCATCCTAGGGATTGCCACAAAGGCCGGCCATAGCGCATTCGGAAAAGCGCGGCCAGGGAACCGAACACCAGAAAATACCAGACGCTCTGCACCAGCAACAACTGGATGGCCATCGGCATGGGCGCGAAGATTCGAACCAGGCGAACGAGCAGGAGGGCGATAAAGATGCCTGGAACGCACAAGCCGACGAAAAAGAAGAGATCGGTGTAGTCGAAGAAAGGGTCGGGGCTGGCGATTGGGAGTTGGGGGTTGGGGATTGGCGTCAAATCCACCGGCTCGCTGGATGGGTCGATGGGGTTCATGCCTTCGAGTCGATCAGTGCCGCGGCTAGCAGCGGGATCATGATTTCATGATGGCCGGTGATGGAATAACCGTGCCCGCCAGCGCGCGCGTGCGGACGTTCCACCACGTTCACCTTAGGCCGGTAATGCTGCAGAAAATCGAAGTTCACGGTGGTGAAGTTGGCCAGCGGATGGCCCAGGTTGCGAACTACGGAGACGGCTTTCAGGAAAACTTCGGGCAAAACCACGGCGGATCCCACGTTGAGATAGACGCCGCCGTCGTCGATGTCTTTCACCAGGGAACAGAGCAAGCGAAAATCGTGATGCGTAGCGCGGCCCAAGGCGCCGCCGTTGGCGGTGGGATGGGTGTGCGGAGTGTCGGTCCCGATGGCGACGTGAACAGTCACTGGCGTTGAATTGCGATAGGTTTCGCACAACAGGCTGGAGGCGGCAAAGCGGGGGTCGGCGATGGTTTCCAGATGCCGGCCGAGCGATTCTCCGAAACCCTGTTCATGTTTCAGAGCCGCGTTGAACTCGCGCCCGGTTTCTTCAGCGGCGCCAAAGCTGCCATCCGGGAGCACAGCTTCCACGTCTTCGCTGGTGTGTCCGGCAATCGCAATTTCAAAATCGTGAATCGCGGCAGCACCGTTTAATGCGAAGGCTGTCGCGTAGCCGCGCCGCATGAGATCGATCAGAATCGGCGCCAGGCCGCACTTGATCACGTGGCCGCCGAGTCCCCAGAGGATCATTTTTTTGCGGGCGCGCGCGTGAGCTAAGGCGTCCACGACGGACCGCAGCGAATCGGCTGCCAGAATGTGCGGAAGCGAATCGAGCCACGCGGCAATGCCTCCGCCCGTATACGGCTTTCCAAAATGTTCGACGCGCACTTTACCGCCGCGCGCCTGGATAGGGACGGTCTTCAAACCCTCAAAGCTCAAAGGGCCGTGAGCGTATCTGCTCATGCGAAATACCTCACGCGACCCTGCCGGAGTGCAGCGCTTTTTCCAGTGCGCGAGCCGTGTGGCTTTTCTTGAATCGCAGAATCTGCTCGGGCGTTCCTGAGGCCACCACGCCGCCGCCCTTTTCGCCGCCTTCTGGGCCCATGTCGATGATCCAGTCGGCCGATTTGATCACATCCAGCTGATGTTCAATCACAATGACAGTATTGCCCAGATCCACCAGCCGCTGGAGCACGTCGAGCAATCGCCTGACATCTTCAAAGTGCAGGCCGGTGGTGGGTTCATCCAGGATGTAGAGCGTGCGGCCGGTTTGCCGCTTGCTCAATTCGCGCGCCAGCTTGATGCGCTGCGCTTCGCCGCCGGAGAGCGTGGTGGAAGACTGGCCCAGATGGATGTATCCAAGGCCGACATCGTGCAGCGTCCGCAGCTTCTGGTTGATTTGCGGAATATTCTCGAGGATCGGGACGGCGTCTTCGACTGTGGATGCTAACAGATCGGCAATCGACATCCCCTTATACTTCACCTGCAGCGTTTCGCTGTTGTAGCGGCGGCCGTGGCACACGTCGCAGGTGACGTAAACGTCCGGCAGAAAATTCATCTCAATGCGTTTCAGCCCGTCGCCCTGGCAGGCTTCGCAGCGGCCACCCTTCACGTTGAAGCTGAATCGGCCGGCCTTATAGCCGCGCTCGCGCGATTCCGGCAGCATCGCATACAGCTCACGGATGGGCGTGAAAACCCCGGTGTACGTAGCGGGATTGGAACGCGGCGTGCGGCCGATCGGCGATTGATCGATCTCCACCACTTTATCGATGTGTTCGAGGCCTTCGATGGAATCGTGCGCACCCGGCGCGTCGTGCGATCCATAAATTTCTTTCGCCAGCGAGCGGTAAAGAATGTCGTTGATCAGCGTCGATTTGCCGCTGCCGGAAACTCCCGTGATCACGATGAAACAGCCGAGCGGAAATTCCACGGTGACGTCTTTCAGGTTGTGCTCGCGCGCGCCCCGCACGATGAGCTGCTTCCCGTTGCCATGACGGCGGCCGGCGGGAGGATCGATGCGGACGGCTCCGGAGAGATATTGGCCGGTGAGCGACGCTGGATTTCTCTCGATGTCGCGGGGCGTGCCCGCTGCGACCAAATGGCCTCCCAGACGGCCTGCACCCGGACCAAGATCGATGACGTAGTCGGCGCGTTCGATCGTTTCGGCATCGTGTTCTACCACGAGCACGGTGTTGCCCAGGTCGCGGAGCCGCGTAAGCGTATCGAGCAGACGATCGTTGTCACGCGGATGCAGGCCGATGGAAGGTTCGTCCAGAACATATAGCACGCCGCGCAATTTCGAACCGATTTGCGTGGCCAGGCGGATGCGCTGGGCTTCGCCGCCCGAAAGCGTCGCGGCAGACCGCGCCAGGCTCAGATAATTCAGTCCGACGGCGGTGAGAAACTCCAGCCGATTGCGAATCTCTTCCACCACGCGCGCGGCAATCTGCTGCTCGCGCTCGTTCAGCTTCCATGCCCGCACAGTCTCAAGCGCCCGATCGATGGACATCTCAGTCAGCTCGGCTAGCCCCAGTCCTTTGACGCGCACCGCGAGACTGCCCGGGCGCAATCGGCGGCCGTGGCAATCGGGACAAAGCGACGGCGACATGTAGTCCATCAGCCATTCGCGATAGCCGGGACCGGCCTCTTCGTACGTGTCGGTGAGGATTTTGATGATGCCGTCGAATCCGTTGCCGCCCTCGAGCAGCAGGGCCTGAGTCTTCTTCGGCAGCTCTTCGAAAGGCTTGTTGATCTTGATGCGCAGCTGCGCGGCGCCGTCCAGGAGCTGCTGCTGCATATAGGACGAACTCGCGCCGGGGCCGAGCCCGCCATCGAGCAAGGGCTTGGAAGAATCGACGATCACCTTGGCCGGATCGAAGCTCCAGGTGCTGCCCAGTCCGTGACAGGTTTCGCACGCGCCGAAGGGACTGTTGAAGGAAAACGATCGCGGCTCGAGCTGCGGAATACTGGTGCCGCAATTGGGGCACGCGAGTTTCTGCGAATACAGCTTCTCTTCCCCGTTGACCACCGAGACCGTGACCAGTCCGTTGGCCAGCTTCGCCGCGGTTTCAATGGAAGCTTCCAGCCGTTTTTCCGAACCGGCCTTCAGCGGAAGACGATCCACCACGATCTCAATGGTGTGGTTCTTGCGCTTATCGAGCGGAATTTCTTCGTCGAGCGAGCGCAACACGCCATCCACGCGCGCGCGGACAAAGCCCTGGCGGAAAAGCTTTTCGAGATCCTTTTTGTATTCGCCTTTGCGCCCGCGCACGATGGGCGCCAAAATCATGATGCGCTCGCCTTCCGGCAAAGCCAGGATCTGCTGCAGGATCTGTTCGGTACTCTGGCGCGAGATTTCGATACCGCAAGTGGGGCAATGCGGAACACCGATGGAGGAGTAGAGCACGCGCAAGTAGTCGTAGATTTCGGTGATGGTGCCAACCGTGGAACGCGGGCTGCGGTTGGTGGTCTTCTGTTCAATGGAAATGGCCGGGCTGAGGCCATCGATGGAATCTACTTCGGGGCGCTCCATTTGATCCAGGAACTGGCGCGCGTAAGGCGAAAGCGTTTCTACATAGCGGCGCTGGCCCTCGGCGTAGATGGTGTCGAATGCCAGCGAGGATTTGCCGGATCCGCTGAGCCCGGTGATCACCGTGAAGGTGTTGCGAGGGATCTCCACGTCGATATTTTTGAGATTGTGCTGGCGGGCGCCGTGCACGGTGATGCGTTTGAGCATTTTCGCGGGGGGGAATTCTATTTTAGCAGGGGCGGGAGGCGGCGCAGTTAGAGTAAAATGAGTTTGCACACCGGAAGTGGGCGGCTAGCTCAGCTGGGAGAGCGCTGCGTTCGCAATGCAGAGGTCGGGGGTTCGATCCCCCCGCCGTCCACCAAAAACTGTTTGTGCAACTTCCAGCGCGTGGAGCGATTAGAGGACCGTACCCGAACGGATCGCTAGGTTTTAAATGGACGACTCCCGGGTCAGATACGCCAGCCTTAACCCGCAAAATGTTTTTGGCGAATGGCGACGTAGCAAGATCTTCATCTAAGATCCGTAGCCTCGCCAGAAATTGGTTCGAGCTGCCGTACCCGGACCTTCACTTCCACACGCGAGCCGAGCCGGTTTAGAATCGACATCAATCGATCAGCCGTGAACCGGGCGAGGTCGGCATTGCGAATCCGCGAGAAGTCGGCCGCCGCGAAGCCGGTTCGTGCCTGGGCGGCCCGGACAGTCATCTCGTCACGGTCGAGCGCCTTGATGATCTCAGCCGCAAGGAGCGCTTTCAGCTGTTCCACGTCAGCGTTCTCGCGCCCAAGATCGCGGAATGCGTTTTCGCTCCCCCGAACCAATTTCAGTTTTTCGCCCTTCATTGGAGCGCCTCCTTCAATGCCTTCAGCCGGTCTTTCACCAGGTCGATCTCGCGTTTCGGGGTCTTGATTCCCTGCTTCGATTTCTTCTGCGAACTGGACAGCGTAGACCATGCGAAAAGCGTCGCCCCGGAAACGCGAGAGCGATCTCAAGCACGCCAGAGCCGAGACCATGCAGCGGTTTCGCGATATCCGCCTTACCCCCCGTCCGCCGCGATGGTCAGCGCCGCCAACAGAGTGCCTTGCGCGTCCTTCGGAAAGGTCTCGAAGTCCTTCAGCGCCCCCTTGATCCACGAGACAGGGCGCGTTTTCCGGGTCTCGGCCAGCGCCTTGTCTATCCCGATCCAACACCATCATGTTGTCATATTTGACAACAGGCGTCAATGGCCGACATGGCGCAACGGCAGTGTTCCAATCGCCCAACCCGCCAACAGAAACACTTAAATGCGCGCTCTCGTGGCGATTACCGCCAAATATTCGGCGCGAACAGCCGTACGTCCCTCGGTCCCTTCGTTGAACTCGCGCCACAGACTCTCCAGGTCGGCGGCATAAGCGGCTTGCGCATCGGCGGGCAACCTCGAAAACGCGACCTGAGTGGGTCCGAAATACCGGCTGAAAAACTGCACCACTTCGCGCGGACCAAAGGGATAATCGAATTCCACCATGCGACGCTCGGTTCGAATCTCAGACGCATACGGGCGCAGCCGCTGCCTCGCCACCTGCTCGTCGCCCCACAGGATCGGCCCCGGGATTCCTTCGGGCGGAGGAAAGTAGCGGTTTCCTGCGGCGAATTGTTTAGCCACAAAACTCTCCGGATTCCAATTGGCCATCGCGATCGTCCCTCCCGGCCGGCAGACGCGCGACAACTCCGACGCCACCAGCTCGGGACGGGGCGCGAACATTGCTCCGAACATGCTCATCACCACATCGAAGTGCGAATCGGGATAGGGCAACTGTTCTGCGTCGCCTTCCTCAAAGGTGGCCTGCAAATTTTCCGCGGCAGCCCTTTCGCGCGCCTGCTCCAAAAGATTCGGAGCGATGTCGAGCCCCCACACTTGCGCGCCTTTCCGCGCGGCCGGGATCGCCAGATTGCCCGTACCGCAGGCCACATCCAGAACGCGCGCTCCTGGCTCCATCGGTACCCGATCGACAAATTCCTCCGCGCTCTTGGCTGAATATCGCGCGATCTGTCCGAAATCTCCCGCCATCCAAGCGCCGCGCATTCTCTGTTTGAGCTGATCGAGTCCGATTTGGGCGGCTTGCATAAGCAGTTTTCCTCCGGCACCGATTGTACACAAACCAACTTGTACAAAATCGGCGGGCTTCCTTCTGATAGTATGGATTCGGAACAAGTTCGTTCAAATCAGTGTGTTTTTTCGCTCGCGCATCGCACTCGCGGTTGGTTTTGGCGGGCTGTTGTCGATCATGGCTCTGGCCGGAATCGACGCCCTGCGCGTGCTGGGGCATTTTCGCAGCAGCGACCAGCAAATCCGGCAGCGCTATTTAGCTGAAAATCACGTACTCAACGATATCCGCTCCGACGTTTATGTGTCGGGCACTTACGTCCGGGACTACCTGCTCGAGCCCGAAGCACAGCGGGCCGACGTCTACCGCGCCAACCTGGAACAGGTGCGGAAGCACATGGAGGCGGCGCTGGATTCCTACGGACGCCAGGTGGGTCCGGCAGGCTCCCAACACTACACTGCGCTGCGAACGGAATTGGAGGATTATTGGGGAATTTTGGCTCCCATTTTCCGCTGGGACGCGGCCGAGCGGCGCCGCTCCGGATATTCCTTTCTGCGCGACGAGGTGTTCCCGCGGAGGCAAAACATGCTCGAGCTCGCCGGACGAATCGCCGACCTGAACGAGCAGCAGCTGGATGCCGGGAACCGGCAAGTAGTTTCCCTATTAGTGGACTTCCAAACGCGTCTGCTGCTGACGTTGATGGCGGCGCTGGCGCTGGGGTTAGGTTTGGCGCTCTTCACCATGGGCAGGATTCTAGGCTTGGAAGCTCAGGCCCGCTTGCAGTATGGAGAGGTGGCCGAGGCGCGAACGCAGCTTAAGGAACTGTCGGCGCGCCTGGTTCAGGCGCAGGAGGAAGAACGCCGGTCCCTCTCGCGCGAGTTGCACGATGAAGTGGGGCAATCGCTGTCGGCGGTGTTGATCGAGCTGCGTAATCTTTCCACCGGCCTTACTGTCCGCAGTGAAGAACAATCCCGCCGGCATGTGGAAACGATCAAAGGCCTGGTGGAAAATACGGTGGGCGTGGTTCGCAATATGGCGCTCTTACTGCGGCCGTCCATGTTGGATGACCTGGGTTTGATTCCAGCATTGAAGTGGCAGGCGCGGGAATCGTCGAAGAGCACTTCGATGGACGTTACCGTCGCAGCCGAGCTCGATTCCGACGAGCTTCCCGACGAGTACAAAACCTGCATCTACCGTGTAGTGCAAGAAGCGCTGCACAATTGCGCGCGGCATTCTCACGCAAGTTCCGTACGCATCCGCGTGGAACAAGCGCCGGATCGCTTGCTCCTGAACATACAGGATGACGGGCGTGGATTCGACGTGCTGCATACCAAGGGCTTGGGGCTGCTTGGGATGCAGGAGCGCGTTACCCGGCTGGGAGGAACATGCCAGATTCATTCCCGGCCTGGAAGCGGCACCACACTGTCTGTGGAATTGCCTTTTACCGTGGGAAACCGGAGCGCATGGATTCGTGAAACAGATTCGCATCCTGTTAGCTGACGATCACACCGTGATGCGGCGTGGTCTCCGGCTGCTGCTGGAGAGCCGTCCCGAATTCAGCGTGGTGGCCGAAGCATCGGACGGCCGGGAAGCCGTGGAACAAGCCGAAGCGGCGCAGCCGGACGTCGCAGTGCTCGATATCGCGATGCCCAATTTGAGCGGGATTGAAGCCGCGCAGCGCATCAACGCATCCTTGCCGAATACCGCGATCGTGATTCTGAGCATGCACTCGGACGAAAGTTACGTGCTGCGGGCGCTCAAAGCCGGAGCGAAAGGCTATCTGCTCAAGGATTCCGCCGAGGGCGATCTGATTGACGCCATCAAATCCGTACATGGGGGAAAAACGTTCTTCAGCGCGGAAGTCAGCCGGATGTTGATGGAAGACTACGTCCGCGAAATCCGGACTCGCGGCGCCGAAGACAGCTACGACTTGCTCACCCCGCGCGAGCGCGAGATCCTGCAGCTTTTGGCCGAACTGAAATCCAACAAAGAGATCGCACAGCGCCTCAATCTCAGTCCATATACGATTGAAACTCATCGCCGAAACCTGCAGGAGAAGCTGAACCTGCATAGCTTCGCTGAGTTGATTTTATACGCAGTGAGGAAGGGCGTTATTTCTTAGCGCGCGGGACGTGTGCGATCAAAGCAACGCCCAGGGTGTGGTTAATTGAGCCAATGGATGATTCCCAAAACCTGCGGCGCGAATTGGATCGCGATCCTTGGCAGCAGCATGGCAACCGGCAGCAGGAGCCACGGATTGCGCTGCTCAGCCCCAATCGCGGCCAGGCACAGCAATACCGGTGTATAGATCCTGCCATACGTGTAAACGTTCTCCCATTGTCCGGTGATCTGAAAGAAGAGCGCCATGATCGCAAACAGCGCCGCGGTGATGCGCGCTGGATCATAAGGAACACGCACGAACCAGAGGAGCGCGAATCCGAAAGCCAGCAACACACCCGCGAACGCCAGGTAATCCGCGCCGGCCACCGCGGGGAGGAAAGGTACCGAGGCCGGATATTTCGATGGATGCGCCAAGGCACGCGCAATCTGCTTGAAAGGAATGAAGGAAGGACGATATGTTGCCCCACTGGTATTCGCCTGAACATAGACATACCAGGCAATGGCCGGCGCCGCGCTGAACACGAACTGACAGGCCATTCTGAACTCGCGCCGCCATGTCAGATAGGCGCAGTACGCCAGCACCAACAGGAAGCCTGTTTCGCGCGCCAGGGCCGCGCAGGCCAAAACCGCAAACATCTTCCAGTTTTTGGACCGGCTGGGAGGCAAGCGGTCGTAATATAAGAACGCCGCGGTGAGTGCCGCCAGCGCGCCGTCCACCACCAGCCGGTCGATGGTGATCGGAATCGCGGGCATGGCTAGAAACAGCAGCCCCCATGCCGGGGAAAGTCCCGCATTCAGCGCGAACCCGCAACACCAGTACACGCCTAGGCCGATGCTCAGCAGGCACACCAGTTCGTAGGCCGGATCGATCAGGGCTGGCTGTCCCCAGGCGAGCCCGTAGGCCAGCAGCGGGACCAGGATGCGGTGATAGCGCATGCGCGGATCGTCGACATAGTGCTTCAAATCGGAGCGCAACAAGGGATCATGCGCGATGTACTGGTAGAATTGCCCGTCGTAGCCGGTGGAGTTCGCAAACAAATAGATGTGCTCCGCGGCAACCAGGGGCGGATGGCGTTTGAGGGCCCCGGTACAGAAGAGCGCGGTCCAATTGCCTCCGTAATTGGCCGCTACGGTAGCCCACTGCCAGAGAGCAACGAGCAGGAAAGCGGCAACGGGGAAGGTCCAAAGCGGAAAGCGATGTCGAACGGATGCCCGCAACTTTCGATCTTAACCTCTAAATGTCCGAGTCAATGCCCGAGACCAAAGACGCCGTGTGTTATTTTGAATCTCTATGGTTTTGTCCGACGTGGACATCCGCCGCTACATCGCGCAGGGGAAGATCAAGATTTCGCCAGAGCTGCCGGCGGAGCAGTTCGGAAGTTGCTCGGTGGATTTTAAGCTGGGCAACGAGTTCAACGTGTTTGAGCACAGCCGCAATGCCTACATCGATCTGCGCGAGAACAAGGGCATCGAAGGGCTGATGCAGAGCGTGATTGTGCCCTCCGGCGAATCGTTTATCCTGCAGCCGCGCGAGTTTGTGCTGGCCATCACCGAAGAGACGCTGGAACTGGATGACGACGTGCTGGGCAGGTTGGAAGGCCGGTCCAGCCTGGGACGCATCGGCATTATCGTGCACGGCACGGCGGGGTTGTTCGATCCGGGCTGGGCAGGCAAAGCGACGCTTGAGCTCAGCAATCTGGGCCGGATGCCGGTGGCGCTGTATCCGGGCATGCGCATTTGCTCTTTCACCTTCGAGCAACTCTCCACGCCATCGTCGGTGCCCTATCGCAAGAAGGCCGGCAACAAATACGCGGGACAGACTCGTCCGCTCGCTAGCCGTCTGGCCGGCGAGTTCAAAGGTTGATGGATACGCCCCGGCGCGTTCTCACGCTGTCGCCGATGCCGCCGGAGAAATGCGCGTTCGCGCTGGCGCGCTACAGCCGGTCGCCCGATTCGATTCGCGATTCCATCGAGTGGGTGCGCACGCACGATTCCACCAAGTTTCTCGAAAGCTTCTACTTTCAATATGGGCACGCGTCCATTGCCGACCTCGGCCACGTGGTGCTGTGCTTCGAAGGCATCTCCGAACTGGCCGCCACCGAGATCGAAGACGAGCAGCTCTGGGACGGCCAGGCGCGCTCATCGCGCTATCAGGATTTCTCGAAATCCGGCTTTGTCACTCCGCCGGAGTTTGATGCCACGCAAGCGGCTGTTTATCGGCAAGCAGCGGACGAGCTGCTGGCCGGCTACAACGAAGTTCACTCCAAAGTATTCGATTATCTCGCGGGAAAATTGCCGCGTCCGGAGGCAATGAGCCCGCAAGCCTATCAACGCAATGTCAAGGCACGAGCCTTCGACGTGGCGCGCTACTTGTTGTGCTTCGGAATCCCAACGGGCGTGGGGCAAGTGACCAGCATTCGTACGCTGGAGCGGCAAGTGCGGCGCCTCAAGGCATCCGAGTATCAGGAATTGCGGGACTTGGCGGACGAAATTGCCGAAGCGTGCGCCGCCGAACCTTGCCTGCGATGGGATGAGACAGGATCGAGCGAAGCCGTGGCGCCAACTCTCGCGCGGCATCTGGATGCCGACGAGCACTCCCAGCGCAGCCGCGAAGATCTGCGCGCGTGGGCGGCGCAGAACCTGACAGCCGCATACAGTGCGGCGTACACGGATCATGTCGATCTGATCAAACCAATCGACACGCTGACCGATATCGTCGCCACTTCGCTCTACCCGGTGACGCCGTGGCCCTATCGCATGCTCTACGAGATGGCGTCTTCCTGGAGCGCTGCTCGGAGGAACGAGGTAATCGACGTCGCGCTGCGGTCCAGAACCAAACGCGATGAATTACTTCGAAATTTTCGGAGCGAGCCCTATGTTTTCGATATCGTCATGGACATCGGCGCATATCGGGACCTGCACCGGCACCGGCGGTGCCAACAATTCAGAAAAGATTACTCCGCGAACCTCGGCTTCGAAACGCCCGCTGTGGTTATGGAAGCCGGCTTGAGCGAAACTTACGCGCAGTTGTTATCACGTGCGCGTAACACGGCCGCGAGTCTGCCTGCTCCCGGCGCGCATTATCTCCTTCCATTCGCCGCGCGCTCGCGTTTTCTCTTCAAGATGGATTTTGCGGAAGCCGAGTACATCGCGCGGCTGCGGTCCGGAGTGAAGGGCCACTTCAGTTATCGCAAAATCGCCTGGGAAATGAAGCAAAAGATGACTTTGCTCGAGCCTGAGCTGGGCCGCCTGATGGACGCAACGCCGCCCTGGGTGGAAGATCCGCTGCAGAGGTAACCATCTATGTGCGCGCTGGGAGCCAGCAGATGCGTGAAATCCCACAGGCGGTCAACTACTGCGAAAACCTGAGCGTAATGGAGTCGCCGGGTGGACAGCCCGAGTCCACAATTCAACGCTAAAACGGTAAAAGTTTCCGTATCATCCGACAGGATTCGTTCGAACACACTGAATCGAAAGCTATTTCTTTTTTGGCAGCAAAGCTGCGATGTTTAACCGCGGGTTACGGTGTTGAGCCGGACCAAATTTTACCGTGCGGTTGCGTGATGCGATCGCGAAGCGGCAATTAACAAAGAAGGAGTACACTATGATCCGTTTAGTTGTTGCAATGGCATCCGTCGGATTGCTCGGAGTTGCGCTCGCACCGAGCGCCCGCGCGGACGAATGGAACAAAAAGACAATTTTGACTGTGAACCAACCGATCCAGGTCCCCAATCAGGTGCTGCCTGCCGGCACGTACGTGATTAAGCTTCTGGATTCCCCATCGGACCGTCACATCGTCCAGATCTTTAACAAAGACGAGAATCACCTCTATACGACCATTCTCGCCATTCCAAATTATCGTCTCAGGCCCACCGGCAAAACCGTGTTCACGTTTTGGGAAACACCTCCCGGACAACCGAAGGCTTTGAGAGCGTGGTTCTACCCGGGCGATAACTTCGGCCAGGAGTTTGCCTATCCGAAGTCGGCCGCCGTGCAAATCGCGGCTGTATCGCATGAGCCGGTGCCAACCACGGAAGCCACCAAACCGGCCGAGTTGCCCCAAGCCGTCGTAACTCAAACCCAGCCTGCTCCTCAAGAAGAAGCTCAGAATACGCCGCCTCCGGCTCCGCAGGAAGCTGCTCCTGCTCCCGAGCCGGCGCCCGCTCCTGCTCCTCAGGAACTGCCCAAGACCGCCAGCCCTTATCCGTTGATTGGTCTGGCCGGCCTGCTTTCGCTTGGTCTCTTCGGGTTGGTTCGTGTTTTCCGGTTGTCGTAACACGACTGTCGTAACATAAGACCCGGGGGAGCTTTATGATCCGCAGCCGCGTAGTGTGTCTGGGAGTGGGTGTTCTGCTGTGGACAGCGGTTAGCGTCGGAGGACGGGGCCAAACAAGAGCCACCCGCACCGCCGCCAAGGCCACTGACCAGGAGAACTTCACCATCCAGACCACTTCGCGGCTCGTTCTTTTGGACGTCAGCGTGAAGGATAGCTCCGGAGGCTTTGTTTCCGGACTGACCAAAGACAATTTCAAGGTTTTTGAAAACGGCAAGCCCGAAGCAGTCAGCCAGTTCGCCAACACCGACAACCCGGTGACCGTCGGGCTGGTGGTGGACGAGAGCGGCAGCATGCGGCCCAAGCGTCCGCAGGTGATCACTGCCGCGTGGGTCTTCATTCAGGCCAGCAATCCGATGGATGAAATTTTCGTCGTCAATTTCAACGAGAAACCGCGGCGCGGCTTGCCGGACAATGTGCTGTTTTCAGACAACCCGAAAGAGCTGCGGGCAGCGCTGTGGCAGGGCACTCCCGAGGGCCGGACCGCGCTGTACGACGCAATTGAAATGTCGCTCCATCAGCTTGAGTTCGGAAGGCAAGCCAAGAAGGCACTGGTGGTGATCAGCGATGGTGGCGATAATCATAGCACCCATACCGAACAGGAAGTAATGCACGACGTGCTCACATCGCTCGCCACTATCTATACGGTCGGCATTTACGACGAAGACGATCCTGAAAGAAACGAAGGCGTACTGAAAGACCTGGCGCATGTGAGCGGCGGCGTGTTCTACCATCCGATGAACTTGGAGGATATGGTCCCCATCTGCCGCCAGATCGCCAAAGATATTCGATCGCGCTACACCATCGGGTACGTGCCGTCGGTAGAAGGCAAGATGGTCCGGCATATCAAGGTGGTGGCTGCAGCGGCGAATCACCAGAAACTGGTGGTGCGAACTCGCACGAAGTATGTGTTTCCGGAGGGCGGAGCGGAATCCCAATGAAGGCGCACTTGACATGGAAGGATGATAAGCTCAAGCGCCCGAAATCCAAGTTGCGAGCCCTGGAATGGGTGTTCCTGATTGTCGGACTGCTGGCCCTCGATTGCTACGTGTGGGTGAATACCAGCAGTGTGCTGTATCAGGCTTACGAAGATTGGGCTTTCGATCAGACTTTGCGGGGGCTCACGCCCGGTGTCGGGGGATTCATCAGCGACGAAGCGCGTTGGTTGCTGGGCCGCGAACGCGAAAAACCCGAAACGGCGGAAGCCCCTCAGGTTGCGCCGCCAGGCTCCGCCACCAATCAAACACCAACTGTGGGACCGCCAGCCAAAGAATCGCTCATCGGCCGGCTGGAAATCCCCCGGTTGAATCTGGCCGTGATGGTACGCGAAGGCGCGGACGAAGGCACCTTGAGCCGTGCTGTGGGGCACATCCCCGGGACGGCTCTGCCCGGCAACATAGGCAACGTTGGACTAGCCGGACATCGGGATACGTTCTTTCGCGTCCTGCGGAAGATTCGCCCGGACGATGTAATCGAACTGGAGACCACGGCGGGAACCTACCGCTACATGGTGAAATCCACTAAGATCGTCACGCCGCGCGACGTCAGCGTGCTGGAAGCCTCCGGCGGTGAAACTCTGACGCTGGTGACCTGCTACCCGTTCTATTATGTAGGTTCCGCGCCCAAGCGATTCATCGTCCACGCGACGCAGGTGGGAGCTAGCCCGCAGCGCCAGCCGCAGCCAGGCTCTTGAGCTTCGCGGTCAGCGTGGTTCGCTTCAGCCCAAGCATCTGGGCGGCGAGTTTCTTGTTACCCCTAGTCTTGCGAAGCGCCTGTTCCAGGATATTCAGTTCGATGCTCCCCACCGTGCGTTCGAAATCGAGGCCTTGATCGGGCACCGCGATCATGGGCTGCGCGCCGGTGTAAACCACCGGATGCCGGCGCGGCGGCAGCGGGAAATCGCCCGGCAGAAGAACCATGCGCTCACCACTGAGGACAATGGCCTTCTCCACCGCGTTCTCCAGTTGACGGACGTTGCCGGGCCAGTCATGCCCGGCCAGGCGGCCGAGCGTCTCGTGGGAGACTTGCTTCATGGCAAGATCCTCCTCCCGGCAGATCTTCTCGATGAAATGCTGGATTAGTGGGGGAACATCGGAAGGGCGCTCCCGAAGCGGCGGCAAGGCAATCGGCACTACGTTCAGCCGATAATATAAGTCCTCGCGAAATTTGCCTTGTTTAATCAGGTCCGCCAGATCCGTATGCGTGGCGGCGATCACGCGCACGTCCGCCCGGATAGTCTCCGAACTCCCCAGCCGTTGGAACTCGCGTTCCTGGATCACTCTCAGCAGCTTGGCTTGCACGGAGAAGGGCATGTCGCCGATTTCATCCAGGAAGATGGTCCCGTGATTGGCCTCTTCAAAGCGGCCGATCCGATGTCCCACCGCGCCGGTGAAGGCGCCTTTCACGTGGCCGAACAGTTCGGCTTCGAGCAAAGCTTCCGGAAGCGCGCTGCAGTTGACCGCCACCAGCGACGACCGGTTGCGGCCGCTCGCCGCATGCACCGAGCGCGCTACCAGCTCCTTACCGGTTCCTGTCTCCCCCGTAATCAAGACGGTGGAGCGGCGCGGTGCCACCAGCCGGATCTGTTGCGCGATCTGCTGCATTGGACGGCTGTCGCCAATCAGGAAGCCGCGCCACGCCCCGGATTCGCTCTCACTAGACACAGGACTCGCCTCCTGGGCCCATTTGGAGTTCGCAGCCAGAAAAAGCAAGCTAGTGGCGTCGCCTTGTGTATACACATGGAATGCGCCCAAACGGAGCAGCCGTACTACCTCGGTGGCAGAGGATCCCGGAGTGTGCAGAACCACCGGCGTGCCCGGCTGCGCCCGCTGCAACTCTTCGAGCAGACCGGCTGGCGACGCGCAATCCGCCAGCGGAAGGCTGGCCAGCACAACGTCAAAATCCTGACGTCGCAGGTATTCCAGCCCCTCGCCCGCGCTGTTCGCCATGACAGTGGTCGCGAAGAGCATTCCACTCACCATCTCTCCAGGCTGTTCCGCGATGCAGAGCACTCTGGGCGTCAGGCTAGGGAACGCGAGAGTGGCGGGGGCAAGAATTGCGGCTTCGAGAATGTCCTTATACCTCCAATGCTTTTCCATCGACACAACCAGCCACGCCTTTACCGGAAAATGCGCTTATTCCTACAATGCCGCGCGGGTGTAGTCCATTGAGACTGTATGCAATGAAACGACCGCGACCGGAGCGAGCGTTACACTACACTAGAACTTATGAACGATACCGAGCGCATGTCGCGCCCGCTTTCCGCCGTCGACCCGGAAATCTACGACGCGATTCAACATGAAGTTGAGCGACAGCATAGCCGCCTGGAACTGATCGCAAGCGAAAACTTCACTTCCGAAGCTGTCTTGCAAGCAACTGCTTCCGTGTTCACCAACAAATATGCCGAGGGATATCCCGGCAAGCGTTACTACGGTGGATGTGAATTCGCGGACGCGGTCGAAACGTTAGCCCGCGAGCGGGCCAAGAAAATCTTCGGTGCTGAATATGTCAACGTCCAGCCACACTCGGGCTCCCAAGCCAACCAAGCCGCCTACTCGGCGGTCATACAGCCGGGCGATGTGATCCTCGGCATGAATCTGGCGCACGGCGGCCATCTGACGCATGGCCATCCGCTGAATTTTTCGGGCAAGAGCTATCACGTGGTGGCCTACGGCGTGACGCGCGAGGATGAGCGCATCGATTATACGGAGCTGGCCCGCCTGGCTGACGAACATAAGCCCAAGCTGATCATCGCGGGCGGCAGCGCTTACCCGCGAGTCATCGATTTCGCGCGTTTCCGCAAGATCGCCGATTCGGCGGGCGCCCTCCTGGTAGTCGATATGGCGCACTTCTCCGGTCTGGTGGCCGCGGGCCTGTATCCGAATCCGTGCGAATATGCGGACATCGTCACATCGACCACGCACAAAACTCTGCGCGGGCCCCGCTCCGGCATGATTCTTGCCAAGGCTCAATATGGCGCGGCCATCGATAAGGCCGTCTTCCCCGGAATTCAGGGCGGCCCGCTGGTGCACGTGATTGCGGCCAAGGCAGTGTGTTTCCTGGAAGCCATGACACCGGAATTCCGGACCTATTCCCAGCAGGTGATCGACAACGCACGGGTGCTGGCCGAGAGCCTGCAGCAACAGGGCTTTCGCATCGTCTCCGGCGGAACGGACACGCACCTGATGCTGGTGGACGTGTTTGCTAAGGGAGTTCGCGGAAAAGACGCCGAGACGGCGCTCGATGAAGCCTACATCACCGTCAACAAGAACGCCATTCCATTCGATGTGAACCCGCCGCTGAATCCGAGCGGCGTCCGGCTGGGCAGCCCCGCGGTTACCACGCGCGGTTTCGGCGTGGCTGAAATGCGGCAGGTGGCGGCGCTGATCGCCCAGACGTTGAGCGATGTGCATTCCCCGGAAAATCTTCTGGCCGTGCGGCGCCGCGTGACGGAGCTGGCCGAACGTTTCCCGCTTTATCCCTGGAAACTGGCGCGCACCACCGCTTGATATCTGTCTGACCTGGCTGCTCGCCCCCGATGCCGTTACAGATCGCACTCGACACTCGCCGCGTCGCGGACTTCGGCATCGGAACCTACATCCGTAACCTGGTTCGCGCGCTGGCCCGGGTGGACGATCGCAATCGATACAAACTGATCACCACCGAGACTGCCGTGCCCGAGTTCTCCGATCTCCCGCCAAATTTTGAAACGGCGATATTTCCCGCGGCAAAAAAAGGCACCCAGGCCGGCCTGGCCCAGATCCGCTACGGATTGTTCCTGCGCAAGCTGGAGGCCGACCTGTTCCATATTCCGCTGAATGCCGTGCCGCTGCTGATGCCCAAACCCTATCTGGTGACCATCCACGACATGAGCACGCTGCTGTTTGCAAGCCAGCTCGGGTTTCGCAACCGGCTGAGGCACTTTTACCTGCGGCGCGGCCTGCTGCGGGCCGATCGCGTGATGGCGGTATCCATGGCCACCTGCCGCGACGTGGAGGCGGTGCTGGGCATCCCGGCCAGCCGGATGCGCGTGGTGTACAACGCGCCCGATCCCACGTTTCATGCTCCCAGCGCGCGCGTGCGCGGCGAAGAAATCGATTCGCCCGAGATCCAGCGCGTGCTGGATCGCTATCGCATCCACTACCCGTTCCTGTTGTACGTCGGCCGGACCAACCCGCAGAAAAACATCCCGCGGCTGGTGGAGGCGTTCGCCGTGCTGCGCGGCGAAATCCAGGAGCATCCGGTGTACCGGGATTTGCGCTTGCTGATCATTGGCGACGAGATTTCGCGCTATCCCGCTTTGCGCCACGCCGTCATCCACAGCCGCGTGGAGGACACCGTGCGGTTTCTCGGCTTCTTGCCAATCGACACGCTGCGGGCTTTCTACCAGGCGGCCTCGGCATTCGTTTTTCCCTCGCTCTATGAAGGCTTCGGACTGCCGCCGTTGGAAGCCATGGCCTGTGGAACGCCGGTGGTTTGCTCCAACGTCAATTCCCTGCCGGAAGTGGTGGGAGATGCCGCCGAAATCGTAAATCCGGAAAATGTTTTCGACATCGCGCGCGGCATGCGGGAGGTGCTGCTCGATCGGCCGCGCCGCAGCCAGATGGTGGAGCGCGGCTTCGAACAGGCGCGGCGCTTCAGTTGGGAGCGGACCGCGCAGCAGGTGCTGGACGCCTACGAAGAGATCGGATCGGCCAAGAAGCGGCCGCGCTGAGGCCGCTCATCCCGGTCCTGCTCGCGGCCCAGCCAGAGGACGCGGGCTCTTACGGCTTCGCGCAGTGCGGCGCCGGATAGCGCCAGCGGCTCCCAGTCCGTTGGGTTGTCCAAGTTCGCATCGGTGACCAAGTAGCAGCAACGCGCCCCCCAACGCAGGTAGCGCAGTACCGCTTCCCCGCTGCGTTCGACAACATAGAGGCCCCGGGGCGAGATCGCAAGCCGCCCTAGATCCGAGGTATCCAGGAGCGCGATGTCGCAGGAGAATAGCGTGACGTTCATAGCGGGATCTTCGGCCAGGTGCGCCATGATCAGATCCGCGGATGCCGTGGGGGAAGGCAGCGGAGGTGAGAAGCTCCAGCGCGAGTTCACGCCCTCCGGCCAAGCTCTGCCGGGCCCGATGGGAGTTGCCAGAAAAGCGATTTCGGCCACTCGCTCGCGCGCGCGGCGACCCTCGATCTGCGCTTCTATCTCTTCGATCGACGCCAGGTCCAGCAGGGACATATGAAGGTACTTTAATATCAGATCGAAGATTTCAGGTGAGAGAGTGCGAACCTCTTTCAGCACATTATGGGCATGCGGCTGCGATATGCCAATCAGACGAGCGAATCTTCTCTCCGTGAGCTCGCCGTTGCGAACCTGGTTCCGGACGTAAGCCAGCAGCCTGAGGCGAGCGTCCTGGAAGGTCAAATTGGCCTCTCCTCGTATTTCAGTTTGAAATAGGTCCCCGCAGGAATAAGAAAAAACGGAAGGATGAAGACATTACACCCATTAAGTGCGGCCAAGAAGTGAACCTACACAAGTAAATGACAGCCTTGGCCTTATCGGACTCTCTCCTTAGTCGAGGAAGGAATTCTTCCTTAGTAGCAGCGCCCTTTTGCGTTGACGTGACTCGCAAGGGCCCTGAGACTAGAAATCACGTCGATCGATCTAACTCGGTTGCTATGCCGGGTTTTTTGGAAGGAAGAGGACGAAATGGAATGGACACGGTCCGAAACGCTGGCGCTCGCGGCGCCTGCGTGTAACATCTGCCTGGGCTTAGGATTGCGAATCGGCCGCCATGGGGCGACGCATCCGTGCAATTGCGTACTTCGAGCAATTTTCCGGGCATGTTTTGATCGCTTCCGCGAATGTGTCAACCGAGAGAAGTACATCAGCCGGGTAACGCTGGATCCGTTGCCCGGCAAGGACCGCAGGGGTTCCTGGGGCCGCAAGGATGAGGAATACGCGGCCGACTTTTGCCTGGTCAGCAAACGAAGTCTGACCGAGCCGGAGAATCGCATCTTCAAGTATCACTTTTTGCTCGGAGCGGATTGGAAATTGTGCTGCGCCCGACTGCAGATGGACCGCGGGAATTTCTTCCACGCCGTCTACCGCATTGAACAGAAGCTGGGCCGCGTGTTTCGCGAATTGGAGCCCTATTCGCTTTTCCCGGTCGACGACTATTTCCACGGCCCATCGAAGAACGTTTCCAGTTGCCTGAATCAACAGGTGGTACCGATCCGCCGCTTGGGCGGGCGGCCGGTTCAGCGCGAGGTTTCTGTTCCCGATCAGCGAACTGCGTGAAGAATCTTGTGAGGCGGGCGCAAGTCCGCCTCACTTTTGCCTGGGGCTGATCCCCACCGGGGCTCATTCGAACTGCTTTTGGAATCCGGCGAACCGCTGTTTCAGATCCTCCACTTCACGCCGCAATTGCGCCACTTCGGTCTCGAGCACGCTCAGGCGATCCACGCGCGCCGGCGCCGGGGGTTCCATGGCGTCCGTCGTTGAGGCGGCAATCTGGGGCGCTCCCGCGAGCAACTGAGCGTAACGCGCTTCCTTCTCCCCCGCACGCCGCGGCAGCCTGGTCACCAGCTCCGGCATGCGATCGAGCACCGATTCCACCTCCGATACATCATCAAAGCGATGCATGCGCTCGGCGCGCGTGCGCAGTTCACCCAGCGTCTGGGGACCTCGCACCATCAGCTCGCAGAGAATCGCCAGCTCGCGCCGGCCCAGGTTCAGCTTCTCCGACAAACGGTGTCCGTACTTGGGAACCCTGCTCCCAGCGCCCGTGACGTTTAGCAGCAATCCCTTGTCGCGCAGCATGTAGAGAACGCGCTCAACGGTCTCTTCATCGAAATGCACTACTGGATCGCGGTTCGATTTCTGGTTGCAGGCGTTCACCAGGGCATTGAGCGAAAGCGGATAATACTCGGGAGTGGTGATCTCTTTTTCCAGCAGCGATCCCAGCACCCGCACCTCATCGGCATCCAGGCTGAAGTCCATCGCTTCAGTTTTACATGCCTTGCAGGTATGAATCGTGAGGGGTGCGGTCAGGCGGTCTGTGCATCACGCCCGGTCTCCGGCAACGCCACTCTCCGCCGCACCCGTTGTGCAAACTGAGCGAATTCCTGCTGTGCTCTGCGCGCCGACTCCGCCAGCTCGTTGCCATTACCCAGGCGCGATTCGAGCAAGCCGGCGATCTCCGAGAGCTGATAGCTCAGCGTGGCTACCTGGTGGTCCAGGATTTCGACTTCGTTATGGCTCAGGGCTGATCTCATTACATCCCTCTCTCGTTCCCGCATATCCCCGGCTCAACCCCCAAGCCGGCTTTCCTCCCAGACAGCACGAGCGCAAAAAGTGGCGGCGCAAGCCACCGAACCATGCCAACAACTGTTCAGCGCCGCGCTCCGTTTGGCCCGAATTTCTCGAATGCGATGTACTAGTATTACCATTTCCGCGAAGCATTTCCAGCCCCCGGGGCGCAAACCGTTCACAGCACTGCGACAAAACTTTTGGACCTTTTCGTGCCGCCATGCAATCTGTCAGCCGCGCGGCGCTGTGGCCTTTTGCGCGCGTTTTTTCAAGCCACCGAAGTTTGACAATCCGCAAATGATCTACACTGGAGGGTAGTCTAAATCGACTCGACTTCCACTCTCCCCGGCCGTTGCGCCGCGCTCGAGAGTCGCAACCTGGGTTCCCTGGTAAAGATCGGCCAACAGTCAGTTTCCTGCGACGCACGGCCAGAAGCAATCGCATAAAATTGCGAGCCGCGCGACATCTCTCCGCTGGATAACGCGGAAGCACTGGAATCACACGTGTAATCGTGCCTTGTTGACGTCCGGAAAGAATGGGGCCGGAAAACAACATGTCTGCACGCATTCTGATTGTTGAAGATGAGCAGGTCACGGCCGAAGATCTTCGCGACACCTTGACCGAACTGGGATATAGCGTAACCGCGGCGGTCTCTAGCGGAGCCGATGCCATCGCGCAGGCCGAAGCGAACCGTCCCGACATCGCTCTGATGGACATCCGCATTCAGGGAGAAATGGATGGCACGGCGGCGGCCCTGGTATTGCGCGAGCGCTTCAACATCCCGGTGATCTATTTGACCGCCCACGCCGACAGTCCCACCGTGGCGCGGGCCAAAGATGCCGGGCCTCTCGGCTACATCACCAAGCCGTTTCAAGGAGCGGCGCTGCACGCCAGTATCGAGATCGCCCTGCACAAACATCGCGAAGACCTAAAGGCGCGGGAGAGGGAAGACCTTTTGACTTCCACTTTGCGGGCCATGTCGGAAGGCGTGATTTCGGTGGATCGGCAAGAAACCATCACATTTTTCAACCCCGCGGCTGAAGAATGGACCGGCTGGGCCGCCCGGGAGGCCTTGGGCCAGCCGGCAGGCAGCATCTTCCATTGGGCCGCAGGAACGCAAGGGGCAGTAGGAACCAGCGGCGATGGGCTCGGGAAACTTTGGGAGCAAGTGCTTTCCGAAGGTTCGCTGGTGGACCTGCCCGCGGGCGTGGTGCTCGTGTCCAGCCAGGGCGAGAAACGGCCCATCAGCGGGAGCCTCGCTCCGATTCGCGATCACAAGGGCTTGGTGGCCGGCGCGGTGCTGGTCTTTGGGCGGAGTCCCGAGCAAGCCGTGCCCAGCCGTCCCGCGGCTGGCGGCACAGCAGTCACAGAGGATGGAGTAAACCTGGGCGGCTTCAAGATGATCGCAGCCTCGCCCGCGATGAAGCAGGTGCTAGCCTTCGCCCGGCGCGTGGCCCAGAGCGAAGTGTCCACTGTTCTGCTGGAGGGCGAAAGCGGAACCGGCAAGGATGTTCTGGCCCAATTTCTGCACTTCTACGGCCGCCGGCACGAAGGGCCGTTCGTGGCGCTCAATTGCGCCGCCATTCCGGAAACTCTGCTCGAAAGCGAGCTCTTTGGCTACGAAAAAGGCGCATTTACCGACGCGCGCGCGTCCAAGGCCGGCATCCTGGAGATTGCCACCACCGGGTCCATTTTCTTGGACGAGATCGGCGAAATGCCGCTCACGGTGCAAGCCAAACTGCTGCGCGTTCTGGAAGAGCAGTGCTTCCGGCGGTTGGGTGGGGTGAAGGATATTCAAGTGGACGTGCGCGTGGTGGCGGCCACCAACCGAAGGCTGACGGACGCCATCGAGGAAGGCCGCTTCCGGCTGGATCTGTACTACCGGCTCAACGTAATTCAAGTATCGCTGCCGGCCTTGCGCGAGCGCAGGGAAGATATCCTGCCGCTGGCGCAGCATTTCATTCAGATCTACAACGGAAAGTTCAAGCGCAATATCCAGGGAATCTCGCACACCGCGGCGGCCGCGCTGATGTCGCATGCCTGGCCGGGAAACGTCCGCGAACTGCGCAACGTCGTGGAGCGGGCCATGGTCCTGGAGGAATCTGAACGCATCCAGAGCTCCAGCCTGTACATCGCGTCCAACGGCGCCGGGTTGAGCCGCTCCGCCGTCCAGCAGTCCGAGGAAACTGACGCTCCGTTTCAAGCCAGCCTGGCCGAAGCCGAAAAGAACCTGGTGATGAAGGCCTTGCAGAAGGCCAGCGGCAATCAGACCCGCGCCGCCGTGCTGCTCGGTATTACGCGCGACACTCTTCGTTACAAGATGAAAAAGTTCAATTTGCGCTGACGAACAGTTAACGCAAGTACCCTGGGCCGTAACTGAATCTCCCCGCGGTGGTCTAACAATTGCCGGCACGCACGAGCCGGCGCCGCATGATCTATCGCAAGCTGGGAAGAACAGGTGAACGAGTGTCCGCAATTGGCCTGGGAGGATACCACCTGGGCTTTGCCAAAGATCTGGACGAAGCGGCACGCATTGTCCGAAGCGCCGTGGACCGCGGCATCAACTTCCTGGACAACTGTTGGGATTATCACTCCGGCGAGAGCGAAAGGCGCATGGGCGCGGCGCTGCGCGACGGTTACCGCGACCAGGTCTTCCTGATGACTAAGTTCGACGGGCGCACCAAGAAGTCGGCTGCGAATCAGATCGATGAGTCTCTGCGGCGTCTCCAGACCGATCACGTCGACCTGATTCAGTTCCATGAAAACATCCGGCTGGAGGATCCCGACCGTTTCTTCGCCCCGGAAGGCCCGCTGGAAGCGCTGTTGGAAGCCAAGAAGGCCGGCAAGATCCGCTTTATCGGATTCACCGGCCACAAGGATCCGCTGGTACATCTGCGGATGCTGGAAGTGGCGGCGCAACACAAGTTCCGCTTCGATACCTGCCAAATGCCGCTCAACGTAATGGACGCCCATTTCCGCAGCTTCGGCCGGCACGTTCTACCCAAGCTGGTGGAGCAAGGCATCGGCGTGCTTGGCATGAAGCCGCTCGGGGACGGTCACGTGCTGAGATGCGGCCATGTGACCGCCATCGAATGCCTGCACTACGCACTCACGCTCCCTACCTCGGTGGTCATCACCGGTTGCGAAAGCATGGAGCGGCTGGATCAGGCGTTTCAGGCCGCCGACACCTTTCGGCCGCTGAGTAACGAACAGGTAACGCAAATACTGGCGAAAACGAAGCCGTTCGCGGATGCTGGACGGTGCGAGCCTTTCAAAATAACATCCCAGTACGATAGCACCGCGCACAATCCGGATTGGCTAGGCGAGGAGCAGACGGAGCCGCAACCGAGCGAGGCGGTATCGGAGCGTTAACGGTTAGTGAGTGAGCGCGTAGATAACGTAGTTCACTCCGATGCGGATTCCCAGCGCGGAATACTTTTCCGGATACTCCGGATCGTCGGCCCACTCCCAGGAATCTCCGATATCGGAATTGTATGACATCGCCACCATCACCCGGCCTTTGTCGTCCAGGATGCCGCGCCAGTGCGGAATGGCGCCGCCTTGCGCGCCGTTACGATAGGTAAGGCCGCGCCGGAGGGCCCACTCGCCGGGGACCTGATAACGGTCGTCCAGATCGTAGACGGTGTGAAAGATGGAATCGGCGTCCGGGATTTCCACCACCGGCCGGTCCGGAAACACGAGCCGCATGCTTTCGTAGAATCGACCCCATTCTTCGGAGCCCCAGAAGTCGTCCAGCATCAGGAAGCCGCCGCGCAACAGATAATCGCGCAGCTTTCGGACCTGGCTATCGGTCAGCTTCCAGTCGCCCATCTCGCCGGCGCAGAGCCACGGCCAGTTGTAGACGTCATCGCCATCATCCAGATTTACGGGCTGCTCGACGGACCGCACCGAGATGCGAGTCAGGCGGCGCAGCGCCAGCGCAAAATGCCGGTCCGCGCGCGGATAATCCTGGGTCCAACTGGTTCCGCCTTCCAGCCAGGTGGATTCCGCGCCATAACCGTAGTAACGTCCGAAACGGGCGCGGGGATGTTGGGGATACATCAAACGCCCAAAAACCCACTCGGTTTTATCCTGCCAGTCGGCGGGCATTTCGATGTTGTCATAAGGCTCCATGCTGCGGTAGAGACGCCAGGAACGCTGGAAGCCATACAGCGTCAAAGCAAACGAAATTCCCGCGCCCAGCCACAGCGCACTTCGGAGAGTCATCGCGCCCTAGTGCGAGAATAGCACCCCCACGGGCATGCGAACTCGCAACCGCCTCTTTTTCCCCAGAATCGCAGCGGCGCATCGGATCAGGAGTGGAACGCGGGACCTCTCGCACGAAGCCCCGCGCCTTCTTAACGCTGCGTCACCGGGCTCCGCAGCGCTTCCTCGTTGATCATGCTCTCGGCTAATTGGGTAAGCTTCTGATCGGCCTTCTTCTCTTCCTGCAGCGTCTGCTCGAGCAGCGCTGCCGCCTGGGTTAATCCCAGGGTCTGCGCGAACGTGCGCGCCGATCCATAGGCCGCGATTTCGTAATGCTCCACCCGGTTGGCCGCCGCAATCACTCCGGCGTCGCGCAAGGCCGATTTGTCGATGTCGCTGACGATGTCTTCCCCTTCGCTGATCAGTCCCTTCATGGCATCGCAGGTCTGGCCTTTGGGATCTTTGCCCAACATGCCAAAGATTTTCTCCAGACGAGTGACGTGGCCTTCCGTCTCGAGCAAGTGGGATTGCAGGGCTTGGCCAAGAGACTGCGAAGTGCTGGCTTCCGCCATCTTTGGCAAAGCCTTCACCAGGCGCTTTTCGGCGTCGTAAAGATCTGCTATCTGCTCCAGGAACAGATCTTCCATACTTTCGATTTTCATAATGACGCTCCTTACGTGGGATTGGAGTGTAAACTCCCGGCTGTTAGACCGAATCCGGGCGAAAGGTTGTTCAGTTTTTGGCCGTTACTGACAATCGCGTAACGCAGTGCTGCTTAGGAATCCACCGGCCGCAACGAATCGTTAGCGGCCAGCAGCGCTTCGGTCTCTTCGCGCCTGCGCGCGGGACCATATACATGACCTTGCACCTTGTCGCAGCCCAGCACGCGAACCAGATCCAGTTCGGCGCGCGTCTCTACGCCCTCCGCCACTACGCTCAGGTTCATGCTGTGCGCCATTCGCACGATGCTTTGAATCACCGCGAGCGATCCTTCGGGCTCATGCAGGTTGCGCAGAAACGACTGGTCGATCTTAAGCGAATCCACCGGCAGCTTGTTCAGGTAGCTCAAGGACGAATAGCCAGTGCCGAAATCGTCAATCGCAATGCTGACGCCCAGATTCCGGATCTGCGTTAAACGGGCCGCCGCTTGCGGAAGATCCTTCATGATGTAACTTTCGGTGATCTCCAGCTCCAGGCGGTCCGGCGGCAGCTTGCTCAGCGCCAGCGCGGCTGCGACCGTTTCCAGAAAATCCCGGCGCTCAAACTGCAAAGCGGACACGTTGACCGAAATCCGCGCCGCTCGATGGCCGGCTTTGTGCCAGCTTGCGGCCTCCAGGCAGGCTCGCTGGATCACCCAGGATCCGATATCGATGATCAGCCCGGTCTCTTCGGCGATGGGAATAAACTGCTTGGGCGAGATACTGCCGTAAATCGGATGACGCCAGGTCAGCAGCGCCTCCAGCCCCTGCACTCTCCCGTTCATGCTCACCACGGGCTGATAGAGCAGCTCGAACTCCTGATGCTCCAGCGCGCGGCGCAGCGCATTTTCCAGACGCAGCCGCTCCAGGCTGGCGGTATGATCTTTGTCGCGGAACAGCACCACATCGTTCTTGCCGGTATTCTTAGCGTGGTACATCGCCAGGTCCGCATTGCGCAACAGCTCGGCTACGGTCTGGCCGTGCCGGGGGAATAATGCCACGCCGATGCTGGCGGTGACGAACAGCTCGTTGTCCTCGATCTGGTGCGGCACTCGAAAAGCATTCAGGAATTCCTGCGAAGCCAGCACCGCGGTTTGCTCGTCGGGCTGGCGCGTCAGCACAATCGTAAACTCGTCGCCGCCCATGCGCCCGGCCAGATCGTCTTCGGTGAGCAGCAGCTTCAAACGATGGCCCACTTCCTTCAGCAGCCGGTCGCCCATGGCGTGGCCGAGAATATCGTTGATCTGCTTGAAGCGGTCCAGATCGATGAACAGAACCGCCAGGCTTCCCGATCGCTCGCTGGCATCCAGCAAGGCCGCCTCCAGCAGCTCCATGAAGTAGGCGCGATTGGGCAGGCCGGTAAGCGAGTCATGCCGTGCCTGGAACTCCAGCCGCTCTGTAAACCCGCGCTGCTCCAGCGCCCGCGCGGCCAGACGTCCGGCGGCTTCGAGCAGTTCGGAATCGCTATCGTCGCGCGGCTGCCGGGCTTTGTAGTGCAGCGCGAGCATTCCGAGCAGCATGCCGTCAGCGGACAAAATGGGCGTCGACCGGCACGATTCAATCCCCAGCTGACCGGCCAGGTGCGCGCGGTCCGCCCAAAACGGACAGCCGCGGATATCGTCCCACAACACCGTACCTCGAGCCACTTCGGCAGCCGGCAATCCAGCGGTATCGCGCAGCACACGGAACGGCTTCAACAGGCGCAACCCTTCCTGGGGAAATCCCGGCGCCGCCACCCAGGTGAGCATCTCGTCCCTCAGCAACAGCAAGGAGCACAGCGCTCCCGAGCATTGGGCCTCCACCAGCTCCACTACTTCCGCCAGAATGGTATCGATACTCTCGTTTTCGGCCACCATCTCGAGGACGCGGTTGCGATTCTTCTCCAGGCTCTGCAACCGGTCGCGCTCGGATTGGATTTTGTGTTCCAGCACCACGCGCCCGACGCTGCGCGCCATCAACTCGATCAGCTCACGGTCGGAGTGCGAAAACAGGCGCGGCGAGCCGTCGAACGGGCCTGAAAAACTGAGCGTCGCGAACAATTCCGAGCCCAGCCAGACGGGCGTTCCAATGTACGTTTCGAATTCGGCGCGGGGACCGCTGCCGGCCAGCCCCGGCTCGGAGACAGTCACCGTCCGCAGCCGGCTGGTGATGGTGTAGGCGCGCGTCTGCCACAAGGGAATCAGACCATCGCCGTTCAACTCCACTGGGCCGTGCCAGGCCTGGATCGCTCCGTTATTGCCCTCCACATGCAGCAATATACCCACCGGCAGGTTGAAAAGGTGGCAGCCGGTTTCCAGATGATCCTGGAGCGCCTGCTCCAAGGTGGCGTAGCTGGTGGTGCTCAGCCGGTGCAATTGCTTCAGTTGTTCGGCAAAGCGGCCTTCCTCGATTCCCAAGCTCTCTTCTTCGCGCACGTCCGCCAACCCGCCTCCGCGATGCGCCCGTGGGTGTCCCGAATCCTGGATTGCCACCGGCCGGCCGCGTTCGAATAACAACCGCCGCACCACGGCCAACCGCACCGGGCTGCCATCGCTCGCGAGCGCGATGATATCCACCGTCTGCGGGCCGCCGCCTCCCAACTGGGCGACCATCTGCTCGCGGGAACTGGTCCAGGATTCCGGATCGAGCAATTGGCTGAGATTCATGCCAACCAGCGCTTCGCGCGCGTAGCCGAGGAGGCCCGCCATGGCCGCGTTCGTCTCAATTACGTTTCCGTCCAGATCGAACGAGTAAACGCAGGTGGGAGAATCGCGGGCGTCAGGATCGTCGGCGGGGACTAATGCAAACCGGGGCGAGATGGCCATGCGTATTTTTCTTCGGTCGAATGAAGTTGCCTATCCACAATTTTCGCACCGCTAACCGGCTGCCCTGCCGGGCTCCCGGCGAGTCTCATCCCCGCCGTCCGATTTGCGCTGGACGCGCGTGATCGGCACGTTCAGGATGATCGAGAGCAACGTAAAAATCAATGACGAACTCTGTACCACAACCTTCATGGGGAGGTGACTTGGTACATTGTCCCATATGCCGCAGAGCAAGGTCCGGCCCGCGACCGCCGGGACGCGCGAGCCCCGAACCGCCGAGCCCCGCTGGCCCGCCGTACTCGCCCTCCTGGCGGCCGGCGGCCTGCATTTCATCATTCCCGCGCCACTGCGCTTCGGCCAGGAATGGCTTTTGCTGGCGGTTGTGACCGTGCTGCTGATCCCCACGGTAGTGGCTCATCGGATTGGCAAAAAATTGCTCAATCGCGCGCTCAGCCACACGGTGCTCAGCATTGTCACTGCCTCCATGGTGTGGTCGCTGGCCTTGCTGATTCGCCGCCTCCCGCTGCATCTCGACCCGCCGCAAGCGCTGCTGCGGGCCGCCGCGGCGCTGTGGGTAGTCAATATTCTGGTGTTCGCCTCCTGGTATTGGCGCCTGGATGCCGGCGGCCCCAATCAGCGCGACTTGCGGGATTCGCATGAAGAAGGTGCGTTCCTGTTTCCGCAAATGATCACTCCCTGGGACAGCGACAAGAACTGGCGGCCCGGCTTCGTGGATTATCTGTTCCTGGCATTCAATACCAGCACGGCGTTTTCGCCCACCGATGTTCCGGTGCTCTCGCGCTGGGCCAAGCTGATGATGATGGTGCAGGCGTTGATTTCGCTCGCGACTGTGGCGCTGTTGGCGGCCCGTGCGGTGAATATCCTGTAGCCGGTATATACATCGGGGTGTACATCAACAATCCCGCAGCTCATAAACTCGCTGAAAAGGTAAGCAAGAAGATGGGAGTGACGCTGACGGAGTCGGTAATTCGTTCTCTCGAAGCCCAGCTTCGCGGAGCGGTTCGTCCCATCGATTGGAAGAAAGTGGAAGCCATCCAAAAGAACGTGGCCGCCATGCAAATCTTGGATTCCCGCACGGATGACGAAATCCTTGGATGCGACGAATTTGGCATCCCCCGCTAGTCAAAGAGCGGGGGCGAATGGTCATGGATACATCCGCACTGGTCGCAATTGTGTTGAGCGAGCCCGCTCAGGCGTGGTTACGAGAGCCATTGATATGGGGGCGCCTCGGGAGTTGTCGCCCTACGAGCACGCGGGGGCGCGCGATATGTTCTTTCGTGTCGTTCGATGCGGCGCAATCGAGAGCGGCGATTGCCGCATTTGGGCGTTTTGGAAAAGGCACGGGCCACCGGGCTGAGCTCAATTTCGGCGATTGTGCGGTCTACGCGCTGGCGGCGCTCCGCGGTGAGCCCGTCCTCGCAACGAGCGGCGATTTCAAAGCAACCGACTTGATGACCGTGCATATTAGGCCGGCACGAGAGTAAAATGTTCGATCGAAATCTTGGCGCTTCGATCGATCCTGAAGAACGCTCGATGAAATAATACCTGCATCTCGTCAAATTCGCGGATTTCGGCGATGCGAGGAACCGGAAAGTCGAGAGTTTCCATCACCGGGATCGGGGACAAGTCCACCCGTTTGATCTGGGGCCGCGATAAAACGTCGCGCTTCCCCAGGCTTTGGACTGGCTGGCCGGGCGCCTGGCTATCGATCAACAAAAGCTCCAGCGCAACCGTCCCGGGATAACGATCCGCGTTTTCGATGGAGACTTGAATCGCGCGGCAGCAGCCCAGATCGAGAGGATGGTTCAATTTCTGAAGCCCCTCCATGGACAAAGGTCTTTGGTCCGTTGTCAAGAACGATTGATCGAGCGGGCTGGCTCTCTTGAAATACGAACCGCGCGGCGGCGCCTCCTGCGGCGGTTTGAACATCCAGTACTGTCCCGAGAACGGAATGTCGGACGGCGTGCGAGGGACCGGCGGGAGCGAACTCGGCACCCAGGTTGACGCGGGTGCAACCAGGGTCTGCGGTTCCGGCTTTACTTCCGGCCAAAGGATCACGCCTGGAAAGCTCTTGTCCGTGATTGCCCGGCTGCCGGCAGAGGAAGGCTGATAAAGGTTTGTTACGAATTCGTGGGGTCTGGCTTGCGTTTTGGGATCTGGATCAATCGATTGCGAGTCTGAATGGAAGCCGGCGAATCGTCCGCCCACGGTCATGCCGACGCCTAAGATCACACTGACCACCACTTGCACAAGCGACTTCGGCCAATTCGATGGCCGGCTGCGTCGGGAGGCGACAGCAACCAAGTGGAGCAACCTGATCCCGGCTGCACTCAGGCAGAGCAGCGTAGCCGCCAGGAGCGGAGCACCCATCCAAACGGCCACGATGGTAGTTTGCGCTGCCAGGGCCAATGCGAATCCGGAGGCCCGAAACTGGGTATGCGAACGAGTGCTGCCCGCCGATTCCGCCCAGTCGGAATAAAACAGCTCCGTCGCACTGATCGTGAACACCAGCGTGACAACCAGAGCGGCCACGGGCGAACGCGGAAACAGAATAGCGATGGGCGCCAGCCATATGGCGGTTTGCGCCGTGCGTAGCGGAGTACGGGACCGGTCGAATTCGAGCGAGCCGGCACTTACCATTTGGAAGGCGGCCATCACTGCGGCGCTGACCAACAGAGCAAGCAACGCAAGCTCCAGCGCGTGAGCGGCCACGCTGAACACAGACTGGCGCGGCAATCGAAAAGACGCCGCCACCGGCCAAACGACGCAGGCCGCCGCGAGCAAACTGGCCAACTGCGCCCACAAACGCATGCCAAGCGCTCTCCCTTATTCGTCGCGCAAAGCCGTCATCGGGTCGATGCTTACCGCACGGCTCGCCGGCCCAAACGACGCGATCAATACGATGACGGCTAGAAGAACCGAAGTGAGTACAAAAGTTGTGGGGTCGAGTTCGCTTACGCCGTATAGCATGGATCGGATGTAGCGCGTTAGGGCCCATGCGCCTCCCAATCCCGCGGCAATGGCGAACAAAACCAGCACGGAGGTTTCACCCAGCACCATCCGCAGGACGTCGGCCTGGCGCGCGCCCATCGCCATGCGAATGCCGATTTCGCGCGTGCGGCGTGCCACCAGGTACGACATGGTTCCATAGACGCCTGCCGCGGCGAGAACCAGGGCGATCAGCGCGAAGCTTCCGAGAAGCATCACTTGAAAGCGCTCCGGCGCCAGTGCCGCGTCCCGCCGCTGATCCATGGTCTTGACGTCGAAAATCGGTTGGTCTGGGTCCACTGCGCGGACCTGCTCTTCCACCGCGCGAATGACTGCCTTCGGGTCGCCCACGGTGCGGAGCACAAATCCGCCCAAGAAAACGGAACTTCCAGAACAGGCGCAGCGATAAATCATCGACGGAGGGTCGGCGCCGAGCGAGCCGCTGCGGATATCGCCCACTACGCCGACGATGGTCCACGAAGTGCTTCGTTCGTCGGGGCCGAATCCGAGGCGCTTTCCGACCGGGTCTTCGCGCGGGAAGATCCTCTGTACGAACGCTTCATTCACCACCACCCGCTCGGCTGGAACGAAAGGATAGTCCACAGTTGCCGGCGGCCGCATGGAATCATGGTCGTCGAAAATGCGGCCCTCCTTGAGCGGGATTCCCAGGGTACGGAAGAACTCCGGGCTAACCATGGCGTTGTTGATGATTGGCCGATCGGTCAACGCGACCAACGGGCGTCCCACCACGCGAATGCGCCCGAATTGATAAGAATTATCGTCGCTGAGGGGAATCTCTGTGGTCAGCGCTGCTGAGCTCGCCCCCGGCAAATGCTTCAGCCGGTCCAGCACCTCCGAATAAAACGGCCCGTAGTCGCGATCGAAAGGACCGATTGGGTTGACTCGAAAAGTCAGCAGATGGTCGGAGCGAAAACCGAGCTCAGTGTGGGCCAGGTGAAGCAAACTACGCGTCAAGAGGGCTGCGCCAATCAGCAATATGAGGGAAACCCCAATCTCCGCCACCACCAGGGTTTTTCTGATACGCGCTGCGCCGCGCGCCGCGCTGTGCGTGAGTCCAGCCGATTTAAGAGCCTCCTGGATGTGAATGCCGGCCGCTGATAGCGCTGGGACAATGCCGAAAAGCAGGCTGGTGGCGAGCAGCAACGCAATCGTAAAAGTGAGCACGCGCCAGTCCATCGAAATCGCCGGATAACGAACCAGAATCGCGGGCTGGATGGCATCCAGAACATGTACGGCCAGCCAAGCCAATACGACGCCGGCCAAGCCGCCAGGCACTGCCAGCACCAGGCTTTCCGTGAGCATTTGTCGAGTGATCCGCGCCCGGCCCGATCCGAGTGCCAGGCGCACCGCCAGTTCCCGTTGACGGCTGCCCGCGCGCGCCAGCAGCAAATTGGCGATGTTCGCGCAAGCGATCAGAAGAACCAGGCCAACGGCGCCGAGGAGCATCACCAGCGCGGGGCGGACTTGTCCCGTGAGGTGCTCCTGCAGCGGCGTGGCGCCGATCACCAAGTCGTTCCGAAAGGCGTGTTTTCGAAATTCCTCGGGATATAGACCGCGGATGGCGAACGTTAGCCGATTCGTTTCCGTCGCGGTTTGGATCTCTGTCACACCCGGCTTGCGCTGGGCGAGGATAGAGACAATCGCAATCGGCGCGGTGGGCCGGAGGGGAAAGCTCTGCGTGGTTTTGTCGATCATCAGTGGCAGCCACATTTGCGAGCCGCGCGGGAAATCGAATCCTTGCGGCATCACGCCGATGATGGTTCGCGGCAGACGTTCCAGCGCAATGGTTTTTCCCAATATATGCGGATCGCTGCCCAGCCGATTTCGCCAGAAGGCGTAGCTCAATACGGCCACCGGTGGCGCCTTCGGCCCCTCTTCTTCCGGAGCAAGATAACGCCCCAGCATGGGCTGCGTGCCCATCACGCCGAAAAATGACGGCGAAATCATCGCCGCATCCAGTTGCTCGGGCCGCTCCACTCCCGTCCAGTTCGTTGTTATCGGGTTGAACGCGGCGACATCCTCGAAAATCCGGCTCTGTTCGCGCAGAGCGAAATAGTCCGGAGCAGCGCCAACATCCTGTTGCGCGGGCCCGGAACGCTCGCTGATCCAATCGATTCGATCGGAGTTGGGATAAGGCAGCGGGCGGATGAGAATCGAATTCGCCACGCTAAATACCGTTGTATTCGCGCCGATGCAAACGGCCAGCGTCAACGTGGCGGCCAGAGCCAAGAACGGATCGCGGCCGAGGTTGCGCACCGCGTAGCGTGAATCCTCCAAAAAATTGTCGATCATGGCGGTCCTCCTGGCGTCCCGGCATGCATCTTTGTGTTGGGCCACATCGCCAAGCTCGCGCAAGGCGGCGTAGCGCGCCTCCACCGGATCCATTCCGGTGGCCAGATTCTGCTCCACTTGTTGGTCAAAGTGAAAGCGGAGTTCCTCTTCCAGTTCACGGTCTAGCGTGGGGCGCCGGAATAGCGAACGAAGGCGCAGGCGAAATATTTTGAGACATCGCATTGCAAGCCCCTTAAGCTCGGACAATGGCTGAGATTGCGCTGGAAAGGCGTTCCCAATTGATCGCTTCGCGCTCCAATTGCCGGCGGCCTTCCTTGGACAACGAATAGTATTTGGCTCGGCGGTTGTTATCGCTTTCGCCCCATTCGGCTTGAATCCATCCCTGCTGCTCCAAACGGTGGAGCGCCGGATAGAGCGAGCCTTGCTGCACCTGCAGAACTTCGTTGGACAATTGCTTGATGCGCTGCGCAATCGCCCAGCCGTGCATTGGCTCAAGCGCGAGGGTCTTGAGGATCAACAGGTCCAGAGTGCCCTGGACTAAATCGGTTGGCTTGCTCATGCCGCTCCCCTAGATTACCGACAAGAGATTCGAGAACAGATTACACCCAGTACCGCAAGAGAATCAACCCATTTCTAAATGTCTTGACGAACCCCTCCATCTGTGTATACTGAGTATACTGACTAGGTAAACTGATATGAACGGCGCCTTCGCCATCTCGCAGTCCGACAAGCGCCCCATGTATCTCCAGATCATGGAGCAGATCAAGCAGCGAATCGCTGTCGGCGATTGGACCGAAGGCCAGTCGATTCCCTCCATTCGCCAGCTCGCCGTGGATCTTCAAGTGAGCGTCATCACGGTCAAGCGAGCCTATCTGGAACTCGAACGAGAGGGCATCATCGTGACGCAGCAAGGCAAGGGCTCGCACGTGGCCTCCACGCCCGGCCTTGGTGCACGACTGCGCGAGCAGGAGCTAGAACAACACTTGGAACAAGCCATGCGGATTGCCGTATTACTGGGCATCCGGCCGAAAGAGTTGGAACACCGGCTGCGCGAAGCCGGTGACCGTCTGGCGGAAAAGGAAACCATATGAACGATCTCGCCATCGAAATGCGCGGCGTAGGGAAGAACTACCGGTACTTCTCGCTGGACAACATTGATCTCGCGGTCCCTGAGGGACAAATTATGGGCCTCATCGGACCGAACGGCGCCGGCAAGTCCACCACCATCCGCATCCTGATGGGATTGGTTCACCAGGATTGCGGTGAAGTCCAGGTGCTGGGTCACCCCATGCCGGACGAACAGATCGCGGCGAAGTGGGACATCGGCTTCGCGTCGGAGGATATGCGTCTCTACGACGGAATGACGCTGGCCTGGCACATGGATTTCATCCGATCCATTTATCCAAAGTGGGACTCGTCTTATGCACAGCTCCTGCTCAAACGTTTCGGCTTGCAGGCGGAGCAGAAGATCAAGGGACTATCGCACGGCCAGCGCGTGAAAGCGACTTTGCTTCTGGTTCTAGCGCGCAAGCCGAAGCTGCTAGTGTTGGACGAACCCACCACGGGTCTTGATCCTGTAGCTCGGCATGAAATCATCCGCGAGCTGACCGGCGCGATGGCCGACGAAGGCCGCAGCATCCTGTTTTCGTCGCACAACACGCAGGACGTGGAGCAGATATCCGATCAGATCACGTTCATCGACCGCGGCCGGATCATCGATTCCATGGATAAAGAGCTGTACCTGGACCGCTGGCGCCGCCTCCGTCTGGAGGTGCCCTATGGCATCGAACTGCCGGCGCTGCCTGGAATCATTGATGTTCGCCAGGAAGGCCGGCTGGCGATCGCGACGTCGAACGAGTTTGTTCCCGACCTTGCCAATGCCTACGAGAGCACGGGCGCGCGGGTTCACCGCATCGAGACCATGACCCTGGAAGAGATCTTCGTTGCCAACGTCGAACATAGCCGCGAGGAGGTGGAAGCATGACGGATTCCTTGGTCGGGCATTTGATACGGAAGGACTGGCAGCTGTACCGGAATCAGGTCTACGTCACGATGGCCGCGGGAGCGATAGCCTTGGCGGTAGTTCAATTGAGAAGTGAACCGGCCATGGTGGTGGGCGGCGTATGGTTCTTCATCTCATTGATCATGGTGGGCACCATGTTGCCATTGAGCGGGATCGTCAACGAGCGGAAGAAGCAGAACCTGGCGTTCCTGATGAGCCTTCCCATTTCATCCACCCAGTACACGACGTCAAAACTGTTGTCGAGCGTCGGGATGTTTCTTATCCCTTGGCTCACGCTGGTGCTTGCCGCTGTTTTGCTCGTCGAAGTTCGCGGCATCATCCCGCGCGGCGCTATTCCGATGGTGCTGATCCTCGCGTTTCTGCCCTTCGTCGGCTTCTGCCTTATCACGGCGGCGGCGCTGATCGGCGAATCGGAGGGCTGGGGAATTGCCGCCAATGTGGGGTGCAGCTCGTCGTACGGGCTGGTGTGGTATTTCCTCAGCCGCATTCCGGCGCTTATGGTCCCCGCCAAGGGTCCTGCGCCGGTGTGGAATTCAACGGCGCTGGCGATTCTGGCCGGTGAAGCTGCTCTGGTCGTCCTGATGTTGGGACTGACATATTATTTTCAATCCCGGAAGCGGGATTTCATTTAAGGCCGTTCCCTAGTATTACTACGTTAAGTGTTATGGACTGCGAGATATTCTTGCTTCGGCGCCGCAGTAAGCGCAGACTCCAGTCCAGGTGAACAAGATGTATTGAATCTCACGTCGCGTTCTCGGCAGGGTCCACCCAGAAGTTTTTTTTGCCTCGTAATGTTTCCAGAGCGAGGAAGGCGTGCGCCACCATGACCATCGTGATGTGATGGTGCCACCCTTGCCAGTTGCGGCCTTCGTAGTGGTCCAAGCCGAGCTCTTCTTTGAGTTGATGATAATCCTGCTCGATTTTCCAGCGGCACTTGACGAGCCGTACGATCCGTCGCAAGGAATAGTCGGCGGGAAGGTCGCAGAGACAATATTTGATCGGCGCCTTTTCCGACTCCGGCCACTCTGCCAGCAACCAGACCTCCTGGCCCGGCGGTCTGCCATCCTGATAACGATGGGATGGCTGCACGCGAGTTGCCCAGAAGCGCGACTCCAGCCAGCCTTTACTCCCTTCGCGCCAGCGAATCGTCCTCCAACCCTTGGCCTGCCTAGCGGCCTCTTGCGCGGTGGTGGGCCGTTGATCCCCATAGCGCGCCGCAGTCGGCGGACGCCCTTTGCCGGTAGTCTTCAGCGGTGCGATCTTGGGCGGCTTCAGCCACACTCCGACTTGTGGCAGCACACCCACGGCGTATTGCAGTTTCCGCTTTTCCAATTCTTCGCGGAATTCGGTGCCATCTCCGTAGCCGGCATCTCCCAACACCACTCGATCCGGCAGACCCCACCCTCGGATCTGATCGATGATTTCCAGCGCCAGTTCCCACTTCTTGCGAAAGACGATCCCTTCCGGAATACCCGCCTCCCGCCGCCGCTGGGCGTCGTTGGCCCAGCTCTCCGGCAAATACAGCCGCCACCCCAGCGGCACATTGCCTTGTTCGCCCACATGATGAACGCTGACTGCGATCTGGCAGTTGCCCGTCTTCCCTAATGTTCCTGAGTACTGCCGCTCCACCGCTACCGAGTGCGTGCCCTGTTTGGGGAATCCGGTGTCATCTACCACCCAGGCCGGCTCCGGCTCCAACTCGGCCGTCATTCGCTTTCCTAACCGCTCCCAGATGGGGTTCCACTCCCACGGACTCTGCCCGATGAACTGCTGCATGGCCTGCACGTTTCCCTCGGGAAGTCGCGTTGCCAATGGCTCAATGGATTTCCGTTCACCATCCAGCAACAGGCTGCGCACGTAGACCTCTCCCCAATGCCGCCGCTCGCTTCGGCCCACCGGCTCCAGCAGATCCACAAGAAACCGCTCCAGCCGCTTCCGGCAACGCATCGCCTGAGCATCCGTCATGCCCAAACATATCAGCGCTTCTCTGTTCTGTCAATACTTAACGTAGTAATACTAGCAGCCCGTGGCAGAAACCCCTCTACCGTGGAACGCCTCGCCAACCGGGTATAGCGCTGGCTTCCGGAAATAGTTGCGAGCCGAACCGTCCGAACCAGTCCGAGACCACTCGGCACGCGTCAGAGAGCGCGAATAGGTCGAAAAGAAGGGACCGTTGCCGGTTCCAACGCCCCTGGGCTTGCCGAGGCTTGCCCCAACCGCCTAACTTGCGCATCAATAGCCCGATGTTGAACGCCGCGACCTGCACCAGCACCCGCTTGAGCACGTTGTCGGCGCCGCGTACGTACACTCGCCGCATGGCGCCAGTCTCATAGCAGTGCGCGAAGCTGCGTTCGCACAACTCGCCTCGCAGTTTCTGTAGCCGCTTCGACCGCTCCGCACGTACCCGCCGCCGGTTCCCATACACACAACGTTGTTCTTCCGCTTTGCCAGGCCAGTGCCGCTGCCCACGCTCCGGCTCCGGGACATAACTGCGAATCTGGCGCGCGGCCAGTTCCATCAACACTGCACCGCTGTGATAACCCTTGTCCATCACCACTTCTTCGATCCCCACTGGATGCGACTGCACGGCCTCGCACTGCGCCGCATCCAGCGTCTCCACGTAGCTCGACGTGTCGCCGCGATCGGCCGGCTGCACCGTCACCGCCAGCAACGCACCGGACGCCAGATCCACGGCGTGCTCGGCCTTGTAGGCCAGCCTGGTGCGCCCGTCCTTCATCTTCGTTATTCGCGCCGAAGGGTCGTGCGGGTTGGTCCAATCGTCATTGGACGCCTTCTTCTTTCGCTTCCGATCTAGCCGCGCCAACTGCTCTTGGGTCGGATTTTCGAGGCCTTCGGCTTGCGCCAACTGCCGCAGATAATCGTCGTAGGTTTGGCCCGTGTCCCGCCGCACCAAACTCTTCATCGCCGCATTGGCCTCCAAGCTGGTGGCGTCAATACATACGCTTTGCGCATCGGCCAACCCATGCTTGCGCAGAATCTTTAGCACCCACTTCATCACCGCCCGGTGCGTCTGCACCGAATACAAACGTCGGGTCCGCGACACCGTCGAATGATCCGGCGTTGGCTCGCTCAGATCGTAGCCCAGGAACTTGCGGTAGCTCAGTGAGTTTCCGGTAAGCGTGCGTGACGCCGTGTAGGCCGTCCTGTTAAGTTCAGTCAGGCGCCGGAGGCGCCTGATCGTGAACCGGAAGAGCACACCACCGATCCCTGAGGCGATCGTACAATTGCAGCGCCAGTTGGATCAATTTCGCAGCACCCAGCCGCATCGGACGAAGCTGCCAGAGCCACTGTGGCAGGCTGCGGTCGAGTTAGCCCGACAGCATGGCATACATCCCGTCGCGCACCCATTGCGGCTGGACTACATGGGACTGAAGAGGCGGCTCGGCGGAGTTCCCGCGCTCCGACGCAAGGCAAGCAAGCCGACATTTGTCGAACTGACCGCGCCACATGCCGTACCGTTGGCGGAGTATGCGATCGATTTCGAATGTCCCAGTGGCCACAAAATGCACATCCAGTGGAAGGCGTCGGCGCCGCCCGATTGGGTAAGTTTGCTGCGCGCTTGGCGGGAAATGGAAGGATGATTCAGATCGCTGCCCAGATACGAATTCTGGTTGCGGTCGAGGCGATCGATGGAAGAAAGGGTATCGACGCCATCGCCCAGCTGTGCCGGGAAAAGCTGAACGCGGATCCATTTTCCGGTTACCTATTTATCTTCCGGACGCGGCGTGGCACGGCCATCCGAGTCTTGCAGTACGATTTATGTGAAGCGCCGCGTTATGTGGAGTTGACCCTGGCACGCGCTTCCCTATCGTCGTTTTGACTTCATCCCACTCCACATAATTTGGGGCACAAAAAGGGGCTAGCATCGAGGCCTGGCCGCTACGGCGGCCCATCTCATAAAGAAGGACTCGATGCTTACGTCACTGTTCCCCAATTCGCATACACGCTACACGTCTCTCCCGGTGCTGGGTGTGTTTCTGGAAGATCTTTGTTCATGGTTGGAAGCGCACGGCTATCCGCCGAACGCGATTTCTCGGCGGATGGAAGCCGCCCCGTTTCTTGAAAAATGCTTACAGGAGCAACAGATCACGTTGCTGTCCGGCTGCACGGAGGAGCGTCTGCGTGCATGCTTTCCGCGGCAAACGCGATGGACTCCGCAGATCGCCTACTCCCTCGGCCGATCTTTACTGATGTACCTCCAAGAAAGAGGGGCGCTGGTGCCCGCACCACCGAAGGCATCGGATCGACTGATCTGCGGCTACCGCGAACACCTCGCCCACGTTCGAGGATTCGCCGCCTCCACTATCGCACGACACGCCGTCGTTGCCGGCGACTTTCTGCGCCTCCTAAAGTACGACGATGACATCCAGCACCTGCTACAGGTTCAGGCTCGTGATCTGGAGACGTTCGTAGTCCAAGCCAGCGCTCGCGTGGGTCGCATCACTATGCAGAAGGTCATCGCCATCATGCGGTCTTTTCTGAGCTTCTTAGCCGCCAGTGGGAAGATCCCGGTTGGCCTCGACCGGCATCTCGACTCGCCGCGCCATCACCGGGGCGAACGGCTCACCCGCGCCCTCTGCTGGGAGGACATCCTCTCACTGCTGCGTGGCATTGATCGCTCCACGGTGAAGGGGTGTCGGGACTACGCCATGCTGCTCCTCATCGCCACCTATGGTCTTCGCCGGAGCGAAGTCTCCAGTCTGGATATTGACGACATCCAGTGGCGCGCCCGGATAATTCGCGTGCCGCGACCCAAGGTAGGCACGCCGTTAGTTGTGCCGCTAACTGATGAAGTCGCTACCGCCTTGGTCGAGTACCTACGCCAGCGTGCTGGGGAGACCAGCGAGCGGCGTCTTTTCCTGCGCGTCCGTGCCCCGCGGGGTCCTATCCAACCGACTGCAGTCTTTGACGTGTTCGATTTTTGGGCGGTGCGCGCCGGTGTGCGTGCCCCGGGCCTTGGCGGTCCGCACGTTCTTCGCCATGGATTGGCCATGCATCTTCTCCGGCAGGGCACGCCACTCAAGACCATAGGTGATCTCCTCGGCCATCGCAGCGTCGAAAGCACTGGCGTTTATCTGCGTCTCCACGTTGAGGACCTACGCGACGTGGGTCTCCCGCTCCCAAAGAGCGATTCCTGCTCGGGGGCGCGGTTATGAAAGAGCCCGCGGTATTCACGTCGCCGATTGGACCGCTCATCACCCGTTATCTCGCCATGAAACGGGCGCTCGGCCGGAGTGCTGTCACGATGGCATATGTTCTCCGCTATATCGATCGCTTCCTGGCGTCGCGCCACGCTGCAGACCTAACGCGCGAGACTTTCACGGCTTGGAACGAGTCGATGACTTCGCTGCAGTCGAACACGCGCTTGGCGCGACTCCACGCCGTGTATCACCTGTGCCTGTTTCGCCAGCGTGAACATCCCCACAGTTTTGTGCCAGACCCGACACAGTTTCCAACCAGGGACCCTCGACCCTTGCCGTAT
>CAVZOD010000021.1:0-262024 GCA_963776805.1 Bryobacterales bacterium
CTGTAGCGATGTTAAGCCCAATTCCTGATCCGTCTCCACGCATCTTTTCTCCACGATTGCCTCGGCCGTAGAGTTCCCTTATCTTCGACATTTCTTCTGCTGACATTGGTGGCGCCGGGTTGCGGATGATGATCCTGAGATTTTTCGGTTCTAGCCGGGAGAAGACTTCAACGAGTTCATCATCAATGGTATAGTCCACTGCATTTTGAAAGATGGCGTACAGTGCTTGTTCCACTAACCTCGGATTGCAATAAACAGGCTGCGGCAATCCTTCGGGCCTTGGCGCATCGAGGCGCAGCTTTCGCTTTGGACTGAGCAGCTGCCAGGTCCTAGTCAGAGCGTCAAGGCGCTCCCAAATCTCCAGGGCAGTTGGCAGCGTGACTATCCCTGATAACGGACGGCCAAGAGAAAAGTCGGCGAATAGCTTCGCATTCGAGCGACCCAAAACGCTCTCTGCATTTGGGCGTCCGCCGCCTGGATAAGGTTCAGGCTCTGGCCAGCGTCGGCCGCTTGGCTCAAGAATTGCCTCGCGATCGTGATGGGGTTCTTGATTTCATGGTTCAGTTTTTCGTACGTCTCCGCGCGCACCCGCTCGCGCAAGCGCCAATTCTCGATGCTCATCGCAGCCAGTTCGGCGAAGGCCCCCAGCGTGCGGAGTTTTTCGGCGGGTTGCTCACGCGTTTGTTTCTCGTCTTGAAATCGATTGTCAACCACGAGAACACCCAGGGTAGTCCCCGTGGCAATGAGCGGAACGCCCCAAAGAGCATAGGAAACCGATGGCGCGCCAGTGGCTACAGCGAATGCCTGTCCTAACCAGTCGGTCTGTGCGTCGGAAGGCCCCAACGTGCGAGCTACGCCGGTCTGTAGGCAATCGGCGAGCAATCCCTGCACGACTTCCGTTCGCCACGCCATTTGTTGCACCACCTGGTTGATTTCCGTGTCTGGCTTACCTCGCTCGACGGCTCTGGTCTGCTGGTCTGCTCGCTCCAATATCCACACTAGGCGATCCTCAAACGGCTGAGGCTCTCTGAAGTGAATTACATCCCAGACAGCGTGGGCTTCAGCTTCGGTCAGCGAACCAATTGCCAAAACACCCCTCAGATTCTTGTCTCCTTCATCCAAAACGAACAACATCGCTCGGCTAAAGCCGAGCCCTTCTTCCGCTGTCACGCCGGTCAGCAGGAGCCGCAGCTTTGCTGGAAGACTTTGTTTCGCGTTTTGAATTCTTGTGGCGATCACCCCATGAGTGATGCGAGGCCCGATTTGGCCTTTCAACTCGCTGTACAGGCTGAACATCCGTGTGGCGAAGGCCAGACGCCCCGCAAACAATTGAACAAGCCGAACGTCATCGTTTGTGAAATGACCAAGCCGATGGTCTTCCAAATTCACGGCCCCAATTACACCGGACTGTTGCGAAAGTGGAACCGCTAGTTCAGAACGCATTCCACTGACATAGGCAACATACTCTTCTTCCAGCTGGGTATCCGATATCAACTCGGCCCTCTCTTTTCGGAAAGCTCGCGGGACGATGCCCTTGCTGGCGTCTTGCGGGCCTTCGGGAGGGGTGAATCCTCTAAAGGCTATAAACTCCAAGGTGCGATTCGAACTGTTGTACCAAACAACACAACCGATGTCACACTCCGTGAGGGTCATAAGAAGTTCAATCGCGTACTCGCAGATAGGGCGAATGTCTCGTTTTAGCTCAGGTAGATCCATCTGCTGGAACGTAAACAGGTCGAGTTTCCTGAGCGCGTCCAGTTCTGCCTCACTTCTTTGGCTTCTCCGCAGGCTGAGGTCGCGAAACCGTTGGAGCGTGAGGGCAGTACCTGCGGCCGCAGCCAGCGCTTCCGCTTCTCTCCGATATGCACGTGAGAACGTCAATGACTTCCTGTAGTTCAGGAACATCATGCCAATCATTTGCCGATCAGCATCCACCAATTTGAGAATGGAACAGGATTGAATCCCCTCTCTCGCAACAAAGCGAGTCTTACCGTCTTTGCGAACGCTCAGCATATCATCCATCTGCTGGACATTCTGGATGAAAGACGACGTCTTTTCTTTTAGCTGGGATTGCACGATATCCATAGGAAAGGCGTCGTAAACAACGAGATCGCCCTCTCGAAAGTCGCCGCAAATAGTAGCCAGTCTGCCGAAGTTCAGAGCGCCGCCGAAGTACTCGTAGATGCAGACTTGATCGGCTCCCAACAGAACCGACGCGCGCTCGGCTATCTCCCTAAGAACCGCAGGCGTGCCTTCCTGGGCGAACGATGTAAACGCGATGCTCTGCAAGGAAGTAAGGTGGTGGGACCGCTCCAAAGAATCCCGGACCACGGAAACGGCCAATTCGCCGCTGACGAGAGTCTTTAAACGACGCAGGTAAAACCGGGCCCGGTGAAGAACATCGCCGGGATGCCTATCCCATACGGCAGTCAAAATGGCTTCAGCTTCTGCATCGGGCCGAAACGCCAGGGCGGCCCAGGCCCCCTCGTCCCCATTCCTCCCGTCAGAGCCCCAGCGCCACTCATCCGACGCGTTGGAACCTGGAGATTTTACGAGGGAAGTCTTGGATTGGTCCATGGGCAGGCTCCCAGCACGGGCGTTGATTATGCGCTCGCTGGAATGCAGAACCTCTAATGCTACGCCCTTCGCTTGAATGCTCGACCGCAATTGATCGAGGAGTACATCAAGCGCCGAACTGGCGGGGCGCAGTGAGCCGATGTCGTGGCCAGACCGAGCTATTGCGACCAAGCTATCGACCTTTGCATCGGCCATCGGCTCCCGCAGAACCGATCCGCCGGCTTCGATGACACCAATTACATCGTCATTCCACCACAAGGGGACCAGCACGCAGCTTAAACCGTCCGGGTGTGAGGTGTCGACGCGCCGCTCGAAATGATCACCTTCAAGCCGGCCGTTGACGCGTTGCAAAGTTCGGTTGTGGAAGACGTCGACAATAATATTCGAACGAGAATCGAGGGAGTAGTTCGACCAAACTCGGCCGACCGGGAGGTTTCGCGCACGTACCACTCTAAGATCCCGGCGCTCGACATCTGCGAGCCAGATAGAAGCGAACTCCAACGAAAGACCATCGACAAGCTCATCCAGTACGCGTTCCAGTTCAAGGTCTAATCTCAGTTCTTGCTGCCGCAGCGAATCGACTTGAGTGAAATCGTCGAGCAATCTCAGGTGCCCGAGTTTCTCCCCTAGGAGCGCGGAGACTGCCTCCAAGACCGGGCAGATTCCGCCCTGCTTACTCCCACTAAAAGAGCACGTTATCAAGGTCGCAAGATGGCGTCCTTCATAAACCACGGGTTTGGTGCGAGCGACGCCCACGCCGTCAATCCCAAAGTAATTCTTCTCAAAAGCCTGACCTGTTAAACCGAGAAGTATTGAACTGAGCTCGCCGTCCGGCGCACAAGGCCACCAAGCGACTCTACCCCGCTCCTCTTTCTCATTGAGCTGGTAAATCGCAGCATAGGCGGCTTCGGACCACAGACCCAAAACCTCGACAGCGGCTCTTGCGATCTCATCCTCGTCGAACGCCGATGTGAGTGCGCACAGCTGCTCGCTGGGAAATTTCATGTCAGAGTACCATATGCAAAATATCATGCATAGTACTAGGATGGTTTACCATCTATTATCCACTGGCCACGAATGTGGAAAGATGAATAGCTGTTTGGCAATAACTACGAGTTCTCGCAGAGCACAGCGTTCCGGGTCGCCGCAAAGGACACTCGTTATCCAATTGATTCATCTGCTGTACGATTAGTTACAACTCTTCCAGCGCGATCTTCACGAGCCGCCGATAGACCGGTTTGAGTTGCTTAGATGCACCGAGTGCGTCGCACAACTGTTGCTGCGTGGCGCGCAATCGCCGATCAGCCAGTGCCGCCACAGCCGCTGGGTTGGTTTCGGGCAACATCGGACAAGCAGCGCTGGTAATCATGGCGTTCTTGGTTAGAACAGCAATCTCGAATCTGCAACTTGCGGGAGCCGTTAGCTACTCAAGTGTCCGAATCCCTCTCTCTCCGCAAAAGGCCTTCACAACGTCGGTTCCTCGGGATTCATGATGTGAGGGCTCTTCTGCCCCCGCGGTTCTGGGTTATTTCCCATTGCCATCTCGCGAGCGGGTCGCAGAAACCGGCCGGAAGCCGCGCCGCTTGGCGCACGGGGGCTAAGACGACCTTGGCATCGCAATCAATTTGGGTCTGGGCTTGTCACTGAAAGCTTCCTTGAGGATGTTCGTCAGTCGAGCTTGGCGTTCGGGAACCCAACGCGCATAGTGTCTCCGCACGATCTCCTCTGTGTCTCCGATCAGCTCCGCCACATCCGCAACGGGAACGCCTTTTTCGAGGAGAATTCGCACGAAGGTGTGGCGGAAACGGTGCGGCGTGGGCGGCTCCTGAAACGGTCCTCCGAGCTTGAACACTTTGGCAAGTTTTTCCCGCCACATGTCCGCCATTGTTCGCATCACCGTAGAATTGCCGGTGCGAAATATGAGTGGCCCATACTGCTCTTGCCGCGCATGCAATCGCGCGACGAGCCAGTCGGGAATCCACGTGTGGAGCTCTTTCCCGGTTTTGTGCATCCGAAGAAAGACATCATTGCCCTTGAGGCGCTCGTGAACGTTGAAGATTGCCACGTCGGAAATTCGCAGACCGGTGTAGACCGAAAGCAGGATGAAGTCCTTGGCGTCCTCGCCGCTCCATGGTCGATGGCCGGGGCCTGGCGGCTTTGGTGCGCCGAGCAAATCGCATGCCGCGTAGATGCGAGTGAGTTCTGCATCGGTGAATGGCATTTTACTGGCAGGCAGCGACGAACCTTCCGGCGGTCGCAAGTCTTCGGCAATATTCTCGGCGATCCACTTTCGTTTGAGGGCAAACCTGATAAAGGATTTCAGTCTGTCGAGCTTCGTCGCCTTCGCGCGCTTGCCGTCTTTCCAGGTGGCGTAGAAACGGTCCATATCTGCGACCGTCAGCTGATCGAGCATCATGTAGCCGCGCATGTTGCAATAGGCCTTGAGCTGCTTGACGAAGGTCTTGTACTTCTTAAGGGTCGGGACGGCGATACCTCGATTGCTGCAGCTAGCGACGAAAGACTGTGTGGCATCTTCTATCGTGATCCTGGTTTCGTCCTTGGGCGGTGCGATCGAAAATTCAGTCGCGGAGCTTTCCCAAGTTCGTGCGGCCTCCCATTGAGCTGCGATGGCCCTCGCTTCATCCCAATTGGATTTGCCTGTTTGTTTGCGAGTGAATTTTCCTGCCAGACTTCCCGAAGCGTGGATCAGGCATGCGCAGCGCTTCCACCCACGGCGCCCCTCTTCAAATTCCCCTGTTCGAGAATCCTCCGCATGCCGGCCTTCACATTCTTTTCTATGTCTGCGATAGAGCTTTAGACCCATACAGCCTGCACGCGATTGTATCACAGGATTGCACGCTATTGCACGCCAACGGCAAGAGTTCTCTGTAATCTATTGATTCCCTGTTGGTGCCCGGGGTGGGACTTGAACCCACACTCCCGTTGCCGGAAAAAGGATTTTAAGTCCTTTGCGTCTGCCGATTTCGCCACCCGGGCATGTCGATAATAAACGACTTACTGCAAACTGCTCTGGAGACGGCGATAGGCATGCCTGAAAGTATCCCCACCGCAGTCACTTTCTTTCGTTGCAACGCCGCCATCCTTTCCACAGCGAGTTCGACAGATTCAGGCGATGGATAGACGTATCTTTGGGAAACGGTAACGGTGCTGTGGCCCATGAGCTTCATTATAGTGAATGCATCCGCTCCAGACTCCCCTAAGCGTGTTCCAAAGGTGTGGCGAAAGGAATTGGGGGACGATTCCCTCGCCGCGAACCGACGGCCCTCATAACATTCGACATTGCTCCGTATAAAGCCAACCGGGAACCTCTCGATGCGACAGGCGCAAGAGTGCTGAAGCTCGACACCCACAAAACTGGACGCAAAACCGAAGGTGACTCGGCGATCACGCCGTTATATTGGGATGGCGGCATAGACAAGCCGCCGGCTAGAGACCAAGTCCGGAACCGACGCCGTGTTGTCTCGACCAGTGGTGGTCATTTCAGCCGGGAAATATCCGAGAGCAATTCCCCCGGCAATGTTGCCACGGCGCGCAGTGGCACAGTAAGATCGGTGAATGAAATCGTATTGTTCTATCGGCCGTCTCGTCCAGACATGGGCTTGCCTGGCCGGGTCGCTGGTTGTCCCAGTGTCTTGCGGAGCGGCCACCGCCCGGCAACAGGGGGAAGCGCGGGTGCTCGATCATGCCGAGCTACTTTGCTCGAACTGCTTCTTCGGGCCAAGCAACTATTTTTACTGCTTCGCGGTGGACAATCAAATCCTGATAGGGCGCCATAGGGTTCCAGTCTTGAACTGGGAGGATAATTCGAAGAATTATCTGACACCGGTCCACGGCAGTTGGGAAGCCTGGATGGCTCCCGGCCAGACCGTGGCCATCACCTACGACAACAAACACATCTGGGTCAATCGGGCGGAAAGCAAACCAAGCAAGGAGGGGTTCTGGGGACGGTTTAGGGGTGCCAGCTCCTGGATCACGCGCGGCGACAGTAAACAGGTCAAGCTCCTCCGGAGCTCCCCCCGGGATATCTTCACCAACGATCAGCGATGCCGCGGCGCCCATGAGACCAATAGCCCTTAAGAGGCATCCCCATCGCATAAAAGGCATCCCCATCGTAAACTTTTGAAAACAGGTAGCTGCATCCCGGTTTCCAAGCGGGCTGGATGTTACCTGGAGACCCTCAAACTAGTCATAATAATCTCATGCTTGGCTCTGCGACGCGGGGGCGTCTGAATAGGCACTGTAATGTCGACACCCACCAAAGACCCTGAATTGCTACCGGGAGTGCATCCCCACGAAACGCACGAATCCCTGCCGCGTCCCGGCAAGTCCAAGAAACGCGGACTAATCTGGGTTCTGTTCCTACTGATTGTTGTCGCCGTCGCCGGATACGCTGTCTGGCGGGCTGGCCACCCGGTCGCCCGGCGGGGAGGCGCGGGTGCCGGTAGTGGTTCCCGCCGCGGCTTCAACCCTCGGAATGCGGGCATCGGCCCCGTTCCGGTCGTAGTGAATAAGGTGTCGCGCTCCAGCGTGCCGGTGGTTCTCCCTGGGCTGGGCAATGTGCAACCCTTTTATAGCGTTACCGTCAAATCGCGGGTGGATGGCCAGTTGATGAAAGTGGATTTCAAGGAAGGCGATGTTGTCAAACAAGGTCAACCCATCATCGAAATCGATCCGCGGCCGTACGAGGCTCAAGTGGATCTGGCGGAGGCTACAATGGCGCACGATCAAGCCCTGCTGGATGACGCCAAACTGGATGAGACGCGCTACACGAAATTGGTGAAGACGGGTGCCATTCAGAGCCAGCAGTTGGATACCCAGCGCGCGCTGGTCAAGCAGTACGAAGCCACTATCAAGCAGGATCAAGCCAACATCAATACCGCCAAGCTGAACGTGACGTATTCCCACATCACGGCGCCCATTTCGGGTGTGATGGGGCTGCGGCTGGTGGATCCCGGCAATATCGTCCACGCCGCCGATGCCACGGGCATGGTCGTGATCAACCAGCTTCAGCCCATCGCCGTGTACTTCACCATTCCCGAGGATAGTCTTCCGCAGGTCATGCGGAAGCTGAGGGCGGGCGCGCATCTTCGGGCCGATGCATACACCCGCGACAATTCCACAAAATTGGCGTCCGGCACGCTCACCACCCCGGATAACCAGATTGATAGTTCAACCGGAACCGCGAAGCTGAAGGCGGTTTACGATAACGCGGATTTAACGCTCTTCCCGCAACAATTCGTCAACGTCCGCCTGCTGGTGGATACGCTGGCCAACCAAGTGGTGGTCCCCAACGTGGCGGTGCAGACTGGCCAGCAGGGCACGTTTGTCTACGTTGTGGACGACAACTCCAGGGTGCACTTGCGACCGGTTCAGGTGGGAGTGGTCACCGAGACTGTGTCGCAGATCCTCGGCGGTTTGTCCGACGGGGACCGGGTGGTCGTGGATGGCACGGACCGCTTGGTGGAGGACGCCCTCGTCAGAGTACGCAAGCCCGGAGAACTGGAGAACCCGCCGGGCTACGACCCGACCGCGTTCGGAAGTGGCGGCGGCAAGAGGGGCGGCAAGAAAGGCGGCGGCAATTTCAAAACGCGCCCAGCGGGAGGCCCAGGGCGGTGAGCCCTTCTCGCACCTTCATTCTGCGGCCAGTAGCCACCTCGCTGATGATGGCGGGCGTGATCCTGGTGGGTGTGGTGGCCTTCCGGCAACTGCCAGTTTCGGCGCTGCCTCAGGTCGAATACCCGACCATGCAGGTCCAGACTTTTTATCCCGGCGCTAGTCCGGAGGTAGTGACGTCGTCCATCACCGCGCCGCTAGAAAAGCAACTGGGGCAGGTGCCTGGCTTGCAGCAGATGACCTCCATCAGTTCCTTTGGCAGTTCGCTGATCACGCTGCAGTTCTCGCTCGACCTCAGCATCGATGTAGCCGAGCAGGAAGTGCAGGCCGCCATCAATGCGGCCTCGACGTTTCTCCCCAGCGTTCTGCCGATTCCTCCCGTTTACAGCAAGACCAATCCCGCCGACGCGCCCATTCTCACGCTGGCCATTACCTCCTCGACCCTGCCGCTGCCGAAAGTCGAGGAGTTGGCGGAGACCCGGATCCAGCAGAGGATTTCCCAACTCAAGGGCGTGGGCCAAGTGACCATCAGCGGCGGCCAGCGTCCGGCCGTCCGCGTGCAAGCCAATCCCACCGCCCTCGCATCCTATGACCTGAGCCTGGAGGCGCTGCGCACGGCGCTTGCCAGCGCGAACGTCAACCAAGCCAAGGGTAATTTCGACGGGCCGGATCAATCCTGGACTATTAACGACAACGACCAGCTTCAGGTGGGCGCGCAATATTACCCGATCATCGTTGCCTACCGCAATGGAGCGCCCGTCCGCGTTCGCGATGTGGCCACTGTCATCGATGGCGCCGAAGACACGAAGAAAGCCGCGTGGGTAAATGCGAACCCGGCCCTCATCCTCAATATTCAGCGGCAGCCGGGGACTAACATCATCACGGTGGTTAATACCGTTGAGGCTCTGCTGCCGCAAATCATCGCGTCTCTGCCGCCGGGGATCTCGGTGCAAGTCGTCGCCGACCGTACTACCACAATCCGCGCGTCGGTGGCGGATGTCGAATTCGAGTTGATGCTCACCACCGCGCTGGTCGTGATGGTGATCTTCCTTTTCCTGCGCAGCGCTTCGGCGACCATCATCCCCGGCATTGCCGTGCCTCTTTCTCTGGTGGGCACCTTCGCCGTCATGTACCTGCTGGGGTACAGCCTCGACAATCTCTCCCTGATGGCGCTCACAATTTCCACCGGCTTCGTGGTCGATGACGCCATTGTGATGATCGAGAACATCTCGCGCTATCTCGAAATGGGCCATTCCGCCATGCAAGCCGCCCTGATGGGTTCCAAGGAAATCGGCTTCACGATCGTATCGCTGACGGTGTCTCTGATTGCGGTGCTGATCCCGCTGCTGTTCATGGCCGATATTGTCGGCCGCCTGTTTCGCGAATTCGCGGTGACTCTTGCCGTGACGATCATCTTTTCGGCGTTTGTGTCCCTGACTTTGACGCCCATGATGTCGGCCCGCATTCTGAAGCACCATCCCCAATCCGAGCAGGGCCGGTTATACCGATGGTCGGAGTGGTGCTTCGAAAAGACCATCGAACAGTACGGCAAGATGGTGCGCGTGGTCTTGCGCCATCAGCCGGCGACACTGCTGGTGGCCGCCGGCACGCTCGCCCTCACAATTTATCTGTACATCATCGTCCCCAAGGGCTTCTTTCCGGTGCAGGATACGGGCGCGATCCTCGGCATTTCGCAAGCGCCTGAGACCATATCGTTCTCCGCTATGGCCAAGCGGCAGCAGGACCTGGTGAAAATCATCCGCCGCGATCCGGCGGTTGAAAGCCTCGTTTCCTTTATTGGGGCCGATGGCGTGAACACGACCATGAGCAGCGGCCGCATCCAGATTGCGCTGAAGCCGCTCGAAGAGCGCCGCGGCCTGTCTGCGGTGGATGTAATCCGCCGGCTGGAGACCAGCGTGCAACAAGTGCCGGGCATCGAGCTTTACATGCAGCCGGTGCAGGACTTGACCGTGGAGGACCGCATCAGCAAGACGCAATACCAATACTCGCTGGATGCGCCTGACCAGGCATTGCTGGATCTCTGGGCTCCGCGTCTGGTGGACCGGATGAAGCAGATGGCCGAACTGCGCAACGTCGCTAGCGATCAGCAGAACAACGGCCTCGGGCTGCTCATCCATGTCGATCGCGATACCGCCGGAAGATTAGGCATCACCCCGCAGAACGTCGACGATGCGCTCTACGATGCCTACGGCCAGCGGCAGGTATCCACGATTTACACCCAGACCAATCAATTCCATGTGATTCTCGAAGTCACCCCGCGCCAGCAGCAGGATATATCGTCACTGAAGGACCTGTATCTGCCCATTGGATCGGCTTCGCAGAACCTGGCCACCACGATTGCCCTGGCCGGTACCAACAGCGCTCTTACGGGGGCGGCGGCGCTCGCGCCCTCTCCTTTAGGATCGTTCGTGACCGCCACCCGCCTCCCGTCCCCCATCACGATTAACCACCAGAGCCAATTTCCGGTAGTGACGCTTTCCTTTAATCTGGCGCCCGGAGCGTCACTCGGCGCGGCGGTGGAGCACATCAAGCAGGCTACAAAAGAACTGGGCATTCCGGCCAGCGTCGAGACCACTTTCCAGGGAACGGCCCACGCGTTTGAGTCGTCGCTGGCCAACGAGTCGCTGCTGATCCTGGCAGCCATCGTCACGGTCTATATCGTTCTCGGCATGCTGTATGAGAGTTTCATCCATCCGATTACGATTCTTTCCACGCTGCCTTCGGCCGGCGTGGGCGCCATTCTGGCCTTGGTTCTGTTTCATAAGGACCTGGATATCATTGCGCTCATTGGCATCATCCTCCTCATCGGCATCGTGAAGAAGAACGCCATCATGATGATCGATTTCGCGCTAGAAGCGGAACGTAATGAAGGGAAAACTCCGGAGGAAGCCATCTACCAGGCTTGCCTGCTGCGTTTCCGTCCCATCATGATGACCACCATGGCCGCGCTGCTCGGCGCGGTTCCGCTGGCCTTCGGCAGCGGCGTTGGCTCCGAATTGCGGCAGCCGCTGGGCATCTGCATCATTGGGGGGCTGCTGGTCAGCCAGGTCCTGACCCTGTTCACGACGCCTGTGATCTACTTGTTCTTCGGACGCATCGCCGCCTGGGTGTCGCGGTCCCGTGAGGCCGGAAGCGGCAGGGAAGTTTCCTCCGTGCCGGAGCTCACATAAGGCTGGAGAATCTATGAGCATTTCCACGCCGTTCATTCAGAGGCCGGTTGCCACCACGCTATTCGTGGTGGCCCTTACGCTGGCTGGAGTCATCGCCTACACCTTGTTGCCGGTATCGGCGCTCCCGGAGGTGGACTTCCCCACCATCAATGTGCAGGCTCAATTGCCCGGAGCGAGTCCCGAGGTGATGGCGGCCTCCGTCGCCACTCCGCTGGAAAAGCAGTTCACGCGGATCGCCGGCATCACGGAAATGACCTCCCGAAGCGGGGTGGGATCGACCCAGGTGACGATGCAATTCGATTTGAGCCGGGATATCAATTCCGCAGCGCGTGACGTGCAGGCGGCCATCAACGCTTCGGCAGGCTTCCTCCCCTCCAATCTTCCCAAGGCTCCCACCTACCGGAAGATTAATCCTGCGGACCAGCCGATCCTGCTGCTGACGCTGGAGTCGGATGTCGTGCCCCGGCCGCAGTTGTACGACATCGCTTCCTCGGTGTTCGCGCAGAAGCTGTCGCAGGTCAAGGGCGTCGGGCAAGTTCAGGTGGGCGGAAGTTCGCTTCCCGCAGTCCGCGTAGAAGTGAATCCGCAGCCGCTTTCCGATTACAACGTCGGCCTCGATCAGATCGGCACGTTCCTGCAGCAGGCCAATGCGAACCAGGCGAAAGGCGCGCTGTCGAACTCCCAGGAGCAGATTCCTCTATATGCCACCGATCAGCTTTTCCAGGCGAAAGATTACAAGGATTTGGTGGTGATGTATCGGAACGGCGCGCCCGTCCGCCTCTCGGACCTCGGGCGTGTGGTCGACGGCAATGAGGATGTCCGAAATGATGGCCTGGTCAACGGCAATCCGATGGTGCAGATCCAGATTAACCGCCAGCCCAATGCGAACGTCGTCGACACCGTCGCGCGGATCAAAAAGTTGATGCCAGAGTTCAACGCGCAGTTGCCGCCGACAGTCCGCTTCAGAATCGCCCAAGACCGCACCATTACGACTCGGGATTCCATGCGGGATGCCCAGCGCAACGTGATCATCTCCATCGGGCTGGTGATTCTGGTGGTGTTCGTCTTCCTGCGCACCGGCCGGTCGACGTTCATCCCGAGCGTGGTAGTCCCCGTATCGATCATTGCCACCTTTGGCGGGATGTACCTGATCGGATACACGCTGGACAATCTTTCCTTGATGGCGCTGACCATTGCCACCGGATTCGTCGTCGATGACGCGATTGTCGTGGTCGAAAACATTACCCGCCACATGGAAAACGGCCTAAAACCAATGCAGGCTGCCATCAAGGGCGCCGAGGAGATTAGCTTCACCGTTCTGTCGATGAGCATGTCCCTGACAGCCGTGTTTATTCCCATCCTGATGATGCCCGGTATCGTGGGACGGCTCTTCCGCGAATTCGCCGTGGTTCTTTCCGTCGCCATCGGCATCTCCATGGTCGTGTCCCTCACGGTGACGCCCATGATGTGCGCGCGTCTTCTGAAAGAACACAAGGAGCACGGCCGCCTCTACAACCTGACGGAGCGTTTTTACCGGTGGATTATTTCCACTTATGCATCGGCGCTCGACTTCGTGCTCGACCATGCCGCGCCTGCACTGGTGGCGTTGCTGCTCACCGTTGCCGTCAGCGTTTACCTCTATGTCAAGGTGCCCAAGGGGTTCTTCCCGCAGCAGGACACCGGACGTTTGAACGGATATATTGTCGGCCAGCAGCACATTTCATATCAGGCGTTGCTGACGAAGGCGAAATTTTTTGAGGAGATGATTCACAAAGACCCCGACGTTGAAACGGTCACCATGGTGGCCGGAACGAGCGGCGGCGGCTGGGGAGCGAACCAGGCGCAAATCAACGTGCAGCTCAAGCCGGTAGGAGCACGCAAGTCCACGTCGGACGAGGTGCTTGCTCGTCTCCGCATTAAGGCTTCGGGAGTGCCTGGCGGTGTTTTATACCTGCAGAACTCGCAAGATGTGCGCATTGGCGGCCGGCAAGGGAACGCAGAATACCAATACACCCTCCAGGCGCCCGATTTCGCTTCTTTAGCGCTCTGGGGGCCCAAGCTTCTGGAGCGCCTTTTGAAAGTGCCCGAGATAGCCGACGTCAGTTCCGACCAGCAGAATTCCGGCTTATCCTCCAACGTGATTATCGACCGCGACACCGCGTCGCGCCTCGGGCTCACGACGCAAGCGGTGGATTCGGCGCTCTATGACGCTTTCGGCCAGCGCCAGGTTTCGGTGATGTACAAATCGATCAATCAGTACCACGTCGTTCTGGCCCTGCAACAGCAATGGTGGGAAAGCCCGGATTTTCTGAAGACCATCTACGTTCAGTCGCCCAAAGGCATTGATGTTCCATTGTCGGCCTTCACGCATTTCACGGAAGGGGAAACGCCCATTTCCTTGCCGCACCAGGGGCAGTTTCCGGCCGCGACGATTTCATTCAACCTGCAGGAGGGCGTCTCGCTGAGCGACGCTGTGAGCGCGATCAAGCGGGCCGAATTGGACATCGGTCTCCCGGCCGATATCACCGGCGAGTTTGCCGGCACCGCGAGAGCCTTTCAGGCTTCGCTGAGCAGTCAGCCGATTCTGATCGGGACTGCGCTGTTGGCAGTCTATATCGTGCTCGGAATACTGTACGAGAGTTTGATTCACCCGCTGACCATCATCTCGACTCTGCCCTCGGCGGGCCTGGGAGCGCTAGTGGCCATGGTCCTGTTCCACAGCGATCTGGATATCATCGCGCTGATTGGAATCATTCTGCTGATCGGCATTGTCAAGAAGAACGCGATCATGATGATCGATTTTGCGCTCGCGGCGGAAAGGAACGAGGGAATGAATTCCCGCGATGCCATCTATCAGGCGTGCCTGCTGCGGTTCCGGCCGATCATGATGACCACCATGTGTGCTCTGCTAGGCGGCTTGCCCATGGCGCTTGGCTGGGGCGCCGGCGCCGAGTTGCGAAGGCCTCTGGGAATTTCCATTGTCGGAGGGCTCCTGGTTAGCCAGATGCTGACTTTGTTTACGACGCCCGTGATCTATCTTTATCTGGACCGCCTGCGCGTGCGTTTTAGCCGCCGCCAGCCGAGCTTCAAGCATCGTCCCGGTTTTCTGGTTCCGGGCGGGATTGGGATTGCCGAGAGCGGAGATTGATGAAACGGTCCTGGCAAATTGCAGCTTTCGCGCCGCTCTTCTGCGCCTCGTGTACCATCGGCCCGAAGTACCAGCGGCCCCCGGCGCCTGCCCCGGTCGCCTTCAAAGAGATGGCCGAGAACGGCCAGTGGAAGATGGCCACTCCCAGCGATGCACTGCTCAAGGGTAAGTGGTGGGAGATTTTCGGAGATCCCCAATTGAACCGGCTGGAAGAGTTGGTCAGCGTCAATAACCAGAACGTCAAGCAGGCGGCAGCGGAGTACCGAGAGGCGCGGGCCACCGTCGCCGCCAATCATGCAAATTACTATCCGACAATCGGATCAAGCCCGGCCATCACACAAACCTATCTGGGAAAAAATGCGGACCGTGGCCTGGCCATCACTACCAACAACTTTTCCTTGCCGGTAACCGCGAGTTGGGAGCCCGATCTGTGGGGCCGGGTCCGCCTGTCGGTTGAGAACGCGGTAGCAAACGCCCAGGTAAGCGCAGCCGATCTGGAGAACACCCGGCTCAGCGAGCAGGCATTGCTGGCCTCGGATTACTTCTCCATGGCTGGAGCAGAGATGCAGCTCGCGCTGTTACAAGATACCATCGCTGCATACAAGAAAAACCTGGATCTCACGCTCAACCAATTCAACGGCGGGGTGGCATCGAAGTCCAACGTCACCCTGGCGCAAACCCAACTGGACGCCGCGGAAGCCCAGTTCACGGGCACGCAGATCACGCGAGCGCAATATGAGCACGCGATTGCGATTCTGATCGGTGAGCCGCCGTCCTCGCTCGAGCTCGGCCCCGTCAAGATCGCCGGCCCGCCGCCACCGGTCCCTGTGGCCGTTCCCTCACAGCTCTTGGAGCGGCGGCCCGACATCGCGGCCAGTGAACGCCAGGTAGCGGCTGCCAACTCTGCTATCAGTCTTGCCAAAGTTGCTTACTATCCCACCTTGACACTGTCGGCAACGCCCGGGCTGCTTTCGAGCAGCCTGGTGAATCTGGTCAGCTTTGCGAGCCGCTACTGGTCCGCGGGTCCGTCGCTCTCTCAGACACTATTCGATTTCGGCCGCCGTGGAGCGGCGTTAGAAAGCGCCGAAGCGGCCTATGACGCAACCGTCGCCAATTACCGGCAAACGGTTCTCACCGCGTTTCAGAATGTCGAGGACGATCTGGCGAATCTGCGCTACCTGGCGGAAGAAGAGGGGCAGCAAAAGGAAGCGGTCACAGCCAACCTGGAGGCCATGAGTCTCGAAAACGACCGGTACCTGGCGGGAACGGATTCCTACCTGAACGTGGTCACGGTCCAGACCACCCTGTTAGGCAACCAGCAGACCTATGTTGCCGTGGTGCAGCAGCGGATGGTTGAAGCCGTAAATCTCGTCAAGGATCTGGGCGGCGGTTGGGACGCCTCGACATTACCCTCAGGTGAAGCTCTTCGCGCGGCCGCGCCGGCCGATCCGAAGAGCACCCAAGACCCGGCTCGGCCGGCCGCCAATAGTTTTAAGCCCGTATGGTCAAAGAACTCATGCGACGCGGGCGCGGAACTTGAGCAGGCCTCCGGGCCGCTGGCGACACTCAACCACGTGGAGGCTGCTCGGTTTTACCGGCAGCATCGGGTAGAAGGAGCTTGTTGCCTTTGCCATGATGATTGCGTTCGCCCTGACCATACGGGATCGTGCTGGATTGCCGTCCGACGCGGTCCCGTTTCAGTCTAACGTTCGATTCTCTCTACGAAGCCAATTCCGGTCCGCAGCTTACAGGCGTTAGCGCGTCTCTCCATTCTGCGCCGTATGCACATCCAGCGACAACTCAATAGTTGACCTGCTGGATGGCATGCCGCGATTCATACCAGCAGGGCATCAGCCCGAGCTGTGGAAATAGCGAATACGTACACTGCTGCGCTTGCGTGGGACCGGCCATAAACTCTGTTTTGTGATCCTTCAACGGCACTGCGAGCAATTTCTGCACCTCAACCGAACCGAATTGCTCGCGTCCACTGGGAATTCGATACGCAATCGAAAGATAATCGCCGGCGTATACAAGCACTAGCAAAGCTCCGGCGATCACGAGCAAACGTTTCACCAGCTTCATCCGTATTCATTATCATGGAGCGCGTGGCCGGACGCCCAATTGATCGCAGCCCACCCCCGGTGACGCCAGCGATTATTTGTGATAGCGTTCCGATCGGAGGCGCCAACAATGTGGAATTGGCTGGCTCGCTTATTGCAAAAGCTGGATAAACGGCTGCACCCCGCTAAACTCTCAAACGCTCCGATGCGTTCGAACTTGCACGGCCGTCATCGCTAAAATTGCGAAGTTCGCAGTACTAAGCCCTCAGACCATCCAGCGATGATACGCTGAAAAGGTTCACTTGTCCTATGCGAAAACTGAATCGATTTTCAATGTTCTCTATGCTGGCGTTCGCGGTCGCCACGTTACCGGCGGCGGCCCAGGTAAAAGCAGCCGGCAACGCCAAGGCGGCCGCGAGTTCGGGCGGCCAGACCCAACTCGAACGGGGCCGATACATCGTGGAGGATGTCGCGATGTGCGAACTCTGCCATACGCGGCGCGACGAAAACGGCAACCCCGACAAAGGGCACTGGTTGATGGGAGGCCCGGCTCAATTGCGGCCTGCTTATCCTTCTCCATACTGGGCGATCGTCGAGCCGCGCCTGGCTGGCCGCCCGCCCGGCACGGACGAATCGTTCATCAAGCTGCTGACCACGGGAATCTCGCGGACCGGCAGTCCACCGAATCCGCCCATGCCGCCGTTCCGCATGACGCGCCCGGATGCTGAAGCCGTGCTCGCTTACCTGAAATCGCTGCCCAAGTAGCTGGCCCACAGAGGCGCGGGTGCACTTGATCGCAGCGGGCTAAGCTGGCCTGCGCCTTCGTTGTGGGCGATTACTCAGTAGCGCAAAGGGTGCGGCGCGCACCACGAAAGAGACCAGGAACTGCTTTGCGCCGCGCTCCGTTTTGCGCGAGTTCCCCGGTAGCGCAAAGGGTGCGGCGCGCACCACGAAAGAGGCCAGGAACTGCCCCGCGCCGCGCTCCGTTTTGCGCGAGTTCCCCGGTAGCGCAAAGGGTGCGGCGCGCACCACGAAAGAGACCAGGAACTGCCCCGCGCCGCGCTCCGTTTTGCGCGAGTTCCTCAGTAGGCACGCCCCCGCGAGCTACCATGGACGACAGATGGAACAACTCGCTCTGGCTTGGGGCCCGGTTCGCAAAACCTTCACCGTCGCCGAACTGAACGCGCGCATCCGGGGCCTTCTGGGCGACGAGTTCGACGACATTTGGGTGGCGGGTGAGATCTCGGGCTCGAAAACCGCCACCAGCGGCCATTGCTATTTCACGCTCAAGGATCACGACGCGCAGTTGCGCTGCGTATGCTTTCGCCAATCCCTGCGCTATCTCAAGGTGAAGCCGCAGGACGGCATGGCGGTGCTGGCGCGCGGCCACGTGGATGTCTACGAAGCCCGAGGGGAGTATCAGCTTCTGGTGGAAGCGATCGAACCGCAGGGCCACGGTGCGCTCCAGTTCGCCTTCGAGCAACTGAAGAAGAAGCTGGCGGGTGAAGGCCTGTTCGATCCGGCGCGCAAGCGGCCCATCCCGCGGCTTCCGCAGCGCATTGGCATTGTTACGTCGCCTTCTGGCGCCGTGGTTCGCGACATCACCCAAATCCTTTCCCGCAGGTTCCCCGGCCTGCATCTGCGCATCTATCCGGCCATGGTGCAAGGCGATGGGTCGGTGGAAGCCGTGTGCCGCGGCATCGAATACTTCAGCAATTCGGGATGGCCGGACGTGGTGATTGTGGCGCGCGGCGGTGGGTCGCTCGAAGACCTCTGGACCTTCAACGAAGAAGCCGTGGCGCGCGCGATTGCGGCCAGCACGGTGCCGGTTATCTCCGCCGTTGGACACGAGACCGACTTCACCATCGCCGATTTTGTCGCCGATCTCCGTGCCGCCACGCCGTCGGCCGCCGCCGAGCTGGTGATCTGCCCCCGCGAGCAGATCCTCGAGCAGCTCACCGTCTTCGATCACAAACTATTGCAAGCTACGCGCTATCGCCTGGCAATGGCCGCTCGATCCCTGCATGAGCGCGGAGTGGAACGCGCCTCCGCCGTCTTGCATCGCAATGTAGGCCGCCTGCAGCAGCGCGTGGATGAACTGGATTACCGGATGCGCGGCCGCGCGCAAGCCGCCGCTTCCATCCGCCGCAAGCGCCTGGACGAATTGACCGCGAGGCTTCGCAGCCTGGACCTGCGTTTAAGGATCGCTAGGGCGCGGCGCAGGCTGGAGGCTGCCGACGCGGCCATTGCCCAACTGATTCATCTGCGCTTGACACGCGCGCAGGGCCGCTTGAATCCGCTGATCGCTCATCTCACCCAGCTCAGCCCGCTCAAGATTCTGGACCGCGGCTATGCGATTGTCACTAACCAGGCGGGCGCCATCGTCAAAGCGCCTGCCGACGCTCCCGCGGATTCCAATGTTGACATCCGCGTAGCGCAAGGGAAGATCGCAGCCCGAGTGCTGGATCGCCAATAGCACTCGCACGATACGACAGCCAGATGCGCCCGGGCCTGACCAACCCAAAAGGGAGATCGAGCCATGCTTTCATCGGAAGCCCGGCGCGAAAAGAAGGCCAAAGAAGCGCTCGCTCGGAACCGCAATCGGTAGAAAGAACCAAGGACATCGAGTGGTTCGTCCGTTGTCCCGGATAAATCACCGAGGCCTGTGCATTTTCCGTGCGAATTCCCGCTTCCAGGGAACACTCAATTGGCATGAAAAAAGCCTGCCTCCTCCTTTGCGTGCTGGCCTGCTCCTTGCCGATGTCCCTGTTTGCCGGACCGCTCACGAAGTCGCACAGCCAGGGCAGCTTCAGCGACGCGGAGATCGAAGCCACCATCAAGGCGAAACTGGCCAAATCCAAGATCGGGAAGGACGGTTTTCAGGTCCACGTCAAGGATCGCGTGGCCATTTGGAGCGGCACCACCACCGTCATGCAGCATAAAGGCGCCGCCACGCGCATGGCGAAGACCGCCGGCGCCATTCACGTGCTCAACAACATCAAGGTTTCTGAAACAGGCGGTCTGCCAGTGAAAGGAAATCCTGTCGGCCAGCCGCGCCATGTCCAGGTAAAATCGGGGGCGTCGGAGGCCCATTCCGACGACGAACCATAGCGCCCAGGAGGGCAGTTCCGGCGAGAACTGGGCACAATCGCCAGAATTTGAGAATAAAAACAACAAAATGTCTGCCTGAGGCGTGATATACTTCCCGCCTATGCCTTCAATTCGTGGTCGTCGTTCGTTTATCCGAGGATTTTACGGATCGCTCGCTTTTTTCCTGTGCGCTCTGCTTGCCGCAGCGGCGGCCGACGATGGCTACAAGGTTATTTACGATGGTGGCTCCATCCCTGAACTGAAAACCGGGACGCAATTGAGGCTCTCGATTGACTCCAGCAACATTCGTTTCCGCACGAAGAAGGCAGAGTTGGTAACGATCCCGACGTCTTCCGTCACCGAAATCAGCTATGGTCAGGACGTCCACCGCCGGGTGGGCGCGGCAATCGGCCTCGCAGTGGTTTCGTTCGGAATCGGAGCGCTCATGGCTTTGACCAAGTCGAAGAAACACTTCGTTGGACTCACGTGGGCGGACGGGGACAAGAAGGGCGGCTTCGCGATCCAATGCGACAAGAGCGACTACCGGGGGATACTAGCGGGCCTCGAAGGCGTGACAGGAAAGAAAGCGGTCGACTCCGAAGCGCTCACCGTTAAAAACTGAGGGAAGTCTGCAATGAGCCAAGATGGCAAAGCCGACCGCCCTTCCCGGCGCCTGACTCACCAACGCGTGATAAACTGAATGCTTCCAGATCCCTGGAAGTATTCAAATGAAGATCCTTGCCATCCCCTTTCTATTGTCCGCTCTGTTATATGGCCAAGCCCAGCAACCGGTGAAGGTTACTCCCGGCGCTCCTGCCGTCCAGGCTCCCGCCGAGGCGGCGCCTCCGATAGCGCCCGATACCGTGGTAGCCGAAGTAAATGGGAAAAAATATACGGCGGGCGAGTTGGACAAGTTGATCACCATGCTCCCCCCGCAATACCAAGCGGCGGCCCGTTCTCGGCCCGAAGTGCTGGCCCAGGTGTTTCTGATGCAGAAGCTGGCTGAAGATGCCCAGAAGGCTGGACTGGATCAAAAGGATCCCTACAAGGACCAACTGGAAATGACGCGGATGCAGGTGCTTTCCACCGCCGAGCTCTCGGACGTGAACAATTCGATGCAAATTACCGAGGCGGAGCAGGAGAAATACTACAAAGAGAATCCCGACAAATTCAAGGAAGTGAAAGTTCGGGTCATCTACATTGCCTTCAATCCCACACCCGGCAAGGCCGCGGCGGGCGGCAAGAAACTCCTCACCGAGGCCGAAGCCGAGGCGAAAATTGAGGATCTGGAGAAGCAGATCAAAGGCGGAGCTGATTTCGGCCAGCTGGCACGTGAGAACTCCGATGATGCGGCATCCGCCGCCAAAGATGGCGACTTCGGCGTAATTAAAACGTCAAGCAGCTATCCCCAGCCGATCAAAAATGCTGTATTTGCTTTGAAAAAAGGAGAGACTAGCGCGCCGCTCAAGGAGCCCAACGGTTTTTACCTCATTCGTGCGGAAGAGATTAATCAGCAGCCCTTCAGCGAATCCATCCTGCCAATTATCCAAGCCGTCAAGCAGGTGAAGTTCCAAGCGTGGCTCAAGGGCCTGCAGACCCAGTACAGCGTGAAAATTGAAAACCCGGCCTATTTTACTCCGCGGTTACCCGCGCAACTGCAGCAAGCCCATTAAAGCCGTCGAAAGACGGCTGATGGCACTGGAGGGCCGAAGTGTTTGTCTGCGTTTCTTGCCGGCGCTGACTGCCGACCGCCGCCATCTATATTCCAATCGCCCGCACGGCCAGCCAGTCTACGCCGGCTCCTTCATTCGAAAACGTGAGATCGTGCTCGATCGGGAGTTGGAGGGTCAGCCCCGTGAGCTAGCCCGCATCCTGGTACACGAATTGTTCCATTTCGCCTGGGTCCGGCTCGGGAACTCCACGCGGCGCTCCTATGAGGCGCTAGTGCGCGAGGAGTGGAAGCGGCGCGCGCGGGGAGAATTAGGATGGTCCGCCGAATCCCGGAAACGCCTGCTTTCCAAATCCACAGTCCGAACAGGCGGCTCGCCTCCCTGGCGGGACTACCTGTGTGAAAGCTTTTGCGATACGGCTGCTTGGATGTACTCGGGCGTGCGCCGGCATCCCGAATACACGCTGGCGGCGCGCCATCGCAATCGCCGGGCGGAATGGTTTCGCGCCGCGTTCGAGCGCCGGGCCATCCCAATCTAATGCGCGAACCGCTGGCTTGGGAGCCTACGCCACACGGGCTATCAACAACATAGCTGTCCCCGCGCAGGGCGGACTTGCCCGATATAATGATCTAGGAGATACCTGTGTCGAAGACTCTCTCGGTGATCGGCGTTGGTTCGGCGCTAGCGTGCGCGCTTTTGTGGACCGGGTGCTCGGATTTTAGTCCGCCCAAGCCCGCCGCCAAGGTAAGCCAAGAGCAGAAGCCCGCGGCGGCGCAGTTCAACTTGAGCGATGCGGTTGGACAGCCGATGCCCCAGTTCAAGTTGAAAGATGGCGACGGCCAGACCGTCCGCCCTGTTGATTACAAAGGCAAGGTCATTCTGCTGGACTTCTGGGCCACCTGGTGCGGCCCCTGCAAAATCGAGATCCCCTGGTTCATGGATTTCGAAAGGCAGTTCAAGGACCAGGGATTCGCCGTGGTGGGGGTCTCCATGGATGAGGACGGGTGGAAGGCCATTAAGCCGTATGCCCAAAACATGAAGATGAACTATCGCATCCTGCTGGGCGATGACGACGTCAGCACCGCCTACGGTGGGCTGGATTCGCTGCCAACCACGTTGCTGATTGACCGGCAGGGGAGAATTGCGTCGGTTCACGTCGGCGTCTCCATGGGGAAAGAGGAATTCAAAAATGCCATCGTTCAACTGCTCAACGCGCCTCGCACCAGCGCTTCTCTTGCTTCTGGCAGCGCCCTGGCCCTGCTTACTCGCCCAGGCGCCCGGTAGCACCGTCCTGAGCATCGTCCCTGCGACGCGCCTCACCATCCACCGCGGCGGCACAGCCGACTTTTCGGTGAAAGCTGAGTTGCAGCCGGGTTTCCACGTCAACAGCAACATGCCGGGCGACGATTACCTGATTCCCATCAGGCTCACCTGGAACAAAGAGCCGCTGGAAGCCGAGCAGGTAACCTATCCCACGCCGCAAAAGGAGAAGCTCTCCTTCTCGCCCAACCCGATATCCGTTTACACCGGGACTTTCGCCATCGCGACGCGCTTCAAGGCGCCGGAGAGCGCCATGCCGGGTATGGCCTTCATGAACGGGAAGCTCCGCTATCAGGCTTGCAACAACAAGGAATGCCTGCCGCCGCGTACGGTGGACGTTCGGGTCACGCTGGATATTCAATAAGCCATCGAGTGCGATAAGTTCCTTCGCCGCGGCACTAATGCCAGTGGATGGCACGGCTGGTTCACGCTCGCGGATCCCTGATCTGCTTTGGATTGCTGCTAGCGCTATTCCTCATACTGATCACGCATAACGTCTCATCGGAGCCCTATGTCTACGACGAGGCCGACTATATGTATGCCGCCTCGATGGGCTTTTCCTCCAATTGGAGCGATACGCCCACAATCCCGATCGCGGATTTCGTGCGAGCCGGGCTCCAGGGCGGCGGACGAAAGGGTCTTTCCGAACGAATCCGCGGGGGCAACGACGTGCTGTTTTATCGCCACTTCCACGGGCCGCTTTTTCATTACCTGCTGATCCCCGCAGCGCACCTTGGCCTGAGTGAACGCGCGGTCCGAACTTCGCTGCTTGCGATTCCGTGCGCCAGCCTGGGAGTAATCTACTTCGGATGCCTGTGGCTGCTACCGGGGTATGGTGCAATCGTCCCCGCCATGCTGTTCCTCGCAAGCTATTCGGTGCTGGGGTCCACGGAACTGGCGCCGCATCAGCTGTTTGCGCTCTGTTCGCTCGCAAGCGTGATTCTCCTTATGAAAGCCGTCGCCACCGGACGGCAATTGTATTGGTATGGCGCGGTGGTGGCGGCCGCATTAGCATTCTGCACACTCGAAATCGCCGTCGCGCTGCTGGTGACTCTCACCATCTGCTGCTTTGTGGAACGGGCCCGTTGGAGCGTGGATGGCAAATTCGTGGCAAAGTCGCTCGCGCTGTTTCTCGCCACGGTACTTGTCATTTGGCCCGCCGCGATTCTGCGGCTGTCTTTCGTTAAAGCGTATGCAGTGATGGCCTACCTGGCGTTGTCGCGCGAGTCCGCATGGGGCAACACCGGTTTGCTAGAAACCTGGCGGGATCGCGTGTTCCATTCACCCATCGAATGGACGCTGATCGCGGTAAGCCTACTGGTGTGGGCTGGGAATCGGCGCCGGGATATTTATCCTGTCGGGCTTTTTGCCGTCATCGCACTGCTGGCTACGCTGCGCGTGCTCACAGTCACGCCGCGATATTCTCTGGTTTTTGTGCCCGCGCTCGATCTGCTTGCTGGCCTCGCGCTGGTTCCTTCACTCGGCCCTTTGCGGAGGCCAGCCAGTTTAGCCGTCGTAGCTCTGGCTGTTGCGGGACTCTACGGGAACGCCTGGTACCAGGCCGTCCACCTGCCCCGCAATCCAAATCCCCGTTCGGCGGCGGTTGTGACATATATACACCAAAACGAACTGGAGAACAAGGCGATCCTGGCGCCGCAAGCCGACCTGCCCACCTTGCATTACTATTTCCCAGCGATGCGGCTGCGCGGCTATTTTGGCCAGTCACCCACTGCCGCGGATCGCGCGGGCTTCGATGCCCAGGCAATTCCGCTATTGCCGCAATAAAACCGTCACACCGCCATGGCCGGCAACAATGGCCTGCGACGTCATATTCAGAAATAGCCCGTGCTCCACCACACCAACCACGCTGTTCAGCTCCTGGTCCAACACCGCGGGAGCTTCGATGGGGCCGAAGCTGCAATCCAGAATAAAATTTCCGCCATCGGTGACAAACGGCTTTTCATCCGGACCCGGGCGCAGCTTGGTCTGCGCGCCCAGCTTCCTCAGCTTGCGCTCCGCCGACTGCCAGCCAAACTGCACCACCTCCACCGGAACGGCGAAGTGAGCGCCCAAGCGGTCCACCAGCTTGGTTTCATCGGCGATGATGATCAGACGGCGGCTGGCGCTGGCCACCACCTTCTCGCGCAACAATGCGCCGCCGCGGCCCTTGATCAAATCGAGCGGCCCGCGTTGGATTTCATCCGCGCCGTCGATGGTCAGGTCCAGCTCCGCATGATCGGCCAGGGTGGAAACGGGGATGCCCAACCCACGCGCCTGAGCGGCCGTATGCTCCGAGGTGGGGACGCCAATGACGTGTAACCCTTGCTGGACGCGCTTGCCCAATGCGTCCACGGCCAGCGTAGCGGTAGACCCGGTTCCCAGGCCGATCACCATCCCGTTTTCCACCAGCGCCACCGCGGCTTCCGCCGCTGCCTGCTTGAATTTTTCAAGTGGATCCATCTCGATCCTCAGTAGCCGATAGTGAAGCGCTGCTTGGTGTGCCGCCCCTGCTCCACTTCGTCCACCAGCGCCACGGCGTAGTCTTCGGCGGAAATGGAGCTGTTGCCCTTGTCGTCGGACACCAGCGCGTCTTTGCCCAGGCGGAACTTGCCCGTCCGCTCGCCCGGCTGGATCATCATCGCTGGGCTGAAATAGGTCCAATTGAGATCGCTTTCGCGCAGGATGTAATATGCATCGCGATGGGCCAGCGCAACTGGCTTATATGCGTCCGGAAACGTCGGCGCGTCGACAATCTGCAAGCCTGGCGAAACTTCCAGACTTCCCGCACCGCCCACCATGATGATCCGAGGAGCGCCGGCGCGCCGGACACCCGCAATCAGCGCCCTTGTAGCCTCCGACAATTGGTTGGCCTTGGCCGGATCCGGTCCCTGCGGACCCGAGGGCGGTCCATAGGAACTGATCACCACGTCCGATCCTTTGGCCACTTTCGCGATGTTATCGGCATCCAGCATGTCGCCCTTCACTACCGTCAAACCGTTCTGCGCCCCTATCTTCGACGGATCGCGCGCCACCGCCGTTACTGTGTGCCCCCGCGACAGCAACTCCTTCAAAATGCGGGTTCCGATCATCCCCGTCGCGCCGTACAAGACAACTCTCATTCCACTCTCCTCATAAGGATTGGTTGAAGTAACCTCAGGATCGATGATACAACTTGGGCCTGGCGCGCCGTCTATTGCACGCCAAAGGCCGCTCCAGGCGATAATTGAAGAGAGCCCATGACCACTCTTGAATTGCCGGGGGCGAACCCGGCCGTGCCTTCCACGTCTTCGTTTATGCCGGATATGAGCTGGACGAAAAACATCCCGGCGGCAAAACGATTGGATTGTATCAGCGTTGCGAGCGAGGTTTTCACCCAGGCCGAGCGCAAATTGAGCCAGGTGGAGCGAACCGGCCTGGACCGGGAGCGCGTCCGCGTGGCCGCCTTCCTGCCGCGCCTGCCCGAAACGCCGCTAGACCGGGGTGCCCGCCGCTACGCCAGCTACATGGGCAAGAAATTCCGCGAGCACGGCATCGACTTTCGCATCGAAGAGGCCCATAGCGCCGACGCTCTGGAATTGCTATTGATGGGTGCGCAAGTCAACGAAAAAATCCACGGAACCTTCATCTTCTTCCCTACGCCGTTTGGCAAGAACGAGGATTATTTCCTGCGCCGTGTCCGGCCCGAAAAAGACATCGAAGGCCTGACCGTGGAAAACACCGGCCGCATGGCGCTGAATATCCGTACCGTGGACGAGGAAGAGAAATATGAGGGTGTGGTGCCGTGCACCGCGCGCGCCATCCTGACACTCCTGTCTCAGCACAACACCCTCAAGAAAATGTTCCCGCGCGACTTCAGCCAGCCCGGCCCAACTGCCGTCATCTTCAACAACTCGTCGCGCATCGGCATTCCCCTGCAAAGCATGCTCATGCGCGTGGGCGCCACCGCGGTGATGGTCCATGCCCAAACCAGGCCGGAAGACCGCGAGCATTTCCTCAAAACCGCCGACATCGTTGTTACCGCGTTCCCGGCGCTTTCGGAAGCCGACTTGATCCGCAACGTCAAACCGGGAGCGGTTGTTATCGACTGTTCCACCGACGGCGATCTGCACCCCGGCGTCGTCGAGCAGGCGGCCTTTCTCTCCACGCACGACAATCATCTGGGACAAATAACCACCGCGCTGGCGTTGTACAATACTGCGTTGTGCGCGTTCTGGCAGTGTGGACTAAACGCATAAGGAATCGGCCATGGCCCCTCACGAACGAACCGAAATCGCAGACGAAATTGTAGACAACCTGGAGCGCAGCCGTCAGGAATTCCTGGCCGCGGTGGCCGGACTCACCGAATCCCAGGCGAAAACTCGTCCGGATCCGGCGCGCTGGTCCGTGCTGGATTGCGTGGAGCACGTCACCAGTGTGGAGGAGCGCTTCCTCGCCTGGCTGGACGCCGCCGAAAAACTGGATGCTCCGCGCGTCGACAAAGAGAAAGAAACCGGCCTGATGGCGCGCATTCCGGATCGGTCCACGCGCATCCAAGCGCCCGAGGCCGCCTGGCCCACGGGCCGCTTCGCAACGCTCGGCCAAGCCATCGAACAATTCAACGCCGGGCGCACGCGCAGCATTCAGTTTGCCGAAGAGCGCTGCGACGATCTGTATCGCCTGGCGTCCGCTCACCCGCGCTTGGGGCCGATGAATGGCGTCGAATTTTTGATCATCATCGCCGCGCACGCCCGCCGCCACGCCGAGCAAATCCGCGAAACCCGGGCCGCACTGGAAAAAGCCGTAAACTAGTTATAGAGCCCTAGAGCAATGGATTCGCGCCGCAAATTTATCGGTGCCATGGCCACTGGCCTGGCATCTACACTGGCCTCTTCGGCCGGCGTGCTGGGCGCGAACGACCGTGTGCGGGTGGGGATCATCGGCGCCGGACAGCGCGGAACTGAGCTGGTGCATCAGGCCATCGCGTGTCCCAATGTTGAGATCGCCGCCTTTGCCGACGTGTACAGCAAGCGTTTGGATGACGTGCGCAACCTGGTCCCCGGCGCCGCTGCGTATAACGATCATCGCCGCCTGCTGGACGATCAAAGCATTGACGCTGTCATCATCGCCACGCCGCAGCATCTGCACGGCGAGCACTTCGTTCACTCGCTTGAAGCGGGCAAGCACGTGTATCAGGAAAGGACGCTGGCTTTCACGCTGGACGATGCCAAGCGCATGCGCGCGGCGTATCTCCGCGTTCCGAAGGCGATTGTCCAGATCGGCCACCAATCTTGCTCTTCCGGCCAGATTCGCGACGCCGTCAATTTCCTGGCCACCGGCCACGTGGGCAAAATCACAGCCATTCGCATGCAGTGGTATCGCAACACACCGCATGGCAAAGCGCAGTGGGCGCGGCCGGTGTATCCGGACATGACGCCCGAGAATATCTCGTGGGACTCGTTCCTCGGCGCCGCGCCGCCGCGCGAATTCGACCCGCATCGCTTCATCAATTGGCGTTTCTTTGAAGATTATTCCGGCGGCAACGTTTACGAGAATCTGAGCCAGCAACTCGCGTTCTGGTACAAAGCGCTTAATTTGCAAATTCCTCAAGCGGCCACCATGACCGGCGGCCTGTACCTATGGAAGGATGGCCGCGACGTTCCAGACACCATGAACGTGACGCTGCAGCAGGCCGAGCAGATGCTTATCAGTTGGGACTCGGGGCTCGGCAACAGCCAGCTCGGAATATCCGAAGATGTGCTGGGTTCGGACGGCACCATCTCCCGCAGTCCGTCCGGCATTCGCTACATTCCGCAAAAGGTGAACCGTCCCGAAGGTGCCGAAATGGCCGGCAAAGTCGCGAATTTCCCCACCGCGCACATGCGGAATTTCGTGGACTGCATCCGTTCGGGCAAAGAACCGTACTGCCCGTTTGAGCTGGGCTACCGGGTCTCCGTCGCCTGCCGCATGGCGCTCGAAAGCTATCACCAAGGCCGCACCGTGCGCTGGGATCCGCGCACCGAAACCATCGCCTGACGCTCGCGGTTACCGCCCGCCGCCGATTTCGAGGATGCTCCCCGTCGTATAAGACGCAGCGTCCGAAAGCAGCCACACAACTCCTTGCGCGATCTCCTCTGGCGTGCCTGCCCGGTGCATAGGGATCGAAGGGCTCAGCCGCGCAATCCGCCCCGGCTCGCCGTTTGCCGCATGCAGCCCCGTTTCCACCAGGCCCGGCGCAACAGCGTTGACGCGAATACCTTCGGTGGCTACTTCTCGCGCCAGTCCGATGGTGAACGTGTTTACCGCCGCCTTCGATGCCGCATAGGGCACCCATTCGCCGGCGCTACCGGTTCGTGCCGCAATCGAGGAGATATTCACAATGGCCCCACCCGATCCGCCCCGCCGCGTCGACATCCTTCTCACGGCTTCACGCGAGCACAGGATCGTTCCTGTGACGTTTACGGCCAGCATCTCGGCAATCGCGGCGCTGCCGACGTCTTCCACGCGGGCGAATCCGCCGGTGATGGCCGCGTTGTTGACCAGCGCGCGTATAGGTCCAAGCTCGCGTTCGGCGGTCTCAAAGAGACGCACAACGTCGCCCTCGCACGAAACGTCGGCCTGGATCGCAATCGCTCGAGACCCCAAGCCGGCCAGATGATCCACCACGCTCTGGGCCGCGGCCCCATCTCGCGCGTAATTCACCGCGACACTGTATCCGTTCGCCGCCAGGAGCTTCGAAATCGCCGCGCCAATCCCGCGGCTGCCGCCTGTGATGATCGCAACATGGTTCGCCTCACCCATACACTCAGGATAGTGGACACATTCCTTTGATCCATCCGATTGGGAGAGATACGCTTTGGCCGGAACATTCCAGGAATCTCAGCTTTGATAGGCTTTCAAAGGTTGTATAATTCTCACGGCTGCCCCGCCAACTCAACTCGAAAAGGAGCCCTGTTGTGAAATCCCACGCACGAAATGGCAAAGACGTTGTGATCCATCGCCGCTCGTTTCTCGGTGGCAGTCTCGCCGCTGGTCTCCTGGTCGGAGCCGCGCCCGCTCTGGCGGCATCCGCGAAGGGCGATTCCTCGGGCCCTGTTGTTGAAACCACGGCGGGCAAAATTCGCGGCACCATTGAGGGCCAAGTGAGCGCCTTCCGCGGCGTACCCTATGGCGCTTCCACCGCCGACTCGCTCCGCTTCATGCCGCCTGAAACGCCTAAGCCCTGGGCTGGCGTGAAGGAGACCATTGAACTCGGCCACCGATCGCCGCAGGCCGCGTCCGGCCTCATTCCCGAAGTGGCAGCCGTGGATGCCGATGAGCCCTCCGGTGAAGATTGCCTGGTCCTCAACGTCTGGACTCCCAGCGCAACTCCCGGACACAAACGACCGGTAATGGTTTGGCTGCACGGCGGCGGATTCACCTCCGGTTCGGGCGGCTTCAAAATTTATGACGGAGTCAAGCTGGCCGGCAATCACGATGTCGTGGTGGTTACCGTCAATCACCGGCTCAACGCCTTCGGCTATCTGTACCTGGCTGATCTCGGTGGCGCCAAGTATGCCAATGCCAGCAACGCCGGCATGCTCGACATCGTGGCCGCGCTCCAATGGGTGCATGACAATATCTCCAGCTTCGGGGGCGATCCAGGGAACGTCACCATCTTCGGTCAATCCGGCGGCGGGGCGAAGGTTTCCACGTTACTTGCCATGCCATCTGCCCAGGGCCTGTTCCACCGCGCGGTTATCGAGAGCGGAGCTTCCATCCGAGGCATCCCACGCGACGCAGCCAATAAATCCACCGAAGCATTTCTCGCCAAAGTTGGTTTGAAGCCGAATCAGATCGACGAGTTGCAGCGCCTGCCGGTCGATCGCCTGCTCCAAGCCATGGCAGGCGGCGGGCCGGCCAGCGTGCCGGGGTTGCGCTTCGGCCCCGTGGTGGATGGCAAAACGCTCCCGGCCAATCCGTTCGATCCCACCGCGCCCGAAATCTCCGCCAACGTTCCGCTGCTCATCGGCACCACGCAGACCGAAGTCACTTTCTTCGCCGGCCAGCAACTGGACCCCATCGACGAGGCCGCGATGCGGCAGCGCGTGAAGCAAACATTCCGCACCAGCGACGCCGAAGTGGACAAGATCATCGCTGTCTATCAGAAAGTGAACCCAGGGATCAGCAACATCGATGTCGCTCTCGAGTCGGCTTCCGATACCTTCACCTGGACGAACGCCATCACCGCCGCCGAACGCAAAGCCGCGCTCGGGAAGGCGTCCACCTACATGTACTACTTCAAGTGGCGGTCGCCGGTGCGGGATGGCAAGTTGAAAGCTATGCACTGCATGGAAATCCCCTTCGTATTCGACAATCCGGATGCGGGCAAACCAATGACCGGCTCGGGCGAAGATCGGTATGCGCTCGCGGCCAAAATCAGCGGCGCATGGGTGGCTTTCGCGCGCTCCGGTAATCCCAGCCAGAAGGGACTGGCGTGGCCCGCGTACACTACAGCCAAGCGCGCCACTATGATCCTCGACGACAAATGCGAAGTGGTGGACGATCCGCGCAGGGAAGTTCGCCTCGCGCTCGCTTCGTTGCCGGCATGATCGCTGCTTCGCGCCTGGACTTCTATCAGCGGATCGCCAAGCTGAACGCCGCTCCCCTGTGGGAGGTGCTCGGCGAAATCGTCGGCGCACGGCCGCATCCGGCGGCTGTTCCCGCGCTCTGGCGATATGACGAGATGCGGCCGTTCCTGATGGAATCGGGCGAGTTGATCACCGCGCGCGAAGCCGAGCGCCGTGTCTTGATGCTCCAGAATCCAGGCTTCCCCGGCGGATCGCGTGTCGCGCAAAGCGTTTATGCGGGGTTGCAGTTGGTGTTGCCGGGCGAATTCACCAGCAGCCACCGCCACGTGGCGTGTGCCTTGCGCTTCATTATCGAGGGCGAGGGCGCCTACACCGCCGTCGATGGCGAGCGCGTCATCATGCATCCTGGCGATCTCATTCTCACGCCTTCCTGGACGTTTCACGATCACGGCAATCCTGGCGATGCGCCGGTGGTCTGGCTCGACGGCCTGGATATTCCCATTGTGAATTTCTTTGACAGCAGTTTCGCCGAGCATCTCCCGGATGAGGCGACCCAGCCGGCCTTGCCGGCGGTCACGTCGGCGTTTTCGTTTCCCTATGCGCCCGCTCGCGAGGCGCTCCAGAACAAATCAATCGATCCTTGTCATGGAGCCAAGATCGAGTACTTGAATGCCGCCGGCGCTCCCGTCACGCCCACGCTCGGCGCGTTTTTGCAATTGTTGCCGGCCGGATTTCATGGCGCGCTCTATCGCTCCACGGACTCCACGGTCTTTTGCGTAGCCGAAGGGCAGGGAACCACTTTCATCGGAGATCGGTCGTCCTATTGGTCGGCGCGCGACATCTTCGTCGTCCCCTCCTGGCACTCGGTTTCGCACCATGCCACAGAAGAATCCGTGCTCTTCAGCTTCTCCGATCGCCCGGCGCAGAAAGCCCTCGGCCTGTGGCGCGAGCAAGCTTCGGCCCCAACAGAACCTCACCCTCGGTAAGGCTTTGTCTCCTCAAACGCTTTGGCGATCAACTCATACGAGCGCTTCCGCGCCGCGTGGTCATGCATGATGTTCACCACGAACACTTCTTCAGCCCTATAATCCGCCGCCACTTCTTCGAGCATTGAGCGCACTTTCGGAGGGTCTCCAACGATGATTCTCCGGCCCACCGGCAGCGTGTCAGCGGCCACGCCTTCTTTCGCCAGGAACGCCTTAGCCTTGGCCACCGACGGCACCGGAATCAATTGCCCGCGATACAACATCAGCATCAGCATTCGCATGCTCGACGCCAAATGCTGCGCCTCTTCATCGGTGTCGGCGCAAATCGCCCAAGTTGCTACGCCCACGCGCGGTGCCTGCAATCGCGCCGAGGGCTGGAAATGCTCGCGATAATATTCCACGATCGCTTCGCCATTCGGATTGATGAAATCGGCGAAAACGTACGGCAGCCCCAGTTCGGCCGCCCAAATCCCGCTCTGCGCCGACGATCCCAGCAGCCACGGCTCAGGACTTTCGAAATGCAACGACGCCAGTTGCCGAAAAGGTCCCGAAGATGGGCCGCGATTGTCCAGGTAGCCCAGCAGTTCCTGCAATTGCTCGTGAAAATCGTCCAGCGCGGGCTGCCTGCGGTCGCGCTGCAGCGCGTATGCGATTCCGGCGCTAGTCCCCGCCGCGCGCCCGAGCCCCAAATCGATGCGCCCGGGGAATAAAGCGCTCAGCATACTGAACGTTTCGGCTACTTTGAGTGGGCTATAGTGCGGCAGCATCACTCCGCCCGTGCCGACATGCAACCGCGAGGTTGCGGCTGCCACCGGCCCCACCATCACTTCCGGACTGGCGTCGGCGAGTCCCGGCGTTCCGTGATGCTCGGCCAACCAGTAGCGCTGATATCCGAGCTGTTCCGCCCAGCGTGCCAGGTCGATGGTGTTGCGCAGTGCATCGCCGGCGGTGGATCCCTCAGGGATCGGCGATTGGTCTAATACGCTGAGCTTCACTTACTTCGATCCGTCCGGTAACGCAAACACCATCACAGTAGATCCATTCCGCCAAATCTGGTCTGGAAACAGCGCCTGCGATGCGGCCCCGATGTTCGTGACGGGCCATCCCGTGGGCGTCGCGATGTACTGCCTCCCGTTCACAGCGTAACTGATCGACGATCCGCGATGCCCTGCGCCGGTTTGGAAACTCCAGAGTTTCGCGCCCGTGCGCGCATCCAGCGCGAAGAACTCGCCTTCGGGATTACCGGTGAATACCAGGTCGCCCGCCGTCGCCAATATGGAAGCCAGGAGCACGTATTTGTACGGATAACTCCACACTCGTTTTCGCGTCACCGGGTCCCACGCGTCCACGTGGCTATATGTCTTGCGATTCGGCGGCAGCTTCAAATCCCAACTTCCGCTCATGAAGAAGCGGCCTTCGTCCGCCTGCTGATGCTCAGCCTTGATGTCCACGCAAATTTCGAGCGTGGGCGTGTAAATCAATCCGGTGCGCGGCGAATACGCCATCTCGTTCCAGCTTTTCGCTCCCGCCGGTGTCGGACAGACGTTTATCGTTTTGCCGAGCTCCGGTTCGCGCCGCCCCACCAGTTTTCCATCTTCTGTAATGCCTGAAATCCAAGTTCGAACTTCGGGAACGCTGAACACCCCGACGAAGTCACCCGTCGCGCGATCCAGGACAAACGTCACGCCGCTCTTGTTCATGTGAACCAGCAGCTTTCGCATCCGTCCGTTCACCATGCGATCCATCAGGATGCATTCGTAGGCGGAATCAAAATCCCAAACATCGTTCGGGATTTCTTGAAAATGCCAGCGCAGCTTGCCCGTATCCGGATCGAGCGCCACGACGCTTGCGGTGTAGAGGTTCACGTCTTTCGTCGCACCGTTGTTGCGATCGCCCGCATAGAAATCGCCGGCAGCGTTACCCGTGCCCCAATACAACAGGTTTAGCTCGGGATCGAAAGAGCCGGTCAGCCAGGGCGATCCTCCGCCGGTCTTCCAGCTATCGCCCTTCCATGTTTCGTGGCCCTTCTCGCCGGGCCCTGGAACTACGTACCAACGCCAGGCCAGCCGCCCGGTTTTCGCGTAAAACGCAGTCAGGTAGCCGCGATGCGCGTTGTCGCCGCCCGATCCACCCACAATCACCTTGTCCTTCACTAGGAGCGGCGCCGATGTGATACTGCATCCGCACTGATAGGAATCGTCGACATTGACGCGCCACAACTCGTGGCCGGTTTTCTGATCGATGGCCACCAGGAAGCTGTCCGGCGTTCCGAGAAAAACTTTGCCATCGCTCACCGCGAGCCCGCGATTGATACGAAAGGCCTCGCCGCCTGACCGGCCTACCGTGGCACGAAGCGGATATTTGTAGCGCCAGATCAGTCGGCCCGTCGCCGCATCCAGCGCGAATACTTGCGAGTAGGAAGTGGAAACATACATCACTCCGCCGATCACGATCGGCGTGGATTGCAAACTGTCGCCGTAATCTCCGGTCTGAAACGCCCACGCGACCGCCAGCTTCTTCACGTTGGTGGTGTTGATTTGATCCAGCGCGCTATAGCGCCAGGCGAAATCGGACCCTCCGTGAGCCGGCCAGTCGGTTCGCGCCGGCCCGACGTCTTGTCCAAGCGCGGTCATTGCCAACAGGAGCAACAAAAATCGCATTGGTGACTATCATATTCCATGAGGCTGCAATTCCGGCTCACGTGATACAATTCAGGCGTTCATGAGTACCACTCTGTTTCCGACATCTCTTGTGGGGTCCTATCCCCAACCCGAATGGCTGATCGACCGCGGACAGCTTTCTCACCGCCTGCCGGCGCGCGTCCGCGCCACCGATCTTTGGCGTGTTGCGCCCGAATTTCTCGAACAGGCGCAGGACGACGCCACCATTCTGGCGATCCGCGCCCAGGAGCTGGCGGGCCTGGACATTATCACGGACGGCGAAATCCGGAGGGAAAGCTATTCCAACCGATTCGCGACGGCGCTGGAAGGAATCGACCTCGACAATCCCGCCCAAGTGGTGGCGCGCTCCGGTAAGCTGAATCTGGTGCCGCGCGTAGTGTCCAAGATCCGCCGCAAGCACGCGGTGGAAGTTCGCGACATGCAGTTCTTGCGCGCCAACACAAAGCGTCGCGCGAAAGTCACCGTTCCCGGCCCGTACACCATGTCGCAGCAGGCGCAGAACGATTTCTATCAGTCTGAAGAAGAGATGGCGATGGACTACGCGGCGGCCGTCAACGAAGAGATCAAGGATCTTTTCGCGGCGGGCGCCGACATCGTGCAGATCGACGAGCCCTACATGCAAGCCATGCCGGAAAAGGCGCGCCAGTTCGGTCTGAAAGCGCTCAGCCGCGCGCTGGAAGGCGTTCGGGGCGAGACCGCGATTCACCTGTGTTTCGGGTACGCAGCCATGGTGGCGAACCGTCCGTCCGAATATCAGTTCCTCAGCGAACTTGCAGATGCGCCCGTAAATTGCATTTCGATTGAAACCGCACAGTCCTCACTCGATTGCTCCGTGCTGGCCAAGCTCACTGGAAAGAAGATTATCCTGGGCGTGCTGGATCTTTCCAGCAACGAAGTGGAAACGCCGGAAAAGGTGGCCGCCCGCATTCGCCGCGCGCTTCCTTACATCAGCGCGGAGCAATTGATTATCGCGCCGGACTGCGGCATGAAATACCTGCCGCAAGACGTCGCTTTCGGAAAACTGCAAGCGATGGTCGCAGGCGCCGGCTTGGTGCGCGCGGAGCTGGGCGACCGCCAGCTTGCGTCTCAAACCGCCTGATTCGCGGGTTCCGGCACGCGCTCGATGTGAACGTACATGGGACCCACGCCGATGGTGCCCACCAGGAACCAGGTAAAACGTCCGCCACGATTCACCGTTTGAAATCGCGCATGCTCGCCCGGCGCCAGCGTGAAATCGACATTCTTCCAGTTCCAGGTGTTGTCCACCTGCAGGCGATGGGGGCCGGGCTCTACTGCGCGCGATATTTCATCGCCGTACATGAGCTCCCCTAGCCGCTGGCCATCTAGCTTCACAATGATCTGGCGCTGCTTAATGTCCTCGGGTGACGTGCGGCTGATGGTAACGCGAGACTCCACGCTTCGAGTATAAATCCGTTTTACGGTAAGGCGATTGTTACTGCTTTCACCGCCGCGTTAATGTCGCCGATCATGCGTTGCGTGTTCTCGCGAACCGAGCGAACGAACGCTTCACGCGAGATAGCGCGATCGCCGAACGCGTAGGTGATTCCTCGCGACGAATTCACGATCGCTCCGAGGCCGTCGTCACGGAAACATTCGGCCGCGGCTTTGGCACTTCCGCCTTGCGCGCCGTAGCCCGGCACCAGAATCAATGTTTTCGGCATGAGCTGGCGCAAGCGGCGGCCTTCTTCGGGAAACGTCGCACCAATCACCGCTCCGACGGAACTGTAGCCGGATTCGCCCACCAAGCCATCGCCCAGCTCGTTCAAAACCCCGGCAATCTTCTCGTACAGCGGCCGGCCCGATTCGGAGAGCGGCTGGTCTTCGAAATCCTTCGATCCCGGATTGGATGTTTTCAGAATCACGAACACACCTTTGCCGTGTTTCTGGCACGCGTCGACAAAAGGCACCAGGCTGTCTCGCCCCAGGTAGGGCGTAACGGTGAGAGCGTCGCAATCGAACGCGTCGCGGCCTAGGTACGCATTAGCATAGGCTTCGGCCGTGGAAGAAATGTCGTTGCGTTTGCCGTCGGCGATCACCAGCAACCCGCGCTCCCTGGCCGCCCGCACGGTGTTTTCAAAAGCCTGCATTCCCGCGACGCCATATTGCTCGAAGAACGCAAGCTGCGGCTTTACGGCGGGAACGAGATCGGCCACGGCATCCAGCACCAGCTCATGAAATTGAGTGATCGCAGCGCAAGCACCCTGCTGCGCGTCAATAAACGCGGGCATCTGATCGATGCGCGGGTCCAGGCCCACGACGCAGCGGCTATCTTTGGCGCGGATATTTTCGATTAAGTGGTCGGCGAAGAACGCCATCTCTAGAAATTATAGAGTACCTGCCGTAGTGCGTCCGCGTATTCCTGGCGAGCCGCTTTGGCGGCGTTTCTGGCGTCCTCTTCGGCGAAGTTCGCTTGGTCCCAAGCTTCGTCGGCGGCCATCGAATGATCGATTTTTGCGAGGTCTTCCTCGGCGCGAATGGCGGTGACCCACCGATCCACCGCCGCTTTGTACTTGAGTCGCAGTTGGTCGAGTTCAGCGTTTTCCATAGCTTTAGCCTTGGAATGCGTTCCGCAGGGCCCAGAACAGGAAGCCCGACAGGATCATGGCGGCCGGTAGAGTTAGCACCCAGGCCAGCGCGAGATTGCGAACCGTGCCCCACTGCAAGCCAGTCCGATTGGCGGCCATGGTTCCCGCAACGCCCGAAGACAGCACATGCGTGGTACTCACAGGAAGGCCCCAATAATCGGCCATGCCGATGGTGGCCATGGCGGTGATTTCGGCGGCGGCGCCCTGTCCGTAGGTGAGATGATCCTTGCCGATCTTTTCGCCCACCGTAACCACGATGCGCTTCCAGCCGATCATGGTGCCCAGGCCCAGCGCCATCGCCACGGCAACCTTCACCCAGGTGGGGATGAACTTGGTAGCGAGGTCGACGTGCTTCTTATAGTTCGCGAGAATCTTATCTTCGTCGGGCGTGAAGGTCGCTTTGCCGGACTTCTCAATCAAGCGAATCGCTTCGCTCACCACGTACATGTCGTTGCGAAAGTTGCGGGTCGCGTTCGAGGGGACGTTCTTGAGCTGCTTGTAGATGGCGGTCTCGTCGCCGATATCGCTGATTACCGAGCGCAGCGCCAGCATAGTGTTGGCGTTAAAATCCTTGGTGCGGATATAGGCCGTCAAGTCGTCGCGCGGGTCGGCAACCACCGCGGATGGACTAACATGCGCGTTCAGCATCTGGACAGTCTGTTGCGACACTGCCAGAAAATCGGCGGTTTGCGCGGGAGACACGGCGCGATTCAGGGCGTAGGTGGTGGGCACGGTGCCGATCAGGATCAACATAATGAGGCCCATGCCTTTCTGGCCGTCATTGGAGCCGTGAAAGAAACTAACGCCGGTGCACGTGAAGATCAGCAAGCCCCGAATCCAGAAGGGCGGCGGCTCGCCGGTGGTTGGCGCCTCATATAACGCGCGGTCCTTAATGATGGCCTTGCAAATCATCAACAGGACGGCCGCCATGAAGAATCCCACCAGGGGCGAAACCAGCAGCGAACGGCCGACGCCCATGGCCTGGCCCCAGTCGACGCCGCTGGTGCCTTGCCGGGGATTCATCAATTGATTCGCAATGCCGACGCCGATGATGGAACCGACCATGGTGTGCGAACTCGAGGCTGGCAGCCCGAAGTACCAGGTGCCAAGATTCCAGATGATCGCCGCGATCAGCAGCGCGAAGACCATCGCAAATCCGGCGCCGCTACCAACTTGCAGGATTAATTCCACCGGCAGCAACGTGATGATAGTGAACGCGACAGCACCCGAGGAAACCAGGACGCCGAGGAAATTCCACATGCCGGACCACGCCACTGCTAAGTGCGGCTCCAGGGAGTGCGTGTAGATAACGGTAGCAACGGCGTTAGCGGTGTCGTGAAAACCATTTACAAACTCAAAGCCGAGCGCGACCAGCAGTGCGACGCCCAGCAAGACGTAAGGGAAGATCGATGTGCCTCGCTCCGCTTGCAGGTCTCTTGCGAGACTGGTGACGGTGTAGATGAGACCAACAACGAGAGCGGCCCCGAAGACGGCCATGCCGATCATTCCGGGGCTTTTCGACATTTTTTGTTGTAATGCGGGTGCTGCTCCAGCGGCCATAACTCTCCTTCAGCTTGCCGAGTATAGCCGCGCAATATGTCGTTTTGCTTAATATTTGATTACAACGAGGTGCCGGAAGGGAAAACCTTCAGTCAATTTTCAGTTGGCGCGTCAGGCGTACGAATCCTGGTACGCCTAGAATCTTTTCCGAATCGGCGCATCGTTTTTCGTCCAGCACGGTGAAGCCCGACTTTTCATACGCGGAATGAGCCGCATCATTTCCTATGTACGTCGTAACTTGCGCCAGCCTGCATCCGAGCGCCGTGGCGTTCCGCAGTACTTCGTCTATGAGCGCGCTGATGAGTCCGCGGCGGCGGTACTCCGGCAACGTTGCGACGCTTTCGATGGCAAAATCAGCTCCTATGTCGGGAGGCATACAGGCGGCCCAAATCGGAGCTATGCGCTGATAGGATGCTTCGGCCTGTTCCTCGGTCCACCCCAGATCGCGTTGCACGCCGGCCATCGCCTCGCCGACGATTTCCCATGCGCCTTGGGTTTGAAAGCCGCAGAGCGCCGCGGCGGGTGCGCCGTCGGATTCAGCGATGAGGAAGCTTTCGTAGTGATACAACGACCGCGGCTCAGCCAAGGCCAAGCGTCTGAGATACTCGATACAGCCCGCTTCGTCAGCCCCGACGATCAGATCCCACAGGCCGCGCGAGAGATGCGCGCGCGAGGCGGCAAACATCACCCAAGCGAGAAACTCCGCGTCATTGGCGGTACCGCGACGGATTCGGACAGCCATTACGCGGTCATAATCGCGGTAACGGTGGTGCGGTCAATCACCTGCTGGTAGGCGTCCAGCATGCCTTCGATCGGCACAACGGTAGTGGCCAGGGACTTCGCGTCGAATTGGCCTTTGTCGAGGAGTTCCACGAACCGGGGGATGTCGCGCATCGGATTGGCGCCTCCGTATTGGCCCGCGTGATGCGTGCGGCCTCCGATGGTGAACACCACGGCCGGCAAAGTCAGATTGCCGGTGGGAAGACTGGTTGTCACGATGTGGCCGCCGGGAGCGCACATCATGTAGGCCTGTTGAATGGGAAGAATGCCAGTGGGATCGGGACCGGCTTCAAGCTTGGGCCTGGCGCGATCGGCGCCCACGGCTTCAACCACGAAGTCGGCGCCGGCGCCTCCCAGGAGTCCCCCGGAATCGCGCCCGCCCGCCCAGAGACGATTGTTCGGGCCATTCGAAAGTTCGCGAACCTTCTCCACCAGCCTGTCGCCATCCACGTTTGGATCCAGAACATGCGTCGCGCCGACCTTCAGGGCCACTTCGCGGCGAACACGGATGGGATCGATCGCGATGATGGTGGAAGCGCCGGCAATGCGAGCGCCCTGGATGGCGCTCAATCCGAGAGGACCGCAGCCCACCACGGCAACGACGGAACTGATGTCGATCGCCGCCAAAACCTGCGATGCCGTGCAGCCCAGGCCCGCCACCGCTACGCAACTGCAAACCATTTCCAAATCCACGGCCGATGCCTTGGTGAACAGCGGCACCACCCATTCTTCGAAGGTGACCATGAGCTCGGCGAGTCCGCCGATGTGCGAGTTGGCGTAGACCGGCGTGCCGTCACGCATGTCGGCGATAGGAACCAGGTCGCTCGGGCCCTGGCGTCCCAGAAACTGGCACATGTCGGCGCGCCCACGCAGGCACTGATAGCATGATCCGCACTGCGGGGTGCCGGAGACACAAACCCGATCGCCCACCTGCACGCGGCGCACTTCCGGACCCACGGCTTCGACAATTCCCACACCGCCGTGGCCCTGAATCAGCGCCATGCGGGACATGGCGAGGAAGGCCGGCGGGATGGGCCGGGGCGGAGCATTCTTCGGCGGAGGCGGAAGACCCGGCATGGGAAGACCGAGCACGTCGCTCGAATTGGAGTAACAAAGGTTGGTGGCTTCGGTGCGCACCACGATTTGCCGTCCACTGATGGGACGCAGGGTGAGTTCTTGCAGGGTGGTTCGGCCGGGGCCCGTTCCGCGCGAGACCCATCCGCGAAATTTGCGGCCGGGAGCGGCCGGTTTGGATTGAGTGGGCTTCGATTGGGCGAGTAATGCGCCACTTTGCGCGGCGAGCGCGACGCCCCCCGCCAGCACGCCCCTGCGAGACACGGCGGAGTCTTTGGATTCCATAACGTCAGTGTATCGCTTGTTGATTTATTCGATTTTTGATACCGCGATGCTGGCTGATTTTGGCCGTTATCGTTTCATTGGATTATTGATTGCGCCGGAGGGGCGTTCGCCGGCCAGCGCCTGCAGGATATTGTTGGCGGCGGCGAGTTCGATTTGCAAACGCGCGGAGGCGACAGCGGATCCGAGATGCGGCGTGAATAATGTCCGATCGGCGAGGCGCAGCAGGCGCGGGTTGATCTGGCGCGGACGGTCCTGTCGCGCCCAATCTTCCATTTCGAATGTGTCGGCGGCGTATCCGGCCAGGTGACCGCTCTCGATGGCATCGGCGACGGCTTCTTCGTCGACCACCGAACCTCGGCTGACGTTGATCAGATAGCTGCCGCGCTTCATGCGGGCTGGCGCATCGCGGCCGAGCAAATGGAGGGTATCCCCGGTGAGCGGAAGAAGCGGAAGTACGAAATCGCTGGATGACAGAAGTGCATCGAGCGGTGTGGAGGCATCGCCAGCCGGATCGTAGTATTGAATCCGGCAGGAAAATCCCTGAAGCATTCGAGCCAGCGCGCGGCCCACCGCGCCATAACCGATCATGCCCACCGTACTGCCCGCCAAGCTTGCTCCATAGAGAATCGGCCGCCAGCCCTGATAATTGCCGCTTCGAATCACACGATCGCCGGCCATCACGTTGCGTGCCAAGCCGAGCAGCAATGCGAGAGCCAGCTCCGCCGTCGGTTCAGTCAACAGATCCGGAACGACAGTGAACCAGATGCCCAGACGCGTGCACGCCTCAACGTCGAAATTGTCGCAGCCCTTGAGCGCGCCGGCGACGATTTTCAGATTGGGACACGATCGCAGGAATTCATCATCCAACGAATCGGGCATGAAGACCATCAACGCGTCCGCGTCGCGCTGAGGCGGGCCGATGATTACGTCGGCGTGCGGCGAGAGCAGATCGATGGTCTGGGGAAAAACGCGCTGCGTGATCACCACTTTCACGCGTAACGCTCCATCAGTCCCATGTCATGCCGGAAGCGGCCGCTCAAGTAATCCACCGCCGCGACGATCAGCCACGTAATCGCGATGTAGGCCGCCATTTGCCGGTAAAAGAAGAGCTGCTGCGCATTGTAGAGGGCCTCTCCGATGCCGCCCGCGCCGATCACGCCGACAATGGTCGCCGCGCGCACGTTCCATTCCAGGCGAAATAACGTATGGACGGCAAGCGGCGCGACGGCCAGAGGAAGATAAGCGAAACCCGCGACGGCGAGCGGACGTGCGCCTGTGGCTGCGATGGCGTGCACTGGCTCCGTGCGAATATTTTCGAATGACTCCGCATACAATCGGCCCAGCGATCCTGTGCCGTGCAGGGCCAGCGCGATGATTCCCGCTTCGGGGCCGGTGCCGATCACGCTCACTAGCACCAATCCCCAAACCAATTCGGGAATCGCGCGCAAAGCTTCTAGCAGACGGCGCATGGGCAGCGAAATCCAGGGCGGCACAAAATTCCGTGAAGCCGCCAATCCGAATGGAAGCGCGCCGAGCATAGCAAAGAACGTGCCTCCGAGCGCGATCTCGGCGGTTTCGAGCAAAAGCTTCGGCAGTTTCATAATTGCCGCATGCGGCAAGCTCGGCGGGAGCATCCCGGCGAAGGTGGACATGGAATGCGAAAACGCCAGCATGCTCGGCCGGTCCTGCCAGAAGGCGATAGCAGCCAAAGGGAAGACCAAAACCAAAAGACTCGGTTTCTGTTTCACCCAGCGTGCGCCCGCGTCGATGACGGCAATCAGCGCGATCAGCAGCAGGATGATCGTGGTGGCGCGCCGATAGTTCAGCGCATTGATGGTCCCCACCAGCTCCGTGCCGATGCCGCCTCCGCCTACGGCGCCCACGATCACGGAACATCGAATGGCGCTCTCGAACTCGTACGAACCGTAGCTCAAGATGTCCTTGGAACGCAGCGGCAGCAGGCCATACAGAGCTACCGATAGACGGCTTGCACCGGTCGCGCGCAGGGCCTGCGTGGGCCCGCGATCGGCGGAGCGAAACAGATCCGAAAAAATCTTGCCAACCGCGGCGCTGTAAAAAATCGCCAGCGCGAGCATGCCCGCCGCCGGTCCGATACCGACCACTACCACGCACAAGATCCCAAGCGTTAGATCCGGAATGGACCGCACGCTGGCGAGCGCTGCGTAAATCCCGCGATGGCCCGGAAGTCCCGCGCCCACCCAAATACCGGTGATCATCCCGATCACCACCGCGATCAGGATTCCCCCCGCGGCCATCGCGATGGTCTGCTCCAGCGGTGTGAGGGCGGCTTTCAGGTAACTCGCGGAAAGTTCGGGTGGAAAGAATTGCCGCAGCAGCGTGAACAGCGGTCCCATTCCTGGCATCAGATCCCTTCCCCCAGCGCCGGATACAGTTCGGGCGCATCCAGGCGGCCTTCTCCCTTGCGTTCGTCCACGATTTCGCCGGCGCGCATTTCAATAATCCGTTCGAAATAATGCTCGGCCAAGTGCGGCTGGTGGAGCGAGCAAAGCAATGTGAGGCCACTCTCTTCCGCCAGGCGGCACAGCAGTTCCAGTGTTTGCTGGCTCAGCGCCGGATCGAGCGATGCCACGGGTTCATCAGCCAGCATCAGAACCGGATCCTGCACCAGCGCCCGGGCGATGGCCACGCGCTGATGTTCGCCGCCGGAAAGGCTCGATGTTCGCTCGCGCAGCTTATGCTCCAGGCCGACACGCCGCAGAGCCGCGCCAGCCACATCCAATTCCTGCCGCAGCGGCCAGATCAAAAATCGCAGCGCATGCCACGACGACCAATGTCCCAGCGCGCCGGCCATAACGTTTTGATGGACCGCCAAATTGTCCACCAGATCGTGCCTTTGCGAGATGACGCCGATGCGGCTGCGCAGTTCCCGCAGCGCCCGCCCGCGCGTCACAGTTACTTCGATGTCATCTACCAGAATGCTGCCGGAAGCGGCCGGAACAAAACCGTTGATCGCCCGCAGCAGCGAAGTTTTGCCGGCACCGCTGGGTCCCAAAATCGCCACGCGCTCGCCTCGCCGGACGGCGCAGGACACGCCGTTCAAGACCGTGTGCTGGCCATAGCGCACCACCAGATCGCGAATTTCGAGCGAGTAATCTCCGTCAGCCAAGATAGCGACTAGCCTAAAGCAACTTCAGGTCGCGAGCAATTTTGCGGATATTAGCGTACTCGGCGTCGTCCGCGCGCACGAAGTCCTTTCCGCGAAGAATATTCAAAATGGCGTCGTCCTTGCCCTCCCTCAGCGACAGGAAAGCCTTCGCGAAGCCCTCCCGCTGCGGCGCGCCCACATCTTTACGCGCCACCCAGACGTAGTCTACGAAAGGAGGCGACGTTAAAAAGACTCGCACTTTGCTGCCATCCACTTTGCCTTCGGAAACCATGGAATGATAGACCGTCTCGTCCAACGCGCCCGCGTCGGACGCTCCGCCTTCCACGGCTTTCGCTGTGGCCGCGTGGCTGCCGGTATAGCGAACCTGCATGTCGTCGTCGGGATTGATTCCCGCTTTCCTCAGCTCGTCGAACGGAATCAAATGGCCGCTGGTGGAGTTGATGTCGCCAAATGCGAAGCGCTTGCCCTTGCAGTCCTGCAGCTTGTGAATCGCCGAGCCCGATTGGGTGATGAACAGCGAATGAAAATTCTTGTCGGCGCTGCGTTGCACCAGCGGAGTGACGTTGTAGCGCTCGTGCGCCTTCACATAGGTGAGCGCGCCCAGGTACGCGAAATCGAGCGAGCCGTTGCCGAGCGCTTCCACCGTGGCGTTGTAATTGGTGGGGATGATCAGATCCACTTTCGCGCCGACGGCCTTGGCGAGGTAGTCGCGCAGTGGAGCCTTTTCCTCTATGGAGACCTGCGTGGCACCGGCATCGGGAACCATCCCGACTTTGACGGTGCCGGCCGCTCGCAAGGGGAGAACCGACGCTACGGAAAGCGCACCAGCGGCGCGAGTGAGAAAGTCACGGCGTGAGGAACTCATACGATTAGTTCCTACTATACCCATCGGGAATCGGAACGCAAAATTACAGATCGATGACTGTTAGCGAAAGAGCGTTTTGACGTAATCCGCGCCCAGGCCTGCCTTCTCGTAGTGCGCGCGGCACAATGCGATGTAATTATGCACGTCGAAGTGCCCGCTCGATTCGCCGTTTTCATCCAGCCAAATCAGCGGGCCTTGCACCACGAAGAACACTTTCATCGGATCTTTATGCTCGTAGGCCACCAGCGTGTGAGCCTCGCCGGGGGTTTCGTAGATGAAGTCGCCGGCCGTGGCAGTCCATTCGTGCTCCAGGTAGCCCCACTTGCCGGAGATGGTGTAAGCGAAAACTTCGTGCGGATGATAGTGGCGATTCACCAGGCCGGCGCTCTTGGCCATCAGGATGTCCGCCCACTTGTTCTGGCCGGGCGAAATCCAGAGCGGCTTCGAAGAGACAGTCTCGGTGAATGGCACAAACAGCCGCTCGTCGCCGCCGGGAGCGTTGTGCGTGTAGACTTCCGGAAGCGCGTCCAACTGGAAAACTTTCTGGATCGGCTTCAGCTCTTTCCAAAATTCGGTGATGGCTGCTTCAGGCATAGGCGTAACCAAAATATCACTTGAAGCAGCATTTCGGGGGCGTGGGATGTCAGCGCAGCGATTCGGCGGGATTCATCCGCGCTGCTCGCCACGCGGGCAGGGCGCAGGCCAGCACGCCCGCCAATACGATGCCCAGGCCTGCCGCCAGCCACGCGATCGGATCGCCGAAACCCACACCGTAAAGCTGGCTCGCGATATAGCGGTGCGCGACAAAAGCGCCCAGGCATCCGAGCGCGGCTCCCGCGATAACGAGGCGAATGCCGCCGAAGCAGACTAAGGCCGCAATCGCCCGCCCGGTTGCGCCGATGGCCATCCGGATGCCGAGTTCGCGCCGCCGCACAGCGATGGAATAGGAAAGCAGGCCGTAGACCCCGATTGCCGAGAGCAGCGTGCCAGCGGCTCCAAACAGCGTGACGAGGAAGACCACAAAGCGGCGCGTCTTGAGCGAGTGGTTCACGTAGGTCTCCAACATGGACACCTCGTGCACTGGTTGGTCTTTATCCATCTGCGTCACAATCTGCTGAACGTCATTCGTCAGCACGCCCATGGGAAGGCTGCTGCGAATCACGAGCGGGTCGGAAGGGTAGGCGAAATAGACGGTGGGGGCGGCCTCCACATCCACAGCGCTCTGCTTCACGCTTCCCACTACGCCTACGATTTCATAAGTGGCCCAGGGCATTTTGAGATACCGGCCGATCGGATTCTCGTCGCCGAAGGATCGCTTGGCCAGCGTCTCATCAATCACGGCCGCGCCGTGGGAAGCAAACATATCCCGGTCAGTCAGAAAACGGCCGCGCAGCAGTGGAATCTCCATCGTCTTCAGGTAGTCCGGCCAGACATTATTAATCTCGGCGTAGGCATTCACGCGCGGCTTCGGCCGCCCAACAATTTCGTAGGTGTTCACGTTCTCGCCATAACCAAACGGCAGCAGCGAGCATGCGGAAGCGGCCTGTACGCCGGGAATCCGTTTCACTCGATCCAAGACCTGCCCGAAAAATCGGGCGTGCGATTCGGGCGTCGGATAGCGTAGCGGAGGCAGGCTGATCTCCATCGTCAAGACATGGCGTGGATTAAAACCGAGCGGGGTTTCGAGCAATCGCAGGAAACTGCGAAGCAGGAGCCCGCCCGACACCAGCAGCGTGGTCGCGATGCCCACCTGCGCCACGATCAGCGCTTGTTGCCAGCGGCGTTTGCCCGCGCCCGCGGTTCGTTGATGGCCGGCTTCGTTCAGCGACTCGATGGCCGCCACCCGGGTTGCGGTCCAGGCCGGATATAGCGCGCAGGCGATGCCGGTGGCGAGCGTCAGCCCGGCGCCAAACCAAAACACGGGCGCGTTCAATTCCGGCCTGGCCGCGGGAGGGCCATATCTGGTGAGCGCACGCAGGGCCACCTGGGCGATCAGCAATCCCGCCGCGCCTCCCGCGATCGCCAGCAGCAGCACTTCGGCCAGCGCCTGCCGCGCGATGCGAAACCGGCTGGCGCCCAGCGCCATGCGCACCGCAAAATCGAACTGGCGTTCGGTTGCGCGCACCAGCAGCAGCCCCGCGACGTTCGCACAGACGAGAATCAGTAACCCCGTAACTGATGCGAAGAGCATCGCCATCCATCGCCGTACGGATCCGTCGTCATCGCGAGCCATCGGCAGCAGGAAGAGATGCCAGCCCACTCGCTCGCGCGGCGATCCATCATGCTGCAATGCCATTTGCCGGCTGAGTTCGCCGATTCGCGCCGCAGCTTGCTCCACGTTCAGGCTCGGAGCCAGGCGCGCCACCATGCGCAAGTAGTAACCCGCATCGGCACGAGACGCGAGTTCTTTGGGCCGAAGCGTCACAGGCGTCCACATCTGGGTGACATCGTTTGGAAACTGGAAGGATCCAGGCATCACGCCGACAATCCGGTATTCTTCGCCGTTCATCTGCATGGAGCGCCGCAGAATCTGGCGGTCGCCCGCTAATGCGCTGCGCCAATACTGCTCGCTCAAGATCACGGCGTGCGGTCCGTTGTAGCGCTCTTCGTCCGGAGCGAACACGCGTCCGATCAATGGTTTCACATCCAGCGTGCGGAACAGGCTAGCCGTCACCGCCACTGCGTTCACCTTTTCGGGACGCTCGACGCCGGTGTGGTTCAGATCCAGGAAGTAGTAGAGACCAATGTCGCTGAATAATTCATGATGTTCGCGCAAATCCAGATAGTCGAACGCGGAAGTCGGCAGCCGCTGGAGCGACTGTGAAAACTGGTTGTGAACCACCACCAGTTGTTCCGGTGCGCGATAAGGCAGCGGGCGCAACACCGTCGCGTATAGTTCGGAGAATACCGCCGTGGTGGCTCCCAGGCCGAGCGCCAGCGTCAGAATCATTACAGCGGCGAAGGCCGGGTTGCGCAGCATCTGCGACACACCGCACTTCAGATCGCGGGTGAGCCCCGAGAAAATCGGCTGCAAGGATCCAAATGTTGAAGACATCTTTCTCTAGGAGTATATATTCATGCGTATATCAACCACTGTTATCGGCTTGGCGGGTTTCCTGGCAGGAGCGGTTGCTTCTCATCTCGCGACAGTTAACGCCCAGGTTCCTCCAGGATCGGGCGTGAACACTTTCGAGTGCAGGAACTTCGTGCTTATGGACAGCGCCGGCCACAAGCGCGGGGAGTGGAAAGTGGATTCTTCCGGCCAGCCGGTATTGCGCCTCTTCGATAAGTTGGGGCGCGTCATCTGGGATACCACGGGGACCGCGCGGCCTCAACTGGTTCACGAGCCTTAGGTCAGTTCCCTCAAGCCCTGCGCTACACCACGCATGACCCGCACGGACCGAAGGTTCTAACGCGGCAACCGTGTCTATTCGTTACGGCGGGCGATCCAATTGCTCCTATTGATGGCGGGCAATTCCGATGCGCACTATCGTTGTTGTAACGGACGCGGCACTCAATCAGGAACTGGTAACAGCGCTGGCCGAGTTCGGGGAAATCGAAGTGGTTCGGCAAATAACGCCATACCCCGAGCCCGATGATCTTCTGCGAATTGTCCGCGCCCGCAGGCCCGACTTCGTATTCATCTCGACCGAAGATTTCGCGCGGTTCCAGGCGTTGGCCGCCGTGGTGGATGACCGCATGCCGGGGCTTCCCATCATCGCCGTGGCCCGTGACGCGAATCCAGTGGAATTGATCCCGAAGCTGATGCACCTGGGTGTTCGTGAGCTCCTGACTTCGCCCGTGACTCACCAGAAGCTGGGCGAAACCATCGCGTCCGTAGCGCGGCAACTCGCGAAGCGTCCCGCGCCCGTGGTTCGATTGGGCGAACTCTACGCGTTCTTTCCCGCCAAGCCCGGCGTAGGATCTTCCACCATCACCGTGAGCACCAGTTGCGCGCTTGCCGACGAACTGCACATTCGCACATTGCTGCTCGATTGCGACCTGATGGCCGGGGTCACGAAGTTTCTGCTCAAGCTGGGCAACAGCTCCTCCATCGTGAACGCGCTGGAGCACGCCGATACATTGGACGAGGATTTGTGGTCGCAGATGGTTGGGCACTGGGATGGCCTGGAGGTATTGCACGCCGGTGAACTTGCTCCGCCCGCCAACTTGACCGCCGCGGGCCTTGAGGTAGTCATCGGATTCGCGCGCGCGCAATATGATACGGTCTGTGCCGATCTGGCCAGCAGCATGGATCCATTCACGGTTCAGATTCTGCGTGAAGCGCGCCGCATTTTCCTGGTGACCACGCCGGAGCTGGTTCCGCTATACATGGCGGCGGATCGCGTGCGCCACTTCAAGGAACTGGGATTGGCCGATAAAGTCAGCTTGCTATTGAACCGCAAGAATCCAGCGCATCGCGGGCTAACGGACGGCGAGGTGGCGCAACTGGCCGGCCTCCCCATTGCTCATCAGTTTTCTAACGATTACTTGGGCGTCCAGGGCGCCATTCTGGGAGGCGTTCCGGTATCTCAGCGGTCCAGCCTCGGCCAAAGCATTATGACACTGGCGCGTTCACTCGTACCCGCTGCGTCCGGCCATGATGCCCACGCGGCTCATCATCGGAAATTCCTGGAGTTTTTCCACGTGCCGCCTACGCGGGATCACGAAACGGTCTGGCGAGACTAAGCCGGATATTTTCCTTCGATGTAATCCTGCAAATGCCCGATCGTTTCCTCGTGCGCGGTGATGGTCCAATTCACCAAGTCGCCGATCGATATGATGCCGATCACCTTTTCCCCGTCCAGAACCGGCAGGTGCCGTATGCGATGCTCGGTCATGGATCGCATACATTCTTCGACGGTGTTCCACGGGCTTGCGGTGATCACGCGGCCGGTCATAATCTCCGACACCCTCGTCTCTTTGGAGGAACGGTCTTTCAAAATCACTTTGCGAGCGTAATCGCGCTCGGAAATGATGCCGGCCAGACGGCCTTCCGACAGAACCAATAACGCCCCCACACCTTTTTCGGACATGCGCGCAATCGCTTCATAAACAGTAGCGGCCGGGGCGATGGACCACACTTGGCGGCCCTTGAATCGCAGTACAGAATCCAAAGTATCCAATGGCTTCATGACATGCCTCCCCGCGGCCATTATGGACCCAGGGGCCCTGCGATTCAAGGGAGCGGGCGTTACTCGATATGGCCGTCGCGCATGCGGACGATGCGATGCCCGTAACTGGCGGCCTCGGGATTGTGGGTGATCATCAGGACGGTTTGACCCAGCCGATCGTTCAGGCCGCGCAGCAAGGCGAGCACGGCATTGGAGTTTTCGGTATCCAGATTGCCGGTGGGTTCGTCGGCCAGCAAAATGGCTGGTTGATTCACGATGGCGCGCGCGATGGCGACACGCTGCTGCTCGCCGCCCGAAAGCGCGCGAGGCTTGTGATCCAGGCGGCCTTCGATGCCGAGCAGTTTCAGCACGTCTAGGAATTGAGCGGGGAGCGGGCCGTTCTTGCCTGCGATGTCGCGAGCGATCTCGATGTTCTCGCGCGCGGTCAGCGTCGGGAGGAGATTGTATTTTTGAAAAACGAACCCAACCGTGGTTTTGCGCAAATTCGTGCGCTCGGCGTCGGACATGCCGAACAGATCGCGGCCGGCAATCCGAACGGTCCCCGCAGTGGGCGGCGTTAGCCCGCCTACGATGTGGAACAGGGTTGACTTGCCAGAGCCCGAGGGTCCGACAATGGAGACGAACTCGCCCGCTTGGACATCCAGGTCGACGCCGCGGAGGGCATGCACGTCCACTTCGCCGACGTGATAAGTTTTTCGAAGGCCACGGATGGAAATAATGGGCTCGCCGCTAGTCATAGGCGAGCGCCTCGATGGGGTCCTGCCGTGCGGCTTTGAACCCGGGAACGAGCGCGCCGAGCAAAGCGCCAACCACGGCAATCGCGCCAGCGATGGGCCACCACAGAGGAACGATCGCCTGGACCAGCGAGCTGTGGACCATATTTTGGATCACGAAACGCGTCACGTAAGAAAGCAGGATGCCGAGAATCGATCCGGCGATGGCGAGCGCGGCCGTCTCGCGCAACAGGATGTTCAAAATGTATTCGGGCGACGCGCCCAGCGCTTTCAGGATGCCAATCTCGCGCGTTCGCTCCAGCACCGCGGTATACATGGTGGAAAGCACCATCAGGAACCCAACCACCACGCCCAGGCTGACAACCACCCAAATGAACGTGGTGAGCATGGGAATGTTGGCCGGTGAAAAGAGACTGGTGTAATCCTCCATTGAATAGACTTTGTAGGTTTTTAGTTTGGCCGAAAGCTCGGAGATCACGCCGGGGATGTTCGCGGAATTGTCCACCTTCACGTAGACAGTGCTGACCTTGCCGGTATTTCCGGTGAGGTCCTGCAGAGTGGCGAGCGGCACCACCATGCGTGCCAGCATGCCAGGTTCATAGATCCCCGAGACGCGCCATGCATGATTCGTGTTCTTGATGGTGTCGCCGACGTGGACATTGTGCTGGCCGGCATAAACTGAATCCACCAGCATGTCATCGGGCTGCTGAAATGGGCCGCCGCGCAGAAATTGGAATCCGCCGTTGAGCCGGTCGAATGTGGCCAGATCCACGCCCGTGAGGTAGTTGAACAGGTCCGTCCCGAAGATGAGCGTGCCGCTGGCGGCGGTGACATGCGGCTCTTTGTCAATGACGACCGGAATGATCCTCTCCAGCATCTGGCCGCCCGAAACGATAATCGAACCACCCGGCGGGCGGACCAGGATATCCGCGCCCACGCCGCGCGCGCGATTAGCCTGCTCATTCAGCATGCCGTTGCTTAAGCCCACTAGCGTTAGGACCATCGTCACCTGGATGGCGATGATCACGATACCGATGAGCGTCCGAACCGGGCGGTGCTTCAGGTTTTCGAAAACCAGTTTATTGGTCAAGTTACTTGTACGCCACTACCAGGCGTTGTGGGAACGGCGGCAGTTCGCGCATTTCGCTGCGCGCGAATCCGGCATTGCGAAACATCTTTTCGAGCTCGGAGTAAGTGTACGCGTCGCCGGCGGGCGTGCCCAGCATTTGCATGCTGAACGTGGCATCCCGTTGCGGCGAGATGCGATCCTCGTTCGGAATGAACTCGGGCGCGATGGCCATCCCGCCTGGAGCAAGCGCGGCATGCACTTTGCCGAGGAGTTTCTCGTTGGTGGCTGGGTCGAAATGGTGCAGAAAATTCGGAATCAGAACGATGTCGTAGCCGGAGCCGAAATCGACATCGAAGGCGCTGCCGGGGATGGTGGAGTAACGCTCCGCGACACCCGCCTTTGCGGCATTTTCCTTGGCGACCTCCAGCACGTTGGCCCAGTCCATGCCGGTAACTTTCGCATTTGGGTTGTGTTGGGCGAAGGCGATGCCGTACAAGCCGTGGCCGGCCGAGATGTCGAGCACCCGGATCGGTTTTGATCCGGCGAACGTTCGAGCGATCGATTCGGCGGGCACCCGCATCAACGGCGCCATGGAGCGGGCGAATTCCACCCACATGGGATTTTCGGGTTCCAGTGCGCCATGATCGCTGGGCAGCGCTCCTCCGTGGCGGATGACGCCGGTGATGTTTTCCAGCATCCCGGCCACGTGCGGGCTCATCAGGAAATTGGCCATGGTGCCCAGATAGGCGGGCGAGCGGCGATCCAGAAACGCTGCGGAATCCTGCGTCAGCGTGTATTCGCCGCCTTGCTTCGAGAGAAATCCCATCATGGTCAGATAGTCGCAGAGCACTCGCGTGCCCTTCTCGGACGCCTGGATGCGGGCGGCGATGGCGCTGAGCGAATGATTGCCTTCGGCGATGGCTGTGAACAGATCCAGATCAATGGCGCCGCGCAACGCTACTGAGCGTTGATAGGCTTGCAACGTGTCAAAAACGATGGCAGGCGACGGAGCCTGGGTTTGTGCGGATGACGACATACGTCCATCATCTCACCAATGAATGCGAACTCCCCCGAGAACGGACCGCGACAAAGCCTGATAGCCCAAAACCTCCGAGTACCGTTCGTTGAGGAGATTATTCACCTTGAGGATGGGACTGAAATGCTTGGCGATGTCGTAAGATGCGCTGGCGTAAATGTTTTGGTATCCGGGATTGCGTGTGACTCCGAAAATGAAATCGGCGTCCTGACGCTCGCCAACCAAGCTGCCGCCGACCACCAGCGACCAGCGGCGCGGCGTCACCGCGACCGAAAGCGAGCCGGAATTGCGCGGGCGGCGCACAAGCTGCTCGCCGATCCCAGTGTCGGACGATTCCGGCGTAGTGGATGCCGTGATGCGCGTGTCAAGAAACATGTAAGAACCGGTGATCAGCATGTTGTTCCGAACGCGCGCCTGGACGGACGTTTCCACTCCGCGCGCCCAACTGGCCTCGATGTTCTCCCAGGTATCGCCGACGAAGGCGATCAGATCGCGGAACGAATTGCGAAACGCGGCCACTTCGGTCTTGACGCGCCGGCCCCACCATTCCGATACCAGAGCGGCTTCATAGGTGGTGGTGGTTTCGGGCCGCAACGCGGGATTTCCAAAGTAATAGGGCGGCGCCTGGGCGTAGTTTTCGAGCAGGCTGGGTTCGGTGACACCGCGGCCGCCGCTGGCGCGGAGAAACGTGGACGAAAGCGGGCCATGTTCGCCCAGCAGCAGAAAGCTCGCCCCGCCGCGGCCGGAACCGATGGTCCCAAACGCGCTGCTATGCTCCACGCGGGCCCCGCCGGACAAGAAGATGCGGCGCCCGAAGTTTTGTTGGATGTTCGCGAAGAAGCCGTTATTGGTGCGCGCGGCGGCTACGCCCGAGAGATTGCCGCTCTGATCCTGGTAGTCGTACCCGAAGACCAGTGCGCCGCCGCGGTATGAGAACGTACCTTGGTAGCCGGCGATTTTTCTTTCGGTGAGATTCAACGAATCGTTGTCGCCGCCGAAATAGTTGGTGGTCTGGACCAGCGCCAGGCCGGGAGGAATCACGGATGGCAGATTGTTGGGATTCAGCACAGCCACGAGATACACCGCGGGCGGAGGCCCGGCGATATTCTGAACCAGCGCCGCGAGCGGCTGCTCTCCGTACGGCTCGTCGTCGTTGTAGCGATCCGTGAGGCGATGGAAGCCGAACGTAAACTGCTGGTGGAAATGCGCGCCCCGGCTATCATCCAAGCGCAGCGAAACAGTATCGTCGCGCTCGTGTTCATTCGGGACCGGATCGTCGATTCCGTAGGCGATCTGGCCAGGGATGCCGGCGATTGCATCGTAGGCGCGGAACACCCCGCGCAACTGAGTGTTGTCGGAAATTTTGTAGCCGATGTCGGCGGTGCCGGTATTGTTACGGTTGAATGTGTTGGGCCATTCTCCGACGGTGTGAAATTCCGACGCGCTGAACATATAATCCAAGCGTGATAACAAACCGCCGTTCAGATTGGCGATCCAGCGATCGGTTTGAAAACTCCCCCGTTCATAGGAAACAGAACCGTGCGGGACGGCGTTCTCGGCGTCGCCGTGTTTGGTGAATAATTGAATCACTCCCGCGGCGGCCTCAGCGCCGAAGAGCGCGCTCTCCGGACCGCGCACAATCTCCACGCGATCGAGACCATCGGAAGTGAGATTTTCAAGATGAATTTCGCCGCCTGGGTCGTTCAAAGGCACGCCATCCAGCAAGACCAGCGTGCCGGTATAATCGGCGCCGCGCGTGAACACTTCAGCCAGCGTTCCGGGCGGGCCGTATTCGTCGACCTGCAAGCCTGGAATCTCGCGCAAAACGTCAAAGATCATCGGGTATTGGCGCGCTTCCAATTGCTGCCCGGTGATCACGTTAGCGGCGACGGCGGCCTGCTCGGGCGTGGTTTCGGTTCGGTTGGCGGAGACGACAACCGTATCCACGCGGCCTGCGATCGCAAGCGTGATCTTGGTATCGGACGCGGCGGCAAGGCTGACATTCCGCGAATCAAAGCCGGTCTTCTCCACGCGTGCGTCGCATTTATCGGCGCCATTGATGGTAAACCGGCCTTCGGCATTGCTATAGACCGATTGATTTTGGCACGTGACGCGCGCCGCTTCCACGGGGCGGCCGGATGGATCGAGAACGGTACCGTGGATTTGCAGATTTTCGCCCGCGCAAAGCCCGAGCGATAAAGATAATAGAAAAATGGTTCGCATCGTACGTTTCTCCCTCGAAAACGTGATTGGGTTTTCAAGCGAGGAACCGGTCTCCTGACTTACGGCTGGCCTGGGCTTACCTTAGAAGCGATCTTCCCGCTTGCGCAGTGATCGCTTCGGCCGAATTACTTGCCGCTTACAGTTGCGGGGCAGTGGCGGATTTACACCGCCTTCCCGAACATCCCTCGCTATTCAGCTCTAAAGATCTCCAGCGAGTATAGCATAAGCATTAAAGATTTCGGCGGGCAACGCCGATTTGCGATTATGGGTAAATTTGGGATTTTGCTCGCCCTGGCGCTGACCAGTGCCGCGGCCAGCGGCTTTGCCGCTTCCCCCTCTGCGGCACCGGATGCTGCCGCGATTCAGAACACATTCGTAAAACCGTGGATTGCCGCCATGCAATCGAAAGATAAGGCCGCAGTGGAGCGGCTGTATCATCCTGCGGTGCGCGCCTGCATGAATCCGGCCACCAAGGAGTTTTTTGATTTTGTGCTGGAGCGTGAGGTGCAAGACGCAGCGGGTGGGACGTATCACGTCACCAAAATTGCGCGGATGCAGCAGCCGGCGCCAACCTTCTTGCCCGAGGAGGACGTCAAGTATCCGGTACGGCCGGCCTACGAAGTTCAAATCGCTGTTGAACACAGCGATCTGACCTACATCCGCTTTCTGGCCTCCGCGAACGGCTCGTGGTACGAGGTCTATCCGTGTCCCAACCAGAAAGGAATGGCGTATCTCCGCGAGCAGCAGAAGGAGGGCACCCAGCAGCGCCGCAAAGTCGCTCAGCTTGCGGCTGGCCTCAAAGATCCGCTGCGGAGCGAATTGAAAGACCTTTTGCGGCAGCAGCGAAAAATCGATGCAGTGAAGAAATATGAGGCAGCGGCCAGCGTAGATTTAACTACCGCGGTTCTGGTGATGGACGCGCTGCAGAATTCAAAGCAGTAGGATTCACGAATCCGGAAGCCATTTCCCGGCCCGAATCGAAGATCGAATATTGCGTGTCGTCCCAGCCGGCTTTCGTCAGCAACACGGTTTGGAGCGCGCTGTTTCCCGCCAGCACCAGCACCATATGACGCCGATCCAGCGGATTGGCGGCCGCGAACACCAGGGACTCCGTTTCTGAAGCGTGATCCTGGCCGTCGATGCTGAACAGGCCACCCGAGGAGTCGAGCCCGATCTTGGCTTGCCACGCAGCCAGGGCTGAATTGCTCTCCGGACGGCCCACGAAGATGACGTCGTGGGTGCGCAGTTCCTCATCGCTCACTTCGAAATCCTTGCGGATGGGCACCTCGCTTTCGAGCGACCGGAAAAAGTGCTTTTGGAATTCTTCGGCGGCATAGCGGTTGGCGCCCGCGTCGGTCATGGTGCCATAGACCAGAATCGCGGAGCCCAGGCGATCGCGGATGTCGGAGGCCAGATACATCGCGCCGCCCTTGTCCGGCGGGAGGGAAAAGCTAACGCCGGCGGCATCCAGAAACGATTGCGCGGTGACGGCTTGGGTCTTGTGAGCCGCAAAGAAATCAGCCATCAATTTGAAGAAGCGTTCATCGCCCAGGTTGCGGCGGAGTTGGTCCAGAAACAGCACGCCTTTCTGGGTTTCGAGCTGAAAGCGCTGCCTGGGCGTGGGATCGGTGACGATGCTCAAAGCGCGATATTCGGCCCAATGCGCGGCCATGGCGTTGCGCAAATCTTTGGAATCCAGATCGTCATAGTAGGCGGCCGTGCCGGAGGCGAACCAGATATCGGCGCTGGAGGCAGGCAGCACCCAGCCGTTCCACAGATGACCACCGTAATTTTGTTGGGGAGGGACTTCGATCCACGTCCGCGCGGTTTGGGCGGGGGCAGCGGCTGGAGGCGGAGCCGTTGAGATCAAGCGGTAGCCGGAAGTGTATAGACCGTCGTTGGCCGCGTATTCATTCTTGTCCGCCTGCGATGGCACACGCTCGCGCTGGTTCGGTTTGCCGAAATCGGCCCACACCATCATGCGCGACGCCATGTCCCCTGTCACCACCTTGGCGTCCATCGCGGTGGAACTCACCAGCGGCGCGGTGTGAAACGCCATGAATCCGAACTGCTCGTCGATCTTGCCCTTGTACTCGCGATAGAGCGCTTGCCACTTCAAGTCGCGATTGGTGGGGACGTAAGGAACGTAGCTGGAGGCGCCATTCGGGTCGGGATTCTCCTCCAAACGGACGTTAAGATCTTTAGCGTTGTTGTCGCCCCAGTAGAAGCCCTCGGTGCCGCCGAACCAATCGCCCTTGGAGCTGCGATAGAGCCGCGTTTTGTAAGTACCGAGCTCGAAGAGGGCGATCTCGTTGGTCTTGGCGTCGCCGAGCAGCCATTCGTTGGTGTACAGGCCGTTGTTCTTGGTGCTCAGCAATTCGACGACTTGGTCGATGTTGCCGCCGTATTGAATCGCCTTGCGGGCGCGATAGGCGATGGGCGTGCCATTGATATTGAACGGGCTTTGATTGATGGTGGTTTCGGTGAGCACCACGCCGGCATCATTCTGATACCAGTCCGTTCCGCTTTCGATGCCGCCGGGATAGCTCTGCATCAGAATGCGATGGCCGGTGACGGGTTTGATGTCGAGCATCACGTTGGTTTGTTCGGCCAGCGTCAGGGGCCACCAGGTGGTGTGGCCAATTACCATGCGGCCGTCGCGCGTGGCCGGCCCGGTGGCGGCGAAGGCACTGCAATGATCGTTGGCGGCGCCCAGTTTGCGATTGACGTAACTGGGAGCCACCAGGCGCAGGCCCTCCAGGCCGTTGGGAGTGACGGTGAGGGCTGAGCTCAGCTCGCCCAGCTCGACGGTGGTGTTCACGACAAGGATGTCGGTAAGATCGATGGCCCGGCCTTCCCAGCGTGCGCCCGCATCAGAGGCACCGTCGGCGATGCCTTTCATTTCGGCGAGAATCTCCTGATCGAAACCGTGCATGAAGAGCGCGGTGGCCGTGGTGCGCGCCAGGTCCCAGCTCTTGTTCTTGCCTTTGGGATCCAGTTCGGCGGCGCAGCGCGCCATGTATTGCGGGATCTCTTTGGCCATCAAATGCCCGTGCTGATAGCCGCGCTCGTAGGGCTGGCCTTCCACGTGAAGGTAGATCCATCCGCCGGCCGGGTAGCGATAGGCGGGGCCATATCGAGTGACCGCGGCGGGAGCGGGCCACGGCTCCGCACCTGGCGCCTCGTCCACCGATACTCCGGAAAACCAAGCCTTTCCGGCGAATGTTCCGCCGTAAGCGACCGTGAGCACGATGCTGTCCTGCGCGCTCGTGGCGGTAAATCGCAAATGGACCTGGGTCCAATCGCGCGTGCCGGCCAGCGATTCCGTTTGGACGTCGAACGGCAGGGACGCCATGCTGAGCGCGGCGCCGGTGGCGAGGGGCGAGCGGCCCAGGTCGCGGACCGCGAGCTTGTCGGTCCGGATCCAGCCGGTGAGTTCATAATCTTTGCCGATCGCGAGCGTTATCGGCGCAGACTGAACACGGGCATCGCGATTCGCGCTTCCCGATTCCAGGCGCATCGACATCTGGCCTTCGTGGGTGACGGCTGGGTCCGTGCCGGCGGCGCCGTGAAGGACCGTCCAAGCTGGACCGGACCCGTTGAACGACGCGTGGAACAATCCGCTGCCAGGGCGCGCCGCGTGCAGCGACGCCACGAATGCGAGACCGAGGAAGAGATACCGCATATCTAATCAAATCACAAAAAGGGCTTGGGGCGGCGATGGGGGGTTGGAGAGAATAGAGGGACATGTCGATCGAACGATTCGAGCTGCCATATTCCGAGGCTGCGGTGGATGATCTGCGCAGGCGGCTGGAAAAAACGCGCTGGCCCGATGAAATTCCCGGTGCGCCTTGGGAACGCGGCGTGGATCTTACTTACCTGCGCGATATTTGCGCGCATTGGCGCGAGAAGTTCGATTGGAAGGCGCAGATCGAAAAGCTTGCGGCGTGGGAGCACTATCGTTATAGCTCAGGTGATGCGCGGATCCATTTTCTGCACGCTCGCGGCAATGGGGCCACGCGCATCCCGCTGATCCTGACCCACGGCTGGCCAGGATCGTTTCTGGAGATGCTGAAGATAGTCCCGCTGCTGACGGACGCCGGTTTTGACGTGGTGGTGCCCTCGCTGCCGGGCTTTGGCTTTTCGGACCGGCCCACGCGGCCGGGAATGAACACCTTTCGGATCGCCGAATTGTGGGCCGGAATGATGGACGAACTCGGTTACCCGCGCTTTGTAGCTCAGGGTGGAGATTTCGGCGCGAACGTCAGCACCGTTCTTGGGCTTAGATATGCGGGCCGGGTGACGGGCATCCATCTCAACTACATTCCTGGATCGTACCGGCCGGCGCTGGAGCCGGGGACCACGCTCGCACCGGCAGAGCAAGCCTTCCTGGCGGATCTGGATCGGTGGTTTGGGGACCATGGCGCGTACGCACATTTGCAGCGCAACGAACCGCAGACTCCGGCGTATGCGCTCAACGATTCTCCGGCCGGATTGGCCGCGTGGATTATTGAAAAGTTCCGCAACTGGTCCGATTGCGGCGGCGAGGTGGAGACGCGCTTCACCAAAGACGAGCTGCTGGCGAATGTAACGCTGTATTGGATGACCCAGACCATCTCGTCATCCTTCCGGTTGTACTATGAGGCCCAAAAGGCGCCGCTGCAGTTCGCACCGGGTGAATCTGTGCGCGTTCCATCTGCAGTCGCGCGATTTCCCAAGGAAGCGCCGTTTCCTCCGCGCGAGTGGGTGGCTCGAGGCTACAATATCGAGCGCTGGACCGAGATGCCTCGCGGCGGACACTTTGCGGCGATCGAGGAACCGGTGCTGCTGGCGCGGGACATCGCGGACTTTTTGCGCTAGGAAGCTATACCGAAAGACGGCCGCGCATTCGTTGCAAAGCGGCTTCGGCTTCAGGCGTAAGTTGCCCGGCCCGCGCTGCGATCGCTTGCTCCAAGGTCTCCGTCCACAGTTCGGAGCGATCTCGACTGTCTTCCTGATAGTTCAAGCCCACCAAGCATTTCGCTGAATGAATATCGTTCTCTCCTAGCTCCGCCCGTGCGAGTTTTTCATCTTCCTCCACCCACTTGCAGGTCTCTAGAAGATTCGGGTCCATGGGATCTTTGCAATAGATGTCCAGAAGCAAAACACCAAAGGAAATGAAGGGCCGCAATATCGGGAGACTTTGCTCGTCATGAAGCCACAAGAGGAAACTTATCGCCAGGGGCGTGATTTCGCCTCCAAGCGCAACGCAACTACGTACCAATTGAAGTATTGTTGCCGCTGACGTTGCAATGAAAAATTTTCCCGTGTAGACGTCGCCGTCAAAGTCGTCCGGGGAGACGAAAGCAACATTTCGAAGAAGGATGGTGCACGCAAAAAGGCGCTTCCAGTGCCCCGCCATCCCCGTGGGCGGGCCATCATTCCACCATTCGTCAGGTTCCTCCCATCGTCCTAACTCAAGAACTTCGCGCGGGTGCCAGGGAAGAAGGCCCAGCTCTGGTTTTGGCGCGAGTTGCTTTAGCACCGCGGCTTCGTGAACTTCGATATCGCGTCCCCAGTCGCGCAAGCAGATATCGTGAACCATTTCGTTGGAAACCTTCGTTCGCAAGAAATCCAGCAACGTGGTTTCCGACGGAGGCGCAATCGCGAGTAGAGCCGCAGGTGGGTTCATCAGAGTTATCCAAACAAAAAGCCCGCCCCTTTCGAGGCGGGCCAATTAGAGGTTAAACGAAAGCCACTGCGCCAGAGGCGCCATGGCCGCCCCGCGAGGGGCCTAGTAATCCATCTCGGGTCCGCCGTGCCCACCGGGGGCCGGAGCCGACTTCTTCTCGGGGATCTCGGCGATCATGGCTTCGGTGGTCAGCATGAGGGCCGCGATGGAAGAAGCGTTCTGGAGGGCCGAGCGCGTTACCTTGGTAGGATCGATCACGCCCGCCTTCACCAGGTCTTCGTATTGCGCGGTGGCCGCGTTGAAGCCGAAGTTCGAGTCGTTGTTGACGCGGATCTTCTCGATCACAATCGCGCCTTCATAACCGGCGTTGCCGACGATCTGACGCACTGGTTCTTCACAAGCGCGGCGGATGATATCGACGCCAATCTTCTCGTCACCTTCGAGCTTCAGGCCGTCCAAAGCTTTGGCCGCGCGCAGCAGAGCCACGCCGCCGCCCGGAACGATGCCTTCTTCCACAGCCGCGCGGGTAGCATGCAGCGCGTCCTCGACCCGAGCCTTCTTCTCTTTCATCTCGGTCTCGGTGGCAGCGCCAACCTTGATCACTGCAACGCCGCCGGCCAGCTTGGCCAGACGTTCCTGCAGCTTCTCGCGGTCATAATCGCTGGTGGTCTCTTCGATCTGTGCGCGCAACTGCTTGATGCGGCCTTCGATCGATTTCTGATTGCCGGCGCCATCGATGATGGTGGTGTTGTCCTTGTCCACCGTGACCCGCTTGGCGCGGCCCAGGTCTTCCAGTCTCACACCTTCCAACTTGATGCCGGTTTCTTCCATCAGAGCCTTGCCGCCGGTCAGAACGCCAATGTCTTCGAGCATCGCTTTGCGGCGATCTCCGAAGCCAGGGGCCTTCACCGCGCAAGCATTCAACGTGCCGCGCAGCTTGTTCACCACCAACGTCGCCAGCGCTTCGCCTTCCACTTCTTCGGCGATCACCAGCAACGGCTTGCCGGAGCGGGCGATCTGTTCCAGCAGCGGAAGCAGATCCTTCATGTTGCTGATCTTTTTCTCGTGGATCAGGATGTAGGGATCTTCCAGCACGCACTCCATGCGATCCGGATCGCTGATGAAGTAGGGCGAGAGATAGCCGCGGTCAAACTGCATGCCGTCCACGGTCTGCAGCTCGGTCTCCATGGTACGGCTCTCTTCCACTGTGATGACGCCGTCCTTGCCAACCTTCTTCATCGCTTCGGCGATGGTGTTGCCAATGGTGGCGTCACCGTTGGCGGAGATGGTGCCAACCTGCGCGATGGTCTCATTGTCCTTTACATCTTTGGAGAACTTCTTTACTTCATTTACGACCAACTCCACGCTCTTCTCGATACCGCGCTTCAGGGCCATGGGATTGGCGCCAGCGGCTACGGCCTTCACGCCTTCGCGGAAGATGGATTGCGCCAGGATGGTGGCGGTGGTGGTGCCATCGCCGGCGGTGTCGGAGGTCTTGGATGCAACCTCGCGCACCATCTGCGCGCCCATGTTCTCGAGCGGATCCTTCAACTCCACTTCCTTGGCGACCGTGACGCCGTCCTTGGTAATGGTTGGGCCGCCGAACTTTTTCTCCAGTACGACGTTGCGGCCGCGGGGGCCAAGCGTCACTTTCACGGCATCAGCCAGCTGGTTGACGCCGCGCAGAATCGCTTGACGGGAATTTTCGCTATAGACAATCTGTTTTGCTGCCATTGAAAATGTCTCCTTTCAAAGAAACCTTGCGCCTAAGCTACCTTGGTAGCCTTCTTGGGGGCGCCTTCCAGAACGCCGAGGACTTCGTCCTCGCGCATGATCAGAAATTCTTCTCCATCGATGCGGATCTCACTGCCCGAGTATTTGCCGAACAGGATGCGGTTGCCCTTTTCCACGTCCAGTGGAACCACTTTGCCGTCCTCCAGGCGCTTGCCCTTTCCAACGGCTACAACTTCACCTTCCTGCGGCTTCTCTTTGGCGGAATCCGGGATGAACAAACCACCAATCTTGTTTTCCGTTTGGTCTTCCAGCCGTTTCACAACGATCCGGTCATAGAGCGGACGAATATTCATACGTTTGGTACCTCCTCTAACATGGGGATTGAAAACTTTGGGACCGGAGAGCAACAGCTCCCTACCCAGAAATATATTAGCAGAGTGGCCCGAGGAGTGACAATATTTGCTTGTAAGTTACTGAACTGTAACAAAATAAAGTTGTAACCAAAACACCTGGACACTGCTCGAAACTTCTCGATATGCTGGATGAGTATCCATTGGATACAAATACGTTGGATACAAACGCATGCGACGCGCGGCACCACTGATCCTGTTGGGCTTCGTCGCCATTCTCTCGGCCGTTGGTTGGACCTACTACGTCCGGCTCAAGCAGCAGGCGGCCAACGCGCCGGTTAAACCCAAGAGGCTCGCACCGGGAACTTCGGCCACGTTTCATGGCTGGACTTACAGCCATACCTCCAGCCAAAAGACAGTGATCACCATCCATTCGGATGATTTCCAGGAATTGGACGGCAAGGACGAACTGACCGGCGTGACGCTCGACATCTTCAACAAAGACGGCAACAAGTACGATCACGTGAAATGCGCCAAGGCTGAATTTGATGTTGCACGCGGGATACTATACTCGGACGGCGAGGTGGAGATCACTCTGAACGTGCCGGACAACGAACAGCCTAACGGCCGGCTAATGGCGATCAAATCCTCGGGCGTCAGCGTGGAGAGCAAGACAGGCAAGTCGACCACCGATCGTCTGGCCACGTTTCAGTTCGACCGGGGCGATGGCCAAGCCCTGGGCGCCGATTACGATCCGAACACACGCGAACTCAACCTGCACAATCAGGTCTCGATGACCTGGCGGGGAACCGATCCAGGCACCATTCCCATGAAGATTGAGACCGCCCAGCTCAACTACAAAGAACGCGACGGGAAGGTCTACCTGACGCCGTGGTCTAAGCTGACGCGCGACACGATGATGCTGAACGCCGGCCCTGCTACGGTGACTCTGCAGAAAGGCAACCTGCAACTGGTAGAGACCACCCAAGCCAAGGGCACGGATCGGCGGCCTGGCCGCAACCTGGAATACTCAGCGAATCAGCTCAATGTGGAGTTTAACGACTCCAACCAGATTCAAAAGATCACCGGTGTGGACCAGGCTCGTGTAGTTTCCAATGGCGATACATCCCAGACAACCATTGCGTCCGATCGCGTGGTGATGAACTTCGAGACCACGGGCTCGGACAGTATTTTGCAGACTGCCGTGGCTCAGGGCCATAGCACCATGGAATCCAAGCCGGTGATCAAACCCGGCGTCGATCCCTCCGACACGCGGGTACTCAAGAGCGACACCATTCGCACCAAGATGCGCCCGGGCGGCCAGGAGATTGAGGCGGTGGAGACGGACGGGCCCGGCGCGATCGAGTTTATTCCCAATCGGCCCGAGCAGGCGCACCGCTGGATGAATGGCGATCACATCTGGATGACTTACGGGCCGAAGAATACAATTCAGAGCTTCCGCTCCATCGCGGCCACCACCCGGACGCAAAAACCGAAGCTGAAGAACGCCAAAGAGATACCCGCGCCGGCGCTCACCTGGAGCAAGAATCTGGTTGCGACCTTCCAGCCCAATTCATCGCAACTGGCCACTCTGGATCAAACCGGCGATTTTCGTTATCAGGAAGGAGCTCGCCAGGCAAAGGCGGACCGGGCCCTGCTCGATCAGCCCAATAACATCATCAATTTGATTGGCGGCGCGCGCATCTGGGACGCCACCGGTTCGGCCGATGCCGATAAGATCGTGATGAATCAAATGACGGGCGACTTCACCGCCGAAGGGCATGTCACCTCCACGCGCCTGCCGGACAAAACCAAGGACGATTCGAGCGGTGGCGGGATGCTTTCCGAAGATGAGCCGCTGCACGCACGCGCCAAAAAGATGATCTCCCGCGACAACAATCTGGACATCCGCTATGAAGGCGATGCCGTGCTCTGGCAAGGCGCCGACCGGCTGGAAGCGGACGCTGTCGAGATCGATCGGGACAACGATCTGTTGAAAGCGCGCGGGCACGTTTTGAGCCAGTTGCTGGACAAAACCAAAGACCAGAGCGCGTCCAAAGGCGGAAGGCCCCAGCCAGATGCCGGACCGAGCGCCGCAACCAAACCATCGCTGCGCGTGTTTACTATCGTGAGGGCGCCCAATCTGGATTACAACGACGACACACGAGTGGCGAACTACAGCGGCGGGGCAGTTCTGGAGCGCCCGAATATGACGGTGAAGGGCCAGGATATTCACGCATTCCTGCGCAACAACAGCAACGATTCGTCGCTCGATCACGCCGTCGCCGACGGCCGAGTAGATGTCCATGAAGTTTCGCCGGACCGTACCCGCGACGCCTGGTCGGAACACGCCGAATACTTTGTGGACGAAGACAAAGTTATTCTAGAGGGAGGGCAGCCGCGATTTGTCGACAGTACGCGCGGAACCACCCGAGGGCAAAAATTGACTTGGTATTCGTCTGACGACCGGTTGCTGGTGGACGGGGCAGCCCAGCAGCCGGTAAAGAGCGTGCTGCACCGTAAGAGCCCCACCCAGTAATCTCCCATGCGCACACTCCAGACCTCCGAGATTTCCAAAAGCTACCGTGGCCGGAAGGTGGTGGATAACGTATCGTTGTGGGTGAAGCAGGGTGAAGTGGTCGGTTTATTGGGGCCGAACGGCGCGGGTAAGACCACCTCGTTCTACATCATCGTCGGTTTGATCAGCGCCGATTCGGGGAGCGTGCTGGTGAGCAATGGCGATGGTTCGGAAGACATCACCAACATGCCGATGTACCAGCGCGCCCGGCGTGGAATCAGCTATCTGCCGCAGGAAGCCTCGGTCTTTCGCAAGCTCACCGTGGAAGACAACCTGATGGCGATCCTGCAAACGCTGCGCATGAGCGGGCGCGAGCGGCGCGAGCGGATGAACCGGCTGATCGAGCAACTCGGGCTGGAAACGGTCCGCCACAACAAAGGCTACGCGCTTTCGGGCGGCGAACGGCGCCGCGTGGAGATTGCGCGATCGCTGGTGATCGAGCCGAGCTTCCTGCTGCTGGACGAACCGTTCTCCGGCATCGATCCCATCCAGGTGCTGGAGTTGCAGCGGATCATCTTCGATCTGAAGAACTCGGGCATCGGCATTCTGGTGACGGACCATAACGTTCGCGAGACCCTGGCGGTGACCGATCGCGCCTACATTATCAACAACGGCAAAATCTTCCGCGCCGGTACGCCGGACGCGCTGGGCCGGGATGCCGAAGTGCGCCGCGTGTACCTGGGCGAGAACTTCAATATCGAGTTTGAAACGGGCCGCTGGAAATACGGGGCCGGAAACTAAGCCACACCGGCTTTTGACTGCAAAAGTTCCGAATGACAATGGATCTCGAAAAGCTTCTTTTGCGCAAAGTCGGCGAGGCGGTGGCCCGCTTCAAAATGATTCGCGATGGCGACCGTGTAGCGTGCTCTGTCAGGCGGCAAGGATTCCCTTACGCTGCTGGAAGCGATGTTATTGCTGGCCAAGCGGGCGCCCATCCAGTTTTCGGTCTGCGCGTTCACCGTCGAACAGGGCAAGTTCCTGCGCCCCATTGAACCGCTGGGCGAATACTTGAAGACACGCGGCGTGGATTGGACGTATCATCGCGACAATCCATCGCTCCGGTTGCTCGAGGAACAGCCCGATCACGGCTGCGACCTTTGCAGCCGCTTCCGGCGCCGCGCCGTTTATCAGATCGCCCGCGGCCTGGGCGCCAACGTGATCGCGTTCGGGCATACCGCAGATGACTTTTGCGAGTCCTTCCTGCGCAACGCCATGTTCACCGGACGCATCAGCGCATTACCACCGATCACGTACTCTCGCGAGAAGGATTTCCGGCTGATCCGGCCGCTGGCGTTTGTGACGGAGGACATCACCAGCCGCTTCGCCGAATCGCTGGGCGCGCCCATTACGCCCTGCGGCTGTTCGCTGCGGACCGGCACGGTGCGCAAATCCATCCGGAGCCTGTTCGGTGAGATCGAAAAGGACTATCCGCATTTGAAAGAGACACTGCTTTCGGCCATGGGCAATCTGGAACCCAGCCGCTTGCTGGATCCGCGCTACCTGGATTTGGGCGCGCCGGCCGAGCCTGAGCTGCTGCCGGTCTTGGACGACTGACCAGCGTTCTCCACTCGAAATCCGAATCGCCGCTTGCCCGCGGGCACCTTCTTCATCTGCAGGATCTCGCTGGCCAGGACGCCGATCATCGCGCCCTGACGGTGGTTCGCCGTCTCCACCTTTTCCACCCGAACCGCGAGATCCTTGTGGCTGATCAGCATCTCACGCAGGCGAATGAAGGCTCGGACAATTTGAATGTTCATTTGCACCGCGCGCTTGCTTCGCAAGACTGAGGAGAGCATCGCAATGCCGTGTTCGGTGAAAACATGCGAAGCGTACTTGCTGTGGCGGCCGCGTCCCTGCTTCGGGCTGTATTGCCGGATCCCGTCTAAGATCACAGATTGTGATCTTAAAGATTTGGACTCTTCGGTGGTCAGTTGAAACATGAAATCCGACGGGAAACGGTCGCTGTTTCGTTTTACGGCCTGATTGAAAGAGGCGGTGGTTACGCGATACAACTTCGCGAGATCCGAATCGAGCATAACCGCATGCCCGCGCAAGGCGAACATGCGGCGTTCAATGGTTCCGGCGGGAACACGAACGAGTCCGGCCGGAGGCGTGTTGGATTTTACTAGTTCAGTTTTCATTTCTTTATTGCGCTCCTCGCGATAACAGCATTACTTTCGCGGTGTGAAACATAATCACGGCGTCCAGCGCGGGCGCCAGGTTCTTGATGTAATACAGATCGTATTCCAGCTTCACAATAGTGTCCTCAATGGTGTCTCCATACTTATGCTTGATCTGCGCCCAGCCGGTGATGCCAGGCTTGATGCAATGCCGCTGGCGGTAGTACGGAATGCGCTTTTCGAGCTCGGCGACGAATTCGGGACGCTCCGGGCGCGGACCTACGATCGACATGTCGCCCTTCAGGACGTTGAACAATTGCGGCAGTTCGTCCAGCCGCAGCTTGCGCAGCCAGCGCCCCACTGGCGTTGCGCGCGGATCGTTAGGCGCGGCCCAAACGGCGCCGCTGCTCGCCTCCGCATCCCGCACCATGGAGCGGAATTTGTAGAGCATAAAAATCCGGTTGTTCTTGCCCACGCGCTGCTGGCGGAACAGGACCGGCCCGGGAGATGTGAGTTTTACCAGCGCCGCTACCAGCAACATCACGGGCACCGCGGCCAGCGCCGCAATCGCCGCGATCATCATCGAATATGCCGCCTGCAGACGCACCCCAGTACGGCTCGGTCCCAGGCCGCTGGCACTGAAGACCAACTGGGAGGGACGCAATTCGTCGGTCGAAATCCGCTCAAAGGCCATTTCGTAGGTGCTCAGGACGTCTTCGATTCGAATGCCGGATAGGCGCAACTCCAGCAACTGGTTTACCGGCAAATGAGCACGCCGCTCCCGCAAGCCCACCACGATGCGCTTGGGATGCAGACGGTCCACCACTTGCCGGAGCTCGGAAATTGATCCCAGCCTCTTAGCGCCGGACGAATACGAATCGTCCAGAAATCCAAGTGGGATTAGCCCTTTCTCGGGATGCGCTTCCAGGTGACTTGCGATTTCTCGAAGCACCGGAGAATCGCCCAGAAAAATCACGCGCTCGGAGCGCATTTTCTCCAGAAGCACGCGCACAAAGAAGAGCCGCCACGCCATCAACGCGGCGATGGTAAGCGCGCTCCCGGCGATCATTGGTCCAGCGGGAACCACCAGTTGTTGGAGCTTCAAGTAGCCGAGCATCGCCTCGGTCAGGAAGGCCGTTCCCGCCACCACGCCCACTTGTTGGAGCAATTCGCGCGGGCGCCCGGCAAGATTGCTGTACCAATCGTGGAAATAGATGCTCAGCATCAAACAGCAGACAACGATGAGAATTCGCAGCCATCCCGCGTCGTCCGCCAGAAACACCTCCGCGTCAGTCCGCAGCCAGGCGAATGTGGCGGCCAGATAACACACATAGATGAGGAGGAATTCGGAAGCCAGCAGTGCGGCGACGCTGGCCGGAACATACACCCGGAACAGCCGAAGCATTCAGATCACGACGCGGCGCGGAAGGCGTGGTTGCGTTGCGGCCGAGGATCGAAGCCGCCCCCCACCAGATCAAGCACGGGAATAACGCTGGCCTGAATTCGCCGGGCCGTTTCAGGGTCCTGCTTCTGCGCTATCACCAAGTGATCGGCCCATTCCAGAAGCTGATCCAAGTTGGCTGTCAGCAGCCGGCCGATGTGTGGAATGGTCTCCAGTATGAAGTTGCGATTGGAGCCGTAAATGGCATCCAGACGAATACGGGGGTCAAACACTCGAATTTTGCGGCCTTTCCCGATCAGTTGTTCCAGAAGAGCCACTACCGGGCTCTCGCGCAGGTCGTCTGTGTCTTCTTTGAAGGCCAGCCCGATCACCCCGATGCGTTGCGCGGGCAAATCGAGCACGGCATCGATGGCGCGCCGGAGATGCTGATCATTGCTCGGCATGGCCGATTCCAGCAAAGGCAACTTCAGGTCCAGATGCGCCGCGCGGTAGACTAACGCGCGCAAATCCTTCGGCAGACAGGATCCGCCAAAAGCAAAGCCCGGCTTCAGATACGCCGCCGAGCTGTTCAGCTTCACGTCCGCGCACAGCGTGGCCATTACCTCGGCGCCATCCACGCCCGCCTGACGGCTGAGCGCGCCAATCTCATTGGCGAAGGCAATTTTCAGGGCGTGGAAAGCATTGCAGGCGTACTTGATCATCTCGGCGGTCCGCAGCGACACCATATTTACTTCAGCCGGCTTTACGTCCAGGTGCCGGTATAGATCGGTCACGTGCTTCATCGCCGCGCTTGCATTGCCGCCCACCACGAGCAACGAAGGCTCGAAGAAATCTCGCACTGCCGAGCCCTCCCGCAGAAACTCGGGATGCGACACCACGCTCACCGCTGGGTGATCCGCGAAGGCAGGCAGCACCAGTTCCTCGCAAGTCCCCGGAAAAACCGTGCTTCGAATAGCGACCACGAGCGGTTTCCCTGGTGGTAGATGTTCGGCGATCTCGGACACAGCCCTGCGCAATTGCTGCAGCCCTAGATTGCCATTCTTCTCCGAGGGTGTGCCGACACAAACCAGCGCGATGTCCGCGCCCGCAATGGTGCCGGGAGAGCTGGAGACCGACAGCCTCCCCGCGTGGATGTTTTCTCGAACCAGATCTTCCAAACCTGGTTCGTAAAAAGGAGCGCGCCCATTTTCAATTTCGCTTACTTTGTGCTGGTCCCGGTCTACCCCCCGAACGCGATGTCCCAGGCTCGCTAAACAGGCAGCCGTTACGCATCCGACATAGCCCAAGCCGAATACCGCAATGTCACTTGGATTTTCCATTGTCACCCTAATTCCTTGCCCCGAAAACTGCACCACCAGGGGTTACAGTAAGAAGAGCTTCTTCATGCAATCCACAACCACCACCGCATTAGCGCTGGAAGGCAAGATCAAAAATCGGACCGCCCGCGTTGGCATCATCGGGCTCGGTTACGTCGGCCTGCCCCTGGCGATGGAATTCGCCAAGGCTGGCTTTTCGGTTACTGGAATCGACATTCAAGCCTCCAAGGTCTCGCAGTTGAATCGCGGCCATTCGTACGTTCAGGATGTTCCCACGGATACGTTAAACAAGTGGGTATCTGACGGAAAATTTCGCGCTACTTGCGACTTTTCCGTCATTCGGGAGCTCGATACCATCAACATCGCGGTGCCGACGCCGTTGCGTAAGACCAAAGATCCAGACATGAGCTATGTCGTGGCTGCCTGCGAAGAAACGGCCAAGTATCTCGGCCCTGGCAAGTTGGTGATTCTAGAGTCCACTACTTATCCCGGGACCACCAACGAACTGGTTCTGCCCATGCTGGAGGGATCCGGCTGGAAGGTGGGTGAGGACTTCTTCTTGTGTTTTTCGCCGGAGCGCGTGGACCCCGGAAACGCCCAATATCAAACGGCCAATATCCCGAAGGTGGTGGGAGGCATGACGCCGGAATGTACCCGTTTGGGAGCGCTGTTCTATGCGCAAGCTCTTGAAAACGTGGTGCCGGTCAGCTCCACCCGGGTGGCCGAAATGGTGAAGCTGCTCGAAAATACGTTTCGAATGATCAATATCGGGCTGGTGAACGAAATGGCGCTGATGTGCGACCGGATGGGGATCAACGTCTGGGAAGTGATCGACGCCGCGGCCACCAAGCCGTTCGGTTTCATGCCGTTTTACCCCGGACCGGGCTTGGGCGGTCACTGCATTCCGATTGATCCTTTTTATCTCTCCTGGAAAACGAAGCAAGCCGGCATCGAGGCGCGTTTCATCGAACTGGCTGGCTATATCAACGGGCAGATGCCGCACTTCGTGGTGGATAAGATCCAGAACGCGCTCAACGATCATTCCAAGCCGCTCAAGGGCTCGCATGTGCACGTTCTGGGCGTCGCTTACAAGCGCGACATCGACGATGTGCGCGAATCGCCGGCGCTGGACATTATTCTGCTCCTGGAACGGCGCGGATCCCGAGTCACTTACAGCGATCCGTTCGTCGCGAAGATCCAACTGGACGACTGCGAGCTCGCCGCGCAGGACCCCCTGACGATGGCCGGCCAAGCCGACTGTGTGGTGGTGGTGACCGATCACAGCGGCTTCGATTATGCGGCCATCGTCCAGCGCGCCAAGCTGATTGTCGATACGCGCAATGCGCTCAAGAACTATCCGTCACCCAAGGTGGTGAGGCTCTAGGGCTTCGCACGTCTCCGGCGTGCTAGCATCGGGGAATGCGGGGGCCCGTTTGCTCGATTTCCTGAAGCCGCCGGTGGCCGCTCTCCAGGATTTTTATATTCTCTCCGGGCGCGCGCTCCGCAACCTCTTTCGGGGCCCGCACTACGTGGATGACATCTTCATCCAGATGGATAACATCGGCGTAGGCAGCTTGCTGATCGTCATCCTGACCGGTTTTTTCAGCGGCGTGGTCATCACCATGCAGATGTCGCGAGCCCTTGCGCAATACGGTGCTACAGACCAAGTTGGCCAGATCGTGGCCATCACGCTGGTTCGGGAGTTGGGCCCGATACTAACTGCGTTGCTGGTGGCCGGCCGCAATGCGTCGGGTATTGCGAGCGAACTCGGATCGATGAAAGTTACCGAGCAGATCGACGCCATGCGCGCGCTCGGAACGGATCCGATTCAAAAACTGGTGACCCCCCGGATGATCGCTACCTGCGTAATGCTGCCGATGTTGACCATCGTGGCCGATTTTGTCGGTTTGATCGGCGGCTACATTATTGCCTACTTTACCATCGGCCTGACGACGACGCAGTACTGGACGAATGCGTACCAGGCCCTGGAATATAACGACGTGGTGCAAGGGCTGCTGAAGCCTTTTGTTTTTGCCTTCATCATTTCCCTGGTTGGTTGCTTCTATGGGTTGCGGACCACGGGCGGCACGCAAGGCGTTGGACTGGCGACCACCAAAGCGGTAGTGGCCGCCTCAGTCTGGGTTTTCGTCATCACTTCCTTGATTACGCGCATTTTCGTGAATCTGCATTGACGTTCCAACAAGTGATGAATGACGCACCCACCCCCCCGGGAACCGAATGCCTTCTGAGGTTCGACAAAGTAAATCTGCGCTTCGAGGAAATTGTGGCGCTCGATTCGGTCTCGTTCGAACTGCACGCCGGCGACACCCGCGTAGTGCTGGGAGCGGCCGGCAGCGGCAAGACCACCTTGCTCAAGGCCGCCATCGGCCTGATCCGTCCGGATGCGGGCAAGATTTATCTGTTCAGCAAGGAGATCACAGGTCTGAAGGAGGCTCAACTGTTCGATCTTCGCAGCGGCGTCGGCGTGCTTTTTCAGGAGGGGGGTCTGTTTGACTCCGTTACCGTGGAGGAAAACGTGGCGTATCCGCTGCTCAATCGGACCGAACATCCCGAGTCGCTGGCTGAAGCCGAGCCCAAGGTGAAGGAAGCCCTGCGGTTTGTGGAGTTGGAACAAACGTTGGAACAGTATCCGAGCGAGCTGTCGGGTGGAATGCGGCGCCGCGTCGGCATCGCTCGCGCGGTGGTCAGCGAACCTCCCCTGGTGCTCTATGATTCGCCCACGGCCGGACTGGATCCTATCACCGCCAACACCATCATGGCTCTCATTGTCAAGGAGCGCGACTCGAAGAATACCGCCAACCTGATCGTCACGCAGCGTTATCAGGACGGGCAACTGATGGCCAACTTTCGATACAATCGCAACAGCGGACACTTGGAGCCAGTATCCAGTAACGGAGCGGGGGGCGGAAATGGTTCCAATCCGACGCGCACTATCTTTATGGTTATGAAAGATGGGCGGGTGGTCTTTGAGGGCACCCAACATGAACTGGAAGCATCCCAGGACGATTACGTCCGGAAGTTCGTGCCAAAGCATACATAATGGCGATTCAGAATAGGGCCACCTGGGCGCGACTCAAAGTGGGGATCCTGGCGCTCTTTGCGATGAGCGTCCTGGCGGTGCTCATTTTTCTGATCACCGGCCAAACCAATATCTTTGAGCACCAGGTCATCATCTATACGTACATGGCCGACGCCGCTGCGCTCACCGAAGGCGCTCCCGTGAATTTAGACGGCATTCCAATCGGCAAGGTGAAGATGATCCGCCTCTCCGGTTCGAAAGATCCAATGCGCCTGGTTCGCATTGAGATGCAGTTACCGGAGCATACGCTGCGGGACATCCCGAGTGATTCGCTAGCTTCCATCAGTGCCGCCAACGTGCTGGGGACCAAGTACATCAATATCAAATCCGGTAAAAGCACCACGACGGTAGGCCCGGATCAGGAACTCCCCAGCGAGAACACGGGCGAAATACAGGATTTGGTGCAGCAGGGATTCGGTGTATTGAACTCGCTGCAGGATACCGTCCAGCGCGTCAATAAAATCGTGGGCCTGGTGGAAGCCGGCAAAGGCAGTATCGGAAAACTGCTGGTGGATGAGACGCTGTACAACCATTTCCTGCAGATTGTCGATGAAGCGCAGCAACTGGTAAACGCTTTGAACAGCGACAAAGGCACCATTGGCAAGCTGATCTACGATCCGGCACTCTACAACCAATTCCAAGGCACCATGGGCCGCGTCGATAATATGCTGCAGCAGCTCCAGGCCGGGCAAGGGACCGCGGGGAAGTTACTGAAGGATCCAGCTCTGTACAATGAGGCGCAAGATACCGTAAAAAGCCTGAAGCTGCTGGTGGATAACCTGAACGCCGGGAAAGGCACGGCGGGCCAGCTTCTAACCAGCGAGGATTTGAGCAATCAACTGAAGGCCACCATTGCGAAGATCGATACGGTGATCGACAAAGTGAACTCCGGCCAAGGGACCATTGGCCAGTTGCTGGTCAATCCGCAGTTGTACGATAACCTGAACGGCGCCACGCGCGAGATGCACCTCCTGATGCAGGATTTCCGCGCCAATCCCAAGAAGTTCCTGCGCATCAAGCTCTCCATATTCTGAAGCAACGGCTTGAAATACCTGATCCCTAACGCCGACGACTTCGGCTACACCCGCGATGTGAACGAAGGAATCATCCATGCCCACCGGCAGGGGATTCTGATGGCCACCACGCTGATGGCAACTGGCGCCGCGTTCGATCACGCGGCTGCGCTGGCGCGCGAAAATCGCTCGCTCGACGTCGGCGTGCACCTGGTTCTGGTGGGCGGCGAAGGTTTCCCGCCCACCATCGCGCAGTTGATCCAGCAGATCGCGCGGCGCCGCATCCGCATCTACGATGAGCTGGCGGCGCAGGTGCGCAAGGTGCAGAGCGCGGGCATTCGGCCTACGCATCTGGATACGCATAAGCACACCCACCTGTTGCCGCCCGTGCTAGCCGCCGTGGCGCGTATCTCGTCGGAGTTTCAAATTCCCTGGGTGCGCCGCCCGTTCGACCTGCCGCTCCATGCCGGCAATGTGCCGTGGCGCAGGAAGATGGTGAGCAAAGCGCTGGGATTCGCGCGCGCCCGTTTTCACCGCGTGCTGGCGCGCCAGGGATGCCGCACCACCGATCATTTTGCGGGGTTCCAACTGACCGGCCATTATGACGCGTCCGAGTTGGCGGAATTGATCCGGCACCTTCCCGAAGGCGTCACCGAATTCATGTGTCATCCGGGCTTTTGCACCCAGGAATTACAAGCTGCCCGCACACGCCTGAAGGAAAGCCGGCGCCGCGAGCTGGACGCACTCACCAGCGCCGTAGTCCGCAAGGCCATCGAAGAATCGAACGTAACGCTGGTTCGCTACCCGGAAATTCGCTAACTTGGGATCACAGATGCCAGACCTTTCGCCAAGCACTCTTCCGCCAATCATCGATCGCGAACTGCTTTTCGGCGATCCCGAAATTTCCGGCGCTCAGCTTTCGCCCAACGGCGAATACATCGCCTTCATGAAACCGTGGAAGGCCACGCGCAACATCTGGGTGAAGAAAACGAACCAGCCGTTCAGCGCCGCCCGGTTGATGACCACCGAGACCGCGCGCCCGGTGGCGGGCTATCTCTGGAGCCGCGACAGCCAGTACCTGGTCTATGTGAAGGACCATGCGGGCGATGAAAATTTCAATGTTTATGCGGTGGACCCGAGCGCGTCCACTCCGCCCGGCACCGACGCACCGCCCGCGCGCGATCTCACCAACCTGAAGGGCGTGCGCGTCACCTTGTTCAGCGCGCCCAAAAGCGATCCCGATGTAATCTACCTGGGCCTGAACGATCGCGATAAAGCCTGGCACGATCTGTACAAACTCCAAATCTCTACCGGACAGCGCACTTTGCTGCGCGAGAATACCGACCGCATCGCGGGTTGGATCTTCGATCTCCAGGGAAATCTGCGCCTGGCCCAGCGCGTCCAGGACTCGGGCGATCAGGAGATCCTGCGGGTGGACCCGAGCGGCTTCACACCCATTTATACCTGCAGCGTCTTTGAGACTTGCGACGTGATCCGGTTCCATAAAGACGCCCGGCGCGCTTACATCCAGACCAATAAGGGCGACCTGGATCTGATGACGCTGGCGCTGCTCGATCCAGCCACCAGCCAACTCGAAACCGTGGAATCGGACCCCCTGCGGCGCGTCGATTTCGGCTCGGCGTGGTTTTCAGAAGCTACCGACGAACTGGTGGAAACGGAATACTCCGACGATCGCGATCGCCGCTATTTCAAAAACCCAGCGTTTGAGTCCGACTACCGATGGCTGGAGGAGAAGTTCCCCGGTCAGGAAATCTCGCTGACCTCCAGCACGCGCGACGACAATCGCTGGCTGATCGCGGTGCATGGCGATACGGAGCCCGGCGAAACGTACCTCTTCGACCGCAAAACACGTGAGCTGTCGTTCCAATACAAAATCCGCGAGAAATTGCCGCGCGAATCGCTCGCGCCGATGCAGGCGGTGCGCTACAAATCGTCGGATGGCCTCGAGATTCCGGCTTATTTGACGCTGCCGAAGGGAGTGGAACCCAAGGGCCTGCCCGCCTTGATCGTGGTGCACGGTGGCCCTTGGGCGCGCGACGAATGGGGCTACAGCGCCATCGCGCAATTCTTTGCCAACCGCGGCTATGCCGTTCTGATGCTCAATTTCCGCGGCTCCACCGGTTTCGGCAAAAACTTTTTGAATGCCGGCAATGCCGAGTGGGGCGTGAAAATGCAGGATGACATCACTTGGGGCGTCAAGTATCTGGTGACCGAAGGCATCGCCGATCCCAAGCGCATCGGCATTCTCGGCGGCTCCTACGGCGGATACGCGACGCTGGCCGGGGTGGCCTTCACGCCCGATCTTTATGGGGCGGCGGTAGACATTGTCGGACCGTCGAATCTTATGACGCTGCTGGCATCCATCCCGCCCTATTGGGAAGCCGCCCGCAAGATCATGTACGCGCGCATGGCCGATCCTGAGACTCCCGCCGGCCAGAAGTGGCTCGCAGAACGCTCGCCTCTCTATTCGGCCGAGAAAATCAAAACCCCGTTGATGGTGGTGCAGGGGGCGAACGATCCGCGCGTGAACGTGCGAGAGGCCGAGCAGATCGTCATCGCCTTGCGCGATCGAGGATTTCCGGTGGAATACCTGCTGGCGCCTGATGAGGGTCACGGCTTTGCGCGGCCGGTAAACAATCTTGCGATGTTCATGGCCGTCGAAAAATTTCTCGCCGGGCATCTCAAGGGTCGCTATCAGGAAGGTGGCTCGCCTGAGGTGGAGGCGCGATTAAAAGAAATCACGGTGGATCCGAAAACCGTGGTTCTTTCCAAAACCGTAGATCCATCCACGGTGGGAGTTCCACAAGTGACGGCGGACTTGAAACCCGGCACTTACAAGTACGATGCTCAGCTGGCAATGGGCGATCAAAAAATGCCGCTCAAACTTTCGACCAGCATTCAGAATGACGGAGACGTCTGGACGGCGGTGGAGAAGTTTGATACACCGATGGGCGAGATGCTGGACACTGCCACGTTAGAGAAGGGCAGCCTCACGCTCGAGAAGCGAGCCGTGCAGCAAGGCCCCATGACCATTCACGTGGAATTCTCGAATGAGAAGGCAACCGGCGGAATGGAAGTGGAGGGTGGGGATAAACCGTTTTCGGTGGATCTGGAGGGCGAAATCTTCGCCGATGGAGCAGGCTCCAGTTTCGTGATCGGGTGCCTTCCGCTCGCGGCAGGCTTTCGTACCACGTTCCGCAATTTCGACGTGCAGAAGCAGAAGGTAAAGCTGATGCAGTTGCAAGTAGCGGGATCGGAAAGCATTACGGTGCCCGCCGGTACGTTCGAAACGTTCCGGGTGGAGCTGTCCTCCGCCGATGGCGGTCTGGACAAATTCACCGTCTGGATCGCCAAAGAAACGCGCACGCCGGTGAAGATATCCACGCTGATGGCCGAAATGGGCGGCGCCACCCTCACTGCCGAGCTCTTGCCCTAAGCTCGATCATCCGCAATCAGTTCGGAGACGCGCAGCCGCCGCACCGTAAGATCATCAATATTTACGGATTTGAAACTGGCCCTTTCGATCATTAGTTTCCGGACCGCCAGGGCGCCAATAGCCAGCGCGCCAATGGCGAGGGCCCCGATCGCAAAAGCTCCTATGGCCACCGCGCCGGCCGCACCCGCAATTGCCGCTAATCCACCGGCCCGTTTCGCTTCAATACGTTGTCTCATAGGTTATTGAGTCCTCCAGTACCGCCCTGACATCTTATACGTGTATAATGAAATTGTCGAAAGTGACCGGTGGGCGAAAGCCCACTTTTTTATTGCAATACATTGATGGCTGTCATCGCTAAAGAAGAGATTGTCGGTAAGATCGAGGAAATCGCCGAGCGGGTCGCCGATCCGGAAGGGATCGAAATCGTCGAGGTGCAGCTTCTGGGAGCTGGCCGGGGCCGGCTTTTGCGGATTTTTATCGATCGGCCTGTGACAGGGGAAGCCTCCCCCGATCGTCCGCACGGCGTCTCGCATGCCGACTGCGAATTTATTTCGCAGCAGGTAGGAACTATTTTGGATATTGAGGACGTCATACCTGGGGACAGTTACACGCTGGAGGTCAGCTCCCCTGGCCTGGAGCGTAAGTTATCGAAAGCGAAGGACTTCGAGAGATTCGTGGGTCAGAAAGCAAAAGTCGTGCTGCGGGAGCCGGTGGAAAACCAGCGTCGCTGGGAAGGCCGGCTGGCAGGAATCTCGCAAGGCATCGTTGCTTTGGAAGTTGCCGCGCTGCAGCCAGCCGCCGGAAGAGTCATCCACTTCCCGCTGGATCAGGTCCAAAAAGCCAACCTGAAGTTTGACTGGTAATTCACTCCCAGACAGTTTGAGAAGAGGAAACAGTGGCTAGTATCTATCAGTCCATTGAGATTTTGAGCAAAGAGAAGGGCATCGACCCGCAGATCGTGATCGACGCGGTGAAGGATGCCATGCTGGTGGCTGCCCGCAAGCACTTCCGCACCACCGAAGATCTAGTTGCGGCATTCAACGATGCCACCGGTGCGCTCGAAATCTACGGCGTCAAAAAAGTGGTGGAGTCTGTCCAGGATCCGGTGAAGGAGATCTCGCTCGGCGACGCCCAGCGCATGGATCCAGCGGCTCAATTGGAATCAGAGGTTCGGTTCCCCAAGCCTACTGAGGCGCTCGGCCGGATTTCCGCCCAAACCGCCAAGCAGGTGATTCTGCAGAAGGTTCGAGAAGCTGAGCGGGAGACCATTTTTTCGGAGTATTCGGGCCGGGTGGGTGAGCTGGTCAACTGCATGGTGAAGCGGATTGAGGGCCAGGACCTGATTGTGGACTTGGGAAAAACCGAAGCCCGCTTGCCCAAGAAGGAACAAAGCAAGCTGGAGAACTTCAGCGTGGGCGATCGAGCGCGCTGCGTGATTCGCAGCGTGGAAAAGGCCGGCAAAAATGCGGGCGTTATCGTTTCGCGCGCAGCGCCGGAGCTGGTGATGCGTCTGTTCGAGCAGGAAGTGCCCGAGATCTACGACAACACCGTGGTTATCAAAGGATGCGCGCGTGAAGCCGGCGAGCGAACCAAGATCGCCGTGGTCAGCCGGGACCGCGATGTAGATAGCGTGGGCGCGTGCGTGGGCATGAAGGGTATGCGCGTGCAGTCCATCATCCGGGAGCTCCGCGGAGAAAAGATCGACATTATCGAGTTTTCCGAAGACTCGGTGGTCTTTGCCACCCACGCGCTGAGTCCGGCCAAGATCAGCCGCGTCTCTATCGTCGACGCCGCCGACAAGCACATGGAAGTGATTGTCGACGATACGCAGCTTTCGCTCGCCATCGGCAAGAAAGGCCAGAACGTTCGCCTGGCGGCTAAGCTGCTGGGCTGGAAGATCGACATCAAGAGCGAAGAGGAGAAGCGCCAGGAAGTAGAGACTGCCATGGCGGCGCTGGTTCCGGCCGGCGCTCCGGTGTCGGTGCTGATCGATCACTGGCTTGGCCGAAGACATCGTTGAGAAACTATTGGAAGCGGGCGTATCGACGGTAGAGAAGCTTGGTTCCATGACGCCCGAGGAGCTCGAATCGATCCCGAGCATCGGGCCGCAGATTGTCGAAAAGATCCTGGTTGCCGTGAACTCGTATTACGCGCAGTTCGAGACGCCCGAAAATCCGGCCGAGATTATTCCGGAGAACGACGCTCTGCCGGATTCGAGCGATGAATCCTCGGGCGCGCCGGTGTTGGAAGCCGAATCCGCTGCCGCAGCAAGCAGCTCCGAAACAGCGGAAAGCGGGCATGTTCCCGCCGCCGCCAGCATGCCGGATGAGAAAAAGGAATTTGATACTATAGAGAACTCGGAGGGGGTCCGTTAGGCGTGGCGCGATCAGGCGCTGCCGGTATTTATGAGTAAAATCCGAATCAATGAGCTGGCCAGGCAACTTGAGGTCCCCTCGCATGCCATCATCGACATGTTGCCCGAGCTCGGCGTCGCCGAAAAGAAGACCCACTCCAGCTCCATTGATGAGCCGGTGGCTGAAATAATCCGGCAAAGAGTGCAGGGTGGCGCGGGCGCTGCGATGCGCCGCGAAGCCGACACTTCGGTCGCAGTTGCGGAGCCGGAGTTCACTGATCGGCATGAGCAGCCGGTGCGCCATGAACAGCCCGCTGCGCAGCACCCGGCGCCCGATCATCACACACACGCCGCCCGAACCCCCGTACCCGAATTTGAAGCGCCCGTGCCAGGCCCAGTAGCCGCGCCCGCGCAGGAGGCCCCCGTTACCCCCATTGAAGAACCGCTTCGCAGCAAGCCTGCGCCCTTAAGACCGCCGTTGTCGGCGGGTGGCGCGGCGCCGCTGCATCCCCCGTTGCGTACTGGTCCAGTTCCGGCGCGCCCCGTTCCCGCGCCTCGCCCGGGACAGATCTTGTCGGGACCACGGCAGCCGTTGCCGCCGCCCACTCCCGCTGCCCCGCTGCCGCCCGCGTCAGTCACGCTTCCCTTGCAGCCGGTGGCGCGCACTGCGCCGTCGGCGCCTTCAGCTCCCAGCGAATCGGCTGCACCATTGGCGTCGCCCACCCCTGGAACACCTTTGCGTCCGCAGCCGCGCCCGAATCTGGCGGGACAGCCGGCCGCCCGTCCCGTGGTGCCTCCGCGCCCCGACATGGTGGCGCGCCTGCAGCAACAGCAGCAGACCCGTCCGTCGCCTGGACAAGCGCAACAGCAGGCGCCCAGGCCCGGGATGCCCACTCGCAGCGCTACGCCGGTTCCTGGCCAGCCCATTTATCGCGGCCCCATTCGTCCCGGCCAGCCCGTGATGCGCGGGCCCGGTGTCGGTGGTGGTCCCCCCGGTGCGCCTGGCGGTCCAGGAGCATTCCGCCGGCCACGAACATTACATCCCACGTCGCCTCTGCGTGCCGAACCGGCCACGCCGATTCCCACCGAGCAGCAACGGCGTCACCAAGCCAAGCCCGCCGGACGCGATCGTCATCGCGATGTAGGAGCAGGAAGAGGGCCGGCTACGCATGCCGTCGCGCCGCGGCGAGCAAGCGGCGGCGCCGCCGCCCATCGATCGCGAAATCACCATTTCTGAAGGCGTCACCGTCAAAGAGCTTTCCGAAAAGCTCGGCATCAAAGCCAATCTGGTGATCAAGAAGCTGGTGGAAAAGAAAATCTTCGCCACCATCAACCAGAACCTCGACGTCAAGATGGCCGAAGACCTGGCGCGCGAGTTCGGCGCTTCCACCAACAAGATCAGCTACGAAGAAGAGAGCACGCAAGAGGTCACCCAAGCCGAAGAGACCACCGATCAGGTGCGGCGCGCCCCGGTGGTTACCATCATGGGCCACGTCGATCACGGCAAAACTTCACTGCTCGACGCGATCCGTTCGGCGCATGTGGCCGACCGCGAGGCCGGCGGCATCACGCAGCACATCGGCGCCTACTACGTCGAGAAGAACGGCCGCAAGATCGTATTCATCGACACGCCCGGCCATGAGGCGTTCACTCGCATGCGCGCGCGCGGCGCGAAAGTTACCGACATCGTGATCCTGGTGGTGGCCGCCGACGACGGCGTCATGCCGCAGACCATCGAGGCCATCGATCACGCCAGAGCGGCCGGCGCGCCCATCATCGTCGCCATCAACAAGATCGACAAGCCCGACGCGCAGCCCGAACGCATCAAGCAGCAACTGGCCGATCGCGGTTTGCTGGCCGAGGACTGGGGCGGCGACGTAGTCATGGTGCCGGTTTCGGCCAAGGCGAAAACCAACCTCGATCTTCTGCTCGAAATGATCCTGCTGGTGGCCGACATGCTGGATCTGAAGGCCAATCCAGATCGTCCCGCCGTCGGCAATGTGCTGGAAGCCAATCTCGACCGCGGACGCGGTCCGGTGGCGACGGTGCTGGTTCGCAACGGCACGCTGCACGTCGGCGATTACTTTATCTGCGGCTCCGTGTTCGGCAAAGTCCGCGCAATGTTCGACGATCGCGGCGGCCCGATCCGCGACGCCGAACCGTCCATGCCAGTGGAAGTCCTTGGTCTCGATTCGCTGCCCGAAGTGGGCGACATGTTCCAGGTGGTGACCGATACCGCCAAGGCCAAGCAGATCGTGATTTACCGCGAAGCCAAGGCGCGCGACGTCGCTATGTCCAAGAGCGGCCGCATGACGCTGGAACAGTTCCATGAGCAATTGAAGGAAGGCGAGGTCAAGGAGCTCAACATTATCCTCAAGACCGACGTCAGCGGAACCGCCGAAGTGCTGTCCGACATGATGCAGAAGCTTTCCAACGACAAAGTGCGCATCCGCGTGCTGCGCAGCGCGGTGGGCGCCATCAACGAAAGCGACGTGCTGCTGGCTTCCACCTCCAACGCCATCATCGTGGGCTTCAACGTTCGCCCGGAGAGAAACGCCAGCGCGCTGGCCGAGCAGGAAAAGGTGGATATCCGCCTGCACACCATCATCTACGAACTCACCGATGAATTGAAGCGCGCCATGACCGGCATGCTGGAGCCGGTGTTCAAGGAAGTCTACCAGGGCCGCGCGTCAGTGCGCGAGGTGTTCCGCATCAGCAAGGTCGGCAACGTGGCCGGCTGCATGGTGATGGACGGATTCCTCAAGCGCGACAGCGAAGTGCGCCTTCTGCGCGACAACGTAGTGGTGTTCACCGGCAAGATCGATTCGCTGAAGCGCTTTAAGAACGACGCCAGCGAGGTGAAGAACGGCTTCGAGTGCGGCGTTACGCTCCGTAATTTCTCCGATGTCAAGCCGGGCGATATCATCGAGGCATTCGCCACCGAGCGGGTCGCCGTGGAGACCATGGCGTAAGCCTTGCGGGCGGGTGGAAATGGCTAGCGTTGGTGTCCTCACTCTGGAATTACGCCTGGACGGCGCGCACTCGCTCAAAGACAAGCGCCACACCGTCAAGAGCCTCAAGGACCGGCTGCGCAGCAAGTTCAACGTGGCGGTGGCTGAAATCGACTATCAGGAGCTGTGGCAGCGCTCGCTGGTATCGGCGGTCACCGTTTCAGGCGACCATGCCCATGCCGAACAGGTTTTGCAATTGGTGGAGCGCGAAGCCGCAAATCTGCTCGGTGGCGTACTGGTTGGAACCACGCTAGAGTGGATTGAGTAGGATGAAAGAGATCGGGGCCCTCCACAAAATTGCACGACAAGATGGTGAGAATATCCGCGCTCTTGCGCGCATTGCCGAGATCCACGAGCGGCGTTTAAACACGCTCGAGGGCGACAACCAGTAGATACGTGATGCAGCATCGCACCGAGCGAATTTCCGAAGCCCTTCGCGAGGAACTGACTGAGTTGATCGGCTACGAACTCTCCGACCCGCGTGTATCCTCCGCCACCGTCACCGGCATTGAAGTTTCGCCCGACAAGCGCCATGCCCTGGTGCGCGTACGCGTGGAAGAAGGTGCGGATACCGCGCAGGCCATTGCCGCGCTGGAACACGCCGCCACGTTCTTGCGCCGCGAAGTTGCTCGCCGTCTGGAGCTTTTTCGGGTGCCCGAGCTGCATTTTGAGCCCGACATCGCCACCGAACTGGGCGGCCGGATGGAACAACTGCTGAAGCGCATCAAAAAGGGCCGTCCTCGCGAATAGGCGCGTGAATCTTCCGTCTCTAGCTATCTAGTTGAATCTACAGCACAAGCTAATTCCGGCGGGCAGCACGCGTACAAATTTGGGGCCAAACTATTGACAGTAGGGCTTGGTCCAAGCGCTACTATAATTTGGGTCCTGTATGCGGCCCAACCGATGCTCACCCACTCACATATGCTCAATCGCCAATTTACGCCGGGAAATCGATGCGAATGACCTCGACGAACAGTCGTTTTCTGGATGCCTGCCGCCGCCGCCCAACGGATGTTCGGCCGGTCTGGTTTATGCGCCAGGCCGGACGTTACATGAAGCAATACCGGGACATCCGCGCCAAGGCCGGAATCCTGGAGATCTGCAAACGGCCCGACTTGGCTGCCCAAGTCACATTGCAGCCCGTGGAATTTCTGGACGTTGATGCGGCCATCATCTTCGCCGACCTTCTGCTGCCCGTCGAACCGATGGGCCTGAAGCTGAAATTCCTCGCAGGCGAAGGCCCGCACATCGACAATCCCGTCCGTACCTCCGACGATGTCGATTCGCTTTCGATTTCAAACACCGACGATTTGAACTACGTCGGCGAGGCGATTCAGCAGGTGGTGCGGCAGCTGGCCGGCCGCGTCCCCGTGATCGGGTTTGTCGGCGCGCCGTTTACACTCGCCAGCTACATGATCGAAGGCGGCCCGTCCAAGAACTTCGTCCGAACCAAATCGATGATGTATCGCGACGAAACCCTGTGGCGCCGTCTGATGGGCAAGCTGGTGGACGTGCTGGGGCCCTTCGCGCTGAGCCAGGTAACCGCCGGCGCCCGCGCCATTCAGGTTTTCGATAGCTGGGTGGGCGCACTCAGTCCCGACGATTACGTCCGGTTCGTTGCGCCCTATTCGCGCGCCCTGATCGAGCGCATTCGAACGGGGAGCGTTCCGGTGATTCACTTCGGTACCGGAGCTTCCGGCTTCTTCCGGGAATTGCACGCCGCGGGTGGCGACGTGATGGGCGTGGACTGGCGAGTGAATATCGACCAGGCCTGGATGGACATCAGCTATCGTTCCGCGGTTCAAGGCAACCTGGATCCAGCCGTGCTGTTCGCGCCTCTGCCCGAGCTGAAAATGCGCGTGCATGAGCTGCTGAAGCGCACCGGCTCGCGCCCCGGCCATATTTTCAATCTGGGGCACGGGATTCTGCCGGAGACTCCGCCGGACAACGTTCGCGCCGTGGTGGATTTCGTGCGCGAGTTCAAGATGTAGCGTGTTGCACAAAGCGTTGATCATCGGCGGCGGGATCTCCGGGCTTTCCGCCGCCTACTATCTTTCGAAAGCGGGCATCCGGCCAACGCTGCTGGAGCGCCGGCCGCGCGTGGGCGGCGTGATCCAGACGTCGGTGCAGCAGGGCTGCGTGCTCGAAGAGGGCCCCGACGGATTCATGGCCGCCAAGCCGTGGGCGATGAATCTGATCGGTGAGCTCGGCCTCGCGGATCAGGTGATCGGCTCCAACGACCATTCCCGCATCACCTACATCGTCAGAAGGGGCAAGCTGATCCCGATGCCCGAGGGGCTGATGATGATGGTCCCCACCAAGATCCTGCCGCTGGTGGAGACGCGGCTGCTGAGCTGGGGCGCCAAGATCCGCATGGGCTTGGAGATTTTCCGCCAGCCTCCGCATACACCGCAGCCCGATCGCTCGGTGTACGAATTTCTGCTGGATCACTACGGCGAGGAGTCCATCGATTATCTGGCTGAGCCGCTGCTGGCCGGCGTATACGGCGGCGATCCGCGCGACATGAGCGTCAACAGCGTGCTGGCGCGATTTGTCGAAATCGAAGCCAAGTACGGCAGCTTGACGCGCGGAGTTCTGGCCGCCCCGCGTCCCAAAAGCTCCGGCGGTTCGTTTTTGCAAACGTTGAAAGGCGGGCTCGGCCAATTGATCGAAGCCTTGCGTCCCAGCGCCGAAGTTGTTCAAGCCGAGGTTGAAACTGTGGAGCAAACGGCCGCAGGTTTCCGCGTTCGGGCGGACGGCGGCTGGCTGGAAGCCGAACACGTCGTGATCGCTACTCCCGCAGGCGATGCCGCAAGCCTTCTACAAGCGCTTCAGCCCGAACTTTCCGGTCTGCTCGCGGAAATCCCTTATACGACATCCATTACGCTGGCGCTCGGATATCGCAAGAACACCTTCGATCATCCTTTGCAAGGCCACGGATTCCTGGTGCCCAAGAAAGAGCGCAAATACATTTTCGGCTGCACCTGGGTGGGCAACAAATTCGACTATCGCGTACCCAACAACATGGTGTTGCTGCGATGTTTTCTGGGCGGGGGTGCGATGCCGCTCACTGATGAAGCGCTGGTCGACGCTGCGCGCACCGACCTGCACAACATCATGGGATTGGAAGCCGAGCCGGTGTTTCACAACGTCGCACGCTGGCCCCATTCGATGGCGCAATACACGGTCGGTCACGCTAAGCGCGTCGATCGCATTGAAGAGCTGGTAAACCGGATGCCCGGTCTCTATCTGGCCGGCAACGCCTATCACGGCATTGGCATTCCGGACTGTGTTCGCATGGGCCAGGAGGCCGCTACGAAAATCAGCGCCGGATATAAACCCGAGCTTCAGCCGGCGTAACCTCGATCCGATCCACGTTGTCCGCCAGATCGAAGGGCGTATCGATTTCAGCATCGGGATAAAACGGCAGCAAGAAATTCTGAACCAGAAAATCGAGCGTAGCGCCGGTCACCGCCAGGCCGCCGACTTCTACACGAAGCAGATGCACCGTCGCCTGGCCATGAGCGGATTGGATGCTGGCCTGAACCTTCACAAACTTTTCCCCCTGGATCAGTTTGGAGACCAGCCAACTGGACTCTACTCCACTGGAGCGCCTCACCTTCAGGAAATCGATCCAAGCCGAGGCAGTTGCTTCGCCGTTTCCCAGCACAAGGTGGGGAGCGCGAAATCCATCCGGGACGATGGCCGGCGCCTTGGCTCGCACCCATGCGTTCAACTCCGCCGGCGTGAAGCGAATCACCGAGCCGGGCCTGGCCTGGCCGCTCTGGATGAGATCCAGTTTCCGGGTGACACCCGTCGCCAGAGGGTCGGCGCCTCGAAGCAATGCCGAGGCAGCCAACAGCGGGATCAGAATCCGCGTGCCCAAATTCGCTCCCAACTTCGCACCCAAGTTCGCACCCAAGTTCCATGATATCGGCTCATTCAGGGAGCCTGCTAAAATCGAGCCTGAGGAGACCCCATGAGACTAACTCACTTAGCACTTCTTTTGGCCACCGGCAGTATGTTGTACGCTGCCGGCGACGCTGCGAAACGACTCGACGATTCCGCTGAAATGCTTACCGACATCATGTCGGCTCCGGATAAGGGGATTCCTCAGGATCTGCTGGAGAAGGCCCAGTGCATCGTTGTGGTCCCTGGTCTCAAGAAGGGCGCCTTCATCGTGGGCGCCAAGTACGGCAAGGGATTCATGCTGTGCCGTAAGTCGAGCGGCGTAGGATGGTCCGCTCCGGCCGCGGTTCGCATTGAAGGCGGCAGCTTCGGCTTTCAGATCGGCGGCTCGGAAACCGACGTGGTGATGCTGGTGAACAGCGAGTCCGGCGCAAAGAAACTGCTCGCGAGCAAATTCACTTTGGGCGCCGATGCGTCGGTTGCCGCGCGGTCCGGTGGGGCGCACTTCTTCGGCTGAAACCGACGCGCAACTGCATGCTGAGATCCTCACTTACTCCCGGTCGCGCGGCATCTTCGCAGGCATATCGCTGCAAGGCGCGACGCTGCGGCCCGACGAAGATTGGAACAGAGAACTGTACGGATCGGCCCTCACCAACAAAGAGATCGTTATGGGCAACACCCCGGCGCCTCCCGCCGGCAGCCAAATTGCTTTCGGTGCTCGATAAATATTCCAGCCGGAAGTAGTTCGCGCTGGCCGTATCAGGCGGGAATATCCAGGTCGAGAACTTCGGGTCCGATCCGAAGCTGCAGGTGCGATCGGGCTGGCCTTTGCTAGGCCCAGAACGCTGAACGGCACGCGGATTTCGGCAACGCGTTTGCGCGCGAACTGCACCGCCGGGTTGTTCAACAAAGACACTGTCTTCTGTTCGAAATGCAGTTCCAGCGAATTGAGCTGGAATCCGTCGTCAAGATCCAGGCGCAGGTAAAGACTGTCGTCATCCACGCCGTAGTAAACGTCGCGGACCTTCGGTTCATCGCTGTGCATCGCTCCCGAACGGTTGTCGGGATGGTACCGTGCCCGCGCCCGACCATTCGAAGTAGGAAGTCACCTCGCCGTCAATTACCGGGTGGATGGGATGCGCGGGCGGCTGGTTCAGGTTCGGAACACCGGACTTCAGAATCGGGTGCGACAATTCTTCGGGCGGCGCCACGCCCAGCGCGTGATACACGTTCGCCAGATGCTGCCGGTACAACTCATCGAACTCGATGCGATTCTCAGAAACATGCTCTGGCCCGTACCACCAGCACCAATCGCTGCCTTCGGCGATCAGCAGTTCTTCGTAAGCTAAACTGCGCTGCGCTGCGGAAACGCCCGATGCCACCTCGTCGAATTTTCGGCGCGCCCGCAGCAGATATTCCCAAGCAATATTGTCTTCTTCGGCGCCAATCCAGATGTCGAAATTCGCATCGATCCACGATCCTGGATGGATATGATCGAGCGTGCGCGGCGGATCCAGCTTCAAAGCTTCGCTGACGGTGAGCGCAGCCAGGTCGGACGATTCCGCGATTCGCCGGTACAGCTCGCGCAGGAACGGACGGCCGTTGTGATCGTAATATTCCCAGGCATTCTCGCCGTCCAGAATGATGGGAACCAGAACGTCGGCGCCGCGCTCCAGCATCGGACGGGTGTTTTCGCGAATCCGATCCAGAAAGTGCCCGGCGGCGTCCTCGGCGCGCATTCCGGAATATACGAACCCAACCTGATCGCTCAGGAAATGATCCCGAAAAATCATCCGAAGCTCCCGGCCCTGCTGCTGCCACAAGTACGACCGGTAGGTCACCTCTGTTCCGCCGTCCTGATGGATGGTTCGCGCCAGCACTCCGTTGTCGCTCGCGGCCCACTCAAAGCCTGCTTCGGCGGCTAGCGACAGCGCTTCATCGGACACCGAACCTTCCGACGGCCACAGACCCACTGGCGCGCGGCCAAACTGCCGTTCGATATAGTCGCGCGCTCTCTTCAATTGATCGAGCGCGTCTTGCGGATATTGAAAGCGGCTGGGCAGAGTGACGCCCGGATGCGAAACGCTCGCGATATTGGAATCGCAGATCAGCGGCAGGATCGGGTGGTAGAAAGGCGTGGTCGAGATCTCAATCTGCCCGCGCGCCGGCAAATTCTTTATACGCCGGCACCACCGCAGCAAGGATCTCGCGCTCTTTGCGCGCCATCAGAGCTTGATCTTCGAGCGAATAGCCGCGGCCCTTTTCGATCAGACCTTTCACTTCCTCGTCGTGCGCCTGAAACTCCTCATCAAACCACGCTACTTGCGAGAGCACTTGCAGATCGCGCAGATCCTGGACGCTGAAGTGCCGCCGCGCCGCCTGAGGATTCGCTCCACAAGACTTCCAGACGTTGAGCAACTCGCCGTAGCGCGGATAGCGATAGATCAGATGGTCGGCGTTGGCTTGAAAGAAATAGCGCAATACAAACTCGTGCTCCGCCTCGCTCAGCTCTTCAGCCGGCTTCACCGCGCAATCCAAAAACGGATCCGCGGCCGTGCCAGCTGCATAATCCTCAATCTGCACGATCATGGAAGGAACCAGATTGAATGTCTGGTGAACGCTCGGAAAGTCCTGCAGCACCTTCACCATTCCGTAATAATCTTTAAGCGCGTGAAAGCGCGTCCACGGCAGGCGGTATTCACCGGTCACCAGGTCCTTGTACAAGGGCTGGTGCATGTGCCAAACGAAGCAGAGATGCGCGCGCGGCAAACTACCTCCGTTCTCGTCCCATCATCTTGCGAACATGCTGCGAACCGGGGGCGGCGGATCGGTGCCGCGAATCGCGCGCCACAGGATATCGTTCATCTCGTTGTCGTCGTTCAAATCCTCTTTACTGAAATCGAGCCGCGCGGAACGGGCGGCCGTGGACGAATTCGCTGGGTTGCGATCCTCCAGCGAAATGCGGGGCTTTTCGGCCTGATACGGCGCGAGCGAGGGCTGCTCGGAAAAGCTGGCGAACATGGGCCGCGCACTCGCATCAAAATGCGTCATGGGGCGCAGATGCAGGATCAGCTCCATGGTTCGCAGCATGGACGTGGTGTTATACATGGTGCTGTCAATGATTCCGCGATGGGTGTAGGGCGAAATGATGAACGCCGGCGAGCGGTGCGAATCCACATGGTCCGGTCCGTTCTGCGCGTCGTCTTCCAAAACAAAGATCGCCGTGCTGCCCCAGAATTTGCTGCGCGACAGGCCTTCGACGATCATGCCGAGCGCGTAGTCGTTGTCGGCGAATGAAGAGAGCGGCGCGATCTTTCCAGGCGCGGTGGCGGACGTATGGTCGTTCGGAAGGCGCATGAACATGAGCGCGGGCATCTGGTTCGCGCTTTCGAATTGCGCCAGGTCGTCCAGGAATATTTGCGCGCGCTTCACGTCCGGATAATCCAGATCGAAGCTGCGGTACTTCATGTCGGTGACCTTGGCCAGCACCGGATCCAGCACCTTGTCAATCTGAACGCCGTCCGCGCCGGGCTCTTTTTTGTTCTCCACCCAGTAGCCGTAGTTGCGCATAGAAACACCGGCCGACGCAGCGTTCGTCCACAGGTAACCGGCCGGCGGATAAGCCGCGGGCTCGCCGCCTTCGAAGCCATAATTCGAGTTCCGGTGGGCATAATTGCTGGGCCACATCTTCACCACGTAATCGTTTGCAATGGCTGAGGTCGACCAGTTGTGCCCGTCCGCGCTCACGTCGCTATTCACGTAGAAATTGTCGAACAGCACAAATTCGCGGGCCAGCTTGTGATGGTTGGGGCTGACGTTTTCCTTGAAAAGACACAGGGCCGGATCGCTATTGCCCTCGCCGATATCGCCCAGCACTTGATCATAGGTGCGATTTTCTTTGACGATATAGAGCACGTGCTGGATGGCAGGCGGAATGCCCTCCGGAATCGCGTCGAGCTTTACATCGGAATAGGGCGAGTTGGATTTCACCTCGGCCGTGTAATCGGCCAGCGAGTCGTCGGTCAGCGCTGGAATGAACGAGGCCGATCCAGTCTGGAGTGGGCCACGTATTGGATGGTCAGGTTGTTCTGTCTGGTGGTCGGATTAGGTCCCTTCGGATTCGGATAACTGCGCGATCCTTTGCCGTTCAACACCACCAGGCGTCCATCGTTGAGAACACGCGCGGCCGTTGGATACCAGCCCGTTGGCACAAAGCCGAGCACCTGGCTGCGCGCCGCGGTAACATCCACCACGGCGGCGGCATTCGCGTCCGAGCAGATCACATACAGGCGACTCTGATCGGGACTGAGCGCCAGCGCGCTCGGCGTCATGCCGAGCGGATGATTGGGCGTGGTGGAAATATTGACGGTCTCCACCACGCGCAGATCGCCGCTGTCGGATACGCCGACGGAATAAACATTGTTCGTATTGGCGGCCGAGACGAAGATGCGCGCCTTGAAGCTGGGCGGCTGCACAGCTTCTCCGGCGTCGTCCAGGGCTTCTTCGGCGCGCGTGGCGCGGTCGCGCCAGATCATGTCGGTAGGATGCGCGCCCAGCCGCAAAGTCTGGATCAAAGCTCCGTCGCTGGTCTGGTGATGATACAGCGAACCATCGGCCCAACTGGTCACATAGAACGATTTGCCGTCGGGGTTGAACAGAATGCGATAGGGCCGGCGTCCGGTTTTGAATCGATCGATCACGATGCCAGATTGCGGATTCACAACGACGATCGAGTCATGATACAGATCGCAGGCGTACAGCAAATGGCCGTCCGGAGCAATGGCGACATCGCCGATGAAATCGCGCGCGGACCGCTCCGCGCCCTTCACGATTTCGAACGTCCGCGTGGGCGTGAGCTTTCCATTTTCATCGAACGAAAATTCGTAGACCGAGGCCTGCGATCCGCCGCTCACCCACAAGGTCTTCCCGTTCGCCGAGAGCGCCATGCCGAGCCACGCATCCGTCACCGGCGTGCGGCCGACCTCATGGCCGTCCTTGGTGTCCAGCACGCTCAACGAAGGCGGATTGTAGCCGCCGTTCAGCACAACCAGAAAGCGGCCGTCTTTGGAAAGCACGGACGACATCGGCAAGGTATCCAGCGGAATCTGCGTGCCCGCGGGCTTTACGCGCCAGCCGCTGTTCAGCAAAAACCCTCCATCCGCCAGGGGTCCCACCTGTTCGCGCGGCGGAGGCTGGGAGGAAGAGAGGACCGCCGCGGCTATCAAAATAGATCCGGCGAAGATGACGTGCAGTCTCATGGGAGAAAACCTCTGGTCTTATTCAGAAAATCGCTGGGCGATCGGAAAGCGCCGGCCCATGCCGAATGCCTTGGTGGTTACCTTCAGGCCCGGAGCGGCCTGTTGGCGCTTGTATTCGTTGCGGTCCACCTTGTTCACAATGTCCCGCACCAAAGTTACAGGTAGATGAAGCGCGCCGGCGATTTGCCCGGGCGCGTCATTGTTTTCGATGTAGAGACGCAGGATCTGGTCCAGTATTTCGTAAGGCGGGAGCGAGTCGGTATCTTTCTGATCGGGCCGCAGTTCCGCCGATGGCGGCTTGACGAACGTGTTCTCCGGGATGGCGTTGGAGTGGCGCTGATTTGCGATGCGCGCGAGCGAATAGACCAGCGTTTTCGGAACGTCGCTGATGACCGCCAGTCCGCCGCACATATCGCCGTATAGCGTGCAATAGCCGACCGCCAGCTCGCTCTTGTTACCCGTGGTGAGCACCAACGCGCCCGATTTGTTCGAGAGCGCCATGAGCGTCACGCCGCGCAGACGGGATTGCAGGTTTTCCTCCGTCACGCCGACGGTTGAGCCATCGAACAGCGGTCCTAAAACGCTGAGAAACGCTTCGTACTGGCTCTGGATGGGAATCAGCTCGAAGCGAATGCCGAGATTATGAGCCAGATCGCGCGCGTCGATGATGCTGTGTTCGGATGAATAGGGGCCGGGCATCCCCACTCCGATTACGTTTTCCCTGCCGACGGCATCCACGGCGATCGCCGCGGTCAGCGCTGAATCAATGCCGCCGCTTAATCCAACCAGAACGCGGCTGAATCCGCATTTGCGAATGTAGTCGCGCGTGCCCATGGCGAGCGCCTGATAGACGGCATCACATTCGTCGGAATAATTTTCGTGGCGTTCGCCCGTCAACGCTTTGCTATCCACCAGCACCATATCTTCTTCGAAGGAAGCTGCGCAGGCGATCAATTCGCCTTCCGGATTCATGGCGAAGCTGGTGCCATCGAACAGCAGTTGATCGTTCCCGCCCACCTGGTTGACGTACACGATGGGCACGCGAAAATGACGCGCGGTGGCGGCGAAAATTTCAGCCCGCTGCGCGCGCTTGCCCATATGGTAGGGCGACGCGTTGATGCTGATCAAAATACGCGCGCCGGCTGAAGCCAGCTCCTCCACCGGATCGCGGCTGTAGCGGCGTCGTTCCCAATATTGCTTGTCGTTCCAGATGTCCTCGCAAATGGTGAGGGCCGAGACCACGTCGCCGAGCGCGAGTGGCGATTGTTTGGCGGCCGGCTCGAAATAACGCGCTTCGTCGAAGACGTCGTAGGTGGGCAGCAGCATCTTATGCTGCCGGAACGCGATGCGCCCCTCTTTGAGCACGGCGGCGCTATTGTAAATCGGCAGGCCCGTGGTGGATCCGGTGCGCGTCACCGTCCCGCAGATGATGCTGACGTTGAGCGGGGCGGCGTCAATGGCCAAGCGTTCCAGGTGCTGCTCGGTACGATCCAGAAAGCTTTGTTTCTCAAGAAGGTCGCGCGGAGGATAACCGGTGAGGCAAAGTTCCGGGAAAACCACCACGCTGGCGCCAGCTTCCGCGGCTCGCCGCGAGAACGCCAGAATGCGCTCGGCATTGCCGCAAAGATCGCCGACCGTGCTGTTGGTTTGTGCCAGGGCGATCTTCATGGGGGAAAACCCCATTCTAACGGGTCTGGGTATCGAGTTTGGTGTTGGGCACTCCTTTGGGTGCGCGACTTGGGCGTAACGATTCGCGAGTTTTCTTTTTTGGTGGCATGAAACCGAGCGTAGTGATACGCTAGGTTTATCAGGAGACTTTATGCACGATTCTCTGGCTGACCTGGAAAGCCGCCGCGCCACTGTTCAATTGCAGATCGTCCAGTTGGGTGACATGCGGTCCGGCTGCATTACCGGAACAAGTGGTCGTTGTGGAAATCTTAACTGTCACTGCCATCGGACCGGTGATCTTGGCCACGGCCCTTACTTTCGGCTGACACGCAAGGTGAAGGGCAAAACCGTCACCGAGACGTTTTCCTCTCCGGCGAGTTTGGCCAAAGCGCAGCGCGAGGTCGCCGAGTGCCAGCGCTTCCGGGAACTGGGCGAGCAACTGTTGGATGTCAATGAACAGATCTGCGAGTTGCGGCCAGTGGAGGAGAACTCGCCGTCAGCCCAGGAAAAAAAACGGTCGAAGCGATCCAAAAGGAAGTCACGCGCGAAGTAGAGCAACTGTTGCGCGTAGCCTTTGGTGCCCGCCGCAAGACGGGGCGTTTGGATCTGGAAGCCCTGGAGTTGGCCGTGCGTTCGGCCATGCATCAGGCGGGGGCGGCAGTGCTAACCAAACTGTTGCAGTTCCCAACCCCGACTGCGGACCAACACAACATTGCTTGCGCCTGCGGACACCAGGCCCGTTATCGGGAGTTGCGCTCCAAGCCGGTCCTCACTGCGGTAGGTAAGTCGGAAGTGTCGCGCCCCTACTACCTGTGCCCCCATTGCCATACGGGCCAATTCCCCGCTGATGTCGAACTGGATATCGAGAACACGGAACTCTCTCCTGGGGTGCGTCGCATGCAGGCGGTAGTGGGCCAAGGGTCGCCCTTCGACCACGGCCGTCAGCAGATGAAGCTCCTCGCCGATCTGGAGGTGACAACCAAAGCTGTGGAGCGGACGGCTGAAGCTATCGGAGAACACATCGCAGCAGACGAGCAGGAGGAGATCCAGCGGGCCGTGCAGTTGAATCTGCCGATGGTCGTGGGCGAATCGGTTCCGATCCTGTATGTGCAAATGGATGGAACGGGAATACCAGTGGTGAAGAAGGAGACGGTGGGTCGGCAAGGCAAGACCGAAGGCCAGTCATCCCATACGCGGGAAGTAAAGTTGGGATGCGTCTTCACCCAGACCGACTGGGACCAGGAAGGCTACCCGATCCGCGATTCTGACTCCACTACCTACGCCGGCGCCATCGAGACCGCCGAAGAGTTTGGAAAGCGTATTTACCTGGAAGCCTGGAAACGCGGCTGGAGCCGCGCTCAAAAGAAGGTGGTCATGGGCGATGGGGCCGAATGGATCTGGAATCTTGCCGAGCAACATTTTCCCGGCGCGGTGCAGATTGTCGATCTGTATCACGCGCGCCAACATCTCTGGGAGTTGGCGCGCCGGCTGCACCCCAATCAAGAGGCCAACCAGAAAGCTTGGATCAAGCTCCACCAGCGGAGATTACTCGACAAAGGAAAAATCGAGAAGCTGGTGTGTGCCCTTCGTTCCATCGTTTCCACCAATCCCGAAGTGATCGAAAAGATTCGCATCGAGGCTGACTACTTTGACAGGAACGTGGCGCGCATGCGCTATCCCAAGTTTCGACGCGAGCACCTCTTTGTCGGCTCGGGTGTAATCGAGGCCGGCTGTAAAACCGTGATCGGCTCCCGGCTCAAACAGTCCGGCATGTTCTGGACGGTTCGGGGTGCCAACGCCATCGTCTCCCTCCGATGCTGCCATCTCAACGGCCGGTTTGAGGACTACTGGGAGGCGCGACGGGCGGCATGATTCCCACTTCTACGTCGCGCACCCCACTCCTTTGTACTCGCCCGGGATCTGCGGCGGAAACACGTGAACGCGCGATTTGATCCGCCAGCCTTTGGGCGTCCTCACGTAAACGTCCTGATACCCGCCCACGTGCCCGTCGAAATCGGCGTCACCATGCTTGCCCTGATCGCCCGGATACACCAGGTACGACTTGCCGGTGGCGCCTTCGGGCGACGCTTCGATCACCAGGTTTTCCGTGGTGTGCGATTGGTGGGGGAGCCGCTTCAGCCGCCCGCACGTCGGTCCACCCGCCGCCTCCACCAGCTTGGCGTGGCCTTTGTACTCCATGCCGTTCAATCCGACGATGAACACGCCGTCATCGGTATAGAGGTTCGCGTAGTCTTCGCCGTGATTGGAGCAGGTGTCCAGTGCGAATGCGTACTTGTAATTCAACTGCTGGATTTCCATGTAATCCAGTGCCGTGAGTGGCTTCACCCTGGTTTGCACAGGGGTTTGCGCCCACGCTGGCGCAGCGATTGCGAACCCCAATGCGAAAGCTATGCATAACGAACCCGGTTTTTTCATGTTCCATTTCTACCTTGCCGGCGGGAAGGCGGCTTGCGATCTGAGACGAGTTTTCATCGGGCCTCTACGGCTTGCGCACGAACAAGGACGGGTTTTTCAACAGTTGCTCGAAGCGCACGATGTCCTCGTTGTTTTCAATGCACTCGTACTCATGCAAGCGTTCGCCGGGCCGCAGCGAAAGGTAGGTTGGCGGCGGGCTCCAGGTCTTCGTGAACGCCTTGGGATCGTCGATGGTCACCTCGTAGGTGATGGTGTCGTAATCCTTGCGCGTGTAGCGTTCAATCACGTGCAGCGCTTCGGTGTGCAGCGTCGCGCCGCCCACTCCGATCCAGGTTTTGTCGTTGAAGCCGATCACGTCCACCACCAGCGTGTCGCCTTCCCAGTGGGCCACCGAATCGCCCATGAACGATGGGTCGAAATCGTCGGGATGCTTGCGCCCATCGGTTGGGATCACGCGAAACGCGTGAAATGTTTCATACAGAAATGTGATCTCGTCCTTGGTTTGGATGATCTTGATGGGCAGCGGTTCGTTGGTGATGCGCGGCACGCCCACCAGCAAACACCTCGAGCTCGGATCGTCGATGTTCCGGCGATCGCGAATTTCCTTGATCTTGGGCAGCATCCAATCCTGATAGGGGGGCGTAAAGCGGGGCCGCACCACGGCTGCCGGCGCGTTTGCAACCGCCGCGTCATTCGGGCGCGCGGCTTTCGCATTGGCGGACCCGACCGCAAAGGCCAGGCCGCTTGCTCCTCCGCCCTGCCAGATCCCGGACAGGTCGGGCTTTCCGTCGGCGGTGCGCGGCACGGGCGGTTTGGCTGTGTCTTGGGCTGCCAGCGGCAGAATCATCCCGAGCGATGCAAATAGCATGATGCTTCGCATCGCATCAGTCTATCGCATCAGCCCGGAGTTTGTGGGCCACCTACTACCCTAGTGCCGCATACTTCTTCAGTGCCCGGAGCCAGCGATCCCCGTCACCGCCTGCCAGAAAAACTGCACGTGCTTGTAGAGCGACTGTTCGAGAATTCGTTCCTGGTCGCTATGGGGCCCGTAACCCTTCGGCGCGTCTTCTTCATCCACCATCGCGCCCACTCCATAGCACTGCACGCCCTTAGCTCGCAGAAATGCCATATCGGTGGCGCCGGTGCTCATCACAGGTATGGTGATGGTTCCATAAATGCTCTTGTACGCTGCTTCAATCGCGCGATATGCATCCGAATCCAGCTTCGACGGTGGTGCACCTGGCCGCTGATTGGCGGTCTCAGGCACCAGCTCGATGGCCGGATCGTTGATCACCTTGCGCATCGTGTCGTAAAACGCGGCTATGTTCTCATCCGGCAGCGCGCGGATGTCGAGCGTGGCTTCCGCCTCGGAAGGGATCACGTTTACCTGGAAGCCGCCTTTGAAGATGTTAGGCGAAATGGAAGTGTGCAGCATGGAATAACTCACCGGATCGTGCACGGCCAAGTACTCGCGAACCGCCGCCGCCTTTTGCGGATCGAAGAGCCCCTGGAACCGCGCGGCGTCCTCGGGGCTGCTGACCGTCGCCATTTTTTCGAAGTAGTAGCGCGCGGTGTCGTTGAAGCGCATGGGCGGATCCCAAGCCGCGATGGTCTCGACAGCCTTCGCCAGGTGCACGATCGCGTTGGTTCGCAGCGGGCGCGAACCGTGCCCAGACGGCCCGCGGGCGATCAACCGCGCGCCTTTCGGCTGCTTCTCTGTGGTCTCTACTAACGCGTATCGTACCTGGCCGTTTTTCCTCCGCACCCCGCCGCCTTCAGCCAGGCAATACTCGGCGTCGATATCGTTCCTATGCTGGTTGACCAGGTATTCGATGCCCGGGCCGGTAGACGCCTCTTCGCCCGCCTCCGACACGAAGATCACGTCGCGATCGAGCGGCGTCGCCTGCCGCTTCAGCATCAGCATCGTCATCATGGCCGCCAGCAAATCGCTCTTGTCATCTAGTGTGCCGCGGCCGTAAACGTAACCGCCTTGGCGCGTGGCGCTAAAGGGCGGGAAGGTCCACTTGCTGGGATCCACGCGGACCACGTCGCTATGTCCCATGATCAAGAGCGGCCGTTTCGTGCCGTTGCCCTTGAGCCGCGCGATGATGTCGGCGCGGGCCGGGTCCTTGGCCACCATCATCACGGGGATGCCTTCGGCCTCCAGCGTTTTCTTGACGTACTCCGCTACGCGCGTTTCATTGCCGGGCGGATCGCTGCTGTCGATCTGCACCAGCGCCTGAAAATGGCGCATCGCTTCGTCGTTGATTTTGGACCTGTCGGGAGCCTGGGCGCCCGCGGGCAGCGCCGAAACCAGCAGAGCGAACACGAATAGCTTCCGCATCCGCTCAGTGTAGCAGTTGTATTTCGAATCGAAGCTACGACGGGATTACTTGGTCAAACCCAACACACCTGCCAGCGTCGGTCCGGACTTCCCGCGCGGCAACAGGCTAGGACCGGACAGGATGAAGATCTTGTCGACGTTGGTGTCCTTATCCACAACCAGGCCGAGGAACCCGGACTGCATTTCGTCCCAATTCTGCGGGCCCCAAACCACGGTCTTGTTCGGATCGGGATTATAGCGGTTGTTCAGCGAATTGTCGTAGTGGGCGATGGCCACCAGCCGGGTGCCCTTGGGCAGAGACAGCGGCTTCTCCAGCTGATATCCTACCTGCCAATCGAAATTCCACTTGCCCTTGAAGATCTCCTGCTTTTCGCCAGTCGGATATATGGCGTCCAACTCATAATCCTTACCGCGCAAGTGCATGTGGGGCTGGATGTACACTAACTCCGCGTGATCCACGCCGACGGTTACTTCGCTCACCACTTCGGCGTTCTCGGCTCCCGCCGGAATCACCATATTGAACGCTGCGGGAGTTCCGGGCGACATCCAATAGCGCCGCTCAGGCGGATTCTTCGAGAACACCAGCCCCACTTTGGACAGATCGTCCTCCGGCGTACCGACCGCCGTGTAGTGAATATTGAATACGATGTCTGAGCCTTTGGGCACCAGTTTGGCGGAGCCGTCGACGTCGAAATGCTGGGCTCCCAGGCCCGGATTATACTTGCCCAGCAGGTCTGTGCCTTCCTTCGCGCCGGTCATGGCTTCCGATCCATCCTCGTAAGCCTCCCCGTACACGGCGTTCGACATCCATTGCGAACCCGGGGGCAGAACAATGGCTCTCATGTGATGAACCACCTTGGGATTTCCGGCGCGCATCTCGGCCGCCACCACCCACTCGTCCTCGGGAAAATTGACATGCACTTTGATGTTCTGGTAGTTGATGGTCCCGGTAGCCTTCACGTGGAAGGGCTTGGGCATTTCGATAATCATGTCGGGCTTGATCTGCCAGCCTTCGGGGAACTTCAGCGGCGGCGGCGCGTCCTTGGCATCGCCCTCGGGCGCCCCATTGTCCGCCCAGCTCACCAGTGTATTCAGGTCGGCCGGGCTCAGCGTGCGGTCGTTGGCGAAATGGCCGAATTCGGCGAACCAGGGCGGCATCTTCTGCGTGACCACCGCCACCTTCATGGCCTTGGCCCATGGCCGCGCGTCTTTGTAAGTGAGCAGCGACATCGGCGCTACTTCGCCCGGCCGGTGGCAGCCCTGGCAGTGCTTCTGCAGGATCGGCAGAACCTCTTTGTTGAATGTGGGAACGGTGGTAACCGTGCCGGCCATGGCAGCCATCCCCAGTGCCAAACCAACCCCAAAAATGCGCAGCATAAACCCTCCTCAGGACCAACAAACCACTGACAGCATTATATTGGAGCGCTGCATGCAAAGCAACGGCGGCGGGTAATGTCTGAAAATGTGCGTTGAGCGAGGAATCGGACGATACCGGTCAAGTGTTCACCTGTCGGGTTCTGGATCGTCGGGAGGTGCTGGTGCTCCCTGCGCTTGAAGAATCTTCCTGAGCCGCTTGAAGAGCGTGGGGTGCCCGTTCGCTTTCTTGGGGTCATTACTGACTGCAATGATATAGTCGCCCGCTTCCGGTGCCGCATCGTTAGTGGCCACATGGATTCTTCCCGATTTCGCGTCGTACCACACGTCAATTGGAAACGTAACGGTCTTACCCTTCGTACTCTTTTGCATAGCGAGACCTCCTTTTCCATCCTACGCGCAATGGTAAAGGCGACTGAACAGCTTAGCGAAAGCCTGTCTGATCCTCCATAGCGCCTATTCTAACGTGTTGGTGCCCATGCGAAGCAGCGCGATGGTGTCACGCGGACTTACCTTATCGATGAAGGAGGGTGCGTGTTATTCTGTGCTGTGACCGCTATGAGTGAAGCCGAGTTCGATGCTGATATTGGGCGCAAGTTGCGCGAGTATGGCGAAACCAAGAAGCAATTGAAGGAGATCACTGAGTATATTCGCTCAGTGGCGACAGGGCTGTCCGCCCTGGGGTTTGGACTATCCACCCTGAATAGCGGAGAACTTCAGGATGAAGCCAAGCCGACAAAGGCGCTAGCGGAACTGCCGACGGAGCTTTCGCTTGACTTTTTACGTGGTCTAATCGAGCAGTGCAAGCAGGTCCGGGGCCGATACCTCGACTTGAAAAGCCAGCTTCGGCCTCATGGACTCGATAATTAGCTGACAGCCAGTAATGGCGCAAACCCGTTGCCTCCAAAGTCCGCTCGTAATTTTAGCGACTCTCACTGCTGACGTAATAGGGCGTGTACCGCAATCTGCCTTTCTTATCGTAGTAGAGCACGCGAATCTCCGGCGTATGTTGATAGGAACCCTTACCCTCCTGGACGTAGCGGCCCTTGAGAGCTGAGCCACGGTCAAAACACATGGCCGGGTTACTATAAAACTCGCTGTGCTGATTGGCATAATATGTCACGCCGGCATACTCGTCGATAGTAAGCACCATCGAACAGCTTGTCCCAGATCCATGAAAAGACTTCTCGGAAGATACTACGCGCACTGTAAGCGTGTAATCTTCCATTTTCACTGGCTTTTCGCCTCGCATAGACAAAGCCAGTAACAAGCCGATCACTAAGGTTCTCATAACGCCTCATTGTATGCGACCGATGGGATCTGCGGTCATGCCAGCAATTCTGACAGATCCCACTGATGATCGGTAATGCCCGCTTGCATCGCAGGAGTCACGCGAAAGCTGGAATGAATCCAGCAAAGTTGTAAAGCAAGAAGTACGGTGCAAGAGCGGCTAAATGGTTCTCCCAGTTTTTGCTAAAGTCGTTCGTCAAGGACGCCCCTCTTTCTAACCCGCGCTCCGAGGCTTCCAACAGGGCCACGAAGCCGCTCATCACTGCTTGCGAGATTTAGGCAGCCCTCTACCCGACGGCGGCGGCCGCGCGGGGGAATACAATATAGCAATAGCGCCAACAGGAGGTTCGCATGTCCAAGTTCGTCATTGCGCCCCATATGCGGTTGCAGGAGTGGGTGGCTCAGGAGAAAGGCTATTTCGAGGCCGAAGGGCTGGATTACGAGTTCCGCGATGAGCTGTTCTCCCAGGACGGAAAGAAGCACGACCTGGGTGACAAGGTCGGGGCCTACCAAACCTTCGAGAAGGGCCGCACCACCGATGTAAGCTGCGCGTGCCACTGGACCGTGAATGTCGCGGCGTCCAATGGTCACGGAAGGCTCTACGCCGACGCGTACTCGGTTTCTCCCGCCGGGATCTTTGTTCCGCCGGATTCGCCGGTGCGGGAGCCGGGAGACTTGGCGGGCGTGCCCATCTCGGTGGGGTATCAGTCGGGCAGCCACTACGCCACCATTCAGGCTCTGGAACAATACATGCCGCTCGACCGGATGAAGCTTTCCTTCTCCGATGGCCTGCTCTTCAAGCGGATGGAGCTGCTAATCGACGGCAAGGTTCCCGCGGCGTCCGTGTTCAGCGGCCCTTACTATTTTCTGGAACAGTTGGGATTTCGCAAGGTGATGGATACCACCTTCATGATTGCATCCATGATCACCGGCGATCCCGATCCGGAAGACGTGCGCAAGTACTTCCGCGCTCTGCGCCGCGCGCAGCGCGATATCGACCTGCGGCCCGAACTGTACACGCACTATTACAAAAAGGAGATGCCGGAGCGATTCCACACGTCGATGGACACGCGCCGCTGGGGTCCGGGCGAGCGGCTGGTGTTCGAACCCTACACGCGCGAGGTATTCGAAGAATCGTTCCAGTGGATCTCCCGGCATTCCATTTTTCCCGAAGGACAAATGGGCGCAGGTAACTACCAGGAAGCTGTTGTCAGCATGGCGGGGGATGTTCCGTAAGTTGTGCGCCGGCATTTCCATCGCTGGGCAGCCGCCTTGGCCGTATTATCCATGCCAATGCTGGCCGCGCCAGGTCCACCGTGGCGGCTCACTCGCAGCCCCCATTTCGAAATCTATGCGCAATCGAGCGATCAGCGCGCGCGGGCGCTCCTGACATGGTTCGAACAACTGCGGGCTTTTTTCGAGCAGCAGAGAGGGTGGAAGCCCGGCTCCTCGCCCCCGGTCCGGGTAATCGTTTTCGCTTCGGAGCAGGAGTACGAGCCTTACCGTTTGCGATCCGCTTCGGACGCCTATTATGTCGGCTCCGGAAGCCAGGACTACATCGTCATGAGCACGGCCGATCCCGCCAAATTTGGTCTGGCCGCGCATGAGTACACGCACCTGGTATTGCGCTCTTCGCTCGGACAACTGCCGCCCTGGCTGAAGGAGGGCCTGGCCGAATTCTACGCGTCGCTTCGCATCACGGACCATGCCACGGAGCTGGGCGGCGTGCTGCCCGGGCGAATCCAAACCCTGCAAAGGCGAACTTGGATTCCGATGGCGGAGCTGATGTCGCTCTCCGAAGCATCGCAACAGCGCCAGGAACGCAGCGCCGCGGATTTGTTTTATGCCGAAAGCTGGGCGCTGACCGATATGCTGGCGCTTTCTCCGGAGTATGCTCCCGGTTTCCCGAAGTTTCTCGCTTTGGCCGGCTCGGGATCGCCCGGTTTAGACGCGTTGCAGTCGGCTTACGGCAAGTCCGCGGATGCGATCTCTCGCGATCTGCGGAATTGGCTGAAGCAGCGCAGGCTGCCGGTGATCCAGCTTCCTGAAGTGGTCACAGAATCCGTGCCGGTGGAGGTTTCCGATGTCTTGCCGATCGCTTCGAGGCTGTTATTGGCGCAGGTCTTGTTGGCCGCGGGCGAGTTCGATCGCGCGGAGACACGGTTCGCGGCCTTGGCGCACGACGCGCCCGATTCTCCCGAGGTCTCCGCCGCGCTCGGCATGATCGCCCTGCACCAAGGCGATACCGAAAGTGCGCGGCGCGCGTGGAAACGAGCCATCGAGCAACGCATCGCCGACCCGACGCTGTGTTACAACTACGCCATTTTGGCTGATGAAGCGGGGCTTCCCGCCGAAGCGATTCGTCCGGTGCTCGAGCGCGCTGTGGCGTTGCGGCCCGATTTCGACGACGCTCATTACCAATTGGCGCTGCTCGAGAAGAACGCCCGCCATTTTGAAGCGGCTCTCGAACAATTCCACGCCATACGCAGGGTGCCCGCTGCGCGCGCGTATGCTTATTGGCTGGCGCTGGCTGACACATTCAATGAATTGGGCCGGCGCGACGAAGCTCAGTCCGCCGCCCGGCACGCGGGCGAGCACGCCAGCACAGCGGCCGAACACGCGCGGGCGGCTGAAGAAATCTATATCGCCCAAACCGACCCCGGCGTCCAATTCGCTCGCGATGCCTCCGGGCATTTGCAACTGGTGACTACGCGCAGGCCGCACCAGCAATTGGATTGGAATCCGTTCATTGAGCCTGGGGACGACATCCATCGTGTCCAAGGCACGCTGCGCGAAATCGATTGCGGCAACCTTACTACCGTTCGCGTGGAAGCCGGGGGAAAAGCGATCGCGCTGTCCATCCCCGATTTGCAGCACGTGCAAATGCGCCACGCGCCACAGGAGTTCGTCTGCGGCCCGCAACTTCCTGCGCCGGCGGTAACAGTGGACTATGCGCGCACCCGGGGTGCGGCGATGGAGGGCATTGTACGGGGCATGGATTTTAGTCCAGAAGGCGCTCCCTAACCGCGTTATATTCGCAGCCGAACAGCGCGATCACGGCCAGCAGGTACATCCAGACCAGCAGTGCGATCACCGCGCCAATGCTGCCGTACAGGACGTTATAACGGGCGATGTGGCGGACGTATAGAGCAAAACCAGAAGTCGCCAGCAACCACAGGACGGTGGCTAGAATCGCGCCGGGCCAAACGCTGCGGAACTTCATGGGCCGGTTGGGGCCTGTGTAGTACATCAACCCGGTGACGAGCACGGTGGCCCCCAGCGCCACCACGTAACGGAGAAACCCGAAGGCCAGAATCACCGACGTCCTGACGCCCTCTTCCGGCGCCAGCCCGAGCGCCGTCAGCATCCATTGTTCGATGCGCGCGCCGAACACAATCAGGGCGGAGGAGCTGACCGCCGGCACCGCGGCGATGAACACCAGCAAAATCGCGACGCTGCGCTGCTTCAGGAACGAACGGCCGGAAGGCAGGCGGTAGGCGGCCTGGAATCCTTCCATGAACGTCATCATGGCGCCCGAGGCAGCCCACACCGAGAGCAGCGTGGCCAGCAGGATCAGCCATCCTGAGCGCTGATTCCTGGCCGTAAACTGAGCCCGCACCAGGTCTTCGGTGCCCGGCGGAATCACCTGGAACAACAGCCTGGAAAACACGCGCGCCACCGCGCCTGCATTAACGCTGGCGAAAATCGCGGCCAGCGACGCCAGCACCGGGAAGAACGCCAATAGCGACGAGTAGGCGGCACCCTTGGCGATGCCGAAGCAATTGTCCTCGAAAGCCGCCAGGCCGGCCTGACGGAACAGGCCCCAAAATCGCTGTACCGGGCCGGGGCCCTCCAGATAGAGGCTAGGGGGAGCGGGAGTCATGGCCACTCTCGATTCTAATGCCCGAACAGGATACATCTCAATCGGTTGCGACCATCAGCGCTTACTCCCGGAAGGCCCTAGTTCGCAAATAAGCGGTCGAAGATTTCGCGGGTGCGGTTTTGGATCTTCGCAAGTTCAGCTTTCAAGGGCTGGCCATTGCGATGTTCCGGAGTCCAGCGGTGCACCAGTTCGGTGAGCACGTGCAGGTGCGATTCCGAATTCGGCAGGCTGGCTTCGGCATGGCCGGAATAGACGCGCAGGGCGTGATCCACGGCGCGATAAAACGTGGCCGCATCCAGCAGAAACTCCGCATCGGCGGGCTCCAAGTGGCCGGTGGCTTCGATGATATTGATGCGCTCCGGCGTGTTCAGCACCTTGTAAAACAGGCCGCCGGCTTTCAAGCGCAGAAACAGAAGCGAAAAATCGATATCGTAGAATCCGCCGTGACCGGCCTTCAACGGATGGTCGGGACCCTGTTCCTTCTCCAGGCGCACCCGCATCTGCCGCAGATCCTTTTTGGAGCGGCCGCTCTGGCCATAGCGCCGCCAATCCACCTTCTGCAGCTCGTTGAGAAACTTTGTGGCGCGTTCGGTATCTCCCGCCACGGCGCGCGACTTCATGTACGCGATGCCCTCCCAAGCCTCCGCGCTCCTGGCGAAATATTCCTTGTAAGCCCCTTCCGATTGCAGCAGCGCGCCGGCGCTCCCGTTGGGGCGCAAGCGCGTATCCACGGTGAACATGACACCGGATCCGGTGTAGGCGGTGATCAGATCCACGATGCGCTCGGCCACGCGCGTCCAGAACACGTGTTCCTCGTGGTCTTCGTCGGGCAGGACGAACACCAGGTCGGCATCCGAAGCGAGGTCAAATTCCCGCATACCCAGCCGTCCGAGCGCGATCACCATGAGCTGCTGGCGCGGTTGATAGCCGGGGTCGGAGGGCGGATGCACCGCGGCGATGTGCTCCACCGCCATCTGGTAGCAAGCCGCAATGGCGGTGTCGGCCAGATCGGAGGTCTGCTGCAGCGTTTCAAACACCGGCACGCGCTGGCACATGCTGGCGGCCTGGATGCGAAACATTTCACGGCGGAAATATCGGCGCAGGTGCGAGATGTCGCCAAAGCTCGTCTCCGCTTTCGCCTGGGCAGCGCTGGCGTTGGTATGGTCCGTCAGGCCGGGAAGGTGGCCGAACTCGTCGATCAGGTGCGGAACGCGAACCAGTTCTTCAGCGAAGTATGGGCTGTGTTCAAAAATGTCCAGCGTGAAGCGCGCCACCTGCGCATCTGAGTTAAGCAGGGTGAGCAGGCTGGAATCGGGCATCAGCTTTTCGAGAAAATGCTCAAAGGCGCTGGCGCCGCGCCGCAGTTGGATTTGAGATACCGCCTGGGCCAGCTCCGGCGCGCGTTCATCGAGAAACCGCACCAGATTGCTGGAGGTGGGCTCCACAACTTCCGGCGCTTCAATCTGCGGGGCAACCGCGGGCGGAAGGCTGTAATAAATGGGCCGCTGAGCGTGAATCACGCGCTCGTAAATTTCCTGCACGGCTTCCAGGTGGGCGTTTAACTCGTGCAGGAGCTTTTCTCCGGAAGCCGCACTACCGAGCTGCGCGCTAGGCATTTTTCTCGCCAGCAGATCCAACTCGCGCGGGGCAGTCGGCAGCGTATGGGTCTGACGATCCTCGGCGAATTGCAGGCGGTGCTCCAGGTTTCTTAAAAAGCGATACGCGGCGATCAGGCGGCCGAACTCGGCGGCCGAAAGCAGATCCTTCTGGCTGAGGCGCGAGAGCGCCAGCATGGTTCCGCCGTGCCGCAGCCAGGGAACGCGGCCGCCATGCAAACGCTGCAGGCACTGCACCAGAAACTCGATGTCCCGGATTCCGCCCGGGGCCAGCTTGACGTCGAACGCGGACTTGCCCAGCCTCCGCTTGCTCAGTTTTTCACTGATGCGTTCGCGCGTGGCGGATACTTCTTCCACGGCCGAAAAATCGAGCGTGGTGGAATAAATCAGGGGCTCCACGATGGCGAGCAACTCGCGGCCGGCGCCGGGATCGCCCGCGGCCACGCGCGCTTTGATCAGCATCTGCAATTCCCAATCGCGGGCGCGGGATTGATAGTAGCTCTTGGCGCCATCCAGCGAAATGCAAACCTCGCCCAGGCTGCCGTCCGGGCGCAGCCGCAGATCCATGCGGTAGCACAGGCCTTCGGCCGTGTAGGTGGAAAGCAGCTCGGTGTAATGGTTGGCGACCTTCTTGAAAAATTCCTTGTTGGAGATGGGATGCTCGCCATCGGTCTCGCCATTCGCCGCGTAAACGAACATCAGGTCGATATCGGAGCTGTAGTTGAGCTCGCGTCCGCCCAGCTTGCCGAGCGCGATCACCGACATCCCGCACTCGCGTAGCTCGCCGTCCTCGCCGGCATAACGGGGAGTGCCATGACGCGCCACCAGATCCGTGCGAATGCGCTTGTAGCTGATGTGCAGGATGGCGTCGGCCAGATTGGAGAGCTCTTCGGCAGTCTCCGACAAACTGGCAAGCCCCAACACGTCCCGAAGCAGAATACGCAGAATCTGCTGGCGCCGGAACAATGCCAGCGACAACGCCAGCGGCTTGCCCTCCGGCTGATTCTTGAGGAATTTGCCCAGGCGCTTTTTGTATTCTCCCGCCGTCAGCACACGGCTCATCCCAGTGACTTCCTCCAGCCACTGCGGATTCTGCAAAATCTCTTCGGAAAGGAAGCGGCTAAACGAAGCCACCGTGATCAGGTACTTCAGGAAGGCAGGCGTCTGGACCAGGCGATGGAAAGCATCGGGCTGCTGTTGCCGCAGGCTGACCAGATAATGGATGGCTGCATCGGGATCCGCCGCCGACGCCAACAACATTTTCAGCTGATCTTGTTCTTCGGGAGAAAGCTCCAGCGACAGGACTGCCGCCTCTCCGCGCGCGAGAGCGGGCTTGCGGAGGGGAAGGGCTTCGAGCAAGCTAGGCATCCGTGGTTAACGTGACCTTGTTAGACGACCTGGTCTACTAATCCGATTATATCCCCCGGCCGAACCGTGCCGCTGTGCACCACACGCAAATAGAATCCGGCCAGCCCCCAGCGTGGCGAGGAGGCATCGCCGGCCTTCACGTCCGGGTCGTAGACCGCCTGCTTGATGGACGGGCCGTAGACATCCAGAGTTGTGCAAGGGACGCGCAGTCTGGTGATTTCGAGCATCACTTCGCCGACTCGAAAGCGCTGGCCGGGGCGCATCTGACGCCGGTTCAACCCTGAGGTGGTAAGGTTTTCGCCCATAGCACCCGCAAACACCGGATAGCCCTGCGCGATCAGTTCGTCCAGGCCTTCGCTTGTGATCAAGAGCACAGCCTGGTTGGGCCCGCCGTGAATTTGCGGATGCGCCCAGGCGTCGCCACGGATTCCCTCCGGCGTGACTTCGGCTTCGGGAATGGGCCGTTTGGGAACGCCTCCCGGCGAAATGTTGATTTGAACGATGGACCCGGTCATTACTACTTCACAACCTCACTACTTCTATTCTATTTCGCCAGTTTGTCTCTATTTCGTTAGCTTGTCCACCCGGCCCAGCGCCGGAAACAGCCAGTTCCAGGCCAAAACAATCGCGATGGTACCCACGCCGCCCAGGATCACGGCTGGAACCGCGCCGAACCATTGCGCGGTAATCCCCGATTCGAATTGCCCCACTTCGTTCGACGCTCCGATGAACAGCATATTCACGGCGCTAACCCGGCCGCGCATTTCGTCGGGCGTGGTGAGCTGGACCAGAGTGGAGCGCACAATCACGCTGACCATGTCGAAGGCCCCCGTCAGCATCAGCGCGATGAGCGACAGGGCCATGTTATGCGACAGCCCGAAGACAACGGTGGACACGCCAAATCCGCCCACGCAGTACAGCATGGTGAGCCCAGCCCGCCGCCGCAGCGGATAGTGCGCCAGCAAGATCGCAACCAGGACGGCACCCACACCGGGCGCCGCGCGCAGAACGCCGAGTCCATAGGGGCCGGTGTGCAGGATCTCGTCGGCATACACTGGCAGCAGCGCCACAGCGCCTCCCAGCAGCACGGCAAAAAGATCCAGCGACATGCAGCCGAGAATCAATTTGCTGCGCCAGATGTAGCGGAGGCCGTTCAGGATCATGCCCACGGGTTCCTCCCGGCTCTTTCGCGGCGGGACGTCGACGCGCATGGCCGCTAAAAGCAGCACCGCGATAAAGTAGGCGACCGTGGCGCATGCGTATACCGGAGCGGGGCTTCCAGCAAAGCCGTAGATTAAGCCGCCAGCCATGGGTCCCAGGATGGTCGCGGTTTGGAAAAAGGACGAGCTCCATGTGACGGCGTTGGGGAAATGTTCCGGCTTCACCAATTGCGGCAAGAACGATTGGCCCGCCGCTCCATTGAACGATCGCACCGCGCCATTGGCCAGCAGCACTGCGTAAATGGGCCAAGCGGAGGAAATCCCGCGCAAGGTGAGCGCCAGCAGCAGCGCGGAACAAACGGCGAACGCGGCGTAGCAAGTCCGCAGAATGGATTGGCGCGGGTGCCGGTCTGCGGTATGCCCGGAAACCAGGAACAGCAGCACGCCCGGTGCAAATTGCGCCAAACCCACCAGTCCCAGATCCAGCGGGCGATGCGTCAGGGCATAAATCTGCCAGCCCACGGCCACTGAGATCATTTCCGACGACACGATCGCCAGAAATCGCGCTGTCATGAATAAACGGAAGTTCGGATAGCGGAAGGCGACTCGCGCCGGCGAGCCGGAGGTTTTCTTGGCCAAAGCGTCCAAGTGACAGGGTTACACACTCGGGCTAGCGCCGTGGCATCGCACTTGCACAATAGCTGCCGGGAGGGATTATGTGGGCACGAACCTGTAGAAATTTCCTGTTTGGAGCCGCAATTTTAGCCATTTTGGCCGGAGGGGCGTGGGCAGCCAATCATCACGAACTGAATGGAACCTGGCAATTGATTCCGGCCCGGAGCGTATTAAACGGCGAACCCGCGATTGAATCCGGGACAGTGACGATTCATGATCGCGAAGGAAACGTTTACGTATCCCGGAACTTCGATTTTAATGCCGCAAATGGCTCGGTATCTACCACTTTCAGTACCGATGCCCGCCACAACACCGCCATCAAGCAGGCCGGCCTGTGGAGCAAGATGAAATGGGACGGCGACGTTCTCAGGGTGACCACGATGCAGGGCGGAATTAGCACGGTGGAACGTTATAGCCTGCTTGGCGATGGCGATATGATGCTGCAAGTAGAGCGAACTGGCCATCAACCCGAAACGCTCTACTTCCAGCACCAGTAACGCTTGGAAGACTAAATGTCGTAATACAGCGCGAATTCGTAGGGGTGGGGCCGCAGCCGGATGGCATCGGCCTCGTTCCGGCGCTTGTAATTGATAAACGTCTCGATCAGCTCCTCGGTGAAAACATCGCCCTTGAGCAGGAATGAGTGATCATCTTCCAAACATCCCAGAGCCTCTTCCAGGGAAGCGGGCATGGAGGGCACCCTCTTCATTTCTTCCGGCGACAGATCGTAGATGTCTTTGTCGAGCGGTTCGCCCGGATCGGCCTTGGTGAGAATCCCGTCGATCCCCGCCATCAGCATCGCTGCGAAAGCCATATATGGATTCGATGATGGATCGGGCGGGCGAAATTCCACGCGCTTAGCTTTAGGGCTGGCCGAATACATGGGAATGCGCACCGCGGCCGACCGATTCCGGCGCGAGTAGGCTAAATTCACCGGCGCTTCGTAGCCCGGCACCAGCCGCTTATAGCTATTGGTGGTGGGCGCGATGATGGCCGAGAGCGCCCGCGCGTGCTTCAGCAGCCCGGCGATGTAGTGCAGCGCCATCTGGCTCAGACCCGCATATCCATCGCCCGCGAATTGCGGTTTGCCGTCCTTCCACAAACTCTGATGCGTGTGCATCCCGCTGCCGTTGTCACCGAAGAGCGGCTTGGGCATGAACGTCACCGATTTTCCGTACTGATACGCGACATTGCGGATCACGTATTTGTACAGCATCATGTTGTCGGCCGACTTGATCAGCGTGTCGAAGCGCTGATCGATCTCGCATTGGCCGCCGCTGGCCACTTCGTGGTGATGGCACTCGATGTTGATCCCGCAGCCGATCATGGTTTCCACCATCTCGGCGCGCAGGTCCTGATAGTGATCGGTGGGCGGAACCGGGAAATAGCCTTCCTTGTAACGCGGCCGGTAGCCGAGGTTCTGGCCCTCGCGGCCTGAATTCCAGCGGCCTTCCTCGGCATCGATGAAGTAGTAGCCCGAGTGCTGGTTCTGATCGAACCGCACGTTATCGAAAATGAAGAACTCGGCTTCCGCGCCGAAATACGCGGTATCCGCCAGGCCGCTGTTCTTCAAATAGCTTTCGGCTTTGCGGGCGATCCAGCGCGGATCCCGTTCGTAGTGCTGGCGCGTAATGGGATCGATGACGTCGCTGGTCATCACCAGCGTGCGGACCTCGCCAAACGGATCGATGAACGCGGTGCTAGCGTCCGGGATGAGCAGCATGTCGCTCTCGTTGATGGCCGCCCAACCGCGGATACTGGATCCATCAATGCCGAAACCCTCTTCAAACGAGTCTTGGGTGAGCTGGCTGATGGGATAGGAGACGTGCTGCTGCAAACCGGGCAGATCCGTGAAGCGCAAATCCACTTGGCGAACTTCTTTGCTTTTCGCAAACTCCAAAACTTCCTGCGGATTCATCTCTCCTCCATGTGGGAACTCTAAGGCACAACGATTGCGAGCATAGCATACTGTTTCACTCTGGCCAGTTGACAATTTGGTTGCGGCAAGGCAAACATCGTTCGAGGTTCCATGGGCGACGATTCTGGCGACGGCGGCGATTTTGGAGACTTTGGAAACGGCGGCGATGGCGGCGGGGATGACGGGGGTGACGACGGCGGTTACGACGACCAGGACGATGGCGGTCAAGACGGCGGCGACGATCAGGATGACGATCAGGATAATGACCAGCCGCCTGATGGTGACGATCAGAATCAGGATGACGACGGCGGCAATAACGACGACAACGATGACAACCTGGACGGCATGTTCGCCTCGAGCGACGATCTGCCGCCCGTGGACGACGATGTTTTCGGCAGCGCGTCGGATTTCCCGAACGCGGATGCATCGGATTTTGACGACGACACCGGCGATTGGTCGGCGAGCGACTATCAGCAGTCGGCCGAAAACCTCTTCGGCGATCATCCCTTCTTCGGCGACACTCTAGTCCAGCAAAAGACCGACGAAGGTTTCCAGCCGTACGAAGACAAGGCCTTCGATCAAGGCTTCGATCAGATTGCGCCCGGGACTTCGGACACCGTCCAGTTGTTTGAGCGCGAGGGCAAGCTGGTGGCATTCGGCGTGGTGTCGCAAGCCGTGCTCGAACTGCTGATGGCGCGCTATACCGGCATCGATTGGAACAATCTGGAGGTGGCCGTTCCGCAGAAGGGCGATGCCGTGCCGCCGCAACCGCTGCCACCCGCCTTCGCGAACGTAGCCGAGCAAGACGCGGTAGATCTGCGCAAATATGTGACGCCCGTCGGAGACCAAGGCCAGACGGGCCGCTGTTCCGCCTTCGCGTGGACGCATGCCGCCGAAATGTCGCGCAATATTCTGAATCCGGATTCCCAAAGTGCCTCGCCGCGCCTTTCGCCCAACTTCACCATGCTGGAGTTTCAGCGCATGCAGGGCGATGCACGCGATTATCAATATGCTTACCAAGGCGGCGACGGCACCGTCAGCGGTCCGGACCCGGGCGAAGTGCTGGTGGAGTATGGAACCTGCCGTCAGGAATTATGGCCGGATGATCGCCCCGCGCCGCTGAAACAGGAGGATCAACTGGAGGCCGACGCCGAGCGCTACAAGTTGGAAGCCGCGCCGCTGCCGATCGCGATCGACGATGTGAAAAAGGTTCTGAGCGCCGGATGCCCGGTGCACGTTTCCATGAATACCGGCGCTACCTTCTCCGATGTCGGCCGCGATGGCGTCTTCAACGCCGCTGAAGCTCCATCGGGCCGGCACGGCCGGCACGCGATGTTGATCGTCGGCTATGTCGGGAATTTCTTTACGCTGAAGAATTCCTGGGGAACGGACTGGGGCGACAAGGGCTTTTGCTATATTCCGAAAAACGTCCTGGCTGCCTCCGATCCGGACTTTGTTGCGGTGTTGCTGAAGAAACCGGGTTAACCCGGTTGTCCGCCTTGTTGTTCCCGAAACCAATCGGCGTGATCGGCACGGTACTGCCGCAACCGGTTAATGTCGTCGTCGATGATCTTGCGCTCGCGCGCCGGCATTCGGTTGAAGCTGGCCACCTTGCCAAGCGTATCGATCACACGCTGGAGCTCACTGTCGTCATAAACCTTCTTCGCATATTGGCTCTGAAGCTGGTCTAATTCCGCGACCGTCTTGTCGAGCCGGAAGTCATCACCGCCGCGCGGCCAGGCCGCCGCGCGCACATGTTCCACATCGGCCTTCACGCGTTCAAACAGGCGCGCGTGCCAATGTTCTCCGTTGAAGTAGGCGTCGCGGTCGGCATGAAATGAATTTTCATCCTGGCTCGGATTGCGGTCCGGAGCGGCCGCCGTCAGTGAAAACACCAGCAGACTTAGGCCGGCAATGCTGAAGAGAAAACTTCGCATGGAACATCCTCCCAACCTGTGTGACGTTCAGGCCGGGAAGATGCTTCGAATATTAGGTTGTTACCGTTACTTGCGCTCGATGCGCATGCCGTAAAACGAGCGGTAGACGAAGAACAGCGAGATCGCGAGAAACACAGCCGCAAGTACGTCGGTGAACATTGCGCTTTGATCGCGCGTGAGGGAAACGGCCAGCTCCACGGCCAGCAGACCGAACAGCGTAGTGAACTTGATGATCGGGTTCAGCGCCACCGAAGACGTGTCTTTGAACGGATCGCCCACCGTGTCGCCCACCACTGTGGCGTCGTGCAACGGAGTACCCTTTTGCTTCATCTGCGTCTCCACGATCTTCTTCGCGTTATCCCAAGCCCCGCCCGCGTTCGCCATGAAGATGGCTTGATACAGGCCAAACAGCGCGATGGAGATCAGGTAGCCGATGAAGAAGTAGGGCTCCACGAACGCAAACGCCAGGGTAGCGAAGAACACCGTCAGAAAGATGTTGAACATGCCCTTCTGCGCATACTGCGTGCAGATCTCCACCACTTTCTTGCTATCGGAGACGGAGGCCTTATCCGAACTTTCCAGATTGATGTTGGCCTTGATGAATTCCACCGCGCGATAAGCGCCCGTGGTGACCGCTTGCATGGATGCTCCGGTAAACCAATAGATGATCGCACCGCCAGTGATCAAGCCGAGCAGGAACGGCGCGTGCAGGATCGAAATGTTGGCTAACTTTGCGGGGCTAAGTTTGTCGGTCAACGCGACAATGATCGAAAAAATCATAGTGGTAGCGCCCACCACAGCGGTTCCGATGAGCACCGGCTTAGCGGTAGCTTTAAACGTATTGCCCGCGCCGTCGTTCTCTTCGAGATTCTCCTTGCCCCGTTCGAAGTCGGGCTTGAATCCGAAGTCCTTTTGGATTTCGGCGGAAATATTGGGAATGTTCTCGATAGTTGAAAGCTCGAAAACAGATTGTGCGTTGTCCGTAACAGGGCCGTAGGAGTCTACCGCAATGGTTACTGGACCCATGCCCAGGAACCCGAACGCTACCAGGCCGAAAGCGAACACCGCGGGGGCAACCATGAGCGCCCCGAAGCCGAAACCGCTGATCCAAGCTCCCATCGCCATCAACGTCATCATTGCGAGGCCCAGCCAGAAGGCGCTGAAGTTGCCGGCCACTAAGCCGGACAAAATATTGAGCGATGCCCCGCCTTCCTCGGACGAAATCACGACCTCGCGCACGTGCCGCGAGTTCATCGAAGTAAACGCCTTGACCAGCTCGGGGATAACCGCGCCCGCGAGAGTCCCGCACGTAATCACTGAAGATAGCTTCCACCACAGCGTAGTGTCGCCGCCCAGATCGGGAATAATCAGACTGGACACCAGATAAGTAGCGGCGATGGAGATCACCGACGTGAGCCACACCAGCGAGGTGAGCGGACCTTCGAAATCCATCTTGGCAAGGTCGCCGAAGCGGCTCTTTGCAATAGCTTCGTTAATGAAGTAGGACACCGCGGAGGAAATCACCATCACCACTCGCATCACGAAGATCCACACCAGCAACTGCACCTGCACCAGCGGATCGTTCACGGCCAGAATGATGAACGTGATCAAGGCGACACCGGTCACGCCATAGGTTTCAAAGCCGTCCGCGCTGGGCCCAACCGAATCGCCGGCGTTGTCGCCGGTGCAATCCGCGATCACGCCGGGATTGCGCGCGTCGTCTTCTTTAATCTTGAACACGATCTTCATCAGGTCCGCGCCGATGTCGGCGATCTTGGTGAAGATGCCGCCCGCCACGCGCAGTGCCGCGGCGCCCAGCGACTCGCCGATCGCAAATCCGATGAAACAGGGGCCGGCGTAATCGCCCGGTATAAACAGCAAAATGAACAGCATCATCACCAGCTCGATGCTGATCAGCATCATCCCGATGCTCATGCCCGCCTTCAGCGGAATCGAATTGCAGGGATATGCTTTGCCGGTCAGGCTGGCGAATGCGGTACGCGAGTTAGCGAATGTATTGACACGAATGCCGAACCAAGCCACGCCATAGCTGCCCGCGATGCCTATCAGGCTAAACAATAAAATGATAGGAAGGGTCACTGCCACTGATTTACCCGGCGCCGGCGCCAGCCAGCCAAAATACGCCGCGATGATGACCGCGATGAAAACCCACAACAGCAACAGAAACTTGCCCTGCGTGATGAGGTACGTCTTGCAGGTCTCATAGATTAATTCCGAGATCTCGAGCATCGAACGGTGCACCGGCAGATTGCGCAGTTGGGTATACGTAACAAACCCGAACAGAAGTCCGAGAGCGCACACCAACAGCCCCCACATCAACAAGGAGCGGCCATTTGTGCCGAGAAAAGTCGCTTGCGCCAAGTCTGGCAATACCAGGCTAGCTTCGCCTCCAGGCGCCGCTTGCGCGAACACCGGAGCCGGTAAGCTCATCAAAATCAAGGCCGCTAACAGGAGCGGCAAGATAATTAACGTGGCGCGCCGACGAGCAGGCACGCAGACGGTCAGCATTCGTTCAAATCCTCCATGAAATCTCGGAAGCCTCCCGGCAAGGGAGACGAACAGACGGGTATTACGAATCTCTAAATACCTTCGATCACCATACCGCACTGGGGGAGATGGCGCAACCTGAGAAAGCTCCGAGCCGCTGCGCGATCCGATCAAATAACCTCCAGAATCAGGCACTTAAGATAAAGCGTCTCCGGTACTGTGAGCAAAACGGGATGGTCCTGGGCCTGCATGCGCCTTTCGAGCACCCGCAGTTTTCTTCCGGTATCGAGCGAAGCCGTTGCGACAATCTCCAGCAGGGCGGCCTCGCTTAGATGATGTGAACACGAGCAAGTCACCAGAACACCACCTGAACCCAGTAGTTCCAGCGCGCGCCGGTTTATCTCCCGATATCCGCTGATCGCCCCTTCCAGGTTTTGACGCGATTTTGCGAAAGCCGGAGGGTCCAGCACGACGATGTCGAAGCGGCGGTGCGCCGATGCATGCCCAGCCAGCAGCTCGAAAACGTCCGCTTCGCGGAGCTCGACATTGCCGATCCCGTTAGCATCGCAATTCATCCCGGCCACTCGCAGCGCGGCCTCTGAACTGTCCACTGCTTCGACGCTTTCGCAGCGCGCCGCCAGATGCAGCGCGAATCCGCCTGTCGATGTGAAGCAATCAAGAGCCCGGCCGCGGCCGTACCGGGCAGACGCAATATAATTCTCCCGCTGGTCCAAGAAAATGCCGGTCTTTTGTCCGTGCAATAAGTCGGCGTGGAGCGTCAGGCAATTCATTCGAATGGATACTGTCTCGGGAACCTCGCCCGCCAGGACTCCCGACTGCAAGGGCAGCGCCTCCCGTTTGCGAACCGCCACATCGTTTCGCTCCGCGATGCCTTTTGGCGCGAAGAGCTCTTCCAGACAGCTCACGACCTCAGCCTTGGCGCCATCCATGCCTTGATCCAGAGTCTGGAGGGTGAAATAGTCGCCATAGCGGTCGATCACCAGGCCCGGCAACTGATCGCCTTCACCATGCACCAGGCGATAGGCCTCCGAACCCGTGACCACGCCTTTGCGATGAGCTTCCGCCGCGTTGATGCGGCGCAGGTAGAATGCCCGGTCGATCGTCTCTACCCGGTCGGAAAGCATCCGCAGCGAGATTTGCGAGGAATCGCTGTAGTGGGCCGTTCCCAGCGCGGCGCCGCTCGGGTCTGCCACGACTACGGCTTCACCCACGGCCGCCTGACCGCGATCCAGAATGTCGCTAGAGAAAATCCAAGGGTGTCCCGACGCGACGCGGTTGGCCCCTTTACGGTTAACCCGGACGGTGTGCAAATCTTAGTGTAAGGCCTTAGAAACCCATGGCTGACCGCAAGTCCCGAGAGCGCTCGCGGCTAACGTCAACTTCCTGGCCGTTCGACAGGATCAAGCGCCAAGTGCCGGAGGAGCGCGGAATTAGTTCGCGGGCGTATTGCAAGTTGACGATTTCACCGCGCGACACCCGGAAAAAACCTTCCGAGGACAGCATCGTTTCCAGTTCCACGATGGTACGCTCGACGAGAAACCGCTCCTGCGCTGTGTACAGGAAAACCAATCTGTCGTCCACTCCAATCCACAGCACCTCACGCGGAGACAGGAGGCAGATTTTCCTTCCTCTGCGGGCGGCAATTTTCGTGACTGCCGGAAACTGCCGCAGCACGCTCCGCAATCCATCCGGCGCCACGCTCGGCGATCGGGCGCGGAGTTGCTGCACTGCCCTTGCCACCCGTTCCCGGCGCAACGGTTTCAGGATGTAGTCAACGGCGTGCGCTTCGAAGGCCTGGACCGCATGATGATCGTAGGCGGTGACGAAAGCGACCAGCGGTGGACTGGAAAGTTGGGCCAGCATTTCGAAGCCGTTCATCCCCGGCATCTCCACATCGAGGAAAACGACATCCGGAGCCAGGCCAAGGATCTTCTCCAGCCCTTCGATGCCATTGCTAGCCTCTGCAATCACCTCCACAGCTCCATCCAGCATGGAAATGAGATTTCGCCGCGCAAGCTCCTCGTCGTCCACTACCAATGCGCGCATCATGACAGGCGCACCTCGACTTCGAACAAGCCGGGCGGCTCCTGCCGTACTTTCAGTGCCGGAAGCCGCTTTCTGAGAATCCACAGCGCGTGGCCTTCGCGGAACAACTGATCTTCTGAAACCAAAGCGTCTCCGAGGGTCGGATTACACACTTTGAGAATCCAGCTTTTTCCGGCGCGTTCCACGGAAACGGAAACGCAACCGCTGTCCACCCGTTTAGCGATACCGTGGCGGACGGCGTTCTCCACCAGTGGCTGCAGCGTCAGACCGGGCAACTGCACGTCCTGTGCTCCGAGCAGCTCTTCGGGTAAATCAAAGCGCAGACGATCGCCGAGCCGGGCCTGCTCCAGCAGCAGATACTCGCGGGCCAGCGCGATTTCGTCGCACAGCGGAACGGAGTCCTGTCGCGCGTGAATCATTGTGTAGCGAAACATATCCCCCAGGCGGCCCAGATTTTCCTGCGCGGCGGCCGGGTCGTGCAAAACCTGTGCCGAGATCGCATTGAGCGTGTTGAACAGAAAATGCGGCCGAATTTGCGCCGTCAGGGCCGCTGCCTCGGCGCGGGCCGCTTGCGCGTCCCGCTCGCCTTTCAAGCGCGCATACGAGCTGATGAACAAACCAAGGGCGGCGGCGAAGGCTCCGTCGATGAGAATGTTCTTTCCGAGCTCCGTGCGTCCGCCGAAGTGCAGGTCCAGTGTCCAGGCGAGTAAGGCAGCCACAACCGCGATGGCAAGCGACCCGGCGCAGGCGCCCGCCAGCAAAATCATCCCGCGAAGTTTCCATAGCGGCGCGCCACGCAGTCTCCGGCTCAGATAGCGTATCGGCGGCCCGCATATCAGGCTAAAGGACAAAGCGAACACGGTGCCGATATAGGCCGATCTCACCAGCCAGGCCACCGGCCGATCGATTGCAGTGGCCGGCGACCCGCCCATCAGCCAGCCCAGGATGAGTGCGATGAGCGGTCCGCAGGCTACCCCCAGGATGACCGTTCTGCCAATGAGACGAATCACTTTGTGTTCTTGAACATAGCAAACACGGACTCTGGAATGAATCCGCCATTGATTCGCGAGCCGCCGGGAAGTCCCGCAAAGACTTCGATCGCAGTCTGAGATGGCATCTGCTCCATCGGTGCGGCCTTTGGCTCAGTCATTGTTAGTCCCCGTTGGTGCGTCCAGGCTTGGTGAAGGCCGCTGTAGTAGAAATCATTCAAGGCCTTTTTGTTGTTCCACCAAGTGAAGACAATGAACATACCGGGATGGTCGAGGCTGCTCACCGCGTGCGTGCCCAGAAGGCCGGGAAAGCCCTTCAGCGCATTCGTAGTGGCCTGCACCCAAGCCGGCACGGTTCCCGCTGCTCCCGGCGGAAGTGTAAAGCTGGCAGCGGCGATCAGAGGCGAGGTTTGGTCCGAGATAAGAGGAAAACGGTCCGGACGCGCGGTCAGCGAGGCCAATCGCCGCGTAACCTGCTGTCGCAAATCCTCCGGAAGATCGCCAAACCGAGGATGGGTGCTCACAAACTTCAGATCCGCAATCGCAGTTTGCGCTTTACCGGGAAGGTAGGACAGGAAACTGTAGGCAATCCCGCGTCTCGCTCGAAATTCAATATTGTCGGGTGCCGCTTCGATGGCACGGTCCATCTCCGCGCTGGCGGCGAGGATTAGTTCGTTCGCCGGACCGAACTTGCCTTGCTGCGCTAGCGTCCCGGCTTCTTGCATCTTCGACATTGCCGCATGGAAGATCGCCGGCGCGTCCTGGGCGATCAGGCTGAGTGGCAGGACAAAGAGTAAGAGTAGTTTCATGGCCGAATTATGCGCCGTTTCGCGATGCCGCGACCCGCGACAAGTCCGAGCGGTCGAAATTTAAGTGTGAACGGTCGGGCCGTGAAACAATGTGCCGAGTCCGTTTCAAGCGAAGGGACGCCGGCACGGCCGATCACGGTCTTGACCATTGCCAGCGGTTTCAGATCTCGGGATAAAACTCGAAGAACGCGTCGAGCGACTGCATCAACTGCTTGCGAATTTCATCCTCTCCACCTTCCAGAAGATGCATGGTCACTTGCGCTTTCTTCCCGCTCTTCAGTGTGACCTCCGCGTCCCCGACCTTTTCGAGTTCGTCCGCCGGAAGCAGACGCATGCCGTAAATGAGCGCGAGTTTGGCCATGCCTCATTCTAGCCGCACCAGGCCTGGAACCTGGCAGGGACGGGCAGCCGAACTGCCGGCCTGTCGCTGAGGAGGCGCCGCAGGAGCATTTTCCAATCGAAGGATGAGCATGAAAATCGGACAGGGAATGAGGAGGCCGCGCAGCGGCCGACTTCCTTTCTTTGGTTTTTGGTTTTCAGAGAGAGAACGGTGGTTATGGTCGCGAGCGGTCGTGGGAAAGTGGGAAACCTGCTTTTGGTTTTCCACTTTTCCATGGACGCGAAGCCGGGCGGTGGGAATGTGGGAATCTCGCGCTTTCTGCGAGATTTCCAAGGGACGGTGGAAAGCGTGGGAAACCCGCTCTTGGTTTTCCACGCTTTCCACGGGCCCGGCATTCCCACGGCCCTCCGTTAGCGGAACTTCGGCAAGGACGGCGTCTGGCATTGCCGAAGCAGCTTGGCCTTGGCCGCGCTCATCCGGCGAGCGCATTCGGTGTCGCTGATCGCCAGCGACCGCTTTTCCAGTTCCCGCAAACTCAATCCCGGTTTCAAAAAGCTCTCCCCTTCGGGCAGCGATTGCAGTTTCTCGAACGGCGTCCGGTAGTCCTCGATCTTGTATTTGCGTTGGCGTTTGCCGCGCTCGTCCAAGCTCACTGTCGCGAATCCGCAGGGCCGGTGAAAGTTCAGGTACGGATTTAAATGCTCGGCGTAGAAGTTCTGCAGCTCCCCGGCGTGTGCGCCGGCGATGTGTCCGTAGCCGATCAACTTGCGGATCACCGCACCGTTCTTGCCTTCCACCAGTGCATTGTCCTGGCTTCGGCACGCTCGGCTCTTGGTGAATTCGGCGTGCAACTTCCGCAGCATTTCCGCCACTCGATGGTTGATATACTCCGAGCCGTTGTCGGCATGAAAACCGCGGATCGGAAATGGAAATTGCGCCAACACCGCTGCCAGCACCGGCATCAGATAGGCCTCGCTGATCTTCTCGGCGCAGCCCACCACTTGCCATTGCGTCACCGCATCCACGGCGTTGATGTGATACACGCCCTTGGTTCCCGCGCTGTCCCCTTGATGCACCGTATCCACGCGCACATACCCCGGCCGCCCTTCCGGATCGGGCTTGCGCCGCTGTCCGATGGCGGCCGCAGTGGACTGCGTCGGTTCGAACACCGCCGCCTGGTTGCGATAGCGCGCGCTCGCCCGCAGGTTGTACAAGTGCGCCACGCTGATCTTCGACAGTCGCTCGCACTGCTTCTCTCCGAACTGTTCGTAGGCGCGCTGCAAGATCCGGCGCGTGGCGGGTCCGCTCAACCGCCTGTGTGCCCGATCCACGTCCGCTAACAACGCAATGTCTTCCGCCGTGTACCTCACTGCGAACGCGTGCCGTTGGTACGACTGGGGCCGTATTACGCCGCAATCGAGATACGCCCGGATCAACCGCGTGGTCTGCGCCTCGCTCAACCCGGTCACTTTCCGCAGGTAGGCCCGTACCAAGCCCCGCTCGCCTTTTCCCAAACTTCGGTACTTCTGCGCCGCCAATACCCGCTCCACCCACAGGTATCGTTCCTCCCGCCCGCCACTGCTGAACTCGATCGGCTCGCTCGACCGCAAAAACTCTCGGATCTGATCCCGGCTCAGGCTCTCGGCATTCTGCATCCGTATCTGCACCCGGCCGCGCCACGCCTACCCCATTGTTCCCGTTTTCATGCTCATCTTCCATTGGAAACCGCCCCAGCCAATTCACTAGTTTCATGCTCATCTTGCGTTGGACAATTCTGCGCCACCATGTCACAGCGCGCACAACGGCTGCGCCGCGAGATGCTGGTAGGGACGGGCAGATTCGAACTGCCGACCTGTCGCTTAGGAGGCGACCGCTCTATCCATCTGAGCTACGTCCCCGGATACTGTCACTATTGATTCTAAAATACTTCGACGCTCGTCGCCTTCTTCATTCCGTTATCTCCGCCACAAAACTGTATCAAAACTGTATCAAAACCCCTTTACATCGTCATGAGCTGTATCAAAACCCCTCCCAACTTCATTTGCTTGGCGGTTCATCTTCTGCAGCGCTTCTCGCTTCATCTGGAGTTTCATCTGCGAGTACTTCTTGAACACCTGCGAGTCCCCCTGACGAAGAAGCTGCGTGACCCATTCATCCGCTACGCCGCCGGCACTGAGCCGGGTAGCGTAGGTCGAACGAAGATCGTACAGCCGAAAATACGGAATGCCAGCCCTACGCAGGGTTGTCTTCCACACGTTCTTGAAAGTCTGCTGATAGCCAAGCGGATTGCGGTCACACGGAAACAGCCACTGCCCAGGCCCTGAAATCTCGATCTGACCGCGGAATGCCTTCACCGCGATATCAGTGAGAGGAACCTCAGCGACACCGTTCGGAGTCTTGGATTCCGGAATCCAAACCACCGCGTTAGCAAGGTCGACTTGGTCCTTGCGCATCGGCGTCAGCTCCTTGTACACCCGCAACCCGGTTTCGGTGATGATGCGGACCACGTTCGCCAGGTACGGTGGTGCAGAGGCCTCGATTCGCTGTTGCTCCGACCACGTGACGTAGTGCGGACGAAAGAGACCTTTGAGCGACGTGGGAAACTCCACCGCCGCACAAGGATTGGCGGGGCACAGCTTCTTCTTAACCGCCACGCTGAAGATCCGCCGCAAAACCCGGAACTCCTGATGAACTGTCGTTGGCTTCGACCAGTCCTAGTTCCGCGGTAACCGGAACTCGGTCCGGACCCGGTTCCTTTGACGGAGCCGGCGACGCAGATAATGCTCGATCTGGTCGGCATCAATCTCCGCCAGCTTCTCGCTCGCGAACTCCGGCATTAGATGCTTCAGCGCCCGTGATGTTAGCCTCGTGGGTCATAGCTGCTCGGATCGGCGGCTTGGAGTAGTTCTCAAGAAAAAAGTCCACCCATTCGTTGAACAGCAGTTGTTCGCCTCTGCGAATGGTCTGCAGGGTGTTTTGATCTCTGGCCTGTAGACGTTCGCGCAGCTTCTGCTGCGCTTCTTGCCAATCTTCGGTGTTGGTCGTTTCCAGGTACCGTTTGCCGTCGCGATCCCGGTACCGCATCCACCAGATCTTGCTGTCAGTTCTTTTGTAAAGTACACCATCATGCTTACTAGGTCTTGCCATTCCCCATCTCCTGTTTGAACTGAGCGCGGAAGGGCTCCAACTCCGATTTCAAGAACCGGATGTTGCGGCCCATCACGCGGAGATGGGGAATCTGCTTTCGCTCAACCCAAAGATACACCGTTTGCGGGCTGACGCCAAGAAAAATGGCGGCTTCGCGGACGCGGAGCGGAAGTTCTTCCCGAGCGAAGGAAACATTGGCGAGGGGAGGTGTTTGGGAGTTCGGCATGTCGGCCTCACGCGAATGGCGTTTGCGCCAATTGTTCGAACAGTTCGCGGCGGACGCGATTGAGCCGCCATTTTTCCACGATGTTGAAATCGGGATCTACACTGATCGCTTCGTCAAAGGTCAGCTTCCGCTCCCGCATGTGCCGGATGTCGGAGCCGTACAAGTCCGGTGACCTCTGAGGAATGCCGATAGATGTGAGAACTTTCTCTCGGTTATCCAAGAAGACCTGCATCTGATCGAACGTTTTCCCATCGCGCTCGATTTCGCCAAAGTGTTCGTTGATCCAGACCACTAGACTCTTCTCTGCTGCGGTTTCGGCTAAGGTCTGGAACCCGAGAAGCGTATCGTTCAGCATGTCCCCACCGCTGATGGGAATGTGAATGTAGACACGCCGGCCGGCGGCCCGCAAGGTCGAGATCACGTCCGATTCGACGATAAAGGTCCAGAAGGGTAGGAACGCGGTTGCTCCGTTGTCGACCAGGAACACCGCCTCCTCGGTCAGGAAACGGTTGATCAGGGCGTCGTAGCGGCTTCGCATGACGACCCCTTCGTCATTCAATAGATCCAGCTTCTCGACATTCAGCGCCTTGATCTGCCCCAGCGATCGATTCACCGGATCGCCATCAAAGCATCGCACCGGCTGGCCACGTCCAATGAGAAACTCAGCTAGCCAACTGGCCACGATGCTCTTGCCGACGCCGCCCTTGCCTTGCAGGATCAGATGGATGGTTGGAGTAAATGTTGGAGCTGCGAGTGCAGCACCGGTTTCAGTTCCGTTTGTGTTGTTCTTTGCCATGATGTTTTCCTTTCTTCAAATCAGATTTCTGCCTTCGGGATCACCGTCGTTATGGAGCTTGCGGATGTCGAGTTTCGGCTGCGACAGAACCCGCTTGGCTTGGGCCAGTGGATCATCTTCGGGCGCTGGGCCCGCGGCTACCTGAGTCGCAACCGGCGAACGCGCGTTTGGTCCCGGTGGGGCTTGAGGCTGTATGATTTGCCCGGCCGGAGCCTCTGCGGGCCGTTTGGCTTTCAAACGTCGCCGGATACGGCTGATGTACGAAGTGAGGCTGGTGATGCTGAGAGTGACCCCGGCGTCTTCTTCCAACCATTTGCGAATGCTTTTCATGCTTTGTCCTCCATCTAGTGCAGCTTCAATGTCGGGCCAGAGTGCTCGGATCTGACCGGCTTTGGTTGCCGGCTTATCCGTGCGGTGTCGTGCAAACCGGGCCCGGGCGAGAGAAAACCAGTCGAGCGATGTCGGCCTGTCACGTGATCCAGGCACAAAAAACTCCTTCCCTACCTTAAAGGCAATGGCAGAGGCTTTTCGGGACAAAAATCTTTTTTCGCTCTGCCATCCCGGTGCCTCCCGCTGTCGCATATAAAGGAAATGGCGAGGGGGTCGCGGGACGGTAAAATTTTTCGATCGCCTGAAAAGAGGCTCGTTCTAGCACAAAACACCCTCTCTACAGATAAGGGAATGGCAGAGGGATTTCCGGACAAGAAATTTTGCCGTGCCGGCCATTTTCGGGGCCAGGCTTCTCGATACGGTCGATTCGGGAAAGCTCTCCATACTTTGTAAGGGAATGGCGGAGCACCTTCGGGACAAAAGTCTTTCGGTCGCGATCCTCTCGAAATCCGCAAGAAGGCCCTCTACTGATAAGGAAATGGCGAGGGGGCTTCGGGACGTCTATTTTCTTACCTGTGCCGAGGAGCTAGTCTTGCGGCCGATCACGGCGCTTTGCGACAGAATGCGACAAGTTGCGACAATGCGATGATTTGCGGCAAAACACGGCCAATCACGGCGTTCCACGGCAACGCGATCGCTCCCGCCTCCTCGCCGACCCCACAAATGAGACAGTTCCGATGGGTAGTGGAACATAAAGGAAACGTTTGACGTCTGATTTGTTTTTCCGCCGCAAGCGGCGCGCGGTCATGGGTTTGATTCGTCGAACGAAATCGCGTCTGTGTTCGACAGATGTTTGACGGCAAAATTTCAGGGTGAGATTTGGGTTTCTGAAAGCCTCTTAGTAATTGAGGGAGCAATTTTATGCGACAGAACACGGGAACGGCGCGCGGAGCCAGAGTCGCCGTCAGACTGAGCCGGGAAGATCGGGTTCGGATCGATGAAGCCGTGAAAGCGCGGGGCTACACCAGTCCGAGCGCGTTCATCCGGGCGGCAATCCAGAACGAACTGAACGGCCGGCCCGAGCTGACCAAAACCGAAGACTTGATTACGGGAGGCTTTGAAGGCATGTCCCGTGACAATGTCCGCATTGTCCGGAGCCAGCAGGCGCTCCACGCTTTGCTGGATACTTTTGTCAAAACCGTTCTTACGTGCCTGCCGGAGCCATCGATCGACGCGCAGCCCCAGGCCGTCGCCCGAGCCAAGGACCGGTACCACCTGCTGATCAAGGCCGCCGGTCGAAGCATGTCCGGCGATGCCCTCGCCGCGCCTGAAGGATCTGGTGGGACATGGCACGAACTGACGACGAGCGGAAGGTCCGGCTGCGGCCACCAAAGCCTCGTCGCCCAAGCGGACGAACGCATTGCATGGTCTAGCGGATTCAAGCTGCTCATGCACTACGCCCGCAGCTCGCGAAAAGCCCGCAACCGCGGCACCTCCGGCGGAAAAGGGCGAAGCACGCGTCCGTACTTGCAGCGTTGCGCCGTCCGGGTGACTTATCTGAACAACAAGACTCGCGGGCAATGGAAGGCGCACGGGCGATACCTGGCACGCGAGAGCGCCACACACGAAAACCCCGTAGAGGGCGTGGGGTTCGGCCGCGAGGAGCCAGAGGATCGATATTGCAGTCGCGGCTTGAAGACTGGCAGAGATCCGGCGACGAGCGGCTGTGGAAGCTGATCATCTCCCCGGAGTTTGGCGATCTGGCGGATTTGCGTCGTCTAACCGGCGATCTGATGGAACGTATGGAAAAGGACCTCGGTACCGACCTCGAATGGGTTGCGGTGGAGCATCACAATACCGAGCACCCACATGCTCATGTCGTGGTCCGAGGCGTCAGAACCGATGGCGCCGGCTTGCGGATGAGCCGCGAGTACATCCAGCAAGGGATTCGGAGCGCCGCCGAGCACCTATGCACTCGCCAGATTGGGTATCGGACGGAGCTCGATGCGGCAGAGGCGGAGCGGCGCGAGATCTCGGAGTCGAGATTCACATCGCTCGACCGCCGGATCATGCGGGAAGCGTCGAATCCGAACGCGGATTTCGGCCCCGAGTATTTCGAGGTTGTTCGGAATCCTACTGAGCCCGGATTGAGCGAAACGGCGCGCCTTCGCACGCAACATGAGGCTTCCCGCCTCGCCGTCCTTCACCGCATGGGCCTGGCCGAATCGACCGGCGGAGCAAGCTGGCTGGTGCGGCGCGATTGCGAGCAGGTGCTTCGAGCGATGCAACGCAGCGCGGATCGGCAGAAGACTTTGGCAGCACACGGAGTCTTGTTGTCCGATGACCGGCTTCCGATGACGACGCTTGATGTTCGCGATCTCACGTCCATCGAAGGCAGGATCTTGGTGCACGGTGAGGAGGAAGCTTCCGGGCGCAGCTACCTGATGCTGGAGGGTACGGACGGGCACGTTTACCACATCTACCGCACGCCAGAGATGGAGGAGCTGCGGAGTCAGCGAGGGCTGCAAACCAATTCGTTCATTCGGCTCCGCAAGTTATCCACGGTTCGCGGCCCGGTCGTGGAGATCAAGGACATGGGCGATTCGGAAGCCATCCTGCAGCAACAAGGCCCATCTTCGCGAGACGGCACGCGAAATGATTCGAAGCGGGGCGTTACCCTCAGGATGGCGGCTGGAAGGGATGGCTCGGCCGCTATCAGAAAGCCCTGGTTGACGCCGCATTCGCACTCGAACAGGAGAAGGCGAAAGAACGCGAACGACGCAGGAGTCGAGGACTTTGGCCGTTAGAGAGCAATATGGGCCGCCCTCACTAAAGCAAAACCAGGAGCTCTGCTCCCCAATGGAGCCGCAGCCGCCAACGACTCAATATAGAGGGACGCAGGTTTGCCATCGACGGCAGAGACCGCTGTCGAAGCGGAGAAGCAGAGTAGCGGCGCGGTTTGCAGGACGTTCATATTGGCAGCCTGCGGAAGTTGGGCGTGTGCCGCGTGCCCTTAGCGTAAAGGAACGGAGGGTTGCGCCGATCACCGGGGCCGCCAACGGAATCGTGGGGCCAAAGCTGCCGGGCTGTCCGACTGAGACGCCGTAAAGCTGAGATCCCTCGCGAATCCGGCCGGATTAAGAGTTCGGCGACGCCCACGTGACTGAACGCCCTGCGATGATAAAATTGCCCAAAAGGAGTGCCCCACTAAAACCCCTGATGCCTGCCGGTATTTGCAACAAGTGCGGTGACGCCGGCGACCTGGTTCTTGCTGGGTGTGTCTGCGCCAACTGTAGCGATGCGCTGGATAGACACTGGGCGAGTTCAACAGCCACGGATTGGGTGCTCATAGCCACGCAGGGACCCACACGGCCGCCCCTTCGGCCATTCGTCCATCGCTACCCTCATTGGAACGCGAACTACGCTGAGATGAAATCCCTCTGGGCTACATGGTCAAATGGACCTCACGTGCAATTCACTGGACTTATCGAGCGCGACGAGATAGCAGAGATGAGATTGGCGCTGGGTGGCGTAGCGGAGAGGACTGGCATTCCGTTTATTCGGCCAGCAACTCAAAGCGAGATCGCTGAGCACGAACGATCTCTACGATCACACCGTGCTCATGAAGAGCGGACAGCCACATTTCGCAAGTGGCACTTCGATCCACTCGGGCGATCTCTTACAGGAACCGATGACCACAGTTCGTGGGATCGACGCAGTCAAGCAATCAACGAGATTAGAGATAGACTCGCGGTTTTAGGATTGCTTGAGTATGCCGGTCTGGACGTTCTTAGGCAACATTGGGGCGATGACAATAATGACACACCATGCGACCCTACGAGGTTTTTCATGATTCGCGACTGTCCCAATTGCGGCAAGAGTAACCGCATTCCTGCCGGACACCTCGCGGACACGGGCCGTTGTGGTGCCTGCAAACGGATGCTCCCGCCGCAAAATGAACCTATCGACGTGGATGCCACGTCATTCGCGGAGATTGTTGCTAAGGCGACAGTGCCCGTCCTAGCCGACTTCTGGGCCCCGTGGTGCGGCCCCTGCTTGTTAGCCGCGCCGGAAGTTAAGAGGGTGGCAATCGAAACTGCTGGCAAGGCTCTGATCCTGACAGTCAATACGGACGACTGCTCACAACTGGCAGCGCAGTTCAGTGTCCAATCGATTCCTGCGTTCGTTGTCTTGCACCGGGGGCGCGCCGTGTTTCAGCAGGCTGGACTGTTTCCTTCCGCTGAAATGCGCCGATGGGTTGAAACTCGGTGCCTCAATCCTGATCAAGGCTTCGAACAACCTTCCTAAATAACAGAATGATGACTGACGCTAGCGATAGAAAGATTGCCTGGGCAAGGAACCTTCTGAATCGGTTGACCTGGCTCATTTCGGTACACCGTGAGCTTTCGGCTGGCGTGCGTAAGTCAGAAGCAGTAGCCTCGTGCCACCCAATAATGCCAGTCGGCGATAGCTTCGGCGGTCGAGTCGTCCGGATCAACAGCCGCCAGTTGTGACAAAGGAACGGCCATGGTGCGGTCTTGCCAGTGGATCACCACGAGCATGTCAGCGGAGCAGGCGTCTTCCGGGGCCATACGGAGGACTTCGACGCTTTCTCCTTTCCTGAGAGGCGAGACTATCTTGACAGCGATGCACGTGGCCTGAAAAGGGAATCGGATGTTGTTGTCGAGGTAGCAATGCCATCCCATGACCTGCTCTTCCGGCCCATTGGCATCGGCGATGACTTCGTTATGGATGCGGTCCTCTCGATCAAGGTCTCTGTTAGGTCGCTTCATGACTTTACTCCCAGGATTCGCCGCACCGAAGTGCGGCCGACCTGAAGACGGCGCGCGATCTCGGATTTGCTAACGCCCGCGCGGTGTAGTTCCCGGATTTCAGCAGTGTGTAGGGCTGCGGTGGCAGGCCGACCCAACCTTTGGCCGTTCTGCCGGGCGTGGGCCAGGCCAGCCCGCGTTCGTTCCCGCAGAATCTCCCTTTCGAACTCAGCGAATATAGCCAGCAGGCCAGCCATCGCTCGCCCGGCTGGCGTGGTCAGGTCCAGCGCCTCGGTCAGCGACACGAAGCCCACGCCGAGATGTTCCAGTTCCTGGAGTGTCGCCAGCAGATCCGTTACCGACCGGCCCCAGCGGTCCAACCGCCACACCAGCACGACATCGATGTCACGGCGCCGGGCGGCCTCCAGCAGTTTCTCGCGAGCTTCTCGCTTGGCCGCTCCGGAACCGACCTCGCGGATTTGCTGGGCGATCGTCCAGCCGCGACGAGCGGCATACTCCCGCATGGCGCGACTCTGCATGGACAGCGTCTGCTGATCGTTGGTAGAAACGCGGGCGTACAGACCGGCGCGCAACATTTTCGCCGGTCTTCGTGACTGGCCAAAAACGTTATCGGATTTCGCCCTTGGGAAGGCCCGTTTGGCGGCCATTTCAAAATGTCACCCAACCATGGCCGCAGTCGATTCTTTTCGGCCAGGAAGGAATTATCATATTATGCGGCGGCGGACGTGGCGAGCCGTGCCAGCGTCTCGCGGTAATTCCAGGGCATCCACTCCGCTGGATTACCCTTCAACGCCGCGGCGTGGCGCTGCAACTCGGTCAGATAATCGAACGGATTGGCTCCGTTCAACTCGCAGGTGTGAATCAGACTCATGAACAGATCGCCGACTCCGGCGCCGTTCACCGTCTTGTAGAAGAGCGCGTTCTTGCGGTTCAGAATCGCCTTCTTTAAGGTTCTTTCTGCGATGTTGTTATCGAGCGGTGCGCCGGGTTGTTGCAGGAACAGTGTCAGCTTTGGCCAGTGATTTAGCAAGTAGGAGATGGCTTTGCCCAGTCCGGAATTCGGTTCCGTCTTATGCTCTGCAAACTGTGCCTCCATCCATGCATGCAGACCTTTCATCAGCGGCCCGCTGTGCTCCTGATGGAAGCGCAGCCGGTCTTCCGCCGATAGCTCCTGTTCTCGCGCCAGCGCGTCATGGTGATAAACGCCGCGCAAGGTCTCCAGCACATAACGGCATTCTTCAGGAAAATTATCGACCACTTCCACAAACTGCCGCCTTCCATGGGCGATGCAGTTCGCCAGCAGGGTTTTGACGCCTTCCAACTTGGGCGTGTTGCGCGACAGCGCGTCGCACATCTGGATCGGCGCCGGCAGTTCGCGGGCGCGCTGTTTCAATACGTCGCCCATGTTCTCGCCCGCGTGCTTCCATCCCGTAAAGTACAGCGCGATGCGCCACACCCCTACCATCGAAACAATCCCACTGGTGAATGTGCCGGTGCGTTTGTCACCCGGTTCGCGGGTCAGCCGCAGTATCCGCATGCCGGTGTCGTCGTTGTGCAGCACGCCGCCTTGCGCCGCCTGCCGGATCAACTCCTCCAGCGCCGCACGGATCCACTGCGCAGCGGCCACCAGGAGATCCCATTGCGTCGCAGCGGGCAACGGCATGCCCAGTTGTTGCTCCAGCCTTTCCAGCCGGTGAAAGGGCACTCCCGTACCGTATTTCATCAGGGCGATCATCGCCACGGCGGTTGCATCGTACTTGTCCGGGCCCGCCGTCGCCGGTGCGTCGGCGGTGAACACCTGTCCGCAGGCATTGCAGCGCCACCGCTCCATCTCAAACACGGTGGCTTCCAGCGGCGCGTGCCCCACGAATCTGACCAGCGTGGCCGGGTCTTTTTGCCGGTACACTTTTCCGCGGCGGCATTCCGGGCAAAGATCGCCGGCATGCAGCGTGGCGTGCGCTATGGCAACCCTGTTTGCGCCCCGGAATGCAGCGGCACTATGGCGCCCATGACCGCTGGCAGCCGGTGCGCTGTTCTCCGACTGGCCTGCGGGCGCTGCGTCGCGCGGCACAATGGCGCTGGTTTTCTCCGTACTCCGTTTTGGCATCAGCCTCTCTGCCATGGCATGTAGCGCAGCCTTGAGTTGCTGGCCTTCCGATGCGCTCAGCGGCGCAAGCGTGCTGCGATCGATGATCTGATCCAGTTCGTCCAGATTTACGTCGATCCGCCGTCTCCTCATAACTGCGTGAGATAGTCACGGAACCGCGGCGTCAGGGGATAGCCCAGGACCTGTTTGAGCGAGCGGTTCGGCACATAGCTGTTGGATTGCTTGCCGCGTCCCGTCGTCTGGCCCAGCAACACCCAGTTGGCCGCGCGGTAACAGGTGCCGCGGAATCGTTCCGGATCCACGAACGTTTCCAGAAAGTAAATGGGATGCCCGTACATCCGCTGCCAGTCACCGGAGATCTGCGTCGCCATCCTTCCCAGAATGTGCGACGCCAGGTGCGGTACCCGCACCCAAGGCAGAATCAGAAACCGTGTGTTGTATGCGAGCAACCGGATGTTGCGGCGCCGCACCTCCTGGTTCCAGCCGATATAGCGGTCGCGCGCGCCAATGTGCCGCGGTGCGCTAGACCACGCCACGCAGGCCAGCGGCCGGCCTTGCGCCCATACCAGGTACTTCAGGTGCTCTCCCACCGGCTGCTCATAACCCAGATAATGATGCTCCTCCAGCAGGCTGTTAAACAACGGTTCATCTCCGCTCCGCCGTACCTGCGCAAACTCCAAGGGCTGGAACTGACTGAGACGGCCTTCCATCGGCGTCGTGTCGATCAGCACGGGAGCCGGCCGCACCCGCCGCGCCAGCGGGTTGTGCGGCACGTACCGCACCGGTGGTAACTCGATCTGTCCGGCGCGGTCCAGCGTGAGTAACAGGCCCCGGCACACCATGTCGCGCAAGGCGCCGTTGGACTGTTTCCATTGCCAGGCTTCGCATAGCGTCTGGGACAGTCTGCGGCGGCTCGCGCGCGGATGCGCCGCGATCAGTTCCTTTATATAGAGGATGTCTGTAGTGGTGATCGCCCGGCCCCGGTACGTGAGTTCCGCCATCAACAGCAGTATGCACCTTCTGTTTCTGGAACGCAAGGGGGTAGGAATGTTTTTTGCAACCTTACTTAATCGCGTTCACCCGCCGCCACATCGGCGCCGCCCGTACCCGCGACAGGTCACCGGCCGCCATCAACAACTGCGCCTCGTAGGCTTCCAGCGCCTTGGCCGCTGCGTCTGATTCCGGCCACCATACGAATCTTCCCTTGGAGAGCCGCTTTTGCGCGAGCCAGTATCCCTGGCCGTCATAGCTGAGGAGACGAATCGCCGTACCCCGGCGGCTGCGAAACACGAACACGCATCCGGAGAATGGATCTTCGGCGAGCTTCTCCTGGCAAAGGCGCGCCAAGGAGTCGATCCCCTTGCGTCCGTCGACGGGTTCGATGGCCACCAACACGCGCATCTGCGCCGTGATCTGGATCATCCTTCCGCATCCCGCCAGGCGCGCAGCAAGCCGGCCCAATCCGGCGGGGTGGCCGCCTTCCAGTGAATGCGCATCTTGCCGCCGCCTGCGGACTCGAACTCGATCACGCAGTCCTCCAGTGTCGCCGGGTGCGGGGTCATCAGTTCCACGAATGCCGGCTTGGCTGCTTTCCGTCGACGGCTGGGAACTCCGCCGAGCCGTTTCTTCAGTCCCATATAATCCAGCCGCAGCGGGTGCGCGACAGCGTATACACCGTGTTGCCTGGCGAGTTCGACCGCAGCCTGCCAAAGTGACTCTGGCAACTTCGTCCGTCCTGACTGGGCGCTGCGAAACTGATCCAACTGGTGCTGCAGGTGCGCGATTGGCTCGGGAATGGATAGGGTGCTTTTGTGGTTCACGATCAGCCGCTCCTCGGCGACTGACTGAACTTAACAGGACGGGCTATCCGGCGTCACGCGCGCCTGCCGAAAGGTCACGGAACACCCAATGCGAATCGACCGTCGCCAGGATGGGACCGTCCGTGGCCTGCTTTGTGCCCGGTGCAAGGTGGGGGTGAACACGTTCCAGGAAGATGTGGAACGGCTGCGGGGGGCGGTGGAGTACCTGTCGCGGTTTTCTTGAGCCGCGAACCGAGTCGTGCCGGTGTTCTATCCGTCCCCGCAACCGCCCCATCCGTCGGGCAGGGCTTCCGGCTCCTATTGCGCTATCAGATCCCTGATTCTCAATATATCGCTTCGTGTCAGCAACTCACCCTTCGCGTTCTTTTCTATACTTTCCGCCACGAATTTGCGATCTTCCTCGCCCAGATCCTTCTGTTTCAACTCATGCAGTGCTTTCACAGCTTCGAAGCTCGTCGCGTCCATGCTCAGATTTTCTCATAATCAAAAATGTCGACCGCCACACCATCCCATCCGGCCCCGCCGTGAGCCAGAAGGGGGTAGAGAAGGCATTGCATGAGGACGGGGACTTGTCGAAAGCCCATCAGCTCAAGGCAAGGATTGAGCCGAATCGGCGAGGCGGAGGGACATCAAGAAACTGTCAGACGTTCTGAAAAACTTTCGAAGAACGTGGAGAGATCGACAGGGTGAGCACTTTTTGGGCATAGTGCTTAAGACTCATCATTTCTTCGTTGTTCGCCGCCCAATACTGCCAAACTGGCGAAGGATCGTGCACATATCCACGCTCGTCTCGATATATCCAATGCGCATCCGTAGGATTTCTGATTATCGAAAGTCCAACCAAATGTGCGCATGGCACAACCTCCGTCGGACAGCCATCTTGGCGGAATACGGCAAAGCCCCTGAGTTCCAGCCACTCTTTCCATTCATCCACGGACACAACGCCTTGTGCGGCTCTTGGGAATTCACGACGTAGCTCGTCCTCAGCTATGCCGGTTAAGGCAGCAAACACAGGCACACTGCAATCCCGCTCAGCCGTTTGGAGCAGCTTTTGTGGTACAGGCAATTCAAATATGTCGTTGCGCATTGGCTGAGTGCCGGAACCAACACTATTTTACATCTTCTCTCTATCGCCAGTTTCCGGCTAAGTGAGATGGTTATCGAAACCTCCACGTCACGACAGGCCAATCAATCCCGTCCGAAACTCCTGATACGAGAGGACCGATACTTCTATCCCTCCTTCAGCCGCCACTGCCCGAAGTGCCCGCAGCTGTTTCTTGTCGTCGCTCACGAAAGTGCCGCAATATGGTAAGTACGTTGCCGCGAATATGTCCATTCTTCCGGCTCTAAGAGACTCGCCCTGCCTAACATCCCGGACGCAGCGTTCATACTGAGCGGCGCATAGCGCAAGGAGCAGCGCACGAAATGGCGGGCAGACTTTGTAGAACTGCCGGATTCGTTCTTCAGAAGGGTCCACGGCGGTCTTACCATGTACAATATCGCCAAAAGCCCACATCGCCCCTCCGTCTCGCGTGAATATCTCCACCACTTCATGGAACGATGGACGTTCCACGCCCTTCTGAAATAAGGCATCGAAGGAAGGCCTCATCTCCGCGAACATGCGCTCGAAGTGCTTATCCAATGCCCGGAGTTGCTCTCGCTGAACAGCCGCAAGCTTGTCACTTGTAATCGCTTGCCGAACAATCTCATGTTCGGCCTGCGGAAATCTGACAGAAATTCGCCGCCAATTGAAGCCAGTCGGATTCCCTTCGAAGCGTCTGCTGATTTCCTGGATGATCAAGTGAAATGGATGTATACACTCTCCATGCGTTACCAGAGTTCTGAGGACTGCCAGCAGCCGAGTCCGCTTCGTCGCGTCTTTGTTCGCGACAATTTCAGAAATGCTCATCTCCGTGACCCGAACATAGAATGCCGATTTGATCCCAGCAAAGAGCACAGCGAACTCGCGGTCATCAGCCAACTTATTTATCGCACTCGTATCGAAGATAACTGTCGGTCTTTGGGCCATTTGACTCCAGCCCTACAATACCCCCCCACAACCATCACCGCCCAGTACACCACCGCCGCGAGCGCACCGGCTACGAGACCAATGGACGCCGAACAACACGACGGCAGCCGCAAATGGAGCGGACGGCTTGATGATGAAGTCGGTGAGGGGGTCGGACATTCACTCTTTGGCCTTGGGCGGGCGACAGACTTTAATGAAAAGCCTGCCACGTGAAGTCACCCCATAGTGTCGGTGAGGGTCAACCGGATCTTCTGCCGCGATAAGTTGGGCTGCTAAGAGACCTGAACGACAACCGGAGAAGCGGTCAGCGAAGGACGCCGATTTATCTAGCTGTCGGGTAGCATTGTCAGGATGGCCGATTGGCCCAAAACCAAGGGCAATATATCCTCGCATGAGTGCTTCCCGATCAAATGAGTATGGATGACTATACGCCTCATCTGACATCCAGTTGAGAAGAGCGGCTTCATCTGGCGACATCTGCCGAAGAATCGCAATGAATGCGGGTCTCACGATGATTGCGTTCTCAGCGTGGGATGCGTTCGCCAACAAACTGGCCCACATGTCATGCAGGTCTTCGTTTTGCTCAAACGACGCTCCTTCGAGCAGTGGGAACAGAATTTTCGGCGGCACCGCCTGTGGTGTGAATCCAGCCTCCTGTGCCATCCGCTCCGCCTTCTCCACACACTTCAGTTGCCGCTCATAGCGATACAGGCGAACCTGATCCCGCCACATCTCGGCCAGCTCATCCGCCGCTGGCCCTAGCATCCGTTTGACGATGCCGGTGAAGGGGATCACTGCGCCCAGGGCCGCTGCGCCCTTGGCGATTTCGGGAACGAGTTTGATTATTTCATTCGGGTCCATAAATACACCGATAAACGCGCCGAGTATAGCAAAACACCGGCGGAGTTGCGGCGGCCCCCCTCGCAGGTTCCAGGACAAAAGTACCCGAACTCATCTGAAGTCAGCACCCATCTTTGCCGATGTACGAAATGATCGGTTCTTTTGCTTAAGCCCTATGCCGTCGTACTGCCACCGCTGCCGCGAAAGGAAGGTTGCCAACAAAGGTTATCTCTGCCTCAAGTGCGAAGTCGATCAAATTGCGGAGACGCTTGCGGAGAAGCAGATGAGGCCGCCGAATGAGCACGATCGTAATGTTGCCTTCTATTCCCTCCTTATCCAAGGCGATGTCGGACGTGATTTCTCGCCCAATGAACTTGATTCCCGCAGGAAACCAGGCCCGAAGCCCAAAGAATCTGAGCGTCGTTTTCTTTACGAGCGGGTCTACGATCTTGTCAAGTCCGAGGGCCTGAGCTTCAGAGAGATTGCCCAACGCATCTGGAAGGATCCGTCCAAACGTCATCTCGCCTCAGTCCACTACCAAAAAGCAATAAAGCTCGGATTCCCGCCCATCAAGCCCTCCGGCAAGTAGCAGCCGCCCCGACAACAATTCCGTCAAGGGGATTGTTGCCGACAATAATTCCATAAATCATTTGTTGCCTGTGACTTACCAGGCTCGTGTTGCGTTTAATAGTTATGGACCCAAACAAAAGTGCTTGGCCGAAGTTGAAATCAGAGGAGCTAAATCAAATGAATAATCCAAATCTCTTAAATGAACGCGAAGCCGCCGGTGTGATCGCTTGTTCGGTGGCTCTCCTGCGCAAATGGCGGTTGTTCGACCAAGGACCCGCCTACTGCAAAATCGGTCGGTTGGTTCGGTACCGGCAGGAGGATCTAAACTCCTTCCTCGACTCGCACCGTGTGGAAACCGGAGGTGGCCGATGAACGCCGCACCAGCTGATGTGGTGCGAGAGTTCTACTCTTTCGACGAACTGATCGACTCCGAACATCAGGAACCACAGTATGCCGTGGAGGACCTACTCATCGAGGGCCATCACGGAATCATCGCCGGTCCGTACGCGAGTGGGAAGACTTTTCTTGGTATCCAGTTGTCCGTTTCATTGGCGACGGGAATGGATTTCATGGGCCGGAAGGTCCGAGGGCCCTACCGCGTGGCCTTCATCGATCTTGAAAATGGAGCGTCGGAGTTCAAGAGCCGCGTGGCGAAGCTTGTTGACCGGGCCAAGATGTCGGACGCCGAGCGGGATCTTCTGAACACGCACTGGCGCTACCATGACGCGACTGAGCCAGACGATTCTCTATACGGCTTAACCCTAGAGCCCGCCGGTTTCCAACGCCTCCACGGATACATCGACAAATATGGACCTGAAGTCATCATCATCGACTGCTACGGCAAGGCCGTACCATGGGAGGAGAAAAACGAGGAACGTACCAAGGACCTGCTCACCAGGATCGCTCGGTTGCAGAAGGACACGACTCTCCGGGACGGACTGTTTCTCCAATTCCACCACCCAACGAAACCCTCCGCCGATGCCGTGTGGCCGAGTCTCCTGGACAGCCCTCGTGAGTGGTTGGGCCGGGTTCGTGGAACCGGACGCCTCCTGGACTTCAGCCCGATACGTCTTGGGTTCGACACGGTGAGCGCAGCCAACCGGGAGTCCGCGCACGTAGTAAATGGTTTCATTCGCGGTCAGCTCTCTCCGCTAATTCTGGAGCGGAATGAGGCTGGGTTTTTTGACATCCACAGCGATAAGGATTTCCTGGTGAGGAGCCTCTTCGGCAAAGCCACCAAACAGTTCGAGCTGTTTGAAGCAGTCCGTGATCGGCTGGAAGAACAACCGAGCATCACGTGGACGGAGATTTCGAAAATCCGTCCAACGGCAGGCACGAAGTTTCACACGAATACGATTTCCGAAACGTTGCGAACGGCCTGTACGAACAAATTGCTCCGGCTGAACGAAGATCAAACGTACACGTTGGCGGCCTGAAACGGGTAGAGAAGGTAGAGCGAATAGAGTAAACCAATGTCTTCTTTCTCTCTTCTCTACTTACTCTATTGCTACTCTAGTCGCTGAATTTTGTATGTTATTCAAAACAGGACTCACTCTACTCACTCTATTGGTTCCGGTGTCTGGCGATGTTGGGGTGAGGAGTTTTGGGGCTGGCGGAACCGCCGCAACGTGCGAATCGTGCCCGTGGGTGGCCCGACGGGACGTATGGAACCTTGGATCGTTGACGGGTACGTGTGAAGGAAATATTCTGAGCAAGACGGATTAGGGAGGGAATGTTATGGGGGTATACAAACGTGGCGACACCTACTGGTACCGCTTCAACTGGTACGGCAAACAGATCCGCGAAAGCACGAAGCAAGAGAATCTTCGGGTGGCACGGCAGATTGAGGCAGCGCATAAAACGGCTTTGGCAAAAGGTGAAGTGGGTATTCGCAAACGGACACCGGCTCCCAGCCTCAAGGACTTCGCGGAACGTGAATTCACCCCGTACATCGAATCGCACTTCAAGGACAAACCCAACACCCTTGCGTATTACACATTCGGTGTGAAACGGCTCCTAGATTTCACTCCCCTCGCCAGTAGCGCTATAGACGCGATTAACGCAGCGAAGATGACGGCCTTCATCGCGAAGAAGCGTAACGAGGGATTGGAAGTCTCAAGCATAAACAGACAATTGGAAGTCCTGAGACGGATGCTCAAGCTCGCTGCGGAATGGGGCAGAGTTGACAAGGTGCTCCCCCGAGTTTCAATGCTTCCAGGACAGAAGCGAAGAGAGCGCGTCTTGAGTACCAAGGAAGAGCAGAAATATTTCGACGCTGCGAACGCAATTGGCGACGGGCTTCTCGAAGCATATGAGCGTGCGCTCACGGGCATCAGAGCAACGAAGCGGGGTGAGGAACCCATTAAACCCCAAGATCCATATCTCCTGAGAGGTCTCGCGACCTTGCTGATTGACTGTGGTCTGAGACCCGAAGAATGCTACCGGCTTCGGTGGGACGAAATACGCGAAGGATCTCTGCACATATCACATGGAAAGACGGCCAGCGCTCGACGGGTTATTCCGCTACCAGGACGTGCTGCGGCTATCATCGAGATGCGGCGGTCAACAACCAACTGTGAATGGGTATTTCCGGCACACACGCGGAGCGGGCACATCGAGCAATCGTCGATCAGGAAGGTTCACGGTAAAGCCTGCAAACTTGCTGGTGTAGATGATTTCCCTCCGTATACACTGCGCCATACATGTCTGACCAGGTGGGCTGAAGTAATGGACCCCTACACGTTGGCCTACCTTGCTGGGCACTCCGATTTTGCCACGACGCGCCGGTATGTTCATCCCAGGAAGGAGACCGTACTTCAGGCAATCGAGCGTGCAGAAAAAGCGCAAGGGTGGGCACAAATCGAGCACAATCCAGAGGAAGTTGGTTCAGTCACAGTGGAAGACGAACCAGCTAATCAATTGAATTGGCTAAGGAAGCTGGCGCGCCCGGAGGGACTCGAACCCCCGGCCTATTGGTTCGAAGCCAATCGCTCTATCCAGCTGAGCTACGGGCGCGCTTGGGGTGATCACGATCTCATGGTATCACCGCGCGGGCGCTCAAAAATATGGGCTTGATTATTGGATGATGCGCTTGCGGACCGCGTAAAGAACGATGTCGGCAGTGGAATGCAGATTCAGTTTCTGCATCAGACGGCTGCGGTGCGTTTCAATCGTATATAGGCTGACGCTGAGCAGCGAAGCCGCTTCCTTGTTCGATTTGCCTTCCGCCAAAAGTTGCAGAACCTCTTTTTCGCGGTCCGTCAGCAGATCGTAGGAATCTTCCAACCCTTCGCTCTGCATCTGCCGCATATAGTCTTCGAGCAGCGTTTGCGTGATGGAAGGGCTGAAAAACAGTTTCTTGCTGGCCACCGAGCGAACGGCCTGCAGCAGATCGGCCTCCGCACAATCTTTGAGGAGATACCCCTGAGCGCCGGCCGCCAGGGCCCGGACCAGGAAGGTCTCATCGCAATGCATGCTCAACATAATGACGCCGACGTTGGGATCGCGCTTGACGATCTGGGAGGCGGCATCGATGCCGTTCAGTTGCGGCATGGTAATATCCATGACAACAACGTCGGGAGAGAGCTGCTCGGTGAGGCGAACGGCTTCGCGGCCGTCGCAGGCTTCGCCGACCACTTCGATGGAAGGGTCGGTCTGGAGCAGGAACTGAAGGCCCTTGCGGACCACGCCGTGATCGTCGGCGACGAGTACTTTAGTGGTGGTAGTTGTAGTGGAAGGCATGACAGCGGCTTCTGAAGTACGTATCGACAGTTTGGAAGCTTCGCAGGAGCCTGAAGCTGATCTAAAATTATGTTTCTTTTCTTGGACTTGAGCCGAATACTCACCGCGTCGCAAATCTCTTATAGGTGTAAGGCGACAAGGGTGGGTCAGCTTGTGGCCGCTGGGCAACGATCCCGACCTAGTATCCGTTTTGACGAAAGTCAACGTAATGGATCTCCGATGCCGATTGCCTTTGGGGTACAGTGTGAAACCGGCTATGATGCAGAAGATCAGCCGGGATTGAGACAATGCACCTAAGCTGGAACGAGATACGGGCGAGGGCTGCCCGGTTCGCCGAGGAATGGAAGGACGCCCACTACGAGCGAGGCGAGAGCCAGACTTTTTACAACGAGTTCTTCGAGGTGTTCGGCATCACCCGGCGCCGGGTTGCCAGCTTTGAGGAGCCGGTCAGAAAGCTCGGGGATGAGCGTGGGTACATCGACTTGTTCTGGAAGGGTGTCCTGCTGGTCGAGCAGAAAAGCGCAGGCAAGGACTTGATCCGCGCGAAAGAGCAAGCGCTTGAGTACTTCCCCGGACTCAAGGAGCACGAGCTTCCGCGCTACCTTCTGATCAGCGATTTCCAGACTTTTGAGCTGCACGATCTGGACGAGAACGTTAAAGTGCGGTTCCTGCTTCGGCAGCTACCCGACCACGTAGAGGATTTCGCGTTCGTGGTCGGTGTTCAGAAAAGGGCCTTCCGCGACCAAGACCCCGTAAACATCGAAGCATCTGAGCTGATGGGGACGCTCCATGATGCGCTGAAGGAGTCCGGGTACGAGGGGCACGACCTCGAGCGGTTCCTCGTACGGCTGGTGTTCTGCTTGTTTGCCGATGACACCGGCATCTTTGAACCCCGCGATATTTTTTCGGAGCTGGTAACCGGGCGGACAAACCCGGACGGCAGCGATACCGGTCAGTGGTTGAGCCAGCTATTCGAGGTTCTGAACACACCCGTAGCACAGCGGCAGCGCCAGGCTTGACGATGATCTCTCGCAATTTCCCTACGTGAATGGCGACCTTTTTGAGGAACGGCTACCTATTCCCGCCTTTGACAACGCAATGCGGGCGATCCTGATAGAGGCCTGCGAATTCAGCTGGGACGCCATTTCTCCCGCGATCTTCGGCGCGCTGTTCCAGTCGGTCATGAACTCGAAGGAGCGGCGGGAGCAGGGCGCTCATTACACGACCGAGCGGAACATCCTGAAGGTGATCGAACCGCTTTTCCTTGATGAGCTGCGGGCGGACTTCGACCGCTTGCGGGAAAGACGGGACAGCGGGCGGCGCAAGGCGCTGGAAGCGTTCCATAAGAAGCTTTCCACACTTCGATTCCTTGATCCGGCCTGCGGTTGCGGGAACTTCCTGATCATCTCCTACCGCGAACTGCGCATGCTGGAGATCGAAATCTTGAAAGCGCTGCGTAAGGACGGGCAGCTGGAACTTGACGTCGCGCATATGAGCCAGATTGACGTTGATCAATTCTATGGCATTGAACTGGGCGAGTTCCCGGCCCGCATCGCGGAAGTGGCGTTGTGGATGATGGACCATATCATGAACAACCGGCTTTCGCTCGAGTTCGGCGATCACTATGCACGAATACCGCTCAAGAAATCACCGCACATCAAACATTCTGACGCTCTTGAAATCGACTGGGCTGCACTGATCTCGCCGGACAACTGCTCTTATATCCTCGGCAATCCACCGTTCGGCGGGTCGAAGGTTCAGAGCCCGCAGCAGCGTGAACAGGTGCGCCGGGTCGCGCAACTGGGCGGCAGCGGCGGCACTCTTGACTATGTGACGCCTTGGTTCATTACCGCCGGGAAGTACCTACAACGGTCACGGGCTCGCGTCGGGTTCGTGGCGACCAGTTCAATTACACAGGGTGAGCAGGTCGCGCAGTTGTGGCCGGTGCTGTTCGATCGTCACGGGCTGGAAATCAGTTTCGCTCACCGCACCTTTGCGTGGGGCAGCGATGCACGTGGGATGGCGCACGTTCATGTCGTGATTATCGGTCTGGTACGAAGGGACGATGAGCCGACTGTCAAGCGGCTCTTCAGCTACAGCGACGTTCACGGTAATCCAACAGAGAGTAGGCATGATGCACTGACACCCTACTTGTTCGACGCCGGAACAGTGGTGAACCGCCATCTGGTTGTGGAAGAGACAAGCCGACCGCTGTGCAATGTGCCGCAATTGGTTATAGGTTCGAAGCCAATCGACGAGGGAAATTATATATTTTCGGCCTGCGAGCGAGTGGACTTCCTTCGGGAGGAACCCGAAGCAAGGAAATTCATGCATCCTTTCATCGGCACGGATGAATTTCTGTATAACATTGAACGGTGGATACTGTACTTGGAAGGCGCATCGCCCGCCGATCTCAGGAGCATGCCGGCGGTGAAGGAGCGCATTTCTGCAGTCAGGGCATTCCGGAAAAAGAGCAAAAGTCCCGGTACGCAGAAGCTCGGCGACACACCCACCAAATTTCATGTAACGGTAGTGCCTGACCGGCCGTTCCTCGTCATCCCGGAGGTCAGCTCGGAACGCCGCGATTATGTGCCGATCGGCTGGCTGTGGCCGCCTGTTATCCCAAGCAACCTTGTCCGCGTCTTGCTGGACGCCGATCTGTGGCACTTCGGCATCCTGACCTCGGCAATGCACATGGCGTGGCTGCGCCAAATCGGAGGACGTCTTGAAAGCCGTTATCGGTATTCAATCGGCATCGTCTATAACCCGTTTCCGTGGCCGGAAGCCGCCGATCAGAGACGGGCGAAGATACGCTCGCTGGCGCAGACTATCCTTGATACGAGAGGTCAGTTTCCAGATGCGACGCTGGCGGATCTGTATGATGTTGATTCTATGCCCCCACCCTTACGCAGGGCACACCGGGCGCTTGATGACGCTGTCGACCGACTATATCGGGGGGCCGCTTTCAAGGGTGACCGCGATCGCGCAGAGCATCTTTTCGGGCTGTATGAGCGGCTTGTCGCGCCCATAGTGGCTCCTGCGGCTGGGCCCAGGGGACGACGGTCAAAGCGCTGAAGCGCTTCGTACCCTGTTTCCGCCTCGTTGCGAAGAAAATAAATCGAGCTTTTTGTGTAGATTGCAGCAATGTTTCAGAAGCATCGCAATTTTTTTATGTTTGCCTGTTGCCAAGACTTGCTAGCTTTGTTATTCTGATCGAGGTCGTCGTGAGAAGCTAACACGGCGAAAGTCTGGAGTGGCGCAGGTCACCGGGCGAGTATCGTTGCTGAAGTTTAAAGCGACGGATACAGTTTCGGCAGGTAGCAGAAGCAGTAACGCCTCATCTCCTGTCAGGTAGTTCTTTCAGTATCCCACGAATTTCGATTCGGGCAGTGCATTGTCAAAAATGCACGCCCGGGTCAAACGGCTTTCGAGGCCGGTAGTTGGTTGGGTCTTTTCCGTGCAAACGGGGATCGCCTGGCTAGCTACGCAGATCTTTGACAATCTGGTTGGACGCAGAAGTAATGTTCGTCAGAACTTTGAGTAAAACCGAGTCGATAAATCGGTCCTTTTAGTTTTGCCTCGGAATAGGGGTGGAATGGGAAGGGTCGAGAGTCTCACAAGATCAAACGAGAGTTTGATCCCGGCTCAGAATCAACGCTGGCGGCGCGCTTAACACATGCAAGTCGCACGAGAAAGTGGAGCAATCCATGAGTAAAGTGGCGTACGGGTGAGTAACACGTGGATCATCTACCTCTTAGTGGGGAATAACCCTGGGAAACCGGGGCTAATACCGCATAAGCCTGCAAAGGGAAAGCAGAAATGCGCTGAGAGAGGAGTCCGCGGCCGATTAGCTAGTTGGTAGGGTAATGGCCTACCAAGGCAATGATCGGTAGCCGGCCTGAGAGGGCACACGGCCACACTGGCACTGAAACACGGGCCAGACTCCTACGGGAGGCAGCAGTGGGGAATCTTGCACAATGGAGGAAACTCTGATGCAGCGACGCCGCGTGAGCGATGAAGCCCTTCGGGGTGTAAAGCTCTTTCGACGGGAACGATAATGACGGTACCCGGAGAAGAAGCTGCGGCTAACTACGTGCCAGCAGCCGCGGTAATACGTAGGCAGCAAGCGTTGTTCGGAATTACTGGGCGTAAAGAGTGTGTAGGCGGTTCTCTATGTTCGGTGTGAAATCTCCCGGCTTAACTGGGAGGGTGCGCCGAAAACTGGAGGGCTTGAGTATGGGAGAGGAAAGCGGAATTCCTGGTGTAGCGGTGAAATGCGTAGATATCAGGAGGAACACCTGCGGTGTAGACGGCTTTCTGGACCATCACTGACGCTGAGACACGAAAGCGTGGGTAGCAAACAGGATTAGATACCCTGGTAGTCCACGCCCTAAACGATGCATACTTGGTGTGAGCCGTTCATTCGGTTCGTGCCGGAGCTAACGCGTTAAGTATGCCGCCTGGGGAGTACGGTCGCAAGGCTGAAACTCAAAGGAATTGACGGGGGCCCGCACAAGCGGTGGAGCATGTGGTTTAATTCGACGCAACGCGAAGAACCTTACCTGGGCTCGAACGGCTTCGGACAATCCTTGGAAACAGGGACTTCCCGCAAGGGACTGGAGTCGAGGTGCTGCATGGCTGTCGTCAGCTCGTGTCGTGAGATGTTGGGTTAAGTCCCGCAACGAGCGCAACCCTTGTCCTGTGTTGGCATGCCGCAAGGCGCAACTCTCAGGAGACCGCCAGCGATAAGTTGGAGGAAGGTGGGGATGACGTCAAGTCATCATGGCCTTTATGTCCAGGGCCACACACGTGCTACAATGGGCGGTACAAAGCGCTGCCAACCCGCGAGGGGGAGCTAATCGCCAAAAACCGTCCTCAGTTCGGATTGCAGGCTGCAACTCGCCTGCATGAAGCTGGAATCGCTAGTAATGCTATATCAGAACGATAGCGTGAATACGTTCCCGGGCCTTGTACACACCGCCCGTCACATCACGAAAGTGGGTTGTACTAGAAGTCTGTATGCTAACCCGCAAGGGAGGCAGCGGCCCAAGGTATGACTCATGATTGGGGTGAAGTCGTAACAAGGTAGCCGTAGGAGAACCTGCGGCTGGATCACCTCCTTTCTAAGAGAGAAAGTGGCTGGAGTTACCGAATCGGCGCAAGCCGAACCGTTGGGCAATTTGTAAGGCGCTCAGCGGTCAGTAAGTAATAGCCTTTCCGGTCCAAATCCGGCTCGGATCTCCACTTAGAGTTCTGCGACTTACTTTGTCAGTTCGGCCAGGTGCCGGCTGGCAGCGTCCAATCGGCCTCGATAATATATTTTGGGGAATAGGGATCAGGGATTCCGGGATTGGCAGGCGAAGATCTGCTGATGCTTGACCTTGATCGCGAACCCCAGCAGGGGCTGTAGCTCAGCTGGGAGAGCGCCTGATTTGCATTCAGGAGGTCGCCGGTTCGATCCCGACCAGCTCCACCAGTTTCTGAAGCTGCTCTGGGCCTGAGATGCGGCCTAACGCAGCCCGCGTGGGTTGTTGGGCAGTTTCTTGGGCGTGCAGTGTGGCGCTGCTTGTCAGCAGGAAGCGCCGGGAGCTATGTGCGCCTGTAGCCGGGCCTGTAGCTCAGCTGGCTAGAGCGCACCCCTGATAAGGGTGAGGTCGGTAGTTCGACTCTACCCAGGCCCACCAAAAAAATTTTCAGAATCCAGAAGTCAAAATCCAAAACGGATTTTGAGTTTTGGCGGCTGAAGAGCGGCCTTTGATCTTTGACAATTGAATATTGATGGGCAACACAAGTTGCAATCACGCCGTGCAGCCAATATACGGCGTGGAGCGCTAGTAAAAAATGTAAGTAATGTAATAGCGATTAGTTAGTACCGCGTTGGCGTGTATTTCAGCGCCAGAGCGGTTTGATCATTTGTGTCTAGAGTAAGTTTTATGGTCAAGCTACTAAGAGCATGCGTGTGGATGCCTTGGCGCAAGTAGGCGATGAAGGACGTGACCAGCTGCGAAAAGCTTCGGGGAGATGCAAGCAATCTGTGATCCGGAGATGTCCGAATGGGGAAACCCAACTGTTGCGAACAACAGTTATCGCATTCTGAATACATAGGGATGCGAGGCGAACCTGGGGAAGTGAACCATCTCAGTACCCAGAGGAAGAGAAAACAACCGTGATTCCGATAGTAGTGGCGAGCGAACTCGGAACAGCCTAAACCAGGCAATTCGAAAGGAGAGCCTGGGGTTGCAGGACCACAAACATTAAGTGGCGGATGGCCGGGAGACCGGCAATAGGTCACTTAGTGTAAAGAGGTTATAGGGAAGTGTTAATAGAACGGTCTGGAAAGGCCGGCCATAGAGGGTGACAGCCCCGTATATGAAAATGCCATCCTAGCTTCGAGTGGCTCCTAAGTATCGCGGGGCACGTGAAACCCTGCGAGAATCCACCGGGACCATCCGGTAAGGCTAAATACTCACTTGCGACCGATAGTGAACTAGTACCGTGAGGGAAAGGTGAAAAGAACCCCTGCGAGGGGAGTGAAATAGTACCTGAAACCGCATGCTTACAAGCAGTTGGAGGGCTATGCCGGCTTGCCGGAATGCCTGACATCGTGCCTATTGAATAATGAGCTGGCTAGTTAATCTCAGTGGCAAGGTTAAGCGAAAGCGAGCCGCAGCGAAAGCGAGTCTGAATAGGGCGTTCAGTCGCTGGGATTAGACGCGAAGCGGGATGATCTACCCTTGGCCAGGATGAAGGTCGTGTAACAGCGACTGGAGGTCCGAACCAGTGTTGGTTGAAAACAGCTTGGATGAGCTGAGGGTAGGGGTGAAAGGCTAATCAAATTCCGTGATAGCTCGTTCTCTCCGAAATAGCTTTAGGGCTAGCCTCGTGTGGTCCGTAACGGTGGTAGAGATCTGGATGAACTAGGGGCCTTCCCAGGTTACCGAATTCAACCAAACTTCGAATGCCGTTAATGAGTAACACGGGAGTCAGACAGCGGGGGCTAAGCTTCGTTGTCAAAAGGGGAAGAGCCCAGACCATCAACTAAGGTCCCTAAATTCATGCTAAGTGGGAAAGGAAGTCGGGAGCCTCAGACAGCCAGGAGGTTGGCTTAGAAGCAGCCATCCTTTAAAGAAAGCGTAATAGCTCACTGGTCGAGGACCCCGGTGCCGACAATCCAACGGGGCTCAAGCATGATACCGAAGTTATGGATCCGATGCGCAAGCATCTGGGTGGTAGGAGAGCATTCTTAACTGGACTGAAGACGTACCGAGAGGAGCGTTCGACGGTTAGGAAGTGACTCTGCCAGCATAAGTAGCGAGAAACCAGGTGAGAACCCTGGTCGCCGCAAGTCTAAGGTTTCCTGAGAAAGGTTAATCCGCTCAGGGTTAGTCGGGGCCTAAGGCGAGGCCGAAAGGCGTAGCTGATGGACATACGGTTAACATTCCGTAACTACCAAAACTCGTCGAAAGCGGGGGGACGCAGCGCGTAAGTCTGGGGGCGCAATGGTTTCAATCCCAGGCGAAGCGAGATCCGGATAGGTAAACCCGCCAGGTCGTCTGCCGGGAAAATCCTCGTGGGAGAGTTAGGTACCCGTACCACAAACAGACACATGTGGACGAGTAGAATATACTCAGGCGCTCGGGTGATGAATTGTTAAGGAACTAGGCAATATAGCTCCGTAACTTCGGGAAAAGGAGTGCCTCCAGCAATGGAGGCCGCAGTGAAAGGTGTCAGGCGACTGTTTAACAAAAACACAGGTCTCTGCTAAGTCGAAAACGACGTATAGGGGCTGACGCGTGCCCGGTGCTGGAAGGTTAAAGGGAGAGGTTAGCCGCAAGGCGAAGCTTTGAACTGAAGCCCCAGTGAACGGCGGCCGTAACTATAACGGTCCTAAGGTAGCGAAATTCCTTGTCGGGTAAGTTCCGACCTGCACGAATCGCGTAACGATCTGACAACTGTCTCAACAATTCGCCCGGCGAACTTGTGGTTCCGGTGAAGACGCCGGATGCCCGCAGCAAGACGGAAAGACCCCGTGCACCTTTACTATACTCTATCAATGAATTATGGGGTGCTCTGCGCAGAATAGGTGGGAGGCTTTGAACTCGGGATTTTGGTCTCGAGGGAGCCAACGGTGAGATACCACCCTGAGCATTCTGTGATTCTAACTTACTCCCGTGATCCGGGAGAAGGACATTGGTAGACGGGTAGTTTGACTGGGGCGGTCGCCTCCTAAATTGTAACGGAGGCGCTCGAAGCTTAGTTCACTCTGTTTGGAAATCAGAGGTCGAGTGTAAAGGCATAAACTAGGCTGACTGCGAGACCAACAAGTCAAGCAGATGCGAAAGCAGGACTTAGTGATCCGGTGGTTCTGTATGGAAGGGCCATCGCTCAACGGATAAAAGGTACGCCGGGGATAACAGGCTGATCGGAGTCAAGAGTTCACATCGACGCTCCGGTTTGGCACCTCGATGTCGGTTCATCGCATCCTGGGGGTGTAGAAGCTCCCAAGGGTTAGGCTGTTCGCCTATTAAAGCGGTACGTGAACTGGGTTCAGAACGTCGCGAGACAGTTCGGTCCCTATCTGTTGTGGGCGCAGGAGATTTGAGAGGGCTTGTCCTTAGTACGAGAGGACCGGGATGAACCAACCTCTTGTGATCCAGTTGTCACGCCAGTGGCATAGCTGGGTAGCGAAGTTGGGTCAGGATAAGCGCTGAATGCATATAAGCGCGAAACCTTCCTCGAGATGAGATCTCCCAAGGGATAATACCCTACGAAGGGCCGTGGAAGACTACCACGTTGATAGGACGGATGTGTAAGCGTAGTAATACGTTGAGCTTACCGTTACTAATAGCCCGTTCGGCTTGACCATAAAATGTACTGTAGATACAAATACAACTTACTAAGTCGTCGTTGCCCATCAATATTCAAGATTTTTCTCGTCATCAAATCACTTTTGGGTGATTGTAGCGCAGGGGTCCCACCCGTTCCCATCCCGAACACGGCAGTTAAGCCCTGCAGCCCCGATGGTACTGCACGCGCGAGTGTGTGGGAGAGTAGGACGTTGCCCGATTAAAGAATGTGCACAGCAACGTTGTGCGCGACAAATAAAAAGCCCGGTCAGAAATGGCCGGGCTTTTTTATTGACTTACTCGTCCGAGCCACTTCGACATTCATCCTACCTTTGCTAAACTTCCTCTGGGAGTGCTTCTTGCCCGGTGGTAGGCACAGTCTTCAAAACTGCTGAACGGTCGTTGAGATCGTTGGTCGGTTCGACTCCGACGCATTCCCGCCAAACGGCCACTGCCAGGCACTACCTAACTTGTCGGTCGCGGCGAAAAAGTGTACCAGTTTGGCGGGGATGGCGGCGTGTTGGGTGCCAGGTTTTCAATCAAAGCCTTTCCCTCTTAATTGGAACGTGTTTTCAGAACGGACCGGAGCCGTCAAGGGCGCGCCGTTGTTGGGCGCGGCGAAGCGAACCCTTGACGGTGAGGACCGTTCTGGGAAGATGGGGCAAGAGGGAAAGCGGGAGAATGGGCGGCGAAGGTGGCGCCCTAAAAACTGGTACACTCGCTGACCGCCTCCAACACTAACTCAGGTAGTGGCTCATGGTGTTGTGTTTGGTGGGAGCGAGCCTTTGTGCCACGTTCAGGCGAATCACGATAGGCTGCGTTATCTCACTGTCGAGCGGTGTAACGGGTCACACTGTTTTCCCTCGACCTGCTCACGGTAGTTCCCAGCGAGATTTGTCGAATTGGCCCGCTTCCGAGTGCATAGTGACGTGAAGGACCGGGATAGGATACTCACCCGTGTAGGCACCGGTGGTATCCCGGAGCGTGGGAAAGCAAGTTAGAACGCCCGGCAAAAGCGGCCGGGCGCGCGTTTTATAGCCCAGGGCCTCCGCTCGGGAGTTTCACCAAAGAAATGCAGGCTGTTGTTGTGTCGGTCGGAAAGCAGAGAGCCCTCCCGCGCCCCGATTCGGGAACTGCGGGAGGGCTTTGGTGAGCCGATTTCTTCGGAGCCAACTCCGTCGCATCGGCCCTGGGCATCCACCCGGGCGCGACCCCGAGCGGACCTCGATGCGGCCAAGCGCAGCTACAGTGGTAGCCGGTATTGGCCGTCAACTTGAACAATCGATCCTTCGCGGCAGGCTTCGCCGATCGCCAGTTGGGCGGTGCGTTTGGAGCACTCGGTTTGCTCCATGACTTGCTGGCGGAGTTGGTTATAGCGAGCCTGCCGTCCCAGACCGGCCAGCGCCTGAGTTACATGCTCCTGCTCCACTTTCTTGCGCGCCACCGCTGCGCGGGCCGGCGCCGCCCCAGCGGCGGAAAAGCACAGCGTCTGCGGATCGAGTTGCAGCAAGCGAGGCTCAGAGGCCGCGGCGTAGCGAAACTGGAAGCGCAACTCCACGGCGGCGGCAAGATGGGCTGAGGGGCGCGTGAGCAGCAGGTAGGAATCGCCGACGGCATGCAGCGCCGAGGAACCGCGGAAAGCGCTGCCGATCTCTTCGCGGCCGATCGATTTGCGCACGTGATGCACCACAATGAGCGCGGCTTTGGAAGCATCGCGCAGCCGCAACAGGCTCTGGCACAGCGCCGCCATGGAGCGGGTATCGTTTTCGTCCTGATCGTGAGTCGAGTACAAAGGATCGAGCACGATCACTTCGGCGGCAGCCTGACGGGCGGCGTTGAGAAAGTGATTGAGTCCTTGCGGGGCGCTCAGCAGATTGCCGCCGGCCCGCGTGTCCACCAGCAGGTTTTGGTCGGCGGCGGCTCCCACGGATCGGCGCATCGATGCCAAGCGCCCCACAAACTGCGGCGTGGGCAGTTCGAACTGACAGACCAGAACCCGGCGCGCGGCGGGGATGGTGAAGCCGGCGCGATCTTTGCCGGCGGCCAGTGCCAGCGCCAGATTGGCCACCAGCAAGCTCTTGCCCACCTTGGGTTCGCCGCCCACAAACAGGATGCCTTGCGGCGGCAACAGTCCCGGCTCGATCCAGCCCGGCGGAGGGGAGGCCGGTTGCTCGGCGAGTAACTGCGCCAGCGATACCACCGCGGGTTTCGAGGGAGTCTTGGCGGCGTCCTCTTTCACAGCATCGCCTCCGTGGTGGCATCGAGTAAGATGGCTTCACTCACCGTCTGCGACTTACTCGTCGCCGCCAGCCGCAAAGCTGTCATGGCGAGCTTGTTGACTTTGCGCGGAATCCCCTTGGTGGCCTGATACATGCCCTGGCGGGCGGTCTCGTCAAACAGTATCTGCGACACACCGGCGGCTTTGAGTTGTTGCGCCAGATAGGCGTCGAGTTCGTCGCGCGTGAGTCCCTCCAGGTGATACTGCACGCCGATGCGTTGTCGCAAGGCTTCGTGCATCTGAAGGGAAAGCGTGCGCCGCAGCAGCGGCTGGCCGACCAGCAACAGGGTGAGATAGCGGGAGGAGTCCATGTCGAAGTTCAACAGCAGCGGGAGCTGTTCCAGGGCGGGATGCGGCAGCAAGTGGGCTTCATCGCAGATCAGAATGGGATGCTGCTTTTTACTCTGGTTCAGGCGCACGATGGCGCCGGCAATCTGGCGCATGAGGTCGCCGCGGAAGTGCGCCGGTTCCAGGTCCAGTTCCAAGGCGATCTGACGGAGCAGGTCCAGTGCCGAGCCCGAGGAGAAGTGCACGTAGAGGATCTTATATAGGTTGGGGTTGAGGGTCGTGGTGAACACGCGTGCGGCGGTGGATTTACCCGCGCCCACTTCGCCGGTGATCAGTCCGACGCCGTGATGTTGGGCGAGGAACTCCAGCCGCGTCTTGACCTGGTTCCAGGCCTGGGAAGCGAACAGTTGTTTGGCGTCCGGACTGTCGGAGAAAGGCGTTTTCTTGAAGCCGAAGAAGGATTCCCACATGGCTACTTCTCCTCCGTCTCCCAGGGCGGCAGCAGCCCGTTGACGACCGCATCGACCAGCCGCGCTACCCCTGCGGGCTTGCCTTCCGAGTAAATCTCCAGTTGGGTGAGATCGAGCGGATCGAAGCGCACTTCGATGCGTTTGCCGGCCAGATGCGCGGGTGCTTCAAAGAAACGATTCTTCAACAGGAAGGTGGAATCGCGGCGCACCAACCGGTCCACGCGATGAAAGAACAGACGCCGTAAATCGGTGTCCGGCGGAAGCTGACGGACCTGTTCGATATCGCGCTGCCAGCGCAGCAGCGGTGTGGTCTGGAGGGAGCTATGTTCGCGACGATGGTAGACGGTGTCGAGCCAATGCCACAAGCGCTCGTTGAGTTGCTCAATCGACAACAGGACCTTGGGATCGAGTGAGGCCAGAAACTGTTCGCGCACGGAACGGAAGAAGCGTTCGATCTTGCCGCGGCCTTCGGGCTGATAGGGAGGGGTGTGCACGATGAGAATGCCGATGGAGGCGGCGATGCGGGCCAACTGCGGCGAGCGGTAGATCTTGGCGTTGTCCATGTAGAGACGGGTGGGGATGCCGCGGGCGGCGATGGCCTGGCGCAGGCAGTCCAGGAAAGCATCCAGTCCCTGGTTGGGATAGAACTGGGCGTGCGGGATGAGGCGGCTGGCATCGTCGAGAGCGGCCTGAAGGAAGACTTGCTGCTTGCCGCCGCCCGGCCGCCCGACCCAGGGTCCGAACAACATGTCGCTCTGCCAGATCTGATTGGCAAACTGCGCTTCGTATTTTTTATGCGCGGTAGCTTTTTCAAGCAACAGTTGGCGTTCCGTGAGACCGCGAGCGCGCAGGAAACGATAGAGAGTGGAGGCCGACAGGCCGGCCTGATTGGCGGTGGCCAGTTCGCGCAGCAGAGCCGCGCCGGTGCGATGCGGGTTCTCGCGTTTGAGCCGTTCGATGAGAGCGGCGGTGTCGGGCGCGACGGCACGGGCTTGTCCGCGATCCTGTCGCGGTTGGGGAGACAACGCGGCCAGACCGTTGCGGCGATAGCGCAGCGACCAATCCAGCAGCGTGTCCACCGAGACCTGGCGGCGGGTGGAATGAGGAATGTCGTAGAGGCGGGCGGCGATCTGCTGCGCGCGCCGAGTGAGTTCGCCGCGGGGCAGCGTCTCCAGCACCAGAGGCGCAATCAGCCCGTAACGAAATAGCGCGACTTTTTCGGCCTTGTCGTCCATCGAGTGTTTCTCCTGGACGGCATCTTACGGTGGAAGGCTTCGCGGTTCCATGCAAATGGTGTGTGGGGAGGCTCAGACGGGCGCTGCGACGGAGGAGAATGCGGCGCGGCGGCCGTCGGGAGCCAGACCGCGCGGCCAGCCCAGCAGATGGCAGCGCACGCCGGCAAACAGGAAGCGATGAGCGGCGATCCAGCCGATGGATTCGAGCATGGTCAGGGCGCGGTGGACGAAGTCGGGCGCGGGAGCGGGTTGAGTCAGCGCGGCCAGCGCGGCGCACAGCGCTTGGGCCTGCGCGCGGAAGCGGCGAACCCAGAACTGGCCGCGCTGGTAGGGCATGGGAGGCGGCGCGGTTTTCGCTGCGGCTGGCAGCGTTTGTCCGCCGAGCAGACCGGCGAGGAGGAACAGCGCCATCACCATCAGGCTCGACCGCAGGTAGGGCAAGATGAACTCCGGCAGTAGAGAGACAGTGCGCCGGCAGGCGTGGCACAAGTAGCGGCGCACGCGAATCACGCCGTCGAAGGCTGTGTCGATGAGCGTGCGCGTGTAGAAGCCATGCGCGCTGAGTGGACGCTTGGTCTGGCACTGCGGACAGTGGCTGGGACGATGAGCATCGGGGTTGGATAGCTGCTCGTTGTATTGTTGGACCGAGCCGGCAAATGGGTGTAGGATCTGCATAGGATCTGGCCTCTGGGAGGTACGAACTCCCAAAGTTCATTCCGCGGCGGGGGAACTCTTTTGGTGGTGTAGCCAAGGCGGAGTTCCTCCCGCTCACTTCGATCTATTATGCAGAGACCGCTTCGGCGGCATGGGATTGCTGCGGGATCGTGCCATCCCGCTGGCGTTCGCACGCTCCGCTCCGCGGGCACCTCTCGCTCCCTTCCGGGACGGCGGGAACTAATCTCGGAAAATCGGCTCGCTACGCAGGGGAAAATCGCGACCCGTTACAGAGCGGCAGAATTTGACGATCCGGATGTGCATGCGGGGGCTCGCCGGCTCACCCAACTGACCAACGGGTTCTCCAAGAAATGGGACAATCTTCGCGCGGCCCTAGAGCTACATTTCGCGTGGTACAACTTTTTCCGGAAGCACATCACGTTCAAGGGCGCGACTCCGGCGATGTTGGCGGGGATAACGGATCACGTTTGGACCATAGAGAATCTCCTATCGAAGGTAGTATGAGTTTTCCACAGGAATGCTCATTCTTTCGCCTAATCTTCGGCTGATGTCAAGTACTTTTTTCTGAACGAAAACAGTGACTTGCGTTTTTTCCACACCTGAGTTATGCTGCATTCAGTGAATCTTTCAAGATTCACTGCTTCCTTCAGTTTTTCCTTGCTTCACTCTTCGTCTATACCTTCAGCAACCATGAGACAGCTCGAAAAATGAGCAGCCCTGCCTCTCCAAACGACACCGCCCAAACTCAGGTCAAATTCGACTTCATCAAGAGCAACTACTTTCGTACGATCCACGCAGACGGCGTATGGGGCGGACTCAATGGGCACCTCGATATCGCCATGGCATTTTATAGTGAGCGCCCAGCGATCCCTCAACAAATTACTGTTCCGATCAGCAATGGAAAGATTGGCGATGAGCTTGAGGAAAAACGCGTAGGGCGGGACTCTGTTATTCGAGATGTCGAGATCTCAGTAACTATGAACGTAGAGGTAGCCAGAAATTTCCGTCAGTGGCTTGATGACAAGATCAAAGCGATAGACGAAATCAACCAAAAGGAGGGAAAGAAAAAGTGAGCACGACCTACTTCCCACGTTCTGGTATTGTGCCCCTCTGGAATACACCGGCCGCGCGAAAAACGCTCGCGAAGGTCTATAGCACAAAAAGCTCTGGCACCATGATTCGGAATCCCTGGCTTACTTGGCATGCGTCCCGCGCCGGGGGATTCAGTTTGTCTTGGGCGGACCAAAAACTTTTAGATATCACAGCGCTCCAAGCGGTTGATGAAAAACCAAATCAACGGGCCTATCAAAACGCACGGCTCGCTCTTGAACTGGCGGAACTCTTCGATATGGTACCTTCGACGGTAACAGCATCCGCAGATGGTGGCATTGCTCTGTGTTTCAAGGTTGATGGGATGTACGCCGATATCGAATGTTTTAACTCCGGTGAGATCTGGGCCCTTACTTCAGATCGAATAAACCGAGCGACCACATGGGAAACCAAGGCGACGCCCGTTGGTCTTGGGGAGGCCTTGTTACGAATTAAGTCTGCCTTAAATGCCTGACCGCCCCGATGATATGTACGCCGCTGGACGCGATCCAGTGCAGGACTTCGATTATGATGAGTGTGGCTACCACCGCGTGCATCCTAGCGTCATACAGTCTGATGACACAGTAGATCCGGCCAATGTTCAATGTCCCGACTTCTCCTCTAATCGCGGTGGCTTCAGTAAATCATATTATGTGCTATACCCAAGAGCGAATTTTGGACAATTCGCCGTTTTCAAGTTCTTCTACCGGGAAGTGATGCCAACTGTGGCGTCTCCGAACGCCGGTGGCGGAGACCGGGTAGAATACACCATCCGAACCGTCCATGCACCAGAAATAGATAATTACGGTCACTGCGAGACGCGTTTTTATCGAGGAGAACAGCGCATGGAACCGAACAAGATCAGCAGGGGAGCCAAGAAACTGTTTCGAGAGCACATGAGCCGAATCATGGGGCTCGAACGTAAGCCAGGTACACCATTCCCGCCTTGAGCCGCCGAATCTCAGTTGGGAGCGCGCTGCCTAATCAACCAACACAACCTGACCCCACTACCATCCCGTGGTATAATTATTCACGAGGATGAATAAATATAAGGTCGGCATCGTCGGCTTTCACGGCTACAGCGGCGCCGAACTCCTCCGTATCCTCGGCTCCCATCCCCAAGCCGAGCCAGTCCTCCTCGAACATCGCCAGGATCAGGGGGACCGCCCCGCCCCCATCAACTATCCCCAGCCTCGCCGCGCCCCCTCTACCCCCGATTCCGTTCGTGCCGAAGACCTGGCCGTTGTCTTCCTCGCCACTCCGCCCGAAGTCTCCATGGAACTCGCGCCCGCCATGCTCCACGCCGGCGCCAAGGTCATCGATCTCAGCGGCGCCTTCCGCCTCCCCGACGCTGCGACTTATTCGCGCTGGTATAAGCAAGAACACACCGCGCCCCAACTGCTCGCCGAGGCCGTCTACGGTCTTCCGGAGTTTTGCCGCCAGCGCATTCGCACCGCTCGCCTGATCGCAAACCCGGGCTGCTACCCCACCGCCGCGAATCTCGCCATCCAACCCCTGGTCGCAAGCGAAGTCGCCGACCTATCCGCCGGAATCATCTGCGATGCGAAGTCCGGCGTGAGCGGCGCCGGCCGCAAGCCCACGCTCAAGACCAGCTTTTGCGAAGTCGCCGACAACTTCTCCGCCTACTCCGTGCTCGATCACCGGCACGTTGCGGAGGTCCTGATGATCTCCGGCCTCGCCGAACCGGAGTTGAGTTTCAGCGCGCATTTGCTCCCCATCGACCGCGGCATTCTCGAAACCATCTACGTGCGCACGCGCAATATCAAGTCTGCCGAAGAACTCCTCGACATCTACATGCGCCGATATCAAACCGAGAAATTCGTGCGCCTTTACCAGCCCGGCAGCTTGCCCGATCTCGCTGCGGTGAATCGCACCAATTTCTGCGATATCGGATTCAAGTTCGATCCGCCCACCGGCCGCGCCGTAATCGTGAGTGCCATCGACAACCTGGTGAAAGGAGCCGCCGGCCAAGCCATCCAAAATATGAACCTGATGCTCGGCTGCGAGGAAACGGCGGGCCTGTTGTGAGCGACGCCGCGAAAGTATTAATCAAGCTCGGCGGCACTCTGCTCGATGCAGCGGAATCGCGCCATCGCTTGGCATCCGAAATCTCCTCGGCCATGCAGCAAGGTCTGCAGTGCGTGGTTGTTCACGGTGGCGGCAAGCAGATGACGCGATACCTCGCCGGCCTCGGCATCGAGAGCCGCTTCGTGAACGGTCTGCGCGTTACTACGCCTGAAGTGCTGGACGCAGTCGTCAAAGTCCTGGCTGGTTCAGTAAATCAGGAATTGGTAGCAGCCTTCATTGCGTGCGGCGCGCCGGCAGTGGGGCTCTGCGGCATGGACGCCTTGCTCACCGAAGCGCGTCAGATGAGCGAAGAGCTCGGCTGGGTGGGCAAGCCAGTGCGCTCGGACGCCCGCCTTCTGAACGCCTTGCTCGACGCCGAATACCTGCCGGTGATTGCCTGTTTGGCCGGCAATCGCCAGGGCCAGTTCTTCAATGTCAATGCGGACCAGATGGCGGTCTCCATTTCTGGCGCTCTCCGCGCCGACAAACTTCTGTTCCTTACCGACGTCGATGGCGTCCGGGGAGAGAACAATGTCACATATTCAACGTTAAATCCAGAACAATGCAGACAACTCATTAACGACGGCATCGCTACGGGCGGCATGCGCGCCAAGCTGGAATCCGCCGTCGATGCCCTGCTAACAGGCACTGCCGAGGTGATCATCGCTCCCGGCGCCACTCCCGGAATCATAGGAAAACTGCTGGCGGGCGATCCTATCGGCACCCGGCTGATTGCTCCAGCCAGCTTATATCGCAATGCGTAATTCACCGGTACTAGAAGATATAGAACTAATGAGCGGCGATCTTATCGTGCGCAAAGCCACCATGCGCGACATCCCTGCCGTTCTTCACTTGATCAATTCCTACGCGGCCGAAGGCATCATGCTGCCCCGGACCGAGTTTGAAATATCGGAAAACATTCGCGATTTCACCGTTGTCTATGCCGGTTCTCGTCTGCTCGGATGCGGTGCCCTGCACTTTTACACCCCGACATCAGGGGAAATAAGGTCTTTAGCGGTGTCCCCTGAGGCGAAGGGACAAGGTGTAGGAGTTCTCCTGACAAAGACGCTCGAGAAAGAAGCCATTAACAACGATCTGCATACTATATTCGCCTTCACATATGTTGACAAATTTTTTCAGAAGCTCGGCTTCGAAAAGGCGGATCGCGGCCTGTTGCCCCTCAAAGTATGGAAGGATTGCTTGTCATGTCCCAAGTTCCAGTGCTGCGATGAAATCGCTGTATTGAAAGCCCTTAGGTCTGATACGGCTCCCGCTTTATCCCTGAGTTCCAGCCACGAACTAGTCCAGCTTCCCCATCCTAAGAATCTTTGATTCTCCCCGTTACTTTCGCGTTTCTTTTCACATTATCGCGGCGCACTGAGATTTTTCCCTCGCTTTCTCACTACGGCTGTGTATAATTTGTAAACATACTTAGATACGACTCCGGGAGGGATCATCGGTCTATGAAGGCACAGACCATCGACGTTAAGGCATCAACCGGACGGATACTTTGCTGTACGATATTTCGGGCCGGCGGCAAGAAATTGCTGGCGAAAGGCCACGTGATCAGCGAAGAAGATGCTCGAATGCTCCAGACAGAAGGTATGAATGAGGTCTGGGTCACCGAACTGGAAGAAGGCGAAGTAGGCGAGGATGACGCTGTTATGCAGGTCGCGAGCGAAATCGGCTGTGGAGCGCTCGAAATCCGTCTTGCCGCTGGAGGGAGGGCGAACTTGTTCACCACCGAGCCGTCATGCGTCTTGGTGGATGATGAATTATTGAAGCAGATTAACTGCACGGCCAGCATGGCCATCGCCACGTCTCTCAACTTTTCTTATGCGCGGGCTGGTCAGCGGGTGGCTACTGTCAAGAGCACTCCGTTTGCGGTTGCCAAGCCGGAACTCGACGCTATGATTTCCATCGTTAAAGAAAGAGGGCCCATTTTGCAGGCCCGGCCTATTCGTACGCCGGGTGTGGCCATTCTTTACACCGACCCGGTCAACGGCGAGCGGGCCCGGCAGTTGTTCGAGAATATAATGCGCCAACGTCTGGATCGTATCGGAACCAGCGCCAGTTTTGTCCTCTCGTCGGTCGAGGAGGAAAGCGCCGTGGCCCGTTCGCTCCAGCATCTGCTGCGCGCGAAACCAACCAGTGTGCTGATCGCGTCCACCACCGCCCCCGCGGGTCCGGACGATGTGGTCGGCCGTGCGATGATTCGAGCCGGATGTCATATCGAGCGTTTCCTGGCCCCCGTCGAGCCGGGGAATCTCTTTTTGCTGGGCTACAAAGACGATGTGCCCATAGTCTCCGCCCCCGGCTGCTTCCGCTCCGCGAAACCCAACGTCGTGGACCTGATGCTGCCGCCTATGCTGGCCCGCTACCGAGTTTCCGGCTGGGAAGTGGCCTGCCTGGGGCATGGCGGCCTGCTGGCCTGATCAAAACATTCTCCACTTCCACGGTGCGGCCTCAAATCTGCCCGTGGGTGCTCCTCGATCCGGACGCTACTCCAGCGTCCGGTTTTTTTTTCGCTATCCTGCTACCCTTACCTTCTGAGCCGCCTCCCACTGTTGTCCATGACCGATCTCCAGCGCATCCTCAAAACCACGCCCGGCGCAGCGGTCGGCGCAGCGGTGGTCTCCGCCGGAGCGCTGGCTTACGCCGTGCGCGTCCCTTCTTGTTCCTGGCTTGCCCCTTCGATTTGCCGGGGAACCAATACCCGGCCCGCCATCGCCCTCACCTTTGACGACGGACCCAGCGAATCCACCAGCCAGCTGCTCGAAGTCCTGGCCCGCCATGGCGCTCCAGCCACTTTCTTTCATTGCGGCGCCAATGTCCGCCGGCTTCCCGCAGTGGCGCGCGAAGTGGCCGGCGCCGGACACGAAATCGGCAACCACACCGACACCCATCCCCTGCTCGCGCTTAAGTCCGCCGGCCATATTTATCGCGAACTCGCCGCCGCGCAGGAAATTATCGAAAAAATCACTGGTGTCCGCCCGCGCTATTTCCGGGCTCCTTACGGTGCGCGCTGGTTCGGACTCCGCGCCGCTCAGCAGCGCCTGGCTCTCACCGGTGTGATGTGGAGCACCATTGCGCTAGACTGGAAGCGGCAGACCCCCGCTGTCGTCTCCCGCTTGCTTCATGGCGCGGCCCGCGGCGCGATTCTCTGCTTGCACGATGGCCGAGTTCTTCAGCACCGTCCCGATATTGGTGTTACCATCCAAGCCGTTCGCGAGCTTCTGCCCAAATTGACCGAACAAGGTTTTCATTTCGAGAGGGTGACGGATATCCTATGTCCTACGAAGAACTGACGGCGCGGGTCAGAGCCGTCATTGCCGCAACCCAGCATGTTCCCCAAGAGAACATCACCGCCGACAGCACTTTCCAGGAACTCGGCATCGATTCGCTGGATGGCATCAATATTCTCTTCGCTGTGGAGAGTGAATTCAATATCAATATCCCCGATGAGGCCGCTCAAAATCTGCGCTCGGTTCGGGACGTGATCGACGGCATCGCCAAACTCTTGGACGGTGCGCAGGGGAATCAGGCGGCGGTCAGCGCTTAACGATGCCGCGCCGGGTGGCTGTCACTGGCCTGGGAGTCATCTCCGCCATCGGCCACAACAGCGGCGAATTCTGGCAGTCGCTGCAGCAAGGGCGCCCGGGCATCGCAATGCTCCAAGCCGTCGATCCCGCGCTGCTCCGTTTCTCGAACGGCGCCGAAGTTCGAAACTACTCGCCCGCTCAATATTTCGACGAAAAAGAACTCGGCCTGCTCGATCGTTTTGCCCAATTCGGAGTAATCGCGGCGCGCGAAGCCATCGCCGCGGCGGGCATCCAATGGACCCCGGATCTGCGCGAATCCACCGCCATCATCACCGGCTCCTGCGTGGGCGGCCAGACCACCGAGGACGAGGGCTTCGTCAATCTCTATCGCAACAACATCCCGCGCGTGAACCCGTTCACCATTCCGCGCACCATGGAAAACGCCGCCGCCAGCCGCATCTCGCTCGAAACCGGCGTGGTGGGGCCCACCTACACCATCTCCACCGCGTGCTCCTCTTCCAATCACGCCATCGGACAGGCTTTTTGGATGGTGCGGAGCGGCGCCGCGGCCATGGCCATCACCGGCGGCAGCGAGGCAGTCTTCAGCCTCGGGTTTCTCAAAGCGTGGGAAGCCATGCGCGTAGTTTCGCCCGACACCTGCCGTCCGTTTTCCAAAGACCGGCGCGGCCTGATCCTGGGCGAAGGCGCCGCCATGCTGGTGCTGGAGCCGCTCGATGCCGCCCGCGATCGCGGCGCGCCGGTTATCGGCGAAATGATCGGCTTTGGCATGTCGTCGGACGCATTTCATATCACGCAGCCATCGCCCGACGGCGCCGCGCGTGCCATGCGCGCCGCTCTTTCCGATGCGGGTATTGAGCCAAGCCAGATCGGCTACATCAACGCCCACGGCACGGCCACGCTGGCGAACGATGCTACCGAAACCGCCGCCATCCGTAAAGTTTTCCTCGCGCATGCGGATCGTCTCGCTGTCAGCTCCACCAAATCCATGCATGGCCATACCCTCGGCGCAGCCGGCGCCATCGAAGCCGCCGCCACCCTCCTCGCTTTGCGGCATGGCATTTTGCCCCCCACCGCCAACTTCACCGAATCCGATCCGGCGTGCGATCTCGACGTGATTCCCAATACCGCCCGTCCGTCCGGCGCCGAGTTCGCGCTTTCCAATTCATTCGCCTTCGGCGGGCTCAACGCTGTCCTCGCCTTCCGCCGGGTGGAAACTTAACCCTTCACCAGAGTCTCTAATAGTGGGGTGCATTTTATGTCGGAACACGAAGACGTCGCTGTCACAACCATTGACGAAGTTTCGGATGTAGCCCATGCTCACGACGAGTTGCGCAGGGTCAGCGACTACAATCCACCAATACCCCTCTGTCCGCGTCTGAAATCGAGCAGGATGCGGCCAAAGACACGGCGCACCAAGGCTGGGCTCCCAGAACCACCGAAAATATCCACGATCTCACGCCGCTTCCCGAACGCCCGGCCATACCCTAGCGGCCCGCCCCGTTTGCCATCCGCCGTCGCGCCCGCCCTGCTTAGCCGTATGTTAAACTGAAGTTCTCCCGCACTTATGAGGTCTCCGTGGACAAGCTTACCCGCAAGGAACTGAAGAGCGACAAGTTCGCTCTGGAAGTCCAGCACAGCGTCGAGTTCGTATCTCACCACCGCCAGCAGATGATCCTATGGGCCGCGCCCGCTGTTGCCGTGGTGCTGATCGTCATCGGTATTTTCTATTACCGCACCTACCAGCACAACGCCCGGCAGGAAGCTCTGCAATCCGCCATGCGGATTCAAAACAGCTCGGTGGGTCCTTCGCAATCCGAATACGTGGTGTCGTTCCCCACCGCAGCCGCTCGTTATACAGCCGTGACAAAAGCTTGGACCGATCTGGCGGCCAAATACCCGGGAACCCAGGAGGGCGATATCGCCGAGTTCTTCCTCGGCACCAACGCCTCCGACCAAGGCAATTTGCCGGACGCCGCCAAGCACTTTAGCGCCGCCATCGATTCCGGCAGCGGCCCCTACGCCTCGGAGGCCAAACTCGCGCTGGCGCAAATCTACGCTGCGCAAGGCAAATTGAACGAAGGCGTGCAGCTCATCCAGTCCGTGATCGACCATCCTACCGTGATGGTCTCGAAAGACGCCGCTACCCTGGCGCTCGCGAGTCTCCTCCAGACCAGCGATTGCGCCCGCGCCAAGAAGTTGGTGGAACCCCTCCGCACCAGCACTCGCAGCGCCGTGAGCAAAGCCGCCATCACGTTGGACAGCTCGCTGACCTGCAAGTGAACCGGCCGGCAGTCAGCAGGCCAGCAGTGAATAGTTTGAGCCGCCTGCGTTTTCCCGCTGAGCAAACCCGTGGCCGCCGCTATCCCGAGCTGGCGCATCCTTACCGCGGCGAGTTCCAGCGCGATCGCGACCGCCTCATCCATTCCCGTGCTTTCCGGCGCCTGGAAAACAAAACCCAGGTATTTCCGCCCGGCATTTCCGACCATTTTCGCAACCGGCTCACCCACACCATCGAGGTCTCGCAGATCGCCCGCACCGTGGCCGCCGCCCTCGATCTCAATGAGGAGCTCACCGAAGCTCTCTCGCTCGGCCACGACATCGGCCATCCTCCCTTCGCCCATGCCGGCGAAGATGAGCTGGATCGCCAGATGCGCCGCTTCGGCGACCGCTTCGATCATAATCTTCACGCCCTGCGCATCGTCGAATCCTTCGAGCGGCGCTACGCGCGCTTTCCCGGCCTGAACCTGACCTTCGAAGTGCGCGAGGGCATCGTCAAACATTCGCGCGATTTCGAAAAAGGTGAAAATCCGCTGCTCGACGAATATCTCCCCGGATTCCGCCCGCCGCTCGAAGCCCAATTGATCGATCTGACCGATGAAATCGCCTATAATACGGCCGACCTGGACGACGGCTACTCCGCGCGCCTCTTCAAAATCGAAGATCTGAGCCAATGCGTCCCCGAATTCGGCCGCCGCTGGGAGGAAGTGGAATCGCAATTTCCTGGCGCCACCGAACGCGAGCAATTTCAGGAAGTGCTGCGCGGGCTGCTCGATTGGCTGGTTTCAGGCTTGATGGAAGGGACCGTTGAAGCGGCCAATGCGGCTTCAGTTGGTAACGTGGATGAAGTTCGTGCCCATCCCCGGCGTCTGGCTGCGTTCACTGTGCCCGCCCACACCGCGAATCGCGCGCTGAAACAATTTCTGCATCACACGCTCTATTATTCCGAGCCGATGGCGGGCGAGCGCCGCCGCTCCGCCACCCAAATCGCCGAGTTGTTCGAGTTCTGGGTGGCGCAGCCCGACAAACTCCCCGCCAATTACGTCGAATCGCTCGCCAGTTCGCCCATCCACCGCGTGGTCTGCGACTACATTGCCGGCATGACCGACGGTTATTTCCTGCGCTGCTACCAGCAAACCTTCGGCGTCGCGGGCAGTGTGTAGAATTGAGTCAGATGCTAACCCGGCTCTACATCGACAATTTCCGATGTTTCGTTGGCTTTGAGTACAAGCCCGCGCGCCGCAACCTTATCCTTGGACGCAACGGCTCGGGCAAGTCCAGTCTGATGGATGCCCTTTCCCTCTTGCGGCGACTAGTAATCGATGGCGAGGCAACCACAGGCCTTTTCGCGCAGAGTCAGAGAACTCGGTGGCTGAAGCGACGCGCTCAGATTTTTACGGTGGAAGCGATCCTCAACGACCGGACATACGAGTATGAACTAATAGTCGACTCGCCCGTACGGAGGCCTCAAATCGCGTTTGAACGTCTTCGACAAAATGGGACGCCCTTGATTGAGTTCGAGGAAGGTAATGTCCAACTCTTTAATGATCGAGGGGAATCTGAAAACTCATATCCGCTCGATACCAGCCGCTCTGCCCTACTGACGATCGGTGCTCGCAACACCGGTGCCATTCACCCCTTCAAGCGGTGGCTGACCGATATGTATATATTCAGGCCGAATCCGTTCGCGATGGGCTCACGAGCAGAAGGCGAGAGCCTTTATCCGTCCGTCGACCTTGCCGATGTCGCCTCTTGGTACCGTCACCTTGTTCAAAATGATCCAAAAGAGAATTCGGATCTGCTCGAATCCCTGCGAGAAGCACTCGACGGTTTTGCCTTGCTCCGACTCGTACCCGCAGGCGAATACCGTCTTCTGTTCGCCGAATTCAATCAGGCAAACGATGCGAACATCAGCTTCCGTTTCAGGCAGTTGTCCGACGGCCAACGTTGCCTCATCTGTCTCTATCTCGTTCTCCATTTTGTCGTCGCGAAGGGCCACACGGTTATAATCGACGAGCCAGAGAACTTCATATCGTTGGCCGAGATTCAGCCTTGGCTGATGAAAGTGACCGAGGTCGTGGAGGAGCGTAAAGGCCAAGTACTGTTGTTCTCCCATCATCCCGAGTTAATTAACCAATGGGCACCGAGCCACGGAGCCCAGTTTGTCCGCGACGGCGTCGGTTCGGTCCGCGTCGAGCCATTTCACGGCGACCCGAACAGCAGCCTCCCCCCGGCAGAGTTGCTAGCTCGCGGATGGGAGCGTGGCTAGAGTTTCGCAAGTCATCGTTCTGGCCGAGGACGAAAGGCATCAACGATTCGTTCGCTCGTATTTGAAATTGGTTGGATTTCAGGCGCCCGTTATTCGGAACCAGGATCTTCCCAGCGGACGGGGCTGTGGCGAGCAGTGGGTCCGGGATCGCTACGCTAACGCTGTCGCGGCATATCGCTGGCGATCTTCACGAGCCGAAACCGCCCTCGTGGTAGTAATCGACGCAGACCGTGGCGATGCGAACCGACGTATTCACCAGCTACAAGACGGACTAGCGCAAGCTGGATTGGACCCGCGAACCGCGCAAGAGAAAATCGTACACCTCATTCCACGACGAAACATCGAAACATGGATCATCAATCTCAGCGGCACTCCCGTGGATGAAGAAACGGATTTCCGCCATGCACCAAGAATCGACAGCCAGATCGTGACATCAGCCCAGACCCTTTTCGAGTGGGCCCCGGCCCAACACCGCTATCCCTCAGCATTGTGTGCCGTCTCTACGTTCCGCAATTCTTGAAATCACGCGCCTTGAATACGGCCAGTAACAATCGACGCAAGTCCGTTGCACCCACTCGCTCAGCAACTTGAGCCAATCGCGCGGCTTATCTTCCCGAGCCACGATCTACCTTGAAACCAAATGCGTGTCCCGAATGTCATCGGCAGTCCCGCCCCGGCCACGCCTCTCCAGCGCCCTAACATTAAAAGGAATTTATCGTCGCCAAACACAAAAAATACCCTGATGCGTCTTCCCCCTCGCCATCAATGAGTTCCAAGCCAAAAATCGGCATCTCTCAAATCTGGACGCCGATGCTACGATGGAATTACCGAGCTCTCCCCTCATGAAATGCCCCATCTGCGACACGCGCAAACCGCGCCGCCATTGCCCCGGCATCCACGGTGAAATCTGCTCCATCTGCTGCGGCAACGAGCGCGAAGTCTCCATCAATTGCCCGTTCGATTGCCCGTATCTGATGGAAGCGCGCCGCCACGAAAAGCCCCATGAATTGAATCCCGATGATTTGCCCAACCGCGACGTCCAGGTGACCGAACAATTCCTGAACGAACATGAAGGGCTGTTGGTGTTCTTGGGTTCGCGCCTGCTGGAAGCCTCGCTCGCTACCCCCGGCGCAGTGGATTCCGACGTTCGCGACGCGCTGCAATCCCTCATCCGCACCTTTCGCACGCTGCAAAGCGGTCTCTATTACGAAACCCGGCCCACCAACCTGCTCGCCGCCCGCATTCACGATCACGTGCAGCAAGCCGTCGAAGTTCTGCGCAAAGAGCTCGCCGGGAGGAACGCCATGCCTCTGCGCGATGTCGAAATTCTGGGCACTCTCGTGTTCCTGGAGCGCGTGGAGCTGCACGAAAATAACGGGCGCCCGCGCGGCCGCGCGTTTATCGATTATCTGCACACCTACTTCCCGCAAACCGAGCGAAGCGCCGCGCCCGCGTCGCCGTTAATCCAGGTATGACCGGGTTCATCGTCTTCGCCCACGGCTCGCGCATCGAAAGCGCCAATCAAGCCGTGCGCGATGTCGTCGTCCAAATGGCTGCCTCCGGCCAGCACGTCGTCGAAGCCGCTTTCCTGGAATTGGGCCAGCCCGATCTCAGCGGCGCCACCGCGTTGCTCATCGCGCGCGGCGCCCGGCGCATCGTCGTCATCCCCTATTTCCTGACGCTCGGAACGCACATGCAGCGCGACCTGCCGCGTCTCGCCGCCGCTGCCTCGCGCGCCAATGGCGATATCGAAATGCGTATCACTTCGCCGCTCGATGGCCATCCCGCGCTGGTGCAAGCGCTGCTCGATCGCGCCAGTGAGGCGCTGGCATGATCGCCACCCTCCTGGAGTTTCACGACATCGCGCCTGAAGTCCGGCACTTCGTCTTCGAAGTCCCCGAGGTGGAACAACTCCATTTCAAGCCCGGGCAATTTGTTTCGTTTAGCGAAACGGTCCACGGCAAAAAAATCACGCGGCCGTATTCCATCGTTTCCCTGCCCGATGGCAATCGTTTCGAGCTTTGCTTGAACCTGGTCCACGAAGGCGTTTTCACGCCCCACTTATTCGCCATGCAGCCGGGCGATTCCATCGCGACGTCCGCGCCGCTCGGATTCTTCACCGTGCGCGATCCGGCCAAAGAAGCCGCCTTCATCGCTACCGGCACCGGCATTGCACCCTTCCGCGCCATGGCTCCCGATTATCTCTCGGGCCCTCATGCTAAGCGATTGACGCTGATCTTCGGCGTACGCCATCAGCACACCATCTACTATCGCGACGATTTCGAAGCGCTGGCCTGTCAGTATCCCAATTTCCGTTTTTGGCCGGCGCTCAGCCGCGCCGAATCTTCCTGGACCGGCCGCACCGGACACGTGCAAAACCATTTGCTCGAAGCCATCGGCGACCGCCGCGATCTGGATGTCTATATCTGCGGCCTGAAGGCAATGGTCGACGACGTACGCGCTATTCTCAAAGGGTTGGGATTCGATCGCAAACAAATCATTTTCGAGAAATACGATTAATGAACCGAACCATTGCGCTCGCCCTCGGTATGGTGATCATCTTCGCCGCAACCGTCGGCGTCCTGCTGGCAGTGATGCCGGGCCCGCACAAATCCACCGATTACCTGGTCATCGGATGTGTGGCCACGCTGCTCTGCCTGCTGCTGCTCTTCGTGGTGCTGATCAACAGCCCCAAGCGCTCCGGCCGCAAACCCGATGCCGGGCAGCCCTAAATTCTGCGCACCTCTACTGATTTATAAACTTCCTTGGTCTGCTCCAAATTGGCGAACACCAGCCCCGGTTGCATCGCCGAAGCCGTTCCAGCCGCCACCGCCCAGCGCGCGCACTCGGCGAAATCCTTCTTCTTCGTCGCAGCCCACACGTACGCGGCGGCCAGCGCATCGCCCGCCCCCAGTGGCGACGCGGCATCGGTCCGCGGAGGAATCACTTCCAGCAATTGATTGTCGTTCACCGCCACCACGCCGCGTCCGCCCAGCGACAGCAGCACCGCTTCCGCGCCCATGGCTTTGATGCGCGTGGCCGCCTCCAGAAATTGCGCCCGCGTGATCAGCGCCCGATTCAGCAGCCGTTCCGCTTCGGGTTGGTTCGGGCTCACTACGGTTGGTCCGGCTTCGATGCCGTGCAGCAGCGCGTCGCCGTCAGTGTCCAGCAGCGTCTTCACCTTTCGCTCGCGCGCCATGCCAATCAGCTTGGTATAGAAATCTGTGGACACGCCCGGTGGAATGCTCCCGCACAGCATCAGCCAGGTAGCCGATTCCATGTGGTTCGCTACCGCTTTCTCCAAGCGCGTCAATTCTTCCAGCGTGATCTTCGGGCCGCGCTCATTCAGCCGGATGGCCAGCCCTTGCTTGTCGGTGATGGTGAGATTCACGCGAATCTCGTTATGAATCGGAACCACTTTCACCGGGAATCCGGACTTCGCCGCCAGCTTTTCCAGGCGCTGCCCGTTCACGCCGCCCGAGGTGACAATCGCCAGCGTCTTCGCTCCGAACGAATCGAGCACGCGCGAAGCATTCATTCCACGCCCGCCGGCCGAATCACTGCGCGAGAGAATGTAGGCGCGATCTTCGAAAACCAGCCTGTCTACTTCAATATTGCGATCCACCGAAGGGTTGATCGTGACGGTGAGTATCAACACTCAATGTTACCCTGAATTTTGTCGCGCCATCCTCATTTTCAGGCGTACCTGGCGCTAGCCGCGGTCTGTTTCTTTTGGGGCACCACGTACCTGGGCATCCGCATCGCGCTCGAATCCATGGCGCCGCAGGTGTTGCTGGGTCTGCGTTACACCATCTCGGGCGGCATCCTCCTTCTGGTCGCCTGTTTTTCCAAAGCGCACATCCCTAGAGGGCGCGAACTTTGGTACACCGCGCTGTTCGGCGTCATCATTATCGGTACCGGCACGGGCAGTTTGGTTTTCGCTGAGCAGTGGGTGCCCAGCGGCTTGGCGGCCGTCTTCATCACCGTGTCGCCTTTCTGGATGATCGCCGTCGAAGCGCTCATTCCGGGTGGCGAGCGATTGCATGGCCCCACCGTTGTCGCCATGCTGGTCGGTCTGGCTGGCGCCCTTTTGTTAGTGGGTCCGGAAGCGCTGCACGAAGGTTTCGGCGGTCCGTTGCTGCGCGGATTCCTGCTGATACAAATGGGCTGCGCCGGTTGGGCGCTCGGTTCCATCCTGCAGCGCCGCCATCAGACCAAAGCGCATCCGATAGTCAGCGGCGCGGTGCAGCAATTGGCCACCGGGCTCGCATTCGTTGTGCCGGCGTTGTTTGCGAAACCGCATCCCTCTGCGTGGAGCGCGCGCAGCATCGGAGCTGTGGCTTATCTGGTGATGTTCGGCTCCATTGTCGGCTACAGCGCCTACAGTTTTGTTCTGGACCGCCTGCCGGTATCGGTGATTAGCATCTACAACTACGTCAACCCGATCATCGCGGTGTTTCTCGGCTGGCTCTTTTTCCGCGAGCATTTGGGACCTCGGGAAATGACCGCGATGCTGATTATTTTTGCCGGGGTTGCGCTAGTGAAGCACTATTCGCGGCCACCTTCTCCAAAGCCGGCTCAAGCCTCTGCGGCTTCTTGAGCACGGGCTCGAACAGATCGCCAGTGCGTTCGAAGCGATCCATCGCGTTATGGATGTTGAACTGCGCGGGATCCAGGCCGGCTTTCACTTCCGACCAGTCGAGCGGCGTGGAGACCGGAGCGCCGGGATGCGCTCGCAGAACATAAGGAGCGGCGATTGTTTTGGAACTGGAAATCTGGAGGTAGTCGAAATACACCTTGGCTTTCTTGCGCCGCGAAACCGCCCGCGGCGTAGTGAACAGATCGGGCTTCTGGTTGATCACCAGAATGGAAAGCAGCTCCGCGAAGGAGCGCACCTGCTCGTAGGTATAGACGGGTTCGAGCGGTATGTAGATATGCATGCCGTCGCCGCCGGTTGTTTTCGGATAGCCCGCCAGGCCGATCGCGTCGAGCGTTTTCTTTACCAGTTGCGCCGCTTCCACAATCTGGCTGTACGGACAGCCCTCGGTTGGATCCAGATCGATCAGCGCGAAATCCGGATGATCGAGCGATCCGATGCGGCTCATCCAGGGATTCTGATCGATGGAGGCCAGGTTCGCAAGGTAAATCAGGGTCGCGCGGTCATTACAGATGATGTAGTGAATCTTGTCCTGGTTATGCTCGGAAAAGATCGGCTCCAGGCGCACCCAATCGGGCACCTTGCCTTCGGCGTCCTTTTGAAAAAAGAACGGCTCATCAATGCCGTTGGGATAACGCTTCAGCGACAGCGGGCGGTCGCGCAGATGCGGAAGAATCAGCGGCGCAACCGCATCGTAGTAGTTGATGACGTCGCGCTTGGTGATGCCTTCGCCGGGATAAAAAACCTTGTTGAGATTGGTGAGCTTCAGCCGATGTCCCTCAATGTCGAGCGTAACTTCCGCGGGCGAATCGTTCGGCACCAGCGGGCCTCGGCGCGGTTCCTCGGCCGGCGCCGTTTCGCGCACGCATTCTCTGGGATCTTTGTCGGGACGCAACGCTACAAACACCGGCGCGCGCAGCAGACCGTCGGGCGTCATTTCCAGGTACTTGATCTCCGCCACCAGCTCCGGCTGCAGCCAGGTGACATCGCGCAACGCTTTCACGGTTCCGGTAAAAGGGCTTTTCTTGGTGATGAGCGGTTCGATTTTGGCGTAAATTTCTTTAAGCGTTTTCTCGTTGAATCCGGTGCCCACTTGTCCGGCGTGCGTCAGGTTCTCGGCATCATAAAGCCCGAGCACCAGCGAGCTGAAGTAGTCGCGCTCGCCGTGCGTGAATCCGCCGATGACGAAATCGTCCGAGGTGACCACTTTCACCTTCACCCAGTCGCGGCTGCGGCGTCCTTCGTATTTGCTCCCGCGCGCCTTGGCCACGATGCCCTCCAGGCCGTTGGCTTTCGCGGCTTCGAGCATCGCATCGCCATCCACGGTGAAGAAATCCGAAACATGAATTCGTTCGGAAGGCGTCACAATTTCCGATAGCAGGCGTTTGCGCTCTTCGAGCGGCACGCCGCGCAGATCGCAGCCATCCAGATACAAGAGATCGAACAGGAAAAGATTCACCGGGGTGGATCGCGAAAGGTGCGCCACCGAATTTGGATCGCCCACCGAGATGCGCGGCTGAATCAGGCTAAAGCTGGAGCGGCCTTTCTCATCCAGCACCGCGATTTCGCCGTCCAGGATGGCCTGCGATGCTTTGACATGGCGCGGCAGCACGCTCAACTCGGGATACTGCTGGTCGCAGCGCTTCCCCGACCGCGAGAAAATTCGCAGCTCGTTGTTTTCGATAAAGCACAACGCGCGGACTCCATCCCATTTCACCTCGTACAGCCACGAATCGCCGGAAGGTGGGCGGGTGGCGAGCGTCGCCAGCATGGGGGAAACGCTGCGCGGCATCGGGGTCTTCACGGCGGCCGCCGGCATCGCCAGGGATTGGGAATTCGGAGCCAGGGTTTGGCTGGGAGGAAGGTTCTCGGCGATTTCCTGTTGTGTGCGCCCGGTCAGTACGCTTCTCGCGTGGTCTTCGATGTTCCAACCGGGCTTCGCATGGGCGTCTTTCTTCTTGATGAGCAGCCATTCGTTGCCCTTGCCGCGTCCGCGCATCAGCACCAGCGCGAATTCGCCATGCAGTTTTTCGCCATGCAGACGAAATTTGAAATCGCCGCGCTCGATTTGCTGCAGCGCCGGCGCATCGCCCAGCAGTTCATAGCTGCCGCGATCCCACAGCATCACGCTTCCGCCGCCGTATTCGCCCTTCGGAATGTTGCCCTCGAAGCTGCCGTAGTCGATGGGATGATCTTCCACATGCATCGCCAGATGTTTGGCCAGCGGCTCAAGGCTGGGCCCTTTGGGAACGGCCCAGGACTTCAGGGTTCCGTCCACTTCCAGGCGAAAATCGTAGTGCAGCCGCGTGGCATCGTGACGCTGTACGCAAAAATAGTTGCCGGCCGCCGTGGACCGCGCCTGCGGCTTGGGCTCCGGAGTCTTATCGAACGAGCGTTTACGATCGTATTCTTTGAGCGACATCGCCAGGATGCTGCTCTCAGGTTAGCTTACGCGGCTAGGGAGAAATATGTTCTCAATGGCATCGTACAAATCGCGCGAATGGATAGGCTTCGACAAGTATCCATCCATGCCCATGGCGAGGAAACGCTGCCGGTCGCCGGCCATGGCGTGAGCGGTCATCGCAACGATGGGAATATGCGTCCCATTGCCTTGCTCCTGTTTGCGAATGGCGGCGGTTGTTTCCATGCCATCCATGATGGGCATCTGCACATCCATGAGGATGAGATCGAATTGCTGCCGCTCCAGCGCTTGCAGAGCCTTGCTGCCGTCGCCGGCCACCACCACGCTGTGCCCTTCCTTCTCAAGCAAGCGGACCGCCAGGCGCTGGTTCACTATGTTGTCTTCAGCCAGCAAAACGCGCAACGGCGTGCGGGCTTCCCGCAGCGTGTGACGAGTGACCAACTGCGGTGCCGGCGCGTCTTCGGTGCGAGGTCCCAGTACTCGCAGCAAAGCTTCCAACAGATCCGACTGCAGCACCGGTTTGATCAAATAGGCCGCAATCCCCAGCTCTTTGCAGCGCTGGGCGTCCCCACGCTGGCCCCCGGACGTCAGCATCACCGTTACCAGCCCTTGCATCTCGGGCATTTTTCCCAACCGCTCCACCAGCATGAACCCGTCCATGTCGGGCATGTGGCAATCCACCACCAGCAATCCGAAAGGCGCTCCGCCAGCCCGCGCTTCCTGGAGCATCGCCAATCCCATTGCGGCGCTGGAGGCGCAAGCCGGCCGCATGTTCCAGTAGCCCAGCGTCTTTTCCAGAATCTGGCGGTTGGTGGCATTGTCATCGACAATCAGCGCTCGCAGGTTTTCGAGAATGGCCGGATCCGCGCTCGCGGGAATGGACGATAGCGTGGCGTTTGCAAATCGGGCCGTGAAATGGAAGGTGGTCCCCACGCCCATTTCGCTCTCCAGCCAGATGCGTCCGTTCATCATGCTGATCAGCCGCGAAGAAATAGAGAGCCCCAGGCCGGTGCCACCGTAGCGTCGCGTGGTGGAGGTATCGGCTTGGGAGAAGGGTTCAAAGATGAGCGCCTGCTTTTCGGGAGGGATGCCGATGCCGGTATCGGAAACGGCGAAATGCAGCGCCATGCCTTCGCTATCCTGTGACTCCAACTCGACGTGCAGAACCACCTCACCCTTTTCGGTGAACTTGATGGCGTTTCCGACCAAATTTAGGATCACCTGGCGCAGGCGGACCGGATCGCCGATCACGAAATCCGGCAGCTCCGGGGGGACGAAGCAAGCGAGTTCGACGTTCTTCTCGTGCGCGCGTCCGGCCAGAACTTTCATCGCCTGCCCCAGGTGGTTGCGAACATTGAATTCGATGGGATCCAGGCTCAGCTTGCCAACTTCAATTTTCGAAAAGTCCAGAATGTCGTTGATGACCGTGAGCAGCGAGTCCGCCGAATATTTCACGGCGTTCAGGTACTCGCGCTGGGACGGATCCAGTTCAGTTTCCAGAACCAGCTCAGTCATCCCGATAATGCCATTCATAGGCGTGCGGATCTCGTGGCTCATGTTGGCCAGGAACTCCGATTTGGCGCGGCTGGCGGCATCGGCGGCTTCCTTGGCGGTGCGCATTTGTTCGCTGGCTTCGCGCACCGAGGTGATGTCTTCGATCACGCCGACAAATCCCTGCGGCTGCCCGTCCGGCGCGCGAATCGGGCCGCCGTGGACTCCCACCCAGACCACTTCCCCGCCGGGCTTGACGTATCGATATTGGTCGAAAAAGCGTTCGTCACCCCGCAGGTTCCGCCTTCTCGAGGCCATCACGCGTTCCATGTCCTCGGTATGAATGCGGTTGTGGAACTCGGGTCCTTGAATCTCTTCCAGACTCACGCCGTGAATCTCGAGCAGCCTCTCATTGGCGTAGAGCATCGTGCCTTGCTCGTCGATCCGAAACACGCCCACCGGGGCGGCCGCGCAGAGCGTCCGGAACACTTCCTCGCTCTCACGCAATGCTGACTCGGCTTCCACGCGTTTGGTGATGTCCTGGAAAAGAGCGAATGCGCCGCAATAGCCGCCGCCGGCCAAGAGGCGCTTGGCGTGCACTTCCACATCCACCACGGTTCCGTCTTTCCTTCTGCGCTTCATTGAACCGTGAAACACGGCTCCTTCGGCGATGTGCCGGATATTCGCCAGGAAGGCTTCTTCCGCGCCCGGCTGTACGATCAACTCTTCTACCTTGCGCCCTACGCACTCCTGTTGGGCATAACCGAAGATCTCGCAAAAAGCCGGGTTGGCGAGCGTCACCACGCGGTCCTGATCGTGCACGATGATGCCGACCGGGCTGGTTTGGATGAGCGTGTCCAGCAATTGGGTGCGCTCCTGCAGCATGTGTTCGGTGCGGCGAGCCCCGGCTTCGATGGCGACGCGCTCGGTACGCCGGCGAAACGACCAGGCGAATAACAGCAAAGATACGAGAGTAAGCGCGCCAAACGAGATGGCGTGATCCAACCATTCGGCCCGATGATGGAGGAACAGATGGGATAGAAGATCGCCTAGCGCGGCCGCGAACGTAACTAGGGCGGCGAAACGCCAGGGCGTGTAGTCCTGTGCACTTTGCCGGCCCGTCTCTTGGGGCGTCTGTTGACTCGTCTCCAACAAGGCTCCGTCCGATCCCTTTCCCGGTCCGCGAGGCCGCTGAAAGGCGAACACCTTAATCCTTCTAGGCTCAATGGGTTTATCGTCGTAAAGCTTTGGATTCTTTAGCTTGCGGCAGTACCTTGGCGCTCTTCGGGGGCAAATGGAAGTTTTTCGCCGATTCCAGCGTATACTGAGCGTAATGCCCTCGCGCCTGGCCCGCTGGTTTGCGCTCGCGCTAGTGGTATTTCTGTTCGCGCAGCCGATTCCATTTCAGGCCTTCGGGCAGGACACGAGCAGCGAATGTCCTTGCTGCAAGGACATGAAGTGCAGCATGCGATCGCATGGGCACATACCGGCAGGCGACACCGGCCCGGCATTTTCTTCGCGTGACTGCTGCGACCAGTGTCAGATATCAGTTCGCAAGACCCGGCCGGTTGCCGAGACCTTTGCTCCGGCGATTGTGTTTGCCGAACTCGTTCCAACGCTTTCTTCTCCCACTCCGCGTCCGAGCTGGATTCCTTCCGCCTGGCTCGATGTCCCACTGTTTGAACGTCCCCCTCCCTCCGTCGTCTAAATTTCGCTTAGTCACATTTTGAAGAACGATGATGGAGGCTTTATGCAGAAGCTCGTGTTGTTTTTGTCTCTGGCAATCTTTCTATTGCCTGGTTCCCTGCTCCAGGCAACAATCTTTGGGAGAATACAAGGAATCGTGCACGACCCGCAGCACCGGCCCGTGGCGGGGGCGTCGGTAAAGCTGCAGGCGACGACCTCGGATTATTCTCAGACCACGCAAGCCGACGATAACGGCGAGTTTTCTTTCACCGCCGTGCCGGTGGGCGATTACAAAATCACTGTCAGTCAAGAGAAGTTCGAAACCTTAGTGCAGAGCGTCACAGTGGAGTCCGGCTCGTCTCCGATTCTCCATTTCCAGTTGGCCATTGCGCCACTGAGTCAATCCGCGGTGGTCATTGGCCGGGCTGAAGAGGCCAATATGGATTCAGTAACCCCCACCACTCTGGTGGATCGCGAGGACATCGCCCAAACTCCTGGCGCCGACCGCACCAACAGTATGTCGATGATTACGGACTACGTGCCCGGCGCATACGTTACCCACGACATGCTGCACATGCGCGGAGGCCATCAAGTGGAGTGGCTGATTGACGGCGTGCCGATCCCGAATACCAACATCGCGACCAATCTGGGCCCGCAGATTGATCCCAAGGATATCGATTATCTGGAAGTGCAGCGGGGCAGCTACGATGCCGAATATGGCGACCGTACCTATGGAATCTTCAATATTGTGCCGCGAACCGGCTTTGAAAGCAATAATGAGGCGGAACTGGTGACATCCTTCGGCAATTGGTACCAAACCAACGATCAACTGAGTTTTGCGAGCCACACCGACCGTTTCGCCTATTACGTGAGCCTGAACGGAAACCGCAGCGACTTCGGCCTGCAACCCCCGATCGGGCAAGTGGTTCATGACGCCGACAACGGTTACGGAGGATTCGGATCGCTCATCTTTAACCCAAATTCCTCCAACCAGCTCCGGCTGGTGGCTTCGTTGCGCCAGGATTATTATCAGATCCCCATCGACCCGGACCCCAACTCGGATGGAAATCAGGTTTATCCCAGTTACGGTCTTCACGACAGCGAACGGGAGCCGGATGGCTACATCGCGTTCTCCTGGGTCCATACATTTACTCCCAACCTGTTGCTGACGGTTTCACCGTTCTATCATTACAATCAAGCCGCCTATAACAGCTCGCCGAACGACGTGCCCGTGATCTCGACGGTGACTCAAACCGCCAATTATGCGGGCGCGCAGGCGAGCGCGAATATAACACTGGTGAAGAACAACGACCTTCAGGTGGGAGTTTATGGATTCGCCCAGCACCAAACCAACTTCTTCAATAACGTCTTTACGGATTGCGCGCCGGACTGTCAGAATTACGGCCCGTCAACGGCTGGCGTGACCGGCGGCTTGATCGAAGAGTTCATCAGCGACCGCTATAAGGTGACCTCGTGGCTGACGCTGATCGCCGGTCTCCGCGAATCGCACTTCGACTCTGGCTCAGTGGCCGGGGGAAGCCAGCCGGCCGTCATCGAGAACGCCACTGACCCGCGCTACGGCATCGCCATCAGAATTCCCAAGATAAACTGGGTTTTCCATGGGTTTTATGGCGACTTTTATCAAGCGCCTCCACTCTTGACTGCTACCGGCCCGCTGCTCGATTTAGCCACCAGCCAGACTCTGATGTTCGCTCCTCTGCGCGGAGAGCGGGATCACGAATTCCAATTCGGTGTTTCGATTCCTTTTCGCGGTTGGGTGCTCGAGGAAGACAGCTTCCAAACCCGAGCGGCGAATTGGCTGGATCACAATAATATCGGCGAATCGAACATCTTTTGGCCGATCACCTGGCAAGCCGCTCTGATTCAGGGTTGGGAAACCACGCTGCGTTCCCCGCGCTTGTGGCGCCGCGGTCAGATTCACCTGGCCTACTCGAATCAAATCGCGCAGGCCACCGCGCCCATCACCGGAGGCGTGGTGTGCCCGATGCCCGTCTCGCCATCGTGCCCGGTGGCCATCCCGCCGGGATACTCGCCGGTAGATCACGATCAGCGAAACACGCTGAACGTGGGCGCCAACGCGAGTCTTCCCTGGCAGGTGTTCGCTTCCACGAATGTGTACTACGGCTCGGGATTTACGAACGGCGACCCAGACGCGCAATATCCGGGGGACTATCTGCCGCAGCACACTACTTTTGACATTTCCCTGGGGAAGAGTTTTGGAGAGAAAGATAAATACCGCCTCTCGCTGACCGGTGTGAATGTGGCGAATCGGCGGGTATTGCTTGACAACAGCTTAACTTTTGGAGGATTCCATTACAACGATCCGAGGCAGATTTATGTGGAGTTTCGCTGGAGATTTCATTATTGAGGAACAGCCGCTGGCTTATGCCAGTTCTGTGCCTCTGGTTTCCGGCAGAGTGAAGATCAGCACCGCGCCGATCGGGAAGAATGCGGAGTTGAGCGCGAGCCCGCAGCCCAGGCTCTCCGATGGCGCCGATCGCCTAAGGCGCGAGGCGAACCGACTTAGCCGTACATAATAGGACGCGGTGTCGTAATAAACGAAAGGCCCGGAGTGCTGCGCGGGTTTTGGCAACAACAAGTCGGAGGTAGAATGGTTTTAGCGGGCGTGCTGCGTAAAATGGGCAAGTCAGAAAAAGAACTGAAGCCGCAGACAGAACTGTGGCGCTATATGGACGTCGCACGTTTTCTTGCACTGATTGATCAGAAAGAACTTTACTTGCCGCGGTTGCACGAGTTTCAGAATGAGGACCCATGGGAGGGCGCGGCCTCCCCTTCAGATCCCCTTTTCAGGCGAGACCCTGAATACATGCAGCGCGCGGTGGCACATTTTACTTCTTCGCTACCTCTGGTTAGCTGCTGGCACGAAAACGAGACTGAATCTGTTGCCATGTGGAGGCTATACGTGAGCGGCAAGGAGGGGGTGGCGATCAAGACAACCGTATCGAGTCTCATTCAGCTTTTGAGCGTCGGCAGAGAACTGAAGCTCGGTCGGGTCGTGTACCGGGATATTGACGATTTTGAACACTCGCCTGATATCTTTGTTTTTGAGGATGGCCGCTGCACAGGTAGTACAGATATTCTTCCAATTGAGCGGAACATCGTCTTCCGTAAAAACAAGGGCTACACGCATGAACAGGAAGTTCGGGCAGTCATATACGATACCTACTGCGGCCGTCAGGCCATTTTGAACACAGATCAGCTACATAGTTTGCAGGCTCTTTCGCTCGGTCGAGAACCTGAAAGACGTCCCGGCGTGAAGGTGGCGGTGGACATTGCGCTTCTTGTCCAAGCAATTGTGGTTTCGCCAACATTCCCGAGTTGGGCTATCAAATCGCTTCAAAAGGCTGTTGATGCCGCGTTCTTCCCTGCATCGCCGATAGAAGTCAAACCCTCTGTTCTGCTTGATAAACCCATAGTCAGGAAAAACCCGGCTGATCAGCTCGCAAGCGCCCGGTGAAGGGTGGTTCGGTTCAAGCTGAGAAACCCTGCCACTTCCTTGCGGCGCTCTCCGGCGTCGATCTGCTTCCGACAGTGGTCGATCTGCCGCGGGGCTAATTTCGGCTTGCGCCCGAACTTCACCGAGCGCGTAGCAGCTTTTCCCAAAGCGCGGAATTCGCCTGCCGCAACAGGGTGGCGCGTCCCTCAAGCTCGCGCTCCGTGCGGGCGAGATAGTCATCGATTTCCGCCTGGTGGTCGACTTAGAACGCGATTCGCTCCGTAGATCTGCGCTCGCTTCAGCGGCGGGAAATTTTCATGGATCGCTTCTGGCGAATTGCCCTCATTGAGGCATACACTATCGAGTCCAGCGAAACGCGCGTTCCCGCGCAGACCGAAACCGGATATGGAGCGGGTCATTCGAGGACGGTGCCTTTAGTTTCGGGCAGTGTGAAGATGAGTGCGGCGCCGATCAGGAAAAACGCGGAATTGAGCGCCAGCCCGTAGCCCAGGCCGTGGCGGTCCCCGATGGCGCCGATGGCAAAAGGCGCGAGGGCGCTGGCGGCGCGACCGGTGTTATAGACGAAGCCTTGCGCGGAGCCTCGGATGGAAGTGGGATAGAGTTCGGCCAGCATGGTTCCGAAGAGCGAGAAGAAGCCGGTGCCGAAGAATCCGACGAAGGGGCCGAGGGCGAGCAGCCAGAATTCCGACGATGCGCCGGCCCAGACGGGCGTGAGTCCGTAGATGGGCGTGAGCACGGCGGCGATGATGACGTAGACGAAGAAGGCCGGGCGGCGTCCCCACCAATCGGCCAGCCAGCCGAAACTCGCGTAGCCCAGGAAGGTGCCGAACTGCATGATGAAAATCCACGCGCTGGTTTGGACGATGTTGAGTCCGGCGCCGCCCTGCGAACGCGGAGCGGAGAGAAATCCGGGGAGCCAGGTGTTGAGTCCCCAGTAGGCGAAGAGCATGCAGGTGGCGAGCGCGGTGGTGAGCATTGTGCGCCTGGCGAGCGGCGGACGGAAAAGATCCAGCCACGGACTTGCGGCCGGTTTCTCCTGCCACAGCGGCGGTTCCTTCACTTTGCGCTGGATCCAGATGGTGAGCAGCGCGGGCAACAGGCCGGTGAGAAACAGAACGCGCCATCCGAAGCGCGGCAGAATGAAGGCTGTGCTGGCGGCGGCAAGCATGTAGCCGATGGCCCAGCCGGACTGCATCAGCGCGATCGCTTTGGCTCGATGGCGCGGCGGCCAGCTTTCGGCCACCAGCACCGCGCCGGCCGACCATTCGCCGCCGAGTCCGAAGCCGACGATGGATCGCCAGAAGATCAGCGTGGTGAGGCCAGTGGCCAAAGCCGAGCCGCCGGAGCCGATGGAGTAAATCAGGATAGTGAGAACCAGGGTGCGGCGGCGGCCGATGCGGTCCGAAAGAAAGCCCGCGCCGATGCCGCCGATGGCGGAAGTGATGAGAGTGGCGGAACTGACCAAGCCAGCGGTCGCCGCCGACCAATGAAATTCGGTGCGCAGAGCGTTGACGACGAAGACGTACAGCAGGACATCGTAGGAATCGAGCACGAAGCCCGCCATGGCCGCCCACAGCGCGAGTCCGCGCGGCTCGGAAACCCAGGCCAGCGGGCTGGTGCGGATTGCGGGCGCGGCGGATTGCGTGGCGTCGGGCAGGGCAGATTCAAAATATCATGGACAGGCGCGGCGGGTTTTGAGGCGCGTGCGTTAACCTGAATTTATGGGGTCCGCAATCCAGACGTTCGAGCTCACGCGCCGGTACGATTCGTTAGTGGCAGTGGATCATCTGGATTTCAGCGCCGAGGCGGGTTCCATTTTCGGGCTGCTTGGCCCGAATGGCGCAGGCAAGAGCACGCTCATCAAAATGCTGACCACGCTTCTGCCGCCCACCAGCGGGACGGCCGTGGTGGCGGGCTTCGACATCGTCCAAAGGCCGGCGGATGTGCGGCGCAACATCGGATACGTGTCGCAGATGCTTTCGGCGGATGGCGACTTGACGGGCTACGAGAATCTGCTGATTTCGGCCAAACTGTACGGCATCCATGGGAAGGAACGCGAGAGACGCATCGCGGAGGCGTTCGAATTCATGGATCTGGCGGAGGCGGCCGCGAAGCGCGTGAAACAATATTCGGGTGGAATGATCCGGCGGCTGGAGATCGCGCAATCCATGCTGCACCGGCCGGAGGTGCTGTTCCTGGATGAGCCGACCATTGGCTTGGACCCGGTGGCCAAGCGGTCCGTATGGGAGCGCATTCGCGAGTTGCGGCAGCAGTTCGGCACCACCATTCTGATGACCACGCACGATATGGAAGAAGCGGACGGGTTGTGCGATATGGTGGCGATTCTGCATCAGGGGCGCATTGCTTCGCTGGGGTCGCCGGCGCAGTTGAAGGCCCAGGCCGGCGCCGATGCCACGCTGAACGATGTTTTCATTTTGTCCACGGGCGCGTCGATTGAGGGGCCGGTGGAGGAAGGAGGGTCTTTCCGCGATGTCGCAAGAACTCGCCGCACGGCACGGCGCCTGGAGTGACACGCCGCGTCCGCTGGCGTTCGTGCTGCAGATGATGGTGGTGGCCGAAGCCGACGTGCGCAAGCTGCTGCACGATCCGGCGGAGCTTTTTACGCGCATGTTGCAGCCGGTGCTGTGGCTGGTGATCTTCGCGCCGGTGTTTTCGCGCGTGCGCGCAATTCCCACGGGGAATTTGAAATATCTGGACTTCATGGCGCCGGGAATTCTAGCGCAAAGCGTAATGTTCGGCGCTATTTTCTACGGAATCTCTCTGATTTGGGAGCGGGACCAGGGGGTCCTGCACAAGTTCATGGTGAGTCCCGCGCCCAGGGCCTCGCTGGTGATGGGCCGCGCGCTTTCTTCCACCATTCGCGGGGTATTTCAAGCGGTGCTGGTGTATATCATCGCGTTCGCGATGGGCGTGCGGCTGCGGTTTGAGCCGTGGTGCATCGGCGGGGTGCTGATCGGCGTGATGCTGGGAGCGGCCATTTTTTCGACGTTTTCGCTGGTGGCGGCTTGCATCGTCAAATCGCGCGAGCGATTTATGGGCATCGGCCAGGTGCTCACCATGCCGCTGTTTTTCGCGAGCAACGCGATCTATCCGTTGAGCATGATGCCGAACTGGCTGCGCTGGCTGGCGAAAGTGAATCCGCTGAGCTACCAGGTGGATTTTTTGCGCGCGCTGATGGTGCAGGGCGGGCACAGCGTTTTTGGGCTGGGAATGGATTTGGGAATGATGACGCTGGCGCTAGCGGTTTTGATCGCGATTGCGACGAAATTATATCCCGGGATCTTGGTTTAGCGCTCAGCTAATAGCGTGTCAGGAAATAACTATGACATTTTGATGTGCTGCACGCATTCTTACGCGCCGTGGTGAGACCCGTCTCGACACCTTTGAGCATATGGAATAACTCGCGTTCACATGAGTGTGAACGCGGCACGCGTGGGGCGCGTGCGCCACATCGTCGGCCGCGCAATCGGAGGGCTTATTTCCTGACACGCTCTAAGTGGTATTCGCGCCCAGTGCTGCAAATTCGGCCATCTCGCGCTGGATGCGCTGCGGTTCTCGCGGCAAGGTGAAGAAAAAGACGGAGCCTGAGCCGGGCGCCGATTCCACCCAGATTTCTCCGCCGTGCCACCGCACAATGCGCTGGCAGATGGCCAAGCCGATGCCGGTGCCTGGAATCTCCTTGCCATGCAGCCGCTTGAATATGCCGAAAATGCGATCGCGATATTCGGCGGCAATTCCGATGCCGTTGTCGCGCACGCTAAAGCGCCAGTTCCCATCCGCGGCTTGGACCGAGACGTGGATGCGGGGCGGATCCTCACCGCGGTACTTGATCGCGTTGCCGATCAGGTTCTGGAGCAGGGTGATGAGGGAACGATTTTCGACCCAGACATCGGGAAGAGGATCATACGTGATGGCCGCGCCGCTGGCTTCGATGGACGCCGAGAGCGCGAATAATACTTCGGCCAAGGCGCCTTCCGCGGAGGTGGGCTCGGTGGGAAGAGTTTTCGAGGCGCCGGTGGAAGAATACTGCAGCAGGTCCCGAATGAGCGAGCTCATGCGCTCCACGCCGTCGACGATGTAAGCGGCCAACTCGGCCGCATCCTCGCCGCCCAGATGGCCATACCGGCTCACCAGAAGCTGCGTGAAGCTGGCCACGGTGCGAAGCGGCTCCTGCAGGTCGTGACTGGCGATGTAGGCAAACTGGCGCAGCTCTTCATTGGAGCGCTGCAAAATATGGCGCGCGGCCTCCAATCGCCGGCGTTCCTGCTCGGCCATGCTGAAGAGCCGGGCGTTATCGATGGCGATGGCCGCTTGGGAGGCCAGGCTGCTGGCGACGCTTTCGTCGCGTTCGGAGAACGGTTCGGCGCTGCGCCGCCCGAAAAAGAGCACGCCTAAAACGGCACCGGGGCGCGACATGACGGGGAGAGCGATGCAGTTTCCAAGCGAAAGCTTGCGCGCCACGGACTGGATCCACCCGTCGTTGGTGTCGATTGGGGAGCCCACGCCCTCGGAACAGCGCAGCACTTTCTTCCAGGAGAAGTGTGTGTCATCCATCAGCGCATCCGCGCCAAGCAGGGCGCTGGCCTCCGCCAACGGAACGCCAGAGGCGCAGCGCACCGCAAACTTGCGCGCGCCCTCCACGATGCCCTCGGAAAAGAACATGCCGACATCGGCGCCGCTCAGGTCGGTACCGGCTTCCACGATGGCGGGAAGCAGCGTATCGAGGTTCAACTCGGCGGAAAGAATCTCACCGACGTGATTGAGCAGTTCGATCTGCGCCTGGGCGGCCTCTTCGCGCGCATAGGCTTCCGCCTTGTCCACTTCCGCCTGGCGTGTTTCCTGGAGGAAGTGCTCCACTTCGTACTGCCGGGCGCGGGCGCGCAAGGCGGCACGCACCACGGTGAGCAGCGTGATGGACCGCAAGGGGCGCTCCAGCAGCGTGATGTTGCCGAGCGGCTGCATCAAAGCGAAACGCTCCTGCATTTTCGCGGGCAGCGTCTTGTTCCCGGTGAGGATGATAAAAGGAAAATCGGACCAGGCCGGCTGAGCCCGCACCCAATCATGGAGCAAAGGGATGTTGCCGTTCAGAGCCTCGTCGGCGATGACGGCGGTCCCGGCGCCCGCCCGCAGCTCGGAAATCAAATGCCCGACATCGGAACAGATTTTCGCTGTCCACTGCTCGCGTTGCAGAACGGAGCAGGCCAGCGCCGCGTCGCGGCCCACGGGCGCCAGGATCAGGACGCGGGTACGAGAGACTTCGTTCGAGGCTGCTTCATTGGCCTGCAAGCTGGCCTTCTTTCGCGGGCAGCGAGCCCGACCCTCCGATGTAGGTGGGTACTCCGGTGAGCACGCCCTGAAACGCGGAAAGCGGGGGACCGACGAAAACGCCGCTGGGCGAGAGCCGGAACTCCCGAATGGTCTCTTCGTGGGCGCCGCTGCGCTTCTTAATGACCGAGATGGCCTTCTTTACCGCGCCGTGAAATTCGAAATAGCGCAGCAGGACCACGGTGTCGGTGAGGTAGCTCAGATCGATGGGGGAATGCATGTGCCCGATCAATCCGGCTTGCGCCATCACCAGGATGCTTAACATGCCTCTGCGATTCAGGTACGCCAGCAGTTCGTGCATCTGCATCACGAGAAATTGCTCGGCCGGCATGGCATTGAGATAGCTGTTCAGGCTATCGATGACGATGACACCGCGAGGATTGTCCTCCACGCGCTGGCGCACGCGATGCGCGAAGTGGCCGGGGGACAGCTCGGCCGCGTTCACGCCTTCGATAATCAAGCGGCCGCTTTTCAGATGAGGCTGGAGATGCATGCCCAAACCGGCGGAGCGCTCGATCAGCGTGCTGCGGCTTTCGTCGAAGGTGTAGATGGCGGCGGATTCGCCGCGTTCCAGAGCAGCCAGGGCATAGCGCGTGGAAAGGGAGGATTTGCCGGCTCCGGCGGGCCCAACCAGCAGCATGCTGGTGCCGCGATGGACACCATCGCCCAAAAGCGAATCGAGCGCGGGCACGCCGCTGCTGACCATTTCGCCGGAGAAGGTTTCGAGAGTGTCATCGAGGGAGATTCTGGGGAAAACCGACAGGCCGCCCGCGGAGATCACCACGTCGTGCCAACCTCCGCGAAAACTTGCGCCGCGCATCTTCGTAATCTGAATCCGGCGGCGCTCGGCTCCATACTCGCGGACGAAGCGCTCCAGCACGATGACGCCGTGGGTGATGCTGTGTACCTGGAGCTCGTGCGAGCGCGAGGTCAAATCGTCCAGCAGGAGCGCGGTGCTGCTGCGGCCGGCGAAAAATTGCTTGAGCGCCAGAACCTGGCGGCGGTAACGCAAAGGATACTGGGCGAGCAGGCGGATTTCGGCCAGCGAATCGAAAGCCACGCGATCCGGCTGCAGCTCTTCAATCCGATCCAAGATCAGCTTGATGGTCTCGCTCAGCTCGACTTCGGAAGGGTGCAGCAGCGTGTAATATTGGTCGGCGGCGAAGTTGGCTTCGGGCGGTGTCAGTTCGAAAATGGTGACGCCGTCGAGCGACCAGCCGTGCGAGCGAGCCACCGCGCGCAGCTCTTCGGCGGTCTCGGAAAGCGTGATGTACAGGCATTTTTCGCCGGCACGCGCGCCTTCCAGCATGAACTGGAGCGCCAGCGTGGTTTTGCCTGTCCCCGGATCGCCTTCCAGAAGATAAATGCGATTCGGATTCAGCCCTCCCAAGAGCACTTCATCCAAACCTTGGACGCCAATAGACAAGCGCTCCGATAGCCCTCCGCGGTTCTCCGTGCCAGTCAAAACGGTTCTCCCCGTCGTTAGACTCGGCAGGCCGACTGGCTGTTACGTAAGTTAACCGGCGGGGACGGGAGCTTCGGGAGGCAACATGACCCAGCGCTTTACGATTCCGCGGACCGCGTCGGCGTAGGGCTCAAACCCGATGGGCTTTTGAACATATTCGCGCGCGCCTAACGCCAGAGCTTTCTGCACTTCCACTTTGTTCTGGGTGGAACTGAAGATCACGATGGGAATTTTCTTCTGTTGATATTGCTGCAGAACGGTCTGGCCGTCTACGCGCGGCATGTTCAGATCGAGAATGATCAATTGTGGCTGGAAGTCAGGGGAGCCGAGCATCTTGAGTGCTTGCTCGCCATCTTTTGCTACCAGGAGTTTGAGCGGGAAGGGAACCTGGGATAAGGCTACTCGGACGAGCAGCACGTCGGCAGGATTATCCTCGACTAAAAATACCTCTATAGTTTCCATTTCCCCGCACTTTATCTGTCTTCACCTATTGGTGGGACTCAACAGGGGCGAATCCGTTACATTAGCATGTCCGCGGGTAGTTGTGCCACCGATCAGCGGAAGCAGGCAAAGGCGAAGCCACGCCCGAGCGCTAAGCCACGGCCGAACTGCTGACACGCGCCCCGGATTGTTCCAGGAAGACTTCAAAACCGAACAAAGGGATACGTTCCCCTCTTCCCCAGCGGTTCATGTTCCATTGGACGCGCAAGTATCGAACGTCAGCATGCATGGTCATATTCAGCAAGACCGAATACACGCCGCAGTATTGACGTTGCCGGAAGGTGAGAAGCGGCTTGGAGCCCCAGTCGTTCTGGTCGGGAGAACCCCAGACCGAAACCGTAAGCCCGGTGCGCTCCACTACATCGGTGATTCCGAGCGTTACGACTAACAATTTGTTGCAATACTCGTCGAGAGCCACGACGGGACCGACGCCATCACCTTTTCGGACCGATTCAGCCAGAAGACATTTCGGACGGGAATTGTTTTTTCCCTGGGAGCCGAGCAAGTCGCTGGAGAAACTGGCGCCGGAACTGGCGGCAAAGCGGGCTAGCGAACCGAGCGGGCTGGCCGGCGCATTAACTTCCCCCTGCGAAGCTTCGTTTGGCAGGACATTGTTTGGCAGGACATTGTTTGGCAGGACATTGTTTGGCAGGACATTGTCTGACAGAACTTCGTCTGGCAGAACTTCGTCTGGCAGTACATCGGCGTGCATGATGATAGCTGGCTCCTGTAACCGTACTTAACGGCAGTTATGGACAATATGTTTAGAAAGTAAGCCTAGTTTCTCGTCCAAACCGCCACCGAACAATTTCTGAGGCATGTAGGACACCATCGCCTAGCTACCCGGATAATCGCTTGGCACCGTAATTTTTGCACCCTCACGGCAATAACGCCTTGATCGGTACAACGAATTGAGGAACAAGGCGCATCGGTGACGGTAAATCCCACATCCCCCTGGAAAAGAAGGCTATACGCCCGAGCCACCGTTTGGACGCTTTTGGTCACGTGACAAAAACTAAGTGTCAACCGATTGACTTTGGTCGTCTTACTGCTGGAGGGGGGACAAACGGGCCTTGCTGTGCGGTTCCCCAAAATGTTACCGCGAGTAGTAACATCATCTAAATAGGGCGGTACGTTCAGCTCACATAACCGGAGGACCAGGCACATGGCGATTCTGCCGCGCTTCGCTGATGAATGGCTGCTGTCAAGAATTCTGGAAGCTACCGGTTCGGCGCCGGTTCGCCTTCGGGTAAAGGGAGGTGCCGACGTTTCTCCGCTCGGGGTAGCTCCGGTCGCCACGATGGTGATTCAAGACCGCGGCACACTGGCGGGCCTGCTGCGCGATCCCGAAGTTAGCTTTGGCGATGCCTACATGGATGGCCGGATCGACGTGGAAGGCGACCTGGTGCGTTTTCTCGAAGCGATTTATCAGGCCATGGAGAAGTCGTCCAATCTCGGCAAGTGGTATTCCAAGCTGGCCTCGCAGTGGATGGAAGTTCATCAGGACAATTCGCGGCGCGGATCGCGCAACAACATTCACCGCCATTACGATTTGGGCAACGACTTTTACAAGCTGTGGCTGGACGAACAGCTGGTTTACACCTGCGCCTACTTTCCGGCGCCGTCGTCGACGTTAGAGGATGCGCAAATCGCCAAGATGGACCATGTCTGCCGCAAGCTGCGGTTGCGGCCGGGCGAGACGGTGGTGGAAGCAGGTTGCGGGTGGGGAGCGCTGGCGCTTCATATGGCACGGAAGTACGGCGTGTCGGTGAAGGCCTACAACGTTTCTCATGAGCAGATTGCGTTCGCACGCGAGCGGGCGCGGGCGGAAGGACTGAGCGATCGTGTGGAATACATCGAGGAAGACTACCGGGCCATCACAGGCAAATTCGATGTGTTCGTTTCGGTGGGTATGCTGGAACACGTGGGGCTGGATCACTTCGGCGAGTTCTCCGAGATCATTCACCGCTGTATCGGCGACAATGGACGCGGTCTGCTGCACTTCATCGGGCGGAACTATCCGGCGGTTTTCAGCCGCTGGATTCGCAAGCACATTTTCCCGGGAGGCTTCGTTCCATCACTGCGGGAGTCTTTGCGGGTTCTGGAACCGAGGAATTATTCGGTTCTGGACGTGGAGAATCTGCGGATGCACTACGCCAAAACGCTGGAGCATTGGCTGGAGCGGTTTGAGACGTCCAGACAGCAGGTAACGGCCATGTATGATTCCCGTTTCGTGCGGGCGTGGCGGCTGTACCTGGCCGGATCAATCGCGGCGTTCCGCGGCGGGCATTTGCAGTTGTTCCAGATTCTGTTTACCGGATCGCAAAAGGAACCGGCGTTCTGGACGCGCGACGCTTTGTATCGGGATATGGAACCGAATGCCGAGGACGAGAAGCCCGAAGTAGAGAAGGTCCGCGAGAAGGTCAAATGGACGCATGCGATGTCCTGATTGTGGGGGGCGGGCCGGCGGGCTCGTCGTGCGCGTGGGGGCTGCGGGGCGCAGGGCTTGATGTCGCGATTCTGGACCGGCAGACTTTTCCGCGGGATAAGATCTGCGGCGGCTGGATCACGCCCCAGGTGCTGAGCGAACTTGGTATCGATCCCTCCGATTACGGGCGCGACCGCATGCTGCAGCCGATCACCGGATTTCGAACCGGATGGATCGGCGGACCGGCGCTCGACACCGGCTACCGCGCGACCGTAAGTTATGGGATTCGCCGGCGCGAGTTCGACGATTATCTTTTGCGAAGGTCGGGCGCGCGTCTGCTGGAGGGAACCGCACTCGGGAGCTTGCAGCGCGAAAAAGACGGATGGATGGTGAATGGGAGCATTCGCGCGCGCCTGGTGGTTGGCGCGGGTGGACATTTTTGTCCGGTGGCTAAGCTGACAGGGGCGAAGCCGCCGCGCGAGAATGCCGTGGTGGCGCAAGAGGCTGAGTTCGAGATGGACGACCGGCAGCAGGCGGGGTGCCGCGTTCGCCCGGAAATGCCGGAGCTTTATTTCTGCGCGGACCTAAAAGGCTACGGCTGGTGCTTTCGCAAACGGAATTACCTGAACATCGGCCTGGGCCGGATGGATCAACACCGCCTGGCCGAGCACGTGGCTAAGTTCGTAGGTTTCCTGCAAGCAGCTGGGCGCATTTCGTTCAATGTTCCTTCGGCGCTGGGACACGCCTATTTGCTGTATGGGGTCTCCGAACGGAAGTTAACCGAGGACGGCGTTTTGCTGATTGGGGATGCGGCTGGGTTGGCATATAAGCAGAGCGGCGAGGGGATTCGTCCGGCGATTGAATCGGGACTGCTGGCGGCGCAGGCGATTGCGGCTGCGCAGGGAGATTATTCGCGTGAAGCGCTGGGAGATTATGGGAAGCTGCTGGCGCGGCGCTTTGGGACATCCGGGCAGGACTGGGCGTCGCGGGTTGGCGAGCATCTGCCATCAGCCTGGATCGGCGCGCTGGGAAGGCGACTGCTGGGCGCGCGCTGGTTTGTGCGGGACGTCGTGATCGACCGCTGGTTCCTGCACGCCAATGAGCCCGCGCTGTAGCGGATCAGGATTCCGAGGCGCGTTCAGCTTCTTCGGCGGCGGCCGGGCCAGTTTTTTCGGCATCGGCGACCAAGATGCGGGCGCGTTCGGCTTGATCGTGAGCCACGCGGACTTCGAATGCAAAGTTGGGCAGCACGGAATCGCCTACCAGCACGGCCGCGATACCGTTCGATTCCAGGAAGTTCTTGATGCCCGTGGCTTCCAATTCACTGGCGGCGCTGGCGATGGTCTCCAGGTTGAGGGCGGCCGAGTCGTCCACTTCCTCAACTTCATCGGGCGGCGGATTCTCCTCGATCAACTCTTCGGCGCGGGCGGCGTCGGCGGCGGGCACCTGCACTTCGAAAACGCCCTCGGGGACACCAGGCGCCGAATCGTCCAGCATGACCGCTGGAATGCCGGCGTCGGTCAACATCTCAAGGATATTTTCGGCGTCTTCCTTGGCGCTGGGGTCCATGGAGCGATACACCGTAATCAGGTTCTGTTCGTTACTCACGTTTTGATTCTAGAGTATTTTGTGCGCGCCGGCCGGCGGAATAAACCCCGGCGGGCGTTAGAATAAAAGTGGAGGGTCCATGGCGGAAGAATACGGCAGCAAAGCGGTATGGTTCATGGCGGGGATTGCGATTGGCGCGACGGTGGCGTTGCTCTATGCCCCGGCTACGGGCGAAGACACGCGGCGGCAGCTCACCCGGAAAGCGCAAAAGGGGCGCGATGCATTGGCCGATTCCGGTGGCGATCTGCTGGATCGCGGGCGGGAAATGTACGACCGCGGGCGCAAGCTGGCGGATGAAGCCGCGGATATGTTCGAGCGCGGACGCAAGATCGTGGAGAGCACGGCGTCCGATTTGAAGGGATAAGGCCATGAGCAGCACGATTGCCGAGCCGGTAAAGGCGCAGCCGAAGCCGTTTACGAATGAACCGGTGGCCGATTTTTCGAAGCCGGCCAATCGGGAGGCGATGGAGCGGGCTTTGCTCGAGGTGCGAGCGCAGTTGGGGCGCGAGTACGACCTGCGGATCGCGGGCAGGCGCGAGAAGACGCCGGATAAATTGAAGTCGCTGAATCCGTCGCGGCCGAGTGAAATGGTGGGCATTCACAGCAAGGCTACAGCGGAACTGGCGAAGGAAGCGGTGGAAGCGGCGCACGCTTATTTTCCGCAGTGGGCGGCAGTAGGGCCAGAGACTCGCGCGCGAATTCTAATGCGAGCCGCCGAACTGTTCCGCGAGCGAAAGTTTGAGTTTGACGCGTGGCTGGTGTATGAAGCGGGCAAGACGTGGCCGGAAGCCGATGCGGACGTATCCGAGGCCATCGACTTTTGCGAATACTACGCGCGCCAGATGGAGCGGCTGGCCAAGCCGGATCCCCTGGTGCAGTTGCCGGGTGAAAAAGACGAGCTTTTCTACTTGCCCCTGGGCGTGGGCGTGATTATTCCGCCGTGGAATTTTCCGCTGGCCATCATGGTGGGGATGACCACCGCGGCGCTGGTGGCGGGGAACACGGTGGTGATCAAACCCTCGAGCGACACGCCGACCATTGCGGCCAAGTTCGCCGAGGTTCTAGAGGATGCCGGGTTTCCACCGCAATCGTTCTCGATGCTGGTGGGCAGCGGCGCGGTGGTGGGCGACGTTGTGGTGGAGCATCCGCTAACGCGCTTCATCGCGTTCACCGGGTCCAAAGAAGTGGGGCTGCGCATCAATGAATTGGCTGCCAAGCCGCGCAAAGGACAGATTTGGATCAAGCGCGTGATCGCGGAGATGGGCGGCAAGGACGCGATCGTGGTGGATCGCGAGGCCGATATCGATAGCGCGGTGAAGGGCGTATTGTGGTCGGCATTCGGATACCAGGGGCAGAAATGCTCGGCGTGTTCGCGCGCGATTGTGGACGCCGCCATCTACGACGAGTTCGTCGAAAAGCTGAAGGCCGAAGTGGCGGGGTTGAAGGTGGGGCCGTCGGATGAATCCGGGAACTACATGGGTCCGGTGATCAACGAAGGCGCCATGAAATCGATTCTGGAATATGTGGAGGTCGGCAAAAAGGAAGGCCGGCTGGTGACGGGCGGCGGCAGGGCTTCGGGCGACGGGTACTTCGTGCAGCCGACTGTGATTGCCGACATCGATTCCAAGGCACGAATCTTCCAGGAGGAGATTTTCGGGCCGGTGCTGGCGGTGGCCAAGGCGCGCGATTTCGATTATGCGCTGGAGCTGGCGAACGATTCCGAATATGGGTTGACGGGTGCCGTCTATACGAACAATAAGGAAAAGATTCGCCAGGCGCGCGAGCAGTTTTTTGTCGGCAATCTGTATATCAATCGCAAGTGCACCGGCGCGATGGTGGGCGCGCATCCATTTGGCGGATTCAACATGTCCGGTACGGATTCCAAAGCGGGCGGCCCGGATTATCTGCTGCAGTTCCTGCAGGCGAAGAGCATCGGAGAGAAAATTAGCTGATGCTTTCGTGATAAGGTAGTAAAGCTGTTCGGACGGCCGTGGCGCCCCGATGCGAAGGGGACCAAGAAGTCATAACTCCAGGGTCGATTCCGAACGACGCGGCGAAGGGCGCACGAGTAGATCGGCGCCCTTTTCCAATTTATGGGGAAAGCTCCGGACGCGGTCAGCCTCGCGGCGCGGTCTCCTCGAGCGGATTGGGGTAGGCGTCGGGATCCCGTGTCTCGCCGCCATGCAGGCACTGGAAATCTTTTTCGATGAGGATGGACAGGCGTTTGCCGGATTCGATGGGCTGGTCGCCCGAGATAGTGACGCGGTCCGAACAGGCCCATCCGGTGGCATCGGCGCCCGGGACTTGGATGCGCAGCCAGCCGTTGGAGTAGAGAGCTTGGGGCGCGCTCAGGCTGGATAGCGATTCGAGCGCGTAAGCGAAGCTGGCGCCGGGCGCAAACTGGATGCTGTCTTCGACAAAGCCGGTCTTGCTGAATTGGGCGACTTCCGATTGGCTGAGCCGCAGCCGCAGCGAATTTCCCTGGATGCGGAGTTTCATTGGATTCTGGATGCTCCTGAATAGATGTTAAAGCGGGCGTCGCGCACGAAGCCGAGCAGGGTCATGTTAAAGCGCTGCGCGGTTTCGACGGCCAGGCTGGAGGGCGCGCCGACGGCGGCCAGGATCGGGATGCCGGCCATCAGCGCTTTTTGGACCAGCTCGAAGCTGGCGCGGCTGCTCACGAAGAGCAGACGATTATCGAGGGGCGTATGATGCGCGAGTATTTCGGCGCCGATTAATTTGTCCACTGCGTTGTGGCGGCCCACGTCTTCGCGCAGAAGCTGGAGCGCTCCGTCGGGCGAGAAGAGCGCGGCGGCATGCAAACCGCCGGTGCGTTCGAACACCGGCTGGGCGCGCCGCAGAGCCTCGGGCAAAAGATGGATGACGCTGGATTCGATCACCGGCAAGTTGCGCGGCAAGACCGGGCAGCCCTGCATTTCAATCGCTTCGATGGATGCTTTTCCGCAGACGCCGCAACTGGAGGTGGTGTAGAAATGGCGTTCCAGCCTTTCGAGATCCACTTCCACTCCCGGGTTCAATTCCACCGTGACGGAATTTCCGAGCTGACGCGGGTTGCCGTTGGCGGGATGCGACCAGCGGATCTCGCGAATCTGCGAGGCGCTGTGCAGAATGCCTTCGCTGAACAGGAAGCCGGCGGCGAGCTCGAAATCATAGCCGGGCGTGCGCATGGTGATGGAAATGGATTTGTCGTCCAGGTTGTGTTGGAGGCGGATTTCGAGCGGCTCTTCGACGGCCAGCAAGTCCTGGAACGGCGCGGAGGAATCGCCTTCGATTTTTTGGACGGGTACCGTCAGGATGGGCCGGTTCACACCGACTTCATGGTAACGCGCTCAGCAAGCGGCTACTATGCCAGGTTCGGGATCTTGATGATCTTCTTCTGGATGGCGTACTGGACTAATTGAGCTTTGTTGTGGATGTCCAGTTTGCGCATCAGATTAAACTTGTGGGCTTCCACGGTTTTCACGCTGAGGTTGAGATCGCAGGCGATCTCTTTCACAGAGTTGCCTTCGGCGAGCATTTTGAGGACTTCGCGCTCGCGGGTGGTCAGGGTGGCGAAGCGCGGCAAGCGGTTGGCGGACTTGATGCGCGACCGGAAATCATCGACCAGTTGCGACAGCATACGGGGGCTCAGGTAGCTTCCGCCCCGGCAAATGTCGCGGACCGCGGCTACCAGCTGGGCCGACGGGCTGTCTTTGAGCACGTAGCCGCTGGCGCCTACTTCCATGCCTTCCACCAGGTAATCTTCGTCGTCGTACATGGTGAGGAAAAGGATTTTGGTTTCGGGGCGATTCTTCTTGATCTGCCGGGTGGCTTCGAAGCTGCTGAGGCCGGGCATGCCAATGTCCATCAGCACGACGTCCGGGCGAAGTTCGGTGGCTTTCTCTACGGCGTCGCCGCCGTTGGAGGCTTCGCCGACCACTTCCATATCGGCTTCCGCTGAAATCAGGGTTCTGATGCCTTGGCGAAAGAGCGTGTGATCATCCGCCAGCATGATGCGAGTCTTGGCCATAACGTGTACCCCAGTTACTGTCTCGAATCCCTTTCCTAAGCTTGAGCCTTCCGCCCGCGGAGTTTTGAGTATTCCATCTCCGGCCAGGCTGCCGGGCCTACGCTCCGACTGCTCTGATTCTCCGCGCCGGTCGTGCTCCTAACGGCTTGGCTCCCATCGGCTTGGCGGCGATTGCCTCGACCGAACTGGATTCCGGTGGCTGCTTGGCAACCGGAAGACGGATGGAAATCTTGGTGCCCCGTCCCGTTCTCTGACGATCAACCGAGCTTTTTCTGATACTGGTCTGGATTCCGCTCCCCATACCGATCCCGTTGCCGGAACCATGCTTGGGATAGCTGCGAATCTCAAACCTGCCACCGAGTAGGGCAACGCGCTCCCTCATGCCAGAAAGTCCAAACGAATCTTTCCGAGCCAGCGCTTCCTCGACTCTAAACCCGACTCCGTTATCCTCAACGGCCAGTCTGACCCATCCATCGGCCGAACTGACAGAAATGTTTACGCTGCTGGCGGCGGAGTGCTTGGCGATGTTGTTACAGCATTCCTGGACCAGCCTATAGACAATAATTTCAGTGTGTTGCGGCAGCCTTCCTAGGCGGCCGAGCAGCAGTTTCACCCGAATGGGATGCAGACGCCGGAAGCGGTTGACCAGTTGCCGCAGGGCGGCTCCTAAGCCGAGCTGTTCCAACACCGCCGGGCTTAAAGCGGCGATCAGGCGGCGCATTTCGAGAATAGTGCGTTCGGTAAGGTCCCGCGCCTCACGCAGTTTGCCGATCCATTCGGCGTGCTCGGACGGAATGGCCTGTTCGAGCAGCTCAATTTGCAGACGAATGCACAGGAGCGATTGGCCGGCTTCGTCGTGCAGCTCACGGCTGATGCGGCGGCGCTCGATTTCTTCGACATGCAGCATATGCTCGGCCAGTTGGCGGACCTGCTCCTCGCGGGCGGCCAGGTCTTCCATGAGACGGGCTTTTTCGGCAGCCATCAGACAGCGCTCGGCGGCCGCCGCCAGCAATTCCTGCTCGCGCGGAAGCCATTCGTAGGATTTAGAGAAGCCAAACTGCATGACCCCGGCGGTGCGGCCCCCGGTGGCGAGCGGGATGGACCAGACCGTCTGGAAACGGTTCTGCCAGGCAGGCTCCAGCAGCAAAGTGTCCGCGCCGTCCTTCATCTCCACCTGGCGCGAGTGGGCCAGCGTGCGCATTCGGGCCCGCCCGTTCGGAACTTCCGTCCGCGCCGGCTCCTTCCCTCCCCTGGTTTCAGCCTGCGCCCGTAAGATCCAAGCGCTGCGGCGGTCGTTCAATAAGTACAGGTGGCCGGTATCGGCGTGGCACACCTGGACCAAAGCGGTGAGGAAGCGGCGCAGCAGTTCGTCCAGGTTCCGGGATTCCAGTTCCACACGAAAGAGCTCGTAGAAGGCTTGTGTTTCGGCCTCTCGGACCTGGTAATACGCATTGTTGAGGGTCAGGATGACGCAGAAATGCAGTTGCTCGCGTACCCATTGGAAATTGGCATATTCATTGGGGAGGAGCTTGCGCAGCATCGGGGTAAGCAGGCGGTCATATTCCTGCAAGGCTTCGACGATGCTGCTGGGGGGCAGATTGAGCTTTGCCAGTCGGCGGCCGTTATATTCCACCTGCTCAATGAACTTCAGGGGCGGCTGGCCACTGGCCAGAATGCGCGCCGCGGCGCCTGGAGTGATGGAAGCCAGAGCGATGCGTATCTTGGGCTCAAATTGCTTGGGTTCGAATTTGCCTCGTTTTAGATTCGCCAGGAAGCGCCGGTCCAACGTTTCGGCGTGCGGGAGCAGGAAAACCGCCAAGCGATGCAAGTGGACGCGGAGTTGATCGCTGAGTACGTCGGCGGCGTCAGCCAGTTCCGGTGATATTTCGGTGAGTGGCACCTTTTATTTGCTATCGGCGCCTAGGGGGAAAGCTTTAGGGTTGGGCGCGCTTGCAGCGCTTCCGCCCGGGATTGGGGGTTAGGGGTTCCAGGCACTGGCTGCGGTTAGGGAGTCTTGGGAGATGCCTCAGCGATTCTTCGGAGCTGGCCGCGCAGGAAGGCAGTACATTGAAGAATAGCCATGGACATCTTTGACCACGGTTGTCAGATTGAGAAGCAGGTTTTGTCGGCGACCGAGTGCGACTTGTTTTTGACTGCATTCGGGACGGTCCTGAATGGTGGCGGGCGGGCAGGCGCGCGACACCTGATGTCGCGTCAGGCGGTCAATGAGCTCGCCAACGACCGACGGCTGCTGCGATTGGCCCAAGAGGCGCTCGGTGGGAACGCGGTGCCCTTCCGCGCTACACGGTTGCCAAACCCCGGGATCATAGGTCGCCTCTAACATCTGCTTCAGAATCAGCAGCGGCTGCATGATGCTCGATTTGCCGGAACTGGGGCGATTTCGATTTCCTGCCGGTTGGCGATCGACTTAAAGCCTTCGACCGCAATGCGGGTTATCCCGTCGGACATGACCTAGCTTACCCGACTCAGGGCGGCGCGCAATTCGTCAAGCGTGATCGCGCCCGGGATGATAGAGAATCAATCGATGAAGAACGCAACAAAGAAGGCTGCGAAGAGGGCCGCTAAGAGGGCCGCTAAGAAAGTGCCCGGCCCCGAGAGTTCGGGCCTGTTTTAATTGGTGTTGAGCGGCTCCGCTAGTGTTGTCCGAGCTTCCATTCATCGACTGCGGGAGCACCCTGCTCAAGCCATGGTTCCATCCGAAGAGACTCCCTTACCGGGTTCACCCAGCTGATGACGCTCAACTCTCGCAGTTGAAACGCCTCTCTCGCACGTTCATCGAGCGACACAACGATATTGTCGGTGCGCAACGCGGCTTCGATGAGAGGCAGGTCTTTTGACCGGATCTGCCGGAGCGGCTCCTCAACACTAGGGCCTAAGCTTCGTCCACGCAGGCCGGCATTCTCTTGGGCATCAAGCAACCGAATCTGCCTCCGCGCGTGCATGGACTTGCGCCACTCCCGCGTAAACTTGGATTGGTGGCGGCGCCATTCTTCGATGAGCGGTGGAGTGAGTACCATCCGATGCGCAATCTCAACTACGGCTCGCAGGAAGTTACGGCTTCCACTGGAATTGGGGTGCTCGCCCCAACCGGCCGCATGCGCCACTGAAGCATCGATGACGAGCTCCTTGGAGACTAACGCGGGTACTCTATGGGACCTTGCGGCCTTCGACTGCGTCGAGGTAAGCACCTTCTGCGTCGAGGGCGACCTCGTCGAAGTCCTCAGGCCAGTCTCCGAAGGCGCCGTTCTCATCGAGATTGGCACTGGTAACTTTCGTGATGCCGCTTTTCGGGTCGCGCTGGAACCAGTGGAGTTTGACAAGATCCGGGCTGAGTTCGCCTTTGGCAACAAGAGTCTGAATGGCTGTTAGAAGTAACGTGCTGTGCGTTTCGGCGACGACGCGCACGCCTCGCTTCGCTGCGCCGGCGAGGATGCCGGCGAGTTTGGTTTGCGCGCGCGGGTGAAGATGGATCTCGGGTTCTTCTAGGTAGACGAGTTGACCCCTATCTGCGGCCCGCAGTGCGACAAGCACGGGAAGGACCTGTGATACACCGAAGCCGACATCAGCGACGTTAATGTATTGGAACTGAAGTGCTGGACTGTTGACCAGTAGCTCTATTGCTACGTCGTTGATGCGGCGCGCTAGTACGCTGAGCGCCAAATCAGTGGACTGGAGATCGGCGTTCAGGTCGTGGTACCAGTCGTACTGCTCCTTATTCCAGAAAAGAATCAAGCTTGCAACGTAGTTCTCGAAGGTACCCGGGAACCGAGGGCCGGTTCCGGTCTGCTGGTACGTCCTTGATAGGTTTCCCCGCAGTCCGGGAACATGAATGACTTCCTCAATGTAGGGGCTCGGGTATTCCAGACTGACAAGTGAGCTCCGGTCCTCTCGCCTGAGGTCAAGGAAGAAACGCCTGCGTATGACCGAGAACTCGTGATGCGCTATTTCCTTGAACTGGTCAAATCCAGCGAGGGCCTGTCGAAGATCGCTGGGCGTCATCGTGGGCCACATGGTTACATTGCTGTTGACTACACGATATGTCTCCTTCTCGACCTCCAAGCCGGATGGCCCCTTGGCAAAGGTGACATCAAACCCAACACCCGGCGTCGCGAGCTCTACCCGAAGGTGGGGCGTCGATGTCTCAGCCTTTGACAGAAACTCTTCGATCGAGGTAAACCTCACGTTCGGCCCATCGATCTTCAACGGCCCGGGATCGTACGTAGCCTCCAACGTCTGCTTCAGCATCAACAATGGCTGCATGATGCTCGATTTGCCGGAGCTGTTGGCGCCTGCCAGGATGGTCAGCGGGGCGATTTCGATTTCCTGCCGGTTGGCGATCGATTTGAAGCCTTCGACGGCAATGCGGGTAATCCCGTCGGCCATGACCTAGCCTACCCGATTCAGGGCGGCGCGCAGTTCGTCGAGCGTCATCGCGCCGGGATGATAGAGGCGCACGATGCCATGGCGGTCGATCAGGACCAGGGTGGGGGTGGTGCTCGCGCCGTAGTTGCGGAAGTTGGCTTCGCTCACCGGCGCGGGAACGTTGAGAAGGTCGGCGTAGTATTGATGGCGGATTTTCTCGATGTACTTGAGCTCGTCGGCGGGGCCGGCCTCATCGCCATTGGCGACGTAGCCGTAGCGCTGGGTGGGCGCGATCATCACCAGGCCCTTGGGGGCGTACTCGTGCGCGACCTCGGCCAGGATGTGCTCCTCCTGTTTGCAATCCGGACACCAGTGCGCCCAGAAGAACAGCAGAACGGGTTTGCCGCGCAGCGCCAGCAGAGGAGCGGGCTTGGCGCCCAGGAACTCGGTCTCTTGAAGAGCCGGCGCAGGCCTTCCTTCGAGCGTTAGCAAGTTGATGTTCTTCTGAATACGCGTGCGGATGGACGTACTGCGGTAAGTAACCAGATCCTTACGCAGCAGCGCGAGAGCGCCGGCACGATAGCCATTCGCGGTCATAAGCTGCGCTTCCACTTCGATGGCCGCGCCCAGGGCCAGCGGCAGATGCGGCTCGGCGTCCAAAGGACGCGTGGCGAGGGATTGCAGGGCGAGCTTTTCAGTGTCCCTGGCGGTGGCCTCGGCTTTGTCGAACTGGCGCGTGATCAGGTCGCCACGCGCGAGCCAGGAGAGCGCTTCCAGGTATTCGGGCGTCACGCCGAGCTGGGATCGATAGCTTTGGAGCATCGCTTCGGCCAGCGGGAAATTGCCGTGCGACATCGCGGTCTCGACGTCGGTGACAACGCTAGCGCAGGCAGACGAAGCGATCAGGGCCGCAAGAATCAGCTTTCGGGACATCTACATAGAGGATAACAAGCGCCCGCCGTCGACGATAATGGTCTGGCCGGTCAAGTAGGACGCGCCGCCGCTCGCGAGCATCAGGGCGATTTCGGCGATTTCGGATGGCTGGCCCAGGTGCTTGATGGGCTGGCGCTCCATTAACGGGCGGAAGCGCGAATCGTCTTTCCAGTAGAACTCGCTCAGCGTTGTTTCCACCAGCCCTGGCGCAATGGCATTCACGCGCACGCCGCGCGGTCCGAGCTCCAGCGCGTAGGATTGCGTCAGCATGATGAGCGCGGCCTTGGTCATGCTGTAGAGCAGGCTTTGGAATTGAGGCCGAATGCCGGCGATGGACGCGATGTTGACGATGGATCCGGAACCGCGCTCGCACATCCCGGGTGCCACCAGGCGCGTGAGCCGGTAGGCGCTTTTCAGATTCACCTCCACCATTTTGTCGAACTGCGCGTCGGTCATCTCCAGCGCGGGACCTTGCGCGATGTTGGTTCCGGCGTTGTTCACGAGAATATCGATCTGGCCGAGCTCGCGCGTGGCGCGATCCACCAGGCGCTCCAGATCGTCGAGCCGCCCGACGTGGCAGGCGATGGGAAGGATGCGGCCGGCCAACGCGCTAAACTCGCGCGCGACCTGATCGAGCGGCTCCTGCTTGCGGCCGCAGATAACTACTGACGCACCCTCGCGTGCAAATAACTCCGCGATGGCCCGGCCGATGCCTCGGCTGGCGCCGGTCACGATGGCTACTTTGTTCGGGAGCCGGTTCACAGCTTGAGCTGCTTGAGATATTCGCGGAAGGGACCGCCCAAGTCGTGCCGATGCAGCGCGAACTCGACCGTCGCTTTCAGGAAGCCCAGCTTGTCGCCGGCGTCGTAGCGCGTGCCTTCGAACCGGTAGCCGTAAATGGGCCGGTTGCGGAGCAAGTGCTTCAGCGCGTCGGTGAGCTGGATTTCGCCGCCGCTTCCCGGTTCGATGGCTTCAATGGATTCGAATACTTCGGGCGTCAGGACATAGCGACCGATGATGGCGAGGTTGGAAGGAGCTTCGGACGGCTTGGGCTTTTCCACCATGTTGCGGATGCGGAACAAACGGTCCTTGCCCGAATTGTGCGAGACTGGCTCGGCGTCCACTGCGCCGTAGGACGAGATGGCATCGCCGGGAACTTCCATGAGAGCGACAACGGATGCGCCGTAGAACTCGTAGACATCCAGGAGCTGGCGGATGCAAGGGATTTCGGAATCGATCACGTCGTCGGAAAGGACCACAGCGAACGGCTCGTTCCCCACCAATTCCTTGGCGCGAAGCACGGCGTGCCCGAGACCCAGCGCCTCCTTCTGGCGCACGTAAGAAACGTCGATCATGTCGGACACATCGCGGACTATCTTCAGCAGTTCTTTCTTGTTCTTGGCTTCGAGCGCGTGTTCCAGCTCAAACGCGACATCGAAGTGATCCTCGATGGCGGTCTTGCCCCGGCCGGTGACAATGATGATGTTCTGGATGCCGGAATGGATGGCTTCCTCCACCCCGTACTGGATGAGGGGTTTGTCAACCAGAGGGAGCATCTCCTTGGGTTGAGCCTTGGTGGCGGGAAGAAATCGCGTGCCCAGTCCTGCGGCGGGGAAGACTGCTTTGCGCACTTTCGGAATCATGTTTTCGAGGTTCTCTTTTCTCGTTTGTGCCTAGTCTAGAGATCGGAAAATAGAGCGGCCGGAGTTAACTCCAGCGGATAATCGGCGAGCCTGAGAGAGGACGCATTCTGAAGTCCGGACTCGGTGTAGAACGACAGCCGCTTCAACAGCGGATCCACCACCCAAATGTTGGAAACGCCCCAGACGCGATACTCCTCCAGTTTCTCCATGAGGTTGTAGTGGCGGTCGTCTTTGGACAAGATCTCGATCACGAGCAAAGGAGGCGTGGAGGGCACGCTCTCACGGGGGGGCTGTCCGCCGAAGACGGAGATATCCGGGATGCGGAAGACCCGCGGCTCCAACCGCAGCCGGAGTTCTGGATAAGGGAACAGTGGATAGGATTGGATTAAACGTCCAACCTCCATCAGTATCCGAAACTGGATGGTTGAATGAGTTTTATCTGGCAAGGCTCGCTTGACAATCTCGCCGTGGACGAACTCGGCGTCGTGTTCGAACGTCATGTGCAGGTACTGCTCGGCCGTGATCTGCGCTTTGGTGGCCATCTGTGGGAAGCATAGCATGGCGCGCCGCCCCCGGATTTCCTCCATCTGGCTCGGAAATCAGCCATTTCGACTGCATCCGCGCGGCAAAAAGCTGGCCCACGCTATAATGAAGCTTACCCCCACGCGCCATCGCTGTCCGGTGTGCGCTCTGGAGAACAAATGGCTTACGTAATTGCAGAACCTTGCATCGGCACCAAGGACACCGCGTGCATTGACGCGTGCCCGGTCGATTGCATCCACCCCAAGAAAGACGAACCCAGCTTCGCCGAGCACAACATGATCTATATCGATCCTGTGGAGTGCATCGATTGCGGAGCGTGTGTGCCGGTTTGCCCGGTTTCGGCGATTTTCGCGCTGGATGATCTGCCGGAAAAGTGGGGCAGCTTTACGAAAATCAACGCTGATTATTTCGGGCGGTAAGAGATCCACAGCCTTCTAGTTCTCGGAGGGCTTCTCCGCGTGGTCTATCACTAAGATCTCAACGGGAGCTCTGGTTGCCACCAGCTTGAGACCGAGCTCCTCTTGGATGGCGTCCGTTGTAGCCTCGAACATGTTTTCGGGGGTTGGTGTCCCTCCGGCTAGTAACGATGCCTCCCCACTGATCCTTTCCATGTCGAGGTCCAGATCAAAGTGCCCCGTTAGTCCGGTCTTATCGATCACCGGTTTGTCGGATCCAAGGTGCGTGAGAAACCTGGCCAGGAATGGCAAGTTTGGCGGGTGGAAGTGATTGAGTTGGCCTGGCGCCGCGTCCGCTCCAGGCTTAAATGCGTGGAACTTCGGAGCGTTTTTCGCTAACTCCAGAGCATAGATGGCGAGATCCTTCGTTTCGCGGTAGACGGCAAGCTGGAACCGGTCAGCCAATAAGGGCCGAAGCATCAGCAGTAGTTGGTCCCTGTTCGCACTGTCGCTCGGTTTAGCCTCGACGTCGAACCTTGCGGATGTTATCCATCCAGGCCCTCCGGAAACCTGATAGTCTTCGAGCGCGTAGGCCGCCATGATCAGTTCCTTAAGGGTCGCGTTCCGCGCGGTAAGCCGGCCGGGGCTTGTGTCTACGGGCACGGGAGCAAAGCGGCCCGGATGAGGCCCAGAAGGATCGGAGGGCCTGATTGACGCCACCTCGAACTGAGGTAACTGCGCCGCCAGGGCAGCAACTGCCGCCACTGCCAGAGCTACTCTCCTCGTGAATTTCACGGGCGGAAGATGGCTGAGCTGGTGTCCGTTTCCCACACCTGGATTGCGGAGATGCGCACCGGGACCTCATTTTGCAATCCGCCGCTGACCTTGTCGTAAAAATACTTGGCGATGTTCTCGGCCGACGGGTTGATTTCATCGAACGGCGGCAGGTCGTTGATGAAGTGGTGGTCCAGGTAGCCCACCGCGCCGGTAATCAGGCGATTCACTTCCAGAAAATCCACCAGCAGGCCGGTGGAGTCGAGTTGAGCGCCCTCCACGGTCACCCGCACGCGATAGTTGTGGCCATGCACGTCTTCGGACTTGCCATGGTAGTTGCGCAGCGCGTGACCGGCGGCGAAAGTCTGTTCTACTGTAACTTCAAACATGGTTCAAACCTCGAAAAATTTCTCCACGGCTTGTATTTCGGTGCTGAAGGCATAAGGCGGCAGGCTGTCGAAAAACACCTGGCCGTACCTCTGCTTCGTAATACGATTATCCAGCAAGACGAGGACGCCGCGGTCGGTCTTGCTGCGGATCAGGCGCCCGAAGCCTTGTTTGAGCGCGAGCGCGGCCTGCGGGATCTGATAATCGTAAAAAGGATTGCCGCCTTCTTCGCGGATGCGTTCGATGCGCGCTTCCACCACCGGGTCGCTAGGGACCGCGAAGGGCAGCTTGTCGATGATGACGCAGCTCAACTGATCGCCTTGCACGTCCACGCCCTGCCAGAAGGACGATGTGGCGAACAAGACGCAATGCGGGGTGGCGCGGAACTCGTCGAGCAACGCGTTGCGCGGGCCGGTGCCTTGCATGAGCGTCGGATAATCGATTTCGAGCGACACCCGATCATAGACCATACGCATCTGCTGATAGCTGGTGAAGAGAACGAACGCCCGGCCCTTGCTGTGGCGCAGGATGCGCGTGATTTCCTCGGCGGCGGCACGGGGGAAGGCGGGCGAGCGCGGATCGGGCAGATGTCGCGGCACGTAGAGCAGCGCTTGTTTGGCGTATTCGAAGTGACTGGGGACGACGAGCGACCGGGTATGGCGGATGCCCAGGCGGCGCTCGGCGAATTCGAATGTTTCACCGACGGCGAGCGTGGCGGAGGTGAGAATCACGGTGTCGAGCGCGTCGAAAAGCTTTTCTTCGAGGATGGATGAGACATCGATGGGCGTGGCTTGCAGGAAGCAGCCTCGGCCGCGGCGCTCCACCCAGTAAACGTAGGAACGGTCCGACCCTTTGCGCCAAAACTCGAGGCGCTTCTGCAATTCCTGGACGCGGCGGAACAGCGGGATCACTTCGTCGGGCGCGTTCTTCACCAATTGTAAGTGCGAACCGATCAGTTCGAGCGCCCGCACCAGGTCTTCGAGCGCCTCGCCATGCTGCTCGAAGAACGCGGCATGGCCTTTGAATGCGATGCGTCCCTCGGCTACGCCGAAGAGGAGGAAGAACTGCTGCGCGCGATCGTCCAGGGTATCGAGGACACGATCGAGCTCCGCCGAGCCGAACTGCTTGGCGCGCGAGACTACGGCGATGTCGCGCACCAGCTCCTGGAATTGATAGTTGCTGACGCCCACGCCGAAGTACTTGCCGGCGACGTCTTCGATTTCGTGAGCTTCATCGAAAACCACGGCGGCGTACTCGGGGATGATGCCGCCGAAATCGTCGTCCTTGACGGCCAGGTCGGCAAAGAACAGGTGATGATTGACGATGATGATGTCGCTTTCATGCGCGCGGCGGTGCATTTCAGTCAGGAAGCAGCGCTCGAACTGCTGGCATTTCTGGCCGGTACACAGATCGCGGCGCGCATCCAGTTTTTGCCAGGCAGTGCTGGATTCGGGCAGCGTTTTAATCTCGGAGCGATCGCCGGTGGTGGTGGTCTTCTCCCATTCGCGGATGATTTGAAAGTCGGCGATTTCTTCCAGGCCGCTAAGCATGGGCTCGCGATCGGCATCGTAAATCTTTTGGCGGCAAGCGAAATTGGCGCGGCCCTTCATGTAGCAGACCTGGAGAGGGCGTTCGAAATGCTGCTGCAAGAACGGGATGTCTTTGTAGAAAAGCTGCTCTTGGAGGTTCTTGGTGCCGGTGGAGACAACCACGCGTTTGCCGGAGAGCAGGGCCGGGACCAGATAGGCGAGTGTTTTGCCGGTGCCGGTGCCTGCGTCGACCAGGAGATGCTTTTTCTCGGCTAAGGCGGCCTCTACGGCTTCGGCCATCTCGAGTTGTCCGGGACGGAACTCGTAGCGCGGGTGCCATCTGGAGAGTACCCCGCTCCTTGCGAAGAATTGGCGCGCGGTGAGCGCTTTTGCGGCCGAAGACATCCCTTCTGATTCTTACATGCGGCAAGCCCCGAGACGTGGCAAGAGACGTGGCAAGATAAAGAGGACACGAATGCCTGATTACAAAGCGATCGAAAATCAGTTCCAACAGATCCTGGATTTGGGCCGGCGCCCGGTGGCAGTGACTTTTCGCGCGGAAGCAGATGGGGCGGCGGAAAAATTCTCGGGCTCCGAGCCCGCCGGATGCAGCTTCTGGCGGCTGGCGGCGGAAGGCCGCACCTTCTCGACGGCGCCCGAGGACCACTACAACTGCCCGGTGGGTTCCTACACGCACAACATCCCTCTGCCCGAAAGCCGGGCGCAAGAGCTGCCGTCGATTCTGGGAACGATGACCAGCTTGGGTTACCTGAAGATGGAAGAGGTGCCGGGGATTCCGGTTGTTCCCGAGACCCCGAAAGCGATTGTCTACGCGCCGCTCGGCGATACGCCGGTGGATCCGGATGTGGTGCTGTTTGCGATTACCGCGAGCAAGCTGATGCTGCTGGAAGAGGCAGCGTTGCGCGCGGGCGTGGCGTCCAAGCTGCCGCTGCTGGCGCGTCCCACTTGCATGGCGATTCCGGCGGCGATGGCGCACGGCATGGTGACCAGCGCGGGCTGCATCGGAAATCGCGTGTACACGCGGATCGGAGACGGCGAGATGTACGCCGCGATCCCAGGGCGAGCCTTGGAACTGGTGGCGCAGGAGCTCGAAACCATCGCGGCGGCCAATCGGGCGCTGGCGGAGCATCACCGCAACCGGCAACAGTCGCTGTCGACCGCGTAATGCGGTTGGATGGCGGCGCCACGGTAGAATCGAAGTATCGATGCGAATCAAGGTCGGCTGGGCTTTGCTGGTGGCTGCCGGGTTTTCGGCGGTCACTCTGCTAGCGCGGCAACCGGTGCATGCACGGCACGCGATGGTGGTGGTGGAAGAGCCGCTGGCCGCCGACATTGGGTTGCGCGTACTCCAGTCCGGAGGTAACGCGATCGATGCGGCGGTGGCGATTGGGTTCGCGCTGGCCGTCACGTATCCGTATGCTGGCAACCTGGGCGGTGGAGGATTCCTGCTCGCGCATTTCGCCGATGGGCGCTCCACGTTCATCGACTTTCGGGAAACAGCGCCGATGGCAGCTACACGAAACATGTATCTGGATTCATCAGGCAACGTAACCCAAGACAGCGTGGTGGGATGGCGCGCAGCGGGCGTTCCCGGCACCGTGCGCGGCCTGGAGCTGGCGCACCAGAAATATGGGCACAAGCCGTGGGCCGAGTTGCTGGACCCGGCCATCCGCCTGGCGAGCCAAGGCTATCCGGTCTCCTACAGCATGGATGCGTCGCTGCACAGCGAAGGCGAGACCGCACTGCTGTCGCAATTCCCAGATTCGAAGCGGATCTTTTTGAGCGCGCATTATGGCGACAAGTTCGTCCAGCCGGAATTGGCCGCGACGTTGAAGCGCATCCGGGATCGTGGAGCGAGCGATTTCTATGACGGGGAAACGGCGCGGAAGCTGGCTGCGGCGATGGGGGCCAATGGCGGGATGATCACGCTGGAGGATTTAAAGCAGTACCAGGCGAAGGAAAGACAACCTCTGCACGGCCACTACCATGGCGACGAGATCATCACCTCGCCTCCACCCAGCGCGGGGGGCGTGGGATTGCTGCAGATGCTCGGGATGCTGGAGGGTTCGGGGTACGAGAAGGGCGGGGCCGGTTCGGCGGCCTCCATTCACTACGTGGCGGAAGTGATGCGGCGGTTCTATGCCGACCGCAGCCAGTACTTCGGCGATCCTGATTTTTACAAGGTGCCGATCAGCAAGATGCTGGACCCCAAATACATCGCCAGCCGGCGCAGCACCATCGATCCGCTGCATGCCACGCCCAGCAGCGAGATTCGCCCGGGCAACCTATCCGTTCACGAAGGCAGCGAGACCACGCACTTCAACGTCGTGGATAGCGAAGGGAACGCCGTGGCGGTGACATACACGCTGAACAACGGATTTGGCAGCGGCGTAACGGTACCAGGCCTGGGATTTTTGTTGAACGACGAGATGGACGATTTCGCGGCCAAGCCCGGCACCGAAAATTTGTTCCACCTGATTCAGGGCGAATCGAATGCGATTCAGCCCGGTAAGCGGCCCGTGTCGTCCATGACTCCGACCATCGTGCTGCGCGATGGTAAGCTTTTTCTGATGCTGGGGGCGCCCGGCGGATCGCGCATCATCAACGGCGTGCTCGAAGTGCTGTTGAATGTCGAAGATTTTCACATGAACGTGCAGGATGCGGTGGACTGGCCGCGTTTCCATCATCAATGGATGCCGGACGTGCTGTATCTGGAGCGGGGCATTTCTCCCGACACGGTGAGAATCTTGCAGGGCATGGGACACAACGTTTCACCGCTGGAAGGCACGACGCCGGTGGTGGCGCGCGTAGAGGCGATTTTGAACCAAGGCGGCTGGCTGCAGGGCGCGGCAGATCCACGGGCCAACGGAAAGGCCAAAGGCTACTGATGAACCACGTTCTCTCGACGCACCTGCTGGTGAATCATCGCTTGAACACTGTCTGGCTGGAGAAGATCCGGCAGGCGGGAATACCAGCGGTGGAGATTTTCTGCGCGCGCCAGCATCTGGATTACCGGGACAAGGCGCAGATCAACGAATTGGGACATTGGTTCCGGGACTCCAAGCTGCAACTGCATTCGCTGCACTCGCCAATGTACAGCGACGATATGTGGGGACGGTCTGGCCCGAATTCGCACATCAACATTACTGAGCCGGTGAAATCGAAGCGGCTGGATATGCTGGACGAGATCAAACGGGCGCTTGATATTTCGGAAGTGATCCCATTCCGTTACCTGATTCAGCATATAGGGGTGTTCGAAGAGGAGTACGACGACCGCAAAGTGGAGGCAGCGTTTACATCGCTGGAAGAAATTCATCTGTTTGCCAAGGCGCGCGGCGTGGAAGTGCTGCTGGAGAACACACCCAACGAGCTATCCAGCGCCGAGCGTTTGATTTACTTTTTGGGCCAAACGCATCTGAAATTGAATTTCTGTCTGGATGTCGGGCACGCGAACATGAAGGAAGGCGTACCGGCGGCGTTCGGGATTTTGAAAGATCGGATCCGGTCCACACATTTGCACGACAACAACGGCCGCGAGGACAGCCATTTATGGCCGTTCCATTCGCAAGGCGGCACCATCAACTGGACCGAGACCATGAGGCTGCTGCGCTCACTGCCGGAACAGTATCCCCTGTTGCTTGAGTTGCGCGATTATCCCGAATTTCCACTTCCGCAATCGCTGGACCTGGTGAAGCAGATTTTTGAGAAGCTGGAAAGCCTGGAAACTGTCGAGACGGTTTGATGGCATATTCCCGTATTCGAATTGAAGACGCCGGTCGGCATCTTGGAGAGCCGGTAGAGATCGCGGGGTGGTTGTATAACCTGCGCAAGTCCGGAAAGATTGTGTTTCCGCTGCTGCGCGATGGCACCGGCACCATGCAGGCCGTGGCCGTGAAGGCGAGCCTGGATGAAGAAACGTTTGAGTCGCTCAAGAATTTGACGCAGGAATCGTCTCTGATTCTGCAAGGGAAGGTGCGGGCGGAGCAGCGCGCTCCCGGCGGCTACGAGATGGATGTGGAGGGCGCCGAGATTGTGCAGCGCATTCCGGAGTCCGATCCCTATCCGATCACGCCCAAGGAACACGGCGTCGATTTCCTGATGGATCATCGGCATCTTTGGCTGCGCAGCAAACGGCAGCATGCGGCCATCCGGGTGCGGCACGAAGTGATCCGAGCGGTTCGCGATTATTTTGATACGCACGGGTTCACTTTGGTGGATACGCCGATTTTCACGCCGGCCGCGTGTGAGGGCACGTCGACACTGTTCGAGGTGAACTACTTCGAAGACGAGAAGGCGTACCTGACGCAGTCGGGCCAGCTTTATAACGAAGCCGATGCGATGGCGTTCGGAAAAGTTTATTGTTTCGGGCCGACGTTTCGGGCGGAAAAGTCGAAGACGCGGCGGCATCTCACCGAGTTCTGGATGGTGGAGCCGGAGATGGCGTACGCGACGCTGGACGATGTGAAGCGCGTAGGTGAGGAGATGGTGGTGTACGTGGTGGGCCGGGTGCTGGAAAACCGGCGCGCGGAACTGGCCGACCTGGAGCGCGACACCAGTAAGCTCGAAAGCGTGCAGTCGCCGTTTCCGCGTATGAGCTACGATGACGCCGTCGTGGCGCTGCAGAAGAAGGGCAGCGAGATTCAATGGGGCGGCGATTTCGGCAACACCGACGAAACCCTGATCACCGAAGGCCTGGACCGGCCGCTGATCGTGGATCGGTTTCCTACTGAGATCAAAGCGTTTTATTTCGAGCCCGATCCGGAACGGCCGGAGCTGGCGCTGGGCGTGGATTTCATTGCGCCCGAAGGGTATGGCGAGATCATCGGCGGCGGCCAGCGCATTCACAATCTTGATTTGCTGTTGAAACGTTTGGACGAGCATAAGCTTCCGCGCGAAGCTTTCGACTGGTACGTGGATCTGCGCAAGTTCGGCAGTGTGCCGCATGCTGGTTTCGGGATGGGTATTGAGCGCTTCGTGGCGTGGATGTGCGGGCTGGAGCATATTCGCGAGACGATTGCTTTTCCCCGGATGCTTTACCGCACACGTCCGTAGAGATGGCATGAAAGGACAATGTCTTACGTGGCGCACGCACTCCTGAGTGCCGTGTCGAGACTCTTCTCGACACATCTTCGCGGGGAGAGAGCATACGTCGGCACGAGTGCCGACGCGGCACGCACGAGTGCGTGCGCCACGTGACAAGTCTTAAGTATGCGCTCGAAGCAAATCGCGATCATCGGCGCGCCGCTCGACTTGGGTTCGGGACGGCGCGGCGTGGATATGGGACCATCGGCGGTGCGGGTTGCCAATTTGAATGGGCGGCTGGCGGAGCTGGGCTATGAAGTGGAGGACCTGGGCAATGTACCAGTGATCCAACGCGAGAGCCAGGGCGAGGTGCACTCACGCGCGAAGTATTTGCCACAGATTGCGGAAACGTGTACACAAGTGGCCGAGATGGTGGAGGTGGCGCTGGGATTGGGCAAGTTTCCACTCATCCTGGGCGGCGACCATTCCATAGCGGTAGGAACAGTCTCGGGCGCGTCGCGGCATTTTCGCCGTAGGAGCGAAGGGCTGGGCATGATCTGGATCGATGCGCACACGGACATGAACACGCCCGAGAGCAGCCCGAGCGGTAACGTTCATGGTATGCCGCTCGCGTGCTGTATCGGCCAGGGGCCCGAGGAGCTGACCAATATCTTTGGTTATTCGCCCAAGGTGGACCCGGCGAACGTCGCGCTGGTGGGGATCCGGTCCGTGGACCGCAAGGAACGCGACATCGTGCAACATTCCGGGGTTCATGCTTTTACCATGCGCGACATCGATGAGCGGGGCATGCGGGCGGTATTTGAAGAAGCGATCCGCATCGCCGGCGATGGAATGGCTGGCATTCATGTTTCGCTCGATATGGACGCTGTAGATCCGCGGGAGGCGCCTGGTGTCGGGACGCCCGTGGAGGGCGGAATCACTTACCGCGAGGCTCATCTGGCGATGGAAATGCTAGGGGACACGGGGCGGGTGACGTCCATGGAAGTGGTGGAGGTGAATCCGGTGATCGATGAGGCGAACCGGACGGCGATTCTGGCGGTAGAACTGGTGATGTCGGCCATGGGGAAAAGAATTCTATAAAGAGATGAAGACGAATGTGGCCGTGATTTACGGGGGACGCACCGGCGAGCACGAAATCTCGCACCGGTCGGCAAAATCCATCATCGAGGCGATGGATGCCGAGAAATATAAGGTGCTGCATTATGTGATTTCCAAGGAAGGGAAGTGGAGCCCGCGTCCGATTGTTCCGGAGCCGGGTGGAAATGCCGGCATTGATGTTGTGTTCCCCGTGCTGCATGGCACGTTCGGCGAAGACGGGACGGTGCAAGGCTTGCTGGAGTTGGCCGATTTGCCTTACGTGGGCGCAGGCGTGCTGGCGTCGTCAATTTCGATGGACAAAGAGATGATGAAGCGCGTCGCCAGGGAGCGGGGCCTTCCGGTGGTGGAGTATTTCATCGTGCCCGAGTGCGGCTCCTGGGAGTTCGCGCCTGACTTCCCGATGTTCGTGAAGCCTGCCAATCTCGGATCGTCGGTGGGTATTTCGAAGGTCCAGAATGAAGAAGAATTGATGAAGGCGATTGAGTTGGCGAGCGCCTATGATCACAAAGTGATTGTGGAGCGCGGCATCACCGGGCGTGAGTTCGAATGCGCGGTGCTGGGCAATGACAATCCCGTAGCGGCGGCGCCTTGTGAAATTTTGCCATCGCGCGAGTTCTACGATTACGACGACAAGTATCTTCTGGACCAGGCGCAGACCGTGATTCCTGCGGATCTGTCGCCCGAAAAAACCGCGGAGATGCAGCGGCTGGCGGTGGAATGCTATCGCGCAGTAGAGTGCGAAGGCATGGCGCGGGTGGATTTTCTGCTCGAAACCTCGAGCGATCGGCTCTATATCAACGAGATCAACACCATTCCCGGGTTCACCTCCATAAGCATGTACCCTAAGATGTGGGAGTATTCCGGGCTGCCCATGCCGAAGCTGATCGACCGGCTGATTGAACTGGCTTTGGAACGGCACGCCGCGAAGCAACGGCTGCGATACTCGAAGTGACACAGTCGAAGTAATGTTCTTACCTGCTCTTTTTTTGTTCGCCGCGCCGCCCTCCACCGAAGACCTGGAGAACGCGTTGAAGCGTTTCACAGACGTAGTTTCCATCGTGGAGACGCAAGCGGCGGACCCGGTAAACAGCCAGCAGGCCATCTATGAGGGCGCGATTCCTGGAATGCTGCGCACCCTGGATCCGCATTCCATCTTCTTCGATCCGGACCAGAACGAGCAGCTCAAGCAGATGGAGAATTCCGAAAAAAAGGGTTTCGGGACCATCGTTTCCATTTTGCCGGGACGCGTTGTGATCCTTCAGGCGATGGCGGGAAGTCCGTCGGCCAAAGCGGGGCTGGAGCCTGGTGATCAGATTGTCGCGGTGAACGGAGTGGAACTGGCGCGGCTGGAGTTCGATCAAATTGTCGGGTACCTAGGCGAGAGCCATCAGCACCGCGCGCAACTGGTGGTGCGCCGCCCGGGCAACGCGCGGCCGCTCGAGTTCGTACTGGATCCGGAGCTGCTGGATTCACCCAGCGTGGATCGCGCGTTCATGCTGCAACCGGGAATCGGATACATCCGCGTGAACGGATTCGATCCCCAGACCGCCAAGCAGTTGAAGGATGCCATCGAGAAGCTGGGCGGCGAAAAGCTGAAGGGACTGGTGCTGGATTTGCGCGACAATCCCGGCGGCGTGGTGCAAGCGGCACTCGAAGCAGCTTCGTATTTTCTAAAACCCGGACAACGAATTCTCAGTGTGAAAGGGAGAAGCATTGAGGACCAGTCCGTGGAAGTACCGAAGACCGCGACTCCCTATGTCTTCCCGCTGGCGGTGCTGGTGAATGCCAAGACCGCTAGTGCCGCGGAGATCCTTACCGGCGCATTGCAGGATCACGATCGGGCCGTGGTTCTGGGAGAGCCGAGCTTTGGGAAAGGCCTGGTGCAGAACGTATTTTCGCTGACCGGCAACACCGCTCTCGCGCTGACTACGGCGTTCTACTACACGCCCAGCGGACGGTCTATTCAGAAACCGCTTCCGAGCGGTCACCTGGAGATCGAGAAACAAACGCAAAAGTTCCGAACCGATTCGGGCCGCAGCGTCATTGGCGGCGGCGGAATACAGCCCGATGTTTCGATTGGGCCGGAGCCGCTCACGCGATTGCGGGTGGCCCTGGATGCGAGCGGCATCTTTACGTCCTTCGCTACCGAGTACATTCAGAAGCACGATACCAAGTCCGATGCAGTTCAGCCCGGCTTCGAGGTGTCGCCCGCGCTGCTCGAAGAATTTGAAGTATATGCCGGCCAGCGCAATATTCAGCCGTCGGTGGGCGAATGGTCCGAGGAGCGAGACTGGGTGCAGAGCCGATTGAAGCAGGAGATCTTCAACCAGGCGCTAGGCGTGGCGAAGGGCGACGAGGTGGAGGAGCGGCGGGACCCGGAGGTACGGGCGGCGATCGAACGTTTAGTCACCCGGCTGTAGGGCCGGTTTGCGTTGCGACATTCCCTTTACCGCGTGCAGGATCATTGGCAATAGGGAAACAACAATCACCAGCAGCACGAACTTCTCGAAATTGCGCTGAACTAGAGGGATCTTGCCCAGCAGGCCGCCCAGAATGGTCATGGAGATCACCCATCCAGTGGCTCCGAAAACATCGAAAGAAATAAAGCTGCGATAGCGCATGCTGGCGACGCCGGCGACGAAGGGCGCAAACGTGCGAATCACCGGCACGAACTTCGCGTAGATGATGGTTTTGCCGCCATGTTTCGCATAAAACGCGTTGGTGCGCTGCAGATGCTCTTGTTTGAAGAAGCGCGAATCGGGCCGGTTGAAGATGGCGGGGCCAGCCCGGCGGCCGAGCAGGTAGCCGCACCAATCGCCAGCCAGGCAGGCGGCGATCAAGAGCACGATCATGATGGTGAGGTTCAATTGCCCGGCGCCGGCTACCACGCCGATGGTGAAAAGCAGAGAATCGCCGGGAAGCACGAATCCTACCAGGAGCCCGGTTTCAGCGAATACGATGGCGGTCAGCGTGGCGTAACCCAGCCAGCCGGAAAGAACGGTTGAGAGCAGATGAATCAGCCGGTCGGGCGTGGTGAGCGTCCGAAGGAATTCCAGCAGGGCGTGGATCATGCCGTATTACGAACTGCGATACTGGGCGATCAGCCGGTCAATCACCGCCTGATGCTTCTTCACCTTGCCGCGGCGGATCAGATCGGTAAGGATGCTGTCCTGCAAGAGGTTTTGCCGGTCCACAGCCTTTTTGCTCTTGAGCTGCGTGACGATACTATCGCGCTGTTGCGCGAATGTGGACATATCGGCATCCTGATGGCCAGTTACTTTTCCAACGATGGTTTGACCTCCAGCGTTCAACGGACCAAAAACCGAACCGTCCGGTTTGTCGAAGAGATTGCTGAGGAGGGCCGCTGAGCCGATGCCTTCGGCCGCGCCTGAGCGCGAGAAGAAGTCGGCGGTCTTAACCTCTCCACCGACCGCCTTGGCCGCGGCCTTCAGGTCGCCCCCATTTTGTTTCAGCAGTTCGGCCGCCTTGGCCGCTTTTTCGGTAACCATCCGATTTGCCTCGCCCTGCAGATAATTCTGCCGCACCTGACTCTCCACCTCGGACAGTTGCGCGGGATGCGGCGGCTGAGTGCCGGTAACCACCGCGACTGCCAGCTTGTTGCCGGCTTGGAGCACGTCGCTCACCTCGCCCGGCTTCATGCTCTGGACGGTGGCGCCCACCTGTTGATCGTTTCCGAGCTGCGGAATCGGACTTCCCGGAGCGTAAGCGGGCACATCCACGAACTCCAGGTTGAGTTGGGTCGCGATCTGTTGCGCGTTCTGGGGCGCTTTCACAAGCTCGGTGTGCGCTTTGTCGGTCAGATCCTGCATCCGATCGAAAACGTTTTGATTCTTCAGCGTGGCTACGATCGCCGGCTTGACTTCATCCAGCGTTTGCAGGTGCGCCGGCTGCTTCTCCAGAACCTGAATGATGTGGAAGCCGTATTCGGTGGTAACCACGTTGCTGATCTCGTTGGGCTTCAGCGAGAAGACGGCGTCTTCAAAATTCTTAACCATCTGGCCGCGGGAAACCCAGCCCAGATCCCCGCCCTTTTGGGCCGAACCGGGGTCCTGGGAATACTTCTTCGCCAGTTCGGCGAAATCGCCTCCCGCTTTGATCTGCTTGTCGAGCGCTTCGGCTTGCGCCTGGATTTTCGCAACCTCGTCTTTGGATTTGTTGGCCGTGCTCAGCAGAATGTGGCGCGCGCGCACGCGCTCCTGCGTCCGGTATTCGTCCTTGTGAGCGTCGTAATAGGCCTGGACCTGCGCATCGGTAACTTGGATGGTGTCAGCCACTTTAGCTTGATCGGCAACGATGAGTTGCAGATGGCGCGTTTCGGGAACCGTATAGAAGCCCTTGTTCTTGTCAAAGTAAGCGCTGAGCTCTTCGGGAGTGGGCTTGATGTCGGCCATCAACTTGGAGGGAGAAAAGCCGATGTAATCGATCTTGATCTTTTCGTTGGCCTGGCGGTATTCGGCCTCGGCTTCGGCGGGCGTAACGATCGTCCCTTCGGCGACGATGTTATCAATCGAATCCTCATAGGCCTTCAGACGAACGTTTTCTTCGAAGGCTGGGACGGTGGTCCCGAAGTTTTGCTGAACATATTGCTGGTATTGGTCCGGCGGTAGGGTTCCAAACGGGAAAGAGCGGAGGGCCTGCGCCAGATCGCGGTCCGAAATTCGAAATCCGAGCTGCTCCGCTTCGTAAGCCACCGCCCGGTCGGCAATGGCCTGGTCCACTAACTGAGGAACCAACGTGGCGGCGAACTCAGGAGGGACACGCGAGTTCTGCAGGTAATTCTTGAGCGACTGCTGCACCTCGTCCACGGTTACGGCGGACTTGCCGACGTCGGCCACCACTTGGTCGCCGTTCGAATCCGTGCCGCTAATTCCCGTCCCGGGAATCAGATAGACAAGCATCGAGAGCGAGACAACTCCCAGGATGGCGCCCAACATAATGCGTACGGCCGTGGCGCGGCTGCGAAATAAATCAAACATGCGTGAAGCTCCTAGTTGCGATGCTGGGATGTCGTAGGACCGTTGGACACCGGCTCCCTACGGTCGCGGATCAGAAACCCAGTCGGGATCTAACTTCAGTATAGTATAGCCCAATTAGGAGCGGCCCAAGATTTGGCTAGCCCCGCTGTTTTGTTTGAGTTAGCGAGAGGGCGACGGTGAAGCCAGCCAGCGTGGGAAGGCAGGCGCTATAGGCCATATGAAAGAAAAAGGCGCTCACGGTAAAGACCAAAGTACCTGCCAGCAGGCACTGGCTGAGACCGGCCAACTCGCAATCGGCGGGGCGATCGCGAGTCCGCCGATAGAGTCGAAGGTTGGAGGCAAGACACAGGCCTATCACGGCGGCGTAAAAGATGACGGCGGGGATGCCGCATTCGCTCGAGATCTGAGTGTAAGTGTTATGGGTACCGAGCCAGGGCATGTGCCGGCTATCGCGAGCAGCGTCCTGGCTCACTGCGGTGGCAAATTGATCGGGCCCGACTCCAAAAAGAGGGTGGCTGAGGGTGTATCGCAGGCTGGTTTTGAACAGTTCTTCGCGCTGCAGTTGGGAAGCGACCGCGCCCAGGTCCGATTCTGTTTCAGCGGGCAACGAGGTGTCGCTTATGACTAGAGACAGGCGATGCAGCGTGCTGGAGGATTCGGCGCCGATGGAGGCTGCGAGCACCGCGCTGAGGAGCGCGGCGAGCCCGAAAGCCGCTACCTTCCACCTGTTCCGGCTCAACGAAAAGATCAGGATCAGCATGGCGGACGCGGCAATGACGGAGCCTCGCGATCCGGTGCGAAATGCGTAGAACGTGGAGAGGAGGATTCCGGCGATACCAGCCAGGCGGGCCGCCCGGGATGGCTGGTGGAAAAGAAACAGGAAAGAACTGATTCCGAGCAGCAAAGCGAGCGCTAAATCGTTGGAATTGGCATAGAACAAGCTGTGCGGAATCTGGAAGCGGGACCCGGTTGGATCGTCCCCGACGCTTCCGAATGCGACGCAGCTGAGCAACAGAGCAGCGCCGCTCGCGATCTGGACGTACATCCACTGGCGGCAACGGCGGAGCGAGGTAACAAAAGAGCAGGTATAGAAGAAATCGAGGTACGCGCGCGGGACATAATTCGCCAGCAGCGCGGCACTTCCGCCTCTCCACACGCTCAACGGGGTGGCCAGAAACATCCATAAGAGGAACGCCGCCCAGCAAATTCCGGTGGAGCGTAAACCTCGGAGAGCGTTGCCCGAAAAAAGCCACGCCACGGGGAGCAAAACCAGCGTGATGGTGGAAAGGTAGGCCTTGACGCCGAAAACGTGCAAGGACCAATCGTTGGCGAAACCCGAGAGTACATAAATGCAATACAGGACGAATCCCGCGCTGGCGATGGGATTGGAAGGCGGCTGGAGGCGGCCGGCGTCCGCCCACACGACGGCTGTGCGAACTCGGGTGGATTGAGCTGATTTCAAAGTCTCGGGAGTTAGTGCTTTTTGGGCGGTCACATTTCTCGCAGGATTTTTCGCGAGCCGTCAAACGGAATGCACGGATGAGTTTTTCCTGTATGACCCGAACAGACCCGGACTGGCATGTTTCCATTCTCGTGGGAGACTGTGGGCGCCATAGGAGAACTCTAAGAGGGATGTCTATTTCCAGAATTCTGCTGTTCGTGACGTTTGCGGGCGTTGGCGCGCTGTATGGCCAACTGACCCAGCTCGATTTGCGGATGCAAAGCCGAGACGTGGATTTTTCGGGCGCCAGCGCGACCAAGCCATTCAAGTCCGGCACCGGGCTTCCGTCCTCTTGCGGGCAAGGAGAAATGTACTATCGCCTGGATGCGGCGGCGGGTATGAACGTGTACGGCTGTACCGCGACGAACTCCTGGACGCTGGAACAAGGGCCGCCGGCCGCGTCCATGGCGAGCCAATTGGGTGACTTTGGTGTAACTCAAACCAGCGCAACTACGCTGGCGATCGGAGCGGGGTGTTCGACGTCCACACCGTGTACAGTGCGGTTCGGTGCGCTAGTGTATTCATTCGGCAGCGGCGCGACGGTAACCATTTCGGCAGGCAGCGGACTGGCCTTCATCTACGTTTCGAGCGCGGGCACGCTGACGGTGGGGCACAACGTAACAGCGAGCTGCGGCGGCGTTTGCGTAGCACAGAGCGGGGTGACCGCTTTTCCAGCGGATGCCATTCCGCTCTTCACTTGGTCGGCGACCAATGGATCGTGGGACACAAACGGCGGCGCGGATCAACGGGCATTCCTGAGCTCGAAGAGCGTAACGGCCGGGGTGGGGATCACGAGCACGGAGATATCAGGCAAGACGCAGTTGAGCGCGGATACGTCGGTGATTGGGCTGCGCACTGCGGCGCCGGGGACATCCAGCACGGCTTGTACCACGGGATCATGGGCCACCGACGGATCGTACTTTTACTTGTGCACAAGCACCAATGTGTGGCGGCGGGCGGCGCTGTCTTCCTTTTGAGCCATGCGACGTTTACTATGGTTTCTCACTTTAACTTTGGGTCCGGGCGCCTTCGCCTGTTTTGCGAATACATCGATTGTCTCGATTGAGCCGACCCAGATGCAGGCCAAGATCACGGTCGGAACCGACCAGGCGGGCTTCTGCACGTATCGGGCCTCGCGCGGCGCCGCGTTCAGCGCGAACGTCGCGGATCTGACCGACAACACGAACACGGACGCGCGCGCGGGATCTATTGTCAACGCAAACGTGCATGTCTTTATCTTGGGCACTCGGACGGGCAATGATGCGCTGGCCGCGGCCGCCACTTACTGGGTGGGAGTTACTTGCGGATCGGACGCAGAAGTTGCGACAACGTTCACCACACGATCCATTGCCTGGGGCAACACCGCGCCGGATTCAGTCCCCTTTAACGGGGCTAAGTTCGGAAACATGGACTACCCGGTGATCGATTGGACAAATCAACAGAAATCCTATGTCGATCCGGTAACCGGAGCGGAATTCTGGCGAGTAACTTCGCCCGGAACGATGAGTGTGTCGGCGCTCAGCTTATCCGCCCAGAATGCGGGCATTCTCGGTGTTCCGCTGGATGCCAGTGGAACAGGGCAGTGGGCCAGCATCGCCAATATCAATTCTAACGGCGTGAGTTCCTCGATTGGGTCGGGCGGCCCGGCGGACAAGGCGTTTGTTCCACTGGCGAACTTCACCTGTCCTGCTGGTACGACGTTCGCGGGCTGGTATCCGAAGTGTACGGTCGATGATTTATCCTTCGATGTCTATTGCGGCAATGCACAGACGAGCGGGACAACGATTACCTTGCAGCTTTCGCTGGATGGGGGGCAAACCGTGGCGGGAAATCCCGTGACGACTTCGGCGTGTCCCAGCGGCTCGCCGGTGAAGATTGGGACCTATCCGCAACTGGCCGTAAACCCGCCCTTCTTGTCGTGGGGATTCACGCCGCAGCACCACCTGGTGGTTCCTCCCTCAGGTACGGTCAACGTCGCGGGACAAGCCGTTACGCTGCAAAATCCGACCGGCACGCAGAATTACTTCGATACGGACTGGGTAAGCGATACGCCGATTCTGATCAATGGCACTTACTTTCACGTTGCGAACGTCAGTAATTCGTCCGCGCTGACTTTGCAGGAGAATGCGGGAATGCTGACCGGGGTACCCTATGTGGCGGCAAACTTCGGTGTCGTGGTTACTAAGTCAAATGGCGGGTCGAACGTCAGCGCCAGCGTCGGTGTGAACTATGCTTATGCGACCATGCCGAGCGCCTGTTGCAACGGCGACACCGGGATGATGAATCAGGCGCCGGTGACGGTAACGATGACCGCCGATGGATCCTCCGTTCTTAGTCCAGCTTTGACTGGATACTTGGCGAACGTCGTAGACAGCGCAGGAGGGGAGGCGCTGCTGCTTTGGATCCCATTCAACAGCGATGGATCGGTCCGCGCGGAGACGCGGTTGCTGGCGATGAGCACGAAGCCCGCCGGCAGCCCGCGCCTCAACGCGAACGGCGACAGCCTGCCGTACGGGCCTACCGGGCTCAGCGGCTATTTTTTTGACAATGTGGACGGGACATCCGCGTACACAATTGACGTGAACAATCGGGTCTGGAAGCTGACTTACAACGAGAGCTTCTCTGGATGCGCTGGGTATGTTGCGTTTCATCCCTTTCCCGGTTACGGAGATTACAATCCGAACACCGCGATCGCGGACGATTGTTTTCAATGGACGAATTTAACGCCGGCAAGCAGCGGGCATGACATTCGATCGCAAATGGTGAGCGCGTATCAAACTGGTGTGAACTATCTGGGAGAGACCATCGGCGCGGCCCACTCGGGTTTCGATCTCGGATGGATGAACAGCCCGGTGGTGGCGGGCTTTGATGGCGGCTACTTTTCGGCGAGCATGGGAAATGTTCAGAACCACATCGGCATCATGGCGTCATTCGACACCGCCAGCGGGGTGCTGCGAAGCATTCGGAATAGCTGGAGCGAGGGTGATTGCCGCTGGTGCGGGTTGCACGATGCGCCGGTTCTCACCATGGGAACATGGCGCCTGGCCGTAATCGATCCGCACCAGGACACCGGCGCATCGAACCTGGTGTTCCCCGATTCGTTCAAGATGAATGTGGCGGAGGTGAATCGCGCGGGTTCGGGATCGAATGCGGTGTGGGATTGCGCCGGATGCTCGGGCGGAACGCAGCAGAACACCAGTGTCGGAGCAAGCGAAGCGTACACCTGCCCCGCCAATTTGTTAGCGCCTTATGCGGCCTTCTCGGGGACAACGAATTGCATCCAAGTAAAGGTGTCTTCGCCACCGTGCCAGCAGAATCCGAATGCATCGTACACGTTTCCCGACGGCAACACCGAGAAGCAGGAGTTCCCCTGCACGGCGCCCGGCTTTGGAACGGCCAATGCGAACTGGTCCAAATTGCAAGACATGCAACCGGGCGATTGGTTACTTACCACTGCCGGCAGCCAGAACGAGAACCTGGTTCTTCTTTCGGTGACTTACAACAGCGCTACAAACATCGATTTGTGGCTGCTGCGCTGGGCAGCGCACAACTATCTGGCTCCACTGTTTCCGGGCAAGGACGATCTGAGCGGCAGCGCGCACGCCAGTCCCTGGCTGCTGTACATGGCGCCGACTTACGCCACCAACGCCGTGGCACTGGACGCGTCGAATCCGAACAACACCTGGACGAAGAGCAATCCTCTGCGATTCTCTTCGCACGGTTCGTCGGCGCCGGCGACGGGAGCTGGAGCGTACTCCTTTCAGCAGGCCTGGTTCGGGGGCAGCTATATAGGGAGCGTGGACACGTCTGTGCCGAGTTTGCTCTGGAGCGTGATGCAACCGTCGGCGTCGTCCTGGCCCACGTTCGGCGGCAGCAACAACGGAGCAAGCAACGCGCTGACGCAGTCTTATAACAGCGGCACGTACGCGCACAATACCGCAGCGCCGCCGTTTTTCGTGGATTACCGGCACTTCAATCCTGCCGAAGGGGGCGGCATCGAGTCGAATGGAGGCGCGGCGCTAGGGACCATGTCGCTGACGCTGGTTGCAGGAACGAACCAGACGTATCGGGTGGCCGCCGATTGCTGTGCGGCCGGGCCGAGCGATTACAAACGCCTGGGATTGGCGGGGTTCGCGGGCCGCTACCTGGCTCGCGACGTCAGCAGTCCAACCACCGGCAATACCGGCGATCTGCCGAGCTGGAGCCTTTGCCGCGCCTTTCAGGCGAACGAGTGTGTGCAAGGTTCGCAAGCTGGGGCTCTATATATGAGCTTGCCCAAGGCTGACATGGAATCAACCTGTGCTAGTTCGCAGTTCACGCAAGCCATCCCTTGTCTCTATCAGCCCGCGCCCTGGAGCGGGCAGAGTATTGAGTTCCGCATAGATCGGACGGATTTCAGCGGTGTGACGACGCGCAAGTTTGGATTCGTGCATGGTCATCCGGGAACCACTTACGAATACAGTAACTGCCGACCGACGGCGGACGCGCAGTTTATGTTCTGTCCCGGTTACTGGCTGGATGGTATACGCACCGAATGGCTAGCTTATCGAATCCCATCCGCGTTTCCGGCGGACAGCGTGAATCGCACGACGTTCGTTCCGGTGAACGTGACTTATCAGGGAGTAGCATTTGCGAGCAACATCCGGGCCCGCTTCGGCTATCTGGAAAATGGCGGAGATTTCTTGCGGTGCACCGCCTATGCGCAGGATTGTTCAACAGAGATACCGAGCGGCACTCCGAGCGACCCTTATAGTTTCACGAACGAAAGCGTGACACGCCAAGCTTGCGCAAACGGGGCTGCCTGTAGCGTCACAATTCCGAGCTTGCCAAATCGCGTGCTGTACTACGTGATCGACCGTCTGGATGCGAGCGGCAACATAGTAACGAGCAGCGCGATGCAGGCTGTAGCAGTACCTTAGTCCCAGTGCCGTGCCGGTATCAAGGCGGGATGGGCAAGCGCCGATAGAAGGGGCATGCATCGGCTGGTTCATCCGGTAAAAGAACTGTGCGACGGGCCGCCGCTCGGGTCCGAGGATCCGAGTGTCAGCCAGGTGGTGCCACTATTTATTCCTTCGTCGTTTGTCGAAGCCGCTGATTGGCCGGGCCCGTATGCTGCTTTACGGGCGCAGAGCGTCGCGCTGACTTGGGCAGTCGTGCTGCCGGACCAGGCCATTCGCTACGTCCCCCATGAGATGCGGCGCGAATGGGAAGCGCGCGGGATCGACTGGAAGACTCGTGCACTTGACAATCTTCGCGAGCTTTCGCCGGAACCGGTGGGCACCGGCGCGCTCTTTCGCGACAACGGCGAAACCTGGCTGATCTCACTAATGCACTCAGATGGGCTGGGGCCGTCACGGCTGCTCCTCACCGACCAACTCGAAGGCCTGTTTCCGAACGGCTACCGAGTGGCTTTGCCGGAACGCAGCCGGGGTTTCGCTTTCGCCGCTGAGCTTGATGCGGAAGATGCCGATACGGTGGAGAGTCTGATCCAAAGCAGCTATTGGAAGGGCGCACGACCCTTGTCGCCCGAGATCTTCGATCCGAGTGACCTGCTGAGCGCCACGCCCAGGAGCACCAGGTAGAGCGGGTCTAAAGGGAAACGATAGCGATTGTTTTCGAAGCTGGAGAGGAAATTCGCGATGGCGGTTACATATATGATGTTCAGGAGCAAGAATCCGAGGAGAATCGCAGCCGGCCGATCCAGGGTCTTGTTTCGTACTCCAGACACGAGATAGTAAACGCCCCACAGCCACAGCGCCGGCAGCCCGATCATTAGAAATATGCCAGTGTAAAGAATTAGCGATGATCGAGCGCCCTGCGCCGCCAATCGCCTGAGTTCCTTGCGATCGCTGGCTTCCTGGAACTGGCCGAAGAACACGATGTTCCAGAGCCGGTCGATGGCGTGGATCTTGGGACGATTCAGATCGAAGAATGGAAAGTCTCCCGCCGGCAGAAAATAGCTGAACCAAGCCGCTTCCACGGATCGCAAATAGACCACCGGGTATTTTCGCAAAAGCGTCAAACCATCCCGCGTGTAGATTTGCTGGACTTGGCGGAAAGCCAGGCAATTGAAGTTGGTGGCTCCCGTGGAGGTGACGCAATCGTCGAGCACCGGGATGCCCGTGGGTGCCGGCATTTGGATGTAAGGACTGTAGAGGTTCAAGGGCGAACCGAGGTCGATGAGCGAAGCGGGGGAGATGACTCCGCGGATCACGAAGCCTCGTGCTTCTTCGCCGGTCAACTGATGAACTGTAATGGTGTCCATGTTCATTCCCATCCAGGTGCTGCCGGAGAAGCTCCTAAACAGTATCCAATTCTTCGAGTAGAGCCCGAGAACGACAAGCAATGGCAAGGCGCCGCAGAGGAGCACGGTACGGCTTCGCGATCGAGAGAGCAATACGAGCGCGGACATGATCGCGACGAAATAAACGAGATGGAAGAAGTTCCTGACAAGTACCAAGCTGAGCAGGGCTGCGAAGAAGCAAATCGCCCAAATGGAGCGAGAGTCCTGGATGAAATGAAACAGTGCCACAGCGGCGGCGATTAACAGGAACGCCACTAAATACTCATAAAGCAGGTAATTTTCGAAGAGGACCACGCCGGGACTTATACTGAACCACGCAGCCAAGGTAAATGCCAGCCAGCGACTTACTCGGAACATTCGCATCAAGTGATAAATAGCCCAACAAATCCCGAGCCCGAGCAGGAGGTAAATGGCGTGGAAGACCGCGGGGTAGGACGTTGGGAAGAGCTTCAATACGGCGCCCGTGTAGAGGTTCCAACCCGGCGGCTGGACATGCAGATAGAACAAGCTCTCCAAGAGCCGGTGCTTCAACAACTCCGGATCGAGGAACTGGTAATAGTGAAGGACCGGCCGAGCGTCAAAGCGGACGCCGAGCAGGTAGTAGCCTAGCCGCGACACGGCGAACAGCATCGCCAGTAACGCGCAGAGCGTGCGCTCTTTCATCAGCTTTGTGAAGGACCAGTGAGCGAATCATGTTACAGGCCGGCACCCAGGCGCAGGGCCAGCAACTCCGGCAGACCTGCATCGAGAATCTTCCGCTGCGCCGAAGCGATGTCGTATTCGGCGCGGCACAGGGTTACCAGACGCGATTCCGGATCATAGATCGCATAGCCCGCCCGGCGATCGCCGTCGCGCGGTTGCCCCACCGAACCGGGATTGATCAGATAGTTCACATCGTGCTCTAGCGCGATTTCCTCTTCGCTCGATTCCGGATCGGCGCTGATCAACCGTTTTACCCCATTGCGATGGCATAAGAACGCGCTTTGCAAATGGGTATGTCCGAAAAAGGATACGGCGCAGTCGAGATAGGGAGCTACTTGCGCTACGTCCTGCTCCGACGTCACATATTCGTCTTCGTCTAATGGCGAGCCGTGGAGAATCTGAAAGCCGTTGATCCGCTCCGGACCCTGGGCCAGACCTCGCAGATATTGGGCGTGTTCCGGCTGAATGACGGCTTGAGTCCAAAGGGCCGACAGGCGCGCCACCGGGTTAAACCATTCCAGGTCCTCCAAGCCGGCGCAGGCTTTGTCGTGATTCCCGCGCACGATCCCGTCGACGCTTTCTCGAACCCAGCGGACAACGGCGTCCGGGTCGGCGCCATAACCAACCAGGTCGCCACAGCAGACGATGCGATCGTAGCGGGAATCGGCATGCGCCAGCACAGCGCCAAGCGCTTCCCAGTTGGCGTGAATGTCGCTCAGGATCAGATAGCGCACAGGCGAAGCACCGAAACCTCGGGCGGCGCGCCGAGCCGGACCGGGACCCCAATGGTGCCCAGCCCGTTCGACACATAAACGGACGAATTTCCCCGCCGGTAGAGACCTTGTACAAAAGGAGTGAAGTAGCGCGCGACGTCCAGGTGCTGATGCAGGATTTCGACATCCACCTGGCCGCCATGGGTGTGGCCGGCGATGGTCAGATCGTAGCCTTGAGCGGATGCCACAGGAAAAACATCCGGGTTGTGCGACAGCATGACGTTCAAGGCACCGGGCACAATCAGCTGCTCGGCGCCCTTGAGGTAGTGCGTGTGCATGCGCTGATAGTCGACTCCCGCGAAGTTAATCGCCGCATTTCCGAATCGAAGTTGCTTGGCTTGGTGCCGCAAAAACACGATGCCGATGCGGTGCCCTTGTTCGGTGACGTAGTTCTCGGCGCGCGCATAAATCTCATGATTGCCGAGACACCCCAGCACGCCGGCTTCGGCGCGAAGCCGAGCCAATTGGCGGAGGCAGGCGTCCAAAGGGTCGCCCGCGCGCGTGATTAGATCGCCAGTAACCAGCGCGATGTGGGCTTGCGCTTCGTTCGCCATGTCAATAGCGGCCGCGAATTCGCGTTCGCTTAGGAACGGACTCAAGTGGATATCGGTGATCTGGACGATCCGCAGGCCTTCCAAATCCTTGGGCAGATTCGCGACTGGAATCGGCACTTCGGATAGCCGGAAACGGTTCCGGCGCACAATCCCAAATGCGGTGCACGCAAGCGGTGCGATGCAGAGGCCGGCGGCGGCCGTTTGGAGAAGCTTTCGCCGCGCGGGATCGAATCGCGGGGTGGTGTGCCAGACTAGCAGCGCCAGGGACAGCCCGATCAACCAGGTGGTCTCTACCAGCGAGGCGCACTCCAGCCAAGTCCACCATTGAACGGGGAAGTGTCGCAGGACTCGCTGGAACTCCAGTAGATAGCCGGCTACGAGTAGAGCAGTGGAAGCACTCGCGCCCAGCCAGACGAAGCGCCGCTGGCGGCAAACGTCGAGCAGCCAGCGGATAACTGGAAACTGAAGGCCGAGGCCGAGAATTAACAGACAGAGCCCCGGAAAGAAGTGCACACGCAAAAGCACTCTTACCATTCTAACGGGTTGCTTGGTTTCGGCGCGCGAATGTTACACTGGTGCAGTTAATCCCTCCGCGAGATCCCCGGTCGTCTAATGGTAGGACAGCGGCCTTTGGAGCCGTGAATCGTGGTTCGAATCCATGCCGGGGAGCCAAATTTCGTTTCGCGTTGCTCCGCCGCCTATTTCGTTATCTTTCCTCGGCTTAACTGGTTCGAACGCCTCAAAGTCTCAAAAGGCTCTTCGAACTGGGTTTGCAACTCGCCGTGCTGCCAAGCCGCCGACTTAAGAACCAGTCTCAGGAATGCCTGCTTCTCGTGCGGTGGCTGAACCACGAACAGATCTGCTGTGCGGCTGGTTAGCGCCATCATGTCGATAGCGCTCCGGGCTGGCGCCGGTGTGCCTGCGCGGATCTCGTCAATCCGGCGTCCAAGAGCGGTTGCCTGGTTCTGGCAACCCAGCGCCTTTCGGTCATACATCTCGGGGCTGATGCGGCCTTCCAACCGGTCGTCGTAGAGGATATCCAGTTTCGACAGGAGCCTTCGGTGTTGTTCCTCCAACCGCTTCACTTCCCGCTCTCGAGCGGCCTGTTCATTGAGATCAGATCCGGAAACGGACTCCTGGAGCCACTGCAAAATTGCTGGCGGGATTACCAGTTCCTTGAGCGCGGCGGCGAACTGGTCCTGCATCACTTCCTCCCGCGCATAGGGCTCCTCACATTTGCCGCGATGTCCGGTGCAATGGTAGTAGACGTATTTCTGTTTCTTTAGCTCGCCAAACCGCACCCGCAATGCCCGCACCGAATGAATCCGGTGAAGGCAAAGTCGTGTTTGATCCGATGCTGTTTCGTTTGGGCGCGTCGATCCTAGAGGGCTTGAACCCCGTCCCACACCTCTTGGCTTATGAGAGCTTCATGCTTGCCTTGGTAGGTCACGCCGTCCCAGTCAAAATCACCGGTGTAGATGCGCTTGCGAAGGATCAGGTGCAGGGTGTTCCGATGAAGCCGCCGGCCTCCAACCGTCCAACCCTCCGCTCTCGCCTTGGCTGCCAGGGTCTTCAGGGAATACCGGCCGGTGTGAAATTCCTCAAACAAACGCGTGATCGTTGGGGCATCGTCGTCAGGCACAATGATGCGCCTTCCATCCGTCCCTTCCACGTTGCGATAACCCGCCGGTGCATTGCTCGGATACAGACCGCTCTTGGCCTTCTGGAGCATTCCCTTCAGCGTTTCCTCGCCTAGGTTCTGAGAGTAGTTCCGGGCCATCAGAACCTTGATGCCATGAATGAACTGCTCTGACAACTTGGAGTCCGGCGAAAGGATCGTGCCGTCCTTGACGAAGTGGATCGTGACGCCGAGTTCATCGACGGTGGCATAGTCCGGCACATTCCGGTAAAGCCGGTCCGTTTTCTCCACCAGGATTGTTTGGCACCTGCTACGATTCTTCTTCAAAAACCCGAGCATCTGGCCAAACCCAGTCCGTCCGCTGGTACTGGCCGATTCCACATCGACGAACTCTTGTACCGCTTTCATGCCTTGCTTGCGTGCATAATCGCCCAGCAAATCCAACTGGGCCGGTATCGAGAAGCCCTCGACTTCTTGTTCCTTGCTGCTTACTCGTGCATAGATCACTACCCACTGCGGCTTCGGTGCTGATCCGTTCTGAAGCATGTTTTACTGACCTTCAGGCCACCCTTTCCTGGTGGTTCTTGGATTCCATCTTCGCGCATTTTGCGGAGGCACGCTGCTCGGCATCCCATCGAGAGAGGAGCTTAACGAATTCGATGAGGCGTTTTGAATGGCGATCCCATTCCAGATCGCTGAAACGGCCGCGGAGGGCTTCAAGACTTTCGCGGGCGGCTCGTTCAGAGCAGGACTGTGCCGTTGTCCCGATTGCCTTCTGAGGTTCCTCCGCGACTGCCCGCTTCGCCATCAATTCACTCGCTCGTTTGCCTGCACTTGCTCCCTCAATTAATAAGGCAATGGCAAGGCGGTATCGGGACGGCAAAAGACAACTTTTCTTCGCATCTCATTCCAAAGCCCTGCCAGACCGCCGAACACGACGCTTTACGACAGAACGCAATAGCTTGCGACATTGCGATGATTTGAGGCAAAGCACGGCCAATTACGGCGTTCCACGGTAACGCGAATCGCTCCCCGCCCTTCACCGACGTGCTCGGTCGAACCGCAAGGAGGGAGCGCAAATGTAAGAGCTCGCTTGGAGTAGAGTCCATCGACTCGGCCTATGTTGTTCCGTCACCTTATAAAGGAAATGGCGGAGGGGGTGCGGGACGGTAGAATTTCGTTTTTTCTTCCGTGTGCAACAGACTGCATCAGTTTGTGAACAAAATGTATCAGTATCGGGTCGGCGCGGAGGTCCGCAACAGTTTGTGAACAAAGTGCATCAGTTTGCAACAATGGCCTCCCCGAAAACGGCTCCCAGGCAACCACAAATGCGTAGTGGAACATAAAGGAATGGGATGTGCCGCGGCGCGTTTCGATTGCTTTCTGGTTGCTGCGCTTGCACTTCTGGCGGGATGCGTTTCGACAAAAACGCATCCCTTTGGGATGCGCGATCACTTTCTTGATTTCCGAGCCCGCTGCGCACGCTTCTTCTGTTCCCTCCAGGCAGTGAATATGGCTCAGCGCACAACGCTGTGACATGATTCACCGCGACGAAGCCGGGGGAACGTTTCCGATGGAGGCAGCACATGGAGGCCTTCCGCGATGAACTCTCGCGCATGACCGCCACACGTCCAAATTCGCGCCGAAAAAAAGTTCACCTACTTAGCTAGACCCTGTTCGGAAAACCGAACAGCAGCATCCCGGCAATCCTGCCCCGTTTCTTTCTGAAGAACGAAGAATCATGGTCTTTGTGGGCCCTTGTTCTGAAAACCGAACAACAATATCTCTGCGGTGCATGCCCATTTCTAATAAGCCGTAGCTTTCCGTACTGCTTTCATCTCCCTTGTCATTCACTTTTTACTTGACTCGTAACGGTTAGTTGATAAATAGTGTGGTTTGCAGCTTTCGAGGCTGCGGTGTATTTCCCAGAAAGGTTGAAGACTTATGAACGCCCGAAGGGCTGTTATGCCCGTGGTGTACCTGCTGGTTGCTGTGGGTTCCGCATTCGCGCAGCATCGCGTCGATCCCGGCAGTATGTATGCGCGGATCTATGCGATCGTCCCGATGATCGGTTCCGGGACGTGGGACGACCCTAAACGTCCGATGTTCGCTCCGGTCCCGCACCAGATGACGCCGGGAAGCAGGACAGGCATCATCGCCTTCAATCATGTCGAATCCGACGATGGGAATTTCGCCCTGATCGAGATTGTCGCCGCGAATCGGTTGGAACTCTCAAAAATCACGGCTCAAATGACTGTGGCGGCAGCGCCGGGACTGCAACTCTTCGATCGCACAACCACTTCGGCCTCCGCGGTTCAAAGCGCTTTCCAATTGCTCAAGAAGGGCTTCGATATCACCAAGTTCCGAGTGGTGGTTCCGTAATGAAAGCCCGCACCATCTTCCTCTCGGTCGGAGTGGTCGCAGGGTGTTCGGCGCTCTTGGCCACCTACACGTACTACTTCACCGACACCCTCACGAGCATCAACACATCCAACTGGACCCAGAACGGAACGTTGACGGCAGGTTCGGGCGGGCTCACATCGTCCAATTCTAATGGCGGATCGCTGATTTCCAAAGTCGCTGTCCCGGACGGGAGCAGCAACTATGAAGTGAAAACCACGCTTACCCTGGCACAATCGGGCGGCACTTACGTTACGTACTTGCGCGCGAGTTCGAATGCCATGAGCGGCCCTGGCGCCGCCGGAACGTCATATGCGTTTGAGGTGCAGAACCCAACCTTTAGCGGCTCCGCATGTGTGGCTGGCTTTGCCGCCTACAAGATCGTCAGCGGCTCCGTCACGACACTGGGTGCGACCTCAATCCCTTGCCACAATGGCATGACGATACGGGTAATCGGCACGGGTCTTGCGAACCAGATGGCCCTGTACGTGGATAACGTATTGATTTACGATTGGCAGGATTCGACTATCGCTACCGGGCAGCCGGGTGTCGGCGTACGCGGCGCACCTTCGGGAAATAGCATCGCCGAGGTCCAACTCGGAGGTATCTATGCCGGCGCCCCGACCATGCCGCCGGTGAACGAAATCGGTGTCTCCGCTTTTGCCAATAGGGTCGAAATCCAATGGCCGGGAGCGTCGGAGCCCAACGGCACCGGCGTCGCGTTCTATCAAATTGGAGGGATAACCGACGTCTTCGGTGAGGCCTTTACCCAATGGAACCTATCTCCCTCCACGACTTATCACTATTCGATCGGCGCGTATGACTTCGACCTGCATGTTACCTGGGACACCATCGCCGTGACCACGCCTCCCGCTGGCGCCATCGATCCGCGCGAAGTCGGCGTGCGCTCGACCGGATCGTATTGGGGCGGGGGCGGCGAAGAGCTCTACATGCGTTCCGGTAATCTCAATTACACAACGCCGATCATCAAAGCCATGGGCCGCGGCGGGTGGAGTGTGGGCTTCAATCTCACGTATAACGCGCAAAACTGGAGGCAGGACCCCGGCGGAACCTGGCAGCTGGGAGAGGATGTTGGCTACGGCTATGGGTGGAAGCTACTGGCTGGATCGTTGCTTACTCTGACCGGCGCTATAAACGGAATCAGCGAGTATCTATTCACCGACGCGACCGGCGCGCAGTATCATCTGAACCAAAACAACGGCGGTGTCTGGACGGCGCAGGAAAGCACCTATGTGAGCTACGATTCCAACACCAACAAGCTCCACTTCAACGACGGCAGCTTCTGGGTTATGGGGGCGACGTCCGCCGGCACGGAGTGGGACGGCGGCACCATGTATCCCACGCTCATGGAAGACAGCAACGGCAACGAAGTCCTCATTAACTACGAGGCAGGCGCGGGGGTCACTTGGACCAATTCGAGGGTATAAATTAAACTGTGTAAACGGCCATCGAAAGGATCACACTAAGGAGACCCGATGGCGATCGACCTCAAACTCATCGACAAGTTGCTGGCGGACTATAAGAAGCCAGAAGACATAATAGGAGAAAACGGTCTGCTGAAGCAGCTGACCAAGGCGCTGCTGGAACGCGCCATGCAAGCCGAGATGACCGACCATCTGGGCTACGAAAAGCACGACCCGGCTGGGAATAACAGCGGCAACTCGCGCAACGGCGGGACAACCAAAACGCTGAAAGGTGATTTCGGGGAGATGCCGCTGGAGACGCCGCTGGAGACGCCGCGCGATCGCAACGGCAGCTACGAGCCGAAGATCATCGGCAAGGGTCAGACGCGTTTCACCGGCTTCGACGACAAAATCATCTCGATGTACGCGCGGGGCATGAGCACGCGCGAGATCCAGGGACACCTGGAAGAGATCTACAAAGTGGAAGTAAGTCCGACGCTGATCTCCAACGTCACCGAAGAGGTGATGGAAGAGGTCAAGAGCTGGCAGAGCCGGCCGCTGGATGCGGTGTATCCGATCGTGTACTTGGACGCCTTGGTGGTGAAGATTCGCGAGACCGGGCACGTGCGCAACCGGGCGATCTACGTGGTGATTGGCGTCAACATGCAAGGCAACAAAGAAGTGCTGGGGCTATGGACGGGTCAGACCGAGGGAGCAAAGTTCTGGCTGCAGGTGTTAACGGAGCTGAAGAACCGGGGCGTGGCCGATATGTTCATCGCCTGTGTGGATGGGCTGAAGGGGTTCCCTGAGTCGATCGCGACGGTGTTTCCGGACGCGCAGGTGCAGTTGTGCATTGTGCACCAGGTGCGAGCCTCGCTGAACTATGTTTCGTGGAAACAGCGCAAGGCGGTGGCTGCGGATCTACAGCAGATTTACCGCGCCAGCACGGCGGAAGAGGCCGAACGACGGCTGGACGAATTTGCCGCGAAATGGGATGGAGCGTATCCCACGATAAGCCAGATGTGGCGCCGGAACTGGGAGCACTTGACCCCGTTTTTCGCGTATCCGGTCGACATTCGCAAGGTGATCTACACCACCAACGCGGTGGAGTCGCTGAACATGTCGCTGCGGAAAGTAATCAAAACCCGCGGCTCTTTTCCTAACCAGGAAGCCGCTATGAAACTGCTGTACCTGGCGCTGGAGCACATCGCCAAGAAGTGGACCATGCCGGTACAGAACTGGAAGGCCGCCTTGCAGCGTTTCGCGATTCTGCTTGGCGACCGCGTTCCGAAAGCGGAGCTGGCGTAAAAACATCGCAGTATGAACCATCGGAAAAAGAACATTTTTGGGACGGGGGCTCTGCCCCCGAACCCCCGAGATTTATCGCTTTTGCGCCAGGATTGCTGGCCCGGAAGGCGAGCTGCGCTCGCCCTCCCGGAATCCCGGCCCCTGAGTCGGCGCTCGGGGTGCGTCTCCGCAGAGCCCTACCCTACGCTCAGGTCCGTTCAGTCTACCAGAGACGAAGCGTCAGAAAAAGACCGGCCGTTTACACAAAAAACTTGACGCGCCCACCAATTCCAGTTCGCGCATCGCGACCGTCGAAGATGTGCGCGGCAACGGCACTCACGACTACACATTCACCTACAACACCGATCCGATCCCGCATCTGACTGGAATCACGAATACGATCGGCACGGCTGAGAACTACAGCTTCGCGTACACGGAAAACTATTCCCTGGACTCCCCCTTTAACGGACAAAGCTTCAGCACCGTTGCGCTGCTCGCATCATCCACGGTCACAGGCATACCGCTCACCACGTACTTCAGCTACGACACCACAAGCCCGACGAACAGTTGCAGCAGCCCTGGCACAGGCACCTCCGGAGCCGGCCAGCTCACCCAGGTCACCACTCCGTATTGCGCCCATTTGCGGTGGACCTACACAACCGCGAACACACTCTCGGGTTCGCGTACGTATAACGAGATTCAGAACCGTTTTCTTTCGATGTCCGCAGGGGCGGCCGAGACGGAGATCCAACTCATCCGCGGAAACGATTCCGCCTACACCGTCCACTCGTCCGCAACGCTCGACGACCCACCGGCCAACGCCGAGAAATATTGGTCCTTCCAGACCAGCGCCACGTTCAACCTGGGGTTGCAGCTCACCTACGAGGAGCGGACCTCGTCGACCCATACCCCGCTCTCGCACCTGGATTTCACGTGGGCGCAAACGCCAACATCGTTGAACCCTTATCTCGGAACCACCGTGACCAAGCTCGATCCAGGCCAGAGCTACGAGGAGGACAAGCAGACCACGCAGACGCTCGATCAGTATGGCAACCTTCTCACCCTGAAGGCTTACAACTTTGGCGCCGGCGCCGTGGGATCGCTCGCGCGCACGTATACGAACACTTACCTGGGCGGGTCGAACTACACGTCGCTCTATATTTTCAACCGGCTGCTCACGAGCACCGTCACCGATGGGACCAACACGGCGACGCTCGTATCGAACGCCTACGATCAGAATGCACTGGTGACGCAAAGCGGACCCAACCCTCCTTTACCGGCCCCGCCACCACCAACTATTCTGTTGGCAGGAACCACAGTAGTAGAGCACGACAACACCAATTACTCGGCCAGCTTCAACTACCGCGGCAACATCACGACGTCGACCACGCCTACAACGATCACCACAAACTTCTACGACGTCACCGGTGCGCCAGTCGAAACTACCGTGAACGGCGTCACCACCACGGCTGGTACGGGCTCTTCGACAAACTACGCAGCGCCCACCGAGGTCACGACAAACACGCTGACCTCGAACATGAGCTGGAGTGCGTTCCTCGGAATTACATCAGCCACCGGGCCCAACGGAGACACCGGCGCCATTAACTACGACGCCAATTCGCGGCCGACCACGGTGACCTCACAGTACGGCGCGACGACAACCTACACCTATAACGACACCGCCTCGCCGCCGAACAAGATCGCGACGACCGATGGACATTGGGTGAAAACGGTGATGGACGGCTTCGGGCGGACCATTCAGACCGTCACCGGCTACGGAAGCACCACAGTCTCAACCGTGGATTCGCAATACGCTCCGTGCGGCTGTTCGCCGCTCGGAAAATTGAGCGAGCAGTCGCAGCCCTATGCGCCCGGCGGCAGCGACGCCTGGACCGTCTATCACTACGACGCCTCCGGCCGTACCACGAGCACTGTCCTGCCCGACGCCAGCACGACAGCCTATGTCTACCAGGGCAATACCGTGAAGGCCACCGATCCCGCCGGGAAGTGGAAGACCTTCACGATGGATGCATTCGGCAATCTGCGGAGCGTACTGGAATCCGATCCGTCGCTTGGCAACGTCACCACGAATTACACCTACGACGTCATGAATCACCTGAACCAGGTCTCGATGCCCCGCGGCAGCGCGACCCAGACCCGCACGTTCAACTACAACAGCGGCACCACGGTCACCGGATTTCTCCAGAGCGCTACCAACCCCGAGAACGGGACCGTGAGCTACACGTACAACACTAACAATCTTCTCGCGAGCAAAACGGACGCCAAGAGTCAGAAGCTCACCTATCAGTACGACACCTACAACCGGCTGACTTCGGTCACTTGGACCAATCCTCCGCAAGGAGGCGCTCAGGTGCTGCGCACCTACTATTACGACAGCAATCCCCTGGACAACACAGGATTCTCACAATACACAGCGGGACGTCTCGCGGCAGTGAAATACCTTGGTGCAGGCACTGGGGGAATAGTTCAAATCAACGAGATGTACTGCTATACGCAGCCCTATGCCCAAGGTACCGACCCCGAAGTATACGGAGGTGGGCTTCCTTCCGCCAAACGGCTCCAGGTGAACGAATACATGACCTATCAGAACGTACAAGGTCATTACGAAAATGCTACGGTGACCGGGAACCTCGACACCACGTTCGCCTACAACGCCGAAGGCGGCCTTATATCAACCACCTATCCGAGCGGCACTACAGCTAGCAACGGCACCATCATCACCACGCCCGGTCCCAGCTACAATTATTCTTACGACAGCATGTACCGGTTGAGCGGCATGACGGATTCGAACTACAATACCATCGTGAGCGGCGTCAGCTACAACGCCGCAAACCAGTTGCTCAGCATCAATTACCCTGGGAATAACGAGACGCGGAGCTACAACGTCCTGAACCAGTTAACGAATGTAACGGCTGGCAGCGAGAACCTGACGTACAACTATCCCACCGGAACGAACAATGGCAAGGTGAGCTCCATGTACAACGCGGTGAGCGGCGAGACGGTGACCTACACCTACGATTCGCTCAATCGCCTGCTGACCGCGAATGGCAGCGGCTGGGGCGACCAGTACGGCTTTGATCCATTCGGAAATCTCCTGTCCAAGACGGTCACCGCCGGATCAGCGCCGAGCATGTCGATTTCCGTGAATACGGCCAACAACCAGATCCAGGGCGTCTACGGAGTGAACTACGATGCCAATGGAAACACGACTGCCAATTACAACGGCGGGCTGTCCAATACTGTCACTTATGACGCCGAGAATCGCGTGAGCACCTATCAACCTTACATCGGGTCGGCTACCACCTACGCCTACGACACGCAGAACCGGCGGATCTGGAGCTGGCCAGGAACGACGGATACCTGGGGGAATGTGACCGGCTACGCCGTGAACATCTATACGCCGAGTGGCCAAAAACTTGCCGCCTACACAGTCGGCCCTGCCGTAAACGATTACAACGGGCAGGCGACTCCGTTCATTGCTTCTGGTGTCGCCACAAGCGATCAATATTTCGGCGGCCGCGGCTCGCGCCGATGGATCAATTGGGTTCGGTTGGGACATACTTTCCTTGGGGCGAAAACAGGGGCACCACGAATCCGCAGGACACTTGGAGCTTTGCCACGTATTGGCAAGATTCAGTGAGCGGCCTCGATTATGCCGGGGCGCGGTATTACGCGAGTTCCTACGGCAACTTCAGTTCGCCCGATCCATCGATGGACAACGTGGACTACAAGAATCCCGTGAGTTGGAATGCGTATTCGTATACGAACGGCGATCCGATCAATTCAAACGATCCGAACGGGCTTGACACGGTAGGTCTCCCGAATCCATCGCCTAACGTGTACAACTGTTCCTCCGATTTCATTTACACGGCGAGCTTGGTGGGCGAGACGATTAACCAGTTTTTCAACTCCAATGAAGGTGTGCTGGGGATGATGAGCTACTTCGAGCAGGAGGGAAGTGGCAGTTCCGCAGACCAAAAGGTTTGGGCCGCACTGGACTGGACGTTCGAAAATCAATGGAATCTCTCCGCTTCGGACAAGAACTGGTTCTATGGGCCGGGCAACGCCCCGTCGAGCCTTATTGCAACCATTACAACCGGATCGGGCCGAAGCCAGGTATTTACGAGCAGTGGTCAGTTGACGTCAAATTTCAACACCCAGCTTTTGAACACTCTCACTGGGGCAGAGAATTCCAGCCAGTGTGCCGGTCTGGAGCAGGCATTTGATACCGCGGCGGGCGTGATTACTGCGGCCGGAAACCTGAAGAATGGCATTACTCCAATTCCAGATCCCGTTCCAGGCGCGCTTCAATTCGGTTCAAACGGGGCTGTTCCCACGCATAGTCCGTACGTGACGCAGGGGTCGTTGCCTCCGATAACAGATGGCACTAACACCTGGACGTTCTTCACGGATACGTACACGCCGCCTGTCAGGAGGCCGAGGCCGCCGAGACCGCCGGGCCGCGGAAAGAGACCACTGTGAGGCGGAATATGTCATCAGCGCGCGTGGCTGCTGTTTGTCTGTGTGCGTGCTGTTTCGCGGCGGGCGCTGGTTCTCAGGTTACTGAAATCAAGTCCGCGACGGGGCTTTTCCGCGGAATCCGTTATCTCGACGAGGTTGGGCATCTTGGCACTGATCCTGACCCGCGCACCTCGGTTGACTTCGCCATAGCGAAGGCGGCCATGACGAGCGATGGTGATATCGAATTTTCGGGGAAGGATGATGCAGGTCAGAAATGGAGCGCACGACTTCCGGTCATCGGAGGTATGGGCTGGACGACCGTGTGGAAAGCGGATTTCGATCACAATGGCCGTCCGGACCTGATGGTTGCTTCCCATTTTCCGGGGAACGGGCGATGCATTGAGAATGTGACGGTTTCGTTCCTCATGATCGATGCGCGCGGGAAGGCCAATCCCTGGATCATCCACACCAACGTGCCGAAGGAGACGGCGTTCCCGCCAATACCGGCCATACTGACTGACCTGAACGGCGATGGCCACGCCCAGCTCGTTGTTACCGATTGCGAATACGCGGACCGTCCAAAGCTGGGGGAGGACCATTCGATAACTGGTATCTATGAGGCAGGCGATTCGGTTTGGAAACTGGCGGCACAAACGGGAATAGCAGCGCAGGAGAAGGTGACTGCGATAGTGCTCCACAGCTCCGCGTTCCGGCCAAGCATCGATAAGTTGAATCCGGTGGATACGGCGCACTGGTCCAACTTGGGTAATGATCATCAGCAGGCCTCAGGAGAGATTACGGGCGTGCTCCCGGCAGAGGCGGGATGCAAGGGCGTCGTGCGCCTCGGACCTGTCGTTGACGGGAAAATGACGCTGCCTGATCAGGATGACCCTTGCAAGGAACGTGGCACGGACAGGATTCGTCTTTCGAACGGGATGACATGCTACGGTTGGCCGACCGTTGTTCTGGACCGGCTCGACGGACGAGAGATCGTGGCAGCGGAATCGAAAAAGATTCCCACCGTTCTCCGGGAGATAGCTGCACAGCACTGGGCGGTATCGCTTGCCGGAGAAACCGCGCCGGGACGTTGCAGTCCGGTCCTGCTGACCGCTGAATCTCGCTAACGCCTTCGGAATGCTCGGACGCGGCAGGTATCGGAGCAGAACTGCCGATCTTTTCTGGAGGCCTCGCCTTTGAGGAACCAGCGGCCGCAGTTGGGCGCGGCACAGCAGGCGGGGTGAATCAGCCCGGCGACTTCGGCGGCGAAGCGTTGCCAGAGTGCGGCGCTGAGAGTGACCGGACAGTACCGGAATCCCTGTTGGGAAGTTTTCAGATGGAACGGCGCGCGAGCCAGATGCTCGGCGATTTTGCCGTACAGTTGTTCACGCGCCGGCGTTCCTGATTGCTGGCCCGCGATGGAATCCCAATTCGGTGCAGGTGCGAAGCGCCTGAATCTCCTTGCGCCAAATCTCGACTGGCTCAGGGCGGGCGCAGGGCAGGTCGCGGGCGAGTTCGTCGTCGGGCCACTTGGGGACCAGGCAATCGGCGACCGCCGATCCGCCGTCGTCCGTCTTGAGCTTCCGTTTTGTAATCTCAAATCCGCCATCGGGAATCCAGGTTTCGAGGAGTTCGCTGCCGGTGTGCATGGGAAATCGGAAAATCGTGACGGATAATTATAGCTAGCCGTCACGCAGTTTTGCGTGAGCCAGCACACAATCCGGGTACCGGACGCGCTTGGTTACCGCAGAGTACCGGAAGATTCCCGGAACTGGCGTCGAGCATTTTTTCTTTAGCTGTAACGGGTCACACTGTTTTCCCTCGACCTGCTCACGGTAGTTCCCAGCGAGATTTGTCGAATTGGCCCGCTTCCGAGTGCATAGTGACGTGAAGGACCGGGATAGGATACTCACCCGTGTAGGCACCGGTGGTATCCCGGAGCGTGGGAAAGCAAGTTAGAACGCCCGGCAAAAGCGGCCGGGCGCGCGTTTTATAGCCCAGGGCCTCCGCTCGGGAGTTTCACCAAAGAAATGCAGGCTGTTGTTGTGTCGGTCGGAAAGCAGAGAGCCCTCCCGCGCCCCGATTCGGGAACTGCGGGAGGGCTTTGGTGAGCCGATTTCTTCGGAGCCAACTCCGTCGCATCGGCCCTGGGCATCCACCCGGGCGCGACCCCGAGCGGACCTCGATGCGGCCAAGCGCAGCTACAGTGGTAGCCGGTATTGGCCGTCAACTTGAACAATCGATCCTTCGCGGCAGGCTTCGCCGATCGCCAGTTGGGCGGTGCGTTTGGAGCACTCGGTTTGCTCCATGACTTGCTGGCGGAGTTGGTTATAGCGAGCCTGCCGTCCCAGACCGGCCAGCGCCTGAGTTACATGCTCCTGCTCCACTTTCTTGCGCGCCACCGCTGCGCGGGCCGGCGCCGCCCCAGCGGCGGAAAAGCACAGCGTCTGCGGATCGAGTTGCAGCAAGCGAGGCTCAGAGGCCGCGGCGTAGCGAAACTGGAAGCGCAACTCCACGGCGGCGGCAAGATGGGCTGAGGGGCGCGTGAGCAGCAGGTAGGAATCGCCGACGGCATGCAGCGCCGAGGAACCGCGGAAAGCGCTGCCGATCTCTTCGCGGCCGATCGATTTGCGCACGTGATGCACCACAATGAGCGCGGCTTTGGAAGCATCGCGCAGCCGCAACAGGCTCTGGCACAGCGCCGCCATGGAGCGGGTATCGTTTTCGTCCTGATCGTGAGTCGAGTACAAAGGATCGAGCACGATCACTTCGGCGGCAGCCTGACGGGCGGCGTTGAGAAAGTGATTGAGTCCTTGCGGGGCGCTCAGCAGATTGCCGCCGGCCCGCGTGTCCACCAGCAGGTTTTGGTCGGCGGCGGCTCCCACGGATCGGCGCATCGATGCCAAGCGCCCCACAAACTGCGGCGTGGGCAGTTCGAACTGACAGACCAGAACCCGGCGCGCGGCGGGGATGGTGAAGCCGGCGCGATCTTTGCCGGCGGCCAGTGCCAGCGCCAGATTGGCCACCAGCAAGCTCTTGCCCACCTTGGGTTCGCCGCCCACAAACAGGATGCCTTGCGGCGGCAACAGTCCCGGCTCGATCCAGCCCGGCGGAGGGGAGGCCGGTTGCTCGGTGAGTAACTGCGCCAGCGATACCACCGCGGGTTTCGAGGGAGTCTTGGCGGCGTCCTCTTTCACAGCATCGCCTCCGTGGTGGCATCGAGTAAGATGGCTTCACTCACCGTCTGCGACTTACTCGTCGCCGCCAGCCGCAAAGCTGTCATGGCGAGCTTGTTGACTTTGCGCGGAATCCCCTTGGTGGCCTGATACATGCCCTGGCGGGCGGTCTCGTCAAACAGTATCTGCGACACACCGGCGGCTTTGAGTTGTTGCGCCAGATAGGCGTCGAGTTCGTCGCGCGTGAGTCCCTCCAGGTGATACTGCACGCCGATGCGTTGTCGCAAGGCTTCGTGCATCTGAAGGGAAAGCGTGCGCCGCAGCAGCGGCTGGCCGACCAGCAACAGGGTGAGATAGCGGGAGGAGTCCATGTCGAAGTTCAACAGCAGCGGGAGCTGTTCCAGGGCGGGATGCGGCAGCAAGTGGGCTTCATCGCAGATCAGAATGGGATGCTGCTTTTTACTCTGGTTCAGGCGCACGATGGCGCCGGCAATCTGGCGCATGAGGTCGCCGCGGAAGTGCGCCGGTTCCAGGTCCAGTTCCAAGGCGATCTGACGGAGCAGGTCCAGTGCCGAGCCCGAGGAGAAGTGCACGTAGAGGATCTTATATAGGTTGGGGTTGAGGGTCGTGGTGAACACGCGTGCGGCGGTGGATTTACCCGCGCCCACTTCGCCGGTGATCAGTCCGACGCCGTGATGTTGGGCGAGGAACTCCAGCCGCGTCTTGACCTGGTTCCAGGCCTGGGAAGCGAACAGTTGTTTGGCGTCCGGACTGTCGGAGAAAGGCGTTTTCTTGAAGCCGAAGAAGGATTCCCACATGGCTACTTCTCCTCCGTCTCCCAGGGCGGCAGCAGCCCGTTGACGACCGCATCGACCAGCCGCGCTACCCCTGCGGGCTTGCCTTCCGAGTAAATCTCCAGTTGGGTGAGATCGAGCGGATCGAAGCGCACTTCGATGCGTTTGCCGGCCAGATGCGCGGGTGCTTCAAAGAAACGATTCTTCAACAGGAAGGTGGAATCGCGGCGCACCAACTGGTCCACGCGATGAAAGAACAGACGCCGTAAATCGGTGTCCGGCGGAAGCTGACGGACCTGTTCGATATCGCGCTGCCAGCGCAGCAGCGGTGTGGTCTGGAGGGAGCTATGTTCGCGACGATGGTAGACGGTGTCGAGCCAATGCCACAAGCGCTCGTTGAGTTGCTCAATCGACAACAGGACCTTGGGATCGAGTGAGGCCAGAAACTGTTCGCGCACGGAACGGAAGAAGCGTTCGATCTTGCCGCGGCCTTCGGGCTGATAGGGAGGGGTGTGCACGATGAGAATGCCGATGGAGGCGGCGATGCGGGCCAACTGCGGCGAGCGGTAGATCTTGGCGTTGTCCATGTAGAGACGGGTGGGGATGCCGCGGGCGGCGATGGCCTGGCGCAGGCAGTCCAGGAAAGCATCCAGTCCCTGGTTGGGATAGAACTGGGCGTGCGGGATGAGGCGGCTGGCATCGTCGAGAGCGGCCTGAAGGAAGACTTGCTGCTTGCCGCCGCCCGGCCGCCCGACCCAGGGTCCGAACAACATGTCGCTCTGCCAGATCTGATTGGCAAACTGCGCTTCGTATTTTTTATGCGCGGTAGCTTTTTCAAGCAACAGTTGGCGTTCCGTGAGACCGCGAGCGCGCAGGAAACGATAGAGAGTGGAGGCCGACAGGCCGGCCTGATTGGCGGTGGCCAGTTCGCGCAGCAGAGCCGCGCCGGTGCGATGCGGGTTCTCGCGTTTGAGCCGTTCGATGAGAGCGGCGGTGTCGGGCGCGACGGCACGGGCTTGTCCGCGATCCTGTCGCGGTTGGGGAGACAACGCGGCCAGACCGTTGCGGCGATAGCGCAGCGACCAATCCAGCAGCGTGTCCACCGAGACCTGGCGGCGGGTGGAATGAGGAATGTCGTAGAGGCGGGCGGCGATCTGCTGCGCGCGCCGAGTGAGTTCGCCGCGGGGCAGCGTCTCCAGCACCAGAGGCGCAATCAGCCCGTAACGAAATAGCGCGACTTTTTCGGCCTTGTCGTCCATCGAGTGTTTCTCCTGGACGGCATCTTACGGTGGAAGGCTTCGCGGTTCCATGCAAATGGTGTGTGGGGAGGCTCAGACGGGCGCTGCGACGGAGGAGAATGCGGCGCGGCGGCCGTCGGGAGCCAGACCGCGCGGCCAGCCCAGCAGATGGCAGCGCACGCCGGCAAACAGGAAGCGATGAGCGGCGATCCAGCCGATGGATTCGAGCATGGTCAGGGCGCGGTGGACGAAGTCGGGCGCGGGAGGCGGGTTGAGTCAGCGCGGCCAGCGCGGCGCACAGCGCTTGGGCCTGCGCGCGGAAGCGGCGAACCCAGAACTGGCCGCGCTGGTAGGGCATGGGAGGCGGCGCGGTTTTCGCTGCGGCTGGCAGCGTTTGTCCGCCGAGCAGACGGGCGAGGAGGAACAGCGCCATCACCATCAGGCTCGACCGCAGGTAGGGCAAGATGAACTCCGGCAGTAGAGAGACAGTGCGCCGGCAGGCGTGGCACAAGTAGCGGCGCACGCGAATCACGCCGTCGAAGGCTGTGTCGATGAGCGTGCGCGTGTAGAAGCCATGCGCGCTGAGTGGACGCTTGGTCTGGCACTGCGGACAGTGGCTGGGACGATGAGCATCGGGGTTGGATAGCTGCTCGTTGTATTGTTGGACCGAGCCGGCAAATGGGTGTAGGATCTGCATAGGATCTGGCCTCTGGGAGGTACGAACTCCCAAAGTTCATTCCGCGGCGGGGGAACTCTTTTGGTGGTGTAGCCAAGGCGGAGTTCCTCCCGCTCACTTCGATCTATTATGCAGAGACCGCTTCGGCGGCATGGGATTGCTGCGGGATCGTGCCATCCCGCTGGCGTTCGCACGCTCCGCTCCGCGGGCACCTCTCGCTCCCTTCCGGGACGGCGGGAACTAATCTCGGAAAATCGGCTCGCTACGCAGGGGAAAATCGCGACCCGTTACATTTGAACTCAGCCGATGCTATCTATAACGAATACAACTTGGGACAGGCAGGAGGACCAGACTCCCTGCTCAATACAATCTACGGATCACAATTACACGGCAACTTATCTAACGTAAGGGTTGCGCGTTGTCCGACTCCGTGAAAGGCGGCCGCTTTAAGTAGTATGCTTCTTCTAAACCGTGGGTGTGAGCCATTTATAATACTTGCCGCAACTATCTGTGCCTTGTCGTCATTGCGAGCCGCAGAAATGAAAACCTTTGAGAACAAAAGGTATTCATACACCATAGACTTTCCAAGCGATTGGTATCTGTCGGTACTGGAGGATCGCTTCATGATCGAGAACTTTCCGCCCAGCAAGGGTACACGGGGCTCTCGGCTGGCCGAAGGCGGTGCGGCAATCGTCGTCATCGTGCCAAAAGAGATTGCTCCGTCCCAATCGGAAGCTCCACCGGACCTCGAGGGCTGGGTAAAGATGGGTGCGAAGCATGAGGAAGTGATAAGCAGACGAAGCCTGGACGTCGAAACTTCGGCCGGGCGAACTCCCGCGATTGAGATCAAGTCGATATGCTGTGCTGTTCCTCCTTTACAGGAAAGCTTGGAGCTGTATTTCCGGATCGGTAACGAGTACTTTAAGGCTACTCTGATTCATTGGCCGAATGCCCCGGACACAAAATCGCTTGAAGAAGCGTTTAAGCAGGTTGTTCGCAGTATACGAGTCGTCCGGGCTCCTAGTGGCAAGTAAAGAAATGGCGTTAACTTAGTCGGCTTTTTAACCGCTACTACTCCAACGCCTACGGAAGGTTCATGACGCCAGATCCGAGCGGCGACGGCTGGGACCCGGCTAATCCACAGAGTTGGAATACATATGCCTATGTTTTGGGGGACCCTGTGAATTCTAGCGATCCGAGCGGCCTCGTGGACTGTGGCGACCTTGACGTTGAAGGTGGAAGCACGGTACGAGACTTCTTCGACGCCAGCACCAGTTCGGGTCTGCTCACTCAGTTCGTGTGGGCAGAAGGCGGAACGCTAGCGGAAAGCGGCGGCGATCAGAACGCACTCCTAACCAGTATGGCGTTGATTGCACTGGCGGTTGAGAACCGACTTGCAATTGCAAATGGGCAAGTTGCAGTAGGCGCGACCGATGGCAATATTTACTGGGGTAATGGAGGCGTCTTTAACGGCGTTACCACTCTCGCAGCGTCCATTCTCGGCTACGGAGGTGTCGGCACTACTTTGGGACGAGAAATCTCCCGTGCTGCCGCGGGCACCCGAGAAGTGAACTTTTTCGGCGGCCTTACGAGTTCCTACGAGAATTCACTACAGAGCTCCCTCAATCAGGATCAGGGAGATCCGACGCGAAATCTTCCTGGGCGCGTCCCTGTAACTCTGACGAATGGCTCCGTTGATTATGTCACTCCAGAATGCGATCGGGCTATTTTGGCCTTTCAAGCGACAAACGATCTGTCTCTTGGGCTTGTGACTAATAAGCCCGGGTCCTTTGTCACGTCGTGGAAGGCAAATGGGAGCTCGAATCCTGATCCGACCCGTCTTGGAAACCTCGGCACGGTCGGGGGTACAACGTTTTTTGGCGTGGGACTTGCCATTCCTGTTCAGTACCCGTACGCTCCAGCCCCGCGTAGGCACCGTCCGATCAGCCCGCGGTGAAGACGATGCGTTTCCGAGCACGATTTGTGTTTGTCGTACTTGCGCTAGTTGCCTTCTGCGGTCACTCTAGCGCGGTTGAAACTGCAAACCAGGTGGTTGGCCGCATCACCGAAAATTGGCGTTGGTCACATTACTGGTTCGATAAGACGGGAATCGATGACCATTACATGGCGGGCCGGAAAGTTTCAGCCTTGGTCTTCTGGAACAGCAGCGACAATCGGCCCATAAGAGGTTTATGTTCTTCAGAGCTAGGGATCTGCCTCGCCTACGTAGGCCCCTTTCTAGATCCAGAACCCAGACGAATGACGATAGCTCCTGAGATTAGTGACCTGTCGGCCTTCACGACTTTTGTTGGCAATGGTTTCCAGGACCGGTCGCATTTGCTCGCGATCAGGGGTACGACAGTAACCGACTTCCAACGTCAGCAACTCTCGATTCTCCTGCCGGTTTTGGAACCGCCATCGGCGATTTTGCATCACGATATTCCATCCCAAGCCCGTACGGACGCAGAGGAAGTGAAGCGCGTCTTTAGATGCTCGGAGGAGGACAGCAAAGCGCCAACAGAGGCTTGCAGCGGAAGTCTAGTGTTTGCGTATCATGGTGCCGAAGATCCTTACTGGTTTGTATTGCGGTCGTGCTCGCAGGCGTGTGAGTTCAGAGGTGAATCTGTAGAGATGCTGAGGCGCGGGGATCACGGCTGGGAGGTCACATCCGCTGGTTTCATCGACCGACCCCAAACTGAGGTGGATCGGCTGAAACAGCAGATCGAAAAAGCAGAAATGTTTCGCCTCCGGCTTCCCTGAGCAGGTAGCAGAAGGTCCAAATGCCTGGTTACCGGAGAGTACCGAAAGGGTAGCGAAAAGCCGTCTGCGACGGCTGAAGGAGGGGTGACACGTCACCCGTATGTCCAGAAGAAAGGCTGGTGTATTCAGTGGGAGAATTCAAACCCACCAGGGCAAAAGTCAGACGCCCTGTAGCTTGGATGGCCAGGGGGAAGGAAACTGAACCTTGGGAGTCCATCGACAAAGCCATCGCAAGGATGGTGAGCGAGTTGTCGGGCCGTAACGCAAGTGAAGGCAGAGGTGGCCTCGAAATGTCTAGCTCCAGAGGTCGAGCCCTCGGGTGACGGGCGAAGGCAGCATGGCGCGGCGCAAACTGACCGAAGCGACGCGGCACTCTGGCGGGGTGGTAGCCACAGCACGACGACAAGGATGCATCGGTTAACTGGAGAAGCCCTCCTCGTCCCATTCGGAAAGGGGTGGAGCAGAAAGCCGAATAACCGGCGACACCGGGAAATCGGCGGAAGACGAGAGGGTGGCGGAAGGGCTGGTAGTAGCGGCGAAGCGGAGTAATGTCCGTGGAGCGAAGCGGCCCAACTGTTGGAAACGACTCTGACAAAAAGGGAAGCAAAGGCGAATGACAAACGCGCCAATCAGTTTGCGGGACCTGAGGAAGAGGATATATATCAAGGCGAAGGCAGAACCGGAATGGCGGTTCTGGGGTTTGTACGTGCATGTGTGCAAGCTGGAGACCTTACAGGAAGCCTACCGGATGGCGAAAGAAAACGACGGCGCCCCGGGTAGTGACGGGGTAACGTTCGCGGCCATCGAGGAAAGCGGAGTGGACGGGTTTCTGGACGAGATCCGGAACGAGTTGGTGGAGTTCCGGTATCGGCCGTTGGCGGTGCGGAAGAAGGAAATTCCGAAGGACGGGGGCAAGGTCCGCGTGCTTTCGATTCCGGCGATCCGCGACCGCGTGGTCCAGGGGGCGTTGAAGCTCATCCTGGAGGCGATCTTCGAAGCCGATTTTCAACCGGGGTCGTATGGCTACCGTCCGAAGCGGACGGCGCAGGAAGCGGTGCTCCGAGTGGAGGCAGCGATCAGTCAGGGAAAGACGAGCGTTATCGATCTTGATCTTCGAGCCTACTTGGATCGTGTTCCATACTGCCCCCTGGTTATTGAAAAAGTTGTGGCTGCTCATCGACCACTTTGATTCGTAAGCCCTTATGCCGGCCCTGGCGCACCAGAACAGCCTTCAACTCGCCGCGCTTTACACGTTGCAACACCGTTTGCCGCGAAACGCCCAGTTTCGCCGTGGCTACAATCATGGGCACGTACTCTGGTGGCGCCTGTTGCACGATGCGCGAACGTAGTTCCTCGTTGATGCGAATCTGCCATGGCGCGCCAGGCGTGACCTGCTCGCCGGCAATGAAGCCGTCGGCCAGCCAACGATGAATGCTGCTCGTGTTCATGCCGAGAATCTGCGCTGCCTTCCGGATCGTGACCAGATCTCCATTGGGCGGCGTTGCCGGAGGTTGGTAGCGGGCGATACCGCGATACCGTCGCAGACTGCCGACCTGATTGGCGGTGAAGCGTTCCCCGGTTGCAGTCTTTCGTCCTTGCCGATTGAAGATGCCGGCGATCACCTCATCGGGGTAAAGCGTGGCCAGACGCCGCAGAAGAGAAAGCGTGTCTTCATCCGTGCGCGGCCCCATGGGCTTGAACTTTGGAACGGAAACATCCAGAGTGGTGAAGGCGCCGCCGCGCCAGCGAAGAGTCAGGTGCGCGTGGCCCTCGGCCCGCTTGAGATTCAGAATTACTTCTTCCAGCAGCGTGCGCAGGAGTTCCTTGCGGTCGCGGTCGGTGGTCGTTGGGGCAAGCCACACCTGACGAATATCGGAGCCGAGCCCCTGAATCGCCTGGAGCTGCGCGGGGCTGATGGTGCTGGGACGTTGCTGCTCTCGTCGCCGTAGTTCCATCTCGGCGGCAGCCAGCTCGCGCAACTGGTTCTCCCATGCCGTTTCGAGTCCGCGAGCTACCAGGCGATTTTCGGGCTCCACCGCCCGATAGCGGCGCTCGGCCCGCTCCGCCTCGTAGCTGGCGCGCTCTACTTCCAAACGCCATTGCGATAAGGCCGCATCGTGGTTGGCTTGCAGTTGTTCTACCGACAGTCGCGTCGCATCGATCGCCGCCGGTGTGATGGCCTGGAGAAAAGCATCGGCGACGGCCTGCTCGATCACGATACCGCCAACATTGAGACAGTACACGCCGCGGCCATTGACCAGATCCTTACCGCAGCAGTGATAGCCCGGCGTCGAGTTCCGGCCACGATAGTGAACATGCAAGCGGCGGCCGCAGTGTCCGCAACTGACGATGCCCTGCAACAGCGCCGAGCCTTCTCTCACCGCTCCTCCCGCCTGGTGTGGCATCGGTTTGGTATTGGAATTGAGACGCGCCTGATTGGCTTCAAAGGTGGCCCAATCGATGAAGCCGGGATGATGGTCGCGGAGGAGAACAGCCCACTGTTCCATGGGCAGATGCCGCATCCGTTTCCTGACTGCGCCGTTGGCATCGACATATCGTTCGCAGCGAGTTTTCCCGTAGGTGTAAGCGCCAGCATACACCGGATTGGTGAGGACTTGGTGGAGAGCATGGTAGGTGGGAGCCACCCAGCGGATTGGCCCGGGCATACCGGCGGGATTGGTCTGCAGCGGGAAGGATAGACCTTCGGAACGGAACCAGAGCCAGACGCGGCGTGCCGAGCCGAGTTCGGCGAAACGTTCGAAGACCGTGCGGATCGCTCCGGTGACAGCCTCATCGGGATGGAAGAGGACTTCACCATCCTGTTCTCCCCAAACCAAACCGACAGGCAAGCCGCGACGCAACTCTCCCCGAGCGGCTTTGTTACGGATGCCGCCATCGAGCCGGGCACGAATGATATGCAACTCGGCTTCGCTCATCGTGCCCTTGAGGCCCAGCAGAAGACGGTCGTTGAACAGGGCCGGATGATAGACGCCGTCGTTGTCGCCGATGAGCGTGTCGGTGATGCCGCAGAGTTCCAGCAGACGATACCAATCTGCATTGTTCCTCGCCAGTCGAGAGACCTCCAGGCCGAGGACGATGCCCACGTGAGCCATTGCGACTTCGCTGGTGAGGCGGGCGAAGCCCGAGCGCTTGTCAGTGCCTGAACCGGACAGTCCTAGGTCCTCGTCGATGATTACCACTTGTTGTTTGGCCCATCCCAGTTGGCCAGCCCGATCGGCCAAAGCGTACTGACGGGCGGTGGATTCACGGTTATGTTCCACCTGACCAGGTGTGGACTGGCGAACGTAAACGTAAGCGGCGCGCTGGGTGTGGGAGGGAGTGATTTTGGAAGGGTCAGTCATTGATCTGCTCCTGTCGCCGGTCCGCCGTGGCTTTGACAAGGAGTCGCACCAGCGTCTCGATGAGGACGCGCTTTTGGTCTTCGTCGAACTGCTCCCACAAGTGCGTCTCCGGAATCGGGATGTCGTTGAAGTTCAGATTGAGTTGTGGCATGGTCCTCCTGGCTTGCCTGAGATCTTACTGGCAAGTCAGGGGAGCGACGCAGGAGTGTATCGACACGACCGCGAAGACGCAGGAGGTCATCGAAGGAGGCGACAAGCTGCGAAGTCTGCGATGCGCAGGGCGGATGTTTGAAGTCGGTCCAATCCGCGGGGACCAGCGATTTGCTCCCGTCCGGCAAAATGAGAACAAACTGCAATCCGGCTGGCATGCGTGCTTGCCGGAGGACTTCCAGAGATTGTCCCTGGAACGGATGATGCGGACGCGTGATGGTCACGCGTTCGGGGAAGTGCTGGTGATGGGTAGTGTGTCGTGTGTTCCTTTGATACAGTCCGGCACGACATTTTGCTGGCAAAAGTAGCGCAACGGGTGCAGGACGGGGACGTATTGCATCTGCTCAAACTGATTTTGAAATCCACTGGGAAGCAGGGGGTTCCGCAAGGCGGGGTGATATCGCCGGTACTCAGCAACGTCTATCTCAACGAGGTGGACCGGATGCTGGAGAAAGCGATTGCCACCACGCGGCGCGGGCCAGACACGCAGGTCGAGTACGCGAGGTTTGCGGACGATCAGGTGATTTTGGTGGAGGCCCATCCGCGGAGTGCGTGGTTGCTTGGGGCGGTGCAAAGGCGGCTGCGGGAGGAGTTGGCAAAACTGCGCGTGGAGATCAACGAAGAAAAGAGCCGGGTAGTCGATCTGAAGAAAGGGGAGAGCTTCGCTTTTCTTGGTTTCGAATACCGCTATCTTCCAGGCCGTAGCGGGAAGATGCGGGTGAAGTTTGTGCCGAAGCTGAAGAAGCGGACGGCGCTATTTGCCAGGCTGCGGGAGATGATCCGGCGGAAGGAAAGTCAGCCGGTCGAGGAGGTGATTGAGGAAATCAATCCTGTCCTTCGTGGTTGGGTGAACTATTTTCGGATCGGGAATTCGAGCCACTGCTTCGCCATGGTCAAGCGCTGGGTAGAGAGGAAGATTCGGCGGCATATGCAGCGGGCGCGGCAGCGTCCAGGGATGGGCTGGAAACGGTGGAGTACGCGGTGGATACATGGAACGCTGGGGCTGTTCAACGATTATCGCCTGCGGCGTCCCCCACTACGGAAAGCGGTGACGGTGCCATCGGCCACATAACCCTTGGTGCGAAGACAACAGGAGAGCGGAGTGCGGGAGATCCGCACGCTCCGTTCGATGTGGCGGGGGCTGGAGACCAATTCACGGTTCGGCTAGTGAGGCACTCCCAGAGGAAACGGGGAGCAACAGATAGGCCGACCCTACGGAGTTACGGCGCCAGTCCTCGACCCTACCGGCGCGGGTGCTGCGGAGGAGCGGATCGGGTACTCGCCGGTAACTTGTAGAATCGGCGTATGGGCGAGGCGCGGCGGACGCGGTCGGTGGGAACGAAGCTGACCGAGGAAGAATACGCGAAGCTCGAAGCGCTGGCGGCGCAACGCGGAGTGACGCCGGGGGAAACCGATCCAGCCGGGAAGTGGAAGACCTTCACGATGGATGCATTCGGCAATCTGCGGAGCGTACTGGGGCGCGTCAAGTTTTTTGTGTAAACGGCCGGTCATTTTCTAACCTTGCATCCCTGGTAGACTGGACGGACCTGAGCGTAGGGTAGGGCTCTGCGGAGACGCAACCCGAGCGCCGACTCAGGGGCCGGGATTTCGGGAGCGCGAGCGGAGCTCGCCTCCCGGTCCAGGAATCCTGGCGCAAAAGCGGTAAATCTCGGGGGTTTGGGGGCAGAGCCCCCGATCCCAGAAATGTTCTTCTTCCGATTGTTCATGCTGCGACGATTTAGACCAGCTCCGCTTTCGGAACGCGGTCGCCAAGCAGAATCGCGAAGCGCTGCAAGGCGGCCTTCCAGTTCTGCACCGGCATGGTCCATTTCTTGGCAATGTGCTCCAGCGCCAGGTACAGCAGTTTCATAGCGGCTTCCTGGTTGGGAAACGAGCCGCGGGTCTTGATCACTTTCCGCAACGACATGTTCAGCGACTCCACCGCGTTGGTGGTGTAGATCACCTTGCGAATGTCGGCTGGATAAGCGAAAAACGGTGTTAGATGCTCCCAGTTCCGGCGCCACATCTGGCTGATGGTGGGATACGCTCCATCCCATTTCGCGGCAAACTCGTCCAGCCGTTGTTCGGCTTCTTGGACTGTGCTGGCGCGGTAAATCGGCTGTAGATCCGCGGCCACCGCCTTGCGCTGTTTCCACGACACATAGTTCAGCGATGCGCGCACCTGGTGCACCAGGCACAACTGCACTTGCGCCTCCGGAAACACTGTCGCAATGGATTCGGGAAATCCCTTCAGACCATCCACGCAGGCGATAAACATATCGGCCACGCCCCGGTTCTTCAGCTCCGTCAATACCTGTAGCCAGAACTTTGCTCCCTCGGTCTGACCGGCCCACAGTCCCAGCACCTCTTTGTTGCCCTGCATGTTGACGCCAATCACCACGTAGATCGCTTTGTTGCGCACGTGCCCGGTCTCGCGAATCTTTACCACTAAGGCGTCCAAGTACACGATCGGATACACCGCATCCAGCGGCCGGCTCTGCCAGCTCTTGACCTCTTCCATCACCTCTTCGGTGACGTTGGAAATCAGTGTCGGACTCACTTCCACTTTGTAGATCTCTTCCAGGTGTCCCTGGATCTCGCGCGTGCTCATGCCCCGCGCGTACATCGAGATGATTTTGTCGTCGAAGCCAGTGAAACGCGTCTGGCCCTTGCCGATGATCTTCGGTTCGTAGCTACCGTTGCGATCGCGCGGCGTCTCCAGCGGCATCTCCCCAAAATTGCCTTTCAGTGTTTTGGTTGTCCCACCGTTGCGCGAGTTGCCGCTGTTATTCCCAGCCGGGTCGTGCTTCTCGTAGCCGAGATGGTCGGTCATCTCGGCTTGCATGGCGCGTTCCAGCAGAGCCTTGGTCAGCTGCTTCAGCAGACCGTTCTCGCCTATGATGTCTTCTGGCTTTTTGTAGTCCGCCAGCAATTTGTCGATGAGTTTGAGGTCGATAGCCATCGGGTCTCCTTAGTGTGATCCTTTCGATGGCCGTTTACACAGTTCAATTTATACCCTCGCGTACTGGAATCCGATCCGTCGCTTGGCAACGTCACCACGAATTACACCTACGACGTCCTGAATCACCTGAACCAGGTCTCGATGCCCCGCGGCAGCGCGACCCAGACCCGCACGTTCAACTACAACAGCGGCACCACGGTCACCGGATTTCTCCAGAGCGCTACCAACCCCGAGAACGGGACCGTGAGCTACACGTACAACACTAACAATCTTCTCGCGAGCAAAACGGACGCCAAGAGTCAGAAGCTCACCTATCAGTACGACACCTATAACCGGCTGACTTCGGTCACTTGGACCAATCCTCCGCAAGGAGGCGCTCAGGTGCTGCGCACCTACTATTACGACAGCAATCCGCTCGACACCACGGGATTTTCACAATACACAGCGGGACGTCTCGCGGCAGTGAAATACCTTGGTGCAGGCACTGGGGGAATAGTTCAAATCAACGAGATGTACAGCTATACGCAGCCCTATGCCCAAGGTACCGACCCCGAAGTATACGGAGGTGGGCTTCCTTCCGCCAAACGGCTCCAGGTGAACGAATACATGACCTATCAGAACGTACAGGGTCGAAACGAAAATGCTACGGTGACCGGGAACCTCGACACCACGTTCGCCTACAACGCCGAAGGCGGCCTTATATCAACCACCTATCCGAGCGGCACTACAGCTAGCAACGGCACCATCATCACCACGCCCGGTCCCAGCTACAATTATTCTTACGACAGCATGTACCGGTTGAGCGGCATGACGGATTCGAACTACAACACCATCGTCAGCGGCGTCAGCTACAACGCGGCGAATCAGTTGCTCAGCATCAATTATCCGGGGAATAACGAGACGCGGAGCTACAACGTTCTGAACCAGTTGACGAATGTAACGGCTGGCAGCGAGAACCTGACGTACCACTATCCCACCGGCGCGAACAATGGTAAGGTGAGCTCCATGTACAACGCGGTGAGCGGCGAAACGGTGACCTACACCTACGATTCGCTCAATCGCCTGCTGACCGTGAACGGCAGCGGCTGGGGCGACCAGTACGGCTTTGATCCATTCGGAAATCTGCTGTCCAAGACGGTCACCGCCGGATCGGCGCCGAGCATGTCGATTTCCGTGAACGCGGCGAACAACCAGATCCAGGGTATCGGACTCACCTACGATGCCAACGGCAACACGACCACCAATTTCAACGGCGGGGTGGCCAATACTCTCACGTATGACGCCGAGAACCGCGTGAGCACCTATCAACCTTACATCGGGCTGACCACCACCTACGCCTACGACACGCAGAACCATCGGATCTGGAGCTGGCCGGGAACGACGGACACCTGGGGGAATGTGAGCGGCTACACCGTGAATATCTATACGCCGGGCGGCCAAAAGCTAGCGGCTTATACAGTCGCCCCGGCCGTCAACGATTACAACGGGCAGGCGACTCCGTTCATGGCTTCTGGCGTCATCACAAGCGATCAATATTTCGGGGGCCGGCGGCTGGCGCCGATGGATCAATTGGGTTCGGTTGGGACGTACTTTCCCTGGGGCGAAAACAAGGGCAGCACGAATCCGCAAGACACCTGGAGCTTTGCCACGTATTGGCAGGATTCGGTGAGCGGACTTGATTATGCAAACAATCGCTACTACTCCAACGCCTACGGCCGCTTCATGACCCCAGACCCGTCCACAAACGGCGGTCGAGTGAGCGAGCCGCAAAACTGGAACCGCTATGCGTATGCCGGGGCAGATCCGGTCAATCACCTTGATCCGAGCGGGTTGGATTTCATTTGGGCGCCCATACCAGATGACGGGGGCGGATCAGGTGGAGGTGGCGATTTCTGCGGGGGCTTCGCCGATGGCGATGCAAGCTCGCAATCTCCTGGGGATGGATGCGGACCGCCGAGCGGCCCGTGCGTCGCATCCGATGGGTTCACGCCCAGTCCCAGCCCGTGGTGTCAAACCCCAGGCGTTCCCGTTGGCGCGCCTCAGCCGCCGCAACAGCCAACGCCCCAACAACCGGCGCCGCCCCCGCCGATCTACTGTGAGCCAGACGTTATTGCAGCGATGAAAAAAGCTTGGGCACAGTCCGGAAACGGGACGAGCGGGCAGGAAGCCGGATTTTCGGTCAACGGATCGCCTGCTCCGGGCGCGTACAGCATAACGTCCACTGGGGCATACTCCACAAACGTGACATGTCAAGCGAACATAACCTATACACCGGGTTCAACGTTCGCCATATTTCACGTTCATCCCAATAACTGCCTGCCCGAGCTTTCCCAAACGGATATAAATGCGGCTAACGCAGGAAACTTCGATATATACGCCTTTTCAAAGAGCGGCCTTTACGAGTATGACCCGACAACGAAACAGACCGTTATGTTGAGGAGCGGGATGAGTTGGACACAACCTTGCCCAACAGATTAACAAAGCAAACGCGCTTCAGGGAGACTTATGAGTTTACTCGCCTTGCGAAGTAGCGCCCTGGTTTGGAGATTGGCCGGTCTCCTATTCGCATCAGCCGTCGTGGCTCAAGTTCCAGCGCAATCGGCGTCTCACGGTCAACTCCTTCCCACTATCAGCACAGAAACCTACAATCGAATTCTGCGCCTTATTTTCGAGCCTCAGCAAAGCACAAAGGACCGAATCATCTTCAGCCTGATCGTTCGTACAATGCCGGCCTTTCGCCCTGAATCGCAGGTATGTATGTACCTACTTCAAGATCGAAGCGCCAAGGTCGAGTTTGCTGCTGCGGAACGAAATGTCTATTACTCCAGCAACGAAGCGCTTCGAAGCACCGGAGAAGGCGAGGCCGCCGTGCTAGCCAGGAAAATCGCTGTAAAGCGCCACACCATAAAGGTCGACGCGGCCCGCGTATTGGAGTGGCAACGCGGCCTATTCACCGCCCTCGGTCCAACCTTTAAGTCGCTTCAGGCCGAGCCGACGGACATCTACGAGCGCCACCCCATAGCGCTAGTGTTGGACGGCGACACCCACGACGTGTGGTACACGCAGGGTTCCGAAGAAATTCACTTTCAGATTCCGGAAGCGGCCCCGCGTTCCGCCTTGGATAATTGGGCGGAAGCGGTTCAGGAGGCTGTATCAAAGATGGCCGAAAATTCAGCCGACAGCTCCGGTTCGCTCAAGTGAAGCACTCGCGTGATATGGAGAAAATCGCTACTACTCCAACGCCTATGGCCGGTTCATGACGCCGGACGCGTATACGAACAGCGGGCGGCTGGGCGACCCTCAAAGCTGGAATCGATACGCCTACACGAGAGGCGATCCCGTCAACCGCGCCGATCCGGGTGGAACAGATGACTGCGACGCGGACTTCTGCGTCGACGTTTGGAGTTGGGGCGATCCGTTTGACGGCTTCTGGGATAGCATGAGCGGTCCAAGCTATGGGTACGCTTGCGCGTTTGGATTTATCAATGGATGTAATTTCTCTCAGATCGGAGGTAGTGACGGCGGGGGTGGCGGGTACACGCAGTCTACCGGGAGCTCTGGCGGCAACATCACCACCAGCAACGTTTCGACGGAGGGTCCGAATGAACAGGTGATCGACGCTGCCGCTCAGTCGTTGGTGGCGTTCATTGATCCCAACTGCCTAAGCTGGCTCCAGAGTGGCGGTGTCAACCTTGGGCAGGAAGTAAGCGGGCTTCTTGGGTATGGCCTAATTGGCCACGGTACGATAACCACGACCCAGCCGAATAGTGTCGTCAACGCCGTTGAGGGCCCGTCCGACGCCCCAGGCTTTGCCATCGTTATCAACGACAATGGTGCTTTTTTCAACAAGAATGTAACTACAGACGTTGGGCAACTTCAGGGAAACACCATTGCAGCCAGGATTTTCATCTTAATACATGAATTAGCGCACTCCATGGAAGTACCTGGGTTTGTACCCGACGGTTCGTCGCAGACCCTTGTCAATCAGAACGACGTGAGTTTCCGGTAAGCGTGCGTGACGCCGTGTAGGCCGTCCTGTTAAGTTCAGTCAGGCGCCGGAGGCGCCTGATCGTGAACCGGAAGAGCACACCACCGATCCCTGAGGCGATCGTACAATTGCAGCGCCAGTTGGATCAATTTCGCAGCACCCAGCCGCATCGGACGAAGCTGCCAGAGCCACTGTGGCAGGCTGCGGTCGAGTTAGCCCGACAGCATGGCATACATCCCGTCGCGCACCCATTGCGGCTGGACTACATGGGACTGAAGAGGCGGCTCGGCGGAGTTCCCGCGCTCCGACGCAAGGCAAGCAAGCCGACATTTGTCGAACTGACCGCGCCACATGCCGTACCGTTGGCGGAGTATGCGATCGATTTCGAATGTCCCAGTGGCCACAAAATGCACATCCAGTGGAAGGCGTCGGCGCCGCCCGATTGGGTAAGTTTGCTGCGCGCTTGGCGGGAAATGGAAGGATGATTCAGATCGCTGCCCAGATACGAATTCTGGTTGCGGTCGAGGCGATCGATGGAAGAAAGGGTATCGACGCCATCGCCCAGCTGTGCCGGGAAAAGCTGAACGCGGATCCATTTTCCGGTTACCTATTTATCTTCCGGACGCGGCGTGGCACGGCCATCCGAGTCTTGCAGTACGATTCATGTGAAGCGCCGCGTTATGTGGAGTTGGGGCGTCGGGACAGCATTGCAGTCGGGTCGTGGGCGCATCTCCACTCCACATAATCATGGTTGGACTAAACCGCTACGCGGTATCCGATAGAACGACCTTCCGAACCATCATCAGTTACGAGTAACGCTGGCAGGTTTTAGAGGACTCTTTTTGCGGAAGCATGGAGGGGCTGCTGAGCAGCAAATCCCACTTCGCAAAGGAGCTCTCCATGACCCTTCGACAGCGCATGACGGAAGACATGCAGGTGCGGAATCTCGCCCTGAATACGCAAACCTCTTATCTGCAGCAGGTTTCCCTGTTCGCACGCCATTTCGAAAAATCCCCGGAACAGCTGGGTCCCGAGCAAATCCGTGACTACCAGGTTTACTTGACCAACGAGAAGAAGCTAGCACCCGGTTCGGTCCTCATCGCGGTTGCGGCACTGCGTTTCCTCTATAAAGTTTCTCTCCGCAGGAACTGGATTTTCGGTGATGTCATACCGGCGCCGAAAAAACCACAAACACTGCCAGTCATTCTGAGCCCGGAGGAGGTTCTGCAGTTTCTTGGCTGCGTTTGTGACAGGAAGCATCACGCCATTCTGACAACCTGCTATGCCGCCGGCCTGCGTATTTCCGAAGCGGTTCATCTCACCGTTCCCGATATCGACAGCGCGCGCATGGTCATCCGCGTGGATCAGGGTAAAGGTCAGAAGGACCGCTACGTGATGCTCTCACAGAAGCTGCGGGAGATCCTCCGCGACTGGTGGCGCGTGGAGAAACCCCGGCACTGGCTTTTTCCAGGCAATATCGAGGGTCGCCACATCACCAGAGATGCCGTGGAACTGGCCTGTCAGAAAGCCCGCCTCCGCTTCCCGGTTCGCAAGCCAGTTACCCCTCACAGCCTGAGGCACGCCTTCGCCGTTCACATGCTCGAAGCCGGCACCGATGTCCGCACGATTCAACTGCTGCTCGGCCACCGCAGCCTCGCGACTACGGCCCGCTATCTGCGGATCGCCACCAGCAAAGTATGTTCGGTATCGAGTCCCCTCGACCTGCTGCCTCGCCCTGTTCCCTTTGAGCCCAAGCCCGCACCGTCCCGGCATTTTTGAACTGCGCGGCTCATGGATCGTCCGAAGCTGGAAGTCGCGGATGTGTTCCGCCGCTACGGCGCAGCATACCGCGCACGACATGGCGCGTCGATGTCCACCGGGCAGCGGCGCGTCATGACGGCCATCGAAGTGTGCCGGACCGCCGCTCTGGGCGGCCATCTTGAACGCTGCGATGATTGCGGTCACGAGCGGAACGCGTTCAACTCCTGCCGCGATCGCCACTGCCCAAAATGTCAGTCCCTGGCCCGGGCCCGCTGGATTGAGGACCGTAAGGCCGAACTTCTCGAGGTGCCCTACTTTCATGTCGTCTTCACCGTGCCGGAAGAAATCGCCGCGATCGCTCTCCAGAACAAGGAGGTGGTCTACGCGATTCTCTTCCGCGCCACGGCCGAGACTCTAACCACAATCTCCGCGGATCGGAAACACCTCGGCGCGGAGATCGGTTTCTTCGCCGTGCTGCACAGCTGGGGACAGAACCTCCTGTTTCATCCGCATCTGCATTGCGTCGTCCCGGGTGGTGGAATCTCGCTGGACGGCAGCCGTTGGGTGGCTTGCCAGGCCTGACTTCTTTTTGCCCGTCCGGGTGCTATCTTCTCTGTTCCGGCGGCTGTTTCTGGGATCGCTCAAGAAGGCCTTCGATTCTGGCAAACTGAAGTTCTTCGGCACGCTGGAACCGCTGCAGGACCGGATTGCGTTCACACGACATCTGGCTCCCGTGAAAGAGCGTGAGTGGGTGGTCTATGCCAAAGCTCCGTTCGCAGGACCCGAACAAGTGCTCGATTACGTGGGCCGCTATACCCACCGCGTCGCCATCTCCAATAACCGCCTGCTCGACATCGAAAACGATCAGGTCCGGTTCAAGTGGAAAGACTATCGCGGAGGCAACCAGGTCAAAACGATGACCCTGACCGCCGAGGAATTCATCCGGCGGTTCTTGCTGCACGTGCTGCCCAACGGGTTCCGGCGCATTCGCTATTACGGGTTTATGGGCAACCGCCACCGCGAGGAAAAGCTCGCTGTGTGCCGCCACCTGCTCGGCATGCCTCAGATCGAAAAGGACAACGCCGAATCGGTGACCGAAACAGACTACCTCGACCGTTACGAAGACCTGACCGGCCGTTCGCTCCGCCAATGTCCCCAATGTCGGCAAGGCAACATGGTCATTGTCCAGATCCTCCCGAAGTCGTCCGCCCCATCTCCGGCAGTCGTGGATTCCTCATGATCCTCAGCACCGATTCCGAACTCGCGACGAACGGGTGTTGGTCATTAGGCGCCACAGGAGAATTGCGCACGTTTCGCGGATTCACCCACTCCGGTTCGCTGACCCGGTGGATAATCCCCGCAGCAGCGGAGACAGCCACATCTCAAACCGTCCCTGCGCGCACGTTCTACGCCCATCATGCACCCAGGGCGCTCTCACTTGCTGAGGGAACGGACCATTCAAAACCCATAGGCCGACCTGTCGTGGAGCGGTTCAGTCCAACCCGTCTTTAGCTCACCGCCGCGGCGTTCAGGATTTCTCTCGCGCGACGAATCCGTCGCCGCACCGCTGACCTAAAAACGCTCTGCATTATGTGAAGCGCCGCGTTATGTGGAGTTGGGGCGTCGGGACAGCATTGCAGTCGGGTCGTGGGCGCATCTCCACTCCACATAATCATGGTTGTGGTCAGAGGGACTGTAACCAGTCCAGCACAGAGGTATCCGTTCGCCATTTCGTGACGCTGGATTCCGCGGTACCCGCCACGGGCCCCGCGCGCTCCAGGGCTTTGCGCTTGGTTTCGAGGTCCACAGCGGCGTATCGATTTGTCGTCTCTACGCTGGCATGCCCAAGCCAGTGGCTGATCGTAACGAGATCGACGCCTGCCCGTAGAAGGTGAACGGCAGCGCTGTGTCGACAAGTATGCGGATGAATGCGCTTGGCGATGAGTGTGGGCGCTGTTGTCCGCGCCTGCTCGGCGAAACGCCGCAGGAGATACCGAACACCGAATCTGGTCATCGGTTCGCCTCGGTGATTACGAAAAACTGGGCCGGTATTTACCTCTTCTGGGACACTCAGCAAGGTGCGGAGTGCGTCCGCCGTCTCGGGCCACAGCGGACAAAGGCGTTCCTTGCGTCCCTTGCCGCGAAGATGAACGGAAGTGGGCCGATCTAGCTGCAGATCGCCCGGGCGGATATCGAGCAGTTCCTGCACGCGAGCGCCGGTGTTGAACAACGTTAGCAGCAAAGCCCTGTCGCGGATATGGTCTTGCCGTTGAGCCGACACAACCTCCAGCATCGCGCCGATTTCGTCTCCTTCAAGGTAGTCGACAGCTCGGGTTGGTCCACGCTTGGTGGGTACAGCCAGAAGGCGCTGGCATTCTTCAACGGGCTCGGGATCTCGTGTCGCCAGGAAGCGCGCAAAGGCATGGATGGCGGCCAGACGGGCGTTGCGAGTTGCGACGCTATTCTTCCGCTCCGTTTCGAGGTGGTCCAGAAAGGCAAGAACATCTCCAACCCGCAGGTGCTGGAGCTCGAGATCGACCACGCCACACCCGTGACGTGCGGCCAGAAAGCGCAAGAGCAGAACGAACGTGTCGCGGTAACTCAAA
>CAVZOD010000022.1:0-10785 GCA_963776805.1 Bryobacterales bacterium
TGGCAATATAGCCGCGACAGTGCTCGATGAGGTCTGCCTCAGTCACCGATAGACCGGGAGCGGTAACGACGAAAGCCTTCACCAACTCGCCCCATCGGTCGTCTGGAATCCCGATTACCGCTACTTCCTTCACGGCAGGATGATGAAACAAAGCCTCTTCCACTTCGCGGGGGTATATGTTCTCTCCACCGGACAAGATCATGTCTTTCTTCCGATCGAGCACGAACAGGAAGCGATCCTTGTCGAAGGCTCCTATGTCGCCAGACCTCATCCAGCCATCTTCAAGCGCAGCAAACGTGGCCGGATGGTTGTTCCAGTACCCGAGCATGACTCCCGGCCCCTTGATCAGAATCTCACCCTGCTCGTCGACGTCGCAGTCCGAGCCGTCGGGCCGGACGACGCGAACTTTGTATCCCAACGCTTCCTGGCCGGCGGAGCCGAGACGCTTCGTCCATTCGGCCGGCCCGTCGAGCACGTGTTGATGGGGCTGCAGTATGGTTCCCAGGCCAGTTTCCGTCATTCCGTAGATTTGCACCAAAATCGGACCAAACACGGATATCGCGCTCCGCAACTGGGCGACTGCCATCGGACCTGAAGCATATTGAATGAGTCGAAGCGACGACACGTCAGTTTTTTTTAATCCCGGCAGCTCTATCAGGTCTTTTACCATGATCGGCGCGAGATGGATGACGGACACCTGATAGCGCGCGATGTCGGCGGTGATGCTCTCGATATTGTATGAACGGTGCAATATGACCCTTCCGCCGACGAGAGTAGCCATAAGAAAATTGCACTTCGCGCCGATATGATAAAACGGCATTGTCAGCAGCATGGTATCGGTTGGACGAATGCTGAGATCCGTCGCTTGCGATTGAATAAAGCCGAGCTGCCCTGCGTGGTCCAACATTGCGCCTTTTGGGCGCCCGGTCGTCCCGCTGGTGTAGATCAGATAAGCGATGTCCGATGGACGAGCCCTCGTCTGGGGAGAAGCGTCGCTCGCATTCGCGATCACCGCCTCATAATTGTCGGCCCAAGCGAGCGAGCCATGCCCGACGCAAATGTAGTGACGAATGTCCGGGTATGAGCTTCTGATTTCGCCAACGATCTCTGAATATTCCTCGTCGAAAATCAGCACATCCGGCGCTGAGTTTTTAAGAATGTATTCAATTTCCGCGGACGCCAACCGATAATTCACCGCAACCGTAATATAACCGGCGACCTCGCCGGCGGCATAGATCTCGATATAGGCGTTCGAATTTTGCGCCAAAACCGCTACGCGACGTTGACGCCGGACTCCTTGGGCGAGTAGCGCGTTGGCGAGACGATAGATGCGCGAGCGATGCTCGCCATACGAGTAGTCCCTGCCCTGGTAAGTCAAAGCGACACGGCTGGGCACCTTTGCTCCATTGGCCTCCACGATGTCTCCCAGCGTCGCGAGACCGGAGTTATTCAGCATTGACATTTTCCTTTCGATCCTGGGCGCGCCAGATCGCGACCTTAAGCTGCCGCGCTAAAGCACCAATGATGCCACGCTCGAACAGCAAAACACAGACGACAGATATGGCGCCCTGGATAAATCCAACCCATGCTCAGGCGATGTGGCGCCGTGCTCTCTGTTGTGCCGCACTCGTGTGCTTGGTTGGATAGAGGCCTTCGGAGCTTATGGCACCGCCGCGGCAAGTGGCCGGGTGCGGAAGTCGCGCCTCGAATGCACCGAAGGATGGGCGACCAACGGCAAGATGACTGGGTGGAGCCCGCGGCTGGCTCAATAGTGAGACGGCATTGCTATGGCTCATGTGCTCGCGCCGCTCGCTCGCAAATGCCGGCGAGCGGATCGAGCTTCCATTCGCTTCGTGTGAGCGCATGCGCCTTGGCGTCGAGGTCAAGATCAAGCGCGCGACGCGATGAGTGCGACGTCGGACGCCGTACCAGGTGGTGTTACGGCCTGGCAGCGGTGCCCATCAATCGCAGCCCGGTAACAGCGGTGGTCGCCAGAATTGCGTGGCGTGTCCTGCCATCCCAACCCGTTTGAAGCATTAAAAACCGCTGCGATAGTTGGCTGGGGCGGGAGGATTTCGAACCTCCGCATGGCGGAATCAAAAATAGGTTACCGCTCTGCGCATGGCATCTCATGGTGACCGTGAAAGTCCTTTGTCTGCTTCATTTTCCGATCGTCGCGAGTACACTCCGCCCCATGGAAAACCACCCCAGCGCAGCCCTTCCCTGAGGCTAGGCTGAGGCTAATAGCACAGCGGACTTTCATATCGTGAAGCTGACCGACGTGTCGATCCGGACGCTCAAGCTCCCTCAGAAGGGACAGCGCACTTACTTCGATGAAGTACTGCCGAACTTCGGCTGCCGCGTCTCGCAAGGCGGCACGCGCAGCTTTGTGGTCCAGCTCGGCGTCGACCGCCAGCTGGTCACGATCGGCCGGTATCCCTTGATCTCTCTTGCCGAAGCGAGGGAGATCGCGAAGCGGCTCCTCGCAGAGCGTACGCTGGGGAAGTTTCGCCCCCACTCGATCTCCTTTGACGAGGCAGTCGACCTCTTCCTCTCCATCTGCGAACAGAAGAACAAGCCCCGGACCGTCCAGGACTACCGGCGCATCCTCAAGCGCCACTTTCCCTTCGGCCACAAGCGCCTCTCCGAGATTCAGCCGCAGGAGATCAACCACCGCATCGACCGGCTTCGGAAGACGCCCTCTGAACAAAACCACACCATCGCAACCATCAAGATCTTCTTCCGCTGGGCGGCCCGCCGGCGCTACGTGGACCGCTCGCCGTGCGAGGGCCTCCAGACCCTGAAGCGGCCCGCGCGGCGCAGGGTCCTCGCTGACTGGGAGCTGATGGCCGTGTACCGGGCTGCCGGGGAGCTGGGCTACCCGTTCGGCTCGATCGTGCAGCTGTGCATTCTGACAGGACAGCGCCGCAGTGAGATCGCCTGGCTGCGCCGTAGCTACATTGTTCGCGGCACCATCACCCTTCCGCCATCGCTCGCCAAGAACAACCGTGAGCATACGTTCCCACTGGGCGCCATGGCGGGCGCTGTCATCGACAACGCCTCCAGCTTCGCTGATTTGGTCTTTGCAGGCGCTCGCGGCGAGCGGGTGTTTAGCGACTGGGGGAAGCAGAAGAACGGTCTGGATGCCATCCTTGTCGCTCAGGGCTGCGAGCTGGAGCACTGGACCCTTCATGATCTGCGGCGCACCTTTGCCTCAGGGCTCGCCGCCCTCGACGTGCGGATCGAAGTGATCGAGAAGCTCCTCAACCACGTCTCCGGCATCTTTGGCGGCGTCACCGGCATCTATCAGCGCCACAGCTATATGGACGAGATGCGGAACGCGGTGGCGCTCTGGGAGCAACACCTTACTTCGCTGCTCGCGCCTGCAGTGCCTATGCTTCAGGCTGCGGAGTGAACGCGCAACAACGAACACCACATCTGCCACCACATGCCGTATGTCGCACTGGTATGTGGCGCGCTCAATGAGAAACGGCTTGAATTCCAAGCACTTATTGAAGGGCAGCCTCGGTCTCTGCAGGCCCGACTAGTATGTGAATTCACTGAATTCTTTCGCTCTCTTGCGGTCGCTCGCGCTGCGCGCTCGCGTCCGCGCCCCTGGTGAACCTGACGGGATGCTCGAGCGATTTCGGGTTTACAGGCTTAACCCTTGACTTTGAGACGACCGTAACTACAATAATAGTCAATACCATTATCATAATAACGAGCGTACTCATGGCAAAAGCAACAATTAAGTCAAAAACTGGAGCGCTGATCACGATTGAAGGTTCGGAAAACGAAGTTTCGAGCATCCTATCGGTGTTCGAGCGGACGACGGCAGTCGGACACGCCAAGGAGGCGGCGACCAAGAAGCAGGCGACGCAAAAGGAGGCCAAGAAGCGCCTCGCGGCTTCAGACTTGGTCATAAATTTGAAAGAGGATGGTTTTTTTGAAAAACCAAAAGGATTGGGTGAGATTTCGAAAGCTCTCGAAGAGCAGGGTTATCTTTATCCGGTAACAACACTCTCCGGCGTTGTGCTCGGTCTTGTGCAGAAAAAGGTATTGAGACGGAAAAAGATGGACAAAAAATGGGTCTATGGGAAATAGCGCTATGGCGAGAAAAGATCTTCGTGCAGCACTTGAACAGATTAGAGACATTGCGGAGCACGCGCTGAAAGGCCGCAGCATTGTTTTTGAGAGCCAATCGAAGGCGAAGCCCAGTCAGCGGGCAACCGCCGATGCTTCTCACGCGCGCAGCGGGACGCTTTCGTTTTCCCTAAACCTCCGTGCTTTTATGAAGAAGTACGGCAAAGGGCTCAGCGGCCCGCAAAAATTTGCCCTTCTGGCCGCGCATGTCGCAAAAGGCAAGTCCGGTCATTCGATTTCGTCGGATCAACTGGCCTCTGAGTGGAATCGAATGAAACAAGTCATGGGAGGAGCATTCAACGGCGCATACGCAACACGCGCGAAAGAGCATGGCTGGATCGACTCCCCGAAGAGGGGCACCTACGCGCTCTCCGATACGTGGAAAGGCGCCCTCGGCGCGGAGTAACGTATGCCGGATATCAGCAACCTATTGGTGCCACCTTTCCCTGCGAAACATATCACCGCTGCCCTACGCCATTTTGATGCAACCGTAAATGAGATCGGCAGCGGTAATTGGGAAGATGGAATCGCGAAAGCCGGCAAATTTGTCGAGGCAATCCTGAAGGCTGTCGCAACGCGGTGCGCTGTGCCGTTTCCATCGGGCCGAAAGTTTAAAGCCGATGCGATAATGACCGCGCTAAATAACCTGCCACAAGGCTCTCACGACGATACATTGCGTTTGTTGATACCGCGGGCCTGCAGAATTGCCTACGATATAGCGAGCAACCGCGGGGCGAGACACGACCCGGACGAGGTCGATCCCAATGTAATGGACGCCAGTTTAGTCTTGCCGACATGTTCGTGGATACTCGCTGAGTTGGTCAGGTTTGCCCAAAAGGGCGCCGTCGATCCAACACAAGCACGAGATTTGGTAGAATCGCTCGCCGAGAAAAAGTATCCCGTTATCGAAAACGTGGAAGGTCGCATCTATCTTCATGCTCGGAAGAAATCCGCCGTGGACGTCGGTCTAGTCGTTCTCGCCCAAAAGTACCCGAGGCGCATGAGCAAGAACGATCTGGTTGAGGCGATTAGGCGGAACGGATTCAAGCTGCAAAACGCCAAGGTCGCGGTTGGTCGACTTGGGAAGTTCGTTGACGATAACGGGAACGGTGATTTGAAGCTCCTTGCGCCCGGGCTCAAGCAAGTCGAAAGAGTAGTGAGCCTGGCGCTCGCAGACAGTGCATAAAACGAAGCTGGGCAGACCCCGGGCAAGAGACGCCGCCTGCAATACGGCTGCGAAATCGCCGGTGCGGCTGACGTGCAGATTGTGCGAGAATGTCGAAAACTCGTAATCGTTCCGACGTGTACGTCGGATGCTTTTTCTAAGCTACCACCGAACGCGCGATTTCGAGGAATGGTTACGAGTTTTTAACGTGATACATTTTTTCGACATCTCTTCTTTCACTTGATGCACAGCCGGCGTCACGAACGCACGCACGCCTAGACGCCAGAGTATGCCGAGGCGGCAAACTCCGCGTCTAGGCGCTCGCACCTTCGTGGAGCCCGCTGCGACGTGGCTCAACGAGCAGAGCGCAAATCGCTTCTGAAACTATCCGAACTTTGTTACAATCATGCCCACACGAAGCGACAGTTGTCGCCGTTTCGATCTCCCGAAAGGGAGATCGAAGCGTAATTGCAACGTTTTTTCGGTCCACCTCGATGTTCGAGGTGATTTCGTTGAGGAAGTCGCGACGCTCGACGATATCTCCGTATTCGTAGCTTAGTTGTAGGCTTTTCAGCAGTTCGATGATTTCATCGAGCTTTTGCGTGAGATGTGAACCTCCGGCTTGGATGGCATGATGTTCGTCTTGAAGCTCGCGTTGCTCCATAAGCAGGGTGAGTTTCTTTTCCGCAAATAGCTCTTTTTCCACCATGCCGTCCGTATAGGCATCAACGAGACGCGAGAGGCGAGCGCGCACGTTCTCCATGCGAAGATTGAGGGCATGCGTGCGATCTTCGCGTCTCGACCCCTGCTCGTTCAGTTGTTCGAGGACGAGGTCCCGTAGCTCGTTCATTTCACGTTCCTCAAAGTGCAGGGGCTGCAACTTGGCTCGAAGGGCATCGGTGGCAATTTCTTCTCGGATCGCGATGGTCGGGCAGTCTTTGGTGTGGCAGCGATAATACACATAGCTTTTGTGCTTCTCGCCGATCATCCGGTACCCGCAGTGAGCACACGTGATCATTCGCCGGAACAGGAAATCATGGACGATCACTTGTGATGCCTTCTTGCCGTCGAGCGCACGCTGCACCCGATCGAAGACGGCTTTTGAAACGAGCGGCTCATGAATGCCGGGATATGTCTCGCCGGACATGCGGATGATACCCATGTAGAAAGGATTGCGGAGCATTTTCAGAAGACGGTTCTGGTACAGTCTTTTGCCGCTTTTGGTTCGCAGCCCTCGCTTGTACAGCTCGTTGCTCAAAGGGCGCAGAGAATACGAGCCGGTCCCGTACAGCTCGAATGCTTCCTTGACCAACGGAGCCCGCTCGGGATCGGGTATTTTCGCTCTGCCACCGCCTTGATTGAGGTAGCCGATCGGGGCGCCCAAGGGATAGATGCCCTGCTTCAATCTTCCCCGAAGGCCTTTCTTCACCTCCTCGCGAAGATTGCGGATGTAGTGCGATGCGATGACCGCCAAGAAATCGCCGGTGAGCTTTCCTTCGTTTGACCCGAGGTTGACGGCTTCTTGCGAGAAACGAACGTCAACGCCCTGCTCCGCGAGGTCCTGGATGACGCTCCAGTCCTTGAGGTTGCGAGCGCTCCGGTCGATCTTGTGAAAGATGACGCCGGCGTATGTTCCCTTGTTGAGCGCGCGGAGCATGCGGGTGAATTCGCGCCGGCCGACCTTCGCGGCCGTCTCCCGCTCCTCGAACCACGCGGCGACGGTGAGGCCGTTGCGTGCGGCGAAGTGAGTGATCGCGTCTTTTTGCTCGTGCAGGGATGACCCTTGTTCGCCTTGCCTGATCGTGGAAACCCTGATGTACGCGCAGTACGATCTCATACAACGATGACGTTACTGTACCTCACGATCTAATTCTCTGCGAATCGCGGTCTGTTCGCGCTCTCTGCGCTCGTGGATGCGGATGACGATGGCGATGTAGCGCTTGAAGGTTTCGGTCGCTTCGAGGAGCTCGACTTCCGTTGCGTCCGGCATCCAGCGACAAATGAATGAGGGAATGCGAACCGACGACATCCGCCCAGTCTGTGAGACGAAAGCGGGGTTGGGTATGCCCGATCGTTTGCCACTCAGGCAAATCGGGTATGGATACGCATATGGATACGGGTGTGGTTTCTGTATCCATACCCCGTATCCATATGCGACGGGCAAAATTTATCGGGATTTCAACGTCATATGAAATCACGCCGGGCAAATTACGGACGCGACAGGGGTATTGTTTGGTTGTTTGTTTTCATTTCGCGTGCACGCACGTCGTATGTGAGAGGTGGGTTAATGGCCCTCGGCACCTTCGGTGCCTCGGGCCCGCAAACGAAGCCAACGGCGCATGCCTGAAGACCCGCGCGGGAAATGATCGCGGGCGGACCTCGTGCCCGGTTCGTTCCCGCACAGCAAAGCCCCGGCTCACGCTGCCTCAATAAGCACTAGCGACAATCTTCAAAACGAATCCGCGGCGATTCGCCTGACATTTGAGAGCTTTGGCCCGCACACCCGACCTTGAGGCGAATCCCATACTTAGGGCCTAAGACCAGTTCAATGGACTACATCTTGGGCCAGGGAACCAGGGACTTGACTCTAAACGAAATCGTCGGTAATGATTACGGTTAACGGCACACTGAGGACGTTCGTACCGCTGTTGAAGGGGGATTGGGGTAGCGGCGGAGACGACTTCGGAGCGAATAGATGGAAGTGCCAATAGGCGGCCCTCCTCGTAAACGCGCAAAGCGCGCCACCTACCAGATCGTGTCCGACCGACCCGCGCCCTGTCGCGGGTTTTTGATTTCTGGCGCCCGAGCAAATCAGTCGCCGCCCATCCTCAACACAAGCTGACCAAAAAAGAGAGCCCGAGCGCGCTGGAACGCGCTCGGGCTCGCGAGCCTGATTGCCGTCCACCACCAAGCAAGGACAGTGACATGACAACGCAGACCCAAGCTTTACCGCCGGACCGCGACGGTCGCCGTCAGGCGAATCGCCCTTCTGGTATTCAGTATCGCACGGCAAACGCTGCGCGCGAAACCAGTAATCCCCAGCTCTCTACAACTTCGCCAAAGTTGGCCACTACGCCCACTGGCGGATGGAAAACGTATAATAAAGCAGTTGCGGCCCGGCTAGTCACCGGTGCGATCAACGAAGCGATCGCGTCCGGCTTTGTTCCGCCTCGGGTGTGCGGGCGTTATGTGTAGAAGCAATCGACACGGCGGACCTTGTCGCCTTCAAGGCTCGCACGTTCGGTTCGCGAGTCTTGTTGGCAGGTTTGTTGCAGCCCGCAGCATCGCCCGGCCACTGACCTCTTTCGACACGAGCCAGAAAAAGTTGAGCCCGAGCGCGTTAGCCGCGCGCTCGGGCTCGCGAGCTCGATTGACCCTCCTCTGAGAAGGAAAGTGAAATGTCAGACCAAGCCCAAGCTGATTGCTTTGAACGCGTCGATCCGCGCTCAGACTTTCGGATCGACGTGTCTAATTGCAAGTATGACGTAGACACCGCCCATCCCCAAACGCGCAGATATCCCCAGGAACTAACAAACGATCTACTCAAGCGGTACTTCAATTGGTTCGTTGCATATGGCTGGCGATGAGCTGACGCCGATTAGAGGAAAACAATGGTCGCGAGCAACGACGACTGGGCAAAGGTGATCTTCAGCGGGATTTTATCGCTGGTTGCGGCCATCGCAGGACCTGTCGCAGTTGAGATGTATAAAAACTCGCATGACGCCCCTACGTTGCGCACCTATGAAGCGCCGGATGACCAAAACTACAGCCCGCGATATCAACAACAGATGCAGCAGCTTTACTGCGCGATCTCGCCGAAAGGCAAGCGCGTGTGTTGCCCAGGACGAGAGCCGGTGTATGAAACTTTCCGACGACGGTACTCCGATGGTACAGCGAGAGATTGTTGGCGGTTATATTGTCCCTGAGGGATCCTACGCATCGGGCGTCTAGAGAAGAACGCTCCGACGATACTTATCAACATCGTCGATCATCTGCCAGACCGAATTAAGAATGATACATTCTTGCTCAACGTCGTTCATGATTCGCTCCGACAATCGTCGGTCGGCGCCTTAAGGTAATTCGTATGGCTGGAATGGCCAGCGCAAGCTTTAGCTCTGATGAACAGCACGCGATCAAATGGGGCGTGACGGACGGACGCTCATACGCCGATCGGATCAGTCTCGCCTTCGCGATCCGTCTTTTCATGGTCAAAACGGGACTGCGCGAGGATCATCTTATCCTGGATGAAATGGATTACCTCGAAGGATTGCGCTCACGTTCAAAAACCAAACGGGAAGAACAGTTCCGCTATCCGCCGCTCCATCCATTCTGGCACAAACACTATTCCGCCCCGCGTCACATCCTTCGAAACATCGGCATCCGCTGGGCACTCAACGGCTCCGGAAATCGCGACCTGCATGCCATGCTTCACAAACTGAGCAAAACGCACGGTAATGATTACTGGCAAGGGGCATTAGAGCACAGGCTTGTGCATGATGGACTTAGGGACCGCGCAAACCGCGGTTTCACGGGCGATTGGATCATTTATGCCAAGCATGAAGGCTCCCGCTACTACCTCGATCTTGCCGCCCATGAAGAAGGCGCCGATGGGGAACGACTGTATCAGAAGCTTCGTCACGGCAGCTTTGCCGAATTTCCCTTTCTGTTTGCGAAGTAAAATCAGGGTCTTGCTTCTTTGATTATAGCAATCGCCAGCATGGTTCGTCATTTGTTTAACGGTAGGACTTTGGTGGAACCGTCCTGCGAGTCCCACAGGGTGCAATAAAACCCGCGCCCGCCAATTGCAATGAAATGGCGCTCGACGAGCAAACGCAATTTACTCAGATCGCCCCACAGAATTGCTTCGTAACGACTTACGAAGGTCTCGCGGTCGGCTTCAATATATGGATTTATTTCATGCAGCCATTTGTGGAGCCGCGCATAGATCGCCCGTAGACCATCGTGCGTCATCGCCCTCTCTGGTAGCCCTTCGATAACAAGCGCCACGCTATGTGTCGCGCGCTCGTCCTCTGTGGGCACCCGCAAAGCGCTGGGATTCGGAAAGATATCAATGCGTTTTGCTTGTAGTCTCGAAAGGATGCGGTCGGCGTTCCACTGCCCCCTCGCATTTCCCGGAACGCTACGTAGACCATTCTCAGCAGCGACCAAACACCCAAAAGCAATACCCTCTACTACCTTTCTCCCCTGGAACGCCGCAGATTCAGCTTTAGAGAAGACATCGGCATTTACCGACTTGAGCGCCGCTACCAAATCCAGCCGACGGCGCAGTGTGCACATCAAGCTTTGATATTGCGCAACTGGATTTTGCTGCATGTCGGCCGCTTGCTGCACCGATGCGCTGCGTTGCTGAGATTGTCGATCGGTCACATTCACATCTCCGTCAGCAAGCTCCTCCCACCCCCGATGCTATACCGATGCTAACCGAATCACCCAATCTGCTAAGTCTTTGAAATCAT
>CAVZOD010000023.1:0-1140882 GCA_963776805.1 Bryobacterales bacterium
ACTCCAAGGGCGAGCGCCCCTGTTTCGCGTCTACACTGCTGAGGACGTCGTGAAACTTGTGTTCCATCGTCGCTCCAAAGCGTAAACTGAGCCCGCACTAAAGTGGGACAAAACCGGGACAAAGGTGGGACAAATGTGGGACAAAGCCGGGACAGATAGCCTGCTCAGCGGACCGCCCGAACCTAAGCCGCCAGGCTTAGGGATGGTGTCTTTCTGAAAACTACGCTCTCGAAAGAGAGCGTAAACACTCGCCAGCTCAAAACGCCACTCAAAAGCCCACATCGCGCACATTAGCTTCATAACTCACTCTCAACCTTTCGCACGACGATTTCACTAATGAACCGCCCCGCTTGAGCGGAGAAACGCTCGGCCCGAACGCTCTCGCGCAGGGAAACAACCCGATGGGCGGCGATTGCGGACAGGAGCGGGTCGAGCCCATTGCCGCTGATGACCACATCATGACTGGCGAAGGCCATCCGCACCTGTTCGCTGTCACCCTCCGCGTAAACAAATTGATGCCAGGAAAGCACCACCGTCTGCTTCTGAAGCACGATCTCCAGCGTTGCGACAGGATCGCCGGCGCTGATGACCCACGGGGCGTTACCGGCCGAGACCGCGTTCACGTCGTCGCTCCTTTCGCGGTGGGCGCAAAAGCTCTTGCTGAACAAGCTGCTTGGAAGCTGCGGTGACCAATGCTGCTCTCCGAACCATTTCGCGGGCCATTTCGATGCCTCGCGGAGCACCGCGGCGAATGCACTTAGTTCTGTCGCGCAGAAACTCTGTGGCTGAAGTCCGTGCCATGGACCAGCCGACCGTCTGCTGCAGGCGTTCCTTGTCGCTCGTGATCACCGTTATGCTATGCCGGCCACGCGACGCTGCAACGTAGAACAGCTCCTTTTGCATGCCGTCGCCGGAGAGTATGACTGAGTCCACGGTCTTGCCCTGGCTGCGATGCGCTGTAACGGCGTAGCCGTGGGTGAAGCTACGGTAATCGGCAGGCAATTGGCGGCCATCTTCTAGTTGAATGCGGCCGAGGGCGTCGATGCCGGAAACAGTCACCAATTCGCCGTTTGTGACCCGTAGCCCGGCGTCTCGACGATTGGCAGCAAGCAGCAGCCGATCACCGGCCGAGACTTCAATCGGTTTCGTCTCTAATACGTCGAAGCTTCCGGCGTGTCTTTTAGAGATCGTGGATTGCTTTCCATGTGCTGAACGAATCGCGATGCGGTTCCCCGCTACAGACACAACCTCCACGGCCTCGTTCTTCGAAATGCCTCTGACGGGCCTGTGAAACCCAAGCATTTGTCCTGGCCGGTAGTTCTGAAGATCTGCTTTCTGCGCCTTTGTCCACTTGAGCGAAACGTGGCGGGTGAGCGCTACGCCTTTGCCAAGTTGTCCAGTCGCCCGCTTACGATCACGGATAGCCTCCGTCACGCGATCGATCTCGTCGTGAGTTGCACAGACCACCAAGGTTTTTCCTTTCGAACCTGCAAAGGCGTCTGTGATCGCACCAGCGCGATCAGCAAAACCAACCTCCCGAACTGCGCCCATCGCGTCCAGTTTGGCGAATCCTCGTTCGGGATTCCGACGAAGCTCCTCCATCGCGCCGCGGTACTCCTTGCGGGTCTGCCGCTGCACCTGGGTCAGAGCTACGGTCTTGAGCCGCGATTCCTTCTCCAGGATTCGCAGGGCGTCGCCTGCTTCCACGCTTTGGATCTGTTTGGTATCGCCGCTGAATACGATTCTTAGGGACCACTCCTCTGCCATCTTGAGCAGTTCTGCCATCTGGCGGGCCGAAACCATGCCGGCTTCGTCGACGATGACCACCTTGCCTCGGATGTCATCGCCAATGCGCTTGTCCTGTAAGAGACGCTCTATCGTAATGGCATCGGCAAAGCCAACTTTTTGCAACTCCTCCACAGCGCTCATGGTCGGAGCGACGGCGAGCACATTTCTACAGGCCTCCTTCAACCCACGTAACAGCTCCCGTAGCGCTGCGGTCTTGCCTGTCCCCGCCGCGCCGCTGATGCTCACTGCTAGATCCCGGGATCGAAGCACACACTCCACAGCGTTCTTTTGCTCAGGACGCAGACTATCCGAGGCGACGAAAGGATGTCCAGCACGGAGCGGCTCGAATCTACCGACTCCGCGGTTGATGGCGGCGACCATGCTGCGCTCGCGCTCCAGGCTGGTTTCCGTCGCCACCTCGCGGCCTGCCCGCAGTATTCTGCCTGCGGATTCCTGGACACCAAGTTCACCCTTCAGGTGGCTCAGCCGAATTCGCCCACGGCCGTGACGTAAAGCTTCAGTGAGCAGCATATGGTCCAGAGCAACCGAGACGCGCTCGAAGATGTGATCCTTGGCGTGCTCTAGGGACGGGGCGCTCGAATCCATGGACGGTGCAAGCGGGTGCCGTTTGGCCTGAATCTGCGTCAGGACCTTTTCGTCGCCAGGAGTTAGCTTAGCCCGTTGCTTCGCCCGCAGTTCGTGGGTCGAGATTTCGATCAGCTTGCCCGCCCGCGATTCCCGAACCAACACCGCAACCTCGTTGTCAGTAGGCCTCCGCCCGTGCTTCACAATGAAGTCCTCGATTGCCTGATCCCGCTGAACGCTGCGCTGGCTGAACTTCGCGAGTAGCTGCTTGGAAACGCCACGGATCTCGAAGCCGGCATCGCGGCCCTTCGAGTCACGATGGTTCTCGATCTGGTACCCCTGCGCCCGAACTTCGCGAGCAAGTGCGTTGCGATAGACCTCGGAAAGATAGGCGCGGCGTTCATAAATCTCCGACGCTTGGAGCGCCTTCCAGCGGCCTTCCGTGCCATCGAACGTCAGATTGGCAGCGACTGCGTGCGTGTGTAGTTGCGGATCGAGCTCTCGGCTTGTGTCGTGGTGATATACGGCCAGCGCGAGGTTGCCAGTCGGCCGATCCTCGTTGGCGCCCGCTTGTCGTACGCGGCTGGCTGCATACGTCTCGGCTTCCTGGAGTGCCTCGCTGACCGCCTTGCGATGTGCTTCGATCAACCGGTCATCCCCGCCAATAATCGCCAGAATCGAAACGGACTTCGGAGCGGATATGGTGAAGTCATAGAGACTTCGGCCTTGAGCCAGGCTGGTTCCATCCACCGCCTTACGGTCCGCACTTCGGCGCACCCTCAAAAACTCGTTCGTCCCTGGATCTAGACCTTGGCGCAGCGCTTCGAACTCTTCGGTCTTCACCGGCCCATTGAGCCCCAAAAGTTCCGCTGCGCGCCCCTGCCACACGCCTGTCACGCGCGCGCCTTCGGCGTAATAGTCGCTGTGCTCCAGGTGCCGGGACGAGTATCCCTTGCCATCCGACATAGCGCGGATCGTCAACATGGATGCCTATCGCGCCACCGCTCCGATCCAGCGCTCGTACCACACACTTAGCCCGATGCCAATGAGTAAGCAGAGGGCTGGGAGCACAAACAACAACCATCGATAATCCTGCCGAACCACCGCCATGAGTTCGTCCGCCTGGCGCTTGTTGCCGGTGATGGCTTGCGACGAGGTTGATTCGAGCTCCTGAATGACGCGACGAGCGTCGACTGCCGCGCCGTCGTAAGCGTTGTTCAGTGTATGGGTAGCGGAAACGAACTCGGTCGTCGCCTTCTTTATCTGCGCGGCGTTCACCGCCAGCGCGTCCGCGGTTTCAGGGATCGTGGTCTTGATAAATTGCTGTCTCAGGCTCTCGTTGATCTCTGCCGCTACTGCGGGTGGGTTCAAGGCCTTGGCGATATCCGCCGATATTTGCGCAAGCCGCTGATCGATTTGCCTGGTCGCTTCGTCTACGAACTCGTGGACTTCGCCTAACAGTTTTTCGCACCTGGATACGATCTGTTCAAACCGTTCCCGCTCCAGCGCCATTTGTTCTGGCAGTTTCACCATGATCAGGACCAAGTACTGCATCGCCCGGATGATCCGTAACATCTCGTCGTTCTGGGGTAGCGAGCGGCAATGGCGGAGCTCTCGGTAAAAACCGGCGCGGGCCTCAGCCGGGAGGAAGTTTGCGATCCGATCGATCGTATCGTCGTCAAACGGATCGTCTTGGTCAATCGGTTTGTCTTGGTCGTTCATGGCAAGAGTAGCTCCTGCACCTTGTCAAACTCGGCGAAAAGCCGTCTACGATAACTTTGCGCCCGCATTACCAGTGACGATTGGCGCAACTCGGGTGCCGAGGTAAGTCTGGCAGCGACCGCGCCCAGCGTAACGCCGTGATTCCTCGTGGCGTTTTCGAGCACGGGCAGGCGGAAATCCATGCGCACGATGGCCGGCGAATACGTCTGCTGAAAAAGAAGCGCCTGGTGCGTCTCGCGCCAGTATCGGAAGTCCGTATGTTCGGTGATGGAGTTCTCAACGATTAGGTAAGCGGTTCGATCCCGCAATCGCGACGCCCATGCAAGGACGCTTTCCACGCTGGCGGGGTCGGCCGTGATCACACCGACCGAGGTGAACGTAATGCCGGCCTCCGCAACACTCGGATACATCTTGTCGAACCAGTCGTAGGTAACCTGTCCAGCTCCCGCACCCATGTCCGCCAGGATCACGGGCGGTCCGTCGGTCAGTTCATCGACGAACGCGTCCAGCCCGGCAGGCGTGTGAATGTTCACCTTGGGCACCTGACCGCCGAAGAAATGTGTCAGCGATCCCCGCGACTTGTTCTCCGTGTCCAAGTCCAAGAGCTTGACCGGAATACTGTTCTCCTGGAACCACTCGGCCAAGCCGGTCATCACGCACGTCTTGCCGACTCCGCCTTTGCCGCCCATCGAAAGAATCACCCGCTTTTCGGGCGCAGGAATTCCTATTGCTCGTGATTCTTTTCGCACCGTTCATCTTTGCACCTCCTGATCTAGGCTCCGTGCTTCCGAAGTTCGGAGACAACGCAGCCCCCTATCTATAAAGAGGCTTCGAGAAAGCCAAACCTCACCCAGTTTTTCTTTGTGGATCACATAAAAACCTTTCACCGTCCCGCATATCCCTTGCCGTTTCCTTTATAACCGACGGCTTGCGGTCGAAGACCCGAAGTCGGGGCACCGTCAAGAAAGGTTCAAAGATGCTCACGAAACCAACCAGTTCGGACAACCGACCGCTGCGCGCGATCCCAAATCGTTCGCCACTGTGCGCATGGTCAACCTCCTCGAATCGCGCCAAGGAAAAACGCCCTCTACTAATAAAGGAAATGGCAGAGGCATCTCAGGACAAACTTTAATGAAAATATTTGGTTACACCGAAACGCGGCGTCCACGAAGACTACAGGCCGGCGTGTCCGACAAGCGTCCGACAGGCGCATGGAGGAAGAGTCACTCGCGCCAACTCAAAAAAAGTTGCCCCGACGCGTCCCGAAGTGCCTCCGCCATTTCCTTATATATATGGAGGCACTTTTCTCCATGAGCAACGCACATCACAATTCTGGCGTCGATGTAAGCTTTCTTCAACCACGAAAGTTAGACCCTCAGACTTGTGATTGGCTCAGGCAGTGGATCCGTTTAAAGCTGGTATGAGAGCCGGAAGCAGTTTCGAGGAAAGGGCGCGAGCGATGCGCGAGCGCAACTCTCCGACGCCCTTGGAGCCGTCTTCTCCGCATGCCAGCTTTGGCGAACGACACTACAGCGTCAAGGAGGTCGCAAAGATGTGGGGATTAAGCGCCGACTCGATCCGGAGACTGTTCGATGATGAGCCGGGGGTACTCGTTATCGGAGACACAAATCATCAGCACAAGCGACGTTATCGTACTCTCCGCATCCCCCGATCAGTAATCGAGCGAGTGCACCGAAGGATGTGCAGAACATGAAACCATTTACCGACTCCCTATTATCCCACGCGACGCTAGCTTTGGCTTGCTGTACCAAGTCGTAGGAACAAGTCGTTCAGGTTTTGTTCCGCGTCTCGCGAATATCACGCTGATTATGCCGATGCGCGATCTGCGCTGGCCGCCATCATGCGCTGGTGCAGCGGATCGGTCTCCCAGACTCTTTGCTGATGGCCCTCCAGGCGCACTTGCCTCTCTTTGATCCATGCCGCGTAGCTTTTGATTGTGATGCTGATGTCGTTGTGCCCTAGCAGACGGCTGACATCTTCGATAGGAGTTCCGCTGAGTAGGTGCTCGATCGCAAAGTGATGCCGGAAGTTGTGCGGCGTCCGATGCTGGAGTCCTGCAAGATCAAGAAGTTTCCGCAACCGTGCAAACCATTTCGATGCTCGAGTGTGCATCTTCCCCTCCCCGCTCCAGAAAAAGTACTTACTGCTATCGTGCGGCGCGGCCTGGAGCTTCTCGACAACCCATTCGGGAACGACGGTCCACACCTCGCTGCCGTTCTTCAGCCGATAGGTCAGAATCTTGTTTCCTCGGACATGGGACTTCGGCAGGCTCATCATGGTTGAGACATCGAGGCCGGTATATCGCATCAGGAGAACGAATGCTTCCGTTTGCTTAGCGATGGGTTGCCCCAGCCGGCCGTATTCATCGGGGAGATTCGGAAGTACTTTCCAGAGGGATTCAAGTTCTTGGGACGTGAACGGTTCGCGTTGACCTTCATCATCCGGCCAGTTCATTGTTTTGAACAAACCGTCACCGATGTGTTTTGGAGTGAAGTCAGCCCGATGGCAGAATTTGAAGAACGACGTCAAGATTCCCAAATCACGGAGCTTGGTCCTGTTGGCGCCAGTCCAAGAGGAACAGAAGTCAGTCAAGTCCACGAACCGGATTTCAGTGATGTATTGATAAGCGCGTGGCGAGGCGTCCATGAATGTGCGGAGCTTGCCAAGGAGCCTTTCGCTCTTGTGATAGGTGTCGGGGGCTTTCCCGGTCTTGAGCTTCAAGAAATGCTCAATGGCGTCCGCGATGGTTGAACGGGTTATAGGTACGATCGTCGGGGTAGGAGCCTCCATGTCGCGGACCAGCTCACAGGCTCTGGACCAGTCCCGAACGCCACTGCCGGTTTTAGGGTCGATCAGCGCCTGGGAACGAATGCGCTTGCCGTTGCCGCCCATGCCCTCGTAATGGATCGCGCACGGCGGTTTGCGGGGACATTTCTGCCCCATACGCTTGCCGTAGTTCGGGCACTCTGAGACGTGACGGCGAAACAGATTGAGCATCGTACTGCTCAAATCCTACCACGGTCAGTTTACGTATAATTTACGTGGACCCCGTTCCAATCTTCAAACTATTGAAAAATATACCGTTAATGTTGGTGGAGGCGGCGGGAGTCGAACCCGCGTCCGAAAAAGCCCGCCGTGAAAAGACTACGTGCGTTTCCGATTCGGTAATTGTCGGCCGCCGCATTAGAACCGGCAAGAAAACGGCGGCTTAGCCCGATTGTCGTCAGCCTGCTGCTCCGAACAGAAGCTCTCGGCCCAATCCTTGAAGATGACGCCCGCTGGATGCCGTCAAGGCCCAACACCCGGGGCGGCTACTTAATTAATTAAGCAGCGTAAGCGAACTGTTGATTGGCAGTTCTGGTTTTCCGATCGTTTTACGGGAGCTCGGAACCCGGCACGCCTTCCCACAACGATTCAATCCCGTCGAATCCGTTGCGCCCCCCTCTACCTCGATGATACCACCCGGCTGTCCAATGCTAGTTGCCATTATGATGAAAGATAGTCATGGCCACGATTGCCTCGCCGGGAACCAGCCAGGAAATCCTGGATCGGAATGTACCGGTCTACAATGTCGTACTGCTGGACGACGCCGAGCACACCTACGATTACGTGGTAGAAATGCTGGAAAAGCTGTTCGCGCTCTCCACCGAGGCAGCCTGGAACCATGCGGTGGAGGTGGATACTACCGGCCGGACCATCGTGATGACCTGCGAATTACCGGCCGCCGAATTCGGGCGCGATCAGATTCATGCCTTCGGAGCGGACCGGCGGATGCCGAATAGCAAGGGTTCGATGTCGGCGATCGTCGAACCTTGCCGGGCCTAAGCGCAGGACTTGAGGGCGGCGGCTAGTTGACAGGCGTCGGGAAGGTCTTCGAGATGTGGTCGTGCCAGGTGAGCGTTTCTTCGTCCACCAAGCCCCACAGCAGTCCGATGCCCCCGGCCATCAAGCTCAAAAAGCCCGACGCAGTCCGGTAGAACCGTTGGGCTCGCGTGGGCGTGTGCCCGTCGAAATTCACCAGCCGCAAGCGGGTGCACTTTTGACCGACTGTGTCGCCATTGGCAATACACCACAGCAACCGGTAGAAGATCACGACGCCAGTTGCAACGCCCAGGAACATGGGAGCAGTTTTGGCGTTTAGCACGAACACCCCGCCCGCCAGGTGGAAAACGATGCCGAAAAGAGCCAGCGCCATTACGATGATGCTCGCGTCCAGCGCGGCCGCCATCGCCCGATGTGCCGGAATGGCAACGGGAGCGTCACAATAGATGACGCCGTCGGCCTGTTTGGACGACCGGGCGGGCTGGGTGAAGTGACTGGTGAATTCGAGCTGGCCGGGAACTGGCTTGCGGCGCCTTGGCCGCGGCGTGGATGGTTGTTGCTTACGCGGGGATGGTTGCACCAAATCCGGAGCGATTGTTTCAAATTGCACTACCAGCGGCAGTTCGCGGGACGGGAAGAGCGAAGGTTGATAGGTGATCGGACGGCGCGGCGCGCTCGGCTCAGGCGGGCGATGCGCCTCAGTCCTGTTCACAGCCACGCGCTGAGGGCCACTCGCCGCTTCAGGCCGCATTACGGGAGCGGTGTCGTTTCGCAAAACCGGCGCGGCGCCATCCTGCAAAACTGGCGCGGCACTGTATTGCAAAACCGGCGCAGCATTCGTTTGCAAAACCGGCGCAGCCGCTGATGAACCCGCATAAACCGGGCTCATGCGCAGGCGCCGGCCGCAACGCCGGCAGCGATGCTCGTCGTCAGCGTTGGCGGCTTGGCAATATCGGCATTCCATCAAAACACCTCATCCCCCGCAAAGCACCTGTTCCGGAACAGCAACAGCGTGTCCCCAAAAGCTCCTCTTGCGGACATCGGAACATCCATGCTACGGTTCTGGCTTGAAGCCTCGTTCTGCAGCCTCCGCAGGTAACCGTTTCCATGGAAACCTTACCAAAGAGGTCACCTTCCTTCGTAACATATTTGGGCAAAAATGTCACGAACTTTATTGTGCGCCCGGTGTTCTTCTCATCGTTTTTTTGCTCGCGTCACCTTTCGTTACGGTGCCGGCGTTGCTCGCGCAGCAGCCGCCTCCTCCCGCTCCGAGCGTTCCCGTCCCTCCGCCCGCGCCGCCCGCGATTCCAAACGCCGCTAATCCGGACCAGCGCGTGAAAGCCCTGCGGGCCGGCTCTCCGGGCCCCGGAGAGTATCGGTTCGAGTCAAAGACGCAGGAATCGGACGGCGATATTCGACACTTGCGAGGCAACGTTCACATTGAAAGCGTCGACAAGAAAATGGATGCCGACGCCGTGGATTACAACGACGACACTGGCGACGTGGAAGCTTGGGGCAACGTCCGCTATGAAAACTTTTTGGACGGAACCAAGCTCAACTGCGATCACGCCAAGTACAACGTAAACACCGAGACCGGAATCTTTTACGATGTGCGCGGGACGTCGGAGACCAAGATCGTGGCGCGTCCCGGCCTGCTCACAACTAGCAATCCCTTCTATTTCGAAGGAAAATGGGGCGAGCGGAAAGACGGAAAATACATCATCCACGATGGATACGTCACCGACTGCAAGGTTCCTAAACCGTGGTGGCGGCTCACCGCGGCCAAATTCGACATTCTTCCCAACGACCGCGCCATCACTTACCGTGCTCTGTTTCGTGTCAAAACAATACCGATCTTTTATTTCCCGGCCTATTACAAATCGCTGAAGGTGCTCCCCCGCCAAAGCGGATTCCTCACGCCCAACATCGGGCACAGCACCGTCTATGGTGAAATATTCGGCCTGGCATACTATTGGGCCATCAGCCGCAGCTATGATGCGCTTTATCGCATTGAATATTTCACGCTGCGCGGACCGGCCAGTAATCTGGAATTTCGCGGAAAAGTGAGGCCCGGCACCGATTTCAGTTTCCAGTTGTACGCGGTGCAAGATCGCGGCGTCAATATTGGCAACGCCTCAAATGGCATCTGTCCCGCCGGTACCTCTTTAGCTGGCGAGGCTTGTATTCAGAAGCAGGGCGGTGAGGAATTTTCGTTCGATGGCCATTCCGAGCTGGGCGACGGCTGGGTGGCGCGGGTGCATATCGACTATCTCAGCTCGTTCCTCTTCCGGGAGGCCTTCAGCCAATCGTTCCACGACACAATCTTTTCAGAGACCCATTCGGTGGGCTTCGTCAGCAAGCACTGGTCGAGTTATGCTTTCGATGTGGTGGCGGATCGGGACCAGGAATTTGAGGACGCGACACCCGGCGACACCATCATCATTAAGAAACTGCCCGAGGCGGATTTCCTGAGCCGCGATCGTCAAATTTTGGGCGGCGTCGTGCCTCTATGGTTTTCGTTCAACAGCAGCGCCGGCTTCCTGGACCGCTCGGAACCTGATTTTCAAACACCCACCTTCGTAAGACGGCTGGATGTCTACCCGGAGGTCACCACCGCGTTTCACTTCGCCGGCTTCAGTCTCAGTGCGAGCGCGGCCATCCGCGAAACGGACTACAGCAACAGCATCGTCGACAATATAATCAGCGACCGCGGTATTTTGCGCAATGCCCGCGAGTTGGACGTCCATCTCATCCCGCCGGCCTTCGAACGCATCTTTCAATCGCCCAAGTGGCTGGGGGGCGAAAAAGTGAAGCACGTGATCGAACCACGCATCGACTACAAGTTTGTGGACGGCATCAACGATTTCAACAATATTATCCGCTTCGACGAGAACGACCTGATGACCGACACCGACCAGGTTACGCTATCGGTGACCAATCGCCTGCTGGTGAAGGACAAGAACGGCAATGTCAACGAAGTGATGAGCTGGGAGCTGGCGCAAAGCCGCTACTTCGATCCTACCTTTGGCGGAGCCGTCATTCCGGCCCAGCGCAACGTAATCCAATCTACCGAGGACCTGGACGGGTTCGATTTTCTGGACGGGCCGCGAAACTATTCTCCGATCGTTTCGGTGCTCCGCTTTCAACACGTGGTGGGGTTCGAGTGGCGAGTGGACTACGATCCGCTGCTTGGCCGCATCAGCAATAGCAGCTTCAACGGGAATATTCGTCTTTCCAAGTATTTCTTTTCCTTGGGCCATACTGAAGTGCGGGAAAACCCGGTGGTAACCGCGCCCAACAACCAGATCAACGTTCTGGTGGCGGTGGGCAATCAAAACCGCAAGGGCTGGAATGCCGCGGTCAATGTCTTCTACGACCTGGACCGGGACATCCTGGATTTCGCCACTACCGAGATCACCTATAACACCGACTGCTGCGGGATCAGCGTCGAATATCGCCGCTACAATTTTGGTGGGGTGCGCGACGACACGCAATATCGGCTCTCATTCTCCATTGCCAACATCGGATCGTTCGGGAACATGCGCAAGCAGGAGCGGATCTACTGATTCTCCGCGATCGGCTGGCCGCTCATGGCTTCGTCTAGCAATACCGTGAATTTTCTGGCCTTGTGATCGACGTTGTCTTTGAGACTCGCCAGACGGCGCTCCAGGGACTCCAACTCGTCGGCCAGGTGCAGGCACGCCAGCACTGCCGCGCGGGTGGCGTCGATATTGCCGGCGCGCACGGCGATAGAGGACATCAAGTCATCCACCTTTTGCGCGAGATGTTCGATCCGGCCCGGCTCCTCGGAAGCCACCAAGGAATAGGTCTGGTTGAAGATGGTGACACGGACCGGTTCCGTGTTTGGCATTGCTTTAGCTTGTCATCTTTCTTTGGATCGCGCAAGACGGGCACCAATCGCCCTTTGCGCTCCGAGCTTTGGATCGCGCAAGACGGGCGGCCATTGTTTGAACTGAGGCGCCCTTTGCGCTTCGAGCTTTGGATCGCGCAAGACGGGCGGCCATTGTTTGAACTGAGGCGCCCTTTGCGCTTCGAGCTTTGGATCGCGCAAGACGGGCGGCCATTGTTTGAACTGAGGCGCCCTTTGCGCTTCGAGCTTTGGATCGCGCAAGACGGGCGGCCATTGTTTGAACTGAGGCGCCCTTTGCGCTTCGAGCTTTGGATCGCGCAAGACGGGCGGCTATTGTTTGAACTGAGGCGCCCTTTGCGCTCCGAGCTTTGGATCGCTCAAGACGGGCGGCAAGCGTTGGAACTGAAGCGCCACCGACGCTCGATCTTGAATCGCGCAGACGCGGTCGGAGGGGAGCGTTGCCTAAACGCTGCTCAACAAATCCATCTGGCCCAAAAGCTTCTCAATCCGGGTTCGAACCTGCTTACGTTCGCTGCGCAAGTCGTCCAGTTCCTGACGCACCGCGTCGCGTTCGGCAATCGCCGACGCCAACTGCGATTCCAGCGCCGACTTCTCCGCCCGCAAGCTGGTTACGAGCTCTACCGCCCGCGTGATGCGCTCTTCCAGAACCCCAAGCGAATCCAGTTCCTGTTGCACGGCGTTCATAAGCTTAATTATGACGCAGCGTGAGCGGCTTTGGCTTTCTCCACCAGCGCGGCGAAAGCGGGACCATCGGTGGCGGCCATATCGGCCAGAATCTTGCGATTCAGCTCGATCCCAGCCTTCTTCAGGCCATTGATGAACTTGCTATAAGAGATGTCCGCCGTGCGGCACGCGGCCCCGATGCGAACGATCCATAGCGACCGGAAGTCGCGCTTCTTACGGCGCCTTCCGACGAATCCATAACGTAAAGCTTTCTCGACGGCTTCCTGCGCCGCGCGATTCAGCTTGCTTTTTGTAAGGAAATAGCCCGAGGCTCGAGCCAGCGTCTTGTGGCGGTAAGCTCTGCGTTTCGGTCCTCTTTTTACTCTAGGCACGTTTTTTCTCCTGCGTTGGATTTATCCGGCGGGAAAGGTACGTGCGAGCACCCATCCGCGCGGCGGGACGGTTCTGCGCTGAGCGCAGACTCCAGCCTCAATAGGGAATCATTCTCTTCAGCTTAGCCTGGTCGGTCTCATCGGCCACCACGCTATGCTTTAGCTTGCGCTTGCGCGAGCGAGTCTTCGAGGTCAAGATGTGGCGGGCAAATGAATGATGGCGAACCACCTTGCCCGTACCGGTCTTCTTGAACCGTTTGGACGCACCCTTATGTGTCTTCAGCTTCGGCATTGAAATTTTCCTGGGTTAGACTGCGACTTTTTTAGTCTACCACAGGTCGAGGCGTTTCCTGGATATCGGGAAAATGGCGCGGAGGCGGCCGGCGGGACAGCCACGTCCCGAGTCAGCATGAACGGTTCCTCGGGGGAAGGAGACGCTGTTCGCTGAAAGCGGATGGATGACCCGAGCATCAGCGGCCGAGCGATAGAAAGGGGGCGAGGGTGTCGAGAGCCATAATCATCACAAGCACCGCGCTACCATCAGAGCTCATCAACATCTTCTTGACCGGGCGCAGATTGGAGGCCGCGCGCGTCACTAAGTTACTCCTGCGCAACTACCGTTTCGACTGGATAGCTCCGGGTGAAATTCAGATTTACGCTGAAATTAGGAGGAAGTACAAGTTATGCGTCGTATGTCGGTAGTTATTGGACTTTCGGTAGCTTTGTGCGCTCCAGCGCTGTGGGCCGCGAAAAAGACCACATCCGCTCCCGCAAATACGAGCGCCGAGCATCAAGCAGAGGTGCAGCGTTGGGCTGCCCAAAATTTGAAAGGCACGGTCAGCATGGTGGATCCGAAAATGGACCTGGTGGTGGTCCGCGACTCTTCGGGCGTGCCCTTCGATATCAAGGTGGCGCGTTCCACGCGCATTGACGCCGGCACCCAGCGGGAAGAACTTTCGCAGTTGACGCCGAAGGAATCCGTATCGGTTCACTTTGTTCCGGAAAGCCGCGGCGATATCGCTCGAACCATCCAGATCAACCAGTGACATCGGCACCCGCTCAGGCGGGATGCTTCAGCAACTTCTCGGCCTCACGGAGGTGTTCCTCCATCGTCGGCAAGGCTTGGTTCGCATAAGCTTTCACGTCCGGATCCTGTCCGTGTTGAGCCTCGTGCTTGAACACCGCCAGGGTTCGTTCGTGGTCCTGAACCTCTTCCCGCAGGAATTGGCCATCGAAACGCTTGCCCTTCAGATCCGCCAGCTTTTCCACCGCCTTGTCGCGGCGCACATTGATGCCCTTCGGGATCGACTGTCCCAGCTTGCTATCCAGGACCGTCAGCTCCTGGTAATCCTTGGTGTGATCTTTTACCAGCATTTGGCCATAGTCCTTGATGCCCGTTTTCGCGGCCTTGCCCTCAGCCATTTCGCCTAAGTGCGCCTCCGTCATGTTCGACACCGCGGCCATTTTGAGAAACTGCTTGTCCCGGGGACTCAACTTAGTGGATTGAGCCAACGCGGGAACAGCAAGTAAGACGGAACAGCAGCCGGCGATCAGGATGTGCTTCGGAACCATGAATTACCTCCTGTCTCCATGTTCGGGGCGAAGTGGCGCGATAACAATCCAGTAGGGACTGTAGTTAGTGCTGCCGGCTCGGGTCCAGTTTGTGCCGGCTGGGCGTGCGTTTCGGAGCAGCAGCCTTAGTCTGTGAACTTTTGGGGGCCGTCTTCTTCATTGCCGGCTTCTTGCGTTGCACGCCCAAGCCGCGTTCCAGCATCCCCTCCAGCAGTTTCTTTTCGGACGGCGTCATAGCGCGGTTGAAGTTCTCCGGCCGCCGCGCGATCACCGCGTCCAACTCCGCCAGCCATTCGAGCGAGGGCCGGGCCGCGTGGCCTTCCATTTTCCTCACCAGCCCGAGCGCCGAGGAGAAATCCGGAACCGAGCGATAGCATCGCAGCGCCTTGTCCTGCTCTCCGAGCTCCAAATAGACCGCCGCGGCTTTGTCGAATTGGCCGGTTTCCTCGTAGCACTCGGCGGCCAGCTTCGGCTTGGCCTCCGGCAGCTTCTCCAAGATGGTCAGCGCCTGGGCATGCCGGCGATTCTTCATCAGAATCTGTACCGCCCGCTGCGCCAATCGATCCTTTCGGGCCTGAGCGTCGGGGAAACCGAGTGCGTCGAAGAACGGCGGCAAAATCCGCTGCGCTAAGAGAGGATTGTCTCCCGCATCGAGATGGCGCCCCAGGTCATCCAGCCAGGAATCGGCCCTGGGAGTGATCTCTACGATGAACCAGCCCGGCAGTTGTTCACGAGCCTCCGCCACTTGCTGGATGGCTTGCGCGATCCAATTGACGCGCTCGATTCCATGCGTGCGTTCCGCCGTGCCGATCCCGATCATCGCATTCGCGAGGAGAAACTTTCCGGCGCCCCGAGCCGCTTCGGCAGCCTGTTCGTACAAATCCAGCCGCCCGAGCTCCGGAGACAAAGTCTTCTTGCGGATGGCCAGTTGGAAACAGATCTCCGATAACGTCAGGTGAGCGGCTTGGCGAGCTTCCGGATCGGTTACGCAGGTAAGGTCTCCGGGAGTTCCCAGCAACGCCACGGCTTGTTGCGCGCGCGACCAAGCCAGGTCTGGCTTCACCGCGACAAGCTGGCGGGCATCGCGCTGGCAACGCTGCAGGCGCTCTTCGATCTCCAGTTCCTCTTCGTCCAGGCAGGTGCGCAACGCCTCCGCAGTCATCGGGAGAAGCGCGACCTCCGACGGTGAGCGTAGCAACCGGCTGACTTCCTTCACCGTGGCGCCATCGGGCGCCGTGTCCAGCCAAAGCAATCTTTCCGTGGGCCGGGAAAGCGCCACTCGCAGCTGATCGATGGCCAACCGTTTGGCGAGGGTATCCGCCGCGGCATTACTCGATGAATGCTTGCGATCATCCACGATGCGCCGCAGCAGCGCACCGCCATTCACCAGGCAGACGGAATGAAAATCCAAACCCTTGGCCTCGGCGGGCGAGAGCACGAAAGGCAGACTCTCGGCAGGCAGGTTCGTTTTGTCGAACGCGATCAGGGCCAGCCCTTCGCGGCGGCCCAAATCCAGGAGCAGTGGCGGCAGCTCGACGGCGGGAACGGCCGCGTACAGGATCTGGTCCGGCGAGTCGTCATCAATTTCCGCATAGCCTGACCCGGAAGGCCGGTCGTGTTTGTGCAGGTAATCGTAAAAATCCCAAGCGCGATTCACCACGTCGGCAATGCGGCGCGGACTGCGCAGGTTCACCGACAGTTTGAACTCCAGCGGCTGGCTGAGCGTGGTGTGCAGCATATCGTTCAGCCACGCCCACTCGAAGTCGGTCGGCCGGACCGTTTGCGCCTCATCTCCCGCCAGCAAAATCGGCGCATACCGGCCGCTCGCGTTCAAATTGCGCCCGAGGGCCAAAACGACGAACACCTCTAGCGGCGTCAGATCCTGTACTTCATCCACCGCGACGCAGCCGTAGTCCAGGAAATCGGAGCTGATCTTATGCGATCCGATCGCCAGCCCTTGCGCGGCGCGCCAAGCCAGCGCAAGTTCGGGAAAATAGCGGTCCACCAGCGGCCCTTCGCCAGCCCGGTCCAACCGGCGAGCTGCCTCCAGCACACTGTCGGCGGCGGTGCCTATGTAGCGGTTTCGTTGCGCGCGGTAGGCGCTGTCGGGTAGCCGTACATGCTCCGCTTTATGAAAGCGTCCCGAAGTTTCCGGCACTGCGGCGCCCACCAGATGAGCGTGCATCTCGTCATAAAGCGCATCGATATTGTTCGACCAGGCGCCGAGCGAACGGTGGTAATTCAGAAGGTCCCGCCGGAACCGTGCGCGGGATTCGGCGGGATCGCTCTCGCTTCCCTGCCCGCCCAGCATCTGCTGCAAGAACGCCGGAAAGGTGAGCACCGTGAACGTGCGGGCGGAAGAACAAAAGCGGTCGAAATAATCGCGCGCCAGAGCTGCCAGATCGTTCGAAAACGTCAGGTACAAAACGCGCGCCGCTTGCGACGCATCGGCGGCGTGCAGCAGCGCCGTGGTTTTACCCGACCCGGGATGACCTTTGAGAATTCTCGCCACGCCACGGCTGCGAGCGAAGCGCGCTTGTGACGCGGTCCATGGTTCGGGCGCGTACTCGCCGCCGCGTAGGTCCGTTACGCTGAGCGGCAGATAGTCGTCTGCGAAATGGCCTGGCGCCAGCGGCGCGTGATCGTCGTGGTGGCGAATATCGCGCAGGAAGATGGCTTCGGGTTGAGCCTCAAACCCGTCGTCTTGTTTCAGCGCGGCAGCGCCTGCCGGAGCCCACCAGGCGTAGAAGTGCGACCCGGAACCGCCGCCCAGGCGGGAGCGCCGCCATCCGCGATTGACGCCGCTGGTTCCCTTGTAGTGCAGCCTGCTGATGTCCACCGACATGCGCTGCATTACAAGCGCGGCACGTTTCCCTACGGGCTCATTGCGCCTGGCCGCGAGTTTATCGAGGAATTCCTGATGGCAATAAACTAGCCGGGCCGGACGGGCGGTTCGAAATTGATCCGCGAAAAGAGTGGGCTGGCTCAAGCGCCATTTTAGCGCGGCACCGGCTGCCAAGTGGCGGCAAGCCGACCTTCCTTGATGATCTCCTCGGTGAGCCGATGAACGCTGGTTGACGGATTTGCACCCTCAGTTTCGTGAGTATGATGCCATTGTTCGAGGTCCATCGATCGACGTGCCGCGTCATCGAACCTCGCGAGCAGGGTCTCAACGGGCAACCTTTTTTCGTACCCAGGCATGTACTCCCGGCAAAGCCGCTGAACATTATGTCGTTCGATGTGAGCATGCTGATCCTGAAAGTGCAGCAATGCCCACAGCTCAAGGCAGGGGCTCGAAACCGCCACTTTTATACCGTTATCGCGAGCTTGCTGTCGAGCGTCAGCCAGGAAGGGGTGTTCATCGACGTCGAAAACACACCAAGTGAGATCATATTTCAGATTTTCATCTTTGCTGCGCTTAGCCGCTTTTTCTGCGGTCTTCTTAAAATCGACGGCTCGCTCAACTAACCTCTTGGGCGTCCCGCCAGGCTCGATCTTCAATTCGACAAGGCTTTTAGTCTGGATTCGAAGATCGTTGAAATAGTGTCGTTCGGTGACGATACCTTCGCAGACTATCAAAATCCGCCGCTTCGCTTCTCTAAATGGGCGGCGACGCCGCAGACTATCATTTCGCTTCGCCATCACTCTCGGCCAAGCCGGTTACAAACTCGTCCGACCGGATAAATGGAATGGCACCGTATCGTCTTTGCAAATAGCCACTCTCCAGATTCTCTTCGCGGCGTGGCTTGAAATCCGTGAGCGGATACAGATGGCTCTCTCCCTTGGGATCCTTTTCGGGAATGCCCGGTAGATCGTAGAAATTAGCGACTCCCGCTCGCAGCCTTGATAGGCTGAGAGCAAATTTTCTTTCGCGAGAAAAAGGAGAGTCGCTATGAAGAAACCATATCAAATTGAAACGCAGCGAGCTGTGAAGGAGCTCGAGGCAATGGCCGCGGACGGAAATCCGGCGGTGCAGATGGTACTGCCGATGGCGGAGATGGTGGGCTGGTTGCGCCAAGGCGTGGGCGAATTAATTCGTCAAGCCGGTTTGCGGTTGATGGATCTGCTGATGCAGGAAGAAGTTCGGGAGCTGGTCGGCGAGCGCAGCCAGCGGCAAGCGGAAAGGACGGCCAATCGGTGGGGCAGCGAGCGGGGCTATTGCGTAGTGATGGGGCAGAAGGTTCCAGTGAAGCGGCCGCGCGTACGCAGCACCGATGACCAGGAAGTGCGCCTGGGTAGCTACGAGCTGTTCCATCGAGGCGAGCCGCTGACGGAAACGGTTTGGGAGAAGTTGATGCTCGGCCTGAGTACGAGGAAATACGGCCAAGCGGTGCGCGAGTTCACGGAAGCCTACGGCTTGGAGAAGAGCGCCGTCAGCGAGCACTTTATCGAAGCGAGCCGGGAAAAGTTGAAGGGTATGATGGAGCGGCGGCTGGACAAGACGCGGCTGTGTGCATTGCTGATTGATGCAACGCCATTCGAAGGGCAGCAGATGGTGGTCGCATTGGGAATCGCCCAGGACGGACGGAAAATGATCTTAGGCATTCGGCAAGGCGCCACCGAAAACGCCACCGTAGTCGGAGAGTTGCTCGGCGACTTGGTCAGTCGCGGGCTCGATTTTACCGAGCCGAGACTCTATATTCTGGATGGCGGCAAGGCACTCACTGCCGCAGTAAAAAAGCACGCCGGCGACTCGGCGGCGATCCAGCGCTGCCAGGTCCATAAGCGCCGGAATGTGCTCGATCATCTGACCGACGAACACAAACCGGCGGTGGCTAAAAGGCTCCATGCGGCTTATGCCCTGGAGGACCACGCTGCTGCCAAGCAGGCGTTGAACGCACTCCATCGCGAACTGATGGACCTCAATCCCAGTGCGGCGCGGAGCTTGAGCGAAGGAATGGAGGAGACCCTGACCGTGCACCGGCTTCACGTCCCCATGCAACTCGAAAAACGTTGGCCAGCACCAACGTGATCGAATCGGCGTTCTCGATCGTGGAGCAGGTTTGCAAAAATGTGAAACGCTGGCATGGCGGCGACCAGCGAGAGCGCTGGGTCGGGTCGGGACTCCTGGTTGCACAAAAACAGTTCCGAAAGGTCACCGGACACAAACAGATTCCGGCGCTCATCAGAGAATTAGAAGCGCTGGCACCGTCGAAATCGGAGGTTGTCAAAAAAAGAAAGGCGTCGTAGAGTGGGTTGCACGGGAGCCGCTAGTTTCAACGGAGATCCGGGCATTTCCATCCTTTTCGGTAAACCAGATCTGATCACGCCGGAGCATGTCTGCAGTTAAGAGATTGGTGTCATGCGTGTTGACAATCAATTGGGCACCTTGCGGATTTTGGCTCCGATTCTCGAACAACCGCATCACTTCTCTGGCTATTAGAGGATGCAAGCTCGAATCCAATTCGTCGACGCAGATGACTCCGCCCCACTGGAGCGCCTCTACCAGGGGGTCAAGAAGAGCAAGGTAGGCAGCGGTTCCTGCCGATTCCTGCTCTAGTTCGAAAGGCAATAATCTTCCATTGATTCGGTGCAGCAGTTCTATGGTGTAGGGAATTGGATCTGGAAGCATTGAGCGGGAGATTTTTTCGGCCAACGTTCGGGGCCTCCTAACCGTAACGGTAAGATCAGCGATTCCCAGGTCAGCGAAGCTCAGGAGCCGGGCTATCAGCGCGCGCGTCTCACGGTCCTCCTCGCACATTTTGATCGTTTGTTTAGTCTGCTCGCTCCGATCTCCAGTCACGAACACGAGGGTGGTCCAGAACCAATTGTAGATAGGAAGCAGCATTTCATGATTGTTCTGAGCTGCCGACGATAGAAATAAACTGTTGTTTCGAGTCAGCTGGGGTGTGCGACATAAGTGTGGATGATCATGACGCGCGGCTACGATCAGCCCAGTAGTCTTCGAACCGGTGGTTTAGGCGACAGCATCGCAGGGCGATGATAGCGTTAGCGCCTCGAACGGTCCAGAACATGCCGGAGCGTTTGAGTCGTGCGCCGATGACGATCTTACAACCAGCCTCAACAACGCCGGAACCAACGAACAGGGCTTGTGCGCGGAAGGTGGGGTAGCGCATTCGATCCGCGTTGCGCTCAAAGTACTCCGCTTCAATGGCGATGGTTTTTGCGAGTTCCTCGGGGACCGGCGGGGAATCGCGCAGGATTTTCGCCAATGCTTCGATCTTGCCGCGATCGAGCCGATCCAGACAACGGGCGATCCAACGCTTGCGAGCCTTGGAGTCATTGGGAAACAGCCTAGCGGATAGTTCCCACAGATGCTGACGAGCGTGGTAGAGGTCCACGATTTGGATCGCGCCCGGGAAGTGCTGCTCGGCCAGATTCCAGATCCACACTGCGCCGTCGCCGATCACTACTTTTTTCTGGGCTCGACTCCAACCACGCCGCCAAGCTTCGTTGTACAGCCGCAGACCAAACTGTTGAGCGGTCTCGATAGCGGCCACGTAGGAAGTGGACTCCTCCTCACGCACCGGGCGGCTGTCCCGGTCAGTGGTGGTCTGCGTGAACACACAGCCCAATTTGACCTCGCGGGTGTGCGCCGGCTGGCCCTCCACTTTGCCCGCCCGATCTTGGGTCTCGGCCTTTACCACCGGTACACCAGTGCCATCCATTTCGACGTAGAGAATCGGTACGGCGGGAGCGCAGACCTCCGGTAATTCCAGTTGCTTGGCTCGTTGAATCTCGGCCTGCTGGTGAGCTTCGACATCGCCGCCGATGGCTTCGGCCTGACGTTCCACGGCCTTGGCTGTGACCTGAATGCCAGCCAGCAGTTCCAATTGCTCGCGGCCCTGCTCAAAGCTCGACTCACTGCCGACGGCGGCCAGCATGCGCCGCACACCGGGCGAGCATTCCGTTCCCACGACATCTAGTTCCCGGTCGCGCGGACTATGGCCTCGATGGCACTCCGGGCAAACATAATAGGCGCGATGAAACCGTAGTGGCCCCAACACGCTGAGTAGTTGCTTGGGGCGTTGATCATGATACCGAGCTTGCTGTCCACACACGCACCTCGACTCTCTGGCGGGACTGCCAGCCTCGGCTAGAAGACCAGTCAAAATGGCGGCTCCCGCTCGGTGCAGGCCAGAGCGCGTCGCCATCTCGAGTGCCTCCAGGTCCCATTGGTCACTCTTCCGCCGTGCCCCCAACACTACCTGGAGAAGTGTCTGGACTTCCCGTGTGACTTCTTGATGAACGTCAGCAGCCGTTTTTTTTCCGCCTCGGTCCAGCCTGTCTGGTCCGACTCCACCGGGCGCAAGCGGCAAATCTGCTCATTCACAGCCGTCAACTGAGCGACCAAATCCTGAAAGCGATGATATTCACCTACCTGCTGGGCGGCCTGGCGTAACGCCGTGGGCGTGGAGAACGACTCCGCCACGCTCTTGCCTTTGACTTTGCGCAGCAGACGAAACTGCGGATGCCCCTTGCCGCGCGGACCGGCACAGTGACACTTCGGCTTTCCACAGCGGCGCGGAATCGCGGAAACCGTTCCTGGGCGGAAATCACCCAGACCTAGAAACTGCTCCAGAAGCTTGGTTCGAGTAGACTCCAGCTCGGCCAGAGATTGGGACATGAGTCGCCTCCTTCTCTGAGTATATGCATACACTCAGAAACAAAGCGACTGTTCTCAATCCAGCCTCATCTCCCATTTCCATGTCGCGCACCCGGTTGACGCCAGCTGATGGCCTGTTGTAGCGCTGTCACTGCCACTCTGGCGGTGAGGCTGCGATCCAGCGCCCAGCCGATGGCCTTGCGCGAGTACCGGTCGATCACCACCGCCAGGAATACGAACTCGGTCCGCAGACGGATATACGTGATATCCGCCACCCAGAGCTGGTTGACGGCAGTCACCGTCATCCGCGCCGCCAGGTTCAGATACACCTGGCAGTCATGCTTGGAATCCGTCGTGAGAATGTACTTGCGGTAGCCAATTGCCAGCAGGTTGTCTTCGTGCATGATCCGCGCGACCCGTTTGTGATTGATGACCATCCCCTGACGATGCAGATCCGCGGTTACGCGCCGGTAACCATAACGGCGCCGGTGCCTCAGGACCACCTCCTGGATGGACACCCTCACCGCCATCTCCGCTTCGTCCGGAGCCACTTCTTCCCAGTGCCGGTAATAACCGGCCCGGCTGACGACCGCCAGGTGGCACATCCGTTCCACGCCTAACATGAATTGCTCCTGCGCCCGCGACCGGATGACGTCGTAGATGCTGAGGCGCCAGTTTCGGTACTCCGCTGGCGTCCTTCCTTGACCTTGAGCAAGGCACTTCGAAAAAAATCGTTTTCCAACGTCTTGTCCGCCAGCGACGCCTTCAGCTTGGTGATCTCTTCGCGGAGTTGTTTATCTTTGCGCTCTTCTGCGGTGATTCCCAAATTCGCGTGCCGCGGTTCGGGCCGGCCCTCAAACTGATACATCCAGGTATAGAGAAGCTTTCGTTCGATTTTCAGTTTGCGGGCCAGTTCATGAATGTTTTGGCAGGTCTTCATTCGTTCGACGACCTGCCGCTTAAATTCCAGGGTGTGCCGACGCCACTTGGCCTTCTTCGCCATTTTTCGCACTCCATTCAATGCAAAGTGCGTCTATTCGGAGTGTCTCACTTTAGGGGTTCAGTCCATTCGATCGGCGTCCCTCGTCGGTACGGCCCATGCGCCAAACCCTGCTTGTCCCGGCCAAATCTTTGTGGACCGATTCGAGGCATAAGCTCCAGGCGCGATTTCTGTCTATTATTAGATGAAAGCGCTAAAACTCATTGATGCCGGCCCCGCTCAAAGCTGGCGCTCGCGATACTGGCTTGACCATACGACCTCCCACCCTGCGACTTTTGGCCGGTCTGGCGGTCACGCTGCTCGCAGTTGGTGTCTACTCCGGTTACACCATTAGCCAGCTTCGCAGCCTGCGAGAGTTGCAGACGAGCACGATCGATCGCAACCGCACCGATTCCCTGCTGCTGCTGCGCATCCAGAACGGGTTGAATTCCCTGGCGTTATCCATGCGGGACATGCTCGATTCCGAAGAAACTTACCCGCTCACCGCCTGGCAACCGCAAACGCGCCGGATTCACGTCGACCTGGAAGACGCTCTGGCTCGCGAGGAGAAATTTTCACTGGTGGACCGGTCGCCCAGCCAGCGCCGCTATATGACCGAATCCTTCAACCAGTTCTGGGACGCGCTCGATCGAATCTTCGACCTGGCGCGCCAGGGCCAGACCGAGGAGGCGCGCACTAGAATTCGATTGTCTTTACAGGCGCGGCAGGCCGCTTTGAGCACCGCGGTTTCGCGCCTGCTGGTGGAGAACAACCAAAGCGAACAGACGGCCGCTTCGCGCACGCAGGAACTGTACGCCGGCGTGGAGCGCAATGTTTACGTCTTTCTCGCCGCCATGCTGGTAGTTATTGTCTTGACCAGCCTGTACCTGGTTCACTACAATCGCCGTCTGTTCAAGCAAGTGGCGGCTCTGTCGGAGCGCCGCAGCGAATTGGCGCAGCAGCTCATCTCGACGCAGGAAAACACGTTCCGTTCCATCTCGCTCGAACTGCATGACGACTTAGGCCAGGTTCTTACGGCGGTTGGGACCATGCTGGCGCGGGCGGATCGGAAAGCCGGCGATTTGCTCGAGGTGCGCGAGATCGTGCAGACCACGCTCGACAAAGTTCGTTCCCTATCGCATGCTTTGCATCCCGTGGTTCTGGATGAGGCGGGCCTGGAAAGCGCGATGGATGTGTATTTGCCGGCTTTCGAGAAACAGACGGGAATCGAAGTAAGGTACGAGAAGACCGGCGAGAGCCGTGAACTGGACCGCGCGCTTTCCATCCACCTCTATCGCGTGATGCAGGAAGCTTTGAACAATGTCGCCAGGCACTCCAATTCGAAGAGCGTGGTAGTGCGGCTACGGTTTCTTCCGGAGGCCGTGGTGCTTGAAGTACAAGACCAAGGCGTCGGATTTCAAGCCAAGCAGACCCATGGGTTGGGGCTGGTCTCGATGCGCGAACGGGCTGAGTTGGTGAATGGCACTATTGAGTTCGGCGGCGGCGACAGCGCGGGAGTGTTGGTTCGCGTAACCGTCCCTCTTCCGGCGGAGGCGGCCCATGTCCGAACCTGAGATGTCCGAACCTGAGATATCGGTGCTTTTAGTCGACGATCATAGCCTGGTGCGCAAAGGGTTCCGGCGCATGCTGGAGGACGAGCCCGGTATTCGCGTGGTGGGCGAAGCCAGCGACGGGCATGAGGCCGTGGACGCGGTTGGTGTCCTGAAGCCTCAAGTAGTGGTGATGGATTTTTCGCTGCCCAGCATGAATGGTGCGGTGGCCACGCGCCGCATCCGCGAGTTGTATCCCGATACGGAGGTGTTGATTCTGAGCATGCACGCGGAGCCCAACTACGTCCGCACGTGTCTGGAAGCGGGAGCCCGCGGCTATCTGTTGAAGAACGCGATGGACCTGGAACTTGTGTCGGCGGTGCGCAAGGTGGCCGTGGGTGAACAGGTGCTGGACCGGCGGCTCGGCAAACTGGCGGAGGCTACCGAAGCGCCGCCTAAACTCTCGACGCGCGAACTGGAGGTTCTGCAGTTGATCGTGCACGGCAAATCGAACAAGGAGATTGCCGTCGTCCTGAAGCTGAGCGTGAACACGGTGGCCGTGCATCGCGCCAATATCATGCAGGCGTTTGACATTCACAATACGGCCGAACTGGTTGTCTATGCGATTCGCACCGGGCTGGTAAGCATCGCGTGACTCGCCGGACGTTTGTTTTGGGCACCGTGCCGCTGGCAGGGCTTGGCTCCTCCGCTTTAGATCCCGGCTTCCGATTGGCGGATGTCACCGCCCAGTCTGGTATCAGTTTTCGACACAACAACGGCGCTTTTGGAGCCAAGTATCTCCCGGAAACTCTCGGACCCGGGTGCGCGTTTCTGGATTATGACGGCGATGGATGGCTGGATATTCTGCTGGTGAACGGAGCGAATTGGCCAGGGCATAAGGGCGAACGGTCCACGCTGAGCCTGTACCGCAACAATCGCAACGGAACCTTCACCGATGTAACGCAGCGCGCCGGGTTGGCGGTCGAAATGTATGGCATGGGAGTGGCCGTTGCGGACTACAACAACGACGGCTTCCCCGACATATATATAACGGCCGTGGGACAGAGCCGCTTGTTTCAGAACACCGGACGCGGCACCTTCATTGACGTGACGCGCAAGTCCGGCCTGGGAAACCGGAGCGGGTTCAGCACATCCGCTTTGTGGTTCGATTATGACCGCAATGGCCTGCTAGATCTGTTCGTCTGTAATTATGTTGAGTGGTCGCCCGAGCACGATGTCTTTTGCAGCGTGGACGGCAAGACGAAGTCCTACTGCACGCCGGAGGCCTATCACGGGGCCACGTGCTGGCTTTTTCGCAATCGGGGCAACGGAACGTTCGAGGACGTGACCGCGACCAGTGGAATCTTCGATACCACGTCGAAGTCGCTCGGCGTGGCGATGCTTGATTACGATCACGACGGCTGGCCGGACCTGTTTGTGGCCAACGATACCCAACCGAATAAGCTCTACCGCAATCGCCGGGACGGCACGTTCGAAGACGTGGCGGTGCGCGCCGGAGTGGCATTCAGCGAGGATGGCAGAGCGCGCGCGGGCATGGGCGTGGATGCCGCTGATTTCGACAACTCCGGCGTGGCGGGAATTGCCATCACCAATTTCGACGATGAGATGATCGCACTCTATCGCCCGCATCGCGACGGCACGTACGAAGATGCGGCCATGCGGACCGGAGTGGGGCAGGCGTCACGCATGCGGCTCGGCTTCGGATGCGCATTCCTGGATGCCAATCTGGATGGGCATCTCGATCTAGCCGCGGTCAACGGACACATCGATGAGACGGTCCGCAACATCGCCGGCAATCACGGCTACGCACAGCCGCCGCATTTGTTCCTCAATGATGCAAAGGGCGGATTTCGCGATGTCGCAGCAGCGCTAGGAGGAGGCTTCGCGGCGCCCAAGGTGGGGCGCGGATTGGCGTACGGCGATTTCGACCGCGACGGGGATCTGGATCTTCTGATCACCACCAATCACGGTCCCGCCTTTCTGTATCGCAACGATCTCACATCCGGCAATCGCTCTCTTCGCTTCCATCTCCAGGGGACCAAGTCCAACCGCGACGGGATTGGCGCCGTGGTTCGAGTCGCCACGCCGGATGGAACGCAGTCGCGCATGGTGAAAACGGGTTCCAGCTATCTGTCGCAATCGGAGCTCGCGGTAACATTCGGGCTGGCCAAGCGCGACAAAGCGGATCGCGTGGTCATCGAATGGCCCAGCGGCCAGGTGCAGGAGTTCAACAACGTCAGCGCCGGCGACTATCAATGCACCGAAGGAAAGAACCCGCTCAAGGTCCCGCGCTGAGCATAGTACCAACCGGCTGGTACCGAAGATCCCAAATAAGTAGTAGCTTTCTATTATTGTTGCAAACCCACCCGTCGCCTAGACTGTAGAAACTGTTTGCAAGTACGAACGGCGTCGTGTGTCTGCCCATATTGGGCTGGAGGTTTCACGAATGAAGAGCCGGAGTCTCGAGTATTGGATCGGCCTGTTGTTTCTCGTGCTGTTGCTGAACACGGGCTACATTGCGGCGTTCGCTTCCGCCACCGTTTTCTACATGGCGAACGTGCTGGGGCATCTGGTCTTAGGGACCGCCCTCGCGATAGCGCTGCTCTTCGTCTTGCGAAAGAGCGGGCTGCTGCGCGGTGCGCCCGCCGCGGTTGTCTTCCTGCTGGTCGCCTTCGCCTTGGGCGCCGCTCTGGCGTACGTTGGAAACGTTCACGCCAACGCGTGGGTACTTTGGTCGCACATTGCGGCCGCGATTCTCGGCGTCGCGGCGTTGATTCCCTTCGTTTGGAAGAAGGCCTCGCAGGAAGGCGGCGAATGGCTCAGGTTTCGCAAGGGTTTCGAAGTGGCGCTCGTCCTGCTCATCGCGCTGCCCATCCTCGGGCATGGCTACAAGAACTTTTTTCCCAATCCGAATAATCGCATCGTGAATCCGGCTAGCGCTCCGCTCTCCATGGAAGGGGAAGGGGGCGGTCCGAAAACACCATTCTTCCCCGCTTCGGCGCAAACGAATGTCGGCGGCATCATCCCGTCGAACTTTTTCATGGATTCGGAAACCTGCGGGCAATGCCATAAGAAGATTTACGACGAATGGAACGGATCGTCCCACCATTTCGCCTCGTTCAACAATCAGTTTTACCGCAAGGCCATCGAATACATGCAGGACACGCAGGGCTCGCCGCAGGGCAGCAAATGGTGCGCCGGCTGCCATGACCACGCGGTCTTCTTCAATGGCCGTTTCGATAAGCCGATCAAGACGCAGATCGACACGCCGGAGGCTCACGCGGGCCTGGCGTGCACCAGTTGCCATGCCATTGTTCACGTGGACAGCACCATGGGCAATAACGGCTTCACCGTAGAATACCCGGCGTTGCATCAGTTGATGACCAGCAAGAACAAAGTAATCCGCACCATGGTCGACTTCATGACGTATCTTGATCCTGAGCCGCATCGCGAGACGTTCATGAAGCCGTTCATGCGGCAGCAATCTTCCGAATTCTGCGGGACGTGCCACAAGGTCCACCTGGATGCTCCGGTCAACAACTACCGCTGGTTCCGCGGCTTTAACGATTACGATAATTGGCAAGCTTCGGGATTTGGCGAAGGCGCACGCTCGTTCTACTATCCGCCCAAATCGCAGACCTGCGTGAATTGCCACATGCCGCTCGAACCTTCGACAGAACCGGGCAATCAGGGCGGCCAGATTCATTCGCACCGCTTCCCGGCGGCCAACACCGCAGTCGCAAATGCGAACAGGGACGCCGTACAGCTCGCAGCGGAGCAAAAGTTCCTCACATCCGGCTTCATCTCCGTGGATATTTTCGCCGCTTCGCCGGTGGAGAATACGGGCAAACGGACGGTCATGATTCGCCGGACGGCTACCGGCCCCACATTGAACACCATGTCGCCGGTGGGCGAGGAAGCCGAGCAGCAGGGCGACACTTTCATCCGCGAGGTAGGCAATGTCGCCGCGCCTATCGATCAGGCGCATCCCAAGCTCGCGCCCGGCTCGACAGCACGTGTGGACGTGGTGGTCAGGACACGTAAAATCGGGCACTTCTTCCCAGGCGGCACACTGGATTCCTTCGACATCTGGCTGGAGCTCCAGGCCACCGATGCCACCGGCAAAATCATCTTCTGGAGCGGGCAGGTGGAAGGCGGCGGCAAAGGCCCCGTAGAGCCGGGCGCGCATTTCTACAAAGCCTACCAGTTGGATGGCGATGGAAATGAAATCAACAAACGGAATGCCTGGCAGGCGCGCAGCGTGCTCTATGTCCATGCCATTCCACCCGGCGCGGCCGACACGGTCCACTATTTGCTGAAAATTCCGAAAGACGCCAAGGGGCCGATTCATCTGACCGCGAAACTCAATCACCGCAAGTTCTCGTGGTATTACACGCAATGGGCCTATGCCGGGAAGCCGAAGCCGGGTGAAGAATCGAAGATCGATCTCACCCGCAACGCCGCCCAATACAGCTTCGATAAGAGCAACATTCCAGCCAATGTTTCGGGCGAAGTTAAGGGCGAAGTTCCGGTGACTCCCATCACCGTTCTAGCGAAGGCCGAAGCCAGCATCGATCTGACCAACAATCCGTCCGAAACGAAATGGCGGCAGGTGACTAATAAGAGTACGCGCGAGCGCTGGAACGACTGGGGCATCGGTCTGCTGTTGCAAGGGGACGTGAAAGGCGCCGAATACGCTTTCACGAAAGTCACCGAAGCCGACCCGGGATACGCCGATGGATGGCTGAACGTGGCGCGGGCGTTGATCCAGGAAGGCGAAACGGAACGGGCCAAGACATTTATTCAGAAGTCGCTGGCTGTAAATTCCGATTTGGGCCGAACCTATTATTTCCGCGCTCTAATCGAGAAAGCGGACGGCAGCTATGATGCGGCATTGAAGGACCTTGCCATTGTGGATGCCAAATATCCTCGCGATCGCGTGGTGTGGAACCAGGTGGCACGGATCGAATTCCTGAAACGAAATTACGGGGAATCCATCGACGCTCTGAAGAAAGTTGAAGCCATCGACCCGGAGGACCTGCAGATGCACTACACGGGGATGCTGGCCTACCGCGGCATCGGCGACGTCGAGTCGGCCGAACGGGAGCAGAAGCTATTCGAGCGTTTCAAAGCCAACGAATCCGCTCAGGCCATTACCGCCAAGCCTCGCATGCTCAGCCCGGAAGACAACAACGAGCGGCAGCCCATCCACGATCACGAAAGCATCGATCTCAAGGCGCTGGCAGCCGCCTCGTTGAACGCCCGAGAGACCGTCAAAACCAAGCGGGCTGGCGCCAAACAAGCATACCGGGCTGCAGCCCAGCATGCGGCGGGAGAAAACTAAGTGAAACCGGGGATCATCGCATTAGCAGGCGCGGTAATTCTGGCCGCGTTGGCGGTAAGAGCGGCACAGCCCGCCGCGAACAAAGTTCAGTTTACCGACGTAACGGCGAAGGCCGGGATCAAGTTTGTCCACAACGCCGGCAAGTCCGGCAAGAAATATCTGCCTGAAACGCTCGGTTCCGGCGCGGCGTTTTTTGACGCCGATGGCGACGGCTGGATCGATATCCTTTTCGTCAACGGCAAGGACTGGAACTTTCGCGGGCGCCATACCACCGCCGCGCTCTACCGCAACAATCATGACGGAACATTCACCGACATTACACGCGGCAGCGGCCTGGACGTGGAGATGTACGGCATCGGCGTGGCTGTGGGCGACTACGACAACGATGGGCGCGACGACGTCTATATCACGGCGCTCGGTGGCGACCATCTGTTTCACAATGAGGGTCACGGCAAATTCAAAGACGTAACCGTGGCGTCCGGAATCAAGAACGCCAGTTTCGGCACCAGCGCCGCGTGGCTGGATTACGATCGTGACGGCAAACTGGACCTGTTCGTCGCCAACTACGTTCAGTGGACCGAGAAGGGCGATCTGTGGTGCTCCCTGGATGGCACCGTGAAATCCTACTGCACGCCCGAATCGTATAAAGGAACGTCCAGCCGGCTGTTTCACAACCTGGGCGGCGGCCGCTTCGAAGATGTAACCAACAAGGCCGGGTTGGGCGATCCGAACAGCAAGTCGCTCGGCGTCTCGATCATCGATTTCGATAATGACGGGTGGCCCGATATTTTCGTCTCCAACGATACGCAGCCCAACAAGCTTTACCACAACAACCGCAACGGCACATTCGGCGAAAAAGGCATGTCCGCCGGGGTTGCCTACGGGGAAGACGGCATCGCGCGCGGAGCCATGGGTGTCGATTGGGCCGATTACGACCGCAGCGGCCATCCGGACCTGCTCGTCGGTAACTTTTCCAATCAGATGCTCGGGCTCTATCACAACGAAGGCAACGGTCTGTTCGTGGACGAGGCGCCGATGTCCAACGTGGGACGCGATAGCTTGCTCTCGCTGACCTTCGGCGTGTTCTTTTTCGATTACGACCTGGACGGCTACCCGGACATTCTCACGGCCAACGGGCACATTGAGGAAGAAATCGGTCGCGTGCAGCCCAAGATCAAATATCAGGAGCCGCCGCTGCTATTCCGCAATCTCGGCTCGAAGAAATTCCAGGATGTGTCTAACCAAGTGGGCCCGGATTTCACTAAGCCGCTGGTCGCACGGGGCGCGATCTATGGTGACTACGATCACGATGGCGACCTGGACGTCCTGCTCACTTCCAACAATGGACCCGCACACTTGTACCGCAACGATGGCGGCAACAGCAATAAGTGGATTTCGATTCGCACGGTCGGGACAAAGTCCAACCGGGATGGAATCGGCGCGACGGTCACCATCACTTCGGCTTCCGGCAAACAGTGGAATATGGTGCGCAGCGGTTCCAGTTACGCGTCGCAGAGCGATCTTGCATTGGTCTTCGGCCTAGGCCAAGATCCAGCAGTTTCTTCGATTGAGGTGACGTGGCCGAGTGGAACCAAGCAGAGGTTTACCAACGTGGCGGCAAATCAATTCATTATCATCGATGAAACGCGCGGCATTCTGAAGTAAAATGACAGCCACGGATAAACCACACATGGCCTTCGGCCACCCTGGAGGATGAAAACGCGCTTGGCAGCTCCATTGAGGAATCAACGAGTTGCAATGTGTTTTCAGAACAACACGGATAAACACGGATTAAGAACCAAGACCGTGAATTCTCTTATCTGTGTTGTTCTGAAAACATCTCCTCTATTCCGTTGTCCCGTCATGGAGCCAACGATGTAGACAGTTGAGTCTGCGAGTGTGGTGACGGATCAGCCTGTTGACGGAGCGCGGAGTGAGAGTGCCGCCGTGGGGCTGATAAGGCCGCGCGCTTTCTAACACCTCGTAAATCCTCAAAGCGAGAGTGTGGGCGGAAGCGACGATGGCCCGCTTGTGGCCGATTTTGGGTCGGAGCCTTTGGTACCGGTCCTGAAACTCGGATTGCTTGGTCCGAGTCGCCGACCAAGCCGCCTCTACCAGAGCGGTCTTGATGTGCGGGTTGCCCTTCATAGCGGGCGCCCTTTTCTTCTTCCCTGCTCTCTCATTATTACCCGGTGCCAAGCCCGACCACGAACTGAAGTTCGCCGCTTTGGGAAACTGCTTCATGTCCGGCCCGCTCTCGGCCAGAATCGTCGCTGCCGCCTGGGACCTAATGCCGGGAATAGTCTGCAGCAATTCATAGGCTGGAGTCAGGTTCGCCTCCTGGATCAACGCTGCAATGTTCTGGTCCAGTGCTTCGATCTCTTCGGTTAGAAACGCCATGTGCCGCATCGCGTGACGGATCAAAGTTCGATGAGTATCCCGCATCTGATGGCCTTCCAGTGCCGCTGTCAGCTCGTTCAGTTTTTTCTTGGCATGGCCTCGCGCTAGCTGCGCTATATCGAAAGCGCTCGGCCGACCATCCCCGCCCAACCCGTTCACCAACGCTTCTAGCATGAGCTGACCGGATAACCCAAACACGTCGCTCAGCACATCGCCAATCTTCACATTGGCGTCCTCCAGGACCTTCTGCACCCGGTTCCGCTCGTCGGCTGCAATACCGATCATCTGTTTGCGGCGCCGCGTAAAGTCCCGCAGTTCCCGGATCGCACGCGGCGGGATAAAGCTGGGGCGGATCATACCGTGCCGCAGCAAATGGGCCAGCCATCGTGCATCGTGCGGATCGGTCTTATGCCCGGTGATCGCTTTGACCTGCTGCGGATTCGCCAGAATCACTTTCAAGTTGTACTGCGGATCGTCTTCCAGGATGTTGAGCACCGGCTTCCAATAGACGCCCGTACTTTCCATCACCACGTGGGTGCAGCCTTCTGACTGCAACCATTTGCGAAGCGATTCCAGTTCGTTGCCGACAGTGCCGAACTTCCGCACTTCTGCTTTGGCTTCCTCGTGGGCCGGTCCAGTCATGACACAGACCGCCAAAAACTTCTCGCCCACATCGATGCCCGCGCATCGCTCGATTATCGCTGGGATCATAGGCCTCCTTTTGCTGAAGCCTGCCAGCGCCTACCCGTTTACAAGTTGTTCTGCGAGCCGAAGCTCATTCCAGGGTGCGCTCCACGCTGGCCGAACCAGGTTTATCATCGGAGCTTTCGCCACCACTACGCTGAAAGGCTCACCTGCTCCAGCGCCACTATTTTCCTTCAAACCCTCGCTGGCGTTTTCATCCCCCAGGGTGGCCGAAGGCCATGTGTGGTTTATCCGTGGCCTATTTGCCTTCTTCCTCCCGCTAGAACCGGAAGTTGGTTTCCAGGAATGCGAAATGGCCGTCTTTTCCTTTGGGATAGATGGACTGGATCACTGATTTTCCCTGGGCATAGCCGTAATAAGGCGAGATGGAAAGGTGGGAGTTGATGGGCACCTCCACATTCACGTCATACGTATTGGCCAGGCTGGTCGCGCCGTTGCTGGGGCGGCCCTGATATCCAAATGTCCAAGGCTGGAAAACCCCGCCGCCGCTGTACCAGAGATCTTCCGCGCTGGCCAGCCGTAGCGAATGAACCTCCGTGTGCACGGTAAACCGCGGGTGCGGACGCAGCGTGATCATTCCGAACCGGTCGACATTGTTCTCCATGTTGAAGAAGGGGAAGCGCGCGTAAGCGCGAGTGGTCGGCATCAGCTGAAAGAACGTGCCGTGCACATTATCATTCGGGTTCTTATCGCCCGATCCGTAGTAATAGCCGCCTTGAATCCATGGCTTCAGGCGTCCCAACAATTTCGGCTGATAACCCGCTTCGAGGTCTAGCATACCGGCCCGCTGCTGCTGGACGCCCCAATCGCCAAACTGGACCGCGCCTTCGCCCAGCACATCGAAGATGCCAGCCGGCGTTTTCAACGCGTTGACATAATGCCCACCCACGGTCCAGATCCGAATGTCGGCATGATCGGCGGCCCTGACCGCGGCCGGGCGATTGTCGGTCTTGATCACCGAGCGAAAGTCGTCGTAATAAATGGCGAAAAGCCGAAATTCACCCGTAGTAGACGCGGTGTGGAGCTGCCGCGTGGTCGCGGCGTACGTGAACGCGACGTCATTCCATCCCCATCCATCCACCTGAAAGACTCCCCGCGTCGGTACAGCGCCCACCAGCGTATAGTTGACTGACGGGTTATCGTACGAATAATGGAATCCATCAAAGGCACGTAACACGTCGGTAAACGCAAAGGTTCCGATCAGGCGCTGCTGGATGCGGTCGCGCTTGAGTGCCGCGATGGTTGGATCCGTGGATTTAACCTCGGCGCCGTCGAAAAATTCGAAGCGGCCGAGTTGCAGGGTGCCCGCTGAGCTTCCAAATACGTTGTGAAAACGCAGAAACACCTGTTTGGGAAATATCATCGCTGCATTCGATGCTTTGCCGTTGGCCACGTAATAGGCCGCGCCCAGGCCTAATTGATTCTGCGCTCCGGGAGCCACGGCGTTGCTCGGCAGGTCCAGCAAGATCGGAATCTCCACCTCAAACATCCAATCCAGGGACTCGCGCTGCTGGCTGAGGGCTAATCGAACGGTGGCGTCATCGAACGTATAGCTGGGATTGCCGGAGTTGGGAGTAAACCATCCCCAGTTCTCCACCCGGTCGCGAACGCTGCCCGCAAAGGTCACTGGACCGAGTTGGATCGGATCATAGGTCTGCTGCGCGTTGAGGCAGGGAGCGATCGCAAGGCCCGCAATCATTGCCGTCCAGCACAGCTTACTTCGCATTGGTCCATAATGGACCTGATTTTGAAGGCCGTCGATAGTATTTTCGAATTAGCGCTCAGGCCGAGCCGGCCGAATGATTTTAGAGCGCACTCGCGATTCGCTGGGCGGAAAGCGCTGGCTGGCTCGCCTGCGGCGACTGGGGCAGCACCACGGAGACACTAGTACCGTGCCCGGGGTCACTTGCAATCTGCACATCGCCGCCATGCAGAACGACGATCTGTTTGACGATCGCCAGGCCCAATCCTGCCCCCCCTGAATTGCGCGAACGCGCGGGGTCCGCGCGATAGAAGCGGTCGAATACACGAGGCAACGCGTCCGCCGAAATTCCCGAGCCAGTATCGCGAATCTCCAGGCGAATCATTCCATCCTGCCGCTGCGCGCTTAGCCGGATATCATTCCCCGCCGAACAATGCGCCAGAGCGTTCGATACCAGATTGCCCAGGGCGCGCTGGAGCAACGCGCGGTCAACGTCGGCAACGATGTCGTCCCCCGCTTCGGCCGTCAACGTAACGCCCATCTCGGTGGCTGCCGCCTCATAGTAATCACACAGGTCGGTCAGCAATCGGCCGACATGTTCCGGCGTCCGCTTGAGGCGCTCGCCCGGGCTTTCCGAGCGGGCCAGGAACAGCAGGGATTCCACCAGTTCCGATAACCGCACGGATTCCTCCAGGCAAGAGCCCAGCACCTCGGTGTATTCCTCCGGAGTGCGTGCGCGCGCCAAGGCCACCTCCGCTTCACCGCGAATGTTGTTTACCGGCGTACGCAGTTCGTGCGCGATGTCGGCCGAGAATCGCGACAGTCGCGCGAAGGATTCTTCCAGGCGTTCCAGCATGGCATTGAAAGCCGTCGCCAGAGTGCGAACCTCCACCGGATAACCCTCCGCCTGAATGCGTTCGTTCAGTGTACTGGAACCAATGCGTCGGGCGGTTTCGGCAACTTCCTTCAGAGGCCCAGTACCTCTTCGAGCAATGGCGAAGCCCACCGCCGGACAAAAAATCAAGGCCGCAGCCAATACCGCGCCCATCCAGACTCGCTGCCGTCCTAAGATGATCTCTTCCTGCGTGAGGTCCACCGCCGCCTGGACCGTCCAGACGTCTTTTCCGCCGGGCTCGCGCGGTATTTGGGCCACAATGGCTCGATACGTTTTGCCGCTCGGCGAATCGACCCAGAAAATACCCCGGTGTCGCGAGGCTTCCTGTGCCACGCGCGGCGAACTTAAATCCTGGTTCATCCCAGGCGTTGTAGACAGTGGCTGACCGCTCGAGTCAAGCACCCGAACGTAGAATTTCTGGTATCGCCGGACCGCCGAATCGATTTCCACCTCTTCGTGCAGCGCATGGGAATCCCCGGCCCGCTCCAGCACCAGCGCCCGGCACACATCCAGCTCGTCGAGAAGCGCTTGCTCCGAGATTTTTCTCAGATTGTTTGCTAAAACCAGATAGAGCGAACCGATCGCGACCGCCACCACAACAAATGCCGCCGTTGTGTACCAGGCGGTGAGCAGCGTCGCGAGCGACCTGCCGCCCCACATGCCCGGGCGTGGATCACTGTCTTTCGGGGTTTTCCAGAACATATCCCACTCCCCGCACCGTGCGCAGCAGCTTCCGCGGGAAGGGATCATCCACCTTGCCACGCAGGCGCCGGACGTTTACATCCACCACGTTGGTGTCACCGTCAAAATTGATGGCCCACACCGATTCGGCGATTAGGGTACGTGTCAGCACTTCCCCGGCGCGCCGTACCAGCAGCGACAGCAGCGTGAATTCCCGCGCCGTAAGGTCCAGCCGCTGACCCGCGCGTGTTGCTTTGTGGCCGGCCAAATCGAGTTCCAGATCTGCCACCCGAAGCGTGCTGGATTCCCGCACCGGGGGCCGGCGCAGAATGGTCCGGACCCGTGCCAGAAGCTCGGAGAACGCAAACGGCTTGACCAGGTAGTCGTCCGCTCCAAGCTCGAGTCCGCGAACCCGATCCTGCACCTCGTCACGCGCAGTCAGAATGAGGACCGGCGTCTGCAGACCGCCATCGCGCAAGCGCGTGAGAATGTCCCAGCCGTCCATCCCGGGCAGCATAATATCGAGCACGATAAGGTCAAAAGCTCCGGTTTCGATTAACCGCAGGCCCTCCTCACCGTCGGCCGCCACACTCACCAGGAAACCTGCTTCGCCAAGGCCCTTCTTCAGGAAGTTCGCTGTTTTTACTTCGTCTTCCACGATGAGTAACTTCATTTGGTCACCGAGGACTCATTGTACAGTGGCTCGCGCAGTTCCTCTCTGCCCCGTGAGTACTGGAACTAAACAGTATGACAATATCCGCACAAATGATTGACAAAACACTAAGCTGACCTTAATCTGATTGTTCAACAACACGAGTTAGTCAGTCGGCGCCCGCGCGCGGAACGGCTGAGCACCGCTATTCGCGGAGTCTTGGAGGAGGACTTCATGGGAGCGACGGTTATTCTCAAGTGGGTGTGCGGACGCCCGCCGGGCACGTTCTTTCGTGCTCGTTCCATATCCCCGACAAAGTCCGCCAGAACATTGACGCCCATGACCACCGGTACTAGGCCTGCTTGGACTTGGCGAATGAATAAAACAATTGTAATGTGGTGTAAACGAATCGGCGTATTGCATAACGCAGCTCAGCCCGCTGCATCGTGCAACAACGTCCGCGGGAACGAAGGGAGCGCTTAGTGATGACGGGGAGGAGATTAGCTCACACCTTATTACTGGCGAGCCTGGTTTTCGCGGGGAACGGCTTTTCGCAAGTGGATCGCAGCTCGCTCACTGGCACGATTCTGGATGAAAGCCGCAAGCCGATTCCAGGAGCTGTGGTGGTGGCGACCAATGCCTCGGGCGAGGAGCGCCGTACGCAGTCCAACATGCAGGGCGTTTACGAATTGCCGGACTTGCCGATCGGAACCTGGACCGTGGTCATTTCGGCCCCAGGTTTCCGCAGTGCCCGCTACGAACGAATCGATCAGGTGGTGGGACGCACCCGCACACTGAATTCAGAACTGAAGGTGGCGAGCGCCAGCGGGGAGCAGATCACGGTGAGCGAGCAGTTGGTGCGGCTGGACGAGTCGTCGGCAACCCTGGGCGACGCCGTTGAGCAAACCGCCATTGACGATCTTCCGCTGAACGGCCGGAATTGGACCAGCCTGACCGAACTGGCACCCGGCGCGATCGACCAGGGCGGAAGCACCCAGCGTTCCATTCGCTTTACCGGCCGCGGCCGCGATGAAATGAACATCACGTTTGATGGCGTAGACGCCACCGGCATCGTGAACCAGGCGCAGAAGGCATACGTCCGCTTGGCCATTCCGGTGAGTGCGATCTCCGAGTTCCGGGTTGACACAGTGCTGCCGACCGCGGAATATGGCGACGCCAGCGGCGCGCAAATCAGCGTGGTTTCCGAGTCGGGCGGAAACCAGTTCGACGGATCCCTTTTTGAATACTTCCGCAACAGCGATTTCGATGCCCGCTCTCCTTTCGATCAGACCCACGGCCCGCTGCCGTTTCACCTAAATCAGTTTGGCGGCACATTCGGTGGGCCCATCGTGAAGGACAAGACTTTCTTTTTCGTCGATTATGAAGAAATCCAGCAGGTGCAGGATCAGACGCTCATCGGCTTTGTGCCAAGCGCGCAGGTGCGCGCCCAAACCATGCTCCAGTCACCGGCGCTGGCATCCATCGTGAATGCTTATCCGCTAGGCAACGGACCCATTAGTTCCACGGGCGTGCAGCAGTTGACTAGCATCGGCCGTCTGCAGGACACCGAATATTCGGAAATGATCCGGCTGGACCACCACTTCACCGACGCCACCACGGGCTACATGCGGTTCAGCTATGACAATGCCCAGACCATCGCGCCCCTGGGCGTGCTGGCAGACCGCCAGTTAAGCGGCGAGCGGCCACTCAACGGCGTGGCCGAACTTCTGCACGTGTTTTCGCCCACGCTAGTGAACGAGTTTAAGTTCGGAACCAATCAGATGGTTTCGCACACCTTTAATCTGACCGAGACTCCTTACACGGTCAGCGTCTCCGGATTTTCGCCCCTCAATACCAGCGAATCCACCAATCAGGATGGCCGGACATTTAGCTGGCTGGATAACATCAGCAAAGTGCATGGAAGAAATGTGTTCAAGGCGGGCGTTGAAATCCGGCGCGCCGAAATCAACGAAGGCAATTCTTTTTTTGGCACGCTCACGTACAACTCGGTGGCCGCGTTTGAATCCAACACACTCAATGCGGCTACCTACACGGCGCTGCTTCCGCTCAAGCGCATGCGCAAAACGATGTACTTCGGCTACGTGCAGGACGAATTCCGGTTGCGCCCCAACCTGACCATCAACGCGGGCCTGCGCTACGAGTTTTATAACGATTTCCACGAGGCCACCGGCCGCGCCATTCCTTTCGATTTTCAGACTTGCGGCGGATTCTGCGCGCCCAATGCCGCCTTCCTGTTCCCGGCCAAGGACAACATCGATCCGCGAATCGGCATCGCGTGGGCTCCCGACAAGCTGAATGGGAACACCGTGTTCCGCATCGGGTACGGCATCTATCATGAAGACGCGCAGCTCGACGACCAGAACTTCCCCACCGCCAACGACGAACTGCGGTATTCGCTGGCGCGCGGAACCCAGTTCCCGAATCTGAGTTATCCGTTCGACTCGTTGCTTGCAACCGCCACTGGCGTGGCATCACCCAAGGACCAGGTGCGCGACCGCAAGGATACTTACGTCCAGCAGTGGACCGCCTCCATCCAACATACTTTCCCCCTGAAGCTGATCGGCACCATTGCTTATATCGGGAATAAGGGCACGAATATCATGAACCGGTCTTATACCAACCTCATCAACCCGCTGACCGGTCTCCGCCCGTATCCGCAGTTCGGGGAAATAGAGCTGCGTGCGAAAGACGGAAACAGCGAATACGAAGGCATGCTGCTTTCCGCCAAGCGCTACCTGACGCACGGCTGGCTGGTGTCGGGAAATTACATGTGGTCTCACGCCATCAACGACGGATCTCTTGGCAGCGGCGTCGAGGACGATTTTCCCGAAAACGTCTCCTGCCGTGTTTGCGAGCGCGCATCCAGCGATGAAGACGCCCGCCAGAGTTTCAGCGCCAGCACTGTTTACCAGTTGCCGTTCGGACCAGGACGCACCTACCTGAATGGCCACGGACCCCTCAGCGCGGTTTTCGGTGGATGGGAATTAACAGGCGTGGCCGGTGGACGCACCGGATTGCCGGTAAACATCACCGTGGATCGTTCGGCGTCCGCGCTGCCGGATGGAAACTCGGCCAACCAGCGGCCCAATTACGTGCTGGGTGTTCCGCTGACGCCGCCCGGCGGCTCCACTCCGCAACTTTGGATCAATCCAGCGGCGTTCACGGTTCCGGCTGCGGGAACTTGGGGCAATCTTGGAAAGAACGCGTTCCGCGGACCAGCGCTGTGGCAGATCGATTCGGCGCTCCAGCGGCGCGTTGCGTTGCGCGAGCGGATGGCGCTCGAAATGCGCGCCGAGGTTTTCAACATCACGAACCGGCCGCAGTACGGGCAGCCGCTCGCCGACATTTCCGCGCCATCCAGCTTCGGCCGGATTACTTCGCTGGCCAACACTTCGCCCACCGGCAGCGGTACGCCGCGGCAAATCGAAATCGCGATGCGGCTGGTGTTTTAGGGTTGGTGCTCTAAACCTGGTGATAATCTGCCGCATGGTATTAATGTGACGCGCCGCCATCGTCGGCGCGACCCGAACAAGGCGCTGGATCGGGATACTACGCGCGCGGGGTTTTCTCGGCGTGCGGCGCTTTCTCAGCGTGCGGAGCCTTCTCGGCAATGACCGATTCAATCGCGTATTGAACCAGTTCGCGCGAGCTGCGCAGCGAGAGTTTTTCTTTCACCCGCGCCTGATGAGTCTCAATGGTCTTCACGCTCAAGTGAAGTTCTTCGGCGATCTGACGCGTGGACTGGCCTTCGCCCATGCGCCGAAAGACCTCCAGCTCGCGGTCCGAAAGGCCATCTAATGGTGAGCGCTCACTCTGGCGAGCTCCCGCCATGTGGCGAAGCATCCGGTTGCCGATCTCGTCGCTCACATAGATCTCGCGATTCAGGATCCGGCGGATGGCCACCAGAACCTTTTCGGTTGCTTCCTGCTTCATGATGTAGCCGTTCGCGCCCGCGCGCAGGGCGCGCTCGGCGTAGGTGGTTTCGCCGTGCATGGAAAGAATGAGTACCGGCATCTGCGGTTCCTTGGCGCGAATCAACTTGAGAAGCTCCAGGCCGTCGCGGCCCGGCAGCGAGATATCTACGATGGCCAGGTCCGGCCGCAGGCTTTCGATGGCTTCGAGCGCCGCGTTCGATTCTTCGGCGTCGGCGCACACTGTCAGGTCGGGCTCCCGATTGATCAGCAGCGCCATCCCTTCGCGCACAATCGGATGATCGTCCACCACCAGCACTTTGCGTTTCGCCGGACACGCGGCCATGGGAATCGACATAGATTCAGTCCTCCTGAATTCAGTTGCCCGTTCAATTCTCCGCGGCTACCGGGAAGCGGCACGTCACGGTTGTACCCTGTCCGTCGGAGGCGATCGCGAGCGCCCCGCCAATCATTTTTGCGCGATGTTTCATAATGTCAAGGCCCATGCCGGAGTGCTCTTGCGCACCCGGCGCAATTCCGCAGCCAGTGTCCCGCACCGTGAGAACACCGGAAGCGCGCTTGTTCCACAGATCGATTTCAATTTGCCCGGCCTTACCGTGCTTGATCGCGTTGCTCACCGCCTCCTGGGCGATGTGATAAAGATGGCTGGCCACCGCCGGATCGCCAATCAACAGCGGTTCGTTCGAATAGAACCGGCAGGAGACGCCAAACACTTCCTCCACTTCGTGCGCCATCTGCTCCAGACTCGACATGAGACCGTTGGGCTTCGCCAGCCCCGGCATCAGGCCGCGCGAAAGCTCGCGAGCTTTGTGAATCGCTTCGTTCACCAATCGAACGATCTTGGACGCTTCAGAGGCTTCGGGCGACCCATTCTCCACCAGCCGCTGCTCCTGGACTTTGCTCATGAAGGCAATGCCGGTGAGAAGCTGTCCCAGGCCATCGTGAAGATCCTGTCCAATCCGCCGCTGTTCGCGGCCGCTGACTTCCATGACCGCCGTTTCCAGGCGCTTGCGAACGGTGATATCCGTGCCGGCAGCGATGAAATACCGCGGCGCGCCCTTGGCTCCACGCAGAGCCGTGAGCGACCACGAAATCAGGCGCCGCTCCCCGCCGCGGCCTTCCCAACCCACCTCGAAATCCTGGACTGGCCGCCCATCTTGCACTTCTTGCAGCGCATTCCGAAAGAGCTCCGCTTGTTCGGGAATCGTCATCAGATCCCAGATGAAGCGGCTGCGGACGTCGGCGAACGAGTAGCCGGTGGTTTCCTCGCAGACACGGTTGAAGCGCACGATCCGCATGCTGGGATCGAGCACCACCACCAAGGTGCCCACCGAATCCAGGATCGCCGAAGCAACGTTGCGCTCCTCCTCCAGCGCTTCCTCGGTGCGCTTCAGCTCCGTAATGTCGAACGCGATGCCGTGGATGAACCACGGGCGGCCATCGTCATGCAGCATCACCTTCGCTTCGCACTGGAACCAGACTACGTGCCCGTCACGCGCCAGCACGCGATAGCAGGACCGTATGGCTTTGCCGGTGAGGAACACCTCGGCTGCCTCCACGGCCCAGCGGTCCTTGTCGTCGGGATGGATTTGCTGATACCAACGGATGGGATCCTCCAGCCATTCGTCGCGCGAGAATCCCAGCGTGACTTCAATGTGAGGACTGATGTAGGCTTGCCCGATGCACTGATCCAGGTCGGCAGTGAAGACCACGGCCGGAATTTGTTCCACCAGCGCCCGATATCTGGCTTCTACGTCAGGCGTGGGTTCAGAGGAGTGCGAGGACCTTATGGAAGGATATTTGTCAGCCGAGATTCCCCGGGCCAGCTCGGCCAACACGGCTTCTGCTTGGGCGACCTCCGGATTTTCGTGGAAGAGCGGGCTCAACGCGTTGCCTCGTAAGTCGAAGGTTGAGCGCGGCAAGTCGAACCTGGCGCGGGCGAGATCGTGGCCCAGCAAGGGAGCATTCCGCATACATCGGTACCTAAAGTTAGAGTCAGGCGAATCGAAACCGTTTCCAGGCAATCGGATCTAACGGGTGAAACGAGGGATATGCGCAAAGTTCTGAAATACGCAGCAATGCTCGCGGTGGTGGCAGGCGTCATCGCAAACCTACAAGATCTTAAACGTTACATCAAGATGAGCTCGATGTAGCAGGGTTCACTCAAGCGCGGTTGGGGCAGTCAGAAACGCGCGCATGGAGTGCCAGAATAGCTGCCGGTTCAGTCCGGAAACAACCGAGTGCGCCATGCCGGGCAGGATCGCAAATTGGCGATCGCCAGCAGGCAATTGTTTGTAGAAATCGAGCAGATCCTCCACAGTTGCGATTCCATCGTACTCGCCGCGGATGAGCAGCACGGGCGACAACACCTTCGTTGGATCCACCACGGGAAGATGCGCGGTCATATCCAGATACGTGCCGGTGGGAACCTGATCGCCAAACTTGAGCTCCTGATCGGCCACGAACTCGGCCAGCGCCGGATCGGAAGTACCGGCCTTATCGCGCGTATAGATGCTCCGGATCATGGCGCGATCCCGTAATCGGCGATTGTGCGTACGATAGTAATCCAGTTGCTTGGCGCGCGCGGCCAAGGTCGGCGAGCCTTCGCCTTTATAAGTGAAGGCGGCCAGCACCAGGCGATCGATCCGCTCGGGCCGGGCCATCGCGTACGCGCCTGCTCTCAGGCCGCCCGAAGACTCGCCAAAGATGTGAATCTTCGTCTGGCCGGTTTCGCGCATCACCAGATCGACCCCTCCTTTGAGATCCTCAACGCCGCTCGCGATATCGGAGTTGCTATCGGTGCGGCTGGATCGGCCGTAGTTCTCGTGATCCATGGTCCAGACGTCGAAGCCGTATTCGGCGAATGTGTTCATCACGGAGTATTCGCCGTGCCCGGGAACCGTGAGATCGAAACTGGGCCGCGATGAAATAGACGAGCCATGAACCAAGAAAAGAACCGGGAGCGGCTTTTGCCCAGCGCGCGGCGCGCCCACTCGTTTTCGAAACATGTAGAGCGAGACATCGCCCTTCTTGGCCCAATAGTCGCTGCTCCAAATTTTGGTGGAAAGCTTCGCCGAAGGTTCGGATGCCTGCGCGCGCGTCAGCCCGATCACGCCGGCGCCTAGACCGATGCCCGCGCCAGTGACAATTGCGCGGCGCGAGGGAAACTCGTTTCGGATGGCCATATAGCCAACGAGAGTATCATCGCGCTTACTCGCGAGCAAACCCGTCGGCGACACCATCATCTGCGCACCAATCTTTTCCACCCAAGCAAATGAGTCCTCGCGAGAATAAAACCTGGGGATCTATAGCAGGGACGGTGAGAGCGACATGCGACGCGTTTCATCGGGGCAAACGGGCAGGACGTGTGGTCATCGCACTCCGCGCCTGTAGTATGGGTTTGCCGTGTCGTTTGCTGGCGGAGAGGGGGGGATTCGAACCGCATCGGCGATAGTGCCCTCTGCAAGTTATGGATTACACTTGGCCAGTACCGCCGAGGCTACCGTGGCTGCCGTGAAACCTTGCACCATATTGCACCACAGAAGACGCAGCACCAGCGTGGAAACGGATGGCGTTGTCTGTACATCGAATGCTCCTTTTGCTTGGTGTGCTTAGGTCGGTGCCGAAGGCAGTCGTGATGCGTAGCAAGGAAATCGAGGGCGACTTCCTCGGAATCGGGGCACTCCGGCCTTAGTGGATCATCCGAGAGGAAATGTCAGGATGCGGGATGAAACAGCCTCGTATGAACTCGGCGAGCAACCGATTCGGGCACGCTGTAGCGGGTCATAGCTTTCTGTCGGCCTAGTCGGATCTTCACTACGCCAGGCTCGTCCTTCAGCAGCAGTCTTACGGTTTCGCGCCCCAGCCTCCAACGCACGGCAAGTTCGCCGATCGTGTAGTGGGTCTCGAATGTGGTGTCTGATCCGGCGCGCGTGAGCTCTGAATGCTGTGTTGTCGTCTCCAGGGTGTTTAGCAGTCTCACGTTGCCCTCAAATCCTCACCAATTGAGACCGAACGGAGTCTGCCCTCCGAGAGTCTGGAATCAGGATAGAATGCCGGAGGTCGCCCGTCCAATGTTTTGTTGGGAGTGGTTCATCCGCCACCGACATCACGAACTGGCTATCGAAAGAACATGTGCCGGGCACACTGAATTGAGCCCGCAGAGTCGAACATCATGCGCCCGGCCCTAGGCATTGCCACAGCAGCATTCGTCCCGGGTATCGTACACGGAAACAACACTGGGTGCAAACTCTACCGCCTTCGTTGATTCGGGAAGGCAATTGATCCCTCTGAACTTCCTGCAAGGATGTGACGAGAAAGACGCCGCAACTAAAGGACCGGATGATTACGAAACCACCCCTGTCAAGTCTCACGTGTACTTATTTTTCTCATTTTGCGCCTGTCTTCAGGCCTTTCGGGCACGCGGCGAGACTCATGACAACCGTGGAAAACAGATGAGACTTGGACCAGTTGCTGACAAAACTGCTGACAACAAATTTCACTCGCCGCCCTGTCCCCGTTCTGCCGAACTGGATCCTCTGCCGAACTGGATCCCGGCCTGGACCTCTATCTTGCGCTTTTGAGTGTTCTTTGCCGATGTCCTTCTCTGAGATCTCGCCGGTTTCGGCGGCGGCCCGAAAGGGAGATTAGCGAATCCGATGTGATGTAAGGTCAGTTGTGAACGAAGAACGCAAGGCGCCCGGCCGTTAGAGACGCTCCCTCATGAGCCCGGCGACTTTTGCAGCGCACCCGATGACCGACCAGGCAATATCGCGATTTGAGTCCACCGAACTCTGCCACAACGGCTGAATCCGTTCCCAAGAACGTACGTACCTCACGGAGCCGGGTTACTGAACACGCGATGCCACTCACCGTGCTTGATTCATTGCACGACTCTGTCGTTTTGGCTATCGCCGAACGCGATCGCCCCCCAGCAGTGTGTAGGATTGGCAAACACTTCGCCGTTAATGATGGGCAATCGTCGGCTAGCCACTTCTCGCCGTCGGGAGTTGTCCGTCCGGGTTAGCGTGCAATTCCGCATCACAGAGGCTCGTCTGTGGAAGATACGTGCGCATGTCCCAGGCCGGTATAAGCGCTGTTAAACGTCTGGAATGTCTACGTCAGCGAGCTGCGGGGGGCGGGGCTCTCAACTCCTCAGTGATTTTAGCAAGCACAACCTGTATGTCGTCCGAGCTCTCGATAGCGAAATAATTCCCGCCGCTCTGTTCTGCCACGTATCTCAGCCGACTTGCGCCCTTAACTTCCTCTGACGGGTGTGCACGAGATCGGGCCAGTTCAAAAACTCCAACAGAATAGATCGGGACCGCTGCGTCGCGCACCGCGTTCCCAATTTCAAGTTCGGTATAGTGGCTACTATCATTGCCTCCATCCGAGATCACGAGCAGCGCTTTCCGCGGATTCCTTCCCTTTTCTACCTCGTTCAAAGCAAAGTAAACCGCATCCCATAAAGCTGAGCCACCTCTGGGTTGGACCAGACTTTCAAAATCGCCTTGGATCTTGCCAGAGTCCGTGGTTAATACGCTGGTGAGGTTGGCCTCGTCATTGAATTTAACGACACAGAACTCATCTTGCAAATTCGCCTGCACGAATCTCGCTGCGAACTGACGAGCGGCTCCCAACTTGGATCGCATGGACCCGCTGGTATCGAACACAATTCCGACTGAAGCCGGCGGGCCAAGCTGCTGAGCCTCACTTATGCCGGCCATGGCAATCGCCGCCCAGATAAGGTGTCGCATAGTGTGGAATATAGCAAAAACCACTCGCGTAATTCTGGCCTGCCAATCCACATGAGACTATAGTCGCCCATGCGGAGACTGGCCAGAGTGGCGTTGGAGCAGTTGCTCCCTCTTGGTCGGCAACGATAGAACTATCCTTCACCGTCAGGGAGGACTTTCCCAAAGGCATCAATGGAACAAAAGATGTGCAGATCGAGGGTTTAAGCTGAAGCTAACTAACGATCGCACATGTCCTCGGGACCAGGCCGTAGGGCAAACCCCATCGCGTCGCGAACTCGTGGGTTGTTTGCAGCACAAGGGGCAAAGATAATTTCAGACGGATAGGAAGTCTGTATCTTAAGCCCACCCATTCTTGTTCTCTCGATCCCCGGCCCAGCAGGGATCAGCTGGGCCACGATTCTACCCGTTGCTGCATCGCGAGCCCATATTTGAAGCTCACCGGAGTGATCTGCTGAGCCGGCGAGCGCGTCCCGTGAAAGATCCGGGAGCGACAAACGGAAGTCGCCGTTTCCAAGAACATCGTTGGTTTCGGCGATTGGGATGAACTCGACGATTTCGCTGTCAAGGCCTAAGAACGATTGTGCCCAGCGGGCAACGTAGCGCGTCTGAAGCCTGACGTTGCGCCCATACAGCCTGTCAGATCGGACAAGTTTGCCGACAATTTGGATATTCGGCAGAGATTGGCAAACGAACGAGTATTGTTGGCTGCCCTGATTGGATAATGGAACGTCGAAGGTCTGAATGGCGCAGCCGGGATTAAAGAGCAGCGCTTTGATCCGGGCCGCGGTCTGCACTTCGTGAGTCGTGCTGATGGTATACGACGAGACATTAGGGCGGGGCTGAATCCAACCGCCAATGTTCCCTCCGGTCATTGAATATCGAACGAAGAAACGCTCCGAGTTGAGGCCGGGCGGCAATAGAATCTCAATGGAACTCGACGTAGTAGCCGGCAACCCTGGAATTTGACCGAAGCAAAGATTGGCGATGAGGATCGGCAGGCTCGACGTCCTAAGAACTATCCGCCCCATCCTCTCAGCTTAACGCCCTTCGCCAACCCCGGAAGAGTTCGCGGATTTTGTCTCGTGCGATGGTCAGGGCCGGGCGGAGTCACCCAGTAGACTTACGACGTTGATTTGCAGTATCGCTGTTCAGTCGAGTGGAGATCCTTACTTATCGAGACCGTGCAGAATCGGAATCGGCTAGAGCGTACCCCGCCGGATCCTGTAACCGTCAATCGTGGTTGATAAATACTACGGCGTTTGAACGAAGCCGCCCGCGCGGCGGACGCTACGCGTGTCGGTGGCTGGGCCATTCCGTTTTGAGCTGAGGTAGTGTGTGGGTCACAAGGAGGTCCCTGTGACCCAACTTCGAAAAATGATGCTGGAGGAACTCCAGCGTCGTAATTACTCTCAGACTACCGTAACCAGCTACGTAAAGATCGTGGCTGCCTTCGCCAAACACTTCGATCGCCCCCCAGATCAGATGGGGCCGGAACAGATCCGCGCCTATCAGGTGTACCTGATCAACGAGAGGAAGCTGAACGCGCGTACGGTCGGACACCATACGGCAGCCTTGCGTTTCTTCTACTGCAAAACGCTGAAGCGGGCCTACCCGATTGAAGAAGTGCCTTATCCGAAGGCCCCGCGACGCCTGCCGACGATCCTGACGCAAGAAGAGGCGGTACGACTGATCGATGCAGCCAGCAATCTGTTTCATCGCGCCATGCTGATGACCACACCTCGTTGCCTTTGGCTGTGCCCGCATTGCGGCGGCACCATGGCCTTGATCGAGAAGCTTACCGCCCAACAACTCCGCTGGATATCCGTTGGGCGGGAGAGCTTCTGTGACACATCGTAGCGAGTATCTATCGACGAAGCACTCGCTTGCTCGGGCACGCGCGCTGAACGTGTGTCTCCATCTTGGCAATTACGCTAAACCAAGCGGAAAATCTTCACCGATGAAGCGGCGACCCGCCGTAGCATCGTTGTTGGCCTCCGCCCGAACACTAACTCGGCATCTCAGGGGTACTCCAAGCCTCATGTCCCGAAGCTTAAAGTCTATTCAATACCCATAGGCTGCCGCATCCGCCGCAAACGCGGGCGGCTTCCTTCAAACGTCTCTATCCGAAGTGATTCGGCGGTCCCGATTCCGCCGCCCCACGGCACTCGCGCGCCGAATCACTCCAGATAGAGTCATAGCGTTTTTGTTGCTCTCCGTGGTTTGGATTAACCGGGACATTCACCTAAGCGCGGTGTGCCTTCAGGTAAGCCGAACTAAGCTCGGTGCACGAAGCGTCACACTCCAGTTCCTCGCGGACTCACTGAGCGCGGGGGCAAATCTGGGGGCGCCCGATGATCGACCGGACGGGCCTGAGCGGAAGGATCGATTTTCTCTTGGAGTTTGTTCCGGAGCGGACTGGTTCCCGGGAGCCAGACACCGACTTGTCCCCGGAGGTTTCGGGGCCAACTCTGCTGGAGGCGCTGCGGGAACAGCTAGGCATCAAGCTCGAATCTGCTAAGAGCGAGTTGGATGTCTTCGTGCTGGATCATATAGAGCGCGCTTCGGAGAACTGAACAAGCACTGCATCGGTAAGTCATTTTACGAAACGTCGCCATCTTGTATTTGTTGCATCGTGGTTCCGAAACAGCGTCCTGGCGCTTCACTCCTCGGTGGTCGGCCAGGGTAGATCTACCCTTGGCCGTTACAAGCGATCTATCCCCATGGCAGCCCGAGGCGGCTGGACCTCACAGGTGAACGCAGTATCAATTCTCCGTCGGCTTCGGATTCAGGTTGTCGACAACGGTGACCGGCACCATCTTCTTCTTTTTTTCGAGCTTCAACCCCAGCTCTTTCGCGATCGATTCGAAAACTGTGTAGCCGCCTGCTGGATCGGACGCCACCGGCGCGCCTGGTCCTGCTGGCTGATCGCCCCCGCGTCCGAGCCCCATCATCGCCATCTGCGGGAAGGGATTAAACGAGAACGAGAAATCCCAGCCGCCGTCCAGGCCCGTCGCGTCGTCCACCGGAGCATTAATCCCCGGAATATTCTGCAGCCGCTCCGCGAATAGCGCCATGCTGGCGTTCTGGCAGCTCAGCACCTGCTGGTTCGCCGGAAATGAGGTCCTGCAGTAGATCCGGCTCTGCGGGTCCGCCTTCTTCATCTTCGCCTTTGCCGCCACCAGGGAATAGGCCGTGCCGAGCCGCTGTTCGGTGTGCCACACCAGTCCGAAGCGCTCCGCGAGCAGGGAGCGAATCAGCGGCGCGATGAATTCCGGATCCATGCCGACCGGACTCGCGGCCGGATAATCCCCCGCCACCTTCGCAGTAATCGAAACCCGCACGGAATCCGCCCAACTCGGCACTCCCGCGATCTGATCCGTGCTGGTTAGGTTGAACGCACGGTCCAGCAGGAAGCGCATCGGCATACCTTCAGCGACAAACCTCCCCCCGGGCTGCATGCGGAGACCGAAAATCGGCGCCAAGCCTGGTCCCGGCTTTGGATCGGCGAGCTTCACGTCGGCCACCTCGAACTCAGTGGGCGCCGCGATTTCCGGCAGCGCTTCTTTGACGCCGGGCGGATTATCCGTGGCCTTACGCTCGACGCTATCGACTACCAGCGCCTTCGCCGGAACCGGAACTTCTTCCAACTTCAGCCCCAGCTGCTTTTCCAGCGCGTCGGACACTGTAATGCGTTCCCCATTGTTGGCCATCGGACCGAACGAAGGCAGCGACCATCTTACGTCAAAATTCCACTTGCCCTTCAGCCCAGTCTGATCGTGCACGTCGGTGGTGAGCCGGGTGAAATCCATCGTGCGCAGACTGGCCGCGAAAGCCGCCATGGTCATGTTACGGCACGCGTACTCCATCGTCATTCCAGGTCCGAGATTGATCACCGTGGTGGTGCCGTCCGGATTACTTCGGAAGAACTTGGGTCCAGGTTCTCCGGGTGCGCCCGATCCGTTCTGGATTTTGCAACCCGTTTCGCCAGTCCCGTCCGCTTCCTTCATTTGCGGTTTCCTCGCGACAGTAAGCACCCAGGTCACGACGGGCTTGGTATCCTCGTGTGCCACCAGCTTGAAGCGGTCCTTCAGCAGCGCCTGCAGCATGAGCTTCTGCGTGTCGGTTGTCGAATCCGCCGGCACCTTGGCGATCACGTCATAGCGGTCGAGTTCCAGCCAGTTCGGCCCACCCAATATTTTGTCGGCCTGGAAACCGAAGGCGGTGCTGATCAGATTGAGCATCGTGGCGTTACGGATTTCGTACCGCCCATTGCGCGCCGGCGACACGCGCATAACGCCGCTGTTCGTTTTGGCGCTGGTGTGAATATCGGAAATCTCGAACCGTGGCGCGTCAGACAACTGCCCCAGCAGAATGCCGCAAAAAAGGACGATCACCCCGAGTCGTGTAAAATCCCTCATACTCGCCTCCGGTTCTTTTGTCTCCGGAAATCCGGAGCAGATCGGGTACCACAGGTTGAATAATTGATGCCGCGATCCCCTAACGTGTTGCTTTCAAATTCAAAGCCCGTTTTCACAATTTTACTGCGAAGTCTGTAGTAGGTGTGCCACCGCGGCTCGCTGCGTGTATCGGCCGCACACCAGGTGTCTTAATTGAAGTCGTAATCCAATTCGATGTTGAAATCCACTGTCTGTACCGTCACCCAGATATCCTCATCTTTCTCAAATCTTAACCCTTTCGGGAAATCCCGAAAGTCGCACTTCTTTCGGGACCGACCGCCACCGCGTCCTACTAATAACCGCCCGCTGGGGCTTCTCGAGTCCGCCATGAAAACTCGACGGCTATAATTCCTTCCTTGTCGGCAAGTATAGATCTATACTTCGTCAGGGAGGAGTAACGGCAGAGACCACCCCACCAACTCCGCTACGTCAACTTCCCAGTAACGCGTCATCCGCCAGGAACCCGGTTTTCGAGCGCAACATGAATGAGTGACTTGGCGATTTATCAACAATTGGCATGAAGGAATCGTAGACCCCGAGAGCGAATCTGCTGAAGCCGCCGAAGACGCAATCGCCTGGGTGGCAGTCTCCTTGACGGGAAAGGAGAGAGCGTGATATTCTCCTTTGCCAGATAGGAGGAGACCTTGAAGAAACCGGTCGAACTCCCGCAGGGTACACTCGAGATGCTCATCCTCAAGGCGATCTCGCTCGGTCCGCTGCATGGCTACGGCATCCTGCTGCGCATCCAGCAGATCTCAGGTGAGCGCCTCGAAATCCTGCAAGGCTCCTTCTACACGGCCATCTATCGTCTTGAGCGCCGGGGCTGGATCAAAGGCGTGTGGGGTGAGTCGGAGAACAATCGCCGTGCCCGCTTTTACTCGCTCACCGCTGCCGGTACGCGCCAGCTCAAGGCTGAGACCGCCAAATGGACCGACATGGCCGCTGTCGTCGCCGGCATTCTCGACAAGAAGGCGGACAAAATATGAGTCTCCTGGCCGTAATTCGCAAGCTCTGGCACTCCTTCGCGCCGCGCAACCACAGCGACGTCGAAGAAGAGTTTTGCTCTACCCTCGACGCCTACCAGGAAGATTTAATCCGCCAGGGACTCCCCGAAGAAGAAGCCCGCCGTAAAGCCCGCATCGACCTGGGCCGGCCCGCCGCGCAAAACGAAACTTACCGCGACGCCATCGGGCTACGCCTCTTCGATGAGTTAGGCGGAGACATCCGCTACGGCCTCCGCGCCCTCGGCCGTAACCCAGGCTTCGCCGCCGTCGCTGTGTTCTCACTCGCGCTTGGCATCGGCGCCACCACAGCGATGTTCTCGCTCATCTACGCCGTCCTGCTACACCCGTTTCCCTACGCCGGCGCCGACCGCATCATGAACCCCGTCATCGTCGACAAGCAACATCCCGACGAGGCTCGCTGGTTTCCGCTCAGCAAGGCACAGTTTGACGACCTGCGCCTGGCAGCGCCGGTTGACTCGCCGCTTGGCTTCGACAACTCGCACATGGAGATCACCGGCGGCGCACTGCCAGAAGACATCTGGGGCATCTACCTCACAGAGAATGCCGGGACTTTCTTTGGTGTGCGCCCGCTTCTCGGCCGCAACATCGAGCCATCCGATGCAGAGAACGGCGGCCACTCCGTCGTTGTTCTCAACTACCGCTTCTGGCAGCGCCACTTCGGCGGCGATCCCCACATAATCGGGCGAACGCTGGAAATCGATCACGCCCCCTACACCATCATCGGGGTCATGCCGCGCAGCTTCGCATTCAATGACACCACCAGCGTCGGCGATGTCTACCTGCCGGGAAGTCTAATGCGGGGTGTTTTCAACCCTGGCAACTTGGCCTACATACCGTGGATCAAGCTCCGGCCCCACGTCACACTTGCCGCCGCCAACGCTGCAATCGAGCCCATCGTGCGTCAGTTTGCGCAACAGCATCCCGAGCGCTTTCCCGCTCACTGGCATCTCGCGCTGCAGCCCATCATCGTGCCTTACCAGCAGAAAACTGGCCGCACCCTGACGCTTCTTCTAGCAGGCGTTGTGCTCTTGCTAATCATCGGCTGCGCCAACTGCTCCATCCTTTTGCTGGCCCGTGGCCGGATGCGCCAGCATGAGCTCGCCATCCGCAGTGCGATCGGCGCCAGTCGTTGGCGCATTGTCCGCCAGTTGCTCGTCGAAGCCGTCGTCATCTCCTGCGCCGGCGCCGCCCTGGGCGTTGCTGCGTCTTACTGGCTTGCGAGGCTTCCCTTGTTGCTTTCTCCGGATTCCTTTCCAGCCGAATCCGTCATCCGCATCAACGCTCCCATCCTCGCGTTCTCGGTCGCGCTGGCGCTGCTCTGCGGCATCCTCTCCGGTCTTGTCCCCGCATTGCGTCTCTCGCGTCACAATTCCGCTCGTACGCTCCCCGGCAGGCAGATTGGTGCCGCTGCTCCAGCAAAGCATCGCTGGAGCGTTCTTATCGCCGCGCAAGTCGCGCTCACGCTTCTTCTCATGGCCACTGCGGGCACGGCCATCCGCAACTTTCTCCAGCTCATGCAGATGCCGCTTGGCTACGATCCCGCAAATGTCATGAAGATCGGCATCCAGCTGCACATCCAAGACGGGGGCGAGTGGAGGGGCATTCAGTCGCTCGAAGGGCGCACCGCATACATCGAGCAGATCCGGGAGAAGATCGCATCCCTCCCCGGTGTCTCCACTGTCGCTGTCGGCGCCGATGCCACGCCGCCCTATAGTGGCGCTGAGATCCCCTTCGACATCGACGGAACTCGCGATCGCGAGCAGCCGCAGGCCCGTGTGATGCTGGTCGGCCAGCGATATTTCGCTGCGCTCCGCATCCCTCTTCTTCAGGGTCGCGTCTGGAATACCGATGAAAACACCCGCGCAGACTTCATCGCGGTGGTCAATCACGCTTTCGCGGCGCGCTATCTCTCGTCGTCCAATGCCTTGGGCCGACAGTTACGCATTCCCGTTCTCACAAAAAATCGCTTCGCGGTCGCCTCTGCGCAAAGCACCGCCTGGCGTCAGATCATCGGCGTCGCCGGCGATGCGCGCAATGATGGCCTCGATCGCCCCGTCGTCCCCGCCATCTACCTTCCGTACACTGCCATGATCCTGCCCTACGTGCAGTTCCTCGTCCGCACCCAGGGCGATCCGCTCACCTACCTGCACTCCATCCGCGCCGCCATCGCATCCGTCGCTTCCGACCAGCAGATCTCCAACGGAGCCTTCAACGGCAGCTTCACCCTCAACGAAGCCATCGAGCGCGATGCACAGTACAGCCGCCAGCGGCTCTTCTCGATATTGTTTGGCGTCTTCTCTGCCATGGCGCTCGCGCTCGCGCTGACCGGCATCTTCAGCCTCGTCGCTTACAGCGTCGCGCAGCGCACTACCGAGTTCGGCGTTCGCCTGGCGCTTGGCGCACCGCGTGCGCACGTCCTGTGGGTCGCCGCGCGCATCGCGCTCGTCAGCGCGGCCACGGGCATTGTCATCGGCCTTGCGTTTGACAGCTTCCTCGGCGCCATCCTCGCCCAATGGATGCCAAGCGCCTTTGCCTCAGGCAGTCTGTTCGCAGCAGCCGTGCTCCTCGCTCTCAGCGCACTCCTCGCCTGCGTGTTGCCCGCCCGCCGCGCCATCGCCGTGCCACCCGCTGAGGCTCTCCGCCATCAATAAAGCGTGCCCCACGGCCAGTGAGCGGCGGCGTCTGGGGTACCCAGTCGTATTAGTCGCGAGTAGTTGGCAAGGGTAGATCTATCCTTCGCAGTCAGGCGGGAGGCATATCGCTGAGATGCTGAGAAAGATTCTCCAGCGCACTCTTGTTGCCAGATTCATACCCATGAATCATGCCTGGTCCGACAAACGAGACTATTTGCACCGTAACGGTCAAGTTGGTGAGGTCTTCGATCGGCTCGAAATCGAGAGTCGTGAGCGAGACAGGTAGGGGCTGACCGTCCATCTCGAGGGTTTCACTTGAAACGACACGCTCGTTTGGAATAAGGAAAAGGTAGCGGGTTTCTCCTCGACCTTTTGGATCTCCCTTGGGGCCGCAGCGGAATACGTCTCTCCCTCCGAGACGGAAATCGGCTTCATCGTAGATCAGGACATCCTCGGAAGGAGCGCTCCACCGAGCACGAGCTACTGGATCGGCGAATTTGGAGAAAACCGGTTCTACCGACACGCGGTACGAGCGTTCAAGTGCGTCGTTGCGTGTTGTGGCTTCCCGTTCAAGCCCTTACCTCAGGAAAGCGTGCCTACCGGCACGGATAAACTCGCGATCAGTCGACAAGCCTTTACCGAGGCCGCCATAGGATACATACATCGGAAACCTCACTCCGGAAAATCGAATCGAACAATCTCTTTCCGAGCCCCTGTGAGCCCGTCGGGCCGAAGTCCGCGCCACTGAGTAGCGCCTACTCGAACCGCAGCGCGCGCACCGGATCGATGCGAGCCGCGCGGCGGGCCGGCATCCAGCAAGCTCCGACCGCGACTAGCAAAAGCAATCCTGTGACCGTCGAGATCGTCAAGGGATCGCTCGCCGAGATGCCGTAGAGTTGCGATGCGATTAGTCGTCCCACCATTAGCGACGCGGCTAAGCCTGCGGCCAAGCCCAGCAGTACCGGGGTCATTCCCTGGCGAAGGACGGAAGCCATCAGCTTGCCCGTCGACGCTCCAAGCGCGATGCGGATGCCGAGCTCGGAAGTCCGGCGCGCGACCGCGAACGAAATCACGCCGTAAATACCGAGCGACGCTAGCGCTAGAGCGGCGACTCCAAATACCGCCGCGAGGTTCATTTCGAACCGGCGGACCGCGACGGAGCGGTCGAGGATCTCTTCCATCGTCTCGGCCGGAGTAAGCGGCATCTCCGGATCTTCTTTGGCGATCGCCGCGCGAACCTGAGAAATAGCAGCGGCTGGATCGCCTTGCGTGCGCAGCACGAACGCGCCCCAGCCTACCGCCTGAAAGCGGTAGGGAGCGTAGACTACAGCGGGCGGCTCGCGGTTCAGCGCGCCCTCGCGCGTGTCGGCCACCACGCCAACCACTTCCATGGCGTGGAAATCGATGCCTCCTCCCGGCAGCCGCTTGGGTTCGAATCCACCTGGGTTGCGGACCAGCGTGAGCATGCGAAGGTGCTTGCCCAAGGGATTCTCTCCGGGCCACAGCAGGGCCACCACTTTCTCGCTGACCACGACAACATTTCGATCGTAATCGCGCTCTTCGAGATAGCGCCCTTGCCGCAGGGGCACGCCGAGCGCTCGCCAGTAGTCAGCGCTGGCGAATCGATAGTTGGCGGTGTAGGGGCGCCTTTGGTCCTCGGGTCGTTGCTCGAAGTCCTGAAGCGTGTCGATGAATGACTCCCCGCGCAGAGGAAGCTGGCTGGTGACGCCCGCATGCTCCACGCCGGGAATTGCGGCGACCTCGCGCAGCACGCGGTCCAAGAAATGAAATTGAACATCGTCTGCTCGATACTTCGTGGAAGTTAGGCTGAATGCTTGCGTGATGATGTGCTCCGTCTCAAATCCCTTGTTGACGTGCAGGAGACGGTAGAAGCTCAAGCCCAGAAGCCCTCCGGCAATCAGCAGGACGGTGCTGATTGCGACCTCAGCGCTGACCATCCACTCGCGCAGGCGAAGCTTGGACCGGCCTTCGGTGGATTGCGTGGAGGCGCTCTTCACCGAATCGAGAAGAGGAGTTCGCGACAGCCGCCACGCCGGAAACAAGCCGCAGACCAACCCGGCCAGCGCGGCGCTGGCGGCGGCGAACGCGATCACGCCCCAGTCGATGCCGACTTCCTCCAGGCGGGGAAGGTCGACGGGCGCAGCGGCAACGAAGGCTCGCACGCCCAACTGCGCGAGGCCTACTCCGGCGATCCCGCCCAGCACAATGAGCACCAGCGCCTCGCACAGCACCAGGCGGAACAACGCCGCCCGTCCGGCTCCCAGGGCGATGCGGATGCCGGCTTCGCGGTAGCGGGCCGAGGTGCGGACCAGCATGAGATTTCCGATGTTGACGCACACGATCAAAAGGACCGCGCCGACGGCGCCCAGGAGCAGCAGCAGTGCGGGCCGGATTCCTCCCGTGACCTGGTCGTGCATGGGCGCCAGTACGGCGCCCACTTCCACTTTGAACGGACGCACCAGCTCACCCGATAGGGCCGACATCTCCGCTTCCGCCTCCCGTTCGCTCGCGCCCTTTTTCAGGCGAACCACGGAAATGTAGTCAAAGCCGCCCAGCGGGCGGGCTTGCGAAACATCCGTTCCCAGAGGACGAAAGATCTCCGGCGCCAGTGTCATCCCGAACAGCGTTCCCCACTCCGCTCCCTTCGGCAGGTGGAGCGACGCCGGCATGACGCCCACAATCCGCACGGAGACTCCATCCAGGTTCAATGTCTGCCCGACGGCCGAGGGATCGCGCGCGAACAGATCCCGCCACAGGGAGTCCGAGATCAGGGCGACGTCGGAGCGCCCGGGTAGTTCCTCTTCGGGAAGGAAGTCGCGGCCCAAGGCGGGCGCAACGCCCAAAGTGCGGAACAGGTTCGCGGACACGCGCAATCCGGGCAGGCGACGCGGTTCCCCACGCCCGGAGAGCCCAAAAGCCACCCCCTCCACCAGCGCGACAGATTCGCACGCCCGGCAGCGCGCGCGCCATTCGTGAAAATGCCGTGCGTTCACGGGACCCTTCTGCCAGCTCAGCTGCGGAAAGCGCGCGTACGCTAGGAACAGGCGCGAGGGATCGCGATACTGCAGCGGTTCCAGCAGCACTCCTTTGACTACGGAGAACATCGCTGTGGTCGAACCGATTCCCAGCGCCAGCGTTCCCACGGCAACGGCGGTGAAGCCAGGGTGCTTCTTCAACTGGCGGAGGGCATGACGCAGATCGCGAGTGACGTTTTCGAGCGCTGTCCAGCCCCACATGTCGCGGGTGGTTTCCTTTACCAAGAGAGCATTGCCGAATTCGCGGCGAGCGTTGACGCCCGCGTCGGCCTCCGATTCGCCGCGATCCACCCGATCGCGCTGTGCCATGCTGAGGTGCACGCGAAGCTCCTCGTCGAGTTCCGTGTCCATCTTGCGTGTGCGAAAGAGACGGCTCCAGGTGCTCATGCCTCGCCCCGATTCATCAGGCCCGCGATCGCGCCGGTCATCTGATGCCAGCGGCTCTGCTCAGCCGCAAGCTGCTTGCGCCCCGCGGCTGTAAGGTTGTAAAACTTCGCCCGCTGGTTGTTTTCGGTCTGCTTCCATTCCGATTTCACCCAGCCTTGCTTCTCCAGCCGGTGCAGCGCGGGGTAGAGCGATCCCGTCTCCACTTGCAGAACGTCCTGCGATCCCGCGCGGATCGCGGCGGTGATTCCGTAGCCGTGCTGCGGACCCCAACGGAGGGTTTGCAGGATCAGCATGTCCAGGGTCCCTTGGAGCAACTCGATACGGTTCTGGTAACGTTTCGCCATGGCCTTGTAGAGATTCTACACCCTAGCATGTAGTTTGTCTACATCTCCCTCAGAATCTTCTCGAAGGGTTCGACCGATGCGCTTATCGTGCTCCGAGTTGCGGTGTGTTGATGCGGGAACAGGACGTGCCGTCCTCTCCCCGAGCCCCTTTTCCTTGCCAGCGGCTCTTCATGCGCTGCGCTCCGGCTTTTATTGACGAAGCCGAACACTACTTGCACGATCAAGATGCCAGGGCCGCTACGCTTATAGTGGATTGCCTCGGTGGCGTTCGGGTTCATCAGTCGGCTACAGCAGAAACAGCGCAACGAACCTCCTTGGGGCAGATTACCCGCCGGTAGTCGGCCAGTATTTAGGAATCGCAGACAGTCGTCGCGAGGGCACCGGACGAAACTATCATTACCCTCTCTGACAGAACGACCAAGCACGAGTCAGACCGTGTAGAAATTCTACAGGGCACGCTCGACCCCGGATTCGCCGTTAAGCAATGTCAATCCAGCAAGTGTATCGTGCAAAAGCAGAAATGACTGCGGCAGAGAGGGCGACCCTACGGAACGCGCCGGTCTCGAAAGCACCTGCACGAACGGCTCAAGTCAGACCGTCCAGGATGTAAAGGTCGGAGAGGTCTTGTTGGTAGGTATAGGCATAGGATCTGCCATCGGGCGTCACGTCCAACCACTTCAGGAGATAAGCGCCGACGTTGTCTGAAGGGTGTAGCGTGAGCCACGGATTCTGGTCACCGCTTTGAACATTGATTCGCGAGACGTTGCCGGTGGCGAAATCGTCGCCTGGCTCAAACACGAAGAGTTCTTGCCCGTTGGTTGACCATCGCACCGGCGACCAGCCCGTGCGCAAACTGCAAATGCTTCGCATCTCGCCGGTCCCCAGGTTTGTTATACGAAGTTCCGATCCACCGGGAACCACTCCCCAATCCGCATGGGGCGCAACCTGGGTGATGCACCGATTGCCTGAGACTGGCGTCAATCTCCCCGAGGGTATGTCCAATAGATGGCTGTGCAAGCCACAATCGTCATCGATCAAATGAACAATGAAACGGTCCATCGTGCCACCAAATTCAGCAGAATGATATTTCCTGCCGGAATCGAGCGAGTATCGGCGTGTCAGGCCAGAGGGAATTGGCGTTACTACGATTACAGTCTCCGATTGCGTACGTTCCAGGCAAATTACAGATTTTCCATCTGGCGAAAGTTGAGGATAGTATCCTTCCGCGATCTGAACAGGTTCACTATCGGGCAGAGCGACCAGGAGGATGGGGCTGTTTCGATCCTCCATTCCGCGGCTCAGCAGGTCCATAAGCACCGCGTATTTGGAGTCGGGCGTCAGGCCGACTAGTCTCGTATTCACGAGCGAAGACATACGCTCTTCAGAGTGCATTGATGATGTGCGAAAGGCGACATGGAGACGGCTATCGACGCTAGAAGCCAGAACGCGGCCGCTCGCTGAGCGGTCATAGAGATTCCATGCGTTTGGTGTTGGATACATGGATTCTTCTGCGCCGTGCAGGTCGACGTTGTAAACGGCAGCGGCACCGCGACGAGCGCCTGACAGCATCAGCTGGTGAGGCGAAAGCCACAGGATACCGCCGGTGACGCGCCAGCCCTTGGAAATTCGCTGGACTGCTCCACTGGCTTCGGCGATGCAAAAATCTACGCGTCCCAGCGAGGTGTCGACAAAAGCCAGGCGCTCTCCGGTCTCGTCCAGGCTAAGACGAATGTCGGTTTGATCGCTGTCCATGCGATGAATGGGATTGCCGAGCGGCAGTTCCACTTGCATCGATCCACCCTCGAAACGGGCAGCGGCAATACTTTTGTTGTCTGGCAGCCAGACGGCGTCAGAGACGCCATCCACGATTTGCCGGTACGGTCCGCCGCCGAGCTCGGCCTGCGCAAGGACGCCAGTAGCACCCTCGCCCAATGTGAACAGCAACTGGCCGGTAGCGGAGACATCGCGCAGTTTACCGGGTGGCAGGCCAAGGGGACGGCTATGTTTCTGCCCGATTCGCTGCGAATACATGCTGACCGGCCCACCTCGCCAGCGTGCGCTATAGACGATGGACTCGCCATCCGGGCAGAAGGCAGCATTTGTTAAATCACCGCGTTCATAAGTTAAGCGTTGCAGCCGTATATCAGGGAGGCGAGCTGGCTGTGCACGTTCGGATGTCGGTACAAGCGTAGAACCTTTCTCTCGCTCAGAGACAATTGTGGTGTGTCGCAGCAAATGTTGTGAAGCAACGGGCAGCTCGGCTGAAGTCAGCACGCACCGCGCAATGTAGGAGCCCTTCGGGATCTCGAACCGCACCTCTGGGGGTGGGCTTTGCTCGGCGTAGTAGGATCGCAAGGTAAGTCGCAGCCGGTTCACATGGACGCGGACGATGCTATCGGTTTGCGGGTCCCAGTCGGTGGGGCGGTCGAAGACCTCGATTCCAAGGATTTGCTCCTTGATAGGACGCGGCCCTCCTTCCAAAGCCGGTTCCACCAGACGCCGGAGTAACTGGGAGAGCTTGGGGGAACGCTGGAAGGTCTTCGATCTTAATAAGTCTTCGAGATGCTCGCGGCTTACTTCTGTAGCGTTCAACGGATGAACCTTGTCCTTTCGATAATTTCTCAAGCTCGACATTCGAGCGAGTTGACTGTTAAAGTCACGTCATTAACGTATTGGCGCTGGTGGTAAACAAGTGGTAAACGGTCTATGCTGGTCCTTGGTCAACGTTCTGAGATTAAGGCTGCCGATTCAACAGGAAGGGCCTGCAATAAGGCTCGCGTATAGGGGTGCTCTGGAGTCGAGAAAATCTTTGCAGCCAACCCGGTCTCGACAATTTGCCCCTTCTCTAGAATGGCGACACGCTTGCAAAACGAAGCAACCAGCAGCAGATCGTGCGAGATGAACAATACGGCCATGTTTATTTCGCGGTTGAGCTCTCTTAGCAGATCGATCACTTCGGCCCGTGTAATGGCATCGAGCGCGCTGGTGGGCTCGTCGGCAATCAGCAACCGGGGCCGGTGTAGCACAGCTATGGCGATTAAAACCCGCTGCGCTTGCCCGACACTTAAGTGGCGCGGATACAGACGCAGGAATTTCTCATCGCCTGGAAGCCCCACTCGCTTGAGGATCTCGAGTACTCTCTTCTTCCAAGGGCCGTAGGGCGCACGATGGTGCGCTTTCCACGCCTCGGCGAATTGAGTTCCGATCCGGAGCGACGGATTGAGCGAAGCGAGCGCACTCTGTGCTACCAGCCCAATCTCCTTACCGCGAATTTGGCGCATCTCCCGCTCAGTTAACCGCTCCAAGTGGCGGCCGCGGAAGATCATTTCACCTCGGCTGGTCCCGCCCTTGCGGTCTATGAGCCGCAGGATGCTCATAACGAGCGTGCTCTTGCCCGAGCCGCTCTCGCCAATCAGGCCGACGATTTCGCCTTCTTCGATGTCCAGGATGATGTCTCGAAGGACATCCAGCTTGCCGGGATAACCGGCCGAAAGTCGGATGCAAAGTACTGGGCTTGCCGGCCAAGGCGCTATTATTGTCGGCAAAACGGCCTCAAGTTCAGTATTCAGAGGACGCTTCAGCATATATCGGGTCTTATGGCGGTCTTTGGATTCGACCGTTGCCGTACCGATGGCAGACTGTTCGTTTATTGTCATCGCAGTTGAACGTTAAGAGATGCTAAATGATAGTTATAAACGTGCTTTAACTTCAGTCCTATCCACCTTACGCCCTAGAATTTCCTAGGACGCCAATGGAACTCTAGTTCCAATCGATTTGATTAGGCAAACTTCATATGGGAAAAGGGATCGAAAAGTATGGTTCTTTGGATTTTCGAGCGAAAGTCGCTTACGCGCAAGGCAGCTCAGGCGAGGCCGGTGGGTTGCCCGCCGGAGAGCTGATCCAGTACTGGTGTGCCGTGGCGGTCGGTGAGGAGCTCCACTTCACGCGTGCGGCCCAGCGGCTGCACATGGACCAATCCGCCGTTTCGCGGCATATCCAGAAGCTCGAAGCAAAGCTAGGGCTCAAGCTGTTCATTCGGAGCGGCCGCACGGTCGAGCTGTCCGACGCGGGGAGGAGCTTCCTTCCCTACGCTCGGAAGGCATTGCTTTCCGCGGGCCAGGGTGAACGGTTCGCACAAGCGATCGCGCGCGGTGATCCTCGGCAGTTAGAAATTGCCTATTCGCCTTTTGTCGATATGCACCTGATCGCACAAGTGAGCAGATTAGTCGAGGGCGCTCACGCCCACGTACCGGTCTGGTTCCAGAGCATTGTGAGTTTCCGGTAAGCGTGCGTGACGCCGTGTAGGCCGTCCTGTTAAGTTCAGTCAGGCGCCGGAGGCGCCTGATCGTGAACCGGAAGAGCACACCACCGATCCCTGAGGCGATCGTACAATTGCAGCGCCAGTTGGATCAATTTCGCAGCACCCAGCCGCATCGGACGAAGCTGCCAGAGCCACTGTGGCAGGCTGCGGTCGAGTTAGCCCGACAGCATGGCATACATCCCGTCGCGCACCCATTGCGGCTGGACTACATGGGACTGAAGAGGCGGCTCGGCGGAGTTCCCGCGCTCCGACGCAAGGCAAGCAAGCCGACATTTGTCGAACTGACCGCGCCACATGCCGTACCGTTGGCGGAGTATGCGATCGATTTCGAATGTCCCAGTGGCCACAAAATGCACATCCAGTGGAAGGCGTCGGCGCCGCCCGATTGGGTAAGTTTGCTGCGCGCTTGGCGGGAAATGGAAGGATGATTCAGATCGCTGCCCAGATACGAATTCTGGTTGCGGTCGAGGCGATCGATGGAAGAAAGGGTATCGACGCCATCGCCCAGCTGTGCCGGGAAAAGCTGAACGCGGATCCATTTTCCGGTTACCTATTTATCTTCCGGACGCGGCGTGGCACGGCCATCCGAGTCTTGCAGTACGATGGCCAGGGGTTCTGGCTGGCCACCAAGCGCTTGTCCAAGGGACGTTTCAAATGGTGGCCAACCGGGACGGAAGCGGCACGGACGCTGCGAGCGCATCAGGCTCAGCTCCTGCTCGCTGCCGGCAATCCCGATGCGGAAGCCCCGCCGGCGTGGCGGCCGGTGAACTCCTAGAAATTGCAAAAAACACTTGCGTTCCGTTTTCGACTCTGCCACACTGACGGCAGATGGCATCGGAGTGGAGATATCGAGGGCGGGTAGTTACAGCCGACGATGTCGCTTCGATTCGCCAGTTGATTGCCGAAAATCCAGGAGCAAGCCGGCGCAGACTTTCAGAGAAGCTCTGCGAAGCATGGCAGTGGAAACAGGCCAATGGCGCGTTACGCGATATGGTCTGCCGCGGCTTGTTGCTCATGCTACACCGGGCCGGCGAGATCGAATTACCGCCCATCCGGTTCCAAACGCTCAACCCCTTCGTCCGGCGTGCCCACCCCGCGCCGATGCTGATCGACACGACGCCGATCGCCAGTGCACTCAAGGAACTCCAACCAATCGAACTGCAACAGGTGCGGCGAACGGGCGACGAGCCACTGTTCAACAGTCTGATGGAGCAGCATCATTACTTAAAGTACGAACAACCAGTCGGGGAGCACTTGAAATATCTGGCCTGGGCGCAAGGCCGTCCTATCGCGTGCCTGGCGTGGAGTTCCGCGCCGCGTCATCTGGGCAGCCGGGACCGCTACATCGGCTGGAGCGCGGAAGCGCGGCGGCGCAACATCCGCTTCATCGCCTATAACACGCGGTTTCTGATTCTGCCCTGGGTACGCGTTCCGCATCTGGCATCGCACCTTCTCGGCCGTATGGCCGCGGTCCTCTCAGACGATTGGGACCGGATGTACAGCCACCCGATTTACTTCGCGGAAACTTTCATCGATCCCGGCCGTTTTCGCGGGACCTGTTACCGCGCGGCGAACTGGCGCCTGCTCGGCCACACCACCGGGCGCGGCAAGAACGATCAGACCAATAAGCCCAACCGCCCGATCAAGGAAATTCTCGGCCTGCCCTTGACACCTCGTTTCCGTGAACACCTCACCCGGATATGACGATGAAGCGACGGATCGACGTGAACCTGGACGAACTGGACCAGATTATCGATCGCAGCACGCGCGCCCCGCTAAGCGAATCCGAAGGCCAGAAGCTCAAAACGGCGCTCCATGCCATGGCAGAGAGACTGGTGCGAAAACGGAATACGGAGAAAACCAGCGCCGTTCTGCCGGATGCAACAGGCAAACCGGAGGCCGGCGAATCGGCGCCGGCCGGTCATGGGCGCAAGGGGGCCGCGGCGTTTACCGGTGCTAATAAAGTTGCCGTCGCACACGCCACGCTCCATTCCGGCGATCTTTGCCCAGAGTGTCGCCGGGGAAAAGTGTATTGCCTGAAAGAGCCAGCCACGCTGGTGAGGTTTGTGGGACACGCGCCATTGGAAGCAACGGTATTCCAGATGGAGCGACTGCGATGCAATGCCTGCGGGGAGGTCTTCACCGCTGAGGAGCCGGAAAGCGCGGGAGCAGACAAGTACGATGAGACCGCCGTGGCGATGATCGCCCTGTTGAAGTACGGTACCGGAGTGCCATTCAATCGGTTGGAAGGACTGCAGGAACATCTGGGGATGCCACTGCCGGCGACGACGCAGTGGGATCTGATGGCTGCCGCCGCGAAACTGCTTTGGCCGGTGCTGGTAGAGTTGATCCGCCAGGCGGCGCAGGGCAGCGTGATGCACAACGACGATACCGGCATGCGGATTCTGCGCCTGGCACGCGAGCCGGGCGACAAGCGGACGGGGACGTTCACCAGCGGCATTGTATCGATGGTGGGCGCCTGGACCGTCGCTCTGTTCTTCACAGGATGGAAACATGCGGGTGAGAACCTCGCCGAGGTGCTGAAGCAGCGAGCACGCGAACTGCCGGCGCCGATTCAGATGAGCGATGCGTTATCACGCAACTCTCCGAAGGTGGCAGGCGTCGAGCCCCTGCAGGCGAACTGCCTCGCGCATGGAAGGCGGCAGGTTGTGGAGGTGGCGGACAACTTTCCGGAAGAATGCCGTTATGTGTTGGAGACGCTGCGCGACGTTTATCATCACGACGCACAAGCGCGAGAGCGGGCAATGTCGGCGGAACAACGGCTGCGCTTCCATCAGGAGCGCAGCGGGCCGTTGATGAAAGGGCTGCATGAGTGGATGGAGGCGCAGTTGGCGGAGCACAAGACAGAACCGAACTCCGGGCTGGGCAAAGCGATCTCCTATTTACTGAATCACTGGCTGAAGCTGACGCTGTTCCTCAGGCAAGCTGGCGCGCCGATCGATAACAACATCGTGGAACGTGCCTTGAAGAAAGCCATCTTGAACCGCAAGAATGCACTCTTCTACAAGACGCTGAACGGCGCCGGAGTCGGCGATCTGTTCATGAGTCTGATCCACACCTGCGAGCTGAACGGAGCCAATCCGTTCGACTACCTCACGGAGTTGCAGAGGCATGCCGAGGAGTTGAAACAGAAGCCTTCGGAATGGATGCCTTGGAATTACCGCGAGACGTTGGTGCGGCTGGCGACGCCCACAGCCGCGTAATATGATGGATCTGCTCTGGCCGAAAAGGATCGTCTGCGGCCATGGTTGGGTGACATTTTGAAATGGCCGCCAAACGGGCCTTCCCAAGGGCGAAATCCGATAACGTTTTTGGCCAGTCACGAAGACCGGCGAAAATGTTGCGCGCCGGTCTGTACGCCCGCGTTTCTACCAACGATCAGCAGACGCTGTCCATGCAGAGTCGCGCCATGCGGGAGTATGCCGCTCGTCGCGGCTGGACGATCGCCCAGCAAATCCGCGAGGTCGGTTCCGGAGCGGCCAAGCGAGAAGCTCGCGAGAAACTGCTGGAGGCCGCCCGGCGCCGTGACATCGATGTCGTGCTGGTGTGGCGGTTGGACCGCTGGGGCCGGTCGGTAACGGATCTGCTGGCGACACTCCAGGAACTGGAACATCTCGGCGTGGGCTTCGTGTCGCTGACCGAGGCGCTGGACCTGACCACGCCAGCCGGGCGAGCGATGGCTGGCCTGCTGGCTATATTCGCTGAGTTCGAAAGGGAGATTCTGCGGGAACGAACGCGGGCTGGCCTGGCCCACGCCCGGCAGAACGGCCAAAGGTTGGGTCGGCCTGCCACCGCAGCCCTACACACTGCTGAAATCCGGGAACTACACCGCGCGGGCGTTAGCAAATCCGAGATCGCGCGCCGTCTTCAGGTCGGCCGCACTTCGGTGCGGCGAATCCTGGGAGTAAAGTCATGAAGCGACCTAACAGAGACCTTGATCGAGAGGACCGCATCCATAACGAAGTCATCGCCGATGCCAATGGGCCGGAAGAGCAGGTCATGGGATGGCATTGCTACCTCGACGACAACATCCGATTCCCTTTTCAGGCCACGTGCATCGCTGTCAAGATAGTCTCGCCTCTCAGGAAAGGAGAAAGCGTCGAAGTCCTCCGTATGGCCCCGGAAGACGCCTGCTCCGCTGACATGCTCGTGGTGATCCACTGGCAAGACCGCACCATGGCCGTTCCTTTGTCACAACTGGCGGCTGTTGATCCGGACGACTCGACCGCCGAAGCTATCGCCGACTGGCATTATTGGGTGGCACGAGGCTACTGCTTCTGACTTACGCACGCCAGCCGAAAGCTCACAGAGCATTGCGTCCCAACGGCTCACGGAACGGGTGTTGAATGGCCAAAGCCACGCGGCCATCGGAATCCTACCGGTGGATAGCGATCTTACGAACGCATGCATTCTGCGCGAGAAGCTGTTTGTCGCGCTCCCAGCAGATCACCGCCTGGCACAGAGCCGCGTCGTCCGGGCTGCTCAGCTCGCCCGTGACCCTGTGATCTGGATGTTTGGGGCGCAAGACTCCATTGGCTCAGCACACTTCATTCGTCTGTTTCAGCAAGCAGGATACGTGCCTCAAATCAACAGAGAGGGGCAATCGGTGGCTGAGGCCTTCGGTCTGGTGAGGGAAGGATTCGGCGTGGCGTTTGTTAAGACCTCGGAGCTGCAGTTGAATCCCGAGGGGATCGTGCTCCGTCCCTTCGACGAGCCAGAGCTAGTGGCGGAGACTGGTCCCGTTTACCTGCCGGAGCACCGGTGGGAGTATCTTGAGGAATTCGTTTCCCTGGTGAGCAGTAGTTTGCGTTGCGGCGAACCTGAACATCCCGCTTAGCGCTCAGGTCCAGCCGACTCCGACGGCACTCGATCGCTCGCAAGGTCCGCAACGGCTTTGCGCACGGTGAGCCGAGCGTAGTAGTCAGGATCGGCCTTCTCGCCGCGCCGGTATTCGGCAATGGAAACAGCGACGTTCTCAGGGGATTCGCCACGCGCCAGGGCTCGCTTGGCGTACGCCCAGTCGAACTCGGATTGCGAAAGGCGCCCACGAGCGGGCCGAGGGCCGCCGGTCGATCCGAAGCTACCCTCCGGCGCAGTCCGGCGGTCTTCGTGTTCGAAGCGTGGGAAGTGATCGGGAGTATAGGTGCCGGTCGCAAGTTGCTCCATTCGGACCATATGCCCGGATCGTTTGTGATTTGCGAATCCGGGCATCCTCATGACTCGGGAGCAGTCGGTGGCCGCCGGATCGGCACCGAATTCACGAACCATCGCGCGCATCATTTCTTCGGCTTGTTCTTTGCCGAAGCCTTGGACCTTCCAGGAAACTTGCCAATGGTCGGGCGAAGTGTTGACAAGATAGTTCGGATCAGGCATGTCCTCCCGCGCCCGGAGGTGCTCGACCGCTTGCGTTCCGTTATCGTCGAAATCGAGGTACAGATGCCGGATCGCAGCCACGTCGCCACGAGTTCTGCCGCGCGCTTGCGCATTTAGGGCGTTCATGGAGATAAACACATCGCGGGCGGCGCGATTCTCGTTCTTGAGCCAGGCCTGAAATTGCGGCGAGGCGATCTGCCGGGCCGACGCAATGCGCTGTGTCACGGCGGCGGACCTGCGGTCGATCAACACGACTGCCAGGCGATCCTGGGGTTCGAAATTGTCGTGGATGAACTTGGAGCCGACGTCTTTCTGCATTCTCAGTTCTCAATCGCGAAACGTCATGGCCTCGGTAACGTAACGGTCGGACTGTGGGTCAAATCGCTCCAGCCGTAGAGCCTCAGCCACCACGCGTTTCCCGCTGCGCCGTTCCAGGTGAATCAGCAGATGAACGGCATCGCCAATGTTGGCGCGGATGGCCTGATAAGGTAGCTCGATGCCGGACTGCAAAATGCAGCTTGTGAATCGCGAGAGGGCCTGCTGAGCGGAGTTGGCGTGGATCGTGGAAATCGTGCCCGAATGGCCGGTGTTCAAGGCTTGCAAAAGATCGAACGCTTCGCCGCCCCGAACCTCACCCAGGATGATGCGATCTGGCCGGTGCCGGAGTGTGGCCCGAAGCAGGTCGCGAATCGTCACAGCCGGCAGATCGGACTGCTCGCGCCGCGCCTCGAATCGCACCAGGTTCGGTTTGGCCATCTGGACTTCGGAAGTGTCCTCGATCAGGACGACTCGGTCATCATCGGAGATGAATGCAGCTAGCGCTGTCAAAAGCGTGGTCTTGCCACTGCTCGTTCCGCCGCTGATGAGGATGTTCTGGCGCTCGGCCACGGCATCGCGAAAACGATCCAGAAGCGTTTGCGAGAGCATCCCCGAGCGAACCAGCTCCTCGCCACTAAAGAAGCGCGAATGAAACTTGCGGATCGTTAAAGTCGTTCCGCCAACGGAACATGGTGGGATGACCGCCGCCACGCGGGACCCATCGGGAAGCCGGGAATCGAGTAACGGCTTCTCTTCGCTGACTTCATCGCCGAGCGCCCGCGCGATGTTGCGCACGGCCACCCGAAGAGATTTTTCCGGGATCGTCACGCCGGGCACTTCTTCCAGACGCCCGTTTCGCTCGATAAACACACGGGCCGGCCCGTTGACCATGATCTCGGATACCTCGGGATCTTTGATCAGCCCCTCGATGGGCCGCAGAAACGGCAGAATCACATCAAAACTCATAAATCTCCGTCCGCGAGCTGCCTGAAATAGGATTTATCGGGATCGAGGTAATACGGTTTGAGATAGCAATACGATGCCGGCTTCGGGTTGACGCCATCGTAGGCCAGCACAATGGATTGGGCGTTTTTCAACTCGGAAAAGATCTTCGGCTCGAATACCCAGTCGCGCTGCAGGTTGTAAGACTTCGAAGTGCTGATGGTGGCCTTATGAGCCGTCGATCTCCCAGTGAGCACGCTCACGCGGGCGTCCTGATCGTTTTCCGAAAGGCTGTAGCTGAGTTTTAGCGTCTCTTCCTTGCCGCAAAACTCCGATGCTGTTCGCGCGCTGAAGTCATCGCTCAAAGCCAGGAAAATCTTGGTACGGAAGGTCTGCATCAACGTGCGCCAGGACTCGCCCGGCAAGGTTGAACGCAGGGAGCTGATCGACTGGGTTGCGACTATCGGAATGCACTTGGCTTGCCGCGACAGCGCAAAGAACTTCTCGTCGCCGGTCGGATCGCTCTCCCCCACTGTGGCGAAGCTTTGATATTCATCGCAAAGAAAGAGGATTTCCCGCCAGTGGCGCTCGGGTTCTATTTCCATGCGCGGAATGCGGTTTAGAACGGCGCGTTGGAAGTCTTGTTTCATGAGGGTTCCGATAGTGCGTGCGAGGCCAGGGTTCATGGCAACGGGGAAGTTCAAGGCGCACACTTTGCCCTGTTCCAAAAGCTCTGTGAACGACGGGATGGGAATGCCGTAGCGGCCGTCCTGATTGAGCTCGGGGTTGTAGCATTCCTTGGGCGGGCAGAAAGTTGCCTTCACCGATGGATTGTCATCGAACAACGATAGGAACACGGAGATGCCTTCGACAATGGAAGTGCGCAGTTTGGGTTCGATGCGCCGCCAGTCGTGATAGAACCAACGCTTCACAGCTTCCAACTGCGCGCGTTTGCGGGACAGTTCCGGCGTGGCTACTGAGCGGTCGCCGCCGGTCTCGCTGACAATCGAATACGGAATGTGATTCTGATCAAGGTAGCGGAGCAATTCGGCGGAGATGGCAACTTTCATTTCGCCGGTCGAGGCCTCCCGGTCAAAGCCAAACTTCAGAAGGTCCCGGCGTACGATGTATTCCGCATCGGAAACCAGGATGTATTCTTCCGTCTGGAAAAGCCGCTCGCCTTCCTTGATTTTGAATTCCAACTTTTCGGGGTTAATGGCGCATTCGTACACATCGAACAAAGTCACGTAATCGTAATTGACCTTGTGCAACAGGATGATGAACTTCACCAGGTTGGTATAAGCCTGTTGCCAGAACGGTTCCTTGCCCCGCCCGAACAGGTTGTTCAGGAGGCTGGCAATGCCGTAGGCGAGCGCATATGCCTCCATGTCATTGTGCAGAGGATTGTAGCGGTAGGGACAATCTAGGCTGACTTCGAAGTAATCGTCTTCCCTTCCGTAAGTTTTTAGGATCTTCCGCACCTTATAACAGAAGTCGCCTTTCACCTCGAGCACCAGGCCAGCGGGGCGCTTTTCCTTATCGCGGGCATTGTAGGCGAGGATCTGCTCGGCGAAGGGATGGATACAGCAACTCGTCTTGCCGGATCCAATGGCGCCGAAGATGGCGATACCGGTGTAGAGTCCCCGGTCAGGAATCGTGAGCCACCGTGGTTGTTCGGTGGGCTCCGGGCGCTTGGGATGATGAAGCTCGCCAATGATGAGGAAGAGCCGGTCGCGTTCGGTGATGGGAGGGTATGGCGGCAGCGGGCTGAGCGCCGCGATCTCGCTAGGTCGAACGAAGAATATATAAAGGAGAGAAAATAGGATCGAGCAGCCAATAAACGGGGTGGAGAAAAGCATGGTCTGGTACGCATACTTGATCGCGAGAAACACTACGGGCTTCTCGGTGAGAATCAACTGAAGTACGGCATTGTCTTCGGCAAACGGAATCCGCTGGTTGAGAGCGATGCCAATGCCCAGGGTCAGAATCAAACTGAGATACAGGCGGCCGTCTACGATGGCGCGGATCATTGTTGCCCTCGCTCTGCGATTGGGAGGCGCCCCTGAGCGGGCGATGTCTTTGTCTTCCGATCGACAGGCTTGGCAACAGCGTGCTCCGCGGCCGTGCCGTTGGATGGTTCGCAAACGGCGAGTCCTTGGCCAGCCAACCATTCGGCAAATTGCCGATCCTTGCGAAAGATAAAGACCAGGCACTGGTTGATGACGTAATCGCGACTGGACTCGAGATACCGGCAGTAATGTTCAAGATTCTGCAGAACGTCGCGATCGAGTTTGATGGTGATCTGCTCGCGTTCCTTTTTCGGTTGTTTGGGAATGACGGCTGCCATGATGTCTACTCCTTGGAGATGAGGTTTGCTTGCCCGCGAATCGCATGGCGATTCAACAATAAAAACTCAGAGGGGCAGGTGCGGGAGCGACCCGCGAACGAGCCAAGGCGAGCGAGGGAGGGATCGTGGCGGCTTTGAGCCACGAATACCAGGGTCGCTCCCGCACCTGCCCCGACGCGACGGCCCGAATTCTGGGCCGGAGCCACCGATTGAAGTCGTTGATTTAATTGAGATTTTCCGGAGACCCTCGGTGACTGCGCTCGCCGACTGCGTTGGTGACTGGGTTGGTCCTCCAGCACAGTCATCGTATTTGCGACGGAACTGACCGGATATGAGGCCGTTGGAATGGCTGCTACGATGCTGCCTGAAGAGTACCGAAGAGGTCATAGTCATGCTCCAAAATGCTGGCTGTGAAATTGATGTTGAGGGGCTGTTGCAGATCGCTGTCTAGGATCAATTCTCCCCGAACGGCGTCTTCGCCATCGTGTTTCCACAACTCGAAGAGCCGGCGAAACTCAGGAGCGTCGAAGGTATCGAGATCCGTTCCGAGCTGGTCCATCTGAGCTTTGTTAAGCTGCCGGGTTTCGCGGCGCTCCGCAAGAAGGCGATGCGGAAAATGCGCGAGAAGCCGGTCGATATCGATGGACGGTTTGGCACCTTCTGCAAGCCGATCGCGGAACCGCTCCAATACTTTCTGTGCGCGTTCAAATCGATCAGGACTACGAGTCAGGAAGACTAGGCCCATCGGCCCCAACGCCTGAAACAGGCGATGATATTGCCCAAAATACGAGCGAAAGGCTGCTGTGGTGAGCTGCCCATCATCGGCGTAGGTAAACGAGATGGCCGAGGGGTCGCCAGTACTTTGGAACATCGGGAAACCGTCCACGAAATGACGGACGACAAATGAATCGTTCACCGAGTAGGCGCGGGACGGCAGTAGCTCTGCCTCGATTTTCCGGCTCTCGAAGAAGTATCGAAGCTTGTCTTGCTGGGTGGCGAGAAACTGGTGCTCGGGATGCTCCAACACGAAATCGAGTCCCATCAAACGGAGCCGGATCGTGGCGGGCTGATGTTCCCGGCGATTGCGATTATCTTCCTCGCCGATGGCAGCGTAAATGGGTTTGTAGTGAAGCCGGAATAGATGCCGGTCTTCCCGATAGACCTCGCGGCGGGCGTGCTTCCGCGCGGTGAGTTTGTCGATGAAATCCTGAGCGCGCTTGCCAAGCTCGCAGCCCGCTGAGTAGAGAAATTGGCGGCGAACGAAGTAACCGCCGTGCAGGGCGACGAGGCAGAGAAACCGCGCTTCCGCCTCGGTATATCCAAAGCTTTCGACCGCCCGAATCCGTTGTTCCATTGTCATGTTCAAGCTCCTAGAGTGAGAGAACCGTGGCTGTCAATTCGCGCCCTTCCCATTGCGCTCGCCGCCCGCGCGAGGTAGATACGAAACCATACATTTTGAATCCAGCGCGCGCTTTGGTGGCCAGATGTCCGCGATGGTAATGCTCGGTCGCGAGCTCCAGATCCACTCGGTCGAGGTCGCCTTCGGGAGTCTCATATTCGATCCGAAGATCGGGCAGAGCGATCCTGCCGTCCACGATCGGAAGGCCCTGCTCGTCGGCGATTTCCTGCCGGCGGCGCGCATATTCCAGAGCGCCAGAATCCTGTTGCCTGGCGAGCTTTGAGTAGACATCCCTTTTGAGCTCATAGTCGAGGACGATTCGCCGAATCTTGCCGCCGCGTCCTTCGACCTGCGCCGCCTCGGCTTGGTACATCTGATAGATCGCGGCGTCGTGCGGGACCTCGGCGGGTTTCACAAATCCGGAATAGATGGCCTGGCGCTCGGGCAGTTTGTCGTCCTGCCGGACCACGTTCGCGCCTTCGCGGGTCAGGGCGACAATCACTAACGTGTCGCGGTTTTTGCCGACGGAAATGGACCGTCTTTGAAGCAATCCCTGCTGTTGCAGGCGAACCACTTCCTTGCGCAGCGCAGCGGTCTTCCCGCCGTAGCGGTGCTTCAGCAAATCGTCGGTCGCGATTGTTCGGAATCGGCCGATCTCACGCAATGTGTCGCGCTCGCGGGCCGTGAGGTCATAGCGCCGTCCCAGCACTCGAACCTCAACGCGGCCATTCGTCCGGGCGTCTGGAAAACGTTCTGGAAGCCGATCGCGCCGGCTCTGGGGACGATCCTTCGCGGGAGCATCAGAGCTGCCGCCACCACGACCCTGTGCCACTGACGACCGATCCGGCGGAGCTTGCTTCAGTTCCTGGTCGCGGTCGTTGTCGCGCTCCTCAAAATCGTACCCGCGGCTCATAAAGAATGCTCCTTGAGACGCTCGGTCAGTTCCTCGGAGATGGTTTGGCCGGTGCGGAGCTGCTTTTCGACGTGCGCGAGTTTACGGCCCGTTTCCTTGAGCAGGAGCTTACGAACGCCGAAGTAGAGCAGGGCATAAATATTGATAAAGAGAACAGCAGCAAACAACAGGATCAGAGTGCCGTATTTCTCCATGAGCAATGACCGGTACGGGATCAGAAACCGGCACTGGTCAAGCAAGAAAAAGCCGATTGCCATGAAAAGGATCGTGGTGGCGAAAAAGACATTGGTGACCATGAACGCTCCTATTGAAAAGCCTGATCCTCGCGAAAGTACGTGATCGTCAGCCCGAGCGGATTGATTGGAATCATGGCGTTCGGCACCCGATCCTTGACCACGAAAACGAAGTGCGCGGTATAGTTTTCGCGCTTTAGCTCCGCGCCGTCGCCGTAGTTGTAGTAAACGCGCTCGAAATCGACCGTCGCCTTGTACGGGGGTGTGCGCATGTCCTCGATCGAGACGTTCTTGACCACAACTTCGATCTGCGGTCCGTCTCCGGTCAGGAATGTTTCTAACGTGCGGTTTTTCTTGTTCGCCTCAATTGTGGCGTCGGCCAGGCGCCCGTCCAGGAAATAGAGCGACCGAGCGAAGTTTTCGCGCACGGTGGCGCGCATCCGGCTGTAATGTTTGGTGACGAATTCGATCAGGAAATAACGGACTTCGGCGTCGCGCGGCTGGTAGGTGAGCGAGTCGTAGGCCACGGCCTCGGCGCGCCCGACATCGTTGATGCGAATGACAAGCGGCTTGAAGTTGTGAAACGCCTGAAAGGTTTTGACGTTCAAGACCAGCAGGCCGAGGCATACTAGGGATACGCACGCCAGAGCAATCCGCAGATAGCTCGCGGCAATCAGCGGCGTTCCATACAACTCCACGAACTGGCGGCGCGCGGAAGCCAGATCCGCATCGGGCGGCGGCAACAAATTGGTGACTTCAGACATTGGAAACTCCGTTAGCTCGCGACAGAATCTTGGGCTACAAAATCTTGGGTATGACGGCCTCGCCAGCGCTGCCGCTGAAGAGCGAGCTGACGAGCGAGGGGATCTTCACCACGCCGTACAAGAATGCGATCAGCAAGAATAGCAACGGGGCAAACAGTAGTGCGATGGTGGGTCCATCATAGGGTGGCGGGTGCGAGTCGACCAGATGGGCGAGCATGCTACCGAAGACGTAGAGATAAGCATTAGCGACAACCGGATAGAAGGAGTACTGGAGGAATGCCTTCAGCCATCCCCAGAACAGCCATTCCATCTTCGGGACGATGAAAAAGGGGATGAAAACCGGTCCCAGAAGCACGGCGATTGCGGCGGCGATGTAACCGAAGGAAATCACAAAGAACACCGCTGCTTCGAGAACGATGATCATGGCAACGATCAGAATGAAGTGTAGGATCGCGATGATATCGAAGGCGATCACCGGCACTTCCAGCGAGAAGTAGATGCCGTCTAGTCTGGAGAAGATGTCACTGACCATTCCGTTGTTGAGCTGGTTTGCGAGCCCCAGACCCTCATTGGTGATTAAGCTGTGGAAGCTCACGCCAAAACCGGGAATAGGCTGCGCGTAGTAGGTGATCATGGCAAAGCCGAAGGCAATGGTCAGCAGTAGTTGGGCGAAGTGGTCAAAACGGAAGCCGGGGCCGCCGCTGGCGGACGAGAGCGCGGATTTTGCGCCGAACCAGACGATCAGGATCAGCGCGAAACCGCGAAACAGATTCAGCCCGAGCGCCTGAAAAGTGCCGGAATGCGTAGTGAGCAAGTCGCTCAGGAACTGAAACAGATCGTTCATTGAACTCGGCATAGGTGACCTCTTGGCTCTGTTTTGGGCGCGTCTACGGCATCTGGAAGTTCAGCATGGCGTCGCTCGCGCCGGCCTTTTGGCTCGAAAGCAAGTTCTGCTCATTGGCCATGAAGACGATGTGGTTGTTAACGGCGTCGGCCTCGGAATCTCTCTGCCGCTTGGCCTCGATGAGCTGTTGCTCCGCCAGGGCAGTCAGCAGTTTGTTGGTGTCTTGGCCGTTGCGGAGCGCGATTACATCGGCCGCATTGACCTTGTTGAGGACACCGATTTCGGTGTTGTATTCGGGATCGGAATCAAGCGATACATCTTCGAGGTTTTGGATCGCGGCTTCGACCTGGGGAGCGTTGAAACGCAGTGTGCCAATCGTCTCCATTCCGTCCTGGGTTGCGCCGTCGGCGAGCTCGACGGTCCCGTAGTGCCTCTCGAGGCGGCTCAACTGATCGGCGGGGACGTTGCCTAATGCGGCGCCGTAAGCCTGGAGTGGATCGGTCGCGCTCTGGTAGCCGCCCAGCACGTTCGAGCCGCTATTGATCGCAGCGATCCATCCACCGGTCAATCCGTAGGTGTTGGTAGCCGATGACAGGAACCAGGGGGTCCGGATGGCGCGGAAATTCGCCAGGTTGCCTGGCAGAGTTTTCGCCATCCAGACCATCTGGTTGTACTGGTTCGTAATCATCTGATAGGTCTGGACGAGCTGGTTGTATTGCTGAATGAGATGGGACACCTCGGCGACCGCTTCCGCGTAAACGGAAGGGTCAAAGACGGTGATTCCCAACCCGAACTGGGCGCGCGCGACGGTGGCGCCGAACGCGAGGCAAAAGCAAAGGACAGCGGCGATAGTTGGTTTTTTCATGGTAGTCTCCTTCTGAAAGCTGGGTCTGTTAACGTGCTTGCATGGCCGTCGGATGCTCGATGACAATCCGCGCCTCGTTACGGTGACCCCAGGCGAGAACCAACATGGTGACGGCGAAAGCCAGGAGCGCAAAGAAGACGAAACTCATTCGCGCGGTAAATAGGAACTTCAGGAACTTCATTTCTTAAAACCTCCTTCAAAAGTCATTGGGAATCTGGTGCCGGTCGTAGGCAGGCAGGCTCAAGTCGCTTGCGAGATAGATCTTGATGCGATGTCCCTCGCGGATGGTGAACGTGGGCAAAATATTCAGAAACCGGTCGAGGATTCGCAGAGCGCTCTGGGACAGACTCGCGGCGAACCCTTGCCGGTACTCGTCGGTCGCGGACTCGGTGAACCTGTATTGGGTGCCGGCCTGGGAGAGTCCGGCGACCGCTCCGATCGCAATCGACGCTCCGAAGATTTCGAGGTAATGGTGATTGACCTGATCCCGGAGCCCTGTCGCCCCGATTTGGTTCAAGCCCTGGAACTGGTCGAGCGAGACGGAATAGCCGTCCGGCATGATAATGCGATGAAACACGACGGCTAGCCGCTGCTGGCCGAAGTTGGCCACCGGTTTGACTTCGCCCAAAATGCGGCTGCCTTGCGGAATCAGAAGGTGTTCGCGGTTGTGGGAATAAACATCGGTGGTGAGCATCGTATTCACCGGCCCGGCGAGCGATCCTGTGAGCCGGTTGGTCAGGACGGTTTCTAGTAGCGTTCCTTCGAGGAGACGGTAGGTTTTACCGTCAGCGAGCGTCAGTTTGGGATCAGGTCTCGGATGGGAGCGCTGGTCTTCGGTTGCGCCCGCTCGCGTCTCCGCCTGGGGAGTGCGCGCCGGGGCTGGATTTGGAAGAGATCCGGCGGCGGGCGCTACTCCCTGGGTTCCCCCGGCATGAGTCGCCGGAGCTTGTGGCGGAACTGGATATAGATATGGATAAGGTGCCGTTACTGGAGCCGGTGATGCCGGCGCAGTGTCGTTATCCTGAGAATCTTTGCGAAACGTGAGTGCAACGTTAGAAGCGAACAGCGAGTCATAGTCTTTGCGCTCCCGTTCGGCTTCAAGTTGCTTCTTGGCGGCCTGACGATCATCGAGCGGTGGTGGCTGCCGCACGGTGTAAGGATTGGGTGGGCCACTCGGCTCGATTGCGGCGGCAACGCGCGGATCGGAACCGGCCGCAGCCTGTTTGGCCTGATTCAACGCGGCCTGTTCGGCGGCGAGCTTCCGGGTCTCCTCATCCAACTGGTTGCGGTATTCGGCAATCCGCGAGACGTTGGGATCGATCACGGCCGACGGCCGCGGCGACTGCGCGGACTGCTTGCTTTTGGAGCCATTACCCGAGAGAGCAATCGCCGCCACCATCACCGCCGCGAGTCCTGCGATGACCCACGCTTGGGTATTCTTGGGCAGAATGCCGGACGGCTTCGCTGTCTGACTGCGCCTGGGTGCCTCGGGTGACGTGCTTTGCGGATTTGAACTTGGATCTGACATGCTGATTACCTCACTTGTCGGCCGATTCCAGCCGAACGAAAGAAAGCTTCTGTTTTCCGATCGCGAGGTACCCGCTATCGAGCACCTTGGCGACGACATAGGTTCCGTTGTGGAAGTCGAACTGAACCAGGTCTGGTTTTCCATCCTTCAGTTCATAAAGCGCGGGCGGTTCGTCGGGGTGCGCCTGAATGTAAGTGAACTTGCCATCGTTGAAGATGGCTGTCACATTGAATGGCCGCTTCGCGGTTTCAACGCGGTAAGGAAACTTGAGACTTACTGGATACTCGGCGCGGAACTGTCCGGCTTCGCGTTCGATAGCGGACCGGGCGGCTTCTTTGGCGTCGCGGGCTTCGGCTTTTGCAATCTCTACCTGCTGGCGATAGTCCTCCACCTGCTGTGCGGCAACGAATCGCGGCTGTCCGTTGGCCGCCGAGAGCATGGATTCATCCTTCAGCTCGACGAAGATTTTGAGGTCAGGCTCGGAGTCAGTTTCGTTGCTGACTTCAGAAAGAACGAAGGAATATACGTTGCCGCTGGCGGTGATCAGATTGAGGTTGGTGCGGGACCCCGCCTTGGCGGGCTTCACGTAGGCGAAGTTCTGGCTGCCGTTAACGATCCAGAACTCTTTGTCGCCGCACGTGAAGTCGAGAATCTGTTCCTGCTTGGGCAGGACAATGAGGGTGGTGAAGCGAACCTTCGCTTTCACCGCGATCACGTCTCTCTCCCCGTAGGAAACCACCTTGGCGGTCTGCGGAGGCGGACTCGAGGGTGTCGGCGCCGCGTACAGCGCAAAACCTAAAGATGTCCAAATAAAGATACGAATCAGTCTGTTCATGCATTGCTCCTTGCAAGCTCTTCCAGGCCGCGCGCGAAACCGTACTGGTCGAAAGCTTCGCGGCGTCGCTGGTTGTCATAGGGGTTGGAGGTGTACAGCCAGTAGCCGATGGGGTCCACGTTGAGGTTGACCACCTTGCTGAAGTCTGGCCGCTTGATGAGAATCTGCTGCTTGGGAACGAGTGAGGCGATCAGAGCGGCCTCGGTCTCGTTCAGATGAAAGGTTTCCCGGTATGCGTCACGGTCCATGCCGGAATTGGCCAGGAACATCTTGGTTGCGCAGCTTTCGACAATGACGCTGAGCATCTCGGAGCGCTCCAGATCGTCGCTCGACTGAGTGGCGAGGATCATGGCGGCGTTGCGTTTTCGCCAGGTTTTGACCGCCTCGATGATGTACCGGCGAATCGTGTCGTTCTTCAGAAACCGCCAGGCTTCGTCCATCACGAATGCCTTGAATCGGGTTTCAAGCGCTGGATCGTAGATCGAAGCGTTGGCGCGGTGCAGGATATAGAACAGCAGCGGCTCCAGCACCTGTGGATATTTATCCATCCTCTCGAAATCGAAGGTTTGGAACGGCGCGAAGGTCAGGTTGTCCTCGATGTTGTCGAAGATCGCGCCATACTGTCCGCCTTCCACCCACCTGTAGAGGTGCTCGGCGAGATGCCGGCTCAGGATATTCGCGAGTGTGAAGAGCCGCCGCTGATCGGGATCGACTTCGTACAGGTTGCCGATCTGTTCAAACAGGTCGCGGTCCTCGTTCGAGGTCATTGCGTAGCCGCCCGACTCGATCAGCACTTTGACGAAAGAAAACAAGAAATGCAGGTTTTCATTCGTGGGCGGCAAGCAGAATGGATTGATCGTGAAGGAACGGTGCTCGATGCCCACGCGAAGATAGCTGCCATCGAAGAGTTTGGTGAGCGACTCGTACGATCCGCCCAGATCGAAAATGTAAGTCAGCGGCTGGTACTTCTGAAGGTTCGTGATCAGGAAGTTCAGGAAGAAGCTTTTGCCTGACCCGGTGGCGCCCAGAATTAAGGTGTGGGCGATGTCCTGGTAATGCAGATTCAGAAAGTACGGCGTCGATGAGTTGGTTTCGAGCACCGCAAGATACTCCTTGTCCAAGTGCGCATTGTGCGTTTCGCCGGTGTGCAGAGAGAACAGGAACGAGAGGTCGGCGTAATTGGTGTTGAGCAGCCACATCCGCCGCAGGTTGAAGGCGCGGTTACCGGGGATAACGGCGAGAAACGCGTTCAGCAGGTTGTAGCGTTCCTCGATCAGTTCGGCGTCGTGTGTACTGAAAACCTTGAAGCACTCGGCCACGGCACGGCGCAGCCTGGTGTGGTCGCGATCATAGAGAACGATCGAGAGCGAAAACTTGCCGAAGTGGTTGCCGGCGATTTCGATTTCTCGGAGGCAGCCGCCAAGGTCGGCCACTAGCCCCGCCGCGGCGTCGTCAATCAACATCTCCTGCGGATTGAGTGGGCGGTCGCCGAAGTAGTTGGTGAGCGATGCCTTGGAGTTATGGAAATGCCGGCGTTTGGAATTGATCTCCTTGCGGGCAGCCAGATTCGACTCTCGCTTCCATTCATTGGCGATCACGTAGTTCGATGGAATTTCCTCCAATGCACGGAGGAGGTAAGCAAAGGTCTGGGCTGGTGGTTCCTTCAGGGTCAGGACCTGGACAAAGTAGCCGTCCAGGCGCAGGTGGTCCCGATAGCATTCGAGTATCGAATCGCAGGCGAAATAGTCGAGATGGAAGTCATACTTGAGCTTGGTGTGGCGCTTGTATGGCGTAACATTGAGCAGGCGACGAAAGAATGCAAACGCGGCAGCCTTGTCCAGGCGTTCGAGACCGAGCGTATCCTGCAATTGAACGGCGAAGCTTGCGGCTTTGTTGCCGAGTAACTCGCGCGCCCGCGCCAAGTCTTCCCCCACGATGGTGAGAACCTTGCCGCCCGACAGCATCTCCCGGATCGCGGACTGGGGACGATTCACTAGGGCGCGGAGCTTGCTTTGGGACGCGCCAGCGCGCTGCCAGCCTTCGTACATCAGGACGAAGAAGATGTCGAGCGTATATAGGTCGTCGCTCTTGGTATTGAGAAACGCAATGCGATTAGAGATCGCCTGTTCGACAACGGGGTTCTCGTAGTGGCGATGGGGGATCGAAGCATGGTCGTGTTTGAGCATGTATTGATAGAGGCGGAAGCGTTCATCGAGCGACCGCATGGCGCCCTCAAACCGGCGGGCGATGTGATCACGTTCGGCATGATCGAGACATTCCGCGTCGACGCCTGGCACGCGGAACACTACGCCCAAGTCGCCGCTCTTGGTGAGAAACGTGTGCTCGTCAACGAACCCGAACAAACCAATAAGCGAACTCATGGCTCCCGCTTCGTGGTACTCCTTGGCGATTTGACCGACACGAATCACGACAGTCTCCCCGAGATTCGAAGCCCTACGTTTTCGCGCTTGCCAGGATCGTATTGGGTCTTGAAGCGCGATGAATTCAGCAGAATGCGCAACATCTGCATGTCGACGCTCGTGGCGCAGCGCGCCAGGAAAAAGAGGGCGGCGAACATGGCCAGCCCGCTCAGAAGGCTTCCGAACAGGTTGAATGTCGCGCCGCCCATAATGAGGGCCAGGAAGAACAGCCGGCGCTCGACTCCCCAGATCGTGAGCGCTTTGTTGATGGACTTATAGACCGGATGAAATCGTGGTTCGTTAGGCATCGTTCGTTCCTCCCTTTGCTTTAACGCGCGCCCTCACGGAAACAGCCAAGCCATGAAGTTCACCGCGCCGATGGCCATGCCTACCCCGAAGACGATGCCCGCCAGCGCTCTCTTCGATTGGCCCTCGCCAAAAGCGAACATGAGTCCGCCGACCACGATAGCGACCAGACTCAAGCCCTTTGCTATTGTTCCTGTGAACGCGGTTTGCAGAACCTGCACAGCCTGGTCCCAAGGGTCCTGTTGGGCGCGTAAGGGAGTAGCTATGAGCAGAACCGCAATTGCTGAAATCGCAGCCACCATCCGCGTAAGCACGCGGCGGATGACCGGTCTATTCCAAAATGGATTACCAGGTAAATCTGCAGGCACACGAATGGCGTATCTCATCGAGCAGTGGTCTCCTTTTGTCCTTTGGATTCGCCCGCGAAGTTGACTTGCGTTCGTAAGGCGAATCAGCTTGTGAAATCGAGAGTACCCGCGAACAGCGATGGTGTCCAATGTTTTATTGACGGGTTGTGATGCGATTCAGGAATGGAGGAAAGGCCGCCATCACACGATGACGAGCCAGCGGATTGCGTCAGCCTTCGGACGACGACTGGACTTGCCTCTCCTCGAAGCCTTCTGGTGCTCCCCACGCGTCTTGCGGCGCGCCGCAAATTCCGTGCCGAACGACTCGGCGATCTTCCGAACGTTGGAGCGCTCATGCTTCGCGAATGCTTCCAGCCCCTCCGAGCCATCGCGGGAGCACGCGTTGTAAGTGGTATTGAAGTGCGAGATTTCGATGAGCAGGCCGTATTCGGTGGCGAAGTCGGGCAGTTTTGCACACCCATCGGCGAGACGGTTACCTAGAGATTTGCGCGATTGTCAAGCCGTTTGAGGGGCCGCCTATGCGGCGGCCTCCCTCTGCTTCGGTTGAAGGCCGTGGAGGTAATCTACGGCGCGTTGCGCGAAAGCCGCGGCTTGGAAGATTGCGCGAGTGTCGTTCTTGAGAACCTGGAGCCATGTGGCGATGTAGGATGCGTGGTCTTCCCGGACTTCCGGAGTGATTTCGAGGGCGGCGCAAAGGAATGCCGCGCCCAACTCGGCGACGAGTTCCTCGCGGGCGTAGCCCTCGTCACCCCAGACCTTGCGGCCGAAGTCGCGATTCAGCCGCGAAGGGTGTTTCGTGCGATGGATGCTTTCGTGCGCCAGTGTGGCATAGAAACTTTCAGCGTCGCGGAAGCTCTCGATGGGTGGTAGCTGGATGTAGTCGGCTTCCTGGGCGTAGTACGCTCGACCACCGCGATAGCGGATGTCAGCTTGCGTGGCGGCGAAGAATGCCTCGGCGTGATCGATACGTTGAGCGTGAGTGAACCTCGGCTCGGGCTTCGCGTAGTAGTGCTCGGGCAGACCCTCGATTTGTTCGACGTTGAACACTGCGTACGCTTTGAGGAACGGAATCTCGCGATCGATTTCCTGGCCATCGGCGTCCTCTTCGGTGCGCGTGAAGGTGTTGGCATAGACGACCAGCGAACCCTTCTCGCCCTTGCGGACGTGGGCGTTCAGGGCGAGGGCCTGCCGGAATGTCATCCAGCTCGGCGATGTGAAGCCATGCTCAACGGATGCGCTCCATAGCATCAGAATATTAATGCCGGAATAAGGCGTGCCGTTGTGGCGTAGCGGGCAGCTGATTCGTGCGACGGCGTTATCTCCGCTCCACGGTCTCATCCAGGGGCGGACGCCCTGTTCGAGCGAGGCGATGATCTTCGCGGTGACGCGAGTGTAAATGTCCTGCCGTTCTGTGTTCATGGTGTACCTCCTGTGGCTTTCTGAGAGAGCCGCCCTTAGGCGGCGGCCCCCTCGGCGGCCGGTACGGACTCGCCGTCCTTCTTCGTGCGGTCGAGCTTCGCGATCGAGGTCGCGCGGATCTCGGTGATCGTCTTCTTCACCTCGGCCGATTTCTTGCCGCCGGTCTTCTGCACGTACTCGCGTGAACGGATCTCACCCTCGATTTGCAGGTGTGCGCCCTTGAGGAGATTCGCGGCATACTCGCCGAGCTTCCCCCAGGCGATGACTCGGTGCCAGGTGGTTTCCGACTTCCACTCTTCGGTCTCGCGGTCCTTCCAGCTCCGCTTGGTCGCGAGCGAAAGCACCGTAAAGGATGCGTTGTTGCGGGTGGTTTTGATCTCGGCGTCTTTGCCGAGGAATCCAGTGAGTGATACTCGATTTGCGTACATGATTGTGGTCTCCTTTTCTTCTGTCCCCGGTGTCTCGGGGCACACCTCCCGAAGGGCGCAAGGCGCGCTGCTCCCAAGGCCAGGGCTGCATTTTCGGGAAGGGGACCCAAGCTCGTCTTGGGGAAGGAGTCTGGAAAAAGCAGAAGCCCGCAGTCCGCAGGGCGCAGCTACGGCGCCGCAGCGGTGCCTGAGACACAGGCGGCGGAAGATGGAGACCGCTTGTCAATGTCGCGTCGAGTTAGCTCGAACGGATCGCTAGGTAAGTCGCGAGAGTAACACTGGCCGCAGCTTCGCCACTTCCGTGCGCCATCGCGATTATGCTGCGGCGATAGGACCCCGCGAGCGAAGATGTTCCAGAACCGATGTGTGGAAGCGAAGCATCGAATCGAAAAGCTTAGGTGTGGAATCGACCGGGGCCGTCACGCATTGCAAACGGGTTTGGGAGGGCACCGCGGTCACCGGTGGCGTATTCGAAGCCGAACGATTCCAACCAGAGCATTTGACGCGGAAGTAGCGCGGCCCTGCGGGCTCAGGCGACGAGCGCCGACCGACACCAAGCGTGCCACCACCAACGCACGTCGCCAAAGTCTAGATGTCACAACGCAGGGGGTCTCTAGATCTCGCTCCGAGCGCGATTCGCAAACGTCCGATCGCCTGCAGCTTCATCTGGGAAACTCGTCCCACACTGAGTCCAACGGAGTCCCCGATCTCACCGAGCGAGCGGCCTTCGAGGAAGCCGAGAATCACTACCCGTTCCGGCGCGGGCAATGCTCGGATCGCCTGATTCACTTGGTGCCACTCGGCAGCTGTTTCGGGATTGCCATCCGAGGTGCCGGGATCATTGTGCGAATCCAAGCTGAGCAGATCAGCGGCACAGCCAATCAGAGATAGCTGCCGGAATCGACCTTCCTCCAAACCCATCTTTGCGGCAATGTCATCGTCAGATGGATCAGCGCCCGTATCTTGCTTCCATTGCGCAATGAGCGCGTCGCGGTCCTTCACGAAGCGCCGGACCGAACGCGGCAACGGATCGAGGCGGCGAAGATAGTCGAGCATGGCGCCGCGGATTCGGTGTTCGGCCAGCGTCTTGAATTGGATATTTCGACTGCCGTCAAAGCGATCGGCGGCCTCCACCAAGCCGGTGACGCCAGCCGAAACTAAATCTTCCAGTAGCACGTTTGCCGGGCAGCGCCGGTGCAGCTTTTGGGCCAGCAGTCTGACCTGCGGAAGGCGATCAAGAATGGATTGTTCGCGTTCCCTCGATTCGAGAACGGAAGAGGAACTCATGGTGTTTTCTCCCTTTCTGGCGAGAGGCTGTCTGCCCCCCGCGCGCAGGGGAGTGCGGGCGCTTTGGGCGCGCAGCGGTCAAGGGCCGGGCCGGTGGCCCGGGTGAAACACTTTACCCTTGACGGCGAGCACCCGAAGCGCAGATTTGGAAGGAGCGGGAGGGCGAAAACCTAGTCACCCGCGCAGGGCAGGCTCGTGTCCTGGAAGGTGATCCGGCGCGACGAACTGGCCTGTCGCCATGCTAGGATGCAGTCGATGCCGACAGAACAAATCCTTGCTCTTTTGATTGCGGAGCGAGATAAGCTGAACCGAGCGATTGAGGCTCTTCAGGGACCGACGAAGCGCAGGGGAAGACCGCCGAAGAATTCAATGGTTGTGGCGAAAACGTCAGCCAGCCCCGCACCTACGCCAAAGAAGCGTCGACGATTTACCGCAGCACAAAGAGAAGCCGCCGCTGAAAGAATGCGTCAGAGGTGGGCCGCGAAGAAGACGGCTGGATCAAAACCCCAGTCAAAGCGGGGAAACAAGAAACCGGCCCAAGCAGCGTAGCCGCATTGTCAGCCTAAGACTGGTGGATTCTCTCGGACAGCCTGTTTGTCGGGGTGCCTGTATGACGCCTAGCTCCGGGTTGGCAAGCCGCAAGCCTGCCTTGTCTGTCAAATGACTTGACGGTGACAACCAGGAATAGTTTTCCAAAGACCCTTTTAGGACAGTTCAGGGCCGATATCTAGGCGAATATTTACAAATTGCCTTAGTGTTAGAATTGTGGAGATTTGAAGCCTAATTGGCCTTAGCCAACGGAGAAGCCACATATGGCGAACTTGACTGCGATGCTGAGACAGCTATCGGTGATTCGTTCAACGCTAGTTCAGATGCCAGTGTTTTCCACGGGGCGCCCGGACAGCGAGGGGGACACCAAGAAGCAGGCAGCACAGTTAGATAATATCAGCCAGCAACTCCAGTTGATCTTGCGGGACTTGAAAAGCAGCGATCATTTAGCCCAACTCCAAGTCGACAAACTAATGAAGGTGCCACTAGATCAGCGCTGGTCCGCGACCCACTCGGTCGAACAAAGAAAGCGTGATGTGGCCGACGCAATCTCTGAGGCTCAGAAATTGGCGGACCTCGTTAAGGATCTTCTTAGGCGAAATGGGCTGATATCCCCGATTCAGGCGGCGAAGAAGACGATGGATCTTATTGAAGATCTGGAAAAGCATCTGCCGTCTCACACAAAGGCCATTACACATCAACCTTCCCAGACGCCGGTCTATACGACGCCGGGAACTGGCGCGGGACCTCTGCAGGGAGAGTCGCTTGTTCCGCTCATCACTTTGATCTACGTTGCGGTCCGCTATTGGAAAGAAAGGTACTCCTCGAAGGACAACAAAAAAACCTAGTACTTCGCCATCGTGCGTTCTTGAATCTGGAATCTTCGAACCGGGCTGACTTGAATAGGGTACAGCAAGAGCTCGATTATCCCACGAAGCCCGTGGGTGGGAGTCTGTGAGTTACTCCTGACAAAGTCCGGCCAGAGAGATTTATACGTAGCGCCGTGTTCCGATGTTCGAGCCCGCGATAGATCTGGCACGACCACGCCCATCCCCTTGGTACAGATGCGCGACGAATCGGCTAACATGCAACGCTGTGAACAGAGGTGAACGTGCGCCTTGACGGTGAGTTACCAGGCGACCGGGCTCGAGCTCGATTTGTCGCCGATGCGAATTTGCGGATCGTCGCCAGCTAAGTCGCAGTTGGACCCAGAGAGTCAAGGCCGGCACATGTCCACGTCCGCAATCAGCATCTTCCCAAACGATCGTTCCTAAGTGAGCGGTCGGCGTTGGCGGGGGCACAATTGGCATTTAATGGCGCTTTTACGCCAGTGCTTGCCAAGCATTCGAAGTCGTTCGCGCTTATCGAGGCGATCTCAGTCAGTGTGGATCGAATGCAACGCAACTTCGAGCCCATGCGAAAGCAGGTGGAAGCGTGGCGCCAAACGGAGCTCAGCGATATTTCCGCAAAGATGATCATCTATCAGGCGCTTATCGAGAGCGAACTGGACGTACCGAAACATCTCGCCCGCCGCGTTCACGATTTCTACTTCGTATTCCAAGTATGAGGAATTCCGGGCTCGCACGGTGTGGAGCCTTTCCAATGCCTTCACTTCGGCGTTCAAAGAGCTGGAACCAATACCCCAGTTCAGAGCGACCGCAAAGCTCGGCGAGTATTTGGATGTGCGCTTTTCACGTGCGTTCTGAGACACACTTTAGTCTCGGTCGACGGCCTGAAGTTGGTGAAGGGCATCGGCTACCCAACCCAAGCGGAGGCTGATTCCTTCGCACTGCTTCGCCGTTGAACATAGGTCTGGTTGCCGTAAGGGTAGGCCGATGGTGCGTGAGAAGGCGGCAAAGTCCTCAAAGCCACGGCGCGTTGGACTAAAGGAGTGCACCAGCATCAGAGCGTGGCGGCATCGATAGCGTTTTGCTTCATAGATTGCCGCGGCGGTTCGATGAAGCAGTTGATACCGGATACCTGCCGCCTGCGTCACATCGAGTCCTAGCGTGGCACAAAGGCCGTCCAAGCGCCTCTGCTTTCCTGGTGTGGTGTTCCAGTCCTTTATGACTTCAGCAAACGGCTCTTCGACTTTTCCTTCCACCGCTACGATCCCGAGTTCGTCCTTCAGCCCGACAACAACCATCAGGTCGGTCTGGCTGTTCCGGCCGGGCGAGCCCAATTCCACTTCGCGCTCGAAAAATCCGTCGACCAATTCGGCCTGAGCATATTCAGGTGCGGTTTCGAGCACTGCTCGCACTGCCCTGGGGAAGTCCTTCCCGGACGCCGACCACGCTACTGCAAGCTCCTGTGCCGAGTATCCTTCCCGCCAGTGCTGTTCCTTCATCGCGAGGTGCGGAATGACATCTTCGGGATTTACGAGTGGGACGTGCAATCGACGGGTCATTAGATCCATATTCCCAACTTCGAGCGTCTATTCCTGTCCCTTGGTTCAGTCGCTATGGGACAGGGCCGCCAGCTTGCGTGTCGACGATCTGGTAATCGGCGGGTACCTGGAACAGGAACGGATCGGGCTCGGCTCGTGAGATGTTCGTAAGCCTCGTGGTGGATCGGCCGCTTCGCGGGTCGGAGTTCTTCCTCAAGACAACCGTTTTGAGGTCCGAGGATCTCCAGACTTCCGAGACCGTCGTAATCGGACGGTCGTTGCCAAGCGCTCCGACTGGATAGGTCACCGTGGTGCGGTCACCTTCAACCAAGACGCCTTCCATCGTATCGGTTCCCAAAGACTCGTGAGAAAACTGCGGCTGTTTCGATGGGTCCTGACCCGCGCGGTAGAGGCGGGCCCGGGAACCACTTGAGCCACCGGGAACCCCGGCTTCCTTGCCGAAGTAGCTGCCGAACTCGGCGGGGGTGGCGGAGGTGGCAGTTCAGTGGGGACGTACCACTTGTGTGCAGTGTGATTGCGCGGTTCGAGCGTGTAGCGAACACTGCTCACAGAGTCGGAGATTTCGATGAAAGTAGGACCAGCAGCCTCTCGGCGCGAGGCGCCGGGCGGCACCGGGAAAGTACGCTCGATTCTGGTGCGTCCTTGCGAATCGCGGTAGAACTTGGTCCTCTGAACCGGTTGGGTGATGTGCGTTCGGTCAGCCAGTGTCTGAACGTGCTCTGTTACTTCTTCGGCTGAGTAGGGTGCGCCAATGACGGCTCGGCCGCCGATCATCGGCCCGGCACTGGAAAACCATGGGCTGTTTGACGCCAAACTCCCTGGAACGGGTCCAGCAACACTAACAACAGCTCCCGAGCTTGAGCCGGTCTGTGCAGCCGCCACGCCGACGAATGACAAAATGATGAAGAATTTCATAGGCACTCCCGCGTTCACCATGAGATACAACCGATCGCCTACTCGGAGTCAATGTGATTTGTGATCCCGCCGTTGGAACTCAAGCCGGTGAATCAGCGTCGAAAGCTGGTGGGCTCATTCCATCGCATTTTCTTGATCTCAGTTTTCGCTTTTCTGGAAATGGCGGCACCATTTCAAACGATCGCGCAGACTGCGCGGCAAATAGCAGGGACCATTCTCTTCGTACATGCCCCGGATGGCAGCTCGCCATGGCCGGTTGAGGACATTTACTCGATGGATCTCGATGGAACGAACATCAAGGCTCTGACAAATGACGGACACAGTCACAATCCCGCGTGGTCGCCCGACGGTCGCCGCATTCTTTTTGTCCATGATTCCGCCCTGCAAACTAAACCGGCTTACAAGGAGCAAAAGGAATTCGAGTCCTATCATCCGGTCGAGCTTTACGTGATGGATCGGGACGGCGGCAACCGTCATCTGTTGCGGCGCATGGAGCCGGTAATCTACAGCGCGGTTTGGTCCCCGGACGGAAAATCCCTGGCGGTGAGTTGCATCCCCGAATCCGCAGCGAATCGTTCGCAGCTCGCCAATGCGCCGGTTCATGCGGGTCTTTATCTTTTGCCAGGGGACGGGCAGGGCGAACCACGATTGCTGTTTCAGGACGCTCTTACGCCCGCCTGGTCGCCGGATGGAAAGAAGCTCGCCTTTTCCGTAGACCGTCCGCGCGGCCAGTGGGCGGTGCACGTCGCAAATTCTGGTGGGTCTGGCGATCTGCAACTCACCGAGCCCGCTTTCATGGCCGGCTCCCCGGCTTGGTCGCCCGACGGAAAGAGGATCGCCTTCGATGAATTCCCCGGCCAGCGCAATCAGCAGATCTTCATCATGAACACGGATGGCTCCCATCAGCGGCAAATCACAACGGATTCGAATTGGTCGTGCCAGCATCCTACGTGGTCGCCCGATGGACAGCAACTCGTCTTTTCCTGCCGTTCCGCGTGGACGCCTTGCGGAGGAGTTTCTTCTGTGGGAACGGTCTTGCCTGAGTGTACACGGCGGCTGTTTGCAATCTCGATGCTCGATTTGCGTTCCAAGCCGGTTCAGCTCAGCGACTATGACGCTGCAATGCCGGCATTTGCGCCGATCCGTTAGCAAGAGCCCAGGCTGGCCGGCGAAATGCTGGAACTCACTCGACTTCCGCGGTGTCTGAACAGAAGAAAGGACGCTCGCATGAACTGGCGGTCCAAAAGGTCACAGGTGTTGCTAGCGGCGATCGTGTCATTCTCATGTGCACATGCGTCGGCCCACGACACATATCTTGCCCGTTGGCAGGAATTGCGTGCACGCCAGCCCAACGCAGTGAGCTTGGAAATCTCCGCGGTGAAGAGCCAATTCTATGCGGGCGAATTGATCCCGCTTCAACTTTCCTTCACTTCCACGCAACCCAAAAGCTTTCTCGCGGACACCCGTCTGCAGGACCGCGTCGGACGCATGAATGGCGTCGAAGAATTCCTTGTTGACCCCGGTGCTCTCACAGATGACCCATTGCGCGGACTCCCCGGCGAAACGGGTGGCATGGGAGGGCTCTCCGGTGGTCCATGTCTGCTTACCGAAAACCCGTTCACGTTCGAGAGGGTGCTGAACGAGTGGGTGCACTTTCGCAAACCCGGCCAATACCGGATCGCAGTTCTAAGCCGCCGAGTCACTCGGGCCGACCCGGCCAAGTCGGTACTTTATCTGCAAACCCATCCTGGCGGCGACCGCGTAGAAATCGTGTCGAACATTCTGACCCTTGACATTGTTGCGGCGTCCGAGGCGTGGGTGACACAGCAAATCGACAACGCTGTCCCGGTGCTGGATGCTCCGGACGATCCGAGCGGCCGGACGCGACGGCAGCGTCTGCGAGCCGGGCAAAGGCTCCGTTTTCTGGAGAGCCCGGAAGCGGCGCTTGCGCTCGCAAGGCACCTAGGTCCTGGCGATGACATCGATTCCTGGTCCCTGCACATGGGCGTGCTCGGATCGCCGTATCGGAAGCAACTGGTCCCCTTGCTGGACGCGCGCCTGACCGCACCCGACCAGCCGGTATGGAGCCGGTATCTGGACACGCTCTCACGCTTATCCGAGTTAGTCGCGTCTGGTGGGCCGATGGGAGCTTATCCGAGAGATCCGTCGCTTCAAGCCGCATGGCTGAAAGAACAACGGCGGCGCGAGGAAGTTCTTGAAGGGATGCGAAAGATTCATGTTGCGCGCTTGATCGCATCTCTGCCGGCAAAGCAGCCTCAGGCCCGTGTAATTTCGATGAGTACGCTGCTCGATTCCGCCGGCTCCGGCGGTAGCGATGCGCCGTGGCTTCCGGCATTGGCCGCCTCGCTCATCGCCGACTTTCGGCACCTGCCTCCAAACATGCAGCTCCAACTCCTCGAAGGCCGATGGAACATCATCGGTGGTCCGGGAATGCTGCCGATCCTTCACGACATCTACGCGATTCCTCCAGATTCGCAGCCCGCCGTCACTGGCGAACCCCGAGTTGATCCACGGCTACGCGACATTGCGGTGCGCCGCATCTACGAACTCGCGCCCGACGAAGGCCGCCGCATCATCCTCTCGCAGCTTGCTCAGCCCAACACTTATCTCTCACTTTCGACTCTCGAAATGCTTCCGGATCGCAAGCTTCCGGAGTGGAACGGCATTCTGGCGAGCCGTCTGGAAAGGGGACAATTCGATGACTCGCTGATCCTGCGATATGCCACCGGCGATATCTTGAAGCAAGTAGAGCAAGCGTATCTCAAGCGCAACGCGGAGTTCGATCGCCAGAAACTACCGCATTGCGGCGCGCCTCTGATTTACTACTTCCTGCAGTACGATCCCACATTCGGCGAGCGGGAACTTCGGAGTGAAATCGATAAGACAGGCGCACCTCCGGTATGCTACGACATCGGATTCCAGTTCCGATCGCTCGACCGGAATGCCTACAGCCCGGCGCTCGAACGGCTGGCGATCGGGTTCTTGACGAGTCCCAAAGTACCAGTCAAGCGTGGCGCCGCCGAAGTGCTCGGGACGTACGGATCCCCGGCCGCCGAAAATCCTCTTTGGGACGCTCTCGAATACTTTCACTCGTGGTGGAGGGACCGCGAGGAGGAGCTCGAACAAAATAGCCAGGAGGGCATGCAGTTCGAACGAGCGTTGCGGATCGCACTCGCCCAAGCGAGCGGTTGGACCCTGCGAGAAGACGGGTTGAACCGGCTGCTCGGGCTTTGCAGCAGCAAATGGTGTAACCAGGAAGTGAGCGAGTGGCTCTCGCAGGCAACCTCGCCTGTTACGATTCGGATCCTGCCGGGCTCCGCCACGATTGCGCAGTATAAGGCCCGCTCCGACGAACAAATGCGCGGCAAAATCCGGCAATTCCCCGCGGGCACGGTGTTCCGTGTGGTTCCTTCTTCGAACAGCGGCGACATTGAAGATGTGGAACGGGCTGAGCAAATGGTGCGATCCGCGGGATATGCTCTCGCGCCGCAATAACGAATGATTGAAGAACATGGTTGAGTGGGGTGAAGCCATATGAACCACGCGATATGTCTGCTTTTCTTGGCGCTCGGTCTAGTACGATTTGGTCCTGGCGGCCGATTTCAACTCGAGCACAGTAAGGACGATTTTGGGATGCGCTCGCACGGCATCGTCGAAACGCTCGGCCCCAACCGTACCAAATTCTACCCGCTACCTCAAAGCACCTCCGGCGACTATGGGCGCTTACGTCACGAGGACCTGCGGATTAATCCGCTCGCGACTGACCATTACGACCGGCAGGAGGTCATGGGGCCTTATCAGATCGAAGGAAGCAAAATCTGGTTCGGCAAAAGCTACTACGATAGCGAAGGTGAGACAGGCGTCGGCGCATTTGGCTATTTCGACACCGCAACCCGCAGATATACACTCTTCTCTCCGCGCGAAGTCGCTCAGTACGAAATCGGCGTGATCTTGGTGGAACCGGACGTCGTCTGGCTTGCGCTTGACCAGTTCGTTGAGGACATTTCCAAGGTGCCTTGTGGTCTTGTCCGATGGAACAGGCGCACGCATGAAATTCAGAAATATCCCCTTGAATTCGTCGTCGACAGGATTCGGCGCGATGGCGAATCGCTCCATTTAAAAACACGGGATGGATACGCACTGTTTCGAAGTGGTGAACTCCACCGGTTCCTTGCCAACGGAAGGCCAATCACAAAGTTCCCGCCTCCGCCGAGCCATAACTGACCACAACCGATAATGGCTGGGTCGTCGGGAGCGACGTCGGAAACGCTTACAGGCGTGAGTCTCCGCGACGGTCAGTCATTTTGGAGACGTTGTCCCAGGCGGCGTCGGCGTTCGTGCTGGCCAAAGTCCGAACCTGGCTTGATGCCTCTTCAGCTTCGTTGCGTCACTGTGCCATGCTCTGACTTACGAGGGCGAGTAGGGAGCCACATCGCTGAATAGGCTCCAAGTGCGCAAATTTGGTTGACGACCAAAGAAGAATATTCAAGGGCCGCCGGGCTCTCGGAACAAGACGATCTGGGATCGTCCTATGACTTGTATGCTTGCCAGTCTGTAACCCGCGGAAGTGAAACCTGCCATGGCGTTGCGCTCCTGGACATACGTCGCCGCGGGGGTAATCGCAAGCACGATCCTGCGGGGATTGCAGGGTCCGGTCCGCAGATCGGGCTGGAAGAATTCGTAGAGAGGCGCCTGTTCAGGTGGCGCGACGGCGAGACAGGCTCCCTCGCGAACTTGCTGTACCAGTACCTTCGCCGCAAGTTCCCAGTTCTCGCTTGGAGAGCTGTAGAAGACAATGCTCTGGCGTATGCAGATGAGCGCGAGCACCGCCGCGAACGCCAAACGGGCCCGGGGATAACACTCGATGCCCGCGGCTGCGAGGATGGCTACCGCCGGCAGGACCCAGATGATTTGCCGCGCAGCGATGAAATAGCCAGACGCGGCATCGCCGGTGAGGGCCATGAGCAGCGGCGTGGTGATCCACAAAATGAGGAGCAGGTGCCCGCCGTTTTCCATGCGGCCTTCTTTCAAAGCAAAGAAGCACAATAGCAGCAGCAATGCGGATCCAAAATAGCCCGCACCGGCGAATTCGCGAAAGATCATCAGAGGCGTCTTTATCGAGAATGAAAACCGGAGTCCGCTGACGGCGCTACTGGCCTGCCAAGCCGGGTGCGCCCACAAGAACCACGGTAGAAACGCGATGGAACCCAACGCAACCGCCGATCCACAAAGCAACGCGGTTCTTCTCGCCTTGCAAATTACTGCATGGATCAGGTGTGCGACCGCCACGAAGATCGAGTACGGATGCGTGTAGACTCCTAGCGTTAGTGCCAGCCAATACTGCGCCGCCGCTGCCCGCGTTGGGCTCCTGGCTAGACGCAAATAAAGATAGGTCGCCACCACGGAGAAGAGCAGCGCTTGCGCATAGACGCGAGACTCGGCTGCGTAGCGGAGAGTTTGCGGGAAGGCCGCGAAAATCGCGGCTGCAACCCAGGGGCGCTTCAGTCCGCAGTGGCGCGCGATGAGCGCTACGAAGAAGACGGCGGCTGCTTGGAGCAGCGCTGACGGGAGACGCGCGAGAAGCGTCGAATATCCCGTGATCCTTAGCGCGATCTGCTGAACTAGATATCCAAGAGGCACGGCTCCAGGCGCTTGGCGGACATCCAGGATCAGGTGGATGGCTGAAGTCTGACGCGTTTCGATCAGTTGCAGAATCTCGTCCAGCCACAGAGGGCGACTCGTCGAGACAAGAATCGCGATGGTAAGAAAGATCGCTGGGGTCAGCAGCGCACTGCGCCGGGTGCTCAAGGTTGTAGCTCGTCAAACTTAGAAGGTGACGCCCAGCAGCACCGTCACCAGATTTATGTCGGTATCGAGATGGGCGTAGCGGACTTCGGGGTCGAACTTGATACGGCCGTAGTGGAATTCCACACCAACTCCTCCCGCCGGTCCGCTGAGGTTGTCGCTGTAGTTATAGTGGCCACTGGAGGGGACGGGGGAATTAGGACTTATGGAGACGCACGTGCTGCTGAGACAAGCCACCGAGTAGTATTGGTCGGAGGTGAGGTGTGTAAGCTGAACGCCGGAGGTCACAAATGGCCGGATGGTGTGGGTAGGGAAGCGATACTTGAGCAAGAGCGGAAAATCCCAAGCTTTCACGGAGTCCTTCAACATCTGGGTGACATAGGAGTTAGGCGCGGTGGGGAAATCGTAAGTCGCTACCGTCGTGTACCCGCGGAACAGCGCGTCGACTTCCACGAAAAGACCGGAAACCAGATGCAACTCGATGGTGGGGCCAACCGTCCAACGGCCCGTATCCAGGTAGGGCACGTAGGGATTGGAATCGTTGAAGCCGGGCACCGCTGGAGTGGCGGGAATTCCGCCTTTGAGGCCCAGGGACACAAACTGAGCTTGTGCAGTGGAGGCTGCCAGGAAGCAGCAAATTGATAATAGAAGTCGCATTTCGCCGGTTGAGAGCCGGGCAACGACGATTTCCCTACGGCGAAAAAATATTTCCCCATGCTGTAGTAAAAAGGCGGGTTACCCGGATCATAGACTTATAGCCGCAGCGGCAATGCATGAGCGTAAGGGAACGCGTGGAACAGATTTATGAAGCAGAGCGCGAACACATCTATTCCTACCTCCTTTGTTTTAGCGTGCCGGCGCAGCGCGCGCAGGAACTGGCGCAGGATTCTTTCTTGAAGCTGTATATCAAGTTGTCGCGAGGGGAATCCATCGAAAATCCGCGGGCTTGGTTGTATCGCGTGGCGCATAACGCGGCGCTGCGGTTCCATCGGCGCGAACCTGTGTTCGATGCCCTGGAAGCGGGGGCTGAGCTTCGTGGAGCGCTGCCCGATCCGGAGCGCGCCTTGATGGACGAGCAGCGCCGGACGGCGCTGCGGAATGCGATCCGGGATTTGTCGCCACGCCAGCGAAACTGCTTGGAGCTGCGGGCGCGCGGGTTACGCCATTGGGAGATTGCGGAGGCGATCGGCATCAGCACGTCGGCGGCAAGCGAATTCCTGCGGCGCGCGTTGCTGCGATTGAGGGAGGCCCTGCATGGTTCCTGATCCTGGGGCTGGCCACCTTTCCGATGAGCAATTGGAGCATTATCGCGATGGGGAACTTGCGGCGGGGGACATCGTTCATCTGAAGTCCTGCGAAGAGTGTACGGGTCGGCTGCGCGAAATGGATCAGGCGATGGCGGCATACGTCGAACACCGGCAGGTGGTGCAAGCGACGCGTCCTATACCGCCGCGCAAGTGGGCATCGCTGGATGAGCTGATCGCGCGGGACGCCGAGAGCGGGCGCTCCAGAATCGTGCGATGGTGGCCGCGACTGGCGCTTGTTGCCGCCGCCTGCGCAGTGGTTGCGGCTCTGGTCTGGCGACAGAATGTCGAGCAGCCTGCCATTCGAGCGAGCGAGCTTTTGGCGCGGTCTGCGAGCGTGACCCCGCCCAGATCACACGACATCGTATTTCGCCTGGGTGGGGGGACGACCGGACGAATATTGGTGCGACCCGGGGTTCTGGCAACCGAAGCGACGCCCGAGCGGAACGCAGCGGCCGAGCATTTGCGGTCGCTCTTTGTGGCGGCCCGTTACAGCTGGCGCGATCCGCTCAGTGCGCGATCTTTCCAGGAATGGCGCAGCGAATTGCGTCAGAAGCGGGACTCGGTGAGCGTGATCCGGCAGCAGGGACAGGAATCGTATCGGGTGCGAACGGACAGTGCGGTGGGGGTGCTTCAAAGGGCGTCTATTACGTTGCGCGCGACGGACCTGTATCCGACGGATGCCAGTTTTGCGTTCGCAGGCGAAGATGCACTTGATGTGAGCGACGCGCCCACGCCATCGACACCCGAACCTGTTCGGGCGACGCCGGGGGCTCAGCGTGAGGCGGGCAAGGAGACACCGGCGAGTCCGGAAGATACTTTGCATGTGCTGGCGGCACTGGATGCGATTGGCGCGGATGTGGAAGATCCTATCCAAATATCGGAAGATTCGGAGCATCGGCACGTGGTGGTTCGGGGAAGCGGCGTTGCACCCGAACGCTGGAGGCTCATCACGGAAGCGCTGAAGCCGCTCCCGCGCGTGATTGAGCGGTTCGGCGCGGGGACGTCAGCCGGGAGCGCGCCACAAACGGCGCCTGCAAATTCGGCGCAACGCACGGGCTCCGATATTCCGCCCGACTTGCGGCACCGACTCGAGAAGCGCTTCGGCGGCGCCCTGGCTTTGCAGCAAACCACGGACAGCGTGCTGGATGCGAGCGCGTCGATTTTGGCCCGCGCCCATGCCCTGGAGACGCTGGCGTCGAAATTTCCACCGGAGATTGCCCGCGAGATGCCGGAGCGCGATCGGAACCTGTTGCGCGAGCTGCAGCAGCGTCATGCCGGCGAGTTGCAAAAGCTATTTGCGCGAATGCAAGGCAATTTGCAGCCTTTGTTAGCGGCGGCGAAGACCCCAGCGCAACCGGCGGCGGAGTGGCAAAGTACCGCGCCCGAACTGATGGCTTCGGCAAGAGCTGTCGACGATTTGTTGAATCACTTGCTCGCCGGCAGCTATAGGCAGGCTGCCGGATCAGAAATGCTGCACAAGGTTTCTCCCGCAATCGATCGGCTTGGCGCGGCCATCCAAGCGCAAGGACCGAAGTAGAATCCAGTATGCGGTGCGCGCTCGGGCTGAACGGATTGGCGCTGGTCTGCTGCCTGAGCTCATTTGCGCAGCAGGCGGGAACAATATTTGGCAACGTATCAGAGCCATCCGGTCACGTGATTGCGGGTGCGGCCGTTCAAGTGCAGAGTGAGACAACCGGTGCGCGATGGCGGGCGCAGACCGACGATGCTGGCCGCTATAGCATCGCGGGATTGCCGGCGGGCGCGTACAAGATCACGGTCCGGATGCCAGGCCTGCGGACAGTTTCCCGCGTGGGCGCGGTGGTGGAACCGGGAGGGAGCCTGGCGGCCGATTTCAGCATGGAATTGCTGACGTTGCACGATACCATCACGGTGGTCAGTTCGCGCGACGATCTGGATCCCTCGCCGAGCGATCATCTGCTGATGACTCGCGGCACAGCGGGCACAGATGTGCCGGCGAACGGCACTGATTTTCGGATGCTTTTCGATTTGGCGCCGGGGGTGGTGGTCACGCCGGCGGGCGTTAGCGATGGCGGCCAATTCAGTTCGGACGGCCAGCGCCCTAACGCGAACGCGTTTCGGGTGGATGGCGTGAGCGTAAATGCGGGCCTGGGCAGCGGGACGTTGCCGGGATCGTTTCCCGGCATGTCGCTGCCGGCGATGAGCGGGATCGGCAACACCGAGAATCTTGGGTCGCCCGAGACAGCGCAATCGGTGGAGCTGCGCGAATCCGACTTCGCTCCAGAATCGGGAGAACGGCCGGGGGCGACAGCATTGATCACCACCCGGTCCGGCAGCAATGCATTTCATGCCGATGTTTTCGGCAACGTTCGCGACAGTAGTTGGAACGCCAGGGACTGGTTCGCCAACACGGAGGGCCTCGCCTATCCGCGTCCGTCGTGGGCCGATACCGGCTTCGTTTTGGGTGGACCGATCCGGCGCGATCGGACCTATTTTTTTGTTTCGGCCGAAGGATCGGGGCTGGACGATTACGCGATGGAGTTGATCGCCGTTCCGACGCTCGCAACGCGGCAGAATACACCGGCAAAACTCGCGGCACTGTTCAGTACATTTCCCTATCCGACCGGGCCGGACTTGGGAGGCGGATTTGCAGCGGCGGGAGCCGGGATACTGAACAGCGGGACTCTGGGATCGTTCAGTGTACGCCTGGATCAATCCCTTGGGCCGCGCGGCGTATTGTTTTTTCGCTACGTCGAGGCTCCGTCGAGAGCTGCTGCCTCGCAATATGACTATGACTCCAACGGCTCCTTCGACTGGAAAAATGCCACCATCGGGCTTAATGCCGAGGTTGGCGGAATGCTGCATGATTTTCGGGTCAGCTATTCGCACGCCTGGCTGAACTCGAACTTCTTCGGCTCGCCAGAAAACACTCCGGCGCTGGTTACGGCAGGGCTGCTGCCGGGCGTGACGATCATACCGAACGGGATTATCACCACCGAATTTCCAGAGATTCCGTCGCCGTTCCCGCAATTTTCTCCTTCGGATGAGGTCGTGCTCGGCGTGTCGATTCCGGGATTGGGCCAATATATTTCGGGCAGCTCTGGCCGTGCGATGCAAACGCAGTGGGAGGTGCGTGATTCGGTTTCGCGCGAGAGCGGGCGGCATCAACTGCGTGCCGGGTTCGATGGCCTGCGGATGGGCCAGTGGCGCGGAGGAGCGATCGATACGGCTCTTGGTTCCGCATCCAGTCTTCAGGGCGTGTTGGACGGAGATCCGATCGCCGTGACGTATTCGAGACCCGCGCAATATGGCGGGGCGATCATGGCGCTGTCCCTGTTCGCGCAAGACACGTTTCATGTGAACGACGCGTTGAGCTTGGTGTATGGGATGCGCTGGGAGATCACGCCGCCGGGCACAGTGATGAGAGCAAATCCGACGGTCTCAGGTCTATGGACCGGGAGCGCGTGGCAAACCACGGAGGTCGGCAACGTGTATGGAACTGCGCCCTGGCATATGGATTACGCGCAGTTGGCACCGCGGCTCGGGATGGCATGGAAGCTGCCGTGGCGCGGGCTGATCCTGCGTGCCGGCGCCGGCCTGTTCTATGACCCGACACTGGGGGCCTCGATCGACCCTATCAACGGAGCTCCATTCAATAGTTGGTTCTATCTGCCCACAGGCAACGGCGTCAGCGGAGCGAGCGGGACGAATACGCCGGTGAGCGCTCCCGCTGCCATGAGTCCCGACGTGGCACGCTTCCTGGCTGGAAACTATCCGGGGCTGCAACTCCCTCGATCGTGGCAATGGAAGACGACACTTGAGAGGAACGTGGGACCGGCGGGTACAATATCCGCATCGTATACGGGAAGCACGGGGACGCATCTCCTCGGAAATGAAGCCTACGTCGATCCGTCGACCGGGATTCTGGATCGGCTGGTGACGCTGACCGGGAATTCGTCGAATTATCAGGCGCTGCAGATGCGATTTAGCGGATCGCCCGCGCGTAATGTATATGCGTCGCTTGCTTACACGTGGTCGCATTCGCTCGATGACGGCTCGGCCGATTCCGACATCTTCCTGATCCATCCCGGTTATCAACTGCACGAAGCGTGGGCTTCTTCGAGCTTCGACGTGCGGAACGCGTTGAGCGCCGCATTGTCGTATCGCGTCCCAGTGACCACCCGCTCGCGCAGCCTGCCGGATTGGCTGGCCGGTTGGACGGTGAGCGGGATTCTGCGCGTGCGCAGCGGATTTCCGATCAACATTACGGGTGATGAGCAGGCTATCGGGGAGGAGTTCGACAATGCGGACCGGCCAAGCATGGTATCGGGGCAGCCGATCTGGATTAGCGATCCGGCCGCGGCTGGCGGCCGGCGGTTGAATCCGGCGGCGTTCACCACATTGGTTTCGGGCGAACCCCAAACGCTCGGGCGCAACGCGATACATGGAAATGGCCTGACGCAGATCGATGCTAGCCTGCGGCGCAGTTTCGTATTGTTTCGCGGAATCAGGCTCGATGCAGGACTGAATATTTTCAATGTGCTCAACCATCCGCAATTCGCCGATCCGGTAGCATTCCTCGCGAGCCCTTGGTTCGGCCAGTCGACGTCGATGCAAAACCTGATGCTGGGAACAGGGACGCCGAATACCGGCATGCCGCCCTTGTTTCAGACGGGCGGTTCGCGATCGGCTGAATTGACTTTACGGCTCTCTTTCTAGCGCTAAACGCGGTATGTGTCGCTCCAAAGCACCCAGAAAGTCTCTTCGGCAAGCGACGCTGCCCCACCTGTCGTCTCGTCCATGGAAACATTGTCCAAGGTGTGTTCACGCCAGTCCTGGCGAAGCATCCCACAGTCGGCGAAGTCACGAATCCGTTCAAGGGGGGAGTTGCAAGCCTGCTTGCTGATGTTTGCCGTCCCGCTTCGCCGTGGCGCCAAAATCGAAACTGCGGTGTAAACCTCCTAGTTGGCTCGACGCCGACCTCCATGTACAGATGAATCAGCATGAAAGTCCGGTCTCACAGCGATTCACCAGGTGGTCGCTCCAGATGCCTTGCCGAATCCCTCGTAAAGATCAACATAGACCGTTTTTTCGACCAAGTGGCGGTGAGTGCCTAGGAATCTTCTGATCCGTTCCATGCCTGCTCGCTTGGCCTAAGCGCCTGGCATCGCGCTTAACTTTGTTGAGTCCGTGGTCAGCAATCGAGCACCCTGGCGGCGCAGCTCAACGGTGATCCTGCGATAACCGTAGCGGCGCCTGTGATCGACCGCAATTTTCTGAATCGCTCCTACGCACTTCCAGCTCTTCCTCTGCGGGCATCTTTTCGGCCATTGATCGATAGAACCCCACCCGGCTGACCTGTGCCAGGCACTTCCGTTCGATACTCAATCGACCTTGCATCGGCATCACTTCCCGGATCTGGTCGTAGACGCCCTCTCGCCAGAGTTTTTGTTCTGCCGGCGACGAGCCTCGATTTTTTGCAAGGCACCTTTTGAAAAAATTCACTTCCAGGGCCCTTGTCGAAGGCACGTTTCAGGAAACTGTTCTCCTCGCGAAGTTGCTAGGGTGACCCCCTAAGTTGAGACAAATTGGATTGCGACAGATTGCCGTGCAAAGTGTCGCAACTTGCTCTGTCTCAGTTTATGGGGTCACTCCATGCGCGGTTTGAAACAAACTGAAACAGTGTGAAACCGTTTGCAACGGCTTTTGGCCCCTGCAACCGCCTGAAACCCAGTGCAACTTCCTGCAACTTTCGGAGGGAAAAAAGAGGACTCGGAAGCAGCAAAAACCTGGTAGTGGAACATAAAGGAATGCCCGACGCTGTCGTTGGTTTTCGGTCGTATGTTGCTCGCATACCGCCACTTCATGCGTCGGGCGAGCCCACTCGATTGTCGGGCAATTGTCGGACGCGTTCTTCGTTGTGTGAAATCGCCTCAAAGTGGCTCCGCCATTGCTTTTCAGAGTAGATGGGGACCCATGGCCCGGCGACCGATCCGACTGGCGCGAAATGTATACTGGGGTCGGAGGGTGGCGGAGTCGAACCGCAATCCCTGGGCAGAGATTTGGCGCTTTGCAAACGCCTCCTAGCACCGGCCAGTCACCCTCCCTCTCCGCGCCGTCGGCCTCAAGGCTTGGCGCCTGGCGGCAAATGCGGAACTAGCAGAACTCCTCTTTAGAATGAAGGAGATATATCGGAACCGCCAGTGGAACTGCGGTGGAACCGGTCGGAACTTGATAAACGCAGGTTCCGTGCCAGTTCCGTTTGCAGTTCCGTTGCAAACCATTGAGTACAAAGACAAGTTCCCCTAGTTCCGCTCACCCGCCACCACTCTTGACTACGGCGTAGCCCTTCTCCGATCTCGTGAGTAGACCGTGGCTCTCGGCTTTCTTGAGCATGGAAGAGACCGCCTTCCTGTTGGTGACACCCGCATTCGTCGCCAGTTCGTTAAATCCGAAGCGCTTCAGCTTGGCCGCCGCCTTCCAGATCTCGCGTTCTTTCGGCGTGAGAATTGCCGCCAGCACGTCCTCGCCTTGGCGCACTTCAAAACGGAGCGTCTCCTCGTCGTCTTCGAGCAGAATGGTGCGCGGTTCAGTGTTGCGCGCAATTCCGCCAAAAGCAATCCATTCCTCGCCGTCGTTGTCTCGTTGCCGCTCAAGCCCGAAGCAAGCGTCTACGTGGGAAGCGAGGGCGTAGTGGCCACTCACGGACTCAATCCAGAGGCGTGAGTCGGTAAGCAGATTACGAGGCGATTCAAAGCGATCCTTCCGCACGTGGTGGACGATGATGATGGTTAGTACTGGGTTCGACCTGCGAAGACTTGAGAGCGCCTTCAGACCACGCACAATGTCTTCAGCGCTGTTCTCATCTCCACCTAACCACAGCCGCCACGGGTCGATGATGACAACCTCCGCGCCGGTCTGCTCGATAAAGCTCATGAGCTTGGCGATGCCTTCAGCTGTTGCGTTTAGTACGTCGCCGGTCAGAGAATTCGCACACCAGACGGACGGCCCCGGCGCATCTGCCTCGTCGCCCGCCATTCTCAAGAGACGGTCTTTTATCGCCCATGGCCGGTTCTCTAGATCAACGATTAGCACCCGCCTCGCTCGCAGAACTTTCATGCCGAGGAATTGGGTCGCGCGAACCATCGCGAGGGCCATCTGATGAACCAGGCGGCTCTTCCCGACCTTCGGTCGGCCCGCGATTAAGATCGTTTCGCCCTCGTAAACGAGATCCTCGATCACAGGAGTGGGCTTCGGCAGATTCAACGCCTTCAATTCCTCGAATGAATGTAAGCCGGAATGGTCCGACAAGACGCCGCCGTCGACCGTGGAGCCGTGATACGGCGACAAAAAGAACCTGGAATCACCTGCTCCGATCAGGAGGCCATACCCCGTCGCATTGGTGAACGCGGCTTCGGTATCGCCCGCAGCACTGCGCCGCAAGTATCGGCGTATATCGTCCACGGCCTCGTCGAAGTCACTGTTGGCATCTTTCCGCAGCAAGCTTGCCTTAGGCATTTCGAATTCCCGGTTTCCTAGCACGAGGGTTAGCTTGTCGATTGTCTGTGCACACCGACGAAGCCAGCGGCGACGGCGCCGGAGTTGATGGCGTTGGTCCGCCAGTTGACCGCGACGCCAACCACTCTCGAAGTTGGTCCGCGTCGTATCTGACGGCCGAGGAGCCGAGCTTGCAGAACGGCGGTCCCTGACGGAGCAGTCGCCAGCGCCGCAGCGTACCAAGCGACATCGCGGTGATTTGAGCTACCTGCTGCTCTGTAAGCATTGTCGGCAGTGTTAAGGAATCGGATTGGTTCATATTCGATGCCTCCTTCGCTTCAATACTGCACGGACGTGCTCGCCTTTCGTAAGAAGCACGCAGCTTATATTTTTGGATTTCTCACTTACGCGGAGATCGCCGGTAGGACCATCTCGGTTCCAGGTTCGCTATTTCCCGTCGGTTAGGCCATGCTTTCGACGCCACATGCGGAGCGCCACACTGGAAGGAAACTTCGCATAGCCTTCAGGCGCGGCTGCCTCAAGGATCTGAGAAACCGCGTCATCATGATATTCGCCAGTGGTTTCCTTAACATAGGTAACGAGCTTCTGGACTTGGCGGTTGAACGTAACGGCAGCCTGAGGCCCAATCTTCGAGAGCCCGGCATCAAGCGACTCGACAATCTCATTCAGCGCGTTATGCGATTCCACCATCGCGGTCCAGGAATTGAAAACACCCGAGCCGCCGATGGGAGATCGGCTCCATACTCGTGCCTTTTTCAGCGGCTCTACCGCTTCTCGAAACCGATCGAGGGCATCCTTGATTGTCCGAAGCGCTGTGCGAGCCCGAGTGACTCTGGGTCGAACCTCCCGTTGGGAGAGGCCGGCTAGCATGGCTTCATGCCGGTCTGTGCGTTTCGTATCTATCGCGCGGCCGGACAACAACCGGACCGTGGTCAGATTCAAAAATACGATGAGGTTACCGAGGGTCGTTGCGTCGCACCCTGCTTCGACTAACTTCTCGAAGCAATTATATCTTTCGAAGAATCTCTCGTACGCTTCGGCCCTTGATAAGCGGATTGGGCAGCGGTTTATTGGCCATCGCTCCCTCAGCGACTCCCTGACAAATATGAGCCGCCAACCGGCAAGGAACCGGCTTGTTGCCTTCGCGATTGGCTAGGCGGCCACAAATCAGGTTAAAGCCTAAGCTGCAGAAGGCAATGGGGCATGCTTCCACGCGAAGGTCGCACGTGGCGTGGCGGAACAGCCCGAACTCGCGCGACTGCGGGACTCAAGAACTGCGCTTGTAGACCTGCCCTCGCGGACCAATGCTCGCGACGATAATCTCGTTTCCGTCCACACGAAAAAGGATACGGAGATTTCCAACCCGCGAAGACCTCAAATCGCCGAGGCCTTTCAGGGGTTTCGATGTCCTGAGATCCTTGGGATCGAGCTTCAATTGCTCAAGCCGGTGCCTTAGTCGCTCGCGGGTGGGTTCATCGCAGCGTTTGAAATACTTAGCCGCATCGCTGGTTAGTGAGACAGTGTATGGACTCAATTCAGCGAGGCCAGTGGAACGGTTTTTCCGCTCCTGTGCTCCTCCAAGGCCGCAGCCATTCGTTTCTCAAGCTGGGGGTCGAGCATTGATTCCAGCGCAACCAAGCAATCTTTCATCCGCTCGTTGCAAGCTTCAAGCGTGAGAAGCGGGGCCGCAGTTAGAGGTTGGTCGAAGTAATCCCGGCCCCGCGCGAGGGAGACGATCCCGTCGATTTTTCCTTCAAAAGGAAAGCAGCGATCGTACAGTTTTTGAAAGGCGATGCGTTCAAACCTGCCAGAATCTACCGCCCGCTCCACGATGGAAACGATCGCACTGAAGGGTACCGCGAGGGCCATCAGCGCTTGGCCGAGCCCTTGAAGCAAAGCCTCGCGAGGAACCTTGCCGATTTGCTTTGCGCTGGTCTCCAAACTCCGACTCGCAGCCAGTACCAGGATGGTGTGGCCTTCAAGTTCAGCGAAGTCTATGCTTGTACCAACCATACTTAGATTGTCGCGCATGGCGGACTACACCTGGAGTTGCGAATCCCCAGAGGTGGCTACGCCGTAGGATGCCCGGCCAGCGCGGACTGAAAAACTGCCGTCCCAGCAGGGACATCAGCATTCGATGTATGTGTGTATGGCTGCGCGTTGCTTGCCGTGTGTACGAGCACACTCCCGCGCCTAGTGCCCTTAGGCGTAACGCGTTCTGGATAACCGGCCTTACGCGCGTGCTCCCAGGCCTGGTGCCGGGCTCCGCGTTGGTGCGATCGATAAGGCCTCCATTGGCCTGGACCGCGTCCAAAGGAACGCGACCACGCCTCGGAAAGATGCTCCAGGGCGGTGCCCACTACTAGTTCATGCGGAAAGGCGGGAGAGCGCCATACGCGGCCGTTCTTGCCAGCCTGCGCGGTATATCCAGACTCGCGAATAGCGCGCGCTTGGCGGTACGTGAGATTATGGAGCTCGCCTAATCCGTCCGGTATCCAACCGTTTTCAAGCAGGAGGTTGGCGAGGGCCTCAGGGCCCTGCCGCCTTTTGATCGGATCGGACACCAGTGCCGTCAATGGTTGATCGCGAAGCAGAGGGAGTATGACGTTCATGCTTCCAGTTTGCCCAACCAGAGATGGCTCTACAATGCCTGAGTATCGATCCCGTACTACTTCACCGCGATCGTCACGCCCGGCGTGCTGAAGACGCCACCCACCACAAGGGTCAACGGAACTACACCCGGACTGGCGTCGCTCGGAATCGCGATGTTGAACTGGGCTACGCCGGAGACGAGGTCGGGTGCTTGGCCGCCGTACAGCACCTGCGCGCCGGAACCGCCGACGCCGACGATCACCGGCAACGTGAGCGTTGGGAAATTGCTCTGATAAACCTGTCCGTCCACGCAGGGTGAGGTTAGTCCTACGCCCGTGGCGTAGAAGGTCACAATCGATCCGGGAGCGGCCGGGTTCGATGGACTGTTGAAGGAATTGTCCTGGTTGAGAGCGGCGGCCTGGCCTTGGCCGCGTCCATCGGCGGTGAAGATACCTGGAGCGGCGGAACCGAGTGGCACGGTCAACGGGGGAGACTGGACTCCCATGTACTCCATGATCATTTGCGTAGACGAATGACCCGCAACGGCGCAGGGGATCACGGCGTTCACTTGGCCTGCGCTGGTGTAAAGAATTGGGGCGGCGGCCCCATCAAAAAGCACCTGCGTCCCGGAATTTGAATTGGTGACTACTCCGCCCGGTCCAAGCTGTAGGCCGGAACCTGCCGGTGGTCCCAACTGCGATCCGTAGATCGAAACGAGCTGGCCGGCGGCGAACGGCGACGTTCCCGTTGCTGCGCTGCCAATAAACGATACCGCCGTGTTAATCACACTTAACTTAGACACGAATGCATTGAAGTGAGCTTGTAGGTTCGGTTCCAAAGGCAATTGCGTTGGAAAGTCAGGGGACGTTGTGTATCCTGCAACGTATACAGAGCCGCTCCCGTCGAGGGCAATGCCAATGCCGCTATCCCCATTGCCTATGCCATCGCCGCTTCCGCCCAAGTAAGTCGAATAAATTAACGCGCTGCCAGCAGGCGTCATCTTCGTTATGAAAGCATCTTGAACACCGTGGAGCGTAGCCTGGTATGGGGATTGAGTGGGGAAGTTTGGGGAACCAGTGAATCCCGTGACATATGCCGAGCCAGCTCCGTCCACCGCGATCCCACGGCCCTCGTCTTGGCCGCCACCCAAGTACGTGGAGTACACTAGCGCCTCGCCTGACGGCGTTAGTTTCGTGACGAACGCTTCCGCACCTCCCTGGAATGTCCCTTCGAACGGCGATTGGGTGGGGAAGTTTGGGGAACTTGTGTGTCCTGTCACGTAGGCCGAACCACCCGCGTCCACCGCTATACCGAAGCCCCAATCTTGCCCGGAGCCCCCTAGATACGTTGAGTAGGCCAGGGCGTTGCCCTCCGGCGAGAACTTTGTCACGAATGCGCTCCCCTGAGGGCTCCCATGGGCCTGAAACGGCGCCTGCGTGGGAAAGTTCGTTGAAGTGGCGTTCCCTGTAACGTAGGCCGCGCCACTCGCGTCCACCGCGATCCCATAGGCGCCGTCATCGCCATTTCCTCCGAGGTATGTCGAGTAAACCAAGCCGTTGCCGGTCCGCGTCAACTTCGTCACGAAAGCGTTGTTGTTTTCAGGGAACGTCGTCAGGAGAGCCGACTGGAAAGCCGACTGCGTTGGAAAGTTGGTAGCCGACGTATAACCTGTGATATAGGCGGAATCAGCCGCGTCGACCGCGATCGCGCGTCCGGAAGTTCCTCCTTTGCCGCCCAAGTAAGTGGAATAGGCTAGACCGTCGCCAGCAGGCGTGAGCTTTGTCACAAAACCGTTGGAATTATTTCCTTGTATGGTCGCTTGATACGGCGATTGGGTGGGGAAGTTATAGGAGGCCGTGCTCCCCGTAACGTAAGCCGAGCCCGCAGCATCAACAGCGATTGCTGAGGCCGAGTCAGAATTGGTCCCACCAAGATAAGTGGAGTAAACGACCGCGTCTCCTGCTGGCGTGAATTTAGTGATGAAGGCGTCAGTATCGCTCTGGTATGTTGCCTGAAACGCCGACTCAGTCGTAGGGAAGTTGGTGGAGCCGGTCGATCCGGTCACGTAGGCCGAGCCGGCCGCGTCCACAGCGATTCCGAGACCGTAGTCAGTGCCACTTCCACCAAGATACGTGGAGTAGGCCAGCACCACCGGATCGATGCGCAACTCCCGATAGCGGTCGTAATGCGAGAGATCGAATCGTATCCGGTGGTGCGCCATAATCGCGTACCTAGCAGCCACTTCTGCATGCCCGCCGTTGATCTCTTGATAGACTCGTGGTTTTCTCGATCGGATCTCGCCTAGCGCCGTCTGCAAAACTAGGTCGCCGTTTGCCGCTATCGCCAATGAATCCGCCCCTTCGTAGGCAATCTGAATTTGCTGTGGATCTGCCCCAGGCGAGACCACGAAATCAAACTCCAGGTGCCCTTGGCTCCCATACCACACCAGGTCGATGCCTTGGTAAACGCCTACGTATTGGATTCGGGCGTATTGCGGAACGTGCGTGCGCCACTTTGCGGGGTTGTTGCCGATGAAGTAATTGCTGATCCCAGGCAACTTCTCCAATCCAATCTCGTGGCGCGGTCGATTCGAATTCTCCAGTTTCATCCTTAGCGCAACGTGTTCCGTCTCACTTGGCGGGGTCTGCTTCCGAGAGGCAACGACGGTTCGTTTCGACTCGGGATTTCCGCTGAGCACCAGGGTAATTTCCGAATCGGCGAAGAAAGCCGTGACTCCACCGCCTCGCGCAAGGAATCGTACTCCCGAATCCGCTTGACCGACATTCGGTTCGAAAGCCAAGGGTAGTTTTCCATAGTTGTCGGCGAGCTTGACCTCCGATTTCGCTTGCGTCCGAGGCTCAGTAGGCAGCCCGTCCGTTCGCTTGTTGTTCGCAGCAGGGGACCGCAAGGCTAGAAGCGCGAAAAGAATGGAGGTTAGAAATCGGTGGCGCTTTGATGCGCTATTCATCGGAGGTTCCATTTCCGGCTGACAAGAAGCGCTTCGTTGGTACACATCTTTGACTGTCAACCAAGTGAGCTGGCCACTGCGTTGGCCTTTTGGGGCGGATCATCAACCGCCGTTTTTGTCGCGAGACTTCAAAAGTATAGCGCTGTTCTCTTAGGCTAAACGTGTGACTGTAGTTCCGTCGCCTATTCTTTGACGCGTGCTACGCAAGCCTGGCCTAGGGCATCGGAAACGAGCCCACTGAGGGAGTGATCCCTGGATGATCCCTAATGGCCTTGTCTACGATAGCCATCATCTGCTTGTTTGTCATCCCGTGGAGGCAGCCAAAAACGGAGCCGATTGTCTTCGTGAGCTCTTTGGAACGGGAGGCCGGCAGGGACGACGATAGAGCGACCTCACAGACCAGCGTTGCTACTCGTTACCCCTTCGGCGAAGCCCGCTATGTAGGCGACGCGCACGACCTCCGAAAACTCGATCCATGTCTGTCCAGTAATTGCAGGTGGAGATTCTGCGAAGCATAGCGACCCAAACCCCATCAATACGAAAACAGCGAGAATCAGTAGCCTCATTGAACTTCTTTTAATGACGCTGGCCTATTCAGGCACAGCGACATTCCGGTGAAACCACGCGCCTTTCATTCGAACAGCGCACTCTACCCAGTGCTGTTGCAAGTATTCTGTCAGAATGCGTTCTGTAGACGTTTATACAACATATCGCCAACCATTGGGTGCCATCGGGAGCCGCAGACTTTCAGAAGCGCTTGGGCGCACGGGTGCGGGAGATCCGCGCGGAGCGGGGATTCTCTCAGGAGAGCTTCGCCGAGGCCTGCGACCTTCACAGAACGCACGTGAGCCTGCTGGAGCGCGGCCGGATCAACATCACGGTGAACACGGCGCGCCAGATCGCCCACGTGCTGAAGATCACACTATCGGAGCTATTTCGAGGACTAGGCTGAACTCGGCCGGCCAATCGCGACTGCGTCGATGCCCTACGACGTACATGCCCGGAATCGCATTGATCGTTACCGACATCTAATAAGCTGGAGCCGCGCAGAGCAACCGCCGAAACGAGGGTCGTCGCCAAACCTCCCCCGCTCTCGGGCGGGAGTGGAGCGGGTCGCCGAGGCACCCTTGGGCAGCTATGAGCTGGAAATCGCTCAGCAACCCGTTTTGCATCCTTCCCGTTCGCGTCCTATGCCGCCTGCGGCCACTTCGGTTCTGCCCGTTTAGGTAGAGGGTCGGGTATGTCGAGCAGTCCCAGCAAGTCTCGCAACCACTCAAGGCTCCGGAGAGAGAGATACGCCTCGAACCGATCAGCGGGATCGTCGCAGAGCGGTGGCATGCCCGGATGAGCCATCAAGTTCAGCACCAGATCCAGCTTGGCACGGCTCTGGGACGCGTGGCGCCGAATTCGATGCTCGATCTCAAACGTCCGGGCTTCCGCCCCCAGAGCATGGAACGTCTCCGTGCACCCGGTGGGGTTCATAACGCAAGCCGGTTTGCGATCCTTGGCAATCCGGGGCGTTAGCGTGGGGTTCGGCCAGCCAACGGTGCAGAGCTTCAGCTTGGGTACCGCGATGGTCATTGTACTCAGACAAAGCCGCGCCTTCCAAAGCCCTGCCGTCCCATGCTTCACCTCGAAGGGTTCGTATCCATCCGGGAACTCCGGCGATCTTTGCGAGCCCATTTGGTTCCGAAGTTTTACGTGCATGATATTTGTCAAAACATCACTTTCTGCAACTTCAGAGATTCCGACAAAATAACAGAAGTTGTGTTTTTCTCCGCCGCGCAGTTGTGATATTTGTAGCTCTGTCAGAGGCGGGTACCAGCTTTTTCGAAACATTGTGTTTTTCCTTTCAAGAACAAAATCCGCGTCACATTGCAGACGCGCTCCACATAGTGGTGTCCTGACTGCTCTTCCTCAGAGCGACAAGCTGCAAATATGTGGGATTCTTGAAACTAGAAGAAAAAACGTTAGAGGGTCAAAACATCTAGAGAGTCACAAAAACAAGGAAGACTGCCCAGTCCGCGTGACGCTGAGCTCATCCCCGTGGCACCCATAACAAGACTCTAACCGGACCTGGCCGGCTTTGCAAGGAAAAATATTTCGGCCATGATCCGCCTGTCCTTTGCGGGTGCCAGACCACCCGTTTAGTGACGCCGCTATGTGCTGCGGTTGCCGTCGCCACGGCTAATTCAGGAGTTGGTGCAGGCTTGGAGGGCGTTGCGGAGGCGGAGCTAGGCGAGAGAGAGCCGCCGGCAGCCGATGCCGACTTCGGGCGGCAAAGCACGACCTACCTAATCATGTCCGACAACGATGGCATCACACCCATGGACAGCCAGTTATTTATGGGTGTGGCCATCATGCTGATCGCGGTCGAATCTAACCTGATTTCAGAATGGAAATCTTTGAACAGTTCATTGATCGGGATGAACTGTGGCGGAAGGTCGCCGTCTATTGCCCTTTTTCTAGCAGCCCAAGCAATCATGTCCGCAGCCTGGAGGGCGGGAACTCGATCATCGCTATCGAAGGCCATTGCTCCGACGAAGCAGTCCTCTCGTTTTTTTCGATAAGACTCAACAATGGCCCGATGCGCTTGTGTGAGTTGGTTTTGGAAAGCGAAACCAGTATCGATTAGGTAGGATACAGGCTCGGCATAGAAGGCGGAGCGCGCTGCTATGTCATGCGTCTGCATCACGACGCAGAAAAACGCCATGGCGTAAGGACCGATCAACTGCCTGCACACGTCCGCCGACAGCAAGGATCGAAAATCTACTTGAGGTACGGCGACCGACAAGCTGTAAAGGCGGTGGTCCATGATGAGCTTCGTGACTTCAGTAAACAGCGCGAGTTTCATTTCGCTGGGCATGAGGACGTATCTTCCGTTGCCAATGAAGTCTGTCATGTGCAACGGCTGGTCTACGCGGTACGGCCGCAGCATTTTCGACCAAAGAGAACTAAAGTCCAGGAATGCGTCTCTGGACATGATGGGACCGCCCATAGCAGTTACTAGCGACAGATCGTCACTTCCGCTATCGTCCAAATATGAAGTCAAAGCGAAAGTTGCGCGCGCCGGATCGTACGATCTGTGCATTAAAAACCAAAGGTTTTCGAGATAGCTTAACGAGACCTCGCGCTCAGTGGCGACCATGGCTCCCTTTCCGCCGTTGACGTGTCTTTGATACACTTAACGCCTAGGAACGGCATAGAGCCAAGCGAACGAGTCGACGCGACGGGGCAATTCTCTTCATCCGGCCAAGGAAGTAAAAGAGGAATTGCGCCCGCTCTCGCGGCGGCGACTGCGATATCTTAAACGTCGATTAAATCCTTTCCGAGGATTAAATCCGCATCGGCGGTCCATACAAAAGGCTTGGGATTCCGATTGCGCTGGTTCAGATAGTCGAGCATAGCCTTCTCCAAGACCCGAACCGCGGTGTGACTGCCTCGACGGACACAGCGCTCGGTCACTTCTGCAAAGAGACGCTCCACCAGGTTGAGCCAACTCCCGCTGGTGGGCGTGAAGTGAACGTGGTAACGCGGATGCCGCGCCAGCCAACCGCGGACCTTGGCGACCTTATGTGTACCGTAGTTGTCCATCACCAGATGCACGTCGATCCCGGCGGGAAGCTTCTCCTCGATCTGATTCAGAAATCGCAAGAACTCTTGATGCCGATGCCGACGGTAGCAGGTGCTGATCGTCACGCCCGAAGCTACATCCATCGCTGCAAACAGGGACGTAACTCCGTGCCGCTCGTAATCATGCGACTGGCGCGCCGGGACTCCGGGCGCCAGCGGCAGAATCGGTTCGGTCCGATTCAACGCCTGCACCTGGCTTTTTTCATCCACGCACAGCACTACCGCACGGTCCGGCGGATTGAGGTACAAGCCCACGATGTCCCGCACCTTCTCCACAAACTGCGGGTCTTTGGAAAATTTGAAGTTCTCCACCCGATGCGGCTGCAATCCGAAGGCATGCCAGATTCGCACGATGGCGTTCTGCGTCAGTCCCGTCTCCTCGGCCATCAGGCGAGTGCTCCAGTGCGTGCCGTTGGCCGGCATCGATTCCAACGTCTTGGTCACGACTTCTTCAATTTGACCATCCGTGATTTTGCGCGGTGCGCCGACCCGCGGCTCATCCAACAAGCCGTCCAGCCCAGACTGCCGATACCGTTCCCGCCACTTACCGACAGTTGCACCGGTGATTTGCAATTTCCGCGCCACCGCCGAGTTACTCATCCCTTGCTCGCAGTGCAGCACGATCCGGGCGCGCATCGCCATGGCCTGCGCCGACTTCGGACGCAATGCCATCATTCTCAATTTCTCGCGATCCGCCTCGGCAATTTCCAGGGCTTTCTTGGGACGGCCGGTGCGCATGTCCAAGTATGCATGCTTCCACATACTTATGCAATGTATTTCTCGCTCAGCACACTAGACTTCCTTATCCGAATTGGTGAGGATGTCGCCGCGTCGCCCGTTAAACGAGTTCCCTGCAATCCACCTCTGGCGCTGCGAGCCCCTATGCGTGAGAATGGGGCATATGGGGACCCGCCTGTTCGACTTCTTGACCGAGAGCTTTTTATTCCGAGACGATTTGGTCGACGAGCAGTTTGCCCACACCCCTATCGATGAGCTTGAGCGCGAGCTTGGACGCTATAGAGAGTTTTGCATTCAGAACGAGTCAGCCCTCGCGGCTGAAGTTGATTCTCGGAACTGCAATCTAACGCTTTATGAAGCAGAACAAGTCGGAATCCGGGAGCTTACGCAAGCCGCTCTCTATGTCGATCAGTACGTACTCCAGGACCCTCTTTTTCGCTTCACCGCCAAGAAGCCGGAGTCAGCCCAAACCTTAAATCGCGCCTCCATCTGCCCGCCATCGAATGAGGGGGAACTTAGGCTTGGGGACCTGGCCCAGACGTTGAAGACGATGAAGGCGCTAACGCCAATGGTAGCGGCCGGCTTTGTGAAATTCCTTCCAACCAGTCTCGCTTCTGAGAGCCCGTCAGAAATCCCTATCTACGCCCCAGATAACTACTTCGAAGACGCGTTGCCCTCAGAAGTCCTGCGCCTGTTCAAAGAAGCGGCCCAAGTGTCTACGGTTCTTCCGAGCAAAGACGGGTGTTTCAAGCTACAAAACCTGAGGCCATGCCGAGGCATCAATATCGAGTTCAAAGGAGATATTGAGAACCACGCGTTCATGTACACGCTTCATCATATCGAGGAGGCGGTGCTAAAACATGGCTCAAGCAATGAACTGCGGGTGAGCCTCACCCTGCCCGATGAACCACCAGATCCCGCGCAGTTTCGAGTGTGGGTGCAACAATCAGTAAACCAAGCTGCACGGCAATTGTTTCGGGACACCTACGACGGTGCTGTGGTCGCGGCGTCGCTCGACGCGGCATACAGTACCCACTCCCCACTTCGCTTCGGCGCGCTTCGCAAGGCCGTAAGAGCAGATACATCCGTGCCGCTCCATACCGCGAACACGTTCTTAAACCTGGAGCTTCCCTTCATTCAAGAGATTGATATCAGCCGCCTGATGCAGATCCGCAGGGACGAAGGTGAAGCTTTTCGCAATTTCAGGTTAGCTCTCGATCATAAGCTGTCCTCGCTGAGAGAGACTTCGGACACAAGCGCTGCGAAGAAATTGGCCGCCGAGGCCGTTCGCGAGCTGACGGAAGTTCAGCTACACGATGTCGAGTTAAAAATGCGAAGTGTTCGTGAAAAGCTAGGATATTCCGCACTGGTGGGTTTGGTGAGTCTAGCGGCGGCAGTTCAAAATCACGGTTTCAGCATTCTGTCCGCAGCAGTTGCCTCCGTTCCGATTGGTTCGGCCGTTCTGGACTACCGCAAAGATGTGCGACAACATCCCGCTTTCTTCCTTTGGAAGGTTTTCTCAAGCAAGTCAAAGCGTCGGATCTAATTCCGATGCCCCTTCAAGCGTATTTTGACAATCGCGAACCCGATGCACCTGACGTTGAAATATGGCGGTTCGTGCCACTGGTATTCTTCGAAGACCTCATGGCGAACGAGGAGCTTCATTTTTGCCGCGCGGACCTCTTCAAGCAAGACGAAAATGAAGGGATACCACCCGAGGCTTATGTCCGCCGCGTTATGGGTCTGAAGCGGTATGTCCTGGAGGACGAAAGGCATTTGAGTCATCAGATGGGAATACTTGCGCAAGACCGCGAGGCGTTCTTCGTCAATTGCTGGCATTTGCATCGACATGAAACGGTAGAAATGTGGAAGAACTTTGCGAAAGACGGAGTGGCAATCCGTTCCCGGTATGACCGACTAATGTCCATCATGGACGGCATGCTGGATATGACTCACTTGGGCCTCATGCGATACGGCGAAGAGCGCCTAAATCAGACGGGTAGGATCAATGTGTTGCAGTTCATCAACACTAAGCGCAAGGCCTATGAGGCAGAGCGCGAGGTTAGAGCGATTCTCTGGTGTCCTGATCCGTTTGCCGCTGGGAACCGACATTTCGACTTAAACAACTTTCCCCACCCTCGCCCTCTACCAGAGAACCCGCGCCACCATTGGGTACCTCCGTTCAAACGCCGACGTATTGATTTGAGGGACCTCATAACTGGCATTGTCGTTTCGCCGTGGTCGACAGAAGAGGTCTTCGAGAAAGCAAAACGGTGGGTTCAAGTGAAGAATCACTCGTACGAGGTTCGTCGGTCGGACTTGGCAGTTTGCTGAGTGCTTCAACGGTCGCGGCTACACTTGACGCCTTCCTTTATCCGCCCGAAGCGCAACGAAACGCGAATGCCGCAAGTGCTTATCCGGCGTCCACTCCACAAACTCAAACTGCCCCGCCAGAACCGGCTTTAGCCACCGGCAGCGTTTCATCTTCGCAGCCGTCAGGCCCTCGTCCCATCGCCCGGCCCGCGACTCCGGCAGATTCGCGAACGGACACTCCGGCGTCTCCAGCCCCCGGAACCGCTGATGCAACTACTGCTCCCGCACGGCCGGGGTGAACCCGCTCCGCGTCCTCGCGGCATACATCAGCCGGTCGCCCTCCCAATACCCGAAGATCAGCGCATCGAAGCGCCGGCCGCCGACAGTGTAGCCGCCGATGACGAACTCCTCGCTCCGATTGACGCGCATCTTGACCCAGGCGCCGGAGCGCTGGCCTTGTTCATACCTACTATCGCGACGCTTTGCCACCAGCCCTTCAAGTCCTTGCTCCTGCACCGAACAAATCAGATTCGGCAGGCTGGCCTCTAGGATCGGTGAATACCGGATCGGGTCCGCCAGCGTCGGCAGGACGTGCTTTTCGATAAGGGCGCGGCGCTTCATGAGCGGCTCGCCCATCACGTCACGACCACGAAGGATCAACAGGTCGAAGATGAAGAAGTGCAGCGGCTCGCCACGGCTGCGATTTTGGAGCGCGTTGAAGGACGGCCTGCCCGCTTCATCCAGCGCCACGACCTCGCCATCGAGGACCGTTTCGTCCGGCATTGATTCGAGCGCCTTCCCGAGGCCTGGATACCGAGCGCTGAAGCCCTTGTCATTTCGTGAGCGCAGTTGGACGTTGCCACCACTCTTTATGGCCAATGCGCGGTAACCGTCGAGCTTCAGCTCGTAGGCCCAGTTGGGGCCTTCCGGCAGGGTGTCGGAGCGGACGAGGAGCATCGGCTCGATGAATTCCGCTTTGGTCTTCTGGCGAGGCACAGCGGTTAACATGATGGCAAAAGTTGACTCACCCACGCTTCCTTGAAGGCCGTTTATAATTACCCTCTACGTTGTGTGTCAGCGCCGGAATAAAACGACCGCAATTTCGCCGGTTTTGTAGTCACCGGAAAAGAACAGCCATCGGCGGGGACGCGGTATCGACTCTACACTAGATTCTAAATTCCCCTTGGCCACGGGCAGCTTGTTGCGGTACGATTTGGCCAGCGCCAATTTGCCATGCACATCGCTGACAGAACCCGCTTGATTGTCTTGACCGACGATCTCGACCATACCGGCAAACGCGATAACCGACGGATTGATCCACAACCGCCTCAGATGATCCGGTTCAACCGCGACACATCTACATCAGGCGTGCGGCACAATTCCGCTAATCGCCCTTTACCAGTCATCGGCGAGGATCCGGGCATTCGCGATTCGGCGGATTCTACTCGTCCAATTCCAGATGACGGCGCGGGGAGCTTCGACTTGCGTTAACGTCTGGTTGATCTCGAACTCGCCGCATGGAGCGGTGGTCGCTTGGTCACCGGTCTTCGGATTAGTGTGTGCCGCCGCTGAAACCGGCGCCAAAATGGCGTCAAAACCGGCGAAACTGCGGTCATTTTAAACCGGCGCTAACAACGTTGTGGACCATTCCTCCGGCACTTAACCCAGCGCTCAATTGACTCGTGCATCCAAGATATAGTTCGTAAATGGACCTCATGCTTCGGCATCCTTCAATTCCCGAGTCCGTGTGGGCTTTTCTGAGCGCTACGGCGGCAAGCGACTCCGTCGATGCTCTAATTCTCTTCGGATCTCGAGCTTTCGGGGACCACGATGAAAGGTCAGACATCGATATCGCCATCAGTGCGCCGTCGATGACTCGCCTGGAATGGGCTAGAATCAGAGATTCCGCACGGAGGGCTCGCAGCTTGTATTGGATTTCGCCCGTCCATCTAGAGCGAAACCCGCCTGCGCTACGAGATCGAATTCGTGAAACGGGAATTACGATATATGTCCGACCGCAAACTTCTGGACAGCCTGAACAATCTGCGAAACGCCCTTGAGAACCTCGAACGGGCGGTTAGAATTCCAAAAGACAGAGAGTTGGTTGCCGAGGGCACGATCCATCGCTTCGAGATGACGATTGAGCTCTTTTGGAAAACTCTCCGACGGGCGGTCCGGTACGAGGGTACAAGGGTGGAATCGTCCCGAGAAAGCTTAAGAGAAGCCTTCAGAATGGGCTAGTTACACGATGAGCAGATTTGGCTCGACATGTTGGACAGCCGAAATACGACTTCGCACGAATACTTGGCTGAAGAACTCGCAGACGACAATTACGAAGACATCAAGAAGGTCGTACCGGTGCTAAGACAGGCGTTCGATTTCCTTCGAGCGCGCTATCCGGAGAGCAATGCTCCCGCTACATCCTGACTTCGCACAGGAGTGCATTTGACGCAGGGCGAGCGATGGCTGGTCCATGGAAAGTCGCGGGCTTCGCCCAAAACGGATACGCATTGCAACCGATCGTCTCGAAGTGCCGGTACAGGAAGCTGGGCCTCCGAAGGTCATTTCCACCCGCCGTTTGCGAACAACGAGGCTCTCTCTAAGTCGATGAAGTATGCATTTCAAGCATCGCTATCCGAATTTACAGGGAGGCCGCTGGCCCCTGCAACTCCCATGCGGTCACGAATGTCCAAATACTCATTCCAATCAAACGCCGAATGCTTGATCATATGGTCAATGACCGGACGTATGTAGCTATCCAACTCTTTAAACAGTTCCCTCCGGCCGCCCGCGTCAGGAACGAGGTCACGGAGTCGGTCACCGATGTGGACAATTCGTGTGCGATAACCGATGTGCCCATTCGTCTCCGGGTCTTTCCTGCCCGTCAAATCATTCAAGCGTTCTTTGAGGCGACTATTTTCTTGTGAATCTTCCGTCAGATAGCGTCTGACGATTGCACTCACTTTTTTAAATGGTGCGTAGCCGTCCGGGATCGCCAAGAATTCCAATAGTGCGAGCGCTTGGATAAATTTCGCTGTTGAATTGTTAACTTCCAATAGATCCGAGTAAAGCGCAAGACCTCGGCCAACGATATTGCCGACCTCCCCTTGCTGCGGAAAGGCTTCCGGCGCGAGAGGTTCAAGGGGAAGACCCAGCCCGGCGGTGACGACGTGAGTGAAGGCCGCTCCGCCTAGGAGCCGAGCTTCCTGCTTTGCCGCGTTGTATAACAGCGCCCCGGCCATCATTTGATTGGTTTCTAACTGACCGGCTCGACCCGGTAACGCGTCGGGTAAGTCAAGACGGCATAAGCGGAAGCGAACTATATCCAGACAGAGGCGATCCGCCTCTTCGGACAACAGGCGGATGATCTCCAGATTATCTTGATAGCTGGTCTTCCAAACCTTCTCCCAGTTAAGCGAGACAGGGAACACGATAACTGAGTGATCTTCCACAGTCCCCTGATCGACCCCCGATGCTGCATTGCAGAATTCTCGCAACGATCCCGAGTCGGCACCATTCGGGATGACGTTCAGCTCATTGAGATTAATGAATCCGCGGGGATAAAAGGCCGCCCTGCCCGGAAACACAATGGGAAGATCGAAAGTAACGCGCGCCATGGGCAGGACGGCCAAGTGAATCACTGGACTTAGCCAATCGCCGCATTCTTTAAGAAGGTGCCCTTCGGGTTCAGTGGGGTCCGGTCCGCAGCCCAGCCAGCATGTCAGGCAATTGACAACGCAGCCATTGCTGTAGTTGTGGGGCGGAGGGAAATAGTGCCTCTGCGAGTCCCAAAGTTCTCCGATCGAATACTCCGTCTCGCAATTTGCACAGATACGGGGGCGCCCTACATCTGCTGGATCGAGTCCAGGCGGGAGATCAGACATAATCCTCCAAATATACTTGCCGTGAGAAATGGCGCTCGGGCGCAGGGACGAATTCGCGGCAAAGCGAAATATCTAACCGTTGAACTGACTCCGCTGTGCATTGTCCCGAACTCTCCTTGTAGAAGGTTGGAGGGCTTTACGGACGGATCACGAGCTATACCGATATTGCGCTGTACACTGAGCCAGTCTGGTCCTGATCTTCCGTGAAGTTAACCAATGAGCCTCGGCCACAAAAAACTCCACCAAAACTTTATATGCGCTTCAAATCAGCGCGCCACCTGCCGGCCGCCAACCCCGGACAACCTCAGGCCCGCTCACTTCTTCTTCGCTGCCTGCTTACGTTCCCGCTCCAGACGTTCCGCCGTCCGTTTCTTCGCCGCCGCCAGTGACGCCTTCTTAGCGCGGGCCGATCGTTCGGCGGCCGTGAGATTCTTCGCCGATGTCTTACCGCCCAGCTTGCCGTACTTCTTCCCAAGCGTCTTGAGGTATTCGAGCACTTCCGCCGGCATCTTCGCCATTGTCCGCTATGGTACACCTAACCCCGGTAAGAATGTTGGGGCGCAGGTGCAGATTTCACTTTGCATCGTATGGGGGTAAGGTGTATTCTGTGCGTGGTTCTGATGTTCGATTCTTAGAGGGAATCGAACACTAGAGCGAAACGGAGCCGCGAGAGGTTCGCACCCTAACGCGGCCCCTAAACACCCAAGCTTCGAGGAGCTTCGATGTCTACTACTGACACTACCGCAACCGACAAACGGGACGTTTACGCACGCGTGACGGCCCAAATCATCAACGCAATCGAGCAAGGCGTAGGGACATGGCGCATGCCCTGGCACACTTCCGGCCGCTATGCCTTCTCGCCGATCAACATGGCGAGCAAGAAACCATATCGCGGCATCAATACCGTGTGTCTGTGGGCCGCAGCGCAAGCCAAAGGCTATGAGCGGGGCGAATGGGCCACCTACCAGCAATGGCAGGACAAAGGCGCACAAGTCCGCAAGGGCGAGAAGGCCACGCTGGTAGTGCTCTGGAAGTTCGCCAATGACTCCACAGAGACCCAAGAGGGCGAAACCAGCCATTCATCGCGTTTGCTGTTCACTCGCGGATACAGCGTCTTTAATGCGTCCCAGGTGGACGGATACACGCCGAAGGTGGACGCGGACATCACCATGCCCGAACGAATCGCCCATGCTGAGGCGTTCTTTGAGGCAATCCGGGCCGATGTTCGCCACGGCGGAAACCAAGCCTTCTATGCGCCCACTACCGACCATATCCAGATGCCGCCCTTTGGGGCGTTCCCGGAAAACATCCCCTACTATTCGACCCTTGCGCATGAGCATACCCATTGGACGGCGCCATCGGCCCGTTGTGATCGCCAGTTAGGCAAGCGCTTCGGCGATAACGCGTATGCTGCGGAAGAGCTGATTGCCGAACTAGGGGCCGCGTTCACGTGTGCGCACCTGGGACTCAGCACAGAACCTCGCGAGGATCACGCGCAGTACCTCGCGTCATGGTTGCGGGTGCTCAAAGCTGACTCTAAGGCCATCTTTACCGCCGCGAGCAAGGCGCAACAAGCAACAGATTGGATGATTGCACGGGCCGGAGAGTCGGCCCGCACTGCGGAGGTGGCGGCATGACCTCCCATCGATCCAGCGCTTACGTCAAGGCTATCGGTGATCGCGGGCGGGCATGGAAGCCTGACCCGATCACCAATCAATTCCGGTTCGTTGTTCGCATGGCCTACGCGTGCCATGAGCGCAACGTGCCATATGATCTCACCTGGGATCGGCACGAATCCGCCATGCGCGCGACGATCACGGCGACGGGCAATATCCCGATGCCTAAACCGCTTCCGAAAGCGCCCAAGCTCAAGATCGTTTCCGATTGGAAGCCCGCTATATGGGACGCGGTTTATCGTCTGGACGCCTATCACGACGGCACTTTGAACCGGATGCGGCCCGGATCCGTGATCGCGCATTCCTGCGGACTGTCGCTCGTGCATCCGTCTGAATCGGGCGAGCTAGGCGTTACCGAACACGGCGCCGATGAGGACATCCGGCAAGGCTGGCTTGTCACGCACACGGCATCCGGTAAGGGTTTCGGCCTGACGCTCAGTTTCAAGCGCGCCACGGACGCACTATTGCTCGCGGCCACGTTCGCAGTGGATTGGACGCCGGATGTTGCGACACTCGCCACCAATCCAGAGTTCCGGCGGGCCGGTTACAGCGTGCAAGCGGCATTCTCCAGTGGATCTGAGAAGGACTCCGCGAAACGCCGTCTCGCGGAATTGGAGTGTGCGGCATGACGAACGCGGAATTCCAGACGAAACGAATCGCCGAAGGTCCATGCCTTCTCGCGGCGCTGCACAAGGTACTTGAGAGCCACTGCGAGGAGCAAGGCTTGGAGCCGGTTTCCGCCCTCCGGGACGCTCTGACCGATATGCGCCACCTGGCGGACATTTACCAGCTCGATTTCGGCGAGATGGATCAGTACGCGCACGAAGGCTACCTAGAGGAGCTAGGGGCCGTCGCGTCGGGGGAAGTGTCATGAGCGGGCCACTGGAGGTTATTGGCCCGATCCACGGCGCTACGGAGGGCGGCAAGGGGGCGGACATCGTTCCGCCCTCCCTCGATCAAGCGCGTGACTTTGCGCGCCACAGCAAGGCGGAAAACACGCTGAGGGGCTATCGGGCGGACTGGCGGGATTTCTGCGCGTGGTGCGAGGCGCATGCGGTAAGTCCCTTGCCCGCGTCGCCTGAGACCGTTGCGGCCTACATCGCTGAGTGCGCCGCCCGGTTGAAGGTCGGGAGTATCCAGCGGCGATTGAACGCGATTGCCGAAGCGCACAAGGCCACGGGCCTAGAATCTCCCACGGCGGCCGGCATGGTGCGGAACACGCTGAAGGGCATCCGTCGCACTATTGGCACCGCTGCCAAACCTAAGGCCGCTGCTCTGACGGACGATATCCGCACTATGGTGGACGCGGCGGACGGCGGCACTATCGGCGCGCGCGATCGCGCACTAATCTTGCTGGGATTCGCCGGAGCATTCCGACGGTCGGAACTAGTCGCCCTGGATATCGAAGATTGCGCCTTCGGCAAGGACGGCCTGACGGTCACCCTACGGCGTAGCAAGACCGATCAAGACGGCGCGGGCCGCAAGATCGGTATCCCCTATGGTTCGAATCCCGAGACGTGTCCGGTCCGCACTATTCAGGCCTGGATCGAGTTGGCCGCACTATCGGGCGGCGCACTATTCCGCGCGATAAACAGGCACGGCCAGGTGCAGGCGGGCCGGTTGTCAGGAATTGATGTGGCCCGCGTCGTGAAGAAACTCGCACTACGGGCCGGGTTGGACGCTACGGCGTACGCAGGCCATTCACTGCGGGCCGGGCATGCTACCAGTGCCGCCATCGCGGGGGCAAGCGAGCGCAGCATCATGAAACAGACGGGGCATCGGAGCGTGCAGATGGTAAGGCGTTACATCCGGGATGGGAGTTTGTTCCGGGAGAATAGCGCTGGGAAGTTGGGATTGTGACAAGCAGCAAACCGCATCGGGAATCTACGAAACACATGCATTTGTGCTGAGGGAGTGAGTTGCTCGTTCGACGTGCACCGAACAATTGCAATCCTGCTTGGCTACAGAAGTGGTGCCGACCAGCTTGATTTGACACGACACACTGGAAGGCGGTGAAACCGCTCATGTACTAACCGGGCGGATAACCCACACAGAATAAACGGCTGGGGGCAACAGAATTTGGAACGGACACTGCAATGGTTTCAGGTCCCGACGTCCGCGAACCGAATGTAGCTGAGTTGGAGTTGGTGTTGTCGGGCGGAAATGGCTGCCAACCATAGAGTATATGGTATTCCCCGTTAACCTCCTCCGACCTCCCATATACTAACTCCATGTTGGTGTAGGAGTGCTCGGGCGCGATAATGACCACATACTCACTGCCCCAATTAACAGTGGGAATGGTAGCTGTGTCCCAGCCCGCTCTAGCGAGTACTGCGATCATTGCGTCGGAATTAGAGGCGGACTCGCAGGCGATTGTTTCTCCTTTTGGTGTTATTTTCTTCCACCATCTCGGAGCGGCTAGTAAAAACGGCGCAAAAAGGGACAGAAGAATTACAATCCTCAACTTCTTCATATTGCCATCTCCTAATTATTCCTTGCCTCACTGATCCGTCGATTTTTTCGTTGGTTCACCTGCAGCTTGTTTGCTGGTTTGAAGGGCGCTCGCTGCTGAATTGGGTGTCACAACCGGTTCCTTGGACTGCTGAATCAAGGAATTCGGAAGCACTTGTCGTTGCTGTATTCCCGAGGAATCGAGCCCCACGAACGACTTGTTGTAGTTGGCAAACGCTACTAAGGCCACGCCGAGAGTTACCATGATCAGCCCGGGTGAACTTGCGGTGAAAGAACCCTTAATCGACGCCCCCTCCACGCCGAGCGCGTAGCTGGTGTCCGCTTTTCGTAGAATGTAGAGGGCTCCGATGAGTATCAACAAGAACCCTAGAAAAATCGACAACGTTTTAGACACGGCAAAATCCCAAGCTCGTGAGTAGGTAAGAATCACCCCGTGATCGGGAGATGTTTGCCTCAAACAAGCGTCGATACCTCTGCTGTAATTTGACCATTGAAAGTAAAGGCTGGTTGACAGAAGAATGAGCACCGCAACGAGTGAAGCCGCGACTATCGCAAATAGCGACCAAGTAAGTCGTGAATCCGAAGGGATTGACTCAGACGTAGCCGCTGGTGAGGATTCTGTGCGCGCTTGAACTGAGGCGCTTTCTGATGAGGCTTGCGTAGCTACTCCAGCAGCAGACACAGGGCCAATAGTATGGCACGTTTTCGCGAAATGCAAGCATGATTTAATGTTTGACCTGCTAAAGTGATCTTCCAGTGCGTGGAAATGATCTGGTTCCGCAGGGAGCGCCATCATAGCACTGCCGCTTGAGAAACCGTACGTTTGGCGCGTGGCGTCAGCCCTGAAATGGGCATTGGCAGATTTTGAGTCTGTCACGGTCGAGGCTGACCGCCAGACCTCCCGCCGGAAGATCGACGCGCCTGGTAGACCTTCTGAAGCATCGGCCCCTACAGTACTGCTTGTTCTTGAGCGCTTTGTTCGGCCAAAAGCAGATGGAGCTTTTGATGTTGTCGGCCATTAAGAGTTCGAGGACTATTGCCGAGCGAACCCCAAGCGACGAGTAGGCAACCGTGACAAGCAATCATTGCAAAGTCGGCATGAAGGAACTCAAGGGGCACACCTAACACAAGATGCGGAAATGGCGGTACCCAAAGTGCAATCGGGTCCGAATGCAAGCGCACAAGCCCGGTTAGAGCAATAGAACGGAACGCACTACAGAAGCGTGTCATTCGCTATGAAATCGAAACCAATCTGGCTGATCGTCGCTGTCCGCTGTCGCGATTTGTCGCGGTCGTCAAGGGAACGCTTGAGGGTAGATCCTCACGCCGCAGAGGAAATTGAGAAGGCCAAGCACAGATGAATTCTGTGCTGCGTAGTCGGATTTTCTCGGCCAATCTGATCCACGGCGAATTCCAGGGAGGAGTATCCTAACAAAAATGGACATCAACAAGATGCTCGCCGACATTCGGGCCGAACGGGACCAGCTTGACGAAGCGATCCGCGTCTTGGAGCGACTAGCGGCGGGCCAAGGCAAACGCCGCGGCCGTCCGCCCGCCTGGATGACGACACTGAAGCGGCGCGGCCGGCCGCCAGGGAGCAAGAACAAGCCGAAGAACGCCTAATCCGAGCGGCGCATGAAAACCACGCTTAACATCCTCGGCGCCCTGTTCGTACTCTTCGGCGCGATTTGGTTCCTGCAAGGGATCAACGTCCTGCCGGGCAGCTTCATGACCGGGCAGGTCCGCTGGGCGGTCTATGGCGGGATGGCGGTCGCGGCGGGAATCGCGCTATTGTTCGTGGCCAACCGGAGAGGGCTGGACGGCAGGCGCTAGAGCCGCTGACTGAGAGCCTGTTCGCTGGGCAGGCTCGCGTCATAGCCATCAGCGGTAGGTATGCCCAAAAGTATGCCCACCCCCTGCATAGCCGAACTTCTCAGGCTTACTCGGAGCGCCGGCAAAGTGATTGAAAACGCCCACTCATGAGCAAAAGTGGGCAACACTGCAAGTCTATGATTCTTCGTCTGGCGATGATTTGTAATCAGAGGGTCGAGGTCCGCTCAATGAACTAGGTCGGCATTGACCCTTCGCACCAGCAACTTTGCGCAGCATTGTGAAGCAGCATCCCCACAAAAGTCCCCACACTCCGCCTCTGAGCGGCGCTTTCGGGGAAATTTGCGGGTTGCATGAAAAGTTTGACTCCCCACACTGGACACATTTCGAACTTTTGCGGGTGAGTGCCCGCCAATTCCAGGAGTCCTTTCAACGATTTCGGGCACTGGGGTCGGAGCGGGCAGATGAGGGTGCAGACTTTATGTCGAACGCTAGAAACTTTTTCCGGCCAGGCCGGGCGGTTCATCCGTGAAATCGCCGTCCGAAGCATCGAAGGTGACTTATTAAGCCATTGCGTGCGAGTCGTGCTTCAAAGTGGCAATTTAGCTTGACAGACGGTCTCGCCTCGCTTCGAAAGCATCGGCTGGAGTTCCCGGATACTGTTGGTAATTCTGGCCGAACGACGAAGGATAGTTCTATCCTTGCCAGGGAAGACCTATGTGGATGACTCGCTCACAAAGGGTCGATGTTGTAGAAAAATTCCTCCGTGATTGAGACCTGCAAAATCTTTCGATTCGTGTGGACGGCGACAACAACTTGCCTTATCGTTTCATTAAAATCCTACCCCGCGCGGGTTGCGTGACGGAACGTCCTTCATGTCGCGCTATCCCAGGTTGTCAAACGAATAGGGACGACCTACTCATGGCGCGACCAAACGACTGTACTTCCCCCGGCCAGGAACACCAGATTGTTCCCATCCGCGCCCAAAAGGGTTCCGCCGGGGACACCGGAAACCGTGCGCCACGAGTTCGTCGCCGGGTCAAAAGTCACGTACAGACCGGAATGTCCGAGGGCGTAAAGAGAGCCATCGCTTGAAAACGCCCGAATAGTTTTTTGGGGTATATCCACTCGCCTTACGACGTTGCCGTGCAAGTCAGTTTCGATCCACTCTGGGACTCGATGCTCTGCCCCGGGAGCCAATACTGATGTGGCATAGAACACTGCGCCGATGCGGCCGTTCGCGCTGCGGAGCTGCCAGCCTCCTACAATCGGGCCTACTGGGTCTTGCTCGAAGGAGGATCTAGCCAGAAACGCCCCAAGGAGCCGCCCATCGCGCGTATAATTCCGGAGAACGAAGTAATCTGCGGTACTCGTCTGCGGCGGGTTGAGACCCCTCCAACCTATCGTCCAAATTGAGTGATCCGGCCCAAAACAAACCTGCGTCGGCAAATAATCTGAACCGGTGTCGATGAACGCAGTCTGTTTTCCAACGTTGTTGAAGTACGCTATTCCGCCACGGAGCAATTTTTCGTGCCGGTATTCAACGGCGAGCGCCAGACTTCCATCGGAATCGGGTGAAGCATTTTCGACGTTCGTCCACGTCGGGTAGGGAGCCTGCGGCGTCGCATTATAAGCGAGAAGCCCGTCCGGCCCGTACAAAGAGATAGCGTGTTCACGCTCGTATACAGCCAGGTAGGCCTTGTCAAATGTTGGAAAATTGTTGAGCGGAGCTAAGTTCCCCTGATAAACGAGAGACTGTCCTTCTGTGACCAAGGACAGAGTCGTGAGGAGTATGGTTAATGCGCAAAAACGCCTCATTTAAACACCTCCAGTGTGATTTTGCCATAAGTATAGACGTTAGCGGCATCGGGTACGTGCACTTCGACCTGGAGATAAGCCGCCGATAATCCGGCGCTATGTCCGGTCGAAGAGCGAGCCTCCGTCTCAAAATCGGTCGATGTTGTTGAAAACCTCCGTGATGGTTCGACCCGCTCCGGAGGGCGACGAAAATGTCCGGCTCGGGGCCAGCGATTGCTCATACGCTTCTAATCGCGTCATCTTTCCAGGGCAACGTCGCGCGGGCGCGGTGAGCGGCGTTTTTCAACAGCAACGGTAAATTTTGCGACACCCTGCGAGGCCAGCCCTTTCAGAGTCTCACAACTCGGTCTCAAAACCGAACGCACAATGTCGGGTTGGGCGAGGCCTGGTTATTTCGAAGGACTGAGGATGCGGCACGGTCGCTGCCCCGCCGAAAATCGCAAATCTCTGTCTCGAAGACAGGCCGCGATTCTGGCGTTCACGGGCGCGCGCTCCCGTGAACCCACACAGCCTCTATCTAAGAGTCCCGGACACACCCACCGTGACGCCGAAGTGTTTGTCGATGTCGCGGATCGTCCGGCAAGCCACCGCGCGCCCGGATTACCCGCCACATGCCGACAGGACAGGATCTAATTCCCGGACCACCGTTAGGGTGCGGATTGGCCCAGCTCTATCCTGCTCTCCGCCTTGCCCAGGCTAACAACCATGTAACGTTCAGTTCAAACCCGTGCTGGCTACTGGCAAACCGATCTTATGCAAGATGGCTGAGAACCGCGTTCACAACGCACATGCAGTTTGTCAGGCAATGGTCGTTACAGGCCGAGATCGGGATTTGTCTTGTGACCCGCTTCGAATCGCAAGCTGCGACGGAGTTGGTTCCAACACTCAATTGGCGATGGCGCTCCTACCGGGGACTCAGGCCCAACCGCAGCGATCCGGCGGCTCCCGAAGCGCGGTCCCGAACCAGTATGCGAACCTGCCCAGCGGTGCCGGGGACTAGCGGAATCGATACCGAGACGCCATATGGTCTCCGCATTGCCGCGCGAAAGTCCTCCTCGCTCAGGTCCAGATTGATGGTCCTAAATTTCAGACCGTTGTCTTCATTCAGCACGTATGCAACGTCGATGGAACCCCGCCTCCGCTCCCCTTCCGGATGCAATTGCAGGTCGGGCAGCTCTCGCGCGGAGATCCGGCGAGGAATTGGCGATCGATTTGTCGATGCATCTGCTTCAGCGATTGCTCGCTCTGCATTCCGGATGCGTTGCCGTCCGCCGACGCATACCAGGATTTGCGGTACCGCACTTCAACGCCCTTTCGCGCGACCTTCACTTTGAGTGAATGCTCGGTCCCGTCTAGCGACGATTCGGGCGGATAGAACCCCAGCGTATAAGTCACCGCCGCGTCCTGCATCGCCTTTTCAAGGGCGTCTCGAAGATCGTTGGTGTTGAATAACCCCAACGCGCCGGTCGACTCGGCGAAATGCGTCAGGTCCCGGCTCACCAGGAATTCATTGGCTGCTCCTTCGAAGCCATTTGCCCGCGCGGAGCCAGTTGTCCGTGTCGGCGGCATGGACATCGGCCTACCGCGCCCCGCGACTGACGGAAAACCGGCCAGTCCGCGATCGACCCCAGCGGGAGGAGCCTTCAGCCCGCTCGCGCCAACCAGGTAATGCGCGACGCCGCTTTCCTTCAGCGATCGCATCACATCCGGCGATATCAGAACCTGACGTCTGCTGTCATACCAGAAATTACCTGAGATCCAGATCAGATTCCTGCGGCCATGCATCGCCGCCAGATGTCGCAAAATGCTCTGGAGCACCCGCTCCGTGATCTCTTTCCGTACTTTTGCCCAATACACCGTTTGTTCCCCGGGCAACTGTCCTTCGTTCACTTCAAAAGGCAGACGCTCCAAAGCCTGCGACAACTGCTCCCGATTGAGGGCGTTAGTAAAATTCTGAAGCACTACCAGGTTCTTCTTCAGAGCCAGCAGCGCCATGCGGTCCGGGTCACCCAGGGCTCCGACAAAGCGTGCTAGTGTCCTGAGCGAGAAATGCGTTTAGAAAGTCGCTCGACCTTTCCGAGGATTAAATCCGCATCGGCGGTCCATACAAAAGGCTTGGGATTCCGATTGCGCTGGTTCAGATAGTCGAGCATAGCCTTCTCCAAGACCCGAACCGCGGTGTGACTGCCTCGACGGACACAGCGCTCGGTCACTTCTGCAAAGAGACGCTCCACCAGGTTGAGCCAACTCCCGCTGGTGGGCGTGAAGTGAACGTGGTAACGCGGATGCCGCGCCAGCCAACCGCGGACCTTGGCGACCTTATGTGTACCGTAGTTGTCCATCACCAGATGCACGTCGATCCCGGCGGGAAGCTTCTCCTCGATCTGATTCAGAAATCGCAAGAACTCTTGATGCCGATGCCGACGGTAGCAGGTGCTGATCGTCACGCCCGAAGCTACATCCATCGCTGCAAACAGGGACGTAACTCCGTGCCGCTCGTAATCATGCGACTGGCGCGCCGGGACTCCCGGCGCCAGCGGCAGAATCGGTTCGGTCCGATTCAACGCCTGCACCTGGCTTTTTTCATCCACGCACAGCACTACCGCACGGTCCGGCGGATTGAGGTACAAGCCCACGATGTCCCGCACCTTCTCCACAAACTGCGGGTCTTTGGAAAATTTGAAGTTCTCCACCCGATGCGGCTGCAATCCGAAGGCATGCCAGATTCGCACGATGGCGTTCTGCGTCAGTCCCGTCTCCTCGGCCATCAGGCGAGTGCTCCAGTGCGTGCCGTTGGCCGGCATCGATTCCAACGTCTTGGTCACGACTTCTTCAATTTGACCATCCGTGATTTTGCGCGGTGCGCCGACCCGCGGCTCATCCAACAAGCCGTCCAGCCCAGACTGCCGATACCGTTCCCGCCACTTACCGACAGTTGCACCGGTGATTTGCAATTTCCGCGCCACCGCCGAGTTACTCATCCCTTGCTCGCAGTGCAGCACGATCCGGGCGCGCATCGCCATGGCCTGCGCCGACTTCGGACGCAATGCCATCATTCTCAATTTCTCGCGATCCGCCTCGGCAATTTCCAGGGCTTTCTTGGGACGGCCGGTGCGCATGTCCAAGTATGCATGCTTCCACATACTTATGCAATGTATTTCTCGCTCAGCACACTAGCTTGCCTCTCACGAAGTACTGGTCCTGCCATCGGGAATTGAGGAAGTCCACCAGGACCACCGTCGTCGAGGACGCTTCGTCGTTGCTTAAATCCGGACGGTTGGACACCTCGCCGGTTGTAAGCGCCCGTGACCGTTCCGAATTTCGTCCGGCATTAACGACAAACACGGAGATCTGTTGCGGCTTACCCCGGTCGAACAATGCGAAATCGTCTTTGGTAAGATCCGATAATGGGCCCGTGGCTGTCGCGGACGATCACATCCACCAGCACCAGACGCCCGCCGGCACGGAAGTTCGGTTGCTGCTGTGCGAGCGCGAAAGCAGCGACGGGAAGGCAGATAAAAACTTTCCTGCAGCACATCCGATTCATCCTCCAACCTCACAAGGCTTTCCACACTTAAGCGGACCGCTTCAGTTGTGTTTCACGTCCGATCTCGATGGAGTAATTCGGCCAGCCCTATCGCGGCTCGAAGCCGAACCTCGGCGCATTGTTTCTATTCCTGCGCCTCCAGTACCCGCGCAGCCAGAATACACGCGCATTGGTCCGGTGACAAGTGAAAACGTTATAAACATTACTTGACACGTTCTGCAATTACTATTGACCAAAAACCGATTTCACCCGATACCGGCTCGACGGAAAATACTCCTCGGAGGAATAACATGGGTCAGACTCCGAGATTCTTTTTTCTCCTGCTCTCCGCCTGCGCCTTGGCCCAGAGCCAGGATACTCGGAGGACTCGGCGGCGCCCAGCCTGAGCCGCAACAGGGCCGACGTTTCTAGAGGCCTTCCACAACCAGCTTGGCCTGAAGCTCGAATCCCCGAAAGGCTGCATAAGACTCCCCGTTATCGATCATATTGAGCGTCCTTCGGAGAATTAAATTCGCCCACGCCTTGGCGCAACCAGCCCACCATCTCCGCCATCGGCAGTACCATCTGCACCGCCGGATTTCCGTCCGCGGCCATTGCCTCGAGCTCCTTCACAGCTCGCTGCGTTTCAATTTGATGTGGTTTCTTCATAGCGACTCTCCTTTTTCTCGCGAAAGAAAATGTGCTCTCAGCCTATCAAGGCTGCGAGCGGGAGTCGCTAATTTCTACGATCTAACGGGCATTCCCTTGCGATGATCCTGGGCGTGATTATCGTTGCCGTCATTCTGCTGCTAGTGCTCCTGCGTTCCAATCGAGATATCGCTATCGGCCCCGTGTACCTGTTGGTTCCGATTGTCTCGTTCACCACTGGCTATTATATTGGTCCTGGCGGCGCTCGTCTCGACCCAAAGCACCGCCCAAGCCCTCTTCCAACATCACGATTATTTTGAAGAGTACGGCGGTCGGAATCGCAGCGATGGTCCTATCAGTGATCGCATACGTTGTGTGGGTTTGGATGCGGATTCCTCGGCATCCTCATACTCTTGTCGCTATCGATGTGCATGCGCTTCTCTACTGGCCTGTGCTTTTAATGGGCTTTCTGGCAGGCTTCTTCTTGGAATTTCGACGGACATCAAGGCGGCGCTCGATGTTGACTGACGGAATGGCCCAGTGAAGGTCCTGTTCTACAAACTTAAGAAGGCATAAGAGACCGAAGCCGGAACCGACATCAAAACGGCCCAAGCCTGGAGGGTTTGCTCCCTCATCCGAAAGGCGTATAATTCGGCCATGAGAATCGTGCTTGGCGTTGTCTTGCTGGGCGCTGTTCTAAGCGGCCAGTCCACCCGTGATCAAAAGGCTGCCTTCAATAAGCTCAAATCGACTCTCACGGCACTGAAGGATGCCGGAGCAAATCGTTCATCCCTAGCCAGCCAACTGGTAGACGAAATGATGATATTGGCGGATGCCAATCGTCCACCTTCACGTTCCAGCGTCGTCGATTTCGCTGACGAGCTTACCGGCGTACTTTTTGGCAAGAACATCACGAACGCTCACTTGGATGTCTTGCAGCAATCCATTGGAGAGGCGCTGTCTGGTTCGACGGCAAACTACCTTTCGGTGGGTCGCTTTCGAGAAGCGCTAACTGCTGTGGGTATCGATAGACTGAGGAAGAGGTTAGTCACCAATCTGTTGATGGCAATTGCGGAGGAAGTCCGAGGGCCAGATGACTCTCCGGTGCTGCCGATCAAGCTGCTTAAGTAAGCCCATCGACTGTCGCTGTGGTAAGCGGACTCCCGAAAGAGGTCAGTGGCGCCATTCGCAAACGGGAACCCTCACCTTTTTCGCACTTAAAATGAGACCAGTGGACAGGTCATGGACAAGAACGCCAGTTTATTCTTGACGACTGCTTGCAAACTGGCTCACTCTCAGCATTCTCTGCTGATTGACGACCTCGGATCATTAGCAGCAGCCTTGAAATCCAACGGAATGTCTGCACCGGCGATCCTAGAGGCACAAAAGCTATTAGTTCGGGGTGGTTTGGTGCAGGTTTATCCGGCAATTTCGACCGATCTTCAGGTGTTCGAGGTAACTTCAGACGGGCTTGAACGTTTTTTCATTGGTCAATATGGTCTTGTGGGCTACAAGAAGATACTTGGCGATGTCGCCCGCATAAAGCATGAGCGCTTGATGCGTGGAGTGCGTGTGACCAGTGAGTCAATCGACGAGGAACTGAAATTGTCAGCGATGCTTGTGCAGCACGCTCTGATTACTCGGTAGCGAACTAAGCATGATCTACTCAGCAAGCAGAACCGATCTCAAGAACATCCTCGAATGGCTTCGAGGCGACGATGATTCCGAGTGGGAACACCAATCCAGATTGCTTGCCGCCACCATAGCCGTCTTGAAGGAGATATCTCGCCCGGTAGCTCGCCAGGGCGAAACAGGAAGCCGAAGTAGAGAGCCTGATTTGCTTCCGCCCGGAGCGGCTGAGATCAATGCCGCAATGCCCTACCTGAGAGGAATGTTGGCTGCGATGAACAGACACCGTCGAGGATACGCCCTCGAATATGGAGAGGCAGCTTTGGAGTTGCTTCCAAAGGAATGAGACGCCCAAAAAAAGCAGCGCCGGGTTAGGAAGGTGAAAACCCCGGCGCTGTTCAGACGATCAACGCTTCCAAACTGTTGTTCGTCCTTACGGCAGCACGACCATCCGTGGTTGTCAATGGGGCATTGTCACAATCGTTGTAGGTCGCCAAAACACGGTCGGAGAGATCTCAGCGGCGTACCCATACCCTCCGGTCTGTTATAAGAAGGGATTCATGCTTGGGCTGATCTGCGGTGTGTTCATATGGCTGGGAAGCTTTATTCGGTCTCGTAATGACTTGGGACTTGAAATCGTTGCTTTGAGGCAACAGTTGATGGTTTTGAAACGTCGGACTAAGCGGGTGCAAACGCGCCGTTCCGACCGATTGTTCTGGGTTCTGCTGCGCCGAGTGTGGCCGAGGTGGTCGAATCCGCTTCTGATCGTGAAGCCGGACACAGTCGTTCGATGGCACCGGAAAGGCTTTCGTCTTTACTGGCGCTTTCGCTCCCGAAGCAAACCGGTTGGCAGACCGGTCACCGGGCGGGAGGTTCGGACTGCTCTCCACACCATGGCGAGCGAGAACCCGACCTGGGGAGCTCCACGCATCCACGGCGAGCTGTTGAAGCTGGGGTTCGAGATTTCCGAGCGAACCGTCTCGCGATACCTTGCGCGGTTGCATCGCCGCGACGGGGCTGCTCTACTTTGGAGCCTTTCTGAAGAATCACCGGGAGCTGATTGTCGGGATGGATTTTTTCACTGTGATGACAGCAAACTTCCGGATTCTGTACTGCCTGTTCCTGATTCGGCATGATCGCCGAGAGATCATCCACTGGAATGTCACCCAGCACCCTACCGGTGGTTGGGTGGTTCAACAGCTTCGCGAAGCATTCCCTGATAGCACGGAAGACCTATACCTGATCTTCGATCGAGACACGAAGTTCAGCGCAGAGGTGCATCTGTTTCTAGACTCAGCCCGCATTTCTGGCATCCGCACCAGCTACCGCAGCCCATGGCAGAACGGAGTTGCCGAAAGGTGGGTTCGAAGTATTCGGAACGATTTGCTCGACCACGTCATCGTTCTCCATGAGACTCATCTCAGGCGTCTGGCACGGGATTAATCTCGGCTACTATCACGCCGATCGCACTCACGATGGATTAGACAAAGACACGCCGCAAAGGAAACTGCAATCGATCAGGAATCCCGGCGAACGACTCGCATCACATCCTCGTCTGGGAGGTCTCCACCATCGTATTCCTGGGCGAAGGCTGCTTGAGCGATGCGAATGAGGATTCCGGCGAAGCCGAACGCTATTTCCGAATGGAAGCCGAACGGCATTCCGGGATGAACCCGAACACCCTCGGAGCGAAGCGACGCTGGCATTTCGATTGTGCGGGAAGTGTTCGGCTTCGTCAAGGAAAACTTATCCGGAGCGTAGCGAAGGAAGAGCGCCGCAAGCGAGGAAAGGGGTCCGGGGAAAGGATGGCACGTCCTGTCCCCGCATCAGCACTCGGCAACCCGAAGCGCGATGAGCGCTTCGGCATGATCTAAACATTGGTAGTGGAGATGCTCGGGCATTGATTCAAGCTACGCTTACCCTCCGTCTTACAGAGAGGTAGGTTGCTCTGCACCAATCACCTGTAGCCGCGACAACTTCCCGACGTTTCCAGTGAGCTAGAGCGCGGGCGCGATAAAGCCACGGTTCCTTTGGGTGCAGTTGGAGCGCCCACTGAAGCTGTCGGAGGGCCGCGTCGACGTGCTTGCATTGGAGGTACACTTCGCCGAGGTTGGCGTGTGCTTCCATAAAACTCGGATTTATCTCTGCGGCTCGCCTGAAGGCCTTTATGGCACTATCGAGGTCATTGGATTCTCGATGTACCATTCCGATTACCACGTACGGTTCCTCGTAATCAGGATCGATGGCCAATGCCCTCTCTGCGGCGAGAACAGCATCAGGGTAATGATGCAGGTGGAAATGGAACAGGCTGATGTTATACCAACCAATGGCGAAATCAGGTTTTAGGTCCAATGCACGAGAATACGCTTCGATAGCCTCTGAATATCTCTTCAATCTCCCACAGTTGTAGCCAATGCTGACGAACAGCGTCATCTCCTGAGGGTTAAGTTCCGCGCCGCGCTTGAAGGCATCTATGGCCTTCGAGTACTGTCGTGAGTTCACATAATCGACACCAAGATTGCAGTGAGCCTGCCAATCTTTTGGGTCGAGACGGATGGCTCGCTTGTAGGCTCTTATTGCGGCTTTCCACCGCCGAAGTTCGCCGTATGCAACTCCTAAATTGTAGAAAGTCTCAGAGCGATTGGGGTTTAGCCGCGCGGCTTGAAGATATTCGTTTACAGCCTCAGCGAACTTGCGTTGCGATGCGAGCGCGATTCCCTGTTCATGGTATTCAGCGGCAGACCGACTTGGCGCGGTGATTTTGCCCACAACGGTTGACATTTTATCGTGTTGCACCGCAAGGGATGAAAACATGCGTAGCGCCCGGACACTTGTGCGCTAAGGCTTTCCTCGACTCTTGCGCATGGAATCGCCTCTCATCTCGATTCGGTGAGCGTTGTGAACCAGCCGGTCGAGGATGCCGTCGGCAAGAGTCGGATCGCCGATCTGTTCATGTCAGCGTGAAACCAGCAGTTGCAAAGTTAGTATGGTCGAACGCACCTGATAGCGATCCTCGCAGATCTCCCAAAAGTCGCGCCGCTCGGGTTCTGTTAGTGGAACCATTACCCAGTCATCGATCACCAGGACATCAATGCGGCTGAGTCGGGCCAACAAGCCGCGTAGGCTACCATCGGCACGCGCCAATGCGAGATCTCGGAACAGCGTTTGTGCGCGAGTGTAAAGTGCCGAGTAACCATCGCGACACGCCTTCTGTGCCAGAGCACAAGCTACGAAGCTTTTTCCGACTCCGGTTGGCCCGAGAACGAAAATGTTTTCGTGCGTACCGACCCATGCTGATTCTTGCGTCAACGCGCGGATCACACTCTTATCCAGTCCACGGGCGGTGCGGTAGTCGATCTCTTCCACACAAGCGTTCATGCGAAGCTTGGCGTTTTTCCGTCGTCGCCCGAGCGCCTGATTCTCTCGCCAGTTCCACTGTTGATCGACCAACAGGCCGAACCGCTCAGAGAAACTCAGCTCGCGAGCTGCCGGATCTTGCTCCTGGGTTTTCAATGCCTCGACCATGCCCAGAAGGCGCATCGGCGCCAGCTTTTCGATCATCGGTTGTTTGAGCATCGTCATGGTCCTCAGTCGAAGTACTCCGCGCCGCGGATGTTATCGTGTGGTGGCGGCGGCGATGATGGCGGCGGCTCAACGACTGGCAACGCGTCGAGCGAGTTTTTCAGAATCGACTTCACGCTCTGATAGCGGCAAGCTCCCGTAACGAGTGCTCGTTCGGCGGCGGCTTCCATGCGAGCCGCCGAGTACTGGCCGGCTAGGCGGATGATCCCCAGACACGAGCGGTAGCCCATCTCCGGATGTGGCTTGTCGGCGAGAATGCGTTCAAACAGGCGCGCTGTGTATGGGCCAATAAACTGCGCCCAATGCACCATTCGCGACGGTGTCCATTCGAGATGCGCCTGGTGTGAGCGCGGACGATGATCGGCAATGGTGACCGTGTGTCCATGGCCGCGCGCACGCAGGTGAGAAGCCACGCGCTGACCTTTATAGAAGATCTCGATGATCGTCGGTGTCGAGCGGAGTTCCACCAGGTCATGCACTAGCAGGATGCTGAAAAAGTAATTGGGATGGGTGTGACCAACGAAGACAGAACGACGTCATTATGTTTTAGCGTATGCGAGGAAAAGATACTCAGCAAAGTGCGATGTTCAGTTACGTGTCGCCGGACGAGCGTGTTCCCGCGAATCATCCCTTGCGGCCGATCCGAAGCATGGTGGATGTGGTCTTGAAAGGACTGTCGCGATCATTCGGGCAACTATACATCGATTGGGGTCGGCCCTCGATCGCGCCGGAAAAGCTATTGCGCGCGCTGCTGCTGCAAGTGTTGTATACGATTCGCAGCGAGCGGATGCTCATGGAACAACTGGAATACAATTTGCTGTTCCGCTGGTTCGTGGGTCTGAACATGGACGAGCCAGTGTGGGTTCCCAGCGTATTCAGCAAGAATCGCGACCGGCTGCTGAATGGCGATATCGCCGAGAAGTTCTTCGCGCAGGTATTGAAACAGGCGCGCGACAACGACCTGTTGTCGGAGGAACATTTCAGCGTGGACGGTACGCTGATCGAGGCTTGGGCGAGTCAGAAGAGTTTTCAACGCAAAGATCAAGGTCCCACGCTACCCCCGGAGGACCCGGGCAATCCGAGCATCGAGTTTCACGGGGAGGAGCGCCGCAACGACACGCATGCCTCCACGACCGATCCGGAAGCGAGGTTGGCACGAAAGAGTGGAGGTCACGAGTCGAAGCTGGCCTATTGCGGCAACGTGCTGATCGAGAACCGTAACGGACTGGTGGTGGATACCGAACTGGTGGTGTGCAGCGGGAAGGCCGAGCGCGACGCAGCGCTGGAGATGGCGGGGCGGATCGATGGCGACCAACGCGTGACCGTGGGCGCCGACAAAGGCTATGACACGCGAGGCTTCGTGCAAGAGATGCGCGACCGGAACGTGACGCCGCACGTGTCGCAGAATATCAATCGGCAAGGCGGCAGCGCCATTGACGGGCGCACGACACGGCACGCTGGATACCAGGTGAGCCAGCGCAAGCGAAAACGGATCGAAGAAGTATTTGGGTGGTTAAAGACGGTGGGAATGCTGCGCAAGACGCGACACCGCGGCGTCTTCAAGGTTGGTTGGGTGTTCACCTTCGCGGCCGCCGCCTACAATCTGGTGCGGATGCGGAACCTTACGGTGGTTCTCTCCGCGTAAGTTCGGGGAGAAGTGTGTCTGGACGACGGAAAGTCGCCGATTCAGGCACACAATCTCCGCGTAAATGCTCATGACAAAATCGTTGATGAGAGGCAAGAAGCTTCGCCAAGTAACTATTTCAGCAGCCTGCTAGGTTGATCCTGCCTTTCTTGGGGAGGCTGCTTGCCATTGTGATGTCCAGCGCCGCTGGCCTGTGGAAATTATTCCGGGATCAAGCCGAACGCGGTTCCGGGATCGGCCTGAAACCGTTCGGCTTCATCGCGGAATCGGTGTTCACCATCATCCCGGAATGCTGTTCGGGTTCATCCTGGAATAGCGTTCGGAATCATCCCGGAATCGCGTTCACCTTCGACCGGATTCCTCAGCGAATCGAATTTTGGCGACGTACAGGCGATCTGGGAGTTACAGCTGCGCGGTACCGGCAAAGTCGCTACTTGCCGACTACCGAGGAGTCAAGTAATCAGAACGCAGTTTCTTGACGCCGGGTTGAGTTGAGGCAAGAAAGTATTTCACATTATTTCAAAGCGATCGTCACGATGTTGGCAGCTAGGCCGTCGAATGTCAGAACAACCGGCACGGCGTCGCCCACTGGTGCATTCTGCGGAATCTGTATGTCTACCTGATACAAACCCACGAAATAGGGGGCTAACCCGGAGTAGGTGACAGGTGCGGAAATACCCCCCAGCGTTACCGTTGGACTGGAAGCCGTCCTAGAAAGCGGACTCGCCGGTGCAGGCGCTCCCGTCGCCGGTTGATTGGTCACGGCGCCAAGGCCCGTGAGGTAAAGCTCAATAGTTTCACCCGCGATCACGGCCGCGGCCTGCCCAGAGCCCCCTTGATTGACTGTGAATATTGCCGGTGCGTCCGGAGAAAGCCTCACCGTTTGCGGTTGACTGCTCACGCCGTTTGCCACCACGACCAGCGCCGCGCTAGTTTGACCCTGCAGTTCCCATGGAATCTGAAAGTTCACCTGATTCGGGCCAACATAACTGAGAGGAGCAGCGATCCCATTCAGCGTGACGCTTACTCCGGCGGCGCTAGTCGGCTCGGGAAGGATGCCTACATCGGATTCATTGAATCCGCCAGCCCCGAAATTCGCCCCATAGACCGACGCCAGGCTGCCTGGGACGAGGTTCGGCGTGCCCGATGCGCTATTGAGTACGCTACCTTCGCTCATCATCGGAGGAGGGAGAATCGGGAGAGGAATAGCTGCGCTGGTGCCTCCGCCAATGGGAGGTGTGAAGATGGTCAACTCCGCAGTTCCGGCGGTGGCAAGATCCGAGGCGGGCACCGTCGCTTTCAGACTGGTGCCGCTGACGAATGTGCTGGGCAGAGCACTTCCGTTCCACTGAACGACCGAGGTCGAAACTAGATTCTGCCCACTCACGTTGATCGTGGCCGACGGTCCACCGACGGTGAGAGCGGCGGGAGATGCCTGGCTCAGAACTGGCGCTAGGGCGCCAATGACCATGAAGGTCAAGAAATTTGAGGTTCCTCCGCCGGGCATTGGCGTGATGACGTTCACCTTGGCAGTGCCAGGCTGCGCCAGATCGCTGGCCGAGATTACCGCCATTAACTGAGTTGTACTAACGAATGTAGTTGGGAGTGCGGAACCGTTCCAGCTTAATGTGGATCCGGCAATGAAACTATTCCCGGTGATCTGCAACATAAGGGCCGGTCCATTGATGTCGGCTGAGGATGGAAAGAGCGAGGTGATTGCGGGAACCGGATTCCCTCCTGGCGTCAGCTCAAACTCAGCAACAATCGCATCGAAGTTACCTGCGTTCTGCGGCTGCACAGCATTGATTGCCGGGAACGTGGTCGAAGTAGTGGTGCCTGCGATGTAGGCATTGCCAGCGGAGTCCGCAGCCACCGCAGCACTGCTTACGTTCCCTACGTTAGGGCCGCCGAAGTAGCTGCTGAAAACGAGCGCGTTCCCAGACGGTGAAAGCCTGGCGACGAACATGGGCCCTGGATTTCCGGCGACATCCCGCGCTAGAGGCGCCGCTAATGGAAAATCAGGGGAGTCGGTAATGCCGGTCACATACGCACTACCGCTTGCATCGAGGGAAATGCCAAAAGCGGTGTCTCCGCCCGAGCCACCCAGAAAAGTGGAATAGAAAAGGGACGATCCTGTAGGATCGAACTTGGTGATGAAGGTATTCCCAAGTCGGCCGGCCAGAAATGGCTGGAAGGCATTCGCGGTCGGAAAGTCCACAGACGAGGTTTGTCCCGTTACGTAAGCATCACCGAACCCGTCCACGGCAATTCCCAGCGCAACGTCGGAGCCGCTGCCGCCCAGATATGTGGAATAAACCAGACTGGAACCGGCGGCATTGAGTTTCGCGACGAAACCGGTGGTGCTCTGATTTTTGCTTGAGCCCTGAAACGCATTTGTGACGGGAAAATCCGCGGAGCTGGTGACGCCGGCCACGTAGACGTTTCCCGAGGCATCCAGTGCGATGCTTTTGGCCCGGTCGTTCGAACTGCCGCCAAGGAAGGTGGAGTAGATAAACTGATTCCCTGACGGGTTGATTTTCGCGACGAAGGCGTCCTGTCCTCCGGCGTTGGCTGGTTGGATCGCATTAACCACCGGGAAATCCTTAGAGGAAGTGTCGCCTGCCACGTACGCGTTTCCTGAGTCATCCACAGCGATGGCCCAGGATTGGTCCTGTTCATCAAGTGTGCCCGGCGGAGGAGGCTGCGACGTTCCACCGAACTGGGACGAATAGATTAGAGTCGATCCGGAGGGATTCAATTTGAATGCGAAGCAATGGGTCGAACCGGCGCCGATCTTTTGGATCGAATGGATAGCCGGAAAGTCGCCAGAGGTTGTCTCTCCAGTGACGTAAGCATCGCCAGCCGCATCAACGGCAATTCCCCATCCAAAATCACGCCCACTTCCGCCGACGTATGTGCTGTAAAGGAGCTGTGTTCCGCCTGGGCTAAATTTTGTTACAAACACGTCCTCCGGGCCACCGTCGGAGGTTGGTTGGACAGCGTTCAGGACCGGGAAGTCGGAACTTCCCGTGTATCCCGCCACATAGACGTTGCCGCTAGCGTCAACGCCAATCCCAAGGGCGACATCTTGGCCAGAACCACCCAGGTAGGAGGAGAACACGGTACTCAGGACCGGATCGATCACCAAGGGCTTTGAGTGATCGTAGTTTCCGATTTCAAATCCGATCTGTGTGCCTGCGCGTCGCCGGTAACCACCTTTGACCATTCGTCTGCCGCCGTTCGCATCCTGGTAAATGACTGGTTTTTTCCATCGGAGCACTCCATTTCTAGTCCGTATTACTAAGTCCCCTTGTTGGTCGATTTTTGTCTTCCTTGCCTCTGTAATGCCGAAACGGATCACCTCGGGGTCGGCTCCCGGAGCTACCACAAAGTCGTATTCAAGCTGCCGATTATTGCCGTAGTAAATGAGATCGACCCCTGAATACACCTCCGCGTACCTTATGCTTGCAAAATTCAGGACATTGGCGTGCCATTTCTCGGGATCGGCGCCGATGAAGTAATTGCTCCTGCCAGGAAGTTCATTGAGCCCGCTGATGTGAGGCAGGCGATTCGCGCCAGCGAGTTTCATGTGTAAGACCAAGTCCCGGGACACGAGCGTCGTCTCACTGGAACTTAAGAATATGCTGTATCCGTTACCCCGGGAGAGAAACTTTACTTCGGAGGTGGCCTGCCCCTGGTTTACCTCAAAACTCAGCGGGATTTCTGCGAATGGCAGAACAACCTTGTGGGCGAAGACAGGGATTTTACTGATCAAGGCAACGCATACCAACCATCGTATCCACATACTTCCTCCGGGGGAGAGAAATCCAGCGGCAACCTAAAGTCGACCGCGCTGGCTGGACGCGTGGCTTTCAATATAACAGATCGGCAATGACGGGGCTTCGAGACATATGCCATGAGTTAACGGCAGCGTAGGCCGGCAGTCTGATTATGGAAATCTGACTCGGATTACTCGCCAGTAGCGGCGAAGCGTTTACGAACCCACTTGACACATTTTCATCCCGGACTTATGCGCTGATGGCTTGAGCAGCCATGGTGGAACCGGTCCTGTTCATCGGCGATTGTGGCAAGGGAAGCTCACTTACTCACGGGCTGTGCCTGGTTGCCTGTCGGCAGTATGGTCGGGTTCGTTTGACGACCCCGCTGGATTGGTGAACGAACTGGTAGAGGCGAACCAACAACTGCAACGGTGAAGAGTGATAGCGCTTTGGAGCCGATAGCCCTGCCCACGAACTAATCAGCGTGGGTCCCCAGCATGGATTCGAACCAAGATTCATAGCTCGATTCTTAGTCTCGGTGTCAGCGGCCAAATGTCTATGCAGTCGATGGCAAGCAAACGAGAGAAAGATACATTTCCCGAGGCTAGTAGCGCACTAATCTGGACGAACCAGTGGCACTCTCTGGCTGCCGACTACACTAATTGTTTGGGACAAATCAACAAACGCGGTGGAGCTCCTGTTGCCGCCGGAGATTTCTTCCGATGCCGAGCTCGCTTTTTTCTTACTGCGATTACTGAATTAAGGGAACCTCGATTTGGTCAATCTCATGTTTTCTTAGACCTACATGAACAGGATTCATCGCCATGAACGTCTAAGTTCGTGAGTTACAAATGAAGCTTGATTTCCATGGTTGGCAGTCCCCAACGAAATCAAGGGGCCCGGCTAGATGGTCCGCGGTCGGGAAGAACTAGCCAAACATATTTGAAATTTTGACTCCACCGGCCGTCTGACCGAAGATCATGTTGTCGGGGCCTGATCGGAGGAGGACGACCGATGGAGACGTTCACAAAGCTGTTTGGCAGCCTGCTTGTCTTTGTATACCATTGCTTCGACCGCATCGTCATCAACGGGTACCTGAGTGGTTTGTCGCGGCCCGAGCAGGTGGTTTACTTTTTCAGGAATGTGGTTGGTGTTGCGGTCATAGAGAAGACCATGCTGTCGCAGCGCACCGAAGTGTACCGGAACTGGGTGGAGGCCTACGCCGGCAATCACAAGCTGCCCATCGAGTGGGCCGAAAAGGGCGTGCGCAAAGAAGACTATGTGCTCCCGCATCTGCGCCGGATGGTGAAGAACAACGCCTACGGCGTGTATTTCATCTTCAGGAGCATGGAGCAAGGGGCCACGTTCCGAATCAGCGTCCCCAAGTTTCCCACCCAGGATCCCAACCATCGCATTCTGGCGCACCAGCGCAGCCGCTACACGCACTACTATTTCTACGTGCGCGATGAAGTGCTGGGGCCAATGGTGATTCGCGTGGCGGCTTTCTTTCCCTTCCAGACCACCTACTACCTCAACGGCCACTCCTTTCTGGAGCAGGAGTTGAATCGGCGCAAGATCGGTTTCCGCAAGAACGATAACGCGTTCCTGGCCGTAGACGACGTCGAACAGTTACAAGCCGCCGCCGACCGGCTCGGTCCGGAAGTGATCCGCAAGCAACTGGATTACTGGACCCTGATCCTGGGCCCCAAGTTTTCCAGGAAAGAACGTGCGGCGATGAATCTGTCGCGTTTCTACGCGGTCCACCAGATCGAGTACTGCCGCAACTTCATTTTTAAGCGGCATTTTCCCATCCACAAAGTGTTCGAGCGCTCCTGTGAGTTGGGCCTGTGGCGTCTGACCGCGCACAAGATCAGCGAGATCTTCGGCGTCCGTCTGACCAAGCGGTTCCGCGGCAAGTTGAGCACCGTCATCGAGCAGATCGAGCACGGCCACCATGTCTACCGCGCCTACTGGAAGAGCGCGTTCCTCAAACAATACGAGAGGTTCTCCACCTACCTGCGCAACGAACTGTGCTCCAACAACCTGAGCAACTTTGGCTTGAAAAAGGGTCTGGACCATTTAGCAGCGGTGCGCGAGAAGTTCCAGCTCATCACGGACCGCTTCGCCGCCTGCCAGGCTCAATGGCTCAACGTCCATGTGGACTTCCCGTTGCTGCAACGCATCGCTCTGCCGATCACCATCGGCTCGGTGCGTTATCCCGGAATTAAGATCCACGAGGCCCGGATCATCCGTTTGCTGGAGGTGCTCCTGCATGGCGGCAGCAACATCAGCGGCTGGACGGCCAAGCAGATTCACCAGGCTGTCCTGTCCGCTTTCAGTCTCACGGCGAAAGCGTACACCCTGAATCAACTGCGTTACGATCTTCGCAAGCTCAGAGGCCATGCGCTACTCCAGCGCGACGGCAAGCGCTACGCCTATCGCCTAACTCCCAAGGGCATTCAGGTCGCGCTCCTGTTCCTGTTCTTTCACAAACGCCTCTGCGGCCCCCTGGCCAACAGCCGCTTCCATCATCAACCCGTCGCTGCCCACCGGCCCCATAGTAAACTCGAAGCCGCCTACTACAAAGCCGACAACGCCATTCAGGAAATCGTTGATCTGCTCAACGCTTGAGAAATGTTGCAGTACTCTTGTTTAAGATCTCTGAGGTAAGAATCTAACCGCGTCCGCGGGGCATCGCAACCAATTTCGGTTTCGGCTTGTCGTCGAACGCTTCCTGAAGGATTTTAGTGAGCCGCGCCTGCCGCTCGGGCACCCACGCGGAATAAGCGCGGCGCACGACGTCTTCGGTGTTGCCGAGTAACTCCGCAACGTCCCTAACCGTGACGCCGGGCTTTTGCAGGAGTATGCGTGCAAACGTGTGGCGGAAACGGTGAGGCGTGGGCTTCACCTTCCACGGGCCGCACGCTTCCCAGACGATTTTCAGCTTTCGGCGCCAGAGCTCGGTTATCACATCAAGGCTCTGGGTTGTATGCGCCCCGAAAATGTGGGTGCCATGTTTCTGCGCGCGCTCTCGAATTCTGTCCTGAAGCCATTGCGGAACCCATGTGTAGACGTGCGTACCGGCCTTTGTTGTTCGCACACGGATTTCTCCGCTCGGTAACATGCGGTCGATCTGAAACAGTGCGACGTCAGAAATTCGCAGGCCTGTATAAATCGACAACGAGATGAAGTCGGCAACATCCTCGCCGTTCCACTTGTGCCGGTCTGTTCTGCCGTACTCCTGGCACGCCTCGTACATCTTCTTTATCTCGTCGTCAGTGAAAGGCAGCTTTTGTTCGTTCGCCCGGTCCGACATATCGCGTCCCTTAGGGTTCTTGATCCCCCGCGCCGGATTCTCCTTGATCCATTTGTTGCTGACGCAGTATTCGAAAAATGGCTTCATCATCGCCATCCGGCGTACCGCCGTCTGAGGGCTGACGGGCCAGGTGGAGCGAAACTGGCGAACGTCGATCGGCTGCCACTGGTCGATCATGACGTAGCCGCGGTCCTCGGAGAACTTGATCAGCCGGGCCATCAGCAACCGATATTTCTTATGGGTGGCAAGCGCCGCCGTTTCCTTCATTTCGTCGAGGAATAGTTTGGTGGCCCTCACGATGGCGATACGGTGCGGTGTCTCCTCGAGCAGTGGTTCCGGCTTCGGCGCACCGTGACCGTCCCACGAGCCGGCATCTTCGAATCCTGCGGCGATGCGACGCACATCGTCCCATTCCCACTTGCCGGTGCTGTGGCGGCGGAACTTTCCGGCGAGCGTTCCCGAGATTACGATCGGGCATTCGCAGCGTTTCCAGCCGCGCTTCCGTTCGTCAAATTCGCTAGAGAGATGGTTGTGAGGATGCCCGGCTTTACATTCCCGGCGGTGACGGCGATAGAGGCTGAGCGCCATGCTTCGTTGTACCATATTGCACCACGAAGAGAGTTGATAGGCTTTAAACCATTGAAAATGAAACTGGCGGAGAGGGGGGGATTCGAACCCCCGGTAGACTTTAAAGGCCTACGACGGTTTAGCAAACCGCTGCTTTCGACCACTCAGCCACCTCTCCGTTTTTAACTCGCCTGATTTCAGCGGATTCTGGTCGATGTCCCTACATTATACTGCGATCTTAGCCTTCCTTGGAACGATTGCCGATGCTTTGTCGCGATCGTAAGCAGGCGCTGCAGAATACGATGCCAAAACTAATCCGCTCGAGAAAGACTCTGCGAGCGCGGCTCCCAGTCAACTGCGTGATAGCTCCATGGCCTTGAACCGCGCGGCTTGCCTTCTGGCGGGTGCCAGCTTGATCTTGCCAAAGCCCCGCGCGAGCATCGCCTATCGCGCCGTCAGCTTATCGAAATACGATTGGAAGAACGCAAGCTGCGCCTCGCCCGGCGTCTCGGCGCCTTCCGGCGGATTACCGAGCACCATCACGCTCTCGTTCTTCCCGTCATACACGGGCCACTTGTTCAGCCCTTTCCCATTCGGATCGCCGGTTCTTGCGAAATTTACCCAGTAGGACGACATCGCGTCCGCCACCTGGTGGTCGCTGTCCGTCCATGGCCGGCTTCCATCCAGATGGCCGAATGCATAGAGGATCTCCGACACGTGCGTGGCGCTGCCGTGCGGCCCGGGGGCGAATGGCCCTCGCGCGTTCGGCAATCGCGGCGGCTGCTCGGTGAAATAGTAGACGAACGATTTTGGCTTGCCGGGCTTTTCTGCCAGCCGCGCCCAATTCCGCATGATGAACGCCATCTCGTCGCGCCCGGAATAGAACGCCGATTCGCGGGCCTGTTCGCCGGAGTCCGCCGGGTAGAGTTTAAGGAACGCATCCGCCAGGTCGCCGAACCGATTTCGCGCTTGCTCCACAAACTCCGCCGCTGATTTCGGATTGCCGCCGAACGACTCGTCGCGATTCGATCCCGTCAGCACCGGCACGTCGATCTGTTTACCCGCCGCGAAGACCTTCCCCGGATCCTCCGGAATCAGGTATCCGTCCACCACCGGCCCCTGCCCGCGTCCGGCCTTCTGAATTGCTTCCGCCGGCTTGGCACGCAGCTCCGCCAGCGACTTCGCACCAACTGCGTCAGCCAGCTTCACTCCTTGTGCCTCGGCATCCGCCAGCGTAGGCAATGGGGCGATCCTTGCCGTGGACCAGGCGCTGCTTTCGCCGATGGCGCGCACGAACAGGCCCTTCGCCGAGGGAATGGTCATCAGGTTCGCCACCATCCCGGCGCCCGCCGATTCGCCGAAGATGGTGACGTGCTTCGGGTCGCCACCGAATCGCGCGATGTTCCGCTGCACCCAATGCAGCGCCGCGATGGCGTCCATTACGCCGAAGTTCGCGGCTGCGCGCCGATCCGACTCTTTGGTCAGCTCCGGGTAGGAGAAGAAGCCGAACTCGCCCAGCCGGTAGTTGAACGTCACCACCACCGCACCCTTTTTCGCCAGTGCCTCGCCATCGTACATGGGCTGCGATCCCGAGCCGTTGGTGTAACCGCCGCCGTAGATCCACAGCATTACTGGGCGCTTTTCGCCGGCCGCCTGCGCACCGGTCCAGACGTTGAGGTACAGGCAGTCCTCACTCATTTTCTGGTTGCCGCCCTGCATGCACACTGGGCCGAACTGATCGGCGGCGCGAGTTCCTTGCCAGTGCGCGGCCGGTTTGGGCGCGCGCCAGCGCAGATCGCCCACGGGCGGCGCCGCATAAGGAATGCCCTTAAATGCACGCACGTCCGGCGTGGTGGTGGTGGCACCGGAGATCATCCCGGTGTCGAGGCGCACCGGATCGTTAATAGCCGCGCCGGCCGTACCGGCGGCGAATGCCGCAATGATGGCGAATAAGACAGGCGCAATCAGCGCTGTTCGGTTCATGTTTCTCCTCCGCGTCCCAGCAAGTATATAAGAATCTCCGGCGCGAATGCTTCGCGGCCCTCACACCCGCGGAGCTGTCACGCCTCAAGAATGGCGCGGTGCGGAAATACTAGCGCGGAACCGCGCGAGAAATCCGGTTGGATTGGTCTTCGGCTCGGGCTGAGGTGGAACCGTTGCGCATCGACGCGGTGCTGACCGGCGGGGAGATCGCGTTCCGCTTGCCTTAGCCTTAAAACCGGCTCTCTCGTTGCAGGGCCTTCAGCTCGTCGATCTCGCGCCCGAGATTTCGCAGGTCGCGTTTTCTGATGTTGATGAACGCGATCAACCACGCGAAGAGCAGGACGAAAAACGGTATCGCGTTCACCAGAAGCCGCGGGTTGCTGTGCGTGCCGATCAGCGCGGGTGCGACCAGGAAGGCGATTCCGGCAAATAGCAACCAAAGATATGGCATGCGCCAGGCATCGCGAACCTGGTCGCGCCTGCGCTCCAGCTCCCGGCGATAAAATTCCAGCGACGTTCCGAAAGTGGCATCCGGCGCCAAACTCCCTGGCCACATCCGATAGGCCTGATAGGCGCCGTAAAGTCCCCAAAGGATCAGGACTCCCAATCCCACCCGCGGCATCAAGCCATGCGCTCGCACCACAGCAACCGCAAAACAAATTGACAGGCCCAGCCCGATGACCACGCCGGCGAGCGACGTCAATCGGCTCTTATTCTGAAGCGTCTGCGCCTTGCGGCGAATTTCATCGAGCGACATGCGAATTGCCTCCTTCGGCTGGTCTTGCCAGATTTTTTGAGGGTCGGGGAATTCATCCGGCATGGAATTCTCCTTGCTGAAACCAGCGCTTCAAAATGTTTTTGATCCGATGAACCTTCATCGTGACGTTAGACGCCGAAAGCCCCGTAATTTCGGCGGTTGTGGTGGCATCCATGCCTTCGAGATACGAAACGATAATCTGGCGATCCAGCGGCTTCAGCCTTTGGATCAGGATCGCCAGGCGATCGAGCGCCTGGTGCTGATGGGCGGCGAGTTCGTTCAGATCGTTGGATGGCATGCTCTCGATCTCTTCGATTCCGACCAACGTTTTCCGGATGCGGCGCTGCCGGACCACGTGGCGCGTGGCTACGTTATGAGCGACGCGGTACACCCAGGTTCGAAGCGAACATCGTCCGTCGAAATGCGCGAAGCTGCGCCACAACTGAAGGTGAATGTCCTGCAAAAGATCGCGGCGCGTCTCCGGGTCCGCCTCGTAAGCGCGGGCTAGCCGGTGGAGCGCGGGCCCGTAGGTCTCGGCCACTTCGCTATACAGATCATCCTGATTCACTCCCGTGCCTGAGACGGACTCAGTTCCTCCACAATTCAGGTAGTCGCTGTCCGAAGGAATTTCTAACACGCGCCTGGCCCGCCGTGCACAATATATGGAGGAGTTAGCGGTGACTCATATCGCCCTTCTGCGTGGCATCAACGTCGCTGGCAAGAACCTGCTGTCGATGAAGGATCTGGCGCGAATGTTCGCCGGAGCCGGATGCGCGGACGTGCGCACGTATATTCAGAGCGGCAATGTGATTTTCGAGGCGGCGGCCGGGGCGTCTAAGATCGGCGAGACCGTCTCGGCGAATATCGAAAAACGGTTCGGCTATCGAATTCCCATTGTTCTTCGCACGTCGGAGCAATTGCTACAAACCATCGCCGGGAATCCATTTCTCAAGGCCGGCGCGGATGCAAAAGCGCTGCATGTTTACTTTCTGGCAGCGATGCCGAACGCCCGCGCGATTGCTGGCTTAGACCTGGCACGCTCGGCTCCCGATGTTTTTCACGTGCGCGGGCAGGAGATCTATCTGCATCTGCCAAACGGCATGGCGCGGACCAAGCTGACCAACGCCTACTTCGATTCGAAACTCTCCACCACGTGCACCGCGAGGAATTGGGCGACGGTGCTCAAACTGGCGGAGATGATGCAAGGCGGCTGAGGAACAAAAGGACGCCGCGAGGTGTCTAATCGAGCTATGACACGAGATCTCACGCAGGCGTTGCGGCGGCTCTGGAAGGCTCCATGGTTTCTCGCGGCTGTAATCGCGATTCTTGCGCTTGGCATTGGGGCGAACACAGCGGTTTTCAGCATCGCAGATGCAGTGCTTCTGCGGCCCCCGCCTTATCAGGCAGCCGCGCGCCTGGTCAGCATCGAACAGACCACTCCCAAGTGGGTGATGAGCGTCATTTCTGCCGATGATTATCTTTCCTGGGGCGACCGGCGCGACTTGTTCGAAAAGACCGTGGCGTATCGCCGAGACATCGTAACCTTGACCAACGCCGGCGATCCCGACCAGGTTTTCGTGGTTCGAACGTCGCCGCAGATGTTCTCTTTGCTCGGCGTCCCGGCCAGGCTGGGGCGAACGCTGCTCGATTCTGATGACGCACCGAATGGCGCCAACTCCGCTGTGATCAGCGACCGGCTGTGGAGGCGCAAGTTCGAGGGCGATCCGCGAATCCTCGGGCGCACCATCCAAGTTTCCGGCGAAGCGTTCACTATTGTGGGAGTGATGCCGCCGGAATTCGAGTTTCCTTTAACGCAGGAAGAGATGTGGGTTCCGATGCGTCTGCACGCCGGTTCTATTGGAAACCTTGAAGTGGTGGGGAGGTTGCGCGAAGGCGTGACGGCCGCACAGGCTCAAAGCGCGATGCAGGTGGTGGCGCGCGAACTGGTGCGTCGCGATCCGCGCGAGAAAGCCGGCCTGCGCATTGTTGTATCGCGCTGGAAGGAGGCGCTGGGTGAAAACTATGAACAGTCTGCAGTGCTCATCCTGGTGGCGGTGGGGATGGTGCTGCTAATCGCTTGCGCCAACGTGAGCAGCCTTCTGCTGAGCCGAGCCGTTCAACGGCAGCGCGAAATTGCGATCCGGGCGTCGCTCGGGGCGGGGTTTTGGCGGGTCGCGCGTGAGTTGCTGGCAGAAAGCCTGATCCTGGCAGTGATGGGAGGCATTGCGGGACTCGCCATCGCGCGCGTTCTGCTACAGCTCCTTTTGCGGCAGTTGACGGCGCTTCCCTTTGCGCTTCCGCACTTGCAGAGCGTTTCCCTGGACGAACGGGCGCTCGAATTCAGCGCCATGCTATGCGCCGCGCTGGCGTGTATTTGCTGTCTGGCGCCCGTCGTATTCGCGTCGCGAACCGACGTGCAATCCGTGCTGCGCGGCGGGCAAGCAGATACAGGACGGCGATCCACCCGGCTCTTTTCCGTGCTGATTGCATCGGAAGCCGCCTTCGCGTTCCTGCTTTTCATCGGTTCGGGTTTGCTGATTCGCAGCCTGATCCGGTTGCAGGGCGCCGATACCGGTTTTCATGCGGATCACGTGCTGACCATGCGCGTGCCCATCGGCACTCAAATCCAGACCAATCCAGGCGGCAAGTACGACACCCGCGCGCGGCAGATCGAGTTCTATCGGCAAGTGCTGGAGCGGCTGGCGATTGTTCCGGGTGTTCGCGCGGTGGCGGTGGTGAACAATCTGCCCCTATCTGAAGCGAACACCACCACTGTTTATCGCGCGCCGGATGGCGGAGCGCTGGGGGTGACGACGCGAACGGTGAGCGAGCAGTATTTTGCGGTGATGGGAATTCGTTTGCTGCAGGGCCGCATCTTTTCCGAAGAGTATCCAGACGGCGTCGTCATCAATGAATACCTGGCGCATCTGTTTTTCCCGGATCGAAATCCGATCGGGCAGGCCTTACCGTCCGATCGCCCCACGAAGGCCGTGGTGATCGGCGTGGTCGCGAACAGTTGGCGGAGACGATACGATGAACCCGCCGCCGGCGAGATTTACATCTATTACCGCACATACATGTTTGGAACATTTTTGTCGACCATTGTGGCGCGGACGTCGGGAGATCCGCTGGCTCTTGCGAGTATCCTGCGAAAGCAGGTCTGGGCCGTGGACCCGAACGAGCCCGTCCTCAAGGTGGACACGATGGACGACATCATTTCGGCTTCCATCTGGCGTCCGCGCTTCTCCGCTTGGGTCTTCAGCGCGCTGGGAGCGTTGGCGCTGCTCTTAACCGCCGCTGGAATTTATGGCGTGGTGGCGTACACCACTGCTCTGCGGACCAAGGAGGTTGGGATCCGCGTGGCTCTGGGGGCTGCGCCGCGAGATGTGGTGGGTGTGGTGCTGCGCGGAGCGATGGTTCCTTTGTCGGCCGGCCTGATGGCGGGTTTGGTTGCCGCTTTGATCCTCAGCCGGCTGCTCTCCAGCTTGCTTTATGAGACCAGCCAGACCGATGCGGTCACCTACGTGGGCGCGGCTCTTTTGCTCCTGGCGCTGGGAATCACTGCAAGCCTGCGGCCGGCGTGGCGCGCCGCAACCGCCGATCCCCTGCGCTCTCTGCGAACGGAATAACAAGCGCGGATGTTAGCTTAGTGATGCGTGATCTCGTTTTCCAATATCAATAAACAATACGGCAAGCAGTTGATTTTCGTCGACGCTTCCTTTCAGTTGAACCCGGGCGGGAAGGTCGGCTTGGTTGGCCCAAACGGGTCCGGCAAGACAACGCTTTTTCGCATGATCGTGGGCGAAGAAGAACCGGACGAAGGCGCGGTGACGGTTCCCAAGCGCCTGCACATCGGCTATTTTCGCCAGGACGTAGAGGAGATGAAGGGGCGATCGGTTTTGGATGAGGCCATCGCCGGCAGCGGCCGCGCGGGCGATCTGCATCATGAGCTGGAAGCGTTGCAGCGCGCCATGGAAGATCCCGAGCGCGCGAACGAGATGGATCGGACCTTGGAACGCTTCGGCGAGGTGCAGGAAGAGTACGAGCACCTGGATGGCTACGCGCTGGAGGCGCAGGCGCGCGAGGTGCTGCATGGGCTCGGCTTTGAAGACGATCAGATTGATGGCGACGTGGGCGCGCTGTCGGGCGGCTGGAAGATGCGCGTGGCGCTGGCGCGCGTGCTGCTGGGGCGGCCGGATGTGCTGCTGATGGACGAGCCCACCAATCACCTGGATATCGAGTCGATCATCTGGCTGGAACATTTCCTCAAGTCGTATTCGGGCGCGCTGCTGATGACTTCGCACGACCGGGAATTCATGAACCGCATCGTGACAAAGATCGCCGAAATTGATTCGGGCGAGATTGTCACGTATTCGGGCGACTACGATTTCTACGAGCGCGAGCGGGCGATTCGGGAAACCAACCTTCAGGCGGCCTTCGCGCGCCAGCAAGCCATGCTGGCCAAGGAACAGCGCTTTATCGATCGATTCCGAACGCACGCCGCCAAGGCGGCGCAGGTGCAGAGCCGCATCAAGGCGCTGGACAAGATCGGGAAAGTGGAGTTGCCGAAGAAGCGCCACGTGGTGAAGTTTGAGTTTCGCGTGCCGCCGCGCTCGGGTGACCAGGTGGCGGTCATCGAGGATCTGCACAAACGTTTTGGCTCGCGCGTGATTTACAACGGATTCAGCCTCACGGTGCGGCGGGGCGAACGCTGGGCGGTGATGGGCAAGAACGGAGCGGGCAAAACCACGCTGCTCAAAATGATCGCGGGAGCCATTGAGCCGGATGCGGGATCGGTAAACTTGGGCGCGAGTCTCAGTATGGGATATTTCGCGCAGCAATCGCTCGATGTACTGGATCCCGAGCTGACGATCATCGAGCAGCTTCAAAAAGATTTTCCGCAGGATGGGTTGGGATCGCTGCGCAGTTTGGCCGGTGCGTTCCAATTTTCAGGAGACGATATCGACAAAAGCATTCGGGCGCTTTCGGGCGGCGAGAAATCGCGTCTCGCGATGGCGCGCATGCTCTACAATCCGCCGAATTTTCTAGTGCTGGATGAGCCAACCAATCATTTGGACCTCGCGACCAAAGAAATGCTGGTGGAGGCGCTGAAGGAGTTTGAAGGCACCATGATCTTCGTTTCGCATGACCGCACGTTCCTGCGGGGTCTGAGCTCGCGCGTGCTGGAGCTGGGCGGCGATACGGGGCGCGACCGCAATCCACACGTGTATCTCGGCTCTTATGCCGAGTACGTGCAAAAGACCGGGCACGAAGCGCCGGGAATATACTCGTGAATAGATGCGGGCCGTTCGTTTTGGACTTGTTGCGCTGGCTGCTCTGACTATAAACGCGCGAGAACTTTACTTGCCGGGGGGCCCGGTGACGCGGCTGGCAACGCCCGATGGCTCGAAAGTTCTCTGCGGCGTGCCACACCAGAAAAGCGGCGACCGGGCACGAAGCGCCGGAATATACTCGTGAATAGATGCGCGCCGTTTGTCTTGGACTTGTTGCGCTGGCCGCTCTGACTATAAACGCGCAAGAGCTTTATTTACCGGGGGGCCCGGTGACGCGGCTGGCAACGACCGATGGCTCAAAGATTCTTTATGGCGCGCCTTACAAGAAAGGCAGTAACGGCGGGCCGCAATTGTGGATTGAGGATCCCGCACACATCGGCGCACCAAGCTGTTCAATGTGGGCGGCACGTTGTCCGCGGTCTGGTCGGCGGATGGCTCCGCGTTTTACATAAACGATCATTGGGCGAGCGACCGCGAGCGCGCCTATATCTACAATGCCGCGACGCTCAAACGGCTGGATATCGCAGCCCGCATTTTAGCGGAAGATCCTGAGAGCCACAGGTTCGCTAAGGGCCATACGTACTTTGCCATCGAGCGTTGGGAAGGGGAGCACGATGTGGCCGTGCGATTTTCCGGGCATACCGACGAACCGCCAGTAACTTCCTTCGATATTCGATATCGCGTCAGCACGACTGGAGTGGTGAAAAAGTTGTCACAGCACACGGCCCGGCTTTAACGCGGCCCGCCGAACATGTGCTTGGGATCCTTGTTGTTTTCCTGGCACATGTATTCGTACAACTCCTGATCGGGCTGCCAGCGAATGATCCACCCGCCGGTCCACGGGCGAGTGTACGCACCGGGATCGTCGATGGTGGCTTCATACTTCAGAGTGTTGTAGTCGGTACGGGTGAAATGCTCGGTGAGATGCAGAAATTCAGTGTGCGGAATGCCTTCGCGGGTCAGCCAAAAGCGTTCGTTGAAGCCGACGGTGTCCACTACCAGGGAGTCGCCTTCCCAGTGGCCGACGGAATGGCCGAAGAAGGTGGGGTCCAGATTCTTGGGATGCGGACGGCCATCCATATAAATCACGCGCCAGGTGTGAGGGCCGCCCACTTCGATCATGTAGATGCGCTTCTCTTCGGGCACATCGACGAACTCGAACCCATACGGCGTATGAAATAGCCGCGGGCCGCCGGAAGGCAGGCACCTGGTATGCGGATCGTCCTTGGTGGTGGTGCTTTGGCGGTAAGCATAGAGGGCGCGGGCCCACGGCTGGAATGGAACATCAGCGACCTTCAAGTTGGTCGGCAGGTTCATGCGCGGGTTGTCGATGCCGTGCAGATTGGTGGCGAGCGTGGAGCCGGCATTGCCTTCCCACACGCCTTTTTCACCGGGAAGCGGGCCCAGGTTCACGCGGCCATCGGGCCAGTGCGGCGTGGGACGCGCAGGCTTTGTGCTGCGCGGACGATCCAAACGTCCGCCGTTGAGTCCCGCTGGCTCCTCATTCTGTGCGGCCAGAGGCAGTGCTACTGCGCACCCGAGAGCCGCAACGGCCAGCCACAGATTTCGCGGTGCGATCATTGCCCGCCCGAGGGAGGATTGCGCCGTTCGCTCGACGCGGCACCCAACTTCTTGCCGGTGGACGCGAGCGTGACCGATCGCGCATTGGCCTGCTTGCTGCCATCCTTGGCGAGCGTGCCTTCCACTACCACCTCGTCACCAATCTTCATGGTGTTGCGCGTCCAACCGCTGCGCTCCAATCCGTTGGGCGGCCCCATTTCCAGAGACCAATTCGTGATGTTACCGCTATCGTCCGTCACGTCCATATAAAAGTAAACGTGCGGATTCGTCCAATCCACTTTAGTAACGATCCCCTTCAGCGTCACCGGCTTTTTGCTGTCGTACTCGGCGGAGAAGGAGTGATGCGCCGAAAGCGGCGCTACCGCCAGGAACATGCCAAAAGCCGTAGCCAGGAAACCCAATGCACTTGATCTCATCGAAGCCTTTCCTTTGCCAGCCATTATATTCTATTCACCGTACTCCGCCCTCTGCTTCGGCCTCATCGGGTGGGCCCAACCATGTGCGGCTCGTCGGTCGAATCGTCCTGGCAGAAATATTCCTGGAGGTCCTGATCGGGCACCCAGCGCAGCGTCCATGCGCTCGACCAAGGCCGCGTATAGGCTCCCGGATCATTCACCGTCACTTGGTACTTCAGCGTGTTGAAATCCGGCCGCGAAAATTTTTCGGTCAGGTGCAGGCTCTCGGTGTGGGGCAGGCCGCCGTTGGAAAACCAGAAGCGCTCGTTGAACGCGCCGGATTCCACCACCAGCGTGTCGCCTTCCCAACGGCCTGACGAATAGCCGAAATAAGTGGGGGTCACGTCCTCGCTCGTCGGCACCGCGCGCCCGTCCAGGTAAATCAGCCGCCAGTTGCGGTTGCCGCCGCCCTCCATGACAAAGATCCGCTTGCGTTCGGGCTGCTCCAGAAACTGCACTCCGTGCGCTGCTTGAAAAATGCGCGGGCCGCCGGGCGGCAGGCAACTCAGCATCGGGTCGTCTTTCAAAAGCATGCGCTGGCGATACTCGTACAAACCCTTGGCCCAGGGCTGAAACGGCGCCACTTTGCCGGCATCGTTCAGGTGCGCCAGAAGCCCGCTGCTGTCCATGGGAATTTTGCCGGTGTTGATATCGCTCATGCTGGACACGCTGGGGTCGGCCCAGTAGCCCATCTCGCCGGGCACCACGCCCAATCGCGGATGGCCGTCGGGCCAGCGTGGCGTGGGTTTCGCTTTTCCGCGGACTGCAATGGCTTCGGTTTCGGGACCCTCCGATAATCGCTTGCCATCTGCCAGGACGACCGTTCTTCCGCTGGCAAGCTTGCTGCCGTCGCGCGCCAGCCACCCTTGGACGGTCACCGCGTCGCCCACCTTCAGCGAATCCATGCTCCAGCCGGCCCTCCGCAGTTGCAGCGGGCTGGCCCACTCCACCGCCCAATTGACGATTTCGCCGCTCGGGTCCGTGACATCGATATACAGCAAGGCATGCGGATTGTTCCACTCGAATCGCGTGACAATTCCACGCAACGACACCGGCTTCTGCTCATCGAATTCCGCGCGAAGCTCATGGTGCGCTGAAAGAGGGAGCGCGGCGATCGCGAGGGCAAAACCTAAAATACTTGGTCTCATCGGCTTTCTTGGGGATGTTTCTTTCCGTAGTTTTTCGTCAGGTAATCAAGGATCATGGAAAACTCTTTGTCGGTAACCGGCGCCCCTTCGAAAATCATTCCTTTGATCAGGCCGCTCCACTCTTCGCGAGTGAGCTCCTGGCCGCGCAGCCGGTCCAGATTATGGCAATAGGTGCAGACGTCCTCCACCAACTCACGCCCGCGGTCCTTGGCCGGGGTTTGACTTCCGGAAGCCCCGTTCCGCGGAGCCGCCGTGAGCGCTAGCGCTGTCACCGCAAATGCCGCCACTCTGATGAGCATCGCGCCTAATCCCGGGTGATGGTGAAATCGCCTTTCCTGTCCCCTTCCATCCATGTGCCAGTAATGGTGCGATGATACGAACCGATATTTTCCAGCTTGCCATCGATGACGATGTGCTTCTGGTCCTTGGTGTCGCCCTCGAAGTGCACGGTCCAATTGGAGGGATCGAGCGTCGCGACTTTCAACGGAGCGGCGTTCCGTCCGGGGTTGATGGTCCCCTCGATGGTCTTGGAATTCCACTTCATGTAAATGAAGATGGGGATTTTTTGGCCGGGCGCGGGCTGCCATTCGCCATGCCAGGAGCCGGTGAGCGGATGCCCTTCCTGCGCCCAGGCGGCTACCGCAATTCCGGAGATCACGAAAAGAAAAAGCCAAAAGAAAGATCGTCTGCGCATCCTGCCTCAAGTTTACGAGCAGTCGCCATTCTATATGGAGCCCTGGCAGCAACGCAAGCAGCGCCGATGCCGTGTCGGCGCAAAGTGATAATGTCCTATTTGCGCAAAGTAGAAATGTCCTATTGACGACCTCCAGGCTGGGGAGGTGCGAGAAGGACAACTACTGATGACGCAAGCCGAGCGAGACCGGCTGGTGGCCCTGAAAAAGGCCAAAAAGAAATTGATCACGCAGAAGCAGGCCGCCGAGGAACTGGGCATCACCGAACGGCATGTACGGCGTCTGCTGCGAGCGCTGAAGCGGCGCGGTGATCAGGCTGTGGTACATGCGTTGCGAGGGCTACCGTCCAATCGCAAGATTCCTGTGGAGACCGAACAGGAGGCAGTGGCCATCTTGAAGAGGCCGGTATATCGGGGGTTTGGACCGACGCTGGGGTCGGAATACCTGGCCAAGAAACACGGCATCGAGGTCAGCCGGGAGACGGTGCGGCAGTGGATGATCCAGGCCAGGCTGTGGCGAGCCCGCCAGCAGCGTGTTGAGAAAATCCACGAATGGCGTCCACGTCGCGGCCGGTTTGGCGAACTGGTGCAGTGGGACACCAGTGATCACAAGTGGCTGGAAGGACGCGGAGAAGAGATTTTACTGATCAACATGATCGACGATGCTACCGGCCGCTGGTTCGCGCGCTTTGTGGCCAGCGACTCGACGGTGGAAAACATGAACCTGCTGGAGAGCTACGTGAAAAAGTACGGACGGCCGCTGGCATTTTATACCGACAAGGCGAGCTTGTTTCAGACCGCGGAGAAACGCAAACGCGATGAGCCCGGAGTGGAGAAGGACGCGGTAGAGATGCCGCAGACGCAGATTGGGCGGGCATTGCGAGAGCTATCCATCGCCTGGATCGCAGCGCACAGTCCGCAGGCCAAAGGGCGAGTGGAACGTGGATTTTTGACCGCTCAGGACCGGTTAGTGAAAGGAATGCGAGTCGCTGGAGTCACCACCTTGGAGCAAGCCAATCACTATCTGGAAAGTGAGTTTCTGCCCTGGGTCAACACCACGTTAGCAGTGGTGCCGGCCAGTGCGGACGATGCCCACCGGCCGCTGGAAAAGCAGCACGATCTGGCTGCGATTCTCAGCCATGTGGAAAGCCGGCGCGTGAACAACGACTACACCATCCAGTTGGACACCAAGCTCTACCAGATCGCACGCCAGAACATTCGCACCGGATTACGAGGCGCCACCATCCGGGTTGAGAAGCGGCGGGACGGCGAGGTGGCAATTCGATTCCGCGATCGCTATCTAAGTGTTTCTATCTGCGAGCAACGTCCCAAGCTTGCACCACCCAAGCCGCTCGGCAAGGCACGGCGTGCGCTGAAACCCAGCCAGGCCAGTGAGTGGTGTAAAAACTTTGATCTGAAAAAGTCGCCCAAAATCTGGCAGGCCTCAGAAGGTTCCGGTGCCAAGCCGGAGTCGCTATGAAGACCCGCACCAACGCAACAGGAAGGCCGGGCAAAATCGGCCCGGCAGCTTCGCGCTTTCCCTATTCAAGGCCTCCGCTCCGAGACTCCACCCAAGTAATGGGCCTGTCAAAATCCAAAGCAAAACCCTCGGAGGGTACCCCGCAGGGCCCCGTTGACCGAGGGTTTGCCGCCGATTACTTCGGAGCCAGCCCCGTCGCATCGGCCTTGAATCTTCCCCAGGAGCGCGACTCCCCAGAGAATCGAAATCAGACTACCATGCAATCTCCACCAGCTCGGTCAAAACCGGACATTTCTACTTTGCAGGGAATAGGACATTTCTACTTTGCGTTGACAGCAGCGCCGATGCCGCAGCGCCGATGCCGCGTGTTGCGGACTCGTTGGAGGCCGGCTGGAACGGAAAGCTTCGCGCATTAACTCCGGCACACGAGCAGAATGAACAGCAGCACGCGCCAATCGCCCGCTCTCGCCAGTAATTTTCCACGGCTCTGGCAAGATCCAAAGACTCCGGATCGGGAATGGAAACGAATGGTCGCCTGCTGCTGGCCGACGTGACGCTCCTGCGCGGCACTGGAATCAAAATTCATGTCCGCTTCCATGGCGGAACGTCGAAAACCCGGGCGCTGGCACCGAGATCGATCGGCTCACCGATTGTTGTACCGGCAAAAGGATCGTCGACAACCTAAACTAACGCGGGGCCTATCGGGTTGCGGCCAGCACTTCAATCGTTTCGGTGTCCAGACGGCGAGCGTCATCGGTTCTACGCTGCCGCCCTCAATGATCCTATTCGGGTCAGTGCGCCATCGGCGGCGCCAACGTCCCATCGGACCATGTGCCAACCGGGACCATCAGAATAGTCACCCGTTCTTCCGGATCATCTGTCGCCAGAACCGGCGAGCCCGGCAGATTGGCTCCCCAGCTTTTCGCCGCGTCGCCCGGAACGAAAAACATCAGATGTGGATACCAGTTCATGCCTTGATCGCTCAAGTACTGATGCTTCGACAGCATGTAGCACATCGCGCCGGGCTCCAGCGCGGGCAGTTCCTTCTTATCCAGTGCCAATGCGGTCGCCCGCACGATCTCGGTTTTCGACTTTCCCGCCAGCACAAGTTTGGTCTTCATCAGGTAGATGGGCAAAAAGGTTCTCGCGGACGGCGGATTAAAACAAATAGCACCGCGAATTTTTGGATTCCAGAATTCCGGATGATCCGTGGAGGCGCCCCATGATCGCTCCACTATACAGAGAAAACCATTGCTGCCTTTCACCGCGGTCCTGTATCCCGCGCGGCCCAGCACCATCACTTCGGCTCCATCCGAAATGGAAGCTGGAGCAGCGCTGCGCGCCAGCGCGATTTCAGACTTCTCGTCGGACATCAAATACTGCCCGAGGGGAGCCATGGCGGGATAGGAAGCCTTCTGCGCCTGCGCCTGAGAAATTGCGCCCGGTATGACAACCGGAACAAGGAATGCTAAAGCGATGAGACTGCTGTTCCTCATCGCATTCCAGTATACGCATCTTCTGCGCCGGGGTTTCCGAATGCCGGTCTCGGGCGCGTGCCGAAATTGACAGGTATTTCGGGAGTTGCAGCACTCCGGGCGAATCGCGGCCATGAGATCCACGGTTTTGGAAACTCGCCAGTTGCACTTGCAGCAAAGCTACGATACTCAGGTGTTGCCGGCCTTCACATAGCATCATGGTCAGTACTTTCAACCACTCGTCGATCGCTTTCGAGCGATCGGTCAAGAAGGGTCCATGATGTATAATTCCCGAGACTGCTATGCGAAAGCCGATCCCGATCGCGGCGGCGCTGGGTGTGCTGCTGTGGTGCGCCGCGCCCTCGACGGCGCAGTGGTTGAACCGTAAGACTCCCGGGATTCCGCGCACTGCCGACGGCAAGGTGAACATGACGGCTCCGGCGCCGCGCACCGCCGACGGCAAGCCCGACCTGACGGGTATCTGGGACCCGGATCCGAAGTTCGTGCGCGACCTGGCGGTGAATCTGAAGCCCGGCGAAGTCCGGATGCAGCCATGGGCCGAGAAGCTGTACAACGAACGCAAGACCGGAGCGCTTTCCGGTGAAGAGCCCGACGCCAACTGCTTGCCTCAAGGCGTGCCCAAGATCGACGCCGCGCCGGCCCCGTGGAAAGTGATGGAGTTTCCGGGAGTGATCGTGATCCTGTACGAAGCGTTCAGCGGGTACCGGCAGATTTTTACCGACGGGCGACCGCTTCCGGAGGACCCCAACCCGACCTGGTTCGGATACTCGGTGGGCAAGTGGGACGGCGACACTTTGGTGGTGGACACGATCGGCTTCAATGGCAAGCTGTGGCTGGACCAGTTGGGGCACCCTTCCAGCGACGCCTTGCACGTGATCGAGCGCTACCGCCGCAAGGATTTCGGGCACATGAACATTGAAGTGACCATTGACGATCCCAAGGCCTACACCAAGCCGTGGACCGTCATCGAGGACCCGCACTATCTGGCCGATACAGATTTGCTGGAGTTCGAGTGCAATGAGAATAACCGCGATGTGCCCCATCTGCCCGATGCGAAGTAGCGGCGCTGAGCGCGGCGTGCGTTGGGCGGCGGCGACGGCCCTGGTGTGCGCGATGGCGGGTCCGGCGGCGGCGCAATGGCTGCATTACCCGACCGCGGGAATTCCGCGCACGCCCGACGGAAAGCCCGATTTGACGGCGCCGGCTCCGCGCACCAGCTACGGCAAGCCGGACCTGTCGGGCATCTGGAAGCAGCCCAACGGCGTCAAGTACACACTCAATCTGGCCGCGGGTCATCCGGCGGACTTCGTGCCCATGCGGCCCGCCACGGCCGCCCTCTACAAGTATCATCAGGACACCATGTCTAAGGACGATCCGGTCAGCCACTGCAACATGGCGGGCGTGCCGCAGGAGGACGCGGTTCCTTATCCATACAAGATTTTTCAAACCCCCACCGAAGTGATGATCCTCTACGAGGCGGTGCGCGGCTTCCGCGAGATCTTCCTGGACGGCCGCGAGCTGCCCGAGGATCCCAACCCGACCTGGATGGGCTATTCAATCGGGCATTGGGACGGCGACACGCTGGTGGTAGAAACGTCGGGCTTCAACGACAAGAGCTGGCTGGATTCCGGCGGGCACCCGCACAGCGACGCTCTGAAAGTAACCGAGCGCTTCCACCGGCTCGATTTCGGGCACATGGACCTTCAGATCACAATCGACGATCCGAAGGACTACACCAAACCGTGGACGGTCTCCTACCCGATCACGTTGATGCCCGACACTTCCTTGCTCGAGTACATTTGCGCGGAAAACAACCGCGATCTGCAACATATCGTGGGCAAGTAGGCGCGGTGGTGCGTTTCGCGGCGTGGACCTCGTACGTCTCTCCGCAGTGACATTCGGCGCGTATACTGCCTAAAGAGGTAACTGGATGCGCCTTCCGATCGCGGGTCTGGCCACAATGATTCTCCCTTTGTTATTTTTCCCTCTGAGTGGACAATGGCTGAATTATCCGACAGCGGGTGTTCCCAGGACAGCGGATGGGAAACCGGATCTGGCAGCAGCGTGCCCGCGCACTGCCGACGGCAAGCCGGAGCTTTCGGGTTTATGGATCATACCAACGTCGCGGGCACCCAACGCAAATTTTCCCGGTTGCGCGGCGGTTTCAGACGAATTCATCAATATCGCCGCACACCTGAAAGGCGGCCTGCCGTATCAGCCCTGGGCCGCGGAATTGGTAAAGACGCGGCGGGGCGAGCAGCGTGTGAACGATCCCATGTCGCGCTGCAGCCCGATCGGGCCCATTCGCCTGCACACCTGGAACGGACCGCAAAAGTTAGTGCAAACCCCTGGGCTGCTCATCATCATGAATGAACTCGACACCACCTACCGCCAGATCTACACCGATGGGCGTCCCCTGCCGGTGGACTCGAATCCGTCCTGGAACGGTTATTCCAGCGGCAAATGGGAAGGCGATACGCTGGTGGTTCATAGCAACGGTTTTCGCGACCACATGTGGCTGGATGCAATGGGCAATCCGATGACGGACGCGGCCGAGATCACGGAACGTTTCCATCGCATCAATTTTGGCAACCTGGAGATCGAGATCACGGTGGACGATCCGAAGGCCTACACCAAGCCGTGGACGGTGAAACTAGCCCAGGTGATCCAGCTCAATACAGATTTGCTGGATTTTGTTTGTGCCGACAATGAGAAGGATCTTTCTCACCTGTCGAGTAAGTAGAATTTCGAGTAAGTAGAATTCTTGATACCTCTTATCGCACTTACTAGGATCATGTCTGCGATATAATCCCGCCATGGTGCGCAACGCGTTTGTCCTTGCGATGATTGCCCTGGCGGCGATGGCGCAGGATCCGGAGAAGTTCTACTCCGCCATCCGCGACAACAACCTTACCGAATTAAAGGCCCTCCTCGACCAAAAGGCGACCGATCAAAAGGCGAGTGCGGACACGCCTGACAATCATGGAATTACCCCGTTGATGTATGCCGCTGAGATCGGCTCGGTGGACGCGATGCGCTTATTGCTGGATCGCGGAGCGGATGTCAACGCACAGAACGCATTCGGCTCGACGGCCCTGATGTGGTCGGTTTCCGATCCGGCCAAGGTTCGCCTGCTGTTGGATCATGGCGCGCAAGTGAACACGGCAGCCAAGAGCGGACGGACTGCGCTAATCATTGCTGCATTTACGAATCCGTCCGCCGAGGTTGTGCGGCTGCTGCTGGCCAAGGGCGCGAAAGTTGACGTCATGGATAGGCGGCACGTCACACCGATGAACGCAGCGACGTTTGGAAACGATACAGCGACGGTCCGGCTGCTGCTGGAGGCCGGCGCCGATATCGACACACCCGACACCTTCATCGGATTGACGCCGCTGATGAATGCGGCAGGAAACCGGAACGTGCAGGCGGTAAAGCTGCTATTAGCCAAAGGTGCAAAGGTGAACGCCGTATCGAAAACACAGGGGCTGCCAAAGATTCAGACCGGCACCGTTGAATTTGGCGGCTGGACCCCTCTTCTGATGGCCTCGGCATTCGGGCCGCCAGAAGCGGTGAAGCTGCTGCTGGAAGACGGTGCGCGAATCGATGCACAGGATTACCGCGGCTTCACGCCGTTGATGCTGGCGGTGGGTACGGACCGCTACGACCGCAGGATCGTGGACATGTTGCTGGCTCACGGCGCCGATCTTCGCCCGACCAATCATGCCGGCGAGACCGCGCTGGACTGGGCGAACAAATTCAGGGACCCGGCAGTGATCCATGCCTTAGGCGGAAACCCGGCGGATCTGGCCCAACCCGTCCATTTGCCGGACCAGACGGCGGATACCCGCACGGCCATCACGCGCAGCATTCAATTGCTGGAACGCACCAGCGACCAGTTCTTCCATAAGAGCGGATGTTTCGCCTGCCATGAACAACCAGCGGCCGAATTCGCCGCGGCTGCGGCACGCTCGAAAGGCATTGCGGTGGATGAGAAAGCGTCGTACGAACGAATTCGCCAGATCACATCGACCATCAATCCGGTCGCATTGGAAGGAGCCGCCGCGTTAGGCGGAGCCGATAACAATTTGTACGCCGTGGAAGCGCTGGTGCGCGCTGGTTATCCCGCTGGCCGCATCACGGATTTTCTTGCGGCCAATCTAGCGGCGTCCCAAGGCGGCGACGGCGGATGGCATCTTCCCGGATATTCGCGGTCCCCGATGCAGGACAGCGATTTCTCGCGCACGGCGATGGCCATGCGAGCATTAAAAGCCTACGCTACTCCTGGACGCGCGGACGAAATGAAGCAGCGCATCGAGCGGGGCAAACAGTGGCTGCTGCGAGCCGACCCCGTGATCCTGGAGGATATGGATATGCGTCTGGCCGGAGTTGCGGCGGCGGGCGCGAGTCCGGCTGAACTTCGCAAATTGGCCAAGCCGATCCTGGCGCAGCAGCGCTCCGACGGTGGTTGGGCGCAACGCCAAGGATTTCCGAGCGATGCCTACGCCACTGGCATGACGCTGTGGGCTTTGAATGAAGCCGGTGTGATGCGGCCGGATGCCAAAGGCATAAAGTTCCTGCTGTGCACGCAAAACGCCGATGGTTCCTGGCACGTCGCCAGCCGCGCCACGAAATTTCAGGAATATTTTGAGAGCGGCTTTCCGTACGGGCACGATCAGTGGATCTCGACCATGGCCACAGGCTGGGCAGCCGATGCCCTGGCCTTGTCGATCGATCGCTAACGGCGCCACGCCGGTACGGAGTCGAGAACCATCTGATGTCTGTCGGCTGCCTGCTCGACATAGTGCCGGACCATCGGCGTTCCACCGGTGACCTCGGCGTTGATCGACATGCGCTTGCCGTCACGTGCGGTTTATCGAGCCGGCTTCGCGAGTGTCCCCATTCTTTGATCTTACCGTGGCATCTTAGAATCCGGGCAGCCAGACGTCCAGAACGGCGCAGCGCCGCTCCTCGCGAACCACGCGGAAAGCTTCGGCCAGCGCTTCATCCAGATCGCCAGGTCGGCGCACGATAGCGGCAAACGCGCCGCCGGCCGCTGCGGCGATCCCGGAATAATCCGGTGGCGGGTCGAAGGCCGCTCCCAGATCGTTGGACTTGCTGGCGAAGCCATCGGGGTGAAGGGCAAGCGCGGACATCTTGGGAGCCTTCCAGCCTCGATTGTTGTACACCACTTGAACAAACGGCGTTTTGTAGCGCCCCGCGATCCAGTGCGCGGCCGAAGGGATGGATGCCATGTAACAACCGTCGCCGGTCAGAGCGACCACAGTTTTCTCCGGATTGGCCAGCTTGATTCCCACGGCGGCGCCCGTGCTCCACCCAATCGAGCCGCCGGCACAGGTAAAGAAACTGCCGGGCCGGTTGGCACGAATGTGGTCGGCGATGGTGTTATGACTGGTGATCCCCTCGTCCAGAACCAACGCATCGGGAGGCAGGTGCTCACGCACGCGTGCGGTCAGATGTTCCGGCGTGATAACGTTCTGCTGCGGTGTCTCGCACGCCGCCAGCTGCTTCATCCGCGCCTCATGAATCGCGGTATAGTGCGCGCGCCGCTCCGCAACCAGCCTCTCATCGATGTTGCCGCTTGCCTGGGCGGTGGCAATATAGGCATTCATTTGCTGGAGCGCCGTGGCTGCATCCGCCCGAAACGAGTGCTGCATCGGAAAATACCACAGCGGCATCTGCTGCTTCAGCGGATCCACGTCGATGTGATAAATTTTCGCGGCGGCGCTCGGTTTGGTCAAGGCAGGGATCCACGGCACATCGCTATCCAGCACCAACACCGCGTCGGCTTCTTCCAGCGCGGCGTTCCGTACCGGGGCGTTGACCTGGTTGCCCAGATACAGAGGATGGTCCGCCGGAAAATCCAGATACGTGGGAATAGAGGTCCAAGCGCCGATACCCAGGGCGTCGCACAACTTCACCAGTTCCGCGACGGCCGCGGGGTTTCTTCCGAGATAGCTGCTAATCACAAGCGGACGGCGCGCCGCGATCAGATCGCCGGCGATGAGCGCCGCAGCCGACGGCTCGATGGCGCCCGGCGCCAGGGGGCGCCACAGTTTTGGATCGGCCGCCGCTACCGGAGAGACTTCCTCTTCAAGCACCTCGCGGGACGCCGTCAGGTAAACCGGCCCCTTGGGATCGCTATGTGCCAACTGCATGGCGCGATGGACGATTTGTTTGACATTCCTGCCAGTCCGGATTTCGTTTTCGTATTTTACGTAGCCGCGCACGATACCCCGCTGATCCTGTACATCCTGCACCCAGTGGACCCACTCGTTGCGGCTGCCGCGGAGTTCGCCTTCCTGGGTAACGGGAGAGATCCCCGCGAACAACAGGACCGCCACGCGTCCCTTAGCCGCGTTGTGGACTGCGCCACCAAGCGATTGGGTGCCGCAATCGACGTGCACCAGAACCACTTGTGCCCGGCCGGTAGCTTGCGCGTAACCGTGAGCCGCGCTCAGCGCGACCAGTTCGTGCGGGCAAGTGATTACTTGAGGCACGGGCCGTCCGGTGGCCTGCGCCTCGGCCAGGCTTTCCAGAATGGGAGGATGATCGGTTCCGAGGTTCGCGAAAATGTAGGAAACTCCGGCCTCCTGCAGGGCGTTCAGGAATTGCGTGGCGGCGGTGGGCATACGGATGGGTCCACGGCCAGTCTACCGCGCGGCCGGACGGAAAATGCTGCGTCAAAACCCTCAGCTCGGTATTGGCGCCAGGCATGTCGGGCTAAATATCAACACTTTGCGACGGCACATCATTTGCACGCTCGATAAGTGCCGTGCAAATACGCATCCACGGGCGCGGAGGGCAAGGCGTGGTTTCAGCCGCCGAAATGCTCTCCATCGCCGCTTTCCTCGAAGGGCGCTTCGCCCATGCATTTCCGAGTTTCGGCTCGGAGCGGATGGGAGCGCCTGTCATGGCGTTCTGCCGCATCTCGGACCAGCCCATCCGGCTGCGGGAGCCGGTAGCGCGGCCGGACGCGCTTATTATTCAAGATCCCACGCTACTGCATCAGAGCGGCCTGTTCGACGGGTTGCAACCCGGCGGATATGTGTTGATCAATTCGTCGCGCAGTTTGGACGAGCTGGGCATTGGCTTCGTTTTTCAAAATTTGCCGCCGGATCATGTGGTGACGGCGCCAGCCACCGAATTGGCACTTCGTTACGTGGGCCGGCCGTTACCCAACAGCACGCTACTGGGCGCGTTTGCGGCGATGACGGGCGCGCTGCGGATTGAGTCCGTGCTCGCGGCAATCCGGCAGAAATTCGCGGGCAAAATCGGAGAGGCGAATGCCGCCGCCGCGCAGGCCGCCTACGAACTGATTTCGCAAGGCGAGTCACGGGAGAAAATCCATGTGGAAGCAAATTGAAGGCTCGCGCGCCGTGGCGGAAACCGTGGCCCTGTGCCGGCCGCAAGTGATCTGCGCTTATCCCATCACGCCGCAGACCCACATTGTGGAGGGGCTGGGGGAGATGGTGAAGTCGGGCGCGCTGGCCGGATGCGAATTCCTGAACGTGGAATCGGAATTTGGGGCGCTTTCGGTAGCCATCGGCGCATCGGCCGCTGGTGCGCGCACTTATACTGCTACGGCCAGCCAAGGGCTGCTGTTCATGGCGGAGGCAGTCTACAACGCCGCCGGACTGGGACTGCCCATCGTGATGACCATCGGCAATCGCGCCATCGGCGCACCCATCAACATCTGGAACGACCATTCCGATTCCATGTCGATGCGCGATTCCGGCTGGATCCAACTGCACGCGGAGAACAACCAGGAGGCGGCCGACCTGCATATCCAGGCCTTCCGCTTGGCCGAGGAGCTTTCCTGCCCGGTGATGGTCTGCATGGATGGTTTTATACTCACGCACGCCTACGATCGCATTGATGTCCCCATGCAGGAACAGGTGGATGCGTGGCTGCCGCCGTTCGAGCCCAGGCAAGTGCTGGATCCGGCCGCGCCGGTGTCCATCGGAGCCATGGTGGGTCCGGAAGCATTTACCGAAGTGCGCTATCTGGCGCATCACAAGCAACTGCAAGCGCTGGAGCGCATCCCGGAGATCAGCGGCGAATTTTTCGCAACGTTCGGCCGCGAATCGGGCGGGCTGCTGCGGCCTTATCGCATCGAAGGCGCGGAGACCATCGTGGTGGCCCTGGGCTCGGTGAACGGCACCATCCAGGAAGCTGTGGACGAACTGCGCGCCGATAACGTCGCCATCGGCTCGGTCAGCATTTGTTCGTTCCGGCCGTTTCCTCTGGAAGCAGTGGGAAGAGCGCTCAGCGATGCCAAGCGCGTAGTTGTGATCGATAAATCCCTGGCGCCTGGTTTGGGCGGGATGCTCGCAACCGATGTGCAAATGGCGGTGTCAGCGCGGCGCCAGCGTATTTACACGGTCATCGCCGGGCTGGGTGGGCGCGCCATTACCAAAGCTTCGCTGCTGAAATTGCTTTGCCGCGCCAAAGCGGACGCGCTCGAAAATGTCACGTTCCTGGATCTCAACTGGGACGTTGTCAACCGGCAACTCGCGCGCGAGCTGGCTACCCGGCGATCGGGTCCTGCGGCCGAGAACATCTTGAAGGATCTCGGAACATCACTCGGGACATCACTCCGGACACCCGGGGCCGTCTAGGAGCAACGATGCCGTTTCATCAAATCAAGTTTTATCAGACCGGAACATTCACGGTTGGCAATCGGTTGCTGGAGGAATCCGACCGTGCGGTGCAATCGGACGTGAAGCGTTCGAACGCGCTGAACAGCGGCCATCGGGCGTGCCAGGGATGCGGCGAGGCGCTGGGCGCCCGTTACGCGGTGGACGCCGCGATGCGGGCTTCCCTCGGCAACCTGATTGCGGTGAATGCCACCGGATGCCTGGAAGTATTTTCGACGCCCTATCCCGAGACGTCGTGGCAGATGCCCTGGATGCATTCGCTGTTCGGCAACGCGGCGGCGGTGGGGGCGGGCGTTGCGGCGGCCATGAAAGCCCAGGGACGCGCGAACGTGCGGGTGATCGCGCAAGGCGGCGACGGCGGGACGGCTGACATCGGCATGGGCTGCCTTTCCGGCATGTTCGAGCGCAACGACGACGTGTTGTACATCTGCTATGACAACGAAGCCTATATGAACACCGGAGTGCAGCGCTCCGGCACCACGCCCGCCGCTGCCCGCACTGCTACCACGCCGTCAGTGGGTTCGAAACCAGGCAACGTTTTCGGGCAAGGCAAGAGCGTCCCGCTGATCGCGATGGCGCATGGGATTCCTTACGTCGCAACCGCGTCGGTGGCCAACCTGCACGATCTGGAATACAAGGTGGAAAAGGCGATCCCGATTCGCGGCGCCCGCTACATCCACATTCATGTCCCCTGTCCGCTCGGCTGGGGATCGGAGCCTCACGACACCATTCAGGTTGCGCGCATGGCGGTGGAAAGCGGACTGTTCCCGCTGTTTGAAGCGGAGTTTGGAGAAGTGACCGAGCGCTCGTTGATCCGGCGGCGGCAACCGGTGGAGGAATATTTAAAACTTCAGAAGCGCTTCGCGCATTTGTTCCGCCCGCAGCGCGATGAGGAGCGTATTCAGGCGATTCAGGCCATCGCGGACCGGAACATCCGGCGATTTGGGTTGGAGAACGGAGTGGCGCGTCATGAATAAGCCATTCGCCATTACGCTCGACGTTGGGTCCAGCCTCGCCAACCACACCGGATCGTGGCGAACGGAGCGGCCGGTCTACATCGACCGCCTGCCGCCGTGCAATCATGCCTGCCCGGCCGGCGAAAACATCCAAGCCTGGCTGTACCGCGCCGAAGCCGGCAACTATTTCGAAGCCTGGAAATCGCTGGTGGAGAACAATCCCCTGCCCGCCATCATGGGCCGCGCTTGCTACCACCCGTGCGAGTCGGCTTGCAATCGCGGGCAACTCGATCAGCCGGTAAACATCCATGCCGTGGAGCGGTTTTTGGGCGATGAAGCCATCCGCCGAGGGTGGCAATTCGATGCGGCGCCGCAATCGACCGGCAAGCATGTCCTGGTGGTTGGGTCGGGGCCTTCGGGCCTTTCCGCCGCCTATCATTTGTCGCGCCTGGGCCATAAGGTGACGGTTTACGAAGCCGGCCCCGCCGCGGGCGGGATGATGCGTTTCGGCATTCCGAAATATCGCCTGCCGCGCGAAATCCTGAACGCGGAGATCGCGCGGATTGTCAACCTGGGCGTAACGATACGCCTCAATACGCGCGTGGACGACCTGGCAGGTGTGCTCGATCGCCAGGAATTCGATGCCGTATTTCTAGCCGTTGGCGCGCACGTTTCCAAACGCGCCTACATTCCCGCTGGCGATGCGAGCAAGATCCTGGATGCGCTGGGTGTGCTGCGGAGCGTGGACGGCGGGCAGCCACCGGAGCTGGGCCGGCGCGTGCTGGTATACGGCGGCGGCAACACCGCGCTCGATGTCGCGCGCACCGCCAGGCGGTTGGGAGCCGAAACCCTGATCGTCTATCGCCGCACGCGCGAGAAGATGCCCGCGCACGATTTTGAAGTCCAGGAAGCCATTGAGGAGGGGATTCAGTTCCGCTGGCTCTCCACCATCAAGGAAGCCGGCGAATCCAGCTTCAAAGTGGAAAAGATGCGCCTGGATGAAAAAGGATTCCCGCAGCCGACCGGCGAATTCGAAACCATCGAAGCCGATTCGCTGGTGCTGGCATTGGGCCAGGACGTGGACTTGAGTTTCATCGAGCGCGTGCCGGGTTTGGAAATCGTCAACGGCGTGGTGAAGGTGAACGCGCAAATGATGACCGGCCACGCGGGCGTATTCGCGGGCGGCGACATGGTGCCGGACGAGCGGACGGTGACGGTGGCGGTAGGACACGGCAAGAAGGCCGCGCGCAACATCGATGCGTGGTTGCGCGGCGCGGCCTATCAGCAGCCCGCCAAGCACGAACTGGCGGGATTCGCCAGGCTGAATCCCTGGTATTATTCGGACGCGCCGTTGACCGTGCAACCGGTGCTGGATGCGGTCCGGCGCGAGACCACGTTCGAGGAAGTAGTGAGCGGCCTGGATCAGACCAACGCGCTGTTCGAAGCGCGCCGCTGCCTGTCCTGCGGCAACTGCTTCGAGTGCGATAACTGCTATGGGGTGTGCCCCGATAATGCCGTGGTCAAGCTGGGTCCGGGGAACAGATTCCGCTTCAACTACGACTATTGCAAGGGCTGCGGGATGTGCGTGGAAGAATGCCCTTGCGGGGCCATCGAGATGGTGGCGGAAACGATTTGAAAAGTGCCGATTAGGAAGCGCCAGGCTTTCATCAATCGCAGTACTTGGGCCGAAATATGCTCAGCATAAAAGTCTCTGCGCTGGATCGGGTGAGGTCGTCCAAGATTTCTATGAACTGCACGTCACAGTTCGTTCCAATCCATGCCTTCGCGCCGCTCAAGTCCTCGCAAGTACCATCGCGGACAAGCTGTTGACGCAGGTTGCCGTTTTGATTGCCCATCAGATGATTGCTGTAAATGCGTCGTTGCAGGTTGTCTGTTCGACCGGCTCTGAGATATTGGCCGGGCAGCGCGCTTCTCTCGGAAATGGCGTAGAGCCCAGGTTGGCTGGCAGCTTGGACCGTAGTGACTCGCCGTGCGTACTGAACGGCACCTTTGGCCGCTGAAGCAGTTCCTCGCATAACGCTCGCAGATCACCTATTCGCTCGTCGAGCCATGGAATCGACTGCGGCGACATGGCCTGTCTCATCGCGTTCACTTCAGCCATAGAACAACCTCCTTGTGAAAAATCGGCATTGCAGACGTTTAGCGCGCTCTACATGGCCGCTCGCCGTTCGGTCCGGTAGTGCCTAGATTGACGCCGTCGCATAGCTAAGCTCTGCGACGCGTAGCACCGTAGCAGTAAGCGTTGAGAAAGCGGCCAAATTCCATAAGCGCGTCGTCTATGCGCTTGAGTTCACGAATGTTCTCAATTGTCGCAGCAACTCCCAATGCCTGCGCGATCTGCCTGAAGTAACTACAGTAGTGATCGTACGACTTCCAGGTCCTCTCGTCCTTTATCTTTGTATGCAGCGACCAAACCCGAAAAACGTTTTGGTCCGCGATGGGATAGATGTGGGGTTTGGCGACATGCAGAAGAAACGCTTTCCAAACTATCCCGTCTGTGAACACCTGTTCGGCCACCAACCGCATTTCCTCTTCTGTAATCTGGCCATTCCGAAATTGGTTGATGAGGCCAACACGAGCCAGCACCTTGGATACCTTCGAATTGTCCTGCCCCTCTTTTGGACCCGAGAGAACGCGGTGTGTCAATCGGCGCGGGTCCTTCCAGCGGAGAAGTCTACGGACATTTTCCTCGGTCAAATCATTTGTAAGATTCAATTCTTCGAAGTAGCAAATCTTTTCGTCGGCATCCAGGACTTTGGTGCCGTCAGAATAGAATTGGCTCCAGAACTCCACGAACGCGCGCGCATTCTGCAGGTCGAATTCAGCAACCTGGGGAAGAGCTATCGTGTACACGCGTCTCCGCCGTGCAAGTGATGAGTAGGAACCATCGCCATAAAACGAATGTCCTTTGCAGCTAGAAGGGTACCATCCAACTGGGTGCTGCAAGCGCACGTTGAAGCGCTAAAGGCCAGGAGTCCGAGTCGCACAGGCACTGAGGACCGTTCACGCCCGTGACCGTTCAAGAGAGAGCGGCCGCGTTCGTTATGTTTGGCAGCCCGAACATCGGCTATTATGTGGGGTGAAGGTCAGGGATTTGATCCATATGCTCGAATCCGCCGGTTGGCGGCTGAGGGCGACCAGAGGCAGTCACCGGCAGTTTAGGCATCCAACGAAAGGGATGGTAGTTACCGTCCCGGGCCAGCCGGGAAAAGATGTGCCGGTGGGTACCTTAAAGGCAATTCTCCGTAGCGCCGGCCTGGAGAAGAAAGAGGATCAAGAATGAAGTACACCGTCATCTACGAGAGAGGGCCGACATCTTGGGGGGCCTATGTCCCCGACCTTCCGGGCGTCATTGCTGTCGGGGACTCGCGCGACGAGGTGGAACAATTGATCCGGGAAGCTGTCCAGTTTCACCTTGAGGGCATGCGTCAGGAAGGCATTTCGATTCCTCCACCAGCGAGTTTTGCAGGCGTGGTGGAGATCAATTCCGCGGCATGACCGGAACACCTTAGCAGCAGTTCCGCGAACCTAATGCGTCATGGCGTAGGTGATATAGTTCACGCCAATACGAATCCCGAGCGCGGAATATTTCTCGGGATACTTGGGATTGTCGGCGTGCTCCCAGGAATCGCCCAGATCCATGTCGTGACAGATCGCAACCATGATGCGGCCCTTGTCGTCGAAGATGCCGCGCCAGTGCGGCACGTAGCCGTCCTTTTCAGCGACGCGGTGGGTGTAAATGAACTGCTCGCCCGGCACCTGGTAGCGGTCGTCGAGATCGAAAATCGTATGAAAGATGGGGTTGCTGTCTTCGATGTCCACAATGGGCCTGTCCGGAAACACACGGCTCATGCCGGAGATGAAGATGTTCCACTCATCGCTTCCGTGGAAATCGTCGCACATGAAGAAACCGCCTCGCAGCAGGAAATCGCGCAGCTTGGCGGCCTGGGCATCGGTCAGATTCCAGTGCCCCACTTCCACTCCATACAGCCAGGGCCAGTTGTAAACCTCGTCGCCATCGCGTAAATCCACTGGCTCTTCCACCGAGCGCGCCTGGATGCGCGTCAGGCGCCGCACAGCCTCGGAAAGATGGCGGTCCGAACGCGGATAGTCGATGGTCCAATCGGTTCTGCCATCCCACCAGTCAGCGTGATACGGACGCGGATATTCGCCCACGTAAAAGCGGTGCTGGGAAGGGTACATCAGGCGCGCAAAGGTCCATTCCCCGGGAACCCGCCAGTCGGAAGGAACGGGGAAATCCTCATACTCGTAGCCGGGATATTGGCGGAAGGGTCGCTGGCCGAACGCGGCGCAGATGAGAACAGAAGCGGCCAGGGCGCTAGCCACCAGAAAACGGGGGCGGACGAAATTGTACATCGCTACAGTTAACTCCAGCATGCCACATCAGCGACGCCAGATTAGCGCTCCGCCGATGCCTGAGTAAATTTTGGATGTTCCTTCGGAACTTTTGGCCAACGGTTTCGTCTATACCTGGGAACTCGGAGGTGCGCATGAGCGGACTGCTGCAGGACCTGCGCTACGGCGTGCGAACCTTGCGCAACAGTCCCAGTTTCACCATTGTGTCCTTGCTGACGCTGGCGCTGGGAATCGGCGCGAATACCGCGATTTTCAGCTTTGTTGACGGCGTGCTACTGAAGCCGCTTCCCTACCCCGATGCCGACCGTATCGTGCGGGTGCTCGAAAAGCCGCCGCTGGGCGACCGGAACGGAATCTCAACGCTGAACTACCTGGATTGGAAAAATCAAAATACCGTCTTCCAATATATGGCCGCGCAGTCGGGTGGCTCGTCAACGCTCACCGAGGCCGGCGAACCGGTGCAACTGCGCAAAGGGCAGGCCTCGGCGCATTACTTCGATATCTTCGGGATTCAGGCCGTGCTGGGGCGCACCTTCCGGGCCGATGAGGATCAGCCGGGCAAGGGGCACGTTGTGGTACTGAGCCACGCCACCTGGGAATCGCAATTCGGAGCCGACCCGAAGCTGATCGGGCGGACCATTCGTCTGGATGGCGAACCGTACACCGTGATCGGCGTGCTTCCGGAGGGAGGGTCCTTCGACCGGTCGTTTGCGCAGATCTGGACACCGCTGGTGTTCAAGCCCGAGAACATGACGCGCAACTTCCATTGGTTTGGTTCGTTCGCCAAGCTCAAGCCGGGCGTTACACTGGAGGCCGCGCGCAAGCAAATGGACGTGATCGGCGCACGGATCGCCCAGGATTATCCGGACTCCAACAAAGGCTGGGGCGTGGTGGTGGAGCGCTTCTCCGACGTGGTGGTGGATCAGGATTTGAAACGGTCGCTGTACGTGCTGCTGGCGGCCGTGGGCATGGTTTTGTTGATCAGTTGCGCGAACATCGCGAATCTGACGCTGGTGCGGGGTTCGGCGCGCGAGCGGGAGATCGCCATTCGCGCGGCGCTGGGCGGCGAACGGAAGCGAATCGTCCAACAATTCCTTACCGAAAGCGTGTTGCTTTCGGTTTGCGGCGGCCTGTTGGGCCTCGCGCTCGGGTACGCGGGCATGGCAGCTCTTAAAGCCGCCGTCCCGCCTTTCACGCTGCCCGCCGAGGCGAAGGTGGCGTTAGACACCCGCGTGTTGATCTTCACCCTGGCTCTCTCGGTGCTCACCGGGATCATTTTCGGATTGGCACCGGCCATCGTGACCACGCGCAGCAATCTCGCAGGCATCATGAAGGATCGGGCGCGCAATACATCCGGAGGGGCCGGCCGCAAAACACTGCGCGGGGCCTTGGTGATTACTCAAGTGGCTCTCGCGTTTGTACTTCTCACTGGAGCTGGCCTGCTGATTCGCAGTTTCTCGCGGATGCTGGATGCCAACCTGGGATTCGATTCCACCAACGTAGTGACGGCCGGACTTCCCATCGCCAATGAGCGTTATCCGGACCCGCGGCAGCTCAATACCTATTTGCACTCGATTGTCGCGAACGTCGGCGCGATTCCCGGCGTGCGCGATGTCGCGCTGGCGTCCGCGCTGCCGCTACAAGGCTGGGGCTACGGGATGCCGTTTCAGATCGCCGGCCAGCCCTTGGTGGACCGGGCCAATCGCCAGGCTTGCTTCTTCAAAATGGTCAGCCCCTCCTATTTTCGAACGTTGCGCATGAAAGTGCTTCAGGGCCGTGCGCTGAACGATCATGACGTGGCCGGGGCGCCCCCAGTCACCGTCATCAATGAAACCATGGCCAGGAAATATCTGCCGAATCAAAACCCGATCGGAAAACGTATCTTGATCCAGCAAATTGTTCCCGGCAAGACCCAACTCGGTCCCGAAGTCGCCTGGGAGGTAGTGGGCGTGGTAGCCGATGAGCGCGTCACCAATCTGGATGCGAAGCGCGACAGCCCCGGCGTTTATATGACGGACGATCAGAGCCCGGTCTATTTTGGCGGTTTGGTGGTTCGTGGCGCGATGAATCCTTCGTTTCTTCAGAAAGCGATTCGCGCGGCTGTGTACAACGCCAACAAAGAACAGCCGCTGACGGATATGAAGACGTTGGATCAGATCAAATCGGAATCCATGGTAGGGGACCGGCTGCGATCGATCTTGCTGACCGTTTTCGCGGCGATTGCGCTGGCGCTATCGGCGGTGGGAATTTACGGAGTGGTATCGTATTCCGTTGCGCAGCGGACCAACGAGATCGGCATTCGCGCGGCCCTCGGCGCCAGCAGCGGCAACCTGGTAGCGCTGGCACTGCGGGGCGGGATGTGGATGATGCTGGCGGGCCTGGCGATTGGATTCGCCGCAGCGCTCGGGTTCGCGCGATTGCTTTCGACGCTCCTGTTTGGCGTGGGCGCCTGGGACACTGCGACGCTGGTTTCCGTGGCGGCGGTCTTAGCCTGGATCGGATTTATGGCTTGCTACATTCCCGCACGCCGGGCGGCGCGAGTGGATCCCATGGTGGCGCTGCGGTATGAGTAGGCGAAACTTTTGGCGAGTTCGGATGTCCTATTTAATATGAGCAAGCAGAATCAGCGCAAGCCGGAAAAGGGCGTGGCGCCCGATTCCACGGCGCCGGAGGAAGAGCCCGAAGACGAAGTGGATGAAGCCGGGGAAGAGTCGTTCCCAGCGAGCGACGCACCCTCCTGGACAGGCGCCGCGGCTCACTAACCTTGGTGCTGCAGCACGCGGGTTCCTGCGCGGGCGCCGCGGCGAAAAGGCAGAGCAGCCAGAAGAGCGCTATTGCCGTCAGTTCCCGGCCGATCAGGTAAGAGGACCGCGGCCCGAAGTAGCTGAGCGAGGAAGCCGCTTCGGGTTTTTGGCACAAGTACATGTAGTTGGTTTTGAAGATCGCATCGAATAGGCCGATCGCAGCGGGAGCGAACCCGGACACGGCGCTGCAAGTCTTCCCCAAACCGGCGTCAACACGTTGTCGCTCCAGAAGCTTCCCAACGACAACTTGACGCACATCTGGATCGCTCGCAGTCATTTCCCCGACCGCCCGCCTGAAATCGCCGATGCTCACCAAGCGCTAGAGGCACACGCCCGCGAACATCTTAAGCGGCGCCGGGCTCGACGATGGTTGCCTGCCAGGAGATCGTGGACTGATGGATTTAACGCCTCCGCCATGCTGGCCTCCGACCACGCTGGGGAACGCCAGCCTCGGCACACCACCAGAACGATGAGGTTCTGGGCGGTTGGCACTTCTGCATAAGACTTCTTTTGGCACCCCATCAGAATTAAGAATATGCCCTCCTCAAATCGACGTGTTAATCTCCTTGTCACACAGTTTTTTAGTCTCCAATGTGAGATAGCCGCCCTGTGCTTCGCGGCCAGCACTGCCCTCGTCGGACTACACACAAAATCACTGCAGGGCGCTTGAGGCGCCCGGAATAGAGAATCAGTTATGACCAGACGATGTGTCCACACTGGAGGTTTGTCCAGTGTGCGACGATGTGCCCCTGCTCTCACTTTTATGTTGGGGCTGTTTATATTAGCCGTGCCATCCTGGGCGCAGCTCGTCACCCTAGGTCCGGTTACGATTGGCGCCGGATTGCAGACCGGCTTCGACCATATCGATACCACTGGCGGTGGCGGCACTGACGATCAGTTCGCGCTCGATCACGCCCGCATTTATATCAACGGCTCGGTTACGCAGGACATCAAATTCATGTTCAACACCGACTACGACAGCATCAGCAACAAAATCGAGGTGTTGGACGCGGTGGCGCAGTTTGATTTCGGTTCCGAGTTCCACATCTGGGCCGGCCGCTTCCTGGAACCGAGCGACCGCGCGAATCTCTACGGGCCTTTTTACTCGCACGAGTGGTTAACGTACACAGACGGCGTCCAGGACGGATACCCCTTCATATATCAGGGGCGCGACAACGGTGTCATGTATTGGGGCGATTTTTTCAAGCAGCGCATGAAAGTATCGGTAGGCGCCTTCGACGGCAAGTCGGCGACTGGATATGGAGAGGTTCTGGGGGCCGCTCGCGTCCAGTTCGATTTCTGGGATAAGGAGGACGGCTACTACTTGAACGGCACCTACTATGGCGACAAGAATCTGCTCGCAATCGGTGGAGCGACGCAATATCAAGACGGCCGGACCGCTTCCACGGTCGATTTCCTGATGGAAAAGAAGCTGCCCAACGGCGGCGTCATATCGATCGAAAGCGAGCTCGCCGACTACAACCGGCTGGGCGGGTACAACGCATCTTATTCCCACAGCCAGGGCGAGTACGGGACTCTAAGCTACCTTTTTCCGAAAGTGGTGCCCATTGGAAGATTGCACGGCAAGTTCGAGCTCCTGGGCAAATATGCCAAAGCGGACTTTACCCATGGGTCGGGCGTAAATTACGACCAGAAAACCACCGAAGTGAACTTCAATTACGTTATCAAACAGTTCAACGCGCGAGTGATGTCGTTCTATGAAAACACGACATACAACTCTGTGAAACTGGATACCTGGCAAGCCGGAGTCGGCCTCCAGATCCAAATGTAGTCAACTGAGCCAGATCGAGTCAACTGAGAATGAAGGAGTTACTTTATGAAATGTAAAGCAATATTTACGGCTGTTTGGCTGCTAGCCGCGGGGATTCTATCCTCGGGCGCGGCGGCGGCCCAGGACACCATCAAGGTGGGCGTGCTGCACTCGCTTTCGGGCACCATGGCGATCAGCGAAACCACGCTGAAGGACACGGTCCTGATGATGATCGACGCCCAAAACAAGAAGGGCGGCTTGCTCGGCAAGAAGCTTGAGCCGGTGGTGGTGGACCCAGCATCGGACTGGCCGCTCTTCGCCGAGAAGGCGGCGCAGTTGCTTGAAAAGGACAAAGTCGCCGTCGTGTTCGGATGCTGGACTTCGGTGTCGCGAAAATCGGTGCTACCGGTGTTTGAAAAAGACGACGGCTTGCTCTTTTACCCGGTGCAGTACGAGGGAGAAGAGTCGTCGAAGAACGTCATCTACACCGGAGCAGCGCCGAACCAGCAGGCCATCCCCGCGGTGGATTACCTGATGAAGGAAGTGGGTGTGAAGCGGTGGGTGCTGGAAGGGACAGACTATGTCTATCCGCGCACCACCAACAAAATCCTCGAAGCCTATCTGAAGTTGAAAGGCGTGAAGCCGGAAGATATCTCCATCAACTACACGCCCTTCGGGTATTCGGACTGGCAGACGCGCGTCGCGGCTATCAAGAGGTTCGGCTCGACCGGCAAGAAAACCGCGGTGGTGTCTACCATCAACGGCGATGCGAACGTGCCCTTCTACAAAGAGCTGGGCAACCAGAAGATTTCGGCGGAGGATATTCCAGTGGTGGCTTTCTCGGTTGGCGAAGAGGAGCTTTCCGGCGTCGACACCAAACCGCTGGTTGGTGAACTGGCGGCCTGGAACTACTTTGAAAGTATCAACACGCCGGCCAACAAGGCCTTTATCCAACGGTGGCACACTTTCATCAAGAACCCGAAGCGCACCACCAACGACCCGATGGAGGCCACCTACATCGGCTTCAATCTGTGGGTGAAGGCAGTGGAGAAGGCCAACACCACCAACACGGAGAAGGTGATCGCCACGCTGCCCGGGCTGGAGACGCCGAACCTTACCGGCGGCATGGCCAAGGTGCTGCCGAATCATCACATCACCAAGCCGGTCTATATCGGCGAAGTGAAAGCGGACGGGCAGTTTAACGTGGTTTGGAAGTCCGCCGGCGAAGTGCCGGGCGATGCCTGGTCCGATTACCTGCCGGGCAGCAAGGACATTGAGGCGGATTGGGTGAAGCTGAAGTGCGGGAACTACAACACTGTAACTAAGAAGTGCTCAGGACAGAACTACAAGTAATGCAAAGACTCCGTTCGGGCGGGCAGCGGCTAATCATGCCGCTGCTCATCTTTTTGTGCGTGGTCCCGCTGCACGCCCAACCGGCCAAGGACGCGAGTTTTCTGTCGATCTTAGGCGAACTGCGCGAGGCGACATATTCCGACAAAGCGGCCATCGCCGAACGGCTGAGCCAGACTGGTCATCCGAGCGTCCGCGCAGTTCTCACCGCGCTCCTGGAAGACCGGCTCTATTTTCGGAACAGCGACCAGAAAGTTTTTATCGTTAAGGCGGCCGATGCCGATCCCCTCAGTCTGATCGATCCGCTTTCGCTGAAGGCCGCTGGTTCAGCCTCCGCGGACAGCATGACTGAGATCGGAACGAACAATGCTTTGCGAAGCGCCGTGAGGGCGACTGTCGCGCACTTCTCGTTGTCGAGCCCGGACGCGTCGGTGCGGTCGGACGCGGTGCGAGAGATGTCGCGGTCGCTGGACGCCTCGGCTGTGTCGATGCTGCGCCAGCGGCTCGCCGTGGAAACCAATTCCGGCGTCAGGAAGGAGATCGCCACGGCTTTGGCGCTCGCTGCGCTGGACGGCTCCGACAGCAAGGCACGCCTGGACGCCATTGCCACGCTGAAACAAAGCCTCAGCCAGGATGTGCGGAACAGGCTGGAGCTCTTGGTCGATAAATCTCCCGACGGCACATTCGCCGAACCCGACCAAAATGTGCGGCAGGCGGCTGCTTCCGCGGTGAAAACCATCGACCGGTGGCGCAACTTCTATTCCGCTTTCCAGACATTGTTTTTTGGCCTGAGTCTGGGGTCGGTGCTGGTCCTGATCGCCATCGGGCTGGCGATCACGTTTGGCGTCATGGGCGTCATCAACATGGCGCATGGTGAGTTGATGATGCTGGGCGCGTACACGACGTACGCCGTCCAACAGGCCATGCCCAACCACATCGGGGCCTCCATTCTGGTCGCAATTCCAGCAGCGTTCTGCGTTGCGGGATTGGCGGGTGTGCTGATGGAGCGCGCGATTATCCAATTTCTTTACGGAAGACCACTGGAGACCCTCCTCGCAACGTTTGGCGCCAGCCTCATCCTGCAGCAATCGGTCCGGTCTACTTTTTCGGCGCTCAACCGATCGGTGCTTACGCCGGACTGGATGAGCGGCTCGCTGCGGTTGAACGACGCACTGTCGATTACTTATAACCGGCTCTACATTGTGATATTTGCGCTGATTGTCTTCTCTCTTATTTTATTGGTGTTGAAGCGTACCCGGCTCGGTCTCTATATCCGTGCCGTCTCGCAAAATCGACCCATGGCCAAAGCGATGGGCATCCGCACCGAGTGGGTGGATGCGATGACGTTTGGTCTCGGAGCCGGGATTGCGGGCGTCGCTGGCGTGGCTCTGAGCCAGTTAACCAACGTTGGGCCGGATCTTGGCCAGTCCTACATCATCGATTCGTTCCTGGTGGTCGTTTTTGGCGGCGTCGGCAATCTTTGGGGCTCACTCATCGGCGGCATGTCGATGGGGATCGTCAATAACCTGCTGGAGCCCTACGCCGGAGCAGTGCTGTCGAAAATTTTTGTGCTCGTCGCGCTGATTCTTTTCATCCAAGTCCGGCCGCGCGGACTGTTCCCACCCAAGGGACGTGCGGCGGAGGACAAGTAGAGGTGTTTGGTCTTTGGAAAGTGCGCAAAGGCGGCGACCGGGGCGGCCTGTGGTTTCTGGCAGTGCTCGCCGTAGTGGCTATTGCCGTGCCCATTCTCAACCAACTTGTGCCAGCGTCCTCAGCGGCTCATGTTTCTGCCTTCGGGATCACACTCATCGGCAAGTACCTGTGTTACGGCATGCTGGCACTGGCGGTGGACCTGATCTGGGGCTACTGCGGTATCCTGAGCCTCGGACACGCGGCTTTTTTTTCGCTCGGCGGTTACGCGATGGGTATGTACCTAATGCGGGAGATCGGCCCCCGTGGCGTTTACGGGAATCCCATTTTGCCTGATTTCATGGTGTTTCTGAACTATAAATCTCTGCCGTGGTTTTGGTACGGGTTCAACCACTTTCTGTTCGCGCTTCTGATGATGGTGCTGGCACCGGGTTTTCTGGCGCTGGTGTTCGGGTGGTTCGCATTCCGGTCGCGCGTCACCGGCGTGTACTTTTCGATCATTACGCAGGCGCTCACCTACGCCCTGATGCTGGCGTTCTTCCGCAACAATATGGGGTTCGGCGGCAATAACGGGTTCACCGATTTCAAGGACATCCTGGGTTTCGACCTGCATTCGGACAGTACCCACGTCGTACTGCTGGTGATCACCGCAGCTGCTCTGGCCGGCAGCTACATGGCTTGCCGCGCGATTGTGGATTCGCGCGCCGGACGGGTGATCCGCGCGATCCGCGATGCGGAGAGCCGCACCCGTTTTCTCGGTTATCCTGTCGAGTCCTACAAGCTGTGGCTCTTCGTGTTTTCAGCCGTGATCGCCGGCGTTGCGGGCGCACTGTATGTGCCGCAAATCGGAATCATCAACCCGAGCGAGTTTTCGCCGATCAATTCGATTGAAGCCGTTATCTGGGTGGCGGTGGGAGGCCGGGGTACGCTCTACGGCGCCGTCGCGGGCGCGGTGCTGGTCAACTACGCGAAGACCTATCTCACCGGCGCGTTTCCCGAAATATGGCTTTATGCGCTGGGCGCGTTGTTTGTGCTGGTGACGCTGTTTCTACCGCGCGGGATTATCGGCCTTGTGTCGGGGCGTAAAGACAAATCGGCCGAGGATCCGAAACCCGTAGAGTAATTATTTAGAAAATGAGCGTTCGCGACAAAAGGCTTGATCTGGAGAACTTGACCGTCAGCTTCGACGGCTTTAAGGCACTCAACAAGCTGACGCTATACGTCGATCCTGGGGAGTTGCTGTGCATCATCGGGCCCAACGGCGCCGGCAAGACCACCATGATGGACGTCATCACGGGGAAAACCCGGCCAGATTCAGGAACGGCACAATTTGGCAGCGGCATCAATCTGCTGGAGTTGTCGGAAGCGGAAATCGTGGGAGCCGGAATCGGGCGGAAGTTTCAGAAACCGACCGTGTTCGAGCAGTTGACCGTATTCGAGAACCTGGAGCTGGCGCTAGCGGGCGTGCGGTCGTTCCTGAAAACGTTGCGGGCCCGTATTACGGGCGCACAACAGAAGAGGATTGACGAGGTGCTCGAAATTATCGGCCTCTCGATGCTGCGCTGGGCGCCGGCCAGAATACTCGCGCACGGCCAGAAGCAATGGCTCGAAATTGGCATGCTGTTGATGCAGAACCCGGAATTACTTCTGGTGGACGAGCCCGTGGCCGGCATGACACCGCAGGAGATCGAGCGCACGTCCGAACTCCTGCTATCGCTCGCGGGCGAACATTCGGTTGTGGTTGTGGAGCATGATATGGCCTTTGTTCGATCGATTGCCCGCCGCGTCGTGGTGTTGCACGAAGGACGCGTCATTGCGGAGGGTAACATGGATAAAGTCCAGCAGGATCCTCGCGTTATCGAGGTTTATCTTGGTGTCTGATAGGGCCCATAAGACGTGGAGCGTGACCCGTGCTGGTAATTAAAGGCCTCAACCAGTTCTACGGCGGCAGCCACACCCTATGGGACGTGGATCTTACGGTCCCGGCAGGTTCTCGCATGTGCGTGATGGGCCGTAACGGCATGGGCAAGACCACGCTTCTCAAATGCATCATGGGTCTGCAGCCGGTGAGCTCCGGCGGTATCACCTACGCGGGGAGAGATTTGCTGAAGCACTACGCCGAGGAGCGAGCTAAGCTCGGCATCGGTTACGTCCCACAGGGGCGCGAGATTTTCTCGCAACTTACCGTTGAAGAAAATCTGAGTGTCGGACTAGCCCTGCGCAAGAGCAGCCCGCGTACAATTCCAAGCCGCATCTTCGACTTGTTTCCGGTACTGAAGCAGATGATGAAGCGGCGCGGCGGCGACCTTTCGGGCGGTCAGCAGCAGCAACTGGCGATCGGCCGCGCTCTCGTGCTGGAACCGAAGCTGCTAATTCTCGACGAGCCGACCGAAGGCATTCAGCCCAATATTGTCCACGAGATCGGCGATATCATTCTTCGGTTGAATAAAGAAGAAGGTCTTACCGTGCTCCTGGTGGAGCAAAAGCTGCCGTTTGCTCGCCGCGTCGCGAGTGAGTTTTGTATTCTCGACAAGGGGCGCCGGGCGGCAGCTGGCTCCATCGACGAACTGACCGATGAAATCGTGCGAGAGCACCTGAGCGTGTAACCGATTCGTGCTTCTCCCCAGACATACCTTGCATAACCTCTGAGGCGGATTGGATCCTGAATTTGGAATGCCAGCACGGTTTCCGCCGGCACATTGATGCGGCGGCCGCTGGCGAGGACCTTACCCACTCTCTCACCGCCGCCGACCCACTTGGCCGTGTAATGGTCCACTCCGAGACCCCCCGCGTTCGGCTCGCCTGTGGTATCCACCGGATAACGTACCCCGTTAACCGTTACCGACCGGAGGTCAAGCGTCAATTGCGTCATCCCGGCACCCCCGGGGCCAAGATAGGACAACGAATGCACACCCAATTCAACCGGCGACTTTTTGGGGATGAGAACTCTTTCTTTTTGGTCCAAAACGTCCTCGGATATACTCGCAGAATACACTGTGCTTCGATACGCCGTGCGAGCGTTCACGGGGTCGTTTGTGCGAACCACGAGCCAAGTTCCCGGAGGCACCACCCCTGGTTCGGCACTGACCGTGCGCACCAATCCAGTGGGCGGCACAGCAGCCCGATTCGCCGGACCGGTTCCAATGCAACTACTGAGACCGGCAACCGTGACGATTGTGAAACCAGCAACAAGAAATCTCATGAAATCTCCTTCGTGCTGCTCACTGCAATTGACTTCCCATTGCGTGGAACCTGGCATTACATGAGCCGGCTCGCTGCTGAGAAGCGCTGTACTTGGGGGGCGGGTGCGAGCGGCCAGCCCGCGTAACTCGTTGGAAATCCGGGCCAGTATCTCAAGATATTGCCGCATCGCTGTTGCGTGCGCAAACACCGCTACGACGATTGCTGTTCTTTGAGAGCGCGGATCGGCTACCGCCTTGGTGACCTTCCCAGTTGACTGAATTTGAACACTGGCGTCGGTCTGTCGGACACCCTTTGGGAAGTGGTTCGACTCGGCGAGTAATTTGCAGATCGCTTCGATCCTGTTAGTCCAGGTAAGTGAAAAGTGGCGTGGGGACCCGAATTGCGCGGCGCTGGACCAGCGGTCCGTTATGCCGGCCACCTTCCCGATGGGGCGGAACAGGGTTCATGTCAACATCAAGTACCGTGCTCCCTGCGACGGCCACGAGACAAAAACTTCCCAAAAGTCGGCGTGTGATCGGGAAGGCTGGAAGTGAGCTGACCCTGATCCAGTCCCGGGCTCCCTACGTGAGATTCGTGATGGGGAGTTGCCTCACCGGTCGGCGGCTCAACAATCACTACGCATGGAGCGTCTGGATCCACCCGCTCATCCGGACCAGTGATCTTCTCGGAGCGCGCGGCCAGCCTCGCCACTTCCATGAACGAGAAAGCGATGGCCCAAACCACCACCAGCGAACCCACCAGCAACAAAGCGGTTTGAAACCGCGACCAATCGGCGGTCAGGCCGAACAGTATGATGCAGGTAGCAACCACGGCCGTCACCACCGCGTAGATGAACGCCACTTGGCTTGTCTTTCTTTTGCTCATACCTACTAGAGAGATGCAGCCGAAAGGGGTTACGATGACATAGCTGGTATGCAGTAACGGTTACCGTCAGAGACATTGACAGGGCCTTTCGAAATGGGTCTTTCAAGCGTGGAATTTATAACGGTTATGAAACTTCGTCCCTAGCATTGAACCGACCCGGTGAAGCGTCTCATCGCCGGAGAGGATCAGGGGACAGATCAGGAAATTCAATGTTTGGACGCTATTCGCCCAAGTCACCGCACGCTCGCTAGCCATGTGGTGGCCGAAAATAAACGTCCGCCCACTTGGTCCTGATCGCAATCATCGCCAGGGGGAGGGTTCGGTCGTCGAACCGTCCCAGGACGGGCCGGACAGGGCAGAAACCACGGCCGAGCCACGAATCAACCTGCCGCGAAGCCTGGCTGTAGGCAAGCTATCGCGGCGTGCCTGGAAGTGGGTTCTCAGTTCCCGTCTCATCCTGATTTCGATCGCCAGCATCCTGACGGGAATTCTGGTCGGGCTGGTGGGCGGGGCTTTCCGTTACCTTCTGATTGCCGCCGACCATGGACGCGTTGCGCTCATCACCTGGGCGCACACCTGGCCGCACCTCGGCTGGCTGGCGCCGGTCGCGCTCGCACTGGGCGGCGCTAGTTTGGCGCGTCTGCTGGTAGTCCAGTTTGCCCCCACGGCGGAGGGAAGCGGCGTGCAGCATGTGGAAGCCGCTTTTCGCGGCCAAGCCAAGATCGCCCCCCGCCACATCGTGCCCGTGAAGTTCTTCGGCGGTCTGCTCGCCATCGGCGGCGGCCTTGCGCTCGGCCGCGAGGGTCCAACCGTCCAGATGGGAGCCTCCCTTGGCTGGCTGACCTCCCGCGTCTTCCTGAAGAACGATCAGGACGTGAATATCGTCGGAGCGGCGGGCGCCGGAGCGGGTCTCGCGGTCGCTTTTAATGCTCCCATCGGCGGCTCCATTTTTGTCTTCGAAGAACTGGCCGGCCTTTTCACGCCGTGGCTGACAGTAGCAACACTGTCGTCCGCCGTGGTGGCGGTATGGATCGTGCGAATGATTTTGGGCAACGAACTGGACTTCACGGTGCAACAAATCAGCCTGACTCACGACTGGGCAGTGCTTCCGTTTCTGGCTCTGGGCGCCATATTGGGCGCTCTTGGTGCGCTGTTTAACTTCGCTACCGTCTTCCTGCTGCGCGTTGCTGACCGCTTACCAGATGGCTCATCGATCCATCGCGCGGCTATTGTGGGAGCCACGGTGGGCTTGGCCGCCTGGTTCGCGCCAACTTTGGTGGGCGGTGGCGAGCCGCTGACCCAGGCCATACTTTCCGATCATTTCGCCACGGGTAGTCTCGTCATGGTATTTCTCGTGCGCCTTCTTCTCAGTCCGTGGTCCTATGCCGCTGGCGCTCCCGGAGGAATTTTTGCCCCCCTTTTGGCGCTGGGAGCTTCGTCCGGCGCCCTCTTCGCCGCACTCGGAAATCATGTGTTGCCGCTGGGGATTTCGCCGACTTCATGCGCCGTAGTTGGAATGGGCGCTCTGTTCTCTGCCAGCGTGCGCGCCCCTCTCACCGGAATCATCCTCACGATTGAAATGACCGGCCGCGGAGATCTGACTCTTCCTTTGTTGGCGGCTTCCCTCATGGCGATGGTGGTTGCCATGTTGCTCAAGAGTGAACCGATCTACGAAACCCTGAAGCGCCGCATGCTGGAGCGTCAAACCCCAGGCTCGAAACCCGCCGGCGCCCCGCCGCAATGAGCGAATTCGCGCAAAATGCGGCGAACCGCAAAGGGTGTGACGCGCACCACAAAAGAGGCCTGGAACTGCTGCGCGCCGCGTTCCGTTTCGCGCGGGTTTCTCAGCAGGCCGAATCGCAGTCGGCCAATCTGCTACTGCTGACGTGGACAGCGGGAATGCTGGACGCACTGAGCTATATCCGCGCGCACGTCTTTACAGCCAACATGACGGGCAACCTGGTGCTGCTTGGAATTCACCTGGTAGAGCGCGACTTTCCCGACGCCGGACGAGCGCTGCTGGCCCTGTTCGCTTTTGCGGCCGGCTGCTTCGTCGCCGGCCTTCTGATCCTGGAGAAAGAGGATCGGGGCCGTCCCGTCATGCCGATTGGGTTCTCTGCTGAATTCATCTTCCTCTTGATTTTTGCGGGGCTCTTCCAACTGGACCGGACGCCGGGCGGCTATTTGCTCCAAGGCGCGCTCATCTGCACCGCGGCCGCGGCTCTCGCCATCCAGAGCGTGGTGGTTCGGCGTCTGAATGTCTCGGGCGTGGTGACCACCTTCCTTACGGGCACCATAACCACCAGCATGCTGGGAGTGGTGAGGATTGTTCGGAAGCAGAAGCGCACTGGCGCGGGTGGCGAACGGGCCGAAGAGGTACACGTCGCTCTCCTACTGAGAATGCTGGCCGTCTATTTAGCCGCGGTGGTCTTTGCCACTGTTCTGAGCTCGCGTGCTTCCTGGATCATCGCGATTACTCCGGCCGTCATTCTCGCGGTTGTACTCTGGAGATCGACTGGCGAAGTCGACCGGCCGGAATAATGCAGCGGCGCAGTTGGACACCCCGAAGTTGGTACTCGGCTAATTATGCGTTGACGGTAGCAACCCTTCGGGCAACGGTTCCCCCGCCTCCATCTTTTTTCTGAAGATCCTGATTGAATTCCGCAGGCAGGCTTGCCTCTGCTTTAGGCTACAAAGCTGCCCTTGGGCGTCCTCTATCACAGCCACCCAGCCAGGGATACTCACATTACCTATTGATGTGTGATAATTGTTGTGATACTTTAGTCTTGGGTTTGGACATGAATTTCGACTACACCGCGTGGCTCACGAAAGCAGAAGATCGATTGAGCCTGCTGAAGCGCCAGCGGGCCGATCTGGATGCCGAAATCACCACGCTGGAAAATGGCATCAAGGCGTTCGCGCCCTTGGTGGAAGAAAAGGTTTTCTCGCAAGGTGTGATTGGAGAGGGTCTGACGGACATTATTCGCAGAATGTTCGCTGATAATCCTACGACTGCGTTTGCACCCACCGGAATCAGGGATGATTTGCTTTCGCGTGGAATTATCCTCGGCCAAACGAACCCCTTGGCAGTGATCCATCAGATCTTGGCTCGATTGAAGGCGAAGGATCTTATCGAGCCAATCGAATATCAGGGCAAGACGTACTACAGGAGAAAGGACTCGCTCAGTCCGACAGCGAGGAAGATCGTGGACTCTTTCATGGTTTCCACTGCTACACCGGCTGAGAAAACTGCGGCCTCGCGAAAGAAATGAGTTGCGGTCTCGCTGAGACTGCTTGACAAAAACTAAACCCGGCGAGTAGTTAGCGCTACCAGCCGCGTTCGACCTCAGACCGAAGTCCAAGGCAGGGTTTCTAACGCCCCTTCCATTGTCCCTCCGGCCTAAAGAAACTTCAAGACCAGAGTGACATGCCATAGCTGCCGTACTGAATGCCAGCGCTTCGGAAAGCACCGCAACGGGCTTCAGCGCTTTCGCTGCAAGTCCTGCGCCAAGACCTTCACCGAACCTCAGGACAAGGCGCTGGAAGGCATGTACTTGCCTATTGAGAAAGCCGAGATGGTTCTGAAGCTTTTGCTCGAAGGCAACAGCTTTTCCAGCGTGGAGCGCATCACCGAAGTCCACCACACGACGATTTTGAAGCTTCTGGTTATCGCTGGCGAAAAGTGCGAACGCATCATGGCCGAGAAGATCCGCAACGTGGAAGTCCGCGACGTGGAGCGCGATGAACTTTGGGCCTTTATTGGCAAGAAGCAAAAACGGGTGCGCCCCGAGGATGATTCCAACCTGGGCGATTGCTATACCTTCGTGGCAATAGAGCGGCATTCCAAGCTCGTATTGAATATTGCCATCGGTAAACGTGACCAACGAACGACGGATGCCTTTGTTGAGGGAATCCGTCATGCAACAGCGCATTCCAGATTCCAAATCACGACCGATGGCTTTGCGCCCTACCGCTCCGCAATCACGACAACGCTGCATGATCGGCTTACCGGATTCGCCCAATTGATTAAGGTCTATCGCGCTGCCAGTGAGGGCGAAGGGCGTTATTACCCTGCCGAAGTAGCTTCCGTGGAGGTAGTCCCAGTCATGGGTCAACCTGATCCTGAACGCATCTGCACTTCGATTGTCGAGCGGAACAACTTGAGCACCCGCATGAGCAACCGGAGATTCACCCGGCTTACGAATGCTTTCAGTAAAAAATGGGAGAACCACTGGGCCACGGTTGCCTGCTGGTTCGCTTTTTACAACTTCTGCCGAGTTCACAAGTCCTTGAGAGTTACGCCCGCGATGGCTCCTGGCATTGCCGATCACGTTTGGACCGTCCGCGAACTCCTGGAGAGAGCATGATCCAGCTCGGTTGTTTCCCCCATGTGGCAGAATCCACCACCATGGCAATTGTTATCTTAGAGGTAAGCTTTTTCAATGTTTATGATCGAAAAAACAATCGTCAACCTCACCGATCTCTGCTCCCTCTCAATCGAGTGTTCTAGATGCAGTACGAGGATCGTCCTGAGCGTAGAGAATATGTTAGCCGTGGGGCATCAGGGAGTGTCACCAACATCGTGTCCCTCTTGCAAACACAGTTTAGTGGCTCTCGGCCATATCATCGATAGATTCCTGGATGTCTGCCGGCAGGCAAAGAATTCTGAAAATACCCTGAGCTTTGAAATCGAGCAGCATGGCTGAAGCAGCCATCGCCGTCGTTGGAATCGTGGTCATATGGTTTGTCGCCGTTACCGCTCACGCGCTACTAGAGAATCGCGGCATGTGGCAATACTTCATCTACGCCTTCCTCGGGGCTGGAGCGCTCTACTGCCTGATTCGCTTCGTCCGCTGGGCCTGGAACACTCCCATGCCGTTTGTCGGCACGTAACACTCAACGCACATCTAGCGGACTACCCCGAAGTTGGACCCGTTAGCGCTCGATGAGGCGTATTATAAGCTGAGGAAAGCGAAGTAAGGGCCGTGACATCGCGCATTGTGCGATGGATCTTGCTGCCAGTGGAGCAGCGTGCTCAATGGGTAACATAACGGATACCGAGGTCCAGAAATGATAAGGAGAGCACCATGTCAGAGCAGTTCACACGCAGAGACACCCTGAGGACGGGATTGACCGCAGCCGGACTGCTGGCCTTTGCCCAAGAGCGGGCCGTGTCCGCGCCGTCGCTCGGCGAGACCGACGTTCCATTTACCGACTATCCGAAGGACTACAAGGTGAATGGCAATCCCAAAGCGGTCAACCGCTTTCTCGACATCCGCAAGATCGATGGCCACATCACGCCCAACGACCAGTTCTTCTTCATCCAACACCTGAACCGTCCGGAGATCGACGGGAACGCCTACCGTCTGAAGTTCACCGGAATGGTGAATAAGCCCGGTGAGTTGTCATTGGCGGATCTGAAAGCCATGAAGTCCACCGAGGTTGTGAATGGCTACGAATGCTCGGGCAACAGCGGCCGTTTCTTCGATGGACTTTCCTCCTGCGGCCGATTCACCGGCGTTCCGCTCAGTCATGTGTTGAAGCACGTGGGCGTTGGTCCCAAAGCCCGCGAGGTGGTGTTTTTCGGAACCGATCGCGGCAAAGAGAAGGTGGTGTTCCGCGAAAATACGTTCGACCTGGACCAGCAGTTCGGCCGCAGCATCACGCTTGAGAACGCAATGAAACCGGAGCCCCTGCTGGCCTACGCGCTCAATGGCCAGCCGCTCACGCGCGACTCGGGCTTTCCGGTTCGGCTGATCATGCCGGGCTGGTATGGCGTTTGCAACGTGAAGTGGTTGTCCGAAATTCACCTGCAACAGGATCGCTATCTCGGCAATTTCCAGGCCCGCTGGTATCGCGATCTGCGCGGCCGGGGAGGCACGGGCGAAGACAACGACCCGAATACGCAGTGGGTGGAGACCGAAGTCACTCGCATGCAGTTGAAGTCGGTGATTGCGCGCGTCACCAAGAACTCGGGCGCATATCAGGTCTTTGGCTTCGTGTTGAACGACGGTACGCCCCTCAAATCGGTGGAGGTGAGCGTGGATGGAGGGCCCTGGCAGGCCGCCGCACTCGACAAGGCCAACACGCGCTTCGGCTGGAAACTATTCACCTTCGATTGGAAGAACGCCGCGCCCGGCGAACATACCTTGGTTTCGCGCGCTACCGACGTGGATGGAACCGTTCAACCTACCAGAGCCGAGCTGAGCAGGAAAAAAACGTTCCTGGAAGACAACGCGCAGCTCCCACGCAAAATAACCATTGCATAAAGGCGGACTGGCCTCAACCTCCCCTCAGTTCCACGCGGCACAGCCGAAGGAATTCACGCAAGCCCGGATCGATGTACTTCTGGCGATGAATCAGTACGGTAATCTGGCGCCGCAGATCGAGCCAGGGCGCATATACCTGGCACAGTTGTCTGGCTCTTAGCTCCGGCTCCACCGACGAACGGGAGATGCAGCCCAATCCGGCCCCACCCATGACCGCTCGCTTAACCGCGCCGATTCCCCCTAATTCCAGCGGCACATGCAGCAGGCGGAACCGGCCGTCGATAGCGTCCTCGAAAACGGCTCGCGTGCCGGAGCCTGGTTCGCGCAAAACCCAACGGGCATCCGCCAGTGCGGATTCCGTGGCGCGGCGCCTGGCAAGCGGGTGGCCCGGGGCGGCAACGATCACAAGTTTGTCCTCTCGCCAGGGAAACGCGTCGATGTCGGGATGCAGGGAGGTGCCCTCCACCCAGCCCGCGTCGCTTTCGAACTGCAGCACCGACGTTACTACATGGTCCGTATTTCCGATGGCCAGGTGGAAGCGGGCATCCCGATGACGCCGCGTGAAGCGGGCGATGAGCGCGGGCAGCATATAGTTACCGGCCGTGAGACTGGCGCAGAGCTTGATGTTCAGCGGCCGGTGCGCGGCGCCGGCCTCAATATCACGAACCCGGTCCAGCACCTGGATCGCGGCCGGCAACAGTTCGCGCCCGGCCGCGTTCCCCATGATCCGGCGGCCGTTCCTGTCAAATAGCCGGCGCTGCAGTTGATTTTCCAGTTCCGACAGCGCCTGGCTGGTAGCCGCCTGAGAGAGCCCGACGCGCTTTGCCGCGCCCGTGACTGTGCCTTCCTGACAGATGGCGGCGAATATCTCCAATTGCCGAAGCGTGATCTGCATCATCCCCATTGTAAATCGGTTCAGCCGAATAGGATTATCGATATTATCCGTTTTACTTATTTATGAGGCCGGGCTAAGCTGGGGCCAGACTCAAATGTCCATGCCGAAGTTTTCCGAAAACTTAGCCGCCGGGGCCGGGCTTTGTCTAATGGCTTCCTTGCTGGCGTGGGCCGCGGCCGGGCTGTCGTGGAACCATAAGCTGCAGCTCAGCCCGCTGACGCTGGCAATCGTAGCAGGAATGGTGGCGGGCAATACCATCCCACGGGGTCTGCTGGAGCGGCTCCATCCCGGCCTGCGATTCTCTCAGCAGACGCTGCTGCGGCTCGGCATCGTGTTCTATGGACTCCGGCTGACCATGCGGGATCTGGCGAACCTCGGCCCGCGCGCGATGGTGCTCGATTTGACCGTAATCGGCACGGTTCTCACCTTGGGGTATTGGCTGGGAACGCGGGTATTCGGATTGGATGCGGACACCGCGCTGTTGGTGAGTGCCGGCAGCGGGATTTGCGGAGCCGCGGCGGTACTGGCCACCGAACGTGTTATCGACAGCGAATCGCACAAAGTGAGCGTAGCCGTGGCCACGGTGGTGGTATTTGGAACCATCGCCATGTTCCTTTATCCGGTGCTTTATCCTTGGACCGGGTTCACCGAACGGCAGTTCGGTATCTACACCGGCGCCACGGTGCACGAGGTGGCCCAAGCGCTCGCGGCTGGGCGCGCCGTCAGCCAGGCGGCCAGCGACACGGCAGTCATCACGAAGATGTTACGAGTGCTGCTGCTCGCGCCAGTGCTGGTGGTCATCAGCCGCTTACGCAGCGGCGCGCTCAGCGTGGCGCGGAAGATCAAGTTTCCCTGGTTCGTGGCCTGGTTCGGCGCGGTGATTGTCGCGCAGTCTCTCGTAAAACTGCCTGCGACGATTCGGACGCATCTTATCGATTTCGATACCGTATTGTTGTCGAGCGCTATGTTTGCCCTCGGGATGGCAACCCGCTGGCATCAGTTGAAACAGGCCGGCACACGCCCGCTGTTGCTGGCTGCCACAATCTTCGGCGGTCTGGTCTGCGGGGGATGGGTGATGACCCGGCTGCTGGTGTGAGCGGCTTGGAATCAAGTGGCGCGCTTGTCCGCGACAAAGAGATATCGGTTCAGGCTGAAGAAGAAGCGGCCTTCTTCATGCAGCGCCGCGAACTCCGCGAACCAGGCCTCGGCCTCGCTCCCAGAAATACCGTTACGCCCGGCCGCGAACGAAGCCATCATTTCCAGCATTCCCTTGGCGTAGGTATTGTCCGCAAATTCCGGATTGAACATGGGAATTGCCATGCGTTCGCTCACTTGGAAGCCCGCCTGGCGCAACTGGCGGGACAGGGTGCGCGGCAAACTGGCGTGCACGAAGTGTTCGCCCCAGGCAGATAAGACGCGTGCCATGCGCGTTGTGTCTTCGGTGTGGATCACCAGCGATCCATAATCGGTATCCAAGATGAGCGCGCGGCCACCGGGCCGCAGCACCCGATACAGTTCTGCGAGCGCCGCAGGAATGTCGGTGAGATATTCATAAACCTGCGTGGATACAGCCGCGCCGAAGCTGCGATCGGGATAGGGCAATTGTGCCGCATCCGCCGTCTGAAACTCAGCCCGCGGCTGTTCGGCGCAACGTTTCGCCGACATCGCCACCATGGCCGGACTGGCATCGATGCCGCAAACGCGGCCGCTTCGCCCCACCGCGATCGCCATGTCATGCGCCAAGAGTCCCGGCCCGCAGCCGATGTCCAGCACCTGTTCCCCAGGGGCCAACCGCAATGCGTCCAGCACCTGCCGGCGCTGCGCCATCACTTCGGGCGTGACGTACAGCGCTTCGATTTTTCGGCTCATCCGCTCATCGAACTCGATTAGGGCCATCACCTTGACTCTACGACATGAGTCTACGATGGAGTCCTGGCGGCCAGCATCTTCCGATAAGCCTGCATGAGCCGGTCCCGCGCTTCGGTGCCGAGGGGCTCCGGCAATTCCGCGGGGCGATAGCGGCGGCATAGCTCCACGGTCTTGCGAAGACTCTCAGCAAATTCGATGCAAGGCGCGCAGCCGCCCAGGTGACCCTCGATCTCGGCGCAGGCCTCCGGCGGAAGCTCCAGGTTCAGATAGTCCGAAAGCAGCGCAAAGACCTCCTTGCATTTCTCGGAATGTACATGGGATGCCATTTCATCCTCCTCGAACCACTGATCCGGGCGTGGCGGCATTCTGGCCCGTCCTTAGATGTTCGTCCAACGTTTTGCGCAGCGCCAGTCGCGCGCGATGCAAGCGCGTCTTGACGGTGTCTTCGCTCACATCCAGAATTTGCGCGGTTTCGCCGGTCGAGAGCTCCTCGATATCGCGCAGCACAATCACGGCGCGGTAGGCTTCGGGAAGTTCGCCGATGGCGCGATCGAGCACCTGTTTCATCTCCGATTGCAGCGCCTGGTCGTCGGGAAGTTGAGTCCAATCGGCGATCTCGATTTTTATCTCTCCATCGTCCTGATTTCTAGCCGGCAGAAATTGTTCCAACGAGAGCTCGTGCTCCGGAGCAAAGACGCTCTTGCGGCGCTTCATCAGGCACGCATTCTTGGCAATCCGGAATATCCAGGGCCGGACCCGCTCCGGCTCCCGCAACTGATCGAAGCTCTCAAAGACTCTGAGCAAAGTCTCTTGCGCCACTTCTTCGGCGTCTTCCCGATGACCGCACATCAGCCAGCTGTATTGAAAAATCTTCGCGCGGAAATGTTCCACGAAACGATCGAACGCCTCCGGTTTCCCCATCAGCAACCGGCGCGCGAGCTCTACTTCTGTTTCCCGATCCAATGGGCTTCCCGATCCAAAGGTTGGTTTCCGCTCCTGATTGTAGCGGGCTTGGCCGCGGTTAAACGGGAGCGATCTCGGCGGGATGCGCCGCGAGGGCGCCGTTCACCATAACTTCGATAACCGGCTGGCCCAGCAGCGTATTGTGAATCAGGCACGCCTTCGCAGCCCGCAGAATTCCGGCTTCATGATGTTCGTCCAGCCCGGGCGCCGTAACTTCGATCCGGAACGACCCCAGCCGCGCGGGCTGTTTCGCCTTCTCCGCGCTCACCCGCACCCGCAGGTTTTCGGCGGGCAGCCGGCGCGTTTTCAAATATTCAGCCGAATAATACGCCGCGCAGGTGGCGAGAGACGCCAGCAGGAATTCCGGCGGCGTCATGCCGGCATCCGAGCCTCCGTTGTCAGCCGGCTGGTCGCAAATGAGTCGATGGCCGCGGGCCTGTACCTCGAATCTTGCATTACCGAGAAATTCTGCCGTTACTTCCATAATCTTGGCCCGCCCTTCTATCTTTCCAGATGCAGGCAGCCTTCCAAAGGTGACGCGTGTCACCCCGGTCGGGCGATTGCATCGTTGTTCGCAGAGGCAAAGGACAAAAGCCAAGAATGGCTGGCAATTTCAGGTAGTTACGGGACTCGCGGCACGTTGAGGCTCGCGCCATGCGGCCCAGATTGCGTGAGAATACGCAGCGAGTGCCTTCAGAAAGGAGCAGTGATGTCCAGAATCTTTCAAATCAGCTTTCTCGTGGTGTCGAGTTGCGCGCTAGCGGCCGCTCAATCAGGACCCAGTTGCATGAAACAGGGCGGCATGAACTCGAAGCAAGAGATGAAAATGATGCGGTATGACGTGTCCACCGAAACCACCATAACGGGGACAGTCCAAGACGTTCTTCGGCCGCAGCATGGCCGAATGATGGCGACTCATTTGACCGTAAACACGACAACGGAAACAATCGAGGTGCATCTGGGACCATCCGATTTCATTGCCAACGCAGGCTTCAGCTTCGCAAAAGGCGATTCCGTACGAGTCCTCGGCTCCATAGTGATGATGGATGCTGGGGAATTTCTCATCGCACGAGAGGTGACCAAAGACGGCAAGACACTAATTTTGCGCGACAAAATGGGTCAGCCCCTGTGGATGGCCCCGAAACCGTAGGGCGAACTCGATGCGAAAAGCGTTTGCTGTTCTTGTCATGCTGTGTGGACTGCCAGTCTGGGCACAAGATGCCCTGTCCCTGAAAGAGGCGGTCCGCACAGCATTGGCGAAGAACAACTCCATTGTGGCTGCGGGCGCCGCCCAGCAAGCTGCGGAGAGCAGAGTTCAAGAGGCTCGCGGCGGCTTTCTGCCCAAGGTCAATTATTCGGAATCGTGGGCGCGCAGCGACAATCCGGTTTTTGTTTTCTCTTCTTTGTTAACGCAGCATCAGTTTGGCGAACAGAACTTCCTGCTTGGGCCGCTCAATCGACCGGATGTTTTGAACAACTTCCAGTCGCTAGTCACCGCCGACCAGACGCTGTTTGATGCCGGACAGACTAGGAACGCGGTTCGGTCGGCTGGACTCACCAAAGACATCGCGGGCGAAGACCAGCGGCTCACCGAAATGGAAGTGATCGCGAACGTAGTGCGCGCTTATGATGACGCAACGCTCAGTGCCGAGCAAGTGAAGGCAGCCGATCAGGCGCTGCGCTCGGCCGAGGCGGATTTGCAGCATGCCGGGAACGTGCGCTCCGCGGGGCTCTCCACGGACGCGGACGTGCTGTCGATCCGTGTACACCTGGCCGGCGTGCGCGAAGAACAGATTCGCAGGTCAGCGGATTTGGATGTGGCGCGCGCGGCTTTGAACGACGCTCTCGGCTTACCGCTCGATTCCGTGCATAGCCTGACTACGCCGCTTGCTCCCGCGTCCGAGCCCGCCGGAATACTTGCGGATTACGAAAAAAGCGCAATTGCCGATCGTCCCGAAGCGCGGCAGGCGAAGCTTTCCGCCAGCCTGGCCGAAACACAAGCGGCGGATGCCCGCAGCAACCTCCTGCCCGGCGTTGTGTTACACGGCGCCCTGGAAGCGGACCGGCAGTCATTTTACGATCGGGGCGGCGCGAATTGGCTCGTCTCGCTAGGGCTGCGCTGGAACCTGTTCAACGGCTTCAGCGATAAAGCGCGCATCGAAGAAAGCAAATCACTGGTGCGCCGCAGTGAAGCCCAACAGGCGAGTACCAGTTCGTCTATCCGGCTCCAGGTACGGCGCGCGTTCGCCGATCTGCGCTCTGCCGAACAGCGCATCGATGTCGCGAAAGCATCGGTGGCGGAAGCCGAAGAGAGCCTTCGGATCACCCAGAACCGCTATCAGGCCGGCATGAACAACGTAACGGATCTGCTTCGCACCGAAGCGGCGGTGTTGGATGTGCAGACGCGCTATCTGGCGGCTATTCACGACCAGCGCATCGCCGCGACGATGCTTGCCTTGGCCACAGGTACGTTGAGCGCGGACTCGGAGGTTTTGAATTAGATGACGAAACGAATGCTCCTGCTCAGTCCTCTGGTCATCTGGCTGGCCGGCTGTGGCGATATCGCACGCGAGCCAGAACCCTCGGCCACGAGTGCGCCTGCTGTCTCGGTGAGCGTGATGATTCCCGCACCGCAGCAGTGGCCGGCGATCTACGAGGCCACCGGTACCGTGCGCGCCCGTACTTCGTCCATCATCGCCGCGAAGTGGATGGGTTACGTTCGCGAGGTGAAAGTGCAAGTGGGCGATCAGGTTCGTCAGGGGCAGCTGCTGGTGGCTCTGGATGCGCGCGACTTGGACTCGAGCGTGGCCCAGGCTGCGGCGGCGCGCGATGAAGTGCGGAATGAAATTCCCGAGGCCGAAAGCGCAGTGGCGGCAGCGAAGGCGAATTTGAATTTGGCGCAGTCCACCTTCCAGCGCATGAACGAGCTGTATCAACGGAAATCGATCTCCGACCAGGAATTTGACGAGGCATCGGCCAGGCTGAAGGCGGCGCAAGCGGCATTCGAAATGGCGCGAGCCAGGCGGAGTCAATTGGACGGCAGGCTGGCGCAAGCGGACCAGCAAGTGGGCGCGGCCCAGGTGACGCGCAGCTACGCCGAGCTGCAGGCTCCCTTCGCGGGCATCGTGACTGCGAAGTCGGTGGACCCGGGAAATCTCGCCACGCCCGGCGCGCCGCTGCTCACCATCGAACGCGATGGCTATCAGCTGGAGGCTTCGGTGGAAGAGTCCAAGCTGGGTGTGATTCGCGCGGGCCAGCCTGTTTCCGTCACGCTGGATGGGATCGACCGCAATATCGATCGCACTCTGGACGCACGAGTTTCGGAAATCGTCCCAGCGGTGGATACGGCGTCGCGCGCGTACACAGTCAAGATTGATCTGCCTCCCGAGCCAGGCTTGCGGTCCGGCATCTTTGGCCGCGCGAGGTTTCAACTAGGCGGTCGGTCTGTCCTCGCCATACCTTTCGCGGCGGTCACCGAGCGCGGCCAATTGCAATCGGTGTTTGTGGACGAGAACGGTTTCGCACGAACTCGTCTGATCACGCTGGGCGACAAAGCAAAAGATCGGGTAGAGGTGCTCTCGGGATTAACCGCCGGCGAAAAAGTGATTTTCCCAGTTCCACAGGATTTGGCCGATGGCGCGCGGGTTGAGGTCAAGCCGTGAATGCCCCGCGAAAACTCGGCCCTGCCGGAAAACTGGCGCGCGCCTGGATTGGTTCCAAGCTAACGCCCCTGGTCATTGTGGGATCGATACTGCTCGGCCTGTTCTCGGTGTGGAAGCTGCCGCGTGAGGAAGAGCCGCAGATCATCGTTCCCATGGTGGATGTCTCGGTGCAAATGCCGGGAGCATCGGCACGCGAAGTGGAAGAGCGCGTCACCGAGCCGATGGAGAAGCTGCTCTGGGAGATCCCAGGCGTGGAGTACATCTATTCGACTTCCAGCCCGGGCACGTCCATGACAATCGTCCGTTTCTTGGTCGGCCAGGATGAAGAGAAGGCCATTGTACGGCTGAATCAGAAGCTGTCGGCGAACATGGATCTGATTCCGCCGGGCGCGTCGCCGCCCTTGGTAAAGCCGCGCTCGATTGACGATGTGCCTATTCTCGCGCTGACGTTCTGGAGCAAGCGCTACGGCGATTTTGAGCTGCGGCGCATCGCCGCGCAAGTGGACGACACAATCAAACAGACGCCCGATGTTTCAGCGGTCGCGCTGATCGGCGGCCAGAGGCGCGCGCTTCGGATCACACTGAATCAGGCGCGTTTGGCGGCCTACCATCTCTCGCCATTGCAGATCGTGGGCGCGTTGGGAGCTTCCAATCGCCGGCTGCCGTCGGGCGAATTCGCCAGCGGAAATCAGGAATATTTGCTCGAGACGGGGCAGTTCCTCACCTGCGCGGACGACGTGCGAAACGTAGTGGCGGGGGTCGCCGATGGCAAGCCGATCTTCGTGCGTGACGTCGCCCAAGTGACCGACGGCGGCGAGGAACCATCGCAGTACGTGCGCTTCTCCGATGGGCATGGCTTTTATCCGGCGGCCACGATTGCGATATCGAAGCGCAAGGGAACCAACGCGGTCACAGTCTCGGAAAACGTGCTCCATCGCCTGGAACCGCTGCGCGGTAGCGTGATTCCTTCGGACGTTCAGATGACTGTCACGCGCGATTACGGCGACACGGCCAAGGAGAAATCGAACGAGCTGCTGTGGCACATGTTGATTGCCGTGGTATCGGTAAGCCTGTTGATCGCCATCACGCTGGGTTTTCGCGAGTCGCTCATCGTCTTCACGGCGATCCCTGTTACTCTGGCGCTCACGCTTGCGGTCTTCTATCTTTACGGCTACACGCTGAACCGGATCACGCTTTTCGCTCTGATCTTCTCCATCGGCATCCTGGTGGACGACGCGATTGTAGTGGTCGAAAACATCGTGCGTCACTGGCGCCTTCCCGACAATCATGGCCGGCCGCCATATGAAGTAGCGATCGAGGCCGTGGACGAAGTTGGCAATCCCACGATCCTCGCCACGCTTACAGTGGTTGCGGCGATTCTTCCCATGGCTTTTGTCGGTGGCCTGATGGGTCCGTATATGCGGCCCATCCCCATTGGCGCCACCGCCGCGATGGTTTTCTCGCTGATGGTGGCGTTCGTCGTTACCCCCTGGGCTGCGGTCCGACTTCTGAAGGCCCGCGCCGCGCATCACGCCGGGGAGCGGGAAGATTTGATGACCCGGCTCTACCGCACCATTATGGGCGGCCTGTTGCACCGGCCCGTTTTCCGCTGGAGTTTCCTGGGCGGCGTCGTGGTCCTGCTGCTCGCGTCCGTGTCCCTGTTTTACATCGGCTTCGTGAAAGTGAAAATGCTTCCGTTCGACAACAAAAGCGAGTTTCAGGTGATTATCGACATGCCCAACGGAACCACGCTCGAAGAGACCGAGCGCGTAACGAAATTGCTGGCCGAGGAGACCGAGAAGCAGCGCGAAGTGATCAACGTCCAAACTTATGCGGGAACCGCGTCGCCTTACAACTTCAATGGCCTGGTGCGTCATTATTACCTCCGGCGCGGCCCCAACATCGCCGACATCCAGGTGAACCTCCTGCCCAAGAGCAAGCGCGATCTGCAGAGCCACGAGATCGCGAAGCAAGTAAGGTTGCGGCTGGATCCCATCGCGGAGCGCTATGGTGCTCGTATCAAAGTGGCCGAGGTTCCGCCCGGCCCTCCGGTGCTGGAAACGCTGGTGGCCGAAGTGTACGGCCCGAGCTTGAATGGCCGGATCGCACTGGCGCGGCAGATGCGCGATCTGTTCCGGCGCACCAATGGCGTCGTCGATGTTGACTGGTACGTTGAAGACGACCAGCCGAAATACCGCCTGATTGTCGATCAGGAAAAAGCGGCGCTAAACGGCATCTCCGAGGACGATCTGGCGCGCGCGATGCAAGTGGCGGCCGCCGGTTACCAGGCGGGATTGATGCATCAGGCATCCGAAAAAGAGGACATTCCACTCGACGTTCGCCTGGACCGTCCCACGCGATCCGATCTGAACCGCATGCAAAGCCTGCAAATCGCGGGGCGCGGCGGGCAAATGGTTTCGCTCGGCGAGCTGGTTCACGTTGAGAAGGTGGTGGAGGACAAGAGCATCTACCACAAGAATCTGATGCCGGTGACGTATGTAACCGCCGACATCGCGGGCGCGATGGAGAGCCCGGTGTACGCGATTCTGAAGCTCGGTCCCGAGATCGACAAGTTTAAAATTCCGGAAGGCTACAAAATCGAGCAGCACATGGCCGCGATGCCCACCGATCCGGGCCGCTATTCGATGAAGTGGGACGGGGAGTGGCAAATCACGTACGAAGTATTTCGCGACCTGGGCATCGCATTCGCCGCGGTGTTGATCTTGATTTACGGCTTGGTGGTCGGCTGGTTCCAATCGTTCCTTACGCCCTTGATCATCATGGCTGCCATCCCGTTTTCGTTGGTCGGCATCTTGCCCGCGCATGGACTGCTGCACGCATTCTTCACGGCCACCTCGATGATCGGCTTCATCGCGGGCGCGGGCATCGTTGTCAGAAACTCCATCATCCTGGTGGATTTCATCGAGCTGCGATTGCGCCAGGGCATGGCGCTCGATCAGGCTGTAATCGATGCGGGCGCTGTCCGCTTCCGGCCCATGATGCTGACCGCGGCCGCTGTGGTGGTTGGTTCGTCTGTAATTCTATTCGACCCGATTTTCCAAGGCTTGGCGATTGCACTGATGGCCGGCGAGATCGCCTCGCTACTGCTCTCGCGAATGACGGTTCCGGTCTTGTTTTACACCTTTCACAAAAGGAGGGAGCTGGTATGAACGTGGAACGATCTCTGCGCCTGATCGCCGGGGCCATCGTGCTGCTGACGCTCGCGCTGGGCTATTGGGTCAGCCCGTATTGGTATCTGTTCACCGCTTTCGTCGGGCTCAATCTATTTCAGTCGGCCTTCACCAATTGGTGCCCGATGATGACCATTCTCCGCAAAATCGGAGTCCGCGGCTGACGTTAGCCAACTGGTTCCGGGCTCTGCCGGTTGCGTCCGTACACAATAATGTAGGCCGCCGGAACAATGAACACCGTCAGGATGACAGAGGCGGTCAGGCCGCCGATGATCACGCGCGCCAGGGGCGCATATTGTTCGCTGCCCGTTCCCAGCTTGAGGGCCATCGGCACCATGCCGATGATGGTTGCGAGCGATGTCATGAGAATCGGCCGAAGGCGCACGCGGCAGGAGCTGATCACCGCGTCCACAACTGACTGGCCTTGCCGCTCCTGGCGGTGCGCGAATTCCACAATCAAAATACTGTTGGAAGCGGCGATGCCCACCAGCATCAGCACTCCCATCAGCGACATGACGTTGAGTGTGGTATTGGTGAGAGGCAAGGTAATCATCACCCCAATGAATCCCATCGGAACCGCCAGCATAATCAGAAAAGGGTCCTTGAACGAGCTGAATTGCGCCACCAGAATCAGATAAAGCAAAACCACCGAAAGCGAAAGGCCAATCGCAAAACTCTTGAAAGACTGGCGCATGGCCTGCACCAAGCCGCGCGTCTCCACATGGACGTCAGGCGGTAATTTCGCATTGTTTACCAGCTTGTCAATGCGCGCCGCTACCTTCCCCAGGTCCTCGCCCGAGGGACTAACGTAAATATCGATTTCCCGCTGGATCTGGTAATGATCCACTTCGGTAGGCGTCACCAGTTTCTTCAGGCTCACCACTGTGTCAAGTGTCGTGGGACTCTTCAGATTCGGCGCTCGGAGCGGAATATTTCTCAAATCGACGAAGTTGTGGATCGCCGGCCTGCCGTTTTCATAATATTGCACGGTCAGGAAGTAATCGTTTCCGGTTTTGTGATCCACCCAATAATTGGGCGCGATCATGGTGTTGGAGTCCAGCGCCGTGATGACATTCTGCACGATATTTTCGGGATCCAGGCCAAGTTCGGAGGCATGCACCCGGTCCACGTCCAGCCGCACGGCCGGATAGTTCATGTCCTGGGGGATGTAAGCTTCGCCCACGCCGGGCATTTCCCGAATTTGATCCGCAAGCTTCCTGGCCGCCGCATTGGCCTGATCCAAGTCTGTGCCGCTCACCTGCAGATCGATGGGTGCGGGCATTCCCATATTGAGAATGCTGTCCACCATCGATCCGCTGCTGAAGAATGTCCGCAGGTCCGGATAGTCCGCAGCGAGAAGGCGGCGCACCCGGTCCATGTACTCGAAGCTGCTGACCTTGTGCGAGGGTTGAAGCGCAACCTGAACCGTGGCAGTGTACGCCCCGGCATTCGTAGTGTAAAGAGCGGAGAAATCCGGAACAATGCCGATATTCGAGACAATCATGCGAAAATCAGCGGGGGGCACGATTTTGCGGATGGCGTCCTCCACGCGCGCGATATACTGCTCGGTCACCTCAATCCGCGTGCCGGTGGGTGCCTTCACATTGATCGTAAACTGGCCCGCATCGGTTCGCGGAAAGAATGCCACGCCTAAGAACGGATAGAGAGCAAGGCTGGCGGCAAATGCCAATAGCAGAACCGCCACGGTGAGCACCGGCCGCTTCACCGCGCGGCGTACGGCGCGTTCATAGAAATCCAGAAGGCCGGTGAAGGCCCGGTTGAAGGTGGCATTGAACCGCTCGCCCATCGACATCGCAGGCGGTGTTTCGCCCAGGGAAGGCGTCCTGTGATGAAAGGCTTTGAGATAGCGGGCGCAAAAGAGTGGGATCACGGTCATCGCCACGAAATAGGATGCAAATAGAGAGATAACCACGGATAATGCCAGCGCCGTGAAAAGGAATTTGCTGACTCCGTACAAGAAGGTGACCGGGAAGAAAACCACCACCGTAGTGAGCGTAGCCGCCAGCACCGCCAGACTGACTTCGGCTCCGCCTTCCGCCGCCGCGCTTTCCGGCGACTCGCCCTCCTCCAGATGCCGGTAAATGTTTTCCAGCGAAATGACGGAGTTATCGATAATCCGGGAAAACGCCAGCGCCAGGCCACCCAGGATCATGGTATTCACCGTGCTGCCCAGAAGATACAGCACGACAAAAGTGGTTAATGCCGAGAGCGGAATGGACAGGAAAACCGCCAGCGTGGCGCGGAGGCTGGCGAGAAAGATCAGGATCATCAGGCTGGTAAGCGCCAGGCCGATCAAACCTTCATGCAGCAGCGTTCTGATAGCTTCCTTCACGAAGGCCGACTGGTCGAAAACCACGCTGGCCACCAGGTTCTTGGGAACGCCGGTGAGCCGGCCGATCATGGCACGAATGCCGTTCACCACTTGAATGGTATTCGTGTCGCCGCCCTGCTTCATGATGGGCAGATACACCGAACGCTGGCCATCCACACGCACCAGGTTGTACTGGATCTGGCTGGCGTCCTTGGCTTCGCCGACGTCACCCACCGAAACCCAGCGCTGGCCGACGGTCTTGATCGGAACGCTATTCAACTCTTTAACCTTGTCGACCAGCGCATTGGAATAAACGTAATAGTCGTAGGGGCCAACTTTTACGTCGCCCGCCGGCAGAATCAAATTGTTCTTGTTCACCGCGTTCACCACATCCATCACGCTCAACTCGCGTGATAGCAGCTTGTAGGGATCCACATACACCATTACCTGGCGGTATTTTCCTCCAAACGGCGGCGGGATCTCGGCCCCCTGCACCACGGCAATCTGATCGCGAATGGCGAACTGGCCGGTATCGTGCAACTGGGTCTGCGTGAGTCCCTGGCCTTTCAAGGTGACAAGACAAACGGGAAGGCTGGAGGCGTCGAACTTGAGCACAACGGGAGGCAAGGTTCCGGGCGGAAGGCGCTTTAAGTCCGCCAGGGATAAATTGGACAGCTCGGTTACATCGGCGTCGGAGTTTGTGCCGGGCTGGAAGAACACCTTGATGATGCTGACGCCCGGCAACGACCGCGATTCCATGTGATCCACACCGCTCGCCAGCGTGAAGAAGCGCTCCAACGGATTGGTGATGTCGGTTTCAATATCTTCCGGAGGCATGCCGCTGTAAAACGTAGCCACCACCGCCTCGGGTAAATTGATGGTCGGGAAAAGATCCACCGGCATGCGCGCCAAGCTGGTAAGGCCGATCAGCACCAATATCAGCCCGACCACAACAATAAAATAGGGATGGCGAATGGCGAACCGTGGCAATGGCGGTCACTCCTGTTGAGACTGGCCTTGGATCAGCTTTACCACCTTGGGCTTGACCGATTCGCCGGGCCTCAAGCTGCTCCGGTCGCCCACCGCGACCAGCTCGCCTTCCCGCAAGCCGGAAAGGACTTCAACGTCGTCGGGTGTCTCGATTCCAGTCGTAATCTCGCGCTGTTCCACTTTGTTCGATGGATCGATTACCCAAACCGACCTCCGATCGCCGTCGATATTCACCGCTTCCTGAGGCACCGTAAGAGCGCTGTTCTCACGGTCCAATGTCAGCGTCGCTTCCGCATACAGGCCAGGCAGTAGCACGCCATTCGGGTTCGGGACATCCACCTCGGTATGCATGGTACGGGTGTCCAACTGCACATCCACCGAAAAGCGAGCCACCCTGCCGGGAAAGCTTCTGTTCAGCGCAGGCACCCGCACATCCACCGGATCTCCGATTCGAACATAACGAACATAGGATTCCGACACCGGAATCACCAGCCGGAACAGGTCGTCTTGAGAAAGCTGAACCAGAGGCAGCGCCTGCGTGCTCGAATTTGTTCCGGCTTGCATCAAGGTGCCGAGATTCGCGTATCTCTGCGTTACCACCCCCGCGAACGGAGCCGTGATTCGGGAATAGTCGAACAGCACCTGGTCATGACGGCGCCTGGCCTGTGCCCGGACCAGCTGGCTTTGGGCGGAGGCTACTGCGTCCCGGGAGCCCGCCACTTGCGCTGCTTCGGCCAGGTCCTTCCCTTGCCAGTTGTCCACCTCCTGCTGTGCGACCAGACCCGGCCGCGATTTTGCAACCCCATCTAATCGGGTAAATTGCAGATGCGCCACGTTGTACTGCGCTTGCATTTGCGCCAGTTCCTTCTGGGTGCGGGCTACCCGGCCGGAAGCATCTTTAATATCGGCATCATCCTCATCCACCTGCGCCTGGAGCTCCGGGATCTCCAGGACCGCCATCTCCTGCCCCGCCCTCACGTGCGTGCCATAGTCGACGTCCAGTTTCCGCACGAATCCGGATTCTTTGGCGTACACATCAATTTGTTGGAAAGGAATCAGCTCGGAAGAGATCACCAGAGTCCGCTGTATGGGTTTTCGAACCGCCTTGACGACACCGATCTCGCGCGCGGGTGGGGCCTTCGCCAGCTCTTTGGCCTTGACGCTCTCACCACCGCACGAAACCAAATTCGCCGCAAGGATAGCGGTTGCAAGAACCCAGAGACTCAAACGGTGGACAGCGTGATTTCCCGCAAACATTCTGCTACACCAGTTTTGCAGCCCTCACCTTGCGCCCAGCGGCACTTCATACCCATCTCCGGGGAGATGTTGCAGCCTCTCGTCCAAGCCTTGCAGTGAAAATCGCGGGGACCGGCAATACTCGCTGAGCTCGTGCTCCTCACTCAGTATCTGGGACGCCATCCGGGGAATTTCCGATGCTATCGAAATTGGAATTACATGCACGCCATGGCGGTCCCCATGGATCAGGTCCCCCGGAAAAATCTTCAATCCGCCAATCTCCACCGGCTCTCCGTACTCGGCGACGTGGGCGTACATGTGCGATACCGCGACGCTGCCTGCAAATAGGTGAAACCCGACTGCTTCCACCGCCTTCAGATCGCGCACCGAGCCATTCGTAACGTATCCGACGCAATTCAGTGCACGGCCTATCACGGCGTGCAGTTCTCCCACCAGGGCTCCCAATCCAGGCTGCTCGTCCACGTCCTGGATCACCATGACCCGCGGCTGGGGAAGTGACGCGACATACCGCCACCAGTGCATGTTCTCGTGATAGGCGCGCCCGGACACCGGAGCAGTGGTGGATCGCATACGGCCTGTGGCCGCATATCCGAGCATCGGGGGAAAATCCGGAAACTGGCATCGCACCACTGTGCCAGCGACGGAGCCCTCGTTGCGCGGCCTGGCCTCCAGCCTCTCAATTGCATTCGACACCGTGCACGTATCGAAGTGCCGGAGGTGCTCGAAATCCGCCTTCGCGAGAGTCCGCTGTCTCATGATCGCGCCTACCGGTTAGATTCACCCTGAATAATCTCGTTACCTGACTGTTTCCCGCGGCGCCACGAGATTCAGCGAACTACCGGGCTGGCCGCTTCGAAATTACTGCGCGGGTGGTATGGCGGAACACCCCGTCAGAGTGCTTTGGCGCGCAGTGTGGCCGCCAGGTCTTCGGGCCGCTGGGATCCCACCACCAGCTTCTCTCCCCCGGCGAGCGTCACGCGCACGCCTCGAGTGCCACCGGCGACGTAAGCCTTGCCGTCCCGTGTGGACCGGATTCCATAGCCGCCGTAGTCGCGCGCGACGTCATGAGTGATGGTCTCAACCGTTTGGATACGGTCGATCGGAATGCGGCGCGATCGCCACAGCCCGCGCATCGTGATGACCAGCGCTCCGTTGCGAACGTCGGTGACTAATCGGACAGTGATGAGGCGAAGGTAAATGAGCCAAAGAAATACGGTCCAACCGATTACGTTCGCATTGGACATAGGCTGCTTGCCCCAGGGGTGCCCCAGGACCACTTGCCATACCAGAAGGCCGAGCATCCCGAGCGGCGGAATGGCCAGTACCACACCAACGCGGCGCAGCGGCAAGCGCTGTACTTCGTGAAACACAGTGCGGCTAGCGGAGGAGGCCAAGTGTGAATTGGAGCGACGCGTATTGCGTCTGATAGTCGTACTTCGCGTTCAGATTTTCGATCTCGGCCGATGTCACGTTCAACTGCGCTTGGGTCAGCTCGACGATAGAAGCCAAACCCAAATCATAGCGTCCTTGGGCCAACTGGTAAGCCAGCGACGCCTGGCGCAGGAATTGCGCGGTGACATCGATTCTCTGATAGGCGTCGTTGGCGCTGGCCCAGGCCACGCGCACGTCCCGGCTGATCTGCTCCTGTTCATCGCGCAGCCGCTGATCGGATTCCAGAGCGTGCTGGTAGGCCGCTTCCTGGCGAGCGGAAAACAGATGGCCGTTGAAGATGGGAATATTCACGTTGGCCGCAACAGCCTCATACTCCGCTGGAATCGGCGATGAGGTCGGATTATTGATGTAAGGAATATAGCCCGCCACGGCAACTCCGCTCACGGTTGGCCGCTTCAAGTCTTTTTCAGCCTCGGCGAATTTGTAGGCCGACTCGCGCGCCGCGCGCAGCGACGCAAGTTCAGGCCGGTTATCGATGGCCTGGGCCACCATGCTATCCACCGTAGCCGGCGGTGCGGGGGGCAGAGGTTCGTCGGTCAGCGAATAATTGGCAGGCTGATCGGAACCCATGGCGCGGCCGAGCTCGGCCAGCGCTCCCGCCACGCTATCTTGCGCGCGCAAGAGCAGAAGCTTGGCTTGTGAGACGTTCACGTCTGCGAAACTCACATCCAGCTCCGAACGCAATTTGTTCTTCGCCAGCTCAGTTACCTGACTGTCCAGGGTTTGGCGGGCGCTCACCGTCTGCTCCGCCACTTTCACGGTGGCCTGCGCCCGCAGTACGTCGAAATAGCCGCGGTTGACGTCCAGCAGCACGGTATAGCGCGTCGCGGTGGAATTCTGCGCGGCCGCCTGCGCTGAGAAACGCGCGCTCGATACCAGGTTCGATGTGCGCCCGAAGTCCGTCACCAACTGCTGGATGTCGACACCTTGAGCCTCGCGCTGAAATAAGCGCGACGCCTGTAGATTGCCGGCTCCGATGCGCGAACCGTCGTAGCTTTGCGAGCCCGTCGCTTCACCGTTTATGGTGGGAAAGTAAGGGGCGCGATTAATCACAATCTGCTGATTCGCGAAATTGACCTCGTTCTGCGCGGCCTGAATCTGGGGATGATTCTTGATGGCCATGGCTTCCGCCTGTTGCAGCGTCAGCATGGGCGGCGCCTGGGCAAACAGTGCCAGCGGCAATGCCATGGCGGCCGCGATTAAAAGAGCCTTTCGGCTACGCCTGATTTGGCGATGGCTGGGGAACATTTCTTTGCTTCCTCCCATACACAAGTAGATACGCCGCCGGAACGATAAATACCGTGAGTAACACTGAAGACGTCAGGCCGCCGATGATGGCGCGCGCCATGGGCGTGTATTGTTCGCCGCCTTCGCCGAGTTTCAGCGCCATGGGGATCATGCCGATGATGGTGGCAAGCGAGGTCATCAGAATGGGCCGCAGGCGGACCCGGCAGGCCGTGACCACGGCATCCCTTACCGAAAGGCCTTGCTCTTCCAGCTTGTGCGCGAAATCGACGATCAGGATGCTGTTGGAGTCCGCGATGCCGATCAGCATAAGCACGCCCATGAGCGACATTACGTTGAGCGTGGTGTGGGTGAGCGGGAGAATGATCAGCACGCCGATGAAGCCCATGGGGATGGCGAGCATGATCAGCACCGGATCCAGCCACGACCGGAACTGCGCTACCAGGATGAGGAACAGCAGGATGACGGAGATGCTCATGCCGATCGCGAAACTCCGGAACGACTCATTCATGGAATTAACCATGCCACGCAGTGTGACGCGAATGTTGGCGGGCAGTTTCGCGTCGGCGATGGTCTGCTTGATCCCGGTCTGGAGTTTGCCCAGATCCTCGCCAACCGGGGTGACGTAAACGTCGACAATGCGCTGGATCTGATAGTGATCCACTTCGGTGGGGGATTGCAAATTCACCAATTTCACCACCGAATCGAGCGTGGTGGGCTCCTTCATATTGGGCGCGCGCAGGGGGATTTCCTTGAAATCCACCAGGTTGTGGATGGCCTCCTTGCCGTGCTCGGCGTATTGCACGCTCAAGAAGTAGTCGTTGCCGGTCTGATAGTCCACCCAATAGTTGGGCGCGATCATGATATTGGAGTTGAGCGCGGTGATGACGTTATCGACCACGTCTTTCTGGGTAAGCCCAAGCTCGCTGGCATGGACGCGGTCGATATCCATGCGGATGGACGGGTAGTTCATGTCCTGGGGAATGTACAGCTCACCCACTCCGGGCAGTTTGCGAATGCGGTCAGCCAGATTCAGCGCGGTGTTGTAGGTGAGGTTCAGGTCGCGCGTGTTGACCTGCACGTCGATAGGAGCGGGCTGGCCCTGATTCAGGATGGCGTCCTGCAGCGAGCCGCTTTGGAAGAAGGTGCGGACATCGGGGAATTGCGCGGCGATGGCGGCCCGCACGCGGTCCATGTATTCGTAGCTGCCGATTGCGTGGTCCTGATTCAACTGCACCTGGATGAAGGCCGTGTACATGCCGGCATTGGTGGTGTAAAGGGACGAAATATCGTTCACAACGCCGATGTTCGAAAGGACCATGCGAAGGTCTTTCGGCGTGACAATGTGACGGATAAGATCCTCGATCTTGGCGACGTAATCGTTGGTGACCTCAATACGCGAACCGGTGGGAACTTTGAGGTTGACCGTGAACTGTCCGGCATCGGTGCGTGGGAAGAACGCCAGGCCGAGGAACGGATAGATCAGGAGGCTGGCCAGAAAGACTCCGATTAGCGCAGCCAGCGTGAGGGCGGGAGCCTTGAGGGTAAAGCGAACCGTGCGCTCGTAACCATTGAGGAGCCTGTTGAAATTGCGATTGAACCAGGCGTTGAAGCGGCCGCCCCAGGAGCGGTGCTCGTGTTCCTGCGGGGTCCCGTCCTCAGAGTGATGCTCGGCTTGATTAGCATCGTGGGGGCTCCCGTGTTCTGCGTGGCCGCCGGGAATAGCCTTCAAGAATTTGGAGCAGAACAGCGGGATAACGGTCATAGCCACCACGAAGGAAGCCAGCAGAGCCAGACAGAACGCGGCGGCGAGCGCGGAGAACAGGAATTTGCTCACGCCGAACAGCAGCGTGACCGGGAAGAAATCGACCACGTCCACCAGCGTGGCGGCCAGCACGGCCAGGTTCACCTCGGCTCCGCCCTGTTCGGCCGCAACCGCGGGCGTGGATCCCATTTCCAGGTGCCTGTATATGTTCTCAAGCGAAATGACCGAGTTGTCGATGACACGCGAGAGCGCCAGCGCCAGGCCGCCCAGGATCATCGTGTTGATGGTGCTGCCCAGCATGTACAACACCACGAACGTCGCCAGAACGGAGATGGGGATAGAGAGCAGCACGGCAAAGGTGGCGCGCATGCTTCCGAGGAACAACAGAATCATAAGGCTGGTGAGCAGCAGGCCTATCAGGCCTTCATGCACCACGGTATTGAGCGCCTGCCTTACGAAGACGGACTGATCGAAGACGATGTTGGTGACCAGTTGCCGGGGAAGATCGAAGAGATTCTTCACTAGCGAGCGGATGTCGTCCACCACCTGAATAGTGTTGCTGTTGCCGCCGGATTTCATGATGGGGATGTAGGCGGACTTCTGGCCGTCGATGCGGACGATGTTGTATTGCAACTGGCTGGCATCCTTGGCTTGGCCGACATCGCCGATCGTGACCCAGCGCGTGCCGACGGTCTTGATCGGCACGCTGTCCAGATCCCGGACGTTCTGCACCATGCTGTTGGAATAGACGTAGTAGTCGCGAGGCCCGATTTTAACGTCGCCGGCCGGCAGGATGAGATTGCTGTCGTTCACGGAATTGACCACGTCCATCACGCTCATCTGGCGGGAGAAGAGCTTGAAGGGATCGACATAGACCATAGCCTGGCGGTACTTCCCGCCGAACACAGCGGGGATTTCGGCGCCCTTCACCACCGCGATCTGGTTGCGGATATCGAACTGGGCAAGGTCGTGGAGCTGAGTCTCATTCAGGCCCTGCCCGCTCAAAGTCACCAGACAAACCGGGAGGCTGGAGGCATCGAACTTCATCACCAGCGGCGGCAACGTACCGGGCGGAAGACGCTTCAAGTCCGCCAAGGCCAGATTCGACAACTCCGTCTCATCGGCATCCGCGTTGGTTCCCGTCTGGAAATATACCTTGATGATGCTGACGCCCAGAAGCGAGCGGGACTCCATATGGTCATACCCGCTGGCCTGGGTGAAAAAACGTTCGAGCGGATTCGTGATATCGAGTTCGATATCCCGCGGCGGCATGCCGTTATAAAAAGTCGCCACCACCACCACGGGCAGATTGATGGGAGGAAACAGATCCACGGGCATGCGTACGAACGCGTTGATGCCGATGACGGCCAGAGCCAGGCAGCAGACGACAATAAAATAGGGGTTGCGAATGGAAAAACGTGGCATGGAAACTCTTCCTGCTGGCTTACTGATCGCCCTCGGTGTTTTTGTACTGGATCAGGTCCACCATTTTGGGCCGGACGGACTGGCCCGCTTTGAGGCCGCTACGGTCGCTGACCACCACCTGATCGCCCTCCTGAAGTCCGGAGAGGACTTCGGCATCGGTGGGCGTCTGGATGCCGATCTGAATGGGGCGCACTTGGATTTTATTGGAGGCGTCCACCACGTCCACTGTGGTCTTGCCGTTGTTCTGATCCAGGGCCTGTAAGGGGACCGCGTTGACGTTATCGCGCTTTTCCAGAGTGATGGTGGCGTCGGCGTAAAGCCCGGGAAGCAGGACGCGCTGCGGATTCCGCACATCCACTTCGGTATGCATGGTGCGCGTGTCTTCACGAACATCCACGGAAAACCGCGTCACTTGACCGGGGAACGTTCGTTGGAGCGAAGGAACGCTGACATCCACCGGATCGCCGATATGAATGTAGTGGACGTAGGTCTCCGGCACCGGAATTACCAGGCGGAACTTGTCGTCCTCCGATAATGTGACCAAAGGCATGGCCTGCGTGCTGGAGCTGGTGCCCGCTTGCATCAGCGTGCCGAGGTTGGCGTAGCGCTGCGTGACTACGCCCGGGAACGGCGCCGTAATCTGGGCGTAATCGAACAGCGCTTGATCATGCTCCCGCTTGGCTTGCGCGGCCGCCAGCACGCTTTCGGCGGATTGCAGATTGGACTTGGCGGCTTCCACCTGCGCCGCAGACGCGAGAGCCCGGCCTTCGGAATCGTCTACTTCCTGTTGCGCCACCAAGCCCGGCTTCGACTGCGCGACGCTATTGAGCCGGTCAAACTGCAATTGCAGCACTTTCTGCTGCGCCTCCATGCGGTTCAACTCATCCTGAGCATGTGGAATTTGGGCCGCGGCGTTCTTCACCGCCGCGTCGTCCTCTTTCACTTGCAGTTGCAGCTCCGGAATCTCCAGAGTGGCCAGGAGTTGGTTGGCTTGGACCCGAGAGCCATAGTCGACATACAGGTTCTTTACGAAACCGGATTCTTTGGCATACACGTCGATCTGCTGGAAAGGAACCAACTCGGAGGAAAGAGTCAAAGTGCGCCCCAGATTGTGCCTGCCGATCTTGACTACTCCCACCGAGACCGCCGAACCAGAACTCGAATCCGGATCGCCGGGATTTTTAGCCTGGACCTTCGTGGAATTACCGCAGGAGGCCAGCATCCCAAGCGCCGCCGCGATCATGCCGAACAACACAAACTCGCGCGTATTCGACCTCATAAAAGTTATTCGGCGCTCCGCCAGGGTAAATCACAGCTCAAATTCATTTTTCGAATTCGCTCCGACAACTCGCCCAGCGAGAACTGTGGTGAGTGACAAAACTGAACCAGTTCGCGCTCTTCCTCCAGGATTCGGGACGCTAGCATGGGAACCTCCGCCGCAATCGGCAACGGGACCTTCACAATTCCGTGGCGATCGCCATGCAATAAATCGCCGGATGCAATCTTCAAACTGCCTATTTCCACCGGCTCGCCAAACTCCGCGATGTGGGCGTAGGCATGGGATACCGAAGTATGGTTCGCGAACATTTGAAAACCCATGGCTTCCACCGCCGGCAGATCGCGAACCGCGCCGTTGGTGACACAACCTGCACAATTCAGAGCCATGCCAATGGCCGCATGGATCTCGCCCACAAATGCTCCCAGGCCCGGGTTATGGTCGGCGTCTTGTAACACCATCACTCTCGGCTTGGGGAGGGAAGCTACGTAGTTCCACCAATCCATACGGTCGTAGTAACAACGGTGACTCATCGGTGCGGACGCCGTTCGGATGCGGGCGGTAGCCGCATAGCCGACCATGGGGGGGAGTTTCGGAAACCGGCAACGCGCTACGCCCGAGAGGAAGCCCTCATTCCGTAGTCGCACATTGAGCCGCTCAATCGCGTTCGAAACCGTGCAACTGTCGATGTTCTTGAGCTTTTCCAGATCCTCGGATAAAAGGACGATTGGTTGGGTCATTTCGATTGGACACGATTGTAGCGGATGAAGCACAGCTTTGCTTGGGCTCTGCTGGAATTCTTTCCTTCCATAACATACGATGTCTCGGAGGCCGTACCCTATACCAGACGGCTGGTATTTTTGCACAAAAACACCGGTAGATTGGTCCGTCGGAGCGCAGCCTCGGGTAGCATAGTCTTGGATTCATGCCGGGAGCCGCAGACGCACGCCAAACTCGCCCGGATCGTGTGTTGTTCGGGTCCCGCCTTGCCCTGGTGGTCGGTTTTGGCGGGCTGTTATCGATCATGGCTTTGGCCGGCATCGATGCACTGAGCGTCCTGCAGCAGTTCCGCCGCAACGACGATCAAATCAGGCGCCGGTATCTCGCGCGGAACCACGTGCTCAACGACATCCGCTCCGATGTTTACGTTTCGGGCACGTATGTCCGGGACTACCTGCTCGAACCCGACCCCCATAGAGCGGATACTTACCGGACCAGCCTGGAAGACGTCCGCCGTCACATGGAATCTTCGCTGCAATCGTACCGGCGTGAAGTGGCGCCAGCGGAAGCGCAACACTATTCCGCCCTGCGGGCCGAGCTGTTGGATTATTGGGGAATATTAGACCCGATCTTCCGATGGGGCCCTGCGGAAAGGCACAATTCTGGATACGCATTTTTGCGCGATGAGGTTTTTCCCCGGCGGCAGAATATGCTCGCGCTGGCCGGACGCATCGATGCGCTCAACGAGCAGCAGTTGGATGCCGGCAACCGGCAGGTAGTCTCGCTATTGCTGAGCTTCCAAACTCGGCTCCTTCTAACACTGCTGGCGGCTCTGGCGCTGGGCGGAGGGCTGGCTTTGTTCACCATGCGCAAGACGCTGAAGCTGGAGGACCAGGCCCGCATGCAGTTTGTGGAAGTGGAGGAAGCGCGTACCCAGCTCAAAGAACTGTCGGCGCGCCTGGTTCAGGCCCAGGAAACCGAACGCCGATCCTTGTCGCGCGAGTTGCATGACGAGGTGGGGCAAGCCCTTTCGGCGGTGCTGGTGGAACTGCGCAATCTCTCGGGGGGCTCGCGGTCCGGTCCGAAGAACAGCTGCGCCGCCACGTGGAAACCATCAAAGGCCTGGTGGAAGGCACGGTGCGCGTGGTTCGCAACATGGCGCTTTTGCTGCGGCCATCGATGTTAGACGACCTGGGCCTTATTCCCGCGCTGAAGTGGCAAGCCCGGGAATGCTCCAAGAGTACCGCCATGGATGTGACCTTCGCAGCCGAGCTCCACTCCGACGAGTTGCCGGACGAATACAAAACCTGCATCTATCGCGTGGTCCAGGAAGCGCTGCACAACTGCGCCCGGCATTCCCACGCCACCACCGTTCGCATCCGTGTGGAACAGGAGCCGGATCGCCTGCTTCTCACCATCCAGGACGATGGACGCGGGTTCGAGGTCCGGCAAATCAAGGGCCTGGGTCTGCTTGGGATGCAGGAGCGCGTTACCCGATTGCAAGGCAATTGCGTCGTTCATTCCAAACCTGGCGGCGGCACTACGCTGTCGGTGGAGTTGCCGGTCGCGAGAGAGAGCGAAGAGAGGCAGAGCGTTTATAGCCGTGAAACAGATTCGCATCCTGTTAGCTGACGATCACACCGTGATGCGCCGCGGGCTCCGGCTCTTGCTGGAGAGTCATCCCGAATTCGGCGTGGTGGCCGAAGCGCCCGACGGCCGGCAAGCCGTGGAACAAGCGGAAGCAACCGAGCCGGACGTCGCAGTGCTCGACATTGCCATGCCCAACTTGAGCGGCATCGAAGCCGCTCAGCGCATCAACGCCGCTCTGCCTCATACCGCGATTGTGATTCTCAGCATGCATTCCGATGAAGGCTATGTGCTGCGGGCGCTGAAGGCGGGTGCCAAGGGATATCTTTTGAAGGATTCCGCCGAAAGCGATCTCATCGCCGCCATCAAATCCGTGCATGAGGGCAAGACTTTCTTCAGTCCTGAAATCACCAAGATGCTGATGGACGATTATGTACGTGAAATCCGCACTCGCGGCGCGGACGACAGCTACGACCTGCTGACGTCCAGGGAGCGGGAAGTGCTGCAGCTCCTGGTCGAGTTGAAGTCCAATAAGGAGATTGCGGAGCTGCTCAATCTCAGCCTCTACACCGTGGAAACGCATCGCAGGAACCTGCACGAAAAACTCAATCTGCACAGCCTGCCGGAGTTGATTCTGTACGCCGTCCGCAAAGGCGTGGTCTCCTAGACTAGGAGCTTGCGAAAAAAACGCGGCGACGATGCAGCCGGTGATTTGGCAACCGGTTCCCGGGCGATTTCTTGGCGGAATAAGGCTGCCTGATTTGGCTTGCGGTCGCCTTTGCGCCCGGCGCGGAAACCTTCCTGTCGCCGTTACGCACACCGTCCCTTCAGCTACGGTATTCGCAGCAGAATACAGGCGGCGCATCCGAACACGAACAGCCGCTCCATGTTCCCCAAGCCGAGTAGTTCTCCCTTCGCAGCCCGACGATATGCTTCATCCATATAACCGATCGAACTCTTTCGACATCCCTTTCAGAACCTGATCCACTCGCGTGCGGATGGCGCCCAGCGGGTGATCCTGCGGCACCCATTCCTTCCCCGATACATAGCTGAACATTACAAATCGTGGTTGCTGGCCGTCTCCTCCCAGAGCGAAAAGACGATCAGAACATTCGACAGGTATCCTGTTTCAGACGTTTTATCGGCCCGAAAACCGCCCGCTCTTCGCCTTGCAAAGAACACGAAACAGATTGAACGAAGACGTGGCCCAGAGGATGACGCCCACTCCGAGGCCTGCCGAGACGATGAGCGGGTTACCGTGAAACAGAATCCATGCGAAAAAACACCAAACGGTAATGCTGACACCAGTCACGTAATAGATGGAAACTCCAAAGACCTTGGCGAGACCGAAAAAATGCAGACCAACGACAAAGCCAATCCAATCGGACAAGGCATCCAGCCGGTATGTCTTTTGTGCTGCCACAGCCACACCGATAACACCGGCAACCTCCAAAATCGTAACGATCAGAAATCCCCTCATCGGGGACTGACCCGCAGAGGAATGCTTTTTCTGAAGGGACCTGCGCCCGTTCACAATACAATAGGCGCAACACACGAATAGAAGACTTGCCGCGAGAACAAATGCCGCCCGAACGGGCACCGGGAGGGCGCGGACTGCACCGAGCCCCCATGCCATCCAAACCCCTCCCGCTACCGAGCCAACCAGGGCACGCCGTCCCGTGTCCAGCATCTCGCGCGCGAAGTCGGAAGGATCATCCAAATTGTCTCGGGCTCCCTGCTCTGTGATGAGCTGGGTTTCATCTTACTACCAGCCACAAGAGTTTTTCCGCCACCTCCTGGCGGCGCGCTGCGAGCACACGCTTCCTCCGGTCGCGGCTCGGAATCGTCGCGCCTGTGTTTACAGCCACGCACAGAGCCGCGACCATAGGGAGCGGACGTGCGTCCAGACTGATAACCTGAGATTTACATGAGCGAAAGCCTGACAATTACTCTGCCCGATGGGAGCCAGAAAAGCGTTCCCGCCGGCAGCAGTCCCCTGGACATCGCAAAATCTATCGGCGCGCGCTTGGCCGATGACGCCGTAGTCGCGCGCGTGGACGGAGAACTTTGGGACCTCACGCGTCCGTTCGAGAAAGACGCCAAGCTGGAAATCCTGACCTCCAAGAACCCGGAGGCCCTGCAAGTCTACCGGCATTCCACCGCGCATTTGCTGGCCGCGGCCGTTCTGGAGCTGTTTCCCGAAACGCAGCTCGGTATCGGCCCGCCCACCGACACCGGCTTTTATTACGACTTTCAGCGCGAGACCCCGTTCACGCCCGAGGACCTCGAAAAACTCGAAGCGCGCATGCGGGAACTGCAGGCCAAGAACCTGACGTTCGAGCGCGTCATGACGCCCAAGGATGTCGGACTGAAAAAATACTCGGACGACTGGATGAAGCACGAGCTGATCGAGGAGCGCGCCGGCGAAATTTTCTCCGAGTACACGCTCGGGCCGCATTTCATCGACTTTTGCCGCGGGCCGCATGTGCCATCCACGTCTCGCCTCAAGGCGTTCAAGCTCCTGTCGATCGCAGGCGCGTATTGGAAGGGCGATGAGCACAAGCCGCGCCTGCAGCGGATCTATGGAACCGCGTTCTTCAGCAAGAAGGACCAGGACGCCTATCTCGATCGGCTGGAGGAAGCCAAGAAGCGCGACCATCGCAAGCTCGGCCAGGAGTTGGATCTGTTCAGTATCCAGGAGCTCGCCGGGCCGGGGCTGATTTTCTGGCACCCCAAGGGCGGGCGGATTCGCAAGATCATCGAGGACTGGATGCGCGATCAATACCTGGCGCGCGGCTACTCGCTGGTCTACACGCCGCACGTCATGCGGCGCGATTTGTGGAAAATCTCCGGGCACGCCAATTTTTACAGCGACAACATGTTCAAGCCCATGGAGCTGGACGACGCCGAGTATCAGCTCAAGCCCATGAACTGCCCGGGCCATATTTTGATTTATAAGGACAAGCTGCGCAGCTATCGCGATCTGCCCGTGCGGCTGGGCGAGCTGGGCACGGTGTATCGTTACGAGCGATCGGGCGTCATGCATGGTTTGATGCGCGTCCGCGGATTCACGCAGGACGACGCGCATATTTTCTGCACGCCCGAGCAGATCGAAGACGAAGTGGTAAGCTGCCTCCGGTTTGCGATTGATACTTTGAGCACCTATGGCTTCGACGATTATGAAGCCGAGCTTTCCACCTGGGATGGCGGCGCGAGCGGCAAGTACGATGGCACACCGGAGCAATGGCAGCTCGCCGAGAACGCGCTCAAGCGTGCCACCGAACGCCTGAACATGAAGGTGAAAGTGATCCCGGACGAAGCGGCGTTCTATGGCCCCAAGATCGACGTGAAGCTGGTGGACGCGATCGGACGGCTGTGGCAGCTTTCCACGGTCCAGTTCGATTTCACGCTGCCCCGCCGCTTTGAGCTCGAATACGTCGCCGACGACGGCAAGCGACATCAGCCGCTGATGGTGCATCGCGCGCTGTATGGTTCTATCGAGCGCTTCTTTGGCATTTTGATCGAACATTACGCCGGCGCGTTTCCGGTGTGGCTGGCGCCGGTGCAAGCGGTGGTGATGCCCATCACGGACCGGCACGCCGAGTACGCGCAAAAGGTGGTCGAGCAGTTGAAAGCTGCAAATCTGCGCGTCGAGCTGGACGATCGCAAAGAGAAGGTGAATCTCAAGATTCGCGAGGCTCAATTGCAGAAAGTCCCCTATATGCTGGTGGTTGGCGACCGGGAAGCGCAGGACGGCAGCGTTTCGGTGCGCAATCGCAAGCACGGCGATCAGGGAGCGCAGAAAGTGGAAGATTTCATCACCCAGATCCAGCGGCTTATCGACAGCAAAGCCCGGACGGAGTAAGCGCCCGAGTTGGCGATAATTACCAACTTGCTATTCTCGGCCGCTCCCAAAAGGCGTTTCGGCGTAGAGTATTAAACTGAATATTACTGATATACTGCCCGAAACACCTTGGATTTCTTCGCCAAGCATTGGGGCGACCTCGCTGGAGTGCTCGGACTCGCCCTGACCATCGTATTTGCCTACCAAGCTAAAACTGCGCCGGAGCAGGCGCGAGACGCTGCGGAAGCCGCGAGGAGCCGCATATTCTCGCTAGATGCGATTAAGGAACTCACAACTGCGAAGATGGCCTTAAACGAGATCATCCGGCTTCAACGATTGAACACCCGGAACGTTCCTTGGGACATTGTGCTCGAGCGATATGGAAGCGCCCGCGACAGCCTCGTTCGTTGTGCAGAGGGCCTCGGCGTTCCCGAGGCGCAGCGACAGTCGATTGGAGAGGCCATAGCGGTTCTAGGTATCATGGTTATGGACATAGAACGGGCTTGCATCGAGGAAGACGCTGGCCGATTGAATACCGTTAGATTTAACCATAGCCTTTTAACCCAGATGGACTTCATTGAGAAGGCGCGAATTGCCATACAGAGGGCCGAGATATGATTTTCCCGGATCAAATCGACAAGTTGGTGACCAAGCTCACCGAACTAACAGGCAAGGATAAGGTCGAATGGAAAGAGACGGGTAATGCTTCTACATATCTTGCGTCGGTCGATAAATTTGTTGTCACAATCAACAAAGGTGGCTCCGAAGTGTACGGAGGCTTTAGCTTCCAAATCCTAGATCGTACCGGAAGGACCCTTGAGGGTGTCACTGCTCCGTTTGTCGGACGCGAGAAGTCGGCCGAAGAGCATGGCAACTGGGAACGCCTTCGCGACCTCTACGAAATAGCGAGGCGGCGAGCCCTTCATTCGGAAAAAGTGGTCTCGGACCTGCTCGCATCACTCGACCGCATCGCCTAGCGATCCGGGTGGCACTTCGGGCAGCTCTTCGGGCACCGAGGCTCCCCGTAAGATAAAGGTATACTTGTAGATAATTACGTTTGCCCGGTAACCTTGCGGGCCTAATGGACGCCCCTTTTGCAACTCTGTATGCAGGCGCCCAGGATTGGCATGGCATTTTCATGAACACTGGCAAAACACTTTCGCGGGTGGCTTTGGCAACCCTGACGTTCGCCCTGTTGTTGGCCCTTGGCGCCTGTAGCGATTCCGGTGCGAAAGCAGGCGGCGCTCGCGGGCGGGGCGCCGATAGTGGCCCTGTTCCGGTGGTAGTCGCAAAGGTGTCCCAACGCGATGTCCCCATCAACGTGGACGTAATCGGAAACGTGGAGGCATACTCCACCATCACGGTGAAAGCACAAGTGGGCGGCGAGCTGACCAAAGTCTCCTTCCATGAAGGTGACTTCGTCAAAAAAGGCGATCTGCTCTTTACCATTGATGCGCGGCCGTTCGAAGCCCAGCTGAGCCAGGCGCAGGCCAACCTGGCACGCGACACAGCGGCGTTGAGCCAGACGCAAGCCAACCTGGCGCGCGACATTGCCAACGAAAAGTACGCCCAGGACCAAGCCACGCGCTATCGCGGATTGTTCGATCAAGGCGTGGTCTCCAGGGAACAATCGGATCAGATGCGGTCCAGCGCCGATGCGCTTTCCCAAACCGTGCTGGCCGACAAAGCCGCCATCGAGAGCGCCCGCGCCCAGATCGTGGCGTCGAAAGCGGCCGTGGATACCGCGACCGTGCAAATGAGCTACACCACCATCACTTCGCCGATTGACGGCCGCACCGGCAGCATCGCCGTAAAACAGGGCAACGTGGTTGCCGCCAATACCAGTGATCTGATGACCATCACCGAGGTGCAGCCCATCTACGTCACATTCTCGGTACCCGAGGCGCAGTTAGGCGACATCAAGCGATACATGGCGCAGGGTCCATTGCAGGTCCAAGCCGCTCCGCAGGCCGACACCACCACTCAGGAAACGGGCGTGCTGACGTTCATCGACAATTCCGTCGACGCCACCACCGGCACCATCAAGCTCAAGGGCACTTTTCAAAATGCCGCCAATCGCCTGTGGCCGGGCGAATTCGTTCGCGTCACGTTGGGGTTGACCACGCGTCCGCACGCCACCGTAGTTCCCAATCAAGCCGTGCAGACCGGCCAGGACGGCCAGTTCGTTTACGTCGTCAAAGACGATCGCACCGTCGAAATGCGCCCTGTGGTGACCGGCACGCGCGTCGATCAGGAATTGGTGATCGACCGGGGTCTGGAGCCGGGCGAAACCGTGGTTACCGAGGGCCAGCTCCGGCTCACTCCCGGCAGCCACGTGCAAGTGCAAACCAGTCACGATCAGCCCGCCGTCGGCGTTCTGCCACCCGCCAAAACCAGCTAGAGAACTCCCGCTTGAACATTCAAGCTGACCCCCACGCGCTCTCGCTCCTGTATTTCAAATCTTCGAACGGCCCGCTCATCCCGCTCATCCCGCTCGACACGCTCGCCCAGATGCATCAAGACACCGGCCCGCAGACCATCAACCACTACGGACAGCTCAACGCCGTCACCATTTCGTTCGATTTGAAGCCCGGTGCGTCGCTCGGCGGCATCGTGTCCAAGGTGGAGGATCGAGCCAGTCAAACGTTGCCGGCCGGAATCACAACGGACTTCGAGGGCGCGGCCAAAGCCTTCGAAAGCTCCCTCGGCAACCTGTGGGTTCTGTTGATCGTCGCCATCATGGTGGTGTACATCGTCCTCGGCATTCTGTATGAAAGCTACATCCACCCGCTCACCATTCTCTCCGGACTGCCGTCGGCGGGCTTCGGCGCTCTGATTACCCTGTATCTGTTCCACATGGATCTGAACATCTACGCGTTTGTAGCGTTGATCATGCTGATCGACTTCGCTTTGGAAGCCGAGTGCAACCAGGGTTTCACGCCCACCCGGGCCATCTATGAAGGCTGCCTGATCCGTTTCCGGCCCATCATGATGACCACCATGGCGGCGCTGCTGGGCGCGGTGCCTATCGCTCTCGGCTATGGCGCGGGCGGCGAGGCCCGGCAGCCGCTCGGCCCGGTAGTAGTTGGCGGCTTGCTCTTCTCGCAGTTAGTCACGCTCTACCTGACGCCGGTCTTCTACACTTACATGCGGCGCTGCTCGAAAAGATCCAGCGCCACAAGCGGCGTGCCAAGCAAGGCTTGCCGGAACCGACCGTCGCGTAGCGGACGGCACTGGCTTGCCACCAATGGCCGGCCAATGATTCGCTTGGGGCTGTCGGGAAGTTGGGAGGACGGTCCGCGCCAGCACCGCCCGAAAGACTCAGGAATCACTTCTTCCGGGGTTTTGCTCTCGATTGAATTATTGAATGCCCGGCGGCGCCACTGCCAGCGTGACGTTCGCCTGGCTGCTCTTGCCACCAATGCTCAGAATCACCGGAACCGCGCTGCTGGTACTCACGCCCGAAGGGAGTCGCACGTTTACCTGGAGGAAGCCCGCGACAAGACCCGCTACTCCTCCCGCATACTGAACGTCAGCATTGAGGCCGCCGATCGTTGCGCTCACCGGGGCGATCGGAGCGGGAGCCGGGAATCCATCCGGTTTTCCGTCGGTGCCATCTGGATTCGTTTGCCCTTCGCCAGTCGCGAATATCATCACAATCGAACCGGCAGCCGCAGGATTGGTTGCCGAGTTGACCGTTCCATCTTGATTCACAATCGCCCCAGGCCCGCTCCCTGAGCTATTCAAGGTAAAGACACCAGGCAGGGCGGTCACAACCGGAACGGAAACCGTGCTGGAAGACTGACCCTGAAATACGACCTGTACCTGCGTCGAACTCTTCCCGAAAGTTTCGTACGGCACAACCGCGCTCACCTGTCCGGCCAGTGAATAAATCAGCGGCGCAGGCGTGCCATCGAAAAGAACCTGAGTGCCGCCGAGAGTAGTAGAGACATATCCCCGCTGATCGGTTTGCAGGGGCGCGAGCGTGGCGGGCCCCAGTCCCGATCCGAAGATCGTGATCATCTCCCCCGGCGCAACACCGCCCGTGACGTAGCTGGCCGCGTTCACAATGCCGTTCGCCGAAATGACCGGCACTTGGACGATGGTCAGGCTGAGCGTAGCGGAAGCCATCTCGTCTAAACTGTCGGACACCTGCACGCTAAACGTGAAGGTTCCAGCGGAAGTAGGAACTCCCGTGATCAGGCCCGTGATCAGATTACTCGGGCTGGTCAGGGACATTCCCGCAGGAAGCGATCCGCTGGTGAGAGTCCAGTTGCTATAGGGCGGAACTCCACCGGTGGCAGATAATGCCAGAGAATACGGAACATCCAGGGTGCCGGACGGCAGCGGCGACGTGGTGAGAATCGAGAGCTTCACCGCCGGATTGATGACATAGGTATCAAGGTCCGATACGGCTTCTCCGGTCCCCAGGGGATTATAGACGGCGAGAATACAATTCTCCGGCGAGGCAATCAGGCTGGCAGGGACGAAGGCCGTCAATTGTGTCGCACTAACGAATGTGCTGGTCAAGTAGGTTGGCGCGTCGTTGCAGTTGAACGTCACGGTCGATTGCGGAACGTAACCGGTGCCATTGATCGTGAGGGTGAAGCCGGCACCGCCCGCGGTAGCAGAAGCTGGGATGGTCGAGGTAATGGTGGGAGCCGGAGGTCCAATCGTGAATGTCGCGCCGTTCGATGTCGCACCGCCGGAAACGACCGTGACGGTCGCCCTGCCAGGAGAGGCTACGTATGTGCTCGGAACCGACGCCGTCAACTGAGTGAAGTTCACGAAGGTTGTCGCCAGCGACAATCCATTCCACTCCACCATGGCGCCGGCAACGAAACCGCTCCCGTTCACGGTCATTTGCAACGTGGGAAACGGATAACCGGCACCGGCGATCGCAGGATTGAGTCCGGTTATGTTTACACCCGCCGGATAAAAGGAAACGTATCTAAGCCCGCGTTATTTCCATCTGGATTTATTACCGTAACCAACGGCGTGGCCGGACTGCTGATTACACTGGCAGGCACAAAAGCCGTCACTTGCGACGAACTGATGAACGTCGTCACCAAATTTAGGTTTCCCAATTGGACGGTCGCTCCAGCCACGAATCCCGTCCCGTTGATTGTGAGCGTGAACCCCGCGCCACCAGCGATAGCAGAAGACGGGGAAGTCGAGGTGATCGCCGGATTGGGAGGGTTAATCGTAAATGTGGCGCTGCTCGATGTCGCACCGCCGGATAGGACTGTCACCGTCGCAGTTCCCGGCGTCTGGTACAGAGTGTTCGGCACCGTAGCCGTCACCTGCATTGCGATTGCGAACGTTGTCGCCAGCGGCGATCCATTCCATTGCACAACTGCTCCGGATTCAAAACCGCTCCCGTTTACCTGCAATGTCAGGGTCGGAAATGGATATTTGGCAGCGATCGACGGAGGATCGAGCGTGGTAATCGTCTGCGCCTCAGCGAAGCCGAGCCCGACGGTAACGAAGGAGATGACCAGCGCCAGCTTCCCTAAGCGAGAGCTCAGACGATGGCGCACCGTGCCAGTGTAACATTGTTACCCGGAGCCAATGAATCACTTTAGGCGCCCCGAGGATCATCGCGCCGTATCCTTGTTCTTCCCGCCCAGCGAGCATACAAACTCGCTGTAGGATGAAACAAGCTGAAAAGTATGAAAAAGTCCCTGCCATCTGTTCTTCTCATCGCAACGTTCGGGATCGCTCTGAGCGCGCAGAATCTGGCCAAGGAGGACGTCTCCCGCGGCGGGACACTCTACAAGCAACAGTGCGCCTCCTGTCATGGCGATGGTCTCGAAGGACGCAGCGCCCCCGCGCTCGCAGGCGCCGATTTCCGCTCAAAATGGCCCACTCCCGCCCTGATCGACAAAATCAAAAACACGATGCCGGAGGATAACCCGGGCAAGCTCACCACGGGCCAGGCCGCGGATCTCGCCGCCTATATTCAACAGGCCGGCCAAGCCGTTCCGAACGCCGGCGCAGAGACGGCTTCCACCAGCGGACCACCGGCCGCGTTTCCCCCGACCGGCAATCTCAACCAACTGATGCGCGGCATCATGTTCCCGAATTCCAACATCATCTTTACTGTGCAAACGCACGATCCGGCCGAAAAGCGAAAACCCGGCGACGCAAATGCCAACGGCGGTTTCAACTGGACCATGTGGGGCAGCGATCTCTACTCCGGATGGGAAATCGTCGACTACGCGGCCATCGCCTTGGCCGAATCGGCGCCCCTGTTGCTCACGCCCGGACGCCGCTGTGAAAACGGCAAGCTGGTTCCGGTGAACGATCCCGATTGGATCCGATTCACCAAAGAAATGGCGGAAGTAGGAAGAGCCGCATACCGCGCGTCTCAAACCAGAAACCAGGAGAAAGTGAGCGACATCAGCGGCGATGTCTCCGATGCCTGCCTCCACTGCCATCAAGTCTTTCGCGATAAATTCCGCCGGGGGAGACCAGGTTCCGATCCTGCCAACAAGGAACTGCGCTGCACCAAGGATTAGCGTCACAGCGCGCGCGGACCGGTTTCCGCCAATAATTCAGCAATTTCCCGCCGCCCGCCGGCGTGAATCGCAAACCCGCTGCTATTCTCGACCAGTCCCCGCCACCCCAACCAAGCGATGAAGGAAAATTTATCATCACCAAACACAAAACTACCCCTCTTGCGTCCTGAACGCGCTCCGTTCTGGTTTGGCTTCGTTTCAAATTTTTAAATCCGACGTCACCGCGCACACACATCACCACCCCCATTCCGGCAACGATCGCCCTGTCCCAGAAGCGAACGCGCCCAGCAATTCAAACATCGCAAATTCAAAGTGCTTGGCTGGCGATGGAATTGCATGGATCGACCGGATGATCCATCCCGGAACGGTATTTCAGGACCTGCGTTACGCCGCCCGAATGTTACGCCGCAACTCTGGTTTTACTGCGGTCGCCATCCTTGCCCTCGCGCTCGGCATCGGAGTCAACGCCGCGGTCTTGACGGCCTACCACGCCATGGTGGCCCGCCCGCTCCAGGCTCGCAATCCAGCCGAGATGATGAACCTTGCGCTGCTGCTCCACTCGGGCGCCCCCGGCTACACGTTCAGCTATCCGGACTACGAAGCGTATCGCGACTCGCTCCATTCCTTCCGCGGCCTGATCGCCACCAACCGTGAGCAGATGAGGCTCTCCACTTCCGGCGGCATCGTCAGTCAGCGCACGTCCATGGCGGAATCGGGCATGGGAAGGCTGGGGCTATTGCCTTCCGGAGCAACCAACGCGGAATTCTCGAGCGTTTTGGTGGTCTCGGAAAACTACTTCCAGGTTCTCGGTGTCGCGCCCCTGCGCGGTCGCACTTTCGACGCGATGACGACTGCCGAGCTTCTGTCTTCACCCCCGGTTCTGATCAGCGAAAACTACTGGCAAAAGCGCTTCGCGCGGGATCCGGAAATTGTCGGGAAAACGATTCGCCTCAATGGCGCGGCTTTTAAGATCGTCGGAATCACGCCGCGCGACTTCGCCGGAACATTTATCGGCGTTCCTGATTTCTGGCTGCCGCTCCGCCTCGATCCGCTGGTTCACGCCAACCCCAACGGGCTTCGCGACCGCGAACGCCAGCTCTACCGCGTCTTCGGCCGCCTCGCTCCCGGCGTGAGCATCGCGCAGGCGCAAGCGGAGATGACGCTGGTGGCCAATCGCCTGCGCGCACTGCACGATGCTAAATCCGAATGGGCGAAACCAGCAACCGCACTCGTATTCCCAGGTTCCCCATTCCCCGTCCCTTTGCGCATGAACCGCCCGCTGGTATTGGCCATTCTCTTCATTGTCGCCGCCGCCGTCATGGTGCTCGCGGTCGCCTGTGCCGACGTTGGCAGCTTGCAACTGGTTCGCGCCCGATCCCGCCGGCATGAGCTCGAAACGCGTTTATCGCTCGGAGCCAGCCGGTCGCGCCTGATCCGGCAATTGCTCACCGAAAGCGCTCTGCTTGGCCTCGTGGCGGGCGCCGCGGCCTTCCCGTTCACCTGGGCATTGCTGAAACTTGGCGTGGACCTTGCCGCTCAAGCCTTCCCCGCCGAGTTCGGCACGCTCATTTTCGATGTAACTCCCAACCTCCCCATCTTTATCTGCGTCCTCGCCATTTCTCTCGCCGCCGGCATCCTCTTCGGACTCGCCCCTGCGCTCGAAAGCTCCCGCTCAGCGCTCTCCTCCTCCGCCCGAGGCAGCACTGCACCGGCGCAAAGCCGCCGTATCCAGGATTTCCTGGTCACCGCGCAGGTGGCCTTATCGCTGGTGCTAATGATTGCCGGAAGCATGCTCATTCGAAGCTCCATCAACTCGCTGAAAATGGAAACGGGCTACGACAGCCAACACGTCGTCGCTCTCGATCTGCAATTTCCCGAAGGCCCGAATTATACCGGAGCCCGCAAACTCGCTCTCGTCCACCAGCTTCGAACGCGCCTGGCTGCTCTGCCCGGAGTGGCTGCCGTCACCAGCGCCAAACCGCCAGGCGATTACGGCCTTCCGATTGCCGTTGCCGGGCAGTTCATGCAATATACTTATGTCCAACCAAATTACTTCCAGACCCTTGGCATTCCGGTGTTGCTCGGCCGCGCCTTCCAATCCGAGCGCTCCATCATCTTAAGTGAATCGGCCGCCAGACAATTGTGGCCGGGCCAGAACCCCATCGGCCGCACCGTCCCACTGGGCCCAGACGGCGCAGCCTATCAAGTCATCGGCGTCGCCCGCGATACGCGCGGAAGCGATCTGAATGGCGCCGACTCCAGATTGCTCTACCTGCCGCTGCCCGAAGATCAGCTTCCGAACTATTCCATCCTCACCCGGACGCGCTCTGATCCCGCGCCCGTCATGCGCGCCATCGATTCAGTGATCCCGCCGGTCGATCCCGATCTGGTGGCAACCGCATCCACGCTCGATGAAATGCTTCGCCGGTCGCCCTCGTTCATCGTCTCCAGCATCGCTGCCGCCATTGCGTCCAGCGTCGGCCTGCTCGGGCTTCTGCTCGCCTTGATGGGCATCTATGGCACAGTCAGCTATCTGGTGCTTTTGCGCACGCGCGAAATCGGCATCCGCATGGCCATCGGCGCCCAAAAGCGCGACATCCTCGGACTGATTCTGAGCGAAAGCGCGCGTCCGGTGATCGCGGGATTGCTGGCCGGAATGGTCCTGGCCGTTGGAGTCTCCGAACTGCTGCGGGGCGTGCTCTACGGGCTCCATGCCGTCGATCCCATATCCTTCGCCGGCGTCTCGCTCTTGTTCCTGGCCATCGCGCTACTGGCGGCCTGTCCGCCGGCCCGCCGAGCCATACGCGTCGATCCGGCTATCGCGCTTCGCTACGAATGAAGGCCGGGACCGCTATTCGTGCCGCAGGGCGATCATGGGATCCACTTTTGTTGCGCGGCGGGCCGGCATATAGCAGGCTACAAGAGCTGTGCTCAGCAACACGAGGGAAACCGCAAACAGGGTCAGTGGATCGTTCGGCCGAACGCCATACAGAAGATGCGAAAAACTCGACAATACTCGCGTGAGGAGGAACGCCGCCACCGCGCCCATGGCAACGCCGGTCAGAGCCAAACGAATACTCTGCCCCAGGACCATTTTGAGGACGTCCCGCTTCGCTGCGCCGAGCGCCATCCGAATCCCAAGCTCCCGCGCGCGCTGAGTCATCGAATAGGAGATCACGCCATAGATTCCCACCGAGGCCAGCAACAATGCCAAAACGGCAAACGCACCCAACAGCAGCATCGGGAAGCGTTCGCGCGCCATCGATCCCGAAACGATCTCCCGCATGCTGCGGACGTTATAGACCGGCTGATCGCTCGCCGCTCCAGAAACCGCCTTCTGAATGGCCGGCACGATGGCCGACGGAACGAGCGGTGTGCGGACTGTCAACGTCACCTGTTCCCGAAAGTCCGGCAGCCACTCATCCCGGAGCTGGTAAAGCGAAGCGTAGATCTGCGGTTTTTCGCCCACCGAACCGTCCAGCCCATAATGATCCACGTGGCCCACCACGCCCACCACGCGGGCGACGCCCCAATGAGGGATGGTCATGCTTTGGCCCACCGGATCCTGATGCGGGAAATAAGCCCGCGCCAGGACGCTGTCGATTACAATGACTGGCTCAGATTTCGGAGTGTCCTCCGGTGCGAGAAAGCGGCCGCGAAGCAGCGGTATTTCCATGGTGCGGAGGTAGTCCGGACCGGTCCAATAGTAGACCGCGCGCGGAATTTCCGCCATCGACGCAGGCTGGTGCTGGCCAATCCAGAATGGGCCGGAATTGTCCCGTTTGCTCAAGGGAAGCAGCGCCGTCAGATCCGCCGCCTCGACACCCGGGATTCGGCGGATGCGCTCCAGCATCTGACGATACGCCAGGCGTGTACGGGCCGGCGCCCCGGTCACCGAAGGCGAAAGTCCCACCTGGAACGTGACCACCAGCTGCATCTGGAAACCGGGATTCACCGCCCACAAATTCTGGAGCGTTCGAAAAAGCAGGCTGCCGCCAGTCAGGAGAACCACAGCCAGCGCAATTTGTACAACTACCAGGACACGTTGTGTTCGTTGATGGCCGCCTGCCGCGCCGCGCCCGCCTTCCTTGAGACCCGCTTCGAGGTCCGTGTTCGAGCTTTTCAGCGCGGGCAGGAGGCCAAACATGATGCCAACCGCCGTTGAAATGCCGAGCGCAAATAATAGGACCGAAATATTCACTCCGACGTTGTCAGAACGCGGTATTCCCGGCACGGCTGCAAGCACCGCCTTGAGCCCCCATTGGGCGATCGCCAAACCCAGAATTCCACCCATGAGCGAGAGCAGTACGCTCTCGGTAATCAACTGCCGCACGATCTGGAAGCGGCTCGCCCCGAGTGCTAATCGAACCGCAAACTCCCGTGTCCGGGCCACCGAGCGCGCCAGCAGGAGATTGGCGACGTTGGCGCAAGCGATCAGCAATACCAGCCCGACCGCCCCCAGCAGTAAAAGAAGAGTACCGCTGAGGTCGCCGATGAGGAATTGCTTCAGAGGCGCAACATACGTTCCTAAGCCGCGCTCGGTGGCAACATGGAGCTGATCGATATGCTCCTGCACGATGTTCATCTCCGCCTGCGCTTGGCCCACCGTCACTCCCGGTTGCAAGCGCGCGATGGAGAGGATGTTGTGAATCGTGCGATCGTTGCGGAGCAGCGGATCGCCGCGGCCAAGGGGCGTGTAAACGTCCGCTTCCTGGTTCATGAATCGAAACCCTGGCCGAAGAACGCCGACGATCCTATAGTCCACTCCATTGATGGTGAGTGGCTTGCCAAGCGCGGCGGGGTTGGCCGCAAACCGGTCTTGCCACAGACGATTGCTGATGATGGCGGCGGGCGTTCCACCGTAGCGGTCTTCCTCCTGCGAGAAATCACGTCCGAGAGCCAGCTTCACGCCCAAAGTCCTGAAGAAACTCGCAGAGATTTCGTTGCCGTCCAGATGCTCAGGCGCGCCGGGATTGGCCAGGTCGAAGCCACGCGGCGTAAAGGCGGCAATTTGCTCGAAGGAGCGGGAATTGTGCTGCCAATCAAGGAAATCCGGGTACGAAAGATCGGTGGCGTACCGCAGGCTTCGATTGTAGAGAGCCACCACAACCAGCCTGTCCGGCTGGCGATAGGGAAGCGGCGCCAGCACAACCCCATCCAGCACGCTGAAGATCGCGGTATTCGCCCCGATGCCGAGCGCCAGAGTGAGCACTGCCACCACCGCAAAGCCGGGATTACGCCGCAATTGCCGGAGAGCGTACCGAAGGGTCTGCGTCACGCGGTCAACCTTGTCTCAGTTGTTGTCGCTCGGGGTGGCGTAGTAGCCTTTGCGGGCTTGCACTTTCCAATCCTTATTATTGGTCTTGATCTCGAGCTTGCGGAACGTGCCGTCTTTGGCCGGATTGGTGGGTGTGTAGCCGATGGCGTACTGGCTGCGCATCTCTTCCTGCAGCTCGTTGAAAGCCTCCGGCAACGTCAGCCTGCGATCGATATGGAACACGTGTCCGCCGGTGTCTTCCGACATCTGGCGCAGCGCCGAGTCGCTGCCTCCGGCGAAGATCATGCCGCGCGACATGTAAAATCCGCGATCCACGTAGTAAAAACCGTAAATGAGCGCGTCGGCTTTCTGCGCGGCTTCGATGGCCTGCGAGATCTTGTAGCGGCTGCCTTCGTCCTCGCCGTCGGTAATCAGCACCAGAACTTTGCGCCCCACTTGCCCCTTGAGTTGATCCGCGGCGGCCAGGTAAACAGCGTCATAAAGGATGGTCCCGCGTGGCTGCGATGCCGTGGGAACCGGTCCCGGCCCGATGCCGCCCACCCCGGAATTCACCTGCAGCCCATTCAAACCCGCGCGTAGCAGACTGGGCGAGTTGGTGTAGTCCTGCAGCAGCTCGGCATCCTCGCCAAAGCTGATCAGGAACGCCAGATCCTGCTTGCGCAGCACGGTTCCGAAAAACTGGTAGGCCGCGTTCTTCTCGATGTCGATCAGGTTCATCTGGCTGGCGCTCACGTCGATCAGCAGGCCAATGGTGAGCGGAAGGTCGGTCTCGCGATTGAAATACTTGATCTGCTGTTCCTTGCCGTCCTCAAAAACTTTGAAGTCATCCTTATTCAGATTGCCGACCAATCCGCCCTTCTTGTCGCGCACGTTAAACAGAATATTGACCAGGTTCACTTCCACTTTGAGGGTGGTGGTGTCGGTGGCAGTATCTTTGGAGGCGGCGTCCTGCGCGAACAGGAACGCGGCCAGACCGCAGAAAGCCAGAACGGCCAGCAAAATCAGGGCAGTGGGACGGCGCATACGAATTATAGTGGTAGATGCACAGTTTTTAATTTCCGTTCCAATGCGTAAGGCCATTCTTCACCTCAAGAAATCCGACCCGGTGATGCGCGCGATCATCGAGCGCGTGGGCGCCTACAAGATCCAGCATCGCGAACCGAGCTTTGAAACACTCGTCAGATCCATTGTGTACCAACAGCTCAGCGGGAAGGTAGCAAGCGTGATCCTGGGCCGGCTGACCGCGCTGCTGCCGGACGGGAAAATTACGCCGGGCGCCATTTTGAAGCTGAGGCCGGCGCGCATGCGCAAAGCCGGGCTGTCCAAGCAAAAGACTGCCTATATTCGCGACCTGGCCCGCAAAACCAATCAGGGACATATCAAGTTTGAAACCCTGCCGGATCTGACGGATCTGGAAGTCATCGAGCATTTGACGCAAGTAAAGGGCATCGGCGTGTGGACCGCGCACATGTTTCTGATCTTTGCCCTGCGCCGTCCCGATATTTTGGCCACCGGCGATCTGGGCGTCCGGGTGGCGATCCGAAAAGCGTATCAATTAGAAGAGCTGCCGCATCCCAAGCAAGTGGAAGAGCTGGCTGCGGCCTGGCGGCCGTATTCGTCGGTGGCGGTCTGGTATTTGTGGCGCAGCCTGGAAGGCACCGCGCAGATTTAGGGTTCCGGGTTCAACACGGCGACGTACTTCAAGTTGCGGTAGAGCTGGCGGTAATCGAGCCCGAAGCCCACCACGAACCGGTCGGGAATCTCAAAGCAGCGATAATCCAGGGGAATTTGCACGATCCTGCGCGGGGTGCGGTCGAGCAAGGTGCAGACTGCGAGCGATTTGGGGGCGCGCCCGGACAAATGCTGGAGCAGATAACGGGTGGTGAATCCGGTGTCGATGATGTCTTCCACCAGCAGAACGTTCTCGCCTTCGATGCTCTCGTCTAAATCCTTGGAGATGTGCACCAGGCCCGGCGTGGCCTGCGAATAGGCGAAGCTGGAGATTCCTAGAAAATCCACGGTCAGGGGCACGGTCAACTCGCGCGCCAGGGCGGTGAGGAAGAACACCGAACCTTTCAGAACGCCCACCAGCTTGAGCTCGCGGCCCGCGTAGTCCGCCGAAATCTCTGCGGCCACTTCCAGGATTCTGCGATGGATCTCTTCTTCGGTGAAGAGCACGCGTTCGATGGCTGGCATTACCGTACGTTGCTCACCGGCTGATGCGCTCGGGCAACCGATATTTCATGACCAGATCCTGCACATCCTTTTGATAGAAGACCTGGATATTCACATGCGGATAAATGGCGCGCAACAGCCGGATCTTGCGATTCTTGCGGGTTACGTTGGCCTGTTTCATGGTGGTCAGCTCGACGTACAGATCGAATTCCGGCAGGTAGAAGTCGGGTGTGAAGGCTTCGGAAACCTTGCCGTCCTTGTCCCATTGCAAGGGAAAGCTGCGCGGCTCGTAGGCCCAGGCGATACGGTAGAAATCGAGCAAATTGGCGAACACCTCTTCGCTCGGGTGGCCGAACGGCTTGCGCTCCAAACGAACCCGATCGGGCGGCGGCATGCCATAGCGGGCCAGTTCCAGGCGCACTCGAAACTGCAGTTCGGCTGCGGCCTGGCCAGAAAGCATGCCGGATTCCAGTAAACCCTGCGATTTCACGGCCGACGCCAGCAGGTCCAGCATCTCAGCCGGCCCCATGGCATTGGCATTCAGGATCATGTCAAAGCCGGTGAGGGGGCTCATCTTCTGTCCGAAACGGCGCTTGCGAGTCAGGAACTGGGCTGCGGTCAGCTTTCGCAGGCGTGTTTTGGCCTGCGCGCGAGGGAGGCCGCAATCGGCAGCTATGTTCCCAACCCGGATGGATTCCGGCGCGATGAGGTGAAAGCGGAACGCACCCGGCAGATCCCGCGCGAGAATCTCGGCGCCGGTGCAGGATACTAAAAGATGCCGCTCCAAACCCAGGCTCGCCAGGATGGACAGCGCCAGCGGGGGCCAGGCTTTCTGTGGCAAAGCTTTACCGGGAAAGGTTTGGTTCGATTCTGCGAATTGGGCGGCGATCATCTTTTCCAGGCCGGTTTCGGTGATCAGTTCGCATTGCAGGCGCTGCGCGGCCATGCGAGCCAACTCGTCATGGCGGCATCCCGGTTCTCCCGATAGCGCGATGAAAGCCATTTAATAGAATCGTAGCGCGAATCGCGCAGCAAACAGCCCAGAAACCTTAAGACCTTATTTGGACTTGGGTGTGGCTCATAAGGGCTTGCGAGCATGTGATTGGAGTTTCGCGCTACAGTATTGGCGGTAGCCGCCGATCAGAGAAAGTAGCGTGGGCTGTCAGATTTGTGTTATGTAGATTACTATACTAAGAGGAAGAATGAGCTTGACGCTGGCGCCGGTGTATTGTAGATTCAGAGTTCTGACTTTTAATAGAGCGTTACAAGAATACGGATCTTGATGAGCCTAAGCCACCGCTCCCCGGCACTCGTGGCCGGACTAAGCATCTTGACCGCGCTGCTGACAAGCAGCTGCGCCACCAGGCAACCCGCCTTCAAACTCTCTTTCCTGCCCTCCACACCCGCGCTGGTGGAACCAACCTTCGAAGCGCCGCCTCAGTTCAAAACCAATTTCTATTCGAGCGAATCTCCCGATCTGGTCCAGCGGGCCTTGGCCTCGGCATCCCGGCCGCAGGAAGTGGACAGCCGCATAGCGCAGGCGCGAGCGCATCTGGAAGCGGGCAAGCGTTTCTACCAAGTGGGAGACGTGGCCAACGCCCGGCGCGAATTCGACGCCGCACTCGACGTGCTGCTTTCGGCCCCGGACAGTCTTCCGGACCGGTCACGGCTGGAGAGCGAACTCGACGAGATTTCCGATACAGTCTACCGTTACGATTTGGAGGGATTGGGGGGAGCGGCCAGCCAGGACGCAGTGGTCTACGACAAATCCCCGATCGATAGCATCCTCAACATGACCTTCCCCACCGATCCGAACCTGCGGCCTAAGGTGAAGGAAGAAATTGAAGCGACGGTCTCCCAGCTCCCGCTGGTCGAAAATGATGCGGTTTTGAGCTACGTGCATTATTTTTCCACCGACCGCGGCCGCAAGGTTCTGATCGCCGGCCTGCGCCGCTCGGGACGCTATCGCCCCCTGGTGCAGCGCATTCTGGACGATGAAGGCGTGCCACAGGAATTGATCTACCTGGCGCAGGTGGAATCGGGCTTCCTGCCCCGGGCGCGTTCCAACAAGCAGGCGGTGGGGATGTGGCAGTTTGTTCAGTTCCGAGGCCGGCAATACGGGTTGATGCAAACGTCCGGCACCGATGACCGGCTGGATCCCGAGAAAGCGACGCGCGCGGCCGCCAAACATCTGCACGATCTGTACGCCATGTTCGGCGACTGGTATCTGGCGATGGCCGCCTACAATTGCGGGCCGGGCTGCGTACAACACGCCGTGGAGCGGACCGGCTATGCGGATTTCTGGGACCTGACGCGTTTGAACGCGCTTCCCAAGGAGACCGAAAACTACGTCCCGGTGATTCTGGCAGTAACGATCATGGCCAAAAATCCCAAGGATTATGATCTCGAGAACCTGGATACGGACCGTCCGGTGGAGTATGAAACCATCGATCTGGATAACGCCACCAGCTTAGCCTTGATCGCGGATGCGGCCGACCGGCCGGTATCGGAGATTCAGGATCTGAACCCCGCGCTGCTCAAATCCACCGCGCCGGCGGGATATCAGCTCCGAGTTCCCAAGGGGACGCTGGCGCCGGTCATGGCAGCCCTGGATCTGGTGCCTGCCAATCATCGGGCCGACTGGCGCATCCACCGCGTGGTTCCGGGAGAGACGCTGGCCGACATCGCGCACCGCTACGCCACTGCGGTGTCCGCGCTCACATCCGCCAACCAGCGCGCTGCGGCGGACGGCGCGGCTGTGGAAACGCCGGTAGCTGCGGTAGCTGGCGACCTGCTGGTGGTCCCCGTTGCCTCGCACGTTGCTCGCGTCACTGAGCACAGGACCAGCTCTCGCAGCAAGCTCCCGCGGAAGGCGCTGACCGCGCGCCGGGCGTCCGTCAACAAGCCCGCGCGGCGTGTTCGTGGCGCCGCGTATCGCACCGCGAGCCTCGCTTCCAAGCATCGCGTCGCAGTGAACTAGACACGGCGTCCAAACAATCTCAAGCGCGCGAAAGATTGCTAATTCCTCGCGCCAAAAAGTGCGCAGTTTGGTCTTGCCTTCCAAAGAAAACGAGTTATTCTAGGGTGTGGTTAGCCCAATAGGAGGCACGAATAATGGTTGATAGCTTGCGCTTCACCGCGGATGACGACGACGATTTCGGATACGAAGAAGAACAGATTGATGTGACCACCGAGGTCGGCGAGTACGGTCCGGAGGATGAAGACGACGACGAATTGACAAGGCCGGTTCCCGAGCCGGTTCACATGACTCCCCCTCCCGCCCCTGCTCCCCCGGCCCCATCCGGCGAGGCTCCGCCGCAGAAGAAACCGGTAAAGAAAGCGGCAGCGAAGCCGGCTCCAGCCCCCGCGAAGGCGGTTGCAGTCCCCGCGAAGGCGGCTTCAGCAAAGAAGGCTCCCGCCCCCGCGAAGAAAGCAGCTCCCGCGAAAAAAGCGGCTCCTGCAAAAAAAGCCGCGGTCAAGAAAGCCGCGGTGAAGAAGACGGCGGCCAAGGCCGCCAAGAAAGCTCCCGCTAAGAAGAAAGCTCCCGCCAAAAAGGCCGCAAAGAAGGCTGTGGCCAAGAAGCCGGCGAAAAAGGCTGCCAAGAAGAAGAAGTAAGCGCCGCTAGATTTTAGAGCGTGTCGGGCCGCCGCATTCGGACCATCGCAGAGCGGCCCGGCACGCCGCAGCCCTGCCTAGACCTTCTCCTTATTAATCACCGTCCGGCAACGTTCGAACAGTTGCAGAAGAGCTTCGGCATACTCTTCGGGCGACTTGGATCCTTTTCCGGCGAAACCGGCGGCGCTGCCTCCCTTGCCATAGCCCGTGGTAACGGCTACGAATTTCATCATCTCCAGGGCCACCTCATCGGTATTGCGTGCGGGAGGCGCGGCGTTGGAACTATCTTCAGGCATCAGTCATTCATCCTTGAATTGGTATGGTGGCCGCCAGGGCGGCAAATCTCTAGTGTAGTCGGTCTCCGTGCCGCGTGCGCCGGGACAGCGCCAATCCAGACCCCGGCAGGGAATCGGCTTTAGAATGATCCTTTGCTCTTGTGATGCTGGTCGAAGCCACACGCCTGATCCGGAAGATGCGCGGCGGCGCGCAGGCGCATTTGCTGGAATGCGACGACGGCCACTTCTACGTGGTGAAGTTTCTCAATAATCCGCAGCATCGCCGCATCCTGATCAATGAATGGATTGCTTCGGCTTTTCTGAATTACCTGCAGATCTCGACGCCGGCCGCGGCGATTGTGAATCTCTCAACCGCATTTCTGGCAGGCAATCCGGAGATCTACATTCAATTGGGCTCCCGTCACCAGACGGTGGAACCCGGCTGGCATTTCGGGTCGCGCTATCCCGGCGATCCCGGAAAAGTGATGGTCTACGACTTTCTGCCGGATGCATTGCTCGACAAGGTAGTCAATGCCGGCGAGTTTCTGGGAGTTTTGGCTTTCGATAAATGGATGGGCAACGCGGACGCGCGCCAGTCCATTTTCTTTCGCGCCCGGTTGCGGCAATGGCCGGCAGAAAGCGCGGCCGCGCCGCGAGCGGGGTTCGTATCGCAAGCGCCGCGAGCGGGGTTTGTTTCACAAATGATGGATCACGGGTATGTCTTCGACGGCCCCCATTGGAACTTCCCCGATTCGCCGCTGCAGGGGCTCTACTTCCGACCGAACGTCTATCAAAAGGTTCGCGGATGGGACGACTTTCAACCCTGGCTGGATCGCGTCATCTATTTTCCCGAGGAAGTGGTGGATGAGGCCGAAAAGCAGATTCCTCCGGAATGGCTGGCCGAGGATGGCGGTGCGCTTCAGGCCATGCTCGAAAAGCTGATGTCGCGCCGGCGCCGGGTACCCGACTTGATCCGCGATTCGCGCCGCGGGCGCGTGAATCCGTTTCCGGAATGGAAGTAGCAAACCGGAATCGAAGTAGCAAAGATGATATGATCGACGTTGCGCGGCTTCCCGCGGCCGCAACTGGTCTATGGCAAGTCCAGGCAAGCCAGCCCGGATTTTCATCGTCGAAGATAACGACCCCGACGTGTTTCTGGTGGAGGAAGCTTTGCGCTCTCACGGCGTCCTGGCGCAGATTGAGCGCTGTCAGGACGGCGAGGAAGCCATTCAGGCGCTCTCCCAAATCGTGGAACCGCGCTTGCCGAATCTCGTTATTATCGACCTGAATCTGCCCAAGGTGACCGGCATCGAAATCCTGAAGCACGTGCGTAGTTTAAAGCAATTGGACGGCGTACCGGTGCTGATTCTTACCTCCTCGCAATCCAGATCGGACCGGGCGCTGTCGCTGCAGCTTGGCGCCGACGCATACATCGCCAAGCCGCCGACACTGCCGGAGTTTCTTTCGGCGGTTGGCTCCGGCATTCGCAGCTTGCTGGAGCGTTCCGGAGAAAAGCCTGGCTCGCGCCTGCGGCGGTCGATTTGCAGCCGTGCCCGGCGCCGAATTCGACTGCTCGGCTACTCACATTCCGACCGGCCAGACAAACGCGCAACGCGCCTAAAGCAGATTCCTCCGCACGCCTTGTGATACCGTGTAGGGTTTGATACCGTACCCTGCATCGATGAAACTGAACTTGAATATTCTGAAGCCCGAGATTGAGCTCTACCTGGAGGAGACGGGACTGGGCGTGTTTTACGGCTACTCCCGGCCGCTGGAATCCGCTCCGGCGGTGTATTGGGATTGCGAGCAGTATCCGGACTATCGGCTGTTCGTTCAATCGGCGCGCGCGGCCGGCGCGCGGCTGATCGTCTTTCATCAACGCGAATTTTTCTCCGAACAGATCGACGAGGCGATTGAAAAGTTACATGCTTGTGAATTGCCTCCCCAGGAAACGCGGCAGTTCGAAGAGCGGCTGAACGATCTGCGGGCTTACGAAGGCTCGGTTTGCGCCATCGAGCTGTCGTTCGACCATGAAGGGCGGGTATTTCTGTTCGATTTGCGAACCGAATGGTTTGACGAATTCTCCGAGATGTCGGACGAGATCCAGCTTCTGGTTCCCGATCCCGACGACGATGACGACGAGTCGCCGATCAGCGGCTATTTTTCGAGGAATTAGGGCGGCTGGCCCTTTTCCCCCATGCGAAGTTCCCGCTGGCTGATCCCGGAGGCTGATCCCGAATCCGCGCGAAAGCTGGCGGCCGAACTGGGGGTGCAACCAGTCACGGCCAGCGTCTTGTTGAGCCGCGGGCTAAGCGATTCAGCGGCCGCGCGGCGATTTCTCACGCCCGACCTTGGGCATCTGCACGATCCGCTGCTGCTCACCGGAATGCGGGATGCGGTGACGCGGATCCAGGCTGCCATCCAGGCCAAAGAGAAGATCCTGATTTACGGCGATTACGATGTCGATGGAACGGTATCGGTGGTCGTTCTGAAAAAGGCTATCGAAATGGCGGGAGGCCAAGCCAGCTTTCACGTTCCGCATCGCTTGAAAGAAGGTTACGGCATGCGGGCCGACGTGATTGAACGCGGCGCCGCGATGGGAATTTCGTTAATCATCAGCGTGGACACGGGCATTCGCGCGTCGGAAGTGGTGCGGGAAGCGCGCGAGCGCGGCATCGACGTGATCGTCACGGATCATCATCTGCCGGATGCAGAGCTGCCCCCGGCGCTGGCGGTGCTGAATCCGAATCGGCGGGATTGCCGATACCCGGACAAAAACCTGTGCGGCGCGGGCGTTGCGTTCAAACTGGTTCACGCGCTGCTGGCCACTCTGGGATGGCCGGCGGAGAAACTGGCGCGGGTGATGAAGTCGTTTCTGAAGCTGGTGGCCATTGCGACCGTAGCTGACGTGGTGCCGCTGGTGGGCGAGAATCGGGTGATCGTCAAGCACGGGCTGGAAGGGCTGAATCAATCGAAAAACCCCGGTTTGCAAGCCATTTTGGAACTTTCCGGACTGATGAACGGCCGGCCGCCCAGCGCGCGCCAGGTAGCGTTCCAGATCGCGCCGCGGATCAACGCCGCCGGGCGGATGGACGACGCTCAGAATGTGATTCGCATGTTTTTGACGGAGGATGCCGGGCAGGCGCGCGAGCTCGCCTCGCAGCTGCATTCGCTGAATCAGGAGCGCCGCGATACCGAGGCCGAGATTGTGCGGCTGGTGCTGGAGGAGTGCGTCAGTGCACCGGTTACCGACGATCAGACTGTTCTGGTGTTTTCCGGAGCGAACTGGCATCGGGGCGTAGTGGGGATTGTGGCCAGCCGCCTGGTGGAGCGCTTCTGTCGCCCGGTGTTCGTGCTGAGCGAAGAAGACGGCCAGGCGCAAGGCTCGGGTCGCAGCATCGCGCCGTTTCATTTGCTGGACGCTCTGGAATCGATGCCGGATCTGTTTACGCGTTTCGGTGGACATCGCCAGGCGGCTGGCGTGAGCCTCGCGGCGGAATCGGTTCCGGAGTTTCGGCGCCGCTTGAACCTATATGCCGCGTCGCGGCTCACGCCCGCCGATTTTCAGCCGCAGTTGGCGATTGATGCAACCGTGACTTTGCGGGACCTGACCACCGGCCCGGCGATCGCGGAGCTGCTGGCGATGGCGCCGTTCGGATTCGGAAATCCCGCGCCGATGCTGGCGATCCTGGGCGCCGAAGTGGCGGGAACGCCGGTGGTGATGAAGGAGAAGCACCTGCGCGTGCACTTGCGGCAAGGCGGCCGCAGCTTGTTCCCGAAGGCCTGGAATTTCGCGGAGCGCGCGGCGGAATTTGCGGTGAGCGGGCCGATCGATGCCGCGTTTTCGGTGGAGGAAGATTTGTACGGCCAGGACCGCGGATTTGCGAACTGGGCGGCGGTGCTAAGGGACGTCCGCAGCGCGTTATAGCTGCGGCGTAGTCTGCTTTTGGCGCTCGGGATGAATGTGGAAATCGCCGTAGCAGAGCAAATGCAGGACTGCGCCGGGACGCAGGTACCAGCTGGCCCAAGCGAGAGGTGTGTCTCCATTGGCGTCCTTTGCGTCGATGCGGGCCCCCGCGTCCAGTAAAAGGCGAATATCTTCTTCGTTTCCGAATGCGGCTGCGCGATGCAGCGGGGTTTCGCCTTTGGTGCGCGCGTCTCGCATGAAGCTGCCGGTTTCGATCCCTGGCAGTGTTGCGTGGTTCGGATCGGCTCCTGCGGCCAACAAGGCGCGCACAATCGGCGTATGTTTTGATCGATCAGTCTTGCATAGCGATCCGTGCAACGGGGTCTCGCCTGTTTCGGGAAGCGCGCGATTGACATCCGCGTCCTGCTCAATCAGGTACTGGCAAAGAGGCCAGTGGCCGTGGAAACAGGCGCCGTTCAGATCGAAGTTTTCTCCGAGTGCGGCCAGCGATTCACCATTGGCGAGGAGAAACTTGATGGCGCTCACGTCGCCATAGTACGCACACCAGCGGATCAGCGAAACGCCATTTACGGTTGCAGAAGCCGAATTACCGGGGGCGAGATAGTCGAAAACCAGATCCGTTCTGCCATCGGCGATTCGCTCCAGCATCTCCCAAGATTAATCGACGCCCAGCGCGGCTGCAAAGGCTTCAAACAGCTTTCGATCGGCGGCGCTCACGAAGATGCGATCCTCGGGGTGCCATTGGACCGCGAGCGCGAAGGATGCATCGGGTTTTTCCAGCGCCTCAATGACGCCGTCTTCTGAGATCGCGGACACGAGCAGCCCCGGGCCCATGCTCTCGACCGCTTGATGGTGCCGCGAATTCACATCGTGTCCACCCGCGCCGATGATCCGGGCCAATCGAGTCTCTGGCGCAACCCAAACGCGGTGGGCAGCGGGATGCTTCCCAGGCTCCGCGTTCTTCGGCTTTTGGCGATGCACATTGGTGGAAGCCAGATGCTGAACCAGCGTGCCTCCCGCGACTACGTTGAACATTTGCAATCCACGGCAAATGGCAAATACAGGAAGGTCCGCCGCCAGTGCTTCGCGAAGCAAACAATCCTCGCGTTCGTCGCGCGCATCGTCCACTTCGTCGCTTCCATTGCTGCTTTCTCCATAGCGTTTGGGGTTGATATCGCTGCCGCCGGTGAGCAGCAGGCCATCCAGCGAATGGAGGGAGTCCGGGTTGCGGACTGCTTCCAGGCCGACTTCTTCCAGCGCGGCTAAGTACGGACCAAGCCGGGCTGCGTTTCCGAACGTGACTGCGACGCGCATGCTCACGCCGCCTGCAACGCCTCGCCGAAATGGCCCAGGAACATTTCGACACAGTCCTGGTTTGCCATGGGCCCCATCAATCCGATGCGAAAGATTTTGCCGGCCAACGGACCGAAGCCGCCCGCTATCTCAATCCCGTTTTTCTCGAGCAAATGTTTGCGCACCTTGGCGTCGTCCACGCCTTCCGGCACGCGGGGCGTGTTCAGGTGCGGGATGCGATAGCCCGGGGGCACGTGCATCTTCAATCCCAGCTTTTCAAAGCCGGCGACGAGAGCCTGATGAGCGCGCGAGTGGCGCGCGAAGCGCTGCTCCAAGCCTTCTTCGTGGATCAAACGCAAGGATTCGTGCAGCGCGTAAAACAGGGTGGCCGAGGCGGTGTGATGATATTTGTGGCCATCGAAATATTCGCCCAGCAATCGCAGGTCGAGATACCATTCGGGGATTGGCGTCTTGCGCGCGTTCAATCGCTCCACGGCGCGCGGCGACGCGGTGAATGGGGCGAGTCCAGGAGGGCAGCTTAAGCCCTTCTGCGAGCAACTGTATGCGATGTCGATGCCGGCTTCGTCGAGCGAAATCGGCACGCCTCCGAGGGAGGTGACGCAGTCGGCGATGGTGAGCGCATCCACCTCGCGCGCGGCTTTCGTGATCGGCCGGGGATCCTGCAATGCGCCGGTGGATGTCTCGGCGTGAACGAAGGCGACCACCGCGGGTTTCTCGCGCTGCACGAATTCGGCCACTTCGCCGTAGCCGAAAACCTCGCCCCACGGCTTTTCGAGCGTCACCACGCGTGCGCGCTGCCGGCGGCCCATTTCCGCCATCCGGCTCCCGAAAAATCCGCAACCGAGAATGGCGAACGTGGAATCGGGTTCCACAAAATTGGCGATGGCGGTCTCCATGCCGGACGAACCGGTACCGGAGATCGCCCAGGTGAGGGGGTTGCGCGTGCCGAAGGCGGATCGCAACATTTCTCGAACCTGGTCCAAAACATCAATAAAATAAGGGTCCAGATGGCCCACCAGCGGTTTCGCCAGCGCTTCATAGACGCCCGGCTCCACCATGGTGGGTCCCGGACCAAACAAGAGGCGGCGAGGAGGCTGAAGTTCTGAAAATTGCATACCAGAATTTAGATTAACAATTGGCGTTCTGGCACGTATAAGAGGTGTGGGTAAAATAGATACACATATGCGCATAGCCGTTTTTGCCGTGCTTCTGGCCGGTTTGGTGTTTTTTCCGGCGCCTTCCAGGCTGCTGGAAGCCCAGACCGCGCCGAAACCTCTGAGGATTCCGATTGAACAGTACAAGCTGGACAATGGGCTCCGCATCGTAATGTCCGTGGATCATTCCGCGCCCACTTACGGGATTTCCATTACGTACAACGTCGGCTCGCACAACGAGCGGCCGGGCCATACCGGCTTCGCGCACCTGTTCGAGCACATGATGTTCGAAGGCTCGGCGAATGTCGGCAAGGGCGAGCACATGATCCTGGTGGAAAACAACGGCGGCGACATGAACGGGACCACCACGGAGGATCGCACGAATTACTTCGAATCCTTCGCGTCGAATCAGCTCGATCTTGGCTTGTTTCTGGAAGCCGACCGTATGCGTTCGCTCGCGGTGAACCAGGCCAACCTGGACAACCAGCGCAACGCGGTGCAGGAAGAGCGCCGGTTGAGCTACGACAATCAGCCGTACGGCGAGACGTCCGAAGTGGTGCAAGGCCTGGTGTTCGATAACTTCGCCAACAAACATTCGGTCATCGGCTCCATGAAGGACCTGAACGCGGCCACCATCCAGGATGTCCAGCAGTTCTTCCGCATCTATTATGCGCCCAACAACTCAGTCCTCACGCTGGTGGGCGATTTCGAACCGGCGGAAGCGCTGGCGAAGATCAAGAAGTATTTTGGGGCCATTCCGGCGCAACCCGCGCCGCCGGTTCCCGATCTGGCGGAGCCCAAGCAAACCGCCGAGCGTCGCAAGACCATTGACGATCCGTTCGCACGGGTGCCGCGGCTGGACATCGTGTTCAAGATTCCTCCCGGCAACACTCCGGACGACTACGCGCTGGACGTTCTCTCCACCGCTTTGGGCGAAGGCCAGTCATCGCCGCTCTATCAAAGCCTGGTGAAGGATAAGGAACTGGCGTTGAATGTGTCCTGCTATATCGAGGAGCACAAGGGGCCGTCGACCTTCAACGTGGTGGTACTGGCGCGGCCGGGCAAAGATTTGAAGGAAGTGGAGAAGGCGGTCTACGCGGAGCTGGACAAAGCAAAAGCGGAACCGATTCCGGACTGGGAACTCGAAAAGGTCCGCATGATGGAACGCCGCCAGACCGCGCAGGAGCTGCAGAGCACTTTGTATCGCGCGTACATCATCGGCGAGATGGCGGTGATTTTCGGCGATCCGAACCTGATCAACACGCGCTTCGACAAGATCCAGAAAGTGGACAAGGAAGACCTGGAGCGCGTGGCGAAGACATACTTGACCGAGGAAAATCGCACGGTGGTGACGACGCTGCCCAAGCCGAAGGGCGAGACGGCGCAGAAGGGCGCCAATTAGGAGCATCGCATGAAACTCAACTCCGGAAATTCCGTCCGACTGTCCCTGGCGCTGGCCGCGACGCTCGCCATCTCGTTCTCGCAAGTCCCGAACGACCCGGGATCCAAGGCGATTCCGCTCAGCAAGGTGGAGCGCAAGAATAAAGCGCCGGTGTCGGACGAGGTTTTGCGCGTCAAGATTCCCAAGCCCACCGAGATCCACCTTCCGAACGGGCTGACGGTGCTGGTGCTGGAAAATCACAGGCTGCCGCTGGTGACCGCGCGCCTGACCATTCTGGGTGCAGGCGCATTAAACGATCCGGCTGATGTACCGGGCTTGGCCGACGTCACGGCCGCGATGTTAAGGGAAGGCACTGAGACGCGATCGAGCAAGCAGATCGCGGAAGAAAGCGAAGGGCTGGGGGCGACGATTGGCGCTCAGGCGCCGTGGGGATCGGAGACGGCGACCTTCACCGCGTCGGGATTGAGCGACAACGCGGCCCAGTGGATTGCGCTGGCATCCGATGTTTTGCTGAATCCTTCGTTTCCTGAGAGCGAGCTGGACAAGCTGAAACAGCGCATGAAGATCCAGTTGCAGCAGCAGCGCTCCACCGCCGGGTTCCTGATGCGGGAGCGCTTCGACCGGGCGGTTTACGGCCATCATCCCGCCGCCGTCACGTCGCCCACGCCGGAAGCTCTCGACAAGATCACGCCGGCGATGCTCGCCGAGTGGCACGCTACGCGATACCTGCCTGAGAACGCCATTCTGGGAATTGCGGGTGACATCACGCCGGCTGAAGCGATGCGCATGTTCTCAGGCCTGCTGGGATGGAAGGCGGGCCCGGGCAAAGTTGGTCTGCCGGAAGCTACCAAACCCGCGAGTGGGCGCGGGGTTTTCCTGGTGGACCGGCCCGGCTCGGTGCAGACCGATGTCGAGATCGGCAACATCGCGATTAGCCGACTGGATGCGGACTACGTTCCGATGGTGGTGATGGATCGGATCGTGGGCGGCGGTGCATCGGCGCGCTTGTTCATGAACCTGCGCGAAGTGCACGGCTACACGTATGGCGCGTACAGTCAGCTTGTCGCGCGGCGCTACGCGGGTCCGTGGGTTGCCGAGGGCAGTATGCGGACGGATGCCACGGGCGGCGCGATGACCGAGTTCATGAACGAGATCAACCGCATTCGCGATCAGGCCGTGCCGGAGAAGGAGCTGGAGGAGACCAAGCGTTCGATTGTCGCGAGTTTTGCGCTTACGCTGGAGCGGCCGAGCGAGCTGCTGGATTACGCGATTGCGCTGAAGGTTTACAATCTGCCGGCCGATTATTGGGACACTTATCCTGCCAAGATCATGGCGATCACCGCGGAGCAAGTGCAGCGGGTGGCACGCAAATACATTGTGCCCGACGATCTGCAAATTGTTGCGGTGGGCGATGCGGTGAAGCTGAAACCGGTGCTGGACAAATACGGGACAGTGCAGGTGTTCGACGCCAACGGCCAGCCGAAAGCGACGCCCTAGTGAGCCGCAGCAGCGATTGCTTTGGCACGAGGAGGCGCCGACCGGAGTGCGGGCACGCGTGCACAAGGCCATTTCACGGTCTCGACACGAGTGCTGAGACGGCACCGAGGGGGGCGTACGCCACGCGTGGCGCGAACACTCGTGTCTGCCTCGTCGCGACTCATTGCGACGCGCGGCCGGCGAGCGCTCACGCCGCGTCTAGTTGTGTCGCGGGCTTCCAAATGATTAGGACGGCCAGCTAGGGCGGCATGGAATACCGTGTCGAGCACGACACGATGGGCGAGATGCGCGTCCCCGCCGATGCCCTGTATGGCGCCCAGACACAGCGGGCGGTTGAAAACTTCCCGATCAGCGGACTTCGTTTTCCGCGAGCCTTCATTCGTGCGCTGGGGCTGATTAAGAGCGCGGCCGCGCGAGTGAATGGACGGCTCGGCCAACTGCCGCCTGAGCTCGCCGCATCCATAGTGAAGGCTTCCGAGGCCGTGGCAGCGGGCGATTACGACGGGCAGTTTGTGGCCGACATATTCCAAACGGGCAGCGGAACGTCGACCAACATGAACGCGAACGAGGTGATTGGACACCTGGCGGGCGCGCATCCGAACGATCACGTCAATCGCGGGCAATCGAGCAACGATGTAATTCCGTCGGCGATCCATGTGTCGGCGGCGATGCTGGTGACGCAGGACCTGCTGCCCGCCATGGCGGAGCTGGCCGGATCGCTGCGCAAGAAGGCGGACGAGTTCCAGGACGTCGTCAAGATAGGCCGCACCCATTTGCAGGACGCCGTTCCGATGACGCTGGGCCAGGAGTTTTCCGGCTACAACGCTCAAGTGGAGAAATGTTCGGAACGCGTGAAGGGCGCTCTGGAGGGGCTTTACGAGCTGCCGCTGGGAGGGACCGCTGTTGGCACCGGATTGAACGCCGTTCCCGGTTTTGCGCCGGCCGTGATCGCCGACCTTGCGGCGCGCACTGGATTACCGTTTCGCGAGGCGTCCAATCATTTTGAAGCGCAAGCGGCCAAAGACGCGGTCAGCTTTCTGAGTGGCGCGCTGAAGACGTATGCCGTTGCGCTGACCAAAATCGCGAATGATATCCGCTGGCTGGCATCGGGGCCGCGCAGCGGGTTGGGCGAGCTGAAGCTGCCGGAGACGCAGCCGGGATCGAGCATCATGCCGGGGAAAGTGAATCCAGTGATCGCGGAGAGCCTGTTGATGGCGTGCGCGCAGGTGATCGGTTACGACGCGGCGATCTCGTGGTGCTGCGCAGCGGGCAATTTCGAGCTGAACGTCATGATGCCGGTGATGGCTTACGATTTGCTGGAATCCATTGCATTGCTGGCCGCCGGGTCGCGCAATTTCAGCCGGCGGGCGATGGAAGGCGTGCAAGCGGAGGTCGAACGGGCGTCGGGATTTGTTGAACAATCGCTCGCGATGTGTACGGTGCTTGCGCCGGTGATCGGTTATGAAAAGGCCGCGGAAATTGCGAAGGAGGCTTATCGGAGCGGGCGGACGGTTCGCGAAGTCGCTCGGGAGAAGAGCGGGATTTCGGAGGAGCGTCTCAACCAGTTGCTGGATCCGCGAGGCCAGACAGGGGGCGAGTAGGGTAGAGCCCTAGCAGCATTTGCCTTGGGCAAACTTGCGGGCTAGCCTTTCGTCGGAAAAGCGGCGCCATTCGGCCGGGGAGTGCGCGAGGTTATGAGCTCGCAAATGCCGCTCGTACGCGTTTTCGTCCGCGATCTCGCGCAGGAGCGTCATCAAGCCGCGCAGGAAGGCTTTCATAATTCCTCCGTCTGAAGCTCGGATAAAACAAACGGGGTCTCGTCGACTTTGACTTCGCTCGGCCCGCTTAAGATACGCCACCAAACACGGATGGAATCGACGAGTATGAGGGCCACCATGATCAGAAACATCCCGCACACCAGGGCGTCCAAACGATCGTTGAAGATTTGGCCTTGCGCTTCGCCGATTTTCCCGGCGGCGATGGTGCCGGTGTCTATCGCGCTTTGCAAATGGCTGGCATCCGACAGAAATCCTAAGCGCGGCTGACTGGAAAAGATCTTCTGATAACCGGCGGTGAACGTTACCACCACCAGCCACGATAGAGGCACGGCAGTGATCCACATGTAGCGCGCGCGATGCATCTTGATAAAGATGGTGGTGCCCACGCACAGCGCAATCGCGGCCAGCAATTGATTGGCGATCCCAAAAAGCGGCCATAGCGAATTGATGCCGCCCAGCGGATCGCGCACGCCCTGATACAGAAAATATCCCCACGCCAGCACCACCACGCCGCTGGTTGCAAACACGCCCGGCATCCAATTAGAGCGCTTCAGCGACGGAAAGGCCTGCCCCAGCAGATCCTGCAGCATGAAGCGTCCCACGCGCGTTCCAGCCGCTATGATGGTCAGGATGAACAGCGCTTCGAACATGATCGCGAAGTGATACCAGAAGCCGAGGAAGGCGCTGCCGCCACCGGTGCTGGAAAAGATATGCGCCATTCCGAGCGCGAGCGACGGCGCGCCCCCGGTGCGATAGAACAGCGTCTTCTCGCCCGCGCTGGCGGCGAGCGTACTCATGTCGGTGACTGAGACAGGATAGCCCCAGCTTGAAATGGTGGAGACGGCGGCCGCCGGAGTTGTTCCCACCACGCCCGGCGGCGAATTCACAGCGAAGAAAACGCCGGGCTGCAAGGAGCACGCGGCGATCAAAGCCATGATGGCGACGAAGCCTTCGAGCAGCATGGACCCGTAGCCCACCGGCCACGCATTCCATTCGCGCGCGATCATTTTCGGAGTGGTGCCCGAGGAGATCAGCGCGTGAAATCCCGATACGGCGCCGCAGGCGATGGTGATGAAGACGAAGGGAAACACCTTGCCGGCGAAGATGGGACCGGTGCCGTCGACGAAGCGCGTGAAGGCCGGGAGTTGCAGCGTGGGATGCACCAGCAGGATGCCGACCGCCAGCATGGCCACCACGCCCAATTTTATGAACGTGCTCAAATAATCGCGCGGGGCAAGGAACAGCCACACCGGCAGCACGCTGGAAAAGAATCCGTAGACGATCACCGCGATGGCGAGCGACGTGGCCGAAAGGGTGAACCAGGGCGCGAGCACGGGCGAGTTGGCCACGGCCCGTCCGCCGAAAATGCTCGCGATCACCAGTACGATTCCTACGGTTGAGCACTCCAGCACTTTACCGGGCCGCCAGTAGCGCAGATAAAGACCCATGAACAGCGCGATCGGCATAGTGGCCGCGATGGTGAACGTCCCCCAGGGGCTGCCCTTTAGCGCATTCACTACCACCAGCGCCACCACTGCCAGGAGGATGATCATGATGAAGAGCACAGTGAGAAGCGCCGTGAATCCGCCGGTTTTCCCGATTTCGTCGCGCGCCATCTGGCCGAGCGTTTTGCCGTCGCGCCGCATGGAGCAAAACAAAATTACGAAGTCCTGTACCGCACCGCCCAGCACCGCGCCGATGATGATCCAGTAGACGCTCGGCAAATAACCGAACTGCGCGGCGAGCGTCGGACCCACCAGCGGACCGGGTCCGGCGATCGCTGCGAAGTGATGGCCAAAGAGGATCCACTTATTGGTGGGCTCATAATCATGGCCATCGCGCAGGCGCTCGGCGGGAGTGGCGCGCAGATCGTCCAAGGCCATCACCTTGGCGGCGATGAATCGTGCGTAGAAGCGAAAGCCTACCAGATAAGTGCACGCGGCGGCGAGAACGATCCAGAAGCTGTTCACCGGCTCGCCGCGATCGACGGCAATGGCCGCCAGGAAGAAAGCTGCCGCCAGCGATATCAGGGCCCAAACAATGCGCCCTGCAATCTTCTTCATGGTGAGGATTGTATCAGCCGGGCTGTCGGAGCCGTGCCCGTCAGAATCTCGGCAGGCGTCGCAGAATGGGATAGCTGGAGCCTCGGCCGGCCAGGTCGACGGCGTGGGCGGGTCGCCAATTCCAGTCCATGGCTCCGATATATCGCGCGGCACTCCGATCGGGGCCCATCAAAATTACGTACAACCGGCGCTTGGGATAAGCGAGGACTTCGTATCGATCGCTCATGTTCCCCCCCGTTGCGGGACGCCAGCGTTCGGATGCGGGCTCGCCCAGCGTGTGTACAACGGCTGCGTAATCATCCTCGGGCGCCAGCGGCAAATCCACCTGAACCACGGGACCGTAGAAGGCACGCGTCGCGATTATGCCGCCACGGAACAGGCTGATGGCCAGTACGCAGCCGGCGACACCCAGGGCCACCCCGCCGACGATCACTTTTCCAACGCGCGAACTTCGGTCGTTTTCCAATCGAATGCCGACCACCGGGGCGCGCACCGCCGGGGACTGCGACATCCGGGGCCGGGGCGCATCATTGACGGCGCGCGGCATCTCGATCACACGGCGCTCGGCAGGCCAGACCGCGCCCGCGCGATATTCAACCTCGGCCAAAAGGCCCACGATCATGACCGGCGCATCCACGAACGAAATCTCACCCAGGTAGCGCCGGGGCACGGAAACTTCTTCGTTGGTTTTGGTGTTGCGCACCAGGACGTCGGACCAAGTGGCGTCGCGATAAACCCACTCGTTGTGACCGGCGTTGAGGATGGCGGGATAAAACGAAAAGGGCTGGCGGCCGAGCTGCGCAAGTGGCGGCGGAATCGGCGGGACAGCCATGCCCTATTTTAGCCTCCGGGCGGGGGGGACGGCGGAGTGGGAGGCCGAGACTTGCGGCGAAGGAATTTCTGACGAAAATCCGGCCAGAATTCGGGCAGAAGGTTGCCCAGCGCGTTGGACAGCAGGCTGGTTCCAAAACGTGTGGCCACCTCTTCTCCGTTGACGCTGCTGTCGGGATAATACGCATTGGACAGCCCGATGCCCAGGCCCATGCCGAGCATGCCTGAAAAATTGAATCTGTTCGTCCCTTTGTCGGTTCGCGTGATCACCACGCGGCTCAGCGCGTAGCCCACACGATTCCACATACCGTATTCGGAACCCCGGCGAAAGTAGCGCGGATCCTCATGCAGCAGGGACGCGAGCACAGCATCCTGAAAGAAGTTCTGCGTGGTAACGTCGGCCATGGCCGCTCCGAAGCGCTCAGCATAAGGACCGGCGCCATGCCCATACTTCGGATTGTCGTTATCAATTTGTGATAATGCGGCTCCCGCGGCCGATGCGGCGAAGGTGAACGGATCCACGGTCTCCTTGGCAAACAGGGCGAACTTCTCTTTCACGCTCAGCGGAGCGACGTTTTTTAGCGGATCCTCAACCGTCAGGTAGTTCGGGATGACGCCAAAAATACGGTCGTCAACGGGCTCATCGAAGCCTGGAATGGCGACCGAGGGTTCTGAGGAAGCCGGTTCAGAAGAGGACGGTTGAGAAGAAGACGGCGGCGCGGCGGGAGCTTGTGCAGCAACGAACCTGACAGTGAAAGATGAAATGGTGAGGAGTACCGCGACATTCGCGCGCTGGGCGTGTTTAAGGCAAAACTTCAATCACCCTCCAGTTAGAATCCCCGCATCGCATTGTATGTAGGACGAGTGCGACGCCCTATGGTTACACGGAACGTAATAAAATGAGCAGTCATGATTTCGACTCTTCCATCGGCGTCCAGCGAGCGGCAGTTTAGGAACCGGCGCGCTTTTCTGAGGTTTCTAGCAGCCAGCCCGCTGTTTGCTTCCCTGCCCGCCCGCGCCTGGCAAACGCACACGCTGGATGAGATACTCGCGAGTCCAAAAGACGCGCTGGATGTGATGGACTTCGAAGCGGCGGCCCGCAAAGCGCTGCCGCCCGCACACTGGGGGTACATGGCATCGGGCGTGGACGACAATCTGACGCGCGATATCAATCATGAAGCTTATCGCCACATTGAGCTGCGGCCGCGCAAGCTGGTGGACGTGAGCAAGATCTCTACCAGCGTGGAACTGTTCGGAACCACTTGGGACAGCCCCATCTTTCTCTGTCCGGTAGGCGCACAGGGCATGTTTCATGCCGATGGCGAGATCGGCGTGGCGCGCGCCGCGCAGACCAAGAAGACCTTGCAGGTTCTTTCGACCGTCACTTCGCACAGCGTGGAAGATGTAATCAAGGCGCGCGGCGGACCGGTTTGGTATCAGCTCTACGCGGTTTCGAATTGGGGATTCACGGAAAGGATCGTCAAGCGGGCCGAGGATGCCGGATGCCCGGTGCTGGCGTGGACCATCGATCTGCTGGCCGGCCGAAACACGGAGACGGCATCGCGCTACCGCCGCATCGACAGCCGGCAGTGCGCCGATTGCCATGGCGAGCCCTTCGGTTCCATCACGCAAAGCCGCCCGATGTTCGACGGTCTGGACATGAAAGGCGTCACCATCAACTCGCCGGCGTTCACTTGGGATAATGTCGATCGCTTGAAAAAAGCGACGCGGATGAAGCTGATCCTGAAAGGCATCGAGACGCGCGAGGATGCGCGCTTGTGCGTGGAGCATGGCGTGGATGGCATTCTGGTTTCCAATCACGGCGGGCGCGCCACGGAAACTTATCGCGCCACCATCGAGTGTTTGCCGGAGGTGTTGGACGGCGTGGGGGGCCGCATTCCCGTGCTGGTGGACGGCGGGATTCGCCGCGGCACGGACGTTTACAAAGCGCTGGCGTTCGGCGCCAAGGCGGTGGGCATCGGGCGTCCGTACATTTGGGGCCTGTCGGCGTTCGGCCAGGCCGGAGTGGAAAAGGTGATCGACATTCTGAACCGCGAGTTCGATCTCACCATGCGGCAATGCGGCGCGCGGTCGATCGCTGAGATCAGCCGGTCGACGGTGCTGATTCACGGATAACCGAGAACAATGGAAACTGGCCGTGAACGCCTGCGGCGACGGTACCGGCCGGCCAAGGTCCGGCTACTGTTCATCGGAGAGGCCCCGCCCGCTTCCGGCCGCTTCTTTTACCAGCGGGATTCCGGATTGTATCGCGCGATCCGGGACGCCTTCTGCTCGCTCGATCCCTCAGTGACAGACGAAGGATTCCTGGATAGTTTTCAGAATGCAGGCTGCTACCTGATCGACGCGTGCGCCACACCGGTGGATCAACTCGATGCGCGATCTCGGCGCGCGGCCTGTCTCGCGAGCGAGGCACTTTTGAGCCGGAGAATCAGCCTGCTCCAACCCAGCGCCATCGTGATCTTATTACGATCCATCCGAAGCAACGTGCGCCGAGCGGCCGAATCTGCCGGATGGGAGGGTCCGATGATCGAGCTTCCCTACCCCGGACGATGGGCCCGACATCGTGAGACGTTTCTGCGCACCCTGGTGCCGCAGTTGAAAGATCGCCTGAATCGCGGCGGTGGCAAACTGTTTGATACTGAGTAATAGGAGCACAAGAATGGACACATCAACCGAACGCGCGATCCTGGCCGGCGGCTGCTTCTGGGGCATGCAGGATTTGCTGCGCCGCTATCCCGGCGTGATTTCCACGCGCGTGGGCTACACGGGCGGCGATGTTCCCAACGCCACCTATCGGAATCATGGCAGCCATGCCGAAGCGATCGAGATTGTTTTCGATCCCGAGAAGATCAGTTATCGAAAACTCCTGGAATTCTTCTTTCAGATTCACGATCCGACCACGGTGAATCGCCAGGGCAACGATCGGGGAGCCAGCTACCGGTCGGCCATCTTTTACACCACCGACGAGCAGCGAGACATTGCTTACGACACGATCGCCGACGTGAATGCGTCAGGGCTGTGGCCGGGCAAGGTGGTGACAGAAGTAGCGCCGGCCGGTCCGTTCTGGGAGGCCGAGCCGGAACATCAGGATTATCTGGAACGTTATCCGGACGGCTACACGTGTCACTTCGTTCGGCCGAACTGGAAGCTTCCCGTCCGGGTGGAGGCACGGCGAAGCGCTTGAAGTAAGTTGGGTGTGCACCGGCGAGCCGTCAATCCCGAGGCGCGAACTCTCTCTCCTCGTTAATAGCTGGTAGCGGGGCGGCTCAGTTGCTTTCCTGATAAAACCGAGCCCCCAAACCAGATCAAACTGGCGCGAGCTTGACCAGACCGACGGGCCCACGGAGGCGGTGGCAGTAAAGGGAAGCTACGCCTGCGTCTGAGTGAAAGCTGGTGGTGCGTAGGGGGGCGAGGGTCTGCGAGTAGTGGATCTCGGGTCGCCCAGTCTCCTTGACGGGAAAGGAGAGAGCGCTGTATACTCCTTTTCCAGATAGGAGAAAGCCTTTGACGAAACCGGTTGAACTCCCGCAGGGCGCGCTCGAGATGCTCATCCTCAAGGCGATCTCGCTCGGTCCGCTGCACGGCTACGGCATCCTGCTGCGCATCCAGCAGATCTCCGGCGAGCGCCTCGAAATCCTACAGGGGTCCTTCTACACCGCCATCTATCGTCTTGAGCGCCGGGGTTGGGTCAAAGGCGAATGGGGGGAGTCGGAGAACAATCGCCGTGCCCGCTTTTACTCGCTCACCGCTGCCGGCACGCGCCAGCTCAAGGCCGAGGCCGCTAAGTGGACCGACATGGCCGCCGTGGTCGCCGCCATTCTCGGCAAAAAGGCGGACGAAATATGAGTCTCTTCGCCGTAATTCGCCAGCTCTGGTGCTCCATCGTGCCGCGCAGCCATAGCGACGTCGAAGAAGAGTTTCGTACTACTCTCGACGCCTACGAGGAAGATTTAATCCGCCAGGGCCTCCCCGAAGAAGAAGCCCGACGCAAAGCCCGCATCGACCTCGGTCAGCCCGCCGCCCAGAACGAAACTTACCGCGACGCCATCGGCCTTCGCCTCTTCGATGAGTTAGGCGGAGACATCCGCTACGGCCTCCGCGGCCTGGGCCGTAATCCCGGCTTCGCTGCCGTGGCTGTGTTCTCTCTCGCGCTCGGCATTGGCGCCACCACGGCGATGTTCTCGGTGATCTATGCCGTCCTGCTGCACCCGTTTCCCTACGCCGGCGCAGACCGCATCGTGAACCCCGTCATCATCGATACACAACATCCTGACCAGCCTCGCTGGTTTCCCCTGAACCAGGCACAGTTTGATGACCTGCGCCTAGCAGCGCCGGTTGATTCGCCGCTGGGCTTCAACAACGCGCACATGGAAATCACCGGTGGCGCACTGCCGGAAGACATCTGGGGCATCTACCTCACAGAGAATGCCGGGACTTTCTTTGGTGTGCACGCGCTTCTCGGCCGCAACATCGAGCCATCCGATGCAGAGAACGGCGGCCACTCCGTGGTTGTTCTCAACTATCGCTTCTGGCAGCGCCACTTCGGCGGCGATCCCCAAATCATCGGGCAGACGCTGGAAATCAATCACGCCCCCTACAGCATCATCGGGGTCATGCCGCGCAGCTTCGCATTCAATGACACCACCGGCGTCGGCGATGTCTACCTGCCAGCAAGTCTAATGCAGGGTGTTGCCACCGTTCCCTACTGGAACATACCTTGGATCAAGCTCCGGCCCCGTGTCACAATTGCCGCCGCCAACGCTGCGATCGAGCCGATCGTGCGCCAGTTTGCGAAACAGCATCCCGAGCGCTTTCCCGATCACTGGCATCTCGCGCTGCAGCCCATCATCGTGCCTTTTCGGCAGCAAACTGGCCGCACGCTGACGCTTCTTCTTGCGGGCGTTGTGCTCTTGCTAACCATCGGCTGCGCCAACTGCTCCATCCTTCTGCTGGCCCGTGGCCGCATGCGCCAGCATGAGTTCGCCATTCGCTGTGCGATCGGCGCCGGTCGCTGGCGCGTTGTCCGCCAGTTGCTGGTCGAGGCCATGGTCATCTCCTTCACCGGCGTCGTCCTGGGCGGTGCTGCGTCTTACTGGCTTGCGAAGCTTCCGTTGTTGCTTTCTCCGGATTCCTTTCCAGCCGAATCCGTCATCCGCATCGACGCTCCCATCCTGGCGTTCTCGGTCGCGCTAGCGCTGCTCTGCGGTATCCTCTCCGGTCTTGTGCCCGCATTGCGTTTTTCGCGTCACGATTTCGCGCGTATGCTTCCCCGCAGGGGCGTTGTCGCTGCTCCCGCAAAGCATCGCTGGAGCGTTCTGATCACTGCGCAAGTCGCTCTCACGCTTCTTCTCATGGCCACTGCGGGCACCGCGATCCGCAGCTTTCTCCAGCTCATGCACATACCGCTTGGCTACGATTCCGCAAATGTCTTGAAGATCGGCATCCAGCTGCACGTCCAAGACGGAGGCAAGTGGAGGGGCATTCAGTCGCGCGAAGGGCGCACCGCTTACATCGAGCAGATCCGGGATAAGATCGCCTCGCTCCCCGGTATCTCCACTGTCGCTGCCGGCTCCGATGCCACGCCACCCTATAGTGGCGCTGAGGTCCCCTTCGACATCGACGGAACTCGCGATCGCGAGCAGCCGCAGGCCCGTGTGATGCTGGTCGGCCAGCGATATTTCACCGCGCTCCGCATCCCTGTGCTTCAGGGTCGCGTTTGGAATACGGATGAGAACACCCGCGGAGACTTCATCGCGGTAGTCAATCACGCTTTCGCGGAGCGCTATCTCTCCTCGTCCAACGCCTTGAGCCGGCAGCTGCGCATTCCCGTTCTCACAAAGAATCGCTTCGCCGTCGCCTCTGCGCAAAGCACCGCCTGGCGTCAGATCATCGGCGTCGCCGGCGATGTGCGCAACGACGGCCTCGACCGCCCCGTCGTCCCCGCCATCTACCTTCCATACACTGCCATGATGCTGCCCTACATGCAGTTCCTTGTCCGCACCCAGCGCGATCCGCTCACCTACCTGCACTCCATCCGCGCCGCCATCGCATCCGTCGCTTCCGACCAGCAGATCTCTAACGGCGGCTTCAACGGCACCTTCACCCTCAACGAAGCCATCGAGCGCGACGCACAGTACAGCCGCCAGCGGCTCTTCTCCATATTGTTTGGCGTCTTCTCTGCCATGGCGCTTGCGCTCGCGCTGGCCGGAATCTTCAGCGTCGTTGCCTACACCGTCGCGCAGCGCACTACGGAGTTGGGTGTTCGCCTGGCGCTCGGCGCACCGCGCGCGCACGTCCTGTGGATCGCCACGCGCGTCGCGCTTGTCAGCGCGGCTACGGGCATTGTCATCGGTCTTGCCTTTGACAGCTTTCTTGGCGCCGTCCTCGCCCACTGGATGCAAAGCACCTTTGCCGCAGGCACTCTGTTCGCGGCCGCCGCGCTCCTTGTTCTCAGCGCACTTCTCGCCTGCCTGTTGCCCGCCCGCCACGCCATTGCCGTGCCACCCGCTGAAGCTCTCCGCCAGCAATAAAGCGCGTCATTTGAGCAGAGCGCGGGTGCCTGTGCGGGAGTCACTTCACAACACAAATTGGCGCGTGACCGACGCCCGCCCCGGAAACTAATTCAAACCTGGCCACGTCGAATGCCTCTTCCACCGCGGACAGATCGCGGCGGTTTAGTGGCTTCCTGACATAAAGGTGCCGCGCCCTTTGCCGGGTCGCTAGAATGAGGGAATGCCCGAAGACAAGCCAGCGGCCAGTTTCGAGACTGGACTCCAGCAACTCGAACTGATCGTCAAGGAGATGGAGAGCGGCGAGCTGCCGCTGGAGCGCGCGCTGGAGTTATTTGAAAAAGGAATGCAGTTGAGCGAGAGTTGCCGCAAGCAATTGGAAGAGGCCGAGACACGCATCGAAATGCTGATCCGCAAAGGCGACAAAGTCCAGGCTGAACCTTTCCGTCCGGACAAAGCATGACGCTGGCCGAATATGTAGCGCGGCAGCAGGCCCGCGTGGATGAAGCATTGCAGCGCTGGGTGCCATCCGCGTCCACGCTGCCCGAATCCATCCACAAAGCGATGCGCTATAGCCTGTTCGCGGGCGGCAAACGCGTTCGCCCGATCCTGTGCATGGCGGCTGCGGAAGCAGTATCGGACTCGCCGGTGGGCATTGAGTCATGCGCCTGCACGCTGGAGTTGATCCACACCTATTCCCTGATTCACGATGATCTGCCCGCGCTCGATAACGACAACCTGCGGCGCGGGGTACCCACCTGCCACAAAGTATTCGGCGACGCGATGGCGATTCTGGCGGGCGATGCATTGCTCACCCTGGCGTTTCAGGTGCTGGCGCAGATGGAATGCCCGGCCGATCGCAAAGCCGCGCTCATCGCGGAGTTGTCCACGGCCGCGGGTACGGTAGGCGGGATGATTGGCGGACAGGTGTGCGATCTGGAAGGCGAGGGCCGGCATCCCGACGCCGCGCTGCTCGAAACTATTCATCGTGCGAAGACCGGCGCGCTGCTGCGGGCCAGCCTGCGCATGGGCGGCATCTATGCGGGAGCTAGCGGCGACGATGACGAGCAATTGCACGCGTTGTCATGTTATGGCGAACATGTCGGCCTGGCGTTTCAAATTGTCGACGATGTGCTGGACGTGGAACAGTCGTCAGAAGCGCTGGGGAAAACGGCGGGCAAGGACGCGCAGCAGCACAAGATCACATTTCCGGCGGTGTACGGCCTGCAGCGGTCGCGCGAGATGGCGGAGGAAGAACGGCTGGCCGCGCATCTGGCCCTGCGTCCGTTCGACGAGCGCGCCAAGCGCCTGCGCGAACTGGCCGATTTCATCGTGCACCGGCGTGCCTAACCGCAGCCGGCTGGACGTTCTGGTGGTAGAGCGCGGGCTGGCAGATTCGCGCGAGAAAGCACGCGCGCTGATTCTGGCCGGGCAGGTGCTTGTGAACGGGCAGAAAGCCGATAAAGCCGGCGCGAACGTCGACACCGCCGCCAAAATCGAACTGCTGGCGCAACCCCGTTACGTCGGCCGCGGCGGATTGAAGCTGGAAGCCGCGCTCGATCATTTCGCCATCGACGTGGCGGGCAAAATCTGCCTGGACGTGGGCTCCTCTACGGGCGGGTTCACCGATTGCCTGCTGCAGCGCGGCGCGGCGCGCGTTTACGCTATCGATGTGGGCACGGGGCAACTCGACTGGAAACTGCGCAACGACCCGCGGGTGATCGTCCAGGAACAAGTGAACGCGCGCTACCTCACTCGCGAGCAAATTCGGGAGCCGATCGCCCTAGCCGTTTGCGATGTCAGTTTCATCTCCATCACAATGATCTTACCGGCGCTGGCCGGCTTGCTGGCCGAAGACGCCGAAATGGTTATTCTGGTAAAGCCGCAATTCGAGTTGGATCGGGACCAGGTGGGTAAAGGAGGAATTATTCGCGACGCTCAATTGCACCGACAGGCGTGTGAACGAGTAGAGAAAGCCGTACGGGAGCTGGGCTTTCAGACTCAAATCATTCCCTCCCCGATCCTGGGCGCGGAAGGAAACCGGGAGTTCCTCCTCCATGCCAGACATTAAGGCCGTCGGCGTAATCTCGAAGCCCGGCATCCCGCATGCGTCGACCATCTTGTCGGACTTAGTCGCGTGGTGGAAAGAGCGAGGAGTGGAAACGCGGCTGGACTATGAATCCGCGCGCTATCTGGGAAGCACCGACTGGCTGCCGCGGGAAGAGATTCCCGAAGGTGCGCAGTTGGTAATCGTGTTGGGCGGCGACGGCACGCTGCTGGCCGCGGCGCGAGCGGTGGCGGGGCGTGAGATCCCGATCCTTCCGGTAAACCTGGGCGGGCTGGGTTTCCTCACCGCTATTACTCTGGACCAGCTTTATCCCGAGTTGGAAAACACGCTGAGCGGCACGCCGCGCGTGGTTCCCAGGCGCATGCTGCATGGCGAAGTGCTGCGCGAGGGCAAGACTGTCGCATCTTACGAAGCGCTGAACGACATCGTGGTGGGCAAGACGCAAATCGCGCGCATGATCGACCTGGAGACTTACGTGGATGGCCAGTACGTCAGCACGTTCAAAGCCGACGGTCTCATCATCGCGACGCCCACGGGCTCCACTGCGTATTCGTTGTCGGCGGGCGGGCCCATCCTGTTTCCAGCGGTGTCAGCCATCTGCATCACACCGGTATGCCCGCATATGCTGACCAACCGGCCCGTGCTGGTTCCCGACACCAGTGTGATCGAGGTCGTGAGCAAGGCCCCGCGCCAGGAGGCGTTTCTTACCATTGACGGGCAGGTGGGCGAGCCGCTCATCGAAAACGATCGCGTGGTGTGCCAGAGCTCCAATCACCAGGTGTATCTGATCCGGCCCCCGAATATGTTTTTCTTCGATGTGCTGCGGCAAAAGTTGAAGTGGGGAGAGCGGTGAAAAGGCTTTCGCTGACGGCCTGGATCTTCATCGCCATGCTGTTGGGTGTCGTGCTGGGCGCGGCCTTTCCGAACGTGGGAAAAGCGGCGTGGATGGCGGCGCTGGCCAATGTTTTCCTGCGCCTGATCAAATCCATAATCGCGCCGTTGATCTTCGGCACTTTGGTTTATGGCATCGCGGGCACAGGGAGCGTCAAGGCCATGGGGCGGATCGGAATCAAAGCGATCCTATATTTTGAAGTTCTCACCACCATTGCGCTGGCGCTGGGCTTGGGCGCCGTTAACCTGGTGCGGCCGGGCGAAGGAATGACTCTGGAACGGTCCGCCGGAGAATTGGGGGTGTCCACGGCGGGGCCTACGCTATCGGGGACGCTGGAGCATACGTTTCCGGCCAGCGTGATCGACGCCATGGCCAAAGGAGATGTACTACAAATTGTCGTGTTTTCGTTTTTATTTGGCGCGGCCTGCGCGGCCATCGGCTCCAAAGCGGGTCCGGTGGTGACGTTTTGCAAATCGTTGTCCGAGGTGATGTTCCGCTACACGAAATACGTGATGTATCTCGCGCCTATCGGGGTTGGCGCGGCTATGGCGAGCACCATCGGCAGCAAGGGCCTGGGCGTGCTGCTCGGGCTGGGCAAGCTGATTCTGACACTGTACGGAACGCTCGCGATCTTTATCTTTGTGGTGCTGGGCGCGGTGGCGATGATCGCTCGAATTCCGCTGGGGCCTTTTATTCGCGCGGTTCGCGAGCCGTTGATCCTGGCGTTTTCCACTGCGTCGAGTGAAGCCGCGCTGCCGGTGGCGCTCGAAAACATGGAACTGATGGGCGTGCCCGGACATATTGTCGCGTTCGTGTTGCCCACCGGCTACAGTTTCAACCTGGACGGCAGCGCGCTGTATCTCTCGATGGCTTCGCTTTTCGTGGCGCAAGCCGCGGGCGTTCACATGGCGCTCGGGCAGCAACTGCTGATGATGCTGACGCTGATGCTGACGAGTAAAGGAGTGGCCGCGGTGCCGCGCGCGGCGCTGGTGATCCTGGCGGGAACGGTGGCGTCGTTTGGCCTGCCGCTCTCGGGAGTAGCTCTGCTGCTGGGCGCGGACGCGCTGATGGACATGGCGCGGACGTCGGTGAACCTGCTCGGCAATTGCATGGCGGCCGCGGTGGTGGCGCGCTGGGAAGGCGTGGAACTTCCGGCATCGCAGCCGGCGCTGGTGGCGGAAGCTTGCTAGCTGATTGGCTTGATAGGGTTGGTCCACGGCTGATGTCGCGGCCGAAGACGCGGTGCGGCTGGAGGTGACGACCACGATTTCGATCGTGTTCCGGCTGAAGCCAGCGCAGTAGAGTGTCTTTCGGGATTTTTCGCGATAGACTGATCCCATGCGTTTTTCACTTGTGGCGGCGCCTGCGCTCCTTTTAGTCGCCGGTTGGGTTCCTTTGGCAGCCCAGACGGCCTCCAGCCGATGCGATGGGAACACGGCATTTTCGGTTCAGAACGGCGCCGGGTGGAACGGCTGGGGCGCGGACATTTCCAATGCGCGCTCCCAGACGGCGCAAGCGGCGCAAATGACGGCCGCGCAGGTTCCGCATCTGAAGCTGAAATGGGCTTTCGGATTGGCCGGAGCCAAGCAGGTTTTTGGCGAGCCGTCGGTCGTCGGCGGGCGCGTTTTCTTTAGTGCCGATACCGGCTCAGTTTATTCCGTGGACGCGAACACGGGCTGCCTGTATTGGACTTTTCAAGCCGATGCCGGCGTTCGCACGGCGGTCTCCGTCAGGCCGGCCAAACCAGCTCCGGTTGCGTACTTCGGCGATCTGAAGGCCAACGTCTACGCGCTGAACGCCCAGAACGGAACGCTGCTGTGGAAGGTTCACGTGGACGAACATCCCACCGCGCACATCACGGGAGCGCCACAGGTTTTCGAAAATCGCGTCTACGTGCCGGTCGCGTCGTCGGAAGAGGGAGCCAGTTCCAGCCCCACATACCCGTGCTGCAGTTTTCGCGGCAGCGTGGTTGCGTTAGACGCAACCACTGGCAAACAAATCTGGAAGACCTGGATCATTTCCGAGGTTCCGAAGATCGTCTCGAAAAATTCCAATGGCGTCAGCCGCTGGGCGCCGGCGGGCGGCGGCGTCTGGAGCGCGCCCACCATCGATCCGAAGCGCCACGCCGTCTACGTGGGCACTGGCGATGCGTACACCACCCCTGCGCCGAAAAACACAGATGCGGTGATGGCGCTCGACATGGATTCGGGCAAGATTCTATGGTCAGTGCAAGGCACGGAAAACGATGCGTGGGTGGTGGGCTGCATGCGTCCCACTCCGCTGGAAAACTGTCCCAAGGATTTTGGCCCCGATCAGGACTTTGGCTCGCCGCCGATGCTGCGTGAGCTTCCCGGCGGGCGCACGCTGCTGATCGCAGGCCAAAAAAGCGGTAACGTTTGGGCGTACGATCCTGACAAGCATGGAGCGATCGTATGGCGCACGGCGCTGGTGAACAACACCAAGGAATTCGGCGGGAAAATCGTCTGGGGCGGCGCGGCGGATAATCGGGACGCTTACTTCGGTTTGGACGAGGGGGGCATCGCGGCAGTGGATATTCGCAACGGCGAGCGAACATGGTTTACACCACTCGCTCCGGCGGAAGGGCGCGCGAAGCATCCCGGGCAGACGGGTCCGCTGACCGCAATCCCCGGCATCATCTTCTCGGGCGGCTTTGACGGTGTGCTGCGGGCGTTGTCCGCATCCGACGGAAAAGTGGTCTGGCAATTCGATACGGTGCGCGAGTTTCCAACCGTGAACGGCGTGGCGGCAAAAGGTGGATCCATCGGCGCGGCAGGGCCAGTGGTGGCCGGTGGGACGCTGTTCGTGCCGTCCGGATACGTTGGCGTTTCGAGCTCCATGCCGGGAAACGTGCTGCTTGCGTTCACGCCGGCGGAGTAACGTGGCACGCGCGATGGGCCTTCGGATTTAGGATCGATTGATTTCTCCGCGGCCGCCCGGTCCGGCAAAAAGCGTCGATGCGATAACCAGCGACCGCATCGCGCGGCCTTTCGCCCTGGAAGTGGATCAGCGTGGTTGAATTCGAAAAATGCGCATCGACATTTGTTGAGTCAGGTCCGCCGACGGGTGGAGGTCGCGCCGAATTCGGCCGCGGTCGCGAACACTGCTTGACCGAAACCGATTCCAGCATCGTTTCCAAGTTCTCTCACTACCTGCCTCACTCTTCCCGCATGAGTTTCGCTGGATCGACAGCCAGCGCTCGCGCTGCTGGAACAGCGGCCGCTGCAACGCCTAGCAGCGCCATCGTCAGCACCGCGCCGCCGACCACCATTGGATCCCGCGGATTGGCCTGATACACAATCTGGCCCAGCAGGCGGCTCGCAAGGATTCCCGACAGCAGGCCCACTAGCGATCCTACGCCGAGCAGCAGCATGGGCAGGCCCACCGCCGCGCTCATCACTTGCGTCTTGCGTGCACCCAGCGCCACGCGGATGCCCAACTCCTTCCTCCTCCGGCTCACGCTGTAGGCAGCCATGCCGAAGATGCCCGTAACCGCCAGCATCGCCGCTAGCAGGCCCATGACGCCCAGCGCCACGGTGGCCGCGCGTGCCGGGAACAGCTCGTCCCCCAGCGCGTCTCGCCAGCTCTGCAGCGTGATCGGCACATTCGGCTCAATGCTGCTCAGTGTGCGTTCAAGAGCCGCGGCCGCCTGATTCGGTGCCGCAGGCGACCGCACCACAAATACTGTTTCGCCCTGCTCGCTTTGCGACAACGGCAGATACAGCACAGGCTGCGGCGACTCTTCCAGGTCGTGGTATTTGCCGTCCTCGGCCACGCCCACTACTTCGGTCAGCCTGTCCCACAGAATGAACCGCTGTCCGATCGCCGGCATTGCGCCCCACATTTTGCGCGCGAAGGTATCGTTCACGATCGCTACATACGGCGTCCGCGGGTTGTCATGCCACGAGAAATCACGCCCGCTGAGCAGGCGAGTGCCGGCAGCTTCCAGGTACCCCGGCGACATTGTAAACACGTACGGAGCCAGGACGGAATTCTTTAGCTGGAACTCTGTCGTCCCCGGCCGGTAGATTGGCCGGCCATGCAGGCCGCCAGTGAAGGGCGTTCGATTGACGGCACCCGCGGCCGTCACACCGGGGATGCTCCGCACCGCCTCAATCATCGCTTTCTGTTTCTGCATCGCCACGTCGCCGGCCTGTCCCGCCTGGCTCAGATCCATTTCGGCCAGCATCGCGCCCCGCGGCTGAAAGCCCAGAGGAGCGTCGAGAGCGCGCACCAAGCCGCGCGCGGCCACTAGCGAAGCCGTTACCAGCAACGTGCAGATTGCAATTTGCGCGCCCAACAAAACGTCACGCGCGGCAAAGCGGCCGAAATGCATCGCATCCGCCGGTCCACTCTTCATCATCTGCAAAGGACTGCTCCGAGATGTACGCCACGCCGGAACCATCCCGAACAACAGCGCGCTTCCCAGTGTCAATGCCAGGCCTGCCAGGTACACACGCGCATCCACGTTGACTGTGAGCTGGCCAAGGAATGGCTGGGACCGGTTCAACACACCCAACAGCAGGTCCGCGCTCACCAGCGCCGCGGCTCCGCCTAGAGACGAGAGCAACACCGCCTCAGTCAGGAGTTGCCTCACCAGGCGCTGCCGGCTGGATCCAAGGGCGACACGCAGCGCCAGTTCCCGGCTGCGATCCGACGCGCGCGCCGCAAACAGAGTCGCCAGGTTCGCGCAAGCCGCCGCTAGCACCAGCAGCGCCAGTACCGTCACACTCCAAAGAAATCCGCGAATAACCTCACCGTCGTCCCCGTAAAGACCCGGATGGATCAGCCGCAGTGGCTGTCCGTCGTCGGTTTCCGGATACTCCTTCGCCAATTGAGCTGCTATCGCATTCAGATTTTCTGCCGCCTGACGCGGCGTCACGCCCGGCTTCAGCCGGCCGATCACCGTAGCAGCTACGGATGTCCGGCTGTGCAGGTGATCCGACCCTTCCACCTGCTCTTCGTTCGCCATGGGCATCCAGTAGTCCGGCCACACAAACTGCTCCGTTCCGTGGAAGCGTGCCGGCGCCACGCCAACCACCGTGAAGGGATGTTTGTTGAGCTCCACGGTTGTTCCGACCACGCCGGGATCCGCTTGAAACGCGCTTCGCCACAGAGCATCGCTCAATACCACATACGGCGCGGAATCCGGGCCATGCTCGTCCGCCGCGCCGAAGAACCTTCCCACTTGCGGCTGCACGCCCAACAGATCGAAATAATTGCCGGTGACTTCATCGCCCGAGACATTCCTCACCACGCTACCCCAGCTGAGTGCGGCGTGAGAATATCCATAAATCCCGGCCATTCCGCTGAAGGTGACGTTGCGCCGCTCGAAATCCTCATACGCGGGATACGATGTGGTGAGCAGCCGGCCGGTCATCCACTGCTGATGGCGAATCTGATACAGGCTCTGCGGGTCGCGGACATCCAGCGGATGCAGCAGGACCGCATTCAGCACGCCGAAGACAACGACGTTGGCTCCAATCCCCAGCATCAGAGTGACTAAGGCTACGGCCGTGAACACGGGGGACTTCCGCAGCACTCGAAAGGCGTAACGAACATCCTGCAGCACGTTGCCTAGGAATAGCAAGCCCTTTTCGACGTGGTAGCCTTCTTGAACCGCCTCCTTTACAGAGAAGGCCGGGCGCGTGTGGCGGACTTCTGGGAGGTCGATCTGCGATTCACTCTCTGCCGCGAGCCGTTCGTTGCCGCCGCGCCTGGCGGTGAAGATGAGAAGCCGTGTGAATAACCGTTTCAAGGTTCGCATGCAGATCACACCTTGTCATTTTCCAAAAAGCGCGCTCGCGCGTGGTTTCCGAGGGCCATTGGCTTATTAACAAGAGATTGTCACAACCCCATTTGGAGAAGCAAGAAATAATCCAGAAAGCCCGGACGCTGCGCAATCCATTATGGAGCTTAATGGCAAAGCTTGAAAGACGCATACATGGACCGCGCCATTTCTGCGCGGGCAAAAAGTCGCGATTACTTTGCCGCCTTGACTGATGGTTTTCGTCTTTGAAATACTATGCACTTCCGTGAGGCTGGCCTCGCACGCCGCGGCGCATCGCATGCAAGCGCCGGCTGCCGGGAGTGATAACATGCATTGCAGTAAAACCATGAAGCTAATTGTTAAGGACGGGATCACATGCTGGGCCATCGCCTGTGCATTGCTAGCCTGCGGCGCGATAGCAAGCCAGGCCGCGGACTCGGAAGCCGGCCAACTCGTTGTAGTGAAAGTTCGCCCCAACTTCTACATGATCGCCGGCGCGGGCGGAAACATCGGCGTGCAGATCGGCTCAGACGGCGTGGTGCTGGTGAACGCGGGAACCGAGGCTGCATCCGAAGAAGTTCTGGCGACTCTCCACAAGATAACCCCGCTTCCGATCCGCTACGTCATCGACACCAACGCGGACGCGGATTTCGTGGGCGGCAACGCCAAGCTGGCCAAAGCCGGAAAAACGATTTTCACCAACGTGCTTGGCAATGCAGCGCTGGCCGACGCAATGACCAACGGCGGCGCCGCGGCGATTCTGGCGCACGACAGCATCCTGCAACGAATGAGCGCGCCCACCGGCAAAAAGTCCCCCTTCCCCGATGACGCGCTGCCCACCGAAGCTTTCTACCCCAAGCGATACACGCTGCGCATGAATGACGAAGGGATCGAAGTGTTGTACCAGGCGGCGGCCCACAGCAATGCCGACAGCTTCGTACTTTTCCGCGGCTCCGATGTCGTGGTGGCCGGTGACGTGATGGACACCACGCAATTTCCGGTGATCGATACCGAGAACGGCGGGAGCATCCAGGGAGAAATCGACGCGCTGAACAAGTTGATTGAATTGGCCATCCCGCCCACGCCTTTTATCTACAAAGGTGTTGGGACTTACGTGATTCCAGGTCACGGGCGCCTCTGCGAACAGATGGAGGTTGTCGATTACCGCGACATGGTGGTGGTGGTCCGCGACGTGGTGGAAGACATGATCAAACGCGGGATGACGCTCGACCAAATCAAAGCAGCGTCTCCGGCCAAGCCTTATGAGACGCAATACGGCACGCGCCCGGGCGCTACCGATGCATTTATCGAAGCGATTTACAAAGGCTTGACGGTCAAGAAATAGGAAGCATGCGACACTCACACAAATTATTGGGACTCACGATTGCCACGGCACTGCCGCTCCTGGTGCTTCCGCTCGCGGCACAGCCTCCAGGTTTTGGGCGAGGCGGTCCGCCCCCAGATCCGAAAGCAGCGGCGCCGATCGACATGACTGGCTACTGGGTTTCGATCGTCACCGAAGACTGGCGCTACCGCATGGTGACACCCGCGCCGGGCGATTATCAGGGTGTTCCGATGACGCGCGCGGCGGAGAAAATCGCAGACGCCTGGGATTCCGCCAAGGATGAAGCGGCGGGGGAACAATGTAAGTCCTATGGAGCGCCGGCGCTGCTGCGCGTTCCCGAGCACCTGCACATCACCTGGCAGGACGATCATACGCTACGCATGGACACCGACGCGGGCAAGCAGACGCGTATTTTTCACTTCGGCAATTGGAAGGCGCCCGGCGAGGATGAGCCTTCGCTGCAAGGGGATTCGGTGGCCGAATGGGAGTTTCAACGCGAAGGCCGCAAGGCCGTGAATGGATCGCTGAAGGTAACAACTACTCATTTGAAGGCCGGGTATCTGCGCAAGAACGGTGTCCCGTATAGCGCGAATGCCGCTCTGACGGAACAATATGACATGGTTCACGAACGTAACGGGGATGTGCTGTTGGTAGTGACCATCGTGGTCACCGATCCCATGTATCTGCGAGAGCCTTTCATTATCAGCTCCCAGTTCAAGAAGCTTGCCGACGATTCCGGGTGGAAGCCTTCGGAATGTTCGTCGCGATGGTAAGGCAGAGGAAATTGAAGGAATTATCATGATCTGTAATCGATTGAGCTTCGGTTTGACGATTTTGTTGTGCATCGGCTTCCCCGCCTTGGCGGAGGTGGATCTTTCGGGATCGTGGGCTTCCAAGAATCACGAGGACTTGTTGGAGCGCGGCGCCGGTCCGAACCCCGACGATTGGACCGGCCTTCCTTTCAACGCATCGGGCCGCGCCAAAGCCTTGGCTTTTTCGCAATCCATCATCTCGGAGCCGGAGCGGATCTGCTGGTTTCAGACGCAGTGGCATATCGCGGCGGGCCCGTTCAGCCTGAAGATCTGGAGCGAAAACGATCCGCTGACGGGAAAAATCAACGCCTGGGTGATCGGCGGGTGGGAGACTCGCGCGCCCATGACCATCTGGATGGACGGACGCCCGCATCCATCCAAATATGCACCGCACAACCAGACCGGCTTCACCACCGGCAGCTGGAATGGCGACGTGCTGACGGCCTACACCACGCATCTGAAAAGCGGATACATTCGCCGCAACGGCGCCGCGAGCAGCGATCAGGCCAGCATTACCACCACGTTTTTCCGGCACGGCGACATGCTGACGCTGGCTTTGGTGATGGAAGATCCCGTCTTTTTGACCGAGCCCTACATTCTGACGCGGTCCTACATGTTAACCCCCACGCCGGTTGCCGTTGCAGGACCGCCATGTATCGAGGGCTATGAAGGAGTGGAAGAAGGCCGGGTTCCGCATTACCTTCCGGGCAAGAATCCGTTCGTCGATGAGATGGACAAGATCTATCACATCCCGCCAGAGGCGGCGATGGGTGGAGCGGAGACAATGTACCCGGCTTTCCGCGATAAGATCAAGGATAAATTCGTAATTCCTCCGAAATGTACGCGGAATTGCGGGGCGCCCACACCCGGACCGGGTCCGAATTAGACTCAGGCAAAGCCCATCAGGGCTGGTCCCAGCCGGAGCCCGTACTGGCGGGCATGATTTTCATGAACGCTTCCACGGCGTGGATCTGGCCGCCGTACACTTTGAACTCCTCCCATACAATGAGTGCGTTGCCGGCGCCGTAGGAGTGGGTTTGGCCGAAATTCATGCGGAGGAGCACGATGCCCTGTTGTTCGTCCACCGCCGCGACACGCGTGGTGATGAAGGGATGCTCCATGATCTTCTGTGTTTTGATGTTTTCGCAGCCGGGCCGCGAGCACCCGGGTCCGGCCGTGATGACGCCGTTTTCGATGCGATAGGCGTCCGACGCGAAAGGAGCATCGACGGTCACGAAGCTGCCGATTTTGAGACCCGCGGGGTAAAACTTGGCGATTCGGATGGCATCCTCGCGTGATGGAAGCTGGGATTTTTCCGGCGCGGTCTCCATGTTCTTGTCGGCGGTTTGCAGAGCGTCGATTTTGAAGAGCGCGCCCTCTTTCTGGCTCCGGGTGACCATGGTCTCGATTTCAGTGATCTTCTTTTTAGCGACTTTCAGGCGCAGGACGAGCAGGGCGGGCGAACCGGCTTCTTCCACCACCACTTGCGTCGCTGCGATACCCTGCCGAGTGTCCAGCACGTCCTGACGATACGGCCGAATGCGCGAGGCGTCTTTCCAAAGGCCGTCGCCCAAGCGCATCTCGACGCTGTTTTCGGTAAATCGCACTTCTTTGCCAAGCGGCAGCGCGCTCGGATTATGCGCGACCAAAGCGTCCAGATATTGCGTGAGAAAGCCGCGCAGACATTCACGATCGCAATCGGCGGCCGATGCGTAGCCCGAAGTTGCGCCAATCAGGATCAAGACCAGCAGGAGATGTTTCATCGCGTTTGATTTTACACCTTAGCCGACTGGGACTGGCTGAGGTAGCGGTCGAGATGCCCGATATTTGCCCGGATACGGGCCGCTTCGCCCGCAAGCGCCGACTCTTCGATCTCGGGCTGAATGCGCAAGCACATTTCGTTGCAAGTTCGTCATAATAGTGGGATATGACCACCGCTACTACGAACATTGCTCGGGACGCCTCCCAAGCCTTGAGCAGCAATAAGCATCTGCTCAGATGGGTGGAGAAAATGGCCGAGCTTACTAAGCCGGACAGCATTCATTGGGTGGACGGCTCCCAGGAAGAAAACGATGCGCTCTGCGCCCAGATGGTGGGCAGCGGAACTTTGATCAAGCTGAACCAGGAACTTTGGCCGGGCTGCTATTATGCGCGCTCGGATGCGAGCGATGTGGCTCGCGTGGAGGACCGGACGTTCATCTGCTCGCTGTCGAAAGACAACGCGGGGCCGACGAACAACTGGGTGAATCCGTTTGAGATGCGCAAGACGCTGAAGCGGCTGTTCAGCGGATGCATGCGCGGGCGGACGATGTACGTGCTGGCGTTTAGCATGGGGCCGATTGGATCGCCCATGTCGCAGATCGGCGTGCAGCTCACCGATTCGCCGTACGTGGTAGTGAATATGCGCATCATGGCGCGCATCGGGCTGGAGGTATTCAAAGAAATCGACAAGGACGAGAAGCGCGTGGTTCCGTGCCTGCACAGCGTGGGCATGCCGCTTGGGCCGGGCGACCGCGATGTGCCTTGGCCGTGCAACGACGAAAAGTACATCGTGCATTTCCCCGAGACGCGCGAGATCTGGTCGTTTGGGTCGGGCTACGGCGGCAATGCGCTGCTGGGCAAGAAGTGCTTCGCGCTGCGAATTGCATCGAACATCGCGCGCGATGAAGGCTGGATGGCGGAGCACATGCTGATCCTAGGCGTGGAAGATCCGAAGGGCGAGAAGACCTATGTCGCGGCCGCGTTTCCGAGCGCCTGCGGCAAAACGAATTTCTCGATGCTGGTGCCGCCCAAGGCGTTCGATGGCTGGAAGGTGTGGACGGTGGGCGACGACATCGCGTGGATCAAACCGGATGAGAATGGGCGGCTGCGGGCGATCAATCCGGAAGCCGGATTCTTCGGCGTGGCGCCGGGGACTTCGGTGAAGACCAATCCCAACGCGATGGCGACGCTGGCCAGGAACTCAATTTTCACGAACGTGGCGCTCACGCCGGAAGGCGGCGTGTGGTGGGAAGGCATGACGGACCAGCCGCCGGCCGAGTGCACGGATTGGCGCGGCAACCGGTGGACGCCGGAGATCGCAAAGGAGACGGGAGCCAAGGCGGCGCATCCGAATTCGCGCTTCACGGCGCCCGCATCGCAATGCCCTACTATCGATCCGGCGTGGGAAGATCCGAATGGTGTGCCGATCAGCGCGCTGATTTTCGGGGGCCGGCGCGCGACGACGATGCCGCTGGTGTACCAGGCGTTCAACTGGAGCGCGGGTGTTTACACGGGCGCGACCATGGGATCGGAAACCACCGCCGCGGCTACCGGCGGCGTGGGCAAAGTTCGGCGCGATCCGATGGCCATGCTGCCATTCTGCGGCTATCACATGGGCGATTACTTCCGGCACTGGATCAAGATGCAACGGTCGTTGAGCGAGACTCCGCGCATTTTCCATGTCAACTGGTTCCGCAAGGATGCCGACGGCAAGTTCCTATGGCCGGGATTCAGCGAAAATATGCGCGTGCTGAACTGGATCGTGGACCGGACGCGCGGACGGGCTTTGGGGCGTGAGACTCCCATCGGCTGGATGCCACGTTATGATGACATCGACTGGAAAGGGCTGAACTTCTCCAGAGAGCAGTTCGACGAGCTGCAGGCGTTCGACCGGGCGGCCTGGAAATCGGAAGTGATGGCGCACGAAGAGCTGTTCATCACGCTGCACGATCATTTACCGCCAGAAATGATTTACGAGCGCGAATTGCTGATTTGCCGGCTGTAGGCGCGCATTCAAACGGCTCGTTCCGGCAGGCCCCGTAGCTCCGGCGCGATGCGGCGCAAAATCAGCAGCGCCGGAGTTCGGATTTCCACAGCGACTCGCTTCAGATATTCGGCGGAGCCGGCTGACGACCGCTTGTAACGCCTCATAGTAAGGTCGCCAAGCATCCTTCCATTCTTTTTTATCGATCAGTTCGATGCAATCGCGCACGCGCCCGCCTTTCACTGCTGAGTGAGTTTCCGGTAAGCGTGCGTGACGCCGTGTAGGCCGTCCTGTTAAGTTCAGTCAGGCGCCGGAGGCGCCTGATCGTGAACCGGAAGAGCACACCACCGATCCCTGAGGCGATCGTACAATTGCAGCGCCAGTTGGATCAATTTCGCAGCACCCAGCCGCATCGGACGAAGCTGCCAGAGCCACTGTGGCAGGCTGCGGTCGAGTTAGCCCGACAGCATGGCATACATCCCGTCGCGCACCCATTGCGGCTGGACTACATGGGACTGAAGAGGCGGCTCGGCGGAGTTCCCGCGCTCCGACGCAAGGCAAGCAAGCCGACATTTGTCGAACTGACCGCGCCACATGCCGTACCGTTGGCGGAGTATGCGATCGATTTCGAATGTCCCAGTGGCCACAAAATGCACATCCAGTGGAAGGCGTCGGCGCCGCCCGATTGGGTAAGTTTGCTGCGCGCTTGGCGGGAAATGGAAGGATGATTCAGATCGCTGCCCAGATACGAATTCTGGTTGCGGTCGAGGCGATCGATGGAAGAAAGGGTATCGACGCCATCGCCCAGCTGTGCCGGGAAAAGCTGAACGCGGATCCATTTTCCGGTTACCTATTTATCTTCCGGACGCGGCGTGGCACGGCCATCCGAGTCTTGCAGTACGATGGCCAGGGGTTCTGGCTGGCCACCAAGCGCTTGTCCAAGGGACGTTTCAAATGGTGGCCAACCGGGACGGAAGCGGCACGGACGCTGCGAGCGCATCAGGCTCAGCTCCTGCTCGCTGCCGGCAATCCCGATGCGGAAGCCCCGCCGGCGTGGCGGCCGGTGAACTCCTAGAAATTGCAAAAAACACTTGCGTTCCGTTTTCGACTCTGCCACACTGACGGCAGATGGCATCGGAGTGGAGATATCGAGGGCGGGTAGTTACAGCCGACGATGTCGCTTCGATTCGCCAGTTGATTGCCGAAAATCCAGGAGCAAGCCGGCGCAGACTTTCAGAGAAGCTCTGCGAAGCATGGCAGTGGAAACAGGCCAATGGCGCGTTACGCGATATGGTCTGCCGCGGCTTGTTGCTCATGCTACACCGGGCCGGCGAGATCGAATTACCGCCCATCCGGTTCCAAACGCTCAACCCCTTCGTCCGGCGTGCCCACCCCGCGCCGATGCTGATCGACACGACGCCGATCGCCAGTGCACTCAAGGAACTCCAACCAATCGAACTGCAACAGGTGCGGCGAACGGGCGACGAGCCACTGTTCAACAGTCTGATGGAGCAGCATCATTACTTAAAGTACGAACAACCAGTCGGGGAGCACTTGAAATATCTGGCCTGGGCGCAAGGCCGTCCTATCGCGTGCCTGGCGTGGAGTTCCGCGCCGCGTCATCTGGGCAGCCGGGACCGCTACATCGGCTGGAGCGCGGAAGCGCGGCGGCGCAACATCCGCTTCATCGCCTATAACACGCGGTTTCTGATTCTGCCCTGGGTACGCGTTCCGCATCTGGCATCGCACCTTCTCGGCCGTATGGCCGCGGTCCTCTCAGACGATTGGGACCGGATGTACAGCCACCCGATTTACTTCGCGGAAACTTTCATCGATCCCGGCCGTTTTCGCGGGACCTGTTACCGCGCGGCGAACTGGCGCCTGCTCGGCCACACCACCGGGCGCGGCAAGAACGATCAGACCAATAAGCCCAACCGCCCGATCAAGGAAATTCTCGGCCTGCCCTTGACACCTCGTTTCCGTGAACACCTCACCCGGATATGACGATGAAGCGCCGGATCGACGTGAACCTGGACGAACTGGACCAGATTATCGATCGCAGCACGCGCGCCCCGCTAAGCGAATCCGAAGGCCAGAAGCTCAAAACGGCGCTCCATGCCATGGCAGAGAGACTGGTGCGAAAACGGAATACGGAGAAAACCAGCGCCGTTCTGCCGGATGCAACAGGCAAACCGGAGGCCGGCGAATCGGCGCCGGCCGGTCATGGGCGCAAGGGGGCCGCGGCGTTTACCGGTGCTAATAAAGTTGCCGTCGCACACGCCACGCTCCATTCCGGCGATCTTTGCCCAGAGTGTCGCCGGGGAAAAGTGTATTGCCTGAAAGAGCCAGCCACGCTGGTGAGGTTTGTGGGACACGCGCCATTGGAAGCAACGGTATTCCAGATGGAGCGACTGCGATGCAATGCCTGCGGGGAGGTCTTCACCGCTGAGGAGCCGGAAAGCGCGGGAGCAGACAAGTACGATGAGACCGCCGTGGCGATGATCGCCCTGTTGAAGTACGGTACCGGAGTGCCATTCAATCGGTTGGAAGGACTGCAGGAACATCTGGGGATGCCACTGCCGGCGACGACGCAGTGGGATCTGATGGCTGCCGCCGCGAAACTGCTTTGGCCGGTGCTGGTAGAGTTGATCCGCCAGGCGGCGCAGGGCAGCGTGATGCACAACGACGATACCGGCATGCGGATTCTGCGCCTGGCACGCGAGCCGGGCGACAAGCGGACGGGGACGTTCACCAGCGGCATTGTATCGATGGTGGGCGCCTGGACCGTCGCTCTGTTCTTCACAGGATGGAAACATGCGGGTGAGAACCTCGCCGAGGTGCTGAAGCAGCGAGCACGCGAACTGCCGGCGCCGATTCAGATGAGCGATGCGTTATCACGCAACTCTCCGAAGGTGGCAGGCGTCGAGCCCCTGCAGGCGAACTGCCTCGCGCATGGAAGGCGGCAGGTTGTGGAGGTGGCGGACAACTTTCCGGAAGAATGCCGTTATGTGTTGGAGACGCTGCGCGACGTTTATCATCACGACGCACAAGCGCGAGAGCGGGCAATGTCGGCGGAACAACGGCTGCGCTTCCATCAGGAGCGCAGCGGGCCGTTGATGAAAGGGCTGCATGAGTGGATGGAGGCGCAGTTGGCGGAGCACAAGACAGAACCGAACTCCGGGCTGGGCAAAGCGATCTCCTATTTACTGAATCACTGGCTGAAGCTGACGCTGTTCCTCAGGCAAGCTGGCGCGCCGATCGATAACAACATCGTGGAACGTGCCTTGAAGAAAGCCATCTTGAACCGCAAGAATGCACTCTTCTACAAGACGCTGAACGGCGCCGGAGTCGGCGATCTGTTCATGAGTCTGATCCACACCTGCGAGCTGAACGGAGCCAATCCGTTCGACTACCTCACGGAGTTGCAGAGGCATGCCGAGGAGTTGAAACAGAAGCCTTCGGAATGGATGCCTTGGAATTACCGCGAGACGTTGGTGCGGCTGGCGACGCCCACAGCCGCGTAATATGATGGATCTGCTCTGGCCGAAAAGGATCGTCTGCGGCCATGGTTGGGTGACATTTTGAAATGGCCGCCAAACGGGCCTTCCCAAGGGCGAAATCCGATAACGTTTTTGGCCAGTCACGAAGACCGGCGAAAATGTTGCGCGCCGGTCTGTACGCCCGCGTGTCCACCAATGATCAGCAGACACTCCCGATGCAGACGCGCGCGCTGCGGGAGTATGCTGCGCGGCGGGGCTGGACTCTTACTATGCAGATCCGGGAGGTCGGCTCCGGAGCGATCGAGCGACACGCCCGCGAGCAACTGATGAAAGCGGCGCGCCGCCGAGAGATCGACGTCGTGCTGGTGTGGCGGCTCGATCGCTGGGGGCGGTCGGTGGCGGACCTGCTCGCAACACTCCAGGAACTGGACCATCTCGGTGTCGGTTTCGTATCGCTGACAGAAGCGCTCGATCTCACAACTCCGGCGGGTCGCGCGATGGCCGGCCTATTGGCGATCTTCGCCGAGTTCGAAAGGGAAATCCTGCGCGAACGAACTCGGGCTGGCTTGGCTCACGCACGGCAGAACGGTAAACAACTCGGCCGGCCGATGACTGCGGGCCTGCAGGCCACCGAGATTCGGAAGCTGTATCGCGCCGGCGTCCCCAAAGCAGAAATCGCCCGCCGGTTGCGCATCGGCCGCACCTCGGTGCGCCGCATCCTGGCAGCCAAGCTGTGAAAAAACCGAAGCCGTGAAGAAGCCCAAGAAAGACCCGATCCGCGAAGACCGCATCCACAACGAGGCGATCGTCGATGCGCGGCCGGAAGAGCAAGCGATGAGTTGGTATTACTATCTGGAAAGCAAACTGAAGTTTCCTTTCACCGCCCGCTGCGTCCGCTCCCAAGCGACTTCTCCACTGCGGAAAGGAGAGACCGTCGAAGTGCGTCGCCTCGCCAAGGAGGAAGTCTGCGAGAACGACATGCTCGTCCAGATCCAATGGCGAGGTCGCAAGATGGCTGTCCCTCTTTCCCAACTGGCCGCCATCGATCCCGACGAATCCACCGCGGAAGCCATCGGCGACTGGCATTACTGGGTGGCTCGGGGTTGCCTGTTCTGAGTTCGTGCGAGCATTCCATATGAACCAAGGTCAGTCGAAATCACAACCGAGGTGGACCGATGTCAAGGCTAAGCTCACGAGTTTTGATCGACCAGCCTTGCTGGGCTTGATCCAGGATCTCTACGGCGCCCACAAGGACAATCAAATGTTTCTGCATGCCCGCTTCGGCTTGGGCGAGGATTTGCTTCGTCCCTACAAAGAAACAATTGATCGTTGGCTTTGGCCGGACGCCTTCAGCAGGCAGGCTCCGTCCGTTCTGAAGGCAAAGCAAGCTATTTCCAATTACAAGAAGGCCGTCGGCGACCCCGCCGGCCTAGCCGAGCTGATGGTCTTCTATTGCGAGCAGGCATCCGGTTTTGCGAGCGACCTCGGCTATCAAGATGAAAGCTACTTCAATGCGCTGGTGCGAATGTTTGAGCAGGCTGCGGCGACCGCGAACACATTGCCGACCGACACTCGCGACGCACTAATCGCCCGACTGGATCGGGTCCGCAGCATCAGCCACAAGTGCGGCTACGGCGTCGGCGACGATATGGACTCCATCCTCACCACGTACACGAAGCCTAAGAGCCGTCCCTCACAGCGCCGATAATCCTGATTCCGGCTTCCGATATCACCCACCTTCACGCAGCCTTGCCGGAAACTCACACTGCTGAGGCGAAGAACGTCTCCAACGCGCTTTGCCCGTACGAAAGTACATCAATCGGATCTGCTGTCAGCGCGTCTTCCAGTGCTACGGATGCGCGAGGAAAATCGCCGAGCTGGGCGAGCGCGACAGCGCGGTACAACCTGGCAAACTGATTTGAGCCGTCACGCTCCTGCACAAGATCACAGATGCCTAGAAGGATCTTTCCGAAAGGCGGGTAGTTCTGGCAGAGAGTGAGAAGTTCCTTCCAGAAATCCGCTCCCCGAGCTGCATCAATTGAAATACTGAGCTGCTCATCAGGAGCCTCGTCTCGGAGTGATGCCGCTAGGATGGCCGCTGAAACCGGGTTCCCAGGATCGATCCCATGGGCTCGACGCAGGTAGAGAACAGCCTCTTGAGGTTCCGACAGTTCGCAGTAGAGCAATACTCCGAGATTCCTAATGCTGAGGGAATTGTCCGGCTCCAAACGCAGGGAATTACGGAACGCACGTTCAGCTTCCTTCGGTTTGCCAGACTGACATGCTAGGAGGATGCCCAAGTAGCCCCAGGCCCCTGCGTTACTCGGGTCAAGCTTGACCGACTGACGGTAGGCGGATTCGGCGTCCCCCGTTCGTTCGGAGTTTCGCGAAAGAAGAGTACCAAGGCTCTTCCAGAATTCGGCATCCTCTGGGTCCATTGCGATAGCCTTCCGGGTGGCCGCCTCCGCCTCCTCAACTCGTTCGGGCGAGATCGCGAGAAAAATACCAAGAGAATACCAAAGGTAGGCAGCCTCCGGGGCTAACTCGATTGCCCGTCTCAGCGCTGCCTCCGCCTCCTCGGCTCGTTCTGGTGTCGCAGCGAGAAGAACACCAAGCAAGCTCCAGGGGATGGCACCCTGCGGATCCAGTTCAATGGCCTTTCGGCATGCCACCTCCGCGTCGTTAGCGCGTTCGGGTGTCATCGCAAGAAGAATGCCCAAATGAATCCAACTTCCCGCAATCTTCGGGTCCAGTTCGATTGCACGTCTGAAGGCTGCTTCCGCCTCTCCCGCTCGGTCCGGCGCCTTGGCGAGAAGAATGCCAAAGCTCTTCCAGAAGTCAGCAAGCTTCGGGTCAAGCTCGATCGCTTTCCGGTAGGACGATTCCGCATCCGCAGCTAGCTCTGGTGACCTCGCGAGAACATCGCCAAGCAAATTCCAAAGCCGGGGAACTACAGGGGCCAGCTCGATCGGGGCCAGGCCGATTCCCTTCCGGAGCGCCACCGCAGCTTCCGCCCCTCGCTCAGGATTCAGCGCAAGAAAAAGTCCGAGTCCGGCCCACGCGCTAGCCGATTCCGGACAGAAGCCAATTGCCTCCCGATACGCTGCCTCAGCTTCGCCCGCGCGCCCCCGATCTCGCATCAGGAGACTGCCCAGCTTTGCCCAATTCGCTGCGTTTTCGGGTTGAGCTCCAATCATCTTTCGAAGCTCTGCCTCCTGATCGATCTGGTCATCCCTCTTTGTCATTGACGTCGTCTCCGCGCCTGACCCGCTAACGCGTTTCTTGTCGGCCATCGGGGGCCCAAGTAGGTCAAAGTAGGGCAGCCAGATCTCCTCGCTGTCAGCGCATGTCGATCGAAGGTATCCTTCGAACCTGGCGCGCGCCGCTCCCGAGGCGAGCACGTATGCGAAAGCGGTCTCAATTTCCTCCGGGTGTCCGCGCCAAGTGCTTCGATAGCGCTCGATACGATCTACGGCCATTTGTTCCAATTCGCCCGAATCGAAGAACACTCGCAAGAACTCGACGAACCAGCGCAGCCTTGCCCGGACGCGCCTGCTAGCGCGCATGAGATACCAAATGTTAAAGAAGCGTTCAGCTACCTGATACAGGGCCTTCTTGCTCTCGCCCGGATCGGCCTTTTCCAAGACGCCCTGGCGTACAAGGCGGGTCAGGTGTGTCGAAACGGCACCGGTCTCGAGCCCGGTGGATTCTCCTACTTCCATCGCGGTGACGGGATCCCACCGAAGGGCGACCGCATCCAGGACCTGTTGAGCTTGAGGCGGCAGCTCATCAACGCGGCCTTTGTAGTTCGGCGTCACCTGATCGAGCAATTGTTCCAGGTATTCGCGGGCGCTGCCAACCAAGCCGTCCAGCACCAAATGGAAAAGAAGAACCGTCGTGCGCGGATTACCTCCCGTTAATTGCACCAACGTCCGCAGGCGGGCTGCATCCGCATCGAGCCATTGGGCAACCCGGAGCTTGGCGTTGCCCTTCTCACCTTCTTTCTCTTCCACTGATTCGCTGAGCTGAAGTAACAGGTCCCGTACCTCTGTAAACGTCAGTGGCGTTAGGCGATGAATCTTGAAGAACTCAAAAAAAGCACGATCCGGTCCGTAGATTCCATCGCTCGCCTGGGTGGTGGCCCCGAAGAACGTCAGGTCGCGGCGTGACGACAGCAGTTCACGAAGCCGCCACTGCTGTTGGCTTTCGATGGTTTCAAAAAGACGGTCTGCGTTGTCCACTAGTAGCAGGAGGCTTTTGTGCATCTCCTGACTTTTCGGCCAAGAATTGGGGCACTTGTTCCTCAATGTCTTGTGGACTGCATTTTCCAATATCGTCGGCATACTTCTCCACGCGCTCCAACACTCGTTTATTCTTCAGCCGCTCCATCGCATCGGCCAGGGCATCAACAGTATTGAGAAGGAAATGGTGCAGTCGATTGACGTTGTATTGCTCTTCAGGGAAAACAAGGGCAAGATAACGGCTGTTCAATGCGGCATCGTCTTCGACGCCATAGCGCACTCGCTGTAGGAGCGTAGTCTTGCCCATACCGCGCGTACCGATGATGACGACGTGAGAGGGGCGCTCCTCGCGGAGGAGGTCCATTAGGCTGTCGTAGGCTGCCTTTCGCGCATGAAACTGGGCAAGCGCCTCCGTCTTGCTCAAGGACTGCGGATTGTAGACCGGGACGCCACCAAAGGGGAACTGTCTAGGTTCCGTCATGCCTGCAGCTCCCGCCAGTAGCGACGCAAGAGAGCGGAGCGGAAGTGCACCACGCCTGACTCACGCACCAGATACCCGTCGCTGGTCAGCAGGTCGAGCAACTGTCGGAGCATTTCGGCTCGCTCGTTGTCATCATTCAGATCCTGACTCAAACGGAGTTCGATGCTCGCGACCGTAATACCGCTGGCTTCGCGGCAGGCCAAGCTGAGGATGATCGCACAATACTGCTGGACCCGACCGTCGAGCATCTTGGCGAGGCGCTCATCCCAATGGTCGAAGTGCGTCCGGCCATGTGCAATTAGTCGTTGCAGGGCGACTTCCACGAGCGTGGGCGAGGGGGGACCGTGGCCTTCGGAGACCAGAGCGCGAAGCTCCTCGAAGATAAGATTTAGGTGGAATGGGATCGGCCACTCAACGGCCTCAAGAATTGCGTCAACCGTTTCCGCGTTCAACGCCCATTGATAGAATTGGCCCCGGCCCATCAGATAAGCGCGAGCCTTTCCCTGGCTGAATTCTCCCAGTTCGATTGGCTGGAGGTCGTGAATAGTACCCGACAGTTTGAGCCTTCGCGCGACCGAGTCCAGGCCGATCGATCCAGCGAAGAACCAACGCGGCTGGTACTGCTCTCGGAGCCGCTTGAGCCAAAGCAGAAAACGCTCGGCTCGGGTTCCAGACGGATCTTGCTGGACGATACTTGCTACCAGTAGCGGCAGCTCGTCAATGAGTAGCAGAGTGCGCTCGTCTCCGGACTTGAGGAGCGCCTCCAATTCTTCTGCCGGACGTCGCCAATCGAACTTCTTTGCCCTCAGCTCGACCAAGCCGGTCTTCAGGACGAACTCGAGATCCCCGGGGAGTTTGTCTTTGAAGGCCGAAAACCAACTCCCCAGCGCCCAATCAGCATCCCGGAAACTGCGGAGTAGTCGTTTGATGAAGTCGAGCTCGTCTTCGGCATCGGGAACAGAGAGGTAGAGTGTGTTGTAGCCTCTCGCTCGACCATCGTCTTTCCTTCGTGTAAGAAGAGAGCTCTTACCAACACGCCGAGGTGCCAGCAGTAGTAAATTACTTGTTTTCAATAAATCCCAAGCCCTGGACATAATCTCTTGTCAGTCAAAGAAAGCCGATCCCTCCGCTAGACGCCCCATGCTTCCCGGGATGCCAATGTTATCCATGCTGATATAGCATCACAACAATAGTGTTGTGCAACATAATTGTTGTTGATATAAGCATGAACGGTTTGCGGGAAAGGCTGTAAAGGACGCGACCCGAGCGGCCTGCAGCCACCGGAGGCGTAGGCAAGGTGCGGCGCGATCCGATGGCCATGCTGCCATTCTGCGGCTATCACATTGGAAGGGCCTGAACTTCTCCAGGGAGCAGTTCGACGAGCTGCAGGCGTTCGACCGGGCGGCCTGGAAATCGGAAGTGATGGCGCACGAAGAGCTGTTCATCACGCTGCACGATCATTTGCCGCCGGAAATGATTTACGAGCGCGAACTGCTGATTTGCCGGCTGTAGGAAGTTAGCCGTCCAGCCCGAGCGGGCGCTTGGGAACGTCGTCGCGAGGATTGCGCGGCTTGCGAAAGACTGCGGCGATGAGAAAAACGATCAGCAGCAGCAGCAGCGCCGAAAGGATCACGCTGCCGATCAGCCACCAATGCGATTCGAAACGCCATTGGTGCGCAATACGGATCCACAATAGTCCCAGGACTACAACGGCCAAAACCAGGCGGAGCAGCTGTCGAGGCGACATTCTCCGCCTATTTTAATTAGTCCACGGGCTCCCATGTCGGGCCCGGATCGTAGCTGGGCGGCGGCGTTGCCGAGCGCGTGCCCCGATCTTTCTCGTAGACCGTGCCTTCCTGATTCACGACGAACGTGTGGATGCCGGTGACGCCATACGTGGCGGGCCAGGCAACCAGCGCGAATCCGCCAATCATGGTTTTGCCGATGACGTAGGGATGCTGTCCGCCAGGTGCGTCGGGACCCTGCTGCGTCAGCACGCGGAAATAGTAGCCGTGATAGGGCCGCGTGGGTTTCGGCCCGGCTGCTTCCGCGAATTCCTTCGGAACCGGCGCACTTGCCACCGTCTCGGCGTATTCCGGCGTTCCGGCCGGGGAACGCTTCTTCGCAGCGTAGGCCTGCTGCGCGCCGACGTAGGCGGCACAAGCCTGGATGGCATCCAATTCGTTTGCGCCGATTTCGCGCGCCCGCATCTCATAGGCGCCCCGCTCGGGATCAAAACGCCAGTGCTGCCCCTCTTGCAGCAAAGGAATCGGGAACGGCCATTGCTGATCGCCAACGACGAGGACCATGAGGCGGTGATTGATAGTCGATCGCTCCAATTGGTGCTTTTCGCCGGCGATCTTCGCGAATTCCGCCCGCTCGGCTGCGTCTTCTTTGGCGTCGCCAGACGTTAGAATGCCTTTGGCCGACGATCCCAACACCGCCCGGAGCGTGGCCGTATCGTTTTTCGAAGCGGCGTCGATCAGAGCTTGGGTAGCCGCCTCCGGCGAATCGAAAGTCTTTTGCGGCATCTGCTTCGCGGTCTTCGGCGTCTGCGCGAAGGCGGTTGCGGACGCCACAACAAAAATCATTGTGAATGTTTTCGCGGTCATATTACCTCCGGCCCCCTCCGCCACCATGGAACCCGCCGCCTCCGCCACCGCGGAACCCGCCACCACCGAATCCGCCAGAGCGGCCCATGCTGGAGAATCCGTGATCGCTCTGCATACGCGTCACGCCTCCGCTCTGGATACCGCCAAAGGCGCTATGGCCGCCGCTAAACCCGCGCTCAGGAGCGGCAAACCCTCTTTCCGCGCCGCGAGATGATTCGTTCCCCCTAAATCCTTCGTTCCCACGAAAGGCCTGATTGCCGCGAAATGCTTCGCCGCCACGGACGCCGACGGATCCGCCGAATCTGCCCGCCACTTCCCGATTTGCATAGGGAACCCCGCGGCGATGAACGGGATTATGCGCCCAAACGCCGCCCAAGTCCCGATGGTAATCGTTAAATCCAAAACGGTGGAAAAAATGATCGTTCAGCAGGATTCGGCCGCCGAACCAATCTGGCCCCCAGCCCCAGCCGAAGCCGCCCCACAGTCCCCATCCGCCTCCAAAATAGAGGCCAAGATCAATGCCGGGGAAAAACGAGAAACCCACATCAATCCCTGGATACAAGAGCGGCGGATAATAGCCGTAGATGGGCGGACCCCAGACCCATTCGGGATTATAGTCGGGAACGTAAACCACGCCCGGTTCCGCAGGCTGGATGTCAATCGCGGTTTGGCCATTCTGCTCTTGGGTTGTGACGTTCTCTTGCGGAGTGGATTTCAGCTTACCGTTGGCTTGCGCCTTAGCGCGCATCTGTTGCACGGCGTTCATCACGCCCGCCTGCTGCGCCAGAAACGCATTGCCCAGATCGGTGGTCCAGCGAATGTCCTGATTCAGCCTCGCCAAAACGTCGGGAAATGCAACTAAAGCTTGAATGCTCGGATCCCAATTCTGTTGCCGCGCCGCGTCCAGCAGGGCTTGGCCAGTAAGATTGCGATGCTGTTGCAGCCACTGTTGCGCCTCGACAACTTCGATCGGATAAGTGCTGGCCACCAGGATCTGGCTCAGCAAGGTATCCGGATAAAGCGCGACTGGCGCAACCAAATCCTGGAGCTGTTGGGGATTGAGGGGCGGCGCCGGTGGAGGAGGTTCCCCGGGCGGCGCGCCCTGGTCCGCCGGTGGTGCAACAGGGCCCGGTGGAGGTTCCTGTCCGAATAATACGGCCGCCAACACTGTTGGCAAAACAATAGCTACGGCCAGCCTGAAGTTTTTCATCGCCCCGGCCTCCTTGGGGCTTTAAACACCTGCCCATGTATTAAGATGCTTCCTGTGTTGGATGGTTCCGAACGAATTTGTAGCATCCTGGTAACCGCCTGCGCGGCGGGGACGCCAGAGTCAGGTACCTGTTGCGCGTGCTAGCGTAGCTCAGGAGGATTCCACGCATGAAACTCAACCAGACAATCGCCCGCGCTCTCTCAATAGTGGCTGCCGCCGCGAGCTTGGCCCTCAGCGCTTTCGCCCAAGAAGGGCTTCCCACGCAGAAGGTGCTGACCATTGATGTGGCGGAAGCCATCGCCCAAGGCGCCATGGCGCAATGCCGGGCCGATGGCTACAAAGTTACCGTCACGGTGGTGGACGGGGCTAACATTTTGAAGGCATTCCTGCGGGACGACGGCGCGGGAATGGCGACGGTTGAAGTGGGCCGCATGAAGGCTAACAGCGTGATGGCGTTCGGACGGCCGTCGGGTCCGCCCGCGAATCTGCCTCCGGGCGCTCCCGTGCCGGCGCCGGTGGTGCCCGGCACCATCAACGCCATGGGCGGCGTGCCGATCAAGGTGGGCAATCAACTGATCGGCGCGGTTTCGGTCAGCGGCGCGCCAGGCGGAGAGAAAGACGCCGCATGCGCCAATGCCGCGCTGGCCAAAGTCGCCGAAAAGCTGAAATAGACAGCCTCAAGCTACAGGAGCGGCGGGATTGACGGCCCCTGGCGAAAAGTGGAAGAATCCGAAAAGAGGCGGCATTCGCCGCAATTCTTCTCGAGGAGGATATTCGTGTCCGTTCGATTGTCTCTGTGCGCTTCGGCCTTGTTGGCCAGCTTCGCCGCAGTGGCATCCGCCGCTCAAATTCAAGGGATTCTGATTGACCAGTTGTGCTCTTCCAAAGCGGAGGTGCGCATTGTTTCCGGTCCGCGTCTGGTAGGCGGCATGATCGTCGCCGAAGCGGAAACACGGGAATGCGCGCTCAAGCCCGCTTGCCAGAGGAGCGGTTATGGCGTGTTCACCTACGACAACAAGTTCCTGAAGTTCGACCCGGCCGGCAACCGCAAGGCGCTGGCGGCGCTAAAGGCGTCGAAGAAGGAAGACGATCTCAAAGTGGAAGTTACGGGCGAGGTCCAGGGCGACATGATCAAGGTTGCCAGCCTGAAGCTGATGGAGTAGTTTCCGCGGAGATTAGAAGCGCCAGGGCCGGCCGCGGAAATGCATTTCGACGGCGATCTTGACGGCGGGCACCACGCGGCCGTCCTGGCGCGCCGGCTCAAAACGCCAGTGCGACACGGCGTCCATAGCTGCGCTTTCCAGCTTGCGCACGTCTTTTGTGATGCGGCCCGTCAGCACGGCATTCGTGACCGAACCGTCTTCATTGACATCCACAAGCATCTTGATCACAACGTAACCCGCAACGCTAGAGACGCGCTCTTGCGTGGGCTCGATGGGAACCTGCAGAATGGGTTTCGGTGGGACAAACCCGCCTTCAATAGCAGGCGCCGCCAGGGTGGGCGTGGGGGCAACCTCTGGCACCACGATGGGAGCTGAAATGGTGACGGCGGGAACGGCTGCGGCTTCAGCGGGGTCGGGCTTTGGCGACGGGGTGGGTTGTAACTGGAGAGGAACTGGAGGGCCGGGAGCCTTCGGTTCGGGTGCCGATGCCGTCAACACTTCCGCCGAGGGAACCACGGTCAGCGAATAGGAAGCCGATTCGCCGTCCGGTGCGCTTGCCAGTTCCACCCAACGCTTGCCTGTTCGCGCCGTTATCCATTCGCTCGGTGGGCCGCTCTCGGGCCGTTCCTGGGCGCTGAACAGAATCTCGAAGCCGGAGCTCTTCAGTTGGCCTTCCACTGCCGCGGAAGTTTGGGCTGGGGTGAGGGAGGGACATGCCAGCGTGATGGTCTGCACGTTCCCTGAGAGCGATGTTTCTTTCGCGGGAGCGGTCGGCATTGCCACGGAATCCTCTGATTTCGAACTGCATTCCTCCACTTCGCACTGGTTCAGAGTGGAAAGCAACGGCGGCAGCACGCAAGTTTGCGCTTTGAATTTCTCGCCGGGGCCGGCTGCTAACGTCAATGAGTACTCAGTAACGCCGTCCTCGGTATTGGCGCTCCAGTGGATCCATTGCGAGCCCTTCCGCGCGGTGAGCGCCGGATTCGCGGCATCGCTGTCATCCGGAGTGATGTTTTGATAACCGGCCTTGCGAAGCTGGGCGTCGAAGGCATGCTGCATTTTTTGAAGGTCGCCGGCCGGGCACGAATAGGAAACCGAATTTGTACTGGCATCCACAGGCGCGCCGCTGCCGCCGACGGCATCCAGGGAATCATGATGCTTGGCGGAGCATTCTTGAATCACGCAGCCTTCCACGCGCGGGAAAAGCTTGAGATCGGCGCAGCCTTCGGCGTCGCCCGCTTGTACCGCCGCAGGTAGCGCAGCCAGTCCCAACAGGGTGAAGACCAGGACTTTCATGGGCGAGACGAACTCGATTTGGTAGATCGGCAGGCGTTGCCGAAGTCTTTAGATCACGTGGCTGCCGCTAGCGCGTTACTTCAGTTCCAGAATGATGCGCATTTCGTTGGTGGATTCGAAACCCATGGATTCGTAGAGGCGCCGGCCATCGTCGCTCGAATGCAAGATCACCGTGGGGACATGATTCACGCGACACCACGCCAGCGCCGTGTCCATCAAACGCCGTGCCAGCCCCATCCGGCGACTCTGGGGCCGAGTGTAGACATTGACGATGTTCGCGCGCCACGGCCCGGGTCCGATCATATGCGGCGGCCAATCCATCAGCCACAACCCCAGGCCCGCCGCGACCTCGCCGCCAGAGTCCACTGCGAACCACGCCAGATACTGCTGGTCGCGCATCTTCCGCGCCAGCCAGGGCCGAAACGCATCGCACATACCGTCCAGCGCCTGCTCATCGCGATATCCCATTTCGAGAAACATCGCTCGCCGATGCGCGACGACAGTTTCCGCGTCGGCCAGCGTGCCGGGCCGGATGACGAAGGACTCCGGGGACATTGGAATCGTCATCGTGCCGGCCGCATACTCGCAGCGTACTACAGAGGCGAGCCGCGCATCGATTCATTTCTGGCCCGGCTGAACGCAATGCGGTACACTAACACAGTAAGCCTGTTCTTCCCCGGTGAAGGCGTGTTATTGCCTGTCCCTCAAGGTTCGTTCAAAATTGAGTGGCCGGGCTGCCGAAATTACCGCCCATGATCGCGATGCCGCCCTCCGCCAGTCAGTCAAATCGAGGGAGTTCCTCCGCCTAATTTTCACGAGAATAGAAGCATTGGCGACTGACCTGATACAAATCGATCAAGACCATCCGCTGCCGGAAGCGATTGAACGCGCGGCGGCGCACCTGCGGCGCGGCGATATTGTCGCCATTCCCACAGAAGCGCTGTACGTGCTGGTGGCCGATCCTCTGAATCTTCACGCAGTGGGGCGAGTGTTTGCCGCCAAGGGCCGCGAGATCCATCGATCGTTACCGATGCTGATCAGCGGCACCTTCATGGCCGAGGAACTGGCCAAGGATCTATCCACGCGGTTCTATGTTTTGGCGCGCCACTTCTGGCCGGGGCCGCTGACGATGATCGTTCCCTCATCGGCCAAAGTGCCGCTGAAGGTGACTGGCAACACCGGCCGCCTGGCCGTTCGGCAATCGCGGTCGCGCGTGGCGCAAGCGCTGCTGGACTGGCTGGATCAGCCTCTGGTGGCCACCAGCGCCAATATTTCCGGGCAGCCCACCTGCCGGAGCGGAATCGACGTGTTTGGCGTGATGGACGGCAGCGTGGACCTGGTGCTGGATGCAGGACCGTTGGCCGGCCTGGGCGCCACCACGGTAGACATTACCGAACCGTATTGGAAGGTGATTCGCGAGGGCGCGATTTCGGAAAAGGAAATCGCAGAGTGTCTCAAGAGCGCTGGCGTCTGACGCGGCCAGCCCCTAACGATTTCCCCAGACGCTGCGCGCCGTCTCCACCACCAGTTCCAGCTTGCGCCACTGATCGTCGATGGACAGCAGATTGCCCGCCGCCACCGACGCAAAGCCGCACTGCGGGCTCAGCGCCAGGTTTTCGAGCGGAAGATAACGGGCCGCTTCATCGATGCGCCGCCGCAATTCGTCTTTCGATTCCAGCTTCGCTTCTTTGGTGGTAACCAGGCCCAGCACCACGGTCTTATTGCGCGGCACCAAGCGCAGCGGCTCAAAACCGCCGGAGCGTTCGCTATCGTATTCGAGCAGGAACGTATCGACATCCAGCAAGCCGAACAGTTTCTCGGCGATGGCGTCGTAACCGCCCTCGGTGTACCAGCGGCTGCGGCTATTTCCGCGGCAGATGTGCAGCGCCACCGCTACCTTGCCTCGGGGCACCTCCTGCAGTGCCGCTTTGTCCCCGGCGATAGCGCGCTCCAGCTCCTGGTCGGGATCGAACCCCGCCGCCCGTAATCGCTCGCGCTGGTGCGTATCCAGGTAATGGGAATAATACGGCGCGTCGAACTGAATGTAGCGCGTGCCTTCTGAAACCAGCCAGCGGACCTCATCGCGCACGATGTCCACTAAATCCCGCAGCAAATCCGCATGTGTGGGATAAAAGGCATCCGTCACGCCCGGCTTGTAGCTGGCGAGCACGAAGTTGGAGGGCGCGGGGAGGGTTATTTTGAAGGGGCCCATGGCGGCGTCTTTCAATAGCGGGAGCTCATGCCCGGTGAGTTTCCGCGCCTTTCGCAGCTTCGCTCCGGCCGCTTGCGCAGTGCTGCCCTCGGCGCCCCCGCCCGGACCTTTCCATTCGAGCGTTACTTTTTCCGGAACAAAGCCCTCCACGGCATCAGCCATGTCGGTGAGCCAGGAGGAACGGCGCATCTCGCCATCCGACAAGATGTCCAGCCCGATGGATCGCTGTTTTTTTAGCGCGGCCAGGATGGCTTGGTCTTCGCGGCGCCGCAGCTCATCCAATGGGATTTGTCCCGCCGCATGCGCTGCTCGGGCTGCGAGCAACTCGGGGGGGCGGAGCAGGCTGCCCACTTGTTCGGCGCGGAAGCGTGTAGTCATCTTGGACTTCTAAATACCAGGCATTGGGACGGAACAGGCATTGTAGCGCGGAAAGGCGATGCGGGATCGCCAGTGCCCTCCGAGGGCTGATCCTCGTGGCAGCCGGCCGGCGCCCGAACCCCTAGTCTGCGTTTCGGTTAGCGGCTTTTTCGGCGAGGATTCTGATCAACAGCAGGCTGGCTGATATCGCCAAGGTGGCAGGCAAGGACAGCTTGTGCTCCGCGAAGAAGCAGAAGGCCGTGAACGCGAGCGAGGCCAGGAACACCACATTGGTCAACAGCGACACCGGCCGGCGCTTCACGGCGCTCCTGACGTGTTTGGGGACGCTATCGCCGCAAACATAGCAGCAGTCTTCGTCGCGCGTCACTACGCTATGACAATATACGCATCGGCCCATACCCATATTTAAGGCCGCGGCCCTAGGTGGCGTCGATAGAACACCTGTACTTCAGGGGGTTGGTACTACGCAGGTACCCGGCGGCACAAAGTACCAGTGGGGTCGTTTTCAGTCGCGGATGCTTTCTCTTCGACGGCCCGCCGGACGAGCCAGCATCAATTCGCATCGAATCGATATGTTACGCTCGTCTAAGCCACGTCAGTCCAGTTCAGCCCATGGTTCCCACACGCGAAAAAGCCCAACTCATGAGCGCCTCCGAGATCGACCGTACCTTGGTGCGGCTGGCCCATGAGATCCTCGAAAAAACCGAAAACCTCCAGCGCCTGGCCTTCATCGGTATTCGCCGGCGCGGCGTTCCCCTGGCGCTCCGTCTGGCCCAGAAAATAAAGAGCCTGGAGAACCTCGCGGTTCCGGTCGGGTTTCTCGACATCAATTTATACCGCGACGATCTTTCCACTGTGTCCGAAAAACCGGTGCACAACGCCACGGAAATCAATTTCCCGGTCACCGGCAAGGACATTATCCTCATCGACGACGTGCTCTACACCGGCCGAACCATCCGCGCCGCGCTCGACGCGCTGTTCGATCAGGGACGGCCCGCGCGGGTGCAATTGCTGGTCCTGATCGATCGCGGCTGGCGCGAGCTTCCCATCGAAGCGCGCTACGTCGGCCGCATGGTCCAGACCAGCGCCAATGAGATCATTGAAGTAAAGCTTCAGGAAATCGACCAGAACGACAAGGTCCTGTTAGTGGAAAAAACCTAAAACAAATGCCGGGTGGATTGTTGGGAATCGAGCCGCTGGACCGGGTCGAGATCGAAGGCATTCTCGACCGCGCCAAACGTTTCCAGCCGCGCCAGACCGATGCGAAAAAGTCCGATCAGCTGCGCGGCCGGATGATCGTGAACCTGTTCTTCGAAGCCTCCACGCGCACCCGCACCAGCTTTGAAATCGCGGCCAAACGCCTGGGCGCCGATGCCATCTCCATCACGGCTTCCGCCTCCAGCGTCTCCAAGGGAGAATCGCTCGTCGACACGCTGAATACGCTGGGCGCCATGCATCCCGACGCCATCGTGATGCGCCATGCGGCGTCCGGAGCTCCCCATTTCCTGGCGCGTTATCTTCCCACGCCCATCATCAACGCCGGCGACGGAACGCACGAGCATCCCACGCAGGCGCTGCTGGACGCCCGCACCATTCTCGACCGGCGGCCCACGCTGGAAGGCTTGCGCGTCGCTATCATCGGCGACATCGCGCACAGCCGCGTTGCGCGCTCCAATATGTATCTGCTCTCCAAATTCGGCGCGCAAATTGTCCTGTGCGGCCCCGCCTCATTGTTGCCGCCAGAACTGGCGCAGCTCGCGCCCGGCATCAGCCTGACGCACAAAATGGAAGACGCCATCCGCGACGCCGACGTCATCATGATGCTGCGCGTGCAGCTGGAGCGCCAGCACGAGGCCGCCTTCTCGGCCAACGAATATTTCCAGTTCTACGGCCTGCGCCTGGAACACATGAGCCTGGCCAAGCCGGACGCCATCGTGATGCACCCCGGCCCCATCAATCGCGGCCGCGAAATTTCATCCGAAGTGGCGGACTCGCAGCGCTCGGTCATCTTGAATCAGGTGGAAAATGGAATTGCGATACGCATGGCGGTGCTGGAGCGCATCCTTGGGAATTAGAGCTGGGGAACTAGACCTCGACAATGTCGAAATTGATCATTCGTAACGGCCGCGTGATGGACCCGGCCAGTGGTCTTGACGCTGTGCGCGATGTCGCCATCGAAGACGGCCGCATTGCCGCCATCGGCCAGAACATCGATGCCGCCGGCGCCACCGAAATCGACGCCACGGGCCTGATTGTCGCGCCCGGCTTTATCGATATGCACGTTCATCTGCGCGAGCCCGGCTTCGAACACGCCGAGACTATCGAGAGCGGTTCGCGCGCCGCGGCCGCCGGCGGGTTTACGTCTATCTGCTGCATGCCGAACACGTCGCCTGTGAACGACAACGCCACGGTCACCAGCTATATCAAGGAACGTGCCGAGCGTCACGCCATCGTGAACGTGTTTCCTATCGGAGCCATCACCAAGGGAAGCGCGGGCGAACAGCTTGCGGCCATCGGGCTCATGAAGGAAGCGGGCATCGTCGCTATTTCCGACAACGGGCGGCCCGTCATGAATGCGCGCGTGATGCGGCGCGCGATGGAAACCGCGCGTTCCTTCGACCTTCCCGTGATCGATCACTGCGAGGACTTGCACCTGAGCTCGGGTGGCGACATGAACGAAGGCGTCCCCAGCGTACGGCTTGGACTGCGCGGCATCCCGGCCGCGTCTGAAGATGTCATGGTGGCGCGCGACATCCTGCTGGCCGAACTCACCGGCGCGCGTTTTCACGTGGCCCACATATCTTCCCGGCACGCGGTGGAAATGACGGCCTTCGCCAAGGCGCGCGGTCTGCCCGTCACCAGCGAAGCTACGCCCCACCATTTCGCGCTGACCGATAGCGAAATGCCGCCCTACGATAGCAATTACAAAATGAAGCCGCCGCTGCGCTCTTCCTGCGACGTTGTGGCCATCACCGAAGGCATCGCCGGAGGCGCCATCGACGCCATCGCGACCGATCATGCGCCCCACGCCGGCAGCGAAAAAATGCAGGAATTCGAGCAATGCCCGTTCGGTATCCTCGGGTTGGAAACCGCCCTTGGCATCACTCTGGAACGCTTGGTGCATCCTGGAAAAATCACACTCATGCGCATGATCGAGCTCTTCACCACCGGTCCCGACCGCGTGCTCAATCTGCATCGCGGACGCCTGGCCATCGGCGCGCCCGCCGACGTCACGCTCTTTGATACCGAACGCTCCTGGACTTACGATGTGAATCGCTCGTTCTCCAAGAGCCGCAATTCACCCTTTAATGGCCACAGTTTTCGTGGTGGCCCCGTGGCAGCGATCGTGAACGGAAAGGTCGCTTGGGCCGCCGATCACGTTGCCCTCGGCGTACCGGCAGCTCTGCGATAGTGCCGGCAGCCTTGCAATAGAGTACAGTTACTAAAGCATTGGACCCTTCATTTCGTCATCGACAGATTCCCGGCCGCCAGGCTCGCGGCGGTTGTCTTTGGTATGCCATCGTCGCCATTGTTCTCTTCGTAGCGCTGCGCTGGCTGTGCACCTGGACTATCGACTATCAGTGGTGGAAGGAAATGGGCCAGCTGCACACCTGGTACAGCATTCTGGCCTACAGCGTGATCCCCGCAATCGGCGCTACGATACTCGCTTTCGCCGTTTTCTGGATCGCGCATTCGCTCGCGCTGCAAAAAGCCCATGTCCGGCTTCGCGAGCATCCGCTCTACGCGAAACTCACCGCGCTCGGCATCTTTCTGCTGGCTGTCATCGTGGCGCTCTCGACGCTCGATACCTGGACCGTGGTGCGCTACTTCGGCGGCCGCGACTTGGGGGGCGCCGCAACGGCCTGGCGCGATCCAGCCTTCGGTAATCCGCTCTCTTTCTATCTGTTCAAGATTCCCTTTTATTCCGACCTCATCGGATTGCTGCTTGGCATCGTTGTCCTGGGCGCGTTGATCTATTGGGCTGCCGAACGAGGTTGGGAGCTGACGGGCACCGTCGGCGATTGGAAGAACGTACAGGAAATCAACCTCGCGCACCTCAATCTGGCGGGCGCTCTCAATAGTAATTTCCTGCGCGGATTAGGCGCGGTGTTTCTGCTCTCCATGGCGGCTCGATTCTTCCTGGCACGTTACGGCTTACTGCTCGAAGAGCATGGCAGCTTTATGGTCGGTATCGACTATGTGGATCAATATTTTGTTCTTCCCTTGCAGTGGGTGGAAATCGCCGCCTGCGTACTCGCCGCGGGCCTGCTAGTAGGGGGCCGCTGGAAGACGGCGCTGATCGCGTTAGTCGGCGCCATCGTGTTGCGCAACGTGATTCCGCCCATCATCAGCGCGGCGTACGTGAAGCCCAACGAGATCTCTATCGAGCGGCCATACATCAAACAACATATCGAGGCCACGCGTTCGGCATTTGGAATCGACCAGCGCACCGATGAGGTGGAATTCACCGCCAAGCCCAACGAGCCGGTGGATTTCAAACAACATCAACCTCTGCTGGACAACGTGCGCCTGTGGGATTGGCACGCTTTTCACGACGCCATCACGCAACTCCAGCCCTACCGGCCCTACATTTACACCGACACCGACGTCGATCGCTATACCATCGACGGCCAACTTCGCCAGATGATGCTGGCGCCGCGCGAACTGGATCTCACGCAACTCGGCGAGGCGGGAACGCGCTGGATCAATCCGCACTTCATCTATACGCACGGCTACGGCATCGTGATGGCGGAGGCCAATCAGGTATCGCCCGAAGGGCTGCCGGTGTTGATCGTCAAGGATGCGCCGCCCGTCATCAGCGTGCCCGGCTTGAAGCTTACGCGCCCCGAGTTGTATTACGGCGAGAACGTGCAAGATCCGGTATTCGTAGACACCGCGCAGCCTGAGTTCGACTATCCGTCCGGAGATCGCAACGTAGAAAACCACTACCAGGGCAAAGGCGGATTTCCGATTTCGTCGTTATTGATGCGCGCCGCCGCCGCCGTCTCGCGCGAGGACGTCAATATTCTTCTGACCAGCTACCTCACCCAGGACAGCCGCATGATGTTCCGCCGCAACATCACCGCGCGCGTGAACGCGATGGCCAACTTCCTGAATTGGGATCCCGATCCCTACCTGGTGCTCACCGACGACGGCCGCCTGGTCTGGATCATCGATGGCTACATGACCTCCGATGTCCATCCCTATTCAGCCAAAGTTGGCCTCGACAGCATCGGCGAATTCAACTATATCCGCAATTCGGTGAAAGCCACCGTGGACGCCTACGATGGCACGGTGCATTTCTACGTCTTCGATCCCAACGATCCGCTGCTCCAGGCTTATCGCAATCTCTTTCCCGATTTATTCGAGCCGGAGTCCGCCATGCCCGCCGACCTGCGCCGTCACGTTCGCTATCCGGAATTGATTTTTGGCGTCCAAGCCGATATTTACCGCCTGTTCCACATGCGCGATCCGGACACGTTCTACAACAAGTCCGACGCCTGGGATACGGCCAAGTTCACCAACGAGCAAGGGGGAACGCCGGGGCCGGTTGCTCCCACCTATGTCGTCGCAACGCTGCCGGGAGAAACGAAGCCTGAATTTCTGCTCATGACGCCGTTTACGCCGCGCAATCGCGATAATCTGATCGGCCTGATGATGGCGCGCTGCGACGGAGAACATTTAGGGGAGAAAGTGGTTTTGCTTCTGTCGAAGCAAGAGATCATTCTGGGGCCCATGCAAATAGAGGCGCGCATCAATCAGGATCAGAATATCTCCAAGGACCTGACGCTGTGGAACCAGCAGGGCTCGCAAGTGCTGCGCGGCCAAATGCTGGTGCTGCCTATCGAACATACATTCCTCTACGTGGAACCGATCTACATCCAGGCATCCCAGGCAAAAATGCCGCAGTTGAAGAAAGTCGCGCTCGCCATGGGAAACAACCTGGTTTATTCCGACACGTACGCGCAAGCCTTAGCGCAACTAGCCGGTGAGAAATTGCCCACGCCCGAAGAAGCCGCCGCCCAGGCGCCAACAACCACGGCAAGCACTCCCGCGCAACCTTCAAGTTCAACACAACCAGATGCGCGCATCGCTGAAATCCGGCAGCATTTTGAGCGTTATCGGGAGCTGGTCTCGCAAGGAAAACTCGCCGAAGCCGGCCAGGAACTGCAAGCCATCCAAGGGTTGGTACAGAAGTAGCTATTCTTTGATCCCGGCCAGCTTCGCCGTTTCCGTCCAAAGCCGCTCAGCCACGGCGTCGTCCTTGGCAATTTTCGCCGGCTCCACAGGTTTGCATTTGTAAAAGTACAAGCCGCTAGTTTTGGCGACATCGTCCGACGAAGCCAGATAAATGATGGTCTCGGCGCCTTTCTGGGGCGAGATCGCGAAGATTTTCAGAACTCCGATCCAACGCGCCATGGAGCCGCCGCTTTGATCGCCGAAGCGTGTCGCCACGAATCCCGGGTGCAAACTGTTGGTGGTCACGCCCGTCCCAGCCAACCGCCGCGCCAGTTCTCGAGTGAACAGCACGTTGTACAGCTTCGAATTGGAATAAGCTGGGAACGCCTTGTAGTTGTGTTCGAATTGCAAATCGGCGAAATCAACCTTCCCGCGATAGTGGGCGTGCGAGGAAGTGTTGACCACGCGCGCCGACCCAGCGGCCAAAAGCTGCTCGCGCAAGCCATGCGTAAGAACGAAGTACGACATGTGATTGGTCGCGAAGGTCAGCTCCAGGCCGTCTTCGGTCACTTGGCGCTGCCCGAACATCGCTCCCGCGTTGTTGATCAGCACGTCGATGCGCGGCTCGGCCGAGCGAATTTCGGCGGCCAGCCGGTTGAGATCGGCCAGGCGCGAAACATCGCCGTAGTGAATCGCATGCGCTTGCCCGGGAGCCACCTCTCGCAAGCGCGCCAGTGTGGCTTCGCCTCGGTCCTTACTGCGCGCCACCAGGACAATTCGCGCGCCCATCGCCGCCAGCTTCTCCGCCGACACTTGTCCGATGCCGGATGTCCCGCCGGTGATCACCACCACTTTCCCTTGCATAGCTGCTGGCCAGTGTACCCTAATTGGGGATGCGCATCCTATCCGTTCTCATAGCGGCCCTGCTGCTGTCGGCCTGCCATAAAGAGGCGCCCAAGCCGGTCGTGGTTCCTCAAGTATTTCGTGTGAAGTTTCAAACATCCAAAGGCGATTTTGTTGTAGAGGCCCGCCGCGCCTGGTCGCCCCATGGAGTGGACCGCTTCTATGAGCTGCTGCGAATGAAGTATTTCGATCAAGGCCGCTTTTTCCGCGTGGTGCCGGGATTTATCGCGCAGTTCGGCGTTCATAGGGATTTCAACGTCCACGCGAAATGGCGCGAGTATTTTATCGTGGACGATCCTCCGCAGCAGAAGAATCTGCGCGGCACCCTAGCCTACGCGATGTCGGGGCCCGACACGCGCGCCACCGAAATCTTCATCAACCTGGCGGATAATAAAGCGCTCGACGACCAGGGGTTCGTTCCGTTCGCGAAAGTGGTCCAGGGCATGGACGTAGTGGATCAGTTCTATTCGGGCTATGGCGAGGTGCGGCCGGAAGGCAAATATATCGAGCCCGGCCGCGTGGAAGGCGAGGCCAACGAGTATTTGACCCAGCGTTTTCCCAAACTCGACTTCATACTTCACACGCAGCTTTTGCCGTAGACGAAACAATCCGGCGCTGAAATCATCCAACTGGCGGCAGCATGTAACGTGGGTAGACGGAAGAAACTGTGGCTGGGAGGAATCGCCGGTTTTGTTGTGCTTTTGGTGGTGGGCGCCTACATAGCCGCTTCCATCAGCGCGAAACACTTTGAACCGACATTGCGCGCGCAGGCCATCCAGTACCTGCATGATCGGTTCCACAGCGAAGTGGAATTAAGGGCGCTGCACATCAATCGGCCCAAAATGTCGACCATCCAGATTCTGCTGCGGCACGGGCGCGGCGCGATCGTGGCCGTGGAAGCCGACGACCTCAGCATGCGGTTTGGGGGGGATCGCAGCCGGCCACCGCTATTCCGTATCCAGAAAGTATTCTTCACCGTAGATCTCGGAGTATTGTTCCAACCCAAGAAGTCCGTTCAGTTCGTTTCGCTGCAGGGAATGGAAATCAACGTTCCGCCCAAGGGCGAGCGGCATGACTTCAGCGGTGACGAAGGTTCCAATTCCAACGTGATCATCCAGAATGTCCAGATCAAAGACGCCGCGCTGATACTGTTGCCGAAGGACACCGGAAGAAAGCCGCTCCGCTTCCAGATCGCGCGGCTGCATCTGCAGTCGGTGGGCGTAAATTCGGCCATGCGATATGACGCCGATCTGACGATTCCGAAGCCTCCGGGAACGGTAAAGAGTACGGGCAACTTCGGGCCGTGGAATGCGTCCGAACCGGGCGATACGCCACTTCAGGGCGGCTATACCTTCGACCATGCGGATCTCGGCATCTTCGCCGCCATCGCCGGCACGCTTGCGTCGAAAGGAACATTTGACGGGTCGCTGGATGCGGTGAACGTTCGCGGCACCACCCACGTTCCTGACTTCCAGTTGAAGATGGCGGGCAATCCCCTGCCCCTCTCCACTACTTTTGAAGCGCTGGTGGATGGCACCAACGGCAACACGGTGTTGCGTCCGGTGCGCGCAACGCTCGGCCATACACGCTTCACCACCAGCGGCGCGGTGATCAAGCACGAGGAATACTCGCAACGCAGTATCAACCTCAAGGTCGACATGCGCAACGGCGACATGCGCGATCTGCTGCGCCTGGCCATGAAAGGTTCGCCGTTCATGGAAGGCTTCATCAATATGAAGTCCAGCATCGGCATTCCGCCGCTGACCAGCAAAGTGAAACAGAAGCTGGTGCTGGACGGCACGTTCGATTTGAATCATGCCAAGTTCCTGAAGTCCACGATTCAGGACCAGATCGATCAATTGAGCCGGCGCGGGCAGGGCCAGCCGAAAAATGAGGAGATCGACGAGGTGATTTCCAAAATGCAGGGGTCCTTCCATTTGGAAAATCAGGTGATGACCTTTCGATCGCTGGCGTTTGAGGTGCCTGGCGCCGCTGTCTCGGTCGCCGGAAATTATAATCTCGCGAATGACATGCTCGACTTTCATGGCGCGCTCAAACTGCACGCCAAGCTGTCTCAGACCATGTCCGGCTGGAAACGTTGGGTCCTCAAACCCGTGGACCCATTCTTTGCAAAGAATGGCGCGGGAACTTTTCTGAAAATCAAAATTGAAGGCGACGCTCACCACCCGAAATTCGGGCTGGATCGCTGAGCTACTCCAAACCGGCCTTCCCCAGCATTTCCAGGAACTGGCGTTGCGTGCGCATATCGATTGCCTCGGCGGCCAGTTTACCGCTGCGATCGTAAACGAAACTTTTCGGAATGCCGTCCACGTGAAACAGTTCGTTCACTTTGCGGCCCGGATCCAGCAGCACGGGATAAGTGAGCTTTTGTTGGACAATGAACGGCTTCACTTTAGCCGCGTCCTCATCGGAGATGGCAAGAATCACAAAGTTACGCGAACCGAAGCGCTGGTAGAGCGCCTGCAGATCGGGCAGCTCTTTGCGGCAGGGCGGACACCAGGTGGCCCAGAAATTCACGAGCACCACTTTGCCTGCCAGCGCGTGCAAACTCCATTTCATTCCGTTCAAGTCTGTCAGAGTGAAATCGGCGTGCTCGCGGCTTCGATCGTCCGCTTCCAAATTCTTCATGGCGGCGGCGAAGCGCGGATCGTCGAGCGAAACGCTGACGTGTTCGTAGCGAACCAACTGCGCCAAAGTGCTGTACGCCGACGGGGCCGGCTGTTCCCGCAGCGCCATCGCCAAAGTGGTGGCAACGTCCTGCAAAGTTTCGTGACCGGGATCGCCTTCGGTGACCAGATTGGCAAGTTGCTCGGCCAGCGCTTCCTTTTTCTTGGATGTCGCGGGCAATTGCCGGATCTCGAGCGCCAGCTCCCGCGTGGTTTTGACGCGCTCGGCATCGGAAAGCTGGCGAAGCGTATGCAATCGGGCTTCGATCCGGGGCTCGGCAGCCCACAGACCGACGGAACTCAGCAGAAGAAGCGCCACAAACACGGGTTTCATGCGAACTCCATCATCTTCGAGGAAAGTGCGATGCTAATCCAAAGTACCAAGGATACGGCTCCAATCAGCTTGGCTGTGGCTGGGTGCAGGGACAAATCCGCGGACACGATCTTACGGCGCACCGCCAATTGAAAAACGGTCGCGATCAGCAAAAACAGCATCTTAAACCAAAACACAGGATTATCGTGCCACTTAGCGGCCTGCGCTGTAAACATGAACGGACCGGTGATTAACAATACGGCGAATCCCCGCCATGTCCAGGGCGACAACGCGGACGCCACCTGTTGGATGGGCTGCCGGCGCATGGCGAGGCCGAGCAGTCCCAAATCGGTAAGCAGCAGCGTTCCTACAAACAGCGCGAGACCGATCAAGTGGATGATTTCGAAAATCGGAAAAACCACTGGCGAGCCTCGCATGAACTGTCCAACCGGGCTGCGCTCGATCCACTCGAACGCCGCGCAGAACGGAAAGTCTGTGGCGAAGGTATGCGGTCTCATATCTGCTCGTAACCCACCGCGCGGCCCGCGGCGATCACGCAGATCCAACATAGGATGGACACCGCGCCTGCCAGCCGGGCGCGAACGGGCGTGAGCGCAGCCGTGTCCCACGCGCCCACTCCGCGATAAATCCCGTAATGAAATAGAAGCGCGTTCAGGCCGGCCATCGCGATGAAGACGAGTTTCCAGGAAAAGAACCGGCTGTGATAGAGCTTGACCGGTTCAGACCAGGCGAGCAGCGCCCCGGTGACGAACATGAAAGCGAAGCCGGACAGCGTCCAGGGCAGAACCTGGCTCACCACGCTCGACACTGGCGATCGGCGCATGCCAAACCCAAGCAGCCGCAGATCGACGACGACGATAGTGCCCGCCACCAACAGCACGCCGACACAGTGCAGAACATTCAGGATCGGATAGATCCAGATGGATTCGCGAATGGAAATACTGAGAGGCGTGACAAAGATCCACTGGCAAATGCTAAGCATCGAGAGCCTGCTTTAACAATAGAACACCGATGAGCGCCAGGCCGATGTTGACGCACATCAGGAAGCGCGCGCTGCTCAGCCGGCGATGGACCAGGTGGCCAAGGAAAATCGCGATCAAGGCCAGCGGCAGAGAGAGCAGAAAGTAAACGCTGACGATATGAGTCCATAAACCGGTGAAGGCATAGCCGGCCATTCCAACCACGCTTGCGATCAGAAAATACCCCTGCAGCGTGGCGCGGAACTGCGCGGGCTGCCAGCGGCGCAAGACTCCGTAGACGACGAGCGGCGGTCCGTTCATGCCGTATGCGCCGCCGAGAATCCCCGCGCTGAAGCCGAACAAAGGCGCCAGCCGATCGTTCTTTAGTTCGCGTTTATTTCGCCCGGTGAGCGAGTAAAGCGCGAAGGCGACGATGAAGGCGCCCAGAATCGCCTTAACGATGGATTCGGGGACGGTCTTCAGCAGCAGCAGCCCCAGGGGAATTCCGAACAAAGTGGAAAGCACCAGCCAGCCCGCGCTGCGGACATGGACGTTGCGCCAGTCCTGAATCACCACCACGGTCGCAACGGTGATCGACACCAAAACGGCCAAAGGCGCGGCCACCTGCACCGGCATCAGCAGTGCAAGCAGCGGAACGGCCACCAGCGCTTCTCCGAATCCGAGCGCGGAACGAATGAAGGTGGCAAAAAAGACAATGGCCAGGACCTGAACCGTGATTGCACTCACGCAGCCGCTGGTTCCTCGGCAAAGATATGCTTACTCGCGTCGATTTTAGCGTAGATGAGCGCACCGAAAACGCAGAGCGCGGAGGTGACGAAGAACGGAACGTCCCAGCCGAAGTCCCGGACCAGATACGCCAGCAGCGCCGGTGAGATGGCGCCGCCGATGTTGCCGCACATATTCATGATGGAGGCGGTGCAGCCCGCGAAGTCGCCGCCGATGTCGAGCGGGATGGCCCACGAAACGCCGACGGTGAGCTCCAGGCCGCCGAAGGCGAGACAACTGAAAGCGACGCAAAGCTTGGGATCGTGGGTGAGCGTCGCCGGGAGAATGCCGAAGGCTGCAATGATGAATCCGGCGATCCCAACGATGCGGCGGGCGCGCGTGACGTTGCCGGTGAGGCGCAGTAGACGATCGGAAAGCCAGCCGCCGGCCAGGTCGCCCAGAGTGCCTGCGAGCAACGGCAGACTGGCGTAGAAGCCCATCTCCTTCAGGTTGAAGCCGCGATGAGTATTCAAATAGCTGGGGAACCAATCCAGGTAGACGGCCAGCGCGTATTGGTAGCAGAAATACATCAGGGCCAGCTCCCATACGGTTCGGCTGGAAAGGATGCGGCGCCACGGAACATGCACGCCGATTTGCCGCCGCGGGCCGCCGGTGGCGGAATGGATCAGGTCGAGCTCGGCGGCGTTCACGCCGCGATGCTGTTCGGGCGCGTCGCGATAGTAGAAGAACCAGACCCCGGACCAGATCAGGCCGAGTACGGCGAAAGTGAGAAAGGGCATGCGCCAGCCATAGCGCAGAATCATCCAGACCACCAGCGGCGGTGTGACAGCGGCGCCCAGCCGCGAGCCGGCATGCGTGATGCCCTGCGCGAAGCCGCGTTCGGCCGGAAGCATCCAGCGCGAGAGCGAGCGTGTCGCGATGGGGAATGCGCCCGATTCGCCGATACCGAAAATAAAGCGGATGGCGACCATAGACGCGGCGTTCCAGGCGGTGGTGGTGAGGGACGTGAATATACTCCACCAGGTAACGATGATTGCGAGCGCGCGGCGCGGTCCGAATTTATCGCCGAACCATGCGCCCGGGATTTGGAAGAGCGTGAAGCCCACGCGGTAGCTGGTGAGAATCCAGCCGACGGTGATGAGCGAGAACCCGAATTCCTTGCGGATGACGGGCAATGCCGACGCGATGATGGTGCGGTCCATGTAGGTGATCATGTAGACCGCGACGGTGAGGGCCAGCACCACGTGACGAGTGCGGGTGGGACGGAGCGATTGCTGCTTAGGCGGCGTGGAAGCGGCGGCTTCTGGGGCGGTGGGCATCATCGGCGTGGACGATCCGAAGGGGCATCATAGCAGGGTTGGCTATTGGGGATTGGGTTGGGGATTGGCAAAAGTTAAGCAGTTGCTGTCGACAGCTAAAGAGCTCGAAGGGAAGACCGGCCCTTGCACGGGCGGCGGCCCACGCGAAAGCAAAACTGATTTCAGCAGGAATATAACATCGATACAGATTGGAGGCGTACAAATAATGCTAGGGTGGCACCCGCGCCTGTGGGTTCTGAGGTTTGCCGATTTTCTCTCCCTCAATCAGGTCCTTAATCCATTCGACGTAAAAACCGGGATAGGAGATGCCAAGACCCAACATAGACGATGTGACCAAGCCAGCATAGACGATAACGTTGTAGAAGAAATCTTGCGAATCCTTGGTTTCAATGTTGAGGGCGACGCCTTCGCCATGAATAACTCTGTGCCTCACCTGATCCAGCTCAGCCAAACGTTGCCTATCATAAATAAACGCGTGATAATCCACTTTCGCGTGGGCACCCGCATTGGCGACGAGGTATTTCATCTTCTTCGGTAAAGACATTTCTCGAATCTTCTTTCGAATTACAAAGCGCAGCAGAACATCAGGTTCTTCCTTCACAACCTGTCTTATGGTTAGAGTTTGTGTCTCAACAAACTGCAGCCAGTAAGTTCTGTCAAAGTCGGCCGCGACCATGCAGAAATCAGCGACGGCTCCATCCGCGAGCGAATGCGCAAAAACCAGGCATGCGGCGGCGACGGCATTCTGCGTCACATTCACCGACTCGGTAGCCGATCTTTGTCCGATACGCGAAATCGTATCGTCGTTAAAATTAGCTGACGCCATCATCTTTCGAACGCCTGAGGACTCTTGCCGATCCATGAACAGGGGCAGCAGGACATTCGGGGGCGCAACAGCCAAGACGGATAGGCTACTCGTTGCCGTGTATGAATGGACCGCGCGAAACAACGTTCTAAGGACGGCCAAACGCGCCGACGCAACATCGAATTCCGGCATGGGTCCATTCTAAAGAATCACGGGGCTCCGCGCTCCAAGGCGCTCGCTCAGAGGAATGAAATCCATTGCAAGGTAGGAGACTGTCCTGAGCTACGCTTGACGGGGCTCAACGTCGAGTGGTTGTGGAGCGCTAAATCTTCCTAGTGCGGCCATAGAATGGGCGGGTGCCAAAAGAGTCGAATTGGCACAAGCACGTCGCCATTCGCACTTACATCATCATCGCGTTGACAATCCTTCTCATAATGCTACCCATCCTGGCGCTTGTCCGTCCTCCGGGTCACGCGCATCCGATGCAATTCGACTTTCTGTCGACCGCCGTAACTGGTTCGCCCTGGCTGATTGGATTCGTCATTCTCGTTGTTACAGCGAGCATCTCAGCCACATGTTCGTTGGCATAAGGAAGGCTATCATCCCAGCGTCGAGAGCCAGAACCTGGATCGTGAGGAAGTCGCCAACAAGCCCGGGTTTGTTGGTCGGCAACGGAGTTGACAATCCCCCAAAGTCTCTAGCACAGTACTGTGTTTAGCGCCTGCGGGCTGCGAGTTCGGCCACGGTAGTATACTGTCCCATCATGAGAACACCGCTATTCCTCGCCCTCGCGTTCGTAGCATCCCTGTGGGGTGCGAATCCAACGGAACCCGTCTATTGGAGCGCGGCTCAAATGAAGTCGATCGATGGGAAGCTGGCGGCCAAGGTAAATCCCGAAACGCATGTCGGAGTGCAGCGATTAATGGATTCCGCGATTGTTGTTCATCGCGTAGGCCCGTCTGGGGCAGAGATTCATACCAAGGAAGGCGACTTCATTTTCGTTCAAGCCGGCGAGGGCACGGTATTGGCGGGTGGCACCATTGTCGACGGAAAATCCAGCGGACCCGATGAGATGCGCGGCAAATCGATCGACGGAGGAACCCGGTATCCGCTCAAGGCCGGCGACAGTATCTTCATTCCCGCCAATGTGGTCCATCAATTCCTGGTCGAGCCAGGCAAAGAATTCACGGCCACCATCGTGAAAATCGTGCCTAAGCCGTAATCGGGGCCGAGTGATGCTCATGAAACTGGCCCGCCTCGCTCTCGTAATGGGATTCGCGCTGTCGCTTGCGGCGCAGGCTCCTGAAAAGTACAAAGTGCGATTGTCTCCAGTCCCCATCGAAGCGACAACTCGCGCCAACATCGCTGGCATCGGCTCGGCGACCGCTACGCTGGTGGGCACGAAGCTTTCGATCGAGGGAACGTTCGAAGGATTGCGTTCACCCGCCACGGACGCCAAGGTCCATCAAGGTCCAGTAACAGGCGTGCGCGGCCCAGCTATTCTCGAGGTAACGGTCGATCATACTGTCTCTGGAGCAATCCATGCTTCGCTCGATCTGACGCCGCAACAAATCGAGAGCCTGAAAAAGGGCAAGCTTTATATTCAAATCGACAGCGAGAAGGCCCCCGACGGCAATCTGTGGGGCTGGCTTCTGCGCTAGGAGAGTCCAAGTGTTCCAGGCAACAAGACAAATCCTTCCCATCGGCATGGCCTGTGTTGCCAGCGCACTCGCTCAGCAACCGGCGCCCTACACCGCGCAGCAGGCGGCGTCCGGCCGCGCTATCTATCAATCCAATTGCGCCATCTGCCACGTGGGCGATCTGGGCGGCCGCAATGAGGCGCCACAACTCGCGGGGTCCAATTTCATGGGCCAGTGGGGCGATCGGACCACCAGCGATCTGGTGGCCTTCATGGAATCCACCATGCCGCCCAATAATCCGAACGGGCTCGGCGACGAAGCGTACGTCAATATCGCCGCTTTCATTCTGGAAGCCAACGGCGCGCGTCCGGGAACTCAGGCGCTGACGGCCGGCGCCAAGGTGAAGATCGGTTCCATTGCCACCGGGCAGGTGCCCGACATCGTCCGGCATCCTCCTCCCGAGCAGGCGCCGCCGGCCAGCAATCGGCTGGAGCCTTTGAGAGCGGAAGGTCTCACCGTCGACGGCGAAGTGAAGAACTACCGGCCCGTCACCGACGCCATGCTGCGCCATCCCGATCCCGTCGATTGGCTGATGATCCGCGGGAATTATCAGGCCTGGGATTACAGCGCGCTCAATCAAATAACACGCGCCAACGTAGGAGACCTTCGCCTGCAATGGGTCTGGACCATGAACGACGGCGGAAATAACCAGACCGCGCCTATTGTGCACGACGGCGTTCTTTATCTCAACAATCCGAACAGCACCTTGCAGGCGCTGGACGCGCGCACCGGCGAGCTGATTTGGGAGAACCGTTACGGCGGATTGGCCAACGCCAGCTCCATGCGCGGCATCGCAATTTATCAGGACAAGATTCTCGTCTCCACCAGCGACGCGCGATTGATCGCCTTCGACGCGCGCAACGGCAAGAAGGTTTGGGAAACCGTGATCGGCGATCGATCCAAGGGCAACTACGCCACCAGCAGTGGCCCCATCGTCATCAACGGCAAAGTGATCCAGGGCCTGGGCGGCTGCGAGCGGTATCGCGAAGAGAAGTGCTTCATCAGCGCCTATGACGCGGGCACTGGCAAGGAAGTCTGGCGGTTCACTACCATCGCGCGCGAAGGCGAGCCCGGTGGCGACACCTGGGGCAAGCTTCCGAACCTGTTTCGCGCCGGCGGTGAAACATGGATCACGGGCAGCTACGATCCCGACCTGAACTTGACGTACTGGGGCGTCGCTCAAGCCAAGCCGTGGATGCGCGCGAGCCGCCAATCGGGCGGAGGCGCCGCGCTGTACAGCAGCTCCACGCTGGCGCTCAACGCCGACACCGGCAAACTTGTCTGGTATTACCAGCACGCGCCTGGTGAATCGCTCGATCTGGATGAAGTATTCGAACGCGTGTTAGTAGATTCGGGCGGGCGGAAATTGGTTTTCAACGCCGGCAAGCCGGGCATTCTTTGGAAGCTGGACCGCACCACCGGCCAATACCTGGGCCATAAGGAAACGGTGTTTCAAAATGTTTTCGACTCGTTCGATCCGAAAACCGGCCAGCCGCATTATCGCAACGACATCGTCGAGCAGCGGCTGGGCGAATGGATCGATTCCTGCCCCAGCACCGAAGGCGGCCACAATTGGCCGGCCATGAGCTATCATCCGGGAACCAATCGGCTCATCATTCCGCTCAGCCAGAGCTGCCTGTCGATGAAGGGGCAGAAGGTCGATTTAACGGAGGGCGGCGGGAGCGGCAACGGCGCTGCGCGGCGGTTCTTCGAAATGCCCGGGACCAACGGCAACATCGGCAAGCTGGCCGCGTTCGACGTAAATAGTATGAAGCAGCTCTGGTCCATCGAACAGCGCGCGCCGTTCCTTACTTCGGCGCTCTCTACCGCCGGCGGCGTGGTGTTCGCGGGCGATCTGGATCGCCGCTTTAAAGCAGTGGATGTGAGCACCGGGAAGGTTTTGTGGCAGACGCGGCTGGGAACATCGGTGCAGGGCTTTCCGATTTCGTTCAGCGTGGACGGTAAGCAATATATTGCAGTGCCCACCGGCTTGGGCGGCGGCAGTCCGCGGCAAGTGCCGGGGCTGCTCGCGCCCGATATTCACCATCCATCGAACGGCAATGCGCTGTACGTTTTCGCGCTGCCCGACAAACGCTAGAGCCCGGTCACCAAAGCTGCCACTGGCCGGTGGAAAGCACCCAGGCGGCGAGCAGCGCATTGGTTGTGGCATGCGCGATCACCGCTTCTCCAATTCGCCCTCGCCGCATCAGGACCAGCGCGTAGATCATGCCGGCCAGCGTTCCTGCCAGCCATCGCTCGCCGTGCAGAACGCCGAACGCGATGGACGAAATCAGGAACGGCAGCCATTGAAAGGCGCGCCACGGCACCGCTTCGAAATCCGCCGACGCCAGGCGGCGCAGGAGAAATCCGCGAAAAGCCAGCTCTTCGGCGATGGGCACCGTGACTACAGCTCCCAGGATGCGCAACACAATCCAGGCTGTCCGCACGAATGGAGTTGCCTGCGCGAGTGGCGCGGGGAGGCCTGTGGAAGCCAAGCCAAGCCAGCGCTCCAATCCGATCCAGAGCGCAAAGACAGCCACGCCCGCCGCCAGCGCTGGCCATCCCGCGCGCCAATCGAGTTGTTGATAAGTAGCCCGGAAATACCAGAGCGCCGCCCCAGCCGCGATGATCCGCGCGGGATACAGCCATTCGAAACCGGCGGACGCCAGGCCTGCCAGTAAGCCTGCCGCGAGAATCGCGACGAGTGGCAGGAGATAAGCGGCCACCGCGTTCTGATCGTGGATCAGCGGCTCCGGTTGCTCTGTTCGCCCCGCCACATTGGTCAGCCACGAGACTCGCCGCGCCACCAGGCAAGTTCCCAGTGCGACGGCGTTAAAGAGGATCCAGCCGATATGAGAATGGAAACCCTTGACAGCCACGTCGGGCGAAACAGTGGAACCGACAACCACCAGTGCGGCAACCCGTACGGCGTTGGATAACCATATGACTACCACTCCAATCGGGATCAAGAGAAGAGCCCTGGGGAAGCGCCACTCCCGGCGGAAAAACCAGAGGCACGCGGTAGTGAACACCAGGATCAATCCGATACCTTCATAGCCGGAACAGGCCGGCGCCACCTCCACAACAAAGTTGTGAGTGCCGAGTGTTCTGGCGCCAGGATCGACCGCCAAGCCAGAAACAAACGGGCGCAGCAGAAGGCCGGCCAGCGAGAGCGTCCATCGTGCCAGCGGATACCAAATCCGCTCGGCAACCGACGCCGCCACGCAAGCGCCGGCGCCTAGCGCCAGCATATAAGCCCACGCATCACCGGTCCCGCGAAAGATCTCGCGCCATGCCACGGCAGGCAAGAAAGCGAGCGCGCATAAAACCACCGCGGCAATGCCCAAGGCCAGGCAAAGAAAAATCATTCCATTCAGGCTGGCTCCCGCCGGAGGGTGATTGAGCAACCGCATCGAGAGGAAAGCGAAAAGACCGAGATCGGCGAAATGACCCGCCAGCCAGCGCCATCGGACGGCTTGCCCCAGAGGCCAAGTGGCGATGCGCTGCGCGTTCTGCCGCCCTTTGGCTTGCCAGAACAAAAGGAAGATAACCGCAAGCGTAATTGGCAGCCTGATCTTCCAGGTGCCCATACCGTACAAAAGGCCCGCGAATCCGTTCGCTCCGCTGAAGGCGGAGTGCCGCGCCTGGGAAGAAATAAGAAGTATTTCGAAGGACAGCAGGAGGAAACCGCAGCCAATGCGCCAGATTAGACGTGAATCAGTAGCAGACGAGGGCGAGAGACGATCCGCGACGGAAACAGCAGAGGATTGCATGGGAACACAAGATACCCAGCCCCCCGGACAGCACAAGGGGCCGGGCACAGTGTGGACCGGATTGTCCGGTTAGACTTAGCGCTTCCTGCTGCGAATAATCAGCAGTGCGCCGGTAAGCAGCGCCAGGGCATTGGCACCCGTGGCAGCGTCTATTTCGGGTACCGGCGTCGCGGAGCAAACACTGGCTACACCGATAGTCAGAAGGGCCATCCCAGCGAGCTTTAGAACCGTCGCTTTATTCATGAACATCATCCTCCTTGATTGAATTTCAGTCTCAAAACTTCCCGCCGTGAATGACGATGGCTTGAACGCCTACCGCGCTCAACGCCGGGTCGTCCGACGGAAGAATAAGGCTAGTATGCGGTCGCACCAGGTGCGAGTCAAGAGGGAGAGCCTGGTGCGGCTTCGAAGAGTACCGGCAGTCCCGATAGTACTCGCAGTGGCCAGAGATCCGGCGGACAGGTTTCGCCGGCACGCCGGGTTGCGTTGAAAGCGCTAGTGGCGATAAGATGGCTCCGCTGCGGCAAAAATGAAGAAATGCGCTTTTTTGATCCTCGTTGCGGCGGGCTCGCTCGCGGCGCAACAAAACTCCAGCTCCATCTCCTTCAACCGAATCCTGCACGCCGGTAGCGAGCCGCAAAACTGGCTCACGTATTCGGGAACCGAGTTCGGCCAGCGCCACAGCTTGCTCACCCAGATCACTCCGGAGAATGTAAACAGGCTCGAACTGCAATGGGTGTTTCAAGCTAAGTCCCTGGAGAAATTTGAAGCCACGCCGCTGGTGGTCAACGGCGTCCTTTACACCGTGCAGCCTCCCGACGACGTTTTCGCGCTCGACGCCGCCACCGGGCGCATTTTTTGGAGTTACACCTACAATCCGCATCCGAAGTCGCGCACCTGCTGCGGACGTGTGAACCGCGGCCTGGCGATTCTCGGTGACACGCTGTTCATGGGAACCATCGACGCTCACCTGCTGGCGCTGGATGCCAAGACCGGCCAGGTCCTGTGGAATACCGAGGTTGCCGACCCCACGCAATACTATTCCATCACCCACGCTCCCCTAGTGGTCAAGGACAAGGTCATTGTCGGAACCGCGGGCGGCGACATCGGGATTGGCGGCATACTGGCCGCGTTCGACGTCCACACCGGCAAGGAGGTCTGGCGGTTCCATACCATTCCGCAGCCCGGCGAGCCAGGTCACGACACCTGGGCCGGCGATTCCTGGAAAAAAGGCGGAGCCGCGATTTGGAATACCGGATCCTACGATCCGGAAACCAACCTCACCTTCTGGGGCACGGGAAATCCCCAGCCGGACTGGGATGGCCGCAAGCGCCTCGGCGACAATCTTTACAGCGATTCGGTGCTCGCGCTCGATGCCGACACCGGCAAGCTGAAATGGTTTTATCAATTCACGCCGCACGACGAGATGGATTACGACTCCACGCAGGTTCCCGTGCTCGCCGATATCGACTGGCATGGCGCGCCGCGCAAGGTCATGCTGTGGGCCAATCGCAACGGCCTGATGTACGTGCTCGATCGCAACACCGGCCAGTTCCTGATGGGCCAGCCTTTCACCAACGTGAATTGGATGTCGGGCTTTGACGAGAAGGGCCGGCCCATGCGCGTGCCGGGTAAAGTGCCCACACCCGAAGGAAGCACCATCATGCCCACGGTTCTTGGTGGAACAAACTGGTATCCGCCTTCCTTTAGCCCGCGCACCGGCTGGTTCTACATTCCGATGTGGGGCAACTCGGGAAGCATTGTGACGGAAGGCGGCCGTCCCAAAGCCACCGGCAACACTCCCATGGGCGCGGTGAATTTACAGACCAACCTGAAGCTCGACAAGGAAGGCTACGGCGCGGTAGCGGCCTTTGATCCGAAAACCGGCGAGCGCAAGTGGGAATTCAAGATGAACGACATCACTTGGGCGGGCGTGCTCACCACCGAGTCCGATCTTCTGTTCAGCGGCGGGCGCGAAGGCTATTTTTATGCGCTGGACGATCGCACGGGCAAGCTGCTCTGGAAGGCTTCGCTGGGCGGGCAGATCAATAGCGGGCCCATGAGTTACGCCGTGAATGGGAAGCAATACATCGCGGTCTCGGCGGGCCAAGCCCTGTTCACGTTCGCGCTTCGGCCGTAGTTCATTCCGTTTCTTCGGTCACCGCTCTGGCCGTGTTACGCCGAAACGCTCCGAACCGCTTTCAGCCGGTCCAGCAGGTCCAGCAGGTCGTTATGATCGAGCGGCTTGCGCAGGAAGCCCGAGCAACCCGAGTGGGCCGCCGAGCGCATCTGCGTATCCAGATCGTCGGACGATAGAACCACGATCGGCGTTCTCGCATTGCCGGTTTTGGTCTCCCAGTCCCGCATGGAGCGAATCGCCTTGTAGCCATCCAGGCCTGGCATGTGAATGTCCATCAATACCACGTCGAAGCGGCGGGACTGCATCATGTCCACGGCCTCCAGGCCGTCCCGCGCGCGCCAGACCGACTCCTTTTGCAGCAGCAGGCCGGTCAGGACGAAGCTTTCATCGGAATCCTCGGCCACCAGAACGCTCAGGCCCGCCTCATTCTGCTGGGATGGCTCGGACGGGCGCTCCCGATCCAGGTCCGGATGCCAGGGGATGGAGAGCACCAGCGCCATGGGGGCGCGGGCGTCGGACACGAATTCCGCCGTCCCGCCCAGCGCGCGAATTCGCTTTCCAGCCACCAGCGTGGCTACGCCCTGCAACACTTCGTCGGCGTCCTCGAAGTCGATCTGGTCCGGATCGGCGTTCAGCCAGTCGGCCACCCGCAAGGCGATGTTGGAATTAGCCGGAATAATTTCAAACTGGGCACCCTCACCGTCCATGGCGTGCACCACCGAGACCAGTGCATCCCCCTTGCGCCCGAGTTTCGAGACCGCGTCCAGAATGCGCATGAGCGCCTGCTCGACGGCCCGCCGATGCTGCCGCCCGGTGACCGGCCGCGCTGGCGATTGCAGGATCAGGCGGCTGGCCCGGTCTCCCGACGCCAGGTTCAGCAGTTCAATGGTCTCGCCCAGAGAAAGCGTCAGATCGAACTCCTCGGCCGGATCGAAGGCCGTTGTTTCCGGCGACAACAGCTCCCGGATATCGTCGATGCAGCGCAGCAGGCGGTCGGCGCCACATTTGCTGTTCTCCAGACAGGCTTGCCAGGCTGGATCGGGTGCCAGGTTGGGGCCGAGCGCCATGAGGCCGAAACTGGCTTGCACCGAATTCCTGGCTTCGTTGCACAGATAATTCAGCAGGCTGAGGATGGTTTGGTTCGTCATATCGATCATCTCGCTGGTATTGGACTCAAGTCTGCGCGTCCCGTGCCGCGCTGATGGAGAAGTACTCGACAAAGCGCCGCACCGCGCCCGGCTTCTTGGTGGATGGCCGGTTGGATGACATCTCTTCGGCGATGCGGGCGATCTGCTTGCCGAGGCCGGAGGAAGTCTCCAGCACGGCGCCTTTCTGGACCGCGCGCGAGATCTCGGCGGCGCTGGCCGGCAGCAGATGCTGAACCGGCAGTTGAATGATGCGCTGTATGTCATCCACTGAGAGGGTGCTGCGGCGCTCCATGCAGTTGAGCACCACCGATACTTTGTCGGTGAGGCGCAGATCCAGCAGCCAGTTGGCCTTGCGCCGCGCCACATGCAGAGCGCCGATGTCCGGGGTAGAGACCAGATAAATCTTCTTGGCGCGGAGCAACGTCTCGCATTCCTGATCTTCCATGGTGCCAGGCAGATCCACCGCAACCAGGGAATAACGCCGCAGGGCGAAATCCAGCAGTTCCATGAAGCGCTCGGTGGAAACATGCCGGGAAAAATCCATCGGCCCTGACCCCAGCAGATGCAGGTTCTTCATCTGGACCACCAGGCTGGACCAAATGTCCACATCCAGCCGGTCGGCCTGCAAGAGCGCATCGACAATGGTGTGGGCGCCCTCGGCCTTCAACAGGAAGGAGGTAACGCCTAAGCGGATGTCGAAATCCAGCAATAAGGTAGGCTCGGTACTCAGTTGGGCCGCCATGGCGGTAGCGTAGGTGGCGATGGTGGTTGCGCCGCAGCCTGGCTTGGCGGGCATGAAGGCGTACAAATCGGCCAGGCTCTCACCGGTAGTAGACAGCGTGGAGGCGGCGCGCGCGGCTGCCTGCCGGATCTCGCGCTGCGTGAAGTTGGGCAGCACTTCGCGCACTCCGGCCTGCATTAACTGCAGCAGGTCCTCCCGGCTGCCTCCGCCTTTCACCGCGATCACGACAATTTGCGGGCGTCCGTCCACGGCGCGAGCCACCGGCATCGCCAGCGACAGATCGGCGAAGTCGACGATCAGGACGCACTGGTGTTCCGGACTGAGACCTCGCAGGCGGGCCGCGTCCTCATAACCCAAGTCCCACGCGGCTTCAAAGCGAAGGTGACCGTCGAGCGACGCCCGCACGTCTTTATGAAAACCTGGATCCGATGACACCGTGGCCAAGATCACGGTTGCCTCCTAGATGCGACGTCTGTGCACACGGAGGGCTTATCGTCGCGGTTGGCGGGAACAAGAGCAGCCGCAGCGGCTCAAATTTTTCCCCCTTTGGCCGATGAGCTCAGTCATGGACCAGAAGGTCTCCGAAAAACCATTGCGACGTCCGGCAACCCTGGCAGGCACCCATGGCAAAGTACTGGTGGTCGACGACGACCCGCACTTCCGCGTGTTGGCGCGCGCCATCCTGGAACCAGCCGGATTCGAAATCATCGAATCGGAAGACATGCAGCAGTGCATGTTGCAATTGCGGCAGCAAGCCGTGGACTGCCTGATTCTCGATATGGTGATGCCCGGCCAGGACGGCATTGAGTCCGTCCGGGAGCTGAAGCAGCTGTTTCCGGAAATCCCCATCGTGGCCGTGTCGGGAGCCGAGCAGAGCGATCTGTATCTATCGGTCTCCGCGCATCTGGGCGCCGACGCTTCGCTCGAAAAGGGACGGGTCAGCGCGCTCGGCCCGCTGCTGCAGGTGGTTCTGGACCGTTAGGTTATGCGCCGGTTGCAAGCATGGCAGGACCTTTCCCTGCGCTCCAAGTGTCTGCTGCTGATCTCCTTCCCGGCGGCCGCCACGGTGGTGATGTTCGGGGTGGCAAACGTCCTCGCCGCGCGCAATTGGGCGGCCACCGAGCTGGTCAACCGCGCCCAGCGAACCGGCCAGCAGATCCAGCGCCTGTCGGCCGCCGAGACCGAGGCTAGCGCCGAGGTCCGGGCCTACTTCATCACGGCCCAAGAGTCCTTTGTCAGCCGAACCCGCAGTTCGCTGGCCGAATTCGACTCTGCCCGGCAACACCTCGTTAATCTCACCGCCGACAGTCCGGCCGATCAGCAACGGCTGGCCCAGATCGCTGCGATCGAGCATGCCCGCGAGGAGCGCATGTTTGGCGACATAGCGCGCTTCCGGCTGGGGCTGTTGCCGGCGAGCCAATTGCGCGACAGTTTGCAGGCGGTGGATGCCGGGCGTTCGCAGGTTGCGGGCCTGTTGAAATCGATGGAGCAGGACAACGCACGGCAGGTCGAGGCGTTGCTCCACCGGGTGGACGCCACGCGCGCCGAGCAGAGCGCGATCACGTCTCTATGCCTGTTCTTTGGCCTGCTGGGCGGCGTAGCGATGACCCTGCTGTTCGCTCGCGGCATCACCAGCCGCATTGACCGGCTGCAACGCAACCTGGCGCGGCTGCCGGGCGGCGCCACTCCCGAACCTTTGGCGGGACGCGATGAAATCGGGGCGTTGAACGAAGGCCTGATCCAGGCGGCCGAGGCGCTGCGGCAGAAGCGCGTGGCGCTCGAAAACGCGCCGCACGGCATTGCCGAGGTCCAGGCCGGCGGGGGCTATCTGTGGATGAACCCCACCTACGGGGCCATGGCAGGCTGTTCTCCCACCTACCGGCCCGCCGGCATTATCTCCACGGTCCAAGCCGAGGACCGGCCCCGGGTGCAGGAAGCGATCGAACTCATGCGATCGAATGGGCGCGCGGAGATTGCCGCCCGCTTCGACCAGCCGCCAGGCTCCTCGCACGGCGCCATGTCCGATGTCGCCATCACATTTCTCGCGGCGGCCGAGGATCCCGGCTCCAGCTTCTATGTCTTCTTGCGCGACATGTGGGCCGGCAAGAAGGCCGACGCCGCGCTGATCCGCGCCAAGGACGCGGCCGAAGCTTCCAACCGCGCCAAGACCGAATTCCTGGCCAAGATCAGCCACGATATCCGTACCCCCCTGAACGCAATTCTCGGTTCGGCGGACCTGCTGTCGCAAACTCCGCTGAGCTTCGATCAAGGCGAGTACGTGAATATGTTTCAGCGCAACTGCCGCCGGCTAGTGGCCCTGATCAACGACTTTTTGGATTTCTCGCGCATCGAAGCCGGAGCGGTGCGGCTGGAAAGAGCGCCCTTCCAAATCCGTGTGACGGTGGACGACGCAGTGGCCACCTTCCGCGAAGCGGCCGCGCGAAAAGGGGTAACGCTCGGAGTGGAAATCGATCCGGCTGTGCCCGCCTGGGCGCTGGGCGATCCCTTGCGCATCCAGCAGGTGCTGGTGAATCTGTTGAGCAATGCGTTGAAGTTCACCACTTCCGGACGGGTGGATGTGAACGTGAAGGTGCTGAGCGCGGCCAGCGCCGGCGATAAGCTTCGATTCGAGGTGTGCGACACCGGCCCCGGAATCAGGCTGGAGGATCAAGACAAAATTTTCGCGCGATTCGTGCAATTACCCAATCAGATCCCCGGCCAGCGCGGCACCGGCCTGGGACTGACCATCTGCCGCGATCTTGTGGAATTGATGGAAGGCGAGGTCGGCGTGGTCAGCCGGGAAGGTGTTGGGAGCACCTTTCACTTCAGCCTGCCGCTGCAGGCGGTGGAACCCGTTCTCGCGGAGCCGGACGCCGCCGAGATCGCGCCTGCCCGGCTTCCTGTGCATGACACCACTCATGAAACGATGCGCATCCTGGTGGCTGAAGACACCGAAGATAACCGGCTGTTGCTGGATCACTACCTGCGCGATCAGCCGGTGACGGTTCGCTTCGCGATGAACGGCCAGGAGGCGTTGGACGCGGTTCAACAAGGCGACCAATTCGATCTGATCCTGATGGACATCGACATGCCAGTGATGGATGGCTACACCGCAACCAGGCGCATCCGCGCGTGGCAGCAGGCGAACGCCACGCAATCCAAGAATCCCGTCACGCCGATCGTCGCTCTTTCGGCCGACGCGATGCGAGAAGCGGTGCGTGCCAGCCTGGACGCCGGGTGCGTGGCCCACGTCGCGAAGCCGCTCGACCGGGAGACGCTGCTGAAAACGATCCGCCGCTATACGCCGGCTCCCGGAGCGCGCAGTGCGTCCCTGGCCGGGACCATCCCGGTATCTGACCAAGTGATGGCGCTGGTTCCGCAGTATCTCGCCTCCAAAGAGAAGCAGATTGAAGAGGCCCGTGCCGCCCTGGCTACTCGCGACTTTGGCCCCATCCGGCGCTTCGGACACAATTTGAAAGGCACCGGTCGCGGCTACGGATTCCCGCCGATCGAAGAGATGGGAAAAGAGATCGAACGCGCGGCCGCGCAAGGGGACCCTAACCGCATCGTGGAACAACTCGATGCACTGCACCGGTTCGTGAACGAATCGGCGGCGGCGCTGGCCGATTCCTAGGGATTCTAGCGAAAGACCCAGAATGCCACGGCGGCAACGGCGCACAACCCGGCCACGATCCATAAGACGGTCGCCCGGTTCCGGCCAGGCCCGCCTGGCTCGATATCGGATTCCGCTGAGGCGCCTTCTTCGTTCACTGGCCGCGGTTCGTCAGAAACGCTCGCGGAAGCCAGCAGCGCCAGCGTCTCTTCGGGCGGCGCATCGGCAGGCTCCGACCCGAATTCCCGAATGCGCTGATCGATGCGTTCGCAAAGCTCCTCGGGAGCCCGGCACAGCCGTTCCTGGGCCTGCGGCGGCAATTGCGCGATCACATCACTTACGTTCGATGGCATCAGCGGCTTAACAACGTCATAGCCCAAAACGTCGGCCAGCCGGCAAGCCACATGCACGATTCGCAACAGGCCCAGTTCCATGCCCTCGCAAGGGTCATGATGGCGGCCGGCAATGAGGGCCATTTCAGACGGCAATCCCCATTGCTCAGCCAGCATGCGGCCCGCTTCGGCGTGATGCGCTCCGAATTCTTCTTCTTCAAAATCGAGCACGTCCAGGCTGCGCTCGGCGGCGTTGCGAACCACTCGTTCGTACTCCTCCGGATACGCCACGAGCAAGCCGAGGCGGCCAATATCGTGCATGATTCCGGCAGTGAACGCGACGCTCGAGAATGCGCCGCAGGCCGCCGCAATTTCCTCGGCCAGAACCGCGGTTGCAACCGTGTGTTGCCAGCAGCGCCGCATCGTTTCGGTTTTTAATCCGCCTTGCGCGTAGGCCGCGGCGGCCTGCGCCAGGGTGATCTGACGGGTTGTATCCAGCCCAAGGAGCGCCACCGCCCGCCGCACATTGGTGACGTCGGTAATGAACCCAAATTCGGCCGAATTCACGCGCTGCAGCACGCGGGCGGTGAACGTAGCGTCGCTCGCGATAAGATCCGCCACTTCGTTCGTGTCTACCGCGGGATTGGAAAGGAAGCTCAACAGCTTGACCGCCACGGGCGGGAAAGGAGGCACCCTTTTCAAGCCGTCGGAAATGGCCGCCGCGGACCTTTGCATAGAAAGCAGAGCCTGTCTGCTTTCTCATCGTCCGCAAGTTGCAGCGCCATTAGGCTCTTTTCCGCCCGGCGGGCGTCTTGCTAGCGGGTCGGCAAGAGCAGCTCGCAGGGCTCCGGATCCCACTTCGATCCGTCCGGCTCACGCCGATAGTGGCTGCTCACCACCCAGGGGGCATCCAGATATTTGGGATCTTCCACAATCTGCGTCTGCACCAGGTATTCGTCATTTCCCAGCTTGTGAAGGTCGTAGTATTCGGTGAGAACCGCGTTGGCGCTGAAAGGCACCCCATTATTGCGCAGGTATCCAGGCTGGATATGCGTGGTGACCACTTTCAACGTTCCGCCCAGCCGGCGCGTATCCGGCGGCGGTGGCGGCGAAGCCATGCTCGCGTCCCGGAACCCGGGCGTGTTGGGATCCTGCGCCGAGATCTTGGACGTATAGGCCCGGATGGATTGCGGCGTCTGCCACAGAGCCAGGGAAGTTCCCTGCATGGAGGGCTGGGCGGACGCGGGAGCCGGTCCAAAAAAGAACAATCGAGTCTGTGTTCCAGCGTCGATCTCCACTTTCAGCGTGCTATCGTTCGCCCAGGTGATGTGCAAGCGCGCCGGCTCGCGCATGATGTTGGGCGCGCCATAGCTCATGCATTGCTTGCCCGCGGCAATGTCCTTGGCAGGATCCCAAGTATCCGCCACGCGCTTGCCTTCCGCGTTCAACGGGATGCTGTAGTAATCGCCCTTGGGCGCGTTCAGCATGCGGTAGCGCCAGTCTTCCGTGATGAGCGACACCCAGTAGCCGGTGAGATCGATCGGAGCAGTGGCCTTGGGCGCCACCGAGGTTTGCGCCCTGGCTCCCGGGCACAGCAGGCACGCAAGTATAAACCCGTACGCGCGCAGTTTCATTTGGAACCTCTCGCAGCGTCGCGGCTCAGGCTTTTGTAAATTGCCTCGACCAACATATCGCCGGTCCAGGATGGAGTGCTGTATCGCCGGTCGTAATCCCGGCTCAGCCTGGCCGCCTTTGCTTCCTCCAGCGTCTTGCCTTGACGCAGCAGGTTCTGCACGCGGTCGCGAATGATGGTGAGCATGTCGCGATAGTCGGTCACTTCCGATTCATCGCACAACCGCCCGTGCCCGGGAATCACCATCGTCCCGCCTTCCTGCATGGAGCGAGGCACGGTGAGATCGAGAATATGATTCAGGGCCAGAATCTCACCCTGGATGCTTCCGCCGCGCTCCAGATCGATCACCGGATAGCCGGTGGTAAGGAAAATATCGCCGGCGCTCACGACGTTCGAGCCTCGAAATAACACGATGCTGTCACCATCGGTGTGCGCGGCTTTTTCGGCCAGCATCTGAATCGCCTCGCCATTGAATGCCAGGCTTTTTTCGTCCAGATAGGTGAGCGTCGGCCAGGCGCCGGATGGCACGCCCGATCCGTCCCGGCTCTCCCGCTGCAGCACGTTGTCCTGCGCAAACAGCGCCACTTCGGCCTGCAATTGGTAGCTTCGAGCGGGCTTCAACAGCGCTTCGTTTGCGCCCCTATGATCGGCGTCCTCACTGGTGTTGATGATAAAACGCACCGGCTCGGAGGAAAGCTTGCGAATCTCCGCGAGAATCGTGTCGCGAAGTTGGGGCGCCCCGGTATCCACCAGCAGCACGCCGTCGTGGCCCGCGTCCTTGCCCACTTGAATGGTGACGTTGCCAAGCGTGCTGGCGAACATATAGACGTTGCCCTGCACGTGGCGCACTTCATACGGGATTCCATCAACCTCGTGCAATTGCTGCGCGGAAGCGAACGAAACCGCCACAAATAAAATCGCCGACGCTTTCATGGCTTGGCCCCCGAAGAACCGGGCGCAGGCTTCTTGTGTTCCTCCTCAAACATCGCGTCGAACACCTTGGCGCGTGGAATCACCATTTGCTTGAGCTTCTTTCGATATTCCGGATACATGGTTTCGGCGCCGCCGCGGCTGGCCGCAAACGGCACCCCATATTCCTGCGAAAAGTCCCGCACCAGGGTGTTGGTTCCCGGCAAGTGACTCGGCACCCAGCCGTAAGGCCGTGGAATCTCCGGACTCGGCAGGCACGAGCCATAACCCGCGATCGGAGTGAAAACCTGGTAAGGATTCCAAACCCAGCTTTCGGTTCGCACCAGCGGCTCGGTTATATAAACCGGATCCATGGCGATGCTGGTGAGCGTCAGGTATTTGTCGTGCAAGTCCAGGAACTCGGTCAGCGTGGCTTCGTCAGAAAACGCAATCCCGTTGCGCCGCAAATAGCCGGATTTGATATGCGTGGTGTCGATGCGCAGGGTATCGCCTTCCCACACTCCGGTCGAGAAACCGGCCCAGGTATGCGGCGCGAACTGCGAAGGGTGCGGGCGGCTGTCCATCCAGATGGTGCGTGGGCCGGTATAGGTACCGTCAATAATGAAAGCGATGATGCGGCCCGAAGCCGGATCGTTGATGGTGCTGATCTTCAGGCCGGTGGGCGCGCGCATGGCGTAGATGGCCGAGTGCGGGATGCATTGGTGCTGCAGCACCGAAACAAGATCGCCATCCCATGTATCGGCGCGCAGCCGCGCGTCGTCGTTAATCGGAATGCCCAGGTAATCGCCCACCGGAGATCCGGGATCGGTGCGCTCCAATTCATCCTCGTGATACATCGCGGTCCACACTCCGGTGGGATTGAAGCCCATGCCGCCCTGACTGAAGGCCGGCGCGCTGGCTAGCGCGGCCATGGCCAGAAGCAAAGGAATTCGGGATACCACTGGGTGCATGTAGGTTGGTTCCTTCTCGGCTCTTTCTTCCAGGGCGTATTGTATAACAGTCGTGAAAAACAGGGAACGAGCGCGTGCCTTTCCACGTATCCCTCCCATGAACCGTAATCCGGACAAGTGTCGAAAGTGAGCCGATGCACACCTCAATTGGTGTAGAGGGTTGTGGCGCGCGCACTCGTGCGTGCCGCGTCCCTACTCGTGGGGACGCACGCGTTTTGGTTTTGAACACGCGTCCACAAGCACCCCAACGTGCGCTCAAGGGCGCGGCTATGAAGGTGGCAGAAGTGCAATGGGACTTAGTTTTGCGGCGGCGAAACATTTCAAGGGACCTATGTCTAATCGGGAGAGGAGCCTTTGGCAGCTCCCGTTCTACAAGCATGGAAGTTGAACGCCGGCAGGAGTGCCGACGCGGCACGCAGGAGTGCGTAAGCCACATTCAGCATGGACTGGGGATGAACGTCCTGCACAGGCTCATGACCCTCCACCCCCTCTTCCAGCGATACTGAAGGAATCTATGTCGAGCCGATTGCAAATCGCGGTATTAACCTTGCTCGTTCCTCTGCTCTTTGCGCCATGCGTTTCCGCGCAGTCGGAAATCAGCGTACAATCGCCAACCGGACGCCTGGGCTGGCTCACGCATCCGTACGAAGCGTCCAGCGTGCCGCCCATCCGTTTGACCAACTCGGCGCGTTTGAACGATCTGATTCGGGCTGGAAACTTGTATCTGACCTCTCAGGACGTGGTGGCACTGGCGATCGAGAACAATATCGACGTCGAGGTGCAGCGCTATGGGCCGCTGCTGGCCCAACAAGTGCTGCGGCGCGCCGAGGGCGGTGGAGCGCTGCGCAGCGTCGGACTCGGAGTAGCCGCGGGCCCGGAAAGCGTCAGCCTGCAAGGCGTCAGCGTAAACGGTTCCGGTGGAGTAGCGCTTTCCGGAGGCAACGGCGTCAGTTCCGGCGGCGGCATCGTCACGCAGCTCGGTCCCAGCATCCCTTCGCTAGACCCTTCGCTCTTCGCGTTCTTAAATTTCCAGCACGCTACGTCGCCGCAAAGCAACACCTTCCTCACCGGCACCACCGCTCTCATTGAGAACATGCGCAGCGTCACGGCGCAGTATCAACAGAATTGGGACTTCGGCCTGAGCGCGCAGGTCACCTATGCGAGCAATTATTTTCATCTCAATAGCCAGATTTTCAGCTTGAATCCTTACACCTCCGGCGATCTCGACCTGCAAGTAACGCAAAACCTGTTGCAGGGGTTCGGACGGGCCGTCAACGGCCGCAACATTCGCGTGCAACGCAACAACGTGAAGGTGAGCGACCTGCAATTCAAGCAGCAGGTGATCACCACGGTGTCGGCCGCGCTCAATTTGTATTGGGATCTGGTCAGCTTCAACGAGGATGTCCGCGCGCGCCAGCAGGAGGTCCGCGCCGCCCAGCAGCTTCTGGATGACAACAAGAGACAGGTGCAGATTGGCGCGCTGGCGGAGATTGAGATCACGCGCGCCCAGGCGCAGCTTTATTCCAGCCAGCAGGACCTGGTGGTTTCGCAGACCAATCTCCAGCAACAGGAGACCGTGCTGAAGAACGCGCTGTGCCGCGACGGCATCTCCGCCGCCGGCCTCGATAACATTCACGTGGTCCCGCTCGACAAGATCGAGATTCCGCCTAGCGACAACGTCCGGCCGGTCCCCGAGCTGGTGAGCCAGGCGCTGGCGAACCGAACGGAAATCGCGACAGCGCGCATCAACATCGAAAGCAATCAGATGAACCTGGTGGGGATCAAGAACTCATTGAAGCCCACGCTGCAAGCCTTCGCCGAGCTGACCAACAACGGCCTGAGCGGACAGCTCACTCCCTTCGGCGCAACGGAGTCCGGTTTCGACTATCTGGCCGGCGGCTACGGCAATATGCTGGAACAGATCGCCCGGCGAAATTTCCCGAATTATTCGGCGGGAATTTCGCTTAACATTCCTCTGCGCAATCGAGCGGCCCAGTCCGACTATGCCACCAGCCTGCTGGAGCTGCGCCAGAACCAGCTCAACCTGCGCAAGAACATGAATCAGGTGACCGTGGACGTGCAGAATGCCGTCATCGGTTTGCAGCAAGCCCGCGTGCGCTACGACTCGGCCTCCAAGGCACGCGAGTTGCAGGAACAGACGCTCGCCGCCGACCAGCGCCGCAACGCGCTGGGCGCCGCTACTGTTTTCCAGGTGGTCCAGGACCAGCGCGATCTGGCCACCAGCCAAAGCACCGAAGTGCAGGCCATGGCCAATTACACGCACGCGCAGATCTCGTTCGATCAGGCACTCGGGACGACGCTCGAGGTAAATCACATCTCTCTCGATGAGGCCATGCGAGGACGGATCGCGCGGGACTCGGAACTGCCCGCAAATCTTGCTGGAGGTAAGCCATGACTGCACTCACACGCGCCGCCGCAGCATTATTCTCGCTCACCTCCTTGATCTGGGCGCAGGACATCGCCCCCGTTCGCCCGAGCGCGCCCATCATCATCCGGCCATACCTAGCGGTAACCGTGCCCCCCGTGCGGCTCGCGAATTCGGCGCGGCTCAGCGAACTGGTGCGCGCCGGCATGTTGTACCTGACCGCGCAGGACGCCATTGCGCTCGCGCTCGAAAACAACATCGACATCGAGGTCAGCCGCTACAATCCGTTTATCTCGCAATGGAACCTGGAGCGCGCGCAAGCGGGCGGTGCGTTGCCCGGCGTGCCCAGCGGAGCTTCGCAAGCCGGATCGGTTGCCAACGGTCAAGGCGTTGCCGGAAGCCAGGCCGCGGCCGGCGTCAGCGTGCCCGGAGCGCGCTCGAACGGGTCCAGCTCCAATGCCACCGTCTCCCAGATCGGGCCGGTAACGCAGAACCTGGATCCCATCGTGCAAGAGACCACCACGTTCAGCCACATCAGCTCCCCGCAGCCCGACCAAGTGCAGAGCGGCGTGTTTAATTTGATCCAGAGCACGCATGTGTACACCGGAAGCTATCAGCAAGGCTATCTGGCCGGCGGCATCGCCACGGTCAGCTACAGCGACCACTACCTCGGCGAGAACGCCTCCAGCGATTTGCTGAATCCTACGGTCGCTCCGAACGTCGGCGTGTCCGTCCAGCAAAACCTCTTGCGCGGCTTCGGAGTGGCCGCCAATGCCCGAACTATTACGGTGGCGCGCATGAACCTGAACACCACCGAGCTCAACTTCAAAACTCAGGTAATCTCCGTCGTCACTCAGGTCCTGGACGCGTACTACACTCTGGCCGCGGATTACGAAGATCTGCGGGCCAAGCGCAGCGCGTCGGAAACCGCGCAAACATTCGTGAAGGATGTGAAGCGGCAGATTGAAATCGGATCGGTTGCGCCCACCGACCTCATTACCGCGGAGTCCCAGGCCGCCTCCAGCGCGCAGGCTGTGGTGGATTCCAATGTTGCGCTCCAGCAAGAGCAGGTTTCACTGAAGAACCTGATCAGCCGCGCCGGCCCGCTCGATCCCGTGCTCGCCAACGTGAGCATCGTGCCCATCGACTCGATTGCCATACCCTCCACCGACGGTCTTGCGCCTGTCGACCAGATGGTCCGGCAGGCGCTCACCAACCGCTCCGACCTGGCGTCTGAAGTGGCCGGCGAAAAGGCCAATGAAGTGAACTCGCTTGGAACCAAGAACGGAATTCTCCCTACTCTGGATGGATTCGTTACCGAAAGCCAGGCTGGACTCGCCGGTGTTCCTCGCACCGTTACCGTGGATGGATTCAGCGAATCGGGGAACAAGTATTTCGCTGGCGGCATCGGCACCGCTCTCGGCCAGGTGTTTCGCCGCAATTTCCCTACCGAGGGCGTCGGCGCCTTTTATCAGGAGCCCCTCCGCAACCGGCAGGCGCAAGCCGATTATTCCATCGATCAGCTGCAACTTCGCCAGACCCAGCTCACCAATCGCAAGGATTTCAATCAAGTGGAAGTGGATGTGCGTAACGGCGCGGTGGCCTTGCAGCAGTCGCGAGCCCGCTATGACGCCGCCGTCAAGAATCGTGACCTCCAGCAAGCGCTCTTCGACGCCGAAGAGAAGCAGTTCCGTCTGGGCGCCGCGACACCGTACGACGTCGCGGTGGAGCAGCGCGATCTGATCTCCGCGCAATCGTCGGCCGTGGCCGCGCTGGTGGCCTACAGCACCGCGCGCGTGTCCCTGGACCAGACCCTGGGAATCACCTTAGAAACGAACCACGTCAGCATGGACGAAGTGAAGAGCGGAAAGATCGCGCGCAATTCCACGCTGCCTGCCACCGTTCGCAATCCATATCCCGCGAATCCATAGCCGAACAACCCAAAGCCGGCGAACCCATAGCCCGCATAGAAACTTTGGATTGGTAATCTTTTCGGGGATTCTCTAGAATATCCGTAGAGTCCCGTCAGCTCCCCGCTTTTCTCGTCGCTGCGCAGTTTGTAAACCCACAAACCCCGTTAGACAAATTCTGCAGTTCGTGCATTCAGGAGGTAGTGTGTCTACGGCCCGATTCCTCGGAATCATTTGTTTTTCGACCTCTTTATACGCGCAGTTCTCTGCCGCTCCAGGGGTCAGCATTACCGGCGAGCTTCGGTCGCACGGCGATGCGGCATCCAACGATTTCTTGGTCGAGATTTACGATGCCCGCACCAACCACATGATTGAACGGGTACCCGTCAATCGCGGTCAATTCGAACTGGATAACGTTCCGGTCGGCTCGTATACGGTCCGGCTAGTGACGGCGCCGGGCGAAGCGCCGCTAGTGGAGGAGTATCATCAATTCGAACCCGGCGGTGCGCCGCTGGTTCTGGACTTGCCCGAACGTTCCTCCGACAAACCCATTTCCGGCTTCGTCTCCTTGCGCGATTTGGAACATCCTATTCCAAAGAAGGCCCTCCGGGACGCTTACGAAGCGCAGCAGTTCGCGCGCGCCAATAACCTTTCCAAGGCGATCGGCAAACTGGAAGATGCGATTCGAATTTATCCCCCGTATCGTGACGCGCACCTGAATCTGGGCGCCGAGTATGCCCGCGTTGGACGCATCGCTGACGCGCGGGCCGAGTTTCAAAAGGCTCTCGATATCGGGCCGCCCGTGTCGCCCATCTATGCCGACCTGGCGCTCATTTCCCTGGCCCTGCATCAGAATCGCGAAGCCGAGCAATTCGCCCGCAAAGCCCTGGAATTGGACGCGGCGAATCCGACCGCTCAAAAGGTTCTGAAAGCCGCATCACAACACTAATTTCAGCTTCAATTTTAGGTAGTGTTTGGGGTCTCCAACTGCTAAAATAAGGTTTGCGAAACGTCCCTGTTCTTGAGCGCTTCGTTCCTCTATTTTCAAGGAGTTAACTAGTTGGCAGACCCGCAAGATCCGAATAACCCGACCACTCCGCCCGGCGACGGCTCGCAGATGCCTCTCGGCGGCGGCGGCAAGCAGAACCTGATCCCCATCAACATCGAAGACGAGATGCGGCGTTCGTATCTCGATTACGCCATGAGCGTGATCATCGGGCGCGCGCTGCCCGATATCCGCGATGGTTTGAAGCCCGTGCATCGGCGCATTCTTTACGCGATGTCGGAAATGGGGCTGGCGTTCAACCGGCCGTACCGCAAGTGCGCGGGCATCGTCGGCGAGGTGCTCGGGAACTATCACCCGCATGGCGACGCGCCGGTGTATGACGCGCTGGTTCGCATGGCGCAGGATTTTTCGCTGCGCTATCCATTGGTGGATGGCCAAGGCAATTTCGGTTCGGTGGATGGCGATCCGCCCGCGGCGTATCGGTACACCGAAGCGCGGCTGTCACGCATCGACACTGCGCTGCTGGAAGACCTGGACAAGGAAACCGTCGATTTCCGGCCCAATTTCGATGAGCGCCGCGTGGAGCCTGAAGTGCTTCCCACCCGCGTTCCGAATCTGTTGATCAACGGATCGTCGGGCATCGCGGTCGGCATGGCAACCAACATCCCGCCGCACAACCTGAACGAGATTATCAACGCCACTATTCTTCTGGTCCAGAAACCCGACACGCACCTGAGCGAGATCGTGAATCTGGTGCAAGGCCCCGATTTTCCCACCGGCGGATTCATCCTCGGACGCCAGGGCATCCTCGATTACTTCACCAAGGGCCGGGGCTCGCTCAAGCTGCGCGCCAAGGCCGGCATCGAGAAGTTCGGCAAGGATCGCGAGGCCATCGTCGTCACCGAAATTCCCTATCAGGTGAACAAGGCCCGCCTGATTGAAGCGGCCGCCGGTTTGGTCAACGAAAAAAGAATCGAAGGCATTTCGGAAATTCGCGACGAAAGCGATCGCGACGGCATGCGCATCGTGTTCGAGTTGAAGCGCGGCGAGCAATCCGAGGTGATCCTCAACAATCTCTACAAGCACACCCAGCTCCAAATCAATTTCGGCGTCATCATGCTGTCCATCGTCAACGGGCAGCCGCGCGAGCTGGGTTTGGCCGACGTTCTCAAGCGGTTCATCGATCATCGCATCGACGTGGTCCGGCGCCGCACGGATTACCTGCTGCGCAAGGCTCGCGAGCGCGAGCACATCCTGCTCGGCTTCAAGAAAGCTATGGAAAATCTGGATGCGGTGATCAAGCTGATCCGCGCCTCCACCAGCCCACGCGAAGCGCGCGACGGATTGATTCGGACCTTCGAGTTCACCGAACGGCAGGCGCAGGCCATCATCGAGCTGCAGTTGCAGCGCCTGACCGGCATGGAGATCGACAAAATTCTCAAGGAGCTGGCCGATATCCAGGTGGAGATCGCCGAATACCTCGAGATTCTGGCTTCGGACAAAAAACTGCGCGGCATCGTCGTGCAGGAGCTGAAAGAAGTCCAGAAGGAGTTCGGCGACGAGCGCCGCACGCAGATCATCGAAGACACCGGCGAAATTCATCTCGAAGATCTGATCCAGGTGGAGGATGTCGCGGTCACGGTCACGCACGGCGGCTACTTGAAGCGCACCGCAGTGGACACCTATCGGCGCCAGTCGCGCGGCGGCAAGGGCCGCATCGGGATGGGCACGCGCACGGAGGATGTCGTGGAGCACCTGGTAGTGGCGTCCACGCACGCCTACCTGCTGGTCTTCACCACCAAGGGCCGCGTCTTTTGGCTCAAGATCTACGAAATCCCGGACGCGGGCACCACCGGCCGGGGCAAGCATGTTTCTGGCCTCGTCAATCTGCAAGCTGGACGAAGCAGTCAAGACGTTCCTGCCGGTGAAGGACTTTGTGCCCAACCAGTACATCGTCATGGTGACCAAGCAGGGCGTCATCAAGAAGTGCGAGCTCACCGAGTTCGACAACCCGATGTCGCGCGGGATCATCGCCCTGTCGCTGGATGAAGGCGATGAGCTGCTGGCCGCGCGGTTGACCAACGGTGAGAACTATATCTTCCTGGGCACGCGGGAAGGCAAGGCCATTCGTTTCCGCGAAGAGGATGTCCGCGCCATGGGCCGGCCCGCGCGCGGCGTCCGCGCCATGGATCTGAGCGACGGTGACACCATCATCGGCGCCGAGGTGGTGGAGAAAGAGGGCCTGATCCTGTCGATTTCCGAGAACGGATTCGGCAAACGCACGCCGCTCGAAGACTATCGGCTCACCTCCCGCGGCGGCAAGGGCGTCATCAACATGAAGCTAGCGCCCAGGATCGGCAAGGTGGTGGCGATTCTTTCCGTGAAGGAAGACACCGACCTGATGATCATCACGCGTGACGGCAAGATCATTCGGCTGGAATCGGGCGAGATCCGGCAAGCCGGCCGGTCCACGCAAGGCGTGCGCCTGGTGCGCATGGAGGATGGCGATCAGGTGGCTGCGGCGTCCGTCATTCCCACCGTGATTCCAGATGAGGGCGAAGCTGGCAACGGAAACGGCCAGAACGATCTGCCGCTCCAGTAGGAGCGGCGCAGCCTTTACGGCCGGGTGCCGAGTTTGGTGAGCGTTGCTTGCGCGACGCTCTCAAGCGCAAGGCGTGCGCCTGGTGCGCATGGAAGATGGCGATCAGGTGGCCGCGGCGTCCGTCATTCCCACCGTGATTCTGACGACGGCGAAGCTGGTAACCGGAAAAGGCCAGACCGATCTGCCGCTCCAGTAGGAGCGGCACAGCCTTTACGGCCGGGTGCTCAGTTTGGTGATGGTTGCCGTCGCGACGTTTCCGAGCTCGGTGGCACGATGCAGGTCGTCGCGAGCTCCTGCAACATCACCCATCGCTCTGCGAGCGACGGAGCGGTTGATATACGCATTCGCGTAACTTGGATTCAACTCAATCGCCCGCGTACAATCGGCGATGGCGCCTTGGAAGTTGCGCAGCCGCAGTTGCGCGTATCCGCGGGCGTTGAGCGCCAGGGCGTGAGTCGGATCGACCTGAATCGCCTGGTCGAACGCCTGCACCGCTTCGGCGAATTTCTCCTGTTCGGACAAGTAACGCCCCTGCCGGTAAAACCGATTCGCATCCTCCGCCGGGTGTGGACCCGAATTGGAGCGCGCCGGAAGAACCTGTGGCGGCTTGATCGCGGCCGTCTCTACTACACGGGGCCTTGGCGCCAACTGCGGCGGGGCGATGAGCGGCACCACCACGTGGCGCGTGCGGGCGACAGCTGGAGGAGCCGGAGCTGGCGGCGGTGACGATGGCGCAGGCGGGGCAACTGAAGCCACCGGCGCCGGAGCAACAGGAGTTGGAGCAGCGGGCGCCGGATGTGCCTCGGCCACCACAACGGGCCGGGGTTGCGGCGCGGGCACCGCCGACGGCGTCTTGGATTCAATCATCTTTTGCGCCGAATTCAGCAAGTTAGCCGCTTCCGCTGGATTCTGGCCGATCAGCATGGCCCGATTAATATCTTCAATAGCCGGCTGCGCGGCTCCGGTGGCCAGATAAAATTGCGCCCGGCAAACATACGCCGCGCTATCAGCCGGATTGAGTTGGATGGCCTTGTAACAGTCCGCCAAGGATTGCTGGAGTTGCCCGTGCGTCCGCAGAATCGCGGCGCGCCCCAGGTACGCCTTGACGGACTCCGGGGCCAGTTGGATGGCTTGGCCATAGTCCATCAGCGCTTGCTGCGCCTGGCCGATCTGCTGATGAAAGTTCGCGCGCATCAGGTAGTTTTCGGCACTGCGGGGATCGCGCTGGATGGCCTGGTTGGCATCGGCGATCGCCTCGTTGGTCCGGCCGCTCGCAGCCAGCGCGGATGCCCGCATCGCGTAAGCTCGAGAATTGTTAGGCTGCAGTTCAATGGAATGGCCGATATCGGAAATGGCCATCGCGAAATCGCCCAGATAGAAGTGCGCATAGCCGCGATGCAGGAACGCGGAGTCGTTCCTGGGGTCCAGATCGATGGCCTCGGTGAAGGACTCCACGGCCGATCCGTATGACTTCAGATCTTCCGAACGCCGCCCGCGCTGATAGGCTTCCTGCGCCCGCTGCCAGGCCGCCGAGGCATCCGCGGCTCCGGTCTTGGCCTCTACCGCGGCAGCAGGCTGCGGCGAACTGGCAGGTGCAGCTTTCTGCTTCCTGGCTTCCTTCGCGTCGCGCGCCAGCTCCTTCACCGAAGACTGGAGGTCTTTGATCTGTGTTTGAAGCTGCGAAAGTGTGTTCTGGAGGTTCTGAATTGCCGCGCCCAGGTCAGGCTTCGGGATGTCGTCGCTATACACCCATCCGCCGAAAGCCAGCAGCACCACTACCGGAAGGATGTAGCGAAGACGATGCAGCATTTCAATTTTGTATCGAACGCGTTGGAAAGATGAGTATAGCACCCAGGCGTTAGGCATGGCATCGGCAATAGACCTGCCCCGCCAGTCCCACCGTACCAGTCAGCTAAGGTGTTCCCCTGCGAGTGTATACAGCGCATCCAGCTCGTGGCATAATCAGGAGCGCATGGGACAAAACAGCAAAACCATCGAAGCATTCTACGCCGCCATGGGACGCGGAGACATTCCATTCGTCCTAGGAGCGCTGGATCCGCACATTGTGTGGCATGAGGCCGAGAACTTCGTTTACGCCGACAAAAGCCCCTACATCGGCGTGGATGCGCTGCTGGCCGGCCTTTTCGCCCGGCTGGGCGGCGAGTGGGACGGTTTTTCAGCCGTTCCCCAGGAAATCGTGGACGGCGGTGAAACCGTGGTGGCCCTGGGGCGTTACGGCGGCGTTTACAAAGCCACCGGCGCCAAAGTGGACGCCCAGTTCGTGCATGTGTTCCGGTTCAAGGACGGCAAAGTCGCCAGCTTCCAACAGTACACCGACACGGCGCAGTTCAAGGATGCAGTCAGCCATCGCGCCGGCGCCTGAGGCCTACGTTCCCAGCTCTTGCCGGATCTCCTGCGCCACCGCGCGCGCTTTATCCGCGGCGCCGATCTCGAAGCTGATGGCGCCCACGCGCGGGTGTCCGCCGCCGCCGTAGCGCTCGCAGATGCTGGCCAGGTTGTGCTTCACAGGCTCTTTCGCCCAGGGGTTCGAACCAACGGACACCTTGGTCCGGAAGCTGGATGTGCTCACCGACACCGTATATGTGGAATCCGGGAACAAATAATACGGGATAAATTTGTTGTAGCCTTCCAGTTCGTCCCCGATCAAATCAAAAAACACCACTCCATTGCCGGTTTGCGCGCGCTTCTGGATCAGATCGATGGAGCGGACGTGGCGCTCGTACAGTGGCGCATAGAGCTGCTGAATCGCAGGCTGCTGGACAATCTCGCCCAGCTTGCAGTGCCGCATCCAGCCGATGATCTGGTGGATAATCTCGGAGCCCTTCGCGCCTTCAATCACCAGCGTCAATTTCATGGCCGGCGCCTTCAGCTCCACGGCTTCTTTCGCGCTCCCGTAGCGCGCGCCATCGATGACGTCGGCCCATTGCACCAGCTCCGCCAGATCCGGCGCGTCATATCCGAATCGCTTGCGCGCCACGTCGGCGATGAACATGGTGCAGGAGCTGTAGGACGGGTCGTACAGCTTCTGGCCGCTATGGTCGCGCCGAAAGTGCGCGGCGTCTTCCGGGCTTAGAAACGCGCTTTGGTGATGATCGAACCACCAGGTCAGCCGCGGGTCGGGTGAATACTTAAAATCGACGATCGCATTGACGTTCCCGTCGAAAAGGCCGTCTTCGAAGAGCTGGGACGCTTTGTGAGCCAGGCCGGTGAACTGGAAATCCGCCGCCGGAGCGAACTTTTCCTGGTAAAAGCGGCTAAAATAAGCCGCCGAAGCCGCACCGTCAAAGCAGTGATCGTGGTAGAGAACTCTCACCAGCATGAATTGATGTCCGTAAACGTGGAAAACTATCCAGCTTGCCTCAAATGAGGGGGTAAAAGCAAGTGCGAGTCTTGTCTCATGCAAGATGAGCCTGAAGCGGGAGGCAGACGAAGCGGAGCGGGCCGCCCGCGCTATCCTGGTACTTAACATGCCATTTGCTTCCATTCCCGAAGCCATCGAAGACTTTCGGGCCGGGCGGATGCTCGTCATCGTCGACGATGAAGATCGCGAGAACGAAGGCGACATTACGATCGCGGCCGAGATGGTCACTCCCGAGATCATTAATTTCATGGCCCGGCACGCCCGCGGCCTGATCTGCCTTTCGCTCAGCCCCGAAATCTGCGACGCGCTCCAGCTGCCGCCCATGTCCTCGCGCAACAATTCGCGATTCGGCACGGCGTTTTGCGAATCCATTGAAGCGGCCGAGGGCGTCACCACGGGCATCTCCGCGGCCGACCGCGCGCACACCATCCGCGTGGCCATCAATCCGGCCAGCAGACCGGGCGATCTGGTTCGCCCCGGCCACGTCTTTCCCCTGCGGGCCCGAGAAGGCGGCGTGCTGGTGCGGGCGGGCCAAACCGAAGCGGCGGTGGATCTGGCGCGGCTGGCCGGCCTGCGCCAAGGCGGCGTGATCTGCGAAATCATGAACGACGATGGATCCATGGCGCGCGTCCCCCAGCTCGCCGAATTCTCCAAGCTCCACAACGTCCGCATGATCTCGGTGGCCGACCTGATCCGTTATCGCCTGCAAACCGAGCGCTTCATCCAGCGGCAATCGGAAGGCTGCCTGCACACCGAATTCGGGGATTTCAAGACTGTCGTCTATGCCAGCACCATCGTGCCGGAGCGGCATCTCGCGCTGGTGCATGGCGAGATCGCCGGAAAATCGGACGTGCTGGTTCGAATGCACGCGCATTGCATCTACGGCGACGTGTTCGGATCCACCGATTGCGAATGCCACATGCTGATTCGCCGCTCCATGGAGCGGATCACCGAGGAGGGCGCAGGCGTGCTGGTTTACCTGCATCAAACCGGCCCAGGCTTTCGCAGCCATGCGGCCTACGGCACGCCCGACGGCCAGAAACAATCGCAGCACGAGAGCGGCCTAGGCGCGCAGATTCTCTCCGATCTGGGTCTCCACACCATCCGCCTGCTGACCAACCATCCCCGCAAAATCGTCGGTTTGGACGCTTATGGCATCCAGATCACCGAACAGGTCCCGGTTTGAGAGCAGGGCCAACCCCCAATCCCCAATCCCAGGTAGTCCGCTATTTTTAGCGGACTGCCCAATCCCAAGGGAAGGAACTTCCCGCATGCTACCCTCGTACTGTCAGCAGAGAGGTTTTCATGATGACAACGCTCCGCCGTTTTGCTGTACTCCTCGCCCTGCCCCTGCTTGGCTTACCAGTGGGCGCATTCGCCGCCGAGCCGGCCCTTCTGCAAATGGTCTCGCCCGATTCGCAGGTGCTGGCCGGGCTCCAAGTGACGCAGGCCAAAAGCTCCCTGTTTGGCCAGTACGTTCTCTCGCATCTTTCGGTGAATGATACCAAGCTCCAGCAATTCACTGCGCAAACCGGGTTCGATCCAACCCAGGATGTCAGCGAAATTGTGATTGCCTCGAATGGCAAACCGAACACTCCCGCCAACCAGTGGCTGGTACTGGCCGACGGCACATTCAACGTCGCGAAGATCACGGCCGCGGCGCAGGCCAATGGCGCCGTTCCCAGCGTCTATCAAGGCGTGAATCTGGTGACGCATGCCGCGTCGTCCAGTACGCAGGTAGCCACTGCGTTCGCGTTTTTCGATACCACCACGGCCGTGGCCGGTGACATTACGTCCGTAAAGGCCGCCATTGACCGCAAGCAGAGCAACGCGCCCACCGACAGCAACGTGCAGACCCAAGCCCAGCAGGTGAGCGCGAACAACGATTTCTGGTTCGTCACCCTGGTTCCGCTGTCGAATTTCTCCGGAGCCATCCCCAATTCCAATCTGAACGGTGCGATGCAAGGCAACCTGTTGGCCGCCATTAATCAGGCCAGCGGCGGCATCCGCTTTGGCGACACGGTCACCATTTCGGCCGCGGCCGTAACGCGCTCGGAGAAGGACGCGCAGTCGTTGGTGGACGTGGTGAAATTCTTCGCGGGCCTGGTCCAGTTGAACAAGCAGAACAACCCCGCCGCCGGACAGGTGGCTACGCTGCTGGATACGCTGCAAACCAGCACTTCAGGCAACACCACCATGATCTCGCTCGCCATTCCCGAGCAGCAGCTCGAACAACTGCTGAATAGCGCGCGGCCGCACGCGAGAAAAGCCTCGTTGCGGGTGAACTGAGATTTACTTCGAGGCCACCGCGCCGCCGGTTCGGACAAAGCGAAAAATCTCGAACACAGGCTGCCCGTTCCGATCCGGCACCGTCTCCAGGATGTGCTTCTCGAAACCAGCCGCACGCGCCACACGAACGATCCTTTCATTGGCGCCAGGCAACTGCTGGAAGGCCGGCGTATGGCCGATCCAAACATCGTCCGCCAGACGCCGGAGGAACCACTGGCGATCGGCTTCGGCGATTCCCGGCGCCAGAAACGTCTGATCGGCAACTACCAAGGGGAGCCGATTGCGATGGAGCGTGACGAGCGGATTCAGGATGCCCCAGTCGTCCACGATCAGCTCCGGGCTCTCGATACGGCCGGCTTCGTCGGAAAGGCGAAAAATGGCGTCGCTCCAACTCTTGGTCGCCCCATAAGCGGACAATTGATAGAAGTACTCATTGGTCAGCAGCAGATTATCCACAGCCAGGAACAGGACTCCAGAAACCAGCAGGATCGTGCCGGCGTTCTTCCACTCCAGAGGCCGCCATGCCGCCGCCTCTACGAAAGCCACTGCCAGGAACCAATGCGGCAGCGGGTAGAGCAATACCACGTGATGCGCACCCAATCCCGCGTTTTGGGTGATCGCCATTTGTACCCAGGCCACCGCCATGGCGATGAGACAGAACAGCAGCGTCTTGCGCGCTCCGGTAAACCAAAGCAGCGGCGTAAGCGCCAGCGCTACCCAAAAAGCCGGCTCCATCTGGTTGTAGTAGTGATGGCGAAAGCCCACCAGCGAATGAACTTGCTCGGAAACATCTTCCAGCGTCGTGTCGGGTTCACGCGGCGTGCCGGGCGCCCAGGGTTCGTGCACCATATACTGCCACAAAATCTCGCCATCCCAAGTAATGCGCAGCGCGTGCAGCCGGGATGGAAATTGCGACAGCAGGAAGGTCGAGTTGGAGCGAAAAGTATCAAAGTTCGAGACCGCGTTGTAGGCCACCAGCGGCATCGCCCCCACCACTAATCCGGCAGCGGCCAGCCCCAAATTCCTGGGGGTGCAGCGCAACCACAGTTCTCGAGGGAACACGGCCAGCGTGGCCACCGCAAGCCCGCTGAAGAGCCAAAGGAACAGCGCCTTGTCCCAGAGCGCCAGTCCGAACCAGAAGAACGCCCAGAACAGCGTGGAGCGCTTGCCGGTGGAAGTGAATTTCAGCACCATCGCCATCCCGGCCATGGCGAGAAGATGCTGCAACGCCACCGGACCCCAGTCATAACAAGTTGTCAAAAGATACACAGTGTCGGTGACCAGCAACAGGCCGCCCACCCACGCCACCCTTCGGCCGTGCGCTCTTTCCAGAAACCAGATGAACAGCCATATCGTCACAGTGCCCATCAGCAACACGGGCAAACGAATGGTCAGGTAGGAAGGCCGGATGCGGTACAGGATGAAATAGTAGATCCAACTTTTTAGAGCCCCCAGGTACGACAGGAGCATCAAAGGAATCTCGTGGCCGAAAATTTGAGTCTGGAAAACGGTGGCCGACGGTATGTGAAAGACAGCGGTTGCAAAGAGGACTTCGTCGTCCTGTATTCCTGCGAGCGGGAGAAAGGGTAGTCCCAGGCAGAAAAACAGGAGAGGAAGGACTGCCGAAGGCCACCTACGTAGCTTGAGCTTGGGTAAGGCCGTCATTCTCTGGAGCAAGTCCGTTCTGGACCAAGCCTGTTCTGGAAGAAGTTCCGGTGGGCCTGGAACTTCTAGCCAGCCTGGATCGACCAGTGGATCTCCTGGACGATCACCTGTGGAAAGTGACGCACGCAGGGGAAATAATTACTAGCCCGAAGGTAATCAGTATACCGCATTGGTTACCAGAAGCGCCCCCCGCACGTCTTTCTGCGATTGAAGCATAAACGTTTCCATGTGGGCGGTCGATATGACGCAAATGTCAGGTGCGAAAGAACGATGCGGAACGGCGCTAGCGGGACCCCAGAGCATCTGGAAGGCAAAAAGTTGATCCTGGCACTTGAATTGCTCAGGGGATGTGGTATGATTTTGAGAGCCAAACTGCTGAGAACCTCTCCGGCCGATGGGCGCTGCCATCGGGCTAACCGTGATTCATCAGGTCCGTTAAGCTTCAGAGTTTACCCTAGTTCAGTAATTTGCTGTAACGGCTTGAACCTTTCGAGAGGCTCCCGCGTCTAAACGTGTTGACGGTGGTAAGTAAGAAAGTGAAGTAACTAATAAGAAGAAGGAGAGTTAACCCTATGACGAAGACCGAGCTAAACAAATTCAAAGAAGTCCTGGAAACTAAACAGGCTGAGTTGACGCAGGTACTACGGAATCGTGAAGGAATTGCAATCGAGAAGAGCCCGGACGCGCTGGATGAAGTCCAGAATGCCGCGGAACGGGAGCTTGCTATTCGCAATTTGGATCGCGAGTCTAACCTTTTGCGTAATGTTCGCGCGGCATTGCACCGCATCGACGAAGGCACCTTCGGGGTGTGTCTGCACTGCGAAGAGGACATTAGCATTAAGCGTTTGCACGCCGTTCCCTGGGCAGCTTATTGCATCCAGTGCCAGGAAATCGCGGACCGGAACCAGGAAGAAGGGTCCGATTCGCTCGACGACATTCTCGTTCACGCAGCCTAATCGGTAGCCGTGCGTATGCCCGGTATCCGAATGGGGAGATCCTGGAAGAGGGACGTAAAATGAAGGGGACGGAAACCGTCCCCTTTTGCATTATGCTTCCCTCGCAATCATCGACATCATCCTGCCCGCCGCCTCCCGATCCCTCCGGTACGATTCAAAGAGTTCCGGATTGCAACACGAGCACAGCCCAGCCGAACTAATCTGTCCCATTCTGACGCCATTTCGTCCCAGCTGCCGACACGTCGTCTCGACTAAATCGATTTTGGTCCGACCGGATATACCAAACTGGGCCGATACCTCGGGACCCACCTCAAAACAGCAGCCGCCGATTCCGGGACCAATCGCAACCACCAGATCCGCGGGCTTGCTGCCAAACCGCCGACACATTGCGTCCACAGCTTTCGACGCGATCTCGGAAACCACGCCTCGCCATCCGGCATGAATCGCGGCCACCGCACGGTTTTTCGGGTCGGCGATCAGAATCGGGAGACAATCCGCGGTCCGAATCGCCAGGCCGATGCCCGGCGCATCCGAGATCAGCGCATCGCCCTCGCCCTGAGGGCCGGCCGATTCCACAACCAAAATTCGGTCCGAGTGAATTTGCTTGGCCGTCGCCAAGTGACTCATCCCAGGCCACCCGGCACTCGGCCGTGGTTCCGAAACCGTGCTTGACCCACGGCAAAGCGTCCAGCGCCTCCGCTCGAAAAACGTCGTCGCTGCCCCGCCGGAACAAAGCCCATTGTAACCTGCACTGACACGGGAGCCGTCGTTACTGTAGAGTAGAGAGAAGGAGATCGTTTCACATGCTTGAAAGTATCGGAATGCCGGAGTTGCTGGTGATCCTGGTGTTGGCTGTCCTGTTGTTCGGGTCCAGCAAGATTCCAGAGCTTGCCAAGGGTTTGGGCGAAGGAATTCGCAACTTCAAACAGTCGATGAAAGAGTAACTGGCGCCAGCCTAATCGACTGCCGTCGTAAGCTCTACCAGTAAATGCTTCTCCACCGCCTGCACCAGGTCTCTGGTGCGGACCGGCTTGGCCAAAAAATCCTGCATCCCCACGCGGATGGACCGTGCGCGATAGTCGTCGGAGCAATTGGCCGTCACGGCGATGATCGGCGTTTCCTCATAACCGGGCAATTGCCGAATCTGCTCCACCGTTTCAAATCCATCCCAGCCCGGCATCTGCAAATCCATTAGGATTACATCAAAGCGCGATCTGGAAGCCGCTTCCAGCGCTCGCCTGCCGTCGCCGATGCATTCCACTTCGAAGGATTGTCTTCGCAAGGCATGGCTCGCGATGGTCTGGGCGATGACATTGTCGTCCACAACTAATACCCGCCCGCGGCTCTTCTTCACCTCCGGCACCCGCGTGGCCGAATCCATCGGCAGCCTGAACCGTAGCGTGACGGTAAACGTGCTTCCCTTCCCCAGTTCGCTGTCCACGGCAATGGACCCATCCAGCAAAGCAATCAGCTTCTGCGCCACCGCCAGACCCAGTCCCATTCCGGCGTGATTTCTTGACAGTCCCGTCTCCAATTGACGAAAGCTCTCAAAGATCTCGGCGAGTTGCCCGGGAGCAATCCCGATGCCCGTGTCGTGCACCCGCAGAGTCAGGTGTACGTTCCGGTTCACACCGGCGGCCGCGAAAGCAGCCACTTCCACCTGTCCTTCCCGCGTGAATTTGACGCCATTAGCCACCAGGTGCCAGAGAATCTGACGCAAGCGCAGCGGATCGCCCACCACCATCTCCGGCAGGCTGCTGTCCAGCGCGGGAACCAGGCGCAGCCCCTTCCCCTCGGCCTTGGGCGCAAACTCACCCAGGACGCCCTGGAGCGTGTCTCGCAGCGAGAACTCGGTCTCCTCCAGCAATACCCGGTTGGCGGCGAGTGCCGAATATTCGAGCGTCACGTTCAGAATTTCAAGCAGATTCTCGGCGCAGAGGCGCGCCGCCGCCACGTATTCGCGTTGATCTTCGGTCAGCGGCGTTTCCAGCAGCAGATCGGTCATCCCGAGGATCCCGCTCAATGGCGTCCGGATCTCGTGATTCAGGCTAGCGAGGAACTGCCCCTGTACTTCTCGAAGTTCATCCATTTCAATGAAATATCCGTTTACGACGTGGACGGTCTATTTCAGACATCGGCAAGCGTGCCGGTGGCCTTTAGGTGGATTCGAGCGGCGGCCTGAGCAGGTTGAAAAAGCCCAGCAGACTGAAGTCCGCCCTACGCGGGGATATCTATTTTGTTGATAGCCCGCGTAGCGTAGGCGCCCACGCTTGCGGTTCGCGCATGTGAACGGGCTTTTGCAACCTGTTAGGGGGTGGTTCGAATAGTTGTTGTCCGGCGGATTCCGTTCGGGTCCAGGATGCTGTTTACCCCGCCGTAAATGAGGAAAACCGTCACATCGGCGGGGGGCGCGTTGGCCGGTACTTTGACGTTAATCTGCCAAAGGCCCGCGAACCCAGGCGCCAGTCCGGAAAACTGGACATCGCCGGCCGGAACGAAGCCGGAATTGATGAAAACCTGCGGCGCCTCGGGCGTGGCAACAATTCCCTGCGCCGCCTGCCCGTCTGTAGGCATTCCACTGACAGCGCCCTGCCCAGTGGCGTACAACGTGACGATACTGCCGGCCTTGGCGGGATTCGCGCCATTGTTCATCGAGCCGTCCTGATTGAGCGCCACCACCTGCCCTGAGCCGCTGCCATCCACCGTGAATAGTCCGGGCGACTCGCCGTCGATCTGGAACAGCCAGCTCGCCAGCACCTGCCCGGTCGATACGCGCGAAACCTGGATCTCCTCCAGCCCGCCCACCGGCGTAGCGCCTGGAACCTGGAAATTGATCTGCCCAGGCGAGACGTAGAATAGCGGCGCGGGTGTTCCGCCCACCGACACTTGAATGTCGCCGGCCGACGTCGCTCCGCCGAAAAGCGCCGATGGAAACGCAAAAATAGTAGCCAGCATCCCAGGCGCGAATCGGCCAAAGAAATTGGCCGCGTTTCCCGAGAGCTGCCCTGGCACCCCGCCGGCGGAAGTGGTGTAGTCGATCGCGGGAAAATAAAACGCTACCCGATTGGCCCCGCCTTCGGCGATCACGGGATTGCCATACGGATCGGCCGCCACCGAGACCGGTCCAGAGGAGTTCAGCGTCGCGCTGGGCTGCGCGTTCTCGATCACCGACACTCCGCTCGCATATTGCAGCAGCTGATTTCCGTACGTATTGGCGACCCAGATTGCGCCGCTCACCGGATCGACGAAAACCCCATACGGATTGTTCAGGCCGGCGATGGAAAATAGAACCGCCGGATTGTCCCCCGCTGTTGGAACGCTCGGCAAAACAGCGATACGATTGTTTCCCGTGTCGGCGACGTAAAGTTGATCGTTCGCATCAAGCGAAATCAAATGCGGCCCGGCCAGCGCGCCTGCGAGCGACGAACTAAAATTGGGCTGGCCAAAAACGTTGCTCGCGGACTCGCCGGACTCAAAATCGGCGCCTTGCTTCCTGAAATAGAGAACGCGATTGGCCAGTGGATCGGACACCACCAGGTCGCCGGCGGCGGTAAACGCCAGCCCATAAGCGCTGCTCATGGTCTGCGCGCTCACGTCTTTGATCGGCTGTCCAACCAGGCTGGTCTGTCCCAGAACCAGATTCGCTTGGGGCAGTCCGGTGGCGGTTTGCGCGAAGGGCGCCGGAAACCGGACTACCCGCGCGTTGCAGGCGTCGGCAACGTAGAGATTCCCGTTCGCGTCGACCGCCAGCCCTTCGGGCGACCACAGCCCCTGCGCGTTGGCCTGCGTCGCGCTGTTGCTCGGGTAGTTCACTAACGCAGTGGAAAGGTCGGGCTGGCCAATCACCAGGTCGGCTGGAGCACCGGCATTCACCTTTCGATAATCTTGATAGCCCAGGACGCGATTGTTGAGCGGATCGGCGATGTAGAGATGCGGCGGTGTTGACGACCGATCGATCGCCGCGCTCCCGCCCAGCACGAAGGGCAGCGATCCGCGCACGCTGCAGGAGCTTGTATTGCCGCTGAACCCAACTTCGCGGCCATCGATCCGGTTGAGCGCATCGTATTCAAAATCGGACTGCCCGAGAAGGCGCGTTGCAGTGCTAAAAGTGCCTGCCTCGAGTTGCGGAAAGGCGAGCAGCCGGTTGTTTCCCGAATCGACAACATAGATTTGGTGGCCGTCGAAGGCCGCGCTCACCGGACCGCCCGTGAATGGATCCGGCTGAGGTCCAGCGAAAGTTGCAGAGTTGGGTTGCGGCAGGCCCTGATTGGATTGCGCGCCCGCGAAAGTCACCTGCCCGATGACGGTCTGCGCGGGCGGCGAAAAAGCGGAGCTCTCGATCGGCCATTGCTCGAACGGATTGTAGCCCAGGATGCGGGCGTTGCCGGTATCGACCACGTATGGATTGGTACCAACGAAGAAAACCGCCTGCGGGGGGACGGCGTGGTTGTTGCTGTCCACCGCGCCGAGGGTGCTCTCGCTCACTTGCGGAGCGTTCGGCGTGCTGACCACGCCCATCACGCGCACGCTCGCTTGCCCGATCGCAAACGGCGGCGCATAGACCACCACGCGGTTCGAACTATCGGCGATGAAAAGCCGGCCTTTCGGATCGAAGGCCAGGCCGGCGGGTTGCGAAAGATAATTCTTCCCGGCGCGCGTTAGGTTAACGGGCAGCGACGTCGAAGAAAAATCGTTCTGCCCCAGGACAAGGTCGGCCGGGGGTTGATTGCTCGCACCCGCTGCCAGTTCGCTGGCCGGATATCGCAGCACGCGATTGTTGCCGGCGTCTGACACCCACAGATTCCCTTGCGCATCGAACGCGAGCCCGGCTCGAAATACGCCGCTGCCGTTGGCGAGCGCCAGCGTGGAGGCGGTGGGCGCGGTCTGGCCGCCGTTGGCCGCATAGCTGTTGAGATCCGGCTGGCCGATGATCAAGTCCACCGCCAGCAAGTCGCTCGTTTGCGCGAACGGCGCGGGATAGCGCAGCACGCGATTGTTGCCCGCGTCGATCACATAAAGGTTGCCCTTCGCATCTACGGCAAGGCCAACCGGGCTGGTGAGCCCGGTGCTCAAATCGCCTTGCGGCCCTTCGGGGGATGTGGAAACAAGATCGCGCTGGCCGATCGCAAGGTCAGCATAATCGCCTTTGGTAAATCCGGAGGCGCTCTTCCACGCCAGCACCCGGTTGTTGCCGAAGTCGGCCACGTAGAGAATGGGCGGCGTCACCGACAGGTCGAGGGCGACAGCTTGCGGATTATTGAATTCCCTGCCCTCCACCAGGTTGGGCGCGATCTCGGTCAGCACTCCCTGTTGCTGCAAGACAGCCTGTCCGACAATGCGCGAAGGCGCGGGATTGAAAATGGTTTGCGCGTCCATGGACGGGACGGGCAACTGCAAGGCCGCGAGCAGAAGCGCTGCAGGAAATATTCTGATGTAGGCCACTGGGTTAAGTCATGATGTGGCCGTCTGACGCGAAATTTCTCTCCAATACTGGTACACCAGCGCCACGGGCAATCCGACCACGTTGAAATAGTCTCCCTCAATGCGGTCGATGAACTTGGATGCTAATCCCTGGATCGCGTAGCCGCCCGCTTTGTCCATCGGCTCGCCGCTCGCTGCATACGCTTCCAGCTCCTCTTGTGTGAGCTTCACGAAACGAACGCGCGTGACGGCCGCATCCACAATCTTTCGCGATTCGGTCCGCAGGCAGATGCCGGTAATTACCTCATGCTCCCGGCCAGAGAGCAGCGTAAGCATTCGCAGCGCATCGGCCGTGTCGCGCGGCTTTTCGAGCACCTGATCCTCGATCACCACCGTGGTATCGGCGCCTAAAACCACCTCGCCCGGAAGCATCGCGACCGCGCAAGCCTTCTCCTCGGCCAGGCGCCGTACGTAATCCATGGGCGATTCGCCGGAACGGCGCTCTTCGGGAATATCGGCCGCTCGCACCACGAAAGGAATGCCCGCGTCGCGCAAAATCCGCTGCCGGCGCGGCGACTTGGACGCAAGAACCAGCACGCCCGCTTACATGGACTTCCGAGCCATCGCCGGCGCCGGCCCAGGAGCGTGCCCGCCAGGACCGGGCGCGGGCATCTCCTCAGGCGGCGGAATCTTCTTGGGGCGAGCATCCAGCCGCGTAAGAATCAGATCCTCGCGCGCCTTCTGATACTTCGGCGTACCCGGCTTCACGCCGGTGGCCAGCACTTCGCGCTCGGTGACTTCCTGCGCGGTGGGCAAGTATTTCCCCAGATAATTCTTGATGCGGTCATGCACCAGGCGTTCGGAGGAATGCGCCAGCAGGAACAGGATCTGATCGCCCGGTGCCGCGGAAAGCACCTGATACACCTTGGATGGCTTCTGCAGCTTGGCCGACTTCAAGTCTTTTTCGAGCTTCTTGGCTTTCGCTTCCAGCTTCTGCCACTGGTCCACTTCCCGCCTGCTCAACCCGATGTTCTTGATAAATGCCGCGCGATCTTTCACCGGCAGTTTCTCGGTCAGGAAATACAGGAACAGCCCCATGCTTTCCAGATGAATATCGATTCCGAACGGGACCAATTGCCGCGCCTTTTGCAACTTCTGCAAGCCCGGGTGGTTCAGCTTGGCGCCGGCCAAATCCGGCGAGAAAAGCTGCAGCAGCTTCTCTTCTTCCAGCAACTTGATAATGTCGGCGCAGTTGGGTTCGTTCGCGATGTGACGCAATTCTTCCAGCAGATCCTCAGGCGCGATGCGCGTTTCCAGCTGAGCCTCGCGCGCATTGTCGTACTGCATCTTGGTGCGCTCTTCAATGGTGAACCCCAGCCGCACTTTGAAGCGCAGCAGCCGGATCAGGCGGACCGGGTCGTCGTAAAGCGTGTAATTGCTCACCGCGCGCAATTCTTTGCGCTCCAGATCGCCCACGCCGTTGTTGGGATCGAGCAGCAATCCCCGCGACGCCGGATTGAGCGACAGCGCGATGGAGTTGATGGTGAAATCGCGCCCGCGCAAGTCCTCATGAATGGTGGCAGGTTTGACCGTGGGCTTAGATCCTGGTTTCGCGTACTTCTCCTGGCGAGCCATGCCGGTGGTGGCATGTACGCCGCTCGGAAAAACCAAGTGCGCCAGCTTCCGGTTATCGTCCTCGAATAGAATCTTCGCGCCGGTTTTCTTGGCCACCGCTTGCGCTACCTTGATCGCGTTCCCCTCGATCGTGAAATCGATATCGAGCATCGGAAAGCCGCCCAGCATGTCGCGCATCGCCCCGCCGGTCAAAAACACGTTGAGGTTGGCGCTGGTAGCGGCCGCCTGAATCTCGGAAACCGCCCGGCTCTGGTCCGCGCTCAGGTGGCTTTCGAGCATAAACATGTAATCGCTCATCGCTTCGGTCTCTCCAGTAAACATCGCGGGCCTGTGCAGCCATCCGCGATGCTCTTCTCCCCTATGCGGGCGTGCCCCGCGCCGTTCACGCTCTTGGATGATGATCGTCCACGGTCTTCCGCAACCGCGCACGCACTACATGCGTATAAATCTGGGTCGTCGATATATCGGAGTGCCCCAGCATGCTTTGCAGGCTTCTCAGATCGGCTCCGCCTTCCAGCAGATGCGTGGCGAACGTATGACGCAGAACGTGAGGCGTTAAATCGTGGAAAATTCCCGCCTTTTTTCCGTAGCCCGCCAGCAGTTGCCAAAAAGCTTGCCGCGACATGGCGCCGCCGCGATTGGTAACGAACAGATATGGGCTGGCGCGGCCCTTCAGCAAGAGCGGCCTTCCGTTGCCCAGATACTGTTCCACGGCCAACAGTGCGGCCTTGCCCACGGGCACGATCCGGTGCTTGTTGCCCTTGCCCACCACGCGCACCACGCCCATGTTCCGTTCCACTTCCGACACTCGAACCCCGCACAGTTCGGAAACCCGAAGCCCGGTGGCATACAGAAATTCGAGCATGGCGCGATCGCGCAGGCCCTGCGGCTTGGAACCGTCGCAGGACGCCATCAGATCGTCGATCTGTTTCTTATTAAGGTATTTAGGAAGACTCTGCCATTGCCTGGGCGCCGCCAGATGAGCGGTTGGATCGGCGTCCAGCACGCCCTTTTCGATCAGATGGCCGTATAGATTGCGTAGAGTGGTAATATGCCGGGCGATGGATCGGCTGGCCATGCGTGCCTTGTAAAGTGCATCCACATAGCGGCGCACGGGCTCCGGGCTGGCCAAGTCATCGCCACGCCGCAGTGACGATGCAAACCGTTTTAAATCAGCATGATACGCTGAAACCGTGGTCCTCGCCAGGCCCTTCTCGATGCGGCAAAAGTCGAGAAACGACGCGATATGAGCCGAGATCCCGTCAACGGATCGCATTCTGCCAATGATACAATATTCGCAAATTTGTTTGGAAGAAAAGTGATCCGGGCGTACGCTCGCGCCCGGCAGTCGCCCTGAAGGAGGGATTTGGGGGTCTCAACCCACAAGAAAGTTCTGGTTTCGCGCTTCGACCGCGAGGCATTGTCAGGTTTCGTCAATCCCCAAGGCTATCTGCTGGCCGAGGGCCTGGAACTGATGACCCAGAGCGGTTCGGTCAGCGTCGTGCCCTACACGGAAGTGAAGCTGGTCTGCTTCGTTCGCGATTTCCAGCAAGGCGAGCCGCGTAAGGAGCTGCGCCTCTTCACCACGCGGCCCAAGCTGGAAGGCCTGTGGCTGCGGATGTATTTCCGCGATGGCGATGCCATGGACGGAATCCTTTCGAACAACCTGCTTCAATTGGACGCGTTCGGTTTCTCGGTGGTGCCGCCCGATCCGGGATTCCAGAACCAGCGCATCTTCGTCCCCAAAGCGGCGCTTTCGCGCATCCAGGTTTTGGGGGTGGTGGGAAGTCCGCTGCGCACGCCGCGCAAACCGAAGGTGACGCCGAGAGAGCAGATCGAGCTGTTCAATCCGGAATGATGGCCTTGCCCCAGTTAATTGGGCGATGGTTTTTCTGCATGGTCGATCACGAAGGTTTCCACCGGCCCTTCCGTGCGCTGCAATTTGAGTCCCAGCTCCGGGATCAGGCGCAGGAACGAACTGGAATTGACAGCATAGTTCGCTTCGGAATCAGGGTCAGCTGTCGGTTGATCGTAATCGAATGAGCCGGTCAGACCCGTTCGATCCAGAACCGGCGCCTGCAAAGAAAAGTCGGCCGCAAATTTCGCCAACTGCGGCATCGCGGTATTGGATAGGAACCATTTCCCTCCGCCGAATAAAACTTCCCCCGAACGGCCTGAGTTCGCAACCTTTGCTCGGGCAGAAGCAGTTCTCGCCGGGCGCAGCCGAAGCGTCTTTCCGCTCCTTTCGAGCAGGTACACGCGGCCTGTTTTCGTCACGCGATGGAACTTCAAGTGAAACCGATCGATCAGGAGCGCTTGCAACATCTGACACAGACGTTCATCTTCAATTCCGAACAAGCTATAGCGCAAGTTCGTGATGCTCGATCGCGAGCTCTCGGGAGGCTTGGCTTCACGGAATAGCCATCATTTTCGATCCAAGCTTCGCCGCCGGAGACCTGCCAAACAAACGAAAAGCAACAGTAATGAGAGCTTTCAGCGAGAGATCGGAAATGACGACTCGCCCTCCCGGTAGAACTCTAACGCCGGCCGAGGAAACGACGGGATCATCGATCGGTTTTACGCTGGCAACCTCGAATTCCGGCAATTTGGCATTGGTCTGAGCGTTCGCGATTGCTCCAAGCGTGAGCATGAAACCAACCGCAAATGGGATAGTGCGCGGGGCCGGGCGACACATATTCCGTGCTTTCACAATTTTCGCACGGCGTCTTCCACTTGGCGCGCCAATGCCAGGTAATCATCGCCGGTGAGATTCAGAGCCGGTCCGAAAGTAATCTCCACGCGCCCCGGCCGCGCCATCTTCCAGCTTTGATGCAGAACATGGTCCATGCCCTGAATGCGAATCGGCACCACCGGGATTCCAAGCTTGGACGCAATCATCCCTACCCCGGGCTGGAAGGGCGCGATTTCGCCGGTCCGTGTCATCTTGCCTTCCGGGAAGATCAGCAGACACCATTTGTCGTTGGCCAGCTCGCCGATATAGCGCAGCGTGGCCAGCGCGCCGGGTTCGCGCTGCGGGATCGGAAAGGCATTAAAGAAGAGCGAGGATAAATAGTAATTCAGGCTATTCGTAAAGCTGTGGCCGTGAAAATGTTCATCGAAAAATTCCTTGCGCATCGCAGGCGCTACGCGATAGCGCCAGCGCGCGGGCAGCGCGTCCATAATCCCCGGCACGTCCATGTAGCTCTGATGATTGGAAGCGAAGATGACCGGAGGCTGGAGATCCTTGAGGTTCTCCAGGCCGTGCGCGTGGACGTGCGCAAAAATATGGTTGAGCGGCAGCAGAAATCCTGGCAGGAAAATGCGGCGGGCAGCGCGCGCGGCCACGCTTCGATTCCAGGTTGGAAAATCATCGGGGCCCGCCTCGCCAACTTGCGGCCCCCCCGACTCGTCCAGCCCGAGTTCCACCATCCGCTCCACCCGCTCCAGTGACGTCAGGTTTTCGAGCGGCACGTCCAGACCGGCCATCGGCGCCGGCGCAGGCGCTCCCCTGGCGATGTCCAGGCGCTTGAGTTTGCCGGTTCCTTCCGTCCGCGGAAACTCGTCGTACGGCCAAATCGAAAACCCGCGCACGCGTTGGTAGTCGGCCAGGCGTGCATTGGCGCGGCCAACGATTTCGACGGCATCGGCGCCTTCCTCGAGAATCAGCACCGCGCGCACACGATCTGTCCCAACCACCGCCGCATCGCGCACGCCCGGCTGCTGCTTCAGCACGCTCTCCACATCCTCCGGAAACACGTTGAGGCCTTCCGGCGTGACGATCATCTCCTTCTTGCGGCCCAGGATGCTCAGCTCACCGTTCTCCTTCAGCTCGCCAATATCGCCGGTGTGGAACCAGCCGTCTTCAAAGGCACGCGCGGTTTCCTCGGGGTGCTGAAAATAGCCGGACGTCACGTTCTCGCCGCGCACCAGGATCTCGCCGTCGGGAGCGATCTTTACTTCCACGCCGGCAATCGGTTTGCCAACGCTGCCCTGACGCGCGTGGAACGGATGATTCAGCGTCACGATAGGCGCGGTCTCGGTGAGTCCGTAGCCCTGGATCACCAGGAATCCAAGTTCAGAAAAGAAAGCTTCCAGATCCGCCGGAAGCGGCGCCGCACCGACGATGAAGCTCCAAAACTTCCATCCAAACAACCGATGCACCTTGCGGTAACGCCACCAGCGGCGCAGCCAGTGAACTTTCCGAGGCTTGATTTGGCGCAGTTCCGGAAACATTTGAATCAGATGCGCCCGCAGGATTTCCAAAATCTGCGGGACCGATACCAGCACGGAAATGCGCCGCGTGCGAATCTGCCGCAGGATTTCATTCGGAGCGAATCCGTGCATGAAGACCACCACGCCCGTGATCATCGGCGGAATAAACGTCGCCATGGCTTGGCCGAACATGTGGCTCAATGGCAGCAGGTTTAAGAATCGGATGGGTGCGAACGGCCGCTGGTAGCGCAGGTACTTCTTCGCCTCATTTTCCACGGGAACAATATTGGCCAGAATGTTGCTATGTGTGATGATCACGCCCTTCGGCTCGGCCGTGGCGCCCGAAGTGAAAATGATCTCGGCGGTTTGATCTTTCGTGATGGCCGCCGGCTGGGTGGCCGGCGCGGGCGCAGGGCCGTCGTACATGCCAGCCTCCTCACCGGTCAGAACCAATCGTGCGCCCACGATGTTCTGGATGCGATCGACAAAGTCGCGCGAAGACCGGTAATCGATCGGAACGGCGATCACGCCTTCGAGCAGGCACCCCCACAGCGCGATAATCCACTCCGGCCGGTTTTCGCCATACAGAATCACTTTGTCGTCGCGGCCGATTCCCTGCTCCCGTAGCCTGACGGCGAACGCCCGCGCCCGTTCGGCAATCTCCCGATACCGAAAGTGCCGCGCGTGAAAACCATCGTCATGAATCAGAAACTCATCTTCCAGCCCGGCGAAGTCGTGAAAGAAATCGAGCAGCGTGTCACGCGGCATCCACTTCCATTATTCCTTCATGCGATGCGGTTGCGGCCAACCTGGGTCCAACTCCCAGCCAGTGCGCTCAAATATCATCGCGCCACACACAGCGTTGGTGGCGGCAAGATCGCAAACCAATGGCGGCTGGGATCTCGATACGTGAGGCACGATTGTGAATCGCGATGGTGTGGTCTGCTGGACAATCCAACGACCCTACGATTGAAAAAGATCGGCGGCGTCCCCATCCGCCGGCACTCACGCCCGCCCCGCTTCCCCGCAAGCCGAATGATAGAATCCCAGCAATGAATTTCCCGACCATAACTTCGCTCGCCGCCGCGTTGGCGCTCGCCGGCGCGGCCGCTGCGCAGACCACCAAACAAAATCGCGACCAGGCCCTGATCGACGATCTGGTCACCGCCAATCACATCCTGGCGTCGGAGGGCATCCTGGATGGCTACGGCCACGTCAGCGTGCGCGATCCCGCGAATCCCAATCATTATTTTCTTTCACGATCGCTTGCACCTGGACTCGTCACCGCGGCGGACATCATCGAATACGATCTCGACAGCAACCCCATCGGCGACACGCGCACCGGCTACCGGGAGCGTTTCATCCACGGCGAGATCTACAAAGCGCGGCCCGACGTGATGGCCATCGTTCACGATCATTCGCCGGCCGTGATTCCGTTCAGCGTCAGCTCCGTGCCTCTGCGGGCGGTAGCCCACATGGCGGCGTTCATCGGCACGGGCGTTCCGGTGTTCGAAATCCGCGACGTCGACGGGATGACAGATATGTTGGTCTCCGATGCAAAGCGCGGGCGGGCGCTCGCGAAGGTGCTGGGCGATCATCCGGCGGCGCTCATGCGCGGTCATGGCGCGGCGGTAGTGGGCGCAACCGTGAAAGAAGCGGTGGGGCGCGCATACTATCTCGATCTCAACGCGAAACTGCAAGAGCAAGCCATACTGCTGGGCGGCAAGGTCACATACTTCGAGCCGGAAGAAGCCAGGAAGACCGCGCCGCAAGATGGCTTCTTTCGCGCCTGGGATGTGTGGAAGCGCAAGGCCGAGGCTAAGTAAATTATTCACATCGCAGCGCCGACAAAGGATCGGCTTTGGAGCCTCTGAGCGCGGGAAGAAAGCTGGCGCAGAGCGCGACCAGGCTGAGTGCGATGGCCACGCCGAGGAAAGTGAGCGGGTCGGTGCGGGCGACGCCAAACAGGACGCTGCTCATGAATCGGGTGAGAAAGAAGCTGGCGATGATTCCGAGGGCAATACCGGCAATCGATAAAATCACGCCCTGTCCCACAACCGATCGCAGGATGTCGCCAGGCCGGGCGCCCAGTGCCATGCGGATGCCGATCTCGCGCGTCCGCTGGCTCACCGAGTAGGAAATCACGCCATAGATTCCCACCGCGGCCAGCAGGAGCGCAATTCCAGCGAACGTTCCGAGCAACACCAGCAAAAAGCGGCGCGAAGCCAAAGTACCCGCGACAATCTCGTCCATGGAATGAAAGTTCGATACGACGTCGTCCGGATCCGAGCTGCGCACTTGGGCTCGCACGGCATCGATCAGGCCAAGCGGATTGGACTTGGTGCGTAAGACAAACGTCCCGGCACCGCCCGCGACGAACTTGAGGAAGTCGTCCGGCAATTGCATCACGGGGTAATAAGCTTGCAATTGGAATCGGCTAGCTACGTCGTCATCCAGGCCGCTGTGCTTGACATGCCCGACCACGCCGATGATCTGGCTCGGCCCGCCCGTGCCCACCACGACGCGCTTGCCGATCGGATCCTCATTGGGAAAGAGCATTCGAGCCGTTGCTTCGTCGATCACCGTCACCGGTTGGCTGTTCTCGTTGTCATGCTCGTTGATAAAACGTCCGCGCAGCAGCGGAATCTTCATCGCCCGCAGATATTCGGGCGTCGTGGGATACAGAAGCACGACGGGCAGATCATTTTGATTCTTGGGAAGAGGGCGCCCTTCCACCCGGATCGGCGCGGCCGAATCGTCGCCAGTCATGGGGAGATTTCCGACGGAGGCCGCCGCGTCAATGCCGGGAAGATTGAGAAGACCGCGCAGCAGGTCGCGGTAGGCACCGCGAATGGACGGGCCGGTGGACGCGGCGGAGGGCGAAAGCGAAAGGTCCATCACCAGCATGTTGTGAGGATCAAAACCCGGGTTCACATCATGCAGGTTCCAAAGCGTGCGAACCAGCAAAGCGCCGCCCACCAGAAGAGGCAAGGCCAGCGCTACCTGGCCCACCACCAGCAAATCCCGAAATCCGTGGCGGCCCATCACCACGCCTCGCCCCGCCGTGCGAATCTTCGAACGCGAAAATTGAAGCGCGGGCGCGAGCCCGAACAGAAGGCCCGTGAGCAGGGCGATGCCAAGAGTGAACAGTAATACGCGGCCATCCATGCTAATTCGCTCCGAACGAGGCAGAACGCGCGCGGCGGATTTCACAAGAATCGACGTCGCCGCCCACGCCAAACACACTCCGGCCAATCCGCCCGCGAGCGCCATTAGGATGCTTTCGGTGAGCATCTGGCGAATGATGCGGGACCGGCTGGCGCCCAACGCGGCACGCATAGCAATCTCGGGTTCGCGCGCGGTGGCGCGGGCCAACAATAGGTTGGCCACATTAGCGCAGGCAATCAGAAGCACGAAAACAACCGCGCCCATCAGCAGATAAAGCGCGGCGCGAACATATCCAACCAGCTCGTCTTTGAGCGGCGTCACCGATATCCCGTGCCCTTCATTCGCTTTCGGATACTCTCGCGCCAGGACGTGCGCGATGTGCGTGAACTCAGCCCGAGCAGTCTCGAGGCGAACGCCGGTTTTCAGCCGGCCGACCACCCGGATGCCCGGATGGAAGAGGCGATCCTGCATGGGCGGATCAGTCGCCTGGCCGAGCGGGACCGCGATGTCTTCGGCGGACGAGCCAACCTGGAATGGAAATTGGAACCAAGCGGGCAGCACGCCGATCACCGTGTAATCGGACCCGTTGAGCGTGAGCGTCCTTCCTAAGATCCCGGCGTCCGCTCCAAAACGCCTTCGCCACAGGGACTCGCTGATGAGCGCCACTGGCTTGCCGCCGGCGCGATCTTCCTCCGGGGTGAACACGCGGCCGATCAGCGGAGCGATACCCAGAACCGGGAATACCGATGCCGATACCATGCGGCCATGCAGGCGCTCGGGATCGCCGGAGCCGGTGAGGTTGAAGTTCTCCCAACGCAGCGCGGCCAGATCCTGGCAGGTTTTGTCGAGTTTGCGCCAGTCTAGATAATTCAGATATGCGGCGGAGGCGCGCGGCCACTGCGGCATGGTCTCAAAAAGCGTGACCAGCCGATCGGGCTGAGCGTATGGCAACGGGCGCAACAGAACACTATTCAGCACCGTGAAAATCGCCGTGTTCGCGCCGATGCCGAGCGCTAGCGTGCCGATCACAGTGATGGCCAGAGCCGCGTTCTTGCGCATGGATCGCAGCGCGAATCGAACGTCCTGGAGGATGCTGTCCAGCCACAGCGTTGGTCTCGCATCGCGGCAATCCTCTTTGACGCTTTCCATTCCGCCGAACTCCTGACGAGCCTTTCTTCTGGCTTGGGCTTCAATCATTCCCTGGCGGATATAATCTGCCACCAATTGATCGAAATGAAATTGAAGCTCACGGTCGAGCTGTCCTTCGCGTTTTTTCCAGCTCATCGCGCGTCTCCTTCCGCGAAATTCACGATCAGCCCGATCGCCGTGGCCAGCCGCTTCCAATTCGCGGTTTCATTGTTCAGATGCGCGCGCCCCTTGGCGGTGAGGCGATAGTACTTCGCTTCGCGGCCGGTCTCGGTCTCCTTCCAATCGGCCGCCAGGAAGCCTTTGTTTTCCAAGCGGTGCAGCGCCGGATAGAGCGAGCCTTGTTGCACCCGCAGAACTTCTCGCGAGATCTGCTGGATGCGCTGGGCGATGGCGTAGCCATGGATGGGGCCGAGCGCGATCACTTTCAGGATCAATAAATCGAGGGTGCCTTGCGGCAAATCGGATTTGGGTGGTGGCATACCTTGTGCTTCTACCTATACAGTAAGACGTGTAGAAGTGCAAGGGGTTGGGCGAGCGCGAAACTATTTTTTGAACTTGCCCGCCAGGTCCTGCGTGGAGCGCATCAGCAAATTGCCATCCAATCCAACGGCGACAAACCTGCACCCCAGCGACAAATAACGGCGGGCCTGCGTTTCATCGGTCGTCAGGATTCCGGCGGCCTGGCCCGAACAGCGAATGCGCTCGATGGCATACTCGATCGATTGCTGCACGTCGGGGTGGCCCGGGTTGCCAAGGTACCCGAGCGCGGCCGAGAGATCGGATGGCCCGATGAAGACGCCGTCGACGCCTTCGACAGCGGCGATGGCATCCAGATTCTTAAGGCCCAGCCGCGTCTCCACCTGGACGAGCAGGCATATCTGGTCATCCGCCTTCTGCAGATAGTTGGTCACACGATTCCATTGGGACGCGCGTGCCAGCGCCGCGCCGACGCCGCGAATGCCGCGCGGTGGATAGCGCGTGGCCGCCACCAGGTGTCGCGCTTGCTCGACAGTCTCCACCATCGGCACCAGCAACGTTTGCGCGCCGATATCGAGCAGTTGCTTGATGATCTGGACGTCGCCCGAAACCGGCCGCACTATGGGGTGCGCGGGATACGGCGCCACAGCCTGTAATTGAGCCAGGATGGATCGGATATCGTTGGGTGCGTGTTCGCCGTCGATGAGCAGCCAATCGAATCCGGCGCCTGCGCAGATTTCAGCGCAGATAGGATCAGCCAGGCCCAGCCACAAACCGATTTGCGCGCCCTCCCCGCTCTTGAGCGCCGCTTTGAATGCGTTGGTTTTGATCTCCATATCTTACTCGAAGTGACACGAGATGCAGCCGAACGGTCCATAATCGATGTGGAAGGTGTCGCCGCGGCGAGCGGGTACGGGCCGCGTGAACGATCCACCCAGGATCAGTTCGCCCGCCGCAAGGCTGACATGATGCGCCGCAAATTTGTTCGCCAGCCAGGCCACGCCGTTCGCGGGATGATTGAGCACAGCCGCTGCCACGCCCGATTCTTCGATCACGCCATTGCGATAGCAGACCGCGGAAACCCAGCGCAGGTCCGTATCCATCGGACGAAATGGACGGCCACCTGCCACTAGCGCCGCGCCCGCGGCATTGTCTGAGATGGTGTCGAACACCTTGCGCGTGGCTTTTGTTTCGGGGTCCACTTGCTGAATGCGCGCATCGATGATCTCCACCGCCGGCGTGACATACTCCGTGGCGCTCAACACATCGAAGATCGTGCAATTAGGGCCTTGGAGCGGCTTGCCGAGAATAAACGCCAGCTCCACTTCCAGGCGCGGCACGATGAAACGCTCGGTGGGAATGCTGCCGCCATCGGGGAAAAACATGTCGTCGAGCAGCACGCCGTAATCAGGCTCATTGATGTTGGAGGAATACTGCATGGCCTTGGACGTGAGGCCGATCTTGTGACCTTTCACCACGCGGCCGGCTTCGGTCTTGAGCTCCACCCAGGCCTTCTGCACCGCGTAGGCATCGTCGATATTCATGGCCGGATGCTGGATGGAAAGCTGGCGGATCTGAGTTCGCGCGCGCTCGGATTCATTCAGCCGCTTGGCGGCATCGCGAATACTGATTTCATCCAGCATGATTTTCATCCAGCATGATTGTCATCCAACATGATTGTCATCCAACATGATTGTCATCCAACATGGGCGGGTTCCTCCGAATCCCCAATGATTGTATTTTTCAAACTTCCGATTCCATCGATCTCAGTAACCACTTCATCGCCGGCCCGGACGTCGGCCAGGCCTTGCGGTGTGCCAGTCAAAATGATGTCACCGGGCGAAAGAGACATAAACTCGCTGAGATAGGCGATCAGCGCGGCAATGTCAAAAATCATATCGCGCGTGTTGCCTTCTTGGGTGACCCGGCCATTCACCAGCGTTCGCAATTGCAAATTCATGGGATCGGCCACATCGGCGGCATCCACCAGCCAAGGCCCCACAGGCGTGGCGCAGTCGCGACTCTTCACGCGAAAGTTCGGGCGATAGTAATTTTCCAGGTAATCGCGAATCGCGTAATCGTTCGCGACGGTGTAGCCCGCCACGTGGCTGTACGCGTCTCGCTTGGCGACTTTGCGAGCCGTTTTCCCGATCACCACCGCCAATTCGCATTCGTAATGCATATACGTCACACCACGCGGGCGCCGCGTCTGGCCGCGATGTCCGCATAAGCTTTGCGGTCCCTTCAGGAACACCAGCGGCTCATCCGGCGCCTTGAACGCCAGTTCTTTGGCGTGATCGGCATAGTTCAAGCCGAGCGCGAAAATTGTTGCCGGCTGAATGGGGGGAAGCCACACCACATCATTTTCCCCGACCACGCGGCCGTCCCCCAATTGCAGGCCGCCGTTCTGGTCGGTGGCGCGATGAATCGCACCGGCGTAGGCCACGCGCGCGGATTTCATTCCGGAACCACCACGTTCTCGATCGCGGGCAGTCCGTCGATTTCCACTCGCACGCGGTCGCCCGCTTGCGCCAGCGGCGCATCTGGCGGTTCGCCGACCAGCAAGATGTCGCCGGGCTGAAGCGTCAGGAATTCGCCGATGTCCGCGATCAGGCGATCGATGGGGCGCACCAGATCGTCGAGATTCGTGCGGCAGCGGAGCTCGCCGTTGATGGAAATTCGAATCCCCTGCGGCTGGCGCTCGCTGATTTCAGAACCAAGGACGCAGAACCCATCGCGGCATCTTTGTCGAATGGCCGGCCGATAATACGACGCATGCGGAATGCTCACATCGTTCACCGCGACATAACCGGCGCCGATCACCACGCCGATGGTCCCTGCCATCTTCAGTTGTTTCGCATCGGCGGGCAAACGGATGGCCGCGCCGCTCACGCTCCAGGTGTTGCTAGGCCGTATGTAAAGCACGGGCGCTACCGGCGGCTCCTTGTAGGGATCGCGAGACAACTGTTCACCCAGGCGCTCCAGCTCGGCTCGAAAATTTAAAGCGACGCCATAGACGGCGCTACCGCACGCGGGGAGCATCAACTTTGCTGTTGCTCGACGTACTTGTAGACCAGCGTGTGATCGGCGCGGAAGCCGAGCGCCTTTTCGGCGGCGGCCCAAATGTCTTTCTCACTCGACAGCAGCGGCGTCTTCATGGCCAGGTGGTCGGAAAGTTCAGACGCGATCTTCACGTCCTTGGCCAGCAAGCCCAGCATGAAGCCGGACCTAAACGTCTTGGGCAGGATGCACATCTTCGCGTTCACCTCGGTAACAAAGCTGCGGCCCGTGGACACGTTGAAAACGTCCACCATGACGCTGGGATCCAGGCCAAAGCGCTGGCCCACCAGCAAAGCTTCACTCACCGCCACCATGTTCGTGGCCGCCAGGAAATTATTCAGCGCCTTCAAGGCGTGGCCGGAGCCGAGCTTGCCGGTTAACGTAATAGTCGTTCCCATGACCTCAAACGCCGGACGGCAGCGTTCGATCAGCGCCGGATCGCCGCCGGCCATGATGGCCAGTTTGCCCTCGATGGCGCGTTTCACGCCGCCCGAAACGGGCGCGTCGATGAGACCGAAGCCGCGCGCGGCGAGTTCCTTGCCCAAGCGTTCCGTATCCACCGGCGACGACGAGCTCATGTCGACGACAATCCCGCCGGCCTTCAGACCCTTTGCAGCGCCGTTGGCTGCGTCGAGAACCGCATCCTGCACCGCTTTGCCGTCGGGGAGCATGGTGATCACAATGTCGGAGCCTGAGGCGGCATCGGCTGCCGAGGAACACGCTACCCCGTCGTTCGCTTCCAGAAAACTCGCGATCGCGCCGGGATTCGCATCAAACAACCTCGGCTTAAATCCGTTCCTTGCGAGCGACGCCGCCATCGGCGCGCCCATCATGCCCAATCCAATAAACGCAACCGTCACTAGATTCCCATCTCCTGAAATACTTCCCGGGCGATGCGGAAGCTATCCACGGCCGCGGGCACGCCGCAATAGATGGCGGCTTGAAGGAACAGCTCCTTCAGCTCCTCCTTAGTGACGCCGTTGGCGATGGCGCCCTTCACGTGAGCGCGAATCTGATTGGGCCGGTTCAAGCCGGTGAGCATCGAGAGCGTGACGATACTGCGCGTTCTGCGGTCGAGGCCGGGACGTGCCCAAATTTCGCCGAAGCAATACTGATTGACCAATTCTTCTAACGGGCGGTTGAAATCGTCAGCCGCGGCCCAGGTTTTGTCGGCATTCTCCGCGCCGAACATGTCGCGGCGGATGCTCATGCCCTTGTCGAACGTCTGTTTTTCCAAAACTGTCTCCTGTCAGGTGATGGTTCCAGTGAAACGTCGCTTCAACATTATACCGGGGGCAGCCCCCGAAGACTCCTCTGAAGTTCGCGCGGTATAATGATAATTCATAAGCGGTTCCATTCCCCAAGTTGGTTCGATCCGCAAATCCCAAGTAAGCAGCCTTTACCTTGATATCAGTCAACGACGTTACCATGCGCTTCGGCGCCCGCATCCTGTTTGAAGATGTGACTGCCACGTTCCTGGAGGGCCGCCGCTACGCGATCACCGGCCCCAACGGAGCGGGCAAGTCCACGTTCATGAAGATCCTGACCGGTGAGATTGAGCCCGAAAAGGGGACGGTCACCCGGCCGAAGAAAGTCGGCGTCCTGCGCCAGGACCAGTTCGCGTTCGATGCCTACCGCGTTCTGGACACCGTGATCATGGGCAACGCGCCCCTCTGGGATGCCTTGCAGGAGCGCGAAAAATTCTACGCCAATCCGGACGAATGGACGGACGAAGATGGCATGCGCCTGGGCGAGTTGGAGGGGATCGTCGGAGATCAAGGCGGCTACACAGCCGAAGCCGATGCCGCCACTTTGCTCCAGGGGCTGGATATCGGCGAAGATCTGCATGAGCGCAAGATGTCGGAGCTGCAAGGCGGCCAAAAGGTGCGCGTGCTGCTGGCGCAGGCGCTGTTCAGCAATGCAACCGTGCTGCTGCTGGACGAGCCCACAAATAACTTGGATCTGGAGTCCGTGCACTGGCTGCAGAAATATCTGCTGGCCTACACCGGATGCCTGATCGTGATTTCGCACGACCGGCATTTCCTGAATGAAATCTGCACCCACACTGCCGATATCGATTATCAGAGCATCATCACTTACACCGGCGCCTATGACGAAATGGTGCTGGCGAAGACTCAGATCCGCGCGCGCGTGGAAGCAGGCAACGCCCAGCGCGAGAAAAAGATCGCGCAGTTGAACGATTTCATCGCCAGGTTTTCGGCCGGTACCAGGTCGGCACAAACCACCTCGCGCAAGAAAGAGGTGGAGCGGCTCCAGACCTCCGAGCTTGCGAAATCCAACATCCAGCGCCCCTATATTCGATTCGAGAACAAGCGGCCTTCCGGGCGCCATCCTCTGGAGATCAAGGGATTATCGAAGTCCTATGACGATCTGCGGGTGATTGACGCTTTCACTGCGTCTATCGCGCGTGGTGAAAAAATCGCGCTGCTGGGGCGCAATGGCGCAGGCAAAACGACCATGCTCCGGTCGCTCCTGCGGAATGCGACGGGCTTTGTCGATGCGCCGGATCGCGAATTTCCGGTGGATGGCGGCGTGGTCACCTGGGGCCATGAGGTTGCTGTCGGATATTTTTCGCAGGATCACAAGGAGTCCATCCAGCACGGCGTCACGCTGCTGGAATGGCTGAACGAGTTCGACCCCAGCGCCGGGCAGCAGGAGCTGCGCGGGTTGCTCGGTCAAATGTTGTTCAGCGGAGAGGACGCCACTAAGCGGACCGAAAATCTCTCGGGCGGCGAAGCGGCGCGTATCGTTTTCTGCCGTTTGATGCTGCAAAAACCCAATTTTCTGCTGCTCGATGAGCCCACCAACCACTTGGATCTGGAATCGATCAACGCACTGAACATCGCGCTCCAGAAGTACGACGGAACGGTATTGCTGGTCACCCACGATCACGATGTGGTGGATGAAGTTGCTACACGCATCTGGAATTTCGATCACGGGCGGATAGAAGATTTCCATGGTCCGTACGCCGAGTTTCTGGCCGAGAAGGAAGCCGCGACCGCGTAGCATCCGGGGTCGGCGTTGCGCTCTTCGACATGCTGGAATAGAGCGATGATTCGCAGTAAGTTTGTCAGACGATTGGTCCTTAATTCGATCTGCGACGATTTCGAAAACGTTGACCAGGTAATCTTGCGTGAGGTCGCGGAGGCAGGAGCCAAATGCGGGGTAACGATTGAACGCCCCGAGGTAGTCCAAGCGCTAGCTGGTCTGATCGCGGATGGATTGGAAGGCGTATATTTTTAGCGGCTGCGGGAATGATCCGTTTTCGGGCGAGCTCAAAAGCATGCCCTCGATCGAGGCCGTCGAGGAAGATTTTAAAACCTATTTCTACATCACCAAGCAAGGAATGGATCTCCACCTTTCGGACAACACCTGGTGGCCCCTGGATGACGACGGTAAGCTATGAAACTTGGGAGAACGGTTTCGCCCATCCATTTCGCGGGTGCGCGACGTAGAAGTGGGAATCATGCCGCCCGTCGCGCCTCCCAGTAGTCCTCAAACCGGCCGTTGAGATGGCAGCATCGGAGGGAGACGATGGCGTTGGCACCCCGAACCGTCCAGAACATGCCGGACTGTTTGAGCCGGGAGCCGATCACGGTTTTACAGCCGGCCTCGATTACACCCGAGCCGACAAAGAGGTGCTCGCGTCGAAACTTGGGATAGCGCATGCGCGCCACGTTCCTGTCAAAGTAGTCAGCCTCGATGCGAATCTTTTCGATCACTTCGGGATTGGTGGAAACGATGGAACGAAGGGCACACACCAGCTTCTCGATTTTTCCTTTGTCGAGTAATCTCCGCTGGTGGAGCTTGATCCAAGCTTTCTGGTTGGCCTCTTGATTGGGGTGCAGCCGGCGCGCCAACTCCCAGAGATGTTGGCGCGCGTGATACAGATCGACAATCTGCACCGCGCCGGGAAAATGTTGCTCGGCAAGATTCCAGATCCATTCGGCCCCATCGCCCATGACCACCTTCTTTTGAGCGCGGCTCCAGCCGCGTTTCCAGGCTTCCAGGTAAATACGCTTTCCAAACTCTTCGGCGGTCTCGATGGCGCCGGCGTAGGTAGTGGAGTCAGAATCGCGGATCGGGTAGCCTTCCTGGTCCCAGTCGGTCTGGGTGAAGACGCATCCCAACTTTACTTCCCGCGTATGGGATGACTGGCCTTCGGTCTTGCCTTGCCGACCCACCGTCTCCTTCTTCACCACTGGTATTCCCGTTCCATCCATTTGCACATACAGGATCGGAACCGATTCGCCCACGACCATCGGCAGATTCAACTGCACGGCCCGCTGGATCTCCTCCTGCTCGTCTGCTGCGATGTGTTCTCCGATAGCTTCAGCCGTCCGCTCCACAGCTTTGGTTGTCACCTCCAGATCGGCGAGGAGCTTCATCTGCTGACGGCCGTGGTCGAAGGGCGACCCTTGGCCCACTACCGCCTGCATGCGACGCACCCCAGGAGAGAGTTCCGTGTTCTCGATATCCAGTTCGACATCAGCGGGGAATTGGCCCGTATGGCAATGGGGGCACAGGTAGTAGGGGCGCGACACTTCCGACTTACCTACCGCAGTGAGGACCGGCTTGGAGCGCAACTCCCGATAACGGGCCTGGTGTCCGCAGGCGCAAGCAATGTTGTGTTGGTCCGCAGTCGGGGTTGGGAACTGCAACAGTTTGGTTAGCACTGCCGCCCCCGCCTGATGCATGGCCGAACGCACGGCCAACTCCAGGGCTTCCAGATCCAAACGCCCCGTCTTGCGGCGGGCACCAAAGGCTACGCGCAACAGTTGCTCTACTTCGCGCGTGACTTCCTTTTGGATCGCTTCGACCGTTTTTTTTCCTGGGCTGACGGCGAGTTCTCCTCCACTGGCCGCAACTCGCAGATCTGTTCATTGACATCCAACAGTTGCTCGCCCAGTTCCCGGAAGCGCTGGCACTCGGCGACCTCGCGCTGCGCTTTGGCCAAACTCGCCGGAGAGGAAAACGTCTCGGTGACGGTTTTGCCCTTCACCTTGCGTGTCAGCCGAAAGTAAGGGCCGTGGCCAAGATCACCGGTCCGATGGCAGTGACAGTTAAGATTTCCACAACGACCACTTGTTCCGGTAATGCAGCCGGACCGCATGTCACCCAACTGGACGATCTGCAATTGAACAGTGGCGCGGCGGCTTTCCAGGTCAGCCAGAGAATCGTGCATAAAGTCTCCTGATAAACCTAGCGTATCACTACGCTCGGTTTCATGCCACCAAAAAAGAAAACTCGCGAATCGTTACGCCCAAGTCGCGCACCCCCATTTCGCCATCCACACCAGCTTGCCGCCCGATCCTGCTACGATGAAGTTTTGACGAAAGAATCGCGGTCGAAGCCCGCGGGCGCGGCAATTTTCACCCGCTGCGCACCTATTTCTTTTGAACAGTGTTACGTGTAACACAGGCTTAACGTCTGAAAACGCGCGTCAAATAAGGAGCGGTGGACCGAACCAAATGAAGATCTGTGTTTTAGGCGGCGATGGTTACTGTGGATGGGCTACGGCGCTTTATTTGTCCGGGAAGGGACACGCTGTGGCCGTGGTGGATAATTTCCTGCGGCGGCAGTGGGATTTCGAAGTCGGCGCACAAAGCCTGACTCCGATCCAGCCCTTATCGGACCGGCTGCGCGTCTGGCAGGAGCTCACTGGGAAGTCCATTGAGATGTTTATCGGCGATATCAATGACTACGACTTCCTGTCGGGCGTCATCGAAAACTTCCAGCCGGACGCGGTGGTTCACTTTGCCGAGCAGCGCTCTGCTCCTTATTCCATGATCGACCGCAAACATGCGGTATTCACTCAAGTGAACAATGTGGTGGGAACGCTGAACCTCCTGTTTGCCCTTCAGGAACTCCGGCCCGAGTGCCACCTGGTGAAGCTCGGCACCATGGGCGAATACGGCACGCCGAATATCGATATCGAAGAAGGCTACATCCGCATCGAGCACAACGGCCGGTCGGACTTGCTGCCTTATCCCAAACAGCCGGGCTCCTTCTATCACCTTTCCAAGGTGCACGACAGCCACAATATGATGTTCGCCTGCAAGATCTGGGGGCTCCGAGCCACCGATCTGAATCAGGGAGTGGTGTACGGCACTGTGACCGACGAGGTGGTGCTGGACGAAGCGCTGATCAACCGTTTCGATTACGACGACGTTTTTGGAACGGTGCTGAACCGCTTCTGCATCCAGGCCGCGGCGGGTCATCCGCTCACCGTATACGGCAAGGGCGGCCAGACGCGCGGGTTCCTGGATATTCGCGATACCGTTCGCTGCATCGAGATCGCCTGTTTGAATCCGGCCAATGCCGGCGAATGCCGGGTCTTCAATCAATTTACCGAGCAATTCTCCGTGCTGGAGCTGGCGGAGATGGTCCAGGCAGCGGCCTGGAAGCTCGGAATGCGCGCCAGTATCGAGCACCTCCCGGGTCCGCGGGTCGAATCCGAAGAGCATTACTACAACGCCAAACACTCGAAGCTGATCGACCTCGGATTGCAGCCGCATTTTCTGTCCGATTCGCTGCTCGATTCGCTGATGAACATCGCGGTACGGTATCAGGATCGCATCGACACTTCGCTGTTTATGCCCCAGGTCCAGTGGCGGAACGCCCGCAACCAGCGCACCCGCCCGTCGAATGTAAGCGCGCCGATTTCGGCGTCGGTGGCCTCCGCGTCGGAAGTAACCTACTGATGGGAGGAGCCTGCTGAATTGTGCGGCATAGCCGGCTTTACACATGGACACCGCCCCGCCGTGCCTGGACGAATCCAGGATGCGGTAGCGAGCATCCTCCATCGCGGCCCCAATCAGCAAGGCGTCTTTGAATCCGAAGCTGTGTCGCTCGGTGCGGCGCGGCTGAAGATTATCGATATGGAGGGCGGCGATCAGCCCATCCTGTCCGAGGATGGCGACACCGTCATCGTCTTCAACGGCGAGATCTACAATCATTTGGAATTGCGCCGCGAGCTGGAACAGCGCGGCCATCGCTTCCATTCCCATAGCGACACCGAAACCGTCCTGAATGCCTTTCTCGAATGGGACACGGACTGCTTCGCGCGGATGCGGGGAATGTTCGCGGTGGCGCTGTGGCGCGAGAGTCGAACGCCGCCTGGTGCTGGCGCGCGATCGCATGGGGATCAAGCCGCTGTACATCGCGCGCCGCGGCGACGATCTGTACTTCGGCTCCGAGCTGAAGGCCATCCTGGTTCATCCCGAGATCGAGCGCTGGCTGAGTCCCGATGGCCTGGATTGCTATTTATCGCTGAACTACGTGCCCGCGCCGTGGACTTTGGTGGAGGGAATCGAGAAACTGCTTCCCGGCCAATGGATGGAATGGCGGCGCGGCGCGATTCGCACCGAGAGCTATTGGAGCTTGCCGCAGGGCAAGGCAGAACGCTGGACGGCAGAGGCGGCTGAGGCGGAGTTGGATCGGCTGTTGAAGCAGTCCGTGCGGGAGCATCTGCTGTCCGACGTGCCGTTGGGCGTCTGGCTGAGCGGCGGCCTGGATTCATCCAGCCTGGTGCATTACGCGGCAGAAGCATCCAGCTCGCGTCTGAAGACTTTTTCCATCACCTTCCACGGCCGCAGCTTTGACGAAGCGAACTACGCGCGCCAGGTGGCGGATGCGTACGGAACCGACCACACCGAGCTCGATCTTAACCCGGAACAAGACCTGCCAGCCGCGATTTCAGAGCTGGCTTACTACTGCGACGAGCCGAATGCCGATTCCGGCGCCTTGCCGGTGTGGTTTCTTTCGCGCCTGACCAAGCTCAACGCGACGGTCGCGCTGAGCGGCGAAGGCGCGGACGAACTGTTCGGCGGATACCTGATGCAACGCGCCAGCCTGCTTGCGCATACCGCCCGCCGATTTCCCCGTCCAGCGCTCGGCGCGCTGCTTGCCGCTCGCGCGCAGCTGGCCGGTGTCCAACGATAAGATCGGCTTCGAATACAAGCTGAAGCGTTTCTCGAAGGCTGCCGGATGCCCGCGGCGCGCGCGCATGTGTACTGGAGCGGAACGTTCGACGATCGGGACCGCCGCTCGCTGGTCCAGCCGGCGCTGCCGCACGCGCTCGATTCCGTACTGCGCGACCTGGCAGGCGAGCATTTGCAGGATTATCTCTGGTTCGACCAAAAATACTTTCTTCCGGACAATATCCTCACCAAGGTGGATCACACCAGCATGGCGCATGCGGTGGAAGTGCGGCCGCCGTTTCTGGATCATCGGATCGTGGAGTTCGCCAACTCGCTCCCGGCCAGCATGAAAATCCAGGGTTCCCGCCAAAAGGTGATTTTGAGGAACCTGATGCGCGGCAAACTCGCTCCCGCCATCCTCAATAGGAAGAAAATCGGTTTCGACATTCCCACGCACGACTGGTTCCGCGGACCGCTTCGGCCCCTGCTCGAAGAAGCCGTAGCATTCGCGTCCGCCGAACATCACGATTTTTTTCAGCTCTCAAAAATCAAAGCTGATATGCAGGCGCATCTCGACCGGCGCGCCAACCTGGGTTATCACCTGTGGGGATTGATGACTACTATTCTTTTGGATGAAAAAATGGGGAATCCAGACCAGAGCGTCGGCGGGGCCGGCGCGCCGCGTGATGGAAAACGTCTTCACTGCTACCTTATAGTTCTGCTGGTCGCCGCCGCGGTCTACGCGGGCTGCATGATCTCCCCGCCATCGCTGATGGACGACGTGGACGCGGTGCAGGCGCAGATCGCGCGCAATATGCTCACGTCCGGCGATTATGTCACTGCCCGGCTGGATGGAATCCCCTATCTCGAAAAAGCGCCGCTGATTTACTGGCTGATCGCGGGATCGTTTAAAATCTTCGGAGCTACCGATTGGGCCGCGCGCATTCCCATGGTGCTGGCTGCTCTCGCGCTGGCCTGGCTGACCACCGCATTTGGGATGTGGGCCTTCGGCCGCCGGGCCGGCTTCTACGCGGGCCTGTGCATAGCCACGTGCTTCGGCCTTTTTCTCTTCACGCGCATCTTGATCCCGGACGTGATGCTCACGGCCAGCATCGCGCTTTCCATGTGGGCGTTCCTGCGCGCCATCGATGAAACTGAGCCGCAGCCAGCGCTGGTGGGCTTTCGTGCTGGCGGCCAGTCTCGGAACCAGCCTGTTGTTCAAAAGCCTGGTGGGCATCGTCTTTCCGGTGTTCGCCGCATTGATTTACCTCGGCATTACCCGGCAATTGTTTCAAGCCAAAATCTGGAAGGCTCTTCATCCGATCAGCGGTCTGCTGGTGATCCTGCTGATCGCCGCGCCCTGGCACATCCTGGCAACCCTGCGCAATCCGCCGTACTTTCGAATTCACCATGCGCAGCGCGCCCGGCGAGTATCACGGGTTTCTGTGGTTTTATTTCATCAACGAGCAATTGCTCCGATTCTTGAACATGCGCTACCCGCGCGACTACGATACCGTCCCGCGTCTTTACTTCTGGGGCTTCCATCTGCTGTGGCTGTTTCCCTGGAGCGTATACTTCCCGGCAGTGGCGAAGCTCAGTTTCAGACCACTCGACCGCGCCGGGAAAAGCCAGGTTGCTGGCGCTCGTGCTGGACCGGCTTTATCCTGGTCTTTTTCACCTTTTCCACCACGCAGGAATATTATTCGATGCCGTGTTATCCCGCGCTCGCGCTGCTGCTGGGCTCGGCGATGGCCGCGGGCGGCAACTGGATCCGGTATGGCACGCGCGTTTTGTGCGGAATATTCATCGCCGCGGCGGCAGCGGTGCTCACGTTATATTTTCTAGCTTGGCATCTTCCCACGCCCGGCGACATTTCAGCGGCACTCAGCTCCAATCCGGGCGCCTACAAGCTTTCGCTGGGCCACATGGAAGACCTGACCATCGCCTCATTCGCCTATCTGCGGCTGCCGCTACTGGTAGCCGCGGTTGCTTTTTTGTTGGGAGCCGCCGGCACCCTGCGATCCTCGGGACAGCGTGCCTTCCTCGCCATTTCCCTGATGGCGATCCTGTTTTTTCAGGCAGCCCGGATCGCCATGGCAGCGTTCGATCCCTATCTGTCCTCGCGGCCGCTCGCCAATTCTTTGCTCCGTTCGCCCGCCGGAAAGCTGATCGTGGATCATCATTACTACACGTTTTCATCCATCTTCTTTTACACCAATCGCACCGCGCTGCTGCTCAACGGCCGATTCAACAATCTGGTGTACGGCTCCTACGCACCCGGCGCGCCCGAATGTGTTCATCAACGATCAGCAGTGGAAAACACTGTGGCAGCAGCCGGACCGCTATTATCTGGTGATCACCGACACAGCGTCCGAGCGCCTGAAGAAATTGGTAGATCCCAAACTGCTGACCGTCGTGGCCCAAAGCGGAGGCAAGCTGCTGCTCACCAATCACGCGCTGACAAACCATCCAGGGGTCGAGTAGCCTGAGACTATGCCGCACCTAAGCCTTGTGTTCCTTGCGATTGCGGCCATACCATTCATCTATTACCTCATCGCGATCTTTAGCTCCTGGCAATATTTTCGACAGCCTGCCGTCACGCCCGATCTGTCCTTCACGCCGCCGGTGAGCATCCTGAAACCCATCCGCGGACTCGATCCGGACGCCGAGAAGAACCTGGCCAGTTTCTGCCGGCTGGATTATCCCGAATTCGAAATCGTTTTCTGCGTCGATCCCGAGGACGAAGCGGTGCTCGCGGTTCTGGCAAAACTGAGCGCCGATTTCCCCCACTGCCGCATCCGTATTCTGTATGGTTCGGGACGTATCGCAACTAACGACAAAGTCGCCAAACTCGCACGATTGGTCAGCGACGCCGCGTATGAAGTGCTGGTCATCAGCGATAGCGACGTGCGGGTGCGTCCTGATTATCTACGCCGGCTAGTTGCTCCGCTGCGTGACCCTAAGGTGGGCGCTGTCACCTGTTTCTACGTTCCAACCGAACACAACACTTTAACTGACCACTTGCAGACCGTAGGAATGATGTCCGATTTCTATGCCGGCATCTTGGTGGCCTGGCAATTGGACGGAGTAAAATTCGCCCTGGGACCCACCATCGCCACCACCCGCGCCCGCTTGAACGGATTCGGCGGTTATCCGGAGCTTGAAAATCGCCCAGCCGACGACTTGCTGGTGGGCCGACTGATCGCCGAGCAGGGGTTCGAGGTTGTACTGCTGCGCTACTCCATTGAGACGGTTTGCGATTACGGCTCCATCGGCGATCTGTTGCATAAGCGCCTGCGCTGGATCGTGGTGATGCGCCACATGCGCCCCTGGGGGCATTTCGGATTGCTGCTCACCCAAGGATTGCCCTGGTCGCTTGCGGCAGTGGTGATTCATCCGTCGGCCGCGGTCGCACTCGGCTACCTGTGCGTCTACCTCGGATTGCGAATTTCGATGACCTGGATCATCGGCATCCATGGCTTGCGCCAGCCCGGTTTGTGGAAGCAAATGCCGCTCATTCCGGTTTGGGACGCGATCGCGTTCGCCATCTGGCTGACCAGTTTCGGCCGCAACAGCATCCGCTGGCGCGGCGCCGATTATCACATCCGGGATGGCCGACTCGTGCCGGTGGCCTCGGTCCGCTCCGGCGACTGAGCCGGTTTAGCAATCAAGATTACTAAACTCCTGGCTTTTTCAGCAAGCAAGCCGACTCTTGGGGGGCCTGTTGGCTTAGGAAACGTAGGAATCTTGGTACCGCGGGTCTATTAAACCTGAGCAATTGTCGAGTCTGATCCCACCTCATTGTGTTAGTATTATGCAACCACCTTCGAGTAAGTGGAGGGATCATGTTTAGGAAGTTGTTGCAGGCTTCCTCGCCGGAGACTCGTTTCACAGCTCCCGCGGAAGAACGGAATGACACGCCTGTCAGGCCGTCAGCGCCCGGCATCAGTGAACGGAATCGCAACGATTCGTTTGAGAACGCGAAGCTGTCATCCTTCGAAGACATTTACCACAAATCATCTTTTAAAGCAGCTACATCCACCGCCGCGTGGGACATCTTGAAAGTAGCCGACATGATCGGCAGCGAGCATCTGCATGGTCTCTCGCCGGCCGGCAAACACAGCGCCCTGATGATGGCTCTGGAAGCAGCGGGCGTCGCGGTTGAGGATATGTTGCAGGATGCCGTCCAGCGGCAGCGCGTGCTAAACGAGTACGAAGACAGCCAGCGCAGGCGTCTGGAAGATTTCGAAAAGACCAAGCTCGCCGACAACGAGCGTTTGGGCGAGGAGATGGAAGCCATCTGCTCCCAATACCGCATGCGAATCGCTGGCACGGTGCAGGAAATTGAACGCGAGCGAGCAACATTTCGTGAATGGCAGGAGCGCAAGGAGAGGGAACAGAGGAGGATTTCTGAAGCGGCCTCAGCTTGCGTATCCGGCGAATCGTCCGGATCCAGCGACGTGAGCATCTCGCGCCTGTTGGAGAAGAACTCCGGGCGGTTGAGGGAGTTAGCGTAGTTAATCTAACGTAGTTACGTTAGTGTAGTTTAGAAGGTTGTCCGAAGGCTGTCCTCGCGTCGATGGCACGATGCGGACCATGTTTCAGTGCAGCTTGCTCTTAGTGTCTCAGCACTCCATGAAATGAGGCGCACGAATATCTCACTTTGATTTTTGACAGGACGGTTTCTTGTTATGGAAACGTAGTGCCTGCGCCATCAGGTCCTAACAGCTATGGGCAAAGAATGGTAAATTGCTATGCAACCTGAATCTCATGCCGCCTTGGAACGGAGATCCAAGGCCAGGTTTCCCTTGCGACTGGGTGTTCGGTTCCGTACTCTTTCGGGCGGACCTTCCCTGATTGGCGAAGGGCGGACGGTCAACGTGAGCAGTCGCGGTTTGCTGATCGCCTCCGAAGAAGCCCAGATAAACAAGGGCGCGCGCTTGCAACTGACCGTGGAATGGCCGTCCCTGTTGCACGGAATCACTCCCTTGCAACTGATCGTATCTTGCCGGGTTACTCGCTCGATGCCGGAGGAGTTCGCCGTGGAACTGGACCAATACCAGTTCCGGACCAGGAAGCGCTAAACCCCCACCGCGCGGCTGCGCCCAATTTTGCGTAAGCTAGATTCGATGGTTCAAACAAAAACTCCACCCTTCCGCGCCGATCACGTTGGCAGCCTGCTCCGTCCACCAGAGTTGCTCCAGGCCCGCGAAGACGAAAAGAATGGCCGCATCGGCCCAGCCGACTTGCGCCGCATCGAAGACCAGGCGATCCGCGACGTGGTTCGCCTGCAAGAGGACCTGGGCCTGGAAGGAGTCACCGACGGTGAATTCCGCCGCGCTTCCTGGCACATGGATTTTCTGTACCAGGTGGGCGGCACCGCCAAGGTGCAGGACAACGTCAAAGTGCAGTTTCGCAACGAGCAAGGGGTAATCGAATTCACCCCCGCCGCCCTGCGGATCAAGAGCAAGCTCAAGCTCGACAAATGCATTTTCGGCGACGACTTTGCGTTCCTTAAGTCGGTGGCCCATGCCACTGCCAAGCTCACCATTCCATCGCCCAGCATGATGCACTACCGCAGCGGACGCGCGGCCATCGATCCCGCGATTTATCCCGACATCAATGAGTTTTGGCACGATCTGGCCCAAGTCTACGCGCGCGAAATGGCCGAGCTCGCCAAGCTGGGCTGCACCTATCTCCAGCTCGACGACATCAGCCTGGCCTATCTGAACGATCCGGCGCAGCGGGAAGCAGTTTCCAAGATGGGCGAGGACGGCGAGCACGCGCACATCCGCCACATCCGTACCCTCAATGAGGCGCTGGCCGCCAAGCCCGACGGCATGTCGGTCTGCACGCATTTGTGCCGCGGCAATTTTCGGTCCTCGTGGGCCGCTTCGGGCGGCTACGATCACGTGGCCGAAGCCCTGTTCGGCGAGCTGAAAGTGGACGGTTATTTTCTGGAGTTCGACGACGCGCGCTCGGGAACCTTTGCGCCCCTGCGTTTCGTCCCCAAAGGCAAGAAAGTTGTACTCGGGTTGCTGACCACCAAGCGCGGCGATCTGGAAAAGAAAGACGATCTGAAGCGCCGCATCGACGAAGCCGCCAAGTACGTTCCGCTGGATCAGCTCTGCCTAAGCCCGCAGTGCGGCTTCTCATCCACCAGCGAAGGCAACGCGCTCAGCATGGACCAGCAGTTCCAGAAATTGCGATTAGTGGTGGAGACCGCCCGCGAAATCTGGCCGGATTAAGCCTGCGTCCAGCCGTTTTTATCCGCGGCTGGACTCATTGTTTCAACTCCGCAATCATCGCGTCCACCTGCTGGATCGCCAGGCCGCCGGCGGCCCAGTGATAATCGTTGACCAGTACTTTCGAGATCGCTTCCTTGCTGGCGCCCGAATGCACCATGCCTTGGATGCGATCGCGCATGGCCTGGAAGCGATCGCGAAACTGGACGATGCCGGCGCGGTCCGAAATCGGGCCGTGCCCCGGGATCGCGATGTCAAAATCCAGCTTCAGCACTCCGTCCAGCGTCTTGGTCCATTCCAGCGCGCTCCCGCCGTTGGCGTAATCGATAAACGGCTGGGGCGGGAACGTGAGAAACAAGTCGCCCGTGTGGATCACTTTGTCCGCGGGGAAGTACATTACCGCGTCGCCGCCGGTGTGGCCGCGGCCGTAATGGTGCGCCCGAACTTCTTTGCCGCCTAAGTAAACCGACATCTCGTCCGAGAACGTCACGCGCGCCAAGCCCGGCTGTTTCAGCAGGGCCATGTTCGCCCGGGCATTGCGATGCGAGATCACCTCCGCGTTCATGGCCAGCAGCCTGGCGTTGCCGCCGGAATGATCGTCGTGCTGGTGCGTGTTGAGCACGTACTTGATCGGTTTGTCGGTCACGGTGCGCAGCTTTTCCAGAAGCTCATCGTGGTTGCGGCCGAACATATCGTCCACCAGAATCACGCCTTCATCCGTCACCTGAACCGCCACGTTTCCCGCTCCCACGCCCCTGGTCACGCCGATGACATACAAATCATCCTTGAGCTTTTGAATGCCGATGGGCGGCGCAGGCTGGCTCTGCGTGTAAGTGAGCCACGCGAATCCCAGCAGCAAGCTGAAGGCGGATCCGCGCAGGAGAATCGTCCGAAGCATGCGAGGCACTGTATCACATTTTCCGGATACTCTTAGATATGCGCTTCTGGCTTCCATTGCTACTGTTCGCCGCTGTATCCGTCTGGGCTCAACCGCCGGCCTGGGTCCAGAAGAGCAACGAGAATGCCCAGCTCCTCATCGCGATCATGGCGCGTTATTCGGCGGAGGATGCCGCCTCCGAAGGTGTGCCGGGTCTCGACGAACAGATCACCACGGCGTCCCCGGAACAGCCCGAGCGCTTCCGCCGGGACATCGCCGTGGCCCGTATAGAATTGCAGAAACGGCTGGCGCTGGAAAAGGACCCGCTGGTGCGGCAGGATCTTGCAATCCTGCTGGCCGAAGCGGATCGGGAAATCCGGTCCTCGGAAGCGTCCGAGAATCATCTGCTGCCTTACGCGGACGTCGCCGGCACCGTCTTTTTCGGCATCAAGAGCCTGCTGGATGATCAGGTGGCTGCAAATCGGCGTCCGGCTGCGGTGGTTCGGCTGCTCAAGTACTCGGGGCTGCAGCCGGGCTTTGAGCCCCTGACCATGCAAGCCGAGGAGCGCTATCGCGAAAAGCTGAACACTCCCGGGCTGGTGGGGCCATCCAAAATCGAAGTGGAAAAGAATCTCGAAAACACCAAAGCTTATGTCACCGGGATCGGTCTGTTGCTCGAAAAGTACAAGCTGCACGGCTATCAGGATGCATTCGCCAAGCTGAACCAGCAGCTTGCGTCCTATGACGGTTTTGTCCGCAGCGAGGTTTTGCCGAAAGCGCGCAGCGATTTCCGCCTTCCGCCGGAGTTGTACACCATCTCGCTGGCCAATTACGGCATCGACTATTCCCCCGAGCAGCTTACGAGCATGGCTCATCAGATGTTCTCCGAATTGCAAGGCGAGATGCAGCCCATCGCCGAAAAAATCGCCAAAGAGCGGCACCTGCCCTCCTCCGACTATCGCGACGTGATTCGCGATCTGAAGAAGGATCAGATTCCGGGCGATCAAGTGCTGCCGCATTATCAAAAGCGGCTGGCCGAAATCGAGGGCATCCTCCGGCGCGAGCATTTAATCACGCTGCCGGATCGGCCGGCCATCATTCGCCTGGCATCGGCCGCCGAAACCGCGCAGCAACCGGCGCCACATATGCAGCCGCCGCCGTTGATCAACAATCATGGCGAGCGCGGCGCGTTTGTGCTGCCGCTCGAAACAACCGGCCAGGGCGGTGCGCCGTTGAAGTATGACGACTTCACTTTCGCCGCCGCATCCTGGACCATCACCACGCATGAAGCGCGCCCGGGTCACGAACTCCAGTTCGATGCCATGGTGGAGCGCGGCGTTTCGCTAGCGCGCGCCTTGTTCGCATTCAACAGCACCAATGTCGAAGGCTGGGGGTTGTATTCGGAATGGTTCATGCTCCCCTACATGCCGGACGACGCGAAACTCGTTTCGCTCGATTACCGGCTGCTGCGCGCCGCCCGGGCGTTTCTCGATCCGGAATTGCAGGAGGGCAAAGTGACTCCCGAGCAGGCCATGCAGGTCCTGGAAAAGGATGTGGTCTGCTCGCCCGCTTTCGCTACCGAAGAAGTGGAGCGCTTCACTTTCCGCGCGCCCGGCCAGGCGCCCTCGTATTTCGACGGCTTCACGCGCCTGCTGGAAATCCGCAAAGCCGCCGAGCAAGCCCTCGGCCCCAAGTTCAACGTCCAGCGCTTCCACGACTTCATCTTGTCGCAGGGCCTGCTGCCGCCGAACCTGCTGCGCAAAGCCGTGATGGAAGATTTCGTCCAGCCCGCAATCGCATCCAAGTGACGCCGTCAAAACGCGCTGCACTCGGCATGGGCAGAGCCGCCTGCCAACTTTCCCGTCCGTCAGCCGAACCACCCCGCGAATGAACCACCTGGAATTGCATTACGTCCGCGCGCCCGGACGGTCGGCTTAAAGGCCGCACCGCATCGAACCCTTCGCGCTCCCCGGGATTCCTGTAATACCGCAATCGGTTCGCCCGCATTTCGATAAAATCACCTTATGGAACGGCGAACCTTTTTGGCGACCTTCGCTTGCACGGCCGCTCTCGCGGCCGAAGCCCATGCACAATCTTCCCCGGCCGACGAAGAATCCATACGGACGCTCATCAAAACTTTCGCCGATGCCAGAAACGCGCACGATGGCCAAGCCGCAGCCGCGCTCTATTCCGAAGACGGAGAATGGATCGGCGCTCACGGAGCCTCGGTTCGCGGACGGCCCGAGCTGGCCCGCATGTGGAGCGGCGTAACAGGGCAGGTGCAGCGGACCATTCAGTCCATTGATCTCGCCGGCCCAAACATCGCCGTGGTTCGCGTGCTCACCCAATACGTGGACCCGATCGGTCTCCACTACGAGACCTTTATATTCGTCAAAGACAGCGGGACGTGGAATATTCGAGTCCATCAGTCCGTGGATTAGAGAGTGTACAGACGCGCCTATTTCCGCTGTGCTTCGACGTAGCGTTTTAATTCCGCGAGTATCCGCACATTCTCCTTGCGGAAAGCGTATAAAACGAAGGGCTCTGCAATCTTCATCCAGCCGGGTATTTGAATCGTGAGATCCAGCTCGCGCAGAACAAAAGTCTCGCCCTCAACCGGCTCCAGCGTGTAGCGAACATGGACGTCGATATCGGCGGCAAGCGGGCCTTGCTTCAACAGCATGGTGTGATGAAAGGCGATGTGCCTGGGAGGATCATAGGCCGTGACCGAACCGGGCCGCTGGCCTGCCGGTCCCGCGTCCAGGTACGTGGTGCCAAGGCGGACCGGATAAGGCGACACTTCCGTTGTCCCTCCGAACGCCTGTGAACCAGATAACCAGCGCCCATAGTTCGGCATGTCGGCAATCAAGTCGAAAATGATCTCGGGAGAGCCCTGGATTCGTGCTGTGAACCGCGGGTGCGTAGTGGACATTCGGCCTACATTGCGCAGACGAGTGCGGCGCCGTCCGCGGCACCAAATTGCGGTACTGGATTAATGATCAACAGACCGGAGAAAATCGGCGATTTCGGTGAACCCGCCCGCCTCCGCGATACCGAGCGCCGTCAAGGCGCTGGCCGTGCATTGCGCCGCGTCGGCTCCCGATTCCAAAAGCAGCCGAACCGCTTCCGTCCGTCCCATGGCGGCTGCGGCGTGCAGCGCGGTGAGCCCGCTTTGATCCGCCGCGTTGATCTCCGCGCCTTGCGCGAGCAATAGAGGGATGGCTTCCGGATGGCTGTTCACCGCCGCCATCAGCGCCGTTACGCCCTGGCTGGTGCGCGCGTTCACGTCGGCGCCCGATCGGATCAACAGCTCCGCCATGGCGGTTTGTCCCCGCACCACGGCCGCAATCAGCGGCGTGATACCGGCTTGCCCTGCCGCATTTGGACTGGCTCCAGCCTGCAACAGAGCCTCCGCCGCTTTTACATGTCCGCCTAGTGCGGCCGCGAGAAGAGCAGCCTCATGCAGGCGCGCGCCCTTGGCCAGCAGCATGGGAATGGCTTCGGCATTTCCGCCGGCGGCCGCCGCTACCAGAACCGGCCGGCCCTGTTCATCGAGCGTGTTCGGATCGGCGCCTTTTTCGAGCAATACCCAAGCGACTGCGGGCGTAGCCGACACCGCCGCCACCAGAGCCGTTAAGCCCGATTGACTGACCGCGCCGATATCGGCCCCCGCCGCGATCAAAGCACAAAGCGCTTCCATGCGCCCGTTGACCGCAGCGCCAATCAGAGGCGTGACACCGCGCGCGTCGCGGGCGTTGGGATCCGCGCCCGCCGCCAGCAGCGCCTCCACGACGGCTCCATGCCCCTCGATGGCCGCGGCTAGCAGCGGCGTCACTCCGCTGCGAGTATGTTCGTCATGGCTGGCGCCTTTTTGTAACAGCAACTGCACCACGTTGGCGTGTCCCTGCGTGGCCGCCATTACCAGCACCGTGGCCTCGTCTTGATAGCGGGCCTTCAAGTCTGCACCCTGTAGCAATAGAAGCTGGAGCGCTTCAGTCCGCCCGGCCACCGCCGCCGCCAGCAGCGGCGTGGCTCCGTTTTTCATGCGCGCGTTTACTTTGGCGCCGCGGCCCAGCAGTGTTCGCACACGTTCGGCATCGCCGGCGGCGGAGGCACGAATCAAATCGAGATCGCGTTCGCTGGGCATGAGAGGCTGGCGAAGGGTTGCGGGGAAGATGCGCTTTACGCTTCGGCGGCGCTCACAGGCCCTGCCTTCTCCTGCAGGTCCTCATTGAACACCGAGAAGACTTCGCCGTTCCAAACTACATTCACTAAACCGGATTCCGCGACGTGCCCTTCGATTTCGATAATCATTTCGGCGGGGATCTGGATCAGCGTGCCGGTGGGGTCGCGCAAGCTGCTGCCTGGATGCTCGGCCAGCTTCACCGCTTGCAGGGGTTGCGAAACTTTGTAGCGCATGGGCGGGCTGACGTTCCGCATTTCGTTGCTGACTCCTCAACGAGGTAGCTTTTATCCAGAGTAGCACGCCGGCAAATATCGGTAGTCGGCTACTTTGATTTCACTCGAAAAGCTTCAATTTTGAACAGCCGAGCTCCCGGCCCGATGCCAGAGGGCCGCATTGGTCCGCGATTGCGCGTCCCATGCAATTCTCCATTCGCAGTCCAGACCCGCCATGCTTGGGGAGTAGTTTCGTCGCCGTAATCCACCACCTCGAAGCCACACGCTTCGGGATCACAACGCTGGTTCTTGATCTGGCTCACATGCGTCTGAGGACCAAAGACGATAAGGGTGCCAGTTAGCTTGGCTGATTTAGTGAACCGAAGAGTCAATCGGAACTTGGTTCGCGTTTCGGGATAACTGCCGTCCGGTCGTAGCCGCTCTGGCTGTCCGTTAAAGAGACCTTCCCAAGTCCCAGCCAGGGCGTAGCGAGGATGAGCATCTACTGAGATCAACAAGCCAAACGCGATGATGCACTGCTTTAGCATCCGCACCGATCATATCAACTACGCCTCTGTTTCTAATCAACTACGCCTTTCTTTCCAACCCCCGCTCTGAGGCTTCCAGCAGTGCAAGTCCGATATTTTCTACATCCCAAACTTTTACGGCCATGCTGTACCGGGATAGGCCGCAAGTACCCTATTGAGGGTACGTCGGTCGGCCGATTCTAAGAGCAAAGGAAATGGGATGAAACTCGTGTACCTGGTTTCAGGCCTCCTCTTGCTTGCGCTCCTTGCCCCTGCCAGCGATGTGCATGGACGCGCCATCATCACCAAGCGGCTGAGCAAGAGGTCTTTGTCGCCCATTGTCTATAACTTACGGGGAACAACCACGCCTTTGGCCGCGCCGGACACGGAGCCTGTGAACGAGTTCGATCGCATGGTGGTGATCCTGGAAGCGGCCAAAAATGACCCGGCCAAAGACGCCAGGAAGGACAGCCGCCGCCTGCCCCCCATACCGCCCGTGACCGAAAAGCTCAACCAGCAGGACGCGCGGTTTCAACCGGACGTGATTGTAGTACCAGTGGGGTCGACAGTTGAGTTTCCGAATCTGGACCCGATTTTCCACAACGTTTTTTCGCTTTCCAAGGCGCAGCCCTTCGATCTCGGCTACTATCCTGAAGGCCACAGCCGCAACGTGAAGTTCAACAACCCCGGCGTCGTTCAGGTCTATTGCCACATCCACGCCAACATGTACGCCGCCATCGTTGTGACCGACAGCCCGTGGTTTCAGAAGCCCGCGCCCGACGGCAGCTTCTCGTTTTCCAACGTGCCGCCCGGACGCTACCGGCTGATCGCCTGGCACAAGGTGGCGGGCCTTCACAAGGTGGATGTCCAGGTTCCCGAAACCGGCAGCGTGGACGCTACTATCCGCGTTCCGGTGGATACGGAGCGGTAACGGTGCTGTCTCGGGCGTCTCTGACGACGCGGGCGTTTCTGTTCTCGTTTCTGCCGGTCTGCGCGGTACTGGCCGTGAGTTTCGCGGCGCTGAATACGCTGGTCCAGCAGCATGTCAAGGACGGCCTGCGCGATTCCTTTCAGAAATCGGAAGAATTGCTGGATCGCGCCAACGAGGATTACGCGCGGCGCATTGGCCAGTTCGTCCTGGTGCTAGCGGACAGCGCGGAACTAAAGGCGGCCATCGGTCTTACGCACGAGGCGCCCTCCACGCCGGCCATGACGCGTGAGATTCAGCGCACCATTGAGGCGCAATTGCGTGAAATGCACGCTCTGGTGGGCTACGACCTTTTGGCGGTGACGGACTGGCGGGGACGCACGCTGGCCGCGGTCGATTTCGGCCCCGGACAAACGGATTCGCTTTCGCAGCTTCCCAGCTTTCCTGCACCAACCGCGCCTTCCCAAACTTCGGTAATGCAAATCGGCGGTGTGCTGTATGAACTCACTTCCACGCCCATCGCCATCGATGGCGGGCAGATTGGCGATTTGAAACTGGGCGCCCGGTTCGACTTGAGCCGCTATCATTTGGGCGGCGATACGGTCCTGCTGCGGAATGGGCGCGTTCTCGAAGCCGGCTTGCCGCGCGCCACCTGGGCATCGCTTGAAAACGAACTTCGTTCCGCATGCCGCGAACCCCGCTCGGAGTGCGAGATCCGGCGCGATGGTGAAACATTTCTGGTGTTGCCCGTTCAGGACGCGGGCCTCGGCTCTGGATTTCAATTGGTGGTGCTGCGATCGCTCGATGCGGCGATCCGCGAATTCACTCAGGGCTGGATCAGCATTCTAGTGAAGGTGGGCCTCTGCGGCGTGCTGTTGGCGCTGGTGTTCACCCTGACGACATCCAGGAAGGTCACACGGCCCCTGCGGGAACTCGCCATGCAGTTGCAGCGTGGAGAACGCGACCGCCAATTTCCGGAACGGATCAACGCCGGGGAAGCAGCGGGAGAACTGCACGTGCTGGCCGAGTCCTTCAATCGCGTGGCAGCAGCCGAGCGCAAGACCCGCGCTGAGCTGGAACAGGCCAAAGTAGCGGCGGAATCGGCCAACCGCGCCAAGAGCGAATTTCTCGCCAACATGAGCCATGAGCTGCGGACGCCTATGAACGGCGTCATCGGCCTGACCGAGCTGTTGCTCGATACCCCGCTCAATGAAGAACAGGTTGACTTCGCCTCCACGGTCCGCGATTCGGCCAATTCGCTGCTATCTATCATCAACGACATCTTGGATTTTTCGCGGCTGGACGAGGGAAAAATGACGCTGAACCTGGCGCCCTTCCATCTGCGCGAGACCATCCAGGATCTGAACAAGCTGCTGGAGCCACAGGCCTCCGCCAAGGGTCTGGAGATCGCCATCGAGTGGGAGGATGGCGCGCCAGTCGGGTTGGTGGGCGATGCTGTCCGCATCCGGCAGGTGCTGATCAACCTGATTGGGAACGCCATCAAGTTCACCGAACACGGGCGAATCACAGTCAGGGTGGAGTGCATGGAAAAGACCGCTGAGCAGGCGTCGCTGGCGCTGGCGGTGCGCGATACAGGCATCGGCATCCCGGCCGACAAGCTGGACCTGGTCTTCGAAAAGTTCACTCAGGCCGATGGTTCCATGACGCGCCGTTACGGTGGCACGGGCCTGGGGCTGACCATCGTCAAACAACTCGTCGAAGCGATGGGAGGGTCCATCGCGGTGGAGAGCCGCCTGGGCGTAGGAACCACGTTCACCGTCACGCTGCGCCTGCCACTTGCTGACCCGGACCAATTCGGCGATGGACAGCTGGTTGGGAAGGAAGCTGGACGATGTTAGGACGGACGTTGGCGCTATTCGCAGTTTGGTGCGCAGCTTCGGCGTTGCCTGCTCTCTCGCAAGACGCAGGCTCTCAAGATTCCAACTACGGCTTCAGCCTTCCCGTAACTCTGAGCGGCGGAGCAATGTATACCGGGCGGCTCCAGTTCGAAGACCCAGGCAATTCACCCGTGACGCCTGGGTTTCAGGCCATGTTGTATCCCACGCTTACGCTCGGGCCGCACTGGTTTGCCTATGCCGCGCAGCAGTTTCGCCTCGCGCCTTATCTTTACTACGACGCCTACGATCCGGATCATGAGTGGTACGTCCAAACGATCCAGGCTTTCATCGGATACCAGATCCGGCGGGAGAAAACTTCTGTGGTGTTCAAAGCGGGCCGTCTGACATCCGCGTTCGGCGCGTTCCCCCTGCACTACGACGATGCCGACAACGCGCTACTGGATCAACCGCTCAGCTATATCCAGACCCTCACCTTGCGAAACAATCAGCTTCCTTGCAGCGTGGCCGACCTGCTGTGGCAGAACTACGGCTACGTCTCCAGCGGTTGCGGGGGAGCGTCGGGCGGGGGCGATGGACTGACGCCGGTGACGCTCTATGGACTGCCGGGCATCCAGGCGGAGGTTTCCAGCCATCGTGTGGATGGCCGCATCCAGGTAACCAGCGGCTCGCCATCGAATCCGCTGAGCTTAAGCCATGCTCCGCAATACGCGCAGTGGGTGCTGGGCGGCGGCTACACCATCCTGCAGGGCTTTCGCGTCGGCATTTCTGGATTCCGCGGGCCGTACCTTTCGCCCAATGTTGCGCCATTACTGCCGGCCGGTACGTCGGTGCGCGATTTTCCTGCCAGCGGCCTTGGTCTGGATGTCCAGTGGGCCCGCGCCCATTGGAGCGTCAGCGGCGAATGGCAGCGTTTCCAGTACGATTTGCCAGGGTTCCCTCAGGCGCCTTCGGTAAGCTCCACCTATGGCGAGGCGAAACGGGTTCTGACGCCGCGGCTTTATCTCGCGGGCCGGGCGGGGTGGTTAAAACCAGGTGGCGCCGCGGATACGACCGGGGCATCCACCAGCCAGTTTTCACCTTGGATTGCTTCCTACGAGCTGGGCGGCGGCTGGTGGCTCAACCGGCATCAATTGCTCAAGGCCAGCTACGAGTGGCTGAGGATTGAGTCTGTTCCAGGAACGCGGACCAATGTTCTGGGAGTCCAGTTCGTCACCACGTTCCATGCCGTGGACCAGGCGTTTCACTAATGCCTGGGATCAGGCTCCCGCTTTTCGCGACAAATCCACTTTCCCACGAATGAACCCGCCATCCTCGATCACGATGCCGCGCGCGTGAATATCTCCCACGAATCGCGCGCCGTTGCGAATGTAAATCTTGTCGGCGCCTTCCACGTTTCCCTGCAGCGAGCCAAGTACGTCAATCTCCTTGGCCTTGATGCTGGCGCGCACTTTTCCGTTGGGCGCAATGGTGAGAAGATGGCCGGCCACGTCGATGGTTCCCTCCACCTCACCCTCGATGATCAGAGGTTCGTGGCTGTAAATCTCGCCGGTGACAGTGACGTCCTTGCCGAGAATGGCCTGGGACGTTGATTCGGTTTGGAAGGAAGCGGCAGCCGCCATGATGCTCCTGCTTTCTGCCGGGCGACTAATCCCGGTCAGGTTGACTTTGATTTTCCGGGCGCAGCGCCTGGTACATTTTCACCAGCGCCGAATCGTCCACGCCGATCGCCCGGGCGTATTGCCGGATGTAGCTGATGTTGTAAATTCCGCCCGGCAAAACATCAAAGTTAGCATCTTCGATGGCCTTCAGTGTTGTGACCTTGAGTTTGGTGTTGCGCGCGATCTCTTCCAGACTGATCCCGCTGGTCTGGCGGATGGATGCTAAACTCCAGTCATTCATAGCCAATGTCGCCATGCCCGCTCCTGAAATCTCTATCGGCGCGCGCAGTGGGATGCTACAGGGTTGACTGGCAATTACCTGAAAAAAACTAATGTTTTTACCTCACGCCGGAGATTTCTCGCCGCTTCGCGCCCAACGGACCGCCTGCCGGACCCCGTACAATCGGAATTGTGACCCGGAAGCGATGGCTGCTCGGCTTGACGTGCCTCCTGGCCGCCGGATTCGCCGCTGTACATTTCTGGCGGGTCCAGCTCCCGCCGTTCCCTTCAGCCGCGAAGCTGCCTGCCAGCGCCCGAGCCCTGATCCAGCCGTTTCGCAAGGACAGTCTGGAGCTCACCGTGGAAGCGCAGCAGGAGCTGAACTATCGGGTGGGCATGCAGGCCGGGGCGACGCTGGTGTACGCCTGGTCCACCGGCGCGCGCGGCGGCCATAACGGCAAGACACTTTCCTGCCAATTCGCGGACCGGGACACAAGCGACGCGTCGGAAGGGCACAGTGCATTCGTGGCGCAATCCACCGGCTGGTACCGCTGGCGCTGGAGGAATCCGAACAGCGGTCCGGTCACCATCCACTTCAAAATGAGCGGATACTACGAACCGCCATCCATGCCGCCCCCCAGCATGCCGTATGATAGATAGCGATGGTGGTCGAGCTGGAAGCGAACCAAGCGCAGGTCCAGCGAATTATCCAGAGCAAAGCCTTCCGCACCTCGGAAGTGCATCGCAACCTTCTGCACTATCTGGCTGAGAAGTCGCTCTCCGGAACGGCCGACAGCCTGAAAGAATACACGGTGGGCCTGGATGTTTTCGCCAAACCTGCCTCCTATGATCCTCGCCAGGAATCGGTGGTGCGGATGCATGTCGCGCGCCTGCGGCAAAAGCTGGCCGAGTATTATCGCACCGAAGGCACGGACGACCCGGTGATTGTCGACGTTCCCAAGGGCGGATTCAGAGTAACTTTCGCGACGCGCGAGGTGCCGGAGCCGGTTGCGGCTCTGGTTATCGAAGCAGCACCGCGGCGCGAGCGGAGCCATCGCAAAGAGAATATCCTGATCGGCCTGCTGGTGGGCGCGGTCCTCTGTGCGTCCGCCTTTGGGGTGGAGCTGTGGCGCGAGAAGCCCGCGCGTTCAGACCGGTCGGCAACGGCCACCGATCGAGGGGAGCAAGAACTTCAGCAGCTTTGGGGACCGATGCTCAACAGCAACCGCCCCCTGATGATCTGCCTGGCCGCTTCGGATGGTTCGGCCGGACAGGGCACGGCCAGTGGGGCGTTCCTGCTCGGGCAGTTTCTGGCGCACCGCAAGGACAACCTGCTGCTCACCCGCAGCAACCAGCTCGCCATGCCGGAAGTCCTGATGGACAACGTGGTCTTTCTCGGACCAGTCTCCGGAAATCGCCAGATCGAAGCTCTTTCCCAGGGACAGCCTCTGGTGCTGGAGCCGGGCGGAATCCGGAACCTGAGCCCCCGGCCCGGGGAACCGGCGTTTATCCCGGACCAAAAGCCAGACTCTTCTCCTGGGCCCGAGCAGACCTACGCGCTCATCAGCCACGTCCCCGGACTGTACGGCAAGGGCGACATCTTGTACTTGTCGGGAAATCAGATTTCGAGCACCTTAGCCGCGGTTCGGGCGCTGACCGATCCTGTGCTCGCGCGCGAGCTGGTCGCTAAGTTGAAATCGCCAGATGGCAGCCTTCCCCGCTTCTATCAAATGGTGTTGCGCGTCCAGTCCATGGACAGCATGCCTATCGAGATCTCCTACCTGCTCCATCGCGATCTCGGACCGCGCTTAAAAGGTGTAGCTGACCCCAAATAGAGGGGTGAACTGTTCAAAGATCCCGCGCGCTGTATTATGCGGCGCGGGAACGATCTCCTGCCGCGGAAACGTAGTGAGATAATCCCGGAATTCCGCCCGCAGCACCATATGCGGAATCAGACGGTACTTCACGCCTCCGCCCACCGTGAAGACGGTTTTCCAGACATCATTGGTGGTCAGGCTGGCGATCTGTGGAATCGGCTGCGGGAATGGCGCCGGACCGGCGATAACATACTCCTTCGCCCCGGTCCCGCCGGCCAGAAAAGGCCTCCAGCGATGTTCGCGCGGCTTGAAGTGGAACAACAACCCAACCGTTAACGCATCCGAATTGCCTTGGATATCCGTGTTCACGCCCGGCTCCTTCAGGAACGGATGGCCATCGTGGTAGAGGTAGTCGAACTCGGCGGCGACGTACTCGGAAAAGTCGTCGTCGAGCGTAATGCCGGCTGCGAACCGGTTGCGGATGCCGGCCTGTGCCGTCCCCGCGGACGAATAGATGCTGCCGTCGCGATAGAACCCGTATCCGACGTCCGCTCCAATTTCGTACTGCTGGCCGAAAGCGGCGCCGGACCACAGAAAAACGATTGCAAGAACGATTGCATATCTCATAAATCTATTTCGTTCCTACCCGGCCAAAGAACCTGATCCGCACCACGAAGTGGCGGCCTTCATCGCCCAAAAACTGCAGATACTGCGGCACGCCGGTCACATTATTCACCTCGGTGGGGTTGGCCTGATTGGTGAGGTTGTCCACGCCGCCACGCAGCGCGAACCGATAACCGCGGAACGTAACCATGCGCTCGATCGCCAGGTTCAGGTCGAAATTGAGCGGGTAGCGATAAGAATCGACATCCCCAATCACGGTCCCGTCCGGTTGGCGAACGGAGAACGGAAAGCCGGTCCGCAGGTCGGCCAGGGCAGAAACGGCCCAATTCTTCCACGGCAATGGAAAATAGGTCCACGCCAGGAATCGATGGGGCGCGTCCCATGGCACAGGCGCAAGATTCGGGATCACCTGCAATGGTTGGGCCGAATTCGGATCGATCACGGCGTTAGACTGCGCCCGCGACCAGGTATAGGACGCCATCCACTCAAATTGCCCGGAAAACGTCTGGCGCGCCGAGATCTGAACGGAATCATAATTGTCGCGCCGAAGATTAGTGAGCTGGTATATCCCGCCCGCCACTCCGTTCGGCAACGGCAGCAACGAGGGCGGCGCGTCGGGAGCCAGCGTATTGATAAACGCGAATCCATCGGTCCCCCGGCGGCGCAGATATTTCGCCGCCAGATAAACATGCTCCGACAACTGATGATCCACGCCCAGCGTCCAATTGTTCGCCCGCGGCAGAACAAGTCCCGCACGGGGAATGGTATATGTCGTGAACGCAGGAGGCCCCGCCGGTGTGCCGTCCGGATTGTACTGGGTGGTGACGGCGGTCTGATCCAGCGGGAGCCCCAGCATCCCGAGCGTCACTGCGTCGTGCGTGATCGCATAGCCTCCCGAAATTCTGGTGCGGCCGGAGGCGAATGGCGACCACGCAAAAGCTAGCCGCGGCGACCATGCCACATCGCCCAGGCTTTGATCCCAATCCTGGCGAATCCCCAAGTTGAATTGAAGCCCTTTGGCCACTCGCCAGGTGTCGAGCAGGTACGCCGAGCCTTCCTTGTCGTCAGCGTCAAACATGGCTGGCGTGGGAAACAGGGTTTCCGAAATCAATTGATCGGAAACTCCGAAAACCTGGTAGCCTGTGCGATGAAAATCGGCGTTGTAATGCAGCCAATCGAAATCGCCGCCCGCCTCGATCTGATGCGATCCCAAAAACTTGAACTTTGGCAGGTAAAGATGAACCAAGCTCTGATCGCGCGACGCTCCCTGCTGTGAGTTCACAAAATAATTGCCGCTGTTGCCAACCGGCGTAATTACATAAAGATTTTGTCCCTGTGGTGTCTGGGCGTCCGAAAAATAATTGTGCGCATAGCCGAATTCCACCAGCCAGCCATGCCCAAAATACTCCTGGTCCTTGATGCTCGCGAAATATTCCCGCGTGTGCACGGTGGAAGTAGTCGAGATCGGATTGAGCGGACCCAGTCCGATGCGCCCTTCGTTGTCGACGTTCACTAAGAAATCGGCGAACAGAATATTGGAGGGCGTCAGATTCCACTGAGTGTGCACCAAATTGCTGCCGGTCCAACCGCTGCGCGTGTCTTGCCCTTTTGGAAGCCCCGTCACAATGCCTTGGTCATATTCCGAATCGAAGGTGTCGGAGAACCAAGCTCGTCCGCGAACAATGGGGCCCGAAACACCCAGGCGCGGGTACCAGTTCCCGAGGTGCAAACCTTGCTGGAGGCTAAACCCGGGAAGAAAATCAGTGGCCGTGTAATGAAACGCGTCGGTGCCATTTTCGGTTCGGATGCCCAGCACGCCGGCCGACCCCTTGCCGAACTCCGGCGAGTAGCGGCCCGTGGAAAGGTCCACCGAGCGAATGCCTTCCACCGCCAGAACCGTCTGAAACTGGCCGGTAATCGGGTTGGTGATGTCGAAACCGTTCAGGAGATAGAGCACCTGGTCTTCGGAAGAGCCGTTCACGTGGAGTCCGCCGGTGGCATCTTGCAGCACACCCGGCATGAGCGGCAGCGAATTTCTCAGGCTGTGGCTGTTAGCGTAGGGCATGTCGTTGACTTCCGTGCCCGTCAGATGTTCCTCATTCTGCGCCTGCCCCACGTCCACCGGCGACGTTGCCGCGTTCACGTTCTCGGACTGAAAAACCTCGCGCACGGTGTTGATGGCAAACGTCAGCTCCTCGGCGCCTTCGGCGTGCACCATGCGATCCTTCAGCGCGTAGTAACCCTCGCGCTCCACGCTGACCAGGTAGTCGCCAGGCGTGGGAAACGTCAGGGTAAAAGCGCCGTCCGGATCGGTCTGGGCTTGCCAGGAATTCGCGCCGGCGACGGTCGATACTCCCGCGGGACGGGCGGTTACTCGCGCGTCCCGAACCGGCGCGTCGTTTTCATCCACCACCCTGCCGTGTAAAGTAATGTCGGCCGCGCGGACCGGGATAGTCATCAAAGCACAAACCGCGAGGATGCCGGCCAACCTCACTCGGTTCAGCTTCTCCCAACCGAAAAATTCTCGGCCGCGCACAGGACAGCAACACTCCCGGATTACCGCAATTCCAAAGACAGAATCTAGTGTAGTACGGCACAACGGCCCGTGCCCCTCTCACCCCCAGGGGATAGCCACCCCCGCGCTACCATCTGATATGCTCTAGTCTTCGTTGTAACGGGCTCTACTTTTGGGATGACCACCGAATTACCCGAGTTGGATTTTCAGCGTTTCTGGCGCAGGCTGCAACAATTGGGCCTGAACGCCTATGAAGCGCGCTCTTACCTGGTCTTGATCGGGCATCCGCGCTTCAAGGCCATCGAATTGGCAGCCCGCGCGCACGTGCCGCGCCAGAAGATATACGAAGTGCTGGACAGCCTGGTGGAGAAGGGCTTCGCCCAGGTGGTTCAGGAGAAGACCAAGCTTTTTTCCGCCGTCGAGCCCAGCTTGGCCGTCCCCAGCTACTTGGCCCGCCGCTCCCAAATGCTGCAGCGCGAGCTGACCGACCAAACCCGCATGGCCGACAGCCTGGTGGTGGATCTGGCGGCGTCGTATTCCGAAGGCCAGGGCGAGCGCGGGACGCTCGAGTATTTGCGGATCGTAAGCGATCCCGAGCAGATCGCGCAACAATACCGGCGCATGCTTTCCGACGTGCGGCACGAGTATCTGGAGTTTTCGCGGCCGCCCTACGCGGTGGATCCGCTGGACGAACAATTGGTGAAGCAGGCGCGTCTGCGCGGGGTGACGTGCAGGCTGCTGATCGAAGCGGGCACGCTCGACCTGGCGCACCGCCAGCGACTGGAAGAGTACGCATCGTCCGGCGTCGAGGTGGCGCAGATCGATTCCCTGCCCATGAAGCTGGCCGTGTTTGACGGCGCGCGCGGGCTGCTGGCGTTGCTGGATCCGGTGATCACGCGCCCCACCTGGACCGCCATTGTATTCGAACATTCCGGCATGGGCGAAGCCATGAAAGGGCTGTTCGAGAATTACTGGCGGCGCAGATTGAGCCGTACGGTGATCGAATTCGCGCCCAAGCAAGTGGTGGGCGAGCTCTAGCCATTATGGGACGGATTCGGACTTGTTGGCTGCTCTAATCAAACCCAAATGATGTTGCTCCCTCGCAGATTCATGTGACGTGAAGGTTGGTGCGCCCAGTTCTTTCAGGGCTTCTCGCCCCAATGTCGATGCGGCAGAAATCGTCGCGTGCATCATGGAAAACGTTCTGATCGTGGTTGTAGGGTCTATCGCTGCGCGCAGCCCTTCTATAGAATTGCGAAAATATCCAACCTCTCCATAGAAGGCCCGTAAAAGCATTTGAGGATCGAGTTCATAGGTCGCGACTCTTTCCGCGTTGAAATAGTGTTGGTACTTCTCGCCGATCTCACGTTCAAGCCGACTACCGGCGTAGGATATTGCAATGCTGCCGCTCAGCCGCACATCTCCCACTTCATCAAAGGCTCGACGACATGCCTCAATCGCTTCAAGGGTCCCGGAGACTTCTTGAATTAGGTGTACGGCGATACGCTTCTTCAACACGCGATTGGCTATCCTAGGCTTCACGAATTCCATTATTAAACTGCCTATGATGCTGAAGAGAGCACCAACACCAGCCGAAATGATAATCCTCTCCCACTCCGGCATTCCGCCGGCAGGCTCCTGCACCGTGATGTTTATCGACCGCAGATGCTGCGCGGCGGCTTGGAGGAGGACCATCAGAATCCAACCGTTGGACTCGACGTGGCCCAATCAGCGCGATCCTTACCAATAAGGAGGATAATGGATGGCGATCTGCAACCATTTGAGCCGATAGCGGCCACGGGCATTATCGAGAAGGAAGTTGGTACGCCCCGAAACGATGGCACGCACGGGCGTGCTCTCTATAAAGTGCCTTCCAGCTGTCGCGCCGCGCACCTACTGAATGGGTCGAAATGTTCGTGAGCGCATGGGATCATCCGAAGCGCTATACCAGCTCTCATCGACCCAATGTCTGCGAGGTTTGGGGCGACCGCGTCTGGCTAAGGCGAACAGCTTTGGAAGAGGTTGAGCAGACTCATGGGCTACCCTGGTGCTCGCTCTCGAAGAAGCGAACACCAAATATGCGGAATTGGCAGCGAAGGAACATGCGGCTAGGAAAAACAGAAACAAACCGACGAAGCTCATCAGCGGCATGTGAGCGAGGCCGCAAAGAAGATCAAGTTTGATTAAATACAGCCTTACTTCAGCCTCGGATCAAAGACGAACGGCTTGGGCGCCGCGAATGTGATCTTCTCGAAGTCAGGATGCTCGGGGTTCAGTATAAAATTACGCTCTTGATGGACAACTGCCGATGGGACGGAAAGAACAGCCGATACCCCACTCCGCGCCCAATTCGTCCCGAACTCTTTCGTTGAATTAGGTGCCATCGGCGCATAGGAACCGCCGTCATCTATTGTGCTGAGACTGTTTCGCTTTGCGCTTTAGACGTGGATTCGGGAGCCTTCACCGTCGTTTACGGGATGTTTGGCGGGGCAAATCCGGTGGACGGTCAATCCGTTACCAGATACCGTACTCCATTTGGCATAGCACGTCGTTCACGTGCTCGACACCACCTTTCGTTCCTAAGATGGATATCGGAGTAGCAAAGTTGAGCGCGCGGACAGGGGTGCCAAGCCAGCGCATTGCTTCGTCGCGGCTTCCAATCACTTCCGTCGCTCTAGCTATCATCTCGTCGATTACTGGTTGCTCGACGCTGCTTCCAATGCCGCCGACTGGGGCATCTGCCACATTCATCCTCATCGGCGAAAACACCTTCGCGCTCAGCTTTTCCGCGACGGGGTCCCTCAAAGCAAGGCTGGGTTTTCCGACCGCAGTCCCCTTCTCGCTACGGACCATGTTTGCTAGAAGAGCTTTGAAATCAGCATTGTTGTAGTCTCTGTGAAAGAACTCTAGGTTCCTTGTATCAATATGGCCGAGGCTTTTGATCGCATCTGCATTAACGGCAAAGAGTTGGTCCGCAATTGCGAGGAAGATCCAGAGCAAATCCTTTTGCTCGGACGAAGCCGTTTCTGAAGGTTTCTCCGGCACCGATTCAATTATAACGCTCCCAAGCGCTTGGGCTTGGCCGACTCTTGTCTCATGCAAGATGAGCCTGAAGCGGGGCTGGATTCTCATACAAGATGAGCCTGAAGGAGGGAGAGATCGGGATGCTGGGGATTGATCATCAGCATGGACGATTCGGAAGCAGTGAGCCTGGAGCAGATCCGGGGGTTCCTGGTGGGGAGTGGAGAGGTTCGGTTTACGGGTTTGAAGCGGGCCGAGGTCTACAACTGGGTGGAGCGGACGCTGGTGCGGCACCAGTACGCAAGCTTGGGCCGTGCCGACAAGGGGGTGGTGCGGCAATACGTGGGGCGAATGACGGGACTACGTCGGGCACAGGTGACGCGGTTGATCGCAGGGCAGCGCAAGACAGGACGAGTGAAGGCGGTCGAGTATCAGCGCACCAAGTTTGCAACGCGCTACACAGCGGCCGACGTGGGCTTGCTGGCCTACGTGGACAAAGCGCACGGGAATCTCAGCGGTCCGGCGACCCGGCGGATTCTGGAGCGCGAATACGCCGACTATGGCCAACTCGCCTACCAGCGGCTAGCCCGGATCTCGGTGGCGCAGATCTACCGATTCCGAAACTCGGCCGGCTATCGCAAGCGCAACACCAGCTATCAGCCGACGCGGCCCATGGTGATTCCCATTGGCGAACGGCGCAGACCGCAGCCGCAGGGCTTGCCCGGATACCTGCGGATCGACACCGTGCACCAAGGCGACCAGGATGGCCACAAGGGCATCTATCCCATCAACGCGGTAGACCAAGTAACGCAATGGGAGATCGTTGCCGCCACACCGCAGATCTCGGAGTTATGGCTGATTCCATTGCTCGAAACGATGCTACAGCAGTTTCCGTTTGTGATTCGCGGCTTTCATTCCGACAACGGCAGCGAGTTCATCAACTACACCGTGGCCCGGCTGTTGAGCAAGCTGTTGATCGAGCAGACCAAGTCGCGGGCCCACCATTCCGGCGACAACGGATTAGTGGAGGCCAAGAACGGCGCGGTCATTCGCAAACATCTCGGCTTCGGCCACATCGGGGTGCAACACGCTGCGGCGGTCGATACCTTTCACCGCGAGCAACTCAACCCTTACGTCAACTTCCATCGGCCTTGCGCGGTGCCGTCGATCCTCACCGAACCCAACGGCAAACGCCGCCGTATCTATCTGCGCTGGGCCACTCCCTTCGAGTTACTCCAAACAGTCCCGCACTGCGAGAGCTTGCTACGTCCTGGTGTCACCCTGGCCCAGCTCGAAGGCTTCGCCCAGCATCAATCCGATACCGAAGCCGCGCTCGACATGCAACGCGCCAAGCGCCAGCTGCTGGCTCGCATCGCCAAGCTCAGCGCCTGAGCCGGCCACCGGAGCGCACCGAGCGCCGTGGAAATGCCGGGCCATGGACAGCCGTGGAAAACCGCCATCGCTCACGCTCTGGGCGCTGCGCTCGGTTTCCCACCGCTGCCCACCGCCCTTGGAAAACGCGGCGCGTTTCCCACATTCCCACCGCGCCGACCATTGTTCTTTTTCCCTCTCAAAACATCACAGAAAGGACCCCAAACCGATCAACTCTCGCCATCGACCTTCAGGCTCATCCTTCGATGAGAAAATGCTCCGCAGGGGCCACGTCGCAACCTTCTTTCCTCGATTTCGCCACCAGATGGGCCAGCGCGGTGCTTTTCATAGTTGGCCGGGCTATTACCTTCTACCGCAAACTATCGGACGGCGACACTGACGACGATCAAAACGAGGAAGCCATTTAGCCATGTACGGCGGGGAGCTTGCTGCTCTGTCCTAGTCTCCTGTCCCAGTGGTTCGTGACATAAGTCAAACGGGGTGGGCGGTCCTGGTGCGTTGCGCATAGCGGGCGATGCTGGCCAGAATCTGGTCTGCCGTCTTGGTCCACACGAAGGGGGTTGGGCTTTCGTTATGTACGTCGATGTACTCGCGGATGGCAGATTCCAGGTCTTTCACGCTGCGAAACACACCCCGGCGTATCCGTTTATTAGTGAGTTCGGCGAACCATCGCTCGACCAGGTTGATCCAGGAGCCGTAGGTGGGTGTGAAGTGAACATGGAACCGTGGACGCTTGGCGAACCATTTCCGGATAAGGGCGGTTTTGTGCGTGCCGTAGTTGTCCACAATAATATGCACATCGAGTCCGGCAGGCACGTGATCCTCGATCAAGTCGAGGAAGCTGCGAAACTCGACGGAGCGATGACGGTGGCGCAGTTGGCCGATCACCCGGCTGGTCTTCAAGTCCAGCGCCGCAAACAAGGAAGTGGTCCCGTTGCGTTTGTAGTCGTGCGTGCCACGCTCCACCTGCCCAGGCTGTAAGGGCAGCAGTGGTTGCGTACGATCGAGCGCTTGAATCTGACTCTTCTCGTCGACGCAGAGTACCAGGGCATGCTCGGGTGGGTTCATATACAAGCCCACAATGTCGCGCACTTTTTCGATCAGCAAGGGGTCCGGGGAGAGCTTGAAAGTGTCCGTCCGATGCGGTTGCAAGCCAAAGGCGCGCCAGATCCGGCTGATGGTCATCCGGCTGAGCCCGGTGGCCTGCGCTAAACCGCGCGTGGACCAGTGCGTTTCTCCGCGCGGCGTGCTTTCCAACGTCTGGATGACCACTTGCTCCACCTGTGCGTCACTCACTGTGCGCGGCGCTCCAGGCCGGGGCTCGTCATAGAGTCCTTCTAGTCGGGCTTTCAAAAATCGCGCCCGCCACTTGCCCACCATCCCCAACGAACTGCGCAGTTTCCGGGCTACCCTTTGATTGCTCAGGCCCTCCGCACAAGCCAGCACTACGCGGGCGCGTCTGGCCAACAAGGGCTGGCTCCGCGCTCGGTGCGCCAACGTTTCCAGCCGCTCGCGCTCTTCCTCCGTCAACTTCAACGGTCGTTTGGGGCGTCCAGTCCGCATCCAAGGCTCCTACATCTTAGACGCATCTCGGCCTGACTTAGTTCACTTATTTCAGGGACAGGAGACTAGCTTAGGTCGGTGGAAACTACGCCGGAGCCACGGGTTCGCGCCGGCACCGCACCTCGCGCACGGCGTAAATGCGGCGTCCCTGGCTCTCGAAATACGTCCGCATCAGCACTTCGCCCAGCAGGCCGGTGGAGAACATCATCAACCCGCCCAGCAGCAACAGCGCGCCCAGGATCACCAGCGGGCCGTGATTCACCATGATGGCCTCGCCCCACAGTTTCGGAGCCGATACGATCCCCAGGATGACGAATCCGGCGGTGAACGCGGCCAGCCCCAGCCGGCCAAAGAAATGCATCGGCCGCGTGAAGTATTTCAGCAAAAACTTGATGGTCAGGATGTCGAACATCACGTTGAACGTCCGGCCCAGCCCATAGTGCGAATCGCCCGCCACGCGCGGCGTGTTGCGGATCGGCACTTCGGCGATGCGCGCGCCATAAAAACTGGCGAGCGCCGGAATAAAGCGGTGCAGCTCACCGTAGAGATTGATGTCCTTGAGCACTTCGGCGCGGTAAGCCTTGAACGTGGTCCCGAAATCGCGCAGTGCGATTCCTGACGATTTCGCCATTAACCAATTCGCGATGCGCGAGGGCAGTTTCCGGGTGACGGCATTGTCCACGCGATCCTTGCGCCAGCCGCTCGCGATGTCGTAGCCTTCGTCGATTTTTGCGAGCAGCGCAGGAATATCCTCGGGCGCATGCTGCAAGTCGCCATCGAGCGAAATAATCACACTGCCCTGCGCCTCGTCGAATCCAGCGGAAAGTGCCGCGGTTTGTCCGAAATTCCGGCGCAGGCGGATCACTTTCAGGCGCCCGTCGGTTTCCACAAGATTAGCCAGCAGGTCAAAACTGCGATCAGTGGACGCGTCATCTACCGCAATGATTTCGTAAGGTTTTTGAATCGACTCCAAAACCGCCGTCAGCCGGTCGTAAAGCGGCAGGATGGACGGTTCCTCATTGTGGATTGGAATGACGATAGACAACATAACCGTAAGTTATCATCTTAACGTACCAGGACAATAGCCCGGAGGTTCTAAAGTGAAACGCGTCACTGGCATCGGCGGTATTTTCTTCCAGGCGGACAACCCTGGAAGCCTGTACGAGTGGTACGAAAAGCATCTGGGGATCAAGTGCGAGCCGCACGGTCAAGGCGCGATGTTGCACTGGCGCGAAGACGAAAACCCGGAACAGCGCGGCACGACGGTGTGGGCGCTGTTTGAAAAGAACAGCAAATATTTCGAGCCCAGCCGCGCGCCGTTCATGCTGAACTATCGCGTGGACGATCTGGACGCGCTGCTCGAGGCGTTGAAGGCCGAGGGCGTCGAGATTGATCCCAAGCGCGAAAATTATGACTACGGCCGTTTTGCCTGGATAACCGATCCGGAAGGCAACAAGATCGAGCTGTGGGAGCCGCCCAAGGAAAGTTAGAGCTCGTAAGGAAAGAACCCCTTACAGACGACGTGGCGCACGCGCCCACGCGTGCCGCGTTCACACTGGTGTGAACGCAAGTTGTTCCGTATGGTCAAAGGTGGCGAGACGGGTCTCGACACGGCACATCGTCGTCGAGCAATTGGAATGGTTATTCCCTGACGAGCTCTAAGCTTGAGGCCGGCCGTTATGAATGCGCCGTCGGATTCGCTTACGGCAAGCCTCTTCGCCCCCGGTAGCGTCGTTTTGCTGATGGTTTAAACGACCCCCCAAATCATCTGTGTTACGGCTTTTTCACGCGTTCGACATACAGGCGAAATATTGAATGGATAAACTCAGCACCTTGGAAACTATCCAACTACGAGTCCGAAAGGGAGGAACTGCATGAAGACGATCCGGGGAAGGCTCCGCGCGGCAATGCTCATGGGAGCGGCCGCCTCAATGCTGGCATTTGCAGCCGGGGCCGAGGCACAGAATTCAAACTCCAACAACAATCCGTCGCCGCAGGACAACACGTGGCCTTACGCAACAACGGGCAACTCGCCCGTGCTTGCGGTGGTTGGCGACGTCGCCTGCCAGCCAGGCGAGACAGAGCCGAGTGGCGAGAAGGCGGGTGAAAACTGCGCAGGGGACACCGCTCAGAGCCTGCTGGCATCCCAGGCGGCCACCGCGAAGCAGATTGAGAATATGAAGCCGACCCTCATCGCGCTGGTCGGAGATGAACAATACCAGGTAGGCCAATACTCGGACTTTGAGAACTCGTACGAAACGACGTATGGCGCTTTCAAATTTATCACGCGGCCCGCGCCTGGCAACCACGAGTTTTACACCGAACACGGCGCGATCGGCGTGGCCGGCTACGGCTACTTCTCCTACTTCAACGGCGTCCAGCACAATGCCGATGGAAGCATGATGACGGCTACGATCGCCGACACGCCTGACACCGGCGGTACCTTCACCCAACCCGTGCCGTATTCAGATGGACAGGCGGGGCACTTCGAGCAAACGGGCGGAGCCGGAACTAATACCGGCGGGGGCCCAGTTGGAGTGGGAGATGGCTGGTATTCCTATAATCTGGGCTCCTGGCACATTATCTCGCTCAACATAGAGTGCGAGACGCAGCCGGGCGGCTGTTCGGATACCGGCTCCTGGTTTGCCGCCGAACTCAAATGGCTGCAAGAGGACCTGGCGGCGAATCATTCGCAGTGCACAGCCGCCTACTGGCACCAGCCCTCGTTCAGCGCTGCCGGCAGCGTCACCTTACCCGAGGGCCAGAGCGCTCTGGCCTTTTGGAAACTGCTCTACCAGTACGGAGCCGACCTGGTGCTGAACGGACACGACCACCTCTATGCCCGCTACCGCCCCCTTGACCCCTCCGGGAATTACGATCCACAGAAGGGCATACGGGAATTCATCGTGGGCACCGGCGGCGAGACACTCGATACGGTGGTCTATACGACCACACTACCCAGCACCGACGGCGCCGATGCCGCCGATCTTAGCGGCCAAGCCAACTTCAACGCACAGAATATCGAGGCGGCAACCGGGGAATTCTGGGGCGTGATGGGCCTGACGCTCAATCAGAACGGCTACGCGTGGGATTTCGAGTCGGCACTGAAGGATCCTGCGCAGACAACCGGTCCGGCTTCTTTCAGCGACAAGGGCGTCGGCACTTGCCACGGCCCGGTCAACCCATTTGCCATTTCGTCTTTTCCGTTTTAGTTAACCTTCCCCACCCTTCGCGAAACGTCGCGGAGGGTGGGGATTTTGTGTTGCCGGGCCCCCCTCCCAATTTTCCGGTCTTCGTTTTGGTAATCCTCGATTCCGGCAGCCAACCGAGTTGCTCAACCAGATCTACTCAGCGCGAGCGCGCATAAAACAGGTCCTTCGCGCTGCCTCGGCGAATGCGACAAACCTGAGCAGCGCTGGGCGCAGGGCACAGGATTTGGCGATTGCGGACGGGCGCTTGCCGGAAGCGCGTCCAGGTGACTACGATTGCTCGAATCTTGTTATCACGAGTCAAGTCCGGATATGCTGGCATCGCAACTCTGATGAGACGTGTACACGCTCTCCAGACCGCGCGTTGCGAGCAAGCGCAGTAAGGGGCGAAATGCGCTCGTTACGCCGGAACATGCGTTCGGCTCCGCGGCCTCCGAGTCCGCGGCAAAATGCCGAAGCGCCGGTCATTGCCGGCTATGCGTTTCGTTAGTCGATCCATGGTGGATTCGAAATCTTCGTGGGTGGAATCGACGAAAAGCCACTTTCTTAGAACCTCGTGCGGCGTCAACGCGGGAAACTCGGCTTGAATGGAAGCGTGATGCTGGTAGTCCGTACAGACCAGGACTCCGTGCCAGTTCCAGCGTCCGGATTTGGTTGGCTCAACGAGCAAGAGCATCTGACGCTCGAAGAGATACGCGGCAAGGCCGCCGAACATTCGCTTGGTGAAGAAAGTCGGGTGCTCGAGAAAAGCATCGAAAATCCATTCGTTCTCGAACTTCTTCATAGGTGGCAAGGGCGCCATCACTTCATATGCTTGAGGGACTGCTCATTTTCCAAACAAATTTCGTCTACTAAATCCGTGTCGACAACGATGCGCTCCTTTAACTTGACGATCCAGGGTTTGGTATAAGCCTTGGGATCGTCAACCGTGACCTGGATTTCGAGATGCCCGAAGTCCGGGCGCCGGATGTGCTCGCGGACTTTGGCTGCCTCGGTGAGCACGCTTCCGTTCCAATCGATCCACGTATCGTCGCGCAGCCCGATGGTGTCAATGACCAGAGTGTCCCCGGACCATCGCCCGGATGAGTATCCTTGCCAGGAGGGATTTGGATCTTCGGGCAATGGCCGCGCGTCCGTGAAAACCTGGCGGTACCCGGCATTCATTTCATCGAGCACCACCAAAAGACCTGGCTTGTGGACGAACTTCAGCAAATGCGGGAGCCCGTAGGCGCGCAGAAAATTGTCCGGCAAACATTTGATGTGCGGATCGTCCTTCGCCTCGTTGGCGGTGCGTTCTTTGACGATGGCCGCAAGCCACGGTTGATACGGCAGCCCGCCCGGAAGATCGACGCCCATATTTACCATTTGGCGCGAGGTGGTGATTTTACTGGCGTCCCCGGGACTCTGTTCTTCCTTGGGGCTCGGCGCGGTCCTAGAAGCGGGAGGGTCTTTCGGACTCGCTGTGCCTTCCTTTCGCCGGATATTGGGGTCTCCAGTGGTCCAGATTCCGGAGAAGTCTGGTTTGCCGTCGGGCATCCGAGGAGCTGGGGCTGACATGTCCACTTGACCGCCGGCCTTGCGAGGGACTCCGGCGCTGGGGTACTTCAGCCATTGCGCGGCCAACGGAGTGGATGTTAACGGGAGGCCCAGAATGATGGCGGCGGTTAGAAACGCTCTGTGGCGGAGCCGCAAAACGGGCGCTGGGTTTGGGCTTCGAAAAGGAAACGGATACGGCATCCGGCTAAAGGATACACCAACGCATGCGCGCTGTGACAGTCCCGTCGGTTCAGCCGTCAGTGGTTTCAACCAAGTGTCGTCAAATGGCGGCCCCAGCCGCAAGAAGGCAGATGCGCGTGAAAAATCCGGACGTGGTGGTGAGGCTGTGAGCGCCCATGTTTCCCCCGTATTCATAGAGCCAGCGGCGCTGCGATGGCCCGGGGCTGTGGGCGGGCGTGGATTGCTTAGGCTGCCCTCATGCCTGTTTTCGTTTATCTTTTCGAGGACGCTTCGGGACGAACGCCAGAAACCGGCGCGGGTTGTCGACCATGATGTGGTGCAGCGTGTCATCGGAGGCGCCCGCCGCCTTCAGCTTCGGGAGGAAAACGGTGATCGTCTTGGCGTAGCCGCTGGATGCGTCGGCTGAAAACATCAGGTGATCAGCGTAGCCTGCCTCGATCAGCGCCAGCACCATCGGTACTTGCTGCGCGTCGTTGTTGCCGCCCTGCCGGTCGAACCCGACGAACGCGCCGCGCCTGCAAATTTGCTTTTGCACGTACACATTCGGGTCGACCAGATTTCCCAGGTGGCCGATGACGACGCGATCAGGTTTCACACCGGCATCTTCGAAGATGTCGAGCTGCTCGATCGCCGACTTTCCTGGAATACCTGTGTGGGTGAAGATCGGGATGTTGGAGGCGACATGTGCGCGTCCGACAGCGCGGAACACCTTCCTCTCCTCGGCGGTGATTTCGTCCCAGGATCCGATCTCACCATACGCACCGATGACGTCATCATCGGCCTGCTTGACGAGCGCGTGAAGAATTTGATCCTCGCTCATGGTTGCGATTTCTTTCGGGTAAAACGGCTGCGCATAGAAGCCGCCGCCCGCGACGATGGGCACGCCGGACTTCATCGCCACCTGGCGCAGGAAGTTGATGTCGCGGCCCATCTCCTTGTGTCCAGCGTCGACGATGCAGGCTAGGTGGCCTTCGCGCGCAGCCTTCACAACTTCAGCGGACATCAGGTCCACGTTGTGCATGATGTCGGGGCCGGGAGGCGGTCCGCCACGGCCGCCGGGTCGCGAAGGAAGGGGCGGCAATCCATTCGCGGCGCGCGCCGATGCGGCTGCGGCGGCGAACCGGACGTTAAAGTCGGCCGCGAGTTGCAAGTGTTCGTGAAAAAGCGTGGCGCCGCCGGCTAACTCTTCGGGCGTGTAATCCTTGAGGACAGTCCGAATGATGGCGCCCTTCGGAAATTCCGGCGCCTGCGCGAACAGATGGCTCGGGACTGTGGCGGCCGCGGCACCGATGCCCAGGACTTCCAGAGCCTTGCGCCGAGTGAGACTTTGTCCCAAGAACTTCGACATGGCAGGATTGTCGTTCATGCGCGCGACCTTACTTCTCCGGCTTGTCCTGGCCCTCTTTCGTTCCCGAGCCGCCCATATCGAGTTTCCTGCCGTCCGGAAAAACGATGTCCCGCGAACTCCCGCGGAGCGAGCCATCCTTGGCCTGGAAAGCGATCACTTTGATCCGCGTGCCGGCGGGGAGTGAATTCCTGTTCCAGCCCAGGCGCAGCAAAACGGACGGCGATCCGCCTTCAATTCGCCAGCGTTCCACGGTGCCGTCGGCTTTGGGGACATCGATAGTCAGCCAGGAATGCGGATTCACCCATTCCATCTGGACCACTTTCCCATCGAGCGTGACCTCCTTGTTCCGGTCGAACTCCGCGGAAAAAGAATGATGCGCCGCCAGGGGTAATGCCGCGGCGATCAGCATGCCGGCACCGACTACGACTTTCAGCAATCTGCTGTGCATGGGCCCGACTCCTTATCGTTTATCCTCAATCATCTTACTGTTTCGGCTGAAGCAGGTCATGATAGAGCAGCATATCGGTATAAGGTACGCACTTATGCTCCAGCAGTTGCGCGTTGTCGTCGATGATGCGGTATAGCGGCATCTCGATGGTCCAGGGACGCGAGAACGTCCGCGGATCTTCGAGCGTTGCCTCATACCAGATGTGGTTCGCGTCCAGAAGCTTGAAGCGCTCTGTGACCTTTAACTGGTTGGTGGCGAAGTTTCCCGCGCGATCGAGCCAGGACTGGCCGTTTTGCGAGGTGGTGGTGATCACCAGAACATCGCCTTCCCAGGTTCCGTTGGACTTGCCCATCCACGAATCCACCGGCAGGTCGGAATGATCTTTCATGTAAATAATTCTGTTGGTGGCGGCGAACGGATAAACCATGAGTAAATCGCCGTCACCCTGGAAAATCTGGAACGGAAAATTCTGGTAAGTGACGCGCGGAACACCCAGCATATAACACTTCGCTTCGGGGTCCGCCTGGGGCCATTTGGACCGGTTTTCGTTGCGCTTCTTGAGCGCTTCAGGAAGGTAGGGAATGGTGCCGCCTCCGTGCAGAACGCTCTTCCCGGCTGGAATGACGGCGATGGCGCCGAGCTGCCAGAAGTCCTTACTCAATCCTTGCACCGGATGGCTTTCCAGGTTCCAATACGCCGTGTTCAGAGCCTCCCAGATGCCGTTGAAGTTGGGATGCTCCGAAATAGCCGCTGGGCGATCGAGCTGCTGCGCTGGAGCGGCACTCGCGGCGAACAGTGCCGTTATCGCCGCCACGAGGGTGGGGATGAATCGATTGTACAATCTAAACTTTCTTCCTTTGGGTGCGTGCAACGTATGAGTATTCGAAAGACGCGGGAATAAATTGGATTAGCGGCTGCTTTGCGGTGCATCCGTTTCTTTCATCGTCTTCATTTTCCGCACAAACTCCGGATACATGGTCTCGGCGCCGCCCAGTGTTGCAGCCACGGGGATATGGTATTTTTTCGCGAATTCCGCAACAAATGGATTTTGACCGGGAAGGAAGTTCGGCACGGCGCCGCGCGGCTGGTTCGCGATTTCAACCACGGACTCGCACGGATACAGCCAATTTTGTCCCTCTTGCGGGATTCGATGAAAGATCTGGCTTCTCACAAAAGGCTCGGTCAATGTGGACGGATCGGTTACTTCGCTCACGTGCACCAGGAAATCCCCGTGCCGAATGAAGTGCTCGATCAAGGTCGCCTGATCGCTCTCGGGAAGACCGTTGCGCCTTAAGTAGCCGGGCTTGATGTGAGTGGTATAAACCGTCAATGTGTTGCCTTCCCATTTGCCGGTGGAAAATCCCATCCAAGTGTGAACGGCGGCCTCGGGAGGATGTGGCCGGTTATCCATCCAGATGGTGCGGTTCTGTTCGTACGTGCTGATGTACATCCGGATGTCCTGCAGATTTTGCGACTCATTGTCGCGCTCTTCCCAAATTCGGAGGTTGAGCGGTCCGCCCAACAGGTAGGGAGCGACGTGCACCTGGCATTGATGTTCCGGCACGGTAACGCGGGACGGGCTCCACGCCAGCCCTACGGCGCGCGCACCTTCGGTGATGGGAACGCCAAGGAAGTCCGCGATGGCGGGGTTGCCGGTACTCTCCTCATGCGGCTCCGGCGCCCAGGCGCCGCTCAGATCGATGCCCGGCTGCGCGTTGAACGAACCGGAGTATTGCGCGAGCGCTCCAGGCGCCTGGGCCAAGCCCGCAACGATCACGATTAGTAAAGAATTCCGTCTCATGCTGCCGGACCTCATTTGCTCTCGGAAGCCGTCAGGCTTCGATAAATCGAATTCACAAAATTGTCAGCGGTTCCGGGTCCATCGTGGGCGCTCCAACGGGCGTCGTAATCCTTGGTGAAACCGGCCGCCTTGATCTGCTCCAGCGTCATTCCCTTCTTGATGGCGTACTGCACGCGATCGCGCACGATGGTCACCATATCGCGGTATTCCACCACGTCGAATTCGTCGCAGATGCGGCCATGGCCGGGGATGATGTAGGTGCCGCCCTCTTCTTCATGCTTGGGAACAGCGATATCGATGATGTTGTTCAGCGCATCAATCTCGCCCTGCACACTGCCGCCGTGTTCCACGTCGATAAAGGGATAGCTGTCGGTATTGAAGATATCGCCGGTGACAAGGACGTCGGAACGGCGAAAGATCACCAGGCTATCGCCATCGGTATGGGCGGCGGGCTGCCAGCGCGCGATCACGGGTTCTTCATTAAAGAAGACCTCTTTCTGACCGGAGACGTAGGTGTCGGTGGGCCACGCGCCGTCCGGCGCCGCCGCCTTTTGACCGGTGGGAGCGCTCATGCGGTTCAAAACATTTTCGTGCGCGATGATCTGTGCGCCCTGGCCGGCGTCGGCGATGTCGCCGGTTACATTGGCGCCGGTAATGGTGACACCGATTTTTCGCAGCGCTTCGTTGCCACCGGTCTGGTCCGGATGCATGCACGTGTTGATGATGTATTGCAGGGGCTTATCTGACAATTTGCGGATGGCCGCGATCAACTTCGCGGAGTTTTCCTCCAGGCCAGTGTTCACCACCAGCACACCGGTGTCGCCGATCTGGACCGCGACGTTCCCTCCCAGTCCGTGGAGCATGTATACGTTGCCTTGAACGTGTATGGTGGTGATGCCGCCTTCGACGTGATAATCGTTCCACGGGAACTGGTCCTTCTGTGTGTGCACAGCCTGTGCGTACACAAGACTGGCCATCCCCAGGATTGCGAGTGCGGCAAGCGCACCTTTCCATCTTTGCTTCGCCATTTGCCTCAGCGTGTCCCCTCGGCGCCGCCCAAGGTTCGCAGCAGCGCTACGGTGGTGTCGTGCGGAACCGGCAGGCTAAAGCTATCCTTTCCCATCGCGATATCGAGCGGCGTAAAGCCTGCCTTAGACTTCACATCTAGTTTCGCGCCATGCTCGACCAGGAATTTTACCAGAACGTCGGAGCCCCGGCCGGCAGCTCCATGCAGCGCAGTCTCGCCTTTGCCGTTGGTCTGGTTGATGTCCATACCCTGTTTCATGCAGAGCTGGAGCGCCGCGAGCGCCTGGGCGTCGGTGCCCTGGGTCTGCTTGTCGCGATAGCCGATGCCGGCGGCGAAGAGTAGCGCGTTATTGCCATCTTTCGTGACGATCTTGGGATCAGCTCCGGCCTTGAGCAAGACTTGCATGGTGGCGGTGTCGCCCGACCGGGCCGCTCGCATGAACGGCGTGGCTCCTTGATCGAGCGCCACGTCGCCATAATCCATTCCGCTGCGGCCGGGAAGATTATGCGTCAACTGCGCGTTCACGTTTGCGCCGTGCGCGAGAATCGCTTGGATCAAATCCATGCTGGGCAGCGGGTCCGCCTCTTTGCGCATCGGCAACGCAGACCAATCCTCGTTGCGCATGTCGATGGCGGCATACAGCGCTGCTCGGCCTTTGACGTCCGTCACGTTCGGATTGGCGCCGCGATCCAGCAGGAACTTGGCGAACGTGTACTTCTTGTTCATGATCGACACCACTAAGCCGCTGGTGCCGTCGACGTCCGTTTGATTGATATCCACGCCGGCGTCCAGCATTACTTTTGCGGTTTCGATGTCGCCTTCGCGCGCGGCAAACAGGAAGGCCGTCAAACCGCCGCGGGAAATGGGCGAGATGGAAGACGCGGTGCTCAGTTTGGGAATCTTCGTTTCGCGGAAGGAAGATTGAATCTTCCAGTCGGCGCCGCGCGCTAACAGCAGCTTCGCGACATCGGCGTGGCGTTCGGCAGCGGCCCACATCAAAGCGGTTTGGCCGCGATAGCCCTCCTTCGCGTTTACGTCGGCGCCGTGGTCGAGCAGAACCTTGACGGCTTCTGCGTTACCGGCGCGCGCGGATGTCATCAGAACCGTTTCGCCGTCGGCGGTGGTGCGCGTGTTCGGGTCGGCACCCGCTTTCAACAGTTGCTCGATGATGGTGGCGTTGCCTAGCGCGGCGGCTTCAGAAAGCGGCGTCGCACCATAGTGGTTCGCGGCCTTGGCGTCCGCGCCGGCTTTGAGCAGAAGGCCGACCGTTTCAGAATCGTTCCAGTGCGCCGCCCAATGGAGAGCCGTTGTTCCGTCCGGCTGCGCGGCGTTGACGGCCGCGTGCTGCGCGAGCAACGCCTGAAGAGCGGCAAGGTCGCGATTCTCGACCGCATCGGCAACCACCGCGTTGCCCGCATAACTAACCGCCGCAAAGCCTGCCAGCAGTAAAACGCCGCACAGTGTTTTCATGGTGATCCTCCGATCACAGCTCGGCAAACATTCCGGTGCTGTCGCCCACGTGGTCCTGCGGAACGCCGGCCTTGTCCAGGATGGTCAGCAGCAGATTCGACATCGGGGTTCCATCCGGATACTTCAAGTGGCGTCCGCCTTTCATTCTCCCGGCAGCTCCGCCGGCTACGAAGACGGGCAGCGGCGCGTGATTATGCACGTTGCTGTTGCTCATGCCGCTTCCAAAAAGGATCAACGAATGATCCAATAGATTGCCGTCGCCGTCGGGCGTGGCTTTCAGCTTGCCGAGGAAGTAAGCCATCAAGCCGACGTGATAGGTGTTGATCTTGGTCAAGTTCTCCAGGCGCGCGGGATTGTTCTGATGGTGGGAGGCGGGATGGAAACCTTCGGAGATGCCGAGCATCGGGAAGGTTCGATAGCTCACTTCGCGCGCCATCATGAACGTGGAGATGCGCGTAATGTTGGCCTGGAAAGCCAGCGTCATCAAATCGAACATCAGCTTGGTGTGTTCCTGGTGATCGTCGGGAATTCCAGTGGGAGATGCCGGAACGGATAACGTGGAGTTGGCGTTTTGTTTTTCGGCGAGTTGGATTCGCCGCTCGATTTCGCGAACGGTGTCCAGGTAGTCTGAAATTCGATTGCGGTCGCTGGGGCCCAGGCTCCCTTCCAGATGCTTCACCTGCCCCATCACGGCATCCAGAATACTGCGCTGTTCATCGATGCGCTCCAGGCGTTCCTCGGCGTTCGCGCCATCGCCAAAGAGGCGCGTGAAAACCACTCGCGGATTGATTTCCATGGGCAGAGGCGTGGTGGGCGTGCGCCACGAAATCGTATTCATATACGCGCAACTGAACCCCACATCGCACGATCCCACCAGCCCACTGAAATCCTCGGTGGCCAGTTCCAGCGAAGGAAGCGGCGTCTGTTGGCCAATCTTCTGGGCCGCGATCTGATCGATGGTTGTGCCTGCGCGAATGTCTGCGCCATCGGTGCGCTTGGGATGAACACCGTTCAAGAAAACCGCGGGGGATCGGGTGTGATCGCCGCCATTATCGCCGGGGCCGCCGGGCGCGGCCATCTTGTGGGCCAGATTGGTGACTACAACGACTTGGTCCCTGAACGGCTCAACTGGAGTGAGCGTGCGGGACATCTTGAAATCGGCGCCTTCACCCGCCGGCGTCCAATTAGCCATTACGGCGCCATGCGGAATGAAGCACAGGCCCAGCTTGATTTCGGGATTGGCCGCGGTCTTGGCCAGCGGCGTTTGGGCCGCCACCATGGAATCCAGCAATGGAAGCGACAGCGCTGTACCCAAACCTCGCAACACCGTTCTCCGGGAAATATGTTTTTTAGCGATCACTCTCATGTTGCGGCTCCTTATCGGGACGCGTCGGTTGCTGCGCCGGCGGTCTTAATTTTCATGTCGAACGGAACACTCTCCACGGCTCCAAGAACCAAGGATGAAAAACGAAAATCGTGAGCGCCGGCCTCCTGCACAATCTTGCGCACTGCCGGCATGTCGTAATATTCGACGCCGCGGCCCAGCGCGTAGGTCAGAAGCTTTTCGGTCATCACACCGACGAATACATCCGGATGGCCGGTGAGCATCTTGCGGAGCGCCACTGGACCATCCACTTTCGCGCCGTTATACAGCGTGCCGGAAGGATCGATAGGCGAGCCATCGTCCAGGATGCGCCACTGGCCCACGGCGTCAAAATTCTCCAGCGCGAATCCGATGGGGTCCATCACTTTGTGACAGCCGGCGCAAACCGGATCGGCACGGTGCTGTTCCATGCGTTCGCGCAGCGACAGCGGCTTGCCATCGCCATTTTCTTTGAGCGCGGGAACGTTGGGCGGCGGCGGGGTGGGCGGAATTCCGAGCAGATTGGTGAGAATCCATTTGCCGCGCTGTACGGGCGAAGTGCGGTTCGGGTAAGAGGTCACGGTCAGGATGCTGGCCTGGCCAAGCAAACCTCGCCGATGCTCAGAGGTCAGCGCGACGCGGCGGAACTGGCTTCCATATATGTCTGGAATGCCGTAGTGACGGGCCAGGCGTTCATTGACGAAGGTATAGTCGGCGTTCAGCAGGTCCAGCACACTGCGGTCCTCGCGCACCACGCTCTGGAAGAACAGCTTGGTTTCCTCGCGCATAGCCTGTCGCAGGTTGTCATCGAAATCGGGGAAGATCTGCGGATCGGGCGACGAATTCTTGAGGTTTCTGAGGAACAGCCACTGCTCGGCGAAATTGTCGACTAGCGCGTCGGAGCGGCTATCGGCCAGCATTCGCTTCACTTGTTGCTCGAGCACGTCGTGCTGGTGCAGTTTCCCCTGGCTGGCCAGATTGATCAGTTCGTCATCGGGCGGGCTGCTCCATAAAAAGAACGCCAGGCGCGAAGCCAGCGCGACGTCTCCCAGCCGGTAGGCCGCGCCCACAGCGAGATCGTTGGGATCGGGCTCGAAACGGAAGAGGAACTCCGGACTTGTCAGGATGAACTGCAGGGCGGATTCGATTCCCGCTTCGAAAGTGCCATGCGCGTTGCGGCGCCGCTGATAAAAGCTGAGAGGCGTTTCCAGATCGCCGCCGGTGATGGGCCGGCGATACGCCCGGCGAAGCAGAGCATCGATGATCTTGCGCGCGCAGGGCAGCTCTTCCTGATCGTTTCGCGGAGTGCAAACGAAGATCTTCGCGCGCGATGGCGTCTGGCCCGGGCCTGTCGGATTGAGCGGCCCTTCCACGGTGAGGCGGTCCACCGAAGGATCGCCCATGATGTCCAGTCCATCGATGGTGGTCCGCAGAAAAGGCTTGACCAGGTCGTCTTTCTCGGCATGACTCCGCAGAACGGTAGACGCGGTGATGACGTGCGGGCCCGCTTTCAGAGGAACGCGAACGGTCAACTGCTTGTCGAGATCGGCGCCAAATGATCCCGGGTTCGCCGTCATCTTGAGGAATTCGTCGTGGCCGCCGGCCGTTACCAGCCGCACCTGATTTCCATCCACGCTGATTTCGATCTGATGGGCATCTTCCATGCCGCGCATCAGGTCGAAGGTATTGCGCCACAGGCGCAGCTTGATCACATATTCGGCATCGAGCGGGGCATAATGATTTACCAGAATGCCGCCGCGGGTTCCGAGCGGCAGTCCCTCAATGTGCTGGTCTTGAGAAAGATCGGGCCGGACGCGGTAGGTGGACGTCGCCGGGGCGATATTCATGTTTCCGACGGCTTCTCGGCTGATGTTCCAGGATGCCGACAGATAGCGCTCCATCAGCGAAGGCGACATGCGCAGAACGTCGGCGATGTTATCGAAGCCGCTGCTCTCGTCGTCGGGCGGCAGCAGCGCGGTGGCGTCCACATCGAGCGCCACCAGGTCATGGATCGCATTGGCGTACTCGGCGCGGTTCAGGCGGTGCATGGCCGCGTGTCCGGGATTGGGTTTGGACGCGGCGGCGCGATCGAGCGAGTCCTCGAGAAAGCTTGCCAGGGAGTTCACCGTGGGCGCATCCGGCCGGGGCATTCCTTGCGGCGGCATGGAACTGGTGCGCAGCTTGCGAATTACTTTTTCCCAGGTTTCGGCGGAGGCTGGAACGTTGTTCAGGTCGGCATCCTGCAGGACAAGCCCGCCGGTATGCAGCTTGGCGCTATGGCAGACAACGCAGTACTTGTTGATAACCGCTTGTTCGGCGGCGGCCGAATTCGGTTGAGCGTAAGCAACAGCCGCGCCCGCAGCCATCGTCGCAGCCAACATTATTAGATCGCGGCAGCGTTCCATCAGTAAAGTGATTATATCTCCGGATTGCATGCAACCGGTGGACCAATTTTGATCCGATGCATCAGCGGCGCTGATCGGAGAGGTAGGGGCGGGCTGTTTGGCCTTCCATTGGCCAAGACACGGGAAAATTATCGCAATATAATCAAAGAGCCATGAAAACGACAATTGGTTTCGCACTGGCCGCTTTTGGACTGCTGCTGCCGGCACTTCCCCTGTCCGCCCATCACGCCTTCGCCGCCGAATTCGATGTAAATAAACCCGTGAAATTGGAAGGTACGGTGGTGAAAATTGAGATGGTGAATCCCCACGCCTGGTTTCATGTTGCGGTGAAGAATCCGGATGGAACTACGACCGAATGGGCGATCGAAGGCGGGTCGCCGAACGCGCTCATTCGCCACGGTTTTACCAAGAATTCCATCCCCGTTGGAACCGAGGTTATTTTTGAAGGGTATCAGGCCAAAGACGGATCGCATCGCGCCAACGGCCGCGACATCACGTTCCCGGGCGGAAAGAAGATTTTCCTGGGCTCGTCCGGACCGGAAGGCCCGCCGTCGGACGCGAAGTAGGCAGAGCGCGACGTAGCGAAGGAGAGACCTTATGCGTGCAATAGATTCTACAACCACCCGCATTCTGATCGGCGGCGCCCTGGCACTTTTCGCGTTCGGTTCCACCGTGAACGCGCAGCTGCCACCCGTGAAACTAAGCTCGACGCCGAGCGAGGCGAATTTCTTCATCGCCACGCCGCCCGGCTGGGTGCAGCCCAAGACGCCTTGGGGCGATCCAGATCTGCAGGGGATCTGGCCCATCTCGTTCGTAGGCACCGTGTCCCTGCAGCGATGCGCCCCCGGTTTCGGTCCGCGGCGTGCCAATGCGCCGCCGTGCGATCCGCACAAGGTGTTTCTAACACAAACGGAATATGACGCCATGCTGACAGCGGCCAAGAAACGACCCGATCGCTACGCCGAAGACGTCAAGGACGGCGAAGCCGCCCGGGTGTTCCGCGATGGCGTGATGGACGACTTTACCCCGCAGCGCCAGACCTCGTTAATTATGGACCCGCCCGATGGCAAGCTTCCGGAAATGACCGCGGAAGGCAAGCGGCTGTCCAGCCTGATGAAGAGCAGCTGGCCGCTACCGGGCGAGAAGCTGGAGTTCGATTCCTACAAAGACTTCGACAGCTGGGATCGCTGCATTACGCGCGGGTTGCCGGCCTCGATGTTTCCCTTCCGCTATAACAACGGCCTGCAGATTGTCCAGACGCCTGGTTACGTGGTGCTGCGCATGGAAATGATCCACGAAGCGCGCATTATACAGCTCAATGGTCCGCCGGTATCTCCAAAAATCAAGGAGTGGCTGGGTGTTTCCAATGGACATTGGGACGGAAACACTTTGGTGGTGGAAACCACGAACTTCAAGCCTGGCGCGTCGGCTACGAACACGGGCGTGATGGGCTCGCCCGCGGGGAACCGATTCCCGATCAGCGATGAGATGAAGATGACGGAGCGCTTCACGCGCATGAACAAAGACTATCTGATGTACACCATTACGGTGGACGATCCCGTGGTGCTTACCCACTCCTGGACGGCGCGGTTTCCGTTAAAGCTCGACAATGGTTTCAAGATATTGGAATATGCGTGCACCGAAGATAACACCATGATTCCGCATTGGATCAGCGTGACACGGGCGGAGCGCGAGAAAGCCGCGGGCGCGGCTGAAAAGGAACAACATTGATGAACGTCAGGGTCGGGTTGGCCGTCTCGGTGGCGATTGCCGCCGTTAGTCCGCTCTTGGCCGCGATCTCCGATCCGGTGAAGACCGCGGACGGACTGGTATCGGGCGTCACGCTGAGTTCCGGCGTCCGCGCCTTCAAAGGGATTCCATTCGCCGCGCCGCCTGTGGGCGAGTTGCGTTGGAAACAGCCGGAGCCGGTAACGCCGTGGAAGGGCGTGCGCAAAGCGGAAGCGTTCGGCGACGTATGCGTGCAGCGGCCGGCGCCCAAGCGCGTTCCGAATAACGTGGCTACCGATCTGCCGGACTCGCCCAAGATGAGCGAAGACTGCCTGTATCTGAACGTCTGGACGGATGCCAAGAACAAGAACGCGAAGCTTCCCGTGATGGTCTGGATGTACGGCGGCGCATATACGGAGGGCGCCGGATCCAGCCCTCATAACGGCGGACAGGAGCTGGCACGCAAGGGCGCAGTGGTGGTCACCTTTAATTACCGGCTGGGACCATTCGGATTCTTTTCGCATCCTGAGCTGACGAAGGAATCCGGCCATGACGCGTCGGGCAATCAGGCGCTTGGGGACTCGCTGGCTACGCTGCGCTGGGTGCAGGCGAACATCCGTGCGTTCGGCGGCGATCCGAATAACGTCACGATCTTCGGCCAGTCCGCGGGCGCCTGCATGGTGGCTGCATTGGTTGGATCGCCGGTAGCCAAGGGCCTGTTCCATCGCGCGATTTCAGAGAGCGGGCAATGGATGGGTCTGGGCATGGCTCCCATGATGCCGCTCGCGCGAGCCGAGAAGTTCGCGGCCCTTGGTCCGCCTCGTTTCGGACCGCCTGGGGCGCGCGCCGCACCGGAGCCGGAGAAACCGCTTCCGACGCTGGCGGAGCTGCGCGGCCGATCCACAGAAGATGTGATGAAGAGCATCCGCGGAGCGGGAATGATCATCGACGGCTGGATCGTGCCCGAGGATCTTTCAATCACGTTCGAGCAGGGTAAACAAAACCCCGTGGACGTGCTGGTTGGTTCCAATAAGGATGAGCATCTGGCGATGGGCGGGCGTGTGGCGTTTCGCGACACGCTGATGTGGGACATGCGGCTTTTCGCCGAGCGCCAGACTGCCATCGGAAAGCATGCCTATTGGTATTTCTTCACGCATGAGCCGCCGGTGGAGCCGGGTGTCCGTAATCTGAAAGCTACGCATGCGGCCGAGATCCCGTATGTTTTCGATAATCTTAGCGCGCCGCGTTCCATCCCGGATTTGAGCTCGCCGCGGCTGGCTGCCGCATCGAAGCCGGACCAGGAACTCGCGGATATGATCTCGTCCTATTGGGTGAATTTCGCCAAGAAGGGCGATCCGAATGGTAAGAATTTGCCGGAGTGGGCTCCCTTCAAAACCGCTGACATGCCGCCGCATATCCTCGGCGAGGTCAACGAATATCCCAGCGCGGATGTGTTGAACGCTTATGACGAGCCGTATAAGCAACTGCTGGCTAAGCTGAATGCTGGGCCGGCGACGTCGGCGCGGAAGTAAGGGCAAGAAACTACTTCGGATAGGGAATCTTCACCAGGTGATCGCCCTGGAATGCGCCCAGGTAAATAGAATCGCCGACCTTCAAGGCCACCGAAACGCCGCTGATCAGCGGTTCGTGTGAGGCGGAATCGAAGATGGGCCGCGCTTGCATTTTGGCGGGATCGATTTCCGCCACTCCGAAGCCCTGGATACAAGGTCTGCCGCTGCCTTCGGGACAGTCGCCGCGCGCGCCTTTCACTCCCGCCGCCAACAGCTTTCCTTCTTTCGTCCAGGTGAGATTATCGGGCAGGAAATCGACCTTCACTGAGCCGATTGATTTTTCACTCTTGAGATCGTACTTAAACACCTGGCGACCGGAGAATTCGTTCACGTACATGAAGCGGCCGTTGGCGCTGACCACGACGCCGTTTGGATATCGAATCCGCGTGCCCATGATTTCTCGCTCGCCCTTGCCAGGGTCCCAACGAGCGACGTAACCCGTGACCGCGCCGCCGAATGGTCCTCCTGAGCCGCCTGACGACAACGCCGTCGGATAGGTGCCGACGAAGCCGCCGTCCGGAAGAATGGCAACGTCGTTATAGTCATGCGCGGCAACTTCGCAGCCATGCCACACCAGCGCCCAACTGCCGGCCGCGGGCTTCACTTCGAACATCTCGATGGATTGCCGCCCGCCATGGTTGACCACGTAGAGCGCCCACGCTCCGTTGCGGCGTTTGGCGAGCGACTCGCCGTGCGAGACCAGCGCATCGCCAATCGGACCGGGACAATTGGAATCGCCCCAGGATTTATCGGGTTCATCGGTCACCGCCATTTGGCTGAAGGTCTTATTCGCGATGTCGAAGAGCGCCATGCCCGCGCCGGCAGCGCCCATGCGGCCCTGATTGATAAATTGCGTCGCGATCAGGTACTTGCCATCCGGCGTGAGTTCGAGATCTTCCGGGGATCGCGTCCCGCAAAGGACTTCGATATCGCCGTGAACGCCGCATGCCGCAAGGGGCGGCGCAATAGACTGCGGTCCTTTTTGCTGTGCGCCGGCTGCGCCCGCCAGTGCAAGCACAATCCAAAGGGAGAAGGTCATTAGGGAGAAGGTCATTCTGAATCGCATTGATTTCCTGTACCGGCGATTCTATCGCAGGTGGGGCCGCGGCAAACTACGCTACAATCACGTTCGGCAAAATTCCACGTCGAAGGTTCGTAAGCGTGATGAAGACTATCATTTATACTGCAACGCTGTTTCCTCTGCTTTGGGGGGCGCAGTGCTTGGCCCAGGTTCCGCCGTCGCCGCAGAGGCTTGGAACCGAGTTCGGCATTTCCGCATTCGAGCGCGAGTGTACCAAGTGCCATGGCAATGCCGCCGTAGAGCGCGCCCCGACGCCTGCCGCGATCCGGCAAATGCCGCCCGAACGGATTTATGCCGCGCTCACCACGGGAGTGATGAAAACCGAGGCGGCGAATTTGACCGATGAACAGAAGCGGCGGCTGGCGGAATACATGGGAGGCCGGCCGCTGGGAAGCGCGGCGTTGGGCGATGCGAGCCAGATGCCGAATCATTGCCCAGCTGAGGCCGCAATGCCCGATCCTGCGAAGGGTCCGTCTTGGAACGGCTGGGGCGTGGATGTCCACAACACGCGGTTTCAAAATGCCGAAGCCGCGGGAATCACGGCAGCGCGGGTGCCAGGTTTGAAGTTGAAATGGGCCTTCGGTTTTCCGCTGGGCGTTTCGGCATTCGGCCAGCCCTCGGTGGCCGCCGGGCGCGTTTTCGTCGGCTCGGATATCGGATATGTATACTCGCTCGATATGCGGACGGGCTGCGTTTACTGGTCCTATCAAACGAAAGCAGCGGTGCGCACTGCAATTACGATCGGGCGCTCGGGAAACGCGGCCTCAGCTCGCTACGCGGTTTACCTGGGCGATATGCAAGCCAACGTGTATGCGCTCGATGCCGCGACCGGCGCGCTGCTTTGGACCCGGCGCGTGGAGGATCATTTCAGCGCGCGCATCACCGCGGCTCCCACGCTGTTTCAAGGCCGGCTTTATGTTCCCGTTTCCACTTCCGAAGGATTCTCCGCGTCTACGCTCGATTATCCGTGCTGCACCTTCCGCGGCAGCGTGGTCGCGTTGAACGCACAGACCGGCGATCAGATTTGGAAGGCCTACACCATTTCGGAGCCCAAGCCAACCAAGAAAAATTCCATCGGCACGCAGTTATATGCGCCGTCCGGGGTCGCGGTGTGGAATTCTCCCACGGTGGATGTCAAACGCCACGCGATCTACTTCGGAGACGGCGACTCCGCCACCGAGCCTGCGCCGGACACGTCGGATTCCATTTTGGCTGTCGATATGAACAGCGGCAAACTGCTGTGGCATTTTCAAGCGGAGCCGAACGATGCGACGCTGGGCGGCTGCTTTGGGAAGAATAGGACTGAAAACTGCCCGGAAAATCCTGGCCCGGATTGGGACTTTGGTGCGTCGCCGATTCTAAAGACGCTGCCGAGCGGCCGCGATCTTCTGCTGGCGCCCAACAAGAGCGGCATCGTGTTTGCTTTAGACCCGGATCGCGAGGGCGCCGTGGTCTGGAAGACGAACCTCGCGGAAAAGACGGGAACACGAAGCACCAATCTTGTTTGGGGCGGCTCGGCGGACCGGCAGAATCTCTACGTTGGATTAGTGACCGGCTCGATCACGGCCGTACAAATTTCGACTGGCGAGAAGCTTTGGACCACGCGTCTGGCGCCGCCCGGCAGCCGTATATCCTATGCGGCGGCGAGCAGCGCGATCCCCGGCGCGGTCTTCATCGGAGGCACGGACGGTAAGATTCACGCACTTTCCTCCGCGGATGGACGCGAACTATGGAGCTTCGACACTGCTCGTGACTTCGATACGGTAAACAAGGTTCCCGCGCATGGCGGATCGATCGGTTCCATCGGGCCGGCCATCGCCGGTGGCATGGTTTTCATTGGCTCGGGATACAGCGTCACTTCCGGAATTCCCGGGAATGTTTTGCTGGCGTTCGCGCCGTGATGGCGGAGGCCGCTCGGGCGGCAGCGTTTGAAGCCGGCTCAGGCAAGGTAAGTGACAGCGAGACAATTACGCCGAGGGGCGCCGGCGCAATCGCGGGGGAGGGTGGCTTCGCAACTTCAGGCCATCGCGCCAAACATTTCGGCGCGGTGCGTGGTTCGGCGGGGTTCATCCCGCGCACCTTCAATGCCGAGCCGCCGCATCTTCGCAATCAACGTAGTCCGCGCGATTCCCAATCGAGCCGCGGCTCCATGCCTGCCGCCTACCACCCACTTGGTCTCTTCCAGCGTCTGGAGGACATGATCCCGAGTGGCGTCTTCCAGAGTTTTCACGTTGGGAACTTTGCCGTTCGCGGATATTCCGCTCCTCTCCGGCCGCAGTTGATTCAGCGCGGGCTGAAATACGGAGCCTCCGGAAACGATCACGCCGTGCTCAATAAAATTCTGGAGCTGGCGGACATTGCCGGGCCAGTCGCAGGCGACAATGGCGGCCATCGTTTCCGGCGGAATAACTTCAATTGACTTATTCATGCGCTCGGAGTATTTGCCGATGAAGTGCCGCACCAGAGCTGGAATATCTTCCCGGCGAGAGCGCAACGGAGGCAGGGAGACCGGAAACACGCTGAGCCGGTAGAAGAGATCGGCGCGAAATTCTTTGTTCTCGACCATCTGATCCAGATCGCGATGCGTGGCGGTCACTACGCGTACGTTCACTCGCGTGGTGCGCGTGCTGCCCAACCGCTCGAACTCCTGCTCCTGGAGCACGCGCAGCAGCTTGGCTTGCAGCTCCAGTGCCATGTCCCCAATCTCGTCCAGGAACAGCGTTCCGCCGTTGGCCATTTCGAAGCGTCCGATGCGTTGCGTCAGCGCGCCCGTGAAAGCGCCGCGCTCATGGCCGAACAGTTCGCTTTCGAGCAAGCCGGCGGGGATGGCGGCACAATTCAATTTGACCAGCGGAGCATTGCGCCGAGCGCTCAGATTGTGAATCGCCTGCGCCACCAGTTCCTTGCCCGTACCGGTTTCGCCTTGAATGAGAACCGTGGAATCGGTGGGCGCAACCACGCTGATCTGCTCCATGACCGAGGTAAGAAGCCGGCTCGTTCCAATCATTCCATGGGGTGCGGTTTGCCGGTCAGCATTTTCGCTAAAAGTCTTCCACATCATGTTGTATCGCTCCTGTTTCTGCTAGCGCTCTCGCGAGTAACGTCTGCATCTATCCTAGGGCTCCTCGGGAAGCGAATACTATCCTCTCTTGGTAGGACCCTGATGATCGTTTGGTAGCCTGGGGACGGCCGTCACAGTTCGACTTACTTAAGATACTCGCGCAAAACGGAGCGCGGCGCGAAGCAGTTCCTGGCCTCTTTGTGGTGCGCGCCGCGCCCTTTGCGGTACTGAGAGCGTGTCGGGAAATAACACTGACATTTTGGTGTGGCGCACGCATTCTTGCGCACCGTCTCGCCACCTTGGGTCATATGGAATAACTCGCGTTCACCCGAGCGTGAACGCGGCACGCGTGGGCGCGTGCGAGCCACGCCGGCGGCCGCGCAATGGGAAGTTTATTTCCTGACAAGCTCGCAGTGGACAGTGACTCTATAAAACATTCGGGCTCGCTTCGTCTTCGATTGCGGCTTGGATGGCTTTGAACAAAGCTTCCCGGCGGACAGGCTTACTCAGGAACCCGACCGCGCCACCCTGCAAGGCCCGCTGCCGCAAAGGTTCTTCGGAATGGGCTGTGATAAATACAATCGGGATGCCTCGCCGCTCTCGATTCAAACGATTTTGAAGCTCCAAGCCGCTCATGCCCGGCAATTGAACGTCGAGGATGAGACACGAAGTATCGCTGGCCCGTTCGGATTCCAGGAACTCCTCCGCCGAAGCGAAGGTTTCCGCATCGAATTGAACGGACCGCATCAGGCTTTGGAGCGCGGCGCGGATCGACGCATCGTCATCCACGATAGAAATGCGGCGGGGCGGTTTGTTTTCTGCTACCGCTCCCGCAACATTCTCGCCGGTCTTCATCACAAGTCCATCGTAAGGCGCTTCCCGGACTGCGTCTATCCGGCTTTGGTAGCACACGGCTGCTTACTTGAAGTGGAATCCAGCGATTCCAGGCCGCGTGTGTCGCACGTTTTCGTCACATCGTTGCGGAGCGCCGATTGCCCTGACGCCGAAACGTATCTGGGCCACTGCGTTTAAACCGCTGAAGGCACGCCGTATACATTTGTCGATTCCTGATCCGTTCGTGATTGGTTGCGCAGTTGCGCTAGGAGCAGCGCGAGGCGATTGCGAAAGTCTGACAAAGCGCACCGCCCGTCCAATTCCTGAAGGAGGAAAAAGAGATGAACAAGCTGCAACAACTTATGCTGTTCCTCGGTCTGGGCATGCTGGCCTTGCTGCCTGCCGCCAAAGCCGATGAATGGAACCAACGAACTGTTTTGACATTCAGTGGACCGGTTGAAATTCCAGGGCAAATACTGCCTGAGGGAACCTACGTTTTCAAAGTGGTCAATTCCCATTCGAACCGGCACATCGTTCAAGTCTTCAACAAAGAAGAAAACCGCGTGTTCGGAACGTTCCTGGCGATTCCCAGTTACCGGTTGCGCCCCTCGGACAAGACCATCATCCGGTTCGAGGAGAGGGCCGCCGGAGAACCGCAGGCCATCAAGGCTTGGTTCTTTCCGCACAAAACCTACGGGCACGAATTTGTATATCCGAAGGCCGAAGCTTTGGCCTTAGCCAAAGCCAACAACACGCCGGTTCCCGCCATGCCGGCCGAATTGGCGCCCAACACCACCAAACCTGCCGTTACGATGCAATCGCCGGAAATCATGGCGTTGCTGGTAGTCCCTCTGCGCGAAGAAAAACCGACGGGAGAGGAAGTGGAGCTGGCTCAGGCCGTGGAGCCCGCCGCGCCCCCAGCCGAACTACCGAAGGAACTGCCCAAGACCGCGTCGTCAATGCCTCTAGTCGCTCTGATTGGTTTGTTGTCGCTTGGAACGGCGGCTGCTCTGCGATTCGCGTCGGTTCGAGCGGAATAAAGCCGGCTAGTCCCAGGACGGCACGCGGACGCGAATGAACCGAGTGCCGCCTCCTGGGGATGTTGGGAGGAGGTCAAGAATCTACATGAACGCGATTGCCACCATCGGTGAAGATGCCCCGATGACGCGGCCTATCGAGCGATTGATTCGCCCGTTTCAGGAGTTCGCCACCCGAGAAGCGTCCGGCGGCGTCTTGCTTCTGCTGTCAACGTTGACGGCGCTGGTGTGGGTGAACTCGCCCTGGGCGCCCAGCTATTTTGCCCTCTGGCACACTATGGTAACCATCGGTGCGGGCGCTTCGGCCCTGAGCCACGATCTCCACTTCTGGGTGAACGACGGGCTGATGGCCTTGTTCTTCTTTGTGGTTGGGCTCGAGATCAAGCGCGAACTTCTGCTGGGAGAGCTTGCTTCAATGCGCCAGGCGGCGCTGCCCATTGTCGCGGCCATCGGCGGGGTTGCGGTTCCCGCTCTGCTCTACTCCGCGCTCAACTGGAGCGGCGCGGGCGCCCCGGGCTGGGGCGTTCCGATGGCGACGGATATCGCGTTCGTCATGGGAGTGATGGCGCTTCTGGGACGGCGAGTGCCGATGAGCCTCAAAGTATTTCTGATGGCGCTGGCCATCGTTGACGATATCGCCGCGGTGGCGGTGATCGCTCTCTTTTACACCGCCCATATCGCATGGGGCGCTCTCGGCATGGCGGCAGTCTGCGTGGCCGGGCTGCTGTTAATAAACCGACTCGCGGTGCGCCATCCGCTTCCCTACGTGTTACTTGGCCTTGGTTTATGGGCCGCAATTCTGCAATCGGGCATTCACGCCACCATTGCCGGCGTGCTGCTGGCGATGAGCATTCCCTGCCGCACCGAACTCAACTCCGATCAGTTTCTACACAGGAGCCGGGCCATACTCGACCGGTTTGAACGGATCATCCAGAGCAAAACATTGGTCACGCGTGAGAAGCAGCAATCCGCCATTCAGACGCTGGAGCGTTCGGTGGAGCAGGTGCAATCGCCCCTGCTGCGTTGGGAGCATGGACTTCATCCCTGGGTGACGTTTCTCGTCATGCCTCTCTTTGCGCTGGCGAACGCCGGGATCGTTTTCCACGGAAGTGTTTCCGCAAGCTTGCTGCGGCCGATTCCACTCGGCGTTGTGCTGGGGCTTTTCCTGGGCAAGCCGATCGGGATTACATTGGCGTCCTGGCTGGCGGTGCGCCTGCGCCTCGGCACTCTGCCGGATGGAATTAGTTGGCGCCAACTCCACGCGGCTAGCTGGCTGGGCGGAATTGGATTCACGATGTGCATCTTTGTCGCTGGGCTGGCGTTCAGCGATGAGGCGGCGCTGAACATGGCGAAGCTCGGGATCTTTACGGCATCGCTTCTCGCGGGTATCGCCGGATCAATACTTCTGCTTGGGAAAGCGCGCTCGGAAAAATAGCCGGAACCTTAGTGCGTGTCACGAAATAACAGTGACATTTTGATGTTGTGCACGCTTTCTTGCGCGCCGTGTTGGGACCCGTCTCGACACCTTTGACTATATGGAATAACTCGCGTTCACACGTGCGCCACGTCGTCGTCGCGCAATTGGTAGGGTTATTTCCTGACAAGCTCTCAGGTAGATATGGACTGGTGGCCGGCGCCGGCACCATCACCCGGCGTGAGCGATGCCGCCGCGATCTGCGCAATATCCAGAAGCCTGGGCGGCGATGCGGACACTGCCGAGAGAGCATCGCGAAACATGGTGTTGCAGAACGGGCAGGCCGCGGCCACCACATCGGCGCCCGTAGCCATTAATTCCTCAGCCCGCTCTACGCTGATGCGCTTGCCCTTCTCTTCTCCCAGAAACGCGAGCCCGCCGCCGGCGCCGCAACAAAACGATCGTTCGCGGGAACGGGGAGGATCAGTGAGCGTTCCGTACTTTCCCACAACTTGGCGCGGCTCGTCGAAAACGTTGCGATAGCGGCCCAAATAGCAGGGATCGTGATACACGATCTTTTCGCCTTCGCCGGTTCGCGCGGGCAAGCGGTCCAGATGCCGCGCCAAAAATTCGCTGTGATGCTCGATCGGCGGCGCCTGCCCGTATTCCGCCCAATCCGTGCCGATGGTGCGCACGCAATGCGGACAGATAGAAATGATTCGCTTCACTTGCGCGTCGCGTAGCGTTTCCAGATTGCTTTCGGCCAGCTGCCCGAACGCCAGATCATTACCCAAGCGCCGCGCCGGATCGCCCGTACATTTTTCCTTGCGAAGTACACCGAAGGTGACGTTCAATACGCGGAAAACGCGCACCAGCGCCTCGATGATTTCCCTGCCCCGCGGATCATACGCGCCCATGCAGCCCAGCCACAAACAATAATCCTGCGTGCCATCGAAGATGGGCAGCTCCTGCTTCTGAATGAATTTGTCGCGCTCGCCCGGCGAAAATCCAAGCGCGTTGCCATTCCGCTCCAGGTTGAGGAACAGCTTGGTGCCGTAATCGTCTTCCCATTTGCCGGTGTTCACCGCGCCGCGCCGCAGGCCGATGATCATCGGCAGATGCTGCACTCCCACCGGGCATTGAAACTCGCAGGAGCCGCAGGTGGTGCATTGGAACACGGCTTCCTGCGACAAGTGCACGCCCAACAGAGGCTCCTCGCTCGCGGGCCCAAACTGGTTGAGATATCCGCGGACGCCCAGCGCGATTTCCTTGGGGTTCAGGATCTTTCCGGTGTTGGTGGCCGGGCAATGCTCGGAGCAACGCCCGCACTCGACGCATGTGAAGGCCTGCAGCGAAATCAGCTCCGTGACATCCTTGCCGGTATCCAGGCCGAAATCTTCGTCACCAACCAGTGGCGGAATCTTGCTGAACGTGTCGCGTTTCAAGAACACCGTAATAGGGCTCAGCGCCAGGTGCAGATGCTTGGTATGCGGGATCAGGGGCAGAAATGCAAGGATCGTAAGCGTGTGCGCCCACCACAGCAGGCGGCTCGATTCCCAGCCGTTGACGAAAGTGGCGAGATACGTGATCATCAGCAGGAAGATCAGCAGAGCGATGATGCCCGATTCCATGGACAACGGGCCCAGCCATTTCGGCCGGATTACAAACCGGCGAAAAGCCAATCCGGAGATCCCAACGGCCACCGCCACCGCGAACACGGCTGCTATGTCGAAATAGAGCGAACCGAAGAGTCCGGCGCGGTTGAGAAAACCGAGCCGCAGGCCTTCGGCGAAATCATTGACGGTAACCAGCCCGAAAACGCAAAATCCCCAGAACACCAGCGCATGGGCGATGCCTGGGAGCGGCCGCTGGGAAATCACTTTGCCTTGCAGCATCACTTCCCAGAGGAAATCGCCGATGCGGCGCGCAACTGGCTGGAGGTGAAAATCGGGGTCTTTCTTGGACTGCCGGACCACGCGCCAGACTTTGCGAAATCGCCACCAAAAGCCAAAAATGGAAGCGGCCAGCAGAACGAGGAACAGGGCCGACTCCGGCCAGGTCAGTTGGGGCACTAACTGCGAGTGTAGCGCAGGCCTAGCCGTGTTCTGGCACTCAATTGGATCGCTCGTTCTATAAAGACGCCTGCCCTACGTTACGATAGTGGAATTAGGGGGAATCGCTTGCGTTTTATTATGTCCGGGGCTGCCGGTTTCATCGGCTCGCACCTGTGTGACCGTCTGATCGCGGATGGGCATGAAGTAATCGGCTATGACAACTTCATGACCGGAGATGCTCGCAATCTCGAGCACCTGAAGGGCAATCCGGCTTTCGAATTTCGGGAATGGGATGTATGCCGGCCGTTTGAGCCGGAAGGACCGGTGGACGGCGTCCTCCACCTGGCATCGCTGGCCAGTCCCAAGGATTATTTCGAACATCCCATTGAGACCCTGGATGTCGGATCGACGGGCACGCGCAATATGCTGGAGATCGCGCGGGCGCATCAGGCGCGCTTCATGGTTACCTCGACATCGGAGTGCTACGGCGATCCGCTGGTTCATCCGCAGGTGGAGACTTATTGGGGCAACGTGAATCCGGTGGGCGTGCGCTCCTGCTACGACGAAAGCAAGCGCTACGCCGAGGCGCTGACGATGGCTTACCATCGCGTGTACGGCGTCCGAACCACCATAGCGCGGATCTTCAACACCTACGGCCCGCGCATGCAATTGAAGGACGGGCGCGTGGTGCCCGCGTTCATCGATCAGGCGCTCCATGGCGAGCCGATGACAGTGTTTGGCGACGGCACCCAGACCCGCAGCTTCTGTTATGTTCGCGATCTTGTGGACGGGCTCTATCGCCTGACGCTGTCCGACGAGCGCTATCCCGTAAACTTGGGAAATCCGCAGGAGCTGACGATTCTCGAATTCGCCGAGCGCATTCGCCGCCTCACGGGGACCACCGCCCAGCTTGAATTCAAGCCGCTCCCGCAGGACGATCCCAAGCGGCGGCAGCCCAACATCGGCAAGGCGAAAAAAATATTGGGGTGGGAGCCGAAGGTCAGCCTGGAAGACGGGCTCAGGGAGACGATCGAGTACTTCCAGAGCCTGCCCTCACCGGCTCTCGCTCAGTGACAGTGGGCGCTAATTCGATCCAGACTTTCGCGGCGGCGGCTTTTCCAAGCTGCACCGGTTGGCCCGTAATTTGCAGCGTCAGCGTGTCGTCGTAATTGGAAGCCATCATCCGGACCACCGCGCCGGGATGAATCCCGAGCCCATGCAAATACTCCAGCAGCCGCTGGTCGCGCTCAAACACGCTGACCACGATGGAAACGGATTCGGCGGGCGCTTCATCCAGCGGACAAAGACCGCGGTCGCGACGATCCTGCGGAGTGTCGCCCTCTACTCGATTCCCGTGCGGGCAGGCTTCGCCGGTACCGAGCTTTTCTAGCAATCGCCGTTCGAAATCGGCTGAAACCGCGTGCTCCAGCTGCTCGGCCTCCTCATGGACCTTGTACCACTCCATTCCGAAGATCTCGGTGAGCATGCGTTCGATCAAATAGTGCCGGTTGAGCAGGCGATTTGCGATGTCACGGCCGGCTGGGGCGAGTGAAAGCGTTCCGTCGCGTCCGCTGCGGATCAGCGAGTCGCGCTTCAGCCGCTTGATCGCCATGGTGACCGCAGGCGCCGAAACATTCAGCCAGCGCGCCAGGGTGGCTGGAATTACAGGCTCACCCTCGCTCTCGGCTTCAGCGATGGCCTTGAGGTAATTTTCCTTGGATACAGTGATTTTCACGCCAAATCCGATTGTAACGTGATGGCGCCAGGGACCCGGCAACCCACCCGATTATCGCGGTGGGCCGGGCGGCTCGTTCGTGACAGTGAACAGCTGGCCGTTCTTCAAATACAAACGCCCGGCTTCCTCATGATTGAGTGGCCGGGATCCGCGCCGGTTGAAGACCGCGAGCTGGTTGCCGTCTTCATCCACCGCGCGGTCGCGATCGATGCCCTTCGATACCGCCAGCGCCGGGCCCTTGGTGCGATAGGTCGCGATCAGCTTGGGCACCGGCTTGGGACTGAAGCCGAGGTAATTCGGCTGTTCGTTGGGCGCGAACAACTGCACGATTCGAAAACCGTTTTTCCCGTCGGCGATGTAGGCGAACGCGCTCGCGGCCGTCATGCCGAGCTTGACGTCGCGCGTGTCGTCGAGCGCGCCCCCAGCGGTGAAGACCTGTTCGATTTGCGGATGCTCCGGTTTTTCCACGTCCACGATGACGAGCCCCTGCTTGCCGCCGGCCACGTAGGCGTAGGTGCGGGCGACGTAGATGTTGCGTGCGTCTTGGAGCGGCACGCCGGCGCCCGGAACCAGGCGCGGGTGCGCGAGCGATGTGACATCCAGAACCTTCAATCCCTGGCGATCCACGACAAACGCATAACGAAACTGGACGGCGACGCCCTGCGGATCGATAAGATCGGGCGCCCCGATTTCCGATTCCACCTTGGGCGCGAGCGGATTCGAGATGTTCACAACCACCAGGCCACGGTCACAAAGAATGTAGGCGTAGGTTCCCGCAATAGTAATCCGGCGCGCACCGTTCAAAACACCATTGGGATTAAATGTTGTAGCGCGTTTGAGGAAATTATTCGACGGGTTGCCGTCCAGCAGCGTCAGAACACCGGGCGCCTTGCTCTTCAAATTCGGATCGCCGATCACGATCAGTCCTTCTTCAGAGTCCGTCACGTAGAGGAACCCGTACATCAGCGCTATGGCCTGCTCTTCGTTCGCCGGTATCCGCGTGCGCAAGGGATCGATGGCCAGCGTGGATGGTGAGCCAACCGCTGTCGCGTTCTTGGTTTTCACATAGAAGCGCTGGCCAAGCGGAGAAACCGGCGCGGTGACCATCTTCTCCGAAAAATCCTTATTGTCGATGTTGGCTACATCGTAAACCCGGAAGCCGCCCTTCCCGAGCGCCGCATAAAGATATTCGCCGCGCAACTGGACGTCCAAAACATTTCCGGCGTGGTGATCGGCCTCGTGCAACTCGCCATGATGCTCCTCCACTTCGGCGTAGTCTTTGGAGTAAACGATCTTCTGCAAATCGCTTCCGAAAACGGCGGGCGGATCGTCATGCTCGGCCACCGGCACGGCATCGAAACCTTTCGATCCCTCGGCCACATAGACGTAGCGGCCCATGAAATTCACCAGGTTGGTGCCTTGCATCAAGAGCTGCGCCATCCAGGCATTGTTGTCGCCCTGGCGAGAGACATGGCAATCCGTGCACATCTTGGTTTCCGTCGCACGTACGGTGTGCGGATAGTATGGGCTGAAACCGAAGCCGCTGAACCCTTCCGCCGACACCGTCTGCTGCATGTAATACAGCCAATCGCGATTGGCATTTTGCGAGCTGACCACCACCGCGCAAGTGGAGCGCGTGGGCGCGATGCGATGTTTGGTCACTGTACCGTCGACGCCCAGCATGTAAATGTCGTCGCGCAGCACTTCGAAATTGTAGGCCGTGTAATTGCGCGTGGTCTGGCCTTCGTTGTGCAGCATCGGCGCCTTGCGATTGGCCGACATGGGAAGATGGCAGCCGAAGCAACTGGTGGTCCAGGAAGTGTGGCACGCGTAGCACGTCATGCGTTCGTTGGAATGCGCCAGCTTGGACTCGTCGCCGGGCACGCTGCCCCACGTTGTCCCGTCTTTCAAAATTGTTTTCGCCAGCCGCGATTTCTCGTTGTAATGCGGATTGCCGGGCGTGATGGTGTCCACCACCTGCACCACTTCCCAGGGCGCGCGATCTTTATCCACCATGGAACGCTGATACAGCTTTCCTTCTTGCCAGTAAAACCGCCGCTGTCCCCAGGGCGTGCGCAGCAGCGAAAGATCGGTGCCGCCTACCGGAGCGGCCGCGGCCGAAGTCCTGAGAGTCGCCTTGTGCGAAATCGCGCCATGGCAATCCACGCAATCGATTTCCACCGCGTTGCGCGTCTCGCCGTAGAGATTGCCGTTGCCGTGGTTATCCTGCGCGAAATGGCAATCGGTGCAGTGCATGCCCTTTTCCAGATGGATATCGCGAAGCTGCACCGCCTTCTGAAATTTGTCTTTGTCGTCGGGCGGCACGATATGGCTTTCGGGATCGAGCAAATTGCCCTTCCGATCGCGCTTATACACCGCGCGAAACACCCAGCCGTGGCCGTGAAAATCGGCGAACTGCGTGTGCTGCAGCTGCTTGTTGAACTCGGGCGTGCCGGTTTTTTCCAGGAACGAAAGATCCTTCCACAACCCGCGCGCGGCTGCGCTCTCGGGGTTCGCTTGCCAAGTTTTGAAACGCTCGTCGTCCGAGGGATTGTGCTGCTCCTTCGGATACATGTGCTCGCCGTCGGTTTCGTTGTCCCACCAGATGTAGCCGAGGTACGACGCCACCATGTTCGTTCCGGGATGGATGTGGCAAACGATGCACTGGCTGGTGGGAATGGAGCGCGTGAACTCGTGCTTGATGGGATGGCCGGATTCGTTGTGCGGAATGGTGGGGTCCATTTCGTCGCTGTGTCCCTGGTTGCCGTACTTCGCATAAGGCCCGGAGTGAATCGGCGAACGATCGTTGGCGTAGATCACGTGACAGGCAGTGCAGCCGCTGTTGCGATAATCGCCGGGATGATCGTTGGTGCCCGGCATCGACAGAATTGGATCCAGCAGGCGCGTCTTCTGCAGGCCCAGAAACACGGGATCGGTTCGCAGCTCGGTACCCAGGCCGCGATCGCTCAGCTTCACGTCGGGACGCCCGGGATCTTCATCAGGATTCGGAATACCGATCTCGGATCGTTCACCCCCGCCCCGCTCGAAGACGCGCAAAATGTTTCCGGGCTGCGAAACTTCCCAGCGCGCCAGCGGATCGAGATAGGGCAGGATGCCCTTGGTGCGCGTCAGCTCAGCCGAAGGCGGCGGATAATTGTTCAAGCGTTGCGCGATGCCATCGGCCGAATAGCTTTCGCCAAAGCGCGCGTCCTTGTACGGAAAACCGCCGTTGTTGTACAGCGCCGCTTCCCACAGCATCGGACCGGTAGTCATCATGCTGGTGCGGACCGCGAACACCTCCCTGGTGTGACAGCCCGCGGAACCGCAGGTCTGCTCGGCCACGCGCAAATCGCCCGGATTGACGAACTGGATGTATTCCTTGGTTTCTTTCAGCCACTCGGCGTAAGGACGAACCGGATTGGCCGAGCTGCGCCACAAATCGGGAATGCTGGGCTTGGGGTGCGCTTTCTTCTTCGCCTCGTTGTATCCGGCGGAGCCTTTCTGTTCACCAGCCGGCGGAAGAATACCGGCATTTCCGCCATGACAATCGGTACAGCCCAGGCGAACCGTGCCGGTGGTATGCATGCTGGCCGAGTCCGTCTGGCCGTGGCAGGCCACGCAACCGGTGCTGTTGCGATCGGCTTCCTCCTGCGATTCGCCCAGCCGCGATGCTCCCGACTGCTGTCCCAACAACAGCGCGCACAACAAGGCGCACGCGGCACTGGCCCCGAGTCCGAGAGCCAAGCTACGAATTGTCTTAAAATTTGAAACGAACATTCGTAAAGACCGAGAATAAAACCCGATTGGTGGAGATGTCGCGAAGACCCTGGAAAGGTACCAGCGCATTGACGCCGCCAGTGATCACCATATTCTCCGAAAGCGGCGGACGATAGGAGAAACCAATCCCCGAGTCGGCTCCGATGCCGGCGTGAATGTTGGATTGGAACAGCAGCAGCTCCAGCGGGTCGGTGTGCGCGAAGCGCAGCAAATTCAGATTGATGAACGCGCGCAGCTTCGGCGTGACGTCGATGTCCACTCCCGCATTGTAGAGGAACAACCCTGGGTTCACGAAGTTGGCCTGCCCTTCCTCCTTGCTGGTGCGCAGATCGGGCACCAGGCTATCGGGGTTCTCCAATCCCACGCCGGTGCTGGTAAGCCGTATCCCCTCGCGATCCCAAAAGCTGAAGAAGCCGCCCGCGAAGTTCGGATCGTCGAAGATGGTGTCGAAGCCGCGCGCTGAACCGTCGCGGGGATCTTTGTCGCCGGACGCGTAGAAGAACGAGAGCCGGTAACGTATCCAGTCCTTATCCAGCGATAATTCCACGGCCGCCATCTGCGCATTGATGTCCACGCGGCGTCCCGCGATCTCGTTGAAATTATCGTGGCCCAGCACCTGATAGAACGCGTGCGTGAGGTTCAGCTTGCCGAAATGGCCGTCGCCGGTTAGCCCGTAGTAATAAGCGCGAACCGAATGCGGCACCACCAGGCCAATGGGAGCGGGGCGCACCAGGAAATTATCGGTGTCGTATTCAAATGACGGATCGTCCTTGTCGTAATGGAAGCTGGCCTGGATCGTGTAGCCGGGCTTGATGAAATCCTGGCGGTAAATATTGGCAATCATCACTTGTTGGTGGCGGTATGCCATGCTGTTCAAACCGCTATTGGTATCTTTTTCCAGCATGGCGAAATACGCCAGGTTGAATTGATAGCGGTTGGAATCCAGGTTGCCGTAGAGACGCGCTCCCGGCTCTTCGTCAGAAAAAATGAAGCCGCGAAAATCGCTGGTGAAGTTCTGCACGCCCATGCGCAGCGAAATGAAGTCGTATTGATTGCTGAGGTCCTTGAGTTTCACTTCGGCAAAGCCCTCTTGCAATCCGACGTGCGTGTCCAGGCGCGTGGTGCCCTTAAGAACATCGAAATTGACGACGCCATTTTCCTGCGCTGCCAGGTAATTGATATTAATTTCGGGCGTTATCTGGATACGCCAGTCAGGGGGGCGGAACGATGCCGTATCGCCGTGAAAAAGATTGAAGGAGAACGCCATGTTCTCGCTCATGAAGAATTGTCCGAAGCGGCCGAAGAACTGCGATTCGCCCGGACTGGCCGCTCCCACACCGCTTGGAACCGGCAAGCGCCGGCCGTCGGCGAAAGTGTCGCTGGTGGCTGTGATGTCGAGAAAGGTCTGGTTCCCAATAATGGGGGAATCGCCCTTGAGCTTATTGTGATTGAACGGATCGTACCAGTGGCCCTTGACGTAGGGGACCTCGAAGTTCGGATAGCGATGGTAATCGGGAAAGTCGTAGCTCCAGCGATTCGGAACCGCTTCGAATACCTGGTCATCCGTTGGTACAGGCGGCAGCGGCTTGGCTTCGCCTGTCGCGGCGGGTGCAGCCTCGCCCGGCAAGTTGCGGTAGGTGGAAGAGGTGGCCGGCTGTTGCGGAGGCGCGGGCGGCGCGGGGCCGAGACCCGGCTGGCGCGGAATTTCGCGGATGCCATTCGAAACGGACGAAGCCGCGGCCATCATGAACGTCAGTGGAAACACTTCGCCGGCGGCGAGCTGGATGCCGCTCTGCGCGAATGGAACAAACCCATCGCGCGTGGCCTGAATCTGATACCGGCCGGGCGCAAGGTTCAGAAAGCGAAACGAGCCGTCACCGTTCGTGATAGCCGGCAGACTGCGCCCCGTGGCCAGGTTCTGAAGGACAACAGCAACACCTCCCAAGCCTAACCCGTCTTGGGTGGTGACAATGCCGGTGATGGCCGCGGTGGTCGAAAACGTTTGTCGTGGAATATGTTGTACTTGCCCCGCGCGGGCGGCATTCCTGCAACAGAAAGTTAATGCGAGCGTGAGCACCCACAAAACTATCGACGGTCTTCCACGAGCAAACCTCGCTATGAGCAAAGATGACCTTCGTACAAGAATCCCGTTATCCAGGCTGGTCCGTCAAGAGGAAATTGGCTTAGGTGGATATCAGGAAGAACGGGGAGGCGTGGAGCGCGGAAAAAGCGTCAGCGGGCGCCGAAGCTCTGTGATGGATTTGACCTTGCCTTTGCGCTCCGCAAGCCACGTGATCAGTGTGGCGCAAGAGACGCAGAATGGGATCGCCGCAGACATGGCAAATCCCCAATTATGCGGCCTCCGTATCCCAAAAATCAGCAAGACGATGCTCCGCGCCGAGCGCAAAGCCGAGCAATCCATATCCCGCCCGTTTGCCCATGGCGCAATTCTATCTTTTTTTGCCAGGCTGGCGCTGGCCTACGGCTGCAAGCCAGGCGCGACGTACGTGTAAAACAAAGCGATCAGGCCGATCACGCAGGCCAGTAACGCGCTGTGCTTCAGCGTAAAGCGGAACAGCTTGGCTTCTTCGTCCGGCTTCATGTTGGTGGCCGCCGCTGCCACCGCGATGCTGGACAAGCTGATCATCTTGCCCATCACGCCGCCCGCTGAATTCGCCGACGCCATCAGCACCGGATTGAACCCCAGCTTGGTGGCCGTCACTACTTGCAAGTTGCCGAAAAGCGCGTTGGCGGAAGTGTCGGAGCCGGTGAGGAACACACCCAGCCAGCCCAGGATCGCGCTGAAGAAGGGGAACGACTTGCCAGTGGCCGCGAAGCCCAGCCCGAGTGTTCCCGTGGCGCCCGAGTAGTTCATCAGGAACGCCAACCCCAACACGCCGGCCAGCGTAATCAGTGAGAAAGTGAGCTGCCGCATGGTGCTCGCAAAGATCTTTAGCGCTTGCATTGGCGGCACGCGCAGCGCAAAGCACGAGAGGATGCAGGCGATCATGCAGGACGTTCCCGAGGCCGACAGCCAGTTCAGATTGAAGATGGCGGCATAGGGCGACACGGTAGCAGTCACCGGCGGCACGCGCGCGATCAGATTATGCAGCCCGGGCCATTTGATGGGGATGCTTACCGAATTCAGCGGCTTCAACATCGGCGCCCAGCCCCACAACAGCACGCAAATCACCAGCAGAAGATAGGGGCTCCAAGCCTGGAACACTTGTCCAAGAGAATGTTCCGATGTTTCGGCGGCTTTGGCGGCCGCAGTGAGCTCGTACTTGTCCTTGTCCTTCGGCTTCCAAAACAGGAACAGGACCACCAGAACGCCCAGCGCGCACAACGATGCGATCAGGTCTGTAAGCTGCGGCCCGACGAAGTTGGAAATGGTGAACTGCAATCCGGCGAACGTGACGCCGCACAACAGAGCCGCCGGAAACACGCGCCCTAACGCGCTCCAGCCGCCCATCACCACCACCAGGTAAGACGGTATGAACAACGAAACCGGAGCGCACATGCGTCCCACGCCCGCGCTCAACCGCATCAGCGGCAAGCCCGTGATTCCAGCCAGCGTGACGATGGGAATCGCGATGGAGCCGAACGCCACCGGGGCCGTGTTCGCAAGCAGGCAAATGGCGGCGGCATGGAACGGCGAAAATCCCAGTCCGGCGAGCATGGCGGCCGCCACCGCAACAGGCGTTCCGAATCCGGCCGCGCCTTCCAGAAACGCGCCGAACGCAAATGCGATCAGCAGCGTTTGCAGCCTGGGATCGCGTGTCAGGCTGCGCAGCGAATGTTTGATCGCTTCAAATTTGCCGGTGTCGAGCGTCAGCCGGTAGAGGTACAGCGCCCAGATGACGATCCATCCGATGGGGAATAATCCATAGGCCGCGCCGTAGGCAGCCGCCGACACGATGCGCCCCACCGGCATTCCATACAGGAAAAATGAAACCAGCACCGTGGTCCCAAGCCCCCACAGCGCCGCCTTCCACGCAGGCGACCGCCGGATGCCCAGCAGAAACAACAGCACGAATATGGGCAACGCTGCGACAAGCGAAGAAAGCAGCAAGCTTCCATGGATGGGAGTGTAATTGTGTTGCCACATGAGGCGAACGTCATATATATCAGAGCGGGCGGGTGAGGTTCAAGTTACGCGACAGTCACGCGATTGACATCGCAGCTCTGCGCAGCCCGTGTGCGCCCCCTATGCGCCATTGACACCCGTGCCGCGCCGACGTATTTTGGAAGGCGTCTATGCCGACGCCGCTCCGCTTTTCTCGTGGTCTTTTTGCAGTCATTCTCCTGTCCATTCCCGCAGGACTTTTCGCCCAATGGCCGTCTTATCCTTCGCCCGGCGTTCCCAAAACTCCCGATGGAAAACCGAACCTCACCGCTCCCGCTCCCAAGACCGCGGACGGCAAGCCGGATTTCAGCGGCATCTGGCAAAACGACCGGACAGTGGGCGGCACCGTAGCCGCCCGTTCGAGCGCCAAGCCTCCGACATCGAACGAAGATTTAGTCGCCATCGCCAGGCGCAGCCCGTTCTGGAACCTCGGCTCGCAGTTCAAAGACGGCCTCCCGTTTACACCCTGGGGAGCGAAAGTGCACAACGAACGCGTCGCCAAGAACAGCAAGGATAATCCCGACGCGCACTGCTTGCCGATGGGGATCATGCAGTTTCACAACCACGGCGAACCGCGAAAAATGATCCAGACCCCGCAGGAAATCGTGATGCTTTATGAAGCCAACGCGGGCATCCGGCAGATCTTTACCGATGGACGGGCCTTGCCGGATGATCCGGATCCGTGGTGGTACGGCTATTCAACAGGCCATTGGGAGGGCGACACGCTGGTGGTGGAAACAGCGGGGTTCCGCGATATGGGATGGCTGGATGTGGAGGGCAGCCCACTGACCGATCAAGGCCATATCACCGAACGCTACCGGCGCCCCGATTTCGGGCACCTGCAGATCGACGTCACCATCAACGACCCGAAAGCCTACACGAAGCCGTGGACCGTCTCGGTCCGCCAGCACATTTTGATGGATACCAATCTGATCGAGTTCGTTTGCCAGGAAAACGAACAGGACGCGCCGCATTTGAGCGCCAAGTAAGGCAGGCTGAGCGGCGAGTGTAGCGGAGTGTCCGACATAAATATGTATGATTACTACGCTGCTAGGTTTCGATCTGCCCAGCGTCGTTAGCATGCGAGTTGTCCTGGTTCCACTCCCCAGGTTCGCCCACCTCGACTCACATGCTAACGACACTCCTGTGGACACCAATCTAGGACAATGATAAACTTGCCACACTAAAACACGCTCAAGGGATATCCCATCCCCCAGGCGATTCAGGGAGACGCAAAAATTGATAAGAAGTCTGTGGAACCGCGACGTTCTGTACATTGCTTTGATGTTCTGCATCTCGTTCTTTGCAGTCACGGGCAACGGATACGGACAGGCAGCAACCGCCTCTATTTCAGGATTGATCAGCGATCCAACCGGCGCCCGCATTCCGGACGCTCCGGTCACAATCAAGAACACCGACACCTCAGCTACAGAGACAGCAACCACCGACAGCCAGGGCCGCTACACCGTACCCCAGCTAGGAATCGGGACCTATGACATCACCGTATCCAAGCCCGGCTTTCAGACTGCAGTGCGGGCCGGTGTCAACTTAACGATCGGCGCGTCGCTGGTCGTGGACTTCACTCTGTTGGTCGGTCAGAACAATCAGACCGTGGAAGTCTCCGCCACCCCGACCGAGGTTGACACGTCATCCAGCCAGATGTCGTCGCTGGTCAACCAGACCCAGATGCGCGAACTGCCTTTGAACGGCCGCGATTGGGAACAGTTGATTCTGCTCGCGCCCGGCGTTACCAGCTATCCAGCCGGCGGAAGCGCCGCGCTGACTTCAGTTGCCAACGCTTATTCCATCTCGGGTACACGCCCGGAAGGCTATTCCAACATGCTCGACGGCGAAGACGTGCTGAACTGGTGGCAGCGCAACGCCGGCGGCGACGTGACCGGCACATCGCTCGGTATCGACGCCATCGCCGAGTTCCAGACGCTGACCGGCACTTACGGCGCTCAGTACGCGGGTAACGGCGGAGCCATTGTCGCTGTCACCAAATCGGGCACCAACGAATTCCACGGTTCGGCCTATGAGTTCTTGCGCAACAGCGATCTCGACTCTCGCGGCTTTTTCGACGTCGGCTCCGCGCCTCCGTTCCGCAGAAACCAGTTCGGCGGAACTTTGGGCGGCCCCATCAAGAAGAACAAAGTCTTCTTCTTCATGAACTATGAGGGCGTTCAGCAGGTGCTGGATACCACCAATATCAATTACGTGCCGACGGCAAGATATGTCACGGACAACTGCCCTCCCGCGACGTGTACCGTAAACGCGGCTTCGGCCGCGATGCTGGCCCTTTACCCGGCTCCCAACGGAGGATTGTTCAACGGCAATCCCGAGATCGGCATCTACAATTTCGTAGGTGCGCAAACATCCCCCGAGAATTTCGGCGTGGCACGCATCGACTGGAATATTTCCGACAAAGACGCGTTCTTCGCGCGTTACGAGGCGGATTTCGGCAGCCGCACAACGTATTCCGGCCTGGGCCTCTGGCCGTTCTATGACAACACCCATAACCAGTTCTTCACCATGAATGAACGCCATGTGTTCTCGCCGAACGTGATCAACCAGTTCACCGCCTCGTTCTCGCGGCCGATCACCTGGGAGACTCAGCCCACGCAACACGCGGCGCTGCAGTTATTTACTCCCTCGCGAGACGACGCGGAAATAATGGTTCCCGATCTCACCGCGCTGGGGTCGAACGTCCCCACGCCGTTCCAGTATCAGCAGAACAAGTTCACCGAAAAAGAGGACCTGACCTGGATCAAGGGTTCGCACACTCTGCGCATTGGCGGCATGTTCCAGCGGCAACAGGAAAACCCGAACGTCCTGCTTGCCTGGAATGGGTTCTATGTATTTCAGGGCGGGATTGCCGGCACGGCGTCGGCCGCTCAAGCCTTTCTCGAAGGCGATCCGTTCCTGTTTCAGAGCGCTCCGAATGGCGGAACTAACGGCTATCGGGCCGAGCGTTACGATGCGGTCCAGCCGTACTTCCAGGATGACTGGAAAGTCACCAGCCGGCTCACCATCAATCTTGGTCTGCGCTACGACTGGGAAACCGATCCGATCGAGGTCCACAATCTTTTCTACAACGTTGTGGGGCCGCCCTTCCAACCCAATTTCGTGAATGTGCCGCACGCTTATCAGAACAATCCGGCTGACAAGAACTTCGACCCGCGGGCCGGCCTGGCATGGGATGTATTCGGCGACCACAAGACTTCGTTGCGCGCCGGCTTCGGGATTTTCCACGATCCCTACACCACCTACGATTTCTCGTCCGCCTACGCGTCATCCCCGCCGTATGACACCCAGATCCAGCTATTCTTCACCCCCGATCCGAACTGGCCCAAGCCTTTCGTCGGCGCGGCGATTCCTTCGCTGAGTCAGGGAACGGGTACGTATTACGGAACCAACACCACTCCGTATTCGCTCGAATACACGCTCAGCATCCAGCGCGATCTTGGCTGGAGCAATCTGCTGACAGTGGGCTATCAGGGGACGCGCGGCGTTCACCTGCTGGCGTTCCACGATTTCAACCCGCCGGATGCGACCGTAATTAACGGAGTGGACTATCTCGCGACAAATAATGGCGCCCCCTGCGGACTCACTGGGCCCTGCGCAGTGAATCCGCGGCCCGTTCCGTCCCTGGGCGCACAGGATCTGATCGCGCCCACCAGCTATTCCAGTTACAACGCGCTGCAGGTGGGGCTCACCCACCGGGCCTCGGCGAATCTGGTTTATCAGTTCTCCTATACCTGGTCCCACTGCATCGACGACTCGTACGCGTATGCCGGTCTTGGTGGCAACAACGTGACATCCGCCATCACCAACCCCTATGACTGGAATGCGGACAAAGGGAACTGCGGCTACGACATCCGCCACAACATCACGTCCAACGCAGTTTACATGCTCCCGTTCAGAGGCAACCGGTTGAAGGAAGGCTGGCAGGTGAGCGGGATTACCTCATGGCGCAGCGGGATTCCGTTCTCGCTGGGTGAAGGCGACCAGATGGATACGGGGAACTTTTTCGACAGCGAGCGCCCGAACTACGTGAGCGGCTGCAATGTCTATGCGAACCAGTCCCCAACGAATTGGTTCAACGAAGCCTGCTTTACGCCCTCGCAGTATGGCACGGTCGGAAATCTGGGAAGGAACGTGCTGCTCGGGCCTGGTTATGCGGAGACGGATATTTCCGTAACGAAGATCACCAGGATCAACGAGCGGATGACCCTCCAGCTCAGGGGAGAGATTTTTAACATCTTCAACCATCCGAACTTCTCGGCTCCGGCCTCGACCATCATCAACGCCGGCCAAGGCTGCGGCCCAACAACAACCTATAGCCCCACCTCATCGTGCTTCGTCCCCACGGGCGCCGCGATCACTTCACTGGTAGGAAGCGGCGGCATCCCCGATGTGGCCCGGCAGGCGCAGTTCAGTGCCAAGCTGACGTTCTGACCGGGTTATTCACCTGAGACCAAAGGCTCAGAGGGTAAAACATCTGAGCTTTTTTGTTGTGTGACGCAGGGAACCAGTTTCGTGAGCCAAGGGATATTGCAGTGGCCATCAGATGTAGGATGCCATCAGATGTAGGATGAAGGATACCAATTGGCTGGCGGCGCGCTTACTGCCAAGAGTCTCGCCAAAGGGCAAGTATGACGATTCGCAAACAAAGATTTCTTCTGACGGCCATAATCTTATCGAGCTTATTCGCGGCCTCCGCGCCTGCTTTCGGGCAATGGATTCACTACCCGAAGAAGAATGTTCCACGCTTGCCGGATGGCAAAGTGAACATGACCGCTCCGGCTCCCAGGCAGGCCGACGGCAATCCCGATCTTTCCGGCATTTGGCTGGGTGACCAATGGGGCCCCCCGGGAGCAAGACCCAATCCTCCTTCGCGCAACGTCCACCCTTCGAAAATGCTGCCCGCGGCGCAAAAAGAATTCGACGCGCGCATGGAAAACCATATGCTGAATGATCCGAAGGTTCGCTGTATGCCCAATGGCGTGCCGCATGCCAACACCGAGCCATATCCGTTCGAAATCATCCACGCTCCGGGCAAGACTCTGATCCTTTACGAGATGTACTCCCTCCGGCGTCAGATCTTTACCGATGGACGAAAACTCCCGCAAGATATCACGCAATTCACGCCTACCTGGATGGGCTATTCCGTGGGACGCTGGGAAGGTGATGAGTTCGTGGTTGACACCACCGGTTTCAACGACAGGGTTTGGCCGATTGATATGGGGGGCCACCCTTCTTCGGATGCGCTGTTTGTGACCGAACGATTCAAACGTGTCGATTTCGGCCACATGGACCTGAACGTGACCATCGATGACCCCAAAACGTACGAGTCCAAATGGACGCAGCCATACCGTTACACGCTGCTTCCAGACACCGATCTCCTGGAGTTCATTTGTGAGAACAATACGTCTCCGCAGCATATGGTGGGGAAATAGAGATCGGGTGGCCCGCGCCCGCGGTGACGCATTCTCAAGACAACCATTGACAATCGCCCGCTGTTTCTCCGGGAGCACCGCAACATGCTGCCGTTCTTCCCTGTGGCTTTCCGCCCCTTCCGACTCAAGCCGCCAATTTGGCTCGGGAAGGTTCCATCGTTGAGATTTCGGTGGCGCCGCTGGAAGCCCTCATTCCTGAAGTGTGAACATTAGCATCGTGGGGTGTTTCTACCCGCCGCTCCGGCGGCCCCGCCTTCTGCCATGCAAGCATCACCACCCTTGTGGCGATTGTGTTCCGGAACTGCCGGAACCTATGGTCCAGTCTAGCGGGGTGGCGCGCTTTCCGGAATTTCGTCCGTCCACACTTGAAAGCTCTCGAGGGTGTTCGGGCCGAAGGTGGTCGCAATCGCGACATCCGCCGCGTCGCGGCCTCGCGCGATGAGCACGCGCCCAATTCTGCGCACGTTGTTGCGCGGATCGAAGGTGTGCCAGGCTCCATCGAGATATACCTCCATCCACGCCGCAAAATCCATTGGGCCGTAGGGGGGCGGGATCCCGATGTCGCCCAGGTATCCGGTGCAGTAACGCGCTGGAATGTTCATGGCGCGGCAAAGTGCGATGGCCAAATGCGCATAATCCCGGCAGACGCCCGTGCGCTCGTTGTACGTCTCCCAGGCAGTCCGAGTGGGGCGCGCATTCAAATAGTTGAAGGCGATATGGTGGTGCACAAAATCGCAGATGGCCTGCACGCGCGGCCATCCCGGCGGCGATTGGCCGAAGCGCGACCAGGCCGCTTCCGACAGCAGATCGGTCTCGCAATACCGGCTGCCCAATAGAAATACCAGCGTATCTTCCGGAAGTTCCTGCAGGGCATGCTGCCGCGCGAGGTGCACCGCTGCATCGGGCTGAGCCGAGTCTCTCACCACCCCTGTGCCTTTCAGCCGGATCCTCCCGATAGGCGCCACAATGCGGCTGCACCAGTTTCCGAAGCCGTCGCGATAGGCCGTGATGCGCGTTGCGGGATCGGTGGTCAGCAGGTCGGGAGTCACAATGTCGGAGGCACGCGAGTAATGGATGTTGACCATCAAAATCATCGGCGTCTCCTGGGTGCATTGAAAGACTAATTCGTAGCCCACCCGAATCAACATGCAGCTTGCCTCCGAGCGAAAAGTGTTCGCCACGCCCGTGGTGGCCGCCATCCCTACAACAGCGCTGTTGTCCAGTCTTACTGTAGCGCGCACTCACATGTGTGAATGCAAAAAGGCCGGTCCCGACGCGGAGGAAAGCCGGGACCGGCCAGCCTGTGGTTTTATTTAGACAGCCAGGTACAGTGTGCTGCCGTTTCGATTCACCAACAGGAGAGTGGACTCTTTCGAGCTGCCGATGGCTTGCTCGAATTCAGAGGTATTCGTTACGGATTTGCGGTTGACTTGTTGAATGACGTCGCCGCGCTGCAGGCCCGCATCCGCGGCCGCGCTGGACGGATCGACGTTGGTTACCACCACGCCTGGCGTGTTGGCCGGAAGGCCCAGATCGTGCGTTGTTTGCGCATCCAGATTATCCACCGAAACGCCCGAAAGCGCGCTGCTCTTGTGTTCCCCTTGGGGATTCACCGACGCGGTAGTGGTGGGCAGTTCGCCCAATTGCACGTTCACATCGCGCTCGCCGCCGTTGCGGAAGACGCGCAGGTTCACACTGGCGTCCGGCTGCATCATGGAAATGGTCATGCGCAGGTCGTTGCTGTCAGCCACCGGTTTGCCGTTCACATCCAGGATGATGTCGCCCTTTTCCAGGCCGCTTCTCTGAGCCGGGCTGTTGGGGCTCACATCGCCCACCAGCGCGCCACTCACTTCGTTCTCGCCAAAAGCTTTCGCCATGGCCGGCGTCACGTCTTGCGGCACGATGCCCAAGTAGGCGCGAGTAACTTTTCCATTCTGGATCAGTTGGTCCATGACATTGCGGACCATGTTTACGGGAATCGCGAAGCCGATGCCCTGATTCCCGCTGGAACCGTGGGCGATGATCGCGGTGTTGATGCCGATCAGCTCACCGCGGTCGTTCACCAGCGCGCCGCCGGAATTGCCGGGGTTGATCGGTGCGTCGGTCTGAATGAAATCTTCATAGTCTTCGATGCCGAGATGGGATCTGCCGGTGGCGCTCACGATGCCCATTGTGACGGTCTTTCCGACGCCGAATGGGTCGCCAACTGCCAGAGCATAGTCGCCTACCTGAACCTTCGAGGAATCGCCGACGGTGATGCAGGGAAGATCCGACGCGTCGATCTTCACCACTGCGATATCGCTTTTGGGATCGGTTGCGATAACTTTGGCCGCGAACTCACGCTTGTCGGAAAGAGTGACGCGGACGCTGGTGGCGCCGTCCACCACATGGTTGTTCGTGACAATGTAACCGTTCGGGGTCATGATAACGCCGGAGCCCAGCCCCTCTTCACGCTGCTGCGGAGCTTCGCGGGGCACGCTGAACTGCGGGTTCGAGTTGCCAAAAAACTGGCGGAACAGCGGATCATCGGGCACGCCGTTGCCTTCAAATTGTGTCGGGATCTTGGATATCTTGGTGGACGAGATGTTGACCACCGCGGGCAGCACCTTCTTCACCACAGGCGCGAAGCCAGTGCGGCTGGGACCTTCGTCCGGATTCGCCAGCTTTAATACCGCCGGAGAATTGGCTCCTATATGGCCGGCAGCGAAGCCGACGACACCTAAGCCGAATGCCAGCGCTACAGCCAGCCCAACTGCCTGGGAGCGCCTCCAAAATTTCTGTTGAATCATGTCGCCTCCAATGGGACTTGAAATCGGCCACAGGACCGGGTAGCCCCGAGGGCAGTGGCTCTAAGTCATTGGACGGAAGCCGGCTAATTCGGATCTTAGTGACAAGTCGGTATCACGGGTACCGGCGACTTGGTACTCGCACGAATCCAAACCGATTCGGCGTACGTCTCTGGCGCAGAGAGACTGGAAAACGCTAGAGTAGGAGAAACGGAAATGTACCAAGGAGACCGCTTGCAAAACGGACGCTCTTTGCCCGGCGGTCTCGTCGAAGGACCCCCTGGCGCGTTCCTGGCTAACGCCACGGACGGCTTCGCACCCGCCGCGGACGTTCGGCCGGATGCCAGCGGCGATTGGGATTCCCAAACTGAAGATTTCCACTCGAAGCCGCGCCGCGACGTGTGGGATTGGCTTCTGTGCGCCGCGATTTTGGCCGGGTTGCCCGTACTGCTTTATCTCGCCGTTCACAACAGCCTTCTCCAGCCGCTGTTGCTCGAGGCTGAAGACCGTCAGTGGATGCGGCTGATCGTTCGTCCCACTATTCTCTGGATGCTGATGGGGACCCTTCTGCTCAGCTTTCGCACCATTTTCTGGCTTCGCTACCGGCCGTTCGCCTCTGCGACTTTCGCGGAAGCGCCGTACCTCAGCGTGATTATTCCTGCTTATAACGAAGGCGCCATGGTGCTGAAAACCGTTGAATCGGTGGCCACCGCGCGCTATCCGCAGGACCGGCTGGAGATTTTCCTGGTGGACGACGGCAGCACCGACGATACTTGGGAATACATTCACCGGGCCGCAAGCAAATTTCCTCAAATCGTAAAGCCGATTCGTTTTCAGAAGAATCAGGGCAAGCGCGCCGCTCTTTCCGCCGGCTTCGGACGCGCGCGCGGTTCGGTGGTTGTGACCATCGATTCGGATAGCGTCATCGAGCCGAACTCCCTGCTGGCCATTGCCGGCCCCTTCCGCGATCCGAAGGTGGGGGCCGTGGCGGGACGCGTTCTGGTCTACAACCGGCGCGAAGGCTTGATCCCCCGCATGCTGCACGTGCGCTTCATTCTGGCGTTCGATTTGCTGCGCGCGGTGGAATCGTCCTATGGCAACGTGTTTTGCTGCCCTGGCGCGCTCACTGCGTTCAAAACCTCGGCCGTCATGCAGGTGGTGGAGCGTTGGAGGCGGCAGACTTTCTTGGGATCGGCATGCACGATTGGCGAAGATCGTGCCATGACCAATCTGATTCTCGAGTCCGGATTCGATACCGTCTATCAGCGCACCGCGGTGGTCCACACCCTGGCGCCGGTGGGCTTTCGCAAGCTGTGCCGCATGTTGATTCGCTGGGATCGCAGCTATGTGCGGGAAGAATTTTGCTTTCTGCGCGTGGTGTGGAAGCGCCCGCTCAAAACCCGCGTGATCGCGCTTTGCGACCGCGCTATCACGAACCTGCGATATCCGGTTCATTACGCCAGCCTGTTCCTGATTTTGTTTCTGGCTTTCCATCATCCGGGAATTCTGGTGCGCTTCCTGCTTGCCGTCGGGTTGATGTCTTTGTACAACATGTTTTATTACCTGCGCAGCGAGCGTTCGCTCGATTTCTGCTATGGCATCTTCTACTCTTACTTCGAGCTGGCAACGTTGTTTTGGATCTTTCCCTATTCGGTTTTGACGGTGCGGGCGCGCGGCTGGCTGACGCGCTGAAGGCGCCCGATCCGGCTAGGAAATAACGCCCTTGCGGACCGCGTACAGTATCAGCTCGGGAATCCCGTGCAGATTCAGCTTTTGCATCACACGGGCGCGATGAGTCTCAACCGTATACACGCTGAGCCCCAGAAGATTCGCAATGTCCTTGCTCGATTTGCCCTCCGCCACCAACTGCAGGATTTCGCGCTCGCGGGGCGAAAGCAAGTCATAGGAATCCTCCGCGCCGGTGCGCTCGAGTTTTCGCATGTAATCCTCCAGCAACACTTTGCCCACTGCGGGGCTGAAGAAGGATTTTCCAGCGGCGGCGGCGCGGATGGCGCGAGCTAAATCCGCCTCCGCGGAATCCTTCAGCAAATACGCCTTCGCGCCCGCTTTCAGCGCCCGCAGCACGTAGCCTTCATCGGAGTGCATGCTCAGCATTACCACCTGCGTTTCCGGCAGCGTTTCGCGAATCTTGCGACAAGCTTCGATTCCGTTCAGGCTTGGCATCCCGATATCCAGGACGGCCACATCGGGTTTCAGCTTCTCCGCCAGCGTCACCGCTACCCTTCCGTCGTCCGCTTCTCCGGCCACGGTGAGATCCGGCTGAGCGTCCACCACCATTCGCAAACCGGCACGGATCAAATTATGATCGTCGGCCAGGAGCACGCGAATCCTTGTTGAGCGATTGGGCGTCATGAGATTCTGCCGCGGAGGGGAGCGAAAGGCAGGCCGGCGGTCAAGGTGACTCCGTGGCCTGGCTGGGAGTCTACGGTCAACGTTCCGCCCAGCCGCTTCACGCGCTCTTCCATTCCCAGCAATCCCAATCCGCGCGTCCGCTCGGGGTTGAATCCTTTTCCGTCGTCGCTCACTTGGACAATGATGTTCGTTGCCGATTGCCGGACAAACACCTTGGCGTTCCTGGCGCCGGAGTGACGCACGGCGTTGCTGAGCGCCTCTTGCACCAGCCGATAAATGCAGACTCTGTATTCGTCGGGCAGGCTGTCCGAAACATTTTCCGATTGAACCTCCACTTCGATCTCGCTGCGGCGCGATACTTCGCGGCCCTGCCATTCCAACGCGGCTACTAGCCCCAGATCGTCCAGCATCGACGGCCGGAGCAGCAGCGCGATGTTGCGCACCGCCTGAAAGGTCCGCTCCGCGACGGACTTCATGTTCTCAAGCTGCGCCCGCACCTCCGGTCGATCGTTCGAGAGAGCCGCTGACAAGCGACCCAAATCCACCAGCAGGGCTCCCAACGCTTGTCCTACTTCGTCGTGAAGTTCGCGCGAGATGGAGCGCCGCTCGGTCTCCTGAGCATCCACCAGGCGGGAGGAAAGCTGCTGCAACTCGAGGCGGCTTTGAGCCAGCTGAGCGTACCTGCCCTGGGTCTGACGCTCCAGCCGCACGATGTACGCCGTGCCCGCCAAAACCAGCAGAAAGCCGCTGCCAAAACCGATCGCCAAGGCGCGCGTGAGACTTGCGTTTGCGCCCGAGAATTCGGTGACCAGAGTCTGATCGACATGGGTGAGCCGCTCGTCATTCCAGGTGCGAAGCTTTGCCGACCAGTCCAGAATCTCCTGCTGGAGTGGAACGATATGTTCGGCCATTAAGCTCTGCGCCTGACTCCGGCGCTGGTCTGGCTCGCTTCCGAGAACGGAGATGTAAAAGGTGCGCTGCTGCGAAAACACTTCGCGCAAACCATCCAAGAGCGAGGATTCGGCGGAATCGCGTTCCGCGGGATAACTTTTCAAATCCGATTCGATCTCCAAAGTGAGCTGATCGAGTTGCTGATGGGAGGGCCGCTCCCCTTCCGCCTGGGCCGCGGTGACGAACTTCTGAACGTCCTGGTTGTAGCGTTGGATAGAGAGCGAGAGGCCGGAAAGCATCTGTGCGCGCTCCTCCAAGGCTTGCGTGATGGCCAGCTCCCGGGCGTACATTTGGCGTAAATAATGGAACGCCAGGAGGCCGGAGACCGACAGGATCGCGAGGAGCGCTCCGCAGATGGTGAGAAACACCCAGCGCAGTTTGCTCGAGGGCGGACGGGACGCCGGCTCGGATGTCACGCTTTCGCTGAACATCGTCATACGGACAATTCGTTGTCCATTCCGATGGTAGCCGACTCAAGGCACGACGAACGGCTACTTGGGCCCGAACGCCAGCAGCTCGCCACGCTCCCCGGCGCTGGATGCACGACAGCTTGATGCACGACGTTGGACAATCCCCCGGCAAAACGAAAGAATAAGAATTGCGGCATCCGCCGAGTCAACGGATTGCCCAAAATCGGAGAATCGCATGAACCGAAAGACAGTTGTGATCATAGTGGGATCGCTGGTTGTGGCGGCGTTCCTGCTCGGGTTCATCCCTGAGTACTTGAAGTCGAGAGGTTTGGAGAGCCAACTCAACTCGGCCCGCCAGGAGCTTGCTTCGCAGCAAGCCAAATTGCAAGGAGACGAGCTGGATCTGCTTATCGGATATGTTTATCTGCAGACCAGCCAGAAGAATTATGGGCTGGCGAGCGATTATTCCACCAGGTTCTTCAACCGCGTCCGCACCATGGCTGGCGAGGCGGCCGATCCGAATCGGCAAAAGTTTTTTCAAACCGTTCTGGCCAAGCGAGATTCCGTTACGGGCGGACTGGCGAAAGGAGATCCCGGCACATTGTCGGACGTGCAGTCGCTGTTCCAGAGCGCGCTTGAAACCACCCAGACGGACTGGAAGTGAGGACCAAGGCAACTGGGACGAAAGGGGGGGTGAGCAGTCGCGGTGCGGCGACATTTTTTTTAAAAATCGAACCCACTGCGAATTCCGGTTGGGCAGGACGCATCAGGGGTGTTTTTGTGTTTGGCGACGCATTTTTGCTTTTCGGGAGAAGAGTCAGGAGACAGTTTCGGCGGAGGCTGGAGTTAGAATTCCATGGACATTATATGTGGAGTGCGGAAGGGCCTTCGGTGTGGGAAGAGTTAAGTTGTTGGGTTTGTTGAAAAAGTAGCTCGGCACGTGTTGTGATGGCGGCGGGACCGGCCGGTGCATGCTGCGTCATTGCCTCATTGCCAAGAGCCAGGCTGCCCGCATTTCATCCAAGGTTCGAATTGGCTCCGTAATTTCATCGTGGCGTCTGGTTGTACTCGGAACTGCGTTGCGCGAATCGAAGCGCATTTTATCGTTCTCATAGGTGACGTCCAACGGGCGATTCCAGGAGTAGAACTTGCCTTTTGAATGGTAACCGTCGACACCGAAGAAGAGGTTGCCGAGGTAAAACGTAGTGCGTTCCGAAAGTGCCTGCTCCCAAAGAGGGCTGCCCTGTTCCCGTCCGGTGTCCCGAGAAATCCCCAAGAGATCCAATATGGAGGGCTGGATGTCTATGTGCGACGTGACCCACGGAAGCGTGGTAGCTTGATTGAGCACACCGGGCGCGTATAACAGGAACGGCACTCGAAACGTATAATCGTCCACCACGCCGGCGGCAAACGCGGGATCTTCGACGGAATTCCGCACGCCGTGATCGCCAGTAACGACAATCAAGGTCCGCGAAAGCCGCCCGCGCTCGCGCAAGAAATTTACCAGATCGCCCAGCCATTTGTCTTGCAGTTCGCCCAGCGCCTGACAGCGGGCCAAGGGCGCCCGCTCCTGGCCTCCGCTGCGAATGTCTCCCCAGGGTCCGTGGCTGATTTGCGGAAGATAAATGGCGGCGTAGCGCTGGTTGTTCTGGATCCAGGACGCCAGGTCGGTCTTCATGTCATCCAGCGCCCGGAGGTCGAGCCGCTGTTGATTGACGACGAAGCTCTGCTGGTCCGCGTCGGGATCGACGGGGCCGTGAATCCCTAGCAGAGCCCAGGAATGGCTGCCGGGGCCGTCGTCAGCGGCATGGATTCGGCTGAAACCCAAGTTCCCGAAAACATCCCTGGCCCAGGGAGCGATGGACGAGCTGGATCCGTAAACGGCGGTCTCATACCCCGCCGAATTGAGGGCTCGGACCATGCCGCCATTGACGCGGTCCCGCAGGCGCACCGTGTCCTTGGAACTGTCGGACGGGTACATGGAAGTCAGGATGGAGAACAAAGCTCGCGCGGTGACTGGGTAGGTGGTGTAGTGTTGCGACGCGACCCAGGCGTGCTGGCGCAGGCTGGCCATATTCGGCAGAGACTCCATCGGGCCTTGGAAAGAGACGCAGAGTTCCGGAGTGGTTTCGAGCACGAAAAAAACGACGTCATAACCGCGTGCCGCGCCCCACTGGGCGGGCGCCGCGAGACGTTCGCGGGTGTGCGTGAGCTGGCGATATCTTAGCTGTAATTGCTGTTCGGAAAGCGATGCCAAACGGCTGACAGTGCTTTGCTCGGGGAGCGAGGTAATGGCCGCCAGGAAAACGCTCGCATGCGAAGCAGTGCGGGGCATCCACGGCAGCCAGGACAGTCCCGTAAGACCCAAGAGCATGATCCAGGCAACGACGGCAGCTTTTTGTACACGCCGCCAAATCAGCGGGACGACACTGCGAGAGGCGATCAGGGATGCGATCAATACAGCTACGGTCAGAGAGCTGAGCCGGAATATTGCAATTCCTAGAATGTAGGCTTTCGCCTGCCGGCTGTTCTCCAGCCCCCATCGCAGGCCGTCCTTGAGCAGGTCTAACGATTGGAAGCTGCCTATCAAGCGGAAGGCTTCGAGCTGTATGGTCAGAATCGCGATCCAAACCATGCAGACCAAAGCCACCAGCCAAACGTTGAGACGGCTGCGCCATCGGGAAATCAGCAACAGGATGGCGGGGACGAGCAGGATGGATACCAGAAGGTCGGCTTGAAAGAAGGAAAGCTTTTCCGTCGCCGTGAACAAGTCCGAGGCATTGGGTGTTAGTTTTTGTCCCAGCGCAAGGGCGGTCTTGACATAGCCATCCTTAACGAGCATCGCCCACTTGGCGTAAAGACCGGCCACTACGACGGGAGCCCAGATCAGGAGCAGGGCTTGGAAATTCGCCCAGTCGACGAAATGGCGTTTTGATTTTGTTCCGCTATCGATTTGGACGACTCCGGAAGCAGCTAGCCGATTCATTACCGGTGAGTATGAATACTCGGTTACAATCTGTCAACGTACCCACGTAACGCGGGGGGCAGGAGCAAGTACTGGTACTATTGGGCCCATGTGACGTGCCGGGACGCCTTCAGGGTTGCGCCGGCCGGGGCGGCGGGCACCAACCAGTACTTCGCTGCTATTGATCTGTCTGGGAACCCGATCCAAGCTCAGGGTATGAGATACACACTGTTGGTTGCTTTGATTTTCACGGCAATCGGCTGTGCTCAACAGACCGAAGTTTCCAAACAATCCTTGCACGCCACTATCTCAAACCTGGATACCGAGCAGGCGCCGTACAATCCGGACAGCTCGCTGGCATTTGCCGCCTCGCCAACCCCTACGCTGAGATCGGCGCGATTGGCCTCGGCGCCAGGCCCGACTTTGGGCGCAATCGCCGATTTCAAGGAAATGTACGGATTGCCTGTCTTCGGACAGGGCAACCTGGGCGAACCTCTGGACGTCTATCCAACCTATTTTGGCGGCGAACGCCGTAGTCCGGGCGCGCGCCGCGGCGCGGGTTCGGGGCACGCGGGTGCAACCAGATCAGCCGGAGCAGCACGGGCCGCGGGGCGATCTTTTCGATAAGCCCACCTCACGCGACATCACACCGGATTGAAGTTGCTGCTACACTCCGATCCAGTGAAGGTCGCCGAATCGCTGTTGCTCGCAACATTACTTTTGTTGCTCGCTGGGTTTTTGTTTCTCGCTGGAAACCTCGTCGCGCAGGCACCAGATGAAGAGCCGGCGGCCGTGGTCGAACTGGGCGGAGCCGGCGGTTGGAATCTCCAAGGCGGCGGATCGAGCTTCGGCCCCGACTTCGCTATGGAAGTTACGCCGATCGAGAATTGGCTGGAGCTTGAGGCAGGTACCACAGGGCTGTTCAGCCGCCACTCTTCGGAATGGGATACCGACCTTCTGTTCAAAAAGCCGTGGACCCTGTCTGAAAAAGCGGAACTGATGGCCGGATTGGGTCCGGAGTGGATTCATACGAAGGAATCCGGCATGACAATGAACTCGCTGGGCGGCGAAGCGGTGCTGGATTTCATGTTCTGGCCGTCCGGGAAGCATCGATTTGGATGGTTCCTCGAACCGGGCTACGATTACAGTTTCGGGCGAGGGCATGAGCGTTCGATTGGGATCAGCGGCGGCCTGCTCATTGCGATTCCAAGAATGCGAACTGCCTCTTCCAAACGATAATGTGATCGTCTCGAGGGAACTTTTCCCGGACAAACGCGTCATTGCTCAATAACGACTGGGCTTTATAAACGCTTGGCAGTTCAGGAGGACGGCGCATGCGGATACTCTCCTGCGCAGTTACCGGCAGCGCTGCGGTATGAATGATGGATCGTTCGGGCTAACGGTGACGGCTGCAGCATCACCTGCCGCTGGCGGGCACCGGTGTGCCGAATATTGAGGCGCGTTTTCCTGCTACCTGCAACCGAAAATCGCGAGGCTATAGCCGGGGTGCGATCTTCTCGGCCGCGTCCGGCGAGGGGACTACCACATGCACCTCGAAATCGGCCAGGGCGCTCCAGTTCGCGATCCATTCATCGAGCAGCCGCCGGTCGCCGGTTTCCATCAACTGATAGCATCGCTCGAATTTATCGTCCTCCCAGCTGGATACGCAGGCCAAGCCATCGGGAGCCATGCGGCCGCGATCCTGAAAACGGCGATAGACGGGTACCGCGTCCTTGTTCTTGAAGTGCTCCACCACGATATAAAGTGTGCGCTGCATTCGGGCCTCAGGGTATCTCGTATGATCGAAACACTGCCATGCCTGACCTTCCACAGCAATTCGGACAGATCGACATTTACTTGTTCGATCAACTGCTTCGCGGACGCATCGCGCCCGGGATGCGTATCTTCGACGCGGGCTGCGGCCATGGGCGCAATCTGGTCTATTTGCTTCGGGAGGGTTACGAAATCTTCGGCGCGGACGCAGATTCGCGCGCGGTTGATGCCGTGCGTCAGTTGGCTCAATCGCTCGCGCCAAATCTTCCGGCGGACAACTTTCGCGCGGAGCCGGTTGAAGCGATGTCCTTCCCGGACGCTTTTGCAGACGTGGTTCTGAGCAGCGCGGTTCTGCATTTCGCGCGCGGCGACGATCATTTTCAGGCTATGCTGCGCGGGTCGTGGCGGGTGCTGAAGCCGGGCGGACTATTCTTCTGCCGGCTGGCATCGTCGATCGGGATCGAGAGCCAAGTGAAGCAAGTGGCGGAGGGCCGATTCCTGTTGCCGGATGGTTCGGAGCGCTATCTAGTCGATGAAGCACTGCTGATGGCGCTTACGAAAAACCTGGGCGGACAGTTGGCCGATCCATTGAAGACTACGGTGGTGCAGAACCAGCGCTCGATGACCACGTGGGTGGTCAGGAAGGCCACGCAGTGAACCAGGCTATAGGCCCTTCTTGCCGAGAAAATCGATCAGGTCCACCACTCGCATGGAATAGCCCCACTCGTTGTCGTACCAGGAAATGACGTGAACCAGATTTCCGTCCAGCACCTTGGTCATGCCGGCGTCGACGATGGAGCTATTGGGGTTGTGCAACATGTCGGTGGAGACCACGGGGTCTTCGGTATAGGCCAGGATGCCTTTGAGCGGGCCGTTGGCCGCGTCTTCCAGCGCTTTGTTCACTTCCTGGGCGGTGGTGTCCTTGGACGTCAGCACCACCAGATCCACCACCGAAACATCGGGCGTGGGAACGCGCATGGCGTAACCGTCGAGCTTGCCCTTTAGCTCCGGCATCACCAGCGCGATCGCTTTGGCGGCCCCGGTGGTAGTGGGGATCATATTCAACGCGGCGGCGCGCGCGCGGCGCAGATCCTTGTGCGGAAAATCGAGCACGTTCTGGTCGTTGGTGTAGCTGTGAATGGTGGTCATCGAACCCTTCTGGATGCCGAAGGTTTCGTGCAGCACCTTCACCACCGGCGCCAGGCAATTGGTGGTGCAGGAGGCATTGGAGATGACATTGTGCTTGGCCGGATCGTAGGCGTTCTCATTGACTCCCAGAACGATGGTGATGTCTTCGTCCTTGGCGGGCGCCGAGATGATGACCTTCTTCACGGTGCCTTGCAGGTGCTTGGCCGCGTCCTTCTTGTCGGTGAATTTGCCGGTGGATTCCACGACAATCTGCGCGCCCAGGGAAGTCCAATCGAGCGCCGCCGGGTCCTTTACGGCGAAAATCTTGATAGTTTTTCCACCGACGCAGATGGAATCATCGCCAGCCTTCACCTCTTCGTGCAGCGGGCCGAGGATGGAATCGTACTTCAGAAGATGCGCCAGCGTTTTGGTGTCGGTAAGATCGTTGGCGGCTACAAATTCGATATTCGGATGATGCAGACCTGCACGCACCACGTTGCGGCCGATGCGGCCAAAACCGTTGATACCTACTTTGATGGACATGTCCCTCCAGGGAATTTCGTTGGGTTTGTATTATTGGCCGCACACCCCGGCGGGGCGCGACTGTAAAGGCTTTACGTGGCCATTCCTATTTTGCTATTTTGCGATGCTACTTGGCCACCAGGGGCGGCGCCGTAGACCCGCCGATATCGGCGTAGTCATCCTTGACCCTGGTCACCTTGGAACCTGTGAAGGTCACAAAAGTAATCTTACCGGGAGGATCGCCATAGATCCAGTCCTCGGTCTCGGTGCCATCTTCGGTGACGTTGCGTTCCTTCTGGCGGGGCTTGCCGATGGCGAGGATCACCTGATCGCGAGTCATGCCCAGGATCACTTTGTTTGCCTTGATGGCGGTCTTAACCGGCTCCGGAAGGTTTTCGACGTAGTTGCCGGTGGCAGATTCCTTGTCGAAGTCGAGAACCGGCGCCATGATCTTCTTAATGTCGTCCGCTTTCAGTTCAGGAACCGGTTCGCCGAACAAGAGCGCGATAGAGGTGCCGCTGGGTGCGTTGGAGTTCTGCTGCTGATTAATGGGCGACATGGTGGGGCCCATGCCGATCTGCACGTGATTTTTCCAGCTACCCTTGGCTCCCTTCATGCCGTTGTTGATTTCGAACACGATTTGGTTGTTATCGATATCCACGTGCGTAATCTGGACCAGATCGCCCACCCGCGCGGCCGGCCCTAACTGCTGGCCCACCTGCGCCCAGTACTGTTTGTCCCATTGTCCGCTGGCGAAAAACGGAAGCGGCTTCCTGGAGCGCGGAAGATAGGCCTTCACGGTGGCGTACTCGGACAGCAGGCCGCGCAGGATCTCCACACGGTCGTCTTCGGTAAGCTTCTGGGCCTGCGCTGCGGGCGGCGCAAGAGCGGACAACAGAAGAACCGCCGCGGACGGCACAAGAATATGATTGGCGAGACGCTTACGAATCATGTGTCCTCCTGCCGGCTCGTTTCCTGATGCAGGATCGGGGCCTTCAGAACGTAGAAGAACAAACCGATGGCCACAGCGGTGGTGAGCAGGCCGCCTTCCGGGCCGTACGCGCCTCCACTCAAGAGTCCGCCGATCCTCGCATTCAAAAGGCCGGTTCTCCAGTGCATCGCGTACCCCGTGACATCCATTGTAAACCCGCTGAGATTCGCGCCTAGCAGGGGGAGGGCCCAGTTCCAGCCGAAGTGCAGGCCGATGGGCAGCCACAGGTCGCCGCTGCGAAGGTAGGCATAGCCGAGCACTACGCCCCACAGAATGGTGTTAAAGAGCGCGAGCGGGCCGAAATTCAAGTTTTGCGAGTGGGCCAGGCCGAAGAGCACGGCGACCGGGAGGATAGTCGCAAATGCGCCGATGCCGCGCACCAGAACTTGAAAACCGTAGCCGCGAAATAGCATTTCCTCGCCCACGGCGCCGAAAAGCAACAGGATGGACACGAAGAGCAGTGACGGCCAGCGGAGTTTTTCGTCTGGAACCGGCTGATAATCGGCCAGCCGAGTGATCAACGGCAGCACCACTACTACCAGCCCGGCGCCGATGCCGCCCAGCATTCCTAGCGATAGATTGCGTCGCGACGCGACGGTCCAGCCGAGGCCGATGTCGGACAAGTTGCCGCGCTCGTAGATGCGCAGCGCGATGGTGTTGGCGACGGCGGCGGCGGCAAACGTTCCCAGCGTGGAAATCACCAGAACGGGCGCGCCAAGGAACGCGATGATGAGCGGAAAGGCGAAATAATAGCCGAGCGCGGCGATGAGCGCGAAGACGCCCACGCGCAGGAAAACGCCGAGAAGTTTCTTGCGCTGATCCGCGGACGAGACTGGCGGCGAGGGCAACAACCCTCATGTTAATTGAATAGCGATATGCCTGCGACCCCGGCTGCGCCCGCTTCGATGCATTGCGGCGCGTTCTTGGCGGTGATGCCGCCCAGCGCATAGACCAGCAGATGGACGCTGGCGGCGGCTTCGCGAAATGCTTCGATGCCGATGGGCGTGAGCGATTTAGTGACGCTTGGGAACACCGGTCCATAGACCGCGAAGTCCGCGCCTTCGGCTTCGGCCGCGTGCAGCTCGGCGATAGTGTGGCAAGAGACGCCGATCAGAAAACCAGCCGGCGCGATGCCGCGAATCAGATCCGGGGCCATCGATCCGGCGGGCAGATGAACACCATGCGCGCCGCATGCGAGCGCGACATCGGTGCGCGTGTTTACCAGAATACGGCTGGTTTCTGCAACGCGCAGAACTGATCGCGCCAGATTGCTGAGTTCGCGCACGGAAAGATCTTTCGCGCGGATCTGAATCATCTCCACACCGTCCTGCGCGGCGCGCGCGGCCACGTCCAGCGAATCGGTAATGCAGTAGCGCTTCACAAGATCCGAAGACCCGCGCTGGGAAATTCCACAAGCCACTCCTTCACGTTGCTGCACTGGTCCATGGAACCGAAAGGCGCGCCCGCCTGCACTTCAACCGCGATGTCGCCCGAAAATTCCAGCCGCAGGCGCTCGGGTTTTTCCACGGTGCGCAGCAGCGTGGCCGGGATCTGATTGAACGCCGGCCGACCGTTGCGAGGGGCCACCGAGAGCTGATCGGGCCGCACAAACAGCCAGACCTGATCGCCAATCAAGCGGCCGGGAAAGCAGGGTCCGGCCAATTCGAAATCCTGATAGCGCAGGCGGCTGGCGTTGCGGCTGGGATCGAGCGAGCGGATCTCCACCGGCAGAATGTTGTAGAGGCCGAGCAAGCGCGCAACATCCACATTGGCCGGCTGCTCGAAAATCTTGCGCGGCGTTCCGCTCTGGACCGCGCGGCCGTCCCGCAACACCACCATTTCGTCCGCCAACGCGAAGCATTCTTCGGTGTCGTGCGTCACCAGCAGCATGGGCGTTCCAAATTCCTGCCGGACCTGCCGGAGCACCGAATAGAACTCGGCCCGCAGCGGAGCATCCAGGCCGCGCCCGGGTTCATCGAGCAACAGGATGCGCGGCGCACCAATCAGCGCACGCGCGATGGAACAGCGCTGCTTTTGTCCGCCGGAAAGCTGGTAGGGACGGCGTCCGGCGACGTCAGTGAGGCGGAATTTCTCCAGCATCTCGGTCACCTTGCGATGCCGTCCCAGGCGCGGCGTCCGCTCCACCGCGAACTCCAGATTTTGCCGCAGTGTCATGTGCGGAAACAGCGCGTAATTTTGAAAGACGTAGCCACACCTGCGCGCGCGCGGCGCCAGATGTACGCCGGAAGCGGCATCGAACAGGATTTGATCGTCCAGCAGGATGCGTCCTTGGTCGGGGCGCACGAATCCAGCGATGGAATCGAGCGTGAGCGTTTTGCCCGCGCCGCTCGATCCAAACAGTACGGTGACTCCGGCGGCGGCGCGGAATTCGATATCCAGCGAAAAACCGGCGGAATCCGGCCCGGCGGCGTACTGCTTGCGAATCTTTGCCTGAATCATGGGGCCTGAATCATGGGGCTTGGATCATAACGCTGTCTGGCGCGGTCCGAAGGGATTGGGTGTGAGACGATTCGCCAGCGTCAGGATGACCAGCGCGATACCGGAGACAATCAGGACCAGCACGCGGGCGGCGGCGCCGTTGCTTCCTTCCACAGCGTCGAAGATCGCGATGGAGAGCGTTTGGGTGCGGCCCGGAATGTCGCCGGCGATCATGAGCGTGACGCCGAAATCGCCCAGCGACCGGGCGAAGGCCAGCGCGGTAGCGGCTAGAACGGAGCGCCGCACCAGCGGCAGCGTGACGCGCCAGAACAGCCGCAGCTCGGTTGCTCCCAGATTGCGCCCGGCGCGCTCGTAGGATCGATCGACGCTTTCGAAAGCCGCCCGCGCCGACTTCACCAATAGCGGCGTGGAATGAAATAGGGATGCCACCACAGCGGCTTGCCAGGTGAAGACCAGAGGTCCGCCGAAGAGCCATTCATAGAGATGGCCAATTGGGCTGGCGCCGCCCAGCGCGACCAGAAGATAGTAGCCGAGAACGGTGGGTGGCAGCACCAGCGGCAAGGTAACCGCAGCGTCCAAAACTTCTTTTCCGCGGAAGGTCCGGTTCGCCAGAGTCCATGCTAGCCAGAGTCCGGCGGCCAGCGCGATGGCGGTGGAAATGGCCGCGACGCGTAAGCTGAGCCATAGCGGAAACCAGTCGATGGATGCACCGGGGGGCATGAGAGATATCTCATGTTAGCGCAGGGCGCTGTGAAACATCCCAGCCGGTTTACGTTCTGAGCGCGGCGCTATCCCTGGGCCGCTTTCGCTCGGCGCTCCATCTCTTCGGACGTCACATCTTCGATGTGCGTGGCGATCCACCATTGATTGCCGAACGCGTCTTGCACGCCGCCCGAACGGTCGCCGTAGGGCTGGTCGGCGGGTTCTCGCAGCGACTTGGCGCCCGCCTGGATGGCGCGCTGGTAGACCGCGTCCACGTCTTCCATGTACAAGTGCAGCATACCGGGGAAATTTTTCCCGGCGCGCGCTCCGTCGCCCATCATGACGATGGAATCGCCGATCTTGATCTCGGCGTGCATTACGGATCCGTCTGGGAGCTTGGAGACGAAAACTTCGGTAGCGCCAAAAGCCTGCTTGGCGAAGTCGATCAACTTGCCAACGCCGGAGACCACCAGGTATGGGATCACCGTGTGGTAGCCCTCGGGAACGGGTTTTACTTTGGTTGCCATGCAGCCATTCTGTATCAAAAGGCTGTGGCCCGTATTGTAAAAATTTTCCTTCGCCCGCGGATCAATCGGGCAACGGCACGTGATTGCGGTGCGGCGTCCGGTGCGCCAGGTAGGCGCTCGGATTGATCCCAGAGAAGGCGCGAAAATCGTGGATGAAGTGCGCCTGATCGAAGTAGCCGCAATCCAGCGCAACGGCCGCCCAGTCGACGGTCTTGCGGTCCTCCATGCGTTCGAGCGCGCGCTGAAAGCGGCGGATGCGGCAAAACACCTTGGGAGTGAATCCGGTTTCATCGCGGAACGCCTGGATGAAGCGTTTGGGGCTCAGGCCAATCTGCTCCGTCAGTTGGGCGATCGTGGTTACGTGCGGCTCGGCCAGGAAGCGGCGCAGCGCGAATCCGACAGCCGAGTGCGGCTCGAAACCTCGCGTGAGCTCGCCCATTAAGACTCGTTCCAGAACTTCGAACCGAGCCTGGTGCGTTGGCGCTTCCAGCAGTTGGTCCCGCAGATCCACCGCGGCCCGGCCCCACAGCGTATCCAGCGAGACGCTGGTGTCGCGCAATTCGCCTGCCGGCATGCGCAGGAACGGACACGCGCCTCCCGGTTTGAAAGCCACGCCCATGATGAAGGCTTGCATGGCCGTGCCGATGACGATGTATTCGGAATGCGCGCCCGCCAGCAGCGAACCGCTGAAGGTCTGGCAGCGGTCGGGGTTATCGCGATCGTAAATGGAGGACCTGTCTTCGAGCAGGTTGATGACGATCTGCATCTGGCCGGTAGGCAGCGCCCGTTCCTTGGCGTGCGGCTGCGTGTAGCCTTCGTAGAGCCACAGGAAGTGCATGAATTGCGAGAGGGGCGGGCGCGGGACGTAGGTCAACTGGAGCATTGCCGACCTTTCCAGTTTGCCATTTGGGCGGACCCGACGTTGCGGCGCCGTTCCGTGGATGGCCATGGATCTCGCGTTGGTCACTTTAGTTACTTAGTCCATCACACATTGGATTTGCCCGTTTCAGTTTCAGGTAACCGGCGTGGGATAGTCCAATGCGCTCTCGCATGGATTTCTGAAGCTTCGCTAGAATTCGCGCCTTATACTCTTTGCACACAATTCCGTCAAATACGTCTCCTGTTTTGGGATCGACAAGAAAACTCCCGATCGTTGAGCTTCCCGCTGGATTGCGCGGTCCGTAGGCAGAAAAGAAGTAAAAACCGTACGCATCCGACCCGCGAGCAATGGAGATCTCGGACGGTTTTAACGCTAAGGAGGGCAGGGCCGCTCGAACGAGATCCTCCGCCTCGTTCGGACTTATGACGCCGAGAGGATGGGCGGAGCAGAGCAGAGCCCCAATTAGCGAAAACATCAAGAATCTTAGACTCATCCCATGTCCTAAACCGCTCCAACCTCAACCTCGATGGTGCGAACCTTTGGAGGCCGCGTAGCTCGCGGCTCCTCGAAGTGAAGCTCCAACGCTTCTTTCAGATTGGCGAGAGCCTCTTCCTCGGTTTCACCTTGGCTGGCGATATCGACATCGAGGCACTGAGAAACGTACCAGTTTCCTTCGCGCCAAACGGTAGCGGAGAACGGCCGCTTCATAACGATATTGTTCCACACCGTTTTCGGGGGCCAAATGGGACTGCGCAGTTCAGACCAACGGAATAGGGGCGGGGCCCAGGCATGAAAGCCGCCTGTCAACGCAAAGTAGAAATGTCCTATTCCCTGCAAAGTAGAAATGTCCGGTTTTGACCGAGCTGGTGGAGATTGCATGGTAGTCTGATTTCGATTCTCTGGGGAGTCGCGCTCCTGGGGAAGATTCAAGGCCGATGCGACGGGGCTGGCTCCGAAGTAATCGGCGGCAAACCCTCGGTCAACGGGGCCCTGCGGGGTACCCTCCGAGGGTTTTGCTTTGGATTTTGACAGGCCCATTACTTGGGTGGAGTCTCGGAGCGGAGGCCTTGAATAGGGAAAGCGCGAAGCTGCCGGGCCGATTTTGCCCGGCCTTCCAATTGCGTTGGTGCAGGTTTTCATAGCGACTCCGGCTTGGCGCCGGAACCTTCTGAGGCCTGCCAGATTTTGGGCGACTTTTTCAGATCAAAGTTTTTACACCACTCACTGGCCTGGCTGGGTTTCAGCGCACGCCGTGCCTTGCCGAGCGGCTTGGGTGGTGCAAGCTTGGGACGTTGCTCGCAGATAGAAACACTTAGATAGCGATCGCGGAATCGAATTGCCACCTCGCCGTCCCGCCGCTTCTCAACCCGGATGGTGGCGCCTCGTAATCCGGTGCGAATGTTGTGGCGTGCGATCTGGTAGAGCTTGGTGTCCAACTGGATGGTGTAGTCGTTGTTCACGCGCCGGCTTTCCACATGGCTGAGAATCGCAGCCAGATCGTGCTGCTTTTCCAGCGGCCGGTGGGCATCGTCCGCACTGGCCGGCACCACTGCTAACGTGGTGTTGACCCAGGGCAGAAACTCACTTTCCAGATAGTGATTGGCTTGCTCCAAGGTGGTGACTCCAGCGACTCGCATTCCTTTCACTAACCGGTCCTGAGCGGTCAAAAATCCACGTTCCACTCGCCCTTTGGCCTGCGGACTGTGCGCTGCGATCCAGGCGATGGATAGCTCTCGCAATGCCCGCCCAATCTGCGTCGGCGGCATCTCTACCGCGTCCTTCTCCACTCCGGGCTCATCGCGTTTGCGTTTCTCCGCGGTCTGAAACAAGCTCGCCTTGTCGGTATAAAATGCCAGCGGCCGTCCGTACTTTTTCACGTAGCTCTCCAGCAGGTTCATGTTTTCCACCGTCGAGTCGCTGGCCACAAAGCGCGCGAACCAGCGGCCGGTAGCATCGTCGATCATGTTGATCAGTAAAATCTCTTCTCCGCGTCCTTCCAGCCACTTGTGATCACTGGTGTCCCACTGCACCAGTTCGCCAAACCGGCCGCGACGTGGACGCCATTCGTGGATTTTCTCAACACGCTGCTGGCGGGCTCGCCACAGCCTGGCCTGGATCATCCACTGCCGCACCGTCTCCCGGCTGACCTCGATGCCGTGTTTCTTGGCCAGGTATTCCGATCCCAGCGTCGGTCCAAACCCCCGATATACCGGCCTCTTCAAGATGGCCACTGCCTCCTGTTCGGTCTCCACAGGAATCTTGCGATTGGACCGTAGCCCTCGCAACGCATGTACCACAGCCTGATCACCGCGCCGCTTCAGCGCTCGCAGCAGACGCCGTACATGCCGTTCGGTGATGCCCAGTTCCTCGGCGGCCTGCTTCTGCGTGATCAATTTCTTTTTGGCCTTTTTCAGGGCCACCAGCCGGTCCCGCTCGGCTTGCGTCATCAGTAGTTGTCCTTCTCGCACCTCCCCAGCCTGGAGGTTGTCAATAGGACATTTCTACTTTGCGCAAATAGGACATTATCACTTTGCGCCGACAAGGCATGAAAGCCGCCACGACCACCCCCTCCCGTCTCTGGTATAATTTCTCTAGATGTTTGCTTTTCCTCCGCGATCGCGGATGAAAATTCCCGCTAGCGCCGATCCCTGCTCTCATCGCACCCGGGCCCATCTTGTCGTTGCCACATGCAACTAAGCCAAATTATCTTTTTGGAATGAATCTCCAGGTTGGAATGAATCTCCAGGAATGAAACTTAGCGTTCAGATCACCCGCGGCATTGAGTCTTTGTTTGGCACCCGCGACGAAAATATCCGTGTGCTCGAAAACGGCCTGAACGTCACGGCCAGCCTGATGAACGATTCGCTGGATATCGAGGGCGCCGAGCCCGACGTGATTCGCGCCGCCAGCATTCTGGAGGATTATGTCAGTCTGGTGAAAGAAGGCCAGACCTTCCCCAATGGCGATCTGAACAGCTACCTGCGTGTGGTTACGGCGGATCCCGAGGTCACCCTCCGCAGCCTGGTTCACAGCGGGCGGCAGCGCAATTTCGGAAAGAAGACGCTGGCGCCCAAGACCGTCAACCAGCGCCGCTACGTGGATGCCATCGAGCGCAACGATCTGGTGTTCGGCGTGGGGCCGGCGGGCACCGGGAAAACGTATCTTGCCGTAGCCATGGCTGTTTCCGCGCTGCTGAACAAGCGCGTGGCGCGCATCGTGCTGACGCGGCCGGCGGTGGAAGCCGGCGAGCGCCTGGGATTTTTGCCCGGCAACCTGCAGGAAAAAGTGGATCCCTATCTGCGCCCACTCTACGACGCGCTGTACGACATGCTGGATTCCGACAAAGTGGAGAAGCTGCTGGAGCGCGCGGTAATCGAAGTGGCGCCCATCGCTTTCATGCGCGGCCGCACCTTGAACGACAGCTTTATCATCCTGGACGAAGCGCAGAACAGCACCGCCGAGCAGATGAAGATGGTGCTGACGCGCCAGGGCTTCAACTCGAAAATGGTGGTGACGGGCGACCTCACGCAGATCGATCTGCCTTCCGGCAAACGCTGCGGGCTGAACGACGCGGTGGAAGTGCTGCGCGGCATCGAAGGAATCAGCTTTGTCTATTTCGACGAACGCGATGTCGTTCGCCACGCCCTGGTGCAAAAGATCGTAAGAGCTTACGAGCGGCATCAGGAAGCCATGGGCGGCCGGCAGCTGGCGTTGAAGCTGACTGATCCCGCGGCCGAAGCCGCGCCTCCGGCCGCCGGCCAACCGCTGCCCGCCGCACCCGCGGAAAACCGCGAGATCCCACTGGTCTAAGATTCGGCCATGCCTGCTGAGCAGACTACTCTGCTATTCCATTCCGCCACGCCGGGACTTTCCAGACGGCTGGCGCGCGCTTTCGCCAAGCGCCTGGAAACGGAAGTGACCGGCGGGCGGCCGTTTGCCAGCCTGATTACGAGCGATCCGGAGCTGCGGCGGCTGAATCGCGAGTTTCGCAAGAAAGATTACGCCACCGACGTGCTGTCATTTCCATCGAGGCAGAGCCTTGGTTTCCTAGGCGACATCGCGATCTCGTTTGAGCACGCCCAGCGCCAGGCGGCGGAGTACGGCCACGCCGTCGGCACCGAGATCGAGATTCTGATGCTGCATGGCGTCCTGCATCTGCTCGGGATGGATCATGAAAAGGATAGGGGGCAGATGGCGCGCGCCGAAAACAAATGGCGCGCCGCTTTCGGATTGCCGCGCGGCTTGATTGAGCGAGTGCGATCATGACCTGGTTCGCCGTGGGCGCTACCGTGATGTGGGCGGTGCTGCTGTGTCTGATCACCGTGGTTCAGACCCTCTACACCGAATCCTTGAGGCTGCGTTCGCGCGATCTGCCGGCTCTGCAATTCTTCAAAGAGACCCTGGAGGATCGCATCGGCGTGAAGGGCGACGAAGGCGTGCTGGCGTTTTCGCTCATCAAGCACACGCTGGTGGTGCTGCTGGGAGTTTGTTTTCTCGCGACGCGCGCGGACGATTCTACCCAGCCCTGGGAGAACCTGTTTGAAGCAGCTCTGTTTGCCTGGCTCACCATGCTGGTTTCCACTTACGTTCTGGCGCAGGTGCTGTACCGCAAAACCAGCGGGCGCTGGCTGCTGCCGCTGGCGCCCATTCTGCGCTTGTGCGCGCTGCTGGTCCGGCCGCTGACCGCGATTCTGGGCTTCTTCCAATCGCTGGTGGAACTCTCCGAGCCCGCCAGCACGCACGAAGAAGGACCCGGCCCATCGGGCGACATCGAGGCGCTCATCTCGGCCGGTGAAGAAGAAGGCATCATCGAGAAAGACGACCGCAAGCTGATCGAGTCCGTAGTAGCTTTCGGAGACAAGACGGTCCGCGAAGTAATGACGCCGCGTCCCAAGGTTGTAGCTATTGAAGCCAACCGGTCGCTGGAGGACTTGCGCGAGCTGGTGATTCACGAGCAATACTCTCGTGTCCCGGTGTATGAGGGCACGATCGATAACATCATCGGTTTCGTGCACGTGCGCGACATGTTCGAGCTGGATGAAGCGGACCGCCAAGGACGCTGCGTCAAAGAACTGACGCGCCCCATCCGCTTTGTTCCCGAGACCAAGCCGGTAAACGATCTGCTGCGCGAGATGCAGCAGGACGGCGCGCATATGGCCATCGTGATCGACGAGTACGGCAACACGGCCGGGCTTGCGACCATGGAAGACATGGTGGAAGAAATCCTGGGCGAGATTCACGACGAGCATGAGCCCGAGCGCGACGTGTTGAAGCAGCCGGACGGCAGTTTCGTGGTGTCGGGCAGCGTGGACCTGGACCGTCTGCACGATCTGCTGGAATTCCGGCCGCCCGAAGAAACCGAATCCACTACCATTGGAGGCCTGGTGACGGAATGGCTGGGGCACGTGCCGCATATCGGCGAGGTGATCGAACGGGATGGCATCCGGCTGGAGGTGCTGGCCGGAGACGAGCTGAAGGTGGAGCAGGTGCGAGTCTCGAAAGTGGCGCACGAAACCGTGCCCGAGACGCATTCATGAGTTCGTTCCACTCCGGATTCGCTTCGCTGATCGGCCGTCCCAACGCGGGAAAATCGACGCTTTTGAACGCGCTAATCGGCGAAAAGCTGGCCATTGTTTCCGAGAAGCCGCAGACCACGCGCACCACGATTCAGGGCGTGGTGAATCTGCCTGGCGCTCAAATCGTTTTCATGGACACGCCTGGAATTCACAAATCCACCACGCTGTTCAACAAGCGCATGATGGAGACAGTACGGGCGGCACTGGCCGATCGCGACGTCTTGCTGTATGTGGCCGACGCGTCGCTTCCCTTCTCCACGGAAGACGCCGAAGCGGTCTCCGTGCTGAAGGATTTGTCTGCGCCGGTCCTGCTGCTGGTCAATAAGATTGACAAGGTGCAGGACAAGCGGAAACTGCTGCCGTTCATCGAGCAATACAAGGCAATCCGTGAATTCGACGAATATCTCCCGGTGTCGGCCACCACGGGCGAAGGCCTGGATCGGGTGCGCGAGGCCATCGTCTCGCGGCTTCCAGAAGGGCCGGCCTACTTTCCGGCCGATCATCTGACCGATCAGCCTGAGCGATTCCTGGCCGGCGAACTGATCCGGGAACAAATCCTTCGCCAGACGCGCCAGGAGGTGCCGCACTCGGTGGCCGTGCTGATCGACCGCTGGGAAGAATCGCCAAAAATCACCAGGATTGCAGCCACCATCTACGTCGAACGGGATGGGCAAAAGGCCATCATCATCGGAGCAGGCGGCGCGGCTCTCAAGAAAATCGGAACGCTGGCGCGCTACGAAATTGAAAAGATGGTTGGACACAAAGTCTTTCTGGAGCTGTTTGTCAAAGTGCAGAAAGATTGGCGCGAAAATCCCGAATTTCTCAGCGCCATTGACTGGCGCTCCATGCGGGGAGGAGAATTGGACTCGGACGAAGGTCCGGTTTCCTAATGCGATTGCTCTCATCTATGCGACTCATTGGTCTTACGATTTTGCTCGCTTTGGTCCTGACGCCGCTGTTTGCGGAAAAGGACAAAACCCCGGTCTCCGACGATGTCATTGTCGATCAAGTCCGTGTCAAGATCGCCGACGATTCCGAAGTGGGCAGCCAGCCGATTCAGGTGGACGCTCACAATGGTGTGGTGGTGCTTACAGGCAAGGTCACCAACGACAAATTAAAGTCAAAAGTGGAAAAACTGGCGAAGAAAGTAAAGGGCGTCACCGGAGTAGACGATAAACTGGTGGTCAGTCCGGAATAGTCCCAAGGACTAGTTCGACGACGCGCGAAAGTGCTTGAACAACGGGCGCTTTTACGTTTATTGACACTTTACGAGTAACCGCCGTAAGTTCTTGTTCGCCCAGTCTAAATGATGAAAGTGCGGGTCAGCCTGGTTGCTGTTGTGCTGTACGGCGCGGTGTGCTGCGCCCAGGCCCCGCCGGCTTTGAAGTCGGTGATCGGCGAAATCACCGCAGTGGACGCGGCGGGAAAGCAGATCCAGCTCAAGGGCGACGACGGCGCGGCGTACACCGTGACGGTGGGCGACAAGACGACGCTGGTTAGCATTCCTCCGGGCGAGAAGGATCTCAAGAAGGCCACCAAAATCGCGTTTTCCGATGTGACCGTCGGAGACCGGGCGTTGGCCCGGGGCCCGATCGCCGAAGACGGCAAAACGGTTCCCGCGCGCACCGTAGTCATCATGACCAAGGGCGATCTGGCCCAGAAGCATGAGAAGGATCGCGAGGAATGGCAGAAGCGCGGGCTGACCGGCGTGGTCACCGCTCTGAATGCGGAAACCAAGGAAGTGACCATCACAACGCGGGGCCGGGATTCCAAGACGGTCACCATCGACGCTTCGGCGGCCACCTTCCGGCGTTATTCGCCCGATTCGGTGCGGTTCGCGGACGCCAAGGCCAGTTCGTTTGCCGATATCCAGCCGGGCGACACGGTGCGCGTGTTGGGCGACAAGAACGAAGACGGAACGCGTCTGAAAGCTGAAGAGCTGGTTACGGGAGCTTTCGAGACGATAGCGGGTACGGTGGATTCCGTGGACGCGGCCACGGGCGAGGTACACATCACCAACTTGAAGACCAAGAAGCCGGTGGTGGTTCGAACCAATCAAAATACCTTGCTGCGGCGGCTGGATCCCATGGTGGCGACACTGCTGGCGCGGCGGCTTCGTCCTGCGTCCTCCTCAGGTGGCGGGGCTGCCGCGCCGGGCGGCGGCGGAAACAGGCCCGAAGGTGCGTCCCCAGGCGAGCCTGGCGGCGGACAGGGCCGGTTCCGCGGCGGATTCGGTGGCGGCCCCGGCGGCCCGGGTGGCGCTGCTAACGGCGATCTCCAGCAAGTCCTGGAACGAATGCCGCAGCTCTCGCTGGCCGAATTGAAGAAGGGGGACGCGGTCATCGTCTCCAGCTCGAAAAGTCCTGGCGATTCGGTAACCGCCTTCGCGTTTATCGCGGGCGTGGAGCCATTTCTGGCAGCCGCGCCGCGCACCGCCGGAGAAGTAAATCTAGGATCTTGGAATCTCGATCTGAGCGGTGGCGGCGGACAGGACCAATGAGTTCCGGTGCGTTGCTGGACGTGGATCGCTAATAAAGGCACGAAATGAAACCCCTATTGCTGCTGCTGTTGCTAGTACTGACTTTCCTGCCGGCGACCTTCGCTCAATCGGCCGGAGTGGTGCACGGCGTCGTGACCGACGAATCCGGCGCGCTGGTGCCGGGCGCCACTGTGACGATTTCCAACACGGCCGGTCCGGTAAAATCGGGAACCGCCGGCGACGACGGCAGCTACTCCATCAGCGGCGTGCCGGCTGGCAAGTACTCGATCCAGGCTTCCGCTCCCGGCTTGAAACAAGCCCAGCCGGCGACAGTAGACGTGGCCGCATCGGGCGCCGCCACAGCCAACCTGCAAGTCCAGGTGGTGGCGGAGAAGCAGGAAGTGACGGTCCAGGAAAACGCCGGACCGGCGGTGAGCGTGGACCCTTCCCAGAACGCGGGTGCGTTAGTTTTGCGCGGCGCCGATTTGCAGGCGCTGTCTGACGATCCCGACGATCTGCAAGCCGATTTGCAAGCTCTGGCTGGACCCTCCGCCGGGCCGAGCGGCGGCCAGATCTACATCGATGGATTCACCGGCGGCACGCTGCCGAGCAAAGATTCCATCCGCGAGATTCGCATCAACCAGAATCCTTTTTCGCCCGAATATGACAAGCTCGGCTATGGGCGCATCGAGATTCTGACCAAACCCGGCACCGACAAGCTGCATGGAAACGTGAACGTGGATTTCGGGGACGCCATCTGGGACGCGCGGAATCCCTATGCGGCGCAGAAGGCTCCATTCCTGCAGAAGAATTTCGGCGGATCGCTCAGCGGAGCGCTGGGCAAGAAGGCGTCCTTCTTTCTCGACGTTCAGGACCGCGACATTAACAACGGGAGCATCATCAACGGCTTCAACGTAAGCCCGAGCACGTTGCTTGTTTCGCCCTTCAACAGCGTCTTCGAAGCTCCGCAAAACCGTTTGCGAATCAGCCCGCGTATCGATTACCAGCTCAGCCAGAACAACACGCTCACGTTCCGCTACGGTTACACGCGCAACGATCTGCAGGATCAGGGCGCCGGCAATCTCAGCCTGTTGTCGCGTGCTTTCCACGAATTGAGCACGGACCACACGTTCCAAATCATCGAGACCGCGGTCCTGAGCACCAAGGTAATCAACGAGACGCATTTTCAGCTGTATCACACCAATGTTGGCGAGACGGAGAATAGCGATCTGCCCGGCACTGGTTGTCGGGGGTGCGTTCAATGGCGGTGGCGCTCAATTGGGAAATTCGATTGACACCGAAAATCATTACGAGCTGCAGAATTACACCACCATTTCCGGCGGAGCGCACACCTGGAAGTTCGGCGTTCGTACTCGCGCGGTAACCATCAACAACTTTTCGGGGCAAAACTTCGGCGGAACATACAGCTTCAATGGCGCCTACGCGCCCATTCTGGATGCGAACTACCAACCAGTGGCGCCGGGAGTGCAGTGCGAGGAGGCTAATCCCGATCCCTCAGCCTGCGAAACGCTCCAATCCATTGACGTTTACCAGCGCACGCTGGCCTTGCAGAGCTTGAATTACACCGCGGCACAGATTCAGCAGCTCGGGGGCGGTCCGGCGCAATTCACGATCAACCGCGGCAGTCCCCTGGTGAACGTCAACATGGTGGACGTCGGCGCTTTCGTTGGCGACGACTGGCGCATGAGACCGAACCTGACACTGAGCCTGGGCCTGCGCTTCGAAACGCAGACCGACATTCACGACTGGCACGATTGGGCACCGCGCATCGGATTCGCCTGGGCGCCGGGCCAGAGCAAAAGTAATCCCCGCCCCTCCACCGTCTTTCGCGGCGGCTTTGGAATTTTTTACGACCGCGTCAGCGAACAAGACATCGAAACCGCGGACCGCTACAACGGCATTTTGCAGCAACAGTACGTGATCACGCAGAGCGCCGCCAATCCGATCCCGTTCCTGCCCAACGTGATCGGCGTTCCTCCCGGCCTGCTGTTGCCGAGCGCGTCTCCTCAGACCATCCAACTGCTGGATTCGCAGTTGCACGCGCCCTATATCCTGCAGGAAGCGTTTACGGTGGAACGCCAGTTGCCGAAGAACACTACCATATCGGAATCCTACGTAAACTCGCACGGCTTGCACGAACTGCGGTCGGCGGATATCAATGCGCCTCTGTTGGGTACCTATACGGGGCCCGGAACGGGCGTTTATCCGCTCTACGGTCAATATCTGACCGATCCGGTGCTGCTGATGCAGTCCTCCGGCTTGTACAACCAGTGGCAGTTAATCACCAACGTCCGCTCGCAATTGAACAAAAGAATTTCGCTGAACGGGTTCTATATGTATGGCCGCGCTTATAGCAATACGGACGGCGTCGGCACACTGCCTTCCAACCCTTACAGTATGGAAGGCGAGTACGCACCCTCCTCGCTCGACCAGCGCAATCGCGTGTTTGTGGGCGGTACCATCAGCACCTGGTGGGGAATCATGGCGGCGCCCTTTTTTACCGCAAATTCCGGTGCTCCATTTAACATCACCGGCGGTTTCGATCCCTACGGCGACACGCTATTCAACGAGCGGCCCGGCATCGTATCCGGTTGCACCCTCGCGGTTACGTCGTGTCCTTCCACGCCCGGCGCGGTGCGGACGCCGTATGGCTGGCTGAACCCGAATCCCACGCCTGGCGAGGCGATCCTGCCCCGCAACTTTGGCCGGAGCCCCGGCAGCGTCAGCCTCAACTTCCGCCTCGCGAAAACGTTCGGTTTTGGTGGATCGCGGGAGGGGTCAGCCCGCAACAACCAGGGCGGCGGACCTCCCGATGGCGGCGGCCGCGGGTTTGGCGGCGGAGGAGGAGGACCGCGTGGCGGTCCGGGCGGCGGCGGGTTTGGCGGAGGTCCGGGCGGCGGCGGACCCGGCGGGTTCTTCCGCGGGCTGAACGGCGGTTCCAGCGGCCAGCGCTACAACCTGACCATATCTTTGCAAGCTCGCAATCTGTTCAATCACGTCAATCCCGGTCCCATCAACGGCATCATCACCTCGCCCCTGTTTGATGAATCGAACAGCCTGGCGGGCGGCTTTGGCGCCTTCGCCCAGAGCGGCCTGAATCGCCGGATCGATCTGCAGGCTCGTTTCACGTTCTAAGCCCCGGGACCCAGTCTGCGTGGCGCACGTTCTCAAACGTGTGAGGGGCGGGCGTTCACACGATTGTGAACGCGGCACGCAAGGGTGCGTGCGCCACGGCGCTAGGGCCATGCTAGAGTATGGCTGAAAGGAGGGCGCCATGGCGGCAACGAGCGGGCTTCGTATTTCTAATTCCGTCGGCCGGGGCGGCCGAAATCTGCCGAACGACGTATCGGTGGTCCAGCAGTTGATCAACGTCCATTTGCCGATTCCGCTGCGCCCCATCGACGTCGACGGCAACTGCGGCCCATTAACCATCGGAGCTATTGAGGAGATCCAGCGCCGCGATCTCCATATGAATCCGCCGGATGGCAAAGTGGATCCGCATGGCGCCACGCTGCGTTTTCTCACGAACGGCCTTCAGCCCCCGAAGAAGCAGACCGGAGCCTCCGGCACGTTTCCCGCCGATGTGATCGCCGCCGCGAAGGCCTCCCAGAAAGCCTGGAAAATCCCCGCCTCCGTGACGCTTGCGCAGTGGGCGCTAGAAAGCAACTGGGGCCGGGCGATGCCCTCCGGAAGCAATAATCCCTTCGGTATCAAAGCCACGGCCGGAGACCCCTATGTGGAGGCCCATACGCGCGAGGTGATCCACGGGAAAAGCATCACAATCGTGGCGAAATTCCGCAAATTCGCGTCGCTCAACGATGCCTTTGACGATCACGGGCGTCTGCTCGCCACCGCGTCGCCGTATGCTCATGCGCGCACCCTGGAGAGCGATCCGAATGCGTTCGCGGATGCCCTCACGGGCGTCTATGCAACCGATCCGAATTACGGCACCGCGCTGAAACGAATCATGAAAGCCTACAATCTGTATCAGTACGACTAGCGCAGCCACTCAGCGCGAGGTATTTTCGAAGCATCTGGCGAGCCTGGCAACCACCGGCTGGTACACACTGGACGCAGCGCCATCATAGGTAAGCTCAAACGACTTGAACTGGTCGTGCGCGTACAGCGTCTTGGCGTAGAAGATGGATGGCCCATTCTGGCCCGAGGCCACGAACCAGCCCGGCTTGACCACCTTGTAGGTCACTTTGCCTGAAGCGCCCGCCAACCGCGTTGCAGTGTCTTCGAGAGCGGCCTTCAGAGATTCGTTCAAAGCGTTGTTCTGTCCGAAAACAAGAAGCTTCGCGCCGTCCTTCGCCAGGAACTTCTGGCCGTCGGAATTCTCCGCTTCTCCTTGCGGAACCAACAGATCCTGGGGATAGCAAATGGAGTACTGGAACCGCACATTGGTGTACACTTTCCAAACGTGGCGGCTGGCCTCCGGGGCTTGCGCCGCGAGTGGAACCACGCCCGTGAATCCGAAGACGAAACAAGCCCACAACCAGACGCCAGGGTGGAAGCAGCGTGTCACGTCAACATTATACCGGTGAGAATCTTGCGGACGATGGCGCCCTCGTCCGTCAGACGTTGATGTTTTCATCGCATAACCTTGTTAAACTGAATCGAAACCATGCCGATCAGTAAGGATTTGCTCGACATCCTGGTCTGTCCGTTGGACAAAGCGGAACTGGAGATGAAGCCGGATCAGAGCGGATTAAAATGCGTCCAGTGCAAGCGAGTGTATCCGATTCGGGACGACATTCCCGTCATGCTGATCGACGAAGCCAAGGTCGAGGAGTAAGCTGACCTGCTGAAATGACCAATGTGCTAGACCGCTTGCCGCCCGGCGCACGGGTGGCGATCATCCGTCTGCGGTCGCTGGGCGATTCGGTGCTCACTACGCCCGCTCTGCACCTGCTGAAGCAAGCGCGGCCGGATCTGCAAATCGCCGTGGTGGTGGAGGATCGCTTCCGGGCGGTGTTCGCCGGAAATCCGGATGTCGATCAGATCCTGGCGCCCAACGCCAGCAGCGTGTCCCGGTTTCGCCCGCAGCTCGCGCTCAACGTGCACGGCGGAGCCACCAGCGTGCGTTTGATGCTGGCGGCCGCGTCGGGCCTGCGCGCCGGGTTCGGCCACTTTCGTTTCCAGCCGATGTACAACGTGAAGATTCCGCGGGCTCAGGAGATTTTGGGCGTGGATCGCAAGGTTCATACCGCCGAACATCTCGCTTCAGCCATGTTTTATCTGGGCGTGCCGCAGACCGAGATTCCGCGCGCCCGATTGTTCGCCGAGCCCCACTCCCGCCCGCGTCCCTACGCGGTGCTGCATCCGTTCGCATCGGAGCCCGGCAAAACCTGGCAGGCGGAAAATTTCCTCGCTGTCGCGAAATACCTGAATGAGGATCTGGGGATCGAACCGCTGTTCGCCGCGGGCCCAGGCGAGGATCTATCGGCTTTCGGTGAACATACCTGCCTGCCAGGCGCTCCGCTCGAAGAAGTAAAATCGTTACTCGCGGGCGCGGCGCTGTTCATCGGAAACGACAGCGGACCCGCCCATATGGCCGCCGCATTCGGCCGCCCGGTGGTGGTGTTGTTCGGATCGTCGGACCTGGACAACTGGCGGCCCTGGCGCACCGAGAACGCAGTGCTTTCGAGCGCCAACGGAATCCACTCGATCGAAATTTCCCAAGTGCTGGGAGCCGTCGAGACGCTGGCTCGCCAACCGGTATGAACGAGCTCAGGCGCCTGCTCCGCTACGTCCGGCCTTATCTGGCGCCCTTATTGCTCTCGGTGATTCTGCTGGCGCTGGTGGGAGCGGCGCAAGGCTTCACGGCCATTCTGGTCGGCCCCGTGTTCGATCGCGTGCTCAAGCCGGATTCGCCGGATTCGCCGGTTCTGCTCTTCACCATCCCGCTGTTTCGGCACAACGTTTATCTGCAGGATTTTCTGCCTGCCGCGATTCACAACGTCTGGACCATGGTGGCCGTGGCGATCGTCGCCACTTTCCTCATCAAAGGCACCTGCGATTACTTCGGGAACTATTTCATCAACTACGTGGGCATCTCGGCCGTCACCGATTTGCGCCAGACAGTTTTCGATAAAGTACTCCGGCAGGACGCCCATTTTTTCGAATCCAACTCCACCGGCCGCGTGATGTCGTCCATCATGAACGATATCGAAAAGATCCAGGTGGCCACTTCGCACATGCTGGCCGACTGGATGCGCCAGACCTTCACTGTCCTCTTTCTGTTGTGCGTGGTCATCCAAAAGGATTGGCGGCTCGCCCTGGTCAGCCTGACGCTGCTGCCGTTCGTGCTGGTGCCCACCATGCGCATCGGGCGGCGCATCCGCCGCACCACTCGCCGGGCGCAGGATGAGGCAGCCGACCTGAACCAGATTCTGCAGGAAACCATCAGCGGGCACCAGGTGGTGAAATCGTTTGGAGCCGAAGATGTCGAGTCCAACCGCTTCGCCCTGGCGGCTGCGCGTTTCAAATCCAGCAGCCTGCGCTACATCGCACAGCAGGCGCTATCTTCCCCGCTCATCGAATGCTTCGGCGCTTTCACCATCGTCGGCCTGCTCAGCTACGCGCGCATCCAAATCAAGAGCGGCGCTTTGACGGCCGGCGAGTTCACTAGCTTCGTCATCGCGCTGCTGATGCTGTATGAGCCCGTGAAGCGGCTCACCGGCATTCACAACATTTTCCAGCAGGCGCTGGGCGCGTCGCAAAAGGTATTCGAATACCTGGATCGCGGCCAGCAGATCGTGGAGAAACCGAACGCGGCGAAGCTGGGAAAGTTCCAGCAAGCGATTTTGCTGGACAATGTCGATTTCCATTATCAAAACGCCCCCAACGGATTTGCCGTGCGGGGGGTACGCCTGGAGGTGCGTGCCGGCGAAGTGGTGGCGCTGGTGGGTCCGAGCGGCGCCGGAAAAACTACTCTCGCCAACCTGGTTCCGCGCTTCTACGAGGCCACTGGGGGCGCGGTTCGCATCGACGGCAAAGACGTGCGCGATCTCCAGATCGCTTCCCTGCGCAGCTTGATCGGCATCGTTGCGCAGGAGACTTTTCTCTTCAATGATACGGTGGCCAACAACATCCGCTACGGCCGGCCCAAGGCCAGGGATGAAGAGGTGCGCGAAGCCGCCCGGAATGCACTAGCCGACGAGTTCATCGAGCGGATGAATGAAGGCTACAACACTATCATCGGAGAGCGCGGCATTAAGCTGAGCGGGGGACAGCGGCAGCGGCTGGCCATCGCCCGCGCGCTGCTCAAGAACGCCCCCATCCTGATCCTGGATGAAGCCACGTCGCACCTGGATACCGAATCGGAGATACTGGTGCAGAAAGCGCTGCAGACACTGATGAGCAACCGCACCGTGATCGTGATTGCGCATCGGCTCTCCACCATCCGGCGGGCGGACAAAATCGTGGTGGTCGACCGGGGCCGCATCTCTGAAGTGGGAACGCACGAAGAACTGATCAACCATGGCGGTATCTACCAGCGGCTCCACGAGCTGCAATTCCTGTCCGATCCCCTGGTGAATCCCTGAATGCGAAAACCCCAGCCGCAAGAGCCCCAACCGCAAAAACAATGAGCGCGCCTATCCGGAGCATGACCGGGTTCGCCCGCGTCCAGAAAACCACCGAACATGGCGACATCACGGTCAGCCTGAAGAGCGTCAACCATCGCGGCCTGGATCTGCATTTCCATTTGGGCGCGGAGCTGGATTCGATTGAGCATGTCATGCGGGCCGCACTGAAACGTTCGGTCATCCGCGGGCATGTGGACGTGCGCTGTTCCCTGCTGCACCCGGCCAATGGCGGCTCGGGCAGTCTCAATCTGCCGCTGTTTCGTTCCTACCTGGCGGCATTTCGCCAAGCGGCAGCGGAAGAAGGCATGGATGCGCAGCCGGATCTGAATCGAATTCTGTTGCTGCCGGGAATCCTGGGCGCTTCCGACCAAGTGACTTCGGATGCCGCCGCCGAAACAGCCATCCTGGCGGCGCTCGACGAAGCGGTGGGTATGCTAAACCAGTTTCGTGAGCGCGAGGGCGCGGAATTGGCCGCCTTCATTCGCGATCAGAACGCAACTATTCGTAGCGGGTCCGAGGAAATGCAGCGTATTCGTGCCGGAGCTATCCCCGCTTTCCAGAAACGGCTGATTGAGAAGCTGCAGGAGCTGCTCGGCAATACCATGATCGATCCGCAGCGTTTGGCGCAGGAAGCCGCGCTCGCAGCCGACCGCGGCGATATCGGCGAGGAGATTTCGCGCCTCCAGATTCACTCCCGGCAGTTGGATGAGATCGTCGATTCCGGCGGAGAAGTGGGCAAGCGGCTCGACTTTCTGCTGCAAGAGCTGAACCGCGAGACCAACACCGTCCTGTCCAAAACCAGTGGTCTCGGCGACCTGGGGCTCCGCATTACGGAGCTGGCGCTGGCGTCCAAAGCAGCGATCGAAAAGATCCGCGAACAGGCGCTGAATCTGGAATGACCACGGTTTTCATCATCTCCGCGCCCTCCGGCTCGGGCAAGTCAACGCTGGTTCACCGGCTGCTCAAAACGGTCCCGAACCTGGAGTTTTCCATCTCCTATACCACGCGCTCGCCGCGCCCCAGCGAGACTCCGGGCGTCGACTATATCTTCATCACCCGCAAGGACTTCGAGGATCGGTTGGCGCGCGGCGAGTTCCTGGAATATGCCGAAGTTTTCGGCAATTACTACGGCACGAACCGCGAGACGTTCGAATCGGCCACCCGCCAAGGCAAAGACCTGGTACTCGACATCGATGTCCAGGGTGCGAGACAATTAAAGGTAGCGATTCCGCGGGCCATCAGTATTTTTGTGCTGCCGCCATCGCGGGACGTTCTGGAGCAGCGGCTTCGCTCGCGGTCGCAAGACAGCGAAGAAGTAATCCAGCGCCGGTTGCGGGGAGCGGCGGAAGAAGTTCAGAACTATACGCAATACGATTTTGTTCTGATCAACCGGGATATTGAGGAAGCTTCGGCGCGTCTGGCTACCATCGTCGAAGCCGAGCGGTTGCGCAAGGCCCGGATGGAAGAGGAAGTGGGTCCCATCCTCGAGAGTTTCAAGATTCATTAGGAGAGGTAAATACGGCATGGCTGAGAGAATGAGAAACAACGCGATGTACTCCATCCCCGATGACAACGAGCAGAGCACGTATCGCTTCATCATCGTGGCTGCCAAGCGCGCGCGGCAATTGCAGAATGGCGCTCGTCCCTTTCTCCCCACCACGTCGAAGAAGCCGACGGTGACGTCGATGGAGGAAGTTCGGCGCGGTTTGGTGAAGTACACCGATTCGCTGCGCGTGGTGCCGGAAGAGCTCGTACCACAAGAATAAGCATGAACGTGGTTCTCGGCGTGGGCGGCGGCATCGCCGCTTACAAATCCGCGGAACTGGCCAGAGCCCTGATGGAGCGCGGCATGCGCGTCCAGGTGGTGATGACGGAGGCGGCCCAGCGGTTCATCACTCCGCTCACCTTCGCGAGCCTCACCGGGCACAAAGTGATCACGGATTTGTTCGATTCCGCGAGTTCGGAAGCCACGCTTTCGAGTGCCATCGAACATATCGCAGTGGCGCAGGACAACGAAGTCCTGGTGATTGCGCCCGCCACCGCCGATCTGCTGGCGCGTCTGGCGCTCGGACTGGCGGACGATTTTCTAACAACCATGTACCTGGCGTTCACCGGCCGCGTGGTGCTGGCGCCTGCGATGAACAACAACATGTGGACGCACCCGGCCACGCAGGAAAACCTGGCCGCGTTGCGCCAGCGCGGGCACGTCATTGTCAAGCCGGAGGAAGGCTTGCTGGCTTGCGGCACCACCGGCCCGGGTCGCCTGGCCGAGCCGGAACGAATCGCCGAGGTGGTGGCCGGCTTCAGCCGGCATTCGAACAATTTGGCGCGCGATCTGGAAGGCGAAACTATCCTCATTACCGCCGGTCCCACGCAGGAGCCGCTGGATCCGGTGCGCTTCATTTCCAACCGTTCCAGCGGCAAGATGGGTTATGCTCTGGCCGAAGCGGCGGCGTATCGCGGCGCGCAAGTGATCCTGATCTCGGGCCCGGTTCAACTGGCCGAGCCTAAGGGCGTGCGCGTGATGCATGTGCGCACTGCACTCGAAATGCACGACGCCGTGTTCGCGCACCTGAACGAAGCCAGCATCATCGTGAAAGCGGCGGCCGTGGCCGATTATCATCTGGCGCAGGTGCCGCGGCATAAAATCAAAAAGACTGCGATGCGCATGTCTCTCGATTTAGATCCAACGCTCGACATTCTGGCCGAATTGGGCCGCAAGAAAGGCGACCGGCTGCTGATCGGATTCGCCGCGGAAACCCAGAACCTGATCGAAAGCGCCCGGCAGAAGCTGGCATCGAAGAACTGCGACATGGTGGTCGCCAATCTTGTAAATCAGGAAGCCACCGGTTTTGAAGCCGACGAAAACGAAGTGGTGCTGGTGCTGAGCACTGGCGAAACCATTCGTCTTTCCCGCGCGCCCAAGCGCGAGATCGCCGATCGTATCTTCGATCAGGTGCTGAAGCTTCGCCTGGCCCTGCACGCCGCTCAATGAATCACGCCGCTCAATGACTAAGGACGAGCTGCGCCAACGCCTGGAGTTCTATCAGGATCTCGGCATCAAAACAATCTACCGCCGATCAGCCACAACTGTGCAAGTGCCTCCCATCGCCAAGCCCCAAGCTCCAATCCCGGTTCCCGTGCTGCCGACCATCGAACCGGCGCAGGATTCGCTGCTCAAGATCATCGCCGACATCGGCGACTGCACCCGCTGCCGGTTGCACGAAGCGCGCAACAAGATCGTTTTCGGATCGGGCAACGAGCAAGCAAGGCTGGTGTTCGTCGGCGAAGGCCCGGGCGCCGATGAAGACGCGCAAGGGCTCCCATTCGTCGGCCGCGCTGGACAATTGCTCACGCAAATGATCGAGGGCACGGCGTCCAAGGAAGGCATTCCGATCAAGCGCTCCGACGTCTATATCTGCAACGTGGTGAAGTGCCGGCCGCCGGAGAATCGCACGCCGCAGCCGGACGAGATGGAAATCTGCGGCCAGTTCCTGTACCGCCAGCTTCAGACCATCAAACCGAAAGCGATCTGCCTGCTCGGATCCACGGCGGCCAAGGCTGTGCTCAACACCAAAGACGGCGTCATGCGGCTGCGCGGAAAATGGCACACCTGGCGGGACATTCAGGTGATGGTTACCTATCATCCTTCCTACCTGCTGCGGCCCTACAATCAAAATGCCAAGAAGGAAGCGTGGGAGGACCTGAAGAAGGTCCTGCACTATGTCTACGACTGATCGGGGACTCTTCATAACTTTTGAAGGGCCCGACGGCAGCGGCAAAAGCACGCAGGCTCGCATGCTGGCCGAACGGCTACGCGGCGAGGGGCGCGCGGTGCTCGAAAGCGCGGAACCCGGCGGCACGCCCATCGGACAAAAGATCCGGCGTATTCTGCTTGATCCTGCCAACCAGGAATTGACGCCGACCGCCGAACTGCTGCTGATGTTCGCCGCGCGCGCGCAAAATGTCGAGCAATGGATCTTGCCTGCTCTGGCTCAAGGGAAAATCGTGATCTCGGACCGCTTCACGGATTCTTCCATCGCCTATCAAGGCGCGGGCCGTGGATTAGGCACCGGCACAGTTCTGGAGCTGGACCGTATCGCTGGTAAGGGCCTGGTTCCGGATTTGACGCTATGCATCGATATCGACACCGAAACTGGACTGGCGCGTGCGCTGGCGCGGGGCGGTATCGAAACGCGCCTGGAGGAGCAGGCTGTCGAGTTTCATCACAAGGTTCGCGAGGCTTATCACCAACTGGCGCAGAGGGAGCCTCAGCGTTTTCGGTTAATCGACGGGCGCGGTACGCCGGAGGCCATTGCGGCCAAGGTCTGGGAACAAATCGCGCCCTGGTTGGTTACATAGACTCGATGATTTACATAAAGGTGATCCGCAGGTTGAGCGCCGAATGCTCGATCAGCTTCTCCAGGCGCTTCAGCCGCGTCTCTTCCCTCTTCGCGCTGGCCACCCATCCTGCCGTCACGCGCCGGTAGCCGGGCGGAAATTTCTGGTAGTTGGCCCAAGCGGCGCGCTGCTTCCGAAACTTTTCCTCCAGTTGTTTAGGCAGTTCAGCCGGCATCGGCGCAACTTCGCGGCGATCTGATGCGTGGTACACCTTGAGACCCGCGGGCGTCATCTTGCCCTCCGCGATCATTCGCTCCACACGATCAAGATTCGACTTCGACCAGGCGCTCTTCGCCTTCCGGGGCGTAAACCGGAACGCGTGGCATTCCTCGTCCAGCTTCTTCTTGAGACCGTCCACCCAGCCGAAGCACAGCGCTTCTTCCACCGCATGATCGTAGGCGACGGTCTGCTTGCCCGAGCCCTTTTTGTAAAACACCAGCCAGATCTCCTGGCACCGCGCGCCGTTTTTCGCAAGCCAGTGCCGCCATTCGGCGCGATCGGAGGCACACACCGTCTCCATGGCCACCTCAGCCCACGAGTCTCAGTTCGTCGATGCGGTCCACTTCGACGACCATGTCGCCCTTGTTATCGAACCGGAAAGCCGGGTTGAACTTGGCGCCCCAGACGATCTGGTCGTGACGGTACGAATAGCGCGAGTGGACCACCTGGCTGAACGTGTCGTCGAAGCCCTGAATCAAAATCAACAGTTCCCCGGCGAGTTTCTCCAGATCGTCGCGGCTCTTCCCAAAAAACGGACTCTTCTCATCGATGGGATGCACGATGGTCCAGGTGAGTGCGAAGAAATAAATGTGGCGGCGCTCCAGCGGAAGATCGATAAAGTTCCGCTTCAATTCGCCATCGCTGGCATCCACGGTCATCAGTAAAACGCGCGCCTCCATGTTCATCAGCGTATTGCTGCGCGCGTTGGCGACGCGAAACTGCAAACTGCTTCCGTCCTGATAAGGAGCGATGATCGCATTCTTGCTGTAAACGATGCGCGCCGAAGGCTTGGAAAAGCGCCCGTACAGGAGTCCGGTGGCGATTGCAAAGACCATTAGGCCGGTGGCGGCTTCCAGCGACGATACCAGGTTGGCCCAGGGGCCTTCGGGATAAACGTTGCCGTACCCAACCGTAGTCATGGTGTGAACGCTGAAGAAGAAAGCGTTCGCAAACGCGCCCATATCGGACTCCAGGCCCTTGAGGTTTTGGACGCCGATAAACAGATAGAGGCACGCGAAACCCACATTGATAGCCACGAAGCCCGCCAGCACCACCAGAAGGAAGCGCGGCCAGGTGGTATCGATCAGCATGAGATACGGATTGGCGTCGCGCCACCGCAATCCGGTGCGCTTGACGTTAAAGGAGCCGTCTTCGTTGATGGTTCGGCGCAACTGGCCGCTGAACTTCGTTGTTAAGCCGGGATCGAAGGATTCCTTCTTCATAACCGATTGAACTCAGAATAACTCAGGGAGAGCAATCGGAAGGAGGTTAGTGGAGGAGACCCATCTTGTCGAGCGGCCAGTAAATGAATACGGCCTTGCCGTAGATGTAGCGGCGCGGGACCATGCCCCAGGCCCGGCTGTCGTTGGACGAGCTGCGATGATCGCCCAGCACGAAATATTCTTCTTCGGGCACCGTTCGCTCCGGCATGGAACTCTGATCGCGATACTCGGGCGGCACGTAATTTTCAACCAACGCCTGCCCGTTGACGATCACCTTGCCGTCGTCCACTGCCACACGGTCGCCCGGCATCCCGATCACGCGCTTGATGTAGGATTTGGTGGGGTCGCCCGGAAACCAGAATACCACCGTGTCGCCGCGGTCGATATTCCCGAAGTGGAAGCGGTAGACAAATTTGTTAATGAAGATGCGTTCCTGATCGTCGAGCGTGGGCATCATGCTGGTGCCCTCCACCTTCACTGGCTGGTAGATGAACAGGATGACGAAGATGGCCAGCACCACGGAGATCATCAGGTCCCGCGCCCAGTGGCCAACCGAAGCTAACATGGTGCGCTTGGGCGGCTCCGGCGGGCTCGTACCGGGAGCCGTGTTGACTGCGGAAGACGTCTCTTGCTGGTCCATTTCTTAAGTAATTTCGAAGTGGATTCCCGATACCATTTTCACACCTGGTCCGTCGCGAAGCAAGGCCGGCATGGGTGCGCGACTTGGGCGTAACGATTCGCGAGTTTTCTTTTTTGGTGGCATGAAACCGAGCGTAGTGATACGCTAGGTTTATCAGGAGACTTTATGCACGATTCTCTGGCTGACCTGGAAAGCCGCCGCGCCACTGTTCAATTGCAGATCGTCCAGTTGGGTGACATGCGGTCCGGCTGCATTACCGGAACAAGTGGTCGTTGTGGAAATCTTAACTGTCACTGCCATCGGACCGGTGATCTTGGCCACGGCCCTTACTTTCGGCTGACACGCAAGGTGAAGGGCAAAACCGTCACCGAGACGTTTTCCTCTCCGGCGAGTTTGGCCAAAGCGCAGCGCGAGGTCGCCGAGTGCCAGCGCTTCCGGGAACTGGGCGAGCAACTGTTGGATGTCAATGAACAGATCTGCGAGTTGCGGCCAGTGGAGGAGAACTCGCCGTCAGCCCAGGAAAAAAAACGGTCGAAGCGATCCAAAAGGAAGTCACGCGCGAAGTAGAGCAACTGTTGCGCGTAGCCTTTGGTGCCCGCCGCAAGACGGGGCGTTTGGATCTGGAAGCCCTGGAGTTGGCCGTGCGTTCGGCCATGCATCAGGCGGGGGCGGCAGTGCTAACCAAACTGTTGCAGTTCCCAACCCCGACTGCGGACCAACACAACATTGCTTGCGCCTGCGGACACCAGGCCCGTTATCGGGAGTTGCGCTCCAAGCCGGTCCTCACTGCGGTAGGTAAGTCGGAAGTGTCGCGCCCCTACTACCTGTGCCCCCATTGCCATACGGGCCAATTCCCCGCTGATGTCGAACTGGATATCGAGAACACGGAACTCTCTCCTGGGGTGCGTCGCATGCAGGCGGTAGTGGGCCAAGGGTCGCCCTTCGACCACGGCCGTCAGCAGATGAAGCTCCTCGCCGATCTGGAGGTGACAACCAAAGCTGTGGAGCGGACGGCTGAAGCTATCGGAGAACACATCGCAGCAGACGAGCAGGAGGAGATCCAGCGGGCCGTGCAGTTGAATCTGCCGATGGTCGTGGGCGAATCGGTTCCGATCCTGTATGTGCAAATGGATGGAACGGGAATACCAGTGGTGAAGAAGGAGACGGTGGGTCGGCAAGGCAAGACCGAAGGCCAGTCATCCCATACGCGGGAAGTAAAGTTGGGATGCGTCTTCACCCAGACCGACTGGGACCAGGAAGGCTACCCGATCCGCGATTCTGACTCCACTACCTACGCCGGCGCCATCGAGACCGCCGAAGAGTTTGGAAAGCGTATTTACCTGGAAGCCTGGAAACGCGGCTGGAGCCGCGCTCAAAAGAAGGTGGTCATGGGCGATGGGGCCGAATGGATCTGGAATCTTGCCGAGCAACATTTTCCCGGCGCGGTGCAGATTGTCGATCTGTATCACGCGCGCCAACATCTCTGGGAGTTGGCGCGCCGGCTGCACCCCAATCAAGAGGCCAACCAGAAAGCTTGGATCAAGCTCCACCAGCGGAGATTACTCGACAAAGGAAAAATCGAGAAGCTGGTGTGTGCCCTTCGTTCCATCGTTTCCACCAATCCCGAAGTGATCGAAAAGATTCGCATCGAGGCTGACTACTTTGACAGGAACGTGGCGCGCATGCGCTATCCCAAGTTTCGACGCGAGCACCTCTTTGTCGGCTCGGGTGTAATCGAGGCCGGCTGTAAAACCGTGATCGGCTCCCGGCTCAAACAGTCCGGCATGTTCTGGACGGTTCGGGGTGCCAACGCCATCGTCTCCCTCCGATGCTGCCATCTCAACGGCCGGTTTGAGGACTACTGGGAGGCGCGACGGGCGGCATGATTCCCACTTCTACGTCGCGCACCCGGCCGGCATCGGCGCCAACCCTGAACAACGGTATGTAGTAGTATCGGTTTTGAAGGAAAATCTTACGATGCATAGGCGCGCTCAACTTCTTCCCTCCCTCGGTTCAGCGGTATTGGGCCTCGGTTTGATCGCGTTCGCAGCCCTTCCCTGCTCCGCTGCCGATGCGAGCAAACTCCCGGGCGGTACGTGGGCCGCCATCGCGCAGTTGCCAGACATGAACGGAGTCTGGGAGATGACGTTCGGTGGCCGGCGCGGAGGCCCCAGGCCGGAGCCTGTGGTGCTTACGCCGAAATACGAAGCGATGCTCAAGGACTTCCAGGCCAATCCGCCGCACGATTCGCCGCAGGCCAATTGCGTGCCGCCTGGAATGCCGGGGATCATGAGCCAGCCTTACCCCATCGAGATCCTGTACACGCCGGGCATGGTTACCGTGATCGCCGAAGCGTACATGCAGGTTCGGCACATTTACACCGATGGCCGCCCTCATCCGACCGATCCCGATCTCACGTTCAATGGCAACTCCATTGGGCATTGGGACGGCGACACCCTGGTGGTGGATTCAGTCGGCTTTACCGCGGATACGCCGCTCGGAATGAACATGGGGACGCGGCACAGCGACAAGATGCACATCGTAGAGCGCTTCCATCTGAAAGATCCCAAGACGCTCGACATCACCACTACCATCGACGATCCGGAAGCGCTGGCGAAGCCGTTCACCAGGACCGTCACCTACGCGCGCCATCCCGATTGGACGCTGGCTGAATATATTTGCCAGCAGAATAATCGCAACTCCGTGGACGCGTCGGGCAAATCGGGAATCAATCTCACAGTTCCAAAACAGTAAAAACGAGACAACCATGAGAATCAACTTTATCCGGACAAGTCTTGCGGCAGCGGGCCTGGCACTCTTATTCGCCGCAGCGCCCGCGTGGGCGCATCATTCTTTCGACATGTTCGACATGACGCACCAGGTGACCCTCACCGGGACCATCAAGGATTTTCAGTGGACCAATCCGCACACCTGGACCTGGATCGACGTTCCGAACGACAAGGGCGGCGTGGATACCTGGGGCATCGAAGGCATGAGTCCGAACTTTCTGGGGCGGCGCGGCTGGAGCAAGCACACGTTGAATCCGGGCGATAAAGTAACCATCACCATCTATCCTTTGAAGGAAGGGAAAATGGGCGGGACGTTCCTGCACTGCACGCTGCCGGATGGCAAAGAGATGGTGATGTTCGATACCAAACCTAGATAGTCAGGCCGGCATGCAGACCCACGGAATAGGTTTACCGGAACTCATCATTGTTCTTGTACTGGCTATTCTGCTCTTTGGCGGAGGGAAGCTTGGGCCGGCGATCCGGGATATGTTTCGCGGCGGACCTCGCCCGCCATCTCATCCGCTCCCAGGCAACGACTCTGAAATCTTGAACCGGCCGCGCCGCCAGCCCACACCGGGGGATTTTGAACAACTACTTCGCGTTATTTCTCGCCAGCAGCACCGATCCCAGGCCCAGAATCGCGAAAGCAATTCCTAAAATCCAATACATGCTTTCGTAGATGCGCGGCTTCACTTCCTCCACTTGCGGCTGGCCGTTGTCGTCGCTGGAGCCTTCGGATTGTTCCTGCAATAGTCCCGTCCCGTCCACTTCCACTTTGAAGCTGGCGTTCTTGATGCGGTAAATGCTGGCTTGGGTTTTTGGCTCCGTTCCGGCGAGTTCCAGGTCGTCGCTCTTCACCGTCACGCCGTTCGGAACCACCAGGTTCGAGGCCGCATCGGGGTGCAGAAGCTTGTCGGTGAAGATCATCGGATTGGTGGTGGGAACGGTGTAGTTCAGGTCGAAGCGCGTTTCGCCGGGCCGGACCGGATAGTCCACTTTATAGATGTTGGGCTCTTTGGTCTTGAAAATCGGCCGCTGGATTGGCATTCCACCCGCGGGATTCACGGTGACGCTGGTCAGGTTCTTCGCTTCCGGAGGAACATAGAAGCGGACCGAGCCGTTCACCGGGTCGTAGTAAGTGAGGTTGGGATCGCCGACGTACAGCAGCCCCTCATTCACGGTCATTTCCTTGTCGCCCGGCTGAAGCACGATGAAGTGCTGCATCTCTTTGGCCGTGCCGGCTTTTTTGGTGGCTGGAAACACCGGAATTTGAACGCCGGTGGACGGCATGCCGGGCGGGATCATTTTGTTGTATTCCACGCCGTCGAAAACCGCTTGAATCAGGCGAGGTCCGGATTGATCGCTGTTGTCGAAACTGAATTTGCCTTGCGCGTCGCTCTTGGTGCTGCCGAGGTTCTGCATTCCAGCCTGCGTGGGCTGGATCAGGTTGACCACGGTGTTGGGCTGCGGCTGGCCTGTGGCGCCATTCATGATGACGCCGTCAACGGCCGCAAACGCGGGCGCGATCCCGAGCAATAAGCAAAGTGCCAGACGCATCAGGCCATCGCCTTTCCACATTCCCCGCAAAATTTCAAAGGCTGGGGAAACTTGGCGCCACAGTGGGGACATTTGTCGGATACCTTGACCGCAGTTTCAGCGGCGACCTTTGCGGCCTTGGCCCGAACAACCGCTGGAGGCTGCACGGCATCAATCTCCGCCAGCACTCTAGCCAGTTCACCCTGCAAATCGACTTTGGTCTTCTGGTAATCGGCGTCGGACAATTTGCCCAGGCGAAACTCAAACTGCAGATCGCGCAGGTTTTCGTAGATCTGCGCCTTGCGCTCTTCCAGATGCGCGGTGGGCGAAAGTGGGGGTGCCTCGGGAATATCTTGCGAACGCACGAAGAGCGTAAACAGAAGGGTCCCCACTACGAGGACAACGGCTGCGGAAAGGACCATCAATCGAGCTTTTCCACTTCCTTCTCGATTTGATCGTGATAGCGATCCAAAAGCGGATCGTGCGGCGGCGGGCCGGCTGCGGCAACCGCGATTTCCTTGCGGCGATACTTACGGATCACAAACACGACCAGGAGCAGACCGAGAGCCGCGGCGGTATAAAACGAAAGCGAGCCTAGGATGCCAGGCGGAACCACCACCACATCCGGCCCCATTTCGCTCGCGAAGCTGGCCAGAATGGCTTGATCCGACATCCCGGCCTTCTCCATCTTAAGGATCTTTTTCTTGTTCTCCCAGCACATGCGACAAGGATACGGATCCATCCGGCAAGCCATGTTGGTCTTGCAGCCGCACTGGCAATTCAACCGGTCGGCGATGCGATTCACCGCCGGACTTTCCAGCTCCTCCGCCGACTGGGCGAAGCATCCGCCGGCAAATAAACCGAGAGCCAGCAGGCTGAGCGCCAGCCTGCTAATTTTCAACCGTCGCATGTTTCTCAGCAACTCCTACTACTTGCGTCCGGGCATAAGACAAACGAACTTTATTGGGAATCAGGCAGACGATGGTGCCGAACGCGAGCACCCAAAATCCGAGCCAGATCCACGAGACCAGCGGGAAGACATAGGCCTGAATGACGGCGCGCCGGTTGTCGGCCGAAAGACCCGCGAAATTGATGTACAAATCTTCGTTCAGCCGCCGGCGAATGGAAACTTCCGACGTCGGCTGCTGGCTGGCTTTGTACAGGCGCCGTTCCGGAAAGAGTTGTCCGAGCGGGCTGCCGTTGCGCGAGGCATCCACCGTCAGCCTTTGCCAGGCGTAGGTATCGTTTTCGCCCTGCTCGATATTCGCGATGTGCAGATTGTAGTGGCCAAGCTCGAAATTGCCGCCCGGAGGCACTTCTTTGGTGATGTCCCGATTGAACGCCGCGCCGGTATAGCCGATGAACATGAACACGATGCCCATGTGAACCAGGTATCCGCCGTAGCGCCGCGTGTTGCGGTGGGTTAACTGGATGGCGGCGGGGATGAACCCGATGCCGTTCTTAGCGCGAATGGCCGAAGCGCCCTTCCAGAACTCGATGGCGATGGTGGCGGTCACGAACATGCACAATCCGAAGGACACCAGCGCGTAGGGATGCTCCCAGACGCCGAAACCGGCCAGCACCGCCATCAGCACCACGCCCGCAACAGTGGGGATAAAGAACGCGCGCTTCAGGCTTTCGAGCGAGCTCCTGCGCCAGGCGATCAACGGTCCAATGCCCGTGAGGAAAATCAGCGCCAGACCAATTGGGACATTAATGCGATCGAAGAACGGCGCATCCACGCTGATCTTCTCGCCGGTCAAGGCTTCGGAAATCACCGGGAACATGGTGCCCCACAGCACTGCAAAGCAGCTGGCCACCAGGATCAGGTTGTTGAACATGAAGCTGGATTCGCGCGATATCACGCTTTCCAGGCGCGCTTCACTCTTGAGATATTTCAGGCGCTCCAGGATCAAAATCACCGTGGCCGCGATGCCGATGGCCAGGAAGATCACGAAGTATTTGCCGATGGGCGATTGCGCGAAGGCATGCACGGAGCTGACCACGCCCGAGCGCGTCAGGAACGTTCCGAAGATGCACAGGAAGAAGGTCCCCGAGATCAGGACCATGTTCCACACCTTCATCATGCCCTTCTTCTCCTGCATCATTACCGAATGCAGGAACGCGGTGGCGGTGATCCAGGGCAGCAGCGATGCATTCTCCACCGGATCCCAGGCCCAGTAGCCGCCCCAACCGAGCACGGCGTACGCCCAGCCTTGTCCCAACAGGATGCCGGCGCTTTGGAACAGCCACGTCACGATGGTCCAGCGCCGCGTAGTGTGAATCCAGGCGTCGCCCGGCTGCTTGGTGATCAGCGAACCCATCGCAAACGCGAACGGCACCGTGAATCCCACGTAGCCCAGGTACAGCATGGGCGGATGGATCACCATGGTCCAATACTGCAGCAACGGATTCAAACCCTGACCCACGCCCTCCACGATGTTGCCGCGGCCGGCTTGGAGCACTGCGAACGGGCTGAGTACAAATGCGATCAAGCTCAGGAAGAACGTTTCGGTGGCCATCAGAACCGAGGTCACCCACGGCATCATGTCGCGGAACTTGCGCCGGTTCATGAAGACCACGATGGCCGAGTAGGTGGCCAGCAGCCACGACCACAACAGCAGCGAGCCCTGCTGTCCGCCCCACCATGCCGTGAACTTGTAGATCTTCGACATGGACGTATCGGTGTGCGCCGCTACATACGCCAGGCGGAAATCACCGGTGAGGAGGGAATAGATGAGCAGCCCGGCCGCGACGGTAAGCAAGAGCCAAACCGAGTAGACCGCGCGTTGTCCGCTGACAGTGAGGAAGGAGTTCTTCTTGAGCCTGCCGATGACCGAGGCAACCACGGCATACACGGCAAAGCAGAAGGCGAGCAGAATCGAGAGAGCGCCGATATTTTCCATTGCGAGCTTGTTCAGTCCTCCTGGCGGCCTGAGCCGCCGGGTTTACGCGGACCGGAGCGCGAGCAGAACTAGCTGGAGGCTTGAGTTCTGACCTGTGTTACGGCAGGCTTCGCGTCCGTCTTCATTTGGGGCTTGGCTTCGTACTTGGATGCGCATTTCGCCTGCACTTTGCTGGCATGAAAAACGCCGTCCTGACCTAATCTTCCGTCGGCTAGAGCCTGCGCGTTGTCTTTAAATGTGTCGGGAAGCGGATCGATCCCGGTGTACACCACCGCGAGCCGCACTGGGTCCTTCTGGAGCATACCGGGCGTCTGATGGAGGACAAAACTCACCGAGGCGCCGTTGCGCACGATGGAGCCCTGTTGCACATACCCGTTTACGCGCAGTTTCTCGCTCTGGGCCTGATCGCCCATCTGCTTCACTTCCTTGATTTCCTTGTAGTACGTCTTGCTTTCGGTGGTTCCGCCCATCGCGAGCCACACCAGCGCACCAATGATCACAGCCACGATAGCGCCGAATTTCCAGTACGTATTCATATCCGCTCCTGAAACTATTAGTATAGCGCCGCCGGCCGGTTCGTCACGAAACCCTTCACGGGATCTAAGACGAACCAGGGGCGGCATTTCATCCGAGTTTCTGATCTCGGATTTCGAATGGAGCAATCTTCCGGCCAATCCGGTCTACACTGGATGAACTGGCCGTGACCGATTACTCAACCAGCTACCAGAGCACGATCGGCAATGCTGTCTATCACTTTGACGACTTGAAGACCCTGCTGGCCAAGGCTTCGCCCGCGCGGTCTGGCGATGATTTGGCTGGGATTTCGGCCCGCAGCGCGGAAGAACGCGTGGCCGCCCAGATAGCCCTGAGTGATATCCCCCTAAAGACTTTCCTGAGCGAGTCCGTGGTCCCCTATGAATCGGATGAAGTTACACGACTGATTCTCGACCAACACGACCGGGCGGCATTTGCACCCGTGGCCCATCTTACGGTGGGCGATTTTCGCGACTGGCTGCTGAGCGAACATGCCACTGGCGAGATTTTGGCTGCGCTGGCGCCCGGTCTTACGCCCGAAATGGCCGCGGCCGTTTCCAAAATCATGCGGCTTCAGGATCTGGTCACGGTAGCGGCCAAGATTCGCGTAGTCACGCGGTTCCGCAATACGCTGGGACTGGCCGGGCGGCTCTCCACGCGCCTGCAACCCAATCATCCCACCGACGATCCCAAGGGCATCGCCGCGAGCATCATCGACGGACTGCTTTACGGCAGCGGCGACGCGGTGATCGGAATCAATCCAGTGTCCGACAATTTGGAGAGCATGGAAACGCTGCTGCGTCTGCTGGACCGCGTGCGCCAGTTGTATCGAATCCCAACACAAAGCTGCGTGCTGGCGCATGTCACTACAATGATGGACGCGATGCGGCGCGGCGCTCCGGTGGATCTGGTGTTTCAATCCATCGCCGGCACCGAAGCCGCCAACGCATCGTTCGGCGTGAATATCGCGATGCTCCGCGAAGCGCGCGAGCAGGCGCTGGAACTGCGCCGCGGCACAGTCGGCGATAACGTGATGTATTTCGAAACCGGGCAAGGCAGCGCGCTATCGGCCAACGCGCATCACGGAGTGGATCAGCAAACGTGCGAGGCGCGCGCTTACGGACTGGCGCGGCATTTTCAACCGCTGCTGGTGAACACCGTGGTGGGATTCATCGGACCGGAGTATCTGTACAACGGCAAGCAGATTCTGCGCGCGCGATTGGAAGATCATTTCTGCGGCAAATTGCTGGGCCTTCCGATGGGCTGCGACATCTGCTACACCAACCACGCCGAAGCCGATCAGGACGATATGGATGCGCTGCTGACGATGCTGGGCGCGGCGGGCGTCAACTACATCATGGGCGTGCCGGGCGCCGACGACGTGATGCTCAACTACCAGAGCACCTCGTTTCACGATGCGCTGTATCTGCGCAGCTTGTTCGGGCTGCGGCCCGCGCCCGAATTCGAAGCCTGGTTCGATCAGGCGCGCCAGGAGCTGCCACGCATGGCCGGGTTGCTGCTGGCGGGATGCTGAAGGATGCAACAGGCCACAGATAAACATAGATGAACACGGATTCAGAGCAACTGCTTTATCCGTGTCCATCTGCGGCCGTTGGACTGCCCTGTTGTGTTGTGATGTCAATCCCTGTAACGATGCACCGCGGCGCGCATCTCATTTGTAGGGGAAGAGGACTATGCGAAAAATAATCGGACCAGCAATTGTCGCGGCCTTGTTTGTAACCTCGGGGATCGCCGCGAACAACAATCCCACCAAGGACCATAATGACGCTTTTATGCCCGGGCCGGATAACGAATCCCAACTGGCCAAACAGATCCGTCACAAGCTCTTGACGTTGCCGTACTACAGCATCTTCGACGACCTCGCTTTCCGCGTGGACGGAAGCGTTGTCACCTTGGAGGGCGCCTGTCCGCCCGAGCCTCCGTGGGATATAAAGTCCGATGCGGAACACGCTGTTAAAAAGGTTCCGGGAGTTACGCAGGTAATCGACAATATCAAGCTTCTGCCGTTGTCTCCCTTGGACTGGCAAATCCGCCGGGCTGAGGCGCGAGCCATTTACGGCGCGTCCAGCATTGGAATGCGCTACGGCTATCAGGCATTGCCGTCGATTCATATCATTGTCGACAACGGCCATGTCACGCTGGAAGGCGTGGTGGACAATCAGTTCGACAACACGCTCATCCGCACTCGCGCCAATACGGTGCCCAACGTCTTTTCCGTGACCGACAATCTGCGGGTTTTGGACAAGAACGAAAACAAGAAAAAGAGTTCTCAGCCATACTGAATGCATGACACGCCTGCGGGATTTCACGCCGGCTCGCGTGGAATTGGGCCGCGCCGGCGCGAGCCTTCCTACGCGTGCGCTGCTTGAGTTCCAGCTAGCGCACGCCAGAGCGCGCGATGCGGTCCACTTGCCGCTGGCCGCGCATTCGCTGGCGGCGGAGCTCAAGCAAAAAGGGATTGGCTCGATCAGTTTGTCGAGCGCGGCACGCGATCGCGACGAGTATTTAAAACGTCCCGACCTGGGCCGGCGTTTAAGCGATGACTCACGCGCGCGATTGGTTCTGCTGCGCGCGGAGTATGACGCGGCGTTCGTAATCGCGGACGGGCTATCCTCGCTCGCCGTTCATCGCCATGCAGTGCCGCTGCTAGATCTTTTGCTCGGCGAACTGGACTGGCGCGTCGCGCCGGTCGCCATTGTCCAACAAGCGCGCGTTGCCATCGGCGATGAAATTGGCGAGTTGCTGGGAGCACGAATGACCGTGGTTCTCATCGGCGAGCGTCCCGGCCTGAGTTCTCCCGATAGCCTGGGCGCTTATCTCACCTGGCAGCCGCGCGCCGGCCGGGCGGACGCCGAGCGCAACTGCATCTCGAACATTCGCGCCGAAGGCCTGAGCTACGCGGCCGCCGCGCATAAGCTGCTGTTCTTGATGAATGAAGCCAGCCGATTGAAGTTGTCCGGCGTCCAGTTGAAAGAGGACGCGGGATCACGAATAGTTGACTCCAAACTCATCGGCGAGGAGTGACAAGCGCGGATCGGCAGTCCAGAGCTTCAATCCTCCAGCAATCGCGGAGGCCAAGAGATGAATATCAATCCAGCCGACGCCACGGCCGTGTAAATTCCGGGCGTTGACGAACGCGACAACATCCTGGTGGGGAACGGTGTTTGCTTGCAGCATCTGTTGGTAGGCGGCCAGGAGCTTCTTACGGCCGCCTCGATCCCCGATGAGTAGTTCGCCATAGACCAACTCGTGCCCGACCACCTCATCGAGACTCAGCAGCCGGTCCAGCCCCGCGACGAACGGCGGACGGTTGGCGAGAGAGCGGATCCAGACAGAGGTATCAGCCAGGACCATAGGGCAGGACCATCAGGCTACTCTGCGTTTCGTGGACGGCTTCTCACGCCGCCTCGGCACGTCATGCGCCTTGGGTTCTGTTCCAAGAAGAGCTCTCAAACGCTGGTAAGCGGCGTGGCGCACCAGAGCCTCCAGGCCCAAACGCACAGTTTCGGTGTCGGTGGCGGCGCCGCAAGCCGCCTTCGCTTCCAGGAAAAGCTTTCCATCGATATTGAGCGTCTTCTTCATACATCTAATCTTGCCATACATATATGGCATATGTGTATGGACGGATCGACTAGGCACGACGCAAAGGCGCTCCCTTGATGATGAGCCCTTGGCCGGTGGGCAACGACAGAATTTCCGCCCGTAGGATCTGCGCCGCCTCATCCATGGCGCGCATCTGAGCATCGTGACCCGCGTATGCATAATCGTCCAGCAGTACGATGGCGCCGGGCGACAGGCGCTCCCAAAAGAACTCCAGCGCCGCCCGTTCGGGATACGCGCAATTCATGTCGATGTGCAGGAATGCTACGGCGCCGATATCTAATGAAGGCAAGACCTCGGGAACCGATCCCGGGACAACCACGGCACTGGGCCATTCCGAGAAGTTCGAGCGTACCCGCGCGAGATCGGTGACATACGCACCGGCATCCAGCGCAGCTTTGGCTACCGCGAGCCGGCCACACCCGATTTCGTTTGACGAGTATTGTTCCAATACCGGACCGGCAAACGTATCGATGAGATGAAAACGCCGGCCCACGGAGTTCCAATGCAACCGGTGCATGATCGCTGAACTCATGACCCCGGCATTCACTCCGCATTCCACGAAGTCGCCCGGAACCCGCAAACTGGCCGCAGCGGCCCAAAACGCGACGTGCACGCGCCACTCGAACCGAGGATCCACTCCATTCCCCGCCTTCACTCCGCGCGCATAGGCTTCCTGGAACGCGCGATCATGTCGAAAAGTGATCGTTGTGGAAGGTGAAGAGTCCGTCCCGCGGAGTGCGGCCGAGTGCGTGGAAGACCACATACCCGCGGCGTGCAAGAGCTTCCTTGATCCTGGTTTTCCATTGAACCCAGGACCGCATTGGTTACGGCAGGCGCTCGCTGACCGCCCGGCCTGTGCCGCGAAGATGCTGGTAGAAGCCCAGGTCGTCGCCGGTGAGCATTTTGGTCAGAAGAATGACCTGCCCGGTGTGATGTGAAAAGTGCTCCACCACATGCGCGATCGCTTCCAGCACCGTGACGTCGTAGCCTTGCGGCAGAATGCGGTCGGTCAATCGGCTGGCGGGTACTGCGCGGACGATGCCGGCCGCTTGGGCGACCGTCGTCTTCAGAAGCTCCGACAATTCCGCGGGCGTCTTGCCGCCGCGCGCATCAAATTCCGAATCGCGCTGCCGATGGTCCCCCGAGCCACCGACGCCCGAACCGATCCATTGGCGAACATTCCCGCAGAGGTGCAGCACCAGGTTGCCGACTGCATTTTCGTTTTCCGAATTGCGCGTCCAGATTTGCTCGGGCGTCAGACGCGCCAGGCAATCCTCAATTCGGCCGTGAAGTTGTTCCAGCTTCTCGGCCGAGAACTTCAGAAATATTTCGTCAGACCTCACAAAACTTCTTCAGACCAATTCTCGAGAATCGATTTCACCTTCCCGGTAAACTGGTCGGCCAGCGCGCCATCGATCAGCCTATGATCGAAGGTCAGCGCGAGATAGGCGATGGAGCGAATCGCAATGGCGTCGTCAATCACCACCGGCACTTTCTCCACCGTACCCACGCCCAGGATTGCCACTTGCGGCTGGTTGATCACGGGCGTGGCGAAAACGCTGCCGAAGCTGCCGAAATTGGTGATGGAAAACGTACCGCCCTGCACCTCATCGGGCTTGAGCTGGCGCGAGCGGGCGCGCGTGGACAAGTCCACGATGGAGCGCTGCAATCCCACGACGTTCTTTTCATCCGCATTGCGGATCACGGGCACGATCAGCCCGTTTTCCAGCGCCACCGCGATCCCGATGTTGATTTCGTTGTGATAGATGATGTTGGTGCCTTCGATGGACGCGTTCACGATCGGGTAATGCCGGATCGCTTCCGCGGCCGCCTTGGCGATGAACGGCAGGAAGGTGAGCGAGTAGCCGTAGCGCGCCTGGAACTCGGCTTTGTTGCGCTCGCGCATCTTCGCGATCTTGGTCATGTCGGTTTTATGCACCGTGGTGACGTGCGCGGAGATGCGTTTGCTCATCACCATGTGCTCGGCGATGCGCTGCCGCATCACGCTCATCGGTTCCACGCGGGCGCGCGGAGCTTCGGCCCGCGGCATGGGAGGGGGAGCGGCAGGCGGAGCGGTGGGAACCGAGGGTGTGTAGACGGTGGGTGCGGACGGTGTGGTGGTAGCGACCGCGGTGGGCGGCGCACTCGCTTGCGCCATGGTACGCGCGCCTTGCGCCGACATGTATGCTTCCAGATCCTGCTTGGTAATGCGTCCGCCGGCGCCGCTGCCTCTTACCTGGCGCAGATCGATACCGTATTCGCGCGCCATCTTACGCACCAGCGGCGACAGCGGGCCCGCGGGCGACTCAGCCTCCATGGCCGGCGCGGGTTCTTCGACGGGAATCGGATATGGCCCCGCGGAGTGCGACACGGGTTCCGGCAAAGGCGCAGGTTCTGGAGCCGGCGCCTTCGCGGCCGGAGGCGCTGGAGCGGGCTTGGGTGCGGGAGGTGCTGCTTGCGGTGCGGGCGCAGCTTTCGCGGCCGCCGGCGCCGATGCCCCATTCCCCGCGCCTTCTTCGATGCGGCCCACCACGGTGCTGATCGCCACCGTCTTGCCTTCTTCCACCAGCACTTCTTTCAAAACACCGGCGGTGGGCGACGGAATCTCGGTGTCCACTTTGTCGGTGGAAATTTCAAACAACGGCTCGTCGCGATCCACGTGCTCCCCGGCCTTCTTCAGCCACTTGGTCAGGGTGCCTTCCACGATGCTTTCGCCCATTTGAGGCATTACAACGTCAGTCATGAATATGTCTCCGTATATGAAAAGCCCGCTCCCTCATGGTCGCGGCTCGGTTGGTCGTAATTTGGTTGTTGGAAGCCCGGCTGCCCATGGAACTGGCGCGCAAAACTTGCCGACAACGCAGCGAGCACTTGTTCGCGGCTCGCGCCCGATCCCAGCTCCTGCATGGAGGTGACCGGCTTCGTTAGCCCACAGGGAACGATGTACTGAAAGTAGCGTAAATCGGTGGTGTGATTCAACGCGAAACCATGCGAAGTGACCCAGCGGCTGATGTGTACGCCGATGGCGGCCACCTTCTTGCCATCTATCCACACGCCGGTGCAGCCCGGAACCCGTCCGGCAACCAGGCCGAACTCAGCCAGCGCATCGATCATCACCTGTTCGATGCCGCGAACATAGGCGACCACGTCGCGTTTCCATTCTCGCAAATCCACAATCGGATAGCCGACAATCTGGCCGGGACCGTGGTACGTGATGTCGCCGCCGCGGTTGGTGGGAAAGAACTCGATGCCGGCGCTGCGCAGCGCTTCTTCGCTCGCGAGCAGGTTTTCGGCGTGGCCGTTGCGGCCCTGCGTGATGACGTGCGGATGTTCGATGAATAAAAGCTGATCGGGAATCAGACCGCGTTTGCGCTGCTCGACCAGGTCTTGTTGAATGGCGAGCGCGTCGCCATAGCGCATGCGCCCTAAGTCTCGAACTTCGAAGCCGGGATTGGAACCCTCAGGCATTGATGGTGAGCCCATAGACGTTGTTGAACGCCTCGCCCATCGCTTCATACAACGTCGGATGCGCGTGAATGGTGCCCATCAGCGTCTCCACCGTAGCTTCAGCTTCCATCGCCAGCACGGCCTCGGCCACCAATTCGTACGCTTCCGGTCCAATGATGTGCACACCCAGGATCTCGCCGTATTTCTCTTCAGCCACCACCTTCACAAAACCTTCGTGACTCCCCAGGATGCTCGCCTTACTGTTAGCGGCGAACGGGAACTTACCCACCTTCACCGCGAATCCCTGCGCGCGCGCCTGCGCCTCAGTGAGTCCCACGCTGCCGATGCCTGGTTCCGTATAGGTGCATCCTGGAATTCGATTGCGATTGATCGGCTTGGCCGCCTTGCCCGCCATGTGCGCCACGGCCACCATGCCTTCCATCGACGCGACATGCGCCAATTGCGGCGTCCCAGCCACCACGTCGCCGATCGCATAGACGCCTGGTTCGCCGGTAAGCTGATGCTCGTCCACCTTGATGAAGCCGCGATCCAGCTCCACCTTCAACTTGTCCAGACCAATGTTTTCCGTGTTCGGCTTGCGGCCCACTGCCACCAGCAACGTTTCAGCCTCCAGGTCCTCGCGCTTTCCGTTCGCGAGCGCGGCGCAGAGCCGGACGCCGTTTTCGGTGCGCGTGATGTTCTCGGCCTTGGCGCCGGTTTCGCAGCGGATGCCGGTCTTCTTGAAATAGCGCTCCAGCTCTTTAGAGACTTCTTCGTCTTCCACCGGCACCAGGCGCGGCAGCATCTCGAGCACGGTGACCTTGGTTCCGAAGCGATTAAATATAGACGCGAACTCCACGCCCACCGCCCCCGCGCCAATGATCAGCATGGTCTTGGGGATCGCGGAAAGATCCAGGATCTCGATGTTGGTCAGGATGGTATTGTCATCGGCTTCCAATCCGGGCAGCATGCGCGCTTCCGATCCGGTGGCGATGATGACATTTTTGGTCTCGAGTGTTTGAGCGCCGGTTTCCGATTTCACCTCTACTTGAATTGGTCCGTTGCCGGCGCGCGGCAGGATGGTTCCATAGCCCTTCACCCAGTCGACCTTGTTCTTCTTCATCAGGAACTCCACACCCTTGGCGTGCTTCGCAACGATCTTGTTTTTGCGGTCGAGCACCTTGGCGTAATCCAGGCGCGGGTTCTCGCACTCGATGCCCTCGTCGGCGGGGTTAACGAAGTGCTCCCACAGGTCGGCTGTGTGGAGCAGCGCCTTGGTCGGGATGCAGCCGACGTGCAGGCAGGTGCCGCCAAGCTTAGGATCTTTCTCAACAATCGCGGTCTTCAGGCCGTATTGACCGGCGCGAACCGCAGCGGAGTAGCCACCCGGACCACTCCCAATCACAATCAGATCGTAAGTCATTTATTTTCAGGATAACATTCGAGGCTCGCCGGACCTTGGCCCGGTACTCGAACACCAACGGGGTTGGATGAACGGAGACAGCGTTTGGATGCAGGACGCGCCCCTGGGCTCGGTAATACGGAGGTTCGTGCGCTGGTATCCGAGACCCCAACTTCGCGCGTCCGGGTACTGGAAGGCATACGTAACGATTCTTCGAGGTGAAACTAACCTGCTATCCAGTACTAAGTCAGAATCCCCGGCAAATTGGCGGCAAGACAGTCTGGCAAAGCTTGCGCCTATCGCTTAACGTGGAGCTTCATCCATGTTGCGCCGCCCGAAACATCCCGGCAGCACCTCGCTACAGCTCTACGTGTTGGGCGCGATCTTCCTGATTCCGCTGTGCATCGGCATCGTGTTGGTCACCAACAACGCCAGCCAAAGCGACTATGCGTACAAGATCAGCCACGATGTCGGCAGCATGTATGCGCAAGGCGTCGATTTTTCGCAGAGCGCCAATCAAAATATTGCGTTGAGCGTGGCTGAGGGCATCGGCATCGACATCCAGGGTGGCAAAGGCGTTCTCATTCTCAGCAAGATTCGCGTGGTGCATTCCTCGGATTGCCCGGCGAACACGGAAAAATGCAGCAACGAAGGATACCCCGTGGTCACCGAGCGCTACGTGCTGGGAAACCGGTCGCTGCGCCCCAGTTCCTTCGGAACGCCAGCCAGCATTGATCCAGCGAGCGGCAAGGTGCGCGATTGGACCAACGACGTTTCGGCGCGCGCTGCCAACTTTGCCTCCACCCTGAAGCCGGGCGAAATCACATACGCGGCCGAGTGCTATCTCGCTTCACCCGAATCGCCCAGCGGCGTTTATTCCCGCACGATGTTTTAGCGGAGCAGGCAGGTCCGGGGGCTATTGCGCTGGCCCGCCGGACGTTTTGTACAGAATCGGCTCCTGGGCGTCCACAATCTTGAAGTCCGCGGGAACGGTGAAGAGCGTCGGATCGGGTTCCGACCGCACGATGTTGGTGAGCTTGAACGTCTGATCGCCCATGCGCGGATCGCTGCGCTTGCTGTAGACCACCGTCTTCAGATCGGGTGAGGTCCAGACTTCGGTCACGATGCTGATCGGCTTGTCGTTGCCGATCTGGCCGGCGGGAATCGTGCGTGTGACGCGGGTGCCAGTGACGTTCACTCCTTCCATGGCCTTCGATCCCAAATCCTCGGTTTGCGCCTGACCCTCGTCGGCGAGGGCGGCCTTCTGGATCGCGACCATTTGCGGCGCTGGAGCGGCGCCAATCGATTCTGCCCGGATGGTAACTTCCGCGCCAAAAGCCCCGTGATCGGAAAATTGCCTTAATTCCGGGGCGGCCATCCCCGAAACAGAAGGACCCTTCATTGCGGTCTTGTCCGTCAAGTTCAAGGTATAAGAGACCTGCGCTACGGGGTCTTGCAGGAAGACGAAATGCGGAGCATCGGCCGGAGCCATGTTGCCGATCGTCGGCAAGGGCGCATCCTGGCGAGTACGGCCCATCGAATCTCGCGCGGTGGTTCCGGTGCTGGTCTGGACGATCCGATTGCCGTCCGCCAGCGTCTGAACCGACTCGTTGGTGATCGTCGCCGTATAAGGCGCGCCCTGCACCGCGGCGGCGGACATCCTGGCTGGAAATCCGAAGGCGCCGGCCCGGGCAACGACAACATGGTTGGTCTCCTGCTGAGCAAAAGCGGCGCCGGATGCGATAAGAACCGCGAGCCAGGCGAAAATAAGCGTACGTTGCATGGATAGACTTCTCCTCTGTAGATTACTCTTACGGACGAACGTCCGCGATAAAGCTAAAGCCCGGAGGAACCGCGCCAGGAGGAAACAGCGCCTCGGCCGGCAAGGCCACTTCCACAGTCGGCTCCAGAGCGATCCACTGCGGCCGAACGGGCGATCCAACCGGTACCGGAGCTGCGGTGCGCCTGGAGTATGCATGCAGCATCGGCGCGGGCGCCACCGGTCTTTCGAATGCAATCTGCGGCGCGTGCGGCGGGGACGGCGCGTGGATCGTGAGCTGCTCGGTTCTGGGCTTGAGGAGCAGGAGTGCCACCAGAAGCGCGGCGGCGGCCAAGCCACCCGTCATCCATACCGACGCCGTAGCCGGCGATTGGAATCCCGTGGCCTTGCCGCCGTAAGACGCTTCGTAGCACGCCAGAAATGCGCCGCTGACTTCCTCATACGCGCGCACAGCTTGGCGGCACTCAGCGCACTGCCCCAGGTGCCACGCAACGTTGGTCGCTTCCTCATCCGGCAGCTCCCGATCCATCCACGCGATCAATCTTCCCGAATATTCACACATTGCATTTCTCCGCTAGTTTCTTGACGGCGCGCTCCACAATATCGGCCACTGTGGAAGTCGCAATTCCCAGCACTTCGCCAATCTCGCGATACCGCAACCCGCTCGAGCGCAGCAGCAGGCATTCGCGCTCGGCAGCGGCCAGCGCCCGAATCGCATCCCCCAGGCGCTGGAATTTTTCCTTGTCCAGCAGCACGGTCTCCGGAGTGGCTTCCTCCAGGGCCGCTTCGAAGCCATCCTCCAAAGGCGCGCTGAACCGCCGGTGATAACTATTCTGCCGGTTCCGAGCCTGATTGTGCGCCACGCGAAACAGCCAGCTGCGGATGTTTTCTTGCGATCCGCCCGCCGACAAGTGGCGATGCAGGCTCAGGAACGCGTCTTGCACCACGTCCTGCGCTTCGTCAGATGAGAGCCCCAGGCACACCAGGTATCGAAGCAAAGGTTTCCGCAGCTCTCGAAACAGAGTTGTAGCCTCGCGATCGCTAGTTTGAAAGCGCGCGAGCGGCAGAACCCAGGGTACGGAATCGCCACTCATGTTGATCTCGGCATCACGCTTCTGGTTATAGAACAACTCGCGGCGGCGATTTTCCGGCTCCTTGAGCTATAACAGAATTTGAAAGCTGGAAACATGCTTGCTCCGCTCGCCGTGCTAGGCTGTCTCAGCGCCGTGGCTCAGCCTCCGGCTCTTCATCCGGGTTTCGGCATTGTCGCCCCGTTTGTATTAGCCAAGACACCGCCGCGATACACGGATGAAGCGCGCATGGCAAAACTGGAAGGCAGCGTATTGCTGTCGCTGGTGGTGGCCGCTGATGGCCAGCCGCGCGATATTCAAGTGGCGCGTCCGCTCGGCCTGGGCCTGGATGAAAGCGCGGTGGAAAACGTACGCGCGTGGCAATTCAAACCCGGCACCCGAAACGGAACTCCCGTGGCAGTGGTCGTCAATGAAGAGGTCTTCTTCCGTCCGCAGCGGACTTTGTGGGATTGGCATGTAGTGCGCGCGGTGTTTCATCCGCCGCCGGACGCAATGCGCCCCACTCTGATCAAGGTCAAATTCCCCGCGACGGTCGATCTGGAAGAAAACGCCTCCGTAACCATTGCGTTCGACGTTCCACCGAACGGGGCGCCGGCCAATCTCCGCGTCGTGAAATCGTCCAATGCAAAGTGGGAGAACGAGCTGCTGTCAGCCGTCCGCTCGGGCTGGCGCTTTCGTCCCGGAACAAGCGATGGCAAACCGGTTAGCGTGCCGGCCTGGTTCGAGTTCGTCCGCGGGTCGCATTCGCCCATTCCGCCGGCGGCCATCCCGGATCGCTAAGCCGGACGAGATGAGAGTTTGTCGGGAAATAACCCTTCCAATGCGCAGCCCCGGCGTGGCGCACGCGCCCGCGCGTGCCGCGTTCACACTCGTGCGAACGTAAGTTGTTCCGTATGGTAAAAGGCGTTAAGACGGGTCTCGACACGGTACGCACGAGTGCGCAATGCCACTTAAGTTTTAGCGGCAACGAGACATTTCAAAGGGCTTATGTTTAATCGATAGAGGAGCATGTGGCAGCTCTGGTTTTACAAGTATCGAAGTTGGACGCCGGCACGAGTGCGTGCGCCACATCAGAATGTCCCGGTTATTTCTTGCCGGACTTTAACGCTTCTTCCACCGGTCCGCGAGAGCGGCCAGTTTATCATCCATACTCGGCTGGGGTTTCGGCGGCTGCGCCTTAGGCACAGGAGCAGGTTTGTTGGGCGCTGCCTTCGAGCCAGGCGTTTTCATCGACAACGCAATGCGCTTGGTTTTCCCATCGGCGCTGAGCACATGCACCTTCACGATCTGGCCCACCTTCACCACGTCGCTCGGCTCCTTGATGTAACGATTCGCGAGTTCGCTGATGTGCACCAGCCCATCCTGATGCACGCCGACGTCGACGAACGCCCCAAACTTGGTGACGTTGGTGACCACGCCTTCAAGCGTCATGCCCGCTTCGAGATCCCCGATCTCCTTCACGTTTTCCTGAAAACTGGGCGCGAGAAATTTGTCGCGCGGATCGCGTCCGGGCTTGCGGAGCTCTTCCAGAATGTCGTTCAAGGTGTAAACGCCGGCGGCCACGCCGCTCTTGTCAAATTTCTCCAGCAGCGCCGGCTGTTCGATGAGCTTCTCGATGGGAACACCCAAAGTTTTCGCGATTTGCTCCACCACCGGATAGGATTCGGGATGAACGGCAGTGATATCCAGCGGTTGATCGCCTTGCCGGATTCGCAGAAAGCCGGCCGCTTGCTCGAAAGTCTTGGGGCCGACGCCGGGCACGGCGGTCAATTGAACGCGCGAGCGAAAGCGTCCGTGCTCATTGCGAAACTCTACGATTTTCTGAGCGGTGCGTTCGTTGATGCCGGCCACGTAGCGCAGCAGCGCCCAGGAAGCGGTGTTGAGGTCCACGCCGACACGGTTCACGCAGCTTTCAATCACTGTCTCCAGTGACTTGTGCAGATGGTTCTGATCCACGTCGTGTTGATACTGTCCCACGCCGATCGACTTGGGGTCCAGCTTCACCAGCTCAGCCAAGGGGTCCTGCAAGCGGCGCGCGATGGAGATGGCTCCGCGAACAGTGAGGTCCAGATCGGGAAACTCCTGGCGCGCGATTTCAGACGCGGAATAGATGGAAGCGCCCGATTCGTTCACCATCACACAGAAGATCGAGGACAGGCCTTCCTTCCGGAGAAAGTCGCGGACCAGTGCATCGGTCTCGCGCGAAGCGGTTCCGTTGCCGATCGCGATGGCCCGGACGTTGAATTTCTCGATCAGCGCTTTGAGCGTACGTTCCGCGCCGGCGATGTCGTTCTTCGGCTGGAACGGATAGATGACATCGTGCGCGAGAAATTTGCCCGTGTCATCCACTACGGCGATCTTGCAGCCAGTGCGGATCCCGGGATCCAGCCCGAGCACGGCCAGTTGGCCCGCCGGAGGAGCCAGCAACAGGTTCTGTAGATTCTCGCGGAAAACCTGGATGGCATCGGCATCGGCGCGCTGCTTGAGTTCCAGGCGAACCTCGGAAGTGATCGAGCTATTGAGCAGGCGCTTCCAGGCGTCTTCCGCCGCGAGGTTCAACTGCGGAGTCCAGTCACCCGGCTGCTTGTGGATCTTGCTCTTGATGATGTCGAGCGGGCGTGCCGGATCGAGTTCGATCAAAAAGTAAAGGACGTTTTCGGTCTCGCCGCGGCGAATGGCCAGCATGCGATGCGACGGGATCTGTTTCACTGGCTCCCGGTAGTCGTAATACATTTTGAACTTCTGCTGTTCATCGGCGGCGTCCGCCGTTTTCTTGCTGACGATGACGCCCTCCACGAACATCGCGTGGCGCAGCAGCTTGCGGATGTCCGCGTGGTCGCTGATGGTTTCAGCCAGGATGTGGCGCGCCCCTTCGAGCGCTTCTTCCACATTCGCGACGCCCTTTTCGGCATCCACAAACAATGCGGCAAATGTTTCGAGCGGCGTGTCAGCCGGCTCCTGGTTCCACAGGTAATCCGCCAGCGGCCCGAGCCCCTTTTCCCGCGCGATCATGGCCTTGGTGCGGCGCTTGGGCTTGTAGGGCAGGTACAGGTCTTCCAGCTCGCTCTTCTCGAGCGTATCGACAATGCGCGCCTTCAACTCGTCGGTCAGTTTGCCTTGCTCCTGAATAGAGGCGAGGATGGTCTCTTTACGGGAAACCAGCTCGCGGAAATAAAGGAGCTGCTCCTCGATGGCGCGGATCTGGACCTCGTCCAGGTTGCCGGTGGCCTCCTTCCGATAACGCGCGATAAAAGGGACGGTAGATCCCTCATCCAGAAGCTCAACGGTGGCCACCAGGCTCTTCAATGGGACCTGGAGCGCGCGGGCGATGTGAATCAGAAGTTCGGGAGATAAAGACTGGAGTTCGGGCATGGAACGAAGAAGACCCATTTTAGCGCGCGGCGCCGCAGGATCACGGCCTCGTCTGCGCCTTTCAAAGGATTGCGTATCAGCGACTATCGCGACAACATTCGCGACATCGTACGCCGCATCCACGAACCTGACGGCGAAGGCGACGTGATAGACCATTCCATGATCCTGTACGGCAGTTCGATGAGCCCGATGACTACCGCTTGCCTCGATCCGTGGTCTGCGGCGCATGCAGCTTGAACGGGCAGTCACCTCAGGTTCCCGGAGTACCTCCAAATGTCGAACCCATGGCCGCCTTAGGACAAGGCAAAAGTAGAACAAAGTTCGCTCCGCGACCGCACGGGCATGCTGACCATTTAACCGCTACCATTAAAGATCATGCCCCTGGTACGCCTGATCGCGGAGGGTGTCGGTCCGTTTGAACGGCTGGACCTCGACTTTTCTGACGGAAACGGCAAGCCGCACCTCGGTCCCCACATTCTCGCTGGTGTGAACGGGTCCGGGAAATCGACGGCCCTGCGCACAATTGCTTGGCTTTTGGACCGTGGGGACCGAGGATTCCGATACGACGAATGGTGGCATTTGCTTAACGGACATCCGCGTTCTAGCGCGGTGGGAATTTTTCGAGATGCTACAGCACCTTGGGTCCTCGCATGCACACCAACGGCCCCAGGCCAAACGCAGTCCCAACGTGAAACGCAACCCGAGCTCAGGAGGTGGGTAAAGAACGTCCTGGAAGGCTCCGGTCTGGATAAGCGCGTCCTCGACACCTCTTACCCATATTTCGGACCGTCGAGGCCGAAAATCCTGGGGGGCTTTGGATTAGCAGCCCGAAGAAGCGCTAGCTCTGTCTCGGACCAGGACTCAAGAACGGCATGGCTCACCTTTCCCGCAGGGGAATTTGGTGAGCAACGATTTAATATCGCAGCCTATTCCCCGTCAAAAGGACTGACACACCTCGCCAACCCAGACCTTACAAAAACTCTTTCAAGTGCATATGATAATTGCCTCGCCTTTGAGGAGACAGTGCAAAATGATTCAATCCAAGCATGGCTGCTAAGCCTGTACAGCAAAAGAGCCATCGCGCACGAGCGTCGCCAGTCTGGCAAAAACTACGAAGAGTCTCTCGGCCGTTTTGAAGAAGCGCTACGACTCATCTACGAGGAAGATGTCTCCTTTGAGGTTGAAATCGAACCTCACTTCCAGCCGCGCCTAAAAGTCCGCGGGAAAAGCCTCAATTTCTCTCAGCTTCCCGACGGCGTACGGAGTACTGTCGCTTGGATCGCCGATTTCATGATGCGCGAGGATCTGGCGAATTTGGATCCGCTGTTGTTGGGTAATCGGCCCGGTCTTCTGCTTCTTGATGAGATAGACTCCCACCTACATCCATTGTGGCAACGCCATCTTCTGCCTGCCATGCGCGAGGCCCTCCCCGGCGTTCAGATAATCGTGACCTCACACTCTCCATTCGTCATCTCGTCATGTCCAAATTCGCGAGTTCATGTACTTAAGCTCGACAACCGAGGCCGCGCGTATGCTGAGCCGCCCGTCGATTCTCCCATCGGAGAATCCGTGACGACTACTTTGAAAGAGATCTTCGGCGTTGATAGTCGCTTTGACGTAATGACGGAACGAGAATTGAACGAATGGAACGATCTCAAAAAGCAGGAAGCAAGGGGCTCCCTTTCGAAGGCCCAAAAACGGCGCCTCCGTGAATTGACAGGCATCCTTAGTGAGCGCAGCGAAGAGCTTCGGTCGATCGTCGCATCGCCGTTGACTATTCCTGACACCGTGCTCCATTCGTTACTCAACACCAATGGCCGCGAGACGGCAGTACGCCCCTCCCGCAAGCGCCGCGCCACCGTGCGCCACTAATGGTGCGGACTCGCTCTCGGCCCGCCCCGCCGGGTCAATTACGCGCAAACGGTACGCGCTGGACAGCCCGCTTCGAGGCCATCCTGAATGGAACAAAAAAAGGTGACTGGGCGACCCGATCGGCGAAGAAGACAATCGGTCTTGCGTTGCGCGGGCTGGCGCACGGCAAATGCGTTTACTGCGAAAGCGTGCTTGGCGTCACGGTGGACCTGGAGGTCGATCACTACGTCGCGAAAACTGTCAATTCTGCGCTGACTTTCGAATGGACGAACCTATTGCCTTCATGCCGTCTGTGCAATCGCCCGAAGCTGGATCACGATCACTCGAATGCATTGTTGAAGCCCGACGACGAAGATCCGGAACCATTTTTCTGGATACATCCGGATACTGGCAGGCTTGAACCTCATCCGACGTTGTCCGCCCCGGACAGATACCGCGCGGAGGCGACAATCAGGTTGTGTGATCTGCAGCGAGCCCCAATATGTACTAGGAGGATCCACATGCTGGGAAGAACAAATCGCTGGTTGCGGCAAGTGGCTGCTGCGGAAGCGCTGACCAGCACACTGCGCGAGGAATGGACGTCCCTGTCAAATCCGGCCAGCGAATACAAATTCGTTTTACGTCATGCGCTGGCGCTCCATGGCCGAGACAACCTGGCGCAGTTTGACCGAGAAAGATTCTCCCAGGAACGACCCTGACGCTGCCAAAGCCAGTCACCATCCATGTAAATTTACTTCCTCCTGCCACTCATTACTACCCCGGCTCGCCACTCTCCCAACCTCTTCCGCCGATGCTAATCTCGACCCAAATGCCTCACCGCGCCATCCCCTCCGCTCGCGCCGGAAGCCCGGCGAAAATTTCAAAAATGCGTCACCAAACACAAAAACACCCCTGATGCGTCCACGCGTTTAAAGGACTTAGCCTAGCGTCGGAACCTAGCCTCAATCCTTGCCCCCAATGCTTGCCCGCCAAAGGGTACGATAAAAGTATCCCCATGGGCGCTGCTAGCGTGGACGTGAAGAAGACTGTCAATCTACCCCGGACCGACTTCCCGATGAAGGCCAATCTGGCTCAAATGGAGCCCAAGATGCTCCTTCGTTGGGATGCCGAGGACCTCTACGCGAAGATTCGCGCCGCCCGCGCCGGCAGCCCGATGTATGTGCTCCACGATGGCCCGCCCTACGCCAACGGCAACATCCACCTCGGCCACGCGCTCAACAAAATCCTGAAGGATTTCATCGTCAAGCTGAAGACCATGGAGGGCTACGATTCGCCCTATATCCCCGGCTGGGACTGCCACGGCCTTCCCATCGAGATCAAAGTCGACAGCGAACTGGGCCCGCGCAAAGCGCAGATGACCACGTCGCAAATCCGCGCCGAGTGCCGCAAGTACGCTGAAAAGTACGTCGATCTCCAGCGCGCCGATTTCATCCGCCTCGGCATCCTCGGCCAGTGGCAGGACCCCTATCTCACCATGAGCCCGCAATACGAAGCGGTGATCGCGGGCGCGTTTGTCGATTTTCTGGATCGCGGCTACGTTTACAAGGGCCTGAAAACGGTGAACTGGTGCATGCACGATCGCACCGCGCTGGCCGAGGCCGAGATCGAATACGAGGATCACACCAGCCCGTCCATTTGGGTTCGTTTCGCGCTGAAATCGGACGCGGCCGCAATCGATCCCGCGCTCGCCGGACGCAACGTTTACGGGCTCATCTGGACCACCACGCCTTGGACCATCCCGGCTAACGTCGCCATCGCGTATCATCCGAAGTTCGAATATGTCGCGGTGGAAGTGGACGGCTCGGTTTACATCGTCGCGCTGGAGTTGTTGAAGGTCACTTCCGAAAAGTTAGGTTGGGACCGCCCGAAAACCATCGCCGCGTTTCCAGGCGCGAAGCTCGAAGGCGCCATCTTCCGCCATCCATTTCTCGATCGCGATTCGCTCGGCATCCTTGCCGATCACGTCACGCTGGAGCAAGGCACCGGCGCGGTTCACACCGCTCCCGGCCACGGCCAGGAGGACTTCGAAGTGGGCATGAAGTACGGGTTGCCCATCTACTGCCCGGTGGATCCCGCCGGAAAGTTCTATCATGCCGAAGGCGCGGCTGGCCGCCTCCCGGAAGAGATCATCGGGAAAACGGTGTGGCAAGCCAACCCCATCGTCAGCGAAATTCTGAAATCGCACGGCGCGCTGCTCGGCGAAGAAAAAATCAAACACAGCTATCCGCATTGCTGGCGCTGCCACAACTCCACCATCTTCCGCGCCACCGAACAATGGTTCGTCGGCATGGAGCGCAACGATCTGCGCGCCCGCACGCTCAAAGCCATCAAAGACGTGAAGTGGATGCCCGCCTGGGGCGAGGAGCGCATGTCCAACATGATCGCCACCCGTCCCGATTGGTGCATCTCGCGCCAGCGGGTGTGGGGCGTGCCGATCATCGCGTTTTATTGCGAAAACTGCCAGGAGCCGATGACGGATCGCAAAATCCTGGATCGCGTGGTCGAGCTTTTCGGCCAGCATACCGCCGATGTCTGGTACGATCGCTCGGCCGCCGATCTGGTTGGCCCCGAAGTCGCCTGCACGCGCTGCGGCGGACACGAATTCCGCAAAGAGACGGATATTCTCGATGTCTGGTTTGATTCCGGTTCCAGTCATCTAGCGGTGCTGACTCCCGAAAACGGTTTGCCTTGGCCCTCCAATATGTATCTGGAGGGCGGCGATCAATATCGTGGCTGGTTCCACAGCTCGCTGCTGGTCGGTGTCGCGCTCAAAGGCGCGGCGCCCTACCGCGAATGCGCCACCAACGGCTGGACGCTCGACGAGCTCGGCCGCGCCATGTCCAAATCGCGCGGTATCGGCGTTGAGCCCGAGGAAGTGATCTCCAAATTTGGCGCCGACGTGCTGCGCTTGTGGGTGTCTTCGGTCGATTTCGTTGAAGACGTGCGCCTGTCCGACACCATCCTGAAAAGGCTGAGCGAAGCCTACGTGAAGTTTCGCAATAACATTTTCAAAAACTTGCTCGGCAACCTTTACGACTTTAATCCCGACACCGATGCCGTGCCAGGCGCACAACTCGCCGAAATCGACCAGTGGATTCTTCTAAAAACGGAAGAATTAGTTGCGAAATGCCGCACCTGGTACGACGAATATGCGTTCCACAAGGTCTATCGAGCTATCTACGATTTCACCACCACCGATCTGAGCGCCGTCTGGGTGGACATCGTCAAAGATCGCCTCTATACCGCCGGACCCAAGTCCCACTCGCGCCGCGCCGCCCAAACCGCTGTCTATCGGATCGTGTACGCGCTCGTTCGCCTGCTCGCGCCCCTATTGTCTTTCACCACCGAAGAAGTTTGGGGCTACCTGTGCAAACCGGCCGGCAGCCCTGCGAGCGTTCATCTCGCTCTGCTTCCCGAGTCCAGCGAACTGATCGAAGGCATAACGAACCTGCAACTGGAACACTTGCTCCATTGGGACCAGTTGATGCTAGTCCGCGAGTCCGTCTTGAAAGCCCTCGAAGTGGCGCGCGAAGAGAAGCGCATCGGCAAATCGCTCGAAGCGAAAGCAGTATTGACGGCGGGCTTCGACGTCCATCCGCTGCTCAGCCAATATGCCGCCGATCTTCCGGCGCTGTTCATCGTTTCGCAGGTCCAATTGGAACAAGGAATGGACAACGGCGTATCCGTCGAAATTCAGCGCGCCGATGGCGCCAAGTGCGAACGCTGCTGGAAATATACGCTGGATGTCGGAAGCAATCCCGAATTTCCGACGGTGTGCGCGGCCTGTAGTGATGCCATTCAATAGCGCAAAGGGCGCGGCGCGCACCACACAACAGGCCGGGAACTGCCTCGCGCCGCGCTCCGTTTTGCGCGAGTCCCTTAAAAGAAGATTTGTCCCTTTTCTCATAGCCGCGGCCGTCGTGGTGCTGGATCGCCTCAGCAAGCATGCCATCAAGGCGCATCTTTCCGCTTACGATTCCATCACCGTCATCCCTGGATTATTCAACATCGTTCATACCGAGAACCCGGGCATCGCCTTCGGCATGCTAGCGAACGCATCGGGCGCGTGGCGCGACGTTTTGCTCATCGGATTTTCCGCGGCCGTGCTCATCGCGATTTCCGTCATGCTGCTGCGCCCCTCCACCCAGCGCGACTCGCTGCTGCGCACCGCGCTCGGGCTCATCCTGGGCGGCGCCTTCGGAAACCTGTATGATCGAATTGTAAACGGTACGGTAACCGATTTTGTCGAAGTGCACCTCGCCCAGCATTATTTTCCGGCCTTTAATGTGGCCGACAGCGCCATAACCGTGGGCGCTTGCCTGCTGCTGTTAGACATGTGGTGGGCCAAGGAGCGGAGAGTTAGTCATGTTTCCCAAGTTAATATCGAGCGGTAGTTTCTTTATTCCCACCTATGGAACCCTGGTGGCCATCGGCTTTTTGGCGGCGTTATGGGTGATCGTCCACCTGGCCAAGCGCGCTGGCATGCAGTCTGAGAAAGTGACGAATCTGGCCATCTACTGCGCACTCGCCGGACTCGCCGGCGCCAAGCTATTCATGATCCTGTTCGATTTCCAAACCTATTGGAACGATCCGAAATCGCTGTTTTCGCTGAGTACTCTGCAGGCCGCGGGCGTCTATCAAGGCGGATTCCTGGTCGCTTTTGTGACAGCCATCCTGTACATGCGGGCCCAGCATTTGCCCATCCTTGCCACCAGCGATCTTTTCGCGCCCGGCATCGCTATCGGCCAGGCCATCGGCCGTATCGGCTGTTTTTCAGCGGGCTGCTGCTGGGGTGTCGCGACGCATGTGCCCTGGGCCGTGACGTTCCACAACCCGCAAGCCGCTGAGCTAACCGGCGTGCCGCTCGGCGTTCCGTTGCATCCCACGCAGCTTTACGAATGCGTCGCCGACGCGCTGATCTTCGCGTTCCTGTATTTCCGGATCGGCAAAACGCACACCGCGGGCACCATACTCGGCTGGTATCTTGCGCTCTATTCCAGCGCGCGCTTCGTCATCGAGTTTTATCGTTTCCACGAACAGGGCCTGCACTACGGGCTTTCCTACACGCAGTGGATTTCGCTTGCGACCTTGGCCGCCGGTGTTGCGCTGCTGATTGTGCAGCGCGGCGCGCCGAAGCTGGCGTTCGGCGGCAAGCCTGTTCATTCGTCCACGTGAATACGTTTCAGTTGCGACGTTTCGCCGGACATGATTCGAATCCGGCTCTTCGCCACGCCGAAATGTTCCGCGAGAAATTCCACCAGCGCTCGATTCGCTTTGCCTTTTTCGGGCGCAGCCGCGACTTTGATCTTCCAAGTCCCGTCCGGCAAATAACCCGCAAGTTCGGTCTTCGAGCTTTTCGGAATTACTTTGACTCGGATGTCCACTTCTCGATGCTCTCGAGCAGCCTTCTGGATGGGCAAGGCTTGGTGAGGAACTCATCCACTGGCAGCGAGGAATCCACTTGCCCGCCAGACAGCACGATAATCCGCGCTTTCCCGGCGATCGCGTGAATCAATCGGAGACCGTCTTCGGGTTCGGGAATGCGCAGGTCCATTACGACGATCGGCGGAACGGCGGGGCCATTCGCCCAGCGCTCTAGCGCTTCCGACGCATCTTGCGCGGTGACCACTTCGTGGCCGGCATGTTCCAGAACCTGCTTGCGAATTTCTAACTGGCTGGTGTCGTCTTCCACCACCAGAATTCGAGCCATTATGCGAACTCGATGCGGGCGATCACCAGTTGCGGCATCTGATTGTTCCACCCGCCCGGAATATCGTCGAAGGGCAGCCGGAACGTTCGCGACTCGCCGGGCTTCAGCCCCACCACAACAATGGGGACGCGCTCGCGCAGGATCACCTCGCCGTAGGAATTGTAGAAAACGCAGTAGACATCGGCGTGCTCGACGGTGCGGCTGCCCGCATTGGAAATCCTGCCCTCAATCTCCGTCACCGTTTGCCCGACGTAGCTCGCGGTGGCCTTCATCGTCACACCGGTCAGTTGCAGGTTGTGAACGTAAGCCTTGGCTTCAGCCGATAGCGGCGCCGCCGGCGCGGTGGAGTGCGGGCGGCTGACGAACCACATCAGCCCGCCGGCCACAACCAGGGCCGCCGCTAAGGTGTAGATGCCAATCTTATTGCCCACTGACGGTCATCTCCCGGATCAGCAGCGTCGGCGCTGCCACCGAACCCCGAAATTCCAGGTCAGAGCCGGCGGCCTCGACGTCCAGCAGCATCTGCCGCAGATTCGCCGCAATGGTGATCTCAGACACAGGATACGCGAACTCGCCGTTTTCAATCCACAGGCCGGCCGCTCCGCGCGAATAGTCGCCGGTGACCACGTTCACGCCGTGGCCGATCAGCTCCGTCACGTACAAGCCCTGGCGAATTCCGCGAATAATTTCTTCGGGCGGGCGCTCGCCTTTTTGCAGGAAGAAATTGCCATGTCCCACGCCCGCATTTCCCGTGACGCCGCGCGACGCGTTACCGGTGCTGCGAAGCCCCAGCTTGCGCGCCGTGTAGCTGTTCAGCAGGTAGCTTTGGAGCACGCCGCGATCGATCACCACGGTGCGCCGCGACGGTACGCCTTCATCATCGAACGGGGCCGTGCCGAAGAGACCGGGCAGCGTTCCGTCGTCGATTACCGTGACGTTCTCAGACGCCACGCGCTGGCCGAGCTTTCCCGCCAAGAACGAAGCTTTACGATAAATCGCATCGCCTTCCACCGCGTCAAAAATATTTCCGAGCAGGGAGCGCGCGGTGACGGAATCGAAGATCACCGGCACTTTCTGGGTCGGGATTTTGCGGGCACCCAAACGGCGGACCGTTCGCTCCGCGGCCCGGCGTCCCACTTCGGACGGGCTATCCAACTTGGCATGGCTGCGCGCGGAGGAATACCAAAAGTCGCGTTCCATGGCGTCGCCTTGCCGCGCCACCGGCGTTGTCCGAATGGAACAACCGCTGGTTCGATAGCTGCCCAGGAATCCATGAGAATTGGCGAACACGCGTTCGCTGGTGTACGCGCCAAATGACGCGCCCTCGGAGTTGGTGATGCGCGGGTCGAAGGAAAGAGCGGCCTCTTCGGTTTCGAGCGCCTCCTGAATTCGCGCGGGCGTATCGATGCTGAATATATCGTCCGAATAGAGCTGCAAATCGGAGGTGAGCGCGCCGAGCTCGGAGGCATCCGGCAAATCCGCGAAAGGATCTTCCATGGAAATCGCCGCGACGTTCAGGGCCGATTCCACCATCTGATGAATGCCCGCTGTGGAAAGGTCCGAAGTATGGGCCGATCCCACCTGCTTGCCGACCAAAACGCGCAGGCCGACTCGCCGCGATCCCGCATCCTGCAAAGTTTCGAGCGCGCGCATGCGCACTTCCGCCGAAAATTCTTCGCCCTCGGTGAGCGTACATTCGGCGCCGGTCGCGCCGCGTTCCATGGCCAAACGTACGGCCTGGGTGGCTAGCTCTGGTTCAATCATCCTCAATCTCCGGCCGTGCCACCCACCGTCATGCGATCGATTTTGATGGTCGGGATCCCAACGCCCACCGGCACGCGCTGTCCTTCTTTGCCGCACATGCCGACGCCTTCGTCGAGCTTCAAATCGTGCCCCACCATGCTGACGTGCTTCAGAGCTTCGGGGCCATTGCCGGTCAGCATGGCGCCGCGCACCGGCCGCGTGATGTGGCCGTCTTCGATCAGATAGCTTTCCGAAGCGCTGAACACAAAATTGCCGCTGGTGATATCCACCTGGCCGCCGCCGAAGTTGGCGCAATACAACCCGCGCGGGGTGGAACGGATGATCTCTTCGGGATCGCTATCGCCCGCGAGCATGAATGTATTCGTCATGCGCGGCATCGGAATGTGCTGATAGCTTTCGCGGCGGCCGCTGCCGGTGGTTCGCGACCGGAGCAATCGGCTGGACAGCTTGTCGAAAAGATAGCCGCGCAGCACGCCCTTCTCGATCAGCACGTTTTGCTGGGTGGGCGCACCTTCGTCGTCAACGTTAATCGAACCGCGGCGGTTTTGAATGGTGCCATCGTCGATCACGGTACACAGCGGACTGGCCACCTGCTGGCCGATCAGGCCGCTGAACGCTGAAACGTTCTTGCGGTTGAAATCCGCCTCCAGCCCATGACCCACCGCTTCGTGCAGAAGGACGCCCGGCCATCCCGGTCCCAGAACCACGGTCATCTCGCCCGCCGGAGCCGGCGCGGCATCCAACTGCACGATGGCCTGCCGAACCGCTTCGCGCGCGAAATGTTCCGGCGTCTTTTCGGTCTCGAAAAAGTCCAGGCCCACGCGCCCGCCGCCGCCCGAGAAACCGTCCTGCGCAACACCATCGCCTTCGCGCGCGAGCACGGATACACCCAGGCGAGCCAGCGGCTGCCGATCGGTGCTCAACACGCCGTCGCTGGTGGCGATCAGCACGTGACACAGGCTGTCGGCGTAGCCGGCCTGAACCTGAAACACGCGCGGGTCCGCCGCGCGCGCCGCACGGTCCGCCCGTTTCACAAGCTCCACGCGCTCGGCCAGGCTGGTCTCGTTCGGCGACGTCACCAGGGGATACAGGTCCCGCCGCCGCGCTTCCACGAAGCCGGTTTTGTCCACCTTCGACGGCCCATTCGCGATGCAGGCCGCCACTCGCGCGGCTTTTCGGATTTTCTCGGGACTCAGGTCGTCACTGTAGGCATAACCGGTGCGCTCGCCCGCGATGACACGCACTCCCACGCCCAGCGAAACGCCCTGGACGGCGCTCTTCACGATGGATTCGTCGATGCTCAGCGTGCAGGTTGCCAGGTATTCGAAGTACAAATCCGCATAGTCGCCGCCGGCGCTCAGCGCCTCCGATAGATACGATTCGAGATCGTGCTCGGTGATGGCAAACTTCTGGCCAAAGAAGGAATCGGATAGCGGCATGCTTGTAATTCCAGCGTAACATTGATAGTCGGCTACGCCCGATGGGCGCCGCCTCCGGGATTGGGGATTCGGGTTTGGCTGTTTACTGCTGCTTCAATTCGCCTATCGCGGTTGTGAGAATTCCCGCAAAAGAGTCTGCACTCTGGTTGGGGAATTGGAAAGATTTGCGCTTGCCTCTGCCCACCAGGACTAGCGACGTGCTTTTCGCGTCGGTGCAAATATCAGCGTTTAACTCATGGTATTTGTTCCACGGCCAGTTGTAGAGCGGCCAGAACTCCCTGGCCCCCATGCAACCGCGGCCAGCGGTGCGATGATCGCTGGCAATGGCGCCGGCGATCTCTTCCAAAGCGGCGCGAGTTCGCTCCGCCGCCGGTTCGTCAAGATAGATATGGTCACGGGCGTAGAATGGCCAGAAAGCCGGCCTGGACAAGTCGATCCTCACGCCGCGCGCCTTCTGTTTGGGCTGCGTCCGACTCTGCATCACTAGCGCCGTGACCACGGCACTTGTACCATTGTTTTGCAGATGCGCGACCTGGTTGGACCAAATGGTACGGGCGCCCCGCGTCTTGGCGAAGGCTTCCAGCGGCGACGGTTCCGAACCGACCTTCACTTCTGGCTGGGACCACGCTGCAGCCGCGAAAAGAACAAAACAGAGGCCGGCGATTGTTGAAGCTCGCGTTGGGTTGCCTCTTTTGAATTTTATCTGACTGGAGCCTTAGTCAAGCCGGCGCGAACCAGCGCTCCACGATGACGCGTACATCCACCGAGTGATTGTAAAACATAGTTTTCGCTTTAAGGCTTGCCGAGGCCGCAGTGTAAGCAGAAACGCGCCGTAGTGCAAACGCACTAGGACAACCCTTTAGAAATGGTACGCAAAGAGAAGTTCCATCCAAACCTTTTATAAAGCGCATGCAAAGTTTCTACGGGCCGGGACTGAATTCTTGGCCGGTCATGGCGGCAATCCTCGGCGTTTAGTTCCCCCCAACCTGCGCATCGCCCGATTGGTACCCGTAGTACAAATGTCCTACCGAAAGGCCATCAAGAGCTGAAAACCCAGGTTACAACTGAAATCCATTTCGTGCATCGCTGGAATTGGTTCGGGGAACTCGGGGCCCGGCGGCTCGCGACTTGCCGAAATCTATCTTCTGAGATTAAGGAGCACACTCCGCTTATGATTTCGAACCGCGAAGTATGGTTAGCAGGTTTGGCGCTGGGCTTTCTCTGCGTACTTTTGCCGGCCGCGGCTAAAGCCGACGCTATTTAAAGCTACACAGGCAGCGACTTCAACATTTTTGTTGGTAGCGACAATAGCGCAACGGAAACCAATATCACCGCCACGATCGATCTGAGTTCAGCGCTCGGAGACGATTTCAACGGTACTGTCGATCCCGTTTCGTGGACAATCAGCGACGGAAACACAACGCTGACGAATCTCAGTTCGGATATTGGCCAGGCAAACTTTTCTTTTCAGACAGATGGAACGGGGCAAATTACCTCTTGGGGCATTTCGGTTAAACAGACCAACAGCACACCTGGCTTTACCGACCTGGTGACCGAGACGGGTACAGACGCTTCAGAGAGTTGCGGAGGAACTGACCTGGACAATTGCGGCGCACCGGCAAGCTACGCGTACGTCGCCTACTTAAGCAACCAGCCGGGCTTTAGCGTTACCACCTCCACGGCCACGCCCGAACCGACTTCGTTGGCGTTACTACTTCCTCTCATCGGTGGTGTCTTAATCTTTGGACGGCGCCGCGGGTGGCTAGCGGACTATTGAGGAACTCGCGCAAAACGGAGCGCGGCGCGAAGCAATTGCTGGCCTCCTTCGTGGTGCGCGCCGCGCCCTTTGCGCTTTTAAGGAAGTCGCGCAAAACGGAGGCGCGGGCAGTGTATTTTTACGGCATCGAGGCGCATCTGCGCCTCTGGGTTGGGGTGCGACGTAATGCGGGTTGAAGTACCCCAAGCACGGCGGCTAGGAGGACTCGGCGGTTCGCCAGTCCTGAAACTGAATCTTTGTAGGCTAAGGAGCACACTCTGTTTATGATTTGGAATCGCGAAGCATTGTTAACGGGTTTGCTTGGCTTTCTCTGCGTACTCTTGCCCGCCGGAGCCAGAGGCGATGTCATTTACAGCTACACCGGGGACGACTTTCTCTATTATGGCGATGGCGACAGCAGCGCCGTGCAAACCAACATTACGGCTACTATCGATCTGACTTCGGCGCTGGGAGACGATTTCAACGGCAGTGTCGATCCTGTGTCATGGGAGATCAGCGACGGAAATATAACAGTGACGAATCTCAGTTCGGATGTCGCCCACACTGAGTTTTATTTCGAGACAGACGCGATGGGGCAAATCATCAGCTACACCGTTGATGTTGAACAAACCAACAGCGCACCTGGCTATGCAGCCTTGATCAGCGAGACGGGTGGGGACGGTTCAACATCGTGATCGCGCTCCTGATCGCGTTCTTCAAGATGTCTCTGGTGATCTGGTTCTTCATGCACGTCCGGACCGACAATCCGCTCACCAAGCTGTTCGTCTTCGCCGGCTTCTTCTGGATGGCGATCCTGCTGGCGCTCACCCTGGGCGACTACTTCTCGCGCACCTGGATGCCCGGCGGCAAGTTCTGGTAGAAACCGAGCACGCGTTTCTCAAACTCACGCGGCGCAGTACCGAACGCGCCTGTATGCCCTGCCCCTGGAACCAGCCACAGCGTCGTATAGCGGCGGTTAGTCGCGGCGAGAATCTCCGAATGCGCGAGCGGCGTTAGCCGATCATCTAGATCTTGGATCAAAAGCACGGGTGTTGAGGATTGTGCAAGCACAGCCTGCGGCGACGCCCGATAAAAATCCAGCCCGTACCGCAGTCGGGCGTAAAGAAACCCAGCCCAAACCGGCGGAGCCGCGAGCATCCGGCCGGCGCGAGGAGAAAACGGAAGCCGCTGGGCAATCCGGTCCTGCGCGATTCTTTCGAAACTCGAGAACGCGCTTTCAGCCACAATCGCGCTGAAGCGAGGCTCCACTCGGAGCGATTGGATCAACACCGCGCCGCCCAGTGACTCCCCGAGTCCAAAGATTCGGCGTGGATGTTCATGCTCGATCAGCCACGAGACCCACAGATGGACGTCATCCGATTCCAGCAATCCATAGGTCGCCAGATCGCCGCCACTCTCGCCATTCGCTCTGCTATCGGGAACAAGCGCCGTATATCCATGATTGAGAAACATCCGAGCGAGTCCCACCTCACTGGCGCGCGAGTCCGCGATGCCGTGCAGGATCAGCACCGCATCGCGGTCGGGCGTTCCTGAGTCAAACAGCCACGCCCGGAGCACAATCCCATCGCGAGCAACCACCTGTACATTCAGAGCCGAAGAATTCGCGGGAACAGCGCGGCGAGGCGGATGCAGAGCGCCCTCGCAGAGCACGGCGCCGCCGATCCCGCAAACTACCACCGCCCCTGCGGCTATCGCCGCGACACTCCACAGAATCAGCCGCCGAGCCATCACTCTGGGATACGCGCCACAAGGTCGCTAAGTTCACTGAACACTTTCAGCGTCTGTATTGATTGGTCGTCAAAAGCCAGGCGCCCGTTTTGCATGGAGCCGACTGCAGCGGTACATTGGAAGCATATGGTTAACCCTCAAACCGATCCCATGGTGTCCAGCGGCGCGGAGGTAGAAGTAGATGCTGAGACTGCGGCCGCAATCGAGCGCGGCATTCAGGCCGCCGATCAGGGCCGGGTGGTTTCGAGCGATAAGGTTCGTAAGTTAGTCCCCCAGTGGATTTCCAAGTTTTCTACACGAAGCCGGCGTTAGCTGAGCGCTTTGCCGGCGGCCTTTTGAACCACGTTGATCTCTTGAAGGACTTTCCCGCTCCTTGGTGCGCGGTCAGGCGGCGTCAGCACTCGCCGCTCCATGCGCCCTCCTGCATTTCTGGCACGAAGCCAGATCGCGCCCGCGGCTTTGAAAATGCCACAACTCACGGTCTGGGTTCGTAAACCAAATTGAACGGCTCTGGGGGCCCGCGCAACTGAGTGGACCCGATACCATCCGAACCCAGGAGCAGCTAGACTGCGGTTATGCTGTACCAACTGCTGGCGGAGGCGCAGTCGCAGGCCGACAAGTCCAAACCGGACGTTCGCGCGGCGGCGCTAATGCGAATCGCGCGCGTACAAACGGCGTTTGATCGCCATCAGGCGCGCGCCACGTTCGAGCAGGCGTTGAAAGAAATACGCCAACTTCCCGGACGCGACGGCGAGTTTCTGCTGCAGCAGGCGCGCCTATTGGCTGCGGCGGTGGCGCCGGAGCATTTGGGCAGGATGCCTGCCGTCATCGGTGCCGCGGTCGGATATGGCGCGGCCACAGCGCTGGTTCGCCTTCTGGCAGCGGTTGCGGCGCCGGTGGCCGATGAGATCCTGCCAGTGGCATCGAACCCCAATGTCACACTGTGCGTTCCATGGCTCCTGATCGCGCTGGCTGCCATCGCCTGTTATGTACCCGCGCGCCGGTCCGCAAGCATCGATCCCATAGTCACTCTACGAGAGGAGTAACGAACATGTTGGAATTGCGCAACATCACTAAACGATTCAGCGGCATCCCAGCCGTGGACAACGTAAGCTTTCAGGCGCGCGCGGGCGAGATCACCGGTTACCTGGGTCCCAACGGGTCCGGTAAATCCACCACCATGAAAATGATCACCGGGCTGATCCAAAGCTCGGACGGCGAGATTCTCTTCGATGGCGTGCCCACTCGCAACGACCTGCTCGCGTTTAAGCAGCGCATGGGTTACGTGCCGGAGGAGCCGTATCTCTATTCACACTTGAGCGGTTTCGAGTACCTGACGATGGTGGGCCAGTTGCGCGACCTGCCGGCGAAGTCCACGGCTGACCGCATCGATGGCCTGCTGCGCTTGCTCTCTCTGCATGGCGACCGGCACGCGGCAATATCGTCGTATTCCAAAGGCATGCGGCAGAAGGTGCTGCTCTCCGCCGCGCTGTTGCACAACCCGGATCTGCTCTTGCTGGACGAACCATTCTCCGGCCTGGACGTCGGCACGGGCTTGGTGCTGCGCAGCCTGATTCAGGAACTGGCCGTGCGCGGGAAAGTGGTGCTCTTCAGTTCGCACGAGCTGGAAACCGTGGAGCGGGTCTCGAGCCACGTGGTAATTCTGCATCGGGGCAAAATTGTGGCCGACGACTCCATTGAACGGCTGCGAATCCTGATGTCGGTGCCCACGCTGGAGGGAATCTTTGAGCAGCTGGCCGTGGAACAGGACACCGGCGCCATCTCGCGCGAAATAGCCGACCTGATTCGAGCGTGACCCGCCATGAATGAGAAACTGCAATTCCGGGTTCTGGTTCGCCAGTTTCTGTTTCGCGTGTTCGATCTGGAAGTGCTCTCGTCGCACGCGCAGGGTGACGCGAACAGGTTATTGGGACAGTTCGCGGCGCTGCTGGTGTTTGTCAGTGTCTCCGTATCGTTCGGCGCGCTTCTGATCACAAACCCCAACGCACCCGGACGGAACCCCGCTGATGGCGTGCTGGTGTACCTCATGATCGGGCAGCATTTCGTGATCGCGACCACCATGCTGGTGGTCGGCTTGTTCGCGGTACTGAGCTGGGATGCCACGTTTCCCGACAAACGCGACGTGCTGGTGCTGGCTCCCTTGCCGGTGCGGGCGCGCACCATGTTTCTCGCCAAGGTGGCCGCGGTAGCGTCGGCGCTGGGCTTGACCATCCTTCTGCTGCACTGCGCGATGGGCTTGATCCTGCCACTCGTATTCGCCGGATACGCCGCTCCTGCTGCGCTTCCGGCCATGACTTTCGATGCGGCAATGGCTCCGGTAGCCGCAGGCGACTTGCAGAGCGTGATGGACCGCGACTTGAAGCAGCAGTTGACCACCGGCCAGCTCGCGCCGGGAACGGGAGCAGGATTAGCGATCGGAGTTTGGAAGCACGGCGAGCATCGCGTCTTCACATATGGAACCGCGAAACCGGACTCGATCTTTCAAATCGCGTCGATTTCGAAGACGTTCACCGGGTTGATGCTAGCGCGGATGGTGGAAGACGGGAAGGTGCGGCTGGATGAGCCGGTTCGCGAATTGTTGCCGGCTGGAACCGTGGCGAAACCTGCGGGCGAAGAGATCACGCTGCTCGACCTGGCAACGCATCACTCAGGATTGCCGCCCATGCCCGACAACTTCCAGCCGGGAGCCGACTGGTCCGATTACGGGCCGCCAAAGCTTTATGCCTATTTGAAATACCACGGTGTCGCAAAACCGGAGGACGCCACTTTCGAATACAGCGGTCTGGGGGTCGGGCTCCTAGGACAGGCTCTGGCGGACCGGGCCGGGAAAAGCTATGCCGATCTCCTGCGAGAAGAGATCACGGGACCTCTGGGCTTGCCCGACACCGTGCTCGAGCTTTCCGGTGAGCAGCAACGGCGATTCCTGCAAGGCTACGACGCGGCGCATCATCCCCTGGAAGTGCACAATCTGGATGGCGTCCTGGCAGGGGGCGGAGCCATTCTCTCCACCTCCAGCGACCTGCTGAAGTATGTGGAAGCGAACCTGCATGCGGAGAAATATGGCCCGCTCTCCGGCGCGCTCGCCTTGTCTCATCAGATTCGCGACCGTGCGAACGCAGGCCAGCAGATCGCGCTCGCCTGGGGTTATGCCGCCGATAGCGGAACCTACTGGCATAACGGCGCAACGGCCGGCTTCACCAGCCATGCCTTCTTTGATCCCCGCGCTGACTACGCGGCGGTGGTTCTCATGAACAGCGGACCCAACACCCTGCTCTCTCCCGATGCAATTGCCGAGCACATCCAGCAGCGGCTCTCAGGCCAGCCGGCGGTCTCGCTGGTTACGGTGCTGGTCCCGGCCAGCCGCGGATTTCAGGGTGTGCTGCGATCGTTCGGCGCCTATTGGTTCACCATGCTCGCGGCTGGCATGTTTATCTATTGCGCGGTTTTGGGGTTGCAAGGGCTGGTTGCGCAAGTTCTCCCGCGGCGCCTGTTTCTGCGCGTCTCGGGATATCTGCAACTGGCAGCCATTGCCGTGATCATGGGCGTCTATTTTCTGCAGCCGGGCTTCGGTGGACTGGACGATCTCGCCTTCAACTCGATATGGCGCACCATTCAATGGCTGCCGTCGTATTGGTTTCTGGGCCTGTACGAGCAATTGAACGGATCGTTGCATCCCGCGCTGGCGCCGCTGGCTCAGCGCGCCTGGATCGGATTGGCGGTAGTTTTCTGCGGAACGGCGCTAGTCTACACGCTCTCCTATTGGCAAACGCTGCGGAAGATCGTGGAGGAACCCGATATCGCGCCTGGTTCGCACGGCTTGAATTGGCTGCCGAGCTTCGGGAACCAGGCTCGGACCGCGATCGGGCAATTCAGCGTCCGCACCATGGCGCGCAGCAAACAGCATCGCCTGATTCTCGGGTTCTATTTGGGAATTGGTCTCGCCATCACCAGCCTGATGCTGAAAGGATCTCCCGGAGCGCTGAGCAATCCGTGGCGTGAAGAGAGCATGCTGCTGTGGGGCGCCAGCAGCTTGATGGTGGTGCTGGCCGCGGTGGGGACGCGGGCTGCGTTCGCACTGCCGCTGGATCTGCGGGCCAACTGGATCTTTCGCGTGATTGGAACGCGGGCTGGAGTTCAAACTCTGGCCGCCAGCCGCCGGGCGCTGCTGCTGCTCGCCGTGGCGCCGGTGTGGATGGTGACGGCCGTGTCATGTTTAGTGATTTGGCCCTCGCGTCAGAACGCGGTGCACCTGGTGGTGCTCGCGCTGCTTGGCATGATCGTCAGCGATCTCTGCTTGTTGCGTTTTCAGAAGATACCCTTTACCTGCTCCTACCTGCCCGGCAAGTCTCGCATGCACATGGTCCTTCTCTCTGCCTTCGGCGCACTGTTGGCGGGCCCGAATATCGCCATGCTCGAACGCCACTCGTTACGAGAAACCGGCGGTATCGCGCTGATGGTGGCGCTGTTGGTAGTCGCGTGGGTCGCGGTGAGGCGGACAACGATGGCGCTGGCGAAAAGAGAGGAACAGGAACCGCGTTTTGAGGAGGAGATGCCGCCGGTAGTGATGACGCTGGGTCTGTCCCGCGACGGAGTGATGTCGATTGGGCCGCCGCAGGCAACGCGAACGCCATGAGCGTCCGAAATCCCTCCGTAAAGCGCCGGCGCGGCGGTCCGGACCGCAAGCAGCCCGGCGAGGCACCTTTACTGTCGCTGAAGCGCGGCAACCAAGCGCTGCACGAACAGAGCAACCAACTCAGCTCCGCCGGTCCGTCCACAACGTGGCTGCAATCACCTTAGCGCCGAAATAACGAGCGGACAGCCGCTGTCGCCAAGAACATCGCAATCGCTCTCGCCGCGGTTTAAACTTTCGCGGAAGGACATCGTCCGCACCACGGCTGGAATGGAAGGCGGTCGATTCCCGGCTTTGGCTTATCAGGAAGCCTGCTGGCGGCACCGAATTCGAACCGTATCGCTGGCTTTTGAAAATCGGCGCGGATTCGTAAGTGTGGGAAGGTCCCAGCCATGACAGTGGGTTTGTGCCCGGTAAGCCAACTCCAGACTAGTGAACACTTTGGATCTTCCGCCGCCGTAGAGATACCCCGGCCAAGAGAACGCCAACGCAAACGATCCCGGACTCGCTCGGCTCTGGCACAGCGGCGGGGCTGCTTACAATCGGCGCGTCCATGGTGATCGACGGCCCGGCACCTCCCAGCGTGTTGCTGCTTGGATCGGTGGCGTAGGTCAGTGTGGTGGGACTGGCCGAGTCTATATCAATTGTCAGGAGCGTATCGGCTCCAGTTGGGTCCAACGTCGGAATTGGATTGCCGCTACTATCGAGAATGCTGAACGCGAAAGCGTCCGGCGTACCACCCGCATCTACATTGGTCGTTAAGTCCAGCACGAACGATAGGGTGTCGCCCGGCGTGAAGGTTTCTACCAGCGCGTTGAACGCAGTGCTGGTATTGAGATCCACGCTACTGCTAATGTCACCGCTCGCACCGCCAAAAATACAGGGCGACAATGCGGCCGGACAGCTTGAACCAGCGCTGCCGCCGGCGCCGAAGGAAAAGTCGCTGATCGTGGCGGAGTTGTTGCCGGCCTGCGATCCCTGATCAAGCTGAAAGGCGAGAGAAAAAGGCTCCGCGGATGCTGCCTCTGCTGCGGTCAGGGGCGACGTGTCTAGCGTGACATCGAGGATCAGGTCCGCGTGCGCGGTGCCCGCCGCGAAGACGAATAGCGTCGCGGCCAAGGTCCAAGAGATAAATGGAGGTTTCGAGTTCATATGTCCGTCTTTCTATTTCGTGCCCGATCCGGCAAGAACACCAGTTGAATAGCTAACTGTCGTTTTGGTTGGGTCAGTAAACTGCAAGGCCACCGAGATGCTGGCGCCCGCAGCGAGATTGGTGGGAGCGGCGGTAATGTAGGGACTGCCGAGCGGAGCCACACAACTGGTTTGGCCCGACGCATTGAACAGGGTCGCATTGCTGCTCAGCCCGTCCAGAACCAGCGAAACCGGTCCGGCAATCGCCGATCTGCTGTTATTGGTTAACGTCACCATCTGCGAGAACCGCTGGGTGCCGAAATTGTAGACCAATCCGGCGCGAGTTACGGAAATGGAGCCGCTCACGTCGGTCGCGCAGGGCGAAGCCACCGTGGTAGTGGCCTCCGCCGCGGTTTTCGGGCCTTCCACATTTCCCACTAGATCCGTGGCGATGCTATAAAAACCGTACGTATGGCCGACTTGCCCGGTGTAGGCGGCCGAAGTGGCCGTGGTATTTTGCTGCCAGGCCGTGAAGGCGCCGCCGTTGTCGGAAGCAAAAATGGAGTACGACGCTACTCCCGCGCCGACATCCGTTCCGGACCACTGCACAGTGAAGCTGGCACTCGATTCACTCGGCGGCAGCGCAGTTACGCTACTGACCGGCGGGCTGTTGTCGAACGTGTTGCACCAGGTGGGCGTGTTGAGTGCCGCATTGGTGTCGAACACCACTTGAGCCTCATTGCAGGTGGTGGTTCCGGTGGTAATGGCGGACTTGGGTTGCACCGAGTACACCACCGCGCCCATCCCGGCCGGCGGATTCACATCGGGCGGCAGGAACCCCGCCGTCGGATCGGTGGTGAGCTGGCCGGTGTCCGGGTCGATCGATTGGAAGATCCAGGTGGCCACGCCGGTGCTCTTGTTCAGGCTGGCCTGCACCTTCACCTCAACATTCTGCGCCGGCCGCAGATCCAGGCCGCCCACATATTGGGTCTGGCCGGATGGTGGAACCAGCGTGTAGCTTCCGAAGGAGATTGGGCCGAGCGAGAACGTAGTCAGATCCAGGTTCGCGGCGTCGAGTTGGTCGGTAATGGTAACCTGCTGCGCGGGAGCCGTGGCGGTCGCCTGGTTTTCGAACGCGATGTTGTAGCTGTACGGCTGCAGGCTGGTGGTGAACTGCGCGCCTCCGACACCGATGGGCCCGCTCTTGTCGTTCGGATCCACACTTTGTAAGATCGGGAATGGGCGACACAGGGTGCTGACGGTGACTGCCGAGCTGCAGTCTGGCGTTGCTAAGCAGGTGGTTCCGTCCGACGATATATGATGCCCGGGAAGATCCTGGCATAGCGTCGGAGTGAGGGCGCAGCCTTTGGTACTGAAGTTGAGAGGGTTGCATCCCGGTGGCGGCTGGGGTGGCGCCGCGGGCTGGGGGGTCGGGGCATCGCCGCAACTTGAACCTGGCGCCATCACCCCTCCTCCGCAGGGATTCGGCGTCGCGCTGGGGGGATCTTGTCCCGGAGCGCCGGATGTGGCGAGCGTAGCGCCGTACGCCGCCAGATCGATCACAAGCTCTGGCATGCTCAACACATCCGACTCCGCGCCAAGATTGCCAACTAGTACATTACGGCCATTGGTCACCACGGTCTGAAGCTGTGTGGAGACGTATGAGGTCAGACTCGGCGTTAGCGACGCGGGGATGGTCACCCCGAAGTTGGCTGCTGAGTAAGTCTGGGCGTCCGAAACAAACTGCGAGACGATGTTAGGGTCCAGAGCCGGATCGAAGAAGGCGTTCCCGGCGCCTAGCTCTATGGTAAAAGTATCCCCATGCATCGCACCCGGCGGAAGCTCCATCTCAATGTTCACAGCTCCCGTATAGCCGGCTGGTATCACCGGTATGAACAACGGAAGGTTCAGGTTCCCGGGTTGTGGAGTCTGGACTTGCACAGGCACTCCTGTCCAATTCGTTAGAGCCTGTTGCGGGTTGAATGGGGGCGGCACGATAGGGAACAAAAAGTCGACGGTGAAATTCGACGGCGTGGTCAACGCCAGAGGCACCCCGGCGGCATCGACATTTCCGCGGTTTCCGAAGAGAATGGTATACATCACGGGCAAACCAGCGCGGATGGCGCTGCGTCCCACAAGATCAACCCATACGGATGTCGACGGCGTCGGTGCGACGGTGAACGCGCCAGGCAGCGTAACCGAGGAGTTGTTCGAGTTCGTAACAACCAGGTTCCAAGTGCCGGTTGCGGCGCCGGTGAGATTGAAGGAGCAAGTGAGCGCCGCCTGTCCCTCTTCAACACTCACAGGCGAGCCGACGATATCGGACTGCCCCGCCTGCCGCAGCACTACGGTGGCTCCGGCGACAAATCCGCTTCCGGAAACAGTGGCGGTGACCGTTCCACCAGATCCTCCTTGCGCTGGGCTGATACCGGTAACGGAAAATCCCGTAACTGCTTCGAAGGCCCCGATGTCGCACTGCGTGCCCTGAGGGCGGAAGAACCCGCGCTGGTCGGTTGCGGCGCATGCCGTTCCTCCGCTGCCGGGAACATCCGGATCGCCGGCGTTCAAGGCCGGGCTCCCGGCCAGCAGCGCGAGCGTTTGTGTGGGCCCGCCATTGCTGGCAAGCGTGCCTAGGAGCGGGTCTTTTCCCTTGATGTCCGTGCTTGTGGCTCCGCTGAAAACGCAGTTACTGGTCTGGATTATATTGTGCCCCTTGGATGTAAGCGTGACGATTGCGTCGCAATCCGATTGCACTCCGTTAATGGTGTTTTCTCCCAGTATCGTGTTCTCAAGGGTAAGTGCCCCCCCGTCATCAATGCCGCCGCCGTAATATCCCTTGCTGACATTTTGGGCGATCGTCACGCCGTTCAGGCTTACAGAGCCGCTCGGGTTGTCGATTCCACCGCCCTGAAAAGCCTGATTTCGAGCGATCGTTGTATTCGTCGCAACCACGCTGCCATCGTCAACGAAGATCGCGCCACCAGTATTTGCGGTGTTTCCGTTCAGGGTGCTTTCCGTGATGGTCAACGGTCCGACAAACATGCTGATCGCGCCGCCATTCGAGGTGCTCGAATTGTCGCTGACCGTACTGTTGGAAATCGCAATCGTTCCAGGGACATTCCCAAGGGAGTCGTCGTTCACGACAGCTCCGCCGTCGCCCGAGGCAGTATTTCCGATGAGTGTGCAGCTCTCGATCACGAGGGTGCCCACGTTGTAAATGGCGCCCCCTGCCCCCGGGGATATGTTTCCTGAGAGGACGCTTTGGGATAGAGTCAAACTTCCCTGGTTGATGAGGGCGCCGCCGGCGTTGCCAAAGTAGCCGAGACCCTTCCATTGACCGTTTTGTATCGTGACGTTTTGAATTTCTACAATACCGTTGCCACCCACTATCCCCGCTCGATCGTTGCGGCCGGCGTCGATGATGGTAGAGGACGCGCCGGCGCCTTGGATCGTCATCTGACCGGCAAGGCAGAGAGCAACGAAAGTGTCGGTGACAACCTGCGGGTCTCCGGCACGAGGCGATGAGCAGCTGGTCGGCTGAGTCAAGGAATATGTCCCGGCAGGCACGCTAATCTGGTGGGCGCCCGCGGATGCATTCGACTCTTGAATGGCAGCGCGCAGGGTGCATTCCTGGTTGCCGGATCCATCCGGAGCCAGCCTGCCGGTATTGCACGTGCCGTCCCCAGGGGTCTGGTCTGACACGTCGGCCGTACTGTTGACTGTGAAATTTTGGCCAAAGGCCGTGCTTGCCGCACCGCAGGAGAGCAGCACGAAAGCGAGAGCCAGCCGGGACAATTTCGTCATCATGAGTCTAGAGCTCCTTAGTTCGAAGTCAGGTAACCGTGCATCCGCACGTCAACTGGGCACGAAGGCGAACCCCCGCCGACCTGCGGAGTGGTTGCCGCCGGAAACACGGTCCCGGAGTGGTACTCGAAGTGGCTGGTGTTCAGACCAGATACGGACCAGGCCATACTTACAGTTTCAATACCGACAACGATGTCGAACTGCCCGGAGCAGTTCGGAGCGATATCGACATCCGTAATCACTAGACTCTGATTGTCCGGAACCACGTAGCTCGGAAGGGTACCGATCACACTGAGGATGCCGCCCGATGCGGAAACAAAAGGCGAGAAGCTGGGGCCCGATGTGCCGCCTTCGAGATTGACCAGTTGCGCGGCCTGGCTGGGGACGCTTTGCGTGATGGCCGGACTGGCCGCGGTGTTCGTCACTTGCACCAGGATGGCGGCGACAGCGTGCGCGGTTTTGGGAACAGCCAACGAGAACGCGCCCACTGCGAGGACGGCGCTTCCGAAAGAAAGAACGGACTTGCGTAATTTCGTCATGATGAATTTGGATCTCCTTTAGTTTTTTGTGCGGGGATATGTTTTCCGGCGCCGTGCGAGCGCCATTGCCAGGCCGGCCAGTCCCACCAATTCGGAGGTTGTAGGCTCGGGCGTTGCCGTCACGGAAATGTTGGATGCGGTGATATCGAGCGCCCAGTTCGCCGTGTCGTTGTTGCAGTCGCTGACGTCGGCGCAGGTCTGAAACACGCCCCCCGTAAGATCGGTGAAGCCATCCCCAAGCACGCCCGTTGTTTCGAAAACGGCGTTGGGCAAGTTGTCGCCGTCGCTTAACAGGACTGTGTACGTTCCCACGGCAAGGCCCGTAAACGCGAGATCGACGTCGCCGCATTGGCCAGGGACACTGCCGATGGTCAGGGTTCCAGCGGGCGGGCATCCGGGAGTGTAATTGGAAAGGACGTCCGAATCCCCGTTCAGAAAGAGAGCGGTTGGGCCTGCGCCGGAAAAGAGACCGACGAAGGGGTCGAATCCACCGGCGGGTATCACGGTACCAGCCGCGTTGGTTCCTCCTCCGAAACCATACGTCTGGAGCGTCAAATCGCCGCCGGTAGCCAGGTTCACCGTGATGACGAAAGCGTCCTCAGCAGTGGAAAAAGTTCCCGTCTCAGACAAAGTGTTTGCCGAACCGAGGACGGTGGCGAAGGGTAGCAGGGATAAGATCCATGCTATGCGGGCGCAGCTCAACATTTGCGGTGCTCCATACTTGAAATCTGCTTTACGGAATCAAAGTGAGGGCGGACGGCGAACTATGCCATCGTCGAAGCACATTTTCTGGAGAGAGCCGGGTGAGTAGTACTACTGGCCGGCAGCGAGACGCAGAGGAAAGCGGGCAACGGGGGTCAGCGACCCGCCGGGCTGTGCGCCCGAAACAAGCAGCGTGTATGCGCCAGGATGCAGCACCGAGGAAGGGATGGCCACGCTGATCGAATCGGGAGAGTTTGGCTGAATCCCGTCCTGCTTCCAGATTTCTTCGTTTTGGCTGCCGATCACCGAGGCGCGATAGCGTGCATATCGCGTCGTATCGATTTCGGCTAGAAACACGATCCAGCGGGGCTGGCTTGGAATGACTATGTCGCGAGGTTCGGCCGAGTCTCGGCTTAAGCTTAATCCGAAAACCACCGGCGCATTCTCCACACCTGAGCGGGCACTCGCCAGCTGGGTCCGGACCTGGTCTCGTTCCGCTAGAAACACCGAACCCGCAGCGACCGCGATCACCAGGGCAGCACAGGCGGCGATCGCCATCCAGCGCCATCCGGGCCATTGCCGTTCGCGCTGAGGAGGGTGTTCGGCGACCGATTCGCGTACGGCCAGCCGAAGGCTTTTCGCGATCTGGATCTGCTCCTGGCACTCGGCGCACTCTACAAAGTGCTCCTCGAACTCCGCGCGTTCGGCCGCGGGCAGGGTGCCGCGCACATACCGATCGATCAGGTTCTGCTCTTCAATCCGGGAATGATCCATGTCCGCTTTCAAGTTTCATTCTTCAGATAGAAGGTGCGCGCTGACAGGGTTCTGTGCCAGACATCCAGGATGTTCCTCACGTATTGCGCCCTTCGCCTCTGGACTCGAACATTTTCTTATAGCGCTGTCTCGCCCGGCTGATCACTTGGTTAAAGTGCAGCGCGCTGATACCCAGGTCGGCACAAATGTCATCTTTCTCATCATCTTCAATATAGAAACGGTAAAGGATCTTGCGGTCCCGATCCGAGGGCAGTTCCGACAACACCCTCCTGGCCAAAGCCGCGCGCTCTTCGCGCAGCAGTTGATCGAGCTGGCTTGGTTCCGCGCTCGGGAGCTCCCGATCCGGCTCACCTTCGTGACGCGCCTTCGATCTTGCGGTCCCGCGGAAATGTTCGATTACCAGACTCCGCGCGATTCCGCACACAAAGCCCGCCAGCCGTTCGGGCTCCCGTACTTCGCCCGCGCGGACCTTCAGCAACACCAGCCGGAAGGTCTCCTGGTACACATCGGCGGCAGCGGCTGGGTCGGCCAGCGATTGTCCGATGATAATGGACACCCCCCGGCTGTACCGCTGCACTAACTCGTCTTCGGCCGAGCGTTCCCCGCCGCGGATGCGTGACACCAGGCCGGCGTCGCTAGAGTCCGCTACTTCCATTCGCCCTGCAGAGTGAACGCCGCCCAATAATACGGCCGGGTCCAGCGAGAATCTTTCCAGAGAGCGATCTGGGCCCTGCGCAAGGCCGCCGGAGGCCGCAGATGGTCGATCAGCATACCATGGTAAAACTCGCGCATCAGCTCGGCCGTCGAACGGTCCGGCACAGTCCAGAGGCTGGCCACAACGGCGGAGCTTCCGGCGTACATGAAGGCTCGAGTCAATCCCACCAAGCCCTCGCCGCGGACGTCTTTGCCGAGCGCCGTCTGACATGCGCTGAGGACTACCAGGTCCGCGTTCAGCTTCAGGTTGTAGATGTCGGCGGCCTGCAGAAAACCGTCGCGCGGCCTGCCGCTTTTGTCCACCAGCGAAAGCACAATGCTCGGGAGCTCCGGATGAAAAGGGTTCACCAGTCCGTGCGAGGCGATGTGGACATATTTATAATCGCGGAGCGCGCCGCTCTGCACGGTGGCTCGGCTGGCATCAAAGTCAAAGGCCGAAAATGCCGAGCCTTGCGGAGCCAGCGCGAGTATGTTCTCGGCTTCTCTCCGCGTAAAGGTAAGCCGATCGAAGGTGGTGGGCGCCAACACCGCTGGACCTCGCGTTCGGCTTTCCGAATCCGAGCCCGCGTTGCCGGCCGCGGAATTATTCGTTACCCTCGGATCGCCGGCGGCGAAGACCGGATCGGCAATAACGGCCACCAGCTTCGAGCTTTTCTTGGCATCGCTGCTTCGCCGCAGGAAAGCGATGGTGGAAGCCGAGGGAAGATTCACGATCTCGTGATTGACCATCAGCGGTTCAGCCGGATTTTGCGGCGACGGAAGCGCGCCGAACGGAACGAATTGCAAGGCACCGGAAGTAACAATCAAGAGCCGCTTGCTTGCCAACTGGCCGCTAACGGCACCGAGGACCGCACGGCTGAGCGCTTTGAGAGCTTCCGGCGCGGATTTGGCAAGCTCCTGATCGGTGGCGCTGCTCATACTCGCACGCGCCCGTTCGGCGAGCGCATTCAGGGTTGATCGGCCGGGCAAAACGTAACTTCGAAAACTGGTTCGCGAAACGGTCCACAGGAAGCTGCGCTGCTCGCCCGGCGCGTATTCCAATAGCAACGATCCAGAATCCAGATATTCGCGCTGCAGCGCCTGCAAGGTCAGGGGCTCCTGTTTCGCGAAGTTAGCATAGCGCGGGCTGGCCGTCAGGATCTTGGCCTCCAGCTGCTGGTACTCAGCGGTGGCTTGGCGGATCTCCGCCCCCACCGCATCCGCCGCTGCGGTGTTGCCGCCCGCTACCAGCAATTGGATTTGACGCTCCATCTTGGCTTGGAGCCGCGCGGCCAAAATGTGTTCGCGGCTGATCAGCTCGGGGTCCACGCCCTGCCGCAGTCCGGCTCGCGCCTCGCTCAGAAGGTCGAGCAGCGTGCGCGCCCGCGCCCGCTCGGCTGTTTCGAAAGCTTGGACATCATAACCGCGCTGGGGATGGAGCCGATGCAAGTGCATCAGTGCGTCCTCCAGCGCTTCGTATTGGTCCAGAACGGTTGAGAGCCAGCTGGAACGCAAGTCCTCGCCGGCCACCGCCGCGCGGATCTGTTCGTCAATGCGCAGCGCTTCTTCCAGATGCTGCCGGGCGTTGTTCCAATCGCGATTGTCGCCCTCCAGCAGCGCTCGCAGATATAGCGCGCGGCCCTGCTCGAAACGATCGCCGACCGCCGTGAGTTGCGCCGAGCCTTCTACCAGGCAATCGCGAGCCTTCTGCTTATCGCCGAGCAGCCGGTAAGCCGCGCCCATATTCACCTCGGTGATCGCGCGCCGCCGCCGGTCGTCGATGGCGGCGTCCAGTTGGGATGCCTGTTCGAAATTCCGAAGCGCTTCCTTGGCATCGTGATTCTTCAGCGCCAGCGTGCCCAGACTGTTTAAAGTATCCGCTTCACCGGCCTGGTCGCTCGCAGCGCGCAGAAGAGGCAGGGCCTTTCGGTATGCGTCTGAAGCTTGGCCACGCTCGCCCAGGGTGGCGTATACGGAGCCGAGTTCGGCCAGCGCGAGTCCTTCCCCACGTTTGTCCGAAAGTTCCTGCTGGATCTTCAGCGCCTGCTGCCCGTATCCGAGCGCCTGCTCTGTGTCGCCAAGCTGCAAGAACGCATGCGCCATTGCGGTGAGGATACTCTCCTCCTGATGACGGTCCTTCAGCTTGCGCGTGAGTTCTAACGCCTGCTGCAATGTGCCGAGCGAGTCCTGCGGCTGGCCCAGAGACAAATACAAGCTGCCGAGATTGGTAAGCGCGCGGCCCTCGCCCCTGGCGTCGCCCACTTCGCGCATGATTGGCAGCGCCTGCGTCAACGAATCCAGCGCCTGGTCCAGATCACCAAGGCGCGCGAGGGACGTCCCCATGTAGTAGAGCGTGGTACCTTCGCCGCGCCGGTCGTGCAACTCACGCCGCATCGGCAGCAGTTCGCGGAAGGTGTCCAGCGCCTTATAGGAATCGCCGATGGCGTAATAGATGGTGCCGGCGTTGGCCAGCACCAGCATCTCTCCGTGCCGATCATGTTCCTCGCGTTTGATAGCGAGCGACTCCGTGACATAGGGCAGGGCCTGGCGGGGGTCGCCCATCATCAGGTAAACCGACCCAATGTCACTCAAGGCCGCCGATTGAAGATCCCGGTAGCCGGCCGAACGCGCCAGACGCAACGCGGGATCGAGATATTCCAGCGCCTTCTTCGGTTCTCGAAAAGACAGCGCCGTGCCCAGGTTGACCAGCACGTCCGCTTCTCCGATCGTATCGCTGGCCGTACGCGCCAGCGGCAAAGCTTGATCGAGCACACCTACAGCCTTCTGATTTTCGCCCAAAGCGATGTACACATCGCTCATGGTGTCGAGCGTGTGGCTCTCCTCTGCTTTATCCCCGATCGACTGCCAGAGTGGAAGAGCGGCTTCGAATTTGGCGAGTGCCTGTTGCAGCGATTCCTTCGTGCCGCCGTCTTGAAGGGCTCTCGCACTCTCTATCAGCCGCTCCGCTCGAACGCGCGCGCGGTCGGCCTCCGCAGCCGGTCTGCGCTCGCCGAGCCGAAGCTCAAATCCGCGGCCGCTTGCATCCTCTTTCGCGAGCGAACATTCCAGAACGAACTTGCCGATTTGTTCGGCGACGTGCGAAATGGAAATTGTCCGCGCTTCACCCGCGCGGTTCGATATACTTGCTGCCTCCGAGCCATCGGGCGCGATCAGCCGGATTTTCAGAAGGAGACCGTTCGGCTGAACGGTGAGGCGGAAGAACTCTCCCGCTTGCGCTTCGATCTGCCAGGATCGCGAATCGCCAGGAGCCGGCTGGCTTTTAATCGGAATTTGCAGGGTCAAGACCGGCTGATTGGCCTGAGATTGGCCGCGAGCGGCGGAGCAAAGCGCGGCAGCCGCAAGCAACAAAAGGCCGCAACTCGACCTTGGTTTGGACAAACTGCGTGGCCTCCGTTTTGTTAATTGTACACTCCGAAAGTCACAGGCGAGAAGACACCAATCCGCAACATCGTGGGTAAGCCGCTGGTCCGACCAGTTAGACGCGAAGAGGGCAAGGCCATCTTTGGCCAAACGCGCCGGCAATTGGGCGTAATCTTCCACGTCCCGGCCAACAAAAGGCGTGCCAAATCATCAGAAGGGCATCTGATGCCCGGCCATGTTTACATGTGCATCGCGATTCCACCGAAGCACCAGGCGGCGTCGGCGGTCGAATTTCTGAAAGGGAAGAGTGCCATCGCTATCGTCCGCGGGAGCGGGAAAGAAAGAAACTGTACGGGCGAGCAGTTGTTGAGCGCGGTTATGCGAGCGGAATGCGCCAACCAATCAGGGGTGCCTGGTGCGACGCCTAAGCCCACGGAGCGACCGCTTTCGAACTCATCTGGCTGTCACAGCCGGCGCACGGCGACAAAACGTCAAAGTGGATCAAAAAGGCGGCGCGTCAGGCTGGATTTATCGCCGTCGGCCAAGTATCGCCGTTGGACCTTAATCGGCTCCGCGCCGCACCTGGCTCACGGCTGCTAGCGGGTGATAGGTGAAAGCTTTGCCTGATTTGCGTTTTACAGCCATAATTTGACCGACAGTTCGGACACGGAAATATTGGGCTGCAATATTGGATCTGCCACAGAGTGGCCAGTTTGAAACTGGTATCAGTGCCGATCACGAATTTTGTGCTTCGTGCGGGGAGTGTGCAGTGCCGCCGTAATATTACAAGTTTGTATTCGCCAAAAGGCAGTAGAATAATGGAAACGATCGAATGAAGATGCCGATCGTCTGCTTTGAATTAATCCCGTAGAGGTTCCAGGAGGTTCCGATGAAGAAAGTGATGCTGTGGTTGGTGGCCCTGGCATCCTTACCAGGTGGCACAGTGTTTGCTCAGACCATGACCGGCACATGGCAGGGCGCGTTGAAGATACCGCAGGCTCCAAAAGGGGAGCTGCGCGTCGTAATCAAGATTTCGACCACCGATGCCGACCATCTCAACGCTGTGATGTTCAGCATCGATCAAGGCGGGCAGCCGATACCAGCTACCACAGTCACTCAGAGCGGTTCAACGCTGAAGATCGCGATCGCTCCCATCAATGGCAACTACGAGGGAAAACTCAGCGCGGATGGAGGAACGATCACCGGGACGTGGACGCAGGGAGCGCCGCTGCCGCTAACGCTGGTCAAAGCCACTCCGGAGACTGCGTGGACCATTCCCGAGCCTCTGCCACCGCCGAAGATGATGGACGAAAAGGCGAAGCCGGAGTTCGAAGTCGCCACCATCAAACCGTCCGATCCCAACCGGCCCGGCTGGGGTATCACGGTGAACAGAAGCGGCATGTTCAACACACTGAACACGAACCTTTCTGACCTGATTAAATTCGCTTACGACATGCATCCGAAGCAGGTAATCGGTGCGCCCGCATGGGTGGATTCGGAAAAGTTCGATCTTTCGGCGAAGGCCAGTGTCCCCGGCATGCCCAGTGTGAACCAGATGAAAGCTATGCTCCAGAAACTGCTGGCGGACCGGTTTAGCCTGACATTCCATCACGAGAAGAAAGAACCGTCCGTCTACGCGATTACTGTGGCGAAGGGTGGCGAGAAGATTAAGAAGGAAGAGAACAGCAAGTTGCCAATTCCCGGATTCGGGGGAATGCCGCAACGCGGTTTCAACGTTCGCAACGCAACCATGGCGGAATTCGCCAGCGTTATGCAGGCTCAATTCATGGAGCAGCCCGTCGTGGACCAGACTGGTCTGGGCGATACACGCTATTCGTTCCTGCTGAAGTGGACACCAGACCCTTCGCAGAGAAGCGGCTTCGGTGGCGGACCTGCGCCCAATGGCGCACCACCGGTACCGGACCCTGACGCGCCGCCGGACCTCTTCGCCGCGATGCAACAGCAACTGGGGCTCAAAATGGGAACGACCAAAGCTCTGGTTGATGTGATGGTGATCGATAAGGTCGATAAGCCGAGTCCGAACTAGCAACGGCGCGCAGCACCAGGAGCCACCTGGGCTGAGCTTGCCATTTTCGTGCTGTTCGCCGGTATTGCAATCGCAGTTAAACGACGCGCGATTTCTCGTTAGATGGTCTTTCGATCCAAGCCGTTGACCATCAAAACCCGAATCCCGCATAGAAAGAGTATTGGGCGCGGCCAGGCGATTACGCTGTCAGGCGCAATGGTGGATCAGCAGCCGATTCGCGCCCGTGTCGTTTCCAAGCGGTCTGGTCGGCGGCAGATCCAATCGTTGGTGCTGACCGCCCTGCCGCCCCGCGGCGGTGCGGGCCGCGCTTTCCACGCCACGTTTGTTCCTGGGCCCATTACGCTAGTTTTTCTGGTCCCGGTCTTGGGAGGGGGAGGGACGGTCTACCTGGTGCGGGAACGGGAGGATTTTTGAAAATCGATGGCGGCGCTTCCGCCTTGGCTTGATCGCTATCTTCCGCCGGTTCGGACTGGGTTGAGCGGCGCCCGCGGTGAACTCCAGCGATGCCGTCCCAGTTCGCCGATCAGTGCGCCAACCCCGATGAGAAGCAGCGCCATTCCTCCGTGCCAAATCAGTAGATGAGGCGCCTGCTGGAACATGCACTGGAATTGAAGGGGTATCAGCGCCAGGAAAACGGCTAAGCCGGTCAAGGTTGCTCCAAGTCCGGGAGACGCGAACAGGGCGCCGCGCCGTGCAATCAACCAGTACACCACCGTTACCGGAATGGCGATGATCAGTTCCAAAGCCGCACACGGCCAGCCTTCCGAAACGAAAGCGCTGGATGTTCGCCACGGAAAGAGCAAAGCAATTCCGGCGACCGGGACCAGACCAGACAGCGCCAGCACAAGCCAAAACGGAAGGCCCCATCGGCTGCCTGGAACCATCCGCCACGCCAGCGTGAATGAGAACAGAATTCCTCCGCCGGCCAGAATCGCCGCCATCAAGGCCATTTGAACTCCCGTCATGAGATGGAATCCAGCCTTGTCGAGGATGGCGATCAACCCGGCAGCGAACACGGTGAACACGGCGAGGAATACGAGAACAAGCCTGCTCTGAGAAGGAATAGGCTTCACCGGTGTCAGGCACGATGTAAGCAACGCCTCAACGTTCTTTCGAGTTTCCGGCCTCAGTTGCGTGTCGGGCGGCGCGGATGCCCACTTCTCCAACCTGCGTTCGAGGCTGTTGTCATGGGGATTATCCGGCACTTTCTCGATCCTTTCCTAGAGCCCGGCGGAGAGCCGTATAGGCGCGGTGAGCTTTCTGCTTCACCGCTCCGGGAGTGGAAGAGGTGGCCCGAGCCACCTCTTCGATGCTCATACCGGCCACCTTTAGCATCGCGATAACCTCGCGTTGAGCATCAGGCAGGCTGGCGACCAGCCGTTCAAAAAGGTCCTCTTCAGGCACTGCTTCCGGCGCTGTTTGATGAAGTCCCTCTGGGATGCTCGCGACGAGCACTTCTCGTGACTCCAGGCGGCGCTGTTTTCGGTACGAGTCGAGGCGAGTGTGCCGCGCGATGGCATAGATCCATGGCATCACGGGCTCGGCAGAACGGTAGGTGTGGCGCGAGCGATGAATTCTGATCCAGCAGTCCTGTAATAAATCTTCAGCATCGCTCTGCCCGATCCCGGAACGGCCGAAGAAGCGCAGCAGTGGCGGCGAAATGCGCGTAACCAACTCTTCGACGGCCGCCGCATCGGCTTTTTGGTAGCGGGTCATCAGGTCTCTTAGCTCCCGGTCCTCAATCGGTATCTCACCCATTTAGTTCGAACGCCCGGCCGCTTTAGTTACGCTGCCTTATCAATCATGCCGCAACTCCGAGGGTCGGGTAATGAACGCCGAACTCAGTGGTGGGGATTCGACGGTTTCTTGTAGATTATACGGCGGCAGCAAATGAACGTCCCCGTGAATGCCAAGGCGGCTGGCACCAAGCCCAGGATCGCCCAGACGGCTTTGGTGAACCAGTTGAACCTTCCAAAATGCAATTCCGACAGCCAATATAAAGCCTGGTCCGTAACCCGGTCGGCGGGATCCACCAAAAGCAGGACGTCAAAGCAATGCGGAAAGGCGAAATAGATCCCGGAGACACCCCACAACAAAACAAACGGAAAGCACCAAAACCCGAGCGCGCTGTGCAGGTCCCAATTGATGCGCGCGAAGTGCGCTCCCCAGTCTATGGTCAGGCTCCGGCGCCAATGCTTCAGTCCCGGCCACCAAATAATGGCTCCCGTCAAACATAGCAACGTCACAGAGGCTCCGCCGATCCCGTTCGCTATGCGGCCGGCCGCGCCGGCCAGAAGAGTGGTGTGGAGTTTAACGATCCATTGGATAGAGGGCCACCGGGACAGCTCGTCACGGTACACAATGATGCTTCCGGTAAGGCTCATGAGCGCAACATATGCGCCAGCCACTGCCCCCACCATGAAGTGGATCTGGAATAAGGCGTTGTGCAGCCGCATCTTCTGGGGCTGCTCCAGCCATCGCCGCCATTCGCTCGTGCCTTCCAGATTGTCTGCCATCGCTAGTTTCCGCGCGCAACCGGTCAACTTCTCCCACTGCGCCAGAGGGAGAACGTGCCAGGACAATATTACCGGGGCTCGGCTCGCCTCGCTTCTCTGCTCCCGCTGCGACGTTGGCGGGGATCTCCAACCCGTGACGCAGGTCAGTCAGCGCCCACGGACTCCCGCATTATTGACGGAATTGCTTCGAGCTCTCGCAAATCGCGGCGTTTCATGGCCAAAGGTTGCAACCAGCAGCAACGACGCGACTGTTGGGATGGCGATTCCACCGGCTGTCACCTGAAAGGCCGGCACTAACGCCAACGCGGCCATGCCCTGAGCCATCACTCCACCAATTTTGCTGCAGCCTGCCACCCAGCCAGTTGCGCGGCATACCGGATGCCATACTCAGTGCTCTTGATCACTAGCTTTTCCTCGAATTACGAGCACCGGGCAGCCGGCGTGCCGCATCACAGCCTCGGCCACGCTCCCCAGCAAAACGCGCGGGATTCCATGACGGCCATGGCATCCCACCACGATCACATTGGCCGGCCATTCCTTTGCGACAGCGACAATCTCGTGCGCCGGCTTGCCGACACGAATGAATTCGCGCGCGGCAAATAAGGGCGATATGCTGTCTTGAACTGCCGTCAGGATTCTTTTGCCGTCCTTCTTGGCTTCGGCAATCAAGTCTTCGGCGGCGATACCAGGGGCGTGAGTGAGCGCCAGTTCCACAACGTGAACCAAGGCCACTTCGCCAGAGACGCAGCAAGCAAGTTGCAGGCCGATTTCAGCGGCGTGCGCCGAAACCGCCTCGCCATCCACTGCAATGAGGATTTTCTGGAAGCCTGGCATGTGTTACTCGGAACCCTTGCGTTCAGTCAATTCGGTATGCTGCGGAACGCAGGAACAACATGATCCGGCCGCGGCTTCACAAGCCTTCAGGCCGGTCCGCTTCCGGTTCTGTCGTGTGATCACCAGAATGATAGCAGTGAGGCAGACAACCACGCTCACCACCAGCACCCAAACCGGGATGTGGAGCCGCGTGCCCATAGAGGCGCGATATGCGCTGATCAAGCCAATGAAGGTTAAGAAGCCGGCTAAGACCATGCGCAGGATCTCCTGAGGAATCCTGCCGGCCAACATGCCCGCGAATTGCCCGCCAATCAGGACCGCCGGGGCGCATGCCGCGATGATATTCCATGGAATTGTTGTGCCCTGCGCGGCGCTGACGCTCAGGTGCGTGAATGCGGCGGCAGTCGCGGCGGCGAAAATGATCATATGCGAGTTGCCCGCCGCGATCCGCACCGGCATTCCGCGCAGCACCTGCTCGACGGTGCTGAGTTCGCCGGCTGAAAATCCCACCAGGCCTTGAAGAATGCCGCCAAGACCGGCTGCTGATGCGCGCCACCCGTCGTTCAGCAAGCGGTAGCGATACACACGTCCCTGACGGTCCCGATGCTCTTTTATCTTGGGACCCACGGGCGGCTCGGCTTCGTCTGCTTCCACCAGATTATGCTCGGCGGATTCGCCGACCAGAAGATACCCAAAACCGGCGAGGGCCAGGCCGATCACTGCCAACAGGATATTTCCAGGCAGGAGATGAGACACGAGTCCCCCGGCGATGGCCAGCGGGGCTGCGAGCATCACAGCAAACAGGGAGATCTGAAAATCAATGAACCCCGCCCGCCAAAAGGCAGAGACCGAGCTCATGAAGCCGAAGATCTCCGTTACCAGGCTGACCTCTACCGCCTGAACGGGCTCCAGATGGTATCCCAATAACGGGAAGACCATCGTATATAAGGGGACGAATAGCACGGTCCCCGAGACTCCCATCGTTCAAACGGTGATGCAGATGGCGAGCGCGATCGGGAACATCCACCAGAACTGGAACCAGTATCCCAAGTGCATTTGTGCGATCTCCTTTATCGAATGGCCAAGCCGCGAGCCGGCTTACAAATGGTAGTTCGCTGCGTGAACCTCCGAGAGTTACGGCGCCGCGGCAAATATCTTTCAGCGATTCACTGCTCGATCTGAGGCCGTAACTTCTTCGGCCCCCGCTGCGAATAGCAGTAGTAGGTATGGCGCGTCGATTCGAGAATGTCCAGCGTGTGGGAGCTCTCTTGTGTACCTTGATTCTTCCTCTGTGCGCGCAGCAAGCTCCGCCGTCGGCTGAGCGAGCTTGGCCGGTTCCACAGGATGCGCGCTTTCAAGCCCAGGTGGCACAGACGCCCGCGATGGCGAGACCCATGCTCGACGCCAGCCATCTCTACACGCTGCCAGAGTTGGTTGACATCGCGGAGGGAAACAATCCTGAAACGCGCGCGATCTGGGAACAGGCGAAGCAAAGAGCCGCGGCCGCCGGTATCGCCCGCAGTGCCCTGTTTCCGACGGTGGCGGCGCTGGCATCGGCGTCGTATAACCAATATTCGCTATTCGTGACGAGGTTCTATCATGAAGACCTGGCCACATTCCCCGCCACGCTCAGCGTAAACTATACGGTTTTTGACTTCGGGGCGCGCGACGCAAGAATCGATCAGGCCCGAGCCAGCCTGCTCGCCGCCGATTTTACGTTCAACGATGCCCACCGAAAAGTCATATTCGAGGTGGCGGAAGCCTACTATCGTCTGTTGGACGCAATCTCGCAGGAAGAAGCCGCGCAGGCGACGTTGACGGATGCGCAAACGGTGCAACAGGCGATCGAGGCCCGGCTGGCCAACGGCCTGGCTACTCTGCCGGACGTTCTGGAAGCGCGCGCTGCAACCGCCCAGGCAAAGTACGAGTTAGCGTCAGTCCGCGGACTGGAAGACATCGCGCATGCAGTGCTGGCGAATGTCCTGGATGTAGCTCCGTCGGTTCCGTTCCGAGTAGAGGACGTTTCCACGGCCCCCGTGCCCGCGGCCGTCGAAGAGCCCGTGCAAACAATCATCACGCGAGCGCTCAGCCAGAGGCCGGATCTGCTAGCCGAAGTTGCCCGGCTCAGCTCCACGGATGCGGCGATCCGAGGGGCCCGGTCGGCATACTACCCGACGCTCAGTTTTTCCGGTGATTGGGGCCACAGGAATTCGTACGGAAGCCAGAACTTCAATCCGGTTATTTCGTCTCATATCTATCCCTACTCGGCGCAATTGAACCTGAATTGGACACTTTTCGACGGCGGCGCTCGACGCAACGAGCTGGTCCGCGCAGCAGCACAACGCCGCGAGGCGCAGGCAGAAGTAGCGCTTACCCGGGATCAGATTGAAGACGAAATCTGGACGGCTTATTCGAATTTGAAGACGGCGCAGGGCCGGAGGGAAGCAGCGGATGCGCTCCTCGAAGCCGCCGAGCAATCCTATTCGGCCGCAACTCAATCCTTCCAGGCCGGAGTGCGAACATTTATTGACGTCACGACGGCACAGCGCGATCTGGCTCGCGCCCGGACAGCTGAGGCCACCGCGCGCGTCCAGGTTTTGATCGCGCTGGCCGATTTGGCATTTCGCGCGGCCGATCCGATTCGCGCCGCGCAGCATTGAGCACCGAACTATGTTTGAATACGCTCCATCAGTGGATTTATTTGGGTCGTTTTTTCCCATCTGGATGATATGCATCGCGGCTGCCTCGGTTCTAACGCTGGCCGCCCGATCCCTGCTCATCCGGGTGGGGATTGAGGACCAATTGGGGCCGCGCCTGATTGTCTATCCCAGCATGGTGACGCTTCTGGCGTGCACCATCTGGCTGGTGTTCTTTCAATATTGAGGTGTTATGAGCCGCGCTGTATTTGGCAGAATTCTCGGCATTTTGATCGTTGTGGCGGCGGTTGTATCCGTGTTTCTAGTGGTGCACCGCTTCCATGTCGACCCGCAGACGGACGACGCGGAGGTCTTCGCCAACCTCATCGGTATCGCGCCGGAAGTGGAGGGCCGCATCATCAAGATCAATGTGCAGGACAACCAGTTTGTGCGCAAAGGCGAACTGTTGTTTCAGATCGATCCGGTTCCTTACCAATACGCGCTCGAAACCGCCCAGTCTCAAAAGGCGACCCTAGAAGGGCAGATCCGGGACCTGCAGCGGGAGATCGGGGCTCAGACCAGCGCTATCCAGGCTGCGCGAGCGGGTTCCAATAGCGCTCAGGCGAAGATTGCCAGTGCGGACGCCGCCGTCGAAGCGGCTCGGGCGAGCGTGGATGCCGCCAAAGCCGAGTTGTCTCGCGAGCAGGCCGATTACGCTTATGCCGAAAATAACGTGCTTCGGCTTGAACCGCTGTTGGTGAAGCAGTTCGTCACGGTGGACATGGTGGATCAAGCCCGGACTTCGCGATCCGTGAAGGGCGAAGGCGTTCGTCAAGCACGTTCGCGACTGGCGTTAGCCGAGGCCCAGTGGGCCGCCACGGTCGCGCAACAGAAGGAGGCTCTCGCCACGTATCAGCAGACCCAGGCGCAAGTGGACCAGTCCATCAAAAGCGTGGCTATCCTGGACCCACTGATCGGCCAGAGAGAGGCTCGTGAAGCAGCGGTGAAAGATGCCGAATATAATCTCAAACGCTGCAACGTTTATGCGCCCTTCGACGCCCGTGTAAGCAACTTGAGCATTTCCGAAGGCGCCTACGCCCATGTTGGACAGCAGGCTTTCACGCTGATCGATGCACGCACCTGGTGGGTGGTGGCGAATTTCCGTGAGACGGACTTGCGGAACATTCAAGCTGGAACATCCGTGGACGTTTACCTGATGTCCAGGCCGAACCGCATGTTTCAAGGCGTGGTGGAAAGTATCGGTTTTGGCGTGACGCCGGATGAAAGCTTGATCGGGAAATCGTCGCGGGACCTGCCGGATGTGCAGCGTTCTCTAGACTGGGTGCATTTAGCCACGCGCTTCCCGGTTCGTATTCGCATTGACCATCCGTCCGCGGACTATTTCCGCATCGGCGCTTCCGCGATGGTGGTGTTGCGAGGCAATCAACGCGGGCGCCTCTGATGTCAAATATTGCCGGCAAGGGCTGCGAATCGGCGAACTTGGGCGGAATCTGGCAGATTCTGTCCAATGAGTTGCGACCCTATCCCGGCCGGGGCGAAACCGTTGTCCGAATGGTGGCGGCCTGCACCGTTACGACCGTCGTCGTGATGATGTTCCGAATTCCCTACGCGTTCTTGGGCGTATTCTACGCCTTCGTCATCTCGCGCCAGACGCCGGAGTGGCTGGTCCGGAATGGATTCGCGGGGGTCGCGGCCAGCGCAGCGGCGGTGGTTTACGTCGCTGCGGGTGTGCAATTATTCTACGACTACCAGGTTTTGCATTTCGTCTTTCTGGCGTTCACCTTATACTTGGTCTTCTATTTGAAGCGAGCCCTGAGCAATGACAGCATTACGTTCGGATTCGGTGTCACTGCAACCGTCGCTCTCACGCTGATCTGGGACCGGCCCTATCCCGCCGAAGCGCACTTAGCTGCAACATTTTCGCTCAGCTTTGTTGTGGCGCTGGGCACGCTCGCAGCCATCGGGGTGGCCTGGATCGCCCTGCAGCTGGATCGTACCGGAAATGCGCCTGCCGCCCGATCCAGCCAGCCGCTTCTCGTTCCGGACGCTTTTTCAAATCGCGAGTACACGACCTACGCCCTAAAAGGTTGTGCAGCCGGATTGCTCTGCTATGTCTTGGATTCCAGCGTAGCTTGGCCCGTGATCATGGGTGCCTGTGCGGAGACATGTATTGTATCCGCGCGGCCGCTGTCAGTGGGCGCAGGAACGCGCAATGAGAGGTTGTTCGTCAGTGTCGCGGCGCTAATCCTGGGAGGAATTGTTTTGGGATTCGGCTCGCACGGGCTGCTGCTTCCTTCCGTAGACTCAATCACCGCCTTCATTTTGCAATTCGCTGGGATCGCCGCGCTTGCCGCCTGGGTTGGGACCTCCAGCCCGCGGCTGGCTTACGCTGGCACATTGGGAGCGATGGGCTTCTTCTTCCCCATGGTCACGGGCTTTGCTCCGAACCCGCCCCTGGCACGCAGCGGCGCTTTTTTTCTTGATCTTGTTCTGGCGTTGTTGGCATTTTGGCTCGTCCTCGACGGGCCTTCGGACCGGGCGGTATCAGCAGAGTCCAGGCAGTTCGCATGAGCATATCCTGCTGGTAGTGGAATTTGGCGGATGATCACCATCGATCTCGCAGGCCGCGTCGTCCCGCGCGGCAATCGCGTCTCATGGCGGGGTGGCAAGCTCTGCCAGATCCTCGAACCACAGCTCAGTTGTACCGTGGATCTTCAGGAAGCTTCTGCTCAGCTCCCTGGCGCTCCTGCCAATTTTGCTTCCCGACTCTGGTTCGTATATGCGTTGGTCTCGAAATCGGGCGCATTCCCGATTTCCGGGTCGAACCAGTCGGACGCCGGGCCCATCGTGTTCCTATCCTGTCGGGGTGGTTGCGAGATTCCGAGTCTCTTCATTGCGCCGAGCAGTGTAGTTCGCGGCACTGCCAGTCGCGCCGCGGCTCCATGCGGTCCGCCGACAACCCAATTCGCATTGCGCAGCGCCGCTATGATGTGCGCTCGCTCGGCATCGCGCAAGGTCCGCGCGGGCGGTTCCCCAATGCGGGTCTCATGCAACTCTTCTGTCAGCAGGCGCAGGACGGAACCCTCGGTCCTGATTACGGCCCGCTCGATGACGTTTTGGAGTTCCCTCACGTTGCCCGGCCAATCGTAGTGTGTGAGGGCATCCATCGTGCGAGCAGGGATGTGCTTAATGGTTTTCCGATGCCGATTGGCGATCTTGCGAACGAAGTAGTGCACGAGCAATGGGATGTCGTCGCTTCGCTCGCGCAATGGTGGCAGGGTGATGGGAACGACGCTCAAGCGATAATATAAATCCGCGCGAAATGTTCGTTCCTCCACCATCTGGTAAAGATCCTGATTGGTGGCGGCGATCACGCGCACGTCGATCTTCTGGGTACGGGTGCTTCCCAGGCGCTCGAACTCCCGCTCCTGCAAGACACGCAGCAGCTTCGGCTGCAGTTCCAGTGGAAGATCGCCGAATTAGTCCAGAAACAGAATGCCATGGTCGGCCGCCTGAAAGCGGCCAGTGGCGTGAGCGACGGCGCCCGTAAAGGCGCCACGTTCGTGCCCAAAGAGCTCGCTCTCGATCAACGCGCTGGGCATAGCGGCGCAATTGAGCGCCACGAAAGGCTTACTTCTGCGCTGACTGGATTCATGAATCGCGCGGGCGACCACTTCTTTTCCAGTCCCCGTTTCACCTTGCACCAGGACCGTGGAATCCACCGGCGAATACAATTGAATTTGATCAAGCACCGCACGGAACTTGACACTCGATCCCATCAAATCAGGAACTGCCATTGTGTTGCTCCTTATTTGGTCGGACTTCCAAATTCGTCAACTTACTGGACAGATAGATGAAGTTGATGCATCTAAACGTCAAGCAGCTTGGCCGAAGAATATGCCTTGTCGGGGAGATATACGGATTCCGGCCCTGAGGCGGATATGAGACCGTTGTGCGTTTGGGGCGTTCGCAACGGGGGTCATTCTGAAATTTTGAATTCGCATAGATAGTGTTGCAGACGAAAGTTTGCCGTGCTGTAAGGACGCAACCGGACCGGACTTCCTTCTGGCGTTTTCGATGCTGTGGCGGCTAAAGTGATCGGTAAAAAGAAGGGTACTGGAGAAGAACGAGACCATGCTGGAAGGCTTGGGAAGTTCGACAAGAATGAATCATTCTCCAAAGGCGTTGATTCGAGCACGTGAAAATTGGACCCGGACCTGGACGTATCGTGCGATGGTCCGACCCCATGCGAGTCAGAACTTGGTTATGCTGCACACGCTAAGACGAAGTGTGCCGATTCCGTGCGGCTTCAACACGCAGGATTTCGATACGAATCCCTTTTTGGTAAGGGGTTCGTGTCTCAAGCCGTCCACCAGCCTCAGACACGAAAAAAACAAGATTGGAACGTGAAGCGGCACGCTTCACGGCTGCGAAGCAGCCCCACAGGTTCGATAAGCTGAAAGTTCAAATGCAAATCGGAACCGATTTCGTACTTCGTGTTCAACCGGGTTCTCTTACTCGTACAGGATATGGAAGCATTTGCGGCCAAGTCTGGTGCGAGTCTGGAACACTGGCTTTTCCAGGACCGCATTGGAATGATTTCCCGATAGTGGTCGTGAGTTGGTGGCTAGAGGCGGTAGTCGGTCTCGTTGATGGTAGAAAGCGGAACGCCGACGTTAGCTTCATGGACGGACCCTACATGGTCCACGTCTTCGCCAAGCGTCGAGAATCATGGCAAGCAGAGTGGATGGAAAGGCGTGCTGCCGAAACCAATGTGATTCACCAGTTCGACTTTAGGCCCGATCCATTCATTAGAAGCCTGATGGCTTGCTCGGATGACCTGTTGCAGGAGTGCTCGGCGAAGGGTTGGGAATCTACCGATGTCGATTCCGTCATCTTGCACCGGGAACGGCTGAGCCACTACGTCGCCAAGAATCGCAGCCCTCATAAGATTCTTGGGCACACGTTCGGGCGCAGCCGATTTTCAAGAATCGATGCGTTCAAAACGGCTCTTGTACTAGATAGAAAGCTAACAACTTATTTGGTGCGGATGAGAGGACTTGAACCTCCACTCCCTTGCGAGAACTAGAACCTGAATCCGAACTAGGGCATCCGCATGGGTCCGCGTAGATCCTTACTCGTAGAAAACAAACAAAACCGAACGTTGCCTGATCCTTGCAGATTCGGAGTCATAAGGCACAATAAGGCACAGTCGATTGGCGCTGGCCCAGTCATCGCTGGAGGCATGCTGTTTTGTGAACTCGGGCAATGCCGGGTGGCGGGAAACGTGTTGCTGGCGTTTGCGCCGGCAATTACGCCTGCTTCTCGCCTCATTTGGCGGATGTCATCCAACCAGCCGTCACCACCATCTTTCCGGTATTGGCTCCATTCAGAAGTGCAATGAGGGCGTTCGGCAGTTGTTCAAACCCATCCACAACATGTTCGCGATAGTGCAGCCTGCCTTCTTTCAACCAGCGTGCCATCTGCGCGACGCCTTCCGGGAAACGCTCTGCGAACCGGCTCACGATGAAACCTTCCACCCGAAGCTGTTTTACCAGAATCAGGCTTAGCAGACGCGGTCCAAGTTCGGGACTTTGCGCGTTGTAATGCGCAATTTGACCGCAAACGGAAACGCGGGCAAACGTATTGAGAAGCGGAAAAACCGCATCGCTGACGGATCCACCCGTGTTATCGAAGTAGCAGTCGATCCCGTTGGGGCATAGTTTCTTCAATTCTTGCGTGTAGTCGGTGGTCGTCTTGTAGTTGAATGTGCCATCCAATCCAAGTTCATCCCGGAGATAATCGATTTTCGCATCCGTTCCTGCAGTGCCAATCGCGCGACAGCCGTTGATCTTGGCAATCTGGCAGACATACGAACCGACTGCGCCGGCCGCACCCGACACGACTACGGTTTCTCCCGGTTTCGGCTTGCAGATGTCGAGAAAACCGAAGTAAGCTGTCATTCCCGGCATCCCCAGAATGCCCAACGCCGTGGAGACGGGAGCAACGCTCGCATCCAGCTTTTGCACCCTTTTGGCCTTGCTGACGGCCCATTCCTGCCAGCCCCAGTATCCCGCGACAAAATCTCCGGGCCGGAGCGTTTCGTCGTTCGATTGAACAACCTGTCCGACCGCTCCGCCAACCATTAGATCGCCCACGAGAACCGGATCCGCGTACGTTCGGACGCCAGTTATCCGGCCGCGCATGTAGGGATCCACCGACCAAAACGCAGTCCGCACCAGGATTTCTCCCATGCCGGGAGAAAGCACCCGCGTTTCAGCGATCCGGAAATCGCTTTCCTTCGGCATTCCTTTCGGAACTGCCGCAAGATGAAACTGTCGATTGACGACGGAAACCGCGGATGGCGTGGATGTGGACACTATGAAACCTCCCTAGCTCTAAAGCATCTACTTCCGGCGGGGAAAGACACGATCGCCCTCCGTCCAGTGCTGGACCATGCCGGTGATGGCGCCCTGTGCATCCTTGACGAACTCCACACCCGTTCCTTCCATGGTGAAGCTGGTTTCTGAGTGCGCGATGAGCGGGATATTACCGGCGCCCGGATCGATCATCAGGCTGTTACCTTCCAAAGAGACCACTACTGCAGAGGGAAGTGTGGCGGGCCCGTAAGCACCCACGTATTGAGCCAAGACGTTGGCCGGAACATGATATTCCACGCTCTTGCCGACTAAATGCGTTTTGTCGCGCTCGTTCTCACAGACATACTCAATGAGTTCTCCGTCAGGAATTAGATCGAGCTGGAGGGGAAGGGTCCACGCCCTGGTATAGGACTTGGGATCGTCGAACGTAACTTCGAGATCGATGTGGCCAGCATCCAGCCGGTGGTAGCGCTCCGTCAGGCGCAGTGCTTCGGTGTGTGGATGCCCCGCCAGATCGAGCGTGGTCCGGTCATTATAACTGGCGGTGGTGACCACCAATGTGTCCCCATCCCAACGCCCAATTGAATAGCCCATCCAGGTGGGATTCGGATCTTCCGGCAGCGCACGGCCGTCGGTGAAAATCTGGCGGAAGAGAGTCTGATACTCGTAAAGGATCACGACCAGGTTCGGCGTTTGAACGATCTTCAACGGGAAATTGCCAACTCCGATGCCGGCTTTCGGACCCGGCGGCAGGCAACGGATTCCGTCCGTATCATTGCGAAAGTTGTTCTGGCGCTGTTTGTACACAGCCCAGGCGCCCGGACGAATCTCCTCAGGCTTTACGCCTTCAGTGAGGTAGAAGAGAGCACCCGGATTCCGGATCATCCAGACGCCGGACAGATCGGGCTTACCGGTCGCGGATCGCGGAGCAGGCGCCGAGAGGTCGGGCTTACCTCCGGTTGTCCGGGGCACTCCCGGCGTCGGCCGATTCGGCCACTGCGCCGCAAGCGAAAAACTCATCACGCACAGGATCACAGGGAGCTTCTGCATCTGAGGTGTCCCCCTCCATGCCGCTCTTGCGGCTGACGCTGCGCCCATATGAATTGCTATCGGGATCAGCGGCGCCGGCCAACCGGCCGTTGCTTTGCAGTCCAATATAATGCCGGAAGACCTGAAAGTCCAACGCCAGTCCGAATTCGACCCGCTCCGCCATGAGTCAAAAGATGTATTTCAACGCGAACTGAATCAGCCGCGGGTTCACCGAAGCGCCGGTGATCCAGCCGAAGTTGGGCTTAGATATGTCGGTACTCACCGGATTCGCGAACTGGGGATGGTTGAAGATGTTAAAGAACTCCGCCCGGAATTGCAGCGTTGCATCTTCCCGGAGTCCACCCACCCGAGTGGTCTTGATGGCCGAAGCGTCAAAGTTGAACTGGCCCGGACCAAGAAGGATGCCGAGACCAGAGTTACCGAAACCTGTTCCGTCACCAATGACGGGGAGCGCGCCAAACGCCGCGGCATTGATATAGCCCGGCCCGCCGCTGATCCCTCCCAACCGCCCCTCCACACCACCGGGCGTGAGCACGTTGCCGTACGTCGCTCCAGGCGCCATCTCCGCAGTCGAGTAGACGTTCGAAAAGGAAGCCTGACAGCTCCCACAGTAGATTGAGCCGCCTCGGGTGTCCAGTATCGTCAGAGGCTGCCCATCTTGAAGGGTGGTAACTCCCGAGAGGTTCCAACCACCCAGCAATTTCCCTGAGACGCCTTGACCTTTATAAGGAATGTCCCAGCTATAATTCACGATGAACCGTTGCGGCCGATACATAGGATTCAATCCATACTGTTGAGCCGCATTATTCGGATTGTTGCTGTCTAGATTCGTGCCACCGTTGGCCTGCAAATTGGTGAAGGAGCGAGCCCACGTATAAGCGCCCTGCATTTGGAATCCATGCGAGAACTGCTTCCGGACTGTAATCTGCAAGCTGTTGTACTTCATATCTCCGTCGGAGCCTGATTGCTGCAAGCCGTTCGGCGCGAAGCCGAGGAACGGAACCCTTAAAGATTCGTTCTCAACCGTATTGGTTGTGATTCCATTGATCGGATTGCTCGGACTGGCCAGCTGCGCGATATTCACTTCGCGCCCGGAATCCACCAGGTGGATGCCATGCGAACCCGCATATCCAGCCTCAATTACCCACGTTGGCAGAAATTCATACTGGATCTGTATGTTGTAGGACTGCACCAGCGGGGTCACGAAGTTCTCGGACATGAAAGGATAGTTGAGGTTCGAAGACGCGCCGGTAGCGAAATTGACCCATCGGGATGAGCCCCACCCGAGTTGCTGATTGGGGTAAGGCGTGGCGAGAGAAGCGTAACTGATCGCTGGACCGCTATTGTCAAGTGTGAGCGAGTAGGGCGGGCTCTGTTCGACGGCATGAATTAGCGAGTTCCCGTTTACACGGTCATAGAAGTATCCGTAGCCACCACGAACGACGAACTTGTTGCTGCCGCTGGGTTGCCATGCGAAACCAATGCGCGGGGCAAAATTATTCCAAGGCGATCCGGTGCGGGTTGGGCCGTTGCTGCTACTCTTCAGAACACCGGCGGGTAACGGTACCCCTTGGTAATTTGACGGCGCCACGAATCCGGCGTATGTTCCCGTGGCCGGCGAGTTGCCGGGAACCGGAACCGATGCAATTTGGCTCAACCACAGATTCGTCAGGTTCCCGTACTTGTCGGTGGGATAGCCATCAAACTCCCATCGAAGGCCGAGATTCAAGGTCAACCTGGAACTCACCTTGAAATCGTCTTGGACGAACGAACTTGCATCGTTGAGGCGGTAGCCGTGCACGATGCCGCTAGGCGGAGTCCTGACCGCCAGCACGGTAGCGATGATGTTGCTCAACGGCGTTCCATTCGTGCCGCCAGGAATGGCGCCGTTGCAAGTAGCGGGAAACGTGCCCGGAGCACACCCTGGGAGGCCCAGCAGAAAATCGGGGAAGTCCTCAAACAGAAGCCAGCCTTTGGAGATACCCGGAAACACCCAGGGCCATTGGATGTGCTCGAATTCGCCGCCAAAGCGAATATTGTGTTTACCGTGGCTCCACGAAACCTGGTCGCCCCATTGGAATTGATTGCTTAAGTTGAAATCAGGGTCGGTGGCGCCCCCGGTATCAAATAGACCGAGTACCGTGATGGGAGCCAGCAAATTGATCCCCGGAGATACTCCTGTAATTCCCACTCCCGAATCGGTGAATTGCTGTTTCGTGCCAAGATAGGCCTCATTGCGCGTAAACGACATATGGGCTTCATTAACCAAACTATTTGTAAGGAGCGAGGTCAGTCTTAGGACCGCCGCGGTATTGTTGAAATGATCGTTCTGACCAGAGCCTGGCAGGCAAGTGGTCTGGGAGATCAGGCAATTGACACCATCGGATTGATGTTCTCTCGAGTAGAAGTAGCGCGTAGCCAGCGTTTCTTTGCTGTTGATCAGGTAGTCGCCATTGACCAGATATTGATCTTCGGTATAGATTACGGGATCGCTGAAAGTCGCGGTGGAGTAGGTCCCTGTAGAGGATCCCGGAATATAGTAGCTCCCGTTTGGGTTCTGCAGGCGCAGGATATTCATAGCGACTGGATTGATGTTGGATCCATCGCAGGCGACTTGCACGCCACCCAGACCGGGGGGGCCGATCTCCTTGAAGTATGTGGGCTGATTGCAAAACGCCTGACCCAGCGCGGCCTGAAATCCAGGCGCGTTGCGGTTACCGGCCGGAATCGGAGGCAGCGTGGCGCCGGTGGAGAGTCCGTCAGGGTCCAGGCCGTTCTTCTGGCCGGTCCTCTGATACGATCCAAAAATGAACAGTTTGTCCTTGATGACGGGGCCGCCGATCACACCGCCAAACTGATTCTGATTCAAAGGCAGCTTGCCCAGGTCGCTGCGATTCGCAAAAAAGTCGTTTGCGTTCAGCGCTGTATTGCGGAAGAACTCAAACCCCGTGCCGTGCCACGCGTTTGACCCGGACTTGGTGATGACGTTCACGTTGGCTCCGGGGTTGCGTCCGTAACCGGCATCATAAAGCGTCGTCTGAATCTTAAACTCGGCGAGGGCGTCCGGACTGGGGATTCCGATTCCTGAATAAAAGCCCTGGGCAGTGCCGCCGCCACCGATGCCCGTGATCGAAACACCGTCCATTTGGTAGTTGTTGTGGGTCGCATCCATGCCGTTGACATTCACGTCCTGCGATCCGTTTCCCGCCGTGGAAGCATTGTTGACCGGGGCATTCACGCCGGCAGAGAGCGAAATAATTTGAGTGTAGTTGCGCGTCGTGAGCGGCAATCCGGTAACGGATTTTTCGCCGACCACGGTCCCTAAAGTGGAACTCGCCGTTTGGACTGTTTCGACGTTCGCCTCCACCGTGACTTGCTCGGCTTGCGAACCGACCTCGAGCACTTTATCGAGCACTGGCGTTTCCGTGACATTCACCATCACGGTGCTGACTTCGGCCTTCTTGAATCCCGTCGCGCTGAATTGGACTTTGTAGTTACCGGGGGGGAGCAGGCTGATGTTGTACACCCCAGTGGAACGCGTCGTTGCCGTACGTTGCTGGCCTGTATCGTTATTCGTGATCGTTACCGTCACGCCGGGAATAACCGCACCGCTCGGATCGGATAAGGTGCCCGTCAAGGCGCCGGTGCCGGCAGTTTGGGCGAGGGCTTTAAAAACAGGAAGACTGAGAAGCAAAACTAAAGCCACGCGGAAGGTGAACTCTCTGAACAGTCGCACTGTGACTAGGCCTCCTCTTGAGACACGGACCGCAAGGTCCCCAGTAGATCTTTGGTAGTGTGTCTGCAAGCACGCCGATTCTCAAGATGGTGAACGGTTAACGATAACGCTTTGGTCGAAATGCCGCGACTCGTAAGCCTTGCGCGCATGCGAGCGAAATACACGGCTGGCGTGGTCCGCAGAAGACCATCGCCGGCGTGGCCATTTGGGGTAAACCGGTGAACCAGCCCGACCGAGACGGTATAACTCAATTAACCGGGAGAATCGCCTGGATAGGCTATGGGCCGTTGAGTTTCGGAAACCCGAAGCAGCCGATTACGACAAATGCACCCGTCGCAATAGCTCCGAAAAGCGAGGGTCGGAGCGCAAAGAGTCAAACAGCGGATCGGATTTCAGAAAGACCGTCCAGTCCTTCTGATCAATAGCCCGATGAAGCCAGTCAAAGGCTTGATCCTTGTTACCAAGTCCGATGTAAATTTCCGCAATAGCCAGTGCCGGAAAGCTATCACGCCGGTATTCGCGGAGGAATTCCCCGAGGATCTCAAGAGCTCGCTCGCGATTGCCCATGATGGCACGGGCGTACGCCACATGAGCACGAGGATGCACAGCGTCATTCGTTAACACTCGAGCCCGCTCAAGCTCGGTCATGCCCCGAACGTGACTCCCCTTGTGGATGCACGCCAATCCCAGATTTACGTGTGCTCGAACTAAGTCGGGATCACGGGCCAAAGCCCTGCGCTGGTACGCGATGGCTTCATTAAATCGCCTCGAGTAATAGAATGCTGCTCCGTAACAACAGATGGCCTCCGCGGAGTGCGAGTCTAGTTCGGCTGCCGTTTTGTGCGTGATCATCGCATCTTCCGTACGACCGATGTTCATCAGGTAGTTGGCGTACCAGGACCGGATAGTCCAGTTACCTGGCGCAAGTTCAATACCCTTCCGAAATTCGTCGCCGGCACTTTGCCAGTCATAGTCCGAGATCAGAGTTACCGCCATCGCGGCGTGTGCTTCTCCCAAGCTGCCGTCCAACTTCAGTGCTTTCGATGCCGTGGATTTGATTTGCGCGGCCGAATCTCGAATGCTGGCGGCTTTCCAGAAGGGCTCTAATACCAAGGATTTTGCAAGATCGACATAATCTCGCGCAGAGCGCAGTTGTCGCGCGATCGCGTCATCAATGCAAATCGTAGACCCTTCTAAAGGGTCGGGCCGGTAACCCTTTTTGAAGTTGCGCACCTCAGGAACCATCTGAACTTCCGTTCGCCGATCCCTTGAAGTGGCTTTTACCGCTGCATCGTCAGACTTATTAGAAGGCAGGTGATCGAAAATGCGTAAGAGTAGCCCCTTCGCAACAGCGGTGGAGACCTTTTGCTGAACCTGAAGGACGTTTCGCGAGGTAGCCTCGCGATCATAACTGTTAGACCACAAAACGTAGCCGCTCTTGGTTTCGTTAGCCTGCACGTTGATTCTAAAACTGTGCCCATATCTTCGAACGCTGCCTTCTACTACTACCTGCGCCTTCAGGAGGCGACCCACCTCCCGCACGTCGATGCCTTCTCCCCGGAAGCAACCGGCGGAACTTTGCGCCACTAACTGAAGGTGCGGAATGCGGCCGAGTGCAACTGTGAGTTCGTCGGTCAGCCCATCGGCGAAAAACCTGACTTCCTGATCGACGTTGCGATCCAGAAATGGCAAAAGCGCTAGGGAGACTGGAGTGACTTCTCTGCCGGACTCCTCGGTAGCACGCCGTTCGAAACGAGTTCGGCCGAGCCTCGGATTCGATGGCTGTGGCCTAGCTAGGGCCGCAGTCCGTGTTGACGAGCGAAGCGCAGGAGATTGACCCAACAGGCGGAAGACAGGAGCATAGCCTCCTTTCGGAATCTCGACGCACACACGGTCTTTCGCACCTTCCGTTTCGAAGTATTTAGCAAGACTCGCACGAAGTTTGCGCGCTTCAAGGCGAACAATGGAGCTCATTCGCGGGTCGAAAGACTCACCGCGACGGAACACCTTTACTCCGATCCAATATTCCTTGAGGAAGTCTGCCCGATTTGCAAGAGTCTCATCTACGACGAATCGTAGGAGGTCCTTCTGGCCCGTCGCGAGGCGAAATGTCTTGCTGGAAAGGATACTTTCCAGTTGGGCACGAATGGACTCGAACGGGATCTCAGGGTCCAGCGATGGAACTTGCCGCAACCTCTTGAAAGCGTGGCTTTTCGGCATCGTCTTGCTCGTCTTCATCGGGAACTCTACCACAGGCCCGGGCGACAGTCTAGTGGTAAACGGTTAACGTTAACTGTCGAAGGGGTTGAGTCCGTCCTCTGGCGATAGTAGCTTTGCTAAAGACCTAATGCGATATCCTCTTGTTCCGGGGCTGGCCGTCGCTACGGGTGTTTCTCGCCGAATTGCCGGTCAAACGCCATACTGGCGTTCGCCGTTGAACCTTAGGAGGTGTTCTTGTCAAACCGCAGAGAATTTCTACAGATGAGCCTGGCCGCATCAGCCCTGCCCGCAATAGTCGCCGCTCGTCCAGAAAGCGTCGCTCCTTCTTCAGACAAGGAGGTAGGGGTAGGCCGCAGCCATGTAATCGTTGAAACGATGTCCCCAATGGCGCTGGCCTTCGGCGAGGAGGCCGTTAGATTAGGATTAGAACCGCATCGCATTAAAGATGACATCACGGATCTCTGGTGCCACACGCTGGATCTTCAGTGGAAACGCGGCCCGGCTACACTCGCTGGCATAACCCTATCGACGTCCTTGTTTTGCCTGGAGACGCTGGCCCGCGATTATGGAATGCGGGTCTGGTTCAAAGCCAGACACAATTGCTTGCCGGGTGGAGGGCTGGAGCATTTCCTGGCTGGCCCTGAAAGCCTCGTCCGGCAAGCGACGGCCTTTGGCGGACAGTGGAGCGTCGGATTCGCGGGAATGGCGGCCAGTCTTCTGCCGCTCGATTCGAGTAAGCGGTCAACGAAGATTGTGGAATCCTCGGCGGCGCGAACCCGGGAGCCTGGCCCCATGGTTTCCTGGATCATTGCACCCCGGCCCACGATTCAATCCCATCTAATTTCTTAAGGAGCACCTATGGCACTTCCTCCCAACGTCGACGCCAGGGCATTCGCTGACGCAATCAAGCAGTTTCAAGGTGCCGTGGGCGCGGACTGGGTTTTTACCAGCGACGACGACGTGGCACTTTACAAAGACGCATACTCCCCTTTTTGGGGCGAAAAGGAAGAAATCCTGGTGTCGGCGGCTGTAGCGCCTAATACGGCGGAAGAAGTCTCTCAAATCGTCAGGATTGCGAATACCTTCAAGATTCCAATTTATCCGATCTCGACTGGCAAGAATTTGGGCTATGGCGGCTCCGCGCCCAACCTTTCGGGAAGCGTCGTCCTCGACCTCAAGCGCATGAACCGGATCATTGAGGTGGACGACAAGCGGCATTTCGCAATCGTCGAACCCGGGGTCGCCTACTTCGATTTATACCGTTACATTCAGGAGCGTGGGCTGAAGGTTCAGGTCGATGTACCCGATCCCGGCTGGGGCAGCCTCATTGGGAATGCGCTGGACCATGGCGTGGGTTATGGCTTCGGCGGCTTCCGCGATCACTTCTACTCACATTGCGGCATGGAAGTGGTCCTCCCGAATGGCGAGATTGTTCGAACCGGTATGGGTGCGCTGCCGGGCGCCAAGACCTGGGCAGAATACCACTACGGTTGCGGTCCGTATGTAGATGGATTGTTCAGTCAAGGTAATTTCGGCGTCGTGACCAAGATGGGCTTCCACGTGTTGCCGGCTCCGCAAGCCTATCTGACTGGAACCGTGATCGTCCCCAAGCGAAACGACATCATTCCGCTCGTGGAGGGTGGGAATCTCCTCGAACACGCTGGAGTAATTGGGATGCCTGAGTATGGCAGCCCGTTGGGTGGCTTTGGCGGGCCGGCCGATCCCGAACTGCGTTCGATGTTGGCCAAGCCGGGTGGAGCCTCCGTGGCCGAATTGGAGCAGCATGCCGAAAAGGCGAATCGCGGATTCTTTAGCTTGACCGTGCAGTTCTACGGCGGCGAAAAGGTTGTTCGAGCCCAATGGGAATACGCGAAGGAAGTGTTCGCCAATATTCGCGGCGTCAAATTCAACGAGGGCGACTTTATCAAATTCCCACCCACCAAGGAGCAGCTCGATAAGGCGCACAAGGTGGCAATCGGCGTCCCGAATATGTCGATATTCACGATCGGTGCGCGTTCGGCGTTCAATCCATCGCCCACCGATGGACATCTATGGTTCTCGCCCATTATTCCTAAGAGCGGCGAGGCCATTCTGGAGGCCCAGGACGTGTTCATGAAGTCATTTCGAGACCTGAATATGCCTTCCCTGGTCTCACCGTTCAGCGTTCCGGCCACGTGGATGTTCCGCGCGTTCGTCTTTATCATGGGTCTTCCCGTCTACCGGAACAATATCGAACAAAACAAGAAAACCCGGGAGTTGGTCAAACATCTGATCCAAGTAGGCGCCGACCACGGCTGGGGCGAATACCGTACGCCGCCCGCATTTCAGCAGCAGGTGACGGACGCCTATTCGTACAACAACCACGCGCTGCGGCGTTTGCATGAAACGCTAAAGGATGCGGTGGACCCCAATGGGATCATCTCTGCCGGCCGCTACGGAATCTGGCCGAAACAAATGCGGGAGCAGAAGAAAGCATGAAAATCATCTGGGCTCTCATAGGCGCGCTTGGCGTCTTGTCGATGAATGCGGCCGCGGCGGATGCCGGGAAGATCGAGGAGGGAAAACAGGTCTATCAGTATTGGTGCTGGAACTGCCACGGCGAAGGAGTAGGCAAGCCGGGCACGCAAGCTTTGGCGGCGAAATACAAAGGCTCGAAACCGGCGATTCTCGATCAACGAACCGATCTCACTCCGAATGTGACGAAAATATTTGTACGCAGGGGTGTCTCAATCATGCCCTTCTTCCGCAAGACGGAAATCAGCGACGCCCAGTTGGACGCTCTCGCGGCTTATCTTGCGCGGGAGCATGCGAAGGGTCAATAACGAAGCGCGTGTTTTTGTGTTTCCTTGCGGCTCTCCCCCTCCTCGTCTTTCGAGCAAACCGAGAAGCGCGTTCTCGACCCAAAGTCGACGCGGTGGACTATTTGCGATCAGCATCGCAACGGAAGACAATCTTTGGGCCGGTCGACGGTCAGCAAGCAGTCACAATTAGTGACTAAATGAGGTTCAAATGAAAAGATTCAGAGAACTCCTCAGTAAACTCCTTACCTTCTCGCTTGTTGCGGTAAGTTTGTCAGCCCAACAAAGCGCGCCGAAAATCGCGGCTGACTTTGACGCCAGCTTTCTCAAGCTGAACTACCAGATGAACCTGGGCGAAGTTCTAGGTGTCGCCGTGAATTCCAAGGGAACCATCGTCGTGCTCAATCACCCTGGCAGCGCGACGACAGGCCCGATCTATGGAAACGCAACGACGCAGCTTCTGGAATTTGATTCCAGTGGCAAGTTCTTGCGGGAGTTGGGCAAGGGTGTTTACGGCCTTGGCTACGCGCACTCGGTGCGATTTGATCGTTACGACAACCTGTGGGTCGTAGATAAGGGCGAGAACACGGTGATCAAGTTTAATCCGAGTGGGATGGTCGTGATGAACCTCGGCCGCCGTCCGGAAGGGCCAGATGTTCCCGAGTACTACGATCCCCGGAAGGTTGCACAAAATCCTCCCCGGCAAGTGGACGGCTATTTCAATGGCTCCACGGATGTCACCTGGGACGCGCAAGACAACATATATGTGAGCGACGGCTATAGCAACTCACGGATTGCTAAATACGACAAGCATGGCAACTGGATAAAGTCCTGGGGTTCGCGGGGAACCGCTCCAGGCCAGTTCAACACGCCTCATAATATCGTGTCGGACCGCGACGGCAGCATATATGTAGCGGATCGCGGGAACGCGCGCATTCAGGTGTTTGACAGTGACGGCAATTTTCAGCGGCTGATACTGCTCAACGTCCCATATGACAAATCGCGACATCCGGTACTGGGCAACGCTCCGCAGAACGCCCCGGACGTTACGGCGCCGTGGGCTCTTTGCATGACCAATACCACGCCGCAATATCTTTATGTCGCAGACCAGGAGCCAGGCCGGATTTACAAGATCAATCCCAAAGACGGCAAGATTATGGGTTGGTTCGGCGAATCCGGCCACGAGCTTGGCCAGTTCAACTGGGTGCATGGGATCGCATGCCCGTCAGAGAACACTCTATTGGTTGCGGACATGAATAACTGGCGAGTGCAGAAGGTTACCCTCCATCCGGCGGCCTCGACAACGAGTACCCTGCGCCGTTGAAGGAAACCGCAAGCCCGTTGAAGTGCTTTGGGGATCATAGAATTAACCGATCGTCTCTTCGCGAACCTTAAAGCTTCACGTTTTGGAATATTTAGCTGCTGACGGACTTCCAATTCTTCACGAGATAATCAGCGGTGCGCCAGGCGAGTGCTTGTGCGGTGAGTGTAGGATTGCGCGCCCCGCTTGTACCCATTACTGATGCGCCTAAAACGCCGAGATTCGGTGTCTCGTGGGAAAATCCCCAGCGATTGACAACGTTGGTTTCGGCATTGTCGCCCATGCGTGTGCCTCCGTAGGCGTGGGTCGAAACACCCGGTACAAACGGCGGAGTCTTGACTACTTCAATCGCGCCGGCGGCCCGGAACCACTGCTCCATTTTGCTGTTCGCGTACTGGGTCGCGAGCCGTTCATTGTCTCGCATCCCGCCGGTGTTGATGCGGCAGACCGGATCGCCAAGCGGGTCTCTGATTTCCTCGTCCAGATCGAGATACATCGTTTCGTACGGAAACGTGTTGGTCTGGATGTAGGTATTCGATTGCCGGCCAGCGTTGTCGTGGATGAACTTCTTCCAGGCCGAACCCCAGCCCGGCGCACGCCCAAAGGTGTTCATAGCCGCCGCATCGATGGGATGACGCTCGGTCATTACATGCAGGCTGCTCCCGCCGATGAAGCCCATGCCACTGTGATCGAAGTTATCGTCGGCCCACTCATCGCAGGTCGTGCCCTGAGCGGGCAACCCGTACCAAGTGTTGATGTCGTATGGAAACAATGCCGTGACAAAACTGTTCCAGTGTCCGAAATAATGCCGGCCTACTTGTCCGTGGTTGTTCGACAAGCCTTTGGGATACGGCTTCGATTTCGAAAGGAGCAGCAAACGGGAGTTCTCGTAGGTATATCCAGCCAGCAATACGACCTTCGCGGGTTGGAAAAACTCCTCGCGATTGCGAAGGAAACGGACGCCCGTCACGCGTCCCTTTGCATCCGTCTCGATGCGCGTCACGTGGGCCTTGTCGAAGATCGTGAGATTCTTCGTCTTTTGCGCCTCGGGAATTGTGGTGACCGCGGTCGAGCCTTTCGCGCTCACATGGCAACCGCCCGAACCGCAGTAACCGTGGTACACACAACTACTCCGGCCCTTGCGCGGTTGGGAGTTAATCGCGGCAGGCGGCGCAAAGGGTTTCCAGCCTAATTTTCTGGCCGTCTCCGCCATATGATCGGTGAAGCCAGAACCCCGCAGAGGCGGCATGGGATATTCCTTCGCGCGCGGGGATTCAAAAGGATTTCCCCTGCCGGTGAGTCTACCGCCGATATTTCCAGCCGCGCCCGAAACCCCGACCTCATCTTCGACAACGTCATAGAACGGAGCCAGTTCGTCGTAGGTCAACGGCCAGTCTTCCAGGGTGCTGCCGGCCGGAATCGCAGTTGCTCCGTATCTCTGGAGTGTTTCCGAGCGTGTCTTAAAATCCCACGCCTTGAGTCGCCAGCTTTGTGCCCAGTAGTGGATGGACGTCCCGCCGATAGCGTTCATCATGGGATGCGCTGCCGGGGGACGAGCTTTTTCTCCCGGCCCGGTGCGCACGGTGGGAATCTCGCGCTGGGCTTTTGGCGATGTGGTCACCTGGCGCCGAATGTTGTTAAAGATTTCGTCAGCGTGAAAATCGCGATGCGGGTCCATCCAGGTACCGGCTTCGATCCCCGCGATTTTCAGGCCCGCGCGGGCCAAAGGCAATACGGCGACTCCGCCTGTGGCGCCGAGCCCAATCACCGCAACATCCACCGGTTTGAGTGTGGTTGCCATTATTTGTACTGCGTTCCCCAAGCAGAGTGTTGGTAGGGAGAGGGTGCCGCGTCCAGGCGCTGCATCTCTGCGTCGACGGCGGGCCTCGGACCGGGATAACGGATTAAATCCCATCCGGCGAAGGCTCCATTGCCGCCGTAGTAGGGGTCTCCGAACACGCCTTCCAGCGTCAGACGCCGCGCGCGGTTGAAGAACTGTCTTCCTTGCGGCAATCCTTCCGCGGTGTCTTCGTCAATCGCTTTTAAAACCAGATCGCGCTTCTCCGCTGGAAGGTCGGCCAGCGGAGCGCCCTGGGTGCGTTGCGCATAGCCATTCACCGCTTCCAGCCCTTCCAAGAACTGCGCTTTTTCGTTTGCGTTCGGCCCCGCCAGCACATGATCGATATATACCTGCGCGCGGGCTTCCACGGCACCTGGCCCAAGTTCATCGCTGGGGATGAGTCGATCGATGAACGCTTCGAGCGTTTTCATTTGTCCCGGGGTAAGCGCAAGGGGCCCGGTTTGCGCAGTGGCCGTGAGGGCGGTCAGAGGAACGAATGCGGCCGCGACGAGAAGGTCGCGGCGAGTCAAATCGTGTTCATCAGGCATGGGATCAAACCTACCAGAAATGAGTGTCGCTATTGGAGGGAGGCATGTGTGGGTCCCCCTGCCGGTCGCGCCCGTTGCTTCGAAGGGCAAGACTGTCGAGCGATCGCGAGCTCCGGACCTTCCGCCCGTCGCTACTTCCCATCGACCGAAAACGCGAGCAGGACGTTGCCATCCAATTGGCGGCCCGAGCCGTAGCCGGAATTGGTGAACACCATGCCGTTCGCGATCGCGGGGCCTGCGCCGTTAATCGATCCGCCCTTGCCGGGAACCTGATTCACCGTATCGAAAGGCCGCGCCGTATCGAAATCCCAAATGATTTCGCCGGTTTTGGTCGAGTAGGCCCGGAAATGTCCGTTCAGCGCGCCCGAGAAGACCACGCCTGGAATTACCGATACGGCCGCCGATTGCGATGGTGAGCATGCAGCCGAAGTCGCACAGCTTACTTTGGGAGCGGGCGTACTCCATATCTTCTCGCCGGTGGCGAGCTTCAGTGCCGAGATACCCGGCTGCGCATCCACACCGGCGCTGACGTCGGAGACAGCGGCATAAGTGTTCTCGCGATCGGCGCTGTGCCCCCATTCCACACCGCCCTGTACACTACCGGCGCCGATTTTCGTGCTCCAAAGCACCCTTCCCTTTTGGTCCGGATCCAGGCCCCAAACGACACCCGATTTCTGGGCGGCAACGATGATCTGCTTACCGCCTGCAAGGGTGCGTAGAATCGGAGAACTGCCGAAATCATAATCGGGACCCAAAACCTCGGGACAATTCGGCGATCTGTTGGGACAGGCAACGATGAAATTGTCGTGGGCGGTTACCTGGCTGACCCATACCAAGCTTCCGTTGTCGATCCTGAATGCTAGTATTGCGTCACTGGTATTGAGTTCAACATCAGTGTAAGAATCTCCGGTGGCCACATAAACAAGCTTGCGTTTGGCGTCGATGGTCGGCGCCGACCAGACCCCCGCGCCCGCAGGACCGTACATTTGCCCGCCGTTTTTGTTCTTCTTAAAGGCCTTGGGGGGGTCGAGCACGGTGTATGATTTCCAAAGCTGACGCCCGGTCTCGGCATCGAGCGAAGCCAGACTCCCACGGAACGTGCAGCATTTATACCCGGGCGCGATCCCCGATGCTTCTTCAAAGGACGCCATGGGAACTAACAACCGGCCCTCATAGAAAATCGGTGAGCCAGTGATGCGCGCGTAAGGATGCTTGTCTAGATTTACCTTCCAGATCAGAGCGCCACTACTGGCATCTACTGCATACGCCGTTCCGCGCAGATCGCCGAAATATGCGATGTAGCGACTGCCCGTCTTCGGCCGGGCGATAGTGATGGCGGTACGAACCGCGCCGTCCGCCTTGAAACTCCAATATGTGCACCCCGTAGCTGCGTCCAGTGAAAACACCTTCCCGCCGGCGCTGCCCACGAATACGCGCCCGCCCACAACGGAAGGTTGAGCGAACGCCCGGCTATCTCCGGGGAAGCCGAAGGCCCATTTCACCTTGAGCCTGGGAACATCGGCGGCGCTCAACCCGGGCTTGGCTTGATAACGGGAATTGTCAGATTCGACACTCCATCCATTCCAATCGCCCGGCGCGAACGAGAGTTTTTTCGCCGGTGCGTCGCACTTTCCCATGGAAACGTCGGAAGCCGCGGAAAACTCCTTGCCGGTGATAAATCGCGCGATGGCGCGCCCCTCGTCCAGGGTCAACCCGGACGCCTGGGCGATCATGGCGCCGTCGAACATCGCACCCACGATTGCTTCGGGCTTGCGCGCAGCGATTTGCTCCCGTTTCGGCGCCCGTTCTTCCGCGCTGTTGTTGTCGTGACACGCAGCGCAGCGTGCTTGGTAGAGCGCGGCGCCGTCAGGGTCGGCGGCCCAGAGCGAGCCAAGAAGAAAGGCATATGCGGCCAAGACGAATCTCATATCGCCTTCGCGTTACTTCCCGTCCACCGAAAACGCGAGCAGGACGTTGCCGTCCGCTTGGCCGACGAAGCCGTAGCCGGAATTCGTGAAGACCATGCCGTTCGCGATCGCGGGGCCTGCGCCGTTAATCGATCCACCGTTGGCTGCAACCTGATTGACCGTATCAAAAGACCTTGCGGTGTCGAAATCCCAAAGAATCTCACCGGTTTGCGTGGAATACGCTCGGAAATGGCCGTTTACCGCCCCTGAGAAAACCGCGCCTGGAATCACCGATACGGCCGCTGCTTGAGCGGGAGAGCATCCGGTTTTGGTCGCACAAGTCACCTTGGGAGCGGGCGTGTTCCATACCTTCTCACCGGTGGCGAGCTTCAGCGCTGAGATACCAGGTTGCGCACCCTCGCGAGCGGCGACGTCGGAGATAGCGACGTAGGCGTTCTCGGCATCGGCGCCGTGCCCCCATTCAACGCCGCCCATTACGCTCCCGGCGCCCAGTTTCGTGTTCCAGAGGATCTTTCCCTTTTGATCCGGATCCAGGCCCCAAACAACGCCCGATTTCTGGCCGGCAACAATAACCTGCTTACCGCCCGGGAGCGTGCGCAGAATGGGAGAGCTGCCGAAATCATAATCGGGACCCACTTCATCGGGGCAAGTCGGCGACGCGGGACAGCCAACGATGTAATTGTCCTTGGCGGTAACCTGGCTGACCCATACCAAGCTTCCGTTGTCGATGTTGTACGCCAGTATCGCGTCACTGGTGTTGATTTCAACATCGGTGTAAGAATCTCCCGTGGCCACATAAACAAGCTTGCGCTTGGTGTCAACCGTAGGCGCTGACCAGACTCCCGCGCCCGCGGGACCGTACTTTTGCCCGCCGGCTTTGTTCTTCTTGTACGCCTTCGGAGGGTCGAGCACGGTGTACGATTTCCAAAGCTGGCGCCCAGTCTCTCCATCCAGGGCAGCCAGGCTGCCTCGGAACGTGCAGCAATCGTACCCGCGCGTCATCCCCGAGGCTTCTTCCATGGACGCCATGGGTACGAGTAAACGGCCGTCATAAAAGATGGGTGACCCAGTGATGCGCGCGTAGGGATGGTCGTCCACCTTCATTTTCCAGATCAGGGCGCCGGTGCTGGCATCGACTGCATAAGCCGTCGCCCGCAGATCGCCGAAATAAGCAATGTAACGGCCGCCGGTTTTCGACCGGGCGATGCTGATGGCGGTGCGAACGGGGCCATCCGCTTTGAAACTCCAATACGTGCATCCAGTGGCTGCATCGAGCGAATACACCTTCCCGCCGGCGCTACCCACGAACAAGCGGCCGCCCACAACGGCAGGTTGAGCATATGCGCGGCTATCCCCCGGGAAGCCGAAGGCCCATTTCAATTTGAGCCTGGGAATATCGGCGGCGCTCAGCCCGGGCTTGGCCTGGTAACGGGAATTATCGAGTTCGAGACCCCATCCGTTCCAATCGTCCGGCGCGAGTGAAAGCTCCTTCCCGGGCGCCTCACACTTTCCCATGGAAACGTCGGAAACCGCGGAAAACTCTTTCGCGGTGATAAATCGCGCGATGGCGCGTCCTTCTTCTAGGGTCAAACCGGACGCCTGGACGATCATGGCGCCGTCGAACATCGCACTCACCACTGATTCGGGCTTTCGCGCAGCGATCTGCTCGCGTTTCGGTGCGTGCGATTCCGCGCTGGCGTTTTCGTGACAGGCAGCGCAGTGTGCTTGATAGAGCGCTGCGCCATCGGGGTCAGCGGCCCAGAGCGAACCAACAAGAAATGCGCATGCGATCAGGTAGGATCCCGACATGGTCCTGACGAATCTAAAGTGATTCATATCTCTTCTGGGTCTTTACAGGCCAATGGAGTTTATCATCCATATTTTGGGCGAACAATGATCCATTCGGATCATGATCGGCATGTCATAGATGAATAATGCCGCGTTGAATGGCCGCAGTGGTCGCGTGCGTCCGATCGTGCACGCCAAGTTTATGCAGAATGTTCTTCACGTGGTTCTTGGCAGTAGTCTCCGCGATATTTAACACATAGGCGATCTGCTTGTTCGCGAGTCCGCTCGCCACCAGTTCCAATACTTCGATTTCGCGTTCACTCAACGTTGGGGCGTCGGTCTGCGCCTCCAACGCGGCTGCGAGTGCCTCGGGAATGTACGTCCGCCCTGCGTTCACCGTCCGAATGGTATCGAGCAACTCCTTCCTCAGTACGTCTTTGGTGAGATAGGCATCTACCCCTGCAGCCAGCGCTCGCCGGACGTCTTCATCTCCCCCATAGGAGGTGAGTGCAATCAACCGTGCGTTCGGGAACTCGCCACGGATGGCAATAGCCGCTTCCACACCGGACATCAAAGGCATGCGCATATCCAGGAGCGTGACGTCCGGAACGTGTTTGCGGAAGCGTTCCACGGCTTGCTTCCCATTGGTTGCCTCAGCCACCACCACCATATCGGTTTGCCGGTTAATAATGGCGCTCACTCCCACCCGCGCCACCAGGTGGTCCTCAGCCACAAGAATGCGGATTTTCGAGCTCATGACAGCGGTACCGAAACTTCTACTTCAGTTCCGCGGCCGGGTTGGCTCTCCAGCCGTAATTCGCCGCCTATGCGCTCCGCTCGTTCTCGAATCCCTATCAAACCGAAATGGCCTCCCATCCCCACAAAGGCGTCCTCGGGCTCGAAACCACAGCCGTTGTCGCTCACCCGCAAGGTCAAATTGCGATCGTTCCCGAAAAGCCGCACAGTGATTTTGCTGGGACGGGCGTGCTTCAGGGCATTCGTGACCGCCTCTTGTGCAATGCGCAACAAATTGTGTTCCACATCCTCCGGTAGCGTACGCACATCTCCTGTGACGTCAATCTCCACGTCCACTGCCGATCCCTGGGCCCAGATCCGCGCTCCGGATTGGAGCGCCGCGGAAAGATCCTGATTATTCAACGCCACCGAACGCAGGTCCATCACAGAGCGCCGTGCTTCCGTTAGGCTATGCTGCGACATGCGGCGCGCCAGATCCAGATATATGTGGGCTGGGCGCAAGTTTTCGGGAACGCAGGTTTCCAGTGCGTCGAGTTGCGCGGAAATGCCCACGAAGGCCTGGGCCAAGGTATCGTGAATTTCCCGAGCCAGCCTCAAGCGCTCTTGAAGGACAGCCGCCAAACGGGAACGCATCTGCCGTATCCGGAGTTGATACATCATCCAGACCAAAGTGACGCCTAATGCGACGCAAAGCGAACGAAACCAGCTCGATTCGTAGTAGTGCGGGAGGAGTTCAAATTCGTAGGATGCCTCATTGGAGATCCCGTCCGGCGCCTGCGCTCGTACGCGAAACCGGTAATTTCCCCGCCCCAGGTTGTTGTATGTAACCGTACGCCGATTTGCAGCGCTGATCCAGTCCGAATCCAATCCCTCAAGCTTGTAAAAGTAACGCACACGCTCGGGGGCGCTTAGAAATATGGCCGCATAGCGAATCTCCACGCGTCCGTGGCCAGGCGGGATGCGCGGGTGAGCGGAGCAGTCAAAATGACGGTCATCCGCAGTCATGTCCATGATGTAGGTGGGAGGCGCGATCTTGGCTCGAGCCGGCCATTTCGGATGGTAGACGGCAATGCCGCGCGCTGTAGCAAACCACAGGCTGCCGTCCGAGTGCCGGCTTGCTCCCGACCCAATTTCCGGTGAGGACTGGGCACTGCGCAGGCCATCCGCCACGCCATAGTTCAGGGGTTCCAAACGTGTGATCCGACCGTCGGCAAAATCGCGCAGTTGCTGTTTCGAGATCCGGCAGATACCGCGCGTTGTACTGAGCCACAACGCTTCATCGTCGTCCAGGATGTTCGAGATGTTATCGCTTAGCAGACCGTCTCTGGCGGTGAATCTGACGAATTTTCCGCCATGGAATGCGTGCAAGCCACCACCCAGCGTACCCACCCATAACGTTCCATCCGGATCTTGATATAAGGAACGGATTTGATCGCTGCCCAAACCGTCGGCAGCGGTGTACAGCCGGCTTTCGTTCTGGGTCATGTGCCACAGGCCACCACGCATGGCGCCAGCCCAAAGAGAGCCATCCAGCCCCTCGGTCAACGTGACCAACGAGTTCTCCATAAGTGGTCCGGCCGCCGGAATCACTGTTCGCATGACTTCCCCTTGCAATTCCGCTAAACCGTTGGGAAGCGCCAGCCATATCCGTCCCTGTGAGTCTTCCATGGCGTCGAATACCCGCTTCCGCCCCAGCGGATCCGTTGGCACAAACAGCCGGACACGGCCGTCCTTCACCCGCTGGAGACCATCGCGGCTGGCCACCAGCAACTCACCGCTATGCGTTTCCCGAATAGAAAAGACGCGGCCCTTGGCAGACGACGGCGCATCCCAGCCAGGGCGATCAGAGTGTAACCGCCACAAACCGGCGTCCAGGAAACCGGCCCAGGTGGTCCCGAAGCGGTCTTGAAAAATGGTATTCGGTTCATCGCTCGGCAGTCCCTCTTCTTTGCCATAAACTCGAAACACGTCATCGCGCAGGCGCATCAAGCCATGGCTGCCGCCGGTCCATAGATTGTGTTCTCGATCCTCTAACAGGCAGCGGACTTCAGCCTGCTCCCCGCTAGCTTCCATGCGGGTGTGGAATTGCCCGTTTTCGAATCGGGCCAACCCACCATCGGTACCCATCCAGATACTGCCATCCCGATCTTCCAGAATCGTGTTCAAGCCAAAAGAATCCGAAAGGCCCTCGCGAGCGCCATAGCGTGTAATCCTCCCGTCAGGTGAACGGCGAATCAGCCCCCGAACGCCGAGAATCCAGAGGTTTCCGGCGTGATCCGCTAGAATCTTACCCGGGAAATCCGCATGCAGGGCGGCCGCCGGAATCAGTTCGAGAAACTTTCCATTCACATACTGGGCAATAGAGTTGGTACCACTCACATACAGATTGTGCCGCGCGTCCTCCGTCACTGCGCGGACCACATTTATCGGGATGTCACGCTCGCGCAGGTAATTGGTGAATCTGCTCCCATCGAAGCGGCTGAGATTCCCTCCGGCCACGATCCATAGAATTCCGGCATGATCCAGGAACAGGCTGGATACTGAGTTTCCCGGCAATCCTTCTTTTTGGGTGTAGGTGCGGAACGTCCGGTTGCGATACTCCGTCAAACCACTGGGTGTGCCGATCCACAAGGTGCCGGCCGTGCCTGGAGCCAAGGCGAGGATCGAGTTCGAGGGCAACTTGCACGTGTCGCGGCTGAAAACTACGAACTCATAGCCGTCGAAACGGGCTAAGCCTTCATCCGTGCCGAGCCACAGATAGCCATCGGCGGTTTGGGCAATGGCGCTAATGGTATTCTGCGGAAGTCCCTGTTCCTGAGTCCAGTGGCTGATTGTATATTGTGTGAGGGCCTTGCTGGGATTTAAAGCCGCAACGCGACAAAGCTCGCCCAGGACCAACAACAAAAGACAGGCTGCCCGCGCCATTCATTCCTCTATCAGCGGACGCGAAGCACTACGCGATCTGCCATTTGGACATTCACTTTACTGCGGGCTTCGGGGCATGCATAGAATAGTCCAATTCGCCGTCGCAGTTATGCTCAATCAATTCGAGCTTTGGCTCTCGCTTGAAATACATAGTCTGCGTCAAAGGTTGAGTAAACGCTTTGGGATCTTCCTCGGTTAACTCGATCTCCAAAACATTACCGTCTCGAATGCGTCTGAGGCGCTCCACCTCATGCAATTCATCGCTGTGAGGGAATTGTTGTACCGGGCTATCATTAAACCCCACTGTGTCCACCACCAGGGTCTCGCCTTCCCAATGGCCGATGGAATGTCCGATCGCATTTGGGTTGGGATTTCCCTTAGGGTGCTCGCGGCCATCCATGTAGATCCTGCGGACCGTGTGATAGTATTCCATGAGCATCGTGATCCTGCCGGGGCTCGCGATCGTTTCAAAAGCATAAGGAGCAGCGTATGCTTGGGGCCCTGGAGAGTTACACGTGAGGACTGGATCGGTGTACATCGAGTACTTGGCGGCGACGGCTTTCGCCCAGGGAGTAAGAAGGCTCGATATTGGAGCGGCCGGGTCCTTTACGCCGTGCAGCGGAACCTCGCGGCTCGGGAGGCTTCCCTTCGGCCCCATGTTCAGAAACGTGTACCACATGGCAGGCATCCAGGGGCCGGACAGATCCCGAGCTTCCTCCAGCGGCAGTTTGGCGGACGGTTCCTTCGGAGGCGGACCTCCGCTGGTTGCCTCTTCGGCAGCCTCTTCAGAAGTCGGCATTCTGCTCACATTCTCTTTCAGATAGCCGAGAACCGCCGCGAAGTCCGCATCGGAGGCAGTAGCGCCCAAAGACTTCATTAAAGTGACAATCTGCTGCCATTGGGCCGGGGTTCTGCGGCCCTTATCCATAACTTGATCCAGGCCGTGACAACCTGTACAGACGGTTTGAAACTGCGCTTTTCCGGGGCCATCTGGAAAGTCCTGGGCCGAAAGCCCGGGAACCCAGCTTAGTCCCAAGCCTAAAATAAGGCTCAGACCGGCATGGGAGCGGATATTCGAAATCTTGAGAATCATCTGGTTAACCCGTCTTGTTGCGATGGCGTTTACTTTTCGGGCGGCGGGGGTGTGGTCCCGGGCGCAAAGTCATCCCCGTAGAACTTAGTGCCATCCGGCTTGTTGCCCCTAAGGAGGCGCATCATATGCGAGCCGTCCTTCATCTGCCCGCCGACCACCGTGACCTTATCCCCTGCCTTGAAATAGTCTTTCGTATACCCGCGCCGGAGCATAATAGCCGGGCTATGGATCTCAACCATCCACTCTTCGGGTTTGCCTTCCGCATTCACCACGTCCAGGTACAGGTAAACGTGCGGATTCTTCCACTCAAAGCTCTTGACCGTACCTTCGAGGGTGGTCGGCTGGCCCATGTTGAACATGGTCGTCGAGTGATGCCCGAAGGCAGGCGCCGCCAATCCCACGATTAGAAAAAAACCAATAAGAAGGACGCCGTGTGTTTTCATTCAATCTCCTTCAGATTAATGAGACCCGCCGCGCAAACTACGGACGCAGAAGAGAGCCGAAGTTGAATTCTTGCTCTCCAGTCAATCGTGCGCAAGGTTAAAGCTGTTAGCGAAGTTTGCGGCCGTAAGGGGATTATGGGGTAACCGAATAACGCAGGTTGGTTACGAGTTGTTAACCGTTAACGACAGATCATCGGTCTGATCGATGACTTCCAGCGCATTGATGAACGCGTAATTTGGATTCGGCACCAGAGACAGGACCAGTTTTCCCTGGTAATTCGGTTCGAGACCGTCAAAGCTCAGGACAATACCCCGGCTCAACTTTCCAGAGTTCTTGAGAATGCTAAATCTTCGCTCGAGTGCCACTCCATTGCACAGGATGTCGAACTGCGTACCGTTCTCACGCACTTCCCATCTCTCTGAAAGATAAAGCCTCAAGCCGTAACGGCCGGGCGGAACCGGGATCACGTACGTTAAATTACCAAATCGACCCCCGGTATAGATTCCGGGATCTGGAACCTCCGTCGCTTCGTCGGTAGGTTTGACCAGTTGGCCGCCAAACCCATAATGGTCGGGCTCCCAATAGTGACCGCTCTTATCTATATATCCGTGACTCTGGGCGACCATCCGAATGCGCTGCATCTTCCCCGGAATACCCGGCGAAATTTCCAGCGCGTTCAGGAAGGGAATGTACGAGTGGGACGAGAAACTCAAATGAAGCGCACCATCCGGCGCGGGCACAATGTCTTTGAACATCTTGATGTTTGCGGTGCTTGCGCCGGCTTCGGCCACAACATCGAGGAAGTTGATTAGAGGTTTTCCGTTGATCAGGACGTCGAAAATTCGCGATGATTCGCCACCAAACCCGGCGCGGCTGGTCTCCCCAAAAGTAGTTTCAGCGAAGTGCAAACGGAGTTCGTACACTCCAGATCTCAGGGGAATGTGGTAACTGAAATCCCCCTCCCGGCCCCTTCGGTAAAGCCGCTGGTCGCGGGTCCCGAAGATCAAATGATTCGGAAAGAAAAAAGGCGTACCCCCCTGCCAGAATTGGTCTCTCTGCCAGAGGCGTCCAATGTTGTCTATATAGTCCCCTTCCATAAGGCCAGCGAGAATCCGTACGGAATCCACTGATTTCGCGGTCGTTGTAGGGAGCGATAATCGAGCTTCGGGGCTCTCCAGAACGGGCGACCCTATCTTGGTTAGTGCGACGCTGCCCGCGTACTCGGGAGGCGCTAGCGGACGGGCTGCGGCGTCGGAAGCAGCGAATCGAAATTTGGGAGTGTACCGGCCGTTAGGAATCTCGATTTGGACGGGGTGGGATCGGCCTTCGGACAAATAGTATTCAGCTAGGCGTTCCCGTAGCCGGTGCGCTTGGACCCGAACGATCGAGTCCCGGCTTTGATCGAAGTCCGCACCTCGGCCAAATGCCTCAACGGCGATATTGTATTCCTTTATCTCGTCTGCGGAACCCTCCAGAAACTTGGACGTTATATAAATGAACAACTGCTCCAGCCCGGGAGCTCGATCGAAAATCCCAGACCTGAGAACCGCCTCAACTTCCATCCGCTCTTCAGTTAAGCTCCCCAGAGCCGGCAGACTTTGCCCCCTCATAGTGGACTTGAGTATACGCCTGCCGTTTAGGGTGCGCAACTGGACTCCGGAGAACACTCATTGGTAGCCCAAATGTCTGAGCCAGAGCCATTTGCGCGGCTGTCGTACATCCGGGTAACGTGGCGAGTTTCTCCGCCGCTAACCGCTTTAACGTTGCGTCGCTGACAGAGGTCCGCCAAACTTGCAGAGAATCCGCGAGAGTGGATTCCGCGGAGGTTCTATATCATGTCCATCTTAAGCATGTGCCAGTGGCTGCAGGACACCTACATCGGAACGTCTATCCGCGAGTCCATCTGGGTTTTCCCAATCATTGAAACCATCCATGTCCTGGCCCTCTCCATCTCCGTCGGCATGCTGCTTGTTTCGGATCTCCGCCTGATGGGTTACGTCATGAAGCATCGCCCGGTCTCGGAAGTCTACGAACAAATCAAGCCCTGGATGTTCACAGGCTTCGCCATTATGACCATCACTGGTATTTTTCTGTTCTGGTGCCAGGCGGTGAAGGCCTACAACAGCATCTTTTTCAAAACCAAAGTGATTCTTCTGATTGTCGCCGCCGTCAACGCTATCGCGTTCGAACGCGGCATTTATCGCAAAGTGGACAAATGGGATAATGCGCTGGTTCCGCCCACGGAGGCCCGCATCGCAGGTTGGGCATCCCTGATTTTGTGGGCGGCAATCATCACTTGTGGCCGCACCATGGCATACACTTTCTAACCCCATGCCATCCATAGTCCCCTTCTTTCAGTGGTGTGACAATACCTGGATCTCCCAGGCAATTCGCGACTCACGAGTCGCGTTTCCGATCATCGAAAATTTCCATCTCTTCGCGCTTACAGTTTTGCTGGGTTCGCTGGTGGTCCTGGCGCTGCGCCAGTTCGGCTTGGTCTACAAGACTCAGGCAATTTCAGAAGTCGCTAACGCGTTGCGTCCCTGGAACCGCTGGAGCCTCGCCGTGATGCTGACATCCGGCACCTTACTCTTTCTGTCCGAAGCCATGAAATGCTACGGCAACACTTCATTTCGGGTCAAAATGTTGTTCTTGTTTGCTGCGCTGTTGTTTCAGTTCACAATCTACAACCGAACCGTGGCGTCGGAAGATAAGGTCGCGCCCGCTGGCGGGAAAATAGCCGCTGCCGTTGCACTGTCCCTGTGGTTTGGCGTCGGACTTGCGGGCCGCGGCATTGGTTTTCTCGGCTAGACCCGGAATCAACGGACCTGATCTCATCTGCTAACTGCTTTAACCTTGACGATGCGCGTCCTGCCGATCTGGAGCAGGGACGTGGCGCTGGTGGTTATCAAGACGCCAATATTCCGCAAAACCGAGATCAGCGATGCAGACTTGAACGCATTGGCGGCCTATTTATCCAGGAATACGAAGACTAAATCCAACAACTAGGACCGGCTCGCTGGACAGCTATGGGAGCGCAAACGCGATCACCACATCGCTCGGCGGAATCGGGGATTCTCGCAAATGGCCGGGACCGCCCGCAACAATTACTACGTACTGCTTGCCGTTGCGACCGCGATAGGTGATGGGGGTGGCATTTCCAACGGAGTCGAGCTTCGTCATCCACAATTCCTTGCCGGTGCGTGAATCGAACGCGCGGAATTTGGCGTCCGCGGTGGCCGCGATGAAAAGCACTCCGCCTCCTGTCGCGATGCTGCCGCCCAGGTTAATCGCTCCCAAGTTCTTAAGCCCTTTGGCCTCCATTTCGTCATACGATCCCAGCGGAATCCGCCAGACCACGTCGCCGGTATGGGTGTCGACGGCGGATAATTCTCCCCAGGGCGGCTGATTGCATGGGTAGCCCTGTTTGTCCACAAAACGGGCGTACGCTCCCTGGTTGCGGAAGGGCATCGGCGAACCGGGAGGACTGGGGGCCATTCGTCCGGTCTGGCCCAAATTGGAGGCATTCGCGAAAATGTAGCCCAGCTTGGGATCGTAAGACACGCCAGCCCAGTCGGCGCCTCCCATGCTGCTGGGGAACGTGAGGCGTGGCTCCTTGATGCTGAATGGAGTGAAAGGCCCCAGAGTCTTGAATTTCTCGAACTGCTCCAGACAATAGGCGTGCGCTTCCGGCGAGATGTTGGAGACTTCATCTCTGGTCATGCTGATCCGCGTCAAAGGCGGAGGCTTGAGCGGGAACGGCTGCGTGGGCCACGATTCCTCGCCGGGCACGTCGCTCGCCGGAACAGGACGTTCCTCCACGCCCCAGACGGGCTTCCCAGTGAGACGGTCCAATACGTAGAGAAGGCCGTTTTTGGAAAATTCGACTACGGCGGGAACCCGTTTGCCGTTCTCGGTCGCTTCAATCAAGGACGGCGGCGCCGCTACATCGAAGTCGAACAGATCGTGATGGACGATTTGAAAATACCACCGCAAATTCCCCGTCGCCGCGTCGAGGGCCACCACGCTGTTGGCATACAGGTTCATGCCCTTTCGATCCGCACCATAGAAACTGTCTGCGGGATTCCCCAGCGGCATGAAGACCAGGCCGCGCTCGGCGTCGATGGTCATCGCACCCCAAGCACTGGGCCCCGCCCGATCCTTCCAGCCATCCGGCCCCCAGGTCTCGTTTCCAGGCTCACCGGGACGCGGCACCGCATGGAACCGCCAGACCGGTTTGCCCGTCTGCGCATCGAAGGCACGGGGATCGCCGCTGGGGCCCTTGCTAGGCCCCTCCTGCGTTGAAGGCCCGAGAATAATCAGCCGCTTGTAGATGGCCGGCGGCGACGTGATCGCGTAGTGCGCTTTCGGATAATCGTCCGCGACTCCAACTCTGAGGTTGACTTCGCCGTTGTCCCCAAAATCCAGCGCCGGTTTCCCAGTCTTGGCGTCCAACTCGATCAGGCGGGCCTCGGTTGCCAGAATGATTCTGGGCTTCGTGTGCGAGTCTCCGGGCCAATAGGAGACGCCGCGATGCTCCGAGACGTGAGTGCTCTTCGGGTCATAGACCCAGAGCTCCTTGCCGGTCTCCGGTTCCAACGCGACCACGCGATTCTTTCGGGTGGCGAAATACATGACGTCGCCCACCACGATCGGAGTGTTCTCCCAAATTCCACCGGGCTCGCCGGTGTGATAACTCCAGGCGCGAACCAGAGCCCTGACATTTTTCGTGTTGATCTGGCTAAGCGGAGAGTATTTGGTGCCGCCCGGATCTCGTCCGTAGGAGGACCATTCCGCGGCACTCTGGGCGAAAAGATGGGAGACGCCCATCGTGAAGAAAGCGAGCAAACAGGGAAAAAATCGGTTCATTAAAGGTGCGTCGCCACTTCAGCGTCGGCATTCTGGCTTGGCGCTTATACTATCACTTCGGCCCGGGCGTTCCTTGCCGCTTCACCCAGACAGTGCCCAGATTAACGAACGGGTCGTCGCCCTCCGAGATCTGGGTCCGCTCACGATAGTTGCCCGGCGATGCCATGAACGTGCTCCCCTTCAAGCTGACCTTCTTACCATGGAACGTGAACGGAACTGCCTCCCAATGATGCGTGTAAAACCCGCCTGAGTCTCCGCCGACTCGTCCGTACTTGAGCACATCGAAGCCGCGACTGTCGTGCTCCTGGATAACCATGTAGTGGGCGGACGGGTCGTAGACCAGCGTGGACTTGACCGTGAACGCGCCGTCTGCGCTTTTAGCCTGGGTTGTGCTTTCGTATAGGCATCCATCCACATGCACAACTGTCTCGGTGCCCGCGATCTGACCTCCGGGCCCCAGGGCTGACTCGGGTATGTCATAGTCGAACGTCCAGCTGCCGACCACATAGTCCGGGTCGAAAGGCGCCTCGGCGTCGTTGTTCAGGGTGGTACGCTTGAGGGCGCGCCGAGCTGCGATCAGATCGAGATCTTCCTTGAAAATGCACTTCCCGGGAACAGGCGTCTCGCCAGTCGCCCGCACTAGAAGTGGCTGGCTCGATTCTTCCGGTGCACCCTGACCGAGGAGCGCCGCGCTTGGCGTGGCCGTCAATATGGCCACCACGAAAAACCACTGGCCTATTTTGCGCATGACTCGGAGAGCATCTGAAACGAAGTGAGGTTGAGATGTGGGCCACTGCCACTTTTGATCAAAAGACCCTTGATTACCATCTTGTGCCCTTTATGGGGCTCGGGACTGAAGGGGCTGGCGCCGATCAGCCGATATTGGTGAGTGCCGAGCGGTTTCTCCGCTGCCGCCTTCACTTCTTCCGGCGTCGTGAACGACGTAGTCGTTGCGGCGGGCTCGCTTGCTTTCGCGAGGATCCATTCGACGCCCGTCTGCGAGAGGCATCCAACCACCTCGACAACCGGTGCCTGATCCGACTTTGGCTCCGACGCGCGGCCTTGCGCGTACGCGCCGCCGGCTGCACAGACAACGAACCATAAAACGCCACTAAACCGCTTCATGAGAAGGCATCCTTACGTTTCTGGGAATCCTAGCGTACCGACGAGACTTCCACCGGCGCGGTCGGCATGATGGGCTCCTTCAGCTTGACCACCGCGCGCATAATCGGGCTGAACATCTCGTCCCAGCTCTGCTCGCCCCAGTAGACGTCTTGATCCGGCCTCGGGTTGTACTTGTTGTTGGCCGAATTGTCCCACCTCGCATCCACGCGAACTATGGTTCCCGCAGGCAGCGTGATGGGCTTTGCGAACTCGTAGACGATTTGCCAATTGAAGTCGTAGTGGGGCAAGTCCATCAGCACTTCTTCCCGCCCATCCGGATAGACAGCTGTGTATTTCATCGATCGCCCGCGCAGGTGCATGTGCGGCTGGATGCTGTACAACACCATCTCTTGCCGGATTGGCAGGAGGGCGGTCATATGGTAGTTGTCATCGCCCGCGGGTATGTTCGGCACGGTCTTCATACCCGGCGGCAGAATGTCCGTGGTCACTTGGGCCGTATATCGCCCCGTGAGCTCCTTGCCGTTCACGATGAAGGTTTCGCTACCCAAGCCGACACCGGCGCCGACGCTCGAGTACGCGACCGGACCCTTTTGAAGCCATAGGCCGACGCGGGTTTTGTCAGTGGTCGCATGCCCGTTCGCCTGATAGTGCAGGTTGAAGAGCAGATGTGTGCCGTGGATACGCTCCGCCACACCCGGCCCGTAGCTCAAGGCTGTATCAATGCCTGGCTCCCACCCTGCCTGGAATCCCCCCAAGCCTCCAGGGATGGCGTCGCCCGACGGCTGGGGTGAGCGCGCGCCCGCTGCGCTTGGTGGAGACCCTGCGCTCCCCGGAGTGGGTGATGCACCCAACTTCATGCGTCCTTCGGCATCGACTGTTGCGTTTGGCGGCAATGTCGTTGCCAGTACGAGAACGTGATGCACAGCCGCGCGGTTGCCCGGTACAACCTGCGAAGCCGCCACCCAAACGTCACCTTGGAACGGCAGCTTGACAAAAACATATTGCCACGGACTCTCGCCCTCAGCCGGCACTTTCATCTCCGGCGCTTCGATGATCACATCCGGTGGACGCCCACCTGGACCATTCCAGCCTTGCGCAAACTGCGGCGGAGCGGGCATGTCGCTGTCATCGCCCCGCGGAGCGCCTGCATCAACCCACGCCACAATCTTGCTGATCTCTGCCTGACTCAGGCGCCGATCGTTACGCCATTTGCCAGGTTCTCCCTCGGCGTGCCAAGGTGGCATCGTGCGAGTGGCAACCTGGAGCTTGATCGCTCGGGCCCACGGCCTGGCATCGTTGTACGACATAAGCGACATCGGCGCCACCTCGCCAGGCCTGTGGCATGTGGCACACCGGGCGTAAAAGAATTGGAGCAATGTCTTTCGCGAACGTAGGCTTTGGGGTTTCGGCAAAAATCGTAGCCGGGACCAAAGCTGCACTGATGATGCACCCGATCAGGACGTTGGATCGCATTGTGCTATTCCTCCTCATGTGGCAGGCAAGCCTACACAGCCGCCGGGTCCTTCTACTCCCGCCGACCAAGTGTGGCCATTTTCCAAGGCTGCGTCAATGATCCAAAATGATCATGATTAGCGTTCGTTTACACACGAGTAATTGCTCGCTTCATCCGTACTGCCCAAGCCTTTGTAGCGAGCGACTGTTGGGTAGGGACAAATAGGCCGTGTGCCGGTGATACCTTCCTTTTGACTCGTGGCGACGATTTCTCCGGGCGCACTGCCTTTCTCTACCCAGCGCTCCAGCGCTGCTTGGATGCCGTCTTGGGGATCGGCACCCGAATTTGGAACCGAGCCTAGCACCGTAGCCCCCGCACCGCCCCCGCAATGTTGCATTCCGGGCACCATGTACACCCGCACGAACTCACGAGCGATTCGTTCGCCCATTTTTGCCGTGACGTTCTTGTAGTAATTGATGGTGCTGAGAGGTGCGATATCGGGATCGCTCCAGCCGTGATAGAGGATCAGCTTACCGCCAGAGTCTTTGAATTTCTTGAGATTTGCATTTGTGGCATTGCGTACTGGCCCCAGCTTATCGTCCAGAAACGCGACATCGCGGTCGAAGCTGAAACTCCGGAAATCCCACGAGGGATTCTGATAAACGATCTTGGCCAGACCACCAACACCGAACGCATAGTCTAAGCTTCTCCTGGGCTGGGCACCTATGATCCACAGACCCCATCCTCCTGGTCCCGCTTCGCCGCCTGGGAAGATTCCGGGAAATATCTGATGACCGGCTGAGTTTGTCGGACCAGCATAGATCTTCTTCAGCGCCGTTACTTGTGGTCCAGTGAGACAAGTATCCGAATCGCCGCCTTTGCAAAGCAGGACGGCTGGGTCGAAATGACACTTCCGCGGATCGTCGATCACCCCGTCCTTCACTCCATCGAGTGCGTCGCATTTGTCGAGCACGGCAGCCGTGATCGCCGGGATTTTGCTGGCTGGAACGTAGCTATCCTGGCTCGCGTTCATTGCCTGTTGGTTCCATATCTGCGCGGCGGCGAGATGGGTGGCGTACCAAGCGGGGTCACCGGCTACGATGCCGGCGTAGTCGGCCGGGTAGCGTTGGGCCTCCATGAGTGCTTGGCGGCCACCGTTCGAGCAACTGCTGAAATACGATGTTGGCTGCTTGCTGTAAAACGCGGCGATGATCTTCTTGGCGTCAACCGCGGTGGCATGAACAGCGCGGTGCCCATAATCAATGACCTTCTCCGGATGCCCGACAGCCCAGTCTGCATCGATGATGGCGGCCTTATGTCCGGTGTCCGTCGAGGAAGCCGCATATCCGGCGGCTAGCGCCTGCGCCATACTCGGCGCATTCCCGTTCGCCGAGAAATAATTGATCGAACCGGCAAAACCGCCATTCCCGACGCCGAGATATCTGCCATTCCAGCCGGAAATCGGCATCCAAACTTCAAAGTCGATATTCGAATCGCTAGAAGGACGGATTACCCCTTGCACGCGGCAGAACGCAGGCAATTTCCGAAACTCCGCTTGCTGCGAGGCAGTTGGGGTGCTTTCGGAGCCCGAGAATTCACCGGCCGGAACGATCCGGGCGATCATGATCGAAGTATCGGGAAGTTTCAAGTTAGCGATGTCTTCGCATGTGCCGGCCAATAAATTGCCCGCGAGCAAAGTCGCTGCGAAGAGCAAGGCCGGGAGTTCGGACCTGCACGTCATTTCTGTTCTGACTTGGCCGCCGCGGCCTCCGATTCGGCCACCCGTGCCCCACGCAGGATCCCACCCAGGGCGTAGTTGTTCTCGTGACAGGCATACTCGAACATCCGCTCGTTGCTCGCCGCCCACGTATACTCGCCAGTCCACGGCCGCGCCCACGTATGCGGGTCCTCGACGGTGAAGCGATACAGGAGCGTGTTGGCATCGACCCGCGTGAACCGCTCAGTGACCTTGAGGTTCTCGCTCGACCCTCGGAACCGTGTCTTGTCCGTAAAATTAGTCGTCTCTACCACCAGGGTATCGCCTTCCCAATGGCCGACCGAGTCGCCGAGCCACTTGCGGATGCTCGACGGCACGTGTTGGCCGCCGATCCGGACGATGCGCGCGTCATGGATCATCTCGGTCAGGATCATCACTTCAGTCGGCGTTTGAACGATCTGCTTCAGGTTGTTGTACAAATAATTCGGCAGTATCGGCGTGCCCGAGGTCCACCCGAAACCGAGCAGACAGCGCTCGGAGTTGGCACTCGCCTCCGGATCGTCGAAGGCATCCGGCCTCTGGCCGCGACGTTCCAGCACATCGGTCCGCCCGGCCAAGCCACCGTACTTGTCGTCGCGCGCATTCCCCTCTTCCGTCATCGGCGGAATCTTGCCGTCGGGGGGATCGATGACGATCGAGCTGCGTTTCTCTCCTCCGATGGTAACCACGCGGCTGCCAAAGCTCTTCCAGAAGTCGTCGTAGCTCTTCCCAACGATGGTGTTACCGGCCTTTGGCGCCTTCCGATTCGGGTCGCTCGGCTTGTCAGCCTCCTCATCCCGGGTCGCCTGAGTGCGCAAGAGCTCGACCGCCTCCTGATCGGTCAAGGCTTCCCGACCACCATACTTGGCCGGCCGCTCAATCTGTGTGAGGGTGTTGGCGTCGTAGATGCCGGTCAGATCCGGCCGGCCGTCAGGCGTGCGAGGAATCCCGCTACCTTTCTGGCTGGCAGCAGGAAGCCCCGTCATCAGGAGCAGCCCCACTAACGTGAACAGTCGTACCCGCATAGAGATCTTCTCCTCTCCAGCGCTTTCAGTGAGCGCCGGCACGCACTATTTTTGGGGCTCGCTCGGAGGCTCGGCTTCGCCAGGGGTGCCGGTGCCGCGGGACGACCCCAAATTGAGCTTCCGGCCATCGGGTAACGTGATGTCGCTGCCGTTGGCGCGGTTCGTATGGTCCTTGGCCTGGTAGCCGTCGACTACCACCTCGATGCCGATAGGCAGCGTGGCCTTCGTGACGCCCTTGCGCAGCAGCGTGTTCGGCGAACCGCCCTCGACCATCCAGACTTCTTTACTACCGTCCGGCTTCGTAACCTCGATATGAATCCAGGCGTGTGGGTTCACCAGCTCGACCTTCACGATCTTGCCTTTGAGGAGCACCGGGCGGTTTCCGTCGAACTCAGCCGGGAAGGCGTGGTGTGCCATGACGCGCGGCGCGAGGCCGGCAGTCAGTGCGGTGCACGCACCCAGAATCATTAGTTTGCTTCCTATCAGCATCGCTTTCTTACCTCCAGGTTATGTTCAGGATTAGCGCGGCAGCGGCTTCTTGCGCCACTGTCCGAACATCAGTTCCTCTACGAACTCGACGCACTTGAACTCCATCAACTGCGCGTCTTGCTCGATGCGACGGTAGAGCGGCATGCTTATTTTCCACGGCTGGGTGAACGTGTCCTTGTCGTCGATGGTCGCTTCGTAAAGCAGGTGATCCGGCGAGGTCCGCGTAAACCGCTCGGTGACCTTCACGTTCTCGCTGGTGAAGTTCCCGGAACGGTCGAGCCATGTCATCCCGTTGAGCCCCGTAGTCTCGATCACGAACGCGTTGCCTTCCCAGTGCCCCACCGACTGCCCCATCCAAGAGTCGGCCGGCGCCGGCCCTGGGTCCTTCAGAAGGATATTGCGGACCGCCCCGGCGTACTCGTACACGATCGCGAACGCGCTGCGGTTCTGAAGGATCTGGAACGGGTAGGGCATGTAAGTGGCCCGGGGCACTCCCGGCAAGTAGCACTTGATCTCCGGGTCGCGCTCCAGCCACTTCTCGCGGTTCTCGTTCCGAATCTTCAAGGCATCGGGCTTGTACGGAATCACACCGCCTTCAACGACGCCCATGCCGCCGGGTACCGCGCCCACCGCCCCGAGATACAGCACCTCTTTGGCGGGCACCGGTCCGTACGGCCCTGGCCGGAGCGCCATCGCGCGGCGCGCGGAATGGGGCTCCAGGTCGTAGTTGGCGCTGTTCAGCGCCTGCCAGATCCCGTTCAAATCCGGGTGCCCGTCGGCCGCGAGCGGCGCCCGATTCGCCTGTTTCTGAACCTGCGACTGGCCGGCTGGTGCGACCACAGTCAGCAGCGCCAGGAATCCGAAAACTACACTCAGCGCGATCGTTCCGCCGTGTTTCGACATGTGTACGGATTGTTCTCCCAAGTACGCTACTGGCTCGCCCGCTCGGTCGTTTTGTTGGCATGCACCCTAAAGGTGGCCGTGGAAATCATCATCTCGTCCGACGATTGTTCACCCCAATGCACCGCCTTCGTCGGGTCCGGGTTAAATAGGTTGTTTGCTGAATTGTCGTACCACGCGGTGACAATTATTTTCGTGCCTTTAGGCATCGGCTTGGGCTTATCGAGAATATACGTGAGCTGCCAATTGAAGTTGTAGGTGGACTTGAGCAACGTCTCTTCTTCTCCGGTCGGATAGATGGCGCGGAATTCCCAAGCCTTCCCGCGCAGGTGCGCGTGGGGATATATGCTTACGAGATCGCCGTCGAAATTCAGCGTCGCCGAGGCTTCGATTTTATAGTTCTGAGCACCCGGAGGGATGACGAAAGTAGGATTCATCGGGCTTAACGCAACATACTTCATGTCTGGTGGCCTGTCGCTGAAAATGAAGCCGATCTTCGATTGGTCCGTGGTCGCCTTACCGTTAGGCGTATAGTGAATCTGAAAAACAATATCCGAACCGGCTTTCAGAAGAGTCGCAAAATGAGGATCGGCCGGTCTGAGAACCGAACCGGGCTCGTACTGCGCAAAGTACGTGCCCATGGTTTCGGGGCTGCCGGCGAGCTTGGCTCCGCGCTCGATACTGAGGTCTCCTGCGAAATACTCCCCCGGCTTTTTGTCAGCCATCCAGGTATTGCCGGGCTCGCGAATAGAGGCTACGATATGGTGAATCACCGCGCGATCGCCGGGCCTGACTTCGGCGGAGATCACCCACTTGTCTTCTTTCAGATTGGTTGGAACGATCACCCACTGGTAGGGAATCTCTCCCTTGGCCGGCACATTGTAGGCGACGGGCGCTTCCACAATGAGATCCGGCTTACCCGCATCCCATCCTTCCACCCACTTCCGAGGAGCAGGCGCATCCTGGGGATTGCCTTCTGGCGCACCAGCGTCGACCCAAGCTACCAGAGTGTCGATCTCAGGCTGGGTGAGAGACCGGTCGTTGGAGAACTTCCCGAAGTGCGGATCGGCGAACCAAGGCGGCATCTTCTTCGTCAGCACCGCCTGACGGATCGATTTTGCCCACGGGCGCGTCAGTTGGTAGGTCATCAGCGACATAGGGGCGACTTCGCCCGGACGATGACATGCCTGGCAGTGGTTCTGCAAAATTGGCTGGACGTCCTTGTGGAACGTAACTGACGGCGTCGCCGCCATACCAACAACGGCCATGGCGGATACCGCCACGCTTGCCATACACAAACACCTCATCTGAAGACTCCTCTCGTCGACCTTCTTTACCGTTGAACGGTAATCGAGCCAAGCCCGCACACTCGCTTCGAAACTCTATAACAGTCGCTGCCCGCAGGCAATGATCAAATCGGATTAGCGGATCTGCCGTATGCTCTTTTCAAAAAAACGGCGCGTTGATCGTGATCCGAATTGATCATTGTTCGCCCATACCACCGGTGATAGCATTTCCTACCGTTACCCCTGCGCGAGTCCAATCAGCAAAGTGGCGAGAGGCTCCAAAACGCTCTCGGCAAGGCGGATCGAAGAATGGCGCAGTCCTGCCATCGCGATCGGTGTGGTGTTCACGAATCCGGCTCGGCGCTGTCAGGTAAGCGGGCAGGCTATGTCCTGCCCGCGTTTTCGGGGATGTGGGGATGGGGATGGGATTGATCTCAGGAGGGTGTATGCGTAACGTAATCTGGCGCCTTATGGCAAGTGCGTCGGCAATCATTATCTTTCCGATGTTGGGTCTTGCGCAGTTCGGCTCAATTTCGGGCGTTGTGAGGGATAACAGCGGAGCCGTCCTCCCGGGCGTCACGGTTGAAGCCGCGAGTCCTGTGCTGATTGAGAAGAGCCGCACGGCTGTCAGCGACGCATCTGGTCAATACAGGGTTGAACAGTTACGCCCCGGTACCTACAGCGTCACCTTCACGCTTGTCAGCTTTAGTACGTTCCGGCGCGAAGGCGTCGAAATTTCCGAGGGCTTCACGGCGCCGGTTGACGCTGCCTTAAACGTCGGAGCAGTCAAGGATACGATTACTGTTGAGGCGCAGGCGCCAGTAGTGGACGTGCAGGACGTCTCCGAACACAGGACGCTCGTAACGCAGGAACTGGATGCGCTTCCGACGGCCCAGTCGTTCGCGACGCTCGGGACCACGTTGCCGAGCGTGGCTGCCAACCAGAACGATGTGGGTGGTTCGCAAGGCGAAAAAGGGAACGTTTTAGCGGCCCACGGCGGTAATGGATTTGACATGACGCTCAACGTCGACGGCATAGCGATTTCCAACATGGGTACTACTACCAATTCGGGCGCGGCGTGGTCGACGTTTTCGCTCAACCCCGCGGCCGTCCAGGAAATGTCATTCGAAACGGATGCGAATTCGGTGGAGTCGGCCAGTGGAGGCGTTCGGGTGAACGTGATTCCGCGGGAGGGCGGCAACGCGTTCCACGGAACCTTCTTTGCCAACGGCGCCAACAGTTCCATGGCGAGGAGCAATTACGACTCTAACCTAAAGGCGCAAGGTCTGGCCTCGCCTACGGGGTTCGACAGGCTCGTGGACGAGAGCGCCGGGTTCGGCGGCCCGATCCTAAAGGACCGCCTGTGGTTCTACTACGCGGAGCGTTATCGCGACAACGACAGCAGCACCGGAGTTGATTTTTACTCAATAAACCCACTCCAAACCACGTACAATCCGAACGTGTCGAAGGCGCTGCATCAGGGTGGCTTTGATTTCGACAACCAGTTTCGCCTTACCTCGCAATTGACACCGCGCAACAAGGTGTCCATTTTCTATGACCATGTCAATAAATGTAACTGCCCCTCAATTGCGGCCATTCCGCTCTTTACCGCCGAGTCATTCACGCGGTTGACTTATCCCCGCGTCTGGCTGGCGTCCGCGAGTTGGCAGGCCACCATCACCCCGAAACTGGTCTGGGAATCCGCCATCGCCTTCAACCGCCAAGACAACTCGTTTTCGCCCATCGTTTCAGGGATTACCCCGACGTCACCTATTTCCATATTCGATTTTGCGACCGGCCGGATCTTGAGAGCGCCATTCCCAGGTGGTTTCGGCGGTCTAGCGGCTCTCGGCCCTGTTTTCCTGGGCGGCGTAGTCTCACATCAGACTCAACTCCGCGGAGCGCTCGACTACACCACCGGAGCTCATGATCTCAGGGTCGGGATCAACTTCCACAACGGTGCTAGCGCCAACCCCACGCAAGAAACCAGCAGTGACGTTCAATACAACACATTCAACGGTGTTCCTCTGTCGGTCAATTTGAGCACCGCTCCTTACACGCAGTATCAGAACGTTAACGCTGATATGGGTATTTTCGCCCAGGACAAGTGGACGCTCCACCGTCTGACGATTACTGGAGGGATACGGTTCGATTACTTCAATGCCTCCATTCCCGCCCAGTCAGAGCCGGCGTCAGCTTTTGTTCCCGCGCACACGTACGCGGCCGTGAACAACGTTCCGGACTGGAAAGACATCGACCCGCGAATCGGAGTGGCTTACGACCTGTTTGGGAACGGTAAAACGGCGATCAGGGCGAGCGTCAGCCGCTACGTTACCCAGCAGGGTTATTTCTTTAGCGGACTTGTCAATCCGGTCACCGGCAGTGTCAACTCGACGACCCGCAACGTACTCCCCACGACCAACCTGAACGCTCCCCCTGTAGGCAATCCGCTGGACCCACAACCCAACGGCGACTATACGGGAGCGATCAACCCCAACTTCGGCCAGTCGATCTCTACGCTCTCCTACGCGCCAGATGTGAACACAGGCTGGCAGCATCGGCCGTTCAATTGGGAGTACACCGCAGTGGTGCAGCACCAGTTGTCGTCCCTAATCTCACTGGAGGCGGGATATTTCCGCCGGACGTTCGGCAACCTAACCGTCACGGACAACGAGAGCGTGACGCCCGCCGACTTCACCCCGTTCTGTTTCAACCTACCGGCCGCCCAACAACTGGGCGTCACCACTCCAGTAGGCCTCGCTTCACTCGGCAACCTCCCCGGCAGCCAGATTTGCGGCGCCTACGATATCATTCCCTCGCTGGCCGGTGTCGCGAGCCACCAGGTAATCCAGTTTGCGAATAAGTTTCCCGGAACGACGAGCCAGACCTACAATGGCTTCGATGTGAACGTGAACGCACACCCCACTGGGAAGTTTTTCGTCCTGGCCGGGGTCAGCGTGGGGAAGATCGTCACCAAGAACTGCGCTCAGGTAGACAATCCGATGACTCTTCTCTACTGCGTAAATGACCAGCCATTCCTGGCGTCGTACCGTGTCTCGGGCGGCTACACGCTCCCCTGGAAGATCCTGGTGAGCGGTGTTTATCAAAGCATCCCTCCCACGGAGCTTGCGGGGGCGACCCCTGGTTGGGCATATTCCAACGGTACGTATACGTCTAATTTCGGGGCCAATTACACCATAACGAACCCCAGTGCCACCTCGCCTGGCGTTACCACCACGCTTGGCCGGCCGATTGCAACTCCGGGAGGCATCACCTTTCCGTTGCTTTCGCCGACCGCTCAGGGTGAGTGGAGCAACCGCGTCAACCAGGTGGACCTCCGAGTGACCAAGATTATTCAAATCAAAGAACATGCCCGCTTGGAGCTCATGGCTGACTTGTACAACCTCTTTAACGTCAATCCGGTTCTGACCCGGGCTGTAACGGTCGCGGCGGGGTATTACGCACCGTCAACTATCCTGCAGGCGGACTTCCTGAAACTTGGTGCGCGGTTTACGTTCTAGTGCGGCACCAAGGCGTCAATTAGAAAGGCGTACATCTCGAAATAAATGAGTGCACATCTGCTACGAAAGTTGTCCGGCAGCTTCCTAATAATGCTGTGGCTGGGCAATAGCCCGCCCAGTGGTCAAGCTGCCGAGCCGAAAATCCCAAGGATGGCCGACAGGAAGCCGAACCTCAATGGTATTTGGGAATCTTTGAGTACGGCGAATTGGGATCTGCAAGACCACTCGGCGTATGCCGGACCGATGTGGGAGATGGGCGCGATTGCTGCCGTGCCTGCCGGTCAGGGCATTGTGGAAGGCGGCTTGATCCCGTACCTGCCCGCAGCGGCCGAGAAACGAAGGCAGAACTTTGTGAATCGAAGGTCAGCCGACCCGGAAGCGAAGTGCTATCTCCCGGGCATTCCCCGAGCTGCTTACCTGCCCTACCCTTTTCAGATCGTTCAGTCCAACAAAGACATCCTCTTCATCTACCAATATGCAACCGCCAATAGACAGGTGAACATGGGAAAGCCCCGTGAGGCCGGCGCCGATAGCTGGCTAGGCATGTCGAACGGGCACTGGGAAGGCGACACGCTGGTGGTGGACGTCTCAGGCCTAAACGGCAAGGCGTGGTTGGATCGAGCCGGGGATTTCTCGAGCGACGGCCTTCACGTTGTGGAGCGCTATACGCTCACGGACCGGGACCATGTGGCTTACGAGGCGACGATGGAAGATCCCAAGATCTTCATGCGACCTTGGAAAATCCATTTAACGCTCTACCGGCGTGTCGAAAAGGATTTCCAGTTGCTGGATTTCAAATGTATACCGTTCGCCGAGGAACTGCTTTACGGCGAGTTCCGCAGGCAGACCGGAAAGTAGCTATTTTCTGGCTCCTGTCCCAAAAGTGTAATTAGCGTTCGACGGGGAGCGGCAAGCGGGCGCAGCAGTGATAGATAGCAGCGATGAAGTTGTTGGCGCTGCGAAATCCGAAGGAGCGATGGCTGACCGACTTGATCTTGTTATTCATGCCTTCGACCGCGCCGTTGGAGAGACGTAGTTCAGTCCAGGGCAGGATTCCGTCCAGGTGGCCGCGCAGCAGCCGCACGAATTTCTTGAAAGGTTCGAGGCGCGACCGCATGGCTGAGGTCATCCACTTCTGAAGGTGTTGTTCGGCACGGGATGAGCGCCGGTATTCCCAGAAGAGCTGGAAAGATTCTTTCAGATAGTAGGCGCGGACGATGGGCGTGTTCCAGCGCACCAATGTGGATAGACGTTCTTTCTGATCTGAGGTCAGATTCCAGGGATTCTTCAGCAGCAGCCAGCGGCTGCGCTTGAAGGGCACTTTCTCCTTGGCGCTCAAACGGCGCATCTCACTGCGCCGAACTTCCTCGACGGCTTCGTTCAGATGCTTGACGATATGGAAGCGGTCGAACAGGATTTGTGCGTTGGGGGCGTGTTCGCGGACCAGCTTGGCATAGGCTGCCCACATGTCCATGCAGACCACCTGGAGGGTCCGGCAGCGCCGACGGCCCATTGCTTCGGTGAAAAACTTCTTTACGGCTTCCTCGGTTCGATCTTCTCCCACCCATAGCAACACGCGGCGTTCCAGATCGTAGACCACGGTGAGATAGACCTGCCCTTTCCGCCGGCTCACCTCATCCATACCGATGGCATGCACCGGCGGACGCGCCCGGTGTCGCAGGCCGTATTCCACCGCCCGCTTCACAATCGTCGCCACGCTCTTCCAGTTCAGTTGGTACTGGCGCGCCGTCCCCTGCCAGCTCAACTCGCGCGCCAGTGTGGCCACCGCATTCGCCAGAGCCGTGGTCACGCGGGCCCACGGCTCGGCCCAGGGAAAATCCTCCACCCGCACCCCGCAGCGCGGGCACTCGACCCGCCGCGGACGATAACACAGTTTCAACGGCAGCTTCCGCATGGACAAATCTCGCCATTCCCGCTCGCTCCTGAGGTCATGAACCTCCTGGCAGCGCTGTCGGCACACCCCGCAGCGCAGCAGACGCCGGCCCAGGCGATCGATGTACACAACCATGAACTCTTCGGTTTCTTCAACCTTGGTCACTGTGTGCGCTTTCAGCCGCAGTTGTTTTCTGATAAAAGTTTCTATGAGCACCTCGGTCCCTTTCCTTCGTTGTGTTCTGGCGAACAACTTCGAAGGATAGAAACCGGCCGAGGTGCTGCTCAACTGCCCGCTAACCGGCATCTCCTTCCAGTCAAAGGGCTTCAACCACAATTACACTTTTCGGAGAGGAACCTATTTTCTTTTCTAATTCAGGCCGGCAACCTGGGTGATCATTTCGGATCATTGACACGCCAGTAAGTGAAAACACATGCTGGACGAGAGGAGCGGCCAATGAGATACCGAGGAGGTCGAATGAGATATCGAGGAGGTCGAATGATATATCGATATCGGCTGATCGCGCTGACAGTGTTTGCCGCGACGTCAGTTGCGGTTTCCGCGCAACCCGTCGTCAAAACAGCAACGGCATCCAAGGCCTGGAAACAGCGCATGACTCCCTGGGGCGATCCGGATCTGCAGGGCGTGTGGCCCAGCACCAGCATGCTCCAGACGCCCATGGAGCGCGACCCTAAGCTGGGCACGCGGGCCGTTCTTAATGACGAGGAAGTGGCCCAGAAGGCGGCGCGCGATAAGCAATTCCACCAGCTTGAAACAGGAAATCCGAAAGGATTTGTGCCTCTAGCGGCTGGCTGGTTCGATTATGGGAAGGCGAATCGCCAGGCGTCTTTGGTTGTCGATCCTCCGGATGGCCGGATTCCACCACTCACGGCCGAGGCGCAGGCACGCGAAGCGGCGCGCAAGAAACACTGGAACGAAAAGAAGGACTCGCCGGATACATGGCTGGATCTCACCACTTGGGACCGTTGCATCACGCTCGGCCCAGTCGGATCGGTCATGCCGTTCGCGTATAACAATGGACAGCAGATTGTTCAGGGTCCGGGATACGTGGTTTTTCGCAATGAGATGATTCACGAAGCACGCGTGATCCCCCTAGATGGCCGGCCCCATGCCAGCCCGAAGATACGGAGCTGGATGGGCGATTCGCGCGGGCATTGGGAAGGCAACACCCTGGTAGTGGACACTACCAATTTCAACGGGCAGGTCTTCATCGGATCGCAAGGCGGTGGCTTTGGCGATTCGGGCGCAGTCGCAACGGACCAATTACATCTAGTGGAGCGTTTTACGCGAGTTGATGCGGACACAATCAATTACCAGGTCACCATCGAGGACCCGCAGACGTGGACCAAGCCGTGGACGATCGCGTTGCCACTGCGCCGCGAGGCCGATTACGACTACATCTACGAGTACGCATGTCACGAAGGCAATATCTTCATGCACGACGCGCTGGCTGGCGCACGCGCCACTGAAAAGAAGGCCGCCGAATCAGCGGCACAAAAGGGAGCGAATTAGTCAATGACCAGACAACTCGCCGGATTTTTTCTTTGCGGTCTCTGCATGTTGATGCCCGCATGGGCGCACCACTCATTTACCGCTCAGTTCGATGCCAAGAAGCCGGTCACTCTGAAGGGGACCGTGACCGATATGGAGTGGATCAACCCGCACGCTTGGATCCACATGGACGTGAAAGGAGACGACGGCAAGGTCGTGAACTGGATGGTGGAGACCGGCAGTCCGAACATTCTCTTACGCCGCGGGTTCACCAAAAAATCCCTAGAACCGGGCACCGCAATTGTGGTCCAGGGCTACATGGCGAAGGATGGCGAAAACAAGATCAACGGCGGCTCAGTCACATTTTCGGACGGCAAGCGGCTTTTTCTCGGCGGTTCCAACCCGGACCAACCCTCGCCCACTCAGTAGCGCAAAGGGTGCGGCGCGCACCTCCAAGCTGTCCAGGAAGTGTTTCGCGCCGCGCTCCGTTTTGCGCGTGGTTCCTTAAAAGAGCGATCCGAGCGAATAACTGCTTCAAGCGCGCGTGATCCGAACTGATCATTGCATGCAGATCATGGCGGGCATACAATTAAACCCGTCGTTGGTCCCTCGTTCGGACGGGGCCCGGTCTGCTGAAGCGGCAGAAAAGCTTTCCTTTATGCCAATCTACGAATACCAATGCAAAGAGTGCCAGCGGACTTTTGAGTACTTGGTTCTGAGAACGTCCACTCCTGCTGAGTGCCCTAATTGCAAATCCTCGGATTTAGAGCAGTTGATTTCTAGGTGCACGGTCAGTTCTGAGAGTACGCAACAGGCGAATCTCAGCGCGGCGCATCGCAAAGTGGCGGCCGCCCGCGGCGACCGGCTGCGCGACCAGCATCAACACTTGCACGAGCACTTCGAAGACGGCGCTGGTTCCGGGGAGGCGCACGCGAATTACGAGGTGAAGGGGAATGCTTAAGAAGATCGGCGCCATTGGGCTGCTCCTTGTGCCCGCACTCCTTCCAGCCCCCAAAGCCGAGGTGAGCCCGGCGGCAGAGCGCGCGTTGCTCGACCAGTATTGCGTGGTATGTCACAACGACAAGCTGAAAACGGCGAACTTATCGTTGCAATCGGCGGATATCAGCTCGGTTGGCGACCATCCCGAGACCTGGGAGCCGGTTATCCGGAAAATGCGCGCCGGCATGATGCCGCCTCCCGGCATGCCGCGTCCCCCACTTGCGAAATATGAGCAGCTACGGGACTGGTTGGAGGCCGAGATCGATCGCAAGGCGGCCGCTCATCCAAATCCCGGCTCCGTCGTGCTACATCGCCTCAACCGAACTGAGTACGCGAATGCCATTCGCGACCTGCTGGATCTGCAGGTGGACGTAAACACGCTTCTCCCGGCAGACGATTCAGCGAGAGGCTTCGATAACGTAGCGGGTTCATTGACCATTTCGCCCACTCTTTTAGAAGCCTATACGAATGCCGCAACGCGCATAGCCAGGATGGCGGTTGGATTTTGGAAATCCCCCACAGCGGCTGCCTATATCGCGCCGACGGATTCTTCACAGACTCAGCATATCGAAGGCCTCCCCTTTGGCACGCGAGGAGGGATGGCTGTGCGCCACACCTTCCCATCGGATGGCGAATACCGATTCTCAGTTCAGAACCTCGGTATTGGCAAATTCATCCCAGGCGAAAAACTCGAATTCCTTATCGACAACGACTTGGTCGCCATGCGCGACTACAAAGGCGTGGGCTTGAGTGCGAACAATTCATCCGACCGGGATGGTTCCATCAATGTTTCCTTGCCTGTAAAAGCCGGCTCCCACACGGTGGGAGTTACGTTTCTGGCCACGAACTACGGTCCGCCTCTCGATTTCATCCGGCAATACGGGCGCAAATCGCTCGAAGATAATCCAATCCCGCAATTGGAATACTATCCGGCTGTCGGAATTCTGAGAATTCAGGGGCCGTTCAATCCAACCCGGCCCGACAACTCGCCCTCGATTCGCAAAGTAATGACCTGCCATCCCGCGAGTGAGACCCAGGAGAACGCGTGTGCCAAAGAGATCCTCACCACTCTGATGCGGCGTGCATACCGGCGGCCAGTCACTGCCACTGATTGGGAGTGGGTACAGGGCTTCTATCAGGAAGGCCGGCGCGAAGGCACCTTTCGAGATGGAGTCGAGCTGGGTCTGCGCCGCATCCTAGCCAGCCCGCTATTCCTGGTCCGCGCAGAGCGGGAGCCCGCGAACATAAAGGCAAGACAGCCCTATCACATCACGGACCTGGAACTGGCATCCCGCTTATCGTTCCTGATCTGGAGCAGCATCCCCGATGACGAACTCATTGAAGTTGCCAGCCAGAACAAATTGCATCAGACGCCAGTACTCGAGCGGCAAGTGCGCCGGATGCTCACCGATCCCAAAGCCGAAGCTCTGGTGGACAATTTCGGCGACCAGTTGCTTTATCTGCGCAACCTGCCTGCCACTTCTCCCGATGGAGTCTACTATCCCGATTGGGACGACGAATTACGGAATAGTTTCCGCCGCGAAACTGAACTGCTGTTGCAGAGCATCATCAACGAAGACCGCAACGTGGTCGACCTGCTGACTGCGGACTACACATTCCTAAATGAGCGACTCGCCAAGCATTACGGGATTCCGAACATCTACGGATCGCAATTTCGACGCGTAACGCTCGGACCAGACCTCGCCTATCGCCGAGGGCTGCTGGGTCAGGGGAGCGTTCTCGCGCTCACCTGGGTGCAGAACTTCCGAACCTCGCCGGTGAAGCGCGGCGTCTGGGTGCTGGAAAACATCCTGGGTACGCCGCCGCCCGAGCCGCCCCCCAATGTGCCTCCCTTAGAGGATTCGAAGGGAGACAACAAGATCATGACTTTGCGCGAGCAGATGACACTGCACCGCAAAAATGAGCCCTGTGCGAGCTGCCACAAGCTCATGGATCCGATCGGTTTCGCGCTGGAAAACTTCGACGCGGATGCCAAATGGCGAACCAAGCAAGGCGGCGACGGCGGAGTCCCCATCGATACGTCAGTCGTGTTGTGGGATGGAACGAAAGTGAACGGTCCCATTGAACTGCGGCAGGCCCTTCTGCACTATTCGCCTCAATTCGTCAGAATGATCACCGAGAAACTGATGACGTTCGCCCTCGGACGGGGGGTCGAATACCAGGATATGCCCGTAATTCGTTCCATCGTGCACGATGCGGACCGCGATGACGACCGGTTCGTATCGATTCTGATGGGTATTGTGAAGAGCGCACCCTTCCAGATGCGCACGAAAGAGATCCAGGATGAAGTGGCTGCAGCCGCGCCAATTGTGAAGGAGACCAAATGAACTTTATCGAAAAGAAATTCATCCCACGTCGCACGTTTATCCGGGGGGCTGGTGTCATTCTGGGTCTGCCCATTCTCGACTCGATGATCCCGGCGCAGACTCCCGTGAAGGAGACGGCTGCGATGCCGGCCCGGCGGTTTCTGGGCATTTGGCATCCGCACGGCGCGGCTCCTGGCTATTGGAGCCCGCTGCAGCAAGGAGCGGATTTCGAGTTTTCCTTCATCACCAAGCCCCTGGAAGCGTTTCGCAAGTACGTCACCCTGATCAGCGGCATGGATATGCCGGAGGCCATGGCAACTACCGAAGAACCCGGGGGCGACCACGCACGCGGGGCGGTTCTTCTCTCGAGCATGCGCCCGCGCCGAAATGCGGTAAGCCCCTATCTTGGCGTGACTGTCGATCAGCTCATCGCGAAAAAATATGGGCGCGATACCATCCTGGAATCTATTCAGCTGGGGGTCGAAGAAGATGGCAATTACGGTAATTGCAACTGGGGTTACAGCTGCGCCTACACCAATTCCATTTCCTGGACTTCGCCGGTGCAGCCCCTCCCGACCGAGGTGAATCCGCGCGTGGCTTTCGAACGCCTGTTTGGTGACGGAACCAGCCCCGAGGAACGGAAGACCGGCCGGAAGCAAAATGCCAGCATCCTGGATTCGGTGGCGCAGCAGATTTCTTATTTCAAGAAGCCGCTCGGCGCGGTAGACCGGGCGCGCCTGGATACTTATCTGGAGAACATCCGTGAAATTGAGCGCCGCATCCGAATCTCGATGGAGAGGTCCATTAAAGAGCCTTCGGAGGAAATTCCCTTCGGTGTGCCGGAAAACAAGCAGGCGCATTACCGGCTGATGTACGATCTGCTGGCGTTGGCCTTTGAAGGCGACCTCACTCGTTCGGCTACCTTTATGCTCGGCAAAGATCTTTCCGGAGCCAGTTTCCCCGCCTCGGGTTTCAATGGCGGCTGGCACGGCTCTTCCCATCACGGCGATAAGCCGGACAACGTGGCCAAATACGCCAAAATAAATCGGTACCACGTCGAGAATCTCGCCTATTTCGCGGAGAAGCTGAGCAAGACCGCCGACGGCGATGGCACACTGCTCGACCACATCCTGATTTACAAGGGAAGCAATATGGGCAATTCGCATCGCCATGCGCATGTCAAAGTGCCCGTGATCCTGCTCGGCGGGTTGGACGGCAAATTCAAAGGGAACCGCCATATCGTTTTCCCCGACAATACAGAACGCACGTCGAATATGCTGCTTGCTCTCATGCACAAGTACGACATCGCAGAATTTCCCAAGTACGATGCCAGTGGTAGCCAAGTAGGTGTCACCCAGAACTTCGGTTCCAGCACTACGCCCCTATCGTTATGAAGCGAACTGCGCCCGCTGTGATCGGGACGGCCGCAGCGCTCTTATTGCTTGCAATACCGGTAGCTGCGCAGATCGGTGGACGGCCGCAGCGGCCTAAAGTCCAACGGCCCGACGGACCCGTATGGGAGGTCATTCGCACGCATTGCACGGCCTGCCACGGGATTGACAACTACGCTTTCTACGCTCAGGATAAGGCTGCCTGGCAGAAACTGATCGCGCAGAAACATAAGCCCGGGGAAGCCGACCTCTCCGATACGGACCGCACTCTACTGCTCGACTGGTTAGGCACCAAATTCGGCCCGGATACGAAGCCATTTCCGCGAACATACGTTCCTCGAGAAATCACCACGTTCTTCTCCGATCCGGAAGCCATCCGGCTTCTCAATCGATCGTGCACGCAATGTCATGCGCTGGAGCAGGTGCAAACGGCGCGGAAGGCCGCCGAGGCCTGGCGCGTCACCCTTTTGAATATGAGGGAACGGGGCGCCCAACTCTCCGATCTGGAACTAGAGCAAATGGTCGAGTGGCTCGCCCGGGTTTGGGGAACCAACGAGGACAAGTGACCAATGACAAGTCAAGAAGGGCGAGAGCCATGAGACACGGAATTGCAATTGTGGCCATCGCCTTGTCAATGGCCGGGGGGCTGGGCGCCGCCGGTCGGAGCCAACTGGCGGATGCCGTCATGCAGGGGGACAAGTCGGCCCTGCGGACGCTGCTGCAACAAAAAGCCGACGTGAATGCGCCGCAAGCCGACGGCACCACTGCCTTACACTGGGCAGTTCGCGCGAACGACCTGGAAATGACCGACATGCTGCTTCGCGCCGGCGCTCAGCCTTCGGCGGCGAATCAATCCGGCGCAACGCCCATGCTCCTCGCTGCGATGAACGGAAATGCCGCCATCATCGAACGGCTCATTCAGGGGGGCGCTGACCCGAATGCCCCACTATCAAAGACAGGCGACACAGCCCTGATGATGGCCGCCCGGACCGGCAAGGTGGATGCGGTGCAGGTGGTTCTCGATCACGGAGCACAAGTGAATGCGAAGGAGAGTTGGGGCGGCACAACGGCCCTGATGTGGGCGGTTTCCGAGCGCCATCCCGAGGTCGTGCAGCTCTTAGTAGAACACGCCGCGGACGTAAACGCTAAATCGAACTTCGTGCCCTCGGCCTCCGGCAGAGGATTCGAAGGAACAGCCCCGGTCGCACCGAAACCCGATCAAAAGACCGAAGAATTTGCCAGCGGCTGGATGACGCCTCTGATGTTTGCGGCGCGGGAAGACGGCCTCGATTCCGCGCGCATTCTCATCCAGCACGGGGCGGATGTCAACGCAGTCGGAGGCGACGGCAAAGATGCTCTGGAACTCGCTCTTTTCAACGGAAGCTACGATGTGGCGTCGCTGCTGATCGACAGTCACGCGAACGTGAACCATGCCGACGCCCAGCGGTTTACGCCCTTGTTCTGGGCTGTGGATCGCCGCAATATGGAGACGGCGCCGAACTTCCCCTGGATGGTAACCACCGATCCGCTTCCGCTCATCAAGAAACTTTTGGATGCGGGAGCGGACCCGAATGCTTTGGTAAACAACACACCCCGCGCCCGCATGCGCGAAGGTTCGCCGCGCATCGTCTTTGCTACTGCCATAATGCGGGCCGCATTCGCCGGCGATCTCGATCTGGTAAAGCTGTTGCTCGCTCATGGCGCGGACCACAATATCCCGTCCAGAGACCGCGAGACCACCCTGGCGGCTGCCTGCGGCCTGGCATTTATCAACGGCTACCACCGGCAAAAGCCACCCGCCGAAAGGCTCGAAGTGGTGAAGCTGCTGGTCGATTTGGGCGAAGACGTGAATCACGCCGACAGCTACGGCATCACGCCCCTGATGGCCGCTGCAAACCTGGGCGATATCAACATTGTTCGCTACCTGATCGAGAAAGGCGCGGACCTCAACGCGCACGATCTTGGAAAGAAAAACGATGGAGCCTTCGGTTCCAGCGTGGAGCCCCTCATGCCCATTGATTATGCGATCGGTGTGGGGACCTTCGTGCCGAACAATGCGGTGATCATGCATGCGGATGTCGTGAAGCTAATGAGCGACGAAATGAAGAAGCGGGGGATTAAGCACACTACCTCCGAATGCACCTTGAGGGGGTTCACCTGCAGCATCGCCAATGTGGATCCCAAGACAGCTACACCAGCGGAGATCGCCAAAATCCGGAAGATCCAAACCGGGTATCAGGTAGATGGCATCACCGGCGGCCTCGCGGTAAAGGCTCAGGAAAAGCCTCAGAAGTAGAGACGGTTCGTAGGTCGTGGAGGGATGATGAGACTTGTCGCGTTGATCGTGACTGCAGGGGCTTTACTGTTCGCAGAAACAAAACCGCAGCCGCAGGGAACCGTTCAACGTATTCAGGTTCACGGCAAATCGCTTGAAGGGAACCTCGAAGGAGATTCGCCGGACCGGGACGTTACCATCTACCTGCCGCCGGGCTACAGCGTAAACCGCAACCAGCGGTATCCCGTTTTGTACCTGCTGCACGGCTACCTTGTGACGGACCAGTATTGGACTGGCACCGGAGTCTCTGGTCCGGGCGTCAACATGCCCGGTGCGAGCGTTCCCGCCGCAATGGATAACCTGATCGCGCGCGGCGAGGCGAAACCAATGATCGTCGTCATGCCGAACGCCTACAGCAAATATGCCGGCAGCATGTATTCCAGTTCGGTGACCACTGGCGATTGGGAAACTTATATCGCCGAAGACCTCGTAGCGTACATGGACAGCCACTACCGGACAATTCCGGAACGGGGGAGCCGCGGACTGGCCGGTCACTCGATGGGAGGCTACGGCGCGGTTCGAATCGGCATGAAGCGTCCGGACGTGTTTTCAAGCCTCTACATCATGAGCGCCTGCTGCCTGATCAATAATCCTTTTCCGGCGCCGCCCGCGAATTCTAACCAGAACACGACAAAAGGCGCGGCCGGCCCTTTACAGATCGTCGCCGCATGGTCGGCTGCGTTTTCGCCCAATCCGAAGAATCCACCGAATTATTTCGACGAGCCGATGAAGGACGGCCAACCGCAGCCGTTGGTGATCGCAAAATGGCATGCCGCTTCGCCACTAGCCATGATCGATCAGTACGTGATGAATCTAAGGAAATACCACGCCATTATGGCGGACGTAGGATTGCAAGACGGTTTGGCTGGCCAGAACAAAACCCTCGACCAAATGATGAGCGATTTCGGAATCACGCACGCGTTCGAAACCTACGAAGGCGAGCACGCCAATAAGATTCCCGAGAGGATTGAGTCGAAGGTCCTGCCGTTTTTTTCTAGGAACCTGGCCATGAAGAAAGCCAGCCGCTGAAGCCACATGCCTGATCAGTTTGGATCACTGGACGGAGCTGGGCTTCTGTCCAACGAGCGGATAGGTCTCAGTCGTAGTGCTCGTGCGATTACTGCACGACTTGCTAGGGAGGCAAACGGATGGTATATCAAAACCGGCGGAATTTGCTATTAGGCGTTTTCAGCTTTCTGGGAGCGCAAAGCTTCTTATCGGCGCAGGACAAGGTCTACATCTGTCCCATGGACCCGGACGTCCGCTCCAACCAGCCTGGGAAATGCCGCCGCTGCGGAATGGAAATGCGCGCGGGAATCCCTGACCCGGTGGAGTTCCACATGGACCTCACGCTAACGCCGCGAGCGGTTCGGCCGAATCAATCCACGCAGCTCAAGTTTTCGGTACGCGATCCGTGGAAGGATCGTCCGGTAAAAGATTTTCAGATCGTCCACGAGAAGCTGTTCCATATGTTCGTCGTGAGCCAGGACCTGCAATTTTTTGTACACGATCATCCTGTGATTCAGCCAAACGGCGATTTTCTTTATAGCCTGGCGTTTCCTAAACCCGGCATGTATCGCGTGCTCGGCGACTTCTATCCCGACGGCGCCACGCCGCAGCTTATCGCAAAGACGGTGTTCGTTGCGGGGACGCCGCCACCGACGGTTTCGATTCCGCGCGATTACTCCACCAAGCAGGCAGAGAACCTGCAGGTGGAAATAACCACCGATCCGCCGCAGCCCACCGCTGGGCAGCCGACGCAGGTTTACTTTCAGTTGTCGCCGGCGGATGGAATAGAGAAATACATCGGCGTGTGGGCACACATGCTGGCTGCGAGCGACGATTTGATCGACCTCATTCATACCCATCCGTTTATCGCCGATGGCGGGCCTAAGCTCGAGTTCGTATTGAACTTCCCGAGGGCGCGAACCTATCGGATATGGGTACAGTTCCAGCGCAGGGGAGTGGTCAACACCGCGCACTTCGACGTGCCGGTCAAGGGACTCGAGTAGCGTTGGCGGTCGCGGGAACAACGGGCAGCAGGAGCACTGTGGATCCGGATGGGACGCCGTGAATCTTCGCGCCTGCCGGGAGTTCCATCGGGTTTCGATACAGGAACGGGTGAACGAACTTCGCTTCGTAATGTTCGATCCACACTAATGGCTCGATGCTGCCGTCAGGTAGTTCAGCCGTAATTTGCAGTGCAGCGTCCTCGGGCACGGTCTTGGGCAGCAGGCCATCGAGCTCAAAATCCTTGCGGAGTTGAAACTCGCCACTGACTGCGAGAGCGCCGTGCAAGGGAACCTGAGGTGGCTGCTGATCGAATTTGGGATCGGGCGGCAAGTCCTTCGCTTCGCCCTCCGGCACGCCACCACCCACCCAACTAACGATGAGTTCGAGCTGTTCGGGCGTGAGTGCTTTGTCGTTGCGAAAATCGCCGAACCCCTTCACCGCGCCCCACGGTGGCATCCGCCGTTCCAGAACTTCTTCTTTTATTGCGACGGCCCAGGGACGTGCGGCTGTATAGGTCATCAGTGAAAAAGCCTGACCGCCGTCGTGATGGCAAGAGGCGCAGCGCTCATAAACGATGCGAGAAATTTCACGGTTCCAGGTGATGGGCGTGGTGATAATGTCATGCGCGGGTGCGATGGAGGCGTATAGGAATATCAGGCCACCGATGATGCTCCAACGATGCCCCATGGTCCATATGATACAACGCCAAGGTCGGCGGTGACTTCTTTTTTTGTGCACTTAACTCACAAAAAACTTTGCCCATCAAATCATGCGATCGCTTGGATGCCGTGATGGAGATGATCCCGGCTATGACACAACGGTCGTTCGTCGGCGCCGAAACCTCAGAGAGCCACATTAACGTGTGGGCACTCTGTGTTGCAGCGCGCCACCGCCACCCATTCGAGCGAGGTCCCGAGTCCCTCTCGATCGGCGAACGAATGTCCTGGCTCAGCCGATTCAGGTCGACTCGGTCACCGAACTCCGGTAATAGGATCAGCTTTCACAAGCGTTCGTCCGCAGGATTCTGCCAGCTTTCGAGCCTGTCCGCGATCTCGATCGATTCTTCGCCTCTTCGAATCCGACTCCCTAGAAATCACCTTCTGTGGAATGCGCTTTCTCTGGCGACGTAGCGTTCATGAGTCCTCCATTGGGCGGTTGTCCCGTTCTTTGCGTAGGTGACGCTCGCCTACACTTCTAGCAATGGCGCCACGTGCGCTTCTGCCCCTGCCGAGCCCGGACGATCGCCTCACACGCTTGCCGCTAATACGGGCGTGATGCATGATGATCTTGAAAGCCGACGTCAAGACCACGCGCTCGGTTCGTGCCGGCGGCTTCGTTGGCCGGAACTGGAACTCGCGCTCTTTCGAGTTATTCTCCACCACGGTTCACCAAATCCTGCATATCCAATTGCGAGATGCCCAAGGACTGGCCGGCAGTCTTTAACAATCGAGCGTGCCAGGCTTGTGCCTTGGCAACGGCGGCTTCCATCGCCTCTCCGGCCGGTTCTGGCATACAGGTCAGCATGACCTTCGCCAAGCTGTTCACGAGCGCGAATAGAGCTTGCTGTGCTCGTGCCAGCCGGAGAACTTCGTGCCGGACTTGCTCGATGCTGGCAACCAGGCGCTCCTCAGCGTTGATTACCTCTTCCTCACGGCCTAACAGTTACTGGTCAACGGCATACCGAACGAACGCGCTGGGTGAAGAGAAGCCACGTTTACGGGCCGCTCCATCCTCTTTGATTGCCTTCTCCGAAAACCTGACTGCACGTGGATGCATACGCCCCCTCTAATTACTAAGGAACTGCCAAGGGCCGTTCGGGACGCGTGCAAAGCGAAAAAATGGCCGGGTATCACAACCGGGATACGAGACCACGAAAACGTATTCGGGCGCAAGCCACTCAACACACGAGAGCAACAGCCAAATAACCACGCAAGCGTATCGCATTTCCTTTATGTTCCACTACCGGTTTCCGGCTGTCTGTGAGCGATGTTTCAAGCAGCCGAAGTTGCAATCTGTTGCGCCGTGTTCACAACCTGTTGCACACCATCGTCCGAAACCAAATCGGTTGCACTTTGTTCACAAACTGGATCGGGTGACCAGCTTCCCGGCGTGTTCTTGTATCTTCTTGATTTATTTGGTGCGGATGAGAGGACTTGAACCTCCACTCCCTTGCGAGAACTAGAACCTGAATCTAGCGCGTCTGCCAATTCCGCCACATCCGCATGATGGGTGGGACGCTCTTATTGTCGAGTAGGCCGCCCGCGAGTGTCAACCTTTGTGGCCGACTGTATTGCTTCGGACCCCACCGGCTTGCGCGAACGCAGCCGTTCGATCAGCTCCAGCACGCGCCGCTCAATCTCGTCGCGCACCTGGCGATACACCTCGTCAGATTCGCCGATCGGATCGCGAACGTCCCACACCTCTACCTGCGCGCTTCCCCGGCGCTGCAGATCGTACCCCGACATATTCACGATCAGATCGATCGCGCCTTCCACGTGCTCCATCTCTTTGGGATAGCAGTCGCCCAGATCGATGTTTTTCTCGAGCATCACATGATGCGTCAGCGGGACTACGCCCAGCGCCGGAGCCAAACCGGCGCTCTGCGCCTCCAGCACATCCGACCCATGCGCCCGCGCGAAACCCTCCGCCATCGGACTGCGGCAGGCGTTCCCGATACATAAGAACAACACCCGAGTTTTTGCCACCAGCTTCCAGTCTACCGGACTACACGCGGTCCCAAATCGATTAAGGTATCTTTCGTAAGAACATCAGGTGAACACGGGAGTCGTCCGTGAGTTCCGGATGAAAAGTGGCCGCCAGATGCCGGCCTTGCTCCACCAGTACCGGATCGCCTTGATAACTAGCCAGCACCTTGGTGTCCTCACCCACCCGCCGAATAATCGGAGCGCGAATAAAAACCGCCTCCAACTCGCCCTCCATCCCTTGCGGTTGCAGGCGCGCAACACGGCTATCCAGCTGGCGCCCATAAGCATTGCGCTCCACATCGATGTCCATCAGCCCGAGCGACGCCTGCTCGGAATTGACAACGCCGGTAGCCAGCAGGATCGCTCCGGCACACGTTCCAAAGATCGGATGCTGGCGGCCAAACTCGCGCAGCGGGTCCAGCAGTTTTTCCTCCTTGAGCAGTTTCATCATCGTGGTGCTCTCGCCGCCGGGAATCACCAGCCCTTCGATGCCTTCCAAATCCGCCGCCGACCGCACTTCTACGGCCTCCGCCCCGGCTCGCGTGAGGGCACGCTCGTGGGCCTCAAAATCCCCTTGCAGGGCCAGCACGCCTACGCGCTTCTTGCCGGCGTTCGCCGCCATCTCACCAGCCTCTTGTCTGCAAGAGCTCCGATTCAGGCAGCTTCGCGATATCCAGGCCGAACATGGCCGCACCCAGCTCTTCGCTCGCTTCCAGCAGTTTCGCCGGATCGTTGTAATAGGTAGCCGCCTTCACGATGGCCCGCGCGCGCGCTTCCGGATCGGACGACTTGAAAATTCCCGACCCGACGAACACCGCCTCCGCGCCCAACTGCATCACCAAAGCCGCATCGGCGGGCGTCGCAATGCCACCGGCCGAGAAGTTGGGCACCGGCAGCCGGCCGTGCTCGGCTACATACTCAATCAGCTCCAGCGGCGCCTGATGCTTTTTCGATTCCGCCACCAGTTCCTCATGCCCCAGCACCGTGAGCTGCTTCATCTCTTTGACGATGGTTCGGATGTGGCGCACCGCCTCCACGATATTGCCCGACCCCGCTTCGCCCTTGGTGCGAATCATGGCCGCGCCTTCGGCGATCCGGCGCAGCGCTTCGCCCAGGTTGCGCGCTCCACACACAAAGGGAACCTTGAATCCGCGCTTGTCGATGTGGTGCTCTTCATCGGCCGGCGTCAGCACTTCGCTTTCGTCGATGTAATCCACCTCCAGCGCCTCCAGAATCCGCGCCTCCGTGAAATGGCCGATCCTGGCCTTCGCCATCACCGGGATGCTGACCTGGTGCATGATCTCGCGGATCTTGCTGATGGGCGCCATGCGCGCCACGCCGCCCTCTTTGCGAATGTCGGCCGGCACGCGCTCCAGCGCCATCACGGCCGTCGCGCCGGCCTTCTCGGCAATCACGGCCTGCTCGGCATTGGTGACGTCCATGATCACGCCGCCCTTCAGCATCTCGGCCAATCCCACCTTCAGGCGAAAGGTTTCATCCATGTACATTGCGTTCTCCTTTTTCCTAAACAAGCGCCGCCGCTTCCAGCAATGGCGCATGCGCTCGAACGCGCTCCAGCGCGTCTTGAAATATACGGCCCAAAACAGCCAGCCCAGAGCGGATTTCCTCCGGAGTCATCCCGGCAAAACTGATGCGCAAGCCGTTTGGCTGCGGCCGCGAAACCGCGAAGTACTTGCCCGGCAAATACGTAACGCCTTCCCGTTCGGCGCGCGGCAGCAGTTCACTCGCATCCAGCGACTCCGGCAGTTCAATCCACAGGCTCATTCCGCCGCGCGGCCGCGTAAATCTCGCGCCCGCCGGCAAATATTCTTTACAAGCTTCCAGCGCGGCCTGCAAACGCGCGCCTCCGGCCACCAGCATTCGCCGCCGGTGCTGCTCCAGGCGTCCCGACTCGGCGAAGCGCAGCAACACGGCTTGCGAAAGCTGATCGGTGTGCAGATCGCTCCACTGCTTGGCTTCGGTCAGCTTCTCGATTAGCGCGCGGCGGGCGATCACCCAGCCTACGCGCAACCCCGGAAACGCAACTTTGGAAAAACTCCCCAACAGAATCGTATCGCCCGTTTCGTCCAGATGTTTCAGGGACGGGACCGGCTCGCCTGCATAGCACAACGGTCCGTAGATGTCGTTCTCAATCACCGTGACGCCCGCGTCCCGCGCGATTCGAAGCAAGGCATGCCGCGCCGTGAGCGGGATGGTAGCGCCCGTCGGATTCTGAAAATTGGGCGTGACGCAGAGCAATCGCGGCCGCTCCCGCGCAATGGTCCTCTCCAGGCTTTCCAGATCGATGCCATCGCGTCCCATCGGAACACCGATCAGCCGCGCCCCCGCGCGTTCGAACACGCTGCGCACGCCCAGATAGACCGGGTCTTCGATCAGCACCGTGGCGCCTTGGCCGATCGTCCTTTGCAGCAGGTCGAAAGCCTGCTGGCAGCCGCTGGTAATCAGAATGTCGTCGGACTCGCGCGCCACGCCCTCCGCTCGCGCTTGTTCCAGCAGGTAGCGTCGCAACGCCGGATATCCCGCCGGCGTTCCCAGTTGCAGGATGGATGCCGCTTCGTCGCTCGCGATCACTTCCGCGCAGGTCTTGCGGAATTCTTCCAGCGGAAATAGTAACTCCGAAGGCCGCGAGCGGGAGAAACTGGCCGACGCCGGAGCATCGCTCGTGGCTCTGGGGGAGCCCGCCACGAAGCTTCCCCGCCCTACATGTCCGGTGATCAGCCCGTCGGATTCCAGCAACGCATAGGCTGCGGAAACCGTCGTTCGGTTCAGTCCAAGTTGGCCAGCCAATTCGCGGGTGGCGGGCAACCGGCTACCCTTCGGCAACACCCCGGAATCAATCAAACCCCTGATTTGCTCATGCAGTTGGCGGAAAAGCGGAGACTTTTCTTCGGGATTTAATGGCCTGATCGAAAGCATGCCAATCCATCCAAAGCATAGCACATTGGCTGGATCCCTCCGTACGCCGCTGCAGAATTGTCCAACGCAAGATGAGCATGAAACTAGTGAATTGGCTGGGGCGGTTTCCAATGGAAGATGAGCATGAAAACGGGAACAATGGGGTAGGCGTGGCGCGGCCGGGTGCAGATACGGATGCAGAATGCCGAGAGCCTGAGCCGGGATCAGATCCGAGAGTTTTTGCGGTCGAGCGAGCCGATCGAGTTCAGCAGTGGCGGGCGGGAGGAACGATACCTGTGGGTGGAGCGGGTATTGGCGGCGCAGAAGTACCGAAGTTTGGGAAAAGGCGAGCGGGGCTTGGTACGGGCCTACCTGCGGAAAGTGACCGGGTTGAGCGAGGCGCAGACCACGCGGTTGATCCGGGCGTATCTCGATTGCGGCGTAATACGGCCCCAGTCGTACCAACGGCACGCGTTCGCAGTGAGGTACACGGCGGAAGACATTGCGTTGTTAGCGGACGTGGATCGGGCACACAGGCGGTTGAGCGGACCCGCCACGCGCCGGATCTTGCAGCGCGCCTACGAACAGTTCGGAGAGAAGCAGTGCGAGCGACTGTCGAAGATCAGCGTGGCGCACTTGTACAACCTGCGGGCGAGCGCGCGCTATCGCAACCAGGCGGCGGTGTTCGAACCGACGCAGTCCACTGCGGCCGCCATCGGACAGCGGCGCAAGCCCGATCCGGAAGGGCGGCCGGGGTATGTGCGCGTGGATACGGTGCATCAAGGGGACAGCGCGGGAACCAAGGGCGTGTATCACATCAACGCCGTGGATGCGGTGACGCAATGGCAAGTGGTGGGCTGCGCCGAGAAGATCAGCGAGGCCTATCTGATGCCGGTGCTGGCAGCGGTGTTGGCGCAATTTCCATTTCCGATCCGCGGTTTTCATGCCGACAACGGCTCGGAGTATATCAACCATCGAGTGGCGGAAATGCTGCGGAAGTTGCACGCCGAATTCACCAAGAGCCGAGCGTGCCGAAGCCAGGACAATGCACTGGTGGAAGGCAAGAACGGTGCGGTGATCCGCAAGTTGATCGGCTACGGACACATCGCCGGCGCACACGCCGGGGAGCTGCAGAACTTCTACGCCGAGCATTTAAATCCGTACCTGAACTTTCACCGGCCCTGCGGATTCGCGACAGTGAGCTTGGACGAGCGCGGCAAACGCCAACGCAAATACAAGATCGAGGACTACCGGACGCCGTTCGAGAAACTGCAATCGCTGCCCGAAGGGGAGAGCTTTTTGAAACCGGGATTGAGTTTGCGGGAACTGGAAAAGCGGTCGCTGGCGATCAGCGACACCGAATGCGCTCGCCGGATGAGCGCGGCCAAGGCCAAGCTGCTTCGGCAATGCCAGACGCCGTCCTTGCCGAAGTTCCGCTAACGGAGGGCCGTGGAAATGCCGGGCCCGTGGAAAGCGTGGAAAACCAAGAGCGGGTTTCCCACGCTTTCCACCGTCCCTTGGAAATCTCGCAGAAAGCGCGAGATTCCCACATTCCCACCGCCCGGCTTCGCGTCCATGGAAAAGTGGAAAACCAAAAGCAGGTTTCCCACTTTCCCACGACCGCTCGCGACCATAACCACCGTTCTCTCTCTGAAAACCAAAAACCAAAGAAAGGAAGTCGGCCGCTGCGCGGCCTCCTCATTCCCTGTCCGATTTTCATGCTCATCCTTCGATTGGAAAATGCTCTGCCGCGACAACTTCTTGTCGTTTGGCGAAAAAGGTCCCAAAAAACGGTAGCCTTATCGTCGCGAGGTCCTTTGCTCGGCCTCCATGACATTGGTCAGGATGTCATTAATCCGCGTGAGATGACCGTCACCCTTGGATTTGAGCCACGCGAGGACCCTCGCATCTATCCTGAAACTGATAGGCACTTTGGCCTCTCGTACCTCGCGTAACCGCACCATCGCGGCAAGCTGCTCGTCAGTCAATGGCGGGATGTCCGAGAAATCAATTTGCGAGTCATTGCCAGCCGCCTGTTGCCGGGCGATGCGGCGGAGCGCCTGCTTCTCCTTCTCACTCCATCGCTTGTCCTTGATATCTTCGGATTTCACGTTTTTCAGCCGCGCGGGCCGAGATGATACGGATGATTTGGCCGCCATTGTATTCCTCTCTGTAAACGTGCACTACCAGCAGTAAAGCCTCGAACTTTGGTTCAATTTGCGCCTTGCCAACTGCGCGCGCCATGTTTTTGCTGATTTGAGATATCCTTCGACTCCGTCCCCACTCGTATCTCATCGAGTATATACACAGGGTAATGAGTTGCCATAGAAAACCAAGCGGGAAAGTTATTGCTGGTGAGTTTGACCCACTACCGAACTTTTGCTTGAACCTCTGCGTTACCAGCAACAGGAGGCTCCATGCAAATCGCCATTACACACGCCGTTGCTGAACTCCGCCACATGTACCCGCCGGCCGCGTCCGAGCCCCTCGGCAAAGCCATCGCCGGCCTCCTCCTCGGCACTCTGGTGCTGGCGGGCCTCTTCTATTTACTGGAACGCCTCTTCCCCGAGCAGCCCAGCCAGCGCGCTCTCCGCCCGGGCACAAAAGTGGACGCCATCTATTGGTTTTTCGACTTCTTCGTCGCCAAAAGACTAGCCACCGCCGCGTCCATCGTCGTGCTCATCGCGGCCGTCGCATTACAAATGCCGCGGCTTACCTTGCTCGCTCACCAACCGCTTTGGCTGCAGGCCGTCGAAGCCCTATTCGCCGCTGAATTCTGCGGATACTGGTCGCACCGCATGATGCACCAGGTCCCCGTGCTCTGGCGGCTGCACAAAGTCCACCACAGCTCAGAACGCCTGGATTGGCTGGCCGCCGCGCGCGTTCATCCGCTCGAAAGCGTGTGGAACAGGCTGATCGCGTTGCTGCCGCTGTTTTTACTCGGCTTTTCGCCCTGGTGCCAGCGGTGGAAGGCCGGGCTGGAGACGATGTAGCCCAGCCAGCCGTAGCTCCAGCGTACGTTGGAGGCCACTCGGCCGATCGGGAGGCGCTGAACAAGAACTACAGCGGCCTGTTGCCGCTCTTCGATTTCCTCTTCGGCACCGAGCACTTTCCCCAACGCAAGCCGCTCAGCTTCGGACTGGCCGACGAGCGCGCACCCGCCGGCTTCTGGCAGCAATTGCTGTGGCCGTTCCGCGGCACCCGCTACCCGATCGCCCGGTAATAGGCGATCAAATCCAGCGGCGGCGGCGTGCGATCCATGGCGCGCAGAAATCCGGAAACCTGCCCGCGGTGGTGCGTCCCGTGATTGACCAGGTGCAGCAGGATCTGCCATGCGGGCTGCGAATAGGGCCGCCCCTTGGTGTCCTTGTATTCAATCACCCGCAGCACATCGTCATCTTTGAAGTCGCGCAGCCACAGCTTCCAGCGCTCGTGCAAGGCCGGCCATTCGGATTGCAGCAGGGTCAAATCTCGATCTTCCGGATCGATGAACGTCGCTCGCGGCTGAGCCGTTACCCGCGCCAGCCAAATACGGTCGGCCGCATAGACATGGACCAATGTGTCGAGCACGGTTTTATCGGCGGTCTTGAAATCGCGCGTGAGTTCTTCCTCGGAAAGCTGGGCGGCGGCATCCATCAGGCGCTGGCTGGCCCAAGCGGAATAGTCGAGTTGCAGTCGGAGAGTGTCGGCGGAGACAGGCATGTCTAGATTATGCCGCAGCAAACGAAAAGCTAGTGCGACCTAAGGCAAACCACTGGGCCGAGCACCGCGCCAAATGTAACTGAACGCGGTATTACACAACTCTTACAAACGCTCTGAGAGTTCCCTGTTACGTTGGAACTTAAGCTTAGGGAAAACCAGGGAGACTTCTTGACTAGCGAAATTCAAAGTATCTATGAACACCGGAAACTGAACTGGGCCATCATCAGTGTTCTGGTTGTTCTGCACGCGGGCGCCATTGCTGCACTGTTTATGTTTAGCTGGCACGCGCTCATCATATCGATCTTGCTGTATTGGGCCAGCGTTGGGTTGGGCATCAGCATGGGTTACCATCGGCTGCACACGCACCGTTCCTACCGGCTGCCCCGCGCGTTCGAATATTTTCTGGCTTTCTGCGGAACGCTGTCGCTCGAAGGCGGGCCCATCTTCTGGGTGGCCACGCATCGCATCCATCACCAGTTTTCCGACAAGCCCGGCGACCCGCATTCGCCCCGTGACGGCGCCTGGTGGTCGCACATCGGCTGGCTGCTCACCGGCGAATCCAAACATAACGACACCAAGCTGATGGCCAAATATGCGCCGGATCTCGCCAGAGACCCGTTTTACGCGAATCTGAACACTTACCACTGGATCCCGATCATCGTGGTGTCGGCCCTGTTGCTGATCTTCGGCGGCCTTCCGCTATTGCTCTGGGCCACCTGCATGCGCCTCACTTTCGGCCTGCACGCCACCTGGACCGTCAACTCCATCACGCACATGTGGGGCACGCGCCGCTTCACCACGCGCGACGATTCCCGCAACAATGTCCTGATTGCGCTGCTCACCTTCGGCGAAGGCTGGCACAATAACCATCACGCCCATCCCACCTCGGCCCGGCACGGCTTGGCGTGGTATGAAATCGATTTCTCCTGGATTCAGATCTCGATCCTGAAATTCCTGGGCATCGCCAGAGCGGTGCGCGTCGCCAAGGTTCATACGGCCGTTCCCGAACGCGAAGCGGCGTAATACCGCCAGTCCCGAATCCCTGCCTCAATCCCGAACCGCGCTTCCCTGGCGCGGTTTATCTTACTCTGGAACTATGGTCGTTGCCGGCCGCCGCCGATCCATCGCGTTCTTCATCGCGCTGGGCATCGGGCTCATCTCGGTCATTGTTCTGCTCTACATCGGCTGGGTACTGCTGCGCTGGCACACCGGCATCCTGCTATTCCTCGGCTCACTGCTGGCGCTGGTGATTATCGTCGGTGTGGTCCTCAACACCACCTTTCTAGTTCGCGAAATCCGCCGCAACGAACAGCACGACGCCTTCATCAACGCCGTGACGCATGAGCTGAAAACCCCGGTCGCCTCCATTCGCCTCTACCTCGAAACGCTGCAAACGCGGCCCGTGGAAGAGTCCAAACGCCAGGAGTTCTATCACACCATGGTGGAGGATAGCGACCGGCTGCTGGCCACCATCGAACAGGTTCTGCGCACTGGCCGCATCGGGTCCAGCAGCCATCGCAGGCTGCACCTGAGCAGCATCGATTTGAATGGCGTCATTGAGGATTGCCTCACTCGCACGCGCACGCTGCATCGGCTCGTGCCCGAGGCGCTCCAGTACCGGCCGGGCCCGCAGGTTACTGTCATGGGCGATCTGGACGAAGTGCGCGCCGCCGTATCGAACCTGATCGACAACGCCGTCAAATACTCTGGAACCGCCGTGCAGGTCCTGGTGGAAACCGAACCGGTGGACGATAAGTTCGTTTCGGTTCGCGTGCGCGACCAAGGCCCCGGCATCCCCAAAATGGAGCTGAAACAGATTTTCAAACGCTTCTACCGCGTCCCCGGACCGCTCGCCACGCGCGTGAAGGGCACCGGCCTCGGGCTCTACATCGTTCGATCGGTCGCCAAACGCCACGGCGGTCGCGCGTGGGCCGAGAGTGAAGGCCCGGGCCGGGGCAGCACGTTCATCTTGCAGCTTCCCATAGTGAAGATGACCAAATGAGCCGGGTCCAATGAGCAGAGTTTTAGTAGTGGAGGATGAACAGCATCTCGCCGAAGGCCTGCGATTCAATCTGGAGGCCGAGGGTTACCAGGTCCAACTGGTGGATGCGGGCGAGGCCGCGCTCGAAAAGCTGAAGACGGACGCAGCGCCCTTCGACATCGTGATTCTAGATGTAATGCTGCCCGGAATCAGCGGCTTTGAAGTGATTTCCCAGATGCGCCAGGCCGGGCAATACGTGCCGACGTTGATGCTCACCGCGCGCGGCCATCCCGACGACGTCCTGCAAGGCTTCGCGGCCGGCGCCGATGACTATCTGACCAAACCGTTCGAGCTATCTATACTAATTGCGCGCATTCGGGGGCTGCTGCGGCGCCGCGAATGGTTTCACGCGGCGGCAAAATCACCAGCCGAAGTGCCGGCTGAGGTGCCAGCCACCTCCGAGCACACCTTCACCTTCGGCGAAAAATCGGTGGATTTCGACCGGCTGGAGTTGCGCGTCCGCGATCAGGTGTTCCCGCTGACCCTGATGGAGGCCAACGTCCTTCGCTACCTGATTGAGAACGAGGGCAAGCGCGTTTCGCGCAAAGCCATGCTCGCCAACGTCTGGGGCCTGCACGAAGACACCGATACGCGCGCCATCGACAACTTCATCGTGCGCCTGCGGCGCTACATTGAAGACGACCCGACGCGCCCCCGCCATTTGCAAACCGTCCGCGGCGTAGGCTATCGGTTCGTGGCGTCGCCGCCGGCATGATCTGCCAAACGGAGATCGGCGATAGTTCGCGCGGTATAACTTTTGTCCCGTCCGCCGATATGCTTCATGTTGCTCTTGCGATGGAACATTTTGCTGTTCCAATGTTTGCTCTCTGGAAGATTGCTATAGTTTATGAAAGACATGGATGGAACTGCCATAGCGCCACCTGTGGAAGGTCATTCAATCCATCGGAAGATCGGTGGCATCGATTATTCCCTTTACCGGGCGGATTGCCTGGGATGGATGGATCGTCAGCTTAGATCGAGGGTACACGCGATTGTCACCGATCCGCCTTATGGCCTGAAGGAATATTCGCCAGATGAGAAACGAAAACTTCGAAGCCGGCGTGGGGGTATATGGAGAATTCCACCGTCGTTCGACGGATGCACGCGCAGCCCGGTTCCACGTTTTACCGTTCTCACCGAATCGGATCGCTCTAGCCTAAGGGCCTTCTTCGCATCGTTCGCCGCAAGGGCCTTTAGATTCTTACCTGAGAGATCTTAAACAAGAGTAGTGCAACATTTCCTCAGGCGGCGAGCAGATCGACGATGTCTTGAATCGCCTTATCGGCTTTGTGATAGGCGGCCTCCAGTTTGCTGTCGGGACGATGAGCGGCGTCGGGCTGATGATGAAAGCGGCTGTTGGCCAAAGGGCCACACAGACGCTTGTGAAAGAACAGGAACAGAAGCGCGACCTGGAGGCCTTTGCCGGTGAGGTGGTAAGCGTAGCGTGAGCCGTCCCGTTGCAACAGAGCATGGCCCTTGAGCTTGCGGAGGTCGTAACGGAGTTGATTTAAGCTATAAGATTTCTGGTCGAGGCTGAAGGTGGTGAGGACGGCTTGGTGAATCTGCTTTGCGGCCCAGCCGCTGACATTGCTTCCGCCGTGCAGGAGCACTTCCAGCAGGCGGATGATCCGCGTCTCGTGGATTTTGATGCCGGGGTAGCGCACCGAGCCGATGGAGATGGGCAGGGCGATTCGCTGCAGCAAAGGAAAGTCTACGTGGACGTTGAGCCATTGGGCCTGGCAACTGGCGAAGCGGTCCGTGATGAGCTGAAACTTCTGGCGCACGGCGTCCAGGTGGTCCAAGCCCTTCTTTAAGCCGAAGTTGCTCAGGTTGTTGGAGCACAGTTCGTTGCGCAGGAACGTGGAGAACTTCTCGTACTGTTTAAGGAACGCGTTTTTCCAGTAAGCGCGATAGACGTGGTGGCCGTGCTCGATCTGTTCGATGACGGTGCTCAGCTTGCCGCGGAACTTCTTGGTCAGGCGGACGCCAAAAATCTCGCTGATCTTGTGCGCGGTCAGGCGCCACAGCCCCAACTCGCAGGAACGCTCAAACACTTTGTGAATGGGGAAATGCCGTTTGAAGATGAAGTTGCGGCAGTACTCGATTTGGTGGACAGCGTAGAAGCGCGACAGGTTCATCGCCGCGCGTTCTTTCTTGGAGAACTTGGGGCCCACAAGCAAGGTCCAGTAATCCAGTTGCTTGCGGATCACTCCTGGGCTGAGCCGGTTGGCCGCTGCTTGTAACTGTTTGATGTTATCGGTGGCCAGGAACGCATTGTCGTTCTTACGGAAGCCGATCTTGCGCCGGTTCAACTCTTGTTCCATGAACGAGTGGCCGTTGAGATAGTAGGTGGTCTGGAAGGGGAAGAAGGATGCCACGCGAATCACGATGGGTCCCAGGACTTCATCACGTACGTAGAAATAGTAGTGCGTGAAGCGGCTGCGCTGTCGCGCCAGAATCCGATGGTTGGGATCTTGCGTGGGAAACTTAGGGATGCTGATCCGGAACGTCGGTGAGCTTTCGGCTGGCGTGCGTAAGTCAGAAGCAGTAGCCTCGTGCCACCCAATAATGCCAGTCGGCGATAGCTTCGGCGGTCGAGTCGTCCGGATCAACAGCCGCCAGTTGTGACAAAGGAACGGCCATGGTGCGGTCTTGCCAGTGGATCACCACGAGCATGTCAGCGGAGCAGGCGTCTTCCGGGGCCATACGGAGGACTTCGACGCTTTCTCCTTTCCTGAGAGGCGAGACTATCTTGACAGCGATGCACGTGGCTTGAAAAGGGAATCGGATGTTGTCGTCGAGGTAGCAATGCCATCCCATGACCTGCTCTTCCGGCCCATTGGCATCGGCGATGACTTCGTTATGGATGCGGTCCTCTCGATCAAGGTCTCTGTTAGGTCGCTTCATGACTTTACTCCCAGGATTCGCCGCACCGAAGTGCGGCCGACCTGAAGACGGCGCGCGATCTCGGATTTGCTAACGCCCGCGCGGTGTAGTTCCCGGATTTCAGCAGTGTGTAGGGCTGCGGTGGCAGGCCGACCCAACCTTTGGCCGTTCTGCCGGGCGTGGGCCAGGCCAGCCCGCGTTCGTTCCCGCAGAATCTCCCTTTCGAACTCAGCGAATATAGCCAGCAGGCCAGCCATCGCTCGCCCGGCTGGCGTGGTCAGGTCCAGCGCCTCGGTCAGCGACACGAAGCCCACGCCGAGATGTTCCAGTTCCTGGAGTGTCGCCAGCAGATCCGTTACCGACCGGCCCCAGCGGTCCAACCGCCACACCAGCACGACATCGATGTCACGGCGCCGGGCGGCCTCCAGCAGTTTCTCGCGAGCTTCTCGCTTGGCCGCTCCGGAACCGACCTCGCGGATTTGCTGGGCGATCGTCCAGCCGCGACGAGCGGCATACTCCCGCATGGCGCGACTCTGCATGGACAGCGTCTGCTGATCGTTGGTAGAAACGCGGGCGTACAGACCGGCGCGCAACATTTTCGCCGGTCTTCGTGACTGGCCAAAAACGTTATCGGATTTCGCCCTTGGGAAGGCCCGTTTGGCGGCCATTTCAAAATGTCACCCAACCATGGCCGCAGACGATCCTTTTCGGCCAGAGCAGATCCATCATATTACGCGGCTGTGGGCGTCGCCAGCCGCACCAACGTCTCGCGGTAATTCCAAGGCATCCATTCCGAAGGCTTCTGTTTCAACTCCTCGGCATGCCTCTGCAACTCCGTGAGGTAGTCGAACGGATTGGCTCCGTTCAGCTCGCAGGTGTGGATCAGACTCATGAACAGATCGCCGACTCCGGCGCCGTTCAGCGTCTTGTAGAAGAGTGCATTCTTGCGGTTCAAGATGGCTTTCTTCAAGGCACGTTCCACGATGTTGTTATCGATCGGCGCGCCAGCTTGCCTGAGGAACAGCGTCAGCTTCAGCCAGTGATTCAGTAAATAGGAGATCGCTTTGCCCAGCCCGGAGTTCGGTTCTGTCTTGTGCTCCGCCAACTGCGCCTCCATCCACTCATGCAGCCCTTTCATCAACGGCCCGCTGCGCTCCTGATGGAAGCGCAGCCGTTGTTCCGCCGACATTGCCCGCTCTCGCGCTTGTGCGTCGTGATGATAAACGTCGCGCAGCGTCTCCAACACATAACGGCATTCTTCCGGAAAGTTGTCCGCCACCTCCACAACCTGCCGCCTTCCATGCGCGAGGCAGTTCGCCTGCAGGGGCTCGACGCCTGCCACCTTCGGAGAGTTGCGTGATAACGCATCGCTCATCTGAATCGGCGCCGGCAGTTCGCGTGCTCGCTGCTTCAGCACCTCGGCGAGGTTCTCACCCGCATGTTTCCATCCTGTGAAGAACAGAGCGACGGTCCAGGCGCCCACCATCGATACAATGCCGCTGGTGAACGTCCCCGTCCGCTTGTCGCCCGGCTCGCGTGCCAGGCGCAGAATCCGCATGCCGGTATCGTCGTTGTGCATCACGCTGCCCTGCGCCGCCTGGCGGATCAACTCTACCAGCACCGGCCAAAGCAGTTTCGCGGCGGCAGCCATCAGATCCCACTGCGTCGTCGCCGGCAGTGGCATCCCCAGATGTTCCTGCAGTCCTTCCAACCGATTGAATGGCACTCCGGTACCGTACTTCAACAGGGCGATCATCGCCACGGCGGTCTCATCGTACTTGTCTGCTCCCGCGCTTTCCGGCTCCTCAGCGGTGAAGACCTCCCCGCAGGCATTGCATCGCAGTCGCTCCATCTGGAATACCGTTGCTTCCAATGGCGCGTGTCCCACAAACCTCACCAGCGTGGCTGGCTCTTTCAGGCAATACACTTTTCCCCGGCGACACTCTGGGCAAAGATCGCCGGAATGGAGCGTGGCGTGTGCGACGGCAACTTTATTAGCACCGGTAAACGCCGCGGCCCCCTTGCGCCCATGACCGGCCGGCGCCGATTCGCCGGCCTCCGGTTTGCCTGTTGCATCCGGCAGAACGGCGCTGGTTTTCTCCGTATTCCGTTTTCGCACCAGTCTCTCTGCCATGGCATGGAGCGCCGTTTTGAGCTTCTGGCCTTCGGATTCGCTTAGCGGGGCGCGCGTGCTGCGATCGATAATCTGGTCCAGTTCGTCCAGGTTCACGTCGATCCGTCGCTTCATCGTCATATCCGGGTGAGGTGTTCACGGAAACGAGGTGTCAAGGGCAGGCCGAGAATTTCCTTGATCGGGCGGTTGGGCTTATTGGTCTGATCGTTCTTGCCGCGCCCGGTGGTGTGGCCGAGCAGGCGCCAGTTCGCCGCGCGGTAACAGGTCCCGCGAAAACGGCCGGGATCGATGAAAGTTTCCGCGAAGTAAATCGGGTGGCTGTACATCCGGTCCCAATCGTCTGAGAGGACCGCGGCCATACGGCCGAGAAGGTGCGATGCCAGATGCGGAACGCGTACCCAGGGCAGAATCAGAAACCGCGTGTTATAGGCGATGAAGCGGATGTTGCGCCGCCGCGCTTCCGCGCTCCAGCCGATGTAGCGGTCCCGGCTGCCCAGATGACGCGGCGCGGAACTCCACGCCAGGCACGCGATAGGACGGCCTTGCGCCCAGGCCAGATATTTCAAGTGCTCCCCGACTGGTTGTTCGTACTTTAAGTAATGATGCTGCTCCATCAGACTGTTGAACAGTGGCTCGTCGCCCGTTCGCCGCACCTGTTGCAGTTCGATTGGTTGGAGTTCCTTGAGTGCACTGGCGATCGGCGTCGTGTCGATCAGCATCGGCGCGGGGTGGGCACGCCGGACGAAGGGGTTGAGCGTTTGGAACCGGATGGGCGGTAATTCGATCTCGCCGGCCCGGTGTAGCATGAGCAACAAGCCGCGGCAGACCATATCGCGTAACGCGCCATTGGCCTGTTTCCACTGCCATGCTTCGCAGAGCTTCTCTGAAAGTCTGCGCCGGCTTGCTCCTGGATTTTCGGCAATCAACTGGCGAATCGAAGCGACATCGTCGGCTGTAACTACCCGCCCTCGATATCTCCACTCCGATGCCATCTGCCGTCAGTGTGGCAGAGTCGAAAACGGAACGCAAGTGTTTTTTGCAATTTCTAGGAGTTCACCGGCCGCCACGCCGGCGGGGCTTCCGCATCGGGATTGCCGGCAGCGAGCAGGAGCTGAGCCTGATGCGCTCGCAGCGTCCGTGCCGCTTCCGTCCCGGTTGGCCACCATTTGAAACGTCCCTTGGACAAGCGCTTGGTGGCCAGCCAGAACCCCTGGCCATCGTACTGCAAGACTCGGATGGCCGTGCCACGCCGCGTCCGGAAGATAAATAGGTAACCGGAAAATGGATCCGCGTTCAGCTTTTCCCGGCACAGCTGGGCGATGGCGTCGATACCCTTTCTTCCATCGATCGCCTCGACCGCAACCAGAATTCGTATCTGGGCAGCGATCTGAATCATCCTTCCATTTCCCGCCAAGCGCGCAGCAAACTTACCCAATCGGGCGGCGCCGACGCCTTCCACTGGATGTGCATTTTGTGGCCACTGGGACATTCGAAATCGATCGCATACTCCGCCAACGGTACGGCATGTGGCGCGGTCAGTTCGACAAATGTCGGCTTGCTTGCCTTGCGTCGGAGCGCGGGAACTCCGCCGAGCCGCCTCTTCAGTCCCATGTAGTCCAGCCGCAATGGGTGCGCGACGGGATGTATGCCATGCTGTCGGGCTAACTCGACCGCAGCCTGCCACAGTGGCTCTGGCAGCTTCGTCCGATGCGGCTGGGTGCTGCGAAATTGATCCAACTGGCGCTGCAATTGTACGATCGCCTCAGGGATCGGTGGTGTGCTCTTCCGGTTCACGATCAGGCGCCTCCGGCGCCTGACTGAACTTAACAGGACGGCCTACACGGCGTCACGCACGCTTACCGGAAACTCACGAACGTCGAGCCTTGTTCCATGCTCTTGAAGATGAAGTAAACGCCGTAGGCGTTCTGCTTCACCATCCGTCGCAGATGCGGCTGTACGTAATCCTCTTTGCGCACGCCCTTCTCGGCCCATTCGCTGGGCAGTTTGTGATTGGCGGCGTAGGCCTCCACCCAGCCCCGGTAAACTTCTGTGCGCTTCGACAAAACCGCCTTCTCGATGACTGGCACACCGAGGACATCCCGGAAAAAGTACACCACCTGCTCGGGGCGCGACAAACCACTCAGGTACCCGTTGATGACGATGCGGTCGAAGCAGTGGTATACAAAGACAAGCAGGCTGCCAAACAGCTTTGTGAACGTCTCCATCGGCCGTCCTCCTCAGATCAGGTCTTGACAACATGATCATCGGTCTGGCGGCCGGTGGAGTCAAAATTTCAAATCTGTTTGGCTAGGATTCTGGTTCCTGGTGGGCACTTGTTCATCGCCAGCAGTCCCCTGCTTTCGCACCTTGCCTACTTGCCGCTGATAGAAGCGGGATTCGAAAAACGAGGCGAAGTCATACGGCTAGTTCAAACGCTTCGTGGCGGCGACAGGCCCAAGAACGCGCACAATGAGTTCCCTGACGTGACCGTTATGCCCCGCTCTGGTTGGGAACCCTGGGGAGTATTTCGAAAACCCTGCGAAGGCCGCGTTCAGGACAACCTCCGCAAGTGGAAAACCGGCGGCCTCAGGAGGGTGTCCACGGACGCGCCTTTCACAGATGTGATCGCCTCAGCCCCGACAAGATCGGATGAGCGCGGAATCGCTCCCCATCCCTCCTTGAAGCCTCAGGCCTTTATGCGGCAGATTGTCCGAGCTTCCCTGCCGCTCGGAGAGGGTATCGTGCTAGACCCGTTTATGGGAGCGGGGTCGACAATCGCCGCCGCCGCAGCCGTTGGCTACCGAAGTATCGGAGTGGAATCGGACTCAGCGTTTTTTGACCTTGCTGTAGACGGAATCCCCACACTTTCGTCTCTTTCCGTGAACGGAACAACTCGATCTGCCAAAAAGCACGTTAGGAAGAACGATGTTGTACCCTTGAACGGAAGAGGCAAATCCCAGCTTGGCTTTTTCCAATGATGGCTTTGATCGGGCGGTAGAACTTCCCCCTGGCCTGACCATCGCACATCTGAGGAATGCCATCGATTTCGTCGAAGAGAAGGCCGAAGAGCTAATCGACCTATATCTGGAACAGGCCAACATCTTCAGTGCTGTCGTCGGCATCATGGGCGTTAGAGCACTCGATTCCTTCAGTCCATATAAGAGGCACAAACACCCCGACGTTGCGCAGCAGCGCTTCCCCGATCTTTCCCTGAAGGGTAAACTCGACCCGCCACCACGGGAAGCTTTGGAGTCGAAGGGCAGTGCGCGTCCTTGGGCCAATTCAATCGCACTACAATCACCCGGGTTGGTACATCGTGTGGCGCTACGCGATCGATCCTACGAGGCGAATGAAACGGGGCCGATCGGTCCTCGTCTGGCGCGTCGATCTCCCGTTCCTCGAGCGCGAGCAGTGGAAGTACGAGGGCAGCAAAGCTGCCGAGGGGCACGGCGGTCGAACCCATACTTTTGGGGTGAAAAACCCAGCCGAAGCATTAGCCAAAACAATTTTGTACCAAGCTCCAGGCGTTCGCCTCTCCCGTGCTCGACCCTGTCTTGTTGAGTCAGAGACCCAGACTTAGTGTTCCGACGGGCATTTACAAACGGTCCGAAGATTCACTCGTTCTCTCCGCATTCTGCTGGGCAAACCACTGCATCACCAAGTCCGAAAGTTTCTGCCATTCCTCATCCGGGAGTTTTTCGGCCTCGCGCAGGAACGCCGGTATGTCGATCTCGTTCCTGCGAAGACGAGCCAGCAACTCAGCGGCAAGTTCGGGCATTATTATGGTTAGCGCGATCCGAGCCCGAAAACCCTCATGAACTTTCGAATTTTCCGGATGACACTGGTGCTCGCGCTGGCTGGATCAGCGAATTCGCAGCCACTCGCGGCCGGGAAGTTGCTGCTTGCAACGGCCAAATCCCACGATCCCGATTTCACGCGCAGCCTCGTCCTTCTGATTCATTACGACTCCGAATCCGCCATCGGCTTGATGCTCAACAAGCCGACCACCGTGCCCATATCGGAGATCCTGCCGGAGGCCAACGGAAAATCCGTCACCGTTTATGCCGGTGGACCGGTCAGCATTGGCGTTCGTGGCCTTCTCCGATCCAAATCCCCGCCGTTCTTCTCAGTAGTCTCGAACAGGCTGCAGATCTTGAAGCTGATCTCCGGTGGCGCGCCGCCCAGTTCTTTCCGGATCTACGCTGGCTACACCGGCTGGACCACCCAGCAGTTACAAAGCGAAGTCGCGCGCGGACTCTGGAGAGTCATGCCCGCAAATCCTGGAATCCTCTGGCCGCTTTTGGCGCCGCCTCAAAAGCGCTGACATGATAACGTTGTCGATGTGAGCAATCCAGCGGCGAATCTCATTATTCCGTCCCTATTGCTGCTCTTGTGCTCACAGACCGCGAGCGCGCAACCCGTTCAGCATACCCAAGACCTCCCGACGTTTATGGGCCGCCAAGTAACGATCATGAAACCGGAGGTTGAGGATGGATTTCCAAAAGGTCCGGCAACTATATGTGTGGAAGGGCCTCCGCAACAACAGTGCTACACGGCTCCTCAAGATTTCGGGAATGCTCCGAGGGTGGAACTGGTCCAATTGGCGAAGGATACACCGGCGCTCCTGTTCTCAGCGTCAAGTGGCGGAGTGAGTGGGTGGGAGATTCATTTCGCGCTGCTTGTCCCGGGCTCGGCAAAGGAACTTCAGGATTTGCTCTTGTCGGAAGTTTCGGTTTCGAGTCTAAGCCAGGACGAATTTTGGATTCAGCCGGCCATCTCCGATGCAAAAATATTCCTAACCGCCGATGCCGTTTGGGGTCCTGAGGAAGTTCACTTCGGCGATCATCGTTATATGATTTCCGTCTACGTACGAGCGCCCGAGGACCCCGAACGGGCCATCTCGAAGTGATACAGAACGCCACGTCCTGACGCGGCAATCCAGCGTCTTATGCTTTGGTAGATGGCCGCAATGGGTCTGAGAGGTGACGGCACGGAATCGGGTGTGGCAGCATCAAAACAGTTTGCAGGTTGTTTGGACGACAACCCGAGCGCCGAACTTGCGGCTTATCTCGATGCAGTCGCTCGACACGTGATCCCTTTCGTTCGCGAGTGGTGGACGGGCGGTGGGGAGCATCCGGGGCGGCCGATTCCGGCAGTTGAGGACATTGCTGCCGTACGACGCGGAATCGTCGCGCGCGCCAGTGTCGAGGCGCTGGAAGAGCCTTACCACGGCCTACCGATGCTGCTAGAATCGTTAGCCCGCAGTATACGCTTTAACCGCCGCAACTTCGTCAATATCCACCCCTCTCCCTTCATGCCGTCGATCCTCGCCTCGATGGTAACCGCGATTCAAAACCCGAACAATATTCTGGAAGACATGTCCCCGGCGACCTGGGGCATGGAGAGGGATTGTATCGAATGGCTCGCGACGAACCTGCTCGGCCTTCCCGCCGAAACCGCATGGGGCAACATCGTTTCGGGCGGGACTCTTGCCAACATGACGGCGATGCTGGTAGCGAGGGATCGCGCGTATGAGGGCACGCAACCGGGCAGGTACGGATTCGTCAGGTCGCGAGGGTTCTCCGGGATGGCTCCGGGAACCGTATTGGCCACTTCCGGAACGCACTTCTCGCTCGATAAGGCTCTCTGGGTGCTTGGCCTCGGGTCAGATAACCTGCTTCGAGTGCCGGTTTGTTTCGACGAATGCCTCCAACGCCGTTCACTCGCCTATAACGCGTGTGTGATATCGATCAGCAGGAGTGATTGGCAGGACCAGTATCTGGAGGCGCTTAAGGATGATCGCGCGCGAGGCTGCCGCGAACTCGATGCCTTCTACGGTGGGGAGCATTCGCCGTTCAGCCTGCAGCCGCTGACGTCCGGGTTCCTGAAGCCCCTCTACACCTCCGGAGAGTCGCAGCCGCGCGTCATCGCGTGTGTCCTGACAATGGGAACTACGGACACTGGAACGATCGAACAGTTGGACGCTTCGACGGCGCAGGCGTTGCAGGATCAGGACGTCTACGTTCACATTGACGCGGCGAGCGGGGGATTCGCGGCCCTCTGCCAATCGTCCCCCCAGACAGCGGAACTGGTGGCAACCGCAGATTCCTTCACTATCGATGGGCACAAGAGCGGGCTTTTGCATTATCCCTGCAGTGCGATTGTTTTCAAAGACAGACGCGGGGTTCAGTATTTGCAACAAGAGGCGCCCTCATTCGGCCCGCTTGCTCCGACTCTGGAAGGCTCGCGCGCAGGCGGCGGCGCGGCGTTATGGTATGCGCTCAAAACACTTGGTCCGGCCGGCTACCGAGATCGAGTTTCGCGGTTACTCGACTTCTCGCAAGCGTTATCTAGATCCATCATTGCCTCGGGCCTGTATCAAATATTGCACCGGGTTGACCTCAATATCATCAGCATTGCGCCCAGAGCCGCGGGCAACGAAACCCGTGAGCAACTCAACGGTTATGTTCGCCAGGTCTGGAAAATGATCAAAGAGGACGGGGAGTTCCTGATCAATATGAACCGCAGCCTGTGTGGCATCAAAGTGAGAAAGCGCGTAGGCGTGGATGACGAGGAACTCGCCGACATCGAGTGTCTACGTATCGTTGTCGCGAACCCCACAGTGCAGGGCGATGACGCGTGCCGTCTCACTGAAAAGCTGGAAAGGTTTTTGCGCGCCGCGCGAGAGGCAGCGTGAGTGAGCGAAAGGACAAGAGGGAGAAAAAGATGAATTGGACCATCATGAAGAAGCTACGAAAAGTACGATCGGATCGCCGCATAAGGACCTCAGCCGTGCAGCGGATAATGGCGGCAGCCTTCGTGGTGCTGCCAGGAGTCGTTGGCGGTCCATGGCGGCTTTCGGCGCAATCGACTGCCAACTCTGAAAGTCAGCCGGCCTTTGATGTGTCATCGGTAAAGCTGAACAACTCTGGCGAGGGCCGCACCTCAGGGGGCTTCCTGGCAGGCGGCTACTACCGCGTTACAAACTACACCTTGCGTGCTCTGATTGCAGCAGCCTACGTAAGGCCGCAAGTGAATCCGGACTTCCTCATCGCCGGAGGCCCCAAATGGATCGATACGGATCACTTCGACGTGGAAGCAAAGACAGACCAGCAATTCACTCCCGGTCCTGAAGGACCTACTTCGCCTCGCCGGCGGATGCTCCAGGCGCTTCTCGCCGATCGTTTCAAATTAAAGGTCCACCATGGGTCTCGGGAGCGTGATACTTATGCCCTGGTGTTCGCCAAAGATGACCAGGCGATGGGACCGCACCTTCGCCCGTCTACCGTTGATTGCAGCGCACCAGCGGGACCCGCTGGACCAACGTGCCCCGTCCACATTGGGCCGGGCAGTTTTAGTGCCGTCGGAACCACCATGGCGCAATTCATAAGTCTTTTGCCAAGGTTTGTCGACCGTGTAGTGATTGACTCGACTGGGCTCAGCGGCCGCTACGATTTGGAACTTACCTGGACTCCTCTCCCCGGCGAATGGGTAGCCCCAGGCCCGCCTGGCAGTACGCCAGCATCTCCTCCGGCTGACGGCCCATCCTTGTTTACAGCACTTCAGGACCAACTCGGGCTAAAGTTGCGCTCGCAAAAGGCGCCGGTTGATGTGTTGGTGATTGACTCTGCGGAAAAACCAACCGGGAATTGACCGGATATCTTTTCGTTATCGCCCCGGTTATCGCGTCCCGCTTAGGTCCTTTCTGACCCCGCTGGACGGCGTCCATGGGCAACATTGCGTTGATCTCGATCGCCTCTACGTCGTCCCTTCCGCCAGACTTTAATGTCCAATGCTGCAGTGCACTGGTCTTGCCCAAATGCCATCGGTTCCTGATCTGCTTGGCCTGCGATGCCAGCGGAACAAAAAAGAAAGGAAAAGACGATGAGCACTGTCTATCTTCGCCCGGATGTTCAAGCCGAACCACTGGTGGACCAGTGGTATGCGTGGATGCATCTGATTCCTCCCGCGACTGCCGCCCGGAACCTCAAGGAACGCCACGTACGGATCATGGAGTCATATATTACGTCCCCCTTGATCCACGCAAACGCTGTCAAAAATCCCAAAATGCTTGGCGGACCTTTCATCGACTACGGAGGGGAGCGAGTCGAGGAAATCCGTGAACTACTTAATCGCACGATTGCCAAAAGGGGGCTCTTACTGCGTTTGGCGACCGCCATCGAAGAACTAGACCGGCTGCTCGAGAGCCGCGCCAAGGGCGAATCGCTGGAGAGCGTGTATTTTGAAGTTCCCGACATTCTGCGAGGGTTTGTCGAGATGTATTACGACCTCAACAATCACCCATCATGGCGGCTGATTGAGCCTCTGCTGTATCGCAGTCCGTTTTATCAAACAGATGGGCAGGCCGTCAGACTTTCGATTACCACCGGCGACGATCGGCCGTTCGTGCTCAGCACGCCCAGGCTGGCGGATTCGGCCGCTATGCAGCTTAGCCTACCCTTTGCGAGCGACGTCCTGGATGAACTGTTTACTTCAAAGGTGCAACCGAAGCCATTTGAAGACTTGGCGGAGCGCTGCACCGTGCCGCCGGAGGATCGCACCTCGTTCCGTTCGCTCTTTACCTGTGAGGAACCCGAATTATTGGCTCGAAGATCGATACATGACTGCTCGTAAGTTCGACTTGGGAACGAAGGTGAATGTGCTGCAGTCGGAGCGCCAGGAGATCATCGAGCGGCTCAGGCGCGTAGTCAAGGCGAATCAGCCGCGTTTGACACCCCCCCACCCAATTCGTTAATCTGAATTGACCACAAGTCTCCCAGGGAGAAGGTCTGTCTTTATGAAAACTATTATTCCGTCCGAAGGGGAAATCGTGCGCCAGTGGCACGTGGTGGACGCCGCCGATCAAGTTCTCGGGCGGATTGCCAGCGCCGCGGCCATGATCCTGATGGGCAAGCACAAGCCCACCTACACCACCTTTCTGGACACCGGCGATCACGTGATCGTGATCAACGCCGCCAAGGTCAAGCTCACCGGCAACAAGGAAAGCCAGAAGCTTTATCGCCGCCACTCCGGATATCCGGGCGGCCTCACCGAAGTCGGCGCCGCCAAAATGCGCGCCACGCGCCCCGCAAGAATGATCGAGCACGCAATCGCGGGAATGCTCCCGAAGACTAAGCTCGGTAAACAGATGTATCGCAAGTTGAAGGTTTATGCAGGCGACAAGCATCCCCACCAGGCGCAAAAGCCGGTGGAATTGTCGGTATCGTAGTGCTCCGAATGTTTTTCCCCGCCCGGCCGTCAACCTCCAACCAACAGCAACGAACAAGGAAGGTATCTGAGTGGCAGGATTAGTCCAGCATCTAGGAACCGGCCGCCGCAAAACCGCGGTCGCTCGGATTTTTTTGCGATCGGGTAAAGGCCAGATTACGGTCAACGGGCGTCCGTTCGAAAACTACTTCGTGAACGAAGCAGCGCGCGCCTTAGTGCGCCAGCCTCTGCTGGCAGCCGAGGTCGACGACAAGTTCGACATCCTGATTTTGGCGGATGGCGGCGGACCCAACGGTCAGGCCGGCGCGGCGCGTTTAGGAATCGCCCGCGCGCTGCTCGAGTTCAATTCCGAGTTGCGTCCGAAATTGAAGCAGCTTGGACTGCTGAGCCGCGACCCGCGCTCGCGCGAGCGCAAGAAGTACGGTCAAAAGGGAGCGCGCAAGCGGTTCCAGTTCTCGAAACGCTAGCTGTTTGTGGCGCAAGCACCGGTGCTTGCGGCATTCACGTCCTATTCCGTCCGACGCACACAAATTCCGCTTTGGGCCGTGTGCGCGGGCGTGATCGGGCGAAACCAGTAACCCGGTAACAAAGGAGGCAGTTTGCCATCAATTTCCATGAAGGAATTGCTCGAAGCCGGCGTTCACTTCGGGCACCAGACCAAGCGCTGGAATCCAAAGATGAAGGAATACATCTTCGGCGAACGTAACGGAATCTACATCATCGATCTCCAGAAGACCCTGAAGCTGTTCAAGGACGCCATGCGTTACGTCGCCGAAGCGGCCGCGCAAGGCAAAACCGTGCTCTTCGTCGGCACGAAACGGCAGGCGCAGGAGGCCATCTCCGAAGAAGCCACGCGCTGCGGCCAATATTACGTCAATCAGCGCTGGCTGGGCGGACTGCTCACCAACATGCTGACCGTCCAGAAGTCCATCAAGCGGCTCAAAGAGCTGGACACCATGGCGGCCGAGGGCGCGGGCTACGAAGGCCGCGTCAAAAAGGAAGCCAGCCGTCTGGAGCGCGAGCGCAAACATCTGCAGCAGAACCTGGCCGGCATCAAAGATATGTCGGGCCTGCCCGACGTGCTGTTCGTGGTGGATTCCAACAAGGAAGCCATCGCGGTGAAGGAAGCGCGGCGGCTCGGCATTCCGGTGGTCGCGGTGGTGGATACCAATTGCGATCCGGATGAAGTGGATCACGTGATTCCGGGCAATGACGACGCTCTGCGCGCCATCCGGTTGTTTACCACCAAAGTGGCCGACGCGGTAATCGAAGGCCGCGCGCTCGCCACCGAACAGGATTTCGCCGCCGAGAAGATCGTCACCGACGAAACTCCCTCGGAAGAGAATCTGGAATACGCGCAGTTCGATCCGCAGCAACTGGATCAACTCATGTCGGAAGGTCTTTCCGATGAAGACCTGCCTTCCATGTCCTTGCCCCGCAAGGGTCCGGGATCTGAAGCCGGCGAAACCGTTGGCAGCACTCCGCAGACGGTAGAATAATCGGGCGGCAGGCAGCGCGCTGAAGGCTAGCAACCCGCTCGCTGCCTGCCCGCAACCACAGAAACAGGAATCGACAGGGAGCCATGGAAATCAGTGCGAAATTAGTGAAGGAACTCCGCGACCGGACCGGCGCGGGCATGATGGAGTGCAAGAAAGCCCTGATCGAAGCCAAGGGCAATCTGGCCGAGGCCGAGATCGTCCTGCGCAAAGCGGGCATCACCAAGGCGGCCAGCAAGACCACCCGCACCACGCGGCAAGGCGTAATCGGCAACTACATTCACCCCGGCTCCCAACTGGGCGTGCTGGTGGAGGTGAACTGCGAGTCCGATTTCGTCGCGCGCACCGATGACTTTCAAAATTTGGTGAAGGACCTGGCCATGCAGGTGGCCGCGGCCGATCCGCAATTTATCCGCAAGGAAGATGTCACCAAGGACGCTCTGGACAAGGAGCGCGACATCCAACGCGCCCGGGCCCTGCAGGAAGGCAAGCCCGAGAAGATGGTGGACAAGATCATCGACGGACGGCTGGCCAAATTCTACGAAGAGATTTGCCTCTACGAGCAGCCGTTTATTCGCGAAAACGCCACCACCGTCGGCGACCTGATCAAAGCCGCCATCGCCAAATTAGGCGAAAACATTTCGGTTTCGCGCTTCGTCCGATTTAAAGTGGGAGAAGCAGCACTCATCGAAGAGACCGCGGAGCAGACTCCTCCCGAAGCCTGAGAGCCCGCGCGGCTCGGAAAGACACCGGCCATGCCAAAATACCAGCGCATCGTCCTCAAGCTCAGCGGCGAGGTTTTGGCCGGCGGAAGCTCTTTCGGCATCGATCCGGAGCGGGTGAAGAGCCTGGCCGAGGAGATCGCCGAGGTAGCCCGAACCGGCGTGCAAATCGGACTGGTGGTGGGCGGCGGCAATTTCTTTCGCGGCGTCGCGGCGGCGGCCATGAAGATGGATCGCGTGGCGGCGGACCACATGGGCATGCTGGCCACCGTGATCAATTCGCTGGCATTGCAGGATGCACTGGAGAAGACCGGCGTTCCGACGCGCGTCATGACCGCCATCCAGATCCATCAGGTAGCCGAGCCCTACATTCGCCGCCGGGCTATTCGGCATTTGGAAAAGGGACGAGTCGTGATTTTCGCGGCCGGAACCTCCAATCCTTACTTTTCCACCGACACCGCCGCCACTCTGCGCGCGCTCGAGATCCACGCCGATGTGATCGCCAAAGGCACGCGCGTCAACGGCGTCTACGACAAAGATCCCCTCGCTCACGACGACGCGGTCTTGTATCCGGAAATCACTTATCACGACGTGCTGGCCAAAGCACTCAAGGTCCTGGATGCCTCCGCTGTGGCCATGTGCCGCGACAATCAGCTTCCGATCCTGGTTTTCAATTTGAATGTGTTCGGCAATATAATGCGAATGAGCATGGGCGAACCCATCGGGACTTTGATTCACTGACTTGCGATTCCACTAGGTTCCTCCCGGCTCCTTTAGGCGCGACATGAAAAACGAACCCTCCACCACAATCCAGACCGCTCACAACTTTCAAAACATCAAGGAAATCGAAGCGCACGCCAAGTCCCGGATGGACAAGGTGCTCTCCGATCTGCAGCATGAAATGGCCGGAGTGCGCACCGGACGCGCTTCCATGGGGCTGCTCGACAACGTACGTGCCGAGGCCTACGGAACACCCATGCCGCTTAACCAGCTGGCGACGCTGCACGTTCCCGACGCGACCCTAATCACGGTGCAGCCCTTTGATGTCTCGCAAATCGGGGCCATCGAGAAAGCCATCCGCAGCGCCGACCTGGGTTTGAACCCTTCCAACGACGGCAAGATCATTCGAGTGCCCATCCCCTCGCTTACCGAGGAGCGGCGCAAGGATCTGGTGAAGAAGGTGCATCACATCGCCGAAGACCATCGCGTGGCCTTGCGCAACGTTCGTCGCGACTGCAACGAGCACATCAAGAAGCTTTTGAAAGACAAGCTCATCAGCGAGGATGACGAACGGCGCGCGCTGGAAGAAAGCCAGAAGCTGACCGACAACTACATCCAGAAGCTGGACCAGGCGGTCAAGACCAAAGAGAAAGAAGTCCTCGAAATCAAATAGAGCCATCGCTCTGCTGCTTCACTGGACGGCCCTGCAGGGATTTTCAAGGCATGGGTGTTTCGATCCGCTGGGGCTCGATTGAAAACCACGGATGCGAAGCCGCCGCGCTCGTTCATCGCTCGTGGGCACACCTGACCATCCCCCAGCATGGTTGCCTCCCCGAAGCGCCGCATGCGTTTCGCCCTGCAGAATCATTGGTGGTTCCGCCTCGACCAGGTTCCGGACGCTCCGTGATCCGGGGGCAATCCGGACACCGCACCATTCTCCGAGATGCCGACTTTACGTCCAAGTGGTCAACTTCCTGCAACCGACCAACCGGAAGCTATCCTGCCAACGTATCAAAGCCCTTCGACAAATGTGTGAGATTATTGAACCCTGATGTTCGAGTTGCGTCTTCCAGTCTTGGCAATGATCGCCGCCGCTTTATTTGGAACGCCCCCAGCGCAAGCTGCCAGCTACTACGTCTCCCCCAGCGGCTCCGATAGCGCCCCTGGTACTCTCGATCAACCCTTTCAGACGATTCAGAAGGCGGCTTCGGTCATGGTCGCGGGAGACACGGCCTTCATTCGCGCAGGAACTTACCGAGAGACCGTGACGCCAGCGAACTCGGGAAACCAGAGCGCGCCCATCACGTACACGCCCTACAGCGGCGAATCGGTGACGGTCAGCGGTGCCGATGTTATCTCCCCGAGTTTCTGGACCCTGTCCAGTGGCAGCATTTACTCCGCGCCGATCGCGTGGGATCTGACGGCCGACAACACCGACCCGATTCCCGCCGGCAACCAAGTCTTCCTGGACGGCCAAATGATGATCGAGGCGCGCTGGCCGAATACTACGCTCGACCCCTCGCATCCCACGTTCGCGACCACGGCGGCCGGTTCCTACGTTAACGGCGGATCGGGACTTTCGACGGCCACCATCAGCGATCCTAACCTGCCGTCGCGTCCGGCGAATTATTGGAGCGGCGCCACGATTCATCTCAGCCCCGGCGCGGGATGGCTATGGCAGACCGGAACGGTGGTGAGTTCCGGCGCAAATCAGCTTTCGTTCACGTTCACTCTCATCGACAGCAGCCTCGGGCCCGTCGCCCAGAACTTATACTACCTGTCCGGATTGCAGGGCGAACTCGATTCGCCGGGAGAATGGTTCCTCGCCAACCCATCGTCGACGCTGTATTTTTGGACTCCCAAGGGCGATAGCCCCGCGCAGCATCTGGTAGAGGCGAAGCACCGCAAATATGCTTTTGATCTGAGCGGCTGTTCGTTCATCACGATCAAGGGATTGAATTTCTTCGCGGCCGGCGTCAATTCGAGCGCGCAAACCGCGTACGTGGTGCTCGACGGGGTAAACGCGCAATATGTGGCGCATTATTCCCTCCTTCCCGGCCTGACGTGGTACGCGGGAGCCGAAGAGGGCATTTTCCTCAACGGCAACTATAATGTGGTCCGCAACAGCACCATTGCGTTCAGCGCCGGAACCGGCATCGCGCTTAATGGGGCCGGCCACCGCGCTTTCAACAACATCATCAGCGACACCGATTACAATCCGACGTACGCGTCGCCGATTTTTGCCGGTCCGTCCTCCTCGAGCGGATTGCTGATCGCCTACAACACCATCCACAGCTCCGGCCGCTTCGGGATCTATCATCCCAATTTCACCAGCGGGCGTATCTTGCACAACGAGATCTCCGGCATCGGGCTGCAGACCAGCGACCTGGGGGCCACGTACACGTGGGGATCGGACGGGCAGGGCTCCGAGATCGGCTACAACTTGATCCACGACAACCCCGGAATCGCGACCTGCTACTATTCGCCGAGCTGCAACACGTTCCTCACCAATGGCATCTATCTCGACAATGGCGACAGCAACTACGTCGCTCATCACAATGTCGTCTGGAATACGCCGAACGCGCTGGTGCTGAACAGCCCAAGCACAAATAACAAGGCCTACAACAATACATTTGTCGGTTCGAGCACCGATCTTGCCACGCCGTATAGCGCCAGCGGTCCGGTGACGATGCCGGGGACCGCGATCGAGAACGATATTTTCAGTCACGTTCTTCCGGCGACGCCTGACGCCGTGGTGTCGAACAACATCCTTGCCGGCACCAATCCCCAGTTTGTCGATCCGGCAAACAATAATTATCAGCTTCTGCCGACCTCTCCCGCCATCTCTGCGGGACTCGTGATCCCGCCGTACACCAACGGTTATTCCGGCACGGCACCAGATATCGGAGCCTACGATCACACCAAACCGGCATGGAAAGCCGGCGCCCAGAACGCCGCGACGGTTTCCGCTCCGGGCTACGCGCCGACGCTCACACCCGGAGCAGTCGCTGTGATTACTGGCACCGTGCCTTTCGACTCCGGTGCCTCCGTGGTGCTTACCGATGGCGCTAACGTCGATTGGCCCGCGCCGACGGTGTATGTATTCGGGTCGCCGCCACAGTTAGCTTTCCAGGTTCCACCCGCTGCGGCTCCCGGAGTCGCCATGATCACCATCACAAACGGCGATGGCACGATCTCGCTCTCCTCCGCTCCGCTCTTCGCCGGCGCGCCGCCCATCAACATCGCATCCAGCCAAGGGTCGGGACAGAGCGCGACGATCAACACGCCATTTGCCGCGCCGTTGCAGGCGACCGTGAAGGACGCGAGTGGGAATCCGGTGTCGGGGGCGGCGGTAACGTTCGCGGCGCCGGTAATAGGGGCGGCTGGAGGCACATTCGGCGCACCGGCGACGGTCACCACCAACACTGCGGGTGTCGCGGTGGCCCCTGGTTTCACGGCCAACGCGGTTGCCGGTGCCTATGCGGTGACGGCGAGCGCATCGGGAGTCGGTGTGCCAGCGTTGTTCAGCCTGACGAACGGTGCGGGCGCGCCAGCTACTGTCACGGCTACGCAGGGCTCGGGTCAGATCACGGCGATCAACACAGCTTTCGTCACAGCACTTCAGGCGACGGTTCAGGATGCAGGCGGGAATCCCGCGTCGGGGATCGCGGTAACGTTCGCGGCGCCGGGGTCGGGAGCCAGCGGCAGTTTCGCCGGTCCGGCGGCGGTCCAGACGAATGCTTCGGGCGTGGCCACGGCGCCAGCGTTTACGGCCAATGGCACCACCGGGAGTTACAGTTTGACCGCGAGCGCGGCTGGGGTAAGTGCGTCTGCGACTTTCACGCTGACGAACGTGGGAGCGGGAGCGACGATCACGGCGGGTGGAATCGGCGGAGTGGGCGGCAGTGTGCCTCCGGTACAGACACTTTCGCAAAATGCGCTAATCAGTATTTACGGACAGGGCTTCCTGCCTCCTGGCGCAACGGGACGCGGCGTCTTGCCCAGTGAATATGTCAACGGCGGTCTGCCCGCCATGCTGCTGGGCGTGTGCGTAGACGTGAGCGGACAGCCTGCGGCAATGCTAGATGTGTTTCCCACCCAAATCAATGCGCAAGTTCCGGCGGTGACCGGCACGAGCGCCAGCGTACGCGTGCTGACGAACTGCGGGACGCCTGCGGAGGCAGTGTCCGCGCCGCAAACGGTCGCGGTGAGCGCGGCCTCGCCCGAGTTTCTCTACTTCCAACTGAATGCCGACGGGCAGGACCCAGTGGTGCTCGTGAACGCGACTACCGGGGCGTTAGTGGGACCATCGAATATTCTGGACGGCGCGTTGACGCCGGCGCGCGCTGGGGACGTGCTGACGGCCTACGGCACGGGCCTCGGAGCCCTGACGCCGGCGTTGGCGACGGGGCAGATCCCGTCGGGTACGGCATCGGTCGTGGGGCCGATATCGGTAAGCATAGGCGGGGTTGCGCTGGCGGCATCGGACATTTTGTACGCGGGAGCGGCACCGGGGGAGGTCATCGACCAGTTGAATTTCCGGGTACCAGCCGGCGTGTCGGCGGGCAACCAGCCGATCGTCATTTCCATAGCTGGGGTCAGTTCGCCGCCCAATGCGTTCGTCGCGGTTCAGTGAGTGGCCGCTAAGAGCACAAACACTCGATAGTGACCGATTTTGTCGCCTTTTGGAAACGATATGTTGGGGTTCAGCTCAGTTTAGCCAATCAAGAAGCGGTTAGCGCCTGAGTTACGGCGCATCTAGAAGTTATCCCACTTGGCCGTGTAACGGCCTACTCGCGGATCTGGCTGGCCCATCCTAAGTGAACCGTCGCGTATATGGAAGCTATCCGCTTCACCGCAACTCCGAACGTGGCTCGTCGCGCCCTCGCGCTGCCTCTGACAACGAAGCGAGCGCTGTTTTTGGTCCGCCTCCAGCTTCCGATTCCGCTCGGCACAGCATACGCTTGAGCTGTTGTAATGCTCGACCTGGTCCTGCACTCGCGCGCCGCGCCATTGAGGTTATTCCCTCCATTTCCTACTGAGAGAACGCTTTCTCCACTTGCAGCGGAAACGGAACATCCTCATGGACCCGTACGCCGGCTACGCGGCCTGCCGGGTATTGCAGAACGAAGGTCCCGGCGCGGTCGGTTGAGACTTCGCGCATCTCTTCATCATCGGTCTCAACCAGGTATTTTTGGCCGGGCTTCAACCCGATCACCAGAATCGTTCCGCCATCATCCATCGAAAATTGAAACGGAACACGTCCGAAGATGATGCTGGCATCGCCCAAGTGCAGGGCCTTCGGCGCGGAAGAACCCGCCGCGCCCAGGCTCACCACCGTGGCTTTGCCTTGATGGAACAACTCGGCCTGGCCCGCGTATAAACCAAACCAATCGGCGTCTTCGTCCCAGCCCGAGCGGACGAAAAGCACTCCCGAGTTGGGATCATGAAACACCAGCGGGAGCTGATAATAGCTGAGTCCGGGTTGATAGGGATTTGCCCACAGGAACTCGTAGGGCGCGCCGAAAGGCGTCTTCATCAGGTAACGGTCCTGAATTAGCCAGCCTTGCAGAAACTGGTTTTGCAGGCCGTTGGTATCGTAGGCCACCATGCTCAAGCCGGCCGCGCGCGCCAGCGCCGCCTGGTTCAGATCGGGCGGGGCATCGCCCTGATAGACCGGGATACGAAATTCGTTTTCGGGCGCCCGATAAGGCGCCGGATAATTGGCCGCGATGAGATAAGTCGGTAAATGGGCGAAGTAATCCACAGCATTGTCACGCAGGTCGATCTTCAGGTTGTCTCGGATCGCGTGCAACATTTCGAGCAGCGCATAGAGGTCGGGGAGCGGCGGCACGGTGCGGCCTTCGGCCAGCCCTGGAGCAAATCCGGCGCGCCACCATTGCCGAACCAGGTCGCGGAGCGGCGCTTCTTCTGGGTGAATGGAATCGTCCGCAGTAGCTATCAGAGCCAGGACGCAGTCGCGGCGAGCCGCGATGCTGTCGCCCGTGCGTTTTTGAGCCAACTGCCGGATCTTGGCGGCCAGCGCCGCCGATTGCTGGGGACTCAAAATCGGCTGGCACCAATCGTAGACTAGCGCCAGTTGGCGAAGATCATCCGCCTTCCCCAAGGCCCAATCCACCGCCCGCTTGCCCACTGCGTTGTCATCGGAGACGGCATAATAGAGCGCCAGGGCAAACCCGGGTTCGGGAAGGCTGGCGCCACCTTTCACCAGCGAATCGAACTGGCGCCAGCGCTGGGATTCGCGCTCCCGCTCGCGCTTGAGCAGACGCAAACGCTGGGCGGTCAGGATCAATCGGGGATGGTCGGCGTAAACCCGAAATTCCTCATCCTGGGCCCGAAGGTTGGGGCTTACCGCCACGGCGCAAACGGCCACGACCAAGCCTGCAATCCAATCCCGAATCGCCAAGCCCCAATTGTGTCACACTGACACAGTCCTAGCAGCCGGCCGCCCCAAGCGGTGCCCGGAGCCCGCACAAAACAAAGGGGGAAACCGTGGCGGGCGGCGTGCAATTGAAGGAAGCGAATTGATGAAGTGACCTTTAAAACCTGCCCTCTGCTTGCAATGAGCGGGACGGGGTCATGAGCGGACTGGTGAACGGCGTGCTTGCGGGAACCGGTGCTTTCGAGATTTGCAACCGCTTTGACTCTGAACGGCGAGTTGCAACAGAGGGATTTTTTTGGGCCGCTTCGTCGAACGAAACCGATCCTACTCGCATCTTGGAATGGTTTCGGCGGCGTTTGGCATTCGTAGCGGGGATAGCAGGACGCGGGCCTCGCTTTGCGAAGGAACTGAAAGTTAGTATCCGGTCAGACGTGCCGGCGCTAGATCCTGACCGCACCGGAACCGGCGGCTTCGTGAGTCCTCACCAGCCGGTCCCCGGTGCGGGTTTTGTTCAAACCCTTTTAGTGTAATCGAATATCATCAATGTTACAAGCGAGTTATAAACGCTAAGCGCGTTCCATGGCAGGTTTTTTGCCGCATACTGGCCTGAAACCGGCGAACCCGGCACCTAAGATTTACGTCATAAGCAGGCATGCGGCATGCAATTCGCACCCTGCTCCGGGATCGCGCCTACACGGCGATCGCGCTGCTGACGCTCGCGTTCGGCATCGCAGTCAACACCATCATCTTCTCCATGATCGACGGAGTCCTGCTGCGGCCGCTCGCCTGGCGTGAGTCCGGCCAGTTGGTGGTAATCCACGAAATTGTGCCGGAACTCGCCGGCGCCGTCCCGTTGCTGCCTGTAAACTCGCGGCACTTCTTCGAATGGCGGGACCGCAGCGCTTCGTTCGGCGCGCTGGCTATCATCGTTGGCCGCAAGTTCACGTTGACACGGGCGGGCGAGCCGGAGCAGGTGGCCGGCGCCAGGATTTCTGCGAACCTCTTTTCCATGCTGGGTGTCCAGCCGCAGCTCGGACGCGGCTTCCTCGAAGAAGAGGACCATCCGGGCCACGATCGCGTGGCGGTGATCAGCGATGCGCTCTGGAACCGCAAGTTTCACCGCGATCCGGGACTGGTGGGCCGTTCGATCACGCTGGACGGCGCGGCTCGAACCGTGGTCGGCATTCTTCCGTCTTCGTTCCACTTTCCGCGGCTGGAAGGCACGAATGTCCCCCGAAAAACTGACATTTTCATTCCTGCCGCTTTTGAGCGCGATGCCGTGGAGTGGCTGGGAGACTTCAACTACACCGTCATCGGCCGCTTGAATCCGCGCGTTTCCGTCCGGCGCGCGCTGGCGGAGCTGGACGTAATCCAGGCATCCATCGCCACGCATTTTCCCGAGAAGGTCCACCTGCGAGCGGCCATCGCACCTTTGCAGGATCAGATGGTTGCTCCCGTGCGCCGGGGTCTGCTCATTCTGTTCGGCGCGGTGGGCGCGGTGCTGCTGATCGTATGCGTGAATCTTGCGAACTTAACCCTGGCGCGCGTCACCGGCCGCCGGCGCGATCTGGCGATTCGCACCGCTCTCGGGGCCGGGCGCGCGCAACTGGTGCGCTACGTTCTTACGGAAACCGTGTGCATCGCCCTGGCCGGCGGCGCCGCGGGAATCGCGCTGGCATCCCAAGGGCTGCGCGCGGTGCTGCGTTACGCGCCGGTGGATCTGCCTCGGCTGGAAGATATCCATCTGGACGCCAGAGTGTTGCTGTTCGCCACAGGAATATCGCTTCTCACTGGCATCCTGATGGGCCTTTTGCCGGCCTGGCGCGCCGCTTCAGCCGACCCGCAGGAATCCCTGCGCGGGACGTCGCACACCGCAACCGAAGGCCGCCGTGGACTGCATATGCGCGACCTCCTCGTCGCATTCGAGTCCGCGGTGAGCGCCGTTCTGTTGATTGCAGCGGGGCTTTTCATCGCGAGCTTTGTGCGATTGTTGAACGTCGATCAGGGCTTCCACGCGGATCGCTTGATCGCGGTGGAAATCAATCTGCCGTCCAGCAGTTATGCCGAACCGAAACAGCGCGAGCCATACTATCGCGCGCTCGTCGCAAAATTACAGGCCATCCCAGGCGTAACCAACGCGGGACTGGTCTCGCATCTTCCGCTGGAAGGCCAGGACTGGGGAGATTTTATTCAGAAGGACGGCGACCACCGTCCGACCTTCGAGCAGCCCTCCGCAGATTACCGTTTCTGCAGCCCCGCATACTTCAAAACCATGGGCATCCCGTTGGTGGCGGGCCGGGGGTTCACCGCAGCCGATCGCAACCGGAATCCGGCTGTGATTTCCGAAAGCGCCGCCCGAGCGGTTTGGCCCGGTCAGAATCCGGTCGGCCGGAAATTCCATCGCGCCAACCTGCAAGAGCCGCCATTTGAGGTGGTGGGCGTGGTACGCGATGTACGCGAAGGAATGGCGGAAGCGCCGGTGCCGACGGTCTATGCGCCGTACTGGTATCGCAGCCGGACCGCCATGGTAGCGGTGTTGCGGACGGCAATCGATCCACGTGCCGCGGCCCGGGCGATCCGCTCGGCGGTGTGGAGCATCGATCCCGACACGGTCATCGGCGAGGTGCGGACCATGCAGAACGTCGTGTCCGATTCGGTGGGGCAGCGCAGATTCCAGATGTGGCTGATCACCGGATTCGCGGCCTCGGCGCTGCTTCTAGCCTGTATTGGCATTTACGGCGTGGTGTCGTGGTCTGTCTCGCGGCGTAGAAACGAGATCGGAATTCGGATGGCTCTGGGCGCGGGCTCGGGTGAAGTCTGCCGGATGGTGATGGGAGAGGCGCTGCGGCCGGTGTTCGGCGGATTATTAGCGGGAGTGGCTGCGGCGCTGGCGCTGGGCCGAGTTCTGAACAGCCTGCTGTTTGGCGTGAGTGCCAGAGATCCGCTCACTATTCTGTCAGTCGTGGCCGTGCTCAGCAGTGTCGCGGCGCTGGCCTGCTACATTCCGTCGCGGCGGGCCGCGCAGCACGATCCGCTGACCGCCCTGCGGCACGAGTGATATTCACATGGCCCGTAGGCGGCGCTGCTTGTGCTTTATAATCGGATCAAGGCGAAAAAATATGTACCTGCGGTGCGCGCTCTTGCTTCTGATGGCGATTTCCCTGTTTGGCCAATCCCCTACGCCAGCAGCCGAGAAACCGGACGTGGCCCCCAGTAGCCAATCCCCTGCTCCCGCGCCCATCCAGGTACAGGTGAACGAAGTCATCGTTCCGGTGACTGTCACCGACGAGAAAGGCCGCTTCGTATCGGACCTGGACCAGAAGGATTTTACGGTTTTCGACGAAGGCAAGCAGCAGCAGATCCAGTTTTTCACGCGCGAGCGCAGCCAGCCGGTGGTGGTGGGATTCCTGATCGATTTGAGCAATTCCAGCCGCCTGCATTGGAAAAACTACCAGGACGCGGCCGTCGAGCTGGTGCAAAACCTGATTCCCGGCGACAACCCCAAGTTCAGCGGCTATTTGATCGGCTATTCCAACACCGCGGACCTGTTGGTAGACACCGGAACGGATCCTGAGCCGATGGTGGAGAAACTCGGGAAGCTGAAGCCGAGCGGCGGGTCGGCGCTCTACGACGCCATCTACATGGCTTGCACCAGCCGCAAGCTGGTTCAGGGCGAGCCGATTGAGCCGCGGCGCATCCTGGTGATCGTCGGCGACGGGCACGACAACGCCAGCAAAAAAACGATCGACCAGGCGCTGGAAATCGCGCAACGGAATTTGGTGACCATTTATGGCGTCAGTACCGTAGCTTTCGGTTTCGCCAATGAGGACGCCAAGAACCTGGTCCGGCTGGCGGAGGAAACCGGGGGGCGCGTGGAGTATCCGCTGGAAGGCGTGTACAGTGACGTGGCCGGGTTCCTGTCGACGCCGTCCGACGAAGGCAACTACGCGCTGAAAGTCGGTACCGGCCAATACGCCGCCGAACTGGCGAACGGAATGTATCGCGCGGTGGAAGCGGTGGTCGGCGAAGTGACCACGCAATATATCATCCGCTACATCCCGAGCGAGAGCGACTCGAGGAAGCAGTTCCGGGATATCGACGTCCGGGTGAATCTGGCGAACGTGAAGGTGCGAGCCAGGAAGGGCTACTATCCAAACGCGGTGCCATGATCACCGTGCAAAACGGACCGGCGCGGCTGCGCCGGCCTGTGCTCTGGGCGATTATTCCGCACAATGGACCGGCTGCGCCGGCAAGTGCTGTTGGCCGCGCCCCGCGCGCCGATAAGGGTTACTATGGAATCCCGCTTAGGCCGATACTCCGTCGTTCAAGCTGAAACGCCGCAGCAAGGCCTGGTGAACATCGGGGTGCTGTTGCAAGAGCCTCTTTCAGATTCCCTCCGCCTGCGCTTCCGCCGCGACATGGAATCGCTGGTGGACGACGAGGAAGACCGGGAGGTCTTGGAGGATTTGGCTGATGACCTGGCTGGAAAGGCCCGGGAGATGGGCGCCGAAAAGCTCTTCGAGTATCTGGAATCCGGCCTGTCGGGCGCGATTCGGCTGACGGACCGCGAAGAGGTCCAGGTGGACGACTTCACGCGTGCGTTGGACCGCCTGTATTTGAAGAACGTCCAAAGCAACGTGCTGGAGTTTCGCACGCATCTTCCGAAATACTCGCTGCGCGCGGCGGCCGGAAAGTTTCTCGAGAACCAGGAAATTTCAGAAGACGGCTGGGTGGAAGCGCCCGAAGACCTGCGGCTTGCAAGCGATATGTTCGTTGCTCAAATCGAGGGCCACTCCATGGAGCCGTGGATTCCCGACGGATCGCTGTGCGTGTTTCGGCACGGCGTCGCCGGGTCGCGCCAGGGGCGGCTGGTGCTGGTGGAGAATCTGGAATCCACCGGCAACAATCGTTACACCGTGAAACGCTATGAAAGCGAGAAAGCCCAGACCGAAGCAGGCTGGAAACACCAGCGGATTCGCCTGGTCTCGCTCAATCCCGAATATTCGTCCTGGGACCTGGATCCGGACGAAGAAAAATACCGCATCCTCGCAGAGTTTGTCCGAGTCCTGGATTAGCTCTCTCTAAGCGCGCGCCGCAAGCTGGCGCACCACGTACGGTAAAATGCCGCCGTTGCGATAGTATTCGGCTTCCTGCGGCGTATCGATTCGCACGATCACTTCAAACGTCTTCTCGCCAGCGTCAGACTTAACGCGCACGCGCGCTTTGGCGCCCGCGCCGACGGCTTCCCGGATGCCTTCGAGCGAGTAAACTTCGAAGCCCGTCAATCCCAGCGATTCCCGATTCTCACCCGGCAAAAACTGCATCGGCAGCACGCCCATTCCCACCAGGTTGGAGCGATGGATACGCTCAAAACTTTCGGCGATCACCGCCCGCACACCCAGCAGCAGCGTGCCCTTCGCGGCCCAGTCGCGCGAGGAGCCCGAACCGTACTCCTTGCCCGCGATAATCAGCAGCGGCGTGCCTTCCTTCTGATACTTCACCGACGCATCGTAGATGAACATCTTCTCGCCCGTCGGCACGTGTGTGGTCCAGCCGCCTTCGGTTCCCGGAGCGAGCTGGTTGCGCAGGCGGATGTTCGCGAGCGTTCCCCGCACCATCACTTCGTGGTTACCGCGTCGCGCGCCGTAGGAATTAAAATCGCCCGGCTTGACGCCGTGTTCGATCAGGAATTTGCCGGCCGGGCTGTCGGCCGGAATGTTGCCGGCGGGCGAGATGTGATCGGTAGTCACCGAATCGCCAAGCATTGCCAGCACGCGCAGGCCGCTCAGGTCCTTTACCGACGTCTCAGGGTCCACCATGTTTTCAAAATACGGCGGATTGCGGATGTAAGTGGATTGATCGCTCCACTCAAACAGATCGCCCGCGGGAACCTTCACCGAGTTCCAGCGCTCGTCGCCCTGGAACACTTCCGAGTACTGTTTGTGGAACATCTCGGAGCGCACCGAGCGCTTGACAACGGATTGCACTTCCTCGCTGGACGGCCAGATGTCCTTGAGAAAAACGCTTTGGCCATTGGAATCGGAACCGATCGGATCGTGCTGCAGATCGATATCCACGCGGCCGGCCAGTGCATAGGCCACCACCAGCGGCGGCGAAGCGAGATAGTTCGCGCGCACCAGCGCATTGATGCGGCCTTCGAAGTTGCGATTGCCGCTCAATACCGCCGCGACCGTTAGTTTGCCTTTTTGCACCGCCTCGGCCACCGGCTCGGGCAAAGGTCCGCTGTTCCCGATGCAGGTGGTGCATCCGTAGCCGACCAGATTGAATTGCAATTTTTCGAGATACGGCGTCAGGCCGGCGTCGTCGAGATAGTCGGTTACTACTTTGGACCCAGGCGCGAGGCTCGGTTTTACCCAGGGCTTGATTTTCAGGCCTTTTTCCACGGCTTTCTTGGCAAGCAGACCGGCGGCGATCATCACCGACGGGTTCGAAGTATTGGTGCAACTGGTGATGGCGGCGATCACCACCGAGCCATCCTGAATAGTGGATTTCGATCCGTTCGTCGCGATCTCAGCGGTCTTCTGCGCCGCGTTGAGGGTGTCCAGGAAATTCTTCTTCACATCCGGAAGATTGATGCGATCCTGCGGGCGCTTGGGCCCCGCCATGGACGGCACGACCGTGCCGAGATCGAGTTCAAGAGTGGCCGAGTATTCCGGATCGGTGGAGTCGGGCGTGAGGAACAGTCCCTGCGCCTTGGCGTACGCTTCCACCAGCGCCACTTGTTCCGCCGAGCGATTGGAGAGCCGCAAATAATCGAGTGTCTGATGATCGACAGGAAAGAATCCGATGGTCGCGCCGTATTCGGGCGACATGTTGCCGATGGTGGCGCGGTCCGCCAGCGGCAGCCCGGCCACGCCCGGCCCATAAAATTCGACAAACTTGCCGACCACGCCCTTCTTGCGCAGCATCTGCGTGACGGTAAGGACCAGATCGGTAGCGGTGCAGCCTTCAGCGAGGCGCCCCTTAAGTTTGAACCCCACGACTTCGGGCAGCAGCATCGAGATGGGCTGGCCCAGCATGCACGCTTCGGCTTCAATGCCGCCGACGCCCCAGCCCACCACGCCGAGACCGTTGATCATGGTGGTGTGCGAATCGGTGCCGACCAGCGTGTCGGGATAAGCCAGCACCGGCGATTGTTTGCGATCGGTGAACACCACTGGCGCCAGATATTCGAGATTCACCTGGTGCACGATGCCGGTGTCGGGCGGCACCACGCGAAAATCCTGAAATGCTTTCTGGCCCCAGCGCAGAAACGCGTAGCGCTCCTGATTGCGCTGGAATTCGAGCAGCGCGTTGACACCGAACGCGCGGGACGTGCCGAACTCGTCCACCTGCACAGAGTGATCGATCACCAGATCGGCCGGAATGAGCGGGTTCGCGCGCTTGGGATCGGAGCCCATCGCACGCAGCGCATCGCGCATGGCCGCCAGATCCACCACGCAAGGGACGCCGGTGAAATCCTGCAACAGCACGCGGGCTGGGCTGAAGTTGATCTCCTTCGCTGGCGCCCCGATTTTCCATTCCGTCACGTACTCGATGTCGGACGCCTTCACCGTCGCGCCGTTTTCCGTGCGCAGCAGGTTTTCGAGCAGGATTTTGATGGAATAGGGGATGCGAGAGACGTTCGCGCCGCGTTTTTCCAGGGCCTCGAGCGCGTAGTAGCGATACTGGCTGCCCCCGACCGTCAGTGTGGAAGCAGCACCAAAGCTATTCGATTTTGCCATTTACTTTCATTGTAGACCGCGCGGTGGCGCGTCACATGTATTCAGGAACGGTGATGCCAAGCACGGCCAGCGTGCGCTCGATCTGCTTGCGGACATAGTCGGTCATCCACAGCAGGAACACGCGCTTCTCGCGATTCTCTTCGCTCAGCACCTGATAACCGTGATAGAAATTATTGAACGCCTGCGCGAGCTGAAATGCATACTTGGCCACATGCGCGGGCTCGCCGGATGCGATGGCGCGCTCGATCGCTGAATCGGATTTCGACGCCATCAGCAGCAATTGCCAAAAATCTTCCGAAGCAAGCTGCCGCGCCAGCGCGGCGCGATCCAGCTCGCGCGCGAAATCGGGCAGCGCTTCCCCGCGTTCGGCAAGTTTCCGCAGGATATTTCCGGCCCGCACGGCCGTATATTGCACATATGGACCCGTATCGCCTTCGAAGCTCAACGCCTCGCGAAGATCGAAAGCGATCACGGAATTGCGCGTGAACTTCAGCATGAAGTACCGCAGCGCTCCCACGGCAATTTGTGTTGCCACTTGCTTGCGTTCGGCGGCGGCAGCTTCGGGATGCCGCGCGTCCACTTCTTCCAGGGCCTTTTCGATCAGCTTGTCGATCAAATCATCCGCTTTAACACCCAACCCTTTGCGGCCGGAAACTTCCACATAGGTCCGCTTCTTGTCTTCCTCCGATAGCTCGATGCCGAGCTCAACGCAGGTGCCCGGCGTGAGCGCCACCATCTCGTAGGAAAAATGAATCGACCGGTCCGCTTGCTGGTTATATCCGAGCGCGCGCAGGCCAGCGACGACCACATCCTGCAAATAGGACTGGCGCGAGTCGATCACGTTATAAACCCATTCGCCATGTCCGAAGGAATGACCCTCCGGCTGCGGCTCGGCCGTCGTGGCGTAAACCGTGTGGCCGCCAATGCTGCTCCAAGGCCGGTAGAAAAAATCCTTGCCGAGCAGCCCGAACTTCCAAAGCTGATAGGCGATGTCCTTTCCGACATACGTAACCGTGTTATTGGAACGCACGATCACCTTGCTGTCATCGGTATCCTCGCCAGTCTGTTCCTTAAACGCGCTGGCGGGCATCACCCAGCAGCCTTTGTTCTTGCCTTCGGTCTCGAAATAGATCGCCTTGCGTTCCTTCAATTGTTGGAACGCAGTCTCCCAGAACTTGAGCGACAGGATCTCGCTTTCGCGCGGCAAGACGTCGTAGTGGATGCCCAGGCGATCCATCGTCGCGAGGTGACAGTGCACAATCGCGTCGGCCACCGTGGCCGCGAGGGTCGCCTCGTCGCCGGAATGATGTTCCATGGCGTGCAGGGTATCCCGCCGCCACGCCAGATCCTCTTTGTGCTCGGCAAAATGGCTGGAGATGCGCGCGTAAAGATCCCAGCAATAGTAATCGAAGCGCACGTTTGGATCGGCCAGCAGGTTTTGGACATCGGCCGCCGACTTGTGTTCCAGCCGTTCGAATCCAACCACCACGTCGGCCACCTGCACGCCCGTGTTGTCGATGACATTCTGCACCTCCACCGTCCGGCCGCTCGCGCGCAGCATACGCACGAACGTGTCGCCCAACACCGCGTTGCGCAGGTGTCCGATGTGCGCGGCCTTGTTGGGATTGATATTGGTGTGCTCGACGATAATCTTGCCGGGAACCGGTTCGCCGGCTATGTTCGCTGTGTGCAGTACGGCGTCACCATATGCGCCGCGGTCCAGCCGTACGTTGATATAGCCGTTGCCCGCCACTTCGAGCGCCGCCACCCCGTCGATCGATCCCACTCCTGCCACTAAATCCGCCGCAATCGCGCGTGGTGCCTGCTTCAGCTGTCGCGCCAGATGGAACGCCACTGGAATCGCAAGTTCGCCGAAGGAGGACTGCTTGGGCTGTTCGAGAGCGCCGCTAGTCTCCACGCCATGCTTGGTCCGGACATACTCGGCGACTCGGTCGGAAATCTTCTTTTCGATGGAATGAAACACTGCCTATAAGTATGCGTTACAGGCCGTTAACTTCGCACACGATATAATAGGACGTGCCCAAGGTAACCGTGGACGGCAAGACCGTCGAGTTCGAATCGGGAAAATTGCCCTACCAGGAGCACGGAAAGCCCGAATCGCTGCTCGACGTTTGCCTGAATGCCGGAATCCATCTGGAGCACGCCTGCGGCGGAAACTGCGCCTGCACCACCTGCCACGTGATCGTCAGAAACGGCATGGAAAATCTTTCCGAAATGGAAGACGATGAAGCGGATCGCCTGGACATGGCCCCCGGACTCACGCTGCGCTCGCGGCTAGGTTGCCAGTGCATCGTCGAAGGCGACGTCGAAGTGGAGATCCCCACCTGGAACATCAACTACGTGAGCGAAGGCGGCGGATCGATGAACCTGGGCGATGCGATTCCCGCGCCCGTCGGAAAAAAATAGCCGCCGCTATTTCTTGAGCCACAAATCCAGAAACTTGTCCGCCAGTTGTTGCGGGACATCCGCGGTCACTTTGGTCTCGGTCTGTTGCTGGGTTACCTGAATCGCGTCGTAGAGCTTCAGCATGTCGGGCTGGTTATCCGGCGTGTTCAAACGCCCGAATCCCACCAGTCCGCGGACCAGATCGTGAATGAACTTCGCGTCGCGCTCGGTTTTGCAATTCACCACGGCGATCGCGTCGATGCCCTGAGTCAGATTCATGCCGAGCGTGGCGCTGTCCACCGATCGCAGCGCTTGCAGGACATTGCCGAGGTTTCCTTCGCGCGGCAGCGGCAGATTCAAATTTTCCACGCCGCCGGTGAGCGCGGCATAAACCTGATCGCTGGCCGGCAACGTGCGCAGCAGATCGCGCAGCGGGATTGGAAGGCCGCGGCCGCTGGGCTGATCGAGCAGCGCGCGAACCTCATCAACGCTCCCAGCGGCGGCCGTAGAATCGTCCAGAAACGTGATAGCGCCGTTGTCGTTGCCGAACAGCTCGTGCCCTTTGTAGTTGGCCGGCGTGACGCCATTGGATTTGAAGCGCGCCTCCAAATCGGAAAGGCGAAACTTGCCACGCACCAACAGCAAAGCGCTCTTGCCGTCCGAGCACAGCAGGATCTCGGAAAGATCCTTGCGCGGATCCAGGCCGGTTTGCTGCATGAAGCGGTCCAGTTGGGGCAACGGAACCCGAGTGACGAGTTTCTGGTAGATAGCGGTGTCATGAATCGCAGCGAGATTGACTCCCAGCACAATAACGGCGTCGGAGGGGACCAGCTTTTCGAGCGCGGGACTGATATGGAGAGACGCGGATTGTTTGGGCTGGCAACCGGCCAGCAAGAAAAATGCCAGCGCAATCGGCAGCCGGCGACCCACTAAAAATCTCTCCGCGCGAAGATCGCCAGCGCCGCGCCCAGCATCATCGCGCCGAACAGCGCCGAGGTCCAGATCGGCTGGTAGCCTTCGAACGTGCGGCTTTGGATCGCGTCCAGCGTCATCTTGCCGATCTCGTAAACTTTCGGCAGCGCATAGTAGAGTACGCGCCAAAGATTGCGCGACCATTCCGAAGACAGCAGCCGCATCATCAGGCTGGTCTGCGCCAGGATCGGGCTGATGATCATCAACGCCACGGTAATCATCGTGGCGGCCGCCGCGCTTTCAATGGTCACGCCGATCAGCACCACCACAGCTAACAGCACGGCGAAAATGAACGTGGTGGTGGCAATCGCAATCAGAAATCCAGGCGACCAGATGCCGGTCTTGATGCCCAGAATAATCCACACGCCGAGCACCAGGTAAGTGGAGTTGAGCGAGACCACCAGAACGTTGCCTGCGAAACGGCCCAGCAGGATATGGGTTCGAGAAAGCGGTTTCGAAAGCAGCAGTTCAATGCGGCCTGGCTCAAGCACGCTGGGTACCAGGCCTGCCGAGGCGAACACCGCCAGAAACATGCCCCAGGTATAGAGGAACGTCGCGATTCCACCATACACGCCGCGCACCAGGCGGTCCACGTTGGCATCCCCGGGTCCTTGGCGGCCAAACAGCGAGACCGTGGCCGTGGCGCCCGCCACGATGTCGATCCGCAGCAGGAAGAGGAAGAAGAGAATCAGCAGAGTGGAGAGGCCGAAGAGCACCCAGAATATCTTGCGCGCCAGAGCTTCCCGGAAAGTATCGCGGATCAAAGCAAGTGTGACCATTACTTCTCCACCGTCCGGACGAAAACCTCTTCCAGCGTGCTGGTGGTGGGCGTGAAAACCTCAATTTCGCAGCGCTCGGCGCGCAAAAGATCCAGCGCGTTATTGGCCAGCTCCCGGCTCGGGAATTGAAAATCCACCAGTCCGTCGCGCACCGCCATAGACGTCGCGCGGCCACGGAGCTCATCCGCCAGGGCCTCGGGAGGGTGCGCGACGGTGAGCCGGTAGCCCTTGCCCGCGGTGAGATCCTGCATTTTTCCCGAGAGCGCCACTTTCCCCTTATGCAGGATGGCGACTTCGCGGCACAGCGTTTCCACTTCGGCCAGCAGATGCGAGTTCACGAAAATGGTGACGCCGCGCTCCTCGAAGCGGCCAAGTATCTCGCGAATCTGGCGGCGTCCCACGGGATCGACGCCATCGGTGGGCTCATCCAGAATCAGAATGGTCGGCGAATGAATCAGTGCCTGCGCCAGGCCCAGCCGCTGCAGCATGCCTTTGGAATATTTGCCGATCCGCATGGTGCCCCACTGGCTCAGGCCCACCAGCTCCAGTTGCTCGGGAATCAGCTTCTTTCGCCGTGCCGCATCAACGCCCGAGAGCGACGCGTAGAAATCGAGCATGCCGGCACCGGTAAAGTAAGTCGGGAAACGGTGGTTCTCCGGCAGGTATCCGATGGGCCGCCGCGCCTCCGGCTGGCCGGCATCGCGCCCGAAGATGAGCGCGGTGCCGTTGGTGGGGCGCACAGCTGACAGCAGAGTCTTGACGAATGTCGTCTTCCCTGCCCCATTGGGCCCCAGCAGACCAAAGATTACACCGCGGCGAACGCGCAGCGAAACGCCGTCAATGGCGCGCACCTCCCGCCGCTTCCAGCGGGAGATGTAAACCTTCGTGAGGTCCTCGGTTTCGATCGCGTATTCGGAGTCCACGGGGCGTTCCAACTCACCCTAGCATACGCAGGAACGCCCACCTTTTGTTCCCGCGCGGGTCGAAATCCCTACGTACTAGTATCCCAATCCCAAATTGCCCTGAAATTAGCCGGGAAGATGTCATAAGATAAAGACATAAATTTGGATGATGCCTACCACTGCCGCTAACCCCCTGCTGCAAATTCAGTTTCAAATTCCGTTCGATCAGGTTCGCGCAGAAAATGTCGAGCCGGCCATCGAAGAGTTGCTTCAGCAGACACGCGAGGAGCTGGACCGCCTGACGTCGGAGCCAGGTGCGCGAAACTTCGACAACACCCTGCGGCGGTTGGACCAACTGACCGAGCGCCTGGAGTACGCCATGCAGATTGTTCGCAATCTGGAGGCCGTGGCCACCACGCCCGAGTTGCGCGCGGCTTATAACACCGTCCAGCCCAAAGTGAGCGAGTTTTACTCCTCACTGCCGCTGAACGAAGCTTTATGGCAGGCCGTACTCGGCTATTCCGGCACCGAAGAGGCGACCGCTTTGACGGGAGTTCGAAAACGGTTTCTGGAAAAAACCATGGACAATTTCCGGCGCCATGGAGCCGAATTGAACGCGGAGGGCAAGAAGCGCATCGCCGAGATCGATGTGGAGCTGACCAAGCAGACCATCCGATTTGCCGAAAACGTTTTGGATTCCACCAATCAATACGAATGGGTGATCACGGACGAAGGCCGCTTGGCGGGCCTGCCGGAAAGCGCGCGAGCCATGGCACGGGCCAGCGCGGCTTCCAAGGGGTTGCCGGAGCCCTCCTGGCGGTTCACTTTGCAGGCCCCCAGCTACCTGGCGGTGATGACGTATCTGGACGGCGAAGAGATGCGGCGGCAGGTTTACGAAGCGTTCGTCAATCGCGCCACGGAGGAGAAATACGATAACCGGCCGGTTCTTCGGAGCATTTTGGAATTGCGCTGCGAAAAGGCGCGGCTGCTGGGCTATCGCGACTTTGCGGACCTGGTGCTCGAAGACCGCATGGCCCACGCCGGGGATCGCGCGCAGCAATTCCTGGAGGATTTAAGGCACAAAACAGAAACGCATTTCGAAAAGGAGAACGCGGATTTGCTGGCGTTCTCCGGAAAAGCGGAATTGCAGCCTTGGGATATCGCTTATTACGCCGAAAAGCAGCGCAGCGCGCTCTATGATTTCGATGAGGAGGCGCTGCGGCCCTACTTCCCGCTGGAAAGCGTGGTCCCCGGAATGTTCGAGATCGTCCACCGGCTGTACGGAATCTCGGTGATCGAAAAGCCAGGTGTTCCGGTCTGGGATCCGCAAGTGAAGTATTACGAGATCTACGACCATAGCCGGCCACGCGGCAACGAGCTGGTGGGCGCCTTCTACGCGGACTGGTTTCCGCGCGAGAACAAACGCGCGGGCGCTTGGATGGATACTTTGATCACGGGCGATGCGCATGGCGAAGGGCCGGAGGCGCGTCAGGATCCGCATCTGGGGCTGATTTGCGGCAATCTCACGCCGCCAGGCGCCGATCGCCCCTCGCTGCTCACTCATCGCGAAGTCCAGACCATCTTTCATGAGTTCGGGCATCTGCTGCACCATTGCCTGAGCCGCGTGGAGTTGCGCGGTTTCGCCGGCGTGAACGTGGCCTGGGACTTCGTCGAGCTGCCGTCCCAAATCATGGAGAATTGGTCCTGGGAACGCGATGCGCTGGATCTGTTCGCGCGGCACTACCAGAGCGGCACGCCTATTCCGGCGGAACTTCTGGCCAAGATGCGGAACGCGCGCAATTTCCGGGCGGCCAACGCGCAGATGCGCCAGCTTGGATTTGGGTTGGTGGACCTGGCCCTGCATCGCGACATTCCGCCGGGTTCCAATATCGACCTGCTGGCGTTTGCGCGCGACATCCTGCAGCCGTTTTCACCGGCCAGGCTGCCCGACCGCTACGCGATGATCGTCAGCTTCACGCACCTGTTCTCAAGCCCGGTCGGTTACGGCGCCGGTTACTATTCCTACAAGTGGGCCGAAGTGCTGGACGCCGACGCCTTCACCCGCTTCCAGAGCAGCGGCATCTTCAGCCGCGAAGTGGGCGCGCGTTTCCGCGATCGAATCCTTTCGCGCGGCGACAGCGAAGATCCGGCGGTTTTGTATCGCAGCTTCATGGGGCGCGATCCGGATCCGAATGCGCTGCTGAAGCGGTCCGGCCTGCTGGTGCAACAATAGGTCCCGACGCCGCGCTGTTTGGTCCTTAACGTGCTTTTCACAAGGCATGAGATCCTCCATTCGGCTCGGCAAACTCTTCGGAATTGAAATTGGCCTGCACTATAGTTGGTTTGTCATCGCCCTGCTCATCACCATGTCCTTGGGCTCGCAGTTCCAGCAGGTCGATCCGGGATAGGGCTCCAGCACCATCTGGGCGCTCTCAGTCCTGACATCCATCTTGTTCTTCGTTACGCTGCTGGCGCATGAAATGTCGCATGCCATGGTGGCCCGCGCGCGCGGATTGAGCACCAAGGCGATCACGTTGTTCGCGTTAGGTGGCGTAGCCCAGATCGAAAAAGAGCCTGAAGATGCAAAAACGGAGTTCCTGGTCGGAATAGTAGGGCCGCTTTCGAGCGCAGTGATTGGTTTGGTTTCGCCCAGCCTCGCATGGGCGGTGGGATGGCGCATTGGAGCTTCGCCCGCTACTCCTTTGCGGGCGATGTTCGTTTGGCTTGGTTACATCAACCTGACGCTGGCCGCATTCAATATGATCCCCGGTTACCCGCTGGATGGCGGCAGGATACTTCGATCCATCCTGTGGCTCACGTCACGCGACGGCCTGCGTGCCACCCAACGCGCGGCCGCCGTCGGCAAGGTGATTGCGCTGTTGTTCATCGCTTTTGGAATCTTCCGTTCCTTCGAAGGCGCCGGTTTCGGCGGACTATGGATCGCTTTCATCGGATGGTTCCTGCTGCAAGCGGCCACTGCCAGCGCCAGTTCCGTCGCGCTCACGGCGGGCTTGCAAGGTGTACGGGTGGCCGACATCATGACGGCGGATTGCGTCACGCTGGACGGCAATATGAACGTGGAGCAGTTTGTGGAGAACTACCTGCTTCGATCCGGCCGGCGCTGTTTCGTGGTGCACCAGAATGGCGAAGTCGCGGGGCTGGTGACTCCGCACGAAATCAAAGCTCTGGACCGCGCGCGCTGGCCGTACACAACGCTTTCCGACATTATGCGCCCCTTCGATCAACTGCACACCGTCGCGCCCGCTACGCCAGTGATGGAAGCGCTGGAGACCATGGGCCGCGACGACGTCAATCAGCTTCCGGTGGTGAGCGGCAACCATCTGGACGGGATCATCACGCGCGCCAACGTCCTGCAATTTCTCCAAACCCGCACCGAATTGGGGCGCTGACAGGCAAACTTCGCCAGCCCTGCGTCAACTTTGCTAAAGTAAGCGCAGTGCGATTCGCTTTCGTCGCAGCCCTGGCTTTTTGCTGCTTCGGCGCCTCCATAGACGATCAGGACTTCAACGGCCGGTGGGACATCACCGTTGGTGGCCCCTCGTCCCAGCGCGGTTGGTGGTTGGAGGTGTCGGGGGCCGACACCGATAACCTCAAGGGGCGGTTCATGGGCGCGCCTGTGGGCCTGTTGGACGACATTCCCAAGCTGTCCATTTCCGAGGGTGAGCTTCGTTTTGCGCTGGAAGCCCGATTCCGCAAAGAACATGCTCCCGAAAAAGGCTTGTATTGGGCCCGCCTGGAAGACGGCAAGCTCAAGGGGACGTTTGAAATCGAAGGCAATCCATCCACCTATTTAGAGTGGACCGGGGTTCGCGCGCCAGCCCTGCCGGACAGAGATGACGCGTCCTGGAAACGGGGCGACCCGGTCGTTTTATTCGATGGGCACGACCTCACCGGCTGGCAGGCCGTTCCGCCAGGGCATCCGCCGGGATGGATTGTCAAAGAAGGAGCGCTCATCGCTCTGCCGGGAGCCTCCGATCTGGTCTCGGAAAAGAAATTCCTCAACTTCGTGGTGGACGCCGAGTACTGGATTGAGCCGCACACCAACACCGGGATTGGTTTGCGGGGGCGCTACGAGGTTCAGATCGCCGACGATGCGGACCGGCCCGCGTCCAATCGTGGAACAGGTGCGATTCTCGGCCGCATTGCGCCTACCCTCAACGCCGAAAAACCGGCCGGCGAATGGCAATCGCTGGTGATTCGCCTGGTGGGCCGCGAGGTCACGGTGATCTTGAACGGTATTCGCGTGATCAACCGGCAAAGCATCGACGGGCCAACCGCTATCGCGCTGGATACCAATGAGGCCGATCCCGGACCGATCCTGTTGCAAGGCAATCGCGGGATGGTGGAGTTCCGCCGGATTGTGGTGTACCCGCTGGTCAAGAAACCTTGAGCGAACAGAAACTGGCCAAAATGTTTCGCGTTCGCGGACGCGTGCAGGGCGTCGGATTCCGTTATTTCGTGGAGCATTCCGCCCAGGCGCTGGGCATTCGGGGATGGGTGCGCAACGTGGATGACGGGAGCGTGGAGGTCTACGCAGCGGGCACCGCGGCGCAGCTTTCCGATCTGGCCGGACTGCTGTGGCAGGGGCCGCGCTGGGCCGAAGTCCGCGGAGTGGATGAGAACGAGGCCGCGGTGGAAAATCACTCGGGATTTTCCGTGCGGCAATAGCACCGTCGTCAGGCCAGCAGGCGGGCGGCGTCCTTCGCAAAATAGGTCAGCATGAAATCCGCGCCGGCGCGGCGGATGGCGGTGAGCGATTCGAGAATGGTGCGGTCGCGATCCAGCCAGCCGTTTTGAATGGCGGCCATCAAAGCGCTGAACTCGCCGCTGACCTGATAGGCGCCGAGCGGCAGCGGAAAACGCTCGCGGGCTTCGCGGATGATGTCGAGATACGGCATGGCCAGCTTCACCATGATCATATCCGCGCCTTCCTCAATATCGAGTTCGATTTCGCGCATCGCTTCGCGCGCGTTGGCCGGATCCATCTGATAGCTGCGCCGGTCACCGAATTGCGGCGTGGATTCGGCGGCCTCGCGGAACGGTCCGTAGAAAACTGAGGCGTACTTCGCGGCATAGGAGACGATGGGTGTATTTATGAATCCCGCCGCATCCAGCGCTTTGCGGATCGCGGCCACGCGCCCGTCCATCATGTCGCTGGGCGCGACCACATCGGCGCCCGCCCGCGCGTGAGATACCGCCGCTTTTGCGAGCCACTCCAGCGTGGGATCGTTCTGCACCTCGCCATCCACCACCAGCCCGCAGTGGCCGTGGCTGGTGTACTCGCAATTGCACACATCCGTCATCACGAGCAGCTTGGGAACCTCTCGCTTCACCGCCCGCACAGCTTGCTGCACGATGCCGTCGTCGGCGTAAGCTCCCGATGCGATTTCATCCTTTGTTTCGGGAATCCCAAACAGAATGACGCCGCCGATGCCAAGGCCAAAGGCTTCTGCGCACTCGCTCACCAGCCGATCCACCGAAAGCTGCGCATGGCCGGGCATGGAGCTGATCTCACGCCGAACGTTCTCGCCCGGGCAAATGAACAGCGGAAGGATGAAATCCGCCGGATCGAGCAATGTTTCGCGAACCAAATTTCGCAACGCCTCGGTGGCGCGCAGGCGGCGCATTCTGTGAGTGGGAAACGCCACGGTCTTTAGCCTTCCTGGATGGTCACCGACTTCAACTGGTCGCCCTGCTGCACCTTGTCCACCACGTCCTGGCCGCTGGTGACCTGGCCGAAAACGGTGTGCTTGCCGTCCAGCCAATCAGTGGCAATGTGCGTGATGAAGAACTGGCTGCCATTGGTGTTTGGGCCGGCGTTGGCCATCGACAGCGAGCCGACTTTGTGACGGTTGGGATTTCCCTTGGTCTCATCCTCGAATTTGTACCCGGGACCGCCGCGGCCGCTGGCCGTTGGATCGCCGCCCTGAATCATGAAGTCCTTGATCACGCGATGAAATTGCGTGCCATCGTAAAAGCCCTCACGGGCGAGAAATACAAAATTGTTCACCGTTTTGGGCGCGTCTTTGGCGAAAAGGTCGCAGACGATCTGTCCCTTCGATGTTTCGAACGTGGCCGTGTACTTGGCGGCCGGATCGATCGACATGGACGGCGGTGCTGAATATTGTTTGGACATAACTTTAGTGTATCTGGCGGCCCGCTGGGTTCGCCTCAGAGACGCAGGTCGCGGCCCGTCATTTCCTTGGGCTGCTTTTCGTCCAGAAATCCCAGGACGGTGGGCGAGATATCCTGCAGCGCGCCGCTGGATCGCAGCATGACGCGCGAATCGCTCACCAGGATGAACGGCACCGGATTGGTGGTGTGGTAGGTGTGCGGGCCTTTGGTGATGGGATCGATCATCGTTTCCGCATTGCCATGATCGGCGGTGATCATCCACGTTCCGCCGGTGCGGCGCAACGCGTCGTAAATCTGGCCGAGCCCCGCGTCGACCGCCTCGACGGCAAGCACGGTGGGCGCCATTTTTCCGGAATGCCCCACCATGTCGGCGTTGGCGTAGTTCATCACGATCACGTCAAACTCGCGCTTTTCAATAGCCTTCAGCACCACGTCTGTGACGCCTTGCGCGCTCATCTCGGGCTTCAGATCGTAGGTCGCCACTTTGGGAGACGGCACCATCTCGCGGCTCTCGCCGGCGTATGGTTTTTCATTGCCGCCATTAAAGAAATAAGTGACGTGCGCGTATTTTTCGGTTTCGGCCACGCGCAGGTTTTTCCAATTCAGTTGCGCCATCACATCGGCCAGGATGTTGTTGGGGTGTTCGCGCGGCAGCACAAAAGGGACCTGGAAGCTCTTGTCGTACTCGGTCATGGTGGTGTAGTGCAGATTCTTCGGAGCCGCCGGCCGCGACGGTTTTTCGAGCGTTGGATCCATCAAAGCCATGGTCATCTCGCGGCCGCGATCGGCGCGATAGTTGAAGAAAATGCAGGCGTCGTCGTCGCGGATCAGGCCCACCGGTTGCTTGTGCGCGTCCACAATCGTAACGGGTTCGACGAATTCGTCGGTGATGCCGTGCTCGTAGGATCGCTTCATGGCCGCTACGGGATCGTCCGATTTTTCGCCATTGCCGATAACCATGGCGCCAAACGCGCGCTCCACGCGATCCCAGCGTTTGTCGCGATCCATGGCGTAGTAGCGCCCCGATACGGTTGCGATCTTGCCGATGCCAATCTGGCGCATCTCTTTCTGCACTTGCTCGATATAACCAGCGCCGCTTTCGGGCGGCGTGTCGCGGCCGTCCATGAAGCAGTGCACAAACACCTCGGCCACGTTCTGTTTTTTGGCCATTCCAAGCAGCGCATAAAGATGCGTCAGCAACGAATGCACACCGCCGTCGCTGCACAGTCCCATTAAGTGCAGGCGATGCGTCTTGGCGTGGCGCATCGAATCCAGCAAGACCGGATTATTGAAGAACTCGCCTGACGCGATCATCCGATCGATGCGCGTGACATCCATATAAATGACGCGGCCGGCGCCGATGTTCAAATGGCCCACTTCGCTGTTGCCCATTTGTCCGGCCGGCAGGCCGACCGACGGACCCGAAGTCTGCACCAGCGTGTTCGGATATTGGCGCAGCAGCAGATCATAAGTGGGCTTGCGCGCGGCGGCGATGGCGTTGCCCTCCGTGGCGGGCGAAAAACCCCAACCATCCAGGATGGTGAGAACCAGCGGCTTCTTGGTGCCGTGCATTATTGGTGGAATGCTTTCCGGCCGGCGAACCTGGCATCGGCGCCCAGTTCCTCTTCGATGCGCAGGAGCTGATTATATTTGGCGATGCGGTCCGTACGGCTAGCAGATCCGGTTTTGATTTGCCCCGCGCGCGTGGCCACCACGAAATCGGCAATGAAGGCGTCTTCGGTTTCCCCGGATCGGTGCGACACGATATTGGTATAGTGCGCCGCCGTGGCCATCTGCATGGCCTCCAAGGTTTCCGAGACGGTGCCAATCTGATTCACCTTGATGAGAATCGAATTGGCGATTCCCTTTTCGATGCCTTTCGCCAGCAGTTCGGTATTCGTTACGAAAATGTCGTCGCCCACCAGTTGGATCTTCGATCCCAGCGCTTCGGTAAGCGCCTGCCACCCATCCCAATCCTGTTCGGCCATGCCGTCTTCGAGCGAAATGATGGGATACTGCTCCACCCACTTGGCCCAAAACTTCACCATCTGGTCGGAGGTTCGCTGGCTCTTGTCGGATTTCTTGAAGACGTACTTTTTGGTCGTTGTGTCGTAGAACTCGCTGGCCGCGGGATCGAGCGCGATGCTGATTTGCGTGCCTGGCTTGTAGCCGGCCTTGGTGATGGCTTCGAGCACGGCTTCGAGCGCTTCCTCGTTGGATTTTAGATTCGGCGCGAATCCGCCTTCGTCACCCACCGCGGTGGAGTAGCCGCGCTTCTTCAGCACGCCCTTGAGCGTGTGAAACACTTCGACGCCCATGCGAAGCGCCTCGGAAAATTTCGTCGCGCCATGCGGCACGATCATGAATTCCTGCGGGTCTACCGAATTGTCGGCGTGCGCCCCGCCATTGAGGATGTTCATCTGAGGAACCGGCAGCAGGTTCGCTCCGACGCCGCCCAAATATCGATAGAGCGGAGTCATCTGGGATTGCGCGGCAGCACGCGCGGCGGCCATGGATACGGCCAGGATCGCGTTAGCGCCCAGTTTGGCTTTGTTGGGCGTGCCGTCCAGCTCGATCATTTTATGATCGATCGCGCTTTGGTCTTCGGCCTCCATGCCGGTCACAGCCGGGCCGATTTTCTTGACGATATTCGCGACGGCCTTGCGCGTCCCCTTGCCCAGAAAGCGCTTGGGATCGGCGTCGCGCAGCTCAACGGCTTCGTGTTCGCCGGTGGATGCGCCGGAAGGAACGGCGGCGCGCCCGATGGAACCATCCGCGAGTTGCACGTCGGCTTCGACGGTGGGGTTGCCGCGCGAGTCGAGAATCTCGCGGCCCAGGACCTTGACAATCTCCATATCCTTACATGATGCGGGAAGGGTGGACGTGTTGTCCAATGGCGGTTGGGGGCATCATCGGCTGACGATTAACTGCTTCGGTGACGCGTCTCCATAGGGGCTCTCGTCATACCAGCCAAATTTGTTCTCAATGGCAAAGCCGTTATAGCGGAGTAATGCGTTGATTTCTTGCGGGTAGAACATTCGGAGACTGAACGGAATCTCCCAATTCTCCTGCGTATCTCTGTTCGTGTAACGCCAGAGGGAATGGTTCACCTGTGTCGCCACGTCATAACTCCTGGTCTCTGTCACGACAATTCTGCCTTTCCCGTCCGGATCGTCGTATTCGCCTACTGTATAGACCTCGTTTCTCTCGCGCGCCAGCATTCGCACCGACGGAGTGAATATGTCGATGACAAACCTTCCTTCCTCTGCAAGGTGATCCCGAGTGCAGCGAAGGCATGACTCAATTTCCTCATGCTCCAGCAGATGAGAGAAGGAATTCGTTGAGATGAAGATCAACCTGAATTCGCGCCCGAGATGGTAATCCCGTATGTCTCCTTCTTGAAACGAAGCCTCAACCTGATCGCGGGCTGATCTGTTGCGCGCCGCCTCCAACATCGAACGCGATCGGTCGATTCCGGTAATATCCGCGCCAGCCGCGGCAAGCGGGACGGTGAGTCGTCCAGTCCCGCAAGCCAACTCCAGAACGGGTCCGCCATAGGCCCCAATCTGTCGTTGATAAAACGGCAAGTCGTCTGGGCCTGGGAAGAGCGCGTCATAGTGCCGCGCGTCATCGTACAGATTCCGCATTCTACTCAGCATAGCTGGAGACCCGAACACGCGGCAGTGGGCTACTTTGGCGGTCTGCGTTTGGCGTCGAGCATGAAACTGATTCCTGCCATCAGAAATCCGAAGACCGTCCCGGCAAACCCTAGCCCCGCCAAAACGACCGTGATGGGGCCGTGGTAGTGCTCTGACAGGACGCTACGACTTGTATATTCTGGCCAGGAAGGCCACCCGTAGAGACTAGCGTAGACTAACGCGGGAAGGACAAGAGCAGCGGCAAACAAAATACTTCCACGTGCAATCTTGACGGCATGTGGCACAATCCTGGGTGCTTCCCAGTAAAGCAGCACGAACAGCAGCAGTGGCCAGAGTGGTCTTAGGCTCATTTATGCCGCTCTTTCTAATCCCCGCTCGGAAGCTTCCAGCAATGCTACCAGATCCGACACTTCCCAGAGCCGATCCGTCACGCCAGCGGCCATTGCAGGCGTCATGCGCAGCGTCCTATGGATCTTGATGAAGTTGTACGCGAAGTATCCGAGCGCTACGGCTGCGGAGTGATTCTCGATCTTTTTGCTGAAGGCGTTCGTCAAACGCGTGTAGCGCCGGTAGCTGAAGTTCAAAATAGCGCACTACCGAACACGCCGCCAGCTAATAGACGCCGTGCGAGAAGCCCGGGTACGGGTTGATTCCCGCCACGCCGGCATAACAATTGTGATTGGTGAGGGCACGGGGGCTCTCTAGCGAGCTTATCGTTGCCAACCCTGCCGCTGCCGGGACGGCGGCGCGATTGAGCTCCGTTGTCTCGGCTAAGATCGTGCCCGCTATAATGCCCCCATGTACACGCCGCAGGCGGGAATCTTCGCGCTCGGGACCTCTTCGCATGCCTACCTGGAGTTTGACATTCTGGACGCGAAGATGCGCCAGAAGTTCGCCTCTACAATCTCCGCAATCCGTGAACCACGGACCACGACGGGAGGAGTGAACTTCGTTATCGGCTTCCGGCCTGAACTCTGGCGCGAGATTGTTCCAGAAGACGCACCTCCGGGCGTGGAGGGATTTAATAATCAGATCCAAGGCATAGAAGGATTCGTTATGCCAAGCACGCAACATGATGCGCTGGTATGGCTGTCCGGCAGTGCTTATGACGTTATCTTCGATATGGCCCGCTCGGTGATCCATGACCTGGCAGGCCAAGCCTCGCTGGGGGAAGAAACCTCGAGCTGGCCTTACCGGCACGATCGCGATCTTACCGGCTTCATCGACGGCTCGGAGAATCCGACGCTGCTCGACGCTCCCATCGCGGCACTCTTGCCCGAAGGGGTTCCCGGTGCCGCCGGCTCAGTCCTGCTGCTTCAGAAATGGAAACATAAGGTATCCGAGTGGGAAGCTCTGCCGATCGATCAGCAGGAGCGCATCATGGGCCGCACCAAGCTCGACAGCATCGAACTGGAGAACAAGCCATCGGACTCGCATGTCGCTCGCACTGATCAGGACGAGTTTGGGAACATCTTTCGCCGCAACATGCCCTACGGAAGCGTCGAGGACCATGGCACGATGTTCGTTGGATTCAGTGCAGAGCAGAAACGGCTTTCCAGAATGCTCGAAAGCATGGCGGGCCTGATCACCGGCCAGCGCGACGCGCTCACGCGCTTTACTCAACCGCTGACCGGCTCCTATTATTTCGTGCCTTCCGTCGAAAGTCTGCGGCGCCTGCGGTAGGACGAATTTCGCGGCCGTTGCAACGCGACTGCCGGGCGGCTTCGTCCGCGTGAGTATTCAGTTTTCCGTCGGTGTCTTTTCCAGGTGCGTTATGGTGAGGATCTCGATAGGAGCTTTGCGCGCTTCCAGCCGGAGGCCGTACTGCTTCACGGCGTCAAACACCGATTGGGCGGGCGCAACGGATACTGCCGCGCCATCAGGTGGGGGACCCGGGCCCGTGAGCGGCGTGGTGATCGTTTCCGGCGCAAAGATCAGCTTGAACTCGTACTGACCCGCGATGCCCGTCATGTCCACCACGGGCCGGGCGGTGAAACGCGACATCAGTCCCACGAGGCTCGCAAGGCTCGCGGACGGGGCCGTAATGCCTACGCCGCCTGGCGGAAACCCATACATCATCAGGTCCCTGGGCTTGCCATCCGGTCCCAAAGCCTTGGGCGACTTGTCGTCCGCTTTTGCTTCGGCCGGCTTCAGCTTCGCTCCGCCATTTCCAACCACCAGCGCGTAGACATTGTGCTCCTTCATTTCGCGCCGAATCTCCAGCTTGAACCTTTCCACTAGCAACGCTTGCAGCATCTCGGGAATCTGGTCCTGGGAAGCGCCCGAGGGAAGCTTGGCGTCGATCTCGAAACGCGCGCTCGTCAACCAATTGGGCCCGACGATCTGGAAGTCCCTCACCCGGTATGCGCCGCGGATGCAATCGCGCAAGGTGATGTTTGTGTATTTCACCATCGCGCCGTCAGCGCTCATGCCGATAAACATCGGGTTCGATGGATTAGGATCGGTGGCCTTGATGGACGCCACCTCAAATCTGGGCCCGTCTGGCGCCTGCTGCGCGAAGGCGAGGCCAAGAGGCGCAAGACACGCGCAGATAGCGAATAGCCTCATACATGACATATTAATTCCCGGTGCCGTTCGCTGGGGAGGGTGCGCAGAGCCGGCGGGCGGGTTTCGATCAGGCGATTAACTCTTGGCTTTTTTGACTTCTTCCACCAGGGCCGGGACCACTTCGAAGAGATCGCCAACGATGCCGTAGTCGGCTACTTCGAAGATCGGGGCGTTGGCATCTTTGTTAATGGCGACGATGGTTTTGGCGCCTTTCATCCCCACCAGATGCTGGATGGCGCCCGAAATTCCGACGGCGAGATACATTTTGGGCGAGACCGTCTGGCCGGAGCTGCCCACCTGGCGCTCCATGGGAAGCCAGCCGTTGTCGCAGATGGGACGCGACGCCGCGAGTTCCGCGCCCAGCGCCTTGGCCAGTTCTTCGACGATCGGGATGTTGTCCTTTTCCTTGATCCCCCGGCCCACAGAAACGATGATGTCGGCCGACGTCAGGTCCACGGCGCGGGCAGACTCGCGGAACGGCTCCTCGGGTTTGGCTCGAATGCTATCGGCGGTTAGCTCCGGCGCGAATTGTTCGACTGGCGAAGTGCCGTCTTGCACTTGGTCCGCTCGAAAGGCGCCGGCTTGGATGGACGCGAAGTACGGTTCCGCGCCGCCGAGTTTCACGTCGGCATTCAATTTGCCCTGAAAAAGCTGGCGAACAAAAATAGGCGCACCGGATTCCACACGGAAGCCGACCGTGTCGCTCACCAGGACTTGGCCGAAGCGAGTGGCGAGCTTGGGCGCGAAGTCGCGAACCTGATACGTATGCGGAAAGAGGACAATCGACGGACTAATTTTACGAATGAGCTGTTCCAGCGCCGCAGTGAATCCGTCGGCGGTGTAAGCCGCGAGCAAGGGATGCTCAACGGTATACACACGATCGAGCTTTTTGCCGGTGAGTTCGCCCGCTTGACCCACCACAGCCGCCGATACCGTTTGCCCGATTTGCGCTGCCAGTTGCTGACCTGCGGCGAGCGTCTCCCAGGACATGCGATGCCATGCGCCGGCCCGCTGCTCCATGACAACTAGAACGCCACTCATATGACCCGAGCCTCGAAACGCAGCTTCTCCACCAGCTTCGCCGCCGCTTCCTTCGCAGTGCCTTCCATCAACTGGGTCTGCTTGGTGCGCTGCGGCAGATAGACACGCAGGATGGATGCCGTGGGCGCCGCCGTCACACCCAACTCGGCCGCGGTGAGGCGCTTCACCTCTTTGCTCTTGGCCTTCTTGATACCCATCAGTGTCGCGTAACGCAGCTTGTTGATGCCGGATTGAATGGTGAGCACAGCCGGAAGCGGCATCTCGACATTCTGAAACCAGCCGTCTTCTAGCTCGCGCTTCACGCGAATCGTGCCGTCCATCTTTTCCACCGCCATGATGATGGTCCCGTGCGGCAGCCCCAGCAGTTCGGCCATCACGACGCCGGTTTGTCCGTAGCCCAGATCGTCGGACTGCAAGCCGGTGAGGATCAGATCGGGCTTCTCGGAGTCGGCCGCTTTGGCCAGCAGCTTGGCCACGCCCAGCGTATCGATCGCCGTCAGATTTTCTTCTTCGATATGAATGGCGCGATCCGCGCCTTTGGCCAATGCCTCGCGAATGGTCTGCGATGCGCGCGCGGGGCCGGCGCACAGCGCCACCACTTCGCCGCCGTGCTTTTCCTTCAAGCGCAGCGCTTCTTCGAGCGCGAAGGCGTCGGGCTCGTTGATTTCGAAACTGAGGTCGCTGTCCTGAATCCAACGGCCGCCGGTGTCGATGCGTAGCTGCGAGTCGCGCGAGGGGACTTGTTTGATCGAGACCAGGATTTTCATGGCTGGCGGATCAACCGGTGTAGCGTTTGAAAATCAGGCAGCCATTGGTGCCGCCGAAGCCAAAGGAATTCGAGAGCGCGTAGTCCATTTTCATGGGACGGGCTTTGTGGGGCACATAGTCCAGGTCGCAACCTTCGCCGGGAGCGTCCAGATTCACGGTGGGAGGCGCGATCTGATCGCGCAAGGCGAGCACCGTAATCCCCGCCTCCAAGCCGCCCGCGCCGCCGAGCAAATGGCCGGTCATGGATTTAGTGGAGCTGACGGCGAGCTTATAGGCGTGATCGCAAAACACGCGCTTCAACGCCGTGGTTTCGATACGGTCGCCCACTTCGGTAGAGGTGCCGTGCGCGTTCACGTAGTCGATCTTTTCGGGCTCGATGCCCGCATCTTTGATGGCCAGGCGCATTACGCGGAATGCTCCGTCGCCGTCTTCGGACGGGCTGGTGATGTGATAGGCGTCGCCGCTCATGCCATAGCCCACGATCTCGGCCAGGATGTTCGCTCCGCGCCCCCGGGCGTGCTCGAACTCTTCCAGGATCAGGATGCCGGAGCCTTCGCCGACGACGAATCCGTCGCGTTCCTTGTCCCAGGGGCGTGAAGCTTTCTCGGGTTCGTCATTGCGCTGTGAAAGGGCGCGCATGGCGGCAAATCCGCCGATCCCCATGGGAGTGATGCAGGCCTCCGCGCCGCCGCAAATCATCACGTCGGCATCGTCGCGCTGAATGATCTTGAACGAATCGCCGATGGAATGCGCGCTGGTGGTGCAAGCCGTGGCAGTTGCGGAATTCGGCCCCTTAGCCCCGGTGCGGATGGAGACATTGCCGGCGGCCAAATTGACGATGGTGGCGGGAATGAAAAACGGCGAAATGCGGCTGGGGCCCTTTTCGAGCAGCGTGCGATGCTCGCGCTCGATGACTTCGAATCCGCCGATGCCGCTGCCGATCACCACTCCGACCCGCTCGGCGTTCCCGGAATCAATCTTGAGCCCGGACTGCGCCATGGCGAATTCGGACGCGGCGATCCCGAACTGGATAAACCGGCCCATTTTCTTGATTTCTTTGCGTTCGATGAATCGGGCGGGATCGAAGTTCTTCACTTCCCCGGCGATGCGGCAAGCAAAAGCGGTGGCGTCAAACTGTTCAATGCGGGAGATGCCGTTGCGCCCCTCGCAAATAGCTTGCCAGCTCTCGTCGGTGCCGATGCCCAGCGGGGTCAGCAACCCCACTCCTGTGACTACAACTCTGCGCGACAACAATAGCTCCCGGCGGTTTACTTCTTCTTTTTGTTCTCGATGTAATCGATGGCGTCTTTCACCGTTGCGATTTTCTCGGCGTCTTCGTCGGGAATGTCAATATCGAAGGCCTCTTCAAACGCCATTACCAGCTCCACGATATCGAGCGAATCCGCGCCAAGATCGTCGACGAACGAGGCGTTGTTGTCTACTTGGCCTTCATCCACGCCCAACTGCTCGACGATGATCTGCTTCACTCTTTGTTCAACCGACATGAATCCTCCCCACGATGACTGCAAAAAGATAGCTACAAACTCATTGATTCTAGCGATGGTAGCGGCTAGCCGCAACTACGCCGGCCGCAACTGTTCCGGATGAGGGGCTCGAGTGCGCTCCGATATCTCCGCTTACGACTAGATCAAGAAACCGGGTTTCTTGTCAACCCAATTGTAGCCCAGCCGGCGGTGTGCGCCGGCATACAGGCTGCGCCGGCTTGCCTGGACCAGGGGCGGCGCGCGACACTGAACTGTGTCCATCGCCGGATGTGCGGCGCTATTCTGGTCGCCGGCCTGCCCCTGACAAATAATGAGCCGGTTCGTTTATCTGCACGGCTTTGCGAGCAGCCCAGGTTCGCGCAAGGCTCGATTTTTCGAGGAGCGCTTTCGCCAGCTGGGAATCGGTCTGGAAATCCCCGAGCTGGCGGAAGGGGACTTTCGAAACCTCACGCTCACCGGGCAGCTGAAAGTGATCGAACGCGTGTGCCGCGATGAGCCAGTATCCCTGATCGGTTCCAGCATGGGCGGATATCTGGCGGCGCTCTACGCCGCTCGCCACGCTGAGGTACAAAAGCTGGTGCTGCTGGCGCCGGCGTTTTCGTTCGCCTCGCGCTGGCCGGAAACACTGGGCGCCCTGGCAATGGAGCAATGGAAGCGCACCAACGCGCTGAAAGTTTTTCACTATGCCCAGAACCGCCTGGCGGAACTGGGCTATCAGCTCATTGAGGACGCCCAGCAATACGAAGCCTATCCGGATTTCAGTCAGCCGGCGCTCATTTTTCAGGGCAGGCAGGATACGATTGTGCTGCCGGAATATGCCGTGACGTTTGCAGGGGCGCATTCCAATGCGAAGTTGTTGCTACTCGATTCAGATCACGACCTGGTGAACGTGCTGGATGAGATGTGGCGGGAGACGGAGAAGTTTTTATTCTGACGGAAGCTCGACTCGTTCGTAGATGCGGCTGATTGGGATGGACACGCCAATGGACTGGATCAGCAATATTTCACTGGCGTCTTTATAGTCGTGGAAAGTCCATGTATGACCATCGCCTCGGCTGAATTGCTCAATCCGAGCTTGATCCTGGTCGACAAGGATGTAGTCGGTCAATGACTCGATCTCGCGATAGTACCGGAACTTGACGCCGCGATCGTAGTTTTCCGTAGAAGGTGAGAGAACCTCGAAGATGACTTTTGGATTAAGCAGAATATCCTGCCTCTCATCAGCCAGCCTCAGCTTTCCGCACACGACCGTTAAGTCTGGGTAGGTGTACATGCGAGGCGTTACCCGAACGCGAAGATCGGCACTCAGAGTCTGGCACGCAGTCCCGCGAAGTGCTGTCTCCACTTCAAGGGCAAGGTTGATCTGCAGCCGCGCGTGGCGTACGCTTCCGCCCGACATGGCGATGATGTCGCCATCGATGAACTCGCTGCGGAACTCGGCCGCTCGATCCAGCGCCAGGTACTCTTCCGCGGTTACTTTTGTGATCGGACTGGAAGCCACGACACTACCTGATGGCAGTGTACCACCCCGTCAAATGCGAACCCATCCGCGCTGCTTTGAACTTTCCGCCACTTTTTCAAGCAACCGCATCCCCAGCAGCCCGTCTTCGAACGTTGGATAATCCAGCGGAGCGCCCGGGTCCGCCACGCGCGCGTAGAAGCGTTTGAACACCTGCTTATGCGTATCGTCGTAGCCTTCGCTGTGTCCCCCGGGAAGATCGGCGTACGCGGCCGCCTGGGGATAAAGCAGCGCGGGATCCTTCACGATGATCTGGTTCGGGCTATTGCGCTGGCCGATCCATAATTCATCGGGGCGCTCCTGGTTCCAGGAAACGCCCGCCTTGGTCCCGTAAATGTCAATAGTGAACATGTTTTTCCGGCCGGCGGACATCTGGCTGACTGTAAATGCACCGCGCGCTCGATCCCCCAGGCGCAAAAGAACCGAGCCGAAATCATCGGTATCGATCGGAACAGTTTCGAACTCGGCAGTTTGGAGCTGTTGTTTGCCGGCGAATGTCTCCACCGATCCTTTGGGCTTTCGCCGCGTGCGATGAAACGTCGCCAGATCGGCGCAAAGCTCCGTAATTCGCAGGCCAGTGACGTGCTGGATCAAGTCCATCCAGTGCGACCCAATGTCGCCCATGGCTCGCAGCGCGCCGTTCTCCTTCGCATCCACGCGCCAATTCCAATCGGTGTCATACAGCAGCCAATCCTGCGAGTAAGTGCCTTGCACGATCAGAATCTCGCCCAAGTCGCCCGCTTCGATCATGCGGCGAATCTGTTGGACAACCGGGTAGTAGCGCAGATTGTGCTGGATGCAGTTGGCGAGTGAAGTATCGGCTGCAAGATCCACCAGTTCGCGCGCCTGCTCCACATTAACGGTGAAGGGTTTTTCGCACAGAACGTGTTTCCCGGCTTTCAGTGCCGCGCGGCAAACGGGAAAGTGCAGCGCGTTGGGTGTCAGAACATGGACAGCATCGATGTTGGAATCTTCCAGCAACTCCTGATAATTTCCAGTGCTCCGGTTGACCCCAATGCTCTTACCGAACTCGCGCGCACGCTCAACGCTAGAGCCGGCCACCGCCGTAATTTCGACAGTGCCCAAGCGGCGCAGATTTTCCGCGTGCACTTTTCCCATAAACCCGGTTCCGATCAGCGCTGTCTGAATCATTTGCATAACGTGGATGGTTGGCGATGTCGATATGTTTGGAGTGGGAATTGCTAAACTGAGATTCTAACCGAATGGTTGTCAGGATACGACTCAGTTCCGGCACCAAAGTGCGGCAGAAGCGGCGCAAGAATCAGCACGTCGCTCTGGCGCTGGCTTCCTTGCTCACCCCAGCGGCTGTAATGGCTTGCGCGCTTGCATTTTGGCGGCTGGCAGCGGATATGAACGCCACCGGGCAGTTCCCCATTCCCAGCGGTCTTTTCTCGCACTGGCAGGTTTGGGTCACGCTGGCAGCCTCGCTGCAATGCTGCGCCACACTTCTGAATCGCTATGGAAAACCACAGGATGCGCTACCGGAATCGGTAGACGAATCGGAACGCAAGCTAGCCGACTCTCGCTACTGACAGCTCGTTCATAGCGCAAAATACGCCTTAGTACGTTTCCCCTGTGGCAGCCCGCCACACCCTGTGCATCACCTGCGCGCATTCGAATTTCACATCGGATCGAAATACTTCCGCTAACTGGCGAGCAACTCACGCTTCGCGGGGCAGTCTGAATTCCCGGAAACTTTGGAGAGGCTCGTGCATCGAGTGTAGCTAGAGGTCGGAGGAACAAATGGCGGTTCTCAAAATTGTACTCACGCCGCAACCGGCAGTGGCACGCGCACGATCCGGCGTCGCTCGAAACACTTCAGAGTGCATCCTCAAGCCGCAGTTTCGGTTTGAGGGCGCGTTTGTTCAAACCTTAGGACAAATGGCCAATGTCCTGGTCGCTCTGTTAACACCTGCCGCTGTGCTCGCCTTCGTCCTGGGATTGTGGCGCGTGTGCGCGGACCTGGGATGGGCGGGCGCATTCCTGATTTCGGGCGGTTTCTTCTCGCACTGGCAGGTGTGGATTGCCTTGTCCATTGCTCTGAAGATGCTTTCTTCCGTACTGATCGCCTGGGGCTCGCGAAGCGCAAAGTTTTCTGAGGAAAACTGAGCTCTGTTTCTGATATTCTGAGCTTTAGGCGGGTCTTCAGTTCATGTCCTTCCGCAGCAGAACCCGATCTATCGGCGCGTTCTATATTCCGGGCTTCCCCAAGGGCGTCAAGTGGCTGCTGATCAGCAACGTCGCCATCTTTATCATTGGCTACTTTGCTGGCCTTGCGCGGCTGGACGCGCCGCTCGCTTACCTGGCTCTTACTCCGGTTTACGTCGTCAAATACTTCGCTGTCTGGCAGCTGGCCACCTACGCCTTTCTGCACGGCGGCTTCGGCCACATCATCTGGAACATGCTGGCGCTCTGGATGTTCGGCGCCGATATTGAAAGGATTTGGGGAACTCGCCGCTTCGTGCAGTTTTATTTCTTCTGCGCCGTGGGAGCGGGCATCTGCGTGGTGATTGCCAATTACGTTTTGCCCTGGGGCAACCCGAATCTGCCTACCATCGGCAGCTCCGGCGCTATCTTCGGCATCTTGATGGTCTACGCGTTGATGTTCCCGGATCGCGATATCCTGTTTGGATTCCTGATTCCGATCAAAGTGAAGTACTTCGTGATGATCGTGGGCGCGGTCGCATTCTTGAGCTCTTTCGGCGTCAATACGGGCGTCAGCAACTTCGCGCATCTGGGCGGCCTGCTGTTCGGCTATCTTTTCTTAAAGACGCCCCATATGCAGTTCGATCCCGTGGCGCCCCTTCGCAGGCAGTATCGGGATTGGAAGCTGCAGCGCGCCAAGAAGAAATTTCAGGTCTACCTGCGGAAGCAGGGCGGCGGCCGCGGCCCCAAGGTCAATTAGCCCGAAGCTCAATTAAAGGTCTAAAATGGATTGCGTGGGCGGCGTTGGTGCCGTCCGTGGCGCAGCGGTGATTGTATGAAATACTTCAAAGCCGGTTTAGCAGCCGCCGTAGTAATCGCATTCGGCGCAATTTCGTTCCACTTGGCTTTCGCGCAAGACGGGCCGGGATCGGACTCATCGGAAACCGTCGCCAAGCCCAGAAAGAAAAACTTGCCGCCCGACGCGCCAACGGAGCCCGCCAGCGTTGAGCCGGACAGCACGCAGCCGGCCGCCAGTACACCGCCCCCGAGTGCGCCAACCAACGACAACGAGCCGGCCGTCGAAGAGCCGAAGATCCCGTCGAAGTTCAGCCGGAAGGGCAAAGAACTCCCCGCCAATACCCCCACCTTCACCAGCGACGTGAACACGGTGGAGCTGGATGTGGCGGTGCTCGACAACAAAGGTCATTTTATTCCGAACATTCCCCGCAGCGACTTTCGAGTGCTGGAGGACAACGTCCCGCAGAAGATCGCCAGCTTCAGTATGAACGGTGAGGCGCCGATGACCATCGCGATGGTGATCGAGTTCAGCAACCTGTACCAGCAATATTATTCGCAAGGATGGTATGAGACGCTGGTGGCGTCCTACGGGTTCGTGCAAACTCTTCAGCCACAGGATTACGTGGCCGTCATCGCTTACGATCTGCGCTCGGAGATCCTGTGCGATTTCACTACCGACCGGGAGAAAGTTCAGGATGCCATGCAACGCCTGCGCATCCCGGGATTCTCGGAAGCGAACCTCTTTGATGCCGTAGCGGACACCGAGCAGCGCATGAGCGGCATTGAAGGACGCAAAGCGATTCTGCTGATCGCCTCCGGACGCGATACGCTCAGCAAGCTCACTTATGACAAAGCCAGAAAGGTGATTCAAGAGAACGGCGTGCCTATTTACGCCGTCAGTATGCTCCAAGCCATGCGCATCATGGCCGAGCCTTACATGGGCAATAACCAGTACATGGACTTTCTGCAAGCCGACAACGAGATGAAAACCTTCGCGCGCGAAAGTGGCGGCCAGGCGTTCTTCCCGCGCTTCTTCGGCGAGTTCCCGAGCATTTTTCAAAGTGTGTCCGCGGCTCTGCGAAACCAATACTCCATCACTTACGCGCCTGCTAATCAGGCCAAGGACGGCCAATTCCGCAAGATCAAAGTGGAGTTAGTGGATCCCCAAACCGGCGTCGCGGTGCGAATCATGGAGAACGGGAAGCCGGTGAAGTACGACGTGGTGGCGAAATCCGGCTACACGGCGCCGCGCGCGGTGGAGTAATTTTCTTCTCGCGCGTGGTACGCCGCCGCAACCCCGTTCGCTCCTCGCAAGTCAAGCTCTCGATCTTTCGACTTTCCAAGCTGATAGAAATTCGTTGACAGTGCTATTACAGCTCTGTTAAGTTCGATGGGTCCTTTCGATGGCGAACTCACCTTCTCAGAATCCGTGCGGACGGATTCTCTTAGTCGACGACAACTGCTTAGGAACGGCGGCGCGGTGCAAGGTGCTTCAGGAGTTGGGTCATCAGGTGCTGACCTCCAGCACGGCGGCCGAAGCGCTGGAATTATGCGGCAAACATAATTTCGATATCGTGGTGACGGATTACAAGATGCCGAAGATGAATGGCATCGAACTGATCGGCCGCGTGAGAAAGCTGCATCCGGCCACCGCGGTGATTCTGATCTCCGGCTTCACCGATACGCTGGGCCTGGATGAAGCCAGCACCGGCGCCGACGTGGTGCTGCAGAAGAGCAACAACGAAGTAAGCCAGTTGGTTCGCGCCGTGAATCGGTTGCTGCGCAAACAGCCGCCCAAGAAGCCGGCCAGCTCGCAATCGGGCGTGAAAACCGAGAAGCGCAAACTTCGTTAGCGGCTTCGCTAATTTTCGCTCGGCCTTTCCAGGCGATCGATCACCAGAAATTCCACCGGACCTTTGGTCGATTCGAGTTTCAATCCCAGTTGTTCCTGAATGGCGGTGAATATCGACTTGCCATTCGGATCTGCTTGTCCTGCCGGCGCGGGCGCAAGACCGGGGGCAACGAACCCCGGCGTGCTCTGATCCGCGGTCCATTCCACATGCACATCGAACCTTCCGGTGAGCCCGGTTTTGTCGATCGCCGGGCGCTGCAGTGCGTTGGAAAGTGCCATCGCCAGTTCCGCCATCGAGATCCCGTTTCCCGCCACGCTATGCAGACTGGTGGTCATGCCACCGCAGATGTCGGCCACCTTCGGGTCCGGGGGCGCGGGCGCAGACACGATGCAACTGGAGGCCGGCAAATGGCCGCCGCCTTTGGCCGCCACCAACGCATACACTTGTGCTTCTTTCATCTCGCGATGCAACTTCAGTTGAAATCGATCCTCCAGCAGCGTTTGCAGCATCAACCTGGTCTCTGCCAGGCCGGCGCTGGCCGGTTTGGCCGCACGAATGTCATAGCGATCCGAGGCCGCCCAACCCGGGCCGCCAGACAGTTGAAAGTCCCGCACGTCCCAGGCATATTCAATCAGAAATCGAAGCCAGACGTTATCCGCGTCAAATCTGGCGCGAGCAATCGCGCCGATTCGAACACCGGGATCCCCGCGCGCGTTGCGCCGGATGGACGCCACTTCGAATTTCGGCCGCGCGGCGACATCCTGTGACCGGGCCACTCCCATGGCCGCCATCCCCAGAACGATCGCGATCGCCTTGCGCCGCATCACTGATTATTCTATCGAGTTCGCGGTAAAGTATAAGCAGATGCTGCTACGCGCGTGGGTCACCCTCGTACTCTGCATCCCCTTTTCCATTTCAGTCTCAACCGCCGCGACGCGCGCCAAGGCATCGAAAAAAACGTCGGACAAAACTGTCAGCTATTCCACCCGGCAGTGGACGCGCTCCCTGAGCCTGCACGACAAGGTGGCGCAGCTCATTATCGTGCCGATTTATGGAGAGCCGGCCAACACGCGCTCCGCCGAATTTCGGAAATATCAGCACCTGATCCGCGATCTTCACGTGGGCGGCGTCATCGTGACGGGCCATTCGCTCAACGGCGGCATCCGCAATGCCGAGCCATACGCCATGGCCGCCCTGCTGAACCGGCTGCAGAAGCTGGCGAGAACGCCGCTCTTCGTCGCCGCCGATTTTGAGCGCGGAGCGTCCATGCGCGTCAACTCCACCACCGCATGGCCGTACAGCATGGCGTTTGGCGCCGCCAACGATCTGGCAGCGGTCACCGAAGAGGGCGCGGACACCGCTCGCGACGCGCGCGCCATGGGCGTAAACTGGCTGTTCGCCCCGGTGGCCGACGTCAACAATAACCCCGATAATCCCATCATCAACATCCGCTCCTTCGGCGAAAACCCGCAGCAGGTGGCCAGCTTCGTGGAAGCCTACATCAACGGCGCCCATTCGGACCGCAAGAATCCCGTGCTGGTCACCGCGAAGCATTTTCCCGGCCATGGCGACACCACCGAAGACAGCCATATGGAGCTGCCGCGCTTGGATGCCGATCACGATCGAATTGAAACCGTGGAGCTGACGCCCTTCCGAAGCGCGATCGCAGCCGGCGTGGACGCGGTGATGACCGCGCACCTGAACGTGCCGGCGCTGGATCCGGGCAATATCCCTGCCACCGTTTCGAGCAAAATCATCACCGGCGTCCTGCGCGACGAGCTCGGTTTTCATGGCCTGGTGGTCACCGACGCCATGGATATGCAAGGGCTCTCGTTGATGTTCGATTCAGGCGAAGCATCCGTGCGTGCCATCGAAGCGGGCGCCGACGTGCTGCTGATGCCGAAGCGTCCCGAAGAAGCCATCCGCGCCTTGATGCTGGCGGTGGAAAAAGGCAGAATCAGCCGCAAGCGGCTGGATGAAAGCGTCAACCGCGTGCTCGCTGCCAAAGTTCACCTCGGCCTGCGCGCCAAAAGGACCGTGAATCTCGAAGCGATCGCCGACGTGGTGGATTCGCCCGAGTCCGCCGACCGCGCCCAGCAGGTTGCCGACAACGCCGTCACGCTGGTGAAGGATTCCAACGATGCACTGCCCATTCGCCATCCGGAAAGCACCTGCCTGATCGCCCTCACCGAAGGACGGCGCAGCCAGCAAGGGATTCGTTTAATGGATGAAGTGAAGAAACGCGCGCCGGGCGTGACCACTACGATTCTCGACCCTAGCATGAGCAAGGCCGATCTGGACCAGGTGACCGCGAAGACTTCCAGTTGCACCGAGATCATCGCCGCAGCGTATGTCACGGTGGCCGCTTACCGCGGCAATGTAGCGCTGGCCGGCGGGTATCCGGATTTTCTGAACGGGCTGATCGCGGGCAAAGTTCCTGTGCTGCTGGCGGCGCTTGGCAATCCGTATCTGGTTCGCAATTTCTCAAATGTGAGCGCATATCTCACCACTTATAGTCCGACGCCCACGTCAGAGACCGCGCTCGCCAAGGCTCTGGTCGGTGAAATCGCGATCACCGGCCACTTGCCGGTCACCATCCCCGGCATAGCAAAATACGGCGATGGAATCCAGGTTCCGATGGCGACTCCCGTGGTGAAGGGGTTATAAGAATGGTCGAGATCACGTGGCTCGGTCACGCCACCGTGCAGTTTCGTTTGGAATCCGGCGAAGTGATTCTGATGGACCCCTGGATCGATGGCAATCCCGCGTATCCCAAGGGGCACCACATCGATCGCGTGGATGCCATCCTGATTTCCCACGCCCACTTCGATCACATTCATGACACCGTCCCGCTGGCCAAGAAGTTCAAGCCCAAAGTAATTGCCATCTACGAAACCTGCGTATGGCTGACTTCCAAGGGCGTGGAGAACTGCAGCGGTATGAACAAAGGAGGGACTCAGGAAGTGATCGGTGCGGTGAAAGCAACCATGACGCACGCGATCCACAGTTGCGGCATCCAGGATGGCGACCAGATCCTGTATGGGGGCGAGGCGGCCGGCTACGTGCTTCATCTGCCCGATGACCGCGCGATCTATTTCGCCGGCGACACCGCGGTGTTCTCCGACATGCAGCTTCTCCAGCAGTTGTACAAGCCCGACCTGGCGTTTCTGCCGATCGGCGATTTCTACACCATGGGGCCGCGCGAAGCCGCACTCGCCTGCCGTTTGCTGGACGTGAAGAAAGTGGTCCCGATGCATTTCGGCACGTTCCCCGCCCTGATCGGCACGCCCGCCGAGCTCACGCGCGAACTAAGCGATTCTCCGCGCACCGAAGTGTGGCCGCTCGAAATCGGAAAACCCGTCAATTGGTAACCCGGCAATCCGCAGTGCGTAGCGCGGCGTTAGCAGTGCGAGCTCCGCGAAGCGCTACCACTTTATTTCCTGCGCAGTGCAAAGAGGATGCGCGACGAGTGTATGCCGGAGTTCGAAATTTCCCGGCAGGGTGGGTTAGAATTGCTTAAAACCATGCTTGATGAAGCCCGGCGTTCTTCCCAAACCGTGACCGCCGACTGGATGCCCGTGGATCGTCGATTGTTCCAAGGCGTTCAGATACACGAAATCAAAAACGTTGTCATCCGCAGCGGAATCTTGACGGAATGCTTCCGTCCCGAATGGTTCGAGCCTGTGTTCGTGCCCGCGCACGCAGTATATATGGCATTGCTTCCAGGCGGCCTCTCGTCGTGGCACTGTCATCGCCGCCAGCGCGATGTGATCGTGGCCCTGCGCGGCCAGCTGCGTATCGGCTTATACGATGACCGCCCGGATTCAGCGACCTACCAGTCCTTTTCCATGCTGCACTTCAGCGTCGCGCGCCCCAGTGCTCTGCATGTTCCCCCCTTGGTATGGCATGCGATCCGGAATCCCGGCGATGAGGCTGCGTACCTGGTCCTCAACGACGAACCGTTCAACTACGCGGACCCGGACGACTGGACCTTGCCCCCCGGTTCAGAGGCGCTCCCCTTCCGGCTCGACTAAGTTATGCCTGGCGAGTTCATTCTCACCGCAATCACGGCAGATCCGGAACTGGTCCGGGCCGCGGACGAAGCGGGCGTCGATCGTATTGGCATTGATGTCGAGCGAATTGGAAAGCTGGCGAGGCAAGGTCACCTGCCGCGGGCGCGATTTGCCGCACATCAGCTGGACGATCTAGCCGTCGTCGCCGCAAATGTCCGGCATGCCGCCGTTTTCGCCCGCTTGAATCCGCTGCACGAAGAATCGGCGCAGGAAATCGAGCGCGCTCTCCAACTCAACGCGCAGTTCCTGATGCTGCCCTATTTTGCCCGGCCGGCCGAGGTGGCAGCCTTCGTTCAAATCGTCGGCGCAAGGGCGGAGGTGATCCCGCTTGTGGAGACGGCCGCTGCGGCGGAACGCATTTCCGAAATCGCGTCCATTCCGGGTTTGCGGGAAATCATGGTGGGCTTGAACGATCTGCATCTCAGCCTGGCGCTGGCGAATCCTTTTGAGATTGTCGTCTCAGCTCGCATGCAGAGGATGGCCCGGTGCGTCCAGGGAGCCGGTATGAGATTTGGTTTCGGCGGCCTGGCCCGAGTGGATGACCGGGCGCTGCCCATTGCGCCGGACCTGATCTTCGCGCAGTATCCACGCCTGGGAGCAAGCTCAGCGTGGCTCTCTCGATCGTTCTTTCGCGGAATTGGTCCGTGTCAGGTCGGCCCTGCGGTTCATGCCCTGCGGGAACGGCTGCGCTATTGGGCCACGCAGCCGCTGTCCGCGCTGGCGCGCGAGCGGGATCGACTTGCAGCCGCCATCGACGCTGCCGCCACGCCGGCTTCCCGCGCCTTGGTATCGCGCCCTTGATGCGTACCTACTGTACGTACTTCGATTCTCACTATTTGGCGCAAGGGATCGTCATGCTGCGCTCGCTGCTCCGCTTCGATCCTCGAGCGGCGATTCGGGTCCTGGCCTTGGATGAATCCTGCGAGCGCGTTGCGCGCGACCTTTTCCCGTCCTCGATCCAGGTGACCGGCCTAGGCGAGCTTCACTCCCAAAAACCGCAACTCCCAGCGTTGCGGGCATCGCGCACTGCCTGGGCCTACTACGCCACCCACAAACCGGCGTTCGTTCGCTTCGTATTGGAATCCACGCCCGGGCCCGCTTCGGTAACCTTCGTCGACGCGGACATGTGCTTCTTCGCCGACCCGTCGCCCGCCTACGAGGAACTCGGAACGGCCGCGATTGGACTCTCCCCGCATCGGTTCCCCGCCTCAGCGCAGACGCTTGCCATTTACGGCACCTACAACGCGGGATGGATCTATTGGCGCGCTGGAATGGCAGCGCGTCAGTGCCTTGCCGATTGGGAAAGGGAGTGCATGGCATGGTGCGATCCCGAGGTGCAGCCTGACGGCCGCTTCATGAATCAAGGGTATTTGAACGGCTGGCCCAATCGATACTCGAGCGTCCACATTCTCAATCATCCCGGCGTGAACCTCGCGCCTTGGAACATCGGCGGCCATCTTCTGACGCGGAATTGGGGCAAGCTCTCCGTGGATGGCCGGCCGTTGATCTGCTATCACTTCAGCGGCCTTCTGCGCGATGCGTCCGGCTTCTGGTATTCCATTTATCCCTCGCCCCCGCAATTCGACATTGCGCAGAAAAGCATCTACCAACCCTACCTGGATGCGGTTGAATCGGAGGGCCGCCGGCTTTCGAAAAACCACGGCCTGGAGGGAATCGGCTCCGTGCGTTCGACGTCCGTCGGACCGGGCCACACCCGCATTCAAGCTCGCCGGTCTTTTTCGGTTTCCCGGGTCGTTGGTCGAGTCGCTCGAAGGTAACGAGAACTCGAACGACGCCCCACCCTCCTCCCTGCCCTTTGGCATTCGCCCGCCAACGCCGCAAAATACGCGCTACATCGAGTTCGGATCGGTCACCCCCGTGCTCGCCTCTACCACCACCTGAGGCCGACCGATCTCGACAGAATGGAAGCTGTCAGCACGTTCGGGAGCGGAGCTTTTGGACTTGGCCGCTGCTTATTCCCGGTAGCGGATCAGTGCATCGCCTAAACCGTCCTTCAGAGGGCCGAGCCACCGCTCAAAGTTTCGCCACTGGTGGAGGCCGTCGCGGAAAATCGGTTGGCGGACCTGCTCTGAGCTCGCCGTGCGGGCACTGCGACCGGTCCTGTAGAACTCGACGCAGGCCGGTTCAAACTCCAAGCCGCAGTACTTGAGGATGCGTTGTACGTTTGCATCGAGATCCTCCACGATGTCTTCATACCGCACTCTGAATATTTGTCCCGGAAGTACCGTGTTCCAATGTCGCATAAGGTCGAGGTACGAGCGGTAATAGCGAGCGATATCTTCGATGCTGTAGGTGAACTCCTGGCCGCTGCCGAACAGTTGCTTCAGATTGCTAAAGCAGCAGGCCATCGGCTCGCGCCGCACGTCGATGATTTTGGCATTCGGCAGCATGAGGTGGATGAGCCCAATGTGGCGGAAGTTGTTCGGCATCTTATCAACAAAGAACGGCCGGAAGAACGGCCGATCCGAACGGTAGGCCCGTGTATCGTTGATGTAGCGCTCACCGAGCCGGCGGAAATCCTGAAGCGCAAGTTCAGCAAGCACACCTGGATAGCGCGCATTGTGCAGATCGTCCGGAGGTCCCGTCATTTCGAGCACAATCCGGGGAACGTCGAACAATTCATGTGTCGCCTCGACTTGCGAATGGGAAGCCAGGATCTGCTCAACGAGAGTCGATCCGGAGCGCGGCAGCCCAACGATGAAAATCGGATCCGGGTCAGGTGCGCCGGCGCCCGCCCGTGCAGCCAAAAACTCGGCCGTGCACACCTCGATCTGTTTACGAGTGTTGATGTCGGTGACTTCCGGATGATAACGACTCTCGGCCCGCTTGAGCATGTTGCCGCGCTGGTAGAATTGCCACGATTCTCCGTACTCTTTTTGGTCTTCGTATGCTTTACCTAGCGCGAAGCACAGATGGTAACGATCGACTGCGTCAGCCACTAACGCGCCTTCTTCAATGCGCATCTTTGCGATCTCGTCCGGCGAAAAGCGATAGGTCTTTAGATTTGCGAGGCTCCAGCAGGCGTCACCAAAGCCTGGTCTGATTGCTGCCGCGGATTTGTAGGACTGAATAGCCTCATTCTGCTGTCCGACGCTTTTAAGCGCGTGGCCGAGAGCTACATGCCATTCGGGAGAGTCCGGCGACGCGTCGAGCAACTGGCGATAAAGCGCGATCACTTGCTCATTCTGTCCCAGGCCGGCACACGCGGCTGCGTACAGCGGCAGATAATCGCGGTTGCCGGGTTCGAGTCTCACCAGGCCATCGAGGACTTCGCGCCCGCAGATACTTTTGCCGGTCAATGAGGACATGCGCGTAGTCCAAACGCGCAGCCCGGTAACTCGGTTCGAGCTGCACAGCCGCTTGCAGTAAAGCTTCCGCTTCATCCAGCACGTTGCGTTGTTGTTCGATTCGGGCCAGCAGCCGGAGGGCCTCGACATGATCGCCGGCGTTGCGCAGGTACGCTCGAAGGGCGTTCTCGGCGGCATTCAGATCGCCATCGGAGAAAAGGCTTCCAGCTCGTACGATGTCCGATGGAAGTTGTTGGAGGGCAGAGAGCTGTGCGGCTGCCGTCGCTGCATTCTTTACGTCCCCTGCCATTCCATACAAACGTTCGAGCAGCGTCCAGCTCGCCGCAAGCGCCGGGTTGAGATTGACGGCGCGCACAAACGATTCGATCGCCCGGCGCGTGTCTCGCAGCGTTACGTGGCAATAGCCGCGCTCCTGGTGCAAGAGACTAAACCGCGGATGCTGCTGCTCCAGCCGCTGCAAGGTTTCCAGCGCTTCATGGATTCGGTTGAGGCAGCGCTGGTTGGCCGCGATCAGGTACAGGAGGTCGCGGTTCTCGGGCGCGGCAGCCGCCAATGCTTCCGCCGCCGCGAGCGCCTCGAAGTGGTGGAAACGCTTGCTTAAATCACGGATGTGACTCACCTCGAGCTCGATCCGCGAAGATCCGGACGGACTTGGCATCGCACTTGATTATAAGGACGACAAGCTTTGGTTCTTTGTAAGGGATTCAAAAGAGATTTATCACCAATTCACCATTGCGTCATCGTCCTGCGACAGTACTGCCGTAGTCTCGTGGCTGGCTGCGATGCATCGTGCGATAGCCGTCGCTAAGCCGCGCAATCAGAAAGCAAAGGGGAGAATCTTATGAGCAAGATCGATCGGCGTATGTTCCTGCAGTTGATCGGCGGAGCCACCGCCATGAGCGCGCTGCAGGCCAACATCGCCAAAGCGCAGGCCATTCCGGCTCACAACGTTACCGGCACCATTGAAGATGTGCAGCATATCGTTATCTTGATGCAGGAGAACCGCCCGTTCGACCACCATTTCGGCACGCTGCGGGGTGTGCGAGGTTTCAACGATCCGCGCGCGATCGACATCAATCTCCCGCTCCAGAGCGGCAACGGTTCTACGCCGGCCTCGGTCTTCTTGCAGCCCGCCGGCGCTTCGAATATTTCAGCCGGTTTCGCAGTGCCCCCGGGCAGTGTGGGAGGTCCGGCGGATGGTGTGGACGTGATCCCGCCGTTCCAGGTAAATCCTCAGGCGGCCAGTCCTGGTCTCACCTATCTCCCGGGCACCAATCATAGTTGGCAAAACACTCACGAGTGCTGGGACAACGGTCAGTACGACAGCTGGGCGGTCACCAATGGCCCGATGGTGATGTCTTACCTGACCCGCGAAGACATTCCCTACCACTATGCTCTGGCGGATGCCTTCACAGTTGGGGATGCCTACCATTGCTCCATCCTGGGGCCGACCAACCCCAATCGTATGTATATGTGGTCAGGCTGCATCGGCAACGTCAATTATTTGGGAGCCGGCGGAACGGACGGTATGGGCGCAGGGCCGGCGACCTACAACGGCCTCAGCGTTAACAATGCTTACTGGGTCTGGAAGACATTCCCCGAGGTTCTGGACGCAGCCGGCGTCAGCTGGAAAATTTATCAGGACCTGGCCGGGTCGACCTTCGCCCCGGATTTCGGGGACGGGACAAGCAATTCCTTCGCCGGCAACTTCACCGACAATTCGGTCCTTTACTTCAATCAGTACTTGACCGCTCCGACCAACTCGCCACTGTTTCAAAACGGCTGTACGGGCACTGAAATCACCAACCTGACCCCCAGCGGCGGGGCCTCTCCACAAGCTTGGCTGGCCTGGGCCGAGCACTTGTTCGACCAGTTCCGAAGCGACGTGCAAAGCGGGAAACTGCCGCAGGTCTCCTGGATCGTAGCGCCGGCAGGCTATACCGAACACGCCGACTGGCCGGTCGATTATGGCGCCTGGTACATCTCGCAAGTCTTCAACATCCTGGTGTCGAATCCCGAAATGTTCAGCAAGACCGTCTTCATCGTAAATTATGACGAGGGCGACGGAAGTTTCGACCACATCCTGCCGCCGACACCACCGCCATCGCCCGCCTATGGCGCCTCGACGGTCAGCATCGAAAATGAGATCGTCACCACATCCACCCCCAACGGTCCAATCGGCCTCGGCACACGCGTACCATTTCTCGCGATCTCGCCCTGGAGCAAGGGAGGCTACGTCAACTCCCAGGTCTTTGATCACACATCGACCATCCGGTTCATCGAGAAACGCTTCGGAGTCTTGGAGGCCAATATCTCGCCATGGCGCCGTGCGGTGGCGGGCGACCTGACGTCGGTGTTTAACTTCGCCAATCCGAATCAACTTCCAGTGCCCTTGCCCAGCACCGCCGGATTTCTGCCGCCGGTTGATGAGCTGGCCGGAGGAAATGTCACCACCTTCCAACCCACTCTGAGCAGCGTTTCTGTCGGTGTACCGGCGCAGGAAAAAGGCATCCGGCTCGCTCGTGCGCTGCCTTACCAGTTAAACGTTCACGCGGTGGTGAATACCTCAAAGAGCACAATAACCCTTACTTTTGACAACACAGGCCAGGCGTCCGTGGTGTTTCAGGTACGTTCCGGAAATCCTTCGGATGTGGTGCGCACTTACACGGTGGGACCTCTCCAGCAACTCTCGGATTCTTGGATCGTTTCGTCGTCGTACAACCTCTCGGTTTACGGCCCCAACGGCTTTGTGCGTTACTTTAATGGCAGCGTCGGCTCCGGCGCCGCTATTCTTAATGTTTTGTCCACATACGGAACGCAGGGCCTGGGCTCACTCAACTGCCTAATCACGAATCTCGCCTCCACTCTGGCCGAAGTTAGTGTAATGAATGCCTACGCCGGCAACCTGACAGGACAGACTCTGCGACCCAACGGGACGTTCGACGGTCAGGTGTCGCTGGATCCCTTCTTCGGTTGGTACGACCTCATCATCACGGTCTCTGAAGATCCGAGTTTCAAGTATCGGCTGGCCGGGCACGTTGAATCCGGACAAGACAGCTTTTCGGATCCGGCGATGGGTGGACTCGTCACCCTAAAGGGTTAAGTCGAAGACTGGTGGAGAGATCTCCTGCATGAGGTAGCGGCACCGCATCAGCGCTGGAATTCGAGTCGCTCCAGCGCCACTGGAACATTCGCAGCGAGTCCAAAAAACAAACCGCGGCTCGTGACCGCCGTCGGCCGCGAGCCGTTCGGCTTCATCTGGGCCATCGCGGTGCGAACTGAAACGGCGGGTGTCACGGATGCGCCACGCCCTGCCATGCCGATGAGGTCCTGAAGCGATGAGACGCACTGGAAGAAATTTGCCGTTTTGCCACCTCTCATCCCGATGGCGAGCGGGCCCGCCGCAATGCTACATTTCAGCCGCGACGGAAAATACCGTATCGAAATCCTTCCGCCCAGCAGATGCTCCATCAGCCCGTTCACCTTGGCCGACTGGCCTCGATGAAGTTTTCTGAAGGACAAGAATCGACAAGCGGGAGTTATTGTGGTGCAAGTTTTGCAAGCGCGATGGCGGTGGCCGGCTTGAGCGACGCAGTAGACCTGGTGGGGACCGGTGCCTAGATTCTCGACCGAGTGCAACGGCTGCCGACTGGGAGAGTAGGCCACTTGCTATTCCTTAGGCTCGGCCCGCGGGGTTTTTGTGCCGTCCTGCAAGAGCCGCTGCGAAGAAGGCAAGCTCAAATCACTTTGCGCCGACATTCGTAGTTCGCAGTCGTAGTTCGCAGTCTTGACAATGGCGCGGCGACAAACCCGCTTCTTCGATGGCGTGCTCTTCCGCGCCGAGACCCTAGTCAATCTCTCGGCCGGAGGCGCGCCGAGATCGTCTCTGGCAGTTACTTCGACCTCCTGGGCGTCGGACCCCGCGCTCGGGCGTGTCTAACCGGCTCGTTAGGACCCAGCCGGATGAGTTGGAATCACAGGATGAGTTGGCCCAGTCGGCGGTGACCCAGCCGACGGTGGTAGTGAGGACGGAGGTGAAGTCTCCGATCCTTGCACCGACAGTGCGTTCGACAATGCTGAACTGTTACTGCCGAACCTGTTATGGCCGATGACCTGATATTGGTACCAGATACCAGCTTGTCCTGCTAATGGTTCCTGGAACCTCGTGACAACGATACCTGTGTGATCTTCCAACTGGGTGGGGCCATCGATGAGAGTGGTTCTGAAGAGAAGCACTTCGTAAGTATCTGCGTGATCGGCGGCATCCCAGGTAACGGTGGCCTGGGTGTAGTCGACGGACCATTTGGCGACCACGTTTGCCGGGGCTGGGGGAGCTTGCGGCGGGCTCAAAACATTCGACAACGCCGAACTCTGGCCGATGGAATTTGCGGCGACAAGACGGTACTGGTAAGCCGGCGAACTGCTGGAGATGTTAGGAGGGGTGTCCGTGTGAGGCGAGGAGGGTTTATTGACAGTCTCCTGCGCAGTCGAAGATGCCGAGTAGTGGCCGGCATAACGCCCGAGTTGAAGCGTCGTGTTTATAGATCCTGATCCTTGGCTCCATGTTAGAGTCACGGACGTATACGCGGAGTCCCACACCGCTTGGAAATCGCTGAAAGGTCCTGGCGGGGGCGGGGAGGGTATTGCTGCGGATGATTTGCTAGAACCGTAGGGATTGTACGCAGTGACTGAAAATGAATACGGACCGGCCTTTACATCTGAGATCTCGAGCCCTACGCTATCGGGCGTCCCAAGCGCCGAGCTACTAATCCGCGCCAACTGGGGTGAAGTGTATATTGCCTCGCCGTCAAGATTTAGTTGACACGATATGCTGCTCGTGTATGGGCCGTCAAAAAAAAGCACAGTCAACTGACTATAATTATTGATCCATTGCCCCTGAATACCGTAAGGAGATCCCGGGGCCTTCCCAGACGCATTGCCGCCGCCGCTGCCAGTCTCGGACAGTTGGATCAAGAGCGGCTCGTCGCATGTACCAGTGACCCCCCTACCGTCAAATCCCGGGGCGGTCGCAGTGATTAGGGCCGTGGATACGCCCGTCAGTTCGATGGTGACTGCCCCTTCAGCGTTTGCAGGAAGGCTGTGATGGCCGCCTCCGTCATTCCAAGTAACGGTCGCGTCCGAAATGAAAATATCACCTCCACTGGCTGCGGTGGCGACGGTGACGGTAATTGTACACATGGCTACACTCCTCTATCGGCTTGCTTGGCGCTCCACCGCGTAAAAGCACACACTGAAATTTCCGTTTTCGCTTTCCGTACCGAGCGATTATACACCCAACCTTCTCCGCCGGCGCCGGCTCTGTGGGAGCGGCTCTGTGGGAGCGAGGGCCTTGTTTGAGCGAGAGGTGGTCGCCCGGGCGCAGACTAAGAGCTGCTTAGCCCGCATTTCTCACAGACCCTATAGCAAAAAGCCGTCCTTCATGGCATAACTGAGTTTCCAGACAGAGTTAGAGCCAAAGAAAGGACGGCCTTCGCTATGACAGAGTGTAACCAATCAGGCTTCGGATTTGAAGCGTGCGGAAGACGGGAGGTGGTGGCGCGGTTCGATGGGGGCAGGATCAGTTCCGACGGTGGCGCCTTCCTGTTGCGTCAGACCGACCGGCGACTGAATCTGCTGCCGCGTGTGGCGCAGTGTTTGCTGGATGGGCGGGATCCGGATCTGGTGAAACACTCCATTCTGGAAATGCTCTCGCAGCGAGTATACGGCCTGGCGTTGGGCTATGAAGACCTGAACGATCACGATCAACTACGGAACGATCCGGTGTTCGGAATTCTGGCGGGACGCGAGGATCTGGCGGCGCCGCTGGCTGGAAAGAGCACGTTGAACCGCATGGAACTGGGCGCGGGCGCCAGGGACCGGTACAAGAAGATCACGTTCTGGAAAGAGGCGCTGGATGAGTTGCTGGTGCAGGTGTTCTTGGAGTCGCACCAGACGGCTCCCGAGGAGATCGTTGTGGACGTGGATACCACCGACCTGCCGTTGCACGGCCACCAGGAGGGACGGTTCTTCCACGGTTACTACGACGAATATTGCTATCTGCCGCTCTACGTCTTTTGCGGAGAACACGTGCTGTGCGCGCGCCTGCGGGAATCCAATCATGACGCCGCCTTCGGCTGTCTGGCGGAGATACAAAGAATCGTGGCGCAGATTCACGCGGCCTGGCCGAAGGTGAAAATCATTCTGCGCGGGGATTCCGGATTCTGCCGCAACGAGCTGATGAGCTGGTGCGAGAACCATGGCGTGGACTTTGTCTTCGGACTGGCGCGGAATCAGCGGCTGCGGAAGATCATCGGGGCCGAGATGTATGAAGCGACCCAGCAGTGGAACCGGACCGGCCAACCAGCGCGGGTCTTTGCCGAGTTTGACTATCAGACCAGAAAGACCAAGCAGAGTGGCTGGGACCGGAAGCGGCGTGTGGTCGCCAAGGCCGAGCACATCGACGGGAAAGAGAACCCGCGTTTCGTGGTGACCTCGCTCAGCGGTGCGGAGTGGACGGCGCAAGTGCTGTATGAAAAACTCTACTGCGCTCGCGGCGACATGGAGAACCGCATCAAGGAACAGTTCAGCTTATTTGCCGATCGGGTCAGTACCGAGACCATGCGAGCCAATCAAATGCGCCTCTATCTGTCGACGATGGCCTATGTGCTGGTCAGCGGATTGCGGCGGCTGGGACTGCAAGCCACCGAGTTGGCGCAAGCGCAGGTGTCCACCATCCGTACCAAGCTGCTCAAGATCGGCGCGCAGATCCGGGTCACGGTGCGCAAGGTCTGGGTTTCGATGGCCTCTAGTTATCGGCTGGCAAGGCCTGTATCAACAGGTCTGGGCGAACTTGCGCTCCTGACCTGCCCACACCGAGACCTCCCTCTTGAGAGTTTCATCTAACTGGCGCGGCCGGTTTGGGAGCAGTGCGTTCACATGGCTATCAGAGGCACCCTCCGCTACCCACTGGACAGCCGAATTGTTCGCTACACTCGCTCGCACGACCACTGTTACTTGTCCCTCGTCAGTTCGTGCATCGCAGGACCTCTTCTGTCCGCCCTTTTCGGTCTGCGCTGAACTACCTGTGAGAAAGGCGGGTTAGGTTCCCGCCGGGCTGCGTCGCGGGGCTGGCTCGATGGCCGGCCGCATCCTCCGCGCTCGACGGTTCAGAATGGAGCACGGAGCGGCGCGGAAAAGCTATCACGACACCCGTGATGTTGCGCAGCCCGTCGGTGGCAGGCGCCCAAGGAACGTCTTTTCCCGCGTACCACGCGGAGGCGGGGCCCCGGTGCAGCATGTTGCCCTACTGCCGACTACTTTGCCAGCTGCGCCCAAACCTCCGGCAGCACGTCAGTGCCTTCTTCCTGTACCGCGTCCAGCGCCTGCGGGTCCAGCCCCAGCGCTTCGATAATCGTGGGCGCTACCTGTGCGGTTCGCGTGGTGGCCGCCACCGTCTGTGCCGTGAAGCTGGGGTTGGCTACCAGCAGCATCACGTTCGTATCGTCGTGCCCAAAGCCGCCGTGATCACCGATCATGGTTGTGCTCCCCGAATACGTCACGCCGATGTTGGGCGTTACGATAATGTCCGGAGAGCGCGAATCCAGGCCTGAACCGAGACCGCCTGCATTGTAGTTCAGCGCCAGCGTCGGGCCATAGTAGATCTCCCCTAACCCGAGGGCTGTCGCATTCGCTTCGAGCAGCTCCACGGCCGAGGTGACGCTCGCGCCAGGCTTCAGCCACAGGACAGACACGTCATCTTCCGTTGCGCCGATACCTGTTGAGTTCAGCGGCGACTCCGAGTACGGGATGGCAGTTCCTAGCAAAGTTGCCGGCGTATTGGCGCCGTTCGCCACATACCGAGCCGGGTCGATCGGTGACTCCCCATGCTTGGCCGTAATGATGAGCAAGGTATTGTCATAGAGGCCTGCGGCTTTCAGCGCCTTGACGATGTCTCCGATCGAGCTGTCTACAAACTCGATCTCACTCAGCAATTCCGTGCTGGGCAAGGCTGCTGCATTCTGGTACCCGCCCGCTCCCACGGCCGGTTCGTTCAGGCTCTGTCCAAAGTACACTGCCTGGAAATTCATGCCGAAGACGGCAGGTACGTGGGCGGGCGCACCCATATGAGTCTTGCCCGCGATTTCGTTCAGCAGCGCGTTCACTTTCAGCGCGTCGTAGCATTGGATGTTTAGGAAGCTGTTGGTCCACGAGCTGAGTTCCGCCGCCGGATCGCGAATTGTTGCGCACGAAGCGCCTTCCGCGGTGGTTACACCGGGCAACGGCACCACGGCCGAGTCCACCTCAGGCGAATAGTAGTCGTCCAAGCCCGTCCCGCCCGGGCCCGCCACGAACGAATAGGACGGATGCTTATCGATCCAAGCGGTGTATCCGCCAGCCGCATGCACCACGCTGAATATTGTGTTCGTCCGGACGAAGTTCCAAGGATACACGGGCGCGCAACCGGCGGCCGGATTGCGCACCAGCTTCTTCGGATCAATCGATGCGACGCCTCCATCGGTGAGGCTCGCGCCCGGTGCGCCTCCATTCAGTTTGGTATCGTCCAAATCAATGCCTTGGTCGTTGTCGGTGGTGGTTCCGGTGGGCGCTGCGTGCGGAGTGCATGTCCCTCCGGCCAAGCCGGTGCCGGTCGTTATGGTTGGCGCGTCCAGCGCCCGGTCATACGCGACATCGTAGTAGACGCCGGTTGTCTTCGGCGAGCCGCCGGTAACCAGGGCCGCAAGTCCGGGGAAGGAGTCTGATGGCATAGACGATGCGGTAGCCACATAGTTGATCGCGGTTTGGCTAAGGGCTGCCATGTTCGGGCAATAGCCATTCCCGCCATTGATACCCTCAATGCCATGCGCGCAATTGGCGAAATCCACCGCATGCATACCATCAATGCTCAATAGCAGAACGTGCTTGATCTTCCCGGAGCCTGCGCTGCTTGCATCAGCCGCTCTTGCTTGCGTCCACGATGCGAGCGCCGCCGCCGTTACAGCGAGCACCAAGTTGTTCGCCTTCATATGAAAACCTCAGCAAGGATACTAACTCGCCGAGCGACACGCGTGTATTACATCGCCATGAAATTTCAGTTAATGCAACTAAATCCTACTCCGCCGTAAATTTCGCGTCCCGTTATGTTGGAATCATTTCAAAGGCAAAGACGCAAGGGATGGTTGGGATTGAGGCGATCAGACAAAGCTGCTTCCGGTTGTCGCGTGCGGTACCGCATGGCAAGATGAATGGGGAGTTTACGCATGCAAGAGCTGAGTTCGAGCCGGATTGCCGGGGCCGCGGCCGCCCTGGCAAGCGCCATCCTGTTTGCCGCGCCGGCTGTTGCCCAGGTCCGCGCGGCGGCCGCCACCTCCACCGAGGCGGCCGAGTCCGCAGCCGCCAGCAACATTCCGCGCATGCCCGACGGCAAGCCCGATTTCTCGGGCTACTGGAATCTCCCGTATTTCCCCAACATGGCTCGGACCAAGGAGCTGGAAGCGGCGGTTCCCTACACTCCGGCGGGGCTGGCCGCGTACCGCGACCACGATTCGAAGGACGATCCAACGGCGCGCTGTCTCTATCCCGGGGTGCCGCGCATCATGGATTCGCCGTACCCGATGCAAATCATCCAGACCAAGGATTTCGTGGTGATGGCGTTCGAGTATATGAAGCTGTGGCGCGTGATTCCGACCGATCACCGCCCCCATCCCGCGGACCTTCCGCCGAGCCTGATGGGGGATTCGGTGGGCTGGTGGGACGGCGATACCTTCGTGATCGACACGACCGGGCTGATGGGTGCGCCGTGGACGTGGCTCGATACGGCGGGGCATCAGCATTCGGACCAGCTCCACGTGGTGGAGCGGCTCCAGCGCACAGCGCCCGATTCGTTAATCCTCGATTTCACAGTGGACGATCCGGTGATGTACTCCACCCCGTGGAACAATCATCGAGTCATCAAGCCGCTGAAGCAGACGCCGGGCTTGCCGATGCTGCTCGAATACTCGTGCGACGAGAACAACAAGGACCTGCAACATCTGATCAGCACCAAGCCTGCGCTGGGAAGATAGGCGGGCGCAGCCGGGGAATTGCATGCCTCCTACGTTCGGAAACGGAAAATCTGCTATGTCGAGATTGCGGCCACAGACATTGCCCGCTCTGCCGATTTCTACTGGAGGTGTGGCGCTAGAGGCACTTCCGCTAAAGGTCAACGCAAGGATCTCCCCCGGGCTCAATTTCGACGAAACCGCTTTGAAACGTCGCGTTCCCAAACAGCCCTAGCGGCACTGTCTCGACTGAGTCCTGTAGTGCAGGATCGGTCCACTGTCAGTGAGCGAATACTCAACCTTGCCGTCACTCTGGCGTGGTCTTGACCTCGAAGACGATGCGGTTAAGATCGCCAGGCAACTTGGCCAACGGCCCGGTCTTAGCAAGGCCCTCCGGACGCTGCTGACCATTCCCATAAAAACTCCCGCCTGAATTCCATGTCCCGCGACATCGGCCACGTGGACCGCCATCCCACAAGATCATCCACAGCATCGAGCAGGTCCCGCCCATCAGACTGCTTGGCGCGGAAGTGTTGCACAAGTTGCCGTGGCCGAAGGCAGCGATTCAAATGAGCTTCTGCTGCACTGCGCGAGCGGGCAGTCCTGGTGCAACGTCTGAACTGCAGCTTCCAACTCTTCGCGGCGGCGCCCGATTGCGCGCTACAACTTTGGGCCGAAGCCGCCGGCTCCTACCCAGAAATTCTCGCTCCACACGTCGCCCGGCGGCACGTGTTGCAAATCGGTATATCTGCCTCGGTGCGCCAGATTGATACCACTGATAATCGCTGCCAGCGGCTCAATGCAGATAAATTTCGCGTTCCCCTCGGGTGGAGGCGAGGGCACATAGATTGTCGCAGCGCGATATTTCGGCCCAAACGAAATCTCGATCGCCCGGCCCTGCCCTTCAATCGAGAAACGCGCGCGGCCATCGGCGTCGTGCTCCAAGTCCGTGAATCCGTCGTCCAAAGTCCACCCGCCGAGTGGCAGCGGATTGGGGATGTCGAGCGGCCGCATTTCACCGGTCGGAATTTGATGCTCGCCGGCGATCACGTGGACACGCGCAGGCAGATGCGCGGTCCATTCCTCCCGTGCGACACCTGGAATCTGAAAATAAGGATGAAACCCGGCCGCCACCGGCATCGGCTCCACGCTCAAGTTCTTAATGTGAGTGGCCACTTCCAGCACGCCATCGGACAACCGGTGCTCAATTTCGTATTCATGGGCAAACGGCCATTGCGCCATCAGGTCTGGATATTTCCAGAATTCGAGGCGGCTGGTGACGCTCGCGCAATCCCGGTCCGCATTCACCTTCATCGCTTGCCAGAAGGGCGAGTGGGCGAGCAGGCCGTGAATCGGTCTCGCGCCGAGCACATTGCCGAGCTCCATGTTAAAGCCGTATCGGGTGCCGTTAGCCCAAAAGGCTTGTTCGTCCAGAAGGTCCGCCCATGGCGCAAGGAAAGGAATCCCGCCCAGCACCGGATTCTTCACGTGACCGGAAAGGTCGCCGGGCGGGTAATAGAGAATATCTTCGCCATGGACCTTCATGCGGTACACGCGGTTGCCGAGCGAAGGCAAGATGGACACTTCGACGCTCGAAGCGCGATCCGTCAAGTAAATGATCGCGACGTTCTGCTCGGAAGTCAGCTCGGCGCTATAGTTCACCAATAATATGCGCCCACTATTTTGGGCGAACTCGCCGTGCCGGCAATCACCTTCACGTGAAGAACTAGCTGCATATTTTTCGTCTGCCAGCCTGCCGGCGCGGCGTGAACGGCCTCCGCCAGTAAGTCGGCATTCGTCACCAACTCCGCCGCGGCGTCGGTTCCGTACTGTGTGATGCCCGCGACTTCCACGAGCATCGCGTGCGTATCCGGATGAAACACGCGCGAGACGATGGCGTAATCCTCGTTGGTTCGCCGGTCGGCGGGAAGATTGGCGATCGTCCAGGGGGTCGGCCTGCCGTTGTCGGTGATGCCTACGCGATCTTTCGACACGTCGATAAAGTAGCGCAAGTCACTGCTGATCTCTTTCCAGCGCGTGTAGGAGTATCCCACCAGAATGGCGGGCGCGGAGCGCAAGTCCCCGAACGAGACGTCGTTGCCGATGCGCAACGTGTAGGGATGCTTCAAGCGCGTCAGCATGGCCGAAAGACGCGCGGTCGCCAGCAGATCGCCACCGCCTACGAACTGATCCGTAAGCAGAACGAAATCCTCAGGCCGGTTGGGATCGGATGCATTGCGATTCAATCCGTACACAGGCACGTAAGCCGCGCACAACGACACCGGCGCGCTTCCGTTCAGAACCGGGGACCAGAATTCATCCAACGCCGAATGCGCCGGCCGGCCGCGGACAAATAACCAGCCAATGGCCGCAAGTGCCACAGTGGCCAAGCCTATTCCGAGCGGCACCCATGCGAAGCGGCCGGCTCGCGTCGTTTTCCGAGCGGTTGGCTCCCCCGGAAGCGTTTCCGGTGACGGGGCAACCGGCGCGGGAACCTCGATCCAGCGAAATTCGGGCGCGTAGGTGCCGGCCGGGAGTTCAATCCGCACAGGGTCGCTGGCGCCTTGCCCCGCATAATAGAGACCCAGCCGGCGGCGAACCTCGCCCGCCTTTACTCGAACCGTAGCATCGTCGCTAGGCTCGTAACTGGTGGAGCGGCCGAACACATCGATCCCGATGGTCCGCTCCTTGAGCATGTCGGCGCGGCCAGTTAAGGCATGCTCCACAACGTAGCGGATGAAATCCTGGCTGCGTTTGCTCGAGTGGAACTCATGACTCGCGAGAACCCGGCTCAGCTCCTGGCGAACCGACTCCTCTGGCACACGATGATTCTGCTCGGACGCCCCCGGAGCACCTCCTTGGGTCATCCTGAACCCCCCTGTCAAAACTGGATTCGATTGTAACACGCAACAAATTCAAAACAAGTATGTTCGATCTGGTAGCGAACCGGCATAACAGAGCCTGCAACCGTTGCGAACTGGACAGAAATGGGCCGCAGCCTCAGGATTTAGCGGTGAGGGTTCTCTGTATCGGTGCGCACCCCGACGATTGCGAACTGGAGTTTGGCGGTACTGCGGCGAAGATGGCGGCGCGGGGCGATGCGGTAAAGTTCGTTTCCGTGACGAACGGCGAAGCTGGACATCACTTGTATCCCGGTTCCGAACTGGTGGCTCGCCGCCGGGGGGAAGCCGAGGAAGCAGCGCGACGCCTGGGCATCGCTGCCACCGAGGTCCTTTGCAATCGCGATGGTCAGCTTGAGCCCACCCTGGCCGCGCGAAACGAAGTGATCCGCCGGATCCGCCAGTGGCACGCCGACGTCGTCATCACGCATCGCCCTTGGGATTACCATCCTGACCATCGCTATACCAGCCAACTAGTCCAGGATTCCTCGTACCTGGTGAACGTCCCGCACCTCTGCCCCGACACGGTGGCTCTGCGGCGAAGTCCGGTGTTTTTCTGCTTAGAAGACGCCTTTCGAGTGCCGGTTCCGTTTCGGGCCGACATCGCAGTGGACGTCGATGAGGTATGGGAGAGGAAGCTGGACGCGTTGGACGCGCATGCATCGCAGGTTTACGAATGGCTGCCCTGGGTTGCGGGACAAGCAGTACCCGAAACGGCAGATGAGCGGCGCAAATGGCTCGATGCTGTCTGGACGCGCGAACCGAGTGTGGATACGCGTTCGGCGCTCGTGCGTCGATACCGAGCAGACCTAGCGGCGAGAGTGCGCCATGCGGAGGCCTTCGAGTTATCGCAATACGGCCGTCAGGTCTCGGGCGAGGAATTGGAGGAAATCTTTCCCCGTTGAATGCTATGCCGAAGATGCTGGAAGAAGTCAGGGATCAGCCGCAGGCCTTGAGCCGGACGCTCGCGGGCAGCATTGCCAGCGCCGAAAAGCTGCGCGCGCACTTCAGCAAGCGGCTGCCGCGTCTGATCGTTCTGGTGGCCCGGGGAACCTCCGACAATGCGGCGCAGTTCGGCCGATACCTGATCGAGATAACTACACGCATTCCGGTATCGCTGGCAGCGCCGTCAATCCTGACACTGTACGGCTCCCCCGTGGAACTGAACGATGTGGTGGTGATCGGCGTTTCGCAATCCGGGGAGTCTACCGATACGAATGCGGTCCTCGAAGACGCCCGCCGCCAGGGCGCCATTACCATCGGAATCACGAACGACGCCTCCAGCGCCATGGCCGGTATCGTTGAATTCACCTTGCTCATCGAAGCCGGCGCGGAAATCAGCATCGCGGCCACCAAGACCTATGCCTGCCAGCTTCTGGGGCTTTACCTGGTCGCGTACGCGCTGAACGGCGATATCGATCTGGAGCAGCTCCGCAACATTCCGGACTGGGTGCACGGCGTTCTCAGGCTGGAAGAAGACATCGAAGCGCTGGTGGAGCGCTATTTCTTCATGACGCGCGCCGTCACGGTGGGCCGCGGGTTGAATTATGCCAACGCGCTGGAATTCGGACTCAAGCTGATGGAGACCTGCTACGTAGTCGCCGAACGATTCTCGGCGGCCGACCTGATGCACGGTCCCATCGCGCTGGTGGAGCGCGCCTTTCCCGTGTTTTTGTTCGCACCAGCGGGCGTCACATGGCCGTCCATGGCTTCTGTCCTCGACCGTCTGCAGGAGTTGAAAGCGGAAACGCTCATCATTACCGATTCGCGCAACCGGGAGGCGCACCATAAAGCCGCGCGCGTAATCGAAATTCCGGCCCCGCCTGGGCCGCGCACATTCGGAACGTCGACGGCCCAGGAGGATCTCTACACGCCCATTCCTTACATTGTGCCGGCGCAACTGTTCGCGGGACACCTGGCGGCGCTGAAGGGACTGAATCCCGATTTGCCCCGCACGCTGAACAAGATCACACGGACCATGTGATGGCTCTCACTTGGCTCGATTGGTTCTGGATTGCGCTGTATTTCGTGGCGAACGCGGCGGTGGGATTTTACTATCGGGCGCGCGCGGGCAAAAGCGTCGATGAGTTTTTCCTCTCCGGGCGAAATGTCCCGTGGTGGCTGGCCGGAACGTCGATGGTGGCTACCACGTTCGCCGCGGATACTCCGCTGGCTGTCACCGGAATGGTGGCGCGCGGCGGGATCGCGGGCAACTGGCTGTGGTGGAGCTTCGTCGCCGGAGGAATGCTGACCGTTTTCTTCTATGCCCGGCTGTGGCGGCGCAGCGGAGTGATGACCGACATTGAGTTCACCGAGATCCGCTATTCGGGCCGTCCGGCGGCCTTTCTGCGGGGCTTCCGCGCTCTGTACCTGGGCGTGCCCATCAACTGTATCGTGCTGGGTTGGGTGAACCTGGCGATGGTCAAGATCCTGATGCTTTCGCTCGGCGTTACTCGCGCCGGAGCGCTGGCCATTGTATTGGGCCTGATCGCGATCACTTCCATGATCTCGGCGCTGTCGGGATTATGGGGCGTGCTGGTGACGGACATGTTGCAGTTCGTGGTCAAGATGACCATGGTGACGGTGCTCGCCGTCGCGGCGGTGCACGCAGTCGGTGGAATGGACGCGCTCAAGATGAAGCTGGCTGTGATCGATCGCGCCCGCGGCGCGCACGCGGGATCGGTCCTCAGCTTTATTCCGGATCTGGCTTCGCCCTGGATGCCGATGATGACGTTCCTGGTCTACATCTCGCTCAACTGGTGGGCGAGCTGGTATCCGGGCGCCGAACCCGGCGGCGGAGGATACATCGCGCAGCGCATGTTTTCGTCCAAGGACGAGAAGAATTCGCTGCTCGCGACGCTGTGGTTCAACGTCGCCAATTACGCGCTGCGTCCCTGGCCGTGGATCCTGGTCGCGCTGGTGTCGCTGGTAGTTTTTCCCGGATTGCAGGATCCCGAGTCGGGCTATGTGCGCGTGATGATCGCGTATCTTCCGCCCGCGCTGCGCGGCGTGATGCTGGCGGCGTTCGCCGCTGCCTACATGTCCACCATCGCGACGCAATTAAACTGGGGCGCCAGCTACGTGGTGAACGACTTTTATCGCCGTTTCGTGCGCAAGACGGAAACCGATAGGCACTATGTCTGGGTTTCGCGCTGGACCACGGTGCTGCTGACCATCGTATCCGCCGTCGTGACGTTCTACCTGGGCTCGATCTCGGGCGCCTGGAAAATGCTGCTGGCCACCGGCGCGGGTACGGGTTTGGTGCTGCTGCTGCGCTGGTACTGGTGGCGCATCAATGCCTGGAGCGAAATCTCGGCCATGATCACTGCCGCGGCAACATCGCTCGTGCTGCAGCTGGCCTGGGGTTTGGACACCGACAAGCCGCTCGACTTCGCGTGGATCATGATTCTGACGGTCGCCATCACCACCGTGGTCTGGCTCGCGGTCACGTTTCTCACGGCCCCGGAATCCAAGGACACTTTGGTCAGCTTTTATCGCCGCGTCCGGCCGTGGCGCACGGGATGGCGGCCGGTGAGTGAAATGGCGCCGGAGGTCATAAGCGCGGGCGGCGGATGGTGGGACGCCATCGATTGGATTTCGGGCTGCGTATTGATCTACGGCGCGCTGTTCGGCACCGGCAAGCTGCTCCTGGGCGAAACTGCTTTGGGGCTGTGGCTGCTCGCGTTGGGAGCGGCGGGCGGAGCGGTGATCTGGTTCGATTTGTCGCGTCGCGGGTGGGGGGCCGTCAGCCAATGAGGTTGGCTATTTGGCTCTTGGCTATGGGCCACGCCTCTGCCGCATTAATGCCCTTGCCGTCGACGGTGACGCCGGCGGCTGGCGCGCTAAAGATTGATGCTAGTTTTGCCGTGGAATCACCCGGCTATTCCGACGCGCGTCTTGATCGCGCGATGGCGCGGCTGGTCGAACGGCTCTCGCGCCAGACCGGCATTGCCATTCGTGGCGGCAAGACTGCGCTCGTCATCGAATGCCGCGCCGCGGGCCCGCGGTATCCCACGCTCGGCGAAAATGAGTCGTATCGCTTGGATGTATTGCCGCAGGGCGCCAAAATAACTTCCGCCACAGTCACCGGCGCGCTGCGCGGCATAGAAACATTCGCCGAATGGATTGATTTGGCTCCCGGCGGCTTTGAGGCGCGCGCCGTCCGCATCGAAGACGCACCGCGCTTCTCCTGGCGCGGCCTGATGCTGGATGTTTCGCGCCACTGGATGCCAGTGGACGTGATTCTGCGCAACCTGGACGCCATGGCGGCGGTAAAGCTGAACGTGTTCCACTGGCATCTCTCCGACGACCAGGGCTTTCGCGTCGAAAGCCGCCGCTTCCCGAAACTGCAGGGCCTTGGCTCCGATGGCCACTTTTACACGCAGGCGGAAGTGCGCCGCGTGATCGAATACGCGCGCGATCGCGGCATTCGCGTGATCCCCGAGTTCGACATGCCCGGCCACACCACCAGCTGGTTCGTCGGGTACCCCGAGCTGGCAAGCGTTCCCGGGCCTTATCAGATCGAGCGCAAATGGGGCGTTTTCGAGCCTACAATGGACCCGTCACGCGCACAGACGTACGAATTTCTGGACCAGTTTCTCAGCGAGATGGCGGCGCTGTTTCCCGATCCTTATTTTCACATTGGCGGCGATGAGGTCGACCCCACACAATGGAACAAGTCAGCCGCCATCCAGGCCTGGGCCGCACGAAACGGTTTGAAAGATGCGCCGGCCATCCAGTCTTATTTCAATCGCCATGTCGAAAAGATTCTGGCGAAGCACGGCAAGATCATGATCGGCTGGGATGAAGTGTTCGACGCCGGCTTGAGCCACGAAACGGTTCTGCAATCCTGGCGCGGCCAGGCGTCTCTTGCCGACGCCGCGCGCGCGGGATATCGCGGCGTTCTTTCGTTCGGTTACTATCTCGATCATTTGGAGCCGGCCAGTGCGCATTACGCGATCGATCCTATGGGAGAAGCGGCAGGCAAGTTGAGTGCCGAGCAGAAGGCCAAACTTCTGGGCGGCGAAGCCTGCATGTGGTCCGAATATGTGGATCCCGAAACAATCGACTCTCGAGTGTGGCCGGCCACGGCGGCCATCGCGGAGCGCCTGTGGTCGCCCGCCTCGGTCACCGGCGTCGATTCCATGTACGCGCGCCTGGAACCGGTGAGCCGCATGCTCGATTGGGTTGGATTGCGGCATCGTGTCAATTATGAGCCCATGTTGGAACGGATCGCGGGCGAGCGCTCGGCCGATGTGTTGCGTGTTCTGGCGGACGCTTCCGAGGCGCTCGGCATTGCAGGGCGCCGCGATGCACGCCACTATTCGAGCCCGGTGCCCTTGAATCGATTTGTCGACGCCGTCCGGCCAGAGAGCGAACCGGTGCGGACGCTGGAGCTTGCCGCCCGAGCGGTTGTCGCTGTTCCGCGCGGATCCACGCCCGCCATGGCGGAGCTGCGCGCGGCCTTCACCGCCTGGTCCGAAAACGATGCACGTTTTGAAGGGCCCAATGAACTTGCCGGGTTGTCGAAGAATCTTTCAATTTTAGGATCAGTGGGATTGCAGGTTTTGGAATATCTCCGCGCCAGCCAGACGCCACCGGATGGTTGGATCGCGCGGCAGCAAGCCACGCTCGCCGATTTGGAAAAGCCGGTGGCGGAAGTGAGATTGGCGGCTGTCCGGCCGGTGCGGATATTACTCGAAGGCGCGGCGCACGCACGCGCGGGACACGGGAACAAGTGATTGAAAGCAGGACCGTTCGCAACGTAACGAACGTGGGTGTAACGCGGCTGCAACCGTTGTGAACTGGACAATATGGAAAGCGGGGTTCACGATTGCCGGGAGCCCAAGCGAGAAGAATGGAAAAGACAAGAGCCGAAAAAGCTGGAAACCTGAAAGAGGACCATATGAGAACAGCCGAATTGCGACGAATTTTCTGCGTGGTATCCATGTTACTGGCGGCGCTGGCGCTTCCCGCGCTGGTTCGCGCGCAGCAGGCCACCGGGACGATCACCGGCACGGTGAAGGATCCTTCCGGCGCGGCGGTGGCGGGAGCGGCAGTCACGCTGACCGATACCGAGCGCGGCACCAGCCTGAAGGCCCAGACCAACGCCGACGGCATCTACAGCTTCCCGCAGCTTCCCATCAGCACTTATGAGTTGCGGGTGGAGGCGAACGGATTCCAGACCTCCGTGCGCGGCGGGATCGCCCTGCAGCTCAACCAGACGGCCACGATTGACGTTGCGATGGCCATCGGCCAGGTGTCGCAAACCTTGCAAGTCACCGAGTCCGCGCCGCCGTTGCAGACGCAGACCACCGAGGTGGGCACAGTGATGGAGGCTTCGTCCATCGCCAATCTCCCGCTCGAGACCGGCAACTACAACCAGCTCACGCTGCTGGTCCCCGGCGCGGTGACCATCAGCCCGGCCTCGTTCAATACGGGCCTGAAAACGTTCAATGCCGCGCGGCCGAATATCAACGGCAGCCGCGAACAGGCGAACTATTATCTGCTAGACGGCATGGAGAACATGGAATTCGTTGACGACAATGTTGCTTATTCTCCCAGTATCGAAGCCATTCAGGAATTCCAGGTGATTACCAATAATCCCAGCACCGAATTCGGCCAATTCCTGGGCGGCGTCATCAACGTCAACCTGAAGTCCGGTACCAACCAATTCCACGGGGCCGCCTACGAATATTTGCGCAACGATTTTTTTAACGCGAACGAGTGGTCCAACAACTTCAACGGCCTTCCCACGCCGCGCCAGCGTTGGAATGACTTCGGGGGAGCTCTCGGCGGTCCCATCAAGAAGAATAAGCTGTTCTTCTTCGCGGATTATGAGGGAACGCGCTTCGACCTTCCGGCCACCGACGAGGCCAAAACCACGTTCACCTCAGCCGAGAAGACGGGCAACCTGACAGATCTGGGACTCACACTGTACTACCCCGGCGCTGTAGACAAGAACGGCAATCGAATCGCGATGCCTTCGAATTTGAATAATGCCGCGATTTGCGGCGCCGGACAAACCATGGGCGTGGACCCCTGCATCACCGGGATCAGCGCGACGGCGCTCAAGATTGCCTCCTTGCTGCCTACCCCGAATCTGCCCGGACAAGCCAACGGGACCGTCAACAACTTGAGCAATAGCGTGGGCACCTACACGCACGGCGACCAGGGCGACATGAAAGTGGATTGGATGCCGAACGACAAGGATCGCATCATGGCGCGCTATTCGCAGCAGCACGTCGTGAATCCGACCGTCAACAGCCAGGCGCTGCTATACAGCGGCGACGGCAGCAACATTTTCCCGTTGCAGCAAGCGGTGCTGGACTGGACACACGTATTCGGCCCCACTCTGGTGAACGACGCGCGCATCGGCATGAACTATTTCCCCGCCGACGCCAATACGCAATCGCTGGCCACAAGCGCGGGCGCCGGCATCATTGCGGGACAGCCAACGCAATATCTTCCAGGCCTCTCGTTCGCCAACACCGCAATCGGCGGCGCGCTGAACGGGCCATTTGCGTTTGGCACCGCGGACGCACCGGAAATCTTCCATCAGACCTCGATTCAGTATTCCGACGCCGCCACCTGGACGCACAACAAGCACAGCATCCGTTTCGGATTTTCCGCCAACCGCTATCGCAACAACTACGTTCCCGCCACCACCAGCGACGGCGCGGCCGGGCAGATTAGCTTCAGCGGAAGCTACACGGGCAACTCGATCGCCGACTTTTTCCTCGGCCTGCCGTCTTATATGGGCTACGGCAAAGGATATTCCGGCACAGTGGGCCAGCGTAACGAGGCGCTGGGCGCTTTTGTGCAGGATGACTGGCGCATCAATTCGCATTTGACGTTCAACTACGGCCTTCGCTGGCAGCTCTTCACGCCTATCTACGAAGTGGACAACCGCATGACCAACTTCGGCGAATACACCGGGCAGATCGAACTCGCGGGGGTGGACGGCAACAGCCGCGCGCTTTACAACCAGTACAACGGGATCGCCAATTTCCTCCCGCGCGTCGGCCTGGCGTGGACGCCCGATGAAAAGACGGTGATTCGCGCGGCCTTCGGGCGCACCAGCTTTCAGGAAGGCACCGGCGAATACAATCGCCTGGCCACTAACGCGCCTTGGAACACGGATCTGGTGGGCCAATGGGGCGCCACCAACACCGCCGGCGCGATTCCCGCCAATCAGATCACACTCGATCAGGGCTTTGCCGCGCTCGGCTCCACGGGAACTTGCACGGTGCAGAACGTCACCTCCGCTCCCGCGGCGTGCTTCGCCGGCGTCCGCCTTCACGCTACCGATCCGAACTATCGTCCCGCCGTTTCCAACCAATGGAATTTCACGGTCCAGCGCGAGCTGACCCATTCGCTGATCGTGCAGGCGGGCTATGTCGGCCAGCATAGCGACCATCTGGCAGCTATTTACGACATGGGGCAAAATATCCTGACTCCCAACCCACCGGCCGGCGGCCCTTACAGCGAGCCGGGACCGTACCTCTCCGGAAATCCCACTCTGAAATTCGACGGCACGGGACAACAGAGACTCAATAGTTCCACAGCCGTGCAGAACTACGATGGCTTGCAGACCCTGGTGCGTGAACAGGTCTCGCATGGGCTTGCGTTCCAGTTCAACTATACGTGGGGAAAATGCCTGACGGACAATCAGGGCTACTACGGCCGCTACGGTAATGCCGCCGTCGCTCAAACCACGGCCGACGTCGCGTTCCAATCCTACGTCTACAACGTGCGAGGCCTGGATTACGGCTACTGCGACGCCGACATCACCAACGCCTTCACCGGTTATCTCGATTACGACCTGCCTTTCGGGCGCGGGCGCCAGTTTGGAAATAATTCGAACAAATTTGTGAACGCGGTTTTCGGCGGCTGGCAGTACCACACCATCGTGACCGTGCACGGCGGATTCCCCATTTCGATGATCCAGTTCGGCTACGATCCCACGGGCGCTTACTTCCAGCCGCGTCCGGACTGCAACGAGCCGTCTCAAGAGACGCCGTATAAGGATTTCGCCGGTGGCGGTTATGTGTGGTTCAATCCCCTGACCATGTCCATTCCAGGGCCGGGCCAACTCGGAACCTGCGGAATTTCCACCGAGCGCGGCCCCGGAATCAAGCAGGTCGATATGAGGCTGACCAAAACCTTCGCGATCACCGAGCGCCAATCTCTGGAGTTCATTTTCGATGCGATCAATTCGTTGAACAGCCCGATCTTCGCGGTAAACGGATACTCCACCGACGTGTATCCCGGCGGCGGAATCGATCCTACGAAGTACGGTACAGACCCCACTTACACCGCCAGCATCCCGACTGGCGTGATCAATAGTTCGCTTGGCGCACGAAACCTTCAGTTCGCGCTGAAGTATCGCTTCTGAAGCTTTTCACCGGTGATGTCCGTTCTAGCCGAAGGTACACAACTGTGTGGCCAGCAGTGGACGCACCGCCAAGCGGAGCAAATTGGGCATATAGAGGTGCCTGGCGATCTACATTCGCCCGTGAGCTCTCGCGTGTGGGCGTTGACTGGTTCGTTGTGTTGGTCGACAAAACACCAGCTCAGCCGATGTGACGCTGGACGGAATTCGGGGTCATTCTCGGAGTTGCAATTCGATGCTCTCGCGGTCGCTTGGTAACTCACCATCACGGCGGGCGTCGTCGTGCCAGATCTATCGCAGCTCGAACCTCGGAGCCCAGCCCGACGTGTTGATTTCTTCGGACGGCGTTTACCAGCGCATATCCGGAACCTGGCTCTTTCCGAGTAGCTCTCTGTCTCGCGCGCAACAAAAAGCCCGTTCCAGAGTGACCCAAAACGGGCTGGAGTTTTTCTTCCTAAAGGCCGGTTAGTGTCTCGCCTGCGTCACGATGTGACCCGTTTCGTAGACTTCGCAAAACGCACGCTCCGGCACAATTCCGGCGTCGGCAGCTCCGTTGAGCCGAAGCGTTCGCGGCTGCATCACCCACGGTTCCAAGAGCACGTCGGGGTCTTCGACGGTGACTTCGTAAAGGATTTCATCGCCCTTACGCGTGAATTTCTCCACGATGTGCATGTTCTCGGAATGGAAGAGGCCTCCCCGTCCCAACCACGTCGTATCGACAAACGAGATGGAGTCGAGCACCAGCGTGTCGCCCTCCCAGTGGCCCACGCTATATCCCATATACGTCGCCTCGATCGCCTTCTTTGCATCATGCTTGCGGCCGTCGGTTGGAATCACGCGAAATTCCCTGTTTCCGCCTCCGTAATCGCTCGTGGTATAGAGCAAGGTAATGTCGTTTGCCGTTTGGAAGATGCGGCGGGGCGGGCCCTCCCGTGGAACCCCCATCGGCTGGCACGTCATGATTGGATCGTCCTTGTTCGTCCACTGATCCAGTTCCTCAACCTTGTCCCAGAACTCGGGTTTGTACATGGGATGACTCGGCCCAAACCGCGAGGGAGAGATCCACTCATAATCCACCCAGAAGTTGTCTTGTCCGGTTTGGCAGCCGGTGTCGGGGCTGATTCCCCCGCCCTTCACCTGCGTTGGACCGCATCGGCGGTTCCCACTACCTGTGATTTGAAGAGGGGGACCACTCCAGACTCCCGTCATATCCGGATGACCATTGGCCAGCCGCGGGGTTGCGACGGCTTCGGTCTGCGTCGCCGGCTTTGCGTCGACATTCAGAGTCCAGTTGGGAGGCTGATTGGTTGGCTGGATCGCCGCCTTGATGCTCGCCGGAACCGGCATCACGACATACATCTGTGCCGTTTCCGTCACCGTCGTTGTAATGTCGCGGACGACGGCGCCGTTTTTGCGTTCTGTCATCCTGCCCGCGTAAAACGCCTCGGCTGGGTTCAGCTGATTGTTCCAGTCTTTATAATCGCTGTAAGTGAACTCGTAGGTGTTGGCGCCATTTTTCACCACTACGCGTTCGGGCATGAACTTCGCGTCGAGTGTGGCGGTGGCGATTGCACTGGGGACGCCCGGAATCGGGAACGTCACGACGGGCGTATTGCCTTCCCACGCGACGGAGGTTTTCCCGGCCATCGAGACGCCGGCAGGTACCCGTTGCGGCCTGGGGGCCATTTCCGGTGGATCGCTTATCCCAGCCATCGCGCCCTTGAACGCGCCCTGCGGACCTGCCCACAGGCGAATCATCCGTTCCTCCACAGTCGCGGGCATCGGCGTCGCCTTGCCTTTACCGGGGACCAGTTCGGCACCAGGAATGTCTTCGTCCCAGGCATACGCCCCACTGAGGACTTCGACATTGGAGCACGCCTGGCCATTGGGCAGAGTGCCCGTGTACTGAATCCGCTCGCCTGACGTCTGGTAGCTAATGCTGGTTCGATACTTCGTCACATTGCAGGGCTGCCCATCCACTTGCATGGTGCCCTTGCCCTGGTATTCGAGCGACATCATCAGGTCTCGTTCCTCGCTGCTTCGGAGCATGCCCATATACCAGCCCCAGTTGAAAAGGACTGCTTTCAGGTCCTTCGCACCGGGTGCTGGAGTGTATGGCGGAGCGCCTCGACCTCGGCGGCCGCCGCCTGGCGCGCCTCCACCGCCTTGTGCCGGCGCTGTCGTAGGTGCTTGTGCAATGGCCGAGGACGGCGCGCTGATCGTCAGAGCGACTGCTATCGCAAGACTTGTCCCAAGGATCTTTCGTAGAACGGTCATATCATCCCTTCTTGTTTCAAAGTTGTTCGCGTTACCGGCGGAAATTTGGATCACGCGTCCATCCGGAGGTATCCTACCGTAGCTGAAGGCTGGCAACCAGTTTATTTTACGCTAGCTTCTCGTGCAATTGGCTGAACTGGAGATTCAGGCCCAAGATTGTGGCCAACGCCCACAGATCTCGATGGCCATCAGTGTGGGACGAGTTTCCCAGATGAAGCTGCAGGCGATCGGACGTTGCGAATCGCTCTCGGAGCGAGATCTAGAGATCCCCTGCGTTGTGACATCTAGACTTTGGGGACGTGCGTGTCGGCCGTACGCTCCGCGGCCGCTCACCAGCCGAAATTGCTAACCACCAAATAGACCACAGGCAGGGCGAACAGGCTGCTATCCACGCGATCGAGCCAGCCGCCGTGGCCGGGCAGCAGATTTCCGCTGTCCTTCACGCCCGCGCCGCGCTTGATGGCCGATTCGCAAAGATCGCCCAATTGTCCCGCGACGTTTGCGAGCACCGTCAGCCCCAAAGCTTCCGCCAGCGGCGCCGCGGGCAGCAGCCGCGGAAAATAGATTGCGCCGTAGATCACGGATGCGACGGTGGAACCGATGGAACCTTCCCAGGATTTCGCCGGGCTGACGGTGGGCGCGAGTTTGTGCCGGCCGAACATTCGCCCCACATAGAGAGCGGCGATATCGCCCGCCCAGTTGAGCGACAATGCGAAGAAGAGCCAATACGGGCTGATGGCGCGCAATTCGACACCGCAGCGCAGCGAGCCGAAAACATAAGCCACTCCGAGCAGCAGCGCCGCCGCATCCGGCAGGGCTTGCGCCATCTGTCGCGCCCGCAGCGCGAGCGACATCGCGAGAATCGCAATCAGAACGACGAATGCGCTATCTTTGCTGGGCAGCAACAGCAACAACAATCCGGCCACGTACCCAAACAGGCCCGGTTTGGCGACTCCGTGCAGTGCCGCCAGCTCACTATATTCGCGAAAACAGAGCACCGCAACGGCCGCCACCGTCACCAGGAACGCCCACTTCGGCGCCCACAGCACGATGTAACAGAAGAACGGAATGAGGAGCAGCGCCGTGAGGACGCGCTTCATCGGGCGAGCGAGCCCGCCACTTCTACCCAGCCGCTGTCAGTGGGTGCGGCGTGCCCCAGGCCGCCGAAACGGCGATCGCGCTTCTGGTAGTCCAGAATAGCGTGCAGCAGATCGGCGCGCCGAAAGTCGGGCCACAACGTTTCCGTAACGTACAGCTCGGCGTAGGCGATCTGCCAGAGCAGGAAATTGCTGATGCGCATTTCGCCGGAAGTCCGGATCAAAAGGTCGGGATCGGGAAGGCCGGCAGTGTAGAGCCGCGAGGCGATGGCCTGTTCATCGATGCGCAAATCGCGCAGCCGCCCTGCGGTCCGCGCGTCTTCGACAATGGCATTGAGCGCGTCCACCAACTCGGCCCGGCCGCTATAGTTGATGGCGACGTTCAGCCGCATGCCGGTGTTTTGAGCGGTGGCTTCGATGGCGGTGTCCAGCTCTTGCCGCACCGGCGCGGGAAGCTGATCCATGCGTCCCATGCAGGTGAAGCGAATTCCGTTGCGCAGCAAGTCGGGCAGCTCACGGCTCAGATACAGGCGCAGCAAGCGCCAGAGCATGTCCACTTCCGGGCGCGGCCGCTTCCAGTTTTCCGCCGAGAACGCGTAGAGCGTCAGCGCCTGGATGCCCAGCCGGGTACACGTCTCCACCGTATTGCGCACGGGTTCCATGCCGGCTTTGTGTCCCGCCACGCGCGGCAGATTGCGGCGGCGGGCCCAGCGGCCGTTGCCGTCCATAATGATTGCGATGTGCGCGGGCAAACGGCTCGGATCAATTGAGTTGGCAAGGATCCAATCTTTGCTGCCGGGTGTGAGAACCTCGAACAGGTCTTTCATGAACCGCATCGAGCATGAACCGCATCGAGCTAAACTGCTATGGTACACCGGATCGATTGGTCCGCACTGGAAGCCACGCTTACTGGATGGGAATGGTGGCTCCGGCTTGCGTCTGGACGCCGCCGATGGAGATGGTCACCGGAACGTCGCCGCTCGGAGCATCAGCCGGAATTTGCACATTAAATTGATAGAGCCCGTCGATGGAGCCAGGCGACAGGCCGGCATAGAGAACGTCCGACGAGGCGAGCGTAGTGCCGCCGATCGTGACCGTGATTTGTTGATTCGTCAACGTTGCAATTCCAGTGGCCAGCGCTCCCGCTTGAAGCGAAGGGTTGGTGTCTCCGAAGCCGGTACCAAAAAGAGAAACAATATCGCCGGGTTTGGCGGGCGATGCCCCCGCCACCACGCTCGGGTTGGCCACAATGGCGCCCGTTGCTGCCTCTTCGGCTGCGACGCTCTTCGAGTTCGGGAATACGAAGAACGAAGGCGCAAAATTCTGGAGCGCCGTAAGCGTCGAGACCGTGCTGCGCAACTCATTCGTCTCGCCAGGATTGGCAATTACGGTGAGAGTGACCGGGCCCGTCCCGGTGAATTCCGGCATTTGCGCGTTGATCTGGGTTGGATCCACGTAAGCCAGGGGCAAGAGGACCGGATTCGTCAATCCAGGCCCGTCAGCTTGAATGGAGATGCAGCCCAACTCGGTGGGGAACGCATTATTCACATAGTCCCCTGGACCGGCGGTGCGCGTATAGCCTTGAAGATAGAAGTTAGTACCCAGCAAACTCACCATCGACAGCGAGGAAAACGGCGGCAGGAAAGTGGCGCCGTTCACGGCACTGTTGAGCGTTGGGATTACGGTGTCATTGCAGACGCCGACATCCTGAAGAACCGTTGCAGACGTATACACGTAATCGCCCGTCGGCAGATCGTCGCCATTGGCAGCCACTGCGGCAACGTAAACCTCAACCCTGCCGACCTCTTGCTCGGGCGGGGTCCAGCTCACATCAAATTCATAGGCCGCGCCTTCCGCGCCACGCGGGGCCATCAGGTGCTCCGCATAATATCGCAATGGAGTGGTGCAGCCCGTGGACGATCCATATTGCGTGCCGTTGTCGCAAACAATTTGAACCGGCCCAGGATTAGGCGCCAGCGAAAACGTGCCAGCCGATGCTGCCGGGCTGTTCTGGGATCGAATGGTCATCTGAAAACCCCAGCGATCCGCGTGGCTGTTCTGCACGATAATGCGAATTAATTGTTGACCCAGGGGGCTGTAGTTACTTGCTATCACCTGCAGCGACCCGGACGGATCGTTCACAGCAGCGCCAGTGTGGCAGGTAATGCAACTCTGGCCGCCGTGATCGGCCGGTGCTCCCGTGTAGCCGATGCTCGGGGTTGCGCTCTCGCCGAAAACCGCTGCCGGCGCCGACGCAAGCAGTACGAAGATTGCGAGGCGTTTCATTACCAATAAGACTATTGGTACTAAAAAATGTTACGTACTAGTTATCTTACTCATAACTTTTTATAAGTGCCAATGCTTTCTTAGCAGTAGTACTGACCGGGATGTCCGCCAAACTGCTCTCTGCCAGCCATTTCAGCCCATCGGGGTGAGATCGGACTGAAGCGCGATAGACCCTGACCAAGTAAATAGTTTGGACGATGGTGTGGCGAAATTCGCCGGCCGATTCCTGAACCATCGCGCTGGGTACTTGGGCGCGCTCGGGAAGTTCCCAGAATCCGGCTAGCCGCCGGCTGTCGGGCGGACGCTGCCACAGCAGAATTTTATTCCCCTTTTCGATCACCAGTAAGTGTTTCTCCTGGCGGCTCGCACTAGGACGCACGCCATTCAAGGGCAACTGATGTTCGACGCCCTGCTGGCGCGCCTGGCAGTGCACGCGGACGGGGCAAGTGCCGCACAGCGGCTGCTTCGGCACACAGACGGTGGCGCCCAACTCCATGAGCGCTTGATTGAATTCGCCCGGCCGCTTCGGATCCAACAATGTTTCGGCGAGTGCCCGCAGTTTCTTGCGCACTGCATCCGACTTGATGTCGCCGGGCTCGGCCAGCAGGCGGCTCAGCACCCGCAGAACATTTCCATCCAGCACCGCGTGGGGCTTGCCGAACGCGATGCTGGCCACCGCGGCCGCGGTGTAATCGCCGATGCCCGGCAATGCGCGCAGTGCGGCATAATCACGCGGAAACTGGCGCAACTGGACCATGACGCGCGCGGCCTTCTGCAAGTTGCGCGCGCGGCTGTAATATCCCAATCCGGCCCAAGCCGCGAGCACGTCTTGCTCGGGGGCGGAGGCGAGCGCGGGAGGATTCGGAAATAAAGCGAGGAAGCGCTCGTAATAAGGAATCACCGCCGCGACGCGAGTCTGCTGCAGCATGATTTCGGAGATCCAGATCCTATAGGGATCCTGCGTGCGGCGCCACGGCAAGTCGCGCTGGTTCGCCCGATACCACTGCAGCAAGCTCCGGCGAATTGCGGCGCTATTGAGGGACGGGCGCGTTAACGTTTGGTGAACCACCTGGGAACGAGTATACTGTCACCAGATTCCGTGAGCGGCCGTATTATTCGTAGATTCCTGTGGAGCGGTTTTGCACTGCTTGCGGCTTCGCTGCTCGGCATGGACCTGTACGTGGCGCGGCACAGCGCCGAGCTATGGCGTCCGCTGCTGGGAGTCACGCTGGCCGTGTTGCTGCTGGCGGGCGGGCTGGCAGGTCTTTTCATCCGAACCTTTTCCCGCCGTGTATCTCAGATCCGGGCTTACGCCGAACGACTGCTCGATCCGCCGGTCTTCGAACAGACGCTGCCGGCCGGTGACGACGACCTGGGCCTGCTGGCGCGCTCGCTCCAGCGCACCGCGCCGCGCATCCGCGAACTGGTGGAAAGTCTGAAGCTGGAGGGCGCGCGCCGCGAGGCGATTCTGGCCAGCATGGTGGAAGGCGTACTGGCCGTCGACAAGGATCTGCGTGTCACGTTCTGCAATTATTCGTTCGCGCGTACCGTGGACGCCCGCCTGCCCGTGGTTCCCGGCATGCCGCTGCTGGAGCTGGTGCGCGATCCGGGGCTGCGCCAGATCATGACCACCGTGATCTCGACCGGCGAGCGCGTGGAACAGCGGCTGACTTTGCCCGGCGCCGGCGCGCGTTCCTTCGAAGTGCTGGCCGGTCCTTTGGGAGCGCCAGCGGCCCGGGGAGCGCTCGCGATTCTGCATGACGTCACGCAACTGGAGCGCCTGGAGCGCGTCCGCAAGGATTTCGTGGCCAACGTCTCGCACGAATTGCGGACGCCGCTGGCAGCCATCCGCGGTTACGCGGAAACCTTGCTCGATGGCGCGCTCGAAGATACGGAGAACAACCGGCGCTTCGTGGAAATCATTCTGGCGCAGGCCACGCGGCTGAGCAATATCGCTTCCGATCTGCTGTCGCTTTCCGAACTCGAATCCACCGCCCGCACGGCGCCGCCGCAGCCGGTTTCGATCCGCGCCGCGATTGAGGCTGCTCTGCGCACCGTGGAGTCAACGGCACGCGTACAAGGCGTGCGGCTGTTGTGCGAAAAGCTGGACGATTTGAAAGTGGTCGGTTATGAGCTGCGGCTGGAGCAGGTTTTCGTCAATTTGTTGGATAACGCCGTAAAGTTCAATCGCCCTAACGGCGAAGTGCAAGTGGAAATGCGGCGCAACAACGGCAAGGTGCGCATCCTGATCGGCGATACCGGCATTGGTATTCCGTCCGAAGATTTGCCGCGTATCTTTGAGCGCTTCTATCGCGCCGACAAGGCTCGATCGCGCGCCATGGGTGGGACGGGCCTGGGACTGTCGATTGTCAAACACGCCGTCGAACAGATGGGCGGAACCATACAGGTACACAGCAGGCTGGGTGAAGGTTCCGAATTCACTATCGAACTTCCAACCGCGTAACATTCGCTGTAACGCGATTTTAACCCAACCGTCATTTTTCGCTAACGCACCGGGGCTATCCTCCGTAAGACGGCGATGAACTTCGCCGCCTCGTTTTGGAACAAAAAATCTTGAAAAACCCAATCTGGGATGGAGAAGATGAAAGCTAAAACGCTAGGAAGTGTGACTCTGTGCTCCGCGATTCTGTTAGGCACGTCGTTGTTTGGACAGGTAGCGGCACCGGCCGCGCCGGCTGCTCCACAAACAGAAGACAACGATGTCGCCACGTTGAAGGCGCAACTGGCCGCGCAGCAAAAGCAGATTGATGCGTTGAAGTCAGCTATTGAGGAAGAGAAAAAACTCATCGAAAAGACGGCGAGCGCCGCGGCGGCACGCGACAGCCAGGACAGTTTTGCGTTGCCGCGCAGCAAGGCGCTCGGGGATGTGGCGAGCACCACGCCGATCATTCCCTCGATTGCGCCCGCCGTTGCACCGGTCGTGAGCCAGGGGCAATCGTCCGGGAGTTCCGCTAATCCTTGCGAAGCTCCTCTCGACACCAATTCCGTGCCGCCTTATTTGCGGCTGGGGAGTGTTTGCATTGCGCCCGTCGGCTTCATGGATGCCACGTTCGTGTGGCGTGACAAAGATGCCGGGTCAGGCATCGGAAGCAATTTTGGGAGCATTCCGTACAACAATACGGTCGCCGGCAGGACCTCTGAAGATCACTTCAGCATACAGAACAGCCGCCTCGGATTCCGCGCGGACGGGAACTGGAAGGGCGCTCATTTCATCGGATACAATGAGTTCGATTTTCTGGGCACCAGCGGCGCGACCAACATGACGGTGACCAACGGCGCCGTCGTCCCCCGCATCCGTCTTTACTGGGTGGATGTGAGAAAGAACGGCTGGGAATTTCTGGCTGGACAAAGCTGGAGCATGCTAACGCCGAATCGCAGGGGAATCTCTCCGCTGCCGGGCGATTTGTTCTACTCGCAAGTCTTCGACGTGAATTACATGGCGGGCTTGACTTGGACTCGCCAACCCGGCTTCCGCGTGCTTTATCACTTCAACGATCAGTTGGTGTGGGGCTTCTCGGCCGAAAACCCGGATGCGTACATCGGCGGCTACTCCGGCGGCGGCGCCATTACATTGCCGGCATCGCTCACCAGCCTGGCCGGAACACAGTTGGATCAGGCCAACATATATAACACGGCCCCGCAGCTGACGCCCGATTTCATCTCCAAGCTCGCCTGGGATCCCAGCTCACGCTTCCACGCCGAAGTGGGCGGCGTCGTGAGCACCTTCAAGATTCTCAACAACCCGAGCAATCTGACCAGCGCCCAGTACACCTCCAAGGCGGGCGGCGGCGTCTTATTCGGTATGAACGGCGAGATCTTGAAGGGCCTCCGCCTGATTACCACGAACTTCTGGAGCGATGGCGACGGCCGTTATCTCTTCGGACAGGCTCCGGATCTGGTGCTTACCGCCAACGGCGGAATCAGCCTGATGCATTCCGGCGGTACGGTGGATGGTTTTGAAGCCCGCACAGGCAAGTTCCTGTGGTTCGGCTATTACGGCGGCATCTACATTCCCAAGAATGTTCAGATCGATACCAACGGTAAGTATGTTGGTTACGGTTACGTCGGTTCTGCGAACAGCCAGAACAAGGCGATCCAGGAACTCACCTTCGGCTTCAACGAGACCGTTTGGGGGAGCCCGCGTTACGGCGCGATCAACCTGATCGGACAGTATGAATATGCGACGCGCAACCCGTGGTACATTGCCGCCGGCAGCCCGGATCAGACGCACGACAACACGATCTACTTCGATATCCGCTATACGCTGCCGGGCAGCATTCCGGCTTTCTAGAGCGTCCATAAACAAAGAGGGGGGTGGCAAGAGCCGCTCCCTTCGAAGAAAGGATTCGATTCATGAAAAAACAGATGCTTTGGATTGTGCTTCTCACGGCCGCCGCGTCCCTAGCGGCCCCCTCAATAATCAGGGCTGAGACCATTAACGCGGCGGGCGCCACGTTCCCCGCCCCCATTTATCAAAAGTGGTTTGAAGAATTTCATAAAATGCACTCCGATGTCCAGATCAACTACCAGTCCATCGGATCGGGCGGCGGCATTCGCCAGCTCACCGAAGGCACGGTGGACTTCGGCGCGTCCGATATGCCGATGACCAATGAACAACTTTCGAAAATCACGAAGTACAAAGTGCTGCATTTTCCAACCGTGCTCGGCGGCGTGGTGCCGACTTATAACATTCGAGGCGTAGGGTCGCTGAAATTCTCGGGCGCCACCCTGGCCGGAATTTATCTCGGGACTATTAACAAATGGAACGATGCGGCGCTGAAGAACGACAATCCAGGCGTGAATCTTCCCAACGACGACATCACGGTGGTCCATCGCTCGGATGGCAGCGGCACTACCTTTGTGTGGACGGATTATCTTTCCAAGGTCAGCCCCGCGTGGAAATCGAAAGTGGGCGCCAACACTTCCGTGAGTTGGCCGGTAGGATTGGGCGGCAAGGGGAACGAAGGCGTCGCTGGACTGGTGAAGCAAACACCCGGCGCCATCGGTTACGTGGAATTGATCTACGCGGTCCAGAACAAAATGGAGTACGGTTCAGTGAAGAACGCCGCCGGCAATTTCGTGAAAGCGGATTTCGCCTCTGTCTCCGAAGCTGCCGCTGGCGCGTCCACGAACATGCCAGCCGACTTCCGCGTCTCCGTCACGGACGCTCCCGGCAAGGGCACTTACCCCATCTCCAGCTTCACCTGGATGCTGATTCCCGAGAAGATCGACAACGCAACCAAGAAGATGGCCATCACCGGGTTCCTCACGTGGATGTTGACCAGCGGACAGGGCTACGCCGAAGGAATGAGCTACGCTCCTCTGCCCAAGCCGGTAGTCGCCAAAGAAATGAAACAGATCGCTTTGATAAAGTAAGAAGTCCGGAATGGGAACAGCCGTAGCCACCGCTCCTCCGCAGTCGCAACCGCGGAAACTGATCAACTTCTGGCGTGACGGGGATCAGATCGCCCACCTCGTCACGTTCCTCTTTGCCGCCAGTGTTTTTCTGGTCACCGTTTTCCTGGTCTACGAGCTCTGGATCCATTCCGGTCCTTCGCGCGCAAAGTTCGGCTTCGGCTTTCTGACGGGAACAGCGTGGGATCCCGTCGCTGTGAAATTCGGCGCACTGCCCTTCATCTACGGGACGGTAGTAACGTCCTTCCTCGCGCTCTTGATTTCGGTCCCATTGGGAGTAGGCGCCGCGATCTTTCTTTCGGAACTGGCCCCACCGAGGGTTTCCAACACTTTGACGTTTTTGGTGGAACTCTTGGCTGCCGTGCCGAGCGTGATCCTCGGCCTGCTGGCGATCTTTACTCTAGTCCCCGTCATGCGCCAAACCATCGAGCCGTTCCTCAAGCACACGCTCGGTTTTATGCCGTTGTTCACGGGCCCCGCCTACGGAGTCGGCTATCTCACCGCGGGGATCATCCTGGCCATCATGACGTTTCCGTTCATTATTTCCATTTCGCGCGAAGCGTTGCTTTCGGTTCCGCGCGAACAACGCGAAGCCGCGCTTGCGCTGGGCGCAACGAAATGGGAATCCACCTGGCAGGTGGTGGTCCCTTTCGCGCGTCTTGGAATTATTGGATCCGTTATCCTCGCTCTGGCCCGTGCGTTGGGTGAGACCATGGCCGTCACGATGGTGATTGGCAACGACACCGCCATCCATACTTCTCTGCTGTCACCCGGCTACACCATCGCCTCGATTATCGCCAATGAATTTACGGAAGCCACGGGCGACGTCTATCTCAGTTCTCTGATTGAGCTCGCGTTGGTGCTGTTCGCACTCACCATGGTGCTGAATGCGGGCGCACAGTTGCTGATCATCGCCACCACGCAGAGAGGATCGAAACAGAGCTAATGGACCAGATGAAGCGGCGCAACTTTTTGAACAATTTGATGCTGACGCTCACTGGTGTCTGCACTGTAATCACATCATCGATTCTCTTCCTGATCCTGGGTTTTCTGGTTTATAACGGATGGCGCTCGCTGAATTGGGACTTCTTCACCAAACTGCCGTTGTCCGCGGGCGAGATGGGCGGAGGGTTGGCGAACGCTATCGTCGGCAGCGCCGTATTGATCGTGATCGCGGCGGCCATCGGCATTCCGGTGGGTTTCCTGGGCGGCATCTACCTGGCCGAATTCGGCGGAAAAACTGTGCCGATGCTGATCCGGTACACTGCGGATCTGCTCAACGGTGTGCCATCCATCGTCATAGGCATCTTTGCCTGGACTGTCGTCGTTGTTCCCATGCATCATTTTTCGGCTTGGGCTGGCGGGTTTGCACTAAGTTTGATGATGATCCCCATTGGCTTGCGCGCCACCGAGCAATTCTTGCGTGGCGTTCCTAATTCATTGCGCGAAGGTTCGCTCGCCTTGGGCGCAAGCAAGACCCGCACCATCATCTCGGTGATCGTACCCGCGGCGAAACAGGGTATCTTGACGGGCATGATCCTGGGCGTGGCGCGCATCGCCGGAGAGACCGCGCCTTTGCTGTTTACGAGCTTCAACAACCAATTCTGGTCCAAAACTCTGAACGAGCCCACCGCCTCGCTGCCCTTCATGATTTACTATCTCGCTGTTTCCCCGTATGATGACTGGCATCGCGAGGCTTGGGCAGCAGGCCTGGTGCTGCTGGTGCTGGTGTTGATCGCCAATATCGCATCCCGCTGGGTGTTGTCGCGCGGGGCGTCCACTCAAAGGGGGTAGTAACCTAAAGATATGGGAGCCATGCCGGAATCTGCAAAAATGAGCGACATTACCGCACCACCCACAGCGCCCCCAGAAGTCAGGCCGGAAGTAGCCGCCCGCCCCAAGCTACAGGCCGTGAATCTGAACTTCTTCTACGGCAATTTTCACGCGCTCCACGATATCAGCCTGGAAGTACCCGAAAAAAAGATCACGGCGCTCATCGGTCCGTCCGGTTGCGGGAAGTCCACGTTCTTGCGCACCTTGAACCGCATCAACGAGACCGTTAAGAATGCGCGTTATGAAGGGCAGGTCTTGTTGGACGGCCAGAACGTACTGGAGGTGGATGTCACCAAACTGCGGCGGCGCGTCGGTATGGTGTTTCAACGCCCCAATCCGTTTCCCAAGTCGATTTTCGAAAACATCGCCTATGGCGTCAAGGTGAACGGGCTGAAAGCCGGCCGGTCGCTCCCCGACATCGTCGAACACAGCTTGAAGCGCGCCGCGCTGTGGGACGAAGTAAAAGACAAGCTGCACCAATCGGCATATGGGCTTTCCGGCGGCCAGCAGCAGCGCTTGTGTATCGCGCGCGCTCTGGCCGTGGATCCGGAAGTTTTGCTGCTGGATGAGCCGTGCTCGGCGCTGGATCCGATTGCCACCTCCAAGATCGAGGATTTGCTGTTCACACTCAAAGACCAGTGTACCCAGGTGATCGTCACCCATAACATGCAGCAAGCGGCCCGTGTGGCGGAGTTCACGGGATTTTTCCTGTTGGGCAATTTGATCGAATTCGACAAGACCGAGATCATCTTCAAACGCCCGTCTAAAAGAGAAACGGAAGATTACATCACTGGACGGTTCGGCTGATCCGTCCGCACGCGATCCATTCCCACGGCGGTTGCCGTGATGCGCTACACCAAGGAAGGACGAATGATTTCGGCTGAGGAGCTACCCTTGATCCACTTCAGAGAAGAACTCGACGAAATGCAAAGCCGTCTGCTGGAGATGGCGGGCCTGGTGGAATCGGCGATTCACCAAAGCGTCGACGCGCTAGTGCGCCGCGATGAGCAGGCCGCAAAAGAAGTCCTGTGGAAAGAGGCGCTCATCAATCAGAAGGACATCGAGATCGACGAGTACGCCACTCGCCTGCTGGCGCTGTATCAGCCGATGGCCCGCGACATGCGGTTCCTCACCGCCGTTATCAAGATCAACGGCGATCTGGAACGGATGGGGGACCTGGCGGTGAACATCACGCAGCGTGCCATTTCGCTGATGCAAGAGCCGCCGGTAAAGCCGCTCATCGACATCCCGCAGATGGCCACGCTGGCCGAAGAGATGGTGCGCAAGAGCCTGGATGCGCTCACCAAGCGCGACGAAGAACTGGCCCGCAGCGTCCTGATATCGGACGACGAGGTGGATCGCCTGCGCGACGCGGTTTACAAAGAACTGGTCTCGTTCATGCAGGAAGAGAGCACCACCATTCCCCGCGCGGTGGACCTGATGTTCATCGCCCATAACCTGGAGCGCATCGCCGATCACGCCACTAACATTGCCGAGGACGTGCTGTTCCTGGTGAAGGGCATCGACGTCCGGCACCATGCCGAGGTCCGCGAACAGACGCTTTACAAGTAAGCAATAAACCTTGAGCCGCCCCGTACAATAGTGGGATTGGAACCCGTCTCCCATTATTACTATTCCGATCGCCTGAAGCTGCAGTTTTGGGATTGGGGGCGCGACCACCTGCCGCCCCTCCTGCTGGTGCATGGCGGCCTGGATCACGCGCGCAACTGGGATTGGGTAGCGCGCTCGCTCCGCGAGCATTTTCATGTGTACGCCATGGACCTGCGCGGCCATGGCAACAGCGCCTGGGCGCCGGGCGCCATGTATAGCACCGCTGAGCACGTACTGGATGTCTCAACGCTGGTAGATGTGCTGGGCGGAGGGCCTATTCACTTGATCGGGCATTCGCTCGGCGGCATCCTGACATTGATGTACGCCGGGCTTTTTCCCGATCGCGCCGGCAAGGTGATCGCGATCGAGGGCCTGGGGCTGCCCGCCGCGCATCGCATCCATAAGCCCGCCCCCGAGCGCATGCGCGCCTGGATCGATAGCGTGCGGAAAATGGAACAGCGTGAGCCGCATAGCTACGCGAACCTGGATGCCGCGGTGGCGCGCATGAAGGAAGCCAATCCCCAATTGTCCGGCGAAGTGGCGCGCCATCTGACGGTGCATGGCACCAATTGGAACGCCGACGGAACATTGAGTTGGAAATTCGACAACTATGTACGCTGCCTGGCGCCCTACGGCCACAACATTGACGAGCAGCGCGCGATTTATGCCGAGATCGCCTGTCCGGTGCTGCTGGTTTGGGGCCGCGAGAGCTGGATGCCCGGCCCTGAGACTGAAGACCGCGCGCTGGCAATTCGCAACCGCCGCGTGCTGAAAGTGGACGGCGCCGGGCATTGGGTGCATCACGATCGGCTGGAGCTGTTCCTGGAAGAATCCACGCGCTTTCTGCTGGAGCCGTAGCTCTCGAAGCGGATGATAGTCTAAGGAAAAAATTCTCGCTCGGGCTGTCTGTCTTCACCGTCGTACCGTTTTGTCGAATCACGGAACGGACCGGATACTCTCGCCTGGTGGGGCCTGCTGAGTTTGCTGCCGTTCGGCACGCTCATCTGGGCATGTTTTGTGGCTTTCTCGAAATGGCCGCGCGACACAGCCGCCCGCTAGATCGCGCTTGAATCTCGCGAGAATGTTGACGGCCGTGCTCCACCATCCTTTCAGAGGAACTCGCGGCGCTCATGGCCAACACATCGCTTGCCGACCATGTCATGGTCTTCGCTGGCGCGCTCTCTGCGGAGCATTGCCAGGCGCTTATCGACCGGTTTGAGTCTTCAAGCGACCATGAGAGCTGTCAGCTCGAAGCCGGCTATAGCTTTCTCCAGCTGAACGTCACGCAGAAATGGCCCGATCAGAACGAGATTCTGGTACCCATCTTTCTTTCCTATTTCAATCGATATCAAGCGTTGGTCAACGCGCGCTTCTGGCCTCCTCGATTTTGCTTCGAGCAGTTGCGGATGAAGCGCTATCTCCCCAACGGGCGGGATTCCTTCCCGCTACACGTGGATGTGATGGGTCAAACGGCGGCCAGGCGATTCATGACGGCAATCATCTATCTGAACGCTCCGGCGGGAGGCGAGACGGTGTTCCCCAACCTCGACATTTCCGTGGCGCCGGAACCGGGCAAGCTTCTCGCATTTCCGCCCATTTGGCTCTTTCCCCATGCCGGGCGGCCGCCGCAATCCAGTTCCAAATACATTCTCCACACCTATCTTTGCTATCCCTTATAGAGGGTGCCTGGCTTCACGCAACGGGGAGGAAACAAAGTCGCGCCCCTGTGCTTCAATACGAATAGGAGCCTTTCCTCCATGCGGAAATTATCGCTGTTACCGACTTTTCTAACGCTGGCCGCCATCGCTATCGCCGTACCCGCGCTGGCCGATTTCAAGGCCGGCCTGGATGCCTATCAAAAGGGCGACTACGTCGGTGCCGCGAAGGAATGGCGCACCCTGGCGGATGCAGGCGACCCGATCGCACAGTACAACCTGGGGCTCCTGTATCTGGATGGGCACGGCGTTCCGCAAAGTACCGCCGAGGCCGCCAGTTGGTTCCGGCGAGCTGCCGAACAGGATTACACCGAAGCCCAGCATAATTTGGGCGCCATGTACGGCTCCGGGCAGGGCGTAAAGCGCGACTACGTGCAAGCTTACAAGTGGCTGAACATCTGTGCGGCCAAGGGCAACACGGGATGCATCACGCAGCGCGACCTGATCGCTAAAAAGCTCAAGGCAGCACAGATCGCCGAAGGCCAGCGCCTGGCGACGGATTTCACTCCGCGCAAGGAAAACGAGAAGCAGTAGCGCTGGCCTGCTACTACATTTGACTCACCCGCTATCCTAAAGTCATGGCGTTTCATTTGGGCGTAGATTACCGCCCGCGCGGCGATCAGGCGGCGGCCATCGATCAACTCTTCCGTGGCCTGCTGGACGGCGAAAAGCATCAGGTTTTGCTGGGCGTCACCGGCTCCGGCAAAACCTACACCATGGCGCAGTTGATTGAGAAGACCGGGCGTCCGGCGCTGGTGCTGGCACACAACAAGACGCTGGCCGCGCAGCTTTATCACGAGTTCAGGACGTTCTTCCCCGGCAACGCGGTCGAGTATTTCGTCAGCTATTACGATTACTACCAGCCGGAAGCCTACATGCCTTCCGGCGATATCTACATCGAAAAAGAAGCTACCATCAACGACGAACTGGACAAGCTCCGGCTGTCGGCCACGCGTTCGCTCTTCGAACGCCGGGACTGCGTGATCGTGGCGAGCGTCAGTTGCATTTACGGCCTCGGGTCTCCGGAAGCCTATTACGGCATGCTGCTGATGCTCGAAAAGGGGCAGAAGATTTCACGCCAGCAGATCCTGTCGCGGCTAGTGGAAATCCTGTACGAGCGCAATGACCACAGCTTCACGCGCGGAACGTTTCGCGTACGCGGCGACGTTATCGAAGTCTTTCCCACTTACGACGATTACGCGTATCGCATCGAGCTGTGGGGCGATGAGGTTGACAGTCTCAGCCAGATCGACCCAATGCTCGGCCAGGTGCGGCAGACTTATTTGCGGCTGCCGATTTATCCCAAGACGCATTACGTAATGACGCCCGAGTCTCGCGAGAGTGCGTTGCACAGCATCGAGACCGAGCTGGAATGGTGGCAGAAGGAGCTCGAAAAGGGCGGCAAACTCGTGGAAGCGCAGCGCCTGTACCAGCGCACCATGTTCGATCTCGAAATGATCCGCCAGATCGGCTATTGCCACGGCATTGAAAATTATTCGCGCCATTTCTCCGGCCGCCTGCCGGGGGAAGCGCCGCCGACATTGCTCGATTATTTGCCCAACGATCATCTGCTGTTCCTGGACGAGAGCCACCAGACCATCCCGCAACTGCAAGGCATGTATCATGGCGACCGCTCGCGCAAACAGGTGCTCGTGAATTACGGCTTCCGTTTGCCCAGCGCAATGGACAACCGTCCGCTCACTTTTGAAGAATTCGAAAATCGCGTGAACCAGGTGCTGTACGTCTCCGCCACCCCCGGCCCTTATGAGCTCACCAAGGCCGCCGGCGTCGTGGTGGAACAGATCATCCGGCCAACTGGTTTGGTGGATCCGCAAATCGATGTGCGTCCCATTAAAGGCCAGGTGGACGATCTGTTGCACGAAATCCGCCGCCGCGTGGAAGTGAACGAGCGCGTGCTGGTCACTACTTTGACCAAGCGCATGGCGGAGGATCTTTCCGAGTACTACAGCGAAGTGGGCGTGAAGTGCGCTTACCTGCATTCCGAGATCGGCGCGCTGGACCGCATGAAGATCCTGCGCGATTTGCGGCGCGGCGAACTGGACGTGATCGTTGGCATCAATCTGCTGCGCGAAGGTCTGGATTTGCCGGAGGTTTCTCTGGTGGCCATCCTGGACGCCGATAAAGAAGGCTTCTTGCGCTCCACTGGATCGCTGATTCAAACCATGGGCCGTGCCGCGCGCCATCTCAACGGCCGCGCCGTGCTTTATGCCGACGTTTACACCGACAGCATGAAGCGCGCTATCGACGAGACCAATCGCCGCCGCGCAATTCAAGAGCAATACAACGAGCAGAACAACATCACTCCGCAATCCATCATCAAGCCCATCGACATGAGCCTGGTGGCGATCGCGGAGGGAGACTACGTTACCGTTCCCGTGGAGCCTGAAGACCCGGCGGAAGAATGGACGCCCGAGCAGCGCGATAAATTCGTGTCCGAGTTGCAGGAAAGCATGCGAGATGCGGCAAAAAGATTTGAGTTTGAGAAGGCTGCGCAGCTTCGTGACCGCATAAAAGTGTTAAAATCACTCGGAATTCATGAAGAAACCCCAGTCGGTGGGCCTGATCGCCACGGGTAGCCTCACCGACGCTCCGCTGACGCGGTTCTGGTGGTTGTCGGAACGCCTCGGTCCCGTGAAATCGGCCTCGTATCGCGTAGCCAGCCGCATTGCCAATATGCTGCAGGCCGGCCATCCTGTTAAGGATTACGCGGAATTTGAAACGTGCGAGCTTATCCTGATCTGCGTACCGGAGGAGACCCTTGCGCAAGTAGTTTCCGAGATGGCGTCGGCGGAAATCTCCTGGCAGGGCAAAGCCGTTGTGCTTTGCAGCACATGGCTGGACAGCGGCGATCTGCGCGAGCTTTCCACGTGCGGCGCAGCGGTGGGATCCATCAGCCCGATTCCAGGCTTCGACGACGAGCGTTACCTGGTGGAGGGCGATCCGCTCGCCATCCGGCAATCCAAGAGCCTGGTGGAGCATCGCGAGCGGCGCGCCGTAGCCATCGAGCGGCCTTTGAAGCCCTTCTATCTGGCCGCGCTCACCTGCACCGGCACTCTGCTGTTCGCTCTGCTGCACGTAGCTTTCGAAGCGTTGCAGCACGCCACGGTGCCGCCCGGCGTTTCGGCGGTTTTGCTGGAACGCCAGATTACCCGGACGCTTCGTTCGTTGCTCAAAGGCGGACGGCGCGCCTACCCCGAGCCGCGTGAGCTTCCGCGCCAGTTGCGCGCTCTTTCGACGGCCAATCCGGAGCTGGCGCACTACCTGGAACAAAACGTCCGCCTGGCGTCGCGGCTGATGGAGAAGAGGCGGGCTGTTTGATAGAATGTCCGCCGGGAGACGACATTGGAACGGCGTGAACTGCTGCGCGTCTATGCGGGCCCGATCGCCACGCTGCCCGGCCGCATCAATATGGACCAACAGGTTCCGCTCACCGGCATGACTTACGCCGTACAAGAGGGGCGAAACTGATGGCAAGGGTCACGTGGCCCGCATTCTGACGCTCGTCAACGATATTTTCCCGCGCGTGGCCGATGGCTTCGACTTCGTGGCCGGGGCTTGCGGCGAATCTTGACCCTGGGTGAAGGCCGCCTCGCGCGCACCGGCGTGGCGCTTTCCAATTGGAGCGAGCGCTGGTTTCCCGATCCTCTGGTGTTCACACTGGTCGGGATTGTGGCAGTCTTTCTGATTGGAATTGCCGCCGGGGAAAAGCCCCTCAACCTGGCCATTCAAGGCGGCAAGGGATTTTGGTCGCTGATCCCCTTCACCATGCAGATGGTGATGATCATTATTGGCGGCTATGTTGTCGCTTCCAGCCCTTTGGTCCAACGGGCGATGCAGCGACTGGCCGAGGTTCCCAAGAGCCCGCGCCAAGCCATCGGCCTGCTGGCCCTATTCTCCATGCTGACAGCTCTCATTTCGTGGGGCATGAGTCCCATCGTGTGCGCGCTGTTCGTCCGTCAACTCACGCAGCGAATCAAGGGTCTGGATTATCGCGCCGCCGGCGCCGCTGCGTATGTCGGCGGAGCAACCGTGTGGGCATTGGGACTCTCTTCGTCGGCAGCAATGTTGATGGCTACCAGGAGCGCAATTCCGGAGAAACTGTTTGGCATCAGCGGTCTGATTCCGCTCACCAGAACAATCTTTCTGTGGCCAAGTTTGCTGATGGCGGCCGTGCTGATCGTAACCGGAGTTTCGATCGCGTACCTTTCTGCGCCAGCGGCAGAGAAAGCCCGAACCGCCGAGTCCTACGGACTGCAGTGGGAGCCGTTCCAGTTGGATCTGGAGCCGAGGACCAAGCCGGGAGAATGGCTGGAGTACAGTCCGCTGCTGACCATCCTGGTGGCTGCGCTGCTCTGTGTTTATCTCGTGGACCTTTTCCGCACGTCGCCACAGGGCGCGCTCGCGGCGCTCGATCTGAATACTTTCAATTTGATCTTCATCACCGCCGGACTTTTGCTGCAGTGGCGTCCCAAGCGCTTCCTGCGCGCGGTGATGGAATGCGTCCCCGGCACCGCGGGCGTGATCATCCAGTTTCCCCTTTATGCGGTAATTTTCGGAATGATCGTCGGCACCGGACTCTCCGACAAAGCCGCCCGCCTGCTGACCCACATCAGCAGTCACGATACCTTCGCGTTGGTGGTCGCGCTCTATTCGGCTACGCTGGGCGTGTTCATCCCGTCGGGCGGCAGCAAGTGGATCATCGAAGCGCCGTATGTTCTGCAAGCGGCCATCGACCATCATGTGAATCTGGGATGGGTGGTACAGATCTACAACGCGTCGGAAGCGCTGCCGAATCTGATCAACCCGTTCTTCATGCTGCCGCTATTGGGAATCCTGCGCCTCCGTGCGCGGGACCTGGTGGGATACGGGCTGTTGCAACTGCTGGTGCAAGCTCCCATTGTGTTTTTCCTGTGCTGGTTCTTCGCACGGCATTTGCCGTTCATTTCACCGCACTAAGCGGCCGGCGGAATGTTCTGGTTCACGCGGAAGAAATTCTTCGGATCGTATTTGGCTTTGATCCGGGCCAGTTTTTCGTAATTCTCGCGATACGTCGCGCGAATGCGATCTTCGCCTTCGCCCTCCATCATGAAGTTGACGTAGGCGCCACCCGCGCCATAGGGATGCAGCGCCTCCCAATAGTTTTTGGCCCAAGCGGTGATCCGATCCTTGTTCGCCGGGTCCGGGTCCACGCCGACGATCACTTCGCTCCAGACAGCGTCGCGATAGCTCCAGGGCGTGTCATGATTGCGGGCCTTGTGCGCGGCCCCGTTGATGGGGTAGAGATGCATCGTAGAATGCAGCGTGGGCAATTCCGAAGCATGCTTTACATGGAGGTCGATCGCTTTGTCGCCCAGTTCTTTCACGAAGTCCGCCTTCCAGTACCACTGCAAGCCGGGCGTATAGAGGCCGTCGAACAAGCTTTGCAACATCGGAAATGGCATGGGAGCGAAGAACTCGAAGGCCGGACGGTGGAAACTCCGCAATGGCCCTAGAATCTCGTTGGCCTGCTCCGGCGTTCCGTTGTAGCACCAGACGATGGCGCACATCTTTTTGAAATGCAGCTCTTCCGGGAAGGGCGGCCCTGGCGGCACGGTGAGAAATGCGAAGAAGCCGTTGATTTCTTCGGGCGCCTGTACGATGAACTCGCGATACCATTTCATGATGTCGGCGGCCTGATCCAGATTCCACAGCATCGGCCCGGCGCACACCGTGTGCACAGGATGCGCCTGGAACAGAAAGGACGTGACCACGCCGAAATTTCCACCGCCGCCGCGGAGGGCCCAGAACAGGTCGCTATTCTCGTCGGCGCTCGCCACCACAAAGCTGCCATCCGCCAGGACAACGTCGGCTGCCAGAAGATTATCGATAGTCAAGCCGTATTTGCGCGTCAGGTGTCCCATGCCGCCACCCAGGGTCAGCCCGCCGACCCCGGTGGTGGAGATAATTCCGGACGGGACAGCCAGACCAAACGCATGCGTCGCGTGATCCACGTCGCCCCACGTGCATCCCCCGCCCACGCGCACGGTTCGCGCCGCCGGATCGACGTGCACGTACTTGATGGGAGAAAGATCGATGACCAGGCCGTCGTCACAAACTCCCAAACCTCCGGCATTATGGCCTCCGCCGCGGATGGACACGCGCATATCGTGGTGCCGCCCGAAACGAACGGCGGTAATCACATCGGCCACGTCGGCGCATTTGGCGATCAAGCACGGTTTGCGGCTGATCATCGCGTTGTAGACCTTGCGCGCTTCGTCATAACATGCGTCCGTGGGTTCGATCAGTTGGCCCCGGAATTGAGCTTTTAGTTGAGTAACAGCTTCCTGTTGCATTGAATCCTCCAGTCGATCTCCAGTTTGCCCTCCGACGCGTTCTGAAACCGTTCTAAGGGCAACGGGTCAGCGTTCGGCAGCGTTCCCGTGGTTACCGGCAAGAGCGGGCCCCTCGCACAGCCGAGCGGCGGCACGGAGCTCGAACAGATGCGCGCCCGTCTTTTGAGCCGATTCCATGGCGCGCCGATAGCTGGCCTGAGCCGCCGAAGCGTCCCCGCTACGCAGCAACACATCGCCATGAATTCGGTACAACTCGGGCGCGGACCACAATTCGCCGTTCTTATTCTGAAACGCAAACCCGCTGGCGATGTTCGCCAATGCTTCGCCCACTTGGCCGGCCATGCCACAGACTTCCGCCAACAGTCCATAGTAGAAAGGCAGGCGCAATTCGGCGCCGGTGGCCTTGAGCGCGTCCAGCCCGCGGCGGAGTTGCGTTAAGCCGGCACCGGCGTCGCCTTCCACGGCCTTCGCCCAGCCTTCCAACATCTCTGCCCACGCCAGGTAATAGGCAAATCCGTGCTTCCGGCAGACTGCGCAAGCTTCGCCGGCTCTAGCCAGGGCTTGCCTGCCGTCTTGTCGAAACACGTCCAGCATGGCCGCGTAATCCAGGGCGATTGCCAGACTGAAAGGATGCGATAGCTCGCGTGCCAAGGCGATGGATTCCTCACTTTTGGCGGCGGCTTCCTCGGCATCGCCGAACTGCCAATGCAAATGCGACAGATAGGCTCGGCAGAAGACACCGACATCGGGGCCGGCGAAGAGCGCCAAAGCGGGATGGGAAGCGCATCCGTAAGATGGTACCGCCAGTTCCATTTGTTCCAGTGACGCGGTGAGTTCTCCCAGATGAAAGAGGCTGGACCCAAGCAAGAGGTGGCCGGCCATCTCCAGCACGGGAATGCCGTCGCTCGACGCGGCATCCAGGCACTGCTGTCCTAAGCGTCGCGACTCTTCCAACTGCCCGCTGACGATATGGAACAGCCACGCGCCGCTCAGCAGGGAGAACAAGTGCGTCCGGTCGCCGGAGCGGCGCGCCAGCAGCAGCCCGCGTTCGTAAGCAGCGCCCACTTCCGGCGTGCTATAGCCCTGCGTGGTGACCAGCGATGGCCCAAGAGTTACCAGAAGTTCGAGTTCCTCTTTGTCGCGTTTGGCTGTTTCTGGAAAATCGCGGCACAGAACCAACGCGCGCTGGATCAATTCCGCGGCTTCCGTATCCGCGAATCGTTGCTTGGCTACTTCGGCCGCCGCGCGGTAATACTGAATCGCCCGGTCCCCCATTCCCGCGGCGTCGTAATGCGCGGCCAGCCATCCGCTAACGCTCTCCAGCTCAGAAGCGTGCAATTCTTCCAGAGCGCGGGCTACGCGCCGGTGCAAGGATCTTCGGCGCACGGGACTCAATTCGCTATACGCCACCTCGCGCAGCACGTCGTGCGTGTAATCGTAAGCGCCGGCGCCTTGGCCGTCGATGATGCGGCGCTGCCATAATTGTTCCAGCGCGCCAGACAAGCTCTCCTCGTCCCAGTCCGTAGCTTTCGCCAGCAGATCGAAGGAGAATGGCCGCCCGATGGTAGCGGCAATACCCGCCAATTCATAAGCCGCGGGAGATAATTGCGCCAAGCGCGCAGCGATTACAGCCTGCACGCGCGGCGGCGCAGCACCTTTGGAGGGTTGATCTTCGAGGGAGGCTCGCACGCTCTCCACCACAAAGAGCGGGTTCCCTTTGGTGGCGTGATAGAGGCCGCTCAGGAATGCAGGATCGCACTCGTGGGTGGCAACCTGTGCGGCCAGCGCGGCCGTTTCTTCCACGGTGAGCGGCGCCATGGGGAACTCAGACAATTGCCCGGACTGGCGCAACTCACTGATCAAGCCGGTCAACGGGTGATCGCGCCCGGTCTCTTCCGGCCGCACCGTACCCAGCACCAAGGTGCGGGACAGCGTCGAGGACCGGAAAAAGGAATGCAGCCATTCGAAAGAATCCTGGTCGCACCATTGCAGGTCGTCAATCAGCAACAGTAGCGGCTTGGGACCGTGATGGAATGCTCCGTTCAGCGCTTCATAAAAGTGACGGCGCTGCCAGCTTTCGGTCAGTGGTTGGGGAGCACCGATGTCCGGAGTTTCCATCAGAATCTCGGGTAGCACGCGCGCCAGCTCGGCCAACTGGGGCCTGGGCAACTGCGTTCTCACGAAGGGCATCGGCCCGCCGCGCAGCCACTCGGCCACCGGCCCGTAGGCAAGCTGACCTTGCGCGAAGTAGCAGCGAGCCCGCACGGCAGCCGCGCCCTGGAACGTCGAACAGAACTGAAACAGATCCTCCGCCAGCCGAGATTTTCCGATCCCCGGCTCGCCCAGGATCAGAGCAAAGTGAGTCTCGCCCTGCGTCACCCGCCGCCAGCAGCCGACCAAACCCTCCCGTTCCCCTGCCCTGCCTACCATCGGCAGCGGCGTGGTGGTGGCGTCGGGCGGTAATTCCGCTGGAGCAGCCGGCAGATGTTCGGCTTTCAGTGCTTGAGTAAACAGATCCTGCGTCGCTTTCGACGGGCTGATGCCGAGCTCACGCTGCAGGGTTCGCATGCACTGGTGATAAACACGCAACGCGCTGGACCGGTCGTTATTCCGGGCGTGCAGCCGCATCAGCGTTTGATAGGATGGCTCGCGCAGTGGATCTAATGCCACCAGCCTGGTGGCATGACGGATCGCGGCCACGTATTCGCCCGCCATCTCGAGCAGCACCGCCAGGCGGCTGAGAACTTCGGCGAATTGTTGCCGTAATTGTTCGCGCTTGGTTTGCAGCCAATCGTCGTACAGATCCGGCAGCAGGTCGTCTTGATACAGCCGCGCGGCATCCTCGAGCGCTGCACGGGCGCTGGTGAAGTCACCCTTCTTTTCGGCCTCCGCCGCCCGCACCACCGCAGTCTCGAATTCGACGACGTCGATGGAGCAAGCGGTGTCGAGCCTCCAGCGCACGGTCTGGTTGTCGGCCGCCAGAAGCGAGCACTCCACCGGCAGCGCGCGGCGGAGATGGTGGAGCAACTGGCGCAGATTGGTGCGGGCTTGGGATTCGCTGGATTCGGGCCACAGCAGAAACGCAAGGTGTTCGCGGGACTGCGCGGCATCGCCATGCAGCACCAGATAGGCCAGCAGCGATTGCAGGCGATTGGTGCTGACCGAGCTGACAGGCTCCTGTCCAAGAATGAAGCGGAGCTTGCCCAGCAGCTCAATCCGAATCGGCGGCACCTCTGAATCTTATCGAAGAAAGTTCGCCATTGACGGCGAAGCCTAACAGGGCTGCTGAAAAAGTACGGCACTGCTGAACTCCGCCCTGCGTCGGGACATCTATGTTCTTGATGGCCCATGCAGCGCAGGCACCCACGCCTGCGGTTCGCGAATGTGACAGGCTTTTTCAGCAACCTGCCTAAGGCGCCGCTTCCAATTGCTCCAACAGTACAACGATCCGGCCGGCGGCTTCCGAATTTCCTCCAAAACGCAATTCGTTGTACGCGCCGGTGAAATCCTCCACCAGCAGCGCGAGCTCGGGCTCCTGCAACACCCGGGCAAATTCGCACGGCGTTAGCCAGGCGGGCTTTTCGATGCCGCGCCGGCGCAGCGCCTTCAGCATGCGTTGATAGAGCAGCGTGGCATCGGACGCCTGGCCTTGGCCGCGCTGGACCTGGATCATACGCCTCCGCGTGGTCCACCATCGCCATCCATCGCGCCGCAGAAAATTGCCCAGAAACGCCAACGCAGTGGCTCCGAGCAGCAGCAACCCGAGTGTGTTCCAGTTGCGGCCGCTCCAAAGTCGGGGAACTCCGTTCCAGTTCAATCCAATCTGCCTTCCGGATTCTCCCACGCGCGAGGCCAGTTGCAGCTGGCGCTCCAGGTTGTAGTTCAAGACCCAGTCCTGCCAGAAGACATCCACAGCGTCGGCGTAGAAACTCAGCCGGGTCCAAGGAGAGAGCCCTGCCGCGTTCGGATCGGGCGGGGTGGGATCGAAGGTGGTCCAGCCGCGATCGGGCAGCCAGGCCTCTACCCAACTGTGCGCATCCGACGTCCGGATCAGTTGCGAACCGCTGATCGGATTGTAGACTCCGCTTTGGAAGCCGGTGATGACGCGCGACGGAATGCCGACCACGCGCAGCATCACCGCCATGGCCGAAGCGAAGTACTCGCAGTGGCCCTTCTTGCGGTGGAAAAGGAAGAATGCCAGCGGATCGTCCGGCTCTACTTTGGGAAGTTCCAGCGTGTAGCCATAGTTATTGCGCAGATAATTCTCGATCAGGATCGCCTGCGCAGACGGCGAGCCTTCGCCGCGAACGACGCTTGTCGCCAATTCGCGAATGCGAGGGTCCAGCCGCGGCAGTTGCAGATACATTTCGCGGGCGCCGGGTGGGAGCGGATCCACCAACGACGGGTCCACCGCAGCCGCGGGCGAATCCAAACGGCTGAACACCTGGTAGGAAACGGTGCGTGCCTCGCTGAACTGGGCGCTGTAGTTGCCGAAGGGGCGCCGCACCACCAGCGAATCGATCCGCAGATATTGCGGCGTTCCGGCGAAAAATAAAGCATCCTGAGCCAGGTCGCTCAGATAAACGGCGTAGGAGATGTCCCGGCCACCGTGGTGCGGCGATTCGTCGTCCAGGCGCAACAATCCCCCGCGATCGGGCTGCAGAATCTGGCCGGCCGCGGGACGATTGAACCAGGCGCGTCCGTTAAATTGCGATAGAGCCGCCCCACGCCACTTCAGCGCCAGTGCGCGATCCTCGGGGCGATCCATTTTCACATGCATCACCGGCACGTTCTCCTGCTTGATCTCGCCGATCTCGCCCAGCGTCACATGGTTCGAGAAGCCCGCCAGGTGATAGCGATGCGACACCAGATGCTGGAAAGCGGCGCGCGCGGTGCGCGGCAGGAAGAAAAACAGGCCGGAGGTGATCACCAGGATGGCGAGGGAAACGGACAGAACCACGCCCACCAATCGCGCCGTCACTCCAGCGCCGGTGATTCTGGCGGGAGAATATCCGCGTTTCCTGGACTGGCGAATCTCGCTGCTCGCAAAAGTGGCGACGCCGAGCACCAGAAAGAGCAGCAGGAAAACGAAGAAGTTGAAACTGGCGGAGACAATGCACGCAGCCAGCAATTCCAGAAAAGCGATCACCTTCAGCAGCAGGAAATCGCGGTCGGTGTGCCCGGTTACAATTTTTACCACGGCCACGAAAAACACCAGATGGATCGCGGCTGGAATGAAAGCGCGCGAAATCAGGAAATAGTCAGCCGCGTAAAAGACGATGTACCCCAAGGTTAGCAGTGTCACCACGATGGGAGGCAGTTCGAAATGGATCAGTCCGGCGATCATCAGCGTGCGGATCACCAGAGCGGCCGCAGTGAGGACGATGGTGGGGGCATCCAGGTAGCCCGAGCCAGCCACCGCTAGGAAGCCGCTGGCGAGTAAACCCAGCAGGGACAGCTCAAAGAAACGGTCCACCTGATTTGGAACGGGCTGATTTGGAACGCGCTGATTTGGAACAAGCTGGTTCGGAAGAGGCACGGCGCCAGCGAGCTCTTGAGCCATTAACCCTATTCTACTTCCGGCCGATTGTTATGATGAAAGCCTGGAGGGATATTGACGCCAGCCACATCTGCACCTGAAGTGCATGTTCCGGACCCCGCCAAACGGAAGCTGGCCATTATGATCGTATCGGCGTGCACCCTGCTGGTCGCCATTAGTCAGTATTTGATCAAGCTGGGTGCCAATCGCCTGTCACACGCGGGTCTGATCGCGACGATGATCGGGATTTTCACTATACCGCAGCTTTTTGCCGGCTATTGTTTGTATGGTGTCTTTACCGTGCTTTTCATTTATGCGCTGCGCCATGGTGAGCTTTCGATTCTCTATCCGCTGATCGCGCTCAGCTACGTCTGGGCAACCATCACAGCCGTTTTAGCATTCCATGACTCCATGAACCCCCTCAAAATCATCGGATTGCTGGTGATCATTTTGGGCGTGGCCGTATTGGGTTTTGGAGGAGGCGCCGGCGCGGAATGACCACTCCAGTCTCTTCGATGGTGCTGGTTCTGGTCGGATCGGTGATCGGATCGGTGGGCGCGATCTTTCTGAAGTCTGGCGCTCACGCCGTGAACCGCCAATGGACCAGCATTGCATTCAACTGGCGGCTGGCTTTGGGAATTGGCACTTACCTGGTGTCATCCGTGCTGTACGTGAAAGGCATGTCGAACGGCGAACTGTCCGTGCTGTTTCCGTTGGTTTCGCTTGGATACGTCTGCACGCTGGTGTGGTCGCGGCTGTTCTTCCAGGAAGTGATCACGAAGGTGAAGCTAGCCGGAGTGGGCCTGATTCTGGTGGGAATTACCTTTCTGAGTCTTGGAAGCCGGTAGTGGGTCAGTTTGAAATAACATAGCGTAAAGGACTGACATGAAGGAATCTGAGGCCGCGCCTGGAGACTCGCACTCCTGGATCGAGAATCTAACAGAGACGTGCAAGCGGCGGGATGACGCGCGGGAAATATCCAGGGAGCTTTATGGAATCCCGGCCCGCTACGCGGACTCCGCGTTTACCACACTTGTAAATGCGATTCGATCCGACATCGGGTATTTCCGAGAACGCTGCCCAGACCGTGAGCCGGTTTTGTCGATCAAAGAGGTTGGCCCCCAGGAGTTTTCCGTCTGGACGCAGGGGCCATACGATTCAATCGTAAAGATATGGGTGGCGGACGCTCGCATTGACTACGAAATAAGAGCCAGGCCAGACCCACGCAGTTCCGCTGATGTAACAAAGGGGTACATGCTGGTCAAAGGAGATTCTGACCGCAATATTTGGCTTGAGCATGACGGGAAGGCGATCAACTATGTGACAGCGTCTCGTTTTCTGATAGAAGATCTTTTGCGCTCGTTGTTTTAAGCGCTCGGAGCCACGCGCTTAAAGGTTTACCCTTCTCCTGGTTTGAACTTATGCCCGCACTTCAAGCAGGTTAAAACGATCTTCCCGCTTCCAATCATTCCAGTCCAGACGTTCCATCCGCGTTTTTCCGCGTGAACCTGTGCGGAACCGCACTTCGGGCACTTCACGTTGTCATCAGCCATAGCCGCATAATCATATCAGGAATGTTCGTAAACACGATTGAGCGACGCCACATTCCGAGAGTTCCGCCACTGGGATCAAGACCGGTCTATCCGGTTCCGCTGAAGCATTGGTATCCTCGGGTGAATCAACCCATGGAGGAATCAATGACGATGGCGGCTGGAGTCCGCTTTGACGGCGGAATTATGCTCTGCGCGGAATCGATGTATTCCGGCGGGGACGCGAAGTTCAACCGGACCAAGATTTTCACAACGCGATACGAAGGCGGCTGTACAATTTTTGCCGTGGCAGGGCATGAGGGATACGCTAAATTGGCCGTGCAAGACGCACAAGAGCGGATACAGGCCGAGAAGGGACGCCGCCGCACATTCAAAGCAATCCGGAGTATCGTCTCGACGGTTGTAAGCTCTGTATATGCCAACCACATTGATAAGCGGTTGCCTCACGAGCTTTATGATTCGGAGATCCAGTTACTGATTGCTGTACGGGACGAAGGCGAGGGATTGTGCCTTTTTGCCACAAAGAAGACAGCCGTAATCCGCATTGATACCTACGACTGCATCGGAAGTGGCGCATCCCTCGGCCACTACATTATCGGTCCCTCGTATGATGCCAAATTGAACGAGCGGCGCGTTCTGATGCTCGCAATCCAAGCGTTAACAGCCACGAAGGATCACGATCCGTATTGCGGCGGGGATTCTGAAATCATAATCCTTCGCGAAGACGGTACGATCTCTCCGCCTCGCAATGCGCAGTCCCCGCTTTCCCTTCAATTCGCTGAGACTATAATCCGCGAATTCAATGCGGACTCTAGAAGATTACTGCTGGCACTGACTGACCCGGCGACGATGGATGAAGCGCGCCCTCAGGTGGATTATTTCTCATCGAAGATGAAGTACACTCGCGAGCAATGGATGGCCTTCATCAGACAGCTGGAAACTTACGGGGAGAAAGATCCGCAATCAGGGGGATGGAAGATGCATCACCCGCCTGATTTAACGCCGCCCAAGGAAGACAACGAAGCAGGCTAGTCGATGGCTTTCAGCAAATCGATGATTTCTGCGATGGATTTCTCAAACTGACCCACTACCCGATTTCAAGGGTCGCACCAATGAAAAATCCGGCCCGCCCGGGCCGATTCCGGGCGGGGCATCTTACGCGTTCTCGAACGCTCGCAGGGCCGATTTGGAAGTCAAGAGATCTGGCGGACGCCTTGCTGCAAAGGCGGGTGTGTGGCATGTTCGAGCGGAACGGCTTTGTTCGTCATCATTGTCCCAGCGCAAAAGGAAACTTTCGAAAAACTGTTTCTGGGAGAAGACTGCTGGTACGCAATCCCCATCTCGGGGAAGGCTCGATAAAATCAAAACGCTGCCCGTAGCCGGCGTCACGCACTACGCGCCTGTGGAGTGGATCGAGCGTTACGGAGAGGGAGAAAAGTATAAGGTGATCTTCTCTGAGAAGGCCAAGCCGCTCAATCAGATTCCATTTGGGGACGCTCCGCGCGCCGCTATTATGGGGCCGCGTTACACAACCCTTGCTCAATTGATGACCGGCAAAAAGCTCACCGACCTCATAGGAAAATGACTTGCATGCTATCGAACCCGGATGCCCCTCGGCGAGACGATGACGAGGCGACCGGTCAGGCTTATCGATAAAAGATCAGTCAAGGCCTGTTGAACGAGTCGCAGCACCTCTCCGCGACCTGATGTGGCTGGGCGGAATAGGACGATCCCGGGTACTGCGATGGCGGAAAGAGCCGGACATCAGCGATGCCTTTGTCCATGGTGAGCAGGATCTGATTCTCGAGCCGTACCTGCTCAAGGATCTTTAGATCGCTTGCTCCGGTCAATCCCTCACTCTGCACCGAATCAATCTCGTGACCCGCGTCTCGGAACGTATCCGCGATTTCAAGCGGAAGATTCTCATCCAACTTGAACTTCATTCCATCCGCAAAGGCAAAAGAGACTCTTCATGTGCCAGCTCGGCAGCGTACGCCAGAGCGGCCTGGATGTGCTCCGGTTGCAGTGTCGGATAGCTGCGCAGGATTTCCGCCTGCGGTGCCCCTTCCGCCAGGCTATCCAGTATGTTGGTAACCAGCACACGGGTACCCGTGGCGCACAGTTGCCCGGCACAGACATTGGGATCGGTGCTGAAGAAACTCCGCCAATCGGTCATATTTGCAATGTTAACAAGTGCCCCAATGAAAAACCCGACCCGGGAACGCCGGATCGGGTCTTTGAACTACTCACGCACCTAATGTTCAGACGTGTTGGGTCCGGTAACGGCTGATGATTTCGTTCATCTGATCTTTCAACTGGAGTTTGATTTTCTTCAACCGGTGCTCCTCCACTTCCTCTTCGGGAGTGAGGTGCGATTTGGCTTCCAAAGCCTCCAACTGCTCATGATAAAGATGGTGCTGCTCAGCCAGATGACGAAACTCGTCGTCCGACTGCATCAGGTGCGTCTTCAATTCTTCTTGCGTGTTCTCCATCAGGGTTCTATCTCCTTGTGAGGTTGCCACGCCGAGTCGGTAGGATTGACTTGCTCGGTGGGTAAATGAATGTCTAATAGCATTCGTCCGTGCGGAGGTCACCGATGGCCCCCGCATATGTGACAGTATCATGAAAGAATTCTCATGACAATCCCTGTTTCCGACGGGTTGTCATAGTACGCGGGACGTTCTCCAATGGCCTGAAAACCCAGACCTTCGTACAGGCGCCGGGCAGCGGCATTGGACTCGCGCACCTCCAGAAAATGAGCGCCTGGCCAGCGGGAAATCTCCGCTTGGAGCAATTCGGTGGCGATGTGCAGCCGGCGAAAATCGGGATGAACGGCGATGTTTAGAATCTCACGTTCCTTATCGGCCACCGAACGGGAAACCAAGAATCCGGCAATGCGTCCGTCGGCTTGGGCGATCTGGCAATCGAAGGCGAGATAGTCCTGGGCTTGCCATTGCGAGGATTCCGGAGACGTATGCTGGATCTCGGCCAGCTCCGGCAAGTCGCTCTCCTGGGCCGGACGAATTCGCACGCGGGGCGGCATTAAGTCCCGAAGCAGCGCACGCTGGCGCGTTCCAATTTGACGCCAGCCGTAGTTTTGCTCCGCGTGGAGGCGGCCGGCGCCGGCGATGCGCCGGCGAAGGGTGTGGTCCTCGAGCAGGGTCTGGATGGCATGGGCGAAATCTTCCGGCTGGTCCGCGATCCAAACATTGACCGAGTGCTCCAGGCCGAGGCCGGCGCAGCCGGAGGACGTGGAGACCACCGCGCGATCCATCGCCATCGCTTCCAAGACCTTGAGATTCGTGCCGGCCGAGACCAGCGTGGGGACGATGGCGAGGTTCGCTTCGACATACAACGGGCGAACGTCGGAAACAAATTCGAGCAGGCGGATGCGATCGTCTTCAGGAATGGATGAGAGCCCGGTGAGCTCGCGCCAGTACAGCAGCGGATCGGGGCCTGCGACTACTGTAAACGTGATTTGTTTGGAATGTTTGCGCAGGATGGGCCAAACTTGTTCGAGGAAGAATCGATACGCCACGATGTTCGGAAAATGCCGGAACGATCCGATGAAGAGCAGGCCTTCGCCGGGGCGCTCCATCTCAGGCGTGAATCGCGCCAGATCCACGCCGTTCGGGACCACGGTAACGTTCGGCCGGTTGAGCAGCGCGCGATCCTGCTCCGACATGACCACCACTTCGCGATAGCGTTCGATCCATTTGTTTTCGAATCGCCGCCAGCGGAAATAATCCCAGCGCTGGGCGATGCCGGGCGAGCGGTCGCGAATCTGCCGGTACAGGGCGAACGTGACATCGTGTTCCACCAGAACGTCGCCGGCGTAGGGCGCCAGCATGGTGTATTCCACTTGTACGGCTTCGATCTTGTATTCAGCTCGGACGCGGGCCAGGGCCGCAAGCATCGCGGGCGAGCGAAATTCGTGGACCTCAGGCGGCCAGAGCGTGGACCAACGTGGCTCGCGGTAACGAGGTTTATCGACCAGGATCAGGCGCGCGCACAGGTCGAGCACGGGCGCAAGATCCTGAGCGGTTTCGGCGTCGCGAAACGCGAACAGAAAAATGTCGAACTCGCCGGACATTTCGCGCAGCAGGTTGAAGATCCGCACCGCGCCGCCATGCGCGAGCGGGTACGGGAAATAGGGACTGACAACGGCGATACGACGGCGGCGCGACGACATCGGCCGCCCTTCGATCTCCTCAATCTTCGACGGATAAACGGACCGATCTTTTTTCCACGGCACCAGCCACTTGGGGCGAAGAAAGATACGATCGAGCGGTACCCCTTTGACAAACAGAAAGGACGCGATCGCCGTTCGAAAGCTTAGTTGATGACGCTCCAGGCGCGCGTTGTACGCCAGGATCTTGGTTGGCGCGTAGAGAAACACCGCGCGGCGCAGCGCACGGTAGCGCGGGTCGCGATCCAATAACAACGGCGCCTGGCCGATCCGATAGGCCCGAAACCGCTGGCGAAGCTGAAGGTAGATTTTTAGCGTCGACTGTCCGTTGAATTCGGCGGGGTTTACTAGAAAATGCCGCCGATCCGGCACCAGGCGCTGGATCTCATCGAACATGCGCCTGGAAAGTTCGGGATCGCCCGCGGCGAAGGTGACGACAATCGCTTCAGGATCTTTGCCGAGCAGACGAAAGATGAATTTCTTGAGCGCGGACCGCACTTAATGAAATTCGATCGCGACCACGACGCCGGTGGTGTGCAGCGCGGTATCGGACTTCGCGTTGTATTGCACTGTAACCTGCCGCGGATTCTTCTGCGCGCCGCAAGCGAACGTTTTCTCGCCTCCTCCGCCTAACGTAACCTGCGAGGGATCGGCCATCAGGAGCTGCACTGTTTTTCCGTCCGCCGTCTGAATAACAAGCCGGGCGCGTTGATCCAGGCAATCCAGCCGCTTAAATGCGCCGTCAACTTTGGCGCCCGCGGTTGGCGCTTCATACCAGGCCTGCGGTTTGGGCGGCACGGCGCCATTCGGATTCATTTTCTTACGGGCGGCATCCTCGGAAGCGCGAATGGCAGCATCGCTCTGGGCCTTCACCCGCTCGAGATCGGCTTCCTGCTCGTCCTTGATGCGCTTGCGCTCGGCGGCGTCCTCATCGAACTGCTTGGCCTGCACATCCAGACGAATTTTGCGGATGTGCTCGCGATCCTGGTCCGTGGCCGCGGCGCGCTCGGCGCCTGACCAGGCCTTCTCGGCCTCGCCAAAATCCTTCGCGGCGATGTAGGTTTTGGCGAGCTCCTCCCAATAGTCGATGCTGCGCGGGTCCAGATTGGCGGCCTTTTTGAGCAGTGCCGCGCGCTGTTCCAGGTGCACTTTGTCGACGGCTGGGTCCACATCCGCCAGTTGATAATAAGGCTCCCCCCAGCGAGGATTCAGCTCGCTGGCCTTCTTGAGCTGGTCGGAATCCGTCCGCAGGCGGCCCAGCTCCAGCCACGCCCTGGCGCTCTTGCTGCCGGCGTCGATGGCATCCTGCAGCGCGCTCCTGGCCTCTTTGTCCTTTTGAGCATCCAGATCCATGAGCGCGATGCCTTCCGACCCCTCGGGCCCATGCAATGCCTTGTAGGCCGCCGCGGCTTCGGTGGTGTGTCCGCTGGCGAGCAGAAGATCCGCCCGCGCGACGGGGACATCTTCCGCTGCCAAGAACACGGGCTTGAAGTCGCGCGTCAGGCTGAGCGCGCGCCCGGAAATGGATGCTGTCGGGAAGCTGCCCGCCTTGAGATATGCGTCGGCCTCCTGCCGGATTTGCGCGCCGCTTTTCTCGAAGGCGTTGTGGCAGGCGGCGTCAAAATCGCCGCTTTGCCCGAGATTCGAAAGCATCACGCTGGAACGGCCCGCGTACTCCGGCTTCACCGTCACCAGTTGCATCAGAGCCCAGCCCGGCGTGCGCTCCGCTTCCGGAACCGGCGCGCCAAGCGTGATGCGCGTGCCATCGATCTGCACCGTCGAAACCAGCTCAATCAAGCCCTTCTCGATGTCCGCAGGCAGGCGATTGGTGTTTTCATAAATCAGCAGACGCGCGAGTTCCTTGATACTGTCCGTGGAAAAATCGCCGGTTTCGGTGATCGCAGCCATGCGCGCATCGCGTCCCAGCGCCCACTGCTTGGGGATGGAGGGCATCTCGGCAGCGCTCTTGAAAAGGAATAAGTGAACCGGCCAAACCATGCGCATTTCGTCTTTACCGGTGATCACGCGCAGGGTTTCGCGAAATTGCTCCAGGTACATCAGCTTCTCGCGCGCCGGGCGCTCGCCGGCATTGGTGAAAACTTCGAACGGGCCCGATTTCAGAGCGATCCAGTGGTCTTCAGCCGGCAGGAGCGCCGGCAGCAGCAGAAGAAGGGAAAGCCGGGACAGCACGATTAAATGTTAGCTCGACTGTTAGCTCCAGCGGGCGTTCCCTGTTATGATCCGAAAAGCAATGGGCAAGATCATAGCTATTTTAATGCTGGTCGCGTTGATCGCGATTCCGCTGGGAACGCTGTTCTTTCTTTCGGCTCACGCCAATCTGGCGTTTGAGCCGCGGCCCCAGGACATCGGGGTGAATACGCCGGTTACGGTTCGCGTCGCCGATCCGCATGGTGTTCGGCGGCTGACTGCCACCATCGAACAAAACGGCATGAGCACGGCGCTGTTCGAAACGAAAAGCCCCGCTGATCGCTTTCGGTTCTGGCAGGCGGATGTTCCCGATCATGACGTTCACTTCAACGCCGGCAGCAAGGAAGCGCCGAACCTGAAGGAGGGCAAAGCGCGGCTGGTGGTGGAAGCGCAATCCAACGATTTTCGCGGCGCTACGGATTCGATCGCCGCGGACGTCAACGTCGTGCTGCGCCCTCCCGCCATTTCAGCCGACGCCTTTCAGCATTACATCAATCAAGGCGGCTCGGAAATGGTGCTGGTGACGCCGGGGGGCGGCTGGAGCGAAGCGGGCGTACGGGTGGGCAAGGACACTTATCGCAGCTTCCCCATCGCCGGCCGGACCGACCGGCTGGTGCTGTTCGCCTATCCATGGGACACACCGATTGACACGGCGCCCGTGGTGTTCGCGAAAAATTCGGCGGGCACCGAGGCGACGGCGCGATTCTGGTTCAAGATCTTTCCGAAGAAGTTCCGGATGCGCGACCTGGCCATCGATGATAAGTTTCTCGACAAGGTGGTGAATCAGATCGACCCGAACGGGTCGGGCGACTTGTTGACGCGGTTTCTGAAGATCAACGGGGAGATGCGGCGGCAGAACAACAAGACTTTGGCCGACCTGCGCTTCAAGACCGCCGATAACTTTCTGTGGACGGATTCATTCCTGCAACTCGCCAATTCCAAGGTTGAATCCGAATTTGCCGACGTGCGCAGCTACATCTACAAAGGAAAAAAAGTAGATCAGCAAGTGCATTTGGGATTCGATCTGGCGGTCACGGCGCATACGCCGGTGCTGGCCTCGAACGACGGCAAAATAGTTTGGGCGGCGCCGCTCGGCATCTATGGCAATTGCATCGTGGTGGATCATGGCTACGGTCTGCAATCCATCTATGGGCACCTGAGCTCGATCGCGGTCAAAGAAGGCGACATGGTGAAGCGCGGCCAGGAAATGGGCAAAAGCGGATCCACCGGCTTGGCCGGCGGCGATCATTTGCATTACTCGATGCAGGTGGAGGGAGTGGAAGTGAATCCAGTGGAGTGGTGGGACGCGCACTGGATTAAGGACCATGTGCAAGACCGGTTGAAACAGCAGTAGACCGCGCGTTGGATTATTGGAACTGATATCCCGGCTTCAGCTCGCAAAGATACAACTTGGTTTGATCCGCGCCCACTTGCAGAGTGCAATCGGCCCACGATAACTGGAGCGCCGGGCCCAGGGGAAACACGATTTCCGAGCCGCCGACGTCGACTTCCAGGCTGGGGCCTTCGGCGGTGGCGGGCAGCGTGAAACTCAAGGCACGCCCATAAATGGCCGGATAGGCTTGCCGAATGGCGTCGCTCGGCATGCTGCGAGTGACTTCCGCTTCCACCAGGAACGTAACAGTGTCGGACCAATTGCGTATGGTTACCTTGATGGTGCGGCCCGGGCGAGGGATCGCGCCGGTTTCAATCCTGGTGAACGGGCAGGGTCCTGCGATGCACGACACGCGCGCGTTGTCGAACTGCTCTCCTTGGCCGGCGTCCATGGTTATGTTTCCCATGGATGCTTTCCATTGGCCGTCGGGCGAACACGGTGGTTCATCTCCGCAGGGAACATTGCCGGTATTCGGAACGATGAACGTCTTCGCGGCGCTGCCGACGTCGACCGTATTCGAGGTTTTTTCCGCATAGCGGACACGCACGTCCTTGATCGCGATTTCATGCACGCCCACTGGAGCGGCGGCGTGTGAAGGCATGGGCGTCATTCGAACGATGTACAACTCACCGCTCATATTGGGAGTGATTTCCAGCGGCTGGTAGCCCGGATGAACGAATGCCAGCGCCACCGGCTGTTCGCGCCAACCTCCGTTAGGCAGCTTGAGGCGGAAAAGCCCGGAGGCGTCTGTCTCGGCCTGAACGCTTCGTTCGCCCGCGGTGGCCGTGATCTTCACGTCTTGAATCGGCAATTGTTTTTGCGGGTCGGGATCCTCTCTGAGAACTACTCCCGTGAGCGTCACACTCGATTGCCGCGTGCGAACTATCAGAATCACGGCAAGAATGCACACCGCGACAACGATCGCCGTCAAAATCACCACCCTGCGCGTTCTTGTTCCCATCCGCCGATTTCAGGATACTGAAAGTAGTGCCCGCCAGCCGCCTCACGCGCCGAATGCTTCTGCAGGCCATGGCCGGCGCTGGAGCATCCTTGGGATCCGCAGCAAGGGCGCCCATTGCCGGCCCGAGCGCGGCGCTTGCGCCCGAAGACGACGCGCTGCTGGATGAGATCGAGAAGGCGTGTTTCCTTTATTTCTGGGAGCAGGCTCATCCGGACACGGGTTTGGTGAAGGACCGCTCCAAGGCCAATAGCTCCGACAATGGCATTGTGGCTAGCATCGCGGCCACCGGCTTCGGCCTTACCGCCCTCTCGATCGGTGAGAAACGCGGCTGGGTGTCCTATTCCGACGCGCGCGACCGCGTTGTCGCCACGCTCAACTTTCTAGCCCGCAAGATGCCCACGCACCGCGGCTTCTTTTTTCACTGGGCTAACATTACCACCGGCGAGAGAATCTGGGACTCGGAAGTATCGTCGGTGGACACCGCGATTTTGTTGTGCGGCGCCCTCACCGCCCGCCAGCATTTCCGCTACGCCGAAATTTCGCGCCTGGCGTACGAAATCTTCGCCCGCGTGGATTGGACCTGGCTTTCGGAAGACACCATCCTGTTGTCGCACGGCTGGACGCCGGAATTCGGATTCATCCCCTATCGCTGGGATTTTTACAGCGAGCTGATGATGATTTACCTGCTGGGTTTGGGATCGGAAGCGCATCCCTTGCCGGCGGATGCCTGGACCGGCTGGAAGCGCACGACGTTCGAGTTCGACGGGCTGCGTTACATCGGTTCCTACGCGCCACTCTTCGTGCATCAATATTCGCAAGCGTGGTTCGATTTTCGCAATAAACGCGATCGGTATGCGGATTATTTCAAGAATTCTACGATCGCTACCGAGGCTCATCGCTTATTCTGCCTGGAATTGAGCAAGCACTTTCCCGACTATAGCGACGATCTGTGGGGCATTACGGCGTCCGATTCCCAGAACGGCTACGTGGTGTGGGGCGGGCCACCGGAGATCGGCCCGATTGACGGCACCGTGGTGCCGAGCGCTTCCGCCGGCTCGCTGCCGTTTCTGCCGCAAGCCACGCTGCGCGTGTTGAAGAACATCCGAACGCGCTACGGCGCCCATACCTGGAGCCGTTACGGCTTTGTCAATGCGTTTAATCCGCTGAAAAACTGGTACGACAGCGACGTGATCGGCATCGATACCGGCATCACCATGCTGATGGCGGAAAATCTGCGCACGGGATTTGTGTGGGAGACGTTCATGAAAAATCCCGAAGCCCAGCGCGGATTGCAGCGGGCCGGCTTCATGAATTACTGAGAAACGGCTGAAGCCAAAATGGCGACAAACCATCGGCCGGCGTGCAGCGTGCGGCCAGCCCCGATCTCAGCAATCAGGCGCTCCGGCGTGAAATAACGCTTGTAGACCACGTGGCGCGATCCGTCATTCAGCACTCGCGCCTGATGTTCTTCCGGCGGGACATCTTCACGCTGAGCCGCATCGATCATGAGCAGCGCCCTGGAAACACGCCGTCCCTCGGCCAGGAACAGCCGCCGCGCGCTCTCATCCAGATGTCCGTAGAAATGCGCCGACACCAGGCAATCGAATTGCTTCGATCGGAAGGGCAGCTGCAGACCATCGCCGCGAACAAAGGCGGCGCGCGGCATTCGCTGGCGCGCCACGGCCAGCATGGACGAGCTTTGATCCAATCCGATGACGCTACCGCGCAAGTGCTCGCTAAGATAGCCGGTCCCGCAGGCCACATCCAGGAACGTATCGAAATGGAGCGAACTCAGAACTGCTTTCAGAGCCGCGAGCTCTTCCGCCCATCCCGGACGAATCCGCTGCGCATAGAGTCCCGTTCCAAGATAGAAATCATCATACTCCGGGGCTCGCCGATCATAGTATGCGCGTTCGGGCTGGTTCATCTCTCGTTTACGACAGCCGCGCCCGAACTTTTTCGCTCAGTGCTTTCCCGTCCACGCGCTTGCCCGCCAATTTGGCCTGAGTGGCCTTCATCACCACGCCCATCTGTTTCACTGAAGTGACGCCCGTCTCCGCCATCGCGGCCGCGATGGCATCGTCGATTTCCTGATCGCTCGGCGCCGCCGGCATGTAGGACTCAATCAGCTTCAGCTCGGCTTCTTCCTTGTCAGCCAGCTCGGCCCGGTCCCCTTTGCGAAACATGTCCGCGGCTTCGCGGCGCTGCTTGATCAGCGTTCCCAGGATTTGCAGCTCGCTGCCTTCGTCCAGCGGCTTCATGGAATCCACTTCGTGCTTCTTGAGCGCCGCCTTGATCATCCGGATGGCGTTGAGCTTCCTCTCGTCTTTGGCGCGCATCGCCGCCGTCATGTCAGTTTGAATACGGTCCAGTAGGGCCATCGTTTGTTATCCTGAATCTTAATCGTACAGTTTCATACTTACACACAAACATGCGAATCCTGATTGCCGAGTCGCTGGCCCCCGCGGCAGTGAAATTGTTGCAGCAACAGCCGGGATGGGAAGTCATTGTTTCCAATCCGAAAGAATATATGCAGCACCTGGACGGCGCCGACGCGCTGATTGTGCGCAGCGCCGTTACGGTGGATAAAGCCGTGCTGGCCGGGGCGCCGAATCTGCGCGTGATCGGGCGCGCGGGCGTGGGCGTCGACAATGTCGATCTGCCTGCCGCCACGGCGGCCGGCGTCCTGGTGATGAATACGCCGGGCGGCAACGCCGTTTCGGTGGCCGAACACACCGTGGCGCTGATGCTATCGCTGGCCCGCTCCATTCCCAACGCCAGCGCTTCGGTGAAATCCGGCAAATGGGAAAAGAAAAAGTTCATGGGGAACGAGCTGCGCGCCAAGACGCTGGGCGTCATCGGCCTGGGGAGCATCGGGCGCGAGGTGGTGAAACGCGCGGCCGCCTTTGAGATGAACATCGTCGCGCACGATCCCTACGTCCATTCCCAAACCGCCAAGGATGTCGGCGTGGCGCTGGTGGAACTGCCGGTGCTGTTCGCCGAAAGCGATTACATCACCCTGCACACGGCTCTTACGCCCGAATCGTATCGCCTGCTCTCGCGCGACGCCTTCGCCAAAATGAAAAAGGGTGTGCGCATCGTGAATTGCGCGCGCGGCGAGCTGATCGATCAGGAAGCTTTGCGCGAAGCGCTGTCCTCCGGCCAAGTGGGCGGCGCCGCACTGGATGTTTTCGAAACCGAGCCGCCATCCCCTACCGATCCGCTTTTCGTTATCCCCACTTTGGTAGCAACGCCGCATATCGGCGGCTCCACCGAAGAAGCCCAGGAAACCGTCGGCGTGCGCATCGCGCAGCAGATTGTCGAATACCTGCAGAATGGGGCCGCGCTGCACGCCGTGAATCTGCCGGCGCTCACGCCGGAGCAATACAAAACGCTAGGGCCATACGGCAAGCTGGCGGAACGGCTCGGCAGTTTTGCATCGTATATTTCCACCGGAAATCCCAAAGCCGTGCGTCTGGTTTATTTCGGCAAGATCGCGGAGTTCAACACCCACCTGGTGCGCAATGCAGGACTGGCCGGCGTGTTGCAGCGATCGCTGGCGCGCAATGCAAATTCGATCAATGCCATGCAGATTGCGGGCGATCGCGGCCTGACGGTGGCGGAGCGCCACGAAAAACGCGCCACGCATATCGATTCGGTTCGCCTGGATCTGGAGACCGACACCGGAGTTACTTCGGTGGAAGGCGCCGTTGTGCGAGAAGAGCCGCGGCTGATCCAGATCGACGGCACCAACTGCGAAGCCACGCTCGCGGGCAATCTTACGTTCGTTACAAGCGAGGATGTTCCCGGCGTGATCGGATATATTGGTGACGTCTTCGGAAAGAATGGCGTCAACATCGCGACCTTTTCGCTGGGGCGCAGGGAGGCCGGGACGGAGGCGATCTCGGTGATCCAGAGCGATCAGCCGGCCACCGAGAACCTGGTGGCGGAGCTCTTGAACAATCCCGCCGTTAAGGTGGCACGGCCGGTGAGATTTAACGGTTCACGATAGACTCGGCGCGATCACCGAATTCCGCCGCGGCATTTGTTCCAAATTCGGCCGCAGCGCTTGTCGCAAATTCTGCCGCAACATTTGTCGCAAATTCGGCCGCGGCGCTGGAGTTTCGCAGCACTGCCTGAAGCAGCGCCCGCGTGTCATCGGTGCGCGGATCGCGAAACATCTGCTCGGTGGGCCCGCTCTCGACAATCTGTCCGCGCTGTAAAATTGCGATGCGCGAGCACAGCGACGCCACCGCCAGCAGATCGTGCGATACGAACAACATCGCCATATTCAGCTCGCGATTCAGGCTGCGGAACAGATCCAGAATTTCGCTCTGCGTGATGGCGTCCAGCGCGCTGGTCGGCTCGTCGGCGATCAGCAGGCATGGTTTGTGAAGCACGGCCATGGCGATCAGGACCCGCTGCGCCTGGCCCACGCTCAACTGCCGCGGGTAACGATCCAGGAATGCTTCTTCGGCCGGCAGGCTGACTCTGGCGAAGAGCTCCAGCGCCCGCCTCTTCCATAGTTTTGCTTCCGGGTGATGCGCGCGCCAGGCCTCCGCCATCTGCGTCCCGATGCGCAGGGCCGGGTTGAGCGACGCGAGCGGGCTTTGCAGCACCAGGGCAATGTCTTTCCCGCGAATCTGGCGCATCTCTCGCGCGCGCAAGCGCAGCAAATCGCGCCCGGCGAAGATGATTTCACCAGCAATGGAGGCACCCTTGTGTTCCAGCAGCCGCAGCAACGCGAGCGCGATGGTGCTCTTGCCCGATCCGCTCTCGCCCACCAGCCCCAGAATTTCGCCTTCGCCGACTTCGATCCGCACGTCGCGCAGGACGCCCGGTTTATTGGGATAGTTGACGGACAATCGCGCTTGAAGAATGTTCATCGGCGGCTCACCAGCGTCCCGCCCACTTGCAGGCGGTCGGCATTCCAGTAGATCTGGGGGCTCAGCACGGCGGGCGTCACGTTTTTCACGTTGGGCGAAACGGCCGACAGCGCATTCGGATTCACCAGGAACAGGATCGGCGCCTGGTCCGCCGCAATCTGCTGCACTTTATCGAAGTAGACTTTACGCTTGTTCGGATCCTGCGACGCGTTCTGCGCCTGCATCAATTTGTCGATTTCAGCTTCCCAGGCGGTGGCAGGCGTTTTTTCATTCGGATTCCAGGGGTGATTGGCGGCCGAACTCATCCAGACGTTCATCTGTCCGCTCGGATCGAGATCGACGTTGGTAATGGCCATCAGCACCGCCTCGTAGTTGAAGGTGCTGGTGATGCGTTCGATGAGCGACGGAAAATCCAGCACCACCACATTGAGCTGGATGCCCAGCCGCGCCAGGTCCTGCTGGATCAACGCCAGCATCCGCTCGTGCAGCTTGTTGCCGGCGTTTGAGATCATCGAAAATTCGACTTTATGGCCGGCGCTGTCGAACAGCGTGCTTCCGGCGCGCCGGAACCCGGCATGCTGCAGCAGCGCCATGGCGGCGGCTTCGGAGCCCGAGGGCGGCTTCAGCGCGGGATTCAACCAGAAACGGTTCGCCACCGAAACCGGCCCGGCGGATGCGCGTGCGTGCCCGTGATAAACAATGCGAACGATATCGTCGCGGCGGATGCCTTCGGAAACGGCGCGCCGGAAATCAGCGGACCGGAACCAGGCGCGCTTGTACTCGGGCAGCGGCGCATTCTGAACCTGGTTAAAGAAGACCGTCTCCCAATCGAGCGACGGCCCGGCGTCGACCACGGCGTGCGGCATTTCGCTGGACAGCCGGTCATACATATCCGGGTCCAGCTTGTTGATGAGGTCGAGTTCGCCGCGCCGGAAACGCAGCAACTCCAGTTCGCGATTCTGCTGAATTTCCAGGCGGATGGAATCGAGATACGGAAGCGCGCGTCCGTTCGCGTCGTGTTTCCAATAATTCGGATTGCGCCGCAGCAAAACATACTCGCCCGGCTTGTATTCGTCCATTTCGAATGGGCCCAGCACAGCCGATTCTTTGCGGGGCGATTGCGCGGACATAATAGCGACGTCGTCGAATTGCGAGGCAAGAGCCGCCACGGGTCCAGGGAAGCGCAAAGTGGCCGTGGAAGGGCTCGCGCATTTGATCTCTACTTGACCGGGCGCCGAGCGAAACGCGTCGCCCGCCGGCGAATGCAGCGCCGGATCCATCAACCGGTGCATGGTGTACGCCACGTCCTGGCAGGTGAATGGCGTGCCATCGGAGAAGCGCACCCCGTGACGCAGCTCGAAATCGATGCGGCGGCCGTTTTCCGACACCTTCCATTTGGTGGCCAGCTCGCCTTCCAGCTCCTGCGTATAGCGGTTCAGGCGGATCAGTACGCCGCCTGTCAAATAACGAACCGCCGCCGAAGATTCATCTTCCACCAGCAGCGGATTGAACGTCTTGGGATCGGTGCGCAGACAGAAACGCAATTCCCCGCCCGCGCTGGCCGACATCGCGGCGGCTATTAAAAATACGATCGCGCGGCGGATCAACATGAAAACGCGCTCTCCTCGGTTCCGAGCAAGAGTTGCAGGCAACTGACTACGATCACCAGCAACACCGCGGGCGCCAGCATCCAGGGATTCTGCAACACTGCCGAATAGTTTTCGAGTTCGCGCAGCATCGCGCCCCAGGAAGGCAGCGGCTCCGACACCCCGAGTCCCAGCAGGCCGAGATTGGCTTCGCTCAGAATGAATACCGGCACCGAAATCCAGAACTGCGCCAGAAGAATCGGCCGCAGATTGGGCAGCAGATGTCGCCAGAACAGACGCCAGCGCGAAACCCCGCCAGCCGCTGCTTGCACCAGATAGTCCGAGTTCACGAGCGTCCGCGTGCCGGCGCGGATAATACGCGCGGGCGCGGCCCAACCCAGGCATCCGAGCAGCAGGAAGGTGATCATCACCGATGTCACAGGCGAGGTGTTCAGCGGCAGCAATGCGCGCACCGCCAGCAGCAGGAACAGCCACGGGAGCGACAGGAACAGATCCACACCGGCTGTTACGATGCGTTCCCAGCGTCCGCCCAGGTATCCCGCCGCGCCGCCGATCAGCCCGGCAATCAGGGTAGAAAGCAGCGCCGCGGCGGGCGCCAGCAACAAGGAAACGCGCGTGCCGTAGAGCAGCCGAGCAAAACGGTCGCGCCCCAGGTCATCCGTGCCCAGCCAGAATCGGGCGGACGGCGGCGCACTGATGGCATCTCGAAACTGTTCGGAATAAGAGGATCGCGCCAGCAAGGTGGCACCGAGCGACGCCGCCACCGCCACTGCCAGAACTGCCACGGCGACCTTTTGTTTGCCTGTCACGCCGCCGCGCTCCCCTCATCCGGATTCCAAGCCACCAGCGCAATATCGGCCAGGCTGTTCACGATCAATGTCATCAGCGCCACCAGAACCGTGATGGTGACCAGCAGCGGCAGGTCCCGATCCAGAGCCGCGCGCCAAGCCAGTTGCCCCACGCCCGGCGTGTCGCAAATCACTTCGATCGGGATGGATGCGCCGAAGGCCAGGCTAACCGAGATTCCTGCCAGGGCCGCCAGTTGCGGCGCCGCCGGAGTGAAAACATGCGCCCACAGCACTCGCCAGCCGCTCAAGCCTTTGGCTTGGGCGAGCACCACATGCGGCGATTGCGAGGTTGCCATCAGTTGATTCTTGGCGTAACGATAGACATGCGGAAATACAACCAGCGCAATGGCCCAGCGGCTGGCCGCGCCCAGCCACAAAAACACCAGAGCGATCACCGCCGCCGGCGCAGCCAGGCATAGGCCGCTCAACAAAGCAGGCACAAGATCGGCGCCCGGAGCACGCCACCAAACGGTGAGCAAAGCCAGCGCCAGACCGATGGAAGCGCCGCCCAGCACGCCGTATCCGAGCGATACCAGCGTTAGCGGCAGGCGCTCTTTCAGCAGTTCCGATACCGGGCGGTTCAGCGAGCGGGAAAAGCCTAAATCGCCGTGAACCAGGCCCGTCAAATAACGGAAATAAAACGCCGCGATATTGTTGTCGCGAGCGCGCTCAGCACGAATAGCTTGCTGGCTATCGGCATTCAAGCGGCTATCGAGCTCCCGTTCGTCGGCGCCAAAACCCGGGCCCAGCCGCACCAGCGTCGCGCCCAGCAATCCGCCCAGCAGAACCGTCAGCAGGATTCGCCGGACTTGACGCAGTAAGAGAGCGGCCACCATCCACCGCCTACAATGCGCCCGTGGGCTCAAATGCGAACCCGCGCGGCCCCACGACACTCATTTTTTCTCTTTGCTTGGCGACGTACATGCGCCGGTCCGCCTCACTTAGCAGCCGGTCGGCATCCACCCCATCTTCGGGGAACATGGCGTGGCCGATGCTGAGCGAAATCGTCTCTTCGGCGAAGATTTCGTGGCCGGCGTCCGCCGTAATGGCTCTCAATCGCTCCATTTTTGACGCCAGTTGGTCCGGTTGCAAGCCCGGCAGCACCAGCACGAATTCATCGCCGCCCATGCGCGCCACGTAGTCGTATTCGCGGCAGGACTCTTTCAGCTTCTTCGCCACCGAATGCAGCAGGCGATTGCCTTCCAGGTGCCCATACTTGTCGTTAACTCTTTTGAAGCCGTTCATGTCGCACACCAGAACCACTAGCGGCGAATTCAAGCGGCGGCAGCGCGCCAGTTCGCCATCCAGGTGCAGGAACAGCGAGCGGGCATTGGGCAGCCCCGTCATGTAATCGGTGGACGCGGAGCTTTCCGCTTGCTGGAACCGCAAGGCGTTCTCGATGGAAAGCGAAAGCTTGGGAACAATCGCCAGCAAAATACGCAGATGATCGTTGGTAAAGGCGTCGCGCTCGGTTTGATACAGCGTAAGGACACTCACCGTTCCGTTCAGGCCGATGAGCGGCACCGACAACGCGCTGCGCATGGTGGTGAACTTGGTCTCGTCGTCCAGATAGCCCGGTTCCACCGACGGATTGCCATTGATGATCGGCTTGCGTTTCTCCGCCACCCATCCCGACAAGCCCTGGCCCATCGGAATCTCGAGCGAGGAGAACAGGCGGAAGTTTTCGCCGTTCACGTATTCGGCCCGCAGCCGGTCGTCCCGCAAAACATAAATGGCGAGCGAATCGTAGGGAATCATGCGCTTCAGCCGCAGCGCCAGCAGCGACAGCGTTTCGTTCAGGCTGAGAGAATTGCCCAGGTCCTGCGCCAGTTCGAAGAGATTCTGCACCTCCTGCCGTGCCGCGGCAATGGAGGCGAGGAAATGCTCGGGCGGTTCGGAAGCTGCAGCGGGACGCGTGTTCTCGAATCCAGCCCCGGGCTCCAGACCGCGCTCCACCTTAACGCCGGTGGAGAGCTTCGCCGGCTCCACGTCCCGTGACGGTCGCCATGGCCTCCAGCTCGATATAACGGCGCTGCAGCACCTCCACCACCCCGGGATCGAATGCTTTTCCGGCCTCAGCCGCTACCTTTTGCATGGCTTCGTCGAGCGGCAGCGCCCGGCGATATTGCCGGTTCGACGCCAGCGCATCCAGGCAATCCACGGCCGCCAGTATGCGCGCGCCAATGGGAATGCTTTGGCCGCGCAGCCCGTCCGGATAGCCGGTGCCATCCCAGCGCTCATGATGCGAGCGCACGATGGGAGTCACCGGGTGGGGAAAGCGTACGCGCTCCAGATATTTCGGCGCCCACCACCGGGTGAATCTTCATCTTCTCGAACTCTTCGCGCGTCAGCTTGCCCGGTTTCGAGATGATGTGCTCCGGCACCGCCAGCTTTCCGATGTCGTGCAGCATGGCGGCCGCCCGCAGCGCCTCCAGTTGCGACTCGTCCAGGCACAGGTCCTTGCCGATCTCAACCGCGTAAATCTGCACCCGCTGCAGATGATCGTGCGTGGTGTGATCTTTGGCTTCAATGGCCAGCGCTAGAGCCTCAATGGTTCTGAGATGCAGCGCGGCCATCTCTTCAGCGTGCTTCTTCTCGTCTTCGATCCGGCCCAGGTAAAGGTAATAAGACCGGTAGATCAGATACACCACCGGGATGGCCAGCAGCGCCGTCTGCCATCCGAAATGCCGGTTGACGGCGCTGGCCGCGCCCGCGATCACTGCGCCCAGCAGATAGTAGGGGAACGACCAGATGTAGCATTCGCGCCAGACGCTCCGCAAAGACCGGCGCTCGGTGAGCGCGATGGCGCCCGCCACTGGAAAGGTGTTCATCAGGAAAAATACCGTGGCGGTCACTACCAGACGCAGAGCGGGTTCCAGGTGCCTCTGATTGAGCTGGCTGGCATGATACACGGCGCCGGAGGCTGCCACCGTAATCGCCATGCTGCCCAGATTAAACAGGACTTGATGCCACTTAGGCCGCTGTTTGTAGTTCCACAGGCATTGCATCAAAATCGCCGAGCACCCAATGAACAATGCCTCGGGCAGCGACAGCTCCACAATGGCAAACAGGATGAAGATAAACAATACGCTCAGCGCGCCGGTGATGCCGGGCAGCGATACCTTCAGGCGCGAAGCGATCACAGCCAGCGCCAGATAACAGAGAAAGCGAACCAGATCCTGGGATTGCCAGCGGGCTAATTCGGATACCGCAACCGCGGCGCCGATTACTACGATCGCTGCAACGTAGATTTTAGCTATCAGGGACATTCTGTATCGGTTCGTCGACACTGCCATCGCTGCCGGTGGAGGTTGCAGCTTCCCTACCAAAAGCTCGCGTCGCTATCCAGTTGATACATCGGCGAATGGGAGGGGGATCGTTAGGAGAACAAGCCAATTTGTCGCGCCGCTTTACGCCACATTGAGACATTCTGTCCCGGCGGCGCGGTGGTTTTCAGCCTGGCTCTGAGTGATTTCTCCGGCGCCATCCAGAACTGAAGTACCATGCTGCGTACAGCCGAAAGAGCCGAATTGCAAAACAGTGCCTCTATCCCCCCAGGCTAATACCTATCTGGGCATGCCCGCTATCATTTCGAGCCCAGGGATGCGGCAGCTCATCGAGTTGGCCGAACGCATCGCGCAAAGTAATGCAGCCGTTCTAATTACGGGCGAAAGCGGCTCCGGCAAGGAGCTGATTGCCCGCGCCGTGCACCATTACTCGCTGCGCTGCGCAAAGCCTTGGGTAGACGTGAGTTGCGCCGCGTTGCCTGAACATCTGGTGGAAAGCGAGCTGTTTGGCTACGAAAAGGGCGCTTTCAGCGGCGCCGATGCCCCCAAACCGGGATTGTTCGAACTCGCGCATCACGGAACGCTGTTCCTGGACGAGGTCGGCGAATTGGAACCTCGCATGCAAGTGAAGCTCCTGCGTGTTTTGGATGGCGTGGCGTATTACCGGCTGGGAGGAACGCGGAAAGTGACCGTGGACGTGCGCATCGTAGCCGCCACCAATCAGGATCTGGAGCATATGGTCGAAACCGGCAGCTTTCGCGGCGATCTGTATCATCGGCTGGGCCAGATTTGTCTGCGGGTGCCGCCGTTGCGTGAGCGCACTGAAGACATCGTTCCGCTGGCCGAGCATTTCCTGAAGCAAACCAACCCCAGCTTGAGCTTTTCGCGGGAGGCAGTTCGGATTCTGGAAGGCCATCGCTGGCCGGGGAATGTGCGCGAGCTGCGCAATGTGGTCACCAAAGCCGCCGTGCTGGCGCGCAGCACAGAAATCGGCACGGGCGATCTGCTGCTTGCGCCGCCCCGTCCGCCGCTTCCGGCCATCCCGCTGCAGACCGTCCCATCGGCTGTCTCGCCGGCCGTCCCCGCGGAAAACCTGGATGGAATGGAAAAGAGCACCATTCTGCGAGTGCTGGCGCAGACCAACGGCCATCAGCAGAAAGCCGCGGAGCTGCTCGGCATCTCGCGCCGCACGCTGAGCCGCAAGCTGAAACTTTACGGAAGGGAGGCCGTGCGGCAGTCCTACGCTTCTTGAGCGCCACTGCCCGCCAGATTCACATGGCAGCCGCCGATCGCCGGACCGAGCGCCGTTACCGCGGCCAAGGTTCGCTTACACTTTCGTTCGACGATCCCTCGCCGCAGGAGATCGTTGGCCGCCTGCTGGATTACAGCAAGAGTGGATTCCGGGCCGTTCACGAGTACGCCGCGCTGCATACGGGCCAGGTGGTCGCGTTCCAGCATGCCATTGCTGGAGGCAAAGCGCGAGTAATGTGGAACCGCATCACCGATGACCGCGTGGAGACTGGATTTTTCGTTATTCAGTAATGATTGGCTGCGGATGAACAAGGATGAACGCGGATAAGAACAGAAAAATCAGCGTCTATCTGCGTTTATCTGTGGCCTGCACCTCTTACTGAGCGCGGCGTTACGTCTTCGAGCGATATTTGCGGGAAATACAAGCCCCTCGGCTGGCGCGTCCACCAATCCCCCGTCGCTCGCCGTTGGGCGAAATCAGTGAACGAATAATCGAATAGCTCCGCGCGCACATATTTCGGCGGCGCGCTCGGAAATGGATTCCTCTGGAGCAATCCCAAAACATCCGGCGAGCCTTGCAGCAGGCGCACCATGAAATTAGTGAACCAGGGTGTGCCGCGGTAATCCGACAGCGCCGCGAACCACATCTGCCAGTCCAGCCTGGGCTGATACGGCGCCACCCAATGCGGCGGTTGCCGCAAATCGCCCGGCTTATAAGGAAATTCGTAGGCCAGCCAAGTAGCGCCGTCGTTCGAACCTTCGACGATAATTTCCGGCCGCGTGGTGGTCATGGATGCGAACAGGCCGTAGGTATTGGCGACCTGAAACGGCGCGGTAATTCGGACCAGAGCATTTTCCGGTTCTGGCGAACTGTCGAAAAACATCTCCTGGAGTTCGGAGATGCTCAGCACCAGGATGACGATCGCGGCGGCCCAAACAGCCACAGCTTTGGTCCGAGCTGTTCGCCCCGGCCAGCGCGCACTCAATTTCTCGAGTGCCCGATCATCGAACAGAAACACGCACAGCGACATCGTGAGCAAATTGAAAAACGTGTAGTTCCCGGTGACGAAAATCAAAACTTGCAGGAACAGCGCGAAGCCCGCGCCCACCAATCGCCAGCGCCGCGGCGCGAAAAACAGAAAAGGAATCACCAGCTCAATAAACAGCACGCTGGCGGTTGAAAAGCGCTGGAATGCGAGCGGCAACTGGTACATATACCAGGCCACCGGCGTGGGCAGCGGCTGCGTCATGTAGTGAAAGGCGAGCGCGGTGAAATCGCGCCAAACCGGATCGTGGCTGGTCAGCTTCACCACGCCTGAGAGAAACATCAGGCGAAACAGCAGCCACCGAAACAGCAGCACGATCAATCTGGAGTTCCCAAGAAAGATCGCAAGAAATCCGGTTTCGAGCAGCAACGAATCCCACTGGAAGGACAGAAAATCCTGGCCCGCGGTGCACAGCGAAAGATAGAGCCCGTACAAACAAATCAGGAGCAACCGCTCCCAGGCGCCCTTCAGCATCCCGGACAGTAACGCGATTGCCATCGCTGCGCCCGCAATCGTAACCGCTATGAGGAACCGATCGCCATGCGCCACCCAGAAAATCGTGGGAACAGTCCAATAGCCGCGCGCTCCGAGCGCCCTGGAAACAGCAGCCAGATAGCCGCTCAACGGCAAGATTCCATGCGCGCCGATCAATCCCGTGATTTGTACGGCGAGCGACGCAAAGGCGATCAGATAAATGGCTGCCAGCAGCCGCAGGAAAAGCCATTCCACCTTGGCGAATTTCAACGGCAAGATACGCCTGCCGAAGGTCAGCCGGGTCGCATAATAGAAGAACGCGCGATGGCTCGCAATCAGGCGATACGCCGCCTCGCTGGCCGGGGCAACGAGGGGAACGCGATCGTAGATCCAGAGGAGCCAGGCCATTCCGGGCGCGTACGTCAGAGTTGTAAATACGGCTTGTGCCCCGTTCAATATCTCCCCGCCCGGCATCACTAATTGCACGGATTCGCTGAAGTTTTTCGCCGGAATCTGAGGATAGCCGGCGCCCACATCCTGCGACGCGGCGTAGCCTACCCGCCCGCCGGTAATCGCCTTCCAGTACTCGATCCATATCCGGCAAAAACCGCAGCGCCCGTCATAGATGATCAGGGGGCTGATCAGAGGGATGATCAGGGGATATTCTGGAATTGCGGAAGGATCTTCGGCCATGTTCTACCTTTCCAGTGTAGGTGTACTCGGCGGAGCGGCGGGCCTGTCGCTCCTGTTAATCACATCACCGCGACTACCGGCCCAATCGGCCCCCGATACGAGCAGCCAGTTCAACTTTGAGGTTGCGGCCGTAAGAACGAACAACTCGGGCGAGGCGCGCACCAGCGGCGGATTTCAATTTTGACTGCGGCTGCGTACGTCCGGCCGCATGTGACTTTCTCATTGCGGGAGGTCCCAAATGGATCGATTCCGATCACTTTGATGTGGATGCCAAGGCGGCCGGAGATTTCCCTCCCGGTCCCGATGGACCGGCTTATCTCCGTTCGTCGTCCGCCGATTGCGCCGTAACGCCGGCAACCCCGCGACCAGCTTGCTGGGCGCGGATCGGGCCAGGCAGCTTCGCGGCCAGGGGGACGACCATGGCCCAATTTGTAAGCCTGCTGCCAAGGTTTGTAGACCGGGTAGTGATTGATTCTACTGGCCTCACTGGACGCCGCTTCCCCGCGAATGGTGGACCCGCCTTCGCCAGGCGTTCAGAGGGGACTGCCCGCTGCCGGCGGCCCATCACTCTTTACCGCCATCCAGGAACAGCTCGGATTGAAATTGCGAGCGCAAACAGGGCCAGTGGACACTCTGGTGATTGATTCCGTCGAGAAGCCGTCCGAGAATTGATATAGGCGGGGATGAATCCCCATTCCATTTTTCATAGGCGTTCGCTGAGAAGCGGGAAGTGCTAGAATTGACGTGAAGTGTCAGTGCAACTTTTGTGTGGCGTGAAAACGTCTACCATCTGAGCGTGATTGAGGCGCAGTAGAAGACTATGTCTGCTCATGACCAACCAATGGCCTATCCGGGGGGTAATCCTCCTGACAACCCGGATGATCTTCACCTTCTGTTGAGCTCCAAGATTGATGAGCCGTTTTTCCGGTCTCTCGCGCGGAGCATCAAGGAACTCATTCACCCGCCCCAGCTGCCTCCCTTGGAGTTGACTTCCAAGCCCGTCGCAGTCAAGGAAATCTGGGGATTCTACGGCGGACAAGAGAAGCGCGCCGGCATGACGTCGTTCGCGGTTCACGTGGCTGTCATCGCGCTGCTGTTCTTGCTGGGGACCAATAAAGTAGTGCAGCAGGTGGTGAAACAGCAGATCGAATTAATCGCTCCCGACATCGCGCCCTATAAACCGACGGTGAAGAAAGACGCGATGCACGGCGGCGGGGGCGGCGGCGATCGTTCCCCAACGCCTGTCAGCAAGGGAAAGCTGCCGAAGTTGGCCAACAGGCAGTTCGTGCCTCCCATGATCCCCAAAGATGACCATCCCAAGCTTGTGATGGATCCCACGTTGATCATTCAGCCGGACGCCAACATCCCCAAATTGAACACACCCGACCTGGGAGATCCGCTGGCTAAGTCCGGGCTGGCTTCGAATGGTTTTGGCGCGGGCGGCGGCATGGGCAGTGGACGCGGCGGCGGCATCGGGCCGGGCTCGGGACCTGGATACGGTCCAGGGTCGGGCGGCGGCATGGGCGGCGGGGCCTACCACATTGGTGGTGGCGTGTCTCCTCCCAGCATTATCTATAAGGTAGAGCCAGAGTATTCCGAAGAAGCGCGCAAAGCCAAGTTCCAGGGCACGGTCCTGCTGTTTGTCGTCGTGGACGAACATGGCAATCCGCGCGACATCAAGATCATTCGTCCGCTCGGCTTGGGCCTGGACCAAAAGGCCGTCGAAGCAGTCGAGAAGTGGAAATTCAGCCCTGGTAAGAAGGACGGCAAGCCCGTTCCGGTGCAGGCGCAGATCGAAGTAAACTTCCGTTTGCTGTAGTTACTTTTTCTGGTGCGATTCGCACATTTGGCCGGTTGGCTCCCAATCGACGATATCAATCGGAATACCCCGCTTGCACGCGCTTCGGCCCTGGTGGGCCTTGCCTTGGATGGTGATCACCGTATCGAGATTGGGTTTGGGCGCCGCTACAAAGCTATAGATCGTGCTGCCATCCAGCGTCTCAAGCAATAGGCACTGGCTTTCGGCGGCCTGGCGAACGCAACCGGTGGCTCTCACTTCGGTGATTTCGAACTTGGGTTTCTGTTGTGCCAGCAGGAGCATGCTGACCAGTGCTAGAACAAGCATCGCTTCCAAGTGTCGCACTTTACTCCCCAGGCTTGAAATAAACTAAGCAGATGCCTGTCGCTATGGTCACCGGAGCCAGCCGGGGCGTGGGCCGCGGGGTTGCCATCGCGCTCCATGAAGCCGGATTCCAGGTGTTCGCAACCGGACGAAGCATCGCCGCAGCGAATCTTCCGTCCTCCATCCACAGAATCACCTGCGATCACTTAAACGATTCGGAAACCCGAAAGGCCTTCGCGCAACTGGCGGCCCACGCCGACGGACTCGATATTCTGGTCAATTCCGCGTGGGGCGGTTATGAGCGCATGGTGGAAAATGGCCAATTCACGTGGAATCTGCCGTTCTGGGAGCAGCCGCCGCATCGTTGGACCAGTATGCTGGACGGGGGCGTGCGCGCCGCCTTCGTGGCCTCATCGCTGGCAGCCCGGGTGATGGTTCCGCGACAGAGGGGAGTCATTGTGAACATCAGCTACTGGGCGGCGCGGAAACATATCGGGAACGTGATCTACGGCGTCTCCAAAGCGGCCACCGATAAGATGGCAGCTGACATGGCGCAGGAACTGCACCCGCACGGGGTAGCGGCCGTTTCGCTCTATCCCGGACTGGTAAGGACAGAGAACGTGCTGGCTTCCGGCTGGTTCGATTTGTCGAACAGCGAGAGCCCGGAGTTCATCGGGCGCGTGATCGCGGCCCTCTCAAGCGATCCGGCGCTGCTCGATCGCTCGGGCCAGGGGCTGGTGGCCGCGGCCGTGGCGGCCGAGCTTGGTGTCAGCGACTTGGATGGCAAACAACCTGCTCCTCTGACGCTGGATACGGCATGAGAATCCTGACCGGACTAACGCAGCCCCGGCCTGTAGAACCTAGCCAAAGCTTATTGAAACGCCATCCCCGCCACGTGCGTTAGTATTCAAAGAGACGTTTAGCTGCCCCACAGGAAGCCACCATGCTCCGCACTCCTGCTCTACTCCTGGTCTTTGCACTGGCCGTCGGGACGCTGGCAGCCGGCGACGACGTGGTGTTTCATAGCGATGTGTCGTTGGTGCGCGTCGACACGCAAGTAGTGGACTCCAGCAACCGCGCCATCATTCATTTGCACGCCGAGGATTTTGTGCTGCGCGAGGATGGCCGCGTGGTGCCCATACGCAATTTCGCGAGCGAAAACATGCCGCTGGATGTCCTGTTTTTACTGGACGTGAGCGGCAGCATGCGGCCGCATGTGCAGCGCATCGCCGATGCATCCGGCCAGGCGCTGACCGAGCTCGGCAATAACGACCGGATGGGGATCATGGTGTTCGATCGTGCCACCCGAGTACGGCTGGCCTTCAACAGCGACCATCAGGCGGTGCAGCGCGAATTCGACCGGCTGCTGCGCGACGAGCGCTTCAATGGCGGGACCGATATCACCCGCGCCATGCTGGACGCAGCCGATTACATGCGCCGTGAGGGCCGCCGCGATGCCCGCCGCGCCATTGTCATCCTGACTGACGACCGCACTGAATTCGATCGGGACGATGAGGCCGTGGAACGGGCCTTGACGCGCGCCGACGCGGTGATGTGCGCGCTGATTGCTCCCGATGCGACGCCCTACGGAGGCCGGCGTGGACGGCGACAGGGTGGATATGGCGGCGGTGGCCTGGGCGGACCGCTGGGCGGCATCATTTTCGGGCCACGCGGCGGCGGGGGCAATGGTTATCCGGGCGGAGGACAAGGGGGCGGATCGCACACGCAATCGGCCGGCACCGCGGAGATCGCGCGCGATTCGGGCGGCGACAGCATGTCTGTCAATGACGCCTCCGCTCTGGACGACACGCTAGAGCGCCTGCGGCGGCGGTACACATTGTTTTTTAGTCTTCCCGAGGGCGTGCAGGCCGGCCAGGAGCGCAATATCGAGGTGGATCTGAGTCCGGAAGCGCGCCGGCGATTCTCTGATGCCGAAGTCCGCTATCGGCGAACATTCCAGTCGTCGAGTGGCGATCGCGACAGCGGGCCCACCAGAATCACGCGCGCGCCGGGCGATGGCACTGATTCATCACCGGACTCGTCATCCTCTGTCCCCGGCACCAGCGCGGACTCAAGCACGCCGACCACGCACCGGCGGCGCGTGGCGGTGAATGAGGATGGCACCCCGATCACATCGCCAGACCCGCAGCAGTAGCCGTTCCAGAAACGGCGCAGGGTTAAAGAATCCGCTCAGGGATTCGATAACGAAAGAGAAGGCCTGCGATGCGGGACAAAGTCACCATTGCGATCATTGCCCCGCTCCAGCCGGAAGACTTCTTCGATCTGCTTTGGCAGGGGGTTTGGGAGGCCACCTTCGACTTGGCTTCGTTCGGCGTGGAGGTGCAGAATCTCACAACGCAAAATGACGATGTCCAGGGGCAACGGACCATCCTGGAAACGCTGCTCGACCACCAGCCGGATGCGATCGGTCTTTTGCCGGTGCACGCCACAGCACTGAACGATCTGATCCACCAGCACAGCCTGCGTGGTACGCCGGTGATCACATTTCACGGCGATGCTCCGGAAAGCGCGCGAACGGCGTTTGTGCGGCCCGATCTGCGGCAGGCCGGCGTGCTGGCCGGCGAGGTGCTGGCCAAAATGATCCACGGCCAGGGACACGTTTTGTCGTTTCCCGGTTCGCTCGATGAGTTCCACCTGGCGCAGCGCTACCAGGGCTTTCGCGAAGCGCTGGCGCGCCACGCCGGCCGCATCGAAGAAACGCCTTGTTGCTTGAACACCGGCTCTGCCTCCGTGATCACACGGGCAATGCTGCAGCCGGCGGGAAAGGTGGACGCATATTACGTCGGAAACGAGGATCTGGTCAGGATTGCGGCCGTGCGCGAAGAGTTTGGAATCCAAGCTCCCTGCGTCGGTTTTAGCAACACGGAGCGAGTCAGGCCCTTTCTGGAACGCGAAGTCGTCTCCGCGGTGATCGACGAGAATCGCTATCAACTAGGCTATTTCGCGGTCCAAAAAGCCTACGAAGCGTTTCTGAAGCGCGAGTCCGGCGCTGCCGTTGCCAGCGTGCAAATTCCCTCCACGGTGGTCTTCGCCGCCAACGCCCGCGGCGCGGGGGACTCGCTGGACAGCGCTTTCGAGCTGCTGGTCCGGCAGCGCACCGAAATTCTGGTGTCGTACAAGAATCGCCTGGAGGAAGCCAACTTGAAACTGCTCGATCTGGCAGTGACGGACCCGCTCACCGGCCTTTTCAACCGGCGCAAATTCGAAGAGGTCCTGAACCAGGAGGTCAGCCGGGCGCTGCGCTACGGCCCCGTATCGCTGCTGGTCATCGATCTGGACCGCTTCAAGTTGGTGAACGACCGATACGGACATCAGGCCGGCGATGACGCATTGAAGGCCGCGGCCCAGATACTGCAATCCTCCTGCCGCACCACTGACACTTGCGCCCGCATTGGCGGCGATGAATTCGCCATTATTCTTCCGCATTCCGACCCTAGCGCCGCCCAAGTAGTGCGGCAACGCATTCAGCAGCAAATCGCGCGGGCGATGGTGCCGACCGCTGCGGGCCAGCTAAGCATCTGCCTCAGCATCGGTGTTGCCACGCTGCCCGGTGATGCCGGCAGCGGCGCTGAGTTAGTGGCCGCGGCCGACGCCGCTATGTACCGTGTCAAGCAAGCCTCGCGGCTGGCGCCGGCCCCGGTTCGCGAAGCTTCCTGAGCACGCCCCGGCCGCGCGCTAGCACGCGGCCAGCAGCTTCTCTTTCAGCATGGCTTGCAGTTCGGGCGACAATTTCTGTCCGTCGTGCGCGACATAGAAAACATCGATCGCGCGGCGCCCTTTGGTGTCGATCAGCACCACATCGATATTGCAGGCGGTAGTGGAGAACACCGTGGCCAGGTTATACAGCAAGCCCGGCCGGTCCTCGGCGGTAATTTCCACCAGCGTCGCGGTGTCGCAGGCGTCGGAGTCAAAATGCACTTGCGGGGGGGCGGAGCGTTTCTTGGGATCGGCCTGAGCGCGGCTGCGCAGCAGACGCTGGCCGTCCGTCTTGCCCAGCGCAACCCTGCGGATCAAATCCAGCAGCCGCTCGGATTCGGGCGGATTCAGGTCCAGCGTTCGCTGCGGGTCGGCAAAAACAAAAGTGTCCAGGATGGTTCCGCGAGCGTTGGAGAAAGCTTCCGCCTTGAGAATGTCCAGGCCGAAACTGGATATCGCTCCGGCAAAAGAGGCGAACAACGCCGGCATGTCGCGTGCAATCACGGTAAGCCGGTAAGCGCCTTCGATGCGATCCAGTTGTACGGCCACGCCGGTGGGACGGCTTTCCTCATAGAGCCGCATGTGCTCTTCGATTTCGCCAGGCGCATGCGCGCGCAGATAGCGCACGGGAAAGCCCTTGAGAAACGCCGGACGGCCGGGCAAACTTTCCGGCACTTCCTGGATGCGATCGGTCTCGAGTTCCCGCGTCAGCTCCTGCCGCGTCACTTCGTAAGCGCGCCATAAGCGCTCCAGCCGCCAGGGTGTCATGGTGTCGGAGCTCACGGCCGCCAGATCACCATAAGTCATCACGGTGAGCAGCTTCAGGCGTTCGATGGTTCCCACCCGCTCGGCTAACTGGCGGGCGGTGGCGGGATCGTCTACGTCGCGGCCGCTCATCACCTCCGCCAGATCCAACTGGTGCTCGATGAGAAAACTCGCCTGGGCCTGTTCTTCCACCGGCACACGGATGCGCTCCATGGCTTGGCGGGCCAACACCAGAGAGGGGCGCGCCGGATCGCCTGCTCCCGTGCCGCGGCCGGCCCTATGAAATAGCAACGCAAACGCCAGCACGGCGCGATTCTCGATCTCGGAAAGAAGTTGCGCGAACCGCTGCAGGGTAGGATCGGTGTTGGTGGCGAGCTCGGTGGCACGCTCCAGCGTCATCAACGTGTGCTCGTCGACGGTATAGCGATGCTCGGGCTCGGTGTCCACCAGATCCACCATGGAAGACCACTCGGGAAACAGCGCGGCCAGCAGGCCCACGCGCTGCAGCGTGCGCATGGCCAGCGCTGCGCGCGGCAGGGAAAGAATGCTTTCGAGCGTAGCCCACAAGGGCCGGGGCTGGCCGCAGTACGCCGCAAACGCGGGCCGCGCTGCTTCCAAACGCCGCTCGGTTTCGGGCGCCGCCGCAATGCCGTGCCGCCCGATGAACTCGAGCATCCGCAGCACCACCGCCGGATCGCTTTCCAATTGGGCCGGACTCCGCAAAAAAATCCGTTCGCGCGAGACCGTGAATTCACTGTTCGACAGGCGCGACCGCCAGTCTCGAAAATTTCCCACCAGCGAATTCTCGGTTTTCTCCAGCGCTCCCAGGGCCCGGCGAGCTTCATTGAAGATCACTCGAGCGTGCCGGAAATATTCGCGCATCCAAGCGGAAACCGTTGCCGCTCCCACTGAAGGCCCCGGCTCTGTTGCAGAGAGCATTTTGGCGCGGCTGAACGGCTGGGCCAGAATTCGTTCCTGAGCTTCGGCGTCCAGCACATTGTGGTCGCCCTGAGCCTGGTAATGGAGAAAGCACCGCACCGAGGAAAGGAACTCGCCGGCCTGCTTCAGTTCCTCACCCTCGTAAACCTCTTCGGCGCCCAGGCGCGACAGCCATCCAATCAGATTCCAGTCGCGCAGTCCGCCCGGCGCCTCCTTGACGTCAGGCTCGCGATGGTGCACCGTGTTCTGAAACTTGGCGTAGCGGACGCGCGCGTGCTTCGCCAGGTGCTGGCTCAGCTTGGGCCCGTTCTTTTCCAGGAAGGCCGGCCATTTGTTTTCCAGACGTGAGAACAGCGCTTTGTCGCCGGACAGATAACGCAGATCCAGAAGATTGATATCGAGGTCGATGTTCTGCTCGCGAAACTCCAGACACTCAGAAACGGTGCGGACCGTGTGGTTCAGGCGCAATCCCGCATCCCACAGCAAACGCACGCACTCCGCCAATGGCTCGCGCAGGGAAACCCACGGCGATTCGCCTTCCAGCAAAACCAAGATGTCCACGGTAGCGTAGGGAAACAATTCTCGCTTGCCGTAGCCTCCCGCTGCCAGCAGCGCAGCACCCTGCGGAAGAACCGCCTCAATGGTCGCCCGGTAAGCATCCATTGCGATGGAGTCCACCATACGCTCCAGCGCGGTATGCACATCGGCGGCGCGGCCGGTTTTGAAGAACTCCTCCTCGGCACGGCGCCAGGCGGCATTCGAGTGTAATTTCGTCGGAGCGTGTCCGCTCGTGTCCGCTAGTCGTTCCATGGGAGTGGCCAAGTTTCAGTATCACGCAGCAGGCAGCGGCGGGGAAGCCGGGTTATGAGATCAATCCAAATTATCTATTAGTGCGGATTATCCCGCATGCCAGCATTTTAGCTGCCGTGCCAGCCTAGCCGATTGGATTTCCGGAAGGAAGGTGCAGGGGGCAGACCACGCCGCCCCCATGCATTTCAGTCTGCTTACTTCTTCACGATGTTGTCGCCGAAAATGAATCCGACTTCAGCGACGGCTCGGGCCTGGTTCTTGTCCGCACCCGTAGGACCGAAAGCGTAACCGGGCGTGATGTCGCCGACATGAGTCCAGGAAAGATCGCCCCGAAGGAAGAAGCCACCGACCTGAAAGGTGGGCGTCACAGTGATGGACGTGCCCGTGCTGCCTGGCCCGTACATCAGGTTCACGGCGTCCTCGGCGGCGCTTCCCGAACTGGCGATGTATTCATAGCGAGCGGGCAGCGAGAAGCCGTGTTTGAAGGCGTAACTCAGCAGGATGGCGCCGCCGTTGGTATGCGCGCCTTTCACGATGCCGATGTTCGCGTCGGTCGGCACGGTGGTGTATTGATAATACGGCTGAATGATCCAGGAGCCTTTGGTGTAGGTGTAAATGACGTTATAGATGCTGCCGTTATTCTGCACCGGTGTGGCGAACGTTTCAAAGCCGGTCTTGCCGTAGTTTCCGCCCGCTACGAACGATATGGCGTGGGGGCCATTGGTGTAGGCCAATGAGCCTGACAACCAACTATAGCGGTTGGAATAAAACCCGTCGGTCCAAGCCAAGGAAGCCGCGAATTTGCCCATGGTCTGATTCAGCTGGATTCCCTTGGTCACGGCGTTTTCCTGGTTCCACAACAAGCCGCGCTCGATATTCATGTTTTCAAAGGAGAACGTGTACTCCGCGCCGATCAAGGTAGGTAGCTCACCGATGAGGATCGAGGTGTTCTTGCCGGCCTGCAGCTTCGCAAAGGCCACCGGCAACGGTCCGAAGAGATAATGGATGGTTTTGTCAGTGTCCAGAAAAGGCAGTCCCAGGGACAGAATGTCATACCCGCCGGCCTGAATGTAGAACTGAAACCAGCCATCGGTCTTCTGAATCCAAATCTGTCCGTTGCTGAGCGCGGCTTGCGTGTTGCTATCGCCGAAGGAATGATTGTCCTGCCACATGCCGAAGCCACTCACGATGCCGTTCACCGAGAGCTTGCCGAAAGGTCCAGCATCGAAGATGGCGGGCGGAAGATTGGACAACGGGCCAGTGACGGACGGCGTCGAAAGAGGTGCGGGGGCAGCGGGCGCGGCTGGTGCGGGTGCGGCCGGGGCTGCTGGTGCTTGGCCCGCGGGCGGAGTTGCCTGCGCGACCTCTGTGGGAGCCGCCGGCGTGTCCTGTGCGGCGCAAACCGAGGCTAACCCAAAACAGAGAGCAATTGCGCCGAGATTCTTTAAATACTCGAATTTCATAGATTCTCCTGAGATAGACTTGTGTTTTTTCGATCCGGCTAGAAGCACCGGAACCCGGTACACGCCGTGGTGCACAGAGGATTGCAAGTTGTTATTGTTCAAGTACTAACAAAAGCGAACCACGTGTAAATAGTGCGTGGCTGATGAATCAGCTTCCCGAGTCCGCGAATACTGCCGCGCATTCTTAGAACAGGCGAAGGCGTGGAGCTTGGCAAGCCAACACCCGCCGAGAATGCGATTCGACAACCTCGAAGACGCTTTCAGCGTCGTCCAAAATCGAAGACGCGTTCAGCGTCGCTGCAATAAAACTAAAAGACAACCTCAACTACCGGACTTGAGACAGCACTCGCAAAGGCAGCGGCCCATACTTCTGCCACCGCGGCTCAAGGACCAAAAAGCTGTATGCGCTTTTTGGAATGGTAACGACAAATGACACGCAATGCCAATAGAAAATTTGGATCGGTCCGATTTATTGGCGGCGGCCGCGCCAAGGAAAACATTTTGCGAGAACGCGCTTGCGGCGCCTTCCCGTCGTGAACCATGACCCGGCGGCGTGCGGCAAGATTCCCACCGTGCGAACCTGGCTCGGACCGGCGGACGCTGCGCTTCAGACACAGTGAATGATCGGCGAAAAATATGGGCCGGAAACGGTGTTATGAAGCACATCCAAATTATCTATTAGCCAAAACACTCAGGAGCCAATAGAATGGCCCTTACTCGTACTGGCGATGTTCGGAATTCGCAGCACGGCCGAAAGCTGCGGAGTCCGGCATCGCCAGCGACATGGTTGAGACCAGCGGCGCGATGCTCGCCCGGTCCAAGCACGAGAGTACAGGCACGCCTGCCTGGGCCGTCTTCCACCCGAAGCCTACTGCTACAGGCCCAAGCGGTTACGCTAAGTTTCTTCTATCGACAGGTATAAGTTATTTCGATTGGACGAGAGCCTTCGGAGAGAGTAAGGTCAGTAAAAAGGAAAACTAGCTCCAAGTAGAGCGGCACAACTAAATTTGGAAGGGATAGATAATAATGGCCGAAAACGACGCACCTCAAATGCAAGCCACGTTAGGCTTAACCGGGTTGACAATGAACGCGATGGCGCTGATTGCACCCGGCGCTTTCCTGTGGATCACTTTCTTGACTCAGGCAACAGCCGGATCAACTTCGCCCGCGATGTGGATTGGCATCCTCTTCGCGACCGTGCTGTGCCTGGCGACCGCCGTCTGCTATGCCGAGATGGCGAAGCTGTACCCCGGCACGGGCAGTTCCTACTATTTCGCGGAACAGTCCTTCCTCAACCACGAAAAGGCGTGGCCTTACGCCCGACTTGCAAAGTTCATCATTGGATGGGGCTCGCATCTTTACTACTGGATATATCCGGGCGTGATGGTGGCTACCATGGGAATTATCGCCGGCTATATCGTGGGCACGCTCTGGCCAAATTTCATGAGCGCGTCCAATCCCGGCCCGATGTTCATGATGGTGGTCGCTATTCTGTTCGCTTTCGGCGTGGCTTACATCGCGGCGCGAGGCGTGAACGGGTCCACCTCAGTAAACATCGCGATTAACGTGATTCAGATCAGCGCGCTCATCGTTTTTTCGGTGATGGCTCTGAGCTACCGCATGAATCATGCTCCGGGAAGCGTGGCGCTCCAATGGGATTCAACGTCTGGAGACGCCTACAACTATCAATTCCTCACCCAGAAGCAGACCGTCGCCGGCGTAGCCACCGACGTCATTGTGCGCGACGCCAACGGCATACCCAAGCCCATGCTGGATACCGCCGGCAAGCCTGTGCCGTTCACCGTCAGCTATCAGGATCACGACGACAAAGGCAATTTCCTGTCTCACCCGACAGCCGGCTCGGTCATCGGGGTTCACAGCTTTGGATCGATGTTTGTTCAGGCTACCATCGCCATCCTGATTCTGGTCGGCTTCGAATCGGTTACCTCCATGGGAGGCGAGGCCAAGAATGCCAAACGTGACATTCCCATCGCGGTGATTGTTTCGCTGCTGGTGCAAGGATGCTTCTGCTACCTGTTCGAGTACTTCGCGGCGAATTACGTCTTGAGCAGCGGTTATAACATGCAAAACGCCGTTGGATCCGCGGCTCCTATCGGCGATCTCATGGTCATGGTCGGAGACGCAATCTTCGGTCCCGGCAATGGCCGCGCCTTCATGCTCGCCGAGGCGTTCACCGTATTTCTGGCGCTGATCGGCACCACCCTGTCGTGCATGAATACGGGCGCACGCGTTACTTATGCCATGGGTAAGGACGACGAGCTGTCCGGCAATCTCGGGCTGCTTCACAAGAAGAATCTTACACCGCATCGCGCCATTTGGACCCTCGCGGTTATTTCCGCGGTCATCGGCTGCATCACGGTTTTCATGATCTTTGGTGACGCCGGTGCTCTCACCGATGCGACGGTCAAAGCTCTTCCACAGGGCTTCTGGTCTAGTTTCGGCTACGTGAGCCATGACGCTATGGCAGCCTCCCCCAACTCCCTGCTTACCATTACGCTGGCGTCCAATTTCGGTACGTTCCTGCTGTACATGTTGAGTTGCATCACGTGTATGGTGGCGTACCATGGCCATCCACAGTTCAGCTTCGTTAAGCACATGGCCATTCCGGTGTTCGGTCTGCTGGCGAACTTGGCCTGCATGGCGTTCTATCTGATCGGGCCGTTCATGGGATTCGGCACCAAAATGGAACCGCTCTGCGCTTTGGCGATCGCGGCAGTGTGGGCCATTTACGGCGCGATTTACTTCATCCGCTCCAGCAAGTCCAAAGGTCGAACCACACTTGTCAACAAGCGGTTCATGGCCGCGCAGTAACCGCATGCCGCGTCTGGGAGGAGCGGCAGCATCATGAAGTCCGGGCGGGCTATCCAAGTCCGCCCGTCTTTTTTTCTTTGATTTTGAATAAATACGATGAACAATTTGAGCGCGGTGCCAGGCGATAGCGGCCGTTCCAGCAGTCTGCCGGCCGGCTCTGCCTTGCATGTGGAGTTCGCCCAGTTTTCCGATCCGGGGAAGCAGCGGGACCACAATGAGGACTATCTCGGCCAGGTAGTTCCATCCTCACCCACGGCAGCGCGCACGCACGGATGGCTTTTCGTGCTGGCCGATGGAGTGGGCGGAAGCGAGAAAGGGGAAATAGCATCGCAGGCCGCGGTCGAGTATCTTACGGCGGGCTTTCGCGCGGCTCCCTCGTCCGAAGGGCTCAGCGCGCTCTTGATGCGCTTGGCCCAAGAGGCCAACGTACAGATTTACCAGACCGGACGCTCCCACAGTCCGGGCGGCACGTCCATGGCAACCACACTGGTTGCGTGCGCTTTCCGCTACGATCGCGTTGTCGTGGCGCACGCCGGCGATTCGCGTTGCTATCTGATCCGCCAGCACCAGGCCCGCTTGCTGACGCGCGATCACACCGTTGCCCAGGACCAGGCCCGCATCGGGCTGATCACCGCCCAGGAGGCGTCTGAATCGTCGAAGAGCCACATACTCAGCCGGTCGCTTGGAACGGACTTGTTCGTCAGCGTAGAGACCAGCGATATCCAGGTATACCCCGGCGACGTTCTGCTGCTCTGCTGCGATGGACTGTATCACACGGTGCCCTCTTCCGAGATGGCTGCGGTAGCCGGACACGGCGGTGATCTGAATGTCGCAGCCAAGCGCCTGGTCGACATTGCGAACGATCGGGATGGCAGTGATAATATAAGCGTTCAACTAATCCGAGTACGAAGCGTGGAACGCGTGGGAATGTACCGGGGACGGCCTTATAAGCTGCGCTAGTCGTCTGCTTGCCCCCGCGAGCGCGTTCCCGCGCACCACATGACACTTCATCCCGGCGAACAGCTTGACCACTACCGCATCGAAGGATTAGTCGCCCGCAGCGGCATGGCGTCGATTTTTCGCGCCACCGACATGCGCGACGGCCGCCAGGTGGCGATCAAGATTCCGCATCCCGACATGGAAGCCGATCCCGTGCTGTACGACCGGTTCCAGCGCGAGGGCGAGATCGGTGAAAAACTCGACCATCCGGGCGTGATGAAGGTTTTCGCCGACAAGGACCACAGCCAGGTCTACATGGTGATGGAGTGGGTTGACGGCCGCCTGCTCCGGCAAGTGATGCACGACAGCGGCAAGCTGCCCATTGAGCGCGCCACGAAAATCGCTGTCAATATCGCCGACGCTCTGGATTACATCCATCGCAACGGGGTGGTGCACCGCGACCTGAAGCCGGAGAACATCATGCTGGACGGCGACGATCGCATCAAGCTGATCGACTTCGGCATTGCGGGCAAGGAAGGCTCCAAGCGCCTGACATTCGCCAAGCTATCGCAGGTGATGGGGACGCCGGACTACATCTCGCCGGAGCAGGTGAAGGGCAAGCGCGGAGACGGGCGCAGCGATATCTACGCGCTGGGCGTGATGCTGTACGAAATGCTCACCGGCAAAACGCCGTTTCAAGGACCCAATCCGTTCGCCGTCATGAACGACCGGCTGATGAATAATCCTATTCCGCCGCGCGAGGTGAATCCCGAGATCTCACCCGAAGTGCAGGAAGTGATTTATCGCGCGCTGGAGCGCGAGCCGCAGAACCGCTATTCCACGGCGAACGAATTCGCCTGGGATCTGGAGCATCTGGATCAAGTAGGCGTGGCCGACCGGCCAGAGCTGCGCGACTGGAAGATTCGCAAAACTCCCCTCGTGAAACAGATCCTGTTTTATGTGGCGATGGCGCTGATTCCGGTAGTGATTTTTGGATTGCTGCTGCTCATCGCGAAACACTGACGGCCAGCGCCGATTGTCCGGATTAGTGCTTCTGACGCCGCCGATACTCCATCCAGCGGGTGAGCAGGTCTATGAAATTCATCAGGACATCCAATAGATTCTCGGGCGCCGTGGGTGTCCGCGTTGGGCTATTCAGCTGGGTATTCGCCGCTCCGTACAATTGACTCAGCTCGTTCTCGGCGTTGTGGACCGCTGCCATGAATTGTTTGGAGCCAGCGCGAAATTCGTTTCCCCATTGGGCGGCCGGCGGAGGGCCGCCGGTAGCCGGCGGACGGGATGGAAGCGCCCGGGAAAGCGAACCGACTTGAGCGTTGGCGCTCTCGAAATCGACTCGGCTGGCCTGCAGACCCTGCAAAAGATTGTCAGCCTCCTGCAGGAGAACGCGCCCGTCAAAAGAGGCTGAAGATTGTCTTAAGAGTTTCGCATGCGTTGCGAATAGATCAACCTGGCTCTTCAGCCGATGCATGCGTTGGACAATTTGCCTGGCTTGAAACTCGGCCAATCCGCTCATCCGCGAGTCCTTAAGGATGAGGGTATCGGTTGCTCTCCTCCCCTGTCAACGCTCGCTATCGCTGCCAGAAATCTTCGTTGTGCGTCATGAAATCCGGATAAGCGCCGGCGCCGAGTTCGAATAGATCCAAACCTTGGCGCTCGCCCTCCACTGCGACGCGTTGCGGGAGCACCCGGTGCAGCAGCCAGTTGAGTCCATAAATCAGCGGCAAAATGCAGCCGAGCAGCGTGGCGATTCCGACAACTTGTGCGAGCCACAAGCCCGGAGCGTCGCCGGGGGCGACCGCGGCCAGCAGTCCCGTCGCCAGCAAACCCCAGACCCCCGCGACGGCGTGCACCGAGACAGCGCCGCCCGGATCGTCCACGCCAAGGTGCAGTTCCAGCCACTCCACCGAATAGACCACCACGGCGCCCGCGATCAAGCCGATGATCACGGCCGCGGCCGGACGCACCACAGCGCAACCCGCGCTCACCGCCACTAAGCCCGCCACCCAGCCATTGGCGCAAAGAGATGCGTCGGTCTTGCCGAAACGCGCGCGCGTGACGGCTGCGACGGAGAGCGCCGCCGATCCAGCTGCCAGAGTGGTATTCACGGCGATCAAAACCGCGCGGCTGGCTTCCACGCCCGTGAAGAGAATGGCACCCGCGCCGTCCAGTCCCAGCCATCCCAGCCAGGCCAGAAAACAACCAAGCAAAACGAGAACGGCGTTGTGGCCGGGCATCGCCGAGGGCAAGCCGTCCGGACTGAACTTGCCGCGCCGAGGCCCCAAAATCCAGGTGATGGAAAGAGCCGTCAGGCCGCCGGTAACTTGAATCACGCCGGCGCCGCCGCTGTCGAGAAAACCGAATTGGGCCAGCCATCCGCCGCCCCACGCCCAGTGCGCAAACAAAGGGAAGATCCAGCCGGCGAGTAAGACCGTGGAAGCACAGCTCGCGCCCAGACGCCATCGATCCGCGCCGCCGCCCAACGCAATGATCGCGGCCAGGCCCGCGCCCATCAATCCAAACAGCGCGGCGAGCGAGGACCATCCTCCCAGCTCCAGACCGCGCAGAAAGAAGCGGCCGGCGCCGATCCAGTTCCAGTCCTTTCCGGCGGCATGCAGCGCGTACGCTGGCTGCCCGGCGGCTCCCTGCCACGCCGCTCCCACGGCGAAGTAAACGATCGCGGCCACCGCGATAACACAAAGGGCGCTGAGCATGGAATGAGCCGCGTTTCGAAAGCGCCCCAGGCCCGCGTTGATGAGCGCCAGGCCGGCGGCGGCGCAGGGAATCAGCAGCACGAAGAGAAAGCAGAGGATCGCCGATGCTTCAGTCAGCGCTGGCGCGCGAACGGGCGTCACTTCCTTTCCCTGCTCGGAAGCAAGTGCGCGCGAAAGACCAGCGTCAAACCCAGCGCTTCCACGCCGAGCGACACCAGCACAAAACTAATCTGGGATGGCCCGGACGGCAGCAGCGCGATGGCGGCCAGGACTATAATCCATCCGCCCACCAGCAATAAGAAACCTGTAAGCTTCATGAAAAATTTGGTTCATTATAGCAGCGCGGGCCTGGCTCGCGACTGAAGTGCATCTATGTGTCGTATGCGTTAATGAAAGTGATGGCCGACGCAGCCGAGGAGCCGTTCGACAGCATCGCGAGCGCTCACGAGTTTATGGTCGTATTGGAAAACGTGATTACCGACGCTAAGAGCGAGCTTGCAACCCTGCTGGAAGACGCGAATAGCGCGAACGATGAGCGCCGCATGGAAGCCTTGCGCCTGGCGCTGTTCAAAATCTCTCAGCTTGAAACCCACACCGGCAAAAGCCGGCGCAATCTGAACGATCTCGGGCTCATCCGGTCTCTGCTAGTGCGGGGTTAGGGCGCGCTCCGGGCGTAAATTTCGGTCGTATACTAAAGAGCAAATCTCCCGAGGAGAAACATGCGGAAGACCCTATTCATTTCGCTTCTCTGGCCTGCCATCGCGCTATGCCAAATACCGCCGCCCGCCGCTCCCGCCGCCGCAAGCCGCGACCAGCAGTGCCAGGACATCCTGGAGAAAGCTCTCAAGGACAAGAACCCGGATACGCGCAAACAGGCCGCCATCGCGCTCAGCTTAGTGGGCTCTACCGATCCTTTCCCTTCGCAATTGGAAGCGCTGCTGGACGACAAGGACGTGGAAGTCCGGCTGGCCGCCGTCGCCAGTATCTCGGATCTGAAGAACAGCCGAACCGTCCCCGCGCTTCACAAAGCTTTGAACGATGAAGTGCCGGAGGTCAGCTTCGCCGCCGCACGATCCCTGTGGGCGTTGCGCGATCCGGAGGGCAAGAAAGCGCTGCTCTCCATCGTGAGCGGCGAAAGCAAAGCGTCGTCCGGGTATTTTGCGAAACAGAAGCGCGATGCCCTGCGAATGATGCACACGCCGAAACCCATGTTCCTGTTTGCAGTGCGTACCGGGGCCGGCTTCGCACCGGTGCCGGGATTGGGCGCGGGCGTTTCGTCGATGCAGGCGCTGTTGAGCGATCCATCGGTATCCGGCCGCGCCACCGCCGCGCTGTTGCTCGAAAAAGAAACGGACCCGGAAACCTTGGCCGCGCTCAAGGACGCGCTCGAAGACAAGGATTGGTCCGTCCGTGCAGCAGCAGTTCACGCCCTGGTACTGCGGGACGAGCCGGCGTTCCAGGCCGACATCATCCCTTTGCTGGACGACAAAACCGAAGGTGTCCGGCTGCGCGCCGCGGCTGGATATTTGCGGCTGGAGACCATCAAGAACACCCGTAGGCGCGCACCGCGCAGGACGCGCAGGCCGCAGGCGAAGAAGACCGCAGCGAAACCACAAGTGTAAAAAGCTGAAACTCAGGAGGCCGTTCCATGACGAATCGTCGCACGTTCCTAAAACAGACTTCCTTGCTTGCGATCCTGCCGGCCAGCGCCATCGTCGGCCGCGCCGATCAGGAATCGGTGATTGCCGAGACCGCGTTCGGCAAGGTCCGGGGCGAAGAAGTCCAAGGCATCAAGATCTTCAAAGGCGTTCCCTACGGAGCGACCACGGCGGGCCAAAATCGCTTCATGCCGCCTATGGATCCGTCCCCCTGGACCGGGGTTCGCGATGCCCTGCATTACGGGCCCAGCACGCCGCAAAGCAATCCGGGTGTGCCCTCGCGCTCGGGCCTTCCGGAGAGCGAAGACTGCCTGGTACTGAATGTCTGGACGCCCGCGCTCAAAGATGGACGCAAGCGGCCGGTCCTGTTCTGGTGCCATGGCGGCGGCTTCGTCAGCGGCTCCGGTTCGTCGCCGGGCACCGACGGCGCCAATCTGGCGCGGCGGGGCGACGTGGTGGTAGTGAGCATCAACCATCGATTGAATGTGCTCGGCTTCACCTACCTGGCCGAATTCGGCGGTTCGGAATTTGCCGCCTCCGGCGACGTTGGCATGCTCGACATCGTGCACGCGCTCGGCTGGGTGCGCAACAACATCGAACAGTTCGGCGGCGATCCGAATACGGTGATGATCTTCGGCCAATCCGGCGGCGGCCGCAAAGTGGGCACGCTGCTCGCGATGCCATCGGCTAAGGGGTTGTTTCACCGCGCCGTTATCGAGAGCGGCCCGACGATTGAATTAGTAGAGCGGGAGCAGGCCATCCGCGTGGCCGGGATGCTGCTCGCGAAGCTGAATGTCAGCAAGGCGCAGGTGCGCGATCTGCAGAAGATGCCCGTCGGGCGCATCATGAGCGCATATTTTGCGGTGGTGAAGGACATGGGCGGTCAGGATCAGATGACGCAGGGGTTCTCGCCCACCGTGGATGGAAACGCGATCCCGCATCATCCGTTCCATCCCACCGCGTCGACCATTTCAGCCGATGTGCCGCTGATGCTGGGCCACACTCGCACGGAAATGACGCTCTTCAGCGAGGGCGACCCCACTGCGTTCGCGCTCGATGAAGCCGGCATGCGCAGCCGCATCAAGACCCTGGCGGGCGATAGCAGCGACGCATTGATCGAGGTGTATCGTAAGCAGAATCCGCGCGCCACGCCTTCCGATCTTTACTTTCTCATCGCGAGCGATTATCGCTACGGCGCGCCGGTGATGAAGATCGCCGAGCGCCGCGCGGCGTTGGGCAAAGGGCCGGTCCATTTGTATTACTTCACCTGGGAGACGCCGGTGCAAGGCGGCCGGCTGAAGTCGCCGCATACCATGGAGATCCCGTTTGCGTTCGACAATGTCCAGATCTCGCGGCAAATTACCGGCGGCGGCGCGGATGCCATGGCTTTGGCCGACAAGGTCAGCGATGCGTGGATTGCGTTCGCGCGCACGGGCGATCCGAATACGTCCAAGCTGCCGCATTGGCCGGCGTTCAACGCGGCTAAGCGCCCAACGATGGTGATCAACAATCAGAGCAAGGTAGTGGACGATCCTCTGCACGAGCAGCGGATGGCGATGTTCCGCGCGCTCGGCCTGGCCTGAGTTAACGCCGTTATGGCCCGCAAGCTGCAAACACCTCGCCAATGCGTCTTGCCACGGCAATCGTCGTGCTCGCTTGACCCTGCTGGGCGCAGTTTAAAAGCACCGTTCCACTGGTAGTCGCGCCCACTACCGTCACCGATTCCAAGGGACATTTCGTGGATGGCCTCGCGTCGGACGATCTGATTCTTTACGACAACAATGTGCCGCAGAAGCGCAAAGGGTGCGGCGCGCACCACAACACAGGCTAGGAACTGCTTCGCGCCGCGCTCCGTTTTGCGCGAGTTCCTCAGAAGGTACAGATGGATTGGATGGCGTACCCCATCGACCTGGTGGTTGCGGTGGAAACCGGCGCCAATTCAGGCGCCGTGATCGACAAACTGGGGGGCAGCGGCATTCTGGTTTCGCAGTTGCTCGCCGCCGACGCGGGCGAAACTGCGGTCCTCTCGTTCAGCGATGACGTGAAGATCCACCAGGATTTCACCAGTGACCCCGACCTGGTGATTCACTCGCTGCGCATGCTGCGCAAGGAAGGCGACAACGCGCACATGCTGGACGCCATGCATCAGGCGCTTCTGATGCTGGAGCATCGGCCGCCCGGACGGCGGCGAATTATTCTGATGATCGCCGAACGGCGCGACCGCGCCAGCAAGACGAAACTGCCCGAAGTCATGGAGCAGGTGGAGCGCCTCAACGCCGCTGTTTACTGGCTCACCTATTCACCATTCCTGGAGCCATTTACGGTGAAGCCCAAGACAGCCGAGGATCTGAAGCCCGAAGACGAGCGCATCCAGGTCCAGAAGTGCGCGCTCTGCCCCGCGCCCGACGATACCGCTGTCCCACCCGATCTGGGACCGGGTGGTTATGTGTATGCGATCCAGGAATTGATCCGCCTGCACCAGCCGGATCTGGCTCGTCTGTTCACCAGGATTACCGGCGGGCGAACGCTCAGTTTTCTGAAGAAGAGCGCACTGGAGCAGGCCATTCAATTGGTGAGCGAAGAGGTGCATCGGCAGTACATTTTGAGCTTCCAGCCCACGGGCGGCCAGCCGGACGGGTTTCACACCATCCGGGTGACGGTGAAGGACCGGCCGGAGCTGCGCGTGAAGACACGCGACGGCTACTGGGCCCTCCCCTGACGACGCTCCCGCGACAACGCGAATCTCAAAGCGTCAATTCCCAAGTCTCGCCCACCAGCCTTTGCCCGAAGCTTCGATGCCGCTCCCGCTTCACCATGCGAAACCCGGCTTGGTGATAGATATGCCGGGCCGCGTCCAGGATCGACTGCGTCCAGAGCGTGATCTTGCGATACCCTGCCTGGCGGGCGAAGCGCACGCATTCAGCCACCAATCGGGCTCCTATCCCGAGGCCGCGCGCCGCCGGTTCCACCAGCAGCAGCCGCAGCTTCGCCACTCGTTCCGTCTTCCTGACCAGGAACACCGATCCTGCGATCGCGCCGTCTCTCGCCGCAATCCAGCAGCGCTCGCGCTTGGGATCGAACTTCTGAATGAACTCAGCGGCAATCTTCGCCACCAGCGCCTCGAAGCGCTCATCCCATCCGTACTCCTGCGCGTACAGCACGCCGTGCCGGTGAATCACCCAGCCCATATCGCCCGGCTGGTGGGTGCGCAACAGGTACGGCGCCTTCGGTTCCGTGGGCTCGCCCAAAAGGTTTTCGATCGCAGCCATGGCTCCCGTGAGCCGGGTTTGTTCGGCCGGCGGCAAGCCTTCCAGCATCTTCGATACCGCCGCCTCGGACTTCGCCTCCAGCGCGCCAAACGCCGCCCGGCCTTTCTCGGTGAGCGAAAGACGGCTCTGCCGCGCATCCTGCTCCGACGCGTGACGCGTCAAAAACCCGCGCTTCCGAAAGCTCGACAGCATGCGGCTCAGGTAGCCCGCGTCCAATCCCAGCGCTTTGCCGATCTCGGCCGCCGCCGGCGCATCCCGGTGGGCCAGCTCGTACAGCACGCGCACTTCGGCGAGCGTGAAGGGACTCTCCAGGTATCCCTTGCCGAGCAGCCCGATCTGCCGGGTATAGAAACGATTGAAGCGGCGCACCGCGTCCACGCGATCCTTGGCATCCATATTGCCAGTGTCAACTATATAGTTGACCACAGTCAACTAACGCGGCGAAGAGCCTGCCGATTTTTGTCAGCGCTAATGTAAGCGGGCCCCCAGGCCGATTACTTTCGAAGGACCCGGCTTCAACTTGGCAACCTCTACCCACCCCCCTCCTCAGTCCCCCACCCAGCCGCTGAGGCAGGAGCCGGCTTCCTCCCAAGCCCCTGTGTTCCGTACGGGGCTCGCGCGCCTGCTAGCGCCGTCTCTATCCGACTGCTTCTTTATTGCGCTGATTGTCTGGCTGTTCATCTCGGGCGCGAGCGGCTGGATCTCGCTGCTGGGAGACGGCGATACCGGATGGCACATCCGCACCGGCCAGTACATCTTGCAGCATCACAGCGTACCCACCCGGGACCTGTTTTCGTTCTCACGCCCCGGCGCTCCATGGTTTGCCTGGGAATGGCTGACCGACGTGATCTACGCCCTGTGTTTTCAGATCGCGGGGCTGAAGGCCATCGTGCTGCTGGCCGGAGTGATGATCGCGCTCTATGCCACCGTGATTCTGCGCTACACGCTGTGGCGCGGCGCTAACGCATTGGTGGCGGCGTTCACCACGCTCGTCGCGGTGGGCGCTTCGTCCATGCACTTCCTGGCGCGTCCTCATCTATTTACTCTGCTTTTGTTGCCGGTCTGCTTATGGGTGGTGGAGGCCGATCGGCGAAAGAACACGCCCTGGCTGTGGGTCCTGATTCCTGTGACCGCGCTGTGGACCAACCTGCATGGCGGCTTCGTTATTTTCCTGGCGTGCCTGGGGCTGCTGGTGCTCGCGTGCGCGCTCGAAATGGCGCTCGGGCGTGGCGGCGCTGAGGCGCGCTGGAGCCAGATTCGCCGCTATTCGGCGCTGCTGGCGGGGTGCTCTCTTGCTTCGCTCGCTAATCCATATGGAATCCAGCTGCAAGCTCATATCTACACCTATCTGCGCTCCGATTGGATTAAAAACATCGTGCAGGAGTTTCAGGCGCCGACCTTCCGCTCCGAAGGCCAGCTTCAGTTTGAGGCGCTGCTGCTGGCGGGTCTGATCGCCATCGGTTTCCTGGTTCGCCGCGGGCTCTACGCCGAAGCATTGTGGGTGTTGTTTTTGGCCCATTCGTCGCTCATCAGCGTGCGGCACGCGCCGCTTTACGCGTGTGTGGCCGCGCCCCTGATTGCCGGCGAGATCAGCGAGTGGTGGCGCGCTGGCGTGGCGGGGATGCAAAAGTCATCGGCAGCGCGGATTCTGTATCAGCTGGGCGCGGACCTGACACCAGGCTTTCTGCGGACCAGTGTATGGCCGGCGGTGTTGGTCCTGACTTTGGCCGCGCTCAACGCGCCGCTGAAATGGCCGGCCGATTTCCCGAGCGCGATGTTTCCTACCACGATGGTCCACCAGCAGGCCGGGCTGATCGCGTCAGGCCGCTTACTGACCCCGGACCAATGGGGGGACTACATTATCTTCAGCCTTTACCCCCGACAAAGGGTGTACGTGGATGGTCGTAGTGATTTTTACGGAGAGAAACTCGGGCAGGAGTATCTGCACCTGATGCAAGGCGCTTACGACTGGAGGGCGATTGTGGACCGCAACGGCTTCACAGTGGCCTTGTTACCAGTGGATTGGCCACTGGCGTCGATGCTGAAGTTAGACCCGTCGTGGCGAGTAGTACAAGACGACGGCAAGGCCATACTGTTTGCGCGGCTAGGTCGGTAAACCACGCCGAACTAGGTAGTTCGACACCTCACCTGCTGTCGTTCGTACTAAAGAAAACCGGCTGTTCGGGCTAATGAAAACCTCCCAGTTGGCCGAAGTTATAAGTCAGGGAGAGCGACCGGCATGAGAAGCAATCAGAACCCGTCAGGCTCAGTCACCCCGAGTGTCGGCGACCGGAGTACCGGAGCTCGAAGCCAGGCCACTGGAAGTGCGGTGGGCAAGTTAAGCGTGGGTAAGTTAAGCGTGGGTAAGTTAAGCATGCCCCGAATGCCGGTGGAATGGCTGGATGCGGGAAGCTGGCGGCTGCCGTCGGGTAAGGCATTAGCGGAATTTGCACTGCAGGCCGGGTTTCTGGCTCCGTTGCTGTTCCGCGCGGACCGCTTTGGGAAAAAACTGCCGGACGCTTCCGAATTCGGCGGGAGCGCGGCCGGAGCACGCGGGAAACAATTCGGCAAAGGGGACGGCCGGTGACTGCCCAGGCCCTATTGGCCGGAGGAGTCGGGATTGCGGCGTGCATAGACGATCTCAGGCGGCGCCAGATCGCCAATTGGATTCCAGGCTTGGCCTTGGCTGGCGGGCTGATTTTGCAGACTGTGCAACATGGCTGGCGCGGCATGGGGTCGGCACTCCTCGGCACGCTGGCTGGCGCCGGGGTGTTTTTGATTTTTTATTTGCTGGGCGGCATGGGCGGAGGAGATGTCAAGTTGATGGCGGGCTTCGGCGCGCTGCTCGGAGCGAAGCTGCTCTTTCAAGCTGCTTTGTGGACGGCCGGATGCGGCGGGGTAATGGCATTGGCCGTAATCGCCGGCGGTATGGTTCGAAATCTGTGGGCCCGCAGAAAATCATCGGCCAGCGAAGCCGCCGGGATCGAGCGCCGGCCCGGCAGGAGCGCGGACAGCATCCCGTACGCTCCGGCCATCGCAGCCGGAGTCTGGTTGAGTCTATTGGGACGAACCTGACTGGCGTGAAAGGGTGCCGAACGGGAACGGATATTTGGTGGCGTTCGAAGGGAACGATCGAAGGCGGGAGAGAGGGATATGGATCGTAGATTTCTGACGGTATTAGGCGTGAGTCTGCTGTTCGCGCTAGTGATATCGAGCGTGTTCTACCAGATGGCGGCTCGCGCCGGCAGCCCCAAAAAGGCTCCCGAGTCGACCGATTTGAAGGACATCGTCGTGGCGGCCCGGCCGCTGGCGGTGGGAACGACGATCAAGCCGGCCGACATCAAGCTGGGCAAGATCCCCTCGTCCGCATTCCCCAAAGGCGCGTTTGCCAAGCCCGAGGAAGTGATCGACCGCCCCCTGATCAGCAACATTCTGATGGACGAACCGGTGCTCGAAGGACGCCTGGCGGCGCGCGGCAGCGGAGTGGGGCTGGCGCCGATCATTCCGGTCGGAATGCGCGCGGTGACACTGCGCGTAAACGATGTCACGGGCATTGCCGGTTTTGTGCTGCCGGGCATGCGCGTCGACGTACTGGTCACCGGCCATCCTCCTAACTCCGAAAATTCGGTCACCGCCACGCCGGTGCAACTGCAGAATTTGCTGGTTCTTTCGGCCGGGACCGTGATGCAGCCGGATGCCCGGGGACAAGCCATGCCGGCGCAGACCGTCACTTTGCTGGGGACCCCGGAGCAGGCCGAGACGCTCACTCTGGCCAGTTCGGACGCCCGCATTCAATTGGTGCTGAGAAACGGCAGCGATCAGAGCATCGCCAAGACCCCCGGAGAAGATGTCGGGGAATTGTACGGCGACCACTCGTCGCGCAAGAAGCCTGAAAACACTGCACCACGGCCCCGGCCCAGGCCAGTGGTGGTAGCCGCGGCCCCCCCGCCCCCGCCCCCGCCCGACCAGATCGTGGTGATTCGCGGAACGCAAAAGAGCGTGGAAGTGGTGGGACTGGGCGGCGGAGGAAAGTAAACCATGCAACGAATGAAACGGCTGTACATCCTGTCTGGGCTGCTCGCTGGGGGCGCGGCCAGTTGGCTTTTGGCCCAAGGCGGTCCGGAAGAGATTCGCCTGACGGTCGGAAAGAGCATCGTGATCGATTATCCGGCTGAAATCGCGCGGATCTCGACCAGCAACCCGGACGTGGCGGATGCTTCGCCCGTTACCGGACGCGAAGTTCTGGTGCATGGCAAATCCTTCGGAACCGTAACGCTGGTGGTCTGGAGCAAAACCGGCCAGCGCAACTTTTACAACATCACCGTGGAGCAGAATCTGGAGCCCTTGCGCAGGCTCCTCAAAGAGACCTTCCCCAAGCAGGATATTCACGTTCAATCTTCGCGCGATTCACTTTCGCTCACCGGACGGGTGGCGGATAAAGACATTGGCGACCGCGCCACGGCGCTGGCGACGCCGTTTGCGAAAACCGTGGTGAACGACCTGCAAGTGGCCGATCCACCCGTGGAGAAGCAAATCCTGCTGCGCATCAAGTTCGCCGAGTTGGACCGTTCCCTATCCAATCAGTTCGCGGTCAACCTGCTTTCCACCGGCGCCACCAACACCATCGGCCGCGTCACCACCGGACAGTTCCCGGCGCCTTCGCCCAGCACCATCCAGGCCAACGGCGGCTCAACTAACTCCATATTCAGCATTTCGAATGCACTGAATATATTCGCCTTTCGGCCGGACCTGAACCTGGGCGCGCTGATCCAGGCGCTGGAGCAACGCAATATTTTGCAGACTTTGGACGAGCCTACGCTCGTCACCAGCAACGGGAAAGAAGCCAGCTTCCTGGTGGGCGGCGAATTTCCCATCCCGGTCCTGCAGGGAGGCGCCAATTCCGGCGCCGTCACGATCCAGTTTCGAGAATATGGCGTGCGCCTCACTTTCACGCCGTTCATTACCGGGAACAACAATATCCGCTTGCACGTCAAGCCGGAAGTTTCCGCGCTCGATTACACCAACGCGCTCAGCTTCAACGGCTTCACGATTCCCGCTCTTTCCTCGCGCAAAATGGAAACCAACATCGAGCTGGGCGAAGGACAGAGCTTCGTGATCGCCGGTCTGATCGACAAGCAGGTGACCGAAACCCTGGCCAAAATTCCCGTATTATCCAGCCTGCCCATCCTTGGAAACCTTTTCAAAAGCAAGGAATTCAATAGCAGCGACACAGAGCTGATTGTGATGGTCACGCCCGAGATCACGATGCCGCTGGAGCCCGGCGACGCCAAGCCTGGGGTTGCATCCCCGCGGCCCTACCTAGTGCCGATCACGCCGGGTTCAAGCGATGCGTTCCCCTCCAGCCCTAAGGGTAAGTCCAAGTAGGAGCGTGGAGGAATGAGAAAGGGGAGGGCGCGATGACGGGCCGGGGACCAGTTTTGACCGCGCTGGCGATCATTCCCGATCGCGAGCTGGCGGCCCAGCTCGCCTCCGCGCTCGAGCGCACCCGTTCCTTCCAAATCCTATCCGAGTTCAAGTCCTACCCGGCGCTGCAGACGCTGGAGATCCGGGTCCGCCAGACCAAGCCGGATGTGATCCTGCTCGACCTGGCCTCCGATCTCGATCAGGCCTGCGAGTTGATTCGCCTGGTCTCCTCGCTGAATCTGCGGGCGCACGTGGTGGGGCTGCATGTCCGGAACGACTCGGACGCGATCCTGCGCTGCCTGCGGAGCGGCGCCAGCGAGTTTCTCTACGCGCCTTTCGATGTGCAAACGCAGAACGATGCGGTGGCGCGGCTGCACCGTCTGCTGCAGCCCAGCCCGGCCGAACAAGCCGAACCCGGATCGATCGTCGCCTTCTCGAGCGCCAAACCGGGCTCGGGCGCTTCCACGCTTGCCGCTCAAGCCGCCTTTGCGTTGCGCCGCACCACCTCGCAACGTGTCTTGCTGGCCGATTTCGATCTCATGGGGGGGATGATCGGCTTTTACCTGAAGCTCACCAACACCAAATCTCTGCTGGACGCCCTGCAAATGGCCGAGCGGCTGCAGGAGGGCGCGTGGGCATCCTGCGTGGCGGTGTCCGATGGCGTGGACATTTTGCCGGCGCCCGAAACTCCCTATGCCGGAGCGATCGACGCCGCGCGGCTGCACGCGGTCCTGGAGCATGCCCGCTCGAACTACGAGTGGGTAGTGATCGACCTGCCGGTGGTCTTTCAACGGTTGAGCTTAATGACGATTTCCGAATCCGATCGCGCGTATCTGGTCTCGACCCCCGAGTTGCCGAGCCTGCACCTGGCGCGCAAGGCAGTGAATCTTCTCGACCATTTGGGCTTCCCCAAAGAACGCTTCCAGATCGTGATGAACCGCATCGACCGGCGGGACGAGATCGCCGGTTCCGATATCGAACGTTTATTTAACTGCGCGGTCGACGCGCGGATCCCGAACGATTATTTCTCGCTGCACCGCGCGGTGACGCTGGGCCAGCCGGTGGATGGACATTCCGAACTCGGCAAGGCGGTAGAGAACCTCGCCAACCGGCTGACGGGCGCGGGAGGGCAGGATCGCAAAAGGGCTGGGTTCGCGGACTTGCGCGTCGCGACGTCGCCGGTGTAGGGCAGGCTTGGGTAGTAAAGGCTTGGGGCAGTGAAGCCTCGAGCAGTAAAGGGTTTAGTAAGTGAAGGCTCTAGTAGTGAAGGATTACGTAGTGAAGATTTATGTTTCCTAACCTCGACACCAAATCGACGCCGCAGATCAGCTGGGAGCAACGGCTGCTGAAAAACGGCGGTAAAACCAAGGGTGCGCTGAAGCCGGAATATCAGGAGTTGAAGTTCACCCTGCATCGCAAGCTGGTGGACAAGATCAATCTGGAGGCGCTCGCCACCATTGATAACCAGCGGGTGCGCAGTGAGGTGCGGCAGGCGCTCATATCGCTGATCGATTCGGAACCAACTTTGCTCAGTTCGCTCGAAAAGCAGCAGATCTGCGACGAGGTTCTGGACGAGGTCTTTGGCCTGGGGCCGTTGGAACCGCTTTTGCAGGATCCCAGCATTTCCGACATTCTGGTCAACACCCACAAGCAGGTCTACATCGAGCGCAAAGGGCTGCTCGAACTGACTACCGTCACTTTCCGCGACGCCCAGCACCTGCTGCGCATCATCGACAAGATTGTCTCGCAAGTAGGCCGGCGCGTGGACGAATCCAATCCCATGGTGGACGCGCGGCTGAGCGACGGCTCGCGCGTCAACGCTATCATTCCGCCCCTGGCCGTGGATGGCCCGCTGCTGTCGATCCGCCGTTTTTCGACCGACAAACTGATGCCGCCCGACCTGGTGGATCGCCGCGCCATGACGCCCGGCATGATGGAGCTGCTCGAAGCGGCCGTGAAAGCCAAGATGAACATCATCATCGCGGGCGGAACCGGCGCCGGCAAGACCACGCTGCTGAACGCTCTGTCGGCCTTCATCTCACCCAAAGAACGCATCGTCACCATTGAAGACGCGGCCGAACTGCAGTTGAAGCAGCCGCACGTGGCGCGGCTGGAAACGCGGCCTCCCAATCTGGAGGGCCATGGAGCGGTGCGGCAGCGCGAGCTGCTGATCAACAGCCTGCGTATGCGCCCGGACCGCATCGTGGTGGGCGAAGTCCGCGGCGAGGAAGCGCTGGACATGCTGCAGGCCATGAACACCGGTCACGATGGGTCGCTCACCACGGTGCACGCCAACAGCCCGCGCGACGCCATTTCGCGCCTGGAAGTGATGGTATCGCTGGCCAGCGCCAACATGCAGCTGGTCTCGGTACGGCAGCAGATCGCCAGCGCCGTTCACTTGCTGGTGCAGGCCTCGCGGCTGAGCGACGGCTCGCGCCGGGTGATCAACCTTACCGAGGTGACCGGGATGGAGGGCGACGTGATCACTTTGCAGGACATTTTCGTTTTCGAAAAGCGCGGCCTGAACCCGGACGGCCGCGTGGTGGGACGCTTCGCCGCCACCGGCATCCGGCCCAAATTCTACGAAAAGCTGCTGGCGGCCGGCATCCGGCTGCGGGCCGACTTGTTCGACGAGGTGGTGGAGGTTTGACGCCATGTTTGTAATGATCGCCATCGCGGTGTGGGCTTGCGCCCTGGTCATCTGGTGGATCTGCTCGAATGCATTCCGCCACTCCGATCTGGACAAGCTCAAGAGCCGGCTGATCGGCACCAGCAAAAGCAAGGCGGTGAAGGTTTCCTCCGGCGGCGGGGGCTCCCTCATTCATACCGAGGAAAAGAATGTCCTGCTCGCCACCAAGTTCCTGCGGCGTTTCCAGTTGCAAAGCAAGTTGCAGGAAATGATTGAGCAGGCCGGGATGAAGTGGAGCACGCACCGGCTGGTGAACACCTCCCTGCTGGCGGTGGTGGCGGTCTGGGCGCTGGCCTGGGTCCTGCTTCCAGACCAGTTCCGGCGTTTTGCCTATGTGCCCGCGCTGCTCGCTAGCACCTTTCCGCTGCTGTATGTGATCCGCAAACGCAAGGCGCGCATGCGCCGCTTCGAAGAGATCTTTCCGGACAGCCTGGAGTTCGTGTCGCGCTCGATGCGCGCCGGGCATGCCTTCTCGGTGTCGCTCGAAATGATTCACCGCGAGTTTCAAGAACCCCTGGCGGGTGAATTCCGGCGCACCTTCGAGGAACACAATCTGGGCTTGCCGCTGGACGTGGCGCTGCAGAAACTGGCCAAGCGCGTTCCTTCGCTGGACGTGCACTTCTTCGTTTCCGCGGTGCTGCTGCAAAAGCGCACGGGCGGCAATCTGGCCGAGATTTTGGACAAACTCGCGTACGTGATCCGGGAGCGGTTCAAGTTGCGCGGCCGCATCCGCGCCATCAGCGCTCACGGGCGGATGACGGGCATCGCGCTCAGTTGCATTCCCATCGGGGTAGCGGTGCTTACTTTCTACACCAACCCGGATTATGTGAGGTTCTTCTTCCTGGACGATGTCGGCAATATGATGCTGGGCTGCGCGGTGGCCCTGCAGATCGTTGGATATCTTCATCATGAAGCACATCACGCATATCGAGGTTTAGGCCATGGCATTTCTATTCAGCTTCGTGATTTTCCTGTTGTTCGCCGCCGGGCTTTCCTTTGCGGGCGTGAAGATGTACGTCAAGCCGAAGGAAGCCATCGAGCGGGTAGCCGGCACGGGTCTGAGCGCGCACGACGCAGCACCGGTCCATCCCAGCCTGCTGTTTCACGACCTGGTGAAACGGCTCGGCAACCTGGTTCCGGCCTCGCCCAAAGACGTGACGGTGATGCAGCGCCGCCTGATCCGCGCCGGCTACCGGAATCCCAACGCGCTGAAGGTCCTGTATGGAGCCAAGGCGATTCTGGCGGTGCTGTTGCCCTTGTTGATGACGCTGGCGGTGTTGAATTCCTCTGCGCAGCAGAGCAACAAGGTGGTCGCGATTCTGGTGGCGGTGGCCGCCGGATTCTTCGGCCCCAACGAATACGTGCGCATGGCCGCCAAGCGCCGGCAGAAACAGATCCAGCGCGGGCTGGCCAATTCACTCGACCTGATGGTGGTCTGCGTGGAGTCGGGTCTGGGCCTGGATCAAGCCATCATGCAGGTGGCCAAGGAACTGGAGCACGCCCATCCGGAGATCAGCGAGGAATTGGCGATCGTGAATCTGGAGTTGAAGGCCGGCAAGCGGCGCGCCGAAGCGTTGCGGAACCTGGCCGACCGTACCGCGGTGGAGGATCTCAAAAAACTGGTGGCGGTATTGATTCAGGCCGACCGTTTCGGAACCGGCGTGGCGCAGAGCTTGCGCGCCCACTCCGATTACATGCGCGTCCAAGCGCGCCAGATCGCCGAAGAGAAGGCCGCCAAGCTGGGGGTAAAGCTGATCTTCCCCATCTTCTTTTGCATTTTGCCGTCGTTGTTCGTCGTTACGGTTGGGCCGATGGTAATGAAAATCATTCGGGAACTGATCCCCATGATGCAACACATGTAGCGGAGTCATTTTCGCGGGAAAGGAGAAAGCGACGATGGATAGCTCGATGATTCGCATAGTTTGCGCCGTGCTCGCAGTCCTGTTTCTGGGGCTGATCGTGCTGCGGCGCAAAAAGAGCGCTGAGTAAAGGGTACTGGGCGCAGCCGGCGCGGGGCGTCAGGGGAAGCAGCTCCCTGGCGCGCCACGACCCCGCCTGGTTTCTGACACCAGGATTAGATTTTAGTACCCGGAGAATTGGGCGCCCGGTGGGCCGTGTAGGTGGGGAGTGGCCGCCTGGCGCGGGTGCGCATGTAGCGCCGCTGGCATGTAGCGCAGCTGGCTGGTGCCGCGTTAGCGCGGCGGGCCGCCTGGCGCGGGTGGCGCCTAAGAATGTCTGCCAGTGAGTGGAGCTGGAAATCTGTGTTTTTGGGGAGTGAATCGCTATGTTGAAGTCATTTTGGTGGAAGACCGTTTTGGCCGCTTCGCTGACGGCGTCGGCCTGGGGAGGAACCTTCGGGACAGTAGTGTCCATCGGAGGCGAGTCCTCGGACCTGGCGCTGGATGAAGCGCGCGGCGTGCTGTACATCGCTAACTTCACGGCGAACCGCATCGACGTGATGTCGCTCGCCACCAATACCATCCAGACTTCGATCAACGTAGGGGCACAGCCCAGTTCGATCGCCATGTCGCCGGATGGCCATTACCTGGTGGCCACCAACTTCGGCAACGCCGCCGCTCCGGGCTCTCCCTCCAACTCGCTGACGGTCATCGATCTGACCAACCAGGGAACGCAGACCTTCTCGCTCGGCAACCCGCCGATCGGCGTGGCCTTCGGGGCCGATGGCATCGCGCTGGTGGTCACCACCACAGACTTCCTGCTCTTCGATCCGACTACTGGCGCCACACAAGAACTGGACACGCTCGCAAACGTAGTGGCCAACACGCTCCCGGTCGCGCCCGCTAACTTCCCGGCCGATATTACCGCCGCATCCATGGCGGCATCCGCGGACGGACTTCAGATCTACGGATTAGGCGGCTCCACCAGCACCGTCACCTTCCGTTACGACGTCAACGCGAAAGCAATTTACAATGGCGGGATCGTAACCAGCACAGGCGTTCTCGGGCCGCGCGTGGTCAGCCTGAATCATGACGGCTCACTAGCCATGGCCGGCTGGGTGATGATCGGGCAGGGCACGTTCGTTAACTATTTCCCGCAGCATAGCAATCAGTTCAGCGTGGGAAGCACCGCGTTTGACGATAGCCGGGGTTTGCTTTACGCCCAGATTCCCGCGGTAATGGGCGAAGCGCCCACCCTGCAGGTGGTCACCTCCAGCAACCTGACGCTCCAGGAGCGGCTGCAACTGCCGGAGAACCTGACCGGCAAAAGCGTGCTCTCCAGCGACTCCAACACTCTTTACGCTGTTTCAGAAAGCGGTGTCACCATCCTGCCCGTGGGCAGCCTCGCGCAGGAGCCCCAGGTGCAGGCGCAGCAGGAGGACCTGGTGTTCCGGGGAAGTTTCTGTAATCAGGGAGTCTCCACCCAGCAGCTCACCATCGTCGATCCGGGCGGCAATAACACACCCTTCAGCCTCAGCTCAGACACTGCCGGCGTTTCGGTCTCCCCCTCGGGCGGCGTGACCCCGGCAGTGGTGACCGTTGCGGTGGATCCTTCGGCGTTCCTCAACCAAACCGGGACGGTGGCCGCACACCTGACAATCCAGTCCGGCCCTGCAATCAACGTCATACCCAGCGTCCGTGTGCTGGTGAATAATGCCGGGCCAAATCAGGTTGGCAGCTTCATCGATGTGCCGGGCACGCTCACCGATATCGTCGCTGACCCGGTCCGCAACCAGTTCTTCGTCGCCCGCAGTGACAAGAATGAAGTGCTGGCGTTTGACGGAACCAATTATTCCCAAATCGCGACCCTTCCAACCGGCAACCAGCCGAGCACTATGGCCATTTCCTTCGACCAGCAGTATCTGCTGGTGGGAAATCTGGGATCGCAGACCGTCAGCGTATTCGATCTGGATACCTTGCAGCCAGACACCCCGATCGTGCTGCCGTCAGGGTTCATCGCGTATTCCATCGCGTCTTCGGCCAACGCCACACTGGCGCAAGGGGAATATTATGACGGCACCTACCACATCTTGCAGCTGGATATCCCACAGCGTACCGGAATTGAGTTACCCTCACTCGGCGTCTTTAACAATCTCACCAACGCCAACACCGTCTTGACCGCCTCCCAAAACGGTTCATCCATCCTGATCGCCCAAGCCGATGGAACGGTCTATCTGTACGACGCCACTTCGGGTTCCTTTACGGTGTCGCGCAAGGATTTCACCTCTCTGGCCGGTCCATACGCCGCATCGGCGTTCAATCAATACGTGGTCGGCAACAATCTTTTGAATTCTTCTCTGGTTCCGGTGATGCAGTTTGAGACCGGCACGGGAACTCCCTCCGGATTCGCTTTCGTGAACGAGACCGGCTTCCGGACCAATGCGCCGGCCCCGGCATCGAGCACTTCTTCGACCACGACCACGACTACGCCGCCGCCCGCCAGCAGCAGTCAAAGCACGGCGCCAGGCGTGATTCAACGGATCGATATGACCAACCCGACCAGCTCGGTGAGCAGTGCTACCGCGATGGTGGAAGCTCCGCTTCTTGGAACCACCGCCTCGCCCTTCACCCGAACCGTGGCGCCGCTGGCCAACCAGGCCGCGATTGCGAACCTGACCGTGTCAGGCGTCACCATCCTTCCGTGGAATTATGACGCCGCCGTGGCACCTCCCAACATCACCTCCGTGGTGAACGCGGGTGATTCAGGAACCGATATCGCGCCGGGCGGTTTGATCTCCGTCTACGGCACTCAATTGAGCCCTGTAAACATGGCCACCTCCGAAATTCCGTTGCCTACCGCTCTCGCCAATAGCTGTCTGAGCGTCAATGGCCTGCCGGTGCCCATTTTGTATGTGTCGCCCAGCCAGGTGAACGCACAAATGCCCTACCAGGCGATCGGCGATGTCACATTGATTCTGCGTACGCCGGGCGGCCAAAGCGACAACTACAACCTGGTGATCCAGCCCAACGCTCCCAGCATATTCCTGGCGTCGGTGGGTCAGGACACCAATATTCCCACAGTGGTCCGCAACGACGACAACGAACTCGTTACGCCGTCTCATCCGATTCACCGCGATTCGAATACAGCCTTGGTAATTTACCTCACGGGCCTGGGTCCAACTTCGCCCGCCGTCGCAACCGGACAACCGGGCCCCTCCAACCCGCTGGCGGTCTCGCAGTTCCAGCCCACCGTAACGCTGGGAGGCGTGGATTTGCCGGTGCTGTTCTCCGGCCTGGCGCCCGGCATGGTGGGGGTAGATCAGATCAACGTTTCGGTTCCTTTCACCGTGCCCGATGGAATGTCTGTCCCCCTCGTGATCAGCCAGGGACCGGTCTCGACTTCGGTCCCCGAACGAGTGGTGGATTAACCGCAGAATCTAAACTAGAATGAGAGATAAGATGAAACATTTTCTGTCGCTAATGTTTTTGGCGACTGCCGTGGCGGTTCCCGCGGCATTCGCTCAGAAGTGGGAGGTGGGTTTTGCTGCAGGCGGCAGTTTCCTGACGTCGGAAACCATCAGCAATCCGGCGGGAAACGCCTCCGCCGGGCGCAATCCCGGTTTGGCCCTGAGCGCCTGGCTGGACAACACTATCGGCAGCGGGTTATTCGCGGGTGAGCTGCGCTACGACTATGAGAACGGCGATCTGAAGCTCTCCTCGGGCGGGACGAATGTCACGTTCGCAAGCCAGAGCAACGCCGTGCACTACGATTTCCTCTATAACTTCACTTCCTCGGAATCGGCCGTGCGGCCCTACGTGGCGGCGGGCGGAGGGGTGAAATGGTATTCCGGCACCGGAACCGAGCAGGTTTACCAACCGCTCTCGAACATCGCGGTGTTTAGCGACGTCCGCGACATGCGGCCGCTGGTTTCCGTGGGCGCCGGCGTGAAATTCAACATCGCCAAATCAGCCTTGCTGCGTCTCGAGATTCATGACTACCTGACTCCCTTTCCCAGCACTTTGATCGCGCCGGTTTCCGGGTCGACCGTGGGTGGCTGGCTCCAGGATTTCGTGGCGTCCGTGGGCATCAGCTTCGGCTTCTAAATCCTCAGCTTCCGAGACTGGCCGGCTCATCCGGCCGGTTTCGGTTGGAAGCTGGCGGGCGGCACTTATGAACCTTTCCAACGCTGCTTCGGTGACCGCGGTTTTGATCATCGCCTTTGGCGTGTTTGTGATGTACACGCAGTGGAAAAACTGGTTTGACAGCAATTTGCCGATTATCTTTTACGTGGTTTTCTTCGGCTTCATGCAATCGGTCAACGGCGGAGTTCCATTTTGGCTGATCTGCACCGGCTTCGGCCTGGCGCTGGTGCTGCGATTTGAATTCATGAACACCAACTTCACGCGAGTGGTGAAGTTCCTCGAACTCGGCGCCCTGGGCACCTTGCTCTATCTGTCGACAAGTATGCTGGTGCGCCTGTGACTAACGCACTCTGAATCACTTCTCCACCGGCAATCCGGACGCCTGGTAAGCGCGCCATCCGCCATCGAGCGAGATTGCGTTGGTGTAGCCCATCTGCCGCAAGGCGTCGGCGGCCAGAGCCGAGCGATAGCCTCCGCCGCAATACAGAACCAGCTTGGCGTCCTTGCGCGGCACTTGCGCCTCAATGTCGCGCTCGATAATTCCCTTCCCCAGGTGAACGGCACCGGCGGCGTGTCCAGCCGCCCACTCGTCGTTCTCGCGGGTGTCGATCAAGACGTGCGCTTCACCCGCCGCGCGCAAGCGCTGATACCCAGCGATGTCAATTTCCTGAATTCTGCTCTTGGCGGCATTCACCAGCGCCAGAAAACCGGGGTTGTGATGTTTTGGTGCGCTCATACCATCCGCTCGATCCGCGCGCCCACGCGCGCTAACTTTTCCTCGATTTTCTCATAGCCCCGGTCGATGTGATAAACCCGGTCCACCACCGTTTCGCCGCGCGCCATCAGCCCGGCCAGCACCAGCGACGCGCTGGCTCTCAGATCGGAAGCAATCACCTGCGCTCCGGTCAGCTCAGCTACTCCCGCCACGATCGCCTGCCGGCCTTCCACGCGGATATTCGCGCCCATCCGCGCCAGTTCCTGGGTGTGCATAAAGCGGTTTTCGAAGATGGTCTCGCTGATGAATGAAATTCCCTCCGCCAGCGTCATCAGCGCCATGTACTGAGCCTGCAGATCGGTAGCGAATCCCGGATATTCTTCGGTGGTAATGTCGGCGGCACGCAACCTGGCCGACGCCCGAACACGCAGTGCGCCGCGGCCGGCTTCGGTCACCTCCACCCCGGCCTGCTGCATCTTCAATACCAGCGCATCCACATGTTCGGGAATAAATCCGGAAACCACCAGGTCGCCGCGCGTGATGGCTCCGGCGATCAAAAACGTGCCTGCCTCGATGCGATCCGGAATGATGGCGTGCTCGGTTCCATGCAGACTGGAGACGCCGCGCACTCGAATGGTGGCCGTGCCCGCGCCTTCCACGCAACCGCCCATTTTGTTCAGCAGCAGCGCCAGATCCTGCACTTCCGGCTCGCGCGCAGCGTTGCGAATCACGGTCTCGCCCTCCGCCAGAACGGCCGCCATTAAAACGTCCTCGGTACCGGTGACGGTGATGCGATCGAAATTCACCACCGCCCCTTTCAAGCCCCGCGGAGCTTGCGCTTCCACGTAACCGTGCGAGTGATGAATTTCAGCGCCCAGCTGTCCAAGCGCCGCCTCATGCAGATTGATGGGCCGCGCGCCGATGGCGCAGCCGCCCGGCATGGACACACGCGCCCGGCCGGTGCGGGCGACCAGGGGTCCGAGCACCAGACTGGAAGCCCGCATGGTCTTCACCAGATCGTAAGGCGCCTCGGGACGATCCAGTCTCGCCGCATGCACGGTCACAGCGCCATCCGACACCGCCACCTCGGCGCCCGCGTATTGCAACAACTGCTGCATGGTCCCGATGTCCCGCACCGGAGGGATGCGCTGCAGCTTCACCGGCTCGCTGGTGAGCAAACAGGCCGCCAGCGCGGGCAGCGCGGAATTCTTTGCGCCGCTTACCGCGATCTCGCCTTCCAGCGGCACACCGCCATGAATCCGAAACTTGTCCATATCAGGTTCTGAATGCCATCAGGTTCTGAATGCCTCAGAAACGCGGCCGCCCGCCGCCGCCAAGCGCGCTTCCGCCGAGACGCGATCGAGCGACAACCTGGCCATCACAATCGCTACCGGCACACTATCACCAGACGCCAGAAGCAGTTCACCCGCGCGCTCGTAGCTAAGGGCCGCGCTGGCCGCGATGATCCGCGTCGCGCGATCCCGCAGCTTGCTGTTGCGGGGTTGCACGTTCACCATCAGATTGCCAAAAACATATCCCAGACGAATCATGAGAGCGGTGCTGATCATGTTCAAGACCAGCTTGGTCGCCGTCCCCGCCTTCATGCGCGTGGAGCCGGCGATCACTTCCGGACCCACCAACGGCGTGATTGCAATCCGCACGCGGCGCGGCCAAAGGCGACTCCGGAGTGCAACTAATTCCGACGGTCAGCGCGCCGAGTTTGTTGGCGAAATCAACAGCGCCCAGCACGTAAGGGGTGCGGCCGCTGGCGGCAATTCCCACCAGAGCGTCGTTCGCGGCGAACCCGCGACCCGCCAAGTCGCGCTTCCCTGCTTCCGGATCGTCTTCCGAAGCCTCGGTAGCACGCGCCAGCGCCGCTTCGCCTCCAGCCATGATGCCCTGCACCACCTCCGGCGACACTTGAAAAGTGGGCGGGCACTCGGCAGCGTCCAGCACGCCCAGACGTCCACTGGTCCCAGCGCCAATATAGAACAGCCTCCCACCCAGGCCCACCAGTTCGGCGATGCGGTCCACGGCTTCTGCAATGCGGGGGATTTCGCCGGCCACGGCCAAAGCCACGCCCTGATCCTCCCGATTGATCACGGCGAGCACATCGGCGGTGGCGAGAGCGTCAATATGATCGGAAGCGGGGTTGGGCTGCTCAGTCAGAAGGCTGGTGAGGTTCATAGATGCGACAAAGGCGCCGGAGGCAGTGCCTCGCGACGCCCGATTCGCTCGATGTCTTTAGTCTCTCGGCGCTGAAGGCTCTCAGTTTTTAGGCGCTGAAGGAACTGCCGCACCCGCAGGTGCTTTTGACATTGGGATTGTTGAACTTAAACCCCGAGCCTTCCATGGTTTCCACGTAATCCACTTCGGCGCCGTCCAGATACAGCAGGCTGGCCTGATCGATGAACACCTGCAGGTCGTCGAACTTGTAGGTCTTGTCCAGCATGTTCGGCGTATTTTCGAAAGCCATGGAATAGCTAAATCCGGAGCATCCGCCACCCACCACCGCGATGCGGAGCCCGGCGGGCTTGGGATCCTGCGTTCCCAGAATCTCCCTCACCTTGCTTACGGCCGTCTCGGTCAGTTGAACCATTTTCTTAAGATCTCCTGTTGGCTGAACTCTCTACAAGCTATTATCGCCTGAACGCGCGCGCATCGCAAGGCGTCAGGCTATACGCTGGTTAGATGCTAAACTCCCAGGTAGGATGCAGCGGTAGGATCCCAAACTTTAAGATGCCAGCCCGGCGGATTCCCGCTGTTTACCCCCAACTGACTGCAACCGCAAGCGGTTGGCATACGTCTGGGTGGGTGTATGAGCGGTCTTGCTGGCACACTTCCCTTCCCGGCGTCCGGAGCGCGGGCACAGGCCAAAACCAGAGTGGATCACCGGAATTCTGAAGAAGCCGCCCTGGTCAGGCGCGTTCAGGCCAGAGACGAAATGGCCTTTCGCGAGATCGTGGAGCGCTATCAGGCCAAGGTGTTTTCCATCATCTATGGGATTCTCCGCAATCACAACGATGCCGAAGATATCGCCCAGCAGGTTTTCGCGAAGATTTACTTTTCCATCCAGAGCTTCGATTTTCGCAGCTCATTGCTGACCTGGATCTATAAGATCACGGTCAACGAATGCTACGATTATCTGCGCAAAAAGCGCGTTCGGAAGCTGGTTTACGAGAGCGATTTTTCCGAAGAAGACGCCCAGCGGATGCAGAACAGCGAAACCGCCTCCGGACAGGCTCCGGCCGTGGATACGCAACTGGCGCGCAAAGACCTGGTTTTGAAGCTGCTGGCCAAGCTGTCGGATGAAGACCGGAGTCTGCTGCTGCTCAAGGAAGTGGAAGGGCACTCGGTGGAAGAGTTGTCGCAGATGACCGGCATGAACGAAAATACAATCAAGGTCAAATTGTTTCGGGCCCGGCAGAAGCTGCTGAAGGTGGCGCAGCGCTTGACCCGCGGCGCCCAGTCGCTTAGTTAGTTGAAGCAGTCGCGTGGTTGATGTAACGGAAGCCGTGTGATAGAACAGTTGGAACGTGATTGACAGCGAAACGGACGAATCGATCCGTAAGAGTGAGAAGTTAGCGGTCTTTTTTGAGGGAAGAAGTCATGCATCAGGAAATCAGGCACAACCTTGAAGATTATCTAAGGGGTTCGGGCTCGAAGCTTCCAGCGGAGTTTCACGCGCACTTGGGAGAGTGCCGGGAATGCTCCGATGAACTTCGGTCCCTGGAGGCGCAATCGCAACTATTGCGGTCGCTCGCAGGGCCCCGGGAGATGGAACCGCGCGCCGGCTTCTATGCCCGCGTAATGGAGCGGATCGAAGTTCAGCCAGCTTCCATCTGGTCGGTTTTTCTGGACCGAAAGTTCGGATTCCGGCTGGCAGTGGCTTCGGCCGTTCTGGTAGCGCTGCTCGGAACGTATCTGGTTACGTCTGAGCCAAACGGACCCGAATTTGCCGCCTCGCCAGCCGTGGTTCTCACGGACACCCCGCGGGCTTCCGTAGCGAGCAACCACGCGCAAACCGCCGATCAGCAGGACGCCGATCAGCAGGACATGGATCAGCAAGACGGCCCGCGGCAGCAACAGCAGCGCGATGCAGTGCTGGTGGATCTTGCCAGTTACCACCAGTAGAGCCATGTTCGCTTCGGATCAGCCAACCTGGCAGAATCCGCGCATCCTGACGACGTTGGTTCTGGTATTCCTGGTCGGCGCCATGGCCGGGGCCATCGGCATGCGCGCGGGCCTGCATGAGGAACTGCATCGCAACGCGGTATATTGGAGAGGCGAAAAGGCCGATTTTTCCTACGATCAACTCAAACGAGAGTTGAAGCTTACGCCGGATCAATCCGAGCGTCTGAAAACCATCCTCGACGATTTCGTGAAATATCACCAGGATTTAGAAGCGCAGATTGAGGACGTGCGCGCCACCGGGCGCAACCGGATCCTGCAGATGCTCACCCCGGAGCAGCGCAAACGCTTCGAACAACTTTCCAACCAACTGCCCGATCAATAGCAGCCTGGCTGTGCCAGCCCCATGGCCCGCGCTTGCCTATTGCATATCGCGTGGCTTGGTGGTAACCTGAAATTGCAACGTGGATTGATTTAGGTTTCATCGCAAGATGGGACCGGCTAATTGCAACCACGCTAAAAAGTGCTAAAGGTGAGTCGGTCTTCACGAAACTAAACCCCCTGTGGCATTCGCCCAGGGGATTTTTATTTGTGGACCGGGTCGCCGGAGAGGATCGTGCATGACGGCGTCTCTACCCCCCGAGGCCGCTTTGTTTGGGCAAGAGGGTGAACTCGTTTCCCTCAGTATTGCGACGGAACCAAAACTTTTGGAAGATTTATTGGAGGTTCTAGCCGCGCTTGATTTTCCGGTCAATCCACAGCTTTACCACCGGCCGGCGCAAGTTGTGGTGGAATTTCCCGCCTATTCGAGCCAAGTAAAGCAGGTGCGCGACGCGCTAATGGGGCAGGGTTTCGACGTCGGCGGAATCCAGGTTTCCCGTCCGCTCACAGTGCGCGCTTAGAATCCTGACGCCCGGCTGCGTGGCCGCGAATTTCCCGGACAGCCGTGCTACTGGGCAGCCGTCTTTTTTGCAGCGATTTTTCGCTCTACCGCCTTCATTAACCGGATCTGAACGTCTTCGGGAATCGCCTGCGGCTCCACTCCCTTATAAACCTTGATGGTCTTTTGAGTGGTGTCCAAAATCACAAAACAATTGGGGCATTCGCTGATGTGCGCCTCCAATTTGCGGCGAAGTTCCGCGTCCACGGTTGAATCCATGTAGTCGGTGAGCTCCTGCAAAAACTCTTTACAGGTAAGCAAAAACGTCATCCCCCTTCCGTCGGAAGAACCGCGTCAGCTTCTCTCGCAACTGCAGACGCGCACGCAGCAGGCGGCTTTTCACCGCCGGCACCGAAATCCCCAACGCTTGGGCGGTTTCCTCGGTGCTCAATTCTTCGATGTCTCGCAAAACGAAAACGGTTCGGAAAGCCGGTTTTAGTCCCTCCACCGCTTCGTCCAGTATCCTAGCTAGTTCCTCGCGTGAGTACTGTTGCTCGGGATTCTCATCCCAGACTGCGATTTCACGGACTACGGTATCCTCTCCGGTATCGAGAGGTTCATCCAGCGGTACTGTCCGGTCGGACTTCCGCTTGCGCAACTTCATAAGGGATTCGTTGACGGCGATTCGCACAATCCAGGTGTAGAACTTAGATTGGCCTTGAAAATCCCCTAAGTGTTCAAACGCCTTCATGAACGTCTCTTGCAGCACGTCTTCGGCGTCGGTATCGTTTTGCGTAATGTGTTTGGCCAGGCGGTAGATCTTGCGGGAGTACCGGTTTACCAGCTCGTTAAAGGCAGCAACATCGCCCTCGCGAGCCTTCGCCAGCAACCCGGACTCGTCGAACACCCCTGCTTCAGTGGTGGCAGGCATTCTTTCTCAATGGTACCACTGGGGCCGAATGGGACTCCCGTTTACTTGGCCGGCTTGGAGTCCATTCGAAATGAAAAATGAAGGAGGAGCACGACGGGACTCGAACCTGTGACTCCCGCCTTGTTCGTTGGCTTTTCGAGCTTTGGCTTTTCGAGCAACAGGGGGCCGCGCTTTTGGCTCAAACGTACGGAGCAATGGCAGTTTTCGGACCGACTCGGTTCTTCGAAGCCACCCGCCGGGATCGAACGGGCGACCTGCTGATTACGCATCGTGATCCCGATAAAACTAAATAACTTAGCGGTGGACATAGGCGTTGCGAATCATTGTTACAGGTTCCTACGGATCAATCGCCCACGGACGGACGCGATTGCGGGCGTAGCAGCAGGCCACACCTCCTCTATGCACAAACCGGGCATAGTATTGGGCGTAGGCGAGCGTTACAGAGGGGCGCCGCCCGGATCTGGAAGCCGCCCCTGATTCGCTTAATCAATTGGACACCAGCCGCTGCACCCTTGTTTTCTATTTCTTGAAATGCAGTCCACGAAGATTTGTGTGCCGGATGTGTACACGGCCGCGAACTCCGACGCGACTCATCGGTAACCATTGAAGCCGTCTCTCGCTGGTCGACGCGATCTCCTTCATGGTGGGCTGATGCGCAGTTTCAAGACCGGGTGCAACGAGTTCGAGCGCGGCGACCGGCCGAGCCAAGCCATGTCGCTGCGAAGATCGCGATCCTCTGACTTTCGGCTGATGGACCAACTCATTGGATGCTTTTGAAAGTATCGGCCTCTGACCCCCATTAAAACTGCGTGAAGCTATCTTTCGTTGCTCTGGCACTCTAGTTCCCTTTCATCCTCCCGAGCCGTCTTCGGCGAGGCGGGCTCACCGATTGGACGCCGGATGACAGGTTCTGGAAGTTCTTGCGAAATGCTTCGTGAACGGTTATTTATACCGTCCTGTCTTCAGAAAGGATGGAGGAGAAAAATGCGGACGAATTGTGTGTCCAGACTGGGAGTCCTGATACTCGCAGGGCTTTGTGCCGTTCCCGCGCTGTTCGGAACGGATTACACGTATACAAAGATCAGGGATGACGCGCCGGGTTCGACATTGGGACTGGCCTCGTTCTTGGGTCCCTTTTTGATCAACAGCAGCGGCGCCGTGGCGTTTACGGCGAGTTCTTCTGCCGTTGGGGAGGTCGGTATCTACACCGGCTCCGCCAGTGGCATCAACACGGTGTACGTGGGCGGTCTTACGTTTGGTTCGCCTATCGTGTCCGGGGCCACCGGCTTCAACGATTCCGGCACGGTGGTTTACTTGACCGAGGCGCGGGCGGTTTATACGGCGACAGCGGGGGGAACACCGTTCATGGTTAGTGCTCCGACCTCGACCGGACATTCTGGCATTTTCCCCGGAATCAACAACGCTGGTACGGTCGCTTACGGAGGCGATCCGTCGAATACCACCATCCTGACGAGGACTGGCACGGCCGATGCCCAAACGCTGGTGAGCGCTACAGCGCTGCCCGGGTCGAGCGCACTAGCTGCTCCAACGCTGACCGGTTTGGCGATCAACAATTCCGGCACGGTGGCCTTCTATGCCAGCCAAGTAGCCAGCGGCGCGAGTTGCCGTTGCGGCATTTACACCGCAGGTCCAGGAGCGCCAACACCGGTAGCGCCGCTTCAGGACAACCTTTCTGCGAGCGTTGTTCCCCAGATAAGCAATAACGGGGCGATCGCGTTTCTCGGAACTTATCAGGGCGTCAAGGGTGTATTCGTGGCCAGCAACGGCCAGATAGCGGCTGCGGTAGACCTCGGAACGCAAGTGGTTTCGCTCGGGAGCGCCAGCAACGTAAGCATAAACAGCAAGGGCGAGGTCGCGTATTGGGCGGAGTTCGGCATCTCTCCCTTCGTCGAAGGCATATTCACGGGGCCGGACCAGGTTGCGGATAAGGTCATTGGCACGGGAGATCCACTGTTTGGATCCGTGGTTTCCGATATTGTTGAATCTCAAGTCGCTGGCCGTTTTTTGAACGACAACGGCCAGGTGGCGTTCTCTTACAAGCTGTCCAATGGGCTCTCGGGCATTGCAGTTGCGACACCCGTGGCCTCGGGAACCCCGCCCCCGACGCTGGCCGCTAACGGGATTGTGAATGGGGCGTCCTTTGATGGCGAGGCTCCCGCCGCGCCAGGAGCCATCGTTTCGATTTTCGGAAGCAACTTCATTTCGCAATTGGCTGTGCCCGGCGGCGACCCGCTGCCAACGTCGCTCCAAGGCGTGAGCGTGACATTCAATGGGACCAAAGCGCCGCTTTTCTTCGTTGCGCCCGGGCAGATCAACGCGCAGGTGCCGTTTGAAGTTACGGGGTCATCCGCCACCGTGCAAGTAACCACTCCCGCCGGAACCAGCAATACGGAGACCATTAATGTAGCTCCGGCATCGCCCGCTATTTTCACCACCAGCCAGAATGGCTCGGGCCAGGCAGTAGTTGTTTTCGCCAATACGACCACGATTGTAGGTCCCATCAAATCGGGCACCGATTGGAGACCCGCAAAGACTGGCGACACGATCACGATCTACATGAACGGCCTGGGCGCGGTAACTCCCGCCATCAACGACGGCTGGAATTCATGCGATCAATCAATTTGCGCGCCCGATTTTTCGAACCTCACGCTGCGGAATACCGCGGTTCGCCCGGTGGTTACGATTGGCGGTGTCACTGTTCCGGACAACTTGATCCTGTTCTCCGGCCTCACGCCGGCATTTGCGGGCCTCTATCAGATCAACGTCACGATTCCGGACGGGATCACGGCGAGCAATCAAGTGCCGGTGGTAATTCAAATGGGCAGCACGTCGAGCCCGGCGAATGTTTCGATTGCAATGCAGTAAAAATCCGATGAAAGAGCCCATGAAAAACCATTTAGTCCCCGGCGAGCTCACGCTCAGTCTGTTGTTGGTGTTCGCGTGCAGCCTGGGCGCGCAAACCCCGGTTTACGTGGGCGTGAACTACGGCCTCTTGAAGAGTACCGATGCCGGCGCCACCTGGAACCTGCTGAACGTTCCTCTGAACACTCCGTTCATGAAGGGATACGTCTTTCCACAATTTTTGGCCATGGATCCCCAGAACACTTCGAAGATTTATTTCATTGGTTTGGCGGGGGGCACCTCGTTCTACGCCAGCCCGGATGCCGGCGCCACCTGGACCGTCACGCCCTTTATCGGCCTGCAACCCAGCCATTTGGCTGTGGACTTCGCGGGCCAGGCCATCTACATCTCGGCGTCGCCTGCCCGCGGCACTACCTTTCTGTATCAGAGCACCAATCCGGGTGCAAGCTGGACTCAACTCCCCCTACCCAGTACGCAGCAGGAACCATCCGGCAGCACGGTGGACACAATTTTCGCCGATCCGGCCGTTTCGGGGACAGTATATGTCCGGTCCGACAACGGTAATCACTTCTTTAAGAGCGAGGATTTCGGGAGCACTTGGACGGAGATCGTGCAACAACATTATAGGAATCCTTCCTACGTCGATCCCCACAACCACTTGATTTGGTATGACGTCACCGGCGGTTCGGTGGATAGCGCATTGTTCAAGAGTACGGACGGCGCATCCACCTTCACGCAGCTCAACATTCCGAGCGATGAAGTGACTTCTGTGAGCGTGGGAGCGGTTTCGAGCACGCTTTACGCCACCGGGGACGTGTCCGGACTGGGTGCAACCGTCCTGAAATCGACCGACGGCGGCGACACCTGGACACCCCTTCAGAATGGGCTGTTCACTACAATCAGCGGCATCGTCTGGGCAAACCCAGTGGATGCATCCACCGTATTTGTCAACGATTCCATCTACCCCGGTAGCTTCTACGTCTCCACGGACGCCGGCGCGCATTTCAATGCGAGCAAGCTACCCGAAGGGCCGCCCGGCTGTGTGCCTGGCAATTGTGCGGTACCAGAGGTCTCCGATCTTTTGTTCGCAGCATCCATCCCATTGCCGCCCGTGATCACGTCCGTGGTGAACGGCGCGAGCTTCCAGCCTGAGGTGGTGGCCAATTCCTGGGTCACGATACAGGGTACCGGTCTCGCCTCCAAGACCGACGACTGGAGTAACTCCATCGTCAACGGAGCTCTGGCCACATCGCTCGACGGCGTGAGCGTGACCATGGGTGGGAAGCCGGCGTACGTTTACTTCATATCGCAGGGGCAACTCAACGTGCTGGCGCCGGACGTTCCCGCCGGTCCAATCGACGTGACCGTGACGACGGCGGGTGGCACCAGCGCGAACTTCGCAACGACCGCGAGCGTCTACGATCCGGCATTTTTCCTTTGGCCCGGTAACCAGGCAGTGGCAACGCGAACCGATTACAGCTTTGCAGCAAAGCCCGGTACCTTCGCAGGTGCAACCACGGTCGCGGCAAAACCCGGCGAGACACTGATCCTATGGGCCACGGGGTTCGGTCCGACCACGCCAGCCGCACCGGGTGGAGTCGCTGTCCCTAGCGATAAGACCTACGCGACGGCCACTCTGCCGTCCATCAGCATCGGCAACATACCGGCTGCGGTGGCGGGCGCCGCGTTGGCGCCAGGATCGGCCGGCTTGTATCAGATCGCGATTACGGTACCCGCTTCCCTCGCGGATGGAGACTGGCCCATTCAAGCCACCATCGGCGGAGTGTCGTCGCCCGCCGGCACTCTACTTTCCGTTCATCAATGAAGGCCTCACTTGGCGAACAGCGCGCGCGGGAGTGGGCCGGGATCACCCGAGAGAATTACCGGAGCCCACTGCAGAAAACTGGCCGTTTTCGGATTCTTGAGGAGCTCCAGTTGCGCTGCGCGTAACGCCTCCGCACGGCCCCTTCCGGCGCTCAGCTCACGATAGAAGCGATTCATCAGCGTCCGTTCGGACGCATCGTCCACCTTCCACAGCGGCGCTACGGACGTCTTCACTCCAGCAATCGCGGCCGCCCGCCGCATTCCAAAAACGCCTTCGCCCGACGACGGAATGCCATCCGCCATCCGGCACTGGGAAAGGACCAGCATTTCGGTGCCTTGCAAATCGAGCGACTGCAACTCCAGAGCGGTCAGCATTCCGTCCTGCGATGACGCGCCGCCGCGCCCATAGGCTTCTTCCAGCACGATCGCCGAAAGACTCATGACTCGCGTCGCGGGATCCAGCGCGGCGAGCTGGCAGCCAGGACTTCCCGGGGTGGGGCGGCAATTCTCGTTGCCGCGCACAATCCCGTGACCAACGATGTGCAGCAGCGCCGGACGATGAAGTTGCTTGATGCGCTGCTCGGTGGCCTCGCCCTCCCCGAGCAATCGCGCACGCGGAAACCATCGTCGCACATCGCGCGCTTCAACTTCGGCATCTTCGAGACGTTCCAGACGGTCCGCTCGAAATGCGCTCGCGGTCAGAGCGCCCGACGACGGCTTCGCGCTTGGCGTGGGTTCAGCGCCCGCTCCCGGACTCACGGCGATGATGATCGAATTCGCGGCAGAACTTGCGAGACTTGCGGGCGCGGCGAGTTCACGGCCCGCGGAAACATAGCTGGTGGCGAAGTGCTCTATCAGAAAATGTCCGCGGCTGTCAGAAAGGGCCGCAAACGGAACAAGATTGAGCATTCCATCGGGTGCGATGCGCAAGCGGTGGACGCCAGCGCCTTGCCAAATGGCCGGGAGGGCGGGAGCCAGCTTCGCCGAAAGCGTCTCCATCGCGTCGTGCGCGGTCTGCGCGGCCGAGTCTGCGTTGCGCTTTTCACCGCGCGTGCGCGCGACGCTCCAGTCATTCGCCGCACCGAACAGATCCCGCACCGCGAGATCGATCGGCGCCGCCGGACCCAGATCCACCCATCTCAAATCGGCGCGGCTGAGCACGAATGCGCCGTAGCGATTCTGATATTCGACAAACTCGATGAGCCGCTCATCCGGTTTGAGATGCGACCGAATATCTCCCAATCGCGCGGGCCGCAGCTCGGATGCGAATTGCGGGATGTCACGGCTCAAGCCGGCTTCGAGCATGTCGATGTGCTGACGCAGGACGGCAATCGCTTGCAGAGCCTGCTTCCCGCGCGCATCAGTCCAATTGGTGCGGAGCTCGTGCAGCAGCCGCTCGTAGCGCCCTTCCAGCTCCGTTCCCGGGAGGGCGCAGGTTCCGACCACAGCCGGTTTCAGATCGCGATAACCCAGCGCCACGGTGAAAGACGCTTCGCATTCGACCATCGCCTCGCGCTGACTAAAGCGCTGGCGAACACCCGCATCCGAATCGTCGCGCAGCGTCTGTCCCCAATCGTGGACGGCATCCAGGATTCGCCCTTTGCGCCGCGCCACCGCTTCAAAGGCGAGCTCCCGGGCCGCCGCCGAACGAGCCTTGGCCTGAAACGCGATCAACCTGGGAACCGGGTCGTCCAGGTTCGCGAGGACGGCGGCCTTGTTGCGTTCCGATCCGATGGTTAACATGTCCGCCAGCGCCCGGTCCGACACATCCAGACTGCGGCGATACAATGGCTCGGCGCTCGCGTAGTCACCGGCTTCCTCGTACACCGCGGCGAGACGTTCCAGATATTGCGCCAGATCGGGATGATTTGCCCCTTGCGTCTCTTCGACGATCGAGATCGCTTGGCGCAGGCTCCGCTCGGCTTGCGGGTATTCGTGCGCCGCCTGATGAACCAGGCCGAGATCGCGCAACACCGCCGCATAAAGGGGGTGTTTAGTTCCCAATCCTTTCGCGACAATATCGGAAGCGTGTTGCAGTGTTTGGCGCGCGGCGGCGAGATCGCCGCGATTGCGCTGCGCCTCAGCCAGGCCAAGCAGCGCGCTCGAATAATCGAACGCCGGCGGCTTGGCATTTCGCGAGTACAGATCCACGTCCTCCTGGAACAGCTTCTCGCCCTCTTCGCGATCGCGGGCGTACACCAGGCGCGCGAGATTTCGGAGCGACGCACCGATGGTCAAGGCATTCGGTCCGTTTTGCTTGCGCTTGAGCTCGAGCGATTTGCGATAATCCGCCTCAGCCATCGCGACATTGCCGATCTGCGCATAGAGCGCGGCGCGATTATTTAAGAACGCCGCGTAGGCCGGATGCTGGTCGCCCAGTTGTTCGCGCAACAGCTTCCCGGCTTCCGCGTACAGTTTTTCGGCGGTCGAATAGTGGCCCAGATCGGCTTGCAAATACGCGTAGCCCACCAGGCTCGCCGAATATGCCGGGTGATTCACGCCAGGTTTTACACGCAGAATATCCAATCCTTTTTCGAACATCGTCTCGGCGTTCGCATACCTTCCGACGCGCTGATACGTACCCGCGAGATTGATGCACAGCGTGCCGAATTCTTCGCTGAATTCCGGCGGCGATTGCGATTGGTGAATCGCGAGTGCCCGTTCCATGCTGGCGATGGCCCCGTCATATTCACCTTGAAATACGAGAATTCCGCCCAGCGTATTCAAGCTCTCGGCGACCAGCGGATCGCGCGCGCCTAAAAGCTTCGAGCGAATCGACACCGCCTGTTCGGCGAGCTTTCGCCCCTCCGCGAATTGATTGGTATCGCGGCACAGTAGCGCCAGGTCGTTCGCGCTCTCGGCGTAATCGAGCGTGTCTTCGCCGATTTTCGCCTTGCGAATTTCGAGCGCCTGCCGCAGCGATGCTTCGCCGGTTTTCAGGTCGCCCGCGGTGTATTGAAAGAATCCGAGGCGATCCAGGCTGTGGGCGGACTGTTTCGAATCGGACGCCGCGGCCACAGCCGCCTTCGCGATTCGAACGGCCTCCTGCAGGTCGCCCTGGGTGTAGGACTTCTCGGCTTGCGCATCGAGTGCGGACCAGTCCTGCGCGTATGCGAGCGCCGCGAGAATCAGTGCGACGCCAATTCGCGCCAGCAGTCTCACTTGCCCTGTACTCGACGGAGGTTTGTCTCAATGGCCTGGCGATCCTGCCCGGATGGATTCGCCTGCAACGCGCGTTGATAAAACTCGATCGCCGTCCCGTGGTCGCGATGCAGTTCGGCGATGACGCCGGCATTATTCAAATCTTCGGCGCGGGATAAATCCGGGTTAAAGCCTTCCACGGACGCTTGTTGCGCGATGGTCATCGCCTTTTCAGTCTCCCCGCGCGCCATTGTCGCGTCGATCTGATCGAGCGTCGCGCGCAGCCTCGCCACGGGTGGCACGCGAACCTGATTTTTCACACGAATCGGCGATCGGCGGGCGATTTCGCCGCGCGAATGATCGCGAAAGATCGTAGTCAGCCTGATCTTGCCGATGGCTTGTCCATCGCGAATTACATCAATCTCGTCGTCCTTCGCCAATCCGTCGACGGATCCCAAGTCGATGGCCGCGATCCCACCGGCAATCGATTCGATAGATCCCGTAGCGCGAGACTCGCGGCTCTCGGTGTCCGGTCCGCGATACGCCGCGGCGTTCGAATCGGCGTTGCGGGCGAGAAGCATCGGAGGAGCGGATATCGCGGCATCCGATCTCACCGGCCGGGATTTCCGCTGCGTCGTGTACAGGATCACGCCCAGGATGACCGCGGCCGCGGCCGCGAATATCGCAATTCGCGGCCATATACGTTGGGGGCGCCTGAGATTGGGTAATTCTGTCCTGGCGATCGCCGTGGAGGTGAGTTCGGCGAACAAATCGTGATCGCCGAGCGCCTTTTCCGCGAGATCTCGCGATTCCTCGGCCGACAATTCTCCGCGTGCGAAGCGATCGAGCATGTCTTCACTCATGCCTGCCATCCATGCGCTCGCGAATGCGCCGGCCCAACTCGCGAATTCCGCGGCTCACCCAGGTCGCGACGGTATTCTCCTTAACGCCCATCCGCCGCGCGATCTCGCCATACTTCAGCCCGTCCAGGCGCAATGTCAGCACGTCCCGGTAGTCGCTATCCAAGGCCGCAAAGCAATCAGCCACGATCGCCCGCGTCTCCTTCTGGATCATCCCAGTGAGTGTATCGGGCGAGGAGTCCACGGGTTCGGAGATCGAAAGGGCTGGTACTTCGCGGCGAAATCCGGCGCGGCTCTGCTCTTCGCGCACCACGTATTGCACCACTCCATGCAGCCAGGCAAGCAATTGATCGAAGGGCCACTCTGGCGCTGCGCCCCCCGCCGATTCTTGGCCGAAGTAGTATGCGACCGCTGCTTGCGACTTCCGATTTTCGAGCGATCGCCGCAGCGCTTCCTGTGCCGCACTTTCCGGATCGCGCGAGCCGAGCCGTGCGGCGCTGGATGCCAGCGCGGAGGCCAGGCGGTGGTAATCGCTCACTGGATCGCGCGCCTTCGGAGGTCCAGCCTGGGGAATCATGCGGTGTCATTATTATCCTCCAAGACATCCCCACGCAAGAACGATCGCGGCTTCGCATCGAAGTGCCGGCTCTCTCGGCGGCGCGAAAGAGTTGGTTCGGCACGATAGCTCCCATTTCTGTGTCGCTTCGGGTCTATTTATATGTGGAATTGTTGCTAAAGCTGACCTCGCCATCGGCGGAGGTGATATCGAGACCGCTGGCCGAAAATTGCGCATAGATGTCGTTCTGAATTGCCGTGCCGCCGCTCCCGGGCGGGAGAGCCGACAGAATGTAGGAGGGCACGGTCACTTGTCCGTCGCTGGCCTTGACCAGGCAAGTAAAACCGAGGGTGACGGATGGTGTGGTGGAGGTTGCTTTGGAGGTGGAAACGCCGGTGACGTAAACGTAGGAGTCTGGGTTTCCACCCGTCCAGGTTACCTTGAGATTCTGGCTGCGGTCGATGGTGGTGGCCACCTCAGGATTGGTCCAGCTCAAAATAGGGTTCGAGAAGTCGATCACGGCGGTGAAGGGTCCAACGTCCGCGCCGCCGCTTCCCTGGAAGGTGAAAGTTCCGCCAGTCTCGGGAATCGCCGTCGAGCTCAGCGTTGAGGCGAACATGCCCTTGATTCCCAATTGCGACGGTGGCACGGTGAGGGAAAGACCGTTGGGGCCGGTCAGCGTGATAATGCCTGGGTCGAGGCCCGTGATGGATCCGATGGTTGCCGGCTTGAGGTAGTCCACGATGCATCCTCCGGGCGATACGGGTTGGTTGGGCGAGTAGAGGCCGCTATATGCCTCAAACGTCGCTCCGGCGGCGTTGGTGAGGACGTTATTGCGCGTATTCGCCTGTATCGCGACCAATCCGGTCCTTAGGGTCTGTGAACCCGACGGCGCGAGCTGGTCGCCGGTCAGCCCGTCTACCGAGTCTACGCACGCCCCCCCGCTGCTGTTAATGGGAAGCGTCGCGATATTGCTGAGCACGCCGCCGGACACAGCGGCGAGAGAAACCCAGCAGCCAGTGGGAGCCGAGGCCGGTATGGTTATGTTGATCTGATTCACGCCGGGGTATCCGGCCGAGCCTTGATAAAGGATCGTGGCCGAAACGCCGCCAACGTAAATCTGGAGAGGAGTACTTACGGCATGAGGTGTCGTCGAATAACTAACGTCGCTATCGGCCGGGTCTGCTCCCAGGCCGGTGGTCCACAGGGTGATGATCTCGCCCGGCGTGCCGGAGTTGGTATAAGTCAGTAGCGCATACGTACTGGCATCGGTGGCGACTCCGGAGTTGCCGTCGTACGTGTTGATTCCGAGCGCGGCCGGAACAACCAAAATGGTCGCGGCATTGCTGGCGACGCCGTTATAGGTCACCATGAGCGTTCCGGTTCCAATTGGCGTAGACGCGGGAAGCACTGCGGCGATCTGCGTGGGACTGGTGTAGTAAATGCCGGGGTGAGTGGTCACGCCGTTCACCGTCACCGAGATGCTGGCCCCATTGAGACTCAGCGGTATGCCTCCGGCCTGTGTGCTGTCCTGCAATTCAGGCGTGCCCGGATCGGCCAGGCCGGTGCCAATCACAACGAAGATACTGCTGGGCGCGATCCCATAGCTTGGAAAACCCGCGGAGATGCCGCTCGAATTATTCTGAATCGCGGTAATGGCCGGCGGGCCGGTGGCGCCTCCGCCCGATACGCCGAACGTCGTAAACATCAGGGTAATGCTGGAGGCGCTCGATGCGGTTACCAACACCTTGGCGTAGTGCCCTCCATTCGTGTGCACATAAAAGGAGTCCGTCCACGCAAGGGGGGTGTTGACGGTCGCAAGAGTTGCACTAGAGATGGTTGCCGTTGAATAGCCCGGCCAAAGCTCCACCACCAGCATGGAGACGCTGGAGAGGTCCGTTGCGCTTTTGAGGCCGGCGTTTACTGCCGTCGCATGGCCTTGCGGAGTGATACCGCTCGAACTGAACTGGATGTCGCCGCCCGAATTGGAGGTGGCTCCGGTATCGAGGCTCAGGTTGGTGGGGCTCGAAATCGAGAGCGTCGCCGTCTGGCTCAGGTCGGCCAGAGCGATCGCGGGAAAGATAAATGCGAGAAGCGATACGATCCGCCGCAATCGGAGTGCATGTTTCATCTAAGGGTCTCCTCTATGTCACGAACGCAAGTATTGATGCGCGTTTCGGTGCAACGTGTGATCGGCCATCGAAAGCGACTGCGGTTGAGCCGTTCGGAATCATCAGGATTTCCCTTCGCCTTAACAGTCGCGAGTTGCGCCAGTGTGTCGTCCGTCGGATCCTGTAGTGCCGTGGGTACCCACGTCATAAACTTTGCGCTGTTCTGGAGGTTGAAAGTGTTCCGGCCCTACCAGATCACCGCCAGAACGCCCGCCACACCGGTTTCCAGTCCAGAACCGAGTTCGTCTGCAGGATGATGGACTCGCCAAAGTGGGCCGGGGCTGCCATCGGAAAGCGAGAACGCCAGAATAATGAAAGATGACTTCACGTAATCTAAATGGTGATTGGAGGCCAATTCTTTCGAAACTTTCTTTCCCAAGGATCAGGCTGGCCCATGCCAATTTGGCCACGATGCTGGTCCTTGCTTTTACATAAGCTCGCTACTTCTGGGTTGCGCGATCAATTTCGGGTCGAAGCTGGTCGGCTGCGGTGAAGACACCGAGCCGAAGAGTCTCCGAGTGGCCGACTTATCCGGCCAATCTCTGCCGGTTATCCGATGGGGCTGAAGTTTGCGCGATGTCGGTTCCCTGCATGACGAGCTTTTTCGCCGTGCTGAAGAGTTGAACGAGAAATTGCTCGGGACACCGTACCCGGAAACGACCTGATATGATTTTCTCGTCCAGAAGCGGCCATGATCCGATTCATCCTGATTCTCGTTGCGCTCAGCGCCTCGCTAGTGGCTCAGGACGCCGACCTGATCCTGATCAACGGCAAGATCCTGACAGTCGACACTGCATTTTCCATGCAGCAGGCTTTAGCCGTCCGCGATGGCAAGATTACTGCCATTGGCGCAACGGCTGCGATTCGGAAACTCGCGGGAGCGAAAACCAAAGTGATCGACTTAGGTGGCCGCACGGTCATCCCTGGACTCATCGATTCCCACATGCATGCGATCCGCGCCGCCTCCTTCTTTGCCACTGAAACCAATTGGGCGGGCGTACCCACGCTCTCAGACGCCCTCCAACGCATTCGGGCCTCGGCAGCGGCCAAAAGCCCCGGCGAGTGGATTGTCGTGGGTGGCGGCTGGAGGCCCGAGCAGTTTCGCGAAAAACGTCTTCCTACGCAGGCGGAACTGGCTGAGGCGGCTGGAGATCACCCCGCATACGTACAAATGCTCTATTCCTGGGCGCTGCTGAACCAGCGGGGCTTGGACGCGCTGCACATTCGATCCGATGCCGATCTTCCCGCCGGAGGCAAGCTCGATCGCGACGCAACCGGCCAACCCACGGGCGGCATTACGGGCGGCATCGTTGCTTTGTTCGACCGCCTGCCAAGACCGACCCTCGAACAACAAGTTGAGGGGACCAAGAAGTTCTTCCGGGAATTGAACCGGCTGGCGATGACGGGCGTCAGCGATCCTTGTGGGAACAACGTGACGCCGGCCTCCTACGACGCGATCAACAAGGTGTGGCGCGACCGTCAGCTTACCGTGCGCGTCACCTATACCATCTGCGGATTTAATCCCCCGCACGAATTCGAAGAATACCAGAAGTATCTCGGCTTGATGCCCATGGGTTTTGGCGACGACATGATGCACTTTAATGGCATCGGCGAGCAGATCGTGTGGGCCATTAATAATGTGGCCAAACCGGATCCCGCGGATCTGGAGCGCTTTTACCAGATCGCCAGCTGGGCGGCGGGGCGCGGGTATGGGCTCACGTTTCACTGCACCACCGATGCGGCGGTAGATGCGATTTTGACGGTCTTCGAGCGGGTGGACCGGGAAACGCCGATCAAAAATCTGCGGTGGTCGATCGCGCATCTGAACGACGCGTCTCCCGCGAGCCTCCGCCGGATGAAGGCCCTCGGCATGGGTTGGACTATGCAGGATGCCATGTACTTCGATGGCGAGGATACCAAACGCCGCGTCGGCCCACAGGCGATACGCCGCATGCCTCCGGTTGAGACCGCGCGCGAGATCGGCGTGCCGGTGGGAGCGGGCACCGATGCCCATCGCGTGGCGCCCTATAATCCGTTCACGGCACTCCAGTGGGCACTCGACGGAAAGACCGTGGGCGGGAAGGCCCTGCGCGGGCCTGAGGAAACACCGAGCCGCGCCAATGCCCTGCGCGCCTACACTCTCGGCAGCGCCTGGTTCTCGCACGACGACGACAAGCGCGGCTCGCTTGAACCCGGTAAGTTCGCCGATTTCGCGGTACTCACCAAGGATTACGCGACGATCCCGGTGGATCAAATCGGCGGGCTGGAATCCCTGATGACCGTAGTAGGAGGCAGGATTGTCTACGCGGTTGGCCCCTTCGCGCAATGGAAATAATAGTTCGCGTGTCCGGTCTGCGGGCGAGTTGGCCCGCTAAAGCTGCTCGTTTCCCGACCTGACCTTCCTCCGCTCACTCGGTTTATTTTTGCGTGCCAGAGGGCGAGCACTTTCCAGACTCGCACCGGTTGTTCTCCTCACAGACCTGTTCGAGAAGCTTCCAGGTGGGATGCAACTTCATCCGAAACTCTTGCGACCAGGGTTTGGTGAATAGCTTTGGATCGTCGATCACGATCTCACAGGACGCCGTGGCGGGATCAATGTACCGCAGGCGTTCGATGGTGTGGAGAGCGTCGCTATGCCATTGGTTGCTCGCTGCCAGGGTCCACTCCCGTAAGCCGATGGTGTCGATCACCAGTGTGTCTCCCTCCCACTTGGCGACGGAATCCCCCATGAAAGTAGAATCCACATCCGCCGGATGGGGCTTGTTGAGGGGGATCACTCGGAAGAAATGCATGTATTCATACAGGAAGACGACCGTGTCCGCGGTCTGAACGATCTGCTGAGCATAGGGAGCCAGAGCTTCCCGCGGATGACCATCTGGAAGGCAAAGCTCGGTCGGGTCGTCGTGGCGAACGTCCCCGGTGGGCGGCTGTCGGAAGCGCGTTTCCGCACCCGGCAATAAGGCAGACATCCGGCGCGGGTCGAAGTTCGTAACCAGCGGCGTATCGGTGTCCTGGGGCCCGACGTTGTGAGCAAAAGCGGGACCCGCCCATACGCCATTGAAATTCGGCTTGCCGTCGGCCGTTCGCGGAATGCCCAGAACTTGGGCGTTGGTCTGGGCAGAGTCAGGTAAGGGCAGCCACGTCATGGCTGCGAGAAGGGCCCATACCATGGCGAAAGGCGCTCTCAGGTTGAAACTCATCTTTCACTTGGCACTATTCGGGGCCGGGGACGCCAGTTCCGCCGGACGAAGCGCTTGGTCCTGTCCAATTAACGCGTCGCGTCCATCCGCGAAGGTCACAATGTTCCCGGACGCGTTATTGGATCCATCCTTGGCACGGTGCCCGGAGATGGTGAGCACCTCGCCAAGTTTCAGACTGGCCTTTGTGATGCCCCGCCTGGTGAGCATGCCGGGAGGCGAGGCGGAAAAACCCCAACTGGTAATCTTTCCGTTCTCGCCCTTGACGTCCAGGTAGAGCCAGATATGTGGGTTGGTCCACTCCAGCTTCGTAAGCACTCCAGTGAGCTTGATCGGCTTCGTGGTATCGAACTCCGCGGTATAAGCGTGATGCGCAAAGGCCGCCGCGGGAAGAAGTAGGAGGCCTGCAATAGCGAACTTTGCGGTCATGACGATATGCCCACAGGATCGTATCAAGAACCCCGAACAAGAGCAAGCTTTAAACCCTTGATGTCCGCGATGCTTCGACTATTGCGAATCGGACATCAACGCGAATGTCCAGACTGAGCCGCCAGCGGGCACTTTGCGTGAAGCATACCGGGTTGCAAGTATGCCGCCGATGCCCGACACAACCGTCACATATTGCCGTCCGTTGTGGGTATAAGTGATGGCCGTCGAATTGATGCTCGATCCGGTCTTGAACTGCCAAAGCGTTTTCCCGGTGTTTTCATCAAGTGCTATAAACTCGCCTGTCAGATAACCCGTAAACACCAAGCCCCCACCGGTCGCCAACATGCCAGCCGCGCTTGGCAGGTCCGTCAACGGGACTTCCCACTTCTTTTCACCGCTCAGCGGATTGATTGCGAGAAGATGGCCGAGCACATCTGCGGGCTTTGCTTCCGCCACTCTGGAAATAACGCCGGTCGAATCTTTACCGTTCTCGGCTGGCTTCGCAGGGTTCGAGAGCCGCTGGATGCGTGGAACATTCCACGTGCTGGCGTAGATAAGACCGGTGTTCGGATCGAACGCGATCGGCACAGCATTGGTGCCGCGTGACGGCCAGATTTCAACTTCTTGCCCGGCGACAAAACGCTTGTAAACGTCGGACAATACCGGCCGCCCGGTGCCGAGGTCAATCTCGGTCGCCCAGTTCGCCTTGACGTACGGATGCGCCGCGATCAGTTTGCAGTTGGTGCGGTCCAATACATACAGGAAACCGTTCTTGTTGGTCTGAATCATCACCTTCCGAAGCTGGCCTCCGACGCTAATATCGGCGAGCACCTGTTCGTCGGTAGCGTCCACGTCGTACACGTCGTTGGGCGTGTATTGGTAGTAACACACTACTTCCCCGGTTTTCGGCCGGATTGCGAGGACGCTGTTGGTGAACAGGCTATCCAAGCCTTCGCGCGGCCTGGGATCGTAGGGCTCGGCATTACCCACACCCCAATAAACTAAGTCGAGTTGCGGGTCGTAGGAACCGGAACGCCAAGTCGGACCTCCTCCCTGCGACCACGCGTTCGTATTCTTGGGCCAAGTCTCAGAACCGGGCTCACCAGGGGCGGGAATGGTATACCGGCGCCAGAGCCTCTTCCCGGTATCGGGGTCCCAGCCGTCCAGGAATCCGCGCGTGGTAGACTCTCCACCGCCCACGCCGGAAATCAGCACGCCATTAGCAATCATTGGGCCGCCGGTAGAGTAGTAGCCGTCGTGTGAATCCGCGAACTTCTGGTTCCAAAGCTCCTCGCCGGTCTTCATGTCCAGCGCCAGAAGATGATTGTCAACCGTAACGCGAAAGAGTTTGCCGTTGTAAATCGTCGCTGCCCCTCGGTTGTAGGCCGAACGCGTGACACCTGATTCCAGTTCCACCGGAGTCCGCCAGATCTGTCTTCCAGTTTCCACGTCGATGGCGAAGCTCCATTTGCCGTTGATCACGTACATGACGCCGTTATAAACGGTTGGAGCTGCCAGCTCACCTTGATCGTTCATCAGGCTTGCGCTCCAGACCGGCACCAAACGCTTCACATTGGATTTGTTGATCTGTTGGAGTGGACTATAACTTTTGCGGCCGTAGCCCATGCTCTGTGTAGTTACGTTTTCGGTATTCTTGCCGTCGTTGACCAGTTCTTCGGTCGTTTGGGCCGATCCAACTGCGGCTCCGCAACTGAGTACAGTCACACAGAGCCAAACGCTTTTCATACGTCACCCCCCGTTTGAATTTGAGGTCATCACGCCCACATATTGCCGAGTGCGGCATCCTTAGGCTCGTCTGCGAAGTTGTCCGTCCATTCTAGCTCTTCATTTGAGCCGCGCGGGTGTCAAATTGGAAGCGGAGCGTGGGAACGTTGACTAAGCCATAGCCACCTTGGAACGCTCGGGGCGAGCGGTGGCCAAGGCTGGGGGCACCCTCCGGCCTGGATGGCGGCGGTGAAGCGTCGCGTCAGGCCGCGAGAAAAGACAACGGCGTCCGATCGCGGGGTTGTCAAGACGGACCCAAGTGGCGCGGACAGGCTAACTGACGACGAAAACCGCGTCACCTCGCGGGCCGGAGAAGAGGGTGCCTTAAGCTAGGAAATGTGCCTCTTTGAGCGGGGACTCTTACTCCTGGCGCCAGCTACTCGATGGCTACCCGCCGGAGCAGCTTGAAGTCGCTCAACATCTTCCCGGTTCCCAAGACCACGCTGGCCAGCGGATCCTCGGCGATCGATACCGGCAATCCGGTCTCTTGACGGATGCGCTCATCTAAGTTCTTCAACAAGGCGCCCCCGCCGGTCAAAACGATCCCACGATCGCTGATATCGGCGCTGAGCTCCGGAGGCGTCCGTTCCAGCGCCACGCGGAGCGAGTTAATAATGGTGGTCACGCACTCAGACAGAGCTTCCCGAATCTCGGTGTCATCGACGATCTGCGTCCTGGGCACTCCTTCGATCAAGTTGCGGCCTTTGACTTCCATCGTTAATGGTTTGTTCAAAGGGAATGCCGACCCAATCTGGATTTTGATGGCCTCAGCAGTGCGCTCGCCGATCAACAGGTTGTACTTGCGTTTTAAGAACCCCATAATGGCGTCGTCCATCTGGTTTCCAGCCACGCGTACCGAGCAAGCGTAGACAATTCCGGATAACGAGATGACAGCCACATCGGTGGTGCCTCCACCGATATCCACCACCATATTTCCGCAGGGTTCAGTGACAGGGAGACCAGCGCCGTTAGCGGCCACCATGGCCTGGTCCACCAAATGCACCTCGCTAGCTTTGGCGCGCATGGCGGAATCGATGACCGCCCGTTTTTCCACCTGTGTGATTTCGCTGGGCACGCCAATGACGATGCGAGGATGGACCAGCACCTTGCGGCCGTGCGCCTTCAGAATGAAATAGTTGAGCATGCGCTCGGTCACTTTGAAATCGGCGATCACCCCGTCCTTCATGGGCCGGATGGCGACGACGTTCCCTGGCGTGCGGCCGAGCATCTCTTTGACTTCTTTGCCGACGGCCTCGACTGCGCCGTTGGTTTTGTTGATGGCGACAATGGATGGTTCGTTCACGACGATGCCCTTACCCTTTGCGTAGACCAGAGTGTTGGCGGTGCCGAGATCGATGGCTAAATCCGAGGAGAACACACTAAACAGCGAGCGGGCATTCATGTAAGAGACTCCTTAGTCTTGTACGGATCTATCGACATTTCCGGGAAAGTCCTACAGTCAATTTACTCGTGCTTCAGGCAAAATGACCTACTTTTCTGGGCGCAGACAACTTCGCCTCAAGCTCCGCACGAGCGCGCTCAATTGCCGCGGAATCAAGAAACCGCCCGTCCGTGACGCTGGTTCCTCAACCGGCGGCAGATTTAGGTATCGGAATCCCGATTCGCAGGGCCTTGGGTTTGCGTCGGCGTGCCACTGGTAGAGGCGGCGGAGGAAAAACGCAAACGCTGTTGGCACGAAACAACCCTGTCGGCCGAAGTGCTTCCAACGATTGACAGCGGTGTTGTCCCGGAGTAGTTTGAGGGGTGCCTTCGATGAGCAGGCCAGTCAATTTCAGAAAAGTTCTCGGCGCAGCGGAATGCTTCTGGTGTCGGCGTCGCCAGGACTCCTTGCGCAGTGGCCGGCGTACCCGACTGCGGGGATTCCGAAAACCGCCGACGGAAAGCCGAACCTTACCGGGCCCACGCCGCGAACGCCAGATGGAAAACCGGATCTGTCCGGGATGTGGAAGTTTGTCGATAGTCCGGACGCACGCCTTGGGACCGCGCCTCCGGCAGGGGCCAGATCCCCCGGCATCGGCGTGCGTATTCCCGGACTGCTTCAGTTCTTTGATATAGGCTCAACACTCAAGGACGGTCTTCCGTTCCAGCCCTGGGCCGCTGAGCTTCGGAGCCAGCGCGTCGCGGAAAATAACAAGGATAATCCCGACGCCCGCTGTTTGCCGATCGGTCTGATGCAACTGCACACCCATCCAGAGCCCAGAAAGATCATCCAGACTCCCGGATTGATCGTGATATTGTACGAGGCGAACGCCGGTATCCGGCAGATTTTCACCGACGGGCGGCCATTGCCGGGGAACGACGCAGAGCCCTGGTGGTACGGCTACTCCACCGGAAAATGGTCCGGAGACACGCTCGTCGTGGAGACCACCGGCTTCCGGGATGACGTATGGCTGGACGTCGAGGGCAGCCCGCTTACATCATCCGCAAAAGTGACCGAGCGGCTCCGGCGAGTGAATTACGGGAACATGGAAATCGAAGTCACAGTCGATGATCCAAAAGCCTACACCAAGCCCTGGACAGTAAAAGTGCACCACCGCGTCATGCTCGACACTGATTTAATCGAGTTTGTCTGTCAGGAAAACGAAAAGGATGTGGTACACCTAACCGCCAAGTAGCCGCTCTTGTCACCCCGCTGCGCTTCAACCAAAAGGAGTATATGATGTGTACCGGACTCCGCCGGGATAGGCGGCGGGGGATGCACCATTCGAACGGCCGAACTCCGGCGTACACTTTTATGAGACTCAGCGCGATGGCCCACCCGTTGGTTCTCGCGGGCCTGTGGCCCGTTTTCTTTCTGACTCCCGCACACGCGTTGAGTGTTTGCGCCGATCCCGACTATCTGCCGTATTCCAATCGAGCGGGCGCGGGATTTGAAAACAAAGTTGCCGAAGCCGTTGCCAAGGCCCTGGGTGAAACCGCGGACTACACATGGGCGAGCCATCGCGGCCACGGCGGATTTCCTCAATTCCTCTCGTCTACGCTCGACGCTAAGAAGTGCGATGTCGTAATGAGCATTCCCTACGCCAGCCGCGAAGAGTTGACCACGCGGCCGTATTACATCTCGTCCTATGTTTTCGTTTTCGACAAGAGCAAGAAATACGACATTACGAGCATGGATTCGCCCGTGCTGAAGCGCGTGAAGGTCGGTTTTGAACGCGAAACGCCGGCCGAGGACGCACTCAAAATGCGCGGGATGATCCCGGCGGCTGTGGCCTTCGACGTGGCCACCGACGACGGAGAGTCGCCGGCACTAATGCTGGACGCGCTGAACAGCGGAAAGATCGATGTCTTGATCACCTGGCAGCCGGCCATCGGCGCATTCCTGCGCACTGCGCCAAATCTGGAAGTGCTGGCGGTGCCCAACGAAAGGGCCTTGGGGCCGCCGGAGCAGTACTCGTTTCCGATGGCGATGGGTGTTCGCGCGGGCGACGAAGCGTTAAAGAAGAGGCTGGATGATGTGATCGAGAATCACCAGGCTGAACTCACGGCCATTCTTTCCGAGAGCGGCGTGATGTCCTATGCGCCGCGGCAGCAGGACCGGCCACGTTGAAACTGGTTTTGATCTTCGCCATTGCTCTATCGGCCGCCGCGCAGGACGGCGAAAGGCTGATCAAGGCCAACGATTGCTCCTCTTGTCACGCCGTGGATCGCGAAGTGGTGGGGCCAGCCTACAGCACGGTGGCCAAGCACTACGCCGGCCAAGCGGACGCACCCGATACCATTGCCAAACTGGCCGCGAAAATCCGAGACGGCGGAAATGGCATGACGCCCCATCCGGATTTAACGGATGCCCAGCGTACCGCGATGGCGAAATGGATTCTGTCGCAGACTGGATCCGCGGCTGTTCCCGCCGAGGGCGACACGAAAACGTATTCCTACAAGCTCCAGGACGGCACCACCGTCAGTCTCGACTTTCCGCTCTTTCTGGAAAACCAAGCGCCCAAAGTAACCAAGGAAGTCTTCCACGGCTACCAGCTCTTTAATTCGTACTGCTACCGTTGCCATGGCACGGACGCAACCGGCAGCCAGCTCGCGCCCGATCTGCGGCACTCGCTCGCAGCCGGAATGAAACAGCGCGATTTTCTAGCGGTGGCAATGTCTGGGAAAAAAGAACAAGGCATGCCGGCGTGGGCCGGTTTCTTGAGCGAAGACGATGTCATCCACATTTTCAGGTATGTAAAGGGACGAAGCCTCGACCTGGTATCTTCCGGCAGGCCACCGTCCGCACAGGACTAAATAAACCAAAAGGAGCTCTGAAATGAACTCGATGAAACAGCTCTGTTCCCTGACACTCGCTTTCGCTACATGCGCCGCGCTTGTCCCGATGGCCGCGTTTGCGCCGATCGCCGCGTTTGCGCAAGATGCGCTCCAGAAGGATTCACAGGACCCCAACCAATGGGTGATTCCCTTGGGCAGCTACGGCGGGAATCGGCACAGCAAATTGAACCAGATCAATACCAAAAACGCTGGAAAACTCAAGGTCGCCTGGACCATGTCCACCGGGACGCTGCGCGGGCAGGAAGGCCAGCCGCTGGTGATCGGCAACATGATGTACTTCGAGAGCTCCTACCCCAACTTCGTGTATGCTATCGACCTGGACAACATCGGACAAATCGCCTGGAAATTCGCGCCGGAGCAGGATAAGTTTTCGCCCTCAGTGGCCTGCTGCGATCTGGTGAACAAAGGCGTGGCCTATGCCGACGGCAAGATTCTTATTTCCACTTTGGACACGCATGTCTATGCGCTGGACGCGAAGACCGGCAAGGTGCTGTGGAGCGCTCAAAACGGGGATCCGCAACTGGGACAAACCATGACCATTGCTCCTCTGGTGGTGCACGACAAAGTGATCGTGGGAATCTCGGGCGGAGAATATGGCGTGCGCGGGCACCTCACCGCTTACGATCTCAATACCGGCAAGCTGGTGTGGCGAGCCAACAGTGTAGGGCCCGATCAGGACATTCTCTTCGATCCCGACAAGACCATCGATGCGGCCACGCAACAACCAGTGGGCAAGGATTCCAGTCTCAAAACCTGGATGGAAGACGGTTGGAAGCTAGGCGGCGGCACAACCTGGGGCTGGTATACCTACGATCCCCAGCTCAATTTGGTGTACTACGGCAGCGGGAATCCGGGCACATGGAATCCCGGCCAGCGGCCCGGCGACAACAAATGGTCCACCAGTTTGTTCGCGCGCAATCCCGATACCGGCGTCGCTGCATGGGTCTACCAGATGACTCCGCATGATGCCTGGGACTATGACGGCATCAACGAGAGCATTCTCACCGACAGCGTCATCGATGGCCAGACCATCCCCACCATGACGCATTTCGATCGAAATGGTTTTGCCTACGTGCTGGACCGCCGCAATGGAAAGCTGCTCCGAGCCAATAAATTTGATCCTTCCACCAATTGGGCGGAGAAGATCGACCTGCAAACCGGCCGGCCTGTGCTGAACGAAGCCAAGATGACCAAGGAAGACGTCAACGTGAAAGACATTTGTCCGGCCGCCCAGGGCGCCAAGAATCATCAGCCGGCCTCCTACGATCCCAAGAGCAAACTGTTTTATCTCGGCACCAATCACATCTGCATGGACTACCAGGCGTTCAGCGTCAAATACCGCAGCGGCTTTCCCTACGTGGGAGCCACGTTGAGTATGTACCCTGCCGACCATGGCGATGTCCGCGGCCGGCTGATCGCCTTTAATCAAGTGACCGGCGAAACGAAGTGGACGGTCAACGAGAAATTCCAGGTTTACAGCGGGCCTCTGACCACCGATGGCGGCGTGCTCTTCTACGGCACGCTCGACGGCTGGTTCAAAGCCGCGGACCAGGCCACCGGAAAGATTCTTTATCAATTCCACGCGCCCTCCGGCATCATCGGCAATCCCATCAGCTACACGCATAAGGGCAAGCAGTACGTTGCAGTGCTGACCGGCGTGGGAGGATGGGCGGCAATCGGTCTGGCCGAAGGCCTCACCAAAGGGAGTGAAGGGCTGGGTGCGGTGGGCCTTACATCCTCGCTCGCCGACTACACCAACCTGGGCGGAACGTTGATCGTTTTCTCGCTGGAATAGATTTGCGCAACTTGCTTCCGAAGACCTGGTCCGGGCCTCCTGTGCGGGCTCGACCAGGTCACCGCGGAGGTCTTGTGCGCGGCGTCACCACTCTGCCATCGCTTTCTTCCCCGCCCTGCCAACCACTTATGCTGGCTCTTCCGCGCAGCGCCATTTCTCCGCGATATGCTGGGCTCCGATGCCTTCCGAAATACTCATCCCTTTTGATTTCCCCCCTTTCGGTTGAATTCCCCGAATTCGCAAAAACAATGCGTCACCAAACACAAAAATACCCCTGATGCGTCCACCCCTTCCGAATCAATAATTTCCAACCGCCTCACCGGGCTCAGTCCTCTCGAACGCCGCCAACTGCCGGACGCGCGCGGCGGTATATTAAAAGACAAGAGGCAACATGCGTTACGTCGTCACTTTCGCCCTGCTCACCGGCGTGGCTTTCGGCGCCACCCTGACCGATCCCGATCCCTCCCAAATCGACCAGATCATCGCTAAGTTCGCGGCCAAGGAAGCTGCCTTCGCCAAAGCGAGAAGCAACTACACCTACCGCCAGACCGCCAAGGTGGAGACGCTCGACGACGGCGGTGGAGTCACGGGCCAATGGGAAGAAGTGACCGACATTATCTTTTCGCCCGAAGGTGCGCGCATCGAAAAAGTAACCTACGCTCCGCCGAACACACTCACCGCGATTTCGCTCGATCCAGGCGACATTCAGGATCTTCGCGACGTGCAGCCCTTCGTGCTCACCACTGATGAAGTGCCGAAGTATTTCATTCGCTACCTCGGCCGCGAGCAACTGGACGAGATTTCCACTTATGCGTTTGGCGTCAAGCCGAAGAAGATGGAGCCGGGCCAGCGCTACTTCGAGGGGATCGTCTGGGTGGACGATCGCGACCTGCAAATCGTGAAGAGCTACGGCCGCGGCGAAGGCGCGAAGCAGAACGCGGACCATCAATATCCGAAGTTTGAAACGTACCGCGAGCAAGTGGACGGGAAATACTGGTTCCCCACCTACACCATCGCCAATTCCACTTTGCACTTCCGCGAAAACGACCAGCGCATCAAAATGACCGTCAAGTACGAGGACTACAAACAGTTCAAGAGCGACGTGCAGATCAAGTACAACGTCGACGATCCATCCAAGACGCCCGCGCCGGCCGCGCCGCCTGCAAATAAGTAACTGGACACGGTCCCGATATTGACCCGGCAGATCGCCAAGCTCCCCATCGACGATCTGCTGCCGGCCATTCGCGAATCGCTCGGCCACTCTCCCAACCTGGTCATCGAAGCGCCGCCCGGCGCCGGGAAGACCACGCGCGTTCCGCCCGCTTTGCTCGCTCAGGTGGGCGGGCAGGTGTTGGTGCTGGAGCCGCGCCGGCTGGCCGCGCGCTTGGCGGCGCGCCGCGTCGCCTACGAGTTGGGCGAAAAGCTCGGCGAAACGGTTGGCTATCAGGTTCGCTTCGAAGAGGTAGGGGGAGCACGCACGCGGCTGCGCTTCGTCACGGAAGGCATTCTCACGCGCCGCTTGATTTCCGATCCGTTGCTAACCGGCGTGGACGCAGTGATCTTGGACGAGTTCCACGAGCGACATCTGGAAACCGATCTGGCGCTCGCGTTGCTGCGGCGTTTGCAGCGCACCAGGCGCCCGGATTTGTGGATCGTCGTAATGTCGGCGACGCTGGACGCGGCGCCGATCGCGGCGTATCTCAACAACTGCCCCAGCCTGCGTTCCGAAGGCCGCCTGTTCGATCTAGCGATTACTCATCAGCCGTACTCGGCGCTGCCGCTCGAAAAACAGGTGGCCGCGGCGCTGGAGGGTCTGATCGCCCAGGCCCCCGCCGGCGACGTGCTGGTGTTCCTGCCGGGAGCCGCGGAAATTCGGCGAGCCGAGCGCGAATGCCGGCCATTGGCTGCGCGGCACGATCTGTTGCTCCTTCCTCTCTATGGCGATTTGTCGCCCGCCGAGCAGGACCGCGCCGTCTCCCCCGCCCCGCGGCGCAAGGTGATCCTATCCACCAACGTCGCCGAAAGCTCCATCACGGTGGAAGGCGTCACAGCGGTAATTGATAGCGGGCTGGCGCGCATGGCGAGCGATTCACCGTGGTCCGGATTGCCGACGCTCGAAGTCGCGCGCATCAGCAAGGCATCGGCGACGCAGCGCGCAGGCCGGGCAGCGCGTACCGCGCCGGGCCGCGTGATCCGGCTCTATACGGCCGACGATTTTCATCGCCGCCGCGAGCAAGATCCACCGGAGATTTTGCGGCGCGAGTTGTCGGAGCTTTGCCTCACGCTACGCGCCATGGGTGTTAGCAACCCGCTCGAACTGGTTTGGCTGGATGCGCCGCCTTCGCCCGCGGTCACTCGCGCGGAGGATTTGCTGGAACGGCTGGGTGCCACGCGCGAGCGAGCACGGCACATGGCGCGCTACCCACTGCATCCGCGCCTGGCGCGTTTGGTTATGGATGCCGCCGAACGCGGCGCGGGCGAAGAAGGTTGCCGGGCTGCCGCGGCGCTTAGCGCTGGGGCGCGGACGCCGTCGTGCGATCTAATAAGCCTGATCGATTCACCATTCGATCCCACCACCGAGCGCCACTTCCAGCAGATCCGCCGCATCGTCAGGCCGCCGAAAACACACGCGCACCATCCCCACGCGCTGCCGCTTGCCATCCTCACGGCATTTCCCGATCGCGTGGCGCGCCGGCGCAAGGATAATCAATTGCTGCTCGCTTCCGGAGGGTCCGCGGTGCTCGGATGCGACGCCCGCGCCGAATTTCTGGTCGCCGTCGATATCGAGGATCGCAGCGAGCATGCGCTGCCTCTAGTGCGCCTATACTGTGCCATTGAGCCGGACTGGTTGCTCGACCTGTTTCCCGATCGCGTGAAGGAACGCGCGGGCGTGGAATGGAATCGATCCGCCGCGCGCGTGGAAGCGGTGAGCGCGCTGCTGTACGACAATCTGGTGATCGAGGAAAGGCGCAGCGGCGCGCCTGATCCCGAACAGGCCGCGGCGTTGCTGGCCGAGCGCGCGATGGAAGCCGGAATCGAAAAGTTTGTAGATCCGGAAGAATGGGCGCAGTTCCTGGCCCGCGTAGCCTTCGCGTCCGAGCACGCGCCGATCAAGAAGTTGGAGGTTAAGGAAGCGTTTCGAGAACTTTGCCGCGGGTTGAAAAGCTTTGCCGATCTCAAGAACGCTGGCGCTGGTTTGATCCCTCAGTTGGAGCAGCGCACCGGCACGCGGCTTCTGAATGAAATTGCGCCCAGCCGCATCCGCTTGCCGAATGGCCGCCAAACAAAGGTAAACTACGAAGCCGGCAAGCCGCCGTGGATCGCGTCCCGATTGCAGGACTTCTTCGGCATGCGCGAAACGCCGCGCATCGCCAACGGCAAGGTAGCGCTAGTGGTGCATTTGCTCGCGCCCAACAAGCGCCCCGTGCAGACCACCACGGACCTCACCGGCTTCTGGCAGCGCCTCTATCCGCAAGTCCGCCGGGAGCTGGGCCGCCGTTATCCCAAGCACGCCTGGCCGGAGGATCCATACTCGCCGCGGGTAGACTGAGATTTATGCGTCGCGCAGTTGCAGCATTGTTCTTATTCGGGATTTCGTTCGGATACGTGGAGGCCGCGGTGGTGGTCTATCTTCGTGCGCTCTATAATCCCATCCGCGCGCGGTTACATCCGGAACGTAATCCTGACGATTTGTTTCCGCTGATCACGCAGCAGCAACTGGCTGATGCCGGCCCCGAGAATCCGCGGCGCCTGGCCATCGAGATCGGGCGCGAGGCCGCAACCATGCTAATGCTGGGCGCGGTTGCGCTGGCAGTGGCAAGCAATCTCCACGAATGGATTGCGGCTTTCTCCATCGCCTTCGGCGTTTGGGACATCAGCTTCTATGCGTTTTTGAAGCTGATGATTCATTGGCCTGCCTCGCTCAAAACCTGGGACATTTTGTTTCTCATTCCGCTGCCCTGGGTGGGTCCGGTGTGGGCGCCGGTGCTGGTGGCATTCACCATGATCGTGTGCGGCTTGATTTCGTTGCGCGCTGGCGGAATTCGAGGCGGGCTCAGGCACTGGGCCGGGGTGCTGGCGGGCGCAGCGGTGATCGTGATCGCCTTCGTTTGGGATTTCAAAAACACCACCGCGGGCGGGATTCCGAACGCCTTCAATTGGCCGCTGTTTCTGGTGGGAGAGGCGATCGGGCTGGCCGCGTTCCTGGCTGCAGCAAGGCCTCCAGGATTTCCGGGATCTCGAAAACTGCGCGGTTCGTGATGGCCTCAGCGTTCGTGCGAAAACGCGAAAAGTTCGCGGCGTCCAGCAATTCGCGCAACCCGGAGTCGATCTGGCGGAACGATGGCAGCACCACGCCCACTTGCTTCTCAAGAATCCATTCGGTGTTGTAGCGTTCTTGCGGAAGCGTCCAGGCGTTGCGCTCTACGATAACCGGAAGCCGCATCGCGATCGCTTCGCTAATGCTGCCTGGGCCCGGCTTGCCGACAAAGAAATCGGAGAGATGCATGTAATACGGAATTTCGCTGGTGAACCCTTCCACGTATTTGGGGAATTTCGTGTCCATGCTGCGCAATTTCTCGGCGAGCTTCTTGTTCCGTCCGCAAATAAAGATGAACTGGAAGTTGGACTGCGCGGCTGCGCTCATGCGTTTTGCGATTTCCGGCATCACGCTGGAGCCTTGCCCTCCGAACAGTACCAGCCCGGTTGGCAGTTCCGGATCCAGGCCCAGCCTGCGCCGTTCCGCTGCGCGATCCGCCATCACCGGGTCATAGAAACTGGGGCGCAAAATCATTCCGGAAGTCGCGAAAATATGTTCCGCCGGATGCCCCAACGCGCGCGCCTGTTCCACGGCCTTTTCCGTGCCGCAAATCAAATATTGATCCTGCCGTTCGATCCAGAAGTGCGGAGGAAAATCGGCAAAATCCGTCAAGATGGTGACCAGAGGCGTGGCTGGGAGGCTCTGGCGCAAAGCGCGGTTGAAATTCGGGATAAGCGAAACCACCAGATCGCGCTCGCTCTGCTTCCAGAACTCGGTGAGCAACCGCACTTGGCCCCGATGGTACAAGCGAATCAGGCCATGCATCAGCGCCGTCATCTGCGCCGATCCAAGCGTCCAGCCCTTTTGCAGCAGCACGTTGTAAATGTCCTGCATGCGGATTCCGGTGTATTTGCGAAAAATATCCAGGGGATCCAGGATTTCCTGGAGGTTTACCAGCCTGATTTCCCACGGCCGCCCCTGCTGTTCGATCACAGCTTTCAGGGCATTGGCGGCGGAACGGTGGCCGCCTCCGGCATCGAAGAAAACGAAGTCCAGCCGCTTGACGGTTGTAGTACTCTGCAAAGAACAGTTTGTCACAGTTACGTTCTCAGTCAAGATTGTTTTACCCGAAATCATTTCTTCAACAGAATGTAACGGGGCTGGCGGTATATTCTGAAGTAGGATGGTGCGAAGTCTTATCACCAAGGGCGACTACAGCGTGATGCGCCGCGCCAACAATTGGGAGGCGCCGCGTTGGGTCCGGTTTTACGTGGTGAGCGCTACGCGCGTCGGCGACGGCTGGCTTTGGTACGCCATGGGGCTCGCCATTGCGATACTGGGCGGCAAAACGCGCTTTGAAGCCGTGGGAGCTGCCGGGCTGTCCTCCGTCCTGAGCATCCTGATGTTCCTCTGCCTGAAGCGCCTCACGGGACGCCGGCGGCCCTGCCAGATTGCACCGCATTGCTGGGCTACCCTGCTTCCGCCCGATCAATTCTCGTTCCCCTCCGGCCACACCATGACAGCGTTCGCGGTTGCCATACCGCTGCTGCTGTTTTATCCGACGCTCACCATCGGATTGCTGTTCTGCGCTCTCAGTATCGCGATGTCGCGCATTCTGCTCGGCATGCACTTTCTGAGTGACGTGGTGGCGGGCGCTTTGATCGGTACCGGCCTGGGGTACCTGGGCTACTTCGCCTTCCAGTAACAACACATCGAACCCTTGTAATCAAGGATCGTTTGGGCTACTATTCCAGTGGCTCTGAGATCGTTCGACCCGAGCCACCCCCGCACTTGCGCCGAAAGGCGGCCCGTCATCACCCTTCCAATTGAGGAGGATTACCATGAGTACACTACCGCATCAAGTTGCCTTGGTGTCGGACACTCCGACGGTGAGTTTTCGAGACGTGTCGGCCGTTGCTGCTGCGTTGCAGAAGCAGGCGACCCGAGATTTTGGACCCATCTGGCAGCTGAGCGCCACGGTGAGCGCGTTTGATGCCTTGGAGTCGGTTCCAGTGGATTATTGGCCGGTGATCATTCGCGACGATATCGATCAACCCGGCGCCGCCGGTTATCACACCGACGAGAACGGACAGCCTTTCTCGCTGGTACAGGCCGACGATCAGTGGCAGCTCACGGCGAGTCACGAGACGCTGGAGATGCTGGCCGATCCGTTTGGGAATCGGACTATCGCGGGGTCGCCGCCACCCCAGGCGCCCCGGCCGCTCTCTGCGCTGCAGCGAGTCACGTATCTGGTGGAGGTTTGCGATCCCTGCGAAGACGCGCAATTCGCTTATGGCGTGAACGGGCAGCAGCTCTCCGATTTCATCACGCCCCACTATTACGATCCCAACGGCGCCTCGGGTACGCTCTATAGCTTCCGCGGAAACGTCAAGGGGCCCCACACGGTGCTCGAAAACGGCTACGTGAGCTTCGGAAACCCGGTGACGAACGAGTGGTATCAGATTGTCGTCACCAGCGGCCAGGCGCAGGTGCGCGATCTGGGAAAGCTCAGCCGCAATGGGCGGAGCCTACGCGAGACCATCGACGATCTGGTGCGCAACATACGCAAGAACGATCATTACCGTACCAAGAAGCCCCTGGCCGCTCGAGCGGCGCGGGTGGGCGGCACCATCGCTGAATCAAGCGGCGCACGGGCCAAATCGCTGCGGGACTTTATCGGCAAGCTGTGAGTTGCTTCCAGTAAGATATGGCGCGGCGGTTCTTCGGCCGCCGCGTTTTCCTTGCTCGCATCTCGATAGAATGAGACAGGAGTGGAAAATGTCCGACCAAGACAGCCAGCACACTCAGGAAGGTCAAGTCCAAAGAGCCAAGCGGTTGCGCGAGCAGATCGAGAGCCTGAAGTCCGGGCGGACAGTGGAACCGCCGGGCCACGAGAAGTCCTTGAGGGAGCAGATCGAAGATCGTGCCAACCAGGTCCGCAGGCAGGAGCAGTCCAACGAGTCCTGAAAACGCGGCGATTCTACTTGGAATACCTTAGCTTGACGGCGAGGAAACAAGCTCCCTACAATTGAGTAGTGTTCCATATAAGGAGGCCGTATGTTCCGATCTATAGGCTTCCCTGAGCTGGTGGTCATTTTGGTGGTCGCTGTTCTGCTGTTTGGCGGAAAGAAGATTCCCGATCTGGCAAAAGGTTTGGGCGAAGGTATTAAGAACTTCAAGAACGCAGTCAAAGAGGATCACGACGTCGACGTAAAGAAGTAGTAACAAGGGCTTCCTGGGCTTGCTCGCACGCTGAGCCAGCCTAAATCGACTTTTGAAAAGCAAAACCCCCGCGAGGCTACGCGGGGGTTTGTGTTTTCCACCGAAGCTGCTTCGGCCCTATCTCCCTGCTATTTCTTTTTGGGGGGCACGATCGCGTCTTTTACGGCTTTCGCTACCCGGAACTTCACCACTTTCTTGGCCGGGATCTTGATGGCCTCGCCCGTCGCGGGATTGCGGCCCATCCGCGCCTTGCGGTCCACGCGCACCAGGCGGCCAATGCCGGGAATCACGAACATGCCGTTCTTCTTGGTTTCCCGAACGGCTAAATCAGAGAAACTGGTGACGAACTGTTTGGCTACCTTGGTGCTTGTACCGGTGGCTCCGGCCAGTTCCTTGATCACTTGCGTCTGCGTCAACTTAGCTGCTGCCATGTACTTCTCCTTGTCTGTACGTTCGATGTCTGTACTTTCGGTCTGACCTGTACTTTCGATCTGTGGGTCTGGTCTTCCAATTTCGGCCGCGGCGTTTAAAACATTACCGTGCTGAATTGTTCCTACCAAATCATACGAGATGACAATCTGGTTGTAAAGAGAAGAATGCCAAAAATCCGCATTTTTCCTCAGTTTCCTGAGGTTAGCATGTCTGGGAGCCCGATGGAATGGGCTTTTGGAGCCAGGGTGCCGTTGGGGGGGCTGAATTTACGCGGTTCGGGCGGCCTGGGTGAGGTCCAACTGGCTGCTCCCGGCGGGAATTGGGGAGGCCGCGGGCGTCAAATCCAGGCGCCGGCGCAAATCCGCGTCTAAGCGGTCCGCGATGGCCGGATTCTCCACCAGAAACGCGCGCGCGGTTTCCCGCCCTTGTCCAATGCGCTCGCCGCCGAAGCTGTACCAGGAACCGCTCTTTTCCACCAGTTCCTGAATCACGCCCAGATCCAGCAGATCGCCTTCGCGCGAGATTCCGACTCCATAGAGGATGTCCACTTCGGCCTCGCGGAATGGAGCCGCTACTTTGTTCTTGACGATTTTCACCTTGGTCCGGTTGCCGACAACTTTCTCGCCGTCCTTCAGAGCAGCCATGCGGCGCACCTCGGTCCGCACGGAAGAGTAAAACTTCAGCGCGCGCCCTCCGGTGGTGGTTTCCGGATTGCCGAACATGACGCCGATCTTCTCCCGAATTTGGTTAATAAAGATGAGCAGCGTATTGGTCCGCGCCACGGTTCCGGTCAGCTTGCGCAGCGCCTGCGACATCAGCCGGGCGTGCAGACCCATGTGGCTGTCGCCCATTTCGCCATCCAATTCGGCTTTCGGCACCAGCGCGGCCACCGAATCCACCACCACGATGTCGACCCCGCCGGAACCGATCAACGCGCCCGCGATTTCAAGCGCCTGCTCGCCGTAATCCGGTTGGGAGACGATCAGGTTGTCGACGTCCACGCCCAGCTTCCGGGCGTAGGTTGCATCCAGCGCGTGTTCGGCATCGATGAACGCCGCCGCGCCGCCGCCTTTTTGAGCCTGCGCGATCACCTGCAAAGCCATGGTGGTTTTGCCGGACGATTCCGGACCAAAGATCTCGATCACCCGTCCCCGCGGAAAACCTCCGACGCCCAGCGCGGCATCCACCGAAATGGAGCCGCTCGATATCACGGTTACCGGCAGTACACTGCGCGAGCCGAGCCGCTGTACCGATCCCTTTCCGAACTGCTTGTCCATCTGGCTGAGCGCGGCGTCAATGGCGCGCTGGCGCGCGCTGGTGTCGATCGAAGAGGTTTGGTCCTTCACGGCGAAATAGTGGTGAGCGTGGGATGATCGTCTCAGGAAAACCCTTGAACGGCCTCAGATTCTGAACGCTAAGATACTCACATGAGCAGTCCTCCGCCTGTTGTCCGGGCCCCGCGTGGCCGTGAGATCTCATGCAAAGGCTGGCACCAGGAAGCAGCCATGCGGATGCTCATGAACAATCTGGATCCGGAGGTAGCCGAAAAGCCCGACGAGTTGATCGTCTATGGCGGAGCCGGGCGCGCCGCGCGGGACTGGCCCTCGTTCCACGCCATCGTGCGCTCGCTGCGCGAGCTGGAAAATGACCAGACGCTGCTGGTGCAATCGGGCAAGCCGGTGGGAGTTTTCCGCACGCACAGCGAAGCCCCGCGCGTATTGCTGGCGAATTCGAATCTGGTGGGCCACTGGTCTAATGACGACGAGTTTCGCCACTTGGAGCAACTGGGCCTGATCATGTACGGCCAGATGACCGCCGGCTCCTGGATTTACATCGGCACCCAGGGCATCCTGCAGGGCACCTTTGAAACCTTTGCGGCCGCGGCGGACAAACATTTTCAGGGATCGCTGCGCGGACGCTGGATCGTCTCAGGCGGCATGGGCGGGATGAGCGGCGCACAGCCGCTGGCGGCCACTTTGAACGGGGCCTGTTATCTGGGCGTCGAAGTGGACCCGGCGCGCATTGAGAAGCGGCTGGCAACGGGCTATTGCGATCGCATGGCCTGGAGCCTGGATGAAGCGCTGGCCGTAATTGAAGAAGCGCGGCGGAGCGGCCACGCGCTCTCGGTCGGTTTGGTTGGCAACTGCGCGGATGTGATTCCCGAACTGGCGCGGCGTGGCGTGGTACCCGATATCCTGACCGATCAGACCAGCGCGCATGACCCTCTGCGCGGCTATGTGCCCAATGGAATGACACTGGCCGAGGCGCTGGCGCTGCGCGTTTCGAATCCCGGCGAGTACACCGAACGCTCCATCCAAGCCATGGGCACGCACGTCGCGGCGATGCTGGCTCTAAAACAAATGGGCGCCGTAACGTTTGATTACGGCAACAACATCCGCGCCCAGGCCAAGCGCGCCGGTGTAGAAAACGCCTTCGATATTCCCGGTTTCGTGCCCGAATACATTCGGCCGCTGTTCTGCGAAGGACGCGGGCCGTTTCGCTGGGTAGCGCTGTCGGGATCGCCCGCCGATATTCACACCACCGATCAACTGGCGCTGGAGCTGTTCCCGGCCAACGCCACGCTGCGGCGCTGGCTGAACCTGGCTCGCGAGCGCGTGCAGTTTCAGGGATTGCCGGCGCGCATTTGCTGGCTGGGCTACGGCGAGCGAGCCGAGTTTGGGCTGGCGCTCAACGATTATGTACGGCGCGGGAAATTGGAAGCGCCTATCGTGATCGGGCGCGATCATCTGGATGCCGGATCAGTGGCGTCGCCCTATCGCGAAACCGAAGCCATGCGCGATGGATCGGACGCCATTGCGGATTGGCCGTTGCTCAATGCGCTGCTGAATACGGCGGCGGGCGCGTCCTGGGTCTCCATTCATAACGGCGGGGGCGTTGGCATCGGCTACGCGCAGCATGCCGGGATGGTAGTGGTAGCCGATGGCACCGAAGCCTGCGCCCAGCGGCTGGAGCGCGTGCTCACCACCGATCCGGGAACGGGCATCATTCGGCATGCCGACGCCGGGTACCAGAAGGCCATCGATTTCGCGCACGAGCATGGCGTCCAAATTCCGATGGACCCGCGCGCGTGAGAACGGCCGTTACCAATTGCGCGCAACTGGTGACGCTGGCTGGACCGTCCGGTCCGCGTACCGGACGCGCAATGCGCGATCTGGGTATCATCGCCGGCGGCGCTCTGCTGATCGAAGATGGCCGCATCGTGCATGTGGGCCGTCGCGCCGAGATTGAAGCTCTGATCGGCCGGGATGATGCAGTGATCGATGCCGGCCAGCGCGTCGTGCTGCCGGGATTCGTGGACGCGCACACCCATCCGGTGTTTGCGGGGAACCGCGCCGCGGAGTTCGAGCAACGCTGCCAGGGAGCAAGCTATGCGGAGATCGCCGCGGCCGGCGGAGGCATCCGGTCCACGGTTCGAGAAACTCGCGCCGCGAGTGAAGATGAACTGCGGGCTTCGGCCCAGCGCTACGTAGGGTGGTTTCACGCCGGAGGGACCACCACCATTGAAGCCAAATCGGGCTACGGGCTGACGCTCGAAGACGAATGCAAATTGCTGCGCGTGATCGGGCGTTTGAAGAACATTCGATCGGTGCCTACGTTCCTCGGCGCGCATGAGATTCCGGACGAATATCGCGGGCGGTCCGCGGACTACACCGATCTTGTCATTCACGAAATGCTGTCCAGGGTGGCACGCGAGCGGCTGGCCGAATATTGCGATGTCTTCTGCGAGCCGGGGATCTTCTCGATTGAAGAAAGCCGACGAGTCTTATCCGCCGCCCGCTCACTCGGGCTCGGGTTGAGAATGCATGCCGACCAGCTTTCCGACTCCGGGGGCGCGGCGCTGGCAGCGGAAATGCACGCGGCTACGGCCGATCATCTGGAACACGTCAGCACGCGCGGCATCCTGGCGCTCCAGGCGGCGGGAGTGCAGCCGGTGCTGCTGCCGGGCTCGGTCTACGCACTCGGCTGGACGCGCTATCCGAAGGCGCGCGAGATGATCGATGCCGGCTTGGCGGTGGTGCTGGCCACCGATTTTAATCCCGGATCTTCACCGACGCCTTCCATGCCGGTGATCCTGTCTCTGGCGTGCACGCAGATGAGGATGTCGCCGGCGGAAGCGATTACGGCGGCAACCATCAATGCCGCTTACAGCCTGGGCCGCGGGCAGGAAATCGGCTCGTTCGAAGCGGGAAAACGGGCCGACTTCGTGATTCACGATTGCAACGATTATCGCGAGATTGCCTACTTTTTCGGCGCCCCGCTGGCGGAAGCGGTCTACGCCGATGGGATACAGGTGTGGGGCCGCCTCAAACATTAGAACTGGCTGCCGATAAGTACCAGCGTGGAGCCCAGCAACCTTACGCTGCCGGAGTCCGAGCGTCGTTTTCGCTCCGCTTTTACCAATGCCGCGATCGGCATGGCCATCATCGATAGCACGGGAGCATTCATCTACGTCAACGAAGCGCTGTGCCGGATGAGCGGCTATGAGGCCAACGAGCTTTGTCAAATGCATTTTACGGCCACGCTCCACCCCGACGACCGGACGGCGCGATTGGATGTATTCCAGCGGATTCTGTCCGGCGAAATTGGCAGCTTTATCAACGAGCGGCGATTGATGCGAAAAGATGGGAACGTGGTGTGGGTCAGAACCAGTATCACGGTCCCGGGCGAGCCGGACGGGCCGCGCCAAATCATTACGTTCGTCGAAGACATCACGGAGCGAAAACGAACCGAGGACGCCTTGCGGACCTCGGAGGAGCGTTTCCGCATCGCCGCTGAAAACGCTAGCGACATGATCTACGAATGGGATCTGAAGACCGGGGCCGTGGACGTGTTTGGACCCGGCCACAAACGCATGGGCGACTGGCCTACGCCCGGCAGCTACGAAGCCTGGAAAAACATGGTCCATCCGGAGGACTTGCCGGAACTGCTTCCCGAATTCGCGCGTTACATCGAGAGCGGGGAACGCTACAGCGGCGGGTACCGGGTTATCGGCCAGAACGGAAATATCTATTACTATTCCAATCGCGGGCAGGCCATTCGCAACAGCGCGGGCGAACCTTATAAGTGGGTGGGCCTCGCAGCGGATATAACCGAAGCCAAGCTGGCCGAGGAGGCCATCTCGCAATTGGCGGCCATCGTGCATTGCTCAGAGGACGCCATTATCGCCACCGATACCTGGGGCTCCATCACCACCTGGAATGATGGCGCGCAGCAGCTTTTGGGCTATAGCGCCAGCGAGGCGCAGGCTTTGTCCATCGCAGCCATGTTCGCCTCCGCCGGCCTGGCGGGGGAAATCCTTTCGCAAATTCAACAGGGCCACTCCTCGCGGCTGGACGAAGCGCTTTTCCTGCGCAGCGACGGCAGCCAGGTTCCGGTTTTGCTGAGCGCTTCCCCGATCCGGAAATCCGACGGCCAGCTCACCGGTTCGGCCATCATCGCCCGTGATATCAGCGCTCTCAAACGGGCCGAACGAGAGATGGCGCATCGCGCCCTGCATGACCATCTGACCGGACTGCCCAACCGCCTGTTGCTGGCCAATCGGCTGGCTGAGAGTATCGCCGGCGCCAATCTGGATGCTTCCGGGACAGCGGTCATCTTTGTGGATTTAGATGGATTCAAGTTCGTCAACGACACCTTGGGACACGAAGCCGGCGATGTTCTTCTGCAACAGGCGGCACAACGCCTCAGCGCCTGTGTGCGGCGCGGAGACACGCTGGCCCGCATGGGCGGCGATGAGTTCATGGTAGTGGTGAACGGGGTGACGGCGGATCAGGTGGCCCAGAACGTGGCTGATCGGCTGGGCGCCGCGCTGCGTCCCCCCTTCTTCGTGGCACATCACGAACTGGTCATTACGGCCAGCATCGGCATTAGTATTTATCCCAGAGACGGCACGGATGTAAGCGCGCTGCGCCGGAACGCGGACGCCGCCATGTACGAAGCCAAACAGGGCGGCAAGGATCGAATTCGATTCTACCGGCCGGCCCTGGGCGCCGCTTGTCAAGCCAGGCTGGAGATGGAAACCGATCTGCGGCACGCGCTGGACCGGGGCGAGCTATTTCTGCAATACCAACCGATGTACCTGACAGCGGACAACCGGCAGACCGCCTATGAAGCTTTGGCGCGGTGGCCGCATCCCGGCCTGGGCCTGGTGCCTCCCCATCAGTTCATCCCATTGGCGGAAGAGACCGGCCTCATCATTCGGCTGGGCGAGTGGGTGCTGCGCGAGGCGTGCCGTCAATGCCGCTGGTGGCAGGACCACGGGAAGCCTTTGGTCCGCGTCGCCGTGAATGTTTCCCCCTTGCAGTTCGCCCGCCCGGACTTCGTCGACACTGTGCTGGGCGTGCTGAGCGATACCGGACTGACCGGCGAATTGCTGGATTTAGAGCTCACCGAGTCCATCGTGATGCGTGATATCGACAGCGCAATCGAAAAAATGGCCGAGTTGCGCGAACAAGGCATCCGCATCTCGGTGGACGATTTTGGGACCGGTTACTCCTCGCTTGGCTATCTGCCCAAGCTGCCCATCGACATCCTCAAGATCGACCGCTGCTTTGTCGCGCAGATCGGCGAGAATGACGCCGCCGTGCCGCTGATTCACGGTATGATTTCGCTCGCGCACAGCATCGGCAAGCGAGTGATTGTGGAGGGCGTGGAAACCACCGGCCAGTTGGAGATTTTGCGCAATCTGAAGTGTGACGAAGTGCAAGGGTTCCTGCTGGGCCGCCCGGCGTGCTTGACGCGGCAGGAGGAACGGCCGCGGGAATTAACAACCGAGCAGCTGATCGCCTGACACTCCGGTTCCGCCCCAACTAAGTGCGCTAGCCGGCGATCCCCAGGTAGCGAAAGCCGAAGCGTTCCAGTCTGGCCCGGTCCAAAGCGTTGCGCCCATCGAGCACCAGCGGCGTGCGCATCCGGCTGGCCATCACTTCCCAGTCCAGCTCGCGATATTCCTGCCACTCGGTGACCAGCACCACGGCGTCCACGTCGTCGGCGACCTCTTCGGGCGTTGCGCAACAGATCACGCCCAAGTCGGGATAGTCCATCTCAAACTTATGCAACGCCACTGGATCGTGTACCTTCACCTTGCATCCGCGCTCCACCAGTTTGCGGGCAATGTCGATGGCGGGGGCTTCGCGCAGATCGTCGGTGTTGGGCTTGAAAGCCAGGCCGAGCAAACCGATGGTGCGGCCTTTTAAGATTTTCAATTCACCCAGCAACTTCTCCACCACGCGCTCGCGCTGCCGGCGATTGACCTCGCGCGCGGCTTCCACGATCGGCATGCCGATGTTGTATTCCTTGGCCGTTGCAACCAGCGCCGAGGTGTCCTTGCCGAAGCAAGAGCCTCCCCAGCCGATTCCAGCCTGCAGGAAACGCATTCCGATGCGGGCGTCCAGGCCGATGCCCTTGGCCACTTGCGAAATATCGGCGCCCACCTTTTCGGCCAATTGCCCGATTTCGTTGATGTAGGAAATCTTGGTGGCGAGGAACGCATTAGCGGCATACTTGATCAGCTCGGCCGAAGCAAGATCGGTGGAAATCAGCGGCACAGCGCCGATGCCTTCCGGCCGCGGAAGATACGTAGGCGGGGCGAAGGTCTGATCGAGAATGGGACGGTACAACGAATAGAGCACTTCCAAGGCGCGGCGATTATCGGACCCGATCACGACGCGGTCCGCATACAGGCTGTCGTGAAGCGCGGTACCCTCGCGCAAAAACTCCGGATTGGAGGCCACCGAAAAGTGCCCGTTCGCCTTGCGTCCGTGGTGCTGCTCGTAGGATTCGCGCACCAGAGAGCCCACCCAGTTTCCGCTGCCGATCGGCACGGTGGATTTGTTCACCACTACCAGGAAATCGCCGTCGTAGTGCTGGCCGATTCCCTGCGCGGCGGCGCGCAGATACTTGAGGTCGGGGCTGCCGTCCGGAGAAGGGGGCGTGCCCACGGCGATAAAGATTACGTCGGCGTCCTTGACGGCGCCCGCATAATCGGTACAGAACTGCAGGTTGGGCTGCGCAGCCGCCATCAGTTCCGTCAGAAAAGGCTCGTAGATCGGCGTTTTGCCGGCCTGCAACATTCCGATCTTCTTTGTATCGGAATCGATACAAGTCACTTTGTGCCCCAGGTATCCGAGACACACACCGGTAGTCAGACCCACGTAGCCAGTTCCAATAATCGATACTTTCATTCCGTTTGATCTCCTTCCCTACCGTATCAAACACCGCCGTGGCCTACCAATGACTAGTAGTACTAATTGGGTTACATACAGTACCGGAGCGTAAATTCTAAGGTCTTTCTCCGTCAGTCTGTTAGGGGTGGGCCGACGGGCGCGCTGTACCGAGCGCCCGATAAGCGAAGGTCCACCTGAGGGGAAGCGACTGTGGGATGTAACAGACGCGATCGTCGCAGGCCTGATAGCGCAAGGTGCCATCCACCGCGAAGTGACCCGAGGGATCGACGGCCGGCTGCAGCTTGGCCTCGGGAGGGATGGTAATGTCGCGTATCAGGCGGAAATGGCTGCGGAACGCCGGAACGGTTTCGTCGATGGCTTTCAGGTATAATTTCTCGGCGCGAGGAAATACGGGCGCATGGACTTGGGCGGTGTCGGAATCCTGCATTTTCCAATCGATTGGAATGTAGCCTTCCACGCCTGGGGCGTAGACGTGCATGTCCGGCTCCAGGTCGATGTCCAGGGTCAAGGCGACGCGCTGGCCGGGCGCGACGGCGGCGTTGCTGGCGCCCAGAGTCGCGGTGAGTTGCTTGCCTTGCACGTCGTGAGTGGGCTCGGGCGGCATCCATCCGAACTGATGAACCAAAATGGCAGCCGCGGTGCAGCTCCCGTCGTACTTGGCGATGATGATGCGCTTGGTGTCCAACACGATCCAACCTGAACCGGGTCCAGCGGTCGCGGTGACTTGCAAGCCCAATTTGTGAAAGGCCTCGTAACGTTCCTGCAACTTGTTTAACTGCGTTTCCGAACCATGTAGCAGGACCACCGCGCCATTCGGGCCTATCTTCAGCCGGCCACCTAAGAAACGGCTTCCGATCTGGGGTGCGGTATCGCTCGCGGCCGCGACCAGGACGCAGAGTAAACTGAGGATTATGGGATGCAGCCGCTTCATTTGCCCTTCCATTCTATTATTGCTCGGCTGTTTCCCCGCTTCCCCCGCCCTGGATTACCAGATCGAAGCCAACATACATTACGGCCACTATCCGGAGACCGTCCTCGACATCGTGCAGCCGAGCGCGCCGTCGCTGGCCGACCGTCCGGGCGTCATCGTGATTCACGGCGGCGGCTGGGTGCAAATATTGCCTTCCGTTCGTGCGGCGGGGCATGGTGGTGGCGAATGTAGAGTACCGGCTGGCCAACGCGGCGCCGGCGCCCGCCGCGGTGAATGACGTTCTCACGGCGGCGCAGTGGTTCCTGGACCATGCCGCCCAGTACAAGGTGGACCCAAAACGGATTCTCGCGACCGGCAGCTCGGCGGGCGGGCACCTGGCGCTGATGACTGCGATGACGCCCGCGCCGGCCAATCTGGGGCCGTCCGTCAAGATCGCGGCCGTCATCGATTTCTTCGGCGTGGCCGATGTCGCCGATCAACTCGCGCCCGGGCCCGACCAAAGGCCATACGCGGTGGCATGGATTCCAGATCAGCCCGATCGCATGGAGCTGGCGCGGCGTCTATCGCCCATCACGTATGTGCGCAAAGGACTGCCGCCCATTCTGGTTTTGCACGGGGACGCGGATCCAACCGTGCCCTACGAACAGAGCGTGACGCTGCTGAAGGTGCTCAAAGGCGCTGGCGATGATGCCGAGCTGATCACCGTTCCAGAAGGCAGGCACGGCTTCACGCCCGCCGAGATGGAGCAACTCTGGCCGCAGATTTTCCGCTGGCTGAAGAAGCACAAAATTGGATCGTAAGGGCGTGGATTCTGATCACTTGTTCGTGATCACCGGCGGACCGGGTTCAGGCAAGAGCACGCTCATCGAGGCGCTGGCCGGGCATGGCATTTGCAGCATGCCCGAAGCCGGGCGGGCGATCATTCAGGACCAGTTGGCGATTGGCGGCCAAGCTTTGCCATGGTCCGACCGGAGCGCTTTCGCCGAACTGATGTTGAGTTGGGAAATACGATCGTATCGGGCTGCGCTGAAGCTGAGTGGCCCGGTAATTTTCGACCGCGGCGTGCCCGACGTGCTGGGCTACTTGCGCTTCAGCGGCTTGCCGATCCCTTCCCACGTGGATCACGCAGCGCGCATTTTTCGTTATAACCAATGGGTATTTGTCGCTCCGCCTTGGCCTGAAATCTTCACTCCGGATGAAGAGCGGAAACAATCTTTCGAGCAGGCCCAGGCGACCTGTGAAGCGATGGTGGAAACTTACTCGGCGCTTGGGTACGACCTGATCGCGCTTCCCCGCGATTCCGTCGAGGAGCGCGTGCGGTTGGTATTATCCGCCCTGGCTGATTAGCTGCCGGCCAGCCGTTTGGCAACCACTAGCGTAATGTCGTCGGCAGGCGGCGCGCCTCCGGTGAAATCCTCCACCTGCTGATTGATGGAGGTGATGATGGAGTCGGCGGTCTCATCCCGCAGCCCGGCCAGAACTTGCGCCAGCCGCTCTTCGCCGAATTCCTCGTCGGCATTCGGGCGAACGGCTTCGGTGACACCATCGCTAAACAACAGCACCGCGTCGCCGGGGCCCATGTTGCAAACGCCTTGTTTGTACGTGGCCATGGGCAAAATGCCCAGGATCAGGCCGGTGCCTTCCAGCTTCTCCACCGAACCGTCGGCGTGGGCCACGAGCGGCGGATTGTGGCCGGCGTTTACGTACGTCAATTCGCCGGTGGCGGGGTCCAGGACGCCAATAAAGAACGTGATGAAGCGGTTGGAAGGGCAATTCGAGGAAATGATGCGGTTCAGGCGTGTAACGAGCGCGGCCAGGTTGGTGGGATCGTCAAACAGCACTTGCACGCGCGCCTGCAGGCTGGACATCAGCAGCGCCGCAGGCATTCCTTTTCCCGCCACATCGCCCACCAGCAATCCGACGCGCCCATCGGGATACGGCAGGAAATCGTAATAGTCGCCACCCACCGTGTGGCAGGCGGCATTGTAGCCGGCCAAATCCACTCCGGCGACAATGGGCGCCGTTACCGGCAGCAGGCTGCGCTGGATTTCGGCGGCTTGATCCAGCTCCTTGGCGTGCAGGCGCTCGGCCTGTTCCACCTCGGCCAGGCGCGTATGTTCGATCCGGATAGCGGCCACGTTCGCCATGACGGTGAGCAGGCTAAGATCGTCCTTGCTGAATTCCTTGATGAAGTGCGGCGAGTCCAGGTAGATAAGCCCGATGACGCGATCGTCGGTCTGCAGCGGCACGGCGAGCATGCTGCGAATCTGCTGCTGCACGATACTCATGCGATCGGCAAACGCTTCGTCCAGACGCGCGTCGCGCACCAGCAGGGACGTTTTTTCCTTGATGACGCGGTCGCGGACCGTGTTGCTGATGCGGAAGCCTTCGCCCAGCGCCGCTTGCACCACCAGTTCCTTGCCTTCGATGGTCATTAGGACGCCACGAGTGGCGCCCACGGCCTCCACCGAGAGATTCATGATGAGCTTGAACAGCTCGGCCAGCGGCATGTTCCCGGCCAGCTCGCGTCCGGCGCGAATGAGCGCGCGCATCTGCGGACCGCCTTCAATTTCCTTTTCCTGGCTGAGCACGCCCTTCAGGCTGGTAGCCACCGTGGTGGAGACCGAAGTGGTAGGGGTGACGCCTTCGATGAAGATAACGGTGTTGTCGGCGGGCGGCGGCAGCGAATTCTCGCCGAAATCGAGCGCAATGTGTCCGGCCGTGACACGATCGTTCTTGCCGAGCGGATAGGGGCTGGTAATGCGGACCCCGTTGACGAAGGTGCCGTTTTTGCTGCCTAAGTCGCGAACCGTCCACGTATCGCCGTCTTTCTCGATGGCCAGGTGCTGGCGGGAAAGCCCGGCGTCCTCGGGGTAGCACAACTCGTTGGCGCTCGAGCGGCCGAGCGTGTAGCGTTCACGCTCCAGCGCGAGCGGCCGGGTGGCCCCGTCCGGCGTGTGGATCAGCAATTCTCTCGGAATGAATTTGGCTGCGACGCCAGCCATACTCATCTAGAGTAACTTAAATGCGGTCCAGAGGCGCGGAAAAAGCTGGTTCGCACGTGTCGCACCGCGGGCGCCGCTTGTTCGGTGGCAGCAGAACCGAGCACGGCGTCGTCCAAGCTATGCGAGTATCCCAAACTGATTTCTAATATGCGTCCTTGCCGACGGCCGCGTTGTTGATCTGCATCTGACTTGGAGCGGCAAGACCGGGCAGCCTCCCGCTCCAAAGCACCGGCTCTACTGCAGTATCGAGGAGCCGGTCCGGCAGAGCCGCTCTCAATCGGCACGCGAAGCGTCCGCCGCGCCAGCGGCTTCGACTGTTTGGCGCCTACAACGATTGGCAATCTAGGTGGCGGCGATTCATGGATTAGCTCGAAACACGATTCACGTTCAGGCCGGCATCAACTTCTCCAAGAAAGCGCTCACGGTAAACAGCAGCGGCGGTGCGTCGCTGCCGGTTATCGACGGCAACCACCCCGGCACGCCAGTAACGTTCAACCAAGAAGAAACCAGAGGCTGGGCAACTCGCAGCAGACGGCGCGCGGCCCGGACGATCCAGCTACGGCGTTCGCATCATCCAACCTGACCGTCCGGGCTCACATCTGTTCCGCCGGCTCCGAATTTGCGCTGCAACTACTTCGCTCGCCCGGTATAACCCTGCGCGATCACCGGAATCGCAATAATCCGGTTTCGCGCGCTGGGCGTTCCCCATCCGCCGTAAAACACGATGCCGAATAGCGTCTTCTTGTCGCGGCCGCCGAAAAACGTGCCGTGCAGGCCCTGCGGGCCGGGGATGCTGCCAACAAACTTGCCGTCGGGCGCGAAGACATCCACCGACTTGCCCGTCGCGATATAGACGCGGCCCTGCTGATCGACGGCCGAACCGTCGCCACCTTCCCCGCCCCGTAGCTTGCCGAATTCGCGCTGATTAGTCAGCGCGCCGTCCGGCTTCACGTCAAACGCGTAGACTGTCGCGCCGTTGGTGACGTACAGCGTCTTTTCATCGGGACTCAGGATAATCCCGTTGGCGAGCGGAACATTCTTTCCGTATTGCGAGACCACGCCTTTCGGATCGGCATAGAACACTCCGCTGTCCCTGGCGCCGGTAACCGAGAAGTACACGCCGCCGCGCGCATCGGCCATCAAATCGTTCACCACGCCGCCCACGCAATCGAGCGGCTCGCCATGGAACGAATTGGCCAGCATCTTTCGCTGCGGCGCCAGCTCTTCGATGGCCGATCCGAGCCCGCGTTCGGCGACGAACAGCTCGCCGTTCTTGCCGCGCGATACCGCGCCGCCGGTGTTCGTGTTGCGGTAGACGACCTTGGCCAGGCCCGTCGATGGGTTCATTTGCATCACGTTGCTGGCGTCGTTGTTCGCGAACAACACCGTGCCGTTGCCGGCGGCGATGGGACCGTCGACGTTATTGCCCTCCCACGACCAGACCACCTTCCATGACTGCCCAGCAGCCAAAACGCCGGGAATCGCGGCCGTGTGCGGAAGCACCGGATCCGGCGGAGCCGCGTTCGCGTTCGCCGAGTTGCCCGCGATGGGAATCCTGAATGGCGGAGGCGGATTCTTGCACTTCGCGAGCACGTTTTTCAGTCCGGGATTCTGCCAGTTCTGCAGGCTGCTACCGCGCGGAAACGAAGAGGATGGAGACCAGGGCGAGGAGCTCTGCGCGGAGACAACAGCCGCTGCCGCGCAGCCGGCGACTACCGCTAGCGCGATTGGCAACTTCACTTCTTGATCCCTTTCGATTGCACGTCCCAGTTGGAATTTGTGCAGAGACCGCACTTCTTGCCCACGAACATCTTGCCGGCTTTCTTGTCGCCTTTGAACGTCCACAGGAGCCAATTCGATGCGACATTGGCGAACTCGCCGCCGCCGGGATGAAAGACGGTGGCGGTGTGGCCGGCGTTGTGCCGGGCGCCGTAGAACGCGGGCACGTTGTTGATCAGGCCAAACGTCGCCAGTGACGTCTCCATCATGAAGTCCGGCGTGCTCCCATTGATGAGCAGCACGGGCCCGTGCAATTTGGGCAGGTCGTCCGCGCTGGGAAACGGCGACCCCTTTTGCTGCACGCCGGAATTAAACACGCCGATCGTCTTGACGCGCGGATCGGCGCCCAGTGCGATGGAGAGAAACCCTCCGCAGGACTGACCCATCACCGCGACTTTGTCCACCGCGATCTTGCCTTCGAGCGGCGAGCCGTTTCGTGCGTTTTCTTTGTCGGCCCAGTCGATGGCGCCGCGCAAGTCATCGGCGTTGGCCTGCCGCCGCGCGGCGCCTTCCTGAGGAAGCGTGCCCAGCACCAGGAAGCCGTGCGAGGCGATGGTAGTGAGAAAGCCCGAGTAGCGCGTGCTATCGATCGCGCAACCACCGTTCCCCCAGACCATCACCGGCAAGGTGTCTTTCTTCGGAAACGCGTCCAGCGCCGCCGGGTAAAACACGAGATAGCCCGGCGAGCCGAACGCTTTTTCGGATGTTACTTTGTACGGTCCAGGCACTGCCAGCGGCGCACCTTCCAGAGGCAACGACCGCTCGATCATTTCGCGAGTGATGCCGGGCGGTTGCGCCAGGCACGCGCCGGCGCCTATGAGTAGCACTGCGGCTGCAGCAACGATGGTCCTATGCATGAGTCGTCCCCTTCGCGAACCAGGATATCCCCAATCGAGATCACAATGCACCAGCAAAACTCCGGGCAGAACATGGGGTGGATCGAGTTGTCGCTCGTCAAGTATGACACTCCGCGCATTACTTGAGTTCAGGGCTGGCCGGAAACGGCGTTCTGGAAACCCGTGCGGCCAGCGCGACGTTTTAAAACACGGCGAGTGCGCCCGCGCCCGCAGAGCCCGTCTGCACGAAGCAGACCGGTTTTCGCGCGTATTGGTTTCCGCGCGTATTACTTGTTTAATTGCGGCAACAAGGGCTCGCGCCCGGGCGGAAGGTGCTGATCGACGGCATTCATCATGAAGCCTGCCTTGAAGTACTCGCCCATGATCATCATCAGTTGGACGGTGCGCTGACGTCCGAAAAGGCTCACCATCTTTTCCCAAAGCTCACTGCTGACGCGGTGTTCGCGAAACAATGCGCGCCCGAAAGTGATCACCGTTGCGTCTTTATCAGACAGCGACGCCACGTCCCGGTTGTACTTGATCACATCAATGACCGATTGCTCCAAGCCCTGCCGCCGGCCCGCCAGCTCGTGCGCGGTCCATTCGTACTGTTGGTCGATCTCCCGTGCGGTGATCAGCACTGCGATCTGAAAGTACCGAGGACCAACCGGGCTTTTTGCACCGGACGGAATGCCCAGATCGAGCTCCCTGGGGCTGTAGATGGTGACGTGGCCCGGTCCCGGCCCGGGCGTGTAGTTCGTCCTGGCAGCCAGAAGACGCTTCCCCTCTTCGTCCAGGTCCGCCGCGGTGACCGGAGGCAGACGCGAGAGCGTCACCGGGTTTATGTCGGGCGGAAGCGAGTTCTTGTCCTGAGGCACCAGCGGAAGCGCGGCCAGCAACAGCACACACCATCGCATCATCTTCATAAAGTCACCTCCTCGACGTTTCGCACAGCTCGTGGTCCAACATAACAGGAAAATCAGATTCGCAATCGGGAGGAACCTGGCGACTGCCCCTGGCCGAGGTTCAAGGCCAGAACCAAGCTGCAGCGGACGCGTATATACTGGTCGGACCAGGAGCAGAACCCTATGCGTTGGACTGTAGCCTTCTTTCTCGTCTCCCTGTTGCCCGGGCTCGCTTTGGCTCATCACGGCGGGGCGGAGTACGACATGCACAAAACCGTCGTGTTCCATGCCAAGCTCACGCGCGTGGATATGATCAACCCGCATTCCTGGATTTATTTCGACGTTCCCGAGAAGGACGGCACGGTCAGTCATCATCGCTGTGAAATGCGGTCGGTGCACGTGCTGCGGCGCTCGGGCTGGACTAAGGAAAACTTTCCGGTGGGCCAGCAGGTGACCATCGAGGGCTCGCCGAATCGAACCGATCCCGACTCGTGTTATCTCCAGACCATCGTGGCGGCCGATGGAACGCGAATGGATCGATACGGGCAATACGTCAAGGCGCCGCAGGGTGGCATCCAGGAGGTGCGCGGCCCAATCGTTGCGCCGAAGAGCGACCGTCCGGCACGGCGTCCCTCGGGCGAGCCGAACATCGCGGGCGACTGGGCCCCCGTACAACTGGTCATGGTGAATGCCAAGGGCGTCGGCGGCGGTCTGGTGCCGCTCGATAAATTGGCGGAGTACAAACCAGGCGACCGGCCGGCCGTCGACTTCAGCCGGGTAGGCCGCCGCGGAACAGGGCCCAGGCTTTATGGCGGCACCGAACTTACCGCGGCCGGAGAAAAGGCAGCGGCCGAATTCAAGCGCCAGGACGATCCGCGTTTCCATTGCGAGACCACCAGCATCCTTTTTGACTGGACGTTCGATGGACCGGTGAATCGGATTACGCAGAACAAAGACACCGTCGTGCTGGAATACGGGCAATTCGGGCTGAAGCGCACCGTCTACATGAACATCAAAGAGCATCCCCACAAGCTGAAGCTAACTCGCACTGGACACTCCATTGGACACTGGGAAGGCGACGCGCTGGTGGTGGATACGGTCGGGTTCGCGCCTGGGTTCTTGAGTACGCCGGTGCGCAATAGCGACAAGCTCCACGTGGTGGAGCGGTTCGTGCTTGACCCGAAGAAAATGGCGCTGACGCGCAGCTATGTCGCCGAGGACCCGGTCTACCTGAAGGGGAAATATACCGGGTCCGACACCATCCTGGTAGCCGACGCACCCTTCAATCCGGGGAAGTGCAAAGAGTTGAATTTTACCGACTATTCCAAGAAACAGTAGCAGAGGGCGACTCCGCTACGCATCGGAAAAGCATTCTGGGCGCAAACGCCGCGCCAAGCACGGAGTGTTCGAAACCGAACCCTCCATAGTCATTTCTCCTTGCCCTCAAGCGCCAGGCAAATTCGTATTCTGCTGGAGGATCGCGCGTTCCCTGAGCTAGCCGTTTTCGACACGCGCCTTGATATCCGCGTACGCAATATCGATAAGCCTGCTGAGGGCTCGGGCGTTGGTGGCCGTTCCCGGTCTCAGCTTGACATGGCGCATGAACTTGCCGCTGCCTTGCAACAAGCGGGCCGGATCTGGCAGCGCTGCGCCGTGAAAGAACCCCACGTTCACGTGCGAAGTGAATACGTTCACGTAGCCGAAGGGCGCATCGCCCAGACAGGCCACCGGACAGCCGTCATGCAAGAGCTCGCGAACCTCGTCCCCGCATTGTCGCATCATCTCAAACCACTCCTGAGCGATGGCTCCCAATGCGCCCGCACGCTCTTTCATCCACGCATCGATGGCAGGATCCCGCTGCACCGCTCCGTTGAATCGGAGCAATTTACTGCTCATCGCCGCTCCACTTTCCTCACTTCTTACAACGCGGGTCGCCGGACTGCATCGCAGCGATCTGCTGATCGGTGACCGGGATGGGCGCGCAGCCATGCGTCTTTTCGCATACCAGATCGAATTTCGCCGCAGGCGCGTGGCAATCGAGACAAGGCTTTTTCAACGACGTATTCAGCACTTTGTCTCCGCGCTCCAGAATCGTAGTGCCGTCCGCGGAGACCTGCAAAGCGAAAAACTCCCAGCCGCGCGTTTTCGGAAAGGCCGCGCGATCATGCTTTACCATTGCTTCCGTCGGGATCAACTGCAGAACGGTGCCCGTTGGATATTCTTTATTCGGCACGCTGTCCCTAAATATTCGGATGGCTTCCCGGAGCTTTTCCGGATCGGGATTCTGAATCCGCGTGTTCCTCACTTTCGGCAGATCGAGGACGCAGCCAAAGCTCTTTTCGGTTATCGCAACATCATCAGCCGAAAGGGTTACGGCTACGTAGAGACATAATGCCAGCAGGGTGGCGCAGCGCATAGTTTCAGTCTATCTTGCCCGGAAACGGCATTCGAGCCGCGGCCGCGCCAAGCCCGCGTGACAGTTCGATGAACTTGGTGCAGGCCTGTCCGGCTGCGATAATAAGCAGCGTGCCGGAGCCCCTGATTGAAGCACGACAAGTTGAAAAGTTCTACGACCAGCCGAGTGACAACCGAATCCAAGTCATCGCGCCGCTGGATCTGGCCGTTTATCCGGACGAGATTCTGACCCTGCTGGGTCCCTCCGGCTCCGGCAAATCCACGCTGCTCCGCATCCTCACCGGCCTTTCTCGCGCGTCGGGCGGCCAGGTGCTCTGGCACGGCTCGCCCATCAACGGTCCGTGCGAAAACGTATCCATCGTTTTCCAGAGCTTCGCGCTATTTCCCTGGCTCACCGTTCTCGAAAACGTCGAGGCGCCCTTGAAAGCCCGCGGCGTGTCGCCCGAAGGCCGATTTGCCAGGAGCCTGCGAATGCTCGATTCCGTCGGCCTGGATGGCTTCGAGAGCGCCTATCCGAAAGAGCTGTCCGGCGGCATGAAACAGCGCGTTGGATTTGCCCGCGCCCTGGTGGTGGAACCGGAAGTTCTTTTCATGGATGAACCATTCTCGGCCCTGGATGTTTTGACGGCCGAAAACCTCCGCAGCGAATTGCTGGAGCTGTGGGAAGACAAGAAAATGCCCACCCGCGCCGTGTTCATCGTCACGCACAACATCGAGGAAGCGGTTCTGCTGGGCGACCGGATCGTGGTTCTGGGCAAGAACCCGGGCCGCATCCGTACCGATTTTCACGTCGACCTTCCCCGCCCGCGCGATCGCAAGAACCCCCGCTTCAATAAAATCGTCGATTATATCTACCAGGTCCTCACCAAGCCCGACAGCGATCTCGCGGTTACCTTATCCGGTCCCGCGCGAACCGACTCGCGCCCCAAATATCCCATGCTCCCGCACGCCCGCACCGGAGGCATCGCCGGGTTCCTGGAGATTCTTGCCGATCAAAACGGCCGTGAAGATGTCTACCGCCTGGCCGACCTGCTCTCGTTTGAAATCGACGATCTTCTGCCCATCGTCGAAGCAGCGGCTCTGCTGGGATTCGTGAAGGTGAGTGAAGGCGATGTTGAAATGACGCCGGAGGGCCTGGAATTCGCCAACGCGCCCATCCTTCGCCAGAAGGAATTGTTCCGCAACACCGCGCTCGAACACGTCGCGTTATTGAAACAGATCAAGCGCGCGCTGGAATCGAAGTCCGATCACACGCTTCCGGACAACTTCTTCCACGACATTCTGGACGAGCACTTCAGCGAAGAGGAAACCGTTCGCCAGCTCGAAACCGCCATCAACTGGGGACGCTACGCCGAACTGTTCGATCACGATTCCGAACGCAAGCGCTTCTTCATTCCCGAAGAAACGCCCAGCGAGCCGCAGGACGTGGAAGTCGGAACCGAAACATGACCGTTCCGGGCCTCTCGCGCTCGCTGATCCGGGACCGCACCTGGAATTTCTTCATGGACGCGATCGTCTTCGCCTTCCTGTTCGCCGTCATCTACGCGATCGTCGCGGTGGCGCGCTATTGGTTCAGCGCGCCCGTCGCGGCCGTCAAGATCTCGCTCTCGCCCGCCGCCATTCCGCTCTATTCGTTTTACTCGCTGGTGCGCATGATCGTCGCTTATATCCTGAGCCTGGCGTTCGCCATCGCATACGGATATTTCGCCGCGTACAACAAACGTTTAGAAGCGCCCATGCTCGCGGTGCTCGACATTTTGCAATCCATTCCCGTGCTGAGTTTTCTCCCCGGAGTGATGCTGGCCATGGTTTCGCTGTTTCCATCGCGCCAGTTGGGCGTCGAGTTTGGATCCATCGTCCTCATCTTCACCGGCCAAGTCTGGAACATGGCTTTCAGCTTCTATGCATCGCTCAAGGCGCTGCCGCGCGAATTGATGGAAGCGTCGCGCGTCTACCGCTTCGGCAGGATTCAACGATTCCTCCAATTGGAACTGCCGCAAGGCGCCATCGGACTGGTGTGGAACTCCATGGTCTCCGTCGCCGGCGGCTGGTTCTTCCTGATGGCTTGCGAAATGTTCGTGCTCGGCAAGCGCGATTTTCGCCTGCCCGGCCTCGGCAGCTATCTGCAATCGGCCGCCAGCGCCGGCGACACCACCGCCATCACCTGGGGAATCGCCGCCATGATCGGCGTCGTGGTCTTGATCGATCAGTTGGTCTGGCGCCCCGCCATCGCGTGGTCCGACAAATTCAAACTCGAACAAGTGGAGAGTTCCAGCGCACACTCGTCGCCCGTCCTCAACTTGCTCCGCAAATCGCCTTTGCTCGCTCGTTTGCGCGAGGGCATTAGCACGCCACTCATGGAGCGAGTCTATTCATCTTCCGCGCGGCACCCCAGTGACGACAACCCGACGCCACCATCCAATTGGCAAAAGGCCTTCATGGTTCTGGCCGGCATCATCGTGCTGCTGCTCATTCTTCACGGCGTGTTGCAAGGTTTGCTGGAGTTGAAAGGAATCACGCGGCCCGATCTTGTGATCACGCTCGAAAGCGCCGGCGCAACCTTCCTGCGCGTGGTGGCGGCGCTCGTAATCGCATCGGCCTGGACCATCCCAGCCGGCGTCGCCATCGGTTTCAACCCGCGCCTGGCGCGCATCGCGCAGCCGATAGCTCAGATCGCGGCCTCTGTTCCCGCCACCGCCCTCTTCCCGGTTTTGCTGCTCGGTCTGATCAGCCTCGGAGGCGGCCTGAACACCGGATCCATTCTGCTGATGCTGCTCGGCACGCAATGGTACATCTTATTTAACGTGATCGCGGGCGCCATCGCGATCCCTTCCGAATTCCGCGAAGTCGCCGAAATTTTCCGCTTCAGCCGGCTGGACCGCTGGCGCACCGTCATCCTGCCCGCCATCTTCCCGTACCTGATCACCGGCCTGGTTACGGCCTCCGGCGGCGCTTGGAACGCCAGCATCGTCGCTGAATATTTCCATTTCAAAGGACAAGTGCTGTCCACCTTCGGACTGGGCGCCGAAATCAGCTCAGCCACCGACGCGGGAAATTTCGCTCTGCTTCTTCTCTCCACCATCGTGATGGCGACGCTGGTGGTTTCCGTGAACCGCCTGGTGTGGCGTCCGCTCTACCGCCGCGCCGAGACGCGCTACCGCATGGACGCCTGATTTCCCAGATGGAACCCTGATTTTCCGGACCCGGCCGGCCGGCCACATCACAACAACTGCCGTAATCAGTCAATCCAGCCATCGGAGCCTAGCCGATTTTATGGTTATCGATTTGGTTAACCTTCGGTCAGATGGTAATCCGCCCGCAGCGATAAATCTGCATTTGCAGGGATGGACACCGGTGTTCGAACGATCCCACCAATGCCGTTGATACGTGATCGTCCGAACCGGCACCCGCCGATAAAGGGCGTGCCGCGCTGCGTGACCGCCATACGATATCCTAATCGCTGAGCATGGATCGCCTCTCCGTTGAGCGCCGTAGCGCCTTGATGACCAGGGTTCGGGGGAAGGACACTACACCCGAGCGGCTCGTGCGTAGCGCGTTGCATCGGATGGGCTATCGCTTCCGTCTCCATCGAAAGGACCTCCCAGGAATGCCTGACCTGGTCCTTCCGGGTCGAAAATTGGCAATCTTTGTGCATGGATGTTTCTGGCACGGCCATCCACGATGCAATAAAGGCCGCCCCCCGAAGTCGAAGCTCGAATATTGGGGGCCGAAGCTGAAGCGGAACTCAAAGCGCGACCGTAAGAACCTCTCCAGTCTTCGAGGCCTAGGGTGGAAGGTTGGTATCATCTGGCAGTGCGAAACGCGGGATACGGAACGCATGGAGGAGCGGCTTCGAGATATTCTGGATAGTTAGCCTCGACAAGACCATAGTAATGAGCGACGATGACCTTGACATAACTGCACCGAAACGACAGCGGGCCAGGAAAGCGGATGCGGTCACGCCGCCCAAGGCTAAGAGTCTGCAGAGCCACGGAAGAAACTCTGTCGTGTATGTGCCCGTGATCCTGAAACTCTTTCGGGATCGATGGCGCCCTGGAGCTTCAACCGTAGTATTTTCGCTTGACGATGTCCGGACTGCTGTGGAGGCGGTTCGGGCGGCATCCCCGAACCCCGACCGAATCTCGTCCCGCAACCCGGCTGACGTTGTTTATCGTATGCGGTCGCGAACGGTCTTGCCGAAGGAAATCCTTGATAAAGGCTTTCATGTTTTACGCGCAGTTGGGCGTGGGCGTTATCAATTTGAAAAGGCGGCAAGCGGGATCATTGAAACACCGGTCAATGAACTCACCCCGGCAATTGACCAGACTCCGATGCCAGTCCGGCATTTGCTACCTGAAACAATGGCAGAGATGGACGAACAGGCTCTTTTATCCGTTGTCGGATACTGCAATTTGCTCGACCATTTTTCTGGGTTGAAGATCTACCGTCTACGATCCCACGTCCGAAAGAGCGTTCCGGGCGTAGGGCAAGCAGAACTTGACGCGGTAGAGGTCGGTATTGCTGCGGGAGACGACGAAGTCCCAGTGATCTTTCCTATCGAAGCCAAGGCTGTTTCGGACGAGCTCAACCGCGTGCAGATTTTCAACATGATCCAATACACGGCTCACTACTATCCTGGGCTAAAGGTCCGGCCGCTGGCGCTCAAAGTGGATTATCAGTCGGCCGTGCATCTCATCGAATTTAATGTTGCGTCGCGCCCGGGCGATCTTCGCATCGTGCGATCCGCAAGCTACGCGATAAACACGTCGGACGCCCAACTCGCGATGATCCGCTCGACGAATGTTCCGAGACAGTGATGAAGCCCTTAGGAATTGAACTTTTTGCCGGATGCGGCGGACTATCGACCGGATTTCTCGATGCTGGCCTGCACGTCGTGGCAGGCTTCGAAATCGATCAACGTGCGGTTAACGCGTACGAATACAACCATGCATACCGCGGCAGTCGCGGCTGTGTCGCCGACCTCAGTGTCCTATCGGGCTCCGAACTGCTTGAGAGGGCCGGGATCAAGCGAGCGAATTTCGTCATTGGCGGTCCCCCATGTCAGCCTTTTTCGATCGCCGGCAAGCGCCGAGGCGCACGCGACAATCGCGCCGATTTGATTGGCCATTTCGTTCGGCTCATTGGCGAACTTATGCCCGCCGCGTTCTTGCTCGAAAATGTGCCTAATCTGGCGTCGATCGCAGATGGCACAATCCTGGAAGGAGTAACAACTGCGCTTCGAAGTCATGGTTATAGCGTGGATTATCGAATATTTTCTGCAGCTGATTTTGGAGTACCGCAAAACCGCAAACGGCTCATCGTTCTCGGGCTGAAAGGCAAACGGTCCGTGCGCTTCCCTGAGCCATCGCATGGCGTGTCCCTCCTCCCGTTCCGTTCGGCATCGGCCGCGATTGATGATCTACCAGATGCGGGCGAGTTCGGCGAAACCGGCGTCTTCAATCACGAACCTACCGCTCACTCGATCGACATGATCGAGCGTCTCAGTGGTTTGGAGGTTGGTAAGCGCGAGCGTGGTTCGTTTCATGATCGTCTGCATCCTGATCGCCCGTCGTACACGTTGCGCGCCGGGTCGGGAAATTTCAGCCCGTTGAGACCGGTCCACTATAGATACCACCGCGTGATCACGGTGCGGGAGAGTGCACGGCTCCAAGGCTTTTCTGACGACTTCATTTGGCCCGATCGTATCCCGCGATTGCAGCAGTATAGACAAGTCGGCAATGCCGTGGCCCCTCCAATGGCGCAAGCGTTCGCCAAATGTTTAGCCGAACAATTGGGGTGGCCTCTGGACAAGGCGGCTCTGAAGGGCGATCCTTCAACGCGCCCCCCCGCATACGCGCTTACGGACGATCAACGAAAAGCCCTGCGAACTTCGCGCACGCGGGGAGCCTCCCTGGGAAAGGTGGCCCAAGCCGCAGAAGCGGAACCCGTGGTCGGCATTGAATGACTAAACGCGGAAAGCGATACAAGGTTGCGAACCGGGACAGATGACAATAAATCACGCAGGGCGCCCGGAGTTTGAGTCTGATCGATGACCCCTTAAACGCTGTTGCACCTGGGGGACCCGTGTCCACGCAAGCGATGCTCCGTAGGCTGCCTTATACATCTGACGATTGGCGCGCGCCTTCGGCCTGTTCTTCAAGAGGTGAGCTGTGACGGCCAGGAAAATCGCAGCAATCCATAAAGCGCCGTTTCAAACAAACCTCTCCGAGAAGAACGCGGCCTTCCTCGGCTTCCGTTTGACTATTCAACTAGCACGGTGTGCTCACGCAGCCACGCTTCGAGTTCGGCGAACCGCAGCCTTCCACTTTCATACAGGCCGACCAGAAACGTAAGTGCCTCTCCGTCATCAAATGCAAGACGATATCCGTTGACCCGTAGAAATGCCGCCGTGACAGTTACGGCAACACGCTTGTTTCCGTCCACAAACGGATGATTCTGCGAAAGGCTCTCCCAGAGAGCTGCAGCTTCTTGAATGATGTCGGTGTAGTAGCCGCTTGCGGTCTGGCCACGGCAGATTCAAGAGCGCCGCGATCTCGAATGCCGAGCGAACCTCCAAACGTCGCGATCAAACGGGCGTGGACCGCGATCACCTCGTCCATCGCCGGGTAAGACGTCACTGTGCCAGACGGCGGAGCAATTCCGGATGCTCATCAATGAACTCATCAACAGCAGCCAGAAACGGGGAGGAAGAGGAGGCCCCGCGTCGCTTGAGGAACTCGATAAATCGTTTGACGGACTCTTGTTCTTCCGGTGTCAGCGAACGGATCGTTTCGACAAGGTTCTCGGTGGCCATGATTGCCTTTGCCTTCAGTTGTAGTATAAGCGGCGCAGCTCCTCGGGCGCTGTCAGAAGGAAGCGGCCAGTTGAAAAATCGATACCTGGGAACCTACTTTGGACAGAGGCTCCCAAAGCCGCATCCGAATCCTCTCGTTTGCTTGGTCTGCATGCGCGCCCTGGTGCGATGCTTGAACCGCTCCTTTCGGTCAACCCAGATTCAGCGGCCCACCTAACCCTTCGCGATGCCACATCGTTCTTGCGCCATACATCCGAGCCAGTCATTCCCGCACATGCATAGGCATTGTGCCCGGCCGCGCGCAAGTATATACTTTCCGGAACAGCTGGAGGATCACATGAGAGCCACAAATCGATTGCAGTGGGCAGCGGTCGCGGCACTAACGTGTGCCTTGCCCCTCATCGCGCATCATTCTTTTTCCGCGGAGTTTGACTCCGGCAAAACCGTCACCTTGCACGGAGTTGTCTCCAAAGTCGACTGGGTTAATCCGCACATCTTCGTCTATCTGGACGTGAAGGACGACGCCGGAAAAACCACCACCTGGGCGCTCCAATCTCTGCCTCCGCTGTTCTTCCGGGGCAGCGGGCTCACCAAGGATGTGCTGCTGAGCAACAAGCAGGAGGTCACCGTCACGGCAAATCCCGCCAAGGACGGCACCCCGGCTTACGGCTTCATGACAAGGTTGAGTTATCCGGACGGCCACGTATTCAGCATGTCGCCGCAAGATGCCGACCCCAATCTGCGGAGGACGCAAAAGTAGCGGCCGTTCGCAAGAACCGCCCTCGCGTTCCACCAACATTCAGGAGGAAATCATGCTATCCGAGCTCGCCAATCACCGAACGCTCACGCGGGCCGCGCTCGCCGCAGTTTTCGTGGCCTCCACCATCGGCGCCCGCGCGCAAACCAACTACGCCGCCGAAGCAGCCAAGAATCCCGGCGCAGCGTCCCGGCCCACGCCACGCCTGGCGGATGGACATCCCGACCTGAACGGCGTGTGGCACCACTTCTTCGGAATCGGCACCATTCAAAAGGTCGGCGACAATTTCGTGATCGGCGGCGCGTTCAGCCCGAAATCGGCCGCGCTCTACTCCGCTCCGCTGCACGATCCCGACCCGGAGTACAAACCCGAATCCGCGGCCAAGGTGAAATTACTCGACAACAATCAGACCAAGGAAGATCCCACGCTGCATTGCTTTCCACCCGGCGTCCCGCGCTTGGGCCCTCCCCACCAGATCGTGCAGACACCCCAACAGGTGACCTTCCTCTACGCCGATAACACCGGCAACCAATGGCGTGTGATTCCGCTCGACGGACGCCAACACAGCACCGATCCTGAAACAGCGGCCACTTATAATGGCGACTCGGTGGGCCATTGGGAAGGCGACACCCTGGTTGTGGATGTCACCCGGCTCACCGACGAAACCTGGCTGGGAGATAACGGCTTGTTCCACAGCCGAAAGCTGCACGTCATCGAACGGCTGCGGCGCGTGGGAGACACCATTCAGTACCAGGTGACCGCCGACGACCCCGAGGTCCTCCAGAAGCCCTGGACTCTGTCGCGCACGCTGACGCTTCAGCCCGACGCACTGGAAGAGGCCGCGCCCTGCGTCGATAGGGACGCCGGACATTACGTCACGCGGGAGCATCACGACAATACCCGCTAGCGGTGTGCCCGGCAAAACCGGAGACAGCTGTCGTTAGCCCAAGCAGTTTCCGGCCGAGACTATGAGGATAGCCAGCCAGGAGAACCCGCATGAAAAAATTCGCGATTGCGGCGCCGCTATTACTGCTGCCGGCTTCGCTAGGCGCTCAGTGGCTCAACTTCCCCACTCCCGGCATTCCGCGAACTGCCGATGGTAAGCCCAACCTGACAGCTCCCGCACCCCGGACCTCCGATGGCAAGCCCGACTTCACCGGTCTGTGGGCCATCCCCCTCGATACGGCGGTCGGCAATATCGCGGTCCGCAACGTTGGAGACCTGAAGCCCAACGACATTCAGCCTTGGGCGCAAGCGTTGCTCCGGCAGCGCGCGCAAAACTTTGCCAAAGACAACCCCCGTTACCACTGTTTGCCCGAGGGTCCCGGCTACAGCACCGGCGCTGGAGGCATGAAGCGATTCCTCCAGACTCCCGCCATGATTGTCATGCTGAATGAAGATCTCACGTACCGTCAGATCTTCATGGATGGCCGCGCGCTCGAGACCAATTCCAACCCGAGCTGGATGGGATACGCAGTGGGCCACTGGGAGGGCGATACGCTGGTGGTGGAGAGTTCAGGATTCAATGACCGGACCTGGCTTCTCGACGGCTATCCTCACACCGAGGCTTTGCGCGTGACGGAGCGCTACCGTCGCACCGATTTTGGCCACCTGGAAATAACCGTGACGTTCCAGGATCCCGGAGCTTACTCCAAGGATTGGACCGTGCCAGTTCGCGCGCAGTTTGCCGCCGACACGGAGCTGATCGAAACCGTTTGCAATGAAAATAGCGATAGCGGACAAGAGCACTGGGTCGGCAAGCTCTCGGATGACGAAAAGTCGGCCGTGAAAGTCACTCCCGAAATCATGGCGAAATATGTGGGCTTCTACAAGGGACCCTACATCCAGGGCCCCCGCAGAATTGAGGTAAGTCTCTCCGGCGATGCTCTGTTCATCAGCGTGAATGGAGGACCGAAGCAGCGCATTTTTCCGCAGTCGGAAACCAGCTTTTCCGGCACCGGCCTGACGTACCGGTTCGTCCGCGATGACCATGGCGTCGCAACCCAGATCATAGAGGGTCATGTGTCGGGCGACTATTACTACGAACGCCAGCGGTAGCATCGAGGCCTGCCCACACGACAGCACCGGCCACATTCATCAACCTGCCCGCCGGAGGAATGAGCGAAGCCTGTGCCGGCTTACCAGTATTGATCCCCGGAACCGAGCCCGGACCCATTTTCAACCCTACAAAATTCCCTGTTGCTTAGCTTGATCCACCGTGGGAACCGTTGGGTGGAAGCCGAGAGCACGACCTCGCGATCCATCCATGCGGCCCATCCACGGATTGGTCAAGGGCTCTGCTGACGGCTCAATGGGCGGGCGTTACCCGTGGGACGTTATTGGTCGCGTCGATTGAGCTGTCTTAGTGCTGGGCTGGATTAAACGTCAACTTCAGAACCACCAGCGAAAGGGAGCCGGGGCCCTCGCCAACGATAGAATACAAAGTGCACCCGTGCCGAAAGAGAAGCAGATCGTCTTTGCCCCCTTCCGCTTAGATCCGGCCAACCAGCAGTTGTGGAACGGCTTGGAGCAGATCCCGCTCGCTCCCAAAGCCTATGCCGTGCTGCATTTCCTGGCTGCGCATCCCGGACGGCTGGTGACCAAGGATGAGTTGCTGGATGCGGTGTGGCCGGAGACGCATGTCACCGAAGGCGTGCTGAAGGTGGCGGTGGCCGAGATACGCAAGGCGCTGAACGACGTTAGCCGCTCGCCCCGTTTCATCGAGACGGCTCACCGGCGCGGATATCGCTTTATCAGAGGAATGGACGGCGAAGAAACGGGAAATGCGCCGCCAGGAATTCGAGCCGTGGAGCGAGAGCGCGCACTCGATCAGTTGGATAGCGCGATGAGAAAGGCGTTCGATGGGGAACGGCAGGTGGTTTTCGTGACCGGCGAGACCGGCATTGGAAAAACCACCCTGGTGGAGACTTTCGTGGAACGCGCGTCCGCGGATGCGGGCGTCTGGATCGCGAGCGGGCAGTGCCTGGAACATTTCGCGGAAGGCGAGGCGTATTTTCCGGTCCTGGAAGCTTTGACCCGCCTGTGCGGCGAACCAGGGCGGGAGCGGTTGATCGAGATTCTTCGCCAGCAGGCGCCTACGTGGCTGGCGCAAATGCCCTCGCTGGTTGACGAGCGCGACCGCGAGCACCTGAAGCGGGAAACGCTGGGAGCGGTGAAGGAACGCATGCTGCGCGAGATTGCCGCCGCCATTGAGGCGCTCACGTCGGAAACGCGGTTGATCGTGGTGCTGGAAGACCTGCACTGGAGCGACTACTCGACCGTGGATCTGATCAGCCACCTGGCGCGCCGCAGGGGACCAGCCCGATTGCTGGTGATCGGGACATTTCGGCCGGCCGAGCTGATCGTGAAACGGCACCCGTTGCGCGAGATCGAGCGCGAACTACAAGTACACCGGCGCTGTGTGGCGTTGCCGCTCGAGTTCCTGACCGAAGCCGCCGTGGCCAAGTACCTGGCGCTGCGTTTTCAGGGCAGCGAATTTCCAGAGGCGCTTCCGCAATTGATTCATCAAAGGACGGACGGCAATCCGCTGTTCCTGGTGAATGTGGTGGACGACCTGATCGCGCAAAAGCAACTGGTGCAGGGCGCGCGCGGCTGGCAATTGAGCGTTCCGCTGGAACAGGCGGGCATGCTGATCCCGGACAGCTTGCAACAACTGATTGAACGGCAAATCGAGCGGCTGAGCGAAGAAGAGCGGCGGCTGTTATCGGTGGCCAGCATCGCGGGCCTGGAATTTTCCACCCGCACGCTCTCGGGCGGGATGGATTCCAGCATCGCGGAGATCGAAACCTGGTGCGAAGGCCTGGTAAAACGGCGGCAGTTTCTGCGCCCGGCGAAAATGATCCCGTTGAGCGACGGCTCCCTGCTGGAGCGCTACGGATTCATCCATGCGATGTATCAGCACGTGCTGTATCACGGCGTGCCGCAACCGCGCCGGGTGGTGCTGCATCGGCGCATCGGCGAGTTTCAGGAAACCGCGTACAGCGCGCATCTGGAGGAGATCTCGGCGGAGCTGGCGGTCCATTTCCAGGAGGGCCGCGACTACGCACGAGCGATTCATTATCGCCGCTTGTCGGCTGTCAAGGCTCTGAAGCAGTATGCGAATCGCGAAGCCCAGGAGCACCTGGGAAAGGCTTTGGCGTTACTGGAGCACGTTCCGGAAACGGAACGCGCGGAGACGGAAGCTGGACTCTTCCAGGAGCGCGGATCGGCTCGCCGCGCCATGGACGACAACGAGGGTGCGGCCGCTGACTTCGAACGGGCGGTGGCCTGCGCCCGTCAAGCCCAACGAACCGACTGGGAAGTGGAAGCTTTGCTCAAGTTGAGCGCGGTGCTCTTCTGGATTCAACCGGACCGCAGCGTGGACGTGGCCGAGCGCGCCGTGGAGCTGAGCCAGGAGCTTTCCGATACGGTGCTGCAAAAACAGGCGCGCGGCTACTGCGCCAGCCGGAGAATCCGATTGCAAGGCTGGCAGGCGGACGATTTTCAAGCGTGCGTGGAAGCTGCCGAGGCGGCGCGCGCGGCCAACCATGCCGGCTTCCTGAGTCTGGCACTGATGCACTTGTCGTTCTTCGAGACCTTTCGATCCCGCGAGCGCGACGCCTGCCTGGCCGCCGACGAAGGGATGCAAATTGCCCTGGAAACCGGCGATTCGTTCCTGTATATTTCCTGCCAATATTTCAAGGCTTGGGCGTTGCTGCATCTGGGCGAGTGGGGAGAGGCTCTGAGCCTGGCGGGCGACAGCCTGCTGTTGTCGGAAAGGAACGGCCATGGCACGGCCATCACGCTGCTGCGCGTGATGCAGGCCCGGTTGCACGCGCAGGCGTTCGATTTCGCCGGGGCGCGCCAGATCTGCCAGCAGACGCTGGTGCGCGCCCGCGAGGGTTCGCCCCGTTTTCTCACGCTGATCATGTTGGGCGAATCCCACCTCGGCTTAGGCGAACTGGATCTGGCTGAGGAGTGTTTTGCGGAAGTGGTGGAAAGGTCGGAAGCCGGACCTTTCACTCTGGATTGGATTTTTCATCTGCCGCTGTACCATGGCCGGAGCGAGCTGTGGCTGCGGCGCGGCGAGTACGATCGCGCGCGCCAAGATGCGCTTCGCCTGTGCGAGCTGGCGGCGACATCCGGCCAGCTTACCTATTTCGCGCTGGGCTGGCGCCAGATGGCTGCCGCCGCACTGGCTGAAAATGATCTCCGGCAAGCGCAATCGGAGATTCAGCTAGCGCTTGAGGCCATGGAGAGCGCCGAGACGCCGCTGGCCGCGTGGCGGGTGCTCGGGACGGCAGCGGAAATCGCAGAGCGGCTGGGGCGCGAGGAAGAAGCTTCGTCCTACCGCGGGCGTATGCGGGCGGCCGTCCACAGCCTGGCTAATTCGCTGGGCCAGCATGAGCCGCTGCGGAGATCGCTGGTGGAGGCCTTCGATCGCGCGGCATTGGCGGGTGACTCCTGAGACCCGAAAGTTGCAATCTTAACGTCTTCCTAACCACAACCTAACGACTCGGCGGGGGCGAAAGCCCTATTCTGAAGCTGCGATGCGAGGAGATTTCGTCATTCAAGTCCGGCCGGAGGTCGATTTGGAGCGCGGAATTCTGCCAGGACGCGTGGAACACATGGATTCTGGCCATTCCACGCGCTTTCGCACGGTTCAGGAACTCCTGTCTTTCATCCTGCAACACGTCGCGGCTCCGGATGCTCCGGATGCGGATGAATCCGAGAGCCGCTAGTCTCCTCTGACATACCCTGTCTTGCAAACGTCAACAAGCTACCCCAGGCTTAATCCGACTCGCGCGCTGCTTCCAAAAACTCTAACGAATCCTTAACGGCAGTTTGACGACTTGCGAGGGGCTTCTCGATTAATCTCGATTCGTCGGCAAACGAAATTCAAATTTAGAGGAGAAAAAGAAAATGAAAAACGCAATCAAGACCAATGCTGCCCTGTTTGGAGCGGCGATACTTCTGGCTTCCGCCGTGCCCGGTGCGAGGGCGCAGCAAGTCAGCTCGATCATCGGAAGCCTCGGCAATCCCATGGTGGTTTCCACGGTTCCGTCCAATGGCGATGTGAATCCTTACGGCGTAGCTTTTGTTCCGCCCGGATTTCCCCAGGGCGGCAAGTTGCAGGCTGGCGATATTCTCGTCTCCAATTACAACAACTCGAATAATCTGCAAGGCACCGGCACCACGATAGTGAAGATAGAAGGCAACACGCCGTCCCTGTTTTTCCAGGGCGAGGCTCCGCTGGGGCTTTCGACCGGCTTGGCGGTTCTCCGGGCTGGCCTGGTGCTGGTGGCGAACTTCCCAACTAATGACGGCACCTCCGCCACGGCTCAACCGGGTTCGCTGATGGCCCTGGATTACAACGGTAACGTCGTATGGACGTACACCAGTTCGACTTTGGTGAATGGTCCCTGGGATTTCACGGTGAACGACGAGGGCGCTTTCGCCCAGGTCTTCGTCTCGAATGTTCTGAGCGGCGCAATATCGCGGCTGGATCTGGAAGTAACTCCGACCCACATTACCGTTCAGGACGGTCTGATCATTTCTTCCGGCTATGGCCATCGTGGCGATCCGGCCGCGCTCGAAGTTGGTCCCACGGGTCTGGCTTATGATGCTCGCCGCGATGTTTTGTACGTGTCAGCCAGCTTTGAGAATGCGATTTACGCGATCCCGAATGCGGGCCAGATCGGCGCAGACGGCGGCGTGGGCTACCGGATTTACCAAGACAACGCACATTTGCACGGAGCGCTGGCCATGGTTCTGGCGCCCAACGGGCATCTCATTGTCAGCAACAGCGACGTGATCAATCCGGATCCGAATCAGCCCAGCGAACTGGTGGAATTCACCGTGGATGGCCAGTTCGTTGCAGAACGGCCGGTGGATCCGGCCCAGGGTGGTGCGTTTGGATTGGCTGCGATGTCCACACGGCGCGGAGTTACCACTTTCGCCGCCGTGGATGACAACACCGCTTCGATCGAAATTTGGGAAGTGGAGGGCGGCGAATAGATTCGAAGAAGGATAAGTAATTTCCGCAGTCGAATTCGGCCTGGGTGCTTTGGCATCCAGGCCTTTTTCTGTCAGAAATGGCGGCAACAGAATCAATCCTCCAGCGTCTCACAAGGGGGTGAGCATGCAGAGGTGGATGGGAGTCAGCACTGTCGTTATCGCCCTGGTTGCCGCTTCAGGATGCAGCCGCCAGGACGAGGATCGCGCCAGGTCCGACAGCCGCGAGGCGCAGGAAAAGACCCAGCAGCAGTTGGAAGTTACCCGGGAAAAACTGCGCCAGGACTTGAAGAGCGCCGACGCGCAGACCCGCCAGGATCTGGACAAAGCGCGCACTCAGGTGCGGCAGGCGTTGAGCCAATCCGAGCGCGACGCGGAGAAAGCGCGTGAGAAGCTGCGCGAGCGCGAAAACAATAACAACGATCAAAATAACAGCGACCCCGGTCACCAATAGGCCGTCATCCCTCAGACGTTGTAACGCCGCGCGCCCGCTGCGCCAGCCTCTCGCGCACGTCCTGTCTGAAGACGGGCGGCGTCCAGGCGCCCCATTTGGATTCGAAATACCGCCGGTTGCGGTTGAACAACTCGTCGTACGAGGCGGAGGACAAGGCTCCAATCGACGCCGACGCGTGATGATGGACGAAGACGTCTTCGGCGCAGGCGATATCGTAGCCCGCCTTTCGAACGCGCATGGCGTAGTCGTCGTCCTCAAATAACCCGACGCCGAAATTCTCATCCAGCTCGCCAGCTTGTTCCCAAACGGCCCGGGGGATCATCACGCAGAAGAAGTTCGCTACCCGCAACTGGGTGCGCTGCCCGGGATGCGCGCGCGTGTACCGGCGAGCCAGGATCGCCATCTTTTCCACGTCGTCATATTCGCCGATGTAAACCACGCTCTCGTTACCGCAACTGTTGGTGACCGGCCCCAGGATGCCCAGGTTGGGTTCGGCTCGAAAATGTGAGAAGAGCGTGCCCAGCCAACCATCGGTCAAACAGACATCGTTATTGAGAATCACGATGTAGTCGCCAGTGGAGGCCCTCACTCCGGCGTTGTTTCCCGCGGAAAATCCAAGATTTGTGGTGTGAAGAATGACCTTTGCATAGGGGCGGCTTGCGCACCACTGCTTGAGGAACGCCGGGGTGCCGTCGGTAGAACCGTTATCCACGAGAATCACTTCGAGGTTCGGGTAACCGGTAAAGTCATCGAGGCTGGAAAGAGTGCCCTCGGTGAATTTTATTTGGTTGTGAGTTAGCACGACGACACTGATTTTGGGGAAGAACGGCGCCACTGTTTGTTGAAAGGCATCGCAGCGCTGGGACCAGGTGTTATCGCGCGCGAATGCCCGGCCGCGTTCGGCATTGGCGGGGGACTCGGCGGCCAGCGTGGAACGGATAGCGTCGACGAACTGTTGGGGGCCGTCGGTGAGCGCGATCAGATCTTGCAGGCGTTCAATTTCGGGAAACCGAACTGCAACCACGGGCTTGCCGGAGCTCAGATATTCCCAGACTTTTACCGGATCCGTTGCTAGGCTGTGATCGCAAATCCGGTAGGGGAGAATGCCTACGTCGAAAGCATGGACATATTCGGGGAGCCGACCGTAGGGGATTTCACCGGCCAATGTGACATTCGGCAAGCTCTCCAGTTCGGATAGATTCATGCCGTCATTGCGGCCAATCAAAATGAATCTCATATCCGGAAGAGACCGGGCCGCGTACACGAGCAGTTCTATGTCCGTGGATTCGGTGATCGATCCGTGATAACCCACGATTGGCTGGTCCGACGATAGGGCGAGCGACGCCGGGCGCGGCCCGAAATGCCGCGGGTCGACGCCATTGCGGATGAGAATGCTGTCGCGGCCCAGGCCGCTGGCACGTTCCTGCAGGCGGGTGGAAGAGCAGACCACGACGTCGGCATCGCGGATAATTTCCGGCTCCAATTCGCGGGCCGGCCGGCCTGAATTGCGGAAAGTCCGGTAATCGTCCATGCAGTCGTACAGGACGATCGTGTTGTTCAGCCGCCGCACCAGCGGAGCCCAGAACGGGTAGTCGACGATGGAAAGCGTTGCTCCAATGGCGAACTTCTGCTTCAAAGATCGCAGGCCGAATTCCAGCGCGGCCAGTTGAAGTTCGCTGGGAATATCGCGGTAGATATCGGGCGGATCCTCGCCGCCGGGCAGGTCCACCAGGTAGACGTTGTTCGCGACAGCCCGCGAGCGCGGTTCGAAGAGGCCGAAGGCCGGAAGAAAAGTAGTGGAAATGTAGAAGACCCGGTGGCCGCGGCGCGCCAACTCCAGAGTCAGGTGCTGAGGGCGCTGGAAGCGGTAATCCCAATCGATGACGGGAAAAACCAAGACGTCGTAAGGCTTGAGCTTCTGCGCTGCGTCCGAAGAAATGCGGCAAACCCACCGTGAGAAGCGGCGAAGCAATTGAAATCCGCGGCTGGGCGTGAAGTCGGGCACATCATCGGACAGCAGACGATGACTGAGATGGCGCACAATGGCTGGCGGCGTCGCGGAGAACGAGTCGTCATTTTCATTGAAGAGTAAAGCGCGGAAGGGTGGGATCAAAAAGGGCGCAAGTTTGAGGGCCCAATGGCCTGGCTGGCCGTTCCAGGAAGACGTGGCAAGCGCCACATGCCGGGGCCACAGCAATCTTTCCGCCGCTAACAACAAGCGCAACGGGCTGCTCCGGATGTAGGTGCGTTCGCACAGCGCCGAGGTCTCTGGGGAGGGTGTTTCGAGAGAGAACAGCCAGACCGGAACATCGGGCGCGCCGTGCCGGACGTAGCGGACGGATTGCGCGGCGTCCGAGGCGGAGACGGCAAACACGGCGATCACTTTGCCTTGGCTTTTTCCCGCGACACGGAGGAGGGCCTTGATCAAGCGCATCCTGTTCCTAATTGTCTCCCAGCCGAACCGTGAAACGCGCGTTGCCGCGGCAATGAATCTGTGATTTACTCGACTGGTGGCAAGGCATACCCTACTGCTGGCTATCGTGATGGCCGCGCCGGTGTTGACACTCCAGGCGCAGTGGTTGAACTATCGCGTGCCGGGCGTTCCGCGCACTGGCGACGGCAAGGTGAATCTATCCGCGCCCACGCCCAAAGCTGTGGATGGCAAGCCCGACCTATCCGGCGTCTGGGAGAGCGAGCCACGATTCTTCAACGACCTTGCCAAAGATCTGAAGCCTGGCGAGGTGGTGATGCAGCCTTGGGCGAAGAGCCTGCAAGCGGAGCGCGAAGGCAAGGACCATCGCGACGATCCGCTGTCGAAATGCATGCCGCCCGGCGTTCCCCGAATCGACATTACGAGCGCTCCCGCGCCGCATCCCTTCAAAGTTGTGCAGACGCCGGCGCTGGTGGTCCTGCTATATGAGACATCCGCCAATTCGACGTTTCGTCAAGTGTTCCTGGATGGGCGGCCATTGCCGAAGGAGCCTCAGCCGACCTGGTTGGGATATTCGATTGGCCATTGGGAGGGCGACACGCTGGTGGTGGAAACGATGGGGTTCAATGGCCGTTCGTGGCTGGATACGGCCAAGGGTCATCCGCAAACCGAGTCCGCGCATGTCACCGAGCGGTTCACGCGGCGCGATTTCGGACATATGGAAATCGGCATCACGATCGACGACCCGGGAGCTTACGAAAAGCCCTGGCGAGCTGACGTGCCGGTGCATCTGATGGCCGATACCGATCTGATTGAGACTTACTGCGAGAACGAGAAGGATCGGGAGCACATCCAATAGGGGCCGCGGGCTATAATCGGCCCTATCATGGGTCGCCCACTGGTTGCTCTGAGGTGCTTCGCGGTCGCGCTGGTGGCGATTGGCGCCGCTGCAACCCGGGCGCATGGCCAGAGCGCACAGGCTGCTATGACGCTGCTGGTGGACGAGACGCAGGCATCTCGGCGAATTGCTTTTGTGCGCGAGGAGATTCGAGTGCGGCCCGGCATGCTGGCGCTCGGGTACCCGCGTTGGATTCCGGGCGAACATGGACCAACCGGCCCCATTCAACAAGTGGCCGCGCTACGGATCCATTCCGGAGACGTGACGCTGCCCTGGAAGCGCGATCCGGAAGAAATCTACACCATCCATGTGGATGTGCCGCCGGGCACGGATCGGATCACGGTGGAATTCGATACATTGCTGGAAAACACAATTTCGGAACATCAGCTCTTGTTGGCGTGGAACACGGCAATCTTGTATCCCCTGGGCATTGATAAGCGCGAGCTGATGATCCAGCCGTCCGTTGTTCTTCCGGCGAATTGGAAACAGGGCAGCTCGCTGCAGGTCACGAGTCAGATGGGCGCTCGCGTGAATTTTGCGCCGGTTTCGCTGGAACGCCTGATTGATTCGCCGGTGCTGGCGGGCGAGTTCTTCCGAGCCGTACCGCTGGCGTCGAGTTGGCCGGCTGAGCTCGATTTTATCGGCGAAACCCAGGCTGCCATAGACAACGCGGACAACGCGCACGCGTTCACTCTGTTTGCGAAGCTCATCGACCAGGATCGCGCGATGTTCGGCTTCCGGCATTGGCAGACCATGCACATTCTGGTATCGCAAAGCGCGTCGCGCCCCTTCGACGGATTGGAGCATGAGGATTCGCCCTACAACGCCATCGGTGACGCCGGGCTTTCCAAAAAAGATCAGCTCGAAAAATTCGGCTGGCCGCTTCTGGCGTATGAGCAATCGCACTCCTGGGACGGAAAGTACCGGCAGCCGGCGGAGCTTTATTCCAAGCCCGATTATCAGGGGCCGGAGCGAACGTCGCTGCTGTGGGTGTATGAGGGGCTGAACGAATACATAGGATCTCTGCTGGCCACGCGAGCCGGCTTTAATGACGCCGCCTACATGCGCGATTATCTGGCGCAGGCGGCCGCTGGATTCGCTCACGAGACGGGCCGCGCGTCCACCGCTCTGGTGGACACGGCTACCGAGGACTGGGTGCTGCGCACGGTGGGTGACAGCTGGGCTGCGCTGCGCCGCGGGCAGGATTACTACGACGAAGGCGCTCTGATCTGGCTGCGTGCCGATGCCATCATCCGCGAACAATCTGAGGACCGCTTGTCGCTGGACGATTTCCTGCGCAGCTTCTTCGGCCAGCGCGACACGCCGCCTATCGTGGTTCCCTATACGCGCGCAGACGTGGAAGCGTCTTTATCGGCGATATTGCCGTTTGATTGGCACACGTTCTTCGAGACGCGGATCTACCAGGTAAACAACCAGCCGCCCACGGACGGCCTGGAGGCTGCCGGCTGGCGCCTGGTATATAACGCGACGCCCAACAACGAGCCTTTCTACTTTGGAACGTCGCCTGCGGCTCCCAGTTATCATGCGGAATATTCGATTGGGATTGCGCTAGCGAAGGACGGCACCATTACCGATGTCCTGCCCGGGACGCCGGCATACGACGCGGGTCTGGGACCGCAGATGACGATCCTGGCCGTGGATGGCCGCGTCTACTCCGCGGATGCGCTCAACGCATCCATCGCGCATCCCCAAAACGGCAAGATCGCCTTGATCGTGCGCAACTTCGACGCGGTGGAATCGCGCGAAATTGAATATGCGGGCGGCTTACGCTACCCGCATTTGGAACGAATCCCCGGGGGCCATGATTACCTGAGCGAGATCCTGGCGCCGAAGAGCTTAAAGTAGCGCGGTAGGCCGCCGAGTCCAGGGCTTGCCCTTTTCCTTCGACACCGCTTCCACATCTTTGACGTAGGCGCCGGCCTGGGTGAGGATATGATGCAGATCGTTTCCGAGGCTGATGAACGGGAAGCCCTTCTCGAGGAATTCGCCCACGCGTGAAGGGCCGAAGAGGAACAGGCCCAGGATCACGTTGTTCTTCTTGGCGGCGGCGCGCAGTTTGTCGGTGGCCGCTTGCAGCTCGGGCGAGGTATACATGAGCGGGAATTCGTATTTTTCGAAAAGGCCCATGGACATGCACAGATCATTTTGACCGAGGAATAGCATGTCGACGCCGGGTACGGCCGCAATTTCGTCGATGTTCTTGATGCAGTCCGCGGTTTCCACTTGCAGGGCCAGAATGACGTTCTCGTTCGCTTTGCCCGCATAGCCGAGCAGTCCGGCCTTGTTCATGCTGCGCTGCGGGAAATAAACCGAGCGGGTGCCGGTGGTAGGATAGCGCGCGCAACTGACCGCCTGGACGGCTTCTTCGGCGGTATTGATGTAAGGAACCAGGACGCCATCGGCGCCCAGATCGAGGGACTGCTGGATTCCGCCGCGATCGTGGTAACCGGCCACGCGCACCATGGACTTCGCGCCGCCGCTGGAAATTCCGGCCAACATGGCCGACAGCTCCGGAAAACTCATGGGCCCGTGCTGCGTGTCGACCAGCAGCCAGTCATAGCCGCTGTGCGCCAGCTGTTCGGCGACGGTGGGACTGTGCGAATTCAGGAACAGGCCGAGCTTGGGCCGCCCTTCGCGCAGTTGTTTCTTGAACTCAGCTCCACTGAGCACTTCACTCATTCGTTCGTATCTCCTGGGTTCCCGGCGGGCTGTGAGGCAGGCGGGAAATGCGTTATGTCCGGAACGCGATCATTTGTAACGAATCGGGGCGTCCGGTCTCCATGCAGTATAACCCGATGCTGCATTTAACGTGCAATGCCGTCCGACTCTAGCCCAGCGAGGTGGCGCCACATCGAGCGAGATACTGGGCGGTTGCTTCAAATTCTTCTGGCTGATTTGTGGGGTCCTCAGCATTGCCCTTAGGAACAAAGATGATCATCCCCTGCCTCGCACGGGTGAGCAAGACGCGATATGCGTTCTTTCGATAGATTCGCTTCTCATCGCTCTTGATCAAACTCCATTTGCTCTGTCGCGCTGGGCGTAAAGCGCGCCGTTGCCAGCCTTGTGGCTCGCTCCAAATGAAATCTCCGCCCCAACAAAGGCCGATCCAATCCAGTTCCAAGCCCTGAATTTCAAACTCGGTCGCAAAAACTTCACATCGATAACTCGATCTCACGTCAGTTTCGGGCGCTAAGTACCAGTGCTCCCACTGGTAGTCCGCATGAAAACTTGAGCTCGGCTCCAGCCCCTCTGCTCGCAAGCGTGCGGCGCCAGAGGAACCGGCCAATCCGTAACGATTCTCACCAATTCCTTGCTGGCGCAACATCAATCGTGTCTGGTTTAAATCCCGCGAAAGAAGGATGGGAAACCTTGCGGTGATTCCGAGGGAAGCTGCGCCTTGGCTATCTCCATCGAGCACGCGATTCACCCAGGTTGCCAATTGTTCGGCCCTCAGACTGCGGTTCGATGTCCGAAGATGCAGTGTTGTGCTGGTTCGCACCTCTCTTGCCTTCGTCGAGCCACGGAACAGTCGATGGCCAGCAGTGGACGGGCCGCCTTCCAAGACCTCGGGCGACGCATAAATCACCCAATCCTTGTCGCTATCGCTCAAGGCTTGGCCCCACTCCTCCAATCCAGCCTCGCCATCATTTATCTCCTGCCCACCGCCTACTAAAGCCACGACCACCGCCCAATCGGGTTGGCGTTCCATGATTCTAAGGAGCATCTCTGGCTCGGAGTAATCTCGTCCGAATTTCTTCTTGTTTTGAGCTCGGTTCCAGGCGCGCTGCGCCTCATCGAAAATGATCGCGTGATTGGATGGTGGGCCCGTGTTGTCGTCCGTATGGTAACGAGCGAAAACATGAACATTCTCTATGAGGGTCTTTGCTTCAGCACGCGCCTGTGCGGCTTTCGCGCCAGTTCGCATACTCTCTTTCGTAAAGAGATACTGCAACACCTGGACCAGGGGGCCGTTACCGCTCATGAAGTGAATCGCGTCAGCTTTGTTTTCGTGCGAGTGGGCGAGGCTCAAGCCAACCAAGGTCTTTCCTGACCCAGGAACACCGGCGGTAAGAAAGCAGATCGCGTGGTGCTGCTCAATACGGGCCTGGTCGACATAACCCTGGAGAGCGCGCCGTACGGTCTCAATTTCGTGCTCCGAGGCTTCGGAGTGCGCGATTTCTCGGATGGAAAGGCCACTTCTGAGGGCTAGTGCTGCTTCAATAATACTTGGCACAGGAAAATAGGGACTGTTACACCAGGGCTCTGAAGGGATTTGATCCGCTCGCGGCTGCTCTATGGCGAGCAACAGATTTGCAAGCTGTTGCCAGGTGCTCAGTACCACGGGGGCTATCCAATAGGAAGCGATCTGCGGAAAGAGCTCGCGCTGACCCAGCGCGGTCAAATCGACATCAAGCGCCTCAGCCGAAACAACGATCGGAATGATCCGGTGGCCTGTCGATGCACGGTGGAAGTAATGCAAGAGCAGCGCGTACTCTTCAATCTGGCGCTTCGCGTGCGATGCGACAGTGCCGCTCTTGGCCTCCAGCAGAACAATCACCTCTCCTACTAGGAGGACTACATCGATTCGCAACTCTTTCCTTGGAATTGAGAACTCTAAGAGCAGCCCCCACAACTTCGCGGAAGGGGATCTAATCAAACACTGCTCCAACGACCGACGAAGCGATTGGATATCACGCTTCCAAGGTAGCGTCTGGTCGGCATACTGACTCGTGTAGCCTCGGAGCGCATATGCGATCTCCAAACGGGCGAGAACTTGCTCCTCGTTGTAGGTTAGGAATTCCTCAACGGTTGCACGATAAAAAGAGGCCATGGCGGTGGTTGTAGGCTGGAATGACTATCGCCAGAGTATCACCCCGATGAAGCGATACACCGCCGTGGAATAGCGCTGCGCGTCGGCTGTTCGGATAAATCAGGTTACAAACGTCGCTGCAAGGAGCAAGCCCAGTTGTTCACCGCGCGCCCCTTACAGTATGTTTTCCCTGGTTTTCCTTAAGACATGCGCGGGAATTCAGGAAAACCCCGCCCAAAATTGGCGTTTGGACAACTGGCACAAAATAAGCGCTTTAGGCGCGCCGGGGATCAAATATTCCATCCGTAATCCTAAGAAATCTAGGGCTTCTTACCGATAGAAGAGAGATGCTATCCGCCCTGGCTATTGGAGCGCTTTGTGTTGCGCTGGCCGCCTGCGCGGTGGCATACGTGCAAACCCGGCGCCTTCGAGCGAGCGAGCGGGACCAGGAGAAACTGGAGCGCTCCTCTCGGGTAATTGAGGAAGAACGGCGGGTGCTGGAGCTGATCGCCAAGGGCTGTTCGCTCCGGGAGGTGTTGAACGCACTCACGGCCGCGATTGAGCGCATGGCCCTGGATTGTTATTGCACGGTCCTTTTGCTGGACGACGAGGGGAAGCGCCTGTGGGAGGGCTCGGGAGGGAGCCTGCCGGCGGCGTACATGCAGGGCGTGAACGGCCTGGAAATCGGCCCCGAAGTGGGCGCCTGCGGCACGGCGGCTTTTCGAAACGAAACCACCATTGTGGAAGACATCGCCAACGACCACCGCTTTGCGGCCGCCAAGGACTTCGTATTGAGCTTCGGGCTGCGAGCTTGCTGGAGCGTTCCCATCCGCGATTCCAAAAAGAAGGTGCTGGGGACGTTTGCCATGTATCACAAGCATCCCGCCGCGCCGCATGACCGCGACCTGCGTGTGGTGGAAGCCGGCGCGCACCTGGCCGGCAATGCCATCGAACGGCTGCGGGCCGAGGAGAAGCTGCGCGAGAACGCCGAGCGCATCGCCATGGCGGAAAAGGCCGCCGCGTTCGGTATCTGGCAGACCGACGTCGCCACCGATATGTTGACGATCTCGGAAGGATTCGCCGCGCTGGTGGGTTTGACCGGAAAGCCCTTGCGCATGCACCTGGACGTCTGGCGCAAGATGATTCACCCCGACGACATCGAAGCGCTGAATGCCACGGCGCGGGAAGCCATGGTGGTCAACGGGACATTTAATGCCGAATTCCGGGTGGTGCTCCCGGACGGATCGGTGCGCTGGATGCGCAGCCAGTCCCGCGTGGATGGGGAGCCGGGGCATCCCATACTGGTGAGCGGCGCGATGATCGACATCACGCAGGAAAAGGAAATGCTGCTGCGCCTGGAGCAGGCGCGCATGGCCGCCGATACCGCCAATCGCGCGAAGTCGGAGTTTTTGGCCAACATGAGCCACGAGATCCGCACGCCCATGAACGGAATTCTCGGCATGACGGAGCTGACGCTCGAGACGGAGCTGGATCTCACGCAGCGCGAGTATCTAAACGCCGTGAAATATTCCGCCGATTCGCTGCTGAGCGTGATCAACGAAATCCTGGATTTCTCGAAAATCGAAGTTGGAAGGCTGGCGCTGGATCCGATTGAGTTCAACTTGCGGGATCATCTGGGCCAGGCTATGAAATCGCTGGCCGGTGGGGCGCACCAGAAGGACTTGGAACTAGCCTGCTTTGTTCCGCCCGAACTGCCGGAGCTGGTGATGGGCGATCCGGTGCGATTACGTCAGGTGGTGCTGAACCTGGCCGGCAATGCTGTCAAGTTCACCGAACAAGGAGAAGTGGTGTTGCGGGTAGCGGCCGAAGAAAGCGGGCCAGATAGCCTGCATCTGCACTTTACGGTGACCGATACCGGCATCGGCATCCCACTTGAAAAACAGAAGGTGATCTTTGAGCCGTTCACCCAGGCCGATACATCCACCACGCGGCAGTATGGGGGAACCGGGCTGGGGCTTTCTATTTCGATGCGCTTGATCGAGATGATGGGCGGCCGGATCTGGCTCGAAAGCGAAGTGGGCAAGGGCTCTACCTTCCACTTCTCGGCTCACTTCGGAGTGGTGAAGAATGCGGCGGCGCGGCCGATGCTGAAGGATCCAGCGGTTCTGGACGACGTGCGCGTGCTGGTGGTGGACGACAACGCGACCAATCGACAGATTCTGGAGCGAACGCTCAGCTATTGGCGCATGCGTCCGACGGCTGTATCGAACGCCACGGCGGCGCTAAACATGCTGCATGAGGCGAAGGCCGCCGGAGTGCCTTTCGGCTTGCTGGTGGCGGACTGCCACATGCCGGACGTGGACGGCTTCATGCTGGTGGAACAGATTCAACGCTCGCCCGAGTTGTCGAAGCTGGTGACCATCATGCTCACGTCCGGGGGCCAGCGCGGCGACGGCGCGCGCTGCAAGCAACTCGGCATCGCAGCCTACTTGATCAAGCCCGTGCTTCAGGCCGATTTGCTGGACGCCATGCTGCAGGTGCTGGCCAACGACGGCGCGTCCAAGCCGACACAGGTGATCACGCGCTACACCCTGCGCGAGGGCCGCTTGCCGCTCCGCATCCTGCTGGCCGAAGACAACCTGGTGAATCAAAAGCTGGCGTCGCGTTTGCTCGAAAATCAGGGCCACATGGTGGTGGTGGCGGCCGACGGCGCTCAGGCACTGGGCACTTTGGAAAAGCAGAGTTTCGACCTGATCCTGATGGACGCCCAGATGCCCGTGATGGATGGGTTCGAATGCACGGCCGCGATTCGGCGGCTGGAGCAAAATACCCGCGCGCATATTCCGATCATTGCCATGACAGCGCACGCCATGGTGGGCGACCGCCAGCGATGCTTGCAAGCCGGCATGGACGGCTACATCGCCAAGCCGGTTCACGCCCACGAGCTTTTCGAAACCATCGAAACGGTGCTCGCACACGCTGAACAGGGCGCGGCGTAGACCAACCACAGCTAGACTGGGTACGAATGACTCGCACGCCGGTGGAGTCTCGATTGCGCGTCGATGGCGTCGAGATCGCGCTTTGGGATTGGCTTGGCCAAGGGCCGCCGCTATTCTTTTGTCACGCGACCGGATTTCACGCGCGGATCTGGGACCAGGTAATCGCACACTTCCCGGACCGCCGTTGCCTGGCGTTCGATGCGCGCGGCCATGGGCGCAGCAGCCAGCCCGCGCCGCCTTATCCCTGGCGGGCATTTGGCGCCGATGTCGCGGCGATCAGCGAAGCCCTGGGGCTCAAGGGCGCGGTCGGAGTGGGGCATTCCATGGGCGGCCACTCGGTCACGCTGGGCGCCGCGCTCAGGCCCGCGTCCTTCTCAGCGCTGGTGCTGTTCGAGCCGGTAATCCGCGCGCGGGACGCGTATGCCGGACCTTGGAACAAGACCGACTTCGTCCGAAAACGCCGCAACCAATGGGCGTCGGCACAAGAGATGTTCGAGCGCTTTGAGAATCGCCCGCCATTCGATTCCTGGGACCGGCAGGCGCTGCGGGACTACTGTGAAAATGCGCTCAAGGCGAACGGCGATGGCTACATCCTGGCCTGCGCGCCGGCTGTTGAGGCGTCCATTTACGAGGGAAGCACAGCGGTGGAATCGAATATTTACCGGGAAATCGTGACGGTTCAGATTCCCGTACAGGTGATCCGCGCCGTACGTTATATAGAGTCGGCCGAGGTGATGAGAACGTCCGTCACGGCGCCCGATCTGGCGGCTAGCTTCGCCCGCGGGACAGATACCTGTCTGCCGGAATATTCGCATTTCATGCCGATGGAAGCACCGGAGCTGGCGGCGAAACTGATTCACGATACACTCAGCCTGCTTTAATAAAGAGAGTGTCATTATCGAACGAGTCATTACCGAAAAAGTCCGTCGACGAACAGTTAGCGTACCTGAAGAAGGGCTTGGCCGACCTGATCCGCGAAGAGGACCTGCGCGAGCGCTTGATCCAAGCCGAAAAGACCGGCCGGCCGTTGCGCGTGAAAGCGGGGTTCGACCCTACGGCGCCCGATCTGCACTTGGGCCATACGGTGCTGCTGCGCAAGATGAAGCACTTCCAGGATCTGGGGCATCGCGTGATTTTCCTGATCGGCGACAACACTGGACTGATCGGCGATCCGACGGGCCGCAACACTACGCGCCCGCCCCTGACGCGCGAGGAGATCGATCAAAACGCGGAGACGTATAAGACGCAGGTGTTCAAGATCCTGGATCCCGAGAAAACCGAAGTCCGTTTCAATAGCGAATGGCTGGCGCCGCTGAAATTCGCCGATATCATCCGCTTGTGCGCAAAATTTACGGTGGCGCGGATCATGGAGCGGGACGAGTTCACCAAGCGATTCAAGGAAGGCATACCGATCTCGGTGCATGAGCTGTTGTATCCGATCGCGCAAGGTTACGATTCGGTGATGCTGGAGTGCGACGTGGAGATGGGCGGGACGGACCAGCGCTTCAATTTGCTGGTGGGGCGCGAGCTGCAACGCGACTATGGCCAGCCTCCGCAGATTGTCGCGACGGTGCCGTTGCTCGAGGGCACGGACGGCGTGGAGAAGATGTCGAAATCCAAGGGCAATTACATCGGCATCACGGAACCGGCCAAGGTAATGTTTCGCAAGGTGATGGGGATCAGCGATACGCTGATGTGGCGCTATTGGGAGCTGCTTACCGATAAGAGCATGGCCGAGATCGCGGCGATGAAGGGCGAGGAGCCGATGGCGGTGAAGATGCGGCTGGCGCGGCAGATTGTTACCGATTTTCATTCGGCGGAAGCGGCTGAGCAGGCGCACTCGGATTTTCAGCGCGAGGTGCGGGAGGGCCAGCAGCCGGCCGACATGGAGACAGTCATCTTTGGAGGTGACAGCTTGCCTAAGATCTTGCTCGGTACGAACCTGGCTGAATCACGCACGGACGCCGAGCGGAAGATCAAGGCCGGAGCGGTCGAGATCAATGGCGTCAAGTATACGGACCTAAAGTTCGTGATTCCGCCTGGGGGCGCAGTCTTCCGCGTGGGCAAGAAGTGGAAACGGATTGAGCCTTAGCATGGAACGACGCCATTTTGTCTGGAAGCTGGCCGGACGCGAACTGCTGCTGGGCGAGCGCACGCTGCTGATGGGCGTGTTGAACGTGACGCCCGATTCGTTCTCCGACGGCGGCAAATACCTGGATCCCGACCGTGCCTTCGCGCGCGCCATCGAACTGGAAGAGCAAGGCGCGGATATCATCGACATCGGCGCGGAGTCCACCAAGCCTGGCTCCGTGCGCATCTCCGAACCCGAAGAGCTGCGGCGCCTGGTTCCGGTATTGAAGCGCCTGCGTGGGAAGCTCACGGTTCCGATTTCGGTCGATACCTACAAGGCGGCCGTGGCGGAGAAGGCGCTGGAGCATGGCGCCGCCATCATCAACGATCCTTCCGGGCTGACATTCGATGCGCAACTCGCGCGCGTGGCGGCCCAGCATGATGCGGGATTGATCATCACGCATATGCGCGGCACACCGGAAACCTGGGCCAAGCTCGCGCCCATCAAAGACGCCATGGGGACCATCCGGCAAGATCTGGATGCATCCACGCATCGCGCCGTGCGCGCGGGGGTGGATCGTTCGCGCATTGCGATCGATCCGGGGCTGGGCTTCGGCAAACGCAAAGAGCAGAACTTGGAGATCCTGGCGCGGCTGGGCGCGTTCGCTCCGCTCGAATTTCCGCTGGTGGTGGGCCCCTCACGCAAGTCGTTTTTGCCGCAATTGGAGAAGCCGTCCGAGGGATTTCTGCAATGCGCGACGGCCGCCGCTGTGACAGCCGCCATCCTGGGGGGCGCGCACGTGGTTCGCGTGCACGATGTTCTGGAAATGAAAGGTGCCGCGCTGGTGGCCGATCAGATCTTCAGCTTCGCTGGCACTTTGGACAATAGTGCGTCCCACGCTGCCCCACCACGATCCGGCGGATCGGCGTTCCGCAAATAGGACAGGGGTCGCCGGCGCGTCCATACACCTGGTGCTGTTGTTGGAAACTTCCGCGCTGGCCATCGGCGTCCACATAATCGGAAATCGAAGAGCCTTTCAAGCGAATCGCGTTGGTGAGAATATCCAGCATGGCGGCGTGCAGGCGTCCGGCGCGCTCTTTGCTCAAGCTGGCGGCGATGGCGCGCGGATGGATGCGCGCTTCATACAACGCCTCGTCGGTGTAGATATTGCCCATGCCGCGCAGGAATCGCTGGTTGAGCAGCAGCGGCTTGATGGCCGATTTGCGCTGCTTGAGCAGCTTGCGAAAATCGTCGAGCGAAACGGTCAGCGCATCGGGGCCGAGCGCGGCGGCTCGTTCGGGGAGTTGCTCGCTCCATTCGATGCGCCCGAAATGCCGGACGTCGTCATAAACGAGCAGGCCGCGATCGAGCTCGAAAACGGCGCGCGCGTAAGGGCCCGGTTCGGAATCAAGCAGCAACTTTCCGGTCATCCCGAGGTGAATCACCAGCACGCCCCGATCGAGCGTGAGCACGATGAACTTGCCGTGCCTCTCCACGGATTTCACGAGCTGGTTGCGCACTCGTTTGCGCAGCTCCGCGAACTTTTGCCGGACTACGTGATGGGAAGAAAACTGCGCGTCGACGATGCGGCGGCCGGGGAGTTTTGGCGCGAGAGAGCGCACCACGGTCTCTACTTCTGGCAGTTCAGGCACGAATCACTTTAGCTCCGAACTTGTCAGGAACGAACTTGCGGATCGATCAGAATATCGTCGCCTTCGGCCTTGACCGCGAAACAATCCAGCTTCACGGTCGGATCAAAATCGTTTTCGCCGGTCTTGCAGTCGTAGGCCCACTCGTGCCAAGGACAAATCACCAGGCCGTCCTGCACGTTTCCCTGCCCGAGCGGGCCGCCGGCATGCGGACAGATACCACCCAGCGCGTGCAGCTCGCCACCAACGTTGCAGACCGCGTAGGAATCTTCACCTAAGGTCACGTCCGTCACCGATCCTGGCGGCAGAGAAGCGAGTGAACCGACTTTTACGAATGCCATTACACATGTTCTACCACGTCCCGCGCCGCGCACACGCGGCCACGCTGGGAGGTGATAAAACTGAGCCAGGCATCCATGCCGCTTCCGGTCTTGGCCGACACACGGAGGATCTGGATGCCGGGGCGGACGGCTTGCAGGTTTTTGGAGGCTGCGGGCCAGTCGAATTCCACAGCATCGGCGAGATCGGTTTTCGTGATGACGGCGACGTCCGCGCTGTTGACGATGGTGGGATATTTCAGCGGCTTATCTTCACCCTCCGTCACCGACATCAAGACGACGCGGAGATTTTCGCCCAGGTCGTAAGAAGATGGGCACACCAGGTTGCCGACGTTTTCGATAAAAAGAAAATCCAGCTCGTCGAGGTTCCAACCTTCGAGATTCCGCTCGATCATGGCCGCTTCCAAGTGACAAACGGTGCCGGTTATGATTTGGCGCACCGGGACCCGGCTGCGAGATAAACGGATGGCATCGTTCTCGGTGGCCAAGTCGCCGACCAGGGCCGCCACGCGAAACTCGGCGCGCATCTTAGTGAGCGTGGACTCCAGGAATGCAGTCTTGCCGGAGCCGGGACTGGAGACCAGGTTCACCACAAACACGCCAGCCGCATCGAAGCGATTGCGGAGAGCGCGCGCGGTTTCGTCATTCTGCTTCAGAACGTTTTTTCGTACTTCGAGAATTCGGGGAGTAGAATTCATGCACGCAGCTCCAGAGCGACTACCTGCAATTCGCGGCCCTGCAGGATTTCCGATGAGGGGGTTTCGCACTCGATGCACGACAACTGCTGGATGGAAGGAACGCTGCGCGGGGCCTGGCAGCGCGGGCAATAAATCATCACGGGAACTTCTTCAATGATCAATTGCGCCATGGGCAGCGTCGTTTCGGTGCGAGCCAGATCGTAGGCCGACAGCAAGGCTTCTTTCGCGATGCCGGAGAGCGCGCCCAGCTTGACGTGGATCACATCCACTTCGGCGCTTCTGCGGCCGGCTTCCTCCTCGGCCATGTCGAGGATACTCATCGCGATGGAAAGTTCATGCATGCGAGCCCGCACCTACGACACATCCGCGCCCCTGCCAGCCGATCTGGACCACCTTGCCGCCGTCGAGCAGTACCGGGACGGTGCGCTGGCCCGTGGTTTCGCGCATGCGAGACAGCGCGGCCGCGTCGGTCTCCACGTCAAACTCGACAAAGTCGCGGCGCGAGAATTCCAGCCATTCGCGCATTTCCTGGGTGTAAGGACAACCTGAGGAACCGAAGAGCTCAAGCATGGCCGGCCTCCTGCTGCGCGGCGCGGAGCGAATGATAGATCGATGCCTGGACCTCCTGAATGCGCGGAATGTAATCACAGCGCACGATCAGCGGGAAGTCGGCCAGGCCGCGCCGCAGAATTTCGCCGCCGTCGTAACCGAGTAACGCGACCGTTAGCAGTCCACGTTTGCGCGCTTCCTCTAACGCGGCGATGATGTTGCGCGATCCGCCGCTGGTGGAGATTCCGATGGCCACGTCCTGGGGCCGCGCGTGCGCGATCAACTGGCGAAGAAACACCACGTCCGTGCCGACATCGTTGGCGATGGCGCTGATGTTGGCGGGTTCCATCGCGAGCGAAATAGCTGGAATGGGGCGCCAGCCGCTGGGCGGAGCCACACAATCGAGCGCCCAATCGTTCGCGTCGGTAGCGGAGCCTCCATTGCCGAACAGTATGAGCTTGCCGCCCCGCTCTACGCGGTTGTCGATGGCCATCGCGGTGGCCGCGATCTGTTCCGATTGCTCCTCGGCCACTTGCGCGCGCAGACGGGCGTCGTCGCGCACCTTCATTTGAATCGACTCTGCCACTTCTTTTTGAAGCGACGCCAGGTCGTGTTTGTCTGGTCCGAGGAAAGGATAGAGAAAACCAGCGGGGCCGGTATCCTGGCCCAATTCGCGATGCTCCAGGAACACATGCACCGTTTCCCACAGCGTGTGGTAGAGAACTTCGATCAATTCCTGGTTGAGGAATGCGTCGTCGGTGACGGCGGGAAACCAATAAGAGCCGCTGGAGCCCGAAAGAGCGAGTGTCATGGCTTGACGCGCGCGCGCGGCATCCAGCGCGGCTTGAACTTCGACGTCGCCTGCGGGAGGAGCGAACCCCATCACGATGTCTTCGGGCCGCACCAAAGCGTCCAGCCAAAGTGCAAATTCAGCGGAAAGGTCGAGCGCCGGAAGAGCGCGCTTGCCCACGATCACGGGATGAACGAATTCCACGGAAACGTGCTGCGCATCGGTGGCGCAGGGGCCGCGCCCGAAGGCGAGCAACCGGCCGCCCCGCAGGAAACGCTCCACCATTTCTTGAGAAACAGCTGCCAGCCGCGGAGCCTCGTGCGCAAAGAAATCTTCAAAAATGTGATTGCGCCCGAGCAGCCGTTCGGCAATGCGCTGTGCGAGTGTGGATTGCGTCGAAGTCATAATCAGCAAATGCGCGGCAGTGGATCGCCCACCAGCATGTCGATCACGCGCGTTCCGCCATAAGGCGCAATTCCGAGCACGGTTGCCGACGGCGCGGCGCGCACTTCGCCGATGATGGCCGCCTCTTCGCCGCCTGGGGTTCGCTGCAATGCGTCCAGCGCGAGTTCGGCAAACTCAGGCGCGAGCACGGCGACGAACTGGCCTTCGTTGGCTATGTGCAGCGGGTCCAGCCCCAGCAGTTCGCAGGCGCCACGGACGGCGTCGTGCACCGGAATCCAGTCTTCGTGAAGCACAATGCCGAGGCCGCAATCGCGCGCCAGCTCGTTGAGTGATGTGGCGAGGCCTCCCCGCGTTGGATCGCGCATCCAGCGCAGACCCGGCGCCGCGGCTGCCACGAGCGCTTCCACGAAGGGAAGCACTGGCCGGGTATCGGAGCAGACATCGGATTCCAGATCCAGTTCGCCGCGCGCCAGCAGAATCGTGATGCCGTGATCGCCCACGGGTCCGCTGAGGATCACCTGATCGCCCGGGCGGACCGATCGCGGGGACAATCGCAGCCCGGCAATGGCGCGACCGATGCCGGCGGTAGTGATGTACATGCCGTCGGCCTTGCCATGCTCTACAACCTTGGTGTCTCCGCTCACGATCATGACGCCGGCCTTGCGCGCGGCTTCGCCCATGGCGCGCACCTCGGCTTCGAGAACGGGCGTGGGCAATCCGGATTCAAGAATATAGCTGACCACCAGCGCCTCGGCGCGAGCGCCCGACACGGCCAGATCGTTGACCGTGCCGTTCACCGCCAGTTCTCCGATGGATCCGCCGGGAAAACGGAGCGGGCGAACGACAAAGCTGTCGGTGGTGATTCCGATGCGCGTCGCGCCGAAATCGAGATGAGCAGCGTCGCCCAGAGGCTCGGCCGCATCCATCCCAAACAGCAGCGGAGCGAACAATCCTTCCACCAGGCGGCGGCTCGCTTTTCCACCCGCTCCGTGGGCCATCTCCACTTGCAGATCGCGGAAGCGGATTTTCGTGGGCGCTGCGATGGTCGCCATGCTTATGCTCCAATACCCACAAGCTCCGGGTTCTTGCGGTACTCGTAATTAAAATAGGCCGCGCAGGAACCTTCGGACGAAACCATCAGCGCGCCGATGGGGTGTTCGGGCGTGCACTCTTTTCCGAACAGTTTGCACTGCGAAGGCTTCAGCACACCCTTCAGAACCTCGCCGCACTGCGCTGCCTTGGGATCGGTAACGCGCACGCCGGGGACATCAAAACGCCGCTCGGAGTCCCACTGGGCGAATTCGTCTTTGATGCGCAGGGCGGATTGCGAGATGAATCCCAGGCCGCGCCATTCGAAATAGGGGCGCAGTTCGAACACCTGGCCCATGGCGCGCAGCGCGGCCCGATTGCCGTCCCACGGGACAACGCGCTGGTATTGATTCTCCACTTCTGCGCGGCCCGCGTTGAGCTGGCGCAGAGCCATCACGATGGATTGCAGAAGATCCAGCGGTTCAAAGCCGGAGACGGCGATGGGCTTGTGATCGTTTTTCGCGATCCAGGTGTAGGGGCGGCATCCAATGACGGTAGAAACGTGGCCGGGCCCCAGGAACGCGTCGATGCGCATGTCGGGCGAATCCAGAATCGCGCGAATGGCGGGGATGATGGTCACGTGGTTGCAGAAGATCGAAAAATTACGCGCGCCTTTATCGCGCGCGCGCAGCAGCGTCAGAGCGGTGGAGGGCGCGGTGGTTTCAAATCCGATGGCGAAGAACATCACGTGCTTGTCGGGATTGTTTTCGGCCATTTTCAACGCGTCGGCGGGCGAATACACGATGCGCACATCCATGCCTCGGGCTTTGTGTTCCAGCGGGCTGCCATTGGCGCCGGGAACCCGCATCATGTCGCCAAAGGCTGTAAAGATGACGTCAGGTTGCTCGGCAATGGCCAGTCCATCGTCAATGCGGCCCATTGGAAGTACGCACACCGGACATCCTGGGCCGTGCACCAGCTCCACGTTATCGGGAAGCAGATCTTTCAGGCCGAAGCGATAGATGGCGTGCGTGTGCCCGCCGCACACTTCCATCAGGCGATAGTGGCGCAGAGGGTCGGCAATACGCCGGATTTCCTGCGCGGTTTGCGCAATGGCCGTTGGGTCGCGGAACTCATCCACATACTTCATGGCGATTTTGGTTCTCCTTGGCCATAGCCGCTGACTTCCTGCATGGCCGCTTCGTCTTCGCCCAGCATGCGCAGCATCTGCATCTGTTCGTGGGCGCCTTGCGCGCTGATCTTGCTCATGGCAAAGCCGACATGGATCAGCACCCAATCGCCTGGGACTGGATTTTCGTCTTCGAGCAGGCCAAGATCTACTTTTCGGCGGACGCCGGTAACGTCCACCACGCCCAATAACGGCGGACCGGGAAGCAGCTCAAGGATTTGTCCGGGAATGGCCAGGCACATAGGTTATTCCGCCTCTTTCTTATTCCTTTTTGCGCGCGACGAAATCGAACGTCACTTTCACGTCGTCTTTGATTTTCAAAGTTCCTCCCGCCACCGACACCGGTTTGATTCCGAAACTGGACTGGCGCACGGTGACCTCGCCGCTGGCGCGAAGCTCGCTATCGGTTACAGAAACCTGCGCGGTGATTTGCTGCGGCTGCGTTATGCCGTGGAGGGTCAGTTTGCCTGTGAGATTCGCCCAGTAATGGCCCTCGCCGCCTTTCGACATTGAGGGATGGGAGGCCTCGAAAACAATTTCGGGAAACCGCGATACTTCGAGCACTTCATTACGGGTAGTGCGTTCGATTTCGCGGCGATCCTTGTCGCTCACTTGGTCTGTCAGTTCGAGCGAGGCGGCCTGCACCACAATGCGCACGGCGCCTTGTTCGGGAGCCGCCGCTGGGACGTTGGCCTCGCCGGTGAATTGCCGGATCGCGAAAGAAGGGTTGTGGCCCATGGAGGCAAGCAGACCTGTAGCGAAGGCCCTGGCGGTGAACCTGCTCAAGCCAGGATCCACGGCGTAGACAGCGGATGTGGCAGTAGGGTTCGGCGTAGTCACATTTCCTTAAGTTTCAAGTAGCGCTGTAAATCAGGTCCCGCAGCCTGCAGCAGAGCGCCGATTCCAGCTCCGCCCAATAGTTTTTTTACAACCGGTGTTGTGAGTATCAATCCAGCGCCGAAAATGACCAGCGAAACACCGCTCAGCAGCATCAGAGTGTCGCGTGTATCGCCGGATTGATTGTCTATTCGTTCCGTCAATTGCATTGTGTTGCCTCCTGAATTGGTTCTCCGCCGGAGATTCTTGTCACCAGCGATTCCACTACCGTTATGGCCCGATCTACCGCGGCATTCACGATTTCGCTCAAACCAAGCTGCCCTTCTTCGCCGCCCAGCGTTTGCGGCTCGCAGGCCACCACCAGGATCTGGATGGGTAGCCGGCCGAAAGTCTGAGCCATTCGTAAGACTGTCTCGGGATTCATCGCGTGCGCATTCGCGGGCGCGGGTTCCGCATCCGGTTCCAGGTCGGGCACCAGAACATAAATATCGCCTGGAGCGCCACCGCGAGTGGACGCGTCCACCAGGATTGCGGCATCGTAGCGCCCGCTGGTGAGCGCGTAAGCGAGATCGTAGCTGCGTATTCCGAAATCGACTACGTGAGCGCCGGATGCAAGGCCACTACCGTTCAGCCGCCCGGCAACTTCCACGCCGAAGCCGTCGTCACCGAAGAATACGTTGCCGATGCCGGCCACCAGAATACGCGGCGACGCGGCGGACATTTCCACGTCCGCCAGTGGCTCAAGCTCTTCGGGGCGGAAAAAGAAGCGATGGCCGGGCTGCCGCATGTGGCCAATGTCGGAGCCGGGATCGTCGACCAGCACTACGCCCACCTGCACCGACCCTTCGTAATCCTGTTCGATGGATTCAATCACGGCGATCTTGCCGTCGAGCGCCAGGTCCATCACGTCGCCGCCGCGCCGGGGGCGCAAGCGTACCCGTCCGCCTTTGCACAACTCGGTTCCATCCGATAAACGAACGGACCCGAGCGGCTCCTTATCTTCGAGCAGTTGCCATTCCAGCTCATTCATAGGGATTCTCCGCCGGACGGGTCGCGCATGACACCGTGCAGTTGCATCCACTGTTCGGGATCGAGCGCCTCGGTCCGTTCAAGAAGCTGGCGAGCCTGCGGGTCCGTTTCGCGCATCTGGCGCTTCTCGTCGTCAGTGAGGGTGAGAATTCGCAACGAAAGAATTTCGTCGATCTCGGTGCCGTCGAACAAAGCGCCCGCGCTCTGCGCTGCGATTTGCGGATAGTCGTAAAGAATGATGGGGGACGCGAGCATGGTGTCCGCCGGCGCGGCGTTCCCGGCCAAAACCGGCCAGAGCCCCACGTTTGAGCATTCGGCGGACAATTGACGCAGTTCCTCCGGCGGATCGAGCAGCGACGCGAATTCCCCGCCCTGCACGCGCAGGATCGCGTGGGTGGAGACCATGGAACGGCGCAGCGCGGCTTCTCGCGCGGGCCACGCGGCTGAATCGACGGTTGGAACATCGAAGGCCCCGGTATTGGAGATGCGCACGGAAACGCGCGACCAACCGTTGTTCGTTTCCCGGATGCTCACATCGATCATTCCTTCAATTTGTTCCTGCCGCCGGACGATTCCGTTTTCATCTCGATCCTCGCGAGCGGGAAAACGAAATGAGTGCGTTCCGGGCGCATCCGTTTTAACTTCTCTCGCGATCGCCTCCTGCCAACCATCGCGCGTCACAAGCTGGAGGAATCGGACAGTCACCGTCAGATCGCCGCCGCGCGCCAGACATTCGCACTGAAATGTGGACGCGTCTGATCCGCGTTGTGCCGACGCGTACGCGGGAGGATAAAGCACGCCGAAATTCCATCTCTGGCCATTCTTCAGCGCAGAGGCGCGGTATGGATAGAGGATATAGCCCTCATAGAGAATTGCGTCCGCAATCTGTTCCACCGTGGTCATACGTTCACCGGCTCCAGAAGCGATTCGAGCGCCTCTTCCCACGTCGCCAGGCCAGCTTGCATTTTGTACTGATGCAGCCGGTCAAACACATCCTGGCGGATTCGCAGCCAAGCGGAGTTCGGATAGTAGCTGTCCATCGTTTCGCGCCACACACGAACCGGAAGGCGGAAGCGCGCTTCCTTGCTCCACGGAATGCGCGCCACTTCCAGACCGCCCTGCGCACCGGCGCAGAAACAGGTGCCGCTGAACAAAAAGATCAGTGGGATGTCGCCGTCGGTGAGGCCGTAGAAGTATTTCGTAGCCGCCAGGTTGAAATCGAACGAGCACGGCACCCCGCAGTCGACTGCAATCGAATCCGAGAAGGCGGGGACTGCCAGATCTGCGTGGGTCCACAGCATCGGACGCAATGTTTGTCCCCAACGGCCGGGTTCGCCGAAAAGATCGAGTAACCGCTCTTGTTCATCCGGTGAATAGCGGCGCCGCGGCGTCTCAATCTGGATTTGAGTATGCAGTGCGATGGAGTGAATCGATTCGCCCGGCGAGCTGTTCTGCACACGCAGGCGGAACGCAATCATGGGCGTCGCCGCGAAGGCGACGCTTTCGGCGGACTCAATCTGGAAGCCGAGATCAAGCATGCGCGCGATTCTTCATCTCCTGGAAAAATAGTTGAATCTCGCGCCACACGTCGGCGCCGCCCGACAAACCTTTCCAATGCGCGCGCATCAGCCCCACTAGCCGGTAGCATTCATCAATCGGGAGGATAAAAGATTCGCGGGCCGCGCGATTCACCAGCAAGGCTTCGGTATCTGGCTCCAGCCGATTCAACGCCGGATGCAACACATCCAGAGAGAGCAGGGATTCCACCGGTCCAGCCGGGCTGGGATAAAAAGCGGCAATCCGGTCCGAGTTTTCACCTGTGCTCTGTTTGATAAAGAAGGCAATGCCGATCGGGATCATCAAATCATCCCATTCGGCATCACTAATTTCGCAATCGGGCAGAAATTGAACCCGCTTGGGAACGCGTTTGTACTGTGCCGCGGGATTATTAAAGAGGATCGCGCACGCTTGACAGGAACAGAGCAGGCGGCGCGTTCGCGGGTCGATCAGATGATCGTGTTGGGGCGCAAGCGGCTGCCGGCATAGCCCGCAACGCTCCGCGTCATCCGCCTTGGGAACCAGACGGCGCAGAGTATGAAAGGCCTGCCGTGCATCGCCGGCCGCCACCGAACTCATGGATTGGCTCCACTCAGCGCTGCCAGCGGAACGAATCCATTCCGAGCGGTTCCTTCGATCAGTAACTCGACGACGTCGGGCGCGGCGGCGTATACGGCCTGCTGCAACGCCGATTCGGAGCGCTCGTGCGACTCCATGCGCAGAACTACGCGGCCGTCTTCGATCGAGACCACGCGCACTCCGTCAAAGTTTTTGAGAGCGCCGCGGACGCGAGTCTCGAAATCCTGCGGATGAAGGCCGTAGAGGATCAGAAGATTCGAAACCGCCTCGTCGCGGATCAGGCCATCCATCAACCGGGAGCCGGCGTCGCCGTAGCGCGCAGCCACTTGCACCACGCGCTCGAAAGCCGCCGCGTTCAGATCCATCACCGAGGCGACCAACTCTTTTGCAGCGGCCTTCACCGCGGGATCGGCGACTGCTTCCAGTTCTCCGACCAGCGTTTCGATGCGCCCAATCCGCTCTTGAAACGATCGATCTTGCATAAAGCTCAGGAGTGCGCCCCAAACAGCGGCGAATGGTGCGTCTCCAAAACTTTGCCGTTGCCGAGATACATGTGGACGCCGCACGGCAGGCACGGGTCGAAGCTGCGGACGGCACGCATGATGTCGATGCCTTTGAAATTCTCCGGCCCGTTTTCCTCGAAGATTGGCGTGTTCTGGACGGCGTCTTCGTAGGGGCCCGGCGTGCCGTAGATATCTCGCGGGTTCGCGTTCCAGGGCGTCGGCGGATAAGGATGGTAGTTCGCGATCTTGCCTTCGCGGATCACCACGTGATGCGAGAGCACGCCGCGAACCGCTTCGTGGAATCCGCATCCAATGGCGTCCTCGGGCACTTTGAAGTCGCTCCAGGTCTTGGTGCGGCCGGCGTGCAATTCCTTCATGGCTTGTTCGACGAAATGCAGAGCGCATGCCGCCGAATAGGCCTGGAAATACGTGCGGGCACGATCGCGCTCAATGGCGTTGCTCCACTTCGGAATCTTCCACTCGAATTCCACCTCAGGTAGCGACGCGGTCTTGGGCAGATAGATTTTCACGCTGTGGCCGGTGGCCTTCACGTAGCCGAAGTCCACCATTCCCGCCAGTGCGGTGGACCAGAAGCGCGCGATGGGCCCGCCCCCGGTGTCGAGCGCCAGGTGGTCGCCCGTGCGCTTGTCATACCAGCGCGGCGACATCACCCAGGTGTAATTGTGCTTGAAATCGCGCCGCTGCGGCCGCGGAATGGTGGTCTGGTTCCAGGGATGGTGCTGATCCACCGGGTTGCCCAGCGGATCTTCCTTCACGAAAGTTTCGGCATGCTCCCAGTCGTCGTAATACGAGCTGCCCAGCAAAATGCGAATGTTCAGATTGATGTCCACCAGGTCGTGCGTCACCGCTTTGCCGTCGACCACCACGCCCGGCGTCACGAACATTTTCTTACCCCACTGCGACATGTTTTTGTAGGCGTAGTCGCAGTGAGCCGGATCGTTAAAGGAGCCCCAGCAGCCGAGCAGAATGCGGCGCTGGCCTACTTTTTCATAGCCTGGCAGCGCGTCGTAGAAGAAGTCGAAAAGGTCGTCGTGGAGCGGCACCACCTTCTTCATGAACTCCACGTACTTCATCAAACGAACGAGGTAGTCGGTGAAGAGCTGGACAGTGGGCACCGTTCCCACGCCGCCCGGATAAAGGGTGGAGGGATGCACGTGCCGGCCTTCCATCAAGCAGAACATTTCGCGCGTCATGCGGCTCATCTGCAGCGCTTCGCGATAGAAGGATCCGGTGAACGGATTCAGCGCCGTCATGATGTCGGAGATGGTGCGGAAGCCGTGCAGATTGGAATGATTGGCGGTGGTTTTCTGCGCTTTGGCCCAGACGCTGGGGTTGGTTTCCTTCACCATTTGCTCGCAGAAGTCGACGCCCACCAGGTTGTCCTGGAAGATGTTGTGATCGAACATGTACTCGGCAGCCTCGCCCAGGTTGACGATCCACTCGCCCAGCGGCGGCGGTTTCACTCCGAACGCCATATTTTGGGCATAATTGGCGCACGTGGCATGATTATCGCCGCAAATGCCGCAAATACGGCTGGTAATGAAGTGGGCATCGCGCGGGTCTTTCCCCTTCATGAAAATGCTGTAGCCGCGGAAGATGGAGGAGGTGCTGTGACACTCGGCCACCTGGCGATTTTCGAAGTCGATCTTAGTGAAGATCCCGAGACTCCCGACGATGCGGGTGATGGGATCCCAGTTCATTTCGACCAGGTTTCGCTTGGGAGCGTTCAGTTGCGTGGATTGATCGGTGATTGTGGCCATTTCGATTTCCTTAGTAAGACCTCGGATGATATCCAGTGGTGAGTTCGGTTCCGCGATGCCGCCACTTGGGTTCCTTGTTGACCGTGTGATTGGTGAATGAGCGCAAAGCGGTGATCGCACGGCCATAAACTGCTATGGAATTGGAGGACACTTTCGCGCCGGGCGGCTCATCCATGAAAGGCATGAATTTGTCGGGGAATCCCGGCATGGTGCAGCCGATGCAAATCCCGCCGACGTTGGGGCAGCCGCCGATCCCCGCCATCCAACCGCGCTTGGGCACGTTGCAATTCACCACCGGGCCCCAGCAGCCGAGCCGGACGATGCATTTGGGCGAGCCGTATTCCTCGGCGAAATCGCCTTGCTCGTAGTAGCCGGCGCGATCGCAACCCTCGTGAACCGTTTTGCCGAACAGCCAGGTGGGACGCAATTGATCGTCGAGGGGGATCATCGGCGCCAGCCCAGCCACCTGATAAAGCAGGTACAGCAAGGTCTCCATGAAGTTGTCGGGCTGCACAGGACAGCCGGGAACGTTCACGATGGGCAGGCCGGCTTTCGATTTCCAGTCCCAGCCGAGGTAGTCGGCCAAGCCCATGGCTCCGGTTGGATTGCCGGCCATGGCGTGAATTCCGCCGTACGTGGCACACGTCCCCGCCCCCACCACCGCGATGGCTTTGGGCGCCAGACGATCGATCCACTCAGTGGTGGTGATGGGCTGGCCAGTCTTGGAGTCAGTGCCGAGCGCGGCCCAATACCCCTCGCTCTTGATCTTTTCGTTGGGGATGGACCCCTCCAGCACCAGCACGAACGGCTCCAGTTTTCCTTCCGCCGCCATGTGCCAGTACTTAAGAAAATCGGAACCGGTTTCATACGCAATCACCGGATTGTGCACGTGGACTTTCGGCAGGCCGGGTATGGCCGACATCACGATGTCCTCAATGCTGGGCTGGGTGGCCGCGGTGATGGAAACCGAATCTCCGTCGCAGCCGAGGCCCGACGTCATCCATAAGATATGAATTTCTGGGACCGGCGAGGGTCTTTGCGTGACACGCCCGTAGGGTGTTGCTTCCGCCATGAATGGGTGCTCCTTTCCCGGATTTTCGCGGGGGCCGGCGGTTGGCGCCTCAAAGTGAGGCTCGAATCCGTCGCACCGTTTTCATTAAGCCAGAGGGTGGAAGTGCTTACAATCGGAGGGCGTCCGATTTGGAGGGTCAGGGATTCTCTGATAGGCCCTGTGACGAAGGCCAGAGTGCCGTCATGGCCATCACGCGGCCTGGCGGCTTCTGAGGAACTGACGCAAAACGGAGCGCGGCGCGAAGCGTTTCCTGCCCTGCATGGTGGTGCGCGCCGCACCCTTTGCGCTTCTGAGGAACTCGCGCAAAACGGAGCGCGGCGCGAAGCATTTCCTGCCCTGCTTGGTGGTGCGCGCCGCACCCTTTGCGCTTCTGAGGAACTCGCGCAAAACGGAGCGCGGCGCGAAGCGTTTCCTGCCCTGCATGGTGGTGCGCGCCGCACCCTTTGCGCTTTTAAGAGACGACTAATTTTCGATTTCGCTGGTGTGGCTGTTGGTGACGAAGATATCCAAGAAGATGCTGATGGCGTAGCCAAGGCAGGCGCCGGCGGCGCCGCATCCGAGAAGGGCCGGAACGGGCCCGAATCCAAACCGGTCCGCGATCGGGAGCGCGACCACAAGACCCGCCGCGCCAAAAACCAAAGCTACCAGTAGCCGTTTTCGCATTTTTTATTCACCGCCTGATTTACTAACGAGGTTAGTATGCAGCCAACAGGGGATTGATACCAGGGGGAGATGCTGTATGGGGACCCTGGTGCTTACCTGAGCTGAGCTAGTGTTTTCCTGTAGTACCGCTGCTGTAACCAGTCCTAATCGAGCGCGGCGGGCCTTAAGCCGGGGCTAGTCGAAATCGAACGGCCTTTTGGGTTGCGGCGCGTCGGGCTTCTCTTTGGCTTGTTTCAGCAATTCGTCGAACTTACGCTCCAGCACCTTCTGATGGCCTTTGTGCTGTTCAAACGACTTCTGAAACACTTCGTCGCGGCGCGCCTCTTCGCCCTTCAGCTTCTGGACCGCGGCGCCAATATCTTCGATGGCCGGCGGTTTCTTGTGCTCTTCGAAGCTGATCACCGCTTTGAGATCCGGGTCGATCTGAAGCATCGCTTCACAGCAGGGACAGCGGACTTCTACAAGCTGGCGTTTACCTTTGGCCATACGACAGATACTAGCGTAACTGGGCGCGAGATGCGGCGCAAACGCGGAATGTCGCTATTGCTGCGGATCTGGATAAGGGATCTCGACGGGGCCGTTGTCCAGCCCCTCGATGCGAATCATTTTGGGTGCGGACGGGACTGGCTCAGGCTGGGCAGCATTTGCCACAGCCGCTGGATTTGCCTTCCCGGCCGCGCGCTCCCCGGCTTTCAGCCCCGCCGCAAACGCTTGGGCGCCTTTCTCCAGATCCTGCTCGTTCAGGCGCAAGCTGATCTTGGTGGTGGAACCATCCAAAGTGAACTTCAGCTTTCTCGCGATGTCCTGGACTTGCGCGTTCGTGCTCTTGTCCCTTACTGCCTGATTGATGGTGCGCGTCAGTTCGGTGGTGACGCGCTTGGCCGTGTCGTCGGAGGGGAAATGCACGGTAATATCCGCCTCCAGGCCGTCGCGCAGGTTGACGCCGGCTTCGAAGCCCTGCGCCTCCGCGCCCCAATCGCCGCCCCGAACCAGGGCCGCGATGCGATCGTTCGACAGCATTTCCGCCGCGTCCAGGATCATCCAGAATTCGTAGTTCGCATCCAGCTCGGTTGCGCGCGCCACCACCGAACCGGTCTCAAGCGGAGGCGACGAAAACCGGCTGCGGTCGAGCGCGGAGAACACGGACGGCGCATCTCCGTACAGGATTGTCTCGGCATCGAACAGAACCCAGGCCGTGTTCGTGGCATCCTTGCCCTGCGGCCGGTAGACCTGGAAGGCATTGTAGGACTGCGGCTTGGTGCCATAGAGAGCGAAGAGCTGGTGCACCTGGGCCGCGTCGAAATGTCCATGGAGGGCGATAAGAATGGACGCGTCCGCGGAATCGCCCGGGGACTTGGCGGGCGACGAAATCAGGACGCGATCGATATCGTTCAGCAGTTCCATGCCCGGTATGGCTGGCGCGTCATTCGACTTCAGCCACTTCTCGCGAATCAGCGCGCCTGCCTGCGACTGCCGGATGCGCGCCCAATCGATGCTGATCACGCTTTGGGCATTCGGGTAAACGAATCGCCACAGTGCGGGCTCGGACTGGCCGCGCGCGATGACGGGAGCAAGCAGAACCGCTAGAGCGAGAGAGGAGCGAAGACGGAGCATACCTTTACAGCTATCGGCAGAATCGGGCGCCTGGTACAGGGGAAAGACGGGAGGGAGGGCAGGCGTGGGCACCAATTCAGTGATTCAAGAATTCCAAGGAATGTTATATTGGAAGTGCCTTCCTTTGCTGTTCTCCGGGCCCGTAGCTCAGTTGGTTAGAGCGCTACCTTGACACGGTAGAGGTCACAGATTCGAGTTCTGTCGGGCCCACCACTTAGATTCAACAAGGTAAGCGTCACGATATCTTCTTCGTCGCCCGACTTCTTGGCCCGTTCTGTCCCTTTCGCTGCAAAAAACGCGTTCGCCGGATCGTGAGTTTCCGGTAAGCGTGCGTGACGCCGTGTAGGCCGTCCTGTTAAGTTCAGTCAGGCGCCGGAGGCGCCTGATCGTGAACCGGAAGAGCACACCACCGATCCCTGAGGCGATCGTACAATTGCAGCGCCAGTTGGATCAATTTCGCAGCACCCAGCCGCATCGGACGAAGCTGCCAGAGCCACTGTGGCAGGCTGCGGTCGAGTTAGCCCGACAGCATGGCATACATCCCGTCGCGCACCCATTGCGGCTGGACTACATGGGACTGAAGAGGCGGCTCGGCGGAGTTCCCGCGCTCCGACGCAAGGCAAGCAAGCCGACATTTGTCGAACTGACCGCGCCACATGCCGTACCGTTGGCGGAGTATGCGATCGATTTCGAATGTCCCAGTGGCCACAAAATGCACATCCAGTGGAAGGCGTCGGCGCCGCCCGATTGGGTAAGTTTGCTGCGCGCTTGGCGGGAAATGGAAGGATGATTCAGATCGCTGCCCAGATACGAATTCTGGTTGCGGTCGAGGCGATCGATGGAAGAAAGGGTATCGACGCCATCGCCCAGCTGTGCCGGGAAAAGCTGAACGCGGATCCATTTTCCGGTTACCTATTTATCTTCCGGACGCGGCGTGGCACGGCCATCCGAGTCTTGCAGTACGATGGCCAGGGGTTCTGGCTGGCCACCAAGCGCTTGTCCAAGGGACGTTTCAAATGGTGGCCAACCGGGACGGAAGCGGCACGGACGCTGCGAGCGCATCAGGCTCAGCTCCTGCTCGCTGCCGGCAATCCCGATGCGGAAGCCCCGCCGGCGTGGCGGCCGGTGAACTCCTAGAAATTGCAAAAAACACTTGCGTTCCGTTTTCGACTCTGCCACACTGACGGCAGATGGCATCGGAGTGGAGATATCGAGGGCGGGTAGTTACAGCCGACGATGTCGCTTCGATTCGCCAGTTGATTGCCGAAAATCCAGGAGCAAGCCGGCGCAGACTTTCAGAGAAGCTCTGCGAAGCATGGCAGTGGAAACAGGCCAATGGCGCGTTACGCGATATGGTCTGCCGCGGCTTGTTGCTCATGCTACACCGGGCCGGCGAGATCGAATTACCGCCCATCCGGTTCCAAACGCTCAACCCCTTCGTCCGGCGTGCCCACCCCGCGCCGATGCTGATCGACACGACGCCGATCGCCAGTGCACTCAAGGAACTCCAACCAATCGAACTGCAACAGGTGCGGCGAACGGGCGACGAGCCACTGTTCAACAGTCTGATGGAGCAGCATCATTACTTAAAGTACGAACAACCAGTCGGGGAGCACTTGAAATATCTGGCCTGGGCGCAAGGCCGTCCTATCGCGTGCCTGGCGTGGAGTTCCGCGCCGCGTCATCTGGGCAGCCGGGACCGCTACATCGGCTGGAGCGCGGAAGCGCGGCGGCGCAACATCCGCTTCATCGCCTATAACACGCGGTTTCTGATTCTGCCCTGGGTACGCGTTCCGCATCTGGCATCGCACCTTCTCGGCCGTATGGCCGCGGTCCTCTCAGACGATTGGGACCGGATGTACAGCCACCCGATTTACTTCGCGGAAACTTTCATCGATCCCGGCCGTTTTCGCGGGACCTGTTACCGCGCGGCGAACTGGCGCCTGCTCGGCCACACCACCGGGCGCGGCAAGAACGATCAGACCAATAAGCCCAACCGCCCGATCAAGGAAATTCTCGGCCTGCCCTTGACACCTCGTTTCCGTGAACACCTCACCCGGATATGACGATGAAGCGACGGATCGACGTGAACCTGGACGAACTGGACCAGATTATCGATCGCAGCACGCGCGCCCCGCTAAGCGAATCCGAAGGCCAGAAGCTCAAAACGGCGCTCCATGCCATGGCAGAGAGACTGGTGCGAAAACGGAATACGGAGAAAACCAGCGCCGTTCTGCCGGATGCAACAGGCAAACCGGAGGCCGGCGAATCGGCGCCGGCCGGTCATGGGCGCAAGGGGGCCGCGGCGTTTACCGGTGCTAATAAAGTTGCCGTCGCACACGCCACGCTCCATTCCGGCGATCTTTGCCCAGAGTGTCGCCGGGGAAAAGTGTATTGCCTGAAAGAGCCAGCCACGCTGGTGAGGTTTGTGGGACACGCGCCATTGGAAGCAACGGTATTCCAGATGGAGCGACTGCGATGCAATGCCTGCGGGGAGGTCTTCACCGCTGAGGAGCCGGAAAGCGCGGGAGCAGACAAGTACGATGAGACCGCCGTGGCGATGATCGCCCTGTTGAAGTACGGTACCGGAGTGCCATTCAATCGGTTGGAAGGACTGCAGGAACATCTGGGGATGCCACTGCCGGCGACGACGCAGTGGGATCTGATGGCTGCCGCCGCGAAACTGCTTTGGCCGGTGCTGGTAGAGTTGATCCGCCAGGCGGCGCAGGGCAGCGTGATGCACAACGACGATACCGGCATGCGGATTCTGCGCCTGGCACGCGAGCCGGGCGACAAGCGGACGGGGACGTTCACCAGCGGCATTGTATCGATGGTGGGCGCCTGGACCGTCGCTCTGTTCTTCACAGGATGGAAACATGCGGGTGAGAACCTCGCCGAGGTGCTGAAGCAGCGAGCACGCGAACTGCCGGCGCCGATTCAGATGAGCGATGCGTTATCACGCAACTCTCCGAAGGTGGCAGGCGTCGAGCCCCTGCAGGCGAACTGCCTCGCGCATGGAAGGCGGCAGGTTGTGGAGGTGGCGGACAACTTTCCGGAAGAATGCCGTTATGTGTTGGAGACGCTGCGCGACGTTTATCATCACGACGCACAAGCGCGAGAGCGGGCAATGTCGGCGGAACAACGGCTGCGCTTCCATCAGGAGCGCAGCGGGCCGTTGATGAAAGGGCTGCATGAGTGGATGGAGGCGCAGTTGGCGGAGCACAAGACAGAACCGAACTCCGGGCTGGGCAAAGCGATCTCCTATTTACTGAATCACTGGCTGAAGCTGACGCTGTTCCTCAGGCAAGCTGGCGCGCCGATCGATAACAACATCGTGGAACGTGCCTTGAAGAAAGCCATCTTGAACCGCAAGAATGCACTCTTCTACAAGACGCTGAACGGCGCCGGAGTCGGCGATCTGTTCATGAGTCTGATCCACACCTGCGAGCTGAACGGAGCCAATCCGTTCGACTACCTCACGGAGTTGCAGAGGCATGCCGAGGAGTTGAAACAGAAGCCTTCGGAATGGATGCCTTGGAATTACCGCGAGACGTTGGTGCGGCTGGCGACGCCCACAGCCGCGTAATATGATGGATCTGCTCTGGCCGAAAAGGATCGTCTGCGGCCATGGTTGGGTGACATTTTGAAATGGCCGCCAAACGGGCCTTCCCAAGGGCGAAATCCGATAACGTTTTTGGCCAGTCACGAAGACCGGCGAAAATGTTGCGCGCCGGTCTGTACGCCCGCGTGTCCACCAATGATCAGCAGACACTCCCGATGCAGACGCGCGCGCTGCGGGAGTATGCTGCGCGGCGGGGCTGGACTCTTACTATGCAGATCCGGGAGGTCGGCTCCGGAGCGATCGAGCGACACGCCCGCGAGCAACTGATGAAAGCGGCGCGCCGCCGAGAGATCGACGTCGTGCTGGTGTGGCGGCTCGATCGCTGGGGGCGGTCGGTGGCGGACCTGCTCGCAACACTCCAGGAACTGGACCATCTCGGTGTCGGTTTCGTATCGCTGACAGAAGCGCTCGATCTCACAACTCCGGCGGGTCGCGCGATGGCCGGCCTATTGGCGATCTTCGCCGAGTTCGAAAGGGAAATCCTGCGCGAACGAACTCGGGCTGGCTTGGCTCACGCACGGCAGAACGGTAAACAACTCGGCCGGCCGATGACTGCGGGCCTGCAGGCCACCGAGATTCGGAAGCTGTATCGCGCCGGCGTCCCCAAAGCAGAAATCGCCCGCCGGTTGCGCATCGGCCGCACCTCGGTGCGCCGCATCCTGGCAGCCAAGCTGTGAAAAAACCGAAGCCGTGAAGAAGCCCAAGAAAGACCCGATCCGCGAAGACCGCATCCACAACGAGGCGATCGTCGATGCGCGGCCGGAAGAGCAAGCGATGAGTTGGTATTACTATCTGGAAAGCAAACTGAAGTTTCCTTTCACCGCCCGCTGCGTCCGCTCCCAAGCGACTTCTCCACTGCGGAAAGGAGAGACCGTCGAAGTGCGTCGCCTCGCCAAGGAGGAAGTCTGCGAGAACGACATGCTCGTCCAGATCCAATGGCGAGGTCGCAAGATGGCTGTCCCTCTTTCCCAACTGGCCGCCATCGATCCCGACGAATCCACCGCGGAAGCCATCGGCGACTGGCATTACTGGGTGGCTCGGGGTTGCCTGTTCTGAGTTCGTGCGAGCATTCCATATGAACCAAGGTCAGTCGAAATCACAACCGAGGTGGACCGATGTCAAGGCTAAGCTCACGAGTTTTGATCGACCAGCCTTGCTGGGCTTGATCCAGGATCTCTACGGCGCCCACAAGGACAATCAAATGTTTCTGCATGCCCGCTTCGGCTTGGGCGAGGATTTGCTTCGTCCCTACAAAGAAACAATTGATCGTTGGCTTTGGCCGGACGCCTTCAGCAGGCAGGCTCCGTCCGTTCTGAAGGCAAAGCAAGCTATTTCCAATTACAAGAAGGCCGTCGGCGACCCCGCCGGCCTAGCCGAGCTGATGGTCTTCTATTGCGAGCAGGCATCCGGTTTTGCGAGCGACCTCGGCTATCAAGATGAAAGCTACTTCAATGCGCTGGTGCGAATGTTTGAGCAGGCTGCGGCGACCGCGAACACATTGCCGACCGACACTCGCGACGCACTAATCGCCCGACTGGATCGGGTCCGCAGCATCAGCCACAAGTGCGGCTACGGCGTCGGCGACGATATGGACTCCATCCTCACCACGTACACGAAGCCTAAGAGCCGTCCCTCACAGCGCCGATAATCCTGATTCCGGCTTCCGATATCACCCACCTTCACGCAGCCTTGCCGGAAACTCACGCCGGATCGTCTGGCGAACCCGCTGCTGGAAGTGCCGGATTCCAGCGGCTTGCTGGTCAACCTCGTCGATGGTGTAAGCATGGTCATGCCGGCCTTGGAGTGTCCTGCGGCGTTCATGGTCTGCGGCGACCCGATCTCCTGCGCCAGAGCGGTGACCGCTTCACGCCGGAAGCTGTGGAAGCCGAAGCCTAGATAGTACAGGCCCAACTCCTCGGCGGCTTTGTCTAAACACCTGCCAGCGCCTGATTGCGCGGCCGACCCGTGACCGCAGCCCTCGCCGCCCGGCGCTATTCGTAGCGCAGCGATTCTACCGGGCTCACCCGCGCGGCGCGATTCGCCGGCAGCCACACCGCAATCAGGGCCACCAGCGCCAGCACCAGCGGGACCGCGATGAACACTAGCGGATCGCGAGCCTTGACGCCGAACAAAAGGCTCGCAATCAATCGCGCCAGCGCCCACGCGGCCGCCAACCCAACCGCGACGCCCGCGAGCGCCAATCGCATTCCCTGCTGGACCACCATGTTGCGCACCTGGCTCCCGTCGGCGCCGAGCGCCAAGCGAATGCCGATCTCCTGGGTCCGCTGCGCCACGCTGTACGCCATCAGTCCATAGATCCCGATCGCCGCCAGCAGCAGCGCCATTGCCCCGAACACCGTCATCAGCAGCATGTTGAATCGCTGGCGCGCGGTGGAAAGCGATACCACTTCATCCATCGAGCGCACTTGCGTTACCGGCAGCCCGGTGGACTGGCGCAGCGCCTCCTCAATTGGCCCGGCCAGGCGATGCGGGTCGCCCTGGGTCCGCGCCACCCACGACATCGGAATCAACCCCACGAAAAATGCGTTTGCCGCGTCGGGCAATTGCGCTTGCGGGACATACATCGTCGGCTTGGGATCCGTGTTCAAAGACCCGTCGTGTACATCGCCCACGATGCCGATGATCTGGCGCACCGGCTCGTCCTTCAGCTCCCGCAAAATTCCGCGGCCGATCGCGATGCGATCCTTCAGCGGATCGTCATTCTTCCAAAACTGTTTGGCCATCGCCTCATTGATGATCGCTACGGGCTCCGATTTCCCGTCGTCGCGATCGGTGAACGTGCGCCCGCGAGTCACGGGGATTTTAAAGACTTCGAAAAAACCCGGCGAAACCGCCGACCAGGCGCCGTTACCGCTGAAAGGCCCCTGCACCGGTGGCCGGCCGATAATATTGAACGGCAGACCGGCGCCCACTTGCAGCGGGATAAAATACGTGGCGGTAGCTTCCAAAACGCCAGGCACGGCACGAATCCGTTCCACTGCATCGCGAACCGCCTCCGACACACCCGCCGTCTTCTGGAACTTCGGTCCGGTCATCAAGGTCCGCATGGTCAGCACGTTGTTCGCGCTAAAACCGGGCGCCACCGCGTACAGGGCCACGAACGTGCGAATCAGCAAGGCCGCACCCACCAACAGCACCACCGCGAGTCCCACTTCGCTCATCACCAGCGCCGCGCGAGCTTTATTCTGATGGAACCCAGTCCCCGACCTTCCGCTGCTCTCCTTGAGCGCCTCGTTCAGATCGGCCCGCGATCCCTGCAAAGCCGGAAACAGTCCGAAAATAATGCCGGTGGCGAGCGAGATCCCCAGAGCGAACGCCGCCAGGCGCCAGTCCATCCATAGCGCCACTCCATCCACGCCCACGCGCGGCAGCCCCGCCGTATTCACCGCAAGGAGCGCCCGAATGCCCGCGAATCCCAGCGCGAGTCCCAGAATGCCGCCTGCAAGGGAAAGCAGTACGCTTTCGGTCAGCAATTGCCGGATGATCCGCCCGCGCCCGGCTCCGATGGCCGTACGAATCGCGATCTCGCGTCTTCGCCCCGTCGCCCGCACCAGCAACAGGTTCGCGACGTTCGCGCATGCGATCAGCAGCACCAGGCACACCGCGCCTAGCATCACCCACAGCAGCGGACGCGTGTTGCCGATTAAAGACTCCTTAAACGTTTCGACGCTAAAAGTGTCCTTCGGACCAATCGCCGTTGGGAACTTCGCCCTGAGCGCGGGCGTGGATGCTTGCAACTCCGCTCTGGCCTGCTCCAGCGTGATTCCAGGCTTCAAGCGCGCCAGCACTTCGAAGTAGTTTCCCACATCGCTGCTATTCGGGTCGAGTTGAAACGGCACAAACACCGCCGGCGCGGGTCCCCATTCCAGCCACGCGGAATTGTACGCCACCACTCCGATGATGGTGTACGGATCGCCATTGAGCGAAATAGTCTTGCCCAAAATCTTGGGATCGCTGGCGAACCGGTTGGCCCATAATTGCTGGCTGATTAACACCACCCGCGGCCCGTTTGGCGAATCCTCGGCTGGCGTAAAAGTCCGCCCGCGCAAAATGGGAATTCCAAAAGCTTTGAAGACATCGGCGGATGCCCGCGCGCCGGACAACTGCTCCGCCACGTCCCCGCCCGTGTAATTCATCAGGGCCCCGCCAAAGGCGGAAACATCTTCCAGAACGCTCGATTGCGCCCGATAGTACGCATACTTCACGGGCGATGCCGCCGTGTAGGCTCCGATCTCGCCCTTCTGATCTACGGTCCTAGACATCGCCAGCACGAACCGGTCCGGATCGCGCACCGGCAGCGGCCTGAGCAGCACCGCGTTGACGATCGAAAAAATCGCAGTGGTCGCCGCAATCCCCAGCGCCAAAGCCGCCACGGCCGTGGCCGTAAAGCCCGGGCTGTTTCGGAACATTCGGATGGAATGCTTGAAGTCGCTGATAAAGTCGCGCATTCGGCCGCCTCTCTATTAGCCCAATTATCTCGTTGCTGTTTGACGTATGGAAACGGCGGCGGTTCCGAAGGAATTTGGCCCTTCGGGCAATCGAACCGCGACTGGGCAAATTACGACTGCGGCGATTCGAACACCACCACCGCGAGCGGAGGAAGCGTAATCGAGAGGCTGTGATAGTGGCCGTTGTAAGAAATCGGCTCCGAGCCCACATAGCCCCCGTTGCCCAAATTGCTGCCGCCCCAATGCTCGGAATCGCCGTTCAGAATCTCGCGATAGACGCCGGGATCGGGAACTCCGACGCGATAGTGCAGGCGCGGCACGGGAGTAAAGTTGCACACGACCAGCACGAAAGGCTTGCCCGATTGCGGACGCCGGATGAAAGAAATGGTGGAACCATCTACGTCGCGGAAATCCACCCACTCGAAACCGGACCAATGAAAATCCACTTCGTATAGGGCGGGATACGCGCGGTAAATGCGGTTCAGCTCGGAGACGAAGGCCTGCAGCTTGCGATGAAAATCGTAATGCAGAATTTCCCAAGGCAAACCTGTCTCGCTGTACCATTCATCCCACACGCCGATTTCCGAGCCCATGAACAGCAGCTTCTTGCCAGGGTGTGTGTACATGTACGCCAAAAACGCGCGCACGTTTGCAAACTTCTGCCACATGTCGCCGGGCATTTTGCTGAGCAGGGCGCCCTTGCCATGCACCACTTCGTCATGGGAAATCGGAAGAATGAAATTTTCCGTGAAAGCGTAGAGCATGCTGAAGGTGATGTTGTTGTGATGATACTTGCGATGCACCGGATCGTTGGAGAAATAATTCAGCATGTCGTGCATCCAGCCCATGTTCCACTTCATGGTGAAGCCCAGGCCGTTGAGATAGGTGGGCCGTGAGACACCGGTGAACGCGGTGGACTCTTCCGCGGCGGTCATCGCGCCGGGCACCTGGTGAGCCAGTTCGTTGAAGCGCCGCAGAAAATCAACGGCCTCCAGGTTTTCGTTGCCTCCGTACATATTGGGAATCCACTCGCCGGGCTTGCGCGAATAATCCAGGTACAGCATGGACGCCACCGCATCCACGCGCAGCCCGTCGATGTGATACACCTTCAACCAGAACAGCGCGTTCGATATCAAAAACGTGCGCACTTCATTGCGTCCGTAATTGAAAATGAGCGTTCCCCATTCGCGATGCTCGCCTTTGCGGGGATCGGCGTGTTCATAGAGCGCAGTCCCATCGAAATGCGCTAGCCCATGCGCGTCTTTAGGGAAATGTCCCGGCACCCAATCCACCAGCACGCCGATCCCGGCCTGATGGCAGCGGTCGACGAAATACATAAAATCCTGCGGCGTACCGAAGCGCGACGTCGGCGCATAGTATCCGACAACTTGATAGCCCCACGAACCGGAGAACGGATGCTCCATCACGGGCAGCAGTTCCAGGTGCGTGTAGCCCATGCGAACGGCATATTCCACCAGCTTGTCGGCCAGCTCGCGATAGCTTAAATACGAATTGTGCGGTCCGCGCAGCCACGAGCCGAGATGCACTTCATAGATGGAGATCGGCTCTTTGAGGTGGTCTTTGTGAGCGCGCGCGTCCATCCACTGCTGATCGTTCCATTGATATGTATTGAGGTCGCAAACAATGGAGGCCGACTGCGGCGGCACTTCCATGGCGAAGCCGTAGGGATCGGCTTTTTGCTGGCGAAAGCCGCGCGCAGGCGCACGTACTGAAAACTTGTAATTGGTGCCCGTGCCAACGCCCGGAAGGAAAACTTCCCATACTCCGCCCGTGCGCAGCCGCATGGGATGCCGGCGCTCGTCCCAATCGTTAAAGTCGCCGACTACGCTGACTACTTCGGCATTCGGCGCCCAGACCGCGAAACGCACGCCCTGGACACCCAGGCATTCCACCGGGTGCGCGCCCATGGTGCGATAGCTCTCATACTGCGTTCCCTCGCCGTGGATGTGCAGGTCGAAATCGGAGATCAGCCGGGGAAATCGGTAAGGATCCTCTGCGTCGGCGTGCTCGCCGTTCCAGAGCGTCAGATGCAGCTTGTAATTTCCCGGATCGTGCGGCAGCGCGGCAACAAAGAATCCTTCGGAGCGCGTCTTGCGCATGGGATGGGAGGCGTCTTTCGCAACCACCACGGCATCCATGGCCTGCGGAAGGAACGCGCGCACTTCCCAGCCATCCGCCACCTGATGAGGGCCCAGTACGGCAAACGGATCGCCGTGCGTGCCGTTGAGGATGGCTTCGAGTTCTTGCGGAGTCATGCACAGCTATTATGGCAGAGGGTTGTAACTGGGCAGGAGTTAGGAACCAATTTCCCTTATGAAGAAAGCGGAGTTGCACGTACATCTGGAAGGATCCATTGGTCCGGAAACGCTGATGGCGATCGATCCTTCGCTCACGCGCGAAGAAATTGAGGGCTACTTGACGTGCACCTCGTTCCCGCAGTTCCTGCAGGGTTACATCTGGGTTAGCAAGAAACTCGAAAAGCCGGCGGATTACGCCTTGGCAGCGCGCCACTTACTCGATTCGCTCGCGGGCCAGGGCGTGACTTACGCCGAGATTACTTTGTCGGCCGGCGTGGTGCTGTGGAAGCAGCAGGATCTGGCGGCGGTTTACGACGCAGTGTGGCGCGAATCCCAACGTTCTTCGATTCGTACATTTTGGATCTTGGATGCGATCCGGCAATTCGGTCCCGAAAAAGGCATGGAAGTAGCCGAGTTCGCCGTTTCGCGGCGCGGGGACGGAGTTGTCGCGTATGGGATCGGCGGCGATGAAGTGCGGGGGCCGGCGCATTGGTTCCGCGATGTGTTCGCTTATGCGCGCGACGGCGGGCTGCATCTGGTGTGTCACGCTGGAGAAACGGCGGGGCCGGAATCCGTCTTGGGTGCGCTGGCGATCGGGGCGGAGCGCATCGGGCACGGCATCGCGGCAGCCGGGGATCCGGCGCTTATGGCGCAACTTCGCGAGGACAACGTTCCGCTCGAGGTCTGCATTTCGAGCAATCTTTGCACCGGCGCCGTGGCGTCTTTGGAAGAGCATCCGGTGCGTGCGCTCTACGACGCTGGGGTGCCCATTACCATCCATACCGACGATCCGGCGTTTTTTCACACCACGCTCACACGGGAATACGAACTGGCGGAGAAAACTTTTGGATTACCCGCCCAGGAATTGGCGTCCAACAGCTTTCGCTATGCGTTCCGGGCGAACGAATGAGTTATTGGCGGCCGTAATTCTTTCTGAGAATCGCAACGAGAATCAACAGGAACGACAGCAGCCGCACCAGGTATATCCAGGGATTCCCTTCGTTCGGCTTTTCGAGCAACATCACTCCGCACCGGTTCAATCCCTCAATGAGGAAGGAGGCGGCGAACGCGAGAAAAAACGAGTCACCGGTTTTCCGCCAGAACTTCAGGAAGAAAATGCCGGCGATGATGGAAGAGGTGGCGATCACTCCCAGCAGGAAACCTTCGATCATTTCTTCACTCGCTTTCCCATATCAAGCCGTAGAGCAGAAGAAGCAGGGATGCCGCCGCGATGCCCAGCCGCAATGGGTACAGGTTCGTGTCCGGGAAAATCACCAGATCCACGAAGATTAACAGATTCGAAATCGCCAGGCCCACAAAGCAAAGCCCGCTCCATAGCAGTAGCCTCTTCCGTACCTGACCGTAGCTCCTCAGGAGCAGGATGCCACAGCACAGGCTGATTAAGGCGCCGAGGATATAGACAGCGGGACCCATTAGTCGCGATCCTTTTTGATGCGGAAAGCACGGGCGAACTCCCGGACCGCCGCCGAGGGCTTGGAGTGAATCAATCTGGAAATGCGGATCAGTTCTTTGCGGTAAGCGGAATCAACGGCGGCGATGAGTTCATCTTTGTCCTGCTGCGGCTCGTAGCGGAAAGCTTCGTAGGTCCCAGAAATGTGCGCGATGAGGCGCTGGCGGACCAAGTCCTCCAAGATCTCTTTGGCCGCTTCGGGAGACAGGAAGAGTCCCTTCGCCATGTCCTCCACGGACCATTCTTTGGGGCGGCTATTCCAGAGCAGCAAAAGGGCCTCCAGGTGGGGAACCGTGTCAATCTGATCGCGCAGGAACTGGTCGACATCGGGTCCGCCCTGGTCCTTTTCCGCCATCGTCACGGACTAGTCGCCGCCGGGCGCCGACACCGTGTACACGCACCTGCTCCGCCGCGGAAGAGCTTCCGAGTTGCAGACGTCGATCACGTGAGAAAGGAAAAGCGCCACTTCGGCGGAGTCCGACAGGTAGTGCGTGGCGGCCGATCCTGAGACGCACCCCACGCGGATGTTCAGTTGGCCGCGATTGGCGCGGAACATGGTTTCATCCGTGCGATCGTCACCGATGCTGATGCACGTGTCGAAAGGGCCGCTTTTTTCCAAGATATATTGCAACGCGCTGCCTTTGTCCCACTCCACCCTGGGCCGTATCTCGAGAGCCCGGTTCCCGGCGCGCAGAGCGAGTTGCGAGCCGAAGGCGCCGAGCGCATGCCGGGCCGCGAACAGCAAGGAATTGTGACGCCGCTGGTCAACTTGGCGGAAATGCAGTGTCGCGGACAATCCTTTATCCTCTACCCAGGCCGCAGGCCATTCTCGTACAACATCGCCCAGGACTTCGCAGGCATCGGCCAGCACTGGGCGAAGTTGCCGCGCTTCGGCGTTTTCAAATTCAACTCCGCCCCCGGAAATTTCCAGGCCATGGTTCCCCGCGAATGTGATATCCAGCGGAAGGCGCCGCTGCACATCTGCCAGGGCGCGGCCGCTGATCACCGCCAGAGTAAGCCGGTTGCAATCCGTGGCCTGCTGCAGGATCTCGAGCGTTGCAGGAGCAACAGATGCCTGAGACGGTACATCTACGATCGGACAAAGCGTGCCATCGAAATCGGTAGCGATTAAGATGCGCCCAGCGGCACGCAGGATTGGATCGATTTCGGGAAGCGCCGCAAGACAATACTTCATCAGGCCACCCCCGCAAACGCTAAATCCGCATGCGCGGAAACCGGCCGGTATTGGGCAGCGCCAACGTCTATGCCGGAGAGGGCCAGCAGGATTTCGCCGGCCCAGCGGTAGATGTTGTTGGCAGCGACGACGGATCGCATTTTGTTCATCCTCCGGCGGCGTTCGGCGGCGGGCATGTTCACAGCCTGGTGGATGGCCTCCGCCATTTCGTCCACCGCGAACGGGTTCACAATGAGTGCATCGATCAACTCGCGCGCCGCACCCGTGAATGCACTCAGGATCAGCACACCGTCGCCATCGATGCGGCTGGCGACAAACTCCTTGGCAACCAGATTCATACCATCGTGCAGCGAACTGACCAGGCAGAAGTCCGCCATCAAGTGCAGCGCCGCCAGCGCCTGCGCATCCACGTGGCGCTTCACGAAAATCACGGGCTTCCAGGCGCCATGCCCCCACTTCTGGTTCATCGCATCCACTTGCTGCGCTAGAGCCTGGTTCAGATCGCCATAATCAGAGATGGCGGTTCTGCTGGGCACGCCCACTTGAACAAACACCAGCCGCCCGACGTAGTCGGGATGCTCTTCCAGCAACCGGTCGATCGCCTGGAGCCGGTCGGGAATGCCTTTGGTGTAATCGATCCGGTCGATCCCAATACCCAGGATTTCAGGTGTGCGTCCAAGCTCGCTCCACCAATCGGAGCTGGCCGCAGCCACTGCGGCGCTGGATGCCATCCGGACATGTTCGTCATAGTCGATGCTGATCGGAAAAGCACGAACTGAGGTAGAGTGCCCGTTTCTAGCCACCGAACCCCGCTCGCGATCCACTCGAGCTTCCACGCTTTGTTCAATGGTTTCAAGGAAGTTTGTGCAGTGGTACTGAAGATGGAACCCTAGCAAGTCGTTTCCCAGCATGCCATCCAGCAGCTCGTCCTTCCAGGGAAACGCGCGGAAGGTCTCGCGATTCGGCCACGGGATGTGCCAGAACTGCGCGACCACCAAATTCGGATTGCTCATCTTGAGCATGCGGGGAAGAAGCCCCAGGTGATAATCCTGGATGAAGACCAGAGCCGGGGAAGCGCCGGCCTCTTCCAAGATTGCTTCGGCGAAGAGCTGGTTCGCGGTCCGGTAGCTATCCCAGTTTTTCTGGCTGAAGCGCGGCCGGTGAAAAGCCGCATGGCATAGCGGCCAAAGCCCCTGGTTGGCTAACCCGTAATAATATTCCTCCTCGATTCGCTTCGGAAGCCAAACGCGCCGGAGCGTGTAGGACGGAGCTTCCGGCGGGACGCGAACATGCTGCCGCGCATCCACCACGTCCCGGTCCCCATTGCCGCTGCCATGGGCCACCCAGACTCCTCCGGAGGCCCGCAGGACGGGGTCGATTGCAGCGGTTACGCCACCAGTGGGCGTTTGGCACCGGATACCGCCGGAGTCGCGCGTATGAATGTAAGGCTCGCGATTCGATACTACGATCAATTTCACACCTTGGAGGGTGTCCGTGACGAACTTTTGAAGGCGCTGCCTGGTCCAGTGTTCCATGCTGTAGAAGCGCTCCATCCGGCGCACCTTAAGCTTAACGTTTTCAGCTAGTTGGACGTTATCCCTTGCACACACCAGCCGGGCGCCAAAAGTGCCGTAGACCGATCAATTCGGCCGTCTGATATGGCACGCTTAAGGAAGCGCAAACCGCACGGCAACGGAGTTTCGAGTGATACTGAGGGTGGGACAGTCCATGCAGGCACGCAGGTCCATTCTGTTGGCCTTGGGGTTGGCGGCGCTGTTGCTGGTGATCGGCGCTTCCGCCTTTGCCATCTGGTGGAGCGCCCGGAATTCTCAGGAAAGCGTCGCGGCATTGCAACGGGCTCACATGCAAGCCGGCGAGGCGCTGGCCGCCATCCGGGCGAATGTCTTCCTGAACGCGATTCTCACTCGCGACTACCTCCTTGATTCCGATTCTTCCCACGCCAAAGAATATATCGATCAGTTCAAGACCATCCAGGCCAACACGGATGAGAGTTTTGGAACGCTGGAGGCATCGGGCCTGGACAACGAGCAACAGGCGGCCTTGAAGCAACTACGCAAGGAACTAACGGCGTATTGGGATCCAACCGAAGTGGTTCTCGACTGGAGCCCGGCGGAAAAGCGGGCGCAGCGCTCGGAGATGCTTCGCCAGCGCGTTCGCCGCCGGCAGGAGATCTTCGCGCTGGCCGAACAAGTGGAGCAGTTGGTGACCGAAAACTTCGTGCGGGAGCGGGAACGGATCACCACGGCGGACCGCGACTTCCGGATGTCGGTGGGCTGGACTACCGGGATCGCGCTGCTGCTCGGCTTCGTCATCGCCGGTGGAACGCTCGCGCGCATGCTGGCGCTGGAGCGCCAGTCCCAGATGGCGGAATCGCAATTAAGGCTGTTATCCGGCCAGATCCGCACGGCCCAGGAGCATGAGCGAAAATATCTTTCGCGCGAACTGCACGATCAAGTGGGCCAGATGCTGACCGGACTGCGCATGGAACTCGCGAGTGTCGCGCGCATCCACGGGGACTCGGAGAGCGAAATCTCCTCGCGCATCGCGCGCGCCAAAGGAACAGTGGAGCAGACGTTGCGAATTGTCCGGGATATCGCGATGCTGTTGCGGCCTTCGATGCTGGATGATTTGGGATTGGCTCCGGCCCTGGCATGGCTGCTCAAGGAAGTGGCACGATCCAGCGGCTTCGAAATGAATTCCGACATCGATCCGGCCGTGGATACGCTGCCCGACGTCCACCGGACGTGCGTCTATCGGTTGGTTCAGGAAGCGCTCACGAATGTCTCGCGGCATGCGGGTGCTCATCGGGTGGAAGTTTCTCTGAAGAGCGCCCGCGGCTGGGTAACCGGCAGGATCGTCGATGACGGCCGCGGCTTCCAGCGGGCCGCGCAGAAAAGCATCGGGCTGGGGCTGCTTGGAATGGAGGAGCGTGTGCGCGAAGTGGGCGGCAGCATTCGCATTGAATCGGCTCCCGGAAAAGGCACCCGCGTCGAATTTCGTTTGCCCTGCCCAGCGCCAGCGGAGGTTCATGGTGATACAGATTCTGATCGCGGACGATCACGGGATCGTGCGGACCGGATTGAAGCTTCTGCTTGAGCGCGTGGAGGACATGCAGGTGGTGGGCGAGGCGGCTGACGGCCGTGAGGCAGTACGGCTGGCTAAGACGCTGCAACCGAATATCGTAATCCTGGATATCGGCATGCCGCTGCTGAATGGCCTGGATGCCACGGCTCAGATCGTTCGTGAGAACGAGAATATCGGCGTCATCATCCTGAGCATGTATACGGACGAGAGCTATATCGTCCGGGCGCTGGATGCCGGCGCGCGCGGCTATCTGCTCAAAGACAACGCTGACGATGATGTGGAGCGCGCCATCCGTTCGGTCGCACTGGGGAGGCCTTTCTTTTCGCCGTCCATCGCAAAGTCGCTGCTAGAGGACTATGTGCGGCTCATGCGGGAGCGGCACGTTCAGGATTCGTACGACTTGCTGACCGAACGGGAGCGCGAGGTTTTGCAGTTGCTGGCCGAAGGGAAATCGAACAAAGAAGCCGCAGCGATTCTCGACGTGAGCCCTTACACCATCGAGACGCACCGCCAGAACCTGATGCAGAAACTCGGGGTTCACAATACGGCGGAAATCGTGCTGTATGCGGTCCGCAAGGCGATTATCTCGGCATAGCACATCAGTGTTGCCCGATCGACGGAGCGAAGTGAAACTACCTGGCATCGACACCAGTGTCGATACGGCACGCAGGAGTGCGCGCGTCGCTATATGGCGCCTTCGTCACCCAGGCGGACGCGAACATTCATGGTCTTGCCGTTGCGGAAGATAGTCAGATCCAAAGTATCGCCGGTGCGTTTGGTGGCAAGCGCGCGGCTGATGGCATCGTCGCGATCCACGGGCTTGCCGTCGATGGACATGATGAGATCGCCGCCCACCAGCAGCTCCGCGTTGCCGATCTGCACCTCTTGCCGCCCTCCCCGCAGCCCTGCGCGGGCAGCGGCCGAATCGGCGTCCACTTGCTGGATCAATAGTCCGCCCTGCGTCGGCAACCGCAGCGCATCCGCATAGTCGCCCGCGATCGGCACCACCGACACGCCTAACTTGGGACGCTTCCGTCCAGCCTGAAAATCATCCAGCATCAATTTCGCGCGATTGATCGGCATGGCGAACCCAATACCGATGTTCCCGCCGTTCGGCCCCAAAATCGCGGTATTGATTCCCACCACGTTGCCGGATGAATCGAGCAGCGGACCGCCGCTGTTCCCCGGATTGATGGCGGCATCGGTCTGGATCAGCCCTTCCAGCGTCCGATCATTTTCGCCGCGAATGCTGCGCCCAAGTGAACTAACGATGCCGGTGGTCAGCGTGCCTTCCAGTCCGAAAGGATTCCCGATGGCGAGCACTTTCTGGCCCACCTGCAGCCCGTCGGAATCGCCCAGCCGGAGCGTCGGCAGCTTGCCGCGCGGAGTAATCTGCAGCAGCGCCAGGTCGTTCGCTTCATCGCGGCTCAACAACCGCGCCTTGTAGCGGGATTGGTCCGACAGCGTTACTTCCAACTGGCGCTCGTCGGCAACCACGTGGTTGTTGGTTAGGATCTTGCCATCCGAACTAATCAAAAAGCCCGAACCCTGGTCCTTGGAGGGATAGATCTCCATGAAGATGGTCCGCCGATAGACGGTGCTGGTGATGTTCACGGTGGCCAGATGCGACGACTTGTAGATGTCGATGTTGTTTATCTCATCGGAGCTGAGACCGGTGGCATGCGCCGCCGACGGGCCGGACCAAATTGGCACGGTGCTCGCGACCGGATTCAGAATCTGGCGCTGTCCCCAATCCGTCTTGCTGGTGACGAGCAGGAATGTGCACACCAGCAGGGCCGTAATCACAAAAATCCGCAATTTCATACTGTTAAACTCCGCAGCTTACCGTACACCGTTCGCACTTGTTCGAGCGTTGCTTCCTTTGAACCGGAGGTATCAATCACGTAATCGGCCACCCGCAACTTTTCTTCCAGAGGCAACTGGCGGCTCAAACGCGCGAGAACCTCCTCTTTGTTATACGAACCCCGCTCCAAGGCGCGTTCCATTTGTTGTTCCGAGTCGCAAGTGACGACAATCAAACGGTCGAAACTCTTATATCTACCAGTTTCAACCAGAATGGCCGCTTCCACAACTACGATGGCGCGCGGGTCCGTCCGCTGGATTTCCACCATTCGAATTTCCTCGCGCTTCTGAACGGGCGGATGGACAAAACTGCTGAGCTTTTCCAAGCGTTCCGGGTCGTTCCACACGATGCCGCTCAGCTTGCGGCGGCTGACGCGGCCTTCGGCATCCAGAATGTCGCTGCCGAACTCCCGCACAATGGCGTCGTAGGCTTCGGCGCCCGGCATCATCACCTCATGCCCCAGCTTGTCGGCTTCAATGAGATAGCAGCCGAGATCGGCCAGCGCGTGGCCAACGAAACTTTTGCCGGACGCCAAACCTCCTGTCAATCCTACTCTGAGCACGGGCCTACCCGGAGCATAGGTGCTTTTCGGCGATCTCCACGGTGTTCGACATCAGCATGGCGATGGTCAACGGGCCCACGCCGCCCGGCACCGGTGTGTAGGCGCTCGCAAGCGCCTTGGCGTCATCAGCGACGTCGCCCGCCAGCTTACCGCCCGGATTGCGAGACATGCCCACGTCGATGACAACGGCGCCCGGCTTGATGAAGTCGCGCGTGATCAGATGCGCCTTGCCGATAGCCGCCACCAGAATATCTGCCCGGCGGCATTCCTCCGCCAGATTCGATGTTTTCGAATGACAAATGGTGACAGTGGCATCAGCGTGCAGCAGCAGCAGCGCCATGGGCTTGCCAACGATGTCGCTGCGCCCCACCACCACCGCGCGGCGTCCGGCGAGCGGAATATCATAGCGGCGCAGCATTTCCAGGATGCCGACTGGCGTGCACGCGCGCGGCCCCGGAAGGTTTTCCACCAGCGCCCCCACGTTCAGCGGATGAAATCCATCGACGTCTTTATCCGGCCTCACCGCCCGCATCACCAGGTTCTTGTCCACCTGCGGCGGCAGCGGCGTCTGGACCAGAATGCCGTCGATCTCCGGCCGCTGGTTCAACCCTTCGATGATCCCGAGCAGTTCTCCCGTGGTCACCGAATCCGGCCGGGTGATCCTCTCGCTATAGATTCCCAGTTCGCCGCAGGTCTTGATTTTGAGGCGAACATAAACCTCGGAACCGGGGTCGTTACCCACCAAAATGACCGCCAAGCCCGGCGGCCGGCGTGACGCGGTGAGCTTCTGAACGCGCGGTTTCAGCTCCGCGAAAATCTGCTCGCGCACCCATTTTCCATCCAAAACGAGAGGCGCGGTTTCTATCGAAGTCATGCTGTCGAGAAGGATAGCAGGCAGGCGAAGGAACGATCAATTCTCCAGGAATTCCTGACGGAGTAAGATAGCCTGGCGGGGTTTGTTGGTGACGATGGCTTCGACCATCGGACGGGCGAACAGAGCGCGCGTGCGTGACGGCCTGTCCACGGTCCACACAAACAAAGGCTTTCCGATCTTTTCGGCTCGGCCTGCCAAGCGCGATTGAGCCACCAGCACGTCGATGTCAGGGCTCTGGCAGGCAGCGCGTACGCGCGCGGTCCAAGTTGCAAAGATTAGTCCGGTTCGAACTCCGGGATGGATGGCGCGAGTTTCCCGCAAGGCGGGCGCCAGGAACGAGGTGACACAGAAATCGGCCAGAGGAAAATAGCGGAGCAGCAGATGGATGGCGTCGCGTTCACAGCCCGGCTCCTTGAGCTCGACGTCGAGCTGAATCCGCCCTTGGGTGAGCCGCAGCGTTTCTTCGAGCGTTGGGAGCCGGGGGCCGCGTCCGCGAACCCGATCGTGCGAAATCACCAGACTGCCGTCCCGCGCGCGGCGCACATCGAATTCGATCATGTCGGCGCCCATTTCAATGGCTGCCGCAAACGCGGCGAGCGAATTCTCGGGCGCTTCGGATGACGCGCCGCGATGGGCTACGATTCGCACCAATCTGGCGCTCGTCAACTGGCGTGCGTCTTGTGGGCGGGCTTGTGCTTGACGCCGCCTTCGTTCAGCAGTTTCTCGGCTTCCTCGCGCATGTGCTGCTCCTGTTGCGCATCGAAGAACGCTTCATCCACGCCGGTGTATTGCGCGCGAATCACGCCGCTGCGATCGATGAACACCAGAAACGGAACCAACGGGCGCTTGTCCTTCGGCCACTGGATGTAGTCCAGCGCCGCGAGAACTCCGGCCGTGCCCACTGGGAACGGCACCTTGTATTGCGAAACGAATGAGGCGATGTTCGGATTTTCGTTGAGAGCCGCCTCAACCACAGCAAAGCCTTTAGGCTCGAGTGCCGGGTAGATGTTGTCCCACAGTTCGGTGGTGTGCTGGCAATGCGGGCACGTGGTCAGGATAAAGGTGAGGCACAGAACCTTGCCGCGGTAGTCGCTCACCTTGATCTGCTTGCCGTTGGTGAGCTGGACCTCGAAATCGGGCGACTGGCGGGGAATTTGCGCGGCCCAAAGGGAGCCGGCCGCGAGAACCAATGTTGCAAGTGTGAGTGCGCGCATAGTGAAAATCCGAGTATACAAGACAGATGAGAGCGCGCGCCGGGCACTCTTGTCTCATGCAAGATGAGCCTGAAGCGGGGCTGGATTCTCATACAAGATGAGCCTGAAGGAGGGAGAGATCGGGATGCTGGGGATTGATCATCAGCATGGACGATTCGGAAGCAGTGAGCCTGGAGCAGATCCGGGGGTTCCTGGTGGGGAGTGGAGAGGTTCGGTTTACGGGTTTGAAGCGGGCCGAGGTCTACAACTGGGTGGAGCGGACGCTGGTGCGGCACCAGTACGCAAGCTTGGGCCGTGCCGACAAGGGGGTGGTGCGGCAATACGTGGGGCGAATGACGGGACTACGTCGGGCACAGGTGACGCGGTTGATCGCAGGGCAGCGCAAGACAGGACGAGTGAAGGCGGTCGAGTATCAGCGCACCAAGTTTGCAACGCGCTACACAGCGGCCGACGTGGGCTTGCTGGCCTACGTGGACAAAGCGCACGGGAATCTCAGCGGTCCGGCGACCCGGCGGATTCTGGAGCGCGAATACGCCGACTATGGCCAACTCGCCTACCAGCGGCTAGCCCGGATCTCGGTGGCGCAGATCTACCGATTCCGAAACTCGGCCGGCTATCGCAAGCGCAACACCAGCTATCAGCCGACGCGGCCCATGGTGATTCCCATTGGCGAACGGCGCAGACCGCAGCCGCAGGGCTTGCCCGGATACCTGCGGATCGACACCGTGCACCAAGGCGACCAGGATGGCCACAAGGGCATCTATCCCATCAACGCGGTAGACCAAGTAACGCAATGGGAGATCGTTGCCGCCACACCGCAGATCTCGGAGTTATGGCTGATTCCATTGCTCGAAACGATGCTACAGCAGTTTCCGTTTGTGATTCGCGGCTTTCATTCCGACAACGGCAGCGAGTTCATCAACTACACCGTGGCCCGGCTGTTGAGCAAGCTGTTGATCGAGCAGACCAAGTCGCGGGCCCACCATTCCGGCGACAACGGATTAGTGGAGGCCAAGAACGGCGCGGTCATTCGCAAACATCTCGGCTTCGGCCACATCGGGGTGCAACACGCTGCGGCGGTCGATACCTTTCACCGCGAGCAACTCAACCCTTACGTCAACTTCCATCGGCCTTGCGCGGTGCCGTCGATCCTCACCGAACCCAACGGCAAACGCCGCCGTATCTATCTGCGCTGGGCCACTCCCTTCGAGTTACTCCAAACAGTCCCGCATTGCGAGAGCTTGCTACGTCCTGGTGTCACCCTGGCCCAGCTCGAAGGCTTCGCCCAGCATCAATCCGATACCGAAGCCGCGCTCGACATGCAACGCGCCAAGCGCCAGCTGCTGGCTCGCATCGCCAAGCTCAGCGCCTGAGCCGGCCACCGGAGCGCACCGAGCGCCGTGGAAATGCCGGGCCATGGACAGCCGTGGAAAACCGCCATCGCTCACGCTCTGGGCGCTGCGCTCGGTTTCCCACCGCTGCCCACCGCCCTTGGAAAACGCGGCGCGTTTCCCACATTCCCACCGCGCCGACCATTGTTCTTTTTCCCTCTCAAAACATCACAGAAAGGACCCCAAACCGATCAACTCTCGCCATCGACCTTCAGGCTCATCCTTCGATGAGAAAATGCTGGGCAGCGGGTCTCAGTCCTTGCGAAGCTCGTGATCCAGATCGCCCATCACCTCGTCCCGTTTGCCATCGGCCAGATCCTTTTCCAGGCGGCGCAGCGCCAGGCCAACGATATCGCGGTGGTGCAGCCGGGAACCAACCGTCTCGGCGTCGCTCAGCCGCAGCCACAGGTCATGCAAACGGTCGACGTCTTCGGGCCAGAGGCGCGGAGGGTGGGGGCCCAGGTTCACATACGTGGAGGGCCGATCTTTACTGATGATCTCGAGCGAAAATGCATGACGCGGTTCCGGCTGGCTTTCCCACGCCAGGCCGATGCGGCGCGCCAGCTCTTCCGACGGCATCCGCTCGGAAACGCCCGTCACTAAACGCGAGGCTTTGAGCCGGCTGGCGGTCTGGACCAGGGCATCGAACGGGTTCACCGCCGGGACTTCCAGCAGTTCCACCGGCTTGCCTTCCTTCTCGGCCATTTCCACTACGTGGCTGAAGAGCTCTTTCTCATAATCGCTGAACATCTGATCGTCGGCGAGATCGTACTCCCCGGCGCCCGTCGAGATGGTGCGGACCGTCATCACAACAATGTCGTTACGGCGCAAGTTCACCTTTTGGAGTACCTTTCGCAAGTGCTCCATGTTGTGATAATCGCGCACCGCCACCAGCACGCAACCGGCCCGCGCGTGCAAAGTGGCGGCATTCACTTGCGGCTGATGATCCAGGTTGAACTCTTCCAGCGTCTTGTGTTCCGCGGTCAGTTTGCGCTTCTTGGCGTTAATGTGCTCGGAGATGGTGAACATCACAAACACCACCAAGGTAAACGAGATGCCGTAGATAGTGGCGTATTCTTTAGAAAATAAGTTGGCGATGGCGACGAAACCGAGCAGCAGAGTGGTGGCGCCCAATCCCACTGGAATCTCCACTCCGTTCAACCGCAAGTTGAACGGGAACTTGTACTCCTGATCGTGCCGTTGATAGCGCAGCACCAGCACTCCCAACGATTTCAGGAAAAAGCTCCAGACCACGCCGAATGCGTACGCTTCTCCGAGCAAGTAGACATCGCCGCGGCTAAGCACGATGGTCGCGATCTGCAGCAGCACGATCATGTTGACAATGCGATAGGTGGTACCGAAGCGCTTGTGGGGCCTGCGGAACCAGTCCAGCAGGACGCCGTCTTCGGCCACCCGGTTCAGCACGCCATTGGCGCCGATAATGGACGTGTTCACCGCGCCCGACAGAATCAGCACACCGACGATGACGACGAAAATGTGAAACGCCAGCTTGAGCAGTTCCGGACCCGCCAGCCGCATTGCCAAACCGCCCAGCAGGTCGTCCGAAAACAGGTTCTTGATGTCGGAGGGGCTGATGATCATCCCCGCGAATACCGTGATGACGCCCGTACAAACCACCGCATACCAGCAGACGATGTTGGCGGTGATCTTCAGATTCTTCATCTTCGGATACGCGATCTCGCGATAGACCTGCGCCAGTGTTTCGAAGCCGCTCATCGACAGCAGCGAATGTCCAAACGCGATGATCAAAGCGATGATCGGGATGGCCGGGAAGATGGTTCCCTTGAACCAGCCGAGCGATTCATTGGTGAACTGCAGATTGCGGGGCAGCGGAGCCGGCGGAAAAGTGATGTGTCCGCGGAGCAAGATGGTCAACGGGCACCAGATCACCAACGCCACCACCATGACGGTGGTAATTTGCATGATCCGCAGCGCCTTGCCGCTAGACTCGTGCATGCCCTTGGTGTTCTGCCACCAAAAATAGACCGTAACGATGACGGCGAAGAATGCGGCGAAGTAATTTATGTTGAACGCGAACGACTGGCCGAGCATCCTGGCGATCTCGTCCAGTAAATGGCCCAGATACTGACCCGCGCTGACCACGCTGATGGGGCCGGTAAGAATATAATCGAACACCAGCGAGGACACCGACAGACGCGCCACGAACGGGCCCATGCTGTCCTTCACCACGATGTACACGCCGCCGCGCACGAACATGCTGCAGCTTTCCATGTACACCGAACGCACGGCGAAGCTGAACAGCATCACCCCCAGCACGAACCAGGGGGCCGCGGGACCGACAGCGGTTTCGGCAATGCCGCCCGCGTAGAAAGCCGAGGAGGCCAGATCGGCGAGAACGATGGAAGCGCCGCGCCAGAAGCTGATGAAGGAGAGAGCTACGGTGGTAGCCACCACAACCTTAGCGGTGGTTGAGGACGACTTGCCTGCTTCTGTTGACATTATTGGGCGTGTTCCATGACTATTCTACTTGAGCCGAATGTTCTATCCTACGATGATCGTATGGGCCGAACCCAATGAGCCGGACGAGGGCAATCGAGATCGCGGCGGACTTGCGCTCACGCAGCTTCCAGGCTTGGCTGGTCGGCGGCTGCGTGCGCGACCTGGTCTTGGGGCGCGAACCGTCGGACTATGATATCTCAACTGACGCCCGTCCGGAAGACCTGCTCCGGATATTTCCCCGGGCGCAGTTGGTGGGGGCCCAGTTTGGCGTGGTACTGGTGGATGGTATCGAAATTGCCACGTTCCGGAGCGACCATTCCTATGCGGACGGCCGGCATCCCGGGCGAGTCGTGTTTGAAACAGACCCGAAACAAGATGTATTGCGGCGGGACTTCACCATCAACGCGCTGCTGCTGGATCCAGCCGTATTGAATTCCCCCTATTCCCTGGATCCCTGGTCTTCCCAAGTTTTGGACTACGTCAACGGCCTGCCCGATCTTCGCGCGGGCGTCATCCGGGCCATCGGCAATCCGGAGCAGCGCTTTGAAGAGGACCATCTGCGCATGCTGCGGGCCGTGCGGTTCGCTGCGCGCTTCGGGTTCGTAATCGAACCCGCGACTCTGGCTGCGATACAGAAGCTGCACGCTCAGATTCTGCGCGTTTCGCCCGAACGGATTCGCGACGAACTGGTTCGGATCCTAACCGAAGGTGGCGCGCGCCGCGGGTTCGAATTGTTGGATATTTCCAGACTCCTGGCCGATATTCTGCCGGAAATTGCTGCCATGAAGGGCGTGGCACAGCCGCCGGAGTTCCATCCCGAGGGCGACGTCTGGACGCACACGCTCATCATGCTGGAAGGCTTGCGCGAACCCTCGCCCGCGCTGGCGCTGGGAGTTTTGTTGCACGATGTCGGCAAGCCCGGCACGTTTCGCGTGGCCAACCGAATCCGATTCGATGGCCATGTCGAGCTGGGCGAGCGGATCGCGCGCGACATTTTGAACCGGCTGAGGTTTTCCAATGCGGAGACCGATCAGGTGATCGCCCTGATCGCAAATCACATGCGATTTTCACACGTGCATCAAATGCGCGAAAGCACTTTGAAGCGGATGCTGCGGCTGCCCGCGTTTGAAGAGCACCTGGAACTGCACCGGCTGGATTGTTCATCGAGTCACGGGCATCTCGGGAATTATGAATTCGCCAAGGCTAGGTTCGAACAATCGGCTCCGGAGGAACTGCGCCCACCCCGGCTGGTGACAGGCGACGATCTGATTGCCGCCGGTTATGCGCCCGGGCCGGACTTTTCGCGCATGCTGGAAGTGGCCGAGGACGCGCAATTGGAGGCGCGCATTCACAATAAGGAGGAGGGCCTGGAACTGGTCCGGTCGACGTTCGGGCCGCCATAGAGGTATCCTGATCACAGGTATGGGAGCAGCAACTCTTGTCTCGGTTGAAGACTACCTGAGTAGCAGCTACTCTCCTGACCGCGAGTATCTCGACGGCAGGATTGTGGAGCGGAACTTGGGCGAGAAGACGCATAGCGCGATTCAACGAAACTTGATTGGCTGGTTTTGGGACCGGCGCAAACAGCTTCCGGTCCAGGCCTTCCCTGAGCAGCGAGTCCAAGTCAGTCCGACCCGCTTCCGGATTCCAGATGTAACCGTCGTCAAGTCTTCGCAGGTCCAAGGAGAAATCTTCACTGCCCCGCCCCATCTGTGCATTGAAATTCTCTCCAAAGACGACGCCATGGAATACATGCAGGAAAAGATCGACGATTACCTGCGTTTCGGCGTCGCCTACGTTTGGATCATCAATCCCCGCCTGCGCAAGGGCTACATCGCTACCAAAGCCGGCCTGTTCGAAGCCGAATCGGGAATTCTCAGAACCAGCGATCCTTCGATCCAAATCCCCGTTTCCGAACTCCTCGATATCGACTAAGTATGGCTGCGGCAACTCTTGTCTCCGCTGAAGACTACCTGAGTACCAGCTACTCTCCTGACCGCGAGTATCTCGACGGCAGGATTGTGGAGCGGAACTTAGGAGAACGCACGCACGCAAGAATCCAACGACGGCTAATCGTTTACTTTGATCTCCGATCGAAAGAGCTTGGCATCGAGGTGGTGCCCAGCAGCGTGTGCAGGTGAGTCCGACGCGCTTCCGGATTCCGGATGTAACGGTCGTCAAGAACTCGCAAGTCCAGGGAGAGATCTTCACTGCCCCGCCCCATCTCTGCATCGAGATTCTGTCTAAAGACGACAGCATGGAATACATGCAGGAAAAGATCGACGATTACCTGCGTTTTGGCGTCCCTTACGTGTGGATCATCAATCCCCGCCTGCGCAAGGGCTACATCGCTACCAAGGCCGGCCTGGTCGAAGCCGCATCTGGAATTCTCAGAACCAGCGATCCTTCGATTCAAATCCCCGTCGCCGAGCTTTTCGACTGACTTTCCCTCGGCTAGCCTTGTTTCGATTTTTACTCGATGCTATAGTCTCGAAATGGCACTGCGTTCCGGTGTTTATGTCGTCCCAATCGATCGATGGTATATCGAACGAACCGTCTGGCTGATCGCCGGAGTGGTTCTGTTGGCTAGCACAGCGCTGGCACTGTTTGTGAACCCGCTGTGGATTTTAGGAGTCGCCGCAACGGGACTCGTCTCCATCAATGTCGCCTTCACGGGCTTCTGCCCGGTGGGCAATGCCTTGCGCCTGTTTGGCTTCACCCCCATGCTCGGCTCAAAGACGCCAACGCGCTGGAACCTGTATCTTATGCAGACTGATCGTTGGTACCTGGAGCGCCGCATCTACCTGGCGGTCGGGTTCAACATCTCGGTCGCTTCAGTGCTAATTCTCACCTGCAGCGCCTGGTTCGCATTGTTCACGGCCTTCGTAGGAGGCGCGATGGTTTGGTTTGCCGCCACCGGTTTTTGCGTGATGGCGAACGCGCTGTACTGGCTGGGCGCGGAACCACGCCTGACTCCCCAAACCATGCCATCCGGCCGCTGCGAAGAATGCGGGATGTCGGCAGTCTGCGTGGGTGGGCATAAGAAACGTCGCGAAGAGAAGGCGCTCGTTTTATTGAGCTAACACGCGCCCTCCACCAGGCCGCTCTCCACGCCCGAAGGGCGTGCCACTTCACCCATCGCCGCGCAATAACCCACAGAACGAAACAGGGTTACTGCCGCAAGTAATTGAAAACACGGCCCAATGCAGATGGACGGATACTTGCCGATAAGTTCATTCTGATGACACGGGCAATCGGAACGTGGAGCGCTGACGGGGTTCGAGATTGCTTTCCGAGGTGGACGCCGATTGCCCCGCTGTCCGCGTCCTGCGATTTCAAACTTGAAACCGGAAATACAAGGCGATGCTAGATCAGTCGCATCGCCAAAGAGGGATCTTCATGAAACTACGCATCGTCGTAGCTTTCGTAACATTTGCCGCGGCCCTCATGGGTGCGGCTCCTGCTCCCGACTCGCTATGCCTGGGATGCCATGATGAGAAGGGCACTCCGTTTCACGCCAGTGTCCATTCCTCGCTGGGCTGTACCGCGTGCCACACCGATGTAAAAGCCTTCCCACATCCGGATCAAGTAGCTAAGGTGAACTGCGGGTCATGTCACTCCGACGCGGCTGCGGCGCTCGCCGGCAGTGTGCATGCCAGCTTGAGCCCGCAGGCCTGCGCGGCTTGTCATGGCGACGTGCATGCAATCCTGGCGGCCAGCGATCCGAAATCGGCAGTCTATCCGCTGAATCTGCCGCGCACTTGCGGCGCATGCCACGGCAACAAGCAGTTCAACCAGCAGCATGGCCTGCCGGACGTTTATTCGCAATATATAGATTCCATCCACGGCTTCGCCCTTACCCAGGATGGTCTGCTGGTGGCGGCCACCTGCTACAGCTGCCACGGCTCGCACGACATCCTGGCTCCCAACAACCCCAAGAGCCGCGTCAACCGCGCCAACATCCCGGCCACCTGCGGAACCTGCCACCAGGGCATCGAACAGCGGTACTTTACCGGGGTCCACGGCAAGGCTCTCCAGGCGGGCAACACCAAAGTTCCAGTTTGCGCCGATTGCCACACCGCGCATCAAATTCAGAACGTGCGCGAAGCTTCGTTCCAGGTGCAGACCCCGGCCACGTGTGGAGGCTGTCATCAGGAGAAATACGGAACCTATCGGGATACCTTCCATGCGCAAGTGGCGGCGCTCGGCTACAGGGAAACTGCGCGGTGCTGGGATTGTCACCTGGCGCACGACATACTGCCGGCGTCGGACCCGAAATCGACCGTGGCGCGCGCCAACCTGATCCAGACCTGCGGCAAGTGCCACGCCGGAGCCAACGCGGGGTTCGTCAGCTATGCTCCGCACGCCGATCCTCACAACGGGCAAGCCTTCCCGCTGCTGCATGCCTCGTCGATATTCATGAACCTGCTGCTGGCCAGCGCCCTTGGATTTTTCGCGCTGCACACGCTGCTCTGGTTCATTCGATCGCATGCGGAAAAGTCCCAGGAAAAAAGGAGTAACTCATGAGCAGCCCCGTCGCAACCAATCCAGGCGTCGACGCGCGCTTTTACACCCGTTTCACTCCCAGCCAGCGCGCTCTGCACATCGTGCTGATCGTCACCTTCCTAGGACTGGCTGCCACCGGCCTGACGCTGCGCTTCAGCACCGCATCTTATTCCTTGGCCTTTGCGCGCGCGGTGGGCGGCTTCCCAGCCATGCTCTTCTTCCACAAGCTGTGCGCGCTGGGCCTGACCATCGCCTTCGGGCTGCACGTGGCCGACATTCTCTATCGCGCGGTGGTGAAGCAGCAATGGGGGCTGCTGTGGGGGCCCACTTCCCTGGTTCCCAATCTGAAGGATATCCAGGATTTCTTCGGACAAATGAAGTGGTTCCTGTTTCTCGGCCCCAAGCCCAAGTTCGACCGCTTTACTTACTGGGAGAAAATCGACTACTGGGGCGTCTTCTGGGGGATGGGCATCATCGGGATCTCGGGCTACGTGATGTGGTTCGCGCCGTTCTTCGCGCGCCTGCTTCCCGGCTCCTTCCTCAATGTCGCGCTGCTGATCCACGGCGAAGAAGCGCTACTGGCGGTCAGTTGGATCTTCGTCATCCACTTCTTCAATGAACATCTGCGGCCCCACAACTTTCCCATGGACATCACCATCTTCACCGGCAGCCAGACCGAAGAGGAGTTCCGGGAGCGCCATCCGGAAGAATACCAACGCCTGGAGGCTAGCGGTAAGCTAAAAGCGTTGCGCTCCGAGCCCCCGCCGGCCTGGGTCACGAAGATGGCGCGGGTGGGAGGCACACTGGCGATTGTGATCGGGCTGGTGCTCATGGCCCTGACCATTGATGCGTTTTTAAAGTGATGCTTTTCTTAAGAGCTGATGAGTGCCATGCTAAGCTCTGAACTGTGCCCGCCAGGTCAAGCAGGCGGCCCTCGTCTGCTCCGCCGATGCGCAGACGCGCATCCACGCGATTCCACCCAAACCCCGATGTCCTTCGGCTTGGATCGTAGCGCCTGCCGGGCGGGAAGATCGCGATAGCGTTCGAGGAAAGGAATATGGAACCAGATCGCCCCTTTTACCTGCGCCTGCTCGACTGGATGTCTCCGGTAGTCTATCTTTCCAGCAATCCTATCAGCCTGACCGGTGTGGTTCTGGCCACCATCGGCGCCGTGTCCTGGTTCTTCCTGCTGCCAGCGCTAACCCATGGAAGCTCACAGAACCCGTACCTGGGAATTTTGTGGCTGGTGATTTTGGGCATCTTCATCGCTGGACTGATCCTGATTCCAGTGGGGATTTACCTGCGCCGGCTGCGTCTTCGTAAACAGGAAGGCACCGCGGAACCAGTCTTCCCGCCGCTCACAATGCGTTCGCCGGAGTTGCGCAAGCTGCTCACTTTCATCCTGGTGACAACTTTCGCTAATGTTGTGATCGCCGGACAGCTCACCTATAGCTCCATCAATTACATGGACACCAGCCGTTTTTGCGGACAGGTGTGCCACACCGTGATGCAACCTGAGTTCGTGGCCTACTCGCAATCGCCGCACCAGCGCGTGGAGTGCGTGGAGTGCCACATCGGTCCGGGGGCGTCCTGGTTCGTGCAATCGAAATTGTCCGGTCTGGGGCAGGTGGTTGCGGTGGCTACCAATAGCTACCCGCGGCCGATACCGTCTCCGGTGTCGAACCTCCGCCCGGCGCGTGAAACCTGCGAGCGCTGCCATTGGCCGCAGCGCTTCACTGGCGACAAAGTTGTGGTCCATACTGAGTACGCGCCGGATGAGCACAACACCGCCTCCACCACCGTGCTGCTGGTGAAGGTGGGCGGGCGCGCCTGGAACGGAACGGTGGGCATCCACGGAGCGCACCTGGCCGACAAAACAACCATCGAGTACATCACTACCGACAGCAAGCGCCAAGTGATCCCGCAAGTGATCTACACCGACGCGACCGGCAAGCAGACCATTTATACCTCCACCGATACAAAACCCACGCCCCAGGAGCTGGAGCGGGGCGAGCGCCGCACCATGGACTGCGTGGACTGCCACAACCGCCCCACGCACGTCTTCCAGATGCCCGGGAAAGCTTTGGACGACGCCATGTCCAGCGGCAGCATCAACCCCACCCTGCCGTTCGTGAAAAAGCAGGCCCTGGCCGCGCTGCAGGTGAATTATCCGGACCGCGCCGCCGCGCATACCCAGATCGCCGCGACGCTCGAGGCGTTTTACCGGACCAGCTATCCACAGGTGTACGCGCAACAGCACGCACAAGTGGAGAGTGCCATCGGTGCAGTCCAGAATATTTACGCCCGCAACATTTTTCCGGCGATGAAAGTTACCTGGGGCACCTACGTGAACAACATCGGCCACATGGATTCTCCTGCGTGCTTTCGCTGCCACGACGGCAATCACGCCAGCGCCGACGGCCGCACCATCCCCAACGACTGTAATACCTGTCACCAGCTTGCGGCGGTGGACGAGAAGAATCCGGCGATTCTAACCGACCTCGGCATCGTTCCCGGGCAGGCGCCCAGCGTCGATCCGCCGAGCGGCGGTGCCAGCCATTAACGTCGCAACGGGTAATACGGCTGTGACCGCCGATCAACCCCGATAAGACAAATCCGAGTTCTGTTGTTCTTCCGTTCTCTTCGCTTCGGGTGGAGTGCTTGAGGGCCAGGACCTCCCTTGATCCCGGTCGGATCTCCGCCGCTTCCGCGAACTTGGGGTAGTCGAAGGTCCGGACCTTCCTGTCATATAGATGCGCCGTCATCCCCTAGGCGCACAGATCTTTGACGGCGTGCCGACGATCAACGTCCGATCGCAATAACCCGGCACTCCAGCGGCCTGATGCGCGTACCGTTCTGCTAGTAGTCTGGGGCCCGTTTGGCATCAACCCGCGCCTCGTTACTTACGTCTATGCCCGGTTCGTTGGCAAGCATTTTCCAATCGAAGGATGAGCATGAAAATCGGACAGGGAATGAGGAGGCCGCGCAGCGGCCGACTTCCTTTCTTTGGTTTTTGGTTTTCAGAGAGAGAACGGTGGTTATGGTCGCGAGCGGTCGTGGGAAAGTGGGAAACCTGCTTTTGGTTTTCCACTTTTCCATGGACGCGAAGCCGGGCGGTGGGAATGTGGGAATCTCGCGCTTTCTGCGAGATTTCCAAGGGACGGTGGAAAGCGTGGGAAACCCGCTCTTGGTTTTCCACGCTTTCCACGGGCCCGGCATTTCCACGGCCCTCCGTTAGCGGAACTTCGGCAAGGACGGCGTCTGGCATTGCCGAAGCAGCTTGGCCTTGGCCGCGCTCATCCGGCGAGCGCATTCGGTGTCGCTGATCGCCAGCGACCGCTTTTCCAGTTCCCGCAAACTCAATCCCGGTTTCAAAAAGCTCTCCCCTTCGGGCAGCGATTGCAGTTTCTCGAACGGCGTCCGGTAGTCCTCGATCTTGTATTTGCGTTGGCGTTTGCCGCGCTCGTCCAAGCTCACTGTCGCGAATCCGCAGGGCCGGTGAAAGTTCAGGTACGGATTTAAATGCTCGGCGTAGAAGTTCTGCAGCTCCCCGGCGTGTGCGCCGGCGATGTGTCCGTAGCCGATCAACTTGCGGATCACCGCACCGTTCTTGCCTTCCACCAGTGCATTGTCCTGGCTTCGGCACGCTCGGCTCTTGGTGAATTCGGCGTGCAACTTCCGCAGCATTTCCGCCACTCGATGGTTGATATACTCCGAGCCGTTGTCGGCATGAAAACCGCGGATCGGAAATGGAAATTGCGCCAACACCGCTGCCAGCACCGGCATCAGATAGGCCTCGCTGATCTTCTCGGCGCAGCCCACCACTTGCCATTGCGTCACCGCATCCACGGCGTTGATGTGATACACGCCCTTGGTTCCCGCGCTGTCCCCTTGATGCACCGTATCCACGCGCACATACCCCGGCCGCCCTTCCGGATCGGGCTTGCGCCGCTGTCCGATGGCGGCCGCAGTGGACTGCGTCGGTTCGAACACCGCCGCCTGGTTGCGATAGCGCGCGCTCGCCCGCAGGTTGTACAAGTGCGCCACGCTGATCTTCGACAGTCGCTCGCACTGCTTCTCTCCGAACTGTTCGTAGGCGCGCTGCAAGATCCGGCGCGTGGCGGGTCCGCTCAACCGCCTGTGTGCCCGATCCACGTCCGCTAACAACGCAATGTCTTCCGCCGTGTACCTCACTGCGAACGCGTGCCGTTGGTACGACTGGGGCCGTATTACGCCGCAATCGAGATACGCCCGGATCAACCGCGTGGTCTGCGCCTCGCTCAACCCGGTCACTTTCCGCAGGTAGGCCCGTACCAAGCCCCGCTCGCCTTTTCCCAAACTTCGGTACTTCTGCGCCGCCAATACCCGCTCCACCCACAGGTATCGTTCCTCCCGCCCGCCACTGCTGAACTCGATCGGCTCGCTCGACCGCAAAAACTCTCGGATCTGATCCCGGCTCAGGCTCTCGGCATTCTGCATCCGTATCTGCACCCGGCCGCGCCACGCCTACCCCATTGTTCCCGTTTTCATGCTCATCTTCCATTGGAAACCGCCCCAGCCAATTCACTAGTTTCATGCTCATCTTGCGTTGGACAATTCTGGCAAACCTGCCAGTACTTAAGTTTCCCCGAGTTCTTTGTATCCTAGTTGTATGTGTGGCATTGTCGGCTATATCGGCAACAGAAGAGCAGTCCCCATCATTTTGGATGGGCTGCGCAGGCTCGAATACCGCGGTTATGACTCGGCCGGTATCGCAGTCCTCAACGGGGATCAGCATCTGTCAGTCCGAAGGGCGTCGGGAAAACTGCGCAACCTGGAAGATGCGATTCGGATCAATCCAATGGACGGCCCTTACGGCATCGGCCACACCCGCTGGGCGACGCACGGGCGCCCCACCGAAGAAAACGCGCACCCGCATCGCGACTGCACCGGCGACATCGTGGTGGTGCACAACGGGATCGTCGAAAATTATTTGAGCCTCAAGCATCAGCTCCAATTGGAAGGCCACAAGTTCGTCACCGAAACCGACACCGAAATCATCGCGCACCTGGTGGAAAAGTATAACGAAGGAAATCTGGAGGACGCAGTTCGGCGCGCGGTGAAAGATCTGAACGGCGTGTTCGCGCTGAGCGTGATTGCGAGTTCCGATCCAAACAAGATCGTCGCGGCCCGCATGGGCCCGCCGGTGGTGATCGGGCTGGGCGACGGCGAGTATTTTGTCGCATCCGACGTGCCCGCCATCTTGAGCCATACCCGCGACATGTTCTTCCTCGGCGACGGCGATATCGCCGTGCTGACGCCCGACGGCGTGCATTTGACCGATTTCAACGGACGCCCCATCAAGCGCCAGGTGACCCATATTTTGTGGGATCCGATCATGGCGGAAAAAGGCGGCTACAAGCATTTCATGCTCAAGGAGATTTTTGAGCAGCCGCGCGCCGTGCGCGATACGGTACTAGGGCGCGTGGGGCAGGAGACCGGCCGCGTGTTCATCGACGAGATGGACATCAACCCGAAAGTGTTCAAGGAGTTCAAATCGCTCAAGATCATCGCGTGCGGAACCAGCTGGCACGCCGCGCTGGCCGGCAAGTTCATGATCGAGAAGCTGGCGAGGATCCCGGTGGAAGTGGATTACGGGAGCGAATTCCGGTACCGCGATCCGATTGTTTCGAGCGACATGCTGACGGTGGTGATCTCGCAATCCGGCGAAACAGCGGACACCATCGCGGCGCAGCGCGAGGCCAAGCAGCATGGCTCCAAAACATTGGCCATCTGCAATGTTGTGGGGTCTATGATTACGCGCGAAGCGGCCGGTACGTTGATGACGCACGCGGGCCCCGAAATCGGCGTGGCATCGACCAAGGCGTTTACGTCTCAGCTCACGGCGCTCTTTATTCTTGCCATGTACCTGGGCCAGGTGCGCGAGACGCTGTCGCCCGAGCAATCGGCCTGCCTGGTGCAGGAGTTGGTAAAGCTGCCCGGAAAACTCGAGACCGTGCTGGGACACGAAGCGATTTACGACGAACTGGTGAAGAAGCTTTTCCGCGCCACCGATTTCCTGTTCCTGGGCCGGGGCATTCATTTCCCCATCGCGCTGGAAGGCGCGCTCAAGCTGAAGGAAATCTCCTATATTCACGCGGAAGGCTATCCGGCGGGCGAAATGAAGCATGGCCCGAACGCGCTGATTGACGAAAACCTTCCCGTAGTGGTGATCGCCACGCGCGATCCGGCCAGCGATGACAGCCGCGTACGGTACGAGAAAACGCTGTCCAACATTCAGGAAGTGAAGGCGCGCAACGGCATCGTGATCGCGGTGGTGTGCGAGCAGGACGCCGAAGAGGTGGGCAAAGTTGCCGACTACACCATCCCGATTCCCGCCACCACCGAACTGCTGCTGCCGATTCTCGAAATCGTGCCGCTGCAGCTTCTGGCGTATCACATCGCCGTGCGGCGGGGTTGCGACGTGGATCAGCCGCGCAATCTGGCAAAAAGTGTGACTGTTGAATAATCGGCGAGTGAACCAGTTCACTCATCAGATTCACATCGCGACACACGGCAAAGGCCTCTACGATTTTACGCGGCAGATTGAAGGTTGGATTGGCGAACATGCCACCCAGACCGGACTTCTGACCGTCTTTTGCCAGCATACTTCGGCCTCGTTGGTCATTCAGGAGAACGCCGATCCGGACGTGGTGGCCGATCTGGCGGATTTCATGACGCGCCTGGTACCGGAAGACACGCGGCTCTATCGGCACACGGCCGAAGGACCGGATGACATGACGTCGCACATCCGGTCCGCGCTCACCCAGACGCAGCTATCGATTCCCATTCATCAGGGCCGGCTGGCGCTGGGGACCTGGCAGGGTGTGTACCTCTTTGAGCACCGGGCCAGGCCGCATCGGCGAAGCGTGATCCTGCATCTGTTCGCCGATTAGCCCCTGCTACGGTTGTGCCGCGCCCGTTCGTCTCGATCGTGGGCTCACGCGGCGAGCGGCGATCAGCAGTTGGGCAGGGCGTCGCTGCCAAGCTTCTCGCTTATCACATCGCCGTGTGCCGGGGTTGCGACGCGCAATCCGGCCACGAGCGTGACAGTAGAATAGAGCAGGGAGTGAAGCGGTTCGGCATCTCTTTGAGAATCATGCTCCTCATTTATGTCATCGCCACCGGCGGTACCATCGAGAAGGTTTATTCCGAGCAAACCGGCAACGTTCAGAACCTGGATAGCAAGATCGACCGCTATTTCCGCATGCTGCGCCTGCCGGACGCCCAGATCGCAGTGACGCACCTGATGAACAAGGACAGCCTGGAGATGACCGACGCCGATCGCGAAAGAGTGCTCGCGGCGGTGCGCGAGAAGCTGGCGGCAGAGCCCGCGCCCGTTGTCATCACGCACGGCACGGACACCATGGTAGAAACCGGGCTGCTGCTAGAAAAGAATTTGCGCGACCTGCGCTACCCCATCGTATTGACGGGCGCGATGACGCCGCTTGGGTTCGAAGGAAGCGACGGATTGCAGAACCTGACCGAAAGCCTGCTCGCGGCGCGCGTGCTGCCGGCGGGTGTGTACGTGGTGATGCACAATCAGGTGTTCCCGGTGGATCGCGTGCGCAAGGATCGCGAATTAGCCCGCTTTGTATGGAAATAATTGGTGATCGACGTCACGCCCGTGGCCGGCGTGACGTCCACATGGATCACCTGCCCCGTGCCATTCCAGTAGGCGGCTAACGCGCGCAAACACCCTCAGCCGATTTGCGCCAGACTTGCGACCGGATCAGGCCGAACCTGCGCTCCCGATGCTCAATCTCGGAAAGGCCGTATTGGCTAAGAGTATCGCGATAAGGCGGGAGCTTGGAAGCCCGTAGTCCCGTGGTCAGCCAGAAGAAGCGATACATCGCAGCCAGCCATAGGCGGGCATGCAGGCGACGCATTCCGGCGGCCGGCTCTTGAAACTCGCTCAGCAGCCAGACGGCGCCCGGACACAGCACACCGCTGGCCTTGAGAATCACGGATTCGGCTTCAGGAAACGTCAAAATATCCAGGAAAAAATGGGTGCCGGCCAGATCGAACGGGCCCTCAGGCCAAGGCTGAGACGCAGCATCGATGTGGTGAAACTTCACCCGCGTGCGATCACCCGGGGGCACGCGCTGTCGCGCCAGTTGGATCATTCGGGCGCTGGATTCGATGACGTCGACGCTGGCGCGCGGATTGCATTCCAGGAGCCGCGCGAGAAATCGCCCGTCGCCCTCGCCCAAAATGAGCACCCGCCGAGCTTGGGCGGCGTGCGACAAAAAATCGAAGCGGGCCTGTTCCAATGCCGGGCCAAAGGCCGCGTACTCCAGCCACCGGTAGCTGCTCGCGATCCGGTCGGCGTTCATTTCACGATCAGGAACAGAATCGGGCTCAGCAGTACGCCATCCACCAGCGCGCGGCGCGCTTCGAGCGAAAGGCGGCGGCCCAGCCAGACCAGCGCCGCGCAGGCCGCCGCGCTCAATGCGATGGATGCATACCATTCGTTGCGTCCCAGCAAAGCGCACACGATTACCCCCGCCGGCACCCACACCAGATAGGTGCGTGCCAGGCAGCGCGTGCAGGGATGCGGCGCCGGTGCTGCGCCGCCGGGAAGTTCGCCCCACTCCCACACCTCAATCGCGACGATGTTCGCCAGGCAAAGCAGAAAGAATGCCACCGCCGGCCAAGCCAGGCTGAGGCAGGGGATGGTGCTCCAAGCCGTGAGAAAAGTTCCGGCCGTGAACAGAACCGCGGCAGCAATTTCTTTCGGAATCTTCGCCGACAGGCCCGAAATGTGGAAGGTCGCCAGATAGACCAGAACGCCCGCCAGCGGAATCAGCCCAACGCGCAGAACCGCGGGGCGCAGCCAAACCATCGCGACCAAAGCATCGGCTGCAATCACGATTGCCAGCAGCGCGGCCATCAGCTCGAAATGCCGGCGATAGTAACGATGCCGGGCCGGCTCCGCGGTTCCATTGACGGGCGGCGGTTTGCGGGCATCCAGCAGCCGGTCCAGCAAATAGATGGCCCACACGGTCAGGCCCAGAACCAATCGCCCCGCGGGCCGCAGGGGAAGCGCAAACCGGTAAGCGAGAAAACCCTGCCACAGTACCGCGACCAGTGGCGCATCCAGACTCAGCAGATTGGGCCACAGCCACAGCGGTGGAGTGTGTTCCTCAGATTTCGAGGGCATCCAATTCCACGGTACGAGGTTGGACGAAGGAAGGGCAAGTGCGCTGCGCCCGAACTCAGCGGAGCTCCGGGGCTCGCAACACGACCGTCATCATGAGAACGCGCCAGCGCCGAAATGAATCCACCGTGCGATATACTCAATGACCGCTGGAGGTTTGCGTGAGAATTGAACGAATACTGTGGTGGGTGATCGGGGCCGCCGCCTTTGCGGCAGGCACATTGCCGGCACAGGTGCCGCCCGACATCGCGACGAAGCTGATTGCGATCGGGCGGGGAGTGTGCGTTCCGGAAACCGCGGAACTCTATGCTCCGTTGCAGCCGAAACCTCCCTACGCAGGTGTGAAGTTTACGCGCGACGTCTCGTTCGGGCCCGACGCCAAGAACGTCCTCGACGTGGCCGAGCCGGAAAAAGGCGGCGGATCGCGGCCCGTGTTGATCTATCTTTCGGGTGGGGCCGGCAACAAACAACAAGGCGGTCCCAACGGCGAGGCTTTCTACGACAACATCATGGTCTGGGCCGTAAAGAACGGCATGGTCGGAGTGAACATGCAGCGCCGCAACGGCGAGGCGTGGGACGATCCGGCGAAAGACGTGAGCCTGGTGGTGCAGTGGGTGAACCAGAACATCGCACAGCACAAAGGGAACCCAAACCGGGTTTTCGCCTGGTCGCAGTCCGCCGGGAACATTCCTCTCAGCACCTATGTCGCTCACTCCGAGTTTTGGGGAACCGAGGGCATTGGTCTGAAGGGCGTGATCTTCATGTCGCCGCCAGCCTTCGACATTCTCCCGGTAACCCCGCCGCCGGTGCAGGGCGCCGGATTCGCTCCCTGCGGCTCTCCGAATGGGGGCCCTCCCGCCGCTCCGGCAGCCGGACGCGGGCCGGGCGGTCGCGGTTTTGGCAGGGGACGTGGGGCGCCTCCGGACCCCGCGACGCAGCTGGCCCGTTCGAATCTGCCCGGGCTGACGGGTTCGAAGATACCTCTCATGGTCTCGGTAGCAAAGCTCGATCCACCCACCATCGTCGCGTTCGCCGGGACGCTGCGGGATGAGCTTAAGAAAGCGGACCGCAACGTCACCTACGTCGAATACAAGGATCACAGCCACATCTCCGAGGTGATGTCGCCCGATACAGCCGATAAAAGCGTCACCGGGCCGATCCTGAAGTGGATGAAGAGCGTCAAGTAGGTACCCGGGAAACCCTGGCGATTGGCACCACCTCGCGCGTGTTCTGGTTTGAGGAATCTGACCTTTGTTCCACTGGGTGTCACTCTGCCCAGCGTAATTCGCCCGATTTCGGGCTGCCCGGCGGGAACGCTACCCTTGCAGGCGCATGGATGCAGACGCTCGGATGTTGACAAGAGTACTTGTCAGTCATATATAATTTTGGTCGCCATGCGCATATTTTCCGCTCGAGAGAGAGTCGCCACGTGAAGTCGAAACTAGCTCTGCTGGCGCTTTGCGGGGGCCTGCTGGCTTCGACGCCGCTGCTCGCCCACCACTCCTTCGCGGCCGAATACGATCGCAGCAAGCAGGTGAAGGTTACCGGCACGATCACCAAGTTCGACCTTTCCAATCCGCATTCGTGGATTTACGTGGACGTCACCGACGCCAAGGGAACGGTTGCGCACTGGGCGTTTGAAACCGGGGCCGCGGGGCCGCTCTACAAGCGCGGCATCCGCAAGAATACCCTGCAACCCGGAATGGTAATCACGATCACCGGCTATGGCGCCAAGGACAATTCAAATACGGCCGACGCGCAGCAGTTGACCATGCCGGATGGAACCGTGATCACTCTCGGGACGGAAAACAATCCCGGCTAGTTTAGGAGATGTAGGTGAACGTACGTTTCTTTCCCGCGGCCATGGCCCTGGCGCTTGTGCCGATTGTTTTGCCTTCCGCGTTTGCCCAGGCGGGCGCCGCACCCGTCGCCGATGCCGGCAAAGCGCCGCGGATGCCGGATGGCAAGCCGGACTTGCAAGGAATATGGGAAACGCGCAATGCGGCTTCCTTTGATGTGAGCGAGATCGCCGAGGGGCACGAAATTCCATACCTGCCCGCCGCGCTCGAGCGGGAAGAAAAAGGCCCGCGCGTAGATCCCATCATCCATTGCATGATGCCGGGAGTTCCACGCATCAGTTACATGCCGTTCCCGATTCAGATTTTGCAGCATCCCGGCGTGGTGATCTTCATGTACGAGTATCTGCACGATATCCGCGAGGTGCCCACCAACTCGCGTCCGCATCTGGATGGAATCGATTTTGCGATGGGCGATTCGGTGGGCCATTGGGAGGGCGATACGCTGGTGGTGGACGTGACCGATTTCAACGACAAAACCTGGCTGGATTCGGCGCGGCACACCCATAGCGACGCACTGCACGTGGTGGAGCGCTACACGCGCGTCGGCCCCAACACCATCAACTATGAGGCTACGATCGAAGATCCAAAGACCTACAGCCGGCCGTGGAAGATCAGCATGCCGCTGCATCGCAATACCGAGGCGGGCTTTGAACTCAGGGATCAGGAATGCACCGAAGGCGATAATGGCCGCGCCATCCATCCGCCTTATCGGGAGCGGCCCGAGGGTGACATTTTCGAATTCGTGCGGCCGTATCCGGCCAACGCGCCGGAGGAAAAAGGAACGCCTCGATGAGATTGGGTTGCTTAGTCTTTGTTGCGGGCAGTATGGCGATCGCATTCGGCCAGGGCCCGCCCGCCGAAGCAACGGCCAAGACGGCAGAGCCATATACGGCGCCGCGCACCCCGGACGGGCAGCCGGATATCGAAGGAAGCTGGCAGCCGCGGGCCGGCGGCGCCGCTTATTCGGTTCTGCCTCACGCGGGCGGTTTCTTCCTGGGCGGGGAATCGAAGACCGGTATTGTCGAAGGTGGCGAGTTGCCTTATCAGCCTTGGGCGGCCGAAGAAGTGAAGCATTTGACGGATCATATGGAGCTGGATCCGACGGGCCATTGCCACTACGAGGGCATACCACATGCCATGTACTTCGGCTTCCAGATTATTCAAACGCCGAAATTCATCGCGTTTCTGCACGAGAATATGCATGCGCGGCGGCTGGTTTATCTGGATGGGAAGCCGCATCCGCCAGGGTATTCAGCGTGGATGGGCGATTCGCGCGGGCACTGGGAGGGAAACACGCTGGTGGTGGATGTGGCCGACAACAACGACAAGTCTGTGTTCGATATGGCTGGGCATTTTCACAGCGACGCACTGCACGTGGTGGAAAGATTTACCATCGTCGACCAGAACACCATCGATTATGAAGCGACCTTCGACGATCCGAAGGTGTTCACGCGGCCGTTCAAGATGAAATTTGAGCTCAAGAAATCGGCGCATCCGCAGGAGCCTTTCGGATCGGACTGTTTCGGCGGGGAACGCGATCAGGAACACATTGTCAATGGGCTCGCCACGGTGAAGGATCACTACTACTCGAAGTAAGGAGCCGTGAAGATCCTTCTGCATTTTGGTGTTGCCAGCGGGATCTTTGGCCTTTTGTGTACTCCCGCGCGGGCGCATCATTCCACTGCCGGCTACGATCTGATTCATGGCACGATCATCAGCGGCGTGGTGACGCGGTTCGATTGGGAGAATCCCCACGCGCAGCTTTTTCTGGATGTCGCAGGGGAAGGGGAAACCGAGCATTGGAGCATCGAGATGGAGAGCCCGGTGATCCTGGGTCGTCTGGGTTGGACTAGAGATACTCTGAAACCCGGCGACCGCATCTCGGTGGTCGGCAGCCGGGCTAAAGACCTGAGTTTCAGGATGCGAGCCGGTTATGTGCAGTGGCCGGATGGGCGCAAGTTGGCAACGCTTCCTCCAGGAAGCTGAGTCGGGCGATCCGTTGCGGCGGTTTTTAAATGAACCAAATATTGAATTGCACCGACACGTGCCTCTCCAAGGTAGCCATCTCGATTGAGAACGCTTAGGGGGCGCGCACAGTGGAATGTACTCTGGTGGATTCAGCCTGCTTGCCACTGTGGTAGGTTGTAAACTGAAATGCGTTCCACCTCTGTGTTGCGTACTACCGGTCTCTTCATTACTGGGGTGTTGTTATCGGCTATCTGCCTGCCCGCGCAAGAGCAAAGCGGCCAGGAGGCGGGCGCCAACGAAACTCAAGCGCGCGAACCTCAAATCAAGGGCATGCCGCCGCGCGTGGCTCCCACTGAATATCAGGCGCAGGCCAAAGCCGGCGCCGTAACCATCGGGGCCGAGTTCATGGGGCACTCCGTCCCCACAGCCGAACATATCTTCTCCACCGAAGACTTCATCGTGGTGGAGGCTGGGCTTTTTGGGCCGGCCGGCGCGCACATTACGCTATCGCGCGACGATTTTACTCTGCGCATCAACGGCAGGAAAACGGCGTCGCCCTACGAGCCTTTCGAGCTGGTTTCTCGCACCCTCAAAGATCCCGAGTGGCAGCCCCCCAAAACCGATGACGACAAGCAATCGAAAGGCGGCCTCACCACGGGCGATGGCACCAGCGGTGGCGATAAGCTCCCGCCCATCCCGCCCAAAATGCCCTTCCCGCTGCGCCGCGCCATGGAACAGCAAGTGCATAGATCCTACATGGAAGAGGGCGATCGCGCCCTGCCCCAGGCTGGACTGCTCTTTTTCTCGTACCATGGCAAAGCTGAGAACATTCGGTCGCTCGAATTGATCTACAACGGCGCCGGCGGCAAGGCAACACTGACGCTGCAGCCGTAGCCGGGGTTAGAACGGCGCTGCGAAAAGATTCCCTCGATTGAGCAGCCACTGCGGGTCCAGTTTCCGCTTTACATCTTTCATCGCTTCGATCTGCTCCGGCGTGTATTGCAGCGCGAGCAAATGCGCTTTGCGCTTCCCGATTCCGTGCTCAGCCGAGACTGTACCGCCGAGCGCCACCGCGTGACGCGCGAAGTGCAGCATCAAACGCTGGCCGTCTTCGAATTCGGCTGGGGACCTCGGCAGGATGTTGACGTGCACGTGCGCGTCGCCAATGTGGCCGAAGATGACGTACTCGAGATCGTGATGCCGCAAGAGCGCGTGATACTCAGCCAGCATTTCCTGATTGCGCGCCAGCGGCACGGCATAATCTGAGCCGAGTTTCATAAATCCGCGGCGGCGCATGGTGTCGTTCACCAGTTCCGGCAGCGCGTGGCGGAAGCGGCGAAAGCGCTCGCGATCCTGGTCGCTCGCGGCGAACCAGCTGTCTTCTGGCGCGTGATCGGCCCAGAAATCGATGTCGCCGTCTTCCTGCTCGATCAGCAGCGCCGCCGCCGCGCGGCCCGGAATCTCCGGGTAATCAGGCCGCAGAAGATCGAGTGAATTCCCATCGAAATATTCGATCATGCGGAGGCCTGGAATGCGCCGCCACGCATCCACTACATCCAGCGCCGCACCATCGCTGATCAAGAACACGATGCCCGCCAATACCTCAGCCGGCGCAGGAAGCAGTTGCAGCTCGGCCTGCGTAACGATTCCGAGCGTGCCTTCGCTGCCCGTGAACAGGTCGATCCAGTCCATGCCGGGCGCCAGCGGATATCCGGCGGTGTTCTTGGTGGTGTCGGGCAGCGGCAGCTCAGGCACATCGAAATCGACTTTGTCGCCGCGATGCACCTGGAGCACGCGGCCGTCCATCAGCGCCACTCGCAGGCCGAGAACGTGACGGCGTGTGCTGCCGTAGCGAAAGCTGCGTGATCCACTGGCGTTGGTGGCAATAGTGCCACCGATGCTGGCGGTGCGCTCGGTAGGGTCGGGCGCATAGAACTGGCCGGAGCGCGCGGCCTCAGCTTGCAGCGCATCGAGCGATACTCCCGGGCCGGCGATGGCTCGTCCCGGACAGATTTCCAGCCGCCGGAATTTTTCGAGCGAGACTGCCCATCCGCCTGCCTGCGGCACACAGCCGCCAGTCAATCCCGTGCGGGCGCCCACGATCGTGATGGGCGTGTTGTCACCGCTCGCCGCCGCGATGATGTCCAGCAGCTCGGCTTCCGACCCGGGAACCGCCACTCGCTCCGCTTCCCCCCGAAACCCCGACGCGTCCTCGATGGTCATGCTTGAATTTTGACTTCTGATCTCTAGACTTCCAGAATCACCGGCATGATCAGTGGCCGCCGCTGGGTCTCCTTATTCAGGAAGCGCTTCAAATCCGCGCGGATCTTTTCCTGCATCACGCCCCAATCGGTCCGCTCCTCCTCGCTCGACGATTCCAGCGTCCGCGCCACCACTTGCCGCGCTTTCTGCAGCAGTTCCGAACCGTCTTCGAACGACATGAAGCCGCGGCTCACAATTTCAGGCAGCGTTTCATTCCGGCCCGAGTTTTTGCTGATGGCGATGATGGGCAACACGAAGCCGTCCTCGGAAAGATGCCGGCGGTCGCGGATCACGATGTCCTCCACCACTTCATCGATGGTGCCGGAATCGATGCACACCCGGCCCACCGGAACCTTGTCGCCCCGGCGCGCACCGGCGCGATCGATCTCCAGCGTCTCGCCGGTCTCGAGCGTGAACGTTTCCTCCAGGCCCGCGCCCCGCAGGTGCGACGCCAGAGCCGCATGCTTCGCCATCTGCCGGTACTCGCCGTGGATCGGAAGAAAATAGCGCGGCCGCAGCAGGTTCAAAATCAGCCTCAGCTCTTCCACGCTCCCATGCCCCGACACATGCACCGGCGGATTCATGCTGCCGTAGATCACGTCGGCGCCGCGCTTGGCAAAGTGGTTGATCATCCGGTAAATTCCTTTTTCATTCCCGGGAATGATGCGCGCGCTCAGCACCACCGTGTCGCCGCGCTGCACCGACAAGTTCTTGTGATTGTCCACCGCAATCCGGGAAAGCGCCGACATTGGCTCGCCTTGCGTGCCCGATGCCACCACCACCACCTTGCTCGGCTCGGCCTGCATGATATCTTGCGGGCGCAGCAAAATCCCGTCGGGCAGGCTCAGCAAACCCAGCGAATGCGCGATTTCGGTGACGTTATTCATGCTGCGGCCGAGGAACGCCACCTTGCGCCCGTACTCGGCGGCAACGTCCAGGATCTGCTGCAAGCGGTGAATGGAGGAGCTGAAGCAGGAGATCACCAGCCGGCGTTCGGCGCGATAGAAGATTTCATCCAGGCGCGGCCGCACCGCCCGTTCGCTTTCGGTGTAGCCCGGCCGATCCACATTTGTGGAATCGGACATCAGCAGCAGCACGCCGCGCTTGCCGTAATCGGCAAAGGTGTGCAGATCGAAGGGTTCATTGTCGGTGGGCGTGGGGTCCACTTTGAAGTCGCCGGTGTGAATAATCACGCCCAGCGGCGTCGTAATCGCCAGAGCCATCGAACTGACAATGGAGTGTGTGACGTGAATGAACTCGATGGTGAATGGGCCGATTTCGATCCTGTTGCCGGGCTTCACCTGATGCAGCTTGGCTTCATCCAGCATCCCGTGTTCTTCCAGCCGCCGCTCCACCATCTGGAGAGTGAACGCCGCGCTGTAAATCGGCACGTTGATCTCGCTCAGCAGGAACGGCACCGCACCGATGTGATCTTCATGGCCGTGCGTCAGGATCAAGGCGCGGACCATTTCGCGATGCTGCTCCAGATACGCGAAGTCCGGAGTGACAATGTCGACACCCAGCAGTTCCGCATCGGGAAACATCATGCCGGCATCAACGACAATGATGTCGTCCCCGTAGCGGATGGCCATGGAATTCATTCCGAACTCGCCCAAGCCGCCGAGCGGGATCAACTGAAGCTTATGATCAGACATGTAAGATTCAGGTTATCAGTTGAGTTGTAGCCGGTGGATGGTTCCAGGCTCGCGCGTGATAATCTGGCTGTACCCCCGCGTCCGTCTCTCTCACGGAATGATTATGCTCACTCGTCTTGCTTGCGCTGTGCTGGTGCTTAGTTCCGCGGCGTGGTCGGCGTCCGGATTGACCTACTCCACTTACCTTCGCGACGGCTTTGCGCCCTCCGCCATCGTTACGGACGCAGCCGGCAATGTTTATCTCGCCGGCTCCACGACGATTGACCGAACCAGTTCGCAAACCTCGGCCATTGTGGTAAAGCTGAACCCAACAGGCGCGCAGTATTTATACGTCCGCACCATCGGTGGCTTTGGATCGGACGCGGCCACGGGAATAGCGGTGGACGGCACGGGCAACGCCTACCTAGCCGGAACCACATCGTCGCCCGATTTCCCCGTCACACCGGGCGCGCAGACCGGGACGCTTCCCGCCGCCAACCAGACGCGGGCGTTCCTGGTCAAGCTGGATCCTCGGGGCGAGGTTCTGTTCTCCGATGTTCTCGGCAGCGTCAATACCACAGGCCTGGCGGTGGCCATCGCAGCAGACGGCGGGATTCTAGTGAGCGGCGTGAGCGGCGCGGGTCTTGCGGCGTCATCCGGCGCTTACAACGTTCCCAACACCAGCGGGCGCCCTTTCTTGATGAAGCTCGACCCCACCGGTTCGAAGCTTGTTTTCACAGCGACCGGTATCGGCGGCAACGCGCTGGCGCTGGATTCGTCGGGCGACATCTACATGGCGGGCAGCACCGTGTACACCGACTATCCCACCACGCCCGGCGCTTACCAGAGCGTCCTGAATTCCGTTTACATCTGTTACGGAATATGCCAGATTGATTTGCCCGGCACCAATCAATATGTCACCAAGGTGGACCCGGCCGGATCGAAACTAATTTACTCCACTGGCGTGGGATCGCAATACCAGACCGTCAACAACGGGCTCGCCGTGGATGCCGCAGGGAACGCGTATGTGACTGGCTTGGCCTATGGCAGCTACAACTGGACCGTCGCGCAGCCCAACTACGCCCAAGTGTCGCCGTTCCTCACCAAGCTCGATGCCGCGGGTGCGCATGCGCTTTACTCGATTCAAATCGGCGGCGCAGGCGTCGCACTTGACGCGCAGGGCGATGTCTACGTGGGCGGCGCCTACAACGCCATGTATCTCGGATTCATGCCTGGCATTCCGTTGCCCGGACCGCCGTTAGGAATCACAAACCTTCCCGCGCAATGCCAAACGAACAACGTCACAACATTCAGCGAGGGTTATGTTTCGCACCTGGATGCCGCCACCGGAAATGTATTGAGCACCGTGCTGGTGGATGGCTCAAACGCCAGCGCGGCGGGCATAGCTTTGGCGGGCGGCTTGAACGTATGGCTGGCCGGCCCCACAACGCAAGCGGACACGCCGATTACGCCGGGCGCCCTAACCCCCACGATGCTCCAGCGCGGGCCATTGCCTGGCGCCTATCTCTCTGAAATCGACTTCGGCGCCAGCGAAGCCCCCACCATTCAGCTTGCCTGTATAGTCGATGCCGCGAACCTGGCCCGCAGCGGCGTGGTGGCGCCCAATCAGCTTCTCACCCTGTACGGAACGGGTCTTGGTCCGGCAGCAGGAATTGCCGCCACGGATTATTCCACCACATCGCTCGGCGGCGTTACCGTGACCTTTGCCGGCACTCCCGCGCCGCTCCTTTACGTCTCGTCTTCGCAGATCAACGTAGCCGTACCGCCTGGGGTTCTGGAGCAAAGCGGGGCGGGCTCGGTAAACTTCGCTACCATGCAGCTCTCGGTGAACGGTGTGCCCGGGCCGGCGCGTGTGTTGCCCGTGGCCTCCAGCGCACCCAGCGTTTTCGCCGATCTTTTGGCCCCGATTTCCTCTTGCACGGCCAACAGCATCACCTACTTCAGCGGGTTGAATGACCTCGCGACGAATGCGGCCGGCGCCATCAATCCCTGTTCGAACCCGGCCAAACCAGGCGCGGTAATTTCGTTCTTCCTCAACGGAATTGGCCTGCAAACCTTTACCGGCGCGCCCAGTCCCTGGCTGCCATCGCAAATTCCGATTGCCGTCACCATGGGTTCCTGGTCCGCCGAAGTGGTGAACGTCTCAGCGCTGAATCCATTCGTGTGGCAAGTGGACGTGCTGGTTCCTCCTGCCGCGGCGCAGGGCGAAGAGGCTGCCGTCAACGTGACCATGGATCTGAATCTTCCCGCTGGCGTCGTACCGGTAGGACTGCTCGCAATTGAGCCCACTTCGCCCTACTACACCACGCCTGGCGCTCCGTTCCCATTGACAGTGTGGGTCAGCCCGTAGCGTCTGCCTGCGCGAACCAAGCCGCGAACAAATGCGAACACCATTAACAGCAGCCCGCTACGGCAGCGCATACGTCATTCCGAACGTCACCTGCACCGAATTCTTGCGGAAGGCCGGTGGCGGATTGTTCAGATAAGAATCGATAAAACCAGCGGACGCGTTGATGCGTTTGTAAACCGGCATGGTAAGCAGTGCGTTGAAAATCCCGGAATAAGCGTTCGTGTTGTTCCAGGTAGGGATAAGAGTCAAATGCTGGTCCAGAACCAGACCATGTTTAAACTTGCGGTTGAAGGCCTCGGCGAAAATGGAGCCGATCAAGTCCAGGTTGGGAGCGCCCTGGAATTGCTGCCTCACGTAGCTCACGCTAGCCTTCACATCCAACGTCTCGTTGGCGCGGTCGATCAGCGTCCGGCCAATTCCGCCGCTATAGGTTTGCTGCAGATCCAAACCTTGCGAAAAGTTGTGATCGAAGGCTGCCTGTCCGAATACATAGAAGTGCGGGCTGAAGTATTCGTCGCGCTCGGCATCGCCGTGGAAGATCGCGGTCTTGATGCTCGGCGTCTCAGGCTGCGTCACCTCGCCATAGGCCGCGTTCAGATTCAGAATAGTCCGGTCGCGCGGCTCGAGCCATGTCTCGGTGGGGATGGCGCGCACCAGGTTGATTGCTCCGGTGAACGTTTCGCTATCTTGCGTCGCATTCACCACGGCGGCGCCCACCGTGACGGTCCCCTTCCAAGCGTGGAAGAATCCCGGCTGGTGCGTGAGCGCATTCTGGAAGCCGGTCTGATCGATAATCGATCCGGTGTCCGCGACGGGAATTGTTTTAGGCGTTTCCGCGGCCAGGTGCACCTGCTGATCCTGTACCGAGAGCGTACCCTGCGGAATGCTCGCGGCGTCCGCCCGCTTGCGGAGCCGTACGCCCTTGGGAATGACCGCGACTTTCGCGGTGGTTTGCAACTCTTTCACTTTGCTCCAATCCACAGTGACGTCGCCGAGCGCGTCGCTCTTGAATGTCAGTGAAGATCCCGACGATTTGACAAAGTGCCCGGTCAATCTCTCGCCGGATGTAAACAGCAGGACATCGGCCTCCGGCTTCGCCTGGCCGTAAAGGATCTGGATTCCAACCAGCCCCAACCAAAGTGCCGCGATACCGGACGCAATTTTTCGCATGTTTTTGTAAGACGCAGGAAAACCCCAACCTGCTTCGCCTATTTTAGTGGATCGCGGTAAAGACACGTCTTCAGCCAGGCAGCGTCTACAGGGAGAGGTGGAAAGGTATGCTGAGAACTTTTACATTCCTTGCCGCGGGCGCTGCGGTCCTGGCGACCGGCCTGTGGGCACAAGAAGACACTCCCGATCATCGGCTGCGCTCCGCGGCCGACGTTTTTCATGAAGTGATGGCCGCCCCCGACAAGGGCATCCCGCGCGATCTGCTGGAGAAAGCGCAGTGCGTCATCATCGTTCCAGGTTTGAAGAAGGCCGCGTTCATCGTGGGCGGAGATTATGGAAAAGGCTACGCGGTTTGCCGTCATGATGGCGGATGGACTGGGCCGGCCGCGATTACGCTAGGCGGCGGCAGCTTCGGCTTCCAAATTGGAGCCGAGTCCACCGACATCATCATGTTGGTGATGTCCCACCATGGAATGGAAGACTTGGCGCGCGATAAATTTTCTATCGGCGCGGATGCATCGGCCGCCGCTGGCCCGGTCGGCCGGACAACTAATGCCGCAACCGATGCCTCGCTCCATGCTGAGATCCTCTCGTGGTCGCGCGCTCATGGCGCGTTCGCGGGTGTTTCGCTGAATGGAACGGTAGTGAAAAAAGACGGCGGTGAAAATCGCAAACTGTATGGCATGGAGGTAAGTAACCGGGCTATTCTTCATGGCCAGGTGCCTCCGCCAGCGGTCGCCGGCGTACTGACATCGGAACTGGATCGATTCCCCAAAGCACGCAGCTAAAATTGCTGGCGCTCGAGTTTACTCCTTCAGGTAGCGCCGCAACTCCTCGGGGCGGAAGCAGCGCGCTGCTGCGGTTTCGCGGCTGATGCGCCCATTTCGCACCATCTCGGCGAGGGATTGTTCCATGGTGATCATTCCCTCGCCGCGTCCCGTGGAGACGGCGCTGTAAAGCTGGTGATCCTCGCCCTTGCGGATCAAGCTGCGAACGCCGCTGCTTCCCATCAGAATTTCGATGGCCGGGTAGCGCAGAGCTTTGTCGGCGGAGGGAACCAATTGTTGTGCCACGATTCCGAGCAGCGCCAGCGAGAATTGCTGCCGGATTTGCCCTTGATTGGCCGCCGGGAACGAATCCAGAATCCGCGAAACAGCCTGCGAGGTGTCGTTGGTGTGGAGCGTGGAGAGCACCAGATGGCCCGTTTCCGCCGCCGTCAAAACCGTCGCGATCGTCTCCGGATCGCGCATTTCCCCCACCAGAATCACATCCGGATTTTGCCGCAAAATGCTCCGCAGCGATCCCGCGAAATCGGGCGCATCCCGGCCCACCTCGATCTGCTCGATGATGGATTGCCGGTTCGTGTGCAAAAATTCGACCGGATCTTCGATAGTGACTACATGATCGCGGCGATGCGTATTCACCAGATCCACCAGCGCCGCCAAAGTGGAGCTTTTGCCGCAGCCCGTGGGTCCCGTCACAAGAACCAATCCTTGCCGCGCTTCCGACAGGCGGCGCAACAACGGCGGCAGGTTGAGCGATTCCAGCGTCGGGACGCGCTCGGGCAACAGCCGCAGACTCCCGGCCAGTGTCCCCCGCTGATAATGGATGTTCGCCCGGAAGCGGCCGATGCCCTCCCGCTGGAAGCACAGATCTACCGACCGGTTGCGTTGCAGTTCCTGAGTTTGCGCCGGAGTCAACAGAGGCAACAGCAAACTACGCGTGTCCTCGGGCTCCAATGCCGGACCGCCGGGTTTGGAAAGCTCTCCACCCACGCGGAGCGTAACGGAAGCCCCGGCAATCAGCAAAAGATCGGACGCCGTCTGGCGAACCGCAAAAGTCAGCAGTTGATCCAGCGATTCCAGGTTTCCGGCGGTTTCCTGGGGCCCCTGCTCCCGCGAATCGCGCGGCACTGGAGCCGCGCGGTTCAATTCCTCAACGATCTGCGCCAACTCTTTTTCGTAATACGGCACTTACCACCAAGTTACGTTAATGCTCTGAATAAGCAATTCCGGTAATCTAGAGTGAACGAAGAAAGGGACAAACATGCAGCCAAACCGGGCAGTCTCAGGTTATCAAATCACGCGGCAGTCCATCGCGTTGACATTGTCGGTTCTGCTTATTCCGTTCGCCTCCGGCAATCTATACGCACAGGGCGGCTACGCGCCGCTCGGTCCGGTGGCGCTCGATCAATTAGTGGCGCCAATGGCCTTGTATCCGGATCCGCTGATAGCACAAATTCTGACGGCTTCCACTTATCCCCAGCAAGTGAGCGATGCGGACAATTGGTTGCATCAAACCGCTGGAATGCCGCCGGCACAGCGCGCCGAAGCAGCCAACGGCATGCCCTGGGACCCCAGTGTCAAAGCTCTCACCGCGTTCCCTTCCGTGCTGGACAACATGGCACGCAATTACAACTGGACGGCCTCGCTCGGCAACGCCTATTACAACCAGCCCGGCGATGTGATGAACGCCGTCCAGGCCGCCCGCTGGCAGGCGCGGCAAGCGGGCTATTTGCGATCCACGCCGCAACAGCGCGTGTATGAAAGCGGGGGCCAAATCCTGATTGCTCCCGTCAATCCCAACTTGGTTTATGTGCCCTATTACAATCCGTGGCGCATCTACGGCGGGTGGGTTTCGCCCTATGCGGGTTATTACGTCGCGCCGCCGCCCCGCGGACTCGCGCTCGGACTGGGCCTCGGATTCCTGGCCGTCGGGATTTCCGTTGGGCTGTTTGCGCACTACGGCTGGGGCTTTCATAGCTGGGCGCCCAACTGGCGCGGGGGCGTAGTGGAATACAATCACGCCGCCTACTATTCGCGCAGCCCGACAGTCTTTAATCACGGTCACTTCGGCGCGTACAATCGCGGTGTCTTCGAACATGCCGGCCCGGGTGTCCCGGCGAATTTCCATGCGGCGCCGCGCGAGGGCTTTGCGCGAGGACCGGTGGGCGAGCGCCCGGGGTTCAACCGTCCCGGGTTCAACCGTGCGGGACCCGCCGGAGCCAGGCCGGAAGCGCGTACGTTTTCCAGCCGGCCACTGGCGCATTCACCCGCTGCCGCGGCACGAGCGAACGCCGCGCGTGAGGCTCCCCGCGCTGGCGGAGCCCGGCCCGAAGGTCGCGCCGCAAGCCGCCCAGCCGGGCATGCGACGCAATCGCACGGCCATCCTGAAGGACACCAGGGACATGAGGGACACGAGCACCACTAGGAATTCAGGATTGCTTGGTCAGCAGCTCGAGCTCTTCAGGCGTCCGCGGCCAGTCCTCGCGTAACAAACGCGACAGCGCGCGATCGGCCAGCAGCTTGCCCTTGGTCTGGCAATGCGGGCAGTAGTTGGTCTCATTCGCCGCATAGCGGATGCGCTGGATCTTGGCGCCGCAGCGCACACAGGGCTCCTTGTAACGGCCATGCGCGGCCATCTTCTCGCGAAACGCGGCGACCTTTTCCGGAAAGCCGTCGCCAGTTTCCACGCGCAGCTCGTCGATCCAACGTGTGAGAGTGGTGCGCACGGCCAGGAACAGCCGTTCGATATCCTCGCGCGCCAGCTTCTGCGTTAACGCCAAGGGCGAGAGCCGGGCTTCGAACAGAATCTCGTCGGAATAAGCGTTGCCGATGCCGCTGAACGTTCGGGGATCGGTGAGGGCGCGCTTGAGCGTGTGATTGGCCGATGTAAGCGCCGCCGCGAAATGATCGAGGTCCGTATCCAGCACTTCCAGGCCGCCTGGATCGAGCGCGCTCAGCCCCGCTTCGCCCCGCACCACGTGCAGCGATGCACGCTTCTGCGATCCAGCCTCGGTCCAGACCAGCGTGCCGTTGGAAAAATCGAACGCCGCCAGACCTCGCGGCCGGGAGACCTTCGCGCCGCGCTTCTGCCAGTGCAGGCGCCCCGCGATCATGAGATGCAGCACCAGCCAAAGCCTTTCGCCAGGGGATTCATCATCCCAGCCGATCGCGATGCGCTTCCCTACCCTGCGCAACTCCCCAACTCGTTTCCCTTGGGCGCTCGCAAGAGGAGGGTCGACGGTACGCAGCAGGAACGGGCTCACCAGCCGGATGCCTTCCAGCACCTGCCCCAGAATGCGCTTCTCCAGCGCTTCGATATAGACCACGATATCGGGGAGCTCGGGCACGGCGGGATAAATCCCATGGTACACGCGCCGGCCCGCGGAATCTCGGTCGGGGACTACGGCCGATCAGCGCGCCTCAGCCAGCCCGCTCTCAACAGACGCAGAGTCCGACGGCTCCAGCGACAACTGGCCGGACGTTAGATCGCGCGGTGTCAACGACGCTTGCGCGACGCCTTCGCGGCCATGCTGGGAAGTATCCGCGACCACATGATACAGCTCGTGTGCCAGCACCCGGCCCATGGCGCGGCCCAGTAGAATGTTTCCGCGCAGGTCGTTCCCGGCGGACATAGCGGCTCCTACAGCGCCGCGAATGTTGTCGCAGGCCAGATCGCTGAAGGGGAGAATAGTGCCGTTCACTTCGTGCGACCAACCGAGCGGACCGGGCACTAGAAGAGTCGGCGATCCGTCCATGTCGCAGTTGCCTACCAGTTTCACCACTACCAGAAGTCCGCTGACCGCTTTATCTGGTATCCCAACCTGCCAGCGCAGCGAAACGCCCGATTGTTTCAGGATGCGAGCCGCCTCGCGACCCATTTCGCGGACCGCAACTTTCGAATACGCTCCTTCTGGCAGCACTACGGCGGTTAATGGAGTGGACGGCTGAACGGCCGGGGGGGAGGCGGCGAAAGAAATCGCCGCACAAAACATCAAAGGCGCACAACGAACGTAGTTTGGCGTCACAATTCCCTCGCACAATGAGGCTAGAGCTTACAAGGCTCCAAGTGATTATACATGCAATAATGGACGATTGTTCGACACCGCTTTTCGGACCCTCCGAACGCTCGATCCGCTGTCTGGCGCTAACCGTTACTTCTGGATTCTCGCCGCGCTCTCCGCCATTCTGCTTCTGGCGCCCATTCGCGCTGGCGATCTCGCCGGGTATGATGATGCACGCTATGCTTTAGTTGCAAAACACGTGGTTTTATCGGGCCATTGGCTCGAGATCGAAAGCAACGGAGGCCCGGCGCTGGAGCATCCGCCCCTGTTCTCCTGGATGCAGGCCGCGCTCTTTATCCCGTTCGGGCTTTCCGATCCGCTGGCCAAACTCCCATCCGCGATCTGCGGCCTTGGAGTGATTCTTCTCGTAGCCTGGCTCGGACGCCGGCTGACGGGCGATCCGTTCCATGGCGTGCTCGCCATGTTCGTCATGGCCACCAGCATCTATTTCGTGAAATACGCCGCGCGGGCCATGACCGATGTGCCGTTCACATTTTTCTTCCTCGCCTCCGTCTGTACTTGGCTGCTCGGCGAAGACGATCCGCGCTGGTTTCTTGCGGCGGGCGCATTCGCCGCCATGGCGCAGCTCACCCGCGCTCTGGCCGGATTTAGCATTCCCCTGCTCTTCGCAGTCGATATGATCGCCAGTCGCCGCCGCCCTCCCTTGCGTTACTTGATCGGCGCCGCGTTGATTGCTTTTGTTCCGCCCGTCGCCTGGTACGCGCAGTGGATTTACAGATACGGCGAGAAGTTTTTCGTAAGCCATTCCCTCTATATGAATCAGGAGGTGTATGGATCGCTATCGCCTCCCTGGCGCCGCTATACGGGCGCCTTCGAATATCTCTGGATGATCGCGAAATCGTATTGGCCGTGGTTGCCCGCGATGATTGCTGGAATGATCTTGGTCATTCGAAAAAAAGATCGCAAATTGCGCATACTCATTCTGTGGGCGGCCGTCGTCTACGTGCTTTGCGCGATCACCAAAAGCCGCGTGCTGCGCTACATGCTGCCGGCCTACCCGGCTTTCGCGATTCTCTCCGCCATCGGACTGCTTTGGATGTTGCCGGAGCGAACGGTGCGCAACGGCCTGCGCGTGCTGACGCCGCCGCTCGCGGTGTTCGTCCTGGTGATTGCGATTCGGCCGCCAGTGAATCTGCATGCTGTCGACACGCGGGCCATCGCGCGCGCATCTACAGCGGCGACCTCGCGCGGGGAGCTAATCACGTTCTATGACGATGGCGCGCCGCGTTTCGACGAAATGAATGAAATGCTGTGGTATGGCGATCGCTATTTCGTCCCGGTCCTGGAATCGGACAAGCTGCCCGGCGCTCTTCAAAATCCCAAGACACGAGTCTTCATCATGGACGGGAATACCTTTCAGGCCCGCGTGGAATCGCGGCTTCCGAATCAACTCATCGCCCGCGCCGGCCACCTGGTTTGCTTCCGGCTGCTGAAGCCGTGACCTGACCGGTCTCCGAAGACCGGATGCCGCTCAGGCGCCAGGGATCTCTCGATCACCACGCAGCAGTTCCTTATACCGGTAACAGCTCACCAGATGATCGTTCACCATGCCGGTAGCCTGCAAGAAGGCGTAGCAGATCGTTGAGCCGGCAAACTTGAAGCCGCGCCTGGCCAGATCCTTGCTCATCGCGTCGGACTGTTCGGAACGGCTGGGCAACTGATCCCTTCGCCGCCAGCGATTTTGAATCGGAACGCCGCCAGTGAACTGCCACAGATAGCGATCCAGGCTGCCGAATTCCTTTTGCACAGCCAAAACTGCCTTGGCGTTTTCGACCGCGGCGCGAACCTTCAGGCGATTGCGTACGATCCCATCATTGGCAAGCAATGCGGCAATCTTGGCCTCGTCATAGCGCGCCACTTTGCGAGGATCGAAGCGGTCAAAAGCCGCACGGTACGCGGCCCGCTTTTTGAGAATTGTGATCCAACTCAAGCCCGCCTGCGCGCCCTCCAAAATCAGAAGCTCAAACAGCCCGCGATCGTCATGCAGTGGAACGCCCCACTCCGTGTCATGGTACGCAATCGAAATCTCATCGCGCGCCCAGGCACAACGTTTAATATTGCTCGTCTCAACTCCCAGTGGATGCGCCATTTCTCCCGATATCCATCAGGATACGTTCGCGCACCTTATTCAGCAAGTCCGCCGTCAGCGTTTCATACCCCGGAGCATGTGCGCGCCGCAGCCGGTCCAGATGATCCAGGACCTCCATCGCAGCGCCCTGATCCGACAGGTCGCCGTACATCTCAGCCAGTTCCAGGCGCAACAAATAGTTACGCGGCAGAAGCGGGATCAGCGGCTGCAGGACACAGATGGCATCTCGCGAGCGGTGCTCACGCCGGTAAATCGCAACCAGAAATATGGTCGCGTCAATCCGGTTTATCTCTCCCGCGCTAGCAACGTGCTTGAGCATGGCAATGCCCTGCGCCCGGCTTCCTCTAAATCCCCCGACCATTCCAAGCATCTTCCAGCCCAGCGGAAGGCTGCCCATCACATACTCGTAGACTCCCTGCGTCAATTCCGCGTCTGCCATGGCGGGGTCCATTCGCGTCACACGATTGTGGAGTTTGCGTGCGCAGCCGATATCACGCAGCGCATCCAAATAGGCTTTTCGAACGGCGAAGTTATAATTTCCGCGCAAGCCATAACTCACGCCGAGCGCGTACAGCGCCCCGGCATCGTGCGGGTTTTCATCCAGACGCGACTGCGCGAATTCCATCGCCCGCTGAATCGCATTCGTGAATTGCTCGCAATCCGGCGCACTCATCTCCAGCTTCGGCATCTTCAAAAACGAGTTCGAACTGGTCAGCATCTGGGATTGGAGCATTCCCCCGCGAAACATGGCGCGAAAAAGAAGAGTCTGCGCGATGTGATTTTGAATATCGGGCGATTGCGGAGCTCTTTGAGCATCAGCTACGAATCCGGCGAGTGCCTGATCGTATTCGAGATTATAGAAATTTTCGAACGCGGGGTCGTGCAGGACATTCTGCGCCGGCAGAATCCCACCGCGCGCCAACCCCAGCGGGAGCAGCACGATTGGAATCAGCGCCCGGCATGTTTCAAACCCACGCATCGGCTCAGCGGGGCAAAGCGACCCCTCTGAACGGTTAGATCCATTTTTCGGACTTTCCGATGCACGAAAAGTGTTGTCACACCGCGTCACTTGCGTGATAGGAACTTCGTACTAGTGGACCTGATTCCACGTGCGAAAAGCCCAGCTCGTAACCAAACCGCTTGAATTCGGCAAACTCTTCGAGCGGAATATAGCGAATAATAGGCAAATGTTTCAGCGATGGGCGCAAATATTGCCCCAACGTCAAAATATCAACCTGATGTTCGCGCAGATCCCGCATCACCTGCCGCACTTCCTCGCCCGTTTCGCCCAACCCGAGCATCAGTCCGGACTTGGTGGGCACCGACGGCTGCGTTTGTTTCGCGTACGCCAGCATGTCGAGCGATCGCTCATATCGCGCGCCCAGCCGCACCTGCCGGTACAACCTGGGCACCGTTTCGGTGTTGTGATTCAGCACATCGGGACGCGCATTCATCACGATATCCATGGCGGCGTGCAAGCCCTGAAAATCCGGCACCAGCACTTCCACTCTACAGCCCGGAATCCGCTCGCGAATCGCTTCGATGGTCCGCGCAAACAGTTCCGCCCCGCCGTCTTTGCGGTCGTCCCGATTGACGCTCGTCACCACTGCGTACTTCAAACCGAGCGTCGCAACCGCCTCCGCCACTCGCCGGGGCTCGTCATAATCCACTGTCATCGGGGGACCCTTTTGCACCGCGCAAAAACCGCAGCGCCGCGTGCAAACATTGCCCAGGATCATGAACGTCGCCGTGCGCTGGTTCCAGCATTCGCCTACGTTGGGACACGCCGCGCTCTCGCACACCGTATGCAGATTCAGCTCACGAACCAGGCGCTTGAGCTCGTGATAATTGTCGCCCGAACGCGCGGGCGCGCGCAGCCAAGCCGGCCGTTGTTGTGGTTGGGGGTTGATGGAAACCAGCACTAACCTTATTCTAACGCCCGCCGCGAATTTTCTAGCGCCCGCTGGGCGTTGGCCAGCCGATTCTCCAGCACCAGCCCACTCTCGAAGTTCTCGCACTGTAAATAGTGCGCCGCCGCATCTTCCAGCGCCTTCTTCGGCACCAGCCCGATAATCTCGCTTCCGGCAATATCGATGCCGCGCGACCTGGCCTCGCGCCGCACCGCATCGAATACCTGATGCAACGGCGTCTGCTCGAAATCGGTGAGATTCATCGATACCTGCGCCAGCCCGCGCCCGGCCAGCGGCAGCCCAAGCGCTTTGACGAACGGCATGCCGCCCGACGAAGTGCGGATCTTGCGCGCGATTTCCCGCGCCACCGCCACGTCATCGGTCTGCAGATTGATGTTGAACGCGATCAGAATCTTTCGGGCTCCAATGATGCATGCGCCTGCCGATGGATGCAGCGCGGGCCCGCCCAAATCCGGCGCGATCTTGGGATTCTCGAAGCCTCCGCGCCGGCAATTTTCAAGCATCCGGCGATCTGGGCTGATGGCGGCGGCCTCGTAAAAGTACACAGGCACGCCCAGGCGCTTCCACACCTCTTCGCCCGTGCGCCGCGCGATAGCCACGCAATCTGCCAGCGTCGCGCCTTCCAACGGAACGAACGGAACGACGTCCGCCGCGCCCATCCGCGGATGAACGCCCGCGTGCCGGCGCAGATCGATGCGTTCCACCGCTACCGCGATCCCGCGCAGCGCGCCTTCCGCAACCGCATCCGGCGGGCCGGCGAAGGTGATTACGGAGCGATTGTGATCCGCGTCTCGTTCCGCGCGCAGCACCAGCACGCCTGCCGAAGACGCAATCGCATCTTCAATGGCGCGGACTGTCGACGCATTGCGCCCCTCCGAAAAATTAGCGACACATTCAATTAAAGGGCCGGCCACTTCACTTCAGACCTTTCCACCAGCACCGTCCCTCGGATCATCACCAGGTTCACCAGATTCACACCAAAATGATACGGCAACTCCCGATAATCCGGCACGCCCAGGATCGCGAGGTCCGCGCTCTTGCCGGCTTCGATGGACCCGATGCTGCCGGCCCTCCCCATCGCGTGGGCGCCATTGATGGTAGCGGCAGCGATCGCCTCCGCGGCCGTCATGTTCATCGCATGGCACGCCAGCGCGATGGCCGTCTGCATGTTCGGAGCGTGGAATCCACTCCCGAGTGCCACCGCCGCGCCGCTATCGATCAGCAAGCGCGCAGGTGCGTAGTTCTCCGCCCGGGCAGCGAACGCCATCCCCGGCGACATGCTGGCGATGGTTTCCGATTGCGCCAGCAGCATCGCATCGCGCACGGTCGCCTCTACTACGTCGTCCACGCACACAGCTCCGATCGAGGTTGCGAGCGCAATGGCGCCGGCGCCAACTTTTACCCCCAGGCCCAGCTCGCGCGCGAGCTTCAGGAAATGCCGGGCTTCCGCCTCGCACCCCATCTCGGCGAAGTCCGCCAGCTTGCGCCGCCGCAGAATGGGCAAAAACCGCTCACTGAATCCCGCCGTGACGTCCCGTGCAAAAAATGTGGAAACCAACGTCAGCGGCAGCTCCCGCAGCGCCGCATGGACGCGCAGGATCTTCATTTCTTCCGCCTCCGTGACACCCACGCCGGATTTCGCCTCCAGCGCCGTCGTCCCGCATCGCACGGCTTCGTCCACCACGCGCAGCGCCAGCGTCTTCAGCGCGCGCGGGGACAGATCGTGAACCGGCCCGCTCACCAGGCGGACATGGCTATCTACAAAGCCCGGCAGCACCACGCAGCCGGTGGCGTCGATCTCATCGGCGCCGCGCGCCAGAGCGAGGTTCTCCAAGCGCCGGCTGGGGCCCACTTCCACAATCAAGCCATCGGCCACCAGGACCGCGCCGTCTTGAATGATTCCCAGGTTTCGGAGGTCGGTCCCGCGCCGGGGGCCGCTCGGGCCGCGTAATGTCAGCAATTGCCGCGCGCCCCGGATCAGCGTTACGTTCCGCATTCCAGGAGCTGCCGCCTTCAGGGTACACCAGCCGCGAGAATAATCGGCACGATTCCCAACTACACCGCATGCTAGTGTATTGGCGTGAAGAAGCCCGCACCCGGCAAGCGCCCGTTGAAAACTTTGGAGCGCGTGCTCTCGAAGGCGGGCTTAGGATCGCGCACCGACGCGCGCAAGTGGATCGGCGCCGGCCGCGTGAAGGTGAATGGAAAGCTCATCCAGACGCCCGATCACTGGGTGGACCTGGGTCGCGACAAAGTCACTTTGGACGACAAACCTGTCCAGGCCGGCGAAAAAATCTACCTGCTGCTCTACAAGCCCACCGGCTACATCACAACCTTCAAAGATCCCGAAGGGCGCGCCACGGTTTACGATCTCATCCAGCCTGTGATCCAGGGCGAGGGACGCTGGGTGGTTCCCGTCGGCCGGCTGGATCAGGACACCAGCGGATTGCTGCTGCTCACCAGCGACACCCGGTTTGCCGAGCGCGTCACCAATCCCGATTACAAGGTGCCCAAAACTTACCTGGCAAAGGCGTCGACATTACTCTCCGACGGTCAGATTCAGCAATTGCGCTCCGGCGTGGCGCTGAGCGATGGCCCCACACAACCCGCGCAAGTGAAACGCGTCCGCGATTCCGCGAAATACTCATTCATCGAAATCACCATCCAGGAAGGCCGCAACCGGCAGGTACGCCGCATGCTGGAGGCCATCGGCGGCAAAGTGCTGAAGCTGGTGCGCATTCAGATCGGCAGCCTGCGCATTGGCGACCTGCCTATCGGGCACTACCGCGCGCTCACACCAGCCGAAGTGGCTCTGCTGGTCAAAGGTACCGGCACGGAAACCCGCCACCAGCGCGCCAGAATGGCCAGATAGACGGCGGCGAACGCCACGCCGCAGGCTACCAGTACGGTAAAAGCGCTCTCCCGGACGAGAGACCAGCGGACCAGTTCCGCGATCGCTCCGGCTGCCAGTGCGGCGCTCGCGAGCTTGGCGGCATCGCGCAGCAAAACCAGGTCGCGCCCTGTGACGCCCAACAGTTTTCCGAAATGAATTGCCATCACTGCGCGCTCGGTGGCGGCGATGCCTACCACCACCGCGATCACTCCCAGCAAGCCGAGGCGCGCGGTGAACAGCCACAGCGTCAGGATCAAGAGGGCCGCCAACGCCAGACGAAGCCGCAACAGGAAGTATCTCTCGCGCTCGAAGGCGCGGTACAGCGGATCCAGCAAAACAATTCCCAGCGGCAGCAGCGTGAGATTGACGGCGAAAATCGGCCAGCTATCGGCGAAGCGCGCGGTGAACAATACCCGGATGAACTCGCGGCCGGCCACCAGCAGGAAGACGTACACCGGAAAGTACACCGCCGCGAGTTTACGCGCCGCATTGGCCAGCAACAGGACAATGGCCCGGAACTCTCCCTGCTTTTCCAGAATGCTGACGCGCGTGATGAGAACCGAATTGGTGGCTTCCTGGATCAGGCCCATCAAAGGCAACTGCAGCGTCCCGAGCGAGTACACCGCGAACCAGGAAGGCCCAAAATGATTCGAGACGAAATAGTTGTGCAGGTCGGTCTGCACGATCATCAAAGTTCCCGCGGCGCCGAGCGGAATGGCGTAAGACAACTGAGCGCGCAGCATTTTCCAATCGAAGGCGTGCCAGAATCCCGGAAAGCGCGACTCCAGATAGCACAGCAGCATGACAAACTGCACCAGTCCGTGCAGCACCGCCGCGGCCAGCAGCGAACGCAGCGTTCCGAAGAACACCACGGCGCCGACGAAGATCAGCGCGCGCGATGCCTGAATCCCGATGATGAAAGCAGACGCCTGGCGGATCTCGCCGTTGGCCACCGGAACCTTATCGAGAAAAGCGCCCGCGATCCAGAACAGAATCGCGGCGCCCATCCAAGCCGCATAGCGCGCCAGCCGCGGATCGCCGAAGATCGCCGTGAGCAGGGAGGGATGCAGAACCAGCGTTGCGCAAGCCAGCGCGCCAATGACAACATCGAACAGCACAATGTTCAAAACAGTTTCCCGCCGCCGCATCTTTTCCCGGGGCAGGAAATAGAAGGCGCTCATGCCCATCCCGAGCGGCAGCATGGTCATGGCCGTCGAGACCACCAGAAACGCCTGCTTGTACAGGCCGTACTGTTCACGGTCCATCCGGCGGACCAGCAACAGGGGTAAAGCCATGCTGAAGGCGAAGCCCACTGTTTTAGCGAAGGTGAGCCACGAAACGCACCACGTCAGGGACTCCGGGCCCGAAGCGGCGCGCCCGATCCGCATTCTGCTGATCGCACCCTCGCTCGACATCATCGGCGGCCAGTCCATGCAAGCCAACCAGTTGCTACGCTGCCTGTCAAAGGAACCCTCCGTTCAAGTTCGCTTTCTGCCGGTCAATCCGCGGCTGCACCCCGCGCTGAGCATGAAGTACGTGCGGACGCTGATTACTCTCGTTCTTTATCTCGCGCGGCTGGCCGCGGCGATCGGGCGCGTGGACGTCCTGCATATTTTCACGCCTGGATACCTGGCGTTTTATCTCGCGCCCGTACCGGCCCTGCTGCTGGCGCGACTATGGGGGAAGCGAACTATCCTGAACTATCACGACGGACGCGCCGGGGATCATCTGGGGCGCTGGCCCATCGCGCGCCGGCTGATGCGCCTGGCCACCACGATCGTTGTGCCGTCGGACTATCTGGTGGAGGTTTTCGCGCGTTTCCGCCTGCGCGCCATCCGCATTCACAACGTGGCCGACCCGCTGGCTTATCGCGGCCGGCCGCGGCCCCGCCCCGTGTTCCTGCACAATCGCGGGCTGGCCGCCGAGTACAACCCGGCCTGCACGCTGCGCGCGTTCGCCATCGTGCAACGGCGCTATCCCGAAGCGCGCCTGACCATCGCGCACGATGGACCGCTACGGAGAGAACTCGAAGCGCTCGCGGCCGCCCTCGGGCTGCGCCAAACGCAATTCATCGGTCCCGTTTCACCGGACGCTATGGCGGCCCTCTATGATTCCGCGGACATTTACCTCATGAGCCCGAATGCCGACAACATGCCCCTCTCGCTGCTCGAGTCCTTTGCCTCGGGCCTGCCGGTTGTATCCAGCAATGCTGGCGGGGTTTCCAATATGGTCGAAGATGAAGTGAACGGCCTCCTCTTCGAGCCCAACGATCACCGTGCCATGGCCGCCTGCATCCGGCGGCTGCTCCAAGAACCCGGTCTCGCGCCGCGTCTCGCGGCCAATGCCCGGGCGCGCTGCGCGCAATATTCGTGGTCTCAAATCGGGCCACAATGGGCCGCGCTGTACGCTCACCTTTCCGCCGCCTCGATTAATTCCGTATAAATCTCTTCCATGCGCGCCGCCGACGCGCCACCATGCCATAGCCGCCTGCGCCCTGCGGCTGCTCCAAGAACCCGGTCTCGCGCCGCGTCTCGCGGCCAATGCCCGGGCGCGCTGCAGACAATATTCGTGGCCTCAAATCGGGCCACAATGGGCCGCGCTGTACGCTCACCTTTTCGCCGCCTCGATTAATTCCGTATAAATCTCTTCCATGCGCGCCGCCGACGCACGAATGGAAAACTGCTCGGCCGTGGAGCGCGCTCTGGCCGCCAGTTGCTCGCGCAGCACCCGGAGCGCCACCAGCGTATCCAGAACACTGCTCAATTGATCCACGTCGCCGGCCTCAAAGAGCATCCCGTTCTCGCCATGGCGAATCAATTCCACGTTGCCGCCCACGCGGGAAGCCACCGGACAGCAGCCGCACGCCATCGCTTCGAGCAGCGCGTTAGACAGCGCCTCCGAGCGTGACGGCAAAACAAAAATGTCGATCGCGCGCAGCCACTCGGCTACCTGGCCGGTGGCGGGAACAAAGGTGCAGTCGCCGGCCAAACCCCGCGCCGCGGCCACCGAGCGCAGCTCGCCCTCCATTGAGCCGCTCCCGACGATCATCAGCCGTAATCCCGGGCGCCGGATGCGCGCGAAGGCTTCGATCAGCGTGGTGACATCCTTCTCCGGCCGCAGCGCGCAGACCACGCCGATGGCGAGCGCATCGCGCGGACTCTCGCGCCTGGCAAACTGATCCAGGTCCACGCCGTTGTAACACAGCCGCATCCGCTCGCCAAGAACGCCTTCGTTCATCCGCAGGTGCCGCTGTACAAACTCGCAATTCACAACGATGGCGTCCGCCATATGATCCGTCCATTGAACCAATCGCCGGTATTTGCGCGGGATCAGGGAACGATGCGATCGCTGGCTAGAGACCACCACGGCTCGCGTCAAGCAGCGTGCCACCGGAACACCGAACAAAGTGAGCGGATAATCGAAGCTGTGCACCAGGCGGATGCCGTGCCTCCGGATGTAGCTCGCGAGCTTCCAGGCTTCCGATACCGCTCCGAGTGAGGCGAAAGAATTCACGGGAAAGTGGACGATGGGCACACCGGCGGCGCTGAGTTCCGCGTTGCGGATCCCTTGCGGGCGAAAGCATCCAACGTGCGGGTCGAATCGCGAACGATCCAGCGTCTTCGCGATCTCGGTGATTTGGCGCTCGCTGCCCCCGAGATCCAACTCGCGGGCCAGCAACAACACCGGCCAAGCCATGAGGTTGTCTACAGGCTTAGTTTAACGCGCCGCAACGCGAATTCCCGCCTGGAAATCGCCGCTTAAGACTTTTTCCCGCGCGCCCGATAAGCAAGGCGTCAGGAGAACACTATGATCAACGGCGTATCCAGCAGTTCCCAGTCCTCGCAGGCGTATCAAACGCAGCAGAACCAGCAGAACAGCCAGACACAAAAGAACAGCCAGAATCAGCAGCAACCGCAGGATACTGTGGTTTTGAGCAAGAAAGCTACTGAATCTACCCAAACAAATGACCTGGCGCAGGGTGACCCCGATCACGATGGTCACTGAGGCCGCTAAGTTGAGATGGCGTGATTCCGTCTGAGCAGGGGCTATCCCCGGGATGGCCCCATTTTTGCTTGGCATTGTCATATGCCGGCACAGTGGACTCAGCACAATGGCTCCTCTCATCACAAACTGCGCGACTACGCGCAGACGCCTCTGAACGTTTATTGGGAAATGACGCAGGCCTGTCCGCTCGCCTGCCGGCATTGCCGCGCCGAGGCCGTTGCCACGGCTCACCCCGCGGAACTCTCCTTTGACGAAGGCGCTGCCTTCTTGCACCAGATCCTCGACTTTGGCGCCCCACTTCCCCAGCTCATCCTCACCGGCGGCGATCCGCTCGCACGCCGCGATCTTTATGAGCTGATCGATGAGGCCCGCAATCTCGGAATCGGCGTCTCCATCACCCCCGCGGCTAGCCCCGCCCTCACTCGCGATGTTTTGGCGAAGCTCCAGCAACACGGCGTCGAAGGCCTGGGCTTGAGCCTGGATGGATCGTCGGCCGCGCGGCACGACTCGATTCGCGGCGTAGCAGGAACGTTCGATCGAACCATCCAAGCCATGCGTTGGGCGCAGGAACTCGGGCTTCCTCTGCAAGTGAACACACTGGCGTCGGCTGAAACCGCCGAGGATATCCCGGCGATTTACGAGCTTTTGAAACCCTTTGGGATCGCGCGCTGGAGCCTGTTCTTCCTGATTTCGGTGGGGCGCGGCAAGGTGCTGCAACCGCTGACGGCCGAACAAGGCGAGCAACTGATGGGCTGGATTTACGAAACGTCGAAAATTGCGCCGTTCACCGTTGCCACCACCGAGGCTCCGTCTTACCGGCGTGTTGCGTTAGACAGGATGCGAGCCGAAGGGTTGGCCGGCGATGAGATCAAGAAGAGCCCGGCGTATCGCGGATTCGGAATCCGCGATGGACACGGGATTCTATTTGTATCGCACACCGGCGACATCTGCCCGGCGGGCTTTCTGCCGCTGGCCGTGGGCAATGTTCGACAGGATCGGCTGGTGGATGTTTACCGGAATTCGCCGGTGTTCTTGGGCCTGCACGATCCGGGGCAATTTCACGGGCGCTGCGGCCACTGCGAATATCATGCGTTGTGCGGCGGATCGCGGGCCAGGGCGTACGAAGCCACGGGCGATCCGTTGGGGCAGGATCCTTTCTGCATTTACGAACCGCACGCGTGCGCCTAGCGGACTACTCGTATCGCAGGGCTTCCACCGGCGCGATGGACGTGGCGGCTTTCGCCGGATACAGCGTCGCGATCAGGCTGACGATGATTGCGGCGGCCGCGATCCAGATGGCGTCCTGCCAATGCGGATTGAAGGGCACATAGCTGAGCGAATAGACATCTTCATTCAAACGCAGCCAGCGGTAATGATCGGCGAGTATGGAGAGCGTGTAGCCGAGCGTGAGACCGATGGCTGTTCCCACCGCTCCGATCAACACACCCTGCAGCATGAAAATCCGCCGGATCTGCCGGCTCTTGGCGCCCATGGACATCAGCACGGCAATGTCGCGGTTCTTCTCCATCACCATCATGATCAGCGTGATCAGGATGTTGAGGGCGGCCACGATTCCGATCAAGCTGATGGTGACGATGGTCACGATGCGCTCCGTGTTTAGGGCGTTCAGGATCTGCCGGTACTGTTCCATCCAGGTGTTGGCGTCGAGATTGGGGCCGATGATCTTTTCGGCCGCGCGCGCCACCTCGGGTGCTTTGTAGATGTCGCTGAGCCGCAGCTCGATGGAATTGACGACGTTTCCTACGCTGAAGATGGCTTGTGCCGAGCTGAGCGACGTAAAGGCCCACGTGGAATCGATGTCATAAAAACCCGAATCGAAAATTCCAACGACGCGGAACTGGAAGGGCTGCGGGAACTGCATTCCGAATGGCGTCATTTCCTTCTGCGGCGAAAGCACGCTGATGACGCTATCGTAGAGAAGCCCGTGATCCTGAGCCAGGTGGGAACCAAGGATGATGCCTGGCAGTCCTCTTTCCCTATTCTTGAGCCTGTCGAACGAACCCTGTTTCAAATGTTTCAGCATCTCGGGCGGGTTGTCAGTCGGAATACCTTTGATTTCGGCGCCTCCAGGCTGAGTTCCGATGGGTCCGGCCAGCAATACGAATCCGTAGAGGTTCGGCGCGACGCTGGTTACGTAAGGAAGCTTGGCCAGCTTCGGATCAAGTTCCTGCCGGTTCTCGATTCCCTCGCCGTGCTTGTCTAAGATCATCACGTGCGCCGTCGCGCCGAGCAGGCTGCGCTGGAGTGTTTCGCGAAATCCGTTGTTGATGGCGATGCCGATCACGAGTGCGGCCACTCCGGCGGCGACGCCGGCGACAGAGATGTAGGTGATCACCGAAATCACCGCCTGCTTGCGCTTGGCTCGCAGGTAGCGGTTCGCGATGAAGAACTCGAAGCTACTCGTCATGACTGAGGGCGCAATAAGGGAAACAGAATCACGTCGCGAATGGAGCGCGAATTGGTGAAGATCATGGTGAGGCGGTCGATCCCGATGCCTTCGCCGCCGGTGGGCGGAAGCCCATAGGACAGCGCCCGCACGTAATCTTCATCCATTTGATGCGCCTCAGTATCGCCCTTTTCGCGCAGGGCAAGCTGGGCTTCGAAGCGGCGGCGCTGCTCGCGCGGGTCGTTCAGCTCGGTAAAGGCGTTCCCGATTTCCATTCCCGCGGCGAAGATTTCGAAGCGCTCCACGAATTCCGGATCGTCTGGCTTGTTTTTCGACAGCGGCGAGATCTCGACCGGATAATCGTAGACCATGGTGGGCTGGAAAAGCTTGGGCTCAACGTCGCGCTCGAAGGCTTCCACCAGCGCGTGGCCTTTCAAACTGGAATCGCCGACAGCTTCGCGCATGGAGACGCGGCGAATGTTGGCGAAGTCCAGTTGCGTACCCTGATATTCGACTTCGGTGCCGCCGGTTGCGTCGATCGCGGTCTGGCGCAGCAGCTCAACGGATAGATCCATCATGCCGTGATAGTCGGTGTAGGCCTGATAGAACTCGAGCATGGTGAACTCGGGATTGTGCTGCGTGGAGATGCCTTCGTTGCGGAAGTTGCGATTGATTTCGTAGACACGCTCCAGGCCGCCCACCACCAGGCGCTTCAGATACAGTTCGGGCGCGATGCGCAGGTAAAGATCGATATCGAGCGTATTGTGGTGTGTGACGAACGGACGGGCAGCTGCTCCTCCGTAAATGGACTGGAGCATGGGCGTCTCCACTTCCAGGAATCCGCGTTCTTCGAGCTGGCGGCGCAGCGATGCGACGATTTTCGCGCGCGTGACGAAGACCTTGCGGACTTCCCGGTTCGAGATCAGATCGAGATAACGCTGGCGATAGCGCGTCTCCACGTCTTCCAGGCCATGCCACTTTTCGGGCATCGAGAGCAGAGTCTTCGCGAGGAAATACAGGTGTACGACGTGAACGCTCAGCTCATTGGTTCGGGTGCGGAACAGGTAGCCTTCCACGCCGATCAGATCTCCCTGGTCGAGGAGTTGATAGAGCGCGAATTCCTTTTCGCTGACCGCGTCCTTGCGCACGTAAACCTGGAGCTGTTCGCCATTCTGCATCAGGTGCGCGAAGCCGGCCTTACCCATGCGGCGCACGGTCATGATGCGGCCGGCCACTCGAACCTGGATGCGCGGGTCGGCCAGTTCTTCCGTGGTTTTCGAGCCATATTCGGCTAGAACCTGGGGGATGGTATGGCTGAAATCGAAGCGGTGGCCGTAGGGCTGGAAGCCGAGCGCTTCAATTTCGCCGATGCGCTGAATGCGCTGCTCGTACATGTCGTCTTCGAGAGACAATCGCTACTCCTCAATGGTTTCGGCGTCGGAAATACAAGAGATGCCGGGAGGACGCGGAAAATTGCGCCCGTGCCACAAGTATACCGGCTAGCGCGAGCAGTCGAGGTGGCTTGAGCATTCGCGCGGAGCGCCCGGGAGGGCGTGCCGGGACCCTTTGTGCGGAACGAATCGCCGGGACGGCCCGCTAGTCCAGATCGAAGGCGGTTTGGTAGTTCTGCTTCAGGCCGGCGTCCTGGTCTTCCTTGCGCAGGAAGCAATTGCCGATGGCGAGCGTTTCGATTTCGGTTCCCATGAAACAGCGGAAGGCGTCTTCGGGAGTGCAGACGATCGGTTCGCCGCGGACGTTGAAGCTGGTGTTCACAATGACCGGGCAACCGGTACGCTGTTCGAAGGCCGAGATCAGCGCGTGGTAGCGGGGATTGGTGTCCTGATGAACGGTTTGAATGCGCGCGGAATAATCGACGTGGGTGACGGCTGGGATGTCGGAGCGCGGGATGTTGAGCTTCGCGATACCAAAGAGTTTTTCCTGGTCTTTGGTCATGGCGAGGCGGCGATGTTCAGCAACATCGGCGACCAGAAGCATGTATGGGCTGTCGGTATCTAAATCGAAATAATCGCCGACACGCTCGCGCAGCACCGATGGCGCAAACGGGCGGAAGGATTCGCGATATTTGACCTTGAGATTGAGCACGCTTTGCATGGAGGGCGACCGGGCGTCGCCCAGGATGGACCGGGCCCCGAGTGCACGCGGGCCGAATTCCATGCGTCCTTGAAACCAGCCGAGGGCATTGCCTTCGGCCAGCGCGTCCGCGGATTTTGCGATGAGCTCGCAATCGCAGAGGGTTTGGAAGCGCGCGCCGGCGGTTCGCAGGCGCTGCTCGATGTCGTCCTGCGAGAACTCGGGGCCAAGATAAGCACCGTGCATGGAATCGCGGCATCCGCCGGCAGTGCGCGGCTGATTGTGGAATTGGTAATGCGCCGCGAGCGCGGCTCCAAGCGCGCCGCCTGCATCGCCCGACGCCGGCTGGATCCAGATGTTCTTGAAATGGCCATCGCACAGCACCTTGCCGTTGGCCACGCAGTTCAGAGCGACGCCGCCGGCCAGGCAAAGATTGGGAGCGCCGGTTTCGGCGGCGAGCGATCGTGTGAGCCTGAGGATCACTTCTTCGAGTGCGGCCTGGATGGAGGCCGCAATGTCCATGTGCTGCTGGGTCAGCGGCTCGGATGACTTGCGCGGCGGCAGGCCGAACAGGCGGTGAAAGCGCTGGTTGGTCATGGTCAGGCCGGCGCAGTAGTTGAAGTAATCCAGGTTCAGATGAAAAGAGCCGTCTGGTTTCACGTCGATCAAATGATCGAAGATCTGTTGGGTGAACTTTGGCTCGCCATAGGGCGCCAGGCCCATGAGCTTGTACTCGCCCGAATTGACCTTGAAGCCGGTGTAATAAGTAAACGCCGAATAGAGCAGCCCGAGCGAATGCGGGAAGTGGATTTCCTTCAGGATTTCGAGCTGGTTGCCGCGGCCGTGCGCGATCGAAGTTGTGGCCCATTCGCCGACGCCGTCCATGGTCAGGACCGCGGCTTCTTCAAAGGGTGAAGGGAAGAAGGCGCTGGCGGCGTGGCTGAGATGATGTTCGGTGAAACGAAGTTTCGAGGCCCAATCGATTTTGGGCGCAAATTCTTTCAGGTGAGATTGCAGCAGGTCCTTCTGGAACAATTTTTCGCGAAGCCATAACGGCACGGCCATGCGGAAAGAGGCGAATCCGGAAGGCGCGAACATGAGATAGGTTTCGAGCAAGCGCTCGAATTTCAGGAAGGGCTTGTCGTAGAAGACCACTGAATCCAGGTCTGCCGCGGTCACGCCGCCGGCGTCCAGGCAATAGCGGACGGCATGCGCGGGAAAGCGCGCGTCGTGCTTTTTGCGGCTGAAGCGCTCTTCCTGGGCGGCGGCCACGATCTCGCCATCCACCACCAGCGCGGCCGCGCTGTCGTGATAGAACGCCGAGATGCCCAGGATTTTCATCGGGCTAAAACAGGGTGTAGATGAAGGGCGCGACGGCGGAAATTTTCGTCAGGATCAGCAATCCGCCGAGAACGATCATCATGAGGAAGATGGGCAGCAACCAGAATTTCTTCCGCTCGCGCATAAAGGACCAAAGCTCGATTAAGGTAGACACGCGACTCTCAGCTCCTAAAACTGCCTCGACATGGTTTCGGGCGGCGGGCCCGGAGGCTGCCTGGGAATCCAATAGGTGTGTGCGCCGGGAGCGGGCCGCAGACGCAGGAAATCCTTTCCCATCCGGCGTAGCACCCATCCGAACGGTGTGAAGACCAGATAGAACAGGATGCCGAGGACCAGCGGATTGACGACATTGTGCAGCAGCGTGCCAAGCGCGGTCCAGACGCGGTTCAGGGGCGTGAGGATTTTGGGGGCGGCGAGGGCTGCGAGCAAAAAGATGGCGGCGACAGGCAAGGCCCAGCGGCGCACGGCGTGGCCGCGGACAATCGGCAGCAGTGCGACCAGGGCAAAGAACACAGCGAATACCAGGCCGAAGGTCCGATTGGAAGAGGGCTTCACGGCCACTTCCGGATACGGGCTCAACACTGCGCTCAGAGCCGCGCGATCAGAATGTTTGGGCACGCTCGTTGCCTCCCTCTCCGGCTAGCGGCAGCGGCTCTATCCACTGGGCCAGCAAGCGATTCAATTCCGCGTTGGGATGCCCGTCCGGTAGTCGCAGATGTTTGTCAGTCATCTCCGGATGATTGCAATCGACGAAGCGGATGCCGTGCGATCGGGCAAATTGCATGTAATCGCGGCGTTGATCGGGGGTCATGTCAAAAAAGATCACCGTGAATTTACCGCCTGCCGCGAGCACGGTTTCGTTCATCTTCGCGAGCAAGGCTTCGGTGACGCCGCGCTTGTTCCGCATGCGCGGATAAGTGGCGATGCGCTGGTAATAATCCTGCGCTAGCGCGGCCGTGCGCAGCCAGCGGCTGAGCGGCCACACCAGTTCGCCATGAGACTGGTGCGCCCGCAGAGTCCCGCCGGCCACGTCCACATAGGGGAAGAACAGGCCTGGCGGAGGGGGTTTGACAATTCGAAGCCAATCCGGCTCGGCCACGTTGCGCAATTCGTGAAAGGTGTTGAAGAGATAGAAGACCGAGGAGGGGCCGCGGACGTACTTCGCGATCGCCAGATACGATTGATAGGTTCCGTAATCGGCCGTGCCGAAATTGGAGACCGCCAGTTCAGGATGGTTCTTTTGCACGATCCAGGGGAAGGTCTGCTGATTGGAAAGTCCGTAGCCCTGAACGTAGGAGTCCCCGAAAAACAGAACGCGGGGCTTTTGGGCCGGGATGGGCTCGCGATCGGACGTGGCGCGGCGCCCCTGGCTCCAATTGGTGTAGTGGAACGGGCTGTTGCGCTGGGGGTCCACCATGTCGAACTGGCCTTCGCGGTTTTTCCATCCGAGCTGCGGGTCCGGGGCGTACTCGGAATCGTCACGCGAGACGTGGAGCGTCTGCCACCAGCTTGGATAGCCGCCAAACCATAGGATGCCCTCGGCGCCGGCCAGGCCAATGAGCAGGCTGATCAGGCGGGCGGCGATGAGGATGGATCGTTTAGGCTGCTTTCGGGGTTCCACCACTACGGGTAATATCGACCGAGATCATTGAAAAGGTTAGGGATCGGGGATTTGGGATGGGGGAAGGATAATGTGCTGTGGACAGGTTTTGGACGCATCACGGGTATTTTTGTGTTTGGTGACGCATTTTGCCCGGGGCAGATGAACTGGAAGGAAAACATTGCGGATGGAGAGTAGCACGAGGGCTGGCGGGCTGCGGCCACAGTTGGCCGCCAAGTTATTGCAGAGGCGATCTATTTTTGCGGCCGAGGCTGGTTAACGGGCGAACGGCCCGGATCAAACAGACGTGGTTTCGGCCACGCGGCCGGCGTAGCGGCGGTCGACGTAGTTGTTCAGGATTTCGATGAATTCGGCCACAATGCGGTCGCCCCGCAGCGTAATGGAGAGCTTGCCGTCGATGTAGACTGGCGCGACGGGCTCCTCGAAGGTGCCGGGCAGCGAGATGCCGATGTGGGAGTGCTTAGACTCGCCGGGGCCATTAACGACGCAGCCCATCACGGCCACCTTCATCTCTTCGACGCCGGCGTAGCGCTCCTTCCAGGCGGGCATCTGCTCGCGCAGGTAGGTCTGGATCTGGTCGGCCATGTCCTGGAAGAATGTGCTGGTGGTGCGTCCGCAGCCGGGACAGGCGGTGACTTGCGGTGTGAAATGCCGCAGCCCGAGGACTTGCAGGATTTGTTGGGAGACGATGACTTCTTCGGTGCGGTCGCCATTGGGAAGCGGGGTGAGCGAGGCACGGATGGTATCGCCGATGCCCTCCTGCAAGAGCACCGAGAGGGCGGCAGTGGTGGCGACGATGCCTTTCGATCCGAGGCCGGCTTCGGTGAGGCCGAGGTGCACCGCGTAATCGCACTGGGCGGCGAGCTTGCGGTAGACCATGATGAGGTCCTGGACGCCCGAGACCTTGGCGCTCAGGATGATTTTGTCGCGGCCGAGCCCGTAGCTTTCGGCGGCCTGCGCGGCGAGGAGGCCGCTTGCGACAATCGCGTTCATGGTAACTTCCATGGCGTCCAGCGGCTCGGGCTGGCGCGAGTTTTCATCCATCATGCGCGTGAGCAGCGCCCCATCGAGCGAGCCCCAGTTGACGCCGATGCGCACCGGGCGATTGTGCTCGATAGCCACTTCGATCATAGTGCGGAAGTTGTCATCGTGCTTCTTGCCGATGTTGACGTTGCCGGGATTGATGCGGTATTTGGCCAGGGCGCGGGCGCAGTCGGGATACTTCTTGAGGAGGATGTGGCCGTTGTAGTGGAAGTCGCCGATGATGGGGACGCGGACGCCGAATTTGTCGAGCGTGTCTACGATTTTGGGGACGGCCTGGGCGGCGGCTTCGGTGTTGACGGTAACGCGGACGAGCTCGGAGCCGGCCTGGGCCAGCGCCATCACCTGATTGACGGTGGAGGCGGTATCGGCGGTGTCGGTGTTGGTCATGGACTGGACCACGATGGGGTGGTCGCCACCTACCCAAACGTCGCCGATTTTGACGGGCACAGAAGTGCGCCGAGGAAGTGCAGCCATTAGGCCTCCGTGAAAATTACATTGTAGCGTGCGGGGTTGGGGCGGCGAAAATGCGTGACCTACTCTCCTGCTCTACCGGCGCTGACGGGCTTAAGCTTTTAGCGATAGCTAATGCTTCACTTCCACCGGCGGCGTGCCGTAGGTGTGGAAGGATTCGATGGTCTTCAGGCCCCAGGCTTGCCCCTTCTTGCGCTCGGTTTCCGTCCAGCGGATCGGCTTCCAATCCGGCGCCAGGATCAGGCGCGCGCCCGCGTTGGCGATCTCAACCCGATTGCCGCCGGGCTCGTAAACGTACAGGAAAAACGTCTGCTGGATGGCGTGCTTGTGCGGACCGGTTTCGATGTAGACGCCGTTCTCGAGAAAAATATCGGCGGCGCGCAGCACGTCTTCGCGGCAATCTACGGCGTACGTCACGTGATGAAAGCGGCCCTTGGTTCCGGTGTGATCGCGCGAGTATGCGAAATCGTAGCTCTTGTTGGTGCAGGTCATCCACATGGCGGCTTCCGAGCCGTCGTCCAGTACGATTTGTTCAGTAAGCCGAAAGCCGAGATATTTATCGAAAAACTCGCGGTTGGCCGCGATATCCACCGCCAGCCCGTTGAAATGATCCAGCCGGCGCACGCTGACTCCGCGGGCGGGAAAGCGCTGCGCCTGATTCTTCAGCGCGGGCTTCAACTCGGGCGGTGCCTCATACCACTGGGTCTCATAATACAATTCGATTTTGTGGCCATCGGGATCCTGGCAGAGGAACGCGGGACCGTGCGCGAGATCGCCTTTGGTCCATCCGATGTCGTAGCCTGAGCCTTTGAGCGCCGCCACTCGGCGTTCCAAGGCTTGCGGGCTGCGCGCGCGAAAAGCGCAATGGCCCATGCCGGCTAATTTCGACGCAGTCAGCTTGAGCGAATGGCGCTCGTAGTCGTCCCAGCCGCGCAGATAAACCGAATCGCCTTCGCGGCCGCTCTCCGTCATGCCCATCACGTTCACGAAGAAAGCCAGGCTCTCTTCCGGCTTGGGCGTCAACATCTCAAGGTGGCCCAGATGGGCCATGTCCATAATTGGTTCTGTCACGTTGTGTGCTTCTCTTGTCCTTCGGGTTGATTGGCCGGGTTACTGATCGCTACTCTTGACTCTTGGCTTTGCCTGGGCCGCCGTCTTCGGCTGAACCGCTGAACACCTTGCGGCCGTCGGGCAGAATAATTTGGCGGGCGTTGGCTGTTCGCTCGTCGTTCTTGGCGCGGAACCTTCAATGGTCACCTGATCGCCCACGTTGAGCGAATGCCTGGTCCAGCCCATGCGCGATAAAGCGTTGGGCGCGCCGTTTTCGCACTGCCAGTGCTGCACGGTGCCCTGTGCGTCCGTTACATCCAGATAAATCCAGACGTGCGGGTTCGTCCATTCCACTTTGGTCACGGTCCCCTTCAGCGTCACCGGCTGCTTGACATCGAACTCGGCAGAGAACGAGTGGTGCGCGAAAACGGGCACCGCGCCAATCAGCAATCCGGCGCTCACCGCCAAGAAACCCAAAAATCTCGTTTTCATATTTGTTCCTTCCTGGATTCGGTTCACTTCACCAGGTGTTCGGTGATCTCTTTGTTGTTTTCCTCGCACGAGTATTCCATCAGCTCCCACTTCGGCTTCAGCGTGAAGACGCGCTTGTTGGTCCAGGGCCGGGTGTACGCTTTGGGATCGTCCACGGTCACCTCGTAAGCCAGGTGCATGGGATCGGAGCGAGTGAAGCGCTGGATCACGTGCAGTTCATCGCTGTGCGGATGGCCGATGGTGTCCAGGCGCGTTTTGTCATTGAATCCGATGGAGTCCACCACCAGGGTGTCGCCTTCCCAATGGCCGACGGAGTTGCCCATCCAGGTTGGATCCGGATCTTTGGGATGATCGCGATCGAGCGGAACCACGATAAAAGTGTTCCAAGCCTCGAACAGGATGGCCACTCGCTTGGGCATCTGAAAGATTTCGAGCGGCATGGGCGTATTCATCTGGCGCGTGAGGCCCGCGGGCAGGCAGTGCGCGGTATAGTCGAACTTCGCCGGATCGTAAGCTTTGAAATTGGCTTCGCCCCAGGCCGTGTAAGGCAGCGGTCCGATTCCCCGCGACATATCGGAAACATAAGGAATGTTCCATACGCCGGTGAGATCCGGTTTGCCGTCGGGAAGCCGGGGGATTTCGCCCTTGGACGCCGCTGCGACGCTCGCTTTGGTGTCCTGTTCCGCCTCCGATTGCCCGAAGACCGGCAGTGAAAACGCAGCCAACGCGGCCGCTGAAATCAAACACGTGCAAAAATGGTTTTTCACTTGGAAGACCCTCCAGACGGGTCTGGACGGAGTTTATTCTCTTCGTGTTTTACTATATCACTGTGAGATCCACGCTTTTCCTGCTCATGATTTTCGGCGGCGTCCTCGCGTTAGGACAAACCGCTTGGGGACAGACCGCTTTGGGACAGAAGAATGACTCAGCGCTCTTTGCCTTGCCGTACAGTCCCAGTCTGGATACTTCGTCCATGGACCGGTCCGTTGATCCTTGCACCGACTTTTATCATTACGCGTGCGGCGCCTGGATCAAGAAGAATCCGATCCCGCCGGATCAGGCTCGCTGGGATGTTTACTCCAAGCTCAACGAGGATAACGAGCGCTTCCTGTGGGGGATTCTGATCGAGGCGTCCAAGCCGAGCGCGAGCAGGAATCTGGTGGAGACCGAGATCGGCGATTACTTTGCCGCCTGCATGGACCAGCCCGCTGTGGAAAAGGCGGGAATTGCACCGCTGAAGGCGGAGCTCGACGAGATCGCGGCGCTCCATTCGTTTCGCGATTTGCCCGCGTATCTGGGCCGCCAGCATCTTGCGCTGGTGGGTGACGGCATGCTGTTTGGATTCGGGTCCAACCAGGATTTCGCGGATTCCAGCCGGGTGATCGCCTTCGCCGATGCCGGCGGTCTGGGCCTTCCGGACCGTGATTATTACACCAAGACCGATGCAAAATCCCAGGAGACGCGCCAGAAGTACGTGGAACATGTGCAGCATATGTTCGAACTGCTGGGGGAACCGCCGGCACTGGCCAAGGCGCATGCGCAGACCGTGATGGCTATCGAAACGGCGCTGGCGAAAGCATCGCTGACGCGCGTGGAGAAGCGCGATCCTTACAAGCTGTTTCACAAAATGACGCCCGTGCAGTTGCAGGCTTTGACGCCCTCGTTCGAGTGGGCCGCGTATTTCAAAACCAGCCAGGCGCCGGACACTTCGGTGATCAATGTCAGCGAGCCCGCGTTCTTCAAGGAAGTGGAAACGCTGCTCGAAGCGCACAAGCTGGACGATTGGAAAACATATTTTCGCTGGCATTTAGTGCATTCCAAAGCGTCGGTTTTGCCGGCGGCCTTCGACACCGCGAATTTCGATTTCTACAGCAAATATCTGCGCGGCGTGCAGCAGATGCCTCCGCGCTGGAAGCGTTGCGTGCGGCGCGTGGATGCCGATCTGGGCGAGGCGCTGGGCCAGGAATTTGTCGCCAAGACGTTTGCGCCGTCCACCAAGCAGAGCGCGTTGAAAATGACCCAGGGCATCGAAGCCTCCATGGAGAGCGAGATTAAACAATTGCCTTGGATGGGCGAAGAGACCAAGCAGCGCGCGCTCGAAAAACTGCATGGAATCGTCAACAAGATCGGGTATCCGGACAAATGGCGGGACTATAGCTCGATCAAAATCGCGCGCGGCGACTATTTCGGCAACGTGGAGCACGCTACGGTGTTTGAGTCCAAGCGCGAGCTGGCTAAAATCGGCAAGCCCGTGGATCGCAAAGAGTGGGAGATGACGCCGCCCACGGTGAATGCCTATTACGATCCGCAGATGAACGACATCAACTTTCCGGCCGGGGTACTGCAGCCTCCGCTGTTCGATCCGAAGATGGACGATGCGCCGAATTACGGCAACACCGGCGCCACCATCGGCCACGAACTCACGCACGGGTTTGATGACGAAGGCCGCCAGTTCGATGCCCACGGCAATCTGAAAGACTGGTGGACCAAGAACGATGCCGACCAGTTTGAGACGCGCGCCAGTTGCGTGTCCGATCAATATTCGCAATACACCGTGATCGGCGATATCAAAATTAACGGGAAGCTGACGCTGGGCGAGGATCTGGCGGATTTGGGCGGCACATGGCTGGCGTACCTGGCGTGGAAGAGCGAGACCAAGGATCAGGATTTACAGCCGATCGGCGGTTTCACTCCCGACCAGCGCTTCTTCATCGGCATGGCGCAATGGGCTTGCGGCGATGAGCGTCCGGAGAGCAAACGCGCGAATGCGATTACTAATGAACACTCGCCGGACGAATATCGGATTAACGGCGTGGTGTCCAACATGCCTGAGTTTGGAAAGGCGTTTGCGTGCCGGGTGGGACAGCCGATGGTGCATACGCACCCCTGCCGCGTTTGGTAACAATTGCGCCGGTGAATCGCCCTCCGCGGCGGTAGAATGCTAGTGGCGATGGTTCCACTTTTTGCTTTTTTGCAAGCCTCCGCGCAGCAGACAGACGCACTGACGCGGCTGCTCCACCAGCAGCAGCTCACGCCCTGGATGATTGCGGCGGCTGTCGGCATCGCGTTCGTCCTAGGCGCCGCGCATGCGTTGACGCCTGGGCACGGCAAAACCATCGTCGCGGCTTATCTGGTGGGTTCGCGCGGTACATTGAAACACGCGGCCTTCCTGGGTGCGATGGTGACGTTCACGCACACTGTGACTGTCTTCGTGCTCGGCCTCGCCACCTTGTTCCTATTTCAATATGTGGTCCCGCAAAAGGTGACGCAAGTGTTAGGCGCCATCTCGGGATTGTCGATTGTCGCGATCGGCGGCTGGATGCTGTCGAAGCGCCTGCGCCGGGCTGGCCACATGCATTCTCACCATCATGACCATGAGCACGAACACGAACATTCTCATGTTCACGAACATTCGCATGATCATTCGCATAGTCACGATCACGCCCACGAGCAGCATCACCATGATCATGGTCATGAACACACCCACTCCCATGGTCCCGGAGGCCACACGCACATGCCGGACGAAATCTCCTGGTCCGGTTTGGTCGCCCTGGGCGCCAGCGGCGGGTTAGTGCCATGTGAAACCGCGCTGATTTTGCTGCTGACCGCGATTGCGCTGCGCCGCGTCGGCCTGGGCCTCCTGCTGCTGGTTTCGTTTAGCCTGGGCCTGGCGCTTGTATTGATGGCCATCGGCGTTCTGGTGATTTATGCGAAGAACCTGCTGCCCAGCAGCAGCGGCGGTAACCCGTTCTTTCGCTGGATGCCGGTGGCGTCCGCCGCCGTTGTGATGCTGCTCGGCGTGGTGATGACCGGCGTATCGCTCGGCTGGATCCGGCCGCAATGGATGGTGGGTTAGCGCCGGACCGGAAACAACTTCCGCCCGCAGGAAGAATTTGCGTTCGGCCCTGGCGCTCCCGTCCAGCCGCGGCGCCCATAAGAAATATCGTTTAAAGGCAAATATTCGCCGTTTCAAGGTGTTAAGATCGAGGTGCGCCCTCCCCGTTCGTGGCCCGTAAGTTGCTCGGAATACGCCGATACGGATGTTTTCAGCAGTGTCCTCCTCTAGCCAGACCTCTTGGAATAAACGCCTGGCGGCTTTGCGTAACGTGCCGCCGGTGCTGCGTCTGGTGTGGGACGCGGCGCCAAAGGTTGTAGCCGGCGGCATCGCGCTGCGCATTACCAGTGCGCTCATTCCCGTGGCGATGCTCGCCATTTCCAAGTCGATCATCGATTTGATCAAGGCCGGGCACGCCACGGCCATGCCACCGGAAATGTGGTGGCTGCTCGGCGCCGAGTTTGTGCTGGCTGCCACGAACCAATTATTGGGCCGGACCATCGACTACACCGATGCGCGCCTGGCCGATGAGTTCACACGCGAGGTGAGCCTGCGATTGATCCGGCACGCCACGCGGCTGGACCTGGAGACGTTTGAAGACCCGGCCTTCCATGACGTGCTGGAACGCGCGCGGCAGCAAGCTACGGACCGGATCGGCATGCTCAACGCCATGGGCCGGCTGCTGCTGCAGTCCATCACCTTGATCTCGCTGGCCGCCGCGGTGATCTTCTACTATCCCTGGCTGTTCCTGCTGCTGGTAATTTGCACGGTGCCGGCGTTCATGGGCGAAAGCCACTTCGCGTTCCTGGGTTATTCGCTGGCGCATGAAATCACGCCGGTGCGCCGTGAACTGGACTATTTGCGCGTCATCGGTACCAGCAAGGAGCACGCCAAGGAAGTGAAGCTGTTCGGACTGGGTGGGCATCTGCACCAGCGGTATGCGTCGCTTACGGGCGGGATCATCCGCAAGAACATCAACCTCACGCGTCACCGTCTGGCGTGGGGATCGTTGTTCGCGGTGTTTGGATCCGTCGGCTACTACGGCAGCTACGTGTTTCTGGTCTGGCAGGCTTTGCAGGGACGCATCACGGTGGGCACGCTCATTTTGCTCACTGGCGCTATTGCGGGCGCCAGCACACAGTTGCAAGGCGTGTTCTCGCTGTTCTCGCACATAGCCGACCAGGCGCTGCATTTGACGGACCTGGTGGACTTCCTGAAAGTGCAGCCCACCATTCGTTCGCGCCCGGACGCGCTGAAGGTACCGCAGCCAATACGCACCGGCTTCGAATTTCGCGACGTCTCGTTCCACTATCCCGGCTCGTCGCGGCTGGTGCTGAAGAACCTGAACCTCCGCCTGGAGCCTGGCGAGCACGTCGCATTGGTTGGTGAAAACGGACAAGGGAAGACGACGCTGGTGAAATTGCTGGCGCGCCTCTACGATCCCACCGCGGGCGCCATTTACCTGGATGGGACGGACCTGCGCGAGTACAGCGTGGAAGAACTGCACAAAGAAATCGGCGTGATCTTCCAGGATTTCGTGCGCTATGACATGCCGGCGCGCATGAATATCGGCGTGGGGCGGATCGAGCAGGTGGATGATGACGAAGCGCTGTGGACCGCGGCCGAAAAGAGCCGTGCGGATCGCTTGCTTACGCGCTTTGCCGGCGGCCTGGATCAGATGCTGGGCCGGCGTTTCGAGGGCGGGGTGGATCTTTCCGGCGGCGAGTGGCAAAAATTCGCGCTGGCGCGGGCTTATCTGCGCGATGCGCAAGTGCTGATCCTGGATGAGCCGACGGCCGCGCTGGACGCGGTGGCGGAGTCCGAGGTGTTCGCGCGCTTCGACGATTTGTCGCGAGGGAAAATGGCGCTGCTGATCTCGCATCGATTTTCCACCGTGCGCAAGTCCGATCGCATCGTGGTATTGGAGGACGGGCAGATCTACGAAGAGGGCACGCATGACCAGTTGGTGGCCCGGCATGGCCGCTATGCCAGCCTTTTTGAATTGCAGGCGGCGAGTTACCGATGAGCACGCATCCGCAGGCCATGGAGAATGCTCCCACGGTGCGCCCGCCCGAGGTTCGCGGCGGTTTTCAGATTTCCGAACGTCTGCGCGACTGCGCCGCCAAATTGCGCGACCACCTGCGCGGACCGGCGGTCTCGCACTGGCTGAAGGAAAATCATTCGCTCCTTCAATCCCACATTTCCGACCTCCGGCACACGCTGCGTCCCGCTTTTTTGCGCCGGCTGCATCAGAACGAGGCAGGCGAGCCGCGCATTTACCGGATCGTTACTGCTTGGCTGGCCAGTGCGCCAGGCGTGATCGATACCGATGTCTTATTGCCGTTCGCGGAGGTCCTGAGAGAGACCCAGCCGCTGGATATCACTGAGCTGTGGGCCTTTGCCCCGATGCTCAAATTTGCCATCGTCGAGCGGATCTGCAGCAATTTGGAAAGCGAACGATTGGTAGCAGCATCGATTCGCACTCTGTGGGCCATCGAAGCCATTTCCTGGAAGGCGTTTGTCGAAACCGCCTCGCGGACGGAAGGCATTTTGCGGCAAGATCCCGCGGGCGTGTACTCACGCATGGATCTTCCAACCCGCGATCGATATCTCCTGGAGCTGGGGCGTGTGGCAAGGCGGGCAAAGCTAACGGAAGAAGATGTAGCGAAAGCGGCGCTCGAACACGCTGAGGAAGCTCGCGAGGCCGGCCAGAGCGACCCGCGCATGTTCCACGTCGGCTACTATCTGGTGGGGCCGGGCGCCGAAGATTTCCGGACCAGTTTGGGATGCAAGCGTTCGTTCGCTGCGTACTTGTCGGAGCTCACCGAACGCTATCCCAGCGTTTTCTATGCCGCTGCCGTAGCCGTTCTGATGGCGCTCCTCATCTGGGGATTTCAATGGTTGGCCGGACCGGCAGCCTGGTGGATGCTCGTTCTTCTCATCATTCCAGCCAGCCAGGCGGCGCTCGAAATCACGAACTCATCGTTCAGCCGTTTGTTGAGCCCGCGCTTCATTCCCAGCATGGATTTCCTGGATGCAATTTCGGACGATTGCAAGACCATGGTGGCGGTCCCGACGCTGCTGCTGTCCGAATCCAATTGCGCGAAGTTGCTTAAGGACCTTGAAATTCGCTACCTGGCGAACCGGGACCGCAACCTGGTGTTTGCTTTATTGACCGATTTTGCCGACGCGAATGCACAGGAGACCGCCGGCGATAGTGTCCTGAATTCGTGCGCGGAAGGCATCCGGCAGTTGAATGAGCGCTACGGTTCCGGCGATCGCGGGCCGTTCTATCTTTTGCATCGCGCGCGCCGCTGGAATCCGGAAGAGCGCAAGTGGATGGGGTATGAACGCAAACGCGGCAAGCTGAGCGACCTGAACAAGCTGCTATTGGGCCATGGAAACTGGTTCCATACCATCGTGGGCGATCTCGGGGCCTTGCTCCAGATCCGATTCGTGATTACGCTCGACACCGATACGCAGCTTCCGCGCGACACTGCCGCGAAGATGGTGGCGGCGATGGCTCATCCCTTGAATCAGCCGATTCTGGATCCGGCCAGCAACACCGTGACAGAAGGCTACGCGCTGCTGCGCCCGCAGGTGGCGATCAGCGTGGACTCCGCGCGGCGGTCCTGGATCGCTAGAATCTTCAGCGGCCAGCCGGGCTTCGATCCTTATTCGACGGCGGTTTCCGATGTGTATCATGACCTGCACGGGCAGGCCAGCTTTACGGGGAAAGGTATCTACGACGTGAAGGCTTTTGAGGCCGCCGTCGGCGAGCGCTTTCCGGAGAACGCGATCCTCAGCCACGATCTGATTGAGGGTGAGCACGCCAGCACGGGAATGATCAACGTGGAGCTGGTGGAGGACTACCCGGCCACCTATGGCGCATTCTCCAAACGCAAGCACCGCTGGGTTCGCGGCGATTGGCAGTTGCTTCCCTGGTTGTTCCGGCATCCTCCCACGCGCGATGGTCGTGCGGCAAAGAATCCGCTGTCGGCTCTTTCACGCTGGAAGATTGTGGACAACCTGCGCCGCAGTTTGTTCGAGATTTCTTTGCTCGGCCTGCTGCTGGCGGGCTGGCTTGCTACCGAACATCAAGCCCGCTGGACGCTGACTGTTCTGCTGCTGATCCAGATTCCCGTTTACGCGGACATGCTGATCAGCATCGTTCGCGCACCCGAGCGGCGCTTCTGGAAGGCGTTCAGCAAGCTGCTCGGGGAGCGCTTTCTCCAAAGCCACCGCGATGCTTTGCTCAACCTGGTCTTCATTCCGCATCAAGCCTGCCTGATGGCCGATGCCATTGTTCGCACGCTGTGGCGCAGATATTTCAGCCATGCGCACTTGCTGGAATGGGAAACCATGGCCCAATCGGAAATTTCCGGGGGTTCGCGGTTCCCTCTTTTTAAGCAATATCTCTACATCTCTTCGCTGCTTTGGCTGCCCTTTCTCTTTTTTGCAGGCCCGCTTCCGGCCGTCGCGCTGGTGATTTGCGCTCTTTGGATTACCGCGCCGCTGGTGGCCGGATGGCTGAACGAGCCGCTGCCGAAGTCGGCTGCCATTACGGCGAAAGATCGCGATTTTCTGCGCGAGACCGCGCTGCGCACCTGGCGTTACTTTGCGGATCACTCCTGGGAAGATCATCACTGGCTGGTGCCGGACAACGTCCAGGAAAACCCGCGGCTGGTGACGCACCATATTTCTCCCACCAATCTCGGGTTGTCACTGACGTCCCAGCTTGCCGCGCACGATTTCGGCTATCTGAGTTTGGATGAGCTTTCGGGCTCCGTGCAGCGAATACTCCATTCGCTGGAGGAAATGCCGCGCTATCGCGGCCACTTCTACAACTGGTATGAAACGGGCACTCTGCGCCCGCTTCAGCCGCAATATGTTTCCACGGTCGACAGCGGAAACCTGGCCGCTTCGCTGGTTTCTTTGCGCCAGGGCTCGCTGCTCTTGCTCCAGCAGCCGATCCTGGAACAGGGCACCATCGACGGGCTTCGGGATCATGTGCTGCGGCTGCGCGACGAGGTGCCGTATGAGTCGCGAACGTTCTCGCGGATGAAGCTGTTTGGAAGCCTGCTGCGGCAGCTGGAATGCCAGCCCCAGGATCTGTTCTTCTGGGAGGCGGTGCTCACCGAATCGCGCGATCTGATCGAGCGCATCCAAACCGCGCTCGGGCCCGTACACGCGCGGGTAAATTCAGACGAGCTGCGCTACTGGGAGCGGCTGCTTTCCGAGCGCATGAATGCCGCGCTCCAGCAGCTCTACGAATTGGCGCCTTGGCTCTCGCCGGCCTTTGAGCCTGAGCTGCGCGTATGCATGCGCGACGATACGTTCACGCCCTTGATCGCCGAGCTGAGCAAAGTACCGGCGCTGGGCGAATTGCCGGAAGCCTACGAGCGCATCCGGGAGCGGCTGCGGGAACGGCTGTCGAGTCCCCGGCCGCTCTATCCCATGGTCCGCGAAGTCCTGGAGCAGTTGCTGCGGCAGCTTCCGGTTGCCCGCGGCGCGGCGCTCGATCTGGCCAACCGCTTCCAAAGCATCGCGGCCTTGGCCCAGCGCTACTTCGACGATATGGACTTTCGCTTCCTGTTCGACGAAAACCGCCAGCTGCTCCGCATTGGCTACAACGTGGACACAGGGCGGGGCGATGCGTCCTACTACGATCTGCTTGCTTCGGAAGCGCGCGCCACCGTCTTCCTGGCCATCGCTAAGGGCGACATTCCGCGTGAGAGCTGGCTACGCCTGGGGCGCAAGCTGACCGCCTATCGCGATCATGTAACGCTGCTGGCCTGGAGCGGCACCATGTTTGAGTATCTGATGCCGCAGCTCTATTTGCGCTCGTACGCGGGCACCCTGCTCGACAGGTCGCTGCGCGCGGCCGTTCGCGTCCAGCAAGCCTATGGCGAGGAGCGGGGCGTGCCGTGGGGCATCTCAGAAGCTGCTCACTCCGAGCGCGATCAACGGGGGCAGTACCAATATTATGCGTTCGGCGTACCGCCCTTGAGCGCCAGCGGCGAGGAGGCCAAGCGGCTGGTGATTGCGCCTTACGCCACCATGCTGGCTCTCATGCTGGACCCCGCGCGCGGTACGCTCAATCTGCGAGCCATGGCGGCCAAGGGCTGGTGGACCCGGCACGGATTCTTCGAGTCCATCGATTATTCGCATGCGGGCGCGCGTGGCGCTCCCGAGGTGGTCCGCTGTTTCATGGCGCACCACCAGGGGATGGCGCTGCTGGCGATCGACAACGCGCTCTTAGGGAACCGGATGCAGGAACGGTTTCATCACGACCCGCTGGTGCAGTCCACTGAGTTTCTGCTCGAAGAACGAATGCCCGTGCTGGTAGACGTCAGGCCTGTGCCCGAAGCGGCTTAGCCCGGCGCGCGCGCTTCTTCAGCGGCTTCTTGATCGCTTTGGCCAGGGGTTCTTTGCCCGGCGGCTCGCTGAAGCCAATCAGATCCATGCCGTGCGAGGCCGGTTCGTTGGCCATGAACCAGCGCCAGACGTCTCCGGTGAGCAGATTTTCGGCGCTCAGCAGCGTGATGCCGACGTCAATCCCGACCACGTCGGTATCGAACCATTGGAGCGTGGGATTATACCCATCCACGAAGCCATAACGTCCGAACACGCGGTTTCCGAAGCGTTCCTGAATGGCCTTCAGAGCCGGAATGGAAATGTCCGGGGTGAACATCAGCGACCCTCCGGCCGCAGCCGGCGCGACGGTTCCATCCACGGGATCGAAGGCCTTAATCTCTCCATAGATCCGATAGCCCTTGGGACCGTCGGATGCCGTAATCCCCCAGATGGTCTTGCCGAACGTGTTGGGCAGATCCAGATTGAGACTGTATTGTGCATTGGCGCGCGTGGCGTTCACTGAGTTCAGGAAGAAATCCACAAAGCCGCGATCGCGCCGGTTCCGAAAATCGATCCAAGCCTGCGAATATTGGTGCGTGAACAGCGGCCCGCCGCTGATGAACTCGTACTTTCCGTATTCGTAAAAGGGGCGCTGCCAGGCGTACCAGGATTCGGCAGGAATAGGATGGGTGGGCGAGCCGATGGCCAGCACGTACAACAGGCCCAGCTCGCAATAAGTGTCCCACTTGTTTTTGATGAAGCCTTTCCCAGTGCGCCAGCCGTGCGAAAGCAGCAAAGGGTCGCCATCCAGCATCCACTGAAAGTCCACGCGCTCGTAGATTTCGCTGGCCAGCTTCGGGATCTCGGGATCGCTCGCGAAATACTGCCCGGCCGTGAGGACGCCTGCCAGCAAAAACGCGGTATCCACCGAGGAGGTCTCGCTGTCCCACTTGCGGTCGCCCGTCGAGACATCCATCCAGTGGTAGAACCAGCCGTGTTCCTGGTTCGCCTTATCGGCGAAAAACTCGAGCGTCGCCCGGACGCGATCGGCCGCGTCTTTCTTGCTGATCCAGCCGTGCTCGGCGCCGATGCAGAGGGCGGTGAGCCCGAAACCGGTGGCGGCGGTGCTGGCGATGTCGCGGCTGGGGCCCTTGGCGCGGCCGCCATCCACCCGCGCGCGATCCAGCACCAGGCCGGTGCCACGGTCGGCCTGTTCCCAGAAATACTCAAAGCTGCGGTGCTCCAGGTCTTCCACGAAGGCGCGATCGGCGGGCGACACCGGCGCTACTTTGTCCGTATTTACCGGCGGAGCAGGCGGCTGCTCGATGGTAGCCCCAGAAGCTACCAGGAGCACACTAATAAGCGCAAAGGGTGCGGCGCGCACCACCAAACGAAGCAGGAACAGCCTCGCGCCGCGCTCCGTTTTGCGCGAGTTCCTAAGAACGATTGCCGTGGCGCGAGAGAACATAGGATCAGTGGGGCCGCACTTCTACGAACGCCAGTCCATAACATGGGAGCATAAGTCTGGACGTAGCATCGAGCGCCTGGGTTACTGCCGGCAGGTCTAGTACCGCGACGGGCTGAATTGTGTAGGTGGCGGAATTGACGCCGCTATGGGCCATGCCGGGACCATAGGCCACGGCTTTCACGGTGGTTGTAACGCTAACGGTGAAAGGCCCGGCGTAAAGTGTCCCGACGCTGGGGCTGGGGATGCTTCCGTCAAGCGTGTAGTTGATGGACGCGCCCGGGGTCGGGCAACGCAGGGTTACAGTTTGCGCCACGGGGTATTGGCCGGCGGCCGGGCTGAAAAGCGGTGCGCCGGCCAGGGGCTCAATGCCGATGGTTGCCGAGGCGACATCGCTATCGGCCATCCCGCTCGCATAGGCGATGGCATTGATCGTAGAGGTGGTCTTCACTGTGAATGGACCGCTGTAAAGTGTACCTGAATCCACGCCAGGCGCGCTGCCGTCCGTGGTGAACCGGATTGATGCGCCACGAGTCGGGGTCGTGATCGCGACGAGGGGTGGAGTAATGTACGTGCCCCCACCCGGGCTGATGAGCGGCGCCGCGACATTCGCCACGAAATTGGCAGTGACGGCTTGCGCCCCGTTCATTACCACCGAGGTCTGCGCGCTGGCCGTATTCGCGACTGGGCCGGTCCACCCTGAGAACGTGTACCCGGAAACTGGAGATGCCGACAGTTTCACTGCTGATTCGGGTGCGTAAAGACCCTGTGATTCGCCCGGAGAGAAAGCCGTCTCCATGGGAGTGATGTAGCCGGAATGGGCGGGCGAAACGGCCGTAGTCAGCCTGTACTGCATCGTGAAATTCGCAGTATATGTTGTCGTGTCGACAGGCGCAAATATCTCGTGAGCGGTCTTCAGGCCATCGCTCCAATCCGTCCAGGCGTACTGGCGGCCCGCGGAATCGGTCTCCGCCATTCCTGTGGCGAGAGCATACCTGGTTCCGGGAGCCCACTGGAACGTGTGAGGAGTGATGTACGCGACCCCGTCCACCGATACGCTTAGCCCAGAAGGAACCGTCGTGATCCCCACTGCGGTGCTGGCCGGCATCGGTTGTCCTGAGTACTTGGCCGTTTGCCGATTTCCCTCCGAGTCCTCCCAAAGGATGGTTAGGGTGCCGGCGTCCGCAGTTGCCGATAGGGAAGCGACTGGCGTGGCGCTGCTCGCGATTCGAGTGAGTACCTCAGGAGCGTCTTCAAGATTGCCGTTCGCGTCGACGATGACCGAATTCATCCGCGATGCATCTCGCGTGACGCAGATGAACGTTTGTCCTTCCCACTCCACCGCGAACACGTGCATAAATCCGGGAAATTGAACCTGCTTTCCGGTCTCGTCGGTCTCCGTGATGTCGGCCACTTGAACCATCGCGGCCGCTTCCAGGCGTGGCAGCACAACCTGAAACGGTACCGGTTTGGCGTTCCAATACCCGTATGCCAATGCGAACGATCCAGCTTGCCTGGGCACGCTTCCGGCCCCCATCGCCGGGAGCCCCCGGTCAAATTGCAGGTCGTAGGAATGGAGCGTGATCTTTCTTTGTTCGCCCGGCTGCAGCTCCGTGGTCGGAGTAGATCCATCTACTTCGGAATTGCAGATCGGATCTGTGCTGCCCGGCAACGCCGGGGTGTACAACTGAAGACAGCCCGTGCGCATGGTGAACGGCGCCAAGACCTGGAGTGCGTTCGCGGTAGGATTCGCTACCGTGATCGTTATGATTGCCGCTTCGCCGGGGAAATAGACAGATCGATCCAGAGTAACGGTGGTTTGCAATTGCTCGCTGTTGTCGAGCAGCTTGTCGACCAAGTCTTGCGCCTGCGCTGCGCCGATCGCGGCCGCGAAGCACACCCCTACGATCTGTCCACACGTGGCGCGCAGGCACATGATCAGCGAGGCCGCACCTCGACTAACGCCAGTCCTTGAGAAGGAAGCAAGAAGGTCGACGTACCGTCCAGCTTCTGGGTTCCGGCCGCGGCACGCCTGAGCTGTTCATATTGCTCGCGGGTAGGACTAGCCGGGCTACCCATCGCCTTCCAAGCCGCTAGCGCGGAACCGTGATCGGGATCCAGGATTTCGACGTGATACCGGGGAGGACCAGTCCATCCGTCGACAGTGATGTGGACTTGGCGCGCGGTTCCATTCGTGCCGGGCGATGCATAATTCCAGACCGCGATCGCCAGCGTCCCGTCCCCACGTTTCGTCACCAGCTCATTCGCCAAGTCCGGCTGCGAGCGTTGCTGGCCCAGCCGGTGCAGCATCGCAAACGCGTTAAACGCGGCCTTGGGAACATTGCCCTCGGCGATCAGCCCATAGCCGCCGTAGAAGGGGGTCTTGATCACGCCTTGCTCTTCGAAAACGTCCGAAAAGGTCCAGTACGACATCATCGCCGTCAATCCATCGCACAGCCGGATGTTGTTCGCCAGCCAAGGCCCCATGAACGCGGAGTCGGTGACATCGATCTCATTCTTGTAGCTGGCGTTGTACTCGCTCCAGATGATCGGCAGATTGGGACGGGCGGATACTTTCACTTGCTTATAAACCTTCTGCACGGCGCGGCTCACCATTATGGCGCGATCTATATTTTCATCGGTTCCGAAGACATCCTTCGATAGATCGTTCCCATAGACGTGGGTGGATACGAAATCGAGCGGGACCTGGGCTTGGATAGCATGCTCGATCATCGCGGGAATCCAGGCGGCTTGCGCCGTCGCCGGCCCCCCTACCTGCAAACGCGCGCCGGCCCGCTGGATGGCCCGGGCGGCGTGATCGTATAGATCAAAATAGGTTGACTGTTTCGGCTCGCCGGTCCAAAAGTCGATATTCGGCTCGTTCCAGACTTCGAAATACCATTGCGCGACTTCGTTGACGCCGTAGCGATCGACCAAATGTTTCGCGAAGTTATAAACCAGCGCTTCCCACTTCGAATAATCCTGGGGGGGCGAAGGAAGGGGATGGTACCAGAATGCGTGCGGGGTCAGCGACGCAGCCAGTGCGCGCGGCATGAAGCTCATTTCGACGAACGGCCGAACGCCGCTGGCGAGCAGGCCGTCGTAAATCTGATCGACATAGGACCAGTTGTAGACCGGCCGTCCCTGGGCGTCTTCCAAATAAGCGCCCACTTCGTCGTCGAAGATCGCGTGGAAGCGAACATAGCGAATGCCGGTGGCCGATTTCATGGTCCCCAGGTCGCGCCGATAGCTATCGCGGAGCGAGAGAATCGCCCGGCCCGAACCGAACATTTGTTCCCAATAATGTGGAAACGGGCGCGCCGGCGCTTGTGCGTTAACCGTAACTTCCTCTGTGACCGGCGCTTCCTGGCTCGAAACGAGCGTAGCCGCGCCGATCAGGCACGTGATGATAAAGAGCAATCGGCGCATACACGGGAGCGCCCGCACGCGGTATTCCATCTACTTCACGTATCGCGGAGTGCCATTCGCCCACGGATTATAGGTCTCGGCGAAGGTCAGCCGATCTGCAGTTGATGGATGCGAAAAGAGCCAGAACTCAATGAAATGGTTGGGGCTCGGCTCATCGAGTCCAATCTCACCCATTACTTGAAATGACCTGGCCGCGGCCGCCGACGAATCCGGGACGATTCCATGCGTTATTTCCAGGCCATAAACATCTGCCTGATGCTCCTGCCAGCGGCTGTAACCGTTAACTACGGGTTCGCCAAGGAAACTGAAGACGGCGACGATCAGGAGAAGAACCGGCAGGGACGCCCAATCCGCCGTGTCACGAATCCGCCATCGATTTCCCCACCGCGCGATCATCCAGCGAACCAAGTGGGCGCCGACAAACAGCACCACCAGCAGCAGCAGCGAAGACCAAAAGAGGGACTTGCGAATATGCCCGAGAACATAGTGGCCCATTTCGTGGCCAAAAACAAAAAGGATCTCGGGTGTCGTGAGTTTCTGAAGCGTGGTATCCCATACCACCACGCGCTTCGATCCGCCAAACCCGCTGACGTAGGCGTTCAGGGAATTCAGCTTTTCGCTGGCCTTCATTTCAAACATGCGGTCCGGCGGGATGGCGAGGCCGCCGCGTGCGACCAGCTTTTCTAGTTGATCCACCAGCACGGGATGCGTGGCCGACAACGGTTCAAATTGATAGAACAGCGGCTCGATGATCATCGGTTCCAGATACATGACGGTGACGATGATGGGAAGCAACGCAAGCCAGAAGTACAGCCACCAGCGGCGCGGGCTGCGTCGAATGACGGCGTATAAAAGCAAGCCCAGCGGAACCGCACAGACCAACAGAATGATTTCGCTTTTGGTCCAATCCCAAAGCCAGGAGGGCCAGCTTTGGATGGATTGATCGAACTTTCGCTCCAGATGCTGGCCGTAAATGTTCGCGGGAAGGTAGAGCAGGTCGTTGGTGAGCAGCAGCAGCGGGACAAAGATCAGAGCCTGGACGAAGCGGCGCCGGGATGCGGCCTCGGCCCAATCGCGAAACTTCGCCGAGAGTCCGGAGGCGATGATGGCCGCCAGAATGAGAAACGCGTAGAGCTCGCTAGCAAAATGCAGGGTGTAGCCGGCGTGGGCGTACTCGATAGCGCGCCGCAGCTTGTCGGGAGGCAGGGAATACGATTGCGGCGCTTGCGCAGCCAGCAACAGGAACACCGAGGGGCAAAACATCCGACGCCCGCGATTATAGCGCGGCGATCACCGCGCCAAAATAAAACGCCCGGACCAGGCAGCCATCGGGCCGATCGATCCGGGCGCGAAAATCACGGCTGATCGCCGTCTTTGGTTACGCCGGTTACTTCGTCAACTACTTGGAAGCGGGCTTGGAGCTGTTGACAGCAGTGGCTTTCTTGCTGTGATGCTTCTTGTGGGTCTTCGTCTTCGAGGTGGTCTTGGTGCTGGCCGCCGGAGCTTGCGCAGCCGGTGTCTGGGCCGCCAGAATAGCACCCACGCTCAACAGAGAGGCGAAAATAAGTTTCTTCACTTGGTTCTCCTTTTGCGAGGGGCTCATTTCCGCCTCGCAATACCATCTTGCGGCGGCAGGACGAAATCAACGATAGCCTGTGTAGGGGAGTTCCTGACACCAAATTGCGGGGGCACGGGGGCGCGGTTCTTAATGAATGAAAGTTTACCTGCGGAAACGGCGAATTCTACCCAAACAATCGGGGTCGACATCGGAGGTAGGGATGCATGAGAGATTTAAACAAGCAGGAGCGAACCGCCATCGAAGCCGTTGCCAAACGGTGCTCGGCAACGTGGGAAGAGGGTAGCAATCCGCCCGCCTTTATCACGCTCGCTGGGAAACGGGTTGCTATTGAGATCGCTACTCTCAAACGGCGTGGCGCTGGTCAAGCTAACGCCGCCAAACCTGGTTTGAGGTTCGACAAGGTTGCGACAAGACTCATGGAACGTCTCCGGGCGACTCTCAGCGAAACCGTGCCGGACGGCACCACCGTTTTGCTGACTATCACCGCTCCCATCCATCTGCCATCGAAAACCGCTGCCTCGCTGGAAGACAAAATCAAAACTCTTATCGAGCGGGGATCGCCGGTCCGAGATGTCGACACCATCCACGGGAATTGTGTCCAGATCCGAGTTTTGAGAGACGAATCCGAGCGAGCGCCGAAACTGATTGGGTTCGTGCACAATTCCGATTCGGATCCACGTCAAGTTTTGGGCATGGCGCGCGAATTGCTTCAGCTAATGAACGCCGAGGCCGCCAAAGTGGCGCCGAGCCTTGCGGGTGACCGATGGCTGGTTGTGATCAGCTCCCATGGAATTTCATGCCTGGAGGCATATCGCCACATCTATTCGCAGTTACGCATGGCGGCCGGCTTTCAGAAGATTCTCATGGTGTTCGACGACGGGGGTGTCGGGACGTTAATGGAATAAAAACCAGGCACCCCTTTTCGGGAGGCTAAATAGCCCGGCCGGGCGATTCTGCGGCCCATCCGTCTGAGCGATCCTAGGGATGGCGTGTATTCCGATCCGGTCACCTATCGCAAGATCCTGCGCGTTCTCGTCATCGGCTTCTCGGCGGTGATTGTGCTTCTGATGGCGGCCGGATTCATCGGTCTGAAGAGCGCGGAACTGATTCAGGAAAACTCGGCCGAGATTGTGCATAACGGCCTGGTGACCACGCGGCTGATCGACGAACTGCAGCGCGAGCAGGACACCCTGAATGCCGCGTTCAACAAACTCTCACGCGGCCCCGAGCTTTCTGAACGCGAGCGCCTGCTCGCCCAGTTGGGCGCCGCGGATCAAGACGTCGAACGTATCGTCAATGAAGCCGCCGGCACACCGCAGGCCGAACTGTGGCGTCAGCTCAGCGCGGCGGTGCAAGGGTTTTCCACCGAGGCCCGGCGCCTGCTGGTCCGCAAGAATGTTCCCACCTATACCTCGCGGGACCTGCTGCGCCACCACGAGGAAGTGACCACGATTGTCGCCAAGATGATCGCGAACAATTCCAGCCGGACGCTGGCGGCGCAAACGCGCATCGACAAACGATCGGCACAACTGGTGAAGGAATCGCTCGGCCTGCTGGGCGGATGCGTGCTGCTGGCGGTGGTGTGCGCGATCTTCACCGTCCGAATCACCACGCAGCTCTTTCGGCAAATGCAGCAGCAATCGTCGGACTTGGCGCGCGTCACCTGGCACATGCTGGAGAGCCAGGAGACAGCAGCGCGGCGCTTCTCGCATGAATTGCACGATGAACTGGGACAGTCACTCACCGCGATCAAAGCCAACGTGACGGCGCTCGATGCTGCCACGCCGCCCGACCCGGCGCGGCTGGAAGACTGCCGGCGGCTGATTGATGAAGCGATCCAAAATGTGCGCGAGCTTTCGCACCTGCTGCGGCCGACCATCCTCGATGACTTCGGGCTCGACGCTGGCATCCGCTGGCTGGCGGAGCGGTTTGGACAGCGCACCGGCATTGAGGTGGACTACAAATCCAGCTTTCAGGAGCGCGTGGCGGATGAGACCGAGACGCATCTGTTTCGCATCGTGCAAGAGGCGCTTACCAACGTGGCGCGGCATTCCGGAGCTACGCGCGTCGCTATTGAGCTGGCGCGCAGCGGCGATCGGGTGCATCTGACGGTGAGGGACAACGGGCATGGGTTTCAGGGAAACGGTGCGTCCGGTTTGGGCTTGGTGGGGATGCGGGCGCGCGCGCAGAGCGTCGGTGGCGAGCTCCAGATCAACTCCGCCGATGGCGTGATTGTCGACCTGTGGGCTCCGCTGCAGCTTGCAAATCAGGGTGCTACAAACTAATCATGCTGCGGATTCTGCTGGCCGACGATCATGCCATGGTACGGAAAGGTTTTCGGCTGATCCTGGAAACGCAGCCCGATATGCAGATCGTCGGCGAGGCCGGCAACGGACGCGAAGCCGTGGAGCTGGCCGAGCAACTGCATCCCGTTGTGGTGGTGATGGACGTGGCCATGCCCGAGCTGAACGGCATTGAAGCTACGCGCCGTCTGGTTGCATCCGCGCCGCGAACGCGCGTGCTGGCGTTGAGCATGCATAAGGACTCGGTCTATGTGCGCGAGATCCTGCGCGCGGGCGCCCGCGGCTATTTGCTGAAGGATTCCATCGATAGCGATCTTGTGAGTGCCGTGCGCGCCGTTGCGAAAGGCGAAGGCTACTTGAGTCCTGGTGTTTCCGATGCCGTGTTGAGCGACTATCGCAAGCACGTTACCGATCCGCTGGATATGCTGACCAGCCGCGAACGGGAAGTGCTGCAGATGATCGCGGAAGGTAAAACCAACAAAGAGATCGCCGGCACGCTGAACTTGAGCGTTTACACTGTGGACGCGCACCGCGGCAAGATCATGGAGAAGCTGAATCTGCATTCTTCCGGCGAGCTGGTGCGATTCGCGGTCCGCAACGGGCTCATCGATTGAATTTGGGAACTTCAGAGTCTGCGTGGAGCTGCGGCTCAAAAAGTAAAGCCCCGCGGAACTTTACGTCCCGAGGGGCTCTTAAGGATTAGGAGAAGGTATCTGTTATTCAGACGCTGGCCGGCGCTTTAAAGTTGGACGGTCGTCATCATCGGAACTGGTAGAAGTGGGGTTGCCATTGCTATCCACCGTGCCGGGGCCCGACCCATTCGCGCGCCGCAAAGTAGGACGATTGGCGTCGGCGGGGTTATCGACCTTGCGTTTGTTGTGCATGGCGATCAAACGCGCTCTCACATCGTTAAACTCGGAGGTGGTGACCACGTACTCGGGCTTGGCCTTGAGATATTCCTGAATGTTTTTCTGGGCCGCGCGAATCCGATCGTCGGTGGGCGGATGCGTGGAGAAAAACTTGGACACCGCTCCCGGCTTGCGCTTCTCGAGGGTTTCAATCTTCTCGAAGAAGTCCACGAAAGCGGTAGGGTCGTACCCCGCTTTGTACATGTATTCCAGACCGAGCAGATCCGCTTCCGATTCCATGTGCTGCGAAAATCTCAGAAACCCGACCGGCACCAGCACGCTGGCAGCCTGATAGATTCCGTAACCCGTCCAGCCGCCCATGAAGATCAGCGGGATCATGCCCAACTGCGCGATCTCGCCGCGCGTGGCCTGCTTGGTTCCATGGCGCGCCGCCACGTGCCCGATTTCGTGAGCCATGACACCGGCCAACTCGGCTTCGGTATCCGCCTTCATAATCAGACCGGAGTTCACAAAGAAGAATCCGCCCGGCAGCGCGAACGCGTTCACTTCCTCGCTGTCGATGACTTTGATGGTGAACGGAACCTTGGCGTCGGAATTCCGCACCAGGTTCTGTCCAATGCGATTGACGTACTCGGCGATAACCGGGTCGTTAATGATTTTCGCCTGACGCTCCACTTCAGAGGCGAGCTGCTTGCCCAGCGCAATCTCTTTCTCGAGCGAGTAGAAGTTGACACCCTTGCCAACATCTCGATTTCCTATTTGATCGGGGTCTTTCTCGGGATCCTCCGCGAAAACCCTGCCCGGCATGGTTAACGCCAGAGCGAGCGACAAACTCAGGCTAGCGGACAACAGGCGTTTCATCCACAAACTCCTACAGTCGAGTATAAACCCTCATGCTTTATACGTATAGTGGTCTTTATGGGTTTCGAGCAGGATTTCGAGCAAAAGAACAGTCCCATGACGGTCACACCCGAGCCACTCTGGAAGCAGTACCGGGACGAGTTCCCAGTGACTGAAAACCTGATCTACCTGAACCATGCCGCGGTGGCGCCCTTGCCCCGCAGGACGGCCAAAGCGATGCAGGGATGGGCCGAGGAAGCTCTCCAATTTGGCTCGCTCCATTACGATCGCTGGTTGGATGCTTATGAGGGCCTGAGAGTTGCGGCGGCGCGGTTGATTGGCGCCCAGCGCAGCGAGATTGCGCTGATCAAGAATACGTCGGAGGGGATATCGACCATTGCGCGAGGGCTGGACTGGCGCCCGGGCGATCGGATCGTGGCGTTTCGCGAGGAGTTCCCCGCCAACTACTACCCCTGGCTACGCCTGGAGGCTCATAGGTGTACGGTCGATTGGCTCTCTGTCGGCGTTCCGCTGGAGGAGATCGAGATCGCATGCACCGGCGCCAAGCTTTTGTCCATCAGTTTCGTGCAGTATCTCAGCGGCTTTCGAGCCAATTTGAACGCGATTGGCGAGATTTGCCAGCGGCACAACTGTTTCTTTTTCGTGGACGCGATCCAGGGGCTGGGCGCGTTTCCGCTGGACGTGGAAGCCGCTCACATCGATGCACTGGCGGCGGATGGGCATAAATGGCTGGTTGGTCCGGAGGGGTGCGGGATTCTGTACGTTCGAAAGTCGCGGCAGGATTCCATCTTCCCGGAGGAGTTCGGCTGGACCACGGTGGCTGGATACAACGATTACTCCTCGCGGGATATGGCGCTGCGGCAGGATGCCGGACGCTACGAATGCGGGACCTTAAATACTATTGGTTGTTATGGATTACGAGCTTCAATTGAACTTTTGCTGGAAGCCGGGGTCCAGCGCCTCGCGCCAGCGGTTCAGGGATTAGCCGATCGGCTGGTCAATGGCGCAATCAATAAAGGGTACCAGCTGCTTGGCGACCGGACGCCCGAGAATGGCGCCGGGATCGTTGCGATTCAGAAGCCGGGGCTGGACAGCCGCAAGGTAGTGGCCGATTTAAAGCAGAAGGGGATTGTCGCGGCGCCTCGACAGGGCTGGGTACGGTTGTCGCCGCACTTTTACATTAGCCCGGAGGAGATCGATCGGGTGATTGAGGCTTTGCCTTGACGAGGGGGAGCATTTTCTCATCGAAGGATGAGCCTGAAGGTCGATGGCGAGAGTTGATCGGTTTGGGGTCCTTTCTGTGATGTTTTGAGAGGGAAAAAGAACAATGGTCGGCGCGGTGGGAATGTGGGAAACGCGCCGCGTTTTCCAAGGGCGGTGGGCAGCGGTGGGAAACCGAGCGCAGCGCCCAGAGCGTGAGCGATGGCGGTTTTCCACGGCTGTCCATGGCCCGGCATTTCCACGGCGCTCGGTGCGCTCCGGTGGCCGGCTCAGGCGCTGAGCTTGGCGATGCGAGCCAGCAGCTGGCGCTTGGCGCGTTGCATGTCGAGCGCGGCTTCGGTATCGGATTGATGCTGGGCGAAGCCTTCGAGCTGGGCCAGGGTGACACCAGGACGTAGCAAGCTCTCGCAGTGCGGGACTGTTTGGAGTAACTCGAAGGGAGTGGCCCAGCGCAGATAGATACGGCGGCGTTTGCCGTTGGGTTCGGTGAGGATCGACGGCACCGCGCAAGGCCGATGGAAGTTGACGTAAGGGTTGAGTTGCTCGCGGTGAAAGGTATCGACCGCCGCAGCGTGTTGCACCCCGATGTGGCCGAAGCCGAGATGTTTGCGAATGACCGCGCCGTTCTTGGCCTCCACTAATCCGTTGTCGCCGGAATGGTGGGCCCGCGACTTGGTCTGCTCGATCAACAGCTTGCTCAACAGCCGGGCCACGGTGTAGTTGATGAACTCGCTGCCGTTGTCGGAATGAAAGCCGCGAATCACAAACGGAAACTGCTGTAGCATCGTTTCGAGCAATGGAATCAGCCATAACTCCGAGATCTGCGGTGTGGCGGCAACGATCTCCCATTGCGTTACTTGGTCTACCGCGTTGATGGGATAGATGCCCTTGTGGCCATCCTGGTCGCCTTGGTGCACGGTGTCGATCCGCAGGTATCCGGGCAAGCCCTGCGGCTGCGGTCTGCGCCGTTCGCCAATGGGAATCACCATGGGCCGCGTCGGCTGATAGCTGGTGTTGCGCTTGCGATAGCCGGCCGAGTTTCGGAATCGGTAGATCTGCGCCACCGAGATCCGGGCTAGCCGCTGGTAGGCGAGTTGGCCATAGTCGGCGTATTCGCGCTCCAGAATCCGCCGGGTCGCCGGACCGCTGAGATTCCCGTGCGCTTTGTCCACGTAGGCCAGCAAGCCCACGTCGGCCGCTGTGTAGCGCGTTGCAAACTTGGTGCGCTGATACTCGACCGCCTTCACTCGTCCTGTCTTGCGCTGCCCTGCGATCAACCGCGTCACCTGTGCCCGACGTAGTCCCGTCATTCGCCCCACGTATTGCCGCACCACCCCCTTGTCGGCACGGCCCAAGCTTGCGTACTGGTGCCGCACCAGCGTCCGCTCCACCCAGTTGTAGACCTCGGCCCGCTTCAAACCCGTAAACCGAACCTCTCCACTCCCCACCAGGAACCCCCGGATCTGCTCCAGGCTCACTGCTTCCGAATCGTCCATGCTGATGATCAATCCCCAGCATCCCGATCTCTCCCTCCTTCAGGCTCATCTTGTATGAGAATCCAGCCCCGCTTCAGGCTCATCTTGCATGAGACAAGAGTGGGGGTACGGCGTTGGCGACATCGTTCTACAATGGAGGCGGGTGTACAAGAAAATTCTTACGGCCGTGGCGGTGCTCGGCATTGCGTCATCGCTAGGGGCCACGCCAGCCAAAACGCATAAGCGGCGCCACGCGGCGAAGTCCGTCTCTGCCAGTTCCCTGCACAAGGTGGCGAAGGCCGCAACGAAAACAAGTTCGGCGAAAACAACTTCAGCCAGGAGCAAAAAGTCCAGCAGCACGCGCCGCAAGGGTACGGTCACGAGACGCGTCACGCGGTATTACCAACAGGCTCCCACGCCGGATCGTTACAAGGAAATCCAGCAAGCGCTCGCGAGCAAGGGTTATTTCCAGGGCGAGCCTAATGGCGCATGGGGGTCGGATTCGATTGACGCCCTCAAGCGCTTTCAAGCGGACCAAAATCTGATGCCGGACGGCAAGATCAGTTCGCTTTCGTTGATTGCCCTGGGGCTTGGTCCCAAACGCCTGACCGCGAAATCGGATGCTGCTCCTGCGCTTCCGTCCGCGCCGCAGGCCGGCACGCCCGCTCCATCCTCACCGAACCCGGCGCAATGATCGTCGGAGTCCCGAAAGAAATTAAGGATCACGAAACGCGCGTCGGGCTGGTTCCGAGCGGTGTAACTGCGTTGCGGGAGGCCGGCCATCGGGTGCTGGTGGAGGCCCAGGCTGGCACCGGCAGCTCGATTCCGGATAGCGAATACGTGGAAGCTGGCGCGGAGATATGGCCGCTGGCAGCCGACGTTTGGGGCAAGGCCGATCTGGTGATCAAGGTGAAGGAGCCGCAGCCGTCCGAGTACGCGCATTTCCGGCGCGGCCTGATCCTATTCACTTACCTGCATCTGGCTCCGATGCCTGAACTCACCCGCAAGCTGGTGGACACGCAAGTGAATTCGGTTGGATACGAAACCATTCGCGAGGCGGACGGTTCGCTGCCGCTGCTCACACCCATGAGCGAAGTGGCAGGACGCATGGCGGTGCAGGTGGGCGCGGTGTATCTGGAACGTCCCAACGGAGGCCGGGGGATTTTGCTGGGCGGCGTGCCCGGCGTGGCGCCGGCCAATGTCGTGATCCTGGGCGGCGGCGTGGTGGGACACAATTCAGCCAAGATGGCGGTGGGGCTGGGCGCGCACGTCACCATCATCGATCGCAATCTGGAGCGGCTGCGCGCGCTCGACGACATTTATAACAGCCAGGTGGTGACGCTGGCATCGAACAGCTTCACGGTGCGCGACGCGGTGCGCAACGCCGACCTGGTGGTGGGCGCGGTGCTGATTCCCGGCGCGTCGGCGCCCAAGCTGGTGCGGCGCGAGATGTTGAAAACGATGAAGGCGGGGGCCGTGATGGTGGATGTGGCCATCGATCAAGGCGGATGCTTTGAGACTTCGCACGCCACCACGCATACCGATCCGATTTATTTTGTCGACGACGTGCTGCATTACTGCGTATCGAACATGCCGGCTGCGGTGCCGCATACATCCACGTACGCGCTCACCAATGCGACTTTTCCTTATCTAGCTGAGTTGTGCGCCAAGGGACTGGAGCAGGCCTGCCGGGATAACGCCGCGATTCGCGTGGGCGTGAACACATACGCCGGACACATCACGCATCCGGGCGTGGCGGAATCGCAGGGGCTGGCCTGGAGCGAGCTCAAGGCTTTGCTGTAGTTGGCGCGGTACTGGTCTGAGGGGCAAAGACTTTTTCCGCGTGTTCTGTTTTTAACAAGAATCCACGTTCCTGTTCTTTGACGGTCAGGGTGGCTCGCGCGGCGTCGGCTGGAACTCTCCATAGCTTGGTGATCTCGCGCTGTTCTTTCCTGTTGAGCACGAACGCGGCCGGATGCAGGAGCGTGCTGGATTTATCCCACTGGCCGTTGGTTTCCGACTGGCCAGTGACTTCGAGGGCGACGGGAACGGTAGCGCGGTCTTCGGTGTTGATCACCTTTACCTTGACGAAGATGAGATTGGCGTTTTGCTTCTCGAGACTTAAGGTGACGTCCAGCTTGGGCGACTTGGCGCAACTGGTCGAACTCAGCACGAAACTCAGAGCGACCAGCAACAGCAGAAATGTTTTCATATCAGCCTCGATGTTTTCGGAACGTCCACGCGTTTTTTGAGACGAGCCGCCCGGCGCTCCAGCGCCTCGGACGGTTCCAGTTCCAGCGCGCTGCGCGTCATTTCCAATGCCAGTGGGTAGTTGCGCTCGCGGCGCTCGTAATATTTGGCGAGTTCCACCAGGGCGGCGGTGCGCCAGGGATTGCGCGACGCGGCAAGATCAGTAAGCACGGGAAGGGCGGCGCGTTCGCGGCCTAGCTTCTTTTCGAGCGCTGCGATATCCCACAGGGTGCGAAACAGCAACTCGTCTGAAAGATTCTTGCCGATGGCCTGGCGAAAAAGCGCGAGCGCGTTTTCATGCTGTTCGGCTTGCCGCCACCAGCGCGCCAGGCCCACCATTTCGGCGCCATGCGAAAACTCGGCGTGGTCAGGGTGAAAGGCGCGCGGCACGATGGCGGTGAGGCAGGCCAGCGTCAGGATGTCGATGGCGTTGTGATGAAACACCGGCAGCAAGCGGAAGATTTCGTGCGTCCGCACGTATTCGAAGTAGACGTACGGAATCAGTTCGCCGGGAAGATCGCCCTGCCGCTCGACACCCAGGATTTGATTCTCGAGTTCCACCAGGCGGCAGCTATCGAAGCGCAGGTTCCACAGCCGGCGCGCGCCGAACAGCAGATCCAGATGTTCCAGCGAGGCGAAGGGCGGCCGCTGGCGGACCATGCGGAAGCGCGTTTCGAGCAACGGCTGATCGTAGGTGCGTCCGTTGTAGGTGATCATCACTTCGAATTGCTTCAAGTGCTCGGCCAGCGCGCTCAACTGGCTGGCCTCCTCGCCAAAATCGCGCATGAAGAACTGGCGCACGCGAAAGCCTTGCGGCGTGATGCGGCCGACGCCGACCAGAAACGCGTAGGTGCCCGAGCCGCCGGCGAGCCCGGTGGTTTCGGTATCGAGGAAGCACCATTTCTCGGGCGCTACTCCGCGGATCTGGCCGTTCGAAATAGGATCGAGCAGATCGTGCGAGAGATCCTCCAGATCCACGATGCCGATGCTGCCGTGGCGGCGCTGGCGCTCGTAGAGCCGCTCGGTTTCGTAGTGGACGCCGTGCGCGGTTTCAACTTCCTTGCCCTGGAGCCAGTCCTCTGGGGTTGGGATGGAAGGTTGGGGTTTGGGCGTCGGAGCTTCCGCCGCTGGGCGTGTATATTTGCGATCGATCTTCGCGATGCGGCGGCGCAGGTGCGCGAGTTGTTCCTGAAAGTCCGTCATACGCCGCCGGTCATACTTCCTGGGACACCGTTTCCCATTCTTCCAGCAGCGTGTTCAGCTCCGCGCGGCGCTTTTCGAGTTGCGCGGCCAGGCGCATGGTTTCCTCGGCGCTGACGAAATTTGCCAGGCTCTCTTCGTCGCTGGCGATTTCAGCTTCCAGGGCGGCGATTTGCGATTCCAACTCTTTCGCTCGATTCTGCCGCTGTTTCAGCTTCATAGGATTCACGCGCTTGGCGGCCGGCTCGGGATTGGGGATTGGGGGTTGGGGATGGGCGGCCGCGTGACCGTTCGTGGATAACGTCAGGTCGATCTGTTTGCCTTCCTTGCGCCAGATGTAATCTTCGTAGTTGCCGGGGAAGACGTTGACTTCACCGTTTCCTACTTCGAAGATGCGCGTGGCTAGTTTGTCGATGAAATAGCGGTCGTGCGAAACGAAGACCACGGTTCCCGTGTATTTTTCGAGGGACTCAAGCAAGACGTCCTTAGCGCGCATGTCGAGGTGATTGGTGGGCTCGTCGAGCAGCAGGAAATTGGAGGGCTGGAGCAGCATGCGGGCCAGCGCGTAGCGGTTGCGCTCGCCGCCCGAAAGCACGCCGATGCGCTTGAACACATCGTCTTCGGAAAAGAGAAAACAGCCCAGCAGGCTGCGCAGTTCGGTATTGGTGGAGCGCGGAGCCTCGCCTTGCAGATCGTCGAGCATGCGCGCGTTGGGATCCAGCTCCTTGTATTGATCCTGCGCGAAATAATCCACGCCCACGTTGTGGCCGAGGCGGTATTCGCCGCTCGATAGCGGTTCGCTGCCGGCCAGCAACTTGATCAGGGTCGACTTCCCTGCCCCGTTGACGCCGACCAGCGCAATCCGGTCGCCCCGTTCGATGATGAAATCGACGCCGCCGAAAACGAACTTGTCGCCATAACTTTTCGAGACGCTGTGAAACTCGGCGACGATGCGGCCGCTCGGCTTGGGCTGCGGAAAAGAAAAGTGGATGCTCTTCTCTTCGTTGGGCAGCTCGATGCGCTCGATCTTTTCCAGTTCTTTGATGCGGCTCTGCACCTGTTTGGCCTTGGTGGCCTGATAACGGAAGCGACTAATGAAGGCTTCCAGTTGCTCGATGCGCTCACGCTGGTTGCGATAAGCGGCTTCGAGCTGCTCCATGCGCTCCTGTTTCTGCTTCAGAAACTTTTCGTAGTTGCCCGAATAGAAATGCACGCCGCGATTCCAGATCTCGACGATTTTGTTGACGGTGACGTCGAGGAAATAGCGGTCGTGCGAAATCAGCACGAAGGCGAACGGATAGTTGGAAAGATATTGCTCCAGCCAGTTGCGGGCTTCCAGATCCAGGTGATTGGTGGGCTCGTCGAGCAGCAGCAGGTTGGGTTTTTCAAGCAGCAGCTTGGCGAGCGCGATGCGCATCTGCCAGCCGCCGGAAAATTCCTCGGTGCGTTTGTTCCACTCCTCGTGCGGAAAACCGAGCCCGGAAAGCACGGTGCCCACTTGCGCTTCAATGGCGTAGCCGTCGCGATTGCGAAATTCGCTATCCAGTTGATGGAAGCGATCGGCCACTTGCGCATACTCCGGGCCGGCCGGATCCAGCTCGCCCATCTTGTGCGTGAGCTCTCCCATCTCCACTTCCATCTGCTGCAGGGAGGCGAAGACCGACATGCATTCGACGAACACGCTGCGGCCGGAGAGCGAGAGACCGTCCTGCGGGAGGTAGCCGGAGCTGACGCCGCGCGTGACGCTGAGCTTGCCGTAGTCGAGCGACTCCATCCCGGCGAGCACTTTCAGCAGTGTGGTTTTGCCGCTGCCGTTGGCGCCCACCAAGCCGGCACGGTCCTGGGCCGTGATCATCCAGTTGAGTTCTTCAAATAGGAGCTTGGGGCCGAAGCGCTTGCCGGCGCCGGAAAGTTGAATCATCTCTTTTTAGTTTCGCTCACGGCTGTTTCTAGTTTCGCTCACGGCTTCCCGAGGCTGCACAGCGGATCGCCCACCACAATGTTCATCCAACTGAGAGCCGGAATCGCAAGGTAGTAGCTTTCGGCCAGATTGCGGCCGTGATAATAGGCCGGCAGCAAGATGTTGGGACGCGGCGTGAATTGCAGATACGGTTCGTAGACGTGGCCGGAAGCGCCGGTGGCGCCGTCGTGAATAAAATCGGCGGTCAGGCTTTGTGGCGATCCGCCAAAGGTGGATTTGGGATCGCCCCACGCGCCCATGTTCCAGCTTTCAGGAGGGCGCGCGAAGGTGCGGCCGTTAGTGGATACATATTCCGTCGCGATGGCGCCGGGCAGCCAGTGGAAACCGAGATGGCGTTCCTTGCGGTCCGGATCGTTGGAGCCCCAGGAGGCGTAGGCGATGACGTCGGATTGGTGATAAAGTACGGTGCGCGAAACATCCAGCACCAGGCGGTTGCGCGGGAGCTGGCTAGCGGCCTGGAGCAGCCAGGCATTGCCCTGGGTGTTATCGCTGCCTTTCAGGTCGATGACAAATTTTCCGCGATTACGGGCTTCGAACCCGCGGTCGATCATACCTTTCACGTCGTCAAAATCAAATCCGGCCAGGCGCGTGACGAGATAGATGGGGAAGTCGGGATGGCGGAACACCGCGTTGGTTTTTCCGAAAAAAGGATTCGCGACGCCGGAGGGCACCGGGTGGGGGCGGCCGTGCAGATCGGAGTAGATCAGCGTGAGTTCGGAATCCACGGAAGCGGCTTCGGCGGCAATGCCCAGGTTGCCGCGGATCTTCAACGGGACTCCGTCCGTGGTAACGATGTACAGAATTTTCTCGATGAGCTGGTGGCCGCGCAGGTACTTTTGGATGGGGCGAGCGACCTGATCGTCGTATTCGGAGCGCAAGACCTCTTCGTTCGTAGTGGCGTTGATCCGGCAAATGTTGGAAGCGGGAACGTGGCGGCGTTCGGCGTAATATTCACCGATCTGGCGCGACAGTGCGGAGGATTGATTGACTACGATGAGAACCGAGCCGGACTGCTGGCCGCGGAGAAGCAGCGGCAGGAAGAAGAGCAGGAAAATTCTGGACGCCAACTTCCATATTAAGCTGTCGCGGCGTGGGCTCCAAACCTCAAGACGGCGTTCATACGAACGGGAGCGCGGCACGCGGGAGCGCGGCATGCAGGAGTGCGGATGCCACGCGTGGCGCGAACACTTGTGTTCACCGCGTTGCGACTCATCTCGACGCTTGGCCAGCCAAAAACACAACTGTGTCAGCGCATGAGTGCGTGCGCACAAGCTACCGAGCGGCGCGCCACTCGCGCCAGTCGGCTGTGGTGGCCTTGACCATGGCGGTGGCGGCTACATGCAGCCAATCGGCTGGCCGTTTGCCCAGATCGCGCAGAATCAATTTGGCGGCGCGCGGGGTTCCCAAATGTGCGTTGGCGGTTTCGAAGCCCATGGCGCGAAGCAGCCGGGATTCGTCGCGCTCCTTGGGCATGGAGGACAGCTCGACGCGCGAGCAATCGGGCGCCAGCCGGCGTACGATCCAGCGGCCGAGCAAGTGGACGAAGGGATCGACGTCGCGGACGGAGCGGTTCAGCGCCTCCTGATAGTGGATGCGCCCGGAGGCTTTCCGGGTGGCGGCCCAGACGCAAGCCGAAGGAGCCAAGGCCTTGGCTTCGCGCGCCACTCGCCCGCCGCGGCAGTTGGCGATGGCGACGTAGCGCTCGCGTCCGAGACTGCCGAGGCCGGCAATGCGATGAGCGATCCGGTAATCGAGCCCAGGCTCGGGCAGCATCCGCTCGATGGCGCGGCGGGCGCTTTTGGGGACGCGGCCTTTCAACGTGGGCAGGCTGTCGAGCTTCTGCCAATACTGAACGGGGTCGCGCAGAACGCCCGTAACCATGTGGCGCAACCAGTCGTGCTCTTCGGCCATCACGAAGGGAACGCCGCCGGTTTCGAGACTCTTTTTGTAGCCGGTGAGGATGGCGTCGCAGGCGTCCTTGGCCGCGATCTTGAGGCGGGATTCGCGAATGGCAATGTGCGCGCTGGCGGCCAAGCGCACCAGATCGATGCTGTACGGCAGCTCGTAGACTTCGTCAAAATCGTTAATGCCCCAAACCAGGCGGCCTTCGACGTCGCGCCAGGTGCCGAAATTTTCCACGTGCAGATCACCTACGGCAAGTACATGCGGGGCGCCGGATTCGTCCGCGCACACTTTGGCCCAGAGCTGCATCCAACGATAAAAGGTGGCGCGGAAATAAGGAAACAAATCGTCGGCCATGGCCTGATGTTTGCGCCGCAGATCGGCGGGGAGCAGGCGGATGTGCGTGGCGAGCCACGCTTCGTAATCGCGAGTGGCTTTGACGATTCCCATGGGCTGCGACCATTCTAGCGATTGGCAGGCGTCACCGTGCTAAGCTCTTGCTGACCAAGCATGCAGATCCTGATTGACGCCACTCCGCTGTTGCTCAGAAGCGCGGGCGTCAAGAATTATACATACTACTGGATTCAGAATCTGTGGCAGCAGGCGCGGAACGACCGGATTCTGACGCTGCCGCCGCTCGCGAGCCTGGGCCCGCTGAATCACGAACGTTCCATTGCGGGCGCCGCGCGGACGTACCTGCACCTGGGCCGCGTATTCGCGTCGAACGCTGCGCCGTCGCTACCGCTGCTGCGTTGGACCATGCCTAAGGCGGACGTGTTCCACGTGTCGAATCAAATCCGCTTTCCGCCGAAAGGCGTGAAACTGACGGCCACGATTTACGACATGACGTGCCGGCTGATGCCGGAACTGCACACGGCGGCCAATATTCAAGCCGATGAGAGCCTGGCAAAGAATGTGCTGTCGCGCGCGGATCGGTTGATTGCGATTTCGGAGAACTCGCGGCAGGACGCGGCGCGGCTGCTCGGGTTGGATGCGGATCGAATCGAAGTGATCTATCCGGGCGTGCCGGAAGTTTACTTTGGCGCGCAGGCGCGGCCGAGTCAGCAGCCATACGTTTTGTATTTGGGGACCATTGAGCCGCGAAAAAACGTGGACACGCTGCTGGATGCCTGGAGCGGGTTTCGCCTTCGCAGCGATTTTGATCTGGTGATCGCGGGCGCGAGCGGATGGGCGAGGGAAAAGACGCTGGCGCGATTGGCGTCGCGTCCGGCGGGCGTGCGGTATCTGGGGTACGTGCCGGAGGATGAACTGCCGGGATTGATGGCGGGCGCGAGCGCGTTCGTTTATCCGTCGTTGTATGAAGGCTTCGGATTGCCGGTGGCGCAAGCGATGGCGGCGGGCATTGCGGTGATTACCTCCAATACGTCATGCCTGCCGGAAGTGGCGGGCCAGGGCGCACTGTTGGTGGATCCGCGCAGCGCGGAGGAAATTCGAGCGGCGATGGAAAGGCTGCTGACCTCGCCGGAGTTGCGGCAACAGCTGGTCGCGGCCGGGTTGGCACGGGCGCAAAGGGAGTACCGATGGGAAGTTTGCGCGCGGAAGAGCCTGGAGTTTTTTCACCGGGTTTAGCCAAGGATGAACACAGATGAACACGGATAAGACAAATCTTTGTTTGCCATCCGCGTTTATCTGTGTTCATCCGTGGCCAGTTTTGTTCAGGCGAGAGACGATATAATCCGTTTATGCGCATCCTGGCCGGCCTGCTTTGTGTAAGCGCTGCGGCGTGGTGCGCCAATGCGACGCCCGAACACATTCGCGACGCGGCCACGCGTGCCATCACGCTGTTCCAGGCGAGCCAAAAGGGCTGGTATACCAAGCAGACTTGCGATTCGTGCCATCACCAGTTTCAAGCGGCGCTCGCGTTCCAATCGGCGCGAGAACACGGGATTCCAGTGGATGAAAAGATCGCGCATGCCGACGCGGTGAAGGCGTTCAACTATACCAGCCTCGACAACGCCGTCCAATACAACTGGGTGATTGAGCCCGCCATGGACGATGCCTATGAGCTGGTGGCGGCGAACGCGGCAGGAATTCGGCCCAATCTGGTGACGGCGGTTTATGCGCGATTGCTGGGCGCGCGGCAGGACGCCGACGGCTCCTTTAATAGTTTCCATCAGCGGCCGCCGTCGTCTTACAGCTTCTTCACCGAGACCGCGCTGTCGCTGCGCGCCATTCAGTTGTACAGCTATCCGAGCGAGAAGGCCGACGCGTTCGTGCATGTGACGCGCGGGCGAAAGTGGCTGGAATCGCACAAGCCTCCGGACACCGAGGCGCGGACGTATCAATTGTTGGGGCTGTGGTGGGCGGGCGCGGATCGGGCGGAATTGAAGAAGCTGGCGAAGTCGCTCATGGCGACGCAGCAGCCCGATGGCGGATGGGCATCGTTAGATGGCCGCGAGAGCGATGCTTACTCGACGAGCCAAGTATTGGTTGCGCTCCATGATGCGGGCGGCGTTCCGATATCGGATGAGCGCTGGCAGCGGGGCATCGATTATTTGCTGAAGACGCAGGCGGCGGACGGATCTTGGCACGTGGCGTCGCGGCTGCATCCGCCGGCGTCGGTGAGTCCGCCGTATTTTGAATCCGGTTATCCTTACGGGCACGATCAGTTTCTGTCCGCAATGGCGGCGGATTGGGCGGTGATGGCTTTGGCGCGCGCATTGGGGCCGGGAACGAAACAGGAACTGCCGGAGCTGAAGGAAGCCGAACCCCGCACCGTGGAGCCGTGGGCGGAGAGCGTGCTGTTCGGGAGCGTCGAAGACGTGCGGAGCCTGCTGAACGGAGGTTTCGATCCGAATTCGGCCACCGCGGACGGAACCACAGCGCTGATGATGGCCGCGCCGGATGCGGCGAAGCTGAAGCTGCTGATGGATCACAAAGCGAACGTGAATGCGCGCGCCAAGACGGGATTTTCGGCGCTGATGGTAGCGGCGCAGTATGGCGAAAGCGCGACGCCCGCTCTCAACCTATTGATAGATCATGGCGCGGAAGTTCGCGTGGCCGCCGGACAGCATGCGCCCATGTTCAATGCGACTCCGTTCTTCCTGGCGTCGTATTCTGGCAACGCGGAGATCCTTCCACGGCTGCTCGAAGCGGGCGATAAAATCGATACGCCGATGGTTCTGATTGGAACGTCGTCCACAACGGCCATCGCCGGCGCGGTGAGGTTGGGGAACGTTGAGGTGGCTCGGAAACTGCTGGATATGGGCGTGCCGGCGGATGGGTTGGAACGCAGCGGCATCAGTTTGCTGGATCGCGCCGTGCTGGGGAATCAAGTAGAGGTGGCGCGGTTGCTGATCGAGCGCGGGGCCGATGTGAATCGCGCGGACAGAATCGGATTCACGGCGCTGCTGTATGCGGCGTCGATCGATTTCGGCGATTCGGCCATGATCGATTTGCTCTTGAAATCGGGTGCTCGCGCCGATGTGCGAACCAAAGACGGACTGACGGCGCTGGACCTAGCACGCAAATATAAGCACACGCATTTGATCGCGAGTTTGCAAGCCGCCGGCGTTACCGCGGCACGCGCAGCGAAGTAATTATCGTCCCGTACCGGGCGCGATAAAGAAATCCCAGACCTGCATATCCACCTTGTCGATGGAATATTGGACCACTGCGTACTCGCCGGGATCGAGCGGCTTCTGCGGCCAGATCTTGAACAGGTCGTCACCCACTTGCTGGCGAAATACTTCGACTAAATCCGGCTGCTGCGTGGTTTCGTTCACCACGGGCTGGATGGTCAGCTTTTCCACCAAGCGATTGCCCTTGTGCACGCTCAGGCGCGCGATGCCGAAGCGTTCTTCCTCCGAGAGACGAATGTAGAACTCGGGGCTGGGATTGGCGGTGCCTTGCGAAGCGTGCGAGCCATCCATCTCGACCGTGGCTTTGCCGGGAATCAGCGGCACGGGACTGATGACTTTTAGAATGCTGCGCCGTTTATTGTTGACTACTTTCGATTCGCCGATCTTGAGCGGAGTCAGCTTGGAGGGTCCAGACGGCTGCTCTTCGATGAGGTAGACGCCTGGGTCTTGCGGGATGCTGGCGACTTCCCGGCGGGCGGCGCGCTCGGCCTCATTCTCGACTCTTTCAGCCGCCGCATCGGCGCGAATCTCGTCGGCGCGGGCCTTGATTTCGGCCTTGGTTTTGTCCAGATCGACGAGCGAGGCGGGCACTTCTTCCCAATCGTCGCGATCCAGGCTGTAGAACTTCACACGGTCGTTCTCGAGGTGGTATTCGCGAACCAATTGATAACTTCCGTCCTTGAGATAAAGCTTGACGTTTTCCGCGCTGGCCAGAAAAGAGAAAGCGAAGAACAAACAACAAAGCTTACGCATGGCCTAACCTTCCGCAGGTTGCAGACCCACGCTGCGCAGCAGCAGGAACTGCGAAAGATTCTCCGAACTCAGCAAGCCGAGCAAACGGCCTTCCTCCATTACGAGTACGCAGGCGCCGGCGTGAGCCATGAGCGGGAGAACGTCGGCGAGATCTTTGTCGGGAGGAACGCTCGGGAATTCGCGCTCCATGTAGCCGGCGATGTAAGAATCGGGACCCTCTTGCGCCATGCCTCGTAGAAGCGCGTTGCGGCCCAGCAGGCCGAGCACCTGGTCGCCCAGCACCACGGGAAAATCCTGCTGCGAAGTGGAGAGCAGAAGATTGGCGGCGTCGCGAATGGTGGCGCCATGGGCGAGCGTGCGATATTCGGTCATCATGGCGGCGCGTACGGGGATGCCTTGCGTGAGCGATCGGCCGCGCGACGCAGCGCCTTCGTTGGCGGCGCCGAGATAAATGAAGAAGGCGACGAAGGCCAGCATCGGCATGTAAACGAATCCATACAGACCCATGCTGATGGCCAGCATGCGGCCGGACCAGGTGGCGATGCGCGTGGCTTCGTATTCCGACTTCATGTGCGAGAGCACGGCGCGCAGCATGCGTCCGCCGTCCATCGGGAAGGCGGGCAGCAGATTGAACCCGGCCAGGATCAGATTGGCGAGCGCAATGCGGTCGGCCAGATTCGCATCCGACGGCTGCACCAGCGCGAAGAAATTGATGGCGTGCTTCTGGGAATAGAGGAACGCGAAGATGGAGGCGGCGATCATGAGATTGACCACGGGTCCGGTGAGCGCGATCCAGAATTCTTCACGCGGTTTGGCGGGGCGTTCCAGGCGCGCGACGCCGCCAATGGGATACATCACGATTTCAAGGGTGCGAATGCCGTAGAGCGAGCTGACGAATGCGTGGGCCAGTTCGTGCAATAGCACCGAGGCGATCACCGCCAGCACGAACAGCGTGTAATTTCCGGGCGATTGATTACTGGTGAGGCCAATTACCACCAGGCAAATAAGGAGCAGAACGAAGGTGAAATGGAGGCGAATGGGAACGCCCATTAACCGAACGGAGCCGACGGAGCCCGAACTGGCGGCTCTGGGAGTGCTGCCTTCCTGTGCCAATAATTCCTCTGCAATGATTTTGACACACGGTTTTGGATGCGCGGGGCGGGCAGCTTACTTAGGACGCGGGTTGGGGCGGCTTCGCCAGTATTTCGTACACCGGTTTGTTGCCGGCGTAAACCCGAAACTCCTGAATCAAGCCGTCTCGGAGCACGGCGCGCCAAGCGGCGGGAGTTCGCCATTTGTTTTCGGGAAGCAGTTTCCCGTTCGCGCTCATGGTGCCCCCGGCCGATCCGAAAACAGCGACGGTGTTGCCGTCAGGAAAGATGTCTTCGTTCGACACCCGGTAGTCCGGACGGATCGCGAAATAGGCACGCCAGCCGGCCAGCATCTTTTCGCGGCCGCACACGGAATTGCCGAGCGAGTCGACGAAGTCGTGACCGGCGGTCATGAGCCCGGCCAGCTTGCCGGGGTCGTGTTGATTGATGGCGTCGAAGAATGCCAGGACCATTTTCGACGGGTGTCATCTTAATTCGCCGCTGGCTTTAGCATGCGCGGGCACCTATCGAAGTGAACGCCCGCGCTCGACGGGCAGCGGATTAGCCCTGCGCCGGTTAGAGAAGAAATCGTTATCCAAAGGGACGCAATCTCCCTGGGAAAAGTACCGGCAATTGCGCTTACGCAAAAGCTCGCTAGCTTCGCGAAAACGCTACTTCGGTTGCGGGACGATGCGGAGATACGGCTTTGGCGACTTCCAGCCGGCCGGATATTTTTGCTTCGCCTCGTCTTCGGTCACCGAGGGAAGGATGATCACATCGTCGCCATGCTTCCAGTTCACCGGCGTGGCGACTTTGTGACTGGCGGTGAGCTGGATGGAATCCAAAACGCGGAGCACTTCATCAAAGTTCCGTCCCGTGCTCATGGGATAGCTGAGCATCAGTTTGATTTTCTTGTCGGGGCCGATCACAAACACCGTGCGCACGGTGGCATTGGTCGCCGCGGTACGGCCCTCGGATGTATCGCCGGCATCGGCCGGGAGCATGTCGTAGAGCTTGGCGACTTTCAGCTCCGTGTCGCCGATCATGGGGTATTTCACCTCGTGGCCTTGAGTCTCCTTGATGTCGGCGGCCCACTTGCCGTGGCTGCTCACCGGATCCACGCTCAGGCCGATAATCTTGCAGTTTCGGCTGGCGAAGTCGGGTTGAAGGCCGGCCATATATCCGAGTTCGGTGGTGCAGACAGGAGTGAAGTCTTTGGGGTGTGAAAACAGAACCGCCCAGCCGTCGCCGATCCATTCGTGAAAATTGATGGGACCTTGGGTGGTCTCGGCGGAAAAATTGGGGGCGGTGTCATTGATGCGTAAGCTCATAGTTGATCTCCGGAAACGCTCGCTCAAAAGTTGCGAACGCCACCGTAGTATATCGCAAGGATGGCGCCGATCATTGCATCTCGCGGATATGGCTCGCGGATATGGATGGAAGCCTCCAGCGGAAATCGCGCGAGGTTTCGGTCGGGATGCGCAGGTTGGTGCCACGCGTCAATCCATCGGGCTGCGATTTGTCATCGGGCAAATGTTAGGGTGGAGAATTCTATGCGATTCTGGATGGTTTTTGTCCTTAGCGCGGGATTGCTCGGCGCACAGCAGCAGGACAGCATCGTGGTGACCGGAACCGCAGAGCCGATTCCTTTGGCCGAGGCCGATCGGGATGTCAGCGCTCTGCTCCTGCCGGAGAAGCAGCGCGAGCTTTACAATTCCTGGTTCGATCTGCTGGCGCTCGATCCTGTGCTTGACTTACAGGCGCGCTCGGCAGGCGCGATGCAGGCCGATCTTTCCATTCGCGGCGCCACCTTCGGGCAGACGCTGGTGCTGCTGAACGGCCTGCGCCTGGATGACGTTCAGACCGGCCATTTCAATCTCGATCTGCCCATCCCAATCGAGATGCTTTCTGGTATCGAGGTACTGAAAGGCTCAGGCTCCACGCTCTACGGGTCGGATGCGATCGGCGGCGTGGTCAACGCTCTTACCGCTCCCATCGCGCCCGGCGAATTCCGCCTGCTCACCGGCGCCGGCAATTTCGGCTTCAATGAGCAGCATGCCGTGGCGTCTTTCGGACGTTCCTGGTGGCAGGAGGAAATGGCGGCCGCGCGCGATTTCTCTTCCGGATTCACCACCGATCGCGATTACCGCAATCTCTCCCTGAGTTCGCTGACGACATTGAAATCGCGGCTGGGCGCGACAAGCCTTCTTTTCGCGTACAGCGACCGGCCCTTTGGCGCGAACGATTTCTATGGCGCCGAGCAGGAGCAGTGGGAGCGCACCAAGAGCTGGTTCGCGTCCGGGCACCAGAACCTGGGCGACAAGACCGAAGCCAATTTCGCCTTCCGCAAGCACACCGACCTCTACGTTTACATCCGCGACGATCCCTCGTATTACACCAACTGGCACACCGACGAAAGCTGGCAGGGAAATCTGCGGCGGACCGACCGCGTGCCGTTGCACGGCGCCATCAGCTACGGCGTGGAGGGGCTGGCCGAATCGGTGCACAGCACGAACCTGGGCGTTCACAGCAGGGAGCGCGGCAGCGGTTACGTTTTCTACGATCTGCGCTCTGTGCGCCGCTATTCTTTGTCGGCCGGCATTCGGGAAGAAGTCTACGGCGCGCACCAGGTGGCGACCAGTCCGTCGCTGAGCGGCGCAATGTGGGCGTCGTCAAAGTTCAAAGTGCGTGCGTCGGCGAGCCGTGCGTTCCGCCTTCCCAGCTATACCGATCTTTACTACGCCTCGCCCTCCACTGTAGGCAATCCCAATCTCCAGCCGGAGAGCGCGACTAGTTACGAAGCCGGCGCAGACAGTTACCTGAAGCCAAAGCTGCGCCTCTCGCTCACCGCGTTTGAGCGGCGCGATACGCGCGTGATCGATTACGTGGAGCTGCCAGTAACCATGCTGTACGAAGCCGAAAATCTTCCGGCGCTGCATTACCGGGGAGTGGAAGCTTCGGCGGTGTGGGAGCCACGCGCGGGCCAGCACATCACCCTGAGTTTCAGCGGGCTGCACGGCCAGTTCGCCTCGCCTGAGGCCATCGTTACCGAATACGCATTCAACTATCCGGTGTACGACGGCGTGATGGAGTGGCAAGGAACCCTCGCCAAGAGGGTGATCGCGCGAAGCCGCATCGGCGTCGTGGAGCGCGTCGGCCGCGGCCCGTACGCCATTTGGGACGCTTCGGTCGGCTATGCCACCGGACACGTACGGCCGTTCCTGCAACTGACGAATATCACGAACACGATTTACCAGGACATCCCGCTAGTGGCGATGCCGACGCGGGGTGTCGTCGGCGGGGTGGAATTGTACGTGTTCGGCGCGTCGCGCTAGGCTTCGGAAACCACCGGCAGTTGGGCGGCTTCCCACGCGGCCAGGCCGCCGGCCATCTCGATCAGGTGAGTGATCCCGTATTGATGCAGGATGCCGGCGGCGATGGAAGAGCGGTAGCCGCCCGCGCAATGGACCGCGATGCGGCGATCGCGCGGAATTTCGGCGATACGCTCTTGCAGATGGTTCAGTGGAACGTTCACACTGCCATCGATATGTTTCGTCATCCACTCGCGCGGATTTCGGATATCCAGCAGCAGCGGCGGATCGGCGCCCGCTAATTCCTCGGCCACCATCGGTGCGCTGGCGCGATCGGTGGGCCAGACTAAGTCCGGCCGCTCGGCCAGCGCTTCCATGCCTCCGTGCATGTAGCCTTTGACGTGATCGAAACCGATGCGGCCCAGGCGCAGGGCGGCTTCCTGCTCGCGTCCCGGTTCAGCAATGATCACGATAAGCTTGGAGCGGTCCAGCACGGTGCCCGCCCAAGTGGCGTATTGGCCTGCGAGCCCGATGTTGATGCTGCCGGCCAGGTGGCCTTTGGCGTATTCGGCGGGATCGCGAACGTCGAGGATCTGCGCGCCCGCATCGCCCATCCGCAGCACTTCGTCCAGCTGGATGGGATGCAGAACCTGTTCGAGATTGGTGTCCAGAGTGGCGCGCTCGCGGGTGTTGAGAATCGCGTCATAAGTGAAGTAGGGCGGCGCGTCGGGTTGATCGGCGGTAACGAGCCGAACAAATTCCTCTTTCGACATGGGCTGGAGGGCGTAATTCAATCGCCGTTGATCGCCGAGCGAAGACACCGTGTCGGAGGAAAGCTTCTTCCCGCAGAGCGAGCCCGCGCCGTGAGCCGGGTAGACCAGCGTCTCATCGGGAAGCGGCAGGAGTTTGTCGTGCAGCGAATGGTACAGATGGGCGCCCAGGTCGCTGGCAGTCCATCCGAGCGATGCGCGCAGGTCCGGGCGGCCAACGTCGCCGATGAACAGCGTGTCGCCGGTGAGGACTGCGTAAGGTTTGGCTGGATCCTTCTGGAGATCAAACACCAGGATCGAGATGGATTCGATGGTGTGGCCGGGGGTCTCGAGTACTTGGAGGCGCAGCCCTGGAAAATCGAGCGAATCGCCGTCCTTCATCGCTACGAACGCGTATTCGGCCTGGGCGCGGGAGCCGAGATGGATGGTGGCGCCCTTATTTCGACCAGGCAGATCACGCAGCTCCAGGTGGCCGGCCACGAAGTCGGCGTGGAAATGAGTGAGGAAGACATGGCGGATCTGGAGTCCCAATTTTTCCGAGTCGGTTACGTACTGCTGAATGTCGCGCTGGGGATCGACGATGATCGCCGTGGCACTGGCTTCGTCGCCCAGCAGATAGGAGGCGTGGGCGAGGCAGCCCAGATAATACTGTTTCAGAATCATGGGATTTTCTACAGTCTAACGTCTTGCTGGTGGCGCATCGGGAAGCTTTCCATTTGGCCGTCTGGTGGCGGGATCGAGGATTGGAGCCGGCGTCGCTGTTTTAAAGGCGTTCTTGATTTTAAAGGCGTTCTTGGACTGGGAGCGGCACCAGTCGGGAGTCGACAAAGCGCCCAGTGGCTTATCGTTCCCAGTCAGACGTGACCAGCGCAATCATCTTGATTTTCTGCTGCTACAGGACCAATGCAGGCCACATTGGTGGTGTGGCCGTTATGCGTCAATGTAACCTCGCCATGCTCCACTGTAGGACGGCGATCCTATATGAGGGCAAAGGCACATTGGTTGGGGCTGGAGTGCGGTCGGCCGGGAATGTTAATCTATCGTTCGCGCGTGAAGCGCAGGAGGGTCTTCGCATGGAGCAGCGTGGTCTTGGCATTGGCATCGTCTGGTGGCCTGCACTCGACGGACTCTGCCGCGAAGGCGAGGGATTGATCGACGTCATCGAGGCCGAACCGGAGGCATTCTGGGCGCCAGCGCCCGACGGGTCGGGCTTCAGTTCGCTTCTCGCGGAAGCATTGCTGCATTTGCGGCAGCCGAAGTTGTTGCATGGCGTGGGCGCTCCGGTGGGTGGAACATGCCCGCCGCCGGACGGACATTCGGTTACATTAGCTGACGACGTCGCGCGGTTACACCCTGAATTTGTTAGCGAACATCTCAGCTTCACTCGGTTTCGGCCACGGCTCGACAACCCGCCCGTCCCCGCCGGCTTCATGCTGCCTCCGTTGCAAAGCGCTTCCGGCGTTTCGTTGGCAGCAGCGAATATCCGGCGGCACCGTGCCGCTCTTGGCGGCTTGCCCGTCGCTGTAGAAACCCCGGTAAGTTACCTCCCGCCCGCGCCAGGAGAATGGCCGGACGGCACTTTTGTGGCTGCTGTGGCCGAAGCGGCTGATTGCGGCATCCTGCTCGACCTCCACAATGTGCTGACCAACGCACGTAACGGACGCCAGAGCGTGGCATCGTTCTGTGAGGCCCTTCCGAAGGAGCGTGTGTGGGAACTGCATCTGTCGGGTGGCGAAAGTGAGGCAGGGTTCCATTTAGATGCGCACGCGGGCCTGGTGGAGCCGGAGTTGATGGAGATCACCGCGGCTCTGGTGCCCCTGCTGCCGAATTTGTTTGCCATTACTTTTGAGATCATGCCCGAACGGGTAGCGCAAGCCGGGCTTTCTAATATCGGCAGGCAGATTGGAAAGATGAGGGACTTGTGGAATCTGCGCTCCGCCGATTACAGGCCGAGTGGGAATGCTGCTTGTACGCGGCCCTCGACGGAGCCGCCCGTGAGCCACCCCGTAACGTGGGAAACGGCGCTTGGATGCGCGATCAACGGCCTTGAGAAGCCGACAATGGACGACGCGGCGACCGCCTGGTGGCGTTCCGCCGAGCCGGCTCTCGACCTCTACCGCATCCTCGTGGGCGAAGGACGGGCAAGCGCCGTCATGTCGGCCGCTCCACGCACAACTCGGCTGTTACTGAGGCAATGCAGCGGGCCAGGAACCCGTCGCATCCTGGCGGACTTCTGGCGCCAGTCTACTCCGGGATACACAGCGGCGGATGAGGCACGGGCCCTGTTTCGATTTCTCTCGGCGGCTCATGCGGCGCTGCCAGGCCTGAGCGACGCAATTGCGTTGGACGTTTTGGACCTCACAAAATGAGCGATGTTCAGTGCTTTACCGAAAACGCGCGTACTTGACGGATTGCTTTCGCCGATTCGAGATGCTGCATTGAGTTCCATTTGGAGCAAGGTATCGAATCACAAGGAGGAATGCGATGGAGCCACTTCTTTTGGCGCGCGTCGTCGTCGCACAAAACGGCGTCGTGAACGTCCACGTTAACGCAGAGACACTCTACAATCTGGAAGCAACGCAGCGGCTAACCGGTGCTATACTCGGTCACCTCGGCTGCCCCACGTGCCATTCCGGCCGTCAGATCCTCTTTCTGCAGGAAGAGGCCCAGTTTGCCGTCACTGGCAACGCAGGGGATATTAGGGAGCCTTTGCTTTTCAAGCCGGTTAAAAATCCACCGCCCGGCCAGGCTCCGCAGGCCCCTCCGGGTGGATCCTCGATTGATCGGGGAGATCCCGGTCCTCCCGATCACCAGTGGCCGGGTGCGGACGAGTAGCCTTCGACCCCGCCGCCAATCGCTTTTGGTTTCAAAGGAGCATCCGCAATGTCCAAAACTGACATGTGGGATAACTACGCTCACCGTGAGAAGGAGTTTCTCGAAGGATTTCCCTGTCCCTTAGTTCGTACGAACTTGAAGGGTGCCTTTGCGGTCCCCCCGCCTTCGGATGGCTTCGACCCAATTACGGCAAGCGCTGACGATCTCATCAGGAACGGAATATTCTGGCAGCGGCCTTCCGCAAGTAGTCACCGCGCTCTTGCGAGAGCTTGGCACGGGGCCTTTTCGCGCAAGGGGCTGGCAAAGGATTGGATCATCCCGCAGCTTGAGCCGCAAGCCCGCAAGACCCACAATTTAAGAAGGTCACCGAGACCGCAGCCTGACGAAACCTATAATCTTCCCGCTAATGACCGGTATGCTGGCGCGGGCCTTCGGGGGAGCGGTCCATGGATCTTAGTGACGGGAATGTGGGAGATTCCGTTCGTCAGCCGTCCGCCTGAGCCTCCGCCCCAAGGCAGCAAAATTCCTACCTGGGATTCCTCCTCGTGGGTAGGTATTGACGGTTTCTTCGATGCAAATGACGCCCTGCAGGCTGGCGTCCAGCAAGAGGTCATCATTGACATTGGCGATGGTTCCACGAGTCGGCCTACGCAGCGAGAGAAGTACGTTGCCTGGTATGAGTGGTTTGCGCCGCGCGAGTCCTGGTCGCCCGCCTACATCGATCAGGTCAACATTCCGAACATGGAGGTTAGCCCAGGACAGCAGGTCATGTGCGTCGTCAACTACCTAAACGAACCCAACAATTTCGCTCTCGGAACGCTGGGAAGTATCCATTTTTCCAACCTGACGACGAACCAGAGTTACGGGCTAATCCTTTTTGTTCCGCCAGGCGCGGATGCCGCGGGAGAAAGTGTCGAGTGGATTATGGAAGCGCCGAACGGCGGTGAATTGTATAGCTCGCTTCCCAAATTCTCCCCGGTAGTGTTCACTTCGGCGGTGGCTAGCAACGTCACGGGCGCTGTTGGTAATCCTCAGAATGGTGGTTACGTTACCAACATCACTACCGAGTTCGGGCCACTTAAGTTTCTAACATCGGTGGCTGTAAGAGACGAAACGGTTACAATTGACTTCGTGGGTTAGCGGTTAGAGCGCGGTTCGTTCGGCATGCTGATGGGAACACTGAAACGAGTACTGCTACATGCCAAACCCCGCCAAACTCGGTGGACCGGGTGGCTACCGGACCGGAATGAGTCGGATAAGTCGTCGGCTTTTGCCGTGCGGCTCGGGTTGCAGGCTGAGGAAGTAGCGGTCCGTTGCCGAGCCCGAGGGTATCGGTAAGTAAGCGACGTAGATGTGATCGCATCCGCAGTACGCTCCACCCTGAGATTCAGGAAGTCTATTTCGGATCGATTCGCCGCCAGGGAAGCGAAAATCCACTTGGACGTGATGTCGCTAGCCTTGATCGGAAACGCCTCGGCGCACGAACGTTGATTAATGAGGAAAATCTCCGACCGAGGCGTTTTCGATAAGGAGATTAGAAGGAAGCCGCTGGCGTTTGCGGCGGACGCTGGCTATGGGAAATGAATGCCGCTTTTGGACTGCCGCAAGCCGGGGTGGTTGACCGGACGAACCCGAATGTTGGGGTAGGATGACCGCAGGTTTTTGCGATTGCTGAGAAGTTGTCCGAAGTGGGGTCGCTGAAAGCCGCTGGAAGGTGGTTCGGTAAAGGACAGGCACAGGAACCCGGTGGCGTGCGGTGAGCACGTCGATGGTCCGCCGTTGTTGGCAGGATCAGGAGGTATCGAAGTAAAAGCACCGCGAGAGTTCTACGGCGGTGAGTCTGTGGATGACAAGCATCGGGGCGCCGCAGTTGGGGCAGTGCCAGTTGGAGGTAGTCTCCGAGGAAGTGGCGGGCGGCGGGCGATCGCTCGCCAGCAGTTGCTGGCAGAGCGGGAGGCAGCGGGCGCGGAAGCGGTTCGCGAGGAAACCAAAATATCGGATTCTGACAAACCCCTTCGGTAACACGTGCAGAAAGAAGCGGCGCAAGAACTCCGTTCCCAGCAGCGTCATCGTGCGCTGCTTGCCGCCGTGAGCGTAGTCCTTCCATCGGAAGGTGACGCGTTCGCCATCGAATGTGAGGAGCCGATGATTGGAGATGGCGATCCGGTGCGTGTATCGACCGAGATACCGCAGGACCTTGGTCGGACCACCGAAAGCCGGCTTGGCGTAGACCACCCAGTCTTGACGGTGCAATTGTCGCAGCAATCGACGAAACTGTTTCGGCTCAGCCAACGCGCCGGCAGGTCCGGCGCAGCATAAGTCTTTGCGGCGATGGAGGCGCTTCAAACCGGCGAGGAACTTGCCGCGGAAAACGCGACTAAGAACCTTCACCGGCAGGAAGAAGGGATAGAGGGGCCGTATCCAGCGGCTGTGGTCTGGAGACAGGCCGCCCGCTGGAATGGCACAGTGAACGTGCGGATGGAGCAGCAAGTTCTGTCCCCAAGTGTGAAGAATGCTGATCACACCGATTTCCGCACCAAGGTGTTTGGGATCGCCTGCTACTTTCAACAACGTTTGTGCGCTGGCAGAGAATAACAGGTCGTAGAACACTCGCGGGTTGTCCAGTGCCAGCACATTGAGTTCGTGCGGCACGGTGAACACGACGTGGAAGTAGCTGGTAGCGAGCAGTTCGCGCTCGCGAGCTGCGAGCCAGTGTTCGCGCGCTTGTGTCTGGCACTTTGGACAGTGCCGGTTCCTGCAGGAGTTATAAGAGATGGCCTGGTGACCGCACTTAGGACAGGCATCGATATGGCCGCCCAGCGCAGCCGTGCGGCAGCGTTGAATGGCACGAAAGGCTTTGAGCTGTTGAAAGTCAAAGCTTCGTCGATACCGATCCAGGAAGCGGTCGCCCTGCGCGCGGAGGATGTCGGCCACCTCCACGGCGGGCCGGGTCATTTTGGTTTCGTCCGGTGGTAAAACCGATTGGTTTCCTCAGCACTGGAGATGGACAGGCGTTCGAGTGGATTTAACGTGGTCTCCAGATGGCGACGCGACAAATGCAGGTAGATGCTGGTCGATTCCAGATCCGCATGCCCGAGCAAAATCTGGATGGTCGGCAGGTCGGCACCATTTTCCAGCAGGTGAGTCGCGAAACTATGCCGCAACATGTGAGGGGCAACGCGTTTCTTCAAGCCGGCATGGCGAGCGGCTTCAGCACAGGCGTACCAGATCGCGTGGCCCGACATGGGCTGCTCAACTCCGCGATGCCCGGAGCTACTGGGAAACAAGTAAGCCTTCGGCTTCTTCCAGCGCCAATACTCGCATAGCGTCTCCAGCAACTTGGTGCACAGCGGCAGGTCGCGATCCTTGCCGCCCTTGCCCTTACGGATGTGTATGACCATCCGTTCGCTATCGATATCTTGCACACGAAGTCGGACCAACTCACTGCGGCGCACGCCGGTCGAGTAGAGCGTCATGAGTATGGCACGCGCCTGGAGATTGCTGGCCGCATCGATGAGCCGCGCCACTTCTTCCGGGCTCAACACCTGCGGGACGCGGTGATGCGTGTAGCGGGGGTACGGAATCGAATCCGGAGGGAATCGCCGCTTCAGGGTGCGAACGAAAAAGAACCGCAGACCGGCTGTCTGCGCCACCACCGTTCCGACTGCCAGCTTGCGTTCGTGTAACAGGTGGGCTTGATACTGTCGGATGTGATCGGGACCGAGCTGATCGGGCGGTTTGCCGAAGTAGCGCGCGAACCGCTCGACGGCGCCAATGTACTCGCGTATAGTTTCTGAAGAGAAGTTACGTCGCTGGAGTTCCTCCAGCATGACTTTGCGAAGATGGGTCACAGGGACCTCCTTGTGACCCACACAATACTGCTCCCGTCAGCCGACTGCTCGTACCTTTACCCACGCGAAGCGTCCGCCGCGCCAGCGGCTTCGTTCTAGTCGGCTATAGTAACTCGTGCCGCTCGCGGTCCGGGAACGGCGGGTCGAAGGAGTTTGGCGCGACCACGACCAACAGATCGGCGTGCGTTTACAAACACCAATAATCGTGTGGCAGGGTCACTTCGATGGGAAAGCGCGCCAACTTGTCTATATACTCCGTTCCGCCCGAGCTTCCTCCCTCCCCAAGACGTGCTAGCCTGCGGTCGTGATGCTGTCTTTTGCCCAAAAGATACCAACGCTCGTTTTCTTAGCCCTGACCGGCGCGGCCCTGGCCGAGACACCGGCGTACACGCCGAAGCCATACGGCAACCTCAAACAAGTCATGCGCAGTATCGCATTACCGAATGCCAATATCATTTTCGGCGTTCAGGAGAGCCTGCCCAAAACCGACATGGAGTGGCAAAAAGTGATCAACGCCTCCGTCGCGATCGAGGAGCTGGAAAACGTGATCATGATTCCTGGGCGAATCCAGTCTAACGGCCAGCCGGTGCCGGTGCAGAATGCCGATTACGCCAAGTTCGCCGCCGCGCTGGCGCCCGCCGGAAGGGATTGCCTGAAAGCTTCCCTCCAAAAGAACAAGGATTCGGTCAGCAATTGCACCGACAGCCTCAGCCAAGCCTGCGACAACTGCCACAAGGTCTATCGGGACCAGCCTCAAAAGTAGCCGCACCAGGTCACTTACCGGTTTGTTACCGGGTGTGACCGTGCGGTCCTTTCCTCGCCGCCGGGACTCGTGTTAGGCTCCAGTTAAAGGGAAAACATGCCATCTCGATGTGCCCTTTTCGCTCTTTTGCTCGGAATAGGGCTATCCGGAACGCCGACGTACGCGCACCATTCGGTTAGCGCCGAGTTCGATCTCAGCCACCGGATCACATTGGAGGGCCGGGTAACCAAGATCGACTGGGAGAACCCGCACGTGTACCTATATGTGGACGTAAAGGCGGGCGGCAAGACGGACAATTGGGCCTGTGAGACGGCCGGTCCGAACACGCTGGCGCGGCAAGGCTGGAGCCGGAGGTCGGTCAAAATTGGCGATCGGGTGACGGTAGTGGGATATCGCGCCAGGGACGGGGCGTACGTGGCATCGGCTCGCGAAGTGGTGCTCGCCGATGGGCGGAAGGTATTCGTCGGATCGCCCAACGATGGGGCCCCCCGATCCTGATCCGGCGCCGTAACAGTGGTGCTATACTCACGGCGAATAGCCTGTGACAGGGCTGTTCGGAGGTATCGCTTATGCGAACCAAGCGACTTGTGTTGCTTGCCACCGCCGGTTTGCTGATGGCCGCCCTGCCAGTCTTCGCGCACCATTCGTTTAAAGCACAGTACGACGAGACCAAGCCGATTACACTCCAGGGCACGGTCACCAAAATCACCTGGAACAATCCGCACGTGCTGATGTATCTCGAGGTAAAGGGCGACAACGGCAAAGTGGCGAAGTGGAGGTTAGAGCTGGCCAGCCCGAACGGTCTGATGAGCCAGGGCTGGAAAGTGGATTCGCTCAAGCCGGGAGATCAGGTGAGCGCCAGCGGTTTCCGCGCGCGCGATGGTTCCAATATGGCCAACATCCGCAAGGTCACGCTGGAAGCGCGCTAGGGACTAATCTGCTTGAAAACACGGGTGCGGGCACAGTCACACACCGGTCACTGACCCATCCAAGACCGTCCGGACTCTTGGTGAATTCCAGTCCTCCCTTAGACTGAATAGGTGCGTTTGAAGCGAATCACGTTGTTCCTCTGCGCGGCTTTGTTGCCGATGATTTTGGGAGCCGCCACCACGGGCAGCATCTCGGGTACCGTGAAAGACCCTAGCGGCGCGGTGATCCCGGGTGCGTCCGTCATTGCCACCAACACTGCGACGAACGTGCAGGCCAAGACCACCACCGACGAGAAGGGCTACTATGCTTTCCCGAGCTTGCCGGTGGGGCGTTACGACGTCAAGGTGGAAAATCTAGGTTTCGGCACGCAGTCCCGGAACAACCTGGAGGTAGACACCAACGGCGAGCTGGTGGTGGACCTCACGCTCGAAATGGCCGAGAAGGTGGAAGAAGTGACGGTGCTCGAGAACGCCACCCAGGTAGAGACCGCCAACTCGCAGATGGGCCAGGTGGTGACCGGAACGCAAATGACTTCCGTGGCGCTGAACGGCCGCAGCTATACGGATCTGCTGGCGCTTCAGCCAGGCATTGTTCCGATGTCCACCCAGCTTCCTGATTCCATCGTGATGGCCGGAGCGTCGGTGGCCATCGCGCCGTCGGGCGATCTAAACCCGGGCAATCAATCCATCAGCGGCCAGCGCGAAGACGCCAACGGGTTCATGGTGAACGGCGGCGACGTCAAGGAGCTGATGAACGGGGGCACCACCATTGTTCCGGACCTGGACTCGATCGCCGAATTCCGGGTGCTCACCAACAACGTAAACGCGGAATACGGCAATTACAGCGGCGGCATCGTCAACGTGGTCACCAAGGGTGGGGGCAATCAGATTCATGGAACAGCCTTCGAGTTTTTGCGAAACACCGACCTGGACGCGCGTAATTTCTTTTCGCCGGACCGCAGCTTCTACCGGCAAAATCAGTTTGGCGGCACGGTGGGCGGGCCAATCAAGAAGGACAAGATCTTTTACTTCGCCGATTATCAAGGGACGCGGACCGCGCAGGGCATCGACACCGGGTTGATTGCTGTTCCCACGCTGGCCGAGCGCGCCGGCAACTTCAGCGACGCCGCCAGCACTTTGACGGGGACGGTGGGCGGGCCCTACTTCGCAAATCTGTTGTCGCAGAAACTCGGGTATGCGGTTTCGGCGAACGAGCCATATTACACGCCAGGATGCGGTTCCAGCTCGCAGTGCGTCTTTCCCGGCGCCATCATTCCACAGAATGTCTGGTCGGCGCCGGCCCAGCACCTGCTGCAGTACATTCCACTTCCCAACGACGGGCCATCGACGTTTACCACCGGCGCCAACGGCCAGACCGTGCGCGACGACAAGGGCAGCTTCAAAGTGGATGCCAACAGCGAACGGTTGGGTCTGTTGTCGGCTTATTATTTCTTCGACGACTATACCTTGAACAATCCTTATCCGACCGGTCAGGGCGGCGCGAGCGTTCCCGGGTTTGGCGCGCTCACGCTGGGGCGCGCACAGTTGGTGAATCTCGGAGACACCAAGACGTTTGGGCCCTCCACGGTGAACGAGCTGCGCCTCAGCTTCATGCGGGATTCCAATAACGTCGGCCAGCCGGCCGGCGGCGTTGGGCCGAGCCTGGCTTCCCAAGGTTTCGTGACGGGCGTGGGCACGCCGGGTATTGTTCCCCTGGCGCCGGCCATCGAAGGCGTGGAGAACATCATCTTCAATTCCTTCGTGATGGGCACGCCGATCACAAATTTGAAGCAGGCCAACAACACCTACGCGGCGAATGACAACGTGTCCAGGGTGTGGGGAGCTCATACGTTCAAGGCCGGCCTGGATCTGAGCTACGAGCAAGTCAATGTGAATCCCAACCCGGAATATAACGGAGGCTTTCTGTTTTCCGGAACGGAAACCGGTAACGACTTTGCGGATTTTCTGGTAGGCGTGGCCAGCAATTACAATCAGGCCGATTCGCAGGCTTACTACATACGCCACCGGTATTTTGGAGGCTTCGCGCAGGATAGCTGGCGCGCCAGCTCCACGCTGACGCTCAACTACGGAGTGCGCTGGGATCGCATGGAATACTGGTCCGAGAAATACAACCAGATCCCGACGTTTATTCCCGGCGAACAGTCCGTGGTCTATCCGAACGCCCCCGTTGGCCTGGTGTATGTCGGCGACAAAGGCGTGCCGAACACTTTGGTGCCATCCAGCAACCGCTTTTCGCCGCGCCTGGGCTTGGCTTACTCGCCGGGCTGGAAAAACGGATTACTGGCGAAACTCACGGGCGGACCGGAAAAAACCAGCATTCGCGCGGGCTACGGGATTTATTATTCGGTGATCGAAGGGAACATCATGGCCATCGACGAGCCGCAGCCGCCCTACGGGTTAAGCTACACCAGCCCCGGGCCGCCGCTGTTCGCCACGCCGTTCATCACCGCCGCCAACGGGTCTTTCACCGGCAATCCGTTTCCGCTGACTTTTCCGCCGCTGAACGCATCGCCATCGCACCCGAATCCAAACGTCGGCTTTTCCGGGTTTGAGCCGATCGCCGGAATGACCGCTCCTCCGCCATGGAACACTTATCCGTACAACGAGAATTATTTTCTGTCCATCGAGCGGCAGCTACCCGGCAATACTGTGCTCAGCGTGAGTTATGTCGGATCCCAGGCGCATCACCTGCTGCTGGTTTATTCAGCCAATCCCGGCAATCCGGCCTTGTGCCTGGCGTTGAGCAATCCGAGCGCGGTGGCTCCCGGGTCGCCTACCTGCGGACCCTTTGGCGAGGACACCACCTACATCACCGCCGCGGGGCAAACCATCCAGGGAACCCGCGCCGGACTGGGGCCGGCCTTCGGCAATGACGACTACGACAGCACGGTTGGGAACTCCAACTATAATGCGCTGGAAGTGACTTTGCGGCATAGCGCGAAAAACATGACTTTTCTGATCGGATATACCTACAGCAAGTCCATTGATCAGGGATCCAGCATTTCCGATCCGGGGAACCCCTATAATCTAAGCGCAACGCGCGCGCTTTCGTCGTTCGATTTAGAGCACAATTTTGTCGCGAGCTATCAATACAAACTTCCCTTCGAGCATTTCTTCGGGCATGTCAAGGGCTTGACCAGCGGGTGGGAGATTTCCGGGATTACGCGCGCCAGCACGGGCTTCCCCGTAACGCTCGAATCGGAGGGCGACAACTCGCTGATGGGAAGCATTCCCAACGGCGTGAACAATCACAGCTTGGATCTGCCCGATTACAACGGCGCACCGCTGAACTTGAACGGCAATCCTCGCAACGGGCTGCCCTATTTCAATATCGCGGCATTTAGCCCCAATGCGCTCGGCACGCCGGGGGACGCATCGCGCCGGTCGTTTTTTGGACCCGGCGAGCTGAACTTCGATCTGGCCCTTCTGAAGTCTTTCCAGTTCACCGAAGCCCGCGCGCTGCAGTTCCGGCTGGAAGCTTTCAACGCGTTCAATCACACGCAATTCTTTGGGCCCGCGGCCGTGAACGGCAACATCGACACCACTTTGTTCGGCCAGGTGGTGAACGCCGCTCCGCCCCGGCTGATGCAGGCCGCAATCAAATTCACGTTTTGAGCCACGGACGAACACGGATAAACACGGATGGAGAGCAAAGAAATTGAATTGTCTTATCCGTGTTAATCCGTGTTGTTCTGAAAACACATTGCAACTCGTTGATTCCTCAATGGAGCTGCCAAGCGCGTTTTCATCCTCCAGGGTGGCCGAAGGCCATGTGTGGTTTATCCGCGGCTATGTTACCTCTTCGTTCTGTTGCACTCTTCTTAGCGATCGCGCTCACCGTCGCGAGTGCCCATAACGTATCCAAGCGCGACGCCTCCTTTGTCCAGTCCAACCACGGAGCGGCGGTGGCCGCGTTTGTCTATTTGGGCGCGAAGCACATGGTCACCGGATACGATCACCTGGCGTTCCTGGTGGGAGTGATTTTTTTCCTGTACCGGTTGAAAGACATCGTGCAGTACGTCAGTCTCTTCACGCTGGGACACAGCATCACGTTGCTGGCAGGAGTGCTCGGCGGATTTCACGCCAACCCGTATATCATCGACGCCATCATTGGCCTCTCGGTAGTCTATAAGGCCTTCGATAACATGGACGGCTTCCGGCGCTTCTTTGGCTTTGAGCCCAACACCAAGGCCGCTGTCTTGATTTTTGGCCTGTTCCACGGATTCGGCCTGGCCACCAAACTCCAGGAGTTAGACCTGGCGAAAAACGGATTGATTACGAATATCGTTTCTTTCAATGTCGGGGTGGAGATCGGACAAATCCTGGCGCTCACCGCCGTGTTGATCGCTTTGAGCGCATGGCGCACGCAAAGCGAATTCCTGCGGCAGGCTTTTGCGGCGAACGCTGTGCTGATGACCGTTGGGTTCATTTTGGTTGGATATCAGGTTGCCGGATATTTCGTGGCGGCGTGATTACGGAGAAGCAAATGGTGGAACCACAAGATCCGCGGCAGCCGCTCGCGCCCTCCAGGAAGGCCATCGCCAAGGCGACAGGCATTGCATTGTTCGTTGCGTTGGTGATTCTCTTCACCGCCGTCCTGCCGGCTGAATATGGAATCGATCCGCTGAAGACCGGCGCGCTTCTGCACTTAACCGATCTGGCGAAAGCCACCGCCGCGAAACCGGAAACCAAGTCCGAGGCGAAGCCCGTCATCGGAGCTCGTCCCACGGCCGCGCCGGCGGGCATTTACACTGCTCAATCGAATTCCTACAAAGTGGATAGCGAGGACCTTTCTCTCGCGCCGGGCGAAGGCGTGGAGATCAAATACCACATGCGCAAGGGTGCCGGAATGATCTACGGCTGGAAAGCCACCGGCAATGTTCAATATGAATTTCACGGCGAACCGGACCAGAAGCCCAATCCCGACTATTTCGAGAGTTACGAATTGGACAACCAGGCCGGCAAAGACCACTCCTATGGCTCATTCACCGCGCCAACTACGGGCATTCACGGATGGTTTTGGGAGAACAAGGGCAACAAGCAGGTGGACATCCACCTCACCACTGCCGGCTTCTACGACAGCGCCAAAATGTATGCCGGCGACAAGCCGGATGAGTTGACGATCGAAGACGCGAAGTAAGTCCCAGCGCTCCCTCACTCGACCGATTGCGTGAAATTCCGCAGGCTCCGTGACGGGGATCGCCGAAACGCTCGTAATCCCCGCCTCTTAGCCCCTTATCATCTGGTCGCACAAATGCGTCTGTTTCGGCTTAGTACGAAAGGGCTCCTATGACCCGAATCGTTGCCGCAGTCTCGCTCGCCGTTCTTCTCGCCGCTCCGCTGGTCGCGCAGTCCATCAGCAGCGGCACCGTCTCTGGATCGGTGCTCGATCCGACCCAGATGGTGATCCCGAAGGCCCAGGTGGAGCTTCGCAACCAGGTAACCGGCTATACCCAAAGCACCATGACCGACGACAGCGGCACTTTTCGCTTTAACAATATTCCGCCGAACATGTACGAAATCGTCGTAACGGCCAATGGCTTCTCCAGCAAGTCGGAGCCGCTCGAAATCAACAATCCCGTTCCCATTAGCTTGACGTTTACTCTCCAGATGGGCGAGGTCTCTACCTCGGTGGACGTGGGCGCGTCCTTGTCGCTCATCGATACCGATCCCTCGGCGCACACCGACTCGAACTCGTCGGCATTCATGAAACTGCCGTCGTTCGATCCGGCATCGGGGTTGAGCAGCATCATCAATAACAGCACCGGAGGCACCGCGGCCGATGCCAATGGGTTCTTTCATCCCTTGGGCGATCACGCGCAAGTCACGTTCGTCATCGACGGCCAGCCGATCAGCGATCAGCAGAGCAAAGTTTTTTCGACGCAACTGCCACCCGACGCCATCCAGAGCATGCAACTGATCAGCGGCGCTCCCGACGCGCAGTACGGCGACAAATCCAGCCTCATCGTGAATGCGACCACCAAGTCGGGGCTGGGTGCGGCGCCGTATGGAAGCATAGAGGCCGTTGCGGGCTCGTTCGGCACTTACGGCGAGAACGGGACGTTCGGCTGGGGATCGGCCAAGCTGGGAAATTTTATTGCGATCAACGGCATCCGCACCGGCCATTTCCTGGATACGCCCGAGTTTCTGCCCTTCCATGACGTGGGCAACAGCGAAAACATTTTCGACCGCAGCGACTACATCCCGGACGGCCGCGATGCGTTTCATCTGAATATTTTTCTGGCGCGCAATTGGTTCCAGGTTCCCAACGATTACGATCAATTGAGCCAGGACCAGAAGCAGCGCGTGATGACCTGGGATGTAGCGCCCGGCTACCAGCGCACTTTCGGCTCCAACATGCTGCTGACAGTAAATCCTTTCGCGCGGCGCGATCAGGTGAACTACTACGGAAGCCGCGATCCGTTCGACGACACGCCGGTCACCGAATCGCAGAACCGGTTTCTCACCAACTATGGGGTGAAAGCGGATCTTTCCATCTCACATAAACGGCATAACATCAAGATCGGAACGCAGATTCAACAGACCAGGCTGGATGAGAATTTCAGCATGGGCGTGACGAATCCGGCCTTCAATCCGGTTTGCCTGGGACCAAACGGCGTCGCGCTGGGATTGCCTGGGGTGACGGACCCCAACGAGTGCAGCTCGATCAATCCGTTGTATATTGCAAACCCCAAACTGCTCCCCGGCCTGGTCCCCTATGACTTGACCCGCGGCGGATCGTACTTCCTGTTTCATGGACTCGGCAACATCAATCAGGCCGCCTTCTACGCCACCGACAACATCAAGCTGGGCGATCTTTCGATCAATATGGGCTTTCGGGACGATCAGTACGATGGCTTAGTATCGAAGAACGGACCGCAGCCGCGGCTCGGTTTGTCGTACCTGGTGAATCGCACCGGCACCGTCTTGCGCGCAGCTTATTCGCGCACCTTCGAAACGCCCTTCAATGAGAACCTTCTGCTGTCGAGCGCCACCGGCAGCGGCGGACTGGCCGAGAATATTTTCGGCGCCAAGGGCAGCTATCCCATCCAGCCGGGATTCCGCAATCAATTCAACGGCGGCCTGCAGCAGAAGGTCGGGCACTGGCTGGTTTTCGACGCCGACTATTTCTGGAAATTCACGCACAACGCCTACGACTTCGATGTTTTGTTCAACACACCCATTACGTTCCCGATCGCCTGGCACAACTCCAAGATCGACGGATTAACCGGACGGTTGAGCACTATCAACCTGCACGGGTTCCAGGCGTCCACCAACTTCGGGCACACCCGCGCGCGCTATTTTCCTCCGGAAGTGGGCGGGTTGATTTTCCAGGGCACGGCGAATGTGCCGGGTGTTTTCCGCATCGATCACGACCAGGCTTTCCAGCAAACCACCAACCTCCGCTATCAGCGCGGCAAGGACGGGCTGTGGGGATCGTTCATCTGGCGCTACGATAGCGGGCTAGTGGTGACGGGCGTGCCGGATGCAGCCGCTGCTTTGAAGCTGACGGCCGCGCAGCAGACGGATATTGGGCTGGCGTGCGGCGGAGCGGAAGCGACGTTCCAGGATCCGCTGCGAAACTGCGGTACCGCCATCGTTACCTCCACGCTGCTGACTTTGCCGCAGACCGGTACCGAAAACAACGATCACAACCCGGACCGGGTGAAGCCGCGGAATCTTTTCGATATGGCGGTGGGCACCGACAATTTGTTCCACGCCGAGCACTACAAAACGGTGCTCCGCTTCACGGTGACCAATCTGACGGATAAGGTGGCGCTCTACAATTTCCTGTCGACCTTCAGCGGAACGCACTTCGTCGCGCCCCGGACGTATCAGGCCAGCATCGGCTACGTATTCTGATCAGGCCTGCACCAGGTGATCACTGAACCAGGCGATCATTGAATCAGCTGATACGATTTCATCCGGCCCAATAAGGTGCCCAGGTCCACGGGCTTGGTGAGATAGGAATCGCACAGCTCATGGAAGCATCGGATCACTTCCTTAACGTCGTCCACCGCGGTGGTCATGATGATCTTGGCGCCAGAGCTGGACAAAATGCCATGCTCTTCCTCGAGCGTCCGCATCTGCCGCACGGCTTCCCGGCCGTCCATTTCCGGCATCATGATGTCCATGCAGATCAGATCGTATCGGAGTCCATGTTCCAGGGCCGCGCGAAACGCCGCCACGGCTTCCCGGCCGTTCACGGCGATATGGCATTCGCCGAAGGTGGAAAGAAAGGTTTGCAGCAGGAGCCGGCTGGCAAAATCGTCTTCCACCAGGAGCACCCGCAGAAGCGGACGAATTCCGCGCGCGCGGGTGCCGGCCTCATTTGCCGGGCGATTCGCACACAGCTTCGCCAGAGCGGTCATGCTGTCGGCGATGTCGGCCTGATTGCTCGCACCCGGATTCTCCACCAGGTGCTGCAATCGATCCACGGCGCCGAGCAGCACGCGCATCCGGTCCCTGGTGGGAAGCAGTTTATGCGAGCGGATCAGCTCCAGTGCGTTCTCCATCTGGTGCGCCAGATCGCCGATCCTGACCAGATCGAAAACTCCCGCACCTCCCTGGAGCCAATGGGCGGTCCGAAACGCGCGATTTATGACGTCCGGATCCGCCGCCGCGCCGCCCGCTTCGATGCTCAGCAGGTCCGCTTCGAGAGCCACCAGGTGCTCGCAGCACTCGGCCAGGTAGTCCTTGGCCAGTTCGTCGTCAAGTTGAATCATCGTTGGTCCGTCCCTTGAAGAATCTCGTTGTCCTTGGTCTGCGCCCATCCGGCCCAATCCAGAGCCCGCTTGAACCGCTCGAACTCTTCCGCCACTCGCGGCAGCAATTGACGGCAGCGATCCAGCTCGCCGGCCCGCCCGGCCTGTTCCATCGACAGTGCCATTGCGCGCAGATCCTCGGCCGCCACCGTAGCCGCGGCGCCTTTGAGCATGTGGGCTTGGGCGCGCGTACCAGGGGAGTCCGCATGCTTAAGCCGCTGGCGCAGATTTTCCAACTGCGATGGCACATCCTGGAGGAAACCTCGGAGGACGATGCCGGCCAGCTTCCGGTCTCCCATCAGCCGTCCTAAGAAAGCTTGGATGCTTACTTGCGGACGCGGCCCAAGGACCCTGTGTTCTGCGGACGTGGCAGACCGCGTAAGAAGGCAGTGGAGCCACGGAAGCCAGCGGACCAGTCGCGATGGCGGTATTTTTCACGGACGGACCGAGCGCGAGTCACTGGCACCAAGCCGTTCAAAGGCGTCCGCAGCATCGTCTGGGGCGTACTGCGCAAATCGGATGGAGCCACGATAGGCGAAGTCCTGACGCGGTGCATCGACGCTGGGCTAGCCGAGCCTCAGGTTGTGAGCGTCCTTCGCAAGATGGTCGTGGTCTACGGCGTCCTAGCCATTGATCGGCAGCGCGTGGCCGGGTAGCTCGGCTGACGGCCCGGCGATTGGTCCTGTGGTGCGGGCAGCGCGGCGCGTGGGCAACTATGGGCAGCGCCGGGCTGACTACATATCGCGTTGAGGCTTGGGATTGAAGCCCATCTTCCTGGCGGATTCGTAAACCTCGGGAGAGAACTTCTCAGAGATCACAACCGCCAAAACATACGCCCATGGGACAAGAAAAGGGAAGCGCTCAACAGACGGATCGTCCTTGTGCCTTTCGGTGTTGAGCTCAATCCACAATCCCTTTGGATCATCGGCGTCAAGTACGTCAGTGAAGATTATGTGACTATCATCGCTCCCACCGATCTGTTTGCCGGGCGGGGTTTCGCCCTGCCTTAGGAATATTCGCACGGCAGCGAGGTTGGCCCAGTCGCGACGCACGATGACGGCCACAGCCTTACCTTTGGGGATTTGCATAATTGAACGCTATGTCAGATATTACGCTCTGTCAAGCCGTAAAACCTCAAGTCCGTTTCAAAAGTCCGTTTCAAATTCCAAGCGCGTGCGCCGAAGCGCAATAAATGTTGATCGCCGTGTGTGTCGAGCGGCTAATGAGTAGTTAGAGGGTCGCTGGCTGGTTTTTTAACGGAGGCCGGTACATGGCGCGCGCCCAGTTTCGGCTGGCCGTGAAAGTGACTCCGGCGCGGTCGGGACGAAACATTTCACTTCAGGCAAACCAATCCAACTTCTCCGTACAGTCTTTACATTGTTTTTCACTTCAAACTTCTCCTAAGGGAAAATGAAAGAAATCCCGATACCGTCCCGTTTGTATATATTTTTCCCTATAGAAGCTTGGCGACCCAAAAACGCTGTAAATCTTGGTTGAAGGAATTGGATCGAGTTGCCTGAAGTGAAATGTTTCCCTGCGCCCATCCGAACGCCACGCGTTCTTACCACGCGCGCACCGGCGTCTGGTCGATTACGCTCGTGGATCTCAGCCGGTACACCTTCAACTGACCGCTCTTGTTCGATACCGGGAATCCGAGACTGACCAAATCTTGCTCCACCTGCGACTTCTTTGGCTTCCAGGTGCGTCCCTCATTACGGCTCCACACAAGCAGGTTGTTGTAGAACTCCTGGGTGGGTTGACAAATGCCCTCAGTGCCTGCTGCCTCCGCTTTAGCACTGGCAATCGCCATCTCATTCTGAAGCTGTTGGACCAACGCCTGATTGTGCCCCTTCGTTGCCACTTCAAGATCGATCTCAAATCTTGCTCTGATGGCGGCAATCTCTTCCTCCAAGCTCTGGATGCAGAACCCTGAATTAAGGAAAGCCGGAACCGGATTCGATGCGTTCAGGAACTCCTGCTTGGCAACGAGGCAATCCTTCGGCTCAAGGAAATGCCCACGAGCCATCAGCCCTTGCAACCCTTTAATCGCCTGGTTCAGTATGCCAGGTAGCTCCTGCTTGATGATGCCCTCGAATAATCTCGGATCAAGGTCCACACCATTGACGAACTTATGCCGGAATGGAACGACATGCGCACGTACCAGCATTCCTTCAGTAAGATCCTTGGTGATCGGCCATGGGTTGCAAAGCATGATCGGCAGCACACAGACCACGAACTCGCTGATGCGCCCGTAGGTGTGGCGTCCGCTCGTGTACTTGGCTTCGCTATATTGCTTTAGTGCGCCATCTGGCAGCACGGTGTTGTGTGCCATATCATCCTCATAGAAAATCAGCTTTCCTACGAGGTTTGCCCGGTTGTATTCGTGTTCGAGATCCACGATGCGGCCGGGCGCTACCACTTTCTTGCCAGCCAACTCGATCAGTACTTCGATCAATTTACCTTTGCCGTTGTTGCCCCCACCCTGCCAGATAAAGAATACTTTGATGAATCGGCTAGGCTGGATCGCATAACCGTAAATCTCCATCATGTGGCGATACATGTCCTGCGGGTCCGGTGAGTCCTGAAAGATTTCCAGCGCCGCTTTGTTGAACATCGGGCAGGTAGCATCTGGATCGTACTCGATATCCAGGCAGAATCGCAGAAAGCTATCCGGGCTGTGGTCACGGCGTTCGACAGTAAAATCCTCTTTGATCCACAGCTCCCCGTTCACACAATTGATCACAGGCAACGGAGGCTCCGTAAGCCGGAGTGGATCGCCGCCACGCGCCTGGAGATCCGCCAGATTAGTGATGGCCTGCCGGACAACCACCGCCACATCTTTGGGTATCTGGCCGAGTTCCCGCGTGGCAGCCATGCAGAGCTGGCCGAGTTCATGTTCACTTACGATTTGCTCCCAGTAGCGCCCGTTGTACTTCCAGAAAAATCCATCCGCAGCATGAATGAGATGCTTGCCATTCTCGAAGTGGGACGCCAGCACGCGAGTCGCAACAATCAGGCCGTAATCGGTTTCACCTTCCGATGCCAGATAGTCGGTCTTCAGTTTCCCGACGGCCTTCTTCAGTCCACCAATGTTCAACTTGAACTTCTCTTTTATGGCTTTGAAGAACGGGTCCTGATGGTGCTCTGGCATTGGGGCCATGAGTGCCAGCAGTGGCTCAATCTCATCCGGGCTGCTTGTGGCCGGCAGGGCCTCCAGCATTTTCCGCGCGGCCTCGGTGCGCCACTTGCGGTCCTGCTTTTGAAACTCCTCGGAAGGCGTCCAGCCGTTCTCTCGCGCGAGTTTTCTGAGCAGCGCAATAGGTGGGGCTATCGTAGGCGGAAAGCTCTTCCACTGCTCTTTCTGGTCTGTGAGGCCGCCATAGCCTTGGCCCTTCTCAGACCATTCATCCCAGATGTCAAACAGCACATGCCTATCGCTTTCCACTGGGTACTTGGCAATAGCAACGGTTTTGATTGTGGCTCCGACACTCAACCAGTTGTCGCGTGGCCCTGGCGGAATCGCGTTCAGGAGTTCCTTCAACTGCGCGAACAAAAGAGTTTCATTCGGATCATCGGGCCGGAGTTCTGATTGTTCATTGCCCGGCGTAGAATTCCCCGCGCGCCGGGTCACTCCGGCTGCTGGTGACGGCGCGGCCTTCCCATTGCGCGCTCGATCCTCCAGCGACTTCGGTGCAGTGGCGATCACGTGTGGCTGTGGTGCCCAGTTCTCCCATTTGTACGCTCCCAGATCATTCACGGACGGTGGAACCATGACATATCCGCTCCTGCCCTTAATGTCGATGCCCGGCCCGAGTTTGGTCTCCTGGTTCATCGGTACTTCTTCTTCCGTCCACCAAAACAGTTGCCGGCCACCGGACCCGGTTGTTTGCCAGAGCGTGTCTGGGAACCCTCCTCCGATCTCTCGCTTTACTGCTTCCCAAGTGCCAGGCCCATCCTTGCTCTTCCTTACGTCCAAATCTACAACCATCAAATTGTCAGTGCGGGTTTTTCCAGTGGCCACGGCAAGGTTATACTGTCCGTCTTTGGCGAACCACTTCTTGATCTGGTTGAGATCGTCCGAGGCATCGAGCGAGCCATGCGGAACCAACTCTGGGATGGGGTGCTTACCCGGCGAAGAACAGAAGCCGTCCTCTGTCCGCTTACGTTCTTTAGAATTCGGCGGGCACATGCAGTCGCCGTCCGGCTTCACGCTGTAACATGGCAGCACCTTGAGTCCGAACGCGACGTATGCATTCGCCCAATCGAGCGTTGTCTTTAATTCTTTTGTCGTTTTACCCATAACCATTCTTTCTGGTCATAGGCGGAACGTTCCGTTGGCCGGAGGGTGAGGCGATCCAAGTTAAAATAGCGGATGAGACTTGCTGTTCTTGGATCGGCCTCAAAAATGTCCACGACGGAACGAACGGGCGTCAGTTGCTTGCTGACGCCTGTTTCATTTTCCGCCCTGTACCCTTGCCTCCGCTTTCGCCCTGGCCCAATCTTGGACTTCGGTCAACCCTTCTATAAGCGGGCAAACCTTCATGCCCGGTTCAACCCAAAAAATCTCCAATACTAGGTCAGCAAGCGCATTACCGACCCGTTTTGCATACTTTGCCGGAAACGTCAGATAAAGTGAATTGTGGTCACCCACAATTGCCACAGGCCTGATCTTCACAAGGTGAAGGAAAAGCTCAAAGACCAAGAAGGGCTGCTGCACCTCGGTCAGCTTAACAGTGACCGTTTTGATTGTGGGCATGGCTACTTGCCCTCCCTGCGAGGCCGTCCCACGCGGCGCTTCGCAGTGACGGGCGCGGCGGGCGTCACTTCGCGCTCGGCCATGAACGCGTCGAGCGAAAAGATGTCATAGCGAATGTTCATTCCCCACTTGATGTACTTCGGGCCGGTGCCCTTCATGCGGTGAATCGATAGTGTGCTGAGGCCAATGCCGGTGTAGTCGGATGCCTCGCGCGGATCAAGATAACGTTTGGGTCCGGCGAAGCGCGGCGCTGTGACGGGCGCGCTTTCCAATTGTGTTGCTAGTGCCATTGCGTAATTCCTTTTGGAGTTACGCCGTGAGTCAGGAGGGAACAGCAGAAAGCCCACCTAAAGATTCACACGACGGGCGCGCTGCCATAGCGAGAAGCTATTGGCTTTTCCGGGTATGCGCCTGTTTTCCGTGAGTCTTTAGGTGGGCCTTCGAGAGAGCCTTGAACCAGGGCCGTTCGGTTTTTGTCCGGTTGACCACACACCGTCGCTCGCGCAGACGGCTCGACTAATAGTATACCGGATTGTTCTTTGGGGTCAAACCCGACTTAATTCGTAGCAGTCGCCTTGAATTGGGAGGAACTTAGCTGCTTCTTTTCGCCTAACAATTTGTCCAACTCAATGCCAACTTTTTCCATGATCGTTTTGTCCACCGTCTCCAGCACTCGCCGAACGGATTCGAGCGTGGGCTCAAAGTATTCGTCAGTGATCGTGTCGCGACAGGCGTGGTTCGCGATGTAGCTCACGTACTTGTTGGGCGCCACTTCATAGCCGACAGAAATGAAGGTCCGCCGCAGCGCGTGCGGGTTCAACAACTCGGTTCGACGTTGTTCCTTGCTCTCGACAATATGGCCCGTCTTGGAGAATGCTGGCCAAACAAACTCGCTACCAGGGAAGGCCCATGACTCGGTGGAGAACGCTTGAACGAATTCGAGCACCTTCTTAACTTGCGGACTCATTGGCAAATCGAATGCGGCATCCTCACCACCTTTCGGCGCTGGATAGTGAATGCGTCCGCGCTTGAAATCGACGTGCTTCCACATCATCATCCGGGTCGCTTCATCGCGTTGTCCTGTGAGAAGCATGAACAGCCGGAGCGCCCGGCGAATCGGATTGCCGACAGTCTTGAGCGTCTCGCCCCACGCGGCGAATCCTTCTTCACCAATGCGCCGGTCACGGCGCTTCAGGCGGTGCCAGCGGATTACGCCCTCTCGCGTGACTGGGTTGGGCGGTAGCTCCATCGCCAGAGCCAGCATCCCGTTGTAGCTCGCTGAAATCGTCCGCATCACGCCGTTCGCCGTCGCCTTGCCGCAAGCCTTCGTCAGCTCCAAATGGAGGTTGCGAACGATTGTCGGCTTGTTGCCGAGATCGGACAGCGGCAATTGGCCGATGATGGTCCAGTCGATTTTACGCTTGGCCTTTTCCATCCTGCGCCGGATCTCAGGTGTAGGGTCTAGGTAGCGGTCCAAGTGGTCCCGGTATCCTCGAATCGTCCTGGGCCGGAGATCGACAGCGCCCTTAATGTACTCTTCTACAGCCGCCTTGACGGTGAGGTTGAGCTGACGCGCCTCGTGAGGGTTTCGGCCTAGGAGCCTGTCCGAGTAACGCTCGAAGGGCTTGAAAGTCGACTGGTTGCGTAGCACGAAATCTTCATGGGACAGCCATAGTCGAGGCCGGGGCGGCTGATTTTGTTGCAGGACCGCTTGGACCTGCAATTTTGAGCGAAAATCATTCCTCAATGCCTTTCGTCAGAACTGCATCGCGGAGTGGAGCCGTAGAATGTTGTGTGTCAGGCATAGGAGCGCCCACTCCCCTTTCACTTTCTTTTTTCCGCGGAGCAGGAATTGACGGAACCCACGCGCCTGCTTGATCTGCCCGAACACCGGTTCCACAACACATTTGCGCGCCGCGTAGACAGCTTTACCCACTTTGGTCTGCAGCTTCCGCTTCATCCGGTCCACCTTGGTTGCGCCTGGCGGCAAGGGTCCGCGCTTCGCGGGTAGTCGATGCTCACCATGCTTTTGCTTCCCCGTCGCGATGAACCCCTCGATCTTACGCTCCGGCTGACCGCTCGATTCCAAGGAATCCAGGTTCTCCTCGGAACAATATCCGTTGTCGGCCAAAATTGCTTCCGGACGCTGCCCCGACTGCTGTTCGATTAGTTCCACCATCGGCAGCAGCTGCTTTTTATCATTGGCTGCTTCGGTCACCGATTGCCCCACGATCAGCAGCAAGGTCGGCTCCACCGCCGCTTGCGCATTGTAACCCTGCACAATCCCGTCGGCGCCTTTCATGATGCGCGACTCCGGGTCGGTGAAGTTATATTGATCCTTGTCCTCCGGCTTGGCCTTTTCGGCGCCCTTACCTTCCGCCGCTACTTTGTCCCGTGCTCGTTGTTCCAGGACTTTCTTGGCTTCCTTGATCTTGGCCAACCGGGTCTCGCGCCGCCGCAGTTCTTCCGGCAACTCGTCGCCCCGCTGGCTGCCATACTGTCGATCTTCGGCCTCATCGGCGGCCTCGGCCTGCTCCAGCAAGTGCTTCACTTCTGCCTTCAGTTGCTGTTGCTTCTCCTTCATCCGCCCGTAGCTCATCGCCTTGTGCTTGCTGGCGTTGGCCTTCAACTTGGTCCCGTCCAGCGATACCCGGCCCAGCTGGATCGATCCGCACTCCAGCGCCATTGCCAAAACCTGCTCGAACAGCTTCTCCAGTGCTTCGATGTGGATCTTGCGAAAGTCCGAGATGGTCCGAAAGTCCGGCTCGTTGCCCGCCGCCAGCACTTTGAACGGGATGTCTTCCTGCAACCGCTTTTGTATCCGACGCGAACTGAACACCCCCGTGCAGTAGCCATATACCAACAATTTCGTCATCAGCCGCGGATCGTAGGGAGGTTGCCCTCGCTTCTCCTTCTCGTACACCGCGTGGATGGCCGACAGATCCAGTTGGTCGACGACGTCGCTGACGAAGTACACCAGGTGGTCTTCCTTCAACCATGCCCGGAGGGTCGGCGGCAACAGCAGGTCCTGCTCAGGAAGGTACGTCCGGTAGCCCTTTGGCATAAAACATTATGTACCGGTTCTGTTCCGTTTGGACCCGCGAGATTGGACAATACTCGGACAGGCTCCTAGCTCCATCTTTCGCAGTTCGTCCTTGGCCAAGTCGCGCGCTTCCTGGACACTGACCTTGGGGAAGTGGCCTAGCTTTACGCGGGCCGTCTTTCTGATCCCGGTTTCAGCGTCCTTGACCTCGCGTTGAGCCACCCACGTCTTCACTCGCTTCTGCGAGAGAAGCATCAGGCCGGTGACCTTGTCATCGCAAAGGAACTCGCCGGGCTTGGCCTTCTCCACGCGCTCCTGCGTCAACCGTTCTAGCGGCATTGGCGTGTAATCCGTTCCGATTTGGCGTGCGTGAATTTAAAACGGATTCAAAACGGTTTTGGGGTAACAGCCAAGGCCGAGGCGGTTCAACGACTTCCCGCTAATCTGTCATTATTATACTGACAAATGAATAACTTAGGCAAACAAGCCCAGCTCGGATCAGTCCCGAGCAAATTGGGCAATCCCTTATTCGTAATCAGCAGGTCGCCGGTTCGATCCCGGCGGGTGGCTCCAACATTTTCAATCACTTGAATTCACCCGAAAACATCCAGGCTCCGGTTTCGACGACAACTTTGACAACAAAAGCTTAAGTGGCCGTAGGATTTTTTTGAACCCTGGGCTGGCCACCCACAAAATCTGCTGGACGCAGCACGAGGCTAAACTTCCTCGCCAACTGGAATAGGGCAGGAGGACAGAAGCCGCCCCCTCGGTAGTCTAATGCGATCTCCGGCATGCGACAAAGTGTTGGCCCAAGGGCGGCGAACGGAAAGGGCACAGCTTTACCTCCTACGACGATTCGCGAACGGTTAAGCAGCCGACTGTCCCGAACAGCAACCTCGACGCGTTGAAACAATAGGGCTGAACAATCGGCGATAATGGGTTATTCCATTGGTTGCCAATAGTGTCGTTCCGAATACCCTGTGCCAATCAATGACGCTAGGAACAGTATTGCGTTTGAGAATCTCGTCGCAGCGCTACGCCTGGGCAACGCTCTAGCCGTCACGGGTGCGGGTCTGTCTGTCTGCGCCGGTTACGATACTTGGAGGGAGTTGATTGATTGACTCGCGGAGGCGGTTCGTCATCACCGGGGGGACGAGGTTAATGTTGAGGCAGTCCTACGGCAGCACACGGACTTTTTGCACCTCGCCTTGAGACTCGGAAATTACCTGGGCAGCCTGGATTTTGAAGCATTCGTTCGAGATGAATTCGGCCCAACTGAACATTCGCCCCACCGGGTGTTGCAAACCTTCGCGCAGATTCCGTTTGCGCATTTGTTTACCTTCAATTTTGAGGAATCGATCGAGCGTTCTCTTATTGGTTTGGGCGTTCAGCATCGGAGTGTCGCTTGCGGTGACTTGCGGGAGATCGCCAGGCTGCTCAGGAACCTAAACTCCCGCTGTTCGCGCCACATCGTTCATCTCCATGGGAGAGTGTCCGATCCGATTAATCGCATGGCGCTTACCGAGGAGGGATACGTTACCCTCTATCGCGATCCGCTGTTCAAGAGTTTGTTGTGGCTGCTGTGCGCCACTCGGACTCTCGTTTTCGTCGGCTTTGGATTTACAGACAATGATTTTCTCCGCGCTCTGCGCGATGGCGCTCGCGATGCGCACCTGCGGATACTGCCATTTCGCAATCGCAGGCCTCCGCCCCGACGAAAACGATGCCGAGCGGCCCACGACAACTGAAAAATGCCAAGCTACGCCACGCCGAACGCCTGCGTGGAGGAGATCGACTATCGCACCACCCGTGGCCTCGACAAGAGCGTGATCCGTTCCCTGACGCAGCAGTCCTCTTGGGTCGGGACGCACGACAACATCTTCGTGCTGGGACCAACGGGAGTGGGCAAGAGCTTGGTCGCCTGCGCGCTCGCACAGAAGGCATGCCGCGATGGTTATTCGGCGCTTTACACGCGCCCAATCGTTGTTTCGCGACTTGGCGATGGCGCGTGCTGATGGCAGCCTCCGCAGTCTACTGTCGCGGTTTAGCCGCGTGGATGTCCTTGTGATCGACAACTGGGCCATGGCTCCGCTCTCAGAACCTGAGCGCCGCGATTTTTGGGAGATCTGCGAGGACCGCTACCAAATGCGCTCGACGATCCTCACTTCGCAACTGCCGGTCTCGCGCTGGCACGAACAAATCGGCGATCCGACACTCGCCGATGGCATTCTTGACCGGCTGGTCCACAATGCACACTGGATCGAGATGCGGGGCGATTCGATGCGGAAGAGCCGAGGAAACGCGAATGGTTAGTGAAGACGCTGCCCCGGGCATAGTCCCCGGTTAGCGCGTAACTCACCCGGAGTGGTGCAACGAGAACGCCGTTTCTGGAGAACTTCGCAGTCGATGACCACGGGATGCTGTTGGCCGTTGCTACCGGTGCGTCCACCGCGCAATGGAGCTTTCTTCGTGCGCTCACCTGCCGGCGTGAACGGCGCAACTTTACAAGAAAATGCCCCGGAGGCGAGTTGTAGGTTGGTCTTTCGCTGTGACGTCTCGCCTATTTTTTCAGTCCCGCGGCCCAGTTGAGGACGACGGTAACGGGCGCGGACTATCCCTCGCTGGCCTCGGAATTTGTGGTCATCAGGAAGCGCTTCCCGTCCGCCGTAGATCGCAGGAAAAGAGGGCGAGTCTCGGGATTCATGGCGCAGACGCCTGCCCTCCTTCTGCTTGCGTACTTTGAGGGCGCGGAAGCGGGCTAGTTAATTCCTTGGAGCCGCTCGGCTTCCTCTCGGTGTTCAAAGCCTGCCATCAGATCGCCAGCGTACCGGAAGACATTGTTCCGGGAACCGATTGCGCAGCATTGCGGTACGAAACAAAAAGCCCCCGGCCTGCGCTGGGGGCTCTTGCTCATATAGCAGGGTTCAGCTTACCGGCTGACCTGCAGGCTGGCTCCGCCACTGGGGCCGCTCTCAGGGCCGCTGCCAAGGACGTCGCCGCTGGAGACAAGCTTGACCCAAAGCGAACCGTTGCCTTTGTAGTACGAGGTGGCGCTGGCCTCGCGAAGTGCATCCATGCTGCTCTCCTCCGTACCCGAGGCTGCGGTGGTGAATCCCGGCAGATCGAAGATCACCCACGAGCCCTTATCCAGTTCCTTCACGCTGAGGGCGAGGGACGGCCTTTCGGTGGTCACCTTGATCTCGCTACCCGCTCGTACGTTGGTTTCTCCAGTGACGCGCAAATCCTTGCCGTTGCGGCTGAGAACGATTGGCGGACCCGCAGGTGGACGGGCGCCCAGGACCCCGTTTCTGGGGCCAACGAGACCACCGAGGCCACCCCTGCCAGCGCCAGGACCGCCAGCTACCGCAGCACCGCCTCTACCGCCGGCGCCGGCAACTGCGGGAGCGCCGCCTCTGCCACCACCGGCGCCACGACCGCCACGACCACCACCGCTGGCGGGCGCGGCAACAGTCATACGCCCGACGTCGCCCTTGCACACCGCGGCATTCCAGGCCGGCTTGATCTCGCAGGCGTCGTCAATTGCGATTCCGTCGTTTGGGTCGTTGATGAGAATGTAGGAATTGGGGACACCGCTTACCGAGCCGTCCTTGTCGTTGAACACCGAAGTCTGGTAGCTCCCATTGCCGTAATCATCGTTGCTCCACTTAAACTCCATCGGCGGGAAATACACCGGCTTGGCGTTGACGAATTTCGCGCGCTCTACGATGTTGTTGGAGCTCATTCCGAAGCTGGTATACAGCAGGTAAGAGATTGCTCCCGTCTTGCGAGTGGCGTTGTCCTCGAAATTCACGAAGGTGTCATTCACCACCTCATGACGGTAGTCGTAGAACTCATAGCCGCGGATCGGGAAACCCGGGAGTTTGGGCTCCGGCAAGCTGCGGCCGTAAGCCATTTCCGCCGGCGTCCCGGGGTTGCCGATGTTCTCGGTTTCGCCCACGAACAGCGAGTCAACCACCCGCGACGTAAAGGCGGAACGACCGAAGTTGCCGGACGCATGCGTGTAGCCAATGGCGTTGTCGGCCAGCTTCAGGTTTTTGAACAGGTCCATCTCACCGCGGGACCACATTCCGTTATTGCGGTTCTTGTAGCTGGTGAAATCCTCGATGACCGTCTCCACTTGAGGGCTGTTCGCGTCAGCGGGATTGGCAAGGGCAATATGCCCGCCGACGGCGAAATGGCCATCGGCCCTGGGGCCGCGGTCGAACATGAAACCGTCAAAGTTCGAATGGGCGGTGTTGCCCTTGAACTCCCGCACCGGGGTTCGACGCGGCCAGGTCTTCGCACTGATCTCCGTGCCTTCGAACTTACCCGTCGGATGCTCCGGCAAGGCGAACCAGAAACCCGTCGCATCGGACCCCGCCGCCACGTTGTCCCGGTAAATATTGTCCGGATTGGTGATCCAAAAAGTCGACGCCGTGTTGTCGGAAGGGATCAGGATATCCTTGGCGTTCTGGCCGGCCGTATCGAAGTTCTTGCCGCCCTCCGATCCGAACGGGCCGAGGTTTGTCGGGACGCACGGCGCGTCAGGATGACACTTGGTGAGGATCCCCAGGTTGTGCACGAACTGGTTGCCGTGCTCCACGGCATCCTCCAGGAAGAAGCAGTGACCGATGTTGTTGTAGGTCACGTTGTTTTCAATGTCCACGTAATTTGTGCCATGCACGGTCACGCAGCGGCTGTAGGTGTCGTGTATCGCCGAGTTCTTGATGTACTGGCCCTGCGCATCGCCGATCAGATGCCAGTGGATCGGATAGCGGGCCAGATGCATGTTCTGACCCATGCGATTGAGCTCGACGCCATCGACAAACATCTTGCCCCCGTTCATCGCCATTATGTGGCCGCCAAAGAGCGTCTTGTCTGCGTCAGGCGAAGCCTGGATCAGGATATTGCGCGACAGCATGCCCACTTCGCCGCGTTCATCCACGTCGAAGGTAATCTTGCCGAAGTGCATGTAGTCCAGTTTCTTGTCGAGCGTGATCCTATTGCCTCGAATGGCAGCAATGATTCGCCGCTCTGCCTGATGGGGATCGAAATCGGTGGACGCGAGGACAATCACGTCACCTTTTTTCCAGTCACCGGCATTCAAGACTTCGATTGTGTTGCTGCCCGCGGCGGCTGTTTTTGTCAGCTTGGTCCAGGAGTTTTTCTCCGTACCGTGCAGGCTCAGGGTTCCGCCCATCATCATGATGCCGCGGTCACTGCGGTCATTCGTTCCACCCGTTCCAGTCATATCTTCGTCTTTGACGTTGTCGGTGAGGGTAATTGTGGCCTTGCGCGTATGGGGCTTGGCTTCGGTGCCGATTTCCAGTTCTCCGTGCACCATGACCCACTCGGTGGTCAGTTCAAGATCTTTTTTATCTGAGAAGCTCAATTTGCCGTTGATCGTTAAACCATGCAGTTCCGGCGGACTGACGTCGAGGACGACATTCATGTCCTTATCAATAGTGACCACAGCATCTTTGGCTGGCACCTTTTTGTCAGGCCAGGTGGCTGCATCAGACCAGCGCTTCGCGCTGGCCGTCGAAGTATTTTGCTGCGCTCTGAGGACGGCATATCCGCCGAGGCCTAAAAAGCCTGAAACCAGCAACGAAAGGAACAAGAGAGAACGTTTTCGCATCGTTAAATCTCCGTGATCGAGAAATTGTCTAAGGCCGAGCTGTTACCATGCAATAGCTGAAAAACTGACTACCGGACTATCATATTACGCTACTTCCTCCTGCAAGATTTCAGTCTCGGTTTTGCATGCAATAATCGTAGCCAGCGCCCACAGGTCAGGAAGCGGTTTCGGCTGAGTACCCAGGCCGAGGCAACCCAACGCTCGACCATTCCCTGATCACGCCAACACCTCACCTTCGCGCTCCGGCGCGCCACACCGCCCTCCGGGCTCTCGATCAAGCTGGTCGTCGGCAGGCCTTCGTACAGCGAGGGCGGCAGCTTGAGCCGCTGCAGAATGGCATCCAGAAGATGAACGTTTCCGCCATTCCCTTTCCCTGGACGCCGGAGGCGATTCCGGGGACCGATTGCGCAGCATTGCGGTACGAAATAAGAGGCCCCCGGCCTGCACCCGGGGGGCTCTTGCTCATGAAGCGGGGTTCAGCTTACCGGCTGACCTGGACGCTGGTTCCACCGGCGCCAGGGCCGGCGGCGTCGGCGCCTTCACCGGTGGAGACAACCTTGACCCAGAGCGCATCTTTGCCCTTGTAGTACGAGGTGGCGCTGGCCTCGCGCAGCGCATCCAGGCTGTCCTGCGGCGTACCGGAGGCTGCAGTGGTGAATCCCGGCAGATCGAAGATCACCCACGAGCCGCGATCCAGTTCGCTGAGGCGCAGGTCCACGGACTGCCTTTCGGTGGTCACCTTGATTTCGGTACCGGCTCGTACGTTGGTGCCCGTTACGTTGTACTCCTTGTCATTGCGGCTGAGAACGACTGGCGGCTGAGGAGGTCCCGCGGGCCCGCCACGACCTGCCGCTAGGCCAGGATAGGCGCCTGGGCCAGGATAGGCGCCTGGGCCAGGATAGGCGGCGCCAGGACCGCGGCCAGCGGCAGCACCGGGACCGCCAGTTGCGCCTCGGGCGGGGCCTGCGCCAGGAGCGCCGCCGCCGAATCCACGTCCTCCAAAGCCGCCGAATCCACGTCCTCCTCCGGGGCCGCCAACATTCAGGCGTCCAACATCGCCCTTGCAGACAGCAGCGTTCCAAGTGGGCTTGATCTCACAATCTCCTGCGTCGGCTGCGATGCTGTCGTTGGCGCCGTCATTGATGAGAACGTAGGAATCCGGACCGCCGCCGAACGAGCCGTCCTTGTCGCGGATCACCGCGGTCTTATAGGCCGTACTGCCGAAATTATCGCTGCCCCACTTACGCTCCATCGGCGGGAAATACACCGGCTTTGCGTTGACGAATTTCAGGTGCTCGACGGAGTTGTTGGAGCTGACCCCGAAGCTGGTATACATCAGGTAAGAGATCGCTCCCGTCTTGCGAGTGGCGTTGTCCTCGAAATTCACGAAGGTGTCATTCACCACGTCATGACGGTAATCGTAGAACTCGTAGCCGCGGATCGGGTAATCCGGCATTTCGGGCTTCGGCAAGCTGCGGCCGTAAGCCTTTTCCGCGTCAGTCCTGGGGTTGCCGATGTTCTCGGTTTCGCCCACGAACAGCGAGTCAATGACCTTTGACGTAAAGGCGTAACGGCCGAATTCGCCAGACGCGTGCGTAAAGCCGATAGCGTTGTCGGCCAGCTTCACGTTCCTGAATACGTGCAGCTCACCGCGGCCCCAGATGCCGTTATTCCGGTTCTTGTAGGCGGTGAGATCCTCGAAGACCGATTCCAGCGCCTTGCTGTTCGGGTCAGCGGGATCTACATGGCCGGTCTGCGAGCTGCCCGTAACACCGAAATGGCCATCGGGCTGAACGTTTCGGTCGAACATGAACGAGTCGTAGTTGGAGTGGGCGACGTTGCCCTTGAACTCCTTGAATGGCGTTCGGCGCGGCCAGGTCTTCGCACTGATCTCGGTGCCTTCGAACTTACCCGTTGGGTGCTCCGGCAATGACATCCAGAAGCCGGTCGCGTCGGAACCCGCGGCCACGTTGTCCCGGTAGATGTTGTCCGGGTTGGTGATCCAGAAAGTCGACGCCGTGTTGTCCGAGGGAATCAGGATGTCCTTGGCATTCTGGCCATTCGTTCCCGCTCGCGGCTCTCCGGCTGCAGCGAGGTTTGTCGGGACGCACGGCGCGTCCGGATGACACTTGGTCAGGATCCCCAGGTTGTGCACGAACTGGTTGTCGTGCTCCACGCCGTCTTCGAGGAAGAAGCAGTGACCAATGTTGTTGTAGGTCACGTTGTTTTCAATGTCCACGTAATTTGTGCCATGCACGGTCACGCAGCGGCTGTAGGTGTCGTGAATCGCCGAGTTCTTGATGTACTGCCCCTGCGCATCGCCGATCAGATGCCAGTGGATCGGATACCGGGCCAGATGCATGTTCTGACCCATGCGATTGAGCTCGACGCCATCCACAAACATCTTGCCCCCGTTCATCGCCATAATGTGGCCGCCAAAGAGCGTCTTGTCTGCGTCAGGCGAAGCCTGGATCAGGATATTGCGCGACAGCATGCCCACTTCGCCGCGTTCATCCACGTCGAAGGTAATCTTGCCGAAGTGCATGTAGTCCAGTTTCTTGTCGAGCGTGATCCTAGTGCCTCGAATGCCAGCAATGATGCGCCGCTCTGCCTGATGGGGATCGAAATCCGTGGACGCGAGGACAATCACGTCACCTTTTTTCCAGTCACCGGCATTCAAGACTTCGATTGTGTTGCTACCCGCGGCGGCCGTTTTTGTCAGCTTGGTCCAGGAGTTTTTCTCCGTACCGTGCAGGCTCAGGGTTCCGCCCATCATCATGATCCCGCGGTCACTGCGGTCATTCGTTCCACCGGTTCCAGTCATATCTTCGTCTTTGACGTTGTCGGTGAGGGTAATGGTCGCCTTGCGCGTGTGGGGCTTGGCTTCGGTGCCGATTTCCAGTTCCCCGTGCACCATGATCCACTCGGTGGTCAGTTCAAGATCTTTTTTATCTGAGAAGCTCAATTTGCCGTTGATCGTTAAACTGCGCAGCGCCGGCGGCGTGACATCGAGGACAACGTTCATGTCCTTATCAATGGTGACAGCGGCGTCCTTGCCGGGTACCTTTTTGTCCGGCCAGGTGGCCGCATCAGACCAGCGCTTCGCGCTGGCCGCCGAAGTATCTTGCTGCGCTTTGAGGACGGCATATCCGCCGAGGCCTAAAAAGGCTGGAACCAGCAACGAAAGGAACAAACGTTTTCGCATCGTTAAATCTCCGTGATCGATCATGTTACACTACTTTCTCCCGCGAGGATCGAAGGACGTGTAGCCAGCGACAATTTTACACCTATCGTCGGCCGGACAATATCCTCTGGTTTCAACGTATTCGCCAGCGGATGGGTTTTGCGGAGCGCAGGGCTGAAGGGATCTGGGCATGGCGGTTCGGACGCCAGAGCATCCAACGCGCCCGGTGCTTATTCCTTCCAGTCACGATCTGGCGTGTCTTGTGGAGCCACTGGCCATTCACCTTGCCCCAACAGAACCTTCCGGAGACATGGATTACACTTTTTCGCTCCGCAGAACGCGGCGACTGAGAGCGGCAATGCGGGGATAGAGATTGTCCTGGGCGAGCGCTTCCCTAGCGTGACGGTCTTCGGCCTTTCTCTTGCGCGTGGCGGCCATCAAACCATGAAACGTTCGATCTCGATCGATCATTGACACTCCCGTCAATGTCGGGGCCATCCAGGAGCTTGTAGGGCGCCGAGTCTTCGATCCCCGACCTCGACTGCCTTTGGGCATCTTCCTGGTGAGCCTCGTCGTTTGCCTGGCGCTGTGGGTTGTCCTGTTCGCGAACCCACTCAGCATGCAAATCTATTCGTTTTTCTCGATGCTCGCCCTGGCCGGAATTCTTGGGACTATTCTTCGAACAGCAATGCGGCTCATCCTCGACAGCACAGCCCGGTTCGCTTGGAATCAATTGATGCTTGAGCTGGCCACGGGTCTGTTGCTTGGGTTCGCGCTTGCCTTCTTGTACCTGTTGGGCGCAATAACCATCACGGGCAGCAGCGAGATCACGATGGTGCCCAGCGATCCCGCAGGCTTCCGCCGGATTGCAGTCATAATGACGCTTTTGGGTCTCGGGGGGTGGCTTAGCTCTCGAGCAGGCCTCTGATCGCGTATCCCGTTGGTTTAATGAACAATTCTGTTCTCAGATACACCTTAAAGTTGACCCTTGAGGCCCTGACCTGCCTTGTCAGCGCCTCAACCGGGAATACCGGAGCAACGCTGCGAGTCGCGCGGGAAGTGAATTCCGATGCGTTGTCCGGAAGTCTGCAGTACTGACGCACTCGCGGCCGCCACCGAGCCAGCCATCGTGGCCAACAATCAATCACAAACTCCCGCCCAAGCTTTCTACTTCCCCGTCAACAAACTATCCCGCTCCATCCCCGCCCATGCTATCCCAGTGACCGAGGTCCACAAATGGCAACAGCACCCCAAGCTCAACCAACTCCAACAACCGCCGATCCCGTCCAGCGCTGGCTAGCCCGCCGCGCCGGGGGCGTACCTCAACGCCCAGAAACAAGCTCACCCGCGCCCTCATTGCAGCCGGCTTCCTCCGAAGCGCAAACGGTGCGCCGCGCTCCGTTTTTGCACGAGTTCCCCAGAACCCCGCCGCGCCGCCATCAACCGCGCCAACGCCGCGCACTCCACCGGCTTCCGCACCGAACCGGGCAAGCAGCGTTCGTCGCTCAACGCGCTGCGCCATGGCCTCACTGCCCGCACCGCCGTCCTGCCCACGGAGGGCCCAGAAGCCCACCAGCGCCACATCCAGCAATTCCTCGATGAGTACCAACCCGCCACCCCCACCGAGACGCAACTGGTCCACGAAATCGCCAACACCGCCTGGCGCCTCAATCGCATCCCGCTGCTCGAAGCCGATCTGTTCGCTCAAGACCCCAGTCCTCAATCCCTAATCCCGGCGCTAGCCACGCTGGGCCTGCACGGCGCGCGCCTCTCCCGCCAGTTCCAAAAGGCGCTCGATCAGCTCGTCCTCATCCAAGACGATCGCCGCCGCCAGCAACGCCGCCTGCTCACCGAAGCCGCCGAGCTCTTCATACGCCATCAACGCAAAGGAATTCCTTGGGAGCCCGCCGAATATGGCTTCGTTTTTTCAAAAGATCAAATCGAGCGCCACGCGCAACAGTTGATCCGTCAAAACCCGGCCTACTACGCGCCGAATCCTCGTTTCCAGCCGAGTTCGCCACCCAGCACAGCAGGTTGTTCGCAGTAGCGCAAAGGGTGCGGCGCGCACCACAAAACAGGCTAGGAACAGCTTCGCGCCGCGCTCCGTTTTGCGCGAGTTCCATAAAGGCCCAAAGGGCGCGGCGCGCACCACCAAGCAGGCCAGAAACTGCTTCGCGCCGCGCTCCGTTTTGCGCGAGTTCCATAAAGGCCCAAAGGGCGCGGCGCGCACCACCAAGCAGGCCAGAAACTGCCTCGCGCGCGCTCCGTTTTGCGCGAGTTCCTCAAAGGCGCAAAGGGCGCGGCGCGCACCACCAAGCAGGCCAGGAACTGCCTCGCGCGCGCTCCGTTTTGCGCGAGTTCCTCAAAGGCGCAAAGGGCGCGGCGCGCACCACCAAGCAGGCCAGGAACTGCCTCGCGCGCGCTCCGTTTTGCGCGAGTTCCTTAAAAGCGCAAAGGGTGCGGCGCGCACCACAAAACAGGCTAGGAACAGCTTTGCGCCGCGCTCCGCGCTCCGTTTTGCGCGTATCCGACTATGCCGAGACCGACGCTACTTCGCCGTCTTATGCGCCCGCTCGAAACGCGACGTCTCAATGTAACCGCGAATAGCCGAATTCCCCTCGTGGCACGCATATTCGAACATTTGATATTTATTGTCCAGCTTCAGCGGAAATGCCACCGCCCACGGACTCACCACGATCTCCGGATCCTCAACCCGCATTTGATAATCAATCGTATCGTCGGCCGTTCGAGTGAACCGCTCCGTGATCCGCATGTTCTCCGACGTCGGGTTCAGCGGCGGAGAACCGGGCACGCCGGCATTGGTCATGTCCGTCTTGCCGTTAAAGTTGGTCGTTTCCACCACCAGCGTATTGCCGTCCCAGCGTCCCCGCGATTCACCCATCCACTGTTTGATCGTAGGATCCAGCGCCGCGCGCCCGTCCGTCGGAATGATGCGGACCTCATGAGCCATCTCGAGCACAATCAAAACATAGCCCGGCGACTGCATGATGCGGATGCCGTTGTTGTAGTTGCGCGGCAGCATGGAAACCGGCATGCCGCGCGTGATGCAGCGGTCCCAGCTATCGAAATCGTCGGGCGTATCGAACACGGTTTGCCCCGGCTTGTAGCTGCCATGCATCTTTTCGTACAGCTCTTTGCCCTTGGGCGTCAGCGCCGGGAAGCGCCCGTTCGCCGGTTCACTCATCAAGGATGTCAGCCGCATCACCTGGGTGCCGGAATCGGCCTGCGGGATCGCTCCGGATTCGAACCGTTTGTTGCGGGCCTGCGCGCTCTTCTGCGCGGCCGCGTATTCTTCATCGGTCAGAAACCGGCGGTCGCCATACTTTTCCGGCCGCTGGAACGGAGTAGCGATCAGATGGTTCAGCGGCCAAATCCCTTGCAGATCCGGCTCTCCCCAAGGCGTTTTGGGCGTTGCCCAGCTCTTGTTCGCGGCCTGTTGCGACTCTTGCGCAGCGGCCGGGTACAGCACCAGTCCCATGCTCATCGCGCCCAGTGCCAGCATCCGTTGGGTCATCTCAAACGGATCATATCATGATAATCTCGTCCTTCAGCCCGCAACCACAAGGAGGTTTATGAGGCTTGTTATTGGCTTGCTGGTGGCTTCCTGTCTGGCTGCTCAGGATAATCCCGATGCGCACATCGCCGCCGCGAAAGCTGCCGCGGGCGATGATTTTCAGAACCTCTTCAACTTTCAATGCTACGGCCCTGGTCCTGGAGGCCCGCGTGCAGCAGCGGCGCCGCGACCCGCCGGTCAGAGGCCGCCAGGCCCTCCCGACCGATCTACCTGGCATGCCGAACCGGTGAAGGTTTTTGACAACCTCTATTTCTTCGGCCAGTCCGAATACACCGTGTGGGCCATCACTGCGTCGGACGGCATCATCGTCCTCGACACCATCTTCGACTATTCAGTGGAAGACGAAGTTGTCCTCGGGATGAAGAAGATGGGTCTAGATCCAGCCACTATCAAATATGCTGTCGTCAGTCATGCTCACCCCGATCACGACGGCGGCGCGCGCTTCCTGCAGGAGCATTACGGAACCCGGGTCATCATGTCGCCGGCGGACTGGGACGTGCTCGATAAGACAACCTTCGGCACCAAGCCCAAGCGCGACATCGAAGCCACCGACGGTCAGAAGCTCACCCTCGGCGATACCACGCTGACGCTCTACTTCACACCCGGGCACACGCCCGGCACCATCTCCACTGTGTTTCCGGTAAAGGACCATGGGACGCCACACCTCGCGGCTCTTTGGGGCGGAGTAGGGCTCAATCCGGATCGGGAACGCGTTCAGCTCTACATCCAGTCGGCCCAGCGCTTCAGCAATATCGTAAAGCAGGCCGGCGCGGACATCATCCTGACCAACCACACCGATTGGGACCGGTCCAAAATCAACCTGCCGATGCTGGCCAAAGGCGCCTCTGACGGCCCGAATCCATACATCGTGGGGAATGCCAAGGTCCTCAACTTTATGAAGGTCGCCGAAGAATGCGCCACCGCCCGCCTGGACCGGGCCAACTAAAGCATTTCCGGCGACAGCAGAACAATCGCCTTCCGGAACAGCCCGCCCAAAATGACGAAGAGCACCGTCGCGGCCAGGATCCATCGTTTCCGTGGTAAAGACCGCTACGCGGCGAAGAGCGCCCTGGGGAGCCGCGCGGCGTAGCGTCAGGATTTTGGTTGCGACTTTGCTCCGTCGCCCGCATCCAAAGGACAAAGGTTGGCACGACGCCACGTTCGCGGGTTGCCCTTGGTAGAGCGCTCTCATGACCGATGGTTCAACATCTCGCGGTCCCTGCTCCAGAGAGCGGCGCTCGCCTCAAACGCTCCACTCAAGTGCCGGTTACGATGATTAACACCTACGCCATCGCCCCGAATGTGCCTTGGCGCTGCTGGATTTGCTCATTCGCGCGACGGTCGAAGCTGTATGGTACGTGCCGTGTTCGTGTTCGCCAACCTTCGTCGTTAAGTAGTCAACCACGCCCAGTGAACGAGTCCTGCGCGGGCGCCGATTCTAAATTCCCGCGCGCATACGCGAGGCCACGAACAACTGGTTTGCCTTCGCCGCAGTTACGCGTGCCTCATCCACGTGGTATTGCGCTAATTGGTCAGCCCTGACCGATAATTGTTAGAAAGGAGCGGTTTTGATGTCAGCCGCATTAGTCACTAGGCTCGAACAGTCGACACCAGCGCGATACGAAGCATTAATGCGGATCTCGAATTCGATCCGCGCCCGTACGGAATCCGAGGATTTGTTCGAAATCCTGGTGCACGAGCTCGGAAAAGTGATCGAGTTCGACGCCATTGCGCAGTTCGAATCGGCCACGAAGATCCGCTGGCACTTTGGGCCGGTGTGCCGCGAGCCGCAGCCCTCGCCTCATGAAAAAGACGGCGAAACGTTGCCCGCCTATGTATATCGGACACAAGAAACCATTGTGCTGGACAGCTGGGACGATGATGTCCGTTTTCCGGTCAAATTGAATGTCATGCGGGAGGCTGGGCTGCGATCCTTGTGCGCTGTCCCGCTGACAACAGCGCATCGCAGACTGGGCAGTCTGATTATCGCAAGCGTTCAACCGGGAGCCTACACTCCCGAAGAGGTTCGGTTCTTCAATCTGGTAGCCAACCAGATCGCTCTGGCGACCGACGACGCCATCAACTTCGCGAATTCTCAAAGGGCGCAGGAACGATTGCAGCTGCTGCTCGATCTCACCAATCGCGTGGCGTCTCAGCTCAACCTGCGTGAGGTTCTGCGCGAAATATCGGCGCAGATCCGCGAGGTGATGCAGTGCGACGGGGTTGGAATCGGCCTTCCGAGCCCGGAGACCGGCAGGTTTCGCATCTACGTCCTCGATTTTCCAAACGCCCCCGCCAACCTGGAAGAAGACTACGAACCCGATGCAGACAACCCGGCTGCGGCGGTGTTTCGAACCGGTGTGCCGGCCATCCTCACGGGAGAGAACCTGAAGCGATTGAAGATCGCGGCGGACCACGGGATTCGATCCACCGTGCATGTGCCGCTGGCCGGCCTTGGCGGAGTGGTTGGAGTGCTTTCGCTCGGCACACAGCGCGAGAATGCCTTCTCAAGCGACGATCTGCCATTCCTGACTCAGGTTGCCCGTCAAGTGGCGCTGGCCATCGAAAATGCGCTTGCATATGGCGAAGTTTCCGAACAGAAGCACAAACTGACGCTCGAAAAGCTATACCTTGAGGACGAGCTGCGTAGCGAGGGCCAGTTTGAGGACATCATCGGCCGCAGCGAAAGCCTGAGCCGTGTGCTGGACCAGATCGCGACTGTCGCTCCGACGGACTCCACAGTGCTGATTTATGGCGAAACCGGCTCGGGCAAAGAATTGATCGCGCGTGCCCTTCACAATCTCAGCGCTCGCAAGTCGGGAGCCTTCGTGAAATTGAATTGCGCCGCGATCCCCACCGGGCTGCTCGAGAGCGAGATGTTTGGGCACGAGCGCGGCGCGTTTACAGGTGCAATTGCGCAAAGGATCGGCCGCTTTGAGCTAGCCAATCGCGGCACCATCTTTCTCGACGAAATCGGTGATATCCCGCTCGATTTGCAGCCGAAGCTTCTGCGTGTCCTGCAGGAGCGCGAGTTCGAACGTCTTGGTTCAACCCGCACCATGCGATCGGACGCGCGTCTGATCGCAGCGACGAACCGTGACCTGGATCAATTTGTCGCCGAAGGCAAGTTCCGCTCGGACCTGTATTATCGGCTGAATGTATTTCCGGTCCGCGTTCCGGCGTTGCGCGAACGGCCGGAGGACATTCCGCTGCTGGTTCGCCACTTCGTGCAGCAGTTCAGCCGGCGCCTCGGCAAGGCGATTGATGCCATTCCGGGTGAAACGATGGCGGCGCTGGCGCGCTATTCGTGGCCAGGCAATATCCGCGAGCTTCAGAACGTGATCGAACGAGCGGTCATCCTCACCAATGGACCGGTTCTCAGCGTTCATATCGACGATCTGCGGGCGCCCAGCTCGCCGGCCTCACCCTTGGGCACGCCCAATGGACACAGCGCTTCCACGCAGATCGCCGCTCCATCGCGTCAGGACTTGCGTTCGGCGCTGGAGGAATCCGAACGGCAGCAGATCATAGCCGCGCTAGAACAGTCGAATTGGATCGTCGCCGGTCCGGAAGGTGCTGCCGCGCGGCTGGGTCTGAAACGTTCGACGTTGCAGTCGCGCATGCGGAAATTCGGAATTCGTGTCGCCAGAACGGCCGCCTGACCTAATGGCACAGGGCCGTGGTTCTCAGCCAAGAACAGAGTTTCTTCGGCGCTTTATTCCCGCGTTGGTTCTCGATTGATTCCTTGCCGGCCAGGTTGCCAGTGAGTTCGCGCAGACCGATCGCCTGCGCCTTGCGGATCAGCGCTGGATCGGCATCCAGTAGAGTGGCGGCATCGGCCATTCGTATGCCTTCGAAGATAAGCAAAAGCAAAGCCGCTCGGGGAAACAGATCAATCGCAAGCAGGGCTTTTTCAAGCTCTGCTTTCGTCATGTCGGGATGAACCGACCAATTGTGCCGCGGCACGGCTGACTCCGCGTTCGAACCCCTGATACGCGCAAGCTGAGTCCGGCGCGCCGAATCGGCAAGCTCATGGTGGATGGCAGTCAGGGCCCTTGCAATAACAAGCCGCCGCTGCCAGCCCCGCATCCAGTCCGTGAAGAACGGACTCGCGTCGTCCTCCGACACGAGGGTATCGGAGGCAATCTCGATACTGAGATCCCGGCGCTCCGTCAAAAGGAAAGCCAGCCAGTACAGATCGGCAGCGTCCTTTCTGATGTTCTTTGTATTCTCCGCCGCTTCAAACATCGCTGTTAGACCTCTCCAATTTGCAGAGCACTTCTGTCGCCGATTCACTCCGGCTTAAGAATCCAGGATTTGCCTTTCATGGCAGTGTCTTTATGTGACGCATGGCCGGCAGATGCCGAAGGATGGGCAGAACTGTCGGCACTGAAAGCCTGTCCATAAGTAACGACCGGATCACTTTTCAGGAACTCGCGCAAAACGGAGTGCAGCGCGAAGCAGTTCCCGGCCTCTTTGTGGTACGCGCCGCACCCTTTGCGCTTTTCGGCACCTGCCGAGATCTCGGCTGGATGTCCGCTCGTCGGCAGCAATTTCGTACTCCGATTTGTGAAAGCCCTTGAGAATGAGTGTGCAAAACTTCGGTCGCGAGGATGCCCTTACTCCAGCCCGAAAGGCGTTGCGATATGTTTCGAGTCAGTTATTCCGATACAGCCGAAGGGCAGCGTTGGAGCCTGCATGGGCGCCTGACCGGTCCTTGGGTGGACGAGTTGCGTTCGTGCTGGAAATACGCCCGCGACCGAGCGCCTTTGGCCCACGCAATCGTTGACCTGAAAGAGGTCACGTTCATCGATCACGCTGGTGAAACGCTCCTCGCGGAGATGCGAACCGCCGGCGCTGAACTCATCGCCACGGGAGTGGAGCATCAACATTTGCTCGCGACGCTAAACAACCACAGGAGCCTGCCGGCGCGCGAAAGGGCACAAGAAGGAAGGAACAAATGAACAACAAAAGCAGAATCCAGATCGGCGCTGCCGCAACCGTGTTCGTTATTGTGGCGATCGTTTTAATTACTATCAGCCGGGAAAAGAGTGCGGCCGCGGTTACACCGCCACCGCCGCCCGAGGTTTTGGTTGCCCCTGTCCAGCAGCGCGATCTGCCGGTCCGCCACGCATGGATCGGCACGCTGAACGGCCTGGTCAACGCCGCCATCAATGCGGAGGTAACAGGATACCTTCTCCGTCAGGATTACGCCGAAGGCTCTTTTGTTCACAAAGGCCAGTTACTCTTCGAGATCGATCCACGGCCGTTTCAAGCCGCTGTTGATCAGGCCGCGGGACAACTCGCTCAGACCGAGGCACAACTCACCGAGTCTAAGGCAGTTCTGGTTCAGTCACAGGCGCAGCTTCTGAGTGCGCAAGCGAATCAGCGCAAATCGCAGCTCGACGAGCAAAAATACAAGCCGCTTTTCGAGGATAAGGCAGTCACCCGGCAGGACCTTGATAATGCCGTGCAGACGAATCAATCCAACGTGGCGCAGGTAGCTGCGGCGCAAGCGCAGGTGGAGACATCGAAGGCGCAAATCGAAGCCGCGGCGGCTGCTGTGAAAGCAGCCGAGGCCACTCTCGAAACGGCCAAGGTGAATCTCGGTTTCACCAGGCTGACATCGCTGATTGACGGGATCGCCGGAGCCGCAACCGTCCAGGTTGGCAACCTGGTCGCGCCTTCGAGCCCCGCGGTGACTACGGTATCCACGCTGGACCCCATCAAAGCTGTGTTTACTGTCAGCGAGCAGGAGTATCTCAGTCTCGCGCGCGCCGACGCGCTCCATCATCTGCAGTTGAAACTGATCCTTGCCGACGGGACTACGCATCCGCACGATGGCCGGTTCTTTTTTGCCGACAGGCAGGTGGACCCTAGCACCGGCGCCATCCAGATGACGGCCCTGTTTCCAAATCCCGGCAACATCCTGCGGCCTGGCCAATACGCCATGGTGCGCGCCGTGACCGGAGAGGACAAAGGCGCTCTGCTCGTTCCGCAACCAGCGGTCAGCGAGCTTCAGGGCGGCTACGAAGTAGTGGTGGTCGGAGGTGACAACAAGGTGGCGACGCGCCAGGTTCAGGTCGGCGATCGCGTTGGCACCATGTGGGTCATCACCAGTGGATTGAAGCCCACCGACCGTGTGGTCGTCGAAGGCCAGCAGAAGCTGCGGTCCGGCATGCGGGTGCAGCCGAAACCCTACTCTCCCAGTTAACGACGCCAGTTGGCGACGCGAGTTAACGACACGAGCGAAGGAAAGGAGCAAGACCGATGTCTAATTTCTTTATCAGACGGCCCATCGTGGCGATGGTCATCGCCATTCTCACGGTGATTGTCGGCGTTGTCATGACGCTCACTTTGCCGGTGGCGCAATTTCCGAACATCGCCCCGCCCGAGATACGGACCACGGCAACCTATGTCGGTGCGGACGCGTTAGCTCTGGAACAGGCGGTGGCCACTCCAATCGAGCAGCAAATCAATGGAGTCGACAATCTGGACTACATGTATTCGGTAAACGCGACCGGCAGTTCGAGCACGACGTTATTCACCGATTTCGATCTCAAGACCGATCCCAACATAGATCTGATCCTGACCCAGTCTCGCGAGCAACTGGCTGCCGGTCAGCTCCCGCCCGACGTAAATACCTACGGAGTGACGATTAAGAAGGCGACCACCGCTCCGTTGATGCTAGTCGCCATCTACTCGCCGCACGGCACTCACGACGCGACGTTTCTCGCCAATTACGCGTACATCAATCTGAACGACCCGGTGGCGCGCTCCTACGGCGTTGGTCAAACCCAGATTTTCGGAGCGGGACAGTATGCGATGCGGCTGTGGGTGAAACCGGATCAGCTCGCGAAGCTCAACATCACCGTGCCGGATATTGTCAACGCCATCCAGTCGCAGAACACGGTGAACCCGGCTGGTCAGGTGGGTGGCGAGCCCGCTCCCGCCAAGCAGCAATACACTTATGCCGTTCTGGCTCAGGGACGCCTGACGTCACCGGAGCAATTTGGCGACATCGTGGTCCGCGAAGCTCCCAACGGCGGCACCGTGCGCGTAAAGGACGTCGCTCGCACGGAGCTGGGAGCGCAGACCTATAGCATCAAAGGCCGCCTCAACGGCAAGCCCAGCGCGATCCTCGCCATCTACCAGTTGCCGGGCTCGAACGCCGTTCAAACCGTGACAGGCGTGCGAAAGCTGTTGGCGCAGATGAAGCAGAGGTTCCCTGAAGATATCGACTACGCCATTTCGCTGGACCAGACGCAATCAGTTACAGAGGGCATGAAGGAAATTGTCGTGACTCTGCTCATCGCGATCGCGCTAGTGATCTTTGTGGTTTACCTTTTCCTGCAGGATTGGCGATCCACGCTCATCCCCATGCTGGCGGTGCCCGTTTCGCTGATCGGGACTTTTGTGCTCTTCCCGATCTTCGGCTTCTCCATCAACACGCTCTCGATGCTGGGCCTGGTACTGGCCATCGGTCTGGTAGTGGACGACGCGATCGTGGTTGTGGAGGGAGTGCAGCGCCACATTGAGGAAGGCCTGGCGCCGAAGGACGCGGCTCGCAAAGCGATGGAGGAACTCTCAGGCCCCGTGGTTGGCATTGCCCTGGTCCTTGCCTCCGTTTTCGTGCCGACCGCTTTTATCCCCGGCATCACCGGAAGGCTTTATCAGCAATTCGCGCTGACCATTGCGATGTCCGTGCTGCTTTCGGCCTTCAACGCGCTCACGCTCAGCCCGGCGCTGGCCGGATTGTTGCTGCGATCGGCGCCCGCCGGAAGCAGTGTGCGCCGCGGACCGCTCGCAAAATTCTTCGGTGTCTTCAATCGCTATTGGGAACGAGCTACAGATGGCTTTGTCCGCTGGTCCGATGTCGTGATTCGCAAGGGTGCTGTCGTGCTGCTCGTACTGGTCGTCTGCGGTGTTGCGGGAATTTTCGTCGCCAAACGGCTTCCCTCCAGCTTTCTGCCCGACGAGGATCAAGGTTACGTATATGTCAGCCTGCAGCTTCCCGTGGCCTCATCGATGGAACGCACGAGCGAGGCTGCCGCGGACGTGGAGAAGATTCTCGCCCAGACGCCAGGTGTCAAATACGCGACGACCGTCGTCGGATTCAACTTGCTGAGCTTTGCGCAGACCACGTACAACGCCTTCTTCTTCGTCACCTTCAAACCTTGGGGCGACCGCAAGTCCAGAGACGAACAGTATCACGCCATCGAGAATCATCTGAATCGCGAACTCAGCAGGCTTCCCGCGGGAACCGCTTTTACCTTCTCGCCGCCCGCGATCCCCGGAGTAGGCACTTCCGGCGGTTTTCAGTTTGTCCTGGAGGACCGTGCCGGCAAGGACATCCCGTTCCTGGCTGACAACCTGAACAAGTTTCTCGCGGCCGCCCGGAAGCGCCCGGAAATCGGCACGCTCAACACTACGTTTCTGCCCAGCGTGCCGCAGCGATTTATCCAGGTGGATCGGGAGAAAGTGCTGAAGCAGGGCGTAGCTATCGCCGATGTCTACCAAACCATTCAGGCGTACATGGGCGGCCTGTTCATAAATTACTTCAACGATTTTGGACGAACCTGGCAGGTCTATGTCGAGTCTGAGGCCCCTTATCGCTCCGATACAGACAACCTTGGCCAGTTCTACGTGCGGAACAGCCAGGGCGCGGCAGTGCCACTGACGGCCTTAGCGAACTTCGTAAGGCGCTCCGGCCCCGAATTCACTTTGCGCTACAACGAATACCGCGGCGCGCAGATCAACGGCAGCGCCGCTCCCGGCTACAGCTCCGATCAGGCCACCGCCGCCCTCGAGGAAGTCTTCCACCAAACGATGCCAAGCGAAATGGGCTTCGACTACATGGGTATGTCGTATCAGGAGCAGAAAGCGCGCCAGGGACTCTCCTCCTGGGTGATCTTCGGCTTCTCTTTTGTCTTTGTGTTTCTCGTTCTCGCCGCCCTTTATGAGAGCTGGTCACTTCCCTTCAGCGTGCTGTTAAGCACGCCGGTTGCAGTCTTCGGCGCCGTTGCCGCGCTTTGGCTCCGCCGTGTGTTGCTGGGTGCGTTTGTGCCGGCGTACATGGTGCAGCTCGAAAACGACGTTTACCTGCAGATCGCCTTAGTGATGCTGATTGGCCTGGGCGCGAAGAATTCCATTCTGATCGTCGCGTTTGCCAAAGAGGAGTACGAACGGGGCAAACCTCTGGTGGAGGCCGCTCTCGACGCGGCCAGGATTCGCTTTCGGCCACTGATGATGACGGCGCTCGCCTTCATCGTGGGCTGCATTCCTCTGTGGATCGCATCCGGCGCCGGATCCATCGCGCGCCAGATCATCGGCACCGCGGCAATCGGAGGAATGGTGGCGGAGACGTTTCTCGGCAGATTCTTAGTTCCCGCGATCTTTGTTGTGGTGGAGAAATTGTCGGGCGCTAAGGCCGTAGCACCGGGCACAGATCCCTTACCTTCACCGGCTCAAGGAGACTGATATGAGAACGTCTTTCTACATTGGAATTGCTGTTGCCGCGGTAACGCTTGCCGGATGCACCGTCGGCCCTAATTACAAGCGGCCGCAGATCGCAGTGCCGCAGAGCTTCCGTGCGCCGGAGCCATTATCCGAATCGCAAGGTGCTTCGCTCGCGGACCTGAAGTGGTTTGAGGTCTTCCACGATCCGCAGCTAGACGATCTCATTAAGATTGCTCTGGTTCAGAACTACGATCTGCGCGATGCCGTGGCGCGGGTTGACGAGGCGCGCGCGAATCTCGGGATCACCCGCTCCAACCAATACCCGCAAGTAAGCGCCTCCGGAGATCTCCAGGTTACGCGCTTGTCGCGGGATGGACAGTTTCCGCTTCCGGCGTCATTTGTCACCGATCAGAATCGCAACTGGGGACAAGCCGCACTCAACCTGCTCTCCTTCCAGGTGGATCTCTGGGGACAGTTGCGCCGCGCGACGGAGGCCTCGCGCGCCAATCTGCTCAGTGCCGACTGGAACCGCAAGACGGTAATCACTACCGTGGTGAGCCAGGTTGCGACGGATTACTTTCAATTGCTGGAACTGGATTCCGAGTTGAGGATTTCTCAGACCACGCTGGCGACACGCCAGGAGTCTTTCAAACTGACGCTGGATCGCGAAGACCACGGCCTTGCCACTGAACTCGATGTGCGTCAGGCCGAGCAACTGGTCGAGAGCGCAGCCGAAAGCATTCCGCAATTGAAGCAGCAGAGCGAACAGACCGAGGACCAGATTTCCTTGCTGCTCGGCAAGAACCCGGGAAATATTGCTCGGGAGCCCCGTTTCAACCAGGAGTATCTGGTGCCGGAGGTGCCCACCGGACTGCCCTCGGCATTGCTGGAACGACGCCCCGACATCCGCGCTGCCGAGCAGACGCTGATCGCGGCTACCGCCAACATCGGGGTGGCCAGAGCTGCTTATTTCCCGCAGATCAGCCTTACAGGGTCCATCGGCGGCCAGAGCTCAACGCTGGCCAAGCTCTTCTCCGGTGCAAACGCGGCGTGGAGCTTCGTACCCCAACTGACTCAACCGATCTTCACGGCCGGACGGCTAAAGAACACAGTGCGGCTGGCCGAGGCCCAGCGCCAGGATGCGCAGATCGCGTACGAAAAATCGATCAGCACGGCTTTTCAGGAGGTTTCCGACGCGCTGATTGCGCATCAGCGAACGCGCGAGAGCCGCGTGGAACAGCAGAAGCTGGTAATTGCGCTCGAGGACCGCAAGCGATTGGCTTACCGTCGCTATGAAGGCGGCGTCGATACGCAGCTCAATGCGCTCGATGCTGACCGCGATCTGCTCTCGGCCCAGCTGACGCTGGAGCAGATCCGCTATGCCGAAATCGTCAGCACGGTCCAGCTCTATAACGCGCTCGGCGGCGGCTGGCAGTGAGGGCGGCCGAAGTTGTCTGCGCGGACTATTTCATTTTGCCAGGCGGATCAATTTGTCTATTCGGCACGTCTAAATACTTATGGTCGGATCGGCAGCCATGGAACGTAACAAACCCGTCTTGAACAGCTTGTACCAACAGCTTCTCACAAGAGGCATTCACTATTTCCTGCCGTCCAGTCACCTGGAGATCGTTGGAGAGATTGAGGAGCACACGCCGCAGATCGTTTTACGGGCCGCTACTCGCGACGGCTTGAGTTTTGATTGGCTCGGTAATCGGTATGCGCTAACCAATCATGGACGGTTCAGCGATCACCAACAGAGAATGGTTGGAAGCATTGCGAAGTTCCTTACCACGCGCTACGAACTGCTGTTCCACCGGGACGTCGCCGCGCAGAATATGCCAATTTTCGGAGGGCTGACCGAGGATCGCTATGTTTCTACATTCGTCGATGGAACGGTCTTCGATGACGCCGGGAGCGCGGCGACACTTCCCGATCGTGTTTCTGAGGCTATTGAGGTTCTCCGAATTAGCGCGCTCAGTTCCTACGAGGACAAACGAATCTCGACCGGAGCCTTGCTATTTGGATCGTGGCCGGACGCCTGCCACTCGGTGCCATCGCAGCCTGCCGATGCGCTCCCGTATTCGAGCGAATTGACTGCAATTCGGAGCTTTCATCGGATCTGCGATGGATTGCGAACTCTCGCGTTGGTGAACGAGAGGGGCCTTATGGTGGAACTTGTGGATGTGCAGGAATGGGCACAGCCTTTCAGCGAAATGGAGCTTCCGGTTCCCACGGCGCGGCGCTATCGAACGCACAGCCAAGCCACACTATGTGGCGGGCACATATGCCTGGTGCTGACACCGAACGGGGAGATTAAGATCTTCGGTGAGGGCGTTCAGTTATTCAGCTTCTTCGACGGGCGCTGGCATCTTACGGACTCGGTCTCGAAGTATCAGACATGGGAGGCCGCAGTGGGGTGCAAAGATTTGGCCGCGCGGCTGTTTTCGGCCGGCCTGAACCTCGCCGAGCATCGCCGCGGCGGCATGTTTGTCGTGCTCGATGACCCACGCTATGCCCGCAAAATTGTGAGCGCGGTGGATCTCCTCGAAACCGGCCGGCGGGAGAAATCAGGAGCCAAGAATCGGCTGCATTACCTGTTGCAAAAAACGCGCGCAACCGATCTTTCGCCGGCCGTGATAGAAAGCATCGCGCAGATCGATGGGAGCGTCGTGCTCGATCCCGATTCGAGATTGCTCGCATTCGGAGCGATTCTGCGGCACCGCCAGCCAGTGGATGAGGATGAGGAGATCGGCGAAGGGGGACGTACCGCGGCGGCCATTGGCGCGTCGCAGTTTGGCAACGTATTGATGGTAAGCGAGGGTGGCCAACTCTCGTTTTATCAGAAGGGACATTGCGTCTGGACGCTGTGATCCAAAGTCGCGCCGCCTGGCAGTCCTTATCCACGCATGAATGCCAAGTCCGCCAAGCCTCTTCCAGAGATGAGGAGATTGATTTTTTACAGGGATTCGGTAAGGTATCCGGTGCGACCACCTGGTGAATTGCTGTGAGACCGAACTTTCATGCTGATTCATCTGTACATGGAGATCGGCGTCGAGTCGAACGGCAATCGTTCAACGTGGCGCTGAGCGTATTCCGCACGTCGAAGCTCGACGAAGCCCACGCTTCACGCAATTGATAACCCGGATGAATCAGGAAGAGATCGGAATCCGCCGAGCCGTCATGCAACGAATGCGACCACGTGTATGCCAGCGACGCATAAACATTGCGCGCGGGTGATCCGCTGAATCGGACACACGCCGGAGCCGACCCTTCTAACCTTCCTCCGGCGTTGAAGTGCTCGATGCGTTCCTTAGAGTTACTGTGAGCTGAATTCCCGACGGCTCCAAGTTTTGCACGGTGATGGAACCGCCGAACAGCGCTAGAATGCGCTGCGACACTGGCGGCCCCAAGCCGAGATCGCCGCCGGGCGTAATCGCCTCGCCGATCGAAAAGACCTGGAAGAAGTTGGCGATCGCGGATTCCGGAATTCGGCCGCCGCCCCGGATCAGGACCTGAGTGGCATGTGGGCCGGCTTCACAGATGAGCCGCACCACTTCGCCCGCTTTGGAAAACTTCACCGCGGTTTCGAGCAGAGCTTGAATCGCTTTCAGGAGCAAGTCCCGCTTGGCAACGACACAACACGTCTCGCCAGGCTCCAGTGCCAGGCCAACTCCACGCGATTGGGCGAATCCGGCGGAGCTTTCGAGCGCGTGCTGAAGAGTGGAAACCAGATCGGTGGACTCGGACGAGAACGTGTCGCTCGCGACTTCAATCTCGGTCAGCAGCAGCGCGTCTTCCAGAATCGTCAGCATCCTTTGGCGCGAGAGCTCGAACATTTCGCGCAGTTCCGCTCCGTCTTCGGATGGACCCAACTCGTCCAGCACTAATTCCCCAACTCCGAGGAGCCCGTTTAAGGGCGAGCGCAACTCGTGGTGGATCAGCCGCAGAAAGTCGCTCTTGGCGCGGTCGAGCACTTTCAGACGGGCCTGGCTCTCAGCCAGTTCGCGAGTGCGGGAAGCCACCAGATCTTCTAGATGATTGGCGTGCATCTGCAACTGCTTCTGCAACTGGTGGATTTTCAGATGGGCCTCGACGCGCGCCTGCACCTCATCCACCTGGAAAGGCTTGGTGACGTAGTCCACGCCGCCGCACTGGAAGGCCTGTACCTTGTCGCTGATATCTGTCAGGGCGCTCAAAAAAATCACCGGAATCCCGGCCAGTTTTTGGTCGGCCTTCAGCACTTCGCAGACCTGGAACCCGCTCATCTCCGGCATGTTGATATCGAGCAGAATCAAATCCGGGGGATTGCGGGCGGCGGCTTCGAGCGCGAGACGGCCGCGCGGGAACGACCGGACGGTGTGGCCCTGGTGGCTCAGCAGATCTTCCAGCAGTTTCAGATTGGCCGGCTGATCGTCCACTGCCATGATGTGGCTTTTACAGGAGGCGATGTGGCTGGTGCCGTTGGTTCGCGCCATATCCGGGGTCCCTACACTCGCTGCAGCTCTTCTGTGTACGAACCCTGGGGCGCCCGCACTTGAATCGGCTCCCGCACGCCGCGGGTCCGGGCAAAGTTCTGTACGCGCTCGATCAGCGTTGCGGTGAGCGTGGTGCCTTTGGAAATCACCATCAAACCGCCTTGTTCGGTGACCACGTCGTCTTCCAAAATCATTCCGGGCTGTAATTGCGGCGATGTCAGGCGCTTCACTTCAAAATGAACGCGGGACGGAGAATAGCCCTGCAGCGCATCCAGCAGGGCGGTGGGGTATTTCCCGGGAGCGGCGCGAAGCTGACCGCACGCGGTCTGGAACGGGATCCCGCGCAAAGTCCGGCGATCCAATTCCTGGGCCGTCTTCAGCATGCGCGATCCCCGCTCCGCAACGGCGTTGCTGGCCCAGTTGGAGGTCTCAACCTGCTGCAGACGAATCATCTCGGCCACGTTTTCCAGGCGTGGAATCTGCGAAAGCAGCCGGAAGCCGACGTCGGGGTGCCCGCGGTACATCCGGTCCTCTTCGGCGGACGCCTTGTCTCCGACGTAAGCGTGCTCAAATGCGTCCGTAGGCAGAGTGATGCAGCCGATCAGGCACAACATCGCCGCCAGTTCATACTGCCAGCGATCGGGCAGCCGAAGCTGCTCGGCCATATGCACCACCATGGTGCGCAGCGCGCCAGAGCGCTCGGTCAAGGTGGGCGACGTCAGGTGTGCCAGGTCCGACAGAGCTTTTACCGCACCGTTCAGAGTTCTTTCCAGGAGCTCACGCTCCACCTGCCGTGCGCGGTGAAGCTGGAGATGAGTATCCACGCGCGCGCGGACTTCTTCCAACTGAAACGGCTTGGTGATATAGTCCACGCCGCCCGATTGAAAGGCTTTCAGTTTGTCCTCAGTCTCATTCAACGCGCTGAGGAACAGCACCGGAATGGGCGCCAGCTTTTCATCGGTCTTCAACCGCTGGCACACCTCGAACCCATCCATCTCCGGCATGTTGATATCGAGCAGAATCAGATCCGGGAGGCTTCGCGCGGCTGCATCCAGCGCCAATCGGCCGCGCGGGAACGATCGCACGGCGTGGCCTTGCTGCGTCAGCAGGTCTTCCAGCAATTTCAGATTGGCGGGCTGATCGTCCACCACCATGATGTTGCTTTTCGGTTGAGCGCCGTCCGCGCCGCTGGGCTGGACCGGAGCTACACCCATTCCGGTGCTCTGCGCCAGGCGATTGAGATCTTCTTTCACTTGCTCGCCTCCGGGCATTTGCTCGCGTCATTGAGCACGTTGGTGAGAGTATCGTATTCGTACTTATCCGCGAGCTCCTGCAAGGCGCGCGCAGATGGCGGATCTTCCTTCGCAACCGCCGCGATGAGTTCATCCAGACGGTCCTTTTCTCCGTCTCGGACGGCGCTGAGCAGTTGCTGAAGCAGGTCGGCGGAAAGTCGCGATAAACTTATGGCCGCTGGAGTCCAGCGAAGAGGCTCGCGCGGCTTTTCCTCTGTTGACACGCTGGCCAACGGGTGCTCCGCGCCCGGTTCCCGCCGCATTGTGCCTTCCAGCAGCGCGATGAGTTGCAGCACATCCAAGGGCTTGGTAATGTACTCGCGCGCGCCCGCCGCCTTGAGACGATGGACTTGGCCGGGCGTGGCATCCGCGCTCAGGATGGTTACCGGGATTCTTCGCGTACGTTGCTCCTCGCGCAGCGCCCGCAGCACCTGCTCGCCCGGCATGTCAGGCAGATGCAGATCCAGAAGAATCCAATCGGGAGCATGCGTGTTGGCGAGATCCAGGCCCAATCTGCCCTGTGTGGCTTCGAGCAATTGTACGCCCGGATAGCGTGCCAGAACCTGCTCGATGAGGCGGATGTTCGACAGGTTGTCCTCGATGTAAAGTATGGTTCCCCGATAGGAAGCCGCCTGTTCCAAAGCTGTAAGGCCCGCGTGGAAATCTGGATTTACTCGCGGCTCGGTGGCGGGTTCCACCAGCGACAGCTCAAAGTGGAACCGGCTTCCCACTCCCAACGTGCTATCCACTCCGATAGTTCCGCCCATAGCTTCGACCATGCGTTTTGACAGCGCCAGACCCAAGCCCGTTCCTCCCACCGCGTTCCGATCCGCGCCCAGGCGCTCAAACGGAGTGAAAATCTTCTTGAGGCCTTCCTGGTCGATGCCCGAGCCGGTGTCCGCAATCTCGATCCGCAGACGATGGTCCGGGGTATCCTGGCAACTCAGCACCACCAGCCCGTTACTGCGATTGAACTTGATGGCATTGGAAAGGAGATTCAGCAGCACTTGTTTGAGGCGCTGGCGATCGGCATGGACGTAGCGCTCGCCGTGCGCGGAAAAATCCGCGCTCAGCGTGACATTTTGTGAACTCGCGATGGGCCGCACCAGATCCAGGGCTTCCGTCAGCGCGTCCTTAATCTGAACCGGCTCCGGCGAAAGACTGAGCCGGCCCGCTTCGATGCGCGCCAGATCCAGCACTTCGTTAATCAACTGGAGCAGATGGTAGCCGCCCTTCAGAATCTGCTGCACGTTGTTCTGATTTTGGACCGCCAAGTCGGCAAGCGCGAGTAATTGCGCAAAGCCCAGTATCGAATTGAGCGGCGTGCGCAGCTCGTGGCTCATGCGCGAAAGGAATTCGCTCTTGGCGCGATTGGCCCGCTCGGCCTCTTCCTTGGCTTGACGCAACATAGCTTCAGCCGACTTCGCCAGTGTGACGTCGCGGACCACGGCCACGCCGCCCTTGATGTCGCCGCGATCATCTTTGAGAGGCCGCACGCTGACGCTCACAAACATGCCATCCGGCTTGGATGCGTTACGCACGTAGAGCTCAATTCCGTCCGCGGTTTCGCCCCGCATGGCCCGCGCCAAAGGCAACTCCTCGGCCGGATAGAGCGATGCGGTTCCGGGCCGATAAACTCCGTAACGCTTGCTCCACTCCGATTGAGGCGTTTCCGCGGCTTCCACGCCAACCATTTGCTCAGCGGCAGGGTTGAGCAGTAACATTTTCCCTTCTTCATTGGCCACCAGAACGCCGTCGCTCATGCTGTCCAGCACAGATCGCAGGATTTTCGTCTGCTGCCGGTAGGCTGCTTCGGAACGTGCCAGCGCCTTTTGTTGCTGGTCGACAATTTCGGCCGCCTTTTTTCGCTGGCTTAGCTCTTTCGAGTATGTGGCGGCCTTCAGCACCGTGACCTTCAGATTGGCCGGCTCCCAGGGCTTGGGGATATAGGAATGGATCTGGCCGTCATTGACGGCTCGAATCAAAGCATCGATGTCCATGTAGCCGGTGATGAGAATGCGCGTGGCATCGGAGACTTCCCGCGCTTTCGCCAGGAACTCGCCGCCGGTCAGCTTGGGCATTCTCTGGTCGGCCAGAATGACGGCGATCTGAGCGTCCTTGAGAAACTCCACCGCGCTGCTCGCATCGTTGCTGGTGACGACGTCGAAATCATCTTCCAGCAGGGCGTGGATCGATTCCAGAATCTGCGGCTCGTCGTCCACCACCAGCACCTTTGGCTTATAGGGCTGCTCGGTCATGCCTGGCTGCTCAATTCGGTGGGGATCTTCAAGGTGAACTCCGTGCCTTCGCCGGTTCTGCTTGAAAACTCCATGGAGCCGCGATGCGCCTTCATAATTCCGTAAGAAACGGCGAGCCCCAGCCCGGTGCCTTTCCCGACCGGCTTGGTGGTGAAAAACGGCTCGAAGACTCTGTTGCGGATATCCTCGGGTATTCCTTTTCCGGTATCGCGGACACGAATCACGAATTGCCCGTCCTGCTGTTCGGTGGCGAGGGTGATGCGTCCCGGTCCTTCAATGGCGTCGATGGCATTGGCGACAATATTCATGAGCACCTGGTTCAACTCGCCCGCCAGGCAGGTGAGCATCTGCACGTCTCCGTAGCGGCGTTCCACTTCAATCCGGCCTTCCATCTTGTGCCGCAAAAACAGAAGGACCGATTCGATGCTTTCGTGGATGTTGATGGTCTTAACGGTGCCTTCGTCCAGCCTGGAAAAAGTACGCAGTTTGGAAACCAGCTCCTTCACTCGCGTTGCGCCCAAGTGAGCGTCGCCTATTCGCGCCCGCATCTTGCCAACCCTCTCCGATGCGCTGGGCGGCAGTTCGTCGCTCTGGGCGGCCAGTTTTTCCAGCGATTCCTGCACAATGAAGATGTTGTTGATCACGAAAGACAGCGGGTTATTGATTTCGTGAGCGATGCCCGCCACCAGCTGTCCTAGCCCGGACATTTTTTCGGAATGAATCAGGTGCGCCTGCGTATCGCGCAACTTCTGGTTGGTTCTCCCGAGTTCGTCGGCCAGCTCGGTTCTCTCTCGTACCTGCTGTTCTAACGATGCATTCTGGGACTTCAGTTGAAGATGAAGATGGCGAGTCTCCAGCAAATTCTTCACCCGGAGCTGCACCTCGGTCCGGTTGAGAGGCTTGGAGAGGAAGTCATGGGCGCCGTGCGACAGCGCCTTCTCCTTGGCCTCGGAGGTGTTGTCGCCGGTCAGCACCAGGATTGGCAAATAATCATCCTGCGGGATCACCGCCGCCAGTTGATCCATGGCAGCGAGGCCGTCGACGTGCGGCATATGGAGGTCGAGCAAGATCAGGTCGGGCCGGACCTCTTGGAATACTTGAATAATGTTGCGCGAGTCGCTCAGGCAGGTAACGTTGGTGTAACCCGCAAATTCGAGCACAGCGGCTAGTACTTGAAGGTTCGCAGTTTGATCGTCAACGATCAGAATGCGGGAATCCGTGAGGTTCACGACTCTCAAGTCCTAATCCTTCCTGTCACCACCCCCACCCGCTGATTGCAGGCTATATCCCGGCTATTCCTCTTAGATTACGTGTAATAGGGATCGACGTTTTCGGCCTGGTTCTTTATAGAGGTATGGCGTTTACCGTCCATTAAAGCGTGACAAAGACGCAGCCGATAAGAGGAATGCCCTAAAACACCATTGCCTCGCGGGTGATACACCCATGGGAGATAAGAAAGGCTCCAATGATCGGCTGTCTTTCGATTGCCAGAAAAGTGTTCGTCACTGCCGCGCTGATCGGCAGCGCTGCCTATGCCCAGACTTCCGGCGGCGTATTTCGAGGCGAAGTGCGCGATCCATCCAGCGCGCTGGTGCCGCAAGCCAAAGTGGTGGTTCGATCCAACGACAACGGCACAGAAGTGACCGTGGAGTCCAATGACGATGGGCTTTTTGTAAGCCCTACCGTGATTCCCGGTTCGTATACGTTGAGCGCTGCCAAGCCGGGCTTTGAGACCGAGGAATTCGGACCGGTGACGCTGGAAGTGAACCAGACCGTGCGCGTCGATTTCGCGCTGAATATCGGTGCGGCATCCCAGTCGGTTCAAGTGGAAGCTTCCGGAACGCAATTGCTTTCTACTGAGAGCGCCGATGTTTCGCAGGTCATCGTCAGCAAACAGGTTTCCGAAATTCCGTTGAATGGCCGGAGCTGGCAGCAATTGATCGACCTGAGCGCGGGTGTGAATCCGGGAGCGCCCGGCGAATCGGGCTCGCCCAATCCGGTGAATATCGACGGGCAGCGGACCAAGGCAAATCTTTACATGGTGGATGGCATTTCCACGACGTCATCAGCGGAAGGCCGCGGGAACGACTTTGATATTCCTCTGGAAGACGTTCGCGAGTTTTCGGTGCAGGCCGGAGCGTACTCCGCCGAATACGGCAACGTCGCCGGCGGCGTGATTAACCTGCAGTCGAAATCCGGTACCAACAATTGGCACGGATCGCTGTTCGAATTCTTTCGGAACGATGCGCTGGACGCAGCCGACTTTTTCTCTAATCAAACCGGCCAGCCCAAGAATGCGCTGCGCTATAACCAATTCGGCGGATCGATGGGCGGGCCCATCCGTCGCAACAAAACCTTCTTCTTCGCCGATTACCAGGGCACCGTCACTCACAGCGCGCAACCCATGGTTACCAGCGTGCCGCTGAGCAGCCAGCGCGGCGGGAATTTCTCCGCGTTGCTCGGTCCGGGCGGCACCATCGTATACAATCCGTTTGGTTCTTCGTTCGCGCGCTCGCCGTTTCCGAACAACATCATCCCGGCCAGCGTGCTCGATCCGGCCGCCGTGAAAATCACCTCCTTGCTGCCGCTGCCCAACCAATTCGATGCCTTCGGGAATCCGCTGGCGTTCAACAACTACGCAGTGACGCGCGTGGACACGTCAAATGTGGAGTCCTTCGATGTTCGGGTGGACCATCAATTCTCGACGAACAGTAATCTTTTCGCGCGCGAGTCGTTCCAGAATACGGGCGCGCAGGTCCCCTCCCTATTTGGGCCTCCCTTAGGCGGAACGATTGAGGGCGCGGGACCCACTCGGGCGCGCAATCAGAACGCGGGGCTCGGTTACACCTACACGGTTAGCCCCACGTTGCTGAACGAAATCCGGGTCGGATTGAATCGCCAAACCACGGACCTCACACAAGAGGATTACGGTCAAAATCTCTCGCAGCAATTTGGCATTCCGGGCATCAACATGAGTCCGCAGACTTCCGGATTGTCGAACTTGGACGTGGCCGGCCTGTTTGACATCGGCGACAGTTTGCTCACTCCGCTAGAGCTCAATACGACGGCCTGGAATGCCAGCGACAAGATCACTTGGGTAAAGGGTCGCCACGTTATTCACGTGGGAATCGACTACCAGCATGAGATGGGCAGCACGGGTTATCTGGTTTATGGCCGCGGCCTGTACACCTTCTTGAATCTTTCGACCAGTTCCCTGGTTGGAACGCCCGGCGGCAATGCGTTTGCCAGTTTCCTGGTAGGCGCGCCCTATCAAATACTGCGCGACGAATTTCCGCCCGGCCTGGTAGGGCTGATTTCCTATCGCGTGGGATTCTTTGCGCAGGACGACATCAAACTCACGCGCAAACTCACCATCAATCTCGGCGCTCGCTACGACATCATGCCCTACCCGCGAGAAATGCATAACCGGCTCTCGAACTTCGATCCGGCGACTGGAACCATGCTGATCGCGGGTCAGGACACCAGTCAGAGGCTGGTGAATACGGACTATAAAGACCTGGCGCCGCGCGTGGGCCTGGCTTATTCTGCGAATGACAAAACCGTGATTCGTGCTGGATACGGCATCGGATTCATCGATCCGTACGGAGCGGCGGGAGCGCTCAACAGCAACGAGTTCAACGTCCCGTTTTATGATCTCGGCAATATTACCCAGTTTCCCTTCAGCGCGCCCACCTACAAGCTGAGCAGCACGCTGCCTGGCCTGGTGATGCCCTCGCCCGCCGCGCCCACGGGTAACCAGCGCTATATCGTCCCCACCGACGGCAATCAATATTCCGAGACGTGGAGCTTCACCGTACAACGGGCCATCAATCCCGCTTTGATGTTTGAGGTGGGATACGTCGGTACCAGCGGTAACCGGCTGCTGACGGCGTCAGACATTAACGCAGCGTTGCCTGGCGCCACCGACCCCACGACGCGCCAGCCCTATGGTCCGGCGCTCGGCGAGATCCGCGAGCTTTCCAACAGCGCTCACTCTATCTATCACGGGCTGCAGTCCAGGATCGAAAAGCGCTTCTCAGGCGGCCTCTATTTCCTGGGTTCCTACACGTGGTCGAAATCGATCGATGACCAAAGCAACGGTACGGACACCGTCATCGCCAGCGGCCAATACCCGCAGGATCCGCTCAACCCGGGCCTGGATCGCGGACTCTCCAGCTTCGATCGTCCGCAGGTTTTCGTGGGAAGCGCCGTTTGGGAAATTCCTTTCGGTCGCGGTCCAGCGGAGCGATCGCGCGCCCGCGAACTGGTGAATTACGCTCTCGGCGGCTGGCAATTGAGCGGCATCTTCACCGCGCAAAGCGGGACGCCATTCAGCATACTGATGTCCTGCGCTGACGTAAATGCGCAAGGCAATAACTGCCGCCCGAACCGCATTGCGAGCGGCGCGCTGCCCTCCGGCCAGCAGTCCATCAATCAATGGTTCGATACGTCCGCGTTTGTGATCCCCTCCACACCCGAATATGGCGACGCAGGCCGCGATATCCTGCGCGCGCCCGGAGTCAATAACATCGACATCGCGATGTCCAAATCGTTTCCCTGGGGATCCGCCGAAACCCGGCGCCTTCAGATCCGGTCGGAGTTCTTCAACACGCTGAATCACACCAATCTCGGTGTTCCAGTGAACTCCATCGATTCGCCGGCATTTGGCACGATTACATCCTCGCTGCCCGGCCGTGAGATTCAGCTGGGCGCACGTCTGGAGTTTTAGCCCATGCGCTTACCCAGATTACTCACGCGCATCATCGACACTCTGTTCATTCGGCCCGGTCCCATTGTCCGTTACCTTCTGCCCTTCGTCACATTGCTGGTGGCGATCGGTATTCAAGCCACAATTGCGTTGTTTGTTCCGAAGAATGTCGACTTCCCTTATATCTTCTTTTTCCTGTTTGCGATTTTGGCAACGGCGTGGTTTGGCGGCTACGTGCCGGGTGCGATGACGTGCCTGATCACCATGGTCGGCATTCCGTTGCTGGCCACTCCGGGTTTCCACGTGCGTAGCACCGATCCCAGCCGCCTGGCGCTCTTGATCGGAGTATCGCTGCTGGTGAGCCTGGTGGCGCAGTCCCAGCGGAACAAACGCCAGCAACTGCGCGATGCGAACGAAGAGCTGGATCGCCGGGTGCAGAGCCGAACCAGAGAGCTGGAGCTGGAAATTGCCGAGCGCAAGCGCACCGAAGAAGCATTGCGGCGGAGCGAAGAGCGCGTGGATCTGGCGCTGGAGGCGGCGGGCATCGGCCGATGGGATCTGGATCTGATCACGGGACGCGTGGACCGCTCTGCTCGCCACGATCAAATTCTCGGCTACGATGCCGGGCATGGCGCAGCCACACGAGATCAGCTTTTCGAAAACGTGCTTCCGGAAGACCGGCCGGCAGTGGAGGAGAAGTTCCAAACGGCTGTGAACCAAGGCGGAGTGTGCGAATTCGAGTGCCGGATCAAGCAGCCGGATGGAAGCATTCGATGGGTATGGTGCCGCGGGAAAGTTCTCCAGGACGAGGCCGGGCGCGCCGTCAGCTTTCTCGGCAGTTCGCGGGATGTCACTTATCGCAAAGTAGCGGAACAGAAGCTGCAGACTCAATTGGAGCGCCTGAATCTGCTGGGACAAATCACCCGCGCGATCGCCGAGCGCCAGGATCTGCGCAGCATCTTTCAAGTGGTGATTCGCAGCCTGGAAGAAAGCTTACCGATCGATTTCGGATGCGTCTGTTTGTACGACCCGCACGCGGCCGAAGTGGTGGTCAATTGCGTGGGAGTGCGCAGCGAAGCATTAGCCATGGAATTGGCTATGACCCAGCAAGCTCACATCGGCATCGATCAGAACGGCATGTCGCAGTGTGTTCGCGGGAAATTGGTGTACGAGCAGGATGTCAGCCAGATTGACTTTCCTTTTCCGCAACGCCTGGCGCGCAGCGGATTGCGTGCGTTCGTGGCGGCACCGTTATTGTTTGAAAGCCAGGTGTTTGGAATATTAGTGGCCGCCCGCCGCGAGCCCAACAGCTTCAGCAGCGGTGAATGCGAATTCCTGCAACAGCTCAGCGAGCATGTCGCGCTGGCGTCTCATCAATCGGAGGTCTACAACGCCCTGCAGCAGGCTTATGACGACCTGCGGCAAACTCAACAGGCCGTGATGCAACAGGAACGGCTGCGTGCGCTGGGACAGATGGCGAGCGGAATTGCGCATGACATCAACAATGCTATTTCGCCCGTGGCGCTCTACACAGAAATGTTGCTGGAACAGGAGACCAATCTTTCCAAGCGAACCCGTGAATATCTGGAGACAACTCAGCGGGCCATCGGCGACGTGGCCCATACGGTAGCCCGCATGCGCGAGTTCTATCGCCACCAGGAATCGCAATTGGTCCTCTCGCCCGTGGACCTAAGCATTCTGGTACAACAAGTGATCGACCTGACTCGCGCGCGCTGGTTCGACATGCCACAGCAGCGCGGAATCGTGGTGAACCTGCAAGTGGAATTAGGACCAACTCTTCCTCCAATCGCGGGCATTGAGAGCGAAATCCGCGAGGCCTTAATCAATCTGGTGTTCAATGCCGTGGATGCCATGCCGGAGGGCGGGACGCTGACCATTCGGACCACGAAGGCGGAGAATTCCGGTACCGTGGACGTTGAAGTCACCGATACGGGTAATGGCATGGACGAAGCCACCCAGCGCCGCTGCCTGGAACCGTTCTTTACCACCAAAGGCGAGCGGGGCACGGGCCTTGGTCTCGCGATGGTGTACGGCGTCACGCGGCGGCACAATGCGGACATCGAAATGGAAAGCGCCATTGGCGTAGGAACCACCGTACGCCTTCGGTTCCCGGTTGCGGTAGCGAGCGCCGGCGACGCTCAGTCGCCCATAACCGCCGCGATGCCGCCGCGCCTGCGCATTCTGAGCGTGGATGACGATCCGCTGCTCATTAAGTCGCTGCGCGATGCGTTGGAAGCGGATGGGCACGCCGTGGTTACGGCCAATGGCGGGCAGGAGGGCATCGACACCTTCCGCGCGGCGGAGCAGCGCAACGAGCACTTCGCGGTGGTCATCACCGATCTCGGGATGCCACACGTCGACGGACGCAAGGTGGCGACCGCCATCAAGAGCGACTCACCGTCCACGCCGGTGATTCTGCTGACAGGCTGGGGTCAGCGGCTGGTGGCGGAGGGCGATGTGCCGGCTAACGTCGACCGTGTGCTGAACAAGCCACCCAAACTAAAGGAACTTCGTGCCGCGTTAGCGGAGCTGACGGGCGCCGCTGTGCCCGGTGAGGGCAGATAGCGGCCTTCAGGCAATCCAGGCGACGAGCACGTTGGCCGGACAGCGCCGGTGAAGCTTTTGGGCCAGCAGTCTGACCTGCGGAAGGCGGTCAAGAATAGATTGTTCGTGTTAGGCCGCATAGAGGCCGCCGCTCGCTCTGACGGCAGTCGAAATGTCCACTTCAAGACGCCGGCCGAACACCGAGCCGGGGCACCATGCTGGACTATCTTCCTTCGCAGCCTGGATCCGTTGCTGAGATCTGACAAATAGTCACGCTGGAAGGTTGCGGGTCCTGCATCTGAATTGGGCATGAAACGAAAAACATACACACGAAAAGTCCGCATCATAAACCGCTCGAGATTTGATTCGCCGACGAGAGCCGGGCTTTTTACGCCAGACGCCACCGCCGATGTGACACCAGTTAGTACTGGCGTGAGAAACTACGTGACAAATGCGAATTACAGAACAATGAAAAGTGTCGGGCGTTCGGTAAAACTTGCAGGTACTAAGGAAGTTTGTCCGTCCAATAGCATACGTTAAGTGGACCTAATTCACCTGTAAGTACTGTCAGGCCTAAAGTACCGGCATAGTACGCATTTAATGCGTAGAATCCTTTCCGCAACACTGGGAACCGAAGCGCTGGACCGCAAATTGCCACAGTGGAGCCCGTTGAGCGTGGGCAATCGGGCAACAACCAAGGTCACTTGGGAAGGCACGGGGCTCGGGGGCCTAGCGACACAAAGTAAGTGGTAACTGCTGGCCGCGGTCTGACCAGCAGGACTAACTCAAAACTCAAAAAGGAGAAACTCAATGAAAGCTCAAACTTCAGTAAAGGCCGCAGGCGGATGTCAGAGCTCCTGCGAAAAGTCATGCGGCGGGTTGGATCTCAGCGTCGATATCAACGTCTGCATCAGCATTTGCCTGTAAAAAGCTAGCACAACTTTCAGTGCGCACGAGCGCTCGCTTCGGTGAACGCCCGTGCGCTTTGATTGTTTTTAGCGGACTATTGTGGGAACGACTTCCTAAGATGTCAGATCTATTTCGTTCTACTCATCAACAAATTGCTCGCGATCGCACTGGCCGGCAGGCTTGGCTGCTATTAATTCCATCCGTGCTGATGGTGTTGTGGGGCGCGTGGATGTATCTTTCGCGCATTAGCGTGTATGCCTCCACGGATCAGGCGCGCGTGGAAGTGGCGCAGACCGCTTTCATCGTGCAGGCGCCCATCTCCGGCCGCGTGGTGAAAAGCCATCTCGTCCTGGGGGGCGAAGTGAGGCGCGGAAGCGTGTTAGTGGAACTGGAAGCGGAGCCGCAACAATTGCGTGTGGATCAGGAAAAGTCTCACCACGACGCGCTGGAGATGCAGGTTTCCAATTTGCGCGAGCAGATCGCCACGGAGCAAGCCACCCTGCTGTCGGAGCGGGGCGCGGGCGATGCCACTACTCAAGAAGCACTCGCCGATCTCTCCAAAGCGCAGGACGCCGCCGGGTTGAGCCGCAAGGAAGCGGACCAGAAGGCGATGCTGCTCCAGAACGGCTTGGCGTCGAAAATGGATGCCGAGCGCGCCCAGGTGGAATTCAAAGAAAAATCTTCGGAATTATTAGCGGCGCGCCAAGCCGTGGCTAAGGCCAGGCGGCAACAGGCCATGCAGGGCGGCGAGCGAAAACTTCGAATCCAGGCGCTCAATAAAGAAATCGCGGAGATTGAGGGTGAACTGGCTGCTTCGGAAAGCACGCTGGAGCAATTGCAGCACGAATTGGGCGCGCACCAGATTATTGCTTCCGGCGACGGCCGCTTGGGAGAAGTTGCGCCGCTGCGGGCCGGCTCTTTCGTACGGGAAGGGGATCGTTTGGCGGCCATCGTCCCGAACGGGCTGCTGCGAGTGGTGGCCGGGTTTCCGCCTAGCGAAGCCATTGGCCGCGTCAGAAAAGGACAAAAGGCCTGGCTGCGGCTGGACGGTTTTCCCGCCGCCGAATACGGACCCATCATCGCGCATGTCGTGAGCGTGGGAAATGAAGTCCGCGACGGAAGAGTTCAAGTGGATCTGGCGCTGCAGCCGAATCCACGAATCCCTTTGCAGCACGGATTGCCGGGGGAACTGGACGTGGAAGTAGATCGCATCTCGCCCGCGTCTTATCTGCTGCGCAAAGCCGGCGGATATCTGGCTGGGGCTGCTGCGCAAACCGCAACCAACCAAGTCGCGTCAAGCGAGCCCGGCAATCGTTAATCATGTCCCGCCGCCTGCTCATTCCCGAAATTGTGCAGACCTCAGCTGTGGATTGCGGGCCGGCCTGTCTTGCTGCCTTGCTCGCGGGCTTCGGACTGCCGGCCAGCTATGGCCGCTTGCGAGAGGCCTGCCAGACTTCAGTGGACGGCACCTCCATCGACACCATGGAACAACTCGCCAACCGCTTAGGGCTGGAGGCGGAACAAATCGTGGTTCCTCCCGATCACGTAGCGATTCCGGAAGCCGGCGCTCTCCCGGCTATCGCGGTGGTGCGCCTGCCCAGCGGCTTCACGCATTTCGTGGTGCTGTGGCGCAGAATCGCCGGCAAGGTGCAGATGATGGATCCGATGCTGGGCCGGCGCTGGGCGGCGATCGATGAGATTGCGAGAGAACTGTACATCCACGAAATGACCGTTTCCGCCGAAGCCTGGCGCGAGTGGGCCGGCGGGAAAGAGTTCGGGGATGCTTTGCGCAGCCGCTTGACGGGGCTGGGGATTAGCCAGGTCAGAGCGTCCTATCTGCTCGGGCTGGCAATGGCGGACCGGACGTGGAAAACCGCGGCCGCACTGGACGCCACCATTCGCATGTTTCAGTCGCTCGCGCGCAAGAAGGCGTTTGCGTCAGGTTCGGAAGTGGAACGAGTGCTGGCAAGCACTTTTCGCCGGGCCCTGGAAACTCCCGAAGAGGCGCAGCAATGGATTCCTCCAGAATATTGGACGGTGCGGAAGACAGGCGCGGATCAGGTCGCTTTCCGCGGAGCCGTGCTGGTGCGAGTGAAAGGGCTGAGCGCCCAGCCGGTGGATCGCGATGTCCTTCCGCCGGAGATCCGCGCCGCCGTTTGCCAGGCCCCCCCTCACCCGGCGCGAACGCTGTGGCAATTGCTGCTGCGCGATGGCGCCTGGACGCCCGGCATGGCTGCCGGAACACTGTTGTTCGCCTCGGCGGGAGTGGTGCTTCAGGCGCTGCTGTTCAAAGCGCTGATCAGCGGCGGGGCCGAACTGGCGGCGCGCGGGCAGAGGCTGAGCGGAATTCTCGCGATCCTCGCGCTATTGGGCATTCTGCTGGCAACCGAGTTCTTGTCTATCTCCGCTTTGATCGGAATGGGCCGGCGTCTGGAAGCGCGCTTCCGCGAGCTGTTTTTTGCGAAGCTTCCCAAGATCGCGGAACCGTATTTCCAAAGCCGCCTCACCTCCGATATGGCGGAGCGCAGTCACAACATTTACAATTTGCGGGCCTTGCCGGCGCTCGGCGGGCAACTGCTGTACTCCGCGTTTCAATTGGTGCTGACCGCTGCGGCGGTAGTGTGGATCGATCGCTCGCTGTGGCCGGTAGTTGTACTTTCGGTCCTAACCGCGGTCGGGTTGCCGCTGGCGGTTCAGCCGTTGCTCGGCGAGCAGGAGCTGAGAGTCCGCACCCATATGGGCGCGCTCAGCCGCTTTTATCTGGACTCGCTGCTGGGCCTGGCTCCCATCCGAACGCACGTCGCGGATGCAGCGGTGCGCGCCGAGCATCGCGGCTTGTTGGAACGCTGGGCGGATGCCAGTTTCAGCACGCAAAAAACCGTCATCGCCTTGAGCGCGGTTCAAATGGCGCTGGGATTCGGATGGGCGGCGTGGCTGGTGGTGATGCACGTCGCCCATCATCCGGATTCTGCCGCGGTGCTCTTGCTGGCGTATTGGGGCTTGAATATTCCAGCTATCGGCAGCGACCTTGCAACCATGGCCTGCCAATATCCGCTGCATCGCAACATCGCGCTGCGCGTATTGGAGCCGCTCACTGCCATGGAAGAGGAGCAGCAGCCCGCAGCGCAAGAATCCGCCGCCGCGCCTTTATCGGGAACCCCGCTTCTGGAACATTCCGGAGCGCGGATCTTGATGCGCGGAGTCACCGCGCAAGCTGCGGGGCATGCATTGGTGCGGGACATCACGCTCGAAATCGCGCCCGGCAGTCATGTCGCGATCATAGGCAGATCGGGGGCGGGGAAATCGAGCTTAGCGGGATTGCTTTTGGGCTGGCGCAAGCCATCCAGCGGGATCTTGCTGGTCGATGGCGCCGAACTTTCCGGCGCCAGCCTGGAGAGCCTGCGCCGTCACACCGCGTGGATCGATCCAACCGTGCAGATCTGGAATCGCTCGCTGCTCGATAATCTGCGATACGGAGTAACGGGCGCATCGGCCATCTCCATGGCGGACGTTCTCGATCGGGTAGACTTCAGCTCCATGCTCGAGAAGCTGCCGGATGGTTTGCAAACCATCTTGGGCGAAGGCGGTGCGCTGGTCTCCGGCGGCGAAGGACAACGCGTGCGGGTGGGGCGGGCGCTGCCGCGTCCGGGAGTGCGGCTCGCCATCCTGGATGAGCCATTCCGTGGCTTGGATGCCGGGACGCGGCGCAGCTTGGTGCGGACGGTTCGCCACGTGTGGCGCAATGCCACCCTCCTCTGGATTACTCACGATGTGGCTGAGGCGCAAGCGATGGATCGCGTGCTTGTGATGGACGGCGGCGCCATTGTGGAAGATGGCGTTCCCGCCGAGCTGCTGCGCCGGCCCGAGTCGCGCTATCGCGCGATGGTGAACGAAGAAAGCGAACTCAAGCGCCGCTGGTTTCACAGTGCCGAGTGGCGGCGGTTGGATATGGAAGATGGCGTATTGAAGGAAGGGGCCGCACCCGCGTCGCGAGCAGCGGCGGCGTCGTTAGCCGGCGAGGAGCGGATTGCATGATCGACCTTGCCGCATGCTCCTGGCCCATAGCGCGGGCGGGCGAAGCCATGCAAGAGTTGGCTGCCCGCGCGGGTCTCAGACATCGGCGCGCGGAACTGCCGGACCCGCCGGGTTTGCTTCCGGCACGAGATCGCGCTGCAGCCAGAACCTGGATTCGCGCCGCGGCCGCTTGCCTGGATATCGAAGCGGAGCCCGCCGCCGCCTCCTACGGAACCTTGGGAGCTTTGTTGCGATCGGGTCCCGCGCTGCTCCAGATTCGAGTGGGCGATGAACTTCGCGTGCTGGCGGTGCTGGAGTCCCGTTGCATCACGCCCGCGCTCAATACGGTTCGCGCAGACAGCAGGGAGATCCGAAGTGCGCTCGCCGAACAACTGGAGAAAGGCCTGGCGGAAGGGCTGGGCAGGATTCTCCACGGGGCGGGCGTGACGGGTAAAGCACGCGGCCGGGTTTTCGACGCGATGCTCGAAGAACGGCTGGGAAACGTTCCGCTGGCCGAAGTGTGGCTCTTGGCCCTCCCGCCATCAGCCGGTTTGTTCCAGCAGTTGCGGCAGGCCGGCATCGGAAAGCAAGTGGGAATTTTCCTCGGCGCCAATGCACTGGAATATACGCTTTGGATCGTTGCCTGGATTTTAGCCGGCCGTTGGGCGCTGGCCGGGCGATTCGACATGGGCTGGCTGCTGGCCTGGGGCCTGGTATTGCTCACCATTGCGCCGCTGCACACGCTGGCGGCCTGGAACCAGGCCAAGCTCGCGATTACCAGCAGTTGGTTGATGATGCGCATGCTCCTCGAAGGATCGTTCCGGCTGGATCCCGAAGATGTGCGCGGACAAGGCGCGGGGCAACTGCTCGGCCGCGTATTGGACACCGAAGCATTGCATACCCTGGCGCTCACCGGCGGCTTGACGGGCCTGATCGCGCTGTTGCAGTTGCTGGCGGCCGCTGCGTTGCTGGTGCTGGGAGCGGATGCCCCTTGGATCGCGATCCTGCTGGCCGCGTGGATCGCGCTTACGCTGGTGCTGGGCTGGATGTATTATCGGCGGCGCCGCGAATGGACGGCGGCGCGCGTGAACCTGACCAGCGACACCAGCGAGCGCATGGCCGGCCACCGGACGCGCATCGCGCAACAGCCGGCCGAGAATTGGCACCGCGGCGAAGACGGGTCGCTGGCAGGTTACGTGGAGCGGTCGCGAAATGTGGATCGTCTCGCGGCTGTGTTTGTCGGTGTTCTGCCAAAGGCCTGGTTGATGGCCGGAATTGCAGCCATGGCGCATGGCGTCGTTACCGAATCGGTGAGCGCGGCCTTTCTTACGGCGCAGCTCGGTGGGATATTGCTGGCGCACAATTCTCTGCGAGCGCTGGGTGCGTCGCTGGCAAGTTTGTCCGGCGCCGCCATTTCGCTCGAACGGGTGCGCGATCTTCTCGCCGCGTCCAAAAAAGTTGAGACGCCCGGCGATCCCGCCATCGCGGTGGCCATGGCCAGCCCTTCCTCGCGTCCTCTGCTTGCCATGCGCGATGTGTCGTATCGCTATCCCGGACGTTCTGCCAGCGCGGTGACGCACGCCACCGTAGCAATCGAGGAGCGCGACCGCGTGCTGGTGCAGGGCGCTTCGGGAAGCGGCAAATCCACCTGGGGGGTCGCTGGCGAGCGGATTTCGAGTGCCGGAATCGGGACTGCTTTTCCTGCGGGGCATCGATCGCAAAACGCTGGGAGGCCGGGAGTGGCGAAGGCGCGTTGTCTCGGCGCCGCAATTTCACGAAAATTACACGCTGGCAAGCAGCCTGGCCTTCAATCTGTTGATGGGCCGCGAGTGGCCTCCGGACACCAAGGATCTGCGCGAGGCCGAACAAATTTGCCGCGAATTGGGGCTTGGCCCCTTGCTCGATTCGATGCCGGCGGGGCTGATGCAGATGGTGGGCGAGACCGGCTGGCAATTATCCAACGGCGAGAAGAGCCGGGTCTACCTGGCGCGCGCGCTGCTGCAACGGGCGGACCTCATGGTTCTGGACGAGACCTTTGCGGCACTCGATCCCGAGACAGCGCAAGCCGCCATGGATTGCGTGCTACGCCGGGCCCCGTCGTTGGTTTGCATCGCGCACGCCTGACCCACTGAAATGCCTTTTCATCTGAGGCAAGCCGAGCGGCTTCAGCCCCGCGGAGTCGCGCGGTCCGCCGGGCTCAGGCGACCAGCGCCGACCGGCACCAATCAACGTTTATGCGCCGGTGTCGGCGGGCGCCTGGCTGGTAGCCACGGCATGATCGAGAGCTCGGTCAATTAATGGCGCAGCGTAGGCGGAGAAGCCTTCGGCGCCGCTATCCGCGAAGGGCTGAACCGCGGCCATCAAAGCGTCATTGCCCTTCTGAGTTAAGTCCAAAATGTGAATATGAACGCTCCGGTGTTTCTCCGCGATAGAGATCACCAAACCCAAATTGGCTTCCACCAGTTGCATCCTGGCAAGTTCCGCCTGCTCGTCCCGGGCACGAATGTGCCGGATGCATTCCACTTCCTGCTCGTGGCTCAAGGGCGGAACCTTGCAAACTTCATTGCGATAAACCTCTACCGGATCGTCGCTGTACATATTCACTCACGCCTTTCACTGGGTTTTTGCCAAAGAGCCACAAATCGCTAAAAAAGCATCGTGCAGGTCCGACCCCTCATAGTGGTGTCGAGCCAGCTCTCTGAGTCTCGCATCGCCGTTGATCGAAACAGTGTGTTCCAGTTCCTGGAATAAGGGATAGTCCGACATGGAATCGCCAAAAGCGACGCATTGATTCAGCTCAAAACCGAGCTGGCTGCACCATCGTTCCACGATCCTGGCTTTATCCCGGGGATTCAAAATATGTTCCCGTTTTATCTCTTCATCCGAGCTCCTCGGAAATCGAGAGGCGCCGATGAAATCAAACCCATATTCGTAGAACAAGTTTGCATAGAAGTCGGGAGACATGGTGATCAGACAGGATTTCCCGCCGCCTCGCCGTATCAGACTGGTGACGGCTTCTATGTTGGTGAGCTTGGGCGTTGCGTCAAACGCCTTTCGAACAACTTGTTCGTCCACCATCCCCCACAGCGCGCCGATGTTTTGGGCAAAACGAAACGCGTCGATTTCGCCGGACGCAAACCTATATTCCAAGCGATGAAGCTGGTCCAGCGTGCCCGACACCTTCGCGATTTCGATACACGCCGTGGTCTTCATCAGCAAGGTGCCATCCATGTCGAACACGAACAAACGGTTCGACACTACCGGCAGGAGTGCCTCGTCAAAAATGGCGGATGCTTTCACGAACGCCGTGCCTAATGAATGGTGCGCGTCTTGCGATTCATATAATCCATCAGCAAATACTGCCCCAGATTATACGGAGTGGTGAAATAAGCCTTGCCGCGGCAAAGCTCGGTCACCTTCTGGACGAAGTTCACCAGCCCAAAATCGCTAGCGAGCATGAACGTGTTGATCAGAATGCCCTGCTTCTTGCAGCGCCCGACTTCTTCCAGCGTGCGGCTGATCACCAGCGGGTCGAGCCCAAAAGCATTCCGATACATGCGCCCGTCTTCCAGCGTCAGCGCCGACGGCTTTCCGTCGGTGATCATGATGATCTGCTTCATGTCCTTTTTTTCCTGGTTCAGCAGCCGCTGCGCCAGGATCAGGCCGTCGCGCGTGTTCGTGTAATACGGGCCCACCTGCACCCGCGCCAGGTCCGCCAGCCGCAATTCCTCGGCGGAATCGTGAAACAGCACGCAGCGCAAACTGTCGCCCGGATATTGGGTACGAATCAAGTGCGCCAATGCCAGCGCCACCTTCTTGGCCGGAGTGAAGCGATCCTCGCCGTACAGAATCATGCTGTGGCTGCAATCCAGCATCAGCACGGTGGCGCAGGAGCTCTGATATTCGGCTTGGTGCACGTGCAGATCGGCGTATTCCAGATTGAGCGGAACCTTCAAGCCCTCGCGCTGGATCGCGGAAAACAAAGTCTGAGAGATGTCCAGGTTCAACGTGTCGCCAAATTCATACGGCTTGGCCGCTCCGCTGGTCTCCACGCCCGTCGCTAAATCGCGCGTATCGTGCGCGCCAAAACTGGATTTCCCGAGCGAGCCCAGCAAATCCTTCAGCGTCTTGAATCCGAGGAAATCGATGGATTTGTCCGTGATCTTGACGTCCACTTTGCGATCGGCATTTCCCGTGCCGCCGGGGCCCGTCTCATTGGCTTGCTGCTGATCCGTATTGATGTAACCGTCGTCCACCAGCTTCTGGACCAGCCGGTTCATCAGATCGTCCATCTGCTCGGGCGTCATGTTGGCGAGCGCTTCTTGGATGCGCTGGGCCTGCTCGGGATCGAACGTGTCGCCCTGCTCCAGCGCCCGCTGGAGGGCGTTCTTCAAGTCCTCCAGCGTGTGCTGGTTCCACTCGCTGAAGCCCATGTACTGGTTCTGGAAGCCGCTTTCCAGGAAGAAATCCGAGAGCGCCTTCAGAAGATCTTCAGAGCTGAGTCCGAAGTCATCGCCGGTGAAACGGGTGTAATGAATCCATTTCATGAACTGCCTGCTTCCTTAATTAAACTGCTTGCGGGGCGGCCGCCGGCCTTCGTTGCCTTCCGGTGGCTCCCGCTTCCGCTCGCCCGCCGTGAATCCTACTTCTTCATTGCGGCTGATCCGCCGATGCGCGTACAGACCTTCCAGAATGAACTCGGCCGCTGACGCTCGCACCGCGTCCGGTTCGCTCGCTCCCAATCCCAAAGCGCCGGTCTTTTCGAGCAGCCCCTGGATCTTCGAGAGTTGCTTCAGGATGTTCGACGAATCCACGGACTCGTCCATCTTGAGAGACCCGCCCAGCTCGAACCACTGCACGATCTGCGCTACATTGACGCCTTCAAAGTAATTCGTGTACACCTTGCCGACAGCCGTCTTGATCAACTCGCGCGCGATGTTGTCTCCGCCCTTGAGCTCGCCTTCGTATTCCAGCTCCAGTTTTCCGGTGATGGAGGGCAAAGCCGCATAGATGTCCAGCACACGCGGCACAGCCAAATCCTCGCCGGCTTTCAGCGCGCGGCGCTCGGCATTGGAGATGACGTTTTCGAGCGCCGAAATCGGCAGCCGCTGCGAGACGCCGGAGCGCTTGTCCACGCGCTTATCTTCGCGCGCCAGGAACGCGAGCTGCTCCACGATCTCGCGAATATAATTGGGAACCTCCAGCCGGATCGGCGAACCTCGTTCCACCCACGATTCCTGCTTGGTGATCGTCAATCCCTGTTCCACCGTCAGCGGATAATGCGTGCGAATCTCGCTGCCGATGCGGTCCTTGAGCGGCGTGATGATTTTGCCGCGCGCGGTGTAGTCTTCCGGATTGGCGGTGAACACCAGCATGATGTCCAGCGGCAGGCGCACCGGATAGCCTTTGATCTGCACGTCGCCTTCCTGCATGATGTTGAACAATCCCACTTGGATCTTGCCCGCCAGATCCGGCAATTCGTTGATGGCGAATATGCCGCGATTGGCGCGCGGCAGCAGGCCATAGTGCACCGTCATTTCATTGGACAGCTCGTGCCCGCCTCGCGCGGCCTTGATGGGATCGATGTCGCCGATCATGTCGGCGATGGTGACGTCCGGGGTCGCCAGCTTTTCCACATAGCGATGGTCGCGGTTGAGCCAAGCGATATGCGTTTTGTCGCCCTGTTCGGCAATCAGATCGCGGCAGCGGCGGCAGATGGGATGAAACGGATTGTCGCGGATCTCGCAGCCCGCGATGTAAGGAAGCTGTTCATCCAGAAGCCCAGTCAGCATGCGAATAATGCGCGTCTTAGCCTGCCCGCGCAGTCCCAGCAGGATGAAATTGTGACGCGAGAGGACGGCGTTGACAATCTGCGGGACCACGGTGTCTTCGTAGCCCACCACGCCCGGAAACAGGTCCTCACCACGCTGCAGCTTGCAGATCAGATTTTCACGCAGCTCGCTCTTGACGGTCCGTTCGCCCAGCTTGGGATCGTTCCGGTGCCGCTCGCCAAATTTGCTGCTTTTCAGAGCTCCAAGGGTCGACGGTAATTCAGGCATAACAAGAAGTAGGATCTACCAGGATTCTAACAGCAAACGGCCATGGGCATCGGATCGAACCATCCATCGGAGTATCCATCGAACCACCCGCTCACTTCGCTTTCAATAGCGCCTTCACTCCATCCACGCACAGCACGGCGGCGTGTTTCGATTCCGGAATCAAGCCACCCACTGCCGATTCGATGGCAGCCGCGGTGAGCGCGGCCAGCTCAGCCCGGGATTTCCCGAGCATCCATTCCGTCAGCGCGGACCCGCTGGCAATCGACGCCGTACAGCCGCGCACCTTATAGCCCACTTCTACCGCGCGTCCGTCCTCAAAGCGCGCCGACAAACGCAGGATATCGCCGCACGCGGGATTCGAGATCTCCACCGTCACCGCCGGGGGCGGCAGTTCGCCTACGTGGCGCGGATTTTTGAAGTGATCGAGGAAAGCTTCGCTGTACAATGGGGGCTCTCTTCAATTATGCAACGTGAGAATCTGTGACCATCGTGGTGGCGGCGGTAATCGAACGCGGCGGCCGCATCTTGATTGCCCAGCGCAAGCGAACTGGCCAGCATCCGCTCAAGTGGGAGTTTCCGGGCGGCAAAGTGGAGCCGGAGGAAACCCCGGAGAATGCCGTGGTGCGCGAGCTCCAAGAAGAACTGGCCATCGGCGCGGAAGTTGGTTCCGAGCTTGCGCGCTATGAATTCCAATATCAGGGGCGCTGGCCGATCCTGCTTCTTTTCTATAGCGTGACGGAGTTTTCAGGCGAGCCGAAGAACCTGGATTTCGAACAGATCTTATGGGTGCCGCGCGAGCGCCTGATCGACTACGATTTTCTGGAAGGCGACGCCGAGTTCCTCAAACAATTGCTTTCGAATCCGCCCGCGTAGCAGGTTGCCAAAAAGCCTAGCAGACTGAAGTCCGCCCTGCGCCGGGATAGCTATGTTGTTGATGCCGGTGTGGCGCAGGCGCCCACGCCTGCGGTTCGCACATGTGAAAGGGCTTTTTCAGCAACCCGCGCAGGCTGCGGTTATCTGGCCGGCGGCAGCCGGAATTCCAACCCGCGTTCGTCGTTCAAACGCTGCGACAAATCGCGGTCCACCAGATCGATACTCACCTGGTTCAGCGTGTGCTCGGCGCTCACGTAATGCAGCGTGCTGCCTTCCATCCAATACCCCAGCGCCTGCACCACCGTGTGGTCGCGGAGAGCGATCAGGTAGATGGTCGGCTGGTCGCCTGACGCCGCGCGCTGACTAGCAGCCCTGCTTTGAGCCGTCGGCGCACCTTGACCCGCAGCAGCAGCCTGAGCGGCAGCAGCATCGGCATAAGGATGCGAAGGCGGCGCCTCGTACACTTTCAGCCCCGAGGATTGATCCTGTGATTGCTGCTGTGCCTGCTGATCGCCCGTATAGTCGCGCACCTGAGGATTCGCTTGCGGCGGCACGAAGTTCTGATTGATTACCACCGAAGGCAATCCAGGCCCCGACTGCGAACCGTCGTCGCCATTTCCGGGGGCATAACCAGGTGGTCCATAACCAGGCGCATACCCGTTCGCATAACCCGCGGCCGAAGGATCGTAACCGTAGTAGCCGCCGTAATAAACCGGATACGGCACAATCACCGTGCCGCTGTGCTGAGGATGATTCGCCCGCCCCGGATTCAGAAAGCCGCGCGAATAACCACTGTTCGCAAATTGGCCGATAGGGGGCGTAGCCGTGGGCGCATGGCCCATTCCCGGGTACAAGACGCTGCCGAATCCGCCGAGCGACCACGATCCGCCCGGATGCCCCTGGCCGAAGGCCATTCCGGTGAGGCTTACCAACAACAGCGCAGGGATGAGGCGAAGCATTACTAAACTCCTCAAGTCGATTGTAAACCCAAAAAGAGCCGCAACATCGTAAAATCCGGTCTTAGGAAGGCCCGCTTGGTACCAACCGTATCATGCGAGACGTGCCTGGCACGCAGGCGGTTACCAGTCACAGGTGCTCCGATTCTTTCTCCCGTATCCCGTCAACTGCTTGCCTGATATCGCCCAATGTGCCCGCCCTTGCGCCCTGATATCGTGGCCCCGATGCCTTGCGAACGACAACTCCTCCCAACCATGCGACTTCGCCATAAGTTCGCCGAACGAATCGTCACCGCGCACACAAAAATACCCCTGATGCGTCCACGCCTTTTGAATGAACAAGTTTCGCTCGAATTTCGATCCCCGAAGCCAAAACCGCGCGCGCGTATAATCAAAAGATGCCGGAAGTGCGACACTCCGTCTGCGCGCTGGATTGTCCCGACACCTGCTCCCTGCTGATTAATGTTGAAGATGGCAAGGGCACCCATTTGCGCGGTGATCCGGCGCACCCGGTAACGCGTGGCTTCCTCTGCGGAAAGGTGGCGCGGTACTTAGATCGCGAGTACTCCCCGAGCCGGTTGTTGTATCCGCAGAAGCGCACCGGCGCGAAGGGCGAAGGCAAGTTTCAGCGGATTTCGTGGGACGAAGCGCTGGATACCATCGCCGCGCGGTTGCAGCAGGTTTCGGACGGCTTCGGACCCGAGGCGATCTTGCCGTACAGCTACGCCGGCACCATGGGGCTGCTGAACGGCGGCGGCATGGATCGGCGCTTCTTTCATCGGCTGGGCGCCTCGCAGTTGGACCGCACCATCTGCTCAGCGGCGGGTAGCGCGGGGCTGATGGCCACGCTCGGCTTTCGATATGGCACCGAGCCCGAGCAGTTCCGCCATTCCAAGCTGATCATCGCCTGGGGCGCCAACGTGCTCGCCACCAATGTCCATTTGTGGCCGTTCATCGTGGAAGCCCGGCGCAATGGCGCGCGCTTTTATACCATCGACCCGGTTCGCAATCGCACCGGCAAGCTGGCCGACAAACATTTCCCGATTTATCCCGGCAGCGATCAGGCGCTGGCGCTGGGCCTGGCGCACGTAATCATCGGTGAAAAGCTTCACGACGCCGGGTACGTAGCGAATTATACGAATGGCTTCGAGGCGTATGCCCGCTTGGCGCGCGAGTATCCGCCCGAGCGCGTGGAACAACTCACCGGCATTGCGCGCGAAGACGTGGTCTCACTCGCGCGCGAATACGCCACCACGCGGCCCGCGGCCATTCGGCTCAATTATGGAATCCAACGCAGCGAACGCGGCGGATCGGCCACGCGCGCAATTGCGGCTTTGCCTGCGCTCGTCGGATCGTGGCAAGAAGTGGGCGGCGGACTGCAGCTTTCCACCAGCCAGGCGTTCCGGCTCAACAAGACCGGCCTCGAAATGCCGGAATTGCAGCGCAAATCGCCGCTCGGGCGCGACGCGCGCATCGTCAACATGGCCGAACTGGGTAAGGCACTTACTCAATTGACCGATCCGCCCGTGAAGGCCATGGTGGTGTACAATTCCAATCCGGCAGCCATCGCGCCGAATCAGAACCTGGTGCTGGCGGGCATGCGGCGCGAGGATCTTTTCACCGTGGTGCTGGAGCAGTTTCAAAACGACACCGCCGATCACGCCGACATCCTGCTGCCGTCCACCACGTTCCTGGAGCACACTGACCTGTACCTCGCCTACGGGCATTACCATTTGCAGCTCGCGCGTCCCGCATTGCCCGCGCCAGGCGAAACAAAATCGAACGTGGAAGTGTTCCGGCTGCTGGCCGGGCGCATGGGTTTCGACGATGCTTGTTTCCGCGATTCAGAAGACGACATGATCCGAACGCTGCTCAATTCCGGCCACCCGTTCTTGCAGGGAATCACTCTGGAACGCCTCGACCGCGAGCATTCCGTGCGATTGAACGTCGCGCCGGACTCCCAGCCCTATCTGCCTTTCGCCCACGGCGGATTTGGAACGGCATCCGGCAAATGCGAGTTTGGGGCCGAAGCGCTCCAATATCAGCCGCCCATCGAATCGCGCTTAGGCTCTCCGGACTTGCGCGCGCGCTTTCCCCTGGAATTAATTTCCGCCAAGAGCCACGACAGCATGAACTCCACCTTCGGCAATGAGCGCTCGGCGGAAGCACAGACATCCGCCTTATTCCTCCACCATGATGATGCCTGTGCACGTGGAATCGGCCAGGGCGACCGGGTGCGCGTCTTCAACCAGCGCGGAAGCTGCACGCTGGTTGCGAGCGTGAACGGCGTGGTACGTCCAGGCGTGGTGCTGGCGCCATCGGTGCGCTGGAATAAACTGTCGCCCGGCCATCGCAACATCAATGCGCTCACTTCCGATCGGCTGACCGATCTCGGCGGCGGTCCCACATTTTACAGTTGCCTGGTGGATGTCGAGAAGTGTGGGGACTAACCGCCCGCGGACTGAATAAACATACGAAAACCATGCGAACACTCTCGTTGACCTTGATCCTCGTCCCCCTGCTTTTGGCGGGTTCCGGCTGCAAGCGCCGCCACAGCAGTTCTGGTCAGGCCCAGCTGCTTGCCAGCACCATTTACGCGGGCGATCCGAATGTCACCAGCCACTTTGCAAAAGGCTTTTACGACGTGGAACAGGGCGCCTGGCGCTGGACCAACAAGGAGTTCGCCGTGGATCTTTCGCCGCCACTGCACTCCGATCAGAAGGGCGCGCAATTAATAATGAAGCTGGCGATTCCAGACGCGGTGATCCAGAATCTGACTTCGGTGCAGTTGTCGGCCTCCATCCAAGGTTTCAAACTGGAACCGCAGACCTACACCAAGGCCGGCCAATACACCTACACGCGCGACGTGCCCGCCGATAAGCTGCAAAACGATGTGGTGCGAATTGATTTTGCCCTCGATCACACTCTGCCGCCTACCCCGACCGACCGGCGGCAATTGGGGATCATCGTAAGCGAGGTCGGCTTGGTCGCCAAATAAAACTATGAACTATTACCAGGAGCATCACGACAGTTATCTGGAAGGTTTGAAAGCCTTCCTGCGCATCCCTAGCATCAGCACCTTGTCGGAGCATAAGCCGGATATCCAGCGTGCGGCCGAATTCGTGCGCGGCGAATTGGAGCGCGCCGGATTGCAGCAGGCGCAGTTGATCGAAGGCGAAGGCAATCCGTTGGTCTACGCCGAATGGCTGGGTGCGCCGGGCAAGCCCACGGTTCTCCTCTATGGGCATTACGACGTGCAGCCGCCCGATCCGCTGGACGAATGGAAGACGCCGCCGTTTGAGCCCGACATTCGCAACGACAATATCTATGCGCGCGGATCGGCCGACGACAAAGGGCAGACCTACATCTTGATCAAAGCCGTGGAGGGCCTGCTGAAGCAGCATGGACGCCTGCCGGTGAACGTGAAGTTTTTGATCGAGGGTGAAGAAGAAGTGGGCGGCGAGCATATCGAATCCTACGTGGCGAGCAAGCCCGCGCGCCTAAAGTGCGACGCCGCGGTGATTTGCGATACCGAGATGTTCGCGCCGGAGCTGCCCACCATTTGCGTCGGCCTGCGCGGCATTATCTACGGCGAGCTGGTGGTGGAAGGCGCGAATCACGATCTGCATTCGGGCGTATACGGCGGGGCCGCGCCCAATCCGCTGCAGGCCATCGCGGAGATTTTGTCGGCGCTGAAGGATCGCGAAGGGCACATTCGCATTCCAGGATTTTACGATCGCGTGGTGCCTCCCAGCGCCAAGGAGCGTGAGGCGTGGGCGCGTCTTCCATTCGACGAGCGCGAATATAAGGAGAAGGAAGTCGGCGTCAAGGAATTGGTAGGTGAGCCGGAAATTCCGCTGTTCGAGCGCTTGTGGGCCAGGCCGACGCTTGAAGTTCATGGCATTCGCGGAGGGTTTATCGGCGAAGGCGCGAAGACCGTAATTCCCGCGAGGGCGCTGGCGAAAATCAGCCTGCGCCTGGTGGCCGATCAGAAGCCCGAAGAAGCCACCGCGCAATTGAAAAAAGCCATCGCGGCCGCCTGTCCCAAAGGTGTGACGGCCGAGTACAAGCCGATCCACAGCGCGCCGCCGTCGCTGGTGAATCCGGACAATCCCTTTATCCACGCCGCCGCCGAGGCGATGAAACAAGTGTTCGGCCAGGAGACGGTTTACATTCGCTCGGGCGGTTCCATTCCGATTGTCGCCGCGTTTGAAGAGAACCTCGGGATTCCAAGCGTCATGATGGGCTTCGGCTTGCCTGACGACAATCTGCATGCGCCCAATGAAAAACTGCACCTGCCGAATTTCTTTCGGGGCATTGAGGCCGTGGCGCGCTATCTTGAAATCCTAGGCGCCTGATCCCATTGCTGTTCGCGATTCCGGCCGTATTGTCCGCTGCGTTCCTGGCAATCGCGGCTCATCTCGGGGCCTTCAGCATTCCGTTAGCGGCGTTGATTTTGGCCTATACGTTTGCGCCGATCGCCGTCGCATATCTGGCGCGCAACACCCCGCCTCCCACATGGCTCGACTTCCTGGTGATCGCGCTGCTGTGGTTCCCTTTGGAATTTTCGGCCGGCCATCAATTCATCCCCAAGCATGCTCAGGGCACACTGCATCTGGCAGCCTATGGCGTTTCCATCGCCCTTGGTCTCTCGATATTTCTCTGGTTCCGGCGGCTCAAGGGAATGAAAATCAATTGGCCGCGATCGGGCCGCGACTTAGTGAACTTGCTGCTCGGCTTCGCGGCCTGCGCGCCCATTTTGATCCCGCTCGGACGCGCCATCGGCTTTCTTCCGCCATTTCATTTTCCAGCGCAGCCATCGGCAACGCGCATCGGATCGCAATATCTGATTATTCTCGCCGCAACCGCGATTCCAGAAGAGATCCTTTTCCGCGGCCTGATCCAGAATTGCATCATGCAGAAATTCGGAACCAGCACCTCAACGCTATTGGTCTCTGCGTTCATCTTTGGATGCGCGCATCTGGACAATGGCCCGGGACCGCTGCCCAACTGGCGCTACATGATTCTCGCGACCATCGCCGGCATCGCCTACGGCAAGGTGTTCGAAAAGAGTTCCAGCATCTTCGCGTCCGCAGGATTGCATGCGCTGGTAGACACCATCAAACATGTTTGTTTTTGAGCGCCGCCATCAAAGTCTCAAGGTATGCGGCAACCTCCGGATCGCCCTCGCGCGGCGCCCAGGGAGCGAAGTCCTTGTCGATCGCGGCCGAGTACGGGCCGGGTTTCACTTCATAACAAATTGCGTGATCCGAAACGGGTGTTAACGTGTGCCATACGCCGGGCGTCAGATCGATCCCGATGGGATCGCGGCCTACCAGCTCCGTTCGCACTACGCGGCCTGCGTCGTCGAAGATAAAGAACGCGACTTCGCCTTCCAAAACCACAAACGATTCGGCCTTGGGCGGATCCAGATGGCGATGAGGCGCAACGTAAGTTCCTTTCACCATCACGTTGAGGAACCGATGCGGGTTGTCCTCCTTGGATTCGTGAAAGTTATGATTGGTGCGAAGCCTCGGCGATCGGCGCGCCCGCTCAATCAGATCCCGAAACAACGTCCGATCCAATGTTTGAATGCGCAACTCCTGCATCTTTCACTCTCCGATGTCTTCATTCCACAACTCGGGCTTCAGCCGGATGAAGGCGCTCATCATTTGAATGCATTCTTCATCCTGCACCACCTCTACTTGAACACCCTGGCTGCGCATGTAATCCTCCGCGCCGAGAAACGTTTGGTTCTCACCCACCACCACGCGCGGGATCTTATACAGTACGATCGCGCCGCTGCACATCGGGCAGGGCGAAAGCGTCGAATAGATGGTGCTGTTCCGGTAAACCCGCGCCGACAAGCGGCCGGCATTGCGCAGGCAGTTCATCTCGCCATGATCGATGGCGCTGCCCGATTGCACCCGGCAGTTGTGTCCTCGCCCGATAATCTGGCCCTCGTGAACCAGCACGGAACCGATCGGAATGCCGCCTTCCGACAAACTTTTCCGCGCCTGTTCTATCGCCGCGCGCAAGTAAGCATCCGCTGTCGCCATTCCAGAAAAGGCCGCTCGAAAAAGGATAACATTAGGAATGCCCGCCTCCGCAGTCGAGCCCAAGCTCCATACCTCCGGCCTGATTCGGCTCACTCGCCCGCAGATGTTTGCGACCATGGCCGGGCTGATGCTGGCGGTGTTGCTGGCCGCGCTCGATCAGACCATCGTAGGCACGGCCGAGCCGCGCATCATCGCGCAGCTCTCCGGATTCAACCGCTATCCCTGGGTCTCCACCACTTACTTGCTCACGTCTACGCTGGCAGTTCCCATCTTCGCCAAGCTATCCGACATGTACGGCCGAAAATGGTTTTTCCTCGGCGGCGCCACCATGTTCGTATTTACGTCCGCGCTGTGCGGGGCGTCGGGCACATTGACGTTTCTGCCCATCGACGGCATGAACCAGCTCATTGTTTTTCGCGGGCTTCAGGGCATTGGGGCGGGGATGATGATGGGCCTGGCGTTCACCATCATCGGCGACGTGTTTTCGCCGGCGGAACGCGGCAAGTATCAGGGCTTCTTCGCGGCTGCGTGGGGATTGGCGTCCATCTTCGGGCCGACGCTCGGCGGCTGGCTCACCGATCACGTGTCCTGGCGCGCGGCGTTTTACGTGAACATGCCGGTGGGCTTGGTCGCGATCGCCGCGATTTACTTCTATTTTCCTGAGCTGCATCCCGAGGGCGTTCAACGGCGTATGGATTGGGCCGGGCTGGTGTCGCTTATCCTGTGCATTGTCCCGCTGCTTCTCGCGCTCACTTGGGTCACCGATTACGGCTGGAGCTCCACGCGCGTGGAATCGCTGTTGGCGTTCTCCGTGGTGATGCTGGCGGCGTTTTTGCGAGCCGAAAGCAGCGCCATTGAGCCGCTCATCCCGCTATCCTTATTTCGGAATCCGATCATCAGTTTGTGCTCGGTGGCCGTCTTCGTGCTCGGCATGGGAATGTTCGGCGTCATTATTTATCTTCCGTTGTTCATGCAAGGCGTGATGGGCGTTTCGGCTACTCAATCGGGAAATCTGCTCACGCCGCTGATGATGGGCGCCGTCGCCGGCAGCATCGTCACGGGTCAGCTCAATCTGCGCTTGCAAAGCTATAAACTCGCGGCGGTCTCGGGATCAATCCTGGTTGCCTCCGGCATGATCCTATTCGCGCGCATGGGCGCTGCAACGCAACGCGCGGACGTGATTCTCGCCATGATCATCGCCGGCACCGGCATGGGCTTGCTGCAACCGGTCTACACCGTCGCGGTTCAGAATGTGGCTCCCAGCAAACAGATGGGCGCGGCCACGGCATCCACGGCGTTTTTTCGTTCCATCGGCAGCACTATGGGAGTGGCGATCTTCGGCAGCGTGCTGCTGACCAACTATCATCGCGACCTGACGGCCGGCATCCCGCCCGATACTTCGCCGGCGGCGTTGAAATTATTTTCCAATCCGCTGCTGCTGGCCCAGATGCGCCCGAAGCTGGACGCCACTTTCGGCGGCTCGGAAAGCGGTCGGCACCTTTTGCAAATGCTGCTGGCGAACGTCCGAACCGGATTGCTCAACGGTCTGCAGCGCATCTTCTTCGTCAGCGCCGTCCTCATGACGCTCGCGATCGTCTTGCACATCGTACTGCGTGACGTACCGCTGCGCCGCCATCACGTGCCTGAACCGGAAATTCCAGTGGGCTAGGCGTCTTCATTCAGAAAGGGATCATATGCAGCAAGTCGCTTTAGGCTCGCTCGGTTTGAAAGTTTCGCGCATGGGCTTGGGATGCATGGGCATGTCGGAGTTTTATGGCGCCACCGACGACACTGAGTCCATCGCAACCATTCATCTGGCGCTCGATCGCGGGATGAATTTCCTGGATACCGCCGACATGTACGGCCCGTTTAAGAATGAAGTACTGGTGGGCAAAGCGATTCAAGGCCAGCGCAACGAAGTGGTGCTCGCCACCAAGTTCGGCAATCAGCGGTCGCCCGATGGAAAATTCCTGGGAGTGAACGGCAGCCCGGACTACGTTCGCGCGTGCTGTGAAGCTTCGCTCCAGCGCCTGAACGTGGAAGCGATCGATCTTTACTACCAGCATCGCGTGGACCCGAAGACTCCGATTGAAGACACCGTTGGCGCGATGGCGGATCTGGTGAAGCAAGGAAAAGTGCGGTATCTCGGCCTGTCCGAAGCCGCGCCCGGCACCATTCGGCGAGCTCATCGCGTGCATCCCATCACCGCGCTCCAAACCGAGTATTCGCTTTGGACGCGCGATCCGGAAGACGATATCGTGGCCACGGTTCGCGAGCTTGGCATGGGTTTCGTGGCGTACAGCCCGCTCGGCCGCGGCTTTCTCACTGGCGAATTCAAACGGCCGGAAGACATTCCGGAGAATGATTTTCGCCGCTTCAACCCGCGCTTCCAGGGCGACAATTTCTACAAGAATCTCGATCTGGTGCGGCACATCGAAGCGCTCGCTCAGTCGAGAAGCGCCACGCCCGCACAGATCGCGCTGGCCTGGGTGATGGCCCAGGGCGAAGACGTTGTGCCCATTTTCGGGACGAAGAAGCGAGCTCGCCTGGAAGAGGATCTCAAAGCGCTCGATGTCACGCTGACTCCCGCGGAGCTCCAGGAAATCGATCGCGTGCTTCCTAAAGGCAGCACGGCGGGATTACGCTATCCTGCACAGCACATGAGCGCGGTGAACATTTGAATATGCCAACTCAGCAAGCAACACAGCCCGATGCGATCTTGACGCCCGCGATTCGCCTGCGCCGCAATCAGGAACGCGGCTTCGAAGATTTCGGCTGGACGGATAATTACCTGACGTTCTCCTTCGCCGGCTACCGCGATCCGGTGTGGAACAATTTCGGGCCACTGCGTGTGATGATCGAGAATCACATTCAACCGCGCTCGGGCTTTCCCAGGCATCCGCATCGCGATGCAGAAATCGTCACCTATGTCGCGGCCGGAACGCTGACACATCGCGACAACATGGGACATCAGGCGGCGATCACGGCGGGCGAGATGCAGCATATCAGCGCCGGCAGCCGGGGCATCGTTCACTCGGAAGAAAATGTGGACGATGTGATCGAGCACAATTACCAGATGTGGCTGATCCCGGACCGGCCTGGAACGGCGGCTGCGTATCATCAACTCAAATTCGCGCCTGAGGAGCGCCAGGGCCGCTTTCGACTCTACGTTTCGCGCGATGGTGAAGACGGGAGCATGCCCATCAATACCGACGCGCGGATTTACGCTGGACTTTTCAGCCCCGGCGATTGCGTTCTGCATTCGCTTGAATCCGGTTGGGGCGCCTGGATCCAGATGGTGCGGGGGGATCTCCGCGTCGCCGCCCCCGGGCTCGATCAGATTGATTTGCATCCGGGTGATGGCGTCGGCATCACGAACGCGAACGACCTTGACATCCAATTCGACACCGAAAGCGAAGTGTTGCTCTTCGACGTTTGCATGGATGCGCCGTTGCTTTGGCGCTGACCGCCATGCGGACCATTCGTCGTGTTGCGGTGCTCGGGGCGGGAACCATGGGATCGCGCATTGCCGCTCATTTCGCAAACGCGGGCATCGCTTCGCTGCTCTTGGATGTCCCCGGCCAGCCGAATCGCAGCGCGCCCGCGTTGCAAGGCATTCAGAACGCCTTGAAGCAACGCCCAGGCGGATTCTTTACTGAAGAAAACGCCGTGCTGGTCCAAGCCGGTAACTTCGACGACGATCTCGACAAGCTTTCGGAATGCGACTGGATTATCGAAGCCATTGTGGAGAACCTGGATGCGAAGCGCGTGCTGTGGCAGAGAGTGGATGCGGTGCGAAAGCTGGGCTCCATTCTGTCGACGAATACCAGCGGCATCCCGCTCGCCAAAATTTCTGAAGGGTTCTCAGCCGAGTTCCGCCGCCATTTCCTGGGCACCCATTTTTTCAACCCGCCGCGCTATTTGCACCTGATGGAGTTGATACCGGGGCCGGAAACCGACCGCCGCATTCTCTTCGACGTTGAGCAATTCGCCGACCGCCGCCTCGGCAAAGGCGTGGTGCGCACCAAGGACACGCCCAACTTCATCGCCAACCGAATCGGCTCTTTTATGGGCGGCACCATCGGCAAAGCCATGGTGGAAGACGATTTCACCATCGAAGAAGTAGACGCGCTCACCGGCTCGCTGATCGGCGTTCCGAACAGCGCGAGCTTCCGTCTGCTGGATCTGGTGGGCATCGATGTCTGGGCCTTCGTCGGAACAAATCTATATGAGCTTGTTCCCAACGATCCATTCCGCGAACGCTTCCTGCCGTTGGATTTTGAAAAGAAAATGATCGAGCAGCGGTGGCTGGGCGATAAAACCGGTCAGGGCTTCTACAAGCGCGTTGGCAAAGATCGCGAGATCCAGGCGCTCGATTGGAAAACGCTGGAATATCATTCGCTGCAAAAGCCGCGCTTCGCATCGGTGGAGACCGCGCGCAACATCGAAGACCTCGGTGAGCGCGTACGGACATTGCTTCGCTCCGACGATCGCGCCGGCCGGTTCCTGTGGAAGGTCTTGAGCGATCTTTTCCTTTACTGCGCGGCGATGATCCCCGAGATTTCAGATCGCATGGTGGAGATCGATCGCGCTATGCGCTGGGGATACGGGCACAAGCTGGGTCCGTTTGAACTATGGGACGCGGTGGGTTTTCTGGAAGTGATTTCGCGCCTGGAAATGGAGCGGCGCGCGCTTCCATCCAACATCAAAGATGCGCTGGCGCGCGGGGTCATCGCGCTCTATCGGCCCCCGGAGCCGCGCAGCCGGCCATCAACTGAGTATTTTGATTTCCGTTCGAACAGCTACCAACCGATCGAACCGCGGCCCGGCATCCTGGCGTTGCGAGACCGCAAGCGGACGCACGGGGTGGTATTTGAGAACGCCGGCGCGTCCCTGGTCGATCTCGGCGAGGGCGTTCTGTGCGTGGAATTCCACAGCAAATTGAACACGCTGGGCGAAGACAACATCGCGATGATTCACGCGGGCCTGGAAGAAACCAATCGCAACTTCGAGGCCATGATTGTCGCTAACGAAGGAGAAACGTTTAGCGCTGGCGCCAATTTGATGCTGGTATTGCTGGCCGCGCAGGAGGGCGAATGGGAGGAGCTGAATCTCGCGGTTCAGCGTTTCCAGCAAATGAACATGGCGCTGAAGTATGCGGCCAAGCCCGTTGTTGCGGCGCCGTTCTCTCGCGCACTCGGAGGCGGCTGCGAACTGGTGATGCATTGCGCTCGCGCGCAAGCCTCGGCGGAAACGTATATCGGACTTGTGGAAGTGGGTGTGGGACTAATTCCCGCCGGCGGCGGTTGCAAGGAATTGCTTGCGCGGCTGCACGACCCTCTGCGCATCTTTGAGTTGATCGGCTATGCGAAAGTTTCCTCCAGTGCGGAAGAAGCGCAAAAGCTTGGGCTGCTGCATCGCTCGGATTCCATCTCCATGAATCCGGAGCGGCTGATCTTCGATGCCAAGGCGCTGGCGCTCTCGCTGGTTCCCAACTATTTGCCCGGTGTTCCGCGCAACGATATCAAGGTTGCGGGCGAAAGCGCGTACGCGTTGATGAAGCTGGGCGCGTGGTCGGCTAGGCAGGGTCATTACATCAGCGATTACGACATGATGATCGCCGAGAAGCTGGCGCACATTTTGAGCGGCGGGCGTCTCTCCGGATCGCAGACTGTTTCCGAACAGTATTTGCTGGATCTGGAGCGCGAAGCATTTCTGAGCCTGTGCGGCAATCCGAAGACGCAGGAGCGAATGCAGTATATGCTGAAGACGGGCAAGCCGCTCCGAAACTGATTATGGAAGCAGTGATTCTAGATTGCCTGCGAACGCCGGTCGGAAAAGCGCCGCGGGGCAGCTTGCGCAACACGCGGCCGGACGATCTGGCGGCCATCGTCATCCGGCGTCTGCTCGAAAAATATCCGGCTATCACGGCGGAGGAAATTGACGACGTGATTCTCGGTTGCGCGATGCCCGAAGCTGAATCCGGCATGAACATGGCTCGCGTTGCCGCTTTGCGCGCGGGCCTGCCCGATTCGGTGCCGGGTGTGACCATCAATCGCTTCTGTTCCTCGGGACTGCAAGCCATCGCCATGGCCGCCGACCGCATCCGTTCCGGCAGCGCGCAAATCATCATCGCGGGCGGCGCCGAGTCGCTCAGCATGATTCCGATGGCGGGCAATAAATTCGCGCCCAATCCGTGGATGGTGGATCACCTCCCGGAGATTTATATGGGCATGGGACTGACCGCCGAACAGGTGCAGAGGAAGTATGGAATCAGCCGCGAGGATTCCGATCAGTTCGCCTATCGCAGCCACCAGCACGCGCTGCACGCGCAGGCAGAAGGCAAGTTCGATGACGAGATTGTGGCGGTTCCGTTGAATGGCTCCGGGATGTTCGCCAAGGACGAAGGACCGCGCGCCGATACATCGCTTGAAGCGCTTGGCAAGCTGAAGCCCGTGTTTCAATCCGACGGCACTGTCACCGCCGGCAATTCATCGCAAACCAGCGACGGCGCCGCGGCGGCCATCGTTTTGTCCGACAAGAAAGCCCAGCAGCTAGGCCTGAAGCCGATGGCCCGCTTCATCAGCTTCGCGGTTGCGGGAGTTCCACCGGAGATCATGGGCATCGGGCCGGTGGTAGCCATTCCGAAGGCGCTCGCGCTCGCGGGCTTGAGAAAGGATGACATCGGCGTCATCGAATTGAACGAGGCGTTCGCGGTCCAGGCGCTGGCGGTGATTCGCAAGGCTGGTCTCGATCTGGATCGCGTGAATCCCAACGGCGGCGCTATCGCGCTCGGGCATCCGCTCGGCTGCACCGGCGCGAAACTCACCGCAACGATTCTGCGCGAAATGCATCGCAAGGACACGCGCTACGGTATGGTCACCATGTGTGTCGGCGGGGGCCAAGGCGCCGCCGGCATTTTCGAAAACCTAATAAGGAATAATTCCGATGGCATCCTCGACAATCTCTCCCACGAAGCATAAAGGTGGCGGGTTCCTCATTGAACCCACTTCGCCCGAGCAACTGTTCTCGCCGGAAGATTTCACCGAAGAGCATCGCGCCATCGCCCGCACCACCGAAGAATTCTGGACCAAGGAAATCGCGCCCAATGTGGATGCCATCCAGCATCAGGAGCCGGGCGTTGCGGTAGCGGTGCTGCGCAAGGCGGGCGAACTCGGCCTCACCTCCGTGCATCTTCCGGAAAAATACGGCGGCATGGAGATGGATCTTACCTCCGCCATGCTGGTGGCCGAGGGCATCGCAAAAGATGGCTCCTACGCGGCCTGGCATGGCGGGCAGAGCGGCATCGGTGCGTTGCCGCTGCTGTTCTTCGGCACCGAAGAGCAGAAGCAGCGCTATCTTCCCAAAGTGGCGAGCGCGGAAATGGTGGCCGCCTACGCGCTGAGCGAGCCGCAAGCGGGATCGGATGCATTGGCCGCGCGCACTCGGGCCGATTTGAGCCCGGACGGCAAGCACTACATCCTCAATGGACAGAAGATGTGGATCACCAACGGCGGCGCTGCCGATCTGTTCACCATCTTTGCCAAAGTGGGCGGCGAGAAGTTCACTGCGTTTCTCGTCGAGCGAAAGTTCCCGGGGCTCGCCTCCGGCGCTGAAGAGAAGAAGATGGGCATCAAGGGCAGCTCCACCACCGCCATCTATCTCGACAACGTTCCGGTGCCGGTGGAAAATGTTTTGGGCGAAATCGGCCGCGGCCACATCATCGCGTTCAATATTCTGAACATCGGCCGTTTGAAACTGGGCGCGTTTGCCTGCGGCGGGGCCAAGGAAGTGCTGCGCGTTTCGCTGAACTACGCCAAGGAGCGCAAGGCGTTTGGCAAATCGATCGCCGAGTTCGGGCTGATACAGCATAAGCTGGCCGAGATGGCGATCCGGATTTTCGCCACGGAATCGGCCACTTATCGCGTGGCGGGGCTCATCGAGAGCCAGCTCCAGTCCGAAACCGAATTGAGGGCCGTGGAGGAGTTCGCCGCCGAATGTTCCTATATCAAGGTCTTCGCGTCGGAGATGCTGGACTACGTTACCGATGAGGGCGTCCAGATTCATGGCGGCTACGGCTATCATCAGGACTATATCGTGGAGCGCGCCTATCGCGATTCGCGCATCAACCGCATCTTTGAAGGAACCAACGAAATCAACCGGCTGCTTGCTACTGGGATGTTGCTCAAGCGCGCGCAACGCGGCCAGTTGCCGCTGGTGGAAGCAGTGAAGAAGCTGCAGGCCGAGATTCTGGGTGGTCCGACGCTCGCGGCCGGGTCGAGCGAAGACGCGCGCCTGGTGGATAACGCCAAGAAAACCGCGTTGTTCGCCCTCGGCGTTGCGTATCAGAAGTTTGGGGCGGCGCTGGAGGAGCAGCAGGAGATTCTGGCCTCCCTCACCGACATCGCGATGAATGCGTTTGCGATGGAATCGGTCTACCTGCGCGCTCAGAAGCTCGCGAAGCTCGGCAAAGGTGAAATCGCCGGCGATGTTTGCGCGGTATTTCTGCGGGAAGCGATGGAGATTATCGAGAGCGCGGCGCGCAACGTGCTGGCCGGTTCTTCGGAAGGCGATGTTCTGCGCACCAATCTTGCGGTGCTGAAGCGCTTCGCCAAATTTGAGCCGGTAAATGCGATCGCCGCGCGGCGCCGCATTGCAGAGCGGCTTCTCTCTGCGGGCCGTTACGTCGTTTAGGTGAAACTCATCATCACCGTCGGATTGCCCGGCTCCGGCAAATCGACTTACCTTGCGCGCCTGGGCGTAAACGCGATCTCGTCGGATGAAGTTCGGCGGCTTATCGCCGACGATCCGCACGATCAGAGCATGAATGCACGTGTTTTCTCCGTAATCCGCTACCTGATTCGACAGCGTATCGCCGCGCTCCGGCCTGTGACGTATGTGGACGCGACCCATCTTACCGCATGGGAGCGGAAACCTTATGTGAAGATGGCGCAACGTTATGGTTGCACATTGGAAGCGCTGTTCTTCGACGTCCCCGTCGAAACTTGCCTGGCCCGCAATCAGGCTCGCGAGCGCGTGGTTCCCGAGGGGGCCATTCGTAAAATGGCTCAGCAGATGATTCCGCCATCCGAGGAAGAAGGCTTCGCGGAAATCACGCGGATTACGGCTTGACCGCCTGGCCTTCCAGCAACTCGATACGGGTGTTTGTCGGGACCTTGAATGAAAGCCGATTTGGGCATTCGTGCGAGCGTTTCGTCGAGGTTGGCTCGCCGCGAGAACCCGGAATATCGGAGGCGCTCTTCAGTCCCAGCTTCTTAACCGCGGCGCGGCGGCCGCAACTCCGCCAAAGCCATCCGTTCTTCGCCGTGCGGATCGTTCACCACCTTGCACTGGTTATTGAAGACCATGGTGGCGCGCCGATCGGTCTTGAAGACCGGCCAGTTCGGCAGCCCCTTGTGATTCGGATTGCCGGTGCGCGCAAAGGCGGCCCAGGCGCCGCTCATCTTGTCTTGGAGCGGGTAGCGATCGGCCCCCGAGCCGGTCATCGATTTGGCCTCGTCGACGTTGTCGAGCACAAAAGGAATTTCCAGTGTGTGAAACGCTTTCAGCTTTCCGTCATGCACGGGCGTTTTCCAGGTGAAGTAGTACATGTACACGGGCGCGGGCTGCTCCGACTTGCGCTCGGCCTCGGTGATCACAGGCGAGCGGAAACCGTCCGACGCGATGATCTGGGAAAGATCGATGTCGCTGGCTTTCGGCCGGCCCTTGCGATAAACGGCGATCAGCTTGTCCACCTGCGCGTCATCGGCGCGAGTGGCCTGCTTTACGGCGGCGTGCAACTCGCCATCGTCGATCGGGTCCAGCTTGGTATTCGGGAAGAAGTTCACTTCGAACTCCGTGGAGCCGATCAGCAGAGGAACGTCGGAAGAAAGTGCCGGAGCGGTGGGATCGAACGGGCCACTCGGAAGCGTCTTGCCATCCAGCACCGGCGCGAGCCGCAGCCCGCGCGTTGAGAGCGTGGCCGACACCAGTTGATCCATCGGGACCATCTGCAACTCCTCAGCCGTCTTCACGCCCACCTTCTCCATGAGCATATGGGCCGTTTTCGTTGCGTCCTCGGTAGAGACGCCCTTTAGATTCGCGCCGCTCTGCACGATGGCGCGATGGAACAGTCCCTTGGCCGCGGGCATCGCCAGCAGCGTGCTCACCTTGCCCGCGCCGCCCGATTGGCCGAAAATCGTGACATTGTTCGGATCGCCGCCGAAGTTGGCGATGTTGTCGCGCACCCATTCGAGCGCCGCCACCGCATCCAGGATCCCGCAGTTGCTTGCGTCTTTGAACTTTTCCCCGCCGATGTCCGCCAGATAAAGAAAGCCAAACGAATTGAGGCGATGATTGATGGTCACCACCACCACATCGTGCTTGTGCGCCATGTTGGCGCCGTCGTACATGCTATAGCTGCCGTTGCCGCTAGTGAATCCTCCGCCGTGCAGCCACAACATCACGGGCCGCTTGCGAGCATCCAGAGCGTTGGTCCAGACGTTCAGATGCAGGCAGTCCTCGCTGATGGACAGCTTGGGGATGGTGGCGGCCACTTCTGGAATCTCGGTGTGAGGACCCTGGGGCGCTTCCGGGCCCCACTCGATGGTTTCCTTGATTCCGGTCCAGGCTTCCGGCTTGACGGGCGGCATGAATCGGTTCGCGCCACCGGTGGGAGCGCCATAAGGAACGCCGCGGAATGCGTTTACCTTGTTTTCCTGCACCACGCCGCGAATTTTGCCTGAGGTGGTGCTGGCCACCGGCCCTTGTGCGGAGCTGTCCTTGGCGCCCGCGGCCATCGCATTATGGAACGCGCCGCCCAGAATGCTGCCTGCGCCGAGCGCCGCTCCACTCACAAAAGATCGCCGATTCATTTTGGTCTTCATGATTTCTCCTGTAAACGCGGCCTGGAGCCCGAGCCGTCTGCTCTAGCCCGCCGGCGTGTCAGCCGGGGACTATTTTACACCCTTCGATGTCGCGGCGGTTCGACGCGGCAAGGGGCACAGGCGCGGCAGGATGTCCAGCTCGCCAGCCGCCCGAGCCCTGCCAGTTAAAATCCGCCGGCGCGGCTGAAGCGCGCCAGCGACCGCGTCAGGGAGGTTGAGACGGACGCCAGCGACATATCCAGAACCTCCGCGATTTCGCGATAGCGCAGACCCTCCGCTCGCAACGCGAGGCACCAGCGGTCCTGCTCAGGCAGCGCGCGCAGCACCGCTTGCAGGCGCTTTTGTCTCTGGCTGGTCAGAAGCTGTTCTTCGGGATTCTCGCCCGGATCGGGCCAAGCGGCGTCCAGAGCCTCCTCCGAAACCGAGAGATGAGCGGCTTCCCGCGCGCTGGCCAGCCGGCGTTTCAAGCCTAAATTATGAGCGACGCGGAAGACCCATCCGCGCAGGTTTTGCCGCGACTTTCCGCGCCGCAGGTGCTGGTAGAGAGCCAGGAACACTTCTTGAATCACTTCCTCGCCGTCTTGCGGCGGAAGACCGAAGCCCAGCAAGTATCGCAACAACCGGCCGCGCAGCTCATCAAATAGCTGGATGACTTGCTGCTCATCGGCGGTGGGCGCGGGCGCGCGCTCGGCCTTTGTATCTGCCGCAAGCTCCCATCGCGCCACCGAGTCTGGTTCCGGCACCTGTAAAGAAACCCTCAGCTATATATTCTCCGATCGGCCATCTGGTTCGCACTATTTTACGAGCCGTGGCCGCAAGGGGCGTTTCTCAAAAACGCTGGAAGCGCGTCGATAAGGGGAGATGAGGTCTGGACCTCATTGAGGTGAACTGTGGGTTCCGAAAGCGGCGGCATTGAGCGTGCCGGACTGGTTACGGCCGTCGAGCAGGCCGCCGATGCCGTCATCATCACTGATACGAGCGGCAAAATTCAGTACGTGAATCCGGCGTTTACGGTGCTGACCGGGTACGCCCGCGAAGAAGCATTGGGGCAACATACCCGGATGCTCAAGTCGGGACGCCAGCCGCCGGCGGTTTATGAAGAGCTCTGGAGCACCATCCTGTCGGGCCGGGTTTGGCACGGCGAAGTGGTCAACCGCCGCAAGGACGGAACGTTTTATCAGGAGGAGATGCAGATCACGCCGGTGCAGGGGGCGAACGGCGAAACGGTCAGCTTCATCGCGATCAAGCGGGATGTGACCGCGCGGCGGGCAGCCGAAGAAGCGCAAAAATTCCTGGCTACGATTGTAGAAAGCTCGGCGGAGGCGATCATCAGTTTTACGCCCGAGGGAATAATCCGCACCTGGAACCGAGGGGCGGAAACCCTGTTTGGCCGCAGTGCCGCCCAGGCCATCGGGACGCCCACCTCCACGCTGGTACCGCCCGAGCGGCTGCCGAGATTGGAGTACCTGACCAAGCAGGTTTTGCAAGGGCTCTCCGTCTCGCAATACGAGGGGTTGTGCCTTCACAAGAATGGCCGGAGGATTCTGATTTCGGTTACCGCGTGTCCGATCCGGAACTCGGGCGGGCAGGTATCGGCCGTCTCCGTCATTTTGCGCGATATTTCCGAGCGCAAGGCGGCCGAACAGGCCCGGGCGTTGCTGGCATCGATCGTAGAATCTTCCGACGATGCCATCTACGGCGTAAAGCTGGATGGGACCATCGTCAGTTGGAATGGGGGCGCCGAGCTGTTGTTCGGATACTCGCGGGAGGAGATCATCGGAAAGGACGCCGTTGTTCTGAGCACGCCCGGCCGTTACGATGAACTCCGCCGCTGTCTGCGGGACATCCGGAAAGGACGAGCCATCCAGCCCTTCGAGGCGGTGCTTCGAAAGAAGGACGGACGTGGGATGGATGTCTCGTTCGCCATCTGCCCGATTCGGAATCAGGCAGGCGAAGTGGCGGGCGCTTCCATCATCGCTCGCGATATCGGGCAGCGCGTGCGAGCCGAGAGAAAACTGAGGGAAAGCGAAGAGTTATTTCGCGGAGTCTTCGCGCAGGCGCCGGTCGGCGTGTGCGTTGCCCGGCCGGATGGGACCTACCTGCAGCTGAACGCGGCGTTTTGCCGCATGGTGGGATATTCCGAACAAGACCTGCTGGCCACGCGCTGGGCTGACCTCACCCATCCCGACAACCGCGCACTTACCCAACAGTTGGTCGACCGGTTGCACCAGGACCCCAGCCAACCCGCCGAACTGGAGAAACGCTATCTGCACCGCGATGGAAGTGTGGTCTGGGGCCGCACCCGGATCTCACTGGTACAAGACTCGCAGGGGAGCCCGCTCTATTTTGTGGTCCACGTGGAAGACATTACGGAGCGCAAACGCACCGAAGAAGCGCTGCACGAGAGCGAAAATCGCTTCCGGAATATGGCGGATAGCTGTCCCACCATGCTGTGGGTGACCGGTGAGGACGGTGGAATCCAGTTTGTCAATCGAATGCTTCGCGAATTTACGGGCTCTACTCACGAACAAGTGGAAGGCGGCAAGTGGCACCTGTTGGTTCACCCCGACGATGTAGCGCAGTATGTGGGAGCCTTCGAGCACGCGGTGCGCGAGCACTCGTCTTTCCGGGCCGAAGCGCGCATCCGCCGGGCGGATGGGGCGTGGCGTTTGATCGGCTCCTATGCGGAGCCGCGTTTATCGCCGGGCGGCGCGTTTCTGGGACACGTCGGCCTCACCGCCGACATCACGGCGCGGAATGAAGCCGAGCAGGCCATGCGGGCGAGCGAAGAAAAGTTCCGAGAGCTGACCGAAAACATTCATGAAGTGTTTTGGATGATGCCTCCGGCGGGCGACGAAATCCTCTACGTCAGCCCGGCGTATGAACAGGTGTGGGAAAGAACCTGCGACAGCCTGTATAAGAACCCAATGGCGTGGGCGGAGGCCATTCATCCCGACGACCTGGAAACAGCCCATGCCTTGTTTGCGAGACAGATTCAAGGCGAGGCGATCGAATCGGAATACCGCATCCGGACGCCAGGCGGCCAGGAGAAATGGATTCGCGACCGCGCGTTTCCCATTCGCGGCGAAGCCGGGGAACTGATTCGGGTGGTCGGGGTCGCCGAGGATATCACCGAAGCGAAACATTACGAGGAGGATCTGATTCAGGCCTGGGAGGGCGCCGACGCCGCCAATCGGGCCAAGAGCCGCTTTCTGGCCAACATGAGCCACGAGATCCGCACTCCGATGAACGGCGTCCTGGGAATGCTCCAACTGCTGATGATCGGCGATCTGAACTCGGAACAGCGGCGATACATCACTGTCGCGCAAGACAGCGGCCGCGCACTGCTGGCCCTGATCGATGACATCCTGGACCTTTCGAAGATCGAGGCGCGCAAGATCACGCTGGAGAAACTGAGCTTTGATCCGCGCCGAACCGTGGACGATGTGGTTCAGCTGCTGCGAGTGCAGGCGAGCGCGAAAGGTTTGGGTTTTCATTCCTCCATGTCGCCCGCCATTCCGCCGCTCCTGCGCGGCGATGCGCACCGCCTGCGCCAGGTGCTGACCAACCTGGCCGGCAATGCCATCAAGTTCACCGAGCGCGGACAGGTGACGCTGGACGCAAAACTCGAGAGCCAGCGCGAGGGCATAGCGACCGTTCGTTTCACCATCACCGATACCGGAATCGGACTACGCCCGGACCAGGCTGCGCGGCTATTTTCCCCCTTCACTCAAGCGGAAGCCTCCACTACCCGCAAGTATGGCGGTACAGGACTCGGGCTGGCCATTTGTAAACAGCTGGTGGAAATGATGGGAGGAAGCATCGGAGTCGAGAGCCGGGAAGGCCAGGGCGCCACCTTTTGGTTCACGGCGGCGCTGGAACTGGCGCCGGCCATGGAGAGCGCAGGCAGCGGGCAGCGCGTGGAGGAACGCTGGATTGCGCCCAACGGGGCTCCTCATCCGGGGCCGGCGGCGCGCATTCTGGTGGCCGAGGATAATGCCACCAACCGCGAAGTCGCACTGGCGCAATTGCAAAAGCTTGGATACCGGGCCGACGCGGTTCCCAATGGCGCCGAGGCCGTCCGGGCGTTAGAGCAAGGCAGGTACCACTTGGTACTGATGGATTGCGAGATGCCCGTGATGGACGGCTACCAGGCCACTCGCGCCATTCGCGCGTCGATGCGACCGAATATCCCCATCATCGCCGTGACGGCGGATGCGATGTCGGGCGACCGGGATCGATGCCTGTGTGAAGGGATGAACGATTATCTGTCCAAGCCGGTGGAGTTGGGGCGTCTGTCGGAGGTACTTGCCAAGTGGCTGCCAGCCAACCTCGGTTCTGGCACCAGCGCCGGTGCAGCAGCGAAGCCGGTCTTCGATGAGGAATTTCCGGCCAATGTCCACATACCCCGCTTCTTCATCCGATGCCAGCTTCACAGGTGCCGGTTTCACCACATCGCCAACGCACGCCTTACAGAAGACGCCCGCGTACTTCTCCGGCAGAAAGAGCATCGGCGGCACCACTCCGCAGAAATCACAAGTCAAATGCCGGTTCGCCAGGGCGCGCGCATCCAACGCCGTCATTACCTAAACTCCCGTTGCGGTCTCGGATTCACCTTGTTCAAAAGACCGTAGCGGCAACAGTCCGCCCAGTGATCTGCCACTCCTTCGAGGTCCTCAGGATTGCGCATCGACCGCGCCAAGAATGGCAGTGTCTCCCAGCCGTACACGCACTTGTCAGATATGAACAACCCCGGCTTATCCACTCTCCCTAACGACGCGTTGTTCAACATCTCGCGCATGTGAGTCCAGCCCGCCACGCGTGACCCTTTGTGGCATAACCGGAACGAGACGCCACACCGCGCAAACTCATCCACAATCGAGATGCCTTTGTCGTTGCGGATGCCGCACGCGTCATCACAGACGCCCGAGGGCCGGACGCCATACCTTCGGCACATGTCCTTGATGCGCACCGCCACGTCATCAACACTCAGCTCACCGCCCACATGCGGCTGACCTGGCCGCGCCGTCGAAACCTCATCCAGCACCAGCACGCTTCCACGCGGGAACCACTTCCCGTCGATGGTCATGCCCGGCGACCACATCATCAGCACCACTACGCACGGCGCGCTGTAGCCCCAGTCCATCGCGATCCAGAAGCGCGGTTTCTCCAGGTCCGGCTCGGCCAACATAATGCCATTACCGGCTGGCGTGAATTTCCGCTGAAGGTAACCACGCGCGGTCATGCCATCCTCCAGCTTCCAGCCTTTGAACATGACTCGTTCCTGATTCAGGCAGTGACCAAAGTAGCTCCCACCCCGCGTCACGTCCCAGCGGCCATCCCGGAACGCCTTCAGTAGCTCCGGGTCGAAACTACATGCCGCTTCCAAGTCGCGCCGGTACTGCACGCTGTCAATGAACGGATTCTCCGTAAACAAGGAAGGCCCAGTGATCCAGACCTGCCCATCATCGGTCTTGTACGGATGCCACGCCATGTTACTCAGCACATGCTTGCGATACAGCCAGACGTGCCCTATGCCGCAGGGGTTGGACGCGATTATCATCCGCTTGGGAACTTCAGCCGGGCCGCGCAAATTGCTTCGCAGTAGGTCGATAAGTTCCGGGGTGCCGAATTGCCCGGCCCCGTCAACACAGATCAGCGTGAACGAGCGTCCCTGGAACTTCTGGTATTCGCCGTGGTTACTAAGCTGCGAGATCTCTAACGTGCCGCCTCCAGGGAATCCGCGCCAGATGCCATCATTGGCGTTGTAGCGGACCTGAGCGCCCCACACACGCCCGAACAACTGACGGCAGATCATCACGAAGTCTTCGCATCCGGCGTGCGATTGCCGGACGAACAGCACGCGCGCCTTGTCGCCATACTTGACGATGTGGCGCATTACCAGAACTGCCAGCAGGTATGACTTGCCTCCACCGCGCGACCCGGTCAAGGCCAGGTTGAACTCTTCCGGGACGGAACAGGCCCGTTGCTGGAATCCCGATAGCTCGATAGCCTGTTCCTGCTGCGTTTCCGAGGTCAGTTCCGCCAGTGCATCATTCTTGGCCATTATCATTCTCCTCACTTCGTTCAATGGCGAGTTGCCGCAACACTTTCCCCTTGACGCCCGGCTGGGCCAGCGCCCGCACCGCGTCACGAGGCGCGATGACTTCCGCTGACGCGGTGAGCGTCTCTAGATACCGCTCCGGCTTCAATGCATCCGGCAGGACGAAATTGACGGAGACCTTGTTCTCCACGACGGTTGCGGCACCGACGCCCGAGTCCACGTAGTTATGTCTCGACTTCAAACTGAAAATGAAAGCAGATATATTGCCCTTTAATGCCAGCTCGATCAGCTTATTCGCTAGGGAATCGTGCTCGTACTGCCTGCCAGCTTTTACCGCCTCGCGAAAGTCTTCGGATTCCTTCATGAATCGCTTGAATTTGCCCTCCGGGATGTCAAGCACCTCGCAGATACGCTGGACTGTCGCGCCCATGGCGCAGGCCTGCTTGACGAGTTCAATCGCAGCCGCACTGGGCTTGTTCCGCAGCGGATCTTGCTTCTGCCATCGCATCATGACGCGGCGGCGCATTTCTTCCGAGCGCTCCTCGGGCGTCATCTCCGGCGCTGGTTCTTTCTTAGGCATGTCCAATTATTACTTGCGCGGTGTACACGAGTAACATGCAGTTAATCTCTATTTGGCCAAGAATGAAGATGACAATTTACTTATTGCAACGACTTAAGGTACCGTTAAGGCGTTAGTACTTGGGTGAATTCATGTCAGGGCAGGTTACCTTCCTTTCCTGCCCTCCCTTTACCCGAGTTAGTGCGTTGAAGCGTTTGAAGTCATTTCTTGATTTCCGGGTGTCGGAGTTTCTGGCACGTTATGGATCAGTTTGATCCGCTGCGTGACCTGCCTAGTTTTTGGAACTCCAGATATTCTGCCACCCGGCCTTTTTGAATAGGAGATCCAAATATGCTCGAACTATTCCCGAGAGTGCCATTCGGCCCGGCCAACGATCCCGGTTCCTGCGTGCCTTGGCCTGCCGTAGTGTCAAAATTCGATGTGCAATGGTTGAAGGGGACCTTCGTCCAAGACCAGCGCACGAGACTGACGCGCATCCAAGAAGGCATTGCAGCCGCGCAAACGCATATTGACAAGTTGAAGGACGAAGCACCCCAAGCGGGCCGGGTCGGGCAACTGGCGCCCAATGGTAACTTCCTGCAAAACGCGGATGACCTTATGCTGGAAAAGCACATCCGCACCAACGCAGCCCAACAGATCGTCCGGCAGATTATCGAAATAAGAAACGGCTTGGGCAAGCTTGTGCCGCCGATCCTACGGGACATGTCCCGCGCGTCACTCACAGCCGATACGCTCCGGGAGCGCGTCTTCGATAAGCTCTCCTGCATGTCCCGCGCGTCACTCTCATCTCTCGCTGGCCCTGACTCCCGCGCCGGATTCGCGGCACTCAAGGCCAATTACGCAACGATGCTGGTCCATCTCAGTGCCATTGAATTAACTGCGATGGCGCAGCGCTGCATTGACGATGGGTCCGCTGATGCGCTCCCGTTGCTTGACAGTGTCAGGGTCGAGAATTTTCGTAGGCCCAAGGAAGATCGTGGCTTCCTGAATGCGAGCATCATCCAACTGGCCCAAGTGCCGGAATTCGATCAAGCCTCAATCCTCTTAGACGAAGTGCAGCAGATCGATAAGGCTGCCAACTTAGCGTGGGCCAGCTTCCTGGGACAAACGGACAAGACTTCCATGATGAAGATGGCGAATGCGCTGGCGCAGAAGCCGAGCCTGGACTCGTTAATTGACGGCGGCGATGAGGACGAATAGGAGAACACCGATGAATGAAATCAGCAAGAATCAAGCGATAGCGCCCACGAGTACGTTGACGGTTCCAGGGCTGTTCCCAGTTCCGGGCACGCCAACCAAGCTAGCAGATCTCGTTAACGGCGCGGGCGTCAAACTCGGAAGCCTAATTCCGGCCTCGGCGCTGACCGTCTTCGTGCACTCTGGCAATAATACGGGCGCTGACTTTATTATCGAAAAGCCGGGCGTGCCTGTCGCTGCATCGCCCGCGACAAAGGGTCCGATAGTGCTCCTGACGCCGGGTGGGACCATTACACTAGTGCCGCAGGCGAACGCGGAACTCAGTGTGCCTGACCTTGAGACGCATACGATCCGGGCTGAGCATCCGGGTGATGCCATCTCGATTCGCTACGTCCGGTACCTAAACGACAAGGATTAACCGATGATCACCGCAGCCCAGCGAGAGACCATCAAGTCAGCCCTGGGCCGTCACACCCTCCAGGTGTCCGAGCAGATCGACAACGTAATGGAGTCCGGTCTGGCAGTGCCGGAATACCTGTGGCGCGAACTGCTGGCGGCGCTGAACACGCACCATCGCGAAGTGATGGAGACCGTGCCCGGCAAAGTGTTTGCCTATTTGGTCGAGGAGAAGATTAGACATGGAAAAGACAGGGATGACGCGGGTGAGCGCCATCGGAGGCCCGGTGGCGGCTTCCCTATCAGAAAGCAGTTCTAGAGGCGGGAATCTCTGGCAGCGCCGGGCGAATGCGCGAAGAGCAGCCCACGCCCGGCGACTTCGCGAATGGCAGCGGAAACAGGCCTGGAGGGCTGACCTACCGTCTCGGACGATGTAAGTTGCCTTACAACAATCCGGCAGGGTAGACTACCCGCGTATGGCAACTGCAACTCATTTGCAAGTGCAAGCCCTGCGGAAACAGCGACAACACAAGCCTACTCCTGTTCAGGTAGAGGCAATGGTCGCTGTATTGTCCGAGCAATCCCCCAGAGACCGGGCAGCGCTGACTGCCTTCTATGGTGATGGCGAATCACCACAACTCCTTTGCCGACGCCTCGGGATGGCCCTCAGCTACTTCAGTACGCTCCGGGCCAACGTTCGGCGCGAGTACATGGTGAGAACCGGCAAGTTACTCCTTGATCCGGTCGATCCCGCGTTGCACTCAGCGGAGGCCCTCCAGCGAGAGACAACCTGCCGATGATTCTCGTCATTGGGCTTGCGGTGTTTGCGATGGTATTCATCGCTTGGATTCGACATCGACATGACGCGCCGGTGTCGGACGCCGAGCTAGCTGCGAAGATCATTGAGTCGGAAGGCCTGCCAGAACCCGCTTTGAAAAGTCCCACCGTACATTAGCCCACCGCGCGGCGCGTCACTTTGATCGGAGGCGCGCCACCAACCAAAACTGGATTCAATATGTATAGATCTACCAATGAGCGACCCGGATTCAGCCCTAACAGCGAATAAAGGAAGTTTACTGGCAAAATAAGACGCTGTAATCCTTGACGAGCCATAAGGACTTGATTCATACTGCATTCATGACCGCCATTGATTCTCCGTCGCTGAATGTCCGGGCACTCAAGTCGCTCTATTTGACAGATCCAACAGCCAAATTCGTTCTTGATGAATTCGCTTCCCGCCGGAGGAATCAGCAGAAGACGAAATTGGATCAACTGCTATTACGCCTTAGCAACGCTGGAAAGGCGGCTGCTAGGACTGATGTCATCGATGTCCTTAGGAAGCTGGATGAGTACGGGTGTGGACGCTTCGTGACGGGGCGTAAAGGCCATCCGACAAGGTTTGAGTGGCAATACGACCTGGTCAGTGTGGGCAAGGCGGCAGCTGGCGGGACTCAAGACGTGGAACAGATCCAGCCAGTTGAGGATGACGAAAATGGAGATGAAGACGCAACAGATGCGCCCGAGGGCTCAATCGAGCATAAGTACCAGCTGCGGCCCAATTGGCAGATAGACCTCGTGCTCCCTTCGGACTTAACCGCCCGTGAAGCCGCACGTCTGAGCGAGTTTATCAAGACACTACCGTTTGACGCGCCCGAAGCGTGAGCGGCAAATTTCGTAAGGAATAGGAGAACAGTAACATGCGAATCAATGACGACCATATGTATCACGGCGCGGCCCTAACTCAGATCGCAGAGCACCCTGCCTTTACTGCTATCAATGCATTCAAGAGCAATGGCGATAAATCGCGATGCGCTTTCCGTATCAACGACAGTATCGGCGCTTTCATCAAGTACGCGAGCAGTCCGAAGGGCAGTTACGATGAGTATCTGTTCACTTTCCAGAAGGCACATTTGGATGAACTTGCCCTCCTGCGTGAGAAGACCGGGAACATTTTTGCCGTTCTCGTCTGCATCCGGGACAAAGAGATTTGCGTGCTGTCGGACACCGAACTGAAACGATTGATTGCCACGCGCCAGAAGGCGTTCGGTGGGCCGGAAGATCAATACCAGATCCTTGTCACGGCACCGGCCAACAAGCAGTTCCGCGTCTACGTGAACTCGCCAGGCGCTAAGGGAAAGATGCTGGGAGAGATCAAAGTTAAGCGGAGTGCCTTCCCGGATCTCTTGTTTGCAGCCTGAGGCGGCCAAGGGAAATTCTAGACCGGAACCGTTTCAAAAACCGTTTTGAATGTCAGAATTGGTCCCGCGCCGCGAATTTCAAAAGTGCATCAAACGCAAGCGGGCATGCATTTTGATGTTGGAGCCACCCGCCGGGATCGAACCGGCGACCTGCTGATTACGAAATTGAACATCCATGCCTATGCTATTGATTCTTTATTTGGCCCCTGCCCTCTTTTGTGGGCAAATTCGGCCTGACAGGCGCTTATTGAATCCGATTTTGAATCCGACTTTTTCCGTTCGAGATCGCGCCTCATCGAGAGGCCATGACAAAGAAGCAGGTCTTAGGCGATGCCGAGACTGCCAGGGATCTGCACCAACCCTATCGTACAGTCTGAACCTATCCCATTCCGACATTGGAACAGCCGGGCTTTTCGGTCGGTCCTCTGTCAGACTTACAAGCGGACTTTTTACCGGACACTATAGCGGTCTTCGTCAACATTGCTAATATCGTATCTATATGATATACAGATGGTTCGTTGCTATTAGAGGCAGTCATGGAAGCGGACATCAAGACGGAAGACCGAGGCGAGCTTATTTCCCTAATGGAGCCCCTGCTCCTGGGAGAAGGTTCCCGGCACCGACCGGCGATCACCGACCTTGCGCTCGACCTCACGCAGAAATCGGCCGGCTTCCGTCGTAGCCTTCCCCCTTCGCTGCTAACGTCGCTTGCCGACCTGGTGCGCGCGATGAACTGCTACTATTCGAACCTCATTGAGGGTCACGACACGCACCCGGTGGACATCGAGCGGGCGCTTAGGAACGACTATAGCCAGGACCCCCGTAAACGCGACCTGCAGCTTGAGGCCAAGGCCCATATCGCTGTCCAGAAATGGATTGACAACGGCGGCCTGAGCGGCGGCCGCGCTATCAGAGATGAAGGAATCCGCGAGATCCACCGGCGCTTCTGCGAATTGCTGCCGGAGGATCTGCTTTGGGTCGAAGACCCGGCTACCAAAGAGCGCATCCGTGTTCTGCCCGGCGAACTCCGAACGCGCGATGTGCGCGTGGGAACCCACGTAGCGATAAGTCCCGGGGCCCTGCCCCGCTTTCTGGAGCGCTTCACGCAGGTCTACGGAAATGTCGGAAAGACCGAGTCCATCATCTCCACCGCCGCTGCCCATCATCGCCTATTGTGGATACACCCCTTCCTTGACGGAAACGGACGCGTAGCGCGGCTCTTGTCCCACGCCATGATGCTGGAGACGCTCGATACCGGCGCCGTCTGGTCAGTCGCCCGCGGACTCGCGCGCAACGTAAGTGAATACAAGGCGCTTCTGGCCAACTGCGACCTGCCGCGCCGCAACGATCTTGACGGACGCGGCGCGCTGAGCGAAGAGGCGCTCGCCGAATTCACGCGATTCTTTCTGGGCGTCTGCATTGACCAAGTGGATTTCATGGAGAGCCTTGTTCAACCCGAGCGTCTCCGCACCCGCATCCTGCTTTGGGCCGAAGAGGAAATGCGGCTTGGTCACCTTCCGCCAAAATCAGGCAGCATCCTCGAAGCCATTCTCTATCGTGGTGAGCTGCCCCGAGGAGACGCCGATGCTGTCGTCGGCACAGGTGAAAGACAGGCTCGCCGTATCGTGTCGGCCCTGGTTGACCGAGGAGTCCTGACTTCGGAAACCCTTCGGTCGCCGTTGCGACTCGTCTTCCCCGCCGCTCTCGCGGCACGCTGGATGCCGGGTTTGTTCCCGGAAAAATCTTCGTAATCCGCCGCGCCACCCTGGCTTTCACGTTTCCTGCAAAACGCCGAACCATCACGGCATTATGACGCTACAATGTCGCGACACTGCGATGGTAAGCAATCCTGGCACTGAAGCATCGCGACTCTGGGACATTGCAGAATAACAACGCTACAGCACTACGCCGCTACAAAACCAAGGCGCTGAAGCATCATGACATCGAAACATCACGATAGCTCGACATTGCGCCGTCAAGATTAGACAGCATCATAACGTCGAAACGTCATGACATCCCGACATCTAAGCCCTGTACCGCCGAGACATCACAATATCGCAGCATTGAAAAATCAGAGCGGTATAGATTTGTAGCTTTGTACGGCTAAAACACTACGATTTCGGAGTGTCGTGTCACTGCACGATTGCAGTGTCGCACTATTGCAACGCTGCGACGGCAAAATGCTGCAACACCACGCATTCGCAGTTGTGCGGTGTTGCAATGCTGCGTAATCGCGGTATTGTGATGCCGCGCCATCACGGCATCACCGCACAGGTCCTTTCATGAAGAAGAATCGCGACTCGAGTGACTTGGCTGCCCGAATTGCCGCCGCAGCCCGACAGCCGGCGGGGGCGAACTCCGCGCCAGCGCCAGTCTTGGTGTCTCCCGCGCCTCCAGCCAAGGAGCCGGTCGCCGAACCAGCTGCGCGCTCCAAGCTGAAAAAGGCCAAGCCCAAAGAGCCGGACACCGTTCCCATTACGCTTCGTCCGACCAGCGCTCTTTTGAATAAATTCGTTCTCAAAGCGTCCGAACGGACGCGGGAAGAGGGCAGGGTGGTATCGGCCCAACAAATCATGCTTGAAGCATTGGAGCGGAGTGACGTATGAGCAGGACCAAACTCGTTTTCTTCGGAGGCAGCAAGGGAGGCGTAGGCAAGTCCGCGACTTCGCATCTGGCTTGCCTGGGCGCCATCCTATGCAACCAACCGGCCGCCTATGTATTGACCGATCCTGATCGGGAGATACGCGACAAGGGAAGACCTTACGATGTGCTGGATGGCAGACAGCCCAAGCAACTGGCGAACATCCTGAGCGCGAGTCAGAACACTCCCGATGGATGGCTGATCATTGACGGCGGAGGGAATCGCCCTGCGTTTGATTCGGAAATCGCTGGCGAGGTGGATCTGTGCATATTTCCGTTCCGCCCGTCTCACGAGGATATGGATACCGTCTCCAGGGACCTGGACCGAATCTCGGACGCGCTGGCCTGGCCCACGGCGTGGCCCACCAACATCTTTGCCATTCCGGCTGCACAGGGCTTCATCAACCGGCTTTCCAAGAAATATCCATCACGCGTGATCACAAAACCGATCCCGTTCGTAAATTCCGCCTCAGACTTGCTTGCCGAGTCCCTCGATTCACCGTCGTCGCCTGTGCGCCGCTTGGCCCGAAAGGTATTCAGTGTCATGGAGGCCCAATTCGAGCGCCGAAGCGTGAAGTCTGCCAAGCGAAGGGTAGCGGGGTAAGGGGCTTTGTTACGCTGCCTGTCCTTTGATGAACGCCTGTATGTCCGCCTCGGGGGCGCCCGCCGCGCGCATCGCTTCGGCGGTCGCACTGATCTTGTCCTTTGCGGCAGCTTCTAACCGGGGGTTTAGAGCCTGCGCCGTTTCAACTTCGCCCCTCAGCCTTGCCATCCTACCCACCTTCGGTCGGTTCCTCTCCGCCATGGCAGCGCGATATTCTTCACCGGACTTTTTCCACCAGGAGATCGCCACCTCGTGAATCGGCGCGCGCGCGTGCCGCCGACGAAGCTCGATCTCCACTCCCATATCCGACAAGCCGTTGACTTCAAGAAGGGCAGGGGCTACCACCTTGCGCTGGAAGTCCAGGCCCCGCTCATAGGTGCCCGGCGGCACATTCAGCAGCCCGCGGAATTCGTCGTAGGACAGCACTTCCACGCAATGGTCGCGATTCGCGCGGAGACAAACGAGTTCATAGAGAGCAATGGCGTATTTGCTGGTCATCGCATAGGAGACTTCGCACCGTATCCGTCCCCAACGATTTGACCTCGCGAGCACGACGCGCAGACGCTTCGGTATACCGAACTGAACTGTACCGTCACTGGCTTCGTCCTCATCTTCGGTATCCGTGAAATCCAGCAGATGGGTTTCCATCACGCGACGCTTACCCGAATTTTCTTCGATATAGGTCACTTTGACTTCAGTCCGCCGTAACCGCCGTAGACTCTCCTTTACGCGGTCGTTGCTCTCGTGTTTGGAGGAGGCACGCCGAAGGGAGGCCAGCGTGATTTCCCAATCCGCGTCCGGATCGACCAGCCGGTTACTGTCATGGGCGATTTTTAGCAGCTGATTGAAGACAGCGCGGTCGGACGCCTCAAGCGCATGAGCGCCGGTGATCTCGATCAGCTCGGCGGCTTTCGGAAAACCATCGACATTGGTGAATTGTTTTACGGTGAGGCTCATACTCCTGACGTATAATGCGACCCGCCCCACTAGGCAAGTCGTTTCGTGGTTTCGCTTTCACTATTCCCGCCCGTTTGGTCGCAACCGACCTTGTTTGGTTCGGCACCGAGACCGTTTCGACCGCCCGTTTAGTCGTATTTGCGACGCCCGATGACATGCAACGAGGACGCCGCCCGTTTAGTCGCATCTATCACGCCGGGCGAGCAGGCCGACTCCATCCGACCTCTGAATCCCCGCCCGTTTAGTCGCAACTGACCTTGTTTGCTCGTTGCCAGACCGCAAGCGTGGCCGCCCGTTAGGTCGCATTTGCTCCGCTGCGCACAGCGAATAATTGAGCAGTTCGCCCGTTAGGTCGCAATCGGACCAGCTATCACACATCATTTCTCCAGCCCGCCCACTTGGTCGCATCTTGCCCCGGCAAAGCTGAGGAATGCACGCCTTTACGCCGCTCAGGTACGATCCATTGCGCCTCTCAAGGCCATCGCTGTGTGAATCAGTAACCTGGTATGGTTTCATGATCGCCCGTTTGGTCGCATTTCCCCAGGCGCGGACATGTATGTCGCCCGTTAGGTCGTAATATTTTGCCCGCTTGGTCGCAGTCACCCCGCCCGTTTAGTCCCCGATATCCGCCCGCTAGGTCACATTCATCGCCACTAACATGCTGTTTTGCGAATTTTTTATAGCCCCTGAATAAGAAGTTAAAGAGAATTTGAACTTTAGACGGTGGACAGTTTTCAATCCACACAGAGCACAATCCTCGTTGCTCTTACATGGAAGCTCAAGCCCATCGAGGGCTTTCGCTTCCCAAGGAAGGGCAATCCTTCCTTGACTATCCCAATGAAACACGGCGGGGGGCAGATATGCCGTCTATATGTAGCTTCGAACCATGCGCCACTTGCATGTCTCTGCATGTGCGGTTATCGTCCGGGAAATCCTTTTGCGATTGGCCCGCATGAAAAAGAGCAGGGGCCAATCGCGAAGGGGAGGGGACGTGTCCGATATCAAGGCCGCACAGCGTATGCTCGATACGTTCACCAGCATGGGCGCAGAATCCTTCGTCGTCACCAAAACCGAGCTTGAATGGCCGGGGCACAAGCAAGTGAAATGGAGAAAGACCTATTCCGCCTCCGAACTTCAGGAGCGTCTGCCGGCAATGGTGCGCACGGCGGCCATCCGCAGGCCGTGCAAGATCTCCGACAGCGAGACGATCATGGCCGGGGAGAACCTCATCATCCGGCCCACCGGCAAGGGTGCGGCATTTGTCCAGCTTGACGATCTCAATGCGCAACAACTCGACCGTGTCCGCCCCGCCGTGTTCATCATCCACGCGACCAGTCCCGGCAGCCACCAGGCATGGATAGCGGTCTCCGGCCTTCCCGAGGGCAAGGAGGCCTTCAAGGAGTTCATGCGGCGCGTGCGCAAGGCCGTGGGAGGCAACGACAAGTCCGCCTCGCATGCAACGCGCGTCGCCGGCACCGAGAACTTCAAAACCAAATACGCTCCCGAATTTCCCACCGTCACCATCGTTGAGACCCATCCCGGCCGAGTCATGACCCCGGTGCAGCTGGAGGCCCTGGGCTTGCTCGCTCCGCCCGAGCCCGTGAACACAACGGCGCTGAAATTCACTCGCCAGGCGGAGAACAGGTCCGCCAGGGACCGCCAGTGGCCCAGCTACGAAAAGGCGCTTGCCGGCGCCCCGCTCAGCAGCGATGGGCCCGACCGCAGCCGTGCGGACTTCTGGTGGTCCTATCTAGCCCTGCAGCGTGGTTGGAGCGCCGAGGACACGGAGGCGAAGCTCATCGAAGTGAGCGAGAAGGCCCGTGAGCGGGTGAGGGGAGGGGACGCAGGCTATGTCCACGTGACGGTGACGAACGCTGCAGCATGGCTGGAGCGTAGCCGCCAGCGGAGCCGGGCGTGAAGAATCCAAAAGAATCGCCTATCTTCACCACCATCGGTGCGAGCTTCGCCAAAATATGGATGAACAAAGTAGAATCGAGTCGCGTCTTGCGGGGTCGTGGCCGTCAGTTCGCTCTATGTTGCGCTTTGGTGCTTTGGTGCGGCGGAATTACCATCGCTTTGGTTGTCGACACTTATGCGTACTTCGCCTTTGAGACAAACGGCATGATCGAGTCCTCACATTGGGATTGGATAAAATACAATGGCCGCCTGCGGAATCAGGTGCTATATTTCTCCGTGAGAACGCCTGCGGGTGTTGTCGAGCAGCAGGTGTATCCGGGCCAGATGCTGGTGGGTGAACTTAAGCCAGGCACCGTTGTTACGAAGACCAAATACAGCCTGAGCTACTATATGAATGGCCACAATATGTTCTGGCCACAATGGCAAACGCGCTTAGGGGAAGTTCTGATAAGCAGCGCTCTATTCCTAATGGGCATATGCCTTTCCATTCGCTGGGGATTCTAATCCGTTTTTTCAGCCCAGGGGCTGATCCCCAGTTGTCTCCTGGTTTCAAATTCAGGACAACAGCGACAAGGGATGAATCGCCTCGATGTCGTAGCGCTCGAAGTCACCGGTATTGAAGGTGAGAATCCTGCGGATACCGTGGACTTTCATGGTCGCCACCAGCTTTGCATCGTGGACCTTGCTTCCCAGAACGTTGTGCTGAACCACCAGACGCTTCCATTCCCCATAGACAGCGGGAGCGTCCGGCAGGACCGTCAGGAACCGCTCGATTTTCTCCAGTTCAGTTAGGGCAAGCGCTACGGGGAAGCCGAGGCCATTGTTTGCCACGGGCCGCGTTGCGACGTTCCAGAACTCGGACATATTCTGCAGCGTGAAATACACCGGCTCAGAGGTCGCGAGCAACTTTGCGACACTCTCGACAGCCAGAGTATGATTCGGATGATCAGGTTGGGTACGCCGCAGCAATATATTCGTATCGGCCAGGATGCTCATCTACCGCGATCGCCATAGATGCTTTCGCGGCTGATGGCGTCATCCGAAAGCGGGGGCGTATGCGGAAGGCCGCGGGTCGATTCACGCCACGCGACGGCCTGCTCCGCCGGTGAAAGGGCAGTTCCCGCCCGCGGGGGAACCTGTTCGCGGAGCAAATGCTCGACGTACTGGGGCAGATCAAGGCCCTGCGCCCGAGCCTGGGCAACCAGGTCAGCTTCGATGTCGGACGGCAGTTCGATGGTCACGGTCATGCGAAAACTCCAAATTCCCTTAAATTTTAGGATAACTCGGCATCGTTGTCACGCGGAAACCGCCTATCCGGCTGGTGTAGCCCGAACGCGGACCAGGGCAATCCGGGTACAATCGTACTTCTCAAAGAAAATGACAGCCGTCAGGACGTCTGCTAAAGGTTGAGCAGGCAAGGCCGAAGTTCGCGGCGCGCAGGAAAGCATGAATCGCAACATCGATTTTCACCTGAACAAGGTTAATCCAATACCGCACACCCTGCGGTTCAACCCGGCGATTGACGCTCCCGCCATGACAACTGAAATCAATCTCGGACAGCTATTCCTTCACAAGTATTTCGATAGTTTTCCTGCAGGGCGACCCTATTAATGTCACCACAGGGAACCTGTTCGAGCAAGTCACCGACTACACAACGGCGGGCCAGAATCCTCTCGGATTCACGCGCTATTACAACAGCCAGACCTCGAATACCTTCGCTGTGTCACTGGGCGTTAATTGGCGCTCGACCTTTGACCGCTATCTGCGCATCCTCTCCACCTCGTTCGTTACCGCAGAGCGCGCGGACGGGCAGCAAGTGAACTTTACGCTCAGCGGCTCCACCTGGACGCCGGATAGCGATATCGATATCACCCTTTCCCTTTCCGGCAGCACGTGGACACTCACCGATCATGACGACAAGGTAGAAACCTACACCACCACGAGCGGCGGCAACGAAGCCCTGCTCAACTCCATCCAGGCGCGCAACGGCTATACGCAGACGCTCACCTATAACGGAAGCGATCAGCTTACCTCGGTCAGCGACTCCTATGGCCGGACCTTGTCCCTCACTTACCACAGCAGCGGAACGCTGCACACCGTGACAACGCCCGACAGCACGACGCTCACTTACAGCTACACCGGCGTCACGGGCGGAAACCAGCTCACCTCCGTGAAATATTCCACCAGCCCCTCGACGAGCCAGACTTACAATTATGCCGATGCGAGTTTTCCGTTTGCGCTCACCAGCATCACCGACGAAAACGGCAACACGTATAACGCGTGGACCTATGACGGCTCCGGGCGCGCTCTCACCAGTCAACTGGGAAGCGGCGCAAACCTGACGACGCTGGTTTACGGCACAGGCACAACCACCGTGACCAACGCCCTCGGCGTCACGGACACCTACAGCTTCACAACGCTGCAAAACGTTCCCAAAGCGACGGGAATCAGCCGCGCGGCGACGAGCACCACGGCGGCGGCCACGGAGTCGTTCAGTTACGACAGCAACGGCTATCTCGCGAGTAAGACCGACTGGAACGGCAACCAGACCACGTACACGAACAACAGCCATGGCTTGCCCACCACCATCAACGAGGCGGTAGGCTCTTCCGTCGCCCGCACGACAACGATCGCCTACGATACGACTTTCGTTCACTTGCCCGACAGCATCACGACGCCCGGACTCACCACGGGCTTCACCTATGATTCCGACGGCAACGTGCTGACCCGGACACTGACCGATACGACGACCACGTCCACGCCCTATTCCACGAACGGCCAGACAAGGACGACGACCAACACCTGGTCGAGCTACCTGCTTGCTTCCGTGAAGACGCCCAACGGCAACACGACCAGCTACGGCTATGACAGCTCAGGCGCGCTGACCTCGATTACCGATGCGCTGAGCCACGTCACCAGCATCACCTCGCACACAGGCGGCGGACTGCCGCTCACCATCGTTGACCCCAACAGCGTGACCACGACACTCACCTATAATCCGCGCCAGTGGCTTCTAACGAGTTCGGTAAGCACGGGGGGCGGCGCGCGCACGACAACCTACACCTACGACGCGGCGGGCAATCTCACCAAGACCACCCTGCCCGACAGCTCCTATCTCGCCAACACCTACGACACGGCCCACCGCGTCACGCAGGTGACCGACGCGCTCGGCAATTACGCGGCCTATACGCTCGATGCGCTCGGCAACCACACGCAGGAGAACACCTATACCGCGGGCGCCGCGCTTACCAAGCAGCACTCAGCCACATTCGACGCCCTCGGGCGAATATTGACCGACGTGGGCGGCGCCGGCCAGACCACGACGTACACCTACGACGCCAACGGCGACGCGCTTACCATAACGGACGGCCTCAGCCACACGACTACGCGCGTCTTTGATGCGCTCAACCGCCTGCACACGAGCACCGACGCGGCCAGCGGCGTGGCGCAGTATGCCTATGACCCGCACGACAAGCCCCTGACGGTGACCGACCCCAACGGGAACGCCACGACCTATGTAAGGGACGGCTTCGAGGACGCTATCCAGCAGGCGAGCCCGGACTCGGGCACGACGGTTTACCATTACGACTCCGACGCGAACCTCACGAGCAAGACCGACGCCGCAAGCGTCGTCACCAACCAGACCTTTGATGCGCTCGATCGCGTGCTCACGACCACCTACCCCGCCGATTCCACACTGAATGTCGCCTACACGTATGATCAGACCGGCACCGGCTTCAGCTTCGGCGTCGGCAGGCTCACGAGCCTCACCGACGCGTCGGGATCGCTTACCCGCGCCTACGACGAGCGCGGCAATCTCTTAACCGAGAAGCGCACGAACGGCACAACGGTTCTGACCACCAGCTATACCTACGACGTAACGTCACGCATGGCATCGATGACCTACCCCTCGGGAACGCTGATGACCAATACCCGTGACGCCGCAGGGAAAATCACAACTGTCGCCGTAAAAGCGCCCGGAGCCAGCAGCGCCACGAACCTGGTGTCGAGCATGACCTATGCTCCCTACGGGCCGATGACGCATATGAGCGCCTTCAACGGCGTCAGCACGAGCTACACGCTCGACGCCGATTACCGCATCACGGCCATCGACGATATTTCGCACACGGGCTACGTCTACGACAACGCCGACAACCTCACCAGTACGTCGGACTGGACCTACGCCAACGGCAACCAGACCCTCAGCTACGACTCGCTCAACCGCCTGACCTATGCCTATGCGGTCTGGGGATACGGCACCGCGACCTATTCCTACGACGCCAACGGCAACATGACGACCCAGAACGGCACGACGTACAGCTACTCTTCGGGCACGAACCGGCTTTCAGGCGCGAGCTGGACCGACCCGATGTGGGGGCCGAGTAGCTGGGCGATGAGCTACACGGCGACCGGCAACGTCAGCAACCTCGAGATTGGCGGCGCTTATTCCAACTTCACCGGCACTTACAACGCGGCCAACCGGCTTGCGTCGGTGTCGAATGTGCCGCTCGGCTGGACCAACAGCTACGACGCCTTCGGGCAGCGCATTACGAAGACCCAGTCGGGCTCAGGCACGCCCATCCTCTACAGCTACGACCAGCGAAGCAGCCTGCTGGAGGAGCAGGAGAGCGGTCTCTACACCGACTACATCTACGTCAATGGCAGGGTCATCGGCCTGCAGGAGAACAACGGCAGCGGCAGCGTGCTGTATTACGTGAGCACCGATACCCTCGGCACGCCGCATGCGGCCACCGATTCGACCGGCAGCCTGATCTGGAGCTATTACCACTTCCCTTACGGGTATGAGGACGGCTTCGGCTCCTCCATCACGCAGAACCTGCGGTTTCCGGGGATGTACGCGGACGACGACCCGGACGGGTTCATGAACAACCTGCAGCGCGATTACTACTCGCCCACGGGCCGCTATCTCGAAGCCGACCCCATCGGCCTCGCCGGAGGCCTCAACCCCTACCGCTACGCCAACGACAATCCGTTGAAGTTTACGGATAGGTTGGGGTTACTCAGCCAATCCTTTGGCGGTGTATGCAGCACGGATAATCCAACCGGTGGCCCGTGGCTGTTCAATTCCAATGGAACCCCCGTCATCGACCCCAACACGGGTATTCCGTATCCCGTGCCGCCAGGCGGAATTGATGTACAAACGAATGCGTCTATGGGTGCTGCTTTACAAATGGGGCTGGACACTTCAGACATAGGGATGATTGGATTCTTTCGTCCCGGCGGTTCAATGGATTACCAAAGAGTCGGCGGGAACTTCAATCTCCAATATAGGGACATTACCAATTACAACTATGGCGTAGTAGAAGCAGCAAATGGGGACACCCTAGGAGGAGCACTTTGGATTGCAGGACAATTCAACCAATGGTTCGGTCACCCTCTCCCCAGCGACACATCTTGGGGCATTCAGCAAGATGCTGTGAACAACATCCAGCAAGGATGGCACGACTATCAGTCCTGTAGTTGTGGTACTTTCTGGAGCAACCACTAAACCAACTCATTCAATAGTCATCAGCGCGAGGCTCACTTTTTGCTTTATAGGCAGCACAGAAGAGTGCAATATCCGGGGTATGAAGCTCCTGCTAATCGGATTTATTCTGCTCACTGCTGCATATGCTGGCATCAGGTGGGCTTCGCGGCCTGAAAGACTTGTCCTTGAGCAATTGCCATCCCCCAACAAACAGTGGTCGGCCATTGTTGAAAGACAAGTATATGCCCCCAGTTTCACGCCACCTGTTTACTCCATAAAGCTACAGTCTCAACAAGACAAGGCTGCCAGCCCCATTCTCATCTTTGAAATTGCAGCAGACGCAAATACAACCAACGAACCGCCATTTAGTGTGGAATGGAAAAACGACAGGAACCTAGAGGTTTCAGCTTATAATCACGCCGCTTCTAATTCTGTATACGCGACGAAAGCAGGAAATATCGTTATTACCTACAAATAGATTCCTCCCCGGCCACTATGCGGACGCGCAGACGGGGCTCTATCACAACGGCGCACGGGAGTATCAACCCACCCTCGGGCGCTACATCCAGACCGACCCCAACGGGAACGCCACGACCTATGTAAGGGACGGCTTCGAGGACGCTATCCAGCAGGCGAGCCCGGACTCGGGCACGACGGTTTACCATTACGACTCCGACGCGAACCTCACGAGCAAGACCGACGCCGCAAGCGTCGTCACCAACCAGACGTTTGACGCGCTCGATCGCGTGCTTACCACCACCTACCCGGCAGACAGCACGCTCAATGTCGCCTACACCTATGACCAGGCCACCGGCCACGGCTTCGGCGTGGGCAGGCTCACGAGCCTGACCGACGCCTCCGGCTCCCTAAGTCGCAGTTACGATGAACGCGCCGACTTGCTGGGCGAGCTGCGCACCAACGGCAGCACGGGCCTGACCACGACCTACACCTACGACTCCGCGCGGCGCATCGCTTCCATCGACTATCCCTCGGGCACGCTGGTAAGCTACACGCGCGACACGATGGGACGCGTCACCACGGTTGCCTCGAAAGCGCCGGGAGCCAGCAGCGCCACGAACCTGGTGTCGAGCATGACCTATGCACCGTTCGGGCCGATGACGCATATGAGCGCCTTCAACGGCGTCAGCACGAGCTACACGCTCGATGCCGATTACCGCATCACGGCCATCGATGATATTTCGCACACGGGGTATGTCTACGACAACGCCGACAACCTCACGAGCACGTCGGACTGGACTTACGCCAACGGCAACCAGACCCTCAGCTACGACTCGCTCAACCGCCTGACCTATGCCTATGCGGTCTGGGGATACGGCACCGCGACCTATTCCTACGACGCCAACGGCAACATGACGACCCAGAACGGCACGACGTACAGCTACTCTTCGGGCACGAACCGGCTTTCAGGCGCGAGCTGGACCGACCCGATGTGGGGACCCCTCAGCTGGGCGATGAGCTACACGGCGACCGGCAACGTCAGCAACCTCGAGATTGGCGGCGCTTATTCCAACTTCACCGGCACTTACAACGCGGCCAACCGGCTTGCGTCGGTGTCCAATGTGCCGCTCGGCTGGACCAACAGCTACGACGCCTTCGGGCAGCGCATCACGAAGACCCAGTCCGGCTCAGGCACGCCCATCCTCTACAGCTACGACCAGCGCAGCAGCCTGCTGGAGGAGCAGGAGAGCGGTCTCTACACCGACTACATCTACGTCAATGGCAGGGTCATCGGCCTGCAGGAGAACAACGGCAGCGGCAGCGTGCTGTATTACGTGAGCACCGGCACGCCGCACGCGGCCACCGACTCCACCGGCAGCCTGATTTGGAGCTATTACCACTTCCCTTACGGGTATGAGGACGGCTTCGGCTCCTCCATCACGCAGAACCTGCGGTTTCCGGGGATGTACTCCGACGACGACCCGGACGGGTTCACGAACAACCTGCAGCGCGATTACTACGCCCCCACGGGCCGCTATTTCGAAGCCGACCCCATCGGACTCGCCGGAGGCCTCAACCCCTACCGCTACGCCAACGACAATCCTATGAAGTACATCGACCGAACTGGAAAAGATGCGCTTGCGATAATTGGCCTAATCGCGGGGGCATACACTGGTTACATAACCAGTCCAAATAACCCGATAACCGGAGCATTGATCGGAGGAAGTGTCGGTTTCGCTACCGGTCTTTTCGCGCCATGGCTCACCGGACAGGCTGTTGACGCTGCCATTGCGGCGGGCCTCGGCACATCGGGACAAATGGTTGCGGGCGGTCTCACCATCTCGGGGCTGACGGCGGGCGCAACTGCAGCGGGAACCGCGGCGATTAACTGTCTCAATGGCGAATCGAAATGGGAGGGTCTCGGAACGGCCGAGGCCATTGCATTCGCATCGATGCTTCCAGGAATGGATTTACTCGGGAGTGCAGCTTTTGCGGCTGGGGCAGACATAGCTGCAAGCGATCTCACTTTCGCTGGAGTAGTCTCCGCCGTTCTTGCATCAACCGCAACAACCATCGACCAGCTTTGGCAGTCCATCCGGTCCAATGGAGCAACAGCTCTGCCCTCTTCCCCACTCAATTCCTGTCCGCCAAGCGTTAACGGTGTGTTGCATATCTGTATCCCTTAACTCAGCGTCGGTGACGAGTGTTTCAGCCGAGGGGTCTGCTTTCTTTAGCAGACCCCTTTTCTTATCTCGGGGTACGGTTTTTGTTTAAACAGAAGGCCTGAAGTGTGATATGAGAGTTCGTAACTGCTATGGATTCGCATGCAAGAAGGTGTTCCCAAGGAAGTGCACTGTTTCACATACAAGCGCACAAATTCTCACAGCGCCGCGTTTTATCTGTTTGTTGGTCTATTACCTAGCTTGAGTATTCTATTGATACTGGCGACGATACAGATATTTGAAATGCACGACCAGGGTCGGTGGGGAGATCCTGGGCGGGCAATTCCAGTCTGTATTGAACTCGCATTGTATTTTGTGCCTCTCGGCGTTCTCGCATATCTTGCCCAAGAGAACCAGATGTCCGATATTGTTATTGATCCTTCAGGAATTAGCCGGTACAGCCGGGGAAAGCTGCGGAAGACAATAGCATGGCCGGAAGTGAGCAGAATTCGCGTCACTCCTATTATCATGCGTAAACCAGCTACCCTGACGTACGTCGTGGAAACAATGAACAATCCTTACCCCAAGCGGATACCTGGATACGGTGGAATACAGGTCACGAATGCAATCCAGCGTTTGCAAGAGCTGCTTGATCTGTTGAATCTCTACGTTGCTCATCACGATATTCCCATAATAGATAGCCGCGGAGGCTCAGCTATACGCCTAGGCAGTTTGCCACCTTCCTGATTTTCTGCCTCCCGTGACCCACGTGGATTTCCGGGATTCATTATTCTGTCTCCTGTTCGGCCTTCCCCCCTCTTACATAATTCCGTGACGGCCGCATCCTTGTGCTCCGAGGTGAAATCTCGCAGCGCCGGGAGGTTCCGGCCCTCTACCTTGATGTCATTGCCGCCGAAACGCAGGATGAGGGTGTCACCGGGCTCGAACCGTCGCCCTTGTGTTGCCTTGTTGCATTGGTGGTTCCAGCGGAAAATACCAAATCTAGTAGAAAACACCAGAGGCACAATCCATTAGCTGAACAAAGAATCCGTACAGACCAGTCCCCTAAGCGATGCTTAGGAAGTTTTCGCAGCTGAAGTTTCTTGTGGCCATTCTTTGTGGCAAATGTGCCACGAACAACACGAGGGATGATCCGGCACGGCTTCGCGCGGCGCACGCAATCGGCATTGCGATTCAGATATCTCACACGCGCTTGCCGCGCCCGCCTGAACCGTCTATCGTTCCCGCAGCATTGACAGCCACCTCAAAAACCATGCCGGACCTGGACGAGCTTCCCAGCTACAAGGAACTTACTTTCGACTTCGGGGAGTTCTCCTTCGATTGCCCCGTCGGTGTGTGGCGGGCACGTCTTCGCTGCAAGGCGTGGGGCAAGCGGAGGAACATCCTGCTGTACTTCACGGAGATTGGCACAGAAAAGGGGTATTGCATTTCCGTGTTCAAAGAGACCTGCCATGCGGCGGACGATCGCCGGATAGATTTCAGGCGCACGGGCAAGAAGGGCCAGCTCTTCGAACTTGAGACCGGCAAGACCCGCACGGGCAGGACCCGTTTTCTATCAGCAAGAATCGTCACCGGGCCGGAAGACGAAGGCACGCCCGGCGCCGCGGCGGACTCGCTGGCCGCCGTTTGAGCCGGGAGGCCAAAGAGGACGTGTGCGGGGCGTCCAAGGTCTATATTCGGTCTTCCGGCACGAGCTCTACCATGATCCTGTCGATATGCGCAGCGTCCTCGGGCTTGAGTATCTCATCCTCCTGCGTTCCCTCGCAGATGAATCGCTGACGGCGTTCGCTGATCGTGCTATGAAGACGCCGGAGATTTTTTCCCTCGACGACGATTTGTTTCGCGCCGAACACCAATATTAACCTTCCCTCGTCCACAAACTCCGTTTCGGCCAGGTTCGCATAATCAAAGGTCCTGATTTTTCCTCCACAGAAGCGTATTTCGAGCATGAATGCCTCGCGGCTTCGCGCTCGGACCTCGTCGTAGGCTTCGATTGCCGCCTGCACTTCCGGCTCATGCCTGGGGCGGGCGGCTTCCGCAATCTGCTGTACGGCCGAGGCCGCTCGCCGCGTTTTGAGATCAGCCTCGTCCATAATCCATGCCCTGTCTTTGCCGATACCTATCCACCGCCTGGACCAGTTCGTGTGCGGCGTTGCGCAGTCGCCGCCGGTCGTTCGCGCGCCGAACCGCGGCATTGCTCCCGGCATCCGCCCGTTTGGCCCTTGACTCAAGGGGCACGCCGCGCATCAGCTCCGTGGCCGACAGCCGTGCGCAGCTTGCCTGCACGGCCTCCATCATCGCGGCCTTGTCGTCGGTATAGAGCCTGACCCCCTCACGCCCGCGCGATACCGAGACGTAGAATTGCTCCCGGCTTGCGGCGGCGAGGGACTCCGAGCCCAGCGCGATGAGCACCTGGTCCACGGTCTTGCCCTGGCTGGCGTGCGAGGTCACGACGTAACCGTGCGCCAGGCCGCCGTAATCCTTCGGCACGACGAAGCCGTTGGCGAGCCGGATATCGCCCGAGGCGGTGAATCCGTCCACTTCGTAAATAGCGCCGTTGTTGAGCCGCGTCTTGTCGCCTTTGATGCCGGGACGCGCTTCGGGCACGTAGCCGTTGCGGGTGATGCGGATTTTCTCACCGGGGGCAATCGCGAGCTTCTGCGGACGATATACCTGGAATTTCCCGGCCTCGGCCAGCGGTACGACGGCCTCAGACCCATCCGCGCGCGCGACCCTCACGCCCGTAAGACCGGCGCTTTTGACCGTGGCGCGCTCGCCGCGCATGAAGCCCTTGGCGTTCTGGTGGAACTGCACAACCTCGCCCATCCGGTAGTTGGCGAAGTCCGAGCGCTCCGCTTGCGTGAGATTGAGCGGGCGCAGGGTAATGAATTCCCGTTCTTTCGCAGAGAGCTTGCCCGATTCCTTCAGTACCTGGCGAATGGCCTGGGTGACATTATCGGCTTCCCTGTGCGTGGGCGATACGACGAGCGACGACTTGTTCTGCCATCCCCCGGCTTTAGGATTCCATCTGCGCTGCGAAATCACATCCGCATAATCCCGGGCAATCCGCCGGTAGCGATCCTCGCTGCAATCCTCGACAATCGAGCCCATTTTATCCAGCGCCTCGATGCCTTCCTGAAGGCGCGTGCGGCCGTTTTGCCCGAGCGCATCGCCTTCGCTGATAGCCTTCACCGCCTTGCGGTAATCCTCGTTCGTCTGACGGCGGATCTCCTTGAGCGATGCGACCCTGACCGCCGCGCTCTGTTCCAGGATTCTCAAGGCGTCGCCGCGCTCAACCGCTTTGTGCTGACCGGAATCGCCGACGAGCAGGAGGCGGGCGTCCTGTTCCTTTGCGAGGTCAAACAGGCGCTTCGCGTCCTTCACCGACAGAAGCCCGGATTCATCGACCAGGATTACGCCCGCGCGCATCTTTGCCTGCATCTGCTTATCGACGAGCACCCGCTCTACCGTTTGCGCATCGCCGAAGCCGTCATTCTGCAGCACGTCGGCGGCGTCCGCCGACGGCGCGAAGGCATAAACCTCCCTGCCCGCCGCCCGGATGGCGGAAACAGTGGACAGCAGCATGCGGGTCTTGCCGGTTCCGGCCCCGCCTTTGAGCGCCGTGACCCGGTCACGGGAGTTCAGAATCATGAGCGCCGCTTCGCGCTGCTCCCGGCTTAAAGCGGGGTCGAGGTCCATGGTCCTACCTCCGCCCAGCTTGCTGCGCGTGCCCCTGCCCTGCTGCACGAAATCGACGATGTCCTGTTCTTCCTTAAGCACGTCCTCAGTCGTCACATAACGCTGGCCCTTGAATTCCCGCTGGAGAATCTCCGGGCGCTGCATCACGGCTTCCCTCACCTCCTCGACGCCCGCCTTGCCGAAACTCTGAATCAGCGCTGTCTTGAGCAGGTTCTTGTGCGTGACGGCCGATTGCCGCTCGAAGCAGTCGGATAAAGCGTAGTCCACAGCTTCCTTCGCGCCCAGCGCCGCTGTCTCCTGCCCCCGCCGTGCTTCAACAATCGCGTCCCTTTGCCCGTCACCCAAGCGCTTGAGCCACTCCTTGCGCAGCTCCCGTATATCCATCTGCTCCTCAGGCTTGGCTTCCCGTGTCCACTGGCCGAGCTTGCCCTTTACGTCCGGGTCGGTGATGCCCAACTCCCTGGCCTTCTTCTCGATGATTTCCGTGCGCCGGGAGAACTCCTCGCACGTGGCGCGGTCGATGCCCACGATCCTGAAGCTCTTGCCGTCGCGCTCGATGCCATAGCCCAGCGCGGCGATCTTCTGTGCGAGCCGTGAATGGAACGCGGCCTGATAATAACCCTTGTCGCGCACCAGCGTTTCAAACTGGCCCGCTTTCCAGCGCCCTTCAACCGGGTCGTACGACGCGTTGAGCGCCACGGCGTGGCAATGCAGGTGCGGATCGGGAAGCGTTACGCCGTCCTCGGTGACGGGGCGCGCCGTGCGGTGGATGAATTCCGCCCAGACCATGTTGCAGGCGAGCCGGTTTTCGTCGCGCCCATCGGAGCGCACCCGCACCTTCATCTTGTTTTCCATCTCCTCCATGGTTTCCTTGACCGAGTCGCGGAACACGGCTTCAATCCGTGGGTCGTCGCCCAGTTCGTAGGCGAGCGTGACCGACTTGGGAGCGTTGAAGGTGAAATCGTACGATACCCGCCTGTCGGCCTTGGTGCGCGGCGTGAGCGGCTCGCCGGTCGCGGGGTTGATGTTGTCGCACAACCGGAAATAACTCTCCTTGTCCACCTGGCCCGAGAGTCCCAACATTTGCGCGCCGCGCCCGTGCCACTCTCCGGGAAACTCCGCGGAGTCGCGAAGGTAGTAATCCCGATCCATGTGCCGGGTGAAGTAATCCTTGGAGGCTTCAGCGTTAACCGACGGAGTGACCGACAGCATCCGTTGGCCTCACATGCACTGGTTGACTCCGCGCCATAACAAAATCTGGTAGTCGTTATTGAACTTTTTTCAACCCATAGAAGAAGCAATCGATAGTTGCAAGCCTTCTGTGCACAGCTGAGGGGAATTTTTCCAGAAAGTGCTATTGCGAGATTGGTGTGCGGGATTGAGTAACGCCTATAGCGCGTGCTCTAGCATCCGAGTGCGGGCGGGAATGGTGACCTCCCGCAAGACAAGTCCTACGAATCAGGCAGCGAGTACGCGTGCTCTTACTTCTTCCCCCGCAATCGCACTTCGGGCCGCTCGTCGTTGAGGAACTCGATGCCTGCCTTCTCCAGCGCCCTTTGAACGAGCGAAAGCGTGCCCGTGCGCGATCCAATCTCTCCCTCGAAGCTTTCCATGTGCCGCACCGTGCCTATGGCGGCCCGCCCGCCTGGCCGGCTCAAACGGCTCCCATGCCGGTGAGCACGCGCGCCGCCCGAAAGTGTCTTCCGCTGATCAACCAAAGACGCTACCACAAGAAGAAGCCTAAGCCCAAGCAGGTCTGTACTATACACAACTCGTTGATTACCAGAACTAAAGTGTGCGATCCTGCTGCCAAGCCCAACGACCTGCTTTAAACTCGTAACTGAATGATGTCGAGAAGGCGAGGTGGAGTTTTGCGGCTTAAGTGAGGCCACCCAAATGAACACAGCAATAAACACCATGGTCTTCGCACTCCCGCTTTTTCTTGCCGCGCATTCACCGGCCCAGACGCCGGTGGCGACGACACCTGGTTCCTGGAGCATGGGCGCAAGCATGCCTACGCCGCGAAGCGCCGCGTTCGCGGGTGTCATCGGACAAAAGATCTATGTCGTCGGTGGAGCGAACAACTCCGGGTTCTTGAATGTCAATGAAGTGTACGACACGACGACCAACAGCTGGACGACGGCAGCCCCTATGCCCACGGCGCGCTGGGCCGGAGCGGCGCGGTCGTTAACAACATTCTCTACACCATAGGCGGGGGCGTCACAGGCGGGGGAAACGCAGTCAATACGGTGGAGGCCTACGACCCGTCAACGGACACATGGTCTGCCAAAGCGCCGGTGCCCATCAGCATCAACAGTATCAGCGCCGTTGTTTCGGGCGGCGTCAACTATATCGTCGGCGGCTTCAGCGGCGGGGTGAGGCTTAGCGACGTGTTTTCCTATAATCCCGCCACCGACAGCTGGAGCAAGCTGGCTCCGCTTAAGGTGGGCAAATCAGGCTCGGCCCTGGGACTTTTCGGGGGGGAGATAGTGTCGGCCGGAGGACTTACCGGGTCGGGGACAACGGTTGATGCCGAGAGCTACAGCATCGCGGGTAATGCATGGACCCAGCTCGCCCCATTGCCCGGCGCCCGGCAGGCGGGGTGTTTCGGGGCGTTCGGGAACATGCTTTATCTCGCGGGCGGCGATGCCGGTGCCGACGGACCCATCCTGGATACTACGATTGCATATAACGAATCGACGAATTCATGGCAGAGCGGGCTCTCTGTCATGCCCAGCCCTGGCGGAAGCTCGGCCGGCGTCGGCGGCCTACTCTACTGCTTCGGAGGAGCCAGCACCGGGCAGATTCAAGGAACGACCACCTACTACGATTCCGTGCAAATCTACGAGCCCGAACTTTCTCCCGCCGTCAGCCCGAACGGCGTCGTCAGCGCCAGCGCCTTCGGCGGCTTTACGCAGGTAGCACCCGGCTCCTGGATTGAAATCTACGGCAGCGACCTCGCAAGCGGCACGCAAGGCTGGAGCCAAGCGGACTTCACAGGAAATGCCGCTCCGACCTCGCTTGATCACACGAGCGTGACCATCGGCGGAGCTTCGGCCTTCATCGATTACGTGAGCCCCACCCAGGTCGATGCGCTCCTACCTTCCGATGCACCCACGGGCTCCCAGCCGCTCATCGTGACCAACGCAGCGGGAGCAAGCAATGCCTACCCCGTGGCGGTGAATGCCGCTGAGCCCGGAATTCTCGCGCCCGCGTCCTTTACCATCGCTGGAGTTCACTATGCGGTTGCGATATTCGCGGATGGAACATACGCCCTGCCAACGGGCGCGCTGCCCGGCGTCAGTTCCAGGCCGGCGAAGCCCGGCGACGTCATCACGCTGTACGGCGTCGGCTTCGGAGCGGTAACGCCCGATATTCCCGCAGGCCAGTTGGTGCAGGAGCTCAACCAGCTTTCACTTCCCTTTACGCTTTCCATCGGCGGCGTCCCCGCCCAAGTGCTTTATGCGGGACTGGCTCCTGCCGCCACCGGTCTTTACCAGTTCAACGTCACCGTGCCCGATGCTCCTGCGGGCTCCCCGCCCCTCGCTTTCACGCTTAACGGGGTATCGGGAACGCAGACGCTAGCTCTGTTCGTCGGTAACTGACTGATTTTTTCTAGCTCGCACTGGTACTGTACCGCCGCTTCCGCGCCCGTCGTCTCTTGATGCAGTCACATCAGAAGGACACTTTCATGCCTTTTATCCTCGGACGCGCCGGACGCAGCACAGCCACTTTGGATTCGCCCCGCGAGACCAGGTAGCGGCCGGCAGCCTCATTCACCTACTCGGGCGAGGGCCATCTCATCACCTTCGCGCCCACACGCACCGGCAAAACGTCAGGGCCGGTGATTTGCAGGGCCCTCAAGCACCCGGCCGGTTGATCCTGCTCGATAGGAAGGGTCAATCCAGGCCGCAACGGCTGGCGCAAGCAGCCGCACCCGCATCGCTAAACTGAAGACTTCGCGGTGTGAGAAATTCCCGCTTCAACGCACTGACTGAATCCCACCGACGGGAGTATGCCCTGTATGAACCGTGCGCGCTGCTCAGCTATTGAACGCCCCGCGCCCTCGCTTCCTTTCGGCGAATAGCGGGCGGCGCGTCCGCCGCAATCAGAAATTTCCCCTGCCCCCAACTTCAAGTGATTGGGGGCATTCCTCGCGCATAGACAAATTTCCGAGTTGCGCCGTCGCTCATGCCGCCCGCTCTGCCTTCGCCTGAAGCGAGGCCGCAGGGGCGGTCTCCGTAATCACAAGGAGACGGATATGACCGATGCCGAAGCAATAACCAATGCCTATAAACGCCACTGCAAGCTGCTGGCGAACGTCAACGAGCATAACAAGGCCGTCGTTTTTGACGCCTTGGCGGCTGCTGGAGTGGCAACCGTCACGGTCGAGTTCGACGGCGGGAGCGACCAGGGACAGATCGAATCCGTCATCGCCTGCGCGGGCGAGAAACATGTGGACCTGCCGCCGTCATCCGTGACGCTGCGCAGGGCTTGCTGGCAGAAGGAGGAGCAGACGACCACCTCCTGCGAGCATCCGCTGACCAAGGCGATTGAAACGCTCTGCTACGACTATCTGGGGCAGGAGCACGGCGGCTGGGAGAACAATGACGGAGCCTTCGGCACCTTCTCATTCGACGTTGCCGCGCGCACCATCGAGCTTGAGTTCAACGGGCGGTTTACCGACATCGCCACTCACAGCCACAGCTTTTGACGGAGGGAACCATGGCACATCCCTATCACCATGCGCTCTCCAGCGTCAGAAAGTGGGGCGGCATCGCCGCTGATTACCAGACCATCCACGACTGGTTCGACGAGTCCAAGAAAATCATCGCCGACTTCCGTCACCGCGCGCTGCGGCATCACGCGGAGGGCATCTTCATGGCCGAGACGCTATTCGGCTCGACGATTACGATCTCCAGCGGACGCGTGATTCCGACGCGCTGGATCGGCGAGCAGCATGTGCGCGAAGACCTGGGCTTTATTCCTTCATTCGCGGACTGGGTGAAAGCGATCCGTCCCGAGCCCTGGATGGGACGCGCGCAAAAGCTGGGCGACATCATGCTTGCCGATCCCAAACCGGGACAGCGCGCGAGACCCTCTTGGCAAATCCATCGGCCATCGCTACAACTCGAAATCTCTACCAGAAGTGGTATGGATGCGATGACTAACACACCAGGAATGGGAGACGCGGCATGAGGTTCGCAGCAGCCAGGAAAGCCTACCGGGTCACGCCGGATTTCACGAACCAGCTTGATCTCTTCTCGCAGGCGCCTATAGATACAGCCGGGCCGGTTGCGTTGGAGCCGGCGCGTCCTTCGGGTGTATCGCATGGAAGACCACGACGCCTTGAGCAGCTTGATTTTGGAGCACTGGAGGCGCTACCACCCGAAGATGCTCTCCGAGCTCCGGCGGCAGAACCTTCTCCAGCAGACGCTGAGCGAGACGGCGGAGCGGTTCGCGGACCTTCTGTACGAGCTGGTCTCGGTGAAGAAGATGGAATACATCCAGGCCTGGGACATCGCGGTCCGGGAGATTCTCCTGCCGGAAGAGTCGCACTTGAGCTAGAGCCCGAAGAAAAGCCCTCCCGCGACTTTATCATCAGGGAATCCCACCGCATCGGCGAAGGCGGGCTTCACGAGAAGGCCCGCGACAACATCGCCGCGATACGGCTGCTTAAACAACTGGAAGCGGAAAACCGCGACGCCTCGGACGAAGACAAGGCCGTGCTCGCCCGCTACGTGGGCTGGGGAGCATTGGCCAATGCCGTCTTCGGCGCGCCCGTCGCGCCGGAGTGGCAAAACACGGCCGAGTCCCTCCGCGCGCTCCTGAGCCCGGATGAATATGAATCGGCGCGGGCCTCGACGCCGAATGCGCACTTCACCTCACCGATGGTGATTGAGGCGATCTGGAGCGGACTGCATCGCCTTGGCGTCGGGGCAGGCGCGCAGGTGCTGGAGCCCGCCATGGGCGTGGGCCACTTCTTCGGCCTGATGCCGCAGTCCATGCAAGGCGGACACAAGACCGGCGTGGAGCTCGATTCCGTTACGGCACGTATCGCGAAGAAGCTCTACCCCGACTCCACGATATTCGGGAAGGGCTTCGAGGAGACGCCGCTTCCCGATAACTACTTTGACGCCGTGGTGGGCAACGTGCCCTTCGGCTAATCGCGAGGATTCATTAATGGCGAGGAAAGCATTGGAAACCAACTGAACCGCCTTTTCCGCGCGGTTTGCTCGCCATTATTTGGACGTGTGGCACCCTTGGGCGTCACCTGGAGGTGCACATGTCAGACCTGAGTGTTAATAACGATGCGTGGCTTTCGAAACTGAGAAGTCATCTGGACACGGAACAGTATGGAGCGGGGACCGTGAGCCAATATATGGGCGTAGCCCGGCGTTTTCTGACCGATCTCAATAAACAGCGTGTGGCGATCACTGCTGTCCGACCTGAAGACATCGACCGATACCTTGAACATGCGCCGTGGATGCATCCGCTTCGCCACGAGGATTCACCAGATTACAGGCACTGGCGGTTTACGTCCATTAACATGCTTTTGCGCGTGGCCCAGGGCCGATGGCCGCCAGTTTCGCCATCGATCACGTCCGGCGCGATATTGCAGGAGGAGATCCGCGAAGCGTACTCCGTTTGGATGATCGCTTTCCGCGGATTGGCGCACACAACGGTATTGTGCCGATGTAGCGAGGCCTGCAGTTTCCTGGGCTGGCTGGGAGAGCATGCAACCAGCGAGAAACTGTCCGGTCTGACTCTTCCCGATGTGGATGCCTATATGAAGTACCGGGCAAGCTCATTACGAAGGATTTCGCTCAAAGATGTTGCCGGAAAAATGCGGAGTTTTTTACGGTGGCTTCACATGACAGAGCGGACGACCCGCGATCTCTCATCCAGAGTAATTGCGCCCTCGATCTATGCGCACGAAGGCATTCCATGTGCCATTCGAGCCGAGGATGTGAAGAAGATCCTGGCGGTCGCACAAGGCGACCGCACGGCCAAAGGCCTGCGGGATTACGCGATCCTTACACTGCTTTCGACCTACGGGGTGCGGGCCAGCGAGATCGTGGGACTGCGTCTTACTGGATGATGTGGACTGGCGCAAAGAGATCGTCCGGATACGCCACAGTAAGACTGGTGCCACATCCTATCTGCCGCTGCTGCCCGAAGTGGGGGAGGCGGTTTTGCAGTACCTGCAGAAATCGCGACCGAAGACACATTTTCGGGAGATGTTCCTCCGGAGCAAGGCACCTTATCGTCCGTTCACGGGAAGCACTGGATTGCACGGGTTAGTCAGTGTTCGGCTGAAGGCCGCAGGCGTGAACACCACGGGCAAACACGGTCCGCACATTTTCCGTCACGCACGAGCGGTAAGTCTGCTGCGCGTGGCAGTGCCAATGAAGCAGATCGGCGATCTCCTGGGCCATCGGTCAGCAGATTCAACCCTGGCTTATCTGAAGCTCGCGACGGAGGACTTGCGAGCCGTGGCCATGGAAATACCGACCGAGGTGAAAGCATGAAAATTGCGTCGGCGGGAACACCACAAGACTATGTTCGACAACTGCGTTTGCGCAATCCAATCTCTTCCAAGAGTTACCGTTGGATACTGAACGGGTTCCAACGATTCATCGCCGAACAAGCGGAGGAAAAATCGATATCACAGGCAACGGTACGGCAGTGGCTGAATGACAGAATCCTGGTGTGGCCGCGTCACCTGGTTGCGGGCCGCGCTCGTCTCGTCGACCGTTATCTGGACTGGATGGTCAAGCAGGATGCACTTGCCAGTAACCCGTTCGCTGAATTGAGAAGGGAATATGGACAGCGGGCGACAAAGCCGATCGTCCAGGCGCTGTTGATGACGGACTTTGAGCGGGCTCTCGAAGCCCTGCGGCCACTTCCGCGATTCGGCAGTTTTCTGGGCCAGATCATGCGTGACCATTTGGAACTGATGCAGGCCATGGGCTATCGATACCGGAATCAGGAGAACCGTCTTCTCCAACTGGACAGGTTTCTTCAACGCCGGGCGGATCTCTCCGACCAGCCGTTAACCGTGTTGATTCGCGAGTGGACGAGCACCGGTTCAACTCCACAGCATGTCCTGGATTGCCATCTGGCGGGGAGAACCATGTCGACGGCATTGTTTCGGATAGACCCCACTGTCAAAACCATTCCGTGGGACAAACGGATCGACCAACAAGCGCGTCAACTGTACCGCCGGCCATATATCTTCAGCGACGAGGAGTTCCTCTGCTTACTGGAGGTGGCCCTCCGTTTTCCGTGCCCGCGATCACCTCTCCGGCCCCAAACACTTCACATGATGTTGGTGCTGGCCTACTGTGCCGGCCTCCGCCTCGGCGAAATCGTGCGCTTGAACGTGGGCGATTTCGACACCCTCAATGGCGCCATCGAGATCCGTCTTTCCAAGTTTTTTAAATCGCGGCGTCTGCCTCTTTCGGAAAGCGTTGTTGCAGCGCTGCAGAAATACCTTGACGCTCGCAAGCAGGCAGGGGCGCCCACGAATCCCGACTCGGCACTGTTCTGGCATCAGCAGGCGGCAGGCCGTTACTCCCGCGTCCGTACCTGGAGCATGCTGACCGCTGTTCTGCGTCGCGCGGAACTCAAACCCAAACCCGGACGTGTCGGTCCCCGCATTCACGACCTAAGGCATGCTTTCGTTGTAAACCGTATGCTCCGCTGGTACAGAGAAGGCATTAACCCCCAGCCGCATCTTCCTTACCTGGCTACCTATCTGGGCCACAGGGATATCAATTCGACCCTGGTCTATCTCACGATTACTCAGGAGCTGCTCCAGCGGGCTAGTGAGCGATTCCGCACCCGCGGCGCCCAGATCCTGCGGGCATCGTCAGAAGGAGAAAACGCGTGACGCCAATCCAGTTTCCTCAACTACTGCACGCGTTTTTCCATGATTGGCTGGTCGAGCAGCGAAACGTCTCTCATCACACCGTACTGTCATATCGAGACAGTTGGCGGATGTTCCTCCGCTTCGCCGCTGTTCAAAAGGCCACGACCGTTGCCAGGCTTAGAATGGATGATCTGACCGAAGTCCGGGTCCTTGCTTTCCTCGAAAATATTGAACAGGTTCGCAAGTCTTCGATTGGAACCCGGAACTGTCGATTGGCTGCGCTGCATAGCTTCTTCAACTTCGTCGCCGACCGTGAACCTCTGGCGGCTGCGCAGTGCGCCGCGGTTCTGCGAATCCCTAACAAGAAGACCACGAAGGCAGAAGCCTCTGGCCTGGACGAGGAGGAGATCACTGCGATTCTCGCCCAACCAAATCGGTCGAAGATCGAAGGGCAGCGCGATCACGTCCTGCTCGCAGTCCTTTACAACACCGGTGCCCGCATTCAGGAGGCGTTGGATTTGTCGCCCCAATCAGTTCGTTGGGAATCTCCGTTTCAGGTTCGACTGCTCGGTAAAGGACGAAAGGAGCGGCACTGTCCACTCTGGCCGGAAACGGTCGAATTGCTGAAGGCTCTTCTGAAACGAAATCCTCGTGGGGAGGATCAACCCATCTTCGTGAATCGATACGGACATCCACTTAAAGCTTCCGGCGTTCGCTTCAAGCTGAAGCAATATGTGACTGCAGCAACCCGGAAGGTCCCCTCCCTCGCCGGCAAGAGGGTCTCGCCACACAAATTTCGACACGCCACCGCGGTGAGCCTTGTCGCGGCAGGCGTTGATGTGACGGTGATTCGTGACTGGCTCGGACATCAAAGCCTCGACACGACAAACATCTACGCGAGGGCTAGTTTGGAAACCAAACGCAAGGCTCTGGAGAAAGTAAATCCTTCCGCGCGACCCGGCAAGCCTCCGCGATGGAAACGCGAGGTTGAGCTCTTGAAGTGGCTCGACTCGCTCTGATCCGGTCGGAAATTATCGTGAGGTAAACTCGGCCGGATGCCCGTAAATAAAGATATCCGGCCTCTTTCCTCGCCATTATTGAATCCTCGCGATTACCCGAATAATGGTCTGCTGACAATTATTCGGTGATTACGCCGTGCACGACCCGCAGATGCCGCACCAGCTCACGCGCACAATCCACGATTATTTCTTCGCCAAGTCGCTTGAGAAAGTGCGGCCTGGCGGAGTCATGGCCTTGATTACCAGCCGTTACACGATGGACAAGGAAAACGACACGATTCGCAGGCACTTGGCCGAACATGCGGACCTGCTGGGCGCGATACGGCTTCCTAATACCGCTTTCAAGGGCAACGCCGGGACGCAGGTCACGACCGACATTCTGTTCCTGCGCAAGAGAACGCCCGGAGCGCCAGGCGCGGGCGAGGCATGGACGGTGCTCGCACCCATCGATACGCCGGACGGCCCGATTGAAGTGAACGAATATTACGCCCGCCATCCGGAGATGATGCTGGGCCGGATGACGCTTGAGGGGACGATGTACCGCGGAGCCGAGCCGACGCTTGCGGGCGCGCTCACGCCTGAGCTTCTGAAGTCGGCGATAGACGCCCTGCCCAAAGGCGCGTATGTCCCCAAGGACGAGGGGCGCGGCCCCCCTCCCCCTCCGATGCCCGCCGCGGAATCCTTCACCGGCGTCAAGGACGGCGCTTACGCGTTGCGCGAGGGCGCCATCGTGATGCGCAGCGGCAGCAGCTTCGAACCGACGCATCCCTCCGGCTCCGCAGCCGCGCGCATCCGGGGAATGCTCGCGGTGCGCGACGCGGTAAGGCTTGTCTTTCAGACCCAGCTCGAAGACGCGCCGGAGGAGCGCATCTTGGAGGCGAGGGAGTTGCTGGGAAGCCTGTACGACTCCTTCACTGAGCGCTACGGCCCCCTTTCTTCGCGCGAGAACCTCCGGGCCTTCGCGGGCGATCCCGATCAGCCCCTGCTCCTCTCGCTGGAAAACTACGACGCTGAGCATAACCGCGCCACCAAGACGGCCATCTTCGAGCGGCGCACGCTGGAGCGCTACCGCCCGAAAGAGCACGTCGATACTTCCGCCGAGGCGCTGGCGATTTCTCTCAATGAGACCGGCGGCATCGACTGGGCGCGCATGGAATCGCTCACCGGACACGGCGCGAAATCGATGCAGCGCGAGCTTGACAGCCTGGTCTACCGCAACCCGGAAGGCGACTGGGAGACGGCTGATCGCTATTTAAGCGGCAATGTGCGCGCGAAGCTGAACGTCGCGCAGGCCGCCGCAAGCATCGACCCTGCTTATGCGCGCAACATCGAGGCGTTGCACGCCGTGCAGCCGGCCGACCTGCTTCCCGGCGACATCAGCGCCCGCCTGGGCTCGGGGTGGATTCCCGCAAGCGACGTCCGGGACTTCATCTGCGAGACGCTCGATATGCCGAAATCCTTTGTCCATGTCGCTCATTCCGGGGCGATTGCGACCTGGGCGCTCACGCTCGACTCCGCCGCCAAGGCGAGCGTCAGCAATACCACGACCTACGGCACAACGAGGGCGCTTGCAAGCGATCTCATCGAGGATGCGCTGAACGGCCGCGTGCCCACGATTTACGACCCGATTGACAAGGACACGCGCGTCGTCAACCAGCAGGAGACGATTGCGGCGCGGGAAGCGCAGCAGAAGCTCAAGGACCGGTTCTCTGAGTGGGTATGGCAGGACGAGGAGCGCGCAGCCAGGCTTGCCCGCTATTACAACGACACGTTCAATAACCTGCGTCTGCGCACCTATGACGGCTCTCACCTGAGCTTCCCCGGCATGAACCGCTCGATGCTGCGCAGGAACGATCTCGACAAGCACCAGAAGGACGCGGTATGGCGCATCCTGCAAAACGACAATACGCTGCTGGCCCACTGCGTGGGCGCCGGAAAAACCGCCGTCATGACGACGGCCGCCATGGAGCTCAAACGCCTGGGGCTTGCGCACAAGCCCATGATCGTCGTGCCCAATCACCTGGTCGAGCAATGGGGTGCGGCGTTCCTGGCGCTCTATCCGCAGGCGCACATCTTTGTAGCCGGCCAGGAGGCCTTCGCCGCCGGCAACCGGCAGAAAGCCATGTCGCGCATCGCCACCGGCACTTACGACGCGGTGATCGTCTCGCACAGCGGCTTTGAAAAGCTCCCCGTTTCGGATGCCACCTTCAAGTGCTTTTTGGACAGGCAGATTGAACAGCTGGAAAACGCCATGGTGGAAGCCAGGGCCGAGAGCGGCGATAACCGCCGCATCGTGAAGGAGCTGGAGAAAGCGAAGAAGCGCCTCACCACCAAGCTCAAGGAGCGCGCCGACCGGGAGCGCAAGGACGACGCGGTCACGTTCGAGCAGCTGGGCGTCGACCGCCTGTTCGTTGATGAGTCCGACCTGTTCAAGAATCTCGGCTTCGTGAGCAAGATGAACCGCATCGCGGGACTGCCCAACAGCGAGAGCAACCGCGCGCTCGACATGTACATGAAGACGCGCTATCTCGCACAGCGCGGAGGCGGCACGGTGTTCGCCACCGGCACGCCCATATCCAACACCATGGCCGAGATGTACACGCTGCAGCGCTACCTTGCTCCAATGGGGCTTGCCGCCGCGGGCGTCGAGCATTTCGATGCCTGGGCCGCGAACTTCGGCGAGGCGGTGACCGCGCTGGAGCTGGCCCCGGACGGATCGGGCTACCGCATGCACACGCGCTTCGCCAAATTCGTGAACCTGCCCGAACTGCTCTCCATGTTCCGCTCGTTCGCCGACGTGCAGACCGCCGACATGCTGCATCTGCCGCGTCCCGAGGTCGACGGCGGCAGGCCGCACATCACGGCCGCGCCGGCATCGGAGCAATTGAAGGAGTATGTCGGAACCCTTGTCGAGCGGGCGCGCAAGCTCAAAGCGGGCCGCGTCGACCCGAGGGCCGACAATATGCTTAAAGTCACCGGCGACGGCAGAAAGGCCGCGCTCGACATGCGCCTTGTCGACCCCTGCGCCGAGATTCACGGCGACACGAAGATAAACCGGGCCGTGGAGAACATATACGGCGCCTGGGACGCGGGCAGGGACAAACGTACCACCCAGCTCGTCTTCTGCGACCTCTCGACGCCGAATGCGGAGAAGTTCAACGTCTATGACGAGGTGCGCGACCGGCTTATCGCAAAGGGCATCCCGCCCAGGGAAATCGCGTATATCCACGACGCCGACAGCGACGCGCAGAAAAAAGCGCTGTTTGATTCGGTGAACGCCGGGCGCATCCGCATCCTGCTCGGCTCCACCGAGAAAATGGGCGCGGGCACCAACGTGCAGAAGCGCCTTGCGGCGCTGCATCATCTGGATGCCCCATGGAGGCCGCGCGACATCGAGCAGCGCGAGGGGCGGATACTGCGCCAGGGCAACGAGAATCCGACTGTCCACATCCACCGCTACGTCACGGAGGGCTCGTTTGACGCCTATATGTGGCAGTTAACCGGCCAATGTTTAATACGCAGGCCGCTCGCTGCATAAGAACGTGCTTGTCCGCGACCATGCGTGGGCCTGACCACGAGCGCCGATGCAAGGAGATCGTTGTTCCGGAAGCGCGCGATACTCGCCGACGCTTTGGGGGTGCTGTCGCCGGCGCGGTTGACCTAGCCAGAGTCAGTTTCGCGCCGAGGCTTTCGGTTTAGTTGTTTTTCCTGCCGAGCGGAATCTTTTCCAGAGCCGCTGGTTAACGTCGTCGGGCGAGAATGCCTCCGGGTCGAACGCGCCGCGCCAGCGCACCAGGGTTTCATGTTCTTCGTGCTCCGGATCGGCAATCGCTTCCAGATATTCTTCGTATCCCGTTGTCCCGCCGACGTCCTCCGGCGGTGTACAGCGTTCACCGCCTATGCATCTGGGATATTGCATCAAGTGGTCGGGCATAATGATCGCTTCCAGGAGCAGATCGTGCCGCCAGTTATCCCCGAAGTCGTATAGATACAGGAACTGCGTGCCCACGCGTGGCACGGCATCGCAAAGTCGTTCCCGGCTTTCATCGATCACCTTGCGTTCATGCATGTCGTCGTCCGGATCGGGCACGCTATAGAGGCGGCGACCAATCGTGAAGTCGTGAAGATGGCAATCTTCCCAGTTCATGACGATCTGCAGGATTTCATGCAACTTCCCCAGCGTTATGTCTTCCCAGATCTGAATCTGCCTCCAAACAGACGGCTGAATATTCTGCAACACAATCCTGAGTTGATACAGGGCTCGAGTTTTTGCCACGATCTTTACCTTTTTAGTCAGTATATTCTCACGCACGAAAGGGGGCGCGCGCGGGTGCGCGACATAGAAATGGAGAGAACGTAAGGCAGCCGGGAATCGCACCCAAATCTGAGTATATGTATATACTCAGAGAAGGAGGCGACACCATGTCCCTGGCTCTTGCCGACTTAGAGGCCACTCGAACCAAACTTCTGCAGCAGTTTCTTAGCTTGGGCGACTTCCGCCCCGGTACTGTTTCCGCCGTTCCCCGCCGCTGCGGAAAGCCCAAGTGCCACTGCGCTCAGCGGAACGGTGAAGGACATCCGCAGTTCCGTTTACTGCGGAAAGTCAAAGGCAAAAGCGTGGCCGAGTCGTTCGCGACGCCAATCGCGTTTCGCAAGGCGGCCCAGGAGGTAGGCGAGTACCATCGCTTTCAGGATCTGGTCGCGCAATTGACCACGATCAATGAGCAGATTTGCCGCTTGCGGTCGGTCGAGTCTGACGAAACAGGCTGGACGGCGGCGGAAAAAAAACGGCTGTTGCAGTTCATCAAGAAGTCACACGGGAAGTCCACACGCTTCTCCAGGTAGTGTTTGCCGCGCGCCGGAAAGATTCCGGACTGGACCTGGAAGCAGTCGAGATGGCAACTCGCTCTGGCTTGCACCAGGCGGGGGCCGCGATCTTGGCCGGCTTGCTGACCGAGGAAGGCGGGCAGGCCGGACAGGTGGCCTGCGGGTGCGGACAGCAAGCCCACTATCACGGTCACCGTCCGAAGCAATTGCTCACCGTGCTGGGATCGCTGCGCTTCCATCGCGCTTATTATGTCTGCCCACATTGTCGTAAAGGCCAGAGTCCGCGCGACCGGGAACTGGATGTGGAAGGCGTCTTCTGTTCACCCGGTGTGCGGCGAATGATGGCTGTGGCCGGGAGCGAGTCGAGTTTCGATCAGGGCCGTGAGCAACTGGAACTTTTGGCCGGTATTGAGGTCACCGCCAAAGCCGTGGAGCGCCAGGCTGAAGCCATCGGTGATGATGTCGAAGCCTGCCAGCAATCCGAGATTCGGCGCGCCAAGCAACTGGAATTACCGGCGGTCCGCGGTCCCGCCGTGCCGATCCTCTATATCGAGATGGATGGCACTGGTATACCGGTAGTGAAGGCCGAGACCGAAGGCCGTACAGGCAAAGGGGAGAGCCATCCAGCGCACACGCGCGAAGTGAAGTTGGGGTGTGTTTTCACCCAAACCACGACCGACCAGGAGGGGCGGCCCGTACGCGATGAGGATTCCACTACCTACGTCGCCGCAATCGAGACTGCCGAAGCCTTCGGCCTAAGACTTTATACCGAAGCCTGGCGGCGCGGCTGGAGCCGGGCGTACAAGAAGGTAGTGATCGGCGACGGCGCGATCTGGATCTGGAATCTCGCCGAGCAGCACTTTCCGGGCGCAATCCAAATCGTCGATCTCTACCACGCTCGTCAGCACCTCTGGGAACTATCGGCCAAACTGTTTCCCGGCGGCGAAAAGGCTCGCAAGCGATGGACCGCCCGCTGTCTTGACCGGCTTAATCGCGGCCAGATCGAAGCGTTGGTGAAGATCTTGCGCGGTCTTCAGCCAGCGGACGAGGAACTCGCCAAAATCGTCGCCAACGAAGCGGAGTACTTTGAACGTAATGCCGAGCGGATGCGCTACCCGGCCTTCCGCGCACAAGCTCTGTTTGTTGGTTCCGGGGTTGTCGAAGCCGGTTGTAAGATCGTCATCGGCGCTCGGCTCAAATGCTCCGGAATGTTCTGGACCGTTCGCGGAGCCAACGCCATCATCGCCCTGCGCTGTTGCCGGCTTAGCCACCGGTTCGAGGATTACTGGGCAGATCGGGGACAGGCGGCATGATCATCCACATTTATGTCGCGCACCCGGCGCGCGCCCTGCGGCGGCCAGCGGGAAGCGTTATTCTTTTCCAGTTGAGAGTTTTTTTATTGGGAGGCGAGGACTCCGCTTTGGGTTTCAGATCTGGGCAGGTCGCGGCCCGCGCAGAGTCCCCATTGCTACGATTCTCCTTATCCCACTTTCCGCCCGGCAGTTCAACCTGGAACCTGCCTGGGCGTCCGATTGTGCCGGCGGCATTCCGCGCCGATGCCCGGTGTGCGATCGCGACTCCATTGTCGGCCACGGCCGCCGACGCAAGCAGGCTCACGATGAGCATCATGACTGGATTCAGATCCGGCGCGGCATCTGTAACTGTTGTGGCAAGACCTTTACCTTCCTGCCGCCTTTTTCTCTTCCCTACACACACTACAGCCTGCTGGCTCGCGGTCAGGCATTGCGGCTCTACTTTGTGGAACACTGCTCCCTTGAGGCCGCAGCCCCCACCGTCATGGATCCCGATCGGGTAGCCGATCCTTCTACTCTCCGCCGCTGGTTTCGCAGCCTGGATTCCTCACAGCCCTCGTTTTGGTTCCTGCGCAGGACACTGACTGCGGTGGCCCGATTCCTGGCGCGTGGTGAGAGTATCCGTCACGATGCTCTGCCGTTATCCTGGCCCACCATGGCTTTGTTCCTGCAACTATTTTGGCCGCTGCGCCTCTAAGAAATCTCTTCCGCCCACCATCCTTGCCTGGGAAAAAGGTCCGATTCCTCGTAGTTTCGATGCCTGGAGGAAACGCCGCCGTGGACCCGGACCTGGAACGACTCAAACAACACCTGCCACTGCTGGAATACTTGCAGCGGCACAACTGGACCCCTCGCCGCCGCAGTGCCCGGCAAGAGTTTGTAGGGCTCTGTCCCTTGCACCCGGACACGCACCCTTCCTTTTATGTCAATGCCTGCAAGAACCTGTTTTATTGCCACGGATGTGGGCACGGTGGCGACCTGATTCGCTTTGTCGAGCTCTTCCTGCATGTCTCGTTCCGTCAGAGTGTTGCGCATCTGCAGCAGGAATCGGCAGCGAGAGCTCGCTCTGCGACCGCCGCTGAGTTACTGGCACAAACCACCGCCTTTTATCAGCTACAACTCCACCGGCATCCGGAAGCAATGCAGTATCTTGCACAACGTGGACTGCGGGATTCCGCCCTCATCGAAGAACTCGGCATCGGCTATGCTCCCGGCGGGAACCTGCGCCGCCATCTCGCGGCCCATGGCTATTCGTTCGATCTGTTGCTCCACGCTGGCCTCATTGATAACCAGGGCCGCGACGCTTTCTGCCGGCGTGTGATCTTCCCGTGCCGCCAGCATGGCCAGATCGTGAACCTCTACGGCCGCAGTATTGGAGCGGCCTTTCCGCATCGATTGCTGCCGCGTTCCAAGGGTGGCCTGTTTGCCTGGGAGTCCGTCAGCCACTGCTTCACTGTGATTCTGGTGGAAGGGCTGTTCGACCTGGCTGTGCTATGGCAGTCCGGCTTTCGCAACACCACATCCGCCATTGGCACTCATCTGACATCCGCTCAGCTGGATCAGCTTTGCGGTCAGCCTGGCCGTTCGATCTACATCGTCTTCGATCAGGATGAAAACCAAGCCGGCCAACAGGCTTCTCAGCAGCTCGCGTTCCGCCTGCAACGCTCTGGCGGAACGGCCCGCATCGTCCAGTTACCGGCTGGACATGATCCCAACAGCTATTTCCTCGCCGGCGCCACCGCTGCCGACTTCGCTGCTCTCCTCGCAGGAGCACAGCGGTTGTGAAGCTCTTCGTGACCTATCGACCTTCCGTCCCCGCCAGCGCTTCTCCCTATCGTTTGCTTGATGAGCAGGGCGAGATCGGGTGGGCCAACTCTTTCCTCGATGCCCAGCGCATTCGCCAGCTCTCTGTGCGCTCGCTGCGTGCCTACGCCTATGATCTGCTGCACTTCGCCCGCTGGTGGTCCCAATACCCGGCGCAGCCTTTGTCCGAGATCACTGAATCCACCCTGCTCGATTACGTCCGCTATCAACTCGACCAGGAACCGAAACCCACACCGCAGACCGTGAATCACCGGCTGGTCGTCCTGCATTGTCTATATCGCTTCCACGTTGGAGGCGAGATTCCTTCTGGCAAGTCGCACTTCCAGCGCACCTACACGAAGCGATCCCCGCTCGGTTATGGCCGGCCACGCCGCGCCGTGGCCTTAGGGCTGCGCTTAAAGCAACCCCGGCGCATTATTGTGCCGCTCTCTGCCGAACAAGTCGCCAGGTTCTGGCGCAGCTTCCACGCGTTTCGCGATCTCGCCATCGTGGGACTGATGTTGCTGGATGGCCTGCGTTCCTGTGAGGTCCTCTCTCTCCAACTCGAAGACCTCCAACTGGCCGATGCGCAGATGCGAGTCCTCGGCAAGGGAAATAAAGTGCGCGTCTTGCCGCTGCCCCAGGAGATCATCGAGGTCTTGCAAAACTATCTGCGGCTGGAAAGGCCTCTGACCAACTCGCCTGCTCTGTTTGTTTGCTTGAAAGGCCGCCAGAGGGGCCAGTCCATGACACCAGCCGGACTGCGCTCGCTCTTCCGCAACCATCGTGTACGTTGCCAGCTCCCCCATGCCAATCCACATCGCCTTCGTCACACTTTCGGCTCTGACATGGTGCGTGCAGGCATCTCCTTGCCCGCCCTGCAACATCTCATGGGTCATTCGCAAGTCCACACCACCATGCTGTATGTTCTGCTAGCCCCACAGGACGTTTGGCGCGAATACGCCCGCGCTATCGAGAAGCGGACGCACTTGAGCTCTCTGTAAGCGATATGAAACGGTCCACACCCAGCCTCGATCAGATCTTTGAAGCGCACCTCGGTACTCTCGCCCTGACTCTGCGGCCCAACAGCATGACTGACTATCGCTGCGTTGCTGGCCGCTTCCTCTCCTGGCTTCACGCTGCTTTTCCGCAGGCACGCCGGCTCTCCCAACTCCGCCGTGATCCCCATCTGCTCGGCTGGTTCCGCTCGCTGTGCGAACGACAACCGCCCTTGAGCAACAAAACCCGCCACGATTATCTGCTCTATCTTCGCCGGCTACTTGACGACTTGGCCGCCAACGGCCATGCCATTGCGCCCGATCTCATCCGCCGCGAGGACTTTCCTCCGCAACCGCGGTATCTGCCCAGGCCGCTTTCTCCCCACGACGATCAACTACTCCAGCAGGAGCTGCTCCGCACCGACGACCTGCCTGCCAATGCCCTGTTGCTTATCCGCGCTACCGGTATCCGCATCCGCGAATGCATCCAGCTGCCTTTGGATTGTCAACGACAGTTAGGGCCTGACGCCTGGGCCCTGCATGTCCCGATCGGCAAGCTACACACCGAACGCCTGGTTCCCGTCGACGCCGATGCTCGACGCACCTTGGCCCGTCTTCTGCAACTGCGTACGCTGGCTTCGCCCGCACAACTGGCCAGATCCGAGCGCTTCTTACTCCCCCGCCTTGGTCGCATTGATCCCTTGTATCACGCGCTTAGGGTGGCCCTCGCGGACGCTGCTAAACGAGCGACCTGCTCCGCTCCGGTAACGCCGCACCAGTTGCGCCACACTTATGCCTCCGAGATGATCCGCCTCGGCGTCAGTCTTCCCGCTCTCATGCAACTGCTGGGGCACAAGGATGTTCGCATGACCCTGCGCTACGTGCAGGTCACTCAACAAGACTTACAACGCGAATTCCACGCCGCTCGCCAACACGTGCCTCAATCGCATCGCCTGCCCATACCCTCCGTCCCCAACTGCTCCGCCACCGCCGATCTTCCCGGAATCCGTCAGGCGCTCGCTGCTACACGCCATCTGCTGGAGATGTATCGACGTCAGCTTAGCGACGCAAGAATCCAGCGTTCGCTCAGGCGCCTCGACAAGCGACTGCTCGCTGTCGCATCGCAACTCGATCGGATTAACATAGCCGAAAAATGAAGAAAGATTGGCCGGTCAAGTGGCAGACGCTGGAAACCAAGGCCCGGTTCATCTAGCAGGTCATGAGCGGCCAGACTTCCGTCCGCTCGGCGGAAGACCTCGAAAGCGGAGCGCTCACCTACGCCGAGATCAAGGCGATCGCTTCCGGCAATCCCGCCGTCATGGAAAAGGTCAAGGTCGATACTGAAATCCGCAAACTCGACCAGCTCAGAGCCGCGCATCTCAATCAGCAGCACAGCATCCGCTGGCAGATCCGCGCCTTGCCGCACCAGATCGCCGAAACGGCTCAGACCCTCGCCAGCGTCCAGGCCGACATCGAAACGCGCGACGCTCATGGCGACGAAGATTTCTCGATGACCGTCGGCAATCGGGTTTTCTCCGGCAAAGGCGCGCGCGAGGACGCCGCCAATGCGCTCACCTTGGCTGTGCTTTCGTGGCGCGACGATTTGACGCTTCAGCCGCGCGCGACCTTCCGCGGATTTCAGATCATGAGCCGGGGTAGGCGCGGCGACGGCGAACCGCAGATACCGGATCTGTTTGTCAAAGGTTCGGGACTCTACGGCGCGCATCTCAACCCCGAGACTCCGGTCGGCACCGTCCAAAGCATCGAGCATACGCTCCGCGCGCTCGACAAGTTCGCGGCTCAGGAGGAGGAGCACAAGGAGCGCCTCGACAAGACGCTGTCCGACTATCGGGCGCAAGCGAATCTGCCGTTCCAGCAGGAGTCGCGCCTTAAGGATCTGCTCGCGCAGCAGGCGCAACTCAACGCTGCCCTCGATCTCGACAAGGGCGAGCGGCAGGCGGCCGAACCGGCCGCCAGCGAGCCTGACAGCCCCGATCAGCTCCCCGCTGCCAGACTGCCGGTGACAATGCCAGCGCGCTATGCCGTTCCCGCACCGGCCACCTGACACTGAGACTCCTGGCCGGTTCCAACGGCTCTAACGCCGCGATAACCCGCCTCAACCGGCCCCGGCCTAAACAGCCGGGCTATCTTTACGTCATCAAGACCGCAGCCAGACGAGCCGCAGCCAGCGCCAACGTTGGCGCACCGCGCGGCTTATTGCTCTCCCTGCCCGCCAACCAAACATCTTCACCTCACCGCCCGAGTGCCACATCCCCAAGTATGCTTAGTTGCTATACACGGGTATGCATCTGAAACCCTTACAAATTCCGGCTCGACGGATGGCCAGAATCCGGGCAGGCTTTTACGTTGCGGGGCCGAATCTCCCGCACGACCACCCACCTAACGGAGTTATCGAAGCCCACAAATAAACAACCCGCCTATGTGGCGGGCTGCATATCGGCCAGAGGCCGGGGATTTCTCGTTCGTCGCAATCACGAGAATCCTCCAAAACAGCCGCTTTTGCAAGAGCATTTCTTGCAACGGGCGAACTCGCGCCGATTTTCGGCCCATCCGGGCGGTTGCCACGCAACCGGAACGGAGAGAATCACCATGCTATTCGACCATCTTCCGCCTATCACGCCCATGAGCTGCGAATCACCCAGCCCAAGGGAGAAATGCTCGCACCGCTGGCGCAAGGGCAGTGTCTTCGATCGCGGCGGCGAATTCCGCCGGCCGATCTCGACGAAAGCGCGCGCCCTGGTCATGGACCGCGCCG
>CAVZOD010000024.1:0-7388 GCA_963776805.1 Bryobacterales bacterium
ATGCGCAACAACAAACGCCACATCCGCCGCCACATACCATATGTCGTGTCGGCATGTGGTGCGCCGACGACAATTCACGCGCAATTTCAAACATATCACCGGAAGACCGTTTGCCTATTGCACCTCCGGCTCATTAGGCATCGACCACCTCATAGCGGTCTGCGGAGACCTCCGCCCCTCTTCATTGGATTCCCTTAGGTTCGCTCCTCAACTATCCGCTCTTCGAGACGGATATGTTTCGTCGCTTCATGAGGGAGGCTTTACAAGCCCAGATACGTTCCAGTTAGCGTCGTGCTCGTCTTGAAGCTGGCGTTGCTCCATAAGCAGGGCAAGTTTCTTTTCGGCGAATAGCTCTTTCTCCACCATGCCGTCCGTATAGGCATCAATCAGGCGCGAGAGGCGAGCGCGCACGTTCTCCATGCGAAGATTGAGGGCATGCGTGCGATCTTCGCGTCTCGATCCCTGCTCGTTCAGTTGTTCGAGGACGAGGTCCCGCAGCTCGTTAATGTCATGTTCTTCAAATTGCAGGGGCTGCAACTTGGCTCGAAGGGCATCGGTGGCAACTTCCTCCCGGATCGCAATGGTCGGGCAGTCTTTGGTATGGCAGCGGTAATATATAAAACCCTTGTGCGTTTCTCCGATCACCCGGTACCCGCAGTGAGCACACGTGATCATTCGCCGGAACAGGAAATCATGGACGATCACCTGTGACGCCTTCTTGCCGTCGAGCGCACGCTGCACCCGCTCGAAGACGGCTTTTGATACAAGCGGCTCATGAATGCCGGGGTATGTCTCGCCGGACATGCGGATGAGCCCCATGTAGAAAGGATTGCGGAGCATTTTCAGAAGACGGTTCTGGTACAGTCTTTTGCCGCTTTTGGTTCGCAGCCCTCGCTTGTACAGCTCCTCGCTCAAGGGTCGCAGCGAATACGCGCCAGTGCCGTACAGCTCGAAGGCTTGCTTAATTAGCGATGCTCGCTCCGGGTCGGGGATTTTCGGCTTGCCGCCGCCTTGATTGAGGTAGCCGATCGGAGCGCCTAAGGGATAGATGCCCTGCTTCAATCTTCCCCGAAGGCCTTTCTTCACCTCCTCGCGAAGATTGCGGATGTAGTGCGATGCGATGACCGCCAGGAAATCGCCGGTGAGCCTTCCCTCATTCGATGCAAGGTTGACGGCTTCTTGGGAGAAGCGAACATCGACACCCTGCTCCGCCAGGTCTTGGATGACGCTCCAGTCCTTGAGGTTGCGAGCGCTGCGGTCGATTTTGTGAAAGATGACGCCGGCGTATGTTCCTTTCTTGAGCGCGGCCAACATGCGAGTGAACTCGCGGCGGCCAACCCTCGCGGCCGTCTCTCGCTCCTCGAACCACGCGGCGATCTCGAGGCCGTTGCGTGCAGCGAAGTGAGTGATCGCGTCTTTTTGCTCGTGCAGGGATGACCCTTGTTCACCTTGCTTGACCGTGGAAACCCTGATGTACGCGCAGTACGATCTCATACAACGATGACGTTACTGTACCTCACGATCTAATTGTCTGCAAATCGTAGTCTGTTCGCGCTCTCTGCGCTCGTGGATGCGGATGACGACGTTGATGTAGCGCGTGAAGATTTCGGTCGCTTCGAGGAGCTCGACTTCCGTTGCGTTCGGCATCCGACGACGAATGAATGAGGGAATGCGAACCGAGGACATCCGCCCAGTGTGTGAGACGAAAGCAGGGTTGGGTATGCCCGACCGTTTGCCGCACAGGCAAATTGGGTATGGATACGCATATGGATACGGGGATGGTTTCTGTATCCATACCCTGTATCCATATGCAGCGAGCAAAATTCATCAGAATTTCAACGTGATATGAAATCGCGTCGGGGAAATTACGGACGCGACAGGGGTATTGTTTGGTTGTTTGTTTTCATTTCGCGTGCACGCACGTCGTATGTGAGAGGTTGGGTTGATGGCCCTCGGCACCTTCGGTGCCTCGGGCTTGAATGCAGATTGGACTAAGCAGGCCTCCTGAGCTCATCAAACGGCCCGGCAGACGTTCTCTCGCGCTCGACAATCAACGCTTCCAACCGAGGATGCTCATCGTCCCAGAACCACATATTTCGGAGCGCACGTCTGACGTCGTCCCAAGAGATCTGACGTCGTCCCAAGAGACATCGAGCGGTACACGATCTTGCCTCCGTCGCGCATAATCGAAAACACACGCAGCGCCCGCATAGATCGAGGCGGCATTAACGACTCGCGCCTCGATCTCCTCTTGCCTAACGATATGCGTTCTGGACGGATCACGGTTCGCCTCCACCAAACCACGGACGCGAGCGTCGTGTATCTGAACCAATGCGACGGTCGCCTCGATCACCCGCACGTCAACCGTATCCGAATATTCAATGAACTCAGCCAATGTTTGCAATGTTTCTGCAGGGATCGGTTGGATAACGTCCGCTGACGCGGTCATCGCCGGCAGTACATCGTTTTGACAGCTGGCAATGAGCCCGTTCAAGCGATGTGCCGATTGGTGTGCGTAGTCTAAGATCTCCGAAAGCGCCAACGGCAACATGGCGCGGATAGCCGCATGTTTCCGGCTGCGCCGAGTAGCCTCCAGTCGACCGGCGTGTGTCAGCGATCGGGTGGTATTGAAAAACGCGATGACGGCGGCCAAAAGGGCCACACCGGCACCAACAAGCATCTGCCACTTCTGCAACTCGAATACATGCTGAAGCCCGAGTACGTTCCCGTATGCGAACCCAACAATGAGTGCCAGAATGGCCGCCGCAATGACGGCCACTGTTGAATTTCTGATATCCACGTTCAACGCCCGCCCAAGCGGGGGCTAGGGTATCTGTGGCACCTTGTAAACTCAAGAATTCGTACGGCGTGGCTTCGGCGTGGCGTACGCAGAGACCGTATCTTTGTTAAGCCGAAGTTTGTACGAGCCGCTCGGTACGGCCCACCTCATTCGCGAGCAAAGTCGCGAGCGCTTCGGCCGGTCGCGCGGCATCATCGAGCGCCAAAGCCGATCTCGCTATCAGCCGCCTTGCGACCTTGAGAGGCAACATTTATCTGCTTCAAACAGCACCTAACAATACACAAGGTAATCGAGGCCATGCAAGGCGCTACAATGATCTCGGCACGAGACTATTACAACAGAGTGGTTCTGCCGACTGTAACAACTTTCGCTTCCAACAATAAAGATATCGGACTTGCTTTGCTCGCCTGCATGGCCACACTGCATCTCGTGGATTATGTCATGCAGAATCGCGAGCTGGATCCCAAAAAAGCTGACGGGATGGTATCTGACTTTTACGCGGCCGCGGCCGCCGCTGACGGGAATTTCGCGTTTTGTGTCGTTCGCGGTTTTGCTCTCGCGTCGAAGCATTGGCAACTCTCCCGGCGATCTCTTGAAGGTTTCCACTCCGGGGATCACATGATCGCATATCCAGCCTTCGCCGGCGTGATGAGAGCTGGCGCATCATTCGCGGGCGACACGGTAGGCGGCATAACTATTCATTGGAAAGCCCAGCAGTTCGTCAACCTCACGAACGCCCTTAAAGAGACATTGCAATTCTATGAGGCGGAATTCCCGGAGCTAACGCAGTAAAGAGCGCTAATCGTATGTGGTTACTTGGATGGCGGATAAAACCTCCGCCACTTGTCCTGGTGCTCCACGTCGGTATCGCGCACCCGCTCCGCCAAGATCGGATCGTTCGGCTTCCTTTGGTGTGCGCGTGAGCCGGCCTCTGCCTGCGTGTCGGCAAACGCGACCGTGCTTGTCTTGCCATCGATGCTCGGAATTTGCTGCATCCTGGAAAAGTGGAACGGTCCGGCATCGCGTGTAGCAAGGCGACGGTCCTGACTGCGCTCGCCGGAGTGTATCGGGTGGCCGATGATCTCAAGCGGACGTTAAAGGGATGATAGTGGACGCCGGTATTGGCAATAGTCTCCGGCAATGCGCGTCTTAATAAGCAACCTTAATCTCCGTTTCGGAGAACAGCGGGTGGAAGTCCGGAATGAGCGACATGATCCTGCCGTCCGGCTGAAGAAATTCATGTCTCGCGCCGGGAATCATTTCGGGAGGCAGCTCGATCCGCGCCAGCGGATTGTGAAGGACGACCATTCCTTCCACCCATGTTTCCGAATAGTGCGGATCGTGCACGTTTTGCTCGAACTTCAGCATCGGGTTCTCGGGATTCCGCTCACCACTTGCGTAGCCCCTGCGCACCATCCGCACGCGCCTGTTGCCGAACTCTGCAAGGAACCCCATGCGGTTGAATTTCGGAAGGGTGCCTTGCGGATTGACGATGACGGCGCTGATGTTGTCCGCGTTCGGAAACCTGAAGAATCCAGATTTCTCTCGGCTGTTTCCCCACACGTGTTCGTTGATCCATTCGATGCTGCGCCCGCCATCCTCAAGGCTGTGCCGGACACCAAAGACGTATTCGGTAATTGCGGAAACGATCATTCGCATCGCGCCCGGAAGATGGAAATCTTGGACCGCAATAACGAACGGCAACCCTTTCATCTCGGGTATTTCCCAGTACGGATTTTTCTTTTCTAACTTCCGTTTGAGCACGCGCGCGAGCTTAATCGGCACATAGTTTTCCATATAGGCAATAAGGCCGGCCTTGTCGGCTGGGGGTCTTATGTCGCCGCCATCCGGAGGATTGACCGAGGTTGCTTCGATCCCCAGAGACCCCGGCAAGCCAGATAAAAGAAAATCCGGTACCGCCAGGCCAGGCGCAGGCGCGTAACCAAGCTCCGTGAACGCTGCGAATAAATACAGTTCCCAGATGCGAGCATCGAAAGCCGTGGTCTGGAATTGCTCTACGAAGTTTCCGTCCGCGTCCTCATAGAAGCGCATCATCGCTTTTATGAGTTCGCGCGCGGGGGAGTATCGTTCCGCGCCACTCAAGATTTTGAACGTACGGTTCAATCGCTCCTCGGGGACGATGGGAGCGAAGAAATCCATGGGGGGGGCCGGAAGTGTCACCTTGATGATAGGCTTCATCGGGCTGATCGTGCTGCTCCTTGATTGCGTCAAGCAGCAGGCGATGAACATCGTCACGGCTTGGCAGAGAGCTGTTCACGTCGATTGCCCGAAACCGGAGGCGCTCGTCGCGACCGAGAACTACCCATCCGAAGTCGTGGTCAATGCGGTCATGTACCACCATTCCAATTAGTCTCTCGTCGAGTGTCGCGTACCATTCGATTTCTTCAACATAGAGAACTATTTTTGGATCTCGGGTGTAACCTGCGAGGGCTTCAAAGCGCGGACGAGATAGCGACTTCAATTCGGTTACTCGTACCAGATGCTTGACCTTGGCGATCATGCCGCGCGCCGGTGGCGTGTCGCACGGGTAACGAACGCGCCCGATCTTACCGAGACCCAAGCCGATCAGCGACGAGCGTTGCCGACCGTGGCGCCGCATCGAACTGCGGATCTGCTCGATCCTGAAAAGACTTTTGCCCATACCGGCGGACCTTGCGCAGTTCACGGAAAGCTACTCAGCTTCCGGGCTTGCCAGTCTTGGCCTTGCTTTGGCTCGTCTCGCCTGAGCAATACGCTTAGGGCGGCGGCGGGGCTATCCCACCTATCGATGCGACCGGCTATTCGCGCCGAGTCGGCAACGGCGCAAGACGGCAGATTCCCAGCCGTAAGACAAATGCCGCTTTGGACGCATGAGCTACAATCAGTCGCCGAAAAGCTCGTTGCGAGCCCTAAGCTTATAGAATGGCCCTTCCGACGTTTTCTCGCGTTCAGCAACTATGGCCTCCAACTGAGGATTTTCATCACCCCAAACAGCTTGTTACGCAGGGCCGGTCGGACTGCATCCCACGAGATGCCTTGCGGCGGGTGGTCCTGCCTCTCGCGTGCATAGTTAAACGCGGCTGCGGCGCCCCCGTATATGGCAGCCATCGGATGAGCTGAGCGGCGGTATCTTCCAGACACAGGTCATCGTGCATGCCGCGGTGCGGCACTTGGGCGAACGGCTTGACGCGACCGATCAGGAAGGCGCCCCGACGCGCGAGGTGCTGTACGGCATCAAGCCAAAATCGTTCCTGGTGCTCGGCAATCTTGGCGAACTCGATACAGAACATGGCACAACGAACCGAAATATCGTTCGTTCGAGTTGTATCGGCGAAGCATTGGTGAACCGGAAATCATTACGTTTGACGAACTGTATCACCACGCGAAATTCATCGTTGAGCACACCGTCAGTAACAATCCCCCGCAAACGCATAGCTATCCACAGGAACTAACAGACGAACCGCTTAGGCGGCGTCTCTTAATGCTCGTGGAAGTCTCGGAGCAATAAGACAGCTATCTCTGCCGTTAGGTCCCTCACGGAAGTTGGTGCGGCCGAGTTTATCAAAACGGCGAGCAAAAATGAGAATGGTGGCAGGAGCACTGCTGCCGAGCGCGCGTACGACAGTATGCGGTACCCCATCTGGGACCGAAGGTTCTGGGAATAGGGGAGCATCCAATGCAAATGCTCCCAGGCATCAACAGCGTTTACAACAAGCAGCCAAAAGGCCGACGGCAAAAATCCGAAAGGGTCGACCGATGCTCGACTGTACTAGAGCCGCGCGCCAGTGCGGCGGGTTTTCGTTTCGCCCGTGAAAAAGCAATCTCGCAGTGCGACAGCCTACCACGGCGCGCGCTGCACGACCAGCGTTGAGGGAGAACAACATGAATCTCTCGATCACGATACAGATTCACGACAGAACAAAATCTCCTGTTGATCTTGGGAGAGAAACCGATTTGTTGCTGGCGTGGATAACGGGCAAAGACAAAACCGAACGAGTCGCCAAGAGGCCTAAGGCAAAATCCACGGTCGAGCAGGAAACTTTTGAATTTCGCTTCGCGCTCCCGACCGGCCGAAGGATGTACCGAAATCTCCAGACTGGCCAACTCGTTATGTTCGAGAAGCGCAACAACGAATGGGTCCCCGTAGATACCGAGCGCACTTCATGATTTTCGGTTCGGTCGCATGAACTATTTTTCACGGAGCGCGCGCCCAGCCCAATCATTTATTCAGCTAAGCGTCTCAGAAGAGACCGTTCACTCCATATTCGCCCGTCCAGCACAACGGACCAGCGCATTCGCGAACCGTGCCCTTTGACTTCACTTTTCCGTCAGCGAAGAGGTGTTGCGCCTGAGGCTATACTGAGACTAAGCGAATCCGCGAAGTTGCTAAGTCATTGGTCGGATTGGCTGGGGCGGGAGGATTCGAACCTCCGCATGGCGGAATCAAAATCCGCTGCCTTACCGCTTGGCTACGCCCCAACAGGTACCGTCGGATTGCCGCTGGCCCGCCGCGGGCCATCGGCCGGCGCAACATAGCGGCGTGAATGCCGCCGATCAATGTGCCGGTGCCGACGCAGATCGTCTGGGC
>CAVZOD010000025.1:0-1765085 GCA_963776805.1 Bryobacterales bacterium
AGTGTAGGTGCGCTGGAAGTGCGACTTGCCAGAAGGAATCTCGCCTCCAACGTGGAAGCGATATAGACAATGCAGGACGACCAGCCGGTGATTCACGGTCTGCGGTGTGGGTTTCGGTTCCTGGTCGAGTTGATAGCGGACGTAATCGAGCAGGGTGGATTCAGTGATCTCGGACAAAGGCTGCGCCGGGTATTGGGACCACCAGCGGGCGAAGTGCAGCAGATCATAGGCGTAGGCACGCAGCGAGCGCACAGAGAGCTGGCGAATGCGCTGGGCATCGAGGAAAGAGTTGGCCCACCCGATCTCGCCCTGCTCATCAAGCAAACGATAGGGAGAAGCGCTGGCGGGGACGGAAGGTCGATAGGTCACGAAGAGCTTCACAACCGCTGTGCTCCTGCGAGGAGAGCAGCGAAGTCGGCAGCGGTGGCGCCGGCGAGGAAATAGCTGTTGGGATCATGTCCAGCCGGTAACTGGACGATGCGGGCCGTTCCGCCAGAGCGTTGCAGGCGGAACGCGAGCTGCTGAGAAGCCTGTTGGCCGGCTTGGTTTTCATCCTGATCGAAGACGATGTAGATCGAACGGCCAGGCTGACCGCAAAGCTGATCCAGCTGAGCGGATGTCAGATGAGTGCCAATGGCGGATGTGGTGTTGCGAAAGCCGGACTGCCATAGCACAGCCAGGTCGAACAGCCCTTCCACCAGAATCACAGTGAAGCAGTGGCTGACGGACTCCCAGGCAAACAGGCCACCCTTGGAACGCGGCAGCAATCGATGCGGAAAGGCCGCTCCAATACTGCGGCCGTAGAGGTTCACGATCTGGCCATGCTGGCGGCACGGGAAGATCACACGCCGGCAGAAAGCGTCGCGGCCCTGGTTATCAATGAGGCCAGCGTGGAGCAACAGATCGAACGAATAGCCATGGGCCGCGAGATGGCGGCGCAGGTTCCCGCCGGGAGCATAGCCGATGCCGAGTTCTTCGATGAGGGCGGAATCCCGCAGTCCACGTTGTGCAAGATACTGCATTGCTTCCGGATGCCGGTGGAGTTGTAGCTGATAAAAGGCGGTGGTTTGTGCCAGTAACTCAGCGGCGGTCGCAGAGCGAGCTCTCGCTGCCGATTCCTGCTGCAGATGCGCAACACTCTGACGGAACGAGACATGCAGGAAGAGCTCGACAAAGCGAATCAGGTCGCCACCGTGCCCACATCCGTGGCAATAAAACAGGTTCTTGCAGGCATTGACATAAAAGGAAGGGTGCGTGTCCGGGTGCAAGGGACAGAGCCCTACAAACTCTTGCCGGGCACTGCGGCGGCGAGGGGTCCAGTTGTGCCGCTGCAAGTATTCCAGCAGTGGCAGGTGTTGTTTGAGTCGTTCCAGGTCCGGGTCCACGGCGGCGTTTCCTCCAGGCATCGAAACTACGAGGAATCGGACCTTTTTCCCAGGCAAGGATGGTGGGCGGAAGAGATTTCTTAGAGGCGCAGCGGCCAAAATAGTTGCAGGAACAAAGCCATGGTGGGCCAGGATAACGGCAGAGCATCGTGACGGATACTCTCACCACGCGCCAGGAATCGGGCCACCGCAGTCAGTGTCCTGCGCAGGAACCAAAACGAGGGCTGTGAGGAATCCAGGCTGCGAAACCAGCGGCGGAGAGTAGAAGGATCGGCTACCCGATCGGGATCCATGACGGTGGGGGCTGCGGCCTCAAGGGAGCAGTGTTCCACAAAGTAGAGCCGCAATGCCTGACCGCGAGCCAGCAGGCTGTAGTGTGTGTAGGGAAGAGAAAAAGGCGGCAGGAAGGTAAAGGTCTTGCCACAACAGTTACAGATGCCGCGCCGGATCTGAATCCAGTCATGATGCTCATCGTGAGCCTGCTTGCGTCGGCGGCCGTGGCCGACAATGGAGTCGCGATCGCACACCGGGCATCGGCGCGGAATGCCGCCGGCACAATCGGACGCCCAGGCAGGTTCCAGGTTGAACTGCCGGGCGGAAAGTGGGATAAGGAGAATCGTAGCAATGGGGACTCTGCGCGGGCCGCGACCTGCCCAGATCTGAAACCCAAAGCGGAGTCCTCGCCTCCCAATAAAAAAACTCTCAACTGGAAAAGAATAACGCTTCCCGCTGGCCGCCGCAGGGCGCGCGCCGGGTGCGCGACATAAATGTGGATGATCATGCCGCCTGTCCCCGATCTGCCCAGTAATCCTCGAACCGGTGGCTAAGCCGGCAACAGCGCAGGGCGATGATGGCGTTGGCTCCGCGAACGGTCCAGAACATTCCGGAGCATTTGAGCCGAGCGCCGATGACGATCTTACAACCGGCTTCGACAACCCCGGAACCAACAAACAGAGCTTGTGCGCGGAAGGCCGGGTAGCGCATCCGCTCGGCATTACGTTCAAAGTACTCCGCTTCGTTGGCGACGATTTTGGCGAGTTCCTCGTCCGCTGGCTGAAGACCGCGCAAGATCTTCACCAACGCTTCGATCTGGCCGCGATTAAGCCGGTCAAGACAGCGGGCGGTCCATCGCTTGCGAGCCTTTTCGCCGCCGGGAAACAGTTTGGCCGATAGTTCCCAGAGGTGCTGACGAGCGTGGTAGAGATCGACGATTTGGATTGCGCCCGGAAAGTGCTGCTCGGCGAGATTCCAGATCCAGATCGCGCCGTCGCCGATCACTACCTTCTTGTACGCCCGGCTCCAGCCGCGCCGCCAGGCTTCGGTATAAAGTCTTAGGCCGAAGGCTTCGGCAGTCTCGATTGCGGCGACGTAGGTAGTGGAATCCTCATCGCGTACGGGCCGCCCCTCCTGGTCGGTCGTGGTTTGGGTGAAAACACACCCCAACTTCACTTCGCGCGTGTGCGCTGGATGGCTCTCCCCTTTGCCTGTACGGCCTTCGGTCTCGGCCTTCACTACCGGTATACCAGTGCCATCCATCTCGATATAGAGGATCGGCACGGCGGGACCGCGGACCGCCGGTAATTCCAGTTGCTTGGCGCGCCGAATCTCGGATTGCTGGCAGGCTTCGACATCATCACCGATGGCTTCAGCCTGGCGCTCCACGGCTTTGGCGGTGACCTCAATACCGGCCAAAAGTTCCAGTTGCTCACGGCCCTGATCGAAACTCGACTCGCTCCCGGCCACAGCCATCATTCGCCGCACACCGGGTGAACAGAAGACGCCTTCCACATCCAGTTCCCGGTCGCGCGGACTCTGGCCTTTACGACAATGTGGGCAGACATAATAAGCGCGATGGAAGCGCAGCGATCCCAGCACGGTGAGCAATTGCTTCGGACGGTGACCGTGATAGTGGGCTTGCTGTCCGCACCCGCAGGCCACCTGTCCGGCCTGCCCGCCTTCCTCGGTCAGCAAGCCGGCCAAGATCGCGGCCCCCGCCTGGTGCAAGCCAGAGCGAGTTGCCATCTCGACTGCTTCCAGGTCCAGTCCGGAATCTTTCCGGCGCGCGGCAAACACTACCTGGAGAAGCGTGTGGACTTCCCGTGTGACTTCTTGATGAACTGCAACAGCCGTTTTTTTTCCGCCGCCGTCCAGCCTGTTTCGTCAGACTCGACCGACCGCAAGCGGCAAATCTGCTCATTGATCGTGGTCAATTGCGCGACCAGATCCTGAAAGCGATGGTACTCGCCTACCTCCTGGGCCGCCTTGCGAAACGCGATTGGCGTCGCGAACGACTCGGCCACGCTTTTGCCTTTGACTTTCCGCAGTAAACGGAACTGCGGATGTCCTTCACCGTTCCGCTGAGCGCAGTGGCACTTGGGCTTTCCGCAGCGGCGGGGAACGGCGGAAACAGTACCGGGGCGGAAGTCGCCCAAGCTAAGAAACTGCTGCAGAAGTTTGGTTCGAGTGGCCTCTAAGTCGGCAAGAGCCAGGGACATGGTGTCGCCTCCTTCTCTGAGTATATACATATACTCAGATTTGGGTGCGATTCCCGGCTGCCTTACGTTCTCTCCATTTCTATGTCGCGCACCCGCGCGCGCCCCCTTTCGTGCGTGAGAATATACTGACTAAAAAGGTAAAGATCGTGGCAAAAACTCGAGCCCTGTATCAACTCAGGATTGTGTTGCAGAATATTCAGCCGTCTGTTTGGAGGCAGATTCAGATCTGGGAAGACATAACGCTGGGGAAGTTGCATGAAATCCTGCAGATCGTCATGAACTGGGAAGATTGCCATCTTCACGACTTCACGATTGGTCGCCGCCTCTATAGCGTGCCCGATCCGGACGACGACATGCATGAACGCAAGGTGATCGATGAAAGCCGGGAACGACTTTGCGATGCCGTGCCACGCGTGGGCACGCAGTTCCTGTATCTATACGACTTCGGGGATAACTGGCGGCACGATCTGCTCCTGGAAGCGATCATTATGCCCGACCACTTGATGCAATATCCCAGATGCATAGGCGGTGAACGCTGTACACCGCCGGAGGACGTCGGCGGGACAACGGGATACGAAGAATATCTGGAAGCGATTGCCGATCCGGAGCACGAAGAACATGAAACCCTGGTGCGCTGGCGCGGCGCGTTCGACCCGGAGGCATTCTCGCCCGACAACGTTAACCAGCGGCTCTGGAAAAGATTCCGCTCGGCAGGAAAAACAACTAAACCGAAAGCCTCGGCGCGAAACTGACTCTGGCTAGGTCAACCGCGCCGGCGACAGCACCCCCAAAGCGTCGGCGAGTATCGCGCGCTTCCGGAACAACGATCTCCTTGCATCGGCGCTCGTGGTCAGGCCCACGCATGGTCGCGGACAAGCACGTTCTTATGCAGCGAGCGGCCTGCGTATTAAACATTGGCCGGTTAACTGCCACATATAAGCATCGAATGAACCCTCCGTAACGTACCGGAATATCCGCACCTCGCCATTGAGATTGCCCTGCCGCAGAATGCGCCCCTCGCGCTGCTCGATGTCTCTGGGCCGCCAGGGAGCATCAAGGTGATGCAGCGCGGCCAGCCGCTTCTGCACGTTCGTCCCCGCTCCCATCTTCTCCGTCGAGCCCATCAGAATGCGCACACGGCCCGCGTTGACGGCCTCGAACAGCAGTTTCTTCTCTGCATCGCTTTCCGCATCGTGGATGAAAGCGATTTCCGCTTGCGGGATACCCCTTTCAAGCAGGCGGCTTCTCACTTCGTCGTAGACGTTGAAGCGTGCCGGGTCCGGCGTCGACAGATCACAGAATACAAGCTGGGTGGATCGTCCGTCGCGGCCTGCCTCCCAGACATTCTTTATGCGCTGCACCGCCTGCATCAGCTTGCTATCGCCGTCCGGTTCCCCAAATGGATCGACCAGGCGCATGTCGAGCGCGGCTTTGCGCCCATCCCCGGTGATCTTCAGCATGTTGTCCACGGAGGGATCGACCCGCGCCGTGCGCAGCCTCTCGGCCCTGTCGGTGAGCGTTTTGATGAAAGCTTTGAGCGGTTCTGAGGCGGGTGCTGCCGCTATCTGCGGCCTGCCGCCCGCTATGCCGGGACGCGGCAGGTTCAGCATGTCGGCCGTCTGCACGTCGGCGAAGGTGCGGAACATCGACAGCAGCTCGGGCAGGTTGATGAACTTCGCAAAACGCGTGTGCATGCGGTAGCCGGAACCGTCCGGCGCGAGTTCGAGGGCCGTGACCGCTTCCGCGAAATTCGAGGCCCAGGCGTCGAAATGCGCCACGCCCCGGTCCTTCAGCAGATCGGGCGCCAGATAGCGCTGCATGGTATACATCTCGGCCATCGTGTTCGAAATCGGCGTTCCGGTCGCAAACACGACGCCGCGCCCGGAATTGATTTCGCGCACATAGCGCGTCTTCATATACATATCGAGTGCACGGTTGCTCTCGGAATTCGGCAAGCCCGCGATGCGGTTCATTTTCGTGGTGTAGAACAGATTCTTGTAAAGATCAGCCTCATCGACAAAGACCTGATCCACGCCCAGTTCCTCGAAGGTAAGGGCGTTGTCTTTCCCATCGCGGTCCGCGCGGTCCTTGAGCTTCGCGACGAAACGTTTCTTGGCTTTCTCCAGCTCCTTCACCAGACGTCCGTTGTCGTCTTTCCCGGCCTTGGCTTCGAGGATCGCCGCCTCCAGCTCCTCGACCTGTTCCTCAACAAACCGTTTGAAGAGCTTGTCCGATACCGGCAGCAACTCGAACGAGCGGTGCGAGACGATCACGGCATCATAATTGCCGGTCGCGATCCGGGCCATCGCCCGCTGCCGGTTGCCTGTGGCAAAGTGGTCCCGCCCGGCGACGAACAGGCGCGCCTGCGGATAAACTTTCAGAAATTCGGAACCCCATTGCTCGACCAGATGATTGGGCACGACGAACATGGGCTTTTTCGCAAGACCGAGCCGCCGCATTTCCATGGCGGCTGCGGCCATGGTCCAGGTTTTCCCGGCTCCCACGACGTGCGCGAGCAGCGTGCTGCCGCTTTGCACGATCCGCCAGACGGCATCTTTCTGGTGACAGGAGAGGTCCCCGTCGCGCAGATACTCCCGGTTCATGCCCGGAAGACTCAAATGAGAGCCGTCGAAGCTTCGCAGACGCAGATTGTTGAAGCGGTGGTTGTATTCGCGGGCCAGCCGCACTGCACGCGCGCCGTCTTCCCATATCCACTCCCGGAAACGATCCTTCAACTGCTGCTGCTTTTCGCGGGCCGCCACCGTCTCCTGCTGATTAATGACCCGCGATCCGTCATCCCCCTCGTCATAGGCGGTCGGCACACGACCGTTGAGCGCCTGATCGACCAGCTCCGAGGCGCGGAAGCGTGCCGTTCCGTGCGTCGTGGTATTGGCAACGCTGTATTTCTCGCCGCCATCGATTTCGACTGTCCATGTCGCGATGGGGACAGCGTGCCCAACGCGCACATTACGCGGCGCGGTATCGAGCAGCGCTGCGACGAAGTCCCGGATGTCCGTTGGCGGAATCCAGGGCGACCCGAGGCGAGCCTCGATGTCGCCCGGCTCCAGATCAACAGGTTGTACCGCCTTCAGCGCCTCGATATTCCGCTCGTAAGACGGAGCAAGCCCGGCGGCCACCGTCGCCACCTCCAGCTTGCCGCGCACATCGCCGCTCAGGTAACGATCGGCGGTTTCCCAAGTACCGCCCTCCGGATTGCAATAGACGAGGTTCCCCAACTCGCGCTGCAGCGCCCGAGCAGGTCGGCCCGTCACCTGCTCCATGCGCGGCCAGTGCAACTCACCGATCTCATTGAGAGAAACGGCAAGCGCTTCCGACGCCGTCTCGACATGCGCGACCGGTTGGTAGCGCTCTAGCGTCCGGCGTTCGAAGATGGCCGTTTTACTGGCTCGTCTCGTCTCCGCGTCGTAGTTCTCAAGGGAGAATAGTAAGGGCTGATCGGGATCGCCAGCAAAGGCTTTGACGTTCTCGCGCGACGACAGCGGCCCGTACCGGTCAACAAAGGAATCATAGATGTCGTTCAGTAGCCGCCGAGCCTCGGCAATACGTTCCTCCGGGGCCTCATCGAGCTGTGTGCGGAACACGACGCGGATCACATCGCGCACGGCCAGCATGCCGCGGATGCGCCACGCCACCGAGCCCGGCACCTTGGCCGTCTCAAATACCGAGCCCTTGCGGATTGCGAGCAATCCATCCCGGACGGCGTAAGCCCCGTCCTTCACATCCGTGCCGTCTGATTCAAACAGCCTGTTGCTCTCCGGCGGCGGCCGGGCCCGGTCTGGCCCTGCATCGCGAGGGGCGCAGATGCCATGCGGCAGAGATGACACGGCCTGTGCCAGCCGCAGCGGCGACAGTTCACCCGTCAACGTCGGCTCGCGGTCTCGATACATCGTGCCTTCAAGGCGCATTTCGCCGAGCATCATCTCGGGATGCCGCACAAAATACTCGTTTACGGAAACAGCCCCATCCGGTGTGTCGATGCGCGCCAGCTCCCGCCACGCTTCGCCCTCGCGCGAAGAGGTGCTTCCAGCAACGCGCTTTTGTAAGAACAGAATGTCCGTTGTTACTTCTGTACCCGCGTTGGCCTTGAATGCAGTGTCGGGCAGCCGGATCGCGCCAACCAGATCGGCGCGGTCCGCCAGATATCTCCGCATCGTCGAATCCTGCTTGTCCATCGTGTAGCGGCTGGTGATGAGGGCCATCACGCCGCCCGCCCGCAGCTTGTCGACCGATTTGGCGAGGAAGTAATCGTGGATCGTCCGCGTCACCGGAGAATTGCGGTAAAGGGGATCGTGCACGGGATAATTTCCGAAAGGTATGTTCCCGATCACCGCGTCGAAGAAATTGTCGGGCAGGGCCGTCTCCTCGAACCCCTTCGCGAATATGCTGGCGTCCGGGTAAAGCTGCTTCGCAATCCGCGCCGTGATGCCGTCCAGCTCCACACCGGTCCGCCGGCAGCCGGGTAGCAGCGATTCCGGCATCAGGCCGAAGAAATGTCCGATGCCCATAGACGGCTCCAGGATCTGCGCGCCTGCGCCGAACCCGAAGTGCTCCATCGCCTGCCATAGGCCCTGAACCACCACCGGCGAAGTGAAGTGGGCATTCGGGGTGGAGCCGCGAGCCGAGTCGTATTCCTCGGTGGTCAGGTATTGGCGCAGGTCGCGGCCAATCTCCTCCCAGACGCTGCGCGGATATGGATGGAAGACATTCGACAGTGCGCCCCAGCCGGTGTACCGGGCGAGCGAAGCCTTTTCGTCTTGCGTCGCTTCGCGGCTTTCGTCTTCAATCAGCCTCAGCGTGCGGATCGCGGCGACATTATCGCGCGCCTTTTCCTTCAATCCGCCCTGCCCGATCCGATGCGCCTCGGTTATCCGGAAGTCGCGCGGCGGCGACGCGGGCGCCGCTTCCGGCTCGATGTCCCGGACCTCGATGTCCTGGATGGGGGACGGGCTGTCGAAGGGTGGTCCTCGCTCTCTGGCAGCGCCCACTCCTGCATCGCCAGCTCCCATGCCGCCTGATAGTTCATCTTGCGCACTGACACCATCTCGTACAGCAGGTCGCCGGTCCTCTCCTGCGCCTCGAACACCGTCTGGTCCAGGCGATTCTGCTCTTCCAGGTCCCGCACCATCTGCGGGCAATTCTCCCGCCAGTGCGTCAGGATCGCCTCTCCGAGGGCTGTCCTTCCCTTCATCGGCAACCTCCGTTGCGTATCCGCTCGTCGTTTCTACCGGATCATCCGTGAACAGGCCAAGCTGGTTGACATGCACCCGTATAGTCACACGACCAGCCTTGGTCCCACGAAATCTCCGCACAGCCGTCTCCCGCCCGCCCTACACTTTGCGCTCTGTGGCTATCAGACCAGCATAGTCGCGAACTCTGAACTTTCCGTTAACGCCCGCGCTTCGCTTGGTGGCTTTTAGCGAATTCGCTAATCGTAGCGATCTGCGACCGGCCGGCGTCTCACGGCGAAGCCAGTAATATGATCGGAATGTTCCCAGGATGGGCACGTGGGCTATCCTGCCGGGATCAAATCACCGAGCCCACGCCACGATCAGGCGTTTTCTCTGTTACGATCATCGGTCTGGGGGAGAATTGACGGCGACAACAGAAACGTGGACGAATGATTCTGTTCTGAGGTTTGCGGACGGACGCGAACCGGTGCAGGCGTTGGTCGAAGCTGCAAGAGATCTGATTCTCAAAGCCATCGATGACGGTTGGTCCGGCCCACCATTCGACCCCATGCAACTAGCCGAGTTGCGGGGCATCCCTGTGTCTCCACGGGGAGACATCCCGGATGCTCGGACAGTTCCGCTAGGGCAGAACCGCCTCGTTATTGAATACAATCCGACCCGGCCGAACGGACGCGTGCGTTACTCCATCGCTCACGAGATTGCGCATACGCTGTTTCCCGATTGCGCAGCGAAGGTCAGGAACCGCGGACTCCACGGCGGGGGCAAAGATGACTGGCAACTCGAAGCGCTCTGCAACATCGCAGCAGCCGAGATACTGATGCCAGTGGGGAGCATGAAAACAGACGACGTCGGGGTGCTGGATATCAATACCATTTCCGAAACGAGAAAGCGATTCGATGTGTCAACTGAGGCTGTTTTGATCAGGCTCGCTCACCTCTCCGACGAACCGTGTGCTGTGTTCACCGCCTCTAGACGTGAGGCCTCACACGGTTCGTCTACCTACTGGTTCGACTACATCATTCCGACCAGAAGCTGGAAACACAACATCAGGCGTGGAACAAGGCTGCCCGATCCTTCGCCTGCGTCGGAATGTACAGCAATTGGGTTCACCGCAAAAGGAAATTGCGAATTTCCTGCAGTCTCCGAAAACATCCGCATGGAGTGTATCGGAATACCACCGTATCCGGGAGCGATCTTCCCACGAATCGCTGGATTCTTAGCCGGCCGAAAGCGTTCGGGCGCCCAAGCGCCGGGCATTCATTTCGTACGCGGGGATGTTCTCAAGCCCAGGGGAACAGACCGTCGGCTGATTGCGCATGTGGTGAGCGATGCGACACCAAACTGGGGCGGCGGCGGCATTGCAATGTCCCTTAAAAACAAATGGCCCGCCGCGCAGGAGAAGTTTAGGGAGTGGGTGGGTGCCCGTCGTCGGCCTAGTCTTGGCGAGGTCCACTTCTGTCAGGTGGCTGAAAATATCGAAGTAGCCAGTTTGGTTTGCCAACATGGCTACGGCCCCTCGTCGAGAGGCCCACGGTTGCGCTATGCGGCACTAGAATCCGCTCTCACCGCAGTCGCCGAACACGCGAAGTTAGTTAACGCATCCGTCCACATGCCCAGAATCGGTTGCGGACAGGCGGGCGGGTCCTGGGTTGTCGTCCAGGAGTTGATCGCAACTTCTTTAGTGACGGCGAATACTCCGGTGACTGTCTACGATCTGCCGGAACCGAAGGATTCGGGGCTCACCCAACTTTCCCTGCTTCCCTCAACCCAACGGCCGCGCTGAGCTACATGCGAACGATCGTCTTGTTATCCGGCCCAATCGCGTCTGGCAAGACGACTCTGTGCGATGATCTCGTGAATCGATTTGGGTTTCGGGTGTTCAAGACTCGAGAACTCATCCAGGCTCTGAGTTCGGCTCCGGCCGAGCGCAAGGCTCTACAGAACGCAGGCGAAGCACTCGACAAGAGAACCAAAGGCGCATGGGTGGCGGATGCGCTCGGCAAGAAGGTTCAAGAGCTGCGCATAGAAGAAAATGTCGTAGTTGACTCGGTTCGGATAAAAAATCAGATCGATGGCGTCCGCAAGGCCTTCGGGGCAAGTGTGGTTCACGTTCATCTCACAGCCGATCTTGAAATCCTCGAACGACGATATGTAGCGCGCAGGAGAAGGGCTCCCATTCAGGAACTAGCCTCGTATTCCGATCTCAGGCAAGACCGAACTGAACGCGGTGTAGGTAGCTTGGGCGATTATGCAGACGTTGTTATCAACACTGGTCGGTGCACCGCGAAGGACGTTTCTGTTCGGGTCGCGAGCCGCTTGGGATTATATGGCCGCCGGGTTCAACCCCTTGTCGATGTACTGATTGGCGGTGAGTACGGGAGCGAGGGTAAAGGCCATATCGCCTCGTTCCTGGCTCCTGAGTACGATTACCTCCTCCGCGTTGGCGGCCCGAACGCTGGGCACAGCGTTTACGAAGAACCGGAAGTGTACATACATCACCAGTTACCTTCTGGTACGCGGAAATGTGAAGCGAACCTGATTATCGGGCCCGGTGCAGTTCTATCGGTACCGAAGCTTCTCAAAGAGATTTCGGAGTGCCGCGTTTCGGTCAACCGTCTTTTCATCGACCCGTGCGCGATGCTGATCGAGCAGGCTGATATTGACTTCGAAGAGCGAACGCTAAGAGAAGAAATCGGAAGCACCGCACAGGGGGTGGGAAACGCGACGAGCAGAAAGATCTTGAGGACCGCCGCAAACCCGAAGGTGCGGTTGGCGAAGGATGAAAAGGACCTGAAGCCTTATCTTAAAGAAACCCTGCGAGTCCTTGATGACGCATTTGCACTGGGACAAAAGGTCTTCGTTGAAGGCACGCAGGGAACCGGCTTGAGTATTCACCACGGCGAATACCCATACGTCACGTCGCGAGACACGTCTGGCAGCGGTTGCTTAGCGGAGGCGGGTATCGCCCCAACACGAATTCGCCGCACCATAATCGTTGTGCGTAGTTATCCGATTCGTGTCCAGAGTCCGAAGAACAGTTCATCAGGTCCAATGGGAATTGAGCTGAAATGGAGTACGGTCGCGGAGCGTTCCGGTGTAAGCCTAGAAGAGCTCAAGGGAACGGAAAAAACCTCGACAACGAAGCGGAAGAGGCGCGTCGCGGAATTCAACTGGTCGCTCCTTAGGAAAGCTGTTTCGCTCAACGGACCCACCGACGTCGCTTTAACCTTCGCAGACTACATTCGGGTCGAGAACCGAAATGCGAGGCGCTTCGAGCAGCTTACGCCGGAGACGGTCCAGTTCATCGAGGAGATCGAGTGCGTGGCATCAGCCCCGGTCTCGCTTATCGCAACCCGGTTTGATCACCGCAGCATCATCGACCGGAGATCCTGGTAATGGCGGGTAACGGTGCTCTTCTCGCCGAACTGTATCCGCGTTTATTTCACATGGCCCACGCCGGCGCCTGGCCAGGAATTCAACGCCATGGCCTTTTGAGCACATCCGCCCTTTTGGACCTGTTTGAAATCGAAGGCGACCGTCGCGACGAGTTGGAGAGCAAACGGCGTTTCCAGTCCGAGGAGATCCTGCATCCGGTTCACGGACGTGCTCTTCTGCGCGACCAAAAGCCGTTAAACGAAAAGAAGCTGATCGGAGCTCTAAAGGACGGTCTGTCTGCGCGTGATTGGTATCGGCTACTGAATGAAAAGGTATTTTTTTGGGGGCCGGAGGGCAGGCTAGGCGTTCTGCGCGGAGCTAAGGAGTATAAAGATGACAGGCAAACCATTCTTGTCGTCGACACGGCCAGACTGATCGCGCGACACGCCGATCGAGTATCACTCTGCCACATGAACAGCGGCGCTACTCAGCCGATGGCCTTTCCTCGGGGAAAAGATACTTTTTTGCCGCTTGAAGATTACCCCCTTGCCGAAAGACGCAGAAAAAGCGGAGTCAAAGGCGCGGTAGCGGAAGTCACCATCCTTCACGGTGTGCCGGATATCGGGGATCTTGTCACTGAGGTCTATGAAATCGGAGGCGGACAGGCGCGCGCAGACCTTATTTAAACCTGGAAGTGTTGGCGGCGCTTAACAAGCAGTTCTACGAAACCACCCGGCAACGGGCGCACAGTCCGAAAAATCCCCTCTACATAGGGGAATCAGAACAGCTTCACGAATACGTCCTAACCATGGTCAATGCGGGGGGGGGGCGGGAACGAAAGATCCCGATGCGCCGAAGGAGGAATCGATGGTGATGGTAGCGGGCGAGGGAATTGAACCCCCATGACCTTGCGGTCGGACGATTTTGAGCCGTCTGCGTCTGCCAGTTCCGCCAGCCCGCCACAGCGCAGCGTTCCTTTACTTTAACATTAAGAAGCTCAGGGCGTCATCGCTCACGAATTGATGTAGAGCTTCCAGCCTTTGTTGCGCCGGGAGCGTGCGCGCCGCGCTTTCGGCAAAAGCGCGGTCGATTGTTTCGCGTATTCGCGCACGTACTCCTTGAGTCCCGGAGTTTTTGCAGCGGCGCCAAGATGCTCCAGCAAGTATCCGAGCCGTTGCGCCCAGGCAACAGGTGCTGTCCGGGCAGCGGCGGCAAGCTTCTCTGGATCGATCCGCTCGGCGAGTTCAGACAGAACCGTCGCCACCTGACTGAGTCCGCCCGCGTGAGGCGCATAACCGACGAGATCCAGCGCCGTTGCCTCGGGCGACGACACGAGGAGCGTGCCCCGCGGCGTATTGAAGTTCTGAACGGGCACCTCTGCGAGGCGCTTCCTCGCCAGAAAGGCAACGCGCACCGCCCCGCACTGGATCGACCGGCGGTTCTTTGCAAGGAAGACCTGGAGTTCCTGTGGCTGCTGATGCGCAGCACCGTGAAACTGTGCGGCGGAGAGAAGGCCCGCGTAGTAGGGGAGATCGAGTCGCTTCATCAGTGCCGGGATAAACTCGTCGGCAGGAAGACAGCCGAGCGAGCGGTATTCCGGCGGAACGATCACGTAAAAACCGCGCGCCGGAGAAGCGATCACATTCTGTTTTGCGAGACGGTTCAGGGCGAGCTTGGCAGCGGCGGCGGAAACGCCCAGCGCCGATTGCATCTCGCGAGAGGTTAAGTGATAGCGCCCGCTTGCCGCAAGATCGCTGACGTATTCCCTGGCGCTTCGATGGCGAGATCCTGATCTCACATTCGTAAAGTATCATTTTTCGATACTTTACGCGTGTAATCTATAGATTTCTACGGGTGATCGGGCTGAACGTCCTCGGAACCCCTTGACCCTGCGAGGGTAGCCCAAAACTTTCACAGTTACTTACACAGTCACACATTTATAAAAACTAAGTGCCATTGATACAGTTATATACAAGCATAGTTATGGGACTCAAAATCTGGCGAAGTTCACTCTTCGTGTGGGTTCGAACCCCACCTCGGCCACCATGAAAACAAAAGGCTTACCGTCAAAACATACCACCGAAAAAACGCCCTTCTATTTTCACCGGTAGCATATTTGGTAGCGTATCGGCCAGCTTTCGTAGCGTATCGGTTACGCGGTAGCAGGTGCTTTGCTACCGGTCCGGTCCTTGCTCCAAGCGTCCAGTTTCGATCCAGCGTCCTGCACATTCTTGAGGCTTACGATGTTGTATCGCTCCAACATCGAACGTGTTTCATGACCGGAGATCAGCATCGCTTGTGATTCAGGGAGCCCGGCCTCTTGGATCATGACGCGAACAGCGGACCGTCTGAGGTCGTGAAACAGCAAGTCTTTCTTGACGTTTTTATTCGCGACATGCGCGCGCCCGACGGCGTGGTTCCATGACCATCGGAAATCGGAAATTGGTGTTCCTGGAGCCTGCCGAATACCGCCGTGATCGATCTCCGTGTCTTCTTCCATCCAGAAAAAGAGCAACTCGCATTCCGAGTGGTTCTCATCCCTGTAGGCCTTTTGCGCCTTAAGGTGTTCCTCGATGCTCCCCCAGAACGGCAGGTTCCGTTTCTTTCCGTTCTTGGTTTTGGGGAGACGAACAATCCGGTTACGCCAGTCAACATCAGACCACCGCATGTTAAGCAGTTCGCCCAATCGGCAACCTGAATGGAACGCGACCACGAATAGCGCCTTAAGTGACCGCGGAAGCTGCTTAAGGAGGCTTGCGTGATCGTCGTATTCTAAGAAGCCGTCGCGAGTGTTATTCACAGTCACGAACGGAATGTACGGGATCTTCCCAATGTTCGACGGTGTTTGCTTCGCCTCAAGGTTTAAGGCGGCACGAATGATCGCAAAGCGATAGTTAATGGTCCGCTGAGACACACCCGTAGCAACTTCCCGTTTTCTGTGGTCCTTGAAATCCGCTGTGGTCAATAATGCGACCTTACGGGCAGGCAAAAAGCTGGCATCACGCTCAATCACGCCGATCGTCAGACGCACCATCTCCGCCGACTTCCGGCCGTTCTCTTGCATGTACTCCAGGTAACGCTGAAGCAGTTCGTCGATGGTAAAGTTCTTAACCGATGGTGGGTCAAGCTCGCCGCTTTCGATCTTCCCACCAAACTCACGTCCAACGTGCAGGGCTGCTTTTTTCGCTTCCTCGTAATCCCGCGTACCCAGTGCTCTGCTGAGTCTCTTACCATTCGACACAACAGCGTACATCCATCTGCCGTCCGCCTTCTGATAGAGGGAGCCTTCGCCTTTGGGCCCGCGGCTAGGCGCGGTTCGCTTTTCCATGACAGGATGGTAGCATAACTATCTGGTGCGAGCAAGAAGCTTCTGTGCCATTCTACGCAACGTCGGCATCCGCTGCCCGTGCGGAACCCATCTTCTTGGCGAGGTCACGCCCTGTATCGGTCGTGTAGTAAGTGTTCTTGTCGATAAAGTCCTGAATAGCCTTAACGGAGATCTTACGTGAGTTTCCGGTAAGCGTGCGTGACGCCGTGTAGGCCGTCCTGTTAAGTTCAGTCAGGCGCCGGAGGCGCCTGATCGTGAACCGGAAGAGCACACCACCGATCCCTGAGGCGATCGTACAATTGCAGCGCCAGTTGGATCAATTTCGCAGCACCCAGCCGCATCGGACGAAGCTGCCAGAGCCACTGTGGCAGGCTGCGGTCGAGTTAGCCCGACAGCATGGCATACATCCCGTCGCGCACCCATTGCGGCTGGACTACATGGGACTGAAGAGGCGGCTCGGCGGAGTTCCCGCGCTCCGACGCAAGGCAAGCAAGCCGACATTTGTCGAACTGACCGCGCCACATGCCGTACCGTTGGCGGAGTATGCGATCGATTTCGAATGTCCCAGTGGCCACAAAATGCACATCCAGTGGAAGGCGTCGGCGCCGCCCGATTGGGTAAGTTTGCTGCGCGCTTGGCGGGAAATGGAAGGATGATTCAGATCGCTGCCCAGATACGAATTCTGGTTGCGGTCGAGGCGATCGATGGAAGAAAGGGTATCGACGCCATCGCCCAGCTGTGCCGGGAAAAGCTGAACGCGGATCCATTTTCCGGTTACCTATTTATCTTCCGGACGCGGCGTGGCACGGCCATCCGAGTCTTGCAGTACGATGGCCAGGGGTTCTGGCTGGCCACCAAGCGCTTGTCCAAGGGACGTTTCAAATGGTGGCCAACCGGGACGGAAGCGGCACGGACGCTGCGAGCGCATCAGGCTCAGCTCCTGCTCGCTGCCGGCAATCCCGATGCGGAAGCCCCGCCGGCGTGGCGGCCGGTGAACTCCTAGAAATTGCAAAAAACACTTGCGTTCCGTTTTCGACTCTGCCACACTGACGGCAGATGGCATCGGAGTGGAGATATCGAGGGCGGGTAGTTACAGCCGACGATGTCGCTTCGATTCGCCAGTTGATTGCCGAAAATCCAGGAGCAAGCCGGCGCAGACTTTCAGAGAAGCTCTGCGAAGCATGGCAGTGGAAACAGGCCAATGGCGCGTTACGCGATATGGTCTGCCGCGGCTTGTTGCTCATGCTACACCGGGCCGGCGAGATCGAATTACCGCCCATCCGGTTCCAAACGCTCAACCCCTTCGTCCGGCGTGCCCACCCCGCGCCGATGCTGATCGACACGACGCCGATCGCCAGTGCACTCAAGGAACTCCAACCAATCGAACTGCAACAGGTGCGGCGAACGGGCGACGAGCCACTGTTCAACAGTCTGATGGAGCAGCATCATTACTTAAAGTACGAACAACCAGTCGGGGAGCACTTGAAATATCTGGCCTGGGCGCAAGGCCGTCCTATCGCGTGCCTGGCGTGGAGTTCCGCGCCGCGTCATCTGGGCAGCCGGGACCGCTACATCGGCTGGAGCGCGGAAGCGCGGCGGCGCAACATCCGCTTCATCGCCTATAACACGCGGTTTCTGATTCTGCCCTGGGTACGCGTTCCGCATCTGGCATCGCACCTTCTCGGCCGTATGGCCGCGGTCCTCTCAGACGATTGGGACCGGATGTACAGCCACCCGATTTACTTCGCGGAAACTTTCATCGATCCCGGCCGTTTTCGCGGGACCTGTTACCGCGCGGCGAACTGGCGCCTGCTCGGCCACACCACCGGGCGCGGCAAGAACGATCAGACCAATAAGCCCAACCGCCCGATCAAGGAAATTCTCGGCCTGCCCTTGACACCTCGTTTCCGTGAACACCTCACCCGGATATGACGATGAAGCGACGGATCGACGTGAACCTGGACGAACTGGACCAGATTATCGATCGCAGCACGCGCGCCCCGCTAAGCGAATCCGAAGGCCAGAAGCTCAAAACGGCGCTCCATGCCATGGCAGAGAGACTGGTGCGAAAACGGAATACGGAGAAAACCAGCGCCGTTCTGCCGGATGCAACAGGCAAACCGGAGGCCGGCGAATCGGCGCCGGCCGGTCATGGGCGCAAGGGGGCCGCGGCGTTTACCGGTGCTAATAAAGTTGCCGTCGCACACGCCACGCTCCATTCCGGCGATCTTTGCCCAGAGTGTCGCCGGGGAAAAGTGTATTGCCTGAAAGAGCCAGCCACGCTGGTGAGGTTTGTGGGACACGCGCCATTGGAAGCAACGGTATTCCAGATGGAGCGACTGCGATGCAATGCCTGCGGGGAGGTCTTCACCGCTGAGGAGCCGGAAAGCGCGGGAGCAGACAAGTACGATGAGACCGCCGTGGCGATGATCGCCCTGTTGAAGTACGGTACCGGAGTGCCATTCAATCGGTTGGAAGGACTGCAGGAACATCTGGGGATGCCACTGCCGGCGACGACGCAGTGGGATCTGATGGCTGCCGCCGCGAAACTGCTTTGGCCGGTGCTGGTAGAGTTGATCCGCCAGGCGGCGCAGGGCAGCGTGATGCACAACGACGATACCGGCATGCGGATTCTGCGCCTGGCACGCGAGCCGGGCGACAAGCGGACGGGGACGTTCACCAGCGGCATTGTATCGATGGTGGGCGCCTGGACCGTCGCTCTGTTCTTCACAGGATGGAAACATGCGGGTGAGAACCTCGCCGAGGTGCTGAAGCAGCGAGCACGCGAACTGCCGGCGCCGATTCAGATGAGCGATGCGTTATCACGCAACTCTCCGAAGGTGGCAGGCGTCGAGCCCCTGCAGGCGAACTGCCTCGCGCATGGAAGGCGGCAGGTTGTGGAGGTGGCGGACAACTTTCCGGAAGAATGCCGTTATGTGTTGGAGACGCTGCGCGACGTTTATCATCACGACGCACAAGCGCGAGAGCGGGCAATGTCGGCGGAACAACGGCTGCGCTTCCATCAGGAGCGCAGCGGGCCGTTGATGAAAGGGCTGCATGAGTGGATGGAGGCGCAGTTGGCGGAGCACAAGACAGAACCGAACTCCGGGCTGGGCAAAGCGATCTCCTATTTACTGAATCACTGGCTGAAGCTGACGCTGTTCCTCAGGCAAGCTGGCGCGCCGATCGATAACAACATCGTGGAACGTGCCTTGAAGAAAGCCATCTTGAACCGCAAGAATGCACTCTTCTACAAGACGCTGAACGGCGCCGGAGTCGGCGATCTGTTCATGAGTCTGATCCACACCTGCGAGCTGAACGGAGCCAATCCGTTCGACTACCTCACGGAGTTGCAGAGGCATGCCGAGGAGTTGAAACAGAAGCCTTCGGAATGGATGCCTTGGAATTACCGCGAGACGTTGGTGCGGCTGGCGACGCCCACAGCCGCGTAATATGATGGATCTGCTCTGGCCGAAAAGGATCGACTGCGGCCATGGTTGGGTGACATTTTGAAATGGCCGCCAAACGGGCCTTCCCAAGGGCGAAATCCGATAACGTTTTTGGCCAGTCACGAAGACCGGCGAAAATGTTGCGCGCCGGTCTGTACGCCCGCGTTTCTACCAACGATCAGCAGACGCTGTCCATGCAGAGTCGCGCCATGCGGGAGTATGCCGCTCGTCGCGGCTGGACGATCGCCCAGCAAATCCGCGAGGTCGGTTCCGGAGCGGCCAAGCGAGAAGCTCGCGAGAAACTGCTGGAGGCCGCCCGGCGCCGTGACATCGATGTCGTGCTGGTGTGGCGGTTGGACCGCTGGGGCCGGTCGGTAACGGATCTGCTGGCGACACTCCAGGAACTGGAACATCTCGGCGTGGGCTTCGTGTCGCTGACCGAGGCGCTGGACCTGACCACGCCAGCCGGGCGAGCGATGGCTGGCCTGCTGGCTATATTCGCTGAGTTCGAAAGGGAGATTCTGCGGGAACGAACGCGGGCTGGCCTGGCCCACGCCCGGCAGAACGGCCAAAGGTTGGGTCGGCCTGCCACCGCAGCCCTACACACTGCTGAAATCCGGGAACTACACCGCGCGGGCGTTAGCAAATCCGAGATCGCGCGCCGTCTTCAGGTCGGCCGCACTTCGGTGCGGCGAATCCTGGGAGTAAAGTCATGAAGCGACCTAACAGAGACCTTGATCGAGAGGACCGCATCCATAACGAAGTCATCGCCGATGCCAATGGGCCGGAAGAGCAGGTCATGGGATGGCATTGCTACCTCGACAACAACATCCGATTCCCTTTTCAGGCCACGTGCATCGCTGTCAAGATAGTCTCGCCTCTCAGGAAAGGAGAAAGCGTCGAAGTCCTCCGTATGGCCCCGGAAGACGCCTGCTCCGCTGACATGCTCGTGGTGATCCACTGGCAAGACCGCACCATGGCCGTTCCTTTGTCACAACTGGCGGCTGTTGATCCGGACGACTCGACCGCCGAAGCTATCGCCGACTGGCATTATTGGGTGGCACGAGGCTACTGCTTCTGACTTGCGCACGCCAGCCGAAAGCTCACATAATCTGTTTACAAATTGGTGCCTTTGATTGCATACACGCTTGCCGTCCTGCCGAAACGATTTCACTGGAAGCCGCATCTTCTTCACCGGCTGTCCGCCAACGAAACCGCGCACGCTGTGCGCCTGCCAGCCCGTGGCCTTGATGATGGAGTCGAGGGGTCGCGCCGGAGGGCCGCTTCAAGAGAGCGAGCGTGTGTCATCTTTTAGACCCGCCCTCCTTCTGTGCTTGAAAGAAGGGCTTGACGCGCTGACTATCCTTTTTTCAGGCTGCACCGATCAGTGGCCGTGTGGACGCCCTCCGGGATTCGGAGAGAGTATCGGCTTCATTGCTAACCAGACTTTTTCCGCAAGCCGAAATGCGTCATCGGCATCCTCCTGCGTCAGGTCGGGGAAGTCGCCCGGATAACGATATTCCACTCCGTACGGGTTGAGGGCGGTGACGTCTCCGAGCCCGACGGCCAAGGCCGGGTCGCAAGTGGCCACGAGGTCCAGCAGCTCGCCCAGATTGTGAGTCTTCGGGAACTCAACCTGATGAAAGACCAGGAAGCCTTTCAAAATTTTCGGCGGCCTGCTGCAAGTGAAAGGCGATGGCCTCTCACAATAGCTGTGGCGCTCCGCAGCTAGGTGGCGGGCAACGTCGAGGTCTTTTTCGGCTTTCTCAAGCCACTGACGGACAAGGTCCAAGTTGGCCTTATCACGCTGCTCCATAAATCACTTTCCCGGTTTTGTTTGCCGGATAGGCGATTCCGCCAACCAGGCCTTTGGTCTCCTCGAATCTCTCCGTTGCCATTACGATGACGTCAAAGGGAAACCCGAGGCCACGAAGGGCATCACCGATACGGACACTTTCTCCTCTGGTGTTCTGTGGCGCTGGCTCAAGCACCAGCAGATCGATGTCGCTGTTGCGGTTCATCTGACCTGCGGCGGCCGAGCCGAACAAAATTATCCTCTCCGGCTGAGCCACACCCAAGACCCGCCGGACAATTTCGTTGAGCAATGTTTCGTCGACGCCCATGCTCTCACATCATAGTCAATGCACAACCACAGTTGCACACTGGCGATCGAGAGTAATAGCGGCGTTCTGGCATGCACAGTGATCCTAGGTACACACAATGCGGACGTTGAGGGTGCGCGGAGTCGACCTCATTGTCCAAATGACACGAACCTGTGGGGGCCTGCCGTCTAAAGAATCGGTTACAAATTTTCCCGCCCGTCAAAAGCTGCGGTCTGGAAACGCGCTACCCGCTGATGGTCATTTGAGCAGTCAACGATAAGCATATGAATTTCATACTGAAGGTCATTTAATTGCGATAGTCACTGCAGTTTGGCTTGCCGTTTGTCCAAAATTGAACAGGATTGGCATTGCGGGCCCGAGGGCGCGCCGGATGGAATCAATGCGTTAATCTGAAGGACGCCGCTGATCAGTCCCGGCGCGGCGCCTGCGTACAAGACTTTGGCATCGAGGCCACCAATTTGAACAGAGGCGGGCGGCAACGGCGTGGGCAACACTGTTCCCGTAGCCTGGCCATCGACGCCGGGCGGATTCGTTGGCCTGCACCGATGCCCAAGAACTAGTTTCGAAAAAAGAACGTCCAAATGTGCGATACGACGTGCAAGCGGGGGAAGATTGGTACATCCCCGATGAATTGCTTTCACTGCCAACCGCTGGTCATGCGCAACGATCTTCAAAAGGGCGGCTGCCGGTCCGGCTGGACAACGCCGATCCTGTTCCCAGTTTTGAAGTGTTTTTACGCTGACGCCAATTAGGCGTGCAAACTCGGACTGCGAGAGCTTGGTTCGTTCGCGAATCGTCCGGACACCGGAAGCTCCGATTACAACACGCCGCGGGGGCTTTTTCGTCCCGCGCAGGATTGCTCCAGCCTCGCGCACGCTGCCTAGCAGTTCTTCAAACATTTCCCTTTTCATCGCCGAATTCCTCTTTGACAACCTTGGCCAGTTGCGAAATCTGCTTCGGGGTTAGATCCGCCCTCACGTTCTTCGGATAATAGATGACACGCGCCCCACCGCTCTTACCTCGTGATCCGACCGCGACGCGGACCATGCGAATCCCGCCGCCACCTTTGATGACCGCTCTAGGGTGCCGCAAGGATCTGCACGTAGGCGTCTTCGTGCAGCCCGAGGCGTGCGACGACCTTGAAGGCTGGCCATAGGAGAGCCGGAACTACCAGCGTCAAAGTGGCCCCGCGGAGGTGGCCGGTTAGCATCTTTGGCGAAATCTCGCGATCTTCAGCTCGCGATGGTACTGCCGAGCTCCCGATCACCATAGTTCTTGGCGTAGTACAACCGGTAGTCGCCCGAGCGCACATGCTGAACCCACCCCTCGTTGTAGCCGTACCACGCGATCGTGGCGGCCAGACCCGCTTCAAAGTCCATCTGCGGGCTCCATCCTGTTTCCTGCTGCAGTTTGTGACTAGACAACGCGTAGCGGCGATCATGCCCAGGGCGGTCCCTGACATAATCCATGAGGGTGGCTGGCCTGCCTGTAACGTTGAGGATTCGCTCCACCACATCTTTATTGGGAAGTGACCGGTTGCCACCGATGTTGTAGATCTCACCATCGCGGCCCTTCTCCAGCAGCGCCAAAATTGCTCGGCAATGGTCCTCCACATAGAGCCAGTCACGGATCTGCATGCCGTCGCCGTAGATGGGCAGCGGCTTGTCGTCGAGCGCGTTCAAGATCATCAGCGGGATAAGTTTCTCAGGAAACTGGTACGGACCGTAATTGTTGGACGCGCGCGTGACGATTACCGGAAGTTTGTATGTCTTGTGATAGCTCAGTGCTAATAGGTCCGAACCTGCCTTGGAGGCAGAATAGGGGCTGCTAGGCTGCAGTGGGTAGCCTTCGTCTGCTTCCAGCGGTTGCTCCAGGCTGCCGTACACTTCATCGGTGGATACGTGAATGAAGCGGCCCACGCTTTTGGCGCGCATAGTTTCAAGGAGATTGAACGTTCCGCGCAAGTTGCTATCGAAAACGGGCTGTGGGGATAAGATCTGCGGTCCACGTGGGATTCAGCCGCGAAATGCACGACGGCATCCGGCTTGGCCTCGTCGAAGATGGCCCGCAACCCGTCCAGTTCGCAGATGTCCGCTCTAATGAACTCGTAGCGGGGATGATTTCCCACGGTCGACAGATTCTCCAGGTTGCCCGCGTAGGTGAGCTTGTCAATATTGGTGATCTTAAACGAAGGGTTTTGAAGAGCGAGTCGAACGAAGCAGGAACCAATGAACCCCGCGCCGCCAGTAACGACGATTCGCATTAGGGCCTCCTGACGTAGACGCGGCAATTGTGCGCGTCTTTGGTTGTGAGAATGCTCAGCCGATTCACTTGTGCTGCGTCTCCCAGTCGTATCGAATACTCGGATCGTTGTACGGGATGCGACCTTCATCCTTGGGATCGTAGAAACGGTCAGTGAGGTAGACGAGGAGGGCGGACTCGGTTCCGATCACCTTATAGCCATGCGCCACGCCGGGCGGTATAAGAAGTTGCCAGCGGCGGTGCGCTCCAAGATAGATCGTATTGCGAAGTCCAAAGGTCGGTGAGTCTTTGCGCAGGTCTACCAGTGCCACTTGCAGCATACCTTGAACGGGTACCCAGCAGTCCGTCTGGTACCGGTGAATGTGAAATGCCTTGATCGTGCCGGGGTAGCTCAACGCGGCGGAGACCTGGGTACTTTCCTTTGGAAATGAAGCCGGAAGACCTTGACCCATCCTCACTAGCTCGAGAAAGAATCCCCGGTCGTCGGGCCAGACTGGATAAGGCTGGGCGCGTACGCCTGCGATCAAGTCGTTTGAATCCGGCGCAACGATCACATTGCCGATACCCTTTTCGCATACGGTCGTCCCTAATTCCAAGGCGACGGGTTTGAGGGTTGGTGCGCTCATTGTTTCCTGCTTCCGGCAACCAGATTGCTGGCGCGCAACAGCGATTCGAACGTTCCGGCATCGGTCCACCATCCCTCAAGATGTGCGTAGGTCATGCTTCCCTCTCGGATATAGGCGTTATTAACGTCGGTAATTTCCAATTCACCACGCCCGGAAGGAACCAGCGTGCGAACTTTGTCAAAAACGGTTTCATCATACATGTAGATACCTGTGACTGCGTAGTTGGATTTGGGGTGCTTAGGCTTTTCTTCTATTCTAACAATGCGTCCATCCCGGACTTCGGCCACTCCGAACCGTTCGGCGTCGGACACTTCTTTGAGCAAAATCTTGGCGCCGGATGGCCGCTGCAAGAAATCCTCGGCAGCGCATCTGATGTTGCCCTCGATGATGTTGTCACCGAGAATGACGCAGATGCGATCACCGTCAGCGAAATGCTCGGCTAAGGACAATGCGTCGGCGATGCCGCCCTCACCTTCCTGGTAGGTATAGTCGAGGTGCTTCAAGCCGAACTCTTTGCCGTTGGCGAGCAGCCGGAGGAAATCGCCAGAATTGCGGCCACCAGTGACGATCAGGATCTCACGCATACCCGCATCGACCAGAGTCTTGATGGGGTAGTAAATCATGGGCTTATCGTAGATCGGAAGGAGGTGCTTGTTAGTGATTTTCGTGAGCGGGAACAAACGGCTACCGGTGCCGCCCGCGAGGACAACGCCCTTCATCCGGACACCTCAGTCATCCGCTCATTTGAGCGGCTAGCAATACAGCGTATGAATTTCATGGAGAAGATCATTGGATCGCTATAGTCACTCCCGCTTGGCTCGTGGCTTGACCAACGCGGAACAGGATTGGCACTACAGGGCCGGAGGGTGCGCCGGATGGAATCAACGCGTTAATCTGAATGACTTCGCTCACTATTTGAGCTTCGCATAATATAGAGTCAGTCAAGGGACAGTTCGGCCTGCTTCCAGAAGGCAGTAATGAGGCGTGGGCGGCGGCGCATCCGTTTTAGCGTCTTGCGCGCCGTATCATTGAGCGACCAGAAGTCCTTCGGGCAAACATTGGGCAGGGTGTGCTGCTTCCAGTAGGCCCAGATGTACTCGACCGGGTTGAGCTCAGGGGCATAACCCGGCAGGTATTCGACGCACAGCCGTTGGCGATTCTGATCAATGAAGTCTCGCGTGACCTTGCTTTTGTGCGCGGACAGCCGATCCCATACGATGGTCAGCGGTCCTGGGATGTGGCGCAGCAACGCCCCCAGAAACTCCACGACCTCGGCACTTTTGATCGATCCTTTGTAAAGACGGAAGTAGAAGTTGTAGAAGGTCAGGCCGGCGACGGCCGACATCTTGTCCCAGTTGAAGTTGTACTGCAAGATGGGGGTCTGGCCGCGCGGCGACCAAGTCCGCACCCGGTGAGGCCGCTGGCTCACTCCGCTTTCGTCGATGAAGACGATCGTACGGCCTTCCGTCTGGGCTTTTTTTTAATATCGGGCCAACGCACACGCTTCCATTGGCGGATTGCTTCCTCGTTCCGTTCGCGCGCCCGACCTTCCGGGCGCTGGCAACTCCAACCCAGGCCGTCCAGCACCTTCCAGACATGGCCGGGATGGTATTGAACGCCGAACTCGCTTTCGATCAGGTGGGCAATTCGCCAGCAGGTCCACAAGGGCGTTTCGTATCCGAGTACCTCCGGGCCTTTTTGCAACAAGTCGCCGAGGCGCTCCAGATCCGCTTCGCTCAACTCCGGCTTGCGGCCCGCGCGTCCGGCTGTCTTCAACGCTTGCTTGCCGCCCTTGTTGTACTCCTCCGCCCACCGGCTCACCGTTTGGCGGCAGACTTTCAGCCGACCCGCGATTTCGGATTGGTTGAGATCTCCCTTCTCCAGCAGTCGAACGGCTTTCATCCGGCGCTTCTCCAGCGCTTCAAAATCACGTGCCTCTCCAGCGGGATTGCCCATACTGAGTCAAACCCATTCTCCCGCGAAAAGTGTCGCTATATTATGCGGATGTCAATAAGCCTGGCGCGGCCCCGGCGTACGAGACTTTGGCGTCGAGGCCACCGATTTGGACTGAGACGGGCAGCAATGGCGTCGGCAAGACGGTTCCATTAACCTGACCATCCACACCGAGCGGATTCGTTTGGCCTGCACCCGTGGCGTAGATCGCTGCAATCGATCCCTTCGCTGCGGGATTGGATGGCGAGTTCACGGTTGAGTCTTGATTGAGGATGGCGCCCGCGCCAGTACCGCTAGAATTGATCGTGAAGATTGCCGGCGCGGCCGCTGCCACGTTCTGACCAGTCGTGGCAATGGTTTGGCCCTGAGCGGTGACCGTTACTTGGGCCGTTGTCTCCCCAGAACCTCCGAAAGGCACGATGGCGTTGATCTGGTTGGGTGCGGCATAGAGAAGAGGTGCGGGTTTGGAGTCAAACAGCACGCTCGTTCCGCCGAGAACGGTGTTGGTTGCAGATCCGCTTGGGACTTGGGCCAAGCTGGGTCCGATTCCTGCACCGACTAATGTCACCAATTCTCCCGGAGCAAGTGGCCCGGGAAGAAAGCTCCCTGCGTTCTCGATGCCAGTCAGTTGTGGTTGCCCAACGGTGGCGGCCGTGACGGTAAGAGTCCCATTAGTGCCAGTTACCACCATGGGTTGTCCTAAAGGATCGGTGCCACAAACGTTGGACAGGCGAGAGCATAGGCGCCCCCCGGTGCATTCGGACTGATCTTCACATAGAGATTCATCAAATTGACATCGGCGATCAGAGTCTGGTTCAAACCGATGATCAGGAATCGTTTTTCATTGGCAGCCAAATCGACGGCGTAGAGATTCTTTCCCAAACTCTTGGCCAAATCGCTTAGGGTTGCCGTCAGGCTCAGCGCGGAATTGTCATATTGAATATCAAACTGGACGCCACTCACCGAACTGGCCTGGGATGCAAATCCGAGTTGGACGAGGATCGTGGCGCCAGGAGCCGCCGACTCATTTGGCAAAACGATTTGCGATGAAAATGCGGTTGTCGCCCATAAAAGTGCACCCAGACAAGCACGTATGGGGCCCTCGGATTCGAGAAATGGCGTTTATAGAGTACGGATTGCACCTGAGTTTAATCCGATATCTAACATTCCGAGGGCCATTTCTCCGGCTACCGCTATTCCTTGATTATCTTTGACCTAGATTGGGCCAGGAGGCATCGTCACCTGATTGCAGTATGCGACCTAAGTCTCATAAAGTGGGACCTATTCCAAATCATCTTCAACCACCGGGATGTGCTGGCATTCGAGCGAATCGTCAACCGTTTGAGAACAAACCGGTTGATTGAATCGAGAGAATGGCATTCCACCTGCCTTTCCCTTGAGTACCAGACCTATCTCCAGGAGACTCGGCAGGCAAGTAGCCTCTGGGACTCTGAGGGCGGTAGCATGGCCGAAAACGGCCGGAGTGGAGTATCGATGTATTTGGAAGAACAATCCGAAACAGACCAGCACCCGTGGTTTGCATTGCGCGTAAAATCGCGCACCGAGAAAGTCGTCTCCATGATTGCGCGGAATAAGGGCTACGAAGAGTTTCTGCCGCTTTATCAGTGCCGGCGCAAGTGGTCGGACCGGTTCAAGTCGGTGGAGCTACCGCTCTTTCCCGGGTACGTATTTTGCCGCCTGAATCCAGAATTTCGTCTTCCTCTTCTTACGATTCCAGGCGTGATGAGTTTTGTTGGTATCGGAAAGGTCCCGGTCCCGATCGAGGAAGCTGAAATTGCCGCTATCCGAGCGGCCATCGGCGCTGGCCTGTCAGCCGAACCTTATCCTTTTCTCGAAGTCGGGCAGCGCGTGCGGCTTGCGGAAGGTCCCTTGGCTGGTACTGAAGGATTGTTGGTTGAGGTTCGCAAGGAGCAGCGCCTGATCGTTTCCGTAAGCATGCTCAAGCGTTCGGTAGCAGTCGAAATCGACCGGCATTGGATCCGGCCGTTAGACACCGCTGGCCACGAAATCTCGGTTCAGATCAGACCCGTCGCCTTGGCAGCCTCCGCCTAGGCCTTTTCGAGATCGGCCCGACGCAACCATGTCGAGCATACCCCAACCTAAAGCCAGTTCAAGGCCCGGGGGCAAGAACGGCTCAGGTGCAGGTGTGCTCCAGCCTGCTTTTCTGAACCAAGAGCTCTTCACGAGCATGCTTCGTCTTGAGCGCAAAAGAACGGAGCGCTCCCATCGGCGGTTTGTACTTATGCTCCTGGAGGCTCAAGGGCTGCTCAAGAAGGGCGAAGAACAGAGCGTCTTCAACAAAGTAGTCACGACGCTATCCCATTCCATCCGGGAGACGGACATCAAGGGCTGGTACAAGGACCATTTGGTGATGGGGGTGATCTTCACTGAGGTCGGCGCCGCCGAGGGAAAGTCGATCACCAACGCGCTCCTGGCGAAAGTTACCCATGCGCTGGGTACCACGCTGACGATCGAGCAGCTCAACAGCGTAAAACTCTCTTTTCACATATTCCCCGAACATTCGGACGAGAATATTCCGGGCGGTCCAACAGATTCCACGCTCTATCCGGATCTGGGCAGTGACCTGAAGCGGGTTGCACGGGTGATGAAGAGAGGGATCGACATCGCGGGGAGTCTGCTTGCGCTCATCTTCACGTCACCTTTCCTGCTCCTAATCGCGCTCGTCATTAAATTGACCTCTAAGGGTCCCGTCTTGTTCCGTCAGGAGCGCGTTGGTCAGTACGGCCGAAGATTCATCTTCTTAAAGTTTCGTTCGATGTATGTCAGCAACGATCATACGATTCACAAGGAGTACGTGAAGCGGCTGATCGCGGGCAACGTTGGGCTCGAGCAAGAAAATGGCCGTACGCCCGAGGTTTTCAAGCTTACCAATGACCCCAGAATCACTCCATTCGGCAGATTCTTGCGAAAGACAAGCATCGACGAAATCCCGCAGTTTCTGAACGTGTTGGCCGGCTCGATGTCGCTGGTTGGACCGCGGCCGCCAGTCCCCTATGAATTCGAAGCCTATGCGATGTGGCACAGGCAGCGATTAGTCGCTGTGAAACCGGGAATCACCGGTCAATGGCAAGTCGGTGGCCGCAGCAGGACTACTTTCGATGAGATGGTCCGCATGGATCTGAAATATTCCAGCTCGTGGACTGTTTGGGGAGACATCAAAATCCTCTATCAAACACCTCGTGCAGTACTTACGGGAGTCGGCGCCTACTAGCCTGCTTTCCTCACGTCGGCCTGCCGCCTAGGGCTGGCCGCACCCGCGTCCTCAACCAAGGAGTTCAAAAGAATGATTCGAGTCGGAGTGATCGGCTACGGCTATTGGGGTCCTGGCATCGTCAGGAATTTTCACGGCGTGGAAGGTTGTGAGGTCGCGATGGTGTGCGACAAAAGCACATCGGCACTAAAACGAGCAAAGCAAGCCTACCCCAGCTTGCAGGTCACCACTGACCCATGCGATATTCTTTCGGCTACCGACATTGATGCAGTCGCGGTGATTACTCCCGTTTGGACGCATTTCGAGCTGGCCAAAGGCGCCCTGGAACACGGCAAACATGTGTTCGTCGAGAAGCCGTTCACGTCGACGGCGGTGCAAGGCGAGCAACTGGTCGACCTAGCCATTAGCAAGAATCTTCAGATTATGGTGGATCACACGTTCCTCTTCACTGGCGCGGTAAAGAAGATCCGGCAGCTCATTAACGAAGGAGCGCTCGGGAATCTGTATTATTACGATTCCACCCGGGTGAACCTTGGCCTGTTCCAGCATGACTGCAACGTCATATGGGACTTGGCGCCCCACGACATGTCGATTGTGGATGACCTGATCAAGGACAAGCCGAATTACGTAATCGCGAGCGGCCAGCGGCACTTGAACGGCCACGAGGATCTGGCATATATCACGATCCACTACGGCGATAAGACGATCGCCCACATGAATGTTAATTGGCTCTCGCCGGTGAAAGTGCGGACCACCCTCATTGGGGGCGAGAAGAAGATGCTCGTGTGGAACGATCTGGACGCCGACGAAAAGATCAAAGTGTACGACAAAGGCGTTGAGATTCAGAATGGACAGGGCGTTCGCGACTTGCTTGTCAGTTACCGTTCCGGAGACATGTGGTCGCCCAAGGTAGAGCAGACCGAGGCTTTGAAGGCGGAGACGACATATTTCATTGATTGCGTTTCGAAGAATGAAAAGCCATTCAACGATGGAGCCGCGGGGCTGCGAGTGGTCAAAATGCTCGAAGCCGCAGACAAATCGCTGAAAGATCAAGGAAGGCCTGTTCAACTGTGAACGAGTTTGTCTGCATCGCACCTGACGTGAAGTTAGGCAAGGGTGTAAAGCTCTCGAAGTTCATCAACCTCTATGGCTGCGAGGTTGGCGACGACAGCAAAATCGGGGCATTCGTGGAGATACAGAAGAACGCGAAGGTCGGGAAGAACTGCAAAATATCGAGCCACAGTTTTGTGTGCGAAGGCGTCTTGATTGAGGACAACGTCTTCATAGGACACGGCGTAACTTTTATCAACGATCCTTACCCTCGCGCGACCACGGACAACGGAGCCCTGCAGACCGAAGCCGATTGGAAGGTAGAGGCCACCTTAATCAAGAAAGGCGCCTCCATCGGATCGGGCGCGACCATTCTTTGCAATGTCACCATTGGCGAGCATGCCATCGTGGGCGCGGGCAGCGTGGTCACCAAGGACGTTCCGGCACACGCCATCGTGGCAGGGAATCCGGCGCGGATGCTGAGACAACTCGCGTCCGCAGCCGCCGGCGGCGCCAGAAAATAGTTATGAACAATAGCATTCCATTCTTAGACCTAATCACTCCTCATTTGGAGCTCAAAGACGAACTGACGGAAGTCTTCACCAAGGCTCTCAGCACCGCAGGCTTTATTGGTGGGCCGATGGTGGAGAACTTTGAGCGAGATTTCGCAGCGTTCTGCGATGCGAAGCATTGCGTTGGCGTATCTAATGGGACGGACGCCCTTCGTTTTGCCTTCATCGCCGCCGGGATCAAACCTGGCGATACGGTGGTCACGGTTCCCAATACATTCATCGCGACGACGGAAGCCATCTCGCAGGCGGGCGCTCGTCCCGATTTCGTCGACATCGACGAACGCACGTACAACATGGATCCGGAGAAACTGCGCGAGTACCTCGAAGTGGAGTGCTACTTCGACGAGGGAAAGCTCAAGAACCGTAAGACCGGGCTGCCGATCACGGCGGTCGTGCCAGTTCACCTCTACGGCCAGACCGCTGATATGGATCCGATCATGGAACTAGCAGAGCGCTTTAACCTGATCGTGATCGAAGATGCTTGCCAGGCGCACGGAGCGGAATACTTCTCGAAGAAGGACAATCGCTGGAAGAAGGCCGGCTCAATGGGCCTAGCCGCGGCTTTCAGTTTTTATCCGGGGAAAAATCTCGGCGCTTGTGGCGAGGCTGGTGCCGTCACAACCAACGACGCGGAAATGGCACGCAAGATGCGCATGCTGCGCGATCACGGGCAGAGCAAAAAGTATTATCACGAGGTCGAAGGGTACAACGGGCGGCTAGATGCGCTGCAGGCCGGGTTTTTGCGAATCAAGCTGGGACACCTCCAGGAATGGAATGACAAACGGCGCGAATGCGCGGCGCGATATCAAGAGTTGTTCGGCTCGGCGAAAGAAGGAATCGTGCTGCCTTTTGAGCCGTCATGGTCCAAAGCCGTTTATCACCTCTTCGTGATCCGCGTTGAGGACCGCGTGCAGATGCAGAGGCATCTGGCTGACGCCGGCATTGGGACCGCGATCCATTATCCGGTGCCCCTTCACCTGCAGAAGGCATACGCCAGTCTCGAATGCGGAGAAGGAAGTTACCCGATCACGGAAAAGGTTGCGAAGGAGATCGTTTCTCTGCCGATGTTCCCGCAACTCCAGCTCGACCAGCAGAGCCGCGTAGCTCAGAGCTTATCGCAATTTCTGTCCACGCAAGCCGTTGTGGGATAGCCAATCACAGGCGAAGAAGTTTCGCCTGCGATAACCGACTTGTGGAGAGGTCGCCGTTGGTAAGGCAGCAGTCGGCTTGCTGACTGCGATGGGTAACACCATCCGAGGGTTCGAATCCCTTCCCTCTCCGCCACACCCGAGCGCTGGTTGAAAAGCGATGCACTCGGTTCCGACTCAAGAACATAAACCCGCGATGCCGATCATAAATCTTTGCACTGGAGCGATCAAGGTCCAAGGGCGCCTGTGCCGAATTGCGAATATCGATGGAGACGGATACAAGTTCTTGGGTAGTCCGGAACCGATGCTTTCGGAACTGCGCAGATCCAAGGTGCGCGTTGATCTTTTCACCTTCATCCCGAAATTGTCCGAGTCCGCTACGAAATACTCCTATCCCGTGGAATGGGACAACATGGCTGTACTTCCGATTTCCACGTTTGAACACTGGTGGACGCAGCAACTCGGGTTCAAAGCGCGAAACAAGGCCAAGCAAGCGGAAAAAAAAGGAATTGTGGTTCGCGAAGTGCCGTTCGACGACCGTTTGATTCAGGGGATTTGGGAAATTTACAACGAGTGCCCCGTTCGTCAAGAAAGGCTCTTTCCGCATTATGGCAAGAGCCTAGAAGCGGTCCGCAAATTGAGCGCCACATTTCTGGGCACCAGCATCTTTACGGGCGCCTTTGATGGCGAAAAGCTGGTCGGCTTCATCAAGCTCACCGCCGACGACACCGGGACGCAGGCGGGAATCATGCATATAGTTTCGCTGCTGGCGTACCGGGATAAGTCGCCCACCAATGCGCTCATCATGCAAGCCGTGCGGTCGTGCGCCGATCGCGGCATTTCTTCCCTGGTCTACGCCAACTTCGCATACGGGAGAAAGGTTCGAAGCAGCCTGAGCGATTTCAAAGAACGCAATGGTTTTCAGCGCATCGACATACCCCGTTATTACGTCCCGCTCAGCGGTTGGGGATCGCTCGCGTTTTCTCTTGGATTGCATGGCCGCCTGACGGAGCGGGTGCCTGAGCCGGTGGCGGCACGGCTGCGCGCGTGGCGGGGCGCCTGGTATCAACACAAGTTTCAGTTGAAGGCTGAAACATTTTAGAGGTTTTCGAATTGCCAGGAATCGTCGGCCTCATCACCAATCTTCCACAAGCGACGGCGGAGAAGCAGCTGCGCCAAATGCTGGACTCCATGTGCCACGAGCCGTTTTATGTGAGCGGCACATGGATTGACGCCGCAGAGGGTGTGTACGTGGGGTGGGTTGCGCGCCAAGGTTCGTTTGCCGACAGCATGCCTCAGCACAATGAACACGGCGATGCCACGCTAGTTTTTTCCGGTGAAGAGTTTTCAGAGACGGGCACAATTGCGGCGCTTCGGGAACATGGACATGCAGTGGCCGATGGACCGAGCTACTTGGTCCACCGTTACGAAGAAGAGGCAGATTTTCCTAAAGGGCTCAATGGCAGGTTTCACGGACTCGTAGCCGATCGCCTGCGCGGAAGGGTGATGCTCTTCAATGACCGCTTCGGTCTGCAGAGGGTCTATTATCACGAAGCCAAGGACGCTTTTTACTTTGCCGCTGAGGCGAAGGCAATCCTGAAGGTCCGACCGGAGTTGCGGTGCGCCGATCCGCGCGGCCTGGGAGAATTTGTTACTTGTGGCTGCGTGCTTGAGAACCGGACTCTATTTCAGGACATCTATATCCTCCCGCCCGGCTCGGCCTGGCTCTTCCGTGAGGGAGCGCTTGAGAAAAAAGCCGCCTATTTTGAGCCGCGGGAATGGGAAGAACAGGAACCCCTGGATGCGGAAGCATACTATGCCCAGTTGCGAGACGCTTTCGTACACTGTCTGCCGCGGTATTTCAACGGCTGCGAACGTGTCGGTGTCTCCCTTACTGGGGGCCTGGACACACGCACTATCATGGCTTGGCGGAAGGCGCCGCCCGGCTCCCTGCCCTGCTACACGTTCGGCAGCATGTATCGGGACAACCAGGACGTCAGCCTGGCGCGCAAGGTCGCCAATATTTGTGGCCAATCACACCAGGTAATCACGACTGGGACCGAGTTCCTCTCTCAGTTTTCCCGTTATGCCGAGCGCACCGTTCACCTGACCGACGGTTGCGTCGACCTGAGCCGCTCTCCGGATCTTTACGTCAATGAGCGCGTTCGAGCCATAGCGCCGGTCCGTGTCGTTGGCACGTACGGCAGCGAAATGCTGCAGCATGAGGTGATGTTCAAGGCGGTTGAGCCGGCCCCGGGACTCTTCCAGCCGGAATTCGTGGATCATATTCATGCCGGCCAGAAAACTTACCACAGAAACCTTCAAGGTCATCCGGTTACATTTATCGCCTTTCGCCAGTCTCCCTGGAACCACTTTGGCGTGCTTGGGCTGGAGCAGACTCAGGTCGCGATCCGTACACCGTATCTCGACAATGGCGTGGTCAAAACGGTATTCCGGGCGCCGAACTCGGTAGCTGTCAAACAGGCAGGAAGGCTGCGTCTGATCCAAGACGGAAGCGCCGAGCTGTCCCGGCTGCGGACGGACCGTGGAATCGGCGGATTGAGCAGCGCCGTCAGCCACAAGGCCCTGGAGTTCCTGTTCAAGGCTGAATACGCCTACGACTACGGTATGCCGCAATGGGTTGCCAAAGTAGACCACTTATTCAAACCGCTTCACCTGGAGCGTCTTTGGCTTGGGCGTCACAAAGTCTTTCACTTTCGGGTTTGGTATCGCGATGAGCTGGCAAACTACGTTCGCGAAATGTTGCTCGACTCGCGGTCCCTGTCTCGCCCTTACGTGTCGCCCGAAAAGGTCAGAAGCATTGTGAACGGCCATCTCAAGGGCGATCACAACTACACCACCGAAATTCACAGACTTCTCACTCTGGAACTGACCCACCGGCAATTCTTGGATTCCTAATGCCCAAACAGGACCTTTTGAAGACTATTCAGCAGTTTGTACAGTGGCTGGATCGTTACGGAGAGCTTTCGTACGACTTCCAGACCATCTACGCAAGCCCTCTCGGACAGAGCGCCAAGGCCTTGTATTACCGCAAGCCCCTGCTGGGAACTTTTGCCGTCTCCCCTATGGTGCTTTGCGAGGCATTCGTTCCTTCCGCCAGAAGGTTCTTTTGGAAGCCCCAGCGATTCCCTATTGCAGATGCCCATTACGCGATGGGATTCTTTCTGCTCTCCCAGGCCACTGACGAGGAACAGCACTACCAGCGGGGCCTACATTTTCTTGAGGTCCTCGAGCAAACCCGATGCGAGGGCTACGAGAATTATTGCTGGGGATATCCGTTTCATTGGGAAACTATCCGCGGCAAGATCAAGCAGGGTACGCCGCTGATAACAACCGTACCTTATGTCTACGAAGCTTTTAGACAAGCCTACCAAATAGACGGAAAAGACAGATGGTTGCGGATCATGCGGTCGATCGCCGACCACGCCCTTCAAGATTATAAGGATGTTGCAACATCTGCTACGGCATCCAGCTGCTCGTATACCCCGTTTCCTGAAGAATCCCTGAACGTCGTTAATGCGAACGCATATCGAGCGTTTCTCCTAACGAGCGCGGCGGAGGATTTGTCTGAAGAGAAGTACCGTACGGTCGCTTTGCGAAATCTCAATTTCGTCCTTGAAGCTCAGAACCCAGACGGCTCCTGGTACTACGCTACAGATGGTCAGAGAGAGTTTATCGATCACTTTCATACTTGTTTTGTAATGAAAGCACTCGCCAAAATCGAGGCGCTCACCGGCGACCCCAAATGCACCCAGGCCATTGAGCGGGGAATCGCCTACTATGTGAAGAACCTGTTCGACGAACGAGGTTCACCCCGACCATTCTCGCGCCCCCCTCGATTGACCGTCTACCGGCAAGAGCTGTACGACTTTGCCGAGTGTCTCAACCTGAACGCGTTGCTCAGAGGCAGGTTTCCACAATTCGACAACATCGTATCGAAGGTGTTGAACGAAGTCCAGACGGAATGGCAAAAGCCCGACGGCTCTTTCCGCAGCCGCCGGCTTCTCCTCGGTTGGGACAACACTCCCATGCATCGCTGGGCTCAGTCGCAGTTGTTTCGAAGTCTTTGCCTTTCGCTTCCCGGGATAGTACAGAGCGACCGCGTGGAAGAACGCCGGTCTATGGGTTTCGACTCTGAACGCGTCAGCCCGCTGGCATAAGGAGAAGGAAAGGGATCATATGTCAAATCCAGATCAAAGCCGAACGCTCTCGTACGTTTTGATCACTCCGGCTCGCAATGAAGAGGCCTTCCTGGAAAAGACTATCGAGTCGGTGATCCAGCAGACCGTGTTACCGATGCGATGGGTGATCGTGAACGACGCGTCAACAGACAGCACGCCGCAGATCGTAGGACGCTACCTCGCAAAATACCCCTGGATGGAATTGGTGCAGATGCCGGCTCGTCGCGATCGCAGCTTTGCCGCCAAGGTGGGGGCTTTTAACGCCGGATACGAAAGAGTCAAAAACCTGCGCTGGGAAATCATCGGCAATCTTGACGGTGACATCTCCTTCGATCCGGACCATTTCGAGTTTTTGACTGGAAAGTTCGCGGCCGATCCCTCTCTCGGTGTGGCCGGAACCGTGTTCCGGGAGAATGGCTACAGTTCCGATAAAGACGGCTTTGAAGGGCGCAGCCACGTGGCGGGTCAGTGCCAGTTGTTCCGCAAGCAGTGCTGGGAGGAAATCGGAGGATACGTTCCGCATCGCGGCGGGGGGATCGACTGGATGGCGGTCATCACCGCGCGCATGAAAGGTTGGAAGACCGAATCGTTCCGGGAGAAGTGGTTCTTTCACTACCGGCGCTTGGGGACCGCGGAACGCGGCGTCCTCGCTGCTCAGTTCGCCTATGGGAAGAAGGACTATTACATGGGTGGGCATCCGGTTTGGGAGCTGTTCAGAGTGGCCTATCGAGTGAGCAAAAAGCCATTCGTCGTGGGAGGACTGGCTCTGGGGATGGGTTACAGCTGGGCTTTTCTGAGCCGCGCACCTCGCCCGGTTTCCGGCGAATTCATCGCTTTCCACCGCAAAGAGCAGATGACCAAGCTCGGAGCCATCTTTAAGTCTCTATTGAGATTCAAACGCGTCGACAACTTCACGGTGGCGCAGAACTAAAAGACGCATGTGCGGCATTTGCGGACAATATAACTTCGAAGGCCTGGAGCCGGTACGGCGGCGGGATGTCGAAGCAATGACCAGGACGCTGGTCCATCGCGGCCCCGATGATGAGGGGTACCACGTGGATGGACCGCTGGGACTAGGTTTTCGCCGGCTCTCGATCATCGACCTCGCGGGCGGTCATCAACCCATGTCCGACCGTGAAGAGAGCGTCTGGGTGGTCTTCAACGGTGAAATCTACAACTTCCATGAGCTCAAGCAGGAACTGGAAGGTTATGGGCACGTTTTCCGTACCAACTCGGACACTGAAGTTATCGTCCACGGATACAAACGGTGGGGCGAAGAAGTGCTCGATCGCCTGAATGGCATGTTTGGCTTAGCCATCTGGGATCAGCGGAGAAGGCGGCTGGTTCTCGCTCGAGACGCATTCGGAATCAAGTTGATTTACTACCGAATTCATAGGGGGCGCCTCTACTTCGGCTCAGAAATGCGTGCTGTTCGCGCCGCCATGACGGATGGAATCGAGATCGACCCCACCTCGGTGAATCTTTTCCTGCGATATCGTTACACGCCGTCTCCCAACACCATGGTGAAGGGCATTCACAAGCTCGCCCCAGGAACCAAGCTGACCATCGAGAACGGCTCATGCAAGTTGGACCGATGGTATAGATTCAAGCCAACTCCGTTTGCGCCAGCGAAGTCGCTTAGCGAAGCCAGGGAAGAGTTGGAAGCTCTTTACCAGCAAGCAGTGCGGCGCCAGCTCATCAGCGATGTTCCCGTCGGACTGCTGTTGAGCGGCGGCATCGATTCGGGGCTGTTGCTCGCGTTGATGAATCTGAACGGGCGCGCCTGGCCAACCTACACGGTGGGGTATGGCTCTACCTTCGCTGACGATGAATTGCGCGACGCCGCCGAGACGGCGAGCGTTCTGGGCTCCAACCACACCTCGGTTACGATCACCAGATCGATTTTCGAGGAAGCACTGCCGAAGATAGTCGCCTCACTTGAGGAGCCCATCGCGACGTCCTCGATTGTTCCCATGTATTTCGTGTGCGAGCGCGCCCGGCAAGACGTAAAAGTTGCGTTGGTCGGACAAGGACCGGACGAACTGTTTGGTGGATATCGCCGTCATCTCGGCCTGCGTTACCACGCCTGGTGGGCGCGATTGCCGGAATGGATGCGAACCCCGATATCGTCGGCCGTGGCCACATTGCCGAGAAATGAGACTCTGAAACGTGGTGTCTACTCACTGGCGATCCCGGATCGGATGCGCAAGTATCAGTACGTTCTGTCGATCTTGCCCGGAGACCAAATCGACGGTCTTTTTCAGGACGGGCAGTTGGAACCAACTTCCGGGGATGCCATCCAGCAGTGCTGGGACAGTATGGTCGACCTGATGTCTGATACGGATGAGCTTGGCGGCCTTCAGTTTCTGGAAGTGCGCTCTACCCTCCCGGACGAGTTGCTCATGTACGCGGATAAACTTTCAATGGCTCACGGTCTGGAGCTTCGAGTGCCGTTCGTGGATAAGGAAATCGTCGAATATGTGGAACGGTTACCGGCGAATCTCAAGGTAAGGAATGGTTCCAGGAAGTGGCTGCACCGGCAAGTTTGCCAAACTTATCTTCCTGCTGCGATGCTCAGGCGGAAGAAGCGCGGGTTCGCCGCCAACGTTGTTGACGATTGGTTCCGCACGGCGATTTCCGGCTCGATGATGGAAACCCTGCTCGACACCGGTTCTAAGATTTATGAGTTTCTTCGCCCCGGCGCAGTGGAAGACCTCGTGGCGCAACACTCCTCCGGGCGGCATGACCATCACAAGATCCTGTTCAGCCTGGTGGTTCTAGAACAGTGGCTGCGGGCACAAGAAGCGTCAGTCTCTGTGGCGTGCTAATGCCACACGCGACGGAGGCTGTCGCAGATCACTACGTTAAACAGTATGCACGAGACCTTCATCATAAAGCCGCATGATCGGATACTGGTAACAGGAGCCTCTGGATTCATAGGAACCCGAGTCGTCGATGCTCTGCTGATTCGCGGATTTCGAAACATCGTTTGCTTCGTCAGGCCCTCCAGCGACCTCTCTCAACTGGAGGCAGTAATTCAATCCTGGCCGCAAGCGCAGGTTGAAGTCATCAAAGGAAATCTTCTTTCAGGACCCGAATGCGGGGCCGCTTGCAAGGATGCATCGCTCATTCTCCACCTTGCAGCCGGGACTGGAGAAAAGTCCTTCCCGAACGCATTCATGAATTCCGTCGTGGCGACACGCAATGTACTGGAGGCCAGCATCCGCCATGCGCATCTTCAGCGATTCGTACTGGTCAGTTCGTTCGCGGTGTACAACAACCGTCAGAAATCACGACACCTCGACGAATCGTGTCCGATCGAGGAGCATCCGGAGCTTCGCGATGCGTATTGCTACGCAAAGGTGAAGCAGGAGCAGATTGTTTCTGACTATTCGAAGAGATTCAACATTCCTTATGTGTTCGTCAGGCCCGGCAGCGTATATGGTTCGAGCAAGGGGAACATCACTGGCCGCGTAGGCCTGAGCACATTCGGCATCTTCTTGCATCTCGGCGGCTCAAATACGATTCCCTTCACTTACGTCGACAACTGCGCCGACGCCATTGTTCTCGCCGGAATCGTAACTGGAGTCGAGGGCGAGGCTTTCAATGTCGTCGACAACGACCTCCCTTCAAGCCGGCAGTTCTTACGCTTGTACAAAGAGAAGGTAACCGGCTTCAAATCCGTTTACCTGCCACATGGGCTCAGCTATGCGCTTTGCTGCTTTTGGGAATGGTACTCGGGATGGTCCCAAGGTCAGTTGCCGGCGGGGTTCTCCAGGGGCCGCTGGTACGCCGAATGGCGGTCCACGCGCTACAGCAACCAAAAGCTGAAGAGGCGCCTGGGTTGGGAGGCGAGAATCTCCACTGAGGAGGGGTTGCGCCGGTATTTCCAAGAAGCCGCTGCTCGAGGTGAACAGTATGCTTAAGGTCGGCCTCGTGGGTTGTGGAAAGATCGCTGATGCTCACGCGTCGCAAATCCAAAGAATCAAAGGTTGCGAGATCGTGGGCGCTTGCGACAACGAGCCCTTGATGGCGAAGCAGCTCTGCGACCGCTTTGGCGTGAGCCGGTGTTTTTCCAGTCTTCCGGAACTTCTCGCCGAAGCACGGCCTGACGTGGTACACATCACGACACCACCAGAAAGCCACTTTCACCTCGGACGGTTATGTCTCGAAAACGGCTGTCACGTATACATCGAAAAACCGTTTACGGTGGATGCCCACGAGGCACAGGAGCTGATATATATAGCCAACCGTAATGGTGTGAAGCTGACGGCAGGACATAATTATCAGTTCAGTCATGCCTCGCGACGAATGCGAGCACTGATTCAAACCGGCTACTTAGGCGGGCCTCCTGTGCATATGGAAAGCTACTATGGCTATCATCTGGGAGACCCGAGCTATGCGCGGGCATTGCTCGGCGATAAACAGCATTGGGTTCGTCGATTGCCGGGCAAACTGCTGCATAACATCATCAGCCACGGGGTTGCCAGAATTGCGGAATTTTTGACAACTGACGAACCCCACGTAATAGCCCACGGCTTCGTAAGTCCGTTACTAAAACAGATCGGAGAGACGGACATTGTCGACGAGCTTCGCGTCATCGTCTCCGATGGCGGCCAGACGACCGCGTATTTTACCTTTTCGTCTCAGATGCGGCCCATACTCCATGAATTCTGCATTTACGGCCCTAAGAACGGCTTGGTCGTCGATCAGAGCCATGAAATGGTGTTTCGGCTTCCCGGCGAGAAGTTCAAAAGTTACGCCGATCACTTTATTCCTCCGGTGCTCATGGCCAGGCAGTGCCTCAACAATTTGCTTGGCAACGTTAGACTATTTCTGGCTAGAGATTTTCACATGGACGCGGGCATGAAAGTTCTTGTCGAGTCCTTCTACCGCTCCATCCGTGACAACGGTCCTGTGCCCATACCCTATCGTGAAATCCTGCTTACGTCCACGATCATGGACAGTATATTTGCTCAGCTTCGTGACCAACTGGCTGGCCAGCGCGACGCTGTTGTGGCGCCAGTCAATTTAGCGCTTCAAGCACAGATGAGCGGACCTTCAGTATAGTGTGGGCTTTCATTTAGAGGTGCGAACAACCGGCATATGAGTCCCTCGTCAGCTAGCCTTGTGGTTGGCCTTGGTGTGCTGGGTCTCTTTTACCTGAACCGGGACAAAACCGTTCGCACTTCTCCGGCACTATGGATTCCCGTAATATGGTTTTGGATCCTCGGCTCCAGGGCTGTTTCCACCTGGCTGGGCGGCGGTCCACCAGTCAACGCGCGGATGGACGGCAGCCCTCTCGACGCAATGATCTTTGGGATGTTGCTCGCCAGTGGCTTGGCAGTTCTCTTTGCTCGCAGACCACAGCTCACCCTGTCGCTCATGGCGGCCAATTGGCCTATCGTTTTGTATTTCGCCTATTGCCTCATTAGTTGCGTATGGTCCCCATATCCAGACATCGCGTCAAAACGATGGATCAAAGCCACGGGCGATGTCGTGATGGCATTAGTTGTGGTCACGGATGCCCATCCAGTCGCGGCCCTTCGGAGAATTTTGTCGCGTGTCAGTTTTGTCCTCTTACCCGCTTCCACCCTTCTAATCAAGTACTATGCATACCTCGGCAGCATGTATGATCCGTGGACTGGAATGAGAACGAATACGGGAGTGACCACGGACAAAAATATCCTAGGCGTTACCACATACCTCCTTACCCTCGGAGCCTTCTGGCAGGTAATCCGGCTATTGAGGAATTCAGAAACACCCAATCGCTTCCGGCAGTTTGTGGCGCAAGGAGTCATTCTCTGTTTTGGTATCTGGGACTTGTTTACGGCTAATTCGGCTACCTCTGAGTCGTGTTTTATTCTCGCTGCCCTTGTGGTTGTTCTGACGAGCCTACCACGAGCCAGAGGTCGTTCAGGCGCCGTACATGCAATTGCCCTGACGCTCGTACTCGCGCTGGGCTTGATCAAGACTACAGGCGCGGACGCGGCAGTGTTCCATGCCCTTGGCAGGAAAGAAAATCTTACTGGCAGGGCCAGCGACATTTGGCCGGTGCTATTCCGTATGGCGCCCAACGCTGTTATTGGCAGTGGGTTTGAGAGCTTTTGGCTAGGTTCTCGCCTGCAAGAAGCGTGGCAGAACCTACCAGCCGGCCTCCATATCGACGAGGCCCATAATGGGTACTTAGAGGCATATCTCAACCTGGGAGCCATTGGCGTAGTTCTAATAGTCTTAATTCTTGTTCAGGCCTATCGCCGCTCTTGTGTCGCTTTTCGGATTGATCCGGACGCGGGCAATCTGTTGCTAGCTTACGTGCTGTCGGCGACGATGTATAGCTATACCGAGGCGGGGTTCCGGATGCTCGACTACGCCTGGAGTTTCCTGCTTTTGACCACTCTAGCGGCCAGCCGTATTTCACGACCTACGGCAGAAAGCACGCAGGTAAACAGCCTCGAATCGTCGGTTACTCGCGATGTGTTGTGGGGAGTGGACACCTGCGTCCCTGACATAAGGGGCTAATGGACTGCGTCTTCGTGAGATGTGATCGAGCTACTGCACCTAATTTACTTACGGACTGCTTTTTGACTGCCGCCGTTTCAGCCGTCCGCAGTCCCATTGTGGCCCAGAGAGCATTTCATAGCAGGAGGAATTGATGAATCGGTTACGTGTTTTGGTTTTGGGGCCAGACTGTGACCCGGAGCAGGTCAGCATGCCCTATGTGACCTTTTCTCACGCAGCAGCGCTCGCCGAACTCCATGACGTCACCCTGGTCGCTCGAGCGGGCGTTGGGGGCTCCCTGCGCCGCGCGAACGCTTCATTTCGCGCGATCGAGCTCGTTCGGATGCCATTGCTTGAGCGCATCTATTCCTGGTGCTTGCGCAAAATTTTCAAGTCCAACTACGACACTCAGGCCTTGACCGCTTTCGGTTATCCGTTTTCTCTTGCGTTTGAATGGTACGCCTGGCGACAGTTGCGCGGCCGAATCCTTGCGGGCGACTTCGATGTCGTTCTGCGGGTCATGCCGATGACACCCGTCCTGCCGAGCCCTTTCGCTTTCTTTCTGCGCAAGGGGCCTATACCTTTCGTGATTGGGCCGCTGAATGGTGGGTTGCCTTGGCCGCTCGGTTTTAGCCAGCTCGAGAGGCAAAAGGAATGGGTTTCCAGCCTGCGGAGTCTGTATCGATATCTCCCTTTTGCGCGCTCAACTTATCGCCACGCGGCGGCGATAATCGCCGCTTCTTCCCAAACATATGCCGAGTTTGCAACGTATTGCGACAAACTATTCTTTGTCCCGGAACCCGGCATCGGTCGCTCTCTATGTTTCGGCGAATCGCGCAGCTCGGAGCCCGACGCTAAACTTGAGCTGATTTTCGTTGGCGGGCTGGTGCCTCGCAAGGCTTGCGATCTTGCCTTGCGGGCGGCTGCTCCCCTTTTGCGAAGCAATTCGGCTCGCTTTACGGTGGTCGGTGACGGCCCGGAGCGGAACCGGCTCGATCAACTCGTGAGATCCCTTGGGATCGAGGAGGCTGTCTCATTTCGGGGCTGGATCAGCCATGCGGAGGTCCTGGAGTGCTTGCGATCATCTGATGTCATGGTGTTTCCATCAATTCGCGATAACGGTGCCGGCATAGTTTTCGAAGCTCTAGGCACCGGCGCCGTCCCCGTCGTCGCCGACTTTGGCGGCCCAGGAGATATCGTTCAACAGGGCGTGGGTTACAAAGTGCCTCTTACCAATGAGACCGAGATCGTATCGCAAATGGAAAAGATTCTGACTGATCTTGCGGGAAATCGGGACCTTCTTAATCGCTTGCGAGAGCAAGGTATGTCCTACGCTCGGGAATGCCTTACTTGGGATGCAAAGGCGCAGAGTGTAAGTCGGGTGCTGAATTGGACGGTTCGGCGAGCTCCAAAACCAGCCCTTCCGCCGCCAAAGGTGCTGTACTCAAATTAGCCGACTTTGGGAGAAGCCCGGAGTACGGGACCCTACTTCGCAATTGCTGTGACGTAAGTCGGAGGCGCAGGGGAAGTTGGGGGTGATCCTGATCCCTGGGCTCCCTGCGCCAGGAGCGGATGCGGATACGTATACGGCGTGTATGAGAGCGTCCAGGTGTTCGTCGCCGTGCAGACGAACAGCTCGCCCTGTGAAAAGCTCTGCCCCGGAAAAGTGTTACCGCTTGTGTTCCAACTTCCCTGATCGGTCGCGTAATATCCCACCGAAGGCGTACAAGTGGTTGGACGATTCGCTAGCGTACCGTGACCACTGCCGCTCGTGCCATTGAATGGGCTAGATGCGCTGGTCTGGGCGGTTTGATTCGTGGACTCCATATAGAAGTCCCGGTTCGCGATGATGTTGATGTTCTGCGAAGAAACCGCTACTCCAGGCGCGCTGCCAGAGTCCACCAACTCATAAGAAGGATCAGCAGTCTCGACGTTTGTTGGCGGCACTTGCGTCGGTGGATCGCCGGACATCGACGTTCCGCCGTCATAATTTCCGCCAGAATCGAGGCACCGCGTCGATCGCATGATGACATAAGTATCGCCGTTGTTCCATCCAGGCCAACCGTTTCCGCTGTAGGTTGACGGTTCCATATTGAACGTCAGCGTCGTAGCGGTGTTGGATGCAATCTGGCCCGCGTATCCTTGGGTCACATCCAGAACGCTGTAACCAGCCCATTGATTGGTCGTCCAGGATTTCGTACTGTCGGTTAGGGTCGTTACGTTGCCTGACGTCCCGGCCATGGTTCCGGCTGCATAGAGCTTACTGGCGTAAATGACGAATGAATCCCCGTTGTTGAAGCTTCCCACGCTGCCGATATTGGATAAAAGCCAGCTTAAGGTCAGCGCCGAGGAAGTATTGCTCGCGATCCCGGCATTTTCCGCTGTCGTTACATCATAGACCGTATAGTAGAGGCTTCCAGGGCTTGTTGAGGAAAAATTGTAAGCGCTCGCCGGCCACGGAGTTCCGGACACGGACAAAACTCCACCTGAATAGCTAGAGATCGTTCCCGTATAAACAACCGTTCCGCCGTCGTTCACGTCCCAGACGCCTGCACCATCGCAGAACGTCCAGGTAGTAGGACGAAAGGCTCGCTCCGTGGTCATTTTATTCCAGGCCCCGGACCAAAATCCTCCGCTGGTGACTGAATAGGTATTTCCGAAAGCATATAATGGACCCGATCGAACGCCAAATCCCACGCACCCTTGAGCACTGTTAGCACAGCTAAGGGTGTTTCCATAGGCTTCCATCTGTCGTCCGCCACGTGGTCGTCCAGTTGTCTCGGTACCGTGATTTGTGCAGGCATCTGCTGGAGTAACCCCGGTGAAGGCGTTAAATCGGCATACGAAACGACCACCGCCGCCGGTTCCAGTTCCGGTGTCGGAATCCGTTCCGAATGCTTTGTTGATCGTGTTATTTTCCAGGTAGAATGCTTGATTTGTTCCCCAGGTACTGGCGCTGGCCCACGAATTATCGCCGTAGCTGCCTACGCCTTTCCATGACGGATGAGCGATGTTGACGAAGTCTACGCCATTGCCCGTCTGAACTCCGTCGCTGCCCACATTGGAATGATCCGCCACGCCGAACATATTTACCACGATGGCGAAGCTTGCGTCCGAGATCGAGCCGCTTGACCAACCGCCTGGAATAGTCATGTTGTCGAGCCGGAAATTGGCGCAACCGCTTGAAGTGCAGGTTCCATTGACTATTATCGGCGAGGTCGTTGGGGAGGCCGGGGGAATCAGTTCCATGCAGGAGATCCGCGATAGCGAGTTCCCATACTTAGGTGTCATCGAGAACATTGCCGCGCCGGTAAAGTTCTCAGTGATCTGAGTCGCGGTGCAGGATGAATTCGGCAGGAACGATGACGGAGAGCTGCTCGGAGTAGCGCTTGCGCCGCCGCCGATGATCATGATGCCGATGTTGGTCGGGACCGTAATCCCAGAGGTCCAGGTACAGGAACCAGTCGGGATGATAATCACATCGCCATCGACAGCGGTATGAGTGGGACCGTTGATGACTGCGTTCACGTCGCTCTGATTACAAGACTTGGCGGTATAGGTACCTTGGGCCCACAACGGGGCCGCGAGTGAGCCGAAAAGAAGCGCCAGTAAGAAATGTTCTGTGGTTCTCGTCATTGCTTCTCCCTGCGAAAACAGTCTCAGTCTTGCCGCAGGGTACCACAAGTGCCTGCTCGAACAAATCAGTTCCTTACATTAGTTGGTCGCTAATTTTGACAAACTTGGCCTTTCCTGCCACACAAAGATATCGCAAATGAGAGAGGATTCTGATTGATCTTGCGGGAATCGGGACCTTCTTAATCGCCTGCGAGAGGAAGGTATGTCCTGCGCTCGGGAATGCTCTTACGTGGGATGCAGAGGCGCAGAGTGTAGGTCGGGTGCGGAATTGGACGGTGCGGCGAGCTCCGAAACCAGTCCTTCCGCCGCCAAAAGTCCTGTACTCAAACTAGCCGACTTTGGGAGAAGCCCGGAGTACAAGACCCTACTTCGCAGTAGCTGTAACGTCCGTCGGAGGCGCCGGGGTAGTTGGGGGTCCTGATCCCTGGGTTCCCTGCTCCAGCGGATGCGGATAGGTGTACGGCGTGTAATAGATCGTCCATGTGTTTGTTGCGGAGCACTGATAGAGGACACCGTTCCCCGTGCCATTACTGCTCACATTCCAAGAGCCTTGGTCGGTCGCCCAGTATGCGACCCCGGTTGTGCAGGTCGATGGCCGTGATGCAAGCGTACCGGAGCCGACTCCGCTGGTTCCATTAAAGCTGCTGGTGTAATCGTAGTAGTCGCGATTTGCGTTCACGACCCCGGAAAGATTGCCATAGGGTTGAAACAGCGGTGAGGGAAGGCTCGCTCCGGTATTTAGCCATTCGTAATCGGGCATGAGCGCTTGGTTATGCCCGCGTCCCTCTTGGTCACGGAACGGATATGTCCCCGCTGATCCTCCGAGACTGTCGAGGTGATACGTACACGTTGCTCCGCTGGAACAGGGCGTGTCGGGAGCACTCGATAGAAACCCCGCAGCAGCTCCAGGTGCCGGCACCGCCGTGGTGCCGCCGCCAATGTTCAACCATGTCATCGTGCCGTCTGATTGCGTACAACCGGTTGGGCTCGCGACGGTGCAACCGAAGGTCTGGTTCCATGGATTCGGTTCCGTCGATCCGCTCGTACCAGATACAGTCGCTATGTAGTTGTATCCGCCGACCCCAGCTCCGCCAGTTCCCTTATTGTTTAACAGCGGTCCGATCATGCACGGCACACTGGGCGAACAGGTATAGGAATGATTCGCTTGCCAATCCGGGGCGTTCAGGGTCATCACAAACGAACCAATTTGAGTGTCGTTCGCCGAGATCGGAGTCCAATTCAGTCCGGCTGTGGCAAGTCCCCAGGTTGTGCTGTTCGACTGGCCGGAGTAGCGATTGTAAACAAGCTCAATCCCGTTCCAGGGAGATCCACTGATCGCGTTCCCCCAAACCAGGGCCGTCCCTCCGCGAAACGCTATGAATTCCTGCGCTGAGGATGGCGGATTGGTATCGGTGTTCTCGTAAACTTCATTTACCAGACCGGAACGTGCGCCACCCGAATCGGTACCGTGGGAAAGAGCCAAACCAACACGCGACACCGTATTGAAGCGCATCGCCACGGTAGTTCCGTAGTGCGTGTCGTATGCTTGATAAGGCGTCGGGCTGGTGGATGTTATTTCGTTCTGTTCGATTACGACGGCGAGATTTGAGCCTAAATTTGTCGGATTCTGCCAGTCTAGGTAGCCGTTCGTGCCGACGCTGCCATCGACCCCTAGCAATTGCGGGCCGCTCCCGCTGGTATTGGTGTCCTGAATCAGATTGTGGTCGATCAGGCCGAAGGTGGCCCAGATGTAAAGCGGCACTTCATACACGGATTCGATGTGGTTGTGGTCGAATCGCGCGCACACCGAACCATAGGTTCCACCCATTTGGATCATGCCGTTGCTGTTGTCTGCACCGCCAACGAAGGTCAGGCCAGTGATGCGAATCAGGCACCCATTTGGCGCGAACTGCCCCCCTGAGTTGATCGTTATCGTGGTGTTGTCAGTGCAGCTAACTACGCCGCTGGTAGAGCCGTAGGGATCGCCGGAGCCAGTGCAGGAAGTGGCGCCCTGGATTGTGATGGACGGTGTAGCGATATTTCCGGCCCAAGCCGAACTCCACGCCGCCGACCCGGATGAGACATTGATCGTCTGCGCGACCGACTGCGATGCAGCATTGTTCCAGCAGGTCGTGAAACTAGCCTGATCTGGCGTGGTGGTCCAACTCGGGCTTGATCCGGTGCAGGCTCCAAAGAGCGGTGCAGCCATTAACAATGTTAACCATTTCATAGTCAAGCAGCAGGCTACCACACCTGCTTGCTCGAACAAATCAGCTCCTTACACTAGTTCGTCGCTAATTTTGACAAACTTGGCCTTTGCCGTTCACACAAAGATATCGGGAGGTAGTGGCAGTTCCGTTAACTCCCGCCGCAAACGCGGCGCGCAGGCTTAGTCCACCTACGTTCCCGATGATGAGGCTATTACGTAGGCAACCGTAAGAACACAAGGAGGTTTCGGATTGGTAATGGGTGAGTAGATGTCCCTACTGGCAAAGGAGGCAGACCAAAGAGCCCTTGCGGGGGGTGAAGACTTTGCGAATGCTTCAATAGGGTTATTTTTGTACGTTTCTAAGCTTAGACTGAGACACATGCAAGCAATTTCCGTTTCGGCCGATCAGAGCTTGGGTCGTTGCTCAGGCTCCTCCGGAGCCCATCGGGTCGCTCTGTGTGGCTCCCGTGGCTCCCGAGGATGGTTCTCTCCCTCTCCGATCAGCAGCACTTCAGTGTAATCTGGGAGCCACTTTTCTCTAGAATTAGTGATCCAAGAATTGTCAGAGCTCGGGTTATTTAGCGGGCCGCAACTGCTCATGATTTTCTAAAGTTTTTTGATGGAGTCGATCTGATTTGCTATGGAATACACTTTGCCCGTTGACGACGAGACCATGATTCGCTCTGCCCGAGAGCGATTGAAGCGACTTTTGAGCCCGGCCATCATTCAGCGCGCTAGGTATTGCTGGTGGTGCATTCGGGTATACACACTACAACGGTTCGCAGCTATTTTTACCCGGCGCGCTCCAATGGTTTACGGGGAGCACACCGATTTTCTTAACCAGATTCGCGGAGTCAATACGTTCGCGCCGACCGCAATGTGCCGGATAATGACCAAGCACGGAAGCGACAAGGGCCGTTTCCAGCACAATTACACAACGATTTACTCAGAACTCTTCGGAGAGCTTTGTGGCCGTCCGCTGCGGATATTTGAACTTGGCCTTGGCACGAACAACCCCAAGCTGCCATCCACTATGGGAGTGATGGGTCGGCCGGGCGCCTCTCTCCGCGGTTGGCGGGACTTTTTCCCGAAGGCGCTGGTGTTTGGAGCAGACATTGACCGCGACATCCTTTTCACCGAGAGCCGAATTCAGACCTTCTATTGCGATCAACTGGACAGTAACGTCATTCGCGACCTTTGGGCACAACCGGCGATGCAGGGCGGAATGGATATCATTGTGGATGACGGGTTGCACAGTTTTCAGGCAAACATTTCATTTCTAGACTGTTCCCTCGAACACCTCAATGTCGGTGGTGTTTATGTCGTTGAGGATATCCCAGGAGGCGAAATAGTGCAATGGCGCAACGAGCTGTCGAGGCTCACAATCCAGTTTCCTGATTACGATTTTGTCGTAGCTGAACTACCGCGTCCTGGCAAGGCTCGTGACAACAACCTGATGATGGCTCGAAAACGATCCTGATTTCCGCTATTCAACGCTGATGAGCCGCCGAAGTGAACAGTTACCCAGCGCCAGTCTGGGATTTAAGAAAAGCAGGGACGACGGAATGGCTGATGAACGTACAAAGGGATCGCTCGATTCGAGGCCCACGTATCTGAGTTGCGCGACGGCTGTGGCCTTGCTTACCGGCGGTGCTGACAAGCCCTACGCATTCGGCTTAGCGACGGCGCTCATCGCTAAAGGCGCGGCCATGGACCTGATCGGTAACGACAACTTGGATTGCCTAGAATTCCGCAGTAAGCCCGAAGTTAACTATCTCAATCTTAGAGGCGACCAACAATCCGGAGTGAGTTTTGCGCGAAAGGCCTCACGAGTGTTGCGTTACTACGCGAGACTCATTCGCTACGCTGCCACGGCGGAGCCTAGGATCTTCCATATTCTTTGGAACAATAAGTTCGAGTACTTCGACCGAACAGCGCTGATGCTTTATTACAGGCTCCTACGGAAGAAGATTGTTCTCACCTTGCACAATGTAAACGCGGGGAAGCGAGACTCTTCAGACGGATGCCTTAATCGAATTACGCTGCGAATCCAATATCGCCTTGCCGATCACTTCTTCGTTCACACAGACAGGATGAAACGCGAACTGATCGAAGAATTTGGTGAGCAAGAGGCCCGTGTTACGGTGATCCCATTCGGAATCAACAACGCCGTGCCGCAAACTGATCTGACAGCAGGAGAGGCCAGGCGCCGACTGGGAGTCCGCGAAGGTGAAAGGACACTTTTATTCTTCGGCCACATTGCGCCTTACAAGGGCCTTGAGTATCTTGTCTCGGCGTTCCAGCAGGTACTGAAGGAACGAGACGATTATCGGCTGATAATAGCAGGACAACCTAAGAACTGCGAAAGCTACTGGACAGCAATTAGGGCCGATCTCGCGGAGGACGTGCGAAGAGGGCGAGCTTTGGTAAGAGCAGAATTTATTCCTGATGATCAGACGGAAATGTACTTCAAAGCTGCCGACGTATTTGTCCTTCCCTACAAGCACATCTATCAGAGCGGCGTCTTGTTTCTGGGACACGGCTTTGGCGTGCCAGTTCTCGCCGCTGATGTGGGGTCCCTGAAGGATGACATCATGGAGGGTGAGACCGGATTTGTGTTCAGACCCCACGATCCAGATGACCTAGCGAGGACCATCGATCGGTACTTCGCGAGTGAGCTCTACGCGGATTTGAACAACCGGCGAAAGGACATACAAGCACGCGCCGCTCGGCAGCACTCTTGGGACACAGTAAGTCGACTTACGATAAACGTATATGCTCGGGTGCTTGATGTACCGTTAGCCATCAATTCATCAGAAGATGCACTGTGACTTGTGTCATAGTTCGCCTTAGTGATCGATACTTAATCTCATTAATCCGAAATGTCAACCCAACAACAGCTAATAGAAGCGCTTAGCACCGAACACCTCCAGACAGACTTGAAGAGTCGGTCTTTGCGTGGAGGGGTGCTGACAGTCACGTCGCAGGGCACCCAGTTCCTGATTCAATCCGTTTCTACCGTAATGCTGGCCCGATTGCTGACGCCCACTGACTTCGGGTTGCTGGCAATGGTGGCCACGATTACGATAGTCGGCCAATCATTTGCCGATCTCGGCCTTGATCAGGCGACGATTCAACGCGAAGACGTGAGCGGGGATCAAGTCAGCACTCTGTTTTGGGTCAATCTAGGAATTGGGCTTTCGTTCACGCTACTCACGGCAGCCTTGGCTCCAGGACTGGCATGGTTCTATCACGAACCGCGGCTCACGACCATTACTTTAGCGGTGTCTGTGGTTTTTCTTTTGGCGAGCCTGAGGGTACAACACGATGCGCTTCTCAAACGGCAGATGCGGTTTAAAGCTCTCGTGTTTCGCGACGTCGGCGCCTACGTTGTGGCAGTCTCCACAGCAATCATCTTGGCTTTGCACGGTGCCGGTTACTGGGCCCTGGTAGCGCATGCCGTGACAATGGAATTGTCTCGGACCACCTTCTCTTGGTTACTGGTGAGATGGATACCGGGACCGCCTCGCCGCGGCGCCAAAGTGGGGACACTGATCGCATTTGGCAGCAATATTGCGGCCTCTTCCTTAATTAATACCGCGGTTACGAGTGCGGCCAATGTGCTGATCGGTTCCCGTTGGGGAGCCGGTCCGCTGGGACTGTACTCTAGGGCCTACAATCTGCTCATGCTTCCCGTGAAGCAGCTCGCTGGCCCGGTGCGTAGCACGGCCCTACCCTCGTTCAGCAGAATCCAAGGCGACCCGCCGCGTTTTGCGCGGTACTATCTGCGGTGTGTCAACCTGATCACATGGATCGGAGCACCACTATTTGGCTTTCTCTTCGTCGCTGCTGAACCGGTTATTATCCTGACTCTTGGCTACAAATGGCGAGAAGCCGCGCCCGTTTTTCAAATTCTCGTCGTTTCCGCAATGGCGCAACTGCTTCTTGACTCGACGACTTGGTTGCTTGTCAGCAGGGGACAATCGGGGCGTCTACTCAGACTGTGGTGCACCATCTCGCCGATCATGGTCGTTAGCTTCGCAGCTGGCGTGCCGTTCGGCATCAAGGGGGTCGCATTATTTGGCTCGCTCGTCATGGTTGCCGCATTCCCGTGGATACTCAAGTTCACCTTCCACGGCACGCAGGTGACCCTACGACTTTTTGGGCAGGCTATCTTGTGGCCAATCTCCATCTGTTTGGCTGGCGTTGTGTTCGCGGAACTTACACTGCGCCTTAGCGGGCCACGCGCAGCGATTTGGCAGGTCCTAATTGTGGCTTTGACTTTCGCCGTGATTTATTTGGTCTCCGCCGTGATTCCTCCGATACGGCTGGAGATCAGTTCGCTTCGCGACCTACTGAAGCACTTGCAGTGGTCTCAACAAGTCACTTAACCCGCTACTAACAAGTCAGTCGCAAGCTGCTACAACTTCGTTCCATTTTCTAAACCTCTCTTAAGGGAAGACCGCGAAATGGTGATTACCAGTACTCCGCTTCGTATCTCTTTTTTTGGTGGCGGGACCGATTATCCCGTCTGGTACCGTGAACACGGTGGCGCGGTACTATCAACCACCATTAACAAGAGCTGCTACATCACTTGCCGCCGATTGCCACCCTTTTTCGAGTATCACAGCCGCATCTCTTACTCAAAAGTCGAGAATGTCGTACGGAATGACGCGATTGAGCATCCGGCTGTGAGAGGCAGCCTCCAATTCCTAGGTATTCAAGAAGGTGTCGAGATCCACCACATTGCTGACCTCCCTGCTCGAACGGGACTGGGCACTAGTTCAGCATTTACGGTTGGGCTTCTCCTGGGCCTTTACGCGCTTCAAGATAGGATGCGCGACAGGCACGCACTTGCTTCTGACGCGATCCATGTCGAGCGGGATGTGCTTGGTGAAACGGTGGGTGCGCAAGATCAGGTTAGCGCCGCTTACGGAGGCTTTAATCGGATCAACTTTGCTACGGATGGATCAATAGACGTGAAAGGGATACTTGCCGAGCCTGGCAGACTCGCGGAACTGAATGAACATCTAGCGTTGTATTTTACGGGCTTCACCCGGACGGCATCAGAGATCGCGCAGGAGCAGGTTAGAATGACGCCGCTGCGTACACGTGAACTCGATACGATGCTTCAACTAGTTGACGAGGCTGAAGCGATTGTCACGAGTCGGTCTCGTTCTCTGCACGAGTTTGGCCGGCTGCTGCATGAGGGCTGGCAACTCAAGCGATCTTTAACGCAAAAAATCACCAATGCTAACATCGACGAGATCTACGAGGCCGGGCTGAGCGCCGGGGCTCTAGGTGGTAAGCTGCTGGGCGCTGGTGGCGGAGGCTTCATGCTGTTTTATGTACCACCCGAGCGGCAGGCGGCCGTGAGAGAGCGACTCAAGAAGCTACTGTGCGTTCCGTTCAACTTCGCCAAGAAAGGCAGTCAGGTTGTGGTGTACGAGCCGGAGGCAACCTATGACAAGTCTTTGAGCGAGGCACGATCCCTCGTTTATGCATGACCGCGGGGCAACTCTTGGGAACTTCTTCGGCAGAGGGAGCTAGCCCTCTTTGACTGACGCCATTATCTTATGCGGAGGCGCCGGGCTCCGGCTCCGGCCGATCACCGGAGATGCTCCTAAGTCCCTTGCACGCGTTTCTGGCCGCCCTTTTCTTGAGACATTGTTCAGGCAGTTGCAACGGTACGGATTTCAGCGGGTGATTCTAGCGGTAGGGTATGCAGCGCCCGCTATTCAATCCCACTTCGGTCAATCCTTTTGCGGCATGGATATCCAATACTCTTATGAGGCCTCGCCCCTTGGAACCGGCGGGGCCCTGTCGAACGCGGCGGCGCACGTTAATTCGACGTCGTGCTTGGTTATGAACGGGGACAGCTACACGGACGTCGACCTCGGGAAGTTTGCGGCCGCCCATCTTGAATGCGGGACTGACGTGTCGGTGGCCGTTGTCCCAGTGGACGATCGTGAGGATGTAGGATCGGTCGTCCTCGATGGGGATAGGAACGTGGCGAAGTTTGTAGAGAAGGAGCCTTCGCTTCGCGCACGGCACCTCAATGCCGGAATCTACATACTGTCGCGGGAAATGTTGTTTGAAATACCATCCGAGTTTCCCATATCGTTGGAGCGGGAGCTCTTTCCCAAATGGATTCGAGAAGGCCGCCGCATCAGAGCTTTCATTCACTCTGGGACGTGCGTAGACATCGGCACTCCGGAGCGCTACCAGACTGCACAAAAAGCTCTGGCCAACGTTGAGTTTATGCAGCGTGGGACGAGAGACAAGGAAGATCGAGCATGAATGTATTGATTACGGGCGCCGGCGGCTTTATGGGCGGCTACCTGGCGAAACTTGCACTAAGCGAGGGTCATTCAGTTTTAGGGATCGACACGAAGGAGCCCGATGCACACGCGTTCAGCGCCAAATTCGAACGCTGTGACGTGCGGGACACCACCAGTGTTTTTGAAACCATTGCCTCGTTCCGCCCGGAGCGAATTTTCCATCTGGCGGCGCAAAGCTATCCGACGGTCTCGATGATTCATGCGCTGGACACCATGCAAATCAACGCGGGCGGAACGATCAACATCTTTGAAGGCGTGCGAGCCGTGGGGATCACACCGGTTGTCGTTGTCGCTTGCTCCAGCGCCGAATATGGCATCGTAGCCGCCGAGGATTTGCCTGTTCGGGAGGAGCACGCCCTTTGTCCCCTACACCCTTACGGAGTCAGCAAGGTTGCGCAAGATTTGCTCGCCTATCAGTATTTTGCGAATTACGGGATTCCTACGATCAGGATTCGCATCTTCAACACCACTGGCCCCAGGAAGCGAGACGATGTATGTTCCGACTTCACGAAGAGAGCGGTCGAAATCGAATTGGGGATTCGGCGCACACCGATGATCGTCGGGAATTTGACAACTCGCCGCGCCATCATCGACGTTCGCGACATGGTGCGAGGGCTGTGGCTGGCTGCCGAACACGGCAGCTACGGCGAGGTCTACAATGTTGGCAGCAGTAACATCTATTCTGGCCAGGAGCTGGTTGACGCCATTCGGCCGTTCATCAAAGTTCCTCTCACGCTGGAGCAGGATCCCGCGCTACTCCGAACTTGTGACGAACGCGTGATTGCCGGTGACACACGCAAGTTCCAACGCTGCTGCGGGTGGGAGCCCGAAATCGGACTAAACCAGACGATTAGCGACATGATCGAATGGTGGAGAATTCATCTGGCGCCAGCGGTCGAGGCCGGGAAATCCGCGATGATGGCCGCGCAACAAGAGGTGAGCGCTTGAGCCCTCAAGCCATGTTGCTGAATGACACGGCGCCAGCGTCGGCAGCAAGTATTCTTCGCCAAAACGTCCAGCGCAGTATCGAAACTCACGTCCGATTCATGGAAGCATGTCTTCCGGCGCTCACTAAAGCGGCAGACTTCCTAATCACCGCCTACCTGGCTGGTAATAAGGCGATATTTTTCGGCAATGGCGGAAGCGCCGCGGATGCCCAGCATCTTGCCGCTGAGTTCCTGGGGCGCTACCTCAGGGAGCGTGCGCCGCTCCCCGCTCTTGCTTTGAACACGAATACTTCCGCCCTCACCGCCATCGGCAATGATTATGGCTATGAGCAGACATTCTCGCGCCAACTCCGCGCCCTCAGTTCTCGAGGTGATGTCGCAGTCGGCATTAGCACGTCTGGCGATTCCCGAAATGTAGTCGAAGCCTTGGTCTGCGCCCGTGAACTCGGCCTGTTTACGATTGCTATGACTGGAGCTTCTGGCGGTCAAATGCGGGGGCAGGTGGATGTTTTGGTTGATGTTCCCTCCGAGGAGACGCCGCGCATTCAGGAGTGTCACATCCTGGCCGGGCACGCGCTCTGCGATGTAGTCGAGAGCGCAATCGTCGCAAGACTATGACAATTGGACGCAATAAGGCCCTGTTCCTTGATAGAGACGGAGTGATCAACGTAGAGCGCGGCTATGTGCATCGTCGAGAGTCTTTTGAATTCATCCCAGGGATCTTCGAGTTATGCAGCGCGGCGCAAAGCTTAGGGTACCTGCTGGTCGTGGCGACTAACCAGGCCGGAATCGCGCGAGGCTACTATTCCGAGACAGATTTGAACGACTTGACGGACTGGATGATAGCTCAATTTGAAGAGAAGCAAGTAAGCATTACGCGATTCTACTACTGCCCTTACCATCCAGTCTTCGGGGTGGGCCAGTACAAGTATGATTCTCCGGATCGGAAGCCTAACCCCGGCATGCTGCTGCGGGCACAGTGCGACCTAGACTTAGATCTGGAGTCAAGCATTCTCATTGGGGACAAAATCTCAGACATCCAGGCTGGTTGCGCAGCAGGAGTTGGCACCACAATCCTTTTGTCGTCAGAAGGCGCCGAAAGCGAGCCACGAAACACCTCGTGCTACGTCTCCCCTTCGCTCGATGATATTCGGTCCACGTTTTTTTTAGGTCGGGAACCTCTCCATCCAAGCATACAAAGCTGAACAGCTCCCTAACCCGTTGTAAGTCCCGACCCACTCAATCATCGGGCCCCTTTTACGTTGAAACGAAAGGAACTATCTTGAAAGTCACCATTTTCGGACTAGGTTACGTCGGCACTGTATCGGCGGGATGTCTCGCCAGCGGCGGCCATGAAGTCGTTGGTGTCGATCCGGTTCAAACCAAGGTCGACCTGATCAACAATGGCCACTCGCCGATTATTGAAGCCGACATAGGCGAACTTATTTCCTCCGCCGTGGCCTGCGGCCGATTGCGCGCCACCAACGATGTAGCTCAAGCGATCCGAGAGACGGAATTATCCTTCGTCTGCGTTGGGACTCCGAGTCAGCCTAATGGCAATCTCGATCTGCGGTACATCAAGCGGGTTTGCGAACAAATCGGCCAAGCGCTTAAAGAGAAGGACGAATGGCATACAGTGGTCATTCGCAGCACCATCCTGCCGGGGAGCATGTGCCAGATTGTGATCCCAGCCTTGGAGCACTCTTCGGGAAAGACGGCGGGGATTGATTTCGGTGTCTGCCATAACCCTGAATTCCTCCGCGAAGGTTCGGCGGTAAAGGATTTTCATTGTCCTCCCAAGACTGTGATTGGGGAGTTGGATCAAATCAGCGGCGATTTGTTAGCGCAGCTCTACGCCGGGACCCCGGGTCCATTCATCCGGACGGATTTGCGAACCGCGGAGATGGTCAAGTACAGCGACAATAGTTGGCATGCTCTGAAGATTGGTTTTGCCAATGAAATCGGCAACCTCTGCAAATCTTTCGATATCGATGCTCACGAGGTCATGAAGATCTTCTGCCAGGATCAGAAACTCAACATTTCTCCGGCTTATCTTTTGCCTGGATTTGCGTTTGGCGGATCGTGTTTGCCAAAAGATCTAAGGGCGCTGGCCTATCGGGCCAAGATGCACGACCTTGAACTTCCGATTCTCAATTCAATTCTAGAGAGCAATGAAATGCAAATCGCCCGGGGCATTCAGCTAATCATTGACAAGGGCAACAAGCGCATCGGTCTGCTCGGATTCAGCTTCAAGGCTGGAACGGACGATCTTCGAGAGAGCCCGGTGATTGAAGTCACCGAACGCCTGCTTGGCAAGGGCTACGATTTGCGACTTTATGACAGGAACGTTAACATCGCCAGCTTGGTCGGCGCCAACCGAGACTTTATTCTCAACCGCATTCCCCACATCTCGAAGCTCATGGTTGCCGACATCGATGATGTTCTGGACCATGCGCAAACCGTGGTGATTGGCAACAAGGATCCAGAGTTTGGAGATGTTCCGGCGCGCCTCCGCGATGACCAAGTGCTAGTCGACTTCGTGCGAGTGGTCGGGAGTCGCAGGAGTGAAGCCGGCAAGTACGATGGTATTTGCTGGTAGGCGGCACTCGGGTCTTAGAACGCTGCCGCGGGACGTCGGATGCAGGTATATGTCGGATGCAGCTATATTTAGTACGCAGACCCTGTAGACGCTGAAGTCTTCGATAGTGAAAAACAAAGTACTCATTATCGTTGAGAACGCACCGGTTCCCTTCGACACGCGAGTGTGGAAGGAAGCCCTATCTCTAAGCGAGGACGGCTATGAAGTCAGCGTATTGTCCCCTCGCGACGAGCGGTACAGGCAAGGATACGAATTTCTGAAAGGAGTAAACATCTATCGTCATCCGATGCCCCGCGAAGGAAATGGCCTGGTCGCGTACCTCTCGGAATACCTCTGTGCGTTGTTCTGGCAGTTTTGGTATGCATGGTGGATCTATTTCCGCCATGGATTTCATGTGATTCAAGGTTGCAACCCTCCAGACACTATTTTCGTTATCGCTTTGCCGTTCAAGCTGTTTGGGGTAAAGTATATCTTCGACCAGCACGACGTGAACCCAGAACTGTACCTTTCTAAATACCAGAAAGCGGACATGCTTTATAAGGCCCAGGTGTGGTTGGAGAGGCAGACCTTTCGCTTCAGCGATGTGGTGATAACGACCAACTGTAGTTATCGCGAACTGGCGCTCACTAGGGGCGGCGTAGCGCCGGAGGATGTTTTTATCGTTCGCAATGGACCGGATCTAAGCACCTTCAGAGCGGTACCGCCAATATCCGATTTGAAGCATGGCAAGCGTTATCTGGTGGGCTACGTCGGAAACATGAGTATCCAAGAAGGTTTGGACATCCTTCTGGATGTTGCTTTGCACGTCAAGAATCTAGGACGGACGGACATTCATTTCACTTGCGTTGGCGGGGGACCTGGATTAGCTGGGCTTCGAAAGATGACGCAGGACAAAGGGCTGGATGACATGGTCGACTTCACGGGAAGGATTCCTGACAAAGAGTTGTTGGATATCTTGTCAACAGCCGATGTCTGTGTAAATCCAGACAGGCCGTGCAAAATGAATGATATTTCCACCATGATTAAGATCATGGAATATATGGCGCTCGGCAAGCCCATCGTGCAATTCGATTTGAAGGAAGGCAGATTCAGCGCCCAGGACGCGTCACTTTACGCCAGCAACGAAGATCAGGTAGCCGATTTCGCCGCCAAAATCCTGTGGCTGCTGGAAAATCCTAGTGAGCGGGAAAGGATGGGGACGTTCGGGCGCAAGAGAGTGGAAAAGCAGTTGGCCTGGGACTATTCGGTCGAACACTTACTCGCGGCGTATCGGAAGGCTTTGCCCCAGGTAGCGGCAAGCAAAGCAGGTCCTGCCCCCCTCGTGTCGAAAGATGAAGGACCTGGCTATTAGCTTACACGCGGGGAGTACTCCACGAAATGCAGTTCAGCTCCTTACGGAGCTTTTTCGTTGCCCCGACGATATTGTGGCTTTCGCGCTTAGGGGTGAGTTGTCTCACGCCAATGGGTTCTTCCGATTCGGATCAGACGTGTGCTTTGGACAATGCTCTTTTGGAGATCCCAAGAAATCCCCGTCAGAATCACTTCACGATATCGGCCGGCACGTCGTCGTAAATGATTCAACCGTTCATTTACCGTTCGATCCGGTTCAGCTTGTGAATAACCTTCGCCATGAGCGATATGTCGACTATTCATACAACGAAGATGGTGCTCTTCCAGCCAACCAATTGATCAGGAGCATATACTATGCGGTACGCCCACTGTTGGGATTTTCAGTGCGCAAACGCCTCCAGCAACTATATTTTCGTGGCCGCGAAAAGGGCACCTTTCCCAAGTGGCCGGTGGATACCACCGTCGAAGGCATTTTGGAACAACTGTTAGTGTTGGGGATGAAGGCTCGAAGCATCCAAAGACTTCCGTTCATTTGGTTCTGGCCGGACGGGACCCAGAGTTGCACGACAATTAGTCACGACGTAGAAACTGAGCTTGGATTGGACTTTTGTCCGCAGTTAATGGATCTGAATGACTCTTTTGGGATCAAGGCTTCTTTTCACATCGTGCCGGAACAGCGCTATTCAGCCTCAGAGACGACATTACAACTCATTCGTGATCGAGGCTTCGAAATCAATGTGCATGATCTCAATCACGATGGTCGTTTGTTCGCCGATCGCGAACAGTTTTTGCGCCGCGCAAAGCTCATCAATCAGTACGGGCAAAAATTCGGGGCCTCAGGCTTTCGTTCAGCAGTGATGTATCGAAACGTGGATTGGTTCGATGCCCTAGAGTTCTCTTACGATATGTCGATCCCCAATGTTGCGCACTTAGACCCTCAAAAGGGTGGTTGCTGCACCGTTTTTCCGTTTGCGATCGGCGAGATGATTGAACTTCCGCTCACAACCATACAGGATTACTCCCTGTTCCACATTTTCAACGACTACTCTACTCGCCTTTGGAAGGAGCAGATCTCACGCATCCGAGAAAAACATGGTCTCATCAGTGTCAACGTTCATCCCGACTACATCATCGAGAAGTTCGCGCGCCGCGTCTACGCGGAACTCTTGGAATTCGTTTGCGAGTTGCGCTCACAGGGAGAGACCTGGATTGCCCTGCCTGGTCAGGTGGCCTCATGGTGGCGGCAACGAAGTGAATTGCACCTCGTTCGTGACGGGGAGTCGTGGCGAATCGAGGGTAAAGGGAATGAACGAGCAAGGTTGGCCTACGCCGTGCTCGACCATGACCGGGTCAGTTATGAGCTCGAAAGTAACACGTGCGGGAGTACGTCTCGCGCCGTGGCGTCTCCCAGCCAGATAGCAATTTCGAAGACCTGAAAGACCGCGCGTTAAATAGCCAAGGAACGGGCCATAAGATCCTTGATTTCGAGATGTTTCTAATCACTTTGATCGCATCCACTTGGGTTTTGCAGGGTTAATTCGGTCGATATGGGTTGCCTAGAGTTCGTAAATCACGCGTCATATGTTCTTCGCACAGGCCAAGCCTCGTTGCTGCACGATCCGTGGATTGATGGACCGGCGTTCGATTTCGGGTGGGACCTTCTCGTGCCCAGTAAATTCGGAGCCGAAGACTTCGAGTCGATTTCGCACATTTGGTTCTCGCATGAGCACCCCGACCACTTCAGTCCAGCGAACCTGAAGGCCATTCCGCCTGACCAGCGGGCAAAGATAACGATTCTTTATCAGAACTCAGCCGATCATAGAGTTGCGAAATTCTGCAGGTCAGCCGGATTCAAGGAAGTTATTGAGCTGGAACCGAACCATTGGGTCACCATTGCTCCGGGCCTGGAGATCTTATGTACGCCTCATGACAACGGGGATTCCTGGATTGCCACGCGAACCTCCAACGGGTTAATACTGAATCTAAATGATTGTGTCATAAAGTCCGCGCAACAGTGTCGAAAGATTCTACGTCAAGTCGGCGCCGTGCATATCCTGGCCACACAGTTTTCGTACGCGAATTGGGTCGGCAATCCCGGGGATCATCGAGCCGCAGCTGCGGCGGCTTCAGAAAAGCTTAGTTGGATGAAGACCCAGATCGACAACTTGCAGCCGACCTATGTCCTCCCTTTCGCGAGTTTCGTCTATTTCAGCCACCAAGATAATTTCTTTGTGAATGATGCTATGACAACGATTGAAGCGGCGGTAAAGTTTATTCGCGAAGAAACCGCAGGCTCACCAGTAGTGCTTTTTCCGGGAGATCGTTGGGACTTAGATTCGACCGATCCCCCCGAACCAAGGTCGGCGATCCAGAAGTATGGAGACGCGCGAGACCGCATGATGTCTCAAGGATTCCGTCATCGTTCACAGAGCATTCCGCTTGAAGTTCTTATCTCCCACGGGCGACAATTCGTTGAGTCGATGCGGGCAAAGAACGGATGGGTTGTTCGCGCGCTCTTTCCGACCCTCGTCCATATTGATGACCATAACGCGACTCTGCGGATTTCAGGGGCGGGAGTTGAACTAAAGCCGGCGGCACGGGACATATGTGATATTGCTTGCAAAAGCGACGCGCTTAACTATTGTTTCCTGAACGAGTGGGGTGGCAGAACGCTTGATATTAACGCCCGCTTTGAAGTCCCCTCAAAGGGCCACTACTGGAAGTTCAAAGCGTGGGCGACGCTTGCGAATTTCAATAGCCGTAGTGAAGGCTTACGGGAGATTCTGAGCACAATCGCCAACAGGTTAGCGTAACGATCCGTGAACGCTGGGTGCAAGATAGACCAGTCAATGTCGCGTGAACAGTGTTGACTTGGGAGAGAAACGCCGCGAGAGGGCGTAGGGTATGGCAGTATGGCACGGGCTTTTTCCCCCCGCACTCTAAATTCTGCAGCGGTCTAGGGCAGAATTCCATTATTAACGAGGTTCTGAGCAAGCAACGCGATGATGGGCGCCTGGAGCTTTTCCTCCCTGGCTTGGACCTGGATAGGAACGAGTTTACTCACTCGCCAAAATTTGGACGCGATCGGAAAACACCTCTTTGGAGGCGGAGCGACGGATACGCCGCTGGTTTCATCGCGCTCGTTCTCAGAAGCCGGCTTTGCCCGCCAGGACGTCCACTTGCAGCGAGGGTTGGCTTGGCTGCGGCATAACCAGAGCCAAGCGGATGGTGGATGGCCGGCCTATTCGCTGAACAAACGACATAGCTACTCTTCCGGCACTGCGCGCTTCATGGGCGATGCTGCAACGGCTTTCGCTGTCCTCGCACTGACCAAGGCCAGCTGTCGCTAATCCACGTCCTTTCATTAACAATGCGGGGCTTACACACTTTGAAGGAGATCGATATGGCAGGTACTGGGCCATTGCGCAAGCAGGGGAGCGCCTTTTACCGCTGCCTGATTATGTTTGTTGGCACCTTAGTGGCCATGCCGGCTCTGGGGCAAGTCAGCGTATTAACCGCACAATACGATAACTCGCGGTCGGCTGCTAATCTCAACGAGACCGTTTTAAACACTTCCAACGTCAATGTAAATCAGTTTGGCATGCTATACACAAGGTCCGTCGACGGATTGTTGTATGCCCAACCACTTTATGTGCCCAACGTTGCCATACCGGGGCTGGCAGTACACAACATCGTTTACGTCGCGACGTTGCATAATTCCGTGTACGCCTTTGACGCCGACAATCCAAGCGAGGCCGCTCCGCTTTGGCAGGTGAATCTGGGAGCATCGTGGAGCCCCTGTTGTGTGATGAATTTCTTGACGCCGGAGATGGGCATAGTGAGCACTCCCGTCATCGATCCGACAACTTCCACTTTGTACGTCGTTACAGCCGTCGTCGAGAACGGATCTGATTTGCACCAGCTACACGCCCTGGACATCACTACCGGACAAGAAAAGTTTGGTGGCCCTGTTACGATCCAGGCTAGTGTCCCAGGCGACGGACCCGCCAGCCAGGGCGGGGTCCTTGCCTTCAACAGTGGAAACCAGTTGCAACGGGTAGGTCTGCTATTGGCCAATGGCACCGTTTACGTTTCATTCGCCTCCATCGATGATGGGGGTTATTGGCAGGGCTGGGTGTTCGGATACAGCGCCTCCAATATTCAACAGCAAGTTGCAGTTTACTGTAGCACACCGAACGGGAATGGCGGCGGGATTTGGCAAGCCGGCCGTGGCCTCGTTGCGGATGCGAACGGTTACATTTACTTGATGACCGGGAATGGTGATTACGACGGCGTAAGTGATTTTGGCGACAGCATAGTGCAGTTAAGTTCAACGGGCACCATTATGGATTGGTTCACACCCGATGACCAGGCCACGCTCGCAGCGGACGACGGGGATCTAGGGTCCGGCGGACCTCTTCTAATACCTGGCACCAATCTGTTGGTGGGGGGAGGGAAGCAGGGGATTCTCTATTTGGTCAATACCGGCAACATGGGGCAATTCTCGACGAACAACGGGCAGATTGTCCAGAGTTTCCAAGCCACTTCTGGCCAGATTCACCATATGGCTTATTGGAATAATTCCGGGACCCCGCTGCTGTACCTTTGGGGCTCTAACGACGTCCTGAATGCCTTTCAATTTGAGAATGGAACCTTCAACAGTACCCCCCTAGCTCAGAGTAATATGTCTGCAGACTTTCCGGGTGGCATGCTAGCGGTGTCGGCCAACGGAAGCATGCCTGGGAGCGCCATTGTCTGGGCCACAACACCAACTAGCAGCAGCGCCTATGAAGGTATCGTGCCTGGCACATTGTTAGCTTTTGATGCCTCCAACGTCTCTACCGAACTGTGGAATAGTAACCAAAACGCCGCTCGCGATAGCCTGGGCAATTTCGCCAAATTCGCGACACCCACGATTGCTAATGGCACGGTATACGTCCCGACGTTTTCCAACCAGCTAGCGGTCTATGGATTGTTAGGTAACTCCTCGGGCGTTAGTATTTGGTTGGGGCCAGGGGCAGTGTACCTCACGGTTGGCGACCAGCAACAGTTCTCGGCGACAGTGGCGGGCTCGAGCAATACGGGCGTGACCTGGAGCATGAGCCCATCGGTAGGGACGCTGACGGCCAATGGTTTGTACACTGCGCCGGGGGACATCCCGTCTTCACAAACTGTCACGATCACCGCCACCAGCATGGCGGATCCGACTAAATCCGCCAGCGCGACGGTCACACTGACACCTAGTGCTGTTACCGGTACAGCGGCATTCGTGACCTTGAACACGACAACCCAGGGGAACTGGATAGGGGTTTACGGATCGAATGGCTACAACGTCATCAATAACAGCGTCTCTTATCCAACGTATGTAACGGTCACGCCGTCGGGAACCAACTCTACCACTTGGGCCAGTTCCACAACAGACGTGCGGGCGCTGCAGCAGGCTACCTCCCCCACGAACCGGATTGCAGCCACCTGGTACACCAATACATCCGAGTTGATCGATCTGGTGTTTAACGACGGTCTGCAACACCAGTTGGCGATCTACTGTTTGGACTGGGACTCTACGATTCGGACCCAGACCGTGGCCATTCAGGATGCCAACGGGGTTCTGCTGAATTCGCAGAACGTAAGCAATTTCCACAACGGGGAATACCTGGTGTGGCAGGTGAGCGGGCACGTCCAGGTGATCGTGACCAATACGAACAGCAGCGATAACGCGGTGATCTCGGGTCTGTTCTTCGATACCACGGGTCCTGCGAGCAGTTTTACGCTCACGGGGTCGGCGGGCGGGGCGCTGAATACGGCTTCCAGCAACTTTACGGTGACGCCTAACGGTACGTACAACGGAACGATAACGATTACGCCGTCTGGGGGCGGTTTGTCGACGCCGATCACGCTGACGTACAACAGCTCTGCAGCAGCGCAAACGTTCACGATTACGCCGACCGCGTTGGGGCCAGTAACGCTGACGCCGAGCAACAGCGGGTCGCTGACGAATCCGGCCGCACTGACGTATGCCACGCCGCCGGGCGCGCCGGTGATCGGAACAGCGACGGCCGGCAGTGGGCAGGTCACGGTATCGTTCACGGCTCCGGCCAGCACGGGCGGGTCGCCGGTCACCAGCTACACGGCGACGTGCGGCAGTCAAAGTGTAAGCGGAGCAGCTAGTCCGATCACGGTGACCGGTTTGATCAATGGCACTTCCTACACGTGTACGGTGACGGCAAGTAACGTAGCAGGAATCAGTGCGCCGTCGGCGGTTTCGAACTCCGTAACGCCGAACGGGGTCGCCGCGAGTTTTACGCTTACCGGGCCGGCAGGCGGAGCGCTGAACACGGCTTCCAGCAACTTTACTGTAACGCCGAATGGCACCTACAACGGCACGATAACGATCACGCCGTCCGGGGGCGGTCTATCGACAGCGATCACGCTGACATTCAATAACTCGGCGGTGCCGCAGACGTTCACGATCACGCCGACGGCCGTTGGGCCAGTGACGCTAACGCCGAGCAACAACGGGTCGCTGACGAATCCTGCCGCACTGACGTATGCCACACCGCCGGGCGCGCCGGCGATCGGAACAGCGACGGCCGGCGGTGGGCAGGCCACGGTATCGTTCACGGCTCCGGCCAGCACGGGCGGGTCAGCAATCACCAGCTACACGGCGACATGCGGCAGTCAAAGTGTGAGCGGAGCAGCGAGTCCGATTGTGGTAACCGGTCTGACGAATGGGACTGCATACACGTGTACGGTGACGGCGACCAATGCAGCAGGGATCAGTGCGCCGTCGACCGCATCGAACTCGGTAACACCATCGGCAGCAGTTACGACCGGTACAGCGGCATTCGTGACCTTGAACACGACAACCCAGGGGAACTGGATAGGGGTTTACGGATCGAATGGCTACAACGTCATCAATAACAGCGTCTCTTATCCAACGTATGTGACGGTCACGCCGTCGGGAACCAACTCTACCACTTGGACCAGTTCCACAACAGACGTGCGGGCGCTGCAGCAGGCTACCTCCCCCACGAACCGGATTGCAGCCACCTGGTACACCGATACATCCGAGTTGATCGATCTGGTGTTCAACGACGGTCTGCAACACCAGTTGTCGATCTACTGTTTGGACTGGGACTCTACGATTCGGACCCAGACCGTGGCCATTCAGGATGCCAACGGGGTTCTGCTGAATTCGCAGAACGTAAGCAATTTCCACAACGGGGAATACCTGGTGTGGCAGGTGAGCGGGCACGTCCAGGTGATCGTGACCAATACGAACAGCAGCGATAACGCGGTGATCTCGGGTCTGTTCTTCGATACCACGGGTCCTGCGAGCAGTTTTACGCTCACGGGGTCGGCGGGCGGGGCGCTGAATACGGCTTCCAGCAACTTTACGGTGACGCCTAACGGTACGTACAACGGAACGATAACGATTACGCCGTCTGGGGGCGGTTTGTCGACGCCGATCACGCTGACGTACAACAGCTCTGCAGCAGCGCAAACGTTCACGATTACGCCGACCGCGTTGGGGCCAGTAACGCTGACGCCGAGCAACAGCGGGTCGCTGACGAATCCGGCCGCACTGACGTATGCCACGCCGCCGGGCGCGCCGGTGATCGGAACAGCGACGGCCGGCAGTGGGCAGGTCACGGTATCGTTCACGGCTCCGGCCAGCACGGGCGGGTCGCCGGTCACCAGCTACACGGCGACGTGCGGCAGTCAAAGTGTAAGCGGAGCAGCTAGTCCGATCACGGTGACCGGTTTGATCAATGGCACTTCCTACACGTGTACGGTGACGGCAAGTAACGTAGCAGGAATCAGTGCGCCGTCGGCGGTTTCGAACTCCGTAACGCCGAACGGGGTCGCCGCGAGTTTTACGCTTACCGGGCCGGCAGGCGGAGCGCTGAACACGGCTTCCAGCAACTTTACTGTAACGCCGAATGGCACCTACAACGGCACGATAACGATCACGCCGTCCGGGGGCGGTCTATCGACAGCGATCACGCTGACATTCAATAACTCGGCGGTGCCGCAGACGTTCACGATCACGCCGACGGCCGTTGGGCCAGTGACGCTAACGCCGAGCAACAACGGGTCGCTGACGAATCCTGCCGCACTGACGTATGCCACACCGCCGGGCGCGCCGGCGATTGGAACAGCGACGGCCGGCAGTGGGCAGGCCACGGTATCGTTCACGGCTCCGGCCAGCACGGGCGGGTCAGCAATCACCAGCTACACGGCGACATGCGGCAGTCAAAGTGTGAGCGGAGCAGCGAGTCCGATTGTGGTGACGGGTCTGACGAATGGGACTGCATACACGTGTACGGTGACGGCGACCAATGCAGCAGGGATCAGTGCGCCGTCGACCGCATCGAACTCGGTAACACCATCGGCAGCAGTTACGACCGGTACAGCGGCATTCGTGACCTTGAACACGACAACCCAGGGGAACTGGATAGGGGTTTACGGATCGAATGGCTACAACGTCATCAATAACAGCGTCTCTTATCCAACGTATGTGACGGTCACGCCGTCGGGAACCAACTCTACCACTTGGACCAGTTCCACAACAGACGTGCGGGCGCTGCAGCAGGCTACCTCCCCCACGAACCGGATTGCAGCCACCTGGTACACCGATACATCCGAGTTGATCGATCTGGTGTTCAACGACGGTCTGCAACACCAGTTGTCGATCTACTGTTTGGACTGGGACTCTACGATTCGGACCCAGACCGTGGCCATTCAGGATGCCAACGGGGTTCTGCTGAATTCGCAGAACGTAAGCAATTTCCACAACGGGGAATACCTGGTGTGGCAGGTGAGCGGGCACGTCCAGGTGATCGTGACCAATACGAACAGCAGCGATAACGCGGTGATCTCGGGTCTGTTCTTCGATACCACGGGTCCTGCGAGCAGTTTTACGCTCACGGGGTCGGCGGGCGGGGCGCTGAATACGGCTTCCAGCAACTTTACGGTGACGCCTAACGGTACGTACAACGGAACGATAACGATTACGCCGTCTGGGGGCGGTTTGTCGACGCCGATCACGCTGACGTACAACAGCTCTGCAGCAGCGCAAACGTTCACGATTACGCCGACCGCGTTGGGGCCAGTAACGCTGACGCCGAGCAACAGCGGGTCGCTGACGAATCCGGCCGCACTGACGTATGCCACGCCGCCGGGCGCGCCGGTGATCGGAACAGCGACGGCCGGCAGTGGGCAGGTCACGGTATCGTTCACGGCTCCGGCCAGCACGGGCGGGTCGCCGGTCACCAGCTACACGGCGACGTGCGGCAGTCAAAGTGTAAGCGGAGCAGCTAGTCCGATCACGGTGACCGGTTTGATCAATGGCACTTCCTACACGTGTACGGTGACGGCAAGTAACGTAGCAGGAATCAGTGCGCCGTCGGCGGTTTCGAACTCCGTAACGCCGAACGGGGTCGCCGCGAGTTTTACGCTTACCGGGCAGGCAGGCGGAGCGCTGAACACGGCTTCCAGCAACTTTACTGTAACGCCGAATGGCACCTACAACGGCACGATAACGATCACGCCGTCCGGGGGCGGTCTATCGACAGCGATCACGCTGACATTCAATAACTCGGCGGTGCCGCAGACGTTCACGATCACGCCGACGGCCGTTGGGCCAGTGACGCTAACGCCGAGCAACAACGGGTCGCTGACGAATCCTGCCGCACTGACGTATGCCACACCGCCGGGCGCGCCGGCGATCGGAACAGCGACGGCCGGCAGTGGGCAGGCCACGGTATCGTTCACGGCTCCGGCCAGCACGGGCGGGTCAGCAATCACCAGCTACACGGCGACATGCGGCAGTCAAAGTGTGAGCGGAGCAGCGAGTCCGATTGTGGTAACCGGTCTGACGAATGGGACTGCATACACGTGTACGGTGACGGCGACCAATGCAGCAGGGATCAGTGTGCCGTCGGCCGCATCGAACTCGGTAACGCCGAACGGGGTCGACACTGGCACCTTCACTCTCCGCTACTCTACCCCCGCGAATAATAGTTCGTGTTCTTCCAGTGCAACGTGCGTCGTTTCCTTGAGTGATAAGCCAATCTCCGCTAACGATGCCGTGATCTATGTTTGCGGTGCGGGAGCAGGCTATGTCATCCAGTCGGTCGGGAACACGGGAACGTCGATTCCGGTAACGGCGGCCACGGGCAACGCGGGACAGGCGCTATCCGCCTACCTGGTCTATCCCGCAGCCGCCGAATCGACCAGCGACACGATCACGTTCAACGCCAGCGCGAACGTGGCTGATTGCGCGATATATGATTTTTATGCGACCGGGGCGACTCCAACTCTCGATGGCGTGAATAGCTTCTTCTCTTCTCGCGGCAGCACCACGGTCACGATGCCGACTTTCACCCCAAGCTCTGGTTCCAACAACGACGCCTGTGTCGTTGCCGAGTTCACTTATCCGAATGCGGCATCGTCTATTGACAGCTCTTATACGATCTTCGCCGGTAGCGATTCAGCCTGGGCTAACCGCATAAACTTCACTGCGACTGTAGGCCCAACATGGACTTGGGGCTCATCGCAGACAGATGTCTTAACAAATCAGGTATGTCTTGGTTTCAATGTCACTGCTCCATTGCCACTCGGTGCGAATTTTTTTAGCGGCACCAATGGAGCAACTCCCACCGCAGCAAGTGTTCAGGCGACACAGCTTGGTTATCAAGGCGGCCAATGGGCATTAGTCGGTTCGGGAACGTGGACATATGAGACAGCGGCCAGTCAAGCTCTAACGGGGGTGCTTGGTCGCCTAGGTGACGGCTCGAATCCTTCCGATGCTTCCGCTACTGGACTGGAATTGGTCGGAGGTACCGACTCGAACAATGCAGCATTTTCGTTAGGCAACACGAACGGAATTCTTACCACAGGCAAGATCACGGCGGCGATCAATCTTAACAGCAATCTCCCAAGCAGTGACACAAGCCATGTGGACGCGTTCGATATATATGGACACGACGGCTCTGATTATATCAATGCGATGCTTTACGGAAGTCCACGCACGATATCCATGGAGTGTGGAGGCCCGTGGGGAGTGCAGGACCACACACAGGATTATGCAACGACCGCAGGCACTTGGTACCACGTCGAGGAAATCTACAATCCTACCCCCTACATCTCGGTAACGTTTTCGAACGGCTCGGCGGTAATATCGGGCAACAATAACTACGTCGCCGGACAACGCGTCGGCTTCCTCACTACTGGCAGCCTGCCAACGAATTTTGCGACCAATACCCAATATAGTGTAAGCGCCATAGGACTCTCGGGTACCCAATTTGAAGTTACTGCCATTTCCGGTGGAAGTCCTATCGTCGCCGGGAGCGCCGGGAGCGGATCGCAATCGGCTAGCGCCGGGGTTCATTACATAAAGGTCTACACTGGATGGGCAAGCCCATCGTCTCCTGGGACGCTTGTCGCCACTATGAGTTGCCCGGCGACTCCAACCTACGCTGCTAACATTTTCCTCGGCAACGGCAATCTCGCATTTACGAGTGGATATTACGTCTACTTTGACACTCTTCTGCTTTCCTTTTCTGGGACCGATCCGCTATGAAATGGTTAGCATTGTTATTCGCCGCGCCGCTCTTTGGGGCCTGAACGGGATTAAGCCCGACGTGGACCACCACACGCCAGATCAGGCTAGTTTCAGCTGCTGGAATAATGCGGCACAGTAACACAGACGATCATCGTTTCTACCGGATCGGCCACCTGGACATCGTCCTGGGACGGGAACACGGCAACCCCAGCGATCACAGTTCAAGAGGGAACCATCTGTACCGGCTTGGGTGATCCACACGGCGCAACTAGCGGCGTCGTAAGCTGCACCGAGAATACGACGATAACGATCAACTCAGGGGGAGCCTTAATGTTCGCATCACGGGAATGACACTTATCGGGGGCTATCGTAACACCAACGGCTTGGTCGAAATGAACGGTACCTATGGGTCGATTTGCGCCAGATTCGACCACAACCATATCGAATCCGCCTATTCAGCGCGCTCTTCATATGGTCTACCTTCGGCTTGGGTCGATCACAATCGGATTCAGGATGCCAACGGGGTTCTGCTGAACTCGCCGAACGTAAGCAGTTTCTACAACGGGGAATATCTGATGTGGCAGGTGAGCGGGCACGTCCATTGTGATCGTGACCAATACGAACGGCAGCGATAACCCAGTGATTTCGGGTCTGTTTCTTCCATTAGGTCTCGATGGCACCCTGTGCTTACCTCGATTGTTAGCGGGCGGCCCTCACAGGATGCTTGCCGACTTTAGAGGCACTCAGGAGAACGTTTCCGAGCCCGGTAACTGCGACTTTAGTGCCACAAATTGGAGCTAAGTCCGAATCGTCTACCTTGTTCCTCCCTGCCACGAGCCTAACAAGACACCTAAACCACTGAAATTAGGCTAGTTTCTTTCGGTGTCGGTTGGAAACCCACGTGCTTTTGCCAATGTCATCCCGCTGCGCCCCAGCCCGCCAATGGGACTCATAGGGCGGTAGCTTGACCGCTCACAAGGGCTCGGTTCGGCCGTCATCTAGGTCTCACATGTCTAAAGCGAAACTACCAGCGGTAATTGTCGGTGCCGGCCCATACGGGCTTTCAGTCGCTGCCCATTTCCAGCGTCAGGGAATACCGTTCCGTATTTTTGGCCATCCCATGGATAGCTGGCTGTCTCACATGCCCAAGGGCATGATGCTCAAGTCAGACGGTTTCGCATCGGACATTTACGATCCGGACAGCCAGTTTACGTTAAAACGCTTCTGCGCCGAGCGGGGCGTGGAGTATGCTGACACGGGCGTTCCGGTGCGCCTTGAGACCTTTACCGAGTATGGACGCGCCTTCAAAGAGCGAATGGTGCCGGAACTTGAAGACAAGCTCGTTGTTGCAATTGATCGTTCACCTGATGGATTCCTTGTCCAGCTCGACGACGGCGAAACCGTGAAGGCCCGGCAGGTGGTGCTTGCCGTTGGCATCACCCATTTCGAATACGTACCTGGCAACCTCGCGCATTTACCTGCGGAATTGCTATCACATAGCAGTAAACACACCGATCTTGATTCGTTTCGGGGGCGCAAGGTTGTCGTAATAGGGGGCGGTTCTTCTGCCCTGGACTCAGCCGGACTATTGCATCAGGCTAGTGTCGACGTGCACCTGGTTTGCCGCAGAAAAGAACTGAAGTTTCACACAAAGTCAAATGGTAGGCCGCGTTCCTGGTTGCACCAGATTCGGCATCCCCAATCCGGGCTCGGTCCAGGGCTGCGGTCACGCTTCTTCGCCAATGCGCCGTGGGCTTTTCACTATTTGCCTGAAAGCTTACGTCTGGAACTTGTCCGAAGAACGCTGGGGCCCTCCGGTGGCTGGTTCGTGAAAGACATGGTTATCGGACGCGTGCCTTTGATGCTCGGGCACATAATCGAGAGCGCCGAAATTCGGGATGGCATGGCTCAACTTAACCTTCGTGCAGCCGATGGCGCCGAACGCACGATCACATGTCATCACGTAATTGCGGCCACTGGTTATAAAGTACGCATGGAAAGATTGAAGTTCCTGAGCAAGGACATTCTCTCTAAGCTCAAGGTAGTAGAGGATACACCGCTTCTCTCTTCAAACTTCGAATCATCGGTTCCGGGGTTGTATTTCGTCGGGATAGCGGCGGCAAACAGTTTCGGACCGGTCATGCGGTTCGCCTTCGGTGCCGGCTTTGCAGCAGAGCAGCTAACTCGTGCCTTAATCAAGTCGTCATCGCGAGCGCGAGCCGAGGCTCCCGCGCCGGCTTACGCAACCGACGGCGATTAACGCAAAATACGCGTTTTCAAAAGTGGCCACTGCCAGCCATGAGAAGAGAAACGATCGCAATTCACGAGGGATTTAATGGCGACCCGGCGACTAACGCTGTGGCCGTGCCCATCTACCAGACGATTGCGTTTGAGTTTGACAGCGCCGAGCATGGAGCGGCGCTTTTCAACCTTGAAGTACCCGGCAGCATCTACACGCGGATCGGGAATCCCACAAATGGAGTTCTCGAAAAGCGTGTCGCCGCCCTCGAAGGTGGCGTGGCCGCCCTGAGCGTGAGTTCAGGGATGGCCGCCATCGAGTATTCCGTCATCAACATCGCCGAGATGGGAAATAACATTGTTTCCCTGCCCCAACTCTACGGCGCCACTTACACTCTGTTTGAGCACATTCTTCGAAAACGCGGCATTGATGCACGCTTCGCAGCGTCTGATCATCCATCTGCCGTTGAAAAACTAATCGACAAAAACACCCGGGCCGTCTACTGCGAAAGCATTGGCAACCCAGCCGGAAATGTCGCGGATATCGAGGGGCTGGCCCAGGTAGCGCACAAGCATGGCGTGCCTCTGATTGTCGACAACACGGTCGCCACTCCGATGTTGCTTCGTCCCTTCGAATATGGCGCCGACGTTGTGGTCCATTCCATGACGAAGTTCATGGGAGGTCACGGAACAACACTCGGCGGCATGATCGTGGATAGCGGAAAGTTTCCTTGGCGAGAACATGCCGAGCGATTTTATATGCTCAATACGCCGGAGCCCGCCTATCACGACGTCGTGTATGTCGAACAATTTGGCGACGCCGCTTATGTAGAGCGATGCCGAACCGTGTGCCAGCGCAACACCGGAGCCACGCTGTCGCCCTTTAACGGCTTTCTGCTACTGCAGGGCGTGGAAACGCTACCGCTACGAATGGAGCGTCACGTGGAGAACGCCCGGAAGGTAGCCGAGTATTTGCGCGCACATCCACTGGTCGAATGGGTGAACTACGCCGGCTTCCCCGATAGCCCCCTCTACCCGATGGCGCAAAAGTATCTGGGATCGAAGCGTTGCTCGCTGCTGACATTCGGTGTGAAGGGCGGTTTTGAATCCGGCCGAAAATGCTTCAATGCGCTTCGTCTGTTCAAGCGGATGGTCAACATGGGCGACGCCAAATCGCTAGCCTGCCATCCAGCCTCGACAACTCACCGTCAATTGAACCCCGAGGAACAGCTGAAGGCCGGTGTGACGCCGGAAATGCTTCGCCTCAGCGTGGGCATCGAACACATTGATGACATCCTGGCGGATCTGGCTCAATCTCTGGAAATGGCACGACTGACGAACGCAGATTCGTCGCTTGCGGCCACTTCGGGAGGCGATTGATGCCTGTGGTTGTGGACGGCGCCCAGGGCTCGCATATTTGGGCGGCAGGGAAAGCTCCGCGGCCGGTGAGTCGCGCCTTGGATTGGGACAGGCGTGCCGAGTGCATCCACATTGCGCTGGTGAACAACATGCCGGACTTGGCGCTTGAAGATACTGAACTTCAGTTTCTTGAGCTTCTGGATGCAGCTTCCGACAACCTGAACGTTCACCTCCATCTCTATTCGCTGCCTGGCATTCCTCGAAACTGCCGGGCGCAGCAACACCTGGAAGAGCTGTATTTCGATACGCGAGACCTTGGGAATCGCGGGTTTGACGCCGTGATCGTGACCGGCACGGAACCCCACCAATCCGATTTAAGGAACGAGCCATATTGGGCACCCTTGATCAACCTGATGGACTGGGCAGAAGAAAACACCGTATCGACCGTCTTATCTTGCTTGGCCGCTCACGCCGGTGTGCTGTATAGCGACGGCATCGCCCGGCACCCTCTGAGCAATAAGCGCTTCGGACTTTTTGACTTTTGTACCACGCGTGACCACGCGTTGACGGGCCGCTCCGCCGCTCTCCTGCAATTTCCACATTCCCGGTGGAATGATGTTGCGGTGGAGGAGCTGAAATCATGCGGCTACCAGGTATTGACTGAATCACCGGTCGACGGCGTCGACTCGTTTGTGAAGAAGAAGCGAAAGAGCTTGTTTGTACACTTTCAAGGACATCCTGAATACTCCAGGCTCACTCTCTTTAAGGAGTATCGCCGGGACGTTCGTCGATTCCTGAAACGTGAAAGAGACCATTATCCTGGATTGCCGAATGGATATTTCGATGCTGCAGCTGTCGAGCTGCTGAACGATTTTCGAAAGGAAGCCATCGAGAGCCCATCGGAGCAGCTGATGGCTGAATTCCCCGAAGCCCCGATTGCCGCCACTTTGGAAAACACCTGGCGTGCCTCAGCCACCTGCGTCTATCGCCGGTGGTTGCAGTACGTGATGTCGAGAAAGACAGAATCCCTGGCATTTTCGGCGTCGTCTGGAATAGCACGCGCGCGGTCCGCCGCCGGCTAGGGTACTGAAGCAAAAATGATCGAAGATCAGGTAGCAGAGATCCTCGCTAACCTCCCGCCGCGCATCAGCGACGTGGTGAAGCCATGGGCGGAGCGCTCTCCCGATCATCCTGCTCTGGTCGAATCCGGCGGCGCTTGGAGTTATGGGCAACTCGCTCTTCGAGTCTCTGAGACCCAAGCTTGGCTGCAGAATTCGGGTGTGCGTCCCGGCGACCGGGTCATGATTGTGTGCGAGAACTGCAAGGCCTTTGTCGCCATTCTGCTGGCCGTAGCCGCTCTCGATGCCTGGCCCGTCCTGGTGAATGCGCGTCTTTCAGCGCCCGAGGTGGACAAGATTCGCGATCACTCGGGTGCGCGCCTCGCTCTTTACACCACCAGTGCGTCACCCCACGCTGCTCAGCATGCCAAGAGGCACGGCGCGGTTATCGCCGAACAAGCCGGCTTGGGTGCGATCGGCATGGGCGACAAAAACGAAAACACCGAGCCAGAGCCAGTCGACGGGCAAGTTTCGAAACGCGTGGCCGCGCTCATCTACACATCCGGCACCACCGGTCTTCCCAAGGGAGTGATGCTCACTCACCGGGGCTTGTTGTTCGTGGCCGCAGTATCCGCGAAGATACGCTCCCTCAAACCGGCGGATCGGTTGTACGGTGTGTTGCCGATGTCCCACGCCGTGGGGCTGTCGGTGGTCCTGCTAGGCGCACTGCTCAGCGGTTCGACGCTCTATCTGGCCCCACGATTTGATCCCAAGGCCGCGCTGGGATCTCTTGAGAATGACAAGCTGACGATTTTCCTTGGCGGCCCTTCCGTGTTTTCACTTCTGCTGGATTACATCGGAATGAAGGGACTGAAGTCATTGCGATTCCCCGCTCTTCGGATCATTTCCTCTTCCGGTGCGCCTCTGCAGCCGGCTTTAAAAGCACAGGTCGAAGAGATGTTCGGACTTCCGCTGCACAACGGCTATGGCATCACCGAGTGCTCGCCGAATATCTCGCAAACCCAAGTCGAAGCGCCGCGTACCGATACTTCAGTTGGCCGAATCCTACCCGGAATGGAAGCTCGGATCGTGGGATCGGACGGCCAGGAAGTCGCCGATGGTGAAGTTGGTGAACTCTGGGTGCGCGGTCCCAACATAATGAAGGGCTACTATCACGCGCCAGAAGAAACCGCGGCGGCCGTTAATTCCGAGGGATGGTTTAACAGTCGAGATCTCGCCCGCATTGAGGACGGCCATCTCTTCATCGTCGGCCGCACGCGAGAGCTGATCGTGCGATTCGGACTGAATGTCTACCCCGCGGAAGTGGAGGCGGCCCTTAACACTCATCCTTCGGTGGTTCGCTCAGCGGTGATCGGCCGGACCGTTAATGGCGCTGAGGGCGGAGAAGAAGTAGTTGCTTTTGTTCAACCCACACCAGGTTCTTCGCTTCAGGCCACCGAACTGGTGAACCACTTGGCGGAGCATTTAGCTCCCTACAAAAGGCCGTCGCATATTCTCCTTGTGTCTACAATGCCCGTGACTCTGACGGGTAAAGTCATGAAGGACGAGCTGGCCAAGATGCAACAAGCGCGGTTCCATCATCATGACTCAGTTGTCTGAAGCGCAACGAACCGTTGTCACGGGCGATGCGGCGAGCCAACAGCTTGTCCGTATTTGGCAGAACATTTTTGGCCTTGAATCTGTCGGGGTGAATGACGACTTCTTCGACCTTGGTGGAGAGTCCTCCCTCGCTGTTCAGATGTTCGCTCAAATTGAGCGGACGTTGAAAATCAAACTCCCGTTGGCGACCATATATGAAGCGCCAACAATTCAGGAGCTGGCGCGTATTGTCGGTGGAGAAGTCGAGACTCAAGGATGGTCTCCTCTGGTTCCCATTCAGCCATCAGGCTCGCGGCCGCCTTTGTTTTGCTTCCATGGAGCCGGTGGCAATGTTCTGAATTACCAAAAGCTATCGCAGCACTTGGGTGACGACCAACCGTTATACGGCCTCCAATCCCAGGGCCTGGACGGCAATTCCTCGCCCCTGACAACCATCGAGGAGATGGCTGCGCTTTACGTAAAACACATCCGGCGAGTGCAGTCCAGCGGCCCATATTTCCTCGGCGGTTATTGCATGGGGGGCACCGTCGCTTACGAGGTGGCGCAGCAACTTCACGCCTCGGGAGAAACAGTTGCGCTGCTCGCACTGCTCGACACCATGAATTGGCATAAGGTCCCGCTGACACCTTGGAGCAAGACCTCCTACACCGGCCAGCAGGTGTTTTTCCACGCCATCAGTCTGATTAAACTCAGCGGGCGTGACAAGGTCAAGTTTTTCAACGAAAAGCTCAACGTCTTGCGGAACCGAATTCCAGTATGGCGCGGCATGCTGGAGTCGATTTTTGCCCGAGGAACCGCCAGTGGTTCCAAATCCAATTCGATGATTCTCGGTCAGATTTGGCAGACAAATGATCGGGCCGGTTGGAGTTACATCCCCAAACCGTATCCCGGCGAAGTGTTAGATTTCCGTCCCGCCAAGCAGTATCGAGTTTTTAGCAAACCCGATCTGAAGTGGGACCAATTGGCACAAGAAGGCCAACGGGTTATGATTCTGCCCGTCTATCCGGCGGGCATGCTGGTGGAACCATTTGTCAAAGACTTGGCTATGGCGTTGAAACATACGATAGACGATGCGATCACGCGATGCTTATACGGCAAAAGCGGAAGCTCTGCTGACGCAATCATGGCAATGGAGTCGACGCAATGACGCTCGGAAGGGGCTGGTCAAAAACCTGGACATTCTTCGAAGGCGAGTGGCATGAGGGCAATGTGCCGATTATGGGCCCGCGCACTCACGCCGCTTGGCTTTGCTCGATGGTGTTTGACGGCGCGCGGGCGTTCGAAGGCGTTACACCCGATCTCGATCTTCATTGCGCCCGGGTTAACGATTCCGCAACAAAGCTATACCTCAAACCACTCGTTTCAACCGAAGAATGGATTGCGCTCACGCACGAGGGCATCGCGAAATTCGACAGAAATACCGCCCTCTACATTCGCCCCATGTATTGGGCTGAGAAAGAAGGCCCGTGGGTCCAGAGTCAGGATCCGGAATCCACACGATGGTGCCTCTCGATTTATGAAGCGCCGTTGCGCCAACCCAAAGGCTTCTCGGTGACCCGCTCTCCATTCCGACGGCCAACTCAGGAAACCATGCCTGTCGACGCCAAAGCAGGTTGTCTTTATCCCAACAATGCTCGGTGTCTTTTCGAGGCGCAAGCGCGCAAGTTTGACAACGCTATTGTCTGTGACGCACTGGGCAATGTCGCTGAACTTGCCACTTCCAATGTCTTTATGGCGAAGGACGGCGTCGTATTTACACCGATTCCCAACGGAACCTTTCTCTCGGGTATTACCCGTCGGAGAGTCATCGGGCTGCTCCGTGAAAGCGGGGTAACTGTGGTCGAAAAAGTTCTCACGTACCAAGACTTTCAAGGAGCGGACGAGATTTTCTCCACTGGAAACTATTCCAAAGTTACTCCCGTGACCCAAATCGACGAACGCCCTCTTCCATTTGGTCCCTTGTACTGCAAGGCTCGACAGCTTTACTGGGAATTCGCCCATTCATGATGAGTAGCGTAAATTCGTCGATGGTCGAGTTGCTGAGCCCGATTTGGGAACGGCTGCTCGATCGATCCGTCAGCGCCGAAGACAATTTCTTCGATCGTGGGGGAAACCCCGCCATAGCTGTTAAGTTGTTTGCCGAGATCGCCAATGCAACCGGCCGCGAGCTCCCGCCGACGGTAATCTATCAGGCGCCGACGATTGCGGCGTTAGCTTCTTTGCTGGAACAGCAGGGTGCGCTTCATTCCCCGCCGATTGTCGAACTAAAGCCGGGCACGCAACCAACGCTCTTCGTCGCACACGGCATCGGCGGCACCGTAATGGAACTGTTCCAATTGGTCAACCATATCGATCTGCCCAACGCGATTTATGGAACGCAGTCAATAGGGATCGATGGAACGAGCACTGCTCCGGAGACCATCGAAGCTATGGCTGAGGTGTACTTGCATGCGATCAAGAAAGTCCAGCCGCGTGGTCCGTACTTTCTGATTGGTCACTCTCTCGGCGGCTTGATCATGCTCGAAATAGCGCAACGATTGTCCCAGAGAAGGGACCAGATTGGGCTGTTGGCTATGATGGATTCGTACCCGCATGCTCGCCATCTGTCCATGGGCCAGCGTGCACGGCTGCGTTGCGGCCGAGCGACGCGCCGGGTTTCGAAAGCGCTTCACTTGAACGGACGTCGCCATGGTTCTTCCGGCGACGAGGGTTGGAACGGAATTTACAGGGCGCCCGAAGGCGTCTCTTTCGCCCCAGCTATGCGACGCGTTCGCGATAAAGCCGATTTCGCGCTGAAGCGATACCAGCCGCGGTTTTACGCAGGCAGCATAAAATTCCTGCGAGCGAGGGTCGCTTCATCCTTCCCCGTTGATCCGATTTCAGTCTGGGCGGGCCTAGCGTCTGAATTTGACGTGGAAACTGTTCCTGGCGATCATCTTGGGATGCTCACAACACACTTCCAGAGTACAGCGTCGATATTGACTCGTCACCTGAACTCCGCCTTGTGCTGGCAATGACGACAACGTTAATAGAGCCCCAGGGCGCCAGACCCGCGATTGCACGTGGAGTGTCCGGAGCCGAGACGCTGGCTCGCACTTTGGTGGAGGGAGGAATCGATACTTGCTTCACTAACCCTGGAACCTCAGAGATTCACATCGTGGCCGCGTTAGACAATGTGCCCGAAATGCGTTGTGTCCTCGGATTGTTTGAAGGTGTGGTCACCGGTGCGGCCGACGGATATGCACGCATCGCGCAAAAGCCAGCCTGCACGCTGCTTCATCTGGGACCGGGCCTCGCCAACGGACTCGCTAACCTGCATAACGCCAGCAGAGCGCAGGTACCGATGGTGAACGTGGTTGGCCAACAGGCAACCTATCACCTGCGTCACGACACGCCGCTGACAAGCGATATCGAGTCTATTGCGCGTCCCTATTCCAAGTGGCTGCGAACTGTGTGCAGCGCGTCGGAGGTTGGATTCGATGTGGCGGAGGCGATTTCAGCCTCACGTACCGCGCCAGGCCAAATCGCTACGCTGATTGTTCCGGGGGACGTTAGCTGGAGCGAAGGCGGAGCAATTCCGCGACAATCTCCAGCACCGAGCGCTCCAATACCGCCGGCAGCGACGATCGAGCGTGCCGCGAAGATGCTTCGCTCAGGCTTGCGAACCGCGATACTGGTGTCGGGAAGCGCCCTGTACGGGCCGGGGTTGCAGGCGGCCGGGCGCATCGCTCAGGCCACAGGAGCCAAACTATTTGCTCCATATCCCATTGCTCGCCTCGAGCGTGGAGCGGGTCTTCCGGCCGTGGAGCGAATACAATACATTGCCGAAGAGGCAAAGGAGCAGCTCAAGGAGTTTCGCCAGCTCATTCTCGTGGGGGCGCCAGCGCCAGTAGCTTACTTCGCTTACCCCGGCAAAGACGCCACGCTCACGTCCGCGGACTGCGAGATTTATACTCTGGCACGCGTCGGCGAAAACTTGATCGGAGCACTCGAAGCGCTCGTGAGCGCTTGGTCGCCGCAAGGACTTCAATCGCCTAATGAATCGGCCACCCGCCCGGCGGTCCCGAGCGGTGAAATTGCGTTGGCTGGGCTTGCGGACGCAATCGGCGCGCTGCTGCCGGAGAATGCGATCGTGGTCGACGAGTCAATGACATCGGGGCGGGGCATCATGGCGGCGACAAAGGCGGCCCCTCCGCACGACTGGCTGGGAAACACCGGCGGCTCAATTGGTATAGCGTTACCGCTCGCGGTAGGCGCGGCTGTAGCGTGCGCTGACCGCCGAGTCTTGTGCCTCACCGCAGATGGTAGCGCGATGTACACAGCGCAAGCTCTTTGGACCATGGCCCGCGAAGCACTCAATGTCACGACTGTTGTGTTCGCCAACCATGCTTACGGCGTGCTAAAGCGCGAATTTTCGAATCTGGGGATCGGCGAGCCGGGTCCGTGTTCGCGCCAGTTGCTCGATATCGGGCACCCCGACCTGGATTGGGGCAGCCTCGCAAAAGGCATGGGAGTGCCAGCCACGCGAGTAACCTCTCACGACGTGTTCGTGAAGGCGTTGAGGGAAGGATTTGAGAGCGACGGGCCCACGCTAATCGAGGTCCCGCTGTAAAGTGGTGCCGGGTTGTTTTTCTTGGACAAGTCAGCCGCCACCGTCAGGGAGGGTAAATGCTACGAAATCTTATAGAAGGAATGATGTTCTTCCAGGATGGCAAGAAAACGTTCTTTGAGTCTGAGTCGTTTCCCTGGGTGGCAACGGTAGAGTCTGAATGGAAAACTATTCGGAAGGAACTGGATTCGCTGTTGGTACGCCGGGAAGAGATCCCGAATTTCCAGGATGTCTCAGAAGCCCAAAAGGTGCTCACAGAAGGCGAACAGTGGAAAACCTTTTGGCTCTACGCCTACGGCGAAAAAGCCGAAGCAAACTGTGCGCGATGTCCGGAAACTGTGCGCATATTGCAGCGTATTCCCGGAATAAAGTCGGCTATGTTTTCCGTTTTGGCGCCTGGAAAGCATATCCCGGAGCACCGCGGCATGTACAAAGGAATGCTACGCTATCACCTGGGACTGATTGTTCCCGGGCCCAAAGGGGCATCCAGGATTCGAGTCGGAAATGACGTGCGGTCTTGGGAAGAAGGGAAAAGCCTTATATTCGACGACAGCCATCCTCACGAAGTCTGGAATGAGGTGAAGTCAGACCGTGTAGTGCTTTTCGTCGACTTGCTTCGTCCAGTTTTCTTTCCCGTCTCTTTGCTAAACCGGCTGATCGTTTGGGTGATTGCCCACACATCCAGCATCACCGAGCCCATGGACCGAATAAGAAGTAAAGGCCGGACGGCTCACAAAGAGGCGGCGGCATAAGATCGCGACCTCGACCAAAAGAGTGACTGAGCCGAATATGGTAAAGCACGAAAGCATCTCAAGTGCGGTTCCGATACTGAGCATCATCATCCCCGTATGCGACAACTGGGGCCACTTGGATCAATGCTTAAGCTCTTTGGCCGAACAAACCGGTGGACCGAGCTTCGAGGTCATTGTAGTGGACGACGGCAGTAAGTTGCCTATATGCAATGAGCTTCTCAACTGGGGGCATTCCTGCCCGCTCTTTATTGTCAGGCAACCACATGGCGGGATTCCGTCCGCTCGAAACATGGGTATTCGTGTCTCGAAAGGTTCAGTACTTCTATTCGTCGACGCCGACTCCCGGTTACAGGCGAATTGCCTCGCGGCTCTTTATGCGTCTGTAGTCAACTCCCCGGACCACACTAGCTTTCAACTGCGTCTGATCGGCGATTGTGCGACTCTAACCGGAAGAGCCGAAGAACTGCGACTCGTCACTATTCAGAATCACCTCCTGCAATCGAACGGAAGCATCCGCTACTTGAATACCGCCGGTTTTGCCATCAAGCGCACCAGGGTGGATGTCGAGAAGGGATTATTTGATCCAGCGGTGATTCGGGCAGAAGACACGCTCTTGTTGGTTCATCTATTGCGGAATGGTGAGTCGCCGCTTTTTGTTGCTGATGCTGTCGTTCAGCACACCGTTCCCAAAAGGCTGACAGAATCTCTATGGAAGCGTGCTCGGTCAGCCTATCTGGAAGCAAGGGCGTACGAGATGATCGCGATGAGTGGGTTTAAGATTAGGGTTAGCTATCGCGAGCGGCTTCGAATGCTTCGATCCATGTGGGAGGCGTCCAAGGATCAATCGATTCGCAGACAGGCGTGGTTTGTACTCGTTATCAGCCAAGCGGTGAAGCGTATCGTTTCGTTCGGATCCGCTTGCTTGCTTCCCGCAACCCTACAAGTACCAGTCGATCAAGCGCAGCATATGAAGAGATCACCTCTGCTGGAAGGACCACAGTAGTTGACATCCACCTGAAAAAAGCCATGTCCAAATCAATCATGTTGACTACTCCTGCCGACGTGGAACTCGAACCCGAGCCCATCCCGCAGGAGTGGATTTTGAGCGGCACACCCCATGCACGGTGTAAGAAGCTGGTGAGAAGTCATGACTCGACTTCAAGCGTTGTAGTCTGGGACTGCACGGCCGGGCGATTCAACTGGCACTTTAGTCAGGACGAGGCCATTATCGTTGTTTCCGGTGAAGCTGTGATGATCAATGAGAAAGGCGAAGAGCGCCGATTCAGCACCGGCGATTTAGGGTTCTTTCCCGCTGGAACCTCGTGTACTTGGCTTGTCACAGACCACATCCGAAAAATCGGTATCCTCCGAGAGACCATTTGGCGCCCGCTAGGCCTCGCAGTGAAGGCATGGCATTGGCTACTTCGGACTCTGGGCCTAGGCGCTAAATCGCCGTTATTGCTCGTTTTGGCGGCCTGGACCTTGTCAAAGCACTGGTAAGGCAAGTTTTCCATTCGATCCGTGAAACAGACTGCTATACTACGTCCCGGCGACGTCGTGGAAGTGAGAGCTCCCGACGAGATTCTCTCGACACTGGACGCCGAGGGAACTCTGGCTTGCATGCCGTTCATGCCCGAGATGGTCGAGTTCTGTGGGCGGCAATTTCGCGTTTCTAATCGAGCAATCAAGACCTGCGCTTCGTCTAAAACCCTTTCAACTATGCGCGGCTTCACAACCGACAACGTTGTCCTGCTTGATGACCTACGTTGTTCCGGCGCGGACCATGACGGATGCCAAAAGGCTTGCAGGATTTTCTGGCGCGAGGCTTGGCTGCGCAAGGTCGGAGATGGTGCTCGCGAAGCTTCAGCAATGACTCCGAAGAGTAGTAGAAGCTTGCGCGCACGTCTTAAAACCACGACCGGTCCGACCACATACTTTTGCCAAGCGAGTGAAATCCTGAAAGTGACGGCCCACCTGTCTCAATGGGCGCGATTTAGAAACTGCATCACCGAAGTCCGAGCCGGCAACTGCACTGCACTCGAAATGTCACATCGGATTAGCATTTGGCTTTGGTGGAGATTGCGCCGAGCGCTTTTCGGCCAGCATGCGCGTGGAACTATGAAATGCACCCCTGCGAAAAGCTTGAATATTCATCCGGGAGACCTGATCGAAGTTAAATCAATAGACGGTATCGTTGAGACCTTGAATGAGACCGGGCGCAACCGCGGCCTTTCCTTCACTCCCGACATGCGTCTGCTCTGTGGGCAACAGAAACGAGTGGAGAGGCGGCTCGAAAAAATCATCGTGGATGGGACCGGAGAGATGCGGGAAGTAACCAATACTGTGTACCTCGAAGGCTCCCACTGCGGATGCGCCCACGTGGCCTTTGGTGGGTGCACGCGTGGAGAGTTCTCGTATTGGCGCGAGATTTGGCTGCGCCGCCCTGGCAGTTCCAACTAACAAGTCCCATGCCCGTCACGAACGAGAAGACCTCTTCGGTTCGCAATATCTCCGACACAGCTCGCTGGGTTGCCTATTTTCGAGCCCGAGAGACGGAGCGCACAGAGGCGTTGTTCCGCGATCCGTTTGCGGCGCGTCTTGCTGGCGCGCGCGGATTTGAAATTGCCAATACGCTGCCGGAGGGCAATAAGCACGAATGGGCCTGGGTCGCTCGCACTTATCTTTTTGATCACTTTCTCGCCCGTGAAATCGAAGACGGAGCCGATCTAGTGGTTAATCTCGCTGCCGGCCTGGATGCGAGACCCTACAGAATGCACCTACCCGCCACGCTACGGTGGGTGGAAGTGGATTTTCCAGAGATCATTTCCTATAAGGAGGAAATTCTGGATGGCGAGAAACCCGCATGCAAGTTGGAGCGCATCGCCTTGGATTTAGCGGAACTGGATGCGCGCCGCAAACTGTTCGCAGAGCTGGATCGACAGGCGAAGAAGATCGTCATCGCGACTGAGGGCCTACTCATCTATTTCACCTCTGAAGCGGTCGGATTATTGGCCGGTGACCTTGCGCGATGCGCGCACTTCCAAAGTTGGATCATCGATCTCGCCTCGCCTGGACAACTCAAATTGATGCAGCGAACCACGGGAAAGCAGCTTAGCGGGGCCGGCGCCGCTTTTCAGTTCGGACCACCGGAAGGCCCGAAGTTTTTCAGTCCTTATGGGTGGGACTCGCAAGAGGTTCAGGGCCTCCTGAGTACCGCAGCGCGGTTCAACCGGGCGCCAGCGCAACTTCTGTCGCTGTTACCAGAGCCAAAAGGAGCACTGGGAAATTATCCTTGGACCGGGGTTTGTTTGCTCCATAGACTTCTCAGTTAAGTCCTATGAAAGCGAGTGTTCTAAGCAAAGGGATCTTGATGACGTGCCTCGGCGCGGGTCTTTGCTCGACCGGTTCGCCCTCCGATATTAGCGCGCCTGCTTCCTGGAACCGGCGCGCTGCGGCAACTTACCTCGACAACCGGGAATCCTGGTGGATGGCATGGCCAGCAGCCGGCCGCGACCACGCGACGTTTTGCATCTCGTGCCATACCGCCATGCCTTACGCCCTCTCGCGACAGGTGCTAGGGTCCGCACTCGGCGAACGCGCTCCGTCACAGCCCGAGCGTCGACTCTTAGACAATGTCACAAAGCGGGTGCGACTTTGGAAGGAAGTGGAGCCGTATTACAGTGAACAGGCAAACAAATCCCGCGGGACCGAAGCCGTGCTCAATGCCCTGATTCTTACAAGCTCCGACGCTCCGAACGGGAAACTTAGCGAAGATGCGCGTGCAGCGCTCAATAATATGTGGGCACTGCAAGAGGTAACCGGGCAGCAGAAGGGTGCATGGCCGTGGATCGATTTCCGGAACGAGCCTTGGGAAGCTGACAACTCGCCGTATTATGGAGCCTGTCTCGCGGCCATTGCGGCGGGGACGGCTCCTGGGAAGTACAGCGCGACGCCGGAAATTCGAGATAACCTAAAGCTACTCCGCGACTATTTGACCCGCGAGGGCCCGAAGCAGTCCTTCATCGACCAAGTTATCCTTCTGTGGGCATCGACGAAATTGTCGGGGCTTATCGACGCGCAACAGCAAAAGTCCATTATCGATGAGGTTCTAAGCAAACAACGCGCAGATGGTGGCTGGAGCTTATCTTCGCTGGCTTGGACATGGAGAGGAACGAGTGTCTACTCACTCGCCAAACTTTGGGCACGATCGGAAGGCACTCCTTTGGAGGCTAGGAGCGACGGATACGCCACAGGGCTCATCGCGCTCGTTCTTCAAGAGCGAGGTTCTTCACGCCGGGACGTCCGCTTACAGTGGGGGCTGGCTTGGCTGGTGCATAACCAGAACCAGGCCGACGGCGGATGGCCCGCCTATTCTTTGAACAATCGACGTGACCCGTCTTCTGGTACGGGACACTTCATGCGCGACGCAGCTACAGCCTTCGCCGTGCTTGCCCTAACCCAGCCCAACCTCCACTGAGTTGCACATCATGCGTCAAGCTCGATATCCACCTCAGGACGAGGCTTACGCAACGTGAGACCAAGCATCCTAATTGCGACCACTACCCGCTGGGTTCCTACCGCCCGTTTGGCAATGGCTCTCACCAACGCGGGCTTCACTGTCGACGCAGTCTGTCCTTCCGGTCATCCCTTAAGCAAGACCCGGGTTGCACGGCGGACTTACGGCTACAAGGGGCTAAGGCCTATCAGTTCGTTTGCGGGGGCGATCGCGGCCGCACGACCAGAGTTGATTGTTCCGGGTGACGATCTCGCCACACAACACCTCCACCGCCTCTACCAGCAGCAACGTTCCCGCGGAACAGCCGGCGCGGCCGTTTGTGCGCTAATTGAGCACTCGTTGGGCCGTCCGGAAAGTTTCCCGGTCGTATTTGCAAGACACTCCTCTTTGGAACGCGCCCGCGAAGAAGAAGTGCGTAGTCCGAGGACTGAGGTGATTAATTCCTCAGATGATCTTAGGCGGTGGGCCAATGAAACTGGTTTCCCTGCCGTCCTCAAGGCGGACGGAACGTCGGGCGGTAATGGCGTAAGAATCGTACGCACGTTCGAAGAGGCCGAACGCGCCTTTCGACTGCTCTCAGCTCCTCCCGCGTGGGCTCGGGCGGTGAAGCGGACCGCTTTCGACACGGACAGCACATTGCTATGGCCGTCGTTACGTCGTCTGCGATCGGTCGTGAACGTCCAGGAGTTTGTGAGGGGGCGCGAAGCCACGAGCGCGGTCGCCTGCTGGAAGGGCGCCGTAGTGGCCAGCCTACATTTTGAGGTGATCGAAAAGGCGCAACGTCTTGGACACGCGACGGTCGTGCGCGTGATTGAGAACAAGGAAATGTCAGTTGCCGCGGAGCGGGTTGTGCGCGGCCTTGGTCTCTCCGGACTTCACGGGCTTGACTTCATGCTTGGAGAAGACGGAAGGGCGCACTTGATCGAGATCAATCCTCGATCAACCCAGATCGGGCACCTGACGCTAGGATCGGGCCGCGATCTTCCGGCGGCTTTGTATAGCGTCGTCTCCGGGGAGGTTGCAAAACCAGCGCCCAGAGTCACTGAAAGGAACACGATTGCACTGTTTCCGCAAGAATGGATACGGGATCCGGGCAGCCCGTTCCTGTCGTCAGGTTACCACGATGTTCCTTGGCAAGAACCGGACTTAGTCAAGGCATGTTTTATGAGCACTGAAAAACAAAGAGCCTGGTACGCAAAGATCGATGAATCGCAGGTTTTGAAAGAACGTTCCGTTGGGTACCAGGGCGATGTCAGGACTCCTGCCGGTCAAAATCATTCGAGTTCCCACGCAACAGAGATCCCCGCACGGATCCTGTGCACTGCTCCAAGGGATCTACCGCCTACAAAAGAGCCATTATGACGAATAGCGAACTGATACGTACTGTGCGGCCCAGTAAACGGGTAGTACAATCCGGCGCAAGCAAGGGCCGTTATCTGGCGTTGCTTGAGCAGCGCATCGCCTCTAGCAGAAAACACCTTTCTAACGTCGTCTCTCTAGCTGAGGCATGGGATCTCGAATATCAGATCGGCGTACAGACCCAAGAGCGAGTAGGCACGCAATTAGCGGAGACGACCGCGCCAGACGAGGAGCTAGATGAGCTGCGGCCACTGTTAGCCGTGGACAAAACAGAGTTGGAGCAGGATATAGCTCGTTTACTCAGGCAGATCGTCCTGTTAAAACCGTGATCTCGGCTACGGCCGCCGCTGCCTCCAATCCGTAAGCCAATGGTACCTTAGTCCCATAAATTTGGAACCTGACCGCAATCGTTGCCACCTGAGAAATAGGATCGTAAGTCAAACACGTGTTTACACAGATGTTATTTGCATTCCCGTTTGGTGGTCAAACTGCATCCTCCGCCAGATGAATCGAACGAAATACTCGACGAGGTAAGCTATTTTGCCGGAAGTTGAAAGCGAAACCAGCCTAAACAAAACCATAGAACAGATTCTGGGCATCGTGACCAGACATCGCTGGTGGATAATACTTCCTGTCGTGGTGACAACTTTTGCATCCTACGCTGCCCTTTCAGTTATACCTAGCCGCTACGCCTCTGAGGCAACCCTTTTGGTCGTTCAGCAACAAGTCCCCGAGCGCTATGTCCTTCCCACGACTACAATGAATATCCGGGAAGCACTCCAGGCTACAACCGAAGAGGTCTTGTCTCGTAGCCGACTTTCGGAGATTATCGACGAATTCGGCCTTTACCCGAAGGAGAGGCGGCGCGTGTCGCCGGAATCTCTTCTCGAATTAATGCGACATGATATCCAGATTGAACCGATCGAGAGTGTCTCCGACCGCAAGGATGTTAGTTCTTTCAAGATCTCCTTCATCGCCAGCAGCCCACAATTGGCTCAGGGGGTCACCAGTAAATTAACGTCGCTCTTCATCGAGCAGGACATCGCAACAAGGGAACATCAAGCTACAACTACGACTGACTTCTTGCAAGAACAACTAGAGGCTGCGAAGAGTAAACTTGCGGATTCAGAAGAGCAAGTGCGATCGTTCAAGATGCAGCATCTTGGCGAATTGCCAGAGCAGCAGGCCGGGAATCTGGCCATCATGGCTGGGTTGCAAACGCAACTTCAGAGTACGATGGCCAGTCTTAGTCGCGCAGAAGAACAACGCGAGTACTTGGAAGCGCTCAGTGACAACCGGGCCCTTTCAGTGGCGAATGATTTGGCTCGCCTTAAATCAGAACGGGCGAAGTTGCTCGACTTATACACGCCTCAATATCCTGCGGTCATTAAGCTCACCGAAAAAATCGCCCAGACAGAAGCATCTCTCAAGATGCTGCAAATATCGCGCATGTCCGGAGCCCAGACGTCTTCGGCCGATGCTCCACCCACTTCGGTAAGCGCACCTGATGAGGACGTATCTCTTAGACAACTGCATGGTCAACTAGTGGCCAATCGACTGGAACTCGAGAATCTATCCAAGGATCAAAAGCGCCTAAGGGACGAGGTCGAGCAATATCAGAGTCGACTGAACGCAACACCAGTGCGCGAACAACAACTTGCAGGGATTCTCCGCAATTATGATCAGCTGAAACAGGACTATGCAGACCTGCTAGCTAAGGAGACACAGTCGCAAATGGCAGCGGATCTGGAGAAACGTCAAGAGGGCCAACAGTTTCGTCTCATAGATCGTCCCAGCTTACCTACTGTGCCTTCTAGCCCTAACCGCATAAAGGTCAGTCTTGGTGGCGCAGGTGCAGGTCTTGGCCTGGGACTGGCGCTTGCATTGTTGATGAATATGAAAGATAGCTCCTTCCACTCTGAGGAGGATCTAAGTCAGCGCTTTCCCCTGCCGCTCGTGGTGGGAGTTCCGTTGTTGCTCACTTCATACGAAAAGCGCTCACGCTCGCGGAAAAGAGCGTTTGAATGGGTGGCCGGATCCGGGCTCGTCCTCACCATACTCCTTGCTCAGCTTTACGAGCTCTATCTGTATAGGCACGGCTAGCAGCTGCTCTTGGCTTTCGCAATGCAATACTCTCGCGACTCAAAATGATGTGCAGACCGATACGAAGTCTGGTCCCTGACGCAGCAAATAGGCCCACCTTGTTCTTGGGGCCTTTGGAATTCCAATTTAATTCCGGTCTACCGCCGAATGCAAATCACACTCAAGCTAAAATATCGATCGAAACGCCACTCGGTGGCAGAACAGCGAAATTCGAGCGCGGCAATACGCAGTTTAGATCTTTTGTCGGGCCCGCCCGTGCCCATTTTGATTGGACCCGACGCTTCTGCCTCGGGTGTCGATGAAGAGCGTGAGAACACCGCCGGAGTTAAACCCTTGAACCACTTCTTTGATCTTCGCAAGAAGCCTCCTGAGCCCGCGAACCACTCTTCGTTAGGTCCGGCAGAAGCAGCCACAGGGGACCTTGAGACAACCTTTCAGCTCGATCAGATATCAACGGAAGAGGTGCAAGTGCAACCGAGCAGCCGCATTGTCATGCACACTGAGCCGCGTGGTGCAGCGGCGGACCGGTTTAGGTTCCTGCGGATGTGTCTGAGAGAGCTCTGGAGCGCGGGAAAACTGAAGACCCTTCAAATCACCAGCCCGTTGCCACAGGACGGAAAATCTACCATCGCACTGAACCTCGCAACGGCCTTGGCGGAGGGCGGAAAGCGCACAGTCCTTTTGATTGAAGCCGATTTGCACCGTCCTACTCTGACTGAACAATTAGGCCTCGAAAGAAGAGCGGGGCTGTCGGACTGCCTCGAAGGTGGCTTGAACCCTATTTTGGCTTTGCGACGGCTGGAACCACTAAGCTGGTATCTGCTGCCAGCCGGAGAACCACACAGCAATCCTACCGAATTGCTCCAAACAGAAGCCTTGGCTGGCATGCTCCAAACTCTATCCCCGCATTTCGACTGGATTTTGATCGACTCCCCCCCGGTTATACCTCTCACCGACGCTCTATCGATCGCGCGACAAACAAATGCAACTCTATTGGTAGCCAGGGAAGGGCGCACGCCCCGCGAAGCTATCGAAAAGGCCATTGTGGTCCTCGGGAGACAACGTGTACTGGGTATCGTACTAAATGCCGCAGAGGGTCTCGATCGGATGTATTCTGGATATCATGACTACAGTGGATATTCTGGAACTAACAACCCGAAAACGGTTGGCCCCGCAGAAGCCTTAGGGGAATCCACAGCACATCCAGCAATCCGAGCCAAGCGCGCATTGCTCGACCCACCAGAGCAGTAGGTCGTGTGTCTCGTGTGCACCATTGCACGTTAAGACATCCGTAACCGTGTCTAATTGAAGGTTGACTACCCAACTTAATTCCCGGCCGTTCGGCGCGGGCGGAATCCCTGGATCTGAGGAACTTCATGAGCAACGAGCTCAGTCCTATTCGAATCGTAATCGCCGACGAGCATCCACTTGTTCGTCAAGACCTGCGTCGATCCCTGGAATCCCAACCCAGCCTCAAAATTCTTGGAGAGGCGTCCGACGCTCCTGGCGCCATTCAATTGGCCCGGCGCACTCAACCTGACATCCTTCTGGTTGACCTCGCACTCTCTCAAAGGTTTCCAGTAAAGGCTCTGAATGATTCCACGGGCTCTTTGGCTCAGTTGCGAGTCGTAGTAACAGTATCGACGATCGAAAAAGCTCACTTAGTAGAAGCGTTCAGGCTCGGAGCTCACGGCATTGTGCTGAAACAATCGCTGCCAGAGCTGTTGCTCAAGAGCTTTCAAAGCGTGATGGCTGGCCAGTATTGGTTGGAAAGAGAGAGCGTGGGAGTTTTGGTGGAGGCACTTCGCGAATCTTTAGCGAATGGCAATGGGACAAAGTCGCCGAAGGACTATGGACTCACCCGCCGCGAAGTCGATATCATCACGAAGATAGCGAGCGGTCGGTCAAACAAAGAGGTTGGAGAGGAATTCGCCATTAGCGAGCGTACCGTGAAGCATCACCTTACCAATATTTTCGGTAAGGTGGGGGTTTCTAGTCGTTTGCAATTGGCCCTTTTTGCCGTCAACCAACGTATCGCGATCACTTCAGCGCCAACTCTGGCGTTACAGCCGGACGACAACATTTAGGAGTAAGCATTTGCCGCTAATCAGGGAATCTTTTCACTTTAAGCTAAGAACCTTGACGGCGCACAACTTTTGGTTCTCGCTCTTTTCCGGCCTGCAGGTCTCGCTCTTCGGTGGACATTTGTATGCCCTGGCCGCGCTATCGATTCAGGACGCCAGATATTCTCATATCCTTATGATACCGGTCATGAGTGGATTGCTCCTTTATCTCGATCGAAAAAGGACCTTCGCCCGAGCTTCCTATTCTCCACTCAGAAGTATACCCTTGATCGTCGTCGGAGTTGGGCTGTTTTGTTTTGCTAAAACGTGGCTATCCGACGTTAACTCGAATGATCGCCTGTCGGCTGTCGTTCTGGCATTGATCTTGATATGGACCGGAGGATTCCTCCTCTGCTATGGCACGCAAGCGTTTCGGGCTGCAATATTTCCGTTGGCGTTTCTCCTCTTGATGATTCCCATCCCAACCGTTGTTCTTGGCAAGATCACACTCGCCTTGCAAGAAGGATCGGCTGTCATGACCTTCGCCCTCTATAGACTGTTGGGTATACCTGTGTTTTGGCAACACTTCAAGTTCTTACTGCCAGGTGTAGAGATCCAGATTGCAGAGGAGTGCAGCGGAATACGATCTAGCTTGGCCTTATTCATCACTAGTATCCTGGCGGGGCATATGTTTCTCCAGTCCAACTGGAAAAGAGTCTTCTTTAGCCTCTGGACTATTCCGGTGGTCGTATTCAAGAACGCGGTGCGAATTGTGACAATTTCTAGCCTTGGAGTCTACGTGGATCCGGGTTTCCTCCATGGCAAGCTCCACCGCTATGGCGGTCTGCCATTCTCCCTCGTCTCCCTCGTAATTCTAGTGCCATTATTATTGCGTTTCCAGAAGAGCGAGCCGATTTCCGGACAAGCGGCCATAGAAGTCCATAGCCCGTCAGCTATCGATTCTAATTCCCAAGTTGTGAATTCGGCTTTCGATTAGTCATTTAGTATTAGGTCTTCGGCATTTCTCGAATAGGTTCATGGCGCTTTCATCGTACTGACCATTAGTGTCGGCCTCGGGTTTTGCGCCGCCGGCCACAACGGAATAGATGATGAATACCCGTGATGTAGTGATCATTGGTGCGGGCCCTTACGGCCTTTCGGCGGCAGCTCACCTGCGTACCATCGAAGGCCTCCAAGTGAGTGTGTTCGGGGAACCGATGTCGTTTTGGGACCGGAACATGCCCATTGGAATGCTCCTACGATCGAATTGGACAGCCACTCAGATTTCAGATCCCAACCGCTCGTTAACCTTGGAAGCGTATCGAGCCGCCACGGGCAATGATGTCTCCACACCGGTGCCTTTGGAGCGTTTTGTTCAGTATGGCCAGTGGTACCAGCGGGTAGCAGTCCCCGATGTAGACCAACGGAAAATTGTTAGCGTGAAAATCGAGCCAAAGGCTTTCCGGCTGATGACCGATGACGGCGAGACAATTCGTACGCGCCGCATTGTTATCGCGGCCGGGATCGGATTGTTTGCGTGGCGTTCCCAGGAATTTCAGCACCTATCCCCTCGCCTAGCATCCCACACATCCGAACATCGAGATCTTCGGCGGTTCACTAACAAGAAGATCCTAGTTGTCGGCAGTGGCCAAAGCGCTCTCGAATCCGGCGCTTTGTTGCACGAAGGCGGGGCAGACGTCGAAATCATAGGGCGTGCTCATCGGATTCACTGGCTTCAAGGCAGCCTTTCTAGAGCTCTGCATCATCGACTGGGGAAATTCACACGGCAACTGTTATACGCGCCTACTGATGTTGGGCCTGCAGGACTTAGCCAGCTAATGGCGCGCCCCGACCTGCTGAGGTGCTTGCCACGTGCTCTTCAAAACAAACTCAGGAAACGATGTGTGCGCCCCGCTGGGGCGCAGTGGCTCGTTGATAGGCTCCGAGACGTTCCGATCCGTCTTGGCTGCTCGATTGTCAGCGCGACGCCCGCGCAAAACCAAGTTAAAGTTCGGCTCAACGATGGAACTGAGAGGACGGTCGATCATATCCTTCTGGGCATAGGGTACCGAGTCAATGTCTCTAGGTATGATTTCTTGAGCCCACAGATTTCAGATTCCATCTCTTGCATTAACGGGTATCCGGTCCTTCGGCAAGGTCTCGAATCATCTGTTCCGGGCTTACACTTTCTCGGGGCCCCAGCAGCCTGGAGCTTCGGTCCCCTGATGCAATTCGTGTCCGGCACGCACTTTGCTTCACGTGCCCTAACCCGCTACATCGCAGCAGAACCGGAAGCCGCAAGAGGAAACACGATTCTTCATGGTCGAAGCGTCCTATCAGCGTAAGGAACACCGAATCGCTCCTGACCCTGTTGTGACACCGGGGGGAGCGATCGTAGTCGGCGGTGATTACCAAGGCCTGGGTATTGTTCGCAGCCTTGGGAGACGAGGAATTCCTGTCTGTGTCATCGATGATGAGCGGTCGATTGCACGTTTCTCGCGATATACTCACCGCGCAGTTCGTGTCGAGAGTCTTCGCCACGAAGAGCAGACCATTGAGACGCTTTTGCGCATCGGCCGCGAATTGGGGCTCAAAGGATGGGTGCTGTACCCGACGCGCGACGAGACGGTAGCTGCGATCTCCCGTTACCGATCTCTTCTGGCGAACTTCTTTCGGGTTCCGACGCCCGACTGGAACACAGTAAAGTGGGTGTGGGATAAACGTAATACATATCGTCTCGCGAATGAAATCGGCATTCCGACACCGCAGACTTGGTATCCTAGCACCCTTGAAGATCTTGAAGCTATTCGGGCGGTTCCGCCTTTCGTCGTTAAACCGGCTATCAAAGAACACTTCTTCTACGCGACCAAGGCCAAAGCTTGGCGTGCCGACAGCCGCCCTGAGCTTTTCGAGAAATTTCAAAAGGCATCGGCACAGCTTCCCCCGGGTGAAGTGATGATTCAGGACCTAATACCAGGCGATGGATCTAAACAGTTCGCATATTGTGCTTTTTTTAAGGGTGGCAGATCAATCGGAAGAATGGTCGTCCGACGAACCCGCCAACATCCGCCCGAGTTTGGCCGTGCCAGCACGTTTGTTGAAACGATCGAGCTGCCTATCTTAGAGGAGCTTTCTGAGCGATTTTTACGGGCGATCAATTACCACGGACTTGTCGAGGTGGAATATAAGTTCGACCCGCGTGATGGCCAGTACAAGCTATTGGATGTCAATGGGCGCACCTGGGGATATCACACACTTGGCTTCCGTGCCGGTGTTGATTTTCCCTATCTGCTTTTCGCTGACCAGGCAGGCACCCACGTTCAATCCTGCCAGGGCCGCGCAGGATTAAGCTGGATTCGCTTGATCACTGACTTGCCCACGGGTATTCTGGAGGTTTTGAAGGGCCGAAGACAGTGCTGGAGCTATCTGAGCTCATTGTGTGCCTTCAATGTCGAATCTGTGTTCAGTCTGCAGGATCCTCTCCCGGGTCTCGTGGAGCTCGGCCTCCTTCCTTACTTGGCTACGAAACGAGGTCTTTGAAGCCCTGTCCATAAATAGCGCAGTTCCCGAAGAACTCCGTAGCGAGACGATCCTAAGCCGCTGCCGCAATGAAGTTCATCAGATTCGGCCGCTCGAAGATGCCCGGTGGCACGAGTTCGTCGCTCAGCACCCTCGGTCATCAGTATTTCACACGACCGCGTGGCTTGAGGCGCTTCGTCGAACTTTTGATCACGAACCGATTGCATTTACGACGTCTTCAGCAGACACCAAGTTGAAAGACGCTATCGTGCTTTGTCGTGTAAACAGTTGGATTACCGGACGGCGTCTGGTGTCTCTTCCGTTCTCAGATCACTGTGATCCTTTAGTCTGTGATGACACTGACGTAGGTGCCGTTCTCTTGGCAGTGCAGCACGAGTTGTCGAAGAATGGCTTACGCTATGCCGAAATCAGACCCACACATGAAATAGATGCAGTGACGGTTAGATCGGCGTCGATCTATACTTATTGCTCTCATCAAATTGACCTAACTAAGGTAAGACATCGACACTCTATTTCGCAGATGTCACAAGAACTCAACGCAAAGGAAGATTCGCCGTTCAGAGCGTGAGGGCTTAAAGTATGAAGAGGGTCGGTCGGAAGTTCTACTTGAACATTTCTATCGACTACTATTACTTACGCGTCGCCGTCATAATGCACCTCCACAGCCGAAAAGATGGTTCCAGAACTTAATCGACTGCTTCGGAAGTGCGCTGAAGATTCGCATGGCATTTAAAGATTCTGCACCGATCTCCGCGATTCTCACGATTCGACACAAAGATGCTCTGCTATACAAATACGGTTGCTCGGACGCGCAATTCCATCGCCTAGCAGCCCGTGTCTAAAGTCCAAAAACATGTAGTACTGAAAATGTTTTGATCTTACAATCGATCTATGGCGATGGGGACGCGGAAGAAGCGACAAAGACAAGAGGAACTCTGGTACGGCGGCGAGCTTCCGACGGCACCCGGTCATCCGTTCTATAAGCGGCTCAATGAGGTCCTGGACAACGCCGGTTTCGATCTTTTCTGCGAGACCAGCTGCGCCGGCTTCTATCACGACAAATTAGGGCGTCCGTCCCTGCCTCCGGGTCAGTATTTCCGCATCATGATGATCGGCTTCTTCGAAGGACTGGATAGCGAACGCGGCATCGCGTGGCGTCTCGCCGATTCACTCACGCTGCGGCAGTTCCTGTTCGATCGGGCTCGACGAGAACACGCCGGATCACGTCACCATCTCGCGCACCAGACGCCTGATCGACGGCGGAAACCCATCAGCGAATCTTCACCTGGGTGCTGGAGCGGCTGGCGCAGGCCGGGCTCATCCAAGGGAAGACGATCGGCGTGGATTCGACCACTTTGGAAGCCAACGCGGCCATGAAATCGATTGTGCGCCGCGACACGGGCGAGAGCTACACGGCGTACTTGCAGCGCCTGGCCGAAGCCGAAGGGATCGACGCCCAAGACGCGGCGGCATTGCTCCGCATGGATCGCAAGCGCAAGAAGAGGACCTCCAATGAAGACTGGAAAAGCCCCATCGACGAGGAGGCCGAGATCACGAGACTGAAAGACGGACGCACGGCTCTGGCGTATAAAGCCGAGAACGCGGTGGACATGGAAACCGGCGCCATCGTGGCGGTCACCACGCACGGCGGAGCCGCCGCCGACACGGCGACCGTCCAGGAAACCGTGGTGGAAGCCGCGATCGCGGTGGCCGGCTTGATCGCCGAAAAGACCTCCGAAGGCGAGTATCCAGTGCATCCTGAGGGAGTCGAAGAAGTGGTGGCGGACAAGGGTTATCACAGCAACGATGTGGCGCTTGGTCTGGCTGAGATGGAAGTGCGAACGTATATCGCGGAGCCTGATCGGGGCCAGCGCAACTGGGACGGCAAAGCGGCGGAGAAGGCAGCGGTCTACGCCAATCGGCGGCGCATTCAGGGCGATCGCGGCAAGCGGTTGCAGCGGCAACGGGGAGAGCGGATCGAACGGAACTTCGCGCATCAGTTTGACACCGGCGGGCTGGACCGGCTCTATGTGCGGGGCCTGGAGAACGTGCACAAGAAATTCCTGATTCAAGCCGCCGCGTGCAATCTCGCCCTCTTGATGCGATCGATGTATGGCTCGGGCAAGCCCAGAGCTGCTCACGACCGGACTATCGAGGCCATTTTGATGATTTTGGCTGTCATGAAAGCCGTTGAAGACCTCTTACAACACGATCCGCGAACTCTCCACTGCTGGTTCGAGTTTCTCGCCGATCAACGCCCGCTGTCAGATGTTTTCCGCCGCCTGGAAAACGGTCGGTTTAGACACGGGCTGCTAGACTAGGCGCAATGCAATTCTTGTTCTGGAGATCGATCGTTGACGCGAAGCAAGATGGCTTGGGCGCGTTCGACCTCGGGCGCTCGGAGTGGGGACACACTGGTCTAATCAGATTTAAAGATCACTGGGGCGCGAAGAGGTCTGAGCTGCGGTACTGCCGACTGTCGACTGCTGCGTCGCCAAACTGGACTGTTATTCCCGCAAAGGCCGGTTGGAAGGAACGGATGGCGAAGAAACTGGTTCCACATTTGTCTGATTGTGCATTTTGTTGGGCTGGTGAGCTGGTTTGCAGGCACTTCGCATAGCTCAGCGAGCGCTCTGCACAGCTTTTGATTGAGCTGGACAACAATCCTCGCACATTGGCCGTCGAGTTGTCGCCACTGTGACGGCTTCCAGCGGCCCAAATGGCCTCAAATATCAGTTGGAACGGTCGCCTGCGCTTGATTTGAATAGCCGCTCTGATTATTACTCGTGTCGACCGCTGTCGTCACGTAATAGTAGGTTTGCCCCGCTGTGACATTGGTGTCAGCGTAGGTAGTCGTGGTCACCAATCCCGTGTTTATTTGAACGAATCCGCTTCCCGATGTAGTGCTCCGGAGCACGTTATAACCGGCAATATTCGGCGACGTACTTGCCGTCCAGGTCAGTGACACAGAATGACTGATTGTGGCTGAGCATCCTTGGCCTAAGGCGGCATTTACGATCTGCTGGACCAGAGCAGATCCGCATACTCCGCCATTGAGTGAACCAGGGCACGCTAACATGCCGAGGTCCATGTTGGTGGCCAACTGCACGTCCACAACGTTCACAACTCCGTCCTGATTCAAGTCGCACGCACTGCTTCCCGAGCTAGCCGCTCTGAACGAAACAGTGCTGGAGCAGAAGGTTCCAGACGTACTCGTTGTCCACTGTGGCGCATAACTTCCTGTCGAGGAAGCGATGAAATGGACCCCGCCTTCACCGCCTGCCACGGAGTCGCTCGAAAAGGAATTTCCAGACTTTATTCCCGTCACCGCTCCACTAGAGTTGACAAGGGAAACTACAACTTCTGCGGGAGACGTCGTCACCACCGCAGCACCTAACGGCGTGGTTGTGGCGGACTGGCTGTTCAATACGGCAGTTTGGTCAAGGGGTGTGAAGGGCTCGATGCCCGAAAACTCCCAAATCACCGCCGTCCCAGAGGTCCCAGAGGGACTTGGAGTGATCGTGATGACGGCGGCTCCCGCCACGCTGTTCTGTGCGTACCATATGTCCGCCATGGTATTCGCACCTGTGTCCGTGGCTCTTGCACCAGCGGCCTCCTGGTAGAGATTACCGGCGTTGTCGGTGATGCTCGCTATTGCTGTTCCGCCTCCCCCATTCCCGGAAGTCCAAGCGGCCACGATTATGTTTCCACTTCCCGATGACGGAATCGTGCACGTCGTCGCAGGAAAGCTCTGTGGCCCGCAGGATGTGACATGAACCAGACTAACTTGGGCGCAAGCAAGAATCGAGAGCGACAGCAAACCCCCGGTCACTCGAACATAGCGCTGAAGGCGCTTGAAGACAGTAGAACTCATAGAGTTACTAGTTCTTTCACTTCCAAAGTACTATCGTACCCGTGGAAGACTCAGTATAGTATCCTTCCTTGTGATCCGCCCATCACGCCCTCGCCGCATTTGTGCTGGCAGAATGGGTTAACTCTTCCATTTAGAATAACCTACTACCAGTCAGTAATATGCCCTACCCCGTCAAGCTCACATCACTCCGGCTCGCCGCACAATGTTACGCCAAACCGCCCCTGTCGCTCAATAAGGTAACAGTACTACTATAAGCGATCCCGACCCGTTCAAGTTGGGTGGGCCTCTTTGAAGAATCAATGCGTTTAGAGTCTTCGCTTCGGACTTCGACCGCATCCCAAAAGCACAGTGCTCGTCGCATGCGCCGCCAACATTGCAACATTCTCACGGCCAGCACAAAGAAACTCAAAACGGTGATGGATCTAAGTATAAGTAAAGGTGCGATCGAGCTGAAGATTCTCGGCGTGTTTTGTATTTTGCTTTTATGCGGCATCCTGGTGGCCGGGCTTTGGCCGTTCCACTCACCTCGCAATCAGGTGACCTGGCTCAAGAACGCCAGCGGGCTCCGTTTCGGTCACCATGGAACTATCTTGAGCTCGGGGTCATTCACGACGTCCGGCTCCGAGGATCGACTATCGTGCGCTCTGGAGATGAGACTACGGACGACCCCTGTCGAGAGCGACCGTACGCTGCTCGCCTTCTATACTCCGAAGCATCCTGTCCAATTTTTGATGCGTCGATATCAGTCAGGCGTCGTACTGCGAAGCGAGGCCTTGCAGCAGTTCGTTCAAAATCAACCAGCGGAAATCTACATACCCCATGTTTTCGACCAGCGACAGCCCGAATTGATCACAATCACATCAGGATCGGGTGGGACCGCCGTTTACGTCAATGGCGTGCTCCAAAACGTTCGTCGACAATTCCATATTTCCAGCGATAATTTCACCGGTCGCCTTGTGCTTGGCACCTCTCCTGTAGAAAGCGACAGCTGGTCCGGTGAGTTGCTGGGCCTCGCGATCTATCAACACGAGTTGACTACGGCCGGGGTCTCCCGACATTTCACAAGCTGGACCACCGAGGGCCGACCTGAACTCGAGCCGAATCATGGGGTTCTGGCTCTCTACCTTTTTGACGAGCATCGCGGGCGTACAATCCACGATCGTAGTGGCTCGGGATTCGACCTTTACATCCCAGAACGATATACGATCGTGCAGGAAAAGTTCTTAGAAGCACCCTGGAAAGGATTTCGGGCCAGCTGGAGCTATTGGAAGGATGTCGGTATCAACATCGGTGGCTTCATTCCTCTCGGCTTCTTCTTTTTTGCCTATCTGACGATGGCAAGGAAGACAAGCCGGCCTGCACTCCTAACGGTCTTGATTGGTGCAGCGACCAGCTTAACCATCGAGGTCCTGCAAGCTTACCTTCCAACGCGAGACTCCGGCATGACGGATATCATCACTAACACGCTGGGCACGTATCTCGGAGTCCTTCTGTACTTCTGGAAGCCTACATTATTGATGGATGTTCTCCAGAAGATTCATCTTGTCGTCTTCGAACACAGACCTCGAATCAACGCGTACCAGCGATGACCGACAGCGTGTTTACCAGACGTGGCAACGCTGGATTATCGTGCAAGCGGGAGCTCTCTAACGGAGAAGTCGTTCCGTCGTTCGTGGCCAGCGTATGCTAATCCTCGTGAGCAACCACGAATGTGCTGCACGATCGTGAGCGAAGGAATCATCTGTCTACCGACTGCCTTTCGCTCGCTGAGAATCCGCCCGGTGCCTCATGGGCTCGGCTGACCACGCTCGCCACCCTTCAGGTGACCTTGGTATTCCTATTCGGATGTGGATCCGAAGCCGCGGACAAAACCAAGACCGATGCTCCACTGCGCGGGCCAGCCGCCTTCACCGACTACCGCTCCGAGCACCCCGGAGTCTTCCATAGAGTCACTCCTAAGGACCTACCGCAGCCCTGGGCCACTAAGTCCACGGTCAACTATCCGTCCATTGTTCCCCGCCCCGCCAACGCATGGCCAGTCCCACTCCGGGGCTTCAAGGTCGAACTCTACGCGAGCGGCCTCGATGGCCCGCGACTGATACGCACTGCTCCAAACGGGGACTTCTTCGTTGCTGAAAGCTACGCGGGACGGATCAAAGTCCTCCGCGGGATCACTCCGCGCGGCGAGCCACAGCGTGTCTCCATTTTCACCTCCGGCCTACGCAGGCCGTTTGGCATCGCCTTTTTTCCGCCAGGCGAACATCCGAAGTGGCTGTATGTCGCTAACACCGACTCAGTAGTTCGGTTCCCTTACAGCAACGGCGACCTGATCGCCCGCGCACCGGCTGTTAACGTCATCGACAAACTGCCTTCGGGTGCCGGGCACTGGACGCGCGATATCGCCTTCTCGCTGGATGGAACGCGGATGTTCGTCTCCGTGGGATCGCGGTCCAATGCAGGTGATCCACGCCTCCTTCCCACCGAAGAGCATCGGGCCGACATTCTCGAATACACGCCGGAAGGCAAGTTTGTCAAAGTATATGCTTCGGGCATCAGAAACCCGGCTGCGATCGCGATCAATCCTACAACCGGCGATTTGTGGTGCTCGACAAATGAGCGCGACGGCTTGGGCGATAACCTTGTGCCCGACTACATCACGCACGTGCTGGAAGGCGGTTTTTACGGTTGGCCCTGGTATTACATTGGCGGGCACCAAGACCCTCGTCGGGAAGGCGAACATCCCGAGCTGAAAGACAAAGTGATCGTGCCCGATGTTTTGCTACAGCCACACTTCGCCTCGCTCGAGATGGGCTTTTATAACGGAAAGCAATTTCCGCAGGAATATTCAGGAGACATCTTCGCGGCAGAGCATGGCTCATGGAACCGATCCGTGCGGGCCGGTTACGAAGTTATCCGTGTTCCGCTGCATGACGGCCGTGCTTCCGGTGAATACGAAGACTTCCTCACTGGCTTCGCAACAGCAGACGAACGTGTGTGGGGGCGGCCCGTCGGCGTCGCCGTGGCCCAGGATGGCTCTCTGATGGTAACGGATGATGGCTCGAACTCCATTTGGAGGGTCAATCACCAAGGCAAATAGAGGTACGGCGTTTCGGTGCGGCCCCTTTTCAAGGAGCCAACCCAACGGCCAAGATCACGAGTCCTGTCGCGCTTGCGCACCCTGAAACCGGAGCATCCGTATTTGATCCGCCACCTGGTCTGCCCTGTACCCGATCTGTGGCTTCCCTTCCCTGGCTTCCATTTCACGCGTCTTACTCACCGCATATCGAAGCGGGCCAGAACGCGGTATTAGCGTTCGCGCGCGAATGAAATCGCCGTCGGAATTATAGAACGCGCCTGGCGATTGGTTTACCGCGTCTTCGCCTTCCTGCCCCTTCCGGGTCAAACACCACACGCATCCGCCGTCAGCAAATCCTCGGTTCCCACAGTCCCGAGCTTGGTGCGGCCCCCTCCGTGCGTTGTCGCCGCCCGGAACCCAACTAAGCGGCGCCTTCGTATTTCGCTCATCCGGGGCGTGATGCAAGGTGAGCTTTCGGCTGGCGTGCGTAAGTCAGAAGCAGTAGCCTCGTGCCACCCAATAATGCCAGTCGGCGATAGCTTCGGCGGTCGAGTCGTCCGGATCAACAGCCGCCAGTTGTGACAAAGGAACGGCCATGGTGCGGTCTTGCCAGTGGATCACCACGAGCATGTCAGCGGAGCAGGCGTCTTCCGGGGCCATACGGAGGACTTCGACGCTTTCTCCTTTCCTGAGAGGCGAGACTATCTTGACAGCGATGCACGTGGCTTGAAAAGGGAATCGGATGTTGTCGTCGAGGTAGCAATGCCATCCCATGACCTGCTCTTCCGGCCCATTGGCATCGGCGATGACTTCGTTATGGATGCGGTCCTCTCGATCAAGGTCTCTGTTAGGTCGCTTCATGACTTTACTCCCAGGATTCGCCGCACCGAAGTGCGGCCGACCTGAAGACGGCGCGCGATCTCGGATTTGCTAACGCCCGCGCGGTGTAGTTCCCGGATTTCAGCAGTGTGTAGGGCTGCGGTGGCAGGCCGACCCAACCTTTGGCCGTTCTGCCGGGCGTGGGCCAGGCCAGCCCGCGTTCGTTCCCGCAGAATCTCCCTTTCGAACTCAGCGAATATAGCCAGCAGGCCAGCCATCGCTCGCCCGGCTGGCGTGGTCAGGTCCAGCGCCTCGGTCAGCGACACGAAGCCCACGCCGAGATGTTCCAGTTCCTGGAGTGTCGCCAGCAGATCCGTTACCGACCGGCCCCAGCGGTCCAACCGCCACACCAGCACGACATCGATGTCACGGCGCCGGGCGGCCTCCAGCAGTTTCTCGCGAGCTTCTCGCTTGGCCGCTCCGGAACCGACCTCGCGGATTTGCTGGGCGATCGTCCAGCCGCGACGAGCGGCATACTCCCGCATGGCGCGACTCTGCATGGACAGCGTCTGCTGATCATTGGTGGACACGCGGGCGTACAGACCGGCGCGCAACATTTTCGCCGGTCTTCGTGACTGGCCAAAAACGTTATCGGATTTCGCCCTTGGGAAGGCCCGTTTGGCGGCCATTTCAAAATGTCACCCAACCATGGCCGCAGTCGATCCTTTTCGGCCAGAGCAGATCCATCATATTACGCGGCTGTGGGCGTCGCCAGCCGCACCAACGTCTCGCGGTAATTCCAAGGCATCCATTCCGAAGGCTTCTGTTTCAACTCCTCGGCATGCCTCTGCAACTCCGTGAGGTAGTCGAACGGATTGGCTCCGTTCAGCTCGCAGGTGTGGATCAGACTCATGAACAGATCGCCGACTCCGGCGCCGTTCAGCGTCTTGTAGAAGAGTGCATTCTTGCGGTTCAAGATGGCTTTCTTCAAGGCACGTTCCACGATGTTGTTATCGATCGGCGCGCCAGCTTGCCTGAGGAACAGCGTCAGCTTCAGCCAGTGATTCAGTAAATAGGAGATCGCTTTGCCCAGCCCGGAGTTCGGTTCTGTCTTGTGCTCCGCCAACTGCGCCTCCATCCACTCATGCAGCCCTTTCATCAACGGCCCGCTGCGCTCCTGATGGAAGCGCAGCCGTTGTTCCGCCGACATTGCCCGCTCTCGCGCTTGTGCGTCGTGATGATAAACGTCGCGCAGCGTCTCCAACACATAACGGCATTCTTCCGGAAAGTTGTCCGCCACCTCCACAACCTGCCGCCTTCCATGCGCGAGGCAGTTCGCCTGCAGGGGCTCGACGCCTGCCACCTTCGGAGAGTTGCGTGATAACGCATCGCTCATCTGAATCGGCGCCGGCAGTTCGCGTGCTCGCTGCTTCAGCACCTCGGCGAGGTTCTCACCCGCATGTTTCCATCCTGTGAAGAACAGAGCGACGGTCCAGGCGCCCACCATCGATACAATGCCGCTGGTGAACGTCCCCGTCCGCTTGTCGCCCGGCTCGCGTGCCAGGCGCAGAATCCGCATGCCGGTATCGTCGTTGTGCATCACGCTGCCCTGCGCCGCCTGGCGGATCAACTCTACCAGCACCGGCCAAAGCAGTTTCGCGGCGGCAGCCATCAGATCCCACTGCGTCGTCGCCGGCAGTGGCATCCCCAGATGTTCCTGCAGTCCTTCCAACCGATTGAATGGCACTCCGGTACCGTACTTCAACAGGGCGATCATCGCCACGGCGGTCTCATCGTACTTGTCTGCTCCCGCGCTTTCCGGCTCCTCAGCGGTGAAGACCTCCCCGCAGGCATTGCATCGCAGTCGCTCCATCTGGAATACCGTTGCTTCCAATGGCGCGTGTCCCACAAACCTCACCAGCGTGGCTGGCTCTTTCAGGCAATACACTTTTCCCCGGCGACACTCTGGGCAAAGATCGCCGGAATGGAGCGTGGCGTGTGCGACGGCAACTTTATTAGCACCGGTAAACGCCGCGGCCCCCTTGCGCCCATGACCGGCCGGCGCCGATTCGCCGGCCTCCGGTTTGCCTGTTGCATCCGGCAGAACGGCGCTGGTTTTCTCCGTATTCCGTTTTCGCACCAGTCTCTCTGCCATGGCATGGAGCGCCGTTTTGAGCTTCTGGCCTTCGGATTCGCTTAGCGGGGCGCGCGTGCTGCGATCGATAATCTGGTCCAGTTCGTCCAGGTTCACGTCGATCCGTCGCTTCATCGTCATATCCGGGTGAGGTGTTCACGGAAACGAGGTGTCAAGGGCAGGCCGAGAATTTCCTTGATCGGGCGGTTGGGCTTATTGGTCTGATCGTTCTTGCCGCGCCCGGTGGTGTGGCCGAGCAGGCGCCAGTTCGCCGCGCGGTAACAGGTCCCGCGAAAACGGCCGGGATCGATGAAAGTTTCCGCGAAGTAAATCGGGTGGCTGTACATCCGGTCCCAATCGTCTGAGAGGACCGCGGCCATACGGCCGAGAAGGTGCGATGCCAGATGCGGAACGCGTACCCAGGGCAGAATCAGAAACCGCGTGTTATAGGCGATGAAGCGGATGTTGCGCCGCCGCGCTTCCGCGCTCCAGCCGATGTAGCGGTCCCGGCTGCCCAGATGACGCGGCGCGGAACTCCACGCCAGGCACGCGATAGGACGGCCTTGCGCCCAGGCCAGATATTTCAAGTGCTCCCCGACTGGTTGTTCGTACTTTAAGTAATGATGCTGCTCCATCAGACTGTTGAACAGTGGCTCGTCGCCCGTTCGCCGCACCTGTTGCAGTTCGATTGGTTGGAGTTCCTTGAGTGCACTGGCGATCGGCGTCGTGTCGATCAGCATCGGCGCGGGGTGGGCACGCCGGACGAAGGGGTTGAGCGTTTGGAACCGGATGGGCGGTAATTCGATCTCGCCGGCCCGGTGTAGCATGAGCAACAAGCCGCGGCAGACCATATCGCGTAACGCGCCATTGGCCTGTTTCCACTGCCATGCTTCGCAGAGCTTCTCTGAAAGTCTGCGCCGGCTTGCTCCTGGATTTTCGGCAATCAACTGGCGAATCGAAGCGACATCGTCGGCTGTAACTACCCGCCCTCGATATCTCCACTCCGATGCCATCTGCCGTCAGTGTGGCAGAGTCGAAAACGGAACGCAAGTGTTTTTTGCAATTTCTAGGAGTTCACCGGCCGCCACGCCGGCGGGGCTTCCGCATCGGGATTGCCGGCAGCGAGCAGGAGCTGAGCCTGATGCGCTCGCAGCGTCCGTGCCGCTTCCGTCCCGGTTGGCCACCATTTGAAACGTCCCTTGGACAAGCGCTTGGTGGCCAGCCAGAACCCCTGGCCATCGTACTGCAAGACTCGGATGGCCGTGCCACGCCGCGTCCGGAAGATAAATAGGTAACCGGAAAATGGATCCGCGTTCAGCTTTTCCCGGCACAGCTGGGCGATGGCGTCGATACCCTTTCTTCCATCGATCGCCTCGACCGCAACCAGAATTCGTATCTGGGCAGCGATCTGAATCATCCTTCCATTTCCCGCCAAGCGCGCAGCAAACTTACCCAATCGGGCGGCGCCGACGCCTTCCACTGGATGTGCATTTTGTGGCCACTGGGACATTCGAAATCGATCGCATACTCCGCCAACGGTACGGCATGTGGCGCGGTCAGTTCGACAAATGTCGGCTTGCTTGCCTTGCGTCGGAGCGCGGGAACTCCGCCGAGCCGCCTCTTCAGTCCCATGTAGTCCAGCCGCAATGGGTGCGCGACGGGATGTATGCCATGCTGTCGGGCTAACTCGACCGCAGCCTGCCACAGTGGCTCTGGCAGCTTCGTCCGATGCGGCTGGGTGCTGCGAAATTGATCCAACTGGCGCTGCAATTGTACGATCGCCTCAGGGATCGGTGGTGTGCTCTTCCGGTTCACGATCAGGCGCCTCCGGCGCCTGACTGAACTTAACAGGACGGCCTACACGGCGTCACGCACGCTTACCGGAAACTCACCATACTCGTCCGCCCTGCCAGCGGCTTCCTTCAAGTCTCCTTATCGAAAGTGCTTCGGCCCGAGCCTTCTCCCGCTCCCGGCAATTCTCCCCGAAGCACTCCCGATCAAGGCTAACGACCAGCCGGTAACGGCACGTTGAAAGCGAAACTCGGGCGGACTTTTGTAGACAATTTTGGACGCATGTGAGACTCGCCTACCTGGCTTTCAGTTGCTTGCCCGCTCTCGCTCAGGCATCCGATATGTCTTCAGTCAGACACATGTTCGACGGGCACTTTCAACGCCATCCACTGCACACGGGCCGGTAGCCTCGGCAAAGCTCGGCGCCAATCACATGCCCGACCTGTCACCTAGCGCCAGACCCCCCCTTCCCACCCACTTACATTATTGCCATTTTTAATGGTATATGGTAATGTAAATGGTATGGAACTCAGGATCGACAAAGCGGGGCGCATTGTCGTACCCAAACCTCTCCGGGAGCGGCTGGGCTTCAAGCCGGACACGGAGCTGGAGGCTATTGAGCAGCCGGAGGGCGTGCTTCTCAAGCGGGTCCAACAACGGCCTTCCATGGTCAAGGTCGATGGTCTGTGGGTCCATCAAGGCAGGGCGGAACCGGGCGCGAACTGGGAGCGCATCCTTGAGGACGTACGCGAGGAACGGATTGCGTCCGTTTCGAAAGCGTAGCTCAAGTGGATATTTTCTTCGATACGACAGTTCTCGTTGCCGCCTCCGAGCAGAGCCATCCTCACTACACGCAAGCCTGGCCCGCGCTACTGCGCGTCGCTGCGGGGCAGGACAAGGGAATTATGGGCCTGCACTCAATCGCGGAGGTGTTTGCCGCACTCACGCGCCTACCGGTCCAGCCGCGTATCCATCCCGTTGAAGCGGCGCGCATCATCACCGAGAACATCCTGCCACATTTTGAGCTCGCAACCCTTGGCAAAGAGGACTATCTGGACGTACTGAACACGATGGCGAGCGGCGGATGGAGCGGCGCGAAAATTTACGACGCTCTGCTGCTGCGCTGCGCGGCAAGGTCCGCGGTGGAGCGTATTTACACCTTCAATCTCGGGGACTTCAGGCAGTTGGCGCCGGCTGGTCTGCAAGAGAAAATATGCGCGCCATGACTCCGAGCGGGACCCTTCGCCGGTAAATCCGGTCACGTGTCGTCGGCGTCGCCGTCCTCTCCGACCCGGACCGGTCCGTCGTCGGGGAAAATGGCATGGTCCCGTTCCGCCCAATAGGAATTTCCTGACCAAAATTGATTGGACCTCCTGATTTCTGGATACACAGAACGCGCAAGACAGCATCCACATCACCGAGTAGCTCCAGAAGCCGCTCCACTTCCGCCTTGAGATCTTCGAATTCTTTCACTACGCCCCGCGGATGACACATCCTCTTTCAAATCGAAGTCAGCTCTTCGGGAAACGTGAGTATCCGATCCTCGGAGAAATCACGTGAGCGACGCGCTTTCCTACATAGTCGCCAGCCTGAGTTGCATAAGGCGGGCGTGGGGGAGTGGAAGTCCCTGCCGGATCCAGAGCCTGGAGTGCGGAATGATCACCTCGGTGTCATCGGCAGTCACCAGGTGAACCGTCCGGTTCACCTTCGGCCCGGACTGCCGTTCGCATATCATTCGGAATCAGTGTTCGCCTTCGCCTTGAATCCTCAGCAGTGTGGTCGAGGGGCCATTCTGCGGCGTGAGCGCCCACAAAGACACTAAGCATGCTACAAGTGCTCAGAAAGGAGTAAAATAAACACAGAAACAGAGGCTATACGAGCATGGCGAGAATCCAACCTGTCCTTACACCAACTGAGCTTGCACTGGTTGACCAAATGGCTGAGTTGACGGGCTCAAAGCGAACGGAGGTGATCAAGAGTGCTCTGGCCGTTTATCACTGGTTCGTGCGGCAGGCGCTCACCGGCAGTCGCGTCGTGGCACGCAAACCAACCGGGGAGGAGGTCGCCATCGAGACCGCAGAACTCGCAGTTCTGGAGGGCAAAGGCAATCGCCTTGGCCCTGAAGAATTGGGCTTGCTAGCAAAGCGGCTCGCGGCATCTTCGAATCCGACTGAGGCGGCGCGGATCAAAGAGCGGCTCACCCGCGGCTTCTACGGGATCTGAGGTCGGGGAAGCTTAGGATCAATTTTTGCCTCGAGTCCGCCGTCACAACCTTCCGCCCGCACTGTTTCAGCATCTGCTCGACCGCGTTCAAAGCAGGAAGATTCCGGCATCTCAGCTGGAACAACTAGCAAAGTGGCTTGATGGCGAGCCCGAGGTGCCTAAGGGTCTATGGTACAAGCGATTCTCAGGCATGACGGTTTGTGGCGAAGGTGAGTTGATCAAAACTCTTCTGCTCCCCGGTCAGGCACCGAAAGGCCAGCGTGTTCCGTAAGGTTCAGAGCTGGCCGGAGCTGCCATAGTTACTCGAAGTGTTTGACTTGGACAGCCAAGGGGAATTGGCTACGAACGCAAGCGTAAAGCGGGAACGGCTTCTCTTACAATCGAAAGAGCCGAGGCCACCATTGTGGATTCAATAAAGTGGCCCTCGAAGAACACCGAGGTGGACACGCCCTCTGGTGGTTCTTGTTCGCTACCACGTTTCACGCTCGTCGTTACGTCGTGTGCTTCTTTTGCTTTTAGGTGGGCAACCGGTGCTTCGCGCATTGATTGTCATCATCAAGTGACGATTGTGGGGTCGGCAAGGAGGCGGCACTAATGTCCTGTCTCAGATAAATATTTGCATATAGACGGGCTCGCCTTACACTGGGGCATGCCCAGTCCGGCACACGCTCTCGCGCTTAGCGCCGATCAGAAGACGGAGTTGGTCGGGCTGGTTCGAAGCGGCGGCACTCCGCAGAAAATTGCTTTGCGCTGCCCGTGTGTTGCTTCTCGCTCACGAAGGGGTCGCCAATCAGTCCATTGCCGAGCAGTTAGACCTTTCTCGGCCCACGGTGCTTGCCCTGCGGGAAGCCTATGCAAAGAACGGCTTGGCCGCGGTGACAGGCATTCGCAGGCGAAAACGGCGGGGCAGTGTGTTGACTCCGGAGCTGGAGCAGAAGATCGTGGATACCACTGTAAAAACCCGGCCGGCGGACGGCAGCACGCACTCAGAGCCTGTCGGGGTGAAAAAGCTTGGCTGGTGTAGCTAGCAACCAAAATCTTGTGGGATTTGAGCCTCGCGAGCGGGTGGTCGATCGGGCAACGCCGATTAGTCGAAGCGTGCGTGCAAAAACGGCGCTGGAAGAACAAATCGTTGTCACCGCGATTTAGAAACAGAGCGGTGCTTCTCGCTAGGCCGCGTAGCGATACAGTTTGAGAAGGTTGAAGGCAGTGCAGATGATGGCCCACTCGCCTTGCACTTGCGCCAAGCCTCTCATCAGAAAGCGTCGATATCGGAGCGTCTCTTTGATCATGCCAAACACAGGCTCGACTATGCCGGCACGTTTCTGATACCGCTTTTTATCTTCGGGCTCATTCAGTCTTTGTCGCATCTGCTGCGCTGCCGGTCCTTGCGGCGCATTCACAGCCAGTTTGCCCGTCAGTTTGTTGGCGCCGCGGTCTGGTGGCACGAGCAGATTTCGTCCCTTAGCTTGCTGCTCGGCGATGCTGCTTTCATTCCAGTACCCAGCATCCGCCGTCGTCAGTTCTGGAACCGTCCCCAGAGTTTGCTCGACCAATTCCATCATCGGCTTTAATTGCTGCCGGTCGGTGGGGTCGGAAACCACGGTCTGCGCTACGATGATCTGCGGAACTCCTGCCGCCGCCACTTGCGCGTTATAGCCTTGCACGAAGGCTTTGGTCGCGCCATCGATCATCAGCCCGGACTCTGGGTCGGTCAGATTCCCTTTGGTCTGCTCGGCTGGCATCCCGCTCTTGGCTCGACTCCAGCGCATCCTTTGCGCACCATCCTTGGGCTTGCCGTTCTGTTCGGCCTTCTCTCGTTCTGCTTGCTCGGCTCTTTGCTTGGCCTCTTGCTCCAGTTCCCGTTTGGCGGCTTGGATCTTTTCCAACTGCTGTTGCGCGGTAGCCAAATCCGCCGGCAGTTCATCCCCGCGCTGGCCCTTTCCATACCGCTCATCTTCCTGTTCGTCTACCCGCGCCGCCTCTTCCAGCATTCGCTTCACTTCTGCCACCAGCGCTGCTTCCTGCTCGCTGAGCCGCTGATAACTCCGGCTTTGGTGTCGACTCGCGTTGGCCGCCAGTTTGGTTCCATCCAGAGCCACCTGACCCAACTTCACCAGCCCCGCCTTCTGGCATAACTGCAGCGCCTGAAAAAACAACCCACTCAGTTTTTCCAGATGCACCTTACGGAATTCAGCAATCGAGTCATGATCCGGATGCTGGTCCGCCGACAGGTAGCGGAAGGCCACGTCCTCATACGTCGCCTTCTCTATGTTTCGTGAGCTCCGAACCCCCACCGCGTATCCGTATATCAATATCCGCACCATCATTTCCGGATGGTAGCCGATTGCTCCCCGGCCATCTTTGCGCTCGTACTCTCAGCAGTTCACTCAGGTCCAATTCGGCCACCACGCCAGCGATAAATCGCCCCAAGTGCTTTTCGGGAAGCCAATCCTGCAACGACGGCGCCAACAACAGTGGCTGATCCAGCGAACAGGTTCGAAATCTCCTCATTGCTTTCTAAGACGAAGATCCATCCCTCCCCGTAACCGAAATTCGCATTCTATCTCCGACAGGCTCAGGGTGCGTGCCGCGTCGGCACTCGGGCCGGCGCAAAGCTAACAGGCGGCGACATAGTCCAGCCAACGGCGGCCGATGCATCGCCCACGCCCACGCTAAAATAAAACGTAAAGCTCAGGCCTTCCACGCGCCAGCACCGTCTCGTGACTCGTCTCTTGTGACACATCCAGCGATCCGTGATCTGTTCCAGTCGCTCAGTCGCGACGCCGCCTTTCAAGAGGTGGTCAGCCGGCTGCTGCGCGATCCGCACGCGCGCCAGTCGCTCTCCGGACTCACCACCACCGCGAAAGCCCTCTACAGCGTGCTGTTATGGCAGGCCACCGAACGCAACGTCGTGGTGGTGGTGGACGGAAACAAGCAAGCCGAAACTCTCGGCGAACTGGTGGACACCTTCTTCGATCTTCTCGTCACGTCCGATCTGCCGCGCCCGCAAACCATCCCCGCCATGGACGTGCTGCCCGCACAGCGCATGTCTCCGCACAGCGAAATCAGCGAGCAGCGCGCCATCGGTCTGTGGCGAATGGCCTCGCGCAAAACCAGCATCACCATCACTCCCGTGGCGTCGGCATTGCTGCGTACCGAGCCCGCGGAGTTTTACCGTCAGCTCGCCCTCACCTTGCGCGTCGGCGAGGAGATTCCGCTCGAAGATCTGCTCGCGCATCTGGAAAGCATCGGCTACGAGAAACGCGACCCGGTGGAAATGGTCGGCGAATATTCGCTGCGCGGCGGCATCCTCGACATTTTCCCCGCCGAAGCCTCCAAGCCGATCCGCATCGAGCTGTTTGGCGATCTGATCGAATCCATTCGGAGGTTCGACGTGGAAACGCAGCGCTCCGTGATGAAGGTCTCGGAAGCGACGCTGCTCCCGCTGGCTGAATATTCCAAATCGCGTGAATTGTTTCTCGAACTAGCCGATCAAATGGATGTCGCCAGCCCCGGCGATCCATTTCCGGGATGGGAATTCGCCGTGCCGCTGGTCCGGCCGCGCAAGCATTCGCTCTTCTCGCTCACCGAAAATCCGCTTGTCGTTGTCGATGAGCCGGAGCAGGCCGCCGCGGCATCCGAACGCCTGTGGAAGCGTTTGGAAGACAAGCCGGATCATCCATTCGCCTGCCCGCCGGAAGCGAATTTCTACACCTGGCCCGAGCTGCGGCAGGCTCTCGAAGGAAACGCCGAAGTCGCGATTCGCGAACTGGAGCTCATCACCAATCCCCAATCCCTGACCGCCAATCCTGTGACGGCCTCCAGGCCGTCGCTGGCGTTTCACGGCAACATCCAAGCCGCGATCGCCGAAGCACGCAACCTGGTGGAGCACGGCTATCGCGTGGTCTTCTTCGCTCGATCCTCAGGCGAACTGGAGCGTCTCGCGGACATTTTCCAGGAGTATTCAGTCCCGTTCCAGTTAGGCCTCGATCCCGCCGACGCCACTCGCCCCTATCTCGCCGAGCGATCTTACGTGGCCGGCACCGCCGCCAGCACGTTCCTTGTCAAAGGACTGGTCCGGCGCGGCGTCGTTTTTCCCGAAGCGCAAATCGCCGTCTTCGGCTCCGAAGATCTTTTCGATTCGTCCGACTTAGTCGCGAAACCCGGCCCCACCAAATCACAGCTCGCCGCCTTCACCGCCGACATGGCCGATTTAAAACCGGGCGACTACGTGGTCCACGAAGCGCACGGCATCGGCCGGTTCCTGGGCACGCGCGAGATCGCGCAAGGCGACAACAAAGGCGACTTCATGCTGCTGGAATACGCCAACGATGCCAAGCTCTACGTGCCGCTCTCGCGCCTGGACTTGATCCAGAAATATCGCGGCGCCGGGGAAGGCGCGGCGCCCGGGCTCGACCGCCTGGGCGGCGTGACATGGGATCGCACCAAATCGCGCGTCAAAGCGAAGATGCGCGACATGGCCGACGAGCTGTTGAAACTTTACGCGCAGCGCCGCATGGCCGAAGGCTTCAGCTATTCGCCCGACAGCAACTGGCAGCGCGAATTCGAGGACGCTTTCGATTTCACCGAAACCAAAGACCAGCTCGCGGCCATCAAGCAGATCAAGAAAGACATGGAGAGCACGCATCCCATGGACCGGCTGCTGTGCGGCGACGTGGGCTACGGCAAGACGGAAGTCGCCATGCGCGCCGCGTTCAAAGGCCTGGGCGACGGCAAGCAGACTGCCGTGCTCGCGCCCACCACCGTTCTCGCTTACCAGCACTTCGAAACATTCAAGCGGCGTTTTGCCGCCTTCCCGGTTCGCATCGAAATGCTCAGCCGCTTCCGCGATAAAAAGGAAATCGCGGAAGTGCTCGAAGGCCTGGCCGAAGGCAGAGTCGACATCGTCATCGGCACGCATCGCATTCTTTCGCAGGACGTGAAATTCAAGGATCTGGGTCTGCTGGTGGTCGACGAAGAGCAGCGCTTCGGCGTTCGGCACAAAGAGAGCATCAAGCAGCTCAAGCACAACGTGGACGTGCTCACCATGAGCGCCACGCCGATTCCGCGCACGCTGCACATGTCGCTGGCCGGCCTGCGCGACATGTCCGTGATCGAAACGCCGCCCAAGGATCGCCTGGCCATTCACACCGTGGTGGCGCACTACGGCAACGATCTGATTCGCACCGCCATCGAACAGGAGATAGCGCGCGGCGGCCAGGTTTATTTCATCCACAATCGCGTGGACAGCATTTACATGCGCGCGTCCGCCATTCAGGAATTGGTGCCGGGCGTCCGCGTGGGCGTCGGGCACGGGCAAATGGGCGAAGCGGCGCTGGAGCATGCCATCCTGGCCTTCATGCAGCACGACTACGACGTGTTTGTGTGCACGACGATTGCCGAAAACGGCCTCGACATTCCGCTCGCCAATACCATGATTATCGAAAACGCCGAGCGCTACGGCCTCTCGGAGCTGTACCAGTTGCGCGGCCGCGTGGGACGGTCGAATCGCCGCGCCTACGCGTATTTGCTGGTTCCCGCCGACACCGAGCTCAGCGAGATCGCCCGCAAGCGCCTGGCTGCCCTTAAGGAATTCAGCGATCTTGGCGCGGGTTTCAAAATCGCCGCGCTCGATCTGGAGCTGCGCGGCGCGGGCAATATTCTGGGCGGCGAGCAGCACGGACACATCGGAGCGGTCGGCTTCGACATGTACATCCGCCTGCTCGAAGAGACCGTGCATGAGCTGAAGGGCGAAGAAGCGCCGCTGCAAGTGCATTCCACGCTCAATCTGGGCCTCGACATCCGCATTCCTTCCGAATACATTTCGGACGAGCACCAGCGCCTGCGCGCCTACAAACGCATCGCCGACGCCGCCACCCGCGAAGCCGCGGCCGAAGCGCTGGCGGAGTTGGAGGATCGCTACGGCCCTGCGCCCGAAGCCGTGCGCAACCTGCTGAAATTCTCCGCGCTGAAAGGCTCGGCACAGCAGCTCGGGATCGAAGCCATCGACCGGCGCGCCGGCGTGCTCAACGTCAAATTTCACAAGGAAGCGCACATCGATCCGAAGCGTTTGATGAATCTGGTGACCGGCACCGAAGGCGCGCAGTTCACCCCCGCCGGCGTGCTGCGACTGCCGCTGGATGGCGCGCACGACGCAGGCAGAGTTTTGGATCTGTTGGAAGGCCAGTTGAAGCAGCTCGCGCCGCAACCCGGCGCCACCGTCTGAAGTAGACTTGAGATGGAACGAGGTTTCTAGTGCCAGACACCCTGATCAGCTCGGACCCAAAGATCATGATGGGAAAACCGACCGTTGCCGGCACTCGGATCACGGTCGAATCGATCCTGGAGAAGCTGGCCGCTGGAGAAACCGTGGAACAAGTCGTTGCGGCGCACCCTCGCCTGACGGCGGAAGGCGTGCGAGCTGCGATCGCGTTCGCGGCCGAGGTGCTACGGGCCGATGTTGTTTATCCCGCTGAAAAAGTTACAGGGTGAAGATTGTCGCGGACGAAAATGTCGACAAACAGATCGTCGATAGGCTCCGCGCCGCCGGGCACAATGTCCTCTACATCGCCGAACTAGACCCCGGCATTGATGATGATGCCGTTCTCGCGAAGAGCCGCGAGTAGGATGCGGTGTTACTGACTGCGGACAAGGATTTTGAAGAACTTGTGTTCCGCCAGCGTCTCCTGCATTCGGGCGTCGTGCTCATTCGGCTTGCGGGTCTTGATCCGAAGACCAAGGCAGAACTGGTGACTACGGCCTTTGAGCAGCACGCGGACGAGCTGGGTTCGGGATTGCCGTGCTGTCCAGGCGTGCGCTTCGGGTTCGGAAGCGGCCTGGGTAGTCCATGGTCGCGATAGCCGCGGCTCTCTGCTCAAGCGGCGATGTTCGCGCCCAGGCGAAAGAAAGCGAGCCGCCCAGACTGGCGCAGCCCGCGTTGACTGGTCGAATGCGACTTCGCCTAAGAGCCGACGACTCGCAGCCTGTCGGCCGCGAACGCTGACGATTGCTTCGCTAAACGAATCTCATTTCCGACAAGCTCAATGCGGCCCTTGCTAAAGAGGTACGCAAGGATTCTTGTCGGCTTCGATCCGCAGACTCTCGGAGTCCACCATATTCATCTTCCCGCGACGGAACAAAGTCATTCCCAGGTAGAAGTAATCGTCCTTGAAATGAATCTTGCCCAGCCGTCGGATGATCGTTTCCGCCATATACGCAAAACAAACCATCCTAAAATCGGGACTCAAATCGCACACTGGCGTGGACTCGTCGCCCAGGCCTTCGTAAATGCAGACCTGTTCGCCGCCCCGCTCGGCCATCAGTGCGCCGGACCGCACTGCTAGTCGCTGGATACAACGTCTGGCGATGCCCCACTTCTGCTCCGCCGCGTATCCAGTTTCGGACGCCCGCTTCTTAGCCATGTTTTCTGCTCTGGAGAACAGATGCGACACGACCAGAACCTCATCCCCTTTGTCCTTCAGGATGGATTCAACGGCATCTAGGAAATACTCGCGCGTTTCGGCAAGAGATCCAATTTTTTCTTCTTGAATCTCGCCCTCCATCTGGGCGGTCCGCTCCGGCAAATTCTCCTTTGCGCTCTTCTTTGGCGCCTCGACCACCGGAGTGGATGCGTCCGCCTTGGTTTCGGGCACGGCAGTCTCGGCGACCGGAAGCGCAGCGGCGGGCGATTGGCTGGCCGCTTCCGGTACGGCGGGTCTGGGCTCTTCAGCTTCGACGACGGAATGTTGCGGCTGGGGAATCGGGATGCTCGCCACCTGGTCCTCCACCAGGTACAGCATTTCGCTCCCGCTCTTGCCAGCAATGCGATCGAACCGCACCAGCCACCCTTCTCTTATGCCCCGCGTCACGATGTTCCGGATTAGGGATTCAGAGTCGAAATCGCCGGGAATTTTCGCGGCTCGAGGATCCATCGCGGTCATATAAACGCGCACATCCTTTTGGGGAATGGCGCGACCACGATGTAGGTATTCACCACGGCGAAGCATCGTTTTCATGAGTTCGATGGCTTCGTCCGCGGTGATTCTGGATGCGCCGGAGGACGGCAATCCCGCCCTCCGGTCTCCGGTTGCAAACGCAGAGGGCGCCGGCATGCCCGGCACCGCCTGGACCGGCCCGCCGGTCTGTAGTTGTGTCCACGAGTTTTTCATCAACTCGCCTAGGTGCTTGGTCTTGACGCGCAGATTGTCCGAATACGAAAGACGCTCTGCGGAACCCAAGATATACCCATCGTACGAGAGGACCATGAACTCCGGGCCCTCAGGTCCCGACTGGCTGAGGTGACGAATGCGGGTCGCAATTCCAGCAGCCCAACTTGGATCGTTGGAATCGGCTTGTCCGAAAATGAATTGTCGCGGTACGAAGACCGCCTGATCCGTTCGGACCAACCACTCTACGGCCACGACTGGCAGGTCGGCCATAAATCGGTTGATCAAACCGATGATGAAATTGCTGTCACCGCGGTGACGGCGTATGTCGATTAGGAAGTGAATTTTCTTCAAGTCTATCTCCCTAGCTATCTGGGGCAACTACCCCTTATTTGTGAGGCTTCATCACGTCACGGATCAGCTGCAGAACAATCATGATATCCACCGCACGCCGGAGGAGCATCATAGGCACCTCAGGCAGCAATATCATCACGGCCGTCACGCCAATCGCGAGACTGATGTTTATTCCTTGCGATTCGCATGGTCGTTGACCACCTTTCGATTGAAGTCGAAACGGGGCGCAACGATTACTCAATCATGCTCAACAGTTCGCAACGTTTACGAAACGATACATCTTCGCAACAAGTCGCAACAGGTGCACAAGGGTGCGCAACAGAAACTCAACAGACACAAGTTTACGCAACAGAGCAAAACAGGTACGCAACAGATCTCAAGGGGGCGAAACAAGTGCGCAACGGGACAGCTAGAAAGGAGGTATGTACTAACTTCGTACGATTCCATTATTGAGCAGAATTGGCGTTCCTGTCAAGCCTCCGATCACCGCCGAGCATCTCAATATTTTTGGCCTGGCTCCTCAAGGCGTCAACCCAACGGTTCACGGCTCCAAACGCGTCCACGCTCGATCGTGAATGGCCCCGCGTTACAATCACCACGTGCGAACGCCCATCCCCGCCCGCTGGGTTGCCATCACCGTCTTCATCTTCGCCTCCGTCCTCAATTACCTGGACCGCCAGATCCTGGCCACCATGGTCGACATCTGGCGCGCGCACCCCGAATTCCCGTTCACTTATGACGACTACGGCCTGCTGCTCTCGGTCTTCTCCATCGCTTACGCACTCAGCGCGCTTTTCGTCGGCTGGTTCGTCGATCGCGTAGGTCTCAATCGCGGCGCCGGATATGCCGTGGCGCTGTGGGCGGTCGCAAGCTTCGGGACTGGCGCGTCGCACAGCGTTCATCAGCTCCTGCTGTGGCGCGCATTGCTCGGAATCTCCGAAGCCGGCGCCATCGCCGCCGTCACCAAAGCCATCGCGATGTATCTGTTGCCGCCCGAACGCGCGGTGGGACAAGCCACTAGCCAGCTCGGCTTGAGCCTGGGCGCAGGAATCGCGCCGGCATTTGCCGTCTACTTCTCGTATCGCTATTCCTGGCACTGGGCGTTTTACGCCGCGGGACTCCTGAGCCTGGCATGGATTCCCCTGTGGCTCGCAACCGCTCGTAAGATTCCGCCGGCCGCGCTACCGAAGAGCGGCACCGCATCGCATTCCTTCGGTCTGCTGCGCGACCCCAAGCTATGGGCCCTCATGATCGCCAACATGCTCGGCATGACCGTGTACAGCCTGTGGGCGAATTGGGCTCCCACATTTCTGATTCGCGTCCACCACCTAACGCCGCCCCAAGCCTCGCATTACACCTGGATCGTCCCGCTGACCGGCTATCTGGGCGCGCTGCTCGGCGGCGCCATCTCCTGGCGACTGGTCCGCTCCGGCCGCTCCCCCGTCGCCGCGCGCAAACGTGCCTGCCTGCTTTCGGCCATCTTTCTGCTCGCCACCATGGCCGTCCCATTTCTGCCGAATCCCGCCTTGGCCACTGCCGGAATGTCGTTTAGTTTCTTCTGGGTGTGCGCCTGGAGCACAAATCATTACACGCTGCCCATCGATATTTATGGCGCCGGCCGGGCGGCATTCGGCGGCGCATCGCTCGTGTTCGCATACGGAGTAATGCAGTCGTTTATCTCCCGCCCCTTGGCCGCGGTCATCGAACGCTATGGATTCGGCATGGTATGCCTCACCTTCGCCTGGTTGCCCATTGCCAGCTATCTCCTGGTGCATCTGTTCATTAGTGATAACTCAAGCTCCGACCTAGTACGCCAGTCACAAATCGTAGAAAATGCAGCTAGTACTTGCTAGGCTCCCAGTACGTTGTCAGCTAATCAAAGAAGAACTAAGGTATTTATCAGGAGTAACCTGACGTAGCTTTTCCTAATCTAACCATTAGACGGTAGAGGTAGAGATTCTTATCCTGCTTCGGAAGGATGTAATAGAGGTATGAAAGTTGAGTGCCCATATCGCTGCGACTACTGCCTGAACTTGAAAGGCCAAACCAATCATTGGTGGCTTCGGCCCATCGATGCCGAACAGTTTCGCTTGGTCCGCTGGGATCAGCAGCTTGCCGACCTGAACGGGTATGAGCACATTTGCTCGGAATCGTGTGCGTCCAAGGCCCTTTCGAAGTGGCTGGCGCAGGCCAGCGGTAATGCAGTGAGGACGGCATCGGGATCCAAGCCCGAACGAGCCTTGGCTGCGGTTCAATAGGTCGCCGTTCAATAGGTCTTCAGATACGTCAGTTCTTTCTTCGCCGCTGCCACCGGCCAGTTGTGCCAGGGCGGTTCATGCATCGTGATTTTTTCGAAACAGGCCGCGGCTTCGCGGTAGCGCTTGCTGTTCTCCAAATATTGTCCGTAATAAAACCACGCCGTCGGCAGCGAGGGATGCGCCCGGATTACCGCCGTCGCCGAGGCTTCGGTTTCCGGCAATCCCAGTTTCCCGAACAAATAGAGCAGCGTAACATCAGGCGTTGATTCCAATTCGGGAAATTTGTTCAGAGCGAATCGCGCCAGTGTGGTGGCCGCCTGGCGATCCCCCGACGAGAGTGCAAGTAACGCCTGATCGATCTGTTCATCACGTTCCGTTCCACGCATTCCCACGATGTCCTTAAAAAAAAGGAGCGCGGCGACAGCGCGGGCGACGTTCCCGTCTTCCAGACGCGCTGCCGTCAGATTCCCTGAAAACACGAGCGCCAGTTTCTTGCTCGGAATCCGCACAATCAATACAGATGGCCCGTAAGACCAGACCACGCGCTCGCCCTCGTAATTCTGAACAAACCATCCGAGTGTGCCGTGCGGTTGCTGTGCGAATCGAACGGCGTTTGGCAAGTCGCCCACGGTGTGCAGCGCTTTAAAGAACTCGCGATTTTCCAGAACCTCCTCGCCGGGCGTTCCGTCCGCGGTGTTGGACAGCACCTGGAGAATAGTCGCGCCAGGCGGGATGGGCGCGGGGCTAGCGAGCTGCGATCGTGGAATACGCTCGGCGATCACCGGCTCTTCAGGCGCCGGCGCAGTGATTTCCCCATTTTGCCAGACCACACGGCCGGATTCGATAATCGCGGCACGTGCGCCCGGCGCCTGGTGTTTCAAATCGCGGGCAAAATCAGTAAACCGGCCCTGCCCCGCCAGTGGCAAGATCGCCAGCAGCGCCGCCACGAAAAGCTTCACTTCTTATATCCGATTTTGCGCAAAAATCCGTGCCGCCACTCGGCGTCCGCCGCGGTTTCCACGCCCTTGGGCGACGCCCCGTCGATCACGCCCAGCACTCCCCTGCCCTGCTCGGTCTGGGCGACGATCACCTCCACCGGATTCGCAGTCGCGCAAAAAATCGTGCACACCTCCGGCGTATCGAGAATCCGATTCTTGACGTTGATCGGAAACCCGCCGCGCAGCGCCACCACAAACAAATGTCCCGCCCCCACCGCCGTCGCGTTCCTGGCCGCGATCGCCGTCAGCTCCTCATCGTTGCCATCCACGCGCGTCAGACACGCCCCCGACGCTTCGTTGAACGCGATCCCGAACTTCATCTGCGGAACGCTATTCACGATGGCTTCGTAAATATCCTCCACCGTTTTTATGAAATGGCTGTGCCCGACAATGATGTTGCCGTCACTCGGAATCTCCATCCGGATCGCGTGCAGGTCCATGCCAACCATTAAGCCATAACGTCGTACCGAACGGGTTGCAATCGGCGCGCTGTGTTATCATAAGATCTCCGGCCGCCATCTGGAAAGCCACTGATTTTATTGCACTTATGTCGTATTCTGCGCTGAATATCGCCCGCTTGATCGACCACACCCTGCTGCGTCCCGAGGCCACGCGTGAGGACATTTTGAAACTCTGCGCCGAAGCCCGCCAGTACAATTTCGCCAGCGTTTGTTTGAACTCGTGCTGGGTTCCGATCGCGGCTTCCGAACTCGCCGGATCGGACATCAAGGTCTGCACGGTGGTAGGATTTCCGCTCGGCGCCACCTTGACCGAAGCGAAGCTGCATGAGACCGAAGCCGCTCTGCGCGCCGGTGCGCAAGAGATCGACATGGTGCAGAATATCGGCGCATTGCGCGGAGACGACGACCGTGCGGTGGAAGAAGAGATCGCGCTCATCGCGGCAGCCTGCCATCGCGCCGGCGCCATTGTGAAAGTAATTCTCGAAACCGCGCTCCTCAGTGACGATCAGAAAACCAGCGCCTGCACCCTCGCCAAACTTGCCGGCGCCGACTTCGTGAAAACTTCCACCGGCTTCGGCCCTTCCGGCGCCACCGTTCACGATGTCGAGCTGATGCGGCGCGCCGTCGGTCCCGAAATGGGCGTAAAAGCTTCGGGCGGAATCCGCACGCTCGATGACTTGCTGAAGATGCTGGACGCCGGCGCCACTCGGATCGGAGCCAGCGCCAGCGTCCAAATCGTCGAAGCCGCCCGCGCCGCGGAATCCGGAACCGCATGATGGCCGCGCCTACCGGCAAAACCAAAGTCCGTTTCCAGGAACGCGCAGAACTCCTCGATTTTCTCCTGGATGTTTCCGCCGCAACTTCGGACACGCTCGATCTGGACCGCATTCTCGCCAACGTCGCCGCCATTGTGAAAGATGTCGTTCCCTACGATCTCTTCGCCATCTTGCTTTACAGCGAGCGCCAGCACGGGCTTGGCATCCGTTATTCCATCGGCCATCGCGAGGAAGTAGTGCGAAACCTGGTAATCCCGCTCGGCGAAGGCATCACCGGCATCGCGGCAGCGAATCGCCAGCCGATCCTGTCCGCCGATGTTCACAACGATCCCCGCTATCTCACCGCGCTCGATGCCGTCCAATCCGAGCTCGCCGTCCCGATGCTCGCGCGCGGCAAGCTGGTGGGCGTCATCGATCTGCAGTCCACGCGCCTGGCCGCCTATCGCGAGCAGGATCGCGCCTTGCTCCAGTTGATCGCCTCCCGCGTCGCGGTCTCCATCGACAACGCGCGGCTCTATCGCCGCGTCGACCGCCAGAATCGCACGCTGAAGACACTCGCGCACTTGTCGCAGGAGTTCAGTTCCATCCTGGATCTGGACGAACTGCTGCGCAAGATCGCCACCACCACCCATTCCCTCGTCGCCTTCGACGCGTTCAGCATTCTGCTCCTCGACGCGGACCGCAAAGTATTGCGCCATCGTTTCAGCGAGCGCTATGACCAGCGCGTGGATCTCGACAACATCCCGCTCGGCAAAGGCCTCACCGGCGCGGCCGCCGAATCGCGCGAAATCGTACGCGTCACCGATACCTTGGCTGACCAGCGTTACATCGCTTCCCACCCCGACATCCGCTCGGAAATTGCCGTTCCGCTCATCGTCCAGGATCGCGTGGTGGGCGTGATGAATCTGGAGAGCGAGCGCATGGGCTACTTCACCGAAGAGCACGCGCGATTGCTGGCATTGCTCGCTCCCCAGATCGCAAGCTCGGTCGAAAACGCGCGCCTGTACGAAGAAATCGCGCAACGCGAGCAGTGGATGGACCGCGATCTCAAAGCCGCCCGCAATGTGCAGCTCGTCATGCTGCCGCGCGAAGCCCCGGAAATCGAAGGCCTGGACGTGGCCATCCGCCTGCGCCCGGCGCGTGAAATCACCGGCGACGTCTACGACATCTTCGAGCACAGCTCGGGCGAAACGGTCTTCCTGTTTGGCGACGTTAGCGGCAAGGGCGCGGCCGCGGCCCTTTACGGCGCCATGGTGAGCGGCCTGTTGCGCACGCTGGCGCACCGCCGCCGCGGATCCTGCCGAATTGCTGAAGCTGCTGAACCGCGTTCTGCGCGAGCGCATCGTGGGAACCCAATACGTGGCGCTGCTGGTGCTGGTGTGGGAGAGCGCCAAGCATCGCTTCATCATGGCCAACGCGGGCGCCGAGCCGCCGCTGATCTGCCGCGCTGGGGACATCATCAAACCGAAAGTCGAAGGTGTTCCCGCCGGCCTTCTCGACGATCGCGAGTACGACGAGGTGATCTTCGACACGCTGCCCGGCGACATCATCGCCCTGCACTCGGACGGCATCACCGATCAGCCCAATCCTAAAGGCATCGAATACGGCACGGCCCGTCTCGGGCGCAAGCTGCAGAAGCTGTGCAACAAGCCGCCGGAGTCGATCGCCGACCACATTCTGGCCGACCTGGATCACTACAAATCCGATGCGCCCACGCACGACGATCAGACCCTGATCGTCTTAAAAGTCAAATAATGCAATATCGCGATCAAACGTTGTATCTCGAAGAACTGCCCTTGGCTGACATCGCGCGCCGCGAAGGCACTCCCAGCTATGTCTACTCGCGCGCCGCGATCCTCGATCGATTTCAAGCGTATGAGCGCGCCTTCGGCGATGTTCCGCACAAAGTCTGCTATGCCGTCAAGGCCAATAGCAATCTTTCCATCTTGAAGCTGCTCGCTGATGCCGGCGCGGGCTTCGACATCGTGTCCGGCGGCGAGTTGTTTCGTGTGCTGAAAGCCGGCGCTGATCCGGGGACCATCATCTTCTCCGGCGTCGGGAAAACTTCGCAGGAAATCGACTTCGCGCTGGAGCATCAGATCAAAAGCTTCAACTCCGAGTCCGAACCTGAGCTCGCGCTCATCGATTCGCTCGCCGCCCGCCGCGGCATCCGGGCGCGCGTTGCCTTGCGCGTGAATCCCGATGTCGACGCCGCCACGCACCCCTACATCTCCACCGGACTGCGCGACCACAAATTCGGCATCGATATCGCCGACGCCGAAGCGGTCTACGAACGCGCCCGAACCTTCGAGAATCTGTTACTCGAAGGCGTGAGTTGCCACATCGGTTCGCAAATCACCGATGTCGCGCCGCTGCTGGAAGTCTTCGACAAGATGATCGCGCTGGTGGAACGCCTGCGCGCGCGCGGCCTGTCCATTCGTTCGCTCGATTTGGGCGGCGGCCTCGGCGTGGCTTATAAACCAAGCGACAAAACGCCATCCATTTGCGAGTTCATTCAAGCCATGTGCCGCCGCACCGCCGGGCATGGCCTGGAAATCCTGATCGAGCCGGGCCGCTCCATCGTGGCCGAAGCAGGCGTCCTGCTCACGCGCGTGCTCTATCGTAAAAGCAATGGCGACCGGCAATTCGTGATCGTCGACGCGGCCATGAACGACCTGATCCGTCCCGCGCTGTACCAGTCCCACCACGAGATCATTCCGCTTCGCAGAAACGAAGCGAGCACCATTACGGCGGACGTGGTCGGCCCGGTGTGCGAATCGGGCGATTTCCTGGCCCGCGCCCGCGAAATGCCGAACGTCCTGCCCGGCGATCTGCTCGCGGTCTGCACCGCCGGCGCCTACGGCTTCGTCGCGTCATCCAATTACAACGCGCGCCCGCGTCCGCCCGAGATTTTAGTCGAAGGCGACCGCTACCGCGTGATCCGCCAGCGCGAAAAATACGACGACCTGATACGCGGCGAATAGTCCGCGACCTGCGTCCCACTCGGAAGCAAGAATCCGGAACCAACTGTTCCCAAAAGCAGGGACGCCTTGACTTCAAATTGAACTGAACGCCGGAAATCCCGACCGAATCACAGCCTCTTCAATTCTTTCTTCCCTCCCACTCCAACCACTTACGCCGCGCACCCCACCGGAACACCCCTCGACCACCGTATCCTGGCCCAGGTGCCCTTCAAACCCCACTCCGCGCCAAAAACCGCCCGCCGCGATAAAGCCGCCGATTTCCCCGAGAAAAATGCGCCACCGCGCACAAAAAACACCCTGATGCGTCCACGCCTTTTGAATCAACGTTTTCCATCCGCGCCGCAGACTCAACCGTAGGAAATCGTGTTCAGACTTCCCGCCATCAAATTAATTTCCGTATGCACGCTAGAAAACCGGTCGGCCATTTCCTCGAAAGTCACTTCCTCATCCCCCTGCGATCCAATCAGCACCACCTCATCACCCAACCGGACCTCGGAATCCAGATCCGTAATATCGATCGTGAGCACATTCAAGGAAACCCGCCCAATCACCGGACAGCGCTTCCCATGAATCAGGACAATGCCCTTGTTGAACAGCGCCCGTGGATAGCCTTCTCCGAAACCGACCGGCAAGGACGCGATCCTGCTGTCCCGCGCCGTGGTGAACAGGCCGCCGTAGCCCACGCTGCGGCCCTTCGGAACATCACGCAGCTGCGCCACCCAGGTCCGAAACGACATCACCGGTTTCAGCTCGGCCGGATTCTCGAACTCGCGCGACGTGCGCACGCCATAGCAGGCCGCACCAACACGCACCATGGCCCGGCATCGCCCGGTGAGCCGGATAGTCGCCGCGCTGTTATGGGTGTGGAGCAGCGCATTCTCCGGCAGCCCCAGCTCAGCGCAGAAGCGCTCCATGCACTCAATCTGCGCACTGGTCTGCGCCAGTTCGCTCGAATCCGCCGCCGGAAAATGGCTCATCACCCCCACGACGCGCAGCCCAGGCAAACTCATCACTTCGCGAATCTCGTCGAGCTGCTCGGGAAAGAACCCGCTTCTGCCCATCCCGGTGTCGATATCGAGATGCACGTCGACGGGGCAACCGCGCTGCACACCCGCCGCCGACAGGTAAGCCGCTGCTTCCCGGCTGCCCACCTGTTCCTGAATATCGAGCTCCCGAACCGACTCTTCCATCTCCGCCTCCAGCGCCATTCGCAGGCGCAGCAACGGAATCTTCAGCCCCAGCCGCCGAATGGTCTCCGCTTCCGGATTGGTGCAGATGCCCAGCACGTCGGCGCCCGCCTCTACCGCCACCGGCGCCAGAGCCTCCAGCCCATGGCCATACGCATTCGCCTTCATGACCACGCACAGCTTTGAAGGAGCCACCAACCGGCGCAAATATTGAATGTTGTTAAAAAAGTTCTCGCGCGATACCAGAACCTGGACGTGATGTTGAGCCATGAGTCACCCATAACCTTCGGGCGACTTGGCCAGGGATAAAATCAGTTTAAAGCAACACGCCGGCTAGCGCTCCCGGCTCGCTTCTCAATCAGCCCGCGCTACAATCAACTCATGCGCTGTGCCCTTTTCGCGTCCCTCTGTTTGTCCATGCTGACCCTCCTGTCCGCGCAGGAAAAGCCCAAGTCCACGTTGGACAAAGCCCACATGGAAGTTTACGTCCGCCACCTGCTGGCCGTAATTCCAGAGGTTCAGGTGAAGATCGACGACCCTAAGCCGTCCCCCACGCCAACCCTGCAAGAAGTGGACGTCCACTTCACCTACCAGGGCCGTTCCCAGGATGAGACTTTCTATGTCACCAAAGACGGCCAGCACATCATTCGCGGCGTGATTTACAACCTCGCCCAGAACCCCTTTCAGGAAGATCTCGACAAATTGAAGACCACCGGCGCTCCGAGTTTCGGCCCTGCCAACGCCCCGGTCACGCTGGTCGAATTCGGAGATTTCGAGTGCCCCAATTGCCGGGAAGAAGCGAAAACGCTGCGCGAGAATATTCCGTCTAAATTTCCCACCCAGGTTCACCTGTACTTCAAGGATTTTCCGCTGGTGCAGATTCATCCCTGGGCCAAAGCAGCGGCTATCACCGGACGCTGCATCTATCGCCAGAACCCGGACGACTTCTGGAAGTATCATGACTGGATTTACGAACACCAGGTGGAAATCACCCCCGACAATCTGAAGTCCCAGGTGACGGATTTCGTCAAGACCGTTCCGGATATCGACGCGTTAAAGCTCGGACAATGCGTCGATACCAAAGCCACCGAGCCTGAGGTGGATGCCTCCATGGCTGAGGCGCGCGAACTCCATGTGGATGCCACGCCGACCTTGTTTTTGAATGGCCGCCGCCTGGTCGGAAATTATCCCTGGCAGAATATCGATCAGATCATCGACGGCGAGCTCAACTATCAAAAGACGGCGCAGAACGCACCTCCGAAAGCGGACGACAAGTGCTGCGAAGTGAAAATCCCATCTCCGCTCGACAAATGACATGCGCCCGCGAACCGCACTCCTGATCGCGATCCCCGTCGCCTTGGCGGCCGGGCTGTTTGCTGTCGATATCAGCAGCAACGAATACCTCGGGATCATCAAGTATCTGGCATCGCCTGAAATGCGCGGGCGCGCCAGCGGGTCGCCGGAGCTGGAAAAAGCCGCCGCCTATATTCGCGATCAGTTTCGCGGCATGAACTTGAAGCCCATTCCGGGCGACACCTACTATCAGGCTTTCGACATCACCACCAGCGCCCGCCTTGGCCCCAAAAACGAGCTGAGCTACACCACCGGCGGCGGCCCCGAAGCGCTGAAATCCCAGCAGGATTTCATTCCGTTGAACCTTTCCTCCGCGGGCGAAGCGTCCGGTAATGTGGTCTTCGCCGGTTTTGGCATCACCGCTCCCGAATACAATTACGACGATTACGCGGGCCTGGATGCGAAGGGCAAAATCGTTATTTTGCTGCGCCACGAACCGCAGGAGTTCGACGACAAAAGCGTGTTCGCCGGCAAAGTCTACACCGCCCACTCCCAAATTTTCAGCAAAGCGGCCAATGCCAAGTTTCATGGCGCCAAGGCCGTAGTGATGGTCAACGACGTCGGCGCGCATTTGGGCGATGGCGACGAGTTGGAGAAATTCGGAGGCGCGGAAGGCCCCGACAACGCCGGCATCGAGTTCGTTCAAGTAAAGGCCAACGTTGTGAACCAATGGCTGGCTCTCGACGGCAAGAACCTGGAAGCCATTGAGAGCGGCATAGATAAGAACCTGCATCCGGAATCGTTCGCCCTGCCTGAAAAACTGCACCTCGATCTGGATGTCGACATCACCCGGGAAATCAAAACGGTCCATAACGTCGCCGCCTACCTGCCCGGCAAAACCAGCGAGTACGTCGTGATCGGCGCGCACTACGATCATCTCGGTCTGGGCGGACAGTTCTCGCTCGCCCCCTCGCTCACTGGCACCGTTCATCCCGGCGCGGACGACAATGCTTCCGGTACCGCCGGGGTCATCGAACTGGCCCGCTTGTTCTCGCACCAGCCCGAACACCAGCGTGGCATTCTCTTCATGACTTTCGCCGGCGAAGAGCTTGGACTGCTTGGTTCCAGTTACTACGTGAATCATCCCGAGCTGCCGCTCAAAAATGACGTCGCCATGATCAACATGGACATGATCGGGCGCGTTCGGGACAACAAAATCTACATCGGCGGTGTCGGCACCGGAAACACCTTTTCAGCGTTGCTCAAGCAACTGGCGCCCAAGCATAACTTCGATGCCGATCTCAGCGAAAAGGCCGGGTACGGATCAAGCGATCACACGTCCTTCACCACCAAACAGATCCCGGTGCTGTTCTTCTTCTCGGGTCTGCATGCCGACTATCACAAGCCGAGCGACACCTGGGACAAGATCAATGCCCCCGATGCCGTCCGCGTGCTGGATCTGGTGGCCGACGTAACCAATCACTTGATCGATGGCTCGCCACGCCCGCAATTCGTCCGGGTGGCCGAGACGCAGCCTCCCGGCGAAGTCGCCAATCCCCATTCGGGTAGAGGATCGGGCGGCGGCTACGGCCCCGATTTCGGCAGCATCCCCGATTTCACCGAACTACCCAATGGAGTAAGGTTCGCCGACGTAAGGCCCGGCTCCCCCGCCGCCAAAGCCGGTCTAAAGGGCGGCGACATCCTCACCGAGTTCGACGGCAAACCCATACAAAACCTGTACGATTTCACGTACGCGCTACGGGCCAGTCATCCTGGCCAGGAAGTACTTGTCAAGGTGCTCCGGGGGAACCAAACAATTGAAGCCAAGGTACTACTGACCGTGCGGAAGTAAGTCCGCATACTTAGGTCAGATATGACACCTGAATCGTCTTTTGGAACCGCGCCGGCCCTGGCGCAGAGCATCGTTCGGACTCTCCCTCCGTTGATTCTTCATCCCTTTGCCGATGCCGGCGGCCCCGGCAAGCTGGTGGAAAGCTCCCGCGCCAATTTGAAGCTGCAAGGCTTGCTGCCTCAAGGGGAAGCAACCCGCGACGACCTGGACCGCGCCCTTCTCGATGGACGCTACTCCGAGCTTCGCATGCTCTTTTACGTCGGAAAAGATCTGGCGCGCTGGATTGAGCAGTGCCTGGAATTTGCCGACCGCAATCAAACCGCGCTACCCCGCGGCATCTGTTTTCAGAGTTTCGCCGGGCTGCTGATCCAGGATCCGCCCACCGGCGTCCAAGCCAAGCTCCGCAAATGGGGCGTGGCCGACTACAAATCCATCTTCAGCCGCGCGCTCGGACTGCACACCCTGTTTGCCGCCGCGCCGCCGCGCGAAGTTCTTTCGGACGAATTCGTCCGCTCCTATTTCCGCTTCGCCGATCAAGTTTTCCAAAGCAAGCAGAGCGAGTGCGATTTCACCCCGCTCACCTCGCGCGACTTCCATTTCGAGCTCTATTCCTCCGGCGAGTATTCGCGCATGCTCGAACGTTCCTGGGGTGAATGATCCTGCTCGAACTCCGCCAGCGTGGCCATAAACCCCGAGGCGGCGTTCAGGTTGTAACCGGCCAGTTCTTTGAGAAACCGCGGGCTCATCCAGGGTGCAAATGTCCGAAAGACCCAGATCACCAGTACGGGCACGGCGATTCCAATGGCCACATTGATCACGATCCAATGGGTGTCGAAACGAAGCGCTTTCGTGAGGACGACAAAAATGAGCGCCCAGGTCATCGCCCCGGTCAGGCAGATCCACTGGATGTAGCGGATTCGTAACTTTCGCAGCGTTTCCAGGCGCTTCTGAATCACGGCCACCGGTTGGCCGTAATCGATGCTTAACGCCAGCCCGATCTGCGCGATCAGCGCCGCCAGCACCGGGATCGCCATCAGATCCAATACAACGGCCGACCACACAAACCGTGGCATCCAGAAGTTAAGCGCGATGAAACGGCCGAGGGAAACAATCACCGCCAGCATGAAGAGCGCTCCGGCGGCCAGCATCACTGCCAAGCGCCACAAAGCGAATCGGGCCCGCCTGGCGTAGGTTTCCCGCAGCACCTGCAGGTTGAGGCGAATGCTTCGATCCAGCTTTCTGTCGTGCTCGGCCCACCGTTCTTTCAGTTCATCGAGATCCATATTTCGCTCCCGCCTCCCGCCGCGGCGTCTCCTTCAGCCGGCTGATCTTCGTCGCAACATTCGTTTGGCTGATTCCCAGGATGTCGGCGATCTCCTGGTAGCTGTTCCCATCCAGATAGAGGATCACCAGAGCCTTGTGGAGCGGATCCAGCTTTTCGATCCACTGATATAAATCCTGGAGTTCTTCCGCGTGGCTTCCGGTTTCATTGCTCACTTCGAGCAAATGCCCGCTGCCGGGAACAACATGCCGCGTCCGAACACTCTCCCGCCGATAGAACGAGATCGCCACGTTGAGCGCGATCCGGTACATCCAGGTGGAGAAGCGCACCCGGTCGTCAAACGCGCCAAACGATCGCCAGAGCTGGACGATGATTTCCTGCGCCAGGTCGTCCCGGTCGCCCGGGTTCCTGCAATAGGAGCGGCACACCTTGTAGAGGATCTTCCTGTGCTCCTCCACCAGCGCCTGAAACCGCTCCTGTTCTGACGCGACCATGCTTCACTCTATTATTCGCGGCAGTGCACGGCTAAAATCACACCGCCCGCGCGTCTTACCAACAGGAGCCTGGCGATGCCCACGAAACGCTGGTCCCAGCATGTCACCGAAACGAGCAACGCTCTGGACCTGGACGAAGGCGTGTTTACCTGGAGCGACCCCAAGCGCATCGCCGCTTCGCTCAAGCATTCCGCCGAAGCCAGCAAGCGCCGCAAGGGCTCCGCGCTGCAATCAGCCATGTCGATGCTGAACTTCTACATCAACCGCGCCGGTCACACGCTATCCGCCAAACAGAAGCGCGTTCTGGAGCAATCAAAAGAGGAATTGCACAAGCTATTCCAGCAATCCACGGTTGAAAAATCGTGATACGATAGCCCGCATGCGATGGCTCTGTTTGCTCGCGGCCTCTGCCGCCACCATGTTCGCTCAGCTCGCGCCTCCGAATGACGCGGGAGTTTCTCTGGGACATATTCATTTGACTGTGCCCGATCCCGACGCGCAAATCAAAGTCTGGGTGGACGTCTTGGGCGCCACCACCTCCAAGTCCGGTCCCCTGAATCTAGTGAAGCTGCCCGGAATCTTCATCATTGTCACCAAGGCGAACGCCACCGAAGGCTCCAACGGTTCCACCGCCAATCACATTGGCTTCCTGGTGAAGGATTACGCCGCTCTGAAAGCCAAACTAGCCGCGGCCAACATCCCCATCGTGTTCGACCTCGAGAAGAACAAGCAGATCATGGTGACGTTCCCGGACCAGGTGCGCGTGGAATTCAATGAGGACCCTTCCATCGCTGAGCCCGTGGTGTTCCATCACATCCATCTGACCACCACCGATCCCGCCGCTCTGCAAGCCTGGTACGTCAAGACTTTTGGCGCCGAGGCCACCACGCGCCGCAACCTGCCCGCGGCGAAAATCCCCGGCGGTGAAGTGGACTTTCTGAAGGCCAAGGAAGCGCCGGCGCCCACCAAGGGCCGCACTCTGGATCACATCGGATTCGAAATCAAGGACCTGGACGCGTTCTCCAGAAAACTGGACGCCGACGGAATCAAGTTCGACATGCCGGTGCGCGATATCCCGGCCATAGGATTGAAGATCGCGTTCATCACCGATCCGGTGGGCACGCGTATCGAGCTGACACAGGGCCTGGAAGGCAAATAAAAAGTGACCCAAAATCCCGCGATGGATAGCGTTTGGCGCGTCTAACTAACGGGGATTCATGGTCAGACGTACATTATTCTTATCCGTAACATTAGTGGCTGCAGGGACATTGTCGCTGGCTGCTACGCCGCCCAATCCCGAACAGATTATCCGCAAATCCGTCGCGGCCACCAAGGCCGACTGGGCAGCGGCTTCAAAATATTCGTACTTAGAACGCGATGTGGAGAGCAAACATCAGGCTCCGCGTATGTCGAAAACGTATCGCGTGCTGATGATCGATGGGTCCCCTTATAACCTTGTTACGTCTGTCAACGATCAAGCCTTGACGCGCGAGCAGAAGGCCGAAGAGCAACGGAAGCTGCAAAGAGTGACGCAAAAAAGGCAGTACGAATCCCAACGGGAGCGGGCCAGGCGCATCGAGAAGTACCGGCGGGAGAACGAGCACAATCACGAGATGCTCCAGGAAATGGTGGATGCGTTTCAGTTCAAACTTACCGGCTCGGCGGACGCAGACGGGCACGATTGTTGGGTGCTGGATGCGGAGCCGAAGCCGGGATATGAGCCGAGCGATCATGAAGGCCGGGTTCTGAAGGGGATGAAGGGGAAGCTTTGGATCGACAAAGCCACATACCAGTGGGTGAAGGTCCAAGCCGAAGTGATCAAACCGGTCAGCTTTTACGGATTCCTGGCCAAGGTCTCACCTGGCACGCAATTCTATTTGGAGCAGGAGCCGGTGGCCGGCGATATTTGGATGCCCAAGGTGTTCAATGTGAGCGTGAGAGCCAATGCCTTAGGTTTTTTTAGCGAAAACTCGGATGAGAACGACACCTATCGGGACTACCAACCCATGCCTCAGGCCCTGGCGCTGCTACAATCCACCAAGTAAGATCGATTGAGGAGACCTTATGCCCACAGCAATGGAAACAGCCACGCCCATCAGTCCGGTTTCGAAAGAAAACGCCGCGCCCGAAGTTCAACCCACGCTTGAAAACATGACGCAGAGGTTCGGCAAGGTGCCTGCCTTCTTCGGCACCATGGCACGCATGCCCGAAGCCTTCTCGCATTTTCTGCCGTTCTACACCGCCGTTATCGAACATGGAACCGTGGAGCGAAAATACAAAGAGCTGGCTTATCTGAAAGCTTCGCTCATCAACGGTTGCGAATATTGTTTCCGCGCGCATTCCGCGTCCGGAAAAAAGAATGGCGTGACCGACGAACAGATCAAGGCACTGGCCTTCTTTCATCGCAGCCCCATCTTCGACGCTCAGGAGAAAGCAGTGATTCTCTACGCCGAGCGCGTGACGCGTGGGGCTTCCGCCATCCGGCCTCCGGCGCTGGATGAATTGAAGCAATATTTCAGCGACGACCAGATTGTGGAGCTGACGCTCGCCGTGTGCGTCGCCAACTTCACCAATCGCTTCAACGATGCCATGCTGAATATCCCCGACCTCGGCTGAGTGAATGCCATCAGCCAGATTCGGATTGCTGATTGCACTGGGCTGGGCCGTTCCCGCGTGCGCCCAGTATCAATATCCGTTTCAAAATCCTGATCTCGATCGCGAAGCGCGTATCACGAACATTCTGTCGTTGATGACGTCGCAGGAGAAGATCGCGGCGCTTGGGACCACGACGGCGGTACCCCGTCTTGGAATCCCCGATGCCGGCAGTTCGGAAGGACTGCATGGCTTGGTGCAGCGCCCGCTGGGCGGACTGGGCGGCCAAAAAGCAGTGCCTACCACGCAGTTCGCGCAGGTGGTGGGCATGGCGCAAACCTGGGACGCCGGCCTCATTCACAAGGCGGGCGAGGTGCAGGCAGTGGAGGCGCGCTGGCTCTACAATCATCAAGACAAATACCAGCGCAAGCCGTTGATCGTGTGGGGACCGAATGCGGACATGGCGCGCGATCCTCGCTGGGGCCGCATCGATGAATCCTACGGCGAAGATGCTTTTTTTACCGGCACCATGGCCGCCGCCTTCGCCAAAGGCATGCAGGGGGACGATCCTAAGTATTGGCGCGTGGCTTCCTTGCTCAAGCACTTCCTGGCCAATAGCAACGAGAACGGCCGCTACGGCTCCAGTTCCGATTTCGACCAGCGATTGTTGCGCGAATATTATTCGGTTCCGTTTCGCATGGCTTTCCTTCAGGGAGGCGCCGGCTCCTATATGGCTTCCTACAATGCCTGGAACGGCGTGCCTATGACCGTGAATCCGATCTTGAAAGAGATGGTTGCCGGCGAGTGGGGCGTCCATGGAATCGTTTCCACCGATGCCGGCGCGGTTCACAACATGGTGACCAAGCACCGCTATTTTCCGAACATCCAGCAGGCGGTGGCCGCATGTATCAAGAACGGCGTCAACCAGTTTCTGGACGGCTACCAGGACGGGCTACGCGAGGCGCTGGAATCGAAAGCGATCGCCGAGAGTGACATCGATGCCGCGCTGCGCGGCAAGTTTCGCGTGGTTCTTCGGCTCGGATTGTTAGATCCGCCGGCCATGGTGCCTTACGCCAAATCGGATTCGAGCGAAGAGCCCTGGCAGACCGATGCCCACAAGGCTGTGGCGCTGCAGGTAGCGCGCGAAAGTATCGTTCTATTAAAGAACGCAGGCAGCCTGCTCCCGCTGGACCGCGGCAAAATCAAATCCATCGCCGTCTACGGTCCGCGTGCCAACAGAGTGCTGCTGGGCTTGTATAGCGGAGAGCCGCCCGACGCCGTTTCGCCGCTCGATGGCCTCCGCAGGAAGCTTGGCCCGGCCGTCAAGATCAATATGGGCGCGGGATTCATGACGGATATCGGCGCGGCCGCCAAATCATCGGACGTGTCTATTGTTTTCGTGGGAAACGATCCCACGTGCAACCGCGCCTCCATCATTGCCAATTTCGATTCGGACAATTCCTTTTGCGAAACGCCCAGCGACGGCATGGAAAACTCGGACCGCAGGTCGATCACACTCGAAGAGGAAGATTTGATCAAGGATGTTTACGCGGCCAATCCGCGCACCATCGTAGTTCTGCTCGCGGACTTTCCCTACGCCATCAATTGGACCAACGCGCATGCTCCCGCAGTGATCGAGATGAGCCAGAATGCTCAGGAAGCCGGCACCGCGATCGCAGATGTTCTGTTTGGCGATTACAATCCGGCGGGGCGGCTGGTGGTGACGTGGCCCAAATCGCTTGATCAGTTACCGCCCATGCGCGATTACAATCTCCGCCACGGCCGCACCTACATGTACTTCAAAGACGATCCGCTGTACCCGTTCGGCTACGGCTTGAGCTATACCTCGTTCCGCTACACGAACCTGAAAACCAGCGCTGCTTCTATCGCGCACAATGGCGAAACGACGGTCAGTGTGGACGTAGAGAACTCGGGCGACAGGGCCGGCGATGAAGTAGTGCAGATGTACGTCACGCATCAAGGATCGAAAGTAACGCGGCCCTTCAAAGAATTGCGCTGCTTTGAACGCGTGTCGCTTGCACCGCACCAAACCAAAACCGTTCGCATGACGCTCCAGGCTGATTCGCTTGCTTATTGGGATGACCACGCCGGCCGCTTCGTTGTGGAGCAGGAACCCATCCGCATCATGGTGGGCGGCTCGTCGGCGGATGCGCGCCTGGCTACAACGGTCAACGTGACGCAATAGAGCCGACCGGGATACCCTCGTCGCTCGGCGCGTGTCGCTCGAACCTCGGCTGATTCCCGGCTATTGCTTCGGCAAAGCGCACACGAAGTTCGCCGCGTCGTCCGTACTTCCCTGGCCCGTCCACTGCGCTTCCTGCGGGTATGGGCATAACGGCCGGGTCCGCTCCACGACGCCCTTCGTTAAATGCGATGCGATTACTTTCACCGGCGCAACGCCCTTGTCCGCCCACTGGTCCAGCGGCTCGATCATGTCGAAATTCGTGGCGCCCGGTCCGCCCTGACAATGCCACATCCCGGGCACCATGAAGAGCCGGTAAAACTCCAGCGTATTTTGCAATCCGTGCACATCGCCGCCCTGGGCCCTGGTCACGCTTTGGTAGTAGTTGATGCTGTTCAGCGGCGTAATGTCCGGATCGCTCCAGCCGTGATAATGAATCAGCTTTCCGCCGCGCGCTTTGAACTCGCTGAGATCGGGATTCACCGCGTTGAACAAAGCTCCCAGTTTCGCGTCCGTATAGTCGATATCGCTATCGAAACCGCCGGTGGCCGTGAAGCGAAAAGTCTTGTAATCCCAGTTCGGGTCGTCGAATACCATGTATTTGAAAAACGGAAGTCCAAGACCGGCATGGCGCCCTTTACCCGGCGCGCTTCCGGTGACATAGCCGGCCCAGCCTCCGGGGCCATCTTCGCCGCCCGGCACCAGACCGGGATAGATCACCTGGCCATCGGGAGTGCGCAGACCCGACCAGATCTTCTCCACCGCCGCCACCTGTTCGCGTGTGAAACATTCTGTTGTGTTCGACCCTTTGCACAGCAATGTTTCGGGGTTGAAATTGCAGCGCCGCGGATCGTTCAACACGCCATCCTTGACGCCATCCAGCGCGTCGCACTTGTCGTTGACCGCGTCCGCCAGGATATGAATCTTACTGGCTGGGATGTACCCGTCGCCATCTATCGCCATCGCGATCCAGAGATGGCCGCCGATGTAATGGTGCGTCCAGTTGTTGGCCGGATCACCCGCGATGATGCCGTCAAAATCGGCTGGATACCGCTGCGCCTCGATCATCGCTTCGTGTCCGCCCTGGGAGCATCCACTGAAATACGCGTGTGCCGGTTGCGCGCCGTAAAACGCCCGCAGGATCACTTTGTCGGTCTCCGCCATCAGGTGCGTCGAGCGATCGGCAAAATTCACGATGCGTTCGTAATTTCCCAGCGCCCATTCGCCGTCAGTTCCCTTGCCTTGATGGCCGGTATCGGTGCTGCTGGTGGCGTAGCCCTGCTGCAAGGGCTTCACCATTGGTGCATAACTGATGGAACCCGCCAGTCCGCCGTTTCCCACCGCAAGCAGTTTGTGATTCCACTGCCGCGGCATCCACAGCTCCATGCGGACTTCTTTGTCTACGGTCGCCGCAACGCGGCAGAAATCAGGAACTTGAACTGAGGCACCCGGCGTTGCGACGGGTAACGTGAAAGAACCGGCCGTAACGGACGCGGCGGAGGTAATGGTGACGCCGCGGATCGCCATGGATGCCAGGCTTTCGCAGGATTGCTGAGCCCACCCGGGACAAGCGGCGCCGAGGACCGCCAACGCAAGTATGGTGTGACGCGCGGTCATATTCTGAGCTGCCATAGAATATCACAGCGCGCTGCGCCAGGCCAGCCGGATTTGTGATATAACGCTGGAGTTAGCCTGGAGATTATATGGATCTTAGGAGAATTTTCCTAGGCGTCTTGCTCGCGTCCGTTTCTGTTTTCATCCAATCGGCCGCCGCCGACACTTATTCGATCATTTTGCACGGCAAAGTCGTGATGGAGGATGGCTCCGTGCCGCCCGTGGTTGCGATTGAACGGGTCTGCAGTGACGCCTACGGATCGGCGCCGGGCCCGATTACCAACAAAAAGGGCGAATACATCTGGCGCATGGACATCGACCCGCTGGAGGCGCGCAACTGTGTGCTGCGCGCTACCCACACCGGTTTTTCCTCCAGCGTCGTGGAAGTTTCCGGCATCGACACCATCCATACCACGTTCCAGCTTCCGCCCATAACGATTTACCCTTCAGTTGCGGATCCATATACGCTCAACGTTTCGGAAACCGGCATTTCCGGACGCGCGAAGGGCGATTGGAAGGCGGCCATCAAGGCAATGGACGCCCAGAACCTGCCGGATGTCGCGAGCCACCTGGAAGCCGTGGTGGCCGCTTCTCCCAAAGCCTGGCAGGCGTGGCACGGACTGGGCGTGATCGATGAGCGTCTCAACAAATTGCCCGAGGCTCGCGCGGCGTATGAACACGCCATTGAGGACGATCCTAAGATGCTCCAACCGCGCATGACTCTGGCGCGTCTGTGCATCAAGACTAAGGATTGGAACTGCGCGGCCACCGCCGCCGAAGGGTTGATCAAAGAAGATTCCAAGCATCCCTATCCGGAGATCTATCTTCATTTGGCGGTGGCGCGCTATGAATTGAAGGATCTGGACGGTGCGCAGAAGAGCGTGGAAGAAGCCATCCATTTAGATCCGCAAATGAAACGGCCCAGAGCAGAGTACGTGCTGGGCCGCATTCTGGAAGCCAAGGGGGATGTTGCGGGCGCCAAGGAACACATGACGAAGTACCTGCAATTGGAACCCGCTCCGGCCGATATCGACCTGGTCCGCGCGCATATCGACGATCTCGGAAAGCCGGCCAGGGGCGTCGATCCTGATTTGGAAGTGCTGTGAAATTCGCCGATCGTCATGGTTCTTCCAGGCTGGCAGAGCGATAGCCGGCTGAGCCTTTGACGCGTACCTCCCGCACGCTTTTCGGCGCCGGGCACGACAGCCCATCGAGAAACTTTCCCGCCGCGTCGCGGGCCGGCCGATATCCGGTGCAGCGGCACAGATTCCCGCCCAGCTCACGCGAATCGCCGCCTGAAATTTTCCATCGGCGGCCGGCATCGAACCGCTATCCACCGCGCGCTATTCGCCTCCGCCCCCTCTCGACCGGCTACCAGCAGCACCGCGCACGCGCTCATCAGACCTTGCGCACAAATATAATCCAACAGCCTGGTTGGAACGTCCGCATCCTCCATCGAACACGGCGATTATGCAGCACAAATGCCGGGTGCGAGCCGCCATGGCCACGCGCAACGATATAGTTGAGGCTCAAGAGTTTGAACAGCCACTTTCAACTATTCGGGCCGGTACATCTCCTGATTCTGGCGTCAGTCCCGGCTGTCGCGCTGCTGATCTCCAAAGCGTCGCGGCGAAGCCAAGCCTCCGCACGCGCGATTCGTTACGCCCTCGCTACGTTTCTGGCGCTGAACGAATTCGGGTGGTACGCATACAATTTCCACTCTGGAGGGCTGCGATTTCCTGCTGGACTTCCATTGCAGCTGTGCGACGTCACCCTGTGGCTCACCGTTCTGGCGCTGTTCACTCTCAATCCCCTGGCATTCGAAATCACCTACTTCTGCGGCATGGGCGGAGCTGCGATGGCATTGCTCACCCCCGACTTGTGGGCGCCTCCGGCGTCTTATCCCACCGTCTATTTTTTCGTCGCGCACGGGATGGTGGTCGCCTGCCCGCTGATGCTGCTGTGGAGCCGCCAAGCCAGACCGCGTCCAGGCTCGCCCTGGAAGGTATTCGCCGCACTGAATGCGTATGCCGCGGCGATCGGGATCTTCAACGCCGTCTTTAAGACCAACTATATGTATCTGTGCAACAAGCCGGCGAGCACTTCCCTTCTGAATTTTTTGGGGCCATGGCCGCTGTACCTGCTGCCTTGCGAGCTGTTGGCACTGGCCATCTTCTGGCTGCTCTGGCTTCCCGTGCGTCCTACCGTCTCGAAGGGATTGTAAATCAGATGCAGCCGGAGTTTACTGGATATAGGGATCATCGCGGGAGGCTTGAAACATCTTGCGATTCGCTATCTTACTTCTCGCAACTCTCGGTGCGCTGGCCGCGCAGCCGTCAACGCGCATGGTGGAAGGCCAAGTGACAGACCAACACTCGCGTCCCCTGGCCCATGCCGCGGTCCAAATCGAAAACGGTTCGACATTTCAGATTCGTTCCTACATCACTCAAGCTGACGGCAAATACCACTTCGCCGGGCTGAACGGCGACATCGATTACAAGCTCTCCGCTGAATATGACGGACTGCGGAGCCACAAACGAAACCTGAGCAAGTTCGATTCGCGGCGCGACCCGCGGATCGACCTGACAATTCGTTTTGGCAAGTAATCCCGGGCATTCTCTCAAACGCTGAGCACCGGAACGTGCGACTCCCGAATAATCCCGTAGCCGCTGCCGTTGTCTCCCAAATGGCTGCGTCCAGGAAGGTGTCCAATAACCAGGACATCGGCCTTCGATGTTTCGGCCGCCCGGTTCAACAATTCCGGGACGTTTCCGCTGTCGATGATGACATCGGTTTTGGTGCCCAGCTCCTGCTGGAGTTTCGCGATCTCTTGGGTGGCGAAGCCGACGATCTGCTCCTTCCACACCGGGTCAACATGCGATCCGCCGGGGCCGAAGATGTCCACGCTGCCCGTGATGTGGACCAGTGTAAGCGCCGCACCAACGGCGGCAGCCATCTGGGCCGCCAGCGACACGGTGTGAGGGCTGTGCGGGCTCAAGTCCACTGAGCAGAGAACCCGGCGAATTGAGAATTCGGCGGCGGCCGTCTGTTCCAGGTGAGTGCCGGTCCAGACCGGGCAATCGGTTTCATGCAACACCTTGGCGGTCACTGAGCCGAGCAGAAGCCGGTAAAGCGTGCCGGAGCCGCGCGTTGACAGCGCGATCAGGTCGGCTTCATAATCGCGGGCGGTCTTCACAATCTCGTGCGCCGGTTCGCCTCGAAGCAATAATCGAGTGACCGCAATTCCATCCAGCTCCGGCCCGAGCGCCTCATCCAGATCTTTCTGCGCCTGTTGAACGATGTGCGCGTGCAGATCCCGCGCCGTGATCTGGTGCCCGCTTTCCAGCAATCCGGCCGGATAACTGAGAGGCGTCACTACGTGCAGCAGGATGATCTCGGCATGGAAGCGCCGCGCCAGCCACGCGGCCTGCTGCACCACGTGCGTGGAAATATCCGGGAATGCGATTGGAACCAGAATTTTTCGAACGTTCAGAGTTTGATTATTCATGCCTGAGGGCGACCACCGGATCGACGCGTATGGCGCGGCGTGCCGGTATCAAACAACCTAGCACGGCGGCCAACACCAACACAGTGGATGCGACGGTGAGCGAGATCGGGTCCTGGGGTGAAACATGTACCAGCGCCGATTGCAAGACGCGATTGACGGCCAACGATGCGATCAGTCCGACGATCAGGCCAATTGCTAACGGAAGCATGCCTTGCCTGAATACGAGGTTGAGAATATCGCGCGCCGTTGCGCCGATCGCCATCCGGATTCCAATCTCCTGCGTGCGCCGGTTCACCGAATTCGCGATCACCGCATATAGTCCCACCGACGCCAGCAGGAGCGCGATTGCGGCAAAAATCAGGAACAGAACGCCGTCCAGTCCGCTGGTCCAATAGATCCCCTCCAAGCGTTCATCGAGAGTGAGGGGCCCGAATAAAGGCAGGTCGGAATCGAGCGCCTGCATCTTGCGCCGGAAAGCAGTTGCGAGGCTTCCCGGAGGGACGCGCGTGCTCGCGATCACTTCCATGCCCGGCTCCGGTCTTTGCCGATACGGCAAATAAATCAAGGGACTGGTCCCCAGCCGGGTGTCCTGAATGATATTGGGGACAACGCCCACCACGCTCCGCCACGGTCCCGGCGTTTTTCCTTCGAAGACGCGAAGGCGTTTTCCCAAGGGGTTCTCTCCCGGCCAAAACTTGCTCGCGAACTCCTGGTTGACGATCACCACCGGCACGCCGGTAGCGTTATCGAACGCGTTGAGCTCGCGCCCGGACAGTACCGCCGCGCCGAGTGTCCGGAAGTAATCCGCTCCGATGGTCAAGTCCCGAAGGGTGGGGCGGCTTTGCTCATCCACGTCCGGAGTGCCATCGAGCTGGTAGGGAAGGTGGCCTGAGCCCGCCTCCGGAAGCGCGCGGGTGATGGAGACCGATTCCACGCCTGGGATTTCTTCCAGACTCGTTTTGACGCGATCATAAAACGAAGCGCGGGCCTGAGCATTCGGATACTTCGCTTCTGGCAGATTGAAGCCAAGCGTGAGGATGTTGCCCGTTCTCACGCCGAGATCGGCGTTATAGATGTTGAGGAAGCTGCGAATCATCACGCCGGCCCCGGCCAGCAGCACGATGGCAAGCGCCATTTCTCCGGCCACCAGGAGCGCCGATAAATATCGCCCACGTCCGCCACCAGTGGCGCTGCGTCCGCCATCCTTGAGGGTGGCGTTGATATCGAGTTTCGAAAGCCGCAGCGCCGGAGCCAGACCGAACAGAAACGCCGTTCCGATGGAAATCGCGATCAGGTATCCAAGAACCCGATAGTCCATTGAGTAGTCCAGGATCCTCCAGGACCAAGTGCCCGGTCCCCGATCCGCAAGCGCATAGGCGTGAACGCCCCACTTGCCGATCCACCATCCCAAAACGCCGCCCAGGCCGGAGAGCATCACGCTCTCCACCAAAAGCTGCCGCATGATCCGCCAGCGTCCCGCGCCGAGTGCGATGCGGACCGAGATCTCGCGCGATCGGCCCAGCGCGCGAGCGAGCATCAAATTCGCCAAATTCGCGCAGGCGATCAAGAGCACAAAGCCGACCGCGCCCCACATGGTCCAGTAAATGGGGGTTTCGTTCGGCTCAATGAAAAAGCTGCGGAAATTATCCACGCGGGGAACCAAATTTCTCCCCTGATTGGTCAGCGGGTAGGCTTTGCCCAGCCGGCGTCCGATGGTTTCGATTTCCGCGCGGGCGCTTGCTATGGTGACGCCCTCTTTCATGCGGCCGAAGACAAACCATGTCTCGCGATTGTCCCGCTTCTCAACTTCCGGAGTTCGCATCAACGGCACCCACAGATCCTGCTTTTGCGGAAAGGAAAAGCCGCGCGGCATCACGCCGATGATGGTGGTGGGCAGACCATTCATCCGCACGGTCCGGCCGACGATGGCTGGATCCTTCGCGAACCGGCGCTCCCAAAAACCGTAACTGAGCATGGCCACTGGAGGCGCGCCAGGAATATCGTCCGACGCCGTAAAATCGCGGCCCATGATCGGTCTCTGGCCAACCACGCGGAAGGTATCGGCGCTCACTTCGGTGCTGTCATAGCTCTCCGGAAAACCGCCGGGATCGCTGAGGACTCTGCGCACACCGTGGACAATCGCCATTCCTGTGAATGATTTCGCTTGCGCCCTCCAGTCCTCGAAATCGGGATAGGAGACACAGCAACCGTTACCACTGATGTACAAAATGCGATCGTTGTCTGGGACCATCGGGAATCCGGCGAAGAGCGCCGCTTTGGTCACCGTGAACACGGCAGCGTTGATGCCGATGCCGAGGGCAACCGTCGCGATGGCGGTAGTGGTGAACCCAGGGCTGCGCCGCAATCCGCGAACGGCGAAACGCATGTCTTGAACGATGCTATTCATGCCGTAGAGCCTCCATCGGGTCAACGCACATAGCGCGGCGCGCCGGAATCCAACAACCGAGCATGGCGGCTAGGACCAACACGGCCGATGCGACCGTCAATGTGAGCGGGTCCGAAGGCGACACGCCTACCAGTTCCGATTTCAGAACTCGATCGACGGCAAACGACGCGGCTAATCCGATGGTCAAACCAACTCCCAACGGAACCATTCCTTGCAGGAACACGAGTTTGAGAATATCACGCGCCGTCGCGCCCACCGCCATCCGAATTCCGATCTCCTGCGTGCGCCGGCTCACCGAATGCGCGATGACGGCATAGAGGCCGACCGATGCAAGCAGGAGCGCAATCGCGGCGAAAATCAGGAAGAGCACTGCATCCTTGGCGGTGTCGCGATAGTTGGAAGCTAAGATCCCCGGCAAACCAGCGAGAGTCAAAACCGGCACGTCGGAATCGACAGCCTGCGCAGCGCGCCGAAAAGAATTTCCGAGACTCTCCGGCGCAACGCGAGTCCGCGCGATGATCCAGACATACCGTGCTGGAACGGTTCCGGCATGCGGCGGCGTTTGCTCATAAGGGAGATAAATCAAAGGATCGAAGGATTGCCGGGTGAAATCATCCTGAGCGATATTCGATACCACGCCAACCACGGTTCGCCAGGCGTCCGGCTTGTCTCCGTCAAAGACGCGAAGCCGTTTGCCCAACGGATTCTCACCCGGCCAATGCTCCGTTGCGAAACGTTGGTTCACAATCACCGCGGGAATTCCGGTGGGCCCGTCGAACGCAATAAACTCGCGGCCCGAAAGCACGGTGGCTCCCAGCGTTCGGAAATAATCCGAGCCAACGGTCACCGCCGAGACAGTAGGACGTCGCGCTCCTTTACCGATTGCGGCGGGAGAAGCATCAGGCAGCTCATACGGAAGCTGCATGGCGCGCCCAGTGGGAAGCCCGCTCGCCATCGAGATCGATTCCACTCCCGGAACGGTCTCTAGCCCCATTTTGAGGCGATCCACAAACGAGTTCTGAGCCCGCGCATCGGGATATTTTGCTTGCGGCAGCTCCAACTCGGCTGCCAGGACATTGCTTGGATCGACGCCGATATTCGCGGTATAGATGTTCCAGAAGCTGCGGATCATCAAGCCCGCTCCCGCCAGGAGAGTTACGGCCAGCGCCGTTTCTCCCATGACCAGGAGGGCCGATAAACGATTTCCACCCCTGCCCCCAGTTGCGCCCCGGCCGCCCTCCTTCACAATCGCATAGACGTCCAGTTTTGAGAGCCTCACTGCCGGAGCCAGCCCGAACAAAATTGCCGTCACCACCGAGATCGCGACGAGGTAGCCGAGAACACGATAATCCATGCTGTAATCGAGCACTCTCCAGGCTGACCGGGTCGGAGCAAGTTCGTACGCCCGAACCGCCCATTTTGCAATCCACCAGCCGGCGAGTCCGCCCAAGGTGGAAAGCAGCGCGCTCTCCAGCAAAAGCTGTCGAATAACACGCCATCGGCCTGAGCCCAGCGCGATGCGGATCGAAATTTCGCGGGCCCTGCCGATCGCGCGAGCAAGCATCAGGTTCGCCAGGTTCGCGCAAGCAATCAGCAGCACGAAGGCCACTGCGCCCAGCATAGAGACATAGAGCAGCGTCTCGTTCGGGTCCAGAAAGAAATCGCGGAAACTGCGTACCTCGGGAACAATCGCCCGATCGGTTTGCGGATACGCTGCCTCCAGCCGCTTTCCGATGGTCGCCATTTCCGTGCGGGCGCTTTCAATGCTCGCACCATCGGCCATCCGGCCAAAGACAAACCAACTCTCGCGGTTGTCTCTTTTCGACCGCTCGGAAGTCCGCACCATCGGCATCCACAAATCTTGCGTCTCGGGAAACGAAAACCAGCGTGGCATCACTCCGATCACAGTAGTTGAGATTCCATTCACCCGCACAGTTTGTCCGATGATGCCAGCATCGCGGCCATAGCGGCGTTCCCAGAAGCCATAGCTCAGAATCGCGACCGGCGGCGCTCCGGGGCTTTCGTCGGACGGCGTAAAATCCCGGCCCAGGATCGGTTGCTGTCCAACCAATTGGAAGGTATTGGCACTGACGTCGGTGACGGAATAAATTTCGGGAAAGCCGCTGTGATCCGTCAGCGTCTTCTGCAAGCCTTCAACCATGGCCATGCCCTGGAACGATTTCGCCTGCGTCCGCCAGTCCTCAAAATCGGGATAGGAGACACAGCAATAGCGGGTGGTGGTCAGGTACAGGAGGCGGTCATTTTCGCGCACCATCGGAAATCCCGCGAATAGCGCAGCCTTCGTTACTGTGAAAACTGCGGCGTTCACCCCGATCCCGATGGCCAGTGTTGCCACGGCGGTTAGAACGAAACCGGGGCTGCGCCGCAAGCCGCGAAGCGCAAAGCGCATGTCTTGAACGATGCTATTCATGCCGCAAAGCCTCATTCATGTCTCAGAGCCTCCATCGGATCCACGCGCATGGCTCGGCGAGCCGGAATCCAACAGCCGAGCATCGCAGCCAGAATCAAAACGGTGGCCGCGACGATGAGCGTGACGGGGTCCGATGGTGAAACACCGACCAGCTCCGATGTTAGAACCCGATCGACGCCCAATGATGCGGCTAATCCGATAGCCAGGCCAATTCCCAAGGGAAGCATGCCTTGCCGAAACACGAGACTGAGAATATCGCGCGCCGTGGCGCCCACCGCCATCCGAATTCCAATCTCCTGCGTGCGTCGGCTCACCGAATGCGCGATGACGGCGTAAAGGCCAATCGCGGCCAGCAGGAGCGCAATCGCGGAAAAAATCAGGAACAGAACGGCATTGACGCCTTTGGACCAGTAATTATTTAATGTCAAGCTCTCCGTCAAAAGCTTGGGGCCCTCGATCGATCCAAGGCCCGAATAGATGACGAGTTCGGAATCCATCGCGCGGATTTCACGCCGAAAGGCTGATTCGAGACTTCCCGGAGGAACGCGGGTCCGCGCGAGCACCGCCATGGCCGCCGAGGACTTTTGCCGGAAGGGAACATAGACCACTGGCACGAACGTCTGGCCGGTTCCGTCGTTCTGTACGATATTCGACGCGACGCCGACCACCGTCCGCCACGCGTCCGCCGTTTTCCCGTCGAACAACCGAAGCCGTTTCCCTAACGGGTTCTCTCCCGGCCAATGCTGGCTCGCGAAGCGCTGATTCACGATCGCGACCGGAATTCCGGATGGTCCGTCAAAATCGTTGAACTCGCGGCCGGAGAGCACCGATGCTCGCACGGTCCGAAAGTAGCCCGGGCCGGCCACCACGGCTGAGAGCGTTGGACGGCTGCGCTCATCTACCGGTGGCGCACCTGCGAGCTCGTATGGAAGACGCGGCGCGTAGAGTCCTGGAAGGCTGTCGGCGAGGGCTACCGAATCCACGCCGGGCAAGCTCTTCAACCGCGTCGTGAGCCGTTCGAAGAAGGCGGTCTGCGCCGGTGCACCAGGATATCGGGCAGCGGGCAGCCGCACGGCGGCTGTGAGGACATTCGCCGTTTTCACGCCAAGATCAGCTTGGTAGATCTTCAGAAAGCTGCGTATCATGAGGCCCGCTCCCGCCAGCAGCACAACCGCCAGCGCCATTTCTCCGATTACCAGCAGAGCGGACAAACCTTTTCCGCGCCGATCGCCGGTCGCATTGCGGCCGCCATCCTTCAGCGTGGCGTTTACATCCAGTTTCGCGAGCCGAAGGGCAGGCGCGAGGCCGAACAGCAACCCGGTCGCAATCGAAATCGCCGCCAGGTAGGCCACCACGCGGTAATCCATCGCGAAGTCCCAGCGATCGTACGAGCTGGGAGGGTGCGACAACAGATCATACGCTCGCACGCTTCCTATGGCGATCAACCAGCCCAACAGACCGCCGATAATCGAGAGCATCAAGCTTTCGATGAGCAGCTGGCGGATAATGCGCCACCGGCTGGCTCCGAGCGCAATGCGGACGGAGACCTCGCGGCCGCGCCCGATCGCCCGAGCCAACAGCAGATTCGCCAGATTCGCACAGGCGATCAGAAGCACGAAACCCACCGCCCCCCACATCGCGCCATAGAACGCGGCAGCGTCGGGGCCAAAGAACTCGCGAAAATTCGAAACCTGGAGATGGACTTCTCGATTGGTCAACGGGTAAAAGTTTTCCAGGCGGCGTCCGATAGTGTCCATTTCGGCTTGCGCGCTGCGCATGCTGACGCCCTCCTTCATGCGGCCGAAGGCGAACCAAAGAACACGCGTCTCTCGCTTTCGAAGATCGGGAGTCGGCACCAGGGGTACCCAAAGATCCACCCTGTGATGAGGGAAGTAAAAGCCCGGAGGCATGACGCCGATCACCGTTGTGGGACTGCCATTGAGCCGGATTGTTTTGCCAATGAGTGAGGGATCCTTGCCATAGCGGCGTTCCCAGAAACTGTAGTTCAGAATTGTGACCGAAGGGGCGCCGGGCACCGCGTCGAACGGCGCAAAATCCCTTCCGAGGATCGGTTTCTGACCCAGTACCTGAAAGCTGTTGGCGCTTAGCTGAGTACCGTCCGCAACGCCGCCCGTATCATTGAGGATAAGTCGCAGGCCGCCGTTAACCACAGCGGCCATTCCATCGAAGGATTTCGCCTGCGCTTTCCAGTCCTGAAAGTCAGGATAAGAGAGCCCGCGGTTGGTTCCGATGTAGAGAATCCGATTGTCCGCATCCACATGCGGGAATCCGCGGAAGAGCACGGCGTTGGTTACAGTAAACACCGCGGCGTTCACGCCGATGCCGACCGCGAGTGTAGCGATCGCAACGCACGTGAACCCGGGGCTGCGCCGCAGCGCACGCGCGGCAAAACGCATGTCTTGGACAATGCCGTCCAGCCCAGCCATCCCGCGCCAATCTCGATGCACTTCCTTCAAACGCTCCGACCCCTACCCATTCAATCACGGCCGGAATGCGTAGCCAACCTCACCTCCAATTGCGCGAACATAAGCTGGTCGTTCACACGAGTGTGAACGCGGCACGCATGAGGAGCCTGTCGGGGTGAAAAAGCTTGGCTGGTGTAGCTAGCAACCAAAATCTTGTGGGATTTGAGCCTCGCGAGCGGGTGGTCGATCGGGCAACGCCGATTAGTCGAAGCGTGCGTGCAAAAACGGCGCTGGAAGAACAAATCGTTGTCACCGCGATTTAGAAACAGAGCGGTGCTTCTCGCTAGGCCGCGTAGCGATACAGTTTGAGAAGGTTGAAGGCAGTGCAGATGATGGCCCACTCGCCTTGCACTTGCGCCAAGCCTCTCATCAGAAAGCGTCGATATCGGAGCGTCTCTTTGATCATGCCAAACACAGGCTCGACTATGCCGGCACGTTTCTGATACCGCTTTTTATCTTCGGGCTCATTCAGTCTTTGTCGCATCTGCTGCGCTGCCGGTCCTTGCGGCGCATTCACAGCCAGTTTGCCCGTCAGTTTGTTGGCGCCGCGGTCTGGTGGCACGAGCAGATTTCGTCCCTTAGCTTGCTGCTCGGCGATGCTGCTTTCATTCCAGTACCCAGCATCCGCCGTCGTCAGTTCTGGAACCGTCCCCAGAGTTTGCTCGACCAATTCCATCATCGGCTTTAATTGCTGCCGGTCGGTGGGGTCGGAAACCACGGTCTGCGCTACGATGATCTGCGGAACTCCTGCCGCCGCCACTTGCGCGTTATAGCCTTGCACGAAGGCTTTGGTCGCGCCATCGATCATCAGCCCGGACTCTGGGTCGGTCAGATTCCCTTTGGTCTGCTCGGCTGGCATCCCGCTCTTGGCTCGACTCCAGCGCATCCTTTGCGCACCATCCTTGGGCTTGCCGTTCTGTTCGGCCTTCTCTCGTTCTGCTTGCTCGGCTCTTTGCTTGGCCTCTTGCTCCAGTTCCCGTTTGGCGGCTTGGATCTTTTCCAACTGCTGTTGCGCGGTAGCCAAATCCGCCGGCAGTTCATCCCCGCGCTGGCCCTTTCCATACCGCTCATCTTCCTGTTCGTCTACCCGCGCCGCCTCTTCCAGCATTCGCTTCACTTCTGCCACCAGCGCTGCTTCCTGCTCGCTGAGCCGCTGATAACTCCGGCTTTGGTGTCGACTCGCGTTGGCCGCCAGTTTGGTTCCATCCAGAGCTACCTGACCCAACTTCACCAGCCCCGCCTTCTGGCATAACTGCAGCGCCTGAAAAAACAACCCACTCAGTTTTTCCAGATGCACCTTACGGAATTCAGCAATCGAGTCATGATCCGGATGCTGGTCCGCCGACAGGTAGCGGAAGGCCACGTCCTCATACGTCGCCTTCTCTATGTTTCGTGAGCTCCGAACCCCCACCGCGTATCCGTATATCAATATCCGCACCATCATTTCCGGATGGTAGCCGATTGCTCCCCGGCCATCTTTGCGCTCGTACTCTCGCAGCAGTTCACTCAGGTCCAATTCGGCCACCACGCCAGCGATAAATCGCCCCAAGTGCTTTTCGGGAAGCCAATCCTGCAACGACGGCGCCAACAACAGTGGCTGATCCAGCGAACAGGTTCGAAATCTCCTCATTGCTTTCTAAGACGAAGATCCATCCCTCCCCGTAACCGAAATTCGCATTCTATCTCCGACAGGCTCTGAGTGCGTGCGCCACGAGGTGAATCACGGAACGAACATGGCAAGTTGGCCCATTCCAAGCCCCTTACAAGCGCCGGCCTTATGGACGAATTACGATCTTGTTCCAGGTGAGGCAGCTAGCTTCACGCAGTGATTGAAGTGCAACCACGCTACGCTGTTGGTTGGGCAATCATTATGCTGCGGGCTATTAGCTGGCAAATTGCCGCGGACTTCCTCGTCCTTGCTGTAACGTTCTACGCCTTGCTCCGCTGGGCGCGATCGGCTCGCGCCATGCGCATTGCGTTGGGTGTGGTGGGGCTGCACGCGTTGGCACTTTTGGCGCGCCGTCTGGACTTGGTGGTGACCAGCTGGGTGCTGGAAGGAGCCGCCATCATGGCGGTCCTGGTTTTGCTGCTGATCTTTCAGCCGGAGCTTCGGCGCGCCTTCATGCGGCTGGACAGCGCCTTGAAACGCTGGCCGAAACCTGTAAGGACGGGCTCTCAAACCAGCCGCGCCATCGCCAGCGCGTCCTTTGCGCTCGCGCAAGTTAACGTGGGCGCATTGCTGGTAATCGTACGCCGGGACTCGATCGGCGAATTATTGGACGGAGGCGTCACCCTCGGCGCGGCCATCTCGTCCGAACTGCTGGAAGCCATATTCCAGAAATCGTCGCCGCTGCACGATGGCGCGGTGATCGTCGAAGGCGACCGGCTTACCCGAGCGAACGCCGTGCTGCCTCTCACACAGCGGCGCGACGTCCCGGCATTCTACGGAACGCGACATCGGGCTGCCATGGGACTCGCCGAGCGCTGCGACGCGCTGGTGGTGGCCGTTTCCGAAGAGCGCGCGGAAGTTACGCTGATGGGCGGCGGAAATATTCGCCACATGACCGATCCGGCGCAGTTCGCGGCGATTCTCGAAGGCTTGCTCCGCCCTCCGCGGGAAACCATGGGAGTTCGCATACGCCGGTTATTCGTCGCGAACCTCGGTCTCAAATTCGCCGCGCTCGGATTGGCCGGCCTGTTTTGGTGGATGTCGTTCCTCGCTTCCGGCACAACCATTCGCACTTTGAGCGTGCCAATCGAATTCAGCAACGTGCCCAAAGGCATGGAGGTCACCAGGCAATCCGCCGACACGCTGGATATTCAAGTTCGGGGCAGCCCTTGGATCATGGATTCGGTCAGCCTCGGCACTCTGGTTGGCGGTTTCGATCTGGGAGGGCTTCATCCCGGCTGGTATACGCTGCGGCTTCAACCGCGTTCGCTGGATCTGCCGCCGGGAATCCTTGTGGATCGGGTAACTCCGGGGAGCATCCGTGTTCAGGTTGAGCCATTGCAGGCGCCGCAGCCGCCAGCGAAGTAGGCCGGGGCCATTCGCACGAAACGCACAATCGTGTTAACCTTCCGATGGGCAGGTTATGCATATTCCCGATGGCTATCTAAGCCCATCCACTTGCGCCAGCTTGTTCGCCGCGGCCGCGCCATTCTGGTTCCTGGCTCTGAACCGCGTGAAGCGAATGCTGAACACCCGCATGATTCCGCTGCTCTCGATGTTCTCCGCGTTCGCGTTCGTCATCATGATGTTTAATCTGCCCCTGCCGGGTGGAACCACGGGGCACGCCGTAGGCATGGGCGTTGCGAGTATTGTGCTGGGCCCGTGGGCATCCATCGTGGCAATTTCCGTCGCATTGGTGATTCAGGCTGTTTTCTTCGGCGACGGCGGAATCACTGCCATCGGCGCGAACTGTTTCAACATGGCCGTGGTGGGTTCGCTGGTCGCATACGGGACCTACCGGGTGTTGAGCCGCCGGGCATCCATTGGCTCCCGGAGACGCGTGTTGGCCGCCGGCCTAGCCGGTTACACCGCGATCAATGTCGCGGCCCTTTTTGCGGCGATTGAATTCGGGATTCAGCCGCTACTATTTCATGATGCTTCCGGTGCGCCGCTCTATGCACCCTACGGTCTCAGCATCTCCATTCCCGCGATGTTGATCGGTCACCTCAGCATTGCCGGACTGGCCGAGCTGGCAATTTCCTCCGGCCTGGTAGCCTGGCTGCAAAAGGTGGACCCGTCGTTGCTCTGTCTCACCGCGCCCGATGCTCCCGATCGCGCGAATCCTGCCGTGCCGCAATCCAATGGCGCGCTCTGGCCGGCTGCCTGGAAGCTCTGGCTGGCGCTCGGCGTTTTCTTGGTTTTGACGCCGTTGGGAATCCTGGCCGTGGGAACCGCCTGGGGTGAATGGAGCCCGTCGGATTTTGGACCGAATCGCGTCCCCCGCGGCTTGGAACACTTGTCCACCGTGTGGAGGGCGCCGCTCTCGCGATACGCGCCAACCTTTGTTCATAGCGAATCACTCGGATATCTGCTATCCGCGATCGTTGGCGTCGGACTGATTATCTTCCTCGGCTCACTGCTGTGGTGGTTCACGAAGGATTCAAAACCCGGCCGGCAGCGCCGCAAAAACTTCGTCGAGAAGACCCTCCTTAGTTTGTTGAAAGTTCCGCGGCGAGCGTTGTTCGCCGAAGAAACAGCTCAATTGCCGGCCTTATTGCAGCGCCTGGATGCTCGCGTGAAGCTTGCGGGAATTCTGCTGCTGATATTTGCGGCCATCGCTTTGCGTAACCTGTCCGTGCTGGCCGGATTGCTGGCGGCGAGCGTCGTTCTGGCCAGGGTCTCCCGGATTCCCGTTCGCGTTCTGGCTACCCAGGTTTGGATCCCTGTGCTTGCCTTTACCGGTGTGATAGCGGTACCAGCAATTTTCCTGACACCCGGATCTTACGCAGGGCTTCGCAGCGCGGCTTTTCTGATTCTCCGCGCGGAAACCGCCGCCACTCTGGCCGCGCTCCTGGTTCTTTGCACACTTTGGCCGCAACTGCTGCGGGCGCTGCGCTGGTTTCGTGTCCCGGTGGTACTGGTGGCCATCGCCGGAATGACTTACCGCTATCTTTTCCTGCTGGCGCAAACCGCCCAGGAAATGTTTGAAGCGCGCGAGGCCCGCTGGATCGGCGTGCTGGCGCCACCAGACCGGCGACGGCTGGCCGCCGCCGGCGCCGGATTGTTGCTCACCAAGAGTATTCACTTGAGCGGCGAGATACACCTTGCCATGCAAGCGCGCGGCTTTCGTGGCGATGTCCGCCTGCTCGACGATCCGATTCTCGAAATGAAGGACTGGGCAGCTCTCGCCGCCTTCGCCTGCGCGGCCTGCGCGGCAATCTGGTTCGGCCGATGAGCGGCGCCGCCGAGACAGTGTTCTGCGTTCGCGACGTGTCCTACCGTTATGATCAGGTGCCCGCTCTGAATGGCCTGTCGATGCAGGTGACAGCGGGCGAGCGCGTCGCTTTGCTGGGCGCGAACGGTTCCGGCAAATCCACCTTGCTGCGTTTGCTGGCCGGCTTATCATTCCCCGAAACAGGCGACATCTCATTTTTCGGCGAACCGGTAACAGAGCGGAGTTTGCAGGACGAGGCATTCTTCTTCAGCTTCCGGCGGCGCGTGGGATTGGTGTTTCAGAACCCGGACATCCAGCTTTTCAATCCCAGCGTCTTCGATGAAGTGGCCTTCGGACCGCTGCAACTGGGCTGGCCGAAAGCGCAGATTCGCGAGCGCGTGGACGCGGCACTGGAGTCCATGGGCGTGGCACACCTGCGGGATCGCGCGCCACACCGGCTCTCGGGCGGAGAAAAGAAGCGCGTCGCGCTGGCTTCCGTATTAGTCACCGATCCGGAAGTGCTCCTTCTGGACGAGCCGGCGGCGGCGCTTGATCCATTAAGCCAGGCCCAGATTATCGGGCTGCTCAGTTCCTGGAAAAACGGCTCGAAGACCGTGATCACGGCCACGCACGATCTGGACACCTTGGAAGACATTGCCGACCGCTGCTACGTGTTCCAGGGCGGACGGTTCGCGGGACAGGGAACGCCGCTCGAAGTCTTGCACGATGTCGCTCTTCTGGAGCGTACCGGGTTAGTGCGGGTTCACGAGCATGTCCATGACGCCGATGATTCCCCGCATCCACATCCGCACCTGCATCGGCACGACCGGCATTAGCGGATCACCAATGATGATGGCCCGATTCCGCCGCTGCGACGATTAAGCGGCCGTGCGTAACGCCTTTGGTGGCGATGAGCGAATCGGCGATTTGTTGTACATCCTTGGCCTTGCCCCGCAGCACGATTACCTCCAGGCAGTGGTCGTGATCCAGGTGTACGTGCAGGGCCGAAACAACGCACTTGTGATGCTGGTGCTGTAGCTCGGTGAGCTTTTCGTTCAGGAGCCGGACATGGTGATCGTAAACAATGGTGACCGTCCCCACTACGGCCGCGTTGGGTTTTTGCGCCTTCTCCCGAACCAACTCCGCACGCGCCAAGTCGCGGAACGCCTCCGACCTGTTGGTGTAGCCTTTCTTCTCCATGAGTTGATCGAACTGGTCCAGCAGATCGCCTTCAATGGCCACGCCGAAACGCCGCAAATCAGACATAAGACTGATTGTATAGGGTTATTTAGAATGCCGATCTGAAACAATCCTGAGCGCCTGGTTGTATCGTGCTTGGCGTACGTTTTGTAAGAGCTGATTCCAATGAACCCTGCCGTAGACGATCTTCACGTCTTGATTCGCGAGGTCGATTTCCCCCGCCCACATGCGCCGATGATAGTCGCTGAATTCGGGCACGGTTCCGCTCCAATCGACCGGCTTGCCCGACGAACCGAGGAAGAGGAAGGCCAGGGCATAGAACAAGTGGGCGATCTGCTGCATGAGATGGAATCGGGCTAGCTGGTACTCGTCGGGCGCTGCTGCAAAATATTTCTGAAGATAAAGCATTTCCTCTTCGTCGTTGGTGACTAGCTGATTCGCAACCACCGCCAGGTCGGCATAGCGATCGTTCAGGAACGCAGCCTCCCAGTCCACCAGCCATACGCGTTGTCCGTCGAAAAGAATATTGTCCGGCTTGAACAGGTCGTTGTGGCTGGATACCATCTCCACATCGTCATGCGGGTAAACCGCGGTCAATTCCGCATACCGGGCGAAGAACTCCTCGCATTCGGGTTTTGGAAGAATGTTCGCAGCCTGAAACTTCTGGAGATAGCCGTCCAAGGCAGGCCCGCTGTTGAGCAGGAATGTGCATGAGGTGTTGAAAGGAGCTCTGCCAAACTGCGGGAGTGCATGCAGGGTGCGCAGCACGGCGGGCAACCGGACTAATGCCTCCGATAGCGGAAGCGGTTGCGCCTCCACAAAATCTTCAATGGAAACGTTGTCTTCGACGCTCGAGTACCAGACATGCGGCGCCACGCCGGCTTCAGCCGCGGCCCTCATGCTTGCGTAGTGCAGGGCGGGATTGCTGGTGCGGGTGCTGATTTTCAACAGGAATGGAGATCCTCGCACGACGATGCGAAAGACCCGGGAGGAAGCGAGGTCCTTGATTATGCGGACGTCTTCTAATTCGGTTACTCCGAAAGCTTCGCGCAGGCCGCGAGCTACTGCCTCGCTCTTTTCTGGCGGAATCATAAAGTCTCCCATGGAGTCGCGATTGAAGGGCTGCTTTTCCGCAGCCACGCGGACGCCCCCCTCGGCGAACACTGCTCACGAGCAGGGATGGTGCCTGAATTATGTTTATTCGGTGTTGGCATCCATGTGCATGTCCATGCCGGCCCACACATCATTGGGCGACTTGGCGTTGGGGTAGACATGAGTCATCCATCCGAAGACCACTGGTATCCAAAGTCCGTGCGCACTCTTACAGGCCTCTTCGGTGTGGATACTTCCTTGCGGGCCAAACTGCGCGTGCGGCCCGAATTGCTCTGCGAGAGGCAAGCTTCGCGGCCCTCCGCAGAAATCCACATGACGGTGCCATGTCGCGATGCTCAGTGGAGCGATCGCGTTCAGATGTTCCGGCGTTGAATCCACGGGGGCGGTGTACATAACTCCCACGGCCTGCATGCCCTGCGGCGTGCGTTTGTACAGGATGGATCCCGGACGATCGTAGTTCACATGGCGCTGTTCGAGGCGGCCGTAGCGATAGTTGGTGTAGTGGACCTCTTCGCCGAGTTTGCCGGTGGGATGAAACGGCTTGTAGCCGTCTCGAAGCGCGGTGTTGACATCGGAGTAATGCTCAATCACGCCGCGAGCGGCGGCGACGATCTGGCGGGCGCGCTGTGTATCTCCCGGCTGCGGCTTGTCCTTGAGCGACATTTGCATGTGATTGCCCATCTTCATGGAGGGCACCGGGGTGTTGTCGGTTTTGCCGCCGTAATAGACAACCAGGCGCTCCCACCAAGGAAATTGCTGGGCCGTCGCGGCGGTGAGGGAACAGAGCACGCACAGAGAGAGAAGTATCTGGTGACTTTTCGCCATGCTTCGTACCATGATCGTCGTTTTTCAAGGTAATCTGTACAGCCCGGCATGAAGGGGGAATTGCCTCACGAAAGAGCCGCAACGCTGGCGGCGCGGGCGGCTGCGTGCTGGATGGGCGGCTGCATGTGAAAAAGCACGTGTTCGATGTGGCGCGATTGGTTGAGACGCATCAGGCGCTGGGCGCAGGCTTCGATTTCGTCTTTTGAAAAAACGAACCCATCTTGAGCCGGATCGTATGGGATGCCCTTGTGTTTGTGGAGTTCCAGGAGAGCGGCGGCGCGTTTGAGTTCGCGCTCATGCTGCAGGCGGCGCTCGGCTTGGATTTCGCGGAGCTGGTCAAGTGTCTTTTGGAACTGGCGGGAGAGCCGCTGAGAGTGCATGCCGAGGGTGGCCAGCTGGGGGACTAGGGTTTCGGGGTTGGGGTTTTGGGAGAATAGCTGGGCTTCGAGGAGCGGGATGCGGTTGAGGCGCCAGGCGGTCTCGGCAAGTTCCTGGGTGAGTTGCGACTCGGTGGGGGTGGCGGGTTGGTATTCGTCGCGGAACTGGCGGCAGTGGATTTGGTAGGCGGCGGGATCCTCGGTGGGGAGGATGGGGGAAGCGGCGGTTAGGCCGTGAGTGACGGCGTTGCGAGCGGAACGCTGTTTGCCGGCGGCGGTGCGGGGTCCGGTGGATCGGAGGGCGTTTGCCTGATTTGCGCGAAGGCGGGGCGTGGGGATTGGGTTTGTCATGAATATCTCCGGTGCGGTTTTAACATGGGCGGATGGTGTTTTCGTGTGCGGAGCGGCGGATGTTGTTGGGTGGAAGGGGAAGGTTGGTTCGGGAGCGCCGTGAACCACGCTGCGAGACCCAGCGCGTTCGTGGTTCCAATCGCGGGGCAGCTGCCCGGTATTGCGCACCATAACGGAGGGTAATACCTTAGAGACAGATGCAGACCATCTCATTGAAGCTGCCTGACGACCTTCTGGCGGAACTGGAGCGGGAAGCGCGGACCAGACGAATTACGAAATCCGTTTTGGTGCGGGAGAGCCTTGAAGCGGCCCTTCGCGGACGGCGGCGGCGTGCAATTTCCTGTTACGACCTGGCCCGGGATCTTGCGGGAGCAGTGAAGGGTCTGCCGCGCGACCTGGCGCATAATCCGAAATACATGGAAGATTTCGGCAAGTGAAGGAGCGAGTTGTGCTGCTGGACACGGGGCCGCTGGTAAGTTTTCTCGCGGACGGATCGGTGCACCATACATGGACGGTAGAGCAGTGGAAACAACTCCGCCCTCCCATGCTCACGTGTGAGCCGGTACTCACTGAAGCCGCATTTCTCCTGAAGCGCGAGGGTCGCGACACCGACGTCCTTTTTGCGCTGTTGGAGAGAGGAATCATTCGGGTGGGGCTTTCGGTGAAGGACCAGCAGGCGGATCTTCGCGCGCTCATGCGCCGGTATCGCAATCGGCCGATGTCGTTGGCGGACGCGTGTCTCGTTCGATTGTCTGAGATCCACGGCGGCGCCGAGGTGCTCACTCTGGATGGAGAGTTCCGAATTTATCGCCGGCACGGCAACAAAGTGATCCCGGTACGAATGCCGGACTGAAGAGACCAGAGCGAGTGGGGCTCGGTTGGCCGGGAGCATGTTTCAGATGACCCGTGGGGCCGAGCGATTTGTTGGCGCGGTCCAATATGCCTGCCTGAACTGAGCGCCTCTGTGAGTTCCGTACAATCGGGCGAGGACCAGGCCTCTCTGATTCATGGTCCGCCGGGCCAAGCCGCAATGCATCGATGGCTGAGGCTGCCCCACGAGTAATCGCCTAGCGTTGATCCGGGCAGAGTTGCGCGATGTGACGCAGTTATCGACAGGATTTCCTTGTAACTCCAAGGTTCTTATGGGCTGCCACGCGGGCGATCAAGTGCATTTCACCCTCGCAGCGAAAGCTACTTTCAGTGCGGGGTAGCTGTGAGCCTGGGGGAATAGTTTGTATGTGGCGAAGTGTATTGGAAATCTGGATTGCATGGACTGTCGTGGCGCTGGTTACCGCCAGCCTTTTGTTTACTGCGGCCGCTAAGATCACGGGCCATATCGATGAGCGCATGATCCATTGGATCGGGTTTTGGTCACGCATGGGCCTGAGCCTCACGTTTCTGTATAGCGGAATGGTGAAACTGACGAATCCCTGGTATGTGCTGGCTGCGTCGATCGTGGATTTCAAGGTCGGCATTGCCGAAAGTTCGGCGTTGCTGCATCCGCTGGCCGTGGTTATCCCGTGGGCCGAGGTGGCGATCGCGATCTTGCTGCTGTTTCCGCTGCGCTGGGTGGTGCTGTCTACCGGCGCAATACTAATGGCCTTCCTCGGCCTCGGGGTGGCGTCAGAGATGCGTGACATCCAGGTCGCATGCGGGTGCTGGGGGGGATCGATGTTGGTGGGTCCGCTGTGGTTTTGCGAGCACGGCGGCATGTTCGTCATGGCGCTCGCGGCTGACAAGGTACTTGCGACGCGATTGCTGGCCGGCACTGAATTAACCAACTGAGACAGCTACCCAAAGCGACTCCTGGACAGCACGCCAGTGGGTCAAGTTGGGCAGCGGCGGTCAACAAATTGATGTTCTAACGGCCGTTGCTCTCATTGGCATGAACCGTTCAGGCTCACGCGGCACAAGGAACCGTAGCCGTTTCTCGCTCATGTGGATTTCCGTCCGGATGGCCACGCCCGGAGCGCATATACTAATTCATCAGTATGCTGCACGACTTCCGATGGGCGGTGCGTTGGCTGCGGCGGAATCCGCTATTTGCCGTCGCGGTGGTGGCGATTCTCGGTCTCGGAATCGGCGCGAGCACGGCCGCGTTCAGCATCACGGATGCGGTGCTGCTGCGGCCGGCCTCGGATCGCGCCGGCCGCGGCCTGATGCGCGTGGAAGAGAAGAGCACGAAGCGAGCGATGTTTGGAATGTCCGCGAAGGATTACCTGCGTTGGCGTGACCGCAGCGATCTGTTGCAGACCTCGGCGCCCTTCGTAAGAGACATGGTGACGCTAGGCGGGATTGATAGGCCGGACCAAATGTTTGCGATTCGGACGGAGGGCCGGCTGTTTGCGATGCTCGGGGCGCGCGCGGCGGCGGGACGCGCGCTGTTGGAGACGGATGATGACGCGGGTGACGTAGTGGTGATCGCCGACCGCCTTTGGGATCGCGTGTTCCATCGCGACCCGGGCGTTGTGGGGCGGCATGTGGTCATAGCGGACCAGCCGTACACCATTGTGGGTGTGATGCCGCCGACGTTCGAGTTTCCCACGGCGGACGTGGAGATGTGGATTGCGATGCGGCTGACGCCCGCGCAGACGCGGGTGGAGTCGGCGGCGGTTCTGCGGCCGGGAGTGCCGCTGGAGGCGGCGCAGAGCGCGATGCGGATTGTGGCGCATCAACTGGAGGAAGAGGAACCGATCGAAAAGGCCGGGCTGGAGATCGTGGTTTCGCCGTGGCAGGACGATGTGACGCGCAGGTACACATTGAGCGTGGTGTTCATCGTGGCGGCAGTGGGGCTGTTGCTGCTGATCGCTTGCACGGATGCCGGCAGCCTACTGCTGTGCCGGGCGCTGCAACGGCAGCGGGAGATCGCGATCCGCGCGTCGCTGGGCGCGGATGCGTGGCGCGTGGCGCGGCAACTGCTGACGGAGTCGCTGGTGCTGGTGGCGCTGGGGACGGCGGCTGGATTGGCGGCGGCGCGCTGGACCCTGCATGGCCTGGTGCGGTATCTGGCAGCGCTGCCGATAGCGGTTCCGCATTTGCAGGGAGTGGCGTTGAACGGCCGGGTGCTGGCTGCAAACACGGCGCTTTGCGTGGTGCTGGCCTGCGCCCTGAGCCTGCTGCCGGTGCTGCTGGCGCGCCGGGCGGATCTGCAAACGGCACTGCGGACCGGACAGGGAGGCGGCACTCCGAGGGGCTCGACGCGGATGTTTTCAATACTCATCGGCACGGAGGCGGCGTTTGCGTTCCTGCTGCTGGTGGGCTCCGGCCTGATGATGCACAGCCTAATCCGGCTGGAGAAATCGGACAACGGATTCCGGCCTGACCACGTGCTGACACTGCGCGTACCGGTAGGGACGATCACGCAGCCGACGCCGGGCACGAAGTATGGCACCAAACCGAGCCAGATGGCGCACTACCAGCAACTGGTGGACCGGTTGAAGCAGATTCCGGGCGTGCGCTACGCGGCATTCGTGAACAATCCGCCGCTTTCGAGCGTGAATACCACGACGGACTTCATGGCACCTGACGGCAGCCAGCGAGGGGTTCCGACGCGGTGCATCAGCGAGGACTATTTCGCCGCCATGGGGATTCCGCTGCTCGCGGGACGCACGTTCACCGCGTCGGACCAGTCGATGGACGCGCCACTGGTCGGGATCATCGATCGGCACATGGCGCAAACCCTGTTTCCGGGCCGCGATCCGCTGCAGCAGGTTCTACGGGTGAACGCGACACGGTCGATCCGGATCGTGGGAGTGGTGAAAGATGCGGCGCAAAGGTTTTACGGGCGGCCGCCGGAGGACGAGATGTACATTCCGTTTCGCCAATATGTGTTTGGCGTGTTCATGTCGACGATGGTGGTGCGGGCATCAGGCGATCCGCTCGCGATCGCGTCCGCGGTGCGGCGGGCGATCTGGGAAGTGGACCCGGAGCAGCCGATCGTGAAACTGGAAACGCTGAACGATCTGATCGCGGATTCCATCTGGCAGCCGCGTTTTTCGGCGTGGGTGTATAGCGCACTAGGATTCCTGGCCTTGCTTCTGACGTCGGCGGGGATCTATAGCGTAGTGTCGTTCACGACGACGCTACGGACGCGGGAGATGGGGCTAAGAGTGGCATTGGGCGCCACGCCGGCGAGGGTAGTGGCCGGAGTCCTACGCGGCACCATGCTGCCATTGGCTTGCGGGCTGGCGGTAAGCCTGATTGCGGCGCGGCTTTTAGTGCGATTGCTGGCAAGTTTGCTGTACGAAACGAGCCAGGCCGATCCGGCGGCGTACGGTTTTGCCGTGCTGGTTCTGCTGGGCACCGGCTTGCTTGCGAGCATCCGGCCAGCGTGGAAGGCCGCGACCCGGGACCCGCTGGAGGCGCTGCGGAGCGAGTGAGATTCACCGCATATAGAGAGGTTGAGGCGCCGGACCTCGGATTTCTCCAGGAGAGGAAAGCCTATCGGCCAAGTTCCTTGGCAATCTTAAGAGCAGCAAGAACTACGTCAGACCAGGGAGGTGACGGGCCCCACGTTTTCCGCAATGATCGCATTTCGCTCTTGAAATTAGGCAGTCCCTTCAGTACCTGCCGTGGAGATAGAGTCCCGGTTGCGTCCATTCGGGTGGCTAACCATGTCATGAGGGCTAGTGTCAAAGCGCGTTCGGTGCCGTCGTACATAACGGGATCGAATCCGGCCAGATCCGAGATGAAGCGAGCGTATTGATGTCCGGCGGGCACTATAACCAGCCAGTCGTGCTTATTGGCTGGACTGGCGTTCAAGTAGCGCCGCGCCATCGCGATGCCAAGTTCCAGCGGCATGTTGAAACGCGCCAGATTCGCATCCCCTTCGCCCTGACATCGAGACAGGTCGTGGATGGAATACTTTGATTCGAATATAGCTCGGGTGATCCGCGCCATTCGTGGTTCAGCAACAGTTCCGCTCTCCAAAGCGCTTCTTGGCATGAACCCGCAGCAGATTGTGGCCAGCACAGCCGTATCAAAGAGAGGCAGGTACTGAAGATCGTAAGGGCAATTGAGGAAAACGGAAGTCGCGGGATTCAGGCTTAAGGCACCGCTGCCGAATTGTTCCCGTTTCCGCCCCGCGGCCACTCCGCTATTATTCCCGATTGGCCTTCAATTGTTTCACAACGGTGGTCATCTGCTTTAGGCGACTTCGAAGAGCAGAGTCCGATTTGATGTTTTGCTTCGCTGGAGTGCCAGATCGTTCCGAATCCGCTCCGCGAACCGAGTTGTACACTTTATCGATCCAGGATGATTCGGATTCGTCTGGCTGCACTCGAATGGAGACCCAGTTCTTCAGAAATGCGGGAAGGGTTGCATCGGCTATGAGGATCGGGATAACCCGCTTTTCTGGATGCTCCCACGTGCTGTGCAGCACACCCTGCCACTCACGGTCCTGCCATTCCCCGATCTGGTTCTTGGGACCAACCACGATCAGAAAGTAACTGGCGGCATCCAAAGCGAGCTGCATTTCCTTTAACCACCGGTCGCCCGGCCGGACGCTTTTAAAATCCGTCCACGTGGAAACTCCTTTGCGTTCTAAGGACTCAGCAAGTCTTTCGGCCCATGGCTTAGCATCGGTGGAATACGAGATGAAGACCTTTGAAGATGCTCTGCTCACGCTCTTATAGTACCGAATTGCTGTGGCCGGGGAGAGCGCCAAACGGTGGAACCGGCCGTCGCAAATCCTCTCAAATGCGCGCCGCATGCGAAACGGACGCTCGTGTTAATACGGTTCACGATGTCCCGCACTGCAGGCGACGGCGGTAAGCAGGAGCTTACTGAAGTACCTCTTGGCCGTAGCCTGGGACGAGCGCCCGACCTCGCCCGAGAAGAACCGAAGAGGTTCTCGTGAACAGCCTCCCCGCTTTCGCGCGCTGGTCCGAGATGGGCATGAGCCGGACGGCGATCAGCCGAGTGCGCATAATGCCGATCACAGCCCTTGCCACAAGCAATCGAAGCGCCGTTCGCGGGGGCTTAGGAACGGAAAATCGGCTTGTAGTCTGTGCATTGGGCGAAGGCACCTGCTGCCCGACACGACGAGGGACGGGGGCCTGGAGTCGCGCTTCTAATTCAGGCCGACGCGGCGGACCAGACCGGCGAAGCGAGGGTCGGAGCGGATGGGGTCGAAGTAGGGATGGACTTTGAGGAATTGCAGAATATTCGACTGCTCCTGGTAGGCCTGTTCGAGCCAGGTGAACACCTGGTCGTTTTCGCCGAGCCCCAAATAGGCGTTCACAAAGGCGCCGGCGGGAATGTAACCCGCGCTTTTGCGTTTTTTCAGGTCCGCGAGGAGCCGCAGAGCATCCTTGCGACGGCCGGCGTGGGAATAGGCGCGAATCAGGACGCCGGTTGCGGCCGGGCTGCCACTCGAAACCGAGATCGCTTTCTCCAGAACGGGGATTGCATCGGCGGGTTGATTGTTGGCCACCAGCGCGAATCCAAGGTAGGTAAGCGCACTGGCGTCGTCCGGTTGAACCGCTAGAGCGCTTCGTAACTCGCGGATGGCCTCCTCGTAGCGATGGGACTGAAACAGAATCCACGCTATGCTGGCGCCGGAGACGGCCAGTGGGTCGAGCTCGCGGCCACGCTGGGCCCACGCGACAGCCTCGTCCGTGCGGCCCTGGCATAACAGCCACGAGGCAAGTCCGCGATGAGCATCAGCGTCGTTGGGGCTCAGCTCCAGGGCGCGTCTGTATTCAGCCTCGGCCTCGGCCCAGTGCCACTGTTCCTGCTGCACGGTGGCAAGCAGGACATGCGCTTCGGCGAGGTTCGGGTCGAGTGCCAGTGCTTTTTGGACGGCTCTGATCACTTGCGGACGCGTCTGGCCGGGAGGAGCACCAACGAGAACCGTGCCGAGGTCGCTGAAAGCATTTGCCAGGCCGACGTAGGCCGGCGCAAATGTCGGGTCCAACTGGATGGCACGATTGAAATGACCGACACTTTCCTCGATGGCAGCCCGGTTGTTGCTCCTGTCGTCAGCAAACTGGCCCTTCAGGTAGCTTTCATAAACTTCAGGCGCGACGGAACGCGCCGCGGTGAGCCTCTGGTGTTCCTCCCCGGTAACCGTGACTTCCACCTTTTCAGCAATCGATTGCGCCAGCTCGCTCTGGACATTCAGCACGTCCCGCAATTCGCGATCGTAGGTTTCCGACCAGAAATGCTCGTCGGTGGCGGCGCGAATCAACTGGGCCGTGACACGGATCCGATTGCCCTCCCGCATCACGGATCCCTCTACAATGGCATCCGCGCCCAGCATTTTGGCGATCTCCGGCACCGAGAGCTGCGGATTTTTAAAGCGCATTACCGACGTGCGGGAAATAACGCGCAGGCCATGCATGCTGGAGAGGCGTCCAATGAGCGCTTCGGTCATCCCGTCGGCAAGATATTCCTGGGTTGGATCGCCGGACAGGTTTTTTAAGGGCAGTACCGCCAAAGACCCGATTTTGGGATGCGCTGGATTCGCAGTGCGGCTTCGGGACAGGACGTAGGCGGCAGCCAGAAGGCCAAGGACAGCGATTGCCGCGAGTGCGATCGACAGGCGCGTGCGCGGAGACGCGCGACGACCGGGCCCAACATTTGCCACCGTGGGAGCCAGCGTGGGCGCGTCCATCGACGATTCCAGGGGCGCGTCTACTACGGGCACGTCGCGGGGCGCCTCCGGCTTGTGATCTTGCTCCTTCTCTTCCGGTTCCTCGCCCAAATTTTTCCGGCGGCGGCGCAGCCATGCATCCAGCTCGGGACCCGAGGCGTATACCGAACCACGCTTGTCGTGGACGTGGCGGTGGACCGGCATCCCCTCCCGCTTCTCCCAGCGCTGGACGGTGGTGACATCACGGTCTAGATATGCCGCGATTTCCTTCCATGAATCCAGCCGGTTTTCGGGCGGTTTCTCGGATGGCGGCTTGTCTGGAGAGGGTTCGCCCATCGCGTTTTCCTGAATGATCCCGGCCGGGCTTGCAGCTGAATCGGTCCCATGATTGTAACGCCGTCCCTGGGTGACTGTAAAAGACGACTGCAAAAGACGGCATTTGACGGCAGGTGGGGGTTCCGCGCATTGCCGTTTGACGCTAGCGACCGAACAGATCGATTCTATACCTGCGTTTTCAACGTCAGGTCAAAGAGTTCCAGCTTCTGCCGTACGCGCGCAGGATCGATTTTCTACTTGGCTGGCCCGCTTCGACGACGGGAGACGCGACTCTCAAATTTGGAGGTTATTCGATGAAGAGCAATACTTTCTGGAGGGCGGTTCGCGTTACGGTGGTCCTGCTGCCGGCTTTGGCTAGAGCCGTACTGGCGCAAACTCCCATGCCCTCACAATTTAGCGGGGTGATTCATGACTACACTCCCTCGTCGACCGTCACCCCAATGGGTCCTTGGGAAATGCGCGGCCCGTGGACTTTGACAATTAATGCAGACGGCAGCGCCAGCTTTTCGGCGACTCTGACGATGGAGCTGTCCGACTATACGCGAAACTCTTCGAACGTGGACAGCACATCAGGATCGAGCGGCCGAATGCAGCATACGCACCATATCGCGATCGCCGCCGGCACGCTCGCGCAAATTACGGGCGGGTTTGAAGTGAGCGGCCCGGTGACTATTACGAAAGACGGCAGTCCGGCGCCGCTTGCCTCCTCTACACTAGTGGTCAGCGTCACCGGGGGAACCAGCGTGGAGTATTCGAACATCACGTTGCAATTCGAGGGCGGCGCCCCGGTACATTTCGGAGGGCAGGCGATCCACGGAGTGGTTGCCAGTCCGATTGAGCCCGGACCAGGCGTGGGTCCGACGCCGGGGACCACCAGCGCGGTGGTAACGCCGCTCAACCTGACCACGAGCCAGCCCTCGGTGGTGCTGGACGCCAGCGGGTCGACCAGCGCTTCCGGCACATTGCAGTATCTGTTCGTGGTGGTGCCGGGCGGGAAACAAGCGGCCTTGCTGCAGTCGCCAAGCAATCCGAAAGCGACGGTCGATTTTGTTAATGGTGCGGGGTTGTACCTGGTGCAGTTGGTAATAACCGACGCTAGCGGCAACACTTCGAAGAGTGCCGTGATTATGTTGAACTACCAGCCTGCAAGTTAGCAGCTCGAATTTCGGACCCCTCGGAGACCGATCCAATCGGCGTGGTTCGCCCGCGCCGTTGGAGAAGGCAATTTAGCCACGGATGGACACAGATGGACGCGGATGAGAAAGAAGCCGGAATGAGATTCAATGGGCGGAATCGGTGTGTTTGGATTCTCGCTCGCCGCGCACAGCAGTTAAACTTTCAAGACACGCCTCTCCGCGGTGCTCACCGGCAGGAAGCTGGTGGTCGCCCGGACCCACGGAGCCCGCCCCGCCGGAGAAGGCAACTTGGCCACGGATGGACATGGATTAACGCGGATAAGAACAAATCCAAGTTTCTTTGTTTTCATCCGTGTTCATCCGTGTTCATCTGTGGCCCTTGAATCAGGCCACCAGGCCGTACCCAGTGCCGGGTCACGCAACCGGATGATCGCGCGAGTGCCAGCGTGGCCCCACCGCGTACGTGCTGCGCCAGGCCCCGGCCATGTGAAATGCATACTGCGCTGCGATGGCGATCGCCAGCACCACCAGCGGGATGATGGTGTTTGAAAGGAAGCCGAATCCGGATACGCTGGTTAATAGCGTGGTGGTGAGAAACAGGGCCGTCCAGCTATCCACATTCGGACGGGGCAATAACCCTTTGGGGGTAAGGGTTTGGAGCGCTAAAGAATTGGTCGGACGTGCCGATGTAAAGACAGGAGGGCATCTATGGGATCCGTCGCCTCTTCTAACACGCTCGCCTCAACTAACAACGGTCTGTCGGACTTGCTCCAGACTCTGACCAACGAGAATTCGCCTCTATTGTCGACGCTGTCTTCACCGAACATTCAGGCGGCGCTTGAAAACGCCCCCGCCAGCGATATTGTCGAAATCTCCGACCAGGCGCAACAGCTCCAGGCCACCGACGCGCTCTTCGGGATTTCCAACACCTCCACTTCGCCCACCGATTCGCTCTTTTCGGCATTGGCGTCGGTCGGCTCAGACGCAACCTCTTCGGCCACGGGATCGTCCCTTGATCCGGGGTCCTCCCTCGCCGATCAATTGGCAGCTTACCAGGGCAACATGCAGACTCAGGAAACGCAAGCCCTCTTCGATACCGCGCCATCAACTACCGTGCCTAATTCCTTGTACGACGTTTTGGGCTGATATCGAACCTCGCAGCGCCTCACACCAGACGAACGCTACTCGCCACTCTGTTGGAGAAGCTTGGCAACCAGCCCGGTCCACCCGGTTTGATGACTGGAGCCGATGCCCGCGCCATCGTCACCATGGAAGCATTCGTAAAATAGGATCAGATCCCGCCAGTGCGGATCGTCCGCATAGAGCGAATTCGTTCCGTTTACGGGGCGATTGCCAGCCGGCGTATTCAGGAAAATACGGGCCAGCCGCCGCGATAACTCAGCCGCCACTTCCCACAGCGTCATGTATACGCCCGATCCGGTGGGGCACTCCACGGTGAATTTCGGCCCGTAATAATGGTGGAGTTTCTGCAAGGATTCGATCAGCAGAAAGTTCATTGGAAACCAGATCGGACCGCGCCAATTCGAATTCCCCCCGAATACGCCGGTGGAGGAATCTGCGGGCTCGTAGCGAACCCGATACTCAGACCCGTTAAACGGCAGCACGTACGGGTTGTCCTGGTAGTGGCGCGAGAGCGAACGAATGCCGTACGGCGACAGAAACTCCGACTCGTCCAGCATGAATCTGAGCACGCGCCGAAGCTGACCGGCATCCACGATCGAGAGGAGGCGCCGGGCACCTTCGCCCCTGGTCTGCATGCACGCCACGTTCTTCGTCAGGTCCGGACGGTTCTGAACAAACCATTCCAGCCTGCGCTCGAAACCGGACAGGCGGTTGACGATTTCAGGTTCCAACGTCTCCACGGCAAACAGCGGAACCAGGCCAACCATGGACCGGAGACGCATCGGAATCTGCCAATCGTTCCGCACATCCAAGACATCGTAGAAGAAGCCATCCTCTTCGCTCCACATGCAACTGCAATTGCTGCCAAGACTATTGATGGCGGTGGCGATATACAGGAAATGCTCCCAGAACTTGCTGGCCACATCTTCGTACGCCGGATCTTCATGCGCCAGCTCCAGCGCGATGGCCAGCAGATTCAGGCAGTACATGCCCATCCAGCCGGTGCCGTCGGCCTGCTCAATGTGTCCGCCGGTTGGGAGCGGCGCGCTGCGGTCGAACACGCCAACATTGTCCAGGCCCAGGAATCCGCCTTCAAACACGTTGCGGCCTTCGGCGTCTTTCCGATTCACCCACCAGGTGAAATTGAGGAGCAGCTTGTGGAAGATACGTTCCAGGAACCTTCGGTCTCCAACGCCGCACCGTTTCTTCTCGATCTTGTAAACGCGCCAGGCGGCCCAGGCGTGAACGGGCGGGTTCACATCGTCCAGCGCCCACTCGTAGGCGGGGACCTGCCCGTTGGGATGCATGTACCACTCGCGCACCATGAGCATCAACTGCTCTTTGGCGAAATCAGAATCGACGAGCGCGAGCGCAACGCAGTGAAATGCCAAGTCCCATGAGGCGTACCAAGGATACTCCCACTTGTCGGGCATCGAAATGACGTCGGCATTGTAGAGGTGATTCCAGTCGTGGTTGCGGCCGTGTTTATGCCCCTCCGGGGGCGGCGGTCCGGCCGGATCACCCTCCAGCCATTCCGACACGATGTAGTGATAAAACTGCTTGGACCACAGCAGCCCGGCGAAGGATTGCCGCATAACGTTGGTTGCGTCCGGCGAAAGATGAGACGGAATCACCTTGGCGTAGAACTGGTCCGCTTCGCTTTGGCGGACGGCAAACACTTCATCGAACTCTTCTCCGGCAACGGCTGGGCCAGCGGCCGTGTTGGTCAGCCGAATCTTTATCGTTACACTGCCGCCGGAGGGAATGTCCAGCTTGTAATGCGCTGAAGCCTTGGTACCGGACTGGCTCGGGTTCACCGCATCCTGCTTGCCTTCCACCACGAAGTTGTTAATCGCGTCCTTGGTGTACGGCGCTCCGTTGTCGTAGTTGAAGAGCCGTTTCATGTTCGTTTCATTTTCGGTGAAGAGCAGTTCGGGGCTGCCGTCGAACACCATCCAGCGCTTCCCGTACTGCGGCTCGGACAACTCGATCACCGCCTCACTCGTTCCGCAGCGCCGCAACGACGGTTTCGGGTTGCCGCGTCCCCAGGACCACGTATTGCGAAACCAGACCGTGGGCAAGAGGTGGAGAGATGCCGGCTCGGGTCCGCGATTATGGGCGGTGACGCGAACGAGGATGTCCTCCACATCCGCCTTCGCATACTCCACGAACACGTCGAAGTAACGGCCGTCGTTGAACACCCCGGTGTCGAGAAGTTCAAACTCAGGCTCCGCTTTACCGCGCCTCCGATTCTCCTCCACTAGCTGGCGATAGGGAAAAGCCGGGTAGTCCGCTAAAAGTTGGTTACTTTTAGCGGACTACCAAAAGCCGCCTGCGGGTACTTGTAGAGATACTTCATGTAGGAGTGGGTTGGCGTGTTGTCCAGGTAGTAGTAGCACTCCTTGACGTCTTCTCCGTGATTGCCCTCGTTTCCGGTCAGTCCGAAGAGACGTTCTTTCAGGATGGGATCTTTCCCGTTCCACAACGCTACGGCGAAGCAGATCTTCTGATGACGGTCGCAAATGCCGGCGATCCCATCCTCGTTCCAGCGGTACGCACGGGAGCGCGCGTGGTCGTGAGGCAGGTGTTCCCAGGCGGTTCCATACTCGCTGTAGTCTTCGCGAACCGTGCCCCAGGCCCGCTCGCTGAGGTAGGGGCCCCAGCGTTTCCAGTGCTTCTTGCGGTGGCGCGACTCTTCCAGCCGCCGCTCTTCGTGATTCATCTGTTACACCTTGTCCGTAAGCACGTGGCCAACCCCGGCAATCTGGCCGGCATTCATCGTTCCACGGTTCGCTATCTCTGAAGCGGCCGGGGAGCGCCTGCTGGCTGTGTTGACTCAATCGCCGGCGCTGCCGCCTTGTCGGCAATCAACAGCGCTTGTTCCGGGCTCACTCTGCCGGCGGGAATCGACTGATCGCCATCCAGCAAGCGAGTCAGCATCGGCGCCTTTTCGGCTCCGGTAACAACCCAGAGGATGCGCCGGGAACGGTTGATGATTGGATACGTCAGGGTCATACGCCGGCGGCCCTGATACACGCCTGTTACGGCGACGTCCGCGTTTGTTACGTTGAGAACCGGATCGTGTGGGACCAGCGAAGCGGTGTGGCCGTCGGGACCAAGCCCCAAATGGACGAGATCGAGCACCGGCGGCGATCCAGCAATTTGGCGGAGACTCGCAGCGAACTGCGCGGCCGCGGTATTCAGATCCGGAGCTTCCACTGGCATAGCGTGGATCTGCTCAGCGGCCAGCGGCACATGATCCAGAAGGCTTTCGCGCAAGTGGGTGAGATTCCGGTCCGGATCGCCCTGGGGAGCCACACGCTCGTCCACCTGAACGATATGGACGGCCGGCCATGGAACGTCGAGGGCTGCAAGCGCGCGCAACATCAGCCATGGTGTGTGTCCGCCGCTGACTGCCATTACAAAGCGTCCACGTTCCTTCACTGCCGCTCTGGCTTCCGCGGCGATGATCGCAGCGGCCCGTTCGGCGACAGAGCCGGACGTGTCCAGAATTTCAATGTTCATTGCTCCCCCTCGCGCGTTCTGGTTTACGCGGCTCGAATTCCCGTGCCCGCGGGCGGCGCCTTCACCATCGGGTTGTGCCAGCCATCCGGGGGCACAATTTGCTGCTCCACCTGAGCAGGCCCCCATGTCCCCGGATCATACTCGTACACCGGACTGTTCGCCTTGAGCACGGGTTCGACGATTCGCCACGCTTCCTCGACGTAGTCCTCGCGAGCGAATAACGTTGCATCACCGGCCATCGCGTCGTGGAGCAATCGTTCATACGCATCCATCTGCTCGGCCTGCGGATCCTCCCGCGCGAGCATCTCAATCGCCTCGCCGAGCATCTCATCGCAGGGCGATTTGACCATCATGCCGAGAGCGATGGTTACATCCGGGTTAATCCGGAAACGGTAGTAATTCGGCTCGGGAGCTGCGGGGAACAGATGCGGCGGCCTGCGTAACCGGACCAGTAATTCGGTGCAGGTGACCGGCAAACATTTTCCGGCACGGATGTAGATGGGAACACCCTGCCAGCGCCAGGAATTGACTTCCAACCGAAGGGCCGCGAACGTCTCCATTTTCGAATCGGACGCCACGCCCTTTTCCGATCGGTAACCGCGAAATTGCCCGCGAATGACGTTGTCCGCGGAGAGCGGCGCGATGGCCTTCACCACTTTGACCTTTTCGTCGCGGATGGACTCGCTGTCCATCCTGACAGGCGGCTCCATGGTCAGATTGGTTAAGACCTGGAAAAGATGATTCTGGACCACATCGCGGATGGTGCCGGTCTCGTCGTAGAATGCTCCGCGGCCCTGGACTCCAAAATCTTCGGCCATGGTGATCTGCACGCTCGCGATGTGCGTGCGGTTCCAGAAGGGCTCCAGGAATGAATTTGCAAAACGCGAGTAAACCAGGCTCTGAACCGGCAGCTTGCCAAGATAGTGATCGATGCGGAAAATGGCCTTCTCCGGGAATATGCTGAGCAGAATTGCATTCAGTTTCCGCGCGGACTCCAGATCGGTCCCGAACGGTTTCTCGACAATCACCCGTGCGTTCTGGCTGCAGCCCGATTTTCCGAGTTGCTCCACGACCGGGGCAAACAATGGCGGCGGGATGGCCAGGTAATGCGCAGGACGCTGGGAGGAACCGAGTTCCCGGCGCAGGGCGCTGAACGTCGCGGGATCGCTGTAATCGCCATCGATGTAGTGCAGCAAGCGGCAAAGTTTATCGAAAGCGGCAGCATCAAAGTCACCGTGTTTCTCAATGCTTTCGCGGGCCCGCGCGCGGAGCTGCTCCAGATTCCAATTGGATTTGGCTACGCCGATCACCGGCACGTCGAGATTCCCGCGCTTCACCATAGCTTGCAGGGCGGGGAAAATCTTTTTGTATGCCAGGTCGCCGCTGGCGCCGAAAAAGACTAAGGCGTCGGAACGAGAATCGCTCATGGTTGTCCTCTCATGCGGCCTGCTTGCCGCCTGGCTTTTCGACGTGGCCACCGAAGCGGTAGCGCATCGCCGATAGCAGCTTATCTTGATAATCCGCATCCCCGCGCGAGGTGAAGCGCTCATAGAGCGCGGCAGCAAGAACCGGCACAGGCACGCCCTCATCGATGGCGGCTTTGATGGTCCAGCGCCCTTCACCCGAATCGGAAACCCGTCCGACGAAGTTCGACAGCGCGGGGTCTTCCACCAGCGCCGCGGCCGTCAAATCCAGCAGCCAGGAGGCGATGACGCTGCCGCGCCGCCAAACCTCCGCTACGTCGCGCAGGTTCAGATCGTACTGATAGTGCTCCGGGTCGCGCAATGGCGTTGTCTCGGCGTCGATGGTACTGGTCTGCTTGCCGATGTTGGCCGTGCGCAGGACTCCCAACCCCTCCGCGTACGCGGCCATGATGCCGTACTCAATCCCGTTATGGACCATCTTCACGAAATGGCCGGCGCCGTTCGGGCCGCAATGCAGATAGCCCAGCTCAGAAGTGCCGTCGATCTTCTCCCGTCCCGGCGTGCGCGGAATGTCGCCCATGCCGGGCGCAAGCTGCTTGAAGATCGGATCCAGCCGCTTCACCGCGTCTGCTTCGCCGCCAATCATCATACAGTAGCCGCGTTCCAAACCCCACACGCCGCCGCTGGTGCCCACATCCACGTAATGGATTCGCTTGGAGGCGAGTTCCTTGGATCGCCGAATGTCGTCGACGTAGTAAGAATTACCACCATCGATGAGCGTGTCCCCCTCCTGCAGGTAAGGGACGAGCTCGGAAATGGTTTTGTCCACCGCCGCAGCCGGCACCATCATCCACAGCGCCCTGGGGCGCTCCAGCTTTTTCACCAGATCTTTGTAATCGACGGCACCCGCAGCCTTTTCCCGAACAAGCTCTTCCACTGCTTGGGGCGACTGGTCGAAGACTACACACTGGTGGCCGCCCCGCAGCAGCCGGCGCACCATGTTGGCGCCCATTCTTCCAAGTCCGATCATTCCAAGTTGCATTGATATTTCCTCGATTGGTCTTTTGCACGCGCGAGTCCAGGACGCGCGGGCCTAAGTTTAGTTGCTCTTTACCATGCGACGCGAGTCGAGTCTGTCGAATAGCTGACGCCGAGTTGGAAGGCCGTCAACGGGTATGGAGTGATCCGTTGGAGCCACCACGTGAAGGCGTGCTGTCCAATGCCCTTCCCTCTCAGGCGGACTTGTACTTCCGATAGCGGCGAATCAACGCGCTGGTCGAACTGTCGTGCTCCAGCTTGGGTTCTTCCGGGCTTTCCAGCTCCGGGATAATGCGCTTCGCCAGCACCTTGCCCAGTTCGACGCCCCATTGGTCGAACGAATCGATGCCCCAAATCGCGCCCTGCGTGAAAACGGAGTGCTCGTAGAGAGCGACCAGCTTGCCCAGCATCGCGGGCGTGAGTTGCTCGCCCACGAGCATGTTCGAAGGGCGATTGCCTTCGAAGACGCGGTGCGGAACCAGCCAATCCGGAGTGCCTTCCGCCTTCACTTGCTCGCGCGTCTTCCCGAAGGCCAGCGCCTCGGCTTGCGCCAACACGTTCGCGAGCAGAATGTCGTGATGGCGGCCGAGCGCGTTCAGCGGCCGGCCGAAAGCGATAAAGTCACAAGGGATGAGCCGGGTGCCCTGGTGAATCAATTGATAGAAGGAGTGCTGGCCGTTGGTTCCCGGTTCACCCCAATAAATAGGGCCGGTCTGATACCCCACTTCGGTTCCGTTCAACGTGACGTGCTTGCCGTTGCTCTCCATAGTCAACTGCTGGAGATAAGCGGGGAAGCGCTTCAGATACTGGTCATACGGCAGCACCGCGACGGTTTCGGCGCCCAGGAAATTGTTGTTCCAGACCGCCAGCAGGCCCATGAGGACGGGCAGATTCCTCTCGAAAGGCGCCGTGCGGAAGTGCTCGTCGATCTCGTGAAAGCCTTGCAACATGGCCGTGAAGTGGTCCGCGCCAATAGCGAGCATGGTGGAAAGGCCGATCGCCGAGTCCATGGAGTAACGTCCTCCCACCCAATCCCAAAATCCGAACATGTTGGCCGTATCGATGCCGAACTGCGATACTTCGGCCGCGTTGGTGGAGACGGCGACAAAGTGGCGCGCCACAGATTTCGGGTCGCCCCCCAGGGCTTTCATCGACCATTCGCGGGCGGTGTGAGCGTTGGTCATCGTTTCGAGCGTAGTGAAGGTCTTGGAAGAAACGATGAAGAGCGTCTCCGCCGGATCGAGGTCGTGAACCGCCTCGGCGAAGTCCGTGCCGTCGACGTTGGAAACGAAGCGAAACGTCATGGCGCGATCGCTGTAGTATTTCAGCGCTTCATAGGCCATAACCGGTCCCAGGTCGGACCCGCCAATGCCAATGTTTACGACGTTGCGAATGCGCTTGCCGGTGTGGCCCGTCCATGCTCCGCTGCGGACGCGGTTGCAAAAGCCGGCCATTTTCTGAAGCACCTGGTGTACATCGGGGACAACGTCGTGGCCGTCGACTAGGATGGATTCGCCCAGCGGCGCCCGCAGCGCCACGTGCAGCACCGCGCGGTTCTCGGTCCGGTTGATCTTCTCGCCACTGAACATGGCGTCAATCCGCGCGCGCAGCCCGGACTCCTTCGCTAGCTGCAACAAGAGATTGATGGTCTGATCAGTGGTGCGGTTCTTAGAGTAATCGAGATAAAGGCCCGCGGCCTCGCAGGTCAAACGTTTGCCGCGCTCCGGGTCGGCCGCGAAGAGCTCTCGAAGATGCTGCCGGCGGACCTTCTGGGAATGAAGATCGAGTTCTTTCCAGGCCGGGCGCTCGGTGAGCGGGGCATCGGGGATCGATTCTAAGACGGTTTCCATGTCCTTGGTCCTCATTTCTTGTTGTGTTTACGCGGCGCTGCCGTTCCGCGGCGCCCCACTCCTTGCGCGGGCTCCCAAAGGCGAAAGCCTCCGACGAACGCGTTCGCGTTGTCGCCAGCCCGGGTTCCCTTTGGCAACTTATCGAGAAGCTTTACGTTCCCGCCGCCCAGGACAACGTCATCCGGTTCGAGCGCCGCCACCAAACGCGCCACGACGTCGGCCACCTGACGCCGCCAGTTGCGCTTGCCTTGGCGTTCCAACCCTTGTTCGCCGACGTAATGCTCATAGGTGTGCCGCTTGTAAGGCAAGTGCCCAAGCTCCATCGGTTCGATGATGCCGTCGACGATCATCGCTGCTCCCAGACCGGTTCCCAGGCCCAGAAACAGCATCTTGGCGCCCTTGTAGCTACCCAAGGCCTGCATGGCCGCGTCATTGATGAGCTTCACGGGATGTCCGAATGCCTTTTCAAAATCGAACCCAACCCAGCCGCGTCCCAGATTGCGAGGCTCCGCGACCGGCCGATCGCGAAGGACTGGCCCGGGGTAGCCAATCGACACGGCTTCGTAGCTCCAGCCTTCAGCCAATTTCTTGGTTCCTGCGACCATCAGTTTCGGAAGCAACGACGGCCCGGAATCGAACCGGCGCGGCGTGGTTTGGCCGCTGGCGAGAAGCTTCACGTGAGTGCCGCCAACGTCGACGACCAGAACATTCATCGCGAGAGCTCCGGCGCGTTAACTGGCCTTTTTGAGCTCGGCTGCCTTGGAGGTGATTACACTCATCAGTTCGTTCCAAGACTTCACAAACGATTTCGCGCCCTCGTCTTGTAGCTGGGCGGCCAGAGCGTCGATATCAATGCCGCTCTTGGCGAACTGCGCCAGCACGCGTTCACTATCGCCGCCGTCCGCGGGCATACTAGCGCCCAGCTCGCCGTGATCAGCGAAGGCCTTCAGGGTTCCCTCGGGCATGGTGTTAACAGTGAAGGGCGATGCCAGGGCTTTGATGTAGAGAATGTCGGATGATTTAGGATCTTTGGTTCCGGTACTCGCCCAAAGCAAACGTTGCGGACGGGCGCCGAAGTTGGAGAGGCGCTGCGACCGCTCCGAGCCGAGCAGCTCCCGATAGGCCTGATAGATGCGCTTCGCGATCGCGATGCCGAGCTGGTCACGAAGGTTGGCGGGGACTTTATCGGCTACGGCCACATCCCAACGGCTGATAAATACCGATGCAACCGAACCAACATTGGGATCGAGCCCAGCCTCGATTCGCCGCTCGACGCCTCGCTGGAACGCTTCGGCGGCCGCCAGATATTGCTCACGCGAAAACAGAAGCGTAACGTTCACGGGGATGCCGGCGAAGATCGACTCCTCGATGGCGGGCAAGCCTTCCTTTGTGCCTGGGATCTTGATAAACAGGTTGGGCCGCGCTCCGCGTGCGGCTAAATCCTTGACCGCGGCCAGGGTGCTGTTCGTATCGTACGCCAGCAGCGGCGAGACTTCGAGCGATACCCAGCCATCCACGCCATCGGTCCGGTCATGAGCGGGCCGAAACAAGTCGGCAGCCCTTTGGAGGTCCTCGAGCGCCAATTCGAAAAACAGAGCTTCCTCCGATTTGCCGATCCGGACTTTCTCGCGGATGGACGCATCATAGGCAGTGCTGTTCTTGATGGCGTGATCGAAGATGGTGGGATTGGAAGTGAGCCCCGTCACCGACAGCTCATCGATGTAACGCTTGAGCGTCCCGGTGTTCAGCAAGTCTCGAGTAATGTTGTCGAGCCAAAGACTCTGGCCCAGGTTGTGAAGTTGTTGTGTGGCTTTCATCTCGTCTCCTTTACACATGCACGCAGGCTGCCAAGATCGAGAGCTCACCTGGACCCTTCCGATCCCTGGCTGAGGCGCCGCCGAACGCGGCAACTGGTTGAGCCCTTCTCAGGTTAACCTAGCGAACGAAGCTGTGTTGTTGGAATTGGCATTGGCTCCCATTGGTGTAGCCGGAGAGGGCCGAAGCGTCCTTTCGGACGTAAGTCCGAAGATTTTTGGTAGAGTGCCACTCGTTCACCGGTGGGCGTCGCCCTCAACTTGGTCAACACTCCCGTTCCGGCGGGATTCGATATCCGCAGTGACGGAATATGCAGCGTTTGTTATTGGCGTGGTGCAGTTTCGCGCAATAGGGAGCGGCGCCGCCGCGAACTCGCAGGAAAACCTCCGAGGCCAGCAGCATGCCGGCAGGCGGCGCGATGAAATAGATCCAAAGCGCCTGCCAATAGCTGGCATACAATGCGGAGCCAAAGGATCGGGCTGGGTTCGCACTCATCCCGGAGAGCGGCGATTCGAACGCTATGTATAGCGCGACCAATGCTCCGGCGAAGTAATGCGTGTATCTTGCCAACTTTTCGTCATTAGAGACGAACAACACCGTGCTCATCAAAATGAAACAGATGGTCACTTCGGCGACGAACGCCACGGCATTGCCGTAGACGCCAGGCGTTGTCGCGGCGTACCGTACGGCTGGGTCCGCCGGCGCGCCCCGTAATACGTACGCGGCTAGCGTCACACCGCCCATCGCGCCCAGGAATTGTCCAGCGCCGTAAAACAAGGCATCCCAGAAATACATTTTCCCCAAACGATAAAAGGTGAACGTGACAGCCGGATTGAAGTGAGCTCCGGATTGTTTGCCCCACGGCGAGAGGATAATCGCGATCACCATGGCGCCCATCGCCACTCCGTACACCAGGCGGCGCAGGGCGGCGCTAGCAATGAAGTGCCGCACCGGTGAAGTTGGGTGCTGTAACAAGGTGGCAAAGACGCAGGCGGCGAACAGGTATGCACCCAGCTCACCCGCCTCCATCAGGTACTCGGGCCAGTGGTTGCGCAAACTCCCCAACGCGCCCAGCGTGTCAGCTTGGATCGGTTCGCTGCCTGCGACTTCGTGCATGGATCATTACGCGTTTCGCAATTCCGCTGGCTGCGCCGATGATCGCGCGCATTCCGGCTTCTCGACCACCTTATCGGCTGTCGCCCTCACGCCCGCAAACAGGGACTTGAAGCCCTCGGCCATGGTGGGGTGAGCGAATACGGCATCTCGCAAAGTGCTATAGGGCAGCCCTCCCAGCATCGCCACCTGAACGGTGGCCATCAGTTCCCCGGCCTCCGGGCCAAAAGCGCCGAACCCAAGAATGCGATCGCTATGCGCATCCACCAGGGCCTTCATGAACCCACGAGTCTCAGAGAGTGTCCAGGGCCGCCAGATGGCGGTCATCGGCAGGGACACCACTCGACATTCGATGCCCTTTTCCCGGGCCTGCGTCTCGCTCAGGCCGACGCGCGCCAGTGGCGGGTCGGTAAAGACGCAGTAAGGAATCAGCCGGTCACGCGTGGTGCGATGACCCCCGCTGAGATTGGCGTGAATGACGAAAAAGTCGTCCTCCGATACATGCGTAAAATACGGGCTGCCCGCGCCCTCCCCGATCGCCCATACGTTCGGCGCCGTTGTTTCCAGGCGGTCATTCACCTGGATGTGACCCTTTTCAGTGACCTCGATTCCGGCCTTGTCCAGGCCGATTCCCTGTGTGTTCGGCGTGCGCCCTACAGCGGCGACGATATCGGTTCCTTCGATGGACCAGGTACCGCCTTCGCCTTGGACTTGGAGCGTTACCCGCTCGCCAGAAACGCCTGTGACATTTTGGACCTGCGTGTTGAGCAGGACTTCGATTCCTTCGTCGCGGAATAGCTGAAGAATCGCCTGGGCGAAATCGCTGTCTTCGCTGGACGCCAGTTGCGGGCCGCGCTCGATGAGCGTGACGCGGCTTCCCAGCCTGCGCATGGCCTGGCCCAGCTCCAGCCCAACATAACCGCCTCCCAGGACGATCAGATGTTCAGGAAGGCGTTCCGAATCGAGCACTTCGACATGCGTCATGGGCCTTGCATCTCGCAGCCCTGGTATGTCCGGTATGGTTGCGTGGGTTCCAACGTTCACAAACACGCGGTCGGCAGTCAGTATCCGCTGGCCGCCGCCGTGCAACTCGACCTGCAAGGTGCGTGGCCCAACGAATTTGCCCTCACCGAGAATTAATTCGTCGCCGGCTGCGTGAAACTTATCCAGATGAACTTGGAGAATGCCATCGACCATCTTACGCTTGCGTGCGTACACTCCGGCCATGTTGACGGCGATGTTTTCAGCCTGGATTCCGAACTCCTGATGCCTTCCAAAGAGCGACGCCACCTTGGCCGTATGAATGATGTTCTTGCTCGGCAGGCAGGCGATATTGGGGCAGGCTCCGCCGATATACTTCCGCTCGACGACGGCGGTTCGCTGGCCTTCCTGGGCCATCGTCCAGGCCACCAATTTACCGCCAGTGCCGCTGCCGAACACAATAACGTCGTACTTTTCGGCTTCGCTCATGCTCATGGTCCCCTCCAAGAAGCACCGCGGCTGCCAAAAGAAGCCCCACCATCTGTAACGCTAGGAAATAGGGCTGATTCTCTGGATCGTGCGGGCCGGGTCCGGATGGGTGGCAGCCTGAAATTCTCGCTTCGTTGCCAGCATTTGAACAGTCACGTCAAATAGCCGACACGCCTTCGACAGTTCGTCACCTCGCGGCAATGCCTGTCGCGTCATGTCACCGAGCGGCCACCCGAGTCGCACGATAACGTCACCGCGTTCCATCCCTCCGCTTCCGCTGGACGCAGCCTTGTAGTCAAACTACTCCCAACCTGCTGAAGACAAACCATGCGGAGCCATCGGAAGCATCCGAGCGTCCTCTGGAGTACCGATTGCCCCATCGGAACGCGGAGCGATGAAACAAATGAAGAACAAATTGATGCAAAGGATTTCGAGGCTCGGATGCGCGATGTTATTCGTGGCGTTTTGCGCCAACGCGCAGGAGCACAAATGGGCCGGAAGGACGCTGGATAACTTTGAGTGGAGCATCCATGAAAGACTCGCCGTGCTTCCGTCTTATGGAGTGTTCGACACGCTAAGGTTCGAAGTACAGGGCCAGACCGTTATTTTATCGGGGCAAGTAGTAAAGGACAGCGTCAAGCAAAATGCCGAACGCATGCTGGTGCGCCTGGATGGCGTGGAGAATGTCGTAAATCGGATCGAAGTTTTGCCTTCATCCAGGCGTGATGACGCGCTTCGCATGAATGTGTATCGCGCCATCTATGAAAAGCAGCCGCTGGAAAAATACGGCACCCGGGGCGCTCCTTCCATTCACATCATCGTGAAGGACGGTTGGGTCACGCTGGAAGGCGTGGTGGATTCCGATGCCGACCGCAGCCTGGCTCATCTTCGAGCGCTGAAAGCAACCGCGCACGTCTCCGATCATCTCAGGGTCGCGCCGGAGCAACTGTAGACACACAGGAGGACTTCACGATGAATCAGCAAATATTTCTGGCGGCGGCGATTGTCGCTGGCTTCCTGCAGCCGGCGCATGCGAATCCCGTGTCCCGCCGGGCTACCATCACCGGCGTTGGCGGAAACGGAAGATGCACCGTTGAAGTAAATGTAGACGGCTCCGCGGAAGTGGAAATCTCCGGCGACTTGGGTCTGCTGACAACCATTGGAGGGCAGCCGGCTGAATGGCGGCGATTCCAGTGCAATGTGCCGCTGCCGCCCAATCCGGTGGACTTCCGCTTCGTCAGGATCAACGGAAGAGGGACTGTGGGGCTGGTTCAGGATCCCCGCACCACCCGGGGCAGAGCCGTGATTCGGATCAACGACCCAAAAGGCGGCCGCGGTGTTTACGCTTTTGATCTTCTGTGGCGCGATTCTCAAGGAGGTTCGTGGACGCCCGGCCCGCCACCTCCTGCGCCCGGTCATGGACCGTGGCCCAGCCCTGGCTCGGGAGGATTCCCGATGGCGAAAGCCATCCGAATCTGCCAAGACGCAGTGACCGATCGGCTCAATCGGAATGGTTATCCGTATGTCACTTTCGAACGAACCATCCCCGATAACACGCCAGGACGCCACGATTGGGTCACTGGCACGGTAAACGGCAAACGAGGATTTGCGGTGGAAAGGTTCTCATTCTCATGCTCGGTCAACTTCAGCTCCGGAAGAGTCCGCTCCGTGGATGTACGCCGGCGCTAATGAACATAGTTGTATTTCGAATTTCACAATCTACAAGGAGATCACGATGATCAAGTACATTCTTGCAATCGCAGTACTGACAACCGGAATGGCTTTCGCCCAGAATGACCCGGCGACGGCCCGTATCAACAAAGAAGTCCGCCACGAACTGGTGATGCTTCCCTACCTGGATGTATTCGACAATCTGGCGTATCGCGCGGACGGCAATTGCGTAACTCTGGTGGGTCAGGTGACCCGCCCAATATTGAAGACCAATGCGGAAAAAGTGGTGAAGTCCATCGATGGAGTGGATAAGGTGGATAACCAAATCGAGGTGCTGCCGCTGTCCGGCCATGACGATCACTTGCGGCGGTCGCTGTATCGTGCGATCTATGGATACACGCCGCTGAATCGCTACGCGCTGGGGGTAATCAAACCCATCCGCATTATCGTGAAAAACGGCCATGTCACGCTGGAAGGGGTTGTGGACAGCCAGGCCGATAAGAACACCGTGTACATTCGCGCCAACGGGGTCCACGGCGCTTTCTCGGTGACTAACAATCTCCGGGTTGGTGAATAACGACGGTGGCAGTTTCCCCAACGTCAGCCGGCTCAGCTTGCGGTGCGAATCGTGAAGGTTGAGCCGGCTAATGCCTCTCCTCTCTGAATAAATCAACCTCTTCACACTCGTTCCGAAATCCTGCTCCCAAACCATCCGGGCGCGCCTTTGCGTCCAGCGCTGGCTCTTTTGGAACGCTCTCGCGCCCTCCGATTGCGCCACGCCTAACCGTCCTACCGAATGCCTGGTAGATCTGCTCACCCCCCGCTGGCGCCAGGCCTTAGCATGTTGCTGAAAAAGCCCAGCAGACTGAAGCCCGCCCTACGCGGGGATACCTATGTCGTTGATAGCCCGTGTAGCGTACGCGCCCACGCCTGCGGTTCGCGCATGAGAAAGGCTTTTTCAGCAACCTGTTCAAGCACATTTCCGAGCGATCCGTCCTGGCCACAAGGCGGCGCCCGATGAAGCGAGCTGAACCGGAGCACTGGCCGGCCTGGGAGCATCGGCACTCGCGGACGCCGGCGTGCTCTCGAGTTATCGGTCTGCCGTGGCCGCGATGAGCCGGGTTTCAGTCAAATCCTGCTCGTGCTCCAACCCGCGCAATGCTTCATCGCTGATGCGGCCCTCGTCGCGGAGGCGCAAGGCCGTGTGGCGTTCCACCTCCAGCAACGTGCGCGAAAGATCCAGGTATCGAAAGTACCGCTCGGCGCTGGCTTTGTTTTGTTCCCGGGTGAGAGCACTTAAACCGGCCAAACGCTGCTTATAATGCTGCTCCAGGTCGTCGTAGACCTCGGCAAATCTGGATGGATCGCGGCGGCGCATCTCTTCCAGGTGTGCCTGCGCGGCCTCCAGTACCAACCGGCGCGCCTCCTGCTCTTCGAACCTTGGGCCGGACGTTTCCGCTAGGCCTAGCATCCGGATCACCCAGGGAAGCGTCAGGCCCTGGAAGACGAGCGTCACGAGAATCACAGAGAATGTCAAGAATACAATCAAGTCCCGATGCGGAAACGGGCTGCCATTGGCGAGGGTCTGCGGTAGCGACATCGCGGCTGCGAGCGCGATTACCCCGCGCATCCCGGTCCAGCCAATGATAAAGATCTGGCGCGCCCCAGGCCGTTTCTCGTTTTGGTGAAGCAGACGCTCGCGGATGAAATACGATAGGTGCGCTCCTGGAAATACCCAGATCAGGCGGAGCAGGATCAGGAAGATGCTGAAGAAAAGTCCATAGAGAACCAGCCGCTGGGTGCTCAGCTCGCTCACGCCCGCCAGCACCGAAGGAAGCTGCAGGCCGATTAGGACAAACACCAGGCCGTTCAAAATGAAAGTAAGCGAATCCCAAACGGCGCGCGCCTGGAGCCGGACTTCGGGAGAGAAGAACTGCGAACTCTTGCGGCCCAGATACAGCCCGGCTGCCACCACCGCCAGCACGCCTGAAGCATGAATCGCCTCCGCCGTCAGGTACGCCGCGTAAGGCACCAGAAAACTGACGGCGATCTCGATTGGTCCGTCGTCAATCCGATGTTCAAACCATTCCACGATCCATGCCAGGATCAGGCCGCTGCCAAGTCCGGCGACGGTGAGATAGACCAGGCGCAGCAAGCCAGACCCGATGGTCGGGTTTTGACCGTGGACCACCATCGCGACGGCAAATTCCAAGGCCACCAGTCCCGTGGCATCATTGAGGAGGCTTTCCCCTTCCAGCAGGTCGACGATGCGTTTGGGCAATCCGATCCGCTTCGCAATGGACGTTGCGGCGATGGTATCGGTGGTAGCGACCACGGCGCCTAAAACAAATCCGATGCGCCAATCGAAACCCGGGAACAGCCAAGGGCCCGCGGCGGCGACACCCAATACAGTGAATCCCACCAGGCCAAAGGCCAGCATCAAAATGCTTACCAGGTTGTGCGAGAGCTCCCGCCAGGACGTAACCCAGGACGCCGCGTACAACAAAGGAGGCAGCACCACCAGGAAAATAAGATTGGGGTCCAGGATGACCTTAGGCATTCCCGGCACAAAGCTGAGCAGCAGCCCCGCGACCACCAGCACGATTGGATAGGGCGTCCGAAGTTTTCGCGCAAGCGCCGCGAAACCGGCGACGAAGAGCAACAAAAGCAACAAAATCAGTTGTGCGCCATGAATGCCCGCACCTTCCACGAACCCTCCTTTTTGTCTCTTAATCGGTTACTCTTATGCCGTCTCCTGCATGCGGCCCGCCAGTCAGCGAATCGTTGCCTGATAGCGGAGTAGAAGCTCGGGGTTATCAATCGACCCGTGATGATGAATCTGCCGCCACCGGCCGCCGCTCAAACGGAACACGCGGGTGGTGCGAAACTTCAGGTCCAGCGAGATGTTGTGCCCTTTCAGCTCGCCCTGCTCCCGTCCCACCGCGTAGAACATCTCACCGAGATGATGAATCGTGTAATCCTGAAACACGACGGTGATGGTCGCCGGCGCGTTGAAAACGCGCTCATAGCCTTCGCGAATGTCGGGCCAGCCCCGTCGAATGCCGCCGAACGGATTGGCCATGGAGATGTCGTCCGAACGAGCCCAGTTGAATTGCATCAAAGCAAGATCGCGGCTGTTGAAGGCCCGATAGTACTCGCTGAGCGCACCTATTGGTTCCCGCGGATCGATGGGGTCTTCGCGTCCGGTCACCGCTGTCAAAATCAGGCTGCTCGCCGCGCTCATACCATCGCTCCGAATGCATACTCGCGGCGTCCGCTCTGGCTCTCCCCGATGATTCCATGCGGAGCGGCTCCCAGCTCACGCTCTTCTCTTAACGTCCGCGTCATTTTCTATGCTCCGATCCCTGCCGGCGATCGCTTTCCATGACTCTCGTGCAAAAGACATCGTAGGGCGTCTTGCGGCTGGATGCTATCCTCTCTTAGTAGGAGATTGGCCAACTCCATCAGTTACAATTGACGGGGCTCAGGTGCAGGCGCAATTGCGGCGTCAATCGCCTAGAACAGGGCTTCCCGGCGAACCGGCTTACTCAAGAAATCGATCGCTCCGCCTTTGAGGGCCCGCTCCCGCGACGCCTCGTCGGAATGGGCAGTGATGAAAATGATAGGGATGGGGCGCCCGGCCAGCTTCAAATGGTTCTCCAGCTTCAAATGGTTCTGCAGCTCGAAGCCGCTCATCCCAGGCAAAGAGACGTCCAAAATAAGACAGGCAGTGTCATCCAGGCGCTCGGAAGCCAGGAATGCCTCCGCCGATGCGAAGGTTTCCACATCGAATCCGACCGATCTCATCAGGCTCTTTAACGCCTCGCGGATGGAGGCATCGTCATCCACAATGGAGATTCGACGGCGAGGCGGGGTAGCCGCGGCCGCGCCGTTGGGACTCTTCTCCACGATCTTCATCTGGCTTCATCATAAGCAGTCTCCCGGCACAATTGCATCCTACGTTAGTAGGAGATGACTACTTATTTGGGTCCGAAAGATTCAGTTTTTCGGACATTCGGACCAGGTCGGCCAGGGACTCGGCGCGCATCTTTTCCATCACTCGTCCGCGATGGGTTTTAACGGTTAATTCGCTGGTGCCCAGCTCGGCGCCCACCTGTTTATTGAGCAGCCCGGAAGCCACCAGCTTCAGCACTTCCTTTTCACGGGCGGTAAGCGAGTGGTAACGGGCCCGGAGCTCCGTCATCTGCACGCGCTCATTGCGCGCAACGCGGTCCCTTGCGATCGCTTCCTGGATTGCGTCCAGCAGCTCCTGCCCCCGGAAAGGTTTCGTGAGAAACTCAACGGCTCCCGCCTTCATGGCGCGCACGGTCATGGGAACATCCGCATGGCCGGTAATAAAAATAATGGGAATCTGGATGTTGGCGGCGGACAGGTCACGCTGCAGTTCCAGGCCGCTGGCGTCCGGCAAACGAACGTCCAGTACCAGGCAGGCCGGCGCCTCTGGGCGCTTGGCGTTGAGAAACTCGCGTGTGGTCCCGAAGGTTTCCACTCGCAAGCCGATTGACGCGATGAGCCTCTTCACAGCGTCACGCACCGCCGCATCGTCATCCACTACAAAAACGATCGGATCGGAGTCCTTCATGACGTGGATTCTCCGCGTTCAACCGGCAGCGTGAATTGGAAGGTGCTGCCGAAGTCGGCGTTGCTGCTGGCCCACAACCGCCCGCCATGAGCTTCGATGATGGAATTACTGATAGACAAGCCCATTCCCATCCCTTGCGCTTTGGTGGTGAAGAACGGATCGAAGATTTTCTTTTCATCATGGGGGGAGATGCCTGTGCCGGAGTCTCGCACGGATACCAGCACGTCATCGGAGTTCTGCATATCCGAACGTATTAGCAGGCGCCGCGGCCGGTCCGCAACTTCGTTCATGGCTTCGATGCCGTTCAGGACCAGATTCACGATCACTTGTTGCAGTTGGACACGATCTCCCAGGATAGCTGGAAGATCGGCGGCCAGTTCGGTGTGGAGGGCAACCAGAATTGTCCAACGCAAGATGAGCATGAAACTAGTGAATTGGCTGGGGCGGTTTCCAATGGAAGATGAGCATGAAAACGGGAACAATGGGGTAGGCGTGGCGCGGCCGGGTGCAGATACGGATGCAGAATGCCGAGAGCCTGAGCCGGGATCAGATCCGAGAGTTTTTGCGGTCGAGCGAGCCGATCGAGTTCAGCAGTGGCGGGCGGGAGGAACGATACCTGTGGGTGGAGCGGGTATTGGCGGCGCAGAAGTACCGAAGTTTGGGAAAAGGCGAGCGGGGCTTGGTACGGGCCTACCTGCGGAAAGTGACCGGGTTGAGCGAGGCGCAGACCACGCGGTTGATCCGGGCGTATCTCGATTGCGGCGTAATACGGCCCCAGTCGTACCAACGGCACGCGTTCGCAGTGAGGTACACGGCGGAAGACATTGCGTTGTTAGCGGACGTGGATCGGGCACACAGGCGGTTGAGCGGACCCGCCACGCGCCGGATCTTGCAGCGCGCCTACGAACAGTTCGGAGAGAAGCAGTGCGAGCGACTGTCGAAGATCAGCGTGGCGCACTTGTACAACCTGCGGGCGAGCGCGCGCTATCGCAACCAGGCGGCGGTGTTCGAACCGACGCAGTCCACTGCGGCCGCCATCGGACAGCGGCGCAAGCCCGATCCGGAAGGGCGGCCGGGGTATGTGCGCGTGGATACGGTGCATCAAGGGGACAGCGCGGGAACCAAGGGCGTGTATCACATCAACGCCGTGGATGCGGTGACGCAATGGCAAGTGGTGGGCTGCGCCGAGAAGATCAGCGAGGCCTATCTGATGCCGGTGCTGGCAGCGGTGTTGGCGCAATTTCCATTTCCGATCCGCGGTTTTCATGCCGACAACGGCTCGGAGTATATCAACCATCGAGTGGCGGAAATGCTGCGGAAGTTGCACGCCGAATTCACCAAGAGCCGAGCGTGCCGAAGCCAGGACAATGCACTGGTGGAAGGCAAGAACGGTGCGGTGATCCGCAAGTTGATCGGCTACGGACACATCGCCGGCGCACACGCCGGGGAGCTGCAGAACTTCTACGCCGAGCATTTAAATCCGTACCTGAACTTTCACCGGCCCTGCGGATTCGCGACAGTGAGCTTGGACGAGCGCGGCAAACGCCAACGCAAATACAAGATCGAGGACTACCGGACGCCGTTCGAGAAACTGCAATCGCTGCCCGAAGGGGAGAGCTTTTTGAAACCGGGATTGAGTTTGCGGGAACTGGAAAAGCGGTCGCTGGCGATCAGCGACACCGAATGCGCTCGCCGGATGAGCGCGGCCAAGGCCAAGCTGCTTCGGCAATGCCAGACGCCGTCCTTGCCGACGTTCCGCTAACGGAGGGCCGTGGAAATGCCGGGCCCGTGGAAAGCGTGGAAAACCAAGAGCGGGTTTCCCACGCTTTCCACCGTCCCTTGGAAATCTCGCAGAAAGCGCGAGATTCCCACATTCCCACCGCCCGGCTTCGCGTCCATGGAAAAGTGGAAAACCAAAAGCAGGTTTCCCACTTTCCCACGACCGCTCGCGACCATAACCACCGTTCTCTCTCTGAAAACCAAAAACCAAAGAAAGGAAGTCGGCCGCTGCGCGGCCTCCTCATTCCCTGTCCGATTTTCATGCTCATCCTTCGATTGGAAAATGCTAACCTGGTTTCGCAGGGCCGCACCTTCGATGAGAATGCCCACTTCCTGAATCAGCTCGTTCACCCGCACCTTCGCTCTTTCCGGCGCACCCTTGCTGAACATGGCGCGAATGTGCCGGACTACTTCGCTGGCGCGCGTTCCTTGTTGAGCGATGCTGTCTACCGCCGCCCGCGCTTCTTCCAGATTGGGCGGCTGGCTGGAGAGCCACATCATGCACGCGTCGGCATTGGTGACCACGGCGGCCAGCGGTTGATTCACCTCGTGAGAGATGGAGGCCGCCAGCGCCCCCATGGCACTCAGGCGGGTCATGCGAGTGAGTTCGGCCTGCGCTTCGTAGTAGGCTTCTTCGGCCCGCTTGCGCTCGGCCATTTCCGCTAACAGCTGCACATTGGTACGTTTCAGTTCGGCGGTCCGTGCCTCCACTCTGCGTTGCAGTTCCGCCTCAGCTTGTCGTCGCCACGAGCTGAACCAACTGACTACCAGTGCCGACACGGCAAATTCAACGAAGATCGGCAGGGACTCACGATTCACTCCAAAGGAATGAATCGGAGCGATAAAGAAGTATTCCACTGCGAGCACGCTGAGGACCACCGCGAGCCAGCCCGGCCACTTTTCGCCGAACCACGCGCTGGCGACGACGGCAATGTAGAAGAACAGATATCCCGCCGTCGAAATAATGCTTCGCAAAAGGAAAGTCAGCCCCAGGGCGCTCGCGACAAACACGATTGCCAGACCACAGCGAAAGAGCGTGGATGGTAATCTACGTGTGCTGGAAACGCCTTCCATGCCAATGCGAATTCCGGCTACCGGGCAACTCGGTGAGCTTTTCTTGAGATTACCCGATCCGCGCGCGATTCGCTGGGGAGAAAGCCAAAAACAAAGCCGCTACCCGCGCAGAAACTGCTGCAACTCAGCCAGTGTTTCGGCCGGAGCACTTTCCTGCAGCGAGTGGTTGCCGGGCAAACCCTTGCCGCTGACGTTGACGCCTTCTTCTTTCCAGATGGAAAGCACGTCGTACAACTTGCCCATGGCGCCATTAGCGGCCCACAGGGTCAGCAGCGGGCACTGGATCTTTTTGCCGGCTTTGATGTCCTCCGCATCGTATCCCAGATCGATGGAAGCCGAGGCCCGGTAGTCCTCGCACATGGCGTGGATGTTGGCGGGCGTGGCCGAAGTCCGCAAATATTCGCGCTGAATCTCGTTGGTGGCTCGCGCCTGGAATGCCTGGTTCATCTTCAGGAGCTCGTCTTCCGGCCCCGGCGGCTTGCGCAGGTAGTTGAACCAGTGAAAATAGGCCTGGACGAAATCAATGTTGACGTGCGAATAGAGGTAGTGCGCCGGCACAATATCCATCACGGCCAGCTTCATGATCCGATCGGGATGTTCGAGCGCCATCCGCCGGCCAACCCGCCCGCCGCGATCATGGCCCACCATGCGGAACTGTTGGTAGCCCAAATGTTGCATCACCTCCACGCCGTCCAGCGCCATGGCGCGCTTGGAATGATTGGCGTGGTTGACGCCGTCCTCAGGCTTGCTGGAATCGCCGTAGCCGCGCAGGTCGCACATCACCAGCGTGTATTCCTTGGCAAGATCCGGCGCGATGAGACGCCAGGTGATCAGCGATTGCGGCGCGCCGTGAAACATCAAAACCGGAGGACCGGATCCGCCGATGACAGTATTGATCTCAGCACCCGAAGTCTTAATCCGCTCATTGCGAAACCCGGGTGGAAACAGGTGCTTCCAGGCGGGCTCATCGCTCGATTGGGTATTGGCATCGGCGGTTTGGGCGCGAGCCTTCTGAGCGGCAAATGCCGCGGCGCCAGTTGCCAAGGCTGCTTGTTGCAGCAAGCGGCGGCGGGTGTCGCCAGTTTTCTCGGACATTGCAAATTCTCCTAAAGAGCCTAAAACCCAAGAGCCAAAAAACATTGTAGCTTGGCAGCCGCTGGGAGTTACCGGTGCTTGGCGCGAGTGGCCGTGAATTTCAGATTCTCCGAGAAGAACGGCAGGACGTTGGCCTCATACCGGTCCTTCACGTGGTTGGTATGGTTGCCCTCATAGGTTTCGAACTTATGCGGAACTCCAATCTGGGTGAGCGATGCATCCATTTCTTGGTTGGAAGCCAACAGGCCATCCTGCAGCCCGACGTCCAGCATGAACGCGTGATATTCCTTCAGATTTGCGATGTATTGATCCACCATCGCAAGCGGCGAGTTGGCGACCCACTTGGCCGCGATCTCAGGACGAACTTTGTCATTCTCCACAGGCAGGTCAAAAAACTTGGGCGGATTCTGCGGATTCGGCGACCACGCGGCCGCTTCGGCAGAAAGAACTTTCGCGAACAGTCCGGGTCCGCGGCCTGCCGGAGCGGCTTTTCCTTCTTTGTCCTGGTTCTGCTGCGGAGCTCTGGCGGGCGGGCGGGCCGCCGGATTATTCATCAGGCAACAGGAACTCATGGCGTAGATGCTGGAGTACACTTCGGGGTACTTCATGGCCAGCCGCATGGTCCCATAACCGCCCATGGAGTGCCCGGCCAGCCCGCGGCTGTCGCGATTCGCAATGGTGCGGTAGTGGCTGTCGATGTAATTCACCAGGTCGTGCGTGATGTAGGTCTCCCAGTCGCCGGTGGTTGGTGAGTTCGAGTACATGCTGCCGCTGTAGATCGTAAACGCGTCCGGATTCACCAGGATCATTTCGTGGATGGTCCCGTCGGTCATTTCTTTGTCCGCGGTGGCCGGGACGGTCAGCAGCTTCCAGTAAGCCTCTGCATTGATTCCGTATCCGTGCAGAAAATAGACCACCGGATAACGGCGGTTTTTCTCTGTGGCATAGCTGGGCGGCAGGTAAACGAACACATCGCGATCCGCTGAATCGCCTTCCAGGTTTCCTTCGAGCGATTTTCCGTGCACCTTGATCATTTCGACGGTGCCCTTCCGGTCCACATTCGTCGCCGCGTGCGCGCTGGTCTGGAGCCAGATCGTGCCGGCCGCGCCCGCGATCAGAGCCAGCGGGAGCGTCACGCTGGAAACCAAGGAGACCAGTTTGGATTTCATAGTTGCCTCTGGTGCAGTCTACACCCGTGGTGTCCCGCGTTCAAGGTGGCAGGCCAATTCCTAACCTCCAACCACCCACCGTACTCTTGACAACTTCACTTCAAGTGAGCAAAATATGAGTGGCGAAGAAAAGGCGAATTTGCATGAACCCAAACGCCGCTCGCGTCACTACGCTTGGATTGCGTCCGGACGCCAAAATCCGGGAATGCCTCCTTACCGGCATCGCGCCGCTCGATGCTCTGGCCGGGGGCTTCCCGCGTGGCGCCATCTCGGAGATTCTAGGCCCGGAAAGCTCCGGACGCACCACGCTGGTCCATTCCTTGCTGGCCGCATCCACCGCTCAGCTTGAAATCTGCGCTTACGTCGACACCGACGATTCCTTCGATCCCGTATCGGCGGCCGCGGCCGGCGTAGCACTTTCGCAGCTGGTCTGGATCCGTTGCGGGCACAATGCCGGGCACGCGCTCAAAGCCGCCGACTACCTGCTTCACGCGGGAGGATTCGGCGCCATCGTGCTCGATCTCTGCCAGGTTCCCGCGCGTATTTCGAGCCGCATCCCCATTTCCTACTGGTATCGCTTCCGCCGCGCCATCGAAAACACGCCGACCATTCTCGCGCTCGCCGAAAAAGAACCGGTCGCGAAATCCTGCGCGGCGCTGATGCTCGATCTGGAGCGCAAGAAAACCATCTGGACCGGCGCGCCCGGCTTCTCGCTCCTGCGCGAAGTGGAACTGGAAGCGGCGTCGCGCAAGCCCGTGCGCACTGGAACTGCGCAATTCCAAGCAAAGGCGATCTGACCATGTTGTTCGCCTGCATTCACGGCCCTTCCATCGATTTGCCGCAGATCGCCGCCGGCTTTTCGCCTTCCTTCGAGCAGACCGCACCCGATACCGTGGTCTTCCGTATCGACGGACTGCAGCGCCTGCATGGTTCGCCGCGGCAGATTGCCGAAGCCATCGCCGAACGCGCGGGTGAGGGTGTCGAAGTCAACGTAGCCATTGCCGAGACCGCCGACGCCGCCATTCTCGCGGCTCGCAATTTCCCCGGTGTCACCGTCGCGCCCAATCTGAACGATCTCGAGGTCGCCGCGCTTCCGCTCACTGAAGAGATGGCCCAGGTGCTCGAAAGCTGGGGCATCTATACGATCGATCAACTGGCCCAATTGCCCGAAAACGGCCTCGCCGAGCGCTTCGGGCCGCAGGGTGTTTACTTGCAGCAACTGGCTCGCGGCGCCATCCATCGCCCGCTCAAAATCTTCCAACCGGAGACCACGTATGAAGACCGGATCGAGCTGGATCATCCGGTCAGCCTGCTGGAACCGCTGCTGTTCCTGATCGCGCGCCTGCTCAACGATCAATGCGCCCGATTGCTTTCCAATGCCATGGCGGCCAATGAAGTGGTCATTCGTTTGGAACTCGAAGATCGCACGGAGCACATCCGCACTCTGCGCCTCCCGGTGCCCATGCGCGAAAGCAAGTCGCTGTTAAAGCTGCTGCAAATGGATCTGGAAGCGCATCCGCCTACGGCGCCCACCACGGCTCTTTCGCTCGCGCTTAAACCGGTGCATCCGCGCACGGTTCAAACCGGTATCTTTCTGCCTGTCACGCCGGCGCCCGACAAACTGGAACTGACGCTAGCCCGCATCCGGGGCATTGTAGGCGAAAACAACGTCGGCCTCCCCCAACTCCTGGATACCCACCATCCCCAACCTTTCCGACTCATGAACGCACAACCGCAAATTGCCAATCCCCAATCCACAACCCCCAATTCCCATGCTTTTCGCTTCTTCCGTCCTCCCCTTCCCGCCACTGTCGAGCTCGATCGCAACTGTCCGTTTCGCATTACAGCATCGGGTATTCACGGAAAGGTGCTCATCGCCGCCGGACCGTGGCGCACTTCCGGCGATTGGTGGACCACTACCGCCTGGAATCGCGATGAATGGGATATCGCACTTTCCAATGGAGCTTTGTACCGCATCTACTCTGATCCTCACTGGTTCATCGAAGGCAGCTATGACTAGCGAGTATGTCGAGCTCCATTGCCGAAGCGCTTTCAGTTTCCTTGAGGGCTCTTCTGTTCCAGAGGAGTTAGTCACCCGCGCCGCCGCGCTTGACTTCCCTGCCCTGGCGATTCTCGACCGCGACAACATTTCCGGCGCCGCCCGCTTCCACATGTCCGCGAAAAAGGCCGGCATTCGCGCGCACATCGGCGCCGAAATCACTTGCACCGATGGTCATCGTTATCCGCTGCTGGCCGAAAATCGCACCGGCTATCAGAACCTGTGCCGATTGATCACCAGAATGAAGATGCGCGCGAAAAAAGGCGAAGGCGCGGCGGCTCCCGAAGAGTTCGCCGAGTTCGCAAGCGGCGTGGCCTGCCTGGCGTCGCGGCCAGATCCCCGCTTCCTCGATCTGTTCGGCGCGAAGAACGTTTTCGTTGAACTCCAGCGCCATTACAATCGCTCCGAAGAAGCGCTCAATCAAGCCCTCATGGACTTCGCGCGGCATCATTGTTTGCCGCTCATCGCCACCAACGGCGTGAGCCACGCCACGCCCGATTCCCGCGAAGCGCTGGACGTGCTCACCTGCGTCCGTCACAAGACCACCATTCATGAAGCCGGCCGCCTGCTCTCCATTAACTCCGAGCGTCATCTGAAAAGCGCGCGAGAAATGTCGCGGCTTTTCTCCGATCTGCCCGAAGCCATCGCCAATACACGCGTGCTTTCGGACCGCCTGCAATTCACGCTCGCCGACCTTGGTTATCAATTCCCGAGGTACCCCACGCCGCCCGGCGAAACGATGGATTCGTTCCTGCGCAAACGCGTGGAAGAAGGCGCGATGAATCGCTATCATCACAAGTCCATCGATCTGCGCCGGCGCGCCCGGCGGCAAATCGATCGCGAGCTGGCGCTCATCGAAAAGCTCGCGCTGCCCGGTTATTTTCTGATCGTCTGGGACATCGTCGACTTCTGCCGCCGCCAGAACATTTTAGTGCAAGGCCGCGGATCGGCCGCCAACAGCGCGGTCTGTTATGCGCTCGGGATTACCGCCATTGATCCGGTCGAGATGGAGCTGTTATTCGAGCGCTTTCTATCCGAGCAGCGCGGCGAATGGCCGGACATTGATCTCGATCTTCCGAGCGGCGACCAACGCGAGCGCGCCATCCAGTATGTCTACGAACGCTACGGCCGATTCGGCGCCGCCATGACCGCCAACGTCATTACGTATCGCGGCCGTTCGGCCGTGCGCGATATCGGCAAAGTGCTGGGCTTTCCCGAAACGGATCTGGCGCGCATCTCGGCGCTGGTTCCTGCGTGGGGCTGGACGGATCCCAAGGAAACCGCCGAGCGCCAGTTCACTGAAGCCGGCTTCTCGCCCGAGCAAAATCCGATGATCGCGAAATTCCTGGATCTTTACATGACCATCCAAGATTTGCCGCGCCATCTGGGCCAGCACTCGGGCGGCATGGTGATTTGCGAAGGCCAGCTCGATTCCATCGTGCCGCTGGAACCGGCGACCATGCCCGGCCGCGTGGTGATCCAGTGGGACAAAGAAGATTGCGCCGATATGGGCATCATCAAAGTGGATCTGCTGGGCCTCGGCATGATGGCCGTGCTCGAAGAATCCATCCAGCTGATTCGCAGCGCATATCGCGAAGAAGTGGACCTTGCGCATCTGCCGGCGGACGATCCGGTGGTTTATCAAGCGCTGCAAAACGCCGACACCATCGGAATGTTTCAAGTGGAAAGCCGCGCGCAGATGTCGTGCCTGCCTCGCCTGCGGCCCGAGCGCTTCTACGACATCGTGGTGCAAGTGGCCATCATCCGGCCCGGTCCTATTGTCGGCCAGATGCTGAATCCGTTTCTGCGCCGGCGGCAGGGCCGCGAGCCGGCCGAGTGCCTGCATCCATCGCTCGAACCGGTGCTTCGCCGGACACTGGGCGTCCCGTTATTTCAAGAGCAGTTGCTGCGCATGGCGATGATCGTGGCCGGATTTTCGGGAGGCGAAGCCGAGGAACTGCGCCGCGCCATGGGATTCAAGCGCTCGGAAGCCCGCATGCGCGACATCGAAACCCGGCTGCGCGATGGCATGACACGCAACGGCATCACCGGCAAGCAGCAGGACGCGATTGTCCAATCCATCACCGCGTTCGCTCTGTATGGTTTTCCCGAATCGCACGCCGCGAGCTTTGCACTGATCGCCTACGCTAGCGCCTATCTGAAATGCCGCTATCTGGCTGCTTTTACCGCCGCGATCCTGAATAACCAGCCGATGGGTTTTTATGCGCCGGCCACGCTGGTGAAGGACGCGCAGCGCCACGGACTACACTTCAATCCCATCGATGTCACGCGCTCAGATTGGTTGTGCGCCATCGAGGAAGAAAATGGAGAGCGGCGCGTTCGCCTGGGGCTGAATTACGTCAAAGGGCTGCGCGAGCAATCCGCCCGAGCGATTCTCATGGTACGCGCGCAAGCGCCTTTTAAAAGCATCCAGGATTTAGCGGACCGCGTCCCCGAGCTTCGCAAAGACGAACTGCGCAAGTTGAGTGAAATCGGCGCGCTCAATTTCATTACCGCGTCGCCCACACATCGCCGCGCCGCTCTGTGGGATTCCGAACTCGCCATGCGACCAACTGGTCCGCTCTTCGCCGGCCCTTTTTGCCAACCCTCAATCCCCAATCCCCAACCCCTCTCCGCTTGTCCCCATGACTTCAAGCGAACGGCTGAATTCGGATTTCAGGGGCACCCACCTCACCATCGGCAAACATCCCATGGCGTTTCATCGAGAGAAAATGAATGCCCTTGGCGTCACGCCGGCGGCGCAATTGAAGTTCGTACGAAACGGCCGCGTGGTTCGCATCGCGGGATGCATCATCTGCCGGCAGCGCCCCGGCACCGCGAAAGGATTATTGTTTTTGAGTATCGAAGACGAAACAGGCGTCTCGAACGCCGTGGTGATGCCGGACGTTTTCGACCGCGAGCGCAAAACGATCCTCAATAATTCGTATCTGGTCATCGACGGCGAGATGCAGAACATCGACAACGTCTATACCGTGCGAGCCGCGCATTTCGAGCCGCTGCGTGTGGCTGAAGAGGCCGTGCCCTCGCACGATTTCCATTGATCAGCCGCCCACGTAAAGCCCCATCCGCTCCTTCACCAATTGAACCGTGGATTTCGCGATGGGCGATACTCGCTCCGCGCCTTCCCTGAGCACGCCGGTGAGATAGCCCGGCTCATCCATGATCTCGGCGTAGCGCTTCTGCAGCGGCTCCAGATTCGCGATCACCATCTCGGCCACTTGCTTCTTCAAATCGCCATACCGCATGCCGCTGAAGTGCCCGCGCATCTTTTCGGCGCGCCATCCGCTGAAGGCCTGAAAGATGCTCAGCAGGTTCTGAACGCCGGCGCCAGCCGCTTCGAAATCCACTGCCGGAAGCGAATCCGTGGTGGCACGCATGATCTTCTTGCGGACCTGATCGATGGGATCGAGCAATGCGATCGCGTGGCCGGTTCCGGGGGCCGACTTGCTCATCTTCTTATCCGGCTCATCTAGTCCCATCACCCGCGCGCCCACCAGCGGCAGATGCGTGGCCGGCATCACGAACGTTTCGCCGTACAGCGAATTGAACCGTTGCGCGATGTCGCGCGCCAGTTCCAGATGCTGGGCCTGATCGTCGCCCACCGGAACGATCGCGGCTTGGTAGATCAAAATATCTGCCGCCATCAGGACCGGATATTGCAACAGTCCATCGCCCACCGTTTCCTGCGCCTGCGACTTGGCCTTGTACTGCGTCATCCGCTCCAGCCAGCCCACCGGCGTCACGCAGGTGAGCATCCACGCCAGTTCCGAATGCTCCGGAACGGACGACTGCACAACGATAGTGGATTGCTTCGGATCGATCCCCGCCGCCAGAAACAGTCCGGCTGTCTCCAGGATTTTTGTGCGCACCTCGGCCGGCTCCTGATAAAGCGTGATGGCGTGCAGATCGACGATGCCGAAGATGCTTTCGTAGTTGCCCTGAATTTCCACCCAATTCTTCAGCGCACCCAGGTAGTTTCCAATATGCAGATTGCCGGTCGGTTGAACGCCGGAGAAGACGCGTGCTTTCATGTCGATCAACCATGGTACCCTTTCGCTTGCCTATTCAAGAAACACTAACGATCGAGAAGCTGGTGTATGGCGGCGAAGGTTTGTCGCGTTTAGACACGAAAGTGGTTCTGACGCCGTTCGTGCTGCCGGGTGAAACGGTGTGCGCCGAGATAGATCGCGCGAAGAACGATCTTTGGCGTGGACGCCTGATCGAAGTATTGCAGCCGTCGCCTGCGCGAATTGCTCCAGGATGCCCGTATTTCGAGCGCTGTGGAGGGTGCCAGTATCAGCACATCGATTATCCGTTCCAGTTGCAGCAAAAGGGCGAGATCCTGCGCGAGGTGCTGCGGCGCGTAGGCAAGATCGAATTTGCCGGCGAGATCGCAATGACTTCTGGCGAACCCTGGCAGTACCGCAATCGCGTGCAGCTTCACATCGAAGGCGGAAAGGTTGGGTACTTTGCGCAAGGCTCGCGCGAACTCTGCCCGATTGATCACTGCCCCATTGCATCTCCCAAACTGAATGAGGTAATTGGCAAACTCAACGAGCTCAACCTTGGCGGGGTCAGCGGCGGGGTCAGCGCCGCTGTGGAGCTATTTACCAACGAAACAGAAGTGCAAGTCAATGTTGTGGACCGTGTTCCGCGATCCGCGCTCAACGCGCTCGCGTCGCTCGGCGTGACCACTCCCCTGGAATACGGGGCATTCCGTGTCAGCCGGAATTCTTTCTTCCAGGTGAACCGCTTCCTGGTGGATCGGCTGGTGGAATGCGCGGTTGGCGAGGCACAAGGACAATGGGCTGTCGATCTCTATGCCGGCGTCGGGCTGTTTTCCGTCAAGCTGGCCGAACGCTTCGCGAAAGTGACCGCGGTCGAATCTGGCGGCAGCAGTTTTCGCGACCTGGAGCATAACTTCGCTCAACCGGCCGTGAAAGCGAATGTCGAAGACTATCTGGCCGCGCTCGATGAGACTCCCGATTTCATTCTGGCCGATCCGCCGCGCGCCGGTTTGGGAAAACTAGTGGTGAAGGAACTGGCCCGGATTCGCGCATCGCGCCTGACAATCGTTTCATGCGATCCGGCGACACTGGCACGCGATTTACACGGCCTGATTGCGGAAAACTACCGAATCGAGAAAGTCACGCTGGTCGACTTGTTCCCGCAAACGTTCCACCTGGAGACCGTCGTGGAACTTTTCGCATGAGCAATTCCGCCAGATTCAGAGCGATCGCCAAGCCGAGCAGCATCGGCCACAGCCGCAATGTGGAGGATTGAGACCGGCCGCCCGAATCGAAGACTTCCCCGGGTGCGGGATTAAAACGCCCGCCGGTGAATTGCGCCACCGAGCGCAGCAGGAATTGGTTCGATCCGTAATCGAGCAGTTCTTGCTCGGGTTGATAATAACCGACTTCGGGAAAGGCGCGCGATTCATCGAGCGGCCGGATGCGGAACAGGCCCTGCAAGTCGCCAATGTGAATGGAGCCGCGATAGGATTTCGCGGCAAGCTTGGTGATGGGCACCGGATGGCGGAAGCCATTCGGACCGAGCACAAAAATTTCGGGCAACTTCGCAGGATCTTCTGCGTCGGCGCCCAGATGATAGCTCACTACTAAATCGCCACTCGCGCTGTCGTACTCGGCCTTCGCCTCGCCGTTTTCGGCATGGGGCAGCAGATCGCGAAAGGTATTCGTCCAGAGTTTGTCGAAGCCTTTCCAAGTGACCCAATCGGCAGCCCAGCGGCTCTTGGCATCCGAAGTAAATACCACCGCGCGTCCCAGGCCGTACTGCCAGCGCACCAGCAGCGGATCCTCTTCGTCAACTTTGAGAATGGTATCCGCCGTCGGCTTGCTGATGAAGCGCACGTAGCCCTTGAGCGGTGGCGCGGTGTCGATTCCCACGCCATCCAGAATCTCGGCGTTTTTCGCGACGAAGGGCTGCAAGGTTTTCTCAATGGCAGTGGAGCCGGTGTGCTCCATCACGTCTTTGAGGACAATCTGTTCGAGGCCGGAGGGATCATTTAAGAAATACGATTTTCCACCCGCAGTGGCGGCCACTTTCTCCAGATAGGCGCGATTCACGTCCTGACCGAGACCAACTGTGGAGATGGTGACGTGCTGCGCTAGAGCTTCTTTCGAAAGATCCAGGCTGTCGCCCTCTTCTGAGATTCCGTCAGTCAGCAAAACGATGTGCTTGAAGGTAGCGTGTGTGGGCAGCACTTTGCGATAGGCCTCCGTCAGCGCGGGTGCGATCTGCGTTCCGCCGTCGGGAATAATTCCGGAAATCAGGCGCTTGATGAGAACCTTGTCTTCAGCGTGCCGAATGGGCACGTCCCATTGAAAGGAGTTGTCGAAGATCAGAACGCCGACTAAGTCGATGGGGCGAAGATTTTCCACCACGCCGATGGCAGCCTGGCGCGCCAGCTCGATTTTCTTGCCTTCCATGGACGAAGATTTGTCGATGATCAACACCACGGCGGTGCCTTCGGGCGAACGCGGCGGGGCGAGTTTCGCCGGCAGAGTGCGGTCCAGCGCGTCCTCCACCTTTTTGTTTTCGGCGTAGATATTGCGTTCGCCCGCAATGACGAGGAGCCCGCCACCCTGCTGGACGAACTTCTCGATCTCATCCTTGCGAGAGGCAAGCAGGGATTCCATATCCAGATTGTTTAGGACAACCAATTGGTAATCGGCAAGCGTGCCGTGGGCGGGGTCGGCGGTGCTATCGACATCGAATTGGGCAGCGGCCAAGGTTTGTAGCAGATGGGTCCCGGTTCCGGCGGGATCTTGCGAGATGTACAAGACCTTGGGACGGCGCAAGGTGACGGCGCGATCGAAGCGGATTTCCCCAAGGCCATCGGCCTGGATGACACCAGCCAGGCTTAAAGCGCCGGCCGCGGTGAGACTGGCGTGAACGCGAACCTGATTGTCGCCTTTCTCCAGCTTGATGGGGTTTGATCCGAGCACTTTTCCTTCCGCGCTGATTTGGACTGAGCCCGCGACCGCGGCCGGCGAAGCGATACTCAGATCCACCGGGAACTGTTCGCCCGTGAACGCGACGGTGGGTACGGTCACCGATTCCAGGCGCAAGCTCGGTTCGGGCCGGCCGGCGAGCGCCACGGTATCAATCGGAATGCCGAGGCGCTGGGCCTGCCAGGCGGCACGCGTAATGCTGCCCGCGTTCTCCTTGCCGTCGGAGATCAAGACGATTCTTGGAACCAGATCGGAGGGAAGCGAACTGATGGCTTCTTCGATGCTGGATTCCAGATCGGTGGCGCGTCCGGCTTCACCCGAAGTGAGTTCCAGATGCAGGCCACGCTGCTCGCCGGGGGCCAAATCGCGGACCGAGCGGGCAAATGGCAGGACGCGCACCCAGTGACGGCCGCGCGCCTTATCGAGCGCGGCGGCAAATTGAGAAGCGCCCGCCAGGTCTTGCGGGGAAACGCTGGAAGACGTATCCACCAGAACAGCAACCGCCATTTTTGTTTGGGGCGTCGTGAGCGTAGGTTCGGCCAAAGCGACGACGATAGCGAGGAACGCGAGGGTCTTCAAGACAAGCGCAGTAATGCGCCGGGTCCGCCGCCACTCGACATACATCCAGCCGAGCGGCAGGAGGAGAAAAATGAGTACCCAGGCTCGCGCGAAGATCATGACGCTTTCCTTGTCCACGCGGTTTCCCCTGACGCCACGGTGTTCGCGCCGCGCATACGGCGATCCATGCGGCCGAAGAGAATCCAGTCCGCCAGCAGACCGGCAGCGCCCGCGAGCGCCAGCCACTGCCACAGATCGCGAGACGTTGGGCCGAGGGGTGCGCGGCCGGGCACTCCGAGTTTCACGTTGGAAGGCTTCCAGACCGTGTCGCCGGGCTGTGGCAGAGTGAGCGAGTAGACGAGTTCGCGATCGCCGGTGAGCACCCGCACCACGCCGGGAGCGCCGGTGAAGAAGCGCAGCGTTTTCCCTTGCACGGTGAAAGGCAGCGGCCTTCCTTCTTCCGTTTGGACGCGAACCGAATTGGGATCGATTTCCGATTCCAACTCGACATCCACAGTACCGACCGTGCCCGCCGTCAGTTCCCAGGAGCGAAAGGCATCGGGCGCCATCCAGCGAATGATATTGGCGAACAGCAGCGGCGTGGTGAGCTGGTATTTCATTCCCGATCTTACGGGGTTAAAACCAAGGACTACCATTTTCGGGCCTGCGGGGCGCGCGACAATCAGCGGACCGGCATCGGAGCGGGCCACGCTGATGTCACCGGGAGCGGGCTCAAAAACTTCAGCGCTCGCAAGTTGGATGTCGCGGGCGCGCAAGCCGGCGCCCAGCGGGTGATCGGCCTGCCATTCATTCAACTTCACGCCTTGCTCGGTGCTTCGCACGGGAATGGGCGATTTATCGGCGGGCGGTTCCAGCCAAATGCTTTGCCCGGCGGGGGGCGCAGGGGGCGCAAAATGATCGAGTAAGACGATACCGCCGTGAGCGTCGGGTGTGTAACTCGACACAGGCAAAAAGGTGGCTTGAACGCCGGGAATGGCCGTGAAAATGGGGCGCAGAAGATCGGGCTCGGCTGAATAGACGGTGACGGGCAGCACGCCGCGCGGCGGCAGTTCGAGAATGGCGCGGCCATCCTGGCGGAAAGCATCCTGCGTCGCAAGGCGAGCCTCCAGCCATCCGGCAGCACGCGTTCTGAAGCGGAAATTCATATCCTCTTCGGCGGCCGGTTTCAGCTCAAAGCGGTAAGTGGCCACGGGCGATCCGCCAAAAGCAACGGTCATAGGAACGGAACGGTCCCGAGTCCCATAATTTTTCGCCGCGATGAAGACCTCCCAAGTATCGGGATCGTCCATGGCACGATGCACGCTGACTTTTCGCAATCCGACGTGTTCGGTAGGGCCGTCGATCGAGATCAAACGGAAATTCGCGGGAGCATTCACGGCTGCCGCCTGATCGCCCGGAATGCGGCCGGCTCCGACGAAAACGATCTCACCGGGACGCTGGGCCTGCACCTTCTGAGCTTGTACGGCGAAATCGAGAGCGTCTTGCAAATTCAAAGGCGCAGCGCCGGGCTGAGTCTGGTCGATGACTTGATGAATCCGCTTGCGGTCCGATTCAAAAAGCAGCGCCGGTGTCGCCAGCGTGTCCGCCCGCACTACCATGACGCGATCGGCCAGCGGGAGAGCGTTCACATAGTTATCGGCCGCAAGGCGTGCTCGATCGATGAGACGGGATTGGCCGAAGCGGGCGGCCATCCAAGCGGAAGTGTCGAGAATCAGAACGTGATCGCGCGAGTACCGCACCGGCGAACCGAAGCGAAGCTGTGCGATCGCCAAAAGCAGCAGCAGCAGGCTGATCAACTGCAGGAGCAACGACCAGGGTTGTTGCAGTTTGCGCCGATGCTTCAAAACCGGGGGCTTCTCGGCGGCGGCGAAGAAGCGCAGCGTCGCAACGGTGTGGCGCTTGCGCATGCGGTCCAGCAGGTAAAGCGCCACCACCAAGCCCGACAGCGATCCGAGAATCGCGAGGAACTCGGGCAAAGATAGGTTGAGGAAGAACATCGTGACTTACTCGAGTCCGCCGGCGCGCGCCAAAGGGCCAAATACCGCCTCTTCGATTGTAGTGGCCGTGCTCAGACCTACGTAGCGCCCGCTATTGCGGAGGCCGACGCGCTGGATGTCGCGGGCGTGCGCGTCGAAGGCCTGTGTGTAGCTGGCGCGCGCCGCGCCGTCGAAGCCGATCTGCAGCGTTTCGCCCGTTTCGGCGTCCGTCAAATCCAGCAATCCGTCCCAAGCGGGCTCGCGATCTTCATCGGCCCAAACCTGAACCAGGATCAACTCGTGGCCGAAGTCGGCCAGGTATTGCAGCGGGCGCTCACAGCCGGCATCATCCAAGAAATCGGAAATGATGATTAACAACCCCCGCTGCGGATAGCTAGAGATGAAGTCGCGCGCGATTTGAAAATAGTTGGTGCGTCCCCAGGGTTTCAGTTGTTCTAGAAACTTCACGGCTGGAATAAAGCGGTGGCGGCCGCCTCCACACAGAAACGAGTCGCCCAGCTCCTGGCCGAAGGGCTGAATGCAAATGGTATCCAGGCGGACCAGGCCGACGTAGCATAACGCGGCTGCGAGCTTCCTCGCATAATCAAACTTAGAGACGGCGCCGGTGGTCATGGAGTTGCTGCAATCCAGCAGGATCCGCACCGGAATGCGCGGCTCCACTTGAAACATTTTCAGAAAGAGCTTTTCCAAGCGGAGGTAGGCGCGCCAGTTGACGGCGCGGAGATCGTCGCCATGATGGAACTGGCGGTGATCGAGAAACTCCTGGCCGGAGCCCGCAAAATGCGAAATATTGTGGCCGCCGACCAATCCAGGGAACGACTTTTGCCAGCGGATCGCCAGCCGCTCGAGCTTTTCGAGGAAGGCGTTGTCGATCAACGGGTCGGTTTTCACTGGACGGCTTTCACTTCAGGTTTCTTACTTTGTTGCCGCGGCGGTGACGCTCTCGATAACGGTGGTCAGGATGGTATCGGGCGTTTGACCGTCGGCATGCGCGTCGAAATTCAAAATAATGCGATGGCGCAGGACGTCCGGCGCGATCTCGCGAACGTCGTCGGCGCTCACGTTCAAACGGCTGCGCATCAGAGCCAGGACGCGGCCACATTCGACCAGCGCTTGCGCGCCGCGCGGCGAGCTTCCATAGCGAATATATTTATTCGCGAGCGGGTGAGCGCTGGGCGTTCCGGGCTGGGTGGCCATCACCAGGTCAATCGCAAAATCCTGCACGTGCGGAGCGATCAAAACCTCCCGGCAGGCGGCGCGCAGCTGGAGGATCGCATCGCGGTCGACAACCTGCTGGAGCGTGGTTTCATCGCGATGAATGGTGCGTTCGACGATGCGGCTCAGGTCTTCGCGCGATGGATAGGTCACCAGAATTTTCATCAGGAAGCGATCGAGTTGCGCCTCGGGTAGCGGATACGTTCCCTCCATTTCGATGGGATTCTGCGTGGCCATGACCAGGAACGGCAGTTCCAGCTCATGCGTAGTGGTTCCGCTGGTGACGGTACGCTCTTGCATAGCCTCCAGCAGCGCGGATTGCGTCTTCGGCGTGGCGCGATTGATTTCATCGGCGAGAACCAGATTGGCGAAGATGGGGCCGGGCTGGAAGCGCAAGGCCTTGGCGCCGTGATCGTCGCTCTCGATGATCATGCTGCCCACGATGTCGGCGGGCATCAGATCAGGCGTGAACTGAATGCGCGAATACTTGAGATGCAAAACGCGGCCCAGCGTTCGCAGCAAGGTGGTCTTGCCCAGCCCTGGTACACCTTCCAGCAAGACATGCCCGCCCGCTAACAGGCAAATCAGAACACCATCGACCACATGCTGCTGGCCGACAATGATCTTGCCGATTTCTTTGCGCACCCGATCGAGATGACCGGTGGCAAGCTGGAGTGTAGGCTCGGAACGCACGTTTTTATTCTAACGGTGACAGGCCGCGACTGCTTGGGTGTCATGTACTATAACACCAGGGCGTCATGTCCTCCAACAATTCGTCTCCCGATCTTACAAAGCAGCGGCTCACGGACTTACGCAACGGTCTGCTCGGCTTGCACAAGACGCTGCTCGATTCCGAGCGAGCGTCCTATGAGCGCGACATTGCGCGCATCGGATCGAGCGGCGAACTATTGAAGCTGGTTCTTTACGATCCATGGTTCGCGTGGCTGCATGAACTCTCGGAATTTGTGGTCTTGATCGATGAAACGCTGGACGCTTTCGATAAGGCGCTAGACGCCGAAGAACTGCCGGGCATCGACGCGGAGCGATTCATCGCGCAGGCTGGGGAATTACTCGCGCCCAACGAGACGGGCGCCGGATTTGCCAAGCGATATTTCGAAGCCTTGCAGCGCGACCCGGACGTGGTGCTGGCCCACGCCCGGATGCGCAAAGTTTTGTCGAACTTAACCTAACTCTAGTTCGGCGACTCGGCCTTGCGGCTCAGGTCCTCGGCCAAGATGATCGCTTCGGCTAGTTCCTTCATGGGACGGCGCAGCCGACGGCTCTCATTGCGAAGGCGCAGATATGCCTCCTCCTCAGTGAGGCTGTGGCGTTGCTGTAAAATGCCTTTGGCGCGCTCCACCAGCTTGCGGGTCTCGAGCTGGCGCTTCATCTCGAGCGTTTCTTCGAGGAGCCGGGCGTTAGTTTCCGACAGGCTCGACTTAGCGATCGCGCCCCCCATCTGTTCGCCGACGAACGTCAGCAGGGAAATTTCCTCACCGTTGTGATTGTGCGTCTGCCGATGGTGCACGTTGATGACGCCGATAACATCACCCCCGCTGACCAGAGGAACCGAGAGGAAAGCTTCGTAGGTGTCCTCCACCAGAGTCTGAAAGCGCTTGAATCGTGCATCGGCGCCGGCCTTGGAGGAGAGCGCAACGACGGATTTGTGCTCCGCCACCCAGCCGGTAACGCCTTCACCGACTTTCATGCGTAAATTTCCGAGCGCGGCCGCATGAGGCAACTGCGAGGCGCGCAAAACTACTTCGTCGGTATCGCGATCCAAGAGGTAGACCAGACAAGCGTCGCAGTCAGTGACCTGGACAGTAAGTCCGACAATCTCTCCGAGCATTTCGTCTAACGACAGCTCCGAGCTCACAATGTTGCTGATGCGATGTAGCAAAGCGACATGTGAACTCACGGGCTCCATAATGTGAACGGTTGCCATAATTCAGCGTATGCGAGTGGAACGGCTCGGTCCAATCGAAATTTCCTATCGGGTCGATTGGCGCAGAGTCTGCATCCGCGAAAGATGTTGATAAAACTAGGCTTGGCTCATCAATGCCAGCCGAGGACAATCCGCCAAACCACCTCCAATTATCGTCATTGAATAGTAACGAGTTTTTGCTGGACTTCGCCAGTAACTCGCGCTTCCGCGGCGCCCACGTAGACGTTTACTTCGGAGCGAATTCCGAATTGAGGAAGATAGACACCGGGCTCAATGGAAAAGCAGGTTCCCCCGATGATCCGGCGTTCATCATGCGTCTCCAGATTATCCATGTTGGCGCCGGTGCCATGTACCTCTTCACCGATCGAATGGCCGGTCCGGTGGAAGAAGTATTGCCCCAATCCCCGATCCCCAATGAAGGTTCTGGCGGCGTCATCGACATCGAAGCCGTGAATAGTTTCGCCACGCTGGATGGCGGCCTGAACACGTTGGATGGCGCAGTCGCGCGCATCACGCACTACCTCGAAAATGTTTTGAAGATCGGATGGCGGCACCGCACCGCAAAAACCGGTCCACGTAATGTCGTAATAGACGGCGGACGGCTGATCCAACTTGGCCCACACGTCGATCAACACGGCATCCCCTTTGCGGATCTCGCGGCTGCCTTCCGCGTCGGGCTCGTAATGCGGATCCGACATGTTGGAATTGACGGCGACGATAGGGCCGTGATCGGTAACCAGGCCCGCGTTTTCAAAACCGGCTCGAATGAAACGGTTGACGTCCCATTCCTGGATGGTCTGATTGGAAGCGTGCGCGGCTGCAATCTTCTGAAACGCCTCAGCGCGAACGCGGTCCACACGGCGGCCGGCCTCCAGATGCATTTCCAGTTGCTCGGCCGTCCAACGGGCTTCGAAAAGCTGAACCAGGTTGGCGGACGTCGCTATCTCCACGCCCGCACCGCGAACCAACTCGAGCGTGCCGCCGTCCACCAGCGACACATAAGGGATGGCGCAGTTGGGCGAATACTGCATCGCGATCCGCTGGCAGCCGGCGAGCAAATGCTGGATGCCTTCCACCTGCGCGGTCCAACTGGAGTACTTGCGGATATCGCCGGGTAGTCCTGCTAGAACGCCGGACTCGATGGCGTGAACCAGACCCTTCGGATCGCCTTGCGCGGGAATGAAGTAATACCAGCGGCGAGTGGCGACGTGTTTGGGGTTCAGCTTCAGTATCCGGTAAGCGAGAGGGTCCCTCTGATGGTGGTCAAAGAACAGCCAGCCATCCAAATGTTCTTCCCGTAGCGCCGCTTGAATTTCTTCAATATGCATGGATAAACTCACCCGATCAGATTGGATTCGCGATTGGGCGCGGACACCACCCTTTGATGGCGGACGCGCGTATTCAAGTTCAGTACGCCGGCAACGTCCTTGGTATCTTCGACGCGGAAATCCAGCACGTCGTCAAGCCAATCCTGGCTAAGACCGTTCCAATACTGCACGGCCACGGTTACGGTATATTCCTGGCGGCTGAGCAGGCAGTCCATTTCAAATTCGACTTCGATTTCCTCGCCGGCCTCAAAGTCCCCGAGTTGAACACTTTCCAGACGAGTGTTTGTTCCAAAAATATCCATGCCGATGCGATTCCGGATGAGAATACCAATCACCGGGTTCGACACAGGCTTTTGAAATACCGCACGGATGCGAAGAATAATGGATTCTCCAGGCCGAAAGGCCCTGCATACTTCGCCGCTGGAGCCGAGGATCCGCACGTCCATCACACGGCTGGCGCCATCGCCATGCCGAAAGCTACTCTTGCTCGATATGGAACCGGACGCGACTGAGTCTTCCAGCCGGGCCCCGCTTCGTTCGCTGCCGGCGCGCTCGCGATCGAGAACATATCCGACATATTGATTGACTGCGTCCTTAGGAGCGCCTTGCATGACGATCTTTCCCTCCAGCATGAAAACAGCGCGATCCGCAAGGCGCTTGATCAAACCGAGGTCGTGTGATACCAGGAGCACGGTGACGTTCTTTTTGCGAAGCTCCTCGAACTTCTGCACGCACCTACTGGCAAAGATCGCGTCGCCGACGGCCAGCGCTTCATCCACGATCAGGACTTCGGGATCCACGTGAATCGCGGTGGAAAACGCCAAGCGGACATACATGCCGCTGGAGTATTCTTTTACCGGCCGATCGATGAACTGGCCGATTTCGGCGAACGACTCGATGCGCGGGAACACATCATCCAATTCCTTGCGCGAGAGGCCCAGAATCTCGCCATTAAGATACACATTTTCGCGTCCGCTGAATTCAGGATTGAAGCCGGCGCCAAGCTCCAGCAACGCCGCGACACGGCCTGAGCAAAGCACCCGGCCACAGGTTGGCTGGAGGATGCCGCTGATCACCTGCAGCAGAGTGCTTTTACCGGATCCATTCGGGCCAAGGATCGCGAAAACTTCACCCCGCTCGACACGCAGATTGATATTTCGCAGAGCCCAAAACTCCGCTTTCTGTTTTCTAGAAAACGCTAACGCTCCCAAGACACGATCGAAGGGATGGTGATAAAGATGATAAACCTTGGATACATTTTGGACGGAAATCACAACCGATTCTCACTGTACCGCGAACGCAGCACGCGCTGCTGAAGTTAGCCGAGCTGTGTGCTGCGGCGCATACCGTTGGAAAGCGGAAGTGAGTAAGTCGGTGCGCCAATCAGACCCTGTCGCCCGGGATTCAAGTAACTCAGCCGGATCGCCTCTTGACACAAAGCTTGGCTTTTCCCCGATCCAATCGGTCCGGAAAACCCTTTGAACCTCGCCCTCGAAGCATGAAACTTACTCTGCGAAGGGAGAGGCACATAGTCTATTTCAATCCGCAGCGTTTCTCCGCTGGATCTTTCCACGTGACAATGATCTCCCTGGGCTGTTCCTCGTCCTCCAGTTCGCGTTCAAGCTGGGTCAGCCGGATGAAATCCGCCAGCGAAACCTTGCTGTTCTTGAGATCGAGCCGCTTCTCAATGTCGGCCAGCAGCTTGCTGATTCGTTGCCTGCGGCTTCCCGGAAGCCGCCCCCGAGACTCGCCCCCGAGTGGCTTGCCCTTGATTGCGCTTGCCATCTTGTTTATTCCAAAAAAATGGGCGCCTCCGTTTCCGGAAGCGCCCGCAAGCAACTCTCTCCTGCACCGACTCTATCAATCAGCCATCTTCGTCTGTCGCAGTCGATCTCCTAAATACCTGAAAATGCGCCACAGATACTCCGAACTGTTTTGTCACCCTCATGCAGTCTGAATCCGCGCCGCATCTTCCAGTCCGCGGTCCCGGATCTCAATCTCCCGAATCCGAAACTTTTGAACCTTTCCTGTAACTGTCATCGGGAATCCATCAACGAAGCGAATATATTGTGGCACCTTGAAGTGCGCGATCCTTCCACGGCAAAACTCCCGGATTTCCTCCTCCGCCGCGGGCTCTCTCAACCGGATCCACGCCACCACCGTCTCACCGAGTGTCACATCGGGTAGACCCACCACCTGCACTTCCGCCACCTTCGGATGGGTGTGCAGGAATTCTTCAATCTCTCGCGGATACACGTTCTCGCCCGCCCGTATGATCATGTCCTTCGCTCGTCCTGTGATGCGAAAGCACTCGTCGCTGTCCATCGTTGCCAGGTCCCCCGTATGCAGCCATCCATCCTCATCGATGGCGCGCCGCGTCGCGTCTAACTCCTGATCGTAGCCCTTCATCACCAAATACCCGCGCGTGCATAGTTCTCCTTGTTCGCCCACCGGCACCGTCTCGCCGCTCGCGGAAATAATCTTGACCTCCGTGTTCGCGCACGCTTGTCCCACCGTGGATACGCGGCGTTCTAGGCTATCGTGTATCGCCGACATCGTAATAACAGGCGAGCTTTCCGTCTGCCCGTACCCAACCGTCATTCCTTCGCAGTGCATCTCGCTCGCCACGCGCCGCATGATCTCCACCGGACACGGCGCGCCCGCCATTATTCCCCTCCGCAGCGAGCTAAAGTCGAAGCCAGCAAAGGCCGGATGTTCCAGTTCCGCGATGAACATGGTGGGCACTCCGTAGATCGCCGTCGCCCGTTCTTCCTGAATCGCCTCGATCGTCGCAAGTGCGTCGAAGGTCGCTGCTGGAAATATCATCGTCGCACCAGTCACCACGGATACCAAGGTGCCAATCACACAGCCGAAACAATGATAGAGAGGCACCGGTACGACAATCCGGTCCTTCTCGCTAATTCGCATACCATCCGCAATAACGCCCGCATTGTTTAAAATATTCCCATGCGTGAGTAACACGCCCTTTGGCGACCCGGTGGTCCCCGACGTGTACTGGATGTTCGTCACGTCATCCGGCCCCACCCGGCGCACCGGGACGTCTCGCCCGTGCTCCAGCATGCTCTCCCAGCCGCTCGTGCCGAAGAAGACGACGTGCTCCAACGCCGAAGCCCGCCCCGCCATCGCTTCCTCAACAATCGCCCGATAATCGGACCGCTTGTCTTTCTCCCAAAGAAACAGCGCCTTCATCCCCGACTTGCGCAGCACAAAAGCCAAATCGTAGGAGCGGTACGCCGGATTCACATTCACCAGCACCGCGCCGACCCGCGCGCATGCCAGATGCATCTGTACCCACTCCACGCAGTTCGTCGACCATACCCCGACGCGATCCTGCGCGCCAATCCCCAAACCGGCCAGCCCCCGTGCTGTCCGCTCTACCGCCGCGCCTAGCTCCGAGAACGTCAGCCTCACTCCTTGATGCCGCGCCACCAGGGCTTCCCGATCTGGAAATCGCGAAGCTGTCTTCTCAAACACATCCCAAATGCTAGCGTCGATAAGCGGAGCATCCTGGCCCCGTGAGTAACTCAACATGGAAGATACTGGCCTCCAAATCTGGGTCTCAGTGTATAACAATTAGCTATGCGCGTTCGCAATTTGCTCGGCCTTCTTTTTGCTTGTTTCCTCGCCTTCCCTGCCCTTTCCGCGCGCTTCTCCCTCGAACAAGTGATGAGTGCTCCCTTTCCATCGGACCTGACCGCCGCCCCCAAAGGCGGAGCCGTCGCATGGGTGCTGGATGAACACGGCGCACGCAACGTCTGGATCGCCAACGCTCCCACTTACTCCGCTCGCCGCCTCACGAATTATCACGATGATGATGGACAGGAAATCGACGAACTCACCTGGACGCCCGACGGTCGCTCCATCATTTTCGTCCGCGGCGGCGACTTCGAAACTCATCGCGAAAATCCCAACCCCGCCAGTCTTCCGCAAGGCGTCGAACAGGCGATTTGGATCGGTCCTGTCGCCGGCGGCGCGCCTCGCAAAATCGCCGAGGGCAGCGATCCCGCAGTCTCGCCCGCGGGCAAGCGCCTCGTCTTCCTTCGCAAAGATGAGATCTGGTCGGTCGCCCTCGACAACAACGCCACGCCCACGCAGCTCATCCACGCAAAAGGCCAGGCTAGCGAACTTCGCTGGTCGCCCGATGGTTCCAAGCTCGCCTACGTATCCACCCGCAGCGACCATTCTTTCATCGCCGTCTACAACGTCAGCACGCCATCCATCACGTATCTCGATCCCAGCGTCGATCGCGACTCAGAACCCGTCTGGTCTCCCGACAGCAAGCAAATTGCATTTATCCGCATTCCCGCCGCCCCGCTCGCCGTCGGTCCCCGCCGCAGCGCCTCACCTCCCTGGTCCATCCGCATCGCCGATGCCCAAACCGGAACCGGCCGTGAGCTCTGGCACGCTTCCGACGGACCCGGCAGCGTCTTTCACGACATGGTCGCCGATTCCCAGTTATTCTGGGCCGCGGGCGATCGTATCGTCTTTCCCTGGGAACGCACCGGCTGGATGCATCTCTATTCCATCTCCACGCACGGCGACGTTCCAAAGCCTCTCAACACCCCCGCTGAATTTGAGATCGAGGACGCGTCGCTCTCCCCGGATCGCCGCACGGTTCTCTTCTCCTCGAACGAAAACGATATCGACCGCCGTCATCTCTGGCGCGTCTCCGTCACCGGTGATAATCTCGCGCCGCTCACACCCGGCGACGGTATCGAATGGTCGCCCGTCGAAAGCGGCGACGGTGCCGCAATTGCCATGCTGCGCTCCGGAGCGAAGAATCCCGCGCGTGCGTCAATAAAAGTCGGCGCCGCTGAGCCGCGCGACCTCGCTCCATCCACCATTCCACCCGATTTCCCCGCCGCCTCTCTGGTCGTCCCGCAACCCGTCATCCTCTCCGCCGCCGACGGCCTCCGCCTCCACGGTCAGCTCTTCCTTCCGCCTGATGCCGCCCCCAATCAGCAACACCCCGCCCTCGTTTTCTTCCACGGCGGCTCGCGCCGTCAAATGCTGCTCGGCTGGCACTACATGGATTACTACAACAATGCCTACGCGATGAATCAGTATCTCGCCAGCCTCGGCTATATTGTGCTCTCGGTGAACTATCGCAGCGGCATTGGTTACGGACTCGACTTCCGCGAAGCTCTCAACTACGGCGCTACCGGTGCGAGTGAGTTCAACGATGTTCTCGGCGCGGGCCTGTATCTTCGATCCCGCCCCGACGTCGACCCCAAACGCATCGGACTGTGGGGCGGTTCCTATGGCGGCTATCTGACTGCGCTGGGCCTCGCTCGCGCTTCGAATCTATTCGCCGCCGGCGTCGATTTTCACGGCGTGCACGATTGGTCCGCCGAAATCGCCTCCGACGGCCTCACGCTCGACGCCGCCACCGCGCGCCTTGCCTTCGAGTCTTCGCCCATGGCCTCGGTGAGCACCTGGCGGTCTCCCGTCCTGCTCATCCACGGCGATGACGATCGCAACGTCCCCTTCCATCAAACCGTCGCGCTCGTCGAAGCCTTGCGCAAACAGGGAGTGGAATTCCAGGAGCTTATCTTCCCCGATGAAATCCACGGGTTTCTCACGGAAAAGCGCTGGATTCAGGCCTATCATGCCGCCGCCGAATTCTTCGGAAAGCACCTGCAAATGCCTGCTACTGATGCAGGCACCGCGCGATAGCTTTCTTCCATCCCGAGTACAGCCCCTCGCGCCGTTCTCGGCTCATGTTCGGCTCAAAAACCCTCTCGGCCTTCCAAAACTGCTCCACCTCATCCAACGTTCGAAAATACCCAGTCGCCAAGCCCGCCAGATAAGCCGCGCCCAGCCCCGTAGTCTCCACATCGGCCGGCCGTACGATCCGCTTCCCTAAAATATCCGCCTGGAATTGCATTAGAAAATCGTTCGCCGCGCCGCCACCATCCACCCGCAGTTCCTTCAACTCCTCCCCGCTATCGGCTTCCATCGCTTCCACCAGTTCTCTGGTCTGATACGCAATCCCCTCAAGCGCGGCCCGCACCAATTCCGCGCGACCGGTTGCGGCCGTGATCCCATAAATCATGCCGCGCGCACCCGGGTCCCAATGTGGCGCGCCCAACCCAACGAACGCAGGGACAAAATAAACTCCGCCGCTGTCGTTAACCGATTCCGCCAGTTCCCCGCTCTCGGCAGCAGCACCGATAATTCCCAATTTGTCGCGCAACCATTGGACCGCCGCTCCCGCAATGAACACCGCGCCCTCCAGCGCGAACCGCGCTCCATCCAAAGACGCCGCCCGAGTCGCCAGCAACTTATTTTGAGAAACCGGCCGCCGCTCGCCCGTATGCATCAAGGCGAAACATCCCGTGCCATAAGTGTTCTTGGCCAGCCCCGCCCGAAAACATCCCTGCCCGAACAGAGCCGCCTGTTGATCTCCGGCAATCCCTGCAATAGGAATCTCAGCGCCCAAATGTTCCCCGGCCGTTACGCCCACCACCGAACTCGACGCCACAATTCTCGGCAGCATCGCATGCGGCACTCCAAACACCTCCAACAATCCCGCATCCCACTCGCCGGTCGCTAGATCCATCAGCATGGTCCGTGATGCATTCGAGTGATCGGTAACATGCACCACGCCGTTGGTGAGCTTCCAGATCAGCCACGTGTCCACGGTGCCGAACAAAAGTTCGCCATCCCGCGCCTTTCGCCGCGCATCCCGAACATGCTCCAGAATCCACTGAATCTTGCTCGCCGAAAAATATGCGTCGATCACCAACCCCGTCGTCTGCGTGATCGCAGGCCCTAACCCGCTCCCGGCCAGCGCGGCACAACTTCCCGCCGTACGCCGGCACTGCCACACAATCGCCGGAGCCAGCGGGCGCCCGCTCTTGCGATCCCAAACAATCGTTGTCTCCCGCTGGTTCGTGATCCCCAGCGCCGCGATCCGCCGCGCGTCAATCCGCGCGCGCTCTAAAACCCTGCGCGCCGCCTGCAATTGCAGCTTCCAAATATCCTCGGCATCCTGCTCCACCCAACCAGCCTGCGGATAAATTGACTGAACCGCGCACCCTTCCAGCGCAATACGCTCACCGCGCTCATCGTACAAAGCCGCCCGGGCGCTTGTGGTGCCTTCATCCAGCGACGCGAGAAACCGCACTCTGGCATTATAGTGAGTGCATGTTCTTCCGCCGAGAGAAAGTTCACGAACCATCCTTTACCGAACGCATCGATGGCCTGCGCAAACTGGGCTTCAGCACCAGTCCAGCGGGGTCAGGCAAGGCGCAGATCATTCGCGATGGCATCGGCGCCATCATTGAGGACCGCCCCGGCCAGCACCCGCGTGTCAACAAAGCCGGCTTCGTGCTCGGCGACGAAATTGGCCTATTGGTAAATCGCGGTTTTCAGATGTTCTGGAAGAGTCCCAGTGGCCGCACCGCGCCCGCGCTCGCCACGCACCTCAAAGCGCTGCACGCCTTCGAAGAGGATCTAAAAGAGGGACTCGGTCTCCCCAGCCTCTACAACGAAAGTCTCGGCACCACGTCCGATCTTCATCTTTACGACCGCGTCAAGAACCGCGATCAAGGCGACGGGGACAGACCATGGGAACATAAACCCGTCATTTCGCCCTTCAATTCGTAAGACTCGCGCGCGCTTTCGCTTCATCTCCGAACTGATCCGGCATGTCTCCCGCGTACTTCAAGTAAAGTTCGTAGCTCTTTCGCGCTTCGTCTCGCTTCCCCGCTTGCTCAAGCACGGCGCCCCGCAAGAACAAGTACCGCGGAAATATCAGCGAAGCAAACAGCGGCTCGCCCGATGACAACGGAAGAGGGTAGCTGTCCACTAACGCCGCCGCCTTTTCGGCCGCGCCAGTTTCCACGTAAGCCCACGCCAGCAGAGTTCGAACCTGTCCGTCCGCCGACGGATTCGTTTCGCTATACGTGGCCTGCAACAACGGCAGTGCCTCTCGAAAGCTCTTTGCAAACAACAGCGCATAAGCATCCACCAATTTGGAACCCGAACTGACCGATGTTCCTGAAGCGATGAACCGGCACGCCGCGCTGATCCCGCGCACCTGCGGGCTTTGTGCACGCGTCACCGCCTGATTCGCCAGGTCCGCCGCGGCCTTCCCGTCCCCTGTCTCCAGCTTCCAGATCGCGAGTTGGCTCAGTGCTAGCGCCTGCAAGTCTCCGTTCGATTCCGGCGCCAGCTTCTCCATCCGAGCCATGCCGGCTTTGCGGCGTCCCGTCAAAAACTCCCATTGCGCCATCTGATAAGCCGCGCCTTTCTGAGCCTTCGCCGGTCCCAGATGCTTCAGGAACAGTGCATCCGCGCCCTGCAAATCCCCAGCCATCAGCCGCGCCTCAGCCGCCTTCAGCAATTCCGAGGGATTCTTCACCGCAGCCTTCTCAAAGTATTCTCCCGCGGCCTGGAAATCACCGCGAAAGTAGCTCACTTCGCCTTCGGAATCGAGTACATTGTTGTCTTCTGGAGCAAGCTGTTGATAGTGCGTCAGCGCCTCCCGCGCGCCGCTCAAATCGTTGGCCCATGCCAGCGCATAGCCGAGTTCGTTCCAGTTTCCCGGCTCGTCCGGATCCAGATGCGCGGCTGCCCGATATTCCATCGCCGCTTGCCGGAACTCCCGCCGCGCGGATCGCATCTCACCCAGCTCCTTGAAAATGTTGGCGTTGGCGGGAGTCGCCGCGGTCAGCATCTCCAGAGCTTTCATTCGATCCGCCGCGTCACCACTCGCAGCCGCGCCGACATACTCCAGATCGGCCCGCTCAATCGCATCCAGTCGCGTCCGTTCTCCCGCCTGAACCGCCTCGCGCGCGCGGTCTCGTTGACCGGTCTCCGCCAGCAGCTTCGCCTCATCCAGGTAACCGTCGCTAAACCCCGGGTCGGCGTTCGTAGCCGCCTCCAGCGCTTGTTCCACAGTTTTGGAATCCCTGGCAAGCAGCGCCTCTCCGTAGAATCGGAACGCATTCTCGTTGCTCGTGCCGAACATCCGCGCATCCGGACTCATCCTTCGCGCCAGTTCATTCGCTAGGGGCAGGAAGCCGGCCGAAGCAGTTCCATCGATCTCGATGCTGCCCACCGTCCGGTTCGTTTCCAGATTCTCCAGCGTGGCGCGGATACCGATGCGGCCGTTGCGTTCGAAGAAGTACCCCTCCAGCAACCGCGACGCCTGCATGGATTGCGCCGCCGATAACGAGTCCACCTGCTTTGCGAAGATGTTCTTCGCGCCGGCCAGGTCGTACACCACCACCGCCGCCGCGGCACGGCTCCGCCAATCCATCTGCTCATCGGAGCTCAAATTCTCGATCGGCATCACCCCCAGCCGCTCGACACCCGCGGCTTGCCGCCGTGCACACCCGCATAAGGCAGCAGCCAGTATCCAGAAAGTGGTGCTAAAAACCAGGGATTTCGTGGGCTTACAAAACACGCGGCTCGCTCGCCATGAGTTCCTTGAACTCGGGAAGATCCTTCATTGCGGCAAACGCGGGATCTTCCTCAAACTTTTTCCGCTCCTTGAAGCCCTCTTCCAGCGCCTTGCGGATATACTGCAGCGCACGGTCGTTCATCCCCGCTTTGGCGTAGGTTTGCGCCAGATAATAGTGGAACTTACCCCGTTCCTCCACGCTTCGCTCTTGTAACAAAACGCCCTGCGTGCTGCGGCTCTCAAATACTTCCGGATTCAGCTTCAGCGCCGTCTGCCAGGCGTCCGCCGCGCGTTGGTATTCCTTGCGAGCAAAATAGCCCGTGCCCAGATTACTCCACACCGAGGCAGAGTCCGGAGTCAGGCGCAGCGCCTTCTTGTATTGATTCACCGCGCGGCGGTAGCTTTTCCTGGCGTAATAGACGGTCCCCAGATTGTTGATCGCCTCGGCGTATTTCGGATCCACGCGGAGGGACAGCCGGTAATATTTCTCCGCGATGTTCAACTGCAGCATCTGGTGATAGGCGATCCCGGTCTTGTTCAGCAGCACCGCCGAACCCTTGGAATTTTCGGCATAGATCTCCGCGGCCTCCCGGAATCTTTTTTCCGCCATGAAGATGTCGCCGCGCATCTCAGGCGTTAGGACAATAGCCGGCTTCTGCTGAACCGGCGTTGACAACCCGGTGTCCGACGCATTGAGAAACCCTTTGGGCGGCGGAGACTGAGCAGCTTGTCCAGCCACGGCGAAGAGAAACGCATGCGCTGTAGCGAAGCTGACAGCAATAATTGACAAGGGCCTGCCGCGCCGCGTTTCGCGCGAGTCCCCTCGAAACCAAAATCTGGAAACCATGCTCACCTCCCCTTATCCCGCATTTCCGGAAGGCTCTGACGATCCCGTTCAGGAGCTGTAGCTCCTACATTATCACTTTCGGCAAAAACTGATTATTTGAATATACCGCGAAGGCGCTCGAAAAACCCCTTACGTTTGGGCGGCGGTTGCGGCTGGGAGTTGAGATCGGGCAAAGCGGAGGCGCTCGGGGCCAGCCGTTGTTGTGGCGGGGCTCCTGGCGCGTTCGCCGACGAAGCGTTCGCGGTCGAAGCTGGATCCGATGGAGTTGCCGGATGTCCGGTCTCCCAACCGGCCACGCGGGTTCCTCCGCCTCCGCCGTGCAATTGGCACTGCTCCACCGGCTGCGTCCCGTCAATGAAATATTCGGTTCGGACCTTGGGACACGCCGCCGTCGCCAGTTGGCCGGACTCCGGATCGATCTGCACCCCCACCACTCCCGGCGGTGCTTCAAACTCGCTGACGTTCCGGTACTCCCGATGCTCATGCGCCCGGCGCATGAATTCCGCCCACACCGGCAGGGCCGAATGCGCGCCCTCCAGGTCCAACTCGCGGTTGTCGTCGAATCCCACCCACACGATGCAAATCAATTTCGACGTGAAGCCGGCAAACCAGCCGTCGTGCGACGTCCCCGTTTTGCCTGCTATCGGGAAATTAATTCCCCGCGACCACACACTCGCGCCCGTTCCGGTCCGGACCACTTCCTCGAGCAGCTGATCCATCAGGAACGCCACGCGCGGGTCCAGCACGTCGCGATGTTCCGGCTTGTTGTCGTACAGGATGGAACCGTGGTCGCTCGCGATATCGGAAACGAAATAAGGCTTCGAGTAAACCCCGTGATTGGCGAAAATCGTATACGCGCCGGCGATTTCGAGCGGCGTCACCTCATAGGCGCCCAGCGCCATCGCGGGCGTCGGATGGATCTCCACGTTCATTCCCGCACGCCGCGCCAGATCCACGATCGGATCAAACCCGGTCTCTTCCGCCAGCTTCACTGTGGCGACGTTCAGGGAGTGCGCCAGCGCATCCCGCAGCGATACGTTGCCGTAGAACTTGTGCTCGAAATTGCTCGGCTCGTACGGTTTCCCGTCGAAATAAAACGTGGTCGGCTCGTCCATGATCATGGTGGCCGGCGTAATCACTTGCCCGCTGCTCGATAGTCCCGTATTCAGCGCCGCCGCATACACAAAGGGCTTGAATGAGGACCCCGGCTGCCGCTTGGCCAGAATCCGGTTGAGTTGGCTGGTGCCATAATTCCTCCCGCCGATCAGCGCCTTCACCTCGCCCGTCTGCGGGTCCAACGCAATCAAAGCGCACTGCGGATCGGGGTAATTCGGGTCCCTCTTCTTCCGGCCCCGGATCCGCTTGTCCGCCTCTTCCATCCCGATCCGCACCGCTTCAGCGGCGTCGCGCTGCAAATTAGGATCGAGCGTGGTGTAGATGCGATACGTGTTGGATTGGAAATTGTAGTCCGGGAATTTATCGAGCAGCGTATCGTTGACCAGATCCACAAAATACGGCGCGTCGGTGGACTCCATTCCCTGCTTGACCAACTCCATCGGCGACGCGCTTGCGCTTTGATATTCTTCCTCGCTGATGTAATTGTTCTCGCGCATCAGCTTCAAAACCACGTTGCGGCGCGCCCGCGCCCGCTCCGGCCAGCGGAAGGGATTGGTGAAGCTTGGTTGCTGGATTAAGCCCGCCAGAGTCGCCGCCTCCGGCAGCGTTAATTTGCTGACGTCCTTGCCGAAAAAGACCTGCGCCGCTTCTCCGAATCCCCGGATGCCGAAACTCCCCCGATGCCCCAGGGGCACCTGATTCGCGTAATATTCGAAAATCTGCTCTTTCTTGAGCTTCTGCTCCAGGTGCATGGTAATCAGCACCTCGGGGATCTTGCGCTTCCAGGTTTTGTCGTTATCCAGCCAGAAACTGCGCGCCAGTTGCTGGCTCAGCGTGGAGGCTCCCTGCGCATAACGATGCTCCCGCACGTCCACGTAAGCCGCTTTGATAATCCGGATCGGATCGAATCCCGAGTGCTGGAAGAACCGCTTGTCCTCTGCCGAAACCACCGCATGAACCAGAACCGGCGGGATGTCTTCATACTTCACCAGCCGCCGCTTCTCGCGATTCTTATCGAACAGATTCGAAATCAGCTCGGGCTCCAGCGTATACTCGGTCCGGTCCGTGTTATCGGCCAGCGAAATGATCTGCGTCACCTTGTCACCAGTGAACTTGATGACGCCCTCGTCCCTCTTGAAGTACGAATCGGGACCCGGGTACACATCAATCTCTTCCGGCTTGAGGGTAAAGTAACCCATCCGGTTGCTGGTAGATTCGGTGTAGCCGCTGCGCCGCAGGTCGCTCGCAATTTCCTGTGGGTCAGCAACATCCCCAACGTCTACGGTACGCGGCGCGGCGAAAAGCATCGACGTCGCGGCAAACGGCCCGGCTGCCAGCTTCGTATCGATCAGCCGCGAGTACTTCACGTAATAGTACGTGAAGACCGCCAGACCGGTAGTGAAACCCAGCACCAGCAGAACGAGGAGAATCTTGCCCACCGGGTGCAGCGCAAACTTCACCGCGGAGGACTTTTTAGGGACCTGGACTTTTACTGCCACGCCAGTACCATCTTCGCACGGCTGGCTTACAATATAAACAAGCTCTATGAGCGCCGCGACAACAGTCTCTGTCGAGGACTACCTGCATCGCACTGAGAAACCCTACTGCGAGTATATCGATGGCGTCTTGCGTCCCAAGGCGATGCCAACCACGCTTCACGCACAGGTTCAATTTTCATTGCAAGTCCTGCTGCGCCGACATGGCCTCGAAGCACTGGCGGAAGTTAATGTACGCCTGAGCCCGACCAAATATCTGATTCCAGACGTGATCGCCGCCCCTGAAATCCAAGGCCCCTACCCAACCGAACCGGTTCTCCTCTGCGTGGAGATTCTATCGCCAGAGGATCGCGTAGGAGCCATGCTCGCCAAATGCGAGGAATATCATGCCTGGGGCGTTCCGTTTTGCTGGGTGATCGATCCCGAAAAGCAGATCGCCTGGCAGTATCGTCGCGGCGACGAACCGGAGCGCGTCGATAGCGGCGGCACGGTCCTTGCTGGAGACCTCAGCGTCTCGTTGAACGAATTGTTCTCCGAACCCCTTTAGCGCTGGCGCACTATTACGACAACAGCGCGATCTTGTCGTCCAGATGCTTCAACGCTGCCTCGAGTGTCGCGCGATAGCCTGGGTTCTGCGAGGTCTCGATGTCATGCAGCACGCGTTTACGCGAAAGCTGCAAGCTTTCCCGCTGCCCCTTGCGTTCCGCTTCCTCGGGAGTGAGTTTCGGCGATTTCGCCAAAGCCGCTCGCTCCGCAGCCGCGTCCACCTGGGATTCCACGTCCTTGCTTTCCCAACCCCGCGCCATGCTCCCAGTGTGGCACTTTATCCCTTACTCCGTCTGGAACCCGAGGTGCCACCCGAGCTGTTGATCACTGGCCCAAATTACCGGCCGGCCAAACCAACTCGACCCTTTGTGTCCCGTGACCCCGTGCTTTGAGCCCAGAATAAACGCGCAGGGCGCCTCGCCAAATCGCCCCAGTCGGCTGCTCAGCCAGGATTCAGAAGACAGAGGCGCTGCCAACACAACCGGAGTCCCTGAAAACCAGGCCAACTTAGCCCCAAACCCCGCATCTTCCTGCCGCTCGGGCGCCGGCAAACCATAGGCGCTCCGATAGCGCGCAATCGCGGCTTCCAGGTCCTCAACGCCAATCACCACTTTCACCACGCCCGTCCACGCAGTCGTGGTCGGCCTGCCGCTCGGGAAAGCCCGGCGCTCCCGCGGCGTGAAATCCTGAATCAGGAACGGAAAGAATCCGCCGTTCGTCGGACCCACCTGCGCCGTCTCCCACTCCAGTTGTACGCCGTCCGGCCGCTTGCGGCCATTCTTGTGTGGATCGGTGACCGCGACGCCGGCTTTGCGCAATCGCCCCACTTCGCCCTGGAAGTCGGCTGGCCGGATGGCCCAAGCGCACGGGCTGCCGTTCGATTCGAGAAATTTGTACCAATAATGAGCAGCCAATGCCGCGGGATCGGCATGCGGCTGGATCGCGATCAGTTCCAGATAGGTCCCATCCGGAAAACTCGCGAGCGCCATTTCGGTAGCGTGATTGGAGTGCGGTCCGCCGTATTCGCTCTCGATTCCCGCGCCGCGAAGCGCACTCCGCATCTCCTCAAGATTGCGGCCCGCCACCGTCACATGATCGATATGAAATTGCTGAGCCATCAGAGGGCACGCGGCGACGGCAATCCAAATGAATTTGCCCGGCCATCCCCGCAGCATTGTTTTAGTGTGTCACGTTCACGTCCCGCTGGAATATCCACGCACTCAAACCTCTACGGTTGTGTCAAAAAGTATAATGAATTGATACATGCCCACCAACACCCGCCAGCTCAATGTTTCCATTACCCCTCACTTCTCGAAGTACATCCGGGACAAGGTGAAGAGCGGCAGATATTCAAACGCGAGCGAGGTTGTGAGGGAAGCACTTCGGCGACTGGAGCAAGAAGAGATGGTGGCTCAGCAATCCGCCATCGTAGATCCGGACAACGTTCAGGAAGCAGTCCTTCAGGGACTTCGTTCGATCGAGAGCGGCCAATTCACCGAGCTTCAAACCCAGAAAGATCTTCAGCGCTATTTCGCCGATATCGTTCACCGCGGCAAGAAGCGCTTCCGAGCTCGAAAGAAAGCAGTGAGCGGGTGAAGCGCTATCTGATCTCGCGCGAAGCAAGCGCCGATCTGGATCAGATTTGGGACTACATCGCGGAACGAGGCGGCGCCGAAACCGCAACCGCCTTTATCTGGAAATTTTATGAGACCTTCGCGTCGATTACTACTAGTCCTCGCGCCGGCGTCAACATGCCCGATTTGCCGCCCGGAGATGTGCGGAAGTTTCCTATGGGCTAATCGCGAGGATTCATTAATGGCGAGGAAAGCATTGGAAACCAACTGAACCGCCTTTTCCGCGCGGTTTGCTCGCCATTATTTGGACGTGTGGCACCCTTGGGCGTCACCTGGAGGTGCACATGTCAGACCTGAGTGTTAATAACGATGCGTGGCTTTCGAAACTGAGAAGTCATCTGGACACGGAACAGTATGGAGCGGGGACCGTGAGCCAATATATGGGCGTAGCCCGGCGTTTTCTGACCGATCTCAATAAACAGCGTGTGGCGATCACTGCTGTCCGACCTGAAGACATCGACCGATACCTTGAACATGCGCCGTGGATGCATCCGCTTCGCCACGAGGATTCACCAGATTACAGGCACTGGCGGTTTACGTCCATTAACATGCTTTTGCGCGTGGCCCAGGGCCGATGGCCGCCAGTTTCGCCATCGATCACGTCCGGCGCGATATTGCAGGAGGAGATCCGCGAAGCGTACTCCGTTTGGATGATCGCTTTCCGCGGATTGGCGCACACAACGGTATTGTGCCGATGTAGCGAGGCCTGCAGTTTCCTGGGCTGGCTGGGAGAGCATGCAACCAGCGAGAAACTGTCCGGTCTGACTCTTCCCGATGTGGATGCCTATATGAAGTACCGGGCAAGCTCATTACGAAGGATTTCGCTCAAAGATGTTGCCGGAAAAATGCGGAGTTTTTTACGGTGGCTTCACATGACAGAGCGGACAACCCGCGATCTCTCATCCAGAGTAATTGCGCCCCCGATCTATGCGCACGAAGGCATTCCATGTGCCATTCGAGCCGAGGATGTGAAGAAGATCCTGGCGGTCGCACAAGGCGACCGCACGGCCAAAGGCCTGCGGGATTACGCGATCCTTACACTGCTTTCGACCTACGGGGTGCGGGCCAGCGAGATCGTGGGACTGCGTCTTACTGGATGATGTGGACTGGCGCAAAGAGATCGTCCGGATACGCCACAGTAAGACTGGTGCCACATCCTATCTGCCGCTGCTGCCCGAAGTGGGGGAGGCGGTTTTGCAGTACCTGCAGAAATCGCGACCGAAGACACATTTTCGGGAGATGTTCCTCCGGAGCAAGGCACCTTATCGTCCGTTCACGGGAAGCACTGGATTGCACGGGTTAGTCAGTGTTCGGCTGAAGGCCGCAGGCGTGAACACCACGGGCAAACACGGTCCGCACATTTTCCGTCACGCACGAGCGGTAAGTCTGCTGCGCGTGGCAGTGCCAATGAAGCAGATCGGCGATCTCCTGGGCCATCGGTCAGCAGATTCAACCCTGGCTTATCTGAAGCTCGCGACGGAGGACTTGCGAGCCGTGGCCATGGAAATACCGACCGAGGTGAAAGCATGAAAATTGCGTCGGCGGGAACACCACAAGACTATGTTCGACAACTGCGTTTGCGCAATCCAATCTCTTCCAAGAGTTACCGTTGGATACTGAACGGGTTCCAACGATTCATCGCCGAACAAGCGGAGGAAAAATCGATATCACAGGCAACGGTACGGCAGTGGCTGAATGACAGAATCCTGGTGTGGCCGCGTCACCTGGTTGCGGGCCGCGCTCGTCTCGTCGACCGTTATCTGGACTGGATGGTCAAGCAGGATGCACTTGCCAGTAACCCGTTCGCTGAATTGAGAAGGGAATATGGACAGCGGGCGACAAAGCCGATCGTCCAGGCGCTGTTGATGACGGACTTTGAGCGGGCTCTCGAAGCCCTGCGGCCACTTCCGCGATTCGGCAGTTTTCTGGGCCAGATCATGCGTGACCATTTGGAACTGATGCAGGCCATGGGCTATCGATACCGGAATCAGGAGAACCGTCTTCTCCAACTGGACAGGTTTCTTCAACGCCGGGCGGATCTCTCCGACCAGCCGTTAACCGTGTTGATTCGCGAGTGGACGAGCACCGGTTCAACTCCACAGCATGTCCTGGATTGCCATCTGGCGGGGAGAACCATGTCGACGGCATTGTTTCGGATAGACCCCACTGTCAAAACCATTCCGTGGGACAAACGGATCGACCAACAAGCGCGTCAACTGTACCGCCGGCCATATATCTTCAGCGACGAGGAGTTCCTCTGCTTACTGGAGGTGGCCCTCCGTTTTCCGTGCCCGCGATCACCTCTCCGGCCCCAAACACTTCACATGATGTTGGTGCTGGCCTACTGTGCCGGCCTCCGCCTCGGCGAAATCGTGCGCTTGAACGTGGGCGATTTCGACACCCTCAATGGCGCCATCGAGATCCGTCTTTCCAAGTTTTTTAAATCGCGGCGTCTGCCTCTTTCGGAAAGCGTTGTTGCAGCGCTGCAGAAATACCTTGACGCTCGCAAGCAGGCAGGGGCGCCCACGAATCCCGACTCGGCACTGTTCTGGCATCAGCAGGCGGCAGGCCGTTACTCCCGCGTCCGTACCTGGAGCATGCTGACCGCTGTTCTGCGTCGCGCGGAACTCAAACCCAAACCCGGACGTGTCGGTCCCCGCATTCACGACCTAAGGCATGCTTTCGTTGTAAACCGTATGCTCCGCTGGTACAGAGAAGGCATTAACCCCCAGCCGCATCTTCCTTACCTGGCTACCTATCTGGGCCACAGGGATATCAATTCGACCCTGGTCTATCTCACGATTACTCAGGAGCTGCTCCAGCGGGCTAGTGAGCGATTCCGCACCCGCGGCGCCCAGATCCTGCGGGCATCGTCAGAAGGAGAAAACGCGTGACGCCAATCCAGTTTCCTCAACTACTGCACGCGTTTTTCCATGATTGGCTGGTCGAGCAGCGAAACGTCTCTCATCACACCGTACTGTCATATCGAGACAGTTGGCGGATGTTCCTCCGCTTCGCCGCTGTTCAAAAGGCCACGACCGTTGCCAGGCTTAGAATGGATGATCTGACCGAAGTCCGGGTCCTTGCTTTCCTCGAAAATATTGAACAGGTTCGCAAGTCTTCGATTGGAACCCGGAACTGTCGATTGGCTGCGCTGCATAGCTTCTTCAACTTCGTCGCCGACCGTGAACCTCTGGCGGCTGCGCAGTGCGCCGCGGTTCTGCGAATCCCTAACAAGAAGACCACGAAGGCAGAAGCCTCTGGCCTGGACGAGGAGGAGATCACTGCGATTCTCGCCCAACCAAATCGGTCGAAGATCGAAGGGCAGCGCGATCACGTCCTGCTCGCAGTCCTTTACAACACCGGTGCCCGCATTCAGGAGGCGTTGGATTTGTCGCCCCAATCAGTTCGTTGGGAATCTCCGTTTCAGGTTCGACTGCTCGGTAAAGGACGAAAGGAGCGGCACTGTCCACTCTGGCCGGAAACGGTCGAATTGCTGAAGGCTCTTCTGAAACGAAATCCTCGTGGGGAGGATCAACCCATCTTCGTGAATCGATACGGACATCCACTTAAAGCTTCCGGCGTTCGCTTCAAGCTGAAGCAATATGTGACTGCAGCAACCCGGAAGGTCCCCTCCCTCGCCGGCAAGAGGGTCTCGCCACACAAATTTCGACACGCCACCGCGGTGAGCCTTGTCGCGGCAGGCGTTGATGTGACGGTGATTCGTGACTGGCTCGGACATCAAAGCCTCGACACGACAAACATCTACGCGAGGGCTAGTTTGGAAACCAAACGCAAGGCTCTGGAGAAAGTAAATCCTTCCGCGCGACCCGGCAAGCCTCCGCGATGGAAACGCGAGGTTGAGCTCTTGAAGTGGCTCGACTCGCTCTGATCCGGTCGGAAATTATCGTGAGGTAAACTCGGCCGGATGCCCGTAAATAAAGATATCCGGCCTCTTTCCTCGCCATTATTGAATCCTCGCGATTACCCGAATAATGGTCTGCTGACAATTAATGGGCAACTATTTGATCTACTATCGCGCTCAGCCAGGAAAAATCACCATCGCACGCATTCTGCATGGCAAGCATATCCAGGGCAAAGCGCTTCGCCCGAGCAAGTAGTTACGCCCGCGTATCGATAGCGGCCGGGTGTGATGCCTCGAACGCCGCGATGGCAGGCTCCTGTTGCAGGATATACCCCAGCTCGTCGATCCCTTCGAGCAGGCAATGCTTGGCAAAACTGTCCACCGGAAACTCCACCTTGCGGCCGCTTGCCAGCGTCAGGGTTTGAGATGCAAGGTCTATTTTCACTTGCTGTTCCGGATTCTTGAGCAGCTCGGCGTGCACATCGGCCGGAACCACGATCGGCAGCAGCGAATTCTTCAGCGAATTGTTCTTGAAAATATCCGCGAACGAAGTGCTGATCACCGCCCGGAATCCGTATTGCGTCAGAGCCCACGGCGCATGCTCCCGCGAGCTGCCGCAGCCGAAGTTATCGCCCGCGAGCAACACCTGCCGAAACTTCGATTCAGGATTGTTCAGCACGAAGTCCGGCTTCGGCTTCCCCTCGGCATCGTAGCGCCAATCGCAAAAAAGCTGGTCGCCTAGCCCCACCTTGGAAATGGTCTTCAAAAATCGCGCCGGAATGATCTGATCGGTATCGACGTTATCCCGCGCAATCAGCACCATCTTGCTTTCAAACGGCGTGAACTTTTCCATTACAGCAGCTCCCTTACATCGCTGACCTTGCCCGCGATCGCAGACGCCGCGGCCGTCATCGGGCTCGCCAAAAATGTCCGTGCGCCTTTGCCCTGCCGCCCCTCGAAATTGCGATTGCTGGTGGATACGCTGTACTCGCCGGGCTGCAATTGGTCGCCATTCATCGCGATGCACATCGAGCAGCCGGCTTCCCGCCAATCGGCGCCGGCATCGCGGAAAATCTGATCGAGGCCCTCCGCCTGCGCCTGCTCCTTCACCTGCTGCGAGCCGGGCACCACCAGAACGCGCACGTTCGGATTCACTTTGCGGCCCTTCAGGATACTCGCGGCAATCCGCAGATCGGAAATCCGCGAATTGGTGCAGCTTCCGATGAACACCACATTCACCGGATGCCCCAGCAGCGGCTGTCCCGCCGGCAGATCCATGTACTTCAGTGCGCTGGCGAGCGAATCCCGCTCCAGCGGATCGGTAATGTCGCTCGGATTCGGTACCGCGCCGCGAATCGGAATGCCCATGCCGGGATTGGTGCCGAATGTGATCATCGGCTCAAGCGAAGGCGCATCGATCACGATGCTCTTGTCATACGTCGCGCCATCATCGGTGGGCAGTTGCCGCCAGCGCGCCACCGCCTGATCCCACGCCGCGCCCTTCGGTGCATACTGCCGCCCGGCCACGTATTGATAGGTCGTGTCGTCCGGCGCAACCAGCCCCGCGCGAGCCCCAGCTTCAATCGACATATTGCACACCGTCATTCGTTCTTCCATCGAAAGCGACCGGATGGCCGAACCGCAATATTCGAAAACCGAACCGGTGCCGCCGCCAATCCCGATCCGCGCGATCAGCGCCAGAATAATGTCCTTAGCCGATACCCCTGGCTTCAGCGCCCCATCCACTCGCACCTGATAGGTATGCGAACGCTTGTTCAAAAGGCACTGCGTCGCCAGCACATGCTCCACTTCGCTGGTCCCGATGCCAAAAGCCAGCGCTCCAAAGGCTCCGTGCGTGGCGGTATGGCTATCGCCACAAACCACGGTCATGCCCGGTTGCGTCAATCCCAATTCCGGCCCGATCACGTGCACAATCCCCTGCTTGTCGCTTCCCAGCGGATAGCAATGGATGCCAAAATCCTTGCAATTCTGGATCAGCTTCTCCACCTGCGTGGCCGCGATCTTATCCACGATCGGCAGCCCGCGCGGCGTCGTCGGAGTGCTGTGGTCCGTGGTGGCAATCGTGAGATCCGGCCGCCTCACCTTCAACCCCCGCGCGCGCAGTCCATCGAAGGCTTGCGGCGACGTCACCTCATGCACCAAGTGCAAATCGACATAAATCAGCGCTGGAGCGTCCGGCCGCTCCGCAACCACATGGTTGTCCCAGATCTTTTCGATGATGGTACGGGGTTTTGTTGAAATACTCATATTGCTTCCGCTACTGCGTCTCCTACTTCTGAAGTTGTTGCCGGCTTGCCCGCCGGCTTCAAATCCGCCGTCACTCGGCCCGAGTTGAGCACCGTCTCTACCGCGCGATTCACCGCCGCCGCTTCTTCCTTTAGCCCGAAACTGTATTCGAGCATTGCGGCTACCGATCCAATCGCACCAAACGGGTTCGCTTTGCTCTGGCCCGCGATATCGGGCGCCGAGCCATGCACTGGCTCATAGAGCCCTACCCAGGCGCCGGATGGCTTCTTGTCACCAATCGATGCTGATGGCAGCATACCGATCGACCCCGCCAGCACAGCCCCTTCATCACTGAGGATATCGCCGAACATATTTTCGGTGACCAGCACGTCAAAGCGCCGCGGATTCAAGATCAACTGCATCGCGCAATTATCAACCAATAGGTGATCTAACGCGACGTCGGGAAACTCCTCCGCCACTTCAACGATCACCTTGCGCCAGAGCTGGGATGTCTCAATTACATTGGACTTATCCACGCTGGTCACTTTCTTGCGCCGGTTCTGCGCCAGATGAAAAGCCATACGCGACACCCGCTCAATCTCAGGCCGCGTGTACACGAGCGTGTTCACCGCCCGTTCGTCTTTTCCAGTCCCCGAAATGCCGCGCGGAGTGCCGTAATAAATCCCGCCGGTGAGCTCGCGCACGATGATCATATCCGTGCCATCGACTAGCGTATTCTTGAGCGGCGACGAATCGAGCAGGGCTTTGTAAGACCGCACCGGCCGCAGGTTCGCATAAACGCCCAGCACCTTGCGGATTCCCAGCAGTCCCTTTTCCGGCCGCTTCTCCGGCGCGATGTTATCGAACTCCGGCAGCCCCACCGCACCCATCAGCGTGGCATCGGCCTTCAGCGCCAAATCGATCGTTTCCTGCGGCAGCGGACCACCCGTCTTATGAATCGCGATCCCGCCTAGCAGGCCTTCGCTCAGTACTGGCTCATGATGAAACTTCTTCGCGACTTTATGCAGTACTTTCACTGCTTCGCGCGTGACCTCGGTGCCGATTCCGTCACCGGGGAGTATCAGTATGTTGAGTTGCATTCCTAATCTTGCGCGGCGGCGGCCTTTTCGCCCACCACTTCGTGCAGCAGCGCCAGGATCTCGTCGTTGCGCACGCCCTTCTTGCGATCCGCTAGCGCGGTGAAGCGATGGTACAGCACGTCCAGCTCTTCTTTTCCGAGCTGGAATCCCAGATCTTCAGCGCGCTTGTGCAGTGCGTGCCTGCCGCTGTGCTTGCCTAGCACCAGCTTGCTCTCGGGCACGCCCACGCTCTTTGGATCGAAAATCTCGTATGTCGAGCGATCCTTCAGCATTCCGTCTTGATGGATTCCGGCTTCGTGCGCGAAAGCATTCTCGCCCACAATTGCTTTATTGGGTTGCGGCCCAAATGTAATGGTTCGCGTGAGCAATTGGCTGGTGGCGTAAATATGTTCAGTGACGATTTTGGTCTCAAACGGTAGACGATCCGGGCGCGTCTTGAACGCCATCACAATCTCTTCGAGCGCCGCGTTCCCTGCCCGTTCGCCGATCCCGTTGATGGTGCACTCAATCTGCCGCGCACCCGCCTGCACAGCCGCGATGGAATTCGCCACCGCGAGTCCCAAATCGTCGTGGCAATGCACACTAACGATTGCGCTATCGCCCAGCACCCGCACCATGCGCCCGATCAGCGCGCCGTATTCTTCGGGCACCGAATATCCAACCGTATCCGGCAAGTTCACCGTCCGTGCCCCCGCCGCTACCACCGCGCGCGAAACCTGCTCCAAGTAATCCCAATCTGTCCGCGTGGCGTCTTCGGCAGAAAACTCCACGTCATCGGTGTAATTCCGGGCCAGCTCCACAGCCGCAACTGCTTCATCCAGAATCTGTTGCTGCGATTTCTTCAGCTTGTACTTCAGATGAATTTCGCTAGTCGCCAGGAACGTGTGAATCCTTGGCCGCCGCGCATGCTCCAGCGACGCCGCCGCCCGCTCCACGTCCAATCGATTCGCCCTCGCCAGCGCCGCCACTTGTACCCAGGAGAACTCACGGCTCACCGCATCCACCGCTTCAAAATCCCCTTCGGAGGCTATCGGGAACCCGGCTTCGAGGATATCGACGCCCAATTCCACCAGTTTTCGCGCCAGTTGCAGCTTCTCGGGTACGGTCATGCTGCAGCCCGGCGACTGTTCACCATCCCGGAGGGTGGTGTCGAAGATGTAGACTCGATTAGCCATGTGTCCTCCTGTTTCGTTCTCGCTACCCATTATGCGGTTGCCGGTCTGATTTGGCAAATTTATAATTCAAGCGATCAGAATAAGCTACAATCATAGCATAAACATCGCTTATGGAACTCTATCCGCTCAAGGTGTTCCTGACCGTCGCATCGGAGAAAAGCTTCTCGCGCGCCGCGGAAAAGATGCTGCGGACCCAGCCGGCCATCTCGCTGGCCATCCAGAAGCTCGAATCTGATTTACAGGAGCGGCTGATCGATCGCTCGGGCAAGGAGCTGCTGCTCACCGATGCCGGACGCATCGTCTATGACTACGCGCGCCGCTTCGAAAACCTCTCGGCCGATCTGGAAAACGCGCTGTCCGAACTGCGCGACAATTCGGCCGGCCGCCTGATCGTCGGCGCCAACGAATCCACGTCGCTGTACCTGCTCGGCCACATCGAGCGCTATCGCCGCCTGTATCCGAAAGTGAAAGTGCAGGTGCGCCGGTCATTTTCGAGTAAAATTCCATCGCAGTTGATCGACGGCGATCTGGAGCTCGGCGTCATCAGTTACGACCCCGAAGATGACCGGCTGCATTCGATGGTCATCTATATCGATCACCTGGCCTTCGTCGTTTCCCCGCAGCACCGCTTCGCCACACGCGGCCAGGTGTCCATCAGCGAGCTTGGCATGGAAACATTTATCGCCCACAATGTCCTGTCGCCTTACCGCGACGTGGTGCTGAAAGAATTCCAGCGCCACAAAGTCCAGCTCAACATGGATGTCGAGATGCCGACTGTCGAGACCATCCGGCTCATGGTCCAGCGCAACGAAGGCGTGGCCTTCCTCCCGCACATGTGCGTGGAGCAAGATGTCGCACAGGACGCGCTGCGCGAGATCAAGGTGAAGGAACTCACCGTCGACCGCAAGATCCGCCTGGTGTGCCCAGCCAAGCGGAGCCTGAGCCACGCCGCGAAAGCATTTTTGGAGTTGGTCAAGGGCGGCTAACTCTTCTGCAAGAAATGTCGCGTCAAGGGCCCAACAGCCGTCCTACAATATGGCGACGGGCCTCAGAGCGGCAAGCGTCCCGTGCTCCTTTGCCTCCTTTTTCTCATCCGCTTCGGCGCGTCCAAGCCGGCCGCGACTACGCTCAGACTCGAGACGATCTTTGCAAGCGAGGGGATCTCACTGCCGTCTTCCTTCATCGTCAACCGTTCAGCGCGCGGGGCACGCGATTCCATTTCGGCCAAGCGCTGGCCAGTTGTCATTGGGCCTTTTGGCAAATGCTTGTCCATGGGAACGCGTGCAAGAAATAACGAATGGATCGATGACGTGAAAACCACGGCTTCAGGTCTTCCTTGAGCCACTTGACGCGAGTACTCTTGAAGCGTTTAAGGCCGAGGAATGCCTCAAGATCGCCCCGCACCAAAACTATGCAGTCCAGTCCGCGCATCCAGGCCTGAACCGCGAGGAAGTGGCCAATTATACGGTGGTGGTGACGACAAAACTCCCTATGAGGATCAACAGGCGGCATGTTGCTGTGGCGCATCACTCACCACCACTCGGAAGAGGCTCGATTCTCCCCTCGGCAATAAGGTAGACGCCGCCCTCCCCCTTCACGATTTTCAGATGGCCGCCGCTGCCTTCGCTGACCTCCTGCCACCGCTCCGCTCTGTCCCGATAGGTTTGGGGGCAATTTTCTGGACTTCATACCAGCGATACAATTCGCTCCAATGAATGTGCGCGCAACTAGCATCCAATACGTGTTCCAAACGATTCATCAACGTGTCAACGTGCCGCCTCTGCACCAGTCATGCCCTCTTCTTTACGACTAAGCAGCTGTTATGATCTAGATCTTTTGTTTTGTCAATGGCTCTAGATGAAACTATCTGTCCAGATTCTGGCGATACCCGTACGGAGCGGCCCCATACAGGCGAGGTGCGTGGTCGTGCCCTCGCCGCGAAAGCACTCTTGAAGTTGGTGAAGGCGGGTAGGGGCTCGATCAGCGAGAGTTTCTGCTCGGCCTGTATCTCCTCAAAATGCATTAGCGCTGAGCGCTGGAAGACAGGTTCAACCCCATTCCAGGAAGATCGCCCGAGTGAAGTTTCGCGATGCAAAACGACATTACCGGAGATGTCTCGCCGGTCGAAGCGCTCCCCACAACGACACGCATTGGTATCATAAGAAATGGGAGCGAGAAGTGGAATTTACCACCTTCTATTACCAATATGACTGCCAAGCTTACGCTCGATAAGGCTGGACGCGTGATGATTCCAAAGCCTCTGCGCCAGCAGTTGCGTCTCGGCCCGGGCGACAGCCTTCAGCTTGAGAGTGAAGGCGAACAAATCACACTGCGCCCCCTGCGTCCTAAGGCGCTCCTGAAGAAAGAGCGCGGCGTCTGGGTCTACCAGGGCGAATCGACCGGAGTCTCCATCACCGCCGTGATCGAACGCGAACGCGCGAGGCGCCTCGGTGAATTGATGGGATGAAGGAGTTCTTCGATACTTCGGTGCTGGTCGCGGCGTTTTGGCGCGGCCATCGCGACCACGAAGACAGCCTCAGGCTGGTCGCCACGGCTAACAAAAAGAAATCCTCCTGCGCGCTGCACACACTGGCGGAACTCTACGCCAGCATGACGGCCCTCCCGGTCAAAGACGTTATCCCGCCCGACCAGGCCCTTCTTTTCGTTCAAGAAGTGCGCGATCGCCTGACTGTCGTCACTCTCAACGAGGACGAATACTATGAGACCATCCAGCAAGCTGCGGAACGCGGATTCGCCAGCGGCCGCATTTACGACGCGCTTCTCCTTCGTTGCGCCGCCAAGATTAGAGCCGAGGTCATCTACACCTGGAACGTGAAACACTTCAAGGCGATCGATCCCAAGCAGGCGCACAAGATCGAAACGCCTTGATCCCATAAATCGAAACCGTCCGCCGACTGTTCCAGCAAGGCAAAGACGCAGTCAAAGAGCCTGCGGTTGCCGCAAATATGTACGGTTTGCACTGCGAAGCGGAGGGTGAGCCACGCCGCGAAAGAATTTGGGAGTTGGTGAAGAGCAGCCATAATCGCATTCAACGTCAGTCGCTGGACGCGAAATACACCATTTTCGCCGAAGGCGCCTGCAACAATTGAAACGTAATCGACGCCGCGGGCGCAAGAAAAACGAACGAACCGCAAACCCACATAATCACCGCTCCCAGAATCTGGTCGGAAAGCGGCGAAACATGAAACGGATTGGGCTGCGTGAGGTAATAACTGTAAACCGGCGAGCCGCAGAACGCGAGAAATGCGGAAATCGCCGTGTTTACAAGATCCGCCGAAATCAGGTACAACAGCAATCCCCAGCTATTCCCGCGCTTTTCGGTCGGCCATGGCCGGATGACGCACCACCAAAATGCCAGCGACGTCGCGAGAAAACAAATGTGCTCGAAATCGTGCCAGCCTTCGTGTTGCAAAGCAAAGTCGTAGGCCGCGGGCACGTGCCAGCTTAGGAACGTGACGTTCATCGCGATCCAGGCAACCGCCGGCGAAATCAGCCAGCGCCCAAAACGGCGTAACGGCGCAAGCCGCAGCAACGGACCCAGCACCGGCCTGAGTATCCACGCCGGCAGACCGCGCAGCAGCGGAACCACCGGCCGGCCCATCAGCAGCAGCGGAGGAATAGCGGACATCAGGAGCAGATGCTGCACCATATGGGCGCTCAGAAGCACATCGGCGAAGCCATCCAGCGGAGATGCGATCGCCAGCCACAAAACCGTGAGCCCCAGCAGAAACGAGCTGAGCCGCAGGCCGTTGAATTGTGCCGCGCGAGTTTTCCGAATCGCGAACCAGCCGCGCACATACACGGCGCCGGTAAGAACAATCACAATCGTGAGCGCCGGGGGAACCGACCATGCGGCGAAGATGGATTCAATGGCCAGTGGTTAAACCTCGCGAAGCATCCACCGCCGGCGCAAGATCTTGCCCGCGCAGCGTCAGAAGAAAATGCACCAGCGCGTTGGTTTCCGATGGATTGAGGGCGTTTCCGTAAGACGGCATGTTCCCTCCGCCCTGCAGCACCTGGCGCGTGATTTGATCTTCGGTCATTCGCGACGCAATGGAATCGAGCGCCGGACCGCGCAGCCCGCCCTGTCCGCCGAGCGAGTGGCAATCCCGGCATTGCTTCTCTTGAAGCACCAGAGCGCCGGCCCGTTCCAGCGGCGTTCGCCCGCGAAGATATTGCGAGGGCGTTGGATCGCGCGTCCATGCATCCATCACCGGGCTCCAAGGCGTGTAGGTGCCGAGGCGAGTAAAAACGCCAAGCGTTACGGCAATCAGAACCACCATCAGCACCGCCACCGGGCGTCGCGCCCAATGCTTTTCTCCTTCACCGGCCATCAGCGGCAGCAGCAGAAGGCCGCCGATCACGACGACGGGCACAATCAGCAGGAAAGGCGTTTCCAGGCTGGGCGGCAGGAATGCAAGAATCGCATAGATAAAAAGGAAAGCAAAATCGGGCTTCGGCGCAGTTTGGATAATGGTTGGATCCGGCTGCCCGCTGGGACCAAACGGACCGAAGAAAAACGCACAAGCGATCACGCCGAGTATAATCGCGGCTCCGAAGATCGCATCTTTCCACGCGGCATCGGGTACAAAGGGTATGCCGTTTTTCTGAATCAGCTCATGATATTCGCGCTCGTAGGTGGATTTCCGCACCAATCGCCCCGGCATCGGCCATTCATTGATTCCGAGCCGCAGCACCATCCACACATGCACGCCGGCGCTTGCGAGCAAAATGCCGGGGATGACAAAGACATGCAGCGCGAAAAATCGGGAAAGCGTGGCTCCGCCGATAATAGGCCCCCCTAGCAAAGCATGTACCAGTAGCGCGCCAAGGATCGGCACGCGGCTCGAAATGGAAGCGCCGATACCGAGTCCCCAATACGCATCCTGATCGAAGCGCAGCACCTGACCAGTAAACGCCATCCCCAGAGTCAGCAGCAACAACAACACGCCCATGATCCAGGTCAGCTCGCGGGGAAATTTGTAAGCTCCAAAAAGAAACACCTGGGTCATGTGGATCAGCACGATCGCAATCATGAAGTTGGAGCCCCAGCCATGCACGGCCCGCAGGAACCATCCCAAGGTCAGGTTGTGATTGAGAAACTGCAGGCTGTTCCAAGCTTGGCTGGCGGATGGCACGTAAACTAGCGCGAGCAAAATGCCAGTTACGATTTGCAGGCCAAGCAGCACCATGGCGGCGCTGCCGAAAACGTACCACCAGCTTGCGCTTCGCGCCGGTACTGGATGTTCCGCGGCTTCCACGATCGGCTTGGCCAGCCCCAGCCGTCGCTCCATCCAACCGTAGATTTCTTCGCCGCGCTGCTTTAGCTTTGACATGACGAGCGGTCGATTTGAATCAGCGGTTTCTTGTTGCAGGCCTCGGTGGCAAGGGTCGGCATCTCACCGGCGCTGATCAGCAACTGATTCCCCGCGATCTTGTGCTTGTATTCGAACAAGCCACGCGGTGGTGGTCCCGAGGCGCGAGATCCATCCTGGTAATACGCGCCGCCGTGGCATGGACAGAGAAACAGTTTCGACTGCGCAAACCAGCGGACCGGGCATCCGAGATGCGCACAATTGATGGCGAAAACCTGAAATTGTTCGCCCGAAATTCGCCGCACCCAGCAAGCAACCTTGCCGGTTTCCCCATCCCACGATGTGGTAACCGGATTCCGATAATCAGCCAGGCGTGTTTCCCCTTCCGGAAAATCGCCGACGGCGCCGAGCGCAACCCAGGAATTGTAGCTCGACCCCTTCTTGAGTGCAGGGCCGAGAATGTAGCCGACGATAGGGACCGCCAACACCGCGCCCACTGCTCCATTCAAAAGAAGGGACAACTTGAAAAGAAAGGCACGTCGTGATTTTGGAGTCGACGGGTTCATAAACTAATGCTCATATGGCTGCCCCGGATATTCAGTCCGCTGCGCCGCAAGCCACGCGACTACATCGGTGATTTCCTGCTCCGTCATCGCGCGCGATCCGGGGCCGGTCATGTCGGAGCGCCAATCCGGCATGTCCTGATCCGGCCGGCCGGCCATGATCACGCTCCGCAAACTTTGATCGCTGACCAGCGCCAGGTACAAAGGATCGACGATCGAGCCGGGTGCTTGTTTGGCGCCCTTGCCGTCGGCCCCATGGCAGCGCGCGCAAAATTCCGCGTAGGCCTTCTGCCCTTGCGTAGGATCGCCCTTCGCACTCGCCGCATAAGACGGAGCTGGCGAGGCGCCAAGAACATTCGGGCGGCTCCACGTCTGAACGATTCCGTGAACCAGGCTGTCGATCTGCTGATCGGTAAGCGTGCCGCCTGCAGATCTCGCGAACGCCGGCATCAGTTTGCCGCTGACGCCGTCCGCCGCTATCTTGCGCAAGGTGGCTTCTCCGGCAACCGCGAGATAGACGGGATTTGCCAGCGACATCGCCGCGCCGTTTTTCCCACCAGCACCATGGCAAGCCGCGCAGTTCTGTTCATAGAGCGCAGCAAACGCCAGCACCTGATCTGGCCGTGGAACTTCAGGCCCCGGCGCGGGATGCCCGGGCGCGTCCGCACAGCCCACACACACCATACACAGAACGGAAAAAAGTCCGATCGAGACACTTGCAGCCGCGCTCATTCGGGATGGTCTTTCTCGGACGGCTGGCCAAGATCGGCGTGCAATCCGGCGCGTACGGCAAACGGCAGCGCCCGGAACTGCGGGGTCCGAACCTTCACATCCAAGTTAACGACGAAACCCGCCACCAGTCCGAACGCGCATTGCGAGATCGTGAACCACATCCAATCGATCCGCTGATCCAGAATCGGACTCACGATACCGAGAATGCTGTAAACCAGTCCGGTCCACAAGAAAGGCGCAATAAACCCGCAGGTAAGAATCGGGTATTTGGGAAACATCGGAAGCATCGCGCCATACAGGAGCCCAACCAGCAGCGACGTGGCGCCGTGAATCGCAAGCGCCGCCAGAAATCCCTGCCAATGAAACTGCGCTAGAAACGCGTTGCTTTCCCCGGCCCAACTGACAAAGCCGCCGGCGGCAAGCAGATTAATCGCGTACCAGATGCTGTGATATTTGATCAGGCCGAACAGCATCGCTGGAACCGACATCGCGACGCCGCCCGCAATTCCGCCTTTGATCCCCGCGGTGATTTTGTACGTTTCGACCGGCAGCATTTTCCGATGCAGCGGGCTGATCGATAGCCGCGCGACAGCGGCGCGCGCGCTAACGGCGGGTACAACGTGCGGCTGTACTGCGACGGATTCGTGCTGCTCCAGCGGCAATACCTGCCGGAACCAGCCGACGCTCCCAATCAATGCCAGCACCAGTCCAAGCAGGCTGATGGCGCCGGTGGTCACCATGCCCGCGATCACCAGGCTCAGGCCGAGAGCCAGCACCATCGGCCAAGCGGTGGGCGCGGGCAGTTTCACCGCATCAGTTTGCGGCTGATAATCTTCCGGCTGCGTTTCCATCGCGCTCTCCTTTCCGCCTGCTACCTGCCGAGCACATAAACCACGGTGAAGACCACCACCCAGACGGCATCCACGAAATGCCAATACAACGACAGAACATCAAGGCGCTCCGCGTGTGCCTCACTCACGCGCCCAGAAAGGGCGAATACCAGAGCGAGAGCCAGCATAATAAGGCCAACGATAACGTGCGTCGCATGCAAACCGACCAGTGAATAAAAGGTAGTGCCAAACAGATTTGTGCGAATCGTTAGACCATGCTCATAAATGAGCTGATACCATTCGCGAGCCGTGCCCCCCAGAAAGATCCCGCCCAGCAATACAGTCGCCGCCAGCCAAAGCGAGCACAGGCGAACTTTGTTCTTTCGCAGAGCCTCCACCGCGAAATATACAGTGAGGCTGCTGGACAACAGGCAGATGGTGCCAATGATCGGAACATCCAGCACCTCGCGCGGAGTAGGCCCGGTGAGGCTCTTTCCCAAATAGAAAATGTAAGCGACGACGAAGATGATGAATACGGCCGACTCCGCCAGAATCAGGCATGCGATGCCCACCACGCCGCGCGAAGGCAGCGTCCAGGCGGGCTCCGGAAGTGTGACGTGTGCTGCGCTCATGATTCGTACGCCGAGTCGGGATCTTCGGGATGCTTCAAATCCCAAAGGGGACGGCGGCTTTCCACGGCCGGAATGTCTGCAAAGTTGTACACAGGCGGCGGAGAAGGAGTGGTCCATTCGAGCGTCCATGCGTCCCACGGATCCGGCCCCGCGATTTTGCCTTTAAAATACGATCGCAGCAGATTGAAGACGAAGAAGCCGATCGCGATAGCCTGAAAGATCGCGCCGCTGCTGACGATCAGGTTCCAGATTCCCCAGCCGCGGTCGGCCTCATAGGTGTAAATCCGGCGAGGCATTCCCAGTACGCCAGGGACGTGCATGAAATCGAACGTGAGGTGAAAACCGATCAGGAAAAGCCAGAAATGCCACTTGCCCAGAGTCTCGTCCAGCATGCGGCCGGACATCTTAGGAAACCAATAATAAAAGGCCGCGAAGATAGTGAACAGAATTGCGCCCACCAGGACATAGTGAAAGTGGGCGACCACAAAATACGATCCGCTGAGCTGCCAGTCGAACGGCGAAGCAGACAGCATGATGCCCGTTAGCCCCGCAATCAGAAACTGGAAAAGGAACGCGATACAAAACAGCATGGCGACCGTAAAGCGGATGTTGCCGCCCCACAGCGTCGCGATCCAGTTGAAGATCTTGATCCCGGTAGGGACCGCAATCACCATGGTGGAAAGCGTGAAGAACGTATTCGCTTCCGGCCCCATCCCAACCGTGAACATGTGATGCGCCCACACGCTCAGGCTGATAAAGCCGATCGCAACCGTGGCGGCCACCATGGCCGGATATCCGAAGATCGCTTTGCGGGAGAAAACCGGAATGATTTCGCTGGCAAATCCAAAAGCGGGCAGCACCAGGATATAAACCTCCGGATGGCCAAAAATCCAGAAGAAATGCATCCATAGGACAGCGGACCCGCCGGCTTGTGTGTCGAAGAAATGCCCGCCCAGGTAGCGATCGACTAAAAGCATGATCTGGGCGGCCGTGAGCGGGCCAACCGCCACGAACACCAGGAAACAAGTAACGAAAAAGAGCCACACCACTAGTGGCATGCGGCTCAGCTTCATGCCCGGGCAACGCATGGCGAGGATGGTGGTGACAATGTTGAGCGCAGTACCAATGGTGCCAATTCCGCTCAGCAAAATGCCCAGCGTCCAGTAATCGGTGCTATGGCCGGGCGAGAAAACCTTCGCAGTCAGCGGAGCATAAGCAAACCAGCCGACATCCGGCGCGCTGCCGGCTCCGTACAGCCCGTCGCCGCCGAGAAAACTGAAATACAGAAGCAGCCCGCCAAAAGCCGATATCCAGAAGCTAAAAGCATTCAGCCGTGGGAACGCCATGTCGCGCGCGCCCAGCATCAGCGGGATCAAATAATTCCCGAAGCCGAAAAGAATCGGCATGCCGACGAAAAAAACCATCGTCGTTCCATGCATCGTGAACAGGCGATTGAACACCTGCGGCGAGACCAGGCTGTTCTCTGGAATAGCAAGTTGCGCCCGAATAATGACAGCTTCCAGGCCTGCGATCAACAGAAAGACCAGCGCGTAGCCGATGTACATCAAGCCGATCTTCTTGTGGTCCACCGTGGTGACCCAGTCGTGCAGCAGCTCCAGCACCAGCGGACGCGCTTTCGGCGCCGATGTCAGATCGATTGGTCCGGTGAGTGGGATGGAGTCGGCCATGCTAATGGAGTGTTGTGAGATAGGCGGTTACTGTGGTGAGATCGTGATCGTTCAAATGCATCGCCGGCATCAAACAACCCGGCTTCATTTGATCGGGATTGTCAATCCATTTCCTTAAATTCGCCGCCGTGTTTTGGATCGCACCGGATGCGATGGTGTCGCGGCCGGCAAGGTGCGTGAGATCGGGACCAAATCGCCCTGTCGCCGCGGTTCCTGAGACGGTATGACAGTTGACGCAAGCGTTGCGCAAAAACACCGCTCGCCCCTCAGTGACAGACGCGTCCTGGTTAGCCGGCTGCTGCTGTTTCGCAACCCACGCATCGAAATCGGCTTGAGACTGCGCATATACGCGAATCAGCATTTTGGCGTGCTGCACCCCGCAATATTGCGCGCACTGTCCCAAGTAGAGACCCGGCTTCTCCGCATCCATCCACATGACATTTACGCGGTTGGGAATCACGTCCGTCTTGCCCGCTAATTCGGGAACCCAAAAGCTGTGGTCCGTGTCGGCCGACAACATTTCTAAATACGCAGGCCTCGGATGATGCGGGTCGCCGACGGGGATGTGAAGCTCGTTCGCTGTGACGATGCCTAACTTCGGGTACCGAAATTCCCACCAGAACTGATGGCCGATCACCGTCACGTCCAGCGCATCGGCCGGCTTATGAGCGTACTCGGTATTGAAGATGACCCGCGCGGTGGTCAGGAACAGGACCACCACGATGAGCACCGGAATCACCGTCCAGGAAAGCTCGATCTGCTTGCTGCCGTAAATCTGCGGAGGTTCGTAATCGGAATCCGCGGCGCGATGGCGATAACGGATCAGGACATAAAGCAGGACGCCGCCGGCCGTGAGAAAAATCGCGGCTGTAATTGCGAGCACAAACAGCGAGAGCCCGAAGATGTAATGAGCTGGGGTGCCCTTGGGGGCAAAGATACTGGTCGGCCCGTCCGTGAACCAGGACGGAACAAGAAACAACCACTGGTGTAGCCCGCTGGGGTTCAACCCGGTCATGTCAGCCTGCTCCCGCCTCGCCAGGCTATCTTCGATTATGCATCACGCGCTGCGGTTCACAAAGCCGGAAACAGTTAGCATACGTTTCAATTCGGCTACGGACGCCGGCTCCGCTGATGATGCGGTAGAATCGTGGTCTTTTGACGACGCTGCTATTTATACTCGCGATCGGTATGGGTCTCATCGCGGCCGGGGCGATTTATCAAGCGTCGGGCACTGCCGCCGACCGGCGCCATTATCCACCACCCGGACAAATGATCGACATTGGCGGCCGGTGTTTGCACCTGATCGACCGCGGCGCAAGCGGGCCGCCGGTAGTCTTTGAATCGGGCATCTCGGCGACGTGCCTCAACTGGACGCAGGTCCGCTCGGAAGCGGAGCGCTTTGCCCGGGCGTGCACCTATGATCGCGCCTGGCTGGGATGGAGCGATCCGGCGCCTTTGCCGCGCACCACCTCGGCGATCGTCGATGACTTGCGTGCCCTGCTCGAAGCGGCGCGGATTCCCCGGCCATACATTCTCGTAGGGCATTCCTTCGGAGGGATGTTGGTTCGCGCCTTCGCCGCCCAGTATCCCGGCGACGTGGCAGGTATGGTTTTGGTGGACCCATTGTCACCGAGCGAATGGTTGAATGCGCCGCCCGCGCCGGCGCGCATGCTCGGCCGGGGCGTGAAGCTTGCGCGTCGCGGGGCCGTGCTGGCGCGCATCGGAGTGGTGCGGGCAGCCCTGGCGCTGTTGATGAGCGGCGGACGGCTCATCCCCAAAGGAATTGCGAAGCTGAGCAGCGGACGCGGGGAATCTGTCATCTCGCGGCTGGTGGGCGAGGTTCGCAAAATGCCGCCCGAAACCTGGCCGATGGTGCGGGCACACTGGTGCCAGCCCAAGGGTTTTCTGGGATTAGCGGCCTATCTGGAATCGCTTCCCGCCAGCTCCGCCGAAGCCGCGGCGCTCAGCGAGCCGGGAGAGATTCCCATCATCGTGCTATCGGCCGCCAATTCGCCGCCCGCACAACTGGAGGAACGTCAGGAGTGGGCGCGCCGCTCCCCGCGCGGGCAGCACATCATCGCGCGGAAGAGCGGGCATTGGATTCAACTCGACGAACCGGAGCTGGTGGTGGAAGCGATTCGCGAGATGATCCGGTTGACTACTGCTTCTTGATCATCTCGATATCGAGATGGATGTGCAATTCGTCGCTCAGCATCACTCCGCCGGTTTCGAGCGGTGCGTTAAACGTGAGCCCGAAGTCGCTGCGCTTGATGGTGGCGGTAGCGGATGCGCCGCTGCGAAGATTGCCCCACGGGTCTTTGGCCTCGGCCGGGGATGTCTCCACTTCCAGAGTCACCGGCTTGGTGACACCGTGCATCGTCAGATCGCCCGCAACTTTCCATTGATCCTTGCCATCCGGAGTCACTTTCGTAGACACGAAGGTGATGCTGGGATACTGCGCCGTATCCAGGAAATCCGCGCCTTTCACGTGCGCGTCGCGCTTCGGATCATGCGTCAGCAGCGTGCTGGCATCGATGCTGGCGTTGACTTTGCTGTTGGCCGGGTTGGCCGGGTCAAAGACCACATCGCCGGTGACGCCGCTGAATCCTCCTCGGATGTAGGCAATCATCAAATGCCGGATCCTGAAGCCGGCGCCCGAATGGGACGGGTCAATCGTATAAGTGGCGGCAGTTGTCGCTGTCGTGGCGGTACTCATTATGAGGTTCTCCTTTTCGCGGACGGCCGCGAACCGGCGTCCTCATGTAGTTTACAACGGACTGGGAAAAGGTTTGCTCAGAAGCGCAAAGGGCGCGGCGCGCACCCCAAAACTGGCCAGAAATCGCTTCGCGCCGCGCTCCGTTTTGCGCGAGCTCCTCAGAGGCTCCGCTCAGAACTTGAACGTCAGGTCCACCCACGCCCTTCCCGGCGCGCCCGGTGCAAAGAAGGTCGCGCTCCGGAGCGGATAATTTCCGGCCTCAGGTCCGGTGCTGTACGCCGGGAAAGGCTGGAACTCGAGGGTGCCGCTGCTGGTGAATGGAGTGTTCTCAATCTGCGCAGCCGTGTAATAATGACGATCCAGCACGTTGTCCACCTGGACGCTCAGGCGCAGATGCCGCGTCAGGTCGTAGTGCGCCGCGAAGTTGACAATCGCGTACCCGGGTGAAACGCCGGGCCCCAGATAATACACACCATCGGGTTGGTACGCGTTGTTCTCGTTGCCGCGCGCGTAAGAGCTCGAGTTCGCCACCAGGCCGAGGTCCAGTATGAACTTCGAAGTCGCCTGAATATCCATGTAAGCCTTCCCGGTCTGTTTCGGAATCAACGGAATCCGGTTTCCGGGATGGACGGTGATCACGCCGCCGATACCCGGATATCCCGACAACGCGAGATCGCTGGTGTTGTTCGCAGTGCCATCCAGCGTTTCCACGCTTTGATAGGTGGCCGAAAGAAAGGTGTAATCGATGCCGGCGGTGATGCGGCTGATGTGGCCATCCACGCTGGCCTGGAATCCCTCGCGCAGCGTTTTCGCGAAGTTCTGGAAATAGCCGGTGCCGGTCTCCTGCGACGCGACAAATAGAATGTCGTTGCGATTTTCAGCTCGAAAAGCACCCAGGTCCCAGTTCACGTGAAACTGTTCCAGCTTCCCGCGCAGGCCCGCTTCCCAGGTCTGGGTGACAACCTGGCTCAGCGGCGGATCGCTCGACAATGCGTTGGGCAGGCTGCAAGGGTTATTGGGATCGGCACAGCCAAGCTCGATCGAAGTGGGCGCGCGATTGGCTTGGGAATAGTTGGCGTAGATGTTGAGAATATTTAGCGGGCTGTAAGTAATCCCGATCGCTGGATTGAACCGGCTGTAGGTGTAATCGCCAGTGAGGGAGCCGGGGCCGGCCACCGGATTGAATAGGTCGGTGTTGTTAATGGTAGTCCGGTTGTATCTTCCGGAAGCCGTAATGTTCCAGTTCTTGGCCGGCGAGAACGTGTCGGTGAAAAAGAAGCTGCTGTTGGGCGTGATCCCATGCAGGCTGATGGACCCGGGCTGCCACGCGGGAACACCAACGATGCGGTATTCATCGTTGATATAACCATATTGCGTATTCTGCGTGTAGGCCACCGTACCGCGGTCGAAAAGCGCGCCTGCCGTGAACTGATTGCTGTGCCCCCACGGCCTGGTCACCCAGGTGAACTGTCCGGAAAGCCCGTAGTCGTTTTGGATCTCCTTCGAATAGACGTTGACGCCATCGCACGTCTCGTCGGGGTCGTCAAGTGTGAGCGCATTCGCAATGCACGACCAGGATGGAAAAGGACTGTTATCCACGCCGCCAGCAGGAAACCCGGAATAGCCGGCCGAGGCGAGCGCAGCCGTATCGTCACCCGTCAGCTGATTTACGGGCGCGGCGAACGCGTCGTTGTTGGCATTGCCGTTAATTGTTTCTGTTCGTATCCAGCGATACCAGGTGTTTCCGGAAAAAGTCAGATCGTCGCTGAAAGTGTGGCGCGCGATAAAATTGACCGCCGGCGAACGATTCCCGGTAGTGTCGGGAATCGTGTATACGCTGGAATAATTGGTTTGGAGCAGCCGATAGTCCTGGATTCCGTTACCGGTGAGCGTGTTATAGGCAAAAGCCATGGTGAGAGCCAGGTCGGTTTTGTCCGTGCGCCAGCCCAGCCTGCCGAAGCCCTGGCGGACGTCGGAGGGCGAATCAAAGCGCCATCCCGATTCGTGAAATGCGTTGCCGGAGAAGAACCAATTGAATCCGGTGGCTTTTCCGCCGCCCCACGCGGCCTGCACCTGCTTGCGTCCGCTGCTCCCGTACAACAGCTCCCCGTTCAACCCCGGGCTGGTGACGCCGTCTTTGGTGGTGACCGAAATAGAGCCGCCCAGCGTGTTGAGCCCGAACACCGGATTCGATCCAGGGATCAGCGTCATCTCCGAAATCGCGTTGCGCTGGATCAGGTCCCAACCCACCACGTCGCCGAACGGCTGATTCTGCCGCACACCATCGACATACACCGAGAGGCCCTCCGGAGTTCCAAGCAGCGGCGATGCGGTATAGCCGCGGTAATTCACATCAGGCTGGAATGGGTTGTCCTGCATTTCGTTCACGTACACGCCATTGAGACGCCGGTTCATAAAATCCCCCAGGTCGAGCGCCGAACTGTTGACGATGTCGGCTTGCGTGGCGGTCTGGACCGGCGTCGGAATTTCATTGATCGGCAACTCAATCCCTGGAAGCGCGGTTGTCGCCACCACATTCACCTGGGAAGCTTGAGAGCTGAGTGCCATGCTGATGGTGCGGGAGACGGTGACAGAGCGCACGTCGATGGACATGGATTGGGTGACGAACCCGGGTTTAGATATCTGCAGCTTGTAATGGCCGTAGGGCAAATCTCCAAGGGTAAACGTGCCCTGCGCGTCCGTTTCAAAGCTGCGCTGCACTCCGAGCGCCCGACCTTCCAGCTTCCCCGAAGCTTCCATCATCGCGCCGGACGGATCCTTCACCTGTATGCGGATCTCGCCCTGAGGACTCTGGGCGTGAAGCACGAAAGCGGCAAGCAAAAGAGCCGCGGCACTGCCTAGGGATCGCGTGATCATCCGAGCCGCTAGCGAAACCTCGTCAGTGGCCGATCGGTATGAAAGTATTTCTTATAGGCTTCGATCCAGTTGGTTGCCAGCTCGCGCTGGGCGGTCGCTAAATCGAGCTGTCCATCGCACACCAGTTCGCGCAGATGATCCTCCAGCGTGTCCTTCACCTGTGCGTTCCAAACAGTAGCCGAATAGGCTTGCGGCCACAAGTTATGAATATCGTCCGCACCTCCGAGCGCGGGAGTAATCAGATAATCCACCTCGTAAGCGGCGGGCGTGTCGGACCGGATTCCGTATTCGTCAAATACCCTGCGCTGGAGAGCGACCGGTACAGCCTTATTCTTCGTGTTGGACTCCATGCATACTTCGTTGCGCCCCACCAGCACCGTGGCACCGGGAGTAAGGCTGGGGTTCGGAACCGTAACAGCCACCACGCCGGCGGGCGGACGCCGCTCCCAGGTGTGCAGACCGAGATAGGCGACAGCAGCGAGCCCAAACGCGGCGGCCGCAACCGCCGGGATGGCCCAGGACAGCCGCCAGTGCATTCGCCGAGGCTCGGCGAGTTGAGTGAGTTGAGCTTTCAGCAGAGCGCGCGGCCCCTCGGCGGACGGAATTCGCCAGTCCAAGCTTTGCCGATGTGCGCGGATAAACTCGCCGATGGCAGCCTCGATTTCCTGTTTGCGCGAGCGGCAAGCCCAACAAGCCGCCAGATGGGACTCCACCCGCCCGGCGTCATGCGTGGAAAGCTCGCCATCGACGGCCAGGAGCAGTTCTTCGTCGGAAAGATGAGAATGCCGTTCCATCAGCTTCTACATGCATATTCCTTCCGATGCCGTCTTGTTCAGCTTTTTTGCGCGATGCCACCATCTCTTGCAACCCTGGCCCTGCAGTTGCAGTCTAAGTCGGCAGAAGGTGGGTCTTTTTGATGTTAGCCGGAGCTATTGCCGCGGTTTTAATAGTGTTTGCGTTGTTCTTGTCCATGCTCTCCTCGTCGCCCAAAGACGACGCGGAGTGGAATCCTGACACGGAGGCGTGAACTTTCGCCACATTTCGACACGCTGCTTCAACGCAGCGGCACCAGCGTGAACGTGAGCAGGAGAATTGCGAAGGCAGCCAATCCTAGCGCCACTCGATTCCTGTCCAGCTTGGTGTCGTCGAAAATCACCGGGTGCCGCAGTGCGAAAATGAACAGCAAGACCGCCCAGAACAGCCAGGTATGCGAATAGAAAATTCCGATCGGAATTAAGGCCACCACAAAGATGCGCGAGGCCAGCTTGTGCCAGCGCCCGATGAAGGCATAAAGGATGTGCCCGCCATCCAACTGCCCGATCGGCAATAGGTTGAGCGCCGTAGCGAGAATTCCTACCCAGGCCGCGCGCGCAATGGGATGCAGCAAGATGTCGGCCGAGCGGACGTGCGGGAAAATGATCCATTCAAAGATGCGCTGGATCGCCGGAACGCCAAAGACCAGATCGCCGCGCTCGGCAATGCCGGGTATCACCTTAGATTCGCCGATGCCGATCACCAAGGCCGGTACCAGTACTGCAAATCCCGCCAGAGGCCCCGCGATGCCAACGTCAAAGAGCGCTTGCCGCGTGTAGATGGGCGAGCGAATCCGAATGAATGCTCCCAGCGTTCCGATCGGCGACGGACACGGCAGAAAGTAAGGCAGGCTGGCATCGATCCCGTAATATCGGCAGGCGAAGTAATGCCCCATTTCGTGCGCCAGCAGGATGGTCATGAGCGTAAGGGAAAACGCCAGGCCATCCACCAGCAGCAATGGTCTGGCCCCCAGCATCGTAAACACGTTCAGGTATTGGTCGAAATCGAGCGCCCGGTTGGTTTGGAAGCTATACGAGAGTACGACGCCGACCAGTGTGGTTGTGCAGAGTGTCAGCCCCAGCAGCAGCCAGTGCAGCGCCCAGCGTGCGGTTGAGATTGCGTCTTGCGGAAAACTGAGCGAGGCTCTCAGCGCGTCGCTCGATGTTCGAGGTACCACAACAACCTACGCTACTGCAGCGACTGCAGCTCCTTGCCAGGTTTAAATCGCACCGCCTTGCCGGGAGGAATGGCGACCTCTGCGCCAGTGCGCGGATTGCGGCCGATGCCGGTTTTGCGAGGGCGTACGTTGAAGATGCCGAAGCCGCGCAACTCAATGCGCTCGCCGTGCGATAGGGCCCGCTTCATGCTCTCGAAAACTGTTTCCACGGCCATCTCGGCCTTGGTCTTGGTGATTCCGGTTTTGTTTACGACTTCATTAATAATGTCGAGCTTGATCACAGTCTCCCCCTCGCGATGAACGTGCGCGGTGTGCGGGCGAACAGCCCGCGAATCCTCCGCAGCCCCCAAGGTGGGAGCAAACCTCATGATAGGATTGGGGTTAGTGAGTTGTCAAGAGGATGCCCTAGGCCTCGGCGCTTAAATATCGCCAACCTGGCCCCAGCTTCACCGCCGATAAACTTCGATCCGTATTCATCCGTAACCACGCGCAGCCAGGACTAGACCCCCTAGTACCTCTAGAAGGGGGCGTTTTCTGAAGTTTGCAGGTTATACTTGGGCGTTGTAAATTCCGACATCGCAAGAAGGAATCATGCATCGAACTATAATTGCGCTCTTTTTCACCACAGTTGCGTTGCTAGCCCAAGTCAACACCGGCGCCATCTCCGGCTATGTTCTCGATCCGTCAGGGAAGGCTATTCCGGGCGCCAGCGTTACCCTGGAAGATACCGCCCGTTCGCTGACGCGCTCGCTTGCAACCAGCCCGGCCGGATATTACGAATTCGACGGGCTTCCGCCGGCCGAATACCGGCTTTCGGTGAGCGCCACCTTGTTTGCCCAGATGACGACGCAACCGGTCCAGGTGGAAGTAGACCAGCGTGTGCGGTTGGATTTACATACCACTCTCGCGACCCGCGGCGAACACATCGCGGTGACAGCGCAAACGCCTGCTACCAACAACGATTCGAGTGAACTGGGCGCGGTACTGGACCAATCGCTGGTGGAAGGTCTGCCGCTCAACGAACGCGATTTCCTGCAACTCGCACTGCTGCTTCCCGGCATCACAACGCCGGTAGAGGGTTCGCAGCTTTCCACGCGCGGCGATTTTGCCATGCACGCCAACGGCGGCCGCGAGGAAAGCAACAACTTCCTGCTGGATGGCGTAGACAACAACGATTCCGACGTGCGTGGCTACGTGCTCCAACCCTCGGTGGACGCCATTCAGGAATTCAAGATCGCTACCAACTCGTACAGCGCCGAATATGGCGTGGCATCGGCCGGACAAGTGAACATCGTCACGCGCAGCGGCAGCAACGAATTCCACGGAACGGTCTACGATTATCTGCGCAACCGGGATCTGGATGCGCGCAACTTCTTCGACGGCTCGCAAAAACCGCAATTCATTCGGAACCAGTTCGGCGCGGCGCTGGGCGGCCCCGTGGTGAAAAACCACACGTTCTTCTTCGCCAGCTATGAGGGTTTACAGGAGGCTGAGGGACAGACACAGCTCGGGACGGTTCCCACAGCGGCTGTGCGCGCGGGGAATCTTTCCAGTCTCGGAACAACGGTGGTCAATCCGTTCACCGGCCAGCCCTTCCCCAACGACACCATTCCGGCCTCGCTCATTTCCCCTTACGCGGCCAACGTTCTCGCGCTGTTTCCGCAGCCGAACCTGCCGGGAGCGTCCGGCAATTATCTTGGAAACCCGATCGGAAATGTGAAGGAGAACGAAGGCACCGTCCGGGTAGACCATCAATTTTCCGATAACTCCCAACTGACCGCGCGCTACAACTACGGAAGCCAGAACCTGTTCGAGCCGTACGCCGAAAACCAGACCGAACTGCCGGGCTTCGGCGATTATGTTTTCAACCGGGGCCACAACGCGCTGCTTCAGTACGTCAAGACGCTGAGTCCCCGAACCATCAATTCGGTCTTTGTGGGCTTCAATCGAGCCGTGCGCCAGGTGTTCGCGCAGAACTACACGACGAACGTGAATGCCTTGTGGGGCGTGAATTACCTGCCCACGGTACCGCGCGACTACGGTTATCCGGGCGTCTCGGTCACCGGTTATTCACGCGTAGGCGACGTGGCATCGCTGCCTATCGACCGCGCCGACAATACATTTCAGGTGGGCGACATTCTGACCTTGATCCGCGGCGCACATAGCATCAAGATCGGCGGCGGACTGCGGGCCCTGCAGCTCAACGGCTACATCGAGGTCTACGCCCGCGGCCAGATCGACTTCACCGGCGAGCTCACCGGCAGCGGCATTGGCGACCTGCTGCTTGGACTGCCGACGCTCGACATCCAGTCCCAATACACCGGGCCGCAAACTCTGCGCAGCAAATCCTGGAGCGGTTTCGTTCAGGACGACTGGAAGGTCACCCGCAACCTCACGCTGAACCTGGGGCTGCGCTACGAATACGATTCGCCGGCTACCGATCCCACCAATCGCATGTCGACTTTCGATTTTGCAACGGGCACCACGGAACAGGTGGGAACAGATGGGCTCTCGCGCTCAGGAACGCGGCCCAAGGAAGACGATTTCGCGCCGCGCGTGGGCTTCGCCTGGTCGCCCATGAAAGACACTGTCGTTCGCGGCGGTTACGGCATTTATTACGACTCGGGTATGTTTGTTGTTAACTCGTCACTCTACTACAACCCGCCCTACTTCACCATTTCCGTTTACTTCCCGAGCGCGACATCGCTGATCACGCTGGCCAATCCCTTTGCCGCTTCCAACGGCTACGTGCCGCCCGCCGCGCTCAGCTTCATCAGCCCGAATTTCGTGCCGGCCTACGTGCAGCATTGGAACTTGAATATCCAGCGCGAAGTGGCGCACGTGGGCACAGTGAGCGTTGCTTACGCGGGATCGAAAGGAACGGACCTGCCACGCTCGCTCGATATCAATCAGCCGTACCCGGGATCGTCACCCATCGCATCCCGCGCACCCTATCCGGCCTACAGCAACATCCTGATGACCGAAAGCGGCGGCAATTCCGAATACCAGTCGCTGCAGGTGATGTTCAATCGGCAGCTTGCCAACCGGCTCCAGATCCTGGCGTCGTATACGTTCTCCAAATCGATTGATGACACCTCCGCATTCCTGCCCACCAGCGCCGATCAAAATTTCCCGCAGGACAGCCACAACTATCGGCTGGAACGGGCGCTGTCGAGTTTCGACGAGCCCAACCGCGCCACCGTCGCGCTGATTTATCTCATTCCCGGCTCATCGCGCTGGACGCGCGGCTTCGAGGTCAGCAGCATCATCACGGCGCAGTCCGGCCAGCCGTTTACGCCCGAGCTCTCCACCGACAACAGCAACACAGGCAATACCGGAGGCAACTTCGGTATCGACCGTCCCAATGTTTTGTTCAACCCCACGCTGTCGAATCCCACGCCCCAAGAGTGGTTCAACACCGCGGCCTTCCAGATTCCGGCGCAATATACGTGGGGCGATGCTGGTCGAAATATTCTGCGCGGGCCCGGCCTGGCCACCGTCGATTTATCGCTGCGGCGCCATTTTGTGCTGCGCGAAGGGATAAACCTGACCGCTGAAGCGCAATCGTTCAATTTGTTGAATCGCGCGAATTTCAATCTACCGGACGCGTTTGCCGATCAGCCGCTGACGTTCGGGAAAATCTTTTCGGCGCAACCTCCGAGGCAGATCCAGTTCGCGCTGCGCCTCGCGTTCTAAGGCTTGCGGGCTTTCGCCAGCCAGTGCGGCAAAGGCGCGGGAAGCGGACCCACTTCGAAATCCACGAAGCCCGCTTCCTCTAACCACCCCTTCAATTCATCCGACGAAAACACCCAGCCATTCTCCGTCGTCAGCGCCATGGTCACGGCGAACAGGGCGGAAAACTGCGGAGCGGTATGAGACCCGTCGGTCATCATGTCCATGACATGCACGACGCCGCCCGGTTTTAAAGCTTCAAATGCTTGGCGCGCGAGCTTGCGGATATCGTCGGGCGATTCCTGATGCAGCATGCCAAAGAAATTGACGGCGTCCAGTTCGCCCGGAAACACAGCGGCGTGATAATCGCCCGCCAGCACCTGCACTCGATCTGCCGCTCCCTGCTGCGCGATCAATTCGGCGGCCACCTTCACCACTTCCGGCAGATCCAGCACGGTGCAGTGGATCTCAGGAAACGCCTGCGAGATCAGCACGGAAAACGTGCCCGGGCCTCCGCCCACGTCGAGCAGTTTCTTGCGGCCGGCAAGATCGAGCAGCGGAATTACGCCGCGGCCGATTCCCATGGCCCGGCCATGCATCGACATCACGAACGTTCGTGTGCGCTGCGCATCCTCGCCCAGGTGGATCTCCGGCCGCTCCACTGGCTTTCCCGTTTTTGCGAGTTCCGCCAGTTTGCCCCATGCGCCATAGATATCGCGGTTGTAACGAATCGCAGTGGACAGATCCGCGGGGCTTCCCGGAACCAGAAAAAATCGCGTCGCCGGGGCATTGCTATAAGCGCTCCCGTTTTTCGTGAGCAGACCTTCCGCCACGCTCGCATCGAGCAGCAGCTGCAAACCACGCGGGCTGCAATTCAAATCTTGCGCAAGAGTGGCGGCATCCAATCTGTCTTTTTCAGCCAGACGTTTAAAGATGCCGATGTCGGAAGCGACAAACAGCACACAGGAACCGAAGAAAGCATTGGCCAGGTCGAGAATCGGCCGAGGATTGGGCGGGGTCATAGTGTCCTTAAGAAGGCGATCAGATCAGCCCGGTCCACGGGCGCGAGTTGCAATCCGAACGGGTGGCCTTGCACGGCCTGCGGCTTCGTGATCGGAGCCCAGTTTGACGAACGAAAATCCGGCTTGAGGCGGCCAGGATTGAACATCTCTTCGAGAGACCCGATCGATCCGTCATGCAGCAGCGCCGCTTCCATCCACACCATGCGGAGCGATGGGATGCGATAAAAGCCCGTGCCCTTGCGCGTCTTAAGCGCCAGATTCGGATCCGTTCCAACCGAAATATTCATGGCTCCAGTAAGACGCATCACCGCCTCGGAAGGATGATATCCCAAGGCCAGCGTCAGACGATTGTTTGTATACAGAGGCGGCGTATGGCAGTTTTCGCAGCCCTGTTGCTGGAAAATCTTTTGCCCCCGCTCGGACGCCGCGCTCGGATGATTCGGATTCGGCGGAGGGCGCAAAGACTCAACAAACACCGCCAGCGCGTATAACAACGCGTCCGGAGTGCGGTGGATCCCGTCCTTCAAACCCAGGTTTGCGAGATTGATCTTTCCGTCGGGGCCGTCGCCATATTCGGTAAGAGCATCGCTCACATCGGCGATCGAGCCGCTGTAGCGCATCAAGTCGGCAATGTTGCGGTTTCGGCCTGTGCCGGTGCGGTCGAAGAATTTCATGTCCCCGATGCCGATCAGGTTCGCAATCTTGACCGGATACAGCAGGCTGGTGTTGGTCCGCGGGTGAACTCCCAGCGGATTCTCGTCATAAAGGCGCGCGATCTCTTCCGCCGGCAAATCGGCCGACGCCAGATTCGGATCGGGATGGAGGAACGGAACCCGATAATCCTCGCGCATCTGCCGCCGCCGTCGCTCTTCCAGGTACGCCGCGCCGAACCCGGCATAGCGGCGGGTCAGATCGCCCATCAGCGGCCCGAACGGAGTGTGAACGTTGGCCGGCCCTTCGATCACCGTGCCATCCGGCTGAACGCGCACATGGCACATGGCGCAGGTGTCGGTTCCCAGCTCCACTTTGCCTTTCTCCCGGACCAGATAACGCAGACCAAGCAGCACGCCATCTTTAGTGGTTTGGAGTTTGTAAGCTTCCAGAACCCGCGGGTCGCGAATCAATTTCAGGTTGTCTTCGCTACCGCTGTAGCGGGGAAGCTCACGGCTATAGAACACTTCCCGGCCGGCCGCGATCCAGTCCGCGCGAGTGTGCAGCTTGCTCACGTCGACCATTGGCTCGGGGTCCCTGGACTGGAGCCACTCAATATAACCCTTCGGTTCTTTATCCGGAGTGTAGACAGGGTAGGTCTTCAGATTGACTTCGGGAAGGGCATAGTAAGCGGCTCCGGAGACCATCTTCGGCGCGCGGCCAAGGCCGGCGAGCGGCAAACGGTAGCCTGCGATGGACGCATCGCTCCATGGCGACGGCACGTCCTCGGCGGACAGCGAAACGAAAGCTATAATCGCCCCGAGCAGTAGATATGATGAGCGTCGAAAACTTGCCAATCTGTCTCCTTGAATAGCCATGTTCGCATGAGTCAAGGCCGGATCAAATAGTACTGATTTTAGTATTTTTACAGTACTGAGCCGCGCTACAAAGGCTGCTTTAGGATATAGGATACTGTTATGCGCAGGTTCTTCCTTTTGGCCGTCGCGTGCGTGGTGTGCGCAGCCGCAGCTACGCCCGGGGCCCCGAATCTCAGCGACGAATTTTACAGCGCCATTCGCAATAACGATCTCGCACGCCTGCAGAGTCTGATTGCCGGCGGGGCGGACGTAAATACTCGCGACCGCCATGCCGAAACTCCGCTGATGTACGCTGCCTACGTGGGTTCGCTGGACGCCATGAAGCTGCTGCTTAAGGACGGCGCCAGCATTGACGCACAAAGCCAGTCCGGAGCCACAGCACTCATTTGGTCGGCCACCGACCTGGCGAAAGTGCGGCTGCTGATCGACCATGGAGCCAACGTGAACTTGGCCACCAAACGCCGCCGGACGGCGCTTCTGGTGGCGGCGATGAGCGCTCCTTCGGCGGACATCGTAAAGCTACTGATCGAAAAAGGCGCCGATCCCAAGGCGATGGACTTTCTCAGGACTACTTCCCTGCGCGCGGCCACGCTCGGCAACGATACTGAGACTATCCGAATGCTGATCGATGCCGGTGTGGACGTCAACGCGGCCGACCTTCCGGGGATCACGCCGTTAATGATGGCGGCCGGCTGGAATGGCAATACGCGCGCCGTCCAAATGCTGCTCGCCAAAGGCGCCAACGCAAACGCAGTGAGCCGGCCGGTGATGGGATTACCGGCGCGGAACGGCGCATCGGAGTTTGGCTCTCTAACGGCGTTGATCATGGCGGCTCCGTTCGGTCCGCCGGAAATGATCGGCGATCTGCTGGCAGCCGGCGAGGACCCGAATGCACGGGACGTTCGTGGTATGACGCCCATCATGCTGGCAGTGGCCACCGACCATCAGGATCCGGCAGTAATAAAGATGCTTCTGGACCACGGCGCGGAGCCCTCTGCGAAAAGCAAAATCGGCGACTCGGCGCTGGATTGGGCACAGAGAGCGGCACTGCCCCCCGGACTCCAACTGCTAAAGGTGAGCACCGCGGCGTCCGCCAGCGATACAGGATTGGATGTGGCTCCCCAAAAGTCGGACCCCAAGGCGGCCGTGCAAAAGACACTGGGGCTGATTGAGAAATCGAGCTGGGAGTTCTTCGCCCAAAGCGGCTGCGTCTCATGCCACGCGCAGAGCATGACCGATTTCGTGGTGGGGCACGCGCGAGAGAAAGGTCTGCAGGTGGATGAAAAGGCAGCCGCCGAGCGGGTGAAAATGCTGAACGCGGTCTATCCAACCGAGCCGCTGCTGGAGCGGATGGATGCGGCGGGCGCGATGGAGCAACTCGCCTATCCCCTGGTGGGGCTGGCTGCGAATCATCATCCGGCGGATCGCCTGACCGATGGCATGGTGGCGAATATTGCCGCGCAACAGAGGTCGGATGGTTCCTGGCACGTCGGTGCGGCGGCCAGGCCTCCGGCGGAAGAGGGCGATATTTTCCGCACGGCAGTTTGCCTCCGCGCGCTCAAGGTCTATGGGCCTCCGGGACGTGGACCGGAGATGACGGCGCGAGTGGCCAAGGCGCGGCAATGGCTCCAGACGGCCAAACCGGTCACGACCGAAGACCGGAACATGCAACTGATGGGGCTCTATTGGGCCGGAGCCGGTTCGAGCGTCCTAAAACCGCTCGCGAAGGCGATTCTTGCGCAACAGCAGCGCGGCGGAGGCTGGATCCAGCATGAAGGTCTTGCTCCGGACGCCTATGCCACCGGCGAATCGCTCTACGCACTGGCCATGAGCGCGCAGATCCGCACATCCAGCGCGCCGTGGAAGCGCGGCGTCAAATACTTGCTGAACACCCAGCGTGCCGACGGTTCGTGGTTCGTGGCCAGCCATTCGCCGCGCATTCAAGCGTATTTCGATGGCGGATTTCCCTATGGTCATGACCAGTGGATTAGTAACTGGGGCACGTCCTGGGCGGCGCTGGCTTTGACGGCTGAAATTGATGCGCCTGTTTCGGGCAACTAGTCAGCGCCGAAACACCCCGGCTGGTGCGAACAGATCCGGTCCGCTGGACCCCGTTGCAGCCTACGATCGCATCGCGCCTGTCTACGCAACTCTCGCGGCTGAGCATCGAGCGTATTTAGACGCCATTGACGCCCTCGTTGTCTCCGGCATTCCAGCGGGCAGCCACTCGCTCCTCGATGTCGGAGCCGGCGATGGAGCCCGCGCGCGCGGCATCGCCCGCGCGGCTGGTTTGAACGAACTCACGCTGCTTGAACCCAGCGCGGAAATGCGGCGTCACTGGCCCACCGATGCCAAGGGCTGGACGATGCGGGCCGAGGAGTTGAAATCGGTTGCCGGCGAGTTCGATGCGATCATCTGCCTGTGGAACGTTCTGGGGCACATCTTTCCAGCGGCGAACCGCATTGAGGCGCTCCGTCAGTTTGCCAGGTTGGTGGCGCCTGGAGGCAAAATCTTTGTCGATGTGAACCACCGCTATAACGCGGCCAAGTATGGAGCATTGCCGACCCTGTCTCGTGTGATTTCTGACAAAATCTTCCCGGGTGATGAGAACGGAGACGTCGCTGTGGCTTGGGATATTTCCGGCATCCATTGTTCGACGATTGGCCACGTCTTCACACATCGGGAATTTCATCGTATCGCCGGGGCTGCCGGCCTAACCATCGAGAAGCGCCGTGTCATCGATTACGCCACGGGCCGGCAACGGAAGCAAAGCTTTCGAGGCAATCTGCTTTATGTTTTGAGGAGGGGGCGCACGGAACTGGAATAGGGCCTAAGCGTGCCGATGGACTGCCGGCATCGGTTCCTCCCGGATGATTCCTTGGCCTTCGTGGATCACGATCAGCCGGTCCGCGGCAACATTCTCGAAATCCTGGGAACTTCCACCGATCCACCGCACGGTGACCTTCGCGCTCTGGGTCTCGCCGAGACCGAAATGAAGCCGGGAATCGTTAACGGAGTAATAACTGGATTGCGCCGTTATTTCCTGCGCCTGCTGTTTGCCACCGTAAAAGACACTGACCCGCGAGCCGATCGCACTGCGATTGCATTTTGAGCCGATCAGCTTTACCTTGAGCCAGTGACCGGGCCGCTGGGCCGTCCGGCGAAGATCGTTGCGCAACAGCGACGGCGGCTCATTCATATTGACGATCACAATATCCACGTCGCCGTCGTTATCAAAGTCGCCGAAAGCGCACCCGCGGCTGGAGTGGACCGCGGCCACACCTGGACCAGCCTCCTCGATCAGCTCTTCAAAGCGGCCATTCCCCAGGTTCCGGAAAACCAGGCGAGGCGTCTTGTAGGGAACGGAGGCGACAGTGCGCTCCAGGCCGGGATAAGGGGTGCCGGTGACCATGAATATATCCGGCAGGCCGTCGTTATCCAGATCCACGATGCCGGCGCCCCAACCCACGTAGCGAGTTTCCACCGCCAGGCCGGCTCTCGAAGTCACGATATCGAAGTTGCCGTTACCGTCATTGACATAGAGATCATTGGTGTCATCTCTGAAATGAGTCTTAAACAGATCGAGACTGCCATTCAGATTAAAGTCCCCAATGCCCACGCCCATCCCGGCCTGGACCATGCCATCCGCGCTCAGGGCCACGCCTCGGCCCAGGCCCTCTTCACGGAATGTTCCATCGTGATTATTCCGGAAAAAGAAACTCGGCGTTGAGTCGCACGCCACGAAAATGTCGGGCCAGCCATCGTTATCGAAATCAGCGGCTACCGCTGTCATGGCGAAGCTGCCCTTGGCCCGGCCGATGAGGGAAGCGGCGCTCACGTCAGTGAAGGTGCCGTCGCCATTGTTGCGGTACAGGAACTGATGAGCGGCCGGACTGAGGCCGCGCGGGCCGCAGAATACCGGAGCACCGGCATAGGTACAGTTCCCGTTATCGCCCGGCTTCGGCGTATGGGCCATGTCGAAGTCCAGATAGTTCGCGACGAACAAATCCAGGTGCCCGTCGCGGTTGTAATCGACAAAGCTGCACCCGGACCCCCAGTGAGTGCCCTCCTGCCATAGTCCAGCAGCTTTCGTCACATCGGTAAACGTGCCGTCGCCGTTGTTGCGATACAGCACGTTGTGGCCCCAGTAGGTAATAAAGAGGTCCTCGTTGCCATCGTTGTTGTAGTCGCCGACGGTGACACCGGCCGCCCAGCCAGTGCGAAAAAGGCCGGCCTGCCGGGTGACATCGGTAAACGTGCCATCGCGATTGTTCCGGTACAGCCGATTGGAAGTGCCCGGAGGCGGGCCGCTGAGCCGGCTGCCGTTCAGCACCAGGATATCCAGCCAGCCGTCATTATCGTAATCGAAGAAGGCCACTCCACAGCCTGTGGTTTCGACAATATAGTCGGCTTTTTCGCGAGATCCATATATAACGGGGAAATGCAGCCCGGAACTAGCGGCAATATCGGTAAAAGTGGCGAGAAAAGGAATACCGGACGGCTTGCCCCGCGGCGCCGGCCTTACGCCTCGGGTGGCAATCCCCTGAGCGAACAATTGAGTGGAAAATCCCGCCAGCAGGGCCCGGCGCGACAGCTTGGGAAGCGTCACTTGGCCGGCTCCACAAGCGGGAGCCATTGGTTGGACTTCAGGTTTTCCAATACCTGTACCGTGCCGCTCGGCCAGCGCGCTTCGATCCGCTTCACCGACTTGTCCGCGCCAAGACCGATCAGCAGGCGCCGGTCGCTGGCGGAGAGATAGCTTCCGGCCGTATTCACAGTGTAAAACTGCGTGAGCCCGGAAGCCCCAACCACCTTGACCCGGCAACCGATTCCGTCGCGGTTCGATTTTGTGCCGCGCGGTATAAGTCCGATCCAGTGCTGACGCGCGCCGATGTTGTTATGCAGGATGGAAGCGCTCGCTCCGATATTGGCCACCACCACATCGATGCCGCCATCGTTATCAAGGTCGCCAACGGCCAGTCCGCGGCCGACCCTGGCTTGGGCAAGCGCAACTCCCGGATCCGCAGGCCACGGAAGTAACCGCCCCTTCTCGTTTCTCAGGAGCAGCGGCTTCTGGCGATACGTGAGAATTCGCGATGGCCCATAGATCTCGTCATCGGTGTGGCCCTGCGCCACGAACAAATCCTTCCAGCCGTCGTTATCGAAATCGGCCCATTTGGCTCCCCAACCCGTTGAGGTCATGCTGGCGCGGGCCAGACCCGAAGATTCGGTCTGCGCTGTGAAGATACCGCCGCCCGAGTTTTGGAACAGCATATACTTCTGCATGGCCAGATCGCTGATCACCAGATCGGGCAAGCCGTCATTGTTGTAATCGCCAAAATCTACGCCCATGCCGGCAAATGCGTTTCCATCCTCGTCGTACCCGACGCCAGCGGCGATTGCTTCCTCAGTAAACGTGCCGTCGTGGTTGTTGTGGTAGAGGAAGGACTGCATGGAGTCGTTGGCGACGTAGATATCCGTCCAGCCATCGTGGTCGTAGTCGGCAAAGGAAACACCCAGGCCTCGTCCGAGCAGATGGGAGATCCCCGCTTTGGCCGACACATCGGTGAACGTGCCATCCCCGTTATTGTGATACAGGACGCTGGTGGTGCCGCGGTAGTAGAGAGGATGACAGTAAAAGCGGGCCACGCCGTTTCCGCATCTGCGGTTGTCCGCAAAGGACCAATCGACATAACGGTCCACGAATAGATCGAGTTTCCCGTCGTTATCGTAATCGAAGAAGCCCGCGCTGGTAGACCATCCGTTCGTGGCGGTTCCCGACTTCGCCGTGACGTCGGTGAATGTCCCGTCGCCGTTGTTATGGTATAGCGTAGTGCGGTCGAGGCCGGTCACGAACAGATCCTCGAAACCATCGTTGTCGTAATCGCCTACGGCCACGCCCATGCTGTAGCCTGATCCGGCTAGACCGGCCTTCTCGGTCACATCGGTGAAGGTCCCGTCCGGGTTCTGGTGATACAAACGGTTGCTGTAACGCGGATTCGATTTTTCAGGCTTCTTCCCGTTGGGCATGGGATCATCAATGTGCGCGCCATTAGTGAAGAAGATATCGAGGCGTCCGTCGTTATCGTAGTCAAAGACGGCCACCCCACCGCACATGGTCTCAGGCAGATACTTTTGCGTGGTTGGGGAGTTCTCCAGGCGAAAGCCGACTCCCAGCCTCTGGGTGACATCGGTGAAAACTTCGTCGCTCGCGGCCGAACACAAAAACAGGTGTCCAAAGGCCATGCAGGCCAGGATGCCTGAATGCCGAGACACGCGCAGTAGGCCTTTGGCCCGCATCGAGAATCGCTCTGGACGATCCTAGCGAGCTGCGACTACGGCAGATTCCAGTTTCAGGGGCGCCGGCTTGAACGTCCACGAGTTGCCCTGGTCCTTGATCATGGTGTTCTTGGGGAACATGAAGGTAGCCTGGGATGTCATGGCGATGGAACTCAATTGCAGGATCCGATCGGGCGCCGGGTTCAAGTAAGACCACGCCATCAGATGCAAAAATTGCGCGGCGTTGACATGCAGGGCACCCACCTGAACTGAAGGGGGAACCATATTATCCGGAATCGACTTCCAGGTATCGTTTGCCAGGGGCGGGGCGATTTGCGCGGCCGCGCGAAGCACATCCGCCACGGTGACGGATCCGCGGATCGGACCCATATCCTGGGGAGACTCGATCGGTCCATAGATGGGCGTCAGCTTCACGGACGGTGGCAGTGAGACGTCCTTCTGATTGGAAGGATTCGCTTTCCCCAGCGACTCCGCCAGCAGCTCGAAGGCCTCGGCATTAGAGAAATATTTGTCGCCGGCCGTCTCAAATCTCGGCATATCGGTGGGTGCCTGTCGAAAGTGCGCGTCGATACTGGTAGCGATGCCACGGATCTCGTCACTGGTAACTTCAGATCCCGCGGAGTTTTCCGCCATTTTGGCCAGCTCATGTATGGAGAGGAACCGGCTGCCCGGATTGGCAGGGAGATACTCGTTGAGCAGCCAGTTGAGCACCGCTTCTTCGTTGCGGTAGCCTGCCTCCACCTGACCCTGAAGCACCAAGGGTTTCATCGTTTCCGGGAATTGCGGCGCATCGGGATGATAGTACAACCACTCCATGGGATCGTACCGGACAGATCCGTCGGCCCGTTTCGTCAGGTATCGCAAATAACTTGCCACCTCAATCTTGATGACTCGGGGATGGGTGCGATCCAGCTTCGCAAACACCTTCTTCAATGCGTCCACCGTTTCGTCGGTATTGTGCGGCTTGTTGTCGGAAAGGCTCTGGGCGGATAGGCGCAATGCATTGTCTTCCCAAAAGACATCGGGAGAAGTCTCGGGAGACGGGCTCATAAACTTCGAGAAATTGTCGGCGGAGAAACCGAAGCCTTCAATGTCGTACCTCTGATCGGGTTGAGGAATTCCGCCCAGTACCGCTTCCGGATCCATTTTGCGGAATGCATGCGTTATGGGTGTATCGCCGCCGATCATCGTCGCGATGCCGGTAGCAAAGACGGCCGGTCCAAAAACCTCTTGCGTGCGCTTGAGGCCGCCCATCAGGCCTGGGAGCGGCTGCCCCGTCACCGGATTCTTAAAGTCGTTGAGGAAGTGCTCCGCCGCCTCCTCTTTAGCAGTCCAACGCTTCTCCGGAGTGTCGGCGAGCAGCAGGTTCGCTTTCGGCCGGTAGAGATAAGATGGTTCCTCTTCACCGGTATAGCCGATATCCACTAAACCGCGGCTCTCGTAGTCCTTTACTTTGTCAACGAAATGCAGTCCCGGATTCCGTTCCGACATTAGCTCGCTCACCGTGCCAGAGAATTGCAATAGCGCGGAGATCCCAGACTGTGGATACTTCTGGCGCAGGCGATCAAGCAAAGGCAGCAGCCGCTGGATCCGCTCCTCCGTGGTGTGCTGATGGCTGTGATCGTAAAAGCGCGAGTACAGGACAATATATACCGGCTGTTTGGACGGCTCGTCGGCGGCAAAGGCCGTAACCCCCACAACAGCGCCAACCGCACACAGTAAAAGAGCAGTCAATCTGCACATAGAAATGTTAGCCCTCATTCCAATAAAAACTTCTGAATCGCAGCAAGGGGAATTTTCGGCGTGCGGAGGACTTACTCGTTCCAGCCACACGGCCCGTCCCGATTATAACCGACAGGCCGCGCGGCGGAATAGACCCAAAATACCGAAACTTCTTCTTACTGCTTGGTAAAGACAAAATCCATTACTTGGCCGGAACTGGAAGTCATCTTCCCCGTCAATTCACCACCATTCTGGGTGAGCGTTCCGGACGCTAAGCCTTGGCCGACAATCAGGTTCAGCTGAGTACCCGAAACACTACCGGAGGATATCGCGATTGGCTTGGAATTGCCCAATTTGAACGTGCCCTGGAGCGTGCTCCCAGCCTGCAATAAGGTCATTTGCGCGGTTTGTGGAACGACTCCGTATTTGGTGCTCTCAATCCCGCCTTTTCCGTTCCAGATCCCTGAAAAATCCTGTGCGACCAGGGAGGCGGAAAACAGAAGAATCATGAGGGATAGTTTTTTCATAGCTTCAATCTCCTTCGTTATGAATTAGGAGGCGCGCTCCGAAAGACTATTTTCCGGAGCGCGCCAATCTTTTCCTACCGCCCCTTGGCTATCGCCACGTGGACAGTTACATTACCCTGACAGGTTTCGGTGTCGTTTGCGGTCGCTGGAGCAACACGGTAATAGTAGGTGGTGCCCCCGACTACGTTGTTGTCCAGGAAATACAGGTTCCCATTACCCACGGGCGCTTGAACTGCCGGGATGAACGGGCTGGAGTTTGCTCCGGCGATCTCAACATACGTCCCGAAGTTGTTCGTACTCCGATAAATATTGAAGTGATCGATCGGGAAGTTTACTGGATCCGAATTGGTGTCGGTCCAGTAGAGCTGGATGTTTCCTGGCACACCAGGCACCGGAGCCTTGGATGCCCCTCCGAGACTCAGGACGCAATGCGTACAGTTCTCGTCCGTGGGATTATGAATCGTAACCTCCGCCGCAGCCACGCTCGACAAACCGGCGGCTAAGCCCGCGGTCGGGAACGCGAGATTATCGTTGTTGGTCACCTGGAGACAGACGTTGAAGCTCTTGCCGAAATCGGCCGGATTATCAAACGCTGTCGTGGCGTTCACCTGGGCTCCACTCGCGGAGTTAAATGCGCCGGAGCAAGAGTAATCCCACAGGTATGAAACAATCGTGCTGGGCGGCGCGCCCGCAGTGCCATCGGTCATGCCCTGATCGGGGTTAGTGGAATGGGACCCATCGAGCTCGAAGGGTGCATAGATAAGCTGACCCCCGCCGGTGGTATTCGGGCAGAAGTTATACGGTCCGCCAGCATTGGCATTGGGCGGATTCGGAGGAGTCGAGATGACGACGTTGCCGGTCACATCCGCTGTAAGGCTGGCGCTGTCGATCACGCGCAGACGCACCGGATAGTTATAGGGCAGCGTCTTACCCACGGGAAGGGTGAAATTAGCGATGATCGCCGAACAACTTGGAGTCAGACACTGAGGCGATCCTGGAGCAATCGTGAAATTGGTGCCTCCAGTTCCGTCGATGTCCCATTCCCAGGTCACCAGCGTATTGGCGGGATTCTGATCCACAGAACAATTGCCGTTGAGCTCCACGGGCCCACCGGAGGCGACGTGGCTTGGATTTACCGTAAAACATGCAACGGGAACCGGCTGGAAGACGGTCTTGTTCAGCATGATGATGGAGACCGCAGTCTGAAAGTAATTCTGATTGTAATCATAATTCTGTCCAAACCACGAACCATCGCCCAACTGGTTTCCAACAATGGTACGAGCTACGCCATCGGTTGGATCGGTGCCGCCGAAAGCCGCTGATTGCGCCGCATACCAATCGATGGGCGGATAGCAGGGTCCCGTTCCGCTGCCCGGAGCAGTAACCGGAACGCCGGGAGCCGCGCAGGTCCCCGGATCATCCTGCGATTGCAACAGCGTAAGCGAATTTTGGGTCAGCCCGGTGGGTGCCGCTGCTGTGCCGCTGTTGTCGTGCAATATCATGGCCTTAGTGAACGAAAACATTCCATAGTAGTAGTCTTTCAGCGAACCATTTACCCCGTTGGGGCCAACATCGGCGCCTACGCTCTGAGGGGTGCCGAAATTGTCTCGAATAAAGGTTTCCGCGCTATCCCAAAGGTGGTTGCCGGCCGGTGACGTCGTGCCGCGCCCTAACCCGCTCATCGCGAGTTGCACTAATCCGGATGGAGTATCCGCATACGGTCCCCAGAGTGGGCTGTTGCTGGTATAGCCGAAATAGCCGTTATTCGTCGACGCCTGGGTGAATGACGAATCCAACCAGTTTTCGTCCGCCAAATTAACGGTGGTATTCATTGGAGCGCTCAGTGATCGCCGGGCAGGAATGATCCCAATCGCCGCCCATTGGCTCACCGAGTTATCCCCCTGAGGATCTTGGCAATAGTAATGCCAGCCACCAGCGGTATAGAACCCGGAATCTCCGTTGTTCTGGCAATAGGAATAGTCATCCACCATGTCGAAAACAGCATCTTTATACAGATAAGCACCGCCGGTGCCGGTGCCCAAGCCGGACGTCAAGCTGGCCAGGTTCGTTCCGGTGGGAACCGGGGAACTGGGTGTCCCAGCCGCTACGATCGCGTCGAGCATCATACCAGTTTGGTAATTATCGTAGCCCGTGCTCGGGGCACTCGCCCGGACGCCGATGCCGTTGCCATTCGAATCCGCGTTATACGTGGTGAATGAACCAACCGTAACGTCACCGACTCCGATGGTTGTCAACTGATCGAACACTCCCGCAATGCACAGTGCGACGTCAGCAGAATACGGATTCGCGGGGACGTTTGTTGCCAGGAAGCCGCTGTCTTCAAATGCGCTGCAATCCAGCGCGTTCGGGCCTGTATCTCCCGCTCCACAGCTATCGGCGTCGTTATAGTTGCAGGTGTACCAGGTGCCGATGGGAGTGCCGCCCGACGACGTAGTCCGCAACATCTCTTGGTGCAGAAACCACAGACCGTTGTCGATGGCGTTGTTCACTTCGACCGACAGATCCGGCGGCGGCGCATTCAGCGAGGTGTAGTAGCAAGCACCTTGCGTAATTGCCGGCGGGCAGTTGGAAGCCGGGCTTACCTGACCCGACGTGGTGTCGGTGATCGTCAGGACCGCCGTGAACACCGTGCCGACTGCTCCGGTGTACGTGTGCGCGCATTCCACGTCATATTGATTGGTGATCGTTCCCGTGCAATGGGCGCCACCATCGCCGGGGTTCCAGTCGTAAGTGAATGAGTCCGTCCCAAACGCCGCACTGGTGAGCGTACCCTTCAGCGTTACTGGATTGCCGCTCCAACTGGTGTGCGGGGCAGTGATATTGGACGCAACGAAGGGAACTGTATTGGCAATCGGTTGTGCCAACAAGCTCCCTTGAAAAAGCGCGGGCGCAAGTGCCGTCGCCGCGATTAACGCGAAACGAGCAAGAACTTTATTGAACATCGAGAATCCTCCGGGTGCAGTTATCATGAAAACCAACTGCTATAAAGCCTGCTGCTTCCTCTTCCAAGCCGCGATAAAAATTAGAGATAGTATACCAACCAAAAGCGCTTCCTGCCTCGGCTCGGGAACAACCGGGCTGCCGCCGGGGCAATTGGGACCGTCGCATGACTCGCTCACGCTCAAATAGATAGCATCACCCGTATCCAGGTTGACCTGTTGCAGATAAAATCCGGACGTGGGAGCGGTGCTGCTCACCGTGAACGAAACGTCTTCGGTGTCTCCCGCAGCCACATCGATATTACTCAAACCGAGCGCCCAGGAAACATCACAGCAGACCGCCGGCGGGCCGCTGGCCGTCCCGACGTTATTTGTATCCATAAGAGTGTCGCCGGCAAAATCGCTAAAGATGTTGGATGTGTTTGGATCGTCCAACTCGTAGCTCACGTCCGCAGGCAGCGTCCCGCTTGTACTCCCGGAGTCTTGGAACGAACCGTAAGCTGCGAAGTCTACGTCATAGTCCATGTAAACGAGCACGGACTGGTCCAGGCCAGCGCTCAATGTGTCGGTGATCGTCCCCAGATTGTTCGTGCCGGGCGATAGTGTGGTATCGAAAGCAGAAAGATCGATGGTCCCGCCAAGCGGGCTGACCCCGCCCGAACCCGCGCCATTGCATGCGGTGTTTATGTCGCTATTCGAGTTGACGCACCAATCGTTAAGGACGGCATCGCTGGCCGAGGCCACCAAACAGAAGCCTGAAATAAATGCAGTTAGTACCAATACTCGTGTCATCTGAACTCTCCTCCTAGAAAGCTGTCCGCGCGCAGTTTTAAAGAGAATCGGTGTGCCATCACCCGATCCGATCCCATTACTGGCGTTGAATCTCCCAGGAGTATACACTGAGCCTCGAAAAGAAATAAATAGGAAAGTGCACAACTGGTAATGGAAAAGTACTAGCTACAGCGCGCAGCGTTCCAGTACCGAGCCTGCCTCACAAGCCCTGCGAGTAGCGATAGTTACCACAAGGAAAGCTTTAACAAAGCAACGGTCGAGCATGACGCTAATACAAACTTTCACGCACTTCAATTATTCGATCCGCCGCCGCATCTTCGATAATCTGCTCGTGGCCCGACGGCCATGTGACGCGAAGCTCTTTGACGCGCGTTTGCTTCGCCAGACCAAAGCGAACGAGCGGCTCGCTCGAAGATGCATACCCTACACTGGTGGTGGCGTGATTGTAGAGCACCGTTCCATCGGGCAGCGTAGCCCGCAGTTGAGCGCCGATGCCATCGCGATTACTTTTCGTGCCTACCAATCGAATTGCCAGCCAATGCCCTGCGTCCGCAGTTACGTTCCGATAAAGGCGGGCCGGTTCGTTCAGCGCGCTGACCACGACATCCAATCTGCCGTCGCCATCGAAATCGGCGAAAGCGGCGCCGCGGTAAAACGCCGCGTGCTGAAACGATTCTCCGGCCGAAGCGCTTACATCCTGAAAACGCCCTCCGCCGGTGTTGCGGAAGATGCTGCACGCCAATGGGGTGGGCGCTCCCAGAAGCTTTTCGAGGTTGGGAAAATGCGCGTTCGCGAAGAACAGGTCTTTCCAACCGTCATTATCGAAATCAAAGGCGCCCATGCCCCAGCCTGTAAGTTGGCGCGTGGCGCCCTCCAGTCCTGAAGCTAAGGTGTGATCTTCGAAGAAATATGGCTTACCCAGATTCCGAAAAACCAGGAATGAGTCGTTGATCATGCCGGTGAGCACGATATCGGGCAGGCCGTCGTTGTCGATATCACGAAAATCGGCGCCCATCCCGGCCACCGGCCGGCCGCTTTCCCCGAGCGAAACACCGGCTTCCAGTCCGACCTCGCGAAACTTGCCGCCGCCCTCATTCTCGAATAGAAAATTGCGGACCGAATCGTTGGCCACAAACACATCCATGCGGCCATCGTGATTGTAATCGCCGAAAACAACCCCCATACCCTTCCCAATCGAATTGGCGATGCCGGAACTCCGTGATATGTCAGTAAACGTCCCGTCGTGGTTGTTTCGAAAAAGTTGATTCGGCCGGCCGGGATAAGCGTCAGGATGGCAATAGAAGCGGTTCGCCCCCAGGCCGCACATCGGTTCGTGCTTCGGATCCCAACCCACATAATTGGAAACGAAAAGATCCAGCCACCCGTCGTTGTCGGCGTCGAACCAGCCGGCTGACACCGACCACATTTTGCCGTACGTGGGATCGATGCCTTCCAGCCCTGCCTGGCGCGTCACGTCCTTGAAAGTACCGTCGCCCTGATTATGGTAGAGGATGTTCCGATCCACGCCGGCCACGAAAATGTCCGGGAAGCCGTCATTGTCGTAGTCCGCGATGGCAACGGCCATCGAATAGCCGCTTCCCGCCAGTCCGGCGCGGTCGGTGACATCGGTGAAATGACCTTTGCAGTCGTTTTGGAACAATCGGTTGTGAAACTCAGGCTGGCTTTTATCCAGGGACGGAGAGGCGGCGCCATTGGTGAAGAAGATGTCCATACACCCGTCGCGATTGAAGTCGATCACTCCCACGCCGCCGGGCATCAGCTCGATCTGATGGAATCCTCCGCTCGCGCCGTTATTCAGAGTGAACTTCAAACCGGCCTTTTCGGCTATATCTTCGAACCGAATCTGCGCGCCCAGAGCCAGGGAACTGAGCAGAAGCAAGCTCAACAGAAGCGCCGTCCGCCTCATCGCGCTAGCCCGGTCAAACGGTTATTGTATTCGCGGAGCCAGTCGGCCTGACGCTCCGCGTCTTCGGTGCGGCCCTCCCGGCGGTAAATCTGCACCAGCAGATTGCGCGCGAGCGGAAGACCGGGGGCGAAGGTGACACTTTGCTCGGCCTCTTTCGCTGCATCCTCGATATGCCCCGATTGGAGCAGAAGCCGGGCCTTCCAAAAGTGTGCAATCGGATTCTGGGGAAGCTGCTGAAGTACCTTGTCGGCGTAGACCATCGCCTCGCCCGGACGGCCTGTATCGTCCAGAATTTCCACATAGGTCAGCGACACATCCAGGTCCCAGTCCGCCGGTGGTTTCGCCAGGAGCCGCAGGCAGGCAACTTCGGCTTCAGCGGTGCGGCCCTCTTTCGCCAGCGATACCGCGTACATGGCGTCCGCCCCGGGAATTCCGGGCCGAAGCGCCAAAGCCTGGCCGAGCAACTGCGCCGCCCTTTGATAAAATCCTCCGCGATACATGGCCTCACCCAGCAAAAAGAGAGCCTCCGGGTCTTTCGGGTTCTTCTCGGTGATGGACTCCAGTAAAGCGACTGCGCCGGCCATGTTGCCGCCTTCGAGATAACCTTGCGCGAGCGTCCGCCCGATATCGGGATCGCCGGGTTTCAATTGAAGCGCGCGCCCCAGAATGGGAATCGCCGCGGGGTTGTGTAGCTTGAGCAAGCTCTTGCCCAGCCCGGCCCAGGCGTCGGCGGAAGCGGGATTGCTTCTGGTAAGGTCCCGGTAAGCTAGGGCTGCCTCTGCATAACGGCCTTCCCCGTACATCCGGAGGGCATCCGCATTTCCCGCCTGCATCAGGAACAGGAAGAACACCAGGCTGGCCACCATGCCAGCGTACCAAAGCGGATTGCCGAAGTGCTGTTACGGCGAGTAGCCTTGAGAATATGCGTTCCAGCAGTGAAGCGGACTGGCAGCGGTTTCTTGGCCAGCCTGACAGTGATCCGGCAACCTCCAGATTTGAGTTTGCCCATGCCGGCCAGTGTGTGCTCATCACGGGCGCCGGCGGGTCCATCGGGTCGGCACTGGCGAAGGCCGTGGCCGGAGCCGGAGTGCGGCAGCTCCTTCTGCTGGATTCCTCCGAAATGAGTTTATTCCAGCTCCAGGAGGAAATCGCAGGAAATTTTGAAGATGTAGCTTTGGAAGTCGTGTTGGGTAGCATCGGCGATGCAGGCTTGCTGGATTCGCTTTTCCGCCATCACCAGATAGACGTGATTTATCATGCGGCTGCGTGGAAACAAGTAGCTTTGCTCGAAGCCAATCCTTTCGCCGCCGTCAAGAACAACAGCATCGGCACGCATACCCTGGCGCAAGCGGCCATCCGCGGCGGAGTGCCGCAACTGGTGCTGGTTTCGACGGACAAGGCCGTGAATCCGCGCGGTATTATGGGCGCTTCCAAACGAATCGCCGAGTTGGCGGTGACATCGTTCAGCAGTGCCGCTTGCCGGATGAATGCGATTCGCTTGTGCAACGTGATCGGATCCAGCGGCAGCGTTGTTCCGATATTTCTGCGGCAGATCGAGCAACGGAAGCCGGTCACTGTCACCGATCCGGGAGTAAGCCGATGGTTTCTCACCATCCGCCAGACCATTGAGGCGATTCTCGCTTGCGGCGCTTCGGAGCAGGAGGGGAAAATCCTGCTGCCTCCGGTTGGGCCGCCGGTGCGCATTGCCGATCTGGCGCAGTTTCTGATCCGTGCGGCGGGAAACGGATGGCCGGGAGAAATGGTCTACATCGGCCTTCGCCCCGGCGAGAAACTCACCGAAGAGTTGATCTTCGAAAATGAGCACAAGCTGGAGGTGGAGGGATGCCTTACTGTGCTGGAAACGCCAACCCTTCGCGCCGGCGAACTCAGCGCGCTCATCGGCGAACTCGGCGACCGCATCCAGCTTCGCGATCTCCCCGGAATGCTTCGGACCATTCGTTCCGTAGTACCCGAATACCAGCCTGGCGAGCGGCTGGCGCTTTGGAAATGAGAATCCCGCTTTCCTCGCCCGACGTCGTGGAAGCGGATATCGAAGCCGTCGTCGGGGTGCTGCGGACCCCCAGGCTGAGTATCGGCCCGCGCATGCACGAATTTGAGAACGCGGTAGCCAGCTATGTAGGCGTGCGGCACGGCGTTGCGGTGAGTTCGGGAACAGCCGGATTGCATCTCAGCCTGCGCGCCTTGGGCATCGGCGAAGGCGACGAAGTGATTCTTCCTTCCTTCACCTTCATTGCCGTCGCCCACGCCGTCCGTTACGAAAGAGCGATTCCGGTATTCGCCGATATCGATCCAGTGAGTCTGAATCTGACCGCCGAGACAGTTGAAAAGCGAATTACGCCTCGCACCCGCGCCATCGTGGTGGTGCATACCTTCGGGCATCCGGCCGACCTGGCGCCGATTCTGGATCTTGCGGCCCGGCACCAGTTGCCGGTGATTGAGGATGCGTGTGAAGCGCTCGGAGCCGAATATCGCGGGAGAAAGACAGGCGGCATTGGGCGGGTCGGCATCTTCGCGTTTTATCCGAATAAGCCGATCACTACCGGGGAAGGCGGAATGCTGGTCACGGGCGACGCCGCGCTGGCGGATATGTTCCGCGCGCTGCGAAATCAGGGCCGGCGCGACACCGACGGGTGGTTAGACCATTGCTTGCTCGGCTATAACTACCGCTTGCCCGAGCTCAATTGCGCTCTCGGATTATCGCAGATGGGCAGGCTGGACCAGATTCTCGATCGCCGGAAAGATCGGGCGCTGCGGTACTTGCGAGAGCTCGAAAGCATCCCGGAGGTAATTGGGCCGGCGCTTGGATCCGGGGAAGACCGCGGATGCTGGTTCGCTTTTGTCATCCGTCTGGATGCGAATTTCACGCAGGCCCAGCGCGACTTCATTCTGGCCGAAATGGCGAAGCGCGGTATTGGGTGCGCACGCTACTTCGCTCCTATACATCGGCAGCCGCTGTACGCACCCTTCGCCGCCGGCGATCTGCCGGTTACCGATCAAGTCTCGGCGCGCACCTTGGCGCTTCCATTTTTCAACGCATTAACGGACCAACAAATCGCAGAGGTGTGTGAAGCTTTGCGGGAGAGTATCGCCCTGGCTCACGGATAATCATTCGCCGGTCAACGGCCGCAACAGCCGCAGAGCCGGCCGGGTATTGTATTGGCGGCGATATGCTTCGTGCCCGGCATCGTTCGGAAAATGTTCGCCCGGTCCGTAGGGATACCGGCTCATCTGATGGAATGGCAAAGGCGCCACGCTTGCCGAGAAAGCCGTATTCGGATCGCGGTCTTTCGCCCATCCATCCACTTTGATCAGGAAATCGCGCGTCCAGCCGGGGCGAATCGGCGGCAGCGATTTGGCCGAAAACGAGAGGCGAAGCTCATCGCCGGAGCCCATGATTACCATGCGGTCATCCGGGGCGAGCAAAAGCTCGCGCACGTCGCCGTAACGTGTGTACATGCCTGGCGTGGGATTCCAAAACGAAGTTGGCGACACGCTCCCGTAATAATAAGTGTCGGGCTGTTTTCGTTCCGCGTCGATCTGTGTTGCGGAGAATCCGCGAAAATGCAAATCGGCGGAACCGAGAGGCAGCACCGCCGGACGCTCCGCCGCCGCGGATGGCCCTTCACTGAGGAATATCTCGTCCCAGTAGACGCAGAGGCTGGTGACGATGCGCAACTTCCGGCTGGAAGACGGAAACCGCAGATCCACCGCGATCGTTTTCGGTTTTCCTGCCGGCATGCCCATGTCCTGATTGACCGTGGTCCATTGGCCGCCGGCATCCTGCATCTGAAGATACGGCATTACCAGCCGCGCATGACTATTCTGCGACGCCGCCCGGAAGGTGCTGCCGTCCGGCCAGTCCACCCACCCGTTGAGAAAGAGCACGGCGTGCCCCGACGGGGCTGCTTGGCCGAAATCCAGCTCCAAAGTATGCGGCTGTGCGATGCCTAAGCTGTTTCGCTGAAACTGGTCAGGATACTTGCCGTCTTTCGCCAGCAATCGGGACAGAACATCCCGGCCGGCGTCGTCTCGGGCGGCAGATGGATAGATGCGCCTCGCCACCTCGAACAAGCGAAATTCGGGGTAAGGCGGCCCTTTGAATTTGTCGCTGGTGAAGATTTCGGTGCCGCGGGGGTGATCCACCGCGCTGAGTTCGATCTGGTCCAGGTAGGAGACCTCGCTCAACTCCTCGGTGATCCGAATTTGATACTGGCCACCATTTTCAGTGAGCTGGGATCCCGGAATCCGGGCGTGCTCCTCGTGATTCACGGGAAAATAGCTGCCGTCCCCATCGCTGGCGCCCAAGGGTGCGACACCAAGAATATCGGTGAGGAACTGAAACTGGCGTCCATCCCAGGTCCAGATCATGGGGCAAGAGCCTGAAAGTCGCTGAGCTTCCTTGTAGTTATAGGCCTGATCGGTTCGTTGGTTTATTTCATTCTGGATCAACCCATTTGGCCAGGTAATCCGAACTGTGTCCACAACGGGCGCGTTATCCAGTTGGAACAGCAGAGGGACTCCGGTATAAGAAGCTTTGCGATAGAGCATCCCGGCCTTCACTTCCACTTCGGCATCCTGAGCCAGCTTCAGGCTCTTCACCCCCGTTAGCTGGACGCGGATCCAGCGCTCGTGCGATTGGCTATCGTTTAGCATGACGTGCACCTTGCTGTCGGCGTCTATCCGAGCCAAGTCGGGCCGCCCGTCTGCATCGAAATCAGCCTCCACCTGCGAGCCGGCATGAGGCTTCCCGGAGTAAACTTCAACGGTATATTTCCCGCCGAGCTGGTCGCGATAGAGAACCGGCGCATGATCCTGGTAGAACACCGCGAGATCGAATGCCTTGCTGTCGGGAACAACGCGCAATTTGAAAGCGCTCTCAGGCTGCGCATGTACGAACGGAAAATCTTTGGTGAAATCGGCAAAGCCGGAAGCACCTTGGTTGCGCATCAGGGCGGGCTGATCGCCGAGCAACAGGAGATCCAGGTCGTAGTCGTGATCGTAATCCATCCACACCGCTCGCTCGAAACGTCGCTTCGGCAAAGCTGCCTCCACCGGCGTGAACTTCCCGCCGGTGTTCCGGTACAGTAAAGGACCGGATTCGGTGAGAATGCAGAGATCCATGAGGCCGTCGTTATCGAAATCACCGGGAGCGACGAAAATAACGTCACCCACACCATCCAAGCCCGAATCCTTCACCAGTTCTACTCCGCGCCGGTAAATCTGGATGCCTTTGGAGGACCAAACCAGAAGATCCGCCTCGCCTTTTGCAGACAAATCGATGGCCGTCAAACCTAGCGCGCGGGCTCCGGGCATGCTTTCCAGAATTTTGTCGTCGTAGCCCTGGATCACCGGCGTAACTTGAGTCGGAGTGCGGGGCGGATCGTAAATTTCGGCGTAGGAGCACCACTCCACATCATCCGGAATCGCGGCGTTCTGCTGTTCCTGCTTGAGGCGCTGGAAAGTGTCTAACTCTTTGCTGGCCTCTTCCTGGCGGCCGGCCAACCGATAGAGGTTAAATAGCTGGAAATGGGCGGCCGCCAGCAGGGGATTGAGCGCCGACGCTCGTTGGAATTGGGCAATGGCAGCAGCGGTACGTCCCGCCAACCGGTACAGAGTGCCCAGCTGATAGTGCCCGATTGGTTCGGCGGGAACCAGTTCGATCATGCGCTCGAATTGCGCGGTGGCCTGATCAGATTCACCGTTCCTCTTGTAATACAGGCCCAAGTTGAACCAGGTGTGCGGCAACGAGGGATCCAGCCGCTGGACAGTCTTCAAAAGCGCGATACCCTCGTCGATCCGGCCACCACGGATCAGCGCCAGCCCGTAGTTCAGCTTTTCGGTCACCGAATTCGGCGCCAGATCGAGAGCCTTCTTGAATTCCGCAATCGCTTCGGATTGAGTGGTGGGATTTTCGTAAAAGGCTTTGCCGAGATTCCGATGGCGCTGGAGAATCTCCGTCGGCTTGGTGACAGTGGCCCCAGTCATCAGAACCATGCTGGCCACGGTCAAAACACTGACGGCCCAGTACTGAATCGGCCTGCCCATACGGAAGATTATGTCACAAAGCCTCCGATTCCAACTCCACAAGATATAGATAATACAAGCCCTGGGACTCAGTTTGGTGCGGAAAATCAGGCCTTTGGTACGGCTTGGTTTTCCATCTGAACTGGAATACAATTGAGATCCACGTCGATAATTTGATGAACCTGATGATGCGAGCACTCCCTCCCAGCCTTGTTGCGCTCCTTGCGGCTGCCTTTCTGGCAGCTGTCCCGCCGGCGGCAACTGCGCAGTCCGCGGCAACATCGCAAGCCTCACTGCAGAAAGAAGTTGAGGATCTCAAAAGCGAGGTGAAAGCGCTGCGGAACGAGTTGGATCAGGTGAAGCAGACCATTCACGATTTAACCGCACCCCGCACCATCACCTTCGACGTCGGTGGCGCACCCATCATGGGGGATGAGGCGGCCAAAGTGGTTTTGGTCGAATTCTCAGACTACCAGTGCCCCTACTGCATGGCTTATTTCACAAATACTTACCGCCAGGTAGTCGACGAATACGTGAAAACCGGGAAGATGCGGTATGTCGTACGCGATTTTCCCGGCGAAAGCATCCACCCCAATGCGCTGCAAGCGGCGGAGGCTGCCCGATGCGCCACGGAACAGGGCAAGTTCTGGCCGATGCATGACGATTTGTTCGCGAACCAAAAGAAGCTCGGGTCCACCGGCATTTCCGACAGCGCCGAGGCTGCGGGGTTGGACATGACGAAGTTTCATGCCTGTTTTGATAGCCGCAAGTACACCGATGCTGTCCGAAAAGACGAAGGCGAGACCCTGAAGCTGGGAGTGAAGGGGACGCCAGCCTTCTTTTTTGGCACGCCCGATCCCGCGGATCCCAATAAAATTAAACTCTCCAAAGCCATCGTCGGCGCCCAGCCCTGGACCGCTTTCCAGCAGACCATCGACAGTTTTTTGAAGTGACGACAGTTTTTTGAAATGACCACCCGGCGCGACATGCTGGTGCTCCTGGCTTCCAGCGCACCGTATGCCTGGGCACAGGCGGGCATGGCTTCGCGCGACGTGGCGCCACAACCGCGCGGCAAGCCCTCCGGCCTTCCTTTTCATGCGCGATTCACCGACGTAGCGGCCCAGGCAGGATTGCGCCATCCGATCGTCTGCGGGCCCGAGGGCCGCGCGGATTACATTATCGAGTCCATGGGATGCGGCGTCGCATTTCTCGATTACGACAACGACGGCTGGCTCGATATTTTTGTTCTTTCGGGTACCCGCCGCGGCGGCCCCGTTCCGGGCGCAACCAATCGGCTGTACAAAAACAATCGCGATGGCACCTTTACGGATGTAACCGAGAGGGCTGGCCTGACGCGCCAGGATTGGGCTTTTGGCGTCACCATCGGGGATTACAACAACGATGGCTTTGACGACATCTTCATCTCCCAGTGGGGACAAAATGTTCTGTATCGCAATAACGGCAACGGGACCTTTACCGACGTAACGGAATCCGCCGGCCTGGCCCATAAAGCCACCCGTTGGGGCACCGGATGCACCTGGGTGGATTATAACCGGGACGGGCTGCTCGACCTGTTCGTATCGCACTACGTGGTATTCGACTTTCACTCTGTCCCGGCCACCGGTGTAAATCCGGATTGCAACTTCAAAGGCGTGCCGGTGTATTACGGCCCGCGCGGCCTTCCCCCCGAGCGCTGCCAGCTCTATCGCAACAATGGCGACGGGACTTTTACGGACGTGACCAAATCCGCGGGAATCGACCGCGCGATGCCCACCTATGGCCTGACAGCGGTGGCGGCGGATTATCTGGGAACCGGCACGCAGGATATCTATGTTGCGTCCGATTCCACCCCCAGCCTGCTATTTGAGAACAAACCGGACGGTTCGTTTGTCGAAAAAGGCCTGGAGCTGGGCGTGGCAGTGAACGAGGACGGCAAAGAGCAAGCCGGAATGGGATTGGGAGTGGGGGACTTTAACACCGATGGCGCTCTGGATCTTTTGAAAACGCACTTCAGCGAAGATACCTCGGTACTGTATCGAAATCTGGGCCGCGGTGGTTTTGAAGACGCCACCCTGCACGCGGGCCTGGGTGTAGAGACGCGCTACGTGGGTTGGGGCGCAGGCATTCAGGACTTCGACAACGACGGGCTCCCGGATCTTTTCTGGGTGACGGGCAGCGTCTATCCGGAAGTAGAAAAATCGCATCCCGATTATCCATATAAGACCCCGCGTGTCTTGTTCCGCAATCTGGGGAACGGCAAGTTCGAGGAGTTAAGCGCCGGTCCCGGAATTGCGGCTGCTCATTCCAGCCGCGGCGCGGCTTTCGGCGATTTTGATAACGATGGCGACGTGGACATTCTGATCATGAACATGAATGAACCCCCGACGCTGTTGCGGAACGATGTTCCATCGCCGGCCGGCGGGGGCGGACATTGGTTGAAGGTGAAACTGATCGGCGTGAAATCGAATCGCAGCGCCATCGGAGCCACGGTGATCGCGAGTTACGGGGGCCGCAAGCAGGCTCAAGCGGTCCTTGCGCAATCGAGCTACTTGTCGGTGAACGACCCTCGCCTCCATTTCGGTCTCGGCATGGCGCGCGTGGCCGATCTCGAGATTCACTGGCCGAACGGATTGCGGGAGTCCGTGAAGGCCGCTCCAGCCGGCCAATTGATTACGATTCGTGAAGGCCAGGGCGTGGTGAAAGTCGAAACCCTGGGTTCCCCCCGATGACTCGCAACCTGATCTTTTCGTGGCGAACGGTTTCGTTCGCCTGCCTGACCCTACTGCTGACCCAATGGATGGCCGGCCAGGGACCCGCGACGTCCCCGAAAGTGATGGCCCACGTCGGCAGCGCCACGCGGTTGATGCAGGACCGGCGGTATACCGAGGCGGCCGCCGAATTTGAGAAGGCCCTGGCGGCCGATCCGAACAACGACGCGGTGCGAATTCAATATGCAACCTGTCTGTTCGCTCAGGAACGCAACGACGGCGCGCGCCAGCAGTTCGAAATCGAGCGGCGCCGTCTGGGAGACCGCCCGGGCCTGATCTATTTTCTAGGCATTCTGGATCTTCGATCCGAAAATTACACAGAGGCAATCCGGAAACTTGAGCCCCTGGTATCGAATCCAGCATTTCCAAAGGCTTCTTTCTATCTTGGCGTGGCCTGCCAGTCGGTTGGAAAAACTACGGAAGCGATCCAATATCTGGAACAGGCCGCCCGAGCCGAACCGCGCGACCCCGACGTTCATTACCGGCTGGGCCGAATCTATGCGATGGCCAACCGACAGAGCGACGCAGACCGCGAGTTTCAGCTTTATCGGCAATGGCGTGAAAGCCAGCGGATCGCCGAACAGGATGGCCAGAAATGCATGGATGCGCTGCGTAAACAGCCGATCGAGCAAGCCCGGCCGATCTGTAACCAGATCGCCACGCCCACCGATCCGCGCCGCCTGGTTCTGGTTGGTCAACTGTATACCGACGCCCGAGCTTTCTCCGATGCGGTGGAACCGCTGCAGTTGGCCGTCAAACTGGACCCAACTTCGTTTGAGGCGTGGCAATATCTGGGGGTGAGCCTGTACGGGCTCCATCGCTACCAGGAGGCTATCCAACCGCTCGAAAAGGCGGCGTCGATCAACCCGCGATTCTTCGACACGTTGAATCTGCTGGCGAAAACGTACCATCTGCTCGGGAACGATGCCGCTGCCCTTCCCTACCTGGAGCGCGCCCATACGTTGAATCCGGGTGATGCAAACGTTACGGCGGTTCTAGAACGAATGCGTGCCGCGCTCAAAGCAAAGCCGTAATTCGCTCTGCCGGCAGTACCCGGCGGCAGTACCCGCTAGGCTTGTACAAAATATCTCAGGCTTCTATACTGTCTATACAAATTTATTTCGGCTGGGCCGGAACGGCTCGTGACCCTGCAAAAAGGGACTAATGATTGTTGCGCTCAGCATTTACGTTCTTCTTGCCCAGGCCATGACGCCGGAAGCAATTGAACACACCCAAGCCGGCGTCGAAGCACAAAAACAAGGCCATTTCGACCAGGCTATCGAAGAGTTCCAAAAGGTGATCGTGATTGCGCCCACGATGCCCTCGGCCTACGCGAATCTCGGGATCGCGTACTTCAAGGAGGGGCGATACGACCAGGCCATTCCGGCATTGGAACAATCTCTGAAGCTGAATCCCAAGCTTTTGGGAGTCCATCAGGCGCTCGGCGTTGCCATGCTCATCCGAGGAGACGCCGCGGGAGCGCTGCCGCATCTGGAGAAGGCGCGCGAACCTGCATTGCTGGGGATGGCTTACCTGGAGACCGGGCGATTGAACGACGCGATCGAGGCCTTGCAAGTGGCTTTGCAGGCGGACCCCAACAATCCAGACGTGCTTTATTACTTCGGCCGGGCGACCCAGCTCGCTTCTAGAAAGGCGTTCGATCGAATCGGCGAAATAAAATCTGGTTCGGCGCGGGCACATCAGGTAGCCGGGGATCGATACTTTGAACAAGACAAGTTTCCCGCTGCGGCGAAAGAATACCTGGCGTCAATTCAGTTGAAGCCGTACTCGGAAGGCGTTCATCTGGCTCTCGGCCATGTGCTGGCCGCGGCGGGCAAATGGCCGGAAGCGGTGCTCGAGTTTCGCGCCGAACTGAAAATGCGGCCCGACAGCCCGCAGGCGGCCTACGATTTGGGATCGGCGCTTTTGGTCGAAAACCAGGCAGGCGAAGCGCTGGCCCAACTCGCGCACGCCGATGAACTCGCCCCGAACACTCCGCTCACTCTTCTGGCCTTAGGCCGGGCCGCCCGCGTGACGGGCGATTCGGCGCGGGCTGAAAAAACCTGGATGAAACTGGTCGAGATCCAACCCGGCGGCGACTTAGCCGCCCAGGCCCATTCCGAACTCGCGGCCCTCTATCGGCTCCAGGGCAAAACGCCGGATGCAGACCGTGAAACGAAGGAATCTCAAAAGCTGAAAGGCGCCCCCCAGCAATAACCCGCTTTTCAAGGAGTAAAAACGTGAAATCAGCAATTGTTCGTTGCGCCGCGGCCGGGGTCCTTACCGCGGGCGTTTTCATTACCTTACACAGCTACAGCAAAGCCTCGTCCGTGAGCCGGGAAGTACAATATCCGGCCGAAGATACCAACGCTTTGCTGGCCGCGCGAAAACAACGGCAAATGAAAACGGTGGATCAGTTTAAGGTCTTCTATCAGTTTCAGTTCGCCGACAAATTGAAGCAGAGCGGAATTACCTTTGTAAACCACATTGTCGACAACGCCGGGAAGGATTATCACCTCGCCCACTACGATCACGGTAACGGCATTGCGGTGGCCGACGTGGATGGCGACGGACTCTACGACATCTATTTCCTCTCGCAGACCGGCGGCGACGAGCTTTGGAAAAACCTGGGCGGCGGAAAATTCAAAAATATTACGGCGGAAGCGGGCGTTGGCGTACCGGGACGCATCAGCGTCTCCGCTTCCTTTGCGGATATCGACAACGATGGCGACCCGGATCTGTTCGTCACCACCGTGCGCGGCGGCGACCTGCTTTTTGAAAACGACGGCCACGGGCATTTTCGCGACATCACCAAGGAATCCGGCATTGATGTGGCGGCCCACTCCTCAGGCGCCGTGTTTTTCGATTACGACCGCGACGGTTTGCTCGACCTTCTGGTGACCAACGTCGGAAAATACACGAGCGATCAAAAGGGCCCGCAAGGCGAATACATCGCCCTGCCGGATGCGTTCTCCGGACATATGTTCCCCGAACGTTACGAATTCCCGGTCTTATATCGCAACATGGGGCACAATCATTTTAAGAACGTAACCGCCGAATCCGGGCTGAAGCCGGTGGGCTGGAGCGGCGATGCCACGTTCACCGACCTGAACGGCGATGGCTTTCCCGAGGTCTACGTTCTCAACATGATGGGCGCGAACCATTTTTTTGAGAATCATCAAGGCAAATTCACCGAACAGACCAAGAAGTACTTCCCGAGGACGTCCTGGGGCGCCATGGGAGTCAAATTCTTCGATTACGACAATGACGGAAAATTGGATTTGTTTGTCACCGACATGCATTCCGATATGTGGTCGGACGCGGGTCCGGAAGACGAAAAAAAGAAGGCGCCGCATCCCGAGCCTGAGAGTTACCTCATGGGACCCACCGGCAGTTTCGTGTTCGGAAATTCCCTCTATCACAACTTAGGCGGCGGCAAATTCGAAGAAGTCTCCGATCGCATGGGCGCGGAAAACTACTGGCCGTGGGGGCCCAGCATCGGCGACATCAACGCCGACGGTTGGGACGATATCTTCATCGCTTCTTCCATGAATTTTCCGTTCCGCTACGGCATCAATTCCATGTTGCTGAACAACCGCGGAACGAAGTTTCTGGATGCGGAGTTTTTGCTGGGGATTGAACCGAGGAGAGACGGGCGAACGCATACCCCTTGGTTTGACATCGATTGCTCGAAACCGGCAGCCGATCCGCAGGCGTACACGCAAAAACCCTGCAAAGGCCAGACCGGGGAAATCACCGTGATGGCGCCGCTCGGAACCCGGTCGGCAGCGATTTTCGACCTGGATAATGACGGCGACCTTGATATCGTCACCAACGACTTTAACTCCGCGCCACAAGTACTGGTGAGCAATTTGTCGGACCGGCATCCCATCCATTGGCTGAAAGCAAAACTCGTCGGGACCGTCTCCAACCGGGACGGGCTGGGCGCAACCGTTCATGTAACCGCCGGTGGCACCACCATCACCAGGTACAACGATGGTAAGTCCGGTTATCTATCGCAGAGCTCGCTGCCTCTGTATTTTGGATTGGGCGAAGCCCAGAAGATCGACCGTATCGAAGTCGATTGGCCGTCTGGACGCAAGCAGACCCTGACCCAGAATCTCCGTGAGAACGGCGTGCTCCAGATCACGGAAGCCAGATGATTCGCAATCCTGTTCTTCTCGCCGCCGGGGCGTTTGTGATCGCTTCTGCCTGCTGTAATGCACAAAGCGCGCCACCAGCGCCAGTCTCGCGACCGTCGCGGCCCGTGAGACAGATCGACATCGGCGCGGCCCAAGCGCCGCTGAGCGACTCGGAACGAGTGGATTTGGATAAGGGCGTCCGAAAGCACGACTATGCCACCGAAAAGTCGGTCATCGACAAGGCCATGGCCGAGCATCCGGGATCTTTCGAGCTGCTGGTCATGGCGGGACGCCTGGCCTATCTGGAAAAGCATCCGGACGATTCGGCAGTTGCTCTGGAACGGGCGGACCATATTAAACCACTCGCCGAGACGGATCGCATAACCCTGGCGCTGGCGTACGCATTCGAGAAGAAGCCCGCCCAAGCACGAGCCCAGTTGCAGCAGCTGATGAAGGTCGCGCCGCGGAATCCCGAGTATCGGTATTTACTGGGACGCGTTGAAGTGCAGAACCAGCAGTTGGAGCCGGCGGTAGCGGATTTCAGTAAAGCGATTGAGCTCGACCCGGATATGGTGCGCGCCTATGAAGATCTCGGGCAAGCTCAGGAGAATCTCGGCCTGGTAGAGGCTTCGCGCAAGACATATGAGGCCGGCGCTTTGCGCAATCGGGAGAAGATGCATTGGGAATGGTCTCCGCTCGACCTTGGGGTGGTCGAGCTCAAGGCAGGCGAACTGGATGGGGCCCAGAAGCTATTCGGGGAAGCTTTAACGTACAATCCTCGTTTTGGCTGGGCACACTATTACATGGGCCAGCTCTTTCAACAACGTGGCGACCACACCAAGGCAGTCCAGGAGTATCAGGAGGCCGTTGTCGACCAGCCGACGCTCCGCCAGGCATGGCTCGCGTTAGGACGCGAGTTCACGCGTGAAGGGCGAACCGCGGAGGCCGACAAGTCGCTGGCGATCTTCAAAACATTGGAGAGCGAAGACAACGCGAGGCAAGGCAAAAAGAACTAGCGGCAAACCTTCCATCCCCCAAACTCTTCTTCCAACCGTTTCGCCACGCACAGCACAATATCTTCCCGAAATGGGCGCGCCACCACTTGGACCGCGATGGGCAAGCCATCGGCTGATTCGCCGCACCGTACCGCCGCCGCTGGCCAACCGGTGAGATTGTAAGCCATGGTGTGACTGAAGCCGCGGAAGTTCTCGTCCTGAATCGAAGCGCCGTGCGGCAGCGCCGGCTGGGTGTAAACCGGGCAGAGAATTACATCGTACTTTTCGAGAAAGGCGAACATCTGCGCGCGATAGGCATCCAGCTCAGTCCAGTAACGGGCGAAACAGCCCAGATCCCCACGGTAGGGCTCCAGTTTATCCAGCCAGCCCGCGAGCAATGGGTGCAGGCGCTGGGATCCCGCGTGCCGCAGATACTCGCGCAAGCTATCGCCGCCATCCGGTCCAAGCAGCTTCATTTCCAGATCGTAGGCCTGCTCCAGCGCTTCCGGCCGATCCTCCTCCACAGACGCGACATCGGCGGCTAATGCCCGGGCCGCCGCGCGGACGACATCAGAAACCTCCTCCGCAGCGGCGGCGACTCCGTTGTCGGTATAAAAGGCAACCCGCAAGTTGCCAAGCTTCACCTCCGACGGGTCTCGAAACGGCATGTCGACCACCGAGAAATCCCGCCCATCGCCCAAAACCAGCAGCGGCATCAGAGCGCATAGATCCTCTACCCGGCGCGCCATGGGACCAATCTGCCAGAGCGTTTCGATCCATCCGCCGGCCGGCGGGAAGTGGCCGGTCCGCGGCAGGCGTCCGGAGGTGGGCTTGATGCCGGCAATCCCGCAGAAGGCGGCCGGCAAGCGCACGCTTCCGGCGGCGTCGCTTCCCAAGCCGAAGGGCGATCCGCAGGCCGCAATCAACGCGGCCTCTCCGCCGCTGCTTCCTCCGGAAGTTCGGTTCAGATTATATGGATTGTTGGTGGCGCCAAACAGCAGGTTGTCGCTTTCAAAGGCGAATAGCAGATCGGGGAGATTGGTCTTGGCGATCGGAATGGCGCCGGTGCGGCGCAGTCGCGTTACCACGGCCGCATCTTCGGTGGAAGGTGCCGCGTCACGACGCCCCAGCGTGCCCGCGGTGCAGACTGTTCCTGCCAGTTCCAGCGAGTCCTTGATGCTGAAGGGAACTCCGTGAAATGGCCCGGTGCTTTCGCCGCGCGCCATCGCCTCGTCTGTTTGGCGCGCCTCGGCTAACGCCCTCTCAGCGAGCAATTCCACTACCGCGTTGATATTCGGATTCACCCGCGCAATGTGCCGCAGATGCGCCTGAATGAGTTCGAGCGACGATATTTGCCGGGTACGGATCAGCGTGGCTTGCCGGGTTGCGGAAAGTGCGAGCAGTTCGTCCAATTCGAATCCTAAGTAATGTCCGTGGCCCTTTTGATCAGAAGTTCTTCAGTAAGCGGAACCGAAGCGAGCACTTCGGCGATCTTCTCGGCGGCGTGTCCATCGCCATATGGGTTTTCCATTCCGGCCAGCGAGGTGCGGAATTCCCGGCTCCGGGCGATGCAGATCCGATCCAGAATGGACGCTGCGGTTGCTTCGGCGTTCAGCACATTGCAGCCGCGTTCCCGGCCGCGCTGGCGAATCCCGACATCCACGGCGGGCAGCGCGAAGGATGCCGCCTCCATGATTCCGCTGCTTGAATTTCCCACCAACAGGTCCGCCCAGCGCAGCAAGCTCCAATAGGATACGGGGCTGAGGTTCACAAACATTCGGGCGTTCCCGTGTTCCCGCACAAAAAACTGGGATCGCTCAATCAACTGTCTGCTTCCGGCATCGGCATTCGGATAACAGAACAGGAGCTGCTCGGAAAGAGTGGCGAGCGCGGAAAACAGAGCGTCGGCTTCGCGCGTGGTGTCGCGGGCGATGGTGGCCGGATGACAGGCAACCAGGATGGTAGGCTGATGCAGATCCACGCCCAGCTCCTCTTGGAGTTGTTCACGAGTCCGGAGCGTGCTGCGGCGCAGGTGATCGAGAGAAGGCGCGCCCACCTGATGGACCCGCCACTCTTCCTCGCCCATCGCGATGACGCGCTTAAGCGACAGGTGCGTAGACGTGAAGTGAATGTGGCTGAGCTTGGTAAGAGCATTGCGAACCGCGTCGTCGATCGCTCCCTCGCTCACTTCCCCGCCCTCGATATGCGCCAGCGGGATGCGCAAGGCCAGCGCGACGGAAGCGGGCGCCAGCATTTCGTAACGGTCCGCGATGAGCAGCAGCAGATCGGGCCGCATTTGCCCCAGGCAGTCGGCCAGGCTCAGCGTGGCCACTCCAATGGTTTTGGCCATGCCGACGTCGCTGTCGGAGCTGAGGAGGCACTCAATTCGCGCGGCTACCGCAAAGCCGTCCCTTTCGATCTGGTCGACGGTGCAGCCAAATTCCGGCGAGAGATGCGGCCCTAACGCGATGAGTTTCAGATCCACCTGCGGATGCGCCGCCAATTCACGCAGGGGCCAATACAGGTGGCTATAATCCGCACGGGAGCTTGTTACTACGGCAATCCTTCGTTTCACGCGTTCGCTTGCGATTATAGCGGAGCTTCCATCGCGGGGAGGGATTAAGAACGCTGCCCACAGATCAACGCAGATGAACACGGATTCTGGGGTGAACCCCATTCGTGAGACACGGGGGAAAAGACGCTGTTACCGCTCGATGATAATTCGTTTTCTCCGCGCCGTCCAGCGTTTATTCTGGCGGTACCGGTGAAGCGGAGACGGGCTCTGCTGGCGAGCAACCCGATCAAGGAATAGCCGGTGCCGGAACTCATCGCGGACGATGAGAAGGGCGTGGTCCTCCCGACGCGTTCTTTTACCTGGGCCCGGGGCCGACCAGCGGGAGGCGGTTGGTCCCGCCCCAGGATTTGGTTTTGCCTTTGGTTTGGTTTAAGACCACATCGGACCGATAGATTCCGCCCTGCCTTGAAAACGCATACTGAGGCGCCTGAGTATTGGTTGGGTGAAAGCTGCCATAAGAAAGTGGCGGGGAAGGGATCGTTGCAAACTCTCCTTAGCGATTAAGAAATCACCCGGCCTACCGGCCGGTCGTGCGGAGCGTTTCCCGGTTATGGGCAACTTTCGACTTCGCGCCACTTCCTTTCTGACACCATCGGCGATAGTATGAGCCGTCATGGCGCCGCATCGGGAATGATGGGCGGCGAGAAGAACTTCATGACCGCCGCATCGAGGGTTCCGCCGGATGATGCCGGCGCGGCCGCGACATCCCGCTCAAACTCTTCCGGCGTCCGGTATCCCAATGCCGAATGCAGCCGCAGGCGATTGTAGTAGGCGCCGAGGAACTCTTCCAGATGTTGGGAAAGCTCGTCGAAATTCGCATACTGGTTGCAGTAGATTTCCTCCTGTTGCAAGGTCTTCATAAAGCTCTCACAAGCCGCATTGGCCTGTACCGTCAACTACAGCGCATGGTGCCGGTGGCGACACAACCTTTGAGGTCACTCATGCCCATCATCCGCTGAGAGGCCAGCGATTTAAGCTGGTCACCTATCGTCACAACTGGGGCGAGGATCGAGTTTACTTCCACGACAGCAGCAGAGTTCTACGCTCGATTCCAGCGTGCTGGACGACCGTCCTGCCCGCAGACCCGTTCGTGCTGATGGCCGCCGGACGGTGCCTGTTTCGCTATGAGGATTTGTTGAAGCTGGCCGACTTGGTGGAGAAGGCGAGATGAAGAAGCAGAGTTTGGAGTGTAAAGACAATAACGCCGCGACTGTAAAGGGAATGATGCCGAGCAAGGTTTGGATTGCCATGTGGTTGCGAGTAGCAGATAGCGAATGCATGCCTGTAATTGCCGGCGATGGATGGCAAAAACAGCTTGACAACGGACTGGGAGTGAGCATAATTATATTTACGGTTCTGCTCGACAGTTTTCGAGGGGCTCATGGCCGACAAGGATGCCAAACTCGGAACGCTTCAACAACAGGGGACTTTGAACCCTCGTCCGAAGCTTGTCCGCGACGAGCTATTTCTTCAGGACAACTTTTTCGATCCGCGCGATCTGATCCAGGTCAAGTACGAGATGCTGCGCCGAGTGCAGACCGAAGGCCAGTCTGTGACGGACGCATCGGCGAACTTCGGTTTTTCACGGCCATCTTTTTACCAAGCGTTATCGGCCTTCGAGCAAGACGGACTGGCCGGCCTGGTGCCGCACAAGCGCGGTCCGAAGCAAGCGCACAAACTCACCGAAGAAGTCCTCACATTCATCGGCGAGATGCGCCAGAAAGAACCATCCGTTCGGTTGCCGGATCTGGTGAAGCTGATTCAGGATCGCTTCGGTATCCGGGTTCATCCGCGAAGCATCGAACGCAGCTTGCTGCGCCATCAAAAAAAACTCCGCTGACCGAGCGCCACGGTTCAACTCCCGCCCGTCACGATCTGGTTGCCGAGTACGAGCACCTGCGCCGCGATGCTATAGCAACGGTGGCCCACCGTGGGGAAGGCTTAGGCTGGGCGCTTTTTGTCCGACGCGGAATGACCACCTGGATGCAGGCCTGGTCGGAATGTGCTCCCCACAGCGAACCAAGTCCGCGCTCTGATCCCGATATCAATGAAACCATCCCAGGCGACGTGCGGCCACAGATCACCACCTTGCTGGCCAGCATGATTCTCTGTCTACAACAGGAGGCAACCTCATGACAGGCACCGCACACCAAAAGGTGAATGCCGGGCATCTCAAGCGAAACGCCTATCTCTACGTCCGCCAATCGACGCTGCGCCAGGTTTTTGAAAATACCGAGAGTACCAAGCGGCAGTACGGTCTCCGCCAGCATGCTGTCGCCTTGGGTTGGCCCGTGGAGCGCATCATCGTTATCGACACTGATCTCGGACAGTCCGGGGCGTCGGCTGTCGACCGGGAAGGATTTCAGAAGCTGGTTACTGAAGTCGGCCTGGGCAAAGCCGGCATCGTGTTGGGCCTGGAAGTTTCGCGCCTGGCACGAAACTCCACCGACTGGCACCGCTTGTTGGAGATCTGCGCTTTGACCGACACGCTCATTCTCGATGAAGACGGCGTGTATGATCCAGCGCACTTCAACGATCGTCTTTTGCTGGGCCTCAAAGGAACCATGAGCGAAGCGGAACTTCATGTGATCCGGGCGCGCCTGCAGGGCGGAATCTTGAACAAAGCCCGCCGCGGCGAGTTGCAATGTCCCTTGCCAGTCGGCTTTCTCTATAACGCCAGCAATGAGCCGGTCCTGGACCCCGACAAACAGGTGCAGGAGAGCATTCGATTCTTTTTCGATACGTTTCGGCGTACCGCATCAGCTTGCGCGGTGGTCAAAGCGTTCCGGCAGAAAGGGCTGCTGTTTCCACGGCGATTAAAAAAAGGGCCGAATAAGGGCGAGCTGGTGTGGGCGGAACTCCCGCACAGCCGGGCACTGCACATTCTGCACAATCCTCGTTACGCGGGTGCATTCGTCTATGGCCGGAGCCGAACTCGCAACAACCCGAACGGAGGCACATCCTACACCAAGTTGCCGCGTGAGCAGTGGATATTATTCCAGGATGCGCACGCCGGCTACATCTGCTGGCGGCAATACGAGGAGAACCTGTTGCGGCTCCGGGAAAACGCTCAAGCGGTCGGGGCCGACCGCCGTAAGAGTCCTCCGCGCGAAGGCCCAGCCTTACTGCAGGGCTTGGTGGTCTGCGGGGTATGCGGGAGCCGCATGACGGTTCGGTACCACTCGCGCCAAGACCGGCTCGTACCCGAGTATGTCTGCCAACGCGACGGAATCGAGCATGCCATATCGATATGCCAGCGAGTGGTCGGAGATCACATCGATAACGCTGTCGGCAAACTGCTGGTGGAAAGTGTGGCTCCGCTAGCGCTCGAAGTTACTCTGTCCGTGCAGCAGGAACTCCAGGCCAGAATCGAGGAAGTGGACCGGCTCCGCAAAAAACACGTGGAGCGAGCGCGCTACGAAGCCGACTTGGCTCAGCGCCGCTACTTGCACGTCGATCCCGCAAACCGTCTCGTTGCGGACTCACTGGAGGCGGACTGGAATGAAAAGCTTCGCGCATTAACTCTGGCACAGGAGCAGTACGAACAGCAGCGGCAACAGGACCGCATCACTGTCGATGAACAGCAGCGCGCCCGAATCGCCGCTCTGGCCAGTGATTTTCCACGGCTCTGGCAAGATCCAAAGACCCCAGATCGGGAACGGAAACGAATGGTCCGCCTGCTGCTGGCTGACGTAACGCTCCTGCGCGGCACTGGAATCACGGTTCATGTCCGCTTCAATGGCGGAGCGTCGAAAACCCTGGAGCTGCCGAGACCGCTGACGGCCTGGGAGCTCAGAACAACCCCTGCGGAGATTGTCGCCGAGATCGATCGGCTGACCGATCATTACACCGACAAAAAGATCGTCCAGATCCTCAACCAACGTGGAGCGCTATCCGGCTGCGGTCAGCGTTTCAACAGCCGCATCGTTGCGTGCCTCCGTCGTGAATACCAACTCAAAACGCGGTATGATCGGCTGCGCGAGAAGGGCTTGTTAACGCTCGAAGAAATGTCGGTGCGACTGGACATCGGCCCCAAGTGCGTGATCACCTGGCGGAATCGCGGCCTGCTTCGCGGCTATCCGGTGAATGATCGAGACAACTGGTTGTATGAGGATCCAGGACCCAATCCGCCGCGAAAAGCACAGGGCGTCAAACTCGCCAAACGTCGGCGTTTCCCAGAGAACATTCTGCACGGTTCGCAGGAGGTGCAGTATGAAGCGTAAGCCTTATCGTAGGGATTGGCTGGACGGCTCATGCTGGGGACCATATGGTTGGCTTGGAGAATCGCAGCGTATTCGGCGCTCGCATACTGAGTGCCCTGGTCGGAGTGATGCACGGCTCCGGGCAGCGGTTGACGCGGGTGTGCGACATAAGTGTGGATGATCATGACGCGCGGCTACGATCAGCCCAGTAGTCTTCGAACCGGTGGTTTAGGCGACAGCATCGCAGGGCGATGATAGCGTTAGCGCCTCGAACGGTCCAGAACATGCCGGAGCGTTTGAGTCGTGCGCCGATGACGATCTTACAACCAGCCTCAACAACGCCGGAACCAACGAACAGGGCTTGTGCGCGGAAGGTGGGGTAGCGCATTCGATCCGCGTTGCGCTCAAAGTACTCCGCTTCAATGGCGATGGTTTTTGCGAGTTCCTCGGGGACCGGCGGGGAATCGCGCAGGATTTTCGCCAATGCTTCGATCTTGCCGCGATCGAGCCGATCCAGACAACGGGCGATCCAACGCTTGCGAGCCTTGGAGTCATTGGGAAACAGCCTAGTATTACTACGTTAAGTATTGACAGAACAGAGAAGCGCTGATATGTTTGGGCATGACGGATGCTCAGGCGATGCGTTGCCGGAAGCGGCTGGAGCGGTTTCTTGTGGATCTGCTGGAGCCGGTGGGCCGAAGCGAGCGGCGGCATTGGGGAGAGGTCTACGTGCGCAGCCTGTTGCTGGATGGTGAACGGAAATCCATTGAGCCATTGGCAACGCGACTTCCCGAGGGAAACGTGCAGGCCATGCAGCAGTTCATCGGGCAGAGTCCGTGGGAGTGGAACCCCATCTGGGAGCGGTTAGGAAAGCGAATGACGGCCGAGTTGGAGCCGGAGCCGGCCTGGGTGGTAGATGACACCGGATTCCCCAAACAGGGCACGCACTCGGTAGCGGTGGAGCGGCAGTACTCAGGAACATTAGGGAAGACGGGCAACTGCCAGATCGCAGTCAGCGTTCATCATGTGGGCGAACAAGGCAATGTGCCGCTGGGGTGGCGGCTGTATTTGCCGGAGAGCTGGGCCAACGACGCCCAGCGGCGGCGGGAGGCGGGTATTCCGGAAGGGATCGTCTTTCGCAAGAAGTGGGAACTGGCGCTGGAAATCATCGATCAGATCCGAGGGTGGGGTCTGCCGGATCGAGTGGTGTTGGGAGATGCCGGCTACGGAGATGGCACCGAATTCCGCGAAGAATTGGAAAAGCGGAAACTGCAATACGCCGTGGGTGTGCTGCCACAAGTCGGAGTGTGGCTGAAGCCGCCCAAGATCGCACCGCTGAAGACTACCGGCAAAGGGCGTCCGCCGACTGCGGCGCGCTATGGGGATCAACGGCCCACCACCGCGCAAGAGGCCGCTAGGCAGGCCAAGGGTTGGAGGACGATTCGCTGGCGCGAAGGGAGTAAAGGCTGGCTGGAGTCGCGCTTCTGGGCAACTCGCGTGCAGCCATCCCATCGTTATCAGGATGGCAGACCGCCGGGCCAGGAGGTCTGGTTGCTGGCAGAGTGGCCGGAGTCGGAAAAGGCGCCGATCAAATATTGTCTCTGCGACCTTCCCGCCGACTATTCCTTGCGACGGATCGTACGGCTCGTCAAGTGCCGCTGGAAAATCGAGCAGGATTATCATCAACTCAAAGAAGAGCTCGGCTTGGACCACTACGAAGGCCGCAACTGGCAAGGGTGGCACCATCACATCACGATGGTCATGGTGGCGCACGCCTTCCTCGCTCTGGAAACATTACGAGGCAAAAAAAACTTCTGGGTGGACCCTGCCGAGAACGCGACGTGAGATTCAATACATCTTGTTCACCTGGACTGGAGTCTGCGCTTACTGCGGCGCCGAAGCAAGAATATCTCGCAGTCCATAACACTTAACGTAGTAATACTAGCAGCCCGTGGCAGAAACCCCTCTACCGTGGAACGCCTCGCCAACCGGGTATAGCGCTGGCTTCCGGAAATAGTTGCGAGCCGAACCGTCCGAACCAGTCCGAGACCACTCGGCACGCGTCAGAGAGCGCGAATAGGTCGAAAAGAAGGGACCGTTGCCGGTTCCAACGCCCCTGGGCTTGCCGAGGCTTGCCCCAACCGCCTAACTTGCGCATCAATAGCCCGATGTTGAACGCCGCGACCTGCACCAGCACCCGCTTGAGCACGTTGTCGGCGCCGCGTACGTACACTCGCCGCATGGCGCCAGTCTCATAGCAGTGCGCGAAGCTGCGTTCGCACAACTCGCCTCGCAGTTTCTGTAGCCGCTTCGACCGCTCCGCACGTACCCGCCGCCGGTTCCCATACACACAACGTTGTTCTTCCGCTTTGCCAGGCCAGTGCCGCTGCCCACGCTCCGGCTCCGGGACATAACTGCGAATCTGGCGCGCGGCCAGTTCCATCAACACTGCACCGCTGTGATAACCCTTGTCCATCACCACTTCTTCGATCCCCACTGGATGCGACTGCACGGCCTCGCACTGCGCCGCATCCAGCGTCTCCACGTAGCCCGACGTGTCGCCGCGATCGGCCGGCTGCACCGTCACCGCCAGCAACGCACCGGACGCCAGATCCACGGCGTGCTCGGCCTTGTAGGCCAGCCTGGTGCGCCCGTCCTTCATCTTCGTTATTCGCGCCGAAGGGTCGTGCGGGTTGGTCCAATCGTCATTGGACGCCTTCTTCTTTCGCTTCCGATCTAGCCGCGCCAACTGCTCTTGGGTCGGATTTTCGAGACCTTCGGCTTGCGCCAACTGCCGCAGATAATCGTCGTAGGTTTGGCCCGTGTCCCGCCGCACCAAACTCTTCATCGCCGCATTGGCCTCCAAGCTGGTGGCGTCAATACATACGCTTTGCGCATCGGCCAACCCATGCTTGCGCAGAATCTTTAGCACCCACTTCATCACCGCCCGGTGCGTCTGCACCGAATACAAACGTCGGGTCCGCGACACCGTCGAATGATCCGGCGTTGGCTCGCTCAGATCGTAGCCCAGGAACTTGCGGTAGCTCAAGCTGTCCGCCGCCCGCCACGCGATGCCGCGCTCCGAATCGATTCCTTCGAAGTAACCCAACAGCAGCATCCGGAAATACGTTCCCGGCGTGATCGACGGGCGGCCCGAACTGCTCTTGTAATACTTCCGACAGATGAATTCGATTCGCTGATCGAACTTCTCGGCATTCAACACCGCGTTCAGCCGCTCGTAAAACACATGTCCCGGCGTGCTCACGATCTCGCTGAATGCCACCCACAGATCTTCCTGCTTCTCCCGATCCTTCTTGCGCCCCATGCCCATGGATACAAGACGTTCAAAACACAATCGGGGTCACATGTTTTGGAAAGTTTTTACCACGGGCTGCTAGCGGATAGTTCCCACAGATGCTGACGAGCGTGGTAGAGGTCCACGATTTGGATCGCGCCCGGGAAGTGCTGCTCGGCCAGATTCCAGATCCACACTGCGCCGTCGCCGATCACTACTTTTTTCTGGGCTCGACTCCAACCACGCCGCCAAGCTTCGTTGTACAGCCGCAGACCAAACTGTTGAGCGGTCTCGATAGCGGCCACGTAGGAAGTGGACTCCTCCTCACGCACCGGGCGGCTGTCCCGGTCAGTGGTGGTCTGCGTGAACACACAGCCCAATTTGACCTCGCGGGTGTGCGCCGGCTGGCCCTCCACTTTGCCCGCCCGATCTTGGGTCTCGGCCTTTACCACCGGTACACCAGTGCCATCCATTTCGACGTAGAGAATCGGTACGGCGGGAGCGCAGACCTCCGGTAATTCCAGTTGCTTGGCTCGTTGAATCTCGGCCTGCTGGTGAGCTTCGACATCGCCGCCGATGGCTTCGGCCTGACGTTCCACGGCCTTGGCTGTGACCTGAATGCCAGCCAGCAGTTCCAATTGCTCGCGGCCCTGCTCAAAGCTCGACTCACTGCCGACGGCGGCCAGCATGCGCCGCACACCGGGCGAGCATTCCGTTCCCACGACATCTAGTTCCCGGTCGCGCGGACTATGGCCTCGATGGCACTCCGGGCAAACATAATAGGCGCGATGAAACCGTAGTGGCCCCAACACGCTGAGTAGTTGCTTGGGGCGTTGATCATGATACCGAGCTTGCTGTCCACACACGCACCTCGACTCTCTGGCGGGACTGCCAGCCTCGGCTAGAAGACCAGTCAAAATGGCGGCTCCCGCTCGGTGCAGGCCAGAGCGCGTCGCCATCTCGAGTGCCTCCAGGTCCCATTGGTCACTCTTCCGCCGTGCCCCCAACACTACCTGGAGAAGTGTCTGGACTTCCCGCGTGACTTCTTGATGAACGTCAGCAGCCGTTTTTTTTCCGCCTCGGTCCAGCCTGTCTGGTCCGACTCCACCGGGCGCAAGCGGCAAATCTGCTCATTCACAGCCGTCAACTGAGCGACCAAATCCTGAAAGCGATGATATTCACCTACCTGCTGGGCGGCCTGGCGTAACGCCGTGGGCGTGGAGAACGACTCCGCCACGCTCTTGCCTTTGACTTTGCGCAGCAGACGAAACTGCGGATGCCCCTTGCCGCGCGGACCGGCACAGTGACACTTCGGCTTTCCACAGCGGCGCGGAATCGCGGAAACCGTTCCTGGGCGGAAATCACCCAGACCTAGAAACTGCTCCAGAAGCTTGGTTCGAGTAGACTCCAGCTCGGCCAGAGATTGGGACATGAGTCGCCTCCTTCTCTGAGTATATGCATACACTCAGAAACAAAGCGACTGTTCTCAATCCAGCCTCATCTCCCATTTCCATGTCGCGCACCCAGTCAGCTGCTCGATAACCTTGTTCTCACCGGAGAGCTTCTCGCTGAATGACATCGGCTCTCCTGCCTTCCGTCTAAACCACGTCTGTTTGTGGCCACTCGGATAGGCGTGCAGCCACTCCTCCAGCACGGACGAAGCGTTAAGCACGAATCCATATTGGTGACGGACGGTCTCGCATATGAAATCCACCACGAACGTCGCCGGACACTTGTCAGACTCGCCGACAAATGGTTCCAAGGGAATGTTCTGCTCGGGCTCCCACAATCGATGTGACTCGCGAATCACACGCTTCATAAACTGAAGGGCCCGCAAAACAGTCGTCTTCCCTGAGGCGTTCGCACCATATATTGCAGCCACCGGAAGCACACGTTCTTTGAGACCAGGTATCTCGAAAAGACCCTCGGAGTGATCTTTGAGCGGCCCTGCGACCAGGGATAGCTCTTGCTCAGTTCGAAAAGAACGGAAATTCGAGAATTTGAACCGAAGAAGCATGAAAACAGTCCTATCGGCTGTTTTTGATCCGATCTGTGCATAATCTTCGCACAGATGCGCTCAGAATGCACGGCTGGACCGTTTTTAGTCCTATTCCTGGCTGTCCTGGTATTCTTCCAGCCACGCCATTTGAATGGCTTCCAGCTTGCCTTCCGTCGATGCCTTCGGATCGTCCTTGAAATCGGGAAGTTCCGTGATCCACTGGTGCAGGTCGGTGTAGCGAATATGCGTGGGGTCCAGATCGGGGAATTTCTCGTGCAGGGCGAGAGCGATGTTTTCGGTGTGGTCCCAGGTGAGCCCCGGCATCAGATTTGGGTGCCTTTCAGCATATTCTCGGCCAGCTTGAGCGTGGCTTGATTCACTTCCTCGATCTTGGCGGCGATCAAGTGATGGTCGTCCGCATTGTACACGAGCAGCAGTTCGTTGATCGCCTTGTCGATGGCCGCGCGTTCTTCGTCCGTCAGCTCGAAGTAAGCGTCGTGCTTGCGGGCTTTTTCAACGGCCAACAAGATTGCGTCGGCTTCTACTCGCTGCTCGCGGACCTGACGGGCGACGAAATCCTGCTCGGCCTGCTCGAACGATTCCTGGATCATCTTTTCCACTTGCTCGTCCGTCAACCCATAAGACGGCTTCACCTCGACGGTGTGTTCCTTACCCGTGCGCTGATCGCGCGCCGTCACGCTCAGGATGCCATTGGCGTCGATCAGGAAGCGCACTTCGATGCGCGCCATACCAGCCTGCACGGGGTCGATGCCTTTCAGATCGAAGCGCGCCAGGCTGCGATTGTCTTTGACCAGCTCGCGCTCGCCTTGCACCACGTGAATCAGAACATTGGTCTGGCCATCGACGCCGGTTGTGAAAGTTTCGGTGGCGCTCGCCGGAATGGTGGAATTGCGATGGATCAGTTTGGAAACCACGCCGCCCATGGTTTCGATGCCAAGCGAGAGCGGCGTCACGTCCAGCAGCAGCTTGTTGTCCAGCGCGCCCGACAGAATCGCCGCCTGGACCGCGGCACCGAGAGCGACCACTTCGTCCGGATTCAGCTCGGTATGCGGCTTTGCGCGGAATAGCGCCTCAACGGCAGACCGCACGAAGGGAATGCGGGTCGATCCGCCCACCATGACCACTTCGTCGATCTGTTCCACAGACACACCCGCGTCTTTGATGCAGTTTCGGCAGGGGCCAAGCGTGCGATCGATGATCGGCGTGATGAGTTTGTCGAACAGCTCGCGCTGGATCTCGCGCTGGTATTTCTTGCCCCGGTATTCGAGCTCGATAGTTGCCGCCGGCAGGAAGGAAAGCTGCTCCTTGGCTTGGATCACAGCACGCCGCATCCGCTGCACGCCTTCGTTGTCCTGGGACAAATCCTCGCCCCATTCGCTCGCGACATCTTCCAGCGCGATGCGCAACAACAGATGATCGATGTCGTCGCCGCCCAGATGCGTGTCGCCATTCGTGGCCAGCACTTCGAAAATCCCGTCGTGCAGTTTCAGAATAGAAATGTCGAATGTGCCGCCGCCCAAATCGTACACCGCGACGATGCCGTTTTCGCGCTTATCCAGCCCATAGGCCAGAGCCGCCGCGGTCGGCTCATTCACCAGCCGCAGGACTTCCAGACCCGCGATGCGTCCGGCGTCCTTGGTGGCCTGCCTCTGCGCATCGTTAAAGTACGCCGGAACCGTGATCACGGCCTTGTCCACGGCCACTCCGAAATACTCCTCTGCGTTCTTTTTCAACTGGCGCAGCACCATCGCCGAGATCTCAGGCGGCGTGTAAGTGCGATCACCGAGCTGGAGTTGGATCACCGAATCGCTGCCCGAAGCCACGCGAAACGGAAAGAGGTTCAGCTCCTCCTGAACATCGGCCAGCCCGCGCCCCATCAGCCGCTTCACGGAATAAACCGTGCGTTCGGGCTGCGTCAATAGCAACTCGCGCGCTGGATTGCCGACCACGGTCTCGCCGCTCGGCGCGATCGAAACCACGCTCGGCACCAGTTTGTCGCCGTCGAAGCCCGGAATAATGCGCGGCCCGGTGAGGTCCATGAAAGCAACCAGGCTGTTGGTGGTTCCGAGGTCGATGCCGACGATGTGGCCGGAGCTGCTGAAGTCGATATCCATGAGTTAGTGAACGGGAATTGGGGGTTGGGGGTTGGGGTTTACGGTGCGCTGCACTTCGGACACCAGGTTCTGGACGTATTTGCGGCGGTTCAAGAGGTTCCTGATTTGGATAAGGACATCGCGCGATTGCGAAGCGTCATACTGTGCGAACAGAGATTGGAGCTGTTGGTCCGTCTCAGCTAGCATCCCCGTAAAACTCTTTTCCGCCTGCTCAAGCAGCGGACGGGCGGAATCGTCGCCGCCTCGCATCTCTTCCAGCGCCATGTTCAATTCGAAAACCTCTTCGAGCAATTCCGGCGGAACATCCTTGGACCGCTGTTCGCCGATCTCGAAGCCTTCCAGACTCAGCAGATATTGCGCGCGTTTGATGGGATCCTTCAACGTCCGGTTGGCATCATTCAGGGCAGACGACATATCCAGCGCCCGCTGCCGATCGGCCTCCGGCTTTTGCATGAAACGGTCCGGGTGCAACTGGCGGCTAAGCTCGTAATAGCGCTTTTGCAGCTCGTCCAGGGAAAGGTTCAAGCCGCGCGGAACTCCGAAAAGTTCGTAATAGTCGGTCACGCCGAGAAAGACGTTCCGCAGCCGCAGCTTTTCTTCGCGTTCGGATTGTCGAACTCGAAGCCGGAATGAATGAGCGAGTCCTTCCAATCCAGCGTCATGCCGTTCAGATAGACCATGCTCTTGGGGTCCACGAAAACTTTCACGTCTTCAAATTCGTAGACCGTGTCGGTGGGCCGCGGCTTTACATCGAACTTGAACAGGTAGCTCAAGCCGGAGCATCCGCCGCCTAGCACGCCCAGGCGCAATCCACCCTGGACGCCATGCTTGGCGAACTGCTCGCGGATCTTAGAAACGGCCTTGGGTGTCACAGTAACCATCACCTGATTAGATGCGCCGCCGCTCACTTGGATGCCGAGACAGCTTCGGTCTGCAACGCGGCCTTCTTCTTGTAGTCGCCGATGGCGGCCTTGATCGCGTCCTCGGCCAGCACCGAGCAGTGGATCTTCACCGGCGGCAGGCTCAATTCGTTGACGATGTCGGTGTTCTTGATCGCCAGCGCTTCGTCCACGGTCTTGCCGCGCAGCCATTCGGTGGCGAGCGACGAACTGGCAATCGCACTGCCGCATCCGAACGTCTTGAACTTGGCGTCTTCGATGATGCCGGTTTCCGGATTCACCTTCACCTGCAGCTTCATCACGTCACCGCATTCCGGCGCGCCTACCATGCCAGTGCCCACGTTCGGATCGCTCTTATCCATCGAGCCGACGTTGCGGGGGTTATTGTAGTGGTCGATTACTTTGTCGGAATAAGCCATGTTGGTGTCCTCTCTCTATAACGCTTAATGCGCGGCCCACTGGACCTTCGATAAATCGATTCCCTCTTTCGCCATCTCATAGAGCGGCGATAGTTCGCGAAGCTTCTTCACTACGTCGATCACTTTGGCGGCGACGTAGTCCACTTCTTCTTCCGTGTTGAAACGCCCTAGCCCGAAGCGAATGGACGAATGCGCCAAGTCGTCGCCGGCGCCCAGCGCCTTCAAAACGTAGCTCGGCTCAAGCGTGGCCGAAGTGCAGGCGGAGCCACTCGATACCGCGATATCGTTGATGCCCATCAGCAGCGACTCGCCTTCCACGTAAGCGAAACTGATGTTCAAGTTATTCGGCAGCCGATGCTCCATGGTGCCATTGATGTAGGTCTCATCCAGCTCCGATTGCAATTTGTCACGCAGTTTGTCGCGGAGATGCGCCATGCGCTTGGATTCTTCCGCCATTTCGGCCTGGCACAGCGCGCACGCCTCACCCAGCCCAACAATTCCAGGAACATTCAGCGTACCCGAACGCATCCCACGCTCATGGCCACCGCCATCCATCTGCGCCGTGATCTGGACGCGCGGGCTCTTGCGCCGGACATACAGCGCTCCCACGCCTTTGGGCCCGTACATCTTATGCCCACTAAGCGACATCAGGTCCACGTTGTCTTTGATCACGTTCACCGGAACCTTGCCCACCGCCTGCGTCGCGTCGGTATGCAGCAGCACACCCTTCGATTTCGCGATCCTGCCCAGTTCCGCGATCGGCTGAATCACGCCGATTTCATTATTGGCGTACATGAGGCTGATCAGGATGGTCTTGTCGGTGATGGCCGCCTGCACCTGCTCCAAATCCACCAGACCGTTCTGCTGCACCGGTAGATACGTAACGCGCACGCCGTGCTTTTCCAGCCGCTTGCAGGTATCGAGAATCGCTTTGTGCTCGGTTGCGGCCGTGATGATGTGGTTGCCCTTTTCGGCGTACATCTCGGCCACGCCCTTGAGCGCCAGATTGTTCGATTCGGTGGCGCCGCTAGTGAACACGATCTCCTTAGCGGTTGCGCCGATCAAACTCGCGATCTGCTTGCGCGACTTCTCCACAGCTTCTTCGGCTTCCCACCCGAAGCTGTGATTGCGGCTGGCGGCATTGCCGAACGCCTGCAGGAAATACGGCTTCATCGCTTCAAACACGCGCGAGTCCATCGGCGTGGTCGCGTGATAGTCCATGTAGATTGGCAGTTTCATTGCTTGTCCCTCACATCGGTGTCTGCGTCGGCGGGATCGAAAGACCGTACAGCCGCTCGGCCGATTTGCCCAACTCGTCTTCCGCTTCCGCCTTCGAAGCGTCCGCGGACATATCTGAGATGCTGATGCTGGCCAAAAGCCGCAGGATTCCTTCGTGAACCTTCTGCAGCGGATCGCGAACAATGCACCTATCGGTGTGGCAGCAATAGCCGTGCTCGGTGAAACACGCAGTCAGAAAAACCGGTCCATCGATGGTGCGGATCACTTCATAGGCTGTGATGTCGCGCGGATCCCGAGCCAGCTTGTAGCCGCCATTCGTCCCATGCTCGGATTGCAGGAATCCGTTCTTCACCAGCTTCTGTAAAATCTTCGAGAGCAGAGCCGCCGGAATGCCATATGTTTCGGCGATCTCCTTAGCGCTCGAGCTCGCCGGCGCATTCACCGCCAAGTGCTTTAAGGCGATCAGCCCGTAATCCGCTTTTTTGGTCAGCTTGAGCATTCAGGAACTAGATCTCCGACCGGAACAGTCCTACATCATTATCAATTAGATACTGACAGTTGTCAAGTATCTTGGTTTCAACCAGATAGATATCTACGACTGGAAGTGTCGCACATTCTATAACTTGGGCGCTGGCACCCGAAGAACAGCGGTGGTAAAGTCATCAGCGGGAGGCAAGCATGGGCAAATCTATCGCCTATTCGCAGGTCACGCCAGAACACGTTTACTTGAACCGCCGCCGGTTCCTGACGGGCGCTGCTGCGCTGGCTTCGTTTTCAAAAATTTCATCCGCTAGCACGAAGCTGGACAACGTCATCGTTTCCTCCTACACCCCCGGCAACGACAAAGTCACTCCCTACAACTTCGTCGCCGGCTACAACAATTTCTACGAATTCGGCACTGGAAAAGACGAGCCAGCCAAGAACGCCAAGAATTTCAAAACTGCTCCCTGGACGGTCACGCTGGAAGGCGAGGTGGCCGCGCCCAAGACGCTGGATCTGGACGCGATCATGAAGCTCGCGCCACTCGAACAGCGCGTCTATCGCCATCGCTGCGTGGAAGGCTGGTCCATCGTGGTGCCTTGGATCGGTTTCCCCCTGAGCGCGCTGCTCAAGCAAGTGGAGCCTACCGGTAAAGCCAAGTTCGTCGCGTTTGAAAGCTTCTATGACCGCAAGCAGATGATCTCGTCGCGCGAGGCCGGTATCGCGTTTCCCTACGTGGAAGGCTTGCGGCTGGACGAAGCCATGCATCCGCTCGCGCTGCTGGCGGTTGGTCTTTATGGCGTGACGCTGCCGAATCAAAACGGCGCGCCGCTGCGCCTGGTGCTGCCGTGGAAGTACGGTTTCAAGAGCATCAAATCGATCGTCAAAATCCGCTTCGTTGAAAAGCAGCCCAAGACGACGTGGCAATCCACCTGGTCTGAAGCGTATGGTTTCTATTCGAACGTAAATCCGAACCGCGACCATCCCGGCCACAGCCAAAAGTACGAGTTCCGGCTGGGCGAAAGCCTGCTCGAGCAGAAGCGCCCCACCGTCCTGTTCAATGGTTACAGCGAAGTGGCCAGCCTCTACGCCGGCATGGATCTGCGCAAATATTATTAGAGTTAATGACTAGCGATTAATTCTCGGTGGGCGTCTTTTCCAGATGATCCACTACGATCATTTCCACTGCGGCTTTGCGCGGATCGAGCTTCAGCCCCAACTTCTCAATCGCGCTAAAGACGGAACCGCTCGGCGTGGATGCCGCATTAAGAGGCGAGGCAGAGGCCGTCGCGCCAGGGACCTGGAACTGCGCTACCGGTACCCCCCCGCCCATCCCGGCTGAACGCGCCACCTTCATCATGTCCTCCAGAGTGAGGTCCAGCCCAACCTGGTAACTCCCCTTCAACTCCGTCATGTCGAGCACAGGACGATCGACGAAAGGATTCAATACATCCACCAGGTCGGCCATCTTCATTTTGGAGAATTCCATGTGCATCGCTCCGGCGTCGCCCATCGATACCTTCATCTGCCCAAACTTGGGACTGCTCACGTTTGCGCCGCGGCCGCCTGGATCCCGAGTGACGCGCACCTGATTCTCTCCAGCTCCGATGACCATCTCTCCTTTCGCGGGGGACTTCGCTTGACCGTCCGTTGCCGCCAGGGCGGGGACGGGATCCGGCGCGGCTTCCTTCAGCTTCGAGCCGTTCTTGCCCACGATAAGCGCATAGATGGAGTGTTCCGTGGTGGAACGGTGAATGGTCAGCTTGAACCGGTCCGCCAGTAGCGTCTGCAACATCTCGGGGACCTGATCCGCCGATGCGCCTTCGGGAATCGTGGCTTGAATGTCCCAGCGCTGTTCGGACATCCAGCCGGGCCCGGATAGTTGATATGGCTTGACGCGATAGGCGGTGCGAATCAAGTCTGCCAAAGAAAAGAATCCGATATCAACGCGGCCCGCGTCGGTGTTCATACCAAGGTGCAGTTGGCCAGTGGCGATCTTGGAAGGATCGAGAGCCGGCGCGGGTTTGATGGTGGCTACTTCAAATGCCGGTGGCGCGGCAGGAGCCTGCGCGAAGGCAATTTGACTGATGAACAGCGCAGCGGCGCAGTTTAGGAGGCGCTTCTTCAATATCGACATGGGCTCCTCGGTTTAGTCCAATCGTACACCGAACCCAGGGCCTGAGCTGGCGTGCTGACTTAAAGCCAGAGGCTACATACTACACTTGGTTACGAACGAGCATGAGTGCGGCCTCGAAACAAATTGTCATCCTGGGTGGCGGATTCGCTGGTGTTTACACCGCCCGTTGTCTCGAAAAACTCCTCCGTCCGGAAGAGGCGGCCATCACGCTGGTCAATCGCGAGAACTATTGGGTGTACCAGCCGATGCTGTCGGAAGTGATATCGGGCTCCATCGGCTTGGCCAACGTGGTTTCACCGATCCGAAGGTTGTGCCCGCGCACGAATCTGGTGACGCGCGAGATTGAAGACATCGATCTTGTGAACCAGGTGGTGACAGTGAGTCCCGGCTTTCGCCCGCGCCAGCTCAAGCTGCACTACGACTATCTGGTGATCGCGCTTGGCAACGTCACGAACTTCTACGGGATGCCTGGCATGCTGGAGAACGCGATGCCATTCAAGACGCTGGCCGACGCCATGGTGCTGCGTAATCACGTGATTCGCACGCTCGAAGAAGCCGACGTGGAGGAAGATCCTGAGCTGCGGCGCAAACTGCTGACGTTCGTGGTGGGCGGCGGCGGATTTTCGGGCGTTGAGGTGATCGCGGAGCTGAACGATTTCGTGCGGGCGGTGAAGGGGAATTATTTGCGCCTGCGCAACGAACCGCATCGCTCGGTGCTGGTTCATTCGCGTAATCGCATTCTGCAAGAAATGGCAGAGCCGCTGGCGCTGTTCGCGCAGAAAACGCTCCGAAGGCGGGGCGTGGAGATTATTCTGGAGGACCGGTTGGTGGCTGCGACGTCGGAAAAGGCGATCCTGAAATCCGGACTTGAGATTGCCTCGAAGACCATCGTGTGTACGGTCCCTTCGACGCTGCCGCCGGTGATCCAGAAACTGAATTGCGCGAAAGACAAAGGCAAGCTGCTCACCAACAGCGGCCTCGAATTACAGGGCTACGAAGGCCAAGTGTGGGCCTTGGGCGACTGCACGTCGGTGAAAACCGTTTCCGGCAAAGAAGCGCCGCCCACCGCGCAGCACGCGATTCGGGAAGCCGCCACGGCCGCGACTAACATCACAGCCACAATCCGCGGCGGCCAGCGCGCGCAGTTCGCCTTCGAGGGCTTGGGGACGCTCGGCTCGCTCGGCCATGGCGCGGCGGTGGCCCAGATCCTGGGCGTGAAGTTGTCCGGTTTAATCGCTTGGGTTCTGTGGCGCTGCATTTATCTGATGAAGATGCCCGGATTGAATCGTAAAGTCCGCATCGCATCCGATTGGACACTGCATCTGCTGTTCCCGCCCGATCTGGCGCAGACCAAGCTGGAGCCGGAATCGGGAATTCAGAACCAGCACTTCGAGGCGGGCGACGTGGTGTTTCAGCAAGGCGATTTGGGCGACAGCGTCTATGTGATCGAGGAAGGCGAGTGCGATGTTTTGCAAGAGAAAGGTGGCTCGCAAAATCTGCTTGCGACCCTCAAGGCGGGCGACTATTTCGGCGAGATGGCCCTGCTCTCCGATCAGAGCCGCAACGCAACCATTCAAGCGCGCACCGCAATGAATGTTCTGATTATCCCAAAAGGCGATTTTGATAAATTGCGGCACAGCGTGCCCGCGTTCGGCGAACTTTTCCGGGAATTGGCCAGGAAACGCCGCGAATCAGCCCCGGAGCCGCCCGTTCAACACGTTAATACGTCGGATTCTGCGGAAACTTCAGATACGGCAGCCGAACGCCCTGATCGATGATCTGGTCGGCATGGATGCTGGCCGGCGCTTCAAATCCGGTGGCGCCCGCGGAGGTCACGAAATCGTCTTGATCCACGCCATCGCCGCTCACGCCCAACCCTCCCACCAGCACGCCATTCTTATATAGCGGCAGTGCTCCGGGAAAAAACACGATGCCGTTTTGATTCGGATTCGCCGCCTGCGAGCCCTGCGTGCACGGATTCAGCGTGTCGAATTGATAAAGCTGGAAAAATGGTCCGGGTGCTGTGTGGTCGATCCCCGGCGGATAAATCGGCTGTGCGCCGAACCCGATGGTCCGGTTGGTTACCGCCGTACCCATCGGAACTCCCGGCAGATCGTTGGGGGTGCGATTGGGTCCGCTGAAGAAAATCACGTTGCGCGCTTTCGCAACCGCCACGTCGATGCTGAACACCGTCGCGTCCGCCATACGATGCAGCGCGATGATGGTCCCATCAAGGTCGGAAACGGCCATCACCATGCGGGCACGTGAGCCGATCGGCAATCGAATCACGGCGCGCGTTAGATTGGCCTCGGATACGGCGGCGTTGATGATTCCTTGCACGTCATCTTGCGTGAGCCCGCCCACGGGGCCGGCGCGCGGCGCCACCAGATCGCCTTCGGGTGGCGGCTTTGGACTGCTTAGCGGACCCAGCGCGTAGGCGCCATCGGCCGATCCCGCCGCGTAACCAGCGGGCCTGGTGATTTGGTTGACGAACGGCAGCGCGATGCCGTTGATGATCACCACCCCGGGCGGCGCCGGATTGGGTCCGAAGCCCGCGCCCACCGCACCCGTGAAAGCTGCGAATTCGGCTGCATCCGGCGTCACGCCCGCCACGCCAACGCCGCCCACCATCACGCCCTGCTTGTATAACGGAACTCCGCCGGGATTGACGGCCGTGGGATCGCTGTCGTTCACGTCCGCTTTACCGGTGAGGATGCCCAAGCCCGGCTGCACGCCGTCGATCGATCGCGCTGGTGGAAAATCCTGGCCCTGGATGTATACGGCGTTGAACGGGCAACCCCGGTTCGTGTTCTCGATGCCGTACAGCGGCGCGTTGCTTGTATAGTTGATGCCCGGCGGAAAATGGATGCCGCTGATATAGCGCACGGTTCGCGAAGAGAGCGGCGCTTGATCGTTACTGAAAAAGCTTGCGGTGCGGGCCAGAGCCACCGCCACTTCTTTCGTATCGGCCTGCACTCCAAAATTGGCGGCCGACGTCGGAGGAGCCGAAGGTTTTTTGTAAATCGCGAGAATGTCGCCTTGGCGATCGGTTACGGCGATCACCATCGCGTCTGAATTCACAGACGACGACGCCGCTTGCACCACCGCCGAGACATCGTCCGAAGTGAGCATTACCGGATCGGGCCGTGGGTGCGGCTGGCGATGGAGGGGCGGCCGAGCTTGTTGCGAAAGGCAGATGGAAGGCGCCAAGACAAGCACGAAGATGGTTCGCGGGAACGGCATCGGGTCGCCTACTCGATCAATGAATTCAGGCTTTTCATCGCTGCTGCAAATTGGAAGCCGTTGTACGCGGACGGATCTTCCAATTGACGGAACAACCCGTTGATGGCGGCGCGAATTTGGGCGTCATGCGCAAGCTGGCCGTTTTTCGTATAAGCGATGAATAACGAATCCAGCGCCATGGTGGCCTGCTCGGCGGAGCGCTCGCCTTGCTCTGCGATTCCGTCGCCGTCGCCCGAGATGCTCTTCAGCAGGCGAAGCGTCTGCGGCTCATCGAACTTCATCGCGTTCAAACGAGTGGCAAGCCGGCCCGCCAGTTCGGCCGTGCTGGTTGCTTCCGCAGCCACCTGTGCGCGGTTTGAGTTAAGCGCGGTAACACCCCCATAAACCCGATCGATACCGGCCTTCAGGTCGCGCGTGGCGTCGGGATCGGCATCCTGGATCACGTGGTTCAACACCACATAACGCGAAAGATTGAATGGCGCATTGCCGGGACGGCGGCCCGCGTAGCCTCGTTCCTGACGCCAACTATCTTTCGCCGCAGTGAGATTATGATGGCACGCAAAGCAATCCAGCTCAGCATACTCTGGCCAAATACCGCCTTGCGATTCGCGCGCCACGCGCTTCAGTTGCTCGCGCAGTTGCACGGCCTGCCCCACTCCCATGGCGCGCACGGCGAACCACGGGTCCGTGTCCTTTTCTTTCCAGTGCGGGGGCATCACGGACATGAACGAATCGAGTTCGAAATACAGATCGGGATGGCCGGCGGCGATTAGTTCATGATCCACGGTTTTTTCGGGCGTGCCGAGATGGCAGCTCAGGCACTTCTCGCTGCGCTTCACCAGGTCGCGCGTATCGTACAGTCCAAGTTCGAGCGATTTTTCGTACTTCCATCCGCGCGTGGTATGCGGCCCCAGCCATGCCGACGCTGGACCGTGGCAATTTTCGCAGCCGACGCCGTCGCTGAGATCGAAGGTGCGGGCGCGCTGGTCAGGCGGAACGTCCAGCGCGTGACAAGCCAGGCAGCGCGGCGCCGTGTCCGGGCTGGGCAATCCCATGATCTTGGCGATGCGCATTCCAATCGGATTGGTCAGGTTTACAAATGCGTGCGAGTGCTTATCGCGCACCACCCACGTGCTGTATTCGTTCTGGAGCACCGTGGTCTGGTCACGCGGCTGTACGCCTCCATGGCAACTGGGCGAACTGCAAGAACCAGGACCGGTGTATTTCGATGGCTCCGTGCTTTCCGCCGCGGGAAGACACAGGCAAGCAAGCAGCATGCCCACAATTCCAAAACACAGACCATTCTTCATGTTCTTGCGTGCTTCAACCTAGGGTACCAGATGCTGTGCTTACCATTACGGCTATAATGTAACCTCGTGATGCATCGGACAGGCCGCCCGCGTGTAGAGGCAATCGGGAGGACCAGCGTTGATTTTTGACGACCTCAGAGAGATCCAGTCCCAGTACGGCTACCTCCCGCCCGAACAATTGCAGCAGCTCTCCCAGCGCACCAAGACTCCGCTGTATCACATCCATGGCGTCGCCGATTTCTATCCGCACTTTCACCTGAGCCGGCCGCCCAAAGTTACGATGAGCGTTTGCGCGGACATGTCGTGCCATCTGCGCGGCGCACTCGATCTGAAGACATCTTTGCAGCAGCGCTTCCACGGCATGAGCGAGAAGGATATCGCGGTGCGCGACGTTTCTTGCCTGGGCCAATGCGACGGCGCGCCGGCGGTCTCCATCAACGATCACATCTATCGGAACGTCACCACCGCGCAGGCCGAGGCGTTGGTGTTCACCGCACTCGGCGGCGGCGAACTTCCCGAGATGCCGGCCGAAGAAAAGATCGTAAACCTCGCCTCCGATCCTTACGCTGACGCCGAGCAATACGGAGCGCTGCGCCAATTGATTGCGTCACGCGATCGGGACGGCGTGATTGCGCAGTTAAAGGCCAGCGGCCTCAGCGGACTGGGCGGCGCGGGATTTCCCACCGGCGTGAAATGGGAAGCGGTGCGCAAGGAGCGCGGTCCAGAAAAGTACGTGGTTTGCAATGGCGACGAGAGCGAGCCCGGCACCATCAAAGACCGCTTCATCATGGGCAACCTGCCGAACCTGGTGATCGAAGGCATGATCATCGCGGGCATTGTTACCAGCGCGCAAAAGGGAATCCTGTACCTTCGCCACGAGTATCAAGTGCAAGAGAAAATTCTGCACGAAGAGATTGAGCGCTGCTACCAAGAAGGCATCCTGGGAACCAACGTGCTTGGTTCCGGCCTCACCTTCGAATTGGAATTGTTCATCAGTCCCGGCGGATATATTTGCGGAGAAGAGAGCGCGCTGATTGAAGCCATCGAAGGCAAGCGCGCCGAACCGCGCAACAAACCGCCGTTCCCCGTGGCGCAAGGAGTTTTTAACAAGCCGACCGCGCTGAACAATGTCGAGACATTCGCCAACGTACCGCAGATTTTGACGAGAGGCGTCGATTGGTACAAAGCGCAGGGACAGGGTGGCGCGGCCGGCCTCAAGTTTGTCGGCATCAGCGGCGACGTGCGGAATCCCGGGGTGTTCGAGATTCCGATGGGCCTTCCGATGTCGGAAGTGATCTTCAACCTGGCGGGCGGAATCACGGGCGGGAAGAAGCTGAAGGCGTTTGCTCCGTCGGGACCGTCGTCAGGATATTTGCCTGCGTCGAAGGTGGATGTGCGGCTGGACTTCAAGTCGCTGGCCGCGATTGGATCCATGCTTGGATCGGGCGCTATCGTGGTGTGCGCCGAAGGCCGATGTATGCTCGACATGGCCTTGAACGCGGTGAAATTTTTCCGTAATGAATCGTGCGGAAAGTGCGTGCCTTGCCGGATGGGCTCGCAAAAGATGGTGGATATTTTGACCGGCTGGACGTTAGGCAAAGGATCGGCCGCCGACATGGTGCTGATCGACGACTTGACCGAGGCGCTGAAGCTCACCTCCATCTGCGGGCTGGGACAATTCGCGCACTCGCCGCTCAGCTCGGTGCTGCTGCATTTTCGCGAAGAGATCGAAGCCCACGTCCAAAGCCACCGGTGTCCTGAAGGGGTCTGCCCGATGCGCGAGGTGTTCGCATGACTCCGGCCGCAAGGAACGTGGAACTCACCATCGACGGCCTGCTGGTTTCGGTGCCGGAAGGGACCACGGTGTTCGACGCCGCGCGCTCCAACGGAATCCCGATTCCCACGCTGTGCCACCAGCAAAACGAAACGCCTGTCGGGGTATGCCGCGTATGCGTCGTGGACGTCGGCGGTCGTGTTCTGGCTGCTTCCTGCGTGCGCCCGGCTGAAAACAAAATGGTGGTTTCCACCAACTCCGAAAAGGTGACGCGCGCGCGCCGCACGCTGGTGGAAATGCTGATGGCCGATCATCCCAGCCCGTGCGCACGGCAACGCCAATCGAACGATTGCGAGCTGGAGACGCTGGCACGCGTGGAAGGCATACGGGAGACGCGTTTCCCACGCCGGATCTCGCCGCGCGGGCAGGACAATTCATCGCTGGTGATCGCGGTGGATCACGAAGCGTGCATCCTGTGCGACCGCTGTGTTCGCGGCTGCGACGAGATTCGCCACAACGATGTTCTGGGCCGGCGCGGCAAAGGCTTCATGGCGGGGATCGCGTTCGACACCAACCTGCCGATGGGCAATTCGTCGTGCGTGTCGTGCGGCGAGTGCATGGTTTCGTGTCCCACGGGCGCGCTCACCAACAAGGGCGTGATTAAAACGGTACTGCCGGGCGAACCGGTGGACGTCGACGAACTGCAGCAGCTTTCCTATTTCCAGAAAGTCTCAGGAACGTTTCTGGAGTTGAACAAGAACGCCGTAGTGCGCCGGCATTATCGCAAGGGCGAAATCGTTTGCCGCGAAGGCGAGTACGGATCAACGGCGTTTTACATCACCGAAGGCCAGGCCGAGGTTTTTCTTTCGTCGCCCATGGCACACGTGAACAGCGACAGCCGCAGCGGAGGCTTCCTTGGCCGGCTCACCAGCCGTCTGTTGGGACGCCAGCAGGACCATCGAGCCGATGAGGGACATCGCGACACCATTCCTATCGATGCGCCGGTGGATCTGCCCTACGACAATCCCGTGGCCACACTCGGCCCGGGCGACCTGTTCGGCGAAATGACGTGCATCAGCCTATATCCGCGATCGGCGACCGTGCGCGCCGCGACGGATTGCGTGATGTTCGAAATGCTGCGCAACGTGCTCGATATCATCCAGCGCAACAAAACGCTCAAGGCGCAGCTCGACGCCAACTATCGCAAGCGCGCGCTGGACGATCATCTGCGCAGCGTGCCGATGTTCGCGACGCTCAGCCAGGAGTTCATCGACGTATTGCGCAACAAAGTGGAGCTGGTGCGCTACACCAAAGGTGACGTGATTTGCAGCCAGGGCGATGTGGCGGACAGCTTCTATCTCATCCGCCTTGGGTTCGTGAAGGTGTCTGAACCGCACCCGGGCGGCGATCTGGTGCTGGCTTATCTGGGACGCGGCGGATATTTCGGCGAGATCGGCCTGTTGGGAGGAGGCGTTCGCACCGCCACATGTACAGCACTCGATCACGTGGAACTGGTGCGCATCCATGCCGAAGAATTCCATCAGATGGTGCAGCAGTTCCCTGCAATTCGCGAGAGCCTGGAGAGTCTGGTTCGCGAGCGCCAGGAGCAGAATCGGCAACGGCTGGCGACGGCCACCAGCACGCCGCTCGATTCGTTCCTCACACAAGGCTTGATGGAAGCGCAGAGCCTGCTGGTGATGGATCTCGAGCGCTGCACACGCTGCGACGCGTGCGTGCGCGCTTGTGCCGACGCGCACGATGGTGTGACCCGGTTGATCCGGGAAGGCCAGCGCTTCGACAAATATCTGGTGGCCACCTCGTGCCGCCACTGCCGCGATCCGTTGTGCATGGTGGGTTGCCCCGTGGGTTCCATCCGGCGCCGCAATTCGCTCGAAGTGATCATCGAGAACTGGTGCATTGGGTGCGGTTTGTGCGCGAAAAACTGCCCATACGGCAATATCAACATGCATCCGTTTACGGTGATGGAACACGATCCGATGAACGCCGGCCGCGAGATGGCCGTGGTTAAACAAAAAGCGACTTCGTGCGATTTGTGCACCGATCTGGCGGAGCCGAGTTGCGTGTACGCCTGCCCGCACGATGCGGCGCATCGCGTGGAACCGAACGAATTCTTCCGCTGGGTGGGGACGCCGCTCGCCTCCAGACGCGCCGGCGAAGCAGCTCGCAGGACCTGACCAAGGAGCCATGCGGATCGACCAGACACACCGCCCCTGGGTGATTGCCACCATCGCGCTTGCAATCATCAGCACGGCCGCATACATTCTCTACGCCGTCGAAACACCGGGCGGCCCGCGCGGCGGCAGTGCGATGGGGCTCACGTTCGGCGTCGCCGGCTACGCGCTGATGTTGTACGCCGGGCTGCTGGGCGCTCGCAAGCGTGTCCCCACTTGGCGCATCGGACGGGCGCAGACCTGGATGCGCGGCCATCTTTGGCTGGGGCTGCTGAGCTTGCTGCTGATCCTGTTTCATAGCGGATTCGCTTTCCGCGGGCCATTGACCTTCGTGCTCATGCTGCTGTTCTTCATCGTGATCGGCAGCGGCATTCTGGGCGCCGCGATCCAGCACTATGTGCCGAGCTTTATGACTTCGCGCGTGCCGCTCGAAACCATTTACGAAGAGATCCCGCACGTGCGCGCGCAACTTCGCGAGGAGGCCGATCAGCTGGCGTCCGCCATTTGCGGCCCGCTCGACGGCGCAGTCGCGGAAGAGACATCGGAACATTCCGAGACTGTGCTGGTCGAGATCGAGCACGACGATCGCGAGCGTTTCCGCGAAGTCTATTTGCAGAAAGTCCGGCCCTATCTGGCGGAACCGGAGACATCGGGCGCCGAGTTGGCCGATCCCTTGCGCTCCGGAGAAACTTTCGAAGCTCTGCGCCGGTTGCTGGCGCCTCCGGTACACGGAGTGCTCGACGATTTAGAAAACATCTGCGCGGAAGAACAACAATTGAGCCGGCAGATCCGCATCTATCGCTGGCTGCACGCCTGGCTGCTGGTGCACGTTCCTCTTTCCATTGCCCTGCTGGTATTGGGCGCAGTACACGCCGTGATGGCGCTGAGATATTAGATGCCGGGACGCATACGCACCACCAAAAAGCTCGCGCAGCGCATCAATCTGGATTACTTCAAGACGCTGCACGGCATTCCACGCTGGCGGCGGATTCTTTCAGGCGTGTTCGTAATTGTGGGCCTTGGGTGGCTGGGCTGGTACGCCGTAGCGGGAAGTCCCAAGCCGTATAACGCGGGTCCGCTGGGTCACGCGCACGCGTTACTGGGACAAAAATGCAGCGCCTGCCATGTCTCGCAGGCGAGCTTTCAGAAGAGCGCAACCGATCAAGCGTGCCGGGGATGCCACGACGGCCCGATCCATCAGGCCGACCAGACGTTCACGCCGTCCTGTTCGAATTGTCACGTGGAGCATCAAGGTACGTTCCGGCTGGCCAGCACCAGCGACCGCGCCTGCACGCAGTGCCACGCGGATCTAGCGACCACGCACGGCCCGTCGAAATTCGTGTCGAACATTCGCGGCTTCGATAGCAGCCATCCGGAATTCGCGGTGCTGCGCGGCGGCTATTCGGACCCCGGCACCATTAAGTTCAATCATCAGGTGCACCTGAAGGAAGATTTGCGCGGAACCAACGGTCCGGTGCAGTTAAAATGCTCGGATTGCCATCAACCGTCTGAATCGTCCGATCGCGCGTACATGGCGCCTGTCAATTACGAGAAGCATTGCGCTTCTTGCCACACGCTGCAGTTTGACCGGCGCTTCAGCGAATCGGCGCCACATAAAGATCCGAAGGTGGTCTACGATTTCGTATTCGCAAAGCTGACCGCGTATATCGCCGCGCATCCGGCCGAGATTCCGCTAGTGGACGAACCCGACAAGCGCCTTCCGAGCCGTCCGCCGCAGCCGCCCGCTCGCAACGCCGCTGAATGGGTGCAGCAGCGCATGGCGGACGCACAGTTGCTGCTGTGGCGTAAATCCTGCAAGGAATGCCATCAACTGAGTTATCCGAACGGCCCCGATTCCCTGCCCGCGGTGGCGAAGTCCGCAATCACCGCGCGCTGGCTGCCACACGCGGAATTCGATCACAAAGCGCATCAAATGGTGCAATGCGCATCCTGCCATGTTAAGGCGCCTGACAGCCGCGAGACATCGGACGTTCTGATCCCGGGCGTCCAAACCTGCCAGCAGTGCCATCACGCGGGTAAGGACGCGGCGGAAGCTCGTTGCTTCGAATGTCACACCTATCATGACTGGAGCAAGGAAAAGCCGGTCATCGCTAAGTTCACCGTCCAACAGCTTCGGTAGACCCACAAAACGAACGTGGGATTCGCTTATAACCACGATTCAAAATTTATATAAGCTCACCCTGCCAAGTGCGATATCTTCAAGGGTTCTCCAAATCTCTTATTCAGGAGCTTCCATGACCCCTCCAGAAGTCCTCGAGTACGCAAAAAAAAACGGACTGAAGCAACTCGATCTGCGATTCTGCGATATTCCCGGCTTGCAACATCACGTCTCCTATCCGATTACCGAACTCTCGGAAGATTCCTTTCAGGAAGGCTTTGGGATGGACGGTTCCAGCATCCGCGGCTGGGCCGCCATCAATGAGAGCGATATGCTGCTGATTCCGGATTCCACCACAGCCTTCACCGATCCTTTCTACGAAATTCCCACGCTGGTGATGACCTGCGACGTGATTGACCCCATCACGCGGCAAAGCTACATTCGCGATCCGCGCTGGATCGCCCGCAAAGCCGAGATGTATCTGAAGAACACCGGCGTCGGCGACACCGCGTATTTCGGGGCCGAAGCCGAGTTCTTCATTTTCGACAACGTCCGCTTCGATCAAAATCAGCATTCCGGATTTTATTTCATCGACGCCGAAGAGGGCCGCTGGAATTCGGGCCGCGAGAGCGACAATTTGGGTTACCGGCCGCGCTACAAGGAAGGTTACTTTCCGGTGCCGCCCACCGACCATTATCAGGACCTGCGCGCCCAGATGGTGGAAACGATGATCAAGTCCGAGTTGAACATCGAATGCCATCACCATGAAGTGGCCACCGGCGGGCAATGCGAAATCGATCAGCGCTTCGACACGCTGGTCAAGTCCGCCGACAACATGCTCGTTTACAAGTACGTGATCCGAAACACCGCGTACTTGCACGGTAAGACGGTGACGTTCATGCCCAAGCCATTGTTCGCCGACAACGGCAGCGGAATGCACACCCACCAGAGCATTTGGAACGCCGGTAAGCCGCTTTTCGCAGGTGACGGCTACGCGGGCATGAGTCCGCTTGGGCTGAACTACATCGGCGGCTTGCTAAAGCACGCCCGGGCGCTCTCGGCCATCATCGCACCCACCACCAATAGCTATAAGCGGCTGGTGCCAGGCTATGAAGCGCCTGTGAATCTGGCGTATTCGCGGCGCAATCGTTCGGCGGCCTGCCGCATTCCGATGTATTCAGCCAGCCCGAAGGCCAAACGCGTGGAGTTTCGGCCGCCGGATCCGTCGGCCAATCCATACCTCGCGTTCGCGGCCATGCTGATGGCGGGGCTGGACGGCGTGCTGAACAAGCTGGATCCGGGCGAACCGCTCGATAAAGACATCTACGACCTGTCGCCGGAAGAGATGGAGAGCGTGCCTTCCATGCCGTCCTCGCTCGAAGAGGCTCTGGACTGCCTGGCGGAGGATCACGACTTTCTGCTCAAGGGCGACGTTTTCAGCGAAGATCTGATCGAAACGTTCATCGAGTACAAGCGTAAGAACGAAGCGGATGCGATTCGTTTGCGGCCGCATCCCTACGAATTTGCGCTGTACTACGACATCTAAACAGCGAATGAGGAAGCAATCGCGCCGCCGCCCGGTGCGAGAGCCGTTTTCAGCGCGGCGCCAGCGTCGGCGATGGCCTGTTTACCTGAATCCACCACGCCGGCCAGATTGAAGAACACGTGAATCGCGCCTTCATAACGTTTGGCTGAAACCGGCACGCCGGATTCTCGCAGACGTTGTGCGTATGCCTCGCCTTGATCGCGAATGGGATCGCACTCGGCGGTGATCACCATGGCCGGCGGCAGTCCCGCGAACGATTCCGCCTTCATGGGCGAGGCATGCGGATGGCGACCGTCCTCGGGACGGGCCAGGTAATGATCCCAAAAATACTCCATCGCCGGGCGCGTCAACAGATAGCCCTGCGCGAATTCCTGCATGGATGGCCGCTCGTCCCCGTGATCGGTGACCGGATACACCAGAAGCTGGAAAGCGATCTTGGGGCCGCCGCGGTCGCGAGCAATCAAGCAGGCTACCGCCGCCAGATTCCCTCCAGCGCTGTCGCCACCAACTGCAATGCGGTTCGGATCGATGTCGAACTCTCCGCCATGTTCGGCCACATACCGGACAGCGGCGTCGGCATCCTCCACCGCGGCCGGAAATTTGTGCTCAGGCGCGAGACGATAATCGACTGAGATCACCACGCATCCGGAGCCGTTCGCGAGCGCGCGGCAGGTACGGTCGCTGCTATCCAGCGTGCCGATTACCCAACCGCCGCCATGATAGTAAACCAGTGCCGGAAGATTCTTGCCCGTCCCGGGCCAGTAGACGCGAATTGGAATCGGTTGCGACGGGCCGGGAATGGTTCGATTTTCGACGCGCGCAACCTCCTGCAGTGGGCCGGCCAAGGCAGCCATAGTGTCGGCCTTCGCCATGCGGTCGGCCCGGATCTCCTGCGGCGTCATTTGCTCCATGGGTGGGCCGCCGGCAGCGGCCATTTGGTCCAGGACTAATCGGCATTGTGGATGCAGGCCCATGCTGACATCATAGTCCTGGCGTAGGCGATGCGGAAACGGAACCCGAGCATTTCTGCCCGGGCTCCATGGACTTGCCGAGACCAGCCAGTTACTTCACCGCTACCGTAATTGCCTGGTTGGCATTGGTGCTCGTGCCGATAGTCAAAACCACAGGCTGCGCGCCGGCACTTAGATTGGACGGAAGCGTCGCGTTGATTTGAATCAACCCGCAGACTGAGTCCGGCGCTTCTCCCGCATAAGTAATGGAGGAAGCCGGTTGTCCGCCGATGCTGACTGAGACAGGCGCCACCGGTTTGGGAAGCGGTAACGTTCCACCGGTGATGCAGCCCGTGGTACCGGCCGGCACAAGCTGGCCTTCGCCGGTAGCGAAGATCGAAATGATACTGCCGGGCGCGGCCGGGTTACTCGTCCCGTTGATGCTCGCGTCGGAATTTAAGATGGCCCCTTGGCCGCTGCCGTTGTAGGTCAAGGAGAAGATGGATGGAGTCACCGCGACAACGGGCACCGTAAAGGCCGCCGACTTAGTGCCGTTGTTATTCACTACCACCGGCACGCTGGTTTGTCCCGCCACCTCATAAGGGACAACCGCGTTGATCTGGCCTTGCGAGACGAAAATCAGTGGCGCAGGCACATTGTTGAACGTGACAGTGACGTTGGCTAGCGTGGTCGGAACCGTACCGCTCGCGGTGGGCTCAAAAGATGTTCCGGTGGCCGGCGTCACTGGCCCGATGCCATTGCCGAACATAGTCACGATTTCGCCGGGCGAAACCGCTCCCGGTTGCAAGCTGGCGCCGCTGGTGATCGCCAAAACCACTGGAGAGCCGGCCGCGCTCACCAACAGCGTGACATTCACGGTTTGCACCGCTCCCGAACCGGATGCCACCTGCACGGCCCCGGTATATGTTCCAGCAGCTAGCATGCTGGACACAGCCGCGTTCACGGGCAAGGTGAGCGTTGCGGGAGTGTTTCCGCTGGAGGGCGTCACCGTCACGAAATTGCCTCCGGTGCTGGGCACAAAAGACGCCGTGAAGGGAGCGCTGGTTCCCGTTGTGGTGCTGGTTACCTGAATAGTTTGCGCAACGGGAACGGACATGGAGCCGGCCTGCACATTAAATGAAGCTGTGTTGGCAGAGAGCGCAATGGCCGACGTCGCAACTGTGACATTGAACGTTACCGGGATATAGAGCGGACTGGCCGCCGCACCTGGAACGATTACAGTTACTACACCCGAGTAAGTCCCCTGAGTAAGTTGCGATCCGTTCGAGGTAACAGTTACGGTATCTCCCGAAGCGGTGGCAGTTAGCCAGCCCGTGCCGCTGAGCACAGTCGGGATAGCGCCGATTGTTGTACCGCTGGGTACCCCCGCAATCTGAACGGATTGGCTGTCGGGCGCCGTCCCTCCGGCGGCTTGGGTAAACGTGAGAGTGGTTGGAGTAGCGACAGCAGTAGAACCAACCACGGTGAGCGTAACGGGAATGGTCTGTGCCGGCACGCCTGACGCGCTGCTGGACACCAGGATAGACCCGCTATATACGCCGATTCCCAGGTTCGCGGGATTGATCATGATTTGCAGATTATTGGGGGTGTTGCCGCTATTCGGGGCCACCGACAGCCAGCTCAGCCCCGTCGGGTTCGTCGACGCGGTGGCGGAGAACGGAAGCGCGGTGCTGCTGCTGGTCACTGAAACGGTCTGAGCGGTGGCGGACGCGCCGGCGAGAGCCGTAATGTTGATCGCGGGAACGCTTACGCTGAGCAGAGCGTTACTGCTTACGTTGAAGGTCACCGGAATCACCAGCGGCGCGGCGGTTGATCCGGGAACCGTCAGCGTAACGTTGCCGCTGCAAACCTGCGGCGAGATGCTTCCAGGAATCACGGACACGATAACCTGATTCTGGTTGCCGAATGTGCTGCCGTTGGCCGGCGTCGCTTTCAAGAATCCGGTGCAACTGGTGGTGTTAACAGCCACCTGATAATTGAGCGGAGCGCCGCTGCTGGTGACAGTAACAGTCTGGCTCGGCGGCGCAGTCTGCCCAGCCTGATAGTTGAAGTTCAGCGATTGCACGCTGCCGATGAGAGTCGGATTGCTGCTGACAGTGAGCGTGACATCAAAGGTCTGTGGAGAGTTACCCGCTCCGGACCCGGTGAGAGTCACTGTCTCGGTATATGTACCCGGGCCAAGACTCTCTAGAACTGTGGGGCTGACACTCAACATGAGTGCTTGAGGAGTGGTGCCGCTGGCAGGAGTTACCTGCAGGAAGCTGGGGCCTCCATTGTTCGGCGAGGCGCTGGCCGCGATACTCAAACCGGATGTGGAGCTGGTGATTGGTACATTCTGCGCTGCGGGCGGAGTGCCGCCGATCTGGTAAGTAAACGCCGGGCCTGTGCTAGGCGCCTGGATCAGCGGGAGCGTGCTGACCAGCAGACTAACCGGTACTGAGACAGTAGCGTTCGAGGCGCTTGGCGCCGAAATGTTGATTTGGCCGGTACATGTTCCAGCTGTCAGACCGGAAGTGTTTACTTGGACGCTCAGCGTGCTGGGCGTTGCTCCGCTGTTTTGATTCAGGACGATCCAGTTTCCGCAGTTCGTGTCTTGAGCAGAAGCGGTAAAGCTCACGTTGGCGCCCGTGCTGCTGCTCAACGCAAGCGTCTGGGCCGCGGGCACCGCGATTCCGAGTTGATAGCCGAACGACAATTGCGCGGGGCTCACGTCGAGCGACGGCACTCCCTGGATGGTTACCAGAACAGGAATGCCAATCCCGTTCGTCCCGGGAGCGTTGATAGCGACCGCCGCATCGAAGGTTCCCGGACTATTTATCAAAGACACCGGATTCACGGTTACCTGCAGACTGCCAGGCAAACCGCCCGCAGCCGGGTTCACGCTGAGCCATGGAGTACCGGTATTGGTGATTGCCTGGGCCGTAAAGTTCGTGATACTGGAGCTGGAACTAGAGAGCGAAATCGTCTGCGAAGTCGGCGTCGTGCTGCCCGGCGCGAAGACGAAGCTCAGTGAGTTCGGATTGCCCGAAAGTGGGCTCGGTGCACCCGTGGAATTCGCGTTCAAAGTAACCGGGATGGGCAGATTCGTCGTTCCCGAAATAATATTGATAAAGCCTATATCGACGCCGCTGCTCGGCGCGCCCGAGCCGATGGAAACAGTTAGAACTGCGGGGGTGCTGGTGCTCGAGGAAGTGACGGTCAACCATCCGGAGTCGGAATAAGGACTGACGGAGAAGGTCGCGGTCTCGCTGGCCGAGGATAGCAAGACGGTTTGGGCCTGCGTAGTGACGCCTGTTTGGGTGTTAAAAGTAAGCTGTTGCGGCGTGGCGATTACAGCGTTCGTCTGAGCTCCTGCCGTGTCGAAACAACACAGCGCCGACACAATAAGTCCCAACGGGAACAGCGAGGGTCCGGTAATTTTCACGACTTACTCCAAATAAGAAGGATTTACTTCACTAAATAGCGCACAGTCTGGCGGGACGCGATCGCGCGGCTGCACGGATGTGGGATACCTGCAAGCGTTGTTCCGTTTCAAAAAAACGTGCAGATTGTAACAGTGACTCGGCGCCTAGCCCTGGTAGCCTGTTAACATTTCTCCTGAGGAACCGTTCTCAATGCCGAAAATTTCAATTCGCGACTTGGATCTGAAGGGTAAGACAGCATTCATCCGTGTGGACTTCAACGTGCCGCTGGCGCCGGGAGGTCAGGAAATTACCAGCGACAAGAGAGTGCGGGCGTCGCTCCCCACCATTCAGTACGCCTTAGACCAAGGCGCTGGTCTGATTCTGGCAAGTCATCTGGGACGTCCGAAGGGCAAGCCGAATGCCGAGATGAGTCTCAAACCCGTGGCGATCCGGCTAGCGCAGTTACTGGGCCGTCCCGTGAAAATGGCGCCAGACTGCGTCGGCCCGGATGTGGAAAAAATGCGCCCGGCTCCCGGCGAAGTTCTGCTGCTCGAGAACCTACGTTTTCATGGCGAGGAGGAAAAGAACGATCCGGGTTTTTCGAAGCAGCTCGCCGCGCTGTGCGATGTATACATCAACGACGCGTTCGGGTCCGCGCACCGGGCGCATGCGTCCACGGTGGGGATGATTCAGTTTGTGCGCGAAGCAGCTTCGGGCCTCTTGATGGACAAAGAACTGGAGTACCTGACCAAGGCCACCAGGCATCCGGACCGGCCCTGCGTCGCGATTCTGGGCGGCGCGAAAGTTTCCGACAAAATCGAAGTGATCGAGAATCTAATGAAGGTTGTGGATCAATTGCTCATTGGCGGCGCGATGGCTTACACGTTCATGAAGGCGCAGGGTAAGCCGGTGGGTAAGTCACTTGTGGAGGATGACAAAGTGGAATTGGCCAAGGAGTTGCTCGCGCGTGCCGGCGGCAAAATCCTTCTTCCTTCAGATCACGTTGTGGTGGACGAGTTGAAGGAAGGCGCACCGTTCGAAGTGCGTCCGGAGGTTCCCGAAGGAAAGATGGGGGTGGACATCGGTCCCGCGACGGTGGAAGCTTACTCCGCCGTAATTGCGAAAGCGAAGACCATCATCTGGAACGGACCGATGGGTGTGTTTGAGAAACCGCCTTTCGATCGCGGGACGGTCGCGCTGGCGAAGGCTGTGGCTGCTTCGGGCGCCGTGTCGGTGGTGGGCGGCGGTGATTCGGAAAAGGCAATTAAGTCGGCTGGCGTGTCCGACAAGATTTCGCATATCTCCACCGGCGGCGGCGCGTCGCTGGAGTTCTTGGCGGGCATCGAGCTACCGGGCGTCGCCGCGCTGCCGGAGAAGTAGATCCTGAATAATCACGGGGGCCAAATCGCGTTGTTCACGCGGGAGCCGCACCCGCAACATGAGTAAATCGGGTGTTTGGCCTTGCAGGATCGCTACACCGTCAATCGGATCATCATTTGCTTTGAAGCGGCTCATCGTCCCCAGTCCCTCTGAGTTCGGCTTCGTTTCGAATTGCACCAGCCGGTCAGTCTGGGCGATCAACTTATCATTCGGGTAAGGACCATATGTGTAAGCACTTGCTGGTTGGTCAAACAAATCAATTACATTTTGTACAAATGCCCTCCGCTCGGGGAAGACTCGTGCGATGACCTGAGCAACAACGAACCTTCCTGATGTGCCTCCGCTGACCTCGTCAACTTCTACTGTCGGCCCCTCGATGCCACGCCAGCCTGGGCCGAACAGAGCTAGAGTCGGCTCGGGTGAAACAAACAATGAAGATCCCCCCGATCCAGGCGTCACGGAAGCTTTGTAATACGCGAGCCCCTTGGCTGCGCTGCGCTTTATGTGCCCCACCTGGTCAGCTGCCGTGGGTGCCTTTTCAGGATCCGTTTGCGTATCCGCCGGACATCCCACGAACGGAACGCGCGCCGTTTGCGCAAATAGCGTTGAGGAAAATAGGAGGATTAAAACAGCAGAGCAATTCCGCAAATCACACCCCCCACCACCGCCCACGTCGACAAGAGCGCATGATCGATCAGGAACCCGGCGAACGCCGGCGCCACGATCGACGAAATCGAATTCAGCGATTGCGTCAACCCAAGAATCACGCCCTGTTCCGTCCGCCCTGCTTTCTGCGTGATCATGCTCGTCACCGTCGGTCGAATCACGCCCGTTCCGCACGATGCCACCGCCACCGCGAGGAGCAGCAGAGGAATCGAATAAGTGAAGCCCAGCCAAACTAGCCCCGCTAGCCCCAGAAAGAATCCGGTTCGCGCCAGCTTGGTCTCTCCTAGCGCTTTCACTAGGCGCCCAATCAGGCCGCCTTGCAAGATTACGCCGAGCAATCCCAGGAACGCGTAAACATAGCCCACCTGCTGCGGGCCGAAGGCTTGGCCGTGCCAGGTGTAACGTCTCTCGGCGAACAGTGGAAAGCCCGTCATGAACATCGAGAAGGCCATAGTGAACGCGAAGAATTGCCACAGCAGCCGTGCCAGGCCGGGCTCGCGAAAATAGCGGGCGTAATTTCCCCAATCCAAGATTGTGAACTTGCGGGGTGTCGCGTCATCGGCCGCGGCCGGTGTGATCTCCGGCAGCAGAAAATAGGTACACACAATGCTCGTGGCGGAAAGCCCCGCGGCCACCAGGATGGGATAGACGTAGCCGAACTTCGAAAGAAAGCCGGAAAGCCCCGGCCCGATCAGGAACCCCATGCCGAAGGCGATGCCGATTAGAGCGAACGATTTTGCGCGGTCCTCGGGCTTGGTGACATCGGAGATATAGGCCTGGGCCAGCGACAAGTTGCCGGCCGTGAGTCCATCGATTGCGCGGGACAAAAAGATCAGCCAGAGCGCATGCGCGTAGGCCAGGATCAGAAAGCCGATGAACGTACCCACCTGGCTCACCAGCAGCAACGGACGGCGGCCCATGTGGTCCGACAAGCGCCCGAGCATCGGCCCGGCGACCAGCTGGCACAGCGCATAGAGCGAGACCAGCAATCCCACCACGGCCGGCGAAGCGCCATAATGCTCGGCGTAGAACGGCAACAGCGGCAGGATGATGGTGAGCCCGAGTACGTCAACAGAGACGATCAGGAATATCGGAAGAAGCGGAGATTTACGCAAGAGAAGACAGTACGATGGTAACAGATAGCGCGCGGAGGGCTATGGCCGACCAACTTTTCCTTTCCTACTGGCTGCGAAACTACAGCGATGCAACGATGCTGCGGAACTACGAAAAGCTGCTCCGGCTATTTCCGTTCTCTCGTCTCGGGCAGCAGGCCAGCACTTTCAAAATCATGGCCGTGGACGTGAGCGAGCCGGTGGTGGCCGAGATTCCCTATCCTCCGCCGGTTCCCATTGACGACGTGCTGGCGGTGGCCAAAGATTTCCAGAATGCCGACTCTTCCTATCGTCTGGAGACGTGGTGGGACCTGTGGCAATTTAACGACGAGTGGAAGCTGGCTCCGGCGCGCGTGGCGCTGTGCTGTTTTGGCCCCGAGTTCAACCAGAGCCCGAGCGGCGCTGCCGTCACCGAGCCCCGGCGAGCCCCTGTGATCGCGTTTCCAGATCCAAGCGACGACGCCGCCATCGGCTGCGCGCTCGAAATCGAATTTGGGATCGACGCTAATTTTCTTCCGCAGCCCGACCTGCCCGATAGCCCGCGCATGATCGAATCCAACATCAAGAGCCTGCTCAAACTGGTGCATGATCTGGACGACGCGCTGCCTGTGGAAACGCGGAGGCTATGGTCGGAATCGGGAGAGAACTTCGCCGAGAAGCTGCATCAGGCGCTGTCGGCGGTCAGCGAATAGATCTCAATGAATGGTTGCCGGGGGATTGCCGGGACGCTCCTTCAACAACGTCTGGACTGCCTCGGCGAGCATTTTGGGCACAAATGGCTTCTGTAGAAACGCCACTTGCTGTTGCAGCGAATCGGGTAGATTCTCGATGAAAAACGGCGATCCGCTGCAAACCAGGATGCGCAGGTCCTGCCGTATTTCGAGCATGCGCGTGAGCAGGGTGTCGCCCGGAATATCGGGCATGCCAAGGTCGGCGATCACCATCGAGTACCGGTCCGGCGCGGCTTCAAAATTTCGCAGCGCATCCACGGATTTCAGATAAGTTTCCACCTCGAAACCAAGCCGCTGGAGATATTTTTCGATGAGCTGGAGCAGCGGAGGTTCATCCTCCACCAGCAAAATCTTAATGGGAGCGCCGCTCACCACGTCACCGCCGACGTTTCCCCGAGGCCGAATGCAACGCCCAGGCTCACGCGGTTGGAATCGTTTTCCAAGAGTGCATCTCCCGTCAGATAGTTTGTAGTGTAGTGGCGATAATCATAACGCACATCCAGGTAAGTGTCGCCCGTTAACTTATACAACACCTGAATCCCACCCTCCAGATTCGAGTATCTGCCCAAAGGCTGTCCAAGAGCCGAGAGTTGATTGTAACTTGCGTTCCAGCGCGCTTGCAGGGCACGCGTCGCGATGTAGGAGTATGCCACGGCGCCGGAAGTCTGGCGGGACGTCAAATAGAGGCCGTTGCCTGGCGTGATGGTGCTGGAGTAATCGAAAGTCAGCAATCCGCCTTTGAGCCGATGAATCAAGCGAACCTCGGCCTCCGGAAGATAGCTCCCGCTGGCGAAGGTCACCACCGCGAAGGTCTGGCCGGTAAGGGCGGTGATGGCCGGATCCAGAGGCACCTCAGTCAAGCCGAGCGTATTGACCCGAACACCCCCAGCAAGCATGCTGAGATCCCATTCGCGCGTCAGTCCGATCGAATATCCCAGGGCGGCAGTTTCCAGACGCGAGTTACCAAAGGTGTTTTGAAAATCAAAGTAGGTGTTGTTGTATACCGCCGAAACGGTCTGCCGCTGGGTGAACCGGTAAGCCACGCTGGCGCGCGCGTTATATCCGTTCAACCCAGCCAGCAGCGGGGACGCTCTTCGCACCACAAAGCCGTCGCCGCCGAAATCGAGCGACAATCGCTCGGTCAAACGCCAAATCAGGTCCACTCGGGATTGCAGGTAATTTGTGCGGCTATTGAACAATTCGTCAGTCGGGATGCCAATGCGATCCAGGCTGGCGAGAGGAAAGAAGGAAAAAGCTCCATTGGCGAGCGTCGTGCTGCCGAGCGTGTTCTTGATATCGAGTCTGAGATGCCGAAGCAGCGCTTCGCTGTAGTTGACCTGAAGAAACTGGTCCAGGCCGTCAAACTGGGGCGCGTTGGTGTACTGCCAATAAGAGCCGCGATACTCGACGATCAGTTTGCCGCGGCGCCAGCGGTGCGAAGCATTGGCGCCGAAGTTGGCTTCTTCTCCAAAGCTCCCCACAGCGCCTTGTTTTCCTTGCGCATTGGGTGCTGCAACCAGGCCCGAGTCATAAACACCGACAATCTGCGCGTAGAGGCCAAACGCGTTCTTTGCTCCTTTGGACTGCTGCCAGGGGCTGTCGTCGCGGCTGAGCACCGACGGCCCATCATAAATGGATTCCGCCGGATCGGGCCTGGCAGGCACGCTGGGCATCTCTGAATATGCCGAGGTGCCGGCAAAATCATAGGCGCCCGAGGCACGAGCATACATTCCAAACGCGTTCTGACCGCTCAAAACGGAAGGAGCTTCGTAAGATGGTTCCTGCTGTTCCCGAGCGCCAGGATCAGGCTGGTCCTGCGCCGGAACGAAGCCGGCCGCCAGCAAAGCCAGGAAGACGATTTTGAGTCCCAGCCTGCTTCTTTCCCGATTACAGATCCAAGTCTGATGCCCTGGCTATAAGGTGTCAAGCGCCGCGCCAGTTTCTCGCGCCAGTTTAAACCAGCCTCGCTATCATCGGCGTATGCGCTTTCACACCGAATATCTGAAGTTCCAGACCAAGCAGCACCGCCAGTACATCAACATCACCGCCGAAGTGGATGCGGCGCTCAAGAAAAGCGAGATCCGGGAAGGCATGATCCTGGTTTCGGCCATGCACATCACCGCCGGTGTCTGGGTAAACGACGCCGAAGACGGGCTGCTGGCCGATATCGACGAATGGCTGGAGAAACTGGCGCCCTTCCGCGAGAACTACCGCCATCATCGCACCGGCGAATCCAATGGCGACTCGCACCTGAAGAGCTTGCTGGTGCATCACCAGGTGATCGTTCCGGTGACGGATGGCAAGCTCGATTTCGGCCCCTGGCAGCAGGTTTATTACGCTGAATTCGACGGACAGCGTCCGAAACGCGTCATTATTAAGGTAATGGGCGAGTGACGCGCCGGAGCCGCACTGAAAGGATCGCCGCCCAGTGGGCATTCCTCGGATAGGAGCTTTATGCGACAACACCTTCCGCTGCTGGCTGTATTTCTTTCGACGGCTTTCCTGTTCAGTGCCTGGGCCGCCGACATCCCCATCCGCGAAGTAATTCTTTACAAGAGCGGAGTCGGCTATTTCGAGCGCGGCGGAACGCTGCTGCCGGGTGAATCCGGGCGCCTGGATTTCAAGGCTTCCGACATGAACGATGTACTGAAGTCGCTGACCATCTCCGGCCAGAACGGCGATAAAATCACCGGCTTGCGCTACGATTCGAGCGAACCGCTGGATCAGAAGCTGGCCGATTTTCCATTCAAGATTAACGGCCAGGCGTCGCTCGCGGTTTTTCTCGATCAGATGAGAGGCGCCAAGGTGGAGTTGAAGTATGGCCCGGAGACCATCAGTGGAACAGTTGTCAGCGGGCGCGTGGTAAAAGGGGACGATAAGCAGCCGGAGCGCGAGCAGTTGGTGGTGCTGCTGGATTCTGGCGAGTTGCGAACACTCGACCTGGCGGCCGCTACCTCCATTCGCTTTGCCGATCCCAAGCTTCAGACCCAGCTTCGCGACTACTTGACGGTCGTGAACCAGGCGCGCTCCACCGACAAGCGCAGCATCTACATCGATTCATCCGATGCCAAGGAGCGCCGAATCGCGGCCAGCTACATGATTCCAACACCGGTCTGGAAATCCAGCTATCGGCTGCTGTTCGGCGACAAACCGGAGCCGACGCTGGAAGGCTGGGCCATCATCGACAACACAACGGGCGAAGATTGGACCAACGTGCGCCTGGCCGTGGTGTCGGGGCGCCCGGTGTCGTTCATCAGCAATTTGTATGAGCCGAAGTACGTGACCCGGCAAACCGTGGAACTGCCGGAGGATCAGGCGGCGAATCCGGTGGTTTATAACGGAGCTGTGACGGAAGCTCAGCTTGGAACCGGAAACGCGCCAGGCGTGGCGATGCGCAAGGGCTTCTTAAGTAGCGCAGGCGCTGTCGGAGGGTTTTTGGCGAGCCCGCAGGCTGCCTTCGAGCCGGCGCCCGAACGAGTAGGTGTCCCGAGCAACATAGCAGTCAACGTTGCCGCCGGCGATCTCGGCGAACTTTTCGAATACAGCTTCGCCTCGCCGGTGACGGTGAAGAAGGACGAGTCCGCCATGCTTCCCTTCCTGCAACAACCCATCGGGGCGCGCAAGCTGCTGATTTACTCAGAGAACTACGGCGAACATCCCATGAACGCCGCCGAGCTGAATAATTCCACTGCCAAGACGCTGGATGGCGGGCCGATCACGGTCTTCGATGCCGCCAGTTATGCCGGCGAAGCACTCATGACCACGCTCAAGGCCGGCGACAAGCGTTTGATCAGTTATTCGGTGGATCTGGGCACGCGCGTCACCACCCGATTTGATTCCAGCCGCGAGCTGGTGCGCGAAATTCACGTCAATCGGGGCATCCTGACCGCGCGGCTGGCCATGGATGAGACCAAGACTTACACCGTTCGCAACGTAGATCAAAAGCCGAAGACGCTGATCATCGAACATGCGGAACGGCCGGGCTACAAGCTGATAACTCTGAAGCCCGCGGAGACCACGGACAACGCCTATAGGTTCGAAGTGAAGCTGGCCGCTGGCGCCACTGAAAAGTTCCCCATCGCCGAAGAGCGCGTTTACGAGACCACGACGTCCGTCTCCAGCCTGACGCCCGACGTGTTGCTCAGCTATGTGCAGAACAAGGCGCTGTCGGAAGCCGCGCGGAGCCAGTTGCAGCAGATCCTGGATGCCAAGCGGCAAATTGCGGATCTGGAAAACCAGATGCGGCAGGTGGATAACGACAACAGTAATATCATCAGCGATCAGGCCCGTATCCGCCAAAACATACAAAGCCTGAATCAGGTGAGCGGCCAGCAGGATCAGGTTCAAAAATATGCGCGGCAATTGGCGACGCAGGAAGCAGCCTTGGCAGCTTCGCGCGATCGATGGAGCGCTTTGAGCAAGCAGAAGGCCGCGGAAGAATCCACGCTGAACGCGCTGATCGAAAAACTGAGTTTTTAAGCCTCACCAAAGGTGATAATAGCCGTCGCGGCGCGCCAGCTCCACAGGCAAGCCAAACAGCTCGGTGAGGCGCTCCGTGGTCAGCAACTCGCTTTTGCCTCCGTCGGCGAAGATGCGGCCTTGGCGCAGCAGGATCACGCGATCGATTTCCGGAAGGATGTCCGGGAGATGATGCGTCACCATCAAAATGCCAGTGCCGGCTTGCGCCAGTTTGCGGAGAATATCCCGCAGTTCCAGTGCTGCGCGAAAATCCAGGCTGTTGCTGGGCTCGTCCAACAAAAGCGCCAGTGGATCGTGCACCAGAGCGCGGCCGATCAGCAATCGATGCGCTTCGCCCGACGACATCTCGGTCATCTCGCGATCGGCCAGATGCGGCACCTCCAGAAGCTCAATCACTTGTTCGGTCTTTTGGACCATCGCCGGAGTGACTTCGTGATAAGGCTGAATCCCGACGCTGCTAAAGAAGCCCGACAGCACCATCTCGCGGCCCGTAATCTCTCGCGTGCAACGGCGCAGCAGTTCGTTCGAAACGATTCCGAGCAGCGGGCGCAGCTCGAAGACGTTCCAGGTGTCGCGCCCCAGAATGGTGAGCGAAGAATCGGGCAGCGCCAGCGGATAGCATTCGCGCGTGATGGTCTTGATCAGAGTCGATTTGCCGCAGCCGTTCGGCCCCAGGATCGCAACGTGCTCCCCGGCTCCAATGCGGAGCGAAATGTCGTGCAGCACTCGCTTGTCGCCCAGCATGACGGACACGTGATGGAAGGCCAGCAGCGCAGGCAATTCGGAATTCATTCTTGGAGAGTATACTGCAAGGATGCCGAAGAGCAGTTTGGTTTTTCTCCTGCTATCATCTTGTTCCCTCGCTTTCGGGCAATTGGGCGCGAATTCGATTACAGTTAGCGCTTCCAATAGCGCTAGCTTACAACCCGACGAAGCGACCTTCTCAGTGAGCGTGCAGTCGGCCCTCACTGCGGGTCTCGACGACGTTCTCATGGCGCTGCAAGGATCGGGAATTACGGCCGCAAACTTGTCGAGCGTGAATACAACACAGCAGTACGTGAACGGAAGCCCCTCCACCCTCGCACTTCAATGGACGTTCAGCCTCCCCGTGCCTCTAACGAATACGAAGGCCACGGTCGCGAGCCTCACCACGCTCGAGCAGACTATCGGCGCGCAGAATAGTGGGCTGACGCTCTCGTTCAGCATCGTTGGAACACAGGTGTCGCCGCAGTTGGCGCAATCGCAGACCTGCTCGCTCTCGAACCTGATCGCGAGCGCCACTACCCAGGCGCAGAGCATCGCCGCCGCGGCTGGCGTGACGCTGGGCCCGATTAACGCTATCTCGAGCTCTACTTCCAATGTCGTCGCCAACCCCTACGCAACCGCTCCGCCGTGCACGATTACGATAACGTTCGGCGTCACCAGGCACTAGACCATGTGGAAGCCTTCGCTCTCGATCCTGTTCCTGGTAGTGGCGCCGGTTTTCGGCCAGCTCGACCCGCACACTATCACAATCTCGGCCACGCGCTCCACCTATCTGCAACCCGATGACGCTGTCTTCAGCGTCTCGGTCAGCGCCGGCGCCGCCACCAGTTTGGATCAGGTGGTCGCCGCGCTGTCGAGTCTCGGCATAACCTCTTCGGACCTCACCGGCGTGAACAACACCTATGCCCCTCCCAACCTGCAATGGAATTTCAATCTGGCTGTTCCACTCTCCAGCCTGACGGCTACCATTGGATCGCTCACAAAACTCCAGCAAACCATCACGCAAAACAACAGCGGCTTGACGTCGACTTTCAGCGTTAATGGAACGCAGGTATCGCAACAGTTGCAGCAATCGCAATCCTGCTCAAACTCCGAACTGATCGCCGACGCTACGGCTCAGGCCCAAAAGCTGGCAGCCGCGGCGGGCTTGACGCTGGGATCTATCGCCAAGTTGTCCAACGGCTCCTTGCCCCAGACTTATGCCGTCCTGTACGATCCGCTCGTGGGGTACATTGTTCCGAACAATTTCGTGCTGGCTTCGTCACCCGTGACTTGCTCTCTGGTAGTCGAGTTTCGATTGCTCCCTTAATGGCAGGGCATCTGAGTTATTTAGGCGTTAATTCGCGATTCACAATTCCGGGGTATACTGGCGGGCATGCGAAAACGCCTTGCGATTCTGCCGTTCTTATTTTGCTCGCTCGCATTCGGCCAAATAGGCTCGAATTCGATCACCGTGAGCGCTTCCAATAACACCAGTCTGCAACCCGATCAGGCCGTTTTCGGAATCACGGTTCAATCCGGAGTCAACACCGGCCTGGATGACGTGCTCGCAGCATTGCAGGGATCTGGAATTACGATAGCGAATTTCTCGGGCGTAACCACTCTCGGGCAGGTCGTGTTCTCCACGCTCGGATCAGTCCCGCCAACCTCCCCGCTCACTCTCGCTTGGACGTTCAGCCTGCCCGTGCCCCTGACCAACACGAAAGCCACGGTGGCGAGTCTGACCACGCTCGAGCAAAACATCGCGAAACAGAACAATGGCATGGCTCTCTCGTTCAGTATTGTTGGAACGCAGGTTTCGCAGCAACTGGCGCAAGCGCAGACATGTTCGCTTGCGGGCCTGATTGCAACCGCCACCACCGAAGCGCAAAGCCTGGCGTCGGCGGCTAATCTCACCGTCGGGCGCATCCTGGCGCTTTCCAGTTCCACTTCGACGGGAGTTTCGAATACCGGAGCAATCAGTGGCGTGTTCGGTGGCGTAAGTATTTCGACCATCTCAGCCACACCGCCTCCTTGCGCCGTCACCGTCAGCTTCGCGCTCACCGGATATTAAGCCCATGCGGAAAAGTTGGCTTATATCGTTGTTGGCGATTGTTCCAGCCTTTGGGCAGATGGGATCGAATACACTGACCATCTCGGCCACGCGCTCAACCTATCTGCAACCCGATCAGGTTGTGTTCAGCTTATCGGTCAGCTCTCCTGTCTCCACCAGCCTGGATCAAGTGGTAGCGGCGCTGTCGGGCCTCGGCATTACCTCCGCAAATCTTTCGGGCGTCGGCAGCAACTCTACCCCGCCAACTCAGCAATGGAATTTCACGCTGGCCGTACCTATCTCCAGCCTGACTGCTACCATCGGTTCGATCACGAAACTGGAGCAGACCTTCGCTCAAAACAACAACGGCCTGACGTTAACGTTCAGCGTGAACGGAACGCAAGTATCGCAGCACTTACAGGAGTCGCAATCCTGCTCAGACTCCAATCTGATCGCCGACGCAACGGCTCAGGCGCAGAAACTGGCCGGGGCGGCTGAAATGACGCTGGGGCCGATCCTCGACTTGTCCAACGCACCCTCCACTCTAACTTTCGGCGTCCCGAACTCCTTCGTTCCGGTGGCCTCGGCTGAGCTCCTGGTGGGTTCCGTTTCGTCACCGGCGACCTGCTCGCTAGTTGTCGTATTTCAATTGCGGCCTTGATCCTCACGCTGCCGAGAGGGCGTGCCCATCACACGTTCCAACTCCCCAGGATAGATACAATGTCTGAGCATGCCTACTGACGACTTAACTGAAGCGCTGGCGATTCGAACTGTAGTGGATAACTGGGTGCTCTGGCGCGATGCCGGCGATTGGGAACGGTTCCGTACCGTATGGCACGACGACGGCTACATGATGGCCACCTGGTTTCAGGGCACCGCGGACGAATTCATCGCCGTGAGCAAGGAAGGTTTCAATCGCGGCGTCAACATTCTGCATTTTCAAGGCGCATTCACGGCCGATATTGAAGGCACGCGCGCCATCTCGCAGACCAAGATGACCATCAATCAGCGGGCGTTGGTGCACGACGTGGTCTGCGACGTGGTCTGCACCGGACGCTTCTACGATTTCTTCGAAAAGCGGAACAATCGCTGGGGCATCGTGCTGAGGCAGCCGATTTACGAAAAGGATCGCATGGATCCTGTGGATCCCGGAAAACTTCTGCCGCTCGATCAGGAACTGTTGCAGCGTTTTCCCGAGGGTTATCGCCACTTGGCGTATTTGCAGAGCAACATCGGCTACAAGGTGAAGACCGACATGCCGGGACTCAAGGGCCCCGAAGTGCAAGCCTTGTACGCGCGTGGAAAGCGCTGGCTGGCCGGCGGACCCATCGAACGTTAAGCGGCCCTACGGCAGGGCGAACGAAATCAACGCCTGGTTATTTCCCTTCCCTGGTCCCGCTGAAACAACCGCGACGTACTGCTTGCCGTTCTTGCCTTGATAGGTGATCGGATTCGCGGTAGCGGTGTATTCCAGCTTCGTGGTCCAAAGCTCCTGGCCGGTTTTCGAATCGAACGCGCGGAAACGTGCGTCGCTGGTTGCCCCGATGAATACCAAACCACCCGCCGTCGCGATGGGGCCGGCGAACGCGCCCGATCGCCCTGTGTTGCGCTTCTCAGGCGGCAGAAAATCGGTCACTCCCAGCGGCACCTGCCAGGCGATTTCACCCGTGTTCGCATTCACCGCAAACAATCGCTCCCATGGTGGTTTGATGCAGGGCAGATTGCCGAGCGTCTTGCCTTCCGCGTCCTTGTAAGGTGCGCTGAAGCTGAAGAAGCCCGGGCGCATGACATACGGAAGCGCGCCTTGTTCTTTGGCCTTCGGATTATCGCGAAGCCACCCGGTTCCGGGGCTGTCCTGCGAATTCACGAATACATACCCGGTCTCTGGATCGCCCGCCGCGCCGCCCCAATTCGTTCCGCCCGTGGGCCCGGGCATACTGATGGTCTCGTGCTTGGGTGTCCCTTGGCCCTGATACGCCCAGGGCGCGAAGGGCCCGGAACCTTGGAACCCATGCTTATCCCAAATTTCCTGGCAAGCTTTAGCGTGCTCGGCCGATGTATCGTCCGCCGTCACCAGATCCGCACGCGAGATCCCGATCCGCGCCAGCGGCGGCGGCTTCACAGGAAATGGCTGCGTGGGCGAGTACGATTCGCCGGGGACATTGCCTTGCGCCACGGGACGTTCCTCAACGCCGAATACCGGTTTACCCGTGAGGCGGTCCAGAATAAACATATAGCCGGATTTTCCAGTCTGCACCAGCGCGGGAATCTTCTTGCCATCTTTCACAATGTCGATCAACACCGGATCGGGCGGAAGATCGTAATCCCAAAGCTCGTGATGTACAGTCTGGAAATACCATTTCAACTTGCCGGTCTGATAGTCCACCGCAACCACGGAGTTGGCGAACAAGTTGTTGCCCTTGCGATCGCCGCCATAGTAATTCGCCGCCGGGCCGCCCATGGGCATGTAGACGATGCCGCGCTTTTCATCAACGGTCATGGCATAGGACCACATATTATTGCCGGAGCGCTTCCAATTGCCCTCCTTCCAATCGTCGTGGCCCACTTCGCCGGGCAGCGGAACGGCGTGAAAATCCCACAGCTTTTTGCCGGTGCGCACATCGTAGGCGCGCGAATCGCCGGGCATACCGCCGGGGAGCTCATCCTGCTGATGAAGATGCTCTTCGCCGGGACCGAACATATTCATGCCCACCAGAATCACGTTCTTGTAAATGGTCGGCACGCCCGCGAACGGAACGTCCATGGTCAATTCACCTTCATTGCCGAACCCAGGATCGATTTTGCCGGTCTTCGCGTTGAGCGCCACCATTTTGTGGCCGGTGAGGAAGAGAATGCGCGGTGAATTTTGCTTGTCGCCCGGCCAATAAGAAACGCCGCGCTGCGAAGCCGCTCCCGTTTTCAAATCGTAGCGCCAAATTTCGGCGCCGGTCTCCGGATCCAGTGCCACCACCCGGTTGCCGGCCGGCAAATACATCACGCCATTGACTACGATAGGCGTCACTTCGTTCATCGTTCCCGACGGTGGACTGTTCGCATCGGGCCGCAGCCGGTAGCTCCACGCCTGCGCCAGCTTCGAGACATTGCCGGTGTTGACCTGCTTCAGCGCCGAAAAGCGCGTCGAGGCCAGGTCGCGATTGTAACTCGGCCAATCCGACGCCGCCTGCGCGCTAGCGCTCTGAACAAATAGAGCCGGTGCGATGAGTGCCCCGGCTGCGATTGCGATCCAATGGCAGTTCATTTCCGTCCGCTGAGTATATCAACGTTTTCGCCGCACTTTCGAACCCTGCTCATGCCACAGCGCGGCGCCACGCCGTCGCGCCTAATCTTGATATTCTGGAACGCGGAAGCGGGAGGCTTTATGAAATCGATAGGAATTTTTATGGTTGCGTTGGGAGGGCTGGGTGCGATGGCCGCTTTGGGCCAGATTCCATCGCCCGCCGGAGTGAAGTCAGGTCCGGGAGTGCAGGCCCCGAACGACTCCAGAGAGCCGGACGTGCTGAAGACGTGCAAGGTTCCGCCTGCGGCTAGAGGCGGTCGTGGACCCGCGCGAGGTCCCAGACCCGCCGCGGCGGCGCCCGGTCCCAAGGAGTACACGGTCACCGAAATCCCCGGCGTGGTAGCCGCGGGAGAAAAATGGAAAGAGATCTGGGAAGTGGACGGCAACAATGCCGACGGAATTATCGCGACAAAAGACGGCGGGATTCTGATCGCGCAGAACGACAATAGCGCCGTAGTGAAGCTGGACAAGAACGGCAAAACCTCCATCGCATACGAGGGCACCAATACCGGCGGCGCGCTCGCGATGAACTCCAAGGGCACGCTGTTCGTCAACAATCGGGGGTTGAACGCATCGGTGGAGGAGCTGGCCCCGCAGCGCAAAACTATTGCCAACAAATATAACGGCGATTCGTTTGACTGCATCGGCGGCGTTCTGAACGATCTGACGGCCAACAGCAAAGGCGGCGTGTACTTCACCATGGGCGGCGTGTTTTATTCGGACCCGCAGGGCAAGGTGACCAAATACGGCGAGAAGCTTTTCACCAACGGCATCGTCCTGAGCGAAGACGAAAAGCATCTCTTCGTCACCAACGGGCCGACAGTCGCTGAATTTGACGTGCAGAAAGATGGCTCGCTCACCAACCAGCGCGAATTCGCGAAACTCGAGGGCGGAGGGTTCGGGGGCGACGGCAGCACGTTTGATTCCCAGGGCCGCCTTTATGTCACCAGCAATGGCGGCATCAACGTGATCGGAACCGACGGCAAAAATCTGGGCCTGATCCCGACGCCGCGCGATGTCATCAGCGTGGCCTTCAGCGGTCCGGATCGAAAAACACTGTACGCCGTATCCAGGGACAATGCACAGAATAAGGATTGGATTATCGCCATCCAGATGATCGCGCAGGGCCCGAAAGGGCGCGGGAAGTAGGGGGCAGCGCCGGGACGCGATTTATCGAGCCGTTGAAATGGAATCCAGCCGGATGGTTTTCCCTTGCAGTTCGCCGGTTACCACGACCATCAGAAGGGATTTCTTACCGGTCTTCGAAATGGCCTTCGAGACCAATTCGGCGGCTTTAGCGTTGCCCGCGGAATCGAACCGAAGACGCGATCCATCCTCTTGCACAACTGCGAACGATTTCGTCTTGGCGTTCGGAGAGCAATAGCGGATCTCCAGATTCCGGTCACGATCGACGTTAGTCAGCGTATCGGTCGGGTTCACATTGCGCTCTTCGGCGCCATAGCACTTGGAATTAACCAACACGCCGGACCAGCTTCCGGCCAAGCTCAGTGCCGGCGACAGACAGAGCAAAAGCGCAAGCCGCGTTCGGAGCGCCATCATACCTTGGCTCATTTCTAGACTCCCATTCAGTAGACTCCCACATCGGCGGACGGGTTTCTCTGGCGCTTTCGTCAAAGCTGTGGCTGCCGGACGATAGTCGCGGAATGTCAATTCGCTTTCTTTGACGAATTTTCGCCAAAAGATCGCGATCTGCAGGTTCACGGCGAAGCGGTTCACCAGCCAGATTGAATCGATCACCGGAGTCATCTCCAGCTCCGTCCGCGTGCCGGGCAACACTCGAGCAAACATTCCGAAACTGGAAACCGGCTTCACTACCTCAGCTTCAGCCTTCCCCCAACGGAAACTGTTTTTATCGATCCACAGGCGCCCTGCATCCGGTGAGAAAGCGGTCTCACCTACGGGCGGATGTACCATCAAGCATGAGTTCCAAACTGCATCGCAGCCGTTTCGTCTTGTGCTTTTTGTTCGCTCTGCCTGCCGCCGCGCAGCTTGATTCCGCCGCACTGCGCGCCAAATTCGGCGAGCCGCTCCACAGAGAAACGTTCCATATGCCACAAGGGTTCGACTTGATGGTCGACTACGGGCCAGGCGATCAAATATGCAAATTGACGGTTCCGGCCGATCCGCCTCCGCCGCCCAATGCGTCCGGAGGGTTCAACGGAAGGCAGGCAATGCGGGATTTTCTCGCGGACTTAGTGCCCAGCTCGATGCGTGGAAAAGAACTGCGTCGCATGATGGAGCAATTCGGCATCGTTTCAGTTTCGATCACGGAATATGAACACATCACAATCGCTGAGTCCGATCTTGCGGGCTGGCCGGCTCATGGCGATACTCTTACCGTTGCCTTCAACGACCCGAGCTGCCGCTAACCCAATTGCGGCAGCGCCTGCTCCAGCGCCTCCACAAAGAAGTACTCGCCCCAGATCACCGATTCATCCACGCCCAATTCCTTCGGCAAATGGTACACGCCGCTTTTCAGAATGCCCTCCCATTTCTTGTCCTTCTTCGCCAGGTAATGCTCGCACAGCGTTCGCAGAATCCGAATGGCGAGCGACCAATAATGGTGCCCTTTCACCGGATCCTGGAGCAACCGGCAGAGGCGCAGCAATCCGGAAGCGGCGATGGCCGCAGCCGAGGTATCCAGCAAACGGCGCGACTCCGGCGGCGCATTAAAGTCCCAGGGCGGAACGCCGTCGCTGTTGCAATGCAGGATGTAGTAATCGGCGCAGGATTCGGCCGTTTCCAGAAAACGTGGATCGCGGCTATATTCGTAGGAAAGGCTGAAACCGTACAGCGCCCACGCCAAGCCGCGCGACCAGCAGGAATCGCCCCGATAGCCCTGTTGCGTGCTTTGCCGCAAAAACTCGCCGCTCTGCAGATCGAAAATCCCTTCCTGCGCGGTGGAGCCATCACCGCGCACCAGGTTGCGGCGCGTGGTCAAACAGTGGCGCAGTGCGATGTCGCGCAGCCGGCGGTCGCCCGTTTCCCGCGCGGCGTAAAAAATGATCCCAACGTTCATCATGATGTCGATGAAGAGCGAATTCTCGCCGACAAACGACCGCAGGTATTGCCCGTTTTCCTTGAAGCGCAATGACTCGGTCTTGCCCGCCTGAATGAGCGCCTCTTTCAGCTTGGGATCTTGCGTCAGGCGATACCACCGGTAATAGGTGGACATGAAGATGAACCCGAGATCATGAACGTCGCGATCATGCTGGCGCGGTGCGAGCGGAGTGGTATAGCGCACGGCTTGCTCCAGCCAGAATTTGTCGGCGGAGCCGGAGGCCATGTTCCACTTGTGGAAAATCCACATCATGCCCGGGAAAAATCCGTCGCACCAGTTGGTCCACACCTGACCTTCGTGCTTCCACTTTCCTTCGGCGGTGTACATCGGATAGAAGCCCGGATGAGTCTCCACCAGCTTGCGGGTCTGTTGCTGCGCGAACCGCATCGCGTCTTCAAAGAGCGCGCGGTCGGTTTCCAGAACGAATTGGATCATGCTTTCTGGATTCTAGCAGCCCTGGCGAGGCTCACTTGTTTGCGGGCGAGGAATCCGCGTCTTAAAACTTGAGAACCGACTCGCCGACAAACTCACGGCGGTTCTCAAACGTAATAACGTTGCGTATCTCCGCACCAAACACGTCCTTCCCTGCAGGGATGGAGCGCGCAGGCAGTAGAAACGGGGACCCGCCGATCGAGACGAAACCGCAGTCGGTAGTAGCGATGTCGGAGGCCATCCCCAGCCGTCGAGGCAAACCATCCGCGGAGACTACCAGGCGCATCAAGTCCAGCGTCTCTGCTGTCACCCAGAAAGAGCCGCTATAGCCGACGATCGCTTCACCAACCGAGGATTTAATGCTAAATCCGCTGTGCGCGAGCGGCATCGCATAGTCAAACCGGAAAGCCTGCTTGCCATCGAGTTTCGTCTTGCTGGAATGGCTAAAAGTCGCACCCTGTTCGAGAAATATGCTTCGAACAACCACAGCGAATTGGCCGTTCCCAATAGGTCCGTCAACCAGCTTGCTTAGATCGGGCTGATCCACCCGGCCTGCACCCGGCAATCCAAAGAGCTCTTTGCCGCCGACATAAGCTACGTTCAACCGGACGGTGTCCTTGGGTCGAAGCGGGCCTTTACGACCGGGACGCAAAGATCGCTCGATGCTCTCGGTACACGTGTAATTCGGCAAGCGCCGCAGGTTTTCGCCGGCCCGTGCTTTGATACGGCCGAGCAGTGATTGCCCCGGGGAAACGATCTGCGTATTCACTGCCACGGCCAAGATGAAAAGCAGCAGCGCGCGCATTTGTGAAGATTATATATCGCGATTTATCGCGGCGATCTGCTACCATCGCAGTGCATGGCGGCAACCAAGATCACAGTCAACAACAACGGATCGATTCGCATCGAAGGCGATTTCAGTATTCATGACGCCGAAGGCAAAGAGTTTGGATTGGGCGGACGCAGCATCATTTCGCTGTGCCGCTGCGGCCACTCGGCGAACAAACCGTTTTGCGATGGCAGCCATAAGGTGAACGGATTCGCGTCGAGTTGCGAAGCCCGCGATTTGCCGCCTAAGGTTTAGGCCTATTGGCCGCCGCCGGACTAGTCTCCTGAGCCGGGAATAAATTCAGGAAATCGCGCGACCCTTCCGAGGATCCGCGCCGGCAGTCCACACAAAAGGCTCCGGATTCCGGCTGTTGGGAGCTCGGCTAACAGCCCGCATGAAAACGGACCGCTTTCGAGCCGGCGGAAATATCTCACCGCGGGCGTTGCTGGGCGAGAAACTCGAACCAAACCGTGGGGAGTTGGCGCATTGTGGTGTAAGAGGCTTTCAAGGGCTTTTTATGACGCGAAAATCGTCGAAATGCCCTGGATACGCCCCGTCTTGAGCAGCTCTGGGCTTGCCCGAGCCACACATGGATCGGATCGAAAGCGCGACACTGCATGCGGCGGCTTGCATCAGGAATTTCTTGTCCACATTCTCCAGGTCTCGCACATATAGCCGCTCCGGTCCTCCGGTATCAAGCTGGTGCACAAGTTCCGTTCGATCCGCTCTTCCGGTTGCCGCTGCTTGCCGCGATCCAACGATGAGCCACGTTCTGGAAGCCGCGTTGTCCCGGCGTGTCAGCCAGAGTCGTATCGCACGGCCCCACATCCAAATTCGCAGTTGTCGGGGAAACGCAGCTTCTGGGATTCACTCGCCCAAAGTCTTCCGCGAGCGGGATCACCCGCCACATGCCGGCGGATCGCAAGTAATTGCGGCTTCTGGTCCTATGACGCTCTTGACACCAAGCCGGGCGCTGGAAGATACTCGTCTTTCGATTAAGGTTGGGTTTGCTGGCACGCTGCACTCAGTGTCCGGCAGCGCTGGCAGCGTTCATCGTAGCGCCCTTCCAGCTTGTTCATCCGGCGGACCACCTTGGCTTTGTCCACGCCATTTCTGGTGGAGTGGAAGGGAGATGGAGAGAAGATGCTTCTGCAGAACGCGTTCGTGGATGCGCTCAACGATGTCGAATGGGCGTTTCCGCTGGCGGAGTGCGTCCACATCGGCGGTTTCGCAATCGGTGTCGGATCAATCGCACTCGTGGACTTTCGGATGCTGAACCTTGGACTGCGGCATGAGACTGCTGCGCGGATTCTGAGGTACACCGAACTCTGGACGATCATCGCGCTGGTCTTCGTCGTGTTCTCCGGTGCCATGCTGTTTGTGTCGCAGACCAGCGTTTACCTGGTGAATCAGATCTTTCCGATAAAGATGTACGTACTGCTCGCGGCACTCATCTACAATTTCACCATCCACAGAAAAGTAGCAACGATGGAGAAGCCGCCGCCGGCGCTGAGCAAAGTGGTGGCGATCATCTCGCTGCTGTTGTGGGTCGCGGTCGTTTTTGGCGGGATTTTCACCGGATTCCTGGAATAGAGACTATCCTGCGTGTCTATTGCTCAATCTCTCGAGAACATCGGCTTTCTCTCTGACTTCAGCGATTCGGTGCTGGTGTACCCGATCGTTCTGTCGATTCATCTGTCGTGCATCGCGCTGTTCGGTGGCATGATCTTGATGACGAACCTGCGCCTGCTCGGGCTCACGTTTAACCGCGTGACGATCACCCAGATGGTCACCAGCCTCCGGCCCTGGAAACGTTTGGGGGGGACGATCATGATTGCCACCGGCCTGCTGCTCGCAACGTCGGAGGCGACCAAGTATGCTCCCAACCCTTACTTCTGGACGAAGATGATCGTGCTGTGCCTGATCTTCGTACACGGCTTCGTTTTCCGCCCCTTGGTTTACAACCGAACGGAAGAACTGGATCAATCCAAGCTCATCCCGGGTTATGTGAAAGTGGCCGCGATTCTCTCGCTGGTCCTCTGGACTGCTATGTTCACGATGGGAAGGCTCATTGCCTACTGGGAGTGAGGCACCGATACCCAACGGTCTGGAGTTTTCAAGGCGATACCGCGGGGGGTGGCTCAACTTGACACTTCTTGTGGATTTGTTTCAATCTATTGGTATTCCTGCAAGACTCGTCCCTGGTTAAGCTGACCTGGTTACACTGACCCTATTCTTATGAGTCCAAAACATCCGGGTGCACAAAAACGGCCTCCGGGAGGAGGGCTTTTCGCCCTGCTCCAGCCCTACCGGGGCTTGGTGGCCACGCTGGTCGCGATGACCATTGTTGGGAACGGGCTTGCCCTGGTAGTGCCCGAACTCATTTCGCACGCCATCGATGCCTACACCCGGCGGACCTTCGTGCTCTCCACGCTAGTGCTGCAATTCTTTGTCATCGCGTTTCTGGTGTTCGCTTTGAACTATCTGCAGAACATCACTCAGACCTACGCCTCCGAGCGTGTCGCGCGCGACCTTCGCACCCGATTGGCCGCCAAGATCGCCACCCAGTCCTACAGCAGCATCGAGAAGCTGACGCCCGCCAAACTCCTGACCAATCTCACCTCGGATGTCGACGGCGTGAAGTTGTTCGTCTCGCAGGCGGTGGCCACCATCATTGCCTCGTTTTTCCTGATCATCGGGGCGAGCGTGATGCTGCTCTCCATCAACTGGCGGTTGGGGCTGAGCGTCCTGGGCGTGGTGCCGGTGGTGGGCGGCACGTTTTTCTTCGCGCTCCGGAAAGTCCGGGTTCTGTTCCGGCGCGGCCAGGAAGCTATCGACTGGCTGAACCGCGTCATCAATGAGAGCATCCTGGGAGCCACGCTCATCCGCATCCTCAATTCTCAGCGGTTCGAGGCGGAGAAATTCTCGGCCGCGAACACCGAGTCCCTCGATATCGGCCTCGCGATCCTGCGGATCATGTCCGCCATGATCCCGTCTATCACCCTCGCCGTCAATCTGGCCACCATCATCATTCTTCTGCTGGGCGGCAGCTTCGTGATGCGCGGCAGCATGACGCTCGGGGATTTCACGGCCTTCAACAGTTATCTCGCGATGCTCATCTTTCCCATCATCCTGTTGGGATTCATGAGCAACGTGATGGCGCAGGCCGGCGCATCCTATGTGCGTTTAAGCGCGGTTCTGATGGCGCCGGAGACCAAGAAATCCGGCACGCTCAAGCCGGCTCTTCGGGGCGACCTGGCTGTCGATAACGTCTCGCTCGCGTTCGGCGACAAGGAGGCTCTCAAGAACATTTCTTTCTCGGCGAAGGGTGGCACGAAGACCGCTGTCATCGGCCCTACGGCTGCAGGGAAGACACAGTTGCTGTACGTGCTCATCGGTCTGCTGGGGCCGACGTCGGGAACTGTCACCTATGATGGCGAGCCGCTCGACGCGTACGACAAAGAAGCTTTGCACCGCCAGGTCGGCTTCGTGTTTCAAGACAGCATCCTGTTCAACATGACGCTGCGGGAGAACATCGCCTTCAGCTCGGGCATCCCGGACCAGGACCTGGAAAAGGCGATCGCGGCCGCTGAACTGCGCGATTTTATCGGGACCCTTCCAGAAGGCCTGGACACGGTGGTGTCCGAGCGCGGAACCACTCTTTCCGGCGGCCAGAAGCAGCGCGTGATGCTGGCCCGCGCGCTGGCGCTGAATCCGAAGGTGTTGTTGCTCGACGACTTCACCGCGCGCGTCGACACCACAACTGAGCGCGCCATTCTGAAGAACATTCACGAGCAATATCCGGGCATCACTCTGATCTCGGTAACGCAAAAGATTGCATCGGTAGAGGACTACGACCAAATCCTTGTTCTAATGGAGGGCGAATTGCTCGCCACCGGAACCCACGCGAAGCTTATGGAGACTTCGCCTGAATACGTGCAGATCTACGATTCGCAGCAGAGCACTAATTTCTATGAAGTACAAGCTTGAAACCAGCAAGGCATTTGGCGGGAAGCGGTCCCTGCGGGCCGGGATCAAACGCTTTGCGCCGTTGATTGTTCCCGAGCGCGGCTACATCGCGGTGGCGCTGGCCGCCATGCTGGTGAGTTCCGGTGCGACGCTGGTGGGCCCGGTGATCATTGCCCGGGCGGTGGACACGTATGTTCGGCTGAAAGACGGCCACGGCCTGCTGCTCGCCTCCATTTTATTGCTGGCCGTTTACGTACTCGGCGTGATCGCGAGCTATACCCAAATCCGCACCATGGGCGGCGTGGGGCGGCGCGTGCTGTTTGGCCTGCGGAACCAGCTCTTCGCGAAACTGCAGGATCTTCCCCTGGCATTCTTCACCGAAAACAAGACCGGAGACCTGATCTCGCGGGTCAATAATGACACCGATAAGCTGAACCAGTTTGTCGCTCAGGCTCTGATGCAGTTTCTCAGCAGCCTGTTTCTGATGACGGGCGTGGCCGTGTTCGTCCTGTCGCTCAACTTCCGCCTGGGAGTCGCGGCGCTTTTGCCGGCGATCGGCGTGTTCACCGTCACCAAGGCCACTGGCGCATGGGTAAAACGCAAGAACATGCGGAGCATGCAGACCCTCGGCGGGCTTAGCGCCGAGGTTCAGGAAAGCCTCCACAACTTCAAAGTGATTGTGGCGTTCAACCGGCTGGATTATTTTCAGCGAAAATTCAAGACGGTCAACGATAGCAATTACAACGCTTCCGTATCGGCCGGTTTCGCCAACAACATCTTTATGCCGATGTACGGCTTCGCGCACAACCTGGCGACGCTTCTGGTGGTGGCGTACGGCATTATTCTGATCGGAGCGACGGAGACGACGGCGGGCCTGCTGATCGGATTTTTGCTTTACGTCAACAATTTCTACGGGCCGATGCGACAACTGGCAACCGTGTGGTCGTCCTACCAGCTCGCGCTGGCGGCGCTCGATCGCATCTCCGAAGTGCTGGCACTGGAATCGGACATGCCGGTATTGCCTGCGGGCACACCCGAATCCCCTTCCGTTCTCCAATTTCGGAAGGTTCACTTCCAATATCCCGGCGGCAAGGAAATTCTGCACGACATTACACTGGAGCTCGAGAAGGGCACGGTGTATGCGCTGGTGGGCCCCACCGGAGGCGGGAAAACGACTACGGCTTCCCTCATGGCGCGCCTGTACGATGCTACGGCGGGATCCATCATGCTGGACGGCCGCGATATCCGGTCGGTTCCTGCGTCCGAGCGCGCCCGCAAGATTGGCGTGATCCCCCAGGAGCCGTTCCTCTTTAGCGGGACGGTTCGCGACAACATCGTGTACGGGAACGAAGATTATGCAAATTGTTCCACAGAGCAGCTTGCCGCCGTGCTGGTGAAGTCCAATCTATCGAGCCTCCTCTCGCGCTTCCCGGAAGGTTTGGAAACGAAAGTGGCCAGCAGCGGCAACAGCATCAGCCTGGGCCAAAAGCAGCTGATTGCATTCATGCGCGCCACTTTGCGAAGCCCCGAGCTTTTGATCCTGGACGAAGCCACAGCCAATATCGACACCGTCACCGAGCAGCTTCTGGAAGAGATTCTGGCGAAACTGCCAGTGGAAACCACCAAGGTAATCATCGCGCATCGCCTCAACACCATCGACAAGGTGGACCAGATCTTCTTCGTGAACTCGGGGACCATCGCTCTCGCCGGCTCGATGGAACATGCGCTCGATATGCTGCTGCATGAGAAGCGAGCGAGCTAGAGGCGCCGATTTTAAGCCCGCCGCCGGAACGAATCCCTCGCGGTACCCGGAGCTGTCCCAAGCAGATTTGAGCCGGCTGGGTTTCTACCGCGCTCCCGAGTGCCTCCGTCATAGCGGGCGGTGTGTTTGCAAGCACACCAGACAAACTTAGGATGAGGATCATAACGACTGCCTCGGCCCGCATCAGCCGGACCATGAGCGCAATGGTGCGGGAAGTGGCTGGACGCTGCACGCATCGGAAACGCGTGCATGCGCCCAAGGCGAGGGCCAGCAAGACAAATGCGATCTTGGTCATCAGGATTCTGCCCCAACCGCTTTGCCACAGTCCGCTCAATGCGCCATTCAGTTCGCGGTCTGAGGTATAAATCCCGGAGATCAATATTGCGGCGAGAGCCCAGGTGACGGTTTTCGAAAGGAGTTTTCCATAGCTCCAGAGAGCCGCGGGATCGGAGAATTGCGCCAGATGCGGCAGGACCAGAAAGCCGGAGGCAACAATCGCGCCAGCCCATATGGCGATGCCCAGGACATGCAGCAACATGAAAGACTCGGCGAGACTGAAGTCCCCCTCATTCGCCGCGTGGCCCGAGGCGGCCTTTGTACACGCAATCAGCAACAGAGAAACAACGAAGGGCCAGCGCAAGACAGGCCTGTTAATTCGTCTGGCGCCGAAAGCGGCAACCAGCAGCAAGACGAGCGCGGCGGAAGTGATGTACCACAGCTTGCCCTGATGCGTGGAGGAGAGAATGTCAGGGACCAGAACGAGATTTCCCGTGAAGCCACTGGATCCGCTCATACTCGCGGCCGCAAACCACGGGCGAACCAATTGGCTGAGGATCATGGCGGCTATGCACGCTAGGCAAAGCCGGTGCAGCGAGAGACGAGGAGAGATTTTTGCGCTGGAGGAAGCATCCAGCCAATAGAATGCCAGCAAGCATCCGACCAACAAAGCGTAGGCTGTGTCGGACAGGACAACAAAAAGGATGTTCAGGGCAAGGACCGCACCACTCACCTACTTGACCGTGAATTTGTAGGCGCCGCGCGAGCGATGACTGTCAACCGAAACTCCAACCCAATTCACCGTATAAACGCCGGGCGCAAGAGGAGGAAGCGGAAGCGTCATGGTCTTGGCATCGGCGCCAACCATCGAGTGCTGCTTGCTCACCACGTGGCCGGCGGCATCCGTCACGGTGATCGTGCTGAATTTGGGCTCCAGCGCACCGTTGAAGTGAATGGTGATGTTCGCCGGAGCGGACACCGTTGCATCGGCGGCCGGCACCATCAGTTCGGGATGCGTGTGTGCAAAGGCCACCGGAGCGAGCAAAGCGAAGGCGAGTAGCGAATGAGCGATGCGCGTCTTCGAAAATCCGCGGATTGAGATAAAGTTCACGAGTGTCGTTTCCTTTCGCACCTAATTCAGCCCCGCATAATTATACAGCTCAGTCACGATCGATTTTTCAGCGCCAGCCATCCCGTAGGTATTGCCCGCGCCCTCGATGACATAGAATTCGTTGGCGGCATGCGCGCGTCCGCCCAATCCTACCGCGCCTCCGCCGATCGGCATGTGCACCAGAGGCGCCACACGCTGTCCCACCTGTCCATTATTGAAAAGGTACGACGGCCAGTAACCGCCGGTCTCCGATGAATCGGGTACATGGTTCGCTTCCGCCATTTCGCGGCGGCTCCGCGTGCCGAAAACCTCGTACATCCGTTCGGCCGCTTGGTTAATCTCGTTATTCGGATCGGAAATAGACCAAGGAACATCGCCAATCACTTTCATCTCGACGTCTTTGTAGCCGTTGCGATCCAGTTGAGCGCGGATTTTTCGCGTAAGATCCATGCCGTCCATGTCCGGTTCATAGCGGATGTTGTGCTTGGACGTGATCTTGTTCGGCAGAATGGCGCCGGCCGCATTGGCGTACATATTGCCGCCCCAAATGCCGTCCAAATTGAAAGACGTTTCGGTGGTTTGCATGCGCAGCACGTCAAACGGGTTGTCGGCGATGTAGCGCGCCACTCCGAGATTGGCTTCCATGGTCTTGAGATCCCTGCCCTCAGCCCGTTTTCTCAGCCGGTCCAACGTTTCTTTGGTCGGCGGCACCCAGTGCTCCTTCCATCCTTTGATTAAGGGAGTGTTACCGTCGTCGGACACCAGCGAGGCCAGCATCTTGATGTGACGCCAGGCCGGGCTGTCCACGGATCTTTTATTGGATCCGTGAATGTTGGACTCCACCGGACCGCGGCCCCAGCTCTTTCCGCTGGTGGTCAACTGGATATACACGCAGCCTTCCGAACCGCCGGGTCCCAGCATGGTATCGGCTCCTTTAAACAGATCCTGATGGTCGCGAACGAAGCTGCGCAGCCCGATATCCATCCGCTCCTCGTCACCCTCCGCCACAAAGATTATATTGACGGGCAGCTTCCCACGAACCGCACGGATCGCCATCAGCGCGTTGTATTGCGCCATTTCAGGCCCCTTGGAATTCACCGCTCCGCGCGCCACCAGAACCTTCTTGAAATTTCCTTGCGGGATGATGGCCGCATCGAACGGCGGCACCTTCCATACATCGGGCTCGGTCACGGGCATGGTGTCGTACTGCCAGTAGATGACGACCGTCTTGGGCGCGCCCTCATCGCACTTGGCATAAACCACAGGATTGCCTGGCAGACCCCATTCGGTAATGCCGGTGTCGTAGACCTTCGACTGCTGGCAACCCAGTTCGTCATAGAAGCCTTTCACCATCTCGGCCGTTTCCTGAATGCCTTCCCCGCTATTGGAGATGCTGGGCTGGCGAATCCACTTTTGCAACCGTTCGACGTCTTCATCGAAATGGTCGTCGATATGCGCGTAGACTTGTTTCAGTTCTTCGCTTTTGATCTTCGAAAGATCGATCTTGGGAACCGTGTCGCCGTCGGGGCGGTACTTATGGGTGAGCACGGGAGCGGTACTCGTCGCCGACGCATGGGTCGTTTTACAGGATGTGAGAAGAAGCATCGCGCCCGCGGCGCAAAACAGGATCGAAAACGATCGCATAGATTCACCTCGCGTGTTCGTTACCGCACGAGCAATTCGCCATGCAGCATTTTCATGCCGCAACTGAAACTTAAGATGCCGGTCTTGCGAGGAGTCACATCGATCTCCACCGTTTGCCGCGGCGGAAGCGCCTTCTTGATGCCCAGGCTTGGGAAGACGACCTCTTGCGCGCAGTTCTGCGCATCCAGCCGGAAGAACGCCAGTTTCAAAGGCCGGCCCTCGCAGGGATGCGTGCCGGGTCGAAACCGGCACTGCTGACATTTACCAGCACCGCGCCGGAAGGAACCTTCGGCCCTTGCGTGATCATATTTGCCCCCGGAGCAACCTGATAGATGAATGGGAGCGCGATCACCTGGTTCTCCCGCTGGACCTGAATCCACATTTTGTATTTGCCCGGGCGGCGAAAACCGGTTTGCGTGCGAATCACGCTGGGGGAGGGACCGCTGCGGTAAGTCGCGGCAGGCTGCACAGAATCCTCGATTGGATGGACGTGAATAAATTCCTGAGTATCTTCGCTGATGATTGCGATATGGGCCCACGCGCCCAAGTAAGGCTTCACATTATGAATGGGCGCGCCGGTCTTCGCGTCGGACACCGTCATGGTGAACTCGATATCTTCGCCGGTTTGCAGCGCCTTGTCCGTGGTCATCACCATCCTCACTCCACCCAGTTTGGTGTCCCAGATGGTAGTGGGAACCAGCGGCACCTTGGCCCTCATCGGACCGGCAACATTCACATCGAAGGCCTCGATCCGGTTCGGGGCGCCGATGGGAGTGTAATCCGCGTAGAGCCGGTAATGGCCTCCGTGGAGAAATGTGTGGGCCACGCGGAGGACATCGCCAGGCAAGGGTTGCGGATGGATATGGTCGAACTCCGCCAGATCCTGCGACACCACCATCAGGTGCATCGGTTTTGTGTGCTGAATCTCCAGCTTGTTGACAGCTTTGCCGAAGAAATCCCTTACAGTAAAGACCAGTTGGACGGGTTCACCAGCTTTAGGCCGCGCGGGGATGGTTCGCAATTCCGCGTGATAGCCATTTGCGAACGGGATCTCGGTCTGCTGATTGAGTTCTTGGAATTTGTAGGAAATCGAGGCCGAGGCGATGGCGGTAATGTTGGGCGAACCGGTTCCGATCCAGGACTCGCCGGCGTCATCGATCTGCAGCTTGAGGTTCTCCGGAGCGCCGGACGGGGGCTTAATGGTAAGTGCCAAATCGCTGACGGTGGATGCCGGAAGTTCCTGGCCAGTGGAATCGGTGAAATATATTTGGTAGGCTCCCTTGGGTTTCAGCACGAACTCAGCATTCACTTGACCACTGGCAAAAAGTACGCCGCCATGCTTGGGCTGCAGGCGGCCGATGCCTTGTGCGAATGCTGTTTGCAGGAGTACGGGAGAAAGGAGAGCCATACCGGCTGCAAGAACTCCGGGAGCGGCAAATCTGCGTAATAACATGATGAATTTACTCGTGTCGAAGAGCGTCGATCGGGTCGAGGCGCGATGCGCGTTCGGCTGGATAAAAACCAAAGAACACGCCGACTGCGGCCGAGATTCCGACGGAAAGGGCCACCGAGGAAAATGTCACGGCGGCCGGCCATTCCAGCAGTTTGGTAATCGTGAAAGCGGCTAGAAACCCGAGCAGGATGCCGATGGCGCCACCGCACATCCCAAGCGTCACCGCTTCCACCAGAAACTGCATCAGTACATGACGCGAGCGAGCGCCCACGGCGCGGCGAATGCCGATCTCACGGGTGCGTTCGGTCACGGACACCAGCATGATGTTCATGATCCCGATGCCTCCGACGATCAGCGAAATGGTGGCGGTCGCCGCTAACAACGCTGTCATGGTTGAGCCGGCGCGACTGAGCGTGCCGGCCATTTCAGCAAGATTCACTTGATCCACCTTCGGCATATTGGCAAGGACGAAAGCCGCAACCGACGTGTAAAGTCCCTTCGTGAGTGCTTCGGCAGCCTGGGTTTTGACGGTGAAATCATCGGGGACCATCAATCCGGCGCCGGAGTGGGGCATCTGATCGCCACCCAGGCCGGTCCGCTTCATCAGCGCCAAAGCATTCTCGGAATCCAGGTGGTGGCGGCTTCGCAGCAGCTTCCGGATGTCGGTCGCAATTCGCGTAGCATCGCCGGCCCGCAGCGCGGCGACAGTGACGATATGAAGGTAGTTGATGTCGAGAACCTTCTGCAGCGATGAGTACGGCATGAATGCGGAGTCGGCCCGATCATCATTGCTGGTGGAGAGAACGCCCAAAACTTTAAAGGTCTGATTGTGGAGCTCGATAGTCTTACCTACGGGATTCTCGTCGACTCCAAAAAGCCGATCGCTCAACGTGGGTCCCAGCACAACAACCGGAGCGGCGCCTTGCACGTCGCCCTTCTTGAAAAACTTTCCGTGCTTCATGCGATCTGAATACATCGCGGGAAAAGCAACATCGGTGCCGAGAATGGATGCGTACGCGCGATCGGACCCAGCACTCGACCCATTACTCAACCCAGTACTCAACCAGCTCCGCATTTTGACGCCTGGGGCGAAATAATGAACGCCGTCGATCTTGCCGATCATTTCGGCGTCGTCCACTGTAAGGTCATGGGCCGCGCCCAGTCCCGCTCCGATATTGGACTCTTCGCCGCCGCGCGTGTAATTGCCGGCCCGCACGTCGATCAAGGTGGTTCCGGCGGACTCGATATCCGATGAAACGGTTTCCTGCGCGCCCGATCCCAGCGCCACCATGGTGATTACGGCGGCCACCCCGATCGTCATTCCAAGCATGGTGAGAGCGGTCCGCAGTTTGTGCCGGCTTAAAGCTTTAATGGCGATCCGTAAACTGACCAGTAACATAATTTGCTCGTCTTACTCGCGTTTATTCGTATCGCAAAGCCTCAATTGGCAGAACGCGAGCGGCCTCCCGGGCCGGGTAGAAGCCGAAGAAGACTCCCACCGAAGTCGCGATCCCCAGAGACACCGCGATCGACAAGGGTGAAATGGCGGTGGTCCACTGCACCATGTGTGAAATCGACGCCGCTGCAATCACCCCGATAATGACCCCGGCCAGCCCTCCCACCGCGCTGAGAACAACCGCTTCCACCAAAAATTGCTGGAGCACGTCGTTGCCGCGGGCGCCGATCGCGCGCCGGATACCGATTTCACGCGTCCGCTCCGTGACAGAGAGCAGCATGATGTTCATGATCCCGATGCCGCCTACCAGCAGCGAGACGGCGGCGATACTTCCCAGCAGCGCCGTCATGGTTCGACTGGCCCGATCGAGCGTTTTTCCCAGTTGCTCCAGGGTCACTTTCTCGAGGCCACTGACGTTGCCCACCACCGCCTTGGAAATCTCGGGGCGCAGCCGGCCGATCTTCGTCGCCAGACCTTCTTCCGGCATCTTCAACTCTTTTTGTAATGCTTTCGCCAGCGTCTCATCTTCAGCCGACCACGCCGGCAACCCCACCTTGAGCATGTTCGCATACATATCTTCGGCGATGGGCTTGTTGAAATATCCGGGCCACGCCGTTCCCAGGATGCGAGACGTGTAAGTGGTATCCGTCATAAGCGTGGCTGCTTTCGCCATGTTCTCGCCGATGCGCCAGAGATTCATGATGTGATCGTAATCGGCCTCGCGATAGTAATACCAAACGGCGGCATTCGGTGGAACTACATTCGGCTGATCGCCGCCGTTTGTGATCACATAATGAATCCGCGTGGCCAGCCGAAGATGTTCCCGGCGGAAATTCCAGCCCACATCCATGAGTTCCACCGCGTCCAGAGCGCTTCTCCCGCGCCACGGAGCCATGGCGGCATGAGCGGCCTCGCCTTTAAAGAGGTACTCGAGCGACACCAGGCCGCTGCCGCCCGTCGGCCCGTAGGCGACGCTCAGATCAGTGCCGACGTGGGCGAACAACACGATGTCGACATCCTTGAAAACGCCCGCTTTCACCAGAAATGCCTTGCTTCCGAGAAGTTCTTCCGCCACTCCGGGCCACAACTTGAGGGTGCCCGACAGATGCTCGCGCTCCATCACTTTCTTCACCGCAAGCGCGGCCATGATCTGCAACGGCATGCCGGAATTGTGGCCTTCGCCATGCCCCGGCGCACCCTCGATCATGGGATCGTGATAAGCCACGCCCGGCATTTGGGACGCCTGGGGAATATCGTCAATGTCGGAGCCGAGCGCGATCACCGGCTTCCCGGAGCCCCATGTCGCAACAAATGCTGTAGGGATGCCGGCCACTCCCCGCTCCACTTGGAAGCCTTCCTTCTCCAGGATTCCCGAAAGGTATTTGGATGTCTCGAACTCTTGAAAGCCCAGTTCGCCGTAGCTGTAGAGGCTATCCACCATCACCTGCGCCTGCTTTTTCATGCCGTCGATCTGGCCGGCGAGGTCGGCTTTCATGGCGGCTTCTTTTTCCGGTGAGGCCTTCTGCTGGCCCACCGCGCGGAATGAGGTGACGGTGAATAAAATGATAGGCGCAACTGCTATGGAACGGTTCACTATTGAACAAATCAAGGGATTCTCCTCAAGCTATTTTGGATTCGTCGCAGAACAGGGTGCGTGAGGCGGGACGGGTCGCAACCACTCACCGACACAAGATTGTTGATCATCATTCTTGCTATGCCTTCGCGCAGCTTGTTCAACGCGCAGCCGGCGCCTCTACGCCTGCGTGCTCAATCGCCGCAAGCACCTGTCTGGCGGCCGCATGTTCGGGGTCGATCTCAAGAATCCGCCGGCTCCATTGCGCCGCGTTCGGAAGATCGCGCATACGCAGATAGGCCTTCGCCATCGCTTCCAATGCAGGCAAGTAGCGTGGGTCGGTGTGAATCGCGTTTTTGAAGGATTCGATGGCATCGTGGTAGCGCGAGTTGTCGAGACAGAATAGTCCGTAATTGAGTTGAGCTTCGGGGCTCTGCGGCCAAGCCTGCTTCACCGCGCGCAAAAGCGATTCCGCCGAGACCAGATCGCCCTTATGCATATCGTCCAACGCTTCTGTGGTGCGCGTGGCAAGCGTTCCAGCGGCGGTCAGCTCTTCAGGACTCCTGGCGCAACGCAGCATTCCGGCCAGCACGGCCGAGTCCCCAGGGCGCTGGGCGAACGCCTTCCGGTAACTCGCAAACGCCAGATGATAGCTCTCCGCTTGTTCGAACATTCGCGCGCGCGCGACCAGGCGATCGGCGGTCATGTGATCTCGAACTTCCAACACCTCCGCGGGCGGCGGAATGCGCTGTGGAAAGGCGGCCAGTTCCTGCAGGTGTCCCTCACTGGTCTGAAGATCCAAATCACGCCGGCCATGGAATTCGAGCACCGGCCAATCGTCCGTATTGGGCTTCGCGGCGCCGGCAAAACGCGCCAGATCGGACCCTCGCATGATGTAGAGCGGCGGGAGCAGATCGGGCTCGCTGACGCCCGCCTGCGCCAGATCCGCAAGCGCCGCGGCGGGCAAAGGAGCATAATGCCCGGCTTCCTCCAGCTTGTCGGCCGCGAAGCCCGTAAGCAGAACATCGCCTTCATTCAACTGCCAGAGAGTCGCCGAGGGGAAAACATCGGTGAAAGCGCGCAGCAGGCTGCGAAGATCGTCGGACGGCATGTTGTAAAGATGAAACCACTGCGCCAGCACTCCGCCGGGATTCAACCGGCTGCGTGCTATGCGAAAAAAGTCCCGCGTGAACATTGAGTTCATGCCGGAGATCCACGGATTGGACGGTTCGGAAAGGATCGCGTCGTACCGCTCGGAAGTGAGCTCCAGGTGATTCCGTCCATCGTTGACGATCAGATGGGTGCGGCTGGAATCGAGAGGCTTGCCATTCACCCGATCGAAGAACCTGGACGCCCGCACCACTTCGCTCGATACTTCGAGCACGTCGAGGCGCTCCACCGGATAAGTGAGCGCTGCTCCCGCCGTAACGCCGCTGGCAAGTCCGATCACGCAAATGTTCCGCGGGTTCGCAATCAGCGAGAGGGGGATGTGTGCCAGAAGTTTCTCGGTGAGAAGATCGCCACCACCATCGGTGGCGTCCACCTTGCCGTCAATGGCCAGCACCTGGGAACCAGCAATGCGGCGCACCGTGACCGTGCCGGAGCGTCCTTCGCGCAGGAACTCCATCTCGCCGTTATGCAATCCATCCGCCACGGACCCGCCGAAGTAAGGCGCATATTTGTAGGCTCCGGATGTCATCGCCAGCATGTCCCATTGCGGAAAAACAAGGCCGGCCAACACCAGCACTGCGATTCCGCTTCCAGCCGCGCGCCATTTCAACCGTGGGATGAGCGCGATGCCGATCCCCACATTCACCAGCGCGCCCGCGTACAGCGTTCGCTCAGCGCCGAGATACGGAATCAGGAACCAGCCGGTGATCAATGCGCCTGCAATGCAGCCCGCGGTATTGACGCCATACAATCCGCCCAGCGCGCGACCGGCGTTTTGAGCGCTTCGCTGCAGGTGCGACATCGCCAGCGGCAGCGCCATCCCCGCCCCCATCGATAGTGGGAACAACACCGCAAAAATCAGCGCCGCTTCCAACAGTTCCATCTGCGTAGCTTTGCTGCTGTTGACGCGGAATTGTTCGGCCAGCCACGCGGGCGATATTGCCACTGCATAAGAACCGAAGAGCAGCAGCAGAGCGACAGCGAACTGCGATGCAGAGAGCCACGCGATCAGGAACTTTGAGATGCGCGATGCCAGAATGCTCCCGGCCGCGAGACCGAGCAGCACCACGGCCAGGGTGAGCGTGACGGTGGCAGCCGTAGGGCCGAACATGAGCCCGGCCACGCGTACGCCAGCCACTTCATAAAGCATCGCGCTCCAGCCGCTGAAAAAAGCAGCGATAGCAAGGACTCGCTGCGGCAACAAAGCGCCGTCCGGTTTTTCCGCGGTCCGCTTCGTTTCGGTCACCCGAAGGGAAGGAACAGGTGCGGCGACTGCGAGCCAAATCGCCAGCAAACCGACCGCTCCATCCAGCGCACTCGCCGTAAACAGCGTATGTCTGTAGCCCAAAGCAGGCAGCAGGATGAAACCGGACAGAATTGCGCCTGCCGCGCCTCCGAGAGTGTTCAGCGCATACACCCAGATCAGCCGCAGCCGGCGCGGCCCTTCCGCGTCGAGCGCCGAAAAGAGCCAGGGCAGGCCCGCGCCCATCGGTATGGTGGCGGGCACTAGGATCAAGGTGCAGAGGATGGCGCGCGCAACAGCGACTTCGGCCGCGCCTTCGCCCGTTGTTCCATACAACGGAGCGAGCCATCGCGGCGAGAGATCCATCAGCCAGGGGATTGCCAGAGCGTAGCCGCCGATCCATAGTTCCGCCGCGCCATAAAACAGCAGCGGACGGTCCATTCGCAACCGGCCGCCCAACGCCGCACCGAGCGCCAGTCCGCCCAGAAAAACGCTGATTACGGTGCTGAACGAAAGCAGCGTGTTGCCAAACGACAGAGCAAACGCACGAATCCAGACGGTCTCGTAAATGAGGCCCGCGCAGCCGGACACGCAGTACAGCGCACAGATCCAATGCGCGCGCCGGCTCATAACAAGTGTCACCGCTGTACTCTAAATCGGCGCCATGATCGGCGGAGGCGCGTCCGACTTCTTGGGCATCGTGGGGTTCTGAACATATTTCGCCAGGTCCCGTTCGATCTGGCGAAGGTGAGCCTCCGTGACCGCATCTTCGTCTTTCATTCCCGCCACCCGCGTATGCAATGCAACAACCGAAGCCATTACCACTGCCTTGACGTCCGGCGTGGATGCAGGATTGGCTCCCAGAGCCATCAATGCATCGACGAAAACGCGCTGCGTCTGCCGCTGAAGCGATTTATTCACTCCCGTCGCACCGGGACTCCAGACCTTTTTCTCGACGGTATCGATCATTTCGGGCAGCGTCAGCGCATTCCGCTCCCGATCCGCAAAGCTGATCAGCCGATTGGCTCTTTCCGCATCGAACAATTGGTCCAGAACCATCCCCGCGACGGTGCGAGCGGCGGAGAGTTGATCGAACGCGTAACCGGTGGACATCGCCATGTTGTCGATATCCGGCCCGCTCCGGAGTGAGCGAATTCCTTCCTCGGGAACCGCCAGGTCTTCGAGCAGTTTCTCGGGGATGGCCAAGCTGGCGGGATCCAGACTGTCCACCAGCAGCCCGAGTATCTCTCGCTGCTTCGCCGCTGGAACAATTTCAGTGGGCGGCAGCGTTTCTCCCTTCACCACGATGTTCTGGTACATGCCGCCGATATACTTCACACCGGAATCGATCCCCCAGCGATGGTGCAGATAGACCATCCACAGGCGCGGGCCGCGAAGGTCCGAATACGGTTCTCCCGGCTGGAGTATGGAAGGGCCATAGTTGGCCATCAGCACCTTGCGTTGCGCAATCACCTCGCGCAAATATTCAGCGGGATCCGACAGGTCGTCATAGCGGTTCCAACGCGGATCTGTCGGAGGCGTATAGATCAGGCCTTGCTTCCGCATATCGCTGATCACGCCGTCCAGCCCGGCTTTCTCTTTTCCCGGCGCAAACTCCGTATAGGCGTAACGCACCATCATGATGTCGTACGCCCCGATTTGCTTCTGATAAGCATCGGTGAGATCGATTTTTCCGCCGACCACTTTCAGGCGCGCCGACGGGTATTCCATCACCGAAGCGCGGCCGTTCATGCTCGAATTCCAGTTATGTCCGAACCCCAGCGAATGGCCCACTTCATGAGCCGCCAGCAGCGCCTGGCGGAGCAGCGCCAGTTGTTGTTCGGTCTCTGGTGTTGAGTACGGCGGCAGTTCGGGAGCAAAACCGTCATCGTGATCTCCCGAGGGCGGCTCATAGCTTTGCCAGAAGCGATTCATGGTGCGCACCCGGTCCGATTCCAGACGTACGCGCGCCGCCAGGATCTCGCCCGTGCGCGGGTCGGTGAGTCCGCCGCCGGTGGAGTATCCGCGCTCGTCCCGGTCCACCCAATAGATCATGTTGTAGCGCGCATCCATCGGGTCCATATCCAAGGGGGCGTCACGAATCTCCACTGCGTCTTTGAAGCCCGCCGCTTCAAACGCCTTATTCCACCACAGAACTCCGTCTTTTATGGCGGATCTGGTGGGTTCCGGAATGCTGGCGTCCAGATAATAGATGAGCTTTTGTTTCGGCTCACTGAGCGCGGCGGTGGGATCTTTCTTTTCCAGACGATGCCGCCGCACCCAAGCCACGCCATTGCCGCCGGCGTTGGGCTGCGAATAGTCCGAGAACCGGATGCTGCCAACCCCGATTCGAGGATCGGCGACGCGCGGATGATAGCCAGTAGGCGGATCGACAAAGCTGTAGTGCAGCCGCACCGACAGAATTTTGGATTCAGGAGCAGTTCTCGCCCCGCCCTTCAGCGCTTGATAGGTGGCAGTGACCTCCACTTCCGTATTCTTGGGGAATCCTTTGGTGCGTGGCAGGTAAATGGCGCTGCGCGTTGGATCGAACGACCAGGCTGTATCAGCGACCTCCTCCTCCGGGCCCGTGGCGCCGCGAGCCCGCGCGGCCGCGGGAGGTCCGGCGAACCCGGCGGAATCCCGGATTACCAAAGGCGTTGCATCCACAACCAGCTTTCCATTCTCACTTTTGACGATTGGCAGGCTGGCCAAAACCGAATCGGGAAACGACGCCTCAACACTTTTTTCGAGGCCGGGTCCTCCGTTCCCCGCCCTGAAGCGAAGATTCTTCTCCACCACTAACACGCGCGGCCCCACGCGTTGGAACTGGATTACTCCGCCCTCTTCCTGACCGGCCCATTCCAGTCCTACATTTCCGGAACCGCTGCCTTTTGCGACCGTTGAGTAGTAAAGAATATCCTTGTCGAGTTGTGGAATCTCAAACAGCAGCTTGCCCTGATCGGCATCCCACAGCATGGGGATGAATCCGTCCAGCCGTTCGGGCGGAGTCTGAGCCGCGGCGAGTGCTTGCAGCGCGAAGGCCGCAAGCACTAGCCGGCATGAAACACACGAAATACGAGTCATCGCAACCTCTTTCTCGCGAGGGCCGCTCCTCAGAACGTAAACTTCGCGCCGACTCGGAAAATCCTGGGCGAAATCACCGTCGTGGGACTCAGGAATTGCTGATAGGAGAGCTTGGTCCCGGCAACCACCGTGCTTTTCGTCGCGACCAGGTTGCCCTGCGTCTGGTCGGCATTGGAGTTGTTGATGTTGAATGCATCAAACACCAGACCGATCACAAAGCGGTCCTTAATGGTGAAGTGCTTCTCCACGCGTGTGTCAAAAATAGCGATGTTGTCCTGGCGGTAAGCGCTCAACGGCGTAACCGGAATCGTCTCGGAGCCGACGTGCAGGCCCGTCACCGTAATATAGCGGGCCAGCGGAGAGCCTAACTGGTACCGAAAAATGGGTGTCACAACGATACCCCATTTTGCGTTATAAGTCCCGAACACCCTGAAGTTCGAGTTATAGACGCTGGCGATATTGTATTCCTCCGTATTCGGATTGAGCGGCAACGTGGCATTGGCGATCGAAGAGTTCGAGGCAAACCCGTTCGCAGCCAGGCCGTTGATCGGCGAGGTGGACCAGGTGCCTAAGAAGCTTCCTGAAAGGAACCAATTCCGGTCCAGCCGCTTGGTGATCAGGAAATCCAGATTGCGGAAGTAGCTGTTGTTGCCGTTCGGGCTCTGCCATTGCTGCAAGCTGGGCGGCAGGGGAACATTTGACGGGATGTCCCAGACGGTGATCGGCGCGTCACCGGTACCGGTGGGGCCGGGATCGATTTTCGTAACCGGATCGGTGTACAGCGAGGGCAGCCTGGAAATTTCCACCAGCGCCCAATCGTGGGCCAGTTTGCGATATACGAAGCCCACGCGCACCACCAGATTCGGAACGATTTCGTGCTCGACGAACGCGTTGTAATCGTCCATGTAAGGATCGCGAATACCTGGGGCGATGCTGTTGAGAATGCCGCCGCTGCTGCTCACGAACGAGCCCAGTTGGCTCGGATCGAAGCCCGAGGTCCCAGCCGCAAGCGCAGCCGACGGGGTGGCGTTCCAGCGGAACGTATAGCCCGTAGCTTGATATGGATTCGCTGTAGCGGACAAAACCAGGGACGGATTTTCGTAATACCGGCCCCAACTCGCCTTGACAGTGGTTTTTCTATTTCCGAAAAGGTCGTACGCGAAACCAAGGCGCGGCGCGAACGAGTGGGTCCAGTGCAGCGTGAGTTTCCGGCAAGGCTGCGTGAAGGTGGGTGATATCGGAAGCCGGAATCAGGATTATCGGCGCTGTGAGGGACGGCTCTTAGGCTTCGTGTACGTGGTGAGGATGGAGTCCATATCGTCGCCGACGCCGTAGCCGCACTTGTGGCTGATGCTGCGGACCCGATCCAGTCGGGCGATTAGTGCGTCGCGAGTGTCGGTCGGCAATGTGTTCGCGGTCGCCGCAGCCTGCTCAAACATTCGCACCAGCGCATTGAAGTAGCTTTCATCTTGATAGCCGAGGTCGCTCGCAAAACCGGATGCCTGCTCGCAATAGAAGACCATCAGCTCGGCTAGGCCGGCGGGGTCGCCGACGGCCTTCTTGTAATTGGAAATAGCTTGCTTTGCCTTCAGAACGGACGGAGCCTGCCTGCTGAAGGCGTCCGGCCAAAGCCAACGATCAATTGTTTCTTTGTAGGGACGAAGCAAATCCTCGCCCAAGCCGAAGCGGGCATGCAGAAACATTTGATTGTCCTTGTGGGCGCCGTAGAGATCCTGGATCAAGCCCAGCAAGGCTGGTCGATCAAAACTCGTGAGCTTAGCCTTGACATCGGTCCACCTCGGTTGTGATTTCGACTGACCTTGGTTCATATGGAATGCTCGCACGAACTCAGAACAGGCAACCCCGAGCCACCCAGTAATGCCAGTCGCCGATGGCTTCCGCGGTGGATTCGTCGGGATCGATGGCGGCCAGTTGGGAAAGAGGGACAGCCATCTTGCGACCTCGCCATTGGATCTGGACGAGCATGTCGTTCTCGCAGACTTCCTCCTTGGCGAGGCGACGCACTTCGACGGTCTCTCCTTTCCGCAGTGGAGAAGTCGCTTGGGAGCGGACGCAGCGGGCGGTGAAAGGAAACTTCAGTTTGCTTTCCAGATAGTAATACCAACTCATCGCTTGCTCTTCCGGCCGCGCATCGACGATCGCCTCGTTGTGGATGCGGTCTTCGCGGATCGGGTCTTTCTTGGGCTTCTTCACGGCTTCGGTTTTTTCACAGCTTGGCTGCCAGGATGCGGCGCACCGAGGTGCGGCCGATGCGCAACCGGCGGGCGATTTCTGCTTTGGGGACGCCGGCGCGATACAGCTTCCGAATCTCGGTGGCCTGCAGGCCCGCAGTCATCGGCCGGCCGAGTTGTTTACCGTTCTGCCGTGCGTGAGCCAAGCCAGCCCGAGTTCGTTCGCGCAGGATTTCCCTTTCGAACTCGGCGAAGATCGCCAATAGGCCGGCCATCGCGCGACCCGCCGGAGTTGTGAGATCGAGCGCTTCTGTCAGCGATACGAAACCGACACCGAGATGGTCCAGTTCCTGGAGTGTTGCGAGCAGGTCCGCCACCGACCGCCCCCAGCGATCGAGCCGCCACACCAGCACGACGTCGATCTCTCGGCGGCGCGCCGCTTTCATCAGTTGCTCGCGGGCGTGTCGCTCGATCGCTCCGGAGCCGACCTCCCGGATCTGCATAGTAAGAGTCCAGCCCCGCCGCGCAGCATACTCCCGCAGCGCGCGCGTCTGCATCGGGAGTGTCTGCTGATCATTGGTGGACACGCGGGCGTACAGACCGGCGCGCAACATTTTCGCCGGTCTTCGTGACTGGCCAAAAACGTTATCGGATTTCGCCCTTGGGAAGGCCCGTTTGGCGGCCATTTCAAAATGTCACCCAACCATGGCCGCAGACGATCCTTTTCGGCCAGAGCAGATCCATCATATTACGCGGCTGTGGGCGTCGCCAGCCGCACCAACGTCTCGCGGTAATTCCAAGGCATCCATTCCGAAGGCTTCTGTTTCAACTCCTCGGCATGCCTCTGCAACTCCGTGAGGTAGTCGAACGGATTGGCTCCGTTCAGCTCGCAGGTGTGGATCAGACTCATGAACAGATCGCCGACTCCGGCGCCGTTCAGCGTCTTGTAGAAGAGTGCATTCTTGCGGTTCAAGATGGCTTTCTTCAAGGCACGTTCCACGATGTTGTTATCGATCGGCGCGCCAGCTTGCCTGAGGAACAGCGTCAGCTTCAGCCAGTGATTCAGTAAATAGGAGATCGCTTTGCCCAGCCCGGAGTTCGGTTCTGTCTTGTGCTCCGCCAACTGCGCCTCCATCCACTCATGCAGCCCTTTCATCAACGGCCCGCTGCGCTCCTGATGGAAGCGCAGCCGTTGTTCCGCCGACATTGCCCGCTCTCGCGCTTGTGCGTCGTGATGATAAACGTCGCGCAGCGTCTCCAACACATAACGGCATTCTTCCGGAAAGTTGTCCGCCACCTCCACAACCTGCCGCCTTCCATGCGCGAGGCAGTTCGCCTGCAGGGGCTCGACGCCTGCCACCTTCGGAGAGTTGCGTGATAACGCATCGCTCATCTGAATCGGCGCCGGCAGTTCGCGTGCTCGCTGCTTCAGCACCTCGGCGAGGTTCTCACCCGCATGTTTCCATCCTGTGAAGAACAGAGCGACGGTCCAGGCGCCCACCATCGATACAATGCCGCTGGTGAACGTCCCCGTCCGCTTGTCGCCCGGCTCGCGTGCCAGGCGCAGAATCCGCATGCCGGTATCGTCGTTGTGCATCACGCTGCCCTGCGCCGCCTGGCGGATCAACTCTACCAGCACCGGCCAAAGCAGTTTCGCGGCGGCAGCCATCAGATCCCACTGCGTCGTCGCCGGCAGTGGCATCCCCAGATGTTCCTGCAGTCCTTCCAACCGATTGAATGGCACTCCGGTACCGTACTTCAACAGGGCGATCATCGCCACGGCGGTCTCATCGTACTTGTCTGCTCCCGCGCTTTCCGGCTCCTCAGCGGTGAAGACCTCCCCGCAGGCATTGCATCGCAGTCGCTCCATCTGGAATACCGTTGCTTCCAATGGCGCGTGTCCCACAAACCTCACCAGCGTGGCTGGCTCTTTCAGGCAATACACTTTTCCCCGGCGACACTCTGGGCAAAGATCGCCGGAATGGAGCGTGGCGTGTGCGACGGCAACTTTATTAGCACCGGTAAACGCCGCGGCCCCCTTGCGCCCATGACCGGCCGGCGCCGATTCGCCGGCCTCCGGTTTGCCTGTTGCATCCGGCAGAACGGCGCTGGTTTTCTCCGTATTCCGTTTTCGCACCAGTCTCTCTGCCATGGCATGGAGCGCCGTTTTGAGCTTCTGGCCTTCGGATTCGCTTAGCGGGGCGCGCGTGCTGCGATCGATAATCTGGTCCAGTTCGTCCAGGTTCACGTCGATCCGTCGCTTCATCGTCATATCCGGGTGAGGTGTTCACGGAAACGAGGTGTCAAGGGCAGGCCGAGAATTTCCTTGATCGGGCGGTTGGGCTTATTGGTCTGATCGTTCTTGCCGCGCCCGGTGGTGTGGCCGAGCAGGCGCCAGTTCGCCGCGCGGTAACAGGTCCCGCGAAAACGGCCGGGATCGATGAAAGTTTCCGCGAAGTAAATCGGGTGGCTGTACATCCGGTCCCAATCGTCTGAGAGGACCGCGGCCATACGGCCGAGAAGGTGCGATGCCAGATGCGGAACGCGTACCCAGGGCAGAATCAGAAACCGCGTGTTATAGGCGATGAAGCGGATGTTGCGCCGCCGCGCTTCCGCGCTCCAGCCGATGTAGCGGTCCCGGCTGCCCAGATGACGCGGCGCGGAACTCCACGCCAGGCACGCGATAGGACGGCCTTGCGCCCAGGCCAGATATTTCAAGTGCTCCCCGACTGGTTGTTCGTACTTTAAGTAATGATGCTGCTCCATCAGACTGTTGAACAGTGGCTCGTCGCCCGTTCGCCGCACCTGTTGCAGTTCGATTGGTTGGAGTTCCTTGAGTGCACTGGCGATCGGCGTCGTGTCGATCAGCATCGGCGCGGGGTGGGCACGCCGGACGAAGGGGTTGAGCGTTTGGAACCGGATGGGCGGTAATTCGATCTCGCCGGCCCGGTGTAGCATGAGCAACAAGCCGCGGCAGACCATATCGCGTAACGCGCCATTGGCCTGTTTCCACTGCCATGCTTCGCAGAGCTTCTCTGAAAGTCTGCGCCGGCTTGCTCCTGGATTTTCGGCAATCAACTGGCGAATCGAAGCGACATCGTCGGCTGTAACTACCCGCCCTCGATATCTCCACTCCGATGCCATCTGCCGTCAGTGTGGCAGAGTCGAAAACGGAACGCAAGTGTTTTTTGCAATTTCTAGGAGTTCACCGGCCGCCACGCCGGCGGGGCTTCCGCATCGGGATTGCCGGCAGCGAGCAGGAGCTGAGCCTGATGCGCTCGCAGCGTCCGTGCCGCTTCCGTCCCGGTTGGCCACCATTTGAAACGTCCCTTGGACAAGCGCTTGGTGGCCAGCCAGAACCCCTGGCCATCGTACTGCAAGACTCGGATGGCCGTGCCACGCCGCGTCCGGAAGATAAATAGGTAACCGGAAAATGGATCCGCGTTCAGCTTTTCCCGGCACAGCTGGGCGATGGCGTCGATACCCTTTCTTCCATCGATCGCCTCGACCGCAACCAGAATTCGTATCTGGGCAGCGATCTGAATCATCCTTCCATTTCCCGCCAAGCGCGCAGCAAACTTACCCAATCGGGCGGCGCCGACGCCTTCCACTGGATGTGCATTTTGTGGCCACTGGGACATTCGAAATCGATCGCATACTCCGCCAACGGTACGGCATGTGGCGCGGTCAGTTCGACAAATGTCGGCTTGCTTGCCTTGCGTCGGAGCGAACTCCGCCGAGCCGCCTCTTCAGTCCCATGTAGTCCAGCCGCAATGGGTGCGCGACGGGATGTATGCCATGCTGTCGGGCTAACTCGACCGCAGCCTGCCACAGTGGCTCTGGCAGCTTCGTCCGATGCGGCTGGGTGCTGCGAAATTGATCCAACTGGCGCTGCAATTGTACGATCGCCTCAGGGATCGGTGGTGTGCTCTTCCGGTTCACGATCAGGCGCCTCCGGCGCCTGACTGAACTTAACAGGACGGCCTACACGGCGTCACGCACGCTTACCGGAAACTCACAGTGCAGCACGCCGGTATTCCCGGGAATGGTCAGGTTGGGGAAGGTGGCCGGAATGGTGTAGCCGTTCGCAAACGGCACGCCCTGGTAGAATTGCGCCGAATAAGGAGCGGCGGAGGATACGGTTTCCACCGGGCGATTCGCATTGTAGTAATCCCAGCGGACGCCCACATTTAAAGTCAGCCGGCGGGACATTTTGATTTTGTCTTGAATATATGCGCCGTTGTGGCGGAGGAAGTCGGTGGTGGCAGATGGCGTGTTATAGAGCGTCACTTCGTACGGTGTCGTGAAGTCCGGCAGTCCTCCAGTGCTATCGAAGGTTTCGAGAACGGCGCCCCGATACGGATACTGCTGGAAGTTGTAGGTCTCATGCTCGGTCAAGAAACCGAAAGTGAAGAAGTGGCTCTTGCCAAAGAGATTGTCCGCCTCGTAAGAAAACGTCGGGTCCACTTGAGTGCGGCGGCGGAAGTAACCTTGCGGCTCGAAGCCGCCGGCGGTGTCGCCCGTTGCAAGTTCCGTGCGGCGATAATCCAGCCCGCCGTCGGACCCGTTGTAAGACTGATTCGTCCAGTTATAGCCCCAGGAACCCAGACGGACTTCCAGAAAGGCCCGGTTTGAGATGGTGCTGTCCCACACCACATTGCCGATCCATTCCACCAGGTCCTCGTTATAGACGGCGTCGGAATACTGGGTATTGGATGCGTTGCGATACGGCTGCTCTTTTCGGTCGAAATTCAGCATTTGGGAAATGCGGTTCCGGTCGTTGATTTGATAGGTCACTTTGTACAAAGCGTCACTCAGCGTGGTTGTGAACGCCGGACCGGAACTGGGATTATTCACCGGATAGCCGGTTACCGTGGTACCGATGGTCTGATAGCGGGCCGCGGTGAAAAACCAAAGCTTGTCTTTCATAATGGGCCCGCCCACATCGCCGTTGGTGTCATGGTACGTCGTGATCCGAGTGCCTTGGCCGGCGCCTTCATCCAACTGCGTCTGGCTGATGTTGTGGCCCTGGAAGTCCGGGTTCTCGTAGTCCTGATAGAAATCGCCGTGAAACATATTGCCGCCGGACTTTACGATGAAGTTGATCTGTGCACCGGGCGAGGGCATGGAGGCATCGTTCCCGCTGGTTCCCATCTGGACCTCGGTAAAAGCGGAGTAGTCACCGTAGGCTGAGGTTGCGCTGTTGCCCTCGGTCATATTGACGCCGTCCTCCTGGACGCGTTGCTGGCCGGTCATGCCGTACGCATAATAAGGGATCTGCGTGCCGGTGGCCGAGCCGCCGACATCGAAGCTCTTGACCGCTAGCCCCGGCGAAATACCGATCAGGCTCCACATGTCGCGCGCGGTCGGAATGTCTTTCAGCACAGCCGCGCTGAATACGTTTTGAAGCTTCGTATTTTCGACATCGATCAACGGCGCTTCCGCGGTCACCGCGACGGTCTGGGCCTGGCCCGCCAGCGCCAGCGGCGCATCAATGGTGGCGTTGAATCCCGATGTGATGATAATGTTCTCGCGTTGCAGAGGCGCGAAGCCGGGTGCCTCTACCGTCACCTCATAGGTGCCGGGAGCAAGAGACGGAAAACGATATCCACCCTCGCTGCCGGTAAGCGTGCTTTGTGGGACCAGCAAGGCCGGACTGCTGGCCGTGACTTTCGCCGCAACCACCGGTGCTCCGGACGGATCTGTCACAAGGCCCGCGATACTTCCTGTCGTGGGACCTTGTGCACGAAGACCCGTAATGAGCAGAAATAAGAGTGCAGCCGCCACACCAGGAGCCGAATGCCGCCAGGCATACCCGTGAAAGTTGCGTCTGTTATTGCCAGAATGATCTGAATTCATGAATCGCTCCCTCGCTGGATCGCTGATCTTAAACTTCTCAAGCACGGACTGCACACACGAAAGATATCCGGCGAAATTACTGGCGCACGGCAAAGCAATGCCTATGGCGTGCGAAGTAATTCCTTCACCGCTGGATCTTCGTTCGGGTCCCCTCAACAGAGAGTTTGATTGGCGTGGTCCAAAAGGAATGCCCCTGTTCTGAAATGGCACCGCGTTGCGCCGGCAACCACGTACTATGTGGTTCCTTCAGAGGCTATCGGGTATGAGTCCTTCGACCTGAGAGATTCGCGGCGAATACGTCAACGCCGCTTGCCCCTTCGGTGCCTCCGTTAAAAACGGAAGTCTCTCCTCATACCTGAATAAATGTCTACCTAGTGTCAACTACCTGGCGCGAGCTGTCAAGATAAGTATTCGGTCTTGTGCAGCGGAAAGTCGCGGCCGTTTCGACGCAGAACGACCCTGCCGATCTTCGCTGACGGCACATTCGTGCGATTCCTTTTTCGCGCCGGATGATTATGCGAGTAACTAACTTGTAAGTCCTGTTAATTCAGTCCAGCGAAATTGTAGATCACCGTCGCAAAAGATTTTTCCGCGCCGGCCATCCCATAGGTCTTGCCGGCCCCTTCGATGACATAGAACTCATTGGCGGCATGAGCGCGGCCCGCGTTTCCGACCGCCCCACCCCCGATATACATGTGCACCAGCGGCGCCACTCGCTGTCCGACCTTCCCGTCGTTGAAGAGATAGGACGGCCAGTAGCCGCCGGTGTCCTCGGCTTCGGGAACGTGATTCGCCGCAACGATCTGGCGGGATGTCACTCCGAAAGCCTCGAACATTCTTCCGGCGGCCTGATTCATGGGGTTGTCGTGATCGGAGATGGACCACGGCACATCGCCGATGACCTTCATCTCCACATCCTTATAGCCATTCCGATCCAATTGGGCCCGGATCTTCCGCGTCAGATCCATCCCATCCATATTCGGCATATAGCGAATGTTGTGTTTCGACGTGATCTTGTTCGGCAGGATAGCGCCCGCGGCGTTGGCGTACATATTGCCTCCCCAGATGCCGTCGAGGTTGAACGAGGTCTCGGTGTATTGCATCCGCAAGACGTCAAACGGATCGGTCGCGATGAAGCGGGCTACTCCCAGATTCTTCTCCATGGTGGCCAAGTCCGTGGTTTCAGCCCGCTTTCTGATCGCGGCCAGCGTTTTTGCATCCGGCGGGACGAAGTTATCTTTCCAGCCTTTAATGAGCGGCGTGTTGCCGTCATCGGAGACCAGCGAAGCAAGCATCTTGATGTGCCGCCACGCAGGACTATCCACCGAGCGTTTGTTCGAACCGTGAATGTTCGATTCCACCGGACCGCGGCCCCAGCTCTTGCCGCTGGTGGTCAATTGAATGTAAACGCAGCCCTCCGAGCTGCCATTGGGCGAGCCGCCCTCGCTGATCATTGCGTCCGCGCCCTTGAAAAGATCCTGATGGTCGCGCACGAAGTTACGAAGCCCGATATCCATCCGCTCTTCGTCTCCTTCGGCTACGAAAATCACATTCACCGGCAGCTTTCCCCGGACCTGCCGAATCGCCATCAGCGCGTTGTAACCCGACATCTCGGGACCCTTTGAATTCGCCGCCCCGCGGGCGACCAGCACTTTCTTAAAGCCGTTCTCCGCGATGATGTCAGCATCAAACGGCGGCACCTTCCAAACGTCCGGCTCTGTGACGGGCATGGTGTCGTACTGCCAGTAAATGACCACCGTCTTCGGCGCGCCTTCATCGCATTTGGCGTAAACCACTGGATTCCCTGGCAATCCCCACTCGCTGATGCCGGTATCGTACACCTTGGACTGCTGGCAGCCCAGTTCGTCGAAAAAGCCTTTCACCATTTCGGCCGATTCCTGGATACCTTCCCCGCTATTCGAAATACTTGGCTGACGAATCCACTTCTGCAGCCTCTCGACGTCCTCGTCGAAATGGTCGTTGATATGAGAGTAGACCTTCTTCAGCTCATCGCTTTTTATCTTGGACATGTCGATCTTTATCGCCGTATCGCCGTCCGGGCGGTACTGATGAGTCAGCGTGGGGGCCGAGCTTCCGGCCGATACGCGAGTGGTGTTGCAAGCTGTCGACAGCGCCATCGCTCCGATCGCGCCAATAAGAATGAATATCGATCGCACAGAATCACCTCGGATGTGAAATAACCGGATCGTCGTTCCGGAGTCTGGCGGGAAGGCCTGGAATGGGAAAATCCCCGGGGTCAACGGTGCAGGTGGGGATTCGCTCTTCTCATGCGGAATTGCCGCCAGAAGACTAACCGCTTTTCGGTTTTACCCCTGTGATTCGGGAATCGTATTACGATTCACCTGGACAGCGCAGCCAGGGTTACCACAGCGTTGTGGGAACGCAGAGGATCGGACGAAGGTCCTTTTACCTGAGAGTTTCGCGGCGCCTGCTTCGAGGCCGTTTGCCCCTTCGGTGTCTCCAACTCAAGTTGGAGAGCTCTCCCTTTCGTCCGAGTACTTCGTCACTAAAGTTTAGGGCCGGTGGGTCGCACTGTCAAGGAAAATAAGACAGAAAGAATAAGACGGTGCCGCACAGCCTTTCGGCCTCCTTACGCGGCCGTAAGGGCACTAGAGTGCTGTGCCAGCTACGGTAGTGCTGCGACAGGCGCACCCTCGATTCAATTTCTCAGAAGCGCAAAGGGTGCGGCGCGCACCGCAAAGAGGCCAGGAACAGCTTCGCGCCGCGCTCCGTTTTGCGCGTGTTCCTTAAAAGGTAAACCGTCCCACCAGAACGCCCTGCCGCGGCAGAATGTTCGGACCGGTGGATTGGCTGAAGGTGGTTAGATTCATGTAACCGAAACCGGAAAGCGCATTGCCATTGGACGCGCGCGTCTGCGGCGCCTGGGTATTGGTGGCCGTCGGGTTATTCCAGAAGGCGCGGTTGAAGACGTTGCTAAACTCCATTCGGAGGTTGAAGCTCATGCGTTCGCGAATCCGCCAGGTACGGCCAAAATTCATGTTTTCTACCGGCCGTCGCTGCTGGCGATAATCGTTGTAATAAGCCGCCGCTGTTCCAAAAGAGCCCGCGGGCGGATTCGCCCAGGCTGCGGGATTCAGCGCGAACGTGCTGGCGGGATTGTAGCAGTGGCAGTTCAGGTTTACAGTGAAGAGCGGCTGCCCCGGTACTCTGTCTGCGAATGTGCCGGTGGACGCAGTGTTGCCGGGAACAGTGTCGAACAGCAGCGAAGCCAGATTGTTGTTCGCGAAAGGCGCTTGAATCGGGAGGCCGCTCGCATACTGCAGGAACGCGCCGTAGGTCCAGTCCTTCGCAATCCAATCCAGAACCTTGTTGTGAAATCCGGGATTCGGGGTTACATAAGTTGCCGAAATATTGAATACAAGCGGCTGATCGAAAGCCGATAGATACTTATTCTGCTGCAGATCGAAGGGATTGTTCGTCAGGGCATTGCCGGAGGTACCGGGGTTCGGGTCGCGCTCTGTGCCGACGGTCAAAGTCCGCTGCCAGGCGAAGGTACTAACGAAGGTCAGGCCATGGGAGAGGCGCTTGGTTCCTTTCACCTGCAGCCCGTCATACCAGGTGTCGCCCATCGGATTCCAGTACGTGTAGATAGTGCCGAATTGCGGGAACGGGCGCAGCGACTGCGCGACGGTCTGTGTCAGCGGGAACGTCGGATAGGGGGCTTTGCTGAAGCCCATCTGCTGCGCGAGCGCGGAATTCAGGGGCGAGGTCAGCAACTGCTGATAAATGGGCTGAGTGATATTGATGCCCTTGGCGGCCAGCGTGGCGGGGTTGATGGCGTTCAGATCCTCCAGGCCGGGCGCGTACCACCAGATACCGCGATTGCCAATATAAGAGACATCGATCGCGAGATTGGTGGCCAGTTCGCGCTGAATACCGATGCTCCACTGGTATTGTCTGGGCATGCGGCCAGCGTTGGGGTCCATGAACACCGGAATCGTGCCGGAAGGCGTTCCGTTGGGATTAAACTGGCTGGGATTGAGGTTCGGCCAGGGCGCCGGATCATAGGCGGCCGGAATGCCTTGCGAGAGCGTCGTCACAGCGGAGCCGATGCTGGGAGCGACTACGTTGTTGGACGATCCAGCCAGGCCCGAAGCGGCGTTGTTATTGCTCTCCGTCGGCGCGTAGATGATGCCGAAGCCGGCGCGCAACACGGTCTTTTGTTGGAACTGATAAGCGGCACCCAGGCGCGGCCCGAATCCCCAGGGATAGTTTTTGGCGAGGTTGCAGTTGCAGTGGCCGGGGCCGTCGCCATCAAATTCCACCGCGCCCAGGATTCCGCCCAGCGCGGGATTCGGTGTCGTGGGTGAGAAGAAGGGCTCGCGGCCGTAGCCGTCCTTAAGATACGTCGAATAGTCGTAGCGCAGTCCGTAATCCAGGGTAAATTTGCGGGTGACTTTCCAGGAGTCCTGCACATATGCGCCGAATACCTTCTTGCCCAGGCGCGGATACACGGGATTGGCGATGCTCACCTGATTCACCAGACCCAGCAGGAAGCTGGCGTATCCGAAGCCGGGCGGGTTCGCAATGTTCACCGGCGCGCCGCTTGCGTACGGGCCGGTCTGGTTCGGCGAGAAGATGTAACTGCCGGAGGTGTTCGCCTCCACGCGGGCGGGGTAACCCTCGGTGCGGAATTCACCGCCGAACTTGACGGTATGATTGCCCTTGACCCAGGTCATGCTGGTGTTGAAGGAAGGCACCTGCGAGATGTTGTTCGCGTAAGACGCACTGCCGAAATTCATCATGCCGCCCTGTCCGGAGCAGGAGCTGACGGTACCTGCGGTGCACAGTCCGGAGAACGGCGGGAAGAACTTGTTGATAATCGCGCCATTCAGGCCGAGGGCGGTTGATGCGTTATAGTTCGGCACCTGCCCTTCTTCGTTGACCGTGGGAACAAAGAAGTAGTTCGAACGGTAACCGGCGCCGAAGTGCAGCAGCATGGTGGGCGAAAGTGTGTGGTCGTAATTCAGGCGATACAGCGGCGCGTTCTGGAAAGTGCCGAGATTCGTCGCAAGCGGATCGGGAAGTCCATCAATCTGACCGAAGGTCGCCGAGATCGGCGCACTGGTCTGTGTCTTCTGCCAGAAAAACGAAAGCCTCCCATTATTCCCGATCACCTGATCAATTTTGACGGACGGAATCTGGGTGTGCCGTGTGGTCGGAATGCTAGGAATGAAATTGTTGACGACTTGTCCGTTCATCGGCGCGGGGAACAGATTCTGGATCTTCACCGCGACAGGGTCGAAGCGGCTGGCGGGAATCGTGTTGTTCGGGAAAGGAGTCCGGTAGACTGTCCCATTCGGCGCGGTCGCGGTTGAATTGGGATCAAAGATCTCTCCCTGGAAAATGGAGGGTCCACCGGGATAGAGGGTTCCTATCGGTGCTGCTCCGGTGGGAATGGCCGAGGAAAAGTTGCCAGTCCGATATGCCGCGGACGGCACGGTTTCGAGTTGTGTATTGATAGCCAGCGCCTCACGGAATTGCTCCCAGTTGAAAAAGAAGAACGTCTTGTCGTGGCCGTTATAGATCTTCGGCAGCCACACCGGCCCTCCAACCGTGAAGCCATAATCATTGCGCCGGTTGCGCGGCCGCGGCGTGTTCGTGAACGGCTGATTGGCGTTCAGGATTTCGTTGACGAAGTAGTCGTAAGCCGAGCCGTGGAACTGGTTCGTGCCGGACTTCATGGTCACGTTGAACATTCCGCCGCCTACCTGGCCGTATTCGGCCGCGTAGTTGCTGGTCTGGATGGCCACCTCCTGGATGGCGTCCACACTGGGCTGCGTCTGCGCGGCCACGCCCGGGGTTCCGCTGTTCGATGCATCCTGCCCTTCTATCCGGAACGACTGCGTATTGTCCGGCGCGCCATTGACGCGCACTTCGGCATTCGCGATGAAGAAGGTGCCGGGAATCAGATTCACCATGGCGTTCGGATTGCGAATTCCCGAACTGCCTGCCTGGTTGGCGCCGATGCCAAGGATGGGAAGTTCATCGAGGCTCTCCGAGCGGACGTCGTGCCGGACGTCGCCAGTTTCGGTGTTGAGCAGAGATGCCGCGGCAGTGACGACTACCGATTCAGTGGCGGCGCCGACATCGAGAGCGATATCCGCGCGCAGTATCTGCGCCACCTCGACCACCAGACCGGCCCGCGTGTATTTCTTGAATCCCGGCGCGGACGTGGATATTTCGTACGATCCGGCCGGCAACTGGGAAATGGTGTAGTTGCCGGTATTCGAAGTCGCACCTTCATAGACGACGCCGGTCTCGGAATTCTTGGCCTGTACCGGAGCATTGGCGATAACCGCGCCCGTCGAATCAGTGACTGTGCCGGTGATAGTGCCGCGGTCGCTCTGTGAAAAAACCGCGAACGCAACCAACGACCCGAGCAGTAGAACCCGTTTAATCATTCAACCAACCCCCCTCGCTTTGCTTCAATGCAATTGCACCCAACGCTGCACCTCGGGTTCCCGGCAGGGAGGCATGTGAGCCCGGCCACCCGCGAAAAACGCCGTGGGGCGATGCTATAAAACTTTCTGGTCTGAGTCAAGGGTTTGAGCGTTTTGTGTCGGCGCAAAGTGATAATGTCCTATTTGCGCAAAGTAGAAATGTCCTATTGACGACCTCCAGGCTGGAGAGGTGGCAGAAGGACAACTACTGATGACGCAAGCCGAGCGGGACCGGCTGGTGGCCCTGAAAAAGGCCAAAAAGAAATTGATCACGCAGAAGCAGGCCGCCGAGGAACTGGGCATCACCGAACGGCATGTACGGCGTCTGCTGCGAGCGCTGAAGCGGCGCGGTGATCAGGCTGTGGTACATGCGTTGCGAGGGCTACGGTCCAATCGCAAGATTCCTGTGGAGACCGAACAGGAGGCAGTGGCCATCTTGAAGAGGCCGGTATATCGGGGGTTTGGACCGACGCTGGGATCGGAATACCTGGCCAAGAAACACGGCATCGAGGTCAGCCGGGAGACGGTGCGGCAGTGGATGATCCAGGCCAGGCTGTGGCGAGCCCGCCAGCAGCGTGTTGAGAAAATCCACGAATGGCGTCCACGTCGCGGCCGGTTTGGCGAACTGGTGCAGTGGGACACCAGTGATCACAAGTGGCTGGAAGGACGCGGAGAAGAGATTTTACTGATCAACATGATCGACGATGCTACCGGCCGCTGGTTCGCGCGCTTTGTGGCCAGCGACTCGACGGTGGAAAACATGAACCTGCTGGAGAGCTACGTGAAAAAGTACGGACGGCCGCTGGCATTTTATACCGACAAGGCGAGCTTGTTTCAGACCGCGGAGAAACGCAAACGCGATGAGCCCGGAGTGGAGAAGGACGCGGTAGAGATGCCGCAGACGCAGATTGGGCGGGCATTGCGAGAGCTATCCATCGCCTGGATCGCAGCGCACAGTCCGCAGGCCCAAAGGGCGAGTGGAACGTGGATTTTTGACCGCTCAGGACCGGTTAGTGAAAGGAATGCGAGTCGCTGGAGTCACCACCTTGGAGCAAGCCAATCACTATCTGGAAAGTGAGTTTCTGCCCTGGGTCAACACCACGTTAGCAGTGGTGCCGGCCAGTGCGGACGATGCCCACCGGCCGCTGGAAAAGCAGCACGATCTGGCTGCGATTCTCAGCCATGTGGAAAGCCGGCGCGTGAACAACGACTACACCATCCAGTTGGACACCAAGCTCTACCAGATCGCACGCCAGAACATTCGCACCGGATTACGAGGCGCCACCATCCGGGTTGAGAAGCGGCGGGACGGCGAGGTGGCAATTCGATTCCGCGATCGCTATCTAAGTGTTTCTATCTGCGAGCAACGTCCCAAGCTTGCACCACCCAAGCCGCTCGGCAAGGCACGGCGTGCGCTGAAACCCAGCCAGGCCAGTGAGTGGTGTAAAAACTTTGATCTGAAAAAGTCGCCCAAAATCTGGCAGGCCTCAGAAGGTTCCGGCGCCAAGCCGGAGTCGCTATGAAGACCCGCACCAACGCAACAGGAAGGCCGGGCAAAATCGGCCCGGCAGCTTCGCGCTTTCCCTATTCAAGGCCTCCGCTCCGAGACTCCACCCAAGTAATGGGCCTGTCAAAGTCAAAAGCAAAACCCTCGGAGGGTACCCCGCAGGGCCCCGTTGACCGAGGGTTTGCCGCCGATTACTTCGGAGCCAGCCCCGTCGCATCGGCCTTGAATCTTCCCCAGGAGCGCGACTCCCCAGAGAATCGAAATCAGACTACCATGCAATCTCCACCAGCTCGGTCAAAACCGGACATTTCTACTTTGCAGGGAATAGGACATTTCTACTTTGCGTTGACAGGGTTTGAGCGTTTTGAGCGTTTTGAGCGTTTTTGTCGAGCGTTTTTCTCGTTGGCATGTGAGTTGTCCAGCCCGAGCCTGAGGTGGCGACCCAGGGGAGTGGAACCAATACAAACGATGGCTGCCTCGAAGATGGACTGGGTGAATGAACTGCAAGAAGTCTTTTTGAAAACGATAGCGAAGAAGATTAGCTGGATGGATGCAGCGGAAATAGCCGGGATGAGCGTGCGCAATATGCAGCGCAGGTCCGCCAGGAGTCTGGGTACGCGGGGCTGTTCGATTAGCGGCGGGCAAGCGCAGTATGCACCGGGGTGCCGATGGAAACGGCGCAGAAGCTGGGTCAAGCAGGCTCTGCAGGGAGCGGGATTTATCCTGCGACTCCAAACCTGTTGGCCACAGACACGGCCTCACGGCACGCCACACAAGATAACGTGCTGTAGAATGCTTGCTGGGTGACTTCCACAGAGCAGGGCGCCCGGGAAGGGGAACATCAATGAAACGGTGTTATCGGATCGGTTTCCTTGCGACGATCGCGGTGGTTGTGCTCGGAGTCAGAGGCCGCGCCCAGCAGACTCAGGGGCAGCCAGCCGCGGCACGAACGCCCACCGCGCCTCCGCCCATCCGCTGGCCCTCCCCACCGCTGCCCGATGGACCCATCATTCTTGATACCGGCATCCAACACCAGATCCGGCTGATCGTCACCAAAGGACTGAATCAACCGTGGAGCATGGCCTTTCTCCCCGACGGCGGCATCCTCATTACGGAACGGGCTGGACGCCTGCGCATCGTTCGAAATGGGGTGCTCGATCCGAATCCAATCGCCGGCCTGCCGCAGGTCCAGGCGCGAGGCATCGGCGGTCTCATGGACCTCGCGCTCCATCCGCGCTTCAGTGAGAACAAATTGGTCTACTTCACTTACGACAAGCCGGCCAGCAGCGGTGGTGCGGAGGGCGAGGCTCAGGGCGGGATCATCACGCTGGCTCGCGGGCGATGGGACGGCACCAAACTCGAAGACGTCCGTGACATCTTTTCTACTGCCACGCAAGGCACAATCGGATCGCGAATCATCTTTGGCAGAGACGGCATGCTGTACATGACCGTCGGCGTCGGCGACCCGCCGGCTGCAGCGCGCGCGCAAGATCCGAATGATCTCGCCGGCAAGGTGCTGCGGCTCCGCGACGATGGAACCATTCCGCCGGACAATCCCTTCGCCGGACGCGCGGGCTACCGGCCCGAGATCTACACCATGGGCCATCGCAACGCCTTAGGCTTGGCCATCCAGCCGGACACCGGCGCCATCTGGGAATGCGAGAACGGACCCAACGGTGGAGACGAGATCAACGTCCTGCAGCCGGGTAAGAATTATGGCTGGCCGATCGTGAGCTACGGCCGGTTCTACCTGGGACCGCGTGTGTCGGAAAACCCGTGGCGGGAGGGGATGGAGCCGCCACTGGTTTTCTGGGTGCCCGCAATCGCCGTATCTGGCCTGACCTTTTATACTGGCGACAAGTTCCCAGCGTGGAAAAACAACGTCTTTGTGGGCGGCATGCGCCAGGGCGAAGTTCCGCGATCCGGCCATCTGGAGAGGATCGATTTCAATGGGAAGTGGGAGGAGCTTCATCGCGAATCGATGCTGCGCGAGCTGCAACAACGCATTCGCGATGTGCGCCAGGGTCCCGACGGCTTCCTGTACGTGTTGACCGCTGAAAATGAGGGGGCGCTCATTCGGATCGAACCTACGCCCGCGCAGGCGAGCAGCCGCTAAACACGCCTCTGGCCAGGCCGATTCGGGACTATAATCTTCACATCGTGAACCATCCGCTCCCGTTCCCGGAATTCGCGTCCCTGATGATTGCCAGGATCAGCGTTTTTTGCTGGATTGGATTTCTGTGCGCGACAGCCGGGTTCTCACAAAGCGGCGGCTCGATTACGGGCGCCGTGGTCGACTCCGACGGACAAGCGGTGGCGAATGCTCAAGTTCAGGCTACGAACAGGAACACGAAAGCGGTTTACAAAGCGGCTGGTTCTGAGCAAGGCCATTACACGCTGCCAATGTTGCCGGCGGGCACGTATGACGTCTCGATCAGTGCACCAGGATTCTACTCGTCCAATCACCAAAACGTGTCCGTCGACGTAACGCAACCGCTACGCCTGAACGTTCGCCTGCTTGAATACCAGTTGGGCACTCTTGGCGACGGGCGGGAATTCCGGGTTCAGCTCACAAGTCCGCACTCGGCGCCATCCGGGCCAACACCACGAACCACCGATGGCAAACCCGACCTCTCCGGTGTCTGGAATGCGCAGAGAACGATAGATGCGGGCAAGCCGGAGCCTCTTCCGTGGGCGCAAGCGCTGCTAAAGGAACGAGCGGCGAACAACGGCAAGGACGCTCCCGGAGCGCGCTGTCTTCCGCGAGGCATCACCAACGCGGGGGCTTTGTTTCCCTTCAAACTGGTTCAGACGCCCATCCTGCTGGTGATGCTGTTCGAGGATGACATCCCAAGCCATCGCCAGGTCTTCTTGGATGGACGCGGCCATCCCAAGGACCCCAATCCCCTGTGGATGGGGCATTCCATTGGACATTGGGAAGGAGACACGCTGGTCATCGACACGGTGGGCTTTGACGACCGATCGTGGCTCGATACGGCGGGCCATCCGCACACCGAAATGATGCACGTTATCGAGCGCTTTCGGCGGCCCGATCTGGGCCATCTGGAAATCGAATTTACCATCGACGATCCGGGAGCTTATGCGAAGCCCTGGAAAATCGAGCGAGTCTCCGATCTCGATGCCAACGACGATATCGGAGAATATGTCTGCACCGAGAACGAAAAAGACGTAGAACACATGGTCGGGAAATGAGGAACACCGATGAAATACTGCCTGTTGTTCGTAGTCGCTTCCATCGCAGCTCTTGCGGCCGGCGATCCTTATGCCGCGCAGCTTTTTCAAAAACATTGCGCCTCTTGCCATAACTCGGAGGCCGGAGCCGGAGGGCGAGTTCCACAGATAGCCGCGCTCAAGTCCATGACGCCGGCGGCGATTCAGAAGACCCTGGACAGCGGCGTTATGAAACAACAGGCGGGGCCTCTCTCGCCATACGAACGCCTGAGGATCGCGACGTTCCTTGGAACAGCGGTGACGCTGGAACGGAAGCGCGAGGAGATTGCGAATCTGTGTCCGGCGGGCGCGCCGCCTCGGGAGAGTCCCGCCTGGGCCAGTTGGGGAGGCGGTCTCTCGAATACGAGGTTCCAATCGGCGAAAGACGCCGGGCTCCGCGCCGAAGACCTGCCACGTTTGAAACTAAAGTGGGCATTCGCATTCCCGGACACGTCCACCATGCGTTCCCAGCCCGCCGTCTATGGGGGCCGAGTATTCGCGGGCGGGCAGGACGGCAGCGTCTTCGCTCTCGACATGCTGACCGGTTGCGTCGACTGGGCGACCACCGTACAGTCGCAGGTGCGATCCGGCATTACTGTGGGAGAGGCCGGCGGTAATTCAGCGTTGTTCTTCGGCGATTCGGCAGGATTTGTATATGCACTGGACGCAACGTCGGGAAAGCAGTTATGGAAGGTGCGCGCAGACCAGCATCCCGCTTCCACGGTAACGGCGACGCCAGTTTATTACAAGGGTCGCTTGTATGTCGGGGTGGCTTCCCGCGAGGAAGCTCTGTCAGTTTCGCCAGGTTACCTGTGCTGCACGTTCCGCGGCAGCGAGTCGGCTCTGGATGCCGCCACGGGAAAATTGGTTTGGAAGCGTTACACGATCGCCGATGTGCCCAAGGCGCGGCCGAAGACCCGGCAAGGCGCCATGGCTTGGGGTCCATCCGGTGTAGGCGTCTGGACCGCGCCGGTGCTCGACGCCGAACGCGACACCATGTATGTGACCACTGGCGACAATTATTCCGATCCGCCGACGGCGCTGAGCGACGCCCTGGTTGCCGTGCGCATGTCGTCCGGCGAGATTCTGTGGTCCAGGCAATTCACGGCGAAGGATGCTTGGAACAGCTCCTGCCAGCTTCCGGGCAAAGTGAATTGTCCTGACTCGGACGGTCCCGATTTTGATTTCGCGTCTTCGGCCATTCTGGTTTCGCTTTCAAACTCCAAGCGGGCGCTTCTGCTCGGGCAAAAGTCGGCCATCATCTATGCGGTGGATCCGGATCGGCGCGGCCAGGTCTTATGGCAAGCGCGCATCGGAGAAGGCGGCACTGTTGGCGGCATCGAGTGGGGCTCGGCCACCGACGGCCGCAATGTATACGTGGCTCTTTCCGACATCCGCTTCCTTGTGGATCGCAAGCCCGGGAGCAACGACCGCTCGTACAATCTGGACCCCAACAAGGGCGGCGGACTGTTCGCGTTTCGCGTGGATAACGGCGAGCGCATGTGGCAAACTCCGCCGCCCGGTTGTGGCGATCGCCGGCCTTGCAGTCCGGCGCAGTCGGCGGCTGTAACGGCGATTCCCGGCGTGGTATGGTCGGGCGCGGCGGACGGCCATCTGCGCGGCTATTCTTCCTCCGATGGAAAAATCATCTGGGACTTCGATACGGCGCGCGAGTATCAAACGGTGAACGGCTTGGCCGGCCACGGCGGTGCGATCGACGTGGCAGGTCCGGTCATCGCCGGCGGAATGATGTTCGCCGTATCCGGTTACCCGGCGCGGGGCAGTCTGCCTGGCAATGTCTTGCTGGCTTTCGGCCTGGATTCGGAGGAGAGCAAATGAGCCGGGGCGGTTTGCTTCTCGTCATGTTTACGGCGGGCTTGGCTGCGCAACAGCCAACGGATCCTAACGCAAACTTCACGGGAACCGCCAAACGGCTGGAGAGCAACATTCACGTGCGGGCCGCGCGCATTCATTTCGAACCGGGCGCGCGGACCAAGTGGCACGTCCACGAGCGCGGGCAGATTTTGCTGTGCGAAGAAGGCGTGGCTCGCACGCAGGTAGAAGGGCATCCGGTTCAAGTGCTGCATCCAGGCGATACGGCATACGTGCCGGGAGGGGTGCCGCACTGGCATGGGGCGGCGCCCGGGCAGTCGGCCACACTTTTTTCTGTCGATATCAGCGATGGCCGGACCAAGTGGCTGGGCGCGGTGACAGAGGCCGAGTACAAAGCCGGCCCGAAGTGAAGAGGTTTCGCTCGGGATCAAAGCCGGGGTGATAAGATCGTTGGCCATGAACCAGCCTCCGCGACGCATTCACTTCTCCGTGCAAGCGCTGGCGCTTGCCGCTCTGCTCCTTCCGCCCAGTTTGCAGGCTGCCACTGGCTGCGGGGTAATCAAAGTGGACTCCACCGACGCTGTCGCCGCCGCGCCAGCTCACCACAAGGTCATTTTGGAGAACGACGCCGTGCGTGTTCTGGAGGCCCGAGTTCCGCTGCACAGTTACGAACCGCCTCACACGCATCCCTGGCCCAGCGTGTTCTTCGAACAGACCTCAGGACCCAGTGAGCCTTGGAAGACGGTGAATATCCGGTGGTCCGAGGGAGGGCCCAGCAAGGGGTTCAAGAGCAGTGATCGCGACCGGCACAATCTCCTTATCGAAATCAAAAGCGCCGACTGCGAACCCGCGCACCCTGCGGACCTGCCCGCGTCCGACGCCGTCAAGATCCACGACCCTAACATGACCGTCGTTCTTGAAAATGATTACGTGCGCGTGCTGAGCGTTCGCATCCCACCCGGCGGGAAGGAACCTTGGCACACGCACACCTGGCCGGCTGTAGTGGTGTATTTCAGCCTGCCTCCCTCCCAACGTCTTTTGAAGGATGGCACGAAAACCGTCCGGCCGGCGCTGAAGGAACTGCAAGTGACCTACGACCCGAGCAGCCAGCCGCTGCACTCGGTGGAAAACCTCGGCCAGGTTCCCTATCAGGCGTATCGCGTGGAACTCAAGCCGGCGAGCACTATTGCACGTGCCCGCTGATCCATTTGTCGAGCAGAGCCGCAATTTTCAGATTGTTTTTCTCCAGCATGAGCATGTGACCGTTGCCGTGAATCCCATGTTCTTCCAGGCGCAAGTGAGTATTGGCGACGCCGGCTTGAGCCAGGAACCTGGAGGTGCAGTGATCGTAGGGCGCATGATACGACGCCTCGCTGGTAACCACCAGCACCGGCATGCCCTGCAAGTTCACCAGCCGGCGCGGCGGATCGGCCTGGCTCCAGCAACGCACTTGATCCGGACCGTCCGGCTTCACCTCTTGCACGATCTTAATTTCCGCCGGGCTCTTCACCGGCGGGGCGTACGTGATGGGAATATCGGTGAGTCCCCAGGCCCGGTTTTTGTTTTCGTCAAAAACGGCGTCGCGGAAAGGCGGCCCATTCGGTTCCATGGCGACGATGGCTTTCACGGCTTTCGGCCGCGCATCGGCCAACAGCCAGCCGAAGGCTCCCGACTGGGAATGCGTAAATATGATCGCCGGCCCGATCTTATCAAGCAGAGCCGCACCGGCCGCCCGCACCAGCGTCTGGGTTTCCACGGCGCTCTCCAAGCCTTCCACCTGAGTTGCATAAAACGCATCGAACACCGGATCGCCCTGGCGGCCTTTCCTGGCGCCGCTTCCCGGCCACTGCGTGTGTTTTCGAGCCTGCGGCCAAAGGGGCGCAATTTCGGGCGCTGTGAACCGTTGTGCCACCCAGGACGGCGGCCTCATCTGCAAAGGCCCATTCGCGGAAGGATGCCAGGGCGACCGCCCGCGCGCGGGTTGATCCACCAGATAAACCACGTACCCTTGCTGCAGAAAATAATCCGCCCATCCCGCGCGGCCATCCGGCGTTCCCATCCAATTGGTGGCTGTCTGCCCCGCGCCGTGAAAAAGCACCAACGGATACTTTTGGACAACGCGCTGGGGGCGAAGGACCTCGACATACATTTGGCCAGCCATCACTTCATTGGCTGGAGGACCGGTATATTTGCCGCCAACGTAGAAATAGTCGCGCGTTGACAAAGCATGCTGGCCGAAGGCCGGCAGGAACCACGCGACGAGAACAAGGGCGAGAGTGGCTGGGCGAAGCATCCTCACATGATATATGTGAGAGTCCCTGCAGCGCCGGCTGGCGCCTCCACGTTTCGATCAACGCTAACATCGAATTGTGCGAATATCTCCTTCCGTCGTCATCTTCGATTACGGCAACGTGTTGTGCCAGTCCCAGCCGGCCTCCGACGCGGAGGCCATGGCAGCCATTCTCGATGTGCCGCTTCCGCGATTCACCGAACTTTATTGGCAATTTCGTATTGAGTACGACGCGGCTGCTCTGGCCCCCGCCGCCTACTGGAACATCGTCGCGCAAACGGCTTCCCGTACCCTTACCGCGGATCAAACTTCCGAGCTGATCGAGATCGACAGCCGCAGTTGGTCGCACCCCGCGCCGGTCATGCCGCAGTGGGCGCGCGACATTCGCGCGGCCGGCCTGCGCACGGCCATCCTGTCCAACATGCCCGCGCCAGTCCGTGATTACGTGCTTCGCTGCCCCTGGCTGCCCGAATTCGATGCCCGTGTTTTCTCCTGCGATCTCGGCGTATGCAAACCGGAAGCCGAAATGTATCGCGAATGCCTGCTCGCGCTCGCGGTCCATCCTTCGGAGGTTCTCTTTCTCGATGACCGCGAGGCCAACGTCCGCGCCGCCGAGGCCTTAGGTCTGCATGCGATCCTGTTTACGGATGCGTTCAGCGCCGCACAGCAGATCGATCGCCGGTTCTCCCTTCCCGTAACATTGAGTAACCTCTCTTAGAAGCGGCGAACCGCCGATAGTAAAACAATTCTTTCTGGTTGCGTTTGTAGTCGAAATCATGCATCATGAGCGATAAGCGTCCTACGAAAGATAAAAGCGTGGCAAGTGCATCTCAAGCCGCTCTGGCACAAATGCTTTTTGCCGCAATGAATGAACACGAGGCCGTTCTGGCGCGCGTTTCGCGGCTTCTGCATGACGACGTGAGCCAGGTTCTGAGCGCGGTGGGCCTGCAACTGGATGCCATGCGCATGGACTTCCGCGAGCAGGCTCCGGGCGTGGATGGCCGCGCCACCGAGATTCAGGAACTGCTGGAACAGGCCATCGAACAGTTGCGCGACATCACCAACGAGCTGAACCCTTCCATCGTGGAAAGGGCCGGGCTGCAATTTGCGCTGGACCGTTTGATCGGCAAGGTGCGCGCCGGTTTTGCGGGCACCGTGCGGCTGCATTTTGATGCCTCCCTCCGCGTGCCCACCATCCTGGCGAAAGCTTTTTACAAAATTACGGAGTGCGCGCTCGATATTGCCAAGTCCACTCACGGATGCTCGCTGATCGATATTCATGTGAAGCGCGCGCAAGGCGAATACGTTCTCGAAATTTCCGACAATGCCGCGGTAGACGAAGGCCTCCCCGCACCTTTGGGACAATTGCTGATGGACTATTATGCTTCCAAGAACCACGTGACGCTCAAAACCGAACGTGTTCCCGGCAAGGGCAGCAGCGTCCGCGCCAGTTTTCCCTTGCCGGCCGCGATACTGGAGAGTGGGAATTAAGAGACCATGCCGTTTCAAGTGCTCCTGGTGGACGATCACAAGATCATGCGGGATGGCATCAAGGCCATTCTGCGCCACAGCGACGAGTTCGCGGTGCAGGGCGAAGCCGAGAGCGGCACTGAAGCCGTGCAAATTTGCAAGAAGAAGCGCCCCGACATTATTTTGATGGATATCGGCCTGCCGGGACTGAACGGCATCGAAACCACCACTGAAATTCTGCGCCATTACCCCGACGTCAAGATCATCATTTTGTCGATGTACGACGACGAGCACTCGGTGGTCAGCGCCATCCGGTCCGGCGCCCGCGCGTTCGTGCTGAAGAAGGCCTCCGACGGCGATCTTCTCGACGCGCTGCGCGCCGTCGCCAAAGGCGGCTCGTACCTGAGCCCGCAAGTTTCCGACCGCCTACTCAATCGCATCCAACGGGGCGATCTGGAGTCCAAGCCCGCCTCCTCCGCTCTCGATGATCTCTCTCCGCGCGAATTGCAAGTGCTGCGCCTGGTGGCTGAAGGCAAAACCAGCAAAGAGATCGCGGTTATGCTGGATCTTGGCCTGCAAACCGTCCGCAGCTATCGCAAGACGATGATGAAAAAACTCGGCGTGAACAATGTCGCGGGACTCACTCAAGTGGCCCTTGCGGCCGGCATCACGCGCTTTCCCGTTTCCGCGGCCGGCGCGGGCGAACAGGCTACATGATCGACACGCCCTGGGGACTGCTGCCGGTCGCCGACGCGCACGTTCATTTCTTTTCGCACGCCTTCTTCGCTTCGCTCGCCGAACAGAAGGGCGTTCCGGTGGACGCGCTGGCTCCGATCCTGAACTGGCAATTGCCGCCCGCCGATTCCCGGCAGCTTGCCGATGTTTGGTCTCAGGAGCTCGATCGACATGGCGTCGAGAAAGCTGCGCTGATCGCGAGCGTTCCCGGCGACGGCGAATCCGTGATGGCCGCGGTGCGCCAGCATCCCGAGCGCTTCTACGGATACATGATGGTGAATCCGGCCGCGCCCGAAGCCGCCGCCCACGTGGAAGCCGCGCTCGCCAGCGGTCATCTTCATGCGCTCTGCTTCTTTCCGGCGATGCATCGCTATTCCATCCAGGACGACCGCGCCACAACACTGCTCGAACTGCTAGCCGCGCATCCGCGCACGGCCGCCTTCGTTCACTGCGGAGTGCTGCGCGTCGGTGTTCGCAAAGCGCTCGGCCTTCCCTCGCCGTTCGACATGAAGTACTCCAACCCGATCGATCTGCATGCGGTGGCGCTTCGCTTCCCGCAACTTCGATTCGTAGTGCCGCACTTCGGCGCGGGATATCTCCGCGAGGCGCTTATGCTATGCGACCTATGCCCGAACGTAAACCTGGATACTTCGAGCAGCAATAGCTGGATGCGATACGAAGACGCGCACCTCGACCTTCGTACCGTTTTCCGGCGCGCCCTGGATGTGGTAGGCCCGCAGCGACTGCTCTTCGGAACCGATTCATCCTTCTTTCCGCGCGGCTGGAACGCCGCCATTTTCGAAACGCAGTCCAAGGCGCTCTACGAAATCGGCGTAACGGAAGAAGTTGCGCGCCTGATTCTGCACGACAACTTAGTCCGCTTGTTTTCGTGAGATGAAATAAACCGTCGCGGCACCTTTTTGTTTAACAAAACGGGTGCCTAACATGGTCGTAAGAATTCGCCGCCCCTCCAAAGGCGCACACTTCATCCATCCCATCGATCCCGCTCCGCGCACCGCCATCCTGGCTTCGGATTTTCGCGAGACCAAGCTGGTGCGCATTTTTCCGCAGGGTTGGAACGAGCGGGCCAAGCGTTTCCGCCCCGGCTCCATCGCCGGTCCGCTTGACCAATTGAAGAGCGTGGCGCGGGAGGAATGGCCGCTCGAACAGGCGGTGATCGTCTTCACCTACGCGGGCGGTCCCGGCATTTCCCCGCTCGATCGCGAATCGCTGTGGAAGGCCTTTGGCGTTCCGGTATTTGAGCAATTCCTTGGCCCCCGGAATAAACTGCTCGCCACCGAATGCGATGCGCACTGGGGTCTGCACGTGGTGTCGAGTTGCGAAGGCTTCCCGCTCGATTATGAAGTATGCCCTTGCGGCAATCCCGCGCCGCGCTTGACCCGCGGATCGAGAATCGAAGAACTGGCCGCGCTTCTGGCCTGATCCGCCGTTCCGTTGCTATCCTGGTTCTGAAGTTGTCGCGCCAGCAGATAGCGTACGCACGGCCTCGTGGCGAAATTGGCAGACGCGCAGGATTTAGGTTCCTGTACTCGCAAGGGTGTGTCGGTTCGACCCCGACCGAGGCCACCAAATAAGATCAACGGTTCCAAGCAAAAAGCCCACCTCGAAAGGCGGGCTTCGTTTTGACCAACTAGCAAATAGACTGGTAAATCCTCAGGCCGGTTCGCTAGTTTGTGAATTCTCAATCCTCCTCACCACAGCTCTCGCGCCTTTCAGCACCCTCCGCAAAATCGGCAACGCAGGATCATTCTGGCGCTTGCGGCTCACCTTGCGGATTCTGCGACCGGCGAACATCACGGCGGCTCTGAGATGACTTCATGAGTCCGCTGAGCGCGGGTTCCATTTCGGAAAAAGTGCGGTGCGGGTGGTGCGGATTCCTAAGAGGATTGACTTTATAGCCCGAGTGCGCCAACAATGACCTCAAGCGACTTCTTGAGTCGTTGCACCACCACGCTTTTAATCCCTCGCTCGCAGGCAAACTGAGGCTATTTCCTCAGATTCCACCGAGGAAGCTTTTGGAGGATCGCATTTCCCTCTGGTCAGCGGTTATCCCGAAACGAGCATGTATCATACGATGAGAACGGCGGTAAACAATGTTATCGGGGCCTCCGGAACAGGAATCCCGCTGGTACTCATTTGCGACTATTGCGGCAACGTCCAGTATTTTCGATGGGATCTGACTTCGGATGGTCAGGGGAAGAATTGGCTGCCCTAGCTTTAGCGGACTAGGGCAAGGCACCGCATTTCCACTAGGCTTTGGGTCTCCCAGCCAAATAGTCATCAGAAAGAATCGCTTGGCATTCTAATTTGCAAGCGCCTTCGGGAACGTGAAACGGAACGTAGCAGTCTTCCCGTCGAATCGCAGTTCTGAAGATCCCATACGATAGATCCGATCACCCTTCATTTCCCGGTTTAAGCTCATGTTGAAAGACACGGTTCGCAGTTCACCCGGTCGTTCCGGCAATACCGTTAGACTAAACTCCGGCCCGCTTGCCACAACGCGCTCTCCGTCTTCGCGGATTGTATATCCATAAGCCCGAAAATCCCGGACGAGCTTTTGACGTTCGGATGCACCAACCGTCGCCGTGCATCCGATCACCTCATGCAGGAATCGGTCTGACCGATAGGGCGGGAGAGACCGCACCACACCATCCGGGTAGAACCCTGTAATATAGCTGGTCACACCTTCTTGTTTTGCGGGATCTTCGGCGATGTAATCGAACCAAGGATGGTTTTGCCCGTCTCGTCTGGTTTTCAACGCTTCCATCGGAAGCTGAGCCAGTATAAGAGGGAGCTTAGTCCTTTGGTTCATCCACATAGCCAAGGCAAGTCGCCCTGGTGGCTCCACTTTGTGTGAAATGTCACTTCGCCCAGTTTTGAATATCTCAAGGTAGGTATGCATGCCAAAGAGGTAAAGGCCGGTATAGTTGAGCGCACCAGCCTCAGCCTGTATGCTGGCTTCACTAAACTCACCAAACTCCGTCCGAACTAATGCCGATGCCTTCAGCGCTTCGTAGGTGTCCTCCGAAACATAGAACATTGCATGGGTTAGGTACACGGGTGGAGCAGGTTGAACCTGCGCCATGGTCCAGATGCCCATCGTGACCATGGCAGTTCCAAGGCAAGCTGCTTTCGTGAAGCTTTCCATCACCAGATCATAACTCGCTGGCCTAGCGAATGGTGCGACTGAGTTTGGATGTGAGCACGAGACTGAGTGCGAGCTGTAGCCGGAGACTCCTGGCCCATGACGATTCCAATATTAGCGAAGCACCAGCGCCCTTAAGCTGCGGCGCAGATCGGGGCGTGGCAATGCACACCGCATAGCCGTTATCGAACGAGAGTCTCGCTAACCTGCCTTCCATTGCCTTCAGCGCCGCTCTGAACTCCACCCCATCTCTCATTCCGAATTCCTGGGCTCGGGACTCCAATTGAAAATCGACACGAAGCCCAGTCGAATTGCAGCGATAGATCAAATCCAGGATCGTTCGTTCAAACATTCTTTGCTTCAATTGTTGTTTCCCCCTTCACTGCCATCGTATCCGCCAACTCTTCCGCCAGCGCCTCAATTCTGTGGATGTGGGCCGCAACTTTTTCAATGTCTGGGTGCGGAATCATAACCAAGTGACGCGCCTTTCGAACCTCTTCAAGCAAATCCTGGTACACAACCCAGTAGGGTGATTTGCTCTTGGGTTTGGGTGGCTTGGTGGGATCGTTCGAGAGATCCAATAAAATCATCCGAGCAGCATCGATCTCACTCTCCGCCTGAGTTTCGCCGTTTTGCAACATGGCATCAGCTCGGATCAAAGAATCGAGAGCGCGGTAAACCTTGGCCAGTTCATCATCAGTCATAAGAGTGGTGTCCCTGCCTTTTTCAACGATTCGGCCAATATCTCATACACTTTCCCCTCATCGACACCCAAACTCAGCATCGATTTGCGAAGCTCAACAAAAGCCTTGCGTCGCTCAGGAAACCTGGCCATATACAGCGATTCAAAATCCGCTGGTAAGGCGGGCCGCGTTCGTTCATGCATGCACTCCGGGCATTCATCAACGTAGCCGGGCTTTTGCGGCGGAGGGATGAAGTTCTCTCCGCAGTAGCGACAGCGATGAGAAGACTCGGCCATATTGTTTCAGCCTACCTCACCCCGCGTAGGGATAATTTACGCCGAAACATTTTCGACCATCCGCGTATTCCAGCGGGCGATAGCGGGCACTTTCCTCTCCAGTTTTGGAGCATCAAAAAGCACTGTGCCTTATTGTGCCTTATGACCTCGAATCCGCGCGGATCTCTCAGTTACGCCTTCTTTCATTTTCAACGACTAAAGACCTATCGGTGTGTGCGAGGATACCCCGGTTCCGTTTTAGGTCCCTGTACTCGCAAGGGTGTGTCGGTTCGACCCCGACCGAGGCCACCATTTTCCTTCCGCAGAAGGATGGATAATGTGCGAAGCGCGAACGAGCGCACCAAGTACGTTAACGCTCTATCCCAGGTACCTGACAGAGAGATTCCAGATCCTCGGCCAGCCTGGAGAGATCGAGCGACATCGCGTAAATTCCCTGGTGTGAAGAGTCCCCGCGGCATCCGTTGGCCGTTTCAGTGATACTCGCGGTGATTTGTTCGGTAGTGAGCGTTTGCTCTTTTACCGCGGCGGCGATGGTATCCTGCATTCCGCGTATTCGTTTGATGATAGAAGCGACGCTCGCCATCGCCACCGTTACGTTGCCCACCTGAGCGCTCATGGCCGCGATGCGCGTGTCGATCTCGGCCGTAAATTCCGCCGCCGACTGGGAGAGGTTCTTCACTTCGCCGGCTACCACGCTGAAACCCGCTCCGAACTGTCCGGCGTGCGCGGCTTCCACCGCCGCATTCAGGGCGAGAAGGTTGGTTTTCAAGGCAATGCTGCGGATCATCTCGGTAACTTTGCCGATTTCGGCACTGGCGCTATGCAGGCCGGTAACCGCGGACGCCGCCGACTCCACCAGGCTGGCCGCCCCGCCGCCCACCTCGGACGCCTCCGCTGCGCTGGCCGCAATGTCGTGAATGCTGGATTGCATATGGCCGGCCCCGGCAGCGATGGTTTCCACATTGCGCGTCACTAGTTCGCTGGCATCGGTGAGGCCACGCGATGTCAGGCGAAGAGTGCTCGCATCGGCGCTCATGCGTTCGACAACCTGGCGCATCTGGCTGGCGTCCCGCGCGCGGCTTTCTTGGGAAGCCAGGATGTCGTTGCCAACCCTGCGCCCAACGGCTAATCCTGTCACCAGGGCGGCTAAGGCAACGATGCCGACCAGAAGAAACGTTATGGCCGAGAGGCTCTGAATGCGCGCCACGGCTTGTTCTTGAGCGCCCTCGGCATCGTGCGCGCGTTTCGATCCGGCCGAAGCCACTCGCCGGATGGATTCCAGCGAGGCCGCAAACAACCCTTCAGCCTTCCGCTGTGTATCCAGGCTTTGACGTACGGCGGCAGCCACGCCGGCGGGACCGGTCAGCAGTCTCAGCACGCTCAAGAAAGATTTGCGCGCCGCTTCGGCAGCCGGGCGATCCGCTGAGCGCCCCAGTTGCGACAGGCCGTCCAGAATCGACGACAAGCTTTTGTTCACCTCGTCGCACTGCTCGGCCACTTGGGCGGCTATCCGATCGGCGGAGGCCGCATCGGACGCCGTCAGCAGCTCCCACCCGAGCGCCTGAACGGACCGCCCGCGCGCCTTCACTTCCGACGACGCCGCCGAGACGGAGGCTACTTCCGCCATCGACTCGGTGGCGCGATTCATTCCCGTGTTGGCGTTGCTGACCGCCAGTTCCAGCGGATCGATGGCCGCTGCAATCTGCCGCGATAATTCATCGATTGCGGAGTTCAGGGACGTCTGCCGCACCTCAAAAGCGGTTTTGGCTTTTTCGTCTTGAGGTGCGGCCAGCGTGGCGGCCCGCGACACCAGCAGCCCGCTGTCCCCGTTGATCCCCGCCGTAAAGCTGGCCACGAACGCCTTCACCCGCGCCGCCAGGATTTTGTCGCGTATTTCCTGTGACGCCATGCTGTCGAGCACGCCGCCGACCTTGTCGCGCAACGGGTTGAGGCGGAATTTCCGGTCGATCAGGCGGACTTCCTCCAGGCTGGAGCGCAGTTGCTCGATCTTCTCGCGCTCCACCAAAAGCGCCTTGATCGCCGAATTCGCATCCAGGCTGGTTTGCTTGGACGACACCAGAGCGGCCTGGCTGGACTTCTGAAGCTCCGCCATGGCGCCCGAGAGCGCCACCGTGGACGCCGCTACCATCTCAATTTCTGCGGTGACATTGGCATTAGCTTCCGCAATCCGCTTGCGCGCCTCGATTCTCTGATGCGACATCCGGAGCAACTGCTCGCCGATGCGGGCCATGTCTTGAATGACGGCGCTCTCGGCCTCACTGGAGCCGCCGGAGACGGCCAGTTCTTTCGCGATGGATTGAACCTGGATGATCGTCTGGCCAAGTTCGGAATCGATGCCGGAAAGCTCGGAGAGTGTCGAAGCCGCCGAAATCCGGGAGAAGGATCCACTAATCCGTTCGAATCCCTGCTGCAGCTTGGCCAATTTTACCTGTGTCGGCGAGGTGTCCTCGGAGAGACGAACGATTTCCCGCCGGATGAGGAACACTGCGGCGATGGATACGACGGCCACCACGCTCATCCCGCCGATCAGTACGGCAACCAGCAGGATAAGCTGCCTTCGAGTGGACATATCGTTTCCTGCCTGTTTGTCTGAGCTGGCCGTCAGGGAATCAGTTGCGCCTTGCCGTCCTTCACCGTCGTGACATAGACCGCATTGGAGCCCTGATGGTTGGTTGGGGAGAAGGAAAAAACCATGCCGCCGAGATCGAGATGCGACATTCCCTGAAACGCATCGATAAGTTTTTCGCGGCTGAGATCCTTGCCCGCCAGGTCCAGCGCGGCCACCAGCACTCGGCCGCCGACGTAGCCCTCGAAGCTGACGTAGGAGGGGGATGCGGCGGGCGCCGATCTCTTCAGGGCATTCTGATAATCGTGAGACAATGCCAGCGTGCCATCCGTCGGCGAGGGAACCACCTGCGAGATCATCATGCCCTCGGCGGCCGTTCCCAGTTCGGCGATCAGGCTCTCTGTGCCGACGAACGAAATGGTGGCGAACTGCGCCTTCAAGCCCGCTTCCCGCGCGGCGCGCACGAACGTGGCGGTAGGTTGGTAAGGCCCCACGATCACCACCGCATCGGGCGTCCCCGCCATCACAGCCGCCAACCCACCTTTGACATCTAATGTGTTGCGCTCGAAAGAACCCTTCGCAACCAGCGCGAGTTTCCGGCGCGTCAAGGCCTTTTCCACTCCGCTCAGCACCGAGAACCCAAACGAATCGTTCTGATAAAACACGGCAATCTTCTGGAACGCGCGGTCCTTGGTGAGATGCTCTACCAGCGCCTCCGCCTCATCGTCATAGGAGGCGCGAATATTGATCACATAGCGCTCGACCGGATCGCGCAGCAACATCGCCCCGGTAAACAGGCCCACCAGCGGAACCTTGTATTCCTGGACCATCGGCGCCGCTACCTTGGCGGTAGGAGTTCCCACGTACCCGGCCAGCGCGAACACCCCCTTGTCCTCGATCATCTTTCCCGTGCAATCCACGCACTTGTCCGGTTCATAGCCGTCGTCGTCGGCCAAAAGGCGGATCTGCCGGCCATGGATGCCACCTTTGGCATTGGCTTCGTCGAAGGCCGCCTTGAGGCCGGTATTCATGCCAGTGCCCAGACCATTGGCCGCGCCCGTCAAAGCGGCGCATTGACCGATCAGGATTTCGTTGTCTTTAATTCCGGGGTCCGCGGCCGCGGCGGGCCCTGCCAGAATCCCCAAGGCGGCAATCAGCGCCGCGACGAGTGCCAAGCGGTTTCGCGGGTTCATATATCGCTTTGCTTATCGGCCCGCGATTGACATTCTTCAGGAGCGAACTTGAAGAAGCGCGGCTGACGCCGGCGATTAATTCGTAACCGCGTCGGGAATGCGGGCGGGCGGTGTGCGGCGGCTCCAAATGCGAATGGTTCCAAACCTTCGCGCCAAAGCTTCCAGATAAAGATAAACCACCGGCGTAATGTAGAGCGTGATGAACTGCGAAAACAGCAGGCCGCCTACCACCGCCAGTCCCAGCGGCTGCCGGGCATCGGCGCCGGAGCCAATTCCCAGCGCAATCGGAAACGTGCCAAACAGCGCCGCCAGAGTGGTCATCATAATAGGCCGGAAGCGCAGGATGCAGCCCTGGAAAATGGCGTCGAACGGAGGGCGCCCTTCCACGCGCTGCGCTTCGATCGCGAAATCGATCATCATGATCGCGTTCTTTTTCACCACGCCAAACAGCATGATGAGGCCGACAAACGCGTACAGATCCAGTTCCTTGTGAAAAATCTTCAGCGTCAGAAGCGCGCCAAAAACCGCCGACGGCAATCCCGAAAGAATGGTGATTGGGTGAATGAAGCTCTCATAAAGCATCCCCAGCACCATGTAGATCACAAGAATGGCCACGATCAGCAGAATCGACATTCCGCGGAAGGACTGCTGGAAGGCTTGCACCGTACCTTGATAGAGAGGCGCGATGGTGGGAGGAATGCGAAGATCCCGGATCACGTCGTCAATGGCCGCGGCCGCGTCGCCCAGCGCAAAGCCGGGCTGCAAATTGAACGAAATGGTGGCGGCCGGCAGTTGGCCGAAGTGATTCACCGACAGCGGTCCCACGGTGCGGTGGACCGATACCACGGTGTCCAGTGGAACCAGCGTTCCTTTGGCCGAATGGATGTACAGTTTCGAAAGAGCGTCCGGATTGCGCTGGTATTGCGGCTCCACTTCCAGAATCACTTGGTATTCGTTGGACGGCGTGTAGATGGTGGATACCTGCCTGGTGCCGTAAGCGGTGAACAAAGCATTCTGGATCTGATCCGGCGTCACCCCCAAAGTCTCCGCCCGGTCGCGATTGATATCCAGCGTGATCTGCGGGCTTTCGATCTGCAGATCGCTGGTCACGTTGATGAAGCCGTGTAAGGTGCGCATTCTGTCGAGCAGAATCGGCACCCAACGGTAGATCTCGTGCTGATCGGCGCCCTGCAGCGTTAATTGATACGGGCTCTGCGTATTGTTGCTGCCGATGGTGATGGGCGGTGGATTCTGCAGAAACGCCTGAATGCCGGGAATGCCCAGAATCTTAGGCTGCAACTCTTGCAGCACCTGATCGGCCGAAAGCGCGCGCTGATCGCGGGGCTTCAGCATCATGTAAATCTGCCCTTGATTTCCGCCGCTGACATTCGCAAAAGCGCCGCGCACGTTCGGATCGTGTTCCAAAATCCTTTTTACGGCCCACACGTGATTCACCATCGAATCGAACGAGATGTCCTGCCCGGCCACCGCGATCCCATTCAGCACGCCGCTGTCGGTGCTCGGCAGAAAGCCCTTCGGCATGTCGAAAAACAGCCAGATAGTGCCACCCAGAAGGCCGAACAAAACCATCAGCGTCGCGAAGCGATGGCGCAGAACCACCAGCAGCGAACGTTCGTAGCCATGCGTCACGCCCTGGAAAAAACGCTCCAGCCCGTTATAAAGAAAACTGTGGCGGCGATCGTGGTTCAGCTTTAGAAAACGGCTGGCCAGCATGGGCGTGAGGGTGAGCGAAACAAAACCGGACACCAGAATCGCCACCGCGATGGTGACCGAAAACTCGTGCAGCAAGCGCCCCACGATGCCGCCCATGAACAGCACCGGGATGAAGACGCTGACCAGCGAAATGGTCATGGAAAGAATGGTGAATCCGATCTCGCGCGACCCGCGAAATGCCGCTTCCATTCTGGTTTCGCCCAGTTCCATGTGGCGCACGATGTTTTCCAGCATCACAATCGCGTCGTCCACCACAAACCCCACCGATAGCGTCAGCGCCATCAGGGAAAGATTGTTGAGGCTGTAGCCCAGCAGGTACATGATGGCGAACGTACCGACAATCGAAAGCGGTACCGCCACGCCCGGAATCAAAGTCGCCGAGATGTTCCGCAGGAAAACGAAAATCACCATCACCACCAGGCATATGGTCAGCGTGAGAGTAAACTTCACGTCCTGGATGGAATCGCGAATGGAAGTGGAGTTGTCATGGACTACTTCCAGATTCACCGACGGAGGAATTTCCGAGCGGAAGATGGGCAAGAGCCGCCGGATGCTGTCCACCACGTCAATGGTGTTGGTGCCCGGCTGGCGTTGGACAGCGAGCAGGATAGTGCGGTCGTCATTCACCCAGGCCCGAATCTTGTCGTTCTCCACATCATCCAGAACCTTGCCGAGTTCGTCCAGCCGCACCGGATTACCGTTGCGGTAAGTGACGATCATGCGCCGGTATTCGGCCGCGTTGGTTAATTGCCCGGTGGATTCGATGGTGAACGCTTGCTTGGAGCCGTACAGTTTTCCGGTGGGCAGGTTGCTGTTGTTGGCTTGGATGGCGGCCTGTACGTCGTCGATGCCGATGCCGCGGGTGGCCAGGCTATCGGGATCTAATTGGATGCGAACCGCATATTTCTGGCCGCCGAATACCTGCACCTGCGATACGCCGCTGATGGTGGAGATGCGCTGCGCCATCACGGTTTCGGCGTACTCGTCCACGGTATAAATGGGCAGCGTGGATGAACTCAAGCCGAGGAAAATCACCGGCTGATCCGATGGATTCACCTTGTTGAACGTCGGCGGCCGCGGCATGGTGGGCGGAAGCAGACCGCCGGCCTTGGCAATGGCCGACTGGACGTCCTGCGCCGCAGCGTCGATGTTGCGATCCAGACTGAATTGGATGGTGATGTTGGTGCTACCGAGTGAACTCGACGAATTCATCGAGTCGATTCCCGCGATGGTAGAGAACTGACGTTCCAAAGGAGTAGCCACCGACGAAGCCATGGTGTCGGGACTCGCGCCCGGCAGCGCTGCTTGCACCTGAATGGTGGGGTAATCGACGCTCGGAAGCGCAGCCACCGGCAGAGCGCGGTAACCGACGATGCCGAACAGCAAAATGCCGAACGCCGTCAGCGTTGTAAAAATGGGCCGCCGTATGAAGAAATCCGAAAGATTCATCAGGCCCCCGCGCCAGCTCTCGCCGGCGGAACCACGCGAATGTGCGCGCCTGGGAACAGCCGCAGTTGGCCGTCCGTCACCACAGTTTCACCGGGCGAGATCCCGGTCTCGACAACAATCTGATTATCCACGGTTTGGCCAACCGTAACCACGCGCGTCTCTACGGTCTGGTCCGGCTTCACGACAAAAGCGAATTGCCCCTGTTGTCCCGACTGAATCGCTTCGGAGGGGACCACGGTGGCATGGTCCAGCGTCCGCAGTGTCATGACAACATTAATGAACTGGCCCGGCCAAAGCGCGTGGTCGCTGTTAGGAAAAGTCGCTTTCAGCTTGATGGTGCCCGTGGTGCTATCCACCGTGTTATCGATAAAACTGAGCTGGCCCGTGGCCCTGACAGGCTGGTTGGAACCATCGGCAACGCTGGTGCCGCTGACGGTGAGCGCATGTTCTCCGCTGTAGCGGCGAATCTCCTGCAGAAGTTGCTCGGGTGCGCTGAACGTTACATACACCGGCTCGAGTTGATTGATGTTCACCATCGCCGTGGTATCGTTCGCTTTCACCAGATTTCCTGCTTGCAGCAAAAGACTGCCCGCCCGGCCCTCGATGGGCGACCGGATATAGCAATACGAAAGATTCAGCTTGGCGGTTTCAATGGCGGCGCGGTCGGAAACCACCGATGCCTGCGCGCTGGTGATGGCGGCCTGATCGGCTCGCACGGCTTCATCCTGCACTTGCGACGTGGTCTGGTAGGAATCGTTCTGGTCCTTGGAAATCACGCCCTCGGCGGCGAGCCCAGCGTAGCGCTTGGCCTGTTCCTTGGCATTAGCCGCCTGGGCCCGGTCACGCGCCACATTCGCTTCGGCCTGCGACACCAGGGCGAGATCCTTTTGAAGCGCGGCCTGCGCCTGATCCAAAGCCTGTTGGTAGGGACGCGGATCGATCTCAAAAAGCTCGTCCCCCTTCTTCACTTCCTGGCCTTCTTTGAAGAATACTTTGTCGAGTTCGCCGTTGATCTGGGACTTGACCGCAATCACCGCCACTGGTTCCACCGAACCGATCTGGCGAACCTGAATGGGGATGTCGCGGGCCTGGGCTTGCGCGACGGTGACTGGCGTGGGCGGCATAACACCCTTTGCTCTGTTAGACTTGCCATCTTGATTGGCACAACCGAGCAGACATACCAACAGCAGGGTCGCAAATGAGGCCCGAACGAAAACCAGCACTGGTGAGAAGCACTCCTACTGCTAGAGTAGCTAAAAACACCACGGAGGTTACTCGCAGTCGGTTACTTTAGCACGCGTATCAACAAACGCTTAATGCGCTTGCTCGCAGTTGATCTCCCACGACACGCCGAACTGGTCGACAAGAACGCCGAAACGGACGGCCCAAAAGGTCTGCTGGAGCGGCATTTGCGCGCTCCCGTTTTCCATTAGCGCTTCGTAGACACGTTCCGCTTCCGCTGGGTCGTCGATGCCCAGCAGAACGTGGAAACCCTTCGGCCGTTCATACTGCTCTGGCAGCACGTCGGCGCCCATCAAGTGCTGTCGCCGGCCATCAGCGTCGCATGGACAATCTTCCCCCGCCATTCCGGCGGCACTTGTTCCGCCATGGGCGAATCGCCGTACGTGAGCATGGTTAGGATTTTGCCGCCCAAGCAACATTCATAAAATTTGAATACCGCGTACGGGCTGGCGCCAGGATGTCCATCTTCGGCCGTTGTAAAGAATCGTCCGATCGCAGGCCGAACTCCCACGGATTGGAAATAGTTTCCCGTGACTACGTATCCATAGACACGCTGCGCGGCCTGGTCGCCGATCGATAGTGCCATCGTATCCATGCGGTAGGCGAAGAGCGATTCAAACGTTCGGGTGCGATCGCGCAAGTCGCGATAATTGGGGAATGACTGGGTGGGAAACCGGGTGTTATTAACGAAATAAACCCGCTCGGGATGTGAGTAGGCTGGTGGCTTCAGCAGCAGTGTGTTCAGAACGCCGCATACCACCGTGTTCGCGCAGCCCGAGCGCCAGCGACAGCACCGCTTGTCAGCGTGAAACCGGGACTCCTGCGCATCATCCGAAAAACGTGCCGCGTGTCCTGAGCCGCCGCTTCCAGCCATCCCCAAATCCACATCTGGCGGCTCCGCTCCTTCAGCAACGTGGTCTTGCCCACCTGGCGGAGAGCCATGGATCGAGCTTCGTCAGCCGATAGGCCGCGCTCCCGAGACTCCGCCTGCTTCATTTCCAGATGAAATCGCAGCTCATCTTGCAAATCGGCTTCGAATTCAGCGCCGATAGAAAAGGAATTTCGTGCGGCGCCACAGTTCACCGAACCATTCCACGGGCGATCCCCTTTCACGCGGGCTGAATCACGTTGGTGATCGCCCGCATCACCTTCTCGAATTCCGCCACTTCGATGCCGAGTTGTTTCTTGCCGGCGGCCGTCAGCTTGTAATAGCGAGCGCGCCGGTTGTTCTCCGTCTGGCGCCATTCACCCGCAACCCAGCCTTTCACCAGCATGCGTTGCAGCGCCGGGTAGAGTGAACCCTCTTCCACCTGCAGGACATCCCGCGACAGTTGCTGGATGTGCTGCGCTATCCCATAACCGTGCATGGGGCCCAGCCGCGCCAGGCTCCGCAGGATCAGCATATAAAGTGTGCCCGGCGGGATCTCGCTGCGTGCGGCGTTCTGTTCGCTTCTCATAGTTTAACTACCCTAGCCAGACTATGGAAGCATGCGCCCGTTTCGAGACTGTGTCAAGCAATTCGGAAACCGCCCGTATCTCCTTGACAGGCTTGGTACAATAAGGATCGATGCATGGGGCGTTACTTACCAGCCACGTTCTCGGATCTACCGCCACTCACCATCACCGCGGCGCTTGACATCGTCATTGTCGCCATTCTCGTCTATCAACTCCTGCTGATCATCCGCGGCCGCCGCGCGGTTCACGTTCTCATGGGGATCTGCGTGCTCGGACTCATTTATGCCGCCTCGGTTTGGGCGCGGCTGGAGTTGCTGCACACGATTTTAGCCACCCTTTTTCCGTACACCCCCATCGCGCTGATCGTGATGTTTCAAGCCGAACTGAGACGAGCACTGGCGCGCCTGGGCCGCAGACCTTTCCTTGGAATCAGCCAACTGGAGCGCCGCGAGCTCAGCCAGGAAGTGGTGCTGGCGGTCGGCCGCCTGGCGCAGACCAAAGTAGGCGCATTGATCGTGATCGAGCGCAAAATCGGCCTGCGCACCTTCATCGAGAGCGGAGTCAGCCTGGACGCGCAGGTCTCGCGCGATTTGCTGTGTTCCATTTTTCATCCGGGCGGCTCATTGCACGACGGCGCGGTGATCATCCAGGGCGACCGGATTTCCGCCGCGGCTTGCTTCCTGCCGTTGACCACCAATCCCTTATTAGTCACCGAACTCGGCACCCGTCACCGCGCCGCGCTAGGAATTAGCGAGGAATCGGATTGTATCGCGATCGTGGTTTCCGAAGAAACGGGCAAAGTATCAGTGGCGGTATTCGGGGAAATTGAGTTGGATGTTCCTCTGGAACGCGTGGAACATCTGCTTTCGGAACGATTGGAGCGTGAAGAAAAACGCAGCGCGGCGCCGGCGGCCCGCGGCGGAGCGGCCGTGCAGCAATCCAGCCTGGATCGTCCATTATGATCGTCCATTATGATCGCCCATGAAGATCGTCACAGTGATTGGCAATAAGACCAGCGCATGAAACAGCTCCTCACTCGCAATCTGGGTTGGAAGCTTCTTTCCCTGCTCATTGCCATCGCGCTCTGGGTCGCGGTGGCGCACGAGCCGGAAGTGGCCACCTCGCTCTCGGTTCCGGTGGACTTCAGGAATCTGCGGGGCGACCTGGACATTGAGGGCAACCTGCCCGATCATGTGCGTCTGGAAGTTCGCGGCCCTTCGGGCAGCCTCACGCGCGACAATCTTTCGGCGGTGGCCGTGGTGCTGGACTTGTCCGACGCTCGCGCCGGGGAGCGCACCTACAGCATCCGCGGGCGCAATCTCAATCTGCCCACCGGAGTGGTCTTTTATCGCGCGGTCCCTTCGCAGCTCACGCTGCATTTTGACCAGCTCATCGTCCAGGAAGAGTCCGTCCAGCCGACTTTCACGAACCTGCCTCAGGGTTATCACATCGCAAGCCAGCAATTCAATCCCGCCAAGGTGCAGATTCGCGGCGCCCAGGATCGCGTACAGGCCATCCATCTGATCAAAACCGATCCAATGGATTTGAGCGGTGTCAGTGGAGAGAAGACCTTTCACACGCACTTGAACATCGGCGATCCACAGGTAAGGCTGGTGGCTGCACCCGCCGATATTACCGTGCAGGTGACGTTGGAAAAGATTACGAACGGGGGTGCCCCTTAGTGGCACGGACGCTTTTTGGAACCGACGGAATTCGCGGATTGGCCGGCCAGTCGCCGCTCGATCCGAAGACCGCGCAGGCGGTGGGCGCGGCGTTGGGCCGTTGGGTAACCGAGTCGAAACAGGATCGCCCTTCCGAAACCGGGCAGGTTGTAATTGGACAGGTTGTAGTTGGACAGGTTGTAGTTGGACAGGTTGTAGTTGGACAGGTTGTAATTGGACAGGTTGTAATTGGAATGGACACGCGCGAATCGGGGCCATGGCTTGCGGCGGAAGTGGCGGCTGGGTTGGCAAAGCATCAGGTAAAGGTGGAGTTCGCAGGCGTAACCACCACGCCCGGCGTCGCCTATCTTGCCAAGAACAGGCCATTCGCCGCAGGCGTGATGATTTCGGCCTCGCACAATCCGTATCAGGATAACGGCATCAAGCTGATCGGTCACGCGGGCTACAAGTTACCCGACGAGCAGGAAGAATCACTGGAGAAGGAGATTTTTGCGCTGCTCGATCAAGGCGCCTATTCACCGCCCGCGCCGCTCGCGGTAAATACCGGCCTGGATCGCACATACATAGATCATCTGGCCGCCACGCTCCCCGGCCGATTGGACGGAATGAGGATTGTCGCCGATTGCGCGAACGGTTCGGCTTCCTCCCTCGCACCAGAACTTTTCGAACGGCTAGGCGCGCAAGTGCATTGCATCCATTGCTCACCGAACGGCCGCAACATCAACCTGAACTGCGGCTCGCTTCACCTGGAAGTTTTGCAGGCGGCCATGCTCGAAAAAAAGGCGGACGTTGGCGTGGCGTTCGATGGCGATGCCGACCGCGCGCTGTTCGTCGCCCGATCGGGAAAGATCGTTGATGGCGACGCCGTGCTGTTTCTCACCAGCTGCTATTTGAAGGAGCATGGGCAACTTACCGTCGACGGCCATCCGCCGATCGTGGTGGCTACAGTAATGTCGAATCTGGGCTTGGAACGGGCATTGTGTGCCCATGGGATCGCCATGATCCGAACACCCGTGGGCGACAAATACGTGCTGGAGGAGATGCTGCGGCGTGGAGCGGTGCTCGGGGGCGAACAATCCGGCCACATCATCTTTCGCCGCTACGCCACCACCGGAGACGGCATGTTGACCGCATTGCGCGTATTTGAGGTGATGCGCGAATCTGGCGCGGGTCTGGATGAATTAACTAAAGAGATTCAGATATATCCGCAGCGCTTAGTAAACGTTCGCATCAAGGAGCGGAAGCGCCTGGAGGACGTGCCTTCCGTGGCGGCTGAGATCCGCGCGGCCGAAGCTGCTTTCGGCGATTCTGGGCGGGTCCTCGTACGGTTTTCCGGCACCGAGCCATTGGCGCGAGTGATGGTGGAGGGGCCGGAATTGAACCAAGTGGACTCCTTCGCGAACCGAATTGCGTCCCAAATTCGCGCCGAGTTGGGAGCCGATGATAGTACTCCAGCTTCGCATTAGGTCCTACACCTAAGTTGCTAAAAAGAAGGCCCTAGTACAACCAGCTCCGTCGGTCTGTTTGAGGCCGGAATCCACAAATCTTCTCGCTTTGCCGGGGCGCCTCTGGTATCATTGCGCAAGGAGCGTTTCTGCTCAGTTTGGGAATCGGTTTCCTTAAATTGATCCGACAGTCAATTGTCTAGGGGTCCGTCTCGGTTTATGCGTTGGTGTGCAAGCTCCGGCGGTGTAAAAGCCGTCATTGGAGAAGCCTAAAGACGCTCGGAGGGCTCCGCCCTGGTCTCTGGGGTCAAGGACGGGAGCCGATTCCGCTGTAAAGCTGCGCTCCTCTTTTTCTTTCTTTGGGTCGCAGTCGCGCTCACGCGACGGGCCAGCCTTCAATCTGATGAACATTTTATTCATTGGCGACATCTTTGCGTCGCCCGGCCGCCTTCTGGTCGCTCGATACCTGCAAGAGATCATTACCGAGGAAAAGATCCAGCTCGCCATCGCCAACGGTGAAAATTCGGCGGGCGGCTTCGGTATCACGCCGCTGATCGCCGAGGAGCTCTTCGGGCTCGGGCTCGACGTTATCACCTCCGGCAATCACATCTGGGACAAGAAAGAGATTTTCGACTATCTGCCGCGCACGCCGCGCCTGCTGCGCCCAGCCAATTACCCGGCGGACTTGCCCGGCAGCGGCCTGCTCGTGACCAAGGCGCGCAACGGCGTCCCGGTGGCCGTAATCGATTTGCAGGGGCGCGTGCATTTGCCCGCTATCGAAGATCCCTTCCGAATGGCCGACAGCATTCTGAAATCGATCGATCCGGCCGTCAAGGTTCGTTTCGTTGATTTTCACGCCGAGCTGACTAGCGAGAAGATGGCGATGGGCTGGTATCTCGCCGGCCGTGTCTCGGCGATGGTGGGAACGCACACGCATGTTCCAACCGCCGATGAACGCATCCTGGCCGGCGGGACCGCGTATCAAACGGACGTCGGCATGACGGGGCCGTACGATTCGGTGATCGGATCGGAGAAAACTTTGGCGATCCGCCGTTTTCTCACCGGCATGCCTATTCGCCTGGAAAACGCCAAGGCGGGCGCCGAGCTGCACGCCGTAATCGTCACTGTGGATCCCGAGACCGGCCACGCCACCGCCATCCGCCGCTACACTCGTACTGGATGAAGATCCCGCAGCTCGCGTGGGCCATCGCGTTTCTGCTGTGCCTGGCGACCACTCTGAATTACCTGGACCGCCAGGCCATCGGCATCGTGTCGGTGGAGATCCAGCACGAATTCTCGCTCAGCGAAGAAAATTACTCCTATATCGTGTCGGCGTTCCTGTTCGCCTACGGGATCGGGTATGCGTTCAGCGGCTATATCATCGACCGGCTGGGTGCCCGCCGCGGCTTCGCCGTGTTTATGGCAAGCTGGTCCGTCGCGCAGTTGCTGCATGGCTTCGCGATCGGAAAATGGAGCCTGGGATCGTATCGATTCCTGCTGGGTTTGAGCGAACCGGGGGCGTGGCCAGCCGCGGCCAAAGCCATCGCCGCGTGGTTCCCCGCAACGCAGCGCGCGCTCGCGATGGGGATTTTCAATGCCGGCACATCGCTTGGTTCGGCGCTCGCACCGGTGACGGTTGCGCTCATCACTCTGCGCTATGGCTGGCGCAGTGCGTTCGTGTTCACCGGACTCGCCGGGATCGCCTGGCTGGCGCTTTGGCTGATCCTATATCAGCCGCCGAATCTGAATCGATGGTTGCGCGCGGAGGAATACGCGACGCTGAAGCCGCTGCTGCCGCCGCCCGAGGAAACGCGGCGAGCCCGCGTGGATTGGCGCGCCCTGTTGCGAGCCCGCGGTTGTTGGACCCTGATCCTGACGCGCTTCCTGACCGATCCCGTGATTTACTTCATCATCTTCTGGCTGCCCGATTATCTGCGGCGCGAGCGCGGCTTCGATCTCGCGATGGTGGGCCAATACGCCTGGGTTCCTTTCGCGCTCGGGGGCATCGGCTACCTGCTCGGCGGATGGCTCTCCGGTCGCCTGATGCAATCCGATTGGACGCTCCCGCGTGCTCGCAAATTTACGATGGCCCTGGGCGCCGCGATTCTTCCGATCGCGATGGCCGCACCGTTCGTCCCCACCGCCGCCCTGGCCATCGCGGCTACCTGCGCCATCACCTTCGGGCATGGCATGTGGGTGGCAAACCTGCAAACAATTCCAACTGATTTGTTTGAAGCGCGCGAGGTCGGGACCGTCACCGGGTTCTCCGGCATGGGCGGCGCAGTGGGTGGCGCGCTGGCGAACCTCGGTACCGGCTACGTCGTGATGCACTTCAGCTACGCGCCGGTATTTTTGCTGGCCGGACTGATGCATCCGCTTTCGGCAGTGCTTACCTATGTGTTATTACCGGACACCCAGTTCGAATTTACTTCCCCGATTCTGCACGGCCGCTCGAAATCCTAGAGGGCGCAGGACCAACGGCGTGGCCCGCGGATTGCTCCGCCGAAATGCGGAGGATTCTATGCGCCGTTTCTGGAATGCCGCATTATTGAGCGCCGCCCTGACAGCGCCGCTGGCCTTGGCCCCGGCCGCTCTGCGAGCCGATGATCGTGTTTACCACGATCGAGACCACAACGATGACCACCATTGGGACCGGCGCGAGGATCGGGCCTATCGGATATGGATCAGAGAGAACCATCGCAGATACAGGACTTTCGACCGGATCAATGAGGCCGATCAGCGAGCGTACTGGCGCTGGCGCCACGAGCATTCAGACGCCGTGCTTAGGATTAACATTCGCTAAAACGGCTCACAGCAGGCGCGCGCGGGCCGCATTCGCAATCGCCCACCAGCGGGCCAACCCGAACGCCAAAAGAGCCGGTCGTCCGAGTGCGGTCGAGCGCCGTCGCCGCTGCCTGTCCGCGATGTAGGGGGAAAGCCGTGACCACTGCACCTTTCCCGATTGTGCGACGACCGCTTCCACGCCCTTCCGCGATCAGGCTGTATGATTCCTTGGAAGGCACGGGCTCCGCGAGTTACCATGAAAGCTCTCTTGATTTCGTGCTGGATCGTTAAGCCTTCGTGCCCGCTATCACTTCGCCTTACCTAATCATCGGCACTCCCTGTTACGGCAGGCAGGTCACCGATCTCTACACCGCGTCGCTATTGAAGCTGGTGCTCGCCTGCCAGCAGCGCGACATCCGCATTGGCGTTCAGATGGCCGGCAGCGACGCGCTGATCACGCGCGCCCGGCAGAATATCGTGGCCAATTTTCTCGAGAACGAAGCCGCCACCCACTTGCTTTTCATCGACGCCGATATCGGGTTCGAACCGCAGCAGGTTTTTCGCCTGCTGGATTTCGACGCCGCCATGACGGCCGCCATTTATCCGATCAAACATCTGGATTGGCCCAAAATTGCCGCCTCCGTGCATGCCGGACGCACGCCGCTCGAGTCCGCGGCGCTCTCTTACATGGTGGAGTTCGAGAATGCCCAAGAGATTGAAATGCGCAACGGCTTCGCGCGCGTGAGCTTCGCCGGGACGGGGTTTCTGATGATCCGGCGCGAGGTGCTGCTGGCCATGCTGGAGCGCTATCCGGAATTGCGTTATGCGCACGATCACAAGCCGGACAACAAGCTGAGTGGCAGCCCCTGGCGCTGCGCCCTCTTCAACTGCATGATCGACGAACAGACTGGGACCTACTTGAGCGAGGATTTCAGCTTCTGCCGCCGCTGGACCGCCATGGGCGGCGAAATTTGGGCGGATTTGCAAAGCCGGCTCACGCATGTCGGAACGGTCAGCTTTACGGGCGACGTATCCACCCAGTTTTCGTCGGCCGAGTGACGGCCAAGCGCGCGCCACTCGATGATTCGCCCGGCGGAGCCTACGGCGCAGAGTTGAGCAGCTTCTTTTTGGCCTGCTTCTTTTCCTTGCGCGGCAATCGCTTCTTATCTTTCTTCACCAGCTTTCCGATTTTCTTCTTAGGCGGCGTAGCCTTCGGGGCCGATGCGGCCTTCGGACTCTCCTTGACAGCCGCCTCCTTCGGTTGTTCCTTCTCTGCTTCAGCTTTCTTTCGTGTAGCCATTGCTACTAAGGATACGACAGTGGCGCGCCAGAATGTTTTTTTCAGGGGACTGCTGTTATGCGGCGACCTCTACATAGTCGACCGAAGAATGGGGTTCGGGGATCGCTTCTCCGATTTCACGCATAGCCTCAAAATGCTCGGCCAATGCAGCCTGGAAGTTGCTGCGCGTTTCCTCGGGAGTATCGCCGTCGGCAGCGCATCCGGGAACATCTGGCGAATAGGCTGAATAGCCGGTTGTTGTTTGCTCGATGATCACCGGATAACGTTTCATTTTGATCATGCGAGAAAGCCACCGTACGACCGGCTGTCCGACGCGTCACAAAGAGTGACCTTGTCGAAGCAAATGGATCCCCTCTTAACCCTTGCGCTGAGAGCGTTTCCAGAAAAAATATCCGAGCATGGTTTTTGCGTCCACGATTTCGCCCTCATCAATAGCCGCCTCGATTTCTTTCGCGCTGAACCAGCGGGTTTCGATGCGTTCATCGCCCATGGGCGTGGCCACGCCGGCGGTAAGGCCGGTCGCAAGGAAGATGGTCATCTTCTCGGTCAGAAAGCCGGGGCTGGGAAAGAACGAAATGAGCTTTTTCCAGTTCTTGGCGCGGTAGCCCGTCTCTTCCTTCAGCTCGCGCTTGGCCGTCTGGAGCGGCTTTTCGCCAGGATCGATGGAGCCCGCAGGCAGCTCCCACAAGAAGCGCTGCGCCGGCAGACGAAATTGCCGGACCAGAAGAACGCGCCTGCGTTCATCCACCGGCATCATGACGGCCGATCCGCGATGATACACGATGAAGCGCTTGATCTCAAAGCCGCTGGGATCCACCGCATGATCTTCCGAAACGGTGAACAGCTTGTTGTTGAGTTTTTCGACCGAAGAAATGATTTTCATGATTTGTGAATGGTCTTTTCGAACTCGTCCAGCGGCAGCGTGTTCAGGACATCGCGCGCTTCCAGCCACCCCCGGCGAGCAGTGACCACGCCGAACGGCATGTTGATGCCGAGATGCTTGGTCTGATGCGCGTCGGTGCAAATGGCGAACTTCGCGCCCAGCGCTTTGGCCGTGCGGACCATCGCGCCCGAAAGATCCATGCGTTCCGGGCTGCCGTTGATTTCCAGATACACGTTGCGGCGCGCAGCTTCCGACGCCACACGCTCAAAATCAAAGGGGAATGGATCGCGATTCAGCAGAATCCGGCCAGTGGGGTGACCCATGACGCGCAGCGATGGCGATTCCAGCGCCCGCATCAGCCGATCCGTCATCTCCGTCGCTTCCAGATTCATATGGCTGTGCACGCTGCCGACCACAATGTCGAGCTCGGCCAGAGCGTCTTCGGCCAGGTCCATGGCTCCGTCGCGGCGAATATCGCACTCCAGGCCGGAAAAAATGCGAAGCGGAAGCCCCGCGCGATTCAGCTCGCGAACCTGTTTGGCGAAAGCGACCGCCCGCTTTTCGTCCAACCCATTCGCCATGGCCAGCGCTTTGGAATGATCGGTGATCGCGATATATTCGTAGCCGAGCGCGCGCGCGGCCTCGGCCATTTCTTGGAGCGTGGCGCGGCCGTCGGTTTCGGTGGTGTGCATGTGCAGGTCGCCACGAATGTCTGCGAGCTCGATCAGCTTGGGCAGGTGGCTCGTCGCCGTTTGATCAAGGACGGCGGCCTCGATCTCGCCGCAGTTTTCGCGCAGCTCGGGTGGAATCCAGGCCAAGCCGAGCGCGGCGTAAATCTCCTCTTCCGTTTCGCCGCCGACGCGCTCCTCATTTTCAAGCTTGAAAAGGCCGTATTCGTTGAGCGTCAGGCCAAGTTTCAATGCGCGGCTGCGCACCAGGATGTTGTGCTCTTTGCTGCCCGTGAAATACTGCATCGCAGCGCCGTAACTTTCATGTGGGAGCGCGCGCAGGTCCACTTGCAGGCCTTCGAGTCCATATTGGATGCTAGCCTTGTTGGGACCTTTGCCGAGAACGGTGTGAGTCTTAGGATGCTGGACGAAACGCTCGAGTGCCGCGGGCGCGCCGGGACCAGTGACCAGAAGATCAAGATCGCCGATAGTATCCTTGCCGCGGCGAAGACTGCCCGCGGCCTCGATCTTTTCGATGCCGCCGGTTTCAGAAAGATACGGAATCAATTCTCCGGCCACCTTTTGTCCGAAGTTGAGCAAAAACCGGCCGGTGCGCTGGCGATATTGCGCGATGGATTTCAGCACCTTCTCTTCCAGCTTGGCGCCCATGCGAGGCAGCTCGCGCAGCTTCTGTTCCTTGCAGATGCGCTCCAGTTCATCGATGGTGGCTACTTTGTGATGCTGGTAGACCAGCGCGATGCCCTTGGGGCCCAGGCCTTGAATCTTAAAGAGCTCGAGTAACGTAGGAGGGAACTGCGCCAGCAGCGAGTCACGCTTTTCAAACGAGCCGCGTTTGGAAAGCTCATCGAGCACGCCCGCGATACCTTTGCCGACACCCGGGATCTCCGTGACCTTACGTTCGGGGTTGGCCAGAATATCGTCGACGCGCTCCGGGTAGCCTTCGATGGCCGAAGCGGCGTTGCGATAGGAGCGGATGCGAAAGCCGTCTTCGCCCGCAATCTCCATCAGGTCCGCGGTTTCGGCCAGTACCCGCGCGAATTCACGATTTTCCATTCGGCTTGTGGGAACGCGCTCCGGGCGGCCCAACTGAGATTGTACCCAGCATGTGCGGCTCCACGTGAACCAGCACGTCGGCCACCCAATCCACCTCGGCGCGGATCTTCTCCTTCACCTGCGTCGCGATTTCGTGCGATTCGTAGACGCTCATCGCGGGATCCACTTCCAGGTGCAGGTCCACGTGCCATTTCAAACCGGTTTTGCGGGCGAAACATTTTTCGATGCCAAGTACGCCTGGAACGGCCAGGCCAGTCTTGCGAATGCGATCCATCGCTACCGGATCCGGCATGGTGTCCATGAGCTGGAGCATGGTGTCACGCACCACGCGTACCGCCAGGAAAATAACGATAATGCCGACGGCGGACCCGCCGATGCGGTCAGCTGCGGCGAATTTTTCCGGATCGATCAAAGTGAGGCCGAGCCCAAGCAGCGCAGTAGTCCCCGAGAGAATGTCGACGGTATCGTTCCAGGCGTCGGCCACCAGCCCGGAGCTTTGAATCTTGCGGCCATAGCGCCATTTTGCATTGCTCATGATGCACTTGATGACGATGGAGGCGATCAGCGGCCACACCGCGTAAGCAGCGGGCGAACGGCTGGAGCCGCGCGCCAGGTGGAGCGATTCAAACGAGATCAGGACGCCGCTGGCCGCCAGGACCATTCCCACCACCAGCGCGCTGACGGTTTCCAGCCGCCCGTGGCCGTAGGGATGTTCGCTATCGGGCGGCTTGGAGGCGACAATCAATCCCAGCAGCACGAGCCCGGACGTGAGTACATCGCCCGCGGATTCCAAACCATCGGAAACCGTAGCGGTGGAGGAGGCGTGGAGGCCGATAGTGATTTTCGCGGCCGCCAGCCCAGCGCTCACCAGCATGCTGGCAACGGCGATGCGGCGGCCAGCCAGCTCGGCTTTCACTGGGTCTCTCCGGTCACCTGCGCCTCTTTTTGATGTGCACCAACTGGTAACTCCCTTCCACGAGATCGCGGATCTCGGTCCAGTCGAGTTTAGTATTGGCGCGCAGCGAAACCCAGCCGTGCTGGCCGACGTAAGGCGTACGGTAGAAACGCACGTCTTCCAGGAACACCGGTTGCATCTTTTTGCCCACCTTCACACATATCGACAAAACGCCCTTATACGTTTCCAAAACCGTAAAGGTCTTGGTGCCCACTTGAAACGTGGGATGGCCGAAGGTGGTGGTTTCGCTGGTTTTCGGCAAGGCTAAACAGATTTCGCGTAATTTTTCCAGTATCGTCTTATCGTCCATCAGCAGTCATATACCAGCGTACTTCAAGCCGGGCGCGCCGGAAAAGCTGAAAGGGTAAAACCGGCGAAAGTGGAAGTCTTGGGCCGTACAGTGGCTCTGGATGAACTGGCGGGCCGGAGGTTGTTAACGCCCGTAGCTCGGGCTGCTGGTTTCAGCCGCGATTCGGCAGTGTGCCGGCCCATGGCGTCGTATGTCGGGCCCGCTCCAGCCCGAAATGCGTTGCGGCCGATGGCATCGCGAGATAATAGGCAAAAGGCCAACCTTTGTTCGAACGATACACCGAGCGCGCGCGGCGATCGATCTTTTTTGCGCGCTATGAAGCCAGTGCGCTTGGCACATCGGAAATTACCGGTGAAGAGCTGCTGCTCGGCATTCTGCGCGAAGACAAGACTGTGGCGATCCAACTCAACCCGGGCGCAGCGGAGGCGATTCGAAAAGAGCTGGAGCAGCTTGCGCCACCCAAAGAAGAACGCCTGCCCACGTCGGTAGCCATGCCGATTGGCGAGGAAGTGCAGCGCGCGCTGGCCTGCGCGGCCGAAGAAGCCGAAGCGATGCACCACAAGCACATAGACGCGCCGCACCTCGCACTGGGGCTGCTGCGAGTCGAAGAAGGTCTGGCGGCGAAGCTGCTGCGAAAGCATGGAATGGTGTACGAACGCTATCGGAAGATGGTCGCTGAGCCGCCATCCGAAGAGCCGCTCTCGCCAATCCCGGCCGTGCCGCTCGGGACGTCTCTAGATCCGGCCGCCTCCGCCCTGCAGCGGCTGGTGGACGACACGGAGGGCCGTCTGCGCGCGCATGCGGAGACCTATGGCAGCCAGAAGTTGAGCAGCAATGGTTGGACCCGCAAAGACGCGCTGGGGCATTTGATCGATCGCGCGATCGTGCATCAGCAATTGGTGACTCAGGCTCTGATGGAATCGAGACTAACGGTGCCTAGATTCCCGGGAGACGATGCCATCGCGGTCCAGCATTATGCCGATTTCCCATGGGCGGAAACGGTGGATTTGTGGGTCTTATTGAACCGGTTGCTGATTCACACGATGCCGCGGATTCCCGAAGATAAGCTTGCCGCACCATGCCGGATAGGGAGTGCGGAGCCGGTGCCCCTGCTCAGGCTGATGGAAGCTTACGTGACACATTGCCAGGATTTCGTGCGCCGGATTCTCGCGCGCCTGGGTTGAATTCCAGGGTTGAGACACCAGTGTTGAGCAGGAAGGAGGATCGTCATGTTTGAGCGATACAGCGAACGTGCCCGCCGGGCGGTCTTTTTCGCGTTGCGAGAAGCTCACGATTTTCGTTGTCCATGGATCATGACCGAGCATCTGCTGCTGGGCATCTTGCGGGAAGACCCCGGTATTGCCAGCCAGCTCAGCGCTGGGGCGCCGGAGAAGATTCGACAAGAGTTGGAGCGGCTGGCGTCTCCCGGCCACGAGCGAATTCCCACAGTCGGGGATCTGCCGCTCAGCGTAGACACCAAACGCGCACTCCTGTTCGCCGCAGAAGAATACGAAGCTTTGCACCCTAAGACGATCGATACGCCGCACCTGCTGCTTGGCCTGCTTCGCGTCGAAGAATGTACGGCCGCGAAGTTGCTTCGGCAGCACGGAATGGATTACCAGCGCTATCGGGAAACTGTGGACCATGTTTGAGCGCTTTAGCGAACACGCGCGGCGAGCGGTCTTCTGGGGAAGACACGAAGCCACGCTGTTGCACTCCGGGCAAGTAAATCCTGAGCATCTGCTGCTGGGCTTGCTGCGCGACGACCAGCGCGGGGTATCGCAAATTTCCCCGGGCGCGGCGGAGGCGATACGGCGGCACGTGGAGCAAAGCGCGCCGCAGCAAGATCCGGGCTCTCCCACCATCGATGTTCCGCTGAGCGACGAATCGAAGCAGGTTCTGGTTCTAGCCGCCAAAGAAGCCGACGCCCTGCAGCATATGATCATCGATACGCCGCACCTGTTGCTCGGGATGCTTCGAATAGAAGATTGCACCGCGGCAAAGCTTTTGCGGAAGCACGGTTTGGACTACGACACGTATCGCGCGGCGCTGCGAGACGAAGGATTAGGAGAGCCGCCAGCGCGCGGAATCACCCAGCGGCCCATCGAACGCCCGTCGCCGTGGGACGAGGCTCCTTCCATGCCGCCGGCCGCGCCGTCGCTCGAACCCAGCATCCGGGCGCTCCAGGATCTTCTGGACAGCACAGCCGGGCACCTGAACAGCTACTCGGATTCGTACGGCGATCAGCGGCTCAAGCGTAGGGCCTGGACACGTAAGGAGGCATTGGGCCATTTGATTGACTGCGCCATGGCCCATCAACAGTGGTTCGCTCGGGTGTTGACGGAATCGACGCTGACGGCCGCCGGTTATCCCGGTGAGGCTGAAGTCGCAGCCGCCCAATATACGGATTTCCCGTGGACGCAGACGGTGGATCTCTGGGTTTCGCTGAACAGGCTGCTGGTTCATTTGCTGCGGCGCATGCCCGAAGGCAAGTTGGGGGTGCCGTGCCGCATCGGGATCGCGGAGCCAATCACGCTTGCCGAACTAATTGCCGGCTACGTGGAGCACTGCGAGGATATCGCCGGGCAGATCATTTCCCGACTGTAGTTTACTAACTCACCACGGCGGCGTCGCTAGCCTGTTCTTCCACGCCCACCAGATCGCGGCCATGCACGGCCAGCGCCAGACGATCCTTCAGCCCCGTCTTTTCGAAAATGTGCATCAAGTGCACCTTTACCGTACCCGGCGTAATATGCAGATTCTCAGCAATTTGTTTATTGCGAAGACCCCGGCAAATCAAGCGCACCACTTCCTTCTCCCGCGGCGTCAAACGCGAGGAGTCCTTGCGCTGCAGGAACTCAGCAACCTGATCGGATTCCTGCATCCAGATTTGTCCGGCCCCCACCTCTCTCAGGCACTCGATGAGCGTGGCTGTCGGCAGGGTTTTCTTGACGATGCCGCGCGCGCCCATCTGCAAGGCCCGGAAAGCATCCATCTCGGGCAAATCCACCACCCAGAGGACAGGGTGAATCGGCCCGGCCGCCTTCAGGTGGCCCAATAGCCGCAATGCGGCAGTCAAGCCCGAGCTTCCGTCAATCAGGACAATGTTAGGATGGATTCGCTGGATCGCATCCAGCGCGTCGGCCGGCCGGGACACTGCGCCTGCAAACCAAAGATCGTTGGTCTCGGCGAGCACCTTTTGCAGCCCCTCGACAACGATCGGCTGCGACTCACATAGGAAAATGGAGATACTACTCAATAAGCCCTCGCAGTACTCCTTATCGGCAGTAGAGTACCTGCAAGATAGGTACTACGGTAAATTACTTGGAAATTGGCCGCCAAACTGCTGATGCAGTAGATGAGGATTTCTACGGTATCATTAACATAACGTGACTTTTAAAGATGTTGTACTCCAGTACGAAGGCAGGCTTGTAGAGTTGCAGGCAGCCCTGGCCCAGCTCCGATGGCCCCAGGCGCTACCCGTCGGGACCCTTGCGATTGCCCTCGGTCTGTTTCTCGCGCTCAGCCTTTATGCCTTTCGCGGACAACTCTCTTTTCTCTGGCCATCCCTCCCGATTCCCGTGGCGGCGGCATCCGCGCGGCGTCTCAGACAAGCTCGCCAATCGAAATCCCGCCTATGGCGCTTGAAGCGATTTTATGATCGGGCCATCGAACGCATCCAGGGAAACTGGGTTCATTCTGGATCCACGGGAGAGGAATTCAACGAACCGAGTCACGTCTACGCTTCTGATTTAGACCTCTTTGGAGAAGGTTCTCTTTTCCAGATGCTTTGCATCGCCCGGACATCGATCGGCAGGCGCGGGCTAGCCAATTACTTGTTGGAGGTTCCCGCCCTCGAAGAAACGCTTCTGCGTCAGGAAGCCGTCCGGGAACTGAAAGAGAGAACCGATCTTCGGGAAAAAGTCGCGACGCTGGGCGAGTTCGAGTTTCTGGAATCGCGCCATGACACGTTCGACAATTGGCTGAATTCTCCGCGTCTTTCGTTCCCACGCTGGCTACCGGCCATCGCGGCGGTGACGTCGGCGCTGCTGGCCGCCATCGTTGTCAGTGGTTTATTGGGCATGATCCCCTGGATCGTCGTCGCGACGTGGTCCGCTCCGTTGATTGCGTTTCACACCGCCGTCGGACTTGTCTTCCGCGGCCGCGTGAATCGAATCGCGGAATCGCTGCGCGTCGTCTCTATCGAGACCAGCGTATTGCGCGATGGCCTCCGGCTTCTGGAAACAGAGCAGTTTCGATCGGCCAAGCTGCGCCAGCTTTCCGAACAGGTTCGCGATGGTTCCCGGTCCGTCCGCAAACTGGAACGCCTGCTCCATTTACTGGGTGAACGGGACAAGGAGTGGTTCGCCGGTCCCTCGCGCTTGTTCCTGGCCGGCACGCAATTGTGCATGGCGGTGGAGCGCTGGCAAAGAAAGCATGGCTCAGCGCTCAGAACGTGGCTGGAAGCGTGGGCGGAATTCGAAGCGTTGAACGCGCTGGCCGCCTATGGTTACGAGAATCCGGAGAATGCCTTTCCCGAAATCGCCGATGGCTCAGCGTGCCTCCAGGCCAGCGAGCTCGGCCACCCGCTGCTGCCGCGTAATTCGTGCGTCGCAAACGATATCGAGCTCAGCACAGAATCGCCGTTCTACATCGTCAGTGGATCAAACATGTCGGGAAAAAGCACGCTGCTCCGCGCCATCGGATTGAACGCCGTGCTCGCCTTTGCCGGCGCGCCGGTGCGGGCTCGAGCGCTTCGATTGTCCGGCCTTTCGATTTTCGCGTCGCTCTCCATCGTCGATTCCTTGCTGAACGGAAAGTCCAAGTTCCTGGCTGAAGTAGACCGGCTGCGGCAGGCCATCGAATCGGCAGTTCCCGACCGGCCCGTGCTATTTCTGGTGGACGAGATCTTCTCCGGAACCAATTCGCGCGACCGCCGCATCGCCGCCGAAGCTGTTGTTCGCACTTTGGTCAACCAAGGCGCCGTCGGCGCGTTATCGACGCATGATTTGGCGCTGACTGAAATTCCCGGCGCGGTGAATGTACACATGGGATCGAGAACCGAAGGCGATCCGATGGATTTCGATTATCGCTTGAAGCCCGGAGTCACAACCGAATCCAATGCGTTAGCCATCGCCCGCATGGCCGGCGTGCCGGTTTAGTAATGACCAGCATCCGGATCGACAAGTGGCTGTGGGCCGCCCGGTTCTTCAAAACGCGCTCGCTCGCCTCGCGGGCCTGCGAGCTCGGCCGAGTAGAAGCCAGCGGGCAGCACGTCAAGCCCGCGCGTGAGATCCGCGTGGGCGACCTGTTGCGAGTGAAGAACGACAGCGGCGAGTTTCAGATCGAGGTCCTGCTCTTGAGTGATATGCGCGGCCCCGCGCCGGTTGCGCAGACGCTGTATCGCGAAACGGAAGCCAGCCGTGAGTTGCGTTTGAAACTGGCCGAAGAGCGCAAGGCCATGCCGCGTTACGAAACGGCGACCGAAGGCCGGCCATCCAAGCGGGATCGCCGCCAAATCAACCGCCTTCGCGGCCGGCCCTGACGGGATATAATCGGTGCCCGGAGATACCGACTTGCTCAAACACTGGACTGCCGCTGCCGCCCTATTTGCCGCGTTTGCCGGAACGTCGTTTGCCGAATCGAAGCATTGCGATCGCGCGTGCATGATCGCGCTCACCGATCAGTATCTGGCCGCGCTGGTGAAGCACGATCCGTCCGGCCTGCCGCTGTCGAAAGGCGTGCGATTCACCGAAAACACCGCCGAAATTCGCATCGGCGACGGCCTGTGGGTAGGAGCGTCGGAAGCGCCCACCACCTTCAAGATCTACGCCGTCGATCCGGAATCCAACCAGGTGGGCTTCTACGGCGTGATGAAGGAAAACAACCGCCCATTGATCATCGCGCTGCGGCTCAAGGTGATCGATGGCGAGATCACTGAAATCGAACACGTGCTGGCACGCAATATGCGAGCCGATCGTATGCAAAACCTGATCACGCCGCGCGCCGCGTTCCTCGCCGATGTTCCGCGGTCGGAGCGCACGCCGCGTGAAGACATGATCAATGCGGCCAATTCGTACTTCGAGGCTATCGAGCATGGCAATGGCGAACTGGCTCCTTTCGCCGAAGACTGCGAGCGGCACGAGAACGGCGGCCAGACCACGCACAACGCGACGCCCGTTCCCATGGGGTCAAAAGAAGACGACCACGCGATGGCCGTTCTGGGCACCTTAACCTGCACCGCACAAGTGGACAGCCAGATTCTCAGTTTCATCACGCGTCTGTGGCCGCGGCGGCTCGGGTTGGTGGACGAACAGAAGGGATTAGTCTACGCGTTTCCGATGTTCCAACATCGCGGCGTGGTGCATGACATCCAGATCAAGGGCGTGCCGGGAGTCGGCGTGGTGCACATGAACGGCGGCACGTCGAATTTGCAAGCGGGCGAAATTTTCAAAATTCGCGGCGGAAAGATTCACGAGATCGAAGCGATGGGCGTCAGCCTGCCGTATGGGACGAAAAGCCCTTGGGAGTAGCGATCACCGTGCCCCTGGCCTGGGAGAATCGGAATCGCGTCGCATACGTAAGCGCCGCGTCGCGCCGATCTTCAAATTCGCGGAGGCAAGATTCACGAGATCGAAGCGATGGGTGTCAGCCTGCCGTATGGGACGAAAAGCCCTTGGGAGTAGCGATCAGCTCCATCACTTTAGCGGCGAAGAAATCCGGCGCATCCAGCATCGCACCGTGGCCCTGGCCTTCCAGGGTCACCATGCGGCAACCCGGAATCGCATCGCAGACGTAGAGCGCGGCGTCGCGCAGCATGCCGGCTGTTTCGCTGCCGAGCAGCACGGTTGTGGGAATCTTCCAATTCGCGAGCGGTCCTGTGGCAAGCCTTTGCGTGTTCACCGTGCGGGATTCGCGCGGTAACGTCGGCGATATATCGAGAACAATGGGCCAGATCGGCGAGGACTGCATCATGGCAAGGCGGTCGGCAGGCACTCCAATCTGATCGCGCAGAAAGGTCACGACAATCTGCTCGCGATCGCCAGCAGCAAGCGCCCGGTCCATGTTCGCGAGGGTGTCAACGCCAGTGTCCTGAAAAGTGATGGGCGGCTCATAAAGGATCAAGTGCGACACGGCTTTCAACTGATCCAAAGCTTCCAGCGCAGCCCGTGCGCCGTAGGAATGCGAAAGCACGGTCACCGGCGCTCCGATGGTATCCACCACCGCACCGATATCATCGGCTTCGTTCTGAATCGAATATTGCTGGGCGTCGCCCGAGGGCGCGCGACCGCGCCGGTCCATGGCATAAACCGTGAAGTGCTCGGAAAGCTTCGGCAGCACGGCGCCCCACGAAAGCGAACCGTTGAGCAGCGCGCCGTGAATCAGCAGCAGCGTGGGACCCGCGCCGGCCTTTTGCACTGAGATGTCGACACGGTCGGCCGACCTGACTGTGAAACGTTCTGGGGGCATTAGAACTCCAATCGATCTTTCTTCGATTCGATCTTCACGGCGTCCAGCCCGGGCACCTTTTTCAGATCGTCGAGGGTTTTGAAATTGCCATTGGCTTCGCGATAGCTCACGATCGCCTCCGATTCCTTGGACGTCAATGCAAGGCCGGTTTCCAGGTCCTTCGCCGAAGCTTTGTTCACATTGATCTTTACGATCGGGAAATTCTTCGCAAGATAGTTGACGATGGCGTCGACATCGGAATCGGGAACATCGGTCACCTCCTGCAGCATCTCGGTCACTTTCGCCTGCCACCACTGCTTAGTTCCTTGCTGGCCGATCACCGCGGTGGGCGAATGGCACATGCTGCAGACCATCTGAAATGTTTCCTTGCCCGGTCCATCAGGCAAAGTTTGGGCGCACGCGCCAATCGCAATCAGGGATAACAGAACAACTTTTACGTCCACAGTTTGGGGATCAACGCTCCGGCGGTTCCGGTGGGCCGCTCGGCGCGGCCGTTGTGCATGTACGTGGTGCGCAGATGATCCAGGCCTAACAGATAAAGAATGGACGCGTGGATATCATGAACGTGATGGGGCTCATCCACCGCGCGCAGACCGATCTCGTCGGTGGTTCCGATGGCCTGGCCGCCCTTCACGCCTCCGCCCGCCATCCAAATAGTGAAGCCCCACGGATTGTGATCGCGCCCCGCCTTGCTGTCGTTCGGATTGCCCTGCACGAACGGCGTGCGGCCGAATTCCCCGCCCCACACGACCAGCGTGTCCTTCAACATGCCGCGCGCCTTCAAATCGGTGAGCAGCCCGGCCACAGGCTTGTCGGACGACTTGCAATTTTCCGTATGATTGGCTTCCAAGCTCGCGTGCGCATCCCAACGCGAGCCTGAGCCGCTGTAGCATTCGACGAATCGAACGCCCCGCTCTACTAAACGGCGCGCGAGCAGAAGGTTCGTTCCATACACCGATGTGGCTGGATCGTCCAAACCGTACAGCTTCTTGGTGGCATCCGATTCGGAGCTGATGTCGACCGCGTCGGGCGCAGCCGCTTGCATGCGATAGGCAAGCTCATAGGACCTGGTGCGCGCATCCAGTTCAGTGTCATCTGCTTTGTCGCGGCCAAACCGATCGTTGATGGACCGCAGAAATTCCAGCTCGTTGCGCTCTTCGGCATCGGTCACGCCAGTGGGCGGCTTCAGGTTCAGGATGGGCGTGGCGCCCTTGCGGAACAACGTGCCCTGATAAGTGGCAGGGAGGAAACCGGAGCTGTAGTTTTGAACGCCGCCCAAAATCTCCTTGTCGTCCTGCATCACGACAAAGGTGGGAAGGTTCTGATTGGCGCTGCCTAAACCGTACGTCACCCAGGCGCCCATCGATGGACGGCCCGCCAGGATTTCGCCGGTGTTCATTTGGCAAACTGCGCCCACGTGATTGACGCCGTCGGCATGGCAGGAGCGCAGCACCGCGATCTCGTCCATGTGCTCGGCGATATTCGGCAGCCAGTCGGAAACCCACAGGCCGCTTTCGCCATACTGTTTGAACGTGTGGCGGGTCGGAAAAAGACCGTTATGCGTAGTGCCAAACGCGCTTTGCAACGTTTCGGGATGATAGGACGGCGGCACCGGCTGCCCGGAATATTTCACCAGCGCGGGCTTGGGATCGAACAGATCCACGTGGCTGGGAGCGCCTTCCATGAAACACCAGATGATGGACTTTGCGCGCGGCGGGATCTGCGGTTTCTTGGGAGCTAGCGGATCAACGGCAGTGGCGCCGTATCCATCCTGATCCATCATGGCAGCGAGCGCGATGGCGGCCAGGCCGCTGCCGGCCTGCGTGAAGAATTGCCGTCGATTGGAAACGTTCCAATGATGCTGGAGTTTGTCTAACACGAGTGGAACCTCAATTGATATATAAGAATTCGTTGGAATCGAGCAGCATATGGCACAAGTCGACGAAAGCCGCTGCGCGCGCCTGATCGGTTCCCTGCGGCAAATTGGTCGGCAATGGCGGCTTGCCGTCGCTGCCCGCGAGACGCGCCACCATAATGGGCGTCTGCTTCGCTAGAAAATCTTCGGCCATCTTTTGTTCTTCCCCGGTAGCCCCTCTTCCATAGGTCAATCGAAACGCGCGATCCACTTGCGCCGCAGGCGTGAGCCCGCTGTCATTGAAGACGCGGCCGGCGAGCGAACGCGCCCAATCCAGCATCAGCTCATTGTTCAGAAGATCGAGCGACTGCGGCGGCGTTACCGTGTTCTTGCGATAGTCGCAGCTCTCAAACGTATTGGCGGTGTCGAACTCCTGCAGCAGCGGATACGGCAGATTTCGCCGAACAAAAATATAGACGCTGCGGCGATCGCTCTGCGCGGGATCTTTCTCCGTACGCCAGCCGCCGGCGACGGCCGTCGCGGAAAGTTCCGAGACCAATCCCGGAGGGACCGGCGGATAAACGCCCGGGCCGCCCATCTGCGGATTCAACAGGCCGCTGGTTGCCAGCATGGAATCGCGAATGGATTCGGCTTCCATGCGATGACGCGGATAGCGCCAGAACAGCTTGTTATCGGGATCGGCTTCGGCGATTTTTGTATCGTAATCCGACGCTTCCTGGTACGCGTTCGAGAGGAGAATCAGGCGATGCACCTTCTTCATGCTCCAGCCGTTGCCGATGAAATAGCTGGCCAGATAATCCAGCAGTTCGGGATGCGTGGGACGCGAGCCCATCACGCCCAGATCGCCCGGCGTGGCGACGATGCCGCGCCCGAAATGATAATGCCAGATGCGATTCACCATCACGCGCGCGGGCAAGGGATTGGAAGGATCGGCGAGCCATTCGGCCAGCGCGGTGCGGCGGCCGGTGGAATTCAAATTGGGAAGCGGGGTGATTTTCGCGTCGCTAGGATCGAGAATTGAAAGGAATCCGGGCTGCACTTCGTCGCCGGGGGCTAAGCGGCTGCCGCCATGCAGTATATAAGTGGGCGGCGCGGTGGCGCTCAGATCCTTCATGAACTGGCCATCGGGCAGCGGCGCGGGCTTGACGGAATCGAAGCTGGCCAATTGAGCCTTGAGATCGGCATAACGCTTGGCATCGTCGCCGCGCAGCGATCGCACCGGATCGCCCAAGCCACCGAAACGAGTTTCAGCGATGTGATAAACCTGCTGCTCGAGTGGCGTGCGCTCGGCTGGATTCTTGGCGATAACGGCTTGCACTTCATCGGTCATCACCGTCGCCGAGTGCTTCTTGCGCGATTCCAGAATCGGCGCCATGATCCTGGCCATCTCATCACGAATGTCCTTGGTCTTGGCATCCCACGCGGCGTATTGCTCGTCGTATTTGCGTTTGGCTTCCGGATCGGCGAGCGGCAGCGGGCCGTCGGCAAAGGCGGTGTTGGCGAAAAACGCCTGGAGGCGATAGTAGTCCTTGGTCAGGATGGGATCGAACTTGTGATCGTGACAGCGCGCGCAGCCGAACGTCATTCCCAGGAAAGCGACGCCGGTGACGGTGGTCATGTCGTCCAACGTTTGATGGCGGCGCTCGAACAGATCGGGCGCGTTGGTTTCATCGATCCAATGGCGATTGAAGCCCATCGCGATCAGCGCTTCCTGATTGCCGGGATATAATTCGTCGCCGGCGATCTGTTCCTTCACAAACCGGTCGTACGGCTTGTCTTCATTAAACGCGTTGATCACGTAGTCGCGATAACGCCAGACGTTGGGACGCGTTTCGTCGGCTTTAAAACCGTTGCTGTCAGCGTAGCGCGCGACATCCAGCCAATGGCGGCCCCAGCGCTCGCCGTAGGAGGGTGAAGCCAGCAGCCGATCCACCACTTTTTCCCACGCGTTGGGGGATTTGTCGGCGAGGAAGGCTTGAATTTCCTCCTGGGTGGGGGGGATGCCGGTCATGTCGATGGTGACGCGTCTTAAAAGCGTGAGCTTGTCGGCGCGCGGATTGGGCTGAAGGTTTTTCGCTTCCAGTTTGGCGAGGATGAACGCGTCGATCGGAGTTTTGACCCAGGACTTGTTCTTCACCGCGGGCACCGGCGGTTTCTTCACGGACTGAAAAGCCCAGTAATTTTTCTGAGCGGGCGTGAACACGTGCGGCGCGTCGGCGGGAAACAAAAGCGTAGCCGACAGGGCCAGACCCAGTGCAAAAACCAGGACCGCTGACACGTAGCGCATCCACACCTCCGTTCCAGTATGTATATCATTTGCAACGGCGAAATGGAAGCGGGACGAACACGGGACGAGCGGCGGATTGCGAATTTGCGGAATTTTTGGCGCCGCAGGACGCATCAGGCCTATTTTTGTGTTTGGTGACGCATTTTTGGGAATTCGGGCTGGAAAATCGCGATTGCGGCCTGGTTCCAGAATAGACGCCGATGGAGAGCATCGGTTGGGCGATGGCTGGTAAGTGATTGGGAGGATGGCGAAGATGAAATGGATAGGCGCGTCACGAGGCTGCGGCTGTCATTTTAGGATTGACGGGCTGCGCGGTCAGTGCTACAAGTAGTAGTGCTACAATGAGTCGCTCTGCTATCGCGTTGCTTTCGGTTGCATGTATTGCGATCGTTGCTTTGCGTGGTCAATCGCCTGACGGAGCGGACTGGGAAAAAGCGGCTGGAGGCAAGATGGCTTTCGAGGTGGCCTCGGTCAAGCTTGCCAAGCCTGGCACATTTACGATGCCAAGTTTTTTCCTGGACCTTGGGGATGCGAAGCCGCCGGGCGGCCGTTTCTCGGGAAGTTGGCCACTCGCCCTTTACATTTCGTTCGCATACAAGCTCGAATCGTTTCAGTTCGAGCCAATGGGCGCGCAACTTCCAAAATGGGCGCGCGACGAATACGCAATTGACGCGAAAGCCGATGGCAATCCCGCCAAGGACCAGATGCGCCTGATGATGCAGTCTCTGCTCGCCGACCGGTTCAAGCTGCGGGTTCATTTCGAAAGCAAGGAAGTCCCCGTGCTCGCTCTGATTCTTGTCACGCCGGGCAAACTCGGGCCGAAGCTGCGTCCGCATTCCGAGGGACCGCCCTGCCCGGATTCATTTCAAATGCTTAACCCGTTAACTACTCCGCCCCCGCAGCTCCCGAAAGTGGGTGACGTGTGGCCGCCACAGTGCGGAACTGCGGGCGAAGTCCTGGCAACCTTAGAGGGTACTCGAATCGGGTCGCGAAATACGACCATGGGGTTGCTGGCGCAGGATATTTACAGCTATGGGTCTCGGCTCCGGGAATTAGATAAGCCGGTTGTCGATCAAACCGGCCTGGCAGGAAGGTTCGATTATATGCTGGCGCTTCCGCCCGGGATAATTTCTCTGATTCCGAAGCCACCGAATCCAGATGACCCTCCGAAAGGAACGCCTGTTCTAAATGCAGTTCGCGAGCAACTGGGGCTGAAGCTGGTGCGGTCGAGGGGCGAGATACGAACGTTGATGATCGACCATGTGGAGAAGCCTTCGGAAAATTGATATGACTCACGCTAAAACGGCATTACGGAATCCATTTACGGATCTGGAGCAGGCCATCATGTCGAGTATCTGGCGACGCGGCGAGGCCACGGCGGAACAGGTGCGCGAGGATTTGGCGCCGAAGCACAAGCTCAAAGAATCGACCATTCGGACGCTGCTGGGGCGGCTGGAGAAGAAGGGGCACCTGAAACACTCGGTGAATGGGCGAACTTACGTGTACACCAGCATGGAGGGACCACAGAGTTTTGCGATCAAGGCGGTGCGGCAGCTCATTGAACGATTCTGCGCTGGATCGGCCGAGCAATTGCTGGTGGGGATGGTGGATCACGAAGTGCTGGATGCCTCGCAATTGCGGCGCCTGGCGGAGGAGATCGAAAAAAGGGGCGAGACGGCGAAAAAGCCGAAGAGGAGGTAGCTCATGGACTGGCTGAGTTGGAATAACATTGCTCGCGAATTCATGGCGTGGATGGCGGATGCGTCGGTACGGGCCGTGGTGCTGGGACTGCTGGCACTCCTGCTGATTCCTTTTATCCGCCGCCATTCCACCGCGCAGCACGCCATGTGGACGCTGGTTCTGGCGGGAATGCTGGTGTTGCCGTTTTTGCGACAGGTGATCCCTGCCACTCACGTGCAGCTAGAGGTGCTGGCGCCGCAAATCGCGCAGGGCAGGCCTGTCCCTCCGACGAGCATCCCGATGCCAATATCCCCCTCGCCAACAGAGACGCGACTTCCGGCTCCTCCGATTTGGCCGCTTTACGTCGCGGCGGCGTATCTGGCTGGTGTGCTGTTCTTCGGAGTGCGACTAGTTGGCGGCGTGCTGATGACGCGGCGGGCATTGCGAAATACTCGCACCATTCATTCGGAGCTGTGGGAGTATTACGAACTGGTCGCGGATGCGAATGTCGACCTTGATTTGGAAGAGTCGGACTCAGTGCGAGTCCCGCTGACAACGGGATCAAAGCTGATGCGAGTAATCCTTCCGGCGGACTGGCGCACTTGGCCGCGAGAAAAACTGACAGCAGTGCTGGCGCATGAATTGGCGCACGCGCGGCGGCGCGATCCTGTCATCGCCCTGATTGCCGCGGTCAACAAGTGCCTGTTCTGGTTTCATCCATTGGCGTGGTGGTTAGAACATCGATTACCAGTTCTGGCCGAGCATGCGGCGGACGATGCGGCATTGGCGGTTTCGTTTGATGCCCAGGCTTATGCGCGTTTGCTTTTGGACATCGCCGCCCGATTGGGTGACGGCGGGAACCGGCTGGTCTGGAACTCGGCCGCGATGAGCGGGCCGGTGGTGGTGCGGCGCATCCGGCGTGTGCTGGACGCGCGCACAATGGATCGGCTTAAGCCGCTTGGCAGGCTCGGCCGCTCGATCCTATTGTGCCTGGGCGCGACGCTGATTTTGGTTTCGACAGCGATGCATGTTCCACCCCTTATAGGGGGGCAAAGCACGGTGTCGAGCGTCAATCATTTTCCATGGCAGCTCACCCAGGAGCAAGCTGCGGCGTTGGAACAAGAGCTCGCGACCAATCCCGAGGATGAGACCGTTCGAGAGAAGCTGCTCACCTACTACGGGTTCAACCAAATGTGCGCCGAGGGTACCCGGCGTGGCCTGCCCAGCCCGAACGAATGCACAGATCGGGCGGCCGAACTATCCGATCGGCGAGTTCCGCTGATTCTTTGGTTGATTGACCACCATCCGGAATCAAAACTCTTCGCCAGCCCCGCGGCAGCGATTACTCCGCGAATGGATGGTCCGAACGTTTATCAGGATGCGAAAAATCGTTGGTTGAGGCAAGTGAACCTGCATCCCGACGATGCGCGAGTGTTGGGGAACGCCTCCGGCGCTCTCGGGGCCGACAATCTGCAGGAGAGGATCGACCTGCTTAAGCGCGCAAAGAAACTCGATCCCGCGCCCTGGACCGAGCCGCTCGCCAGGGTCTACTCGCAAATCCTCTTGTGGTCCAACGCGACGGGACCAACGCGGACCAATCTTACGGATCCGGCGGTTGCGGCGCAGATCAGAGACGAACTGCGGAGCTCGAACGACATCGCGCTGGTTGGATCGGTGGCACAGCACGTGGTGGAAGATTCGGCGAGGGAAGCTCTGAACCACCTCAGCTCCTGGGATTTCGACGCGTTGCGGATACTCGCAACAGAGCTTGTAATGCACGCGCAGGCGCTGGAACCGCCCAACCGGGAATGGGCGGACCTGATGGAAGGGGTGAATCGATTGCCGTCGGGCTCCGTTCCACCCGCGGCACCGGCCCAGGCTGCGGCGACGGCTGCGCCTGCTCCAGTGATTCGCATTGGCGGCGTAGTTGCCGCGGCCAACCTTCAACAATCGTTCCCGCCGGTTTACCCTCCCGATGCCAAAGCGCTGGGCGTACAAGGCACCGTGAAATTGCAGATCCGCGTGGGAACGGATGGGCATGTCAAGGAAGCGACTGCGATCAGCGGCGAGTCCATACTCATCAACGCCGCCATCGACGCCGCGCTGCGCTACGTGTACAAACCGACCATGCTGAACAACAAGCCCACCGAAGTGCTGACCGACGTAGAGATCGCATTTCGATTAACTCAGCCTTAAGAGATTTTGCAGGTCGCGCACTCCATGGAGCATGATCCCGAATCGCGCAGGGTAGTATCGTATGCGCAAGACCTGCCTCCGGGACTACTGCTTCTGTCCCGAGTGGCGAATCACATCCAAGAGGAGTTGCGGCGCTTTGCACAATCTGCCGGGAGTGGCCACGTTCTTCTTACCCGCGAATTTCCGCTTAGCGCCGCGCCGGAATCCCGCCTGGAAGCGTTTGGCTACCACGTCTGTGGTACGGGCGGCGTCTACTGAGTGGTTATGCGCAAAGTACCGCATATCGTGATGGATTCAATCTCGCGATATCGCACAATACTTTCAAGGCGTGACACTCGCCGTCAGCGAGCAAAGGAGATCACACATGAAAAGCAGGACGATCCGGGTGGCCCTGTTCGTTGGGGTGTCTCTTTCTGTTCTCGTGGCAGTGGCCCTGGCTGCCCAGGACAAATACACGCTGAAGGTGCCGAACGGGCTCTCGTTCTCTGAGTTCAGGGGATACGAAGCCTGGCAGGTTGTGTCCATTAGTCAGGACGGAGCGCTTGTGGCCGCGGTTCTCGCGAATCCTGCGATGATCAAGGCCTACTTGTCCGGCATTCCCGGCAACGGCAAGCCTTTTCCAGACGGCGCCAAGCTGGCGAAGATCCATTGGACCCCGAAAAAGATGGAGACGTTCCCCGCAGCGACCGTGCCAGGTACGCAGCACGACGTCGACTTCATGGTGAAGGACAGCAAGCGGTTCGCGGATAGCGGCGGTTGGGGATACGCCGTGTTCGACTACGATGTTGCGTCCGATACGTTCGCGCCCGGTACCTTGGCGGGCAAGCCGCCGCAGGGGAACAACGCCAAGTGCGGGTTCGCGTGCCACACGATGGTGAAGACCAGAGACTACGTTTTCACGGATTACGCGCACAGGTGAAGCGGTAATACCAGACTAAGCCGGCTGATGCGCCTTGAGGAAAGAATGAATTTGCCGTACCGCCAGCGGGATTCGCTCCTTGGGCTCTTTCCACGGGAAGATGCTCACTTCGGCTTTGGGCGCGAGCATGGCGCACTCCATGGCGACGGCGTAGGGGTGCGCGGGGACCTCGTCCGGCAGAACCAGAATCGGGTTTTGGCAGCCCCGCACGAAGTCACGCGTCACGGTGAACACGAAGTCGGGGTTGGTTTCGAACATGTTGGTCACAAATTGGTCGGTGGTCTGGAGCGTGATCTCGGGGCGTTTGGCAATCAGGGTCGCGCCCCAGCTTTTCCAAAATCTGCCTGGGTAATTCGGGTCGCGCATCTCCGGACGCCAGCCCACCGGCTGCGCCAGCACTGCCGCGGCGATGCGATTGGGCGCGCGCTTCAAAAGACTCCAGATGAAGGGCCCACCGATGCAAAAACCCATCACCACGAACTTGTCGATCCCGAGATGATCCATCAGGCCGAGCTGGTCGTCGGCATAGGATTCCCACGGCCGCTCGATCTCCACCGGGCCGCTGGATTGGCCGCTGGGGGCGTTGCGGAGGTCCGCGGTGATGCATCGATAGTCGCCCTTGAATTCCTCGATCGCGTTGAAGGGCGAGTTGCCCCCAAAAAAGGAAATGGTCGAGTTCAAGCCGCCGCCTGGAATCAGTAAGAGCGGGAAGCCGGAGCCGGCCTCTTCATAGTAGATGCGAACCGGGCCCTTTTCATAGAACTGCCCGGTTCCTTTGGGGCCCGATTGCTGAGCGAATAGTTGCGGTACGGCGGTGGTTGCCGCGGCTGCAGCGCCCGCTGCCAATATGGTGCGTCTGGTGGAACGCATAAAGTGGCGTCCTCCTTAGTGCCGAATTTGGGAGCTGATGTCCTTGGTCTCGTAGACCTCGCAATTGCCGCGCTCGCGGACCAGGCCCGCGTTGGGATTCGGATTGCGCCGCACCACTCGGGTGGGATACACATACGGCTCGGCGAGCACTTCAGGGTCTTCCACGGTGACGTCGTACAGCAGCGCATCGCCTTCACGCTTGAAGCGCTCTATGACGTGCATCTGATCGGAGTGGAACAAACCGCCGCGGCCGAACCAGGTGGTGTCGGTGAACGCAACGGAGTCCAGCACCAGCGTGTCGCCGTCCCAGTGTCCCACGGTGTCGCCCATATACGTGATATCGAGCTCAGCTGATTTGGGGTGCGGGCGGCCGTCGGTTGGGATCACGCGATACTCGCCGTATCCGCCTCCCGCATCGCCTCCGTAATAGATGAACGTAATGTCCTTGTCGGTTTGGTAGATGCGGCGAGGCGGGCCCTCGCGCGGGATGCCAAGCGGCTGGCAGGTCATGACAGGATCATTCTTGTTCGTCCACATGTCGAGCTGTTGCACTTTGTCCCAGTTCTCCGGCTTGTAGATGGGACGGCCCAGATTGCCGAAGCGCGACGGCGAGTAGAGCTCAAAATCTTCGGTCTGATTGGTGGTGCGGTTACTGTCGGCATCCTGCCATGGGCTGCGCCGGCGTCCGCCGCCGGTCATGTAGTTGCCAATCCAATCGTTCCAGGCCCAGTTGCCCGTGAGATCCGGATGATTGCCCATCCGCGGCGTGGATGCCGACTCGTTTACCGGAGGTTCCTTCTTCGCCATCACGCCCTGCGGGATCTGCCCGGTGACCTGGATGGCTGCGCGGACGCTGGCCGGAACGGGCGCGACTACGTACACGTTGCCGGTCTCCGTCACGTTGGTGGTGAGGTCGCGGACCACTGCGCCGTTTCGAGTCTCCGCGATCTTTCCGGCGTAAAGCACGCCGATCTTGTTCAGCGGGTTGTTCCAATCCTGAAAGTCGCCGTAGGTGAACTCAGTGGTCGCGGAGCCGTGCGTCACCACGATACGCTCGGCCCTGAAGTTCGAATTCAGAGTGGCCGTTGCGGTGGCTCCTGGAACGCCGGGAACCGGGAACGTGACCACCGGCTTGCCGTTCTCCCACGACACGGACGTCTTGCCCACCTTGTCGACACCATCCGCGAACAGAGTGCCGGGGTTGGCTCCCAGCCACCATGTGTCCGTGGTCCCTGCTATCGCCGCCTTGGGCGCGCCCTGGGGACTGGCCCAAATTCGAATCAGCCGCTCCTCGACGCTGGCCGGCATCGGCATGGTCTTTCCCTTCATTCCACCGATCTCGGCGCCCGGGAAGTCTTCGTTCCAGGCGTACAACCCGCTGACCACCTCGATGTTCGAATACATTTCTCCATTCGCCCGGGTGCAGCCGTACTGGATGCGCTGGCTGAAGGTCTGGTAGTTCGTGCTGGCACGATAGATCGAGAGCGTGCAAGGTTGTCCGTCCACCTGGATGGTGCCTTTGCCCTGATATTCGAGGGTTGCCACCATGTCGCGCTCGTCGTGACCCTTCAGCATGCCCATGCTCCACATCCACTTGAAGAGCACGGATTTCAGGTCTTTGGCGTTGGCCGCGGGTGTGTAGGGTTCGGGAACCGGACCGCGAGGACCCTGCGCGCTGGCTGTAAACGTCACGCCGATGGCGAAGACGATGGCGAGCGCGATCCTGGTCCAAATCATCCTTCGATGCAAGCTCATGATGCTTCCCCCAATTCTGGAATTGTTGCTCGGCACCGCGGCGCGAGACATTCCATAGCGACCGCAACATTTTGACTTTTCGTCCCGATCATTCTACACCTAACGGCATCCGCTTGCGATGCTTAGCAGACTGGTCCGAATATATGAGGGTTTCGATAGCTGCGCGGCGTGCGGCTAGCTCTTCTTCGCAAAAACAGCGATGTACTGGCTCTTCGGCACCAGGTCGCGCTTGGAAATCAGGCGGAATCCGTTGGCTTCCACTTCCTTGATCAGGTCGTCCTGATCCAGGCGAATATGCTGTACCGCGCGATTGGGATCGCTGCCAGGCATAGCGCCCGGCCGCTTGAAATATTCCACGATGACCAGCTTTCCATCCGACAACAAGCTGTCGCGAATATGTTCCAGCATGGCTTCCGGATAATCGAAGTGATGATACACATCCAGCACCAGCGCGCCCTCCAGCGTGTCGTCCGGCAGCCTCGGATCGCGATCGGTGCCCAGCAAAAACTGCACGTTGCTTAGCCCGTTGAGCCGCGCCTTCATCTTGGCCTGGTCCAGAAAATCGTTCTGGATGTCTTCGCCGATGACGTGGCCGGTGTCGCCCACCGCGTGGCTCAAGTACGGCAGCATGAATCCGACACCGGTGCCGACGTCGGCCACCGTGCCGCCGGGTTTCAGATCGAGGGCGTCGACGATATCGCGCGGCTTCTGCCGGTCTTCGCGCGATGGATCGCTCAGCGCCTTGGCAACGGTCTCGCGCCCCTCGTGTGTTTTGTAGCCTTCGTTGGCTTGGGTGGCCACCTGCGCAAACGCGGCGGCGCAAAGCAGAAGCGCAAAGGGCGCGGCGCGCACCACAAAACAGGCCAGGAATCGCTTCGCGCCGCGCTCCGTTTTGCGCGAGTCCCTTAGAAGCAGGCTAGCCAGAAACAGGCTGGCAAATTTTCTCATAGCGATCTCTCCATCTCATCGCGATCTCCATCTCACAGCGATCTTTCCATAGGCATCGCAAATGGCGGCTCCACCAAAAAGTCATGCGCGGACATTTCGGCCAACGCGTCTCGAATGGACTGCTCCGAGGTCGGTTCGACGGTGATCACGAACGGCAGGTCGCGCCGGTTCTCGCTCGGCAACTGCAGCACCGCTTCCAGGCTGATCTGCTTGTCGGCCAGCACGCCGGCGAGGCTGGCGATAATGCCGGGGCGGTCCATTACGCGGAAGCGCAAATAATAGGCGGAGTGCTGCAGTGTTACCGGGATCGGTTTGTATTCGCCCAGGCGTTCGTGCGCGAAGGGCGACACGCGCTCGGGACTGCCGCAGCGAATTTCGCGCGCCACGCGCATCAGGTCGCTCACCACCGCCACGCCGGTGGGCGCCGCACCCGCACCGCGTCCATAGTAAAACGTGTCTTCGCCATATTTGCCGCGCACCCAAACGGCATTGTAGGCTCCTTGCACTCCTGCCAGAATGGTCGACTGAGGAATCAGTGCCGGCCGCACCGACAGGATCAAGCCCGAAGGCGTCTGGTGCGCGCCGCAGATCAGACGGATGGTGTGCCCCAGTTTGTGGGCATATTGGAAATCGAGCGGCAGGATACGCCGGATGCCTTCGGTGTAAATGTCGGATGGCGTGATCTTCTCGCCGAAGGCCAGCGCCGCCAGGATGGCCAGCTTCGAGCGCGCATCGAAGCCATCCACGTCGGCACTGGGATCGGCCTCGGCATAACCCAGCCGCTGCGCCTCCTTCAGGACATCGTCAAACGGAGCACCGTGCTTCTCGATTTCGGTGAGGATATAGTTGCTGGTGCCATTCAGGATGCCGTACAGCGTGGTGACGCGGTCGCCCGAAATGCCTTCGCGCAGCACGGTGTGAATGGGGATTCCGCCGGCCACACTGGCCTCCATCGCCAGGTTGATGCCCGCGGCGATCGCGCGATCCCAAATGTCGGCGCCGCACAGCGCCATCAATTCTTTGTTGGCCGTGACCACGGACTTTTTGTGCGCGATGGCGCCATCCACGATTTCGCGCGCCACGGTTGTGCCGCCCACCAGCTCGGCGACAATGTCGACGTCCGGATGCGCCACTACTTCACGCCAGTCCGCTGTTCGAAAGATGGAATCCGCGGCGGCGGGCTTCTTCGCCAAGATCGACCGGCTGCATAGCGCCTTCACGCGCAGTTGAAAGCCCAGCTTCAGCGCGATCTGCTGGGCGTTCTCGGTGAGAATGGCGAGCGTGCCGGAGCCCACGTTTCCCAATCCGATGATCCCTACGTTTACCTCCTGCATATAGCGTTATTATCCGGGATCGCGGCGCTGGTCACAAATGCCGGCTGCCGGCGAGCTGCAAAACCCGTGCGTCCCCAGGAGTGGGGACGCGGCACGCAGGAGTGCGTACGCCACGCGGGGCGCGAACACTCGGGATTGCTGCGTCGCGACTCATCGCAACGCCCGGCCAGCCGAGGACAGAACTGCAATTAAATGTTCTGATTTGCACGGCAGCACGCGAAAACCAAGCGGCATTCTCAGAATTGGTACAACATTAGATAAACCACCACACCCGTCACGCTGACGTACATCCAGATGGGAAACGTCCAGCGGGCGATGGCGCGATGCCGCTTCACATCCATGCGCAGGCCGCGGCGCAGCGTGATGATCGCCAGCACCGGAGTGATCACGGCCAGAATGGTGTGCGTGGTCAGGATGGACAGGTAGAGGTAGCGAAGGAATCCTGTCTTTTGGTAATAAACGATGCCGGCATTGAAATGATAGATGAGATAGCAGGCCAGGAACACCACCGATACGCAAAACGCCGTTAGCATTACGCGTTTGTGCGCCTGGATGCGCTTCTGGCGAATGAGCGTGTATCCGATAGCGAGCAGCACCGCTGCGATGCCGTTCAGCGTCGCGTTGACCGCCGGCAGCGCGTGGACATCCATCAGGCGCGTTCCCGGGCGAGTTCGTAGATGTCCGAAATCACCTTGGGGATGGATCCCGAATCCGACGTGTCGTAGTAGCCGCGAATGCGCCCTTGCCGGTCCACCAGGACGAAGCGCGTGCTGTGCTGCAGCGTTCCGTCGAGGTTTCCGAGCTTGAACGCATCGCGATCCAGCATCTGCAGCGTCGGCACCGGGCCGGTAAGGAAATACCAGATGGAAGAGACCGCACCGTGCGTTTTCGCGTAGGCGGTCAGCACCGGTGGCGTGTCTTCCTTGGGATCCACGGTGAACGATACCAGGCGCACATCGGGGATTTTCAGAACCGCGTTCTCCACCTCACGCATCTGCGATGTCATGCGCGGGCACGGGCCTGGGCAGGTGGTGTACATAAAATCGGCCACCCAGATTTTGCCGGCGAGGGCCTGGCTGTGGAACGGCTGGCCGTTCTGCGCGGTCAGTTCGAATTGCGGAATTTGGCCAAAGATATCGAGCGCGGGGGCGGGCTGCGAACATGCGGTGAGGCCGGCAACCAACCCCAATACAACGAATGCGAGAACAGCAGGGAGTTTCATGCGGGACGGTCTAACAACATCAGGCTGAACAGCAACGGCAGATACACCACCGATGCCAGTAACACACGCCGCGCCTGTTGCCGCGTGCGATCCGTGCGGATGCGCAGGCCGTAATAGAGGAACAGCAAGCCTAGAGCCAGCGCACCGTATAAATAAACGTTGCCCGCCATCGCGAAGAATTTCGGCAGCAGGCTGATGGGGATCAGCGCGAGGGAGTACAGCAGAATGCGGCGCGCGGTGGATTTGCCATCCGGTTCCACCACCGGCAACATGCGAATGCCGGCGCGCGCGTAGTCGTCCTTGTACATCCAAGCGATGGCGTAAAAATGCGGGAACTGCCACAGGAACAGAATCGCGAAGAGAACCCAGGCTTCCCACGTCAGGGCGCCTCGAGCTGCGGCGAATCCGATGAGGGGAGGCATGGCGCCAGGGACGGCGCCGATGGTTGTGGAGTGGGGCGAACGCTGCTTCAGCGGCGTGTAGACGAAGAGGTAAGTGAGCAGCGTGATGAGCCCGAGCGAGGCCGCCAACGGATTGGCGCCGAACCACAATTCGACAAATCCGGCAATCGAGATGGCGATGGCGAAAATCAGGGCTTTTCCGGGATTCAGACGGCCCGATGGAAGCGGGCGTGCCTGCGTGCGCCGCATCTTGCCGTCGGCCACGCGTTCATACCATTGATTGAGGGCGGCGGTTCCGGAGGCGATCAGCCCGGTCCCGATGATGGTGTGGAGCAGCGTCAGGAAATGCCAGCCGGGCAAACCCCTTTGAGCGCCAAAAAAGTATCCGACGCCCGTGCTCATCAGGATGAGCCAGGTGATTCGCGGCTTCGTTAACGCGATGTAGTCCTTCATCGAGGAGCGACTGAAGCTCGGGAGCCCAAGCTCCTAAGGTACCACAGGAAGCTAGCGGTCCGGCAATATATTTTACAGTTTGAGCGCAAAATTGAAGACTGGCCGGATCGGCGAGACTTCGGTTAAGCAGATGCTATCGAAGGTGATTTTGTGCCGTTTGCGAACGCACGTTCCGCATCGGCGACGGTGGGGAAGGAAGGCAAAAGCTTGTTAACGCCGGTCATTTCCAGGAGCACCTGGACGCGCTCGGAAATGGCGACTGCGGCGAAATTCACGCCAACCCTCTGGGTGTGCGCCCAATGGCTGAGCACAATGCCTAACCCGGCGGAATCGATGTAGGGCACGCCCGCAAAATCGATGATGGTGCTCTTCACATCGGGCTGGCGAATGGCGGTTTGAAAGTCGAACAACGTCGAGATGGTGAGCGGACCGGTGAGGGTCAGGATGGTGACGTCGCTGGCGGACCCGGGCGTCCGCTGGATTTGGATTTCTTCCATGGGGAGCATTTTATACCTCACAGATTACAGCGGCGTTACAGAGCATTCTAGCGTAGGGGAGGAGCGTGCGGGATGGGTTGTTGGCCCGCGGCGGCGCAGGGGAGCGGCTGGTTCAAGTCGCGGGATGCTGAAAGCGCTTTTTTTCACCTCCCGCAGGAATCGCTGCCTTTAATGAACCTATGTGCGGTATTTTCTCGCTCTGTTTTATTTGAGGTTCTTTAGCAGGTTGCTGAAAAAGTCCAGGAGACAAAAGTCCGCCCTACGCGTGGACATCAATGTTGTCGATAGCCTGTGTAGCGCAAGCGCCCACACCTGCGGCTTGCGAATGTGAAAGGGCTTTTTCAGCAACCTGTTCGATGTCTTTGGGAGGAAAGATGAAGTCCCTGCTTCTCGCAGCATCCTTTTTTGTGGCCGGGATTGTTCCGGCGTCCGGGCAAGTGCCGGTGGCCAACCTGGTCGCCTTTTATCCATTCAATGGCAACGCGAACGACAGTAGCGGCCACGGTAAGAACGGGACTATCAATGGCAGCCCTACCTTCACCACCAACGGGCCGTTCGGAGGATCCGCGATCACATTCCCAGGCGACGACCAGGGCGACAAGAACGACTACGTAACCATTCCAGTTGACACGGCCATCGAAGATACTCCGCGGGAGACGTTCGGCGCCTGGTTCTTCACCGCCACTGGCGCCTCCACCTGCTGCATTCGCGGGCTGATTTCTAGCGACAACGGCGATTTCGATCCGACCATCGATATCGACACCCGCAATGGCGGCTTCCAATACTCGGCATTTGTGGGCGCCCTGGCCAGCATCGGCACGGCCAACAACGGTCAGTGGACTTTTGTAGCCGTGAGCTATGACAACATCGCACAAACCTACATTTTTCAGGTCGGCGACACCCAGACCACCGGCACAACGGCATTCGACGGCAACGGAGTGGAAGGCACGACGTACATCGGAATCAATCCTAATTTTGATTTTGAGTTCAACGGCGAAGTGGCCGACGCGTTTTTCTTCAATACGGCACTGACGGCGGCGCAACTGAACGCCATTGCTGAGGGAGGTCCCGACGCAATCCTCGGGCTGCAGCCCTCCGTCAAGACCGGCGGGATCGCGAGCGCGAGCGCATTCGGCGATTTTGCGGCCGCCGCCCCCGGTTCCTGGATTGAGATTTACGGCTCGAATCTCGCGAACTTCGCACGGTCCTGGGCAGGCAGCGACTTCAACGGAGTGAATGCGCCCACAGCGCTCAGTGGAACCAGCGTGACCATCGGAGGCCAGGCAGCATTTGTGGATTACATCAGCGCCACTCAGGTGAACGCGCAAGTGCCCTCCAACGTCACACCCGGACAGCAGCCCATGATTGTGACCACGGCGGTGGGCTCCAGCGCGCCCGTTATGCTCACCATCAATTCCACCGAACCTGGGCTGCTCGCTCCTGGTTCGTTTGATATCGGCGGGACGCAATATGTGGCTGCGCTTTTCCCAGATGGCAGCACCTTCGTTCTTCCGCCAGGAGCTATTCCAGGAGTTACGTCGCAGCGAGCCAAGCCCGGCGACACGATTATCATTTACGGCGTTGGCTTCGGCGGCGTGACGACGAACATTCTAGCCGGCCAGATTGCCGAGGCGAGCAACCAGCTAACGGAATCGATCGACATTTCTTTCGGCGGGACGGCAGGGCAACTGAGCTACGCGGGCCTGGCTCCCACGTTCGTCGGACTTTACCAATTCAATGTGGTGGTGCCGAGCGTAGCCGCCAGCGACACGCTGCCGCTCACGTTCAGCCTGGGCGGCGTCAGCGGTACGCAAACATTGCATATCGCCGTGCAGAACTAGCGCAGAACTAGCGCCGACAGCGCAGAACTAGCGCAGAACTAGCGCAGAACTAGCGCTTGGAACTGTGCGCGCGCTAGGTGTAAAATCTGTCAAATGCCGTCCAGATATCTTCCGCTGTACAACATCGACGGTCCGGTGGGACCGGGCAAGCCCAACCGAGCCGATGATGTTCGGCTGGTTCGGTCCATTTTTACTCAACTTGCGCGTGTAGACTCCCTGCAGGATTGGCTCGCGAACGTTCCTCCCCAAGCAAGCAATATGAGCGTTACGACCACGTTCGACGATACTTTGGGCCAATGGATTCTCGCGTTCCAGAAGCTTTACCCGAGAAACCTAAAAGCCGACGGCATTATCGACCCTTTGCCCAACGCCAGTTCCATCGCTTTGGAGACCAGCTTTAAGAGCGGAAGGATTTCCACCCTGGCGATGATGTGCAATCGTCTGTGGCGCTTGGATCAGCGCAGTTACCTGCGGATTGGCGATGAACTGCGCGTGCCTTGGGTTCCGGATCCGAACTCCTGGCATACCTGAGCGCCAGGATCGCCCGTCTTTTTATTGCACTGGTTGCGTATTCTGCGCTGTGGTTTTCTCGGGCGCGGATGACGCCATCAGCCTCCGCAACAGTTCCGCGGTGCTCTCATGCGCCGCGCCGGCGCGCGCGCCAACGCCCATCGCGACATCCAGCGGCGTGCGGCCCTGCTTATCCTTCACGTCGAGCCTGGCGCCATGTTCCACCAGGAACGAAACCACTTGATTGCGGCCGGAGGTTGCGGCGCCGTGCAGCGCCGTATCGCCCTTGTCGTTAGCGGCATTCACGTCCACGCCATGGTCGATGCAAATCTTGATGGCTTCGAGCGCATTCTTCTCGTCGACGTTGGTGATCCCCATGGTCCAGCTCAAGCCGGCCGCGAGAATCATCGCCGTGGTGTGATCCTTGGTTTCCGCCTTCGGGTCCGCGCCATGCGCCAGCAGCAGCCGCATCACCTCGGCATCGCCGGTTTTGGCGGCGCGCAGGAACGGCGTGGCGCCAGCGCCCAAATAACGGTCGGGCACATCCAGCGATCCACGTCCCGGCGCCGGCGATATCAACGCCAGGTTCGGATTCGCTCCATGCGCGAGCGCGGCCTTCACCACATCCAGGCTGGTGGCTTTATCGGTCTCCTTCGGATCGGGACGCGTGGCCGATTTCTCCAGCGTGTGCATGTCGACGGCAGCGTAAAGCGCGGTGCGTCCGTATTTGTCCGCGATGTTGGGGTCCGCGCCGTGATCCATCAGATAGATGGGAAGATCGTAATGCGCATTGACGATGGCCATCACCAGCGCGCTGGTTCCATCCGGATCGGTCAGGTTCAGATCCGCGCCCGCTTTCACCAGCATTTGCGCGGATTCAAGCGAGTTCTGCCGCGCGGCATAGAGCAGGGGCGTTAACCCGCCTTTGGGCGGCGCCGATACGACATTTGCCGTGAACCACTTGTTCTTAATCTTTTCTTCTCTGATATCGGACCGTGCATTGACGTCCGCGCCGTGTGCGATCAAAAGTTGCACCACGCCCGAATGATTCTCCGCTACGGCCCACATCAGCGCCGTTTGCCCGAGCCAGTGCTCCCTGGCATTGACGTCGGCGCCGTGTTCGAGCAGCACCTTCACCGATTCCACGCTGCCGGTGCGAGCCGCGGTCATCAGCGCGGTCTCGCCTTGCGCTGACGTGGCGTTCGGGTCAGCGCCGGCCTTCAGCAGCATTTCGATCATCGCCGGGTCGCTGTTGGTGCAGGCTTCGGCCAGCGGCGTGCCGCCATAGGCGTTGGTGGTTTTCGGATTGGCGCCCGCGCGGATCAGCATGCCGGCCATCGCTCGATCGTCCCAATGCGCCGCCCAGTGCAGCGCGGTGGTGCCGTCGGCTTGCGGCGTGTTTACGTCCGCGTGCCCGGCCAGGAGCTGGCGCACCGCGCCGGTGTCTGGTTTCGCAGCGGCGTCCACCAGGCGAGTGTCCGGGCTGTTCCCAGCCCATGCGGCAGTCGCGAGGGCAAGTGCAAAATAGATGGGTTTGATCCGCATGCCAGGGCTCCTGATTTATAGACCCATGTTAACTACAGATCCATCATTTCGCCGGTGCTGTCGCCCACATGATCCTTGTGAACGCCGATCTTGTCCAGCATCGTATCGAGGAGGTTCGCCATGGGCGTATGGTCGGTGTACTTCAGATGCCGCCCACCCTTCAGATTGCAGGCCGCGCCCCCCGCCACCAGCACCGGCAGCGGAAAATGATTGTGCAGATTGCTGTTGCTCATGTTGCTGCCATACAGCAGCAGGGTGTGATCCAGCAGCGTGCCGTCGCCATCGCGAATGGAACGCAGCTTGTTCAGATAATAGGCAAAGAGGGTGACGTGATAATTCTGGATGCGCGTCAGCTCCGCGATCTTCTTGGGATCGTTCTGGTGGTGCGACGTGGCGTGGTGCGGATCGGGCGCGTTTACCTGCGGATAGGTCCGCTGGCTGAGCTCGCGCGCCAGCATGAACGTGGCGACGCGCGTGATGTCGGCCTGGAATGCCAGCGCCTGCAAATCGAACATCAGCTTCACGTGCTCGTCGAAGGATTCGGGAATGCCAACGGGCGCGGTGGGAACATCGGCGTAATTCGCGGCTTGTTTCTCGGAGCGCCGAATGCGCCGCTCGATTTCGCGGACGTTATCCAGATAGTCCGACACGCGGGTGCGGTCGTCGGAGCCCAGATCGTCATCCAGGTGGCTTACTTCCTGTGTAATCGCATCCAGGATGCTGCTGTCTTCCTGCATGCGGCGCAGCCGGTCGGCGGCGGTGCCGCCATCGCCGAACAGGTGTTCGAAAACTACACGCGGGTTGATCTCCATGGGCAGCGGCGTGGTCGCCGTGCGCCAGCACAGCGTGTTCAAATAAGTGCAGCTATAGCCGCTATCGCAGGCGCCGATCAGCCCCGAATGGTCCTCGGTAGCCACTTCGAGCGAGGGGAACGGAGTGTCCTGCCCGATCCTTTGCGCGGCCATCTGATCGATGGTGGTACTGGCGTAGACGTCCTCGCCTTCGGTGGCCTTGGGGCGGACACCGCTGAGCCAGGTGGTGGGACTGAGGGCATGCGGGCCCGCGTTATCGGCAGTCTTGTGCGCCAGGCCGCTAATGATATTCAGCCGGTCCCGGAACGGCTCCAGCGGCTTCAAGATCGGGGAAAACTCAAAACCTGAGCCGACAGTGGAGGGCGTCCACTGGTCCATGATCGCGCCGTGCGGCACATAAACGAACCCCAGGCGGGCCAGCGGTTTCGCGGCGGTTTTCGCGAGCGGCGTCTGCGCGGGCAGCATCGCATCGAGCAACGGCAGCGCCAGACTCACACCCACGCCTCGCAGCAAGGTGCGCCGCGACAAATGTTTCTTCGTGATGAGATTCATTGGATACTCCCGACTGATTTTTTCGAGGTGACGCGCGCCACCGATTCCGGCGGCGTATCGCCTTTCTTCACTCGCATCTGAAACGGCGCGCTCTCAACGATTCCCAGCACCAGCGACGAAAAATGATAATCGTTCACGGCCATACGCCGAACGATCGCGCGCACCACCGGCATATCGTAATACTCCAGGCCACGGCCCAGCGCGTAGGTCAGCAGCTTTTCGGTCATGGTTCCGGCGAAGGTCTGCGGACGCTTCAGGATCGCTTCCCGCAGCGCTACCGGGCCATTCACCTTGGTTCCATCCACCAGCACGCCCGACGCATCAATGGGCTTGCCCGCTTCGGTATCGCGCCACTGGCCAACGGCGTCGAAGTTCTCAAGCGCAAACCCCACCGGATCCATAATCTTGTGGCATACCGCGCAGGCTGGATTCTTGCGATGCTCCTCCATCCGCTCGCGCACCGAGAGCTGCTTGCCCCCGGGCGTGTTGTCCTTCAACGCCGGCACGTTCGGCGGCGGCGGAGGCACCGGGGTTCCCATGATATTTTCGAGCACCCATTTTCCGCGCAGCACGGGCGAGGTGCGCGTGGCGTAGGATGTCACCAGAAGAAAACTTCCCTGCCCCAGCAGCCCGCGCCGCGCGTCGTCGGTGACGGTGACACGGCGGAACCGGCTGCCATAGACGTCCGGAATTCCGTAGTGCCGCGCCAGCCGCTCGTTCACGAATGTGTAGTTGGCGTCCAGCAGATCCAGCACGCTGCGGTCTTCATGAATGATGCTGCCAAAAAACAGGTTGGTTTCCTTGCGGAAGCCTTCGCGCAGGTTGTCGTCGAAATTGGGGAACTCTTCGACGTTCGGGTTCGCGCCGTTCACGTTCCGCAGGTAGAGCCACTGGCCGGCGAAATTATCCACCAGCGCCTGGGAGCGCGGATCGGCCAGCATGCGCCGCACTTGCTGCTCCAGCACCACCGGGTCATGCAACTTCCCTTCAGTGGCTACGGTAAGCAATTCGTCGTCCGGAATGCTGCTCCACAGGAAGAACGAGAGGCGCGAGGCGAGTTCGAGATCGCTCACCCGATAGGCCGCGCCCGCCGCGACATTTACCGGGTCGCGCTCGAAGCGGAACACAAACTTCGGATCGGTAAGCATGAATCGCAGGGCGCTTTCGATGCCTTCGTCGAAGCCGTTTTCGTTGGCCAGCTTTTCGTTGCGGCCCTGCTGGTAGAAATCCAGCAGGCGCTCCATTTCGCCGTCGGTCATCGGGTGGCGATATGCCATGCGGCCCAGGTTCGCCAGGATTTTCTTGGCGCAGGGCACTTCTTCGGCGCTGGTTTTGGGACGGCAGACGAAGATGCGGCGCCGACTGGGCGTGTCGCCCGGCCCCTTAGCATCAAACGGTCCGCCGATGCTGACGTTATCGATCAGCGGCACGCCGCGCTGCTCCAGCGGATCGACGGTGCTGCGGAGGTACGGCTCCATCACGCCATCGGGCTGGGCAGAAGTCTTGCGGAGAAACGCGACGCCCACGGTGTGCGGGCCGGCTTTGATCGGGACTTTGGCCAGCAGACGCGCCAGAATCGCATTTTCGCCATCGGATGAGTTGTCGTCCGAGGCGTCTTCGTCGGCCTTGCCGCCGATGGTGGCGCGATGCACGATGGCGCCATCCACGGTGATGACGAAATCGTTGGGATAATCCAGGCCGCGCACTTTCGCCGAGGTGTTCAGCGCCAGTTTGGTTTTGAAGATGTAATCGCCGTCCAGCTCAAAATTGTGGTGGATCAGGATTCCGCCGCGCGTGCCGAGCGGCAAGCCTTCAATGTGTTCGTCCTGGCCCAGGTCCGGGCGGACGCGATAGGTGTCGTAGGAAGGAATGATGTTGGTTTCGCCCACTGCCAGCCGGCTGATCTTTCGCGCAGCCGACAGATAGCGTTCCATCAGGACTGGCGACATCCGTAACGTTTCGGCGATGTTGTCGAAGCCGTAGCTCTCGTCGTCGGCCGGCAGCAGATCGGAGACGTCCACGTCCAGGGTCAGCATGTCACGAATGGAATTGGCATATTCGGCGCGATTCAGCCGGTGCACCACGGTGCGGCCGGGGTTCGGTTTTGCCGCCGCCGCGCTATCGAGCGAGGTCTCGAGCGTTTCCACGAAGTGCTCGATCGTGGCGTGGTCCGGCCGAGGCATGCCCTGGGGCGGCATGGCGCCCGCTCGCAGCTTGCGCACCACTTTTTCCCAAGTCTCGGCGTCGAGCGAAACATTGGTGGGATCGGCTTTGTCGAGCAGCAATCCGGCGGTTTTTAGCTTGTCGTTATGGCAGACGACACAATACTGATTTAGCAGTGCGCGGGGCGTCGGATCGGCAGCCTGCATGCAAGCGAGGCCTGTCCAAGCGGAAACACCCAAGAAAAGGCATACACTCAGTCTCGGCCGCCACGAAAAACAAAGGCCAACGGGAAATGTCCGGCGTCCTGGCACGGGACACGCTCCTCAAGTGATATGAATCAGATCGCTGCCGGTCCGGGCATCACAATCGGGCTGACGGCGTCTGCCGCAAACATCATTCATTATATACCTGCCAAGGCTGGCTTGCATGCAAGAATGCCGGTGAATCCTCGTTCGACGAGCCGGCCGGATCTAAACGGCCTGGCGCATGAGCTGTTTCAGAGAAATCCGATTCGCCAGAATGAGCTTCCTCACTTCGCGCGGCGACAGCTTTCGAATACGCTCCACAGCGCGGCGCTTGCGCAGCATGCGCGGCACGAGCGGCAGGGCCTGCCAATCGCCCTTCAACAAAGCCAGCGCGGCGCTGAACTTTCCGCGAACGCCCGGGTACTTGCCCACCTCGCCCTGACCCGCGATAGCAGCCCATGCTCCCGCGATAAGACGCATCGCATAGTAGGCGCCGTTCAACCACAGCAAGCTCCACGGAAACAGTTTGGCCGCCAGCAATACTCGATTTCGCTCGATCAGTTCCAGTCGTCTGGAAGAGCGCAGGCCCAGCGTCGCGCCCCGATGGTGCCGCACTACCGCATCCGGGATGTACAGGCACTTCCATCCAGCGATTCGCGCGCGCAGCCCAAGTTCCGCGTCATCGGCATACGCAAAAAAATCTTCGTCGAATCCGCCGATTTCATCCAGCATCGCGCGCCGATACATGGCCGCGCATCCGTCGGGCCACAGAATCTCTTCTACGCGATCATATTGCCCTTCATCCAACTCGCCGCTTCCCCGCCCGCGATTTTGCCCATCGGGATAAATCAAGTGCCCGGCCTTGTCGATCCGCCGCGGATCTTCGTGCACCAAAATTTTCGAAGCGGCCATGCCGACGTCGGGCCGTCCATCGAATGCACTCAGCAGTTTTTCCAGCCATTCCGGTTCCGCTTCCGCGTCGTTGTTGAGCAGTGCGACGAATTCGGTATCGGATGCCGCGAAGCCTTGATTGTTGGCGGCGCAGAAACCGCGATTGTCGGGATTCCTTATGAGTTCGACTTTAAACTTTTGAGGAAAGCTGGTACTTTTCGCGTATTCCTTCAGTACCATTTCAGACGAGCCGTCATCCGATCCGTTGTCAACAACCACCACTTCAAACGGCTGGATCAAATTCTGGCAGTTAAGTGATTGCAAGCACGATCTCAAGAGGTCGCGGCGATTCCAGGTCACCACCACCACCGAGATAGCACCAGAGCGGTATCGTCCCACCGACTGTAGTATTATAACCGTAAGCTAGCAGGCAACTTGTATGCTTTCTGTAGGTGAGACACTGAAACGTGCGCGCCTGGAACAGGGTCTCGACCTGTCGACGGTTGCGGCGCAGACGAAAATCAGCGCCAGATATTTGGAAGCGATCGAATCCGATGATCGCAAGATACTGCCGAGCGGGTTCTTCTATAAGAGCTTTGTCGAACAGTACGCCAGATCTTTGTCCCTGGATACGCTAGAGATCGATGCTGAAGTCGATCGCGTGTTAAGCGCAGACGAACCTCTGCCATTGCCCGGTTTCGAAAGCGTGGTGGCGCGCAATGTTCCGCCGATCACGTTCGCACACCGCTTTCACACACAACGTTTATTTAAATCTGGCGCCGCCTTTGTGCTGGTGCTGGCCGGCTGCTCGGGAGTGTATGCGTGGTGGCACGATGCACGTTCCTCCTTCACGGTGCGGGCGATGAGTGGCCGCATTCAGCGAATGATGAATACACCGGTAAAGACCGCGACGGTGCAAGCGAAGACTGCCGCCGCCATCGCGAAGGTTCCTAATCGCGATTCCGACAACGCTCCGCGACTCGCGAGCGAGGCCGTTGACAGCCCTGTCGCGAGTGCCGCGAATAAAGCTCCCCCCGAGTACAAGGCTTCGTCCGAGTACAAAGTGATGCTGGATCTGATGGCGCATGAGACCACCTGGCTATCGGTGTCGTCCGACGGCAAGCCGGTATTTTCCGGCATTCTGCAGGCGAATCAGAGTAAGACGGTGGGCGGGAGACAGTTCGCGAAGATGCGCGTGGGCAATGCCGCGGGCCTGGAAGTGCGCTTGAACGGAAGACTGCTCGGGCCGCTGGGCGCTCGCGGGCAGGTATTGACTGTGCTGTTTACGCCGGACAATTTCCAGATTTTCTCGCCGCCGAAAGAGAGTGACTGAGAGCCCGCGCGGCTGGGGCCTCTTGAGAGTTTCCATAGCATCGGCGCACTAGGGGGTGTGAAAACCACACGCTTGCTCTGCGCCTTGCTCCTGATATTGCTCGCCGCATGCAACAGCGATCCGAAAGCGGCTGCCCGGCGATATGTCGCTAACGGTAATCGATACTTTGCTCGCGGCCAGTACCAGGAAGCGTCCATCCTCTACCGCCGCGCGCTTGCGAGAGACCTGCGCTCGCCCGATGCCTGGTATCGTCTCGGCTTGGTGAGCGCCAGGTTGGGCGAGTTGCCAGAGGCGCGTAAGGATTTCAGCCGCGCGATGGAGCTCGATCCGGGCAATACGGACGCGGTGGTCCAACTGGGCGATCTGGATCTCGCGTTTTATCTTCTGGACCCGCCGGGCGGCAGAGTCTTTCTGGCGGATTTGAAGGAAATTACCGGCCGTCTCTTCAGCAAGGATGCGCGCTCCTTCGACGGCTTGCGCTTTTCAGGAAATATCGCACTCGCGCAGAACGACACCGCTTCGGCCATCCTCAAATTCCAGCAGGCGAACCTGGTGAAGCCCGGCCAACCGGACCTGACGCTGACGCTGGTTCAAACGCTGTTCGCGGCGCGGCGGGACGAGGAGGGAGAGAAGCTGGCGAGCAGCTTGATGGCGCATGAGAGAACCTTCGCGCCACTGTACGACGCACTCTATGTGCATTACATGCGTGGCAAGCGGCCGGAACTGGCGGAACAGGTTCTGCGGCAGAAAATCGCGAACAATCCACGGGATGGGGACTGCCTGATCCAGCTCGCGTTCCACTATTTCCTCCTGCATCGCATGGCGGACGCCGGAGCGATCATCGAACGGCTGACGTCGGATCCCAAAACATTCCCCGACGCGCGCCTGAAAGCCGGCGACTATTATGTCCGCGTGCGCGACTATCCCGCAGCGCTCTTGCAATACAACGCGGGTGAGCGGCAGAACCACCAGAGTTCGAAAACGGCGCGCGGGTATCGCAAGAAAATGGCTGAAGTGCTGGCTACCCAAGGCGCGCGCGATCAGGCCGAAAAGATCGTCGCGAGTTTGCTCCACGACGACCCCAAAGATCCGGAGGCGCTCGCGCTCCACGCCAGTTTGCTGCTGCCGTCAGGCGATCCGCGGCAGGTGAAGGCGGCGATCGCGGAGCTCGAACCGCTGATCGTCAGGATGCCGCGCAATGCGGCGCTGCATTTCAACTTGGGCCGCGCTTATATGGCGCTGGCGGATCCGCAGTACCGGGAGAAAGCCCGGGATCAATTGGAATCGGTGCTGCGCCTGGATCCGCATCATGCGCCCGCGAAACTGGCCTGGGCCGAGTTGGCGCTGGCGCGTGGGGAATCAGCGCACGCGATGCAGGCAACAACGGAGGTCCTGAGCGAAGATCCAACGAATCAGGCAGCCAGGCTGATTCGCGCGAACGCCCTCGTCAAGATGGCCGAACCGGAGAAGGCGCGCGAGGATCTGGCTGCGCTGCTGGAAATTTATCCAGCATCGAATGATGCCCGCGCGCAACTCGCCGAGTTGGATCTGGAAGAACACCGTTACAAAGACGCCGAAGCGGGATTCGGCGCGCTGCTCCGAGCCAACGATAGCCGCGGCGCTCAGGGCCTTCTCAGGACTGAAATCGCTCAAGGCCAGTTTCAAAGCGCGGTCCAGTTCGCAAGCGAGCAAGTGAAACGCTCGCCGGAGCGGGCCGATTCCCGCTTGGCGCTGGCGGAAACATTGGTCGCCGCCGGCAGCTACACCGCAGCCGCGGCTGAGTTCCAGGCGCTCATCGATAAAGATCCGAAAGCAACGCTCTTATATCTGCAAATGGGCGAAGCCAAGCTGCGCGCGAGCGATAGCGGCGGCGCTCTGGCGGCCTTCCAAACCGCCCGTCAACTGGCGGCTTCCGACGCTCGGCCCGTTCTGGATTTGGCGTTGTTGTATGATCGGACGGGACGCTCCGAACAGGCCCGCAAGGAATACGAAAACGTGATCCAGCTGCAACCAGAGAACGCGACGGCCCTCAACAATCTGGCGTATCTGGAAGCCGAAGCGGGCGTGGATCTGGATCAGGCGCTGGCGCACGCCCAGCGCGCACGGCAAAAGGTGCCGGGCGATCTGGATGTCGAGGACACTCTGGCGCTGGTGTACATCCGGAAAAATCTCACCAACGACGGCCTGCGCATGCTGAGCGACCTGGTAGCGCGCCGCCCGGACAGCGCCCCGTTTCATCTCCATCTGGCGCTGGCCCTGTATCAAAAAGGCGAGCGCGGGTTGGCCAAGCGAGAACTGGAGACAGCGTTGCGCCATCAGCCGAGCGCGAAAGAGCAAAATACGATAAGGGAATTGCTTGCGAAAGTTGGATAATTCTTTCCTTCAGCATTCCGTCCAACAGGACCAGCGTTGACGGCCGAGCGCAAGACAGATTGGGCGGCGATACCGTACGTCCTGCCGTTCGCGGTATTCATCGGATTTCTGGCGCTTCAAAAATACTTTCCGGTTCCGCCGAACATCGAATTTCTGATCCGCGATCTGCTGCTGGCGGGCGTTCTGTTTGGCTTTTCGCGCCACGTGATTCAATTGCGCGCTTCCCACCGCCTGGAGACCGTGATCCTCGGCGTCGCGGTGTTCCTGATCTGGGTGGGACCGGATTTGCTGTTCCCCACCTATCGCCAGCACTGGCTGTTTCAGAATCCGGTGCTGGGACAACTGAGCGTCGCCATTCCGGGCAACGTTCTCCAGTCGCCGTGGGTGCTGTGGCCGCGCATTCTGCAAGCGGTGGTCTTCGTGCCGATCCTGGAAGAGCTGTTCTGGCGCGCGTGGCTGATGCGGTGGCTGATCTCGCCGCGCTTCGAGAAAATCCCGCTGGGCGCCTACCAAGCCGGCGCGTTTTGGATCACTGCGGCGATGTTCGCCTCCGAGCACGGCCCCTATTGGGATGTCGGCCTGATCGCGGGCATCGCATACAACTGGTGGATGGTCCGAACGCGCAGCTTGGGCGATTGCATTCTGGCCCACGCGATCACCAACGCTTGCCTGTGCGGCTACGTGGTTGCCACGCGGCATTGGGAATATTGGCAGTGACGACGGCTGTTCCGGACTAGCGGCTCACCGGCGGACGTTCGAGAATCACCGGGCGCAGGTTTAGCTTCCACGACAAAGGCACTACGGCCGGGTTATAGCAGACGGTTGCGTCGCACGCCTGGTATCGGAGCGATCCGGCCAGCGTCAACTCGTGTTTCCCGCGCAGCGCCGCCTGGCTCGCCGGCGTACCGTCAAGCACCAGTTCTTGAATCAGACGAAACGGCTTTTGGAATACCGGAACGCGCTCGTGGAGCGGCTTGAAAAAATACATCTCCGATGCCGGGTAGTGCGTGGGTAGCACGCGCAGCAGCGGGTTCGGCTGGATGGTAAGTGCGATGACCCGATAACCTGACTTCTCCGCGCCGGGTGCATAAACGTGCAGCCCGGAATGAGGCGCCACGTCCACCACCAGCGAGAAACGATTTCCCGGGGCCACCGACGAATCACTCGGATAGGTGATCACGTCCAAATGGTTCGCCGAGATTTTCGTGGCTTCGGTGGACGCGCCCGTCCCTCCCAGCTTGATCAGAAGGCTGGAAACGGTATTGCGTTCAATGTAGGAATCTTCAAAGAAGCGCGCCGTAACTCGGCCGCGCCGGTCCAGAACGAACGTTCCTGGAAACGCGATCCCGGCCATATTGGGGCGCGCTCCGAACGCCGAAACGTACTCGTGAATATTTGCCTTCACGCTCGGTTCGTCAGCATTGGGTCCAAAAGCCTGCTCGGGAAACGGATTGAGGATCCCGTACCTCTTGATGGTCGCCGAGCCGAAATCGGATAGCAGCGGGAAAGTAATTCCGTGCTGCTTGCTAAAAGCTGCGAGAATCTCCACGGAATCGTAACTGATGGCCGCTAAGCCCAAGCCCCGGCCATGAATCTCTTTCAGATGACTTTGCAGCTCGACCAACTGCGTCTTGCAGTAGGGTCACCAATCGGCCGAACGTACAAAGACCAGCATGGCGCCCTTCGGCCCCATGATGGACCTCAGATTTCGCGTTCTTCCTTCTTGATCCCTCAGGCTGAAATCGGGGACGCGCTCACCCACCTGAGGCCCGAGCTTGGATACGTCGATTTTTTCTGGTGGCTGCTGCTGAGCCGGAAGAATAGTCTCGCAAAGCGTTCCCGCGATCAGGGCAGCCCCAAGCGTGATCCATGAGCGGTTCATTAGTGTTAGTCTACGCTAGGCGCGTGGATAATCATTAAGAGGGCATTCGATGGCGAACGAAGTACCGCAAGATCTCGAACAAAAAGCTGCAATCATGCGCGAGTTTGGGCGGCGCCGGGCGGCCGGAGAGCCGGTCTCGATGGAGCTGTATCACCAGCACATCAACGCCACCAACGATCATTACGCTACCGGACCCGAACCGGGGGAGCGCATTCCGGATTTTGCTCTTCCCGATCAAAATGGCGCTGTGCGGGCCCTGGCGGATCTCAGCGGGCCCAACGGTTTGCTGCTGGTGTTTCATCGCAGCGCGGACTGGTGACGCTATTGCCGCTCCCAACTGGTCGAGTTGGAACAATCCCGTTCGATGCTGGAGAAAAACGGCGTCCGGATCGCGGCGGTCAGTTACGATGCTCCCGAAGTGCTCCAACGCTTCGCGGAGGACTACGGCATCCAGTTCCCGCTGCTTTCGGATCGCGACAGCGCGGTGATCCGCCGCTTTGGGATCTTCAATCACAACATGGCTCCCGGATTACGCGCCTACGGTGTACCGCATCCGGTGGAATATCTGGTGGCGCCGGACGGAATTTTGATTCGGAAGTACTTCGTCGAGAATTACCAGCACCGCGTGACTGCCTCCGCCGTTGTTCTGCATGAATTCGGAAGCACCGGCGAGGACACCGAGCGGATCACTCTGCGGAGCGGCGCGGTGATGGTGGAAATCGGGCTCTCCGGCGCGCAGGCGTTTGCAGGCCAGGAGATCGGCTTCTCTGCGAAATTCACGCTGGAGCCGGGATGGCATGTTTACGGTTCGCCGCTGCCTCCGCCCTACACGGCCACGTCGATTAGCTTCGACGATCCCAACATCATCGGCCAATCCTTTGAGCTGCCCAAGGCAGAGCCGATGGAGATCGCCTCGCTCCGTGAAACGCTGCCGGTATATAGCGGCTCGTTTCAAGGTCTCGGTTCGCTGTTGCTCAAATATCCGATAGCTGACGGCAAGATCACGCTATCGGGACAGCTCCGTTTGCAGCAATGCAGCGACACGGTATGCGAGCCGCCGGAGATGGTCCCGTTCGAACTGCCGCTGACCCTCGAACCGTTTATGGATGCACCGCCTCGAAAACCAGCTCGGTAGTCATCGCGATGGCGGGTTTCAGCGTGCGGTACACCGGACAATGATCGGCAAAGAAACCGTGGACCCGGTTCGCGGTTTCGCGGTGCGCTTCCTGGGCTTTCAGTTTCAGGATGACGTGAATACGGCGGATCACGAGCACGTTGTCTTCTAATTCAACTTCGCCGACCGCTTCGGACACCAATCGCTCGTGCGAAGCGCCCACATGACGCGCCTCCAGCGCGCCTCCGAAGGTTCCGGTGAGTCAGCCGGCGGCTGCCGCGACGATGTAATCCAAGGTTGTGGCGTGCGGCTCCAGGACGGCCGCCGGGACCTTGTAGTGCTCCGCCACGGCGCCATGTACGCCGAATATTACCGGCTCCTTTTCGGCCGGAAGGTACGCTCGGCGCACGGGGCCCTTCACGCGCTCGATGCGCACAAGAGATCGATAAACCACGTCGGACATGATTGTGGATGGTATCACGAGACTAATATCATGATCTTGATGCCATGCCCGCGGTTGCTCGTTTGAACGACATTGTTGAGGCTCTTGAGATGCAGTTCGAGGAACTTTTCTCGTTCCTGGATCGCGAGACCGGCGAGGTGACCACCGTCTCCCGCGATCTTCTTCTTGAGGCCGAAGAGTGCGGCGACGACGAGGAGCCGGATTTTCCCGCGTGGCAGAGAAAGGAATGGGAGATCGCAAAACGCATCGTTTCTGCGGACTGTTTTCTCAAACTCCCCTCGAAGTTTGATATTCACGAATGGTCGATCATGGAGGATTTCTCGCGCTCAGTAGAGCACGATCGGATTCGCGAGGAGCTTCTGCGCGCCATCCAGGGCGCCGGGGCATTCCGCTGCTTCAAGGACACTCTCAGGCGGCACCGTATCGAAGCAGCCTGGTTTGCATTCCGCACGGAGGCCTTGAGGCAGATCGCCATCGACTGTGCGAGAAGAATCAAATTGTTTGGGAGTAAATTCCAGCGTCGGCCGGTTATGCAATACTGGTACGGAAATCGTTGACAGTGGAGGTTTCCATGCAGATGCCAAAACTCCGCACGCTACTGGCAGCGTACGCCGGCTTGATTCTGACCGCGGTGCCCGTGCTCGCGCATCATTCCTTTGCCGCCGAATACGAAAGCAAAGAAGTAACGCTGACGGGCACAATTACCAAGGTGGAGTGGACCAATCCGCACATCTATTTTTATATCGACGTCAAGGACGCTAACGGCAACGTCGTCAACTGGGCCGTCGAAGGCTATCCTCCGAATACGTTGAAGCGGACCGGGTTCTCACGCGCCGACCTGAAAGTGGGCGACACTGTCACGGTAACTGCTTACCCCGCCAAAGATAGCTCGACGCGCGTTGCCGGAAGGCAAATCACGTTCCCGGATGGCGGCAAGAAGTTTGCCGGGCCAGCGGCCGGCGGCGGTCCTCCGGCCGCACCCACCGCGGCGAAATAGAGGTTGCCATGACTAGATTTCTGCTCTTTGTCACGCTGTCGGCGACGTTTTCAGCCTGCCTGGCCCTCGCCCAAAACAGCAAGCCTATTCCGCGCATGGCCAACGGCAAGCCCGATCTGTCGGGCGTGTGGCAGAGCGGCGGAGTGAGCCTGTATGGCGAGCCGGGTCTTTCCACTATCAAGCTTCCGCCTCCCGTGAATCCGCCTCCCAAGCGCCAGCGGCTGCCCTATCAGGACTGGGCCGCCACCAAGGAGAAGACCTTCACCGCGGCCGATGATCCCACGCTGAAGTGTCTGCTGCCCGGCGTTCCGCGCATCACATCGATGCCGATGCCGTTCGAGATCGTCGAAAAGCCGAAAGAAGTGGTGATCGTCTACGAATCGTTCCACGCGTTTCGCGTCATCCCGATTAACAACAAGCTGGAGCATCCCGACGACCTGGTTCCCACCTGGATGGGCGATTCGGTTGCGCGCTGGGATGGCGACACGCTGGAAGTGGACGTCACCGGCTTCAACGACAAGACGTGGTTGAGCGGCACGGGAAGCTTCCATAGCGAGCAATTGCACGTGGTGGAACGCTTCACCCTGAACAGCGACGACACCATCACCTACACCGCCACGGTCACCGATCCCAAAGTGCTGACGAAACCCTGGGTTACCGGAGCGCTGCTGCGGCGTCCGCCGAATACGCGCGTCGAAGAGTACGAGTGCATCGAGAATAACCAGGACGCCGCGCACATCGAAAAGTAGCGCGGACGGCCAACAGGGCTAGCGCAAGTAGCGCTGGTGTTCCTTCAAAATACAGCGGTCGATGACTACGGCAAGCCCAGCCGCTTTGGCTTTGCGCGCCGCCACCTGATCCACAACGCCTTCCTGCATCCACACCGCTAAAGCTCCGATCCGGATGGCCGATTCCACCACCGGCGCCACGAGTTCCGAGCGGCGGAAGATGTCGACGATATCGACGTGCTCGGGAATGTCCTCCAGGCGCGCGTAACATTTTTCGCCCAGCACCTGCGATTCGTTGGGATTCACGGGGATGATGCGGTAGCCCTGCTGCTGCATGTACTCGGCGACGCCATACGACGGCCGGGCGCGCTTGCTCGAAAGTCCCACCACCGCGATCACGCGGCTCTTGCGCAAAATCTCGGGAATGGGTGCCATGGAACTATGATGCCTCCATCGCCAGAAGCTTGCGGAAGCGCGCCACTTCAGCGGGTGTCAAGTGCCGGAACTTACCCGGCTGCAGAGATCCCAGCTCCAGAAACCCGATCTTAACGCGCTTGAGTTTCTCCACCAGCCGCCCAAAATGTTTGAACATGAGACGAATCTGATTCTGCCGCCCTTCGATTAATCGTACTTCGTACCAGGGGTTCTGCGCGCGCTGGATCAGCTTCAGGCCGGCCGGCGCGGTCTTTTTCCCGCTGAGCGGGACGCCTTCGCGGAATTTCTCCTCCTGATCGGCCGAGAGCTGGCCATTGGTCTTCACCAGATAAGTCTTGGTGACGTGGCTGGCGGCTGACGTGATGCGTTTGGCGAATTCGCCGTCGTTGGTGAGCAGCAGCAGTCCTTCGCTCGAGTAATCGAGACGCCCCACCGGATATACTCGCGCTTTTACACCACGCAAAAGATCCATCACCGTTTGCCTGCCCTCCGGATCCATCACTGTCGACATGCAGTCCTTGGGTTTGTTCATGGCCAGGTACACCAGGCGCTCCGGCGCGCCCACTCGCTTGCCATCAACTTTAATGTGGTCCTGCTCGGGATCGGCCTTGGTCCCAAGCTCGGTGATTACCGCGCCATTCACCGTCACGCGGCCTTCGATAATCAATTGCTCAGCGTGCCGCCGGCTGGCGACACCGGCGTGGGCGAGCAACTTTTGCAGACGTTCGGCTGCCATCTACTCGGTGACAGACGGTTCCGCTGGCCCGGCGGTTACTTCGTCAGCGGGCGTATCTGTTGCCGCCGGCGGCGCATCACTGGGAGCCTTGGCCGGCATTTCGTCTTCCCCCGGCATTTCTTCATCGCCCATTGAGAGCCGGCCCAGCTCTTCGAACTCCTTCAGGGTCGGCAGCTCACTCAGATCCTTCAAACCGAACTGCACCAGGAATTCCCTGGTGGTCTTGTACAGAATCGGCTTGCCGAGCACCGTCTTCCTGCCGGCGGTGGCGATCAGCTTGCGGTCGATCAGCGTTTTAATCACTCCCGCGCCTTGCACGCCGCGAACTTCCATCACTTCGGGCGCCGTGATCGGCTGTTTGTAAGCGATCAACGCCAGGGTCTCCAGCGCGGCGAGCGACAGCTTGAGCGGCGGTTTGAGATTCTTGACGAATGCGCGGATCGCCTCATGATTCTCAGGCTTCGTGGACATTTTGTATCCGCCGGCCACTTCGCGAATGGTGAGCCCATGCTCGGGCTTGTTGTATTCGGCGGTCAGCTCTTCGAGCACCTGCCCGATTCTCGCCGCCGGCTGTTGCAGAGCCGTTGCGATCTGATCCGCCGACAGCGGTTCATCGGTCACATAAATCACCGCCTCAACCACGGCTCTCAGTTGCGCGTCGGGCAGTTCAATGTTTGAGGTGGTGATGCCCGGGAGCAACTCGGTCTCGGGATCCAATTGCACTTCTGTGTGTTCCATTTGGGCTTAACTATATTCTTCTTCGATTGCGACGAGCGATTGGCCGAGCACCTCGTCAAACGCTCGCTGCTTTTTCAATCCGATGTCGCCGAAGGCGTCCTGCTGGGTGAGCATCAGCGCCTGGCGGCGCACCAGCTCCAGCATGGCGAGGAACAGGCAGATCATCGCGCGGCGGCTGCCCTGGCGCTCGAACAGCTCAGCGGCTGGAAGAGATTCGCCGGTCCGCAACTCGCCGAAGACGCGTTCCAGATAGCGGATCATGTCCGGGATGCTCACATCTTCCTTGCCAACCTCGTAAATCGGCCGGGTCTTGGCGCGCTCCAGCACAGTCTGCAACGTCTTCACCAGGTCGAACAGCGAAACCGCCAGCTCCGGCTCATCGTTCTCGGCCAGGAAATGCGCCATCTGCGGATTCGACCAGGAAACATCCTCCACCATACGCTTTTGCTGCAGCATTTCGGCGGCGTTCTTGAAGCGCTCATGTTCTAGCAGACGATCCACCAGCTCCTGGCGCGGATCTTCCTCGGGCGAGATCTTGTCCAGCTCCGGATCTTTGGGCAGCAGCAAGCGCGACTTGATATGGATCAAGGTGGCCGCCATGTAGACGAATTCGGAGCTCAGCTCGATATCCAGCTCCATGGCGCGCTGCACATATTCCAGATACTGCTGGGTGATGGAAGCGATCGGGATGTCGTAGATATTGATCTGCTGCTTGCGGATCAGATCGAGGAGCAGGTCCAGCGGACCATCGTACTGCTCCAGGTGAAAATTAAAAGGCGGCGCCACTTCCCTATAGAATACCAGCCGGAACAGTGCGAAACGGGTGCGAAGAATTAGGTAGTCGAATCCTGCGGGGTTATCTTCGCCCCGGTGGAGGGGGAAGGATGGTCAACACTGTGGTCGCTTGCATGCGATCATGTCCCAGGTCCAAGCCGATCACTTGCAGCGATCCTCCTACCCGGAGATCCGTGGGGGCACCTTCGTCGAAGACCGTATGATCGTCGAAGAAAATCGTCGCTTGCCCATCCGGATCGTCGTGCTCGTCTTCCCTGGACATCTCGACGCTGTGCGGATCAACTTTTCTGATAGTCCCATGCCAGTTGGCGATGTTGGCATCTATCTCCAGTGCGACGGCGCGGCCACTTCTCCGCGCTCCGTGATACGCGATGTCAAGATCGTCACCCAAGCGCAGTTGATCCAACGCGACGGCGCCGCCACGCCAGATTTGCGTGGTGTTGTTCACGCGAAAAACGAAGGTGCCGCGATCGTTCCTTATGGAAATCGATTCGGAGTGGATCGCAACTAATTTCCCTTCAGTCACCGATCGCGCGTGAACCTGAGCACGCAGGCCCGGAGCATAACACACCACAGCGGTCGTAAGCAGAGCAGCTTCGAGCAAGCGGCGGTGGAACACATCGAACCTTACTTATTAAAGTATAGCGTCACGTCCACCGTATGAGCACGCGCGTTGATCTTGGTCTCTGACCGCGTGGATTTCAGGCCGTCAAACACGCCGCTTTCTTTCACCCGGCTCAAAAAATGATCCGGATACTCGACGTTGAACGGCTTCCCGGGTGCGATCCCCCACATCTTGCGTACCACCGGTTCGCTCACTATATCCAAACCGACGATATCCACCTTTCCGAGCGTATATAGCGGACCCGGTTCGATCTGAAACTCGAGGCCCACGGTATGATCGGTGTCGTCGATATCGCGTTTGACCTGCGACGTGGCGTCCAGGTGCCCGGCACGCCGCTGATTTGCCCGAATCCTTTCCTGCGCCGCTTTCACCTCATCGAAATTCACGGTCTGATCGGACTTGAGCTTCACTAAATCCTTCCAGTCCGAGCGCGAATAATCGGCGCCCACGAAGCTCACGCGTTCCAGCTTGTAGGGCGGCCCCGGCGTTACTTGTATGGTCACTGTAGTGCCATCCACATCCTTGGCCGGCGCGGTTTCAATCTTCGGAAATGCAACCCGAATCAGACCGTGTGCTTCATACATCGGACGGATAGTGTTATCGAGCAGCAGGCGTACGCGCGGCTCTGAGTACGGAACGCCAATGGCGACTTCATACATCGCGGTCTGCAGGGTTCCCGCGGAAATCTCGCCGGTTCCGGTAAATACTACGTGTGCGATGGCGGGCGGCCCTTTAGCCGGGCGAAACAGCACAGCCAGATCCTCGCCGCCGTCAGCGCTTAGCTTGCCGGCCAGCGGCTGGTGATATCCCTGCTTTGCTAAGAATTCGGAAATCCACGCAACGTAGCGATCCACCACCGGTTTGGTGGCGGGAATCTTTTTTTCAAACAGCGGGTCTTTCTGCTTCAACCAGGCACGAAGCTGGGCATCGGTGGCCGGCAGAGCATCAAAACGGATGGGGTAAAGCTGGCCGACCTCGGAAACTTCGTAGGTCGCGTCGTAGCCTTCGTTATCTTTCGAAGGCGCATAGCTATAACTGACCTTGTCGAACGACCCGGTGGCCTCCAGCTTGTCGCGCGCCGCGTCGAATTCGGCTTTGCCCGCCTTTTGTCCGACACGGAGGCCCGCTACCGCGAAAATTTGCGCGGCGGTGTAGACATGGTTCCCTTCCACTGTCAGATTTTCGAGCAGGTACGCGGTAGGGGCGGGGCCCAGGGCGGTATCCGTGGCCGGCTTCGGACGCTTGTGCGTTTGCGCGAAGGCGAAGCCAGAGCCCGCCAACAGCATCAACGCCAGCGCAGCTCGAACCATTTACTGCAAAACCACCGCTACAAACATCAGTCGTCCGGAGCGTTCGATCTGCATGGCGACCTCGTCGCCCGCCTTGAACTCATCCACCTTTTTCCTGAGCGCCTCCACCGTCGCCACGGGAGCTTGGTTCACCGAATAGATGACGTCTCCCGGCTGCAATCCGGTTCCACTGGTAAGGTCGGCCGGACTGGACCCGGCGGCCACCACCACGCCATAGGAATTCCGCAAGTCCGGCAGCATGGCCGCCAGACTCTTGTCGATGCCGATGCCGAGAATCCCGAGCTTGGGAACCAGATTATCCTCGGGATTCACCATGTCGGCGAAGCGCTGCGGATCATCCACGCTGTCGATCACCGGCACGTCGATGCTCAGTTGATTCGCCCCGCGCTGCACTTCGAGCGTAATCTTCTGCTTCATCGGAGAGCGAAAAATATAGGCTTCCAGCTGGCGCGCGTTGCGCATCGTTCGGCCGTTCAGGCTCAGCACAATATCGCCCACCTTGACGCCCGCCTTGTCCGCCGGCCCTTCCGGCGCTACGTCGCCTACCAGCACTCCCCAATCCCGCGGCAGGCTGAGGCCATCGGCTAAGGCGGGAGTGATGCTCTGCACGTAAATCCCGATCTTGCCCCGGTGCACGTGCCCCTCTTTGCGAAGCTGTTTGTACACCACGCTCACCATGTTGCTGGGGATGGCGAATCCCAGCCCCTCGCTACCGCCGGATTCGGAAAGAATGAACGTGTTGATGCCCATCACCCGGCCTTGTGCGTCGATCAGCGGACCGCCGCTGTTCCCTGGATTGATAGGCGCATCGGTCTGGATGTAGGACAATAAATCGTCAGGATGGAGCTCGCGCGCGGTGGAGCTCACAATCCCCATGCTGACCGATCCTTCCAGCCCTCTCGGGTTTCCAAATGCCATCACCAGTTCGCCCTGACGGACGGCGTCCGAGTTCCCCAGCACCAGATGCGGAAGTCCCGTACGCGCGATCTTGATTACCGCTACATCCATCTCGCGATCCAGCCCGATCAGCTTGGCGTCCAGCAGCTTCACCTCCGGCTCAAAGGTGGGCGTGTGGCCACCGTGCAGCTGCGCCACCGACAACCGGACCTGGATGCGCCGGGCACTCTGGACCACGTGCGCATTGGTGACGATGAATCCGTCTTCGGACAAAATGATTCCAGACCCGGTGCTGCGTTGCGTGGAGAGCAATGCCGCCGTGTTGCTGGATTCGGAATCGTCGGCGGTTACGTACCCGGTAGAAAAGATCTGCACCACGGCCGGACGGACTCGATTCACCAGACCTTCGAGCGACACGCTGAGTTCGCCCAAGGACACCGGCAGCGGCTTGGACTCATCCGTTTGCCCGGCAGCAGGGGTTGAATCCGACGTGGAGATCTTGTCCTGAGCTGGAGAAAACGCAGCCAGTCCGGTGAGCAAAGCGAGGAACAAAAACGCGAGTTTTCTCACGTTTCCATTTTCCCGCATGTAGCGTGCCAAATAATTCCAGCCGCCGTTTTGTAACGGCTACGGCAGCCGGGCGCGGAGATTTTTTTCGGCCCGCAACCCCGCTTCCGAGACTTCGGAGTCGGGATCCTGAGAGAGCGCTTCGAGTGGCGCCACGGCATCCTGCCCGCCGCTCGCGGAGAGCACCTGGGCCAAGCCGGTCTTCTCGTCCTTGGTGACGCCCGGGTCCTTGAGAGCCGGATACAGCGCCTGCCTGACCCCGGGGTCGCGCGCGAGCTCCGTCAAGTAGGGCACCGCGACGCCGCGATAAGCGCTGGAGTTGAGATCGTTCACCAGATAGCGCAGCGGATCGAATTCCCCCATGCCGCGCTTGCCCAGACTCACCAGCGCGAATGCCACCGATAAACGGGGCTCGGTCTTGGTTTCGTTGTTGAAGGCGCGCTCCAGCAGGTCCGTGTCGGCGGGATTCTTCAGCCGCCCCAATCCCTCGGCTGCCCCTTCGCGAAGGCCCTCGTCTTTGTGATTGATATAGCTGACAAAGACGTCATGCAACTGCGGATCGGGCATCTGCGCCAGCGCGGTGAGAGCGGCGCGCTTCACTTTCATGTTGTGGGAGCGATCCAGGATGTCGCGCAGTTCGCCGATCGCGGAACGGTTCAGCAACAAACCGGTGGCCTCAATCGCCGTCAGTTGAACCCGTTCGTTCAGATCGTGCAACAGGAAGGCGATGTTCGGGCCGGCGCTGGGATCACGGATCTTTTCGATCGCCACCAGCGCCTCATAGATCACCTCGGTGTCTTTGGTACGCAACGCCTGTTCCAGGTCGGGAAGCGCTGCCTGGCCGCGCAAAATGCCCAGGGCTCGCGCCGCATTGGCGCGCGAATCCAGGCTGGAACCTCCGCTCGTCACGCGCCCCAGAGCAGCAATCACTTCGGGACGGGGATGGATATAGGGATCGATCACCAAGTTATTGGTGTCGGTAAACTTGGCCTTGATGGACGATCCGGCGCGCCGCAGCGATGCCGTCAGCCCGGTTTTCACATAACCGGGCGCGTAGAAATTCACCAGTCCATCGATGGCGCGAATCTGGATTTCCGCATCGTTGTCGCGCGTGGCTTTGATAAGTGGATCCAGGCTGCGCTCGGTTCCGATAGCAACCATCGCCTTGACTGCTTCGATGCGCACGTCCACATCGGGATCGGCCAGATATGTTTCGAGCTTTGGAATCAGCTCCGAGCCGCCGCTTTTGCCGTACTCGCGAACAGCCTTGGCGCGCGCTTTGGCATCGTCAGGAGGCTGCGCGGCAGGCGACTGCGTGGCGGCCGGGGGAGCTTGAGTCTGGGCAAACGCGGAAGCGGCGGTGAGCGCCAGGCATCCAAACAACACCAGGCGCCGATTCGGCAACATCACTTCAATAATCCCACCTCAACCACACCACGTCAACGAACGAACTCGACCGTTACTTTTTTGCTGATGATGCCCGCTTCATAACCCATGTCGAGCAGCTTTTGCGCCGCCTTGGGCACCAGTTCGCCGCAATCCACGGTGTAGTGATTCACATACATCCCGACGAATTTCTCGGCCAGCCGTGGCTCCAGGTCGCGCGCGAATTGCAGCGCATAGTTGAGCGACTCTTCGCCGTGATCCAAAGCGTACTGAATGCTCTCGCGCATCACGCGGCAGCATTCGCTTTGGATGTCGGAAGGCAGCGAGCGCAGCAGCACGTTCCCGCCCAGCGGCAACGGCAGGTCGTACTCGCTCTTCCACCAGCGGCCCAAATCCACTACGCTATGAAAGCCGCTCTTGCCGTACGTTAATTGGCCTTCGTGAATGATGAGACCCGCGTCCACGCTATGATCGGCCACCGCATCCAGAATCTTGTCGAACGCAATGGGGACTTCCTCGAAGTCCGGCTGGAAGAGCTTCAGCGCCAGGTAAGCAGTGGTCATTCGTCCCGGAATGGCGATCTTTTTCCCTTTGATTTCTTCCGGCGCCATCGGCTTCACGCTCGCCAGAATGGGTCCATAGCCATCGCCGATACTGGATCCGCTGGCCATCAGGACGTACTTGTCGGCGATATACGGATAGGCGTGATAAGAAACGGCGGTCAGTTCGTAAGCGCCTTCCAGCGCCTTACGGTTCAACGTTTCGATGTCCTCTAAAACGTGCCGGAACGAGACCAGCCGCGAGCGGATCTTCTTGGTTGCCAAGCCATAGAACATGTAAGCGTCGTCGGAATCGGGGCTATGCGCACAGACGATTTCCGTTACGGAGGTGGATGCCATAGGAGAGCAGACCACCACTATAGCAGACGCGCTGCGACTCTCCGCGCCGCAAGATTCGCCGCAATGGCCGCGCCGCGGTTACTTGCTCTGGAGCAAGATCAGTTCGGGGCGCAGCGCTTCCAAAGCCTGTTCCAATTGAAGCAGCCCGTCCGGCGCGCCCGCTAAATCGCCGCTGCGGCCCTGCTTTTCGAGGGTGAACGCGGCTTCAAAAGCGCGGTTGGCGCCGAAGGTGGATACCGAGCCCTTCAGGCTGTGAGCATGATGCTCCAGAGCCGTGGCGTTTCGCGCGGCAACGGCAGCCTTGATTTTTTCGAAGGTCGACGGATAATCGTCGAGGAACAACTCGACTACTTCTTTCAGCAACTCGATGTCGCCGCCCACCCGGCTGAGCGCGAGCGATTCGTCCAGTTGCTGGAGTTGCGCCTCCACGGAGGATCCCTCCGATGTGAAGTTGGCATTCATGGAATTTCCTCCCAGCACTACAGATTCGATCATCTTCATTAACTCCGGCACGTGCACCGGCTTGGTAACATAAGCATCCATTCCCGATTCGAGACATCGCAGCCGGTCCGACTCGGCGGCCTGCGCGGTCATGGCGACGATGGGAATGCGATGCCCGGAAGCGCGTTCGTTCTCCCGAATGCGCGCGGTGGCTTGCAGACCATCCAGATCGGGCATCTGTACATCCATCAGGATCAGGTCATACTCTTGACGCTCGATGCGGCTGGAATCAAACAGCTCGATTGCCTGCTGCCCCGAACCGGCGATAGTTACCGAATGCCCCTCGCGCTCGAGCAACCGCACGGCCAGACGCTGATTGACGCTATTGTCCTCGGCCACCAGAATTCGCAAGGGTCGTTTAGCGCCGTCCCTGGCTCCTGAAGGCAGACAGATCGACTCGCTGGCATCGGCCTGCCCGGCCAACTCCAGCGCTAGCGTGAAATGAAAGGTGCTGCCTTGCCCGATTTCGCTCTCCACCCAGATGCGGCCGTCCATCAGTTCCACCAAGCCGGTGGAGATCGACAGCCCCAGGCCCGTTCCGCCGTACTTGCGTGTGGTTGAGCCGTCGGCCTGCGTGAACGGCTCAAAAATCAGCCGATGCTTCTCCGGAGGAATGCCGATGCCCGTGTCAGTGACGCTAAAACACAGCGTGACCTTGGAGCCTTCCACCGATTCGGCCCGGACCCGCACCGCAACCTTGCCTTCCTTCGTGAACTTGACGGCGTTGCCGGCCAGATTGCGGAGCACCTGGCTGATCCGCAGCGGATCCCCCAGCAAATGATCCGGAACCCGGTCCTCCACCACCGATTCGAAAGCCAGACCGCCGATGGAGGCTCGTAAAGCCAGCGGCCGCAAGACGTCCCGCACCAGCGCGCGCAGCGAAAACTCCACCGAATCCAGCGCCAGCTTGCCCACCTCGTACTTGGAGAAGTCCAGAACATCGTTGACCAGGCTCAAAAGCGCCTCCGCGGACGACTTCACCAGCTCCAGGTACTCCTGCTGATCCTTCTTGAGGTCGGTTTCGAGCGCCAGCCCGGTCATCCCCAGAATGCCATTCAGCGGGGTGCGAACCTCATGCGTCATGTTCGCCAGAAACTCGCTCTTGGCGGCGCTCAGGGCTTCGGCGCGGTCCGCCATTTCGCGCGCCAAACGTCCGGTTTCTTCCAGATTGCGATTGGCCGCGATCAGCTCCCGGTTGGCCGCTTCGGCAGCCTCCTTGGCGCTTGCCAATTCCTCCGCGTTTCGTCTTTGCTCCGTCACGTCCCGCAGGATGCAGAGCATCTGGGGACCCTCGCCCGGTATATTCACCCGTGTGATGGAATTTTCAAAAATACCGGACCGCCCGTGCATGAAACGCAGCTCGCGTTCCAGGAAATGCGATTTAATATCCGACGCATAGAGCGCGCGGTGATATTCCCGCAACTCCTCGCGCTCTTCGGGATGAAACAAACCGGTTACATTCATGCCTTCGATTGAACTCGCGTCGGTGTTCAGCATGGCCGCAAAGGCGGCGTTGACTTTGAGAATCGTGCCGCTCGGATCGGTAAGAAACATGGGCTCGCAAGAGGCTTCCCAGATCGAGCGGAATTGCGTCTCCGACTTCAACAATTCCTGATCCGCGCGGTAGCGATCCGTAATGTCGATGCCGGTGACGATGTAATACCCGACTCCGCCCTCCTCGTTCAGCATGGGAACGTTGGAAAACGAAATGCGGCGCGGCTCGCCCGATTTGGTGATCCATTCACCCTCAAACGCGGACGACGCCCGGGCCGAGACGAAATACTCCAGACGCTTCCGGCTGTGCTCCCGGCCCTCCGGGCTCACCAAAATGTCGAAAAATAGCTTGCCTTTGAGCTCGGCGCGGGAGTACCCGGTTACCTGCTCACATCCGCGGTTGCAGAGAACGATCCGGCCCGCGGTGTCGAAAACCACTACCAGCGCGCCGCAGGCCTGCAGAACGGCTGTGATGAAATCTCTTTCCTTTATGAGCTCGTCCACGCAGGTTCCCTGAGGGTTTATCGGCAGATTCCCCCTGGATTCTTACTGGTACTGAGCGGGTGGAAGTTCTGTGTCCCTCTGGCCGGACGGTGTTCCCCTAAGGCGTTCGCCGCATTGTCGGATTAGGCGAAAGCCGCTAGCCTGGAATTGTGAAGGGCTGTCTATTTGCCACGTTCGCGGCATTCGCCTGCTCGCTGTTTCTGGGGGCTTTGCGGTCTGACGCGCAGCAATCCAACGTGAGCAGCACCTCTTCTGTTGACATCAATGGGAACGTCGTTCCCGATGGCCCTGCCATCTCGCAAACCAAGTCGGACGATGAATCCCAAACTACCGTGACCACGCAGTCCATCAACGGGCGGACGGTGCCCATGGAACGGGTGGAAGAGCGAGTACTGCGGAATGACGCGTCCGGCAAAGTAACCGAGCGAACCGTGCAAAGGTACGATCCGCAAGGCAATCCGTTGCCCCCCCAACGCCAGATGATCGAGGAGCAGAAGCGGCCCGACGGCACTTCCACAACCCAAAGCACCACTTATACCACCGACATCAACGGGAACACGCAGATCACCGAAAAATCGGTAACCGATACACAAAAGAACGCCTCGGGGGAAACTTCGGAAACTGAAGTCCAGCGGCCCACGGTGAACGGACTGGAAACCGTGGAGAAGCAGAGCCAGGTGGTCAGCAAGCAAGGCAAGAACTACCAGGCCGACACCACTACCTTTCGCCGCGATGGAAATGGCGGATTCTTCGCCGCAGTGCGCCACACCACAGACCATACCGTGCAAGGCTCGGAATCCTCCGACAATACGGCGGAATACGAGCGTGGCCCAGAAGGCGAACTTCAGCTTCACGGCCAGACTGTAACGAAAACGGTTACGCGGCCGGATGGCTCCAAAGATTCGGTGGTCGACGTTTACTCGCTCAACGTTCCGGGCACTGTGGGCGGCAACGAATCCGGTTTAAAGCTAGAGGAACAGCAGATGATCGAGAGCGCGCCCGGGCCAAACAACACGGTGGTTCAGACGCTCAATGTGCGAAGGCCCACGGTTTCCGATCCAGGAACCCTGGGGCCGGCGCGCCAGCTTTCCGAGACCGTGTGCAAGGGCGATTGCAAACCGCCCAAAGACAAATAAATCCGCTCGGATCAGCCGCTGAGGCTAGCCGTGGCCCAGCTTCATGAGCCAGCCCAAGCCGATCAGCGCGATCACGAAGTAGGCAAAACAGCGGACGCCGTAGCGCAGCCGCTCCTCATCGGTACGCTTGGTGATCACGCCCAGCACCACCGAAGAAAATAGCGCGAACAAGATCGCCGCTTCGAAATGCGAAAGATTCATTTTCGGCATTATTCTTTTTCGCCCTTCGCGATTTCGTACGCGTCCACCATGGCCAGCACGTTCAGCAGGCCGGCGGCCACCAGGAACTTGGTTCCGTAATCGTGCGCATGCCCGGCCATGTCGGGCTGGTTATATCCGAGCCAAACCGAGAGCAAATAGAGCAGACCCGACATCAGATCGCCCACAAATCCGCCGCAATAAATGATGGTGGTAAGTACGTCGCCGGTTTGAGGCTGAAACATGGCGCCGCGCATCATCAGTCCCAGCAGGAACATGATGGCTACCGACCCCAGCAACAATGCGCCGCGGCCGGGGCGCTTCAGCAGGAAATGACCGCCTCCGGGAACCAGCCAAGCCAGCAGAACTACGCCATACCAGCCACGCTCAGGCGGCGCTGCGGCCTGCGCTTTTACATTTGTCGCCATTGTTTTTAGTGTACCCGATTGGCACGCGCGCCCTGCGTATCATGAAGTACATGCCGACCCGCAGCCAATTGCTGAACCCGGACTATTATGCGCCCTTTCTTTCCAATGCCCTTCGGATCGTCGTAATCCTAGTGTTCGCCTTTATCGCGACGCGCGCCATCGTCCGGGTGATGCGCGCGCTGCGCGGTTACGTAGTGAAGATGATGCTCAAAAGCGGCGGCGGCAACGAATTCGAGTTGGAAAAGCGCGCCGAGACCATCGAGAGTCTGGCCAGCAAAACGCTGTTCATCCTGATCTGGACCATCGCCGGACTCATGGCCCTCAAGGAAATGAACTTCGACGTCCGTCCCTTGCTTGCGGGCGCCGGCGTGGCGGGCGTGGCCATCGGCTTCGGCGCGCAGAACATCATCAAGGACGTTTTGGGAGGTCTGTTTCTAATGATGGAAAATCAGATTCGCGTTAACGACGTGGCGGTCATCAACGGCAAAACCGGCTTAGTGGAAGAGATCAATCTCCGCACCACAGTGCTGCGCGGCGAAGATGGCGCGGTGCATATTTTCCCCAATGGCGTCATCCAAGGGCTGTCGAATCTCACGCGCGAATATTCGTACTACGTCTTCAACCTCTCGGTCGGGTACACCGAAGATATCGACCACGTGGTTTCGATCCTCAAAAGTATCGCGGAAGAACTGGCCCAGGAAGAACCGTATCGCGCGGCAGTGCTGGCGCCCATCGAAGTTCTCGGCGTGGACAAACTGGCCGACTCGGGCGCGGTAATCAAGGCCCGCTTCAAGACGGTCCCCAATCAGCAGTGGATGGTGGGGCGAGAAATGAACGGCCGCATCATCAAGCGGTTCGAAGAAGCGAAAATCGGCATGCCGTCGGCTGCGCCGGTGGTCAACGTCGTGATGCCGGCTGGCGGGCCGAGCGCGTGAACGGTTTCTACACCTTTACCAGCGCGCCCAGTTCCTTCACGATGCTCGACAAGAACGACTTCGCGTCCCCAAACAGCATCAGCGTATTGTCCCGATAATACAGATCGTTGTCGATGCCGGCGAATCCCGGATTCATACTGCGCTTGATCACCATCACCGTGCGCGATTTGTACGCCTGAATGATCGGCATGCCCGCGATGGGACTGCCCGGATCGGTCTCGGCACCCGGGTTAACCACGTCGTTGGCGCCGATAATCAGCGCCACATCCACGTTCGCCATCTCCGGGTTGATGTCTTCCATCTCCCACAGCTTGTCGTACGGAATGTCGGCTTCGGCCAGCAGCACGTTCATGTGCCCCGGCATGCGCCCGGCCACGGGATGAATCGCAAATCGTACATCCACTCCGCGGCGCGTCAGCATATCGAACATTTCCCGCAGTTTGTGTTGCGCCTGCGCCACAGCCATTCCATAGCCCGGAATCACCACCACATTGCGCGCCGAATCGAGAATCTGAGCGGCGTCTTCGGCGGTTGCCGAGTGCACCGGCCGGGCCTCCTCCGCTCCGGCTTTGGTGGTTTGCAACTGGCCAAACGCGCCGAACAGCACATTGGTGAAGGACCGGTTCATGGCCCGGCACATGATGATGGAAAGAATGAATCCGGACGATCCGTCGAGTGCGCCCGCCACGATCAGCAGCTTGTTGTTCAGCACAAATCCCATGGCGCTAGCCGACAACCCGGCATACGAATTCAACAGCGCGATCACCGTCGGCATATCCGCTCCGCCGATGGGGATAATCAGCAGCACGCCGAACAGCAGCGCCAGCGCGGTGAAGATCGGAAACAGCACGCTGCGCTCCGGCGAAACGATCAAGGCCAGCCCAACGCCCGCGGCCGCGGCGAAAACTCCCAAATTGACGAAGTTCTGACCCTTATATGTAATAGGCCGCTGCGCCAGCACCTCCTGCAATTTCCCGAACGCCATCATGCTGGCCGTGAATGTCAGGAAGCCGAGCAGCGTTTCCACGATCAACGCCACCATCACCACTTTGGGCAGCCCCACGGCGAGATGCAGTCCTTTGTAATACTCCGCGGTTCCAATCAATGCCGAGGCCAGCGCGCCGCACGCGTGCGAAAACGCGGTCCGCTGCGGCACCGCCGTCATGGGCATGATGTAGGCGATGGGTATTCCGAATGCCGTACCAAAGAAAAAGGCAACCAGAATCCATTCGTAGTTCACTACTTCAAAGCGCAGCAGCGTGGCCACCACGGCGATCAACATGCCGATTTCGCCGACAATCACGCCGCGCCGCGCGGTGGCCGGCGAGTTCAGCCACTTGATGGCCAGGATGAACGCCATGGCCGCGATCATGTAGAGCAGGGGAAGAAGGGTTTCGTCGAGTTTCATTTCTTCTCAGCGTCCCTTCGTTTGAACATCTTGAGCATGCGGTCCGTGATGAGATAACCGCTCACCACGTTGAGCACGGCCAGAAACACGGCCGAAAAGCCCAGGATGCGCGAGAGCGTGCTCGCGTCCTTTTCACCGGTCAGCAGAATCGCACCCACCACGGTGATGGCCGAGATGGCATTGGTCAGAGACATCAGCGGCGTGTGCAACAAGGGAGAAACGCCGCGAATGAGCTGGAAGCCCAGGAACGCCGACAGCATAAAAACCCACAAATCGAATTCGTAGCCGCCCATCTTTATCTCCTCTCACCGGCTGGAGCCGCGCTGGCCATCCCCAGCAGCTCGTTTACCCGCGCATTCACCACTTCGCGCCCGTGCGTGACGAGAGTCTCGCGGATGATCTCATCCTCACGATTGATCTTCAGCTCGCCATTCTTGACCATCAGTTTCAAAAACGAAGCGATGTTCGATGCATACATTTGGCTGGCGTGAAAGGGCGCCGTGGACGCCAGATTCAACGGCCCCAGGATGGAGATGCTTTGATGCCTCACCGTCTCGCCCGGCCGCGTCAGCTCGCAATTGCCCCCACGCTCCGCCGCAATATCTACGATCACCGACCCCGGTGCCATAGCGCTCGCCATTTCCGCGGTCACCAGAATCGGTGCTTTCTTGCCCGGAACGGCTGCTGTAGTAATCACCACGTCCTGCTCGCGGATTACTTCCTGGAGCGCCGCGCGCTGGCGGCGGTAGAACTCTTCATCCATCGCCTTGGCGTATCCGCCCTGCCCTTCCGCCGCGGCGCCCTCTAAATTGAGCACCACAAACTTCGCGCCCAGGCTCTCGATCTGTTCCTTCACCGCGCTGCGCACGTCGTAAGCGGACACTACCGCGCCCAGCCGCCGCGCCGTCGCGATGGCCTGCAAACCCGCGACGCCGGCTCCCAGCACCAGCACCCGCGCTGCTGTGATGGTCCCGGCAGCGGTCATCAGCATCGGAAAAATCTTCGGCAGCGCTTCGGCCCCCAGCAGCACTCCGCGATATCCGGCGATGGTGGCCATGGACGACAGGGCGTCCATACTCTGCGCGCGAGTGATGCGCGGCATCAGTTCCATCGCGAAAAACGAAACACCCGCGCGCGCCAGCTCGCCCGCTTCCTCCACCGCCGTCAGCGGCTCTCCGAAGCCAATCACGATTTGTCCGTCGCGCAGCAGCGCAAGATCCGCTCGCCCCTCCGCGGGATTGGCTCCGAGCGAACGCACCTGCACAATAATGTCGGACTGCTGGAAAACCTCGGCGCGCGTACCCACACGTGCCGACCTTGCGACATACAGTTGGTCTGGAAACCCGGCGTCCATACCAGCCGACTCTTCGATGATTACGCCGGCGCCCAGCTTCCCCAGTGTCTCAGCCGCGCGTGGCGTCACCGCAACGCGCCGTTCACCAGGGAAGGTTTCGCGCGGCACTCCGATCGTCAGGGCCACGAGTTACCTCCTCACGGACGGTAGTTTCAGAGGACAGGCATGCCCCAAAGATTTCGCCTCGGCTCTCACGCGCCAAAGCGTCTTGCGGCCGGATGCTCCAAAACTTCTGTGAAAATCATACTCCCATTTCCGGCTTCTTGCCGGGGGCCAAAGAACCATCGCCCGCGCACTTCGGATCTATCACGATGAATCCGAGCTGATCCGGCTGCAGGGAACCTTCCTGGTTCCGATGCGAGCACGCCATCGGGGATCGTAAGTAATGTGAACGGAAAGGAGATGCGATGGAGGCATCGGTCGCTCGGGGTCCGTGGCGCTATCATGTGAGCATCCTCTCGAAGCAACGAGCTTTTGTTCCCCGCGCACTGACGTTATTTGTCGCCGTGCTGCTGTTCCTGCTGAACGCCTATGTCTGCCGAAGACTGTTTGGAGTGGAATACCTGCGCGACATGGGTTCCATTGAAGCTGCCTACATCGGCTTGAGCCGCTATTTGCTCGCCCATTGGCGCGATTTCTCCTGGTTCCCGCTGTGGTACGCGGGCATTCCCGCGCAAAACACCTACCCTCCCCTGCTGCATTGGTTCGTGGCGTTGGTGGCCCTGCTGCGCGGGATCTCAACGGCGCATGCTTACCATTGGGCCACGGCGCTGTTTTACTGCTTCGGGCCCGTGGCGCTCTTTGCGCTCACGTTGCGGCTCAGCGGATCGCTGCGAGCGGCTTTTATCGCGGGAGCTCTTTATTCCACGCTCTCGCCGTCAGCCTGGTTGATGCCGGAAATCGGCCGCGATACCGGCATATTCCATCCGGAACGGCTATCGGCGCTGGTTCACTATGGCGAGGGACCGCACGTCGCTTCGCTCACTCTTCTTCCGCTTGCGATCTTATTCCTGGATCTCGCGTTGAAGCGCCGTCGCGCAATTTACTTCGCTCTGGCCGCGCTGAGTTTTGCCTCAGTGGCTCTCACTAATTGGATTGGAGCTTTCGCATTGGCGTTGGGCGTTATCGCGTATCTTCTCGCAAAGCCGATTCCGAGCAAACGATTCGCGCACGACCTGGCACTCACTGTTTTCGTCGCAATCGCAGCCTATTGCCTGGCATTTCCGTGGATTCCACCCTCGACCATCGCGGCCGTAGACGCCAACTCGAAACTGGTGGCCGGCGACTATACGCACACCGGTGCCGAGTTGCTGCGCTGGGTTCCCGCCATTCTGCTCGCCATACTGATCCTCAAATTCATCCTGCACCGCGCCCCGGCGTATATCCAATTCGCCGTCTTCTTCGCATTTTTCACCGCGCTTCCGCCGCTGGCGATCACGTGGGCCAAGGTCGCGCTGGTCCCCCAGCCCGAGCGCTATCACCTGGCGATGGAGCTAGCCTTAGCATTGCTCGCCGGGTTGCTTTTAGACGCTGCCATCCGCCGCCTGCCGGCACGGGCCGCTCTCCCTGCCACCGCCGCGCTGCTGCTCGCGTTGGTCTGGCCGCTGAAATCGGACCGCGACTACGCGCGCGACGGGCTCATACGGACCATCGATATTCGAACCACCTCGGAATGGCGCACGGCACAGTGGCTGAATCAGCACTGGAACGGCGGCCGTGTCCTGCTTCCAGGCTCCTCCGCCTTCTGGCTGACGGCATTCTCCGATGTCCCGCATCTCGGCGGCGGCTTCGATCAAGGCGTGATCATCCCGGTCTATTTCGAAGCGAGATACCAGATCGATACCGGAGAATCAGCCGGATCGTATGCAGCCGAAAACGCAATTCTGTGGCTCAAGGCTCTGGGCGTTCAAGGCGTGGCCGTTAGCGGACCAGGAAGCACGGAAGTGTACAAGGATTTCCGCAATCCGAATGAGTTCCAAGGGATCTTGCCGGCGCTATGGCGCGATCGTGGAGACGTGCTCTATCGCGTCGGCACGTCCACATCGCTGGCGCACGTTGTGCCCGCGAGCGATCTGGTGACCAGGACGCCGGCAACCGGGATCGATGTTGAGCCGCTTCGCGCTTATGTCACCGCCCTCGAAAATCCGAGCAATCCAGCCGTCCAGTTCAAATGGACCAGCCTCCACTCGGCGAAAATCCAAACGGGCCTGCCACCCAACAGCGTAGTTTCCGTTCAAATCTCGTGGAGTCCCGGCTGGCACGCCCATTTGAACGGACGAGCCCTGCGCGTCTTCAAAGACCGGCTCGGATTCATCTACCTCGCTCCAGGCATGGCGGGACCAGCGACGATTTCGATGGACTACGATGGCGGAACCGAAATGATCGCCGCGCACTGGATCAGCCTGGTCACGTTGGTTCTTCTCTCACTCGCCTGCGTTATCCCGCGACGATTTCAATCTCGGCGCTGGCCACTTTCGAATTCCCCGCCGACACCAACACCGTCGCCGGGCCCGCCGGATGGTCCTTCGGAACCTTCACATTGATCTGCCGCGCCCCATCCCGAAGACCCTCGATGTAGGCAACCGTCAAACGCCTGCCATCCAGCGCCACACTCAGATTGGCGCGGTCCACATTTTCCGGGAGCCCGCGCGCCCAGAAGGAAATTACATCGCCACGCGATAAATCAAGCTGGTCCTTCGTCCACGTCGTGCCATCGCACAAGCCGTCGATCTCAATCTCGCCCCCCGCCAGCGGAACATCCACCGCGATCCGCCGCGTTGAACCCGGCCGGCTTCCCGCAATCCGCATGCGCACATCGTGCCAGCCCGGCGTCAGCCCCGGCGGCAATTTAAAATTGGCCTGCCATTCCTCTTCGCCCGCCTGCGCCACATGAATCGGCCGCACGCCATATCCGCCCACCTCCGGTTGAACATCGTCCAAACTGAGCTTGCGCTCTTTCGAACGGAACCAGGCGCTCACTAGTTCGTCGTGCGAAGAATCGAAATTGATGCCGCCGCTCAAATTGTGCGACACCGCCAGCAGTTCGGGTCCCTCCTGGGCCTTCGGCGCCGGGTGTTGCCATTGGCGATAGCACGCCAGGCACGCGCTATGTTCCAGTACGTTTTGCAGCTCCACTCTTGCAAAGCCGGCCGTTCGACAAAAGGCCTGCAGGCACTCGAGACTCGGCGCCACCCAGTTGTCCGTCTGCCCGCCAAATTCATTGGTCTCGTAAAACTCCATCACGGGCCGTTGTTCCACTTTTTCGCCCGGCCGATGTTTTTCGCGCAAAATGAACGAATCCACCACGGCCATTTCGGTGGTCAAAGCGCACACGCGCTCCAGAGCCAGCAACGGGTGCTTCAAGTGATACAGCACGCCCATGAACAGCACGATATCGAAACGCCCCACCCGCTCCGGCGTCAGGTCGTACATATCGATCTGCCGGTATTCCACGCGCGAATTCAGCATCGCTCGCGCCTCATGGAACCGCGGATTGTCCCAATTGTCGATGGCCAGCACTTCCGCGCCGCGCCGTTCCATTTCGAAACTGAACCATCCGTCCCAAGCGCCGATGTCGAGCACGCGCTTGCCGTGCAAATCCTCCGGAATGGGAAACTGCGCGATGCGGTTCTTCAGGCCCGCCAGATCGCAGACGCCTTGGATCAGCGTGCCATCCGGCAGCTCGAAACTGTGCCACCAGCCGCGCTCGGCCCGTTCGTCATCCCAGCGCCGGACGAGTTCATAGCGGGTCAACTTAGTCTTCACTGCCATGGTTTCAGAATATCCTGGCGAGTCCGTGGGAAAATGGAGGCCAATGAAAGCGACGGTGGAAATACCCGATGCCCTTTTCCGCAAGGCCAAAGCCGCGGCGGCTGAACGGGGCTTGCCGCTCAAGGAATTTCTGGCCGATGCGGTTCGGGAACATCTCCGTCCAAGCGGGGGCAGTTCTTCAAACGACAAACCCTCGGCACCAGCCTCAGCACCCGCATGGATGAGCGCATTCGGAGGGCTTCGCAGCCTGCACAAAGAGACGCAAAGAATCAATCGCGTGGTGAAGCAGGAATTCGAGCAGATTGAAGAGGACGCGTGGCGCTAATCCTCGATATGAAAGCTCTTTTCACATTGGCCGAACGGCGATGAATGAAGCGACGTGTACCGAAATCGGTCCCTCGCGGCTCGGGCTTCTTACGCGGCCGTGAATTCGGGCAAATCGTCCGCGAGACCGCCGAACGCTACTCCGAGATCCGAAGCGAGCTCAAGGCCGCTGGCACTCCCATCCCGGCCAACGACCTCTGGATTGCAGCCTTGGTACGGCATCGCCACATGCGGCTGGTCACCCGCGACGGTCACTTCCGCGGTATTCGCGGAATCCATACCCTGTCGTGGTGACGGCGGTTTTGGTGACGCTTGCGTTCCCGCCGCCAGAATGTACAATAAATCAGACCGATTTCCATATCTCCAACTGGCTAACTATTGACTGTGGTTGAGATCGAAAGGATCCACGTGTGAACGCCACGGACGTCAACAACCCGAACTACTTCCACAAAGTTGTGGACTGCCAGTGGGCCTGTCCGGCCCACACCAACGTTCCCGAATACATTCGCCTGATTGCGCAAGGCCGCTATACCGACGCCTACATGCTCAACCGCGAGTCGAATGTATTCCCCGCGATTCTGGGACGCACCTGCGATCGGCCCTGCGAGCCTGCCTGCCGCCGCGGCCGCGTGGATGGCAAGCCCGTCGCCATCTGCCGGCTCAAGCGCGTCGCGGCCGATCTGCGCGACGACATCACCGACCGCCTTCCCAAGATCCCCAGCCAAAAGAACGGAAAGCGCATCGCATGTATCGGCGCGGGGCCGGCCTCGCTCACCGTCGCGAACGACCTGATGCCGCTTGGCTACGAAGTGGTGATGTTCGAAAAGTACGACCGGCCCGGCGGCCTGATGCGCACCAACATCCCCGCTTTCCGGCTGCCCGAAAGCGTGCTCATGGACGAGATCAACCAGATCCTCGACATGGGCGTGGAGATCCGCTACAACTCACCGATCGACAGCATGAGGGCCCTGCTAGCCGAGGGCTTCGACGCGATCTTCGTCGGCACCGGCGCGCCCCGCGGCAAAGAGCTCGACATCCCCGGCCGTCACGACACAGACCGTATCCACATCGGCATCGATTGGCTGGAATCCATCGCCTTCGGCCACACCGATTCCATCGGCGAAAACGTGCTGATCATCGGCGTCGGCAACACAGCCATGGATTGCTGCCGCTCCAGCTGCCGGCTGGGCGGAAAAGATATCAAAGTGATGGCGCGCCGCCCGCGCGGATTCTTCAAAGCCTCGCCCTGGGAGCTGGAGGACGCCGAAGAAGAAGGCGTGGAAATCATCATCAATCACGCGCCCACGCGCTTCGTGATCGAAAACGGCAAGCTCATCGGCATGGACTTCGAGCGCCTGGAATGGGACGCTCAGGCCAAAAAATCAAAAACCATCGGAACTGTTTTTCTCCCCGCCGACGACGTGATTCTCGCCATCGGCCAGGAAAACTCCTTCCCCTGGATCGAACGCGACATCGGCATCGAATTCGACAAATGGGACATGCCCGTGGTCGACGAAAAGACCATGCAGTGTACCCGCGACGGCATCTTCTTCGGTGGCGACGCCGCCTGGGGGCCCAAGAACATCATCTGGGCCGCCGAGCATGGCCATCAAGCCGCCATCTCCATCCACAATTATTGCCAGGACCATTCCCGTAACCGAGCGCCTGCCGCAAGGCATGAACCTCATCAGCCAGAAGATGGGGATCAGCGAGTGGAGCTATCACAACGACTACAATCCGTCGTCGCGCCAGAAGATGCAGCACGTCGATCTGACGCGGCGCTTTCAGCAAATGAACATCGAAGTGGAGCTGGGCTTCTCCGCCGAACAGACCGCGCGCGAAGTGCTGCGCTGCATGAATTGCGACATCGAGACCGCCTTCGTCGCGCCGCGCTGCATCGAATGCGACGCCTGCATCGACATCTGCCCGGTGCAGTGCCTCACCATCACGCGCAATGGCGAGGAAGACGACCTGCGCCATCGCCTCTCGGCACCCGCCGTCAATCTGACGCAGGATCTCTACGTTTCCGCTCCGCTGCCGCAAACCGCGCGCATCATGGCCAAGGACGAAGACCTGTGCGTGCATTGCGGCCTCTGCGCTGAGCGCTGTCCCACCGCAGCCTGGGACATGCAGAAGTTTGAGCTCCTCATTCCCTATGCAGGGAGGCCGGTAGGCACCGAATCATGCGTGACCGCATAAACGATTTCGCTCTGAAGCTGGCCAATGTCAATGGAACCGGATCGGCCAGCGCCAATGGTCTGCTCATGCAGGCCATCTTTCGCATGGGCATTCCGGTGTCCGGCAAGAATCTCTTCCCGTCGAACATCCAGGGCCTGCCCACCTGGTATGAGATTCGCGTCAACAAGGACGGCTACACCGCCCGCTCGCTGGATTACGACCTGATGGTGGCGATGAATTCGCAGACCTACGCGCGCGATATCAAAGAAGTCCGCGAGGGCGGCTATCTGCTGTACGATTCCTCGTGGCCGCTCGATCCGGCGCTGCTGCGCGACGACGTCCATTTCATGGGCGTCCCGTATCGCGCAATTGTGCAACGACAATTTTCGCGATCCGCGCGAGCGCATCCTGATGAAGAACATCGCATACGCCGGGACGCTGGTAGCGGCGCTACAAGTGGATATGGAGATCGTAACGGCGCTCCTCGATGAGAAGTACGCCGGCAAGAAGAAGCTCAGCGAATCGAACACGCGCGCCCTGCGCCTGGGCTACGATTACGCCCGCGATCATTTCGATTTGCCGCTCCCCTTCCATCTGCAAACGATGGACGCCAACAACGACAAGATCCTGATCGACGGCAACACCGCCGTCGCGCTCGGCTGCGTTTATGCGGGAGCGACCGTCGCCGCCTGGTATCCCATCACGCCTTCCACATCGGCGATGGACGCCTTCAAAGTCTTCTGCGAAAAGTTCCGCAAAGATCCGGAAACCGGCAAGAACAACTACATCATCATCCAGGCCGAGGACGAGCTGGCCGCCATCGGCATGGTGATCGGCGCGGCTTGGAGCGGCGCGCGCGCGTTCACGTCCACCGCCGGCCCGGGCATTTCTCTGATGAACGAATTGCTCGGCCTGGCCTATTACGCCGAAATCCCGGCCGTCATCATCGATGTCGAGCGCGTCGGCCCGTCCACCGGTATGCCCACGCGCACGCAACAGGGCGATCTGCTGGAATGCGCCTACGCCTCGCACGGCGACACCAAACATATTCTGCTGTTTCCGTCCAACCCGGCTGAATGCTTCGAATTCGCGCCGGTCGCGTTCGATCTCGCGGAGCGCTTCCAGACGCCGGTATTCCTGATGTCCGATCTCGATATCGGAATGAACGATTGGGTGGTGCCGCGCTTCCAGTGGAACGATGCCTATCAGCCCGATCGCGGCCGCGTTCTGAGCCTGGAAGAGATCGAAAATCTGCCCAAATTCCAGCGCTACACGGGCGAAGACGAAAATCAAGTCGCGGCTCGCACCCTGCCCGGCGTGCATCCCAAAGCGTCCTACTTCACGCGCGGTTCCGGCCACAACAAATTCGGCGGATACACCGAAATCCCGGACGAGTACCAGGAGGTGATGGACCGGCTGCTGAAAAAGCACAAGGCTGCGGCGAAGTTTGTTCCACACCCGATCATCCATCGCCGCCCCGGAGCTAACTTCGGCGTCATTACGCTCGGTGGCTGCGACCTGGCGGTTCGCGAAGGGCTGGATGTTTTGGCCGAACGCGGCATCGTGGGCGACTTTATGCGCATTCGCGGTTTCCCTTTCGATGCCGCCGTGGAATCGTTCCTCGACGAACACGAGTTCTGCTTCGTAATCGAACAAAATCGCGACGCGCAGCTCCGTTCTCTTCTGACCCTCGAAACCAGCGTCCCCAAGGACAAACTGCGCTCCGTGCTGGTATACGGCGGATTCCCGCTCAGCGCGCACCATGTCATCAATGGCGTGCTGAACGTCCTGAGCCCCGCCGCCGAATTTGCCGGCTCCGAAAAACAGGTGACCAAATAACATGCCGTCCATCGTCAAACCAGTCGCCACCCACCCCAGCCTGCAGCGCAACGATCTGGGCCTCACCATTCGCGACTACGAAGGAACCATGTCCACGCTGTGCGCCGGATGCGGGCACGATTCCATCACCGCCGCCATCACGCGCGCCTTCTGGGAAGTGGCTACGCCGCCGCACATGCTCGCCAAACTCAGCGGCATCGGCTGCTCTTCGAAAACGCCCGCTTATTTCGTCAACGGAGCGCACGGGCTCAACTCCGCGCATGGACGCATGCCGCCCATCGCGACCGGCGCCAACGCCGCCAATCGCGAGCTGATGTATATCGGAATCTCGGGCGACGGCGATTCGCTCTCCATCGGCCTGGGCCACATGTGCCACGCCATCCGCCGCAACGTGCGGATGGTTTACGTGATCGAAAACAACGGCGTGTACGGGCTCACCAAGGGCCAGTTCTCCGCTTCAGCCGACGTCGGTTCCAAGAGCAAGCGCGGCGATCCCAACCGCATGGCGCCCATCGATTCGGTGATGCTCGGCTTGAGCATCGGCGCCACCTTTATCGCGCGCAGTTTCTCCGGCGACAAGGAGCAGCTTGTTCCTATTTTGAAGGCCGCCATCTCGCATCGCGGCTTCGCCTTGGTGGACGTCATCTCGCCCTGCGTCACCTTCAACGATCACGAGGGTTCCACCAAAAGTTATCTCTACACCCGCCAGCACGAGCTCAAAGCAACCGAGGCGGATTTTGTTCCGCCGGCCAGCGAGATCCTGGCGCAGATTGGCCAAAACGGGGCCGTCAACGTTACCATGCATGATGGAAGCATGGTGCGATTCAAAGGCGTTCCTCCCAACTACGATCCCACCGACCGCGGCAAGGTAATGGAGTATCTGGAAGAGCATCACGGCAAGGGCGAGGTCGTCACAGGATTGCTGTACCTGGACGAATCCGTTCCCGACCTGCACGAAATGAACAAGACCACCGATATCGCTTTGACCAAAGTTCCTTACGAAAAGCTCTGCCCAGGCGCCGCGGCGCTCGATCGGCTGCAGGAAGATTTCCGGTGATCCGCATCACTTGATGATCACCGAAACTCAAACCGTCCAATTTGATTCGATGGAGCTGGATTGCGGGTCCACGTTCGGGCCGGTAGATGTTGCCTATGAAACCTACGGCGAATTGAACGCGCAGCGCAGCAACGCCATCCTGATTCTCCACGCTTTCACAGGCGACGCGCACGCGGCTGGAACCGACAAAACCACCGGCGCCGTGGGATGGTGGGACAGCATGATCGGTCCCGGTAAAGGGTTCGACACCGACAAATACTTCGTGATTTGTTCGAACATCCTGGGCGGCTGCCGCGGCACTTCCGGCCCCGGCTCCATCAATCCGGAAACCGGCTGCCCCTACGCTATGTCGTTCCCGCCCGTCACCATCCCCGACATGGTGCGCCTGCAGAAGATGCTGGTGGATCATCTCGGCATCGAGCGCCTTCTCGCAGTCTCGGGCGGATCCATGGGCGCCATGCAAGCTCTGCAATGGGCTGTCGCTTACCCGGACGCGGTGGCCGCTGTGATTCCCATCGCCGGAACCGCGCGCCACAGCCCGCAGCAGATCGCGTTCAACGAAGTGGGACGCCAGGCCATCATGGCCGACGTGGATTGGAACGAAGGCGACTATTACGCCAGGCGCCCGCCCGCCCGTGGGCTGGCCGTCGCGCGCATGGTGGGACACATCACCTACATGAGCGACGCTTCCATGCGCGAAAAATTCGGGCGCCGTTTGCGCGATCAGGATCAGTTCGAAGTGGAAAGCTACTTGCGCTACCGGGGGAATCAATTCGTCGATCGTTTCGATGCGAATTCGTACCTCTACATCACGAAAGCCATGGATTACTTCGATCTCACCGCCGGGCGTCCATCCCTAAGCGCCGCTTTCGACGGAGTGAGGTCGCGATTCCTGGTGCTCAGCTTCTCCTCGGACTGGCTCTATCCGAGCTACCAATCGCTGGATGTAGTGCGCGCGTTGCGTGGCCGCAACTGCGACGTCGCCTATTGCGAACTGCCGTCCACCTACGGGCACGACGCGTTCCTGGTGAACGTCTCCGAACAGACCGAACTGGTCCGCGGCTTCCTGGCAAGCACCTATCGTCAGCCCGCTTCGCCCGAAAAAGCTTTGCGGGAGCAAGCCTAAGGGTGTCCGAAGCGTTCGTTCCAAACCTGCTCGGACGCAGCGACTACGCCATCATCAGCGCCATCATCGAGCCCAAAGCTCGCGTGCTGGATCTGGGCTGCGGCGAAGGCGAATTGCTGGCTTGGCTCGCCGAGCACAAGCAGGTGGATGCGCGCGGCGTGGAGATCGAAGGATCGAAAGTGCGGCAAGCGATTTCGCGAGGCGTCTCCGTTTTTCATAGCGACATCGAAGATGCGCTCGCCGATCTGCCGGATCAGGCTTTCGATTATGTGATCCTGAGCCAGACCCTGCAGGAATCGCGCGCGCCGCTGAAAGTGCTGCGCGAGATGCTCCGCGTGGGACGCCGCGCCATCGTCGCGTTTCCCAACTTCGGCCACTGGAGCGTTCGGCTGGCGCATCTGTTCACCGGCCGCGCTCCCAAAACCAGGCTTTTTCCTCACGACTGGTTCGATTCGCCCAACATCCATTTCTTCACCGTCAACGATTTCGAAGGCCTGGTGCAGTTGCAACGCTGGACCATCGAGAAACGCATCTTCCTCCAAGGCGCGCGGCAGATTACCATGTTGCCGAATCTGCTGGCAGAAGTTGCCGTGTTTCTGGTGCGCTCCTGATCAGGTTTTTGTCAGGAACTTTTCGATGCCGCGCTTGAAGTCTTCCGTCGTACGCGCGAATGCGTTAATCTCGACGCCCGCTTCGATGGCGGCCTCGAACTCCATTGCGTCCGTCCGATAAAACAGTTCCTTCGCCATCGCCATGCCGGAAGTTGATTTGGAAGCCAGATGTGCGACATATTCTTCCACGTCGTGATCGAAGGTAACGGAAGCGAAGAGGCGGTTGATCATTCCGTAATCGAGCGCAGTCTTGGCGGAAATCACATCACCCGACGCGATCAACTCGAACGCTCGTTTCTCTGAAACCAGCCGCCGCAAAATCGCCGTAACGATCGCGGGCACAAATCCAATGTTGATCTCGGGATAACCGAATTGCGCCGAATCCGCCGCCAGAACCATGTCGGCCGCAGTGGCAATCCCGCATCCGCCGCCCAGCGCGCGCCCCTGCACCGCTGCCACAATCGGGCGCGGATGGCGCCGCATATCGAGCAGCAGCCCGGCCATATTGCGCGCCTCGGCTTGAAACTTTGCCACGTCGTCGGGGACATCGCTTCCAAACGCACGCAGGTCCATCCCGGAGCAAAAGTCTTTGCCCGCGCCCATCAGCAATACGACGCGTACGCTTTCATCGGACGCCGAAACTCGCAGTGCATCCCGCAGTTCAGTCAGCAGCTCCTGATCAAGCGCATTGCGCCGCTCCGGGCGATTCAGCGCAATCCGCGCGATGTCCCGCTCCACTTCATACACGATCTTGCGATACCCGGTCACGCGATCTCGTCACCAGGAACCGGCGGCTTGCCTCGCCCCGTTCGCTTTAGGATGCGCTTCACTTTCGCAAGATCGGCACGGCTGGACCGTTCTCGAAAGTAGTCGTCGGTTCTGAGCGCCGAAAGCTTCTCCGCCACCGCGACATTGATCAGTTGATTCAGCGCTACGCCTTCGGATTCAGCCACGCGCTTAGCCTCCTCGAACAACGAAGTCTGGAGACGCAGCGCCACGTTACTCTTTCGCATACTTGCTCCTGATAGTGCGCCAGATCCGCCCCGGAACAGCCGCTCGGATTCCAAAGAGTGCAGCCGCCGCTTCAAGATGCCGCAGATTGAACCTCGCCAGATAATCCGCGCTGCCATTCACGGCAGTTTCCAACAGCATCTTATCGGCACGATCCAAACTCTTTCCAAGTGCTCGGGCCGAGTCAAGACTGCCTTGTACTCCAATATTAATGGAACCGAGACCAGCATTTCGATCCGACGATCCAAGGCTGCCAGCGAAGGCTGCCTGGATGCGCCCTGGTCACCTCGCATGGCGGCCACCACAACATCGGTATCGGTCCTCAGCGTCACCGCCCTGCCGATTGCGCCGCCGGCAGCAGAGCCTCCCGATGCGCCGCCAAAAACTCCCGAACGCTCACCGGTTCTCGCCCCGCCAGATCCTTCACCGCCGTCGTGGGTATACCCATCTTCCCCTGCGCGATCGCCAACTGGCTCGACATAAGCAGCTTTGCAATAAACTCCGGCGTCCCACCCGCGATCAGTTGCGCTTCGCGCTGTTCCGGAGTCACGGGGTCAAACAGCACGGTTCGGCCGGCGAGCTCGCTCGCAATTTTCGCCAGATCCTCGTACGTCACCGCTTCCGGTCCCGTGATGTTCCACGTCTTGTTGTCAGTATCGGTGGAAGCCAGCGCGGCCGCAGCGGCCTGGGCGCAATCCTCGCGTGTCACATACGGCGCGGCGCCTTGGCCTGTCGCTGTAGTCAGTTTTCCCGACGCAATAGCGAACGCCAATCCTGGAATCAGGAAATCGGTGTACCAGCAGTTCCGCAAGATCGTAAAACTCAGGCCGCTCGCCTTCAACGCCTGCTCCGTTCCCAAATGATCCGGCGCGAACACCACTGGCGACGTCTCCGGATTCGGCATCGACGTGTACACCGCATGCTTCACCCGAGCGCTCACGGCCGCCGCCACCGCCGCCCGATGCTGCGCCAGCCTGCGCCCCGGCCGATCGATGGCATCGGTGCTGATGATCAGTACGCGATCCACGCCTGCCAGCGCCTCCTCCAATCCTTTCAGATCTTCGAAGTCCGCATGGCGCACCACCACGCCTCGCGCGGCCAGGTCCTCCAGCTTTTCCGGCTTGCGGGTTCCGGCCACAATCTTTCCCGCATTCTTTTCCAAAAGGAGCTCCACTACTCTGCGGCCCAGGTGGCCGGAAGCTCCCGTCACAAACAAGGTGCGTTCTGAAGTCGCGCTCATGGTTTTTGGTTTCTCCAAATCAACCGGGCAGAATCCCGCTTCCGGCTGACGCAAGTATCATAGCAGCGTGGTGGGGAACCGCTCGCGCGGCGCGGGTTCTCTCTTACTGAGCGCCGTTAACGGCGGTTTCCTGCTTCTTCTTGCCGAATGGATTGAGTTTATCCCAGAAGTGTTTCTTCTTTGCGCTCGGTGCTGTGCCCGGTTCATCGGAAACCGCCGCCAGGCTGGCAGCGGCCGGGGGATTCGCTGGCTTGACGGCTGCCGAATTATTCGCTGAGGCAACTTCAGCACGGGAGCGTCCCGCATCGGTACTCGCCGTTTGCACGTCGTGCCCGGCGCTGCTCGCCCGCGCGCGGACGTCCGTTCGCAAGTCAGCTCTCAGATCCGAGATGGCAGTGATCATCTCCTGATGCCGCTGTTCCACAGTTCTGGCCAGATCCGATTTCGTCTTGTTCGCCAGCGCCGTGGCCTCGCGCATGGCATTGTCGTTGGTTTTCGCAACCTCTGAGCTGAGCTGATCGATGCGCAACAGATCCTGCTCCAGTGAAGCGGATTGAGCATCGCGCAGCTCCGCAATCTGCTTTTGGCTGTCTTGCCGCAGGGAGCTGAGATCCTGAGCCAGGCGGTCCACCTTCTGTTCTTGATAGATATTCCGGCTGATCGAGATCAACATCCCGAAGAACAGCAGCCAAAGAGCGGCGTTCTGAATACTCGAAGACGGTTTACGAACCGCTATCCGCGCGATTTGCGCTTTCTCCGCTTTCTCCGCTTTTTCCGCCTTCTCCACGTGGGTTTCCGGCATAAATCCCTCCCCTCGGCTTCGTGCGGTATGTAGACTCCAAGGGTGAGGTTTTGTTACCGGATTCGAGACGAACTGGTAATAGCAGTTTAGTTCCTTATCTGTGGTATTCTAGCCCTCAAGAGAGGCCGCACCCCGCGGTGGTGTACCGTAAGCCGTGCGGTTCAGATCCAAGGCCGATCCGCCTCCCTTCCCTCCCCGTCGACTCCAGCAGCCAGCGTCGTTCTGCACGGATTCCGCAAAAACTTCAGGCGACAAGGAGCACGATATGTTTTCTCGACGAGCCTTTGCAGGAATGATAGCGGCCGGCCTCACCGAGGCCGCGTTCGCGCAGCGCGCTAAGCTTTCCGGCGTCGCACCCCCCGATACGGTTTGGATCAACGGAAACGAATTCCCGGAGGGACCGCCGCAGGCTTCGGTCGACGCGATGGCGCAGATCATCGGCGGCTCGAATCGCTACCATTACCAGGAATTCCCGGCGTTCTACGCCAAGCTCGCCGCCGCCGAAGGCCTCACCGCCGACCAGATCCTGGTGGGCGCGGGATCGAGTGAGCCGCTCCACAATGCCGTTGATGCGTTCACGTCGCCCACCATCCCGCTGATCATACCGATGCCCACCTATGAGGCCGCTCCCGAGCTGACACGCTACAAAGGGCACCCGGTGATCGAGACGCCGCTGACTTCCAAGATGGGGCCCGATGTGCGCCTGCTCGCGGCCGCGGCCGAAAAGGCCGGCGGCGGTCTGATCTATATCGTCAATCCCAACAACCCTACGTCCACCATCACCAGCAGTGACGACATGGCGTGGCTGGTGGCAAATCTTCCGAAGAACACAAACGTCTTAGTGGATGAGGCCTACATCCACTATGCGACGTCACCCGAAATCGCCAGCTCGTTTCGTTTCGTGAAGGAAGGCAAGAACGTTATTGTCGCCCGAACATTTTCGAAGATCTATGGGATGGCGGGCTTACGCGTGGGCTACGCCGCGGCTCCGCCCGAGCTGATCAAACGCATGGAACCGTACCGCAACAACGTGATCAGCATCGTGAGCGTGCGCGCCGTGCTGGCGGCGCTGGATCTGGGGCCCAAGATGCTGGAAGAGCGCAAAGCCAAGATCGTTCACACTCGCACCGAGCTCTGCGAATGGATGAGCCAGAAGAACATCAAATTCATTCCGCCCCAAGCGAATTTCGTGATGATTGAGACCGGGCGCGACGCCAAGGACGTCCAGTCGGCGATGCTCGCCAAGGGCGTCGCCATTGGCCGTCGCTTTCCGCCGCTCACCACCATGATTCGCGTCTCCATCGGTACTGATGCCGAGATGGCCAAGTTCCGCAGGGTGTTCACGGAAGTAGTGGAGGCCTGACGCACGGCGGCAACCACGGGATGTGATATCCTTTGCCCTGAAAAGGATCACCCGCGTGGAACGCAAAAAAGCGTCGGACTTCCCGCAAGAACTGCTCAACCTGTTCGATCGCTATGTCCATGGCGATATCGTGCGCCGTGATTTTCTGGATGGCGCCCAGAAATTCGCCACGGGCGGGCTCACCGTTGCGGCCATCTTCGAGAGCCTGCGTCCGAACTACGCCTGGGCCGAGCAGGTTCCCAAAGACGACAGCCGCATCAAAACCGAATATGTGACGGTTTCATCGCCGGAGGGCAATGGCAGCATCAAAGGCTATTTGGTTCGTCCTGCCAGCGGCGGCAAACAGCCCGGAGTTCTCGTTGTTCATGAAAATCGCGGCTTGAATCCATACATCGAGGATGTAGCGCGGCGCTTGGGCACGGCCGATTTCATCGCCTTCGCTCCCGATGGCTTGACCAGCGTCGGCGGTTATCCCGGCGACGACGAAAAAGGCGCGCAGATCTTTCGACAGGTAGATCGGGAGAAGATGCTTCAGGATTTTCTCGCTTCGGCGAAGTGGCTGAAGGCGCGTCCCGACTGCACCGGCAAGATCGGCGTCGTGGGTTTCTGTTTCGGCGGAGGCATCGCCAATCAATTGGCGGTCCACATGGGATCGGATCTGGCTGCGGCCGTTCCATTCTATGGCGCGCAACCCGTGGCCGCGGACGTCGCCAAAATCAAGGCTCCGCTCTTGTTGCAATACGCCGGCCTGGACACTCGCATCGACGCTGGCTGGCCGGCTTACGAAGAAGCGCTCAAGGCCAATCACGTCACTTACACGGCGTACGTCTACCCGAACGTGAATCACGGCTTTCACAACGACACCACGCCGCGTTACGACGAAGCCGCCGCCAAACTGGCGTGGAGCCGCACGCTCGATTTTTTCAACAAATATCTGAGAGGTTGATCATGAAACGAAAGTTAAAGCTCGCGATCCTGTTATCCGCCTGTGTGATCGCATACTCGCAAGAGAAACCCAACCCGAACTTCACCGGCGGAGAAGTCAAGCCCGTCAAGGAGAACTCGCAAGGCAACATCGCGCACTTCTACTTTGCGCCCGGCGCTCGAACGAAATGGCATAGCCACTCGGGCGGCCAAATCATTTTGGTGGAGGAGGGCGTCGGCCTGTATCAGGAGAAGGGCGGGCCCGTGGTGGAAATGCGCGCCGGTGAAACGCACTACTGCCCGCCGGGCGTCGTGCACTGGCATGGCGCGTCGCCTCACGAAGGCGGCACGCAGTTCAACATCAGCCGCGGCGGCATCACCTGGCTGGGCGAAGTAACCGATGCAGAGTTCGACGCCAAGCCGGTACATCAGTAACAACTAGGCCGCGAATGAAAGCGAACCGGCGCCAGTTGGTAGTGTCCTAATTCTGTGTGGGGTCTTGGTGGCGGCCTCGCGAGTGCAGGCCGCCAGAGGGTCACGCGGTCAAGTCCTTAAAGTCTTCGAGGAGTTGCAATCGAAGCTGCAGCTGCTGGCGACGAGATCCGCAATGTGCCTTGCAGGGACGTAGAAATCGATGAAATTTGGTCGTCGCCCCGCCCAACACGCCTGCTGGTGGTGTCTGAAGATCAGGGGAAGCAGATCGAGCAGTGGCTGGCGGCGTTGGGAACACCGCAACAAGTGGCCCTTCGCAGCCGCATCGTCCTGGCGGCCAGCCGCGGTAAGTCCGAGGCCACTATTGCGGCCGAGATGAACGTCAATCGGAAAACCGTTCGTTTGTGGTGCGAACGTTTTGTCGCGCAAGGACTGGCGGGCCTGTGGGAGGTCGCGCCCGGCCGCGGCCGCAAGGCCACCTACAGTGCTGAGCAGATCCAGGTGCTGATCGATACCACGCTGCAGTCCAAACCCCAAGGGATGACTCATTGGAGTTGCCGGCTTATGGCGGCCCAGCAGGATATGAGTAAATCGACGGTCAGCAATCTGTGGCGGAGTCACAACATCAAGCCGCACCGCACCAAGACGTTCAAGCTATCCCGAGGCCCGAAGTTCTTGCAAAAACTCACCGACGTCGTCGGTCTCTATTTGAATCCGCCCGACCAGGCGATTGTGCTCTGTGTCGACGAAAAGAGCCAAATTCAAGCCTTAAACCGTACCCAGCCGGGCCTGCCGCTCAAGAAAGGCCGCTGCGGTACGATGACTCACGATTACAAACGAAACGGAACAACCACGCTATTTGCTGCGCTCGATCTCCTCCAAGGCAAGGTTATCGGGGACTGTCACAAGCGACACCGGCATCAGGAGTTCTTGAAATTCCTTCGACGCATCGACCGGGAGTTTTCTGGCAAGACTCCTCTCCATCTGGTGATTGATAATTACGGAACTCACGGTACCGCCGAGGTTAAAGCCTGGCTCAAAAAGCATCCCCGCTACGTCATGCACTACGTGCCCACCAGTTGCAGTTGGCTGAACCTCATTGAACGCTGGTTCGCCGAGTTGACCAATAAACGCATCCGCCGAGATTCCTTTCTCAGTGTCGATGAGCTCATCGCCGCCATTGAGGAGTTTCTCTCCGCTTGGAACGAAAATCCAAAGCCATTCATCTGGACCGCCACCGTGGACTCTATCCTCGCCAAGCTCGCTCGCTATCGTCAAACTTTGGAACAAATCCAACCCGGCTGCACCGTTCCTAGGACCCGAAAACGAAAGTCCAGCTAATTCTTGGACGCTACATTAGATTACATCGCTGGAGTCACGCGTGAACTCTTTTGTATTCGGCAGAGATTGTACCACGCGCAGTGCAGACAAAGTGCGGCCCCAAGGTTCTCCCATTTTTTGCCTAAAGGCACTGGTTAAACGTGTAAGTCGCCGCATTTGCATACGCATCGTGAGGTTCTGGCGTTCGGCTATCGACAGGCAAATTCTCTTCGGATTGGGGTTACCGATGACTAGGACGCCCTCCGTGGAAACAACTTCGGCGGAACTGTAACGGCGCTCAGCTTCCGGGGTAGCCCGGTACACTTTGATGAGCTGAGCGAAGTCACAGCGGTCACTGAGCGTGTTTTCATAGCGCCAGAGTAGGCAGGGAATCCGTCAGCGCTCAGATGATACGGCTGGCGCGCGGGGGCTAATCGTAGCCCCTCGATGGATTATTGGTGGTTGCCTGATCGCGTTTGCCAAGCGCAAAATTCAAAACCAGCTTCGTGTTTCTCTCAATGGCCATGAAGCAGTAGTTATCCCCAAAGCTCGGATCGTGATCGGCGCGCCTGGCGCGTTCCTTGCGAAAAACCCACGACCAAATTTCATCGAGTTCCACGTTCTTGCGGGATATGTTGCGGATTTTGTCGCCTAACAATTTCTCGCAACGCTCGCCAACCTTCACTATCAGTCGCAGGATCGTGTCACGGTGGGCGCCAGTTAACCGCTCGATAGTCCTGACCGAGCAGCCCTCAACCAGCATGTCGGGAATCATCTCAGCCTCAGCCACTGGCAGGCACATAGGAATTAGGACGCTAACCCGCCAGGTCGCAGGTTGCCAGCAGCGCCTTCTGATCAATTTCCTCGAACATAATGACCTTTTGAATTAAGGATGCGGGCCTGCCGAATCCGGCACCGCGATTACCTCCAGGCCGAAGGGAGCATCGAGCGAAGGCAGAGCTTCAACGGGCAACACGGCACTCGGGCCGCGGGAACGAGCCGATTGCAGCGCCCTCACCCGCTGGTCGAGTGCGCTCGATGTCACATAGAGATGCGAAAGCGCAGCATGATCGAAGCGGGTGTTCTTGGCGGCCAGCGCTTTTTCCAACCGGTCGAAGGCCAGCTTCAAATCGCCGTCCTGGCTACCAAATGCGAGCTGAGTTCCGGTAATCACAATTTGAGGGCTCGAAACCGCCGCGATTTGCGCGGTCGAAGATGCTGGCTTGGAGAGACGCGCCGTGGCTTCGCAGGAAGCGGCGGGCGTTACGGGCTCGCGCTGCATCTGCACGTAATCGAGCGCGGCGCCCGAGAAGTTTGCGGCCATGATTTGCTGGGTATCGCGCTGGCTATCGAGCGAGCTGACGAAGCAGGTGACCAGCAGCGCGTCGGAGGGTTGCATCCCAGCGGACGCCAGCATGTTTTTCAGTTTCGCTATCGACTCGGCCACGCTCGGCGCGGGTTGCGCCGCGAGAAATGCGACTCCGGCGGGGTTCACAATTTTGCGATCCTCTTTGGTGGCTTCCATCACGATCTGAGCGCCTTCCAGCGGCAACGCGCCCACTTGCGCGACGGTGAGGGCGGGCAGCGGCATATGTTTTTCGAGGAACATCTCGCCGGTGATGTCGCCGACGCGCCGCAAATCGCCCGAGCCGGCGACAAACGCGCGCAGTTTGACGATCGGCTCGCGATTGGAATGCAGCAAGATCTTGAGCGCGTCGCGGGTCTGGCGCGAGAGCAGCCCTTTGGAAGAGAGCGGCGTCACCTGAAAGATCAGGCGATTTGTATCGGCGGTAACGGCTTCGGGCAGTTCGGGTGGAAGCGCCAAGGCCTGCGTAACATCGTCCGCCTTCTTTTTTTTGTCTTCCGGCGCGACTACAGGAATGTAGCCCGCGTTGGGATCGAATTTCTTGTTTTGAGCGCCCAGGCTCCCGCTGAGGAGACCGAACAGGATCACCAGCAACAAAGGATTACGCACGGCTTCGACCCACGATTCTAACAGAGCTTGCTAGAGTGAAGGTTGGCCGCCACCCTCGCATCCCCGGCGTCACCACCATCCCCGGCGCGGACCGCGAATTTCACACGCTTTGCCTGGGGAATGCTCGCCTGGAACGTGCTGGTGGTGCTGTGGGGCGCTTACGTGCGAGCCAGCGGATCGGGCGCCGGATGCGGCAGCCACTGGCCGCTCTGCAATGGCGAGGTGGTTCCGGCTGCGCCGCGCATCCAGACCATCATCGAGTTTACGCATCGCGTGATGAGCGGCGTGGCGCTGGTGGGCGTCGCCGGGCTTTGGCTCTGGAGCCGCGTGAGCTTTGCGCGAAACAGTCGCGTGCGCCGGATGGCTCTGGCATCGTTTGTGTTTCTGATGGTCGAAGCGCTGCTGGGCGCGGGTTTGGTGCTGTTCAACTACGTGGATAAGAATGTGTCGGTGGGGAGAGCGTTTTATCTTTCCTTGCACCTGTTGAACACGCTGCTGCTGCTGGGCGCGCTGGCGTTGACGGCCTGGTTTTCGCGTGCGGCGGTTCCAGAATCGGAGCGCCGATCGACATGGGTGATGGCCGCGCTGCCGATTGCAGCGCTGGTCAGCGTCACGGGCGCGATCGCGGCGCTGGGCGACACACTGTTCCCGGCCACTTCGCTTGCGCAGGGCTTGCAGCAGGATTTTTCGGGCGCCGCGAATTTCCTGATTCGGCTGCGCATCTTGCACCCAGCGTTCGCTATTCTCGCGGGCTGCTATTTTGTCGTGATCGCGATCGCTATTCTCCGTTCCAAAAACCAGCGCGGAGTGGCAACGAAACTGGCCGCCGCGGTGCTGGTGCTCGCGCTCGCGCAACTGTCGGCGGGCGCCATCAACGTAATTTTGCTGGCCCCGGTCTGGATGCAGATCACCCATCTGCTGCTAGCCGACATGGTTTGGATATCGCTAGTCCTATTGGCAGTGGAAGCCCGGCCGCGGGCTTTGGCGGCAAAACTGCATTGAAGCCCACCGGCAGGAAGCCGGATGAGCTTATCCAATTGTGTAAAAGCGCTAACCGCCCTATTCGACGGCCTTTATTCCGATCGCCGGCAAAGGCAGTTGGATCATTTGGTGGTGAACGTCAGCGTCGCGGGGCTTATCGCGCATCTGGCGCTCGTTTTTTTGGCGCGGACCATGGCGTCTCCGCCCGCGATGATCGCCTCGGTGGGCAAGAACTATCTCTCAGCCATTTACACACCGTTCAGCTTCATTTTGTTCTACGAAGTGCTGATGCTGATCGGGGCGCTGCCGCACTCCACTACGCAATCCATTGCGAAACAATATGAGATCGTTTCGCTGATCTTCATCCGGAGCTTCTTCAAAGATATCGCCGAGCTGCACGGCGTCAACGAGCTGGTCAGCTTGTCGCCGGACACTTGGCCGGTGTTTCTGAATGTGACGGCCGGCCTGGTGATGTTTCTACTGGTGACCGTGTTTTTGCACGCGGCGCGGCGGCGCGCGGACGACGACCGGCCGGAGAGCGAGTTATTGGAGTTGGACAAGTTCATCTCTCGAAAGAAGGCGATCGCGCTGGGCTTGGCGGTTTTGCTGCTGGCAGTCGCGGTGCGGCGAGTGATCGAGTTCCTGAGCACCACCCCGAGCGTGAATATCAACTCGTTCTTCTACACCGATGTTTTCACCGTCATGATTTTCACCGACGTTCTGATCGTCATTCTCTCGCTCGCGGTGTCGGACCGCTACGAGTTGGTATTTCGCAACGGCGCCTTTGTCATCTCAACCATCCTGATCCGTTTTTCACTGACCGCGAACTTCCCTTACGGCGCATTACTGGCGTTGATGGGGATGCTGTTTGGAATCGGGACGCTCTTGATCTACAACTACCATCTGGATGTCACCGGCGTGCGCTGGTCAAAGGACAAGAAACGCTGACACGATTCGCGCCGCCACCGCGGCTTGATTGCGGCCCAGGTCGTGGCCGGCTCCTTCGATTTCGAGCACCTGAACGGGCGCCGGAATGAGCGCGATGGCGCTCGTCAGCTCCTCGGAGGTAGCGAACGGATCCTTCGATCCATGCACGAAAAATGCCGGCGTTTGTAGCTGGGGAAAATGCGCGGTGCGCAACTGCTGCGGCTTGCCCGGCGGATGCAGGGGATAAGAAAGCAAAAGAAGACGATCGGCAATCCCAGGCGCTTCCGCCGCCAGCATGCTGGCTTGCCGGCCGCCATAGGAATGCCCGCCCAGCCAGACTTGACCGGCCTGCTTCTCGCGCAGCTTCTGGATTTGTTCGTGCAGGCCTTCGCGATCTCGCGCTGCGTCGCCGGGACGCGGCGGTCCGTGCGGACGCTCCTGGCGAAACGGCAGATCGTAACGGATCACTTCAACATCGTGCTCCGAAAACGCGTTTTGAAGAGCGACCAGCAGGGCCGCGTTGCGATTCGATCCAGCGCCGTGCGTGAGCAGCAGATACCGTAGCATCAAGTGGCCGGTCTTCTTCCCGGCACCAACCGAACCACAGCAGCCAGGAGCAGGGATGGAATCGCAATGGCAAAGAATGTTCCGAGGACGTGGCCTAGCAGGCCAACGCAAAAAGTAAGAGTACCAATGGCCACGAGCATACCTGATAATTTGCGGCGCCGGATTTTACTCGATCGGCGGCACCACATGACCAGACCAATGAGAGAAAGCAGGAAGCCACCCCCGATTAGGATCAAAATGAAAACTCCAGAAGGGCCGGAGACGGAGACAACAATTGGAATTTCTTTCGATGGTTCCGTGTTCACAGCGGTGGTATGCAACGGGCATGTTGAGCAGGCCCCAAAAGCAGAAAGGGCCGCCTCCTGGGGACGGCCCGTCTTCCAAGATTTTCCGGAAGATCCCTGTTTAGGGTTTCATAACATTCTCGGCCTGCAGTCCCTTGGGGCCCCGCTTCACCTCGAACTCCACCTCCGAACCTTCTTCCAGAGTGCGATATCCATTCATCTGGATTGCGCTGAAGTGAACGAACACATCATCACCGTTAGAGCGCTGGATGAAGCCATAGCCCTTGGCGGCGTTAAACCATTTCACGATACCTTTTTCTCTCACTACTAATTCTCCTAGCCTCTGTTGCTGTGCGGCGCGAACGCGCACGGTCTTTGGGTAAAACGGGACCATGATATCACAGGTCCAACGGCCTTTCGCAAGGGGGAAAATATGTATGGTTTCATGGGATTGGGGTATCTTACCTCCGTGAAGAATCCTCTTCGGACCCGCATGTTCGCCTGGTGGTATTTCGCGATTGCGGGCGGTTTCGTGCTGCTGGCGCTCAACCGGTGGCTGCTGGGGCAACGCGCCGGATTGGTGCTGGCACAATGCGCGGCGGCTGTGGCGTTTCTGCTGTTTGGAGTAATCGCGTGGAATTCGGATTAGTAAGTCTATTGTTTGGTGCGGCTTAGACCCAGGGCCCGAATGCGTTTATGGAGGTTGGTTCGCTCCATTCCCAGGGCTCGGGCGGCGCCGGAGACGTTCCAACTGGTTTCTTCCAGGGCCCGCAGGATGTGCTCGCGCTCGGCGGAGGCTCGTGCTTCCTTGATGTTCGACCGGGGGCCGGAGTCGTCGGCAATTCGGATTTCGACCGGCACCGAATCCGGAGTGAGCCGGTTACCGGCCGTCAGGATGGCCATCCGCTCGATGATATTGCGCAGCTCGCGCGCATTTCCGGGCCAGGAATAGCCTTCCAGTATTTCGTAAGTTTCATTCTCTATCTGCTTGGAATGAAAATTGTTGCGAAGGCAAAAGTCGTCTAGGAAATATTCCGCCATCGCGATGATATCCTGGGGCCGCTCACGCAGCGATGGCACGCGAATGGGAACCACGCACAGACGGTAATAGAGATCCTCGCGAAACTTCTGCTGCGATACCAGGTCTGTGAGATTCCGGTTGGTAGCCGAGACCACGCGCACGGCCACGCGGATCGGCTGCTCGCCGCCCACGCGATGGAACTCACCTTCCTGTAACACACGCAGCAGCTTGGCCTGCGACGCGGCATGCAGATCTCCCACTTCGTCCAGGAAGATGGTGCCGCCGTCGGCCAGTTCGAACTTGCCCTTGCGCGTGGAGATGGCGCCCGTGAATGCGCCTTTTTCGTGGCCGAAGAGCTCGCTCTCGAGAAGGTCGGACGGAATAGCGGCGCAGTTGACCTTGACGAAGGGGCCATTGGCGAAGGGACTTTCATGATGGATGTGCGCGGCCAGTAATTCCTTGCCGGTTCCGGATTCGCCCATGATCAGAATGCGGGCGTCGGAGCGCGCGGCCATGGTGGCCTGTTCCACCACGCGCAGGAACGCGGGACTGGCGCCGATCATTTTGGTGCTGGACCCCACCAGTTCGCGCAGGCGCTCGTTCTCGCGGCGCAGTGTGGCTTGCTCCAGCGCGTTCTTCAGCGACAGCAGAACTTTGTCGCGGCCCAGCGGTTTTTCCAGAAAATCGAAGGCGCCGGCGCGCGTGGCGGCCACGGCTTCGGCGATGGTGCCGTGCCCGGAAATCATGATGGCGGGCGCAAAGTATTCGCGCTCACGCAAATTGCGCAGGAATTCGATGCCGCTGCCGTCGGGGAGGCGGACATCGAGCAGCAGCAGATCGGCTCGCTCAGCTGCGGGCTTGGCATCGGCGATGGTTCGCGCGAGCGTGACCGAGTAGCCTTCGCGCTCGAGAATCAGGCGCAGCGAGCTGCCGATGTTCGGTTCGTCGTCCAGCACGAGGATACGTTTGGAGGCCATGGTCAGTTGAGCCCGCTCGAAATCAGCCCGGGCGTCGAGACGAGTCTCGGCTCGGCATGCGCCACAGCGGGGCTTGGCAGGTATCGCATTTTAGTTTGGCGTCCAATAGCCGGGGCGCGATCGCACTTCTACTCCGACGCGCTTGGCCACCACCCGGATACGATGGAATCCGGTTTCATGAGTATTGGCGGGCGTATAGCTGAGCAGATACTGGCCGTGAATCTCTTCGCCGATCATCGTGATGGCGCGTTCCAGCGCGTGGCGGTTCTCAAGCGCATAGTGCTGGCCGCCGGTATAGCGCGTCAAAACCGGCACGGGATCTTCGGCTGTTTCGCCGCGCGTGGTATTCAACCAATAGATTAAGGTATTGCTGACAGACGCATCGGCCAGCGCGTCGCGCAAAGTGCGCTGGCTGCCTTGATCGCCGGGGCCGGAGATCAGCAGCAAAATATGCCGGCGCCCTTCGGGCCGCTGTTCCAGCAGGCGCATGGCATCCAGCGCGGCATCGATCACGTGAGTGGAGCCGCGCGAGAATTCGATGCGGCGCAACGCGCGCGTGAGCCGTCCGAGATCGGGCGTGAAATCCTGGCGGACTTCGAGCTTGGTATCGAAGCTGCAGATGGCCGCTTCTCCGCCCACACCGACCACCAACGCGCCGAGCAGCGGACCAAGCTCGCGAATCCGCTCGATATCGTGCCCTTTGAGATTGGCTTGCACGGCGATGGCGAGTGAAATCGGCAGGAAATCGCCGTCTTCGTGGACTTGCTGGGGAACGTCGTTGTCCCACAGCAGGAAGTCGGCGGCGGTGAGTCCGTTGATAAAGTTTCCCGAGTGATCCGTCACCGAAGTTGGAGCCACCACCAGGCCCGCAGGAACACGCAGGATGACGCTCTGTCCTTGCGCTGACAAGAGCGCCGGGTACAGCAGCAGCGCCGCCTTAAGCCAGGGGAAGCAGGACACGGAACGCGGCTCCTCCGAGCTCGCCCGGCACCAGCAGAATATCGCCGCCCGCCAGCAGCGCGCTCTTGCGGGCGATGGAAAGGCCCAGGCCCATGCCGCCGCGCTTGAATGAAATCGCCGGCTGAAACAGCGAGCCGCGCGCCTGCGGGCTGATTCCGGGACCGGAGTCATGCACTTCAATAGTAATCTTGTCGCGGGCCGACGCCGTCACGCCGAGCGTCACGCCTAGCACGACACCTCCGGGGGCGACGGCCTGCGCGGCGTTTTCCAGCAGATTGGTCAGCACGCCTTTGACGAGATCTTCGTCGGCGTACACGCGCGGATGGCCGGGCGCCAGGCGCGTGCTGTAAACGATATCGGGATGCGCGGTGCGCAGGAACGCGATGCGCTCTTCGAGCAATGAATTAATATCGATGGTCTTCGGCGAAACCGGCGGCTCGGCGGAGAATTCAGAAAACGCGCGGACGCGCCGCTCCAGGCTCTGCACCTCATCCACGACTATCTGCGCGGCCTGCTCATAGAAATCGCCACCCGATCCGGATTGGCGCGCCGCGATCTCTTCCATGGTGAGGCGAATCGGCGTCAGCGAGTTCTTCACCTCGTGCGCCATCTTCTTCGCCAGCGCCTGCCAGCTTTCCAGGCGCGTTACATAGACCAGGCGCTCCTGGGATTGCTGCAACTCCTCGGCCATTTTGTTGAAGGCGCGGACCGCGGAACCAATCTCGTCCTGCCCGATTGTGGCGCGTTTCTCAGGCACGCGATAGTCCATATGGCCGGCCGCCACTTCGGAAAGTCCCCGGGTCAATTCCTGGATGGGATGGCTGATGCGCTTGGCCAGGTAAAGCAATGCGAGAAGCGTCAGCAGCCAGATGGCGGCGGCCAGCAACAGATAGGTGTAGGTGAATCCGCGCCGCCAGTTATGCGTGCCAGCCGCGGCAACTGTGGCGCGCGCGCGCATGTATTGACCAGAAAGCTGCTTCATCGCGATTCCGTTGAGCGACGTCGTATACATCGCGACGCCATCCGCACGGCGAACGAGATAGTCCAAGTGATCGTCTTGCTCGCCCGCCAGGTTGAACGCCTCTAGATCGCCACTCGCGAAGAATTCCTGGATGGAGCCCGGCCATTTGTCCTTCCGCGCAAGCGGGAACAACTGGGGCGAGATGCGATGCGCCGTGGCGTCCTGCTTCAGCGATTCAGAGGCGCGGCGGAACAGCTCATGCCCGGCCTGTTTGAGCGACAGCGAGACTTGATCTAACTGGGGAGTGGAAGAAAGCGAAAGACTGTAGCGCAGCAGATGCAGCGAGATCCATCCCATCAGGCCGAGCGGCGCCAGCGTGGCAACCACGAAAACCAGGATCAGGCGGTTGCGCAGACGATTCATTGCTATGGCTTCAGATCGGCCAACAGGAACGGCGCCGATTCCACCGACCAACGATCCTGCTGCGGGCGCGACGGCCGGCTGAAGATTTCGATCAGGGTAGCGAGATTGATGCCGGTGTTGGCAGCCAGCGGTTCTTTGGATTCGGCGCTGCGGATTTCCAGACGCGCCCACAGTTGTTGTCCGGGCGGCAGCGCGGACGTTCGGATCACGATATTGTCCAGGCACCAGGATTCCGCGCTGGACGCGGAAAGGCGCATGCCCGAGCGGCGGAAATCACTCACGCGCACCACCGAAAACTTTTCCTCCCACACATCGTAGCTGACGGTGAATCGTTCCAGCGAACGCGCGACCACGTTGTTCTTCGATCCCGCGGCGATAATCAATTGGAAATCGAAGGGGACCGCCGCACCGTCATGCAGCCGCGACAGGGACTTGCCGGTGAGGAAATGCAGGGTTGGAGCGCTGACGTGAATCTCGCCCGCGTAGTGGCGCGGCAGCAAGCCTTGCGAAGACACAGTCATCGCAAGAAGCCCGCCGGCTCCGATGCAAATAAGTGCTGCCAGATTGTGAGGAAGCCTCAAAAATTCATTCCCGCGATCACTACCGGAGTTACGTGGCCCTGCCGGAGAGGAAAAGCCAGCGCTACCAGAAAAGCACCCTTCTCAAGAACACCCAGGCTGCTTGACACACCGATACCGACGGATTCCTTCAACTCCGGCGACTTGCCCTGATCCCATACCGATCCCGTATCGTAGAACACCCGCATCACGTGATAACCATATGTGACGGACCCGTATGCCACCCGGTTTCCACCGAGAGGATCCAAGTCGTACTTGTTCCAGCCGCGCAGTAGCGTGCTGTCCCCGAGGGCAAAGCGCTCGAACAGGGGCGCCTGGCCGTAAATGGCTCCGGCGATCACAGTCACTTCCACGGACTGTACCCGGCTTGAGTAATTGTACTTCAGACGCGCTACGTGGCGGGTATAGGCCAGGTTGGTTGCCAGGAGAGTGGTGGCCGCGCGCAGGCTGTAACCTGCGTCCAACTCCTGAGTGCTGTCGCCGGAACCACCCCAGCGCTGGTGATAGCGCAGAGTATTTATCACAGCGTTGGCTGATTCCGATCGCGCGGCCGTAGGTAAATTGTTGAGTTGCTCGAAGCTGAGCCCGACCGTGAGGGTCAGGGGCTCGGCCAAAACAAAGGTGGCGCTGGGCTCAAAGTTCAGACGGGAACCGTAAGCGCCAGCGCCCAGGGAAGAAGGCCGGGAATCGCTCGCGAGCGCGGCGAGCGTCTGAGGGGCATATTGATCCTGATATCCGTCAAACTCGAATCCCAGGCTCATACGGCCGTTGGCGAACGCCAGCCGCTGGTACTTGGCCTCAACACCTGCGAAACGCTCGACCAGGCTATCGTTGTCGCGCAGCGCTCGAACGATGAACGTATTGGGACCGATGGTACTGGTGAGCTGGCCCGTTCCCGTGAATCCGAGAGCGGAGTTGTAACTGAAGGCCGGAACCGAGGCATCGAACGAACCGCCGGCTCTATCCACCTGGATCAGCACTCGCACCGATTCAGGCTGCGCGCCACGTGTCAGCTTGAAGGTGACATCGTGCGCCCGCAGTTCCCCGCGAATGCGCAGCGCCAGGCGATCCAGCGCTTCGCTGCTGACCTTGGCGCCCACCAAGTGCCGGATTTCGTCGAGCGCGGGCGTACTCAGCTTGTATTCGCGCGGGCCGGCAAAATGGATGCTTTCGATGGTGTAACGCGAATTGACGTTGAGGTCGGAAATCTGGTCGGGCGTTGATTCTACATCCGGAGGGTCGCTGGCAGGCGTAAGGGACTGACCTGCAAGCGTAACCGCCGCCAGCACCGGCAGCAGAATCGTGAGCGAGCGGAACCTCATGGCGGGACAGAATGGCATGCCAAGGGCCACCGTCAAGTTATTGACAACATTGGAACTTGTTTTGATCTTAGTGTGCGGGGAAGGCACAGGTGTAACGCCCGACCGACGTTTATGATACTTTCGCGGCCTGGCTGCGCTGGTTTGCGGCTTCCAGCACCAGGTCAATAGAAGGGACAATTAACTGGCGGCGACCCAGCCGGATCACACCCCTGCGAGCCAGAGCGTTCAAGGTGGTGGAGGTGGTTTCGCGCGTGGCGCCGATCAGGCTGGCCAGTTCGCCCTGCGAGAGCGGGATGGAATACTCGGCTCCATTCGACCGGGCTCCGAACATCCTGGCAAGCTCAGCCATGTAGTACAGAATCCGATACTCGACATCACGCAGGCAGAGCAACTCGATTTTTTTCTCTAATTGGCGCTTGCGCGAAGTGAGAAGACTGGAAATTTCGCGCCACAGCTCGGGATGCTGATCGCAAACCCGGAGAAAAAGATCTCGAGGGATAGTGTAAATGATGCCCTCTTGCAGCACTTCCGCCGCGATGCTGCGGGAAGCTTCGGTACCGAGCGCCTGCTCGCCGAATAACTCGCCGGCCGAGACAATCTGCAGGATAATCTCCTTATTGTCGTCGCCGCGCTTGTGTATCTTCACCAAGCCGGACTCGAGGAAAAACAGCGAGTCCAGCGGACTCCCCTCCGAGTACACGGTTGCAAAACGCCGATTAGGCGAAAACTTCGTGACGCCGTCCAGGTTGATCAATTCGCTCCGAACGACGGTCGCGATCGAAATAGATTGCGCGTCCATTGATCCTGATTATTATAGTCCCAAAGTCCAGTAAATTGTCATACAAAATGTTAATGATCTATATCTTCGGCATGCCGTCCTTAAAGCCCGGCCTTGGTTCGATCCCGGGTCTGGACGGCCAGACGTGCCGCAGCGTCAAAGTGGCGTCGCATCGCGTCCGCGTCTAAGTGCTCCCGGAAGTCCTGGAGCTTTGCGATATAGGTTTCCAGCGCCACCAATATCTGACGCCGGTTGGTGTCCAGAATATCGCCCCAAATGTCGAAAGAACTGAGGGCCAAACGGGTGCTGTCCACCAGGGCAGGGCCGTAAACGCCGGATTGCGGCTCCGGCCGCCCGTCCAGCATCGCGGCCAGAGCCGTGGAAGCTAGCTGGGGCAGGTGGGAGGTGAAGGCTACCGTTCGATCGTGCTCTTCGGGGCTTAAAACCACGGGAAAAGAGCCGATTCGAGGAATCCAAGCCAGAAATTCGCGCGCGGCCGGAGTTTCCAGTTCGGATGCCGATCGAGGCGTCAACACGTAGGGCCGTCCTTGGAACAGGTCCGCTTCGGCCGCTTCCACGCCGCGCCGCTCGCGCCCGGCCATGGGGTGGCCGCCGAGAAACTGGGCCCGCGTAATAACGCGGCTGGCTCGATCGGTAATAGCTTGCTTGGTGCTTCCGGCATCGGTGATCAGCGCTTCCGGTTTCACCCAATCGTTGAGAGCCGAGAGGCTGCTGATAATCTTATGAATCGGCTGGGCGAGATACAGCAGGTCGGCTCGCGCGGCCGCGTCCTCCGGCGCTAACGCCTCCTCGATTATATTAAGCGCGATTGCGGCGCGAATTGTGTCATCGGAGCTAACGCCGATAATTCGACCCGCGAAACCAGCCCTGCGCAGCGCCAGCGCGAACGAGCCTCCGATCAGGCCTACGCCAAAAATTGCGACCGTTTCCATCGCGCCTTATACCGACCGGCCCACCGCGGCGGCGATCCTGCGCAACTGGTCCATCAATTCGGCGAACTGTTGCGGAAACAGGGACTGCGCGCCGTCGCTGAGCGCGTGGTCGGGATCGTGATGCACTTCCACCAGCAAGCCATCGGCTCCAGCCGCCACTGCCGCACGGGCCATGGGAAGCACTTTGTCGCGGCGGCCGGTTCCGTGCGATGGATCGGCCAGGATGGGCAAGTGCGAAAGCGATTTCACCACCGGGATGGCGGAAATATCCATGGTATTGCGCGTGGAGGTTTCAAAGGTGCGGATGCCGCGCTCGCACAGGATGACGTCGTAATTGCCGCCGGAGAGAATATATTCGGCGCTGAGCAACAGCTCTTCGATGGTGGCGGAAATGCCGCGCTTCAACAGGATGGGTTTGCGCAATTGGCCGAGCTCGCGCAGCAGGTTGTAATTCTGCATGTTGCGCGCGCCCACTTGCAGGATGTCGACGTAATCGGCGATGAGGGGAATCTGGGTTTGGTCCATCACTTCGCTGACCAGCAGCAGATGGTTGCAGTCGGCCGCTTCGCGCATCAGCTTGAGGCCCTCTTCGCCCATCCCTTGAAAGCTGTAGGGCGACGTGCGCGGCTTGAATGCGCCCCCGCGCAGCACCTTCGCGCCGCTGGCCGCCACGGCTTTAGCTACCTGGAAGATCTGATCGCGATTTTCCACGCTGCACGGCCCGGCCATCACCACCACCCGGTCGCCGCCGATTTCGACATCGCCGATCTTGATCCGGGTGCCGGCGGGTTTGAAGTGCCGGCTGGCCAGCTTGTAGGGCGAGACGATGCGGTGGCATTCCTTGACGCCCGGCATTACTTCGAATTCGATGGGGTCGACGTCGCCCACCGGGCCCACGCCGCCCAGCACAGTGTGCAGCATGCCGGACGAGCGATGAACGATGAATCCCATCGACACCAGACGGTCGATGACTTTTTGAGTTTGCGCCTCTTCGGCGCCTTCTTGCATAACTACCAGCATGAGATTCCAATATAGCGAGGACACCAATATACTGGGGGATCAGTCTCTTTCATGCGCCGGGTTATCGCAGTGCTTGCCGCTATCGCGTTGATTGCCTGCTACGCGTCCACGCTACGTGGGATGGTGCACCAGTGGTGGACCGACGAGGACATGGCGTACGCCTTTATCGTGCCGTTCGTGATCGGCTGGATCGTTTGGCGTGAGCGCGAGCGATGGCGAAAGCTGCCCGTCCAGCCGAGCCTGTGGGGATTTGCCGTTCTGGCGCTGGCGGCAGGCTTGCAGGTTGCATCGGCTTTGGGCGCCGGGCTTTTTGCGGGATCGCTGGCGTTTGTGGTGTCGCTGGCCGGCCTGGTGCTGTGCCTGGTCGGGTTCGCGTGGCTGCGGGCCTGGGCTTTCCCGCTGCTGCTCACGCTCTTCATGCTGCCGAAGCTGGCCATTGTGTACAACCAGATCACTCTGCCGCTGCAGCTTCTGGCCACGCGACTGGCGGGCGGGATGTTATCGATGGCGGGCTTCATGGTGCTGCGCGATGGAAATATTCTAAACGTCGCCGGGCACAGCCTGGCGGTGGTGGAGGCTTGCGACGGAATCCGGTACCTGCTTCCACTGGCGTTTCTCGCGGTGGTGATCGCCTACTCGGGAGGCGCGAAGTCCGCGATGCGCGTGGCGATGCTGGCCGCCGCGATTCCCACCGCGATCCTCGCGAATGCGCTGCGCGTCGCTTCGTCGGGGCTCTCGCCGGTGCTGATGGAAGGAACTCCGCACGCGCTGCTGGGCACTTTCATTTTTCTTTTGTGTTTAGGATTATTGGCGGGGGTTTACCACTTATTCACGCTAACGTCCACTTGGAAGCACGGCTCGTAAAGACTTCACAGGCTGCCCGCTGTCATCCGGTTGTTTATGAACCGTCTGTCTTTCCCGGACCTATCATGGCCTTGAGTCGTTCCGCACCGTGCCGCTCCATCTCGCGGCGAGTTTCCGGCAGTCTCGGTCCGAGCGCATTTGCCAGCTCGCGAAAGTTTTCTTTTAGCATGTGCGCCGCATCTGATAATTCAAACTTATACTCAGGCTGATGACCCTGCATCGCCTCCACAACGAACCCGAGAGGCCACCAGCTTGCCGGCGCAGTCACCGGAGCGACTTCGGCCCACACCTGTCCACGGTCACGGACGAACCGCACAAAAAACTTCGGCGACTGGAGCGTCACGTATGAATTGCCGAAGCTTTTTGGCAAGTACAGGTCTTCAATTACGAGCAGATCCAATTCTTGAAGGAATCCTGGGAGGGTCTCAGTCATTTCTTGCTTCAGCGGGATATCCAGGCTCATAAATTCACCAAGGGACCAATCATCGACCAGTCGACCTGGCCAACAATCGTAGCGCAAACGGTAATCCACTCACGGTAGGCCATGGCCGATACCCACGCAACGTCCAACGAGCCTAGCGCGAAGCTGGGCCGGCGGCACCAGGAAGCGGCAGACGCCAAGCTACAATCGGATTTGCAAAAACCCGACGCGATCATTATTGGAGCCGGACACAACGGCTTAGTCTGCGCGGCCTACCTCGCTCGCGCGGGGCGGCGCGTGCTGGTGCTGGAACGCCGCGAGCTGGTCGGCGGGTGCGCGGTTACCGAAGAAATTTGGCCCGGATACCACGTCTCCACCGCCGCGTATTTGACCAGCCTGCTGCAGGAGCGAGCGATTCGCGATCTGGAACTGGCGCGTTTCGGCTATCGCGTGGACGCCAAAGATCCGGCGTTCTTTTCGCCCTTCCCCGATGGCCGCCATCTTTTCATGTGGCAGGATCGCGCGAAAACGCTGGAAGAAATCGCCAAGTTTTCCCGGCACGACGCCGCCGTGTTTCCCGCCTACGAAGATCATCTCGAACGGCTGTCGCAAGTAGTGGAAGGCCTGCTGCTGACCACGCCGCCTGAGTTTCCGCCGAAAGGCGTAGGCGATTTCATCGATTATCTGAAGCTCGCGGCCAAGATGCGGGGCCTGAGCCCGAAGGAAATCGTCGGACTGGTAAAGATATTCACGCAAAGCGCGGTGGAGTTTTTGGACGAATGGTTTGAATCGGGCGAGATTAAAGTAACGCTGGCCACCGACGGGGTCATTGGAGCGAACGGCGGCCCGCGTTCGCCCGGCACCGCATACATTCTGCTGCACCACGTGATGGGAAGCGTGGGCGGTCACCGCGGACTGTGGGGCTTCGTGCGCGGAGGCATGGGCGCGGTTTCGAACGCGATCGCCGACTCGGCGCGCAGCCGGGGCGTCGAGATACGGACCAATGCGAGCATCGAGCACATTAAGATTGCGAATGGCCGCGCGCGCGGGGTGGTGCTGGAGGGTGGCGAGGAAATCGACGCGAATATTGTGATCAGCAACCTCACGCCGCAGCTCACGTTCCTGCATTTGATCGATGCAAGCGCGCTGCCGTCCGATTTTCTGGACGCGATCCGCAAATATCGCAGCGAGGGGACTTCGTGCAAGATCAATCTGGCGCTCAGCGGCCTGCCGAATTTCCGCGCGCTGCCGGGGGCCCAGGGGCCGCAGCACCGCGCCACCATGCACATCTGTCCGTCGCTCGAATACGTGGAGCGCGCCTGGGACGATGCGAAGTATGGGCACCCTTCTGAATCGCCGCTGCTGGAGTTGACCGTGCCCACGCTGTACGATCCCACGCTGGCGCCCGAGGGCAAGCACATCATGGGCATCTTTATTCAATACTCGCCCTACACTCTGCGCGACGCCACCTGGGATGAATTGCGCGAGCCTTTCGCCTATCGCTGCCTGGATCTAATCGAAGAATATGCGCCCGGATTCCGCGATCTTGTCATCGACCAGCAGGTGCTGACGCCGCTGGATCTGGAGCGGCGCTTCGGGCTGACGGGTGGCAATATCTTTCACGGTGAAATGAGCCTGGATCAGATGTTCGTGATGCGGCCGGTGGCCGGCAGCGCGCGCTATCGCACGCCCATCCGCGGGCTGTATTTATGCGGGTCCGGAACACATCCGGGCGGTGGCGTGATGGGCGCGCCGGGGTACAACGCGGCGCACGAGATCCTCAAGGACTGACTATCCGCTTCGCCGGATCGGATTGCGCGTCTACGTTAGAAAGCTTGACGAAGAAAGCTTGACAACGGAGGCGATCAATTTTCTGATCTCGTCCCGTCCCACCACAAGCTGGCTCCGCACCATCCCGTCGGCGCCGATAAGAACTGCCGCGGGTGTAGAAGTGCAGCCGTACATCTCGGAAACTTCGAAATCCTTCTGAAGCAGCACGCGCGAAACATCAATGTCTTTCATTTTCGCCATGGCGTCCTTGGCGGTGCCGCGGCTGACGATAAAAAAGTCCAATGACTCCCGGTACTCCTCGATCCAACGCCGGACATACGGCACTAGCGCGGCGCACGATTCGCAGAAGGGGCTGGAAAACACCAGGCAAATCGTTTTGCCCTGCTCGCGGAGGGACTGTAACGGGCGAACCTCGCCAGTGAGGCATGGCAGCGCGAACTCCGGCGCGGCGGCGCCAATCGGCAGACCATTGGGCGGTACGATTTGCCGCGGTACGCTTGGCCGCGATACGCTTGGCGGCGGCGCAGGCCGTTCACGAACCGGTTCGCTGGCCGGCGCTGGCACATCGTCGTCGTCGGATTCCGAGTCCCAATTAAACAAATCCTCGGTTGCCCCTTCGGGCTCGGCTCGAACTTTTTGGCGCATGGCGCGAAAGAACAAGAAACACATCACGCACCCGGCCACGACGAACAGCCGGCGCTCGTCGTCGCTGGCCACAGAGAGATGCTGCCAAAGAGATGGACCAACGTGAACTGGTCCTCTATAGACCAGCCAGCCGGCCAATGCGCCGAGCACCCCATTACGAACCAGTGTCGGCCAACCTGCCGGAGCGGAATGCAACTGCCCGAAGCAGTGGCAATCCGGCTTCCGGCCGCGCGCCAAGTTGACGCCGATGGCCACCACGAAGATCAACAGCAGACCCAGCGCGCCGCAGGCTCCGTACCACGCCGAGACGAGGGGAATCAACGCCACGGCAACCAGGATTTCGCCCAACGAAAGCAGCAGGCCGAAAGCCTGTGCCAGCCGCCACGGCAGGCCAAAGTCGTGCAAACCCTGGATGGTGCCTTGGGGGTCACTGAGCTTGGCAATACCGGCGAGAAGGAATACGGCCGCTAAAAGAAGCCTGGCCACCAAGAGAGCAAGTTCCAGCATTGTCGAAACTTAGGCAGGTACGCTTCGCGGGGGTACGTACCGCTCTTTCAATAATACGCTCTCCAAGAAGAGACGTGCCGCGTATCCTCATCTATTTGCATGCTCTTGTCGATGATAGAAGAGAATGAGTATATCCCTGAAGCGAGCGGTCATCTATGCGCTTGCGCTTCTCTGGGCTGCAATCATATGCCTTGGCCAGCAATACTCGTTCAAGGATTACATCGACGGACTGGGAAATCTCAGCGTCAATTGTCTGCTTCAGGACCGCGCTGGCTTTCTGTGGATCGGCACCGAGAGCGGACTTTATCAATATGACGGCTCGCGCTTCTGGCAGTTTGGAGAGAAGGAAGGCTTGCCCAGCGGATTTGTCAGGGCGTTGAGCCTGGACCGGGATGGGCGATTGTGGGTAGGAACCCGTGACGGGTTGGCGTTCCGCACCGGCCAGCGAAGCTTTTCCACCGTCACTTACCAGCAGCAAAATCTGAGAATTCCCTACGACACCACCCTGGCGTCTTCACCGGATGGCTTGGTCTACGCGGTCACTCAATTTGGAGTGCTGGTGGTCAAGTCCACCGATAAGGGACGTTCCTGGCAGGCTGGCCCGCTGCGGCTGGCGGATGCGAGCAGTCAGATTGACGCCAACTCGGTCAGCAGCGTGCTTGCTAAACCAGACGGGAGCATCGTGCTGGGATGCGGAAAAGGTCTGTGCGAGGTTTCCCACGGGAAGTTGCTGAAGTATGGAACATCGGCAGGTTTGCCGGGGGATGATTGGAAATGTCTCCTTCTGCGGGCGAATGGAGAGTTGTGGGCACGCGGTCCGAAATATATTGCGGCGCTTGCGCCCGGCCATAAGAGATTCGAAATTCGAAATCCCTCGGGACATGCGGCTGCTGATGTGACGTATCTGAGTCTTGCTGAAGATCGCGCCGGGATGGTACTGGCGAGTTTCGGCTCCGATATGGGCCGCTATCAGCGGGGCCGGTGGGAGATTGTTTCCGAAGCGAAAGGCTTCGGAAAAGGAACGGTTTCTTCCATAATCCAGGATCGCGAGGGCACGGTTTGGTTCGGTTTGCTCGGGCACGGTCTGCGGAAATGGCTGGGCTACGGCGATTGGCAACAATGGACCACTCGGCAAGGCTTGGAAAGCGACGAGATCTGGGCGCTGCAGCAGGACTCCCATCAGCGAATTTGGGCGGCCGACGAGCTGGGGCTGAGCATACTTGAGCCGGGCGCCGCAAGTTTCAAAGCATGGTCGCAACCAGGAGTCGACCCGCCCTCCCGATGCTTGTCGCTCGAAAAATCGAAAGATGGATTTCTGTGGGCCGCAACCAATCAAGGCAGGCTGATCCAAATTGACGAAACGACGCTCTATGGCCGCCAATTGAATTTGCCTGCGGTGTCGCATGTGTTCGTGGATTCCCGCGACCGCGTGTGGGCATCGACAGCCCAGGGGCTCTTTGTCAATGAGCGAATCCAGCGACGCCAGGGGCGAACCCAATTTCATCCGGCAGGCGGGGTAGGCTTTGGCGGCCACCGGATTCAGGACATGGCGGAGGATTCGAGCGGTAAGATCTGGGCGATCTCGGATGAATCGCTGTATCGCTTCGACGACCCGAATTGGACGCGCCTGGACATCTCCCAGGCCAAGCTTGGTCATCATCTGGAGGACCTGGCGATCGACCAATCCGGCGGTTTGTGGATCAACGCCACCGGGGCGGGAGTGGCTCATTTTCAATTGCGGAATGGGAAGATCGAGAGCTTTACAACGCCGCGCTTGTCTTCCAATGAAGTGGTGTTCTTGCGCGTCGATAGCCGGGGCTGGGTTTGGTTTGGCGAGGACCAGGGAGTTGAGATCCTGGACGGAACGTCCTTGCGGCGCTACACAGTGGGCGATGGTCTGATCTGGAATGACACCGATGCCCGCGGGTTCCTGGAAGATCGCGACGGCTCAGTCTGGATCGGAACCAGCGGTGGGTTATCTCACTTCCTGGTACCCAATGCAGCGCCGCTCCAGGCGCCTCCGCCGCCGATCTTCGTCGAAGTGGAATACGGAACCAAGGATCCGCTCGTCAAAAGCGAGCTGGCCTGGAAACATGATCCATTAACCGTGTCGCTCGCGTCCTTGACTCTGCGCAATGAACAGGCCGTGAAATTTCGTTACCGCTTGGTAGGTTTAGAAGATGAGTGGGTGCAGACAACCGGGCACACCGTTCGGTACCCTGAGCTGGGTCCCGGACGGTACTCATTTGAGGCGCTGGCCATCGACTCGATCAGCGGCAAGATGTCGTCCGTCAGCCGGTTTTCGTTCGAGATTCGGCCGCCCTGGTGGCGCACCACGCCATTCCTCATCGCAGTCCTCTATGGGATTGGTTTTGTAGCTGCCATCATCTGGCGCTGGCGGGTGCGGATTCTAGTGCGGCGTCAACACGAATTGGAGCGTCTGGTGGCGGATCGAACCGCGGAGCTGGACCGCAAGCTGGCCCAGGAAGAATTATTGAAAGCCGAGGCGGAACGCGCCAATCAGGCCAAGAGCGATTTTCTGGCCATGATGAGCCACGAAATCAGAACGCCCATGAACGGCATCATCGGCATGGGGAACTTACTGGCTGAAACTCGGCTATCGGAGAGCCAAAGCGAATACCTGGAAGGCATCCATTTCTCGGCCACTTCCCTGCTCACGATCATCAACGACATTCTGGATTTTTCCAAGATCGAGGCCGGCAAGCTCACGCTCGAAATAGCCAACTTCCAGCCGCGAGAGCTGGTGCGAAATTCGGTCAGCGTGGTGAGCGCGGCGGCCCGCGCCAAGGGTTTGGAAATCGTGGCGGTGATCGACGATCATGTCCCGGACCTGCTGGCGGGCGATTCCGTGCGCATTCGGCAAATTCTGCTGAATCTGCTTTCCAATGCGGTCAAGTTCACCGACCATGGCACCATTCGCGTGACGCTTTCGGCCGATGCTTCGGCGGAGCCGGATTGCGTCTTACTGCGTGCGTCGGTCTCCGACACCGGAATCGGAATACCCCAGGAAGCACAACCCCGCATGTTTCAGAGCTTCACCCAGGCGGAGACCTCCACCACGCGTCGCTACGGCGGCACTGGCCTGGGGCTCGCCATCTCCAAACGCCTGGTGGAGCTGATGGGCGGGGGGATCGGTTTTGAGAGCGTTCCTGGCGAGGGGAGCACGTTCTGGTTCGTCGTGAAAGTGAATCTGGGGACCGCTGCCCTGCCCGCAAACTCTGCGGCTAACGGCCAGGGTGCGCCGCGCGTAAAACAGGGTGGAACAATTCTGGTGGTCGAGGACAATCGGATCAATCAAAAGGTGCTCAGTCATCAACTCATCAATCTGGGATACGCCATTGAAGTGGCTGAGAACGGGGAAGAGGCCGTGGCAAAAGTGAAAAACCGCCGCTACGATCTTATCTTCATGGATGTGCAGATGCCCGTGATGGACGGTTTCCAAGCCACGCAAGAGATCCGGAATCTTGGGGACGGTTTATCGTCGATACCGATCGTGGCCGTTACCGCGAACGCGTTTCAAAGCGAAAAAGAGAAATGCTTTTCCTTCGGCATGGACGACTATCTGACGAAACCGGTGGATAAAGATCGCCTTCAGGCAGCGCTCCGGCGGTGGGGAAGCGGCACTGCCGGGCAAGTGAGCGCCGAGCCCGGCAACTGAGCAAGAACCCCGATTGGAACTTTTATCGCGGAGGATACGAATATTCCTGCAAAGTTGCTTTCGTGCCCCCAAGATTCACTTCCAAAATGGCGTTGATCAGGTCCCGCTTGCCGATGTGCGATAAAGCAGCTTGGAAAAGCTCTCGCTGGCGCGAGGGAATAACGTTCGGCAGGATAATGACAAGACCCGCGTGTAGTTCTTCTTTGGCGTAAAGCGAGGCGAAATCCGCTCAATCGTTTGTGACAAACGTGTAATCCTCGCTTCGGATTTTCGTCATCAACTGCCAATCCCTCCTCCCGCCAAGCCCCGAGGAAGTTCACGTGGTCACACAAATGTCCGCCTTCCTGCGCCACGCTGACGAGCGATGTGTGAAGGCACTCGTCGATTAGGAATTTCAGCAACCGGCAGGAACCTTATATAGCTGAGAGCCGCCGCTGACTCAGGCGCCGCGGCGGACGCTTAGCCCAGGTTCGCGGGACCGGCCTTCCCCTGCGAGGAAATGCCTGGACGTACATTGGGGCCAACTGAACCTTGTCCTGAGTAAGCGCCGGATACCCTTCCAGAATCTCCGCCACCGACGCTCCCTGCGACAGCATGTCAGCGATCGCATGTATTGGGATCCTGGTCCCCTTGTACACTGGTGCACCGCGCAGAATTTCCGGGTCCGACTGCACCATGCGTGTGGCCTCGGTCAGGCGGCGAAGTCCCGTCTCCACCTCTTTGCGAGCTGACTTGCACTGGATGAGGATGACGCTTCCTTCCGAGACAAGCATTGCATCGATCTTGGGGTTTTGTTCAATGGCTCGCGCCACTTGGCGACGCTCGGCCAATGGCAGCGATTTCAGCCCTTTGGCTTCCATCCTCAGATAGAGTACCTGAGACCGAGAAAGCAACCGTTGGACCGAACGTCCCTCGCGAACCAGTTTGGGACGGATCAACTTATATTCAATTGCCTTGTGCACCGCCGGGAGCGGAAGGCCAGTGACCGCGGAAACCTGCGAAGGCGTATAGGCATCGTTGTGGATTGCGGCAGACACTAAGTTTTATTGTACCCTGAAGGGGGAAGCTTATCGTGGTTACTCTTGTCTCATGCAAGATGAGCCTGAAGCGGGGCTGGATTCTCATACAAGATGAGCCTGAAGGAGGGAGAGATCGGGATGCTGGGGATTGATCATCAGCATGGACGATTCGGAAGCAGTGAGCCTGGAGCAGATCCGGGGGTTCCTGGTGGGGAGTGGAGAGGTTCGGTTTACGGGTTTGAAGCGGGCCGAGGTCTACAACTGGGTGGAGCGGACGCTGGTGCGGCACCAGTACGCAAGCTTGGGCCGTGCCGACAAGGGGGTGGTGCGGCAATACGTGGGGCGAATGACGGGACTACGTCGGGCACAGGTGACGCGGTTGATCGCAGGGCAGCGCAAGACAGGACGAGTGAAGGCGGTCGAGTATCAGCGCACCAAGTTTGCAACGCGCTACACAGCGGCCGACGTGGGCTTGCTGGCCTACGTGGACAAAGCGCACGGGAATCTCAGCGGTCCGGCGACCCGGCGGATTCTGGAGCGCGAATACGCCGACTATGGCCAACTCGCCTACCAGCGGCTAGCCCGGATCTCGGTGGCGCAGATCTACCGATTCCGAAACTCGGCCGGCTATCGCAAGCGCAACACCAGCTATCAGCCGACGCGGCCCATGGTGATTCCCATTGGCGAACGGCGCAGACCGCAGCCGCAGGGCTTGCCCGGATACCTGCGGATCGACACCGTGCACCAAGGCGACCAGGATGGCCACAAGGGCATCTATCCCATCAACGCGGTAGACCAAGTAACGCAATGGGAGATCGTTGCCGCCACACCGCAGATCTCGGAGTTATGGCTGATTCCATTGCTCGAAACGATGCTACAGCAGTTTCCGTTTGTGATTCGCGGCTTTCATTCCGACAACGGCAGCGAGTTCATCAACTACACCGTGGCCCGGCTGTTGAGCAAGCTGTTGATCGAGCAGACCAAGTCGCGGGCCCACCATTCCGGCGACAACGGATTAGTGGAGGCCAAGAACGGCGCGGTCATTCGCAAACATCTCGGCTTCGGCCACATCGGGGTGCAACACGCTGCGGCGGTCGATACCTTTCACCGCGAGCAACTCAACCCTTACGTCAACTTCCATCGGCCTTGCGCGGTGCCGTCGATCCTCACCGAACCCAACGGCAAACGCCGCCGTATCTATCTGCGCTGGGCCACTCCCTTCGAGTTACTCCAAACAGTCCCGCACTGCGAGAGCTTGCTACGTCCTGGTGTCACCCTGGCCCAGCTCGAAGGCTTCGCCCAGCATCAATCCGATACCGAAGCCGCGCTCGACATGCAACGCGCCAAGCGCCAGCTGCTGGCTCGCATCGCCAAGCTCAGCGCCTGAGCCGGCCACCGGAGCGCACCGAGCGCCGTGGAAATGCCGGGCCATGGACAGCCGTGGAAAACCGCCATCGCTCACGCTCTGGGCGCTGCGCTCGGTTTCCCACCGCTGCCCACCGCCCTTGGAAAACGCGGCGCGTTTCCCACATTCCCACCGCGCCGACCATTGTTCTTTTTCCCTCTCAAAACATCACAGAAAGGACCCCAAACCGATCAACTCTCGCCATCGACCTTCAGGCTCATCCTTCGATGAGAAAATGCTGGTGTAGTCCGGCCCCGATGCAGATCGTTCCAGGCAAGTCGCCACTAAACCTTCAGAACGCTGTAACGAGTCTCAGGCGTCGTTCCACTGGCCTGTACTCTAATGAAACAGTGAGCTTGACAACCCTGCCGGTCTCTTTCGGCATGAAGTTCAGCACGGTATTTGAACTTCATAAGTTTGTGCTCCGGCACGAAGATCATATTAAAAATTCAGTTACTCGCCGGGCGCAGCCTGCCTCAGATTTCATCGTGCTGTTCCTCATGCGTTCAGCGTGAACATAGGCTGGCCCATAGGTAAAGTCTACCCTCCAGAGGTCAAGGCCTGGGACTAATTCCAGCGGGCGGGTTTGGTCAAGTGCCTGGTAACATCGAGCTATCAGTATTCAACAGAAATCAGAAACAGCCCCCGCGCGGGCGCGGTGGGCCCGGGAGGAATCTCGCAGCCTGCTTCCAGGCGCGCCAGGAACGCGGCGCGATCCACATTTCCCTTCCCTGCTTCGAGGAGCACGCCCACTATGTTCCGCACCATATGCTTCAGGAATCCGCTGCCGGTGACGCGATAAATCAGCCGTTCGCCTTCGAGTGTAAGCCGCGAGCAAAAGATAGTCCGCACTTTGGATAGACCCAGTTCATCGCGATCGTCCGATGCCGCGAACGCCCGAAAATCATGTTCGCCTTCGAGCAGCGGCGCCAGCGCGATCATGTCTTCCATTGCGAGCGGATAGGGATGATGACAGACATACAGCCGGTCAAACGGCGAACAGATCTCGCCGCGAAAAATCCGGTATTCGTAGGTTTTGCGCCTGGCTTGGAAGCGCGGATGGAAATCGATGGCGGCATCTTCGACACTGAGCACGCGAATATCTCGCGGCAGCAGCCGGTTCATGGCGCGCCGCAGGTTGTCCACCGGAATTGGATTCTCGATCGAAAAGGCAGCCACCTGCCCAACGGCATGCACACCCGCGTCGGTCCGTCCGGAGCCGGCCACCTGCACTGACCGGCCTTCGATCTCCGAAATCACCTGTTCGAGCGCGGCCTGGATGGCCGGCAACCCCGGCTGCACCTGCCAGCCGTGATAGGCGGTTCCATCGTAAGAAACCAGGATCTTGATGCGCCGCATGCTCCACCGCAAGTTTAGCGTAAGGTGTAACTACCGCATGCTGGCACTCGCCAAGTGTTATCGTGCTAAAATCGTGAAAACGGAAATCCTTGGTTCTGTTTTCATTATCAATAACTTGAAGCGCCCCCGGTGCGCCAGCGGAAAGCCAAGGAGCACACGGCGCGGGTCGCGCTTGCCGGGAAAAGACAATCATCGCGTCCCGCTGCGTTTGTGCGCGGCGTTTCCAAGAGGTGCGTCGATCCTCAGGGCACGGTTGATTTCCTAGTCGAGATTTGGAGGTATCCTCAGGATGCAATTTTGGCGTTTTCGATGGTCTGTCTTGCTGCTGGCCGGGCCGGCTTTTTTGGTGCTCGCCGCTCCGGCGGGAGCTGAGAACGCGGTCAGGATCGATCCGGCGCAGGGTCCCTTGCTCAGGCTGACTCGGCCCTTTCGAGCGCGCCCGGTTCCACCCGCAAATCTGACCAATACGCTGCGGCTGGAATCTCTGATGCACGCGGGAAACCTGTATTTGTCCGCGCAAGACGTGGTCGCGCTGGCGGTTGAAAATAACCTGGACATCGAAGTCCAGCGCTATGGCCCGCTGCTGGCTCAGGAAGTGTTGCGCCGCGCGCGGGCCGGCGGCGCGCTGCGCAGCGTCGGCGTGGGCGTAGCCAATGGACCCGTCAGTGTCAGCTTGACGGGCGTCACCGTCACGAACATTGGCGCAGTGGGCGCGGCCGGCGAAGGAGTCAGCTCCGGCGGAGGCATCGTGACGCAGTTGGGTCCGCCGATCTCATCTTTCGATCCCACTCTTACCATCATTGGAAGCGCCGCCCACACTACCAGCCCGCAGAGCAACACCATCTTGACCGGCACCACCGCCCTGATCCAGCAGACTGATACCCTGCAAGCGATATACCAGCAGACCTGGGACTTCGGCATGAGCGCCCAGTTCACCTATTTCAACAACTACACCAACGTAAACAGCAGCTTTTTCAGCATCGATCCGTACACTTCGGGCTATTTGGATCTGCAAGTGACCCAGAATTTGTTATACGGTTTCGGATCGGCGGTGAATGGCCGGAACATCCGCGTGCAGAAGAACAACATCAAAGTCACCGATCTGCAATTCAAGCAGCAGGTGGCCACCACGGTGTCGGCGGTTTTGAACTTGTATTGGGACCTGGTGGAGTTTTGGGAAGATGTCCGCGCACGCCAGCGGGAACTGTCGGCCGCTCAGGAGCTCCTGGATAATAACCGGAAACAGGCGCAGGCAGGGACGCTAGCGCCCATCGAAGTCACCCGCGCCGAAGCTCAGGTCTATGTCAGCGAGCAGGATTTGCTGGTCTCACAAACCAATCTGCTCCAGCAGGAAACGGTTTTGAAGAATGCCATCAGCCGTAACGGGATTGCCAACAGCACGCTGATCGACGCGCACGTCATTCCGCTCGATACCATCACCATTCCAGCCAGAGATGAGACGCCGCCGGTGAATGAACTGGTGGAGCAAGCCCTCGACAACCGGACTGAGATCGCGCAGAGCCGCCTGAATATCGATAGCGACAAGTTGAACCTGGTGGGGATCAAAAACGCGTTGAAACCGACTTTGCAAGCTTTCGCGGAGCTGACCAACAACGGGCTGACCGGACCGATCACTCCGGTGGGTGAGGCAACACCGGGTGTGGCTTACCTGTCCGGCGGCTATGGGAATCTGTTGGGCCAGATGTTCCGCCGCAATTATCCCAATTATTCCGCGGGAATCGCCTTGAACATTCCACTGCGAAATCGCGCCGCGCAGTCCGACTACGTGACCAGTGAACTGCAGCTGCGGCAGAGCGAACTGGGCCTGCAGCAGAACATCAACCAGGTGCGGGTAGACGTGCAGAACGCGGTGATCGGACTGCAACAGGCGCGGGCGCGATATGCGGCCGCCGTCAAAGCCAGCGCCCTGCAGCAAGAGACGCTCGATGCGGATCAAAAGCGGCTGGCGCTGGGAGCGTCCACGGCCTATCAGGTGGTGCTCGATGAACAAAACGTCGCAAGCGCGGCGAGCGCCGAGGTACAAGCGCTGGCCAACTATAGCCACGCGCGCATTGGATTGGACCAGGCACTGGGACGGACGCTCGAAGTCAACCACATCACCCTTGATGAAGCTTTAGCCGGGACCATTTCCCGTCCCTCGCAGCTTCCGGCCACTTTGCCAACGGACGTGCATCCATGACCTCGGCGCGCAAATTGCGCTGGATGGCGTGGTGCTGCGTATTGCCCCTCGCCGCTCAAGAACCGACCGTGGAGCCGGTCCGCCCATCGGCCTTCGTCGCTGTGCGGCCGTATCTTCCGCCACAAATCCCACCGGTTCGCCTTCAAAACTCCGGCCGTCTGCGCGATCTGATTCGGGCCGGAATGCTTTACCTGACTGTTCAAGACGCTATCGCACTGGCGCTCGAAAACAATATCGACATCGAGGTTGCACGCTACAATCCGATCGAGGCTGAGTGGCAACTGGAGCGCTCCCGGGCCGGTGGCGCATTGCCCGGAGTTCCGAGTGGAGCTTCTCAGGCCGGTAACGTCGCCAATGGTCAAGGGGTGGCTGGAAGCCAGGCGGCGGCGGGCGTGAGTACGGCAGGCAACGGAGGCAACGGCCCGTCCTCGACAAACGCGACTATCGCCCAAATCGGGCCGATAGCCCAAACGCTCGACCCCGTCATCCAGGAATCTACGACGTTCAGCCATCAGACTGCGCCCGAAGCCGACACCGTGCAAAGTATATTGCCGGTGCTCGTCTCCAATACCAGGAACTCTGCTTTTACATATCAGGAGGGGTTTCTAATCGGCGGCAACGTTACTGTGAGTTACAGAGATAGCTATCTGAACGAGGACGCTCCGACCGATGTTTTGAACCCTTCATCGGCTCCCAGCCTCACGCTAACGTTCCAGCAGAACCTTCTGCGCGGCTTCGGGGTCGCGGTCAACGCCCGAACCATTCGAGTAAGTCAATTGAATGTAAAAGCTTCCGCGTTGAACTTCAAGACCCAGGTGAGCAACACCGTCAATCAGGTGCTGAACCTTTACTATGGATTGTCCGCGGGATACGAAGATATCAAAGCAAAAGAGAATGCGGTGGAGGTGGCGCAACAGTTTTATGACAACACCAAGCTTCAGGAACGTGCCGGGACGTTAGCTCGGCTGGATGTGGTGACCGCGGACTCGCAGTTGGCTACCGCCCAATACGATTTGGTGAATTCCCAAACCACGCTGCGCCAGCAGGAACTACAGCTAAAGAACCTTTTGAGCCGCACCGGCCTGGCGGACCCTGAGCTCGCGTCGGTGCAAATTGTTCCGCTCGACCGGATCGCGATTCCCTCAAATGACGAAACTCCGCCACTCAGGGACCTCCTACAGACAGCTCTCGCCAACCGCAGCGATTTGGCGGCCGAGCGTATCGGCGTTACCAGCAGTGAGATTTCAGCTCTGGGGACCCGCAACGGTATTCTGCCTTTATTGGTGGGCATCGTGACGGAAAGCGCCGCTGGTTTGGCGGGCCAGCCCAAAACCGTAGTCAGCAGCTTAGGTGTTCAAACCGCTAACCCTTACTTTGACGGCGGGATCGGGACTGCGGTCGGGCAGGTTTTACGGCGTGATTTCCCTACCAATCGCGCGGCGGTTTATTTCCAGACGCCGCTCAGGAACGATCAGGCCCAGGCCGACTATGCCATCGACCGGTTGCAGCTTCGCCAGTCCCAAATCCAGCTGAGCAAGGACGCCAATCAAGTGGCGGTGGACGTTTCCAATTATATGGTGGCCATGCGGCAGGCGCGCGGGCGTTACCAGGCTGCTGTCCAAACCCGGATTCTGGAACAGCAGTTGTTGGATGCGGAACAAAAGAAACTGGCCGGAGGCGCGTCCACGCCGTTTAATGTGGTTCAGCAGCAGCGGGATCTGGTGGCCGCACAGTCCGCCGAAATTGCCGCGCTGGTTGATTTCAGCAACGCTCGCGTGGCGTTGGACCAGACGCTCGGCACTACGCTCGAAGTGAACCACGTATCCATTGAAGACGCAGAGTCCGGCAGGATTCAACGCGTGTCCTCAGTGCCGGCGTCGACACCTGCACAACCATAAGGGTGTCGGCGGCGAAACGTCACAAGGTCCAACTGTCGACATCCGCAGGTTCCAAAACGGTTAGCAGGACGGAAATCTGTACCGTATTTGCATGTCGCACGTTCCAACCGGGTAATTTTTTCTAGCCCTTCCGAGCCGTCATGTCTCGGAAATAAGTACTTTCCGGTTTTGGCTAGGCGCGTGCAATCTGTCTGCGCGTGAAATCAAATCAAGCTCAAGGAGCAGAGGTCGTTCCTCAGTAACTTCCCCTTCGTACTCTCCAAACCAAGAAACTTCTTTAGAACCCCTACTGAACTCCCTCCCGACCGGCTCCTTGAGTTTTCACATTCCCTCCGCCGGGATCAGCGCAACGTTAAAAGCATGGCAAGTTTCGAACGAGTGCCAAGTTCTGGTCACTGTGACACCCATACAAACCCGCCACCTCCCAGACTGAACTGGAAGAAAAGCTGACTCGGGCTGGCGCCCAATTGGGCTGGGATCATGAAATTGATTTGCATTAGCCCATCGATCAGGCCCGGCGCCGAGCCGGCATATTCGACGGGTTGGGCAAAGTTAGCTACTAAGGAGACGGAGCAGTAGGCGCACCAGTTGTTCGCTGCCACCGTCACCGCGCCGTCCACGGTACCGGCGGCGTCGCCGAAGCCTGTTGCCCAAACGCTGACGATGGTGCCGGCTTTGGCTGGATTCGACGACGAATTTAGAGTGCCGTCCTGATTGATCGCCGCGATTGAACCGTCGGGGTTCAGGAAAATGCCGAAGATGGAGGGATCCACCGAGGCGCGGAAATCGGGTAGAGTCGTGGTGTTTTTGACAACCTGAATCACGGTATCGTCCGTGCCGTTCAATGGCGCCGGAATCTCCGCATTGATCTGCGAAGCCGAGACATAGAGTAGAGGAACAGCGGAGCCGTTGACCAGGACCTGAACGCCGCCCAGCGACGTCGGAAAAACACCATTGGCAGGGACGGCTGTGACGGGAGTGGTTGGACCGAGGCCGAAACCGAAGATTGAGATCACTTCGCCCGGGGAAACGCGCCCCGAGAGTTGACCGGCCGCCGCGTTCACGATGCCGAGTACGTGAGAAGCGAAAGGCTGCGCCGGAGTGATGGTCGAAATCAGCCCGGCCGGTCCCGCGGCATGGAGCAGACCGTTCGGATCTACGCTGATGCCCTGCCCAACCGCTCCTGATGGGAATTCCGCTGCGTAGGAAAGTGCGGAGCCATTGGCGCTGAGTTCGGCCAGGAAGTCGCCTGCGGTGGCGACGTAGCCTAGCCGGCCTCCCGGAAAACCGGCGCCATTGCTGCCTACCAGCCAGACATTGCCAGAACTGTCCAGGCTGATCGAATTGGCCTGATCGTTTCCAGCCCCGCCCAAGTACGTAGCCCAAACGGACGTGCCCGCAGGGCCAAGCTTGATCGCAAATGCGTCGGAAGGCACAGACGACTGCGTGGCGTCGGCGTTGAGATCGGTCTGGTACGCACCAGGCGTCGCCTGAAAGTCGGGATCGTTCGTCGATCCGGTCAGGTATGCATTGCCGGCCGCATCGGCAGCGATGGCACTCGCGGTGATCGTTTGCGCGGGCCCTAGAGAGACGATCCCGGCCGGCGGACCCACGTACGTCAAATACACGAGCTGGCTTCCAGCGGCATTGATCTGTGCGGCAAATGCTCCATATCCAAAAGCGATTCCAGCCGTCACTGGCAGATCGGTGGTGTTGGTATTGCCGGCGATAAACGCATCGCCCGCCGCATCGATGGCGATGCTCACGCCCGACGTTCCTCGCGCCGAAAGAAAGCAACTGCTGCCGCCGGAGCAATCCACCGCATTTCCCACGATGAGCGCGGAGTAAAGGATTTTTGATCCCGTGGCATCCAGCTTCGTGACATACGCGCCGGAAACGGGCGTGATTTCGTTGGCCGTCACCTTCCCGGCGGGAAGGCCGGCCGTGGCAGGAAAATCAGTGGAATCGGTCGAGCCGGTCAAATACACGTTGCCGCTCTCATCCGTGGCGACGCCATTCACGCTGCTGGCGCCCAGCAGCCCGCCGAAATACGAGGAATAAATTACGGTCCCATCCGGCGCCAGCTTCACCAGGAACCCGGTGCCGCCAGGGTTGCCGGAGCCTTGCGACGTTTGCAGAGCAGCGCGCAGCGGAAAGTTCTCCGAAGAGGTGGAACCACCCACCCAGATGTTTCCCATTGGATTAACCGCAATGGCATTGCCTTGGTCGCTGCCCTTGCCGCCGAAGGTAGTGGTGAAGACGAGGTTCCCCGTGGCATCCAATTTTGCGACGAAGACATCGGCCAAAGCTTCAAATGGCGTCGCTGCAATCACCCGGCTTCAGGTAACGTAGGTGTTGCCCGCGGAGTCCGTCGTAATTGCAGCGACCGTATATTGGTTCTGATCTCCAATATAGGTCGTGAAATCCGCGCAATAAGCAGGTGGAGACCAAAACTGCGAGCAGCAATGCAGAACGACGGCCCGTCATTGCGATATGTTTACCCACCCGAGTTGAATTTGTAGCGTCTGCCCGGGAGGAGTAAAGTACACCCATGCGCCGTCGGTGTTTAATTCCGTTGGGATCATGAAATTGATTTGCGTCAGCCCGTCGATGAGGCCGGGCGACGATCCGGCGTATTGCACGGTTTCCGGGATGTTGGTTGACTCGTAGTTCAACACAACCTGGCAGCTGTCGCAGTAGTTGTTGGCGGCCGTGGCCACCGAGCCGTTGACGGGCCCGGCTGCCGCGCCGAATCCAGTGGCCCAGATACTGACAACGCTCCCCGGCTTGGCTGGATTCGCGATCTTGTTGACCGTTCCGTCCTGATTGAGTACCGCCATCGAGCCGCCGGCCTTCTCGAACACGGCAAAGCTCGAGCTAGCCACCGCGAGACGAAAATCGGGAAGCGTCACGATGTAAGTGATCTGCTGCACCGGATCCCACATGACCACCGTCTGTACCACCTGCACGTCAGCGATCCCGCTCATCGCATCTGGAATGGGCGAAGGGATCTCGGCATTGATTTGCGAATCGGATACATACAGCAGAGGAACCGGGCTTCCATTCACCAGCACCTGTACTCCACCGAGCGTATTCGGGAAAACGCCATTCAAGGGGGCCGCTGTCGCGGGCGCGGTTATAGAGAGTCCGGGGCCGTAAATTGAGATCACCTCGCCCGGTGCGATCGTCCCCGAGAGTTGATTGGATGCCGCGTTGACAATGCTGAGCACGCGCGGAGCCAGCGGTTGCGACGGCGTGAGCGTCGACACCAGGCCCAATGCGCCTGCGAAGTGAACCGCGCCGCTTGGATCGATAGCGATGGCTTGCCCCGCGCCGCCTGCTGGGAATTGCGCCGAGTATGGAGGCGCGGGGCCTGGGGATACCAATTGCTCCACGAAGGATTCCCCCGGCGCCGACATCGTCCCAGTGGTCCCGGTGATCCATACAGCATCGGAACTGTCGAGGCTGATCGCGTTGGCCCAACTGCCGGCTGAACTGCCCAACAATACCGACCACACGCCCGCACCTTCCGGACTCAGCTCCACGACAAACGTCTGGGGTTTGCCGCTCGAATCATTCATAGATCCCGCGATGTAGGCGTTGCCGGACGTGTCGGCGACAATCGGGCTCGCAGCGCCCGTATCTGGAAAAAAGAAATTACCAACGCTCCCTCCGGACGCGAGGTAAGTGAAATACGCAATTTCGCTTCCCGAGGCATTGATCTTGAAAACGAATGCTGCAGGGATTGAATTACCTCCGGAGTTCACGGGTAGATCGGTGGAGTTGGTGTCGCCGGCCACCACGGCGTTACCGGATCCATCCACCGCAATCCCGATCCCCACGGTCCTAGAAACATTGGGAGTCCCACAAGAGTCACAGTTCATTCCTGCGATTACTGCCGAATAAAGAATCTTCTGCCCGGTTGAATCGAGCTTGGCAGCGAATAGGCCATACACTGGCGGCTAACTCCCGGTTACAGGCCCCGCGGGCAGTCCCGGCGTGGTAGGAAAGTCGCTGGCGTCGGTGAAGCCAGTCACGTAGACGTTGCCGCTTTGATCCGTCGCGACGCCATTCACACCGCTGTTGCCAAGGATGCCACCCAAATACGAAGAATAGGCGACGGTTCCATCCGGAGCTATTTTCACCAAGAATCCGGCGCCGCCGGGCGCCCCCGAGGATTGCAGGGCGCTCACTAAAGGAAAATCACTTTCTTCAGTCTGGCCGCCCACCCAAACGTTACCTGCGGGATCGACCGCGATGGAATTGCCAAAGCTGCCAACAGGACCAATTGACGTGGTGAAAACGATATTGCCGGAAGGATCGAGCTTCGTGACGAAGGCATTGCTGCCCGTCACGTAGGTGTTGCCAGCCGCATCGGTTGCAATCGCCGAGACCGCGATGAATTGGGTTTGGCTTGTTCCTCCAATGTAAGTCGTAAAATCCGCGCTGTACGCGGTCGAAATGCCCATGACCAGCAGAATCAAAAAGCGCATATCGTAATAGTAATGCTCCGTATCGTGTCGTTAATCGCCAGCGCCAGCGAGATTGTTGCTTCGCTTGGACTGAGTCGCTATCAGGTGGGACGCTCGCACGAATGCGATTTCCCGCCGGACATCCTTGCCCTGCCGATTTGCACCGCGCCAGCCTTCCCAACCGATGGATCGAGCGCCGAAATCGACCAGCGGGTGAAGCAGCAGGTCGCCAATGCGCTCTCAGTTTACGAAGTCTCGCGCGAGCTGTTGGACGCGTTGCAGCCGACCCATATTATCACCCAAACGCAGTGCCGCGTCTGCGCCGTGAGCCTGGAGGACGTGGAGCGCGCTCTCATGGGCTGGGTGACCAGCCGCCCGAAATTAGTCGCGCTGGAGCCGAATTCGATGGCCGACGTTTGGTCCGACATCCGGCGCGTGGCGGCGGCGTGCGACGTGGCGGAACGCGGCGAGCAAGTGGTCGCGGATCTTCAGAACAAGATGCAGCGAATCTCGGAGCGCGCCTGCGCGTCACACTTACGTCCGCGCGTCGCCTGCATCGAATGGCACGAGCCGTTGATGGCCGCCGGCAACTGGGTTCCTGAACTGGTGGACATGGCCGGCGCGGTAAATCTGTTTGGACAAGCGGGCGCGCATTCGCCCTGGATGACGTGGCGCGAACTGGCCGGCGCCGATCCGGACGTGATCATCACCATGCCGTGCGGCTTCGATCTCGATCGCACTTGCGCCGAGATGTACTGGCTCACCAATCGGCAGGGGTGGCGAAAGCTGCGCGCGGTTCAAACCGGCCAGGTTTACTTGGCCGACGGCAATCAATATTTCAACCGCCCCGGCCCGCGGCTGGTGGAATCGCTCGAAATCCTGGCTGAAATCCTGCATCCTGAAATGTTTGAGCCCACGTTTGCGTCCAAGGCGTGGCAGGGACATATAGAATTGGCAGCATGAAATCGCAAGCTCTCATCACACTTGCTCTGGCAACTTCCTCGCTCTTCGCCCAGCCCGGGGCGCAATCCACCATCCGCCGCATGGATCCCGCTTTCGACAAACTGGTTTCGCCGGGCGCGAAGGTGGAGAAGGTGGCTGGAGGCTTTCAATTCGTGGAAGGGCCGGTTTGGTATCGGCCCAGCGCCTATCTGCTGTTCAGCGACATTCCGGGCAATGTGATCATGCGATGGTCGCGCTCAGGCGGTGCGATGGTTTTTCGCGACCACATCTTGGCGGACTCCTACCCGGCCGGCAAGCAGGTAGGGACCAACGGCCTCACGCTCGACAAGCTGGGCCGAATCATTGCCTGCGAACATGGCAATCGCCGGGTGTCGCGCATCGGGCGGGACGGAAAGCTCACCGTGCTGGCCGACCGTTATGAAGGCAAGCGATTCAACAGCCCGAACGATGTTGTGGTCACAAGAAATCAGGATATTTACTTCACCGATCCGCCGTTTGGGTTGCTCAATCCGGGGCAGGGTTTGGCGGAAGCGCTCAAAAGTCCGTTGCGCGAGTTGAATTTCAACGGAGTTTTTCGGATCACGCCTGCTGGCAAGATCGACGCGGTGGTGAAGGACCTGGAGCTCCCGAACGGCTTGGCTTTTTCGCCCGACGAAAAGAAACTTTACGTCGCCAATTCCGCCGGTAAAACATGGAATGTCTACGACGTGAAATCGGATGGCACGCTGGACAACGGCCGCATCTTTTTCGATGCGGACAAAGAGACCGGGGCTGGCCTGCCTGACGGCATGAAGGTGGACACCGCGGGCAACGTTTGGGCCACCGGTCCCGGCGGAATTCTGGTGATCTCCCCGCAGGCGAAATTGCTCGGCATCATTGCGTTTCCCGAGGTTCCGGCGAATTGCGCCTGGGGCGACGCGGACGGCAAGACTCTTTATGTGACCGCGCGAACCGGCCTATATCGGATCAAAACCAACATCGCTGGGATCCGGCCGGGACCCAAATAGCGCCGCTTTATTCGTGACGCAGGGCCGCCACCGGATTCACTCATGATGCTCGCCATGCCGGCTAGAGCGTGGCAAGATCGTCAAGCGCGATGCCTAAAGGAGGGCCGCAATGGAGCGCGAGGCGACGATCACCGCCGGCACGTCTACGGCCAAGCCCAGCGGGATAGACCAACATCGCTGGGATCCGGCCGAAACCCAAATAGCTCGCTCTTATTCGTGCCTGAGGGCCGCCACGGGATTGACGCGTGATGCTCGCCATGCCGGCCAGAGCGCGGCAAACACCGCGACCGCGGTCAAGATGAAAATCGTCGACACGAGCGTGACAGGATCGTCCGGCGCGATGCCATAAAGGAGGGCAGCAATGGAACGTGAGGCGACGATCACCGCCGGAACACCTACGGCCAAGCCCAGCGCGATGAGCGCCAGTGCCTCCTTCAGAATCGCCCACAACACGTTCGATGGTTGCGCGCCCAGAGCCATGCGCACTCCGATCTCCGGCGTCCGCCGCGAAACCGCATAGGACATCACGCCGTAGAGTCCGAAACACGCCAGTCCCAGAGCCAGCATGCCAAAAGCGCTGGTAACAACGGCGCCCATGCGCTCCAGATTCAAGCTGCGATCCACCTGCAAATCGAGCGGTGTAATGCGTTCGATAGGAAGATCGGGCGCAACATCGCGAAGCGCCTTGCGAACATCCGCCGCGATTGCGCCGGGATCGCCGGCCGCGCGTATTTCCAAGCTGCCCGCATACACCAGATTCCCTTCCAGCGCTTCATATGCCATGGGAACAGCCGGCTCACGAACCCGGTTCACGCGCGCGTCCTCGACGACGCCGATGACTTCCGATTCCAGGTTCTCGCCGAAGCGCTGGCCGAGCGGGTTTCGATTCGCGAAATACCGCCGCACCGTCGCTTGATTTACGATCACGAACCGGCTGCCGCTATCGCGCGAAGTGAAGTCACGCCCACTCACCAGATGCATTCCGACCGTGGAAAAATAGCCCAGGGCCACAAAAGTGTACTGAATCCTGACATCCTCGCCGGGAGCTGGCTGGTAGCCGGAAATTTTGACGGGTCCGGTAACGGAGCGGCACTCCACCACCAGGCCGCACATGGATACGGCGGCCGAGCGAACCCCGGGAACGATTTGCGTGCGTTCCACCAGCCCACGGTACAAACCGGGTAATTGCTTCGCATCATAACCGGCCGAGCGCGGATCCATCCAGACTGTCAAAACGTGCTCGCGGTCGAATCCCAGGTCTTGATGAACCAGGTTGCGAAGGCTGCGCGCGAACAATCCGGCCCCGCACACCACCAGCAACGAAAGCGCCACCTGTGCAGCCACCAAGAGCTTCGCCGCGCTGAACCGCGAACCGGCGAACGCGCTTCGAGAGGTCGTCTTCATTGCCGCGCCGAGTTCCAGCCGCGTGGCGCGCAATGCCGGCGCCAGGCTAAACAGAAAGCCAGTGAGGACGGAGATACCGATTGCGAACATCATGACGTGTTCATCCACGCCGGTGGTGAACGGCGTGGGGCCTGTGACGGAGCCCACCGCCATGCGCACCAAGGCGTCGCTCGCCCAGCGCGCGAATAGCAGACCCAAACCCGTGGATGCCGCTACCAGGAGAAAGCTTTCCGTGAGCAGTTGCTGGATCAAGCGTCCACGGCTGGCGCCAATCGATAATCGCACGGCGATTTCGCGGCGCCGGCCTTCGGCCCGAGCCAGCAGCAAATTGGCGGCATTGGCGCACGCGATCAGCAAAACCAGCCCGACCATGGCCATCATCGCAACGAGCGGCGACGTCCATCGCTGCCGCAGATTGGAAGCCCCGCGGCCGAAGGGCTCCAGCGCGACGCTTCGTTCCAGGAAATAGCGCCGGACATCCGCCGCAAGATGCCCGGTGATGTTGTCCTCCGATCGCAGGAACGTGCCGTTCAGCACATTGCGCACCGCGACAGCGGATGCCGGTTTCACTCTCACGATGAGATCCAGCCATTCCACAAATTCCTGTGGCGGCCAGGGCTTTTCCGGATCGGCATCCTGGTGACTGCTGAAATTCTGCGCGTAGTGAACGTCGCTTTGCATTACGATCGGAATCCACACATCGGCGGGTGATTCCAGCCACACGCCCCGGAAATTTTCGGGCGCTACGCCAACAATGGTGAAGGACGTTCCGTTCAGGCGAATCTTCCGGCCCACCACATCCCCCGAGCCCGCGAACGCACGCTGCCAATATCCGTGACTGATCACAGCTGCCGGATGCGCTCCGATATTTTCGTTATCGTTCGGAGCGAGCAGGCGTCCGAGCGCCGGAGATAGTCCGAGCACGCCGAAAAACTCGCCCGATACGAGCTGATACGTCGCGACCTCGGATTGCGATCCAGTTTCGAGCGATGCTTGAGCGCGTGCCACGCGGCTCATTGCCGCAATGCCAATCGCGCCGGACCCGGCATCGCGCAGCCGCAGGAACATCGGATAAGAAAAGCGCTGCGGAACAACCGTGTGCGCCTGCTGGCGAAGGACGAACAGCTCATCGGGCGCCCGAACCGGCAACAGCCTGAGCAGCGTTGCATTCAGGACCGAAAAGATCGCGGTGTTGGCGCCGATGCCGAGCGTCAAGGAGAGAATCGCGATGGCTGCAAAACCGGGGCTGCGCCTGATCTGCCGCAACGCATACACCAGATCGCGCCAGATTCTCTCCACCGCACTCCAGCCCCACATATCGCGCGTGACTTCTTTGATGAGAAGCTGGTTCCCCAGCGCGCGCCGTGCATTCTGCTCCGCAAGCCCACGCGCTTCTCCGCGATCCATACGTTCCTCGGTGTCGATCGCAAGATGCGCCCGAATTTCCTCGTCCAGGTCGCGGCCGGCCTGCTGGCGCAGCAGCGTGCGATAGATCAAAGACTTCAGGCGATGGTACAGCATTTCAGCCTCATTGAACGGGCTTCAGAACACCTGCAATCGCCCTCACCAGCAACTTCCACTTCGACTCTTCGGCCAGCAGTTGCTTCTTTCCAGCCGCAGTGAGGCGATAGTACTTGGCCCGCTGGTTCTTTTCGGAAAGCTTCCATTCCGAAGCCAGCCAGCCCTGCCTTTCCAGGCGATGCAGAGCCGGATAAAGCGACCCGGTCTCCACCTGGAGAAGTTCTCCCGAGCCGGCTCGAATCTGCTGGCTGATCCCGTGACCGTGCCGCGGACCCCACTGCAGCGTGGTCAGGATCAGCATGTCGAGCGTCCCCTGCAGGAGCTCGATGCGGTTCTTGTAAGGTTCCTGGGCCGCCATGCGATGCTGTAGACACTCTACTACAATGCCTGTAGGTTGTCTACTACTATTTCGATCGCGCACGCCGCCGTGCCGAAGCCGCCGGCTGCCGCGCGAAACGCTCGCGCGCGATCGCAATAAAGTTGCCCGCCAGCGTCGTCGCCGATCCTGTCTTGATGCCCAGATCCACCGTTGTTCTGCAGGCCGCGCGCACCTCGCGATAAACCGCTCCGGATATCGCCACGCTGGCCACGCAAGCCGGCGCCAGCTAAACGCCCAGACCAGCTGCCACCAGGCGCACCAAAGTCGGCCATTGCGGCGCGTCCTGCACAATGTTTGGACGGAACCCGTCGCGCTCGCAGCAGGCGATGGTCCGGTCGAACGCCAGCGGTCCCATGCGGCGCGCAAACAGGATGAACGGCTCTTTCCGCAGATCCCGGACGCGGAGCGAGCGTTTGCCCGCCAATGCGTGGGCCTCCGGAAGCACCGCAACGTAGCGCTCTTTAAACAAGGTGCTGATTTCGATACCCTCCGTCTGGTCCCCGTCCCGCAGGAACGCCAGATCGATGGTTCCGGTAAGCAGCGCCGAAATTTGCGCCGACGTGCTCAGCTCGCGCAAACGAAGCTCTACCTTCGGATAGCGCCGCCGGTAACTTTCGATGGCCGCCGGAAGATCGGTGAACATCACTGAACCGCTGAAACCAACCGTGAGTGTCCCCTCTTCCCCGCGCCCCAGCCGGCGAACCTGCGCGACGTCATCCTGAACCTTCTCGATGGTGCTCCGCGCGCGCTCAGCCAGCAGTTGACCGGCCAGCGTCAGTTTCACGCCGCGTGTAGTCCGATCGAAGAGCCGATGCCCGATGAGCTGCTCCAACCGTTTGATCTGCTGGCTCAGCGGCGGCTGCGCCATCCCCAGACGCTCGGCTGCCCTACTGAAATGCAGTGTTTCAGCCACGGCGAGAAAGTACCGAAAATGACGAAGCTCGATCTCTTCATTCATATCGACATGATATAAATAAACACCTTTCAGCTATTGGACGTAGAAATCCACAGCCTGTAGCCTGAAGACAATGACGACTCAAACAGAAGTGACCATCCGCGATTTCAGGCCCGGGGATGAAGCCGCCTTTCGCACGCTCAACGAGGAGTGGATCACACGCTACTTCGCCGTGGAGCCCAAGGAGAAGGAAGTGTTGGCCGATCCGCAGGGAACCATCCTGGATCGCGGCGGCAGAATCTTTTTCGCTGTTCGAGAGGGCCAGACGATCGGCTGCTGTGCTCTCGTCGCGTTTGCTCCCGCTGAATTTGAAGTCGCGAAAATGACCGTGGCGGAATCATTCCGCCGCGCCGGAATTGGACGCCGGCTGCTGGAAAGGGTCATTACGGAAGCCCGCGGCTTGGGCGCGCGTAGGCTGTATCTGGAGACCAACCAAAAACTCGCGGGCGCCATCCGGCTCTACGAATCTGTGGGCTTCCGCCATCTTCCGCCCGAACGCATCGTCCCATCGCCTTATGTCCGCGCCAACGTGTATATGGAACTGCTGCTTTATTAATGACACGCGCAAAACGGAGCGCGGCGCGAAGCAGTTCCTGGCCTGTTTTGTGGTGCGCGCCGCACCCTTTGCGCTACTGAGCCGGCCCCGCCGCAATTTGAATGGTCGCCTGTTTATTTTCACCCGACGTCACCAGCACCTGATACAACCCGGTGGCCGCATCCAACACGGGCGAACTCACTGTCGCTCCGTCCGCTGACACCACCGGCATGGATGCCGCGAAAACAGAGATCGGCACGGTCTCGGGCAGCTTGAATTGCAACGTGGCTGTAATTTGTCCATCGTCGGCAAGGCTCACCACGCGCTGCTGGCTGGCGGACACGAATCTGGACAAATCGCCCAGGAACGCGACCCCCGACGGGCCCACCGGAGCCATCACAAAGTAGGAGCCCTGGCTGTCTACCTGCTTCACAATCGGCTGCGAGCCCGGCTGCCGCCATCCCGTTTTGCCGAAGTAATCGTACACATACACATCGCCCGTGAACCCGAAATCCTGGGGCGAGAAACTCACTTCGGCCGGCGCAGTAACATCGCGGCTGTATGCGAATACATACTCCACTTTGGTGGATCCAAAATCGGAATAAGTGTACGCCACCAATGGCGGACGAATGAGTTGAGCGGTGTTACTCGCATTGGAAGCATTGGGCCCGTTCACCCCGTAGAATTGTTCCACGGCAGCGGCTTCCGCCACGAAACTGGCGTCGGTTGGAACCATTGAAACATCCGGCTTGAGAATCAGCCCGTCGCTGCGGATCGCCTCCGGGATCGGGACGAACTGGCCGATCGGGTCCGACAAAGCCAGCGGCCCCGCGCTCAGCACCGCCAGCAGAAGGTTGCGCTCTTCGGTGGTTTGAAAATTATCCACCGTCGGCCAGACGCTTCCCGCGTTCAGAATGATGGAGCCATACATCTCCTGATCCCAATGGTCCCAGCTGAATCGATCGCCACTCACGCGCAGCGTATGCACACGCTCCGTCCGGATAGCCTCCAGCATGTGGCGCCCTAGAGGCATGCAAAACTGCAGGTCGATTCCGTGCGCCGCCATCGCGGTTTCCATCGCATTCAGAAACTTCTCATCGTCAAACGTATTCGCGGCGCGGGCACTGGTGGACAAAAAGTCCTGTTCGTAAATCACGATCCCGCTTTTCTTCAAAGCGCGAGCAATGCGATCCCAGATGCCCGGATCAATCACCACGTTGCCGGAAACCGGATGGGCGTTTAGCACGTGGCGATCGGAATCCACGATCGGCAAGCGATAGGGGCTGCAAGGGTCCACCCATCTGCCGTGCGCCATCCCCGGGCCTAAATGCTGAACAAAGCCGCCGTCCCAATGATGATCGTCGATCGGCTCGAAAAGCGCCGGATCGGCGACGAACTTCCACACGCCATTTTGAGTATTCGACCAGGATGCATACGCCGGATCCTCGGTGGCGCTGCAATCGCCGCCCTTCTTGTACCACCAGCTATCAAAATGAGTCAGGCCAAATGGAATGCCCACCGCTTTCGCCGACGCCTGGGCGGCTTCAAGAGTGCCTTCGTAGCCGAGCGACTGCTTGAAATTGTAATAGTAAGTGGCCCCGGCATCGGTAGAGAGCATCGGCGTAACCAGGCTGGCGTCCGCTTGGTTGCCCGTCATCGGCCTGCCAAAAATGTTCCGCAACGTGGATCCCCAGGACGTGAATGTCTGGCCGATGCCCTGGTTGAACGTAATCAGGTAGCTATAAACGTCGCCCGCGGGCAGCACCGGATTGCTGGTGTCGATCTGAAGAGCGATCGTGCCATAAGTGCTGTGATCATTCACCCACACCTGCCGTTCTGAGATCGGCCGGGCAGCGGGCGACAGGATGGACGCGGCGAATTGGTCGTCATAAAAAAGCCAGGGGCTGTCGGTAAGCATCCAACCCACCAACCCAAAAAGTCGTACCCAGCCGGCGTTCGAAAAATGATGGGGCGTGGTCGGGAATTGATGAAGCACAGCGTAGGGCCCTTGGTTCGCCACCGTCACCAGCGGGCTAAAGGAAATAGTCGCCGAAGGCAGGTTGCGATAAGCACGAAGCTGCATGTTCCAGGGATTGCCCGCGGGGTCCGAATAGTTGATGGTGAACTGGTCGAAGGGCCCGTTCGTCGATACCGGATTATTGTCCGCCCCAGTTGTAGGCCCGGCGATGTGGGTCACATGCCCGGAAATGCTTCCGGAATAGGTCCATGCTGGATCTTGCGGCCGGATGCTGAAGGTGCCGGCGCTGGTGACGCCGATGGTGACACCACTCGGCTCGGTTAGGCTTTGGGCCAGCAGCGCAGGCCCGCAGAATAACAGCAGGACCAACGGACACATGCGGACACGGCATTTCATGCAACTCTCCCTGCAATCCGAATACAACTGGACGTGCCATAAAAATCAACGCCGGCGACACCGGAGCTGCGCCTAAAAACCCAACCGCCCCGATCACGCGGGGACGCTAACGCAGGCTTCCAAGCTTTCCATCTGCCAAAGTCTCGTAATCCGGTATCAAGGCAGCATACTACAACTACAAGTTGCCGTCCCCAGTTCCGATACCCCAAGTAATACGCTGAAGTACCATGCGGACAAATCCGTCGGACAAATCATGATCGCCGCACACGCGCATGCTATGATCGCGATAGATGACCGTACGCCGCGCTCAACTCGTGGCCTTGCTGATCGTGGCGCTGATCCTGGGCGCCGCGCAGTGTGTGGCATCGTGCACCGCCGGCGCCTGTAATTCCACCCTGCCTCCGTGTCATCAGCATTCGGGGCCGGGTCAGACAACATCCGCCGAATGTACCCACACTTTTCTGCTTCCTGACGCGCACGGAATCACGGTATCCCACGCAGCTACCACGGCCGTTCTTCCACCGGTTATCCAGACGAAGCCGTCATTCGTCGTCATCGAAACGTCGGTGGCGGCAGCCCTTTCACCACCCATTCCATCGCCTGCCTCTTCGAACATCTTGAGACTCTAGCCTGCCACGCATGAACGCAGATCACTGATCCGCGTTCATCTGTGTTAATCCGTGGCCCAAGACTTGTTTCGAGGTGTCTCATGAGCGTTAGAACATTTAGCCTTATTTTGTTTGCTGTTGTCAGCGTTCCCGCATTCGCCCAAAACTCCATGCCGGCGATGAACATGGTAGAGATGAACGCGGCCAGTATGGACCTGCTGAATTTCTCTTCGGGGACGTCGGTCAATCCGGACTCGTGGCCGATGCCCATGATCATGACTCATTTCGGATCGTGGAACACAATGTTCATGAGCGAGGGATTTCTGGTGGAGACGCAGCAATCCGGACCGCGCGGCGGCGACAAGCTGTATTCACCCAATTGGGTGATGGCTTCAGCGGAACACCGTTTAGGCGAGAGCGGCGCGTTCCAGATCGATCTGATGCTCAGCCTGGAGCCGGCCACCATCGCGAATCGCCGCTATCCGCTGCTATTTCAAACCGGCGAAACGGCCTACGGGCAGCCCATTGTCGATGGACAGCATCCGCATAATCTGATCATGGGGCTCGGGTTCCATTACGTTCGGGAACTGGGCGGAAGCACCAGGATCGAATTTTACTTCGCACCCGTGGGCGATCCTGCGCTCGGCCCGGTTGCGTATCCGCATCGCGCCTCCGCAGCCGAGTTGCCGCAAGCGCCCATTTCCCATCATTGGCAGGACTCAACGCACATCTCAGACAACGTCGTCACGGTAGGGCTGGGATATAAGAAATTAAAACTTGAAGCCAGCGGCTTCCATGGCGCGGAACCGGGTGAAAATCGTTGGATCATCCAGCAAGGCGCCATCGATTCCTGGTCGTCGCGCTTATGGTTTTTCCCGGCGCGAAATTGGGCGGCGCAAGTGTCGATGGGAAGAATCACGCACCCGGAAGCGCTGCAGCCGGGCGATCAGGTGCGCGCCACGGCCTCCGTTGAATTCACCAAACCGATGCCGGGCGGAAGCTGGGCATCCAGCGTAATCTGGGGACGCAATCACGATACGGCCACGGGGCACAACTTGAATTCTTATCTGGTGGAATCGGCTCTGCCTCTGAGCCGCAAGAATTTTCTGACAGGCCGCATGGAGCTGGTGGACAAAGACGAGTTGTTTGAGGACCAGCCGGAGATCGAAGAGAATCTGGATATTTTATACGGCAGCACATTCCGGATTGGCGCGTACACCATCGGCTACACGCGCGATGTCGATTTATTTCGGAATGTGGAGACCGGAATCGGTGCTAATTTCACGAGTTATTCGCTCCCGGGAGCGATCAAACCGTATTATGGAGACCGGCCCGTCGGCGGGAACATTTTCATCCGCTTCCGGTTGCGTCCGTCGGAGCATTAATCCGCTCGCAGCGCCTGCACCGGATCAACCCGCAGTGCGCGTCGCGCCGGACCATACACTGCCACCAGACTGATGCAAGCGATCAAAAGCACGCCGGCGATCAGAACCACTGGATCCCGCGAACTGGCTTGATAGATGATGCTCGCGAGCAGCTTCGCGGCCGCCGCGCCGAGGACCAATCCGACCGCCGCGCCGGACAAGACGAGCACGCCCGTGCGTCCGAAAATCAGTCGCAACACTTGCGACGGCCGCGCGCCTATCGCCATGCGAATGCCGATTGCCCGCGTGCGCCGCGAAACCGTGTACGCGGCCAGGCCGTAGATTCCGGTAACGGACAGCATAATCGCCAGCACCCCGAATGCGCCCAGCGCAATCGCCGCCGCGTGCATCGGCAGATAAACGAAGCCCAGCATCTGGCGCAAGCTCCCGACGCCGTAGATCGGCAGGTTTGGATCAAGCCGCGCGACGGCCTGCCGCATCTCGCCCGCCAATTCGTCCGGTTCTCGCCTGGATCGAGCGATCAGGGAAATGGCAGGCGAGTAGAACTGGAGGAGCGGCACGAAAAAGGCCGATCTAGGAGCTTCAGTCAAGCTTTCGTACTTTCCATCCTCTACTACACCCACAATCTCCGCCAAATCCAATTGGCTGCCGCTAAATCGAAAGCGCCGGCCGACCGCGTTCTCCGTTCCCACCACCGTCCGGGCGAACGTGCGGTTCACAACTGCCACGAACGGCTTTCCATAAACGTCCTGCGCCGTAAACTCCCGGCCCGCAAGCAACCGCGTCCCCGCGGTATGAAAATAGCCCGGGGAAACACGAAACCAGGGGAAGCAAACGCATTTCTCGGACGAAAGTCGATGGTGCCTTCCGAATACACAATATTGTTGCCGTGATCGAGCGTGAGGGGCAATCCGCTCGCATAGGCCACCGATTCCACTCCTGGCAATTGAGCCACGGCCTCCGCCGCGCGCCGTTGGAACGGCACGCCCTTGTCCAGGGGATATCCCGCCAATCCCAGGTTGTAGCTGATCACCGTCACTCCATCGGGATTGAAGCCGAGCTGCGCATTCACGGAGCGCACGAGACCGCGCACAGCCATAAGGCTCGCGGTAAGCAGCAGGCAGCACAGAGCCCCCTGAATCGGAAGAAGTATGTCGCGGGTCGACCAACGCCGGGTGGATGCCGATCCCGCCTGGCCTTTTAAAGCCGCCGCGGGATCTACCTTCCACGCCCGGCGCGCCGGAGCGATTCCGAAGAGCAGGCCGGTGAGCACCGCCGCCAGAGCAAAACCGAACACCCGCCAATCCGGAGCTAGATCGAATTGCACCGGGAAATTAACAGGTGCGTGCCACTGGCTCAGTGTCCGAAGCAAAACTGCAGCGATGCCCGTATCCGGCTGCGCCGCCGATCAGCGACACCCAGAGCGACTCGGTCAGCAATTGCCGGGCGATCCGTCCTCGGCCGGCGCCGATCGAAACACGCAGTGCCACGTCCCGCGCACGGTCCGCTGTCCGTGCTGTTAATAGACCGGCCAGGTTCACGCAGGCAGCGAGCAATACCAGCGCGGCAAGGAACATAACTCCTCCGGCATAAGCGCGCGCAGGGGCCCGGATCATTGAACCGATCAATCCTGGCGGCGACAGGACAAAACGCAAACCTTCGCCGGTGCGATATTCGTGGCCGAGCTCCGCGGCGATGTTGTTCAGGTCGGCTTCCGCTTGCGTGGGTGAAACGCCGGGCTTGAGGCGTCCAGCCACAAAGGTGTTCCAGGCCTCCCGCGAATCCAGCCAATTGTAAGGTTCAATTTCGGTTTCCATCGTTATCGGCACCCAAATTTCGGGCCAAAAGAACACCTCGGTTCCATGGAAAGCGGGAGGAGCGACGCCGAGCACGGTGTATCGATGGTTGTTGATCCGAATTTCCCCGCCCACTACATCGGAACTTCCGCCAAACCGGTTTTTCCAGCAGGCGTAGCTCAGTGCGGCTTCGTATTGGCCGCCGAATGCAATATGAGGGGTTAATTTCATCGCGTGCTCCTTGCGTGCTCTTATCTGAAACAGGGATCTATCACAAACGGCCGCCCGCGAGAAGGGCGCCTCAACTCTTCTGCAATGCATCCAGCCGATCGATTTGGCGCTGGTATTTGCGCGCTAATCCGAGATTCAGAGGCACTGCGATAGAGCCAAAGAACAGAAACGCCGCAACCTCTAGCCAAATCGCGGTCGCGGATTTCGGAAAAGCCCGGGCAACACTCACCAGGAAGATCACCGGACCAGGCAGGAAGATCCCGAGGCGCGACCAAAACCACCATCCCCGGTGAAAATCACGCTGGCGCTCCAGTTCGTTCCGGTAAAACCGAATGGATTCCGTTTCGCCCATCTCAGGCATGACTCTGGCGTGACGCATTCGAAGCTGGACAATCATATAAGCAGCGCCCGCTACAGTCAGCGCCGTCCCGACGTGCTGCCAGAGATTGCGCGAGAGGAAGAAGAAGTATGAAAAACTGGCAATCACGATCAGCGCGGCGCCGATCCCTAGGACGGACCTCCAGTGCACCGTTTTTCGAACTTTCTCCGCGCTTCTTCGAAGCTCGTCAATGGAGATGGGACCGGGATTGGAGCCCAGTTCCTTCCAGAGGTTTTGCAAATCGTCCGGCTGATCAATCGGCATCCGGGACTCCCGCGTGAAATTGCCGGATCAACAGGCGCTTGATCCGGTGAATCTTGGTCCAGACGTTTGCTGTGGAAAGGCCGGTGATCGCGCTCATAGATTCAGCATCCAGGCCTTCCAGATAGGCCAGGATCAATTGGCGATCGATCAAGTCCAGCTGCTGAACCAGCTCCAGCAAACGGGCCAGCGCCTGGCGACGGCCGGCCGAAGTTTCGACGTTCCCAGGAGCGGGTTGCGCCTCCGCCTCTTCCAACGTCAAGGGCACGGGCGCCAGTCTTCTCCGCCTGGACTGTCGAATCACATGTGACGTGGCTGCGTTGTGCGCGACGCGGTAGATCCAGGTCCGAACCGAGCAGCGGCCATTGAACTTTTCGAAACTGCGCCACAGCGCCAGATGGATTTCCTGCAGTAAGTCCCGCCGTCGATCGGGATCGGCTTCGTAGGCGTAAGCCAACCGGTCCAGGGCCGCGCCGTATTCGCTCGCGGCCCGCCGATAGGCCTCGTCCTGGTTGTCCTTGGCGATCTCTCCGCCCTCACTTTCCCCTGAATTAGAGATAGTCGATAGCGCCACATGTTCCTTACGGCCGGCTGTCACCGTAAGTGTGGCCCAGTTTTCGCAGGGACGCCAGGTGCAACAGCACTGAGAGCGGCACCAGGAAAACCGGCACCATCGCCAGCGGAAACGCGCTGATCAAACGATTGGGATCGTTCAACGCGAGGATCTGGAGGGCGAGGGTGAACTCAGAAAGCCGGTAGTGATGGCGACCGCCAGGTCAGCCAGGCCAAACAGATTCCAGGCTCGCAGCAGGGCCGCCGACCCGCGCCATCCGCGGGCATAAGCCAGGCCAACCACCGGGGCCAACAGGCCGGCCAGAACGTCGCCGATACCGGCGGGTAAAGCAAACACGCCCGGGATCCGCCCCGCCGCATACAGGATGAGGAAGATCGCGCCCAGCACGCGATAGAGCTGGATGGTTACGATCCAGCGCTGGGGCACGGCTGCAACGATGCGTTGGAGCGCCGGCCAGCGCCAGAACAGCAGGATGCCGATCAAAATCGGAATCAGCAGACCGTACTGGATGGTGGGGGCGCGCGAAGGCGAGCCTTGATAGAACCCGAGCCAACTGGTCGCCAGCGCCGCGAAGAACCACGCGGCGAGCACCTCTGAGAGGGTCCAGCGTGCCCGGCTGGAGGCTCCGGCCAGGGCGCGCAGACCGAGCAGCGACGTGCCGGCCACCGCAACGCTGCCGGTGAGCACGTAAGGGAGTAAATAAGCGGGAACGAGATGGTTGTTGTTCATGGCCAGGTAGATGTATATACACTCGATTGGTCGCAGAAAACTTGCCCCTGCCCCGGCGCTGGTGATATAGATGTAAATACATGTATACACTTCCGTGTGCCTGCGCCAATCTCCGCCGGGCAGACCGCGCGGTTGCCCAGTTCTACGACGGTGCCCTTCGCCCCAGCGGCCTCCGGATCACCCAGTTCACGCTATTGCAGGCGCTGAGCCTGGCGCCCAGGATCTCGCAAAAACAACTGGCCGCGTTGCTCGAGATCGACAGCACCACGCTCACCCGAACTCTGGCGCCCTTGAGTGAGAAAGGCTGGCTGCGGTCGGCGCCTGGAACCGACCGGCGTGAGCTCCGGCTATCGCTGACCCCGGCCGGACGGCGGGAATTCCAGCGCGCGCTTCCTTATTGGAGAACCGCGCAGAAAGGCTTGCGGCGGGCATTGGGCCAGGAGGGCTGGGATCACTTGATTGAAACCGCGGTGCGCACCGCCGAGGCCATGCGTGTTCACGGTGATCAGGCTCGCGAAAACGCTTGACAGGTTTTGCGGCGCGCAGTATATTTAACTCGGTAGTTAATTAACCAGGAGGTTTAGCAGCATGACCTTACAAACCGCGCCGCCCGATGCCTTGAGCGCCACCTTTTCGGCCCTGGCCGATCCCACGCGGCGCGCGATTCTGGCCCGGCTTTCCTCCGGTGAAACATCGGTTACCAAGCTGGCCGAGCCGTTTGCGATGAGCATGCCCGCCATATCCAAGCACCTGAAAGTCCTGGAGCGCGCGGGCCTGATCGCACGCGGACGCGAAGCCCAATGGAGGCCCTGCCGTCTCGAAGCGGGCCCGCTCAAGGACGTGTCGGACTGGCTGGAGCACTACCGCCGTTTCTGGGAAGAAAGCTTCGATCGCCTGGATGAGTACTTAGTAGAACTGAAAAACGAACAAAGCAAGGAGAAGAAGAAACATGCCCGCAAGCACCGCAAAAGCTAACTCCGCCCTCACTGTGACCATGCCGTCGGATCGGGAAATCGAGATGACGCGCGTTTTCGATGCGCCGCGCCGCCTGGTGTTTGAAGCCTGCACCAAGGCCGAACACCTGCTGCGCTGGTTTGGCCCGCATAGCTGCCCCATCGTGGAGTGCCAGGTGGATCTGCGCGTGGGCGGAGCATGGCGCTACCTCCTGCGCGGACCCGACGGCAAAAGCTTGGGGATGCGCGGCGTGTACCAGGAGATCGCGCCGTACCACCGGCTGGTTTCCACCGAGAGCTTTGACGATTGTCCCGGCCAATCGCTCAACACCCTGACTTTCGTTGAGAAGGACGGAAAAACAACGCTCACCACCCGCGTGCTCTACGATTCGAAGGAGACGCGCGACGCGGTGATTCGTTCAGGAATGGAACATGGAGCCGCCGAAACCTATGATCGTTTGTCGGAGCACCTTCGCACCATGGCAGCCGAACTGGTGATCACCCGCGTGTTCGATGCACCGCGCCACCTGGTGTTCGAATGTTGGACCAATCCCGAGCATCTGCAGCACTGGCAGGGCGCGCCCCGCGGATTCACGGTGACATCCAGCGAATCGGACATACGCCCCGGCGGCTTCTTCCGGATCTGCATGCGCTCGCCCGAAGGCCAGGATCATTGGCTGGAAGGCCATTATCGCGAAATCGTGAAGCCGGAGCGGCTGGTATTCACCCACGCCTGGCTGGACGCCAATGGCAAGCCCGCTCATGAGACGCTCGTTGCCATCACGCTCACCGACCGCAACGGCAAAACCGAACTCACGCTGCGCCAGACCGGCTTCGCCTCAGTAGAATCGCGCGACGGACACGAATTCGGATGGATCAGCGCGCTGGATGTTCTCGTTGGTTACCTGGCGGAAGCTGCACGTTCCATCGTGGTCACGCGGGTGTTCGATGCCCCGCGCACCCTAGTGTTCGACGCGTTCACCGATTTGAGACACGTCGGACGTTGGTGGGGTCCGCGCGAATTTAGCCTCACCACCGAATCCATGGACGTGCGGCCGGGCGGCGTTTGGCTCTTCGTGATGCACGGTCCGGATGGAGTCGACTATCCGAACAAGATCACCTACATGGAAATTGTGAAGCCGGAACGGCTGGTCTATGATCATGGCGACGCCGGAGCGCCGGGATATTTTCAAACCACCGTCACCTTCGCCGAGCAGGGCGATCAGACGAGACTCACCCTGCGGATGCTGTTCGAATCCGACGCCGAACGGGAGACTGTTGTCAAGACCTACAACGCCGTCGAAGGCGCGATCCAGACGCTCGATCGCCTGGGCAAGCAGTTGACCAAAATGCAAGAGCTGATCACGACGCGTATTTTCGACGCGCCGCGTGAAGTGGTCTTCCGCGCTTGGACCGATCCCGAGCGATTGAAACGCTGGTGGGGGCCGAAAGGCTTCACCAACCCGGTGTGCGAAGTAGATGTGCGGCCGGGCGGCGCCATTCGGATTCACATGCGCGCCCCCGACGGCGTCGTTTATCCGATGACAGGCGTTTTTCTCGAAATCGTCGAGCCGGAGCGGCTGGTGTTTACCAGCTCCGCGTTGGACAGTAATGGCGAGCCTCTGTTTGAAGTGCTGAACACGGTGACATTCGCCGCCGAGGGCGCGAAGACCAGGCTCACCGTGCACGCCAGCGTCACGAAGGTGAAGGCGCAAGCGGCGCCGCATCTGGCTGGCATGGAACAGGGCTGGAGCATGTCGCTCGATCGGCTCGCCGAAGAGGTGGCTGGATGACAAAGAATCGGACGCTGTGGATCATTCAGGGATTGCTCGCGGCTCTCTTTTTGTTCGCTGGCGGTGTAAAACTTGTCATGCCGGCTGCGGACCTGGCCAAGCAGGCGCCCATGCTGTCTGTCGGATTCCTGCGATTTGTCGCGGTATGTGAGGTGCTAGGCGCGATCGGCCTGATTCTCCCCAGGCTCCTCCGCATTCAACCGGTATTGACGCCGCTGGCCGCCGCCGCGCTGGTGGTCATCATGATCGGCGCCGTCACGGTCACGGCGATGATGAACTGGATTGCAGTCGCGCTGTTCCCGCTAGTGGTGGGGCTGCTTTTGGCGTTGGTCGCTTACGGGCGCTGGCGGCGAGTAGTGGTATAGTTAGCCGGCAAAGGGTGCGGCGCGCACCACAAAACGGGCCAGGAAATGCTTCGCGCCGCGCTCCGTTTTGCCGGCTGTTGCATAGCGGCTGTCCGAACCCGGACGGGTGATTCCACATTCGACCGAGAACCCTGGGTAGCAGGTCAGCCTTTTCAACGAAACGGAATGGTGGAACAATTGCCTGACTAGGTCACATATGTTCACGCCTCTGCGACTCGCCCTGCGGATGTTGCGCAAGAATCCCGCGTTCACCCTGGTAGCCATCGGTTCGCTCGCTATCGGGATTGGAGCTACATCCGGGAGTTTCAGCATCGCCGACGCGATGCTGACGCGTCCGCTACCGGTGCCGGAGCCGGGCAATGTGGTGGCGATCACCCCGGCGAAGATGGGAGCATTCGGCGCCAATAGTTGGCTCTCCTATCCGGATTACCGCGATTTCCGCGACAACAACCGCACTTTCGACGGGCTCGTTGCTTCCAGCTTCTCGGCCTTCGGCTTCAGTCCGGATGCCAGCACGCTTCCGAAAACCATTTACGGCGCCTATGTTTCGGGAAATTTCTTTCGGGTGCTGGGCGTACAGCCTGTGCTAGGCAGAGCCATTCTGGAATCGGAAGATCAGGCCGTTGGCCGGGACGCGGTGGTCGTCCTGGGACACGATTTCTGGGTCAGCGAGCTGAATGCGAATCCCGCGGTGCTGGGAACGAGCATCCGGCTGAACGGAGTGGAATTCAGGATCGTCGGCGTCACTTCCGGCCAGTTCACCGGCGTTGAGCCGATGGTGAAATCTGCTTTGTTCGTCCCGCTGGCAATGTATACCCGCCTGGGCGGGGGAAACATACTGGAAAAGCGCGACGCGCGATGGTTAACCGTGAAGGGCCGTCTCAAGCCGGGCGTCAGTGTAGCGCAGGCCAATGCGGATCTCGGCTCCATCGCGGCCCGGCTGGAACAGCTTTATCCCCAGACCAATCGCAACCGGCAGATTCAGGTCCAGACTCAACTTCAGTTTCGCGTGAAGCAGGTTCCGCCCCAGGCCGCTCTGGCCGCGATGCTGGCTATCCTGGCGATCTGCGTGTTGCTGGTGGCTTGCGCCAACGTTGCGGGGCTGCTGCTGAGCCGCGCTCGGGCACGTTCGCGCGAGATGGCGGTGCGGCTGGCGATCGGAGCGAGCCGCGGCGCGCTCATCCGCCAACTGTTTCTCGAAAACCTGTTGCTCGCGCTGGCCGGCGGTTTGGCCGGCATCCTGCTGGCCAACAATATTACGGATTTTTTCAACACCATTCCCATCCCGAGCGATGTTCCCGTCTCGCTGAAAGCTGTGATCGACCCGCGGGCATTGCTTTTCACCCTCGCCGTTTCTATCCTGAGCACGTTTGTGTTCGGTCTCGCTCCCGCCATCCGAGCCACGCGTGTCGATGTGGTTCCCTCGCTCAAGGCCCTCGACGCGGATAGCAGCGGGCGAAAGCGCCTGTGGGGCAGGAACGTGATCGTGGCGGGACAGGTGGCGCTCTCTCTGCTCCTGCTGGTTGTTTCCGCGCTGAGCTGGCAGGGCTTTCGCGATGTATTGAAACAAGGGACCGGCTTCCGCACCGACCATTTGTATCTCGCCGGTTTTAACACGCGGCCGCTGAACTACTCCGAGGAACAGAACCGGAGGTTCTACAAGGATCTCCTGGACAAAACTCGCTTGGCGCCGGGCGTCCAGTCGGCGGCCCTGGCCTCCGATATTCCACTGGGATTCAATGAGGACAGCGTCGGCGTGGTTCCCCAAGGATATACATTACCGCCCGGACAACAAGCTTTGAACATACTGAACTACTACGTGAGTGACGGCTACTTTCAAACCCAGGGAGTCCGGCTTCTTAGGGGCCGCGGCTTTCAGAATACCGACCAAGCCGGGGCGCCCTTGGTGGCCGTGGTGAACACGCAGTTTGCCCAACATTATTGGCCCCACCAGGACGCGCTCGGCAAACGATTCCATCTGCGAGATGCAACAGGCCCGCTGGTTGAGATCGTCGGCATTGCCGAAACTGGAAAATACGTCTGGGTCACCGAACCGCGTCTCGACTTCATCTACCTACCGTACACACAACATTTGACGCGGGCTCTGACCATACTTGTCGAATCAAGCGCGCCCGACGCAGCTGTGCTTGCGCCCGTTTTGCGGCAGGTGGTGCGCAAAATCGATCCTGCGATGCCCTATTCCAATGCTCGAACCATGCAGGATTTCTTTTCCCAGCGCGCGGTGAAGACCACAAACTTGATTGTCGAAACAGTCTCCAGCCTTGGATTAATGGGATTACTGCTCGCCATGGTGGGACTGTACGCGCTGGTGGCTTATTCGGTGAGCCGGCGTTCGCGCGAGATCGGCATCCGCATGGCGATCGGAGCAGACCGGCAAGGGGTGCTCCGGATGGTGCTACGGCAGGGGCTGGTGCTGGGTTCCATCGGCGTGGTCGTCGGATTGATCCTGAGCTTCTTCGCGTGCCGCGCGCTTACCGCGAACCTGTGGACTGGCTCCGGCAGCATCAACTACCTGGTCTTGCCGGCCGTCGCGCTGCCGCTTTTGCTGGTAACGCTGCTGGCCGCTTATGTTCCGGCGCGGCGGGCCTCGCTGATCGATCCCATGCGCGCGCTGCGGGATGAATAGGGGTTAAAGGGCTAAACGCGAAACACCGATGTATGATTTGGTGTGCGCCCATGCGACGCTTTCTTAGCCTGCTCATCGTACTGACCATTTCCGGTTGTTCCAGCAAACGCCAGGGACGTGACCAGGATTCTCCGGCGTTCAAGGCCGGCGAAGCCGCCCACGAAATCGCGAAACACGCCGAGAAGACCGCGGTGGAAGCCGAGCGCCAATTAAAGGAAAGCGCTCGCAAGGCCAAGGAAGGCTGGAAACAAAAGGACCGGGAAGACCGGGAAAAGTCTAGCCAGCAGCACTGACTTTCGCGTTCCGTAAAATCCACTCTGTGGGCGACAACCCTAGCCGCTTCGAGAACACGCGCGTCAGCGCCGCCGAGCTCGAATAACCTACCGCTGGCGCTACGATTTTAAGCGCTTCTCCCCGCTTCAATAAAGTTTGGGCTACGCCGATGCGCCAGTCGGCCAGGTAATCAAACGGAGTGACGCCTACCACCCGGCGAAATTGCACGGCGAAGCGCGCGCGCGACATACCAGCGATTTGGGCCAGCGCATCGAGCGTCCACTCGTGCTCCGGCCGCTCGTGCATCTGGGCAATCGCTTTCGACAAGCGGGGATCGGCCAGTCCCATAAATATTCCGCCCTCGATCAACCGCGCTTTCATCGCTGAGCGCAACAGGAGCACCAGAAAATATTCGGCCAGGCGGTCCACGGCGGCCTGGCGTCCGGGATGCTCGGCGAAGGCCTCGCTGAAAAGCAGGTCCACCGTTGGCTCCAGTTCTGGGACGGAATCCAGCGGGACAACCACCAGCTCCGGAAGCGCGCGCGTTAACGGATTCATCATCCCCGAGCCAAATTCGATAGCGGCGCACACAATCTCGGCGCCGCTCCCATCCGCGCGAAATCGATGCGGGCACGGCCGGGGATAGAACAGGACGCTCGGTTGACCGATGGTGAGCGGCTTACGTTTTGGCCGCTCGATCTTAAGAACTCCTCGCCGCAAAACATGCAGATGCCCGGCGGTCTCGCTCGCGTGGTCGCCTGAAACGCCGCATAGCCGGCCCGAATAGAAGACGCTGGCAGAGAGTACAAAGCGGGAGAAGAAGGGCGAGAGGGTGTCCACTTCGATACTCCAGGCTATCACAGCGAGACTTTTAGTGACTATTAGTATCGCGGGCGGGCGGGCGGAAGATGGTTTTGTGAAGTCCACTGACGGATCTCTCAGAATGGAGTCAAAAATGATCGACGCAATGCAAAAGGAATCGAGCATCTGCGACACCGTGCTACGGATTTATTCGGCCGCGGCTCAGTTGGATCGGTTCGGAATGGGACTGATGCGCTTAGGACTAGTAATTGTTCTGGTCTGGATTGGCGGTCTCAAGTTCGCAAAGTATGAGGCCGACAGCATCGTACCTCTAGTGGCGAACAGTCCCGTGATGAGTTTCTTTTATCATCACCCGGCGCCGGAGTATCGCGCCTACATGAACAAGGAAGGCGAGCTGAATCCGGCTCACCGGCAGTGGCATGAGAGCAACGGAACGTATCCTTTCGCGGACGGTCTCGGGCTTCTGATCGTATCCATCGGTATATTGATCGCCCTTCATCCTTTCCTGCCGCAAGTCGCCGCCGTCGGAAGTTTTCTGCTGATCCTGATGGCATGCACCACGCTTTCGTTTCTCGTCACCACGCCCGAGGCCTGGGTGCCCGCGCTGGGCGACGCCACGCATGGCTTCCCTTATTTGTCCGGGGTGGGGAGGCTAGTGATCAAGGACGCCATTATGCTCGGCGCCGCCTTCGTGACACTAGCCGATTCAGCGAAAAGCTATCTGCGCCGGGCGTAAAATCCAGGTTGGAGGTTTGAGATGAAAACATGGTTGATCGCCGGAGCGCTCCTCGCTGCTTTAACCGGACTCTCGATTTCATTGCCCGCCGGAACGCTGCCCATACCAGGCGGCGACGTCGCCAAGGATGTGCCTGGCGCCAAGGAGCAGCCCGATCCGAAGATGACCTACAAGGTTGTGTTCGACATCGCCACAGCCGCTCCTAAGGTGGACAACGTGAACCCGGGACTCACTGGAGTAGTCCGGTTTGTAAATACACTTGGGAAATTTGATGTCCCCGCCAGCCATCGGAAAATCGCCGTGGTATTCCATCGCGCGGCTACCGATGTTGTGATGAACAACGAAGCTTTCCGGGCGCGCTATCCAGGGCACGACAATCCAAACATCGCTTTAATTCAGAGCATGAAGAAGGCTGGGGTGGACTTTCGAGTGTGCGGCCAGGCCATATTGGCGCACAAGATCGATCCCAAGACCATCCAGCCGGAGATCGAGTTGGATGTCTGGGCGCTGACGACGATCGTGAATCTACAGCTTCGCGGTTATGTCCATGTCGGAGGGGAATAAGTTCGTCCGCTAATCGCCGAAGCGCTCGGCTGAGCGGGCTTTCGCTTTGGCTGCTTCTTCTTCCCGATTTTTGGGTGGCGCGTTGGTTTCGAGCGAAAGCAGAAGCCGGGCGGAAACGCCGGCAATTTCATCCACCGCGTCCTGAAATAGCTTTTCATTGGCCTTGGATGGTTTGGTAAATCCGCTGATTTTCCGCACGAACTGAAGCGAAGCGGCGCGTACTTCTTCATCCGTCACCGGCGGATCGAAGTTGAAGAGGGTTTTGATATTCCGGCACATATCCAAACCTTACTCGATTGCGATGACCAGCAGCGTGGAGTCGTCCTGAAGGGCGCCATCGGAGAAATCGGCGACTGCGGAGACGATCTTCCTTTGCAAAGCGGTGGCTTCCAAGGTCCGGTTTTGGGCCATCATGCTGAGCAGCCGCTCTTCGCCGAACTGCTCGCTGTCCGAGTTTTCAGCTTCGGTGATGCCGTCGCTGAAGAGTACCAAACGGTCGCCCTCTGCGAGCGTAACTTCTCCCTGCTGGTAGACCCAATCGGGAAACACACCGAGCACCGCGCCCCCTTGCTCCAACCGCGACAACTCGCCATTCGCACGAATCAGAATGGGCGGGTTGTGTCCGGCATTGGTGTAGGTCAAGCGGCGGCCATCGAGCACGCCATAAAACAACGTGACGAACTTGTTGGGCGCCGTGTTGGCGCAAAGAATCTGATTCAGGCGGTTCGCAAGGCTGCCGGTGGACGCCGCGTCCGGAGCCAGCGCCCGCACCGCGGCCTGCAGATTCGACATCATCAGCGCGGCGGGAACACCTTTGCCGGAAGCGTCGCCCACGCAGATCCCCAGCCGATCCTGGTCGAGCGGGACCAGATCCAGATAGTCGCCGCCGATGCTGGCCGCCGGCGCCCAGGACGCCGAAAAGTGGCAGCCCGGGATCTGCGGAATACTTTTGGGCAGCAAAGCGTGCTGCGTGGCCACAGTCTCGCGTAACTCCTCCCGTTCCGCCGCCGCACTGCGTATTTGCCGTTGCAGCGTGAAAAGCAGCTGCGAATTGTCCCAGGGCTTTTCCACGAAATCCCGCGCGCCCCGATGCATAGCTTCCACCGCCAGAGGGACGCTGCCCCAGGCCGTCATCACAACCACCGGAAGCGCGCGATCCATTTTGCGGACGCTCCGGAGCAAATCCAGGCCCTCCTGCCCCGACGTGGTGTCGCGCGCGTAATTCAGATCCATCAGCAACAAATCGAATTCTCCCGCGGAAAGGTTGTCTAACACGGCCGCGGTAGAATTCGCGGTTTCGATCTGATAGCCTTCCTGCTTCAGCAGCAGGCGCAAGGCTTCCACTACGTCCGGCTGGTCGTCCGCAATGAGGGCCCGCATAGGAAGATGATGAACAGGTTGTGGGCCAATGGCCGCCGAACGATGAAGCCCCGCAGAGTGAGATACATGTAACTCGCAGGAGGACATCGGACCGGTAAACGGCCGGCCGGTGGCGGACGCATCGTTCCCAAATCCGTACAGTTTCTCAGGTTGCATTGTCATCTCCTTATCGGGGCTCTATGAGTACGTCGTACCAAGGAGGCTAAAATCGACATGAATCAGGGATTGAGATTATTTCAATCGCGCGCGTTCGAGAAGTAGATCCCGCTCCCGGGCATTGCGAGTGAGCGATGCCGCGCGCTGGAATTCGGCTCGCGCCTCCTCGAATCGGCCGAGTTTGAAGAGAAAATCGCCGCGCACGCTCGGCAGCAGATGATAATTCTGGAGCGAAGGCTCCCACGTCAGCGCATCTACCAACTCCAGGCCGGCCGCCGGACCGAACGCCATCGCGATGGCCACGGCCCGGTTCAGCTCCACCACGGGCGAAGGCGCGACGTGCGCGAGTTCGGAATAAAGCGCGGCAATGCGCTCCCAATCCGTTTCTTCTGGCGCGCGCGCTCGCGCATGACAAGCTACGATGGCGGCCTGAAGCATATAGGGCCCTGCGGCCCCGCCGGCTAGAACTTTCTGCGCGTGATCGAGCGCAGCCAAACCACGATGGATCAGGAGCTGATCCCACTGGGCGCGGTTTTGTTCCAAAAGCAAAATGGGCTTGCCCGAAGCATCCACGCGGGCCTTCGACCGTGACGCTTGAATTTCCATCAGCGCCACCAGGCCATGCACTTCGGGCTCCCCGGGAACGAGCTCCGCCAGAATGCGGCCGAGCCGGAGCGCATCGTCACACAGCGCCGGCCGCATCCAATCTTCTCCCGCGGTGGCCGAATAACCTTCATTGAAGATTAGGTAAATCACTTCGAGCACCGACAACAAACGCGCGGCGAGTTCCGGCCCGCGAGGAACTTCGAACGGGACTCGCGCTTCGCTCAGTGTTCGCTTGGCGCGCACGATGCGCTGCGCGATCGCAGGCTCCGCGGCTAGGAACGCGCGCGCGATTTCTGCCGTGGTCAGGCCACCGAGTAATCGCAAAGTGAGTGCCACGCGTGCCTCGGCGGAGAGAACCGGATGGCAGGCGGTGAAGATCAGGCGCAGCAGATCGTCACCCACGGGATCGTCCATTGAAGTTTCAAAATCCGGCCCGGCCATTTGCTCGGCTTCGAGCTGATAGCCAAGCTCCTCATGCTTGCGCTCCAACCGCTTGTTGCGGCGCAGATGATCGATGGCGCGATTCTTGGCAGCCGCCATCAGCCATGCGCCGGGGTTACGAGGAATGCCCGATGCGGGCCATTGCTCCAGCGCCGCCACCAGAGCATCCTGCGCCAGTTCTTCGGCCACGCCAATATCGCGCACCATGCGTGCCAGGCCCGCGATCAACCGGGCCGACTCAATGCGCCACACCGCGTCAACGGCTTTGTGAGTCTCGGCAGCGGTCACAGCTACCGATCAGAGCATGCCCCCGGCTGTCGGCGCAAGGCCGGCCACGGACTGTTTTTCACCATGTCCCTTGAAAGATTCGCCCTTTACCAGCCTTCTTACTACTTAAATCGCGCGCCTGGCCGATTGGAGCGCCGTGGTAGCTCAGGCTTAGCTGCCGTCCGAGCGGAAGGAGCTATGGCCATCAAGGAGCACTACCGCGATAACAACCGCCACCGGCAGCTCCGTGGATTCGTCCTATGCGATCGGGCGGACATCAATCTCGATGTCGTCCGGCACGTGGTCAGACAGCACCTTAGCGAAGCCCAACGCCCATTCGATCGCCTCGTCCTTGGACTTGGCCTCTATGATCGCGTAACCGCCGATCAGCTCCTTGGACTCGATAAACGGCCCATCTATCACTGTCCGCCTGCCACCTGAGAGCCGAAGTCTGGCGCCCTTCGAGCTCGGTTCCAGCTCCTCGGCCAAAAGAAAGATGCCATTCCGCCGCATTTCATCAATGAGCTTCTCCATCTCAGCTTTACGGTTCGGAGCCGGAGGAATTTCGCCCTCGGACTGGCGATCGGCCTTTTGCAACAGCAGGAATCGCATCGCGGCATCTTCCGGCTTCGGGCCAAGACCAAGGTCCCAAGGTTCCTTCACCAAGCCAACCTCGACCTCGCCTTCGCCCGGAACTTGGGCCAGCCGTTCAGCCCACTCGATGGCCTCTTCCTTCGACTTCACTCTGACCATCACAAACCCGGCGATCAATTCATTCGAGCCCGTGAACGGCCCGTTCGTGATACTACACTGGCCCTCCGAGAACTTGACGCGGGCACGTTTCGAACTGGAATGCAGCTCCTCTCCCGATTGAAAGACGCCGCCCGTCGCCCCTTCCGAGAGAAACGCGCCCATCGCGGCCAGCAGTTCCGGGCTGGGAGGAACGCCGGCCTCGGAATTCTTGTCCAGCTTGTGCATCACAAGAAAGCGCATTGGCTATTTCCTGGCCGCGGCTTCCTGGATTTCGGGCGGGAACTCCGACATCTCCTGGACCTGCCGGATTTCAATCACCTCGTTGTCTGAACCGGGACAGCGCGTGGCCCATTCAATGGCCTCTTCCTTGGACCGCACTTGAATCATCCAGTAGCCGCCGATCACTTCTTTGGCTTCGATAAACGGTCCGTCGGTCACCTTGGGCTTGCCCCCTTCGAACGAAACCCGGGCGCCGGCCGAAGGTGGATGCAGGCCATCCAGCGCCAGCAGCACGCCGGCCTTTTGCAGGGATTCGTTGAATTTCATCATGGCTGCGATAGCCTTTGGGTCGGGCATCGTGCCCGGCGCAGCCTTTTCGTAGCCTTTCGGGATCTTCAGCATCATGAATCGCATGATTATTTCTCCTTTTGAACTAAATTGAATTAAACGGCCGCTTCCTCACGGCCGCGGTTCTGTGAGCGGGATCAGGGCGCCGAGGCGTGGATCGCGCCAGTAGAGCCCTCCCCAGACCAGCACCCCAAAAATGATCGGGAACAGCGTGTCAAACACGGGGTCATGGACACGCAGATGAGTAGCTACCGCGCCGCCCAGGTAACCTGTCAGCAAGATCGCGCTGAGGATCGCCGTCCGCGGAATCACGTATGCGGCCACGCAGACCAGTTCGATGACCGCGAGAACCGGACTCAGGCCGAGCGGATAACCCAGCCGGTTGAATGCTTCCACCACAGGCGACGGCACCAACAAATGCCCGCCCGCGTCGAACAGCAGAAACAGTACAGAGAGGGCGCTGAGGATGCGCCCGGCCCACAGGGTCTTCGTCATGAATCCTCCCGCTCACTTCGGCGGATACGCCGGCATATCGTACATCTGGCGAATCTCGCTCTCCCCATCGCCCGCGATCTTCAGAAAACGTTCGGCCAGTTCAATTGCTGCGGCCTTGGACGGCACCTGAATGATGGCAAATCCGGCGATCAACTCCTTCGTTTCGGTGAACGGGCCGTCGGTCACCGTGACTTTTCCATCCGAAAGATGGACACGCGCCCCTTTTGAGCTGGCAAGCAGCCCGTCGGTGGCCAGCAGCACGCCGCTTTGGGCCAGTTCTCCGATGAATTTGCCCATCTGGGCCATGGCCTCCTGGGTGGGCGGCGTGCCCGCCTCCATTCCCTCCACGTCGGCGGGCTTGTAGATCATCATGAATCGCATCGCTGTCTCTCCTTTTATGTTTGTGAGCCCGATTTTGGACCGGCTCTAATTATGCGTCGAACCAGGAGCGGCAGGATCGACAAGCCGCCGATTTTTTCTTCACTGATTTTCCGCGTCCGGCCGGGCACTCAGGAATGTCACACAACTGTTAGACTTTGTTTTTGGATACAAGAACGAAGATCGTCCCGCACCACGAACTTCAAGCGCGGCTGGATGGGCACGCCGTCCGCTGGCTGTCCGGCCATTTCGATCCGCTTCTTGCCGAGCATGTGCGCCGGCTTGCGGAGCAAAGGGAGCCGGGGCGGCTGCTGGTGGTGGAAGTAACGAATCCGGCGCAGCCACTGTTGGCTCAGCGCGCGCGCGCCGAGCTGGTGGCGGCTTTGGCGATGGTGGATTACGTGGTGCTCGCGCCAGGCGATTTCAGCGCTTTACCGCGCGCGGACGCCGGGATCACCGAACGTTTTATCAAACATGTCCTGCAGCGTCACGCGCAGGAATCGCCCCGATGAGCTCCTCCACCAACCCGCCGCGCATCTTGGTTGTCAGGCTGGGGTCCATGGGAGACGTGATTGCTGCGCTGCCCGCGGTGGCCAGCCTGAAGCACAGCATCCCGCACTCCAAAATCACGTGGGTGATCGATCCCAAGTGGAGCCTGCTGCTGGAGGGCAATCCCTACGTCGATTCGGTGCTGCATCTGGACCGGCGAACATTCACCGGATTGCGGAACGCCTGGCGCCAGTTGCGCGCGTCCCGGTTCGATTTCGCCGTGGACTTTCAGGGTTTAGTGAAATCGGCGCTGGTGGCCACCCTGGCGCGGCCCGAGCGTATCTTCGGATTCAACGCCACGTACGCGCGTGAATCGGCCGCTTCCTGGTTTTATTCCACCAAAGTTCCCATCCGCTCTTATCACGCGGTGGAACGAAATCTGGATCTCGCCACGGCCGCCGGAGCGTCGAACATTCTGCGGACCTTTCCCTTGCCGCCAGGAGAGCAACAAGCGAAATTGCCGGAAGGCGAATTTGTGCTGGCCAGTCCGCTGGCAGGTTGGGGCGCGAAACAATGGCCGCTGGAATATTACGCCAAGTTGGCTGAACGGCTGCGCCGCGAGTGCGGCATGCCGCTGGTATTGGACGCGCCGTATCCGCTGCACGTGCAGGGCGCCGAGACGCATGTTTCCACACTGGCTGGTTTGATCTATGCCACCCGGCGAGCTACGGCGGTGGTTGGTCTGGACAGCGGACCGCTGCATCTTGCGGCGGCGCTCGGAAAGCCGGGTGTAGCGATTTATGGCCCAACCGATCCGGCGCGGCACGGTCCTTATGGCGGCACCATCGGCGTGTTGCGCGCACCGCAAGCGATGACCACCTACACGCGCACATCGGAACCGGATGCCAGCATGCGCGAGATTACGCCCGATCAGGTATTTGAGGCGCTAGAGCCCATCATTTTGGCCGGCGGCGCCCGGGCCACGCACAAAGATCGTTGAACGGATGAGCGTCTTTCCTAAGCCGTACGCCGATCTGGTGGCGCGTTTGCGCGTGACGTGCGGGTTTATTTTAGTCGCTGCGTTCGCTTGGTTCTCGCGGCCGGACGGCCAGTCTTTGGCGTGGGGACTGCCGGTTTCAGCGCTCGGCCTCGCTCTGCGGGCCTGGGCTACCGGGCACGTGGAGAAAAACATCCGGCTGGCCGAGAGCGGCCCCTACGCGTACGTCCGCAATCCACTGTACTTAGGCACGCTGCTGGTAGCGGCGGGATTCGCGATCGCATCGCGCGAGTGGCCGCTGGCGGTCTTATTCGCCGCAGTGTTTCTCTTGATCTATCTGCCTGCCATTGAGCTGGAAGAACAGCATTTGCGAAAGCTATTTCCCGAATTCGCGGCCTACGCCCAACGCGTGCCGCCGCTGTGGCCGACGCTCGCGCCGATCCACCAGCCCGGGCATTTTCGTTGGGACCTTTACGTTCGCAATCGTGAGTATCAGGCGCTGATCGGATTTTTGGTGGGAGCGCTGTATCTGATCGTCCGGGCGTTCATGCAAGTGTGAACGCGGCACGCAAGCGTGCGTGCGCCACGTACAATACAGAAATGGTTTTCGTGCGCGAATCGTTCCGGGTATTCTGGGCGGTGGCTGCGCTGGCGGTTGTTTTGTTCGGGCAATCGAGACCCAAGGACGTGGATGGATGGGACAAGATCCAATGGGGCATGACGATGGCCGAAGCCCGCTCGGCGTACGATGTCGATGCCAAACCTGCAACCAAGGACGAATGGACGCTGCTGGAACTCAAGCCGGTTCACTTGTCCGGCGTCCAGATGGGTGTTCAGGTGGGTGCGAGAGAGGGAGCGGGTAAAATCAGCCTGGTGAGATTATGGTCGTTTTTCGGGCTTCCCAGCTCGCCGCCATTGGCCAGGCCGCAGGACTTCGACACACTCAAGGCAACGCTGATTCAAAAATACGGGCAGCCGGCCAAGGAAGAAATGAAAAGAGGCGGCGAGAACACCCACCTGTTTAAAACCGCTCTTTGGATGTTCCCTTCCACCTCAATTTCGCTGTCGCTGGAGCAATCGACGGCGTTGCCTAATCTCGGCACCATCTACCTGGAATACACGGCAACCGGCAACTGATCTGTTTCGGGCGGGTGCCCGCGCGCCCACCTACAATACAGGGATGGCTCCGCTGCGCGGGTCTTTTTGGGTGTTCGTGTTGTACGACGTAGCCGAGGAGATCCGCATCGAGAAGTTGCGCGATCTGGTGGGGGCGGAGACGGCGCGGCCGCAGCCGAGCTTCAAACATCCGGCGCCGGAGTATGTGCGTTTCGAACGGCCACCCGCGATCGAGTATCCGGAGCCCGTCGCAATTGAGACCGGCGAAAAATTCGAGGCGCGCATCAAGTACTTCGACTATGGCGTGGCCAGCGTCGAGCTGAAGCTGGAATTCGAGGCGGATTGGGAGCAATTGATCCGGCTGTCGAATCGCTGGATTCTGGCGCCGGAGATCGAGCGGCGAACGGCGGAGCTGATCCAGGCGCGCATGGAGCGGGCGGCCGCGGCTTTGGTGCAGCCTTATCCGGCGCGGCTCAGCGAAGATTATTACATCATCCATTTGCGCGAGGCGTCGGACGAAGACGGCCAGCCGCTGACGGCTCCGATGATGCTGGCCAAGCGCGGCGAACAGATCGCACAGATCGTGCGCGGTGAATCGCAGGCGTTGTCGGAGAGCGAGCGCCGGGAGGTGCTGCAATCCAGCCTGTCGTATTATCCGAGCGATCTGTTAGTGACCGGCTGGGTGGCGGCGCTGGTTTATGATACGGCCGAGGGCGCCGCGCCGACGATTCAATTGCTGGAATACGCGAATACCCAGTTGCTGGAGTTCCGGCATTACGACGATGTGCTGACACGCGTTTTGGAGAACGTATATAAGACGCTGGAGCATGGCGGGGGATTGTTTCGGCGCTGGAAGATGGCAGGCGAGGCCGAGCGGCTGAATACGCTGCGGCTGGATGTGCGAGAGCTGACCGAACGCACCGATAATGCGATCAAATTCCTGAGCGATATGTTTTATGCGCGGGCATATCGGATCGCGGCGGCGCGCGTAGGCGTCACCGACTATCGCAACCTGGTGGAAGAGAAACTGCGGACCGCGGGCGAGCTGTACGAGTTCATGATGAACGAGTTTCATCAGGCGCGGGCGTTCGTGCTGGAGGCGATGGTGGTGGCGATTCTGGTGATTGAGCTATTTTCGCTGTTTCGGGGCGGACACTAATATATCGTGTTGGTGGGAGGCGGCTTAACATGGGTGAATTTACGTTTCGCTATCCCGTGTGGCGAGAGATCGAACCGAATGACTGGGTGACCAAGTGGGCGGCGCTCTACGGTGAAGACGAAAGCGATAACTCGAAACATGATGCTCTGATAGAGAAGGACGGTATGCTATCAAGCAAGGATTTTGAGTGCATCGGACGGTGGAAGGAAGGGTGTCCGGAAGGGCATGGAGGATGGAAATCGGGAACGCCCAGGGCTTACGATGTTTGGACGCAGGCTATGAGGGAGTTACCGCGGTGTCCTGCGGAGGATCACATCGCCGAGTTCTTGGCGTGCTGGTCCGAGAAAAAGTTCTGGGCGGGCACAAGAAAGGGCCGTCATCTGGAACAGAGTTTCGGATTGTCACGTGGGACCACCTTACTGCATTTCGTGAGCGGTGGCCGATATCCCATCGTTGACAGAAGAGTCGAGGTTGCAATGAGTCGCTTGGGTTCTCCTATTGAGACGACCGTTGACGGGTACTTGTCGTTCTGTACTTTGTTTTTAGAATTCGCTTCTGCGTGCGGTGTATCGGGGAAAAAGGGGCTGCGGAAGTTGGACAATGCCCTATTCTGTTACGGCTTGGACAGCATTCGGCTCTCCAGCATCGATTCGCCGGAGTAGGAGAAGGCCATGTTGTCATGACGTTTTGAATGAAGGTCCGAGACGCGATCAAGATCGTCAAGGCTGACGGCAGGAGGTTGGCGCGAACACGTGGAAGCCACCGTCAATATCACCATCCGAAGAAGCCGGGAACGTGATGATTGCAGGTCACCCATGCGTTGATTTGGTCCACAGACTCAAACGTCTATACTTGAAGCAGGCAAGGCTGAAAACATGAGCAGATACACCGTTTTCATTGAACTGACCACCACTGGCTACAGCGCGCATGTCCCAGACCTGCCGGGCTGTGTTGCCGCCGCATCAACGCTGGACGAGACACGTCAATTGATCAAAGAGGCGATCGAGTTTCACATGGAAGGCATGCGGATCAACGGCGATTCTGTGCCTGAGCCGACGTTACATGTCGAGCAGATTGAAGTCTCGGTATAAGGCGACAGCGCGCTGGCGCGTCTTGTGCTAAAATTTTTCATGGATTTGTAGATTCGGGTCCCTCCGCCGATTTCAGCTTTGTCCTCTTTTACAAGCGGGTTGCGGTTTGACGATGCAGGCGGGAGGGATTTGGGTACTGGACAGGTGGCCGAGCGGTTAATGGCAGCAGACTGTAAATCTGCCGCTCCTTGCGAGCTACGGAGGTTCGAATCCTCCCCTGTCCACCAGAAAGGTTTCGGCCGTTGTAGCTCAGCTGGTAGAGCGCGTCCTTGGTAAGGACGAGGTCACCGGTTCAATCCCGGTCAACGGCTCCACTTCTTCAAAAAGGTAGCGACGAGAAGGTTCTAAATGGCGAAGGAAAAATTTGACCGCAGCAAGCCGCACGTGAATATCGGGACGATCGGGCACATCGATCACGGCAAGACCACGTTGACGGCGGCCATCACCAAGGTATTGGCCAAGCACAATCCGAAGGTGAAGTTCCGCTCGTTTGACTCGATCGACAATGCCCCGGAAGAGAAAGCCCGCGGGATCACGATCGCGGTAGCGCACATCGAGTATGAGACGGCTAACCGGCACTACGCGCACGTGGATTGCCCGGGCCATGCCGACTATATCAAGAATATGATCACCGGTGCCGCGCAGATGGATGGCGCGATTCTGGTTGTCGCAGCCACCGACGGTCCCATGCCGCAAACGCGCGAGCACGTGCTGCTGGCTCGGCAGGTGGGCGTGCCGTACATCGTGGTGGCGCTGAACAAAGTGGACATGGTGGACGATCCGGAGCTGCTCGAGTTAGTGGAACTGGAAGTCCGCGAGCTGCTGAGCAAGTATCAATTTCCGGGCGACGATCTGCCGGTGGTGCGGGTGAGTGCGCTGGGGGCATTGAACGGCGAAGAGAAGTGGGAGAAGACGGTCGACGAGCTGATGGCGAAGGTGGACTCCTACGTTCCGACGCCGGCGCGCGACATCGACAAGCCGTTCCTGATGCCGATTGAAGACATTTTCTCGATTCAGGGGCGCGGCACGGTGGTGACCGGGCGCATCGAGAAGGGGATCTGCAAGGTCGGCGAGGAAATGGAGATTGTGGGCTTCAAGGACACGCGCAAGACGGTTGTGACCGGCGTGGAAATGTTCAAGAAGCTGCTGGATGAAGGGCGCGCAGGGGACAACGTCGGGCTGCTGCTGCGCGGTATTGAAAAGGACGACGTGGAGCGCGGGCAGGTGATCGCGAAACCTGGATCGATTACGCCGCACAAGAAGTTCAAGGGCGAAATTTATGTGCTGAGCAAGGAAGAAGGCGGGCGTCATACGCCGTTCTTCAAGGGATACCGGCCGCAGTTTTATTTCCGGACCACGGATGTGACGGGTGTGACGCAGTTGCCGGAAGGTACCGAAATGGTGATGCCGGGCGACAACGTGGGATTGGTGGTGGAGCTGATTACGCCGGTGGCCATGGACAAAGGATTGCGGTTTGCGATCCGCGAGGGCGGCCGGACGGTGGGCGCGGGAACCGTGACTGAGATCTTGGAATAGGATTAGAACAACATGCGCGAAATCATTACATTGCAGTGCACCGAGTGTAAACGCAAGAATTACAGCAAAACCAAGAACAAGAAAACCAAGACCGAACGGCTGGAGCTGAAGAAGTTTTGTGCCTTTTGCCGTTGCCATCGGGCACATCGGGAAATCAAGTAGACTGAATTTAGAGGCGGCCCGAGTGTAGGGGCATAGGCTAACGGTAAACCAGCGGTCTCCAAAACCGCCTTTGGGGGTTCAAATCCCTCTGCCCCTGCCATCTTACTCGGAGCGAGGAAATCTTTAGAACATGGCTACCGCACAAATCCAGGAAGGCGACGAGGGGAATTTCATCCAGCGGGCGTCCAGTTGGCCCATCAGGCTGAAGGACTACTTCGAAGAGCTGCAAACCGAGATGCGCCGCGTTACGTGGCCGTCGTGGAAACAGGTTCGCGCCACCACCATCGTCGTGATTATTGCCGTGTTCGCGTTCGCGGCGTACTTTGCGGTGATCGACCAGATTTTCCTTAGCCTGATCAACAAGCTGTTTAACGCGTTTACGAAGTAGACGGGAAACTCATGGCGGACGAAGAGACGAATCATAGTAACGGGCACGAGGATCAGGATCACGATCCGGCCGAGGACGCGCCGTCGTCTTCCGAGGAGACCGCGCAATCGGGTGCTGAGAAAGCGCCTGCCGCTGCCCCGGCTGCCGATGGAAAGAACTGGTACATCATCCACACTTATTCGGGCTTCGAGCAGAAGGTGGCGGATTCGTTGCGGAGCCGCGCCCAGGCCTTCGGGTTTGCGGAGCAGATTGGCGAGCTGCTGATTCCGACCGAAGAAGTAGTTGAATTGCGCGGCGGCAAGAAAGTCACCAGCAAACGTTTGCTCTATCCCGGATACGTGATGGTGCAAATGGAGATGAACGATCAACTGTGGCACGAGGTGAAGAATACGCCGCGCGTCACCGGGTTCGTGGGCGGAGGCAATAGCCCGGTACCGCTGACGGCCGACGAAGTGAATTCGATTCTGTTCCGGCAGCAGACCTCCTCCGAGCGCCCGCGTCCGAAGATGAATTTCGAAAAGAACGAGACGGTGCGGATCAACGACGGGCCGTTTGCGAATTTTTCGGGCAAGGTGGACGAAATCAATCCGGAGCGCAATACTTTGCGCGTGCTGGTTACGATTTTTGGCCGGGCCACGCCGGTGGAACTGGATTTCCTGCAAGTAGAGAAGATCTAAAAAGATTAGAAGAGACGAGACGATATGGCAAAGAAGGTTACTGCAAGTGTGAAGCTGCAAATTCCGGCGGGCAAGGCCACGCCGGCGCCTCCGGTGGGCACCGCGCTCGGTCCGCAGGGCGTGAACATTATGGAGTTCTGCAAGGCGTTCAACGCCAAGACTTCGGCCAAGGATCAGGAAGGGCTGATCATTCCGGTGGTTATTACGATTTTTAGCGACCGGTCCTTCACCTTCATTACCAAGACTCCTCCGGTGCCGGTGCTGATCAAGCGCGCGGTGAATCTGGCGAAGGGGTCGGCCGAGCCGAATAAGAATAAGGTGGGCAAGATCACCGAGAAGCAGGTGGAAGAGATCGCCAAGCTCAAAATGCCCGATTTGAACTGCTTTGATGTTGGCGCGGCGATTCGGAGCGTCAAGGGAACCGCGCGCAGCATGGGCGTAGACGTAGTCTAAAGTTTCCGCAGCCGTTCCATCGCTTGCAGGATTTCCGGCTCCTCCTTAAGGTCGGCAAGCGGTTGAAGTGTTCTTCTATATAGCCCCAATCCAAATGGGTGCGATTGCGAATGGCGACGCCCTCCAGATCTCTGATGTCACCGGGACGCGGCAGGTTCGAAGTTCCAGGTCAGGAGCAAAAGCAAAAGAGGAAACACGGTCTACCACCTTCTCCTCAAAGGGCAGCGCACCCAGCGAAACATCGATACCTGTTCCGGCCGATGAGTAAAGCAAAAGAACGCGCTTGCTGCGGGCGAATTCCCGCGCGTCGGGCATCCTGGCGGGGTATTTCGCGAGTAGCGTGTCAATCACTTCCTCTTCGCCGCCAAACCCTGTGAGAATGCTGATATCCACGTCGCGCGTCACGCGAGGACGGCCCCATCGAATGACCGCTATGCCTCCGATCACGCAAGAGCGCCATCGTTTTTGATCGCACAACTCCTGGAGCTTCTTGGCTGATTCGAACAGCTCGATCATCGGCGAAGCTTGGCGAACCAGGCCTGCATCTCGACCAAGCCAGATGTCGTATCGGGCGGGACGTTTCGCGTCGCGTAGTTGAAGGCGCCTTCCAAAGCGGCCAAATCTTCGTGGACGTCAATCTTTTCGATTTCCTTCCGAAGGATCGCCTCCAAGGCCGGACCGGCTTCCTTCCAAGTCTCGACCCAGCGGCGCATCGCCTCGCGTTCGTCCATAAACCAATTATCCGCTACATGAGAGGATGCGCGGTGCTGGACCTCATCTGTCGATTCTCAGGCTGCACGCTCAGGCCGGATCAGCAAATACGCGTAGACAAAGCGTCTCGAGTTTGGTACTCTGTGGAAAGCGCTTAAACGCACTACATTTTAAATCTCAGTGGGAGGCAGGGGTCTTTAAGAATTTAGCCGCTGCCGTCTGCACCAATGAGGGAGTATGTCGAAACACGGTAAGAAGTTTGAAGCTGCGTCCAAACAAGTAGAGCAACGCCCCTACACCCTGCACGACGCGGTTCCGCTGGTCCAGAAGGTCAAGTTCACCAAATTTGACGAGACGGTTGAGCTGCACATGCGCCTGGGCGTGGATCCCAAGCATGCCGATCAGATGGTGCGCGGCACCGTGGTGCTTCCCAACGGCCTGGGAAAATCGAAAAAGGTTCTGGTCATCGCCTCAGGCGACAAGCTGCGGGAAGCTGAAGCGGCCGGCGCCGACTTTGTCGGGGGCGAAGATATGGTGGCCAAGATCCAGGGCGAGGGTTGGACCGATTTTGATGCCGTCATCGCCACGCCGGACATGATGCGGTCGGTGGGGCGCCTGGGCAAGGTGCTCGGTCCCCGCGGCTTGATGCCCAATCCCAAAACCGGCACGGTGACTACCGACATCGCGACTGCGGTCAGGGAAGTGAAAGCCGGCAAGGTGGAATTTCGCGTGGATAAGACCGGCGTCATTCATGTGCCCTGCGGCAAAGTGAGCTTTGAAACCAGCAAGCTGCTCGAAAACGCCGACAGCCTGATTCAGGCGGTGATCAAGGCCAAACCTTCGGCGGCCAAGGGCAAGTACGTCAAGAGCGTGACCATCTGCTCCACCATGGGGCCTGGGGTCCATTTGGATGTCACCGCGTTCAACGCCAAGCAGATCTGACGGAGAAATAACATGAAGAAGAAGTCGGACAAAGAAAAAGATCTCGAAGCGCTGAAGAAGGATTTCGAGGCAGCGCAGAACATCTTCGTCACCGGGTTCGAGAAGCTGACCGTGCAGCAGGATTTCGAACTGCGCAAGACGGTGCGCGGCGCGGGTGGCAATTACAAGGTGGTCAAGAACAACTTGGCCGAGAAGGCGTCGGAGGGCACCCCGGCTGAAGATCTGATGAGCAAGTTGGTGGGCATGACGTCGATGGCCTACACCAGCAAAGATCCGGTGGCGCTGGCCAAGGCGCTCACTGCCTATGCGAAGGCCAATCCGGCTTTTACATTCAAGGCTGGTTTGGTGGAGGGCCGGGCAATCGACGTGAAGTCGATTCAAGAGCTAGCCTCTCTGCCGTCGCGCGAAGAGATTTTGGCGAAAGTTCTTTTCCTGATTCAGGCATCGGCGCAGCGGCTGGTCACCACGCTCGGGGGCGTGGGGCGCAACCTGGCGGTGGTGGTAGATCAGGCGGTCAAGGAAAACAAGTTTTCACAATAAGCAGATTTGCATAGAGAGAGTAGAGGAAAAAGATCATGGCGGACATCAACGCGATTGCGGAACAGATTCAAGGGCTGACGCTGCTCGAAGCATCGCAGCTCGTTAAATTGCTGGAAGAGAAGCTGGGCGTGTCGGCTGCGGCGGCTACCGTGGCGGCGGCTCCGGCGGGCGGCGGCGCAGCGGCTGCACCGGCGGTGGAAGAGAAGACCGAGTTCAACGTGATCCTTACCGCGGCTGGCGCGAACAAGATCAACGTCATCAAAGCGGTGCGTGAAGTCACCAACCTGGGGCTCAAGGAAGCCAAGGATCTGGTGGACGGCGCGCCCAAAGCCGATCAAAGAGGGCGTCAACAAGGAAGAAGCTGAGACCATCCGGAAGAAGTTCACCGACGCCGGCGCTACTGTGGAAGTGAAGTAGCACAGCAGAAGTAAAGTAGCTGCCTCCCGGCGGCTTGCCTGTATCTTATTGGATTCCTGGGAGTACGTTGTCGGGTGACCGAGACCGGCTGCTCCCGCTGTCCTGCTTTTTGGCCCCAGCACGGCCGATTTGACGAACGTTAGATCGGTCTGCTAAAGTTAGATTGTTACTGGCCGGAGACCGACCCGGATTCTTGCTCTTGTGAACCAAACATCCTTTGGACTTGGTGTGCCCTCTCCTGAGGCGGGCACAGGGCTTTGCCATGCGCATTTTTGCCCCGCTCTATTTTGGCGAACTGGGCGTGTATGGCCCCGGTCTTCCGCTGCCAGTTGTCTAGTGTCCCGCTGTTTTCGATCTTCCCCTAAGGCCTTTGGCTCGCGATCCGGGCCGGGGCGTCCTTGAACAGAGGCGGGGAGGCGGCAGCGGTTGTTTTGTCTTCGCAGGTTTGCTGCGCAGAGTTTGTTCTAGCGAATGAGTCGAGAGACCATCGGCCGTAGGAGTAAAAATGGAAAATCTGGCTAACGTCGTTACGCGCGAGCGAATGGATTTCTCACGCATCAAGACTTCCATCCCGATCCCTAATCTGATTGAAGTTCAGAAGAAATCATATGAGCGGTTTTTGCAGATGGACCTGCTTCCCGGCGAGCGGGAAGACACCGGCCTGCAGAGCGTGTTCAACTCGGTTTTTCCGATTTCCGACTTCCGGGGCTTGAGCCAGCTGGAGTTCGTCGACTATGCGATCGGAAACTGGGAGTGCAAGTGCGGCAACCTGAAAGGGCTGCATCACCTGCGTTCCACGTGCCGCAATCCAAGCTGCGGCGCCACCATCAAGACCGATCCGTTCCATGTCGGCGACGTGCTGTGCCACCGCTGCGGAACGTTCAACAAGAATATCGTCACCTTCTGCAATCGCTGCGGCGATCCGGTCGGGCTGCAGTTGAAATACGACGTGGCCGAGTGCGAAGAGCGCGGCATGACCTACGCGGCGCCGCTCAAGGTAACCATCCGGCTGACGGTTTATGACAAGGACGCCGAAACCGGCGCCAAGACGGTCCGCGACATCAAGGAGCAGGAGGTCTTCTTCGGTGAAATTCCGCTGATGACCGACAACGGCACCTTCATCATCAACGGGACCGAGCGCGTCATCGTTTCGCAGTTGCACCGCTCGCCCGGCGTATTCTTCGAGCGCGTGCCGGCACAAGGCTATTTTCTCGGCAAGATCATTCCTTATCGGGGAAGCTGGGTGGAGTTCGAGTACGACAACAAGAATCTGCTGTACGTCCGTATCGACCGCAAACGCAAATTTTACGGCACGGTTTTCCTGCGCGCCTTGGGGCTCAAGAGCGACGCCGAGATCCTGAAGGCGTTCTACACCGTCAGCGAAATCGTCGGTCAAGGACAAGAAGCTGTTCTGGAAGGTCTCCGACAGCCTGGTCGGCCTGAAGCTTTCGAAAGCCATCGCCAGCAAGAACGAAACCATCGTTCCGCAGGGACGCAAGATCACCAAGTCTCTCTACGAGGCGATTCTCAAGGCCAAGATCGAGCACGTGGAAATCGATCGGACGGACCTGCAAGGCGCCTACATTGCGGCGGACGTGATCGACATGTCCACCGGCGAAGTGCTGGTGGAAGCCAATCAGGAGCTCACCAACATCGACAAGGTGCTGGACAACGGCATCACGTCGTTTGAGGTGTTTTTCGCCGAGCGCGACGAAGTGGGCAACGTGGTTTCGGTCACGCTGCGCAAGGATCCGGTGAAGAGCCAGAACGACGCGCTGCTCGAAATCTACCGCAAGCTGCGTCCGGGCGATCCGCCGACGCTCGACACGGCCACACAGTTATTCCAGGGCATGTTCTTCGACCCGCGCAAGTACGACTTTTCGCGCGTGGGCCGCATGAAGTTCAACATCAAGCTGTACGACAAAATCGACGCCGCGCCGCTCGACAAGCGGACGCTCGATCAGAAGGACTTCATCGACACCATCAAGTACCTGCTGAAGCTGCGCCGCGGCATCGGCGCCGTCGACGATATCGATCACCTGGGCAATCGCCGCGTTCGCGCGGTGGGCGAGCTGCTTGAAAATCAGTTCCGCATCGGCCTGGTGCGCATGGAGCGCGCCATCAAAGAAAAGATGTCGGTGTACCAGGAAATGTCGACGGCCATGCCGCACGACCTGGTGAACGCCAAGCCCGTCATGGCCGCGATCCGCGAGTTCTTCGGCTCCAGCCAGCTCTCGCAGTTCATGGATCAGACCAACCCGCTGTCGGAGATCACGCACAAACGCCGTCTTTCGGCCCTGGGACCAGGCGGTCTGTCCCGCGAGCGCGCCGGATTCGAAGTCCGCGACGTGCATCCCACGCACTACGGCCGCATCTGCCCCATCGAGACGCCGGAAGGCCCGAACATCGGCCTGATCTCATCGCTTTCGTGCTTCGCGCGCATCAACGAATATGGGTTCATCGAGAGCCCGTACCGGCGCGTTCTGAAGGGCACGGTGATCGATGAAATCCGGATTCTGAATCCGGGCGATTCCTCTTATAAGGTCGGAGACGTGATGACGCGCTCCGAAGTGGACAAAGCCAATCGCGACCTCGGCGCCAAGAAGCAGCCGATCGAATTCGAAGCCCACTGCGACTACCTGTCGGCTTGGGAAGAAGACAAGTACCTGATCGCGCAGGCCAACGTTCATCTGGACGAAAAGGGCCACATCGTGCCCGAGCTGGTGAACGCCCGGCAGGCCGGCAACTTCGTGCTGAAGCACAAGGACGAAGTGGAGTACATGGACGTCAGCCCCAAACAGTTGGTCTCGGTGGCCGCCAGTTTGATTCCCTTCCTCGAGAACGACGACGCCAACCGCGCCCTGATGGGATCGAACATGCAGCGCCAGGCCGTGCCGCTGCTGCGCGCCGAAACGCCTTTCGTCGGAACCGGGATGGAGAACGTCACGGCGCGCGATTCGGGCGCGGTGGTGATCTGCAAACGTTCCGGCGTGGTGGATTCGGTGGATTCCGAACGCATCATCGTCCGCGTGGAAGGCGGCGGAGCGCACGAAGGGCAGCTATCGCGCGAGGTGGGCGCCGATATCTACCAGCTCACCAAGTTCAAGCGGTCGAACCAGAACACCTGCATCAGCCAGAAGCCGATCGTGGCTCAAGGGCAGCGGGTGAAGAAGGGCGACGTGCTGGCCGACGGTCCTTGCACCGACATGGGCGAGCTGGCTCTTGGCCGCAACGTGCTGGTGGCTTTCATGCCCTGGCGCGGGTACAACTTCGAAGACGCCATCGTGGTGTCCGAGAAGCTGGTCAAGGAAGACTACTACACTTCGATCCACATTGAAGAATTCGAAATCGAAGCTCGGGACACCAAGCTGGGGCCCGAGGAAATCACGCGCGATATTCCGAACATCGCCGAAGCATTCCTCCGCAATCTGGACGAGAGCGGCATCATTCGGATCGGCGCTACGGTGAAGCCGGGCGACATCCTGGTGGGCAAAGTGACGCCTAAGGGCGAAACGCAGCTCACGCCGGAAGAGAAACTGCTGCGCGCGATTTTCGGCGAAAAGGCCGGCGACGTGAAGGACGCGTCGCTCTACTGCCCGCCCGGAATCGAAGGGACCGTGGTGGATTGCAAGGTCTTCTCGCGCAAGGGCGCGGACCTGGACGAACGCTCGAAAGCCATTCTCGAATGGCAGGTGGAGCGGCTGCACCGGAACCTGGAAGACGAAAAGCGCATTTTGAACGACGAGCGCGCCAAGCGTCTCACCGATCTGCTGGAAGGCAAAGAAGTGCTGGCCGACCTGCACGATGAAAAGACCAACAAAAAGCTGGTGTCCAAGGGGCTGCAGCTGACGCCGCGACGTGGTGGAAAAGCTGCGCGCGCGCGATTTGAAGCGCGTCAAGTTTGCGAACAAAGACGTCCGCCTGAACGAGCAGATCGACGAAATCGAGGAGATGACCTCGCGCCAGATCGCGGTGCTCGAAAAGATCACCGAAGAGAAGATCGCAAAGCTGCGCAAGGGCGATGAACTGCCTCCCGGCGTCATCAAACTGGTGAAGTGCTATATCGCCATGAAGCGCAAGCTTTCGGTCGGCGACAAGATGGCCGGCCGGCATGGCAACAAGGGTGTGATCGCGCGCATCGTTCCCGAAGAGGACATGCCGTATCTGCCCGATGGAACTCCGGTAGAAATTGTTTTGAATCCGCTGGGCGTTCCTTCCCGTATGAACGTCGGCCAGATTCTGGAAACGCACTTGGGCTGGGCCGCGCAGGCTTTGGGTCTCCACTTTGCCACACCTGTTTTTGACGGCGCAACCGAGAAAGACATCAAGGCGCAACTGAAGCAGGCCAACCTGCCGAGTTCGGGAAAGGTCCAGCTTTGGGACGGCCTTTCCGGCCTGGCATTCGAACAACCCGTGACCGTGGGCTACATCTACATGCTCAAGCTTTCGCACCTGGTGGACGACAAGATCCACGCCCGGTCCATCGGTCCTTATTCACTCATCACGCAACAGCCGCTGGGCGGCAAGGCCCAGTTTGGCGGACAGCGCTTCGGAGAAATGGAAGTGTGGGCGCTCGAAGCGTACGGCGCCGCTTACGTTCTGCAGGAATTGCTGACGGCCAAGTCCGACGATGTTTACGGACGCGCCAAGATCTACGAAGCGATCGTCAAGGGAGAAGCGGCCGCCGAGCCCGGCGTGCCGGAATCGTTCAACGTCCTGATCCGCGAGTTGCAGTCGCTGTGTCTGGATGTGGAGTTAATGAAGAAGCCGCGCGAGATCCAGGATACGGCGCTCGCGGCCGACTAGAGATTCAAGCCGCGGATGAACACAGATAGACGCAGGTGTTCATCTGTGGCTGTGAAGTGTTTTTATAGGAGATTACATGTATCGATCCTCTCCGTATGACAGAGCAAATTTGATCGCCGACTTCGATTCCATCCGGATCAGTCTCGCCTCTCCGGAAAAGATCCGAAGCTGGTCGCATGGGGAAGTCACCAAGCCGGAAACCATCAATTACCGGACTTTTAAGCCCGAGCGCGACGGGCTGTTTTGCGCGCGCATTTTCGGCCCCATCGCCGACTGGGAATGTTTGTGCGGAAAGTACAAGCGGATGAAGCATCGCGGCGTCATCTGCGACAAGTGCGGCGTGGAAGTGACGCTGTCGCGCGTCCGCCGCGAGCGCCTGGGACACATCGAACTGGCCAGCCCCTGCTCGCACGTGTGGTTCTTCAAGGGACTGCCCAGCCGCATCGGCTACCTGCTCGACATCACGCTGCGCGAGTTGGAGCGTGTCCTCTATTTTGAAGCCTTCGTCATCGTGGATCCGGGCGAAGTGACCGAACTTTCGCGCGGCGAAGTGATCACCGACGAGCGCAAGCGCCAGCTGGATCAGGAATTCCCGGGAAAATTCGTCGCCATGATGGGCGCCGAGGGAATCAAGGAACTGCTCAAGAAGGTCGACGTGGAATCGTTGAGCCTCGAAATTCGGGAGCGCATGAAGACGGAAGTCTCGCAGCAGAAAAAGCTGAAATACGCCAAGCGCCTGCGCGTGGTGGAAAGCTTCCGCAAGTCCGGTAACAAACCCGAGTGGATGATCCTGGACGTAATCCCGGTGATCCCGCCGGAGCTTCGGCCCCTGGTGCCTTTGGACGGCGGCCGTTTCGCCACCTCCGATTTGAACGATTTGTACCGCCGCGTGATCAACCGCAACAACCGTCTGAAGAAGCTGATTGAGCTGCACGCGCCCGACGTGATCGTTCGCAATGAGAAGCGCATGCTGCAGGAAGCCGTCGACGCGCTGTTCGACAATGGGCGCCGCGGCCGCGTTCTGCGTGGCGCCAACAATCGCCCGCTCAAGTCGCTCTCCGATACGCTCAAAGGCAAGCAGGGCCGCTTCCGCCAGAACCTGCTCGGAAAGCGCGTGGACTATTCCGGCCGTTCGGTGATCGTGGTTGGTCCGGAACTGAAGCTGCATCAGTGCGGTCTGCCGAAGAAGATGGCGCTGGAGCTGTTTAAGCCGTTCATCTATCATCGTCTGGAACAGCGCGGCCATTGCACTACCATTAAACAAGCGAAGGAACTTGTCGAGCAGCAGGACCCGGTGGTTTGGGACATTCTCGAAGAAGTCATCAAAGACCATCCCATCCTGTTGAACCGCGCGCCCACGCTGCACCGCCTCGGCATCCAGGCTTTTGAGCCGGTGCTGGTGGAAGGCAAGGCCATTAAGCTGCACCCGCTGACTTGCACGGCGTTCAACGCCGACTTTGACGGCGATCAGATGGCCGTCCATATTCCGCTGTCGCCCGAAGCGCAGATTGAAGCTTCCACGCTGATGCTTTCGGCCAACAATATTCTGTCGCCGGCGCATGGCGCGCCCATCGCAGTGCCTACGCAGGACATGGTGCTGGGCCTGTACTACCTCACCAAAGCGCGTCCGGGAACCAAGGGCGAAGGCCGCACCTTCGCGTCCACCGACGACGTGCTGATTGCGCTCGAAATGGGCGAAGTGGAAACGCTGTCGCCGATCAAGCTACGCCATACCGGCAAGGTGATCGATTTGATGAAGGCGTTCGACAACCAGAACGTCATCCATACCGAGCCCATCGAGTTCAACAAACAGTACATGGACACCACCGTCGGCCGCGTCATTTTGAATGACGTGCTGCCGGACCCCATGCCATTCGTCAATGGGCTGCTCAAGAAGAAGGGTCTCACGCAGCTGGTCCAGTATTGCTATCTGAAGTACGGGCTGCAGATCACTGTCCAGATGCTGGACGAAGTGAAGAAGCTCGGCTTCCTCTACGCCACGCGCGCCGGGATTTCCATCGGCATCGACGACATGGTGGTGCCCGAAGAGAAACCCAAGCTGGTGAAGGACGCCGAGAAGGCGGTCATCGAAGTCCAGCAGCAATACCAGGAAGGCGCCATCACGCAGGGCGAGCGCTACAACAAGATCATCGAGATCTGGTCCAAGGTCACCGAACGCGTGGCCGAGGAAATGTTCAAATCCATGGAAGAGGACGACCGCACGGGCCGTTACCTCAACCCCATTTACATCATGGCCGACTCCGGCGCCCGCGGATCGAAACAGCAGATCCGCCAGCTCTCCGGCATGCGCGGCTTGATGGCCAAGCCCTCCGGCGAGATCATCGAGCAGCCCATCACGGCCAACTTCCGCGAAGGGCTGGACGTGTTGCAGTACTTCATCTCAACGCACGGCGCGCGCAAAGGGTTGGCCGATACGGCGCTCAAAACCGCCGATTCCGGTTACCTCACCCGCCGCCTCTGCGACGTGGCGCAGGACGTTATCATCACTGAAACCGATTGCGGCACCAGCGACGGAATCTACGTCGAACCCATCATCGAATCGGGCGAAATCATCGAGCCGTTGCGCGACCGCATCGTCGGCCGCGTCGCGCTCGAAGACCAGTTCGATTATGAAGGCAACCTGATCGTCGGCCTCAACAAGGAAATCACCGAGGACCTGGCGGGCGCGATTCAGGCGGCCGGTATCGAGCGCGTGAAGATCCGCTCGGTGCTGACCTGCGAATCGAAGCGCGGCGTTTGCCAGCTCTGCTACGGCCGCAATTTGGCCACCGGCAGAATGGTGGAGCGTGGCGAAGCGGTGGGTATCATCTCGGCGCAATCTATTGGCGAGCCGGGAACGCAGCTCACCATGCGTACCTTCCACGTCGGCGGAACGGCCACCGGATCGAGCGAGCAATCCAAGCAGGATGCCAACTCGGACGGTTTCATCAAATTCCTGGGCGTCACCACGGTTCGCAACGCGAAAGGCGAGCTGATCGCGATGAATCGCAACGGAATTCTGGCGATTATCGACGATAAGGGCCGCGAGAAGGAACGCTATCCGGTTGTATACGGCGCCAAGGTGCTGTTTGAAGACGGCGCCAAGGTGAAGAACAACGACATCCTGCTCGAATGGGATCCGTATACGTTCTCGATCCTCACCGAAGTCAGCGGCAAGGTGCATTTCAAGGATTTGACGGAAGGCATCACTCTGCAAGAGCAGGTGGACGAAATCACCGGCATGTCGCAGTGGGTGGTTACCGATTCGCCTGATGAAAAACGCATCCCGACGGTCATCATGCGGCCCGACGGCGGGTCCCGGTCGGACGAAAAACGCTACCTCATGCCTACCCACGCTCACCTGATGGTGACCGATGGCGAAGACGCTCACGCGGGCGATGTGATCGCGAAGATCCCCCGCGCTACCACCAAGACCAAGGACATCACCGGCGGTTTGCCGCGCGTGGTGGAATTGTTCGAGGCCCGCAAGCCTCGCGAGACCGCCATCATCGCGGAGATCAACGGAGTGGTGCGTTACGGCGAAGTGGCCAAGGGCATGCGCAAGATCAGCATCACCGCCGACGACGGAGAGCAGAAAGATTACGCGATTCCGCGCGGCGTGCACATCAACGTGCAGGAGGGCGAGCGGGTGAAAGCGGGCGATCCCTTGATGGACGGTCCGCGCAATCCGCACGACATCCTGGCCGTGCTCGGCGAAAAAGAACTGCAGAAATACCTGGTGAACGAAATCCAGGAAGTGTACCGTCTGCAAGGCGTCAACATCAACGACAAACACCTGGAAGTCATCTCGCGGCAGATGATGCGCTGGGTGAAAGTGGACGACATCGGCGACACCGAGTTCCTGCCTGAGGAAGTCGTCGACAAGTTCAAGTTCCGCGAAGAGAACGCGCGCGTGGTGGAAGCGGGCGGGCGTCCGGCGACGGGTAAGCCGGTGCTGCTCGGAATCACCAAGGCGTCGCTCTCCACCGATTCGTTCATCTCGGCCGCGTCCTTCCAGGAAACTACGCGCGTGCTGACCGAAGCCGCCATCAACGGCAAGGTGGACTACCTGCGGGGCCTGAAGGAAAACGTGATCATGGGCCGCTTGATTCCAGCCGGCACCGGCATGGAATACTATCGCGGCGTCAAGATCGCGGGCGAAGACGTGGTGGAAGAAGAGCCCATCGCGGAAGAAGTTTCGCTCGCCGGCGATTTGGGTGGTTACGAAGACGAAGCCCGCAGCGTCTACGCGGGCGGCCTGACCGAGGAACCGGGCGAAGAGACGCTCGCGGAGTAATCGGGCGAAAATCCCAAAAAACGAGGCGGGCCTTTCGAGGTCCGCCTTTTCCATTCCAGGCTGACCCTCCGGGAGGTCGGGCTATTGCGGTCGCGGATTAATATCGAACGATAGGTTCTGAAGTTCACACCCTTATGAATCGGCTTCGGCCGGCTCTCGTATTTTCGAAGTCTCACCGAGTGTCTCGATCCAGACTCGTTGTCCACCACAAAGCTCGGAGTCTAAGGCGCGTTACACTCGTGGCGTGGGTACGAGAATTACCATTTCGGCCGATCCGGAAATCCTGCGATGGACGCGTCGCAAGGCCGCTGACGAGAGCACTTCAGTTTCGAAATGGATCGGCCAGCTGCTCCATAAAGAAATGTCCCGCGCGTACTGGCGCGCCTACGAAGAATGGAAGGGCTTGCCCCGCGATCTCGGTGTTTCGATTGATGCGTCCAAGCGCTTTAGCAGAGACGAGGCGCATGAACGTCGATCGGTTGTTTTGGAAACACCTCCAAAATGAGGCGCCGATCGGGGCGTGATGATCGAAAGCTGGGTGTGCTTCACAGTGTTACGATAGGTGTGCTATGAGGCGTGCCAAAAAGCCAGCTCCCATTGTTCGCCGCAGTGTCGCTCTTCCGCGCGCTTTGGTTGATGAAGTCACGTCGGTAGCCCCGGCTCCTTTGCGCCAGAACTTCAACCGCCTCGTAAGCACCGCTCTGCGAGATTTCGCGGAAGCCCAGCGTGCCAACGCGTTCGAGCGAGCCATGCAAGAGATGGCGGCCGACCCGCAGATTCAGGCCGAGTGCCGGGCGATTGCGCGCGATTTCGCTCACACGGAGCTGGATGGTCTGCCGGATGATTAAACGCGGCGAAATCTATTTCGTTTCGCTCGATCCGGCCAAAGGAAGGGAACAGGCAGGCAAGCGGCCGGTCCTGGTAGTTTCGGGAGACACAATCAACGCTCAACCACTAGTCGTGACCGTGGTCGCCGGCACTGATTCCAAAAACGTATCGCGCGATTATCCCACGAACATCCGCGTTACGGCGGCCGAAAGCGGGCTGCCCAAGGACACAGTGTTTCTCTGCTTTCAAGTGCGTTCGCTCGATCACTCACGCTTTCGCGAGCCGGTGGCGAGCCGAGCCGGCGTCCTGCCGCCCACCCGCATGGCACAGGTGGAAGACGCACTCCGGCGCGCGCTGGTTCTTTAGCGCCTGTCATGCCGATTGATTACGACGTCATTATCGCCGGTGGCGGCATCATCGGCGCGTCCATCGCCTGGCGGCTCGCGCGTGAACAGCGCCGCGTGCTGCTGATCGACGCCGCGAAGATTGGTTCGGAAGCCAGCTCGGCGGCCGCCGGAATGCTGGCGCCCGGCGGCGAGTTTCACCAGCTTTCCCCTATGCTCGATTTCGCCATGAGCAGCCTCGCGCAATACGACGATTTCACCGCCGCGCTCCAAGCCGACAGTGGCCTTCCTATTGAATTCCGCCGCACTAGCGCAGTACAAATCGCCATCACGGAAACCGAGCTGGAAGCGCTCTCCCGGCGCGCCGCTTCCCAACGGGCCGCGGGGATTCCCTCTACCATCCTTGCTCACGACGAACTGCGCGCGCTCGTCCCCTTGGTCCGCAGCGACGCGATCGGTGCTGTTCACTACACCAACGAAGCCACCGTTGATCCGGCCGCCGTCGCTACCGCTCTGCGTGCGGCCTGCCTGGCGCGCGGCGTGTCAATCCAAGAAGACTCACGCGTCACATCGATCGCGGCCGGAGCGAACGGTGCCCGCGTGTGGCTTTCCAATCAAGCATTAGCCGATCAAGCATTCGGTGCCTCATGCGCCGTTCTTTCGGCCGGCGCCTGGACCAGCAGCATCGCCGTTACCATCGATCAGCAGCCCTACGCGCTCCCGCGTTCCTTCCCGGTGAAAGGCCACCTGCTCGGCTATCGCCTCCCCGCCGGATCGCTCGCCGCCACCGTTCGCCACGAGCACACCTACGTCCTTCAGCGCGCCGGCGGCTTCACCATCGCCGGCTCCTCCACCGAAGACGCCGGATACGACCGCACAATCGATCCTAAAATTGTTTCAGACATCGCGGCGCGCGCGGGAGCCCTTGTCCCAACGTTGGCCGTGCTGAAGCCCGAGTCCGTTTGGACCGGCTTCCGGCCCGCCACTGACTTCCCTGCCCCGCGCATCGGGCGCGTTCTTTCCAGCCGGCTCTGGCTAGCTTATGGACACTATCGCAACGGCGTCTTGCTCGCCCCCGCCACCGCGGAACGGGTCTGCCGCGAAATCCTCGCGATAGAATAACAGCGGGGGTTTGTTCCATTGCGCCGGCTTGCGCTGCGCCTGCTGGTTTCGCTCGTGGGCGTCGCTATCGTTACGTACATCGCGTATTTCGTCATTCCGCATAATCCCACTACGGTCGGCTTCGCCTACTTGTTGTTGGTTTTGGCGATCGCGAGCACCTGGGGATTGGCCGAAGCAACGCTGGCCTCGGTGGCCGCCACGCTCACCTTCAATTTCTTCTTTCTGCCGCCGGTGGGAAGGTTCACCATTGCCGATCCGCAGAATTGGGTTGCGCTTTTCAGCTTTCTCGTCACCGCGCTCATCGCCAGCCGGCTGTCGTCGCGCGTGAAGAAACAGGCTCTGGACGCGGTGGACCGCCAGCGTGATATCGAGCGCCTCTATACCTTCAGCCGCGCCATCCTGCTCATCGATCCGGTGGAACCGGTCGCCAAACAGCTCGCGCGCAAGCTGGCGGAAGTCTTCGGGCTGCGCGCGGCGGTGCTCTACGACAAGCGGAGCGGAGAGATCCACCGCGCCGGCCCTTCGGATTTCGACGGCATGGAGGATCAGTTGCGCGAAGCGGCCTCGCAGGGCACCTCCTTCTTCGATCCCGAGCACCAGCGCGTGATCACCGCGGTCCGACTGGGTTCGGAACCCATCGCCAGTTTTGCCATCCAGGGCGTGTTCATGCAGGATTCGGTTTTGCAGGGCATCAGTAATCTCATCGCCATCGGACTGGAGCGTGCGCGCGCGCAGGACCTGGCCCATCAGGTGGAAGCCGCGCGGCGCAGCGAGCAGCTTCGCGCCACGCTCATCGACGCCATGGCGCACGAATTCAAGACGCCGCTCACGTCCATCCGCGCCGCCACGACGTCGCTGTTGTCGTCGCCCGATCAGCCGATAGAGAGCCGCACCGAACTGCTGGAGGTAGCGGATGAGGAGGCCAGGCACTTACAGTCGCTCATTGACGACGCGGTGGACATGGCGCGCCTGGAGTCCGACCATATTCAAGTGCGGCGCGAGCCGACCGACCCGAAGGAACTCATGGAAGACGTGGTGGCTTCGCTCCACACGCAGATTGATAACCGGCCGGTGGAAGTTCGGTCGGAAGGTTCCCTGCCCCACCTTTCGCTCGACCGCCGGCTGCTCAAGCTGGCACTCAAACAGGTGCTCGACAATGCGCTCAAATATTCCCCGCCGCGCTCCCCGGTTGACGTTCGCGTATCCAACGGCGGCAGCTCGGTGAACTTCGAAATTACCGACCGCGGCCAGGGAATTCCGGAACAGGAACAGGGCCGGCTGTTTGAGCGTTTTTTCCGCAGCCCGTCCGTCAAGAATCAAGTACCCGGTTTTGGCCTTGGTCTCGCAATCGCGCACAACATTATTCAGGCGCATCACGGCGCGCTAACGGTCAGCAGCCGTCCCGGAGAAACTACCTTTCGAGTGACGCTGCCATATGAAGCGGTGGACGGCAAAGGAGCGCGCCCATGAGCGCCGGACGAATTCTGGTGGTCGACGACGAGCCTCAAATTCGCCGCATCATGCGCACCACTCTCACGGGAGCCGGCTATGAAGTGGACGACGCGAAAACAGGAGAAGAGGCGCTCGAAAAGCTGCGCGATTATCATCCCGATTTGGTGCTGCTCGACATGAACATGCCCGGCATGGGCGGATTGGCGGTATGCCGCGAGATTCGTGCGGGCACCGGCGTGGGAATCATCATGCTGACCGTCCGCAATACCGAAGCCGACAAAGTGCAGGCACTGGACGCGGGCGCCGATGACTTCGTGAACAAACCGTTCAGCACACCCGAACTTCTGGCGCGCATCCGCGCGGCGCTGCGCCGCGTTCCGGCCTCTCCGCAATCCTCTCCCACGCGCATTCGCATCGGCAAGCTGGTGATCGATTTCGCGGCGCGCACTGCTTTTAATGGCGTCCGCACCAGCCATCTCACGCCCAAGGAGCTGGATCTGGTGCGCTACCTCACCAGCCATGCCAACGAAGCCGTATCCCACCGCGAACTCTTGCAGGCGGTCTGGGGTCCCGACTATGGCGATCAGGTGGACTACCTGCGCGTGTTCATCCGAAATCTGCGAAAAAAAATCGAATCCGATCCCGATCACCCTGAATTTGTCAGCACCGAACCTTGGGTGGGTTATCGCTTCAACGGCACGCCCGAATCCTTTTGAAAGGCGAGCCGAATTTTGCGGTAAACGAAGAAGAGCCGGCGAAGGCGATCCGTTTTCCCACGGCCGGCCCGACCGGCTTGTGCTGAAATGCGCCACAGTCCTCCAGCCGTTGGACGTACTCGCTGCTTGCAAGCCCCGCCTTTTCGCTTCCACAAGTACAGGGCTCCGCGACTCACTCCAAGTTCTTCGGCCAGCTTGCCGATATCCTCGGCAGTGCTTCATCCGCTTGACGGCGTCCTGCTGGAACCCCGGGTACCGATTGGATCGTTTGTTCACTCCATCCCGATTTCTTCGCCATGGCCGCAGGTGAACGCCGATCAACACCGCTAAGAAAGATCCCATGGGTGGTTTGCCTGCGTCCCGGCGTATCAGTTGGATGTAGAATAAAAAGCCGGAATGACATTTAATCGGCTAGTTGCGGTGATGGGAATCTGCACCGGCGTGTTGGGACTCTCGCTCGCCGCGCAAAGCAGTCTAACTTTCAAGACACGTCTCTCCGCGTTGCCGGCCGACGCCAGGACACGCGCCACTCTGGCGGGTTCGGGGTCGGCGTCCGCGGTGCTCACTGGCACCAAGCTGGTGGTCACCGGTTCCTTCGAAGGGCTGCTCGCGCCGGCGACGACAGCCGATCTGCATAGCGGCGTGGCGGCCGGTGTGAGAGGGCCCGCTATTGGCGACCTCACGATTTCCAAATCCACTAGCGGAACCATCAGCGGATCGTTCGAACTCACTCCCCAACAATTAACCAGCCTGCACAAAGGCGGGCTGTACGTCCAGATTTATAGCGAGAAAGCCCCCGACGGCGTGCTGTGGGGCTGGCTTTTGAGATAGGAGACAGCATTCATGCTCAGCCTGACGAAGAAATTTGTGGTGGCGATGACGGCGATTGCCGCGTGCGGCGCGGTTGTGTTAACGGGCCAGCCGTCAGGAGGGGCAGGCCCTTACACTGCCGCTCAAGCCGCCGCCGGGCGCGCCACCTATCAGGCTAACTGCGCTAGTTGCCACGCAGCCGACCTCAGCGGCCTCAACAGCGCGTCGGCATTAGCAGGCGGACTCTTTCTGAGCAGTTGGGGCGACCGTACGCCCGGCGACCTGATTTCGTTTCTCGAAGGCGCCATGCCTCCTGGAAATCCTGGCGGACTGGGCGAGCAGGCGTATGTCAATGTCACGGCTTTCATCCTGGAATTCAATGGCGCACGCCCTGGCAACGAACCGCTCACGGCAGCGAGCAAAGTTGCGATTCGTTCGGTGGCCAGCGGACGCCCGCGAGCGCAGTCGGCTGGCAACGGCATTCCACGGACCCCGCCGGGCGAGCCTCTTGGCGGACGGGCGGAAGCGCCGGTTCCGGCAACGCCGCGAGGGCTGGTGGTGCCCGGGGAAGTGAAAAATTTCAAGCCGATCACCGATGCCATGTTGCGCAATCCCGACCCCAGCGACTGGCTGATGATCCGGCACGATTATCACGCCACCAACTACAGCACGCTGAATCAGATCACCGCGCAGAACGTCAAGGATCTGCAACTCCAGTGGGTATGGGCCATGAATGAAGGAACCAACCAGGCCGCGCCCGTGGTGCACGATGGCGTGATGTACATCATGAATCCCGGCAACATCGTGCAGGCGCTGGACGCGCGCAAGGGCGAGCTGATCTGGGAGAACCGCATCGGCCCGACGGCCACCGGCAGCTCCCAGCGCGGGCTCGCAATCTACGACGACAAGGTGTATGTCACCACCAGCGATGCGCACATCTATGCGCTGGACGCGCGCACCGGCAAGAATGTCTGGGACACCGTAATCGGCGATCGCAGCGAGAATAAGTACAGCACCAGCAGCGGCCCCATCATCATCAAGGGCAAGGTAGTGCAAGGCCTGGGTGGCTGCGCGAAATACCAGGAGGAGAAGTGCTTCATCAGCGCTTACGACGCCGAAACCGGCCAGTTGGTCTGGAAGTTTCACACCATCGCGAAGACGGGCGAAGTTGGCGGCGACAGTTGGGGCAAGCTTCCGGATCTGTTTCGCGCGGGCGGCGAGACGTGGATCACCGGCAGCTATGATCCGGATCTCAATTTGACTTACTGGGGCGTGGCGCAGGCCAAGCCGTGGATGCGTGCCAGCCGCCAATCGGGCAGCGGCGCGACGCTATTTGCCAACTCCACAGTTGCGCTGAATGCCGACACGGGCAAATTGGCCTGGTATTATTCGCATGCTCCGGGCGAGTCGCTGGATCTGGACGAGGTGTTCGAGCGCGTTCTGGTGGACGACGGCGGACAGAAGCTGGTCTTCAGCGCTGGCAAAGCGGGGATCTTATGGAAGCTCGATCGCAAGACCGGCAAGTATCTGGGGCACAAAGAAACGGTCTTCCAGAACATCTACGATTCGTTCGATCCCAAAACCGGCGAACCGCACTATCGCAACGACATTGTGGAGAATCAAATCGGCGACTGGGTGCAGAGCTGCCCGACTTCGGAAGGCGGGCACAACTGGCACGCCATGACCTACGACCCGCAAATCAACCAGGTGATCATTCCCGTGGCGCAGAGCTGCCAGGAAATGAAGGCGCAGAAGATCGACCTGGTGGCGGGCGGCGGCAGCGCGGGCGGAGCGAACCGGCGCTTTTTCGAATCGCCGGGATCGAACGGGAACGTCGGCAAACTGGCCGCTTATGACGTCAGGACGCTCAAGGAAATGTGGAAGATCGAGCAGCATTCTCCGTTCATGACCGCCGTATTGTCGACGGCCGGTGGAATCGCTTTCGTGGGCGACATGGACCGCGTCTTCCGCGCCATCGACGTGAAGACCGGCAAGGTCCTGTGGGAGACGCGCCTGGGAACGTCGGTGCAAGGATTCCCGCTGACGTTCAGCATTGCGGGCAGGCAGTACATTGCGGTTACCAGCGGATTGGGTGGCGGCAGCCCGCGCATGGTTCCCACGGTGCTGGATCCGGATGTACATTACCCGTCGTACGGGAACGCGCTTTACGTGTTCGCGCTGCCTGAGAAGAAGTAGCGCGTGGGCTGGAAGTTTCTAGCCATAGGCGTCTTTACGCTTGCCGCGAGCGGGCAGCCTCCAGCGCAGCTCCGGCCTCGAAAGATTACTGAGACAAGCGCGCGCGAGCTCGTACAACAAGCGCTACTCGCCCTGGGCGAGAAAAAGGGCTCGGTAGAGATCGCGCTATTGCCATATCCTTGGGCACCTGAGTTCTACACACTGCAGGCGTGGCGGGGTCCTAACAAGGTAGGCCCCGATGGGGTTGGCGTCCTTCAAACCTACTCTTTCGCGGTGAACCCATGGACCGGCGATGTTTGGGATCTGATCGCGTGTACGCGGATTTCTTCACCCCAGCTCCAAAAGGAGCAGCGAGCCATTCGGAAGCGCTTTCGATTTTCTTCTGGGAACTGGAAATCGCTGCGCAACAAATCTCCTGGGAATTGTTCCGCGGAGGCACCTTGAACGGACTGCGTTCACCTGGGAGCGGCGGATCTACTGCGTGGGCACCTTTTCATCGGGATTGGTGCCGATGAAAAGCTTCTTGCCGTCGGGGAATGTGAGATCGCGGCCGTTGGCGCGGTTGGCGCCGTCCTTGGCCTGGTAGCCTTCCACCACGATCTCGGTACCCGGCTCCAGCGAGTGTTTGGTGAAGCCGCGCCGCAACAGCGAATTGGGGCTGCCGCCTTCAATCATCCAACTGGTCACCGTGCCGTCCGGATTCTTGACATCCATGTGAATCCAGGAGTGCGGATTGATCCACTCCATCTTGGTGACTTTGCCTTCCAACTTCACCGGTTTGGTGGCGTCGAATTCAGCCGCAAACGAGTGATGTGCCCAAACCGGGATAGCGGCCGCCGCCAATAGCAGACAAGCGCCGAGGTATTTCGTCATTTCGCCCCTTGCTCCTTCAGTTCTTCAGCCTTTTTCTTCTCTTCGGCCCGCGCGCCGCTCAGGTTGTTCGCCATTCCGTAATTGCCTTCGTGGCAGGCATATTCAAAAATCGGGCCCTTGATTTTGCTCATGGGAATCTCGGCGCTCCAGGAGTGGGTCCAGGTGGAAGGATCGTCCACGGTAAATTGATAGAAGACGGTGTCCGCGTCCACGCGGCGGAAGCGCTCCACCACGTGCAGATTCTCGCTGGAGCCGCGAAACGCGGTCCTGTCGGTGAAATTGGTGGTATCCACCACCAGGGTGTCCCCCTCCCAATGCCCGCGCGAGTCCCCCATCCATTGCCGGATGCTGGACGGAAGGTGCGGGCTGCCGTCGGTGGGAACGATGCGCACATCGTGAATCATTTCCTGCAAGATGGCGACGTATCCGTTGCCTTGCACGATCTGCAGGTTGCTGTTATAGCCCACCGGCATCATCGGCGGGCCTTCGTTCGGCCACAAAATGCAGCGCTCGCCCAAGGTGCGATTCTCCGGGCCGTCGAACTCATGGCCCTTGTTCTTGGCCGCGCGTTCGGCATTGCGCTCACGAGCCTCCGGTGTCATGGGAGGAATCCGGCCGTCGGGCGGGTCGAAAACAAGCGAGGTGCGAACATCGGTCGCAACTTTGTTTTGGCTCTTCTCCAAGCCGAACTGGGACAGGTTGTAGTGCACGTCGGCGTAGGTTCCCTTGCCGGTTGGTTCCGGTATTGCCAGCTGCTTTTTGGCGTAAGCCGCCGCCTCTTCGGGAGTGAAGAAGGCCTTGGTGCCCAGGTCCTTCGGGCGCTCCAACGGAGTAACGGTAGCGGTGGTCCAATAGCCTTGGAGATCGGGATGGCCGTCGGCTGTCCGCAGCGCGGGACCAGCGGCGGACGTGCCGGCCGCGGTCTTTGCAGCCAGAGCCACGCTTTGGGCCGAAGCCCCAGACGCTCCCGCGTATAAGAAGCTGAGCGCACTCAGCGTGATTTGCAGGCGATGGGCCATAGTAGTCCCTCCTCTTTGCCGCCGCTTCTGATCGTATATTTTGCCAATGCCGGTGTCAATCCTGCTCCTGGGAACTGCTTCCAGGAAAGGTCGGCGCAAAGTGCAAATTTTAGCTAGCGTTGCGGCATTGCAGGCACGGCAGCCGGGCGAATAGGGTCACCCACCGGAACTTGGGCTCTCCCCCGGCGTCAGGTAGTCCGCTAAATCTGTGCACAGATTTAGCGGACTACCCGGCGTCAAGTTGCCGGGCCTTGCCTGGGTAATAATAAGAAAGTCTGGTGCCCGACACTGATCAGCCCTTCACTGCCTCTGAACTGATCTCCCTTATCTATGAGTCCGTCACCGATCCCTCGCGGTGGCTGGCATTTCTGGCGGCGTTCGTCGAGGCCGTTCACGCCGAGAAGGGTAATTTTGCGATTCGGGATCTGTTGGAGCCGGCCTTCTCGTTCTCCTGCGGGCACGGTTGGCCGGTAGAGGCACCCCAGGTGTATGCAGAACGTTTCGGCGCCATTGATCCCTGGCGAATTGGTTCGGCCAAGTTGCCAGAGTCGGTGGTCGGAACCGACGTCGATCTCTGTTCGCGGGAAGAGATGGAGGCAAGTGTCACGTTCCGCGAGTTCTATCTCCCTAATAATGCCGTTCATGGACTAGGAGGAACCGTCCTGACTACGTCCGCCGCGCAGTCACTCATCATCGCTGTACGGGGCGCGGCCGCTGGACCTTTCGGAGAGACCGAGAAGGCAGTACTGCGGCCGCTCATGCCGCATCTCAGAAGGGCCGCCCTATTGCACGGCGAAGTCCATTCCCTGCGGCGCAAGCTCGCCATATTTACCGATCACCTGGATCGATACTCCCACGCTTTGTACCTCACAGACCATGCGGCGCGCGTGCTCTACGCCAACGCCGCGGCGCGAGAGGTCGGCGCCTTATGCGACGGACTCTCGATTCGGGATGGCCGCCTCGCAATAGCTTCTTCTCGTCAGGACGCCGCTTTTCGGCGGGCGGTATCTGAAATCGCCGCTGGCCGCGGTGCGCCGTTGCGCAGAATCGAGGCCTCGCGGCAATCCAAGGGGGAGCCGTACCGTTTGATTCTCATGCCGGTACGCGAATCGGGCGAGATCCCGCTGGGCTTCTCCATGCCGGCCGTGAGCATTCTCGTAATCGCTGCCGGTTTGTGGCCGAAACCCGACGTGCCAGTGCTGTGCGAACTATTTCTCCTTACCCCTGCTGAAGCACGGGTGGCCGGCAAACTTGCTTTTGGGCAGAGCGTTGAGGAAATCGCGGCGGAAGCGAAGATCTCGGTTGATACGGTCCGGACGCACCTGAAGCGAATTCTTGCAAAGACCGGGACCACGAGACAAGGTGAACTCATCTCCCTCATCCTGCGTTCCGTGCCGGTGCGCCGGCCGTAAAGTTGCGTGCAATACGCGATTTGAGTTGACAACGCACTTCCCGACGTCCGAATGTAGAGGCCATCGAGCCGGGTCGGTTCATCTGCGAGTGCGTTCGGCTTGCTGGTGCAAAAAGTAAGGGCCGGTCGAATTCTTTCAGCGCATACCTTATATGGGTGACGACAGGGCTAGCCAAATGCGGTAACCTCCATGAGATGTCTTCGCAGCGCCGGTGCGGAGGAAACCGATTCGGGTTCTGCGGGTACTAGAACTTTATGTGCGATTGCAAGCAAATGGTTCATCGACCCTCAATGCGCTCGCTACAGGCCGTTGCGCTGCTTGTGTGCATTGCTCGGTGCTTGGCGGCCGAAGGTTGGCCGCATCCACGTTTTTGCGAAGTCTTAATAGCTGAAGACCAAAACGGAAATCCCGGATCAAACCACGAGACTTGGGTATGGGATTATTTGTGAAATCCACTGAGGGAAAAATGAAAACCTTTACAATAGCAACCATTCGGATATTGGGGGCCGCCGCCGTTCTTGTCGGCGCGAGCGCCCATGCAGCCACGATCACAGGCGGCATTTACACGAATTTTTGTAATGGCGCCCTCGGATCGGCCACGCTTGGCGCCTACTCGGGATCGTGCTCTTCCGGCGATTCAAACTTCACCGTGTCCGGAGACGCGGAGGGATCGGGTGTTACCTTCGGTGACACGATAACAGCCAGCGACAGCAGCATCGATACCACCGCGAGCGGAAATTTCGGGTGGGCGCTCACCAACTACCAGGACCAGGTGAACGTTTCGACGCCTGGAACAATGACGCTCAATTTCAGCGTAGAGGGGACAAGCAGCAATATCGATGGTGATTATGCGGGCTACTTTATCGACGCCCTTCTCTGTACAAACGAGGGGTGCTCGGACGCCTTTGAGGGGGCGGGGAACGTCGGCACCGGCTCCGGCGACGTATCGCTGACTCTCGAGGATGCCGTTGCCGCGGGTACCTACACGCTCGATATCACAACAGAGGCGAGATTTTGCTTCTGGGGCTGCATCGAAACCGTCAGCCAGGCCGCGGCGAAAGACGGCGAAATGGCCTCGGATACCTCAAACTTCCTCAACACCTTTCAGATCACCAGCGTCACCGACTCCGGCGGCGGTACCGTGATTGGCGCGGACGGCACGAACTTCACGGATCTTGGCGCCGTGCCGGAGCCAAACTCACTCTGGTTTGTGGGTCTCGCCGCCATCTGCGTTTGTATTCTTTCGCGCCGTAAGCGGCGAAGCACCGGAACCGAGGCATAAGCCAGTCCGCTCCGCAGTCAAACTGAGGTGGTCTACTTCGACGCCACCGGAACACCCTTTGCCGGCGTGATCGGAACGCCTTGCGCGGGCGTGATGACATCCTGATGTTCCATCGACACCCGCTCCTCGGCCGCTTTGTAGTCGCTGGCCAGCTTCTTGGCGATTTTGTCGGCAACATCGGCGCTGGCTCCCAGAAACTTCGCGCCCAGGCTCTCTCGGTCGCCGACCAGATCACTTCGCCGTCTTTGTCCAATGAAGAATGCTTTTTGGTGCGCCGCTGTATTGCTTGCCGCAAGTGGTGTTGTTCCGGCCGATACTGTTTACAGCAACGAAGCTGACTGGCTGGCTGCTGTTTCCGGCGCGACTACAGTTAATTACGATGGCGTCACCACCCCCACGGGGATCGTCACATATGGCACCGGTGTGGGTGCTAGCGTGACCCTAAGCGGCGTGACATACACGACCGTGGCACCGACCAACTCTGGGGATTACCTTGGGGTGCTCGGAGGGAGTGTGCCGAGTTTCGCGATCGGAGATCCAACCCTGGGGGTAGGTGGAGAGCCGGCGGGTCCGGCCTCTCTGCTCATTACCTTGCCCTATGCCACGAATGCCCTCGGATTCGTTTACGATGGGGACGACTCCGCAAACCTGACCGTGAAGCTGTCCGACGGGACAACCGAGACCATACCAGGCAGCGATTTTCCCGGACTAAGCTTCTTTGGAGTTACATCAACTACTGCCCTCACTTCGGTAGAGATTTCGGACGGAGCTTTCCTGATCGGCAGTCCGGAAAATGCAATAGCCTTTTCCGAGGTTGACTATGGTCCGGCAGTAACATCGGCAACGCCAGAGCCTGGATCGTTAAGCCTGATCGCGGCAATCGCTGCTGGTGGTCTGCTGGTTAGAAGGAAGCATCTTGGTCGAAAGCCTCAGGCCGGATCAGCAAAATTATAACTTGCCAAAAACTGTTCAGCTACCAATGAGAAACGCAAATTCGTGAGCGTCCGGCTGTCTTGATTTGATCGGGGAAGTTGTTTTTGTTCGGTGCTGTAACGGACGCCTACTAAGATAGCCAGAATCCACATAGGACGTCCCCGAGAACATCATGCTACCGGAAGCCCGCCGGGCCGGCCAGCGCCTCTCAGCCTTCTTATAGCGTCGAATAGCGCGCCTTGGCTCTGGCATTGGTCCAAAATGACAACGCCAATTTAAGAGCGCGGGCGGCGTCCTCGGCCCGAAACGGTTTGGCTAGCAGGTCGTGCCCTCCACAGCGGATGAGTTCTTGCCACAGGTAATCATCCGCTACCCGAGACGCCAGGATAACGCAGGAGCGCTGCGGCAAGGAGGCGAAAGCCTGGACCGTCGTCCGCCATTCCGCGTTGGGCCAGTCACGGTCGTAAAGGATCACCGGAGCGCTTAGCCGATGCACAGCGTCCCAAGCCTCCTCGCGCGATTCAGCGAAGTGCACCTCCAAGGGCTCACGGCCCGAAATGCTGGTCAGGACCTCTCGATCGTGATGGTTGACCACCAGAGCGACGATCGGTGTGCGAAGGACTGTCAGGCCGCCGTCATCTGCATCGCGCCGGGGAGTGTCCACTAAGTAGGAATGCAGGGCGCGCCACAGGGCGAGCATGGGAAGACCTCCAGGAGTAATCCGGCCGAAGGCCTTGGGCGTTGACACCTGCGCGGCGCGAGTTTCAGCTCAGGGCTCGCCATGGTTCACGAGTCTCTTCGCTGTCCGCGGCCATCATCCAACTTTTGCCGATAGGCGCCGATCCAATTTTCAAAGCAAGGCCGATCTTGGGTTTCAAGGCAAGACGGACCCGGCCGCGACCCGCCACCGTCCTCCGCGGAACGAACGGATTGCTGCTTGCGATGCAGCAGAATTCTTAGCCATCTTTTTAGACTTTTCATCCTTGGGTCCGCTCGGTTGAGGCCTACATTAGCTACACCTTATTCCCCTTTTGGCGCTCCTTCCATACCGGCGGCGTGGTAATTCTGCACGTGCGTGACGGGTAGCCAGGGCTTGCTGCCGCAGATTCGCGCCGCCAACTATCGGGCACCGGCGTGTCACATTGCGGGCTTGGAAATAGTCCAAGAATTAGAGGAAATGCTTATGAAACGTTACATGAGAACGTTAGCGCCCATGCTGGCCGGCTTCTGCTTCGCGGCGGCAGGCGCGTTCAGTTTAAATGCCCAGATTACTAATGCGATCCAAGCGCATATCAACCACAGTTTCGTGATTGGCGACAAGACCATGCCGCCGGGCGAGTATACCTTCCGGGTCGTGAAGAATTCGGATCTCTCCGTGATGACCGCCCGCCGCAGCAACGGCAAGCCCGCTGTAGAGTTTAGCGTACGGCAGGCCATCGACAATCACAGGCCGCGGCATTCGGAGCTCGTTTTTCGGAGATATGGAAATACCGAGTTCCTGAGCAAGGTGTTCGAGGGGGGATCGAAAAGTGGCGTGGCAGTTACGGAAACCAGCAAGGAAGAAGCGCGTCTGGTGAAGGAGGGGCAGCGCGCAATTGAGCACAACGAGGAGGAAGAGTAACCGCCCGGCCAGCTTTCTACCGAGAGAACGGCCTTTAAATTACCAGACAACTGGTATGTTCACTTGGGCAGTTAGAACGTAGACTGTAACTGACTGAACCCTCAATCGCGGCGGGCGCGCGAAGTCCGAATCAACTGCGCCCGTCGCTCCTTTCCATTATTGGTAATTGGGATCGCGAACGTGCGTGCGGCCTGACGATTTGCTCTATGCGGGGCCGGGCGAGCGCCACGTTGGAGTGTCATGGTTGACTGTGGCGCTCGCCCGGCTTGTACGGGGATTCTATGTAAACTATAACGGCCTCACGTCCCCATACATATCGCACGCGCGTGGTATTTTTCGATCGCGAGGCCCGGTAGTCTCCTTCCGTTTCATTCCCCTGCATCCCCCCGGCGCGAAATGCTCTTGGCTGCGATCCAGTTGGCTGCGATTCAGCAATGCGGTGGTATTCGGCCAGCGTACAGAAACATGCAAAACGCTTAACGCCAGCCATTCCAAGGAACTGGCAGTTTGGCCGGGCGCGTGCCACATAGTTGTTGGCTGATGAACGGCAAACAAACAGCACCGAAGTAACTTTGGCGTGCGTCCCTTTCATTAGCGCGGGAGGCAGAACAATGAAGGTTGGAATCACAATCCTCCGCCAGGCACTCAGCGTATTTTGCGCCGCTTTGTTGATACTATATTCAGGCGGCGCACCTTTGGCCGCGCAGCAACCCCCGCCGCAGGCCGCGCCACCGCCGCTGCAACCGCTCTCTCCCGATCAACTGGATAACCTGGTAGCGCCGATCGCGCTTTATCCCGACGGGCTTCTAAGCCAGGTGTTGGTGGCTTCCACTTACCCACTTGAACTGGTGGAAGCGGGACAGTGGCTGCAGCAAAATCCAAACCTGCAAGGTGCGCAGTTAGTGGAGGCTGCGCGCCAGCAGAATTGGGACCCGAGTATCCAGGCGCTGGTGGTCTTTCCGGATGTGATCGACCGGCTGACCTCAAACATTCGCTGGACCACCGATCTCGGCAATGCGTTTCTGGCGCAGCAGGCCGACGTAATGAACGCTGTGCAGCGGTTACGCGCGGAAGCCCGAGCGAACGGCAGGCTCGCTTCCAACACTGAGGAAACGGTGGCCACCGATACCGAGGGAGGCCAGACCGCGATTGACATTCAGCCGACCAACCCAAATGTCGTGTATGTACCCGACTACAATCCCGAATATGTCTGGGGACCGCCCGACTACGGTTACTACCCTGACTTATATTATCCGGACGCCTTTGGATTCAGCTTTTGGCCGGGAATTTATATCGGGGGGTTCTTTGGCGGCTTGGGATGGGGCGGTTGGGGTTGGGGCCCCAATTGGTTTAACTGCTCGATTTTCGAGAACGGGTACTTCTTTAATCATTACGGCTTTCGCGGGTTCGGTGGCCGCGGGTTTGGTGGCCGGGGGTTCGAAGGCCGTGGATTTGATGGCCGCGCCACCTGGGCGCACAATCCCGAGCACCGTATGGGAGTGGCGTACCCCAATCAATCCGTTGCGAACCGATTTGGCGGTAATTTCGGCGGGCGCGGGAGATTGGGGGGTGCAACCTCGATGAACCGCTTGAACCAGGGCGCCAATAGCAGCTTTGGGAATCGCGGGAGTTTCGGCGCGGGGACATCCGCCCGCAGCGGACAATTTGGAAGCCGGTCTGGAGGGTTCGGTTCTCAGGCGAATTCGCGCACCAGCCCAACATATGGCGGGAGCAGTGCATATCGCTCCACGCCTTCCTATGGACGCAACTACGGAGGTAGCAGCACGCCGGCTTATCGTTCCAGTGGTTCGTACGGTGGTCAGGCATTCGCTGGCCGGGGTTTCGGTGGCGAGGGTTTTCGCTCCAGCCCGTCTTACAGCCGCGGCTACAGCGGCGCCCGCAGCATGCCCTCTTATCGCTCCAGTCCTTCTTTCGGCGGCGGACGCAGCGGGGGCAGCTCTCGCGGCTTTAGCGGCGGCGGAGGCGGTTTCCACGGTGGTGGCGGCGGCTTCCACGGTGGCGGTCATGGCGGTCATGGCGGAGGCCGCCGGTAGCCCTATCCAGCAACCCGGAACTACCAACGCAAAGCGTCCGAATATACTGGCCTCAGAGTATGGGACCGGATCGCAAAGCGCGGTACTTTCAATTGACGGAGCGGTACTCGCCGGGAATGGCCCCCTCCGACCAAACCGGTCCCCCTGCCGCTCCGGGAAATTGAGGTACAGTTGGTGCCCAACCTCGGCCGCTATTCCTTCGGATTCGAGCGGCGCGCGTTTCTCCGGGTAATCCCAAAAATCGTTCCGCTGCTGGCGGTGATGTCCGCCGCCGTGGCTGTGGCGGCGTTCGGCGATCAGCTTCCCCCAGCTCCACGCGGGCCGGAATCACTGGTGGAAATGAGCGGGCAGATGCGCTCGCTGTCCCAGCAGGTGGCGCCCGCCGTGGTGCAAATCCTGGTCAGCGGCTACGATCTCAACGATTCGGAACCGGGCCACCCGGTGAGCTTCGTGGGACGAGAGAAATCCATTGGATCGGGAGTGATCGTCGATCCGAACGGCTACATCATGACCAACGCGCATGTCATCAAAGGCGCCGTCACCATTCGGGTAGTGATGACGGAAGCATCGCTTCCGGATGAGGCACCCGATGATCCCAGCCAGCTCCGAACCGTTGACGCCAGGATTATCGGCATCGACGAGGAATCGGACCTCGCGCTGTTGAAGGTCAATGAAAAGAGGCTGCCTGCGCTGCAATTCATGAACTCCGATCGTCTGCGCCAGGGCGACCTGGTGCTTGCAATTGGCGCGCCCCTGGGGCTGCGGAATTCAGTTTCCTTTGGGGTGGTGAGCTCGCCCGACCGCGCCATGGGTGAGTATAATCCCATGGTCTACATTCAAACCGACGCCTCCATCAATCCCGGCAACAGCGGAGGAGCGTTGGTGAATATGAGCGGACTATTGGCCGGACTCAATGCATTTATCGTGTCCCAATCGGGCGGCAACGAGGAGGTTGGATTTGCCATTCCGGCCAATACGGTCCGGGACGTCTATCGCCAGCTGCGCAAAGATGGGCGCGTGAGCCGTGGAGAAATTGGCATTTATGCACAGAACATTAGTTTCGCGATGGCGAAAGGGCTGTCGCTGGCTCGCGACCACGGGGTGATCGTGTCCGATGTGGCGCCGGATGGGCCCGCCGATCGCGCCGGCCTGAAGCGCCGGGATATCATTCTGTCTCTGGATGGCGAAAAGATAGTGTCCGCGGCGCAAATGGAAAATCACATCTTCCGCCGCCAGGCGGGCGACGAATTAGAACTGCGCATTCTGCGCGGCCAGGACGAGTTGAAGGTCGATCCCATAGTGCGGGAGCGTCAGGATAAAGCCAGCCTTCTGGAACATCTGGTTCACCCGGAAAAGAATCTCGTTTCTCGCCTGGGTATTTTGTGTATCGAGATTGACAAGGAAATCGCGGCCAAGATTCCCGGGCTGAGGCGTGAATACGGGCTGATTGTCGCCGCCAGGACATCGGGAGGCGAATCTCAATCCATCGACCTGCAGCCGGGCGACATTATCGACTCTCTCAATAATTCGCCGGTGGCGCTTTTGGATTCGTTTCGAACGGCGCTAAACCAAATGAAGCCAGGCGACCCCGTGGTGCTCCAAATCGAACGCGATGGACGGTTCCAGTATCTCGCTTTTGAACTGGACCGCTGAGCAACCGGGCGCCCGCCCGACGGCTACTTTCGCAATTCCGCGTGCGTCTGCAAATAGCCAAGCACGTTGGCCCGCGACAGCACACCATCCAAATGATTGTTGGAAACTACCGGAAGCTGATTGAGATCATAGCGGCTCATCGTCTCCAGGGCGCTAAGGAGCGGAGCATCCGGCGTCAACGAGTGCAAATCCTGCAGCGGACGCATGATGTCGCGCAGCGTGGTGAAGGGCCATTTCGCCCGCTCCACCCCCTTCACTTCATGCGGCGTGATCAAACCGGCCAGTTCGCCCTTTTCCATCACAATGAAGCAGCGCTGCCCGGTGTGCAGAAGCTTCTCGTCGACGAAATTCTGCACGTTCAGCCATGCGTCCACGGTGGGACAGTCGCGCGTCATCACGTCGGCTACCCGCACGCCTCTTAGCGCATCGCTCACGCCTACCTGCATGTCGCTCTCACGCGCAGCCTGCAGCAGAAACCAGCCGATGAAGGCGATCCACAGCCCTCCGAACCCCGCGCCGCCGAAGAATTCAAAAATACCGACCGCGATAAAACCGAACGCAACCACCTGGCCGATTCTCGCGGCCAATCGCGTGGAGCGGTCTGCGTTGCCCGTCTTCCACCAAATGATGGCCCGCAATACGCGGCCGCCGTCGAGAGGATAACCGGGAATCAGGTTGAAAACTCCCAACATCAGATTGATGTAGCCCAGCCACTGCAACATGGCCATCCATGGATCGGAGGAAGGCTGTCCGATGGCGCGCGCGAGGCCGACGCAGATTCCTCCGATGATGACGCTGGTCAGCGGTCCCACGAACGCCATCCAAAATTCCAGTTTGGCGCTGGTCGGATTTTTCTCGATCTGCGAGACGCCACCGAGGGCGAACAGCGTGATCTCCCGCACTGGCAAGCCATGGGACGTCGCCACCAGCGAGTGCGCCAGTTCGTGCAGCAGAAGCGAGACGAAGAACAGGATCGCGGTGGCAATGGCCACGGTCAGGATCACCTGATCGCCCCAACCGGGATTGCTGGCATGGAACTGCGAAGAGAGTGAGTAGACGATGAGCAGGGCGATGAGAAACCAGCTATAGTGCAGCCCGATCTCAATCCCGAAGATTTTTCCCAGTTTTATTTGTGATCGCAATGGCTGTCTCGCTCGCCTTAGGTTTCTGTTTGAGGCCTCCAGAGCCGACGGATTAAGGCAAATCCGACCGCCATCATAACATCTAGCCGTTTTGAGAGGAGCCTTCCAATTGGGTGCGCGACTTGGGCGTAACGATTCGCGAGTTTTCTTTTTTGGTGGCATGAAACCGAGCGTAGTGACACGCTAGGTTTATCAGGAGACTTTATGCACGATTCTCTGGCTGACCTGGAAAGCCGCCGCGCCACTGTTCAATTGCAGATCGTCCAGTTGGGTGACATGCGGTCCGGCTGCATTACCGGAACAAGTGGTCGTTGTGGAAATCTTAACTGTCACTGCCATCGGACCGGTGATCTTGGCCACGGCCCTTACTTTCGGCTGACACGCAAGGTGAAGGGCAAAACCGTCACCGAGACGTTTTCCTCTCCGGCGAGTTTGGCCAAAGCGCAGCGCGAGGTCGCCGAGTGCCAGCGCTTCCGGGAACTGGGCGAGCAACTGTTGGATGTCAATGAACAGATCTGCGAGTTGCGGCCAGTGGAGGAGAACTCGCCGTCAGCCCAGGAAAAAAAACGGTCGAAGCGATCCAAAAGGAAGTCACGCGCGAAGTAGAGCAACTGTTGCGCGTAGCCTTTGGTGCCCGCCGCAAGACGGGGCGTTTGGATCTGGAAGCCCTGGAGTTGGCCGTGCGTTCGGCCATGCATCAGGCGGGGGCGGCAGTGCTAACCAAACTGTTGCAGTTCCCAACCCCGACTGCGGACCAACACAACATTGCTTGCGCCTGCGGACACCAGGCCCGTTATCGGGAGTTGCGCTCCAAGCCGGTCCTCACTGCGGTAGGTAAGTCGGAAGTGTCGCGCCCCTACTACCTGTGCCCCCATTGCCATACGGGCCAATTCCCCGCTGATGTCGAACTGGATATCGAGAACACGGAACTCTCTCCTGGGGTGCGTCGCATGCAGGCGGTAGTGGGCCAAGGGTCGCCCTTCGACCACGGCCGTCAGCAGATGAAGCTCCTCGCCGATCTGGAGGTGACAACCAAAGCTGTGGAGCGGACGGCTGAAGCTATCGGAGAACACATCGCAGCAGACGAGCAGGAGGAGATCCAGCGGGCCGTGCAGTTGAATCTGCCGATGGTCGTGGGCGAATCGGTTCCGATCCTGTATGTGCAAATGGATGGAACGGGAATACCAGTGGTGAAGAAGGAGACGGTGGGTCGGCAAGGCAAGACCGAAGGCCAGTCATCCCATACGCGGGAAGTAAAGTTGGGATGCGTCTTCACCCAGACCGACTGGGACCAGGAAGGCTACCCGATCCGCGATTCTGACTCCACTACCTACGCCGGCGCCATCGAGACCGCCGAAGAGTTTGGAAAGCGTATTTACCTGGAAGCCTGGAAACGCGGCTGGAGCCGCGCTCAAAAGAAGGTGGTCATGGGCGATGGGGCCGAATGGATCTGGAATCTTGCCGAGCAACATTTTCCCGGCGCGGTGCAGATTGTCGATCTGTATCACGCGCGCCAACATCTCTGGGAGTTGGCGCGCCGGCTGCACCCCAATCAAGAGGCCAACCAGAAAGCTTGGATCAAGCTCCACCAGCGGAGATTACTCGACAAAGGAAAAATCGAGAAGCTGGTGTGTGCCCTTCGTTCCATCGTTTCCACCAATCCCGAAGTGATCGAAAAGATTCGCATCGAGGCTGACTACTTTGACAGGAACGTGGCGCGCATGCGCTATCCCAAGTTTCGACGCGAGCACCTCTTTGTCGGCTCGGGTGTAATCGAGGCCGGCTGTAAAACCGTGATCGGCTCCCGGCTCAAACAGTCCGGCATGTTCTGGACGGTTCGGGGTGCCAACGCCATCGTCTCCCTCCGATGCTGCCATCTCAACGGCCGGTTTGAGGACTACTGGGAGGCGCGACGGGCGGCATGATTCCCACTTCTACGTCGCGCACCCCTTCCAATTGCTGGACCCAACCGGAACACCCTTCGTTTCGGAAAAGTTGGAAGCGTCAGACAGCGCGCTCTCTATCCTGATCGTCTCGATGAAGATTTCAGAAATTGGAGATCAAGGTGATGCGTCCACTCTCTGGCTGGCCGTCCGAAAGGCGGAGCCACGCTCGATTTGCCAAAAACGCACATTTTTCGCGAACATTTGCTATGGACCACCAAGGAGCAGACTGATGAGGCCTTCCTCGATGCACTATTTTCCATTGGCGTGGCCTTTCCTTCTGGCTCTCACGCTTCTCTTTTTTGCCGTGGTTGCATTGGTGGAGCTGGGACTCCTGAAGTATGCCTACGAGCGGATGGGCGTGCCTCCCCGATACGTCTTCGCAGTGCTTTTGTTCTCCCTGCTCGGAAGCGCCGTCAATATTCCCGTCGTTGAGTTGCCGCCGGAACGGATGGTCTCAGGCCGGCTGGTTGATTTTTTTGGCGTCAGCTACGTCGTCCCGGTTGTGCAGGAGTCGCCGGGAACCATTATCGCTGTGAACGTCGGCGGCGCCTTGATTCCCGTGATCCTCTCGCTCTACCTCCTGTTCAAGAACAAGTTTTACATGCGCGCAGTGGTGGCCGTGACGGCCGTTGCGATCGTCGTCCACCTCTTCGCTTACCCGCTGCGCGGAGTAGGCATCAGCGTTCCGATCTTCATCCCACCGCTGGTCGCGGCCTTCGCCGCCATGGTGCTGGCGTGGCGCCGGGCCGCTCCACTGGCGTACATCGCGGGAAGCCTGGGGACATTGATTGGCGCCGATCTGCTGAATTTAGGCAAAGTCCAGGGCCTGGGAGCGCCCATCGCGTCGATCGGAGGAGCGGGTACGTTTGACGGCGTCTTTCTGACAGGCATCATCGCGGTTTTGCTCTCGCCGGTTGCTGGACTCCCGCCCCGCAAGCCTGTGGACGGCGGAAGGGCTGGATTCTCCTGACGGACCCGCGCAAAACGGAGCGCGACACGAGGCAGTCCCGGGCCCAATCTTGTGGTGCGCGTCGCACCCTTTGCGCTTCTAAGCAGCCGGCGGGCGAATTATTTCCAACCGGGTCCCAAACCGAAGGGGATCTGCGTGCCGATCGCTTCCACTTCCCGAATATTGCCGTTGACGATCTTGAACACCTCCGCCATCGGCATGGTAACCGGAAGGGCCACGAAATAGGGCGCCGGGCGCGTGCTGCCGTCCTTCATCGTGATCTGCGTGACCCCTTTGTGCTGGAACATGTAAACGCCGAAGGTGAGCCCCTTCTCTTCGTCCACCACCAGAACCCGGCGCGGACGGATGGCCGTGATCACCTGAAAAACTCCCGAGTTCATGCCATCGGCACAGCGTTGCGTACGCCCGCCGGGAGGAGCGCCGGGCAAGGGCGGGCCCGCCGTTCGCATGCCGTTCTCCAGGCGATTGCAGTTGTCGTCAAACGGCGCCACGGTGCCGCTGGATTGCTCTATGGCGTCGAAGTACAGGTTGCTGATCTTGATCAGGTCCGCGCGCGGGCGGCGCTGCGCGGGAGTGAGCGTTTCAAGCAACGCGGGGCGCGGCGTGTGCAGATTCGCCATGTTCCGCTCGTTCACGTTGCGGACCACCACCGCCTCCGCTTCGGTGATCAGCCGATTGGCCACCTTGATGCGCAACGCCAGCAGCGTGTTGCGCGGCGCTTGTCCGGGCGGCATGTGCTCGGTCACCACGCCGATGAATCCAGCGGCGCCGCCTTCCGGATCGGCCAGCACGATTTTGTAGTCGGTTAGGCCTGCGGCGGTGAACCACAGGCCTTCGTTGAGCGGCAGGCGGGCCGTGTTCTCGGTGTACTTGATGTTGGGCGCCACGGGAGCCTTGGTCGAGTCGTTAGCCACCATGGCGTTCAGATACTGATCCAGAATGCCGCTTAAACAGGCGCGATCGCAGGTGCTTTGCGCGGCCGCGGCGCCGGCGCAAACGAGAAATGCCGCGAGTATGTTTCGCATCTGGTCAAGTATAGTACGCTCTTTGTTTATGATTCACAGCACGAATCGCATCCTCACCACTCACTGCGGCAGCCTGCCGCGTCCGGCGGACCTGCTGGATTTGATGAAGGCGAAAATCAACGGACAGCCTTACGATCCCGGCGCCTACGCCGCGCGGATTCGGAGCGCCGTTTCCGAGATGGTCCGCCGGCAAGTGGAGTGCGGCATCGATATTCCAACCGACGGCGAACAAAGCAAGCCGAGTTTCTTCGCGTATGTGAACGAACGGCTGGCCGGTTTTGAACCGAGACCCGGCCCGCGCGCCGCTATGTTTCAGGCCGAAGTGGAAGAGTTTCCGGAGTATTACAAACAATACTTCAGCACTGCGATGCTGGGCGTCACCCTTGCTCCGCTGGTGCCATTCGTATGCACCGGCCCGGTCTCCTATCGCGGCCAGGAAGCGGTGCAGCGCGACATCGAAAATCTGAAAGCCGCACTGCGCGGACTGGAGCCGGCTGACGTCTTTATGCCGGCGGTGGCGCCGAGCGGCGTGGGAAAGAACGAATATTACAGCGGCGACAAAGAATACATGCATGCTGTGGCCGAGGCGCTGAGCAGCGAATATCGCGCGATTGTCGGCGCCGGTTTCCTGCTGCAGATCGACGACCCGTTTCTCACCGAGCTCTACAGTTTCTCGCCGTTGAGCGCCGCCGAGAAGCAGAGCACTGCTGAGAACTATGTAGAAGCGGTGAATCACGGACTGCGCGGCATCCCGCCGGAGAAGGTCCGCTTCCACACCTGCTACGGAATCAACGAAGGGCCGCGCGTACACGATGCGCCGCTGAAAGAAATGCTCCCCGTAATTCTGAAAGTGAATGCGGGCGCCTATTCGTTCGAGGCGGCGAATGCGCGTCATGAGCATGAATATCATGTCTGGGAAAACGTGAAGCTGCCGGATGGCAAGCTCATCATCCCCGGCGTGGTCACTCACGCCAGCAACATCGTGGAGCATCCCGAGCTCATTGCGGAGCGCATCGTTCGCTTCGCCCGGTTGGTGGGACGCGAGAACGTGATCGCCGGGACCGATTGCGGCTTTTCGTCTCAGGCCACTTATCAGCCCGAGATCCATCCCTCGGTGATGTGGGCTAAATTCCGCGCCATGGCGGAAGGTGCGCGGCTGGCCACCCAGCAGCTCTGGCGAAGCTAGCTGAGGCTACCTGGAGGCCTGCTGCCCTTCCAGACTGGTCAGCAAATGGGTGTGGTGGTACTTACGCGCCAGGCCCAGCGCGGTGAGCCCATCCTTAGTGCGGGCGCTGGTGCGGGCGCCAGACTGGAGCAGCAGATCCACCATGGCCGAATCGCCAAAGTCGATGGAAGCGGCGTAGAGCAGCGGCGTCATCCCATTCTTATCGATGTGATTCACGTCCGCCCCGCGCTCGATCAACAAGCGAGCCATCTCGACGCGGTTCGCGATCGCCGCCCACGAAAGGACGGTGATGCCGTCTCCGTCGGCTTCGTCCACTTGAGCGCCGGCGTCGAGCAACGCGCGCACGGACGCGGTTCGATGCGTAGTCGCCAACTCCAGCAGAGGGGTGATAGGAAACAGGCCGGCGAAAGTCATCTTGTCGTCGATCCGGTCGCCTGCCTGGTGCAGATGTCCGATGATATCGGAGTCACCGGAAAACGCGGCCAGCATGATCGGGAAAGCGTTGAACAACGGCGCGCCCTGGCCCTTCGGGAGCCGGACTTGGGCGCCATGATCCAGCAACAGATTCATGGCCGCGCTGGAACCGGGATATTGCGCCGCGACTAACAACGCGGAAAATCGGTCTTTCGAGCGCGCATCCACATTCGCGCCACGATCGATCAGCAACTTCATTTTCGCCAAGTCCGGAGCAGCCAGCATCAATGCAGTGAGCCTGCCGGACTGGGTGAAGGAGTTGGGATCGAAGCCGCCGGCGAGCAGCTTTTTCACATCGGCGGTGCTGCCTAACAGCATAGTTTCGGCCCACGGCTCGATGCCGGCAGGCTCCGCTTCGTTGAGCACCAGCGGATGAGGCGTCCCAGGCCCCAGCGCGGTGGCCAGCGCCATCACTGCCAGGCACTCGCCCATCGAAGAAATAAATTGATCGTGGCCGTAAGGATGGCCGGTCTCGATGTAGGGCGGGCTCACCGGCGCCGGTGGATGCAGTCGCGATGCCACGTGCCAGGAACCGTCTGAAACCTGCGTATCCAGCAGGTAGGCGATGCCGCGCTGCCACACCGGATCCGCGATGGCGACGCCGCCCGCTTCATGCAGCGCCACCAGCACCTGACCAGTGGAATATGCATCGCTCGACCGGCCCGCCAGCGAATTCCATCCGCCATCGGCGCGCTGCATGCCTTTCAATTCGGCGGCCATTTTCCGGAGCGTAGCCCGATCCGCGGCGGCCCAATAGGTGCCCAGCAATTGGTCCACGCGCTCCTCAGTGGCGTGAGGCTGATGGGAGAGCAGCCAGGTTCGCGCACGCGCCACCCGCGCCTGGGTATCCGCCTTTTGGCTGGGATGGCCGTAGAGCTGCATTGCGTGCATGGCAATCGCGGTCGCCGTGAAAGGGCTATAGGACTCGGGCGGTCTATTATCGGTTGTCTCCCAGTGACCGTCCGCTTCCTGCCTGGCCGCGAGCAATCGCGCATAAACGGCGGTGACCAGGCTGGGACGCACTCCCGCCGCGTTGGCCGCAAGCATGCCGTAGCCGTCGCTCAGCGCCGGATCAATGATGTTGGTGTACTCGACGGCCCTTTCGAACTTGGAAAAATATCCGAAAGCATCGGCGGCATCGGCGTGCGCGGCCGCTTCGTCAACCGCGATGCCGTGCTCGCGCGCCACGCGAAACGCGAGCGCCGGAAACACCTGTTGATGGCAGGAAAAGCAGCTCTCCTTCGCGTACCAGTTCTTTTGACTCTTCTGAATGAGCGCCACCGCTTTGGTGGCGGCTTCTTGAATGCGCGCGGTGGAAGTATCTCCCGCCCACGCGCTCGAGACCAAGCACACCATCCCCACCCACAATTTCATAGCTGCTCCTCCGTATATGGAACAATTCTACGCGAAATGTCTACTTCGCGACCGCCGTGACGCCGCGATACCCGCCCGCCAACATCCCTTCATCATTGGCCTGCCTTGAAGCATTGCGCTCACCATTGGTCATCACGCGCCATGGTTCAGAAGCGCAGACAGGAAGCGAACGGGCGCCAGAGCGGATGCATCAGGCCGGTCCTTTGAGATGCGATTGTTAATCAATCGTACTGCAATCACTTCAAAGCCGCGTACAGCGCCTGTTTCCAGCGTGCCGCATCGATAGCCCAGTAGACTTTCGCCGTTGGACCGCATTCCGCCCAGGTCGCGCGATTCCTCTCGTCGGCGGCGACGCCCAGGCGATCCACAACGGTCATCCCGCGAGTAAGCTCGGACGCTGTCTCGACCTCCACATAGTGGCGACTGGATTCACAGCCGATGGAGGGATCGAGCGCGATAGACATCGCCACCGGGTCCGGCAGCGAAATGCCGTCCTGGCCAGTTTGCGCGCGGTACGCGATTCGCGCGGTGCTGTTGCACTCCACGGCGAAGCTCGCTAGCGGCGTACCCATAGCACTGACGAATTCTATGTCCGCCGGGGCCAGAACCGCGTCGCCCCGGCATAATTGCCAGCCCACCAGCTCAATCGGCAAGCCGCTGCGGAATACCATGCGCGCGGCGTCTGGATCCACCCACATGTTGTATTCGGCGGCCGGGGTGACGTTCCCCTCGCAACAAGGCGCTCCACCCATGACGACGCAGCGCGCCACGTGATTGACCAAATCCGGCGCCAGCGCTAATGCGAGTGCAATGTTGGTGAGAGGGCCGAGCGTAACCAGCAGCAGTCCCGGATTGTTTCGCGCGGCGGAAATGATGGCTTCCACAGCGGGCTGATTTTCCGCGGTGCGCCGCGGAGCAGGATAGCCGTGATCTCCTAGACCGTCCTTGCCGTGAAACCACTCAGCCGTGCTGAGGCGGCGGACCAGCGGCTTCTCGGCTCCTTGAAATACCGGCACGTCCGCGCCGCAGAGCTCAGCGGTATAGAGCGCGTTCCGAGTAGCCTGCTGGACTGGGACGTTACCGGCCACGGTCGAGATGGCAATCACGCGCACGCTCGGCGAACGCAGCGCCATAATCAACGCCACGGCGTCGTCCGATGCGGTATCGGTGTCGATCAGAAGCGCCCGTGTCACGGAAGCCGTTTATGCCATCACTTGGCCGCGGTGATGGAGTCCACCTGGATCGTCTTGGTTTTGGCGTTGAGAGTGCCTCTCACCGAGACCTTTTTCCCCGCGAACTTTTCCGGTGTGTTCTGATCGCTCAGCGTGTAGGTTATCTTGCCGTCATACAGAACGTACGACGCGCCGTGCTCCCGGATGCAGGCGATAGTGCATTCGGCATCCGTCGGCCCCATTTTCATTTCGGAATGATCGCCGTCGGGGCACATGCTGTCCGTAATGACGCCGCCGAAGGTCTGCTTGCCAACCGGCGCCGCGGCCAGCGTTACCACGGCAAGCAGACTTAAGATCAGCGGCTTCATTCTTTAACTAAGCGGGTATAACTAAGCAGGCGTCTAGCTGCCCGGCGTCATGATGTGGGCAGTGGACGTGCCCGCGTTCATGATCCACGCGCCGCCCTCCTTGCCACTCTCGGGCAATCCGAGCGACTGCGTGGTTGCACCAGGAACCATGATGGTGGTGTGGTGGAAAGCATGCTCCTGGTCGGGTCCCATAAAGTGGATAAATACCGATCCGAACTCAGGCTTCACGCGGGTGCCGTCCTTCTCCTCGGCCATTAATTCAGCCGCCGTCGCCTTCCGGTCGCCCTTTGCCTCGGCTTTCAGGTTCTGCGCCACCCGAGGCAGATTGGCCATACTGGTGCACTCCACCGTGAAGGCCGGGTGCTCGGGAAAGCCTGACAGGTCGTAACATACCATCGAGCCCGTTCCCTTTTGCAGGGTCTCGTAGGTGAAGTCGGGCTTCCACTTGATTACGGTAATTTCTTCCTTTTTCGCCCGCGCCGGCGCGGCCAGCAGGGCCTTTTGAACGTCGGCATCTTGCGCTTGCGCCAGTGCGCCGCAGGCCGAAGCCGCCAAAATAGTGAGAACGATCGATCGTGTGCGTTTCATACTGTGATCTCCAATCCGTCTGCCTGGCACCTAGTTGACTCGCGATCCGTTCGCGAACAAAAGCCCCGGCAATAGGATTCAGTATATCGCGATGCGTCATGTCTGCAAGTGCGCGACCCGTTTTCGAATTGAAATAAAGGATCCGGGTCTGGAATCTCGCAGTCGCCTGTTGTAGATTTGGTGAATCGCAGGCCTGCGGTTGATGCACGCCTCGCTAATAGACCCATCCTTCCCACCCGGATTCCGAGTCCGCCCGGATTCCGAGCCAAAGGTTTCGGAGTTGCTCTGAATCCAGGAGACGCATCGGCCGCTGCGCCATGATTTCCTTGAGTCACCGATTGCGCCGAATTCGATCCTGCTCTACGCCAAAGATTTCCCCAGCTTCAAGCCGTCGTGCCGCACATTCCCATTGATATTCTCTATCCGGATGCGTCTCGCCGTGGTCCTCCTAGCCGTTCCTTCCCAAGCCGTGCCTCAATTTCGCCGAATCTCAAAAAAAGCATCACCAAACACAAAATTACCCCTCTTGCGTCCAGGCCGACCGATCAACAATCGCCAAACCCCAATCCCCACTTGACTTCCGCCTTTTGTTCGCCTAACAATAGAACCATGGCTTTGACCAAGCGGCAAAAGGAAGTGCTCGACTTCATCGCGGACTTCGTCGAAGAGCACGGCTACAGCCCCAGCTACGAGGAACTGGCCCAGGGGCTCCATCTGGCGTCGCTCGCCACGGTGCACAAGCACATCCAGGCGCTGGAATCGCGCAACTATCTGCGCCGGCTGTTCAATCAAAGCCGGTCGCTGGAGGTTTCGGCCAAGTACGTTCAGGAGCGCCGCAAAGGCCGTGCCGTGGCGCGATCCACCGAGATTCCGCTGGCCGGCCGCATCGCCGCGGGCACGCCTGTCGAAGCCATCGAAGGACAAGACACGCTGCAGTTCGCCGACTTCGCCGGCAAGGGCGATACGTTCGCGCTCCAAGTGAGCGGCGAATCGATGATTGACGACCACATTATGAGCGGCGATTACGTGCTGGTGGAGCGCGCGCAGCAAGCTCAAGATGGCGAGATTGTCGTCGCGCTGGTGGATGGCCGCGAAGCCACGCTCAAGCGCCTGTATCATGAGCCGGGAGGCCGCGTCCGTTTGCAGCCGGCCAACGCTTCGATGCAGCCCATCCTGGTGGACGCGGGCTCGGTCCAGATCCAAGGCCGCGTGCTAGCGGTCCTGCGAAAATATAAGTAACAGTCTCCAGCTTTTGGTTACATTCACTTACATTGCTAAAAACGGAAATCGCCGGGACGCATGTTAAACTGAAGTGGACATGGCTAGTCCAATGAGCGCGGTGAAGCGCTTTCTGTTCTGGGATTATCCACGCGCCGGCTGGCAGTACGACCTGATGGTCGGGCTTATCCTGGCCTTTATTTTTCTGACGCCGCGGGAGTGGTTTCGGGATCAGCCGCGCGCCAATAGTATCGTGATGCTTCCTTCCGAACGCGGCACAACGGTTTTCTGGATGGATGCCGAACAACTTTCGAACACCCCTGAAAACGCACGCGGGCGCCGAAGCAGCTACCTTGCTGCAAGCGCGTACCGGCAAGAAGTACCATGTGGTTCGTTTAGAACCCATTGTCGATTCCGAACAGGAAATTAAAGGATTCATGGCGTTCACCACGCCCTAGCCGCAAGACGGTTTTCGGTGCTTAAAGCCGCAAGGCACTTTCAGGTATCCAATCATTGATGCAAACGCGACTGTGGGGATTTATTGTGTGTCTGTTGCTGGCCGGCTCTGCCAAGCCCGCCGCCGCGAGTCAAAGCCTGCAACAGGTTCTGGCACGCATGGACAAAGCCGCGAGCGATTTTCAGGCCATGACGGCACAAGTGGTTTGGGTCACCCACACCGACGTTTTGAACGAAGACGACAAAGAAACCGGAACCGTCACGATGAAAAAGATTCAGCCGGGCGAAGTACAGGGCCTGGTGGATTTTACTTCGCCGGACCGAAAGACTATCACTTTCGAGAAACGCAAGTACCAGGAATATCTTCCGAAGCTGAAGACCGTCCAAGTGTTTGATTTAGCCAAACACGGCGAGCAGATCGACAAGTTTCTCATGATCGGATTCGGCACATCCGGCATGGAACTTGCAAAGGACTACCAGGTGAGCGTGCTCGGAACAGCGAACCTCAATGGCCAGCCCACCGTTCATCTGCAATTGATCCCCAAGGCCGCTGATGCTCTGCAATACGTTCAAAAGCTGGAACTATGGGTCCCCGAACAGGGCGATCCGTACCCATTGCAGGAGAAGATATTCGAGCCGTCGCACGATTACCGTATGGTGAACTATAGCGATTTGAAGATCAATCCACTTTTGCGGCCGGACGCGCTGCAACTGAAGCTGCCACCCGGCGTGAAGTTCGAATATCCAGGTAAATAGATCAGGCAAATAGAGCGTGGGAACTACTGCACAGCTAAACAATCGGGATACCAGCGGACGCCTCACCTTTTTAGATTGGGCTCGTGGAGCGGCCGTTGTGGTGATGTTGCAAGGCCACGTATTCCATTCGTTCAATCGAACCGACCTCAGAACCGACGGGCCGTTCATGCTTTCGCAGTTCTTCGGCGGCATTGGTCCGGCCATCTTTTTAGTTCTCACCGGCATCACTCTTTCGTTCCTGATGGATCGGCGCGAGCGCCAGGGCGTGAGTGCGCTGGGCCGCTGGGGAGCCGCGCTGAGGCGCGCCGGCTATTTATTCACGCTGGCCTTCCTGTTTCGCCTGCAGCTTTGGACCTTCGCCTTTGGGCAAAGCCCGTGGACGGATCTTTTCAAAGTCGACATTCTGAATTGCATGGGATTCTCCATCGCGCTGATGTCCGTGATGGCGATCTTCACTACCGCGGAGCGAGTACGCCTGTGCGCGGGCTTAGGCGTCGCCATCGCAGCTGCGTCCCCGCTGGTTTCCGCCATCGACTGGCGCTGGCTGCCGCCGCAAATTTCCGCGTACTTCGTGCCCAGCTATCAATACTTCGCCTTCTTTCCCTGGGCTGCCTTCATCGCCTTCGGGCTCAGCATCGGCAGCATTTTGCGGCTGGTGAAGGCGGACCAAATGAACCGCGTGATGCAGTGGGGCGGGCTGCTGGGCTTCGGCTTGGTCATCGGCGGCCAATACTTTTCGAACATGCCGTATTCGGTTTATCCGAAGTCGGAATTCTGGCTGGATAGTCCGGGGCTGATCATCATCAAGCTGGGCGTGGTGATGCTGGTGATCGGCTTCGCTTATTTGTGGACCGCGCTGCCGCTGGCTGCGTCATGGAGCTGGGTGCGGCAGCTGGGCACAACTTCGCTGCTGGTTTATTGGGTTCACATCGAGCTGGTGTATGGCCGCTGGTTTGGCGCATTCAAAGAATCGCTGAGCAACGTGCATTGCGGCATCGCCGCAATTGTCGTCATTCTGCTCATGATTGGGCTCTCCCTGCTCCGGACGCGCTGGAGCGCCGTGCGCGTGGCGGTGGCATCGTATTTTCCATACAATCCGCCCAGCCGGGCGTCGGGCGATTAGTCAATCTGCGCAAGAAGCGCGCCCCAGTGAAATCCGGCGCCGAATGTGGCGAAGCAGATCAGGTCGCCAGGGCGCGGCCCGGGATCGCGCCACCATTCCGCGGCCGCGATGAGCATGGACGCCGACGACGTGTTGCCGTAGCGCCGGATGTTGGAGTAAAAGCGCGCGGCATCCACTTGGAGCGCGCGGGCCACGCGATCCATCAGGTTTTGATTGGCTTGATGCATCAGGAAGACTTTTACCGAGGACGCGGGCGTGGCATTTCTTTCGAGCAATTCGCCGATTGCCGCTGGGATTTTTCGCGAAGCCTGCAGAATCACGGACCGGCCGTTCATTTCGAGCGGCGCATCGAATTCCAGGCGCAGATCTTCGGCGAAGGCGCCGTCGGAATGGAGCACCGCATCAACGACTTTCACGCCGCCTTCGGGTGCAATCAGGCAAGCTCCCGCGCCATCGCCAAAAAGGGGCGCCACGCCGCGCTCCAACGGTTCGCGCGAAACGATCGCAGACATTTTCTCGGACGCGATCACGAGAATATTGCCGTGAGTGGCCGAAAGCGCGGCGGCCAGCGCCATGCCGAACAGGCTGCCGGCACTGGCAATGGGCAAGTCGATGGCTGGAACACTATCGATGCCCAGAGTGTGCGCGATCGTTGTTGCCGGCCCGGGAAAACGGCGCTCGGATGATCCTGAGGAAACCAGAATCATTCCGAGATCGCTGGCTTGAGCTCCGGCGTGTTCCAGACATTGCTCCGCGGCGGCAACGCCCATGCTGGCGACGGATTCTTCGGGAGCCGCATAACGCCGCTCTTCAATTCCCGAAACATCCAGAATCCAGCCCGCTTCGCACTGCAAACGCGCGGCCAGTTCGGCGTTGCTGACGGCGCGCGACGGCAGATAGGCTCCCAAGCCCCGGATCGCCGCCACAGTTTACATCCTGCTCTCGATGTAACTTTGAATGCGATTGATGGATTCGAATTTGCGCGGATTTAAATCGGAATCGGGGATTTTCATCCCGTACTCGCGCTCGAGTTCCGCTACCAGGTCGGGCAGCGCAAAAGAATCCAGGTACCCGGAGTCGAACAGCGACTCGTCCGGATCTGGAAGCGCGGTGTTGTTGGAAACTTTTCGAACGATGCCGAGGATACGCTCTTTATTGTCCATTTCTATTGACTGTGGCTCCCTTCGGCGCGGATGGTGAGAAATTTGTTGTATTGCGCCATGAGTTCCTCGAAGAGCATGCCACCGGTCATGCGATAGCCGGCTCCGGTTTGGTGGGTGTAGTCGCCTTGTCCTAACCCAGCCTGTACCCATTGACGCACAGATCCGGGTCCGCCCATCGCGGCGCGCCAGTCCCAAAAGGCGCAGCCGTTCGAGGCCGCAACATCGCGCTGGATTTCGATCACTTGATCCAAGTGTGGAAACGGCATGCGGTGGCCGCGAATGGGGTGCTGGCAATCGGGCGGCCCGACCAGCAGAATGCTTGCCACTGGCACAGCGGCACGCAGGCGATGAATGATTTCGATCAAGCCGGCGCGATATTCTTCGGCGGTCCAGGCGCGGCTGAGAGCTTCGTTGGTTCCATAGGCGAGGACGATGAGCGCGGGATCCCGGCTGGCGAGTTCTGGATCGAGGATGGCCGAGTTCCAGTTGAGGATGAGACTGGCCTGCGCGCCGTTAATTCCGAGGGTCTCATAAGTCACGCCCGAGTGATTCTGCGCCACCCAACCAAACAAACGCACCGGCGCGGAGCTGAGGGTGCGCAGCTCATATTGATGCGGCCCGGCCGGCGCGGTGTAGCTGAACACGCCCAGTCCCATGCCGCCCGCGGTATCGATGGTTTCGGTGGGCGCGCCGTCCACCGAAAACTCCATTTGGCCGCCGCCGGGCTCACGCAGATAATGCAGTTCCAGCTGTTCGCACTCGACGTTCAGCATCACGGTCTCGCCGGCTGATTCCGACGTCAGGCTGACGCCGCCGAGTCCCTCGATGCCGTCGCTCTTGCGCGTCACGGTGCCGCTGGTAAACCAGCCGCGCGAATTGCTGCCTCGGCTGTCGAACCGGCGGTAGCCGAGAAAGGGGTGGCCGGCGAGCGTATAGCCCGGGCCTCCGTTGCCGAACTTGGCTTGAAAATCCTGGCGCATCTGATTGGCCCAGTCGTCAGACGCTGTGTGCGAATCGCCGTACTGCAAAATGTGCAGCGACATCTTCTCCGGCGGATGCGAGAGCTGTTCGAAGAACGGCACCAAAGCCCCGGCGCCTTCCAGCGCGTTCACCGGCTCGGACGTTCGTTCGCTGATGGCATGCAGGGCAACGCTTCGGACCGCCGGCGAAACATAAACCGCGGGCGCATGATAATGTTTTTTGTGTGCCGCCTTCTTTTTGCTGGTCTTTTTCGCGCTAGTAGTTGCGGCAGGAGTGGGGGCGGCGGTGGAGAGCGCAACAAGAACAAGGATCAGCTTGCCCACTAGTGGAGTCTCCGCTGCTCTCGCGCTTTGAATTGCCGGTAGCCCGATTCGAGCGCCTGATCGAGCAGCACACCGACCTTGTGCGCGCCGGCGGGCAAGGGATGCGTAAAATCCGCGCTCACCAGCCTGGGCGAGCTGTCATACCAGCGCTCCATGGTTCCCGCGCCGCCCATAGCTTGAAAAGTATTGAAGAACGCGCAGTTGGTTTCGAGCGCCATCTGACGCTGGATCTCTATCAGGCGCGGGAGGGTGGGAACGGTGGTGATGCGGGAATCGGAATCGCGCTGGCCGCGATCCATGGGGCTCATGACCAGAACCGATGCTCGTGGAACCGCCGCCTTCACGCGCTCGATCACTTGGCGCAACTCGCCGGGGTAGGAGCGCTCGATGTAGTCGGCATAAATGCTCTCGTTCGTGCCGTAATTGATCACCACCAGATCGGGATGCTGGTGCTGCAACTCTTCGGTCCACTGCGGCTTGTCGAAATAGCGGACCACCACTTGCACCTGGCCGCCGTTCAGCCCAAGACTATTGTAGACCACGCCCGGCGTGTTCCTTTCGAAACTGACACCGAAGAGGCGCACTGGTCCGCGCTCCACGGTAAGATTGATTTCGCGCGCGCCGGCGTTCAGGGGGAAGGTCTGATAACCGGGTTCGATGCCGGGCCCATCTGTTTCCACGTCGCCGAGCTTTTGTCCCGCGGCTTCCACGGTGAGCACTCCGCCGCCGGGCTGGCGCAGGAAGTGAATCTCCATCTGCGAGTGATCTTCGGCGAGCGTCAGACGCGAAGTAGCGCCGGTGTCGCCTTCGAAGCTGACTCCCCCCAGGCCGTGGTAACCATCGCGGGCGCGGACTTGCGTGGCGGCATTGATGAGCCAGCCTTTCCCCTGAATCTCGACGCCGCGGTGTCCATACCAGGCCCAGGGTTTGGCGATGAGAACGAAGCCATGGCCAGCGTCGCCGAAATGCTGCTGCAGGAGCGCGCGCACGTCGGCGGTGATGGAATCGGCGGTGACGGGCGAATCGCCGTAGTGCAGAACGCGCGTGATTGCGCCGGGCGCGCCCAACTCGGTGCGCCACAGAGCGAGATAGAACGCGCGCAGATTGTCGTGCTCATCGATCAGATTCGGCTCTAGGATCGGATGTTTCAACGCGGTGACCCGCGTGGCGGGTACGGGCATGGGCGGGAGCGGTTCAACGTTAGGAATATCGCGCGGACGAAAATCCAGAACGTCGGCGAGCGTAAAGGGCCGCGCCAATTTGCCCGTTTCAAGCAGCAGTAACAGCACCCCTAAAGTTGCGATGGCGAGCGAAGTCTTCTTCGGCAACAGAGGGGCAGGCATGATCAGAATCGCGAATAAATGAACGGCGCGCTGCCCGATCCGGCGACGTATCGGATGACAACCACAATAGCGGCGATGGCCGCGGCCTGCGCGTAATGAGGGAATCGGCAGTAAAGCTGAAGTCCGCCGTCGTACCAGCGCTTGGGCACATAATGCGCGGCGGCCGCGAAGATCAGCATGGCCATAAACTCGGGCGTGATATTCGCGAAAGATACCGTGCCGGAGGAAATTTGATACAGAATGTCGCGAGCGGTGGACAAGTTCGAAGCGCGGAAGAAGACCCAGCCGATGAGAACGAAGTGGAACGTGGCGAGGCCGCACAGGAAGCGCGCGCCGGGCGTGAGCGTCAGTTTCGGATTGCCGTGCAATGCCTGCCAGCTGCGGTGGGCTGCCAGGCCGATCCCATGCCAGGCGCCCCAGACGATAAAGGTCCAACCCGCGCCATGCCACAGGCCGCCGAGCACCATGGTGATCACGAGATTCAGGTACGCGAAGATTTTCCAGCGGGAGCGCAGGCCCGGCAGGGAGAAATAAAGATAGTCGCGCAGCCAATTGGAGAAGGTGATGTGCCAGCGACGCCAGAAGTCGGAAATGTTTTGGGCGGCGTAGGGGCGATTGAAGTTGCGCGGGAGCGTGATGCCGAGCAGGAGCGCGGAGCCGATTGCGATATCGGTGTAGCCGGAAAAATCGTAATAAAGCTGGAACGCGTAGCCATAGACACCCGCCAGCACCTCGGTTCCGGAATAAAGCTTGGGAAGATCGAACACGCGATTCACCAACTGCTCACCTAGGAAATCGGCAATCAGGAGCTTTTTCACCAGGCCGAGCCCGATCAGAAATAGCGCCTTGCCTCCGTTCTGCGGGCTGAGCATTTCGCGTTTGGACCACTGCGGCAATAAGGTAGAGATGCGGGTGATGGGGCCCGCGACGGTGGTGGGGAAGAAGCTGGCGGAGGCGAGGTACGCCAGATAGCTTTCCGCGGGCTTGGCGTCGCGCCGGTAGATTTCGATGGTGTACGTGAGCGATTGGAATCCGTAGAAGGAAAGCGCGAGAGGCAGCACCCATGGCAGGACGGAGAAATATTTTACCGAGGCCATCAGCCCTACGTTGAGCACGATGCTGAGGGTAACGAGAAAGCGCCGCAGGCCGGGGCGGCTGGAACGATCGAGCGCGCGGCCAATCAGAAAATCGCAGCTAGAAGCGGCGGGGATGATCGCCAGATAAACGAGATCCCAGCGGGCATAGAAGAAGTAGTTGGCAAAGAGAACAACGGCGAGCGCGCCCAGCCGATAGCGCGCGGCCAGCCAGTAGGCGAAGAAAACGGCCGCCAAAAAAGTGAAATAAGCCGCTGTGGTCAACAACATGGGCGGATGCCCCAAGTATAGCTGGGGAGGGACGCGTGGGGCCGGCTTTGGGGATTGGGCGCGGACTGGGACGATGTTCCATTACCCTGGTAATGTGAACTATGGCGATTGCGCGTTCTAAGATTACTGGCCAGGGACAGATTTCCGTTCCGATGGGCGTACGCCGAAAGTTGGGCGTGGGTCCGGGTTCGGTCTTGGAATGGGAGGAAGTTGGCAATCAAATGGTCATTCGGCGCGCGGGCCACATTAGTTCCGCAGAGATCCATCAGGCACTCTTTGGCGCGCGTCCACCGAAGAAACGAAGCGTCGATGAAATGAAAGCAGGCATCCGTCGTTACCTTCGAAAGCGCCATGCGCGCGATTGATACAAATGTCCTGGTCCGGCTGATTGTTCGGGAAGATTCCCGCCAAACCGCTTTGGCGGACAGCTTTGTGTCGCAGGGGGCCTGGGTCTCGGTGCTGGTGCTGGCCGAAGCGACGTGGGTGCTGGCAACGGTCTACGAGCTGAGTTCGAAGGAATTGGCGAAGGCGATTGAGATGTTGCTCGATCATCGCGACTTGACCCTGCAAGATCCGGACACGATCGCAGCGGCTCTGGAACTGTTTCGCGCGAAACCGGGCCTCGGCTTCTCGGATTGCCTGATGCTTCATCTAGCCCGAAAAGCAGGGCACTTGCCGCTCGGAACTTTCGACCAGCATCTCGGCAAGGTTGAAGGCGCCCACCGACTTTAGAATTCCTATTGTGTGACCTGGTGAAAATAGCTGGGCAGGCCGGGCTTGGTATCGCGTACGATGTCGACGATGGCCTGACGATCGGCCAGGGAAAGACGCGCGTAACGAGTTCCCTTCTCCGTTCCGGACAGGACTTGCCACATGCGCTGATAAATGGCGCTTTTCGCCTGCTCAGGCAGGCTGTCGAAAGCCTTACCGTAAATCATGTAGCTGCACGGATAGCGCAGCAGGCGCGTGCGCAGATCGAGTTGCCGCAGGGAACGGCCGTGGCTGTCGAAAGGCCCTTCGGCCGCGAATTTCTCGGCAAAGCCGGAGGCGCCGTGGACGGGACCGGGGAGGGGCGCCTCATCGACGAACAGCATATAATCCACCAATTCCTTTGCGGATTCATTCAGTAACTCGGCGAATGCAGGGTTGCTCATCTTGTCGTACAAGGCGCAGCGGACCTCCCATCCAACGCGCGTGATCAGGTTGGTCATGTACATCTGATGATCGAAAACCAGGAGGGCAACGATGTCGCTGTGGGCGGAAAGATAGTTGTTGGTGTCGAACTTGCTTTGGAGCGACGTCACGCGCAGGGTCTGATCGCTGATCATGGACTCGGGATGGTCCGGATCGGCGAGCAAGGCGTTTCCCATGTGACGGCCGTGCTCCATTAAACCGGTTACGTACCAGCCGCCCCAGCGTTCCGCGAAGGGGCTGCGATCATCCGTCGTGAATCCGCCGAGAATGAGTTTCGGATTGCCATCCGGCATGGTGTAGAAGCTGCGCACGATCATGCCGGGAACGCCGAGGCTGACATCGGATCGGTGGCAACGCAGACAGTCGTCACGGCGAACAAAGGTGGGCTGGGGAACGGGTTGCTGTTGCAGGGTGTAGAAAATCACTCCCTGCTCGGGGTCGTCGGCGGCCAGCTCGATGAAACCGCCGTGGACCCAGGCGACCGCGACCGAGTCATTAAAGAAGATGGTGCGCGGGTTGGATGGTTCGATGCGCGGCGATTGCAGGCTGGTTTTGGAAAATACGGCCATCTGCGATTCAACAGGGACGCTGAGAGCTTGGAGCACGGACGGCAGGTAGCCTTTGTCGCCGTCGAATTTAAGCTGGCTTTTCCCGTTGTCGAGCTTGTGCTGCAGGCCCGCGACAACGTCGTTCGCCGGGTGCTTCAGGTAGTTGAAGTAGTCGATAGCGGGGTGGTCGAGAGGAGGCGACAGCCGGTCGCTGAGTTCGGCGAATCCGGAAGCGGCGACGATGGCGGCTAGCGCTACGAATAATGCAGCGCATCGCGTGCTATTCATATCGCAACGCCTCGATTGGATCGATCCGTGCGGGGCTGTGCAGGAGCCCGCGAAGCGATTGCTTGAGGTCTCGAAGAAAGTCTTCCATCTCGGATGACCTTCTTAGCTTAGCGCTTCGTTCTTAGGTTAGAGCTTCGATCGCGGAGCTACGGTTTGAAATCGTCGATCGCTTTCCTGGGCAGCGAGCCGGGGAGAAAATCGACCAGTTCCAGACGGACGCCATTGGGGTCGATCACGTTGGTGATGCTGGTTTTCGTCGAACCCGTGCGAGGGTCGGCCACTGTGACGCCCCGGCCACGTAGCGTAGCGACAGTTGCGGTCAGATCTTCCGGCCAAATGCCGATGTGGCTTAAACCGACCGGGCGCTCGGGTGTGGACGGCGCGAGTTCCAAGAATGTATCGCGAGTGATCTGAAGGTAAGCGAGGACAGGTTTACCATTGGGATCCCGGATGGTGAAGGCTTCGTGAAAGCCCATGGTTTGGGTGTAAAAGCGCATGGACTGGTCGAAATCCTTCACATAGATTCCGACGTGATTCAGGCGCAGCGCCGGACCTTCATTAGTCTGGGCGCGGCCGGGCTGCATCAGAAAAGCTCCCACTCCAATGCCCGCGGCAAAGAAAGCAAAACAAGCGATGATGCGGCGCATAAACGCCTCCTTGTGCCTGAAGTTTTACCTGCCTACCAGGTGCTTCAGGCTGGTGTTGTTCTCTAAACAAACAAATTCGATCAATTCCGTATCGGGCATCAAGCGCTGGTGCAGCGTGTATGTCCAGGGCCGGGTAAAAGTTTTCGGATCGTCTACGGTGATCTGGATCTCGAGCGTCCCGAAGTTCAAGCGCCGGAAGCGTTCAGTCAAGCGGCCGGCGCTGGTGATTGGAGTGCCTTCTTCGTCGATCCAGCCCGGCTCCTTGAAACCGGTAGTTTGGACCACCAACGTGTCGCCTTCCCAGTGACCGATCGAGTAGCCATACCACCACGGATCGGGATCGTCATTGGGCAGTGTGCGGCCGTCCATGAAGATCTGCCGGATGCCGTCGTTGGCTTCGTACAGGATCAGGACCAGGTCCGGCGTCTGGATGATCTTGCGAGGCTGCGGATGGCTGTGAAGCTGCACCGGGTTGAGCGGCAAACAGTGCGCGTCCGGATGGTCCTTGCTGTGGTCGGCCAGGCGCTGCTTGCGAAGCTCGGCAGCCCAAGGCTGTAGCGGCAGGCCGCCGGGAAATAGCGATGGTAAATCCTGAAACGGCCGCGGGCCCTTGGGCGGGTTGTTGCCCAGCGCGTTGGCAGGAACGGGCGGCGGCGCTCCGGAAACCATACCGCGGTCCCAGATTCCGGAAAGATCGGGATGGCCGTCGGCGGTCCTGGGCGCGGGCGCGTCCATGTTTATTTTTCCGTTCGGCAAGCGGGGCGCGGACGCGGCCTTGTAAGCGGGCCACTGCGCCAAGAGCGCCGCTGGAAGAATCAGGATTGCTAAACCGCGGGTCAGCACTCTTGGTTACTTTATCGCAATTGGGGAATGCTGGCGCTCCGCACTTACTGATACCAGCTCAATCGCGCTTCAATTCTGGCTCGCCAGGCTTCCTCGCCCAGGCTCCATTGGTCCAGGGTTTCCCAATGACGCAAGGCGGCGGGGAGCTTACTCAAGACCTGAGGGACGCTCAGGCGCGGCGCGGCACTTAGGTACCCGAAGCCCAGGGAATGCGCCAATTGAGTTCCGGCGCGGACGATTTCGATGAGCTGGCGATCGATAGCAGCCGGTTGTTTGTTGAATTTGCCGACCACCGGATGCAGCCAGGCGGGCAGCTTCCACTTGCCGGCCAGCCAGTCGCCGGTGGCAAAGCGGTCCATTCCGAAAAGCATGCGCTCATACTCGGAAATATTGAATGGGCGTCCGGACTCGAACATACTGTCGGTGAGCGCCAACAGGTTGGCGTACTTTTCGGGATAGGCCGCGATCAACGCAAGACGCCCGATGTCGTGAAGCAATCCGGCGGCATAGGCGCGCAGGCCGGTGATATTGTCGATTGCGATCAGTTCCTGACAAGTGAACGCGCACGCCAGGGTGTAACGCCAATAGCGGCGATCCTCGGCGACGTCGAAGGCGCGCTGCATGTATTGCCGAACTAATACACTAAGTGCAATTTCCGCCAAGTTACTGGGCGGAATTTGTTCCGTGCTCTCGGCTGCTAACCCGCTCCGGTTTGCGATCGAGACAATGTCGGCAGACAAAGCTGCTTGGTGCTCCAACAGGTTCTGCAGGTGGCTGTCCGGGCTGCTTTCGAGCGACGGAATACGGCTCAGGATCTCCACGGCAATAGGCGGGAGAGGCGCGATTCGCTCGATCGAGATTGGTATCGCCACGGAAGGCCAGCGTATCAGATCCGGGGGCGCGACAATGTGGAAATGAGCAAGGCTAGCGAACTACGCGACCGGCTGCGCGAGAGTGGCATGCTTACGGCGCCGGGCGCGTACGATTGCATCACGGCGCGGATGATCGAACAGGCGGGATTCAACGCCGTCTATATGACGGGGGCGGGAACAGCGGCGGCGCTGGGCTATCCCGATTATGGACTGGTAACGATGTCGGAAATGGTGGAGAACGCGGGCCGGATCGCTGGGGCGGTGAAGGTGCCGGTGATCGCGGATGCCGACACCGGATACGGCAACGAGCTGAACGTTACGCGCACCGTGCGAGAGTACGAACAGCGCGGCGTGGCCGGAATTCACATCGAGGACCAGGGTTTCCCGAAGAAGTGCGGGCACCTGGAGAATAAAGCAATCATTCCGTTGGACGATTACCTGGCGAAGATTCGCGCGGCGGTGGCGGCTAAGCGGGACGGGGATTTCCTGATCATTGCGCGGACGGACGCGCGAGCGGTGCTCGGATTCGAAGAGGCGATCCGGCGGGCGAATGCGTCTCTGGATGCGGGCGCGGACATGGCTTTCGTGGAGGCTCCCGAATCGTTGGAGGAAGTGGAGGCGGTGCCGCGATTGGTGCGCGGTTCCTGCCTGCTCAACATGGTGTGGCGCGGAAAGACACCGGATGTCTCAATTGACGATGCGGAAACGATGGGGTACAAGCTGGCGATCCTGCCGGTTCTGTTGTTCAATGCGGTGGTGGGCGTGTGCGACAAGATGCTGGATGAGCTGACGCAAAAGCGGCGGCATCCCTTGCCAATGGCCGACGTCGCGCCCAAGGAGTTTTTCCGAAGAATGGGCGCGGAGGAATGGGATAAGGTGAGAACGACTTACTAATTTCTGGGGCCGTAGTGCGGCAGCGGACGGTCCAATTCATATGCGCCTAAGTCTGGCGCGCGGCCGGTGAAATGGTCGGTGATGGAGGGAAGAACCGTACCGGCGTCAATGGCGCGCGAACCGGGCTTCAACCGGAAGTCAAATTCCTCGGGCTTGTAGAGATGCTGCGGGTCGGACTTGTCGGGAATCCGAACATTCATAAACACGTCGAAATCGATCAGAATGCTGTGCTGCTCTTGATGCGTCGCTTGCCTGTACTCTTCCAGCGATTTGAAGTGACGCGTCGTTTGGTTATGCTCGTAATCCGCTGCAACTTCGAAGGGCGGTGAATTCCACTCGAAGGCATCCTCGACGTTCGGATTCGGACGAAACCCGTTGTAATCGGATGTGGAGTAATTCGTGTAAGTGCGCAGATTGAGCACGGGATCCCCGAAGCCGTCGCCCAGGATCAGGTTATTCAGGAAATGCACGTTGGATGCCGGGCCCATCAGACGGCCCTCACCGATAAACGTGTTTTGATAAACGAGGACGCCAGCAGGCGTGTCGACGAATTTCAATGGGCCGCCTGTAGTGGCGTCGTAAACAAGATTGCGATAAAAATACAGCGGACCGCCAAACAACGGCTGCGCGCTGAAAGCGCCACCGGCTGAGTTGAAACAGCGATTCTCAAACACGCGGATGTTGCGCGCGCCGCCATCGGCTTCAATGCAGTTATCCGCCATATTGGAAAAATCGTTGTTGTAGAAATCGATGGAAACCGGCAGGCGGTCTTCGATCGGATTCGGCGTGCCGTCTGGATTGCCGTAGGTGGCGATATCGATCCCGTCGTGCCAATTGGCCGCGTAGTTATATGCAACAACGTGACCCTGGCCGTAAAGTTTGACCGCATACTCGGACGTGATGGGAGCGGGATAACCCGGGAACTTCGCCCAGACCGCCGGCGTGAACCAGCTTTGCAGCTTGTCGGGATTGTGGCGCCCGATGAAAACGTTGTCCGCTATGTAGAAATTCTTGGAGCCCGACCAATCGTCCTCCACTCCGCGCCCGATATTTTCCAGCCGGGAATGTTTCAAAGTGAATCCGCTGGAGCCGGCGATGTTTTTTATGCCCAAGAGGAAGGCGACATTGGTATTGCGAACCGTGATGCCCTCAAAGTAGTTGTAATTCGCGGCCATGAGATTAAAAAGATTCTGGCAGCCATCGCCGTCAAAGATCGCTTCGCCGTCGCCCGCGCCTTTGATGACGATCGGTTTATCGGGCGTGCCGCTCTGCGTGAGATAGTAAGTGCCATCGAAGGGCGTGCCGTAAGCGGGAATCGCGGGATCGAAGCCCCCGTAAGTGAAGCGGCTGTCTTTATAAACGCCGGCATGAACCAGAATTACGTCTCCGGGCTGAACGCGCGGAGGAAACGTATTGGAATGATCGGACTGATCGGAGCCCATGTAATATGCGGCCAGCAGCCCTGTGAAGGCCGGCGCCTCCATGGGGCCTTTGTAGCCGGCGGGATAAACGTGATAGACATGGCCGCCGGCGGCAGGCTCTGGTTCCGTACGCGTGCGCACTGTCACGGTTTTTTGCGCCTTGCCCTTCACTCCGTCAGGATCGGAAAGAACGAAATGGCATTCATATTCGGTGCCCGCCTCCAGATTGAGAAGGCTGCCGGCAAACATGTTAGGCGCCACATAGCTGTAGTAATGCCGGCCGTCGTTCCGCGGATTGCCGCCGAGTACCTGTTCGTGCTGGAGGCGGAGAAATGGAAGGCCTTGGCGCCATTGCTGCTCGCCTTTCTTGCGGTAGGTAACGTCGACGCGCGCGTTGCGATTGTCGTCGCCAGCTATGTTCCACGCGAACCCGAGAGAGACCAGAGTGGGAGGGTCCACCAGGAACTCGCCCGCCACGGTATTGTTCTGGCACCAGGCAGCCGCCGGAAAAAGTGCTGCCAGCGTCAACAGGAGAAAACAAAGGGTGTTACGCACAGCCATCCATTTTATCCGCCTTGGTGGTCAATGACAGAGGCCCATGCCTGGGCCGGGCTAATTGCGCGCCGGTAAACAGGCTGCCAAACAAGAGCGCCTGAGTGGCGGCGGTGGTGAGCAATGATTCGAAATAACGCAGGTTCTCGATAGAATCGACGAGCAATCTGAACAGCCACGCGACATTGATGGCAGGCACAAGTCCGAAATTCCCGAGGGCAATTATCGCCGCAAACACCGACACTGAGGCAACGGAATCCGCGCGATTCCAGCGGCCAATGATCCAACCGGTCGCTGCCAGCGCCACGCACTGCAGCGCTAACTCGTCGGTAGGAATCCAACTTGCACCGAGCACCCGTCCAGTCCAACCAAGCAGAGGACGTTCCACTAAGTAAGTGAAGGCGAAGAGCGCCGACCACCCCAGCAGGACCGATCGCGCGGAGATCAACCAGCGGCGCCGCATGCTGGCCGTAATCTAACAGGTTCGCTGGAGGTTGTGGGATACTCTCTCCGTAATGACTGTCGCGGATTTTCGACGGTTGGCGCTGAGCCTGCCGGGCGCAGAGGAAGGCTCGCACATGGGCTCGCCCGATTTCCGCGTGGGCGGAAGGATCTTCGCCACGCTTGCCTCGCAAAGCAAAGGCTACGGCAATTTGATGCTCACGCCGGAACAGCAGGCCGAGTTTGTCGCCGGGCAGCCCGATGTTTTCTTGCCGGTCCTGGGCGGCTGGGGCCGAAATGGAGCCACACATGTTCGGCTAGCTCAGGCGAATGAACACCTGCTGGAGGGCGCGCTCCGCGCGGCTTGGAAGGTGCGCGTGGAGAAAAACGCGAAAGCGGAAAAAAAGAGCGTGCGAAAATAGCTGCTGTGGCGCGCGCGACCTTGCCTCGGAAGACATCGAAGAAGCAGTCATCGAAGGAATTGTTTTCATTCGTTCTGTTTATCATCGGCCTCTTCAAGCTGTTCAAAGCCCTGCTGCTGATCGCCGCCGGAATTGGTGCGATCAAATTACTACACAAGGATCTGGCGAGTACGGCGATGCACTGGGTGCAAGTGCTGCGCGCGGATCCCGATAATCGTTACATTCACGGAATTTTGGTTCGTATCTTTCGTATCACGCCGAAGCAGTTGAAGGAGCTGAGCGTGGGCACTTTCATCTACGCCGGGCTGTTCCTCACTGAAGGCGCGGGCCTGCTGCTGCGCAAGCATTGGGCGGAATATTTCACCATCATTACTACCGGCGCGTTTATACCGCTCGAAGTTTATGAGCTGGTGCGGCATTTCACTGTCACCAAGCTGGTGGTTACCGTGGTGAACGTGCTGATTGTCTGGTACCTGGTGGCGCGCGTTCGGTCGCGCTCAAAAAGATCTTTCCGGTAGTGTCGATCTCAGATTGCCGAAGCGTAGTTCTGCTCGAACGACGCCCATCGCGCGGGCTGGCTTTGATCGAGGCGGAGGCGCGCGGCGAACTGGCCGGTTATCATTTGCTGTCAGCTGCGCAATATTGCGGCGCCATGTCGTTGGCGGGAGGCGGGGGAGGCTTGCCGGCAAGCGCTGGACTTGGCCGCGAATGATCCCGGGCGGCCGTATCTGCAGCGGCGGAGGACGGACCCGGAACGGCTACAATCGGCAGATGGGGCCGCCGTTATCCATTGAACCAATGCAGCTGGACGATTGGCCTGCGGTGCGCGCCATTTACTTGGAAGGCATCGCCACCGGGAATGCGACGTTCGAGCAGACGGCGCCCGATTGGGACAAATGGAATGCGGAGCATTTGGCGGCCGTAAGAATCGTCGCGCGCTCCAGTAACGGCGACGTTTTGGGGTGGGCTGCATTGAGCGGCGTTTCCAGCCGCTGCGTTTACGCGGGCGTGGCTGAAGTAAGCATTTATGTGGCGGAAGCCGCGCGGGGTCGCGGAGTTGGAAAAAAGCTGATGGCGCGCCTCATTGCAGAATCGGAAGCCGCAGGCATCTGGACGCTGCAGGCGGGCATTTTCCCGGAGAACGCCGCAAGCATCGGGTTACACGAGCTCGCCGGATTTCGCATCGCCGGCACACGAGAGCGTCTGGGGCAGATGAATGGGCGCTGGCGCGACGTCGTGCTGATGGAACGCAGAAGCGCCGTCGCGGGCCAGTAAGACTATCTGGGTGGGTAACTCGCGGCGCTAACTGGCGACACTAACTCGCGACAACGGGCTTCAGCGTGCGCGAGTGTCTGGGCTCCAGATTTGGAAGGAATCCGGTGAGTAAACCAATGGCCGGCAGGAAAGAGCACACCTTATAAACGAAGGTGATGCTGGTGTGATCCGCCAAATTGCCCAGCAAGGCCGCGCCAATGCCCGCCATGCCAAACGCAAGTCCAAAGAACATGCCGGAGACCATGCCGATCTTGCCAGGCATCAATTCCTGGGCATAAACCAGGATGGCCGAAAAGGCCGACGCGAGAATCAGGCCAATGATCACGCTCAGGATGCTGGTCCAGAACAAATCCGCGTAGGGCAACACCAAGGTGAACGGCAGAACCCCGAGGATGGAGCACCAGATCACGTATTTGCGGCCAATGCGGTCTCCGATGCGTCCGCCGAGGATAGTCCCCGCCGCGATTGCGCCCGCGAACATGAATAAGTGGATTTGCGCGCTGCGAATTGACAGGTGGAACTTAGTCATCAAATAGAACGTGTAGTAACTGTTCAGGCTCGACAGATAGAAGAATTTCGAAAACATCAGGGCGATCAGAACGGCCAGCGATAGGTAAACCTTGCGCGGCGTCAGCAGCGGATGATATTCCGTTTTCCCGGAACGGGATTTTTTGGCGGGCGGCCTGTTCTTCTTCGACCAGGAACCCACCCGGGCCAGCACGATGATGCCGAGCAGAGCCACCGCCGAAAACCAAGCCAGACTACTTCTGCCGTGGGGCAGGACGATGAAAGCCGCCAGCAGCGGGCCCAGCGACGATCCGGCGTTGCCACCCACTTGAAAGAAGGCTTGGGCAAAACCATGCTGTCCGCCCGAGACCATGCGCACCACACGGGAGGACTCGGGATGAAACACTGCCGAGCCCATGCCTACCAGAGCCGCGCCGCACAGCAGCATGGAATAAGTGGCCACGCGCGACAGCGTCACCAGTCCGATAAGCGTGAATCCCATGCCGATGGCGAGTGAATAAGGGCGCGGGTGGCGATCGTTAAAGTGGCCGATCAGGGGCTGCAAAAGCGACGCGGTGATTTGATAAGTCAGCGTGATCAGGCCAACCTGGCCAAAATCGAGATGGAACGAAGTCTTGAGCAGAGGATAAATCGCCGGAATCAGCGACTGAACCATATCGTTCAGGAAATGGCAGAATGCGGCGGCCAGCAGGATGGAGAAAACCAGTTTCTCCGGAACATGTTTCGGCGCTTCGGTCTGAACCGGGTTGGCGGTAGACTGCATGAATAACTTAGGGTAACAAGAGCGCGGCCGTCCGCGGGCGGATGCCGGCGTGAGTGCTATTCGCCGATGCTTCGGAACGTCTCTTTTTTCGTAACAATGCCCCATCCGCCTCGCCTGGCGGCTTCAGAAAAAACAGTATTTCGGCTGTTCTGTAAATCGCTTAGGTCAAGTCTTTTCTCATCGCGGATGGATCGTGCTAGGTCGCTGTTCCCGCAGATTTCTGAACGGATCGGAGGGTCATGGCGCTGCTGCTGGCCCGTTCTCCGCGCTCGCTTGCAACGGCGGTTGTTGCGGTATTGATGGGGAAGGTTCCTCACGCCTCCGCCGCAGGCGCGACACGCAGACTCTGCATTGGGGGCAGCTCAACCCACCACCAGCACAGGGCTGTTCATTGCCGCAAGGAAAGAAATCGAAGCTGGGCTTGCGCGGCGGGATACTCCGAGAAGACCGTCCAATTCTAGCCAGTGATGCGCGAATACGAGACCATCATTGCAATCAGAGTCGATTGGTCAGGACCGGAAGACTTTCTTTGAAGGAAATCCCTTGCGTTCTCCCCCTTGAGAAGACCGACAATAGGACCCTCGTGCTTCGGCACGAGGCGTCGCACACCGATCGCTAAGGCTCGAAGAGATTAACGCGGAGACGGTTCACGCCACAGCCGGAAGGCCCGCCTTCGCGTACCACGGCTTGGCCGGCTTGATGGCAGCATTCACCGCTTCGATATTTTTCACACCCTCGGTGGACAGCCAATCCTCCAGCGCCTTCACGCCTTGCTTGCCGTAGATGGGAATGCCTTCCTTCCACGTCGCGCGGCCGCACAATACGCCTGAGTAATCGGTGCCAGCCTCGGCCGCCATAGTCAGCTCTTCTACGAACTGCGCATTGCCGACGCCGGCGCTCAAATAGATGAACGGCTTCTTCGCTACGTCCGCGGCCTTGCGGAACAGGTCCAGCGCTTCGCTGCGCGAATAGGCCTTCTGGCCTTTGTATACGCTGCTGCCTTCCACGTAGTTCGCGTTGATGGGCACTTCCACTTTCAACACGTCCACTTTGTACTGCGGTTTGGAGAACTCTTCCATGCTCCCGATCACCACTTGCGGCTTGAGCTTGGCGAACTCCAAGCCCTTCTCGTCGCCGCCTTTCGGATCGTAGCCGACGAACTCCAGGAAAAACGGGATCTCGCGATCTTCGCACTCCGCGCCGATGCGCTCGATGAAGGCGTGCTTGATGTCCTTCACTTGCGCGTCGTCAAAGGGCGAATAGTAAATCAGGATTTTCACCGCATTGGCGCCCCAATCGGCGATGCGCCTGGCGGAAACGTGCGGCAGCAGATCGGGCAAGCGACCCGGCTTGGTATTGTCGTAGCCGCTCTCTTCATACGCGAGCAACAAGCCGGCGTTGGAGGAGCGCGCCTTGGCGGCGGGAAGGCCGAATTCAGGATCCAGCAAGATGGCGCTCGCGTGCGGCGTCAAAACCTTCGACACCGCGATTTTGAACTCGCTCATCATATCGACCGTCACCTGGTCCGCTGGAATGCCCTTGGCCGACGCAATGGCTTTCTTCAAACTGCCGCGCTGATCCATGGCGGCAGCCGCGATCACACCCTGCTTGTTAGAGAGCGCCTTCATGTGGCGCACTTTTCCTTCGGACAAACTCATGTCGCTTCCTCCATTTCTTGATTCTCGCGCATTCGTGTTCAGCGCGGCTGAGCCGCGGCCTGGCCCAAGCGCCGGAAGTAAGTCTGCGCCCGATTCACGTCACGAAGAATCTGGGCCTTCAGCCCTTCCGCATTTTCAAACTTGCGCTCGTCCCGCACCCAGCGCAGGAATTCCACCGCAATTTCGTGTGGCGCCGCGCCGTCGAGCGGCGCAAGCAAATACGTCTCGATGGTGCGCGTATGGCCGTCAAATGTCGGCCGGTAGCCGACGTTGGTGATGGAGGGCCACTCGCGGGAGCCGCCGCTTTCGCGCGTTCTGGTCACATACACGCCGTTCTTGGGCAGCACCTCGGCTTGGGTATCGAGATTCAAAGTGGGGACGGTTTGCTTCGATCCCCGGCCTTCGCCGGCCACCACAAAGCCGCGCAATGCGTAAGGCCCGCCCAGCATCCGGCAAGCCGACGACACCTCGCCTGCTTCGATGGACCTGCGAATTTCGCTGCTCGAGATCACGCGCTTGCGCCAGACCACCGGCACGATGATGCCGGTCTCGAAGCTGTAACGCTCGCCCAATTCTTCGAGCGCCGCGGCGTCACCAGCCGCACGTTTGCCGAAATGAAAATTCGCGCCCACCAGCACGGCCCGCGCCTTGAGCTTGTCCACTAAAATCTCGCGAACAAAATCTTCCGGACCGAGTTCCGCGATTTCAGGAGTGAACGGCAGAATCAAAATCTCATCGATTCCCTGCTCCAAAATGATTCGCGCGCGCTCTTCCAGCGTGGTCAGCAAACGCGGCGCCCTGGCCGGCGCCACCAGCTTGGCGGGATGCGGATGGAAAGTGAGCACGGCCGATTTCCAGGACTCCTCGCGCGCCAAAGCCACCACGCGGCGCAGGATCCGCCGATGTCCCACATGCACGCCGTCAAAATTGCCGATCGTCATCGCGCACGGACCGAAATCGTCCGGCGTTTCCGCCAGGTTTCGGCAGATCATGGGCTGGTCCTTCCCACCTCTATTTGCAGGCCGTCATACGCCAGCCGGACATGCGGAGGCAAGCGTTCCTCCGTGCAGGCGTGTCCCAGATCGTGACAGATGTGCGTGAAAAACGCGCGGCGCGGCGCCAGCTTTTCCACCGATTCAAGCGACCGCTCCACCGTGGAATGCGTGGGATGGGGCTTGTGCCGCAGGGCGTCCAGGAACAATACGTCCAGGCCGCGCAGCAGCTTCATCGATTCTTCGGGAATATCGCTGTGATCGGTGAGATACGCCGCGTCGCCGAAGCGAAAGCCGTACACCGTGCCTCTGCCGTGGTTGAGGCGGATGGGCGTAAACTCGAGCCCGAAAAGATCGATGGGCGCGCCGTCGAAGACGTGCGTCACCAGGCGCGGCCGAGACGATTGCGTGTCGCGCTCATCGAAGATATAGCGAAAAGTAAGCCGCAGTGCGCCGATGGTTTCCTCCGAGCCATAGACCGGAATCACGCCGCCCTGCCGGTAGTTGAACGGCCGCACATCATCCAGCCCCATCACGTGATCGGCGTGCGAATGCGTAAACAAAATCGCGTCCACGCGTTCCATCCCCGAGCGCAAGGCCTGATAGCGAAAGTCGGGCGTGGTATCGATCAGCACGCCCCGGTCGCCATATTGGATGTGCACCGAAGGCCGCAGGCGCCGGTCCCGTGGATCTTCGGAATGGCACACGGCGCAGCGGCAGCCGATCATGGGCACTCCCACGCTGGTGCCTGAGCCAAGCACCGTAATGCGGATGGACTCCGGTTGTGTCACTTGGGGTCCATCAGGCGCCGGCCTGGTCTTCTTTTTTTGGCTCGCCTTCCTGTGGCTCGGTTTCCGTCGGAGCGGCTTCAGCGGCAGCCTTCTTTTCCTTGCTCTCCATGGCTTGCACAAAACGGAATCGCAGCTCGGTGAGGGCGTTGTCCACCAGGCGCTGTTCTTCCATGGTGACGTTGCCGCGTGTTTTTTCCTGCAGCATCGCCAGCAGGTCGATGCTGTGGCGCGCGATGCGAAAGTCGGGCTCTGGACGATCCTTCTCGTCGCCAAAATGATACATGCCGAGATGCATCTCGGTCTGCGCCTTCAGCGAAAGGATCAAGAATTCGAAGGTCGCCGCCGGCAGTGGATATTCCTGGTCGCTCATTGCTACCTCTATTTTAACCGGTAGAACACCCTATATTGCATGGATACAAAATTTCGATTGGACCGCTCAGCGTTTTTCGTTTAATCTCGGATTGTAAGACTTGCCCCGTGAGCGCAGGCTTGCTCGTGGGGTTTCAGCAGTAGTCCTCGCAGACATCTTTCATTCCCCGGTGAAGTTTTCCTGATCGGCCATTCCTGTTGTTGCGCCGCCTGCTTTTGTTTAAGCACGCTCGCGCGATACGGCGTTCAGGCCCGCAACATCACGCTTCCAGACTTGAAAGGAGTCTACAAAATGCATACTCGATTTCTGAAAACATACGGTCTCCGCGCTGCCCTGTTACTGGGCGGCCTTGGCGCGCTTACGCTCGGAGCCAACGCGCAGTCCTTCGCTAAGGCGAGCGTTCCGTTTGAATTTGCGGCCGGTGGAGCTATGATGCCGGCCGGCGCATACACCATCGATATCCCGGACCTTTCCGGCGTGCTTTTGTTGCACGGACCGGCGGGAAATTCGGTCGCCCTGCTTTCCACTTTTTCGGGGGCTGCTCCCGGCACAACCACGGCCAAGCTGGTCTTTGAGAAGCGCGACGGCATGGTGTACTTGTCCTCGGTGGAGTTGCCCGGTGAAAGCGCGCACGTGATATCGGTGTTTCAGCGCGTCACGAAAGGAGCGGTGGCGGCGGCGCTTCGCTAGCGCGCACCTATTTTTTCTCTACATTCGGCCGGGTCTCGCAAGCGCGATCCGGCCTTTCCTCTCGCATCCGCGCGCACTCTCTAAATTTAGCTGGCTGATTCTGATCCGAACCCTGAGGAAGCGGTCTTGCTAGACTGAGATTTCCACCCTCTCAGGCATGTCACACGATCCAACTACAACAGGGGAACGTTTTGAGCGCCTGGCCGGCATCATGGCGCGGCTGCGCGCCCCCGGAGGCTGTCCCTGGGATCGCGAACAGAACTTCGACTCCATCAAACCATATCTGCTCGAAGAGACTTATGAAGTCTTCGATGCGATTGATCAGCGCGATTGGCCGGGCTTGGCTGAGGAACTGGGCGACCTGATGCTGCAGGCCGTCTTTTTCGCGCAAATGGCGTCCGAAGAAGGCAAGTTTGGTATCGACGATTCGCTGGATGCGATCTCGGAAAAATTGATCCGCCGGCATCCGCACGTCTTCGGGGACGGCAGCGCGAAAACGTCCGACGATGTAAAGCGCCGCTGGGACGAGATCAAGGCCGATGAAAAAAAGGACAAGGGCAAGCCGCCCGAGGGCCGCTTGGGTTCGGTGCCCCGCAAGCTTCCCGCGCTAGTGGAAGCGCAGCAAATCAGCTCGAAGGCTGCAGCGGTTGGCTTCGATTGGGAAAATCCCGGCCAGGTGCTCGACAAGCTGGACGAAGAGCTGCGCGAATTAGCGGAAGCGCGCGAAAGCGGCATGCCGCAGGAGCTGGAAGGCGAAATCGGCGATTTGCTGTTCGTCCTGGTGAATCTGGCGCGAAAATTGAAAGTGGATCCCGAACAGGCGCTGCGGAAGACCAACGCGAAATTCCGTAAACGCTTCGCTTTCGTCGAAAGCCACGCCGCATTGCCCGGAGCGACGCTCGCGGAGATGGAGGCGCTGTGGCAGAAGGCCAAAGCGCATGATTGAAATTCGACCGCTCATGGAGCGCGAGGATATGAAGTCGGTGGTCCGGTTGCAGCGCCAGATCTGGGGCTTCGAAGACGTCGACCTGATCCCGCTGCGGCTGTTCGTCGTGGCATCCAAAATCGGCGGGCAGGTGTACGGCGCGTTCGACGGAACGCACATGGTCGGATTTTGCATGGCGATTCCCGGCCTCAAGCCGGGCGGCAAAACCTACCTGCACAGCCACATGCTCGGCGTGCTGCCCGAATACCGCAATGCGCGCGTGGGCCGCTCGCTCAAGCTCACGCAACGCGACGACGCGCTCCGCCGTGGAATCGATCTGATCGAATGGACGTTCGATCCGCTGGAAATCAAGAACGCGTTTTTCAATATGGAGCGGCTGGGCGCCATCGTGCGCCGCTACGTGCCGAATCAATATGGAACCACCAGCAGCCCGCTGCATGGCGGCTTGCCCACTGATCGATGCGTAGCGGAGTGGTGGCTATCGAGCCCGCGTGTGACAACCCGTTTGGACGGCGGTTACTTCACGTATTATCCCGCCGAAGAGCGCATCGCGATTCCGTCCGATATCGCTACGATCCGCGCAAATGACCCGGCGCTGGCGCGAGACATTCAACAAAAAGCCTGCGAGCAGTTCCGCCATGCGTTCGACCGGGGGCTTGCGGTAATTGGCTTTGAAAAATCCGACCAGTTCGGCACTTATTTACTAGGACCATGGGAATCCGCATAGATCGCATTACGCTGCGCGAAATCCGGATGCCGCTGGTGCATTTCTTTGAGACCAGTTTCGGCCGCACCACCGAGCGCCGCATCGTGCTGGTAGAGGTATCGAGCGACGGCCTGTCAGGCTGGGGCGAGGTCACTTGCGGCGAGAATCCGTTCTACAACGAAGAATGGACCGAATCGGCGTGGCTGATTCTGCGCAATTACGTCGCTCCGCGCGTGGTGCATCACGATTTCGAGCATGCGGCCGACGTCGGGACACGCAGCGCACACATCCGCGGCCACCTGATGGCGCAGGGCGGGCTGGAAGTGGCGATTTGGGATCTGGAGGCGCGGATGCTTGGCGAGCCTCTTTACCGGCGCATCGGCGGCGGCGCGCGGCGCGAGATCCCTTGCGGAGTTTCCATCGGCATCCAAGATACTGTTCCGCAGCTTTTGCAGAAAATCGAAACGGAGCTAGCCGCCGGATACCAACGCATCAAGATGAAGATCAAGCCCGGGTGGGACGTGGACGTGGTTCGCCAGGTGCGGAAACGTTTCCCCGATATCCTGCTGATGGCCGACGCCAATTCGGCTTATACGCTTGCGGACGCACCGCTGCTGAAGGCTCTGGACGACTTCAATCTGATGATGATCGAACAGCCGCTCGCGCACGACGAAATCATTGATCACGCCAAACTCCAGGCTCAACTAAAGACGCCCATCTGCCTCGACGAATGCATCCGTTCGGCACACCAAGCCCAGCAAGCCATCGCCATGGACGCCGCGCGCATCATCAACATCAAGCTGGGGCGCGTCGGCGGATTCGCCGAAGCCAAGCGCGTGCACGATGTCGCGCACGCCGCGGGCATCCCTGTCTGGTGCGGCGGCATGCTGGAAGCCGGCATCGGCCGGGCGCACAACATCGCGCTCGCCACACTTCCGAATTTCACGCTGCCGGGCGACGTCTCGGCCAGCAAGCGCTACTGGGCGCGCGATATCATCCAACCGCCCGTGGAAGTGACGCCGCACGGAACAATAGCGATCCGTGATGAGCCGGGCTTCGGCTATGAACTGGACCGCGAGTTCCTGGATTCCATCACAGTCCGCCGGGAATCCATCCCATAAATGTCCGAGTTCGTCCAACTCCTGAAGACCAACCGGAACTATCGCTACACCTGGTCCGGCCAAGTGGTGAGCGAAATCGGCGACCATTTCAACAACGTCGCGGTCTTCGCGCTGGCGCTCTCGAATACGCGTTCAGGCCTGGTGGTCACGGGCATCATGCTGGCGCGCGCCGTTCCGGCGGTGATGGCCGGACCCGTCGCGGGCGTACTTCTGGACCGGCTGGACCGCAAGCGCATCATGATCGCGAGCGACCTGATCCGCGCCGTGGTGGCGATCGCCTTCATCCTGGCGATTCCCCGCTCCGATACCTGGATGTTGTACCTGCTGAGCGCCCTGCTGATGTTTGCGTCGCCATTTTTCACCAGCGGGCGCTCGTCCATTCTTCCCACCATCGCCAATGAGCGCGAGCTCCACACCGCCAACTCGCTGACGCAAACCACGCAATGGATGACGCTGACCATCGGAGCGTTCCTGGGCGGTACCAGCGTCATGCAGTTCGGGTATAAATGGGCATTCACGTTCAACGCCTTTTCGTTTGTTTTCTCCGCGGCGTGTATTTCGCGGCTCCGCGTCGAACGGGGTAATTTCCGGGCGGAACGAACGGCGCTCGCCGAAGACAAAGTGGTGCGGCCGTGGCACGAATACACCGAAGGACTGCGCTACATGCGCGCATCGCCGCTGATCCTGGGACTGGCACTGGTCGGGATCGGATGGGCGTCGGGAGGCGGCGCAGCGCAGATCCTGTTCAGTCTCTTCGGCGAACTGGTGTTCAATCGCGGGCCGGCAGGCATCGGTTACTTGTGGGCCGCGGCCGGAGTTGGTTTGCTCGCGGGTGGGGCTTTCGCGCACTGGCTCGGGAAGCGGATTTCGTTCGCCGCTTACAAACGAACCATCAGCATCTGCTACGTGATTCACGGCGGCGCCTATGTGATCTTCAGCCAGATGCGCGATTTCCAATTGGCGCTGCTGTTTCTCGGGATTTCGCGCGCGGCCGTGGCCGTGAGCTCGGTGCTGAACATGTCGCAATTGCTGCGGCACGTCTCCAACGAATTTCGCGGCCGCGTGTTTGCGACCATGGAGACGATGCAGTGGTCGGTGATGATGCTTTCCATGGCGGGCGCCGGAGTGGCGTCGCAATCCTGGAGCCCGCGCACCATCGGTGTTTGGTCCGGACTGCTTAGCTCCAGCACAGCTTTCTTCTGGCTGTGGGCTAATTGGACAGGGCGATTGCCAGAGCCCGCGCGCGAAGGCGTGGAACCGGAAGACATCGAAGTGCATGGCGATCCGGTGGTTTAACGCATGGACGACAAGCCAATCGTATTAGTGACAGGAGCGGCCAAGCGCATCGGCCGCGTTATCGCACTGCGGCTGTATCAAGCAGGCTATCGCGTCGCGATACACTACGGCGGGTCGGAGAAGGAAGCGCGGGCAACGGCTGAAGAATGTGGATCGGCGCCGCTGTTTCAAGCCAATCTCGAAAAGGTGGACAACATCCGCCGCATGTTTCGCGAGGTAGAAGAGCAGCTTGGCGGGCTCTACGGACTGGTGAACAACGCCGCTCGCTTCCGCCGCGTGGATCCGTTACAGCTCACTGAAGCCGACTGGGATTTCATTCACAACGTGAATCTCAAAGCCACGTTTTTCTGCTGCCAGCAAGCCGCGCTGCTCATGAAGAAAACGGGGCCGGGACGCATCGTGAACATTAGCTCGCTGGGCGGAATTCGTCCCTGGGAGATGTACGCGCATTATTGCGCTTCCAAAGCCGGAGTGATCATGCTGACCCGCGCGCTGGCCAAGGCGTTCGCGCCGCAAATTACGGTGAACTCGGTGGCGCCGGGTGTCATTCTGGCTTCGAGCGAAGATCCGCGGGCGCAGGATTTAATCGCGGCCACGCCAGCACAGCGCTCCGGCACGCCCGAAGAGATCGCCGACGCGGTGCTCTACTTCATCAATGCGTCGAACTTCGTGACCGGGCAAGTGCTGGCGGTGGACGGCGGCCTGAGTCAGCGATGACCCAGCGCCAGGCTATTCGACCGTGACCTTGGTGCCCCGGGTGGCTTGCTTCGATAGACTGTCGATGCGCGCGTCCAACATGCTCCTCATCCCTTTCAGCACTTCGATGCGGGCATTGCGAAAATGCTCACGCGTGTTTTGCGGCCACACGTGATCGAGGAACGCGTTGATCTGCGGGCCAGCGATGTCGCAAAAAAAACAGCCGCCCTGGGCGTGCTGGTGGGGCGTACCTTGTTGTTCGTCCATATCACCCTTCCTCCAACCCTATTCTCGCATCTCCACTGTCAACATTTTATTGTCTAACGAAGCCCGCGTGGGCGTGAGCGACGCCATGGACGTCGGCAGCCCAATGTGGCGGCGGAGCGTGCCGATCTCCACCACCAGTTCGTCGCCTTTCTTGAACAGACCAATCTCGCCCTTGGCCGCAAACGGCAGCCTCAACCGAACTTCGTAGTGCGAGTTGCGCTTCTCGAAGGTGTACGGCGCTTCGGTCCGCACCACCTGGGCCGGATCTTCGTCGGCGCCATACAGGACATTGGCCAGTTCGATCAGCCGCTCGCTCCCCAGTACTTCGTGCGTGAACAAAGGCACGCGCTTCATCGTTACCGGATCGAAATATTCTTCGATTTCGTCCAGAATCTTGGCCTGCGAAGCACGCCATTGATCGAACCACGTGTCGGTCACCGCTTCCGGCAGCACGCGATTGACGATGATGCCATCCACCGTTAAGCCGTGCAGCGAAAAATAGACGAAGGCGCGCTGTGTCTCGCGCAGGACCATCTTCTCGGGATTCGTCACCAGGCGGACGCTGGTGATTCTTGGATTTTCCAACAGCTCGGCGATGCCGTCCAGGCGCCCGAACAGTTCCTGGATATTGCCAAAGTAGCTATCGGATGGCAGCTCCACCGGCGAAATCCGATTCGCCACCGGCCGCACGGCCTTGAGAATTCCGCGCTGGAACGGGAAGACGTGCTTCATATACCATTCGAGCGTGGTCGGCATGCTGACGAAACGCATGGACTCGGCCGTGGGCGCGCAATCCAGCACGATCACCTGGTACCGCCCCTCGCGACGGTACTGATTCACATACATCATGGCGCTCAGTTCTTCCATACCCGGCAGGATGGCCAGCTCTTCGGCCTCCACGTCGCTGATGCCGGTGGTGCGGAGCACTGAGACGACGTAAGTGGAAATCTCGCGCCAGTGCCGCTTGATCTCTTTCTGGATGTTCACTTCTTGTATGGAGAGATGTTCGTCAATTGCCAGCGGATCGTTGGCTGTGGCCTGGAACAGCGTGCTTTCCAGGTCGAAGGCGTCGGCCAGGCTGTGCGCCGGATCGACGCTCATCACCAGCGTGTGGTAGCCGAGGCGGGAAAGCTGCAAACCGGTGGCCGCGGCAATGCTGGTTTTGCCCACGCCTCCTTTGCCGCTGAAAAGCAGGATGCGCATGTCTCTATAGTAAGATGCGCGGCGTCTTCAGATGCGCGGCAATCCTGGGGCGTCGGGGTACTAAGGCCCGAAATAGTTTCAAACAGCGATGGCCAGCCGCGATAAGGAAACTGTGAGCCGATTCTTAGACAACGCCGCGCAGATCCTGGAAGCCGCCGAGAGCGCTGCCCAATCCGGCCACACTCCCACGGATATGACCATTCTCATTACCGCCGAAGGACAGATTCGCATGGTGGCCGATTCCGACTGGCCGCTCGATTCTCTCCAGTTGCATCACGGTGCGAAAATGGCCTACCGCGTGAGCCAGAGCGCGTCCGTCGTACGCGTAGAAGGACGGGCAGATTCTCGCACTTGTTTGTTCGAAACCGCAAAGCCTGAACGGGCCGCCCGCCTTCTCCTCAACAGCTCCTCGCACTCTTGGAACGGCCCGCTGCTGCCGCCTGCGGTCCACGCCTAAGAGCCGGCTAACCCGCCCGTCGTCCGAAAACGTCCCGAAAGTGCGTGACCTGTGGGGGCGCACAAAACACCACGTTCACAACATCAAAACGAACTTTCTCCCAGGGCACCTCCGCGTGCCGTGCGTATTCTCTCGCCGCGCGCATCAGGCTGGACTGCTTCTCAAACCCGATGGCCCGATCTGGTGCGCCATATTCCGCGGTTTTCCTGGACTTCACTTCGATGAACACCAGCGTACCGGCTTGCCAGCCGATCAGATCCACCTCACCCGCGCCCGATGCCATTCGATAATTTCGTTCGACGATGACCATACCCGCCCGCTGCAAGAAGCGGTGCACGATGTCCTCGCCACGCCGCCCAAGCGCGTGGTCCGCAGTCATATGCCGCTTGCGGGCGTGATGCCGGAGTAGGTCGGCAATTTCGTACAGGCCTTTCATACGCGATCTGGAAGTGCCGATTCGCGAGAAAAGCTCTCAGCAGGCGCGATTCGCTTAAGATGAGAGATGCGGATGAGCGATACTCAGATCCTCACGATTCTGTTGGTCGCCGTGCCGACTATGCTCGCAGTGCTGGTGGGCATCTTGATCAACAACGCTCGCTTGAGCGACACCAACGCCCGCGTCGGCGAATTGCGCGGACATATAGATGCGCGGTTCAACGACGTTGATCGCCGTTTCGATGAAATGCGCGACCTCTGGCGTTCCGAGCTTTATCGCGTGGAGCAAGTGATCGACGCACGGCTCAAGCATCTCGAAGAACGCGGCTAAAGATGCCCGGCGCGGACGAAGGATACAGATGAGCGATACTCAGATCCTCACCATCGCTTTGGCCGCCGTGCCGACTATGCTCGCAGTGCTGGTGGGCATCTTGATCTACAATTCAAGGTTAACGGACTTGCGCGGCCATATGGATATCCGTTTCGATGAAATGCGCGACCTCTGGCGTTCCGAGCTTTACCGCGTGGAACAAGTGATCGACGCCCGGCTTAAGCATCTCGAAGAACGAGGCTAAAGTGCCCAGCGCGGACAAAGGATAAAGATGAGCGATCCTCAGATCCTCACGATTCTGTCATGCCGAATGTGCTCGCAGTGCTGGTGAGCATCCTCATCCATAGTTCAAGACTAACCGACCTGAGCGGTCACATGGATATCCGTTTCGACGAAATGCGCGATCTCTGGCGTTCCGAGCTTTATCGCGTGGAACAAGTGATCGACGCGCGGCTAAAGCATCTCGAAGAACGCGGCTGAGCTCAACGCCGATCGAGAACCGCTTTAGTATTCGTTTCCACGTCGTCTTTGTCCACCAGTCCCCCCGTGTAAGCCGCCGCCACTCGCCCGCTCCGGTCGATCAGAAACGTGTCGGGCATGCTCTGGATTCCATATCGCTGGGCTATCCGATCGTCGCCGAGTAACATCCGGTAGGGCACGTTATGACTGGCCAGGAACGGCTTCAGAACCTTCCAGCCGCCGTCGTCCAGCGAAACCCCAACCATGGCGAAACCTTTCGCGCCGTACTTCTTCTGGAATTCCGAAAACGAGGGAATTTCCTCTTTACAACCCGTGCACCAGGTGGCCCAGAAATCAAGCAAGACCACTTTGCCACGATAATCGCGAAGATTGGCGGTCCTGCCGGATGCGTCCGGCAGAGCGAAATCGGCCGCCGAATGCCGTTTGCCCGCGGGAACAAGCGCGGCGTGGATGCCCGGTGGATCCGCTGCGGTCGCCATACCGGCCAATATCAGCAGCATGGCCGAGATTCGTGCTGAAGTGCTGATCATTTTGTCGTCTCCTTGAATTCGAATCTACTTTTTGGCTAATCCGAGACTGCACGCCGGGTGTTCCAGCGCGCGGTTGCCAGCCAATACCCAATCGGCCCCAGAAGAGCGACCGGCAGCAACGACGGAAGATGGGGTAACAGAGCGGGGGATGCTTCCCAGGTTCGTACCTGCCACCAAACCGAGTTCTGGGTCACCAGTGCGGTCACAGTCGCCAAAACACACGCCCACAAAATTGTTCGCCGCATTCCCCGGAGTGAAGCCAAGCGAAGGCCCTGCCGCACACCCCACATGGAAGGCAGAATTACCAGGATCATTTGTACGATCAGCGGAAACATCACCCTGTAAAATGCCAGCGAGAAGACTCCGCTATGGATGCCTTGGGCGCCCAGATCGAGGGGCCGGGGAAGGAGTAACCAATGCCCCAGATATCGCGGCGCTCCCAAGAGTTCGGCGAGCAGCAGGCTGACACCAAAGAGCGATACGTTCACGGCAATCGTACGCCGCGACCAAAAGCCAAGCACGAAACCACCGGTCCACGACCAGCAAACCAACGCCAGATAGTTCAGAGCAACGCCGGCGCCGTAATGAATCAGGTCCGTCCGGGCGCCCGCATTGATGAGGTAGGTCCAGGTCCAGTTGTTCAAATACATCCAGGCGTAAATGCTGCTGAAGTCCGCCGTCATCCTTGAAACCAGACTCAGCAGCACGCCGAGCGGGACAACCAGTCCCAGCAGAACGAGCCAGGGACGCCAGTCCTTCCACAATTCTGCCTGCCTTCGAACCACCAGGCCCAGCACATCGCGCAGCGCCTGTCCGCCCGTTTCGCCTGATTCAGCGAAATCCCCGCTCACCGCTTCCCGTTCGTCGGCTTCGAGCGATCGCGCCGCAACGTCCACTAACCACCAGGTGATCCGGCTCATGGCCCAACCGCGCCGCGCTTCGCCTCCCAGGAAACACCGCGGCTCATGCGCGCGATCGCATTGTAGAAGGATGCGGCGGCTTGCACCCCCTTGGCGTTTACCTGGACCATGCGCTTGGCGCGCCCTCCGCGTTGAGGCGTGGCGTCACCCATCCATGTTTTGAGAAGACCTTTTTTCTCCAGGCGATCGAGCGTTGTGTAGAGCGCGCCTATGGAGCAGCCGCGTCCGGTGGCAGCTTCAATTTCCTGGCGGATCGCAGCGCCGTAGGCATCTTTGCCCAATCGCACCGCAGCAGTCAGGAGCAGATATTCGAACTCACCTAGCATGATTACTATCACATTGTGAGTCTAATATCGCGACCTGTCAAGAGGGAATCTGCAAGGCTCGGCGATTTCGATTAGAAAGAGGCCGCTATCGGAGTTTCGCGGCCGTGGTTGGGCTGTCATCCACCAGCCCCTGCTCTTTCATGGCGCGCAACAGGATCTTCTCGGCTGCCGGAAATTCTTTTTTGGAATTCGCCATGAAAATGCCGCGGCTGACCATCAGCGGAGTCCAGCCCAGCTTATTCTTGACGTCAACCTTTGCGCCGTGATCCACCAGATATTGCACCAGCGATGGCTGGTTGGAAATTACCGCGCCAAACAGCGCGGTCATGCCAGTGAAGCGCGGATCGCCGACTCCCAGGCCGAACAAATCCTCAGCGTTGCGCGGATAGGTCATCAGAGTGAATTGCGCGCTGCCAATCATCGGATACTCGCCGAAATCGGTACGGGCATTGATGTCATTGCCCAACTGCAGGCACAACTTGACCGCTTCCAACCGTTCGGCCTCCGACACCCCGTTGAACGGGCCCGGAGTTTCGCCTTCGTAATAATCCAGACCGGCGGCGGCCATCAGCGGCGTGACGTGCACCTGCGTCGAAATGTTGGGATCGGCCCCGCCTGCCACCAGCAGGCGCATGAACGGAGCGTCGCCGTTGCGCGCGGCCACATAAAACGGAGTGGCTCCTACGAAGCTCAGATAGTGGCGGCCCAGCGGAATGTTGGGCGGATTGGACGTGGTTCCCAAGCCCGCGGTCATGCGCATTTCCTTCCACGCGATGCGTGCGTTCGGATCCTCGCCATGAGCCAGCAGCTTCTTCGCCAGCTCCTCGCTGGTGACGTCGCCAGTGGGGCGCGGCGGCCCGACCGGATCTTCTCCTAATCCGGCCGCTTCCCAGGGCGTGCCCGGTTTGCGCAACCAGGCCAGCGAGTGCAAGGGCGAGCCGTTCGGATCGGGCGCGTTCGGGTTGGCATGATAATCCAGCAGGACCGAAGCCAGGTCGTAGTAGCCGTTCACCACCGCCATGTTCAACGCGGTGGTGCCATCGGGCGCCCGGTCTTCAATGTTAGCGCCGTGCTCCAGGAGCACCTTGGCTGATGCGATCTGGTGATTGCGAACGGCGAACAAGAACGGCGTGAACCCGGTCTTCGACTTCGCTTTTACGTCGGAGCCGAATTCGATCAGCAGCGCCGCAGCCTCGGCATTGCCTTCCCCGGCCGCCCACATCAGCGCCGTCTGGCCGCGAAACGGCTCTTTGATATTGACCTTCGCGCCATGGGTCAGCAGCATTTTCACGGCAGCCACGCTGCCGTTGCGCGCGGCAGTCATGAGCGCGGTCTGGCCTTCGCTCGAAAAACCGTTCGGGTCGGCTCCGGCCTTGAGCAGCCGTTCAATGATCGCTGCGTTTCCGTTTTTGCAGGCCAGCGCCAGCGGCGTGATGTTGTAGCGGGTGGCGGCGTCGGCCTTAGCGCCAGCCGCTAGCAGCAGATCCGTGACCGCGACATCGTTGCGTTGCACCGCCCAGTGGAGCGCCGTGGAGCCGTCCGCTTCTGTGGCGTTGATGTCCGCATGTTGCGCCAGCAAGGTCCGCACTGCGCCCGCGTTGCCGTTCTTCGCAGCATCGATCAGCGTAAGACTGCCGGCGGCCTGAACGCACATCGCCGCCGCGAATGCAATCGCGCCAATTGTCAACCATCGCCTGGCCCTTCTGCTGTGCATGGCGTGAACTCCTGTAATCGTTAAGTATTATAATGTATGCGCAGAATGCCTAGGACACCCCAGTGGCTGGCACAGGCGGTTGGAATCTCCGCCGCTCTCTTGTTCGCCGTTGTCGGGCGTGCCCAGGCGCCTTCTCACGCAGACGGGCAGCCGGCGGCTAGCGCGACATTCCGGCAGTATTGCATCACTTGCCACAATGCCAAGCTGAAAACTGCCGGAATGGTGATTGATCCCGCTGAAGTGGGGCAAGCCGGCGAAAACGCGGAGCTGTGGGAAAAGGTGGTTCAGAAACTCCGGACTCGCGGAATGCCGCCCGCGGGAATGCCGCGCCCGGACGACGCCACGTACGATCGCACGGCCACGTACCTGGAGACCACGCTCGACCAAGCGGCCGCAGCGCATCCCCATCCCGGCGACCTGCCCTACCTGCATCGTCTCACCCGCACCGAATATCAGAACGCGGTTCGCGACCTGCTTGGAGTGGACCATCTGCCAAAAGAGATGGATTATTCGCTGCTCCTGCCGGCGGACAATTCATCGAGCGAGTTCGACAACATCGCCGACCTGCTCTTCATCTCCCCGATGATCATGCAGCGTTATCTGGAAGCGGCCCGCAAGATCAGCCGCCTGGCGGTGGGCGACCCCGACATCCCCGTGATGGTGAACATTCATCGGCTTCCCGTACAACTGCCGCAGGACGCCCGCGTGGAAGATTTGCCGTTCGGCACGCGCGGCGGCCTGGCCGTGGACAGTTACTTCCCGCTGGATGCCGACTATGTTTTCAGAGTGGAGATGGCCGGCTACGCGCGCATTCCGGAACAGGTGGAGATCACCGTGGATGGCGAGCGGAAGGAACTGGCGCCTGTGGGCGGAGGCGCGCGGTCGCGGAGCGGGAACAAACCACTGGAGTTTCGCCTGCCGGTGAAGGCTGGTCCGCATCTGGTGGGTGTCACGTTTCTTCTCCACACAGAAGCACTCGACGAAGCCACGGTGCGGCCGCGCACGCGTGGCCGGGGCACATTGCCTGCGATCGGCACGGTCACGATCAGCGGCCCGTTTCATCCCACTGGCCCGGGCGATACGCCCAGCCGGCGCAGGATTTTCGTGTGCCATCCCGCGAGCGTGGCGGACGAGCTGCCTTGCGCGAAACAGATTCTGTCTACCTTGGCGAGCCGGGCTTATCGGCGGCCAGTGACGGATGCCGACCTGCATGAACTGCTGCCGTTTTACGAAAAAGCTCGCACTCAAGGAAATTTCGAGCGCGGCATCGAAGAGGCAGTGGAACGCCTGCTAGTGAGCCCGCAATTTCTGTATCGCATCGAGCGCGATCCAGCGAATATCGCCGCAGCCACTCCTTATCGCATCAGTGACCTGGAGCTGGCTTCCCGCCTCTCTTTCTTTTTGTGGAGCAGCATTCCCGACGATGAACTGCGCAACCTGGCCGCCAGCGGGAAACTGCGAGAACCGGGCGTGCTCGCCGAACAGGTGAAGCGCATGCTGGCCGATCCGCGCGCCGATTCCCTGGTTACCAATTTCGGCGAGCAATGGCTGTTCGTGCGCGACCTGAAAACCAAAGATCCCGATCTGTATTTGTTCCGTGATTTCGATGAAACACTGCGCAGCGCCTTCGAGCAGGAGACGCGGCTGTTCCTCGCCAGCATTCTCCGCAAGGATCGCAGTGTTTTGGAACTGCTGACTGCCAATTACACCTTCGTCAATGAGCGCTTGGCCCAGCACTATGGAATTCCCAACGTGCAAGGCAGCTACTTTCGCAAAGTCACGTTCGCTCCAGACAGTCCACGGGGCGGCCTGCTGGGACAGGGCAGCATCCTGACGCTGACATCGTATTCCACGCGAACATCGCCCGTGCTGCGCGGCAAATATGTGCTGCAGAACCTGCTGGCATCGCCGCCACCGCCTCCGCCGCCCAACGTTCCCGCGCTCAAGACCGACGGCAAAAACGCGGGTGAAACGCTGACCATGCGGCAAGCGATGGAGCAACATCGTGCCAATCCGGCCTGCGCAGGCTGCCATGCTCGCATGGACCCCATCGGTTTCGCCATGGAGAATTTCGACGCGGTGGGACGCTGGCGCGACCGGGACGACGGCAAACCCATCGATGTCTCCGGCGTTCTTCCCGATGGCAGCAAATTTGACGGCGTGGCCGGGCTAAAGCAAATGCTGCTTCGCAACCCGGAGCGCTTCGTCGGCGCAGTCACGCAGAAGCTGCTGATGTACGCCATCGGCCGCAATGTGCAGTATTACGATCAACCCGCCGTCCGGGCAATTGTCCGGGAAGCTGCAAAAGATAATTACCAATTTTCCTCACTTGTGATGGGCGTGGTTCAAAGCGTTCCGTTCCAGATGAGGCAATCGCAGCCTGTCGAGAATCAACAGGAGAACAGCCGATGACGTTTATCACCAAGAAGTCGCTTCACCGCCGAACCTTCCTGAGAGGACTGGGCACCACGCTGGCGCTGCCGCTGCTGGATTCCATGGTCCCGGCGCTTTCCGCAAAGACGGCCAAGCCGACGCCGCGCCTGGGATTCGTCTATGTATCGAATGGCATCATTCTGGAGCAATGGATCCCCGCGCAGACCGGCACAACTTACGAGCTGCCTCCGATTCTGAAGCCGTTTGAGCCGGTGCGTGACCGCGTGAATGTGCTCACCGGCCTGGCGCAACTGGAAGCCAATACCAAAGGCGATGGCAGCGGCGATCATACACGCGCAGCCGCGGCCTGGCTTACCGGTGTCCACGCTTACGACCGCACCCGTCCGGGCGTCCAAGTCCGCCTGGCAACTACCGCCGATCAGATTGCCGCGCGCGTCATCGGAAAGGATTCGCCCGTCCCCTCGCTCGAAATGACGGTGGATACGCCGTCCCAAGGCTCCTGCGATGCAGGCGACTGCTTTTACGTCAACACCATTTCCTGGCGCAACGAGACCACGCCCAACATCGCCGAAGACCATCCACGGCTGGTGTTCGAGCGATTGTTCGGCGATGGCGGCACCAGCGCGCAGCGTTCGGCCCAGGCGCAGGACACCGCCAGCATTCTGGATTCAGTGACCGAGGAAGCCAATCGTCTGGCCGGATCGCTGGGGCCGCATGACCGCCGAAAGCTGAACGAATACCTGGATTCGGTCCGCGACATCGAGAAGCGAATCCAGAGCACGGAGAAGGAAGGCGCGCGGTCGGTAGATCTTCCGGACCGGCCCATCGATATCCCGGCCACCTTCGAAGACCACACCAGGCTGATGTTCGATCTGCAAATCCTGGCATTCCGCGCAGATGTGACGCGCGTGTTCAGCCTTATCATGGCGCGGGAGCTGAGCTTGCGCACCTATGCCAGCATCGGCGTGCCGGAGCCGCATCATTCCGTCTCCCATCACCGTGACGACCCGGCGCTGATCGCCAAAAAGGCCCGCATCGACACGCATCACGTGGCGTTATTCACCGAGTTCCTTCAGAAGATGCGCGACACGCCGGATGGCGATGGGTCGCTGCTGGACCACAGCCTGATCCTGTACGGCGGCGGCATGGGCAACGGCAATCTGCACCGTCATGAACATTTGCCGTGCCTGTTAGCCGGGAACCTGGGCGGCCAGTTCAAGACCGGCTATCACGTGGCGTATCCCGAGAACACGCACATGACGAACCTGCTGCTCACCATTCTCGATAAGGCCGGCGTCCATATCGACCAGCTGGGCGACAGCACCGGTCCGCTGGCCATGAAGACCCTCGCGGTGGGCTAATCCATTTTATTTTTTTGGATGGTCCGCATCTCGTCGATGATGCGCTCGAAGATGCGCTTGAGCGCCTCCGGCGTCAACGGCCCGGCATTATTGCAGGTCACGTTTTCAAAAACCTGATCTTCGCGCTTGGGCTCATAGATGGGCAATGCGAACTGCCGCTTGATGCGGCCGATTTCATGAACGATCTCGGTGCGCGCGTTGAGCAACTCGACGATCTTCACGTCCACCGCATCAATCTGCCGGCGGCAATCCGCAAGCTTCTGAATGCTCATTTGTTCTTCGATAGTAAACCACTGGCGAGCGTTCTAGCCAGTGCTTCCACTTTCGAGAAAAGCTGATCGCTGGCGGCGTTTTCTTCGATGACTCGCTCGAACGCACTGCCCACCACCACGCCATCGGCAATAGCGCCGATAGATCGCGCATGTTCGGCGGTGGAGATGCCGAATCCAACCGCGAGGGGAAGCTCGGTTGCGCGGCGCATGTTCGCCACCAACGGTCCTGCGCTGTCCGATATGTTGGCGCGCTCGCCCGTCACGCCGGTTCGCGAGACCAGGTAGACGAAGCCGGTGGAATACTTGGCGACCAGTTCCATGCGCCGCTGGCTGCTAGTGGGCGCGGCGAGAAATACGGTGTCTAGACCGGCCTGGCGCATTACCTGTATGTACGGCTCGGCCTCTTCCACGCTCAGGTCCGTCAGCAGGCAGCCGTCGATACCGCTGGCCACGGCGTCGCGCGCCAAAGCTTCCAGCCCATAGCGCAGCACCGGATTCATATAGGTGAACAACAGCAGCGGGATCTCGGATCGTTTGCGGATTTGCGATGCAATGGCGAGCACGGTGGAGAGCTTCGTTCCGGCCTTCAGCGCGCGATCGCTACCGCGCTGGATCACTGGCCCGTCGGCGATGGGGTCCGAGAACGGAACGCCCAGTTCAATCAGGTCCGCGCCGCCGCGTTCGAGAGCGGCGACAATTTCCGGAGTTGCAGAAGGCGACGGATCGCCGGCGGTGATGTACGCGATCAGGGCGGGCCGTTTTTCCGCCCGCAAACGATCAAAGAGCCGGGTGATTCGGGTCTCGGTCATTACGTTGCTCAGGATCATCCAGCTCCTTCAAATTTTCGCGATAAATGTCGGTGTCCTTGTCGCCGCGGCCGGAGAGATTGATGATGAATAGCTCGCCCTTGGCCGATGGCGCGCGCAGCAGCGCTTCGGCCACCGCGTGCGCGGATTCGAGCGCGGGAATAATTCCTTCGATGCGCGCCAGGGTGCGCGCGGCGTCCAGCGCCTGCTGGTCGGTAACCGAGCAATACTCTGCGCGCTTTTGATCGTGCAGCATGGCATGTTCGGGACCCACCAGCGCGTAATCCAGGCCGGCGGAAATGGAGTGCGTCAGCGCGATCTGCCCGTCGGCGTCTTGCAGCAGATAGCTGTGCGCGCCATGCAGCACTCCGGGCGATCCACCGGAGAAGCGCGCGGCGTGAGCACCCAATTCCGCACCTCGTCCGCCAGCTTCCACGCCGATCAATCGCACGCCTTCGTCCGGGACGAACGCATGAAACATCCCGATGGCGTTGCTGCCGCCGCCCACGCAGGCAAAGATCGAATCCGGCAGCCGCCGTTCGCGCTCCAGAATCTGCCGCCGCGTTTCTTCTCCAATGACACTGTGAAAATCGCGAACCATCATGGGGTAAGGATGCGCTCCCAGCGCCGAGCCGAGCAGGTAATGAGTGGAATGAACGTTGGTCACCCAATCGCGCATGGCCTCGCTGATGGCGTCTTTCAATGTCTTGCTGCCGCTGGAAACACCCACCACTTTCGCGCCCAGCAACCGCATGCGAAACACATTCAGGCGCTGGCGCCGCATGTCCTCTTCGCCCATGTAGACGATGCATTCCAGTCCAAAGAGCGCGCACACCGTCGCTGACGCCACACCGTGCTGGCCCGCTCCGGTTTCGGCGATAATCCGCTTCTTGCCCATACGCCGGGCAAGGAGGGCCTGGCCAAGGCAGTTGTTGATCTTGTGCGCGCCGGTGTGCAGCAGATCCTCGCGCTTGATGTAGATCTTCGCGCCGCCGTGGATTTCGCTGAGGCGCTTGGCAAGGTAGAGCGGCGTCGGCCGTCCGGCGTAATTGGCGAGCAGATCCTTCAGCTCGGCCTGAAAAGCCGGATCTACGCGCGCTTCCAGATACGCCTGCTCCAGTTCTTCGAGCGGCGCCATGAGGACTTCGGGAACATATCGGCCGCCGTAAGGGCCGAAGTGTCCACCTGAGTCCGGGATTGGGGATTGCGGGTTGGGCGTTGGCGACATGGTCAACTTTCTAGTGCAGCTTGAATGAATCGGCGCATCCTTGCAAGGACCTGGGGAACATTTCGGGGCCGATACGGGCCGAAATGTCCACCCGAGTTCTGGATTGGGGATTGGGGGTTGGGAATCGGCGACATGGTCAACTGTTCAGCGCCGCTTGAATGAACCGGCGCATTTTTTCGTGATCTTTCAGACCGGGAGTTTTCTCGATGCAGGAGCAGGCATCGACGCCCCACGGGTGGACTTGTTCAATGGCGCTGCGAACGTTTTCCGCATCCAGGCCACCAGCGATGATGATCTTGTGCTCCAGATGCGGGGCCTGGCTCCAATCCCAGGTTTTCCCGGTTCCGCCGGACGTAGTATCCAAAGGCGAATCGAGGAGCACGGCTTCGATAGCGTCGGAGAGCGGCCTCTCGATCGGGTCGGTGGCCGATAGCGCCCGCCAGATGCGAACGCCGTGTGCGTTCGAACATCCATGCAGTTGCGCCACGTCCAGCCCGACGTCCAGCACAATTTTGGCTATCGTCTCGGGCGATTCGTTCACGAACACACCCACCTTCCAAACGTTCGCCGGGATCTTTTCGCCGATCATGGCCGCCCCAGTATGTGAAATGTATCGAGGGCTTTCGCGATAGAAATTGAATCCAATGGCTGAAGCTCCAGCGGCCACCGCAGCCAGCGCATCCTCGCGGTTGGTGATCCCGCAAATCTTCACCATCATGACAGCAGAGCCTTCAGGGCACCCGCCGGGTCGCCCGATTTCATCAAATGCTCACCCACCAGAAACGCCTGATAGCCGGCCGCGTGAAGCCGCCGCACGTCGGCTGAAGAATGGATTCCGCTTTCTGCTACCCGCACCACGCCCGTCGGTATTTTTTCAGCCAACCGCAGGGAAGTCTCAAGCGATACTTCAAAGGTGTGCAGATTTCGGTTGTTAACTCCAACCAGCCGCGCGCCGGAAGCAATCGCCGGCTGCAGTTCTTCTTCATCGTGCACTTCCACCAGGGCGGCCATGCCGTAATGCTCGGCCAATTCCCGGAAGTCGCGCATCTGGCGTTCGGAAAGAATCGCGGCGATCAGCAGTATCGCATCGGAGCCATAAGCAGCCGCCTGATGAACATGGTACGGATCAATGGTGAAGTCTTTCCTTAATGCTGGAATGCGTACCGCGCCTCGCGCCGCCTCCAGATCCGACAAACTACCTTGGAAATGTTTTTCGTCCGTAAGAACTGAAAGCGCCGCCGCACCGCCTTGCTCATACAGTCGCGCAATCGCCGCCGGATCGAATTCCGCCGCCAAAACGCCTTTACTGGGCGATGCTTTCTTGATCTCGGCGATGATGGCTGGCTGGCGATTGGTCAGAGCGCCCGTGAAATCCCGGCGCTGCGCCATCGATCGTTGCGCCCGCTCCTCCACGTCGTGCTCACGAACCGCAAGATCGAGCTTTTTCTGCTCGACAATTGTGGCCAGGATGTCCGGGAGGGCCTTCACCATGGGCAGGGAACTCTAATTGTAGCGCGGCTGCCCAGGCGTGGCAGATCGGGGCTTATTCTCCCTTAGTCTTTTCTTTCACCTTCTCGGCGCCCTTTTCAGTGCCGCTTGCGGCCTTATGGACACCCTTCTTTGTTCCTTTTGCCACAGCCTTGCCCGCATGTTTGGCGGCGTGTCCGGTGGCTTTGCCGGCCTTCTTTACGTCTTGCCCGGATTTCTTGAGGTCTTCCTTGGCAGTGTCCTGGCCAAACGCGGTAAAGCCCGCCAGACTGCTGATCATCAGCGCAATCAAAGTCTTCTTCACGACTCTTCTTCCTCCACTTGAAATGTCTCGGGATTGTTCCCAGCCATTAGACGCTCCTAAAGCCATGGTCAGTCTTTACTTGGATATTAAATTGCTACAATGAATGATAGCTTATGTCGCGACCGGCAACATCCCGCCCCAGCTTGTTCGGCTCCGACTAATTTCCTTCTCCGCGGCCCTTTTCCCCCAACCCAGTAGCTGAAGAGAAGGAGATTGAAATGCCTGCTAAAGAATTGCTCCGTTTGGACCTTCCCCATATTTTGACACCTCTGCCCGGCCCGCGCGCCACCCAGGTGATTGAGCGCGACGCCCAGGTTCTTTCGCCGTCGTACACGCGTAGTTATCCATTGGTGGCCGCGCGCGGCGAAGGCGCCATGATCGAGGACGTTGACGGGAACCGCTTTCTCGATTTCAACGCCGGCATCGCGGTGGCGTCTACGGGCCATTGCCATCCGAAGGTGGTGGAGGCGATCGAACGCCAATCCCAGCGCCTGATCCACATGTCGGGCACCGATTTCTACTACGAAAACATGGTGGAATTGGCGGAGAAGCTGGCATCGATCGCGCCTGGCGGCGGTCCCCATCGCGTGTACTTTGGAAACTCGGGCGCGGAGGCCACCGAAGCCGCCATGAAGCTGGCCCGTTATCACACCGGCCGGGACAAGTTCATCGCTTTCACGGGAGCATTCCATGGCCGGACGCTGGGCGCTTTATCGCTCACGGGGAGCAAGGTAGTCCAACGCAAAGGCTTTGGACCGCTGGTGCCGGGCGTGGTTCATGCGCACTTTCCCGATCCTTATCGCCGGCCCGATGGCATGACGGCGGATGACTACGCGGTGAGCTGCGTGAGCTTCATTGAGGACGAGCTGTTCCGCACCATTGTCCCGGCCGAAGAAGTGGCCGGGATTGTTGTGGAGCCCATCCAGGGCGAGGGCGGCTACATTATTCCACCAAAAGCGTTCCTCGAAGAACTGCGGCGTCTGGCGGACCGCCACGGCATCCTGCTGATCTTCGACGAAGTGCAATGCGGTATGGGGCGCACCGGCAAGATGTGGGCGGCAGACCATTTTGGCGTCGCGCCGGACATCTTCACAACCGCGAAAGGCATCGCCAGCGGACTGCCGTTGAGCGCCATGATTGCAAAGGCAGACATTATGGACTGGCCGCCCGGCGCGCATGCGTCCACTTTTGGCGGGAATCCCGTGGCGGTGGAGGCGGCGCTGGCGACGATCGAATTACTCGAAGGCGAATTAATCGCCAACGCCGCTCATGTAGGCGGCCACATACTCGATCGCCTGCGGCATTGGCCCAAGCGTTTCCGGCACGTCGGCGATGTCCGGGGCCTGGGGCTGATGATCGGCGTCGAAATGGTGCGCGACCAGCAGACCAAGGAGCGCGCGCCGGAGCTGCGCGACCGCATCCAGGAGTTGGCGTTCGAGCATGGGCTGTTGGTGCTGGGCGCCGGACGCAATACCATTCGCCTGTGTCCGCCGCTGGTGATCACGCGCGATCAGGCGGATTTCGCGGTCGATACACTGGAAGAATGTCTCAAAGCGGTGGCCCAAGCTCCACCCGAATTCTAGACGTCGGCTGTGGTATCAACAAATACCCCGGCTCCATCGGCGTGGATCGCAATGCGAACACCCGCGCCGACGTACTGTGCGACCTGGACCGTTTTCCCTATCCGTTTCGCGACAGCTCGTTCGGCGAGTTGCGCGCAATTCACGTGATCGAGCACGTTTCCGACGTAATCCGGGCGATGGAAGAATTTCACCGCGTACTGCAGCCCGGCGGGCGGCTGTTCATCGCCACCCCGCATTACACCGACTTCAGCTCCTTCTGCGATCCCACCCACCGCTGGCACTTGAACAGCTTTTCGTTTCGCTATTTCGGCGAGAATCACGGCGGCTTCGGCTATTACAGCGCGGCGCGCTTTCGCCAGGTCAAGGTCCGCGTGAAGCTGCTCGCGTTCTGGCGCTGGCTGGGCTTCGAATTCCTGGTGAATCACTTCCCGCGGTATCGAAGGTTTTGGGAGTATTATCTGTGCTACGTGGTGCGTGGCAAGGTAATGGAATTCGAGTTCGAAGCCGTCAAATAGCCCCATAGCGCTCGTCCTTCCAAAATGAGATCATCTTGAACAAGGCCAAACTGGCCTTCGAGGAAAGGAGGACCCCGATGCGTCTTCGATTCCACGCACTCGTCCTGGCCGCCTCTGGCGCCGCTCTTCTGCTGACGCCGGCCCAAGCCGCCGAACCAGCCGCCAAGGACACGGCGAAATCGCCCAAAACCTGGACTCCCCCGCGCACACCCGACGGCCGGCCGGACATGCAGGGCTACTGGACTAACGCCACCTATATTCCGCTGGAACGGCCCAAGGAGCTCGGCAATAAAGAATTCTATACCGAAGCCGAAGCGGTTGCCGTCGAGCAAAAGAGGATACAGCAGGATCACAGCCAGGCCGCTAACGACATCCACTACGACAACGTGATCTGGCAAGGCGAGAAGTACGGCAAGGGCTCGCCCAATTTGCGCACATCCATCGTTTTCGATCCGCCCGATGGCCGCCTGCCTCCTTTGTCGCCGCAAGGCCAGAAGCGCGCGGCGGAACTGGCGAAAGTGGCGCGCGATCGCGAAGCCGCCGTCAGCGCGGAGAGCCGCAGCTTGGCCGAGCGCTGCATTACTTGGGGCGCCGACGGACCGCCGCTGCTCGGCTCCACTTATAACGCCAATTTCCAAATTCTCCAGACCGGCTCCACGGTTGTGATTCTCACCGAAATGATGCACGCTGTGCGCACCATTTACCTGGACGGCCGCCCGCACATCTCTGCCAACATCCAGCAACTGGCCGGCGACTCGCGCGGCCATTGGGAAGGCGACACGCTGGTGGTGGATTCCACCAATTTCAACAACGAAACCAACTTCCGCGGTCCTCCCGCCACCGCGCGCCAGGACATTTTCTCCAGCCCCGAACTGCACGTCATCGAGCGCTTCAGGCGCACCAACGACGACACCATCGACTATCGCTTCACCGTGAATGATCCCGGCACCTGGACGCGGCCCTGGTCCGGCGAATTGCTGATGCGGAAAGGCAAAGGGCCGATCTTCGAGTACGCCTGCCACGAAGGAAACTACGGCCTGGTGGACATCCTCACCGCCGCGCGCAACGCCGAGAAGAAGGGCGAAAGGAAGCCAGCGAATTAATTGGGTGCTGCGCGCAAGTAGGCGAGAATCGCGTCCAGCTCCGCATCGTTGTAAGCGCCCAGCACCGAAGCGTGGCGCCAGGTGCTGCCGTCCGTGAACTTCACTGATCCCGGTTCAGCGTTTCGCTCCACCGGCGGAAGCGAAGTGAGATCGTAGAACAGCGTGCTCTGCTTGCCGTCGCTCAACACCAGCGCCGGCATCGATTCACCGTCCAAAGTGCCCGTCTTCACGTTGGGCGTCGCCAGCGCCTTCAGTGCCGCCACAGAAGCCGGGACTCGCGCGATGGGAGCGGCGACGGAAATTCCGAAACCCGCTACCTCATGGCATGTCGAGCAGCGTCCAAAGCCGCGCACTGCATCGGAAAATAGCCGCTGGCCGCGCGCCGCTTCACCCGTGAGTGCGGTTTCAGTGGACGCTTTTGCTGGGCCGTTGCCGGGATCGTCAACACCATTGAGCGCGGCCACATAGGCCACCACGGCCGCCAAATCCGCCCTCGACAAAGCCGCCGTGAACGAAGGCATGCCCGTGCCCGAAATTCCCCGCGTCACCACGTTCTCGATGTAGGCCTCGTTGAATCCCCGCCCCGCCAGCCGCGGAGCGCCGCTCGACTGGCCCTTCACGCCGTGACAATATCCGGTTGCGCAACTTTTCGCGAACACCTGCTCGCCGCGCGCCGCCAGATCCTGCGCCTGGCACACCATCGCGATTGCGACCATCGCTGTTCCTATGCAAAGAAACTTCATCGCGATACCTCCGGCAGCGCAAATACTACGAGCGTCGAGCCCAGCCGCCAGTCCTGATCCGGAAACAAATTCTGAACCGCGCCGCCGACCACTGAGATATGCCAGCCGGTCGAAGTGGCGATGTATTGCCGTCCATTCACCGCATACGAAACCGATCCTCCGCGATGCCCTGCTCCGGTCTGATAACTCCACAGTTTCTCTCCGCTCTTGGCGTCCAAAGCGAAGAACTCGCCTTCCGGATTTCCGGTAAAAACCAGGTCGCCGGCCGTGGCCAGCATCGAAGCGAGCAGCACATATTTATACGGCATGCTCCACGCGCGTTTCCCCGTCACCGGATCCCACGCGTCCACGTGGCTGTAGGTGGAGCGTCCCGGAGCGAGTTTCAACGGGAACGACCCATTCATGTAATTTTGCCCTTCCTGCGGCGGCTCATTGTTCGGTGTGATGTCCTCGCACAATTCCAGGACCGGCATGTAAAGGTAGCCTGTGCGCGGCGAGTACGCCATCGAATTCCAGCTTTTTGCGCCCGCCGCACTGGGGCAAATGGTGGTCGTCTTGCCAAGCTGCGGCTCATTGCGCCCCACCAAATCTCCATCTTCGGTAACGCCGGAGATCCAGTTGCGCACCTCTGGAACAGAGAACGCCCCCAGAAACTCCCCCGTGACGCGGTCAAGCACCGACGTCAACCCGCTCTTATTCATGTGAACCAGCACTTGCCGCATGCGGCCCCGGATCTCGCGATCCATCAGAAGAACTTCGTACGCCGAATCGAAGTCCCACTGATCGTCATGGACCTCTTGATGGTGCCAGCGCAGCTTCCCGGTATCGGCCTCGAGCGCCACCACGCTCGCGGTATAAAGATTGATGTCCTTGCTCTTGTCGGCGCCGGCCGGCAGGCGATCGGCATCGTAAAAATCGGCCGCCGCGTTGCCGGTGCCCCAATAAAGCAGGTTCAACGCCGGATCGTAAGAACCCGTCAGCCACGGAGCGCCGCCGCCGAATCGCCAGCTGTCGCCCTTCCACGTCTCATTGCCTTTTTCGCCCGGAGCGGGAATCACATACCAGCGCCACGCCAGCCGTCCGCTCTTCAGGTAAAGGGCCGTAATGTAGCCGCGATGCGCGCCGTCGCCGCCGGTGCCGCCGACGATCACTTTATCCTTCACCACCAACGGAGCGGCAGTAATGTTGCAGCCGCATTGACGCGCGTCGTCCAGGTTGACGCGCCACACCAGGCGCCCCGTCTTTTGATCCAGCGCGACAACATAGTTGTCCTTGGTGCCGAACAAAACCTTCCCCTCGCCCACGGCCAATCCGCGATTTCCCACAAACCCGGGCACACTGCGCGGCAGGTCGGGATATTTGTAATTCCAGATTTCGCGCCCCGTCGCCGCATCCAACGCGAACACATGCGCCCGCGCGCTGATCAGATACATCACGCCGTCCTGCACAATGGGCGTGGCTTGCAGATTATCCGCATAGTCCCCGGTCTGAAACAGCCAGGCCGGCAACAGGGACTTGACGTTCTGCGTGTTGATTTGATCCAGAGCGCTGTAGCGCCACGAAAATTGCGTGCCCCCGTAATGCGGCCAATCGGCGTGCGTCGCACCGGCATCCTGCGCCGGCGCAATGGAAATGGTCAGGAGCATCGTAAGCAAAGCCAGTCGAAATCGCATTGCTGATTATCATATCTCCCCTGATCCACATCCAAGCGATCCACATCCAACTGATCCACTTCCAGGTGATGTATAAATGACAGGTATGTTTTCCTTCGGCCGCCGTTCGTTTCTCCTATCCGCCCTGGGTGGAGCCGCCTTTGCCCAACAGCCCCGCAGTTGGTTGCCCGATCAGCCGGTCCGGTATCCTGACCCGGACGTTGTCGCGCTCGACAATCGCTTCCGCCGCTACGTGGTCGGCAACACAACCATCCAGCGCCTCTTCACCGGCACGCTCTGGGCGGAAGGCGTCGCGTGGAACGGCGTCGGCCGCTATCTGGTCTGGAGCGATATCCCCAACAATCGCCAGATGCGCTGGATTGAAGAGGACGGCCGCGTCACGGTCTTCCGCTCGCCCTCCGGTTTTAGCAACGGCAATACCTTCGATTTCGAAGGCCGCCAGCTCTCCTGCGAACACGGCAATCGCCGCGTGGCGCGCTACGAGTCCAACGGCACCGTCACGGTGATTGCCGACAAATTCGAAGGCAAGCGGCTGAACTCGCCTAACGATATCGTGGTGAATCCTGATGGCGGAATCTGGTTCACCGATCCCACTTACGGCATTAACGGTTATTACGAGGGCTTCAAGGGCCAATCAGAAATCAAGGAGGCAGTCTACCGGGTGGACGGCAAAAGCGGCCAGATCGAAAAGGTGACCGACGAGCTGAACGAACCGAACGGCATCTGTTTCTCGCCCGATTACAAGAAGGTTTACATCTGCGACACCGGCACCGGACGCGAGGTTCGCGTCTACGATCTGGACGGCAAGACACTGCGCAATAGCAAACGCTTCGTGCAATTCCAAACCGGCGCCGCCGATGGCATTCGCTGCGATATCGACGGCAACATGTGGTGCGGCGCGCCTCCGGGCGTTCAGGTCGTCGCTCCCTCGGGCGAGCCCATCGGTGAAATTCGCCTGCCGGAAAACTGCGCTAACATCTGTTTCGGCGGCACGCGCCGCAACCGGCTGTTCATGGCCGCCAGCCAGTCGCTCTACGCGGTGTATGTGAACACCATCGGAGCGCACATTGCGTAAATTGTTGCTGGCCGTGCTCTTCATTCTGCCCGTCGTCGCCCAGCCGCAAGCCGAATCGAACAACATGTCGCTGGTCGGCCACAACGATCTCAACGGAAACGGCGACGGGGGCGAAGGCCTCGTGATCCAGCAATGGCCCGATGGCCGCCGCATCCTGTATCTCGCGCACGAAGGCCAGAAAACCTGCCTCAGCATCGTGGATGTGACGCATCCCGAAAATCCCGTCCTGATCAACCAACTCCCGTCGCCCGCGCCAGGTATCACGCGCTGTAATTCGCTCGGCCTTTCCGGCAACGTGCTGGTGATCGCCAATCAAGCGCTCAAAAAGGGGCAGAAAATGGCCGGCCTGTGGGTGCTGGATGTTTCCAACTTCGATCGCATCCAGAAGGCCAAGCGTCTTCAGGATATCGAGCTCTCCTTCTTCGATACGTCGGGACCAAATTCACGCGGCGTCCATTGCGTCTGGTTCGTCGACGGCGAGTTCGCGCACCTGACCACAGGCGCAGCCGACTTCGACCCCACCAATCCAAATGACGACCAGTTCTACATGATCGTGGACTTGCGCGATCCGCGCCATCCGCGTGAAGTGGGCCGCTGGTGGTACCCGGGAACGCGCCAAGGAGACGCCTGCCTGCCCGAGTGTTTGCCCAAGCGCCATCCCCAATTCGACGACGGCTATCGTCCGCATCAAACCGAAGTCTGGCCCGATCATCCCGATCGCGCCTATGTCGCCTACATCGATGGCGGCGCATTTATCCTGGATATCTCCGGTTTGGCCGATGTCAAAGCCGGCCGCGCGCAGACGTTCACTCCCAAGGTGGTGGGCCACACGCAGTTTTCTCCGCCCTACCCGGCCTGGACGCACACCTTTCAGCCCATCTTCAGCCGCGGCCTGGCGTTCGCATCGGACGAAGACACCCACGACAACTGCGCCGACGCGCCAAAACTTGTCTGGCTGCTCGACATTCGCGCCGAAACGAATCCCATGGTGATCGGCACCGCGCCGCTCCACGCCAACGATGGCGATCTCTGTACGCGCGGCGGCCGGTTCGGTGCGCACAATCTGCACCCGAACTTCCCAAGCCCCACATCCGCCAATCTAAAAAACACAACGGTAGCCAGTTGGTTTAACGGCGGAGTGCGAATTTTTCACATCGCCGACGGACCCAAGGGCGTTCCTCATGCGCCGCCGCATCTGGAAGAAATCGGATTTTATATTCCAGCAGCGCCGCCGAAGAATCCCACGCCGACCAGCCAAATGAACCACGCCATCGTGGACGAAAATGGCTTGATTTACGCCAACGACCGCTTCACTGGGGGGCTTTACATCCTTCGCTATACTGGTCCCGTACCGCTGGACTGATATGCAGGCCCTGGCTCTCGTTGCGCTTTTTTCGGTCTCCGTGCTCAGCGCGCAGGAGCTGGCGCACATCCATCCGCCCAGTCTCGCTTCCAAGGTCGAGCCCGAATATTCCGGCGAGGCCCGCAACGCGCGGGTGGAAGGAGCCGTGATCTTGAGGCTGGTGGTTGCCTCCGATGGCAAGCCCAAGGAGGTAACAGTTGTGCGCGGCTTGGGGATGGGCTTGGATGAAAACGCAATCAATGCGGTCAGTAATTGGAGGTTTCATCCCGGCACCAAGGATGGAACGCCCGTCAATGTTCGAATACAAATCGAGGTTAATTTTCGGCTGCTGGAAAAGGACAGAGAGACAGCCCGATGGCACTTGGCGCGGGCGGATTTCCAAACTCCCGAGGGCGCCCAGCGGCCAGTGGCTGAACAACCGGTAGCTCCCCCGGTCGAGGATAATGCGCCTGATGCAACCGCCACATTGACATTCGACATCGACGAAAAAGGCGCACCCGCCAACATTGCGGCGTCCTATTTTAAACCTGGCTGTCAAGGAGAGCCAGCGCGGGGTCACTTGCCGCGGACAAATTCCATGGTGCACGAAGCCACCACTGGCTTACCGTCTTTGGAAGCGGGGGTGAACTTCCATTCGCCGAGCGCGGCAGTGACGTTGCGAGCCCATTCGTCATCGGACGCTTTGTCGACCCGGATGTTGTCCGCCGTCACGGTTATGCTGGCCGGCGCATTCGGATTCCTGCGCACTCGATCAGTCGTTCACGCTGCGGCACTCATGGCGCCGCGCTTTGAAGTCGATCCGTATTGGCCGAAGCCGCTTCCCAATCACTGGATCCTCGGCCAGACCATCGGCGTCTCGGCCGACCCGCAGGATCACATCTGGATCGTTCATCGCGTCGGATCGCTCGAAGCGGGAGAACAGCACGCCACCACCAATCCGCGCATTTCCCAATGCTGCGCGCCGGCGCCCCCGGTGCTCGAGTTCGATCAGGAAGGCAACCTCCTCGCCCATTGGGGCGGTCCGGGACCGGGTTACGATTGGCCCGAATCGGCGCACGGAATCACGGTCGATTACAAAGGAAACGTCTGGCTGGGCGGCAATGGCCGTGGACCGCAGAGCGCGCGCGGCGCCATCAACGGCCAGGACGAAGAGTCGAAAGCCGGCGACCAGGTCAACAGTTTCCACGACAACCAAATCCTCAAGTTCACCGAAGACGGCAAATTCCTGCTGCAAATCGGCAAGCCGGCTCAGAGCAAAGGCAGCAATGATGTCGAAAATGTGCGGCTCGCGGCCAAGACCTTCGTCGATCCGAAGACCAACGAGTTGTACGTCGCCGATGGCTACGGCAATCACCGCGTGATCGTATTCGACGCCGACACAGGCCGCTACAAACGCCATTGGGGCGCGTACGGCCACAAGCCCAGCGATGCCGATCCCGGCCCGTACAATCCGAATGCCCCACCCGCGCAGCAGTTTCGCAATCCGGTGCACTGCGCCATGCTTTCGAACGACAATCTTTTGTATGTCTGCGACCGCGTGAACGACCGCATCCAGGTGTTCCATCCGGACGGCACGTTCGTCAAGGAAGCCTTTATCGAGAAGCAGACGCTCGGTTCCGGTTCGGTGTGGGACATCGCCTTCTCGCGCGATCCGCAGCAGAAGTTTTTGTATGTCGCCGATGGCGAAAACGATCGCGTGCACATCGTGGATCGCGAATCGCTCCAGGTTTTGACTACCTTTGGCGAAGGCGGCCGGCAGCCCGGCGAATTCTACGGCGTGCATAGCATCGCCACCGATTCGAAAGGCAACATCTACACCACCGAAACGTATCGCGGACAGCGCGTGCAGCGCTTCGTATATAAAGGTATGGCCCCGGTGACGAGCCCAGACCAGGGCGTATTGTGGCCGAAGCATTAAGGAGAAGAGCCATGCGAATCGATTGGAAGATTCTATTTCTGGCCGGTTGCGCTTCTGCGCTGTTCGCACAGGACACGCACCCCAGTTGCAACAAATGTTCGGGCACGTATATCAGCAGCGAAGAAATCCAGGCGTACATCAAACGGTCGCCCGCCAACGCGGTGGTCACCGATCAGCAGGTTCGCGCCGTGGACGTAGGCAGAAGCAACGTGGATATTGGGGTGGTCTATCGCAGTAAAACCTCGGGCGGCGGCGCGGTGGCCGAGCATGACCTGGTGAGCGAGGTTTATCACGTGATCGAGGGATCGGCCACGTTGGTCTTAGGCTCCGACATCACGGATTTGAAGCGGCGCCCGCCGGATGATCGCGCGGTTCGTTTGCTCAACGGTCCAGGCGGGAACGGCAAATCGATTCGCAATGGCGCAACTTACGAATTAAAGCCAGGCGACGTCGTCATTATTCCTGCAGGCGTGGGGCATTGGTTCACCAAGATCGATGACCACATCTCGTACCTGATGGTCCGCGTCGACCCCGACAAAGTAACTCCGCTCAAGGACGAAGCCGCATCCAAAGCTGATTTGAACAGCGCTGCAGCGCGATAATCCAGTGCTAGACTTTCGTTAGCGGATCCCGCGCCCGCCTCGGAGTTCTCTCTTGCGCCGTCTTATTCCCTTGTTTCTGTGTGTGTCGATTGCCGCGCTCGGCTCAGCCGTTCGGATGCGCGTGATTGGAGGCAACGCGCCGGCGGCGGTCGCTTTGGACTCCCACCGGCACCTGGTCGATCGATCGATCTACCCGGGAATCGACCTTGTGATTCACGGTGATCAGAATCCGCTTGAGTATGATTTCCGAATCGCCGCGGGTGCCGATCCACACCGTATCGAGCTGGCGTTTGAGGGCGGAAGTGCTCGGAAATCGATGTGCGCGGGGATTTGATTCTGCACGCGGGCCAGACCGAGATTCGCCAGACGAAGCCAATCGCGTACCAGATGCTGAATGGCCAGAGGCGCGAGGTGGCCGCGAGCTTCCAACTCGACCAAGCCGGGCACGTCCGCTTTCGCCTCGGCCCGTACGATTCGAATCGCGATCTGGTGATCGATCCCAAGCTGCTGTTCGACAATCAATTCGGTCCGCCCTATTCATCCGCAAGCGCGATCGCCCTCGATGCCCAAGGGAACATCTATGTCGCGGGCCAAACCACCGTTCATCAGGCTGGATCCACCGGCGACACCTTCGTGAACAAATGGAACCCCACGGGAACCCAATTAATTTACTCCATCAACTTCGGTGGGAACAATGGCACCGACACGGTTTCCGGCATCGCGGTGGATTCCGTCGGCAGCGCTTATCTGATTGGGGCAACCGGCTCGCCGAATTTCACAGTAACCGCCAATGCCTTTCAAAAGAACCTCATTGGAAACCGCAACGCCTTCGTCGCAAAGGTGAGCGCGGACGGTACGCAGTTGATTTATGCATCCCTGCTGGGTGGCGGCTACGAGCAAACCGGCGGAATCGCAGTAGATACGAGCGGGGCGGCTTACATCACGGGATCCACTTACACCAATTTTCCCGTGACGGCGAACGCTTTCCAACAAGCCCCCGGCGCAAATTGCCAGGTGACGCTCGAATATATCAACTATTCGACAACCGGCGATGCCTTTGTCGCGAAAATCAGCCCCGATGGCGGGTCGCTCGTCTATTCTTCTTACCTAGGCGGAAGTTGCGGGGAATATGGCTACGGTATCGCAGTGAACGCCGACGGAACTGCCTGGGTAGTCGGCTCTACGTTCTCGCCGGATTTCCCGATCACGCCCGGCGCGCTGCAACCGGCGTTTGGCGGCGGCTTCGGCGACGGATTCCTGGCACAAGTCTCAGCCGAAGGCGACCGTCTCGCATATTCAACCTTCCTGGGCGGAAGCGACCTGGATACGGTCAATGCCATCGCCAGCGACTCCGCAGGCAATCTCTATCTCACGGGCGATAGCAATGGTTTTGAGCAATCGGCGACGCCTGGAGCTTATCAGCCGACGCCGAACGGATTTTGCCTGACGTTCAATCTTGGTCCGCCCGCGTTCAACGCCGACGGCAACGCGTTCGTGATGAAGCTCAATCCAACGGGCACAGCAGTCATCGGCCTCACTTATATCGGGAGCCCGTGTTCCTCGTCCGGGGCGGCTATTGCGGTGGACAGCGCGGATGCTCCCTGGATCGCGGGCTTCGGGTACCCGAGCTTTCCCATGGCCAGCCCACTCGAACTTCAGGTGTCCGGAGCCGGCTTCATCTCGAAGTTCAGCCCCGACCTGAAGCAGCTCGTTTTCTCCACCAGTTTCGATCAAGTCAACTCTATCGCGGTCGCGCCCGGCGGCACCGTTTACGTGGCGGGCGTCGTCTATCCCGGCCGCACTGTGCCTAGCCAGGCGTATCTGGCCAACATCGACTCTGCGCCGGTAACGGTTTCGCTCGACAATGTGCTCAGCGCCAGTCCATTCATCGCGCCGCCCGAGGGCGAGCTGCTGGCTCCCGGCAAAGTGATCCGTGTCGTGGGCCGGGGAATCGGGCCGGCGGTGAGGACTCCTGGCGTGATCGACGCAGGTGTTATTGGCAACACTGTGGCGGGCGTGCAGGTTTCCTTCGACAGCGTTGCCGCACCGCTCCTTTATGTGAGCTCCACCGAAATTGGCTGCATCGTGCCCTATAGCCTTGCGGGCCGCGCCGCGACGACGTTACAGGTGACTTACAACGGCGTGGCATCGAATGCGGTGCCCGTTCCGCTTCAAGCATCGGCTCCCGAAGTACTGGAAGTTTTGAATAGCGACTTCTCTGTGAACTCGGCGGCTAACCCGGCACAAGCCGACTCCATCATCAGCTTGTACCTCACGGGCGCAGGGCAAACCGTTCCCGCCAGTACCGACGGAGAAGTTTACGCGGCTCCATTTCCGCTAGCGGGAAGCACGATCACGCTCTCAGGCCTGCTTCCAGTTACCTTCGCCGGGGCCGCTCCCGGGCTTGCGGATGGAATCCTGCAAGTGAATTTTCAAGCGCCTCCGGCGCAACCGGCTCCATTCGCGAACGCGCTCACGATATCAACGGGAACGGCGTCCACCAACTTTATCGTTTACGTGAAGTGACGCAGTCAGACTTTCTCGTCCTCCCAAGGATTTCCGCGCCGATGCATGATCTGTTCCAGCCCGGCCGGCTTCGGCCGCCACTCCTTGCCAAAATGTTGGTCAACATCTTCCCGATAACTCATGCGCGGTCCCGGATAACCGATCAGTTGCCAGCCAATCAGCCCCGCGTTTCCGCCATGCATCGGATCGCAGAACATGCCCTCGGTCGTATGTGCGCGCAGCAACTGGAAGAAATGGGTCTTCTCGATCGACTGCAACTTCTGGATTTGCGCATCCGCCGGGAGTTGGTCGAAGTTACTCCCCAGCTTGGCGATCCCTTCGCGATACGTCTCGCGCGGATTTGCCTTGGCTTGATAACCATGCTCGGGAACCGATTCGACGAATGGCCCCTTGGTATAGCGATATTTATCCGCGCCGTAGGGTCCGGCCAATTGCCGGTCGATATAAATCACAACTCCGGCTTCCTTCGCGCCCGGTCCGCTGGCATCGCTGGGGAAAATCCGCTCGCACCCCGCCGCAATCACGCGCGCCTCCGCCGCGCTGAAGAAGCGCAACGGAACCTTGACCGTCCCTTCCTGTGCCTGCAACCGGATGGGTTCGCGTGCCAGCGTGTAGAGCAGCGTGCCGCCCAACGCTCCCGCGGGGATCGTCAAGAATTCCCGGCGCTTCATGCCAGCCTCCCAGGGTTCTTCAAATATTTATTGATCATCGCGTCCATTGCCCAATACGTCGTCGCCAGCACCGTCAATGTCGGATTCCCCGACGCAGTTTGCGGGAACGACGACGCGCCGACCACCCACAGATTCGGCATGTCCCAATGCTGCAGATAAGGATTCACCACGCTGGTCTCGGGCGTGCTTCCCATTACGGCGCCCCCCTGGATATGCGTGCTTTGATAATTGATCACGTTGTACCTGGCTCGCGAGGGGCGCGTGGGATCGATCTTCGCTCCCATGGACGGCGCGATCTTCGCGGCAAGATCGTAGGCGAAGTCCCGCTGCTTATGTTCGTGCTCGGTCCAATCCAGCGTAAAGCGCAGCAGCGGATCGCCGAACTTGTCGGTATACGTCGGGTCCAGGTCCATGTAGTTTTGCCGATAGGACATGTGTTCGCCGTACATGTTCAATTGGGCCACGCGGTCATGCCATTGGAGCGAAGCGGCCTTCCATTCGGCGCCCCAGTTGGATTTGGTTGTGCCGGGAGGTATGGCGCCGAAGGAACCAATGGGCAGGTCGCCGTTGCCGTTCAAGCTCAGCATGCCGTAGCGCAGCAGTCCGTCTTCGCCGGTGATGCCGCGGTCGCCGTCGAAATCAGAGATGCGCCTTCCCAGCGATCCCGCGCCCATGAACAAGTTGAGCGGCTTGTCGAAAAAGATCTTGATCCCGCCTTCCACTTGGTGCGTGAGGTTTCGGCCCAACGTTCCTTTGCGCGTTGCCGGATCGTAGGGCGTGCCGATCTTGGACAGATGGAGCAGCCGGTTGTTGTTCAATGTGAACGACGCCAGAATCACCGTTTCCGCAGGCTGGAAAAACTCCGCGCCGTTCGCTTCCGTGAACTGGACCCCGGTGGCGCGGCCATTCTCATGGACGATGCGGCGCACCCAGCTTCCGGTCCGCAATTGAAAGCTCTTGTGCTTGCGCAACACCGGCATCAGCGTGTTGCTTGGCTGCGACTTCGCTCCGATCATACAGCCGAAGCGCGAACAATAACCGCAGTAGGCACAGCCGGGCCGCGAAACGCCGTCGGGATTTGTATAGTTTTCACTCAGATTAGCCGCGGGCGTCGGGTAAGGATGGTAGCCGAGCTTGCGGGTGGCCTGCTCGAACAGGTGCGACGCATAGGAATGCTTCAGCGGCGGTGTGGGATATTCGTTCGAACGCGGCGACTCGAAAATGTTTCCACCGTCGATCAGCTTGCCATTCAGATTACCGGCCTTCCCGCTCACACCCATCATCTGCTCGGCGTACCAGTAGTGCGGCTCCAGTTGATCGTACGTCACGCCCCAATCCTGCACTGCCAGATCAGCCGGCAGTCGCGCCGCTCCATGCTTTTCGGTCAGGTGCGTTCGCAGCGTGAAAAGGTCGGGCAGAAAGCGGAAGCACATGCCGGTCCAATGCTCGCCAGCGCCGCCCACACCGGTGCCCGGATGGAACGAGCCGTACTGCCGGATGGGAACCGCCGAAGCGCGCGACGAATGGCGGTGCGTTACGGTCTCTTCGGCGATGTTCTGCATCATGCGCAGGCGGATGTTGTAGTCGAGCTCGTCCATGTCCATCGCGTAGTCGGCCAAACCGCGCGGGGCGCCGCGTTCCAGCGCCAGCACGTTCAGCGATGTCCGGGTAACAAGCTCCTTGGCCATGGCGAGACCGGTCCAGCCGCCGCCGATGATGGCGACATCCACGGGTTTGAGGTTAGTCATAATTGGGGCGCCTGCGTTTCGTTATTGAGGCTAATTCGATTCTAGCTGCGCGTCAAGCTGATCTTTGGCCGCTGCTCGGATGCTGGGGCCGGATTCGCCGCTTGCATCCGCCGGGACGGCCGAAGAAGTCGGGGGAAGGGTCGACCGGCATCGGGCGCAAAATTGAGCTTGTAGCCCTAATTCCGGAGTGGGGCACGGGCTGCGGGGACCGCCAGAGCAATCCGACGATCAGCTTGCGATGAAGCGCAAGTCTCCCGGACTTATATCGTGATACGATATAAGTGATGAAGGACTTGTCTTTGGAGGAATATCGCGCTCTGGCTGAGTTCCGTTACCAAATCCGCCGGTTCCTTGGCTTCAGCGAGGAGCAGGTTCGGACGGCCGGCATGGAGCCGCAGCAGCATCAACTTCTGCTGGCCGTCAAGGGCTTGCCTAAGAGCGCCACGGCGACCATCGGCGAACTGGCGGAGCGTTTGCAGCTCAAGCATCACAGCACGGTGGAGCTGGTAAACCGGCTGGAGGCGCTAGGATACGTTGCACGGAAGGCGGGCAAGCAGGATCGCCGCCAGGTGATCGTACAGCTCACAAATTCAGGCGCCAGCATTCTGCGGAAGCTTTCCCTCGCGCACCACGAGGAACTGGAAGTGGCTGGGCCCCACCTCTCCAAGGCGCTGCGTTCCATCGCTCGCCAGCATGACCAGCGGAGAAACGCAGCATGACGCCCGTTCACTCGAATGAACACGGCCTGGGTGACTTTAGCACCGATTGGCGAGTGATTCCGATTTCCGCGCTCGCGATCGTGATCGGATTGATCGCCACCGGAATGGCCTGGGTATTGTTGCGGTTGATCGGCATCTTCACCAACCTGGCCTATTATCATCGTTGGGGCACGGCGCTGGTTTCGCCGGCCAACAATTCGCTCGGCTGGTGGGCGCTGCTGGTGCCCATTGGCGGATCTATTGTCGTTGGCCTGATGGCGCGCTACGGATCGGAACGCATTCGCGGGCACGGAATTCCTGAAGCGCTGGAATCGATCCTGATTAATGGCAGCCGGGTTCAACCACGGCTGGCGTTTCTCAAACCGCTATCATCTGCGATCGCGATCGGCACGGGCGGCCCGTTCGGCGCCGAAGGACCCATCATCGTTACCGGCGGTGCGCTTGGATCGATGCTCGCGCAATTCTTTCGCCTCACCAGCGTGGAGCGCAAGACGCTGCTGGTGGCGGGCGCGGCCGCGGGAATGTCGGCGACGTTCGGCTCTCCCGTCGCGGGCGTGCTGCTGGCAGTGGAATTGCTCCTGTTCGAATGGAAACCGCGCAGCTTGATTCCAGTGGCTCTGGCCAGCGCGACGGCCGGCGCGGCCCGCCAATATATCCTGGGCTTGGGCCCACTTTTCCCGGTCACCCCGCATCCCGCGTTCATCGGCGTTTGGGGCCTGGCGGGCTGCGTCGTCTGCGGATTGCTGGCGGGAGCATTGGCGGGTTTGCTCACTCGCGCGGTCTACGCCACCGAGGATCTGTTCCGTAAACTTCCGATTCATTGGATGTGGTGGCCTGCCATTGGCGGCCTGGTAGTAGGAATCGGCGGCTTGATCTTTCCTCAGGCGCTGGGCGTGGGCTACGACACCATCGGCACGCTGCTCAAAGGCGATGTGCCGCGCAGCACGATGATCGGCATCCTGCTGGTGAAATCGGTGATCTGGGTAGTGGCGCTCAGCTCCGGCACTTCCGGCGGCGTGCTGGCTCCTCTATTGATGATGGGCGGAGCCCTGGGAGGATTCGAAGGATTGTTTCTGCCGCACCTGGGCGTGGCGTTCTGGCCGCTGGTAGGCATGGGCGCCATCCTGGGAGGGGCCATGCGCGTGCCGCTCACCGGCGTGATCTTTGCTTTGGAACTTACGCACGACGTCCATATGCTACTGCCTCTGCTGGTGGCCACTGTCGTTGCGCACGCGTTCACTGTGTTGGTACTCAAGCGATCCATCTTGACCGAAAAAGTTGCGCGCCGCGGTTTTCATTTGACCTGCGAGTACTCGGTGGATCCGATGGAGGTTCTGTCCGCCGGCGAAGCGATGCGAACCAATCTGGTGGCGCTTCGTTCCGAGAGTACGTTGGAGCAGGTGCGCGCCATCCTGAGCACCAATCATAAGCCACGTGGCCAGTATCTTTATCCGGTGGTGGACGACAATCAACGGCTGCGCGGCGTGATCACCAGGAACGACTTGGGGAAGTGGCTGGAAGATCCACATCCAGCCGGCGAAACCCTGGCCACGTTGGTGAAGAAGCCCGTGGTAGCCCATCCGGACGAGCCGTTGCGCGTGGTTGTTTCCCGCATGGCCGAAACCGGATTGACCCGCTTCCCCGTGGTGGATCGAAGCGACGAACAGAAGCTTTTGGGCGTAATCGGACTGCGGGACCTTTTGTCGGCGCGCACCCGGAATCTCGCCGACGAGCATGAGCGCGAGCGCGTACTGCGCATTCGCCTGCCCGCGTCGCTGCAAAGAGCGCGTCCACAAGAAGAAGCGCGAGTCGAAAAAGCCCGCTAGCCGAATAGGCCGGGAGCCGATACAATCATCTGTGGCCGGAGGTCATGCCATGCGGTGCAAATCGGTTCTCACTATAGCGCTCGCCATCCTTTTGGGCGCGATCACGGCGCGCGCGCAACCTCAGCCGCCGCCGGCTCCATGGCGGGGGGCGGGACCGACACCCTGTGTGGGCGCCGACGGCGGCATCTTCCAATGTCCACCCGCAGCGCGCATATTCGCGATTCGTGCCGGGCGCTTGTTCGATAGCAAATCCGGGCAGATGTTGACGAAGCAAGTGGTGATTCTTTCAGGCGAGCGCATCACTAGCGTCGGACCGCAATCGGAAGTGAAGATTCCCGAAGGCGCGCACGTGATCGATCTCAGCCGGGCCACCGTCCTGCCGGGCTTGATCGATGCGCACACCCACATGTTTAATACCCGCCGGCCGAACGGAACCACCGAAGCGTCCATGCTGATCGCCGTACAAAACGTGCAGGCGGATTTGCGGGCGGGCTTTACGGCTGCACGCGATATGAGCACCCACGGGAATGGATATGGCGACGTGGCCATTCGCGACGCCATCAACCAAGGACGCATTGATGGCCCCCGGTATCAAGTGTCCACGCGCGGCATTGTATGGGGCGCCTCGCCGCCAAATCCGGCGGCTCCGGACAATCCATTGGCCAGCCAGGTGGTTCGCTCGGTCGACGAAGCGCGCGCCGCGGTGCGCGACCAGATTGCGCACGGCGCCGATTGGATCAAGCTGTTTCCAACCGGCGCCTACTCGTTCACCGCCACCGGCGTCGCAAAATACCAGGTAACTTATCCGATGCCCGTGTTACAGGCGCTGATTGATGAGACCCATCGGCTGGGGAAGAAGGCGGCGTGTCACGTTTACGGGGGCGAAGGCCAAAAGAACGCGATCATCGCGGGCTGCGACACCATTGAACATGCCTTCGGCTTAGATCAAGAGCAGGCCGACATGATGGTTCGCAAGGGACTGGAGTACGATCCCACTTTTGTTCGCTACCTGGAGCCCTACATGGACGACAACGATGCCAAGAATACCGGCGGAAAATACCGCATGATTCCAATTTTTGAGAAGGCCGTTCAGATGGCCGCCGCCACCAAAGGCCTGAAGATCATGATGGGCAGCGGAGCCGATGGCGCGACGTATGCTCACGGCACCCAGGCGCTCGATTTTGAGGCCTTGGTGAAGCACGGCGGCTTGACGCCTGTGCGCGCCCTTCAGGCGGCCACCACCATCAACGCCGAAGTGCTGGGATGGCAGGATAAGATTGGGTCGATCGACAAAGGCAAATACGCAGACCTCATTGCCGTGTCGGGCGATCCGCTGAATGACATCACGGAGCTACAGCACGTCAAGTTCGTGATGAAGGGCGGAAAAGTGATCAGGAACGATTGGCAATGATTTGGCGAAGACTGTTCTCATTCGTTGTTATTGGCGGCTTTCTCTCCGCTGCAGCGTGCGCGGCCGAGATCAAAGTGATGACTTCCGGCGCTTTTACAGCGGCATATCGTCAACTCGTTCCCCAGTTCGAACACACGACCCACGACAAGATCACTACCGCGTACGGCGCATCGATGGGCAACGCGCCGGACTCCATCCCACGCAGGCTCCAGCGAGGCGAGCCCGTGGATGTCGTGATCCTGGCTGCTCCCGCGCTGGACCAACTGATCAAGCAGGGTAAGGTTGTTGCCGGCAGCCGCGTGGACCTGGTGCGATCCAGTATCGGAATGGCTGTTCGCGCTGGAGCATCCAAGCCGGACATCCGCTCCATCGATGCGCTCAAACGTACGCTGCTGGCGGCGAAGTCGATCGCATACTCAGACTCGGCCAGCGGCGCTTATCTCTCACAGGAACTATTTCCGCGTCTCGGAATCGCCGAGCAGATCAAAGGCAAGTGCAAGAGAATCGCAGACCAGCCGGTGGCGGCGGTAGTGGCGCGCGGTGACGCCGAGATCGGCTTCCAGCAAGTCAGCGAGCTGCTCCCGGTTGTGGGCATCGATTATGTTGGCGAGCTGCCGCCCGGCGCACAGAAGGTCACGACCTTTTCCGCCGGCATCGCTACCAGCGCGAAGCAACCAGACGCGGCCCGCGCGCTGATTGAATTTTTTGCGTCACCGGAAGCCCAACACGCAATCATCAAGAGTGGACTGGAACCCATCGCGCAGCAAGCTCACCAAACGCGCTAGCCTTGTCGAGGTACGCTACACTCGAACTTTCCATGCATGAGCAAATCTCCCCGGCCACCAGCGTGAGTGGCGCGATCCAGCTTCCCGGCGATAAATCCATCTCACACCGCTACGCGATGCTAGCGGGCATCGCCAAAGGTCCGACGAAAATTTCGAATTATTCCACCGGCGCCGACTGCCAGTCCACGCTCGGCTGCATGCGCGCGCTTGGTGCGGCCAGCGAAACGCAGGAGGGAATCCTGTGTATTCACGGCCAGGGCTTGGATGGATTACGCGAGCCTGCCGCCGCGCTCAACGCCGGCAATTCGGGCTCCACCATTCGAATGCTCTCGGGCATCCTGGCCGCGCAGCCGTTCGTAACCACCATCGGCGGCGACGAGTCTCTGTCCAAACGCCCGATGCAACGCATTATGACGCCGCTGGCTCAAATGGGAGCGCGCATCGAAGGTCGCGACAACCGGTTTCCGCCGCTCACCATCCACGGTGCCAAGCTTCATCCCATGGACTACACGCTGCCTGTCGCGAGCGCGCAGGTAAAGAGCTGCGTGCTGCTCGCTGGGCTCTATGCCGATGGCCGAACCACCGTCCACGAACCGCTGCGCACTCGCGATCATACCGAACTTGCGTTGCGCGAATTCGGCGCCGAGGTGGACGTGGATCGTCTTTCCATCACGGTGACGGGCCGGCCGCATCTGGAAGGCCGCGAGTTGCGCGTGCCTGGCGATCTTTCCTCTGCTGCATTTTTTCTGGTAGCAGCGCTCATTGTGCGCGAATCCAGCTTGACCATCCACGGCGTGGGGCTGAATCCCACCCGTTCCGCTCTGCTCGATTTTCTGGCCGAGATGGGCGCGCAGATCAAAATTCTGGACGTCAGCTCCACCGGCGGGGAACTCATCGGCGACGTGCTGATCCGCACATCGCGCATCCGCGGCGGGGTGCTGGAGAAAGCGCGTACGGCCGCTCTGATTGATGAGATCCCGGTGCTGGCGGTGCTTGGCGCCGCGAGTGAAGACGGATTGATCGTCCGTGACGCTTCGGAATTGCGCGTGAAAGAAACGGACCGCATCGCAACCATCGCCGAAAACTTCCAGCGCATGGGACTCACGATTCATCTTGCCCAAGACGGCTTCGAGGTTCCCGGACGGCAGCAGTTTCATGCCGCGGAAGTGGACTCGTTTGGCGATCACCGCATCGCGATGGCGTTCTCGGTGGCCGCGCTGGCCGCCGATGGACCGTGCAACGTTATGGGAGCGGATGCCGCCTCCGTGTCTTTCCCCGAATTTTTCGATACACTACATCGAGTCGCCGAGTAATTCGAAATGGCAGTCGCAGATTTAACGCTGGAAGGGTTGGTCCACGATCTGAACAACGTGTTTCAGACCATAGCGGAAAGCGCCGAGTTACTGGAAGACGACCCCAAGTGGGAGAAGCTGGCCCATACGCTGCAGCGCAGCGCCGGCCGCGGGCATCGTATCGCGCACAGCATTCTGGAAACAAATCGCTCGGCCACCGAACTCGCTCCTATCATCGAAAACGCGTGCCAGTTCTGCCAGGATTACCTGGAGTACGCCAACACGTTGAAGATGGATTTTTCTTCGGAGATCGATCCGGAATTTCGCTTGAAGGGCGACGCGGCGGGATGGGAGCGCGTCTTCGTGAATCTGTTCCTGAATTCGGCGCAAGCCGGCGCGAAGAAGATTCGTATCCGCGCGCATGGCAACGAAATCGTGGTGAGTGACGATGGACCGGGCATTGCGCTGGATCTGCTGCCCAGAATCTTCCATCCGCGCGTGTCCACCAAGTCGATTATTTCGGGACTGGGACTGTACGTGGTGCAGTCCATCGTGGAACAGAATGGCGGCTCGGTGGTGGCTGCGAACGGCCTGGCGGGCGGCGCCATCTTCACGCTGAGTATTTAGCGAGCTGGTCCGATCCCGAACTTAGCGCCCCAAGCAAACGTACGGCGATGGCCTCGGCTCGCTGGACGAACAAGGTACCCTGGTGGCCGCACACTTCGAACGCGGTTTCCCGCCACAAACTGAGCCAGCGCTCAAAGTGCGGTGGATTCAGGCTCGGCAGGCGCGAGTGCACGGCCATGGGGTTACCTTTGTAGCTGGCGGAGCCTAGCATGATGGAACACCAGAAGGTGCGCATGGTGGCGAGGTGTGACTCCCATTGATCGGCGATTGCTTCCTCGAAAACAGGCGCGAGCATCTCATCCCGGCGCACCTTCGCATAGAAGCGGTCCACCAGTTGTGCGATCAGCGTCTCGTTCATGCAGGCCCCTCCTGTCCGGCGTACTTCGCCAGCGCGGCTTCGTCAGTGATAACCAGGCGCCGGCGCTTTCCGGATTTGGAGCCCGGCAAGTGAGCGATTAAGCCATCGCGCTCCAGTCGAGTTAAGGTGCGCGAGACTACCTCCCGCACGGAGCCGACACGGCGCGCCAGCTCTTCGTTGGAAAGCGCGAGATCGAATTCTAAGTCCGCGCCGGTGCGCGATCCGTGATCGCGGCTCTGCTCCAATAAGAACCGCGCCAGGCGCTGGCCCACTTGTTGCAGCGATAGTGCATCCACTAAGTCCGCGTGCCCGCGCAGGCGCTGGGCCATCAATTTCAAAGCCGTGAGGCCCACTTCGGGATGCTGCAGCATGAATCGGCGAATGTCATTTTTTTCGAGAAACAGCACCGTGGTGGGTTCTTCGGCCACTGCAGTGGCGGGATAAGACCCGTCGTCGAATACGGGCACTTCGGCCAACGTGGCTCCTTCGCGCTCGATATGGATGGTCTGCTCGCGGCCCTGCGTGTTTACGCGGAAGGCGCGGATTTGTCCGGAAGCGATCACAAATAGTCCCGCGGCTTTCTCACCCGCCAGGAACAGCATTTCGCCTTGAGCCAATTCGCGTTTTCGCGCGAGCGCGGCCAGTTCGGTCAGCTCCTGGGGCTGAAGATTGCCAAATAGTACAGTGCGTTTTAGAGCGGCTGCTTTGTCCACCGCCTACTAGCAGTATCATGCTGGAGCCTGGCCGTGCGCCGTGACTTAAGTCATATCAAATCCTTTCAGGCTCGGATAGAGTTGAGTGGAAGGTTACAATGCGACTCCAACGGATAGTGCCGGCGGGACTGGCGATGGCTGCTTTGGCGGCCCTGACGGCGTGGGCCGCGCATGATGACGCCATCGATTATCCTTACATTCCGTATGATCACGCGGCGATCCAGTATCCGACGCGTGCGCCGGACGACGCCATCTCGCGGCTGCAGCAAAAGATGGATTCGGGCGCGGTCAAGCTGGATTTCGACGCCAAGTGGGGCTATCTGCCGAGCGTCTTGAAGAATCTGGGAATCAATATCGATTCGCAGATGCTGGTGTTTTCAAAAACCAGCTTCCAGGGTCCGAAGATTTCGCCCAAGAAGCCGCGAGCGGTCTATTTCAACGACAACGTTGCGGTGGGCTTTGTGCCGGAGGGCGATTTAATGGAATTCGCCGCGACGGATCCCAAGCAGGGCATTGTTTTTTACACGCTGGATCGCGAGAAAGACGACAAGCCGAGTTTCCTGCGCAGGACTGACCAGTGCATTTCCTGTCATCTGATTCCCGGAACGCTGAATGTTCCGGGCTTGCTGGCCACTTCGGTGATTCCCGGCCCGGATGGTTCGCCGCGATTCGCCGCCGCGGCCGTGATTGTGGATAGCCGGACGCCGCTCGATCAGCGCTGGGGCGGCTGGTATGTCACCGGAACGTCGGGCGGGTTGCAACACCGCGGGAATGCAATCGCGCCGAATCCCGATCTACCGGACGCGCTGGATTTGCAGGGCACGCAGAATCTGACCAGCCTGGCCGGCCGCCTGGATACCACGCCGTATCTGGCGCCCACCAGCGACATCGTGGCATTGTTGACGCTGGAGCATCAGACGCGCGTGACCAACTTGCTGACGCGGCTCAACTGGGAGACGCGGATCGCGATGGCGGACGGAAAGCTCCCGGAGTTTCATGACCGGCTGGACTTTGTCACCGGCGAATTGGTGGCGTACATGCTTTTCGCGGACGAAGCCCACATGCTGGACCCGATCACGGGCGTTTCCACGTTTACCAAGACGTTCGCCGAACGCGGGCCGCGCGATAAACAAGGACGGTCGTTGCGCGATTTCGATTTAAAGACGCGCCTGTTTCGCTATCCGCTAAGCTACATGATTTACGATCCGGCGTTCGACGCGCTGCCCGATATGGCCAAAGAACAGGTCTATCGGAAACTGTTCGATGTGCTGTCGGGCAAGGATTCGAGCGAGAAGTACACACGTCTGACGGCGCAGGATCGGAAGGCGATACTTGAGATTCTGCGCGATACCAAGCCGGGCTTGCCGGATTATTTCCGCTCTGCCGGAACCACCGCGCGCAGCGGCGGGTGAGCAACCGTTAGGGTTGGGGAAACCAGCTCAAAATCATCAGGTTATCGGGCCAGCGAGCGAAGACTAACTTATCGCCGTCTGCGCCGTAGAGTTCCTCGCCGGGCGTGCTCACCAGATCCCACGCGGATGTGGCGCGGTTGAGCCGGAACAGTTGCCGGACTTTCGCCTCCCGATTATATCGGTGCACGTAGGCCCGATCGTCGCTGGTAAACGCAACACCTGGGGTTTCGTTCTGAGGATCCAGCTTCCAGCGCCCTTGGACGTTGCCATTGAGATCCAGCTCCACCCATTCTCGTTGATTGCCCTTAGTGCCCGAGAAGACTTCGATACCCACGCGGTCGGCAGTTACCGTGATCCGGCGGCTCTGCCATTGCTCGTTTCCCGGCGGAATTCCGGCAGGAAATAGCGACCTCGGCAAATATGCGCCGGCTTCTTTGCCGTCGCTGGAATATTTCCTCACGATCGGGTAATCCGGCTGATCGGGATATTTGGTAGTGACACGCTGGTAACCCAATGCCCACAAGGAATGATCCGCACCGAATGAAAGGTGCGCGGGAACGTACTGGCCGGTATCGATGGATCGAACCAGCGTACCGGACAAATCGCGAATATCGATGCCGGCATTCGGCGAGTCTCGCCAAGCGACGGCGAGAGTGCCGTCGGTATCAACGGCGACCGACTCCACCGCCACCTGCCCGTTACCATGGCCCTGGATGGGGAGGCTGAAGAGCTCGTGGCCGTCCGGCGCGAACAGGGTGAGCATGTGGCGGGGTTCGGCAGAGTACAAATAGCCGTCGTAAAATCCGGGCATCGCTTGGCCGACGATAGCCGGCGCCGAGGCCTCCTGAATTGGTCCATTGGCAGGCCAAGCCGGCAGGCTCAGGAGCGCGAGAAGCGGAATGGTTCGAAACATAATGCGCCTCCAGTCACTTATTTGACGTGGCGGGGTGGTAACGCGTTGATGAGAGCAGTACTTTAGAACGTGCGGTGCGGACGCCCGATCAGTTCATGCAACGTGTTCACTCCGGGGCCGCTTCCTACCAGCAAGTCTTCCGGGAATTTCCGATATGAAAGAATTTCGCGATAAACCCGTGGCGCGGTGAGCGAGTTCAGCCCCATTCCCGCCAGGTACTGCAACCGCATGTTCAGATCGTCATTGACCTGCGTGCCCGTTAACATGGGCGCAAGGTCTTCCGCTCGGCCGGCATAGGTTGCGAGCAGATCGACGGCCGAGTGAAACCCGGTATTGGCGAGCGACGCGGACACGCCGGAGTAAGTAGGCTGGTTCAGACGCTGCTGTAAGGCATCGACATTGATCGGCGACGGATCGGCGCTGCCCAGCAACACCAGGTCGTACCCGTCGCCGTCCAAAAAATTGCTCCAGACCGTGGCGTTGGGAAAAACGCTGAAGAACGTTGCCAGCTCGGTTTTGACGGTTTCCTCGTCGCTCTCGTAAATGGGCAGCCATTGCGCCGCTACTCCGCCTGGATTCAAATGGCTCTTGACCATCTCATAATATTCGCGGGAGTAAAGGGTCGAGGTGCCCTTTACCCACGGATGAATGGGATCTGTGGTGATGACGTCGAACTTTTCCGGCGTGATCAAGATATAGTGGCGGGCGTCATCGTAAACTACGCGGGTGCGGGGATCGCGCAGCACGTGGTTATTCTCCTGGCCGAAAAACTGGTCGGAGGCGGGCGGAATCAAAGGCTCCAATTCGCAGATCACGATGCTGCGGACGTCGGGATAGGGAACAAACGATCCGGAAGTGACGCCGGCGCCGAACCCGACCACCAGCACCGATTGGGGCGATGCGTTTACCAGGGCGGGAAGGTGGCCCATCATGCGTTGCAGGCGCATGTCGAGCACCGCTGATGAGGCTTCGGATTTACCGCTGACGTAGAAAAACTTCTGGTCGCCGCGTTCGGTGATCACCACCGACGAGTTGATCCCCTCGCCCACGAACACGGGAACGGTCTCGGCATCGTTGGCTTGATCCAGGCCGCGCAGAATAGGCGCGACGCGCCGGCCATAGGCAATCGCCTGCCAGGGAACGGCGCCCACGGTGGCAGCCAGGCCCCACGCCAACAACGCCGCGCAACCTAGCGCCCCGGCGAACGCAATTGTCTTTTTTGACGCGAGCGGCACAATAGCGATGATCGCGGCCGCCGCCGCCAACCAGATCAGTACTTGCTGGGAGCTTCGCGTTCCGATGGCAGGGATCAATAGAAGACTGAACGCCAATGCGCCCACGATGGAACCGGCGGTATTGGCTGCATAAACTTCTCCGGTCAATCGTCCGGGATCCCCACGCTTGGCGGCCGCCGCGGCCAGCGCCAATGGAAAGCTGGCGCCCCACAGCAGCGTCGCCGGGAAAATGGCACGGATGCAGCGCGTCAGGTCCAGATCGAAGTTGACCCAGGGGCTGGTGGCAAGCCATGGATCGACGGGCCACCAGGGCAGCATATAGGCCAGCGTGAAGGCGGTCCAGGCGATGGCAAGGGCCAGCAGGATCTGGCAGCCGGCCAGCGCCAGGCGAGGATCGCGCACGCGGCGGGCAATAAACGAACCGGCGCCGCTGCCGGCCCACAGTCCGGTCAGAAACACGGCCAGAATGATCGAGAAGGTATAGACGGTGGCGCCGAGCAGGAGGGAAAGCAGGCGCGTCCATACGACTTCTGCGCCAAGCGCGGTGAGTCCGGAAAACGCAATGGCGGCATAGATGAACACCACGCCCGGCGCGCGCGTCATTTGGGTACCGCTTTCTTCGCGATCCGGGCCCTTCCAGCTCTTCGTTTTGCTGGCCAGTGCCAGAGCAAGCAAGGCCACCGCAACGTTGATGGCTGCCGCGATATACGTGGCGTAGCCCATATCGTGGACGCGCAGCAGGTAGAACCCGGCCAGGACGCAGCCAGTGACCGCGCCGGCGACGTTGGCGCTATAAAGCAGCCCTAGCCAGGAAACTCCGCGCGGCGTGGTTTCCACCCAGCGCGCGATGGCGGGTAGCGAAGCACCCATCAGGAAGGTAGGAGGAAGCAGGCAGACGGCGGCAACCGCTCCGCGGAACACCAGGCCGGCTAAGCCGGAGGTTGGGCCGGCGACGTAGATGCGTCCGACCAAAGGGACGCCGAACAGCGCGATAATCCCGAACGCCGCCACGCCCAACTCCAGCAGGGCATAGACGCGCATGGGATGGTAGCGCGAAGAGACCAGTCGCGGCAGAGCGGCGCTGCCGAGACACAGGCCGCCCATGTAGGCCGCAAGCAACAGACCCAGCGATACGGCCGAGGAGCCGATCACCAGTTGCAGCAACTGAAACCAAACGATCTCGTAAATCAGCGCCGCGCAACCGCTGCCGGCGAACAGCAGGAGCCACGGGACAAGGTAGCGATATTCGCGTTCGGCCGCGGGAGTTTCCGCCTGGACCGATTTCGCTGGGGCGGATTCCCGCTGGATTACTGAGGAGCGCCTGGACATTACCTCATTAGCTTACTTCGCTCCACGCTGGAACGCTCGTGGGGGCAGAGCACCAAAATTCCCTGCCCCCGATGAACTCAGAAGGTGAATCGCGCCACGAGCTGCCCGGACCTGGGCTGCGCGCCACCGAATTGCGTCAATCCGCCAGCTACCCAGTTCACGTAGCCGAAGCCTTGTGACAAGGTCCCTCCGGGGTTGCCGTGGAGAGTAGGCGTGGCGACCGATGTGAACGGAAAGCCGAACGGTGCGCCGTCGGCCGGCGCCTGATAGAACAAGCGGTTGAAGATATTCTGGAATTCGGCTCGAATCTGAAGCTGGGCACGTTCCTTGATGCGGAAGATCCGCCCGAAGGACATGCTCTCCGCGGGTTGGCGCTGCCAGCGAAAGTCATTGAAGTAGGGCGCCGATGTTCCAAAGGTGCCATACGGCGGCTCTACCCAAGCATTCGGATTGAGCACCAGTTGCGTGGTAGGGTCGAACTTGGAATTCGGATTCACCAGGAACAACGGCTGTCCCGGCACCCGGTCCATAAACGTGTAGCCGCCGCCCCACAAGGCGGGGTTATTCCCCGGCCCCCTGCCCAGGTTCGCGAGAAGGTTGTTGGACGAGAACGGAGTTTGCAGCAATTGCCCGCTCTGATAACGGAGAACTCCGCCGATAGTCCAGTCGCGCGCTAGCCACGACAACGCCTTTCCTCCCGTCTTATCCAAACTGACGTTCGGTGTCGTGTAATTGAACGCAATGATCAACTCTTGCGGAATATCGAAGCCTGAAATCTGCTTATCCAGGGCTTTGTTGAACACGTCGTTGATGAGCGGTGGCGAGGGCGTGACGTAGCTGGTGTTGGAGTTGGTACCGTTGGTCAGTTCCTTCTGCCAGGTGTAGGCCACCTGCCCGCTCAAGCCGTGCGAGAACCGTTTGGTGACCTTGACCTGCAGCGAGTCATACCAGGTATTTCCATCTGGCGGCCCCAGGAAAGGCGGGATGCCGTTCCATTGCGGATACGGCCGCAGCGCCTGCAGCAGCGTTTGCGTGGCGGGGAACCCGGGGTAAACGTTGTTCGGATTGGCCAAATACGGGAACCTGGCAATTACAGCAGGCGAATTGATTTGCGTATTGAGGAGCGTGGTGTCCGCTTTGCTGGTGACGTTGATTCCATCCGCCAGCAATTGCTGGGGCGTCAGCGCGTTATAGTTCAGGCCAGCGAGCAGGGGCGCGGCCCACCAGGCGCCGCGGTTGCCCACGTAAGCGGCGTCCACCACCAGGTTGCTCGTAATCTCCTGCTGGAAGCCGATGCTCCATTGGAAGGTGCGGGGCAGCCGGCCCGACGTCGGAGTGATGGAGACGAACGGGGACGAAGGCGGGATCACGCCAGGCGCCGCGGGAACAGGATACTCGGGATTGAAGTTCGGCCAGTGAACCACCGGGTTACCGTAGGGATTCCCGGGTCCCAGAGGATCTCCGTACTTTAATAGCCCCGCGGCCGCGCCATAGGCTGCGGCGGGAATCGTGTAGAAATCTCCGGCGCTGCTGTTTAAGCCGGCTTGATCGGAAACCGCGGCGTAAGAAATAGCGCCGCCCGCGCGGAACACGGTCTTGGGCGTGATCTGGTAAGCCACGCCCAGGTGCGGCCCAAATGCGAACGGGTAGGCATTGGCGTAGTTGCAGTGGCACGTTGCTTGGTACTCCACGGTTCCAAGCCGTCCACCGATCAGTGTGTTGGGCAGGGTGAACGCGGCATTCTGCATGCGGCCATACTGCTCTTTCCACAGAATCGCGTAATCCCAACGCAGGCCGTAATCGAAGGTGAGTTTCCGCGTGATCTTCCAACTGTCCTGAATGTAAATTCCATACGAATGGGTACCTAAGCGCACGTCCGCGGGCGCGGCTGTCGACACCGTGTTGGCATCGCCGAGAAAGAAGCTGGCGTATCCGAATCCACTGCTCGCGACATTGGCAAAAGGCTGTCCGTTCTGCCAAGGGTCGGCAGTCTGCTGTTGGGCGAAGGCAAATTGCCCGTCCGCACGGCTGCTGTTCAGGCTTTGTATGCCCTCAAACAGCGCGGTTGCGCCCAGTTTGTAGGTATGGTTGCCATGCACCCAGGTCATGTTGGCGTTAAAGGTCGGCTTATAATCGTTCTGCTCTGGTGTCAAAGTGAACGCTACGCCGGTGTTGGTAACAGCCGGGAATCCGCCACCGCCGCTCCAGCCGCCGCCGTTCGTGCTATACATTCCCGCCATGTAAGGGAAGAAGTTGCTCGCGGTGAACGGGACACCATCGGGGAACAATTGTTTCTGATCGTAGGTGGGAGCGGTCTGCGGATTGGAGGTCTGCAGATAGCCGGCGCCGAGATGCAAAAGGAGGGTCGGAGTGAGCGTCACATCCAGATTGAGGCGGATGGTCTGCGACAGTGCGTTCTGCGGCTGCAAGGCGGTATACGGTTCGGTGAAGCCGTTGTTCTGGGGCGAAAATGTTTTGGTGGCGGAATAATATCCCGACAATTTGATCTTTTCGCTGATCAGCTCGTCGATTTTGACGGATGGAATGGTGGTGTGACGAAAATTGGAGTAACCGGGCGCCGTGTAATTGAACACGCCGGGCGTGTTGGGCATCGGGATCATGTTCTGGATGATCAGCGCGGTGGGATCCATCTCGCTCTTGGGAATCGTATTGTTGGGGAACGGGCTGCGGACCACAGCGCCATTTACGGTCCGGTTGGTGCCGGGATCGAATATCTCGTTCAGGCAAACGGACTGTCCGGCCGGATCGGGGCCATTGCACGTGCTGCCGAGGGCCGCGCTGAAATCCCCATTGCGCTGGGCGGCGGTGGGCACGATGCCGTACGTATTGCTGATGAAAGCGCTTTGCCGGAACTGTTCAAAGTTAAAAAAGAAAAAGGTTTTGTCGCGACCGTGGTAGATTTTGGGAATAATCACCGGGCCGCCTAACGTGACCCCGTAGTCGTTTTGCCGGATGGGGTTGCGGATGAGCTGTCCCGCTTTGGACGGGTTGATGGTGCCCGCGTTCGTGAATGGGGTGCCGGCGTTGAGAACTTCATTCACGAAATAGTCGTAGCCGCTGCCGTGAAGCTGATTGGAGCCCGACTTCATGGTGTAGTTGAAGTAGCCGCCACCTGCCTGGCCATACTCGGCGGCGAAATTGCTAGTTTGAATGGCCACTTCCTGAATAGCTTCCATGCCCGCCTGGTTCACCTGGTTCTGTTGTTTAAAGAATCCGTTGGTGGCGTCCTGGCCTTCAATGTTGATGGACTGCGAATTGGAGGGCATACCGTTCACGCGAAGGATGGCGTCGGTTGAGATGCGCGCTCCAGGTAATAATTCGACCGCCGACAGCGGGTTACGAATATTGCCCAGGCTGTTGGCGGTTCCGATGCTGGCAGCCGCGCCGGTGAGGGTGAGAATCGGCAGCTCGTCCAAGGTGTCGGTAGAGACGTTGTGGCTCACCTCGCCGCCTTCGGTTTTGAGCAAAGGAGCCGCGGCTTCCACCGTGATGGATTCGGTGTTGGAGCCCACCTCGAGCGTTACGTCGATGCGCGCGTTGGCGGCGACCTCCACCTGAAGTCCCTGGCGGACGTACTTCTTGAAACCGGGCACAGTTACCGAGAGATCGTAAGTACCGGCGGGAAGTTGGGCTATGGTGTAATTGCCCGTCCCCGAGCTCGCAGTCGGATAGAGCGCGCCCGTATCGACATTCTTAGCCTCAATAACGGCGGCGGCGATTACGGCGCCAGCTGGATCTGAAATTGTACCGGTGATGGTGCCGCGATCGGTCTGAGCAAACGCGGCTGAAACGAGAAAAAACAAACCAACACAGCAAATCAGTCTCTTCACAAACGAGACCCCCGTCTACGTGGATTTAAGTCCGAGACCCTACACCCGGAATTGTTGAAAACTGGGGAGAAGTTTATCCCAAGTAACGGGGGGAGAACAATGCGTGTTGGGAGAATTGACTGGAAATTGCCGATGGCGAAAAGCGGAGCTAGAGCAATTCTAAGCAGGACACTCCGCGTCAATGCACGCGCTCGGGTTTGTCTGTGACGGGACCTTCAGAAATACTTATGGGGCAGGTTGCCATCCCTGCCCCGTAAGATTGCACTGCCAAGTTAGCGAAGGTTCAGAATGTGAAACGCGCGATCAACTGGCCGCTGCGGGGCTGGGCGCCGGCGCCCTCCACGTAATTCACGAACCCATAACCGGCCGACAACAGACCGCAGGTAGCACCGATGCAATTGCCTTTAGACGCCACTGTCTCAGGGGTGGTGGAGGGAAGGCCGAAGATTCCAACGCCATTCGCCGGCAGAGAGTAGAACAGCCGGTTGAAGATGTTCTGGAATTCGGCGCGGATCTGAAGCGACATGCTTTCCTTGATTCGGAAAATGCGGCCGAAGCCGAGCGACTCAGCCGGCTGACGTTGCCAGCGGAAGTCGTTGTAGTAAGGCGCCGAGGCACCAAACTGTCCTGCCGGCGCATCGGTCCAGGCGGCCGGATTCAGAACAAGCTGCGAGGTTGGATCGAAATGGGAATTCGGATCCACCAGGAACAAGGGCTGGCCGGGTACGCGATTTTGGAAGGTGGTGCCGCCGCCCCAAAGCGCGGGGTTGTTGCCTGTTCCCACGCCCAACTCGGTCAGAAGATTATTGTTGGAAGCGGGCGTCCGGATCAACTGGCCACTCTGGTACCGCAGCAGTCCGCTCAAGCTCCAGTCGCGGGCGAACCACGACACCGCGTGCATGGCTGCTCCACCACCACTTTCCCATTTGGGAGTGGTATAGCTGAAGTTAATGATCAACTCCTGTGGAATATCGAATCCGGAGATTTGTTTGTCAAGCGCGGGATTGAATATGTCATTGATGAGCGGAGCGTCGGGCGTCAGATAGGATGTATTGGAGTTGAGGCCGTTCGTCAGTTCCTTCTGATAGGTATACGCGACCCCAGCGGTCAGCCCGTGCGAATAGCGTTTGGTGAATTTCACCTGGAGCGAATCGTACCAGGTGTCCCCATCTGGAGGGCCCAGGAATGGCGGGATACCGCCATACCACTGCGGCTCCGGCACCAATGCGGCAATCAGAGGCTCCGAGCTGGGGAATCCTGGGTAGACGCTATTCGGATTTGCCAAGTTCGGGAAGCGCGCGATCACGGCGGGGGAATTAATCGGCGTGACTAGAAGCTGTTGGTCGACCGGATTCTGAATGTTGATGCCGTATTTCGATTGCAATGTCTGGGGCGAGACGCCGTTGTAATTCTCCTGAGACAGCAGGGGCGCAGTCCACCAGGCGCCGCGATTTCCCACATAGGCTGCCTCAATGACCATGTCCTTTGAAATCTCGCGCTGGAAGCCGATACTCCATTGAAAGATTCGAGGAAGGCGAGCGGCGTTGGGAGCGATGGAAATGAACGGCGAACTCGGTGGCACTACGCCGGGAGCCGCTGCCGCTGGATACTGCGGAGTACTCGGGTTGTAGAAGCTGTTAAACGTCAGGACCGGATTGCCATAAACGTTGCCTGGAGCATACGGATCGCCATTCTTGAGAATCGCGGAGGGTAATCCATACCCTGGAGAACCCAGCGAAAGAAAGTCCGGAACACTCACGTTTAGCCCGGCTTGATCCGCTCCGGCCGCATAATTGATGGCGCCGCCGGCGCGGAACACCGTCTTGGGTGTAATCTGCCAAGCCACTCCCACATGGGGTCCGATGGAAAATGGGTAGGGACTGGAGAAGCTGCAATTGCATGTTTGCCCATATTCCACCGTGCCAAGGCGCCCGCCGAGGGTTGGGTTGGGCGCAGTGAAGTCGGCATTCTGCATACGGCCGTGTTCCTCAGTCCACAAGGTGGCGTAATCCCAGCGCAGACCGAGTTCGACTGTGAGGGTGTGGGTGACCTTCCAGCTATCTTGGAGATAAAGGCTATAGGCGTGCATGCCCAACCGCGTACCTGTCTCGGGCGGGGCCACTTGAAGACCGCCGGCCAAGCCAAGCAGGAAGCTGGCATAACCCATTCCGCTACTTGCGAAATTCGCATAATTCTGGCCGGATTGAGCGGGATCGGCTGTCTGCGCCTGGCCGAATTCAAATTCTCCATTCGCGCGGCTGCTAGTGATGGTCGGGATGCCCTCGAACATCGCCGTCGCGCCCAGCTTGAAGGTATGGTTGCCTTTAATCCAAGTTGCGTTGGCGTTAAACGTGGGCTTTATATCCTCTTGGAAAGGCGCTTCAAAGAACGAAGCCGTGTCGGTGCTGGCGGGGAAGCCACCGCCACCAGTGAAGCCTGAAAAGCCAAAGGAATTAGCATTCAGTCCGGATAGGTAGGGGAAGTTGTTTCCAGGGAACGGGACGCCCTGAGGATAGAGACTGGCTTGGTTGTAACTAGGAGTGACGGATGGATTCGTGGTGTGCAGCAAACCCGCGCCGAAATGCAGCAGCAACGTGGGCGTGATCGTGTCGTCCAAATTGAGGCGCACGGTCTGTGCCAGAGAATTCTGGACTTCCAGGGTGGATAGCGGCAATTGCGCCCCGCTGAAACCGTTGTTCTGGGGCGAATACGTTTTGGTCGCCGAATAGTATCCGGACAGCTTCAGCTTGGAACTCAGCAGTTCGTCGATCTTAATGGAGGGAATCGTGGTATGGCGGTAATCCGAATAACCGGGGACGTTGTAGTTAAAGAAAGGCCCAGCCGCGGGGTTATTGGGCGCCGGGAACAATTTTTGGATCAACAACGCGGTAGGATCGAGCATGCTCTTCGGGATGGTGTTATTTGGGAAAGGGCTCGTTACCGGTGTTCCGTTCACAATGCGGCGGGTAGAGGGGTCGAAGATCTCATCCGCGCATACCGACTGGCCGGCAGGATCAGGGCCATGGCAGCCAAGGACGAAAGCCGCTGTACCTGAGTCGGCGGAGAAATTGCCAGCCTCTTCCGCCGCGGTGGGAACTTGGGAAATCGCGTTGGTGGTGAAGTTGGTCTGCCGGAATTGTTCAAAGCTGAAGAAGAAGAACGTTTTGTCGTGACCGTTGTAGACTTTGGGAATGGCGACCGGGCCGCCCAGCGTAAAGCCATAATCGTTCTGGTGAATCGGGTTACGAATGTTATAGTTCGGATTGGTGGGATCGACGGTGAACGGTAAGCCTGCATTCAGGACCGTGTTCGTCATATAGTCGAACCCGGTTCCATGCAGCTGGTTCGTACCGGACTTCATGGTGTAGTTGATGTAACCGCCACCCGCCTGCCCATATTCCGCGGCGTAGTTACTGGTCTGAACGGTCACTTCCTGGATAGCATCCGCTCCCTGCTGATTGATCTGCGTGTTCTGCTTCAAAAATCCATTGCTGGCATCCTGGCCTTCCACGTTGATGGTCTGTGAACTGGAGGGCATGCCGTTTACACGCAGCGTGTTGTCAGTTGCGAAGTCGGTGCCTGGCATCAGTTGGAGCGCAGACAGCGGGTTCCTGATATTTCCCAGCCCGCTGCTGTTTCCGAAACCCGGAGGCGCGCCAGTGAGCGTGAGAATTGGCAAATCGTCCAAACTGTTGGTGGGGATGTCGTAACTGACCTCAGTGCTTTCGGTTTTGAGCATGGGAGATTCGGCGTTCACTACCACCGACTCAGTCGCGGCGCCCACCGCCAGAACGGGATCGATACGGTCAATGGCATAAGCCTCGATGCCGATGCCCGTCCGAACATATTTCTTGAATCCGGGAACCGTAACCGAAAGCTCGTAGGTGCCAATCGGTAATTGGGCGATGGTGTAATTGCCGGTGCCCGTAGAGGCTGCTGGATACACGGCGCCGGTAGCCACATTCTTGGCTTCGACCGGCGCGTTGGGAACCACGGCTCCCGCCGGATCGGTAATTGTGCCGGTAATGGTGCCGAGGTTCGATTGAGCGAACGCGGCGGAGGCGAGCAGAACGATGCCCACTGAGGCAAACAGAGTCTTCACAACCGATACCCCCATCTACTTGGATTCAAATGCCAACGCAGAAGCAAATCAATAATTCTGGCCAAGTCTATCGCATGGACAGATAGACGACAATCCGTTCGGGGGAAATTTGACGCTGAATTGACGCTGACTGTAAATTGACGGTCTTTTGCAAATCCGGCCTTGGCTCTTACCTACAATTGAGCGTCCGGGATAAATTGAAACCAGCGTGTCATGAAGCCATCGATACAAGATCGATCCAACGCCGGCCAGCGAGCTTGGCCACTGTTCGCGGGGATGCGGCCGCTCCGGCGCGCGCGTGCATTGCAAGATGCCGTGGCCGGAATCGAACTGGCGGCGCTGAGCATTCCGCAGGCTCTGGGCTATACCAGCATCGCCGGAATGCCAGCCGTTACGGGATTCTATACGCTTTTGCTACCGCTACTGGCGTTCGCAACGTTTGGCTCGTCGCGCTACCTGGTGGTGGCCGCCGACTCGGCAACCGCCGCGATCCTGGCCGGAGGAATTTCGGACATGGCACCGATCGCCAGTGCGAAGTACGTCGCACTAGCTGGAGCCATTGCGCTGCTCACCGCGGGATTCCTTCTGATAGCGCGGCTCCTGAAGCTCGGTTTTATTGCCGACTTCCTTTCCCAAACCGTGCTGGTGGGATTTCTCACGGGAGTGGGATTTCAGATCGGCATCGCAGTGCTCGGCGAAATGCTTGGCTTGGAGGTTCACGCGCACCGGACGATCGTGCAACTGGGCCAGGTGTTGCGCGATCTGGCGCACGTGAACCTGCCGTCTCTGGGCCTCTCCTTTGTGGTGGTGGCGGGCGTGCTTACTCTGGGCCGTTTCGCGCCAAGATTCCCCGGTCCGCTGATCGCCGTGGCCGGCTCGATTGCGGCCAGTTCGGCTTGGAACTTCGCGGCGCGCGGCATGGCCATCATCGGGCCGGTGGCCGGCGGCTTGCCGCATTTGGGACTGCCCGACGTCAGCTGGCACGAACTGGAACAGCTGGTTCCCGTTGCGGGATCGTGCTTTGTGATGATCGCTGCGCAGAGCGCGGCCACGGCCCGCATCTACGCCGCGCGGAACCATGAGCCGTTGGACGAAAACGCGGACCTGGCGGGCCTGGCCGCGGCGAATGTGGCGGCGGCGCTCAGCGGCTCGTTTGTGGTGAACGGCAGTCCCACGCAAACCACCATGATGGAAAGCTCCGGGGGACGGAGCCAGGTGGCGCACGTTGCTACCGCGGCGGTGGTCGCGCTGGTGCTGCTCTTCTTGACCCAGCCTTTGCAGTACCTCCCGAAATGCGTTCTGGGCGCCATCGTGTTTATCGTCGCCATCAAGCTGGTGGACTTGCGCGGACTCCATGCGATCCGGCGCGAGAGCCCGGGCGAATTTCTGCTGGCCGCGACCACGGCGGGCGTGGTGGTGCTGGTGGGCGTGGAACAGGGCATCATCCTCGCCATGGTTCTGTCGCTGTTACGCATTGTGCATCACAGCTACCATCCCCATACCGCGGTGCTCACCAAAGATGCAAGCGGAACATGGCAGCTAAACCCGGTTGTCGCCGGAGCGGTGACCGAGCCGGGAGTGGTGGTCTACCGCTTTGGGGCTCCGCTGTTTTATGCCAATGCCGGCCGCTTTGCGGAAGAAATCCGCTTGCTGCTGACGCCGTCACCAAACGTGCGCTGGCTGGTGGTGGACGCCGGAGCGATCACTCATGTAGATTACACCGCAGCGCGGATGTTGCGGGAACTTCACGAGGACCTCGCAAAGCAGGGCGTTGAACTGGTGTTTGCGCACGTGCAATCGGACCTGAAACCGGACTTGGACCGGCATCATCTGACGGAAGTGATCGGCGCCGATCGGATTTTTGATAGCCTGCATGACGCGCTGGAGGTTTATCGTAAGGGCGTCACGAAACCGTGAGATCTTCGGACTTCGCCGCGCAGATGATCGAGTACCCCAGGCTGCCTTGTTGAATCGCGGCGAGCGCAGCCTGGGCCATTTGTTTCGCCGTCGACAAATCGGCATTCGGCAGCGCGAGCTTCTTTAGCCCCACCATGATCTCGGCTCCGAGCAGCTTCATCCGGATCTGGTTCACCATTTCGAGCAGCGCGTCGTCGTGCGGTTCGGTGTGCTCCACGCGAAAACCGGTGGCGCGGAGATATTGAATATAGCTTTCCACGGGCTGAGCATCGGCGATGCAGGCGACCCAGGCGAGCAGGTTGTCCAATTCCTTGGGCAGAACGGGGCCGCGCGTCAAATCGCTCAGCCCTACCCGGCCGCGGTTGCGCAGCACCCTTGCGAACTCATGAGCGGCGGCCGGCTTGTCTGGAAACGTGCAGAACGCGCACTCACAGATGACGGCGTCGAAAGAAGCATCTTCCAGGGGTAAGCGCTCCGCATCGCCTGCTTGAAAACTCACGCGCGGATATGCGCCCTTGGCCGCCGCGGCGGCATTCGCCTGCTCGACGTTTTGCCGGCTGTAGTCGATTCCCAGCACCTCGCAACCAAAGCGCTCGGCAAGAAACAGAGCGCTGGTGCCCTTTCCGGAGGCGATGTCCAGGACGCGCGATTGCGGTGTCAATTGCAGGAGCATTCCCAACCGCTCGGTGAGTTTCACACCGCCTGGATGGAAGGAATCGCCCAGCAGTAGCTTTGCGAAATCGCTTTCGTAGAGCTGGGCGCAGCACTGTTTCAATGTTTCCGGCGGAGTCATGGCAGCATCCCCCGTGGGAACATCATGGGATCAGCACGCGCAGACCGTCCGGCTCGGTTTCGTGGTGGAAGTTAAACGTCACCGGCTTGGGTTCATACTTCCGCCCGTCGGCGCGGGCACGCCGCCGTTCGGGCTCGGCCGCCTCCAGTTGCGCTCGGGCCTGCTCGCGATAGCCGATGGTGTTGTACGCGCAGAATGGAATCTGTTTGCCGCCCGGCAGAAGAAATTCCTTGCAGCATTTCATCAGGTTTTTCTGATTAAACGTCCACGGGTCCATAAAATCCTGGAGCATAATCATGATCATGTGCTGCGCGATGTCGCCCACGGTAAAGCTTTCCGGAATCCCGCAGGCCTGGCAGGAGAATGCCAGCTGGTCAGCTGATTTTTGCGAGCCGGCCACCGAAGATGAAGACCACAGGCCTTCCAGCGCACCCTTGATTTCGAGACTGAAATCCGGCATAACCCGGTTGGTGATGTAATCCAGGTAATCGTAGACGTTCACAATTCTGGGCAGGGGCGTCACCTGCTCGCCATCAATGAACGCGTACGTCACGGAATTGCAGGTGGGAAAGCAACACGGGACCGGGACAAAATCGGTGATTTTGAACTTTTCGGCGGTTTGCGTTTCGATCAGGCGAAGAATGTCCGGAATGGTCATGCGCTGCATCGGATCGTGAGCGGTATGGCGGCCGGCGTGGAAGGCCGGTTGGAAATTAATTCCACGGATCGCCGGATGCCGAATGGCGAAATCGATGATCTTGCCAATCTCGTGCTCATTGACGCCGCGCTCGATGGCGGGGACGATGGTGACGTTCAGGCCGATTTGCGCCAGCCGGTCCAGAGCCCGGAGTTTTTCATCGAGAATATCCGGCTCGCCACGCAGTATCCGGTACGTTTCCGAGTCGAAGCCATCAAACTGGAAATACAGCGAAGGGCGGACCTGGTTGAGCTGGTCGAGGAAACGGTCATCCTTCGCGATCCGTTTGCCATTGGTGTTGATCATGACGAAGCGAATGTCGCGCGCTTTGGCCGCTTTCACAAAATCGATGATCTGCGGATGAATGGTCGGCTCACCGCCCGAGAACTGCACTACCTCCGGATTCCCCTCCGTGCGCACGTAATCGTCGAGCATCTGTTCCACTTCTTCCAGCGTCAGGTTGAATCCGGGACTGGCGTCGGAAAAGCACAGAGGGCAATTCATGTTGCAGGCGCTGTTCACTTCGATGATGCCGAGGCAGGCGTGCTGCTGATGCTCCGGGCACAATCCGCAATCGTATGGACATCCATCGTGGACTTCTCCGCTGAAGGCCAGCGGTATCGTTCCGGGCTTGTTATACCGGCCTTGCGACGTGTATGCCTCGGCATCGGCGTAAACCAGCGCCTCAAACGGCCCGCAATCGGGGCAGCGTTTGCGCATGTAGACTTTGTTGTCGCGCAGCAGCACCTTGGCATCGATCACCTTGCGGCATTGGGGGCAGATGCTGCGGGTCAACTCATAGAAGACATAATCGGCGTCTTTTTTCATAAGCTCCTAACGGATGATCTTCGAGAGTCCCCGAAGGATGGTGCCCGAGGCGCCGGACAACGATTCGTCGATCGCCAGCTCGGCGGCGAGTTGTTGCACGGCCGATGAATAGGTCGGATACGCGTGTATGGCGCCGGCCAGATCCGAGAATTTCATGTTGTGTTTGATGGCGACGATCAATTCGGCGATCACTTCACCGGCGCGTTGGTTCACTACCGTCGCTCCCACCAGGGTCCCATTCTTTTTCGCAATCAGCTTTGTGAAGCCGTCATGGTCATCTTCGCAGATGGCGCGGTCCGTGCGGTTCATGTCCCAACGGGCGACTGTTATGCTCTCCCCGAATTTCGCTTTGGCTTGTTCTTCGGTGAGGCCGACATGTGCGACCTCCGGATCGGTGAACGTCACCCACGGAACAATATCCGTAAGGCCCGAGTTTGTGCCGGGAAGCAGCGCGTTGCGGACGGCCTGGAAGGCCTGCCATCCCGCGAAGTGAGTGAATTGATATCCGCCGGTGACGTCGCCGGCCGCATAGATGTGTTTCACGTTGGTGCGGAGTTGATCGTCTACCGGAACGCCGTTTTCCGAATAGACGACACCAGCCTTTTCAAGATCGAGACCCTGGACGGCAGGATTTCGGCCGCACGCGATGAGCAGGAGATCGCCGCGAGCTTCTTGAGCATCGGTGGCTACGAGAATCTCGCCGCCTTCTTGGTGCGCGGACTGCGCCCGGCCCCACACGAATCGGATTCCTTCGCGTTCAAAAACCTGTTGCATCAACTCGCGAACTTCCGGTTCGTCTTTCGGCAGCAGGCGATCGGCGATCAGGCTGACTTGCGCGCCCAGGCGCTGGTAGGCCTGTGCCAGTTCCATCCCAAGTGGGCCGCCGCCTGCTACGATCATTTTCAGCGGCAGCCGGTCGTTATCGAAGATCTGTTCGTAGGTGAGGAACGGAACTTGATCCAGTCCGGCGATGGGCGGGATGCGAGGGCGAGCTCCGGTAGTGAGCAGAAATGTTTTGCAACGGATGAGCTGTTCGCCGGCTTGGATACTATTCTCATCGACGAATCGCGGGGCGCCTTGGATCACTTCGACACCTTGTTTCGCGAGTTCTTCTGGGCTCTCGAATCGATAGACTTGCTGGATGGCCTGGCGCACATAGGCCCGAACCTTGGTCATTTCCACAATAGGCGGATGGGCCGCGATGCCGAAGCCGGACGCCGTTCGGACTGCATGCGCCACCTTCGCCGCCTTCAGCAGCGCTTTGCTGGGGACACAGCCGGTCCAGGTGCAGTCCCCGCCGATCTTGCTTTTCTCAACCACGGCTACCCGGGCGCCTAGCTGAGCCGCAAAACCAGCAGCTGTAAGACCGCCGGAGCCGGCACCGATGATTACCAGGTCGTACTCAGGCGCCGCCATGAATAATCTCCGCCGGATCCAGCCGGGTCAGAAGAGCGATTGCTACAACGGCCATGGCCGCGGTGCCATAGATCAGTCCATCCACTGCGAATCGATCGCCCAGCACCGCGGCTAGGAGCGAGCCGGCGATGGCGCCAACGCTCAGCAGCGCGGAGTAGATGCCCATCGCGGCGCCGCGTCCTGCTTGCGCGCCAATCGCGCCCGCCAATAGTGACAACGCAGCAGGAGTGAACCCGCTTTCCAGCATGATGCAGAGAGCGGTTGCGATTCCGATCGCCCAGCGCGTGCCTGAGGACTGGCCGCCTGCATGGTTCAGCAGAAACAGCCCTGCGCAGACCGCAAACATGGCCGCGAGTGCGATTCGCAGCGCGCGCAGGATCGGCATCTTTGGTAAGACGACGCTCCACGCCGTGACGCCGGCGCCGAATACTAACGAATATCCGAGGAGCAGCCAACCCACGCGCTCCGGTTGATCGGCGAATATGCCGGCAAGAAATTGTGCGCTTCGCACTTTCTGCGTCAAAAGGAAAGTGATGGTCGGCCCCAGCCATAAACCAACAATCGAATTGACGCAGAGCCACACTGGAGCCAAATGCCGCAATGACGGCTCCCGCAGTGCCCGCCAAAATCCCGACAGAGCTTGGTGCGCGCCATGGCCTTGGCTGCCGGACGCTCCCACGTAGAGCAGCACCGCGCACAGCAGATAGATAGACGCAACGCTCGCAAACGCCGCAGTGTGGAAAGCGCGCCAGAGCTGCGCGCCGATCAATCCGCCGAGAGCGAGTCCCGCCAGCAACGACAGCTCAAAATAACTCATCGCGCGGGCGCGCAAGGCGGGATTGGTTTCGGTAAGGTCGGTGATGTGCGCGAGCAAAGGCGGAGCGACGGCGGCCGCGCCCAGTCCCTCAATGGCGCGGCTGAGAAAGAAGATACTGACCCATCCCGTCATCCCGAACATTTGCGTAGCAATGGCGCCGAGCAGCGCGCCAGCGGTCATTAAGGCTCGCGGCGCGATTGCATCGGACAACATGCCCATCGGCACCGCGGCGACCAGCTCGGCGCCGAACGAAACAGCGCCCAAGGTTCCGACTAATGCCGCATCCACACGCGCTCCGCGATTGGCGAGATCGGCGAGGTACAACCCAACCAGTACGCCGCTCGCTCCCCCGGCAATTCGCAGCAGAGCGTTTCCAATGAGCGCAAGCGGCAGCCGCTGACGCGCGCGGGCGAAGGCTGCGACACCCGCGCCAGCGTCGGGACTGTGTTCCTGCATAATCGTCATGGGGACGCGCTCTCTCTTATAGAAGACCACGGATGGCGAAGATTTCGGACCTCAAGCTCGCGTATCAGCTCTTCATGAGAGCGTACCCGTACCGAAGAGTCGACTGGCGTCCTGGGGCGCGCCTGGAGAAGCCGCTACGTGATGCTCGCGTGGCGGTGGTCACAACCGCTGCTTTCTTCCGGCCGGATCAGCCACCATTCGACACTTCCATTCGCGGAGGAGACTATTCGTACCGAGTTATTCCCGACAACACCGATCTAGCTACGCTCGGGATCGCGCACCGAAGCGACGCCTTCGACATCCGCGGGATTGCGTCGGACAAAAATCTGGCGCTGCCGCTGGATCGGTTGAAGGCGCTGGCGGAGAAGGGTGTCATCGGCTCCGTTGCGCCACGCCATTTTAGTTTCATGGGATCGATTGCCGCCCCTGGCCGGCTGATCGCCAAAACTGCTCCGGAAGTTGCGGGGACGCTGCGAGAAGATGGCGTGGACGCTGTTCTGCTGACGCCGGTTTGACCCATGTGTCATCAGTCGGTCGGACTGATCCAGAGCGTCATCGAGAAAGCGGGCATTCCGACCGCTTCCGTGACGCTGCTGCGCGAGATCACCGAGCGCGTAGCCCCGCCAAGGGCGCTGTTCCTCGACTTCCCTTTGGGTTACCCGCTCGGCGTTCCGAACGATGCCGCGCTGCAGACACAGATTCTGATGTCGTTACTCGCGCTGCTTGCCCAGAGCGTTCCGCCCGCCCTTATTCTTTCTTCTTCAGAGCCCCATCGTTCTCACGAATGAAATTTCGGATTTCATCCGCCATGCCCAGCAGCTTTTCCCACTGCTCCCGATACAGGGTGACAGGAAAGCGCCCCAGCCCGTAAACGGACAGCCCGCCCTTTTCGCTCACCTTGAGCGACATCTGTCCGCGCGGCTTTTTCAGGGATTGATTTTCGGCGCGCAGCCGCTCGATCTCTGCCTTGAGTTCTTCTTCCGATGCCATGAGTATCAGTGATAGCACACTTGCTTCCGCTTCGTTTAGACAAGCGTTCAGCACCTCCAGCGCCCGCGTTCCACCGCCGCGAAGAAATCCTCTGCGGCGCGATTGAAGGCGGCAGGCTCTTCCAGGTGGACCGCATGGCCGCTGTTGGGACAAATCCAAAGTCCGGCGTTCGGAAGTGTTTTCTTAAGCCAGAGATTTGTTTCCAGGCAAGGTGCATCCTCGTCGCCGACGATTAACAGCGCCGGAATCTGAAGGCCCGAGAGTTCCGTCTGAAAGCTCTGGAGCGACGGCCGGCGGGCCTGATATCCCAATAGCGTTTGCGCCTTGCCTTGCGGTGAATGCTCGCGCAGATGCGACAGGAATTCCTCGAAGCCGCGCGGGTCCTTGCGCTGAAGCTGCACTCGGGTGGGACCCTGCGCGATTATTTCGGCTACCGCGGACGATCCCTGCTCCAGGTACGTCCGAGCGGAGGACTCGCATTCGGCAACCCAAGTCGCTCGATCCGTGTTTGGCGATCCGGACCCAACACCGGAAACCACCAGCGAAGCCGCCATCTCCGGATACATCCATCCGAAATGCAACGCGGCATAAGCGCCCATGCTGGATCCCACAATATGGGCCTTCGATGCGCCCAGACTTTTGACAACGGCGGCGATATCGTGGACTACGTTTGGGAAGCCGTACGCGCCGAGATCGCCAGGCACCTCCGACGGCGGATATCCCCGCGCATTGAAGGTAACGCAGCGGTAGGAACGCGAGAACCAGCGCACCTGTGGTTCCCAGCCCCGATAATCCGAGTTCAATTCATGGACGAAAACAATCGGCTCTCCGGCGCCGGTCTCTTCGACATACAATCGCACGCCATCCGCATCCACAAAGCTCAAAGTGTTGGGTCCTCGATCAAGAGTTCTACCATAGAAGTGTGCCTGCTCGACAACATGCCGGACCTGGACCGGCGAATCCGAATGTTCCAGAGCCATCGCTCGCCGAACGGGCGCGGACGCTCGCTTTAGTTGGCCTCATCGGCAGCCTCTCTACGCATTCGCAGAAGTTTTCCGGATTCCCTTTCGGCTCCATGATGCCCTACGCCGCCGATCGACTCGGGCGGCCGATCTTCTTCATCAGCAGCATGGCGATGCATACGCACAATCTCCGCCAGGATTCGCGCGCCAGCTTGCTCATCACCCAGCCGGACGTTTCCGGAGATCCGCTGGGCTCCGCCCGTTTGACGCTCGTAGGCGAAGCGAAGGAAGTGCCCGCGGCAGAGGTGAGCGAGCTCTATCTTGCACGCTACGAGAACGCAAAGTTCTGGCAGGAATATTCTGATTTCGCATATTATCGGCTGGACGTTTCGGGAGCTTATTTCATCGGAGGCTTTGGCGTTATGGGATGGATCGCCGCCGAAGATTACGCAAGCGCGCAGCCGGATCCGCTGGCCCAGGCCGCGCCGGGAATCATCCGGCACATGAATGACGATCATGCGGACGCTCTGCGCCTGATCGCCCGCCGTTTTGCAGGCGAATCGCCCGACGAGGCAATGCTGACCGCGGTGGACCGGCTGGGATTTCATCTGCGGCTCAAATCGGGCGACAGGATTCACGGCCAGCGCCTGGCTTTTTTGCGAGAAGTTAGAAATACAGAAGATGCCCGAGCGGTCTTCGTCGAGATGGTGCGCCAGGCACGGGTGCCGAATTAGTGCGCGACTCATCAGCGTTTGTGGCCTGCCGGGGTCGGGTAAGACGACGCACGCCAAGCAAGTAGAACAGAACTTGGGCGCCGTTCGCTTTTGATCGATAGTCGAGAGCGCATCGAGAAATTGCAGTGGAAGCTGGCTCAGCACCTGCTCAGTCTCGGCCACGCCGTGGTGATTGAATGGGGAACCTGGGCGAGATCGGAGCCGGATGCCCTCAGAACCCAAGCGCGAGCGCTTGGTGCCGCTGTGGAACTTCACTTTCTCGACGCGCCCGTCGACATCCTGTTCGATAGAATCCGTCTCAGGAACATGGAGACGCCGCCCATAACGCTGGACGACATGAGGAAATGGACCAAATCCTGGAGCGCCCTTCAGTGGAGGAGATGGCGCTGTTCGACCAGGTGCCCAGCGAGCTAAGTCCCGGCCGTCACTTCGATTAAGAATCCATTGGGATCCTGAAAGCGCACCAGATGCTCGTCGTTCTGCGGCAAGAGTGCAGCTCCGAGCTTGCTGAGCTTCTCCGGAGTTGCGTGCCGATTGAATCCAGCAATTTTCACGCATACGCGCGCGATGCCGGGATGATTCCCAGGCGAAACAGGTTCCAATGCCAAGCGGCTGCGGGCAATCTCGAACCAGATCCGTTCCGGCTTCTTACTCTGCGAGAGCGGCGGCCCGAAGAGCTTGGCATAGTATGCCGCTGACCGCTCCAGATCCGATACAGCGAGCACAATGTGGTCCAGCGCGATCGGCTGGAGAGCGGCGTCATCGGTGGAAATGCGAGCCGAGGGCATAACGGTTCTCGTCAAGCCGCCGGGCGCACCGGCCACCTGAAGGCGGATGCCATCGGCATCGGTGGGCAGTCCAAACCTTCCTTGTCCCATGCTGGTGCCCGCCTGTACCATCGCCGCTCGCAGCTCTTGCGGTTTGTAGTTTTTGACGAGCACGCAAAAGTGGTCGATGCGGGGCGGTTGGTTGGCGTCCGCAACACCGCCTCTTGGATCGCCGGTTCCACCAAAGGCGATGTACGCCGAACCGAGCCTCACGTAATAACGCAGCGGCGGGTCGCGCTCCTGAAAGAGCTGCGGATCGAAAATGCGCCCGTAGAATTCGGCCGCTGCCTTGGGGTCGGGCACTGTCATTCCCAGATGCTCCAACGCGGCAGTGTGGAGCGGCAACAGCGGCGACGCAGTGTCTTGTGCCATGGCACACCGCGCCGTGAGCGCCGCGGCGAACGTGAACGCCTCTCGGCGGCTCAATACAATGGGGCGCATGTCCAGTCATTGTTGCACAGCGAAGAAGAAGTGCGACACTTGAAACCTGGATGGATTCCGAACGGTTGTTGTGCGCCGCGCTGCTGACAAAGATACTGGAACAAATTGAGCGGACGGATTACCTCATCCGCCTGCTGCCAGCAGAACAGCAGACCTGGAAGCCTGCCATCGCCGGTGCGTGGCCCGTGGAAATGCTCCTCGGCCATTTGCTCGATTGCCTTGCGGGGTTCTGCGCGGTTTTAACTGCCGTGGAACCCCAGCGGTTGGCACACTTTTCCGAGCTTCGACATTTACCTGTGAATCACGCGTGTTCGATTGCCGACGCGCTCACCCGGCTAGAGCTCTATCAGGCGCGCATCGAAGAAGGTTTTGCGTTCCTCGAGGATGCCGGCCTGAGCAAAACCGTGGGAACCGTTTTCGTGGAGGGTGGCGAGACAGTGCTGACTTTGTTGTTGGGAAACCTGGAGCATCTGATCAACCACAAGCACCAGTTGTTCACGTACTTGAAGCAGATGGGTGTGCAAGTGAACACGCGCGATCTCTACCGATTCCGGCAAGAATGAGCACGCCGGCTCCGGTTTTTACATAGTTTTTACAGGCCGCTATCAATCCGCAAAGTCCCTCGGCACCATACTTGGGACAGTAGTCCGCCCATTGAACCATGCGCACCAAGAAGGTCGTCTTTTTCTTTCCCGCTTTCTCGAGTCAAGAGGCGACGGCGCCGCTGGGAATATTGGCCGTCTCCACGCCGCTACTGCGCGCAGGGTATGAAGTCAAGATTATCGATTCCACCATAACGCCCAATTTCCAGAAGCGGGTGCTGGAAGAACTCAAAGACGCGCTTTGCCTGGCGGTGTCGCTGGTTACCGGACCAATGATTAAAGAGACGGTGCAAATTGCGCGGACTGCCAAGCAGCTCTATCCGGACAAACCCGTCGTATTGGGCGGCTGGCATCCATCGCTACTGCCGCATCAGACGCTGGCGGCCGATTACGTCGACATCGTGGTCAAGGGGCAGGGTGAAGAGGCCTTCCTCGAAATCGTGCAGCGCATTGAAGCGGGCGAGTCCATGGAGGGCGTAGCGGGAGCCGGATACAAACAAGACGGCCGGATTATATTTAATGCCGCGCGCCCTCTGAAGCCGATTCGCGAGATGCCGCCGAAGGCCTACCATTTGGCGGATTTCGATGCTTACGAGCGAGTGTGCGGGCGCCGCTGGGCGATGTACACTTCCAGTCTCGCCTGCCCTTACGATTGCGCTTATTGCACCAATAGCGGCGTGTACGGGCGCAAATGGAACGCGCTGGATCCGGATCAGGTGGTGGAAGAAACCACCGACCTGGTTTCCCGTTACAACCTGCAACTGCTTTGGATTGTCGACGACAACTTTCTGGTCGACCGCGAGCGCGCCATTGGCATCGCGGAAGGGCTAATTCGCCGTGGCGTGCAATTCGACTGGAGCATTCAGGCCTCTACAAACCTGGTGAATCGTTTCACGGTGGAAGAGTTGAAACTGCTGCGGCGCGCCGGTCTATCCCAGGTCGCGCAGGGCGCCGACAGCGGCTCGCCCAAAGTTCTGCATCTGATGAACAAGGATTTTCAGAAGCTGGAAACAATTTATACCGCGGCTGATAAACTCACGCGGGCAGGCATTCGTCCTTCATTCAACATTATTTTCGGATATCCCGGGGAGGGCCGGGCGGAGCGCCGCGAATCTATCCGGCTGGTGATGGACATCTGCCGCAAATATCCGGGCGCTGAGTTTTGGACGAACATCTTCACGCCCTATCCGGGCGCGCCTATCATGCAGCGCGCGTTTGAGCTGGGCATCGACGTTCCGCAGACGCTGGAAGGCTGGGTGGATTTCTTCCCGCGCTATACCGTTCTGCCTTGGCTCAAGGGCAAGAAACACCAGGAAGTGCAGACCATGCGCGAGTACATGCGCGTAGCGTTCAATCGCAAGCCCATCGGCGTCGAACGCAAGAATCGGGTGAATCAATTGGTACACCGCATGATCAGCTTTCCCGCGCGCTGGCGTTTGGACCATGATTATTACGCTTTCCCTTTCGAACTCGGGCTGAAGAATGCCGCGAATAAATGGTTCGCACCGCCCAAGCCGAAGGTGGACGCGCAGATGCTTGAGGCGGAGGTGGTGACGTGCTAGGCACGCGTTCGCGCAAGGTTGTGCTTTTCTTGCCGCCCTATTCCGGCAAGGTGCTTGGACCGCCTCTGAGTCTGCTCAGCCTGGCCGGATCGCTTCGGGAATCCGGTTACGAGCCGTGCATCATCGATGGCGCGCTGGACCGAAGTTTTCCCGAGATAGTGGCTCGAGAAATCGATGGCGCGCTGTGCTTCGGCGTTTCGCTGCTTACCGGTCCGATGATTCGCGAGGCATCCGAGATGAGCCGTATGGTCCGCAGACTGCGACCCGAACTCCCCATCGTATTCGGCGGCTGGCACCCCAGCCTGGTCAGCGGCCAGACCCTCAGTGAAGATTTCGTCGACATTGTGGTTCGCCACCAAGGGGAAAATACACTGATCGAAATTCTGCAGAGGATCGAGTCAGGCAATACGCTCGATCTGGTGCAGGGCTGCTGGTTCAAGCGCAGCGGACGGATCGTTCAAAATCCCGATCGGCCGGCCGCTCCTTTGTCTTCCCTGCCCCCGCCCGCATACGATTTGATCGATTTCGACGCGTACGAGCACGCCAGCGGCGAGCGCAAATTGCCCTACGCCACCAGCATCGGTTGTCCCTATGCCTGCAATTACTGCACGGACATGATTTTCTACAATCGCCGCTTCAATCCTTACGACACCCGGCAGGTGGTGGAAGAGCTGGCGACCTTGGTGCGCGAACATCGTTTGACGGACGTCGCGTTGCTCGATTCTAACTTCCTTGTCGACGTACGCCGCGCTTTCGCCATCGCGAAAGGCATTCTCAATTCAGGTGTTCGCTTCCACTGGAGTTTCCAGGCCTCCACGGATTTACTGTGCCGGATGGCGGACGAAGATGTACAAACGCTGGCCGCGAGCGGCGTGAATCATATCGGATTCGGCACTGAGTCCGCGTCGCCGGAAGTTCTGCGCCATATGAACAAAGCGCATCAGCACATTCCGGATATGTTTGAAGCCGCTCGTAAGTGCAAGCGCGCCGGGATTCGGGTGACGTACAACCTGATTTTCGGTTATCCGGGCGAAGAGGATCGCCATCGCAGGGAAACGCTGAAGGTGATGGGCGAAATCGCTGAGCGCTTCGACAACGTCAGTTTTTCGCCGAATGTGTTCACGCCTTATCCCGGCATCCCCATCTGGCCGCAGCTTCGAGCCATGGGGCTGAAGGAGCCGCAGAACCTCGCCGAATGGGCCGCGATCGACCTGGGGACTAACAATCTACCTTGGCTCAATAGTGAATCCTTCGCCGCTTTGCAGCGTGGCATTTCGTATTTCCTTCTCGATAATCAGATCAATAAGACGCGCCGCGGGTCGAGATCCGAAACTGTGCGGTCACTTCTGCAAGCCGCCAGAAAGCCGCTGCATTGGCGCATTCGCAATTATTCCTTCGCCTGGCCGTTGGAGCTTTGGCTTTCGATGGCGAAGCAATGGCTGGTGGTGAGGCGCTCGCTGCTCACCGGGCAATCTTTGAGCAACGAACTGGCAAAGGCGCGGTGAATCGGATTATGGCCGACGTCCTGTTAACTCACAGCAATCATCTCTACTACGACCGCAAGCAGGTGAAAAAGATGCAGCCGTATCCGCCGCTGCAGACGCTGCTGGCGGCCGCCGTGTTGCGGGAGCGCGGCGTCAGCGTCGCGTTGTTTGATTCAACATTCAACGCTCCCGAGGAGGGTTTCGCCGCCGCGCTGGACGCTCATCGGCCACGCCTGGTAGTGGTTTGTGAAGACGACTTTAACTTTCTCTCCAAGATGTGTCTGGGGCGCAATCGAGAACTCGCGTTTTCGATGGCTGACGCGGCGCGCGACAAACGTGTTCCGATCGCCACCCACGGCTCCGATGCATCCGATCACGTGCTGGAATATCTCGACGCGGGTTTCGATTCCGTCTTGACCGGGGAAGTAGAAACTACGCTGTTGGAACTCGCCCAAGGCCGGCCCCGCGCTGCTATTCGCGGACTGACCCATCGCGATGGCCTGTCCGTTCGGCGCAACGCGCCGCACGAACTTCGCACGGATTTGGACATGCTCCCGCTGCCCGCCTGGGATCTCGTGGATATGGATCAATACCGGCGGGCCTGGCAGGAAGCGCACGGATCTTTTTCATTGAACATGGTCTCCAGCCGCGGATGCCCATATCGATGCAACTGGTGCGCCAAGCCGATTTATGGCAATCGCTATCAGGCGCGGTCGCCAGTATCCGTCGCTTCGGAAATGCGTTATCTGAAGGCCAGATTTCAGCCGGATCACATCTGGTTCGCCGATGATATTTTTGCTCTCTCGCCCAAGTGGACCCTGGCTTTCGCCGATGCGGTGGAGCGTCTGAACGCGCAGGTGCCATTCAAAATGCAGTCGCGCTGCGATCTGATGACGCGCGACAGCGTGAAAGCCTTACGGCGCGCCGGATGCGCGGAAGTATGGATGGGCGCCGAGTCCGGATCGCAACGAATTCTGGATGCCATGGACAAGGGCACGCGCGTAAGAGACATCTACTGCGCCCGTGAGAACTTGCGCGGGCATGGCATCCGCGCCTGCTTCTTTCTTCAGTTCGGATATCCGGGCGAAACTTGGCACGAAATCGAGGAGACCGTTCGAATGGTCCGTGAAACGCGGCCCGATGACATCGGCGTTTCCGTTTCGTATCCTCTGCCTGGCACACGTTTCTACGAACGGGTCAGCGCGCAGCTCGGGCAGAAATCGAATTGGTCCGACAGCGCGGATCTGGCCATGATGTTTCGGGGCGAATACTCGAGCGAGTTTTACCGCGCGCTCGCCGACGCGCTGCACGCCGAGGTGCGCGGAGACTTTGAGAGCCAGTTGATTGCCTGGGAACGCGTGAGGCAATTGAAGCGAACTTCCGTCCATCGACCATCGTTTAATCCAGCGCCCTTCACCGTGTTGCGTGAATCCCCGGAGCCGGTGGCATGAGATTACTGCTCACGCACGGCTATTTTCTGAGCGAAGACCCGAAAGAACGCCAGATCATGAAGCCCTATGCGCCGCTGGGCATTCTGTATCTGTCCTCGTACTTGCGCGGCAAAGGATTCGATGTCGATATTTACGACTCGACGTTCGGCTCGCGCGAGGAACTCTTCGACATCTTGGATGCGGTACCGCCGGCGGTCATCGGGATTTACGGCAACTTGATGACACGGGGAAATGTTCTGGAAATCGCCGCACGCGCTCGCGCGGCCGGTTGGAAGGTGATCCTGGGGGGCCCGGAGCCGGCGAATTATGCCGACGAGTATCTGCGCGCCGGAGCAGATCTCATCGTCGCTGGCGAGGGGGAATACGCCATCGAACGTTTGCTCGCGGCGCAGATGGATGCGGCGCAATTGCGGTCCATCCCTGGCATCATGTTTCGCGCGCCCGATGGATCAGTGTTTCGCACCGGTCCCGCGCAACTCGTCTCCAACTTGGATGCCCAGCCCTGGCCGGACCGCGAACGCGTGGACATTCCGCGTTACCTCAAGGTCTGGCGCGAGCATCACGGCACCGGCTCAGTCTCCATCATCACCGCGCGCGGTTGTCCCTATCATTGCAACTGGTGCAGCCACTCCGTCTATGGAAAAACGCACCGGCGCCGTTCGCCGAAATCGGTAGTCGAAGAAGTGGCCTGGATCAAACAGCGCTATCAGCCGGACATGCTCTGGCTGGCAGACGATGTCTTCACCATTCATCACGGCTGGATTTTCGAATATGCCTCGGAAATGCATCGCCGCGGCCTGAAGATTCCTTTCGAATGCATCACGCGCGCCGATCGGCTGAACCCACGCATCGCTGAAACTCTCGCCGGCCTGGGATGCTTCCGCGTCTGGATTGGATCGGAAAGCGGTTCGCAACGCATTCTCGACGCCATGCAGCGCGGCGTGAAGGTGGAGCAGGTGCGCGAGGCGGTTTCACTCTGCAAGCGGAATGGCATTCAAACTGGCATGTTCCTCATGTGGGGCTATGAAGGCGAAGAGATCGCCGACATTGAAGCTACGGTGGATCACGTCAAGCAATGCCGCCCCGACGTTTTCTTCACCACCGTTTCTTATCCCATCAAAGGAACGCCGTACTTTGACAAACTCGCTTCCCGGCTAGTGAGCATCGGCACGTGGGAAAGCAGTACGGACCGCGAAATTCGCGTTCGCGGCAGGCATTCGGAAAACTTTTATCGCCACGCCGACGAACTTTTGAAGAGCGAGATGGCTGCCGCGCCGGACCCCGGAAAGATCGTGGCTGCACGCCAGGGGCTGCGCACCACGTTCGATGAGGTAGAAGCGTGACCGCCGCGTTCGACCAGATCGCTTCCGAATACGATCGCGTGTGGACTCGTTCCCCCATTGGGCGTCTGCAGCGTGAAGCAGTCTGGCGGCACATCGGCACTCTGTTTCACCCTGGACAATCCATCCTCGATCTCGGCTGCGGAACCGGCCACGATGCGTTGCGTTTGATCGAAGCCGGCCTTCGTGTCCGTGCGATTGACGCATCCGCTGAGATGGTCAGCATCGCGCGCGATCGAGGAGTGAATGCCCTAACTCTTCCGATTGAAGACTGCGGCCTTCTCGACGAAAGCTTCGACGCCGTCCTCTCGAATTTCGGAGCTTTCAACTGCGTGGAAGACATCGAGTCTCTTCGCCAGCCCCTCGCTCGCCTGGTCCGTCCTGGCGGGCATCTGGTGATCTGCGTGATCGGCCGATTCTGCGCTTGGGAGACAGCCTGGGCCTTAGTTCATCGGCGGCCGACCAAGGCTTTCCGCCGCTGGCGTAAGAGTGTGATGTCGTCGCTGGGCGCTCGCGTTTTCTATCCTTCCAAGCATCGTTTGGAAGCTGCTTTTCGCCCTCAATTCACACTCATCGACTGGCGGGGCATCGGTTTGTCCGTGCCGCCGTCCTACGTCACCGGGTTATCCAACGGGTTTCTTCAGAAACTGGATGCTTTCGATCAGCGTGTGGCGCATTGGCCTGTGCTGCGTGGGTTGTCCGATCATCGTCTGTTCGTTTTCCGGCCGAACTCATTATGGCAGTGAGCGCCAGACACAAGTTTCTGGAAGACTACCGCACTATCCGGAGCGCGGAAGGCCGGGGCTCGCGCGAGGGCGCGTACTATCGGGCCCTTCCCTATCAGGATTTGAGCGAAAGGAATTCTGCGCAGTGGGCCATTCGCGGCAGAAGCTATCGTTATTTTGAGCGCACGATACTTTCTCAAATCGAACAGCAGGCGGGCCGCGCGTTGAATGTACTGGATCTCGGCGCTGGAAATTGCTGGATGTCCTACCGGCTTGCTCTGCGGAAGCATCGGCCGGTAGCGCTCGATATTTTCACGGATGCAATGGATGGCCTGGGCGCGGCGCGCCACTACGGTCACCGTTTCCCGCTTCTGGAGGCGGAATTTGACCATCTGCCATTCCGCACAGCGAGTTTCGATCTTGCCATCTTTAACGCATCCATTCATTACTCGACGAATTACCGTCGAACGCTAAACGAACTGCGGCGCTGCCTTCGCCCGGGCGGATATTTTGTCATTATCGAGTCGCCCATCTACCGGCTGCCGGAGCACGGCGAAACAATGCGCGCCGAGCGCCACGATGAATTTCAAAAGCGCTACGGCTTCCGCTCGGACGCCCTGCCCAGTCTCGAATACTTCGACGAGCCTACGCTAGCTGCGCTCGCCCGGGAACTGAACATCGCATGGAGCGTGCATCGTCCCTGGTATGGATGGAAGTGGTGGTGGCGTCCTTGGAAGGCGCGTTTGCTCGGCCGCCGTCCGCCCTCGCGCTTCTGGATTCTCGTAGGAGTGTTTGCCTGAGCCATGATTATCATCCTGCATCCGCGCGCCACCAAGCCAAAGAATCGCCGTTTTCCGCTGGCGGCATTGGCGATAGCGGCGGTTCTCGAAGGAAAGGAAGACTACGTCATCGTGGACGGCAACGTCGACCCGCAGCCGGATCGCACGCTGGACCGCATCATGCGCGAAACGGGCGCGGAGATGCTTGCCGTTTCCGTGATGCCCGGTCCGCAAATGGCGGCCGCCGTCCCGCTGTGCCGCGATTTTCGCCGCAAGTATCCGCGGGTGCCCGTGGTCTGGGGCGGCTATTTTCCATCGCTGTACGCGGATGCCACGCTTAACGCGTCGTATGTGGATTTCGCCATTCGAGGGCAGGGAGAAGACACCTTGCTGGAGCTGCTTGCGGCCTTGCGCGGGCCTCGGAAATTTGGCGGCATTCGCGGCCTATCCTATAAAGATGACTTTGGCCTCCGCGTGCACAATACGGAGCGGCCCATGCGTTCGCCCGATGATTTTCCCTGGCCGCCGTATCATCGTTTGGCGAATCCGGAGAAATATATCCTTCCTACTTTTCTCGGACGGCGCACCGCGGTCCATCACGCCAGCATCGGTTGCCCATTTCGCTGCAAGTTCTGCGGAGTGGTTCCGGTTCACGAGGGCCGTCAACGATTGGAAGGCGCCGAGCGCACCGCTGCCATTCTCACACACTTGAAGCGCGAGTACGACATCGATTCGGTCCAGTTCTACGACAACAATTTCTTCCTGAACGAGAGCCATGCTCGCGAACAGGCGGAGCGCCTCACGCCGCTCGGTCTGCGCTGGTGGGCGGAAGGCCGTGTGGACGCGGTCCTCCGCTATTCAGACCAAACCATGCGCGCTTTGCGCGGCGCCGGCGCCTGCATGATCTTCTTCGGCGCGGAATCCGGTTCCGACAAAGTGCTCGCGGAGATGAATAAGCGCATCACGAGTTCGCAGACTCTGGAGCTAGCCGCGCGCATACGGGAGTTCGGTATCGTCCCGGAGTTCTCGTTCGTATTTGGAAATCCGGCGGACCCCGAAGGAGATACGCGCGAGACCATCCGGTTCATCCGCCGGATCAAGAAACTGAATCCGGAAGCCGAGATCATTGTCCAGCATTACATTCCCACTCCGCATCCGGACGGCATGTACGGCGGCGTGGAAGGAAAGATCGAATTTCCTAAAACGCCGGAAGAGTGGGCTAGCGAGCGCTGGTACAACTTCACCGTGCGGCACGATCCAAAGCTTCCCTGGCTGCCGCGAGCTGTCAAAGAGCAGATCGATAATTTCGAACTCGTGGTTAACTCGCGCTGGCCGACCATCCAGGATATTCACCTGCCAAAGTGGGGCCGCAATATGCTGCGCTCTCTCAGTTCGTGGCGCTATGCCCTGGGTGTTTACAAATTTCCATTTGAGTTGCAGTGGGCGCAGCGCCTGGTATCCTTGCGAAAGCCGCGGCTGGAAAGCCTTTAAGTTCGCATGCCGGGCTCAATGACAGCGAAAGACGGTCACCGGATCTGGGCGCCAATCTACGATGCGAGTCCAAATCCGCTGCTGGCACTCGAGTCCCGGCTTGTTCTGGAGAGGTTAAACCCGCTGCGGGCCTCGCGCTTCCTGGACATTGCTTGTGGAACGGGCCGCTGGATGCGAGTAGCCCAGCAGCGTGGGTCGCGAGTTCTTGGTGTTGATTTCTGCCCAGAGATGCTGCTCGAGGCCTCACGCAAACCGGGGCTGGGTGGGTGCCTCAGTCTCGCGGAGGCCTGCCTGATACCGATAGCCGACGGCGCGGTGGATTTCACAATCTGTTCCTTTGCCCTCGGCTACATGTCTTCGCCTAAAGACGTGATCGCCGAAATGGCCAGAGTCTCGCGCCAAGGCGGCCGCGTCGTTGTTACGGATCTGCACCCGCACGCTCTCGCAGCCGGCTGGACGCGGTCCTTCCGGCGGGATGGGCAGGTTTATGAGATCGATCATTATCACCATCCGATTGCCGCTTGGGAAACCGCTGCCGAATCGGTGGGCCTGACGCTCGAATGGCGTGTCGAAGCCGGCTTCGGCGAACCGGAACGGGCCATCTTCCGCCACGCCGGCAAAGATTCGTTGTTTTCCGAAGTGAGCCGCATCCCCGCGCTGCTCGCCCTGTCTTGGACCAAATCATGAAATTATCGGGCGCGCGAGTGGCGCTTGGCGCAGCGTCCACCCAGCGTGTCGATCTTGAAATCCAACGCGGCCGTTTTCAGCCCTGGGGAAGCTCCGGTAGTCACGGGCCTGAACTGGATCTGGATGGCCATCTGATCCTTCCCGGATTGATCAATTGCCACGATCATCTGGAATTCAATCTCTTTCCGCGCCTCGGCAGAGGCCCATATCCCAACGTCACGGCCTGGGCCCAAGACATTTATCATCCCGATTGTTCGCCGGTCAAAGAGCACCTCGCGGTCCCCAAGGCGGTGCGCCTGGCGTGGGGCGGATTGAAAAACCTATTGAGCGGCGTCACCACGGTTGCGCATCACAATCCGTACGACGCCGCGGTTTTTGAGAACAACTTTCCGGTTCGCGTCGTCAAGCGATTTGGATGGGCCCATTCGCTGCGCTTTTCCTCTGATTTGATCAGCCGCTATCGGGCAGCTTCCAAGCATCGGCCGTTCCTGCTCCATGCGGCCGAAGGAACGGACGCAAGTGCCGCTGCCGAGATTCAGCAGCTGGAGCAGGCCGAGGTTTTGAGCTCCCACACTGTCTTGATTCATGGCGTCGGTATCGATTGCGACTCGTTGGAAATTCTCCTGCGGCGCCGCGTGTCCCTGGTTTGGTGCCCGAGTTCGAATCTTTTCCTGCTCGCTCGAACGCTGCCGCCTGAGGTGTTGCGCTCGGGATTGCCCATCTGCCTGGGAACGGACTCGGCGCTTACCGGTCAAGGCGATCTGGCTTGCGAACTTAAGATTGCGCGCAGAGCCGGCGGCTTAACCGCCGCGGAAATCTACCCTATGGTCACCATGCGAGCCGCGCGCGTCCTGCACTTGAACCGCGGCGAAGGTGAAATTCGGCCAGGCGGAATTGCCGATGTCCTTGTCGTGCCCGATTGCGGCCAAAGCCCGGCCGAAGCGCTACAGGAGCTCTGCCCGACCTTGGTCATCCTCAGAGGACGGATTCAACTGGTGTCCGAGGATCTCGCCACGCGGATCGATCCTCTGCTCACGCGCCATCTGCAGCGGATCGAGCTGGCAGGCCGCGGAACATGGCTAGTGAACGCGAATGTTTCAGCCCTTCGATCCGCTACCGAAGCTGTTTTAGGGCCGAACTTCCAGCTTGCGGGAAGCCCGGTACGCACATGAATCCGGTTCTCGAATCGCTGCCTGTATTGATTCTGTATCCGCACAGCCGATGCAATTGCCGCTGCGTCATGTGCGACATCTGGAAAACGGAGTCCACGCATGAGATCAGCGCAGCGGATTTGGAGCGGCATGGCGAAGATATCGCCCGATTGCGCGTCCAATGGGTGGTGTTTTCCGGTGGCGAGCCTCTGATGCACTCGGACCTGTTTCGCTTATGCCGTTTTCTGCGAAAGCGGAAGATTCGCACTACCCTGCTGAGCACGGGACTGCTGATCGAACGCCATGCGGACCAGATCGTCGAATACTTGGCTGACGTAATCGTGTCCTTGGACGGCCCGCCTCAGATTCACGATGCGATCCGCCGCGTGCCGGGAGCCTTTGATCGGCTGGCCGCCGGCGTAGCTGCGCTGCATCTCAGGAATCGCGACTTTCCGGTGTCCGGCCGTTCCACGGTCCAGAACCGCAACTGTGGCCACCTGCGCGCCACCGTGGAAGCCGCTCGCGCGGTGGGCCTGAAATCTCTCTCGTTTCTCGCGGCCGACGTGTCGTCGCAGGCATTCAACCGCCTCCAAATTTGGAGCGAGCAACGTCAGAACCAGGTGGCGCTGGCGCCTCACCAAATCTCCGTTCTCGAATCCGAAGTGGCAGCGCTGATCGACGCCGGAGAGTGCGGCCGCTTCGTCGTTGAGACGCCTGAGAAACTGCGGCGAATCGTGGCCCATTTTCGGGCGCATCTCGGACTCGAATCCCCGATTGCTCCGCGCTGCAACGCACCCTGGGTCTCAGCCGTGGTTGAGAGCGACGGCACCGTACGGCCCTGCTTCTTCCATCGCAGCATCGGCACCGTGGGCCAGGGCGCATCGCTCCTGGAAATACTGAATGGACCCGCAGCCATCAGCTTCCGCCGCGATCTCGATATTCCGACCAATCCAATTTGCCGGCAGTGCGTATGTTCGTTGAACTGGAAACTACAGCCGCAGACAGAAGTGAGCGCCACTGGCGCCGTCGCCATCGGCCCACATGTCCCCGCCGTGATCCAAGACAGTCTGCCGTGACAGTGCGAGCCCCAGGCCCAGTCCATTGCGCTTGCCGGAGTGAAATGGCTGGAAGAGCGACGCGCGAACTTCACTCGAGATCCCCGGCCCCGTGTCGCCCACTTCCACCAGCACCACCGATCCTTCGCGCCTGGCCACAATCTCGATGTGTCCACCGTCCGGCATGGCATCCAACGAATTGCTGAACAGGTTGACGAAAACGCGCTCCATGCGCGAGCGCTCCAAAGGCAGCTCGATCTCCTCCGGCACATGCAGTGACACGGTCACCGATTGCGCCTCCGCCGCGCGGGCCAGCGTATCCCAGGCCGCGCCGATCACGTCCCGCAACCGGCATACTTCCACCGCCTTCGGTTTGCCGCGCGAGACGTTCACCAAATCTTGCAGCAGTTCCTGGATACGCCGCGAGGCGCGATAGATATTCTGAGCCAGCCGGCTCACCTGCGGCGGCGGCAAGTCTGAATCCACCAGCATCTCCGCGCCGCCGTAAATGGCCGCTAGCGGATTTCTCAAATCGTGCACGATGGAGGTAGACAACCTGCCAATGGTGGCAATCCGCTCCTTCTGAATCAGCTCCTGCCGCGCGCTTTGGATGGAACTGCACATGTTGTTAAACGTCTCGGTAAGGCGCCCCAATTCATCGCGGCTCTCCACGGGAAGCCGGATGTCATAATCGCCCCGGGCAATGGCTTCCGCTGCGCGGTCCAGTTGCTTTACGGGCGCCAGAATGCGCCGCGCCAGCAGGTAAGTCAGCGCCAGGCCCACCAGCACTGCCGCCACCCAGGTCAACAAGATGTTCCAGCGCAGCGATTCCAGCCGCTGATCGGCGGTGGCAAAGGAACGGAAGATGGAGAGCTTTCCCATCGAACGGCCCCGGACATCCATCAACGGCGTGGTCAACACCATGTATTCAGTATGTCCAGCGGTGATTCTTCCTGGGCGCTCGGAATAGCGGCTCGCTTCCGACAAAATCGCGCTCGATATTCCACCCGTCAGCGTGGAAGCCACCACGCGCGAGCCGGCGGTGAACGTGAAGTCGCTGCCGCCAGTGGCATCTTTGAGCTGCCCCGCTGTAAGGTTGTTGACTTCGTAGCCAGTCACCAGCACATCGATCAGGCCGGGGCCGCCGGAGGATTGCACATACACCGGCGTCACGATTATCTGATACAAACGCCCGGACAGCATGAGAAAGCCCTGCGAAGGCCGGGGAAACCTCGCCGCTGCTTCTCGCACCAGCGGCATGGTGGGGGCCATGGGAATGCTGGGGTTGCCTCCCAGCGACGTAATCACGCCGCCGTCCGGGTCCGTTACTAGAAATATCGCGTTCTCTTCCGACACCAGATTCCACAACTGCGCCGCGGTGTCGCGAATGGTCGCTTTGTCGCCGGTGGTGAACGCCGCCCGGACATCGGACATGGTGCTAAGGATCAGGCTGATGGACGCGAGTTTATCGGCGTGCGCACGCCACAGAGAATCATAGGCGCGAAAGCTCGCGCGCACCTCATCCTCCAGACTCTCCGAGGTGCTCTTCACCACATAGTGCTGGACAATCCAGACCGTTACGGCGAAGAGCAGCGTGATGGCGATGGAAGTTGAAAGGAGGGTTTTCCAGAGCAGCGATAATCGTGAAAATCGGAACATCACTTGGCCGCGCCAGGGTAAGCCACGCCGTCCTCCATGGGATTGGAATAGTCTTTGCCGTATTTGTTCTTGTGCGGCGCTGCCAAGTAGCCGCTCTCCGATATCTCCATCACGGGCAGCGTCAAGTCTCCCGATTCCACCGTAACGGTGTGCTCCAACCCCTGCAGCACACTTTCGGTAGCCCGCTCGTGAAATACCTTAAGTTTATATTCTCCGGGCGCCACGCTGGCGATATCAAATTTGCCGTCGCGGCTGGTGACGGCGAAGTAAGGTGTGTCTACCACCAGGATGACGGCGCTCATGGCCGGATGAATATTACAAAAGATCCTCACCGTGCCGGACCGCCGAAAACGGAAGCTCCGGCTCGATCCTGGTGCGTAGAGGCCGATGTCGAACAATTGGCCGCTGAAATTCGAGAAGGCATTATGGAAAATCGGATCGTAGTTTGGGAAATCGACCGTCGTTCCCGTTTCGATCGCGAGTACATGCGGCGTAAAGGTCTTATCTTTCTGGATCAAACGCGCATGTTTTCCATTTACGGGCGGCACCGCTGCGCCTGCTGCCGGCAGAAGCCACACCACCACGCCCGAGTAATCCCGGCCCTTGCGAACGGATGGAACATGGGAATCCTTCAATTCCACACGGCCCGTAACTGAGCCGGCGGCCAGAGGAGTCCCCCAGAAGACCAGGACGCAGCAGAGGACGATAGCACGCTTAAAAAAGATAAGCCACCCCCAAATCATAATGATTATTCAGCCTCGTCCCGCTGCCCAGGTACGAAGTCCGCAGTTGCATGCCCTCCAAACTGAACAGCACATTCGGAGCCAGCCGGTATACCAGATTCGCGGCGTAGCCTTGATTCTTGTAAATCAGTCCCGACGAGACCTCCGACGCTTGGTTGTTATGCTGGCCCGCGATCAGATGAAACGTCAGTTTCGGAGTTGCCAGCCACGCAATCTGCGCCCATCCGCCGATCGATTGTACCGGACTTACCAACGTTGGCCCCACGATAAAATAGCCCGGCCCGATGGTGCCCAGCCCTGCGATGTTCTCGCCGCGATAAAACGTGCCCGAAAACTCAATTTTCTCCCACGGATTCGCGAACCAGTCGAAACTGAACAAACGCGATGGCACCGAAATCCCATTTTCCGTGGTTTGCGCGGTATGGAAACCCGGTGCCAATTCCACGCGAGTATTTTCTCCAAACTTGTGCCAGAACTCAAAGCGGCCTTCGAGCGCCGGTCCCGCGCTGGACTCCACGTAGCCGTTCGAATAGCTTCCGCTTTCCGCATAGATTCCGCCCATTTCGTACACCCCGAGCTGCGCGCGCAGTCCGCTGGAATCGCCCAACTGGAAGCGTTGCTCCACCTTCGCTTGCGGACTCCACAGCCACAGATTCCCGGCGGCGGTAAACGGCGAGACTCCCACTTGCGCCAGCGAGAACGGATCGCGCGGAGCCACCAGCGGCTTGTCCTGGCCCACCGTGACGCTGGTATTGGTCCAATCGAATTGAATGTCCGCGGTGCGCAACCGGGCTACATGATCGAGCGATGTGCCATCACCGCCATAGAAATCGAAGTACACCGATCCGTTCACTGTTGCGCCCCACAGCGCTTTCGGACTTTCATACCGAAGACCGAGTATCGTTTGCGCCACCGTAGCTCCGTTCGTCGCGGGTCCTGAGGTAGCGGAAACATAAGTCGGGTTTTCGTCTCCACCAGCATTCTTACCGTTCAGAAATCCATTGAACAGCATCATGCCGGTCAGCGAAATAGGAAATCGCTGTGAGGCCTCCACCTTCTCTTGGCTGAGATCGCTCACACGCTGTTCGACCACCGCTACGCGTTCCTCTAAGGGTGGCGTCGCTGGAACCTTGTCCGCCGTCTGAGCCTGCGGCGGCGGACTCTCTGCCGGCTGCCCCGCCCCCTTGGCCGCCGCAAACTCCATCCGCAGCGCGTGCACTTCGTCGACTAATTTGTGGTTCTCCTCTTCCAGCCGCTCCAAGCGCTGCAAGATTTGCTGCAAGTCTGTCTTGTCTTGCGCCCGAACTCCGCAGGGCGCCAGGAGGAGGGCGAGAATGGGGCCAACCCCTTGGAAGAGACGAGTGAGAGGCCGTTTAGTGAACATCCAGCAATTGCTCCAGAGCCTGCCGCACGGCGCCAGGCGAATAAGGTTTACTGAAATACTCCACGCCCAAAGCCTTCACGCGGCCCGGAGTTTCCGGTTCGCTGTCGCCGCTGATCACGATGATCGGAAGTTGGGCCAGCCGGCGTTGGGCTCGCACGCGCTCGATCAACTCGAAGCCGTCGATGCGCGAAAGACGCAAATGCAGATCGGTGACCAGGGCCGCCACCGGCGTTTCGGAGACAGCCAGAAATTGCAGCGCTTCCTGAGCCGTCGAAACCACTCGCACCTCCAGGTCCGCGCGTTGCAGCAACGCCACCTCGAGCGGTTCCACACACAGCGCGTTATCTTCTACGATCAGAATAATGCGCTGCATGCGTTCTACGGAAGAAACCTGTATCCAACCCCGTGTACGGTCAGAAAATGACGCGGGATGCCTGGATCCGCCTCCAGTTTTTGCCGCAGCCGCACGATGTGGGCATCCACCGTCCGCGTATTCGGAAAAGACTCATAACCCCACACCGAATTCAAAATCACATCGCGAGTGAGAGCCCGGTCCGGATTCTGGAGAAAAAAGGTGAGCAAGTTGTACTCGGCGGGAGTGAACTTTAGCTCTTCGCCGCGCCGCGTCACCACCCGGCGATCCAGGTCCACCTGCGTATCGGCGAAGGCGATCACCTGATGCGCATCGGAAGAGGTGCGTCTCAGCACGGCGCGGATCCTGGCCAGAAGTTCGCGCGTGCCGAATGGTTTCACGATATAGTCGTCGGCGCCGATTTCGAGCAACAGCACTTTGTCCATCTCTTCGCCGATTGCGCTCAGAACAATGATGGGCGTCTTGACATGCGAGGCGCGCAGCTGCTTGCACAAATCGATACCGCTCATTTCGGGTAAACGCAGATCGGCCAAAATGAGCTGAGGCTTCAGGCTCAGCGCTTTTTCGAAACCCGAGCGCCCATCGGACGCATACACGGAGCGGAAACCTTCCCGCTCCAGCAGGACGCTGATCGTGTCGCCCAGGCTCTCATCATCGTCGACAATTAATATGGTAATCACGGCTCTTCTGATTCGAAGTATACGCAACAGCCGGACATCATGGCGGAAGGCCCGTTGCCTTTTACAACTCTTTTACAAGTAACCAACCATTGCCGGCCTGGTTTCGCCAACAATGGGAACTAGTTGCACTCGAGTTCGAGTTGCTCGCCCCCCCGGCCTTCCAGCCCGCGAAATCGGGCGTGCCTTGCTGGCTGGGGGGCATTCATTCACGCAGACGATCGCTATGGGCAGGTATGTTGCTGAGGCTGCAACTCACGATCGCGGCCATATTGGCGCTCACTGGGCTGTTGATCCTGCCGGGCTTTTTTTCCTCTTACGACGTCACGCCCAAAGTTGACGTAGCACTGATCGGAGCCGCGATTGGTGTGGCGTGGTTCCTCCGCGGCACCGCGGCTGATCAGGTACGACGGTTGTGGGGCGACTCCCTGGGCCGTTGGTTTTGTCTCCTCACCTCGGCCGAAATAGTTTCTCTTCTCCTCTGCAGCGTGTTCTCCAGCCACCCCGCGCTCTCGTGGAATGGCGGGAATTGGCGACGGTTTGGCTTGATTTCCCAGTGCGCCGTGATTGCGCTGGGCTTTCTGATAGCCGCATCGTGCTCGCAGTCCGGAGTGCGAATCTTGCTTCGCGCGACGTCCGCTGCCGGGACACTTGCTGCGCTGTACGGAATCTTGCAATATTTCGGCGCGGATCCGATTTTGCCTGCGGCCAGCTATCACGTGGGTGAAGGAGCCCTGGCCATCGTGCGGCCGCCATCCACTCTGGGGCACGCGGACTACTTCGCCGGTTACTTGGTTTATGTGCTGTTCTTCGGCCTGGCTCTTGTGGCGATCGAAGTAAAGCAGCAATGGAAAGCTCTGGGGGCTGTCGCTGCTATCACCGCGTCGGCCGCAATCGTGTTTAGCGGAACGCGCGGCGCTCTGCTCGGGGTCGCTGCCGGAGCGGCGTCTCTTTGGATTTGGAATCGCCCGCGGCTGCGACGGCGACCCGCGATGATCGCGGCGGGGCTGTGCGCCCTGGCTGCCGCGTTCTACTTTTCACCCGCGGGGTTGCAGCTTCGTGCCCGCGAACAATGGGTGCTCGAAGACCTGCGCGGAGGTGCAAGGCTCTGGCTCTGGCGCGACTCGCTGCGGATGGCGGAAGCGCGCTGGTTCGTTGGCTTTGGGCCGGAGACGTTCGGGCTGGAGTTCCCTCGCTACCAATCCGTGGAGCTCTCGCGGGCTTATCCGGATTTCTATCATGAGTCGCCTCACAACATTTTTCTGGACGCATTGGTATCGCAGGGCATGCCAGGGTTCGCGATTCTGTGCGGCTTCGCGGCGCTGGCTTGGTTCGCCGCTCGCCGCGCGCACCATCAGGGACAACGGGCTTCGGCGTATCTGGCATCAGCGCTGCTGGCTGGTGTGATCAGCGGACTATTCGTGTGCTTCACGCTGCCCGGCGCTCTTTACTTCTACGCCACCACAGCCATGCTGGCGGGGCTTGCGATTCGGCCGTCGGCTAGGCCAATTGCATCATCCCAGCCTGCGTTACGTATCTCGGCGCTTGCTCTCAGTTTGACCGCAGCCGCTCTGTTTCTGTACCTGACTGTTCGATTGACCGCATCAGACATCTCGGTGCAGCGAGCCAAGCACGATCTGGACGCCGGACACATCGAGGATTCCATCGCGGCCTATGCGGCGTCGCAACGCTGGCACCCTGCCGGTTCTAGTGACGACCTCTACTTCTCGCGCGCTTTGGCCGCGGCATCGCGAACGGCGTCCAATTCAGCGCTCGCTCGGATGGCGTCCGAAGAGGCATTCCGTGCAGCGGAACGTGCGGCCCAAACCTCGGAAGAACGGCAAAACGCTTGGTACAACCTCGCCGGATTCTACGCCGCGCGGAACGACGCGCCTAATGTGGAAACATGTCTGCGCGGTTCCATTGCAGCTTCGCCAAACTGGTTCAAACCCCACTGGGCTCTGGCGCAACTGTTGCTGCTTAGCGGACGCCGCGCCGAAGCGCTCACCGAAGCAGCACGCGCGGCCGATCTGGACGGTGGCAAAGATCCCGAAGTTGCAAAGTTTTTACAAAGCGTTCACGACTATTCCAGCGCCCGCAACCCAGAATAGAGAAGTACGAGGCAAGGAGTCCACTCATGAAGCACTTATCGTTTTCTCTTTCTCTGGTTTTGCTGGCTGGCGCGACGATCGCCTCCGCCCAAACTCCTACCGTGGTGGATGGCGGCGTCCTGAATGGCGCAAGTTTCGCCAAGGGACAACCAGTATCGCCGGGTGGGCTGGTCTCGATTTTCGGCACGGGCCTGGTGAGCAAACTGGCCACCGCCGACACCATTCCGTTGTCCAGCAGCCTGGGCGGCGTCACCGTGACGTTTGCCGATCTGCCGGCCGCCCCGCTGCTGGCTGTCATTCCCGGCGTTCCCGGCCAATCCAGCGATCAGATCAATGTTCAAATACCCTGGGAAATCGGCTCCGGAACCGGCGTTGTGAACGTGATGGTGACTACTCCCAATGGAACCTCTGCACCCGTGGCCGTTAACTTCGCGCCATCCATGCCGGGCATCTTCACAGCGGCCGCGGGCGGTCAACTCTACGCCATCGCGGTGAACAGCTCCGATTCATCGCTGGCCTGGCCGCAGGGCTTGGCTTCCACCGGTTCGCATCCGGCCAAAGCAGGCGACGTTCTGATTATCTACGCCACCGGGCTGGGAGCCGTGGACCATCAGCCCGTAGACGGCGGCATACCCAGCGTGCTCGCCAACACCATCGCAACGCCCACCGTCCTGTTTGGCGGCGTGCCGGGCGACGTGCAGTTCTCCGGCCTGGCGCCTCAGTTTGTGGGAGTCAACCAGCTGAACGTGCAAGTGCCAGCGGGCGTAACTCCGTCCAGCACCGTGCCGCTGCAGATCAAGGTGAACGGCTTTACCAGCACGAACCAAGTGGTGATCGCGACCCAATAGCGGCATTGCGGGACCCAGAAGCTGTGGCAGGGGAATGCACGACTCGTTTGACGTTTTCGAATATATCGATTTTCTGCGCGCGCGCTGGAAGTTTGCCGGCCTGGCGTGCGGCGTCGCGATCGTGCTGGCCCTGGCCGCGGGCTTTCTGTTTCCCAAACGGTACACCTCCACCGCGACCATTTTGATTGACCCTCCGGCCGGAGGCGATCCGCGCATCGCCACGGCCGTGAGCACCGTGTATCTGGAATCCCTGAAAACTTATGAGCTGGTCGCTTCGAACGACCAGCTTTTTCTGCGAGCCGCCGCGCGCTTTCATCTTCGCGACCGGGACGAAGCGCCCATCGAATCGCTGAAACGGCGCGTGCTGAAAGTCGACAAACTCCGCGACACGCGGGCACTGCAAATCAGCGCCACGCTTCCCGATCCGAAGACCGCGCAGGCCGTGGCGCAGTTCATCGCGGAGGGTGCGGTGGAACTGAGCCGTACCGGCGGGACGGAAGCCGATGAAGCCATGATCCAGGATGCGGGGCAGGCAGCCGAGACTGCAAAGAGCCACCTGAGGGACGTGGAGACGGCCTGGCAAAAGGCCGCCGGAGCGCAGTCCGCTGAAGCGCTCCGTTCGGAGGTTTCCGATGATAGCTTTCTGAAATCGCATGTGGAAGAGCAGCTTCTCGACGAGCAGACGGGCTTGGCGGGGGCCGCAAACGATCCGCCTGACCAGGCGGGCAATCCAGAGGCGTCGCGCGCCCGAGTGCAGCTCCTAGAGCAGCGGATCGGCGAGCTCACCCGCACCATGGACGCCAAGAGCGCGACGTTGGCTCAGGAAACCGCCCGCGAGGAGGATCTGCAAGCCGTGCTGACCTCCGCCCGCGCAGTGTACGAAGCGGCCGAGCAGCGCCTGGTGAATTTGCGGATTAGCCGCGGCGCGCGAACTGAGTGGCTGCATGTTGTCGATCCCGGCATTGTTCCGCAACGGCCCAGTTGGCCAAACGTGCCATTATTGCTGATCGGGGCCTCCGCGCTCGCGCTGTTCGGATCGTGGTTGTATCTCACGCTATCGTTCAGCTTCACGCGAGAGCGCAGGCGCTACAACCCGCCGCTGCGCATTGCAACCCATGGCGCCGATTGAAGCGCGCGCCCGTGAGTTGCCATGCCACTTCTGGATTGCGGCAGCCTTGGGCGCTTATGCGTGCGCTGTAGCGGCCTCGCCCAACCCGCTGCTGGCCGCCGCGTGGAGCGCACCGCTGCTGGGGATTCCCGCCGTCATGTGGATCCTGCAATCGGCCAGCCGCTGGCTTTGGTGCTTCTTTTTCGCGGCGCTGCTGCTGCCGCCGCTTCCGTTTGCAATCGGCAATTCAGGACCGCACGTGGGCGTCGCATTAGCTGGAATCGGATTGCTGGCCGGAGCGCTGCGGCTTCGAGAATGGCGCATTCAGCGAAACGCGCTGACGTTTTCCCTGGCCGTGTTCTTCCTGGTACTGCTATCGAGCTCGGCGCTGGCGGTATTCTATTCCGGGCTAGGCGTCGCGGCCGGCAGCATGGCGCGCGTGCTGCTCTTTGGAATTCCCGTCTACATATTCTTTTACTCAGCGCACGGGCCGGGAGTCGGGACGCGCGAACACGCGTTCGATGGAGCGCGCAGACTGTACTGGTTCGGAGTGCTCTCAGCCGCCTTCGCCTGCCTCGACTTTTACTATCAATTCCCCGCCCCAGCCGGCTACGGACCGCAGTTCATCTGGCTGGCCTCAGGCGTTTATCGCCGCGCGCAGGGCTTCTTCTATGAAGCCAGCACGCTCGGAAACATGTGCGCGTTTTTCCTGATCATGATCGCCGTGACGCTGCTGCGCCGCCGTCGCGAGCGCGTGATCTCACGCTGGGCCGTGTGGCTAGGCGCGCCAGTTCTATTCGCCGCGCTGGTGTTGTCTTTCTCCCGTGCATCCCTGTTGAATTTGTTCGCAGGCCTTGCGGCGCTCGTTTTCCTGGAGCGCGCGCAAATTCTCATCGGCAAGCTGCTGGCTATCGCAACCAGTTGTCTTGCTGCCGGCACTTTCGCCGCCTGGCAACTTTTTCCCGAGGCCGCGCGGAACTATTGGCTTCACTTGTTGCACTCGCAGTTCCTGCTCTCGCAACCGGACAGTGTACTGTCGGGCCGCCTGGCCAGTTGGCAGGCCATCGCAAGTTTTCTCGGCGCCCATCCGTGGCACGCCCTTCTTGGCATCGGCTATAAGACGCTGCCCTATTCCGATTTCATCGGCACCAACATCGTCGCCGACAACATGTATCTCAGCTTGCTGGTGGAGACCGGAATCGTTGGGCTGGCGATGTTCGTCCTGCTCAATTTCAGCATCCTGCGCACTGCCTGGCGAGCCGCGCACCGCGACGATTCGCGCGTCTCGTTCTTCGGAAGCTGGATCTTTTGTTTTTGGATCGGCCAGCTATTCCAGATGTTTTCGGGCGACCTGTTCACCTATTGGCGCGTGCTCCCGCTCTACTTTTGGGTGCTCGCGATGGCGGCCTGGCGCTGGCAACCGGAATGACCCGAAGCCTGTTGTTCCTGGATCAATTCAATCAGCTGGGCGGCGCCCAGCGTTGCCTGCTGGATCTGCTGCCCGCTTTTCTGGAGGCCGGTTACGAAACGCACCTGGCGGTTCCAGGCGACGGGCCGGTGGCGGATGGCGCGCGCGGCTACGGAGCCCCAGTGCACTCGATCGCCTGCGCTGCCTACACCTGCGGGACGAAGGGTTGGCTGGATGCGGGGCGATTCGCCGTCGATCTTCCGCGTCAAACTGCACGCATCGCGTCTCTCGTGTCGAAGCATGGAATCGATCTGATCTATGTAAACGGTCCGCGATTGCTTCCGGCCGCCGCTCTGGCCGCGCGCGGGCGGCCAGTGGTCTTCCACGCCCATAGCATCGTTTCACAACAGGCAGCTGCGCGATTGACACGCTGGGCCCTTCGATCCACGCATGCCCACGTGATCGCGGCATGCCGATTCGTCCTGGATCCTTTGTCAGCGGCAGTGGACGCTGGACATTCGCGCGTCATCTATAACGGCGTGGCACCGATCGAGTGCGCGCGGCGCCGCCGCAACCAGAGCGACCCCTGGCGAGTTGGCGTCATTGGACGCATCGCTCCGGAAAAAGGCCAGTTGGAATTTGTACAGGCCGCACGCCTGGTGCTGCGCCAACAGCGCTGGCATGCTGAATTTGTTGTGTGCGGTGACGCGCTATTCTCAAATCCTCAGTACAGTCGGCGCGTCCGCGCGGAAGCAGAAGGCTTGCTCATTGAGTTTACCGGATGGCGCACGCGTATTCGCGATGTTTTGTCGTCCCTGGACCTGGTTGTAGTTCCGTCGACAGCGGTGGAGGGCACAACGCGCGTGATCCTCGAAGCATTCTCCGCTGGGGTCCCAGTGGTGGCTTTTCCATCCGGCGGGATACCAGAGATTATCGAAGACGGCGTTACGGGCGTGTTGTCGCCGCCCACGGCCCAGGATTTGGCATCCACACTTCTGGAGCTGTTCTCCAATGGCGCGGGGCTGCTGGATTGCATCTCTGCTCGCGCGAAAGCAGTGTTCGCAGAACGCTTCACTTTGGAGCGCTACCGCGCCGAAGTATTGGATGCGGTGGGAAGCATCTTGTGATGTCATCGCGCCGCATTCCCCTCTACGCACAAGCGGTCTTTGATGCGCTCCAATTCGCCGAGCCATCCTTCGACGCACTGAAAGGTCTTTCCGACAACGAGTGGCGCCAGTTGATCGGCTTCTGCCATCGCACGCAACTAGCAATTCCATTTGCGCTTCGCAGCCAGGATTATTTGCCGGCTTGGGTCGCGGATCGGTTCCATCAGAACCTGGCGAACAACGCGGAACGCTGGCGCCGGACCAAGCACGCCTATCAAGAGGCAAGTGGCGCGTTCGAAGGCGCGGGGCTTGAATTCATAACACTCAAGGGGTTCTCTCATGCTCCCAGCTTCGTAGCCGATCCGCGCCTTCGTACGCAGTACGATCTGGATTTGTTTTTCCTGCCTGACCAACTGCTGGCGGCGCGCGACGTCGCTTTCAGGCTAGGTTACGAACCTCTCGTCGCCAGGGATCGGCATCCGGTAGATCACCTTCCCACCTTGATCCGCAAGACGGGCTGGGAATGGCGCGGCGACTATTTCAATCCCGAGCTGCCCCTGGCGCTGGAACTGCATTTTCGCCTGTGGGACGCCGCCACGGAGGGCTTCGCAGTTCCCGGCCTGGACAACTTCTGGGAACGCCGCCGGCGCCGAACCCTCGAAGACATCGAGTTCACATCACTTGCCGCGATCGATTTGCCAGGCTATGCTTCGGCTCACGCCCTGCGCCACTTGTTGCGCGGCGATTCGCGCCCGTCCCACTTTTACGAGATCGCCTGCTTTATCGAGCGCAACTCCGATGCCGGCCTCTGGCGAACCTGGCGCGAGTGCCACGATGAACCGCTGCGGCGAGTGCAAGCCATCTGCTTTGCCATCGCCAGCCACTGGTTTGGCTGCACGCTTCCCGCTATCGCGCAGCAAGAGGTCGAACAACTAAAGGAGCCGGTGCGCGGCTGGCTCTCCGCATATGCGCAAACGCCGGCCACCACCCTCTTTCACACCACCAAGAACGAATTGTGGCTTCAGCTCAGCCTGTTGGACCCGGGCTCTTCGCGGTTTGCGATCCTTCGGCGCAGACTAATGCCGCTGCAACTGCCGGGGCCCGTGGACGCGGTACATCTGCCCGGCCATGCCGTAAACTGGCGAGTTCGCCTGCGCGCCACCGGGCGTTATTGGCTATTTCTAGGTTCTCGAACGTGGCGCCACGCGAGAGCTCTCATCCCCACACTGTGGAATGGCGCCGCTTGGGCCTGGAGCCGGCGTCAGCGAATCTGACGCCGTCAACTGGATAGTGCGCCTGTGCGCCGCCGGCCGTTACTGGTTGTTTCTATGTTCCAGAACGTGGCGCCACGCGAAAGCTCTCATTCCCACGCTGTGGAATGGCGCCGCTTGGGCCTGGAGCCGGCGTCAGCGAATCTGACGGGTTAGATCGAACCCAAAGAACATACCGCCAGGCGTATCCGCCGATGGCTCGCCCAAAAACTCCGCTCGCGTCCCCGCGCGCTGCGATACCGTAACGCCGGGACTGGTTGTCAGCCCGAGCGTAAATGCGTGACGAAATATTTTCTTCTGGATGCCGAATGAATACGCGGGCCGATGGATGCCAAGTTCGCCCGCGTTCCACAAAGTTGGAATCACTTCCGCGATCAACGCCACCGTCGGCCGGATATCGTAGGCGGCGCCCACGCCGATGGAGAATGTATCTACACCCGGCAAATCCGGAATATCGTCGGAAAGAAAACCGCTCGCCTGCACCAGGGGCCGGGCATCAAACGACAAGGTTGGAACCACATAGAATTGTGCCCGTGAAGTGATGCTGCGCGAGACAATCCCTTCGATATTCTGGGTGTAGTTCTTGCGAAAATTATTCTGGCCTTCGATGGACACCCGTACCGCAACGTTCAGCGGGTCTTCATGATGCTCATCCAGAATGTTGTACGCCGCCATAAGTTGGATCGGCCGGCCGATTAGCGTGGGCGACCGTAAGATACTGACTGACAATTTGTCGGTAACGCCGTAGCGAAGAGCCAAGGACGGAAGCGCGAAGTTATCTAAGCCGAATAGTTCCCCGCCCCGGCCCTGTCCCGTAAACGCGGCATCATAAGGAAAGCGATGCGTGAAGTTGACGTAGACGCCATGCTTGTCGACGGCTCGCCCGGTGGGCAGGCTGAACAATACGTCGTCGCCCGGTTCATAGATGCTGCCGGCAGTCCGCTTGGCTTCTTGCGTCTGCCCGGAAGCGCCGCCGGCATCGGAAAGAGTGCGGATATAGCTGGCGAGCCCGTCGATCTCGGCGTCGGTCAGCTTGCCTGACCACGTCGGCATCCGGCCATTGTCCTTGCCGTTGCGAATCGCATCCGTAATGTCCTTGACGCTGAGGCTGCGCTGCACACTTTCGCTCGTGAAATCCGGAGTACGCTCGGAGCGCGTGCCCTTGCCATCGGCTCCGTGACATCGCGCGCAATTCCGCTGAAATAGAGCGGCCACGGGCGCCTCCTGAACAACGCCAATCTCTCGAACCGTCTTGGCCGCCACGTCCACCTGATAGCGTTTCCCATCCCGCTCCAGAATCACCGTGGAGCTGGAGTTGCCCGAGAATGAAATGCCAAGTGCCTTCGCCGCGTCAGTGGAATCGTCGGGGCCCGCGATCAGCAATGCCGCCGCACTGAGCGCCGCAAGCAGGATACTTCCGGAAAGTCGAACACAATTGATTTTCACCAGGCATCCTTGCCAAACAATACGTCGGGAATAGTGAGCCCAACAATCCGCAAATATAGGCCAATCGAGAACCGGCGCACCAGGAACAGATCAAAGCGCTTTCGCTGCCGGTACGTTAAACGGCTTCGCCCGCGAACCTGCCAGAGGCCGGTTAGCCCCGGTTTGATCGACAACACCTCCCTCACGTTGGGTTCATAATGCTCGCTGAGCTCGGACCGCGTGATCGGCCTGGGTCCGACCACCGACATTTGGCCTGCAGCTACCGAGGCCAATTGCGGCAGTTCATCGATCGAATGGCGCCGGCAAAACGCCGCGAAAGAGCTGGTGACACGCGGGTCTGGCCCCCGCTTCGGCTCCGGACTCTCTTCGGTTAACTTCTCGATAAAAATCCCGGATTTGCGCGCGGGCCCGGCGCTGGGCCACATGCTGCGAAGTTTGTAAACCCAAAGCGTTTTTCCGTAACGGCCAACTCGCCGGTGAGCCACCAGCGGGGATGCACCGGAGGCCACGCGGATGACGAGCGCCAAAACAAGCAGCAAAGGAAACAAACCAATCAGGCATAGTGTGGCCACAACAGGTTCTAAGATGTACAACACATGAACCGCGCCTGAAGCGGTTCGGTCGCCATTCGTCTCATGGATATCACTCGAATGGAGTAACTCCGCGGACAACCCAGGGAAGCGCTTCTGCGGCGTTTCGGTTGCGATCATGGCTTCATTATCCGCCGCACTATCTTCTATACCTGCTCCCATTTCGTAAAAGCGTTGTAAAAAGGCGCCGGCGTAATCACAACTTACAAAAAGGGCGACACGGTCAATGCAAACTCATCGCGTTGCGCCGTGACCGTGTACGCCCGGGGAAGAAGCTGTTTCATCGACTAGTTGTTCCAACTGCGAGACCGCGTCGGCCAGGCACGAGTACTGCATTTTCCAGAGGCGTGCACGCAACAAACATTCATGCGAGCGCCGCTGCTCCGCCTGTATCCTGGCTGGCCCGAGCACGGTGTACTGCGACCAGTACTCCAGCGCGAGATCTTGCGGGTACGGTTCAACAGACGCCTGCCCGCAGTGTTCGCGATTCAAGAAAACCACGTGATCCACAACCCATCCTGGCGCCGTGGATATTCCCAAGTCCCGCGTGCGGACTTCGATACCAGCTTTGCCGTTTGGCCTGACCGTAGGAACATGATTGGCGAGTTCGGAAAACAACTCGCGGGCGTCGGCACGAAAGCGAATGCGTTGCGAATCTCCAATGGCGTAACGATCGCCGCGGCCGCGCACCAAAAACGTACCGTCGTCGCTCACGTAAGTCCAACCGGCCCGGGCGCACGCATAAGCCAGCGTGGTCTTACCGGCGCAGGATTCACCGCACAACATCACGCCGGTTCTCTCCCTCGTCACCAGCGCTCCATGCAACGGCGCAAAAGCCCGCTGCTGTGCCAGCGCAATTCCCGCAGGCGTCAGAAACTGGTAGCGCAGCCAGGCGCGGTCCGCGGCGGTGGTGGGCGTCACCCAACCGAAAGCAAATCCCCGCTCGAAATCGCACAGCAGGGAGTTATCCGCGTCCGCAATGATCGACATCAAATGTTCTCGCGCGCGAATACGCGGCGCTGGCGATGGTTCAGTATCGTCGCCCGACACTCCCAGGCAAATGCGCACTGGATCCTGGTCAAACATGCGCTCCGTCGCGTCCCAAACTTCCTCGGCCGCCAGCATCACATCGTGCGAATTGGTTTCGAGCACGAGCGGATATCCCAGTGGGAAAAAAGTTCGGCGTAGCGGCAGGTCGATTCCGGAAAACACCGGATCGGCATTACTTGAGATGCAGCTCGATTCTTCGGGCATAGCGCTCGCTTCGTTGCCAGATTAAGCGATGCCGCGAGTAAACGACAAGAGGATGACGGGCCAAAACCGCAGATTTTACAACAAAGGTACGAACTGCAAACAAGCGGTTTGCCAGCTCAATGACATACTCCAATCAGTGCTGCCACGGGGGCTGACTTGCGCACCGCAATCGTTCATTACTGGCTCCTGAACATGCGCGGCGGCGAGAAGGTGGTTGAGGCGCTGTGCCGCATGCTGCCCGATGCCGACGTGTTCACGCTGTTCTACGATCCGGACGCCGTGTCGGAAACGATTCGCCGTCACAATGTACGGGCCTCCTTTCTGCAGCCGTTTCGCAAAACGTATCGATCGCTGCTGCCCTTGATGCCAATGGCGCTCGAGAGCTTCGATTTGCGCGAGTACGATCTGATCGTCAGCAGCGAATCGGGTCCGGCCAAAGGTGTGATCACTTCCTCCGGCACTCGCCATGTCTGCTATTGCCACACGCCCATGCGATATCTTTGGGACCTGTATCCTGCTTATCGCAATCAATGGGTGGGTGCTGGTTGGAAACGCGCGCTGATGACGCCCGTGGCGAACTACCTGCGCTTATGGGATTTCGCTTCCGCCGCACGCGTCGATCAATTTGTCGCCAACAGCGACAATGTCCGCCGCCGCATTTGGAAGACCTACCGGCGCGACTCACAGGTGGTACGTCCCCCCGTCGCCGTTGAAAAGTTTTATCGGAAGCCGCCCGAAGATTATTACCTGATCGTTTCAGAACTGGTGCCCTACAAACGGGTGGATGCCGCGGTGCGAGCCTTTAACGAAAATGGACGCAAGCTCCGAGTGGTCGGTGGAGGGCCGGAATACAAGGCGCTGCGGCGGGTTGCGGCGGCGAACATCGATTTCTGCGGGCGAGTGACGGATGAAGATCTGCGGAGCCTCTACGCTCGCTGCCGGGCGTTTCTGATGCCAGGAGAAGAGGACTTCGGCATCGCGGCCGTGGAAGCGCTCGCGAGCGGCAAGCCGGTAATTGCACTGGCGAAAGGCGGCGCGCTCGAGATCGTGCCTGAATTTGGCGGCGTTCTCTACGACGAACCTGAAGGCCTCCGCGATGCGATCGAACGCTGGGATGCTTTGGAGCCGGAACTGGGTCCGCGCGCATTACAAGCATATGCGGCCCGATTCTCAGAGACAGAGTTTGTGAAACAGATGAAGCCAGTGCTGTTTGAAACCGGCTCCTCTAAGAACGATTTTGCGCTGGCACGTCACAACGCATCAGCTTAAGTCCGCTCCCCGAGACGCACCGGCGTGCTTCGACGCACGCCGGTCCCGGACGCCTGGCGACTAAAACACGTACTTCACTGCGAATTGCATGATCCGGGGGCTTACATCGGCCTGAATCTTGCCGAACGTGCTGCTGTTCAGGGTCGAATTGGCAGTGCCTCCCGCAATACTGACCGCGCCCGGATTCAGGAAGTTAGCGCGATTCTGGATGTTGAACGATTCGGCGCGGATCTCAAAGTACTGACTTTCCCTCACCCGGAACTGCCGGGATAAGGCCACATCAACATCGAAGTAGCCCGGACCCTCCAGGTTGTTGATGCCCATGTTTCCGAGCGTCCCCGCGGCCGGATAGCCAAACGCCTGGGCGTTCATCCAGCAGTTAATCGTCTTGTCCGCGCAGTATGCATTGGAGAGCACCTGGTTGGGACGTTGTGCGCCAATTCCGGTCAGCGCGTTATCCAGGCCGGTGGTCACCTCAAAATAGCTTCCCGAGTGCAGGCCGACGATCGGCGCGAGTTGCCAGTCTCCGGCAACCCACTGCAGCGGCCGGTTCGAATAATGCGGCGACTGAAGAACCGCGGAAAGGTTGAAGTTCTGATGAATGTCGATAGCCGTGCAGTTTCCGCGATCGAAACGGCGATCGGCTGGATCGGTGTAAACGGGGCCCGAAAGCTCGGTGGTTACCGAGTCGCCGATGCAGTGCGAAAACGTGTAGTTGGCAAGCACAGAGAAGTGGCTCGACAGCCGGTGCTCCGCCGAAATAATCAAGGCGTTGTAGCTGGCAGTGCCGCCATCGTCCAAGTTCTCAACAGTCCCGTAGTAGGGGCCCTGGCTGGGATTCAATTGCGTAAGCAGACGGCGCGCCTGAGTGGTAGAGGTGGTCGAGCACGTGCCCGCCTTCGTCAGCCCATATTGACCGGCCACGCAGTTTCCAGGAACATACACGGCTGGGTTCAACTCCTGGTCCGTCCAAAGATGAGCCGTCTCGCTGCCCAGGTAGCTGGCCTTCAATAACCAGCTCGATCCCAGCTGTTTCTGCAGCGTCAAATTCCACTGCTCCACGTAAGTATTCTTCACGTGCAGAGGAACGGTCTCATAATATCCACCCGTGGGGTAAGTGGTGTTCGGATTCTGAGTCGTGGGATACGGGTTTCCGCCTGGATACCCTTGCCACGGATTGGCAAATCCTCCCGCAGGATTGGTTAAAGTGATCGATTCGCCCCATAGCGGTTCGGACGAGGCATTGTAGTAAAACAGCGTCTGCGGCATATCGTAGAAGATTCCCCACGATGCGCGGATCAGCGTTTTGCCGTTGCCGGTGGGATCGTACGCCAAGCCGACTCGCGGAGCCCAATTGTTCCAGGTGGTGAGGTTGGGCCGGCCGCCGGTCTTGAAGCCCGGATCGCCCGGGAATAGCGTACCCGCCGGAGCGTTCGGATAGATGGTCGAATGAACATTGGCCAGGAAATCCGCCATGTCGAAATGTGTGATTTTGTTATTGACGATGCGCCCGTTGAGATAGGGTTCCCAGCGCAGGCCGTAGTTCAGCGTCAGGCGGGAGCTGATCTTCCAGTTGTCTTGCGCGTAGAGGCCCATATAGGCCCACTTTTCGTTATCGTGCGAGACGTTCGCGTCGGTAAATGAATCCAGCTGCCCGGCGACAAAATCCGCCATCGCACTGCCAGTGTCCTGCCCGGAGAAGGTGAATAGCCCGTTGCAATAGACGCAAAACGTGGTCGCTTGCATCGGCCGGATAAAGTTGGCTCCGAACTGCATCTGGTGCGAACCTTTGATGAGGCTGAAGTCGTCGGCAAACTGGTATGTGGTGGTGTTGACTAAGCCCGGAGTCGCAAAGCCACCAGCGCTCATGAAGTCGCCCGTGATGTTGATGTTGGAAAAGTTGGGCAGAGCGGTGTAGATGCCCTGAACCCCAATATCGGTGGGGGTGGGAATCGGCACCTGAAATTTCGTGATGCCATCGCGATTCAACGTCGCGTGAAACGTGTTGAGAGCGCTGGGACCAAATACATAGGTGTCGCCCAATACCAGTGAATTCACTTCATCATCCGTGCCGGCGTTCTGAACCGACAGCTCGGTCCCGGTGAAGCTGGATGGTGTCAGACTGTGCGTGCCGAAATAACGCGCGAAGAAGGATTGCTTGGAGCTGATCTGGTAATCGATCTTCGCCAGCCCCATGTGCTCGTCCTGATTCGCTATTTCCGTGAAAGTGGTGTTGCCGCACGCGTTGGTGAGTGTCGGAAAGTGACTGGCGAACGCGAGCGCTTGCTGACTAATTAGCGAAGACGGGAGTATGTTGTTCACATACGGCGCCTTCAAAGTTTGAGGCGTGGCGAAACACTGCGATTCATAAGCCTGGAAGTTGCCTTCCAGTTCCGCGACGGTGGGAACTACCGCGGGCGTCGCCGCCGGCGCCGATCGGATTAATGTGCCCTGATAACCCAGGAAGAAAAACAGCTTGTTCTTCTTGATCGGGCCGCCCACGGTGCCCCCAAATTGATTGCGTTTCAGGTTGTCGCTGGTCGGCGCAAAGAAGTCGCGCGCATTGAAATCCCCGTTCCGTACGAACTCGAAGGCGTCCCCATGAAACGCGTTGCTGCCGGACTTGCTGACCACGTTCACCGCTCCCGCGGAGTGCTGCCCATATTCAGCTGGCAGCGAACTGGTCTCCACTTTGAACTCCTGCACCGCATCCGGGAAAGGCAGAGGCAAGTTCAAGTTATTGAACGGGTCGTTGTGAGTTCCGCCGTCCAGCAGGTAGGTGGTTCCATTGAGCATTCCGCCGGCCACGCTGACCAGCGCTTCGTTAGGATAATTCTTGCTGGATATCAGGTTGCCCGATGAGGGAGCCTGGCCAAAGCCATACTGCACGGCGTTGGAAGCGCCGGCTAGCGTGATGAGCTGAGTGATCTCGCGTCCATTGAGCGGCAGTTCCACCACATCCTGCGAATTCACCACCTGGCCGACGCCGGTGGAATGAGTCTCCACCATCGCCGCCGCGGCTTCCACCTGTACTGATTCGCTTACCGCACCTACCTTCAAGACGGGATCAATGGTAGGCGCAGTGTCAACCTGCAAAACGATGCCCGACTGGACGTAGGTGGTAAAGCCGTCCTTTTTCACTTCCATCCGGTAGGGGCCCAAAGGCAGGCTGGGCAGCGAGTACACACCACTGGCATCCGTCTGGGCGGTGCGGGTGACTCCCGTATCGGTTTGAGTAACGGTAACTTCAGCGCCTGGAATGGCCGCTCCGGTGCCGTCCTTCACGGTCCCCGAGACCTGGGATACCGATTGTGCGAAAAGGCCCGAACCTAGGGCGACACACAAAAAGACCTGTACGAACAACGTTGTCGTGCGCTTCATAACTCCTCTTTAGTTAAGCAGTGCTGGATTTACACTTACTGCCCTGTGCCCCTCAAAGTCGACAACCCCCCGTGCGTTGCCAACTAACACAGGAACTGCGATGCATGCATCGTTACAGACCAGCCCACTATATAACGTGGCAAGGAAAGTGTCAATTCCGCGTTACAAATTGATGTTCGCTGGACGCCATCGCGCAAGCGGCTTCGCGTTGGCCACTCTTTTGCATGCACCGCCAAGCAGAGAGTGAGTTACTTCCCGACTAAGTGCTCCACATCGCGGTTATTTTCCTGACAGATGTACTCCATCAATTCGCCCTTGAGCATAACCGGATGTGTGGTGAAGGACCACGGCTTGGTGTACGCTTTGGGGTCGTCGACGATGTTTTCGATTACCAAATGGCCGTAATCAGGCCGGCTAATTTTTTCCGTTACGTGTAACGCCTCGGTGGTCGGCAAGCCGGACTCATCCAGCCACGCCTTTCCATTCAGCCCGACCGTATCGATCACGAATGTATCGCCTTCCCAATGGCCGATGGAATCTCCCAGCCAGGATGGATTCGGATCGGCCGCATGGGGACGCCCGTCGGTGAAAATCTGACGCCACACGTGAGCCCCACCTTCGTAGACAATAAGCGTAAGCTCGGGGGTTTGCATGATGCGGAAGGGATAAGGAGTGGTGGTCATGCGCGGAACACCCGGCGGCAGACAACGCGCTTCCGGATCGTCCCGCGAGTCGCTGCTTTTGCGCTCATTGTAGACCTTCTCGGCCCAAGGCTGGAAAGGAACCTGCACGCCGGTTTTGATCATGTCCACGTTCTGCCGGATCGCGTTGGGCGCCCAAGCACCGGACAGATCCGGTTTGCCGTCTGCTGTGCGAGGCGTCGGGCCGGCGGGAGGCCAGGCGGGCTTGCTCCCTTTGGGAGCCGTTTCTGTCGAGGACGGGTATAACTGGGAACCCAGGGGAGCCGTTAAAGCGCCATTCGGCGTCTGGGCCGAAATGGAGGCGCAGAGCGCCAGTGCGAGGAGCGCGCCCGAGCCGAGCGATTTACCGAAAGATAATGCATGCATTTTACAAACCGCGATTCAGTATATATTTGTGAGGGAATACCTGTCAATGTAGATGGTCACTGGCCCAATTCGCTTGGGCGCGGGTCCCGTGCGTGCAAACGGGAAACTCAATGCATGCATCGATGCAAAAGAAATATACTTGTGGGAGCAGCGGAATGGAACGAATAAGCCAGCCTTCAAAAACACCGGCAGGTAAGTCGAAAGCGTCGTCGCAAACCGCTCGAGCGGTCCTGGCCCTTCGCGAACTGCTGGTGCAAGGTCACTTCCGCCCTGGAGAACGCATTCGGGAAGTGCCGCTGGCTGCCCAATTGAAAGTCTCCCGCATTCCACTGCATCTGGCGCTGGAGCGTCTGGCTCATGAGGGCTTTCTCGAGATTCGTCCCACCCGTGGATTTGTGGTCCAAAGATTTTCCACCGACGATATCTACGACGCCATCGAATTGCGCGGATTGCTCGAAGGCGCGGCCGCCCGGCTTGCGGCCCAGCGGTTTAAACACGCCTCTGAGCTGGCTCCCCTGCAGGCCATCAGCCACGAAATCCTGGCTCTGGTGCGGCGCACCAAACTGACCATTGAGACGTTCAATCTCTACATCGACCTCAACGCCCGTTTTCACGCCGGTCTGCTCGATCTGTCCCGCAGCCGGATGCTGCGCCGCGCTATCGAGCAAGCCTGCTCGCTGCCATTTGCCTCCCCCAGTGCGTTCTTGAAGCGGCAATATGTTTCGAGCGACTTGCGGGAGTTATTCCTCATTTCCGCCGACCAGCACTGCGGCATCGTGGATGCCATTGCCAACCGCGAAGGCATGCGCGCTGAAATTCTGACGCGAGAGCATGCGCGCGTGGCACGCAGGAATCTGGAGGATGCCTTGAGGAACTCCGAGCTTCCGCCCGACTTGGCCGGCGCTAAGTTGATCCAGCTTTAGTAACCCGTTCGCCTCTGATCTTGCGCCCCACAAGCCGGGCCGCGAGGCACTTATCAGCGGCATTGATTCGCGATATCTGCCCAAGCCTACGACTAACCGGCCCGGCTGAATGCTGCGAGCCGTTGGGCCCTGCAACGAAACGCCCAAAGACGTTCAGCGTAGTGAAACCACTTTCGGATTTCCCCCGACCCACTCCTGCCGCGTTTTCTGGCGAACCCAATCTCACCGCATCGATCACCGACCTCGACCCTTCGAACTGCGCGCTACGCCTTCTCGATGACGATTCTCATTCTTAGCACTTGCAGGTCTTTTTGAAGCTGCTTCTTGCGTAGCGGATGGCCGGCCACCCGCTACGCCCTTCCAATGGATCTTAGAACAACAGCTTGAGGGCAAACTGGATCTGCCGCGAAGAAGTTGTGGTGTATGTGATCTGCCCGAACGTCGAGTTGGGGATGCCGGTACCAGCCGGCCCCTGCGAGAAGGCGGTGGGGTTAGGCAACCCGAAATTTGCATGGTTGGCTACATTGAAGAACTCGGCGCGGAACTGAAGGCGGACCTGTTCGTGAATCCGAGTGTCCTTGAGCAACGCCATGTCCAAATCAACGAGACCGGGGCCCGATAGATAGTCTCTCTGAAGATCGCCAAGCGTGCCAACCGCCGGCACCGAGAAGGCCGCCGGATTGGCATAACCGTTGACGCTGCCGATAATGGGGTTGACGCCCGAAATGATGTTGGGCCGTTCCTCGCCGCTATTTCCGTTTCCGGCTTGATCAAAACCAAGCAGTACGTTCCACGGCGCGCCGCTCGAGTACGTAAAGTCGCCGCTCAGTTGCCACCCGCTTACCAGCACGTTGCCTTTGAACGGAAATGAGTAGACGCTGCTCAATTTCAGAAATTGCGACCGGTCAAACTGGCAGCGGCCTTCGTCGTAGTTGCCGGCCAGCGGATCAGTCCAGGGCGCCCCGCCCTCCAGGCCGGAGGTGCCGGAGGTGTTGTCGATGCACTTAGACCAAGTGTAGGAAGCCTGGCCTAGTATGTTGTGAGAGAAGCGCCGGTTCAGGCCCACCTGCAGAGAGTTATAGTGCGAATCTCCCACCGGAGCCTCGCTGCTGAGAGCGCCCAGAGCGGGATTCTCACGCGGGTTGCTGACGATCGTACCAGTCGGCGATAAATAGCCAAAAACTGGCTGGCCGTTCACGTAGTTAGGCTCCACGGGATTGATGTCGCGGCCTTCATACAAGTTCAGGCCTCGCGAGCCAACGTAGCCCACCGTCAAAAGGGTGTTTTCAAACAATTCGCGTTGGATGTTGATATTCCATTGGTACATATGCGGCGAATTGTGGATGTTGTAATCGATACCAACGATCTCGGATGGAGTTGAGTAACCGCTCGAGAAAGCATTCGGGAACGGGGGAAATATCTCGAAGGCCAGCTCATACGGCTTATTGAAGTAATAACCGGAAGCGTAGGTGCGGGCGCGAATGGGATCGTAGAAAATTCCGGCGCCGACCCGAATCGAGGTTTTGTGATCTTTAAACGGGTCAAACGCCAAGCCGATGCGCGGGTCCCAGTTTTTAGTCGAGGGGTTCGACGCGAAAACGTGCGTGACAGGAACGAAGTTTCCAAACGGAGGATTGAGTATGGCATTGAGTGGTTGCAGATTCGTAACAGGATTGGTGATGAACTCATAGCGGACACCGATGTTGACCGTCAGCCTGGAAGTCGCCTTCCACTCATCCTGAGCGTATCCGTCGACCTCAATTTCGCGGAAGTCGCGAGTCGAGTCCGTATAGGGCGGGATGGGTCCAATAAAGAGGAACGGGTTCCCTTCCAGAAAGTTAGGGATGCTGGTGAAGGTATAGGAACCGCCCCACCATCCGTCTTGCGTGAAGTTGCTCTGCACCCGGCTCAATAATCCGCCAAACTTGAAGCTGTGAGACCCCTTGTTCCAGATCAAGTCGTCCGCCAAGGGGAATTTGTTTTGCACTTGGCTCAGCGGAGCGAAAATGCTGGTGCCGAGCGCGGAAAGGCCCGTGATGGAGACACCGCCGTTTTGATGCCCGCTGGGGTAGAAATTGAGCGCGGGGGTTGGATCTAGATTAACTTCATTATCGGCCTCTTTGGTTCGCGTGAAGCTGAAGCGCGCCAGGTTCACCAGGCTTGGTGTAATCAGCCGGCGCCACTCCACCGTGGCAAAGTGGTTGCCCGTTATGCCCTGTTCTGGCCAGCGGGGCGGGACTGGCGAACCCAGGAACGGCAAAACGGTGCTGGCGCCGTCGTGTACGTAGCGCACAAAGAACGAATTCTTGTCGTCCATCGTGTAATCGATACGGGTCAAAAGGTAATTTTCGTCGCCGGTCTGGCTGGCAACCTCCGGCACCTCTAGGATGCCATTCGGTGATACTTGCGTTGTCGCGGGATAAAGAGCCAAGATCGGCGCCGCCGTGGCACTCACTCCGACGTTCGCCAATCCGCCCGAGCATGCAATATTTGGAGCCAGGTTGCACGGCACCAACCCCTTGAGCATATTGGCGTCGGGGATAAACGTGGGGACGGTTGTGCCCTCCGATTTCCTCAACTCCTCGTCGTTGAAGAAGAAAAACAACTTGTCCTTCTTGATGGGCCCGCCAATGCTGCCGCCAAACTGATTTTGGCGATAGGCAGGTATTTGCGACGGGTCAAAGAAGTTGCGCGAGTCCAGGTCGCTGTTGCGGAAAAATTCGTACGCGGAGCCGTGAAAACCGTTGGTGCCGGATTTGCTGGCCGTATTCACCACCGCGCCATTGCCGCCGAATTGAGCGCTGTACGTGTTGGTGAGCACCTCGAATTCGGCGATGGCCTCAATGCCGAGCGTGGTGCCCAACACTCCCGAACCGGACCCGTGTGCCCAGAAGCCTTGGATATCCACATCATCCAAAAGATACGCCTGGCCTTCCGCCCTTGCGCCGGAAACGCTGAAGTTAGCCTCCAGGCCGTACAGCAAGTTCGCGCCCCCGGCTGGAGCTCCCACTCCGTTGCCCGTTGTGATGCCTGGCGCCAGCGCGATGAGGTCCGTAAAATTGCGGCCGTTCAACGGCAGGTCCGCAATTTGTTTCTGTTCCACTACCGAGGAGAGCGTTGACGAAACGACGTCCACCTGGGAGGCCTGTGCGTCGACCGTCACCGTTTGCTGCTGCTGGCCGGGCGAAAGCGCAATGTCCACCACCGTCTGGCTGCCCACGTTGGGCGTTATGCCGCTGCGGACCACGGTCTGAAATCCCGCGGCCGATGCTTGCACGGTATAGGTGCCCACGATCAAATCCACCACCGTGTAGCGGCCCTGCGAATCGGTTGTCACCGTCTGCCTTACGCCGGTGGCGACATTTGTAACTTGCACCGACGCGTTGGGCACAACCGCTCCCGAGACATCCGTTACGGTGCCTAACAGCGTCGCGTTTGCTCCCTGTCCATATACCAGGTTCGGCAGCGCGAGCAATGCCAGCAGCAAGCCGAAAACCATTACCGTGAAAACGCACTTGCTACGACGTGGTTTTAGATGTGCCATTTTCTTAATCCTCCTTTTTTACGCAACCCCAAATTCGTCCCGCCCAAAGCTCGATCGGATCTGATCCTTACCGAGGGCAACTGCTGCTGCCTATGGCAACGCGGCGTGCGCGTCAACCGGCCTGCAAATTTTGTCAAAACAAAGTAGACTTCTACGACCAGCGGTGACAACCGTACCCGACAGAAGGCGTCCCAGGGTGTTCTGTACTGCTTCGGATTGGAGCGGCCACGAGCCTGCAACCGAGTAATCCTCCTCCGCACAAGAACATGGAGCCGAAGGCTTTATCGCTGGAACGCAAGGCGCGGGCGAGGCCTGCCGCTGGAAGCCCGTCACGGAAACGCGCACGCCATTCTTTAGCGCAACGGTCGAGCCAGCGATGGCAGCGCCCGACGGATCGGTGACCGTCCCCGCGGCGGTGCCGTCGGCAGTTCGCGCGTGTAAAGCGGTTTCCCCAACGACTGCAAAAACTCGGTGAGCGAGCAAAAATCGCCCGCCAACATACAACTGAGTCAGCATACTAGGCTAACCTCCGGTTTGCGTCTTGTTTAAAGCGTCCCGTACTGCAAAAAGCGAACCGCGACCCCTACTGCCGCAGCATTGCATGCATACCGGGCGAGTATAACTTTGACAATTCGGTTAGTCGAGAGGCTGGGGCTGATATTGCGAATCAACGTTGCTGATAAGTGCTTCGACGGCCCGGCTTTTCGGGCGCGTGAGGAGGGCGAACTAATTCCTGGAGCTGGATCAACTGAGCACCGGCCAAGTCGGGCTGGGGTGCTCGCGCGTGAGAGTCGCGGTCCGCACCCCTCGCGATCGGATCCCGCAATTCTGGTCGGCGGAAATCAGGAGCCGTGCGCTTCGCTGACAAAGCCTTCGAGTTCCAGATCTCCGATCAGGTCCTTTTTCGTGAACAGCCGGATATCGTCGTAGCGCCCGGCGCGAACCTTGTTCACCCAATCCGGATCCCCGATCTGGCCGCGGCCCACCGAGATCAAATCGAACTCGCGATTGCCAAATCCGCGCAGAAGCTCGCTGAAACCAGGTTCCCCCGTCGCTTGCGCCTCGTTGCCGAAGAAATTCTCCATGACGTCTGTGTCCAGTCCCACGCTCCCCACCCCGATCACAGGAGCATCCGTGAAGGATTTGGTCCAACCGGCAATTCCCAAGTCCGCCCCCGGCCATTCCGGTATCCAAAATCGCCTCGCCGAAGCGTGAAACAGATCAACACCCGCCGAGCGCAGCTCCGACAGCATCACGCGAAGGTCCTCCGGCGTGGGAGCAATGCGCGCTTCGTAGTTTACTTCCTTCCATTGCGAGAAGCGGAAGGAAATAACGAAATCCTTGCCCACTGCGGCGCGAATCGCCGCGACAATCTCCTGGGGGAAACGCACGCGCGCGCGGATGTCATCGCCGCCGTAGCCGTCCGTTCGTCGATTGGTCTCCGCCCACGGGAACTGATCGAGAAGATACCCGTGACAAGCATGCACCTCCACGCCATTGGCGCCAATCTGCTGCGCCGCGCAGGCGCCGCGAACGAAAGCGTCCTGAATGGCCGATAAATCCTCCAGGCTGGCAGCCAGGCCATTGGGCTTGCCGGCGTACACCAGCCCCGAGGGACTGAGGCTTCGATATTGCGAATACTCGCCGTCGCCGCCCTCCTTGCGTACCGCGCCTTCGTGCCACAACTGTACGAAGATCCGTCCACCGGCCCCTTGGACCGCGGCCACGCAATCGGCCCAGGCGTCCAGCGTCGCCTCCGTGATGCGGGCGAACATGGGAGTCTGCGTTGAAGAAGGATGGTCCACCGCGCCGGATTCGCTGATCACCAGCCCCACGCCGCCTTCCGCCCGGCGGCGATAGTATTGCGCCAGGCGCGGCAGCGGACGCCCGTTCTCGCACCACATGCGCTGCATGCCGGGCATCACAAAACGATTCGCCAGCGTGAGGCCGTTCACCGCGAACGGCTCGAACAGCGGGGAGAAATCCAGTTGGCGCTCCACGCTACCGGCTACACTGTCTGAGCGCTTCGCCAACCCTCTGCGTAGGTGGTGCGAACCACTTCGGAGTAAGGAGCGGGACTGACCACTGCGCGGATTTGGGTTTGCTTGTGGCGCTCCACCGTCGTTTTGCCGGACCCTCCGCCCTCTTCGCCCCAGACCAGTGTGAGCTCATGCCCGACCTCGATGTCGGGATCAACGATGCCGAGCGACAACATGGTCCGCTCATTGAAACTATAGCCGCTGAACATCGACAAACCGCCGATCTTTCCGCCATTCATCACCCGGTCGTAAGTCGCCGAAGTGTAATTCGGGTTCGGCAGATCGATGTATTTGCAGTTGTCGCGGCCGAGCATCGAAACTAATGCCTTGCCCAAGTCGCCCGCATCCCAGGCAAATGTCACCTTCCTGCGGTGCGGTTTCCCGTCGATCTTCTGCAGAGCTTCGCGCCCGATGAAGTCGTGGTCGAATTTGACGAACGACCCGTAGCCCAGCTCATACGGCGTCACGTAATAATCTTCAATGTTATTGGAGTAGAAACTTCCCCCAATGGATCCGCCCTTGCCTTCATAGCTGGTGGCGGGCAGCCACTGCCGGTAGGGCTTCATCTTCTCGCCCGTGTACACCGCCGGAAGAGGCGACGGAATCCATCCGGATTCCAGCGCGTTGGTGGAGTAAGCTCGCGCCCCCACCTGCAAAATGCCAAAATCCTTGCCGGCTTCGAGAATCGCGGCCCGAATCTCCTCGCCTTCTTCGTAGGGTCCCCAAATCTCCAGCCCCGGCGCGCCGGCCATGCCGTGGCGCAGCGCGGCCACCTTGCGTCCCGCGATGTTCACGGTACCCACATTGAAAAACTTGATATCCGGACCAGGTCCGCCGTTCAGCTTCTCGATCACCTGCTGCGCATTCGGCCCCTGAATTTGATAGCGGTAGTGTCTCCGAACTACCGGCTTCGCGCCTGGGCGAGAAGGCGATCTGTCGTCTTTTTCCGTCGTCACATCGTACCCGCCGGTTGCGGCGTGAAATTGAATCCAATTCGCGGTGGGAGCGCGGCCGACGAAAGTAAATTTATTCTCCTCCGTACGAAACAGAATGCCGTCGCCGATCACATGTCCGCCGTAGCTGCAGGGAACGAACTGCTTGGCTCGCGTGGTGGGAAAGTTAGCAAAACTGTTGAACGCCAGATGGGAAAGCAGCTTGAACGCGTCGGGCCCCTCCAGGTATTGCTCCACCATGTGATGGGACTGGTCGAAGAGCACGCAGGTCTCCCGCCAGGCACGCTGTTCATCGCGCCAGTTGGTGAACTCAGAGGGGACCACTGGATAGATATACGCGCCCACTTTCGAATTGCGGAGCAGGTCCACCGGGTTCCCGGCCCGCTGCAGTAAATCCTCCAAAGATTCTTGACGCACTCTAGTCTCTCCTAAAACGCTTCCATTTGCAGAGTTTTGATTCATAATCCACGTCGCCCGTGTTCATGCGGCCGCGCCTCTTCACAAGCGCCGCCCAGTGGGGCCACGTGTAAGAATACCTCTCCCGCCTGCGGGGCGTCGATAATGTCCGGTTGAGCCAAGATATCAGTCCTGGTGATTTTCAAGCTAATTGCGGGGGGCCAGGCTCGGCTCTTTTTCGGCGGCGGAGGACATGCCTTTCTCCAGGAACAGTTCGGCAATTAATCCGCGTAACCATTTACTAGCCGGGTCGTGCGTGTAGCGCTCGTGCCAATGTTGCACCACGTAGTAGGGAGGCAGGGGCAAGGGAACAGGCACCAGCTTGATCCGTCCGGCGCTGGCGATCAGTCTCCCGAGCTGTTCGGGAACAATGGCCAGGCAATCGGCCCCGGTGATAATGCTCGATATTCCGAAGCACCCCGGCACGCGCAACCGCACCTTGCGGCGGATTCGATTGGCTTCCAGCGCCTTCTCCACCACTTCCACGCCGCTGCCCAGCGTGGTCAGCACCACGTGGGGCTCGGTCTCGAACTGTTCTAAAGTCAGCGTCTGGTCGATGCGCGGATGATTCGCCCGCACGGCACAAACGAACCGGTCCTTAAATAGCCTCTGCTGGCAAAATCCCGACCCGGTAGAGGGCATGTACCCGACCGCTAAATCCAGGCGTCCCGCGTGCAGCAGCCGGGGAGTCTCCTCGGATATATCCTGCAGCTCAATGCCAACGCCGCGCGCTGTGGCATGCAGCCGCTTCATCAGCGCCGGCAATATAGTCACTCGTGTGATATCGGTGGCACCCAGGCGAAACGACCGGTCCGAAGTAGCCGGGTGAAACGCGATCCGATGGACCAGCGCCGATTCCAGCAGACCCTCCGCCTTCTCCAACAGCTCGATTAATTCGCTCATCTGCGGCGTGGGCTCCATGCCATCCGGAGTCCGAACGAAGAGCGGATCTTTGAAGTGCTTCCGCAGCCTGGCAAGACTCATGCTCACGGCCGACTGGCTCAATTCCAGATTCTCGGCTGCCTGGGAGACACTCCGCGTCTTGTTCAGTTCATTGACTATGGTTAAAAGCCGAAGGTCGATGTTCGTCATGTTCCGCCGCTTCATCGCGCTATCACGCTGCATGCATTTTTTATTACTATTGCATGCACGCGAACAGTTTATCGCCTGGGAACGGTGGTGTCAAATGCCTTCCAGCATTAAACGGGGCCATTCAGACCGTGCGCGGACCTAGCGCGAAGACCGGAGCCATCCGCCACGGCTCCGGCGCAAAGTGCATGCATTAAGCTACAGTCCCATGATAGCGAGGATCAATGCGGGTGAACTGCACCGCGCACAAACCAATCGTGCGCCAGCGGCGGCCAGCGTAAATTCGGATCGCGGTGGCTAGTTATTTACTGCGCGGCGCTGCCCTTGCAAACATCTGTGATGCAGATGGAAGCACCGGTAGCGGACGGAACCGGAATGCCGCGCGCTTCCATGAGCTTCTTCAGAAGCGCTTCGGTATCCGGATGCGAGATGGCGGACTGCACCCCCACGCGGACCAGACCGCGCGAGTAATCGATGGGCTCCCAGGTGTGTCCTTGCAATTTGCCGATAAAGGTATCCCGGCTGCCGTTATCGCGGGCATCCAGCTTCGCCCCATGATCCACCAGCAATTGCACCACGTCATTGCGTCCTTTGTGCGCGGCCCCGTGCAGCGCGGTGCGGCCGTCGGCATCGGCAATGCTGGGATCAATTCCCAGATCCAGGCACATCTTGACAGCTTCCAGGTTGTCCGCTTCGGACCACTCGAACGTCACGCCTTCCACCCAGCCGATTCCCGCGGCAACCATCAGGGCGGTGTCGCCATTGGCCGTCGCAATTTTCGGATCGGCGCCATGCGCCAGCAGCAGCTTCATGACGGTGATATCGGCCGATTGGGCCGCCCGCAAAAACGGTGTCGCTCCGTCTTCATAAAGCCACTGCATGGTGAAGATGGTGCGCGTTTCGGTGCTATCGCCCTTGCAACGCTGGGGTGTGGACTCCACGCCGCAGACCCGCGCGTTGACGTTCGCGCCTTTCGCGATCAGCAGCTTGATCAAGTCCAGATGATCCATATCGGGCTGGCGCACCGGATAATCGCCGCCCTCAATATTGCGATTGTCCACGGCGATATACAGTGGCGTCCAGCCGCCGTTGTTGGGAATATTCGGATCGGCTCCGTGATCCATAAGATACGCCGCCAGCTTATAATGCCGGTTCTGGATAGCCGTCAAAAGCGCGGTCCATCCATAACGAGTCCTTTGGTTGACGTCGGCATGAGCGCCTAACAGGAGTTCGGCGCATTCCATGCAGTTTTGACGCGCTGCCAGAACCAGCGCCGTCAATCCCCCGCCCTTGGTGTTCTTCGCCACACCGAACGCTGCGGCGGCCGCGGCGGCATCGGAAGCGGCCAACACCTTAGTGGGATCGCCCGCCTTCTCGGCGGCCACCTTTGCCAACAGCGCCCGGCGCTGCCGGGCAAATTGTTCCTGCGCGGCCCGCTGTTGAATATTGGGGGCCAGGTAAGCAGTCCCGCCTTTGGAATCGGGACTGGACGCCACGCTCACGTCGGCTCCGTGCTGAATGAGCAGCTTCACTGCGTCGACGTGCCCCTGCTCCACAGCCCACATCAGAGCCGTGGTGCCGCGCAGGGTCTCCTTTGCATTCACGTCGGCGCCTCGTTTGAGCAGTAAATTCAGCGCATCCAGGCTGCCGTTCCTGGACGCGAACATGAGCGGAGTCTCGCCATTGACCCCGCGCTCATTTACCTCGGCGCCCGCATTGAGCAGCCTTTCGATCATCGGGGCGCTGCCGTGCAGCGAGGCGAGTTGCAGCGCAGTGGCGCCCTCGCGATTGGGTATCTTCGGGTTGGCGCCGGCCGCGATCAGCAGATCGGCCAGCGGAAGGTCGTTGCGGTAAGCGGCCCATTCGATGGCCGTAGCTCCATCAGCCTGCGGCGCGTTTACATCGGCCTTCTTTTGTAACAGGGCTTGGACGGCGGCCTGATCGCCGTTCATCGCCGCGTCGGCTACGGGACTGTCAATAATAGTCGTGCATTGCGCCAATCCTCCGCTAAGGATCAGGAGACCTCCGCAGAGGATCGGGAGAAAGGATAAAGAGCAAAATGTATACGGCATATTGATCACCACAATTTCTTGCTAGCCAAACGGGCGCCTTCCACCAGGCTTTCAAACTTCGCCCACATCACCGTCGGGTGAACGCGCTGAATCACCTCTGATTGCGCAAATCCGCAGTCGCTGCCCGCGATCACGTTTTCACGTCCCACCAGCCCGGCATAGCGGATGATCCGGTCGGCAACCAGTTGCGGATGTTCCACCGTGACGGTGTGATGCGTGATCACCCCCGGAATCAGAATCTTGCCCTCCGGAAGTTTCTTGTTTTCCCAAATCCGCCATTCGTGTTCGTGCCGGACGTTGGCGGCTTCGATGGAATAAGCGCCGGCGCGCACTTTGAGAATTAAATCGACGATTTCTTCCAGCGGCGCATCCGCTACATGCGGAACATGCCAGCTGCCGAAGCAGACGTGGTATCGAATGCGATCCTCCGGGATTCCAGTGAGCGCGTGATTCAGCGCCTCTACCCGGAGATTAGCCCACTCGCGATATTTGGCCGGGCTTTGCTGTACCAGATGGTCATACATGTTGGCCAGCACCGCGTCGTCCACCTGCAGAAGCACGCCGCTATCGTAAATGGCGCGATATTCTTCGCGGAGCGCGTCCGCAATAGCGTAAACATAGTCGTGCTCGTTCGCATAATATTCGTTCACGCCGTCGTACGCCGTGCTGGCTGGAGCCACCGCGGTAAAGAAAGCCTCTTCAACTTTGACCTGCTTGAGCGCACCCTTGAAATTGGTGAGCGCGCGGTCGAGCGAGCTGTGATCCTGATAGTGAATCGGGCCGACGCATGCTTCCGTGATGGTGCCCCCGGCCAGACGGGGAAACTCCTGAAAGATGGCTTCGGCGAACCGCTCCCGGTCGCGGCCCAGCCAAAGCACCGGACGCCGTTGATCCGGACGGATTTCGAATCCGCTGATTCGCTTCAGAATGTAGTTGGACCAACTGACTTTGCCATATTCGCCGTCGCTGACTATATCGATTCCCACTTCCGCCTGTTTGCGGACAACCTGCAAGGTCTGCTCGCACAGCACGGTGTTGTACTGCGCCATGTCCTTAGGTTCTTCTCCGGGCGGAGCCAGTTCCCGGAGTTCCTTGGGCCGCACGAGACTTCCGACGTGGGTAGTCAATATACGCTGTTCGCTACGCTTCATGAAATAGATGGTCCGCCATCCAAAAGGATAGCGTTCCAGGCAGCCAGCGGTCGAGAGACGATTCCGAATCTGCGATATCACTTTTCTTGATGCATTCCTGCCAGGGCGAAACGTCACTGTTTGTGACGCATCACCAGACTTGAATGCGAGTATCCGTTCGCGTCCATTGACGCCCTCAGAGCAGCTCCCTAACATGAGGCGTGCAGAGGATTTCCTCCCCGCGAACGGCGTTGGAGGATGAGCTAACCCAGTTGCTCGATAGCCATGTTCCTAGCGCCCGAGATCGCCAACTGGTAAGGCGGGTGCTCGGCTGGGATGGTCAGGGTGGCTGTGTGCTCGCGAAGGCGGGCGATGAACTTGGCATTACTCGCGAGCGCGCGCGCCAGGTCTTTCACCGGGCCATCGGGCAGATTCGAGCTTGCGAACTCAGTCCCTCTTTCGACCAGATTCTTGCATTGGTGCATCGCCGCCGGAACCGCGCTGCGGACGACGTTCAAGCGGAACTGCAATTACGCCGATTCACCCGGCACCGCTTTGGACTGCGAGCCATTTGCGACACGGCGCGAGTGTTTGGGCGCGCTCCCGAGTTCGTGCTAGAGGAAGCCGGGGGCAAGCTGTTCGTGGTCGCGGAGCCCGGCACAGTCCGCTCCATTCTGAAAGCAGCCACGCGATCGAGCAGGCAGTATGGACTTCAGACCGTCGCGGAAATATGCGGAGCCATTACGCCGGACTGTCGCAGCGCGAGCGGCGGTCTGCTGGTTCGGCAAGTCTTGTCCACGCGCGCTGACCTGCGCTGGCTGGATGCCCGCCAGAAATGGTTCTGGCTGGCTGCGGTTCCGCAGAATCCAGTGGTGGGTTGCATCAAGAAGCTGCTTCAATATGCCGGTTCGGTGTGTCTTGCCGATATTCAACAAGCGACGCGGCGATTGCCGCGCAAACGGACCAAACCAATCTCCGATGAAGCGCTCCTTGGATTGTGCCGGCAAGCGCCATTTTGCCGGCTCCGGGCTGACTCCATCGAACCGGCCGGCTCCATCGAACCCGGGCTCATCAGTCGCGCCGAGTCCAAGGTTTGCAGAATACTGAAGCGGAATGGGAATGAACTGAAGTTTGGATGCCTGGAGGCCTTGTGCGCCGCCGCGGGCGTCAGCAGGCCAAATCTTTGGCGGATTCTGCGGTATTCGCCGCTAATTTTCCGGCGAGCGCCGCAAGTGTATGCCCTGGTGACACCGGCAACACGCGGGCCGAGCGCTTCCAGGCGCGGCAGCGTGTCCGCGTAGGCCAAGCGCCAATCCTGGATGCTTTCCCACCTCGCCAGCAATAGCCGCCCGGCCGCTACTTCCCAGTCCGGCGACGTCTGTAGTGGCGGTGTCACGGCCAAGATCGAAACTGCCCGGCGCCGCCGGCCCTTCCAGCCGGGGTTGCAGAGTGTTGCGATTGAGAGCCGTGCCGAAGGCCGACGCTTACGCCTTCGCTGGAGCGATTTCGCATGCTTTATCATGAGGACGTGCGACGCTTGTTTCCCATCGCGAGTTTAGCCGCCTGCGCGCTATTACTGGCGGCCGCTCCCGACGAGACAACCCTCACGGCCGATCAGATTGTTCAAAAGCACGTCGCTGCGCTCGGCGGCGCGGCCAAACTCAATGCGATTCAAACTTTGGTCGTCACCGGGAAAGCGTCCATTCTGGGCCAGACCGACGCGCCGCTCACTATCCTGGTCAAGCGCCCCAATCTGATGCGCCTGGAGATGACGTTTCAAGGCCAGAAGATCGTGCAGGCATTCGATGGAGTTACTGCTTGGACTATCAATCCGGCAGCCGGCGAAGAGCCCCGCCGGTCGAGCGACGAGGATACGCGCGCCGCCCAGGAATCCTCCGACTTCATCGGCGGCAACCTGGTCGATTACAAGTCCAAAGGCAACACGGTGGAGCTGGTGGACAAAGAAGAAATCGATGGCGTCGCGGTCTACAAACTCAAGCTCACCAAGAAAAACGGCTCTGTCGAATATGATTATCTCGACGCCGCAAGTTTCTTGCCCATCAAAACCGAGGGAAAGCGTACGCAACTGGGTCAAGAGATTTTGTATGTATCCAAGATCGGAAACTACAAACCAGTGGAGGGCGTGCCGATGCCGTTCAGCCTGACGCAACTGGTGAACGGCCGCCTGGCGATGGAAATCACTATCGAGAAGATGGACGCGAACGTGCCGATCGATGAGGCTGTCTTCAAAATGCCCGAGAAACCGGAGCATTGATTTTCGGCGCCCCAGCAAAATCCCGCGGCCAGCCGTGCCGGCACTTGCCACCCACAGGCCCCACCGTCCCGGTCCCACCGACCCTCCGCACAAAGCGTCGGACGCGAGCGGATTGCGCCACGCGACCAATGGCCCGAACTCAAGGCCGTCCTGCATCGCGCCACACACTCGATGGTCTGTACCGCTCAGTCACATGCTGCAGCGACCACGAGACTGCTTCTACGGTTGCATTGCCACCATGTGAATTGAGGGTTCCGAACGCCTCCCAGGCCTGTCCGTTCGAGGCATTCCGTTTCGCGCGTGCGGTAACATGCGGAGGTGTCGCTCCCTGCCAAGCAGCCTGTGAAACAGCCGCCACCGGAGATGACCGTCAAAGCGGTTTCGCTCGGCATTTTCCTGGCATTCGTTTTTGGATCGGCCAACGCCTATCTGGGGATGAAGGCCGGCCAGACCGTGGCCGCCACCATTCCCGCGGCCGTGATCGCGATGGCGCTGTTTCGCATCCCGGCGTTTCGCGGCGGCATCCTGGAACAGAACATCACGCGCACCGCCGCATCGGTGGGCGAAGCGCTGGTGGCCGGCGCCATTTTCACCATTCCGGCGTTCATGATGGTGGATATCGGCGGCAAGCGTTTGTGGACGGATTTGCGATCTCATTATTGGGAGGCGACGCTGATCCTGCTGGTGGGCGGATTGATTGGCGTGTTCTTCATCATTCTGCTGCGGCGCCCTCTGTGCGTGGACGCGCCGCTGCCGTGGCCCGAAAGCGTCGCCAGCTACGAAATCGTGAAATCCGGCGAAGCTTCCGAGACAAAAGCTCCGCGTTACATCTTCGGAGCCCTGGGCTTCGGCGGGCTCATCGAAATCCTCACCGATGATAAAGGCGCGCAGATTTTCCGGGAATATACCGAGGGCTTCCTCCGCTTCCCGCGCTCCGTCATCCAGCACTTCGATTTCGAGAAAAAACCGATCGGCGATGTCACGCATTTCGGCGGCATCCCGTGGTCCACGCCCAGCCTTTCGCCCGCGCTGATCGGCATCGGCTATATCATCGGCCCCGAGCTTTCCTGCATTAATGTATCGGGCGGAATCATCGCCTGGTGGATACTCATTCCTCTGCTGCTGTTCTTCGATCCCGACCTGCCGCGCCGCATTGGAACGAATGACCCCGCTGTCGCCGCCAATACTGTCTGGTTCAATGTGGTGCGTCCGATCGCCGTTGGCACCATGCTCGTGGGCGCGGCCAGCACCATGTTCTCCATGCGCGAGTCGCTATGGAGTTCGCTGCGGGGAATCTTCAGCGCGTCGGCGGCCGCGGCTCACGAAGCGAAAACACTCGATCCCACCGAGCACGACATTCCGCCGCGCTGGGTGGTGCTCTCCATCGCGGTGCTGCTCGTCCCGATCACCGCCATCTACTATTACTTCACGCGTGGAATTGTTTCCGCCATTGTCGCCGCTTTGATCATGAGCGTTACCGGGTTTCTGCTCTCGGCAGTCGGCGGCTATCTAGTTGGATTGGTCGGCAGTTCCAACCAACCGCTCTCGGGATTGACGCTGGCGGCCTTGATTATCGCGGCGCTGGTGATGCTGACCATCGGCGTCACCGGGCTTTCGGGAGTCGCGGCGGTGCTGGGCGTCGCCGCCGTGGTCTGCGTGGCGTGTTCGGTTTCCGGATCGCTAATCCAAGACTTGAAGGCCGGCCATTTACTGGGAGGAACGCCCTGGAAAATGGAAGTGGTCGAAATCATTTCGGTGATTCTGCTCGCCTTCTTCTTAATGGGCCCGATTATCGCGCTGCACCAGGCCAACCTCGACACCGGCGGCATCGGCGGCCGGGCGTTGCCGGCGCCGCAAGCGGGGTTGATGGCGCAACTGGCCAAGGGAATCGTCGGGGGACAGATGGCGTGGGGATTGCTGGGAATCGGCGCCGCCTTCGGAATCGCGTTGCTGCTGTGCGGTGCGCGTTCGCCGATGCTGATCGCGGTCGGGATGTATTTGCCGTTTGATACCTCGTCGGCCATTTTCATCGGCGGACTCCTCAAATGGATTCTCACTCGGGTCACCGAGCGGCGCAGCGCCGAACAAAAGCTGCTTGTCGAGGAAAAGGGCACGTTGATCGCGTCCGGCCTGATTGCGGGTGAAGCGATCGTCGGCATTCTGCTCGCCGTGCTGTTCCTCACTGGAGTACCGTCGATTGCCACGTTCAGCTTCACGCCGGCTTGGGGCGGCTGGCTATCGATGATCGGATTCGCCGCGCTGGCCTACGTGTTGATTCGCATCCCCGCGCAAGCCGGCTGATTATTCGCCGTCCACAATCACTGCATAAATCTCGCCCGGACCATGCACGCCCCGGACCAAAATCTGTTCGATGTCGGCCGTGCGGCTGGGGCCGGTGATCAAGACCATGGAGCTGGTTTGATCGGCTGGACGGGGAAGAATGCTGAGCAGCTCATCCAGATTCGCGAGAATGAGCGAGCGCGGAAAGATGGCGATATGGGCCGGCGGCAGCAGCGAAATCAGCCGGGCCTCATTGTAGCTGGACAGCATAACGAAGCTGCCGGTAGCCGCAAGCGCGTGGTCGACGCTTGTGATTCCGATGTCGGCGCCAGCACAGGCCTGCTTCAATTCGTCCCGATCGGTGAATCCGGCGTGGACTTGCGGGAGCCCGGTGACGCCGCACTTCCGCAGAAAAGGCGAGTTCGACGCTATAGCGCTCTTTTGGTTGAACAACTCAGAGATTGCCGGCACAACGGCCGCGGCATTGCGGACGCGAAAAGATTTTCCGCCCAAGTTTTCGAACTTCTGGACGAAGAGTTCAACATAGAGATTGCGGTCCGAGAGAGGGATTCGCAGTGTAGGGGCCGGCAGAGGGGCTGCTTCGACTAGGGGAGGCTGGCCCGCGGCCCTTTTTAAAGCTCTTCGAACATCACCGAGGATTTGCTCGCGCGAGGTCATGAAGAGCCTTTGCGCGCGGCCCACCACTGATGAAAGCTTTGTTTCGCAGGCTCCGGCAGTGTGCGCTGGCTGGCCCATTTCTTTAACGGGCCGATGCGCGGGACCAGCGGAAAGAAGATTGATCCGAGGCTCGCCAGCAGCAGATACATTTTCGGATGCGTTGCGATCCAGGCGAACATCTGGAACGCGAAGCGCTCCATACCATCGGAGTCCTGGCGGCGCTTCACCTCCGTAACTTCTTCGCGCAGCTTCAGCAGCAGCTTCGGGATTTCGATCTTCACCGGGCACACTTCGGCGCAGGCCCCGCACAGGCTGGACGCGAACGGCAGCCAGGTATCGCTGGTGATTCCGTGAAACTGCGGCGTGATGATAGCGCCGATTGGTCCGGAATAAACCCAGGGATAATTGTAGCCGCCGATCTTGCGATACACCGGGCAATGATTGAGGCACGCGCCACAACGGATGCAGTAGAGCGACTGGCGTTTTTCGGGATCGACTAGCAACTTGGTGCGGCCATTGTCCAGGAGCAGCAGGTAGAACTCGTCGGGACCGTCGATCTCGTTTTCGCGGCGAGGTCCGGAAAGAAACGACGTGTAGACCGTGAGCGGCTGGCCGGTGGCGCTGCGTCCGAGCAGGTTCAAAAACACGGCCAGATCCTGCGCGCGCGGGATTACCTTCTCGATCCCGGCGATGGCGATGTGAATCTTGGGCGCCGACGTGCTGAGCCGCGCATTGCCTTCGTTTTCCACCACCACGATGGCGCCCGAATCGGCGACCAGGAAATTCGCGCCGCTGACCCCGATGCCGGCTTCGAGAAACTTCTCGCGTAAAACGCCGCGCGCTATTTTTGTTTGTTTCTCGATGACCACTTCGTTCTCGACACCCAGCTCCTTGGTGAACACTTCGGCGACGTCGTAACGGGTGAGGTGAAGCGCGGGCGCGACGATGTGATACGGGCGCTGGTGCGCGAGCTGGAGTATGTACTCGCCGAGATCGGTTTCCACGGCCTCCAGGTGATGCTGTTCCAGGCGCTCGTTGAAGTGAATCTCTTCGCTGGTCATGGACTTCGATTTCACCAGCATGTGCGCATCGCGCTGCTTGGCAAGATCGAGGACGAAGTCGGCCGCCTCTTCGCCCGTGCGGCAAAAGACCACATGGCCGCCGTGCGCGATTACGTTCGATTCGAGCTGCTCCAGGTAATAATCGAGATTCTCGATGGTGTGTTTCTTGATCGCATTGGCTTCGTTGCGGAGAGCCTGGTAATGCGGCAGGGCGTCCGCGCTGACCACGCCCGCGCGATGATCGATCAAGCGGCCGGTGGCGGTGTAGATGGCAAGCTGTAAACGCGGATCGTTGATGGCTTGCTGAATGTCAGCTTCCGGTGCGTTCATTGCGACGCCAGGACCTCGGCCAGGTGCAATGTCTTGATCGGCAGGCCGGCACGATCGATGACGCCTTGCAATTGCATCAGGCAACTGGAATCGATGGATACAACCGTAGAGGCGCCGGTTTTCTGGATGGAATCGATCTTAGTGCGCGCCATGGCGCCGGAAACTTCGGGGAACTTGATGGAGAACGTGCCGCCAAAGCCGCAGCACTCTTCGGCCGCACTCATTTCCGCGAGCGTTAATCCGCGAACCTTGGCCAAAAGTTTTCTGGGGGCCGCTTTGATGTGCAGCTCGCGCAAGGCGTGGCAACTATCGTGATAGGTGACGACGCCGTCAAATCGCGCGCCGACATCTTCGACGCCCGCGACTTCGAGCAGGAAACGCGAAAACTCCCAGACGCGCGGCTCAAGAGCGTGGGCTTCTGCGAGGAGCTTGGGATCGTGCTGGAACAAATCGGCAAAATGATGCGAGATCATCGACGTGCAAGAACCGGAGGGCACAACGATGTATTCGGAATCGCGAAAGACATGGAGGAAATGCCGCGCGATTGTGCGCGCTTCGTCCGTGTAGCCGGTGTTGAATGCGGGCTGGCCGCAGCAGGTTTGCGCTTTGGGGAAATCGACCGGATAGCCGAGCCGCTCCAGTACCTGGGTGATGGCGATGCCGACTTGAGGGAACACCTGATCGACAATGCAGGTCACGAACAAGGAGACGCGCGGGTTCAATTGGGGAGTTTACCATGCCGGGGAGATTAGAATAAAAGCCGTGGATCTGATCACAATGGGCGAGGCCACCCCTCGCGAGGAAAACTATCTCGCGCTGGAGCGCGGCAACATTCTGTACTTCCCGCACACGCCGTTCGCGCTGCCGGAAGCTGAGCGCGAGGTGCTGCGGAGCACGGGGCTTTCCTCCAGCAGCCTGCACAAAAACATCGCGTACCGGCCGGCGGAGGACAAGGTGACCGGGTTCGATCCGGCGGCGGTTTCCGATCCCGAGAAACTGCGGACGGTGATGCGGTCGTACTCCGAGCGCGCGCTGGCGTTTTTGTGGAAGCTGCTGCCGCGCTACATGGAGAAAGCGCGGATCGATTTTGCGAGCTTTCGACCGCAGGAGGAGGAGGGGCGCGACCTGCCCACCAAGAAGCGCAACGATCTGCTGCATGTGGACGCTTTTCCGACGCGGCCGACGCGCGGGGACATGATTCTGCGATTCTTCACCAATATTCATCAGACAAAGCCGCGGGTGTGGATGACGTCCGATCCGATGGGGACGCTGGCGCCGCGCTATGCGAGCGATGCGGGGCTGGGGGAAATGGCGAGGCATCCCAAGGGGTCGATTGCGAATCGCGTGCTGGGGGCGTTTGGCGGGGTGGAGGCGAAGAGGTCGGCGTACGACCGCTTCATGCTGGGCTTCCATGATTATTTAAAATTCAACGGCGAGTATCAGCAGAGCTGCGCGAAGTATCGCTTTGAGTTTCCGCCGGACTCGACGTGGATGGTGTTCACCGATGTGGTGCCGCACGCGGTTTTGTCGGGGCAATATGCGCTGGAGCAGACGGTGATTGTGGCGCGCGAGAGCCTGGCGGGGCGGGAAAATGCGCCGATCGAGATTTTACAGGGGATTTGCGGGCGGCAACTGGCTTAGATTCAAGGCGTGGACGCATCAGGGTATTTTTTGTGTTTGGTGATGATAAATTCCTTTTCATGTGGAGGCGGGGGTGATGTGAGGTTGTGGAATTTAGACGGCGGGATGGAAACCGGTTGCGCATGATTTCGAGAACAGGATAGCCGGGTAGGCGAGCCGTGCGTACGGACCTAACGTGCAGGTTGTTGAGGGTGCAGCGAAGAGAGCTTGGCGACCACTGTGATCGACAAAACGGTTGTTATGATTATTGTGTCCCCTGACTCATGCCCACGAATGCGCTTGGCCACATTACCATCAAGGGTTTCAAAAGTATTGCCTCCATAGAGCTCGAGCTGAGACCGATCAACGTGCTGATTGGGCCGAACGGTTCCGGAAAATCCAACTTTCTCGGCGCACTTGAGTTGCTGCAACATGCTTTCGACGAGAAGAGGTTGAAAGAGTACGTAAGATTCGCTGGGGGTGCGGAAAAGATCTTGCACTTCGGATCGAAGGCTACGAGAGAAATCGTCTTCGGTTTTACGTTCCCGCAGGGACAATACGCGTTTCAGCTCCGTCCGACCGCGAATGACGAACTCTACCTGTACGGAGGGGGGTTCACTCCTGGCCGGGGACCGTTTGCGAGCCTAACTTGGGGTATCCACCACTTCGACAACACAAGCTTCTCCTCGCCGATGAGGAAAACGGCGAAAGTCGATGATAATCGCTTTCTGCGTCCCGACGGATCGAACCTGCCCTCATTCCTCTACCTGCTGAGAGAGAAGCACGCCGACGCGTACAATTTGATCGTTCGTACTGTACAGCGCGTGGCTCCTTTCTTCGATGACTTCCGGTTGGATCCGCTTCTGCTCAAGCCTGACGACATCAAGCTGGAGTGGCAGCACAAGAACTCGGATCAGTACTTCGATGCGTCGTCGTTGTCGGATGGAACGCTCCGCTTTATCGCACTTGCAACCCTTTTTCTTCAGCCTGAGCGATTTAGGCCCTCAGTGATTCTGGTTGACGAACCTGAACTGGGCTTGCATCCCTACGCCCTCGGAGTACTGGCAGCCTTGATTCGGCAAGCCTCGGTGAGCACCCAAGTGATCGTATCAACCCAGTCGTCTCTCTTGCTAGATCATTTCCAGCCCGAGGATGTGTTGGTGGCAGACCGAGTGGATGGCGGGACGCAGCTTAGGCGCCTTGAAGCCGAGCCTTTGGCGAAATGGCTGGAGGACTACAGCCTTGGGCAGCTCTGGGAGAAGAACGAACTCCGCGGGCGGCCTGTCCCTGGCTAATCCCGATGCCCAGGTTGTTGATCCATGTGGAGGGCCAGACGGAGGAATCCTTCGTCAACGAAGTTCTGCGCAGTCATTTGGTGCCGCAACTGTACGATTCCGTGGATGCTCGAATTGTAGGGAATGCCCGCCTTCGCGAAAGGCGTGGTGGCATCCGGCACTGGGCGTCCGTCAGGAAAGACATTGTCAACCACCTGCGGGAGGATCAGGATTGCATCTCGACAACGATGGTTGATTATTATGGCTTGCCTCTCACGTGGCCCGGACGAGAAGCGGCAAAGAACCTGAGAAGTGTCGAGGAAAAGGCTCGGTGCGTGGAGGACGCGGTGAACAACGATGTCGCTGCAGAAATGGGCAGTCGCTTCGACCCTGAGCGCTTCGTGCCGTTCGTAGTCATGCACGAGTTCGAAGGACTGCTCTTTAGCGACTGCGCGTCGTTCGGCCGTGGTATCGGGCGCCCCGATCTCGAGGCCAGCCTTCGAGGAATCAGAGATGACTTCACGACACCAGAAGAGATCAACGATTCACCTATTACAGCGCCTTCCAAGCGCGTAAAGGGTCTCTTGCCTGGATACGAAAAGCCTTTACTCGGCGTCCTTGCCGTGTTAGAGATCGGGCTACTCCGCATCCGCGCGGAGTGCCCGCATTTCGACGCCTGGATTAGCCAGCTTGAGTCCCGCGCCGGTTAAGCAGCCTACTGCGCCGAGCCCATGGACGGCTTGCCGAAACGGGAGTCGTCGATCGGGACGTTGATCTTCACGTCGGTGAGCTTGTAATTATCGCGCCCATCCAGCCACGAAAATTTGTAGGCGAAGGGGAACTTGATTCCGTCCACATCGCGATAGTCGGAATAATCCACTTGCGAGGGAACGCGGCCGATGGGGGTGCGGCCGAAGCGGATTTCCCGCACCAGCAGCCCCGTATTCTTATCGAAGTACAGCGTGACCAGGAGATTCCTGGGGCCGCGGCCCTGGACCACTTCGACGTCTTTGTTGTCGATGTTATCCGGATAGCCGACGCGCAGATTGGTGAGAGCTTTCTCGATCTGCCCGGGGAAAGCCAGCTCGGCATCGAAATGGAGCCCGTCGAGCTCGGTGCCCGTCACCTGATATTCGCCTAACAACGCGCGTGGCGTGGTGATCCAACCCATGCTGCCGTTAAACGCACGGCTTTGGTTTCCGCGATCCGGGGCGTCGGGATAGGTGACGCGAACGGTGCGCATGTCGGGAGCCTTGGCGAAAATCTCGAACACGCCGCCGCCCTTCACTTGCACGTAACCGCCCTGGGTGCCGGTGGCGATGAAGCTTTTCAGACTGTTCAGCTTCTCGGCGCCGCCCAGAGCCGCGATATATTTATCGAGAATCACGTTGGCGTTAGGCTGCGAGTCATCCTTGGTGATGATGTCATCCTTCTCATCGTTGGGAGGACCGTAGAGGTTATCCAGAGCAATGGTGGTGGCGGGGACGTCTTTTCCGTGGTGGCACGTCCAGCAGCTTACCAGCGGCGCTCCGCCGAAATTCTGCTTATTGATGGTGGCGACCATTTCGGTCATCCGGCGCGCCATTCTCTTGCGATTGGTGTCGGCTTCCCAGACCACTTTGTCGGTGCCGGCGCCGGTGTGGCAGTCCGCGCAATCAAATCCGAGGGCGGCAGCCATGACGCCCATGCTTCCCATAAAATCGTCGACGGTTAACCCTTTGAGCGGGGTTGTTGTCACGTTCTTGAACACTTCTCCCGCCGTTTGTCCCTTCGCCGGCGCGCCTGCCTGGCCTAGCAACGGGATGCCGCTCAGGCAAACGACCGACAATCCAGCGACCGACAAGGTCAGCCGGCTCGACCAAAACTTCATATTTACTTCCTCCCTACAAGGTATCTGAAGGACCTATCGTACTAATGACGGAACTCGTACGCAAGCTTGTTACAGGCGGCGGGAGTCAGAATTCAGTATGCAGGAATGTTGAGGACAGAATTTGGAAGTCCGAGTTTGTGGCGGATCAGCGCTTATCGGTCGCATTCCAGAGAGCTGCAAGGATGACCGAATAAAGAGATCGAAACGCGAACAGGCCCACGATCCCGGCGAGCGAGTGATTCTCCCAGGCGCCTTGTATGAGTGCGATCACAGCATCGACCATCAAGAAGAGCAATAGCTTTCGGCCAAATCCGGCGGTTGAGGGCAATGTCATGAAGTTCGGCCAGTATACATCGGACGCTGGAGGGAATTCTGAATCCTCTTCTCGGACTTATTCTTCTCGGACATGCTAGGGTACAGCTTAGACATGAAATCGACGCTTGACGCCATCCACGCCGACGCCAGTTTTTTCGGCCATCCGCGCGGGCTGGCTACCTGTTTCTTCACCGAAATGTGGGAGCGCTTCAGCTATTACGGGATGCGCGCCATCCTGATCCTGTTCATGACGGCCAGCGTGGCGAAAGGCGGCCTGGGTTTTTCGGTGGTCAAGGCCGGCGCGATTTACGGCTTCTACACAGCGATGGTCTATTTACTCAGCCTGCCGGGCGGATGGGTGGCCGATCGCATCTTCGGACAGCGCCGGGCGGTGCTGTACGGCGGGATTTTGATCGTCGCGGGCGAGTTTGCGTTGATGAGCCCGGGCGTCGGCGGATTCTATGCGGGCTTGGGCCTGTTGATTTTCGGAACCGGGCTGCTGAAGCCCAACGTAAGCACGATGGTCGGGCAGCTCTATGCGCAGAACGACCGGCGGCGTGATTCGGGCTTCTCGATTTTCTACATGGGCATCAACCTGGGCGGGCTGCTTTCGCCTCTGGCGTGCGGATGGGTGGGCGAGCGGATCAACTGGCGGCTGGGTTTTGGGCTGGCGGGCGTGGGGATGGTTGCGGGGCTGATTCAATACATGCTGGGCGCGAAGTATCTGGGGACAGCGGGACTGCATCCGGCGACGGCGGGCGATCCGGAGGCGGCGCGGCGTTCGAAACGGAATGCGGGGTTGAGTGCGGCGGCCGGCGCGCTGGTGCTGGGAGCGATCGGAATACTGGGGGCGACCGGAGCGATCGAGATTACGGCGGAGCGAATTTCGGCGGCGCTTGGAATTGTTTTGATCCTGGTGTCGGTGGCGATTTTCGCGTGGCTGCTGCTGGGGCCGGGCTGGTCGGCGATCGAGCGTAAGCGATCCGGTGCGATTCTGGTGCTGTTTGTGGCGTCGGCGGTGTTCTGGGCGGCGTACGAGCAGGGCGGTTCGTCGCTCAATCTTTTCGCGGAGCGAAGCACGCGGCACGTGCTGTTGGGATTTGATTTTCCGCCGAGCTGGTTCCAGTTTGTGCCGTCGCTTTTTGTAATGATTCTGGCGCCGGCGTTCGCGTGGTTGTGGATCGCACTGGGCAAGCGCGAGCCATCCAGCCCGGCCAAATTTGCCTGGGGTTTGTTGTTTGGGGCGATCGCATTCGCGATTCTGATTCCGCCGGCCAAGGCTGCGATGGCGGGCGCGCTGGTTTCGCCGTGGTGGCTGACGGGAACGTATTTTCTGCAGACGGTGGGCGAGATGTGCCTGAGCCCGGTGGGATTGAGCGCGATGACGAAGCTGGCGCCGGCGCGGGTGGCGGGTTTGATGATGGGATTGTTCTTTGTGTCGATCAGCATTGGCGATTATCTGGCTGGGACCGCGGCGTCGCTGTACGAATCGATGCCGCTGCCGGTACTGTTCGGCGTAGTGGCGGCCATTTCGCTGGGCGCGATGGTGCTGCTGGTGCTGCTGGTGAAGCCGACCGTGAAGTTGATGTCGGGCGTAAAATAGCGAAACGCATTCATGTTCATTGGCCACTTTGCGGTGGGATTTGCGGCCAAGCGATTCGCGCCACGCAGTTCGGAAGCGGTGCTGCTGACGGCCCCCCTGCTGGCCGACATCCTGTGGCCGGTGTTTTTGCTGCTGGGCTGGGAGCAGGTGCGAATCGATCCCGGCAACACGCGCTTCACTCCGTTCGATTTTGTTTCCTATCCGTGGTCGCACAGTTTACTCATGCTGTGCGTGTGGGCGGCGCCTGTTACGCGATGACGCGCTATCGGGCGGGTGCGATCGCGATTTGGATCGGAGTGGTCAGCCACTGGGTGCTGGATCGGATTGTGGAACTCGATCGCCGGCACCATGGTGGTGTTTTTGATGTTTGCCGTGGGCGTGTGGATGTACGCGCGGGCGACACGCGCGAAGGATCGCATCGGGCGTTACGCATTCATCGCGTACGTGGCGCCGCTCCTGGTGATTTATGCCGGTAATGCTTTCGGCTCGGCGCCCGCCAGCGTGACGGAGGTGGCGTGGGGAGCGTTGGCGCTGCCGGTGGTGCTGATCCCGTGGGCATGGTGGTTTGACCGGCATCGTGCGAGTGTAGGTTGCTCCGGGTGAGGTAGCCGTGCGCGAGGAGATCGCCCCTCTGCTAAACTTTCACCGTGCCCGCTCCAGCAACTCAGCAGGCCTACTCGCGGGAAGATGTTTGCCGGCAGTTGGGCGTTTCCAAGCGTCAACTCGAGAGTTGGGAGAAACAGAATCTGCTGCCATCCGGCGATTCCTTCAGCTTCTCCGACATCCTGGCCCTCAGAACGCTGGTCGGGCTGCGTAAGGGCAGCGTCTCGGCCGTGCAGATCCGCAAGGCCGTGCAAGCGGTGCGGAAACATTTCCGCGAATTCGAGAATCCGTTCACCGAAGTAAAAATCTACTCGCAAGGCCGGAAGATCCAGGTCCAGTTCGCCGGCGACAAGAAGATGGAGGCTATCTCCGGCCAACTGATCCTGAATTTCGATCAAACCGAGATCAGCAAGCTGCTGGCTTTTCCGGGGCAAGCCGAGGAATCGGAAGCCGTGCGCAAGATGAAGTCCCGCCGCGAAGCCGAGCATTGGTTCGAAAAAGGCCTGGATCTGGAACAGAATGGCGCGCCGGCCGAAGAAGTGATCGCGGCGTATCAAAAGGCCGCTGAGATTGATCCCACATCGGCGGGCGCGCTGGTGAATCTGGGAACGGTCTATTTCAACGCCCGCGATTGGCGTCTGGCGGAGCAGCATTATCGCAAGGCCGTGGAAGTTGACCCCGAGTATGCGCTGGCGCATTTCAATTTGGGCAATCTCTACGATGAGCGCGGCGACCGGACAGGCGCGCTGAATCACTATCTGGCCGCCATTCGGATTCATGCGCGCTACGCGGATGCGCATTACAACATCGCGCTGCTGTACCAATCCATGGGGCAGCCGCTGAAGGCCGTGCGTCACTGGAAGGCGTACCTGTCGCTCGATCCGGCCAGCGCCTGGGCTGCGATCGCCCGACGAGAGCTGGCCAAGATCAAGGAAGCTGCCATTCTGCGCGGTCCGCAGCAACGCTAACAGCTTGCTGACGAGCCGCACGCGCAGGGCGGACTTCAGGCTGCTGGTTTTTTCAGAAGCCTGCTAAGGATCGTCTTAGGTCAGTTCTTCGGCAAACCAGGCCCGCGCCAGTTTCGCAACTTCTTCCAGCGCGCCCGGCTCTTCGAACAAATGGCTGGCTTCGGGAATGACATGCAATGCTTTCACGCAGTGCATGCGCGCCAAAGCCTTGCGGTTCAATTCCAACACAACCGGATCGTTGCCGCCGACAATTGCAAGCGTAGGCGCCTCCACGCGCTCCAGAGCGTCGTCTCCAGCAAGATCGGGCCGGCCTCCGCGCGACACTACCGCGTGAATCAGCCGTGGAAGCTCCGCGGCGGCTACTAGCGCCGCGCCGGCGCCCGTGCTCGCTCCGAAATACCCAATCTTTAGGCCGTGCACCTGCGGCTGGTTGCGCAGCCATTGCGTGATAGCCACCAGGCGATTCGCCAGGAACGGGATATCGAAGCGAAGCTGCGCGGTCTGCAGATCCACCTCCTGCTCATCGGCGGTCAGCAAATCGATCAGCAACGTCGCCAGCGCGCCTTCATTCAGAACATCGGCTACGTAGCGGTTGCGCGGACTATGGCGCGAGCTGCCGCTGCCGTGCGCGAACACCACTACGCCGGTGGCCGCGGTCGGCAAACTCAAATAGCCATCCAATCCGGCCCCCGGAACCTCAACCGTGACTGGCCTATGTTCAATCGCTTGTCCTACGTGATACGCCGGCATCGAACGCCCCTTTCTCTGCAGCAGACTCCAGCAAGTTGCGCACCTCTTCGTCGCTGGTCTGCGAAAAGTCCTGGTACCACATGCTGACCGCGTGAAAATCCTGAGGTGCGCTCAGGCACACAACGTTGTCAGCTTCTTCGTTGAGGATGCGTACGGTTTGGGCGGCGGCAACGGGCGCCGCGACGATAATGCGCGCCGGTTTGCTTTGCCGCAGCGCTCCCACAGCCGCTCGCATGGTGGAGCCGGTGGCCAACCCATCGTCTACTACGATGACGGTGCGGCCGGACAATTCGGGAAGCGGCTTCTGCCCGCGATATACACGCTGCTGGCGCTCCAGTTCCAGCAATTCCCGATCGGCCACCGACTCCACCACAGCCGGCAAGATCCCCAACGCGTCGATTACGTCCCAGTTCAGAACCCGCACGCCGCCGCTGGCAATGGCGCCCATCGCCAATTCGCGATGACCCGGCACACCGAGCTTGCGCACCACAAACACATCCAGCGGCGCGCCGAGCGCCCGGGCCACTTCATAAGCCACCGGCACTCCGCCTCTGGGCAAGCCCAGCACCAGCACGCTGGGATCGTCGGCGTAACTGGCAAGCTTGGCCGCCAGTTGCCTGCCGGCATCCCGCCGATCTAGAAATCGTACCGACATAGCATTAAACAGTGTGCAAACGAACAACCAATCCAGTCCAGGAGCGGATAGAGCGTGTATCCTAAGCGTAGAGGATAATTTTGAGCCGGATCGTACTCGCTTTCCGTAGTTTCTTCGCCATTCTATTCACCGGCAAACTGCCGGCCGACATCGCGCAAGAGTTTGGTTTTTCTCCACAAAGGAAGCCGCAACCTGCTGCGAAGCCTGCACCTGCCGTGCGCGCGGCACAGCCTTCCGACGGAGCGCTCCAGATTCTGGGAATTTTGCAACGGGACTCGCGCCTGATCGATTTTTTGATGGAAGATATTTCCGCTTACTCTGATGACCAGGTGGGCGCCGCGGTTCGGGATCTGCACCAGCAATGCCGCGATTCATTGAAGCGCTATCTGCAACTGGGCCCGGTGATTGATGGCGTGGAAGGAAGCCCGACCAAATTAGAGACCAACGACCCCGCCGTCGTGAAACTATTGGGTAACGTCCCGGCCAGCGGAAAAGCTTCCGGCGGTCTGCTGCGCCACAAGGGCTGGAAGGCCGAAAAGATCGAGCTGCCGCCGCTCCCAACGGGCTCGAACGCGTCCGTCATCGCGCCGGCCGAAGTGGAAATCGAATAGCATCGGCCCCGTAGCCCAATGAATATCGGCATCGACCTCGGCACCACCAATTCCGCGCTCGCCTACATCCCAGAAATACACGGAGAGCTGCCAGACTATCCGGAGATCCAGGTGTTGCAGATCCCGCAGTATGTTGCGCCGGGACAAATCGAGGCGCGCCGGACGCTGCCGTCGTTTTTGTTTTTGGGCGATCAAACTTACGTTGGCGCGTACGCGCGTGAGCAGGGCGCGCTGGTGCCGACCAAGTCGGTACACTCGGCGAAATCGTGGCTGTCGAATCCCGAGGTGGATCGCACGGCTAAAATCCTGCCGTGGGATGCGCAGGAGGGCGGACGGGTGCTTTCGCCCGTGGACGTTTCCACCGCGATCCTGTCGAACATTCGCGATGCCTGGAATCAGGCCCATCCAAACCATCCACTGGCGTCGCAAGATGTGGTGCTGACCGTCCCAGCGTCTTTCGATGAAGAAGCGCGCGAGCTGACTGTGCAGGCCGCGCATGCCGCCGGGATGGAAAAGCTCACGCTAGTGGAAGAGCCGGCGGCGGCGTTCTATTCCTGGATCGCTAATCACCTGGCGCAATCGCAGAAAAGTCTTTTCGACGGGCAACTGGTGCTGGTTTGCGACGTCGGCGGCGGCACGAGCGATTTTACGTTGATCCGCGTGCATCGGGATGGCGACCGCATCGAGTTTACGCGCACGGCGGTGGGTAAGCACTTGCTGCTCGGCGGCGACAACCTGGATCTCACGCTGGCCTGGCTGGTGGAATCGAAACTCGGCACGCAGCTTTCGATCCGGCAGCGGACCGCTCTCCGGCGGCAGTGCGCGGCGGCCAAGGAACGCATGCTGGCGGATGCCAATCTGAAGAGCGTCGAAATCACCGTGCTGGGCGCGGGATCGTCGCTGGTGGGCGGTACGCTGAAGACCGAGATCACGCGCGAAGAAGCTCTGGAGCTGACGCTCGAAGGCTTTCTTCCCTTCTGCGGTATTGACGAAAAGCCCGCCGAAGAAAAGCGCAGCTTGTTTCGCGAGTTGGGACTTCCCTACGTCTCCGATCCCGCCGTGACGCGTCATCTGGCCGTGTTCCTGAGCGCGAATGAAGACGCCAAGCCCGATGCGGTTCTGTTCAACGGTGGTTTCTTCATCCCGGATATCTGCCAGCAGCGCGTCGCCGATGTGATGGAACGCTGGTATGGACGCCGGCCGTCCATTCTCGAAAATCGCGATCTGGATCTCGCGGTAGCGGTGGGCGCGGCGTATTATTCGTACGTCAAAGCCACTGGCGCTGGTTTGCTGGTTCGCGGCGGACTCCCGCGTTCTTACTATGTCGGCATCGGCGAGAATGAAGCGGTTTGCCTGGTGCCGCGCGGCGCCGAGGAAGGCCAGACCATCGAGCTCGATAGCCAGGATCTGCACCTGGTGGCCAACAAACCGGTTTCGTTTCGCCTGTACAGTTCGCTCACGCGCGTGGACGATCCGGTGGGGCGTTTGCTCGAAACGCCGGAGGCAGCCGATCTGCATCTGCACGCCCCGCTGAACGCCGTGATTCGTTTCGGCAAGACGGGCGAGCGATTGGTGCCGGTGAAGTTGCGCGCGCATTTAACCGAGGTGGGGACGCTGGAAGTCTGGGCCGATTCAAAAATCAGCGAGCACCACTGGCGCCTGCAGTTCGAATTGCGGAAAACGGCGGGCACTCGCAGCGGCGGCAAGCCGGCGGCGGTGGTGAGCGATGAAGCGCTCACGCAAGCGGAAGCATTACTGGAAGCCGCGTTTCGCGCAGGAAGTCTGACTCCCGAAGAGCTGCCTGGCAGGCTGGAGCAGGCGCTGGCACTGGGACGCAACTCCTGGCCGCTGAGCGCCATCCGAAAATTAGGCGATCGATTACTAGACCTGGCCGAAGCACGGCGCAAATCCCCCACCCTGGAGATGCGCTGGCTGAATTTGACCGGCTTCATGCTGCGGCCCGGCTTCGGATTTCCAGGCGACGATTTCCGTATCGAGCAGGCGCGGCGCATCTACGCGGGCGGGATTCAATTCGCCAACCAAGTGCAGAACGAGATCGATTGGTGGATCTTTTGGGGCCGCGTGGCGGGCGGGCTCAACAAAAATCAGCAGGTGGACATCTTCCAGCGGCTTTCCCCGGTGTTGTTGCCGCGCGGAGGGAAACGGCCGCGGATCAACAACAGCCTGTTGCGCGAAATGTGGCGGACCGGCGCCAGCCTGGAGTTGCTGCCGTTGCAAACCAAAACGCAGCTCGGCGACGGGTTGCTCGCGCAAGTGAAGAAGGGCGACCTGGTGGACACCGGGCTGTGGTGCCTCTCACGGCTGGGCGCGCGGAAACTGTTCTACGGTCCAATCAATCAAGTACTCCCGGTGCAAGCGGCCACGCGCTGGGTGGAGGCGCTGCTCAAGGTTCCGAAAGCCGAGGACGCCATCGTCGCAATCGCGCGGCGCACGGGCGATTCTACGCGCGATCTGAGCCCGGCCACGCTGGAAATGATTCGCAAGCGGATTCCGGAAGCTCTCTTGCCCGCGCTCGAAGGCGAAGCCGAAGAGGATCTCGGCAAAGTGTTTGGCGAAGAGTTGCCTTCGGGCTTGGTCGCCGCAGCTTTGTAACGGCGGAGATCGTGACAGAAGACAGCATCATCGAGAAGCTTCGCCGCCGTTCCACGCTGATCGGCGATGATTGCGCGGTGATCCCATCGCCCACGGGCCAGGATCTGCTGCTCAAAGCCGATCTCAGCATCGAAGGCGTCCATTTCACGCGCGAGCGCAGCGCGGAAGAGATCGGCGCACGGGCGGTGGCACGGAGTTTGAGCGATATCGCAGCCATGGGCGGAACTCCGCTGTACTGTCTTGTATCGATGGCGCTGGCGCCCTGGACAGACCAGCGCTGGATCGACGGATTCTATCGCGGCGTCTATAAGTTGTTGCGGAAAACGAAGACGTCACTGGCCGGCGGCGACATTTCCCATGCTAATCAGTTCGTCTGTGATGTCATGCTGTGCGGCTCCGTTGCGAAAGGTAAGGCACTCCTACGCTCTGGAGCGCGCCCGGGCGATGTGCTGTACGTTTCAGGGCCGCTGGGCGGATGGCGCAACAAGGGCGCGATCGAGCCTCGTCTGGAACTCGGCCGCAAGCTGGTGGGAGTGGCCACCGCTTGCATGGACATCAGCGACGGGCTGGCGCTCGATCTGCATCGGCTGTGCAAGGCTTCCGGCGTCGCCGCGGAGTTGCACACGATCCCCATGCTCCCGGACGCGACCTTGGATCAGGCGCTGCATGATGGCGAAGATTACGAACTGCTGTACACGGCGCCGCCGCGAGTGAAAGCGCCGGGTATTCGAATCGGCAGCATTACCAAGGGCAGGCCGGGGTTGGTGCGTTTTCAAGGCCGCGCAGTGAAGCCGATAGGTTATGACCACACCCGACAACATTCTTGAACTGATCGACGCGTTCCGCCGCTCGAAGGCGATGTTCGTGGCGGTGAAACTCGGCATTTTTGATGGTGTGCGGCCGGCCGATTTTAAGGCGCTGCCGAGATTGCTGGATGCCTGCGTGGCCCTGGGGCTGCTCGAAAAGCGCGCTGGCGCCTACGTCAACACGGCACAATCCGATAAATACCTGCGATCCGACAGTCCGGATTCGCTGGCCGGCTACATTCGTTACTCAGACGAGGCGCTCTTTCCGATGTGGGCGCATCTGGAAGACGCGGTGCGCGAGGGCACGCCGCGCTGGAACCAGACATTCGGCGTGGAAGGCGGAATTTTTTCAGGTTTCTTCCGCACCGATGAAGCCAAGCGCGACTTCCTGAACGGGATGCACGGATTCGGGCGCCTCAGTTCGCCGGCCGTTGCAGCGGCGTTCGATCTCAGCCGCTTTCACCACTTGATCGATCTGGGCGGGGCGAGCGGTCATTTGGCGGAGGCCGTTCGCGAGCGATATCCACAAATGCAGGCGCAGGTGTTCGATCTGCCGGAGGTGGCCAAGCTGTATCCGGGAACCATCGCCGGCGACTTCTTCAGCGATCCGCTGCCCGAGGCCGACCTCTATAGCGTGGGAAGGATTCTGCACGATTGGTCGGACGAAAAAATCCACCGCCTGCTGGCCAGGATCTTCGCGGCGCTGAGGGAAGGCGCCGGCCTGCTGATCGCCGAGAAGCTGCTGACGCCGGAGAACGTCCCAGCGCACATGCAATCGCTGAATATGCTGGTCGGCACTGAAGGCCGCGAGCGCTCGGCTGCCGAATATGAAACGCTGCTACGCGCGGCGGGATTTTCGAAAGTGGAGAGCCGCGTTACGGGCGCCTACCTGGACGCGGTGCTTGCGATCAAATAAGTGCCGCGCCCGAATTTACTTTCGCAAGTATGAATCGTCGCCGCGAATCCAATCTTCACGGCGCGGCGAAAACAGGTCCAAGGCGACACAATCCTCCATCGCTTCCACGTAATGCGGCACGTTGGGAGGAATGCGGATCACTTCACCGGCATTCATGATGCGTTCGACGCCCGCGAGCACAAACTTCGCCGAGCCCTGTTCCATCATTGAGATCTGCTCGTTGTGGTGACTGTGCTCCGGGACCAGGCAGCCCTTGCGGAGGTACATCCGCGCCACGGTCATGTTGTCGCTGTGGATGGCCTGGCGCTCCAGGGAAGCGTTCAGCTTTTCCCTTTGCACCTTATCCCACTGGTAATGGTCCATCGCGTTGGCGATTCTAGCACAGGGGATCAGATCACGTCGGCGAAGCTTTTCCGCAGACGATAAAACCACACATGCCCCAGGAAAAACAATACCAGCGCGATAGCCCACAGTTTCACCAGCGGCAAAAGTTCCGGAGCGTGCCCTTCCAGAAACACCGCGCGATAGCCGCGCACCAGCACGTACAGCGGATTCTGGCGCATCACCGTCGAGATGGCGGGCGACAGAGTAGCCGACTCCTGGTAGCAAATGGGCGTGATGAAAAACCACATGGTCAGAACCAGCGCCATAATCTGGCCCAGATCGCGCATGTACACGCCGAGCGCGGCCAGAAACCAGCAGATGCCCAGCGTGAACAACAACTGAGGAATCAGCAAGACTGGCAGCCACAACACCGCCGCGGGGACGCTGTGGCGAATAATCAGCAATCCGGCTACGAACACTCCGGCCGCGAAAAGTTCGGTTACCAATCCGGAAACCACCTGATTCACCGGCAGCGTGTCGAGCGGAAAAACCAGCTTCTTGACGAAATTGCGGTGTTCCAAAATCACTGTAGCCGCGCGTCCCACGGGTTCGGAGAACGCGAGCCAGGGCAACATGCCCGCCAGGAAATAGAGCGCGAAACCGGTGCGGCTTTGGTCGGCTCCGAAACGGCTTTGCAGCACGATGCCGAAGACGAAGAAGTACGTCGACATCAGCAACAGAGGATTGAGAACCGTCCAAAACACGTCGCCAAAGGATCCGCGATAGCGAGCCAGAATGTCGCGCCGCGCCATGGACCGGATCAGCCGGTGGTTCTGAGCGATGGTACGCAGCGGCGTGGCGAAGAGCCTGGGCAGCGCGGCCCAGATGCGCCGCCAGCGCAGCGAGCGGACCGTGGTGATCTCTTGGGCCAGAACGCGAAGCTGGCCGTCCGACCCGTCCGCGGGAGCTTCCACCAAAATTCGCAGAAACGATTCGCCGCGCGCGTACGCCCAGCCTCCGGAAGGCTGTACGTGCGAGACATAAATCTCGTAGCCGCCGGATCCCGAAGAAAACGGGATCGAGATTTCGAATTGCGCGGTCTCACCCGGGGCAACATCACGGGCGACGGGCGTCCACACGCCTTCCTCGATGAACAGGTTCGATTGCGGATCGAAGAGTTGCCAGGCCAGCGAGAAGGTTTCCGGCGTCCAGGTCTCACCGGACTTGTTTGCGATCCCGAGCGAGACTTCCAGTTCCGAGTCGCGGACCGAAACTCGAGCATCGCGATATTCGGCTTTGCTCATTGATACAACCACGCCGGATAGCGCTCGCACACGGGACCGATTTTGCGGCCCACCGCGTAGATTCCATCGCCGCGCAGATCCTCGGCCATTTCGTAGCGCGCCAGCAAATGCTTCACCCACTCGTGTTCCGGCTTGGGCTCGCTGCGGAACGGTCCGGTTTCGAGCAGCGTCATGTCGAACCCGGCGTAATGGAACAAGTGCACGATTTCGCGCGCCGTGTATTCGCGATTATGGCGCGCTTCCGGCTCTTCGCCCTCCACGCGCGGGCGAATATAGGCGGGGAAAAATCCAGGATGATAGCCCGCCAGAATCGCCGCGATCGCGCGCAGCGATCCGATATTCGGCGTGGTCAGAACCAGGTGTCCGCCGGGCCGCAGGATCCGGTTGATCTCCGCCATCATGTGCATCGGATCTTCCCTCAGGTGCTCCACCAGCTCGCAGCACAGCACCGTGGAGAAATAGCCGTCGTCGTAAGGAAAGCGATCCTTCTCCGCATCAAATAATTCGAGCGTGCAATCGAACCGCTCGCCGTCGACGGACTGCACGCCGCGCTGATCTACATTGCCGGCCGGGCCGTAATAGCAGCCCCGCACCTCACCATAACCGAGACGCGTCTTCAGGGCCGGGGTGATTTGCAGGTACGCGCCCATTTCGAGAATGCGATCCTGGGGCCCGCCGGGCGGCGTGATGGCGAGCGTTTTTTCGAAACGCGTGAGATGCGTTTCGATGTAACCTTTGGCTGCCTGGTCGGGCGCCCACGAGAGAATATATTCCGGCTCTACGCGCACCCGCTCCACGATGGCGGCGGCCTCCGCGGCCGGGGTCTCCGCTTCCACGCGCGTGCCACCGTTTCTCGCGATGCGCTCCAGAAAGTCAGCGTAGCGCCGCGCCACTTGGGGCCAGGTACACTCGGTCTCCACCCATTCCCGCGCCCGCGCACCCAGCGCCTTGCGCACCTCGGGACGGCTAACCAGCAAATTGAGATATTCGAAAAGATGATCCTCTTCGCTAGCATCCACCGGAGCTTTCAAGCAGATGGATTCCGGAAGCTCGCTGAAAGATCCCACTTCTGAAACCACCACCGCTTTGCCCAGGCCGAGGGCCCGCATCAACGTTCCCGAGTTCTCGCCGACGGTTGGATAACGTAGATTCAGGACGATATCGCAGGCCGCCAGATAGCCCACGAACTCCTCGATGGGACGGAACCCGAGCATACGTACGTGCAGCCCCAGATCCAGCGACCGAATCAGCGATTCCAATTGCAGCTCGGGATGCGGTTCACCCACCAAAATCATTTTGGCCGATGGTTGTACGCGCACCAACCTGCGGAAGGCCCGCAGCGATTCGGCAATCCGCTTGTACGGTTTCAAGAAACCGAAGATGCCGATCAGCGGCGTGGTTTCGTCCAGCCCCAGACGCTCGCGAAAGTCCAAGCGGCTGGCGTCCGGAATCCAAGCGCCATGCGGGATGCGAGCCACCGCCCCCGAAAATCCCGCGCCGCGCAATTCGGACTCCACGCAACCGCTGTGCACGATGGCCGCTTTGGACCGGCTCAGCAACTGGCGGAGCATGGGAACGCCTTCGTAATCGGGCCCCACTTCCAGCCGCCGGACGCGATCCGCATAAGCCAGGTCTTCCGCGCTGCCTTCCTGCTCCACGGCGCGCATGTAAGCATCCCAATCGCCGCGCTTGATGGTGAGGTCGGCGATCAAATGATGGAGGTTGGCTTCATGCACCACCACCACGCCGGGATGGTCCATCGCCGTTTCATAACAAAAGTCGTGATAAACGTTGTTGCCCACCTGGTACAGCGTGACGTCAAAATTCTTGGGATTGAATGATAGCGGCTTGGACGCGAACACCTCCACGTCCACCAGCTTCTTCAATTCATTGAGCAGCGCGGCCGAATAATCGGCAATGCCACTGCGCGCGGGAGGAAGGGGGGAGAAGAAAGCTACCTTAATTGCCACGATTCCGTCGGGGCCTATTTCGCCAGTTCCATCGAAAACGTGCCCATCGCGAAGGGAACGCGTACCAGGGCGAGCGTGCGGGCTGGGTCCTTCAAAAAGAACAGATCGAAATGGATATTGGAGGAGGGCCCGGTAACGGATGCCTTCACGTGCTCGGTGTCCACCGGCTTGTTTCCGATCTTCACGCTCTCGGTGCCGGCTGAAATCCAACTGAATCTCATAAGGGGCTCCGAAGAAGACGGTTTCGCGCGGAGGAAGCCGGCCCTGGCTCAACTCCTGGCGCACGAAATAAAGGAATGCCAGAGCATCCTTGCCGCAGGCGTTGGCGTTTATCTCGGACTGCCCGGAGCCCGATCCGCGAGTGACGGTACCGGTGTTCGGATCGAACGTTTCGGTGTCGTCCACCTTCTTAGTACCGTGAGAAGTGTTTTTTTGAAACTCGGCCGAGCAAAAGCTTCCTGAAGCAGCCGAGCGAAATCGATCGTTTACGGCAAATCCGGGAACCTGGGCGTCAACGTCGAATTGAAAATGCATGCGGTCCCCCGCGGCGGCGTCACGCGAACTGGAAGCGCTCAAGGTCGCTTCGCCCAAATTCAAGCCGCTCGGCCAGTTGACGTTGTAGTGCAGGGTCTCATTCGGAAGACTGGATTCAGCCACGGGCGCCGCGAAAAGCGCCAGCGCGGAAAGCAGCAAGGGCGGCGTGAGATTTACCAACTTCATGTAATTCATCGGCGAACAACCGAATTATGTCTGCGGACCGCCGCCGGAGCTTTCGAAGCCGCGCCGGCCACGGCGTAATACAGATCCAAAGTCTTAGCCGCGCTGCTGGTCCAACTGAACATCGCCGCCCGCTGCACTCCCAGACGTTCCATCCGCTGGCGGAGTTCCGGATTTAACAACAGATCGCGCATGGCAAAGACGAGCTCGCGTTGGGAGCAGGGATCGAACAGCAGCGCCGCCGAGTCCGCCACTTCGGGCATGGCGGAGGTGTTGGAGCACGCCACGGCGCGTCCGCAGGCCATGGCCTCCAGAATCGGCAATCCGAAGCCTTCATAAAACGAAGGATAAACCAACAGATCACAGGCGCCATACAGCCGCCGCAATTCTTCATCTTCCACAAAACCGGTGAAGTGGATGCGATCCGCCACGTGCGACTTTTTAGCGGCCGCGCGCACGGTGTCCGCGTGCCACGTCTCTTTGCCCACGATCAACAAGTGGTGCGGTAACTGCGGATGGGCGCGAATGAGATCCTCGAAGGCGCGGATCAACCCCAGGTGGTTTTTGCGTGGCTGAAGATCGCCGACGGTCAAGATGAACGGCGCCTGCGGCAGCGCTGTGCTCATGCTTCGTTGCGCGGCTTCGCGAGCCACCGGATGGAACACCGAGCTGACGCCATTCGGCAGCACAACCACCTTATCGTCCGGAAGCTGGTACGCATCCAAAATTCGCCGTTTCGAAAATTCGCTGGGCGTCAGGACGCAGGAAGCGGACTGGACGGTGCGCCGGACGGTCAAACGCAATTGCAGCGCGCGGAACGACGTAAAGTACTCGGGATGTTCCAGGAAGCTGACATCGTGCACGCTGACCACAATCGGCGCCGAGCAGGTGAGCGGCCCGGTGTACTGCACGTGCAACAGACTGGGCCGATCTTCGGCCACTCGCCTTGGCAGATCATAGCCGAGGCGCACGTATGGATTCACCGAGACGCGCTTCTTCTCGAAGCGCGCAGGCACATCGGCGACTGCTTCTTCGCGCGAAATGTAAGTTACAAAGTCCGCTTCACGATCCAGCACCTCGAAACAATTCAAAAGGTTTCTGATGTATGTTTCGTTCCCCGTTAAGTGCTGTCCGATTGCGTGAGCGTCTACCGAAAAACGCATGACCTTCTCCAGTATAGAGGGTTTCCCGTTTCGAACGGGCCGTTCACCAAACGTTTACATCACGGCAGCATTCACATAGGTTCATGTTACATGCATTTCTTAACCAAGTCCTTGCCGAATTTTCATTTGGAGTTATAGAGGGCGGTATTCTATGTAGTTAGATCGCCCACCGCGTCCGGCGTTACCGGTGACCGCGGATGACAAAAATCATTCGTCGAGCACCGCGGCCAGGTCCTTCCAAACCGTCGGCCAGGTATATTGCTCCTCGTAGAGCCTGCGGCCAGCCGCTCCGATTCGTTCGCGATTCACCGGCAGCGCGAACAGTTCGGACACAGCCGCGGTGAAACTTTCGGCATCGTCGGCCAGGACCAGATGTTCGCGGTCGCGATACTCCAGCCCCTGTGCGCCCAGCGTGGTGGACACCACGGGAGTGCCGGCGGCCCACGCCTCCAGAATCTTGATGCGCGTTCCGCTACCAGCGAACAGTGGAACCACCGCCACTCGGGATTGCGCGATCACGGCCACCGCGTCTTCCACAAAGCCGGTGATCTCGATGCTCGAATCGCGGGCCGGTAAATCACGGAATGATCCCGGATTTTTGCTTAAGATCTTCCACTTCAGCCCCGGCCAGCGCGACTGCAGCGCGGGCCACACGTTGCGATGAAAAAACCGCACCGCCGCGACGTTGGGCGCATATTCCAGATTGCCGCTGAAGATGATCTCGGGCCGCTCTGAGCGGGGCGGTGGAACCACAAGCGGAAGCGCGTTGGGATAGACCGTCACCTTAGCGGCCGGAGCAATCGACTGCATCAATTGCGCGTCGTGACATGACGTGGCCAGAATGCGATCGAAGCGGGGCAACCAGTAACGCTCCAACTCCAGCGCGGCTTGAGCGAATCGGGCGTGGCTCCAGGCCAGCAATCCGCTTTCCGAGGAAGCCATGCTGCGGTGCCATTCCGATTCGATATTGTAAACATCCAGAATCACCCGCTGGGCGCTGGGACGCACCTGTTCGACATACGGGGCGCACCAGAACTGTTCGATGAATGCGGCTTCGTAGCGCTGCCCGGACACCAAACGTGCGATGGGAGCTTCGAAACCGGCGAAGCGATCCAGCAACGGCGGGCGATTCCCTGCCAGCCGCGCGGCATTGCGTAGTACGCGTGCCAGGGGACGCTTGGAGTGAAATGGCAGATCGATCACATCCACGCGATCCTGACGGCCCGGCGGAATCGCGGCCCCGGGATGGGGCGCGCCTGGCTCGCGGAAAAAAATGCCGTGCACCGAAAATCGCCGCGCCAGGTATTCGAGCACCGAACTTGCCCGGATGGGACCTCCGCCGATGGTCGGATAGGGCGCTTCGCCGGCCAGGAACAGGACTTTCGGTTTATTTCCGGAAGCGGCTCTATTTCCGGAAGCGCCGAACGGCGTGCTCATACACGGCTCTTGTGAGTCTGGCAGTTTTGGTCCAAGAAAAATCCCCCGCTCTCAACAGAGCCTTTTCGCGCAGCCCGCGCATCTGTTCCGGCTGCTCCACGGCCGATCGCACTGCGTCCATCCAGCGCTCGCGGTCGCGAATATCAAGCAAAATCGCAGCGTCGGCCGCCACTTCGATGATCGCAGGATCGCGCGAAGCAATCACTACCGCCCCACACTGCATGGCTTCGAGCACCGGCAATCCGAATCCCTCATAGTAAGACGGATACAGGCAAGCCACGGCGCCGGAGTACAAGGCGGGCAGATCCTGTTCCGGCGTCAGGCCGATCACCCGCAGTCCCGATTCGGGAGGAATTTCGGGAAAATCCGCGCGGCGCCGGCCCGCCAGGACCAGATCGACGGAATGCGTGCGGCGAAGCTCGCGCCACAGATCGAGAATTAAGCCGATATTTTTTCTCGGCTCGAGCGTGCCGACATATAACAGGTAGGGCGGATTGCGGCCGGGTCCCGGCGCCGGACGAAAACATGCGCTGGCAGCGTGCGGCACGGCCACCACGCGCTCGCGCTGCAGATGAAAACGTTCGATGGCCGCGCGGCGGATGGCTTCCGACGGCGTGATCGCCATGGTAGCCAGACCCAACCGCAGCAACATCGGAGTGCGATTGCGAATACGATCGGACTCGGAGTGCCAGGCCGGATCCAGCCACGGTGAAAGATCGTGCAGCATCATCACGCTGGGCCGCAGCGGGAGATAGGGGACCGCAAAATCGGTCCCATGAAAGACGTCGATGCCCAGGCGCGAGATTTCGCCCTGCAAACCCCAGGACCACCAGCGCCGTTCCAGCATGTTGCGCGGACCCTGGCCGGTCTTTAGGTTCGCGCGAGTAAGTGGAAGCTCAAAGCGCTGGTCCGAAAGCAACCAGAACTGATCGTCGGGAAAGGTGTCGCACAGCGCGCGGGTCAGTTCCTCGGTGTAGCGGCGCACCCCGCCGCTCGGAACGGTCAAAGGAGTCGCGTCCAGCGCGATCTTCATCGATCGAGTGTAGCGCGTGCATACTGTGGTGTTCCCGCGCGAACTGAACATCTGATTGCAGTTGTGTTTTGGGTGGTTGGGCGCCGCGCGTGGCGCACGCACTCCTGCGTGCCGCGTTCACACTCCTGTGAACGCCAGGGCTTTCGTTCACAGTGTTCGCACAATTGCGAAGAACTGATGCGCGAACATCCGGGAGCGTTAAATACTAAAATCAAACATGACCCCACCGATGACCAAAGACGAGATCCTGCTGGCCCAGAGCGAGCACCTGTTTCCTTGCGTTTTTCATTACTACCAACAGCCGCTCGTCATCTCCCGCGCCAAGAATCAATATGTCTGGGACGCGGACGGCAGGCAATACCTGGATTTTTTCGGCGGCATCGTCACGGTCAGCGTGGGCCACTGCAACGACGACGTAAACCGGAAAGTCCACGCGCAGATGGATCGCCTGCAGCACGTATCCACGGTCTTCGCGAATGAGCCGCAGGTGGCGCTCGCCAAGAAGCTGGCCCAAATCACGCCCGGCGGGAAGCTGACCAAATCGTTTTTCACCAGCAGCGGAACCGAAGCGAACGAAACCGCAATCCTGGCGGCGCGTTGTTATACGGGATCCACCGAGATCGTCGCTCTGCGCTACGCCTATCACGGCCGGTCGTCCCTGGCGATGGGGCTGAGTGCGCAGTCCACCTGGCGGCTGGGCCCGGTGACACAAGCCGGAATCGTTCACGCGGTGAATGCCTATTGCTACCGCTGCCCCTATGGCCTTTCGTATCCTTCCTGCGAAGTGCGCTGCGCGCAGGATGTGGGAGAAGTAATCCGCACCACCACCTCCGGACGAATCGCGGGATTTATCGCCGAGCCGATTCAAGGCGTGGCCGGCTTCGTGACGCCGCCCAAAGAATATTTCCCCATCGTGGCCGAGACTGTGAAGAAGCACGGCGGCGTGTTTATCAGCGACGAAGTCCAAACCGGGTGGGGCCGCACGGGCGGCAAGTGGTTCGGCATCGAGCAGTGGGGCGTACAGCCGGACATCATCACCAGCGCCAAAGGCCTGGCGAACGGCTTCCCCATCGGCCTGACCGTCGCGCGCCCAGAGATCGCCGACTCGGTGCGCGGCGCCAGTATTTCCACCTTCGGCGGCAACCCCATCGCGACCACCGCCGCCAAAGCAGTGATCGACTTCATTGAGGACCACAAGCTGTCCATCAATGCGGCCGAAGTAGGCGCGCATTTTCGCGGCAAATTACTCGAGCTGCAGGCCAAGCATCCCATCATCGGCGACGTACGCGGCATGGGCCTGCTGCAGGCCATCGAGTTGGTGGAGGACCCGGTGAGCAAGACGCCGGCCGTGGCGCAGGCCCTGGCCGTTATGGAAGCAGCGCGTGAAAACGGGATTATCCTCGGCAAGGGCGGACTCCACGGCAATGTTCTGCGTTTCTCGCCGCCGCTGAACATCGGCAAATCGGACGTGGACGAGTTCGCCCGGCTGCTGGACGCAAGTTTGGTGAAAGCGCCGGCCCTCGCCGCGGTTTAGGATAAGATCGGAACGACCATGGATGAACGAGCCTTTTACAAAGAATCCGAGACCAAGAAGTCCGCTACTTTGCACTGCCCTTTTTGCCGCGGCTCGGAAACATATGATCTGCGCTGGCTGCTGCGAAGCAAAGTAGACCGGCTACCCGGACATGCCGACGAGCGCGACCGCGCGAAGTTCAAGAAGGCCGCCAGCTACATGGTGCTGCTGGACGATAAGGTGATGTGCAAGAACATGCGCTGCCGCAAGCAGTTTGAGATTTCCGGCATCAAAACCACCGCCTTCGTCTGAGCGGCGGAGCTATTTCTTCGGGGACTCGCCCGGCGCATCGGCAGCCCCAAAACTGACGCTCGAATCCGCCGTAAACTTGCGATAATCGTCGTAATCCACATCGTTCTTGATGGCCACATTGCCCTCCCGCGAACGCAGCTCAAAGTTCAGCGGCAGAAGATAGTCGGCATCCCCGATGCGCGTATAGTCATAATCCAGCATCAGGCTGACGTCTTGAATCGGGAACCCCGGCGGGATTCCATCGGCGTGCAGCGTGATGCGGTGGATGAAATGCTTGCGGTCGTCGATGAAGATCAATCCGTGGTAGGCGGTCACCAGATCCTTGGCCAGTTCCGGCACCACGACGTGATAGTCCGACTTCGCGGCCGCCACATGGTACGCATACACATGCATCTTGCGCCCGCGCAGCCTGAACCAGGTTTGCCAGCGGAACTCCGCCGCGGTCTCAGGCGCGAAAATGCCCTTCATGACGGAGCCGAACTCGCCCGATGAGGACGCGCCGCCCAGCTTGTTGTGCTCGATGCTGGAAGGAACTCCGTTAATTTCTATAACTTTGTAGTTTTCCTGGTGTTCAAAATAGGAAAGCCGCTCTACAATGATGTCCAGCGGCCGCCATTCGTCGCGATTTTGAAAGTCCTGGAAGCGGCGAGTGGTTTGGAGGCAGAGGAAGTTTGGCAGATTGCGTTCGTGGTGGAACGCATAATCGGTGGCATCGGCCAGAATCTTCTTCTGCTCGGCGGGATCGGGCGCGGGCGGGTCCGGGGATGTTGGGGCAGCTAGCGGAGCAGCTGTTTGGGCAAACAGGAAGCGAGTCGAGGCGTTCACCAGGACAACGGCGAAAGCCATACACAGGGCGGCGGCAATGACGCGGCGCGTACCGGGCATACAAAACTGGCCCAAGTAATGAATATAGAGATTCGCACCCTCGGGGCGCAAGATGCCGAGGACTTCTGGCGCTTGCGTCTCCAGGCTCTGGAACTGGAGCCGCGCGCGTTCGGCGAGTCCGCCGAAGAGCATCGCGCGACGCCGCTCGATGTTGTCCGCAAGCGCCTTTCCGCCGCCAGCGGCGACAATTACGTGCTGGGCGCTTTTGTAGGCGGACAATTGGTGGGCACCGTGGGCCTCGACCGGAACACACGCCGCAAACAGCGCCACAAGGCCAGGATTTGGGGTGTGTTTGTCGACCAAAACCATCGCGGCCAAGGGATCGCCCGGCGCTTACTCGCCGAAGTGCTGCAGCGCGCCGCATCGCTTTCCGGGCTGGAACAAATCATCCTGACTGTTGGCGATCATCAAGGTGCGGCCAAGCGCCTCTACTCGTCTCTCGGGTTCACGATCTTCGGACATGAGCGTGGCGCGCTCAAACTGTGCGATGGCTCGGGCGATGAGTACGTCGACGAAGACTACATGGTCTTCATGCTTCCCAAAACCCGCGTGCTCTGAAGATTTTGGATTTTGGTTTCCGGAAAATTTTGCCCGTCCAGAAATTCTTGCGTGGTAACCAATCAGCGAATCGCTGCCCGATTTATCCCATAAGCCTTTGGGTCCAAATAACTTAGTCTTCCGCGCCAGTAATCAGCCCCGGTGGTACTGAAACTGCTTTTCTTGTGAAACGAACGCCGACGACGGCAAATTCGTTCCAACAAAGGGAGTTAGGGCAACATGACACGAGAAGACTACGGTGCCGCTTACAAAAAGGGCTACAACCTGACGGTGCGTTTCTTGGTATCCCGCGGCCTGTCGTATGATTCAGCGCAAGAGACGGCGCAAGCCGCCTGGGTGAAGGGGTGGGAACGCCTCGGCCAATTGCGCGATCCGAACATGGTGCTCACCTGGATGAACAGCATCGCGCTGAATATTCATCGCAGCTGCATGCGCCGCGAACCGTTCCTGCAGACGCTTCCCGAATTGCCCACGCCCCCCAAGGTGAATCTGGCCGCCATCGACGTTCGGCGGATTCTGAAAACCTGCAAAAAGAACGATCGCATGGTCCTGACCCGGCATTACCTGGAAGGCTACAAGGTCCAAGAGATCGCTCGCGCACACGGATGGACCGAAACCGCCGTTCGAATCCGTCTGCTTCGCGCACGCCGCGCAGTCAACAAGCGTTTCGCTGCGTGATCACTCCCCAGGATCAGAAATCCAGCTTTCATAGTAAGACAAATTACATTAAACTTGCCCCATAATATTTTTTGCAATTCTAGCGCAAACTGATTTACCATAGTGGGTCGTACAGGACGAACTGGATGGCCCAGCTTTTCCACAGAAGCGCAAATAGCATCTCCAAAATAAGCCTTGCGGGCGCGGTTCTCGCAATCGGCGGATTGATTACCGTGGCCTACACGATGGACCGTGGCCGTTACATCACGGACGTCCATGTAGTCAAAGAGCAGCCCGTTCCCTTCAGCCACAAACACCACGTCACAGACGACGGCATCGATTGCCGCTATTGCCACACGTCGGTAGAGACGTCGTCGTTCGCCGGCCTCCCGGCTACCGAGATCTGCATGAGCTGTCATTCGCAGATCTGGACCAACGCGGAGATCCTGGAGCCGGTGCGCGCCAGCTTCCGCACGGGCGAGTCGCTGCAATGGACCCGTGTACACGACCTGCCGGATTTCGTATACTTCAACCACAGTATCCATATCAACAAGGGCGTCGGATGCTCCACCTGCCATGGCCGCGTCGACCAGATGCCCCTGATGTACAAAGAGAACACGCTTTACATGAACTGGTGCATCAATTGTCACCGCAATCCCGAGAAGTATGTTCGCCCGCGCGACCAGGTTTTCAACATGGCTTATGAGCCGCCGGCGAATCAGGAAGAGCTCGGGCTCAAGCTCGTGAAGGAAAATCACATCCAAAGTTTGACGGACTGTTACACTTGCCACCGATGATGACTTGCCCCAATGATGACTTGCCCCAATGGTGACTTGCACTAAAGGTGACTCGCGCTAATGATGACTTGCACTCATGAATGACAAACCCGCTCTTGACCTAGACAAGATCCGGGCTCGGCTGGAAACAGCCCAGGGACCACTGTACTGGAAGAGCCTGGAAGAACTCGCGGAGACCAAGGAGTTTCAAGCTTTCCTCGACGACGAACTCGCCGATCGAACGCCCAACTGGTTGGACGCTGACCACCGCCGCAATTTTTTGAAGCTGGCCGCTGCATCGCTGGCGTTTGCCGGCATCACCGCCTGCACCAAGCAGCCCAAAGAGGTCATCGTCCCTTACGTCCGCCAGCCGGAAGAGTTCGTTCCGGGAATTCCACTCTATTTCGCCACCGCGATGCAGATGGGCGGCGTGGGCACCGGTTTGGTGATCACCAGCCACCTGGGCCGGCCTACCAAGATTGAAGGCAATCCCGATCATCCGGGAAGCCTGGGCGCTTCGGATTACTTCCAGCAGGCCTCCATCCTGACGATGTACGATCCGGACCGCGCGCAGGCCGTGACCAAGCAGGGGTACATCGACTCCTGGGTTGGGTTTCAGGCTGACGTAGCGGCTCGGCGCGAAGAGGCGGTTCTCAAGAAAGGCAACGGCCTGCGGATTCTCACCGAAACGGTGACTTCGCCGACGCTGACTGCCGGGATCAACGCAATCCTGAAAGAATTTCCCGGAGCCAAATGGCATCAGTATGAAGTCGCCGGCCGACACAGTGCCTACCAAGGCGCGATGCAGGCGTTCGGCCGTCCGGTCAACACCATTTACGATCTGAGCCAGGCCGATGTGATTGTTTCCATCGATGCGGATTTCCTGGCTTGCGGCCCCGGCAATCTGCGTCTGGCGCGCCAGTTCGCCGACAAGCGGCGCGTCCAGAGCAATGTGACGCACACGCCGCAACCGAAGGAAGATTGGCAAGAAGGCTACCAGGACGGGCCATCGGCGCCGCGGGTGAATCAATCCGCGCAGTATGCGACGGAGAATCGCGGACCCGTGGTTCTGCCGCCTCAGGTGCAAGCGGAAGGAACGCCGCCGAGCGAGACGGTGCAGAATCGGCTGTACGTGGTAGAGCCATCTCCTTCTCCCACCGCCAGCATGGCGGATCACCTCTTCGTGCTTCCAGCCGGCGATATCGAAGGCTGGGCTTGGGATCTGGCCGCGGCGCTTGGTTTGGGCGGACAGTCCAGCGGAAAGAATAAAGAGGTTGCGGCCATCGCGCGCGATCTGCAAGCGCACAAGGGTTCTTGCCTGGTGATCGCCGGAGATTATCAACCACCTGCCGTTCACGCCCTGGCACATGCTATGAACCAGGCGCTGGGCAACGTCGGGAAAACGGTAAAATACACCGAACCCATCGAAGGCAATCCCGCCGATCAGCAGGATTCCATCCGCCAGCTTGTCGCCGACATGAAAGCCGGCACCGTGGAAACGCTGTTGATCCTGGGCGGCAACCCGATTTACAGCGCGCCGGCCGATTTGGACTTCGCCGGAGCGCTGAAAAACGTCTATTGGAAAGCCTATCTCGGGCTGTATGCCGATGAAACCGGCCGGCAATGCGTCTGGCAGGTTCCCGAAGCGCATTATCTGGAATCGTGGGGCGATGTTCGCGCGTTCGACGGAACCGTCAGTTTCGTCCAGCCGCTGATTGCCCCGCTCTATGGCGGCAAGACCGCGTTGGAAGTGATCGCAACGCTGGGCGGCCAGCCCGATCAAATCGGATCACGACGTGGTGCAGGCCTACTGGCAGACCCAGTCCAAGGCACCGAATTTCGATGTCTTCTGGCAGGAGGCGTTGTATAACGGCGTGGTACCCAACACCGCCGTGCCCGCCGTCAACGTCATGGCGAAGATGCCGCCGGCGCCTCAGCCGAAGACGGCGCAGGGTATGGAGATTATGTTCCGACCGGACCCGACCATCTGGGACGGATCGTTCTCCAACAACGGCTGGCTGCAAGAGCTGCCCAAACCGGCCAACAAGATGACCTGGGACAACGCCGTCTGGATCAGTCCCAATACCTCCCAGCAAAAAAATCTCAACATCGGCGACGTGGTTGAGATGAAATATCAAGGGCGAACCGTTACCGGGCCCATCTGGATCATGCCCGGGCACGCCGATAACAGCGCCACGGTTCATCTCGGTTTTGGCCGGACCTACGCCGGTCACGTAGGTAATGAAGTCGGCTTCAACGCCTATCTGCTGCGCACTTCATCCGCGCCCTGGAACGATACCGGCCTGGAGATGAGAAAAGTCGGCGGAGGCCACGAGTTCGCCACTACGCAGCACACCCAGACCATGGAAGAGGGCGAGCCGATTCGCATCGCCACGCTGGACGAATACAAGAAGACCCCGCAGTTCGTCGATCACAAGGAAGACCAAAAGCCCATTTCCGACAAACTCACTCTGTATCCGGATTTTCGCTATCAGGGCTACAAGTGGGGCATGACTATCGACCTGAATTCGTGCGTCGGCTGCGGGTCCTGCATGATGGCCTGCCAGTCCGAAAACAACATCGCGGTGGTCGGCAAGATCGAAGTGATCCGCGGGCGCCATATGAACTGGCTGCGCGTGGATCGCTACTTCAAGGGCAATTGGGACAATCCGGAAGTGTACTTCCAGCCCGTGCCGTGCATGATGTGTGAGAACGCTCCGTGCGAATTGGTTTGTCCGGTAGCCGCGACGGTGCATAGCGGCGAAGGCATCAATCAGATGGTTTACAACCGCTGCGTGGGCACCCGCTATTGCTCCAACAACTGTCCTTATAAAGTGCGGCGCTTCAACTTCCTGCTGTACTCCGATTGGGGCACTCCGAGCCTGTATGGCGTGCGGAATCCCAATGTCACGGTTCGCAGCCGTGGCGTGATGGAAAAATGCACTTACTGCATCCAGCGCATCAGCGCGGTGAAAATCCAGTCCGAGAAGGAAAACCGGCGTATCGCCGACGGCGAAATCACGCCGGCCTGCGCTCAGGCTTGTCCCACGAAGGCCATCGTTTTTGGCGACATCAACGATCCCAAGAGCCGCGTAGCGCAGCTCAAGGCGCAAGCGCGCAACTATAGCTTGCTGGAAGACCTGAACGTGCGGCCCAGAACCACCTACCTGGGCCGCCTGCGCAACCCCAACCCGGAGATCGGCAATGCCTAGCACCGAAGAACTAGAGCCGAAGGTAATCGACCCCGGACCGGACAAAATCATTGCTCCGGGATTTAATAACACTACCGTCACCGACAAGATCGCCAACGTCGTCCTGAAACCGATCCAGACGACGCCGAAACAATGGTGGATCAGCCTGTTTTTAGCTTTTGTCGCCATGCAGGGCCTGCTGGCGGGCGCCTTCTGGCTGTTCTACAAAGGCGTCGGGGTGTGGGGCATCGTCATCCCGGTGGCGTGGGGCTTTGCCATCGTCAACTTCGTCTGGTGGATCGGTATCGGCCACGCCGGAACGCTGATCTCGGCCATTCTGCTCCTGCTCAAACAGGACTGGCGTACTTCCATCAATCGATTCTCCGAAGCGATGACGCTATTCGCCGTCGCTCAGGCCGGCATGTTCCCGATTCTGCACCTGGGCCGCCCGTGGCTGGCCTATTGGCTGATTCCTTACGCCAACTCGATGTGGCTGTGGCCGCAGCCGCGCAGCCCGCTGATCTGGGACGTGTTCGCGGTTTCCACCTACCTGACGGTTTCGCTGATTTTCTGGTACATCGGCCTGGTGCCGGATCTGGCAACCATGCGCGATCGAGCCAAGAAGCAATGGCAGAAGGTCGTCTTCGGGATGTTCGGCATGGGCTGGCGCGGTTCGGCCAAACACTGGGCGCGCTATCAGATGGCCTACCTGCTCTTGGGCGGCCTGGCAACCCCCCTCGTTGTTTCGGTGCACACGGTAGTTAGCTTCGACTTCGCAATCAGCTTGCTGCCCGGCTGGCACACCACGATTTTCCCGCCCTACTTCGTCGCCGGCGCCATTTATTCCGGCTTCGCCATGGTGGTGACGCTGGCGATTCCGGCCAGAAAATGGTTCCACCTGGAAGATCTGATCACCATGCGCCACCTGGATTGCATGGGCAAGCTGATGCTGGGCACCGGATTGATCGTCGCCTACGGCTACGCGATGGAAGCGTTCATGTCCTGGTACAGCGGCAATCCGCATGAAATGTTCATGTACATGAATCGCGCCGCCGGCCCCTATCGCTACTTCTTCTGGAGCCTGATTCTCTGCAATATTCTGATTCCCCAATCGCTGTGGTCGGTAAAGGTCCGGCAGAGCATCCCGCGCCTGTTCTTTGTATCCATCGTGGTGAACATCGGCATGTGGCTGGAACGCTTCATCATCGTTATCACCAGCCTGGCCCGTGACTTTCTGCCCTCTTCCTGGGGCATGTATTATCCGACGCAGTGGGACTGGGCGGTTTTCATCGGAACTCTTGGTTTCTTCCTGGTGCTGATGGCTCTGTTTGTTCGCGTGCTTCCGTCGATCTCGATCTTCGAGGTGCGCGAAGTGCTGCATCATCTCGCGCCTAACATCACTGACGACGGTCCAGCGCCCGCGCCGGCGCAGGGAGACTAAATCATGGGTGAAACTTTCGCAGATCGGCACGGAACCTACGGGGTAATGGCGCAGTTTGAAGACCCCGAGCAGTTACTCGAAGCCGCGAACCGCGCCTATGCGGCGGGCTATCGCAACATGGACGCTTATACGCCCATGCCCATTGACGGCTTGGCCGAAGCGGTGGGCTTCCGACGCAACTGGGTGGCTCCCATTGTTCTGTTTTGCGGCATGTGCGGCGCAGCAGGCGGCTTTGGACTGCTGTGGTGGATCACGGTGATCGCCTATCCGCACAACGTCGCGGGACGTCCATTCGATAGCTGGCCGGCTTACATCCCAATCACATTTGAATGCACGGTCCTGCTGGCCGCACTCAGCGCCGTCATCGGAATGCTGGCCCTCAACAAACTGCCGATGCCCTATCATCCTGTGTTCAACGTCCCGAATTTTTCCCGCGCATCTATCGACCGTTTCTTCCTGTGCATCGAAGCGTCCGACCCCAAGTTCGACATGGCCAAGACCAAGGCGTTCCTCGAAGAAATGAATCCCGAAGAGGTGGCCGAAGTTGATAAATAGGTCGAGCCATAAGATCCTTCTCGGCGCGGGTGCACTGGCCTTCCTTACGCTCACGGCTTGCCGCCAGGATATGCAGAACGAACCGCGCTACAAACCGCTGGCCGCGAGTGATTTCTTCTCCGATCAACGCTCCGCCCGGCCCATGGTGGAAGGAACCGTGGCGCGCGGGCACCTGCGCATCGACGACGCACGCTACACCGGCAAGATCGACGGCGAAGATATCGACCAGTTTCCCATCCCTATCGCCAAGGCGGATATCGAGCGCGGCCAGCAGCGCTTCAACATATATTGCACGCCCTGCCACGGTCACTTGGGAGACGGCAACGGCATGGTGGTTCTACGAGGCTTCCGCCAGCCTCCCTCCTATTACGAGGACAGACTGGTGCACGCTCCCGTCGGACACTTCTTTGATGTAGTCACCAACGGATTTGGAGCCATGCCGAGCTACGCCTCCCGCGTGGAGCCGGACGATCGCTGGCGCATCATCGCCTACATTCGTGCCTTGCAGTTGAGCGAGGCCGCGACCGTAGCGGACGTGCCTCCGAATCAAGTCCCGTCCCTCACCGTGGAGCCCGGGCCGCGCGGGGTGGGTCCCGGAACAGCACCGGCCAATCCTCAAGGAGCAAATCCGCCCTCTGGAGCAAATCCTCAATGACACCCAGCGACACACTTCGCCCCCAAATGGAGCGCGTGCAGCGCAGCGCCCTATTCGTCGGCATTGCGGCGCTGGTAATCAGCGCGATCGGCGCGTTCACCAATCCGACGCATTTCTGGCAATCGTATCTGTTCGCGTATATCTTCTGGTCCGGCCTGGCAATCGGCTGCCTGGGCATTTTTTTCCTGCATAACGTCGTCGGCGGAAACTGGGGCGTGGCCATTCGCCGTTTGGTGGAATCCGGCGTCAAGACTCTGCCGCTGGTTTTCGTGCTGATCATCCCGATCTTCTTCGCGCTCGGCTCGCTCTACAAGTGGACGGACGCAACCTATCGCGCCGACCACTTCGCCACCGGCCACAAAGCCGCCTACTTGAACCCAACATGGTTCATCATTCGAACCGTGCTGTACTTTGCCATCTGGATCTTCTCCGGTTTCCGCATTTTGAAGATGGCCAACGAGTACGACCGTACCGGCGATCCATCTCTCTTCCAACGAATCAAGAAACGCAGCGCCCCGGCCCTATTGGTCTTCGTGGTCACCACCTCTCTGGCATTTATCGATTGGATCATGTCCCTCGAATCGGACTGGTACTCCACTATTTATGGCTGGATGTTCACGGTGGGCGAAGTGCTGCTCACCTTTGCGTTCCTGGTGGCAGTGCTGGTGCTGTTATCCAAACGCGAGCCCTTCGCCAGTTTCCTGACGCGGCAGCATTATCACGATCTCGGCAACCTCATGCTGGCCTTCACCATGCTGTGGGCGTACATGTCGTTCTCGCAATTCCTGATTATCTGGGCCGAGAATCTGCCGGACGAAATTCCCTGGTACGTTCGCCGCTTCAGCGGTGGATGGGGATATATAGGATGGACCATAGCCATCTTCCATTTCTTCATCCCCTTCTTCCTGTTACTGCTGCGATTTGTCAAGAAGAACGCCAGCCGGCTGCGCACGCTGGCCATCTGGATCGTCATCATGCGAATGCTGGATGTATTCTGGATTGTAGAACCCGCGTTTCGTCAGAGAGGACTGGAAGTTTACTGGACCGATTTAGCCGCGCTGATTGGCCTGGGCGGTATCTGGCTGGCTTATTTCGTCTGGAATTTGAAGTCCCGGCCGCTGCTGGCGTCGCGTGATCCTCGGGACACTTATTCCTTGATGGTGACAACGCACGGACACGGACACTGACAATGGAACACACGGTACATCAGAGCCCGAATGGAGCCGGCCATGAGCACGCCGAAGTCAGCGTTAAGCTGATTGTGGTGTCGCTGGCATTTCTGGCAGTGGCAACGTTTTTGGTCTTCCTGCTCGTAGTAGGGATTTTCCGCTACTTTTACGATACTTATAGCACTGCGGAAGCTACGCGCTTGTCGCGCCCCGTGATTCCTCCCGAGCCGCGCATTGAAGTTGCGCCGTACGAGCAACTGCAGCAACTGCGAGTGCACGAAGATCACATCCTGAACACATACGGTTGGGTGGACAAGCAGAATGGCGTAGTCCGCATCCCGATCGATCGTGCGATCGACATGCTGGCCACCAAGGGCCTGCCCTCGCACAACTACCTCGACGATATTCTCGCCGGGCGCAAGCCTCCCGCTCCGGCCCCGGAGCCCGGGCCTGCCAAAGAAGGAAAGAGCAATGCGAAGTAACAAACTTTGGATCGCCGGTTGGATAGCCGTGGCGTTTTCGAGCGTGGCGGCGGCCGGGCAGATGGGCCTGACACAACCCGTGGGCAACGCATCGGGCAACCTGCCCGCTCTCAAGCAAGGCGTCACGATCGACCAAAACCTGAACGCGCAGCTTCCGCTGGAATTAACGTTCCGCGACGAGACCGGACAGACCGTTCGCCTGGGCCAGTATTTCCGCGGCAACAAACCCGTGGTGCTGGCGCTGGTTTACTACGAGTGCCCCGGCCTGTGCGATCTGATTCTGAACGGCCTCAGCCACGCCATGCAGCAGATCTCGTTAAACGTGGGCACGGACTACCAGGTGGTGACGGTCAGCTTCAATCCCCAGGAGACCTGGCAGCTCGCCACCGCGAAAAAAGCCAACTACGTCGAAAAGTACAATCGCCCAGGCGTTAAGGAAGGCTGGCATTTCCTGACCGGCGATGAGCCCAATATCAAAGCCTTGGCCAACACCGTGGGATTCCACTACAAATACGACCAGGAGACCAAGCAGTACGTGCATGCCAGCGCGATCTATGTGATTACGCCCGAAGGCAAGATCTCGCGTTACTTCTATGGGATCGCCTATAACCCGCGCGACTTCCGCTTGGGTTTGGTGGACGCTTCCTCCAACAAGATCGGCAACCTGGCCGACCAGGTGCTGTTGTTCTGCTGCCAATACGATCCTACGACGGGAAAATATGGACTGGCCATTTCGCGCGTGATCCGGGTACTCGGCACGGCCACCGCTCTTATGCTCTTCGGCTTTGTGTTCATCATGCTCCGGCGGGAGCGGCGCGGGCACGCCAACGCCGGGAGGACCGCCTAGAATATGCAGCTTCCACTTTGGCCTGAGGCCGCGTCTGCCGTCGCCACCGACGTAGATCATCTGTATATCTACCTCACTGTGGTGAGCGTCGTGATGTCGGTGCTCATCTTTGGCACCATTTTCGTCTTTGCGATCAAGTACCGCCGGCGCGGCGATGAAGTGCCGCAGCCCATCCATGGTTCTTTGCGGTTGGAAATTACTTGGTCCATCATCCCGTTCCTGGTGATGCTCACCTTCTTCTGGTGGGGCGCCAAGATCTACTTCCTGAACGCGGTTCCGCCGCCCAACGCGATGGATGTCTACGTGGTAGCCAAACAATGGATGTGGAAGCTCCAGTATCCGGGTGGCCAGCGTGAAATCAATGAACTGCACGTTCCAATCGGACGGCCGGTTAAGATCACACTGGCGTCCGAGGATGTGATCCACAGCTTCTTTATCCCCGCGCTGCGCATCAAGCACGATGTGGTGCCGGGCCATTACGACACCATGTGGTTCACCGCCAATAAAGTGGGTCACTATCATCTGTTCTGCGCGGAGTATTGCGGAACCGAGCACTCCGGCATGGTGGGGTGGGTGGACGTGATGCAGCCGGCGGATTATCAAAACTGGCTGGCCGGAGGCGGCATGGGCGGTACTATGGCGCAGCAGGGCGAGCGCCTGTTCGAGCAGTTGGGCTGCTCCACGTGCCACCTGCTGGATCGGCAGGGCCGCTGCCCGATTCTGCGCGGCGTGTACGGCTCGCGAGTACAGCTGGCCGACGGGCAAAGCGTGGAGGCCGACGACGCGTACCTGCGCGAATCGATCTTGAATCCCAACGCGAAAATCGTGGCCGGCTACAAGCCCAACGTCATGCCGAGCTTCCAGGGCCAGATCAGCGAAGAAGGAATTTTGCAGTTAATCGTCTACATTAAATCGCTGGCGATCACTAACGCGCCGGGTGCTCCCACCGCGAGTTTGCAACCAGGAGTTGGTTTGCAACCGGGAGTGGGCGTGCAACCGGCGTTATTCGAGCGGCCGGTCAAAGTAGCCCGGCGTGTTACCCAGCAAAATGGCGGTACACAATGAGCACAGCTTTACAAGAACCTCAAATTGCCGAAACTCCGAATTACTTGAACGCGGAGTACGGGTGGAAGTCGTGGCTGTTTACCACGGACCACAAACGCATTGCCGTTCTCTATCTGATTTCGATCAGCGTGATGTTTGCCTTGGGCGGAGTCTTCGCCGGGCTGATCCGCACGGAGCTGCTGACGCCGCAGGGCGATCTGTTCAGTTCCGACACCTACAACAAGATCTTCACCATGCACGGCATCGTGATGATCTTCTTCTTCCTGATTCCGTCCATCCCTGCGACGTTCGGCAATTTCCTGGTGCCGATGATGATTGGCGCCAAGGACCTGGCATTCCCGCGCATCAACCTGCTGAGTTGGTACATTTACATCGCCGGCGCGGTGTTCGCGCTGGCCGCCATCATCATGGGCGGCGTGGATACGGGCTGGACCTTCTACACGCCGTTCAGCACCACTTACTCCAACACTTTCGTCATCACAGCGGCCGTCGGCGTGTTCATCGCCGGATTTTCGTCCATTCTCACCGGGCTGAACTTTATCGTCACGGTGCATAAGATGCGCGCCCCCGGCATGACCTGGGGCCGCCTGCCGCTCTTCGTTTGGGCCAACTATGCCACTGCGCTGATTCAGGTGCTCGGCACGCCAGTGGTGGCCATCACGCTCGCCCTGGTCGGCTTGGAGCGGGCCTTCCACATCGGAATTTTCGATCCCGCCATCGGCGGCGATCCCATTCTGTTCCAGCACATGTTCTGGTTCTACTCCCACCCCGCCGTGTACATCATGATTCTGCCCGGGATGGGCGTAATCAGCGAACTGATCACCTGCTTTTCACGCAAAGGCATTTTCGGATATTCGTTCATCGCCGGCTCCAGCCTGGGGATCGCCATCGTCGGCTTCCTGGTGTGGGGACATCATATGTTCGTTACTGGCATGTCTATGTACGCCGGCCTGTACTTTTCGCTGTTGACCATGGTGGTTGCGATTCCCTCCGCCATCAAGGTTTTCAACTGGACCGCAACCATGTTCCGCGGCTCCATCAGTTTCGATACGCCCATGCTGTACGCCTTCGGCTTCATTGGCTTGTTCACTATCGGCGGCCTAACGGGACTGTTCCTGGGTACGCTCGGCATGGACGTGCATCTCACCGATACTTACTTCGTGGTGGCGCACTTCCATTACGTAATGGTGGGCGGCATGGTGGTGGCCTACATGGGCGCGCTGCATTTCTGGTGGCCCAAGATCACCGGCAAAATGTATCCGGAGGGTTGGGGCAAGTTCTCCGCCCTGCTGGTGTTCGTGGGATTCAACCTGACTTTCTTCCCGCAGTTCATTTTGGGCTATCTGGGCCAGCCGCGCCGCTATCATGCTTATGCGCCTGAGTTCCAGGTGCTGAACGTGATGTCCACCGCCGGAGCGACCGTGCTGGGCGTCGGATTCCTGATCCCGCTCATCTACTTGCTCTGGTCTCTCAAGTACGGCAAGGCGGCCGGCAACAATCCGTGGGGCGCCAAGGGTCTGGAATGGACCACCCAGTCGCCGCCCACGACCTTCAATTTCGACGTGACTCCGATCGTCACGGAAGAAGCCTACGCATACGCAAAACACGAGGAGGCGCACGTTGGCTGACACGCACGCTGTAGCGACCGAGCATCCACCGCAGCTACGTCATCACTTCGACGACATGGCCCAGCAGTTCGATTCGGCCACCTTTGGAATGTGGGTTTTCCTGCTGACGGAAATCATGTTCTTCGGCGGAATGTTTGGCGCTTACACCATCTATCGCAGTATGTACCCGGAAGCTTTCGCCTCCACCAGCGCCTACATGAATCCGCTATATGGAGCGCTGAACACCGCCGTGCTGATCGTCAGCAGCTTGAGCATGGCGCTGGCGGTGCGCGCCGCGCATCTGGGCCAGCAGAAAGTCCTGCAACTCATGTTGCTGGTCACCATGTTCTTCGGCGTCTGCTTCCTGGTGATCAAGGGTTTCGAATATCACGAACACTGGGTGGACATGAAGGTTCCGCTGTTCGGCGGCCATTGGAATTACAGTGAGGCGCCGCAGTTCGCCCACCAGGCCCAGATTCTATTTATCTTTTACTTTTTCATGACGGGATTCCATGCTGTCCACATGATCGTTGGCCTGGGGATCATGACAACTATTTTCGCCATGGCGCGGCGCGGCCGGTTCGGCCCCAGTTACTACACGCCGGTGGAAGTGTCCGGCCTCTACTGGCACTTCGTCGACATCGTGTGGATCTTCCTCTTCCCCCTGCTTTACCTGATCGGACACACCCGGAAAATTCTTTGATATGAGTGCACACCCCGTTACTCCCGTTCGCACCTACGTCATTATCTGGCTCATCCTGACGATCATGACCTTCACCACCTACGCGGTGGCGCAGATCGACCTGGGCCCGTTCAACATCGTGATCGCGCTCCTGATCGCGTTCTTCAAGATGTCGCTCGTGATCTGGTTCTTCATGCACGTCCGGACCGACAATCCGCTCACCAAGCTGTTCGTCTTCGCCGGCTTCTTCTGGATGGCGATCCTGCTGGCGCTCACCCTGGGCGACTACTTCTCGCGCACCTGGATGCCCGGCGGTAAGTTCTGGTAGAAGCAGGGTTTCCGTCCGCCGGAGCCGCTTTAATAGGCTTGGCGAGACCTTCAGGCCCGTCTCGGGCAGTTGCGGGCGTAAGATTCCGTAACCGAACCAGGTTCCAGGCCGCCGCTGCGAAGGTGGACATCCCAACAGACTCGGTTCCGCCCGCGATGCTGGCCTTACGCAAGCCGGCGATGGTCTTGATCCAGCCAGCGGATTCCCTCGTCGCATGCTCGAATGAAATATCTACCAGCGAATAGGTAGAGACGAGTAACGGACAGGACCTATTTTCGAGAATGCCAAAGAACCCCGCGCCAAAAGTGTTGACGCTAGGCCTATACGCATCATTCGAGCGTATCGGCTGAAACGGCGGTCAGTTAAGCAAACTGAGCCATTGCTGGCGCACTCGCGTTACAGAAAAGCAAACCTCTACTGAGCTTGTTGAGGTCAGCATTCCTCGTAGGGAGAAGGACTGCGAGACGCTCCAAAGGGGGGGCCTGATAACACGCGACAAATCGAGAGCCTCGGGCCCTGGAATGGTGATCTGAGTATCGACTTCGGTCGGTGGGATTTGGCTTGCCGTGACAAGTCGAACAGCTACTTTTCCGGAGATTAGCCAGTGGCCCGTAATGGGACCACCAGCGGCGGGAAGAAAAAGCAGCAAGCGGCCTTTAGTCCGGCCGGGGCGCGAACCAGCGCTCCACAATAACGCGTACATCCACCGAGTGGTTGTAAAACATAACTTTCGCTTTTGGGGCCAACTCATGAGTTGCGTCGATGATTTGTTCCATGAAGTAACTCATCGCAGGATCGCCTACTACGGCGCCTCCGATCAGGACGCCATCGCAAGGTTGCGTTGTTAATTGATGCCTGAAACCGTCGAGGCCGGTCTCGGGCGAGGCGTGGATGATTTCATATTGGTAGCCGGCGCGTGTCATCCGTTCCCGCAGGTCGCGCAACCTTTTCGCGATCTTGGGGCGCTCCTCTACCGAAATGGATGGATGATCCAGCGGCAGCCCGATGTGGAAGATGGATACGGCCAAGATTGCCTCCTAACGGATTTGAGTCCGTGGCTCGTCGGAGCAGATTACTACTACACCCCGAACTGCCGCAAATGATGGTCAAGATGTTTGTACATTAAGATCGCCCACTCCCCCGGCGTCATCTTCCCAAAGAAACTATGCGGATTCTTCGTACATCCGGCCGCCCCTCCCGCCGCAAATTTGTCAATCAATTCCGATAACCGTTCTCGTTCCTTGCCCAAGTCTCTTTCGTCCGCCACAACCAGGCTCTTGGCCGTCGGCGAATTCTTCCGTAGCGGATCTTCGTTCCGAAATACCATCGGCTTCACCAGCCGCCCCATTAGACGCGCGGGTAGCGCTCCCTTTTCGGGCACCACTTCTCCCACCGCCCACTGCATACTCACCGAGCAATGTGCCAGCATCTGCGCCGCCGTCATCTTGCCCCAGCGCTTCTCACTTTGCGGCTCCAATTTTCCCAGCCGGGTCTTTACCTGATTCGCTACCGTCGCATCGAACAGGTTCTTCATGCGCACGTGCCTCCTTTGAATAAGAATAACCAAGAGGCCGTGCCGGAAGGGTCGTTTTTCTGGGTTCACCGATTGAATATCCGATCGGCGCTGTTTCTAAGACAAGTGGGCCGCTTCAGATTAAGGCTGATCGAACCATTGAAGCAAGATTGGTCCGACGTTCTTCCCGACTTGGTAGACCAGGGTGTTGCCATCGGTTCCCATAAGCATACCGACCACCTGCTGCGGAGTTAACTTCCAGGTATGCGAAGCGTGGTCGAGGGTATACAGCTCGCCCAACTTCCGCCCCGTCCGATAAACATGATCGTCGGCTGTGAATGCAGCCCGCAGCGCATCGTCGGTGCGATAACGGCCGAGCAGATTCCCATTCAAATCCAGTTCCACCCATTCAGCGCTCGCGCCGGTTTTTCCTGAGTAGGCCAGGATGCCCACCCGGTCGTTGGTGACTTCAATGTGGACCCCTGGCCCATCGGTCCCGGGTTCCAGACCAGGCGGAAATGACGACCGGGGCAGGTAAGCGTTCAGTTCTTTTCCATCCGCGGAAAAATGCCGGACGATCTTGTAATCCTGCCGGTCGGGGAAAGCGCTCAAAGCATCCCGTTGCCACCCGAGCGTCCAGATGGAGCGGTCTGGCGCGATGGCGATGCGAGCTGGAAAGTAACGGCCGGTGTTAATAAAGCCGGTGTCTCCACCGGTGCGATCCAGAAGCAGGATGCCGCTCAGAAAGCCGGACGCCCCTAAGGCGCTGGTCCCGACGGCCGCGTTGCCGTCCGCGTCAAAATCCACATCGCGTACGACGGGCTCGCTTCCGCCTGGCACTTGGAGGGTTTTTTGATACGCGAGATGTCCGTCGGGGCTGTAGGTGGTAAAACCGTACTTGGATGTTGACAAAGAAGCACCATGCCCTCCTCCCGGCGGAAAGAGAATCAAGTAGCCATGCCGGAACAAAGGGACGATGGAGTTGGCGAAGGGAACAGCTTGCGTTGTCAGCTCGCGAACCGGCTGCTCGGCCTTTAGCACCGATGAACCACAAAGAAGAACCAAGAAGAGCGCCCTCATTGGCAAACTCCTTTCCATTTAGCGTACACCGGCACATCCTTCTTTGAAATGCGGCCGACTTTCGCTTTCTTCTGATGCCCAAATCACCCTGGCGGTCGGCGATTAAACCTGATACGGTAATCGATCATGCGAACAGCGTTTCTTTTGGCCCTGTTCTTCACGCCCCTCATGGCGCAAGATGCAATGCTGGTAAACCTGCCGGTGGAAACGCAAACGGCTGGAGCCTGGCATATTGCTAAAGCGTCCGTTGAACTGCCGCGCGATGCGGTTAGTCCGAAACTGATTCTCGCGCCGCAACGGGATCAATCGAAAATTCCTAATCTCCACAGCTTCGTTTCCGTCCGTTTCGAAATCGATGAGCAAGGCTCGCCGGTCAGAATACAAGTGGATAAGTCCTCGGATAAGGAACTCGAGGCAGAAGTGATCGCAATGATCCGCGAATGGCGATTCGCGGCTGCTCTGAGAGGCGGCAAACCGATGGCCGCGCACGCGTACATAGACCTATCGGGAGGGGATCTTACTGCCGGCGTCGGCCGGCGTCCGGTGCACCATCGCAGCGCCGTCCCTGCCCCGCAATAGATTTTTGTTTCCCCGCGGCCGCCCGCGCTAATGGACACGAGATCAGGAAATCTCCCTGAGGGATCGAAATGGTACCGGTGGGGGCTGCGTTCGGGCGGTGGGTGTGGTATCTAGGAAGGGAAAGGAGTGTTCCACGTATGAACACGAAAAACAAGCAAAACCAGAAGAACCAGCGGCAGATCCGGCAGCGGCAGGAGCCGAAGAAGCAGGGTCAGAATTCAAGCATGCTTCAGAACGAGCAGAAGCATCATGAACAAGAGCACCCGGAAACGCGGATGACCAGATAAACCTCATCTGCACGACTCATTTGTCAGTGAAAGCTCCCTCCGGCGGCAGACGCCGAAGGGAGTTTTTCATTTCTGCGCTCGCGAAGGCTGAGCGGCCGGGCGGCCTTGGCCGGCGCCGGATGCCCGGTTTGCGCCCTGCCCCCAAGTCTGTCAAACTCTAGCTTGATGCCAGGACGTCTTCCCCCACGTCTGGTCGGTGTGCTGTTGGCCCTGTCGCTGATGGCCGCCGATTCCCACCCGCAATCGGTGTTGCTGGCGGATGGCATTTCGTCCAAAGCGCTGGACGGCGCCCTTGCCCCATTTCCCTCCGCTGAAAACTTATCCTACGACATCGAATGGCGCCTGATTTATGCGGGGAGCGCGCGGTTGAGTCTCAAGCCCCAACCGGGCGATCCCCAGAAATGGGATTCGGAACTGCATGTGGAATCGGGCGGCTTGGTTTCCAAGCTGTACATGCTTCAGGACACCTACGATATCGGCATGGACAACGGCTTCTGCACCACGGCCACGCATCTGGATGCCGTGGAGGGGAAGCGTCATCGCGATACCAAGGTGCTTTACGATCATACCCGCGGCAAGGCCAGTTCCGTGGAGCGGGACCTGATCAAGAACTCCGTGATTAAGAGTTCGGAAGTGGAAATTCCGGCTTGCGCTAATGATGTAATCGCCGGGCTCTACAAGCTGCGCATGGACAATCTGGAGCCGGGCCAAAGCGTGCAGGTGCCCATGAGCGACGGAAAAAAGACAGCCTATGTGCGTGTGGAAGCGCAAGGCCGCGAGCAGGTGAAGATCAAGACGGGAACGTTCAATACCATCCGTTACCAGGTGTTCATCTTCAACGGAGCACTTTACTCCCGCAAAGCAGACCTGTTCGTGTGGCTGACTGACGATGCTCACCGGCTGCCGGTCCAGATACGCGCGCGCATGAGTTTTCCGGTGGGATCCATCACGTTTGAATTAACCAAAGACGAGCATCCCTAGCCGCTTGTTGGAAGCGCAAAGGGTGCGGCGCGCACTACAAAACAGGCCAGGAACCGCTTGGTGCCGCACTCCGTTTTGCGCGAGTTCCTTAAAAGCGACGACCGCCACCCGCTGGGCCGCTGCCTTTTCAGGGCGATAGCTGTTCAGCGCCACCTTCGGCGCGCTACCGGGGGGAGCGGTATCCGCGTTGATCTGGGTGCATCCGCGGCCAATCCGTTTGACCGCAAGATTCGGATAGTTCCGCAAACCCCAGCCGCGTAGTATCGTCTTATGCAACCGTTCACAATGGTGGATACCGAGATCGTCATGCCCAATCGCGAGGAAGGGGAATTCTGGCGCGCCAGTTACTGGGACGCCGTGGCCGCGCGCGACCGCGCCATGGATGGCGTGTTCTTTTACGCGGTGATGTCGACCGGCGTATATTGCCGGCCCTCCTGCCCATCCAAGCGGCCGCGGCGGGAAAACGTTGTGTTCTTTCGCGCGCGCGAAGCGGCGGAACGGGCGGGATTCCGGCCGTGCAAGCGCTGCAAGCCGGACAAGGCGGACGGGCGCGATCCCAACGCGCAGCTGGTGGAAAATGTTTGCCGCTACATCGATACGCATCCCGATGAGCCGGTGACGCTGGAAGCGCTCGGCAGGGCGCTTGGGATCAGTCCGTTCTATTTGCAGCGCACCTTCAAGGCACTCACCGGAATCACACCGCGCGCTTACGCCGATTCGCGCCGTCTGCACTCGTTCAAGGCCGGCCTGCGTGAGGGACATTCGGTGACGCGCTCGCTTTATGACGCGGGCTATGTATCCAGCAGCAGGCTATACGAACGCGCATCTTCGCAATTGGGCATGACGCCGTCTCGGTATCGCAAGCAAGGCGCGGGCGAGACGATGCATTACGCCATCGCGGCCACGCCGATCGGACAAATGCTGCTCGCGTCCACCGAGCGAGGCGTCTGCTCGATCCGGTTCAGCGATTCGGCCGCACGCCTGGAACGCGAGCTGCGGAGTGAATATCGGAAAGCCGAAATTATTCGCTCGGATGGCAAGCTTGCCGGGCAGGTGAAAATTCTCCGCGCGATTATCGACGGCACCGCTTCCGTGCCGCTGCCTCTGGACATTCAGGCCACTGCGTTCCAGCGGCGTGTCTGGCAAGAGCTGCAGGCAATTCCGCGCAGCGCGACGAAATCGTACAGCAAGATCGCCGCCGACATCGGACAACCGAAAGCAGCGCGTGCGGTAGCGCGTGCGTGCGCAACCAATCCAGTGGCGGTTGCCATTCCGTGTCATCGAGTGGTGCGCGAAGACGGCAGCTTGGGCGGCTATCGCTGGGGCGTGGAGCGGAAGAAAAAACTGCTGTCGATCGAAGCGGCGCCACACTCGGCCGAGCGAAGTTAAACGGTCGATTTTCGCCATTTTCACGCTCCGGAGGCTCTTCAGAGGGACCTTCAAGCGGGTGCGAAAATCTCCCGCAATCCCTAGAAAATACAGTACTAAAGCTCCGATAAATCTTGCACTTGCTTCACTTTTTCCACTTTGCCGTGCGATACTGGGGCAAGAGAGCTGCGAGAGAAAATGAACCAGTTAAGCGAGGCCGTTACTCGCTATCACAAAATCCTGGAGAGCGACCAGTACAAAAATTTGTCCTGGGCACACGATCTCCACGAACGCATGAAGGCGCACAATTTGGTCGCCGGTGGAAAGCCCGTATCTCCGGTGCTGCGTCCGCATTTTATCACGCACAGACAGTACTCGGGATTGGTGAAGGCGGTGGAGTCGTTTTCGATGTCGCTGCAGCGCGTGCAAGCGAAAGCGCTGGGCAGTCCCGCGTTGCTGGCTCGCATGGAATTGCTGCCCGCCGAGAAGATGCTGGCGGCAGTGGATCCGGGCTATTCGTTCCCAGCCGTGACTTCGCTGCTCGATACCAACATCAATAACGGAACGCTGCGGTTCTCGCGCTACATCCCCGACACTCCCACCGGTGTCGCGTATGGCGAGACGCTGGCAGATTTGTTTTACGACGCGGCGCCGGTGAAGGAATTCCGCAAGCGCTATCGTCTGGAAAAATTGCCCGGCGCGAAATTTTTGCTGCAGGCCATTCTGAAGGCATACAAGGAGTGGGGCGGCAAGAGCAAAAAACCGAATATCGCAATTCTCGAATTCCGCCAGCCTTTCCAGGCGGGGGAATCGGGCGAAAGCGCCATCATCGCGGAAATGTTCCGGCGCGAAGGCCTGGCTGTGGAAGTGGTCACACCCGAGCAGCTCGAATATCGGGATAATGTTTTGCGCCGCGGCGATTTCGCCATCGACTTGATTTTCCGCCGCGTAAAAGTTCAGGAATTTCTGGTGCGGTTCGATCTGTCGCATCCGCTGCTGCGCGCCTATCGCGACCGGGCGGTATGCATGGTGAACAGCTTCCGCTCTGAGCTGGCGCAGAAGAAGGCCATCTTCGATCTGCTCACCGACGAAGACATCACCGCCGATTTTCCCGCCGCCGAGCGCAAGGCCATCAAGGAATTCGTTCCCTGGACGCGCGTGGTGCAGGAAACGAAAACGAAATACCACAACCGCACGGTCGATCTGCCCGAATTTATTTTGCACAATCGGAACAAGCTGGTCCTGAGGCCGAATGACGACGGCGCCGATCAGCAATCCTTCCGCGGGTCTGAAGTGGACGAAGCCATGTGGGAGAAAGCGGTGCGCTCCGCGCTGCGCAATCCGTACGTGGTGCAAGAGGCGCTGGAGCCGGTGGTGGATGTCTTTCCGGTGCTGCAATACGGGCATCTGGAGATGCAGAAGATGCGCGTGGACGTGCATCCGCATTCTTACCTGGGCAAAGTGCAGGGGTGTTCCAGTTGGCTGACCGCGGTGGGGCCGTCGGGATTCTCGACGCTGTCCGGGATCGCGCCGACGTTCATTCTCGAACAGAAGTAGCCGGAATAAGCCCGCCCGAAGTCAAGCCGCTTCCTCTGGCCGCAGCTCCGACTACCGCTGGCCCGTCAGCGACGCCGGTCTTGGCGCCCTGTTCTGAAGCACGGCCCGCGAGGGAGTGATACGGGAGCTTCTTAGAACTTCTCGATCTTGAGCTTGGCCCGCAGATTCGCCACACCCGCGGTATAGCGCGAATCGGCGACGGCAAACGCCACTGCATCGTCCACCCAATCGTGCGCCGTGCCGTCGGCGTCGTGCGAGGCCGCGGTGACGGTGTATTCGCCGGGGCACAAATCGCAACGGAATGCGAATTCAATTCGCATTTTTGTCCCGGCGGGGCAGCTTCCCGTGCTCACTTTTTCCAGCTCCGTGTTGGTGCCGTACACTTCCAGGCCGATGCGCGTGCGCAGCATGATCCCGATTACCGGCTCTTCCACCGCGTCGTGATAGCGCACGGTAACGCGTACCGCGGCATCCTCGCCGCTCTGCCAGACCGCAGTTGGATGGCCGTTCGCCCCCAGCGTTTCGAGCGATAGAATCTCGGCACGGCCGTCGCCCCGGCGCATGGCCGGCCGCATGGGACTCTTGAGCGTGGCGCCCCACTCGCGCACTTTTTCGGCGATGCTTTGGCGATAGGCATCCAGCACTTCGCGCGGGTCGCCCTGGCGTTCGAGCGCGCCCTTCTCCAGCCACCAGACTTCGTCGCAGACCGATTGCAACAAATCCAACTCGTGCGAAACCATCAGCACCGTGCTGCCGCCGCTTCTGAGCCTCCCGATCCCCGCCAGCGCGCGGGCCCGCACCAGGGCGTCATGCTGCGCGAGCGAATGTTCCAGCAACAAGACGTCGACGGGCGAAAATTGCAGGGCGTCATTGAACGCAAGATAGCGCCGCTCGCCTGGCGTGATTACTTCCCCGGATTCAGGCGTCGCCGTTCCAGCCGCCAGACGCAGCAGCGCCCCTTTGCCAGCGCCCTTCTCACCGATAATGCCGATCACAGCGCCACCGGGGGCCGAGACCGTCAGATCGCGCAGCGGCGGAAAGCACACGCCGCGAAACTCAATCGCCATGCTAGATAGAATAACGCTTGATCCTTGCACTGTTGATTGCATTGCCCCTCACGGGCATGGTTCGTTTGCCGGCGGGGGTGACGGAGATTTCTTCGGAACTGAAGCTGCCGGATGGCGCTCACGACGTCACCATCGCGGGAGGGGACCGCAGTACACTGCGCGTTTCGGCCAATTTTCATGGCCGCGCCATCTTTAGTTGTCACGGCTGCCGGAACATTCGGTTCACCAATTTTTCGATCGATGGCAATCGCGCGACGCTTGAAAAGCCGCTGCCCTTCGCGCCGTCCGATAAAACGTTTGCGAGCGTGTTTGGCGACAACGGTATTTTGATCGAGGACACCGACGGTTTGGCCATCGATCATGTCGATTTCGCCAACATCGCGAATTTCGCGGCGATTGTCAGCCATTCCAAGAATGTCGCGATCGATCACGTGTCGGTGAAAGACAGCGGGTCGCGCAACGCCAAAGGACGCAACAATACGTCCGGCGGCATCCTGCTGGAAGAAGGAACCGGGCAGTTTTCGGTGGCCGATTCGACGTTCCGGAACATTCGCGGCAACGGCGTTTGGACCCATTCGCGGTACCTTGCGCCGCGTAATCATGATGGGAAGATCCTGCGCAATGAATTTTCGGAAATCGGCCGCGATGCGATTCAAGTGGGCCACGCGATCGCTGTGGAAGTTGCGGATAATCATGGCGTCCGCATCGGATTTCCAGCTGAACTGGTGGATGTTGAAAACGCCGGAACGCCGGTTGGCATTGACACCGCTGGCAACGTGGAGCAGTCCACTTACGAGCGCAATCGGTTTGAAGAGGTCGACGGAAAATGCATCGACCTGGACGGGTTCCATGACGGCGCCGTGCGCGCGAACACCTGCATCAACCGGCTGGCGCCAGAGGATTATCCTTATGGAAACTTCGGCATCTCCATCAACAACGCCAGCATCGAAATGCAGTCGAAGAATATCGTGATCGACGGCAATCAGCTTTCCGGGATGAAATTCGGCGGCATCTTCGCGCTCGGGGAGGGTCATGTCATTCGCAACAATCGCATGACCAATTTGGACACGTCGCACTGCAACGAAACGTACGCCAAGTTCGGATGCTTCGCGATTCCGGGCGAGCCCGGGTTTCTGGAAAGCGGAATCTATTTGGCCAAAGGCGGTGCGCGGCCCGCTCCAGCGCGTCACATCACTATCGAGAACAACGTCATCAGCGGGTACAAAATGGCGGCACACTGCATTGAAGCCGCGCCCGGCGTGAAGCTTTCGGACAATATTCTTCGGAACAACACCTGCACGAATGAATAAGGCGCTCGGGAAATATCCTTTGTGGTTGCTGTTCCTCCCGGCCTTCGCGATATTGCTGGCGATTCATATAGCGTGGTTGCGGCTCCCCTATTTCTGGGACGAATTGCAGTTCGCGCCCGCGGCACTGGACCTGTATCGTGATGGCTGGTGGGTGAGCCATACGGTTGTGCCCAACGTGCATCCACCGGCGGTGATGGCGTTGCTGTCGCTGGTGTGGCACGTGTTCGGTTACTCTATTGCCGCAGCGCGGCTGACGATGCTCGTGGTGGCATCGCTCGGGGTGGTGCTGTCCTTCTTGCTGGCCGGCCGCTTGTCGCGCGGGATGGCCGGGGCGCCGGCGCTGGCGGCCGTTTTATTCCTGGTGGCCTCACCAATCTTCAACACGCAAGCGATGCTGGTGTTGCTGGACATGCCGGCTATGGTGCTCACGGTACTCGCTCTGCTGCTGTTCCTGGACGAACGCTACGCGTGGTGCGCGGCAGCCTGCACGCTCCTGGTGCTGACCAAGGAGACGGCGATCACGACGCCCATGGTGTTCGCGGCGTGGCTGTGGTTTCGCGAAAAGCGGAGACGACCGGCGTTGGGGTTCGCCGCGCCTGCGATCGCGCTGGGGATCTGGCTGCTCGTGCTGCATCGCGCGACGGGCCATTGGCTTGGAAACGATGAGTTCGCCCGTTACAACCTGGCCGGCACCACCGATCCCGTTCACATGCTGCTGACCATTGTGGAACGGGCGCGGTATCTGTTCTGGAGCGATGGGCACTTCATCGGGACCATCGCGCTGGTGCTTGGTTGGCGCGTGTTGCGCGGGAAGGCGTGGGCGGTGGCGGGGCTGGTGGCAGTGGCCCAGGCGATGGTGGTTACAGTGCTGGGCACGCCCTTGGTCCGGTATCTGTTGCCCGTTCTGCCCATTTTTTATGCGGCTGTGGCCACGGCTGCGTCGGTCTATAGCGTGAAGTGGCGGTGGACTTCGCATGCCGCGATGATAGGGCTCCTGATCGCCGGTTGGTTCTGGAATCCGCCGTACCCTTATGCATACGAGAACAATTTGTCGATGGTCACCTTCACCCGGCTGCAGCAGGATGCGGCCAGGTATCTGGAAGCCAACGCGCCCGGCCAGCGCATCGCTACTGCCTGGCCGCTCACGGACGAGTTGAAAAATCCGGATCTGGGATATGTGCAGCATCCTTTGAACACCGTGGATGCTGGCGGGTTGCGCTCGTCCCAATTGGCCGCGCTGGATCGCCGCAGGTTCGATCTTCTGGTGGTGTACAAGCGGATAACGCCGGCCGCGGGCACCATCTTCGAGGCCGCGCCGTTACGCGATGTATTGCAGCACTATTACGAGTATTATCCGCAGGCCACAGAAGCGGAGATTCGGGCGGACATGGGCTTTGTCCCGCTGATCCGCTGGGAGCGGAGAGGTCAGTGGATCGAAATCTATGGACCAACTGGGCCCAGCCGGGCGTTCGCGGCGGCCACCTTGCCCGTGAGACCTTAATCCCGTGAGACCTTAATATAGATGGCCGATTCTGAAAACTCCGTCAGCGAGCGCATGCGCGCCGATTGGAACCAGCGCGCGCGCGAAGACGCGCATTACTATGTCGCCTTCGGCGGCCGCGATCAGGACCAGGAAGGCTTCAATGCCACCGCCGCAGAGGTTCTGTCCGGCCTGGAATACGAGCTCAAGCGGTTTCCCAAGAACGCCCATCGCCGCGCCTGGCGCGCTCTTGAGATCGGGTGCGGGCCCGGTCGGCTGATGAAGCCGCTCAGCCGGCATTTTGGCGAGATCCATGGCGTGGATGTTTCGGACGAAATGATCCGCCTGGCGCGCGAACGGTTGAGCGGCGTTCCCCACGCGCACGTTCACGCCACCAACGGTGCCAGCCTCCAGCAGTTTGCGGATGAGTCCTTCGACTTCGTCTATTCCTACGCGGTGTTCCAGCACATTCCCAGCCGCGACGTGGTGCTGGAATATATGCGCGAGATCTGGCGCGTGCTCAAACCCGGCGGCGTCTTTCGCGGCCAGTTTAACGGCTTGCCGTACGCGGGCGATACCAATACCTGGAGCGGCGTGGTCTTTTCCGCCGAAGACATCCGCGCGTTCACGCGCGACAACGGGCTCCAGCTCCTGAACCTGGACGGCCTGCACACCCAATACATGTGGACCACGTGGCGCAAGCCGCCCGTGCAGCTATCCGCTGCCGGCAACCTGCCGCCCGTGATCCGCCGCATTACGAATGCCTCTTCCTCGGAACCGGCCATCCCCAATCGCGGACGTTTCGCGGCCATTTCTCTGTGGGTAGAGAATCTGCCCGCCGGCTGCGATTTGAATACCATCGATGTGGCGATCGATGGCGTGAGCGGCAGGCCCTACTTTATTGGGCCGGCTAGCGAGGACGGGCTCCAGCAGATCAACGTCTGGCTTCCGGAGGAAACGCGCACCGGATTGCTGCGCGTGGAGCTTCACTCGAATGGCGAGCGGCTGGGCGAGCCTGGCATCGTGCGCGTGATTCCCGGCGGCCCTCCGGTCCCGCGCATCGTCTCCATCACCGATGGCGTAAATCTGGTGGAGAAGAACCGCTGCACCAGCGGACATCTGAAGGTGCAGCTCGAGGAGGTAGTTTCGCCCGATTCAGTCAGCGCCAGCATCGACGATCGGCCGGTTTCCTATCTCAGAATCCTCCGCACCGATCCGCGCCCGCCGCGCCATGAGCTGAACCTGGAATTGCCTGCGGATTTGTCACCTGGTCCTCACATACTACAGATCCACATCGGGTCGCGGCGCCTGCTTCCGGCAAATATCGTAGTCGGTTCGTAACGTACTGCACGGCATATAGATATAATCCTTGACGCACCACTACCTATTGGGGCATCATTGCAGACGTGCCTCGCATCCAACCTTTAGGGCTACGTTTTGGAGGAAAATAGATATGGGACTACTCGCAGTCGACCTCACCAACAGGATTCCTGAATTGCAACCCGTTAGCAAGAAAGCTCTTCCGGCCAACCAGCGCAAGGGCGTCAGCTTTCCTAAATACTTTACGCAGAAGCTCGAAGCCGGCAAAACCCCGTACGACGAGATCGCCTGGGAGCTCCGCACCGCCGCCATTGGCAACGACAAGGGCGCAATCATATTCGAGCAGAATGACGTGGAGGTGCCGGCCGATTGGTCCCAGACGGCCACCAACATCGTCGTCAGCAAATACTTTTACGGCAAGATGGGGTCGCCGGAGCGCGAGAGCAGCGTCCGCCAGCTGGTGCATCGCGTGGTGGACACCATCGCCGATTGGGGCGCGCACGGGCGCTACTTCAAGACCCGCGACGACGCGGAGAATTTCCGCAACGAGCTGGCGCACCTGATGCTGACGCAGAAGGCCTGCTTCAATTCGCCGGTCTGGTTCAACGTCGGCGTCACGGAACCGCGCGGCTACGGCTACTATTACGACGAAGCCACGGACAACATCGTGAAGCTGAAGAAAGGCGAGTCGCGCCCGCAGTGCTCGGCCTGCTTCATCAACTCGGTGAAGGATTCGCTGGAATCGATTCTCGATCTCGCCAAGACGGAAGGCATGCTGTTCAAGTGGGGCTCGGGCACCGGCACCAATCTTTCACCGTTGCGCGAAGAGGGCGGCCATCTGGCAGGCGGCGGCACGGCATCGGGCCCGCTCAGCTTCATGAAGGGCTTCGATGCGTTCGCGGGCGTGATCAAATCGGGCGGCAAAACGCGGCGGGCGGCGAAGATGGTGATCCTGAACGTGGATCACCCGGACATCAAGTCGTTCATCTGGTGCAAGGCCAAGGAAGAGAAGAAGGCGCACACGCTGATCGATGCCGGTTACGATGCCGCTATTGATGGCGATGCGTACGGCTCCATTTTCTTCCAGAACGCCAACAATTCGGTGCGCGTGACCGACGAGTTCATGGAAACGGCGGCGGCCGATGGCGATTGGTGGACGCGTTCGGTGGCCAACGGCCAGCCCAAGCAGCGCTACAGCGCCAAGGAATTGCTGCGCGAGATTGCACAAGCCACGCATCAATGCGGCGATCCGGGGATGCAGTTCGACACCACCATCAATCGCTGGCACACTTCGAAAACGACTGCGCGCATCAATGCTTCGAATCCATGCTCGGAGTACATGTTCCTGGACGATTCGGCCTGCAACCTGGCGTCGTTGAACCTGATGAAGTTCGTCGGGCCCGGCGGCGAGTTCGATGTGGAAGCGTTCCGGCATGCCTGCGATACCGTGACGCTCGCGCAGGAGATCATCGTCGACAGCGCCAGCTATCCCACCGAGAGAATCGCCAAGAATTCGCACGATTTCCGCCCGCTCGGCTTGGGCTACGCCAACCTGGGCGCGCTGCTGATGTCAATGGGCATCCCTTATGACAGCCCGGATGGTCGCGATTGGGCCGCCGCCATCACGGCTGTGATGTGCGGGCAGGCGTACCTGACCAGCGCGCGGATCGCCGAAGCCGTCGGCCCCTGCCCCGGCTACGCGGTCAACGAAGATTCGTTCCTGGATGTGATCCTGATGCACGGCAAGGCGGTGAGCGGCATCGACAGCAAGCGCGTTCCGGACAATCTGTTTGCGGCGGCCGTGAATTGCTGGAACGATGCGTACGCTCTGGGCGAGCGCGTGGGCTTCCGCAACGCGCAGACCACCGTGATCGCGCCCACCGGCACTATCGGCTTCATGATGGATTGCGACACCACCGGAATTGAGCCGGACCTGGCGCTGGTGAAATACAAGAAGCTGGTGGGCGGCGGGATTATCAAGATCGTCAACAACACCGTGCCGCAGGCGCTCATCAAGCTGGGCTACACGCCCGAGCAAGTGGAGATGATCGTCACGCATATCGATTCCACGGGCACCATCGAGGGCGCGCCCGCGCTGAAGGACGAGCATCTGCCGGTGTTCGATTGCAGCTTCCGGCCGCAGAACGGCAAGCGGTCGATTCATTACATGGGCCACGTACGGATGATGGCGGCGACGCAGCCGTTTATTTCCGGCGCGATTTCGAAAACCATCAACATGCCGGAAGAGTCGACGGTGGAAGAAGTTGATGGACGCTTACATGGAAAGCTGGCGGCTGGGTTTAAAGGCGGTGGCCATTTATCGCGATAATTCCAAGCGCGCGCAGCCGTTGAGCTCCAGCACCGGCAAGGGCGAGAAGAAGGCCACTGGGACGGCGGTTGTCCCGGCCATGACGGAGAAGATTGTTTACCGGCCCATCCGGCGCAAGCTCCCGGACGAGCGGAAATCGATCACCCACAAGTTTTCCATCGGCGGCCACGAAGGCTACATCACGGTGGGGATGTACGAGGACGGAACGCCGGGCGAAGTGTTCATCTCGATGGCCAAGGAAGGCTCCACCATCAGCGGCCTGATGGACAGCTTCGCCACCAGCATCAGCTATGCGCTGCAATATGGCGTGCCGCTGAAGTTCTTCGTCGATAAGTTCAGCCACGTCCGATTTGAGCCGAGCGGCTGGACCGGCAATCCGACGGTGCCCTACGCCAAGTCCATCATGGATTACATTTTCCGCTGGATGGGCGCGAAGTTCCTGGGTCCCGAGTACGCGGTGAATGAAGCCGGCGACGCGCCTGTACTGCGCGCCACCGAGCCCGAGCCGCAGCAGGCGCTGCCCTTCACCTCGGCGGTGAGCGACGCACCGATGTGCTCGGAATGCGGCGGGCTTCATGACTCGCAACGGGAGCTGCTACAAGTGCGAAAACTGCGGCGGGACGAGCGGTTGTAGCTAAGCCGAAATCCCGATTCATCACGGTTTGGCTGGAGGTGTCACTCCTCCTTTTCCTTGGGGCGGCTCGTTTGGGCCGCCTTTTTGATCATAGACATTTCCTCCCGAACACGCCTAGATTGATACGAGTTCGGCGCGGGAATCCGAAATAAGCCGTTTGACTGTAAGTCAAATTTCTTTACAAACAGACATAACCCTGATACTCTGTTCTTGGCTAGACGCCATCGTCTAGAGGCTCTTTGAGAACCGAATGATTGTTGCTGAGTAGCAGGGTGTTAGGTGGGCCCATTGCTTGATCGGATGGGTCGGTTCCCCGCGTGGGAATCTCTCGGCGGCGACGAACAAGTAGACGACAAGAGATGAGACACGCTGTTAGCGGTCCGCTCGTCAGCTGCTACATTGTTCGCTCGCTCTCTTGTACGTCGGCTGCCCCTTTTGCATGTAACTCGCAATGGGACTGCTTTGCGCATTTTGGATAGTGGTCTGTGGGTCTAAGGTTGTGCCGTTTCTCCTTGCTGCGTTTATTGGGACTGCACGCAATAAAGGAGGCGTGCTCTGATGAGTAAAGCAACAGTCGACTTACTCAAAAGCTGTGCGAAGGATCTCCATGAGGTTCGAGCGCAGTTGCCTAACAACCTTGAACCCAGCGTCATGGTGCTGTTCGAAAGCGTCGTGGGACGCCTGGAGCAGTGCGAGGCGGTAGTGAATGATCGGGTGGCGCTGAATGCCCTCATCGATGACGGCCTGCATCTTGCAGGGCGTCTCGGTGAGGTAGCTTTGGTGATCGCCGAGGTGATCAAACACTATCGTGCGTGAGGCGGCAGACTACAATTCCACTCTCGTGTTCTTGTGATTGCGATGAATCTTGGAAAATCCATTAAGCTCTGTAGAACGAGCCGCGGCCTGTCACAGGATGAGTTGGCCAAGAAAATTGGTAAGTCAATATCCTATATCTCGCTGATCGAGCAGGGAAAGCGCGACCCGGCGATATCGACCGTCGAGGAGATTGCTCGTGCCCTCGGCGTGCCCGTGAGCCTGCTGACCTTCTTGGCGGCGGAGCCGGGCGAATTGAAGGGTGTACCCGAAGACGTCCGCGACAAGCTCGCGGGGATTGCGCACAGATTGCTCAATGCAAAACAAACAGCTTGAATCTCCCAGCTATCCCTTTCCGCCGATCGGAAGCCGCACGGCGCTCGCTAGAATGCTCCGATGCCCCGTCGAGGAGCTCACGAGGGTCGAATCTACGGCGGACAACCTCTATCGCGAGGTCAAGCAGGTCAAGAGGGACGGCACACTCAGGCTCTGCTATGACGCAAAATCACCTCTGAAAGGCATGCAGGCTCGTATTAAGTGCATGATCCTGAGGGCCGTAAGCTATCCTTCGTACCTAATGGGCGGGCTATCCGATCCAGACAACCCGAGGGACTACGTTCGCAACGCCAAGGTGCACACTGGTGCTCGCGTATTGATCAAGGAGGACATCGCGAACTTTTTCCCCACAACCTCCTTCGATGTTATCTTTGACATCTGGAAATACTTTTTTCACTTTCCGCCCGATGTTTCCAGGACCCTTGCCAGGCTGACAACGCGTCAGGGTTGTCTCCCTCAAGGCGCCAAGACCAGCAGCCATCTAGCTAATCTCGTCTTCTGGGCATGCGAGCCCGAGCTGGTTTCGGTTCTAGCGTCGGGTGGTTTCAAGTACACACGCTTTATCGATGACGTGGCGATTTCCTCAAGGACGGACAAGACAGCTCAACAGATCCACGAAGCGATTTCGTTATTGGCGTCGATGATCGTGCGCTACGGGTTCAGACTTAAGAGGTCTAAGCACAGCCTGCTCTACGCCGGGCAGCGCATGGAAGTAACGGGCCTCGCCGTCGGAAGAGACTGCGCCGGCCTGGGGCGCACGAGGAAGAGCAACATTCGCCCTGGGGCGCACGAGGAAGAGCAACATTCGCGCCCTGGGGCGCACGAGGAAGAGCAACATTCGCGCCCTGGTTCACCGATGCGAGGTTGAAACGGCTTCCGCCCCTGGGCTGCCCTCCTTCATTGCGATGAAAAGGAGGGCCGCATCGCTGGCTGGGCAGTGTGCCAGACTCCATCCGGGTCAGGGCCAAGCTTTGAAGAAGCGTCTGGCAGCGATTCAAGGATGAACGTCGTCACGCCTCGGTTCGGTTACTCTAAGGTCAATGAACCAGTGCTTGCCGCTCTGGACGATGCTGATCGCTCCAGTCGCAACCCTGCTGGGCACGATGTTAGTCGTGATGTTAGGAGTATATCTTCAGAATCGCTCGCTTGAGCGGGCCGTGGACCTTCTGCGTGCGGAGTTCAAACAGCAGCTTGCTGAGCTTGAAATGCGCCTCACAAGGCTAATACTCGATCTCACGCATCGCGTCGAACGCCTGGAAGAGGCCCGCGGATTGATTCGCACGCCGTAATTTAGGTGCCCTTCACTGACCTTCGAACAATTTGAACAATACGTGGACAACGGCAAGAAGCACGAACTCCTTGGTGGCAGGCACGTCGTGATGCTACCGGCGACGATCCGCAATTCCCGCGTGCGGCAAAACCTGCATGACTTGCTCTGGCCTTATGTACGAGAGGATCAACTCGGCGAGGTCTACATCTCTGCGGGGTTCAAGCTGCCGGGCGATACCTTCCTAACGCCTGATACCTCATTCATCCGAAAATCCCACATAGATCGAACCGATCCCAACGGCTACTTTGAGGGAGCGCCCGCTCTGGCGATCGAAGTGGCGTCCGACTCCAATACGGCCGCGCTACTCGATCTCAAGATGGAGCTTTACTTCGCCCACGGGGCCGAGGAGGTCTGGGTGGTTTACCCGCAGACGCGCCGGATTCGGGCCCATTTCCCCGACGGTCATAGTGAAACCCTCTCCGGCGGCCTGCAATCCGGCCTCTTTCCCGGGTGGTCCGCCCCGTTGCCGGCGGTTTTTGGGAATTGAGCCCCAAGAATCCCTCAACTTCCATCTTTTGGTGGCGATACGTATGGGTGTGGAGATGGATTAAGCAATGTCGATATCAGCTTTATCTACCAACTTGATTAACGACCTGTCGCAGCAGCAGCGGCAGAGTCCGTTCCAGCAAATCAAGCAGGACTTCCAGCAGCTCGCCAGTGCGCTTCAGTCTGGCGATTTGCAAGGCGCGCAGTCGGCCTATTCGAACATCCAGCAGGTACTGGGAAATAACGCGAATTCTTCAAGTTCCGGCGGGTCAAACACGCTGCAGAACGATTTTGCCACACTCGGCCAGGCGCTCCAGTCCGGCGATCTTACTCAGGCGCAGAGTGCGTTTTCCCAATTGCAGAGCGACTTCCAGGCCGGACGCCAATCCGGAAGCACAGGCGCCGGCGCGGCGGCCCAGGCGCAGGATCAATATATATCCAGCGCCTCTCAAGCGCAGAATGCCGAGCAAACGGCTCAGCAAGATTACAACCAGATCGGCCAGGATCTGCAAGCCGGCGACCTCACCGATGCGCAGTCCGCGTATTCCAACCTTCTACAATTGGTACAGGCTTATCAAGGCCCATCCAGTTCCAACACCACCATTCCGAGCGATTTCGCCACGCTCGGCCAGGATCTGCAGGCCGGCAACCTGACCCAGTCGCAAAGTGCGTTTACGCAATTGCAGAGCGACGTCCAGGCGGCCACACAGAATCCGGTCCAGCAGGTTCAGCAAGACTATACCCAGCTCGCCAGCGCGCTGCAATCGGGCAACTTGACGGGCGCGCAGTCGGCCTTCGCGGCCCTGGAACAGGCGCTCCAGACACAAAGCGGAACGAGTACTCCCGCCACCGCGGCTTCCACCAACAGCAACGACCCCATTGCGAACGATCTGAATGCGCTCGGCCAGGCGCTTTCGTCCGGCAATCTGACTCAGGCACAGAGCGCGTTTACACAATTGAATAACGATATTCAGAGCGCGCAGCAATCCGGGACATCGCAGGCGCAAAACGCCACGAAGCCTCAGAAGGCGCAGGTGGAAGGACACCACCATCATCACCACGGCGGGGGCGGCGGCGGTTCCAGCACATCCAGCAGCCAAAGCTCCAGCTCCACCACTTCAGCCGCCAACAGCTATACATCCAGCACCACCGGTTCAAGTGTGAGTGTTTACGCTTAAGGCCGGAGCCAGGGTCTTCCCTACCCTGCTCCGCATCGAGATCCAATAAGTGACCGATGCCACCAGGAATCCGACAAACCACGCGTAGTCGTAAAGCCAGCGCAGCGGCGGCACCACCAACCCGATCAACGCGACTATAATTCCGGCCGCAAGCGCGGCGATGGCCCGGTAATTCACGCCGCTTCCGTAGCGATAAATCCCGCGCAAATCGTATAGCTCGCCGACATCGAGATAAGTCCGCCGCAACACAAAATAGTCCGTGATCATGATGCCCGCCACGGGTCCCAGCAGACCCGAGTATCCAACTAGCCAGCCGAAAATGTAGCTTTGGAAATCTGTGAGCAATTTCCAGGGCATCATTAGAACGCCCACCACGCCAGTGATCAGGCCGCCCGTGCGAAAAGAGATCAGGCGCGGATTCAAGTTCGAAAAATCATTCGAGGGCGAAACCACATTAGCCGCGACGTTGGTGTTCAAGGTGGCCACCAGCAGCGCCACCAGCGCAATGGAAGCGATCACCGGTTCGTGGAAGCGCGCCAGCAACGCCACGGGATCCCAGATGGCCTGGCCGAAGAGGATCACCGAGGCCGATGTCACCGCGACGCCGATGAACGAATAGATGGTCATGGCGGGCGGAAGGCCCAGCGCCTGGCCGATCATCTGCGCCTTCTGCGATCGCGCGTAACGCGTGAAATCCGGAATGTTCAGCGCCACCGTGGCCCAGAATCCCACCATGCCGGTGAGCGACGGAATAAAGAAATGCATGAACTCGGCGGTTGTATGGAATTTGCTCGGGCTATGCAGTACGGGCCCCAGGCCGCCGGCTTTGCGCGAGATCCACCACAGCAGGAGCAGTCCCACGGCCAGCATGAACGGCGCGCCGATGCCTTCCAGATACTTGATGGTCTCAATGCCGCGCCAGATCACCACCATGGTGAGCAGCCAAAACAGGTAGAAACAGATCCAGGGAGTCCACGCGCTGGCAACCGCCCGAGGCCACAGCACCTGGAGCATCGAATAGACGGCCTGACCGCCGATCCAGGATTGAATACCGAACCATCCGCAAGCCACTAACGCGCGCAAGACGGCGGGCACGTTCGCGCCGCGCACTCCGAACGACGCCCGCACTAGCACGGGAAACGGGATGCCGTACTTGGCGCCGGCGTGCGCGTTCAGAATCATCGGAATCAGCACGATGACATTGCCGAGCAGAATTGTTCCAATGGCCTGCTTCCAGCTCATGCCACCGGCGATCAGTCCGGACGCCAGCATGTAGGTGGGAATGCAGACGCTCATGGCAACCCACAGGGACGCGTAGTTGTAGATGCCCCAGTCGCGCTTCTCGAGGGGCACGGGAGCCAGGTCCTTGTTGTACAGGCTTGATTCGCGAGAGACGCCCGATTCGCTTGGCGCTACGCCCATGCTCCTCCTCTCGCGGCGCGGCGCAAGTATTGGCCGCGGCCCACGCGTCCGACGTATTGCCCCTTATCCACGATCAGTTCGCCACGCGAGAACACCTGCCGGGCATTGCCTTGGACTTTGAAACCTTCGAACATGGAGTAATCGACGCGCATGTGGTGTGTCTTGGCGCTGATGAGATGCTCAGCTTTGGGATCCCACACCACGATGTCGGCGTCGCTGCCCGGCGCGATGGCGCCTTTTTTGGGATACATGCCGAAGATGCGCGCGGGCGCGGTGGACACGATCTCGACAAAACGGTTCAGTGTGATTTTGCCCGCGTTCACTCCGTGATGATGCAGAAGCTGGAGCCGATTTTCGATGCCCGGGCCGCCGTTCGGGATCTTGGTGAAATCGTCTTTGCCGAGCGCCTTTTGATCTTCGAAACAGAACGGGCAATGGTCGGTGGAAACTACTTGCAGGTTGTCGGTTTTCAGCCCATCCCACAGCTTTGGGAGATTTTGCTTCTCGCGCAGCGGCGGTGTGAACACATACTTCGCGCCCTCGAAGCCGGGAAGCTTCATGTCGTCGATAGAGAGCAGCAGATATTGCGGGCACGTCTCGGCAAACGCCGGCAGGCCGCGATCGCGCGCCTCGCGCACTTGATTGAGAGCATCTTCGGACGACAGATGCACGATGTAAATGGGAACGCCCGCCATTTCAGCCAGGGCGATGGCGCGATGCACGGCTTCGGCTTCGGCGAGGGTGGGGCGCGTGAGCGCGTGATGGATGGGCGCGGTTTTGCCTTCGGCCAGCGCCTGCCGAACGATCACATCGATCACGCTGCCGTTCTCGGCGTGCATGCAAATGAGCGCGCCGTTTTTCGCGGTCTGCTGGAGCGCGCGAAAAATGGTGGCGTCGTCGACCATCAGCACATTCGGATACGCCATGAACAGCTTGAAGCTGGCCACGCCTTCGCGAACCATGTCGTCCATGTCCTCCAGACCCGCTTCGGGAAGATCGGTCACGATCATGTGCAGGCCAAAATCGATACAGGCCTTCGACTCCGCCTTTTTCCACCAGGTGTCCAGCGCGTCGCGCATTTTCGTACCACGCGCCTGGATGGCGAAATCAACGATGGTGGTGGTGCCGCCGATGGCCGCCGCGCGGGTGCCAGTTTCGAAATCGTCGCTGGATGTGGTGCCGCCGAACGGCATGTCCAGATGCGTGTGCGCGTCAATGCCGCCGGGCAACAGCAGCATGCCCGCGGCGTCCAGCACCTCGTGGCCCGGTTCGGCCGGAATGCCCGCGCGGACGTCTTTGATAATGCCGTCTTCCATCAATACGTCCGCGGCGAAAGTCTTGTCGGCCGATACTACCGTACCGTTCTGAATGAGAAGTCCCATCAGCAGCTCTTCCCTAGATCCTGCCAGGTCTGGCGAGGCAGATGATTCTCCACGCGCTCCATGGTGATGCATCCATCCACGGGACACACTAGCGCGCAGAGATTGCAACCTACGCACTCGTGTTCATCCACGCGGGGGACGCGCGCTACAGCGCTTTCTGATGTGACGCCACGGTCCAGTTTTGGAATCGGCGTTACCGCGATGCGGGCGCGGCTGGCGGCCTCCACGGCCGGCGGGTTGGCGTAAGAATCCAAATGAATGCACTGGTGGGCGCCATCCCAACAGGCGATATAGCATAGTTCGCAGCCGATGCACTTCTCCGCATGAATGCGCGCTACGATTTTGAAATTCAGGTTCAGATGATTCCAGTCGGTAACCTTGGGCGCGCTCAAGCCGCGAAAATCATCGATGCAGGCGAAGCCTTTTTCACTCATCCAATTTTGCAGGCCGTCGATCATGTCTTCGACAATGCGATAGCCGTAGTGCATCACGGCTGTGCAAACCTGCACGGTTCCGCTGCCCAGCAGAATGAACTCGGCCGCGTCGCGCCAGGTGCCGATGCCGCCGATGCCTGAAATCGGAAGCTGCGAAGCCTGGTCGTTCTGAATCTGATGCACCATGTTCAGCGCGATCGGCTTCACCGCCGGCCCACAATAACCGCCGTGCGAAGAGAGCCCGTCCACATTGGGGTTCGGCTGCAGCGTATCCAGATCAATGCCGGTGATGGAGTTGAGCGTGTTGATGGCCGAGAGCCCGTCGGCGCCCGCCCGTTTGGCCGCGCGCGCGATCTCGCGGATGTCGGTGATGTTGGGCGTCAGCTTCACCAGCACCGGCGTGCGCGCCTTCTCCTTCACCCAGCAGGTGATCATCTCGGTATACTCGGGCACCTGGCCCACCGCGCTTCCCATGCCCCGCTCGCTCATGCCATGCGGGCAACCGAAGTTTAGCTCCAGGCCATCGGCGCCGGCGTCTTCAGAGCGCTGCACAATGTCGTGCCAGGCTTCGCGCGTCGACTCTACCATCAACGACGCGATCACGGCGTGCTTGGGATAGCGCTTCTTCACTTCTGCGATCTCGCGCAAGTTCGTTTCAATGGGCCGGTCTGAAATCAGCTCGATATTGTTCAGCCCCATCATGCGCTGGCCGTTCCAATCGATGGAGGAATAGCGGGACGAGACATTGGTAATGGGCTCGCCGATGGTCTTCCAGACGGCTCCGCCCCATCCGGCATCGAACGCTCGCATGATTTGTTCGCCGCAATTGGCCGGCGGCGCCGATGCCAGCCAAAACGGATTGGGCGACCGAATACCGGCGAACGTAACGGAAAGATCAGGCATGCGCTTCCTCGAACGACTTGGCGATCGCCACGCCGGCGCGCTTTCCATCGGCCACCGCATCCACCACCTCGCGGCCGCCGTTCACGCAATCGCCGCCCGCGTAATACTTGGGGCCGCGGGCGCGCTCCAATAATGATCCCAGTGGCCCTTGTCCGATGGCCGGGATTACCATGTCGCACAATAGATGAAAATTAGAGCCATGAATCGGCGCCGGCGCGGGACCAGCGTCGTCGTCCATGCGAACGCATTCCATCGTGGCAATCGGGCCGGCGGGATAGGTGTGAATGGCCACCGGTTGCGCCAGCCATTCGAAGGCGACGCCCTCCAGTTTGGCGTGCTCGTACTCAAAGCCGAAGGCCGGCAGATCGCGCTCCTTCCGGCGATAAACGATGGTGACGTGAGCCGCCCCCAGCCGGCGCGCCGCGTTGGCCGCGTCAATGGCCGTGTTGCCCGCGCCCACCACAATCACACGATTGCCAACTTTGAGATCGCCCGCTGTCTTGTATTTCGCGATGAACTCGAGCGCCTCAACCACGTCGGGATGATTGGCGCCCGGAATGCGCAACTCGTTCATGACGCCCAAGCCGATTCCCAGGAAGATCGCGTCGTATTCGGTTTCCAGAGCCGCCAGGTCGTCGTCGCTCTCGATCGAGACGCCGAAGCGGAACTCGACGCCCAGATCTGCGATCATCGCCACTTCGCGCAGACTGTCGGGCGCGCGCAGCTTGTACTCCGCCACGCCGTACGTATTCAAACCGCCGGGCAACGCGCGCCGCTCGAGAACCGTGACGGAGAACCCACGCTGCGCGAGCTCGGCCGCGCAAGCCAGCGACGCAGGTCCCGCGCCGATGCACACGATTTTCTGATCGCGCTTCTGGCTCGATTTCCTTTCGAGCGTTCCGCCCCGCTCCAGGAAGTGATCCATCGCGTGCCGCTGGAGCCGGCCGATGGCAATAGGCTGTTTGTTGTAGCGCAGCATCACGCAGGCGCCCTCGCACAGCACGTCCACCGGACAGACGCGCGAACAACTGGCGCCCAGAATGTTTGCGTCCAGGATGGCATGCGCCGAGCCCATCAGGTTTTGCGTGGTGATTTTCTTGATGAAGCGCGGCACGTCGATGTGGGTGGGACAGGCCGCCGCGCAGGGCGCATCGAAGCAGTTGAGGCAGCGGTTGGCTTCGATCAGCGCTTCCTGCGGAGTGAAGGCGGGATGCAGATCCGGAAAACGGCGGGCGATCTCCGCGTTGTCCTGAAATGCAAACGGAACAGGCGCGCCCATCCTCTAGGTCTACCAAACCGGTGGCCGCCTCGTCCAATTGCGGCAATACCCTAACTGTCGCGAAAAAGCGCATTCAGAACGCTGGCCACGGATAAACCACACATGGCCTTCGGCCACCCTGGAGGATGAAAACGCGCTTGGCAGCTCCATTGAGGAATCAACGAGTTGCAATGTGTTTTCAGAACAACACAGATAAACCACACATGGCCTTCGGCCACCCTGGAGGATGAAAACGCGCTTGGCAGCTCCATTGAGGAATCAACGAGTTGCAATGTGTTTTCAGAACAACGCGGATTGAAAACAAAGAAACCTGGATTTGTCCTTATCCGCGTCCAGCGGCGGCTCAGAACTGTTCAACGACGCGTCCATTAGAATGTGCTTATTCCTGTGGTCCACAAAATCACGTATGGGAACAGGAAAATCTACGTCGGTTGCGACAAGCCCTAACTCGAAACTCATCAAAAAGGACTTCACGCCAGAAGAGCGTCGAGACTTCCCGGTGCGGAAACAGATCCTTTGGCGGAGCGAGACCGCGTCGCGATCCGAACTTCTGCGCAGGGAACGCGAATTCATCTTAGAGCTTCGTTCCAACGATCCTGCGATAGGCTATAACCGGTCGCCGAAATCGAAGCCGCAGCACTGAGTTTTTGGGACCGCTAATTGCCAGCTACAATGCTTTGGTGGACCCCAGGCGAACGATCGCGGACCTGAAGGAACTGCGGGAACTGACCTCGGACGACAACGGCGCGCAACGCGTGGCGTGGACCGATACCTGGCTCAAAGCGCGCGAATGGTTTCAGTCCAAGATCCGGAGCCTTCCCGTTGAGCATCACTACGATGCCGCGGGCAATAGCTGGACCACGCTAGCGGGCGGATCGGAGAAGACGCTCATCCTGGGAGGCCATCTCGATTCGGTACCCAACGGCGGCTGGCTGGATGGAAGCCTGGGTGTCACCGCCAATCTCGAGGTGCTGCGGCATTTCGCGGAGGAATTCGGAGGCAAGCCGCCGGTGACCGTGCGCGTGGTGGATTGGGCCGACGAAGAGGGTGCGCGCTTCGGCCGAAGTCTGCTGGGATCGTCGGCGTTCGCCGGTACTTCCACCATCGCAGCCGACCGCGTCCGCACCGATAAAGACGGCGTCCGCCTGGAAGAAGCGGTGGCGCGCTGCGGCTTTCCAATCGATCGGTTTCCCGATGCGAAGAGCGAGCAGAAAAATGCGGCGGCGTACCTGGAGCTGCATATCGAGCAAGGGCCCGTGCTCGAACGGATGGAGTTGCCGCTGGGCGTGGTGTTGGGAACGAAAGGCGTGGAGCGCCACGCCATCACCTTTTTCGGACAAGAGGCGCACTCGGGATCGACCCCCATGGATGCGCGCCACGATGCGCTGGCAGCCGCAGCCAAGCTGGCGCTCGAAATTCGAACCATTGCGCGAAAACATAAAGACGCGGTGTGCACCATGGGCAGCGTGAAAACCTTTCCGGGCATCGTGACCGCGGTCGTGGGACGTTGTGAAACCACGCTCGATCAGCGCGATCTGGATGCGCAAGTCCTGGCTGGCATGTACCGCGAGGCGCAGGACGCGAGCCGGCGATTTGCGGAGGAGGAAAAGTGTACGGTGGAATGGTCGCGCATTTGGGGCATCGAACCCATCGCGTTCCATCCCGTTCTGCTGGGATTTTGTGAAGAGGCGGTGCGCGAGGTTGCGGGCACCGCGCATCGGCTTCCCTCCGGGCCCTTGCACGACGCAGCCGAAGTAGCGCGCGCCAAGATTCCTTCAGTAATGATGTTTGTGCAATCCCTGCGCGGCATCAGCCACAACAAGATTGAAGACAGCAAGGAAGAGCATCTTGAGATGGCGGTGCAGGCTCTCGACCGGTTAGCCACCAAAACCGCGGGCTGGATTCTCGGCTAGCTTGCTTGGGCCGCCGCGTAGGCCCAATCGAGCCACGGAAGCAACGCCTGGATGTCGGACGTCTCCACCGTGGCGCCGCCCCAGACTCGCAGACCCACGGGCGCATCGCGATACGCTCCGATGTCGAACGCGGCGCGCTCCTTCTCCAAGCTGGACACGATGGATTTAATGCGCGCATTTTGATCGTCGCTCGAAAGCGCGGTAAAGGCCGGGTCCTTGATCTTGAAACAAATGGAAGTGCTCGAGCGGCTGCACTTGTCCGCGGCCAGGAATGCCGCCCAAGACGATTGCGCAACCCACTCTTCGATAGCGGCGAGGTTGGCGCCGGATCGCGCGATCAGCGCCGGCAGACCGCCGATGGATTCCGCCCATTTCAAGCTGTCCAGAGCATCTTCCACGCACAGCATCGAGGGCGTATTGATGGTCTCGCCCTGGAAAATTCCCGCGATTAATTTGCCGCCCTTGGTCATCTGAAAAATCTTCGGCAATGGCCGGGGCGGAGTGAAGCTTTCCAGCCGCGCCACCGCTCTTGGACTGAGCGCGATCATCCCGTGCGCGCCTTCCCCGCCCAGCACCTTTTGCCAGGACCAGGTGACCACATCCAGCTTGTCCCACGGAATGTCCATCGCGAACACCGCCGATGTGGCGTCGCAGATGGCTAGCCCAGCGCGATCCGGCGCGATCCATTCGCCGTTCGGAACGCGGACGCCGGAGGTGGTTCCATTCCACGCGAACACCACATCGCGCGCCCAGTCCACCTGCTTCAGATCCGGAAGCTGGCCGTAATCGGATTTGAAGACGCGAAGGTCCTTCAATTGAAGCTGGGTTTTGCAGTCGGTGGCCCAGCCGCCGCTAAAGCTTTCCCACGCGAGAACATCGACGCCGCGTTCGCCGAGCATGGACCACAGCGCCATTTCCACCGCGCCGGTATCCGAAGCAGGAACGATGCCGAGCACATACGTGGCGGGGATGCCCAGCACTTTTTTGCTGCGCTCAATCACTTCGGCCAGCTTATTCTTGCCAAGTTTGGCGCGATGAGAGCGCCCGAGCGCCGCATCCTGGAGCGCTTCGAAACTCCAACCGGGCCGCTTAGCGCAAGGCCCGGAGGAAAAACAGGGATTATTCGGTTTTTGAGACGGCTTCATAGATCTATTTGTGCAGCTCCGCCGGCGGCGGTGGAGGCGGCGCTCCAAACGGAGGAGGCGGCGCGGCGGCTTTCGGCATCGGCGCCTTTCCATCCAGCTCGAAAACGAAAAGCAACGGAGGCCGATCGTTCTTGGGTTCGTTTCCAAGTCCGCCCATCAAAGCGACGTACTGCTTGCCATCCGCCATATACGTAATGGGCGGCCCCATGCCGGTGCGGCCGGTCTGAAGCTCAAACAGCTTCTCGCCCTTATCGGCGCTATAGGCGAGCAGGCGGCCATCATTCACCACCTGAAACGCCAGATTGCCGGCCGTAGTGACCACGCCGCCGCCGATGCCTCCGCCGCCCGGCGTCCGCCAAACCAGCTTCTGCGTGACTGGATCCCAAGCTTGCAGCACGCCGCGCTCTTTGTCCAACGGCTTGGGTCCGATAACCGGCATGGAATTCGGGCGTTCGGTAAGAAAAGCTTCCGCGAGCCCGGTGTCGCCATACGGATGGGGGACTACTTTGTCGCCCGCGGCATAAGTCCAGCTTCCATACGTAGTGGGGACGTAAACCAGGCCGGTGAGCGGACTGAACGACATCGGCGCCCAGTTGTGCGCGCCGCCGGCGGTGGGAAAAATGGTGATGGGATCCTTGTCGTAAAACGCGTCCTTGTTGACCATGGGGCGGCCCGATTCATCGAAGCCATGCATCCAGTTCACCTGGGCGTACGCTTGTCCGGAAATGAATTTGCCGGTGATGCGATCCAGCACGTAGAAGATGCCGTTCTTGGACGCCTGCATGATCACCTTGCGTGGGCGGCCGTTGATGGTGAGATCGGCCAAAATCATTTGCTGAACGTTGTCGTAGTCCCAGTTGTCGTTGGGCACCGCCTGGTAGTGCCATTTCAGCTCACCGGTAGATACTTTGACGGCGAGGACGGACGCGGTGTAGAGATTGTCCATGTTCTGGGCCCCGCGAAACTTCTGTACCCACGGTTCGGCATTGCCGGTGCCGACGTAAATGAGGTCGGCATCGGGATCATAAGCCATGCCGTCCCACACCGATCCGCCGCCGCCCATTTTGTAGAAATCGCCGCCCCAGGTTTTCGAAGCCTTGCGCATGGCTTCGTTTTCATAAGGAAGCGCGGGGTTTCCGGGAACGGTGTAGAAGCGCCAGGCGCGATGGCCCGTGGCGGCGTCGTAGGCATCGAAGAAGCCGCGCGTGGGATGATCGCCGCCGGCCACGCCGATCACCACTTTGCCGTTGGCCACGCGCGGAGCCATCGTGATGGCGTAATAATCCTGCGGATACGCCACGCGCGCTTCCCAGATCACCTTGCCGGTGAGCGCGTTCAACGCTTCCAGGCGGCCATCGATGACGGGAGCGATGATCATGCCGTTATAAATCGCCAGGCCGCGGTTCACGATGCCGCAACAAATCTTGGGCCGCACCGCCGGCTGATTCACCTCCGGGTCCCAGCGCCACAGCTCCTTGCCCGTGCGGGCATCCAGGGCGAACACGATGCTCCAGTTGGTGATGCCGTAGATGGTGTTGTTCCAGACCAGCGGCGTGGCTTCCTGATTGCCGCCGCCGGTGCCGAGCACATAGGTCCAAGCCAGGCCCAGCCGGTTGACGTTGGAGGTGTCGATCTGGTTTAGCGGACTATAGCGTGTTTCGCTCAGGGACCGCCCGTAGCTGAGCCAGTCGCCCGGGAGGGCTTCGTGGGATGTGCCGGCACTGTTCAAAACCTTGGCGTCCACGGTCTGGCCGGATTGCTGCGCGCGCGCCGGCTTCACGCCAAGCATTATGAGTACGGCGAACAAGGCTATCGCGCCCACAATCATCCCGTGCTGTTTTACCGTGCGCATGAATTCATCTCCCTCGTACAGTTACCTGCTTCAAACGAACAGGCAACTGGCAAGTTGATCCTGCGGAAGCGGAATCCGAATATATTTAGGCTATCAGATGCGTCGGCGGCGAGGGCGGGTAGCGTTGCGCTTAAATCTCTGCGCCTAGCCCAAAGCCTCGAAGCCGATCTGCCAGAAATACATATCCACGATCTTCATGATTGGATATTGCACCTCATACCGTTCTTCGATCCAACTCTGTGCTTTGCGGAGTTCGGAGAGATGATCTTGGCAGAACCGGAATACTTCTGCTACAAATGAGGCGTTTGGAGACGAATATTTAAAGCCGCAGCGCTTGAACCCGGCCTTGAAATACGTATCGCAAGCCGGCAGACATCCAAGGGTCCCAAAGAGGACCTTCGTCACAAGTATGTCTGAGGCTCCGGCCCTGGAGGCAAAGGGCGCGTATGCCTTCCCAACAGCGTTGACTGCCTCAAGGATGAGCGATCCAAGAGTCGAATCGCGGTCGTCAATTCCAAACTCTTGCTTCCACAGAGCCGAGAAGCGCGGCTCAACGAGCTGAGCAATGACTCCCATATGAACTGTATAGGTGTCCCAACGAAGAAAACTCTTTCGGAACATCCCCCAACTAGCTAAGCTAGATAGAAACCCAGGTGGAGCGCCGCGTGATCAAGATCTTCCGCGAGCGCTTGGGGTGTTGATCTGTGAAAATTCCGGTAGCAATACATCCAGGAGTACTCATAGGAGTATCGGTCGGTCATGTCGCTCGCGGCGCAGTACGCCTGAATCTTTTCGTGAATGGTCGAACAACTCATTGTCGAGGCCCTCCTGCCGTTCCGTCGCGTTACCTGGACCCAATAATTTTCTTACACTCCAGACACGATCGGTGAAGCCGACGGCTATCGCGGCCGCGACCGCGCTTTCGTGGATGCGGCAGAAGTTGTAAAACGCAAACCAGCAAGCAGGGCTGCCCAGTCATTCGTAAAATTCATCCGGGCCGGCGGTGGATGTTTTAGTAGGGCGTCCATGTATAATGACTGCTCCTCAGGCGCCTAGACTTAGCGGACCACCCTGTTCCGCGCGCAATCCGCCGGCAGCCTTGCTATCCTGATAATTCGTGAGCCGCACCCTTCTTACGCTCGCCTTTGCCCTTTGGTGGGCCCTCCCGGTAACCGCCGCCTCCGCTCCTTCGCTGCTGGACATCCTCAGCGCCGAACTGCAGCGCAATTTCACCATCCTGAAGCAAAGCGCCGATCCGCCTCCTTATTACATGGACTACACGGTCACCGAGGAGGAGAGCCAGTCCCTTTCCGCGACGCTCGGCACCATCGAGTCCCGCAACAAGGAGCATTTGCGCGTTCTCGATATCACGCTGCGCGTCGGAACCCCTCAATTGGACAACTACCATTCCGTCAACGGGCAAAAGGGGCGCTTCACGCGCGGCGAGGTGCTTCCGCTGGATGACGTTCCCGACGCCATCCGGCGCAAGGTGTGGCTCGAAACCGACCGGACGTACAAGCTGGCGGCGCGCCGGCTGATCGAAATCAAGTCCGACCAGGCAGTGAAGGTCAAGGATGCCGATAGCTCGGCCGATTTTTCAATCGAGCCGCCGTCGGTTTATCAGGAGCCGCCCCCTCCCGTCGGAAACATCGACGACGAATGGGCGCAGCGCGCGCGGAAGTGGTCCGCCGCAGTGGCCGACTTTCCCGATGTACTGTACTCCAATGTCAGTCTGTCGGTCCAGCGAATTTCCAAGAACATGGTGAGCACGGAAGGCACGCGTCTGCTGCATGGCCGCAATTTTGTGAGCCTGTCCATCGTCGCGCGGGGCAAGGCCTCCGACGGAATGGATCTGGTAGCGATGCAGGATTACCAGGCGGCCGATCTGGCGCAGTTGCCCAAACCGGCGGAGGTGGATGCCGCGGCCAAGCGCGTGGGACAAAATCTGGCGGACCTGGTGCAGGCTCCCGCAGTCGATCCATTTGTGGGTCCGGCGATCCTTTCCGGGCGCGCCGCCGCTGTTTTCTTCCACGAGATTTTCGGGCATCGCATCGAGGGCCATCGCCAGAAAGATGAAACGGAAGGCCAGACCTTCACCAAGGCGGTTGGCACGGCGGTGTTGCCGAGTTTTCTTTCCGTGCTTTTCGATCCCACGCGCCGCACGCTGGATGGCGTGGATCTCAACGGCTACTACACCTACGATGACGAAGGCGTGAAGGCTCGGCCCGTAACGATTGTCGATAACGGGATTCTGAAAACGTTCCTGACGTCTCGCTCTCCTATCGACGGCGTGGAGCACTCCAACGGGCATGGCCGGCGCCAGCCTGGGCTGGAGGCTGAATCGCGCCAATCGAACCTGATCGTGGAATCGAAGAAGCAGGTTTCAGAAAAGGCGTTGCGGGATATGTTGATCGCCGAAGTGAAACGCCAGAACAAGCCGTATGGTTTTTATTTCGACGAGATCACCGGCGGCTACACCACCACGCAGCGGCGCGGCCTGCAGGCGTTCACCGTGATTCCACTGATGGTGTATCGCGTTTTTGCGGATGGCCGGCCCGATGAGCTGGTGCGCGGCGTGGATATCGTGGGAACACCGCTGTCCAGTTTCGCCAAGATCCTGGCGACGTCGGACAAGCTGGAGGTGTTCAACGGTTACTGCGGCGCCGAATCGGGGCAAGTGCCGGTATCGGCCAGCTCGCCCGCGATATTGGTTTCCGAGATTGAAATTCAGAAGAAGCAGCATTCGCAGGATCGCCCGCCTTTCCTGGGCCGGCCCATTGAAACCGGAGCCGCTCAGTGAGGCTCGCCGCTTGTGGCGCGCTGCTCTGCGCTGCTGCGCTTCTGGCGCAAGGGCCCAAGAGCCAACCGCCGGCTAGCCAGGACGACGTGCTATTGCACGCGATGAAGGATGAAATCAAGCGCGTACCTGCGCTGATCCGTCTCCACATTGCTCTCGATCCGCCTTACTATACGGAATACCGCGTTGAGGACACCGTCAGCCATTCGATTTCGGCCGAGTTGGGCGCGCTGGTCGACGAAAGCGACTCCGCATTCCGGATTCCTTCGGTTGAAATGCGCGTGGGCACCGCCACCTTCGACAATACGGATCACGTTTACTCGGAAGCCTACATCGGCAATCGCTACGATCCCACGCGCCTGCCGCTGGACGACAACTATCTGGCTTTCCGGCAGGTGTTTTGGCTGGCTACGGACCGGGCTTATAAGACCGCCGAAGATGCCATCGCACGCAAGCGGTCGTCGCTGAAGAACATGACCCAGACGGATGTGCTGCCCGATTTCTCCTCAGCTCCCCCGGCACATTTGGTTCTGCCGATTGAGCGCAAGCCCTTTGCGTCCACGCCCTGGAAGAGTGAAGTGATCCGGCTTTCGGCTCTCTTTGACGGTTACCCGAAAGTATTGTCGTCGGGCGTGGAGATGCTCAGTTCGCAATCCATGAATTACATCGTGAATTCGGAAGGCACCGAGCTGCGCACTCCCGAGGATCTCGCTTACGTTCGTGTAGCCGGCCGCGGCCTGACGGCCGATGGAACGCCGGTGCGGGACGCGCAATTTTTCCAGGCTTTCACCGTGGATGGTCTGCCGTCTGAAGACGTGCTGACGCGCGAAATCAAAGCGGTGGGCGAACACGTCACCCAATTGAGCCAGGCTCCGGCCGGCGAAGCGTACGACGGTCCGGTGCTCTTTGAAGCGCCCGCGGCCGCGCAGTTGTTCGGACAACTGCTGGGCGACAACCTGAAGCTGGAGCGCAAGCCCGTCAGCGATCCTGGCCGCCCTTCCCGCTACTCGCCGAGCGAGCTGGAGAACCGGTTGGGTTCGCGAGTTTTGCCGGATTGGATGGATGTAGTAGACGATCCCACGCAGACCGAATATAAAGGGCACACTTTGCTGGGACATTACCTCTATGACATGGAGGGAGTGGCTCCTCAGCCGCTGACGCTGGTGGAGAAAGGCGTGTTGAAGAATTTTCTTTTGACTCGCACGCCGGTATTCAAAGAGTATCCCGGTTCCAATGGGCACGCACGGATGACCGGCCCCTACGGCACGCGCTCGGCCGGGTTCGGCAATCTCTTTATTCGCGTTTCTCAAAGCACGCCCGCGGCCGATATGAAGCAGAAGCTGATGGATCTGTGCAAGCAGAACAACAAGCCCTACGGCATCCTGATCCGCAAGCTCGACTATCCCTCCACGGCATCCATCGATCAATTGGAAAAAGTGGCCCAGGCCGCCGGTGGCTCCCATCCTGTGGTCCCACCGTTGCTCGCTTACAAAGTTTATCCCGATGGCCGCGAGGAACTGGTGCGCGACCTGCTTTTCCAGGATTTTTCCGTTCGCACCCTGAAAGATATTGTGGCTGCGTCGGATGAAAACTACGTCTTCGATCTGATCGATTCCAACGCGCCCTTCGCGCTGGTGGGAGCGGGCTCCTTCACCACCACTTCTTCCATAGTCGCGCCAGCGATGCTGTTTGAAGAGTTGGAGCTGGCGCCGCTTCAGGAAGAAACTCCGAAACCGCCCATCGTCCCGCCGCCCTTGCTGACGGGCCAGCTAGCCACCAGCGCGCGCGCGTCTTCCGGGCCGCGGGCCGCCACCTCAGAGCCACGCAGCGGAGATTAAGCATGGGGCTGCTGTTTCGCGCCATTTTTCGCGAGGTTGCCAAGAGCGCGATCTTTGGCGCGCTGCTCTTCACATTCGTTCTGTTTTTGCAGGGCGTGGGAAAGCTCTTCGAAATTCTGGTGCGCAGCTCGGCGCCCCCGGCCACCGTCGCCCACCTGTTTGCCCTGGCGATTCCGGCCACGCTGGCTTTTAGTTTGCCGCTCGGCGTCCTGGTGGGCGTGCTGATCGCCCTTAGCCGGATGTCCAGCGACGGTGAGATCGTGGCTTTGCGCGCAGCCGGAGTTCCCAGCCGCAAGGTGATCCCGCCGGTATTGTTGTTTGCCACGCTGGCCATGCTGGTTACCGCCACCGCGTCGCTGTGGCTGACGCCCTACTCCACTTGGAGAACGTACAAGGTTCTGAATCAACTGGTGGCGGCCGAGCTGACATCGGAAGTGCAGCCGCAGGTCTTCGATGAAGGCTTTCCCAACCGGGTTCTCTATATCAGCGACGTGATTCCAGGCGCGATCTCGCGCTGGCGCAACGTTTTTATCGCCGACACCACGCCGGTGGATGAACAGAAGAAGACCGATCACGATCGCGGCGAAGGCCCCAACGTCACGGTGGCGGCTCATGCCATCGCCGTCCCGGATGTAGCCCACAATCAGATCCAGCTCTCTTTGCAGGATGGCGCCACGTACGACGTCGGGAAAGATCCAACGGATTACTACTTTACGCAAGCGCCCACGGGTGCACAGATTCTGGAAGCCACCAAGCCCAATGAAGTGCACGCCAAAGGCTACACCGAAATCGATACGGTTCCGCTGTATCGCCTGGCGTATCACGACAAAAAGCTGGATCGCGATAACGTCATCCAGGCGCGCATTGAACTGCACAAGCGGCTGGCTCTGCCTCCGGCTTGCTTCCTGCTGGCCCTGATCGGAATTCCGCTGGGCGTCTCTTCACGCAAGGGCGGCAAGTCGGGAGCGTACGTAATCACGGTGGCGGTGGCATTCATCTATTGGATGGGGTTGATCGCAGCGAATGGCCTGGCCAAGCAGCAGAAGCTTCCCGTGGGTGTCGCGATGTGGATTCCCAACGCCATTTTCGCCGTGGCCGGCATTCTTCTTTTAACGCGTATGGAGCTGCCTGGCGATCGCGACTGGATTGCCACGCTTACCGGCTGGGCCACCGCGGCCTGGACCAGCGTGCGTGGAAAGCTGCCCGCCGCGGCCGCCCAAGTGCGCTCGCGCAGGCGGGCCTGGCGAATGTTCTTGGTGCCCCAGGTGGTGGACCGCTACGTATTGCAAAGCTTCCTGTTCTGGTTCGGGCTGCTGCTCATCGGCCTGGTGCTCATGACGCACGTCTACACCTTCTTCGATCTGCTGAGCGACATTGTGAAGAATCATATTGCGATGTCGCGCGTGTTTACTTACCTGTTCTTCCTGACGCCGCAGCTTATTTTCGACTTGGCGCCCATGAGCGTTCTAGTGGCGGTTCTGATCACTTTTGGTGTTCTCACCAAGCACAACGAAATTACGGCCATGAAAGCCAGCGGCGTCAGCCTGTACCGGCTGGGCGTCCCGGTGCTGGCCGTGGCGCTGTTGATGAGCGGCACCTTGTTTGCTTTCGCTCACTACTACGTGCCGGACGCCAATCGCAAGCAGGACGCAATTCGCAAGGAGATCAAAGGCAAGCCGGTGCAGACCTACCTGCACCCGGACCGCAAATGGGTCTTCGATCCGGGATCGAACAACGATCCGAAGGTTTTCTATTTCAAGTACATTGACGGCGCGCAACGGGTGATGGTGGGGCCGCAAGTCTTTGAGCTGGATCCGTCCAACTTTCGCGTTCAGAAACATATCTCAGCCGAGAGGGCGCGCTGGGAGCCAACGCTGCATACCTGGATTTTCGAGAACGGTTGGAGCCGCCTGGATCCGGGCGGCCGGCACGAAAAGTTCAGCAACTTTGCCGGTCAAGCCGTCACTTTTAAGGAAGTGGACGAGCGGCCGGATTATTTCCTGCAAGAGGTTTTGCAGGACCAGCAGATGAATTACCAGCAACTCGCCGCCTATATTCGCGAATTGCAGCGCAGCGGCATCGATACCATCACTTTGCAGGTCAGCTTTTACCGCAAGTTCGCATTGCCGCTTTTTGCACTCGTTATGGCGCTGATTTCGGTGCCGTTCGCGTTTGTCGCCGGCAACAAGGGGGCGATGGCCGGCGTGGGAATCAGCTTTACCATTGCCAGCGCTTACTTGATCCTCGGCAAGCTGTTCGAGCAACTGGGCGATGTGAGTCTGCTGCCGGCCGCGCTGGCGGCGTGGTCGCCGGATGTGATCTTCGCCATGGCGGGCGCGTACTTCTTCACGCGCATGCGCACCTAGCGCGGGCTTAGCGGGCGGGTGGCTCAGCCGGAGCGGGCCGTGCAGTTTGGCCGCACACGGGAGCGGGCCCCTGGGTGCGTGGCATCCGCCGGTCGATCGCCGCGGGAGGGACCGTGCGCACCGTGAATCGCTCCGGATGATCGACCTGCAATTCCAGCAGCGGGACCGAACAAGTCTCCACAGGTGGCGCGTTTTGGAAAACGACGCTGTTTTTCCCAACGCCATCGCCCTTGGCCAGACGATCGATCGCGCTCTGCATCGCGGGCGGGAGCGGAGTCGGCGGCGCATTCTGAGCGCAAACAGGGCTCAGGATAGTCGCAGCGAAGAAAGAAATCTCGATCAGGCGGGGCATGGGACAATTCTAGTGGATTAAAGCCCAAGTATGCTCGATCGGTTCAAGCTCCCATAATCTGGACGTTCATTCCTTCCGGATCTTTGATGTGAAACCCGGCGTCCAAATTCTCTTCCGGAGTAATGCCGAGGGCTTTCAGTTGCTCGGTCACCCGCTGCCGATTGAAGTTTTCCACGCCGATAGCGAAGTGATCCACGATCCCCGTCGGATTCTTGTGGTGGAGCGAAACGATGATTTTTTCCGAGCCCATGCGCGAGATCTCATTGGGCTTGTCCTCGCCCAGTACCTTCAACCCGAAGACCTTTTCATAAAATGCCACCGCGCGCGGTAAATCGCTCACCTGAATGCTGATGTGATTGATATTCACCCCCTTCAAGCCCTCCTGGGCCTGCGCGACGGATGCACTACCGCCGGCCGCGGCGAGCATCGTGAGCCCCTGGATCAATCCGCGGCGCGAGAGCGCTCCTTTTTCGAAACGGGTCAACAGATCTGAAATGATGGCTTCCATTTTGCCTCCTGAGTCTGATTTGAGAATTTAATGCTGTGCGTCGTGCACGCGATCCTTTTCGTTTTCGTTGCAGAAGTATTCGAAAATATCCTCGTCGGCGAGCAGATCTTCAGTGAACTTGATGCTAAATGGTTTGGTGTACATCTCGGGATCATCGAAGGTCATTTGGACGTCCAGGTGTCCAAAGTCGCGTCGCTGGTAGCGCTCTTCGACGCGCAGAGCTTCGCTATGGGGACGGCCGCTCAGGTCGAGCCAGGTTTTATCGTTGAAGCCGGCGGTTTCCACCACCAGCGTGTCGCCGACCCATTTGCCCGCCGAATAGCCCAACCAGGCTGGCTGCTCGAATTCCTTGGGAAGGACGCGCCCGTCGGTGTAGATCTGCCGGTGCGTGCCGTCGGATTCATAAAGGATCACGGTCAGCTTGGGCGACTGAACAATCTTGTTCGGTTCAGATACCAGCCCAGCGTCGGGGATGCCGATGGGCAGGCAGCGGTCTGCCGGGTTGCTGCCGGGCGCGCGCCGGTGAAAAATCTCCGCAGCCGCGGGGCGCATCGGCGAGTCCGTGGGCTTGAAGTCCAGCAGGATGTTGAGGGCGTATTTGGAAATGGTGTCAATTTCCATGCCCGGCACGTTGCCGGTTCCGATGTTATCGCCGAAGATGCGCTTCATTTCCGCGAGTGATGTGGGACGAACGTGCCAGACGCCGGAGAGGTCCGGCTTGCCGTCGGCTGTGCGAGGCGCTGGCGCCGTAAGATCGGGTTTGCCCTCGGGCGTGCGGGGGATTCCTGGCGTGGGATAGTTCAACCATTGCCCGTGCGCCGCCGTGCAGACGAGCGCGAAGAGGACGAACATCCGCTGATGGAGCATATGGGATCTGGCCGACGAGAGAGATGCTACCATAACGTCCTCCTACTTGGAGGTTGCTCGAAAGAACGCCGTTGCTTGAGGCGCTGTTGCGCTGCTCGTGCTGAGCAGCCGATTTCAATCGGCAAGCTCCGAACACCTACGCGGCGGATGAACGAGGCAGACGTGCAATGGGGCAAAAGCCGCGATTGCCAACGATTTGGTTGATGCTGTCTCGTATTACAGCGAAGTTGCTTCCGTCCTGTCCGTAGGTAACGAAAACGGACGTGCCCTGATCCGGGGATCTGGCGCACATGACCGCCCCCGCCGTTGTGTGATGTGCGCCGCAGCTGCCGGAGTACCTAATGCGATGCCAGCGCAGCCACCGGATCGTAGCAAAATCCTAGACACACATCCTGGATGGGCGAGGAGCGCTCGGCAGCTGGCAAGTTTTCGATCTCGCGAAAAAGATCTGTCACCTCCTGGGGCGGCGGCGTTTGATTCTCGCTCGTAAATGCCAATGGGGCCGAGTTTTCGAGGACAACGTACCAGCCCTCCGCATTCCAGGACCGTAATGCTTTTGCTGGAGCCATACGCACACTACGGAGTACTTGCGACTGGGAGAACGCGCGTACATGCTCAGTAGTGGATTGCGAGACGCCAGCTAGAGAGATTCTGGAAACTTGACTATCAAACCGATACTGAAACAAACGGCGATCATTGCGCCAAATCCAAGCGACGCCATTTCTCGTTGTACTCACTTCGGTTTCGTGGATGTGGAGCCCATGCTTTTCGATATGCAGGATCCGAAATTCGGGCTGCACTCCGCGCGTGATGATGGGAGTCCTGTAAGGGCGCGCAGAGTGGACGAACCATACAGCCAGCACGATAAGGCCGGCCGCAACGGCAGGCCACGTCCGCTCGTTCCAAGGATATTTTCCGAGGACCCATCCAGCAGGAAGCAAGCGTAGCGCGGAACAGAAGGTGGCAAATACGATCAGGGCCATCGACAGGATTTTGAGCTTGACGTATACCACGAACGCTTTTTCCTCCGGATATGTGGCAACAAGGTTCAGGTAGGTCCATGAGCTATCCGGGGAGAGCCCGGACTCAGTCCAGACAAACCAGGGCAGGGCGCTTAATCCGGCTAACAAACCGAGAGGGAAGCCGATCCGACACCTAAGAAAAGCCAGGATGCAAGCGCAAAAGAAAAGAAGCGGGCTCGCAACTGCAGCGACGCCGGCTGCAGTGGGTCCGCTGCTTATTATCGAGAAAAGCCAGGGACCATTCCGGATTTTCACAAACGTACACATGATGCTAACCGCGGTGCAAAGAAACAGGACCGCGGCTGTGAGTTCCGGTTTCGTCGTATGGCGCAGCCGAGTGATGTCCACACTAGAGTTGGACACCTTGAGCATCACGGTTGTTCCTGTCGGCTGTCATTCACCAACTTTGATATGCTCCCTCATTGTTGATATGCTTCCTCCAAGGCATTCTGGAGGTGCGAACACAATGAAAGTACCGGCGATGATCAGTTGCGCGGTGATCGGGGCGGCGCTTTCGCTGGCTCCCCTGGCGCAGGCCCACCACAGCAACTCCGCGTTCTATGTCACCAAGGTGATCACCATCAAAGGCGTGGTGAAAGAGTTCAAGTGGAGCAACCCGCACGTCTGGGTGATCCTGACCGTGGATGACGGCAAGGGCAACAAAGTGGATTGGAAGGTGGAGGGACGGCCGCCGGGCATCCTGGGCCGGGCGGGCTGGACGCCGAAATCGCTGCAGCCGGGCGAGGTGGTCACTATCGACTTGAGCCCCGCCAAGGACGACTCCGCATCCGGGCTGATTGCGCGCGTCACCAAGGCCGACGGCACCATTCTCGCCAACGCGCCGCCGCCGACCGAATAAAGGACTGGTATGAAGCTTCTCACAATCCTGCTAGGCACGGTTGCGGCCGCCACGGCGCTCTGTGCGCAGTCCACCCCTCCCGATTTTTCGGGTGTGTACTATCCGATTAATCCATTCGGCAACTTTCGGGGCGGGCCGCGCGGCGGCCCTCCACCCGCTCAACGGCAGGGACCTCCTCCACGTCCCACGGCATCGGCGCCGCTCTCGGATGGCTCGCGCGGGCGCACTCCGAATGAGCCGTCGCTCACTCCCGAATATATGGCGAAGTGGGAAATGATCAGCAAAACCCGCATCGCCGGCTCTTCGGAATATGATCTGACCGCCAAATGTCTGCCGCCCGGAATGCCCGCCATGATGTCGATGCCATACGGCATGGAGATCATGCAGAACAAGGACAAGATCACGTTCTTCAGCGAGCTCAACGACGCATTGCGGCGCGTGTATCTGGATGGCCGCCAGCCTTCACAAAAAGTTCTGGATGATCCAACCTACGCCGGTTACTCCACCGGCCACTGGGAGGGCGACACACTGGTGGTAGATACCGTGGCGCTGCGCGATAACACGTTCATCGAAGGGTTTACACCACACAGCGATGAACTGACGGTCCACGAGCGCATCCAGTTCAAGGAGCCGGGATTGTTGGAAGATACCATCACGGTGAATGATCCCAAAGCGCTCACCAAACCGTGGGAAACGGTGAAGACCTATCGCAGGGCGAAGGCTCGCGGCGGGACCGACGAGCTGCGTGAGTTTGCCTGCGCCGAAGGCCTGGGGGACGCCAAGTGAACTGGACTGGTGTGGTTTTGGGCGTAGCGATTCCAGTCGCACTGTACGCGCAAACCACGCCGCCGGATTTTTCAGGCGTCTATTATCCGGTAAACCCGTTTGGCAACTTTCGCGGCGGTCCGAGCGCAGGAGCGCAGCGAGTACCGCAAGCGCCCGCCGGGCGGCCCAAAATATCGGCGCCGCTAGCGGATGGCTCCCAAGGCCGGCGTCCGGATGAGCCGTCGCTCCAACCTGAATATCTGGCGAAATGGCAGATGATGAGCAAATCGCTCATTTCCGGTTCCTCGGAATACGATCCCATCGCCCGCTGCCTGCCTCCGGGAATGCCCGCGATGATGAGCATGTTTTATGGCATGGAGGTGATGCAGAACAAAGACAAGATCACCTTCTTCAGCGAGCTGAACGACGCGCTGCGCCGTGTTTACCTGGATGGCCGCAAGCCGTCGCAGAAAGTTCTGGACGATCCCACGTACGCCGGTTATTCCACCGGTCACTGGGAAGGCGACACGCTGGTGGTGGATACCGTGGCATTGCGCGACGATACGTTCATCGAAGGGTTTACTCCGCATAGCGATGAGATGACGGTCCATGAGCTCATCCGTTTCAAAGAGCCGGGATTGTTGGAAGATTCCATCACGGTGAATGATCCCAAAGCGCTCACCAAGCCGTGGGAAACGGTGAAGACTTATCGCAAAGCGAAACCGCGCGGCGGTGAGGACGAACTGCGGGAGTTCGCCTGCGCCGAAGGACTTTCGGACGCCAAGTGAACCCCTGCTTCGAATCCATGTAATTCGAATCCGTATAAGAAAAAGGCCCCGCGGATGGTTTCCGCGAGGCCTTGAGTCGACACGTAGGAGATGCTTGCTTTACCAGCGGCGTCCGTAACCCCAACGCCCGCCAAACCCGAAGTACAGCGATGGGCCGTACAAATACGGGTATCCGTACGGATACGCATAGGGATAAGGAGCTGCATAATAGCCGCCGTAGTAGGGCGCTGGTGGCGGATACGGTCTATAGGCCGATCCATATCCGGGTTGCGGCGCCGGACGATAGCCCGCGTTGTAATCCTGCTGCGAGGCGTATTGGAATGCCTGCTGCGAATTGTCGAGAGCGAGCGGAACGTCGGTGGCGAATGTCAACGGAGTTTCCGGATACACCACCGTGGGCCGGCCGCGCGTCAGCATCACACCGATCGTAGAAGCCACCAAGCCCGCAGCAGCGCCCACTCCAGCGCCCACTCCACCGTTCACGCCGGCGCCAATCGCGGCGCCCACTCCGGTGGTTGCGCCAATCGCGGCGGCGTCACGCCCGTAGGAAGTGTTGCCACGCCGATCCAGCAACTTGGTTTTCACTTGAACCTGACGGCCATCGGCCAGCTGAATCCCGGTGATCTCGATTCCCAAATGCGAAACGCCTGAGACCCTGCCGGCTTTCTTGGCTTCCGAAACTATGCCGGTCACAATGGCGCCCCGGCGCGCAATCAGCAAACCATTGGCGACGATCGGTTGCAGCAGCGTGCCGGTGAACGCATCGCCGGTCTGGTTATGATCGCTCGATAATGGTTCATTCACCCGTACCGTGATCCAGGTGCTCGCCGGCAGAGTGATGGTGCTGGGAGCGTAGCGGGGCTGAGGCGGCGGTGCCTGAGGCGGAGGTTGCACCGGCTGATTTTGCGGATCGCCCACGGGCGGCGCAGGCGGCGGATCGCCGGGCTGATTGACAGCCTGCTGGTCCGGCGGCTGGAACTTGCGCCATCCGCCGTTAGAGGAGGCGGCCGGCGGGGGTGCGGATTGATCCGCGTCCTGGGCCACACCCGGTAAGGTGATGACCAGAGAGAGAATGGAAACAGAAGCAGCGGTCCAAAAAATCGATTTTGTTTTCGTCATCATTATGCCTCTCAAGTAAATCGTAGTTGCATCTTGATTGCCAGATCTAAGTCACTGCAAGCAAGAGGCTTGGCACAGGAAGCTTTGGCCGAGGAAAGCCAGGCTGGTGCTTTTCGGCCACCGTTTTACCGGGTCGGATAATAGCCATCGCGGGTTTCCACCTGCAGCCCGGTCCTTTTTGCGGCAAGGTGGATCTTGCGATATCCCGGCTCGCCGCCGGCTTTATCGGGTGTGTAGCCAATGCTGTATAGATCGCGCAGCTCTTCTTCGAGCTGCGCGTAAATGGCCGAGATCGACTTGCGATCGGAAACCTCATAAAGTCGGCCGCCGGTTTCGCGCGACATGCGTTCGAGAGCCTTCTTGCCGGCCATGCTGGCGAAGACGCCGTCGTAGGCTCCGCGATCAGCAAACAGGATGGAGTAGACCAGCGTGTCGGAGCGCTGGGCGGATTCAATGGCGCGCGACAATCCCACCTTGCTGCCGTTGTCCACACCATCCGTCAGCAAGATGAGCGCCTTTCGGCCGGACTGTTTTCGCATCAGGTCTTCGGAGGCGAGCAGGACGGAATCATAAAGGTCGGTACCGGCTAAAGTCCAGCGACCGATCTTGGGCTCGCCACGTTTGCGGGGCGGAAGCTTGGGAGTTTGCAGCCGTGCGAGGGCTGTGTCCAATTGCTCGCGTGACGCTGTCAGATCTTGCAATAGCTCTACTTCGCGATCGAAGTGAATCACGAACGCCCGATCCTGATCCGAGTGGAGGACCTGGTTGAAGAAGCGCAGACTGGCGGTGTGTTCTTCGGCGAGCAGGCGCTCCTGACTGACGCTGGTATCCACCAGGAGTCCGATAATCAGAGGCAGACCGGATTCCTGGGAGAAGTAGCGAATGGTTTGCGGGCGGCCGTCTTCTTCCAGGGTGAAATCGTCCTTGATGAGATTTCGCACAACGCGGCCCTGGTCGTCATGAACACTGGCGTAAAGATTCACGACCCGGACATCGGTGGAGAAGATGGCATTGCCGTCTTGGGCGAAAGCAGGGATGGCTAGTACACAGCACAGAAACAACAGTTTACAGCGAAGCATCTCAAGTATTTTCGTAGAGGTCGGGCTGGCCCGGCGGACGGGTTTTCCAGCGGCGGTGGATCCAAAGCCACTGGCCGGGATGCTCGCGGATAACTTGTTCGAGAACAACGTGAAGGCGGCGGGTATCTTCAGCGGCGTCGCCTGAAATCTCAAGTGGAGGATGAAATTTGAGGATGTATTTGCCTTCCTCTTCAGACCATATGGCAAAGCCTGGGATAACGGCCGCGCCTGTCTTAGCCGCGATTTTCGCGAAGGCGACATTGGCGCAAGCCGGGGTGCCAAAGAAATCGACAAAGACGCCTTCCTCGGGCGAAGTGTTCTGATCGATTAGAACCCCCACCGCTTCATTTTGATGCAGAGCGCGCAAGACGGCTCGCGCGCCGTCCCACTTCACGATCAGGTGGTTCCCGGAGAGCTGGCGCCGATCTTCAACCAGGCGATCGATCCCGGGATTGTCCAGCGGGCGGATCATGATGTGCATCGGCTCCGTCATCAGTGCGTGAGCGAAAGCGCTGAGCTCCCAATTCCCAAAATGCGCGGTGGCAAAAAGGACCCCACGGCCGGCCTTTTTCGCCTCCAGATAATGTTCAAGTCCTTCGTAACGTATCCACCCATGAATGTTCTGGCGATTCAGTTTAGGAAAACGCGCGAAAACCCAAATCAGGCGTGCGATGGAGAGAAAAACTTCGTTCGCAATAGCGCGGCGCGCGGCCGGCGATTTCTCCGGGTAAGCCAGCTCCAGGTTGCGCATCGCGGTGCGGCGCAGGCGCGGGATGGCAAGATCCACCAGCGCCACATAAAAACGGGCCAGACCGAGCGGTGCGTGAGCCAGCCACCAGAGGAGGACAGCGGCTATTCGATCCACCCACCACCCAAAACAAGATCCCCGTCGTAAAGCACAGCAGCCTGGCCGGGGGTGACGGCGCGCTGCGGCTCGTCAAAGCGGACTTCGATTCGCTGGGCGTCATTTCCACTTGGAGTATCGCTTCCAACCGGAGAAATCGTCGCATCGGCCGCGGCGTGCTTATTTCGGATCTTCACCTGGGCGCGAATCGGGCCGCAAATGGGCGCGATGGAAACCCAATTCATATCCTTGGCTGTTAGCGTGGCGCGCAACAAGTCTTCGTTGCGTCCCACGATCACGCGCTGCGATGCCGGCTCCGTAGCGATTACGTAGAGCGGCTCGCCGGCCGCCACTCGCAGCCCGCGCCGCTGCCCGACGGTGAAATGATGCACGCCCGCGTGCTCGCCCAGCACCCGGCCTTCGGTATCGCGAATTTCGCCCTGCGTCTTTTCGGGCGCAATACCGCGCTCGCGGAAATAGGCATCGATGAATGCCGCGTAATCGCCATTCGGAACGAAGCAGATCTCCTGGCTATCAGGCTTCGCGGCAACGGGCAGTCCCAATTCGCGCGCCAGTTCACGCACCTGCGGCTTGGTATATCCGCCTAACGGAAAATCGGTGCGCGCCAGCTGCTCCTGCTTGAGACCGAAGAGAAAATAGGTTTGATCCTTGGAATGATCGGCGCCCCGGCTCATCTGATACCGGCCAGTGGCGTCGTCCAAGCCGATGCGCGCGTAGTGGCCGGTGGCGATCCGTGACGCGCCTACGCCCGCCGCCAGATCCAGAAACTGATCGAACTTGATGAAGTTGTTGCACAGCGTGCACGGGATGGGCGTCCGGCCGCTGAGATAATCATCGATAAACGGCTTTACCACCTGCTCTTCAAAGCCCGCCTCGAAGTTGACCACGTAATAGGGAATGCCCAGGTGCTGCGCCACGTGGCGGGCGTCATACACGTCGTCGAGCGAGCAGCAGCGGCCCGTGACGCCGCCCGCGGGCGCCAGCTCCGGCAAGCGGCGCTGGTTCCAGAGCTGCATGGTCAAGCCGACGATCGGCTGTCCGCGGCGCTGCAGCAATCCCGCGACGACGGAGCTATCCACACCGCCCGACATCGCGACGGCGACCGGACTTTCCGAGATTGCGTGATCAGGCACTCGTATACGTGGGTGAAAGCTTGCGCAAGTGCGCGACGGAGCTGACCACAGCTTCGATCAGCGCATCCACCTGCTCTTCATTATTCGAATGGCCGAGCGAAAACCGCAAGCTGGCGCGCGCGCGTTCCGGCTTCAGGCCCATGGCCAGCAGCACGTGCGACGGCTCCACGGCGCCGCTGGAGCAGGCCGAGCCGCTCGATACGGCGAAGCCTTTCAGGTCGAGCGAAATCACCAAAGCCTCGCCTTCCAGGCCGTCGAAATAGATGTTGGTGGTGTTGGGGGTGCGCGCCGTGCCAGCGCCATTCACGCCGGCGTCCGGAACACGCGCCAGGATTCCTGTTTCCAGCCGGTCGCGCAGTTCACTTAAGCGGGATTCTTCCAAAGGGAGCGCGCCGCGGGCCATGGCCGCTGCTTTTCCCATGGCGACGGCGCTTGGAACGTTCTCCGTTCCCGGACGGCGCTCGCGCTCGTGCTTGCCGCCGAATTGGATGGATTTCAGCCGGGTGCCGTTCTTCACGTACAGCGCGCCGATGCCCTTGGTGGAGTAAAACTTGTGGCCGCTGATGGAATAAAGATCCACGCCGAGGGCTTCCACATCGACCGGGATTTTACCCGCCGCCTGGACGCCATCGGAGTGCATCAGCGCGCGGCCTTGATGCGCGATCTCGGCGATTTCCGCGATCGGCTGGAGCACGCCGGTCTCGTTGTTGGCGTGCATCACGGAGACCAGAACCGTCTCCGGGCGCATGGCGCGGCGGATATCCTCGGGATCGACCACGCCGTCCGGACGGGGAGGGACAAAGGTCAGCTTCACGCCCGATGGATACAGCTCCCGGCAGGGATTCAGCACCGCCGGATGCTCGATGGCCGTAGTGACGATATGCTTGTCAAAGGGCGTGACAATGGCATTGACGGCGCCCATAATCGCCAGGTTGTCCGCCTCCGTCCCGCCGCTGGTAAACACCAGCTCCTTGGGTTCGCAACCAAGCAAAGCAGCCACTTCCCGGCGCGCGGCTTCCAGACGTTGTTTCGCTAACTGGCCGTCCTGGTGGATGCTGGAGGCATTGCCGGGCACTTCAAGTAGCGCTGCAACCAGTACCTCTAGGACTGATTGAGATACCGGGGTGGTCGCGTTGTGGTCAAAGTAGAAACGCCGCACTTCATTTATCAGTTTAACAGTGATAAACCTGAGCCGGGCTAGGGTCTTATCGGGCTTCCAGGTGCTTTAGGCGGGCATCGATTACTTCCTCGACGCGGCGCAGCTCGGAGCGCCACGTTTCCCGCATATCGTCAAAGCGCGCGTCCATGTGGCCGCGAAGATCGTTGAGCCGGGAATTGTTGATCAGAATCCCGACCAGCACCGCGAGTGTGGGTACACCCACTGCGAGTGCCGTTTGAATGGGGGCATCAGCCATTTGATCTAAGTTTAATCGAAGTCGGTGGTTTGCTCCGGCCCGTTCCGCGGCTCGCCGGCACGGTCATCGGAACAAAGCAAGTTGAAACCGGCGCATATAATGGCACGTAGGAAACACCATGAGTACAAATCCAGCGCTGCGCGTTGGCATCCTGACACTGGCGGCGCTGGCGGCCGCGGCCACCGCATCGGCCCAGACCTTTCACGCCACCATCGTCACCGAAGACGGCTCGCCCCTCCAGACTTCGCCGCAGATCATCCCCGCCCTTTCCGACCGGCTGGCGCAGGAATGCGCGATTGTGAATATTTTCGGCAACGGCAGCGTGCAGTACCTGATCAATTACCGGTCCAGGCCGTACGATCCTGCCACTGCGGACATGTGCGACGTCAGTATCCGGCTGAAGGGTTATCGGCCGGTTCAAGTCACCCTGCGCAACGACGCCACCATCGTGCTGAAGCGGATCGGCCTGCATGAGGGTTCCACGGTTTCGGCCACCGCGCTGAACGCGCCCGCGCCGGCCAAGAAGGCGTACGGGAAGGGCGTGAACGAGATGACGGACGAAAAATGGGCGGCGGCGCAAAAGAATTTCGAGAAGGCCGTGGAAATCGATCCGAATTATGCCCAGGCCTGGAGCGATCTGGGCGAGGTTTTGAAACAGCAAGCCAAACCCACCGAAGCCCGCGCCGCCTGGGAGAAAGCGGTGCAATCCGATCCGAAGTACATCAAGCCTTACATCCAGCTGACCATGCTGGATCTGGAGGAAAAGCGGCCGCAGGATGCCATCGCGATTGGGGGGCGCGCGGTGGCCATGAATCCGCTGGAATTTCCCGAGCTTTATTACTATTACGCGGCGGCGAACTTCAATCTAAAGCATTTTGACGTGGCGGAGACCAATGCGCGCCGCGCCACGGACCTGGATGCCGCTCACGAAGTTCCCCGCTCGGAGGTTTTGCTGGGCGCCGTACTGATCGCCAAAGGCGACCGTGCCGGCGCTTTGGAACATTTTCGAAAATACCTGCAGATCGTGCCAAAAGCGAGGGACGCGGAGCAAATCAAGCGGGCCATCGACGAGCTGGAGGCCCCCGCGCCCGCGAGACAAAGCACGACGCCAGGCAACGATGCCAAGTGATCCCGCGGCACCCAGCAAACTTATCTGGGGTACCCGGCAGATCGTGCCAAAGGCGAGGCGCGCCGAGCAAACCAAGCGCGCCATCGACGAACTGGAAGCCCCCGCGCCCGCGAGAGAAAACACGACCCCAGGGAACGACGGCAAATATTCCGGCAGCTCGGGACAACTTATCTGAAGTGCAGCGTCCAGGTGGCCAGCCCGGAAACCTCTTTGTTATCGTCGGTGACCTTTAAGCCGAAATCCCCCGCGCTGGTGGAATAGCTGCCATCCACGGAACCGCCGGTGGCTTTGCCGTCGGTGATCACTGCTCCCACGCCCAACTTGAACGGCGAGAGAGCGCCCTGATTAACATCGACAGTGAGGTGCAGTTCCACCTTCTTGGTGGCGATGGTATCGGTTGCGCTTCCGGTCACGCTTACGTTCCCCGATTTTACGATCACCTGGCCGCTCACCTGTTGCACCTGCGCCCCGGTGGCCACCACGCCAAAGCCGACGCTCACCTGCAACTGCTGCCACTTCTCAGTGGCGATCATTCCCGCGCCCAGTTGCCGCTTGTCCGGCTGGAACTGCAGCAACTGGCCCTGGAGCGTAAATTTGCCGACCTTAAAAACCTGGATCGGCTTATTCTTGATCTGCCCCACCACGGCGTTGAGCACCGAACCGCCGGTCTTGGTGGCATACAGCGCGGCGGCGCCGCCCACCACCAGCGCGACGCCGGTGACGTAGAGAACCGCCTGATTCTTGTCCAGCCAAACGCCCATGGGCGTGGTTTTGGCGGCCTGCTGAAAATCCTGGATGGCCTTCTCCAGGCTCTTGTAGGACGGCGAATTCTTGATTTGACCCAAGGCCGCGTCGCCCGCTTTGGACCCGGCGCCGCTGGCGATGGCCGCCAGCAAATCCTGAGCATCCTTGGCCGTCAGGGTGTTGGTCATGACGGCCGTGTTGTTCTTGAGCATGAACGCTTCGAGAGTCGATTCGATAGCGTCCTGAACCTTTTTGTCCGACAAGGTCTTTTCGACGAGCGTGGGCAAGTTGGCCGCTTGCTGGCCAACCAGGTCGAAAGCCAATACAATCACTTGCGTAGCGGCAGCGTCCGTATTGCTGGTGGGTGCCGGTGTAGGATCAGCCATGGTTCCTCCGTTCCAGATAGCGTATCGCTATGCAATCTGGCCGCCAACCCTATTTGCCTTCCACCTCGTTCATGACGCCCGAAGCCTGAATCGTGGTGTGGTAGCTCTCCGTCATTACCCACACGCCCTCCTTGTCGGGCGCAAATATGCGGCTGGACCAATACGCTTTGCCATCGTAGGTGGGCTGGCACATGACGGCGACCACCGCGGTCCCCAGGTCCCACATCCGGGCAAACAGCACCGGCGCCGCTCCAATTTTCGGCGCGTTCGGATTGCGGTGGCTGATTCCGTTCCAGCGGTCCATTTTGGTGGATACGCCGTAGGAACCGATCACCACCTGGTCATCGCCCACGTGTCGCCGCCAGTGCTCGGGCGTACCATCCTCCTGCTCTTGCCACGATTTGATGGCCGCCTTTTCGTTGGCTGTCGCCGGCACGTACGGAAGCTCCTGGCAAGGGTTTTTGCAGGGGATCGCGTAGGACGACCGCTTGTCGGGATTTTCCGATCCCGGACGCGTAGCAATCTCCGTATTGTGCAGCAGTTTCCAGCCTGATGGCCGCTCCACCCAGAAGTGCGCGGCGTATTTGTTGCCTTGATTTTCCTGAATCCAGACCACCTTGCCGTACTTATGCTCCGTGATCTTGACGTCGCCGGCGCTCGGAACCAGCGGCTTTAGGCCCAGCGCCAGCGCGTCGTCTTTAAAGTAGAAGACCCCGTTCGTATCGATCCAGGTAAAGTCCGCGTCCAGATACTTTTTCACCGCGGCCATGTTGCCCTTCTCATAGGCCTGAACGAAAGCCTTGTCGGTGGTTACCACCGCGTCATCGCCGGCGGGCAGCGCGGTCAGCGCGGAGGCCGCAACGAGAGCAGCGACGAGGAAAATACGTTTGACGTTTTTCATAACCCTCTCCTTGGTTCGCATCTGATTTTCCTACTCTTCCGCCGGAAACGCCAGCCACGAGTCAGCGGAACTTGCGAAACACGAGAACGGATCTGGAGGCTTTTGTCCTCGCGCCAGCGGCCTGATCCAGGACCTCGGTCTGCGTTTTCGTTTCCGCCAATACTCGGCCCTCGGTAGAAAACAGAAAACGGCTCACCTCCGTCAGGTTACGGTCGTGAATGTGCACCTTGCTGATGATGTCGAAAGTGGAGTCATCGATCCGCCGGAAAGAAAGGGAAACCGGGCCTGCCAAGGTTTCCTTGCCATCGAGACTCAAGCGGTTATCATCGTGCCCGGAGTGAGGCCCGTTGCCGTCCGAGAAAACAGTGTCACCCGAAAGCCTGATTTCCCGGGCGATCTGTTCGATCCGCAAAGTTTGACTGACGATAGTGAGGCCGGTAGGTGCACCGGGCGCGAGGCTGGCCTCGAAAGTAGATCTCTGGATATCCAGCTTCCATGTTCCGATCCACTTGGCGGGCAACGTGGCCGTCTGGCCGAACAAAGCGGCGGTGCCAAATACAATCGGTAAGCATATTCCGGCAACGTGCTTCACCGCGCTTTTGACTATACCGCGCGCGCCGTTTCGGTAACCTTACGTTCCACCGGAGGCGCAGCCTCGTCCTGGGCCGGCGGCAGCGTGAAGTTGAAGCACGAGCCTTTCCCGTTCGACTCCACCCAGATCCGCCCGCCATAGGTCTCCACGATGCGCTGGCAAATCGCCAGACCAATGCCGGTTCCCGGATAATCCTGCCCATGCAGGCGCTTAAAAATCTTGAAGATTTGCTGCGCGTACTCGGGCGCGATTCCGATGCCGTTATCTTGCACCGACAGTATCCAATCCGGTTCCCGCCATTGGGCTGAGATATGGATGCGCGGGGAATCGTCACTCCGGTATTTGATCGCGTTGCCTACTAAATTCTGCAGCAACTGCACCAGCCGGATCTCGTGCGCGTGAACCGCCGGAATGGCATCCCAGGTAATCATCGCGCCGCTCTGCTCCACCGACGCCTGCAGATTCAGCAACACCTTGCGGATCACATCGATGAAGTCGACGGTTCCAGCCGGACCCTCCGCCGACGATCCGGTCTGCGAATAGGTCAGCAAATCCTTCAGCAGCATCTCCATGCGCCGCGCGCCGCCGACAATGTAGGAGATGTACTGATCGGCATTGCCATCCAGTTTGCCCAGATACTTGCGCTGCAGCATCTGGCTGTACAACGCCACCATGCGCAAGCGGCTCCTGCAAATCGTGGCTAGCGGCATAAGCGAACTGGTTCAAATCATCATTGGATTGCCGCAGGGCTTCGTTGGACCGCAGCAGTTCTTGCGTGCGCTCGGTCACGCGCTGCTCGAGCGTGGCATTCAACTCGCGAATCGCCTCATCGGCGCGCCGCCGCTCGGTGACGTCGCGAATGGCGGAGGTGAGCAGCAGGCCTTCTTCGGTCTGCAGCGGGCTGAGGCTGATCTCGACCGGAAACTGATGGCCGCTTTTGCGCCGCGCCCACAATTCGGTAGGTGAAACTTGCCCGGCCAACCCATTCAACGGTGCCCGCGAGTGGCTGCTCCAATCGGGAACCAGCATCCGGATATTTTGTCCGACCAGCTCTTCGCGCGGGAACGCAAACATGATTTCGGCCTGCGAATTGGCCAGGCTGATGCACCCTTCCGCGTCACTGATGATCATGGCATCGGGCGCGGCTTCGAGCAGCGAGCGGAACTTCAGCTCCGCCTTTCCCAAAACTTCGGTCTGCCGGCGCAGCAGCGCGGTATTGCGGCTCAACTCGACAAAAACGCCGACCTTGGAGCGCAAAATCTCGGCCACAATCGGCTTGAACAAAAAATCCACCGCGCCCAGATCGTAGCCGCGGAACAGATGTTCATCGCTGCGGTAACCGGTAAGAAACAGAATGGGCGTGTGGCGGGAGCGCTTGCGCGAACGGATCAGCTCGGCGGTCTGAAAACCGTCCATGTCCGGCATCTTCACGTCCAGCAAGATGGCCGCGAAATCGTCGTCCAGCAGATGGCGCAGGGCTTCGGTACCGGAACTCGCCAGCACCAGTTGCTGGCCCAGCCCCTCCAGTGCCGCTTCGAGCGACACCAGATTGTCCGGCGTGTCGTCCACCAGCAGGATCTTCACTCGATCCTGCGGCGGAATCTCCGGTAGCAACGGCATGCCTATGTCCCTCATTCCCCGTCAGACTGCGGCTGCGGGCGCGCTTACCTCATGTCCGCGGCTGATCCAGACGCGCAGCACCGAAAAGAGCTGCTCCAAATCCACCGGTTTGGTAATGTAATCCGACGCGCCGGCCTCGATGCACTTGGCCCGGTCGCCCTTCATCGCCTTGGCGGTCAGGGCGACGATCGGCAATGAGCGAAATTCGGGCACCTCCCGAATCGCCTTCATCGTCTCGTATCCGTCCATTTCCGGCATCATGATATCCATCAGCACCAGATCGACATCCGGCGTCTTCTTCAACAGTTCGATGCCGGCGCGGCCGTTTTCGGCGTGCGCCACTTTCAGATTGTGATCTTCCAGCAGACTGGTGAGAGCAAAAATGTTGCGAACGTCGTCGTCCACCACCAGCACCTTTTTGCCGAACAGCGTCACGTCGGTCTCGCGCAACTGTTCCAGGATCCGGCGCTGCTCCGGCACCAGATCGGCTTCGGCGCGATGCAGCAACAGCACGGATTCATCCAGCAGCCGTTCGCGCGTGTGAACCGTTCTAACAATACCGGCACGGCCTAACCGGGCCAGTTCCAGTTCTTCATCCAACGTCAGCGGCCGGTCGCACATCAGCAGGATGGGCGGCGCGTAGGGGCCGGCGTGGCTTTGGATCTCCTCCACCAGCGCCATGGGCGCGATGCCGTCGATTCGCAGATGCACCACGATGCCATCCAGATATTGCTGCTTCAGCACAGCGAGGGCTTCGCCCGCGGTAGCCACGCCGATGGTGTCCAGGTCCGGCGCGCCCACGGTCCCGATCATGCTGGCGCACTCCATTTCATCGGCGCACACCAACAGCAGCTTCTTGATGCGCCGCTGCACCGAATGTTCAATGGCCGCGAACGCCTCCGCCAGCAAATCGTTGGTGACGGATTTTTCGAGATACGTCATGGCCCCCAACGCCAGCCCGCGGCGCCGGTTTTCGTCGCCGGAAATAATATGCACCGGGATGTGCCGCGTGGCCGGATCGTGCTTCAGGCGATCCAGGATGGTCCAGCCCGCCATGTCGGGAAGATTGATGTCGAGCGTGATGGCGCCCGGCTTAAACTCCCGCGCCAGCGTCATGGCGCTCGATCCGCGCAGCGCCACCAGAGCCTTCAAATCGTGATCGCGCGCCAGATCCAGCAAAATGCGCGCGAACGTAATGTCGTCTTCGACAATCAGCAGCGCCGCGTCGCCCGGCTGGATCAGATTGCGATCGTCGTCAATGACCAGATCTTCCACCAGCTCTTCGGTAGCCATCGCGGTCACCGGCAGAATCATGTCGACGCCGGCGTCGGCGGTTTCCTTTACCGTCTGCTCCAACAAAACCGGCGGCGTGATGCGCAAAGCTTCGCTCCTGGGCTGCGCGGCGGGCGTCACGTAGGTCTGCGGCAGATACAAGGTGAAGGTGCTGCCCACGCCGGGTGCGCTCTGCAATCGAATTTCGCCACCCAGAAGCCGCGCCAGCTCGCGGCTGATGGACAGCCCCAGGCCGGTGCCGCCGTACTTGCGGCTGGTGGTTCCGTCAGCCTGCTGGAACGCTTCGAAGATGATGCGCTGTTTTTCCGACGCGATGCCGATGCCGGTATCCAGCACCGAAAACGCGATTACCGATTTCGCGCGGCTGAGCACACCATTGGCGGGATTCCATCCGCTGGCCGCTTTATCGATGGAGAGCCGCACCGATCCCTGCTCAGTAAACTTCAGCGCGTTCGAAAGCAGGTTCTTGAGCACCTGCTGCAGGCGCTTGGCGTCGGTATGGATAATCTCGGGCGCCAGGTTGGGACCCAGTTCCACCGTGAAGTCCAGCCCCTTGCCGTCGGCCACGTGCCGGAAGGTGCGCAGGCAGTAGTCTTCGAGCTCGCTGAAACGGATGCCGCCCACTTCCACGTCCATCTTGCCCGATTCGATTTTGCTCAGATCCAGAATGTCGCTGATCAGCGACAACAGGTCGGTTCCCGAAGTATGAATGGTCTCGGCGAACTTCACCTGCTTCGCGCTCAGGTTCTTGTCCGAGTTCTCCGAAAGCATGCGCGCCAGAATCAGCAGGTTGTTGAGCGGCGTGCGCAGCTCGTGGCTCATGTTGGCCAGAAATTCGCTCTTATACTTGGAAGTCAGCGCCAGTTGCTCGGCCTTTTCTTCCAGCGCCTTCTTGGCCTGTTCCACTTCCTGATTCTTGGTTTCCACTTCGGTCTTCTGCTCGGCCAGCAATTGCGCTTTTTCCTGCAGCTCGGCATTGGTCTTTTGCAACTGGAGCTGCTGGCTCTGCAACTCTTCAGCCAGCGCCTGGCTTTGCGTCAGAAGCTGCTCGGTCCGCATGGTGGCGCGAATCGTGTTCAAAACAATTCCGATGGATTGCGTAAGCTGATCGAGAAACGCCAGGTGAATATCGCTGAACTGGCCGAACGACGCCAATTCAATCACCGCCTTGACATCGCCTTCGAACAGCACCGGCAGCACCACGATGCTCACCGGCGCCGTGCTGCCCAGGCTGGAATTAATCCGGATGTACTGCCCCGGCAGATTGGTTACTAAGATGCGTTCCTTCTCTTTCGCGCACTGCCCCACCAGCCCCTGGCCGATTTCAAATTGCATCGGCACGCCATCGCGGTCATGAATCGCGTAGCCGGCCAGCAGCTTCAAAACGGTTTTATCTTCCTGCCACTCCGCGATATAGAACGTGCCATGCTGCGCGCTCACCAGCGGCGTCAGCTCGCTCAGCAGTAACTGCGAGACCGTCAACAGATCGCGCTGGCCCTGCATCATGCCGGTGAACTTCGCGATGTTGGTCTTCAGCCAGTCCTGCTCGTTGTTCTTGCGCGTGGTGGCGGCAAGATTCACGATCATCTCGTTGATGTTGTCCTTGAGTGCCGCCACTTCGCCCAGCGCTTCCACCGCGATGGATCGCGTCAGGTCGCCCTTGGTCACCGCCGTCGCCACTTCGGCGATGGCGCGGACCTGCGTCGTCAAATTCGCAGCGAGCTGATTGACGTTGTCCGTCAAATCGCGCCAGATTCCAGCAGCACCCGGCACGCGCGCCTGCCCGCCCAGCTTGCCTTCGATGCCCACTTCGCGCGCCACCGTGGTCACCTGGTCTGCAAACGTCGCCAGCGTGTCGATCATCCCGTTGATGGTGTCGGCCAACTCGGCGATCTCGCCCTTGGTTTCGAGCACCAGCTTGCGCTTCAAATCGCCATTGGCGACGGCCGTCACCACCTTGGCGATACCGCGCACCTGCGTGGTCAGGTTCGCCGCCATGAAGTTGACGTTGTCCGTCAAATCCTTCCACGTGCCCGCCACACCTTTCACGTCCGCCTGGCCGCCCAGCTTGCCGTCGGTACCCACTTCGCGCGCCACGCGCGTCACTTCCGAAGCGAACGAATTGAGCTGGTCCACCATGCGGTTGATAGTGTTCTTCAGCTCCAGAATTTCACCTTGCACGTCGACGGTGATCTTGCGCGACAAGTCGCCGTTCGCCACGGCCGTCGTCACCTGCGCGATGTTGCGGACCTGCGCCGTCAAATTTCCGGCCATCGAATTGACGCTATCCGTCAAATCCTTCCACGTTCCGCCGACGCCGCGCACATTGGCCTGTCCGCCCAGCTTGCCTTCGGTACCCACCTCGCGCGCCACGCGCGTTACTTCGCTTGCAAACGCGTTCAACTGATCCACCATGGTGTTGATGGTGTTCTTCAATTCCAGAATTTCGCCGCGCACATCCACCGTGATCTTGCGCGACAAGTCGCCCTTAGCGACGGCCGTGGTTACCTGCGCGATATTGCGGACCTGATTGGTCAGGTTGCCCGCCATCGAATTGACGCTTTCCGTCAGATCCTTCCAAGTGCCGGCCACGCCTTTCACTTCCGCCTGTCCGCCGAGATTTCCTTCGGTTCCCACTTCGCGCGCCACGCGCGTTACTTCGGAAGCGAACGAGCTCAACTGATCCACCATGGTGTTGATGGTGTTCTTCAGCTCCAGAATTTCGCCGCGCGCATCCACCGTGATCTTGGTGGTTAAATCGCCGCGCGCCACGGCCGTGGTTACGCCCGCGATGTTGCGCACCTGATTGGTCAGGTTGCTGGCCATGTAGTTGACGCTGTCCGTCAGATCCTTCCACGTACCCGCCACGCCGCGCACATCGGCCTGTCCACCCAGCCGGCCTTCAGTGCCCACCTCGCGCGCCACGCGCGTCACTTCGGATGCGAACGCGTTCAGCTGATCCACCATGGTGTTGATGGTGTTCTTCAGCTCCAGAATTTCGCCGCGCGCATCCACGGTGATCTTGGTCGATAGATCGCCCTTCGCTACGCCGGTGGTCACCTGCGCGATATTGCGGACCTGCGACGTAAGATTGCCAGCCATGAAATTCACGCTGTCGGTCAAGTCTTTCCACACGCCGCCCACGCCCATCACTTCGGCCTGCCCGCCCAGCTTGCCTTCGGTACCCACCTCGCGGGCCACGCGCGTTACTTCGCTCGCGAACGCGTTGAGCTGGTCCACCATGGTGTTGACCGTATTCTTCAGCTCCAGAATTTCGCCGCGCACATCCACCGTCACCTTGCGCGACAGGTCGCCCTTCGCCACCGCGGTGGTCACTTCGGCGATATTTCGAACTTGCGAAGTCAGGTTGCTCGCCATGGAATTGACCGAATCCGTCAAATCCTTCCAGGTGCCCGCCACGCCGTGTACGTCCGCCTGGCCGCCCAGCTTGCCCTCCGTACCCACTTCGCGCGCCACGCGCGTTACTTCCGCGGCGAATGAGCTCAACTGATCCACCATAGTGTTGATGGTGTTCTTCAGCTCCAAAATTTCGCCGCGCACTTCCACTGTGATCTTGCGCGACAAATCGCCCGTCGCCACCGCAGTGGTCACTTCCGCGATGTTGCGCACCTGGTTCGTGAGGTTGCTTGCCATCGAGTTGACCGAATCGGTCAAATCCTTCCACGTTCCCGCGACACCCTTCACCACCGCCTGGCCGCCCAGCTTACCTTCGGTACCCACTTCGCGCGCCACGCGCGTCACTTCGCTGGCAAATCCATTGAGCTGATCCACCATGATGTTGATGGTGTTCTTCAGCTCCAGAATTTCGCCGCGCACGTCCACCGTGATCTTGCGCGACAAATCGCCATTCGCCACCGCCGTGGTCACTTCGGCAATATTACGAACCTGCGCGGTCAGGTTTCCGGCCATGGAGTTGACGGAGTCAGTCAAATCTTTCCACACGCCGCCGACGCCCTTCACCTGCGCCTGTCCGCCCAGCTTGCCGTCGGTTCCCACTTCGCGCGCCACGCGCGTCACTTCGCTCGCAAATGAATTGAGCTGATCCACCATGGTGTTGATGGTGTTCTTCAGCTCCAGAATTTCGCCGCGCGCATCCACCGTGATTTTTGTCGACAGATCGCCGCGCGCCACAGCCGTAGTCACACCTGCGATGTTGCGGACCTGATTGGTCAGGTTGCCCGCCATCGAGTTCACGCTCTCGGTAAGATCCTTCCAGACGCCGCCCACGCCTTTCACCTGCGCCTGGCCGCCCAGTTTGCCCTCGGTTCCAACTTCGCGCGCCACGCGCGTCACTTCGCTGGCAAACGAATTGAGCTGATCCACCATCGTATTGATGGTGTTCTTCAGTTCCAGAATCTCGCCGCGCGCATCTACTGTGATTTTTGTTGAAAGATCGCCCTTGGCCACAGCCGTAGTCACACCGGCAATATTGCGAACCTGGTTGGTCAAATTACCGGCCATCGAATTGACGCTCTCCGTCAAATCGCGCCACGTTCCCGCCACGCCTTCCACTTCCGCCTGCCCGCCCAGCCGTCCTTCGGTGCCCACTTCGCGCGCCACGCGCGTCACTTCGGATGCGAACGAGCTCAACTGATCCACCATGGTGTTGATGGTGTTCTTCAATTCCAGAATCTCGCCGCGCACTTGCACCGTGATCTTGCGCGACAGATCGCCCTTCGCGACCGCCGTAGTAACTTCGGCAATGTTGCGAACCTGGGCGGTCAGGTTACCCGCCATGGAGTTGACCGAATCCGTCAGATCCTTCCACGTTCCACCCACGCCCGGCACGTCGGCCTGGCCGCCCAGCTTGCCTTCGGTTCCCACTTCGCGCGCCACGCGCGTCACTTCCGCTGCGAACGAGCTCAACTGATCCACCATCGTATTGATGGTGTTCTTCAACTGCAAAATCTCGCCGCGCGCATCCACCGTGATGCGCGTCGACAAATCGCCCTTGGCCACAGCAGTAGTCACTTCGGCGATGTTGCGCACCTGATTGGTCAGGTTGCTGGCCATGGAATTGACCGAATCGGTTAAATCCTTCCACGTTCCGGCCACGCCGCGCACATCGGCCTGCCCGCCCAGGCGCCCTTCCGTTCCCACTTCGCGCGCCACGCGCGTTACTTCCGCGGCGAACGAGCTTAACTGATCCACCATCGTATTAATGGTGTTCTTCAATTGCAGAATCTCGCCGCGCGCGTCCACCGTGATGCGAGTGGTTAAGTCACCCTTGGCTACGGCCGTGGTCACGCCCGCGATGTTGCGCACCTGATTGGTCAAATTGCTGGCCATCGAATTGACGCTTTCGGTCAAGTCGCGCCACGTTCCCGCCACCGCCGGTACCACCGCCTGGCCGCCCAGCTTGCCTTCGGTTCCAACTTCACGCGCCACGCGAGTCACTTCGCTCGCAAACGAATTCAACTGCTGCACCATCGTGTTGACGACACGCGCCGTATGCAAAAATTCACCGCGCAGCGGGCGCCCATCTACTTCGAGCGACATGTTCTGCGAGAGATCGCCTTTGGCCACCGCGCCGATCACGCGCGCCACTTCCGTCGACGGCTGCACCAGATCGCCAATCAGGCTGTTTACCGATTCGACACAATCCGCCCAGGCTCCCGTGACCGATCCGATAGACGCGCGCTGGGTGATCTTGCCATCCTTACCCACCGCCCGGCTAATGCGCTCGAATTCACTGACCATTTTCTGGTTGATTTCCAGAACGTCGTTCAGCGCGTCCGCGATCTTGCCTTCCAGATCCGTTTGATCCACCGGCATCCGAACCGAGAAATTCCCCCGCTTGAAGGCGATCAGCGTGCTCAGCAGCACGTTGGCATCACGGCGGGCCTTAGCTCCGTTGGCCGCGCCGGCAAGCGGCTTGCTATCAGCCGTCTTAACGCCATTGGACTTGGTCCCATTGGCGGATTTGGTCCCATTGGCTCTGGCGTCAGACTTGGAACTGCGCGACCGGGCGCCGTTCTCGGAGGTCACACTTTTCATATTCCTAGCTCCTCTAAGAGTAAGCTTCGTTACACATGGATGTAGCTCTGGTGAATCTTTAAGTGGGACTCACCGGTTCCGATCAGGTTACAACAATTTTTAATGCCACTCAGTAGATGGTAAGTTTATCTATGCTGTTAGGTTAGACCGTGTTTGACATTCTGCTGGCCGAAGACAATCCCGGAGACGTTCTGCCTTTTCGCGAAGCGCTCGCGAGCCGCGAGCTGCCGTGCAATGTAGTGGTAGCCGCCGATGGTCAAAAGGCGATGACCCTGCTGGGAGGAGCGCCGGGAGGCGAGCCGGGCGACGCGCTGATCGAAGCGCAAACCTGGCAACCACACTTGATCGTGCTGGACGTGAATCTTCCCAAGCTCAATGGCGATACCGTACTGCGCTATATCCGCGGCCAGCCGCGGCTGGAAAGCGTGCCGGTAATCATGCTGACATCCTCGGCTTCACCGGCCGACCGCGCCGCCGCGCTCGATTTGGGAGCGAACTTGTACCTGCAAAAATCATCCGACTTGGACGAGCTTCTGGAAGTCGGAAAAATTGTCGAGGCGATTCTCGGGCGCGGCCAAACGGAACATACTCATTCGCCCGCGTTCCCACCAGGATTCTAAATCTTGCTTCGGGTCGACACGCTGGCCGACAAACATTTACAGCGAACTTAGACACCCCAATGCACTATTTCGTGTTGTAATCGATGAGGAGCCTGTCACGCTGATGCGAAGCTGCCTGATTTAGCGGACTGGCGCGTTAACCAGATTGCCGTCTCGCGCGTCAATCTTCCAGAGGCGTTCAGTCTGGCGCCATACGGGATTCATGAAAACAAAAACTACTCTTCTCGTTGTAATGCTCTTGGGCGCGTGCGCCTGGCAAGCTTCCGCTCAGCCCGCTTTTGATTCCAGCGGCGACGGGCAATTGAACGGCGCTTACTATATGCGCCAGGTTTTCTATTTCGTGTCTGATGATGCCGGCGATCTGGGCGAAGCCATGAACGTCCAGGGCGAAATCACGTTCAACGGCGCGGGAGGTTATACCTTCACTGGATCGCTGCTGGATAGCGCGTCTGGCTCGTCCACGCCGGTCGCCGTCAACGCCGCCACCGGCACTTACGTCGTCTCGGCCAGCGGCCAGGGTTATATCAGCGCGGTGAATCCGGATTTTCCGGGCGATCAGATTATCGGATTGGTATCGCACGGCGTTTTCATTGGCAGCAGCACGGAGAATGGCAACGGCTATAACGACCTGTTCATCGCCGCACCCATCGGGTCGGTGGCTACCAACGCCACGCTCAACGGATCCTACCAGGCCGCGTACTTTGATCCCACCTTCCCAGGCGATGCGCTCTTCACCATGAGCGCCAACGGCGCGGGAAGTATTGGAACCGTCAATGTCAACGGTTATGTCGAAAACAACAGCAGCGCGAGCACCGAAAGCCTTACGGGAGTGACTTACTCCTTCCAGAACGGCGGCGCGCAGATCAATTTCGGAGGCTCCTCCAGCAGCCTCATCTACGGGAGCGAAGTGCTGTATATCACGCCCGATGGCAATTTCATCTTTGGCGGGTCCGCTAATGGGTTCGACATCTTCGCCGGAGTGAAGGCGGCCACCAGCAATCCCACCAACTACGACGGCCTGTATTATCAAGCCGGACTGGACCTCGATGAAGCCCCGGCCAGCAGCGGTTACACTCTGCTGGATAGCTATTTCGGATCGCTGCAAGCTTTTTCGCAAAATATCATTGGCGACCAGCGAACGAATTCTCCGTTAGTCTATGGCGGATCGAGCGATTTCACTTACTATGACTCTTACATGCTGAACGGCGATGGCACTTCCAGCGACTCCACTTTTGTTCAGGAGTATGTGAGCAGCGCCGATGGAACCATTCGTATCGGATATGGCCTTGGTCCCTACCTCGCGCTGAATATCGCCTTCCAGGGGCCCTCCCTCAGCGGTTCCGGCGTCTATCTCAGTCCGGTGGGCGTGGTGAACGCCGCCAGTTCCTCTCCGTTCACGGCGTTCATTTCTCCGGGCGAATTCCTCACGTTGTATGGCTCGGGCCTGGCTTCCACCACCAATGCCGCCAGCGTTCCCTTTTCCAACAACCTTAGCGGAGTGCAGGTGCTGATCAACCAAATTCCTGCGCCCATCTACTACGTAAGTCCCACCCAAATCTCGGTGATCGTTCCCTACATCACCACACCCGGATCGGTGGTGCAAATCCAGGTGGACAACAATGGCACGAATTCCAACGTCGTCACGCAATTCACGGGGATGACTTCGGTGGGCGCGTTTACCAATAATCCGGTGGGCGGCATCGGGTACGCAGCCGCGCTTCGTCCGGATGGTTCGGTAATATCAGACTCGAATCCGGCGCTGGTTGGCGAGACCGAGGCCCTGTATCTCGCGGGAATGGGCTCGGTAAGCCCAGCGGTGGGAGATGGAACGGCCGCACCCGGCAGTCCGCTCAGTTACACCACAAACACGCCGGCCATTTATTTGTATGACTCGGCGGGCAATTCTGGCACGCCCACGATCACTTTCTCCGGCCTCGCTCCGGGATTCGCCGGCCTCTATCAAATCAACTTCACCATTCCCAGCGGCCTGGTTGCCGGCGACGCCGAGATCGAGATTGAGGGGCCGGATTCGGACACACTCGAAGCGTTGTTTCCATTGTCCACTTCAACCAGCGCTGCCAGGCCCGCGGCACTCGCGAAATCGCCGGGCCAGCGGCCCCATTTGACCCGGCATCGGCTGCCAGCCGGTCAGATCCGGTTCAGCACCAGAGCACGGTCGTCCGTGGATTGGCGGAACCGGTAAACGCTAGCGCGTCCGGATTCGCAACGCGCTTAACATCAGCTTTCCGAAGAAGCCGCGCCGGCGTTTGTCCAGAAACATCCAGGACAATAGTCGCACCGCTACCGGCGGCCGGAAGCTCGGATCGGCCTCGCGGCGCCGGTCCATGATCCCGGCCAAAGTCTCGCGCGGCTTCTCGCGAAAATCGTCCAGCATCGCGGTTTGATGCACGCACGATATGGTGCAAAATGGCGCGCAGCCCTTGGGACGCGCGGCCTCCCGCCGCAGATCCTCAATCGTGTAATCTTCCAGCGGAATCCCGGGCTTGCCCCGCTGCTGCGAGCAATAGTGCACCAGCCCGTCTTCACAGATGTACAGGAACCTTCCGCCGGCGCGGCAATGCCAGGCATTCGGCAAACCCCGGCTGATGTTCTCCTGAAAACTGTCGAAATGGGCGAACGAGAACAGCGAGCCTTTGTGCTCGAGAAATTCCTTGTAAACCGCTTGATGCGCGCCGCCCAGCGGCTTCAATTGCCCGGAATGATCGTGCAGAATGCCGAGGGTGCTGGTGAATCCGAGCGACCGCGCGCGCCCGGAAACCGCTAGCGCGTCCTGGGGATTCCGGATGCCCGCGCCCAGCACGGAATTGATTGTTACCCCGAACTCGGCATGCTCGGCCAGCCATTCCAGCTTCCGGTCCAGCACCTGCAGGCTTTTCTTCGAAATCTCGTCCGGCCGCGCATTGTCGATACTGATTTGCAGGTAGTCCAGGCCCGCGCGGTTCAGCTTTCCGATCCGCTCCGGCGTGAGGAGCAGCCCGTTGGTGATCAGGGTGGCAATCGCTCCCCGCTCGCGAATCCGCGCGATGATCGCGTCCAGATGGGGGTGCAGCGTGGGCTCGCCGCCGCTCAGGGTGATGATGGTGGTGCCGAGATCGGCCAACCGATCGATCCGCCGGAGCATAGTTGCAAGCGGCACCGGACTCGAAGTCTTGTCGTATTCGTTGCAGTAGCCGCAATCCAGGTTGCAGCGGCGGATGGGAACAATCTGGGCCAGGATGGGGTGCGCGTCCGACTGCATGGCCCGCGCAAACATCCGCGACTCCCGGACCTTGCGTCCCACTTGCCTGGAGAATTTCCGGTGTCGCATCAGCAGCCGCTCAATTGTGGACGAATACTGGCGAATTTCGGTAACAACGATTTCCACCGCGTCGTCTAAAGTTACAGTAATCTCACGTCGATCTCAAGATTAGGTGAGCGAAATGATGTTTCAAGGACGGTCCGTGATTTCCGCCGTTTGGGGGGTTATCCCAGGAGCCGGAGTTGTCCCGGGAGCGGTGCCTGGCGGCAACCCTTCCCAGCCAGCAAGCCAACCGGTCTGGTCTGTATTGCGCCTCTTCCGCCGTCAAGAGCAGCAGCGCCCGGAAGCCCCGCCTCGTCTGCCGGTGGCCAGTCCTGATCCGAAAACTGGCCGAAACCAGCACTAGCGGGCGCGAGGGCGCCTGAACCGCAGCGTGGCGATCAACGCCAAACCTGCGCCCACGATCAGAATCTCATTTGGCTCTGGAACGCTCGATATGTCTGCAGGACCAGCCGGCGGATCCGTCAGCACGAACGCGGTGAGCTGTCCGTCAAAGAGTCCTTCTCCGGTAATCTGCCCGGAATCGTTGATTCCGTAGGCCGCCAGCAAATCCCAGCCTGAATTGTTCGCAAGCAGCGAGTTCAAATCCAGCATCGTCCCGTCGTCATAGAGAAAGGCGCTTTGGCTGCCATCGGCAAGCCAGCCATAGCCGACAATCTCGCCGCTGTCATTGACGCCATAGGCGTAGCTGCTTCCGCCGCCCAGCGTCCCAAGGTCAATCATCGTTCCACCAATCTCCGAGAAAGCGTGCTGGTAGCCATCCGCCAGGCTCGCAAACCCCACCACCTCGCCGCTGTTGTTGACGTCCATCGCCTGGCTGCTGCTTCCTCCGAAGGTGCCCAGCAAGGTGGAGGTGCCACCCGGGTTCCAAATAATCCCGCGAAATGTGCCGTTGGCCAATTGGCCATCGCCCACGATGGTTCCGCCATTATTAATCCCGTAGGCCGCGCTCCAATTGACGCCCGGCGGTGCGGCGAGCTGTTGGATCTGGCCGTTCACCACGGCGAATGCGCCGCCGTTTCCGCCCACCACTTCACCGGCTCCATTGATCGCCGTCGCGTAGGAGCCCGCCCCCAGATCGGTAGTGCCCGACGCGCTCCAAATGGTTCCGTGCGCTTGCCCATTTGCATCGTAGGTAATCCCTACCACTGTCCCTGCGTCATTTATCCCGTAAGCATATGATTCGGAAGACCCTGGGGACAACACCTGCGATCCGTTGGGGGTCGAAACAAAGGCCTGTTGGGTGCCCGAGGAATTTTGGCTCCAACCGGCCACCGTACCCGAGCTATTGATGGCATAGCCAACGGACGGCCCGCCCAGACCGCCCACCGCGACAACCGTATAAATAGGATCCGCGGCGGCGACGGCTGCGAAAATCAGCAAAAAAACGACATTTTTCACGGAAAACACCTCACTTCATTTCGAAGACGAAGCGATTATCCCATTGGGCCAACTATTCTCACATCACCAGAACGTCTCGTTTTGAAGCATACACGCTCCGGTACAAATCCGCTATTCCACCAGTAGTAGACGGTGGTACAGCCAGCGATTGAGTGAGAGTGTTGTCGAGCGGCTGCCACTATTCTGCGTGGCGTAGCCCCAGGCGTGCCGCATCGACACTCGTGTGGATGGCAGGCGGAGGCGAGTTCGCTGTTTCAAATGATGTCACGAGGTGCGTTAGTGCGTGCGCTGGAGTGGCGTGCCCGGCGATTCTCCGATCCGGCGGATCGGCTGCAGTTTCTGCGGCGAAAACTGGCCGTGCGTCCGGTGTCCTCCGTGCCTGGGACACGCGCCGTCAGGCGAACTTTCGTAACGATAATCGCGCTGGGAGCCGTACTGCTGCCGGCTGCCTGGTTCTGGAATTCCTCCCGGCATGTCACGCTGGCAGCGCCAAATACTACCGCCCAATCGCTGCCGGCGCGCCCAGTGCGCGGGCCCGCCGGACCAGTCTGGCTGGTCCAAACAACACCCCAATTCGATCTCTACAGCAACGGCCTCCGGATCGAAGAACAATACGCCACATCCACCGCGCCGCGCCGCTATATCGCATTCGCCAGGGACCGCTCGGGTCCGATTGATGCGGCGGCTGAGTGGCGCACCGAACCTGCCGGGATTGTCTATCACACCACCGAAAGCCACCTGGCGCCCTTTGAGGAGAATCAGAATCAATCGTTACGGCGCTCGGGCGAGGGATTGCTCCAGTATGTGAGCCGCCGCCGCTCCTACCATTTCGTGATCGACCGGTTTGGCCGCGTTTTCCGGGTGGTGCGCGAGAGCGATTTCGCCAATCACGCGGGAAACTCGGTGTGGGCGGACCCATACTGGATCTACATCAATCTCAACCAGAGCTTCTTCGGGGTCGCGTTCGAGGCGCGCACCAAATCCATCGGCAACGCGGCCCCCATAAACGCCGCGCAGGTCTACGCGGGACGGGTCTTAACCGAGATGCTGCGCGCTCGTTACAGCATCCCGGCCTCCAACTGTGTGGCGCATGCCCAGGTCTCCGTCAACCCAGCCAACCATGGGGTGGGCTACCATCTCGACTGGGCTTCAAACCTGCCCTTCGCCGAATTCGGCTTGTCCGACAATTACAAGCTGGCGTTGCCGAGCATGCAGTTGTTTGGTTTTGAGCCGCCGCAAGCCCTGCTGGACTCCGCAGCCTCGTCTGCAACCATCTCGGAAGGCATGGCGGAAGGCTGGGAGGCGGCCGAAACCGAACTGCGCGCCGCTGGCGCCGCCCAAAATCTGCCGCCTGAACGCTATCGGGAAAAACTTCGGAAACGTTACCGGGACGCAATCCGGGCGCTGCGCGGAAAAGGCGCCTACCAGGAGTACAACTAATGACTGCCACCAACACGCAACCTCTCACGGCTCTGGGGCTCGACGTCGGCACCAGCCGCATTGTCGCTGCCCAGCGCCAGGACAAGGATATTCAGTTCGATACGCAACTGAACGCCTTCGTCACCATTCCCTTTTCCAAACTAACCCAGGGGGTGCTCAAGAAGGAGCGCATCCCGCATCTGGTACAGGATTCCGAGATCACCGTGTATGGCGACGAATCCGAGCGCTTCGCCAATCTCTTCCACCGAGAAACCCGGCGGCCCATGCTGCGGGGAATCCTGAATCCGGACGAAACCGGCAGTTTGATGCTGGTCCGGCAGATCGCCGCGCTGGTGATGGGCGAAGGCGAAGGACAGGGCCGAAGGGTTTGCTTCAGCGTCCCGGCCGCTCCCCTGGGCTCTACCGACGAAGTGAACGAGCATGAGGCCGGCCTGAAAAGCATGCTTTCCAAAATGGGTTACGATCCGCATCCGATTTCCGAAGGCCTGGCGGTGGTCTACGGCGAGATGGAGAGCTCCAACTACACCGGCATCGGCATCAGTTGCGGCGGCGGCCTGTGCAACGTTTGCCTGGCCTACCTGTCGGTGCCCGTCTTCAGCTTCAGTATCCCCAAGGCCGGCGATTTTATCGATGCCAGCGCGGCCCAGTTGCGCGGCGAACCCGCCACGCGCATCCGGACCATCAAGGAAGAGTCGTTCCACTTCAACGGCCACTTCGTAAACAAGATCCATCAGGCCCTCAGCACATACTACGAGGACATGATCCAGGCCCTGGTGGCCTCGCTCAAAGATCAATTCGCCAGCGTGCAAAACATGCCCAAGCTCAACCGGCCTATTCCGCTGGTCTTGAGCGGCGGCAGCGTGATGCCGCCCGGCTTCCGGGACCGGTTCGAGAAATGTCTGCGCGAAATCGAGCTCCCGGTAGCCATCGCCGAGGTTCGCATGGCCTCCAACCCGATGGTCTCTACCGCGCGGGGGGCGCTGGTGGCAGCGTTAAGCGAGTTGTAGACGTCCTGCGCCGCCATGTTCCAGTAACATTACGCTAACTTCAGGAATCTAATGAGCGGATGCGCGCCGCCCATTCGATTCTCCTGTGCGCTCTCTGGTGGAACTGCCAGGTGAGCGTCCTGACCTATCACAACGACCTGGCAAGAACCGGACAAAATCTCAACGAAACGTTGCTCACTCGGGCGGCCGTCAGCTCGGGGCAATTTGGCCCGCTCTTCCGCTATCCCGTGGACGGCCAAATTTACGCGCAGCCTTTGTATCTGCCCGGCGTCGTCGTCCCCGGCAATGGGATCCACAATATCGTCATTGTCGCTACCGAACACGACAGCGTCTACGCATTCGACGCCGACAATTCCCTCGCGCCGTTGTGGCATACCAGCTTTCTCAATCCCGCACAGGGTGTGACGACAGCGTCGGCAACCGACCTGGGTTGCGGCTCCATCGTTCCAGAAGTTGGCATCACTGCGACGCCCGTGATCGACCCCGCCACCGGCACTTTGTACGTCGTAGCGATGACCGAGGATTCAACCGGCAGCTACGTGCATCGGCTGCATGCCCTCGACGTCACCACCGGCGCCGAAAAGCCCGGCAGCCCGGTGGAAATCCAAGCTTCCGTTCCCGGAACCGGCGACGGCAACACCACCGTCCAATTCAAGCCTTGGTTGCACAAGGAACGAGCCGGCTTGTTGCTGCTGAATGGGGTGGTGTATACGGCTTGGTCGTCGCAATGCGACTCGGGGAATTATCACGGCTGGATCATCGCCTATGACGCGGCGACACTCCATCAAACCGCCGTTTTCATAGACACTCCCAACTGGGACGCGGGCGCGTTCTGGCAAGCCGGCGCGGCGCCGGCGGCGGACGCCGATGGCAACATTTACGCCGTGTCGGCTAACGGCACCTTCGACGCAAACATGGGCGGCCCGGATTTGGGCGAAAGCGTTCTCAAACTTGCTACTGGCAAGAATCTCACGGTATCCGACTACTTCGCACCTTACAATGCCGGCGCGCTGAGCGATAAAGATATGGATCTTGGATCCAGCGGCGCGCTGTTGCTGCCGGATGGGACAGGAAGCGCAGACCACCCGCATTTGTTAATCAGCGGAAGCAAGTCCGGCACTGTCTATCTGCTGGATCGCGATAGCCTGGGCCACTTCCAGCCGGATGGCGACACTCAGATTGTTCAATCGCTGCCGGACGCGGTGGGCCCGCTTTTCGGCATCCCAGCCTATTTCAACCACACCGTATATTTTTCTGCGGCGCACGACCAGGTAAAGGCTTTTGCGCTTCGCGACGGCCTTCTGTCCACAGTTCCTGTTTCCATCAGCAACGCGGAATTTGCCGAGCTGGGGACCGTGCCCAGCATCTCGGCCAACGGCGCGTCCAATGGCATTCTCTGGACCATCGATCCCGCGGGCCAGCTTCACGCTTACGATGCTGCCGACCTCAGCGATCAGCTTTACCAGGGAAGCGTGGGCACCTACGTCAAATTTTCCACGCCCACCATCGCTAACGGAAAGGTGTACGTGGGCACAGCTGACAGTCTAGTGGTGTTCGGCTTGCAAAACCAGGCCGCAGGCAGCGTAGCAGCGATCGTGAATGCCAATGGATTCCAGCCGGGACCCGTCGCGCCGGGTTCCATCGTTTCCTTGTTTGGTTCCAACCTCGCGCCGCGCGCCGCACAAGCTTCCAGTTCGCCCTGGCCTATGGTTCTCGAGAACACCTCTGTCTTTGTCAACGGGACTGCCGCGCCGCTGGCCTATGTGAGTCCCACCCAGATCAACGCCCAGATTCCAAATGACACGAAACCGGGACAAGCCACGGTAACGGTGGTGTCCGGCGGCCGGGTTTTTCCTCCCGTCCAAATATCGATCAAAAGCGCGCTCGCGGGCGGAGCCGGTGTAAATTGAGGTGTAAATTGAGACGGTGACCCGTTCCATCATTACGCTCACCACCGACTTCGGCCTCTCCGATCATTTTGTTGGCACCATGAAAGGCGTCATCCTCGGGATACATCCCGCCGCGCAGCTGATCGACATCAGCCACGGCGTTCAGCCCTACGATATTGCCGACGGCGCGTTCACCATCGCGCAGGCATACCGCTATTTTCCGAAGAAGACCATTCACGTTGTGGTGGTAGATCCAGGCGTCGGGTCCACACGGCGGCCATTGCTCGCCGAGATGGCCGGGCAGTACTTCATCGCTCCCGATAACGGCGTGCTTTCGATGATTTTTCCCCGGGAGAAACCGAAGGTCCGCCATATCACCGCCGAGAAGTATTTTCTGCACCCGGTGAGCCGAACATTTCATGGCCGCGACGTTTTTTCGCCCGCTGCCGCGCATCTGGCCGCCGGAGTGACACCGGCTCAATTCGGGAAACGCATCGAAGATTACCTGCGCGCATCGTTCCATCAACCCGCGCACACCGGGCAGCACACCTGGACCGGGACTATCCTCAAGGCCGACCATTTCGGAAATCTCGCCACCAATTTCCACATCGATCAATTCCCCGCCATTCGCACGCATGCGTTTTCACTGCAAGCCGGCCGGCGGGCGATCACGCGGCTGGCGCTGACGTTTTCCGAATGCGCGCCAGGCGAGCTGTTCGTCATCGTGGGAAGCTCCGGGTATCTGGAAGTGGCCGCCAGCGAGGGTTCCGCCGCCAAACTTCTGGGCTGCGGCGCCGGATCGCCGGTGGAGCTGACTTTGTATTAAAAGCCCAGCTGGAACCGTTGGCAGGAAAGGATCGGTACAATAGACATAGCAGAGGATCGGTCAAATGCTCAACGAATTCCAGCGAAACAAGGTGTGGGAAAACATGCTGGCGGCAGAGACGCGTTCCCTCTACTTTGGCGATCTAGCGTCTCGTTACACGCGGCGAAAGCAAATCATCACAGGGCTCTCGTTTTTTCTCGCCTCCGGCGCGGCTGCAACGATGGTCGGAAAGTTTCCGCTATGGGTTCCCGTGGCTTTGTCAGTCGTGGTTGCGTTAGCTACGGCGTATGCCATGGCGATAAATTTGGATGGAAAAATCTGGACCATGGCAAAACTTCATTCCGCATGGACGATCATCGCACAAGAATACGCGAGACTTTGGAGTCATACGGAGGATCAAGATGCCGAAGAGCGGCTAGACAAGGTCATTGAAGCGGAGCGAGAACCGTCTGAACTTGCTACTACTGAGGCTCCCAATGACCAGAAGCTGCTGAATAAGTGGCAAGATCGCGTGTTCGCTTTATATCATTTGACAGGACAGCATGGCTAGGGAGGACAATCCCCTCCAAAAGAGCTGGCCCCCGATGCCTAAGGCTCCCCCACCACCGCCGCCTCCACCTCCCCAACCGCCACGGCCCGGTCGCTAGGCAGCCTACCACTCATCGGCTTCCCACAGTTTGGTCTTGTACTGAACCGCGTTGAATTGAACGATCCGCCGGAAGCTCGTGCGCAGCGATCTAGCAAGGGAATGATAAGACCAGGCAGTTTATCGCAAGGCCCACCGGTTTCTACTTGCGATCAGACCGCGCTACACTAAGAAAACTGCTTCACTCGAGGTCATGACATCCGTGAAAAACCCAATCGCATTCTGACGCCGCTTCCGTTTGGGCTGCTCTCGTGCCGCCCCGGTGAGTCCACAGGGTTTTTCAGTCGTCTTGAGGAATTTGTATGAGTGAAAGCAGTAGCGCAATCCAGGTTCGCAATCCCGGGCTCTGGGCCTCGCTGCGCGAAGCCGTGATGGGGTCCAGCCAGGACTTCACCGAGGGCAGCATCGGCCGCGCCATCGTCCTGCTCGCCGTGCCGATGGTGCTCGAGATGTGCATGGAATCGCTGTTTGGCGTGGTGGACGTCTTTTGGGTGTCCCGTCTCGGCGCCGACGCCATGGCTACAGTGGGGCTCACCGAAACCGCGCTCACCCTGGTGTACGTCATCGCGCTCGGCCTCAGCATGGGCGCTACCGCGCTGGTAGCGCGCCGGATGGGAGAGAAAGACGAACAGGGCGCCGGTCTGGTTGCGGTGCAAGCCATCGTGATTGGCCTCATCGTCGCCGGCGGCGCCGCCGTCTTCGGCTATTTCTTCGCGCCCAACCTGCTCCATATCATGGGCGGTTCAGATAGCGTGGTCAAGATCGGCTCCGGATACACGCGCATGATCTTGAGCGGCAGCGCCACCATCTTCCTGCTGTTCCTGATCAACGCCGTCTTTCGCGGCGCGGGCGACGCAGCCATCGCGATGCGCGTGCTGTGGATCGCCAACATCATAAACATTTGTCTGAATCCGTGTTTGATCTTTGGCCTGGGTCCGTTTCCGCGTTTGGGAGTCACGGGCTCGGCCGTCGGCACTACCATCGGACGCGGCATCGGCGTCCTGCTGCAATTGTGGGTATTAACTTCGGGACGGGGACGGCTCGCGGTCCGCGCCGCGCAACTGCGTGTGGACCTGCTCGTCATGTGGCGTCTCATCCGGCTTTCGCTGAATGCGATGTTCCAATACATGGTCCAGATGGCCAGTTGGATCGGCATGGTGCGCATCATCGCGAGCTTCGGAAGCGACGCCACCGCCGCATACACGGTTGCCTTCAAGGTAATTATCTTCGCGATTCTGCCTTCCTGGGGCATGAGCAACGCAGCCGCCACCCTGGTGGGCCAGAACCTGGGCGCGGGCAAGCCCTCGCGCGCGGAAACTTCGGTGTGGCGCACCGGGCTCTACAACATGCTATTCCTGGGCGCCATCGGACTGGTGTTCATTGTGTTCGCGCGGCAGATCATCGGCCTGTTCACCACCGATCCAGCAGTGGCGCCGTTAGCCGTAAACGCGCTGCGGCTGTTCAGCTACGGCAATGTCTCCTATTCTTACGGCATGGTGATCACGGCGGCCTTCAACGGCGCCGGCGACACTGCCACGCCCACGGCGCTGAACCTGGTATGTTTCTGGCTCTGCCAGATTCCGCTGGCCTGGGCGCTCGCGCTTCACGCCGGGCTCGGCCCCAACGGCGTCTACGTGGCGGTATTGGTTTCCGATTCCCTGCTCGCGGCACTTGGAATTCTGCTGTTCCGCCGTGGAAAATGGAAACAGGTGAAAGTCTGAATGGACTCCCCTCGATCCGATCCAAGCACCTACCTCGCCGAACAACGCACCTTCCTGGCCTGGATTCGCACCGGCATCGCGCTGATGGGTTTCGGATTCGTAGTCGCGCGCTTCGGCTTATTCCTGCGGGAGCTGGCGTCTCTGCGCACGCTGGCGCCATTTCAGACCTCGGCGCTCTCGGTGCCGCTCGGCACCGTGCTGCTGCTGGCTGGAGTGCTGGTGAATATTTTATCGGCAGTGCGCCACGTCCGCACCGTGCACGCGCTCAACAGCGGCGCGCCGATGGTCACGAAACCTTCCACTATGGCGATTCTTGTGGCGCTGGTGCTGGCCGCGGCGGGTTTGGCGATGGCGGTTTACTTAATCAAGGAGCTGGCTACCAAATGAATTCTGGCGAAGGCATCATCAGCAAACCAAGCAAGTATTCCGTCGAGGAAACATTGCACCGCTTGGAAACGATTCTGACCTCGAAGGGCATCAAAGTTTTCGCGCTGGTGGATCATAGCGGCGAGGCCGAAAAGGCCGGACTGAAAATGCCGCCGACGCAGCTGCTCATCTTCGGCAATCCCAAAGGCGGCACGCCGGTGATGCTCGCCGCTCCCACCTCGGCTATCGACCTGCCGTGGAAAGCGCTGGCCTGGCAGGATGCGAGCGGACAGGTCTGGCTAAGCTATAACGACGCGGCGTACATCCAGCGCCGCTTTGGCTTGAGTGACGACGTCATGAAGCCGCTGGCGGGATTGGGCGCAGTGATCGAGCAGGCACTGACATAAATCTCAGCTCCCGGCCCCCGCCCGCGGATTTCCACCGAGGCCCAGGCCCGCGGCTTACTTGCCAATATCCCGGTGCGTCTCTTTCACCTTGAACCCGGCGCGCGCCAGCCGCTTGCGGATCTCGCCTGCGATCATTACCGAACGATGATGCCCGCCGGTGCAGCCGAATCCGATGGTCAGGTAACTTTTCCCTTCGCGAATGTAGTGCGGGATCAAATAAATCAGCAGCTCGGAAATGCGGTCGATAAACTCTATGGTCTGCGGGAACGACCGGATGTAGCGCGCCACGCTGGGATGCCGGCCGGTGAGTTTCTTGAACTCGGGAATATAGTTGGGATTGGGCAGAAAGCGAACATCGAATACCAGGTCGCTATCCGGCGGGACGCCGTAGCGGTACCCGAAGCTGTTGATGTCGATGCGGATGCTGGATTCGTTGCGTCCGCCGCTGAACTTCTCCCCGATCACTTCCCGCAGCTCGTGCACGTTGAACTTGGAAGTGTCGATGATGTGATCGGCCACGCTGCGGATGGGCGCCAGCAGCTCGCGCTCGGTACGCAGGCTTTTCTGCATCGTCGCCTCGGTGCCCAGCGGATGCGGGCGGCGCGTCTCGCTGAACCGCCGCGCCAGCGTGTGGTCGTCGGCCTCCAGAAAAACTAAGGTGGCCGGGGTACGCTTGCGCAGCTTCTTGAACAGCGCGGGAAATTGCGCCAGTTGCTCGCCCTCGCGAATGTCGATTACCAGCGCCGCGCGCCGCACCTGCGCCGAATCCTTGGCCAATTCGGCGAATTTCGGAAGCAGCGCGATGGGCATGTTGTCCACCGCGTAGTAGCCCAGGTCCTCGAAAGCCTTGAGTACCGTGGCTTTCCCCGACCCGCTCAGTCCGGTAATGACAACCAACTCCGCGCCTTGCGGATCCAACTGCCTGGGGACGCGTTTGGCCACTAGCTGACTCTTCCGGACACTAGCTTTCGATCAGGTCGAAGTGGCCATCCGGCCGCCGCATGAGAACCGTAAGACGGTCGGTCTGCGCGTCGCGGTAAACCAGATAGTCTTGCGATGCCTCCATTTCGAGCATCGCTTCTTCCAGGGTCATGGGCTTGCTGCCATCCCCGGGATGGACGCGAAACACCTGCTTGCGTGCGGCCTTTTTCGCACCTATCGCTGTCTTGGCGTTGGTCTCGGCTTTGGCCTGCTTGCGCTGGTGCGAATTGGCCGGGCGGGCAACCGGCTGCAAAGTGACGCTGGCCTTCTCGCCGTCAGCTTCCTTGTCCCGCACGCGTTTGGTGTCGCGCCAGCGGGCCCGCAGCTTCAAAAGCTGCTTCTCCAACCGGTCGAACGCCTCCAGCGCCGCCACCCCCAGGTCGCCATCTGTGGCGATGCCGACCATCGCATGGTCCCATGCATTAATGGTGATTTCCACCTTGTGCAGAAATCGCTCCTGGGTAAGCACCACGTGTGCTTCCTTCTCGCCGCGCTTCTCCAGGACCTTGGAAAGCTTTTGCAGCTTGGCTTCCAACTTGGCGCGCTGCCGCGGGGGAATTGCTTCGGACTTGCCTGTATAGCTGATTTTCATCGGGATCTCGCTGGACGGGGCGGAGTTAGGCGCGGACCCGGCGCTGGTGAGTGGAAGGAATTTTCATGTCTTCCCGGTACTTGGCTACGGTTCTTCGCGTCACGTCGATGCCCTCGCTCTTCAACCGGGCCGTGATCTGCTCGTCGGTCAAAGGATGCTGCGTGTCTTCCTCTTCAATCATTTTCTTCACCCGCCGTTTCAGGATCAACAGCGGGGTGGCGCTTCCGGCCGAGCCTTGCACGGCTTCGGAGAAGAAATAGCGGAGCTCGAAAACTCCCTGCGGCGTATCGGCGTACTTGCTGGCTACCGCGCGGCTCACCGTGGAAGGATGCACGCCAATCTCCTCGGCCACTTCCTTGATCATCATCGGCTTCAGCGTGTCGATGCCGTGTTCCAGAAACTCCAGTTGCCGCCGCACGATGGACTGGCAAACTTTCAGAATGGTCTGCTTGCGCTGCTCGATGTTCTTGATCAGTTGGATGGCCGCCGCATAGCGGTCCTTGACGTAATTGCGGATCTCCTTGCTCGGCTCCTGATCGCGATCCAGCATTTTGCGGTACTGCGCGTTCAGGCGAAGCTGCGGAAGATCGTCGTCGTTCAACTGGATGATGTATTCGTCGCCTTCTTTGAAGATGTAGACATCCGGCTCTACCTGCCGCGCGCCCTGGTCCGAATATCGCAGCCCAGGATAAGGGTCCAGGTGCCGGATCACATCCAGGGCCATCTGCACGTGCTCCAGCGGCCGGCCCAGTTGCTTGGCGATTTCCTTGATCTGCCGGGTTTCGAGCAGCTTCAAATGATTTGCGACGATCTGCCAGGCCACGCCACCCTTGCCGTTGCGGCTCTCAATCTGCAGCAGCAGGCATTCCCGGACATCCTTGGCGCCCACGCCCGCCGGATCGAGCGACTGTACGATCCGCAGGCCTTCCTGGACTTCGGCCATGGTATGCTGCCCGGAATCGGCGATCTCTTCGAGCGTCGCCGTCAGATATCCGTTTTCGTTCAGGTTGCCGATGATGTTATCGGCGGCGTCGCGCACGTCTTCCGACATCACCAGCACGGCCAGTTGCGAGTGCAGATGGTCGCCGAGGGTGACCGGAGAGGAGAGAAACGTCTCGAAGGACGGTTTCTCCACCGTCTCGGAAGCTGGGCTCTTATATCCGGGATCCAGATAATCGTCGAAGAACGTCCCGAAATCGATCTCATCGAAGGGATCCTTCTCGGTCTTCTGGTCGACGATCTCACCTTCCGGCGCCGGAGCCGAGGGGCCGTCCAGCGACGTGCCATCCACGGCGGCGGAAGCCGCGGCGTCCGACTCAAACTCCACTGGCGAGGCTTCCGGAATCCCAGCCGCGATCTCAGGCTCGGTACCCGTGCCATTCACCGTCTCGAGGATCACCTGATCGGAGGGGTCGGAAACCCGCTCCCTCTCGAGAATCGACTGCATCTCTTCGGCCGAAAGCTCCTCGATCCCGTCTACCGATTCTTCCAGTACAGGGTTCTCGGCGATCTCCTGGGTGATCATGTCCTTCAGCTCCAGCCGATTCAACTGGAGGACCGTGACCATCTGGACCAGCCCGGGAGTGAGGATCTGCTTCTGCGAGACCTTCAGTTGCAGTCTGGGAGAAAGCATCGACATTCTGTAGCCATCATAACACCGGGCCGCCTGCAAGTAATCGGCCAATCAAGAAAAGGGTCAACTTCGGCGGCTCGATGGCGATAAAGAGGTAAGGACGGAGCTACGGGCGAAAACTGTGGTATTTTCGATGGCAATCTACTCAATGAGAACGACACGATTCATTCACTCCGCAACACTCGCAGCGGTCCTTCTATGGCTGCCGACGGCTCTCTTAGCGCAGCAGGACCGCATCCTAGGGAAAGTCGACACCAGCCGCCTGGTCAAGCTGACCGGTTCCGTCAATCCGCGGGCCACGCCGGCCTCAGATGTTGGCGCAGTGGATCCGTCCATGCAGCTGAACTACGTACGCTTGATGCTCAAGCCCTCGGCGGCGCAGCAAGCCGACCTGAATCAGTTTCTGCACGATCAGCAAGCCCCGGGTTCGCCGAACTTCCGGAAATGGCTCACGCCCGAACAGTTTGCCGATCGGTTCGGCGTGAGCCAGGCGGACATCGGCAAGATTACCGGCTGGCTGCGGTCGCAGGGATTCGACGTGATGGCCGTCGCCCGCGGCCGGCGCTTCATCGCCTTCAACGCCACGGCGCGGCAAATCCAAAGCGCGCTCGCCACCGAAATTCATCACTTCCGGGTGAATGGGGAACTGCACTTTGCGAACGCCACCGAACCTTCCGTCCCGCAGGCCATCCAGCCGCTGGTACTGGGCTTCCTGGGCCTGGATGACTTTGAGCCGAAGCCGGCCGCGCGCGCTAAAGCCGTAAAGCCAAATTACACCAGTACCTCAGGCTACGCCGTCACGCCGGGGGACCTCGCCATCATCTACGACGTGGTTCCCATTTACCAAGGCGGCTATACGGGTGCGGGGCAAACCATCGCGGTGATCGGGCAAAGCGATATCGATCCCACCGATATCGCAAGTTTTCAAGCACTCTTTCGTCTGCCTGCGAATGCTCCTCAGCTACTCCTGGTTCCCGGCACTCCGGACCCGGGATACGTCACCGGCGATGAAGGTGAATCGGATCTCGATCTCGAGTATGCGGGCGGGATCGCTTACAACGCGCAAATTCTGTTCGTATATTCCAAGAGCGTGATTACATCCGTCACTTACGCCATCGATCAGAACCTGGCGCCCGTCATCAGCTACAGCTACGCCGGATGCGAGCCCAATTTGGATAGCGCCTCCGCTCAGAGCCTGCAGAGCATGGCGCAGCAGGCCAACGCGGAAGGCATCACCTGGATAGCTTCAGCCGGCGACTCGGGCGCCGCTATGTGCGACACCTCGGCTGCCACCCATGGGGAAGCCGTCAACGTGATTGCGGCCCTTCCGGAAGTCACCGGAGTGGGCGGCACGATGTTTATCGGGAACACCAGCTATTACTGGAGCTATGGGAACAACAGCAACGATTCCTCCGCGCTGTCCTATATTCCGGAGGCTGTGTGGAACGAGTCAACCAACTCGGAGCTATCGGCGGGTGGCGGCGGCTATAGTATCTTTTATCACCGCCCGGAATGGCAGACGGGCCCGGGCATTCCGCCCGGAACGGCACGCGGGGTACCCGATGTGTCTTTAACGGCCGCGCATAATGATGATCCCTACGTAACCATCGAGTCGGGCAAGGTGGATCTCATCGGAGGCACTTCGGCCTCTGCTCCAGTCTTTGCCGGAATGGTTGCTTTGCTGAATGGATATCTGGGAACCTACGGCCTGGGAAACATAAATCCAAGCCTGTACTGGATGGCGCAGACCACCAGCCACGCCTTTCACGACATCATCACTGGGGGGAATATCGTCCCCTGCGTGGCCGGAAGTCCGGATTGCGGTCCCAACAACAATTTTGGCTACACCGCCGGGCCGGGTTGGGATGCCGCCAGCGGATTGGGCTCCGTGGATGCCACCCAGATGTTCAACGGCTGGAGTATCGGCGCGGGCACGCCTCAAATCGGATCCGTGGTGAATGGCGCCAGCCTTACTAATACGGGACTTTCACCCGGCCTGATCTTCACCATCTTCGGCGCGGCTCTCGGACCGGTGAACGGCCAGACGCTGGAACTGGATGAAAACGGGGACGTGTCCAGCTACCTGGCCGGAATCACCGTCTCCGTCAACGGCACTTACGCGCCTTTGCTCTATGTGGGTTCCGGCCAAATCAACGCAGTTGCACCGTATGAGATCGCAAGCCGCGCCGGACAGAACGTAACCGTGCAGGTATTCGACGGCAGTCAATCGAGCAACACGATGACTGTCGGCGTGGTCTCAGCCGCCCCCGCCATCTTTTCGCTCGGCAACGGACAAGGCGCCATCCTCAATCAGGATGGGAGCGTGAACGGACCCGGCAATCCGGCCGCCCGCGGATCCTACATCGAAATCTATGGCACCGGCGAAGGCCAAACCAATCCGCCGGGCGTGGACGGACAAATCGCCAATGAAAGTCTGGCAAACCTGCCCAGGCCGGTGAACCCGTTCTCCCTCACCATCGGTGGCCAACCCGCTACTTACACCTACGCCGGAACGGCCCCCCAATCGTTCGCCGGTTTTTTGCAGGTGAATGCGCAAATCCCGGCCAGCCTGGCGCCCGGCAATCAAGCGGTAATTCTCAAGCTAGGGAACGCTACCAGCGCGCCGCTGAATGTGGCAGTGAAGTAGTGGGAGGCCATCGGTCGCTGAAGCGGAAATCGTTGGTACGAGTCGAATCTACTGACTCGCGCAAAACGGAGCGCGGCGAGAGGCACTTCTTGGCCTGTTTTGTGGTGCACGCCGCACCCTTTGCGCTCTCAGCAACTCCCGGCAAAACCAAGCGCTCGACCTTACCCTCTTCCGGCTAGCCGGCCGAGGCCGTCGCACGGAGGCCGGCGACCGCTTATGCCCGCTTGGGCAATTGGAGCAAATATTTGCAGATGGCGTCCAGATCCTTCGGCATGAGCTTGTAGGGCGGCATGATGGAGCCCGGGGTGACGCCGGCGGGATCGGCAAAATGCTTTTCCAGCCAGGCGCGATCGTGACGCTGGCCGACGCCATCGAGCGCGGGCCCAGCGTGGCGCCGACGCCGTTAATTTGATGGCACGAATCGCAATGGTTCATTTGATATACCACCGCGCCTTGCGTCACGAAGGCGGGCGTGTCCAGCAGCATGGCTTCGTTTTGCGAAGTGAGCGTGAGCACGAAGAGCGAAAGATCGTTCAGATCGGCGGCGGGTAAATTGATCGGGGGCATCGCGCTGCCCGGCACCACCCGCGACGGATTCTTGAAGTGCGGGACCATCCACGCCACCGTGCGGTGCTCCTTGGGCATTTTGGTGAGATCGGGTCCGATGCCTTTTTCGCCCGGGCCCATATGGCAAGCGGTGCAACCTTCGGACTTGAAGTAACTCAGGCCAACCAGTTCTTCGGGAGTCAATTTCTGCCATACGGCGAGTTGCGCAGCTCCAGCGACGGGCGCCGCCTCCGGGGTTTCGGTGGCAGGCGTCTCGGTGTCGTCCGCCGACTCCTGATTCTTGGGCGTGGTGACAACGGCGGCGGTAGTCAGGCCGGTCCACGCAATGGCGCTGATAACCACCAGCGCGATAGCAAATGTTCGCTTGCCGAGGCGAAGCATCGGGCCGCGGTCAATGAAGGGAACCAGAAACAGCGTAAGCACCGCGATTCCTGGCAAGACCACGCTGCCGAAGACTTCCAAAGGCCCCTTGAAGAACTTGAGCATCTGGAAGAGAAACAGGAAATACCATTCCGGCCGGGGAATGTAGGCGGTGTCGGTGGGGTCGGCCAGACGTTCCAGCGGAACCTTGGCTACGATGGCCATGGTAAACAGAATGATGAAAGCGAGCGCCACGCCGACGGTGTCTTTGAACACCTGCTCGGGGAAGAACTTGCGCTTGGGGGCTGTGTCGTCCGCGGCGGCAGCGACGCCGTGTTTGCGAACCAGATAGATGTGAATCCCGATGATGATGATCGTCAGCGGCGGCAGCAGGACGGTATGGAGCGCATAGAATCGCGAGAAAGTGACGTTGCCGACGCTGTCACCCTGGCCGCCGAGTAATCGCAACAGGTACGGCCCGAGGATGGGAGCTTGCGATGCGATGTGGGTGGTGACCACGGTGCCAAAATACGCTCGATTGTCCCAAGGCAGCAGATAACCGGTGAGCCCGAACGCCATGGTGATCAAGCAGCAATGTCACGCCTACCATCCAGGTGGCCTCGCGCGGCTTCTTGTAAGCGCCGTAGATAAAGACCTGGATCATGTGCAGCACCACGATGATCAGCATCATGCTGGCGCCCCAATGGTGCAAGCCGCGGATCAACGGGCCGCCCGTCAAATCCGTCATGATGTACTTCACGCTGTTGTACGCTTCACCGGGCGTGGGCGCGTAGTTGAATGCGAGCAGAGCGCCGGTGAAGACTTGAATGACGAAGAAAAACACGGCCATGCTGCCGATGATCTGGTGCCAGCCGGCGGAGGCGGGGATGTCTTCGTAGAGAAAGTTCTTGATCGCGCTTTCCAGGCCAGTGCGATGTTCCAGCCAGTCGATGACAGTGCGCATGGCTTACGCCTGAGGCTCCACGGGTCCGATCTCCAGTTTGCCATCATCGATCTTGGTCATGTAGCGATCGAGCGGCCTCGGCGCGGGGCCGCTCAACACCTTGCCGTCGATGGAAAACACCGACGTGTGGCAGGGGCAGATGAAGGTGTGGCTGGGATCGTCCCAATGATAGGCGCAGCCGAGATGGGTGCAGATCGGGCGAGAATGCGACCACCTCATTGTCCGGCTTCTTCACCACCCAGGCCGTGGCTTTTTCGGTGGTGACCTTCCATCCATCCACGCGCTTGCGCTCGAAGGCAATCTCGGTGGGAGCGCCGGCCGGAATGCTGGAAAGATCCTGCGGTCTCCACCCATTGGGCCTCTTTGCGGACCTTGGGCGGGAACAGCAAGTAAATCGCGGCCGGCGCGGCCAGGGCCAAGCCGATCAAGCCCATCGCGCCGTTGATGAATCCGATGTAGAAAGCGCGGCGGGTGGGGGGAACATCGACAGCCGCGGGTTGGGTTTCGTGTGGAAGGTCCATTATTATCGTTTTACCGCACGCCGGGCAGTGCAGGCGAGTGAAAGCCCGGGTTGTCGCAAAAGCGTATCAAACATTTTACAGGACTTGGCATTTTACAACAGCTGAGTCTTACAAGAACTGCATTTTACAGACTTGAGTCTGGTGGCATTCTACAAGACGTTGGTCTTGTTACAGATGTTACGGAACGTGCGAGGGTTTAGAGGGCGCCGTCGCCATGATCGTCGTTGCGGATGCGGATGGCCTCGGCCACGTCGTATACGAACACCTTGCCATCGCCGATTTTACCGGTGCGAGCGCTGCGCACCACGGTCTGGATCACTTCCGGGGACCGCTCGTCGGTAACCACCATTTCGATTTTAACCTTCGGGAGCAAATCGACCTGGTATTCCATGCCCCGGTAGACTTCCTTGTGGCCTTTCTGGCGGCCATGGCCGCGCACTTCCGAGATGGTCATGCCGTCGATGCCGATGCCCTTGAGCGCTTCTTTGACGTCTTCGAGCTTATGCGGCTGGATAATCGCTTCGATCTTTTTCATGGGTGGATGGAGTCCTGACGCGTAGTCCTCACGCTTCGAGATTATAACCTTCTTCGCCATGCATGCTAACGTCCAGGCCTTCCAGTTCCTGGTCGGGCGAGACACGCACGCCGAGGAGCACGTCGCAGATCTTGAGAATCACGAGCGTACCCACGATCGCCAGGCCGTAGGAGATGGCCACGCCGATCACCTGGTTGAGCACCTGGCCCGGCTGGCCGTCAACCAGGCCCAAGGGAAGCGATTTGCCGGAGCTGTCCTTCAATCCGCCGTTGACGGCCACGGTGGCGAAAACGCCGGTGAGAATCGCGCCCACCGTGCCGCCCATGCCATGCACGCCAAACGCATCCAGTGTGTCGTCGTAGCCGAACTTGCTCTTTACCACGGTCACCATGAAGAAGCAGATCATGCCCGCGATGAAGCCGATCAGCATGGCTGGGAACGGCTTGACGAATCCGGACGCGGGCGTGATGGCAACCAATCCCGCCACGGCGCCGGAGATGCCGCCCAGCACGCTGGGCTTTCCGTTGTGGACCCATTCGACAAACAGCCATCCCAGCGCCGCGGCGGCGGTCGCGAAATGAGTGGCCACGAACGCGCTGGTGGCCAGCGGCGACGCGGCCAGGGCGCTGCCGGCGTTGAATCCAAACCAGCCCACCCACAACAAACAGGCGCCAATCACGCTAAACACAAGATTATGCGGCTTCATCTGCTCGGACTGGTAGCCTCTTCTCTTGCCCAAGTAGAGCGCGCACACCAGCGCCGATACGCCCGAGCTGATGTGCACCACCGTGCCACCTGCGAAATCGAGGCACGGGATGCGGCCGCCTGAGAACGCATTGAGCAGCCCGCCTTTGCCCCACACCATGTGGGCCAGCGGAAGGTACACAATAAACAGCCAAAGCACGGAGAACAGCATCATCGCGCTGAACTTCATGCGCTCGGCAAACGCGCCGGAAATGAGCGCCGGCGTGATGATGGCGAACATGAGCTGATAGATCATGTAGGTTTGCTGCGGGATGGTGGCGGCGTAATCGGGATTGGGCGCGGCGCCGACGCCGTTCAGGAACAGGTAGCGCAGGTCGCCGATGAAGGGCAAGCCTTCGCCGAACGCCAGGCTGTAGCCCACGATGGCCCAGATGACGGTAACGATCGCCATCAGGATGAAGCTGTGCATCATGGTGCCGAGCACGTTCTTGCGCCGCACCAGGCCGCCATAAAACAAAGCCAGGCCGGGGGCGGTCATCATCAGAACTAGCGCCGCGCTTACCAGCATCCAGGCGTTGTCGCCGGCGCTTTGGGCGGATTTTACGGCAGCTTCCAGATTTTGGAGGCGAGCTTCAGTTGAGGGAGGGACGGACTGGGCCAGCGCCAACGCAGGCGCCAGCAATGCCGCCCATACGACACGGTAGGGCATAAGGTTTATTGTTAGCGCAGGTGACAGGGAAACTGCAATCGGATTTGCGCGGCAGGCGTGAGGATCAGTCTCGCAATACCCATTGCGCCAGTTCGGAAAGCTGCGGCGTTTTGCCTTGCGAAAGGATTCCGATGCGGAAAACGCGCGCGGCGGCCCAGACGGTGGCGGCGGCCCAGGCGAACACGCCTATTAATCCAATCCATGGCTGCCACCAGGGAACGCCTCCCGGAAGAGCCTGCCGCAGGAGCATGACAACGGGAGTGAACGGCGGGATGAACGACATCACCAGCGCGAGTCCGCCGTTGGGTTGCTGCATGATGCCGGCCAGGACGAACATGGGGATCATGATCGGCAGAATCAAGAGGAATGCCAGATGCTGGGCATCCTGCGGAGTGCCGCAGGCCGATCCGAGCGCGACTGCCAGGGCCGAAAGCATCATGACGTCCGCAATCAGATACACAAAGAACCACGGGATGAGGTGCAGCGGCGCCAGTCCGAACATCGCCATCCCTGCCAGAACCAGCAATCCCCCAATGATGTAAAAAGTGGAAGTGGTCAAGGATGCACCCAAGCCGGCCAGAACCTTGCCCATCATGAGCTCGAATGACAACGCCGAGCTCAACAACATTTCGTGGACGCGCTGCATTTTATCTTCGGCCACGCCGCCCAGGTTGGGCGCCGAACCCACCATCGTGACCATGATCATCAAGAAGACCAGGAAAAAAGGAACAGCGGCGGACTGAATCGGATTTTTCTTTTCGCCTTGCACAATTTTCCCGGAGGCCGGATCCTGGGAAACCAGATTCATGGACACCACTGGGACATCGCTCAGGACGCCTGGCAAGCGCGCCGGGTCCACGCCCAATTGCGTCAGCCGTACGCGGCGCAGACCTTCGTTAACGGCGGCAGGCAGCCAGAGGCCCATTTGATCCACCAGTCCACCGGAATTGGTGTAGTAGCGAACCTGCTCCCGCTTGCCGTCGCCGGACGGACGAAGGGCGTCGGGCGGGATATCCAGGACGACAAACAGCTCGCCTTTGCGAATTTGATCGGACAAAGACAAGAGCTGGGCGGAGTGGTCTGGTTCGGGCTTCACCTCTTCGAACGTGTAGCGCGGCATGCGCCGGGCTCCGAAGGGTCCACCCGCCGTGGCTCTCTGGTTGGCCTCTTCGGCGGCCTGAATCACGGCCGCGGCCGACGCGCCGGTATGATCGAGCACGGCAATGCGCGAATTCTGGGCCTGGCCCCGGTTGGCAAGCGGCAGAAAGAGGAATGCGCCGCCGAACAGCAGCGGAAACAAGATCAAACCGACCAGATAGCCCCGGCTGGCCACGGTTTGGAGGTAGTCGCGCTTGGCCAGCAGTAGGATTCTACGCAACGGCCGCCTCCTCCTGCTGAGGCCCGGCGATGCGGACAAAGATGTCGTGCAGCGAAGGCTGGATCACGGCAAATTCGGTGACTCTGGTGCGCGCAACCAGCGTGCGCAGCACTTCCTGCGGATCGCACCCCGGCGCCATGCGAAGCTCCTGCACCTGTCCCAGGTCTTTGATTCGTTCAATGCCGGGCAACCCGCCTAGCATGGAACAGCCGCCCGCTACCTCGACACGAATGGTGTCGCTTCCATAGCTCGATTGAATGGAGGCCAGCGAACCATCCAGAACTTTCTTGCCGCGAAAGATCATAAAAATCGAGTCGCACAGGCTTTCGGCGACACTCATGTCGTGCGTGCTCAGGATAATGGTGCAGCCGCGCTTGCGCATTTCGAGGATTGCGGCGCGGATCGAGTCGGCACTGACGGGATCCAGGCCGGTGAACGGCTCATCCAGAATCAGCAGCTTCGGCTCCGGAATAACGGTAGCGATAAACTGGACCTTCTGGCTCATGCCTTTGCTGAGGGTTTCTACTTTGTCCTCCGCACGATTGGCCAGCCCCAGGCGATCGAGCCAGGCATTCACCTCGGCAGTGACGTTGCGTCCGCCGCGCAATTCGCCGTGAAATTCCAACAGCGCGCGCACCTTCATTTTCCGGTATACACCGCGTTCTTCCGGAAGATATCCGATTTCCCCGGAACGAGTGCCGGTACGCTGCTGCCCAAACACGCGAATGGTGCCCGAATCCGGGTAAAGAATGTTGGCAATCATCCGCATGGTGGTGGATTTGCCAGAACCGTTCGGGCCGATAAATCCGTAAATGGATCCTTCAGGGACGGAAAGGGACAGCCGGTCAACCGCAGTGACGAACTGGAAAACCTTGGTGATTTCGCTGATTTCTACCGCGAACACTGCAGGAATCCTATCACACCGGGAGGACCCTCACTCGGCGGTCTTGGGCTTCCACTTCATGCCGCCGCTGAACTCCAGGCCCACCACATATTTCTGCCCTTTACGGGCGCAGGTGCGAACCGAGGCGCTGCCGTGCAGAGCCAGCGCCGCGCACTGCAAGGTCACGTAGGTTTGCTTATCGATCGGGGCGGAAACTTCGACACGCAGGCCGGAAGCGGAAATGTCCAGACTCCGGCCGGTGACGAACTTATCCACGCCTTGGCGGTCCTTCCACACAATTTGGACCGGCGACAACTTCTCGGCTCGTGCGTGTCTACGTAGTTCACCTTGTCGATCCATCAGTTGCGTTGTATCACTCTAGGCACAGGGGATGCAACCTGTAATAGACCTCTTCAGCTTTTGGTACTTAGTACCCTAATCTCCCGGGAGCTAAGCGACGATGCTTATTTAAGGTGAATCCAGCCATGCCGAAAGTGCGGGTGGCCATTAACATCTTGTAAATGGGTTGACTTGTAAATGGGTTGACGAATGGGAAATCCGAAGGCCAGTTTGGTTGTTCCGCTAACCGCCGTCGAGGGCCCCGGCTCGAACGAACTCGCTTCCGAGCAGGCCATCGACCCAGGCAGCGCGGAGCAAAGCAGAGATTTCCACTTCGCGGTGACCTGGGTCACGCTGTTTGCTCATTTAGATCCAATTGAAGCCGCCGGTCCCAGGCCACGGGTTGAAACTCCCCAACCTACGCTCGCCCTGGTCCCGGTTGTGGCGGCGCCGCTAATCGAACAACGCGCGGAGCGGAATTCCGAAGCAGTTCGGGAGAATGCCGCCTGGGAAATGGTGGTCCCGAAAATGATTCGGACCGGGAGCGGGAGCTTTGCCCCGGACGAGACCGGCAAGCGCCAGTTGCTATGAGGAACGGAGCGGATTCAGTGCAGCCTTCGAATATTATCGAGATCTCGCTCAAGCCCGGCGTACAGCCCCAGATTGACGCGGCATTGGCCCTGCGCTCTTCCGGCCGGTTGGAGGAGGCATTGCGCGCGCTGGCCAGTTCGAGCGAATTCAACGCGTACCTCTACACGGTTCGCGGCGAAATCGAATTTGCCCTGGGGCGCTTTCACGATGCAGCCTTGAGTTACTTCGCGGTGGTTCAGTCGGAACCGGACAACGCGGATGCGCACTACAATCTGGCGCTGTGCCTGCAGCGGTCCGATCGTTGGGATGCATCTTGCCAGGCCTTCGAACGGGCGCTGTCGCTCGATCCCGGACGTGACAATGCACGTCTCGGCCTGGGCGCCAGCCTGCTTTATCTGAATCGCCTGGACGAAGCGCTCGCCACCTTCTATCAATGCTCGGGGGCTCTGGAAACGCCGGCTTTGTTCGGAAAGGCGGTGGCGTTGCAACTGCTGCATCGATGCTGGGAAGCCGAAAACGCTTATGAAATGCTGCTCGCCTCCGATCCGAATTCCGAAGAGGCTTTGTCCAACTTGATCGCTCTGGGTATTGAAACACAGGATCTGGATAGCGTACGCGACTATTCGCAGCGCCTGCTGAAGATTTCTCCGCAATCGCCGGCGGCGTTGCAAGGCCTGGCGACGGTGGCGCTGGAACGCGAGGATCATCATGCCGCCGCGCGCTATTGCGATCGCATCGTGCAACTGGCGCCCGATTGTCTGGAGGCATGGCACAATCTGCGCGTTGCGCTGAACCGAATTCTAGGGGCGTTTAGCGCTCCCAAACCGATGGCGGTTGGCCCGGAGGTGAAATAAATGGCGCGCCTGCGTGTCCGTATTGAACTGAACCGGCGGATGTCCGGAGTGCCGCTCGACAAAATGGCGAGCGTCGTGGAGGAGACCCGCAAATTCTTTTTCCTGCTCGCGGAAGACGTGCATATCGACGCGGAGCGCGGCGAGTGGCTGGCCTCGGACTTTGACGCTGAATCGCTCAACTTCACCGCCGAATATGCCGGGCCGGTTTCCCCCGAGCAGGTGCAAGCCTTCGGCGCGGCTTTTTCGGGAGCCACGTCGTTGCGCCGCGCCACCATCGCGCAGTTCACGCGCATCGCCGAGTTTTTGGGTGAAGACGAGTTGGTTGGTTTCGGACTATATCAATCCGATCAGGAGCCCGAGCCCACCGAATGGCGTTGTCTTTCCAAGCGCGATGCCATGCGTTTCGGCCAGGAGATCAAGCTGCTTGCCGAAGCCGCCGGGGAGCAGTCATCGGAAACGCAACTGCCCGCGGTGATGAATGGGAGCATCGCCGGACGGCGTCTGTTTAAAGACCGGCGCGAGCGCGAGGCTTTGGCCGCCGATCCGTCCAAAGTAGTTCGCGAATTGGAATCCAGCCTGTCGCGGCGCATCGGCCTGCTGGAAGGAGAAGTGGCCGAACAGACGCGGCGATTGCAACAGGCCAGCAGCCGTCCAGACCTTGCGGAAGAGCGATTCGAGAAGCTTTTGGCCGCGATGGAAACTTTCTGGGCGCGGGCTCCCCGCCAGTTTCCGCAGTTGCCGGCTCCGCAAGCCCCTGCTCTGGAAATACCGCCCGCTCTCGAAGCGGTGCCCTCAGCCCAAATTGCGCTGGCCTTCGAAGCGACGCCTGCTGTGGAAGCGCCGCTTGCCGCGGCGGCAGCAGTCGCAGTGGAAGCGCCGCCCGCTCTTCCACCGCCAGTTGCAGAAGCGCGGCCCGTGACAGAAGTGCAGCCTGCCCAGGAAGCACCGCCCACGGGAGAAACGCCCCCAGTTCCAAAAGCACCGCCTGCTTCCAAAGCGCCGGCTGCTCCAATCCCCATGTTCGCGCCGGCCGTAGCCCGCAAAGAACACCGGGGTTGGTCAGTTCTCGGCGTCACCATCGCCTCCGCGGCGGCGATCCTGCTCGGTCTCGCCTTTCCCGAGATGCAGCAACAGTGGACGCGCTTTGCCTCCGTCGAAGTGCTGCCGCTGGTGAAACCGAAACCTCCCGCCGCACCCGTCTTCCCGGTTTCGAAGCCAGTGGTGCGGCCTTTGGCTGAAGCCCCGCCTGTCGTATCCGACGTTCGCACCGTCGCGGACCGATCGCCCGAGCCGTTCGTCGGCCCCTTGATCCCGCTCGATATTCCGGCCAAAGTGAAGGCGAAGATTAAGTCCGAAGTGCGCGTGGACGTGGTAGTCGCGATCGATGAAGAAGGCAACGTCACCGGCGCACACGTCGCCTCAACGAAAGGCGAGAGGGCGCGTCTGCTCGAAACGGAAGCCCTGCGTGCCGCGCGCCAATCGCGCTTTCGTCCCGCGCGGGAAGGTGAGAAGACAGTTCCCAGCCAGATGGTCCTCACTTTCTTGTTCAAGCCGGAATCCAACGAATTCTAGCCACAGATCAACCGAATCAGGCTGCGCCTAAGACCGGCGAAATGCCTAATTCGTCGCGAGGCGGCAAGAACGCCGCCAAGCCTTTTCATTCAATCCGTGTTTATCTGAGTTTATCTGTGGCCATCATTTTGATGGCTTTGCCGGCTGCCGAAATGAACGATTAATTCTTCTCGCGCTTGGCGGCCGCGACAATCGAGTTCAGCGTGGTAATGTCTTTCAGCGGAGGAGCCGAGCTTTTGAACGTCCGGATATAGGCATAGATATCCTTCGCCTTCTTGTCGGACATAACGGCTGCACTGAAATTGGGCATCCTGTCGGAAGGAACCACCGGCGCGACATTGACGCGGGCGCGCAGAAACGAAATGAACTCCTGCTCGCTCCCAAGGTGTCCCCAATTTCCCACGAAAGCACGATAGCCGGTCTCGCCGTTGTAGCCATGGCATGCATAGCAGCCGTAGGAGTAAAACAGCTTCTTTCCAGTAACCGCATTCCCGGTAACCGGGCTGGTGGGCTCTGGCTTGTCGGGAAGTGCGCCGCCCGCGCCACGCCCGCCCTGCTGGGCGTATAAAGTAGCGGCCGGAACCGCCAGCGCGGCCAGCGCCGCAACCAAAATCCAATGCGTCTTCGAATTTCTGTTCATGCCAATTTCCTTAGCGCGGCTCCGTGATCACGTCGATCATATATGGCTCGCCGCGTTTCACTGAAGCGATTCCGCGCCGCAGAGCAGCCGACAATTTTGTGGGATCGTAAATAGGCGCCGGCTCGCCGGCCATGCCGTAGCCGGCCGCCATCTTTGTATAGTCGATGAACGGATCGCGCAGCACGTTGCCGATAATGGCTCGCTCGGGTCCGCGGCCGCGAACACCGGCCATGTACTGGATGAACATGTATTCCTGATGCCAGGCGCGATTGTTATGCATCACGGTGAGCACGGGAAGCTTGTGATGCACCGCGGTCCAGAGGACACCCGGAGCGTAGTTCATGTCGCCATCGGTTTGCACATTGATGACAATTCGATTGCGGGCTTTCGCCGCCAGACCCGCGCCCATGGAAGCAGGCGCACCGTAACCCATGCCGCCGGCTCCCTGCCCGCCCAGGTAACTGTACGGCTTGTTGTGCTCCCAAAGCTGTACGTTATGTCCCCCCGAGAAACTGCTGGGAGAAGACAGGCACCAGTCTTCCTTCATGATCAACGGCCAGAGCTCCGCATAAATACGGGCGGTGCTGATCGGAGAACCATTCCATCCAGCCCTGGCTCTTTCCACCGCCACTTCGAGCGCGGCGACATGCGCATCGTGGTTGGCGCGGGCGTGCTTGGTGGAACGATCCTGAATCCGGATTTTTTGGTCCGGCGTTAACTGGCGCTTCACTTCATCGATGATGAGCGGAAGGCTGGCCTCGGCATCGGCCTGGATGGGCATGGCCGATTTCTCACGCTCCCCGCGGCCGAAGTTGGCAGGCGTGCGAACACCTTTGAAATCGATGTGAGTGACGTCGCGCGCTTCAGCGACCTTCGCCAGGCCCGGGCCGTTGATCGAAACCTGTGCGCCGGGAGCTTCCAGGCCAAGCGTGTAGTCGTAATTGGTGTCCGCTCCCGGCCCGCACAGCGGATGGCGCTGCGGGAAACTCATGGGACCGCGCATGGCTTCGGTGCTGGTGCATGCGCCCACCAGATCGGCGAGCTCGATCGACCGTTTTACGCCTTCCGGAGTTCGCATGCGTCCCACCGCGATCCGCGGATTTTGCGCGGCCAGCAGGCTCTTCGCGATGTCGCCGGCCGTGGTGGTGTCGATGGTCGGCATCTGCGGCGGCTTATAGGTCGGAATCTGTACGTTCGGGGAATTTAGTTTCTGGATCTCCGAGCTCAGCACCACCAGCGTCGGCCCCATGGGCGGCGTGATGGCTTCGTTGTACGCGCGCTGAATCGCCACCAGGGCATCCTCCACGGTGTCCGGCTGCGCGTCCCATTTGGTGAAGCTTCGAACCATCCCCGCCATGTCGATCGCGGTGTGGGCGGGAATGAAATCCACGTCGTTGCCGGCCACCATGACCACCGGCACGCGATCGTAGTAGGCCTGGTAAATCGACATGGCCGCGTGCTGGATGCCGATGGTGCCGTGCAGCGCCGCGAGCATCGGCTTGCCTTCGGCCTTGGCGTAGCCGTGCGCCATGGTGACGGCCGATTCTTCGTGCAGAGCGGTGATCCACTCGGGCATCACGTTGGGCGGATTGCCGTAATTGATCACGGATTCCTGGAAACCTTCGAAACTGGATCCCGGATTGGCGGCCGCGTATTCAATGCCTAATTCCTTCAACGTCTGGACCATCAGATCGGAGCCGGGCCGAGTGATCTTGCGCACCTCGACAGCCGGCGGCCGGATGTTCCCTGCCTCGCGGAAAAGCTGCGCCTCGGTCGGTGCTGGTGCGCCGGCGGGGGCTGCCTGCTTGGCGCGACTGGCTGGAGTCTGCGCGTCCACCAACGGGGTGGAGGTTACCAGCGCCGCTGCTCCAGCGGCACCCGCCGCAGCGTTTTTCAGGAAGCCGCGCCGGCCAACGGAAGTCTTCTGTGATTTCGCCATTTGTTTCGTCTCCGCGTTCAATATTCGATCGCCGCCAACGATGATATCAAGCTCTGAGGGGCTCTGGGCGCCGGATGGCGCTGCGTGTCGCGGCTTACTGCTTCGACTCGAACAGCTCGATATTGAGTCCGTTGGGATCCTCCACAAAAATATTGCGAACCGTTGGGCTGAACTGCGCCACTTCACCGTGGGCCGAGGTCACTGTGACCCCGGCTGCACGCATGCGCTTCAGCAACCCATCGAGATCTTTCACGTGCAAGGCAATCGCCGGCGCGCCCGGATCGGGCACACGCAGATGAAACGGTGTCCGCGGCATACCCTTGTATTCATAAAACGCCATGACGGCCTTGGTTCCCGGGACGGTCGCGGTCAGCTCCCGGAACTTGGCATGCGGCGAACCGATCAATTCCACAATCGGCGGGTCGCTCGAAAATTCCATTTTGCCTTTGAGATCGAAGCCCAGCAGGCCGTGATAAAACTTAACGGTCGATGCCATGTTGGCGACCGTGAGTCCCATGGACGCGCCGTAAACATTGCCCGGAGCGCTTACGCCCGCCGGGGGCGTGGATTCCGCCACCTCGACCACATAACCGTCCGGATCGCGAATCAGCAGCGCGCGTAGCCTACCATTCGGGTTAGCAATGGTGACCGGCGCGCCCGAAGTTGTAATGATCGGGACGTTCATTTTCTTGACGGCGGCAAGGACCGGGTCCATGTCCTTCACGCGAAGCGCGATCAAAGCGGCGCCGGGATCGGTGTGGCGCGCCTGGCCGGGTTTGCGATCGACGTTCGAAAACTCGGTCAGTTCCAAACCAAACGCGGTGTTTGGAAAATGGAGCGCGTACTCAGCCGCAGCTTCACGCCCGGCGAATTGGTTAACGCGGGCACGCCCGGGCTGAGCAGCGGACGCGGCGCGGGAGCATCCAAGCCGAACACCTCGTGATAAAACGCCAGGGTCTTTTCCAGATGGTTGGTGGCATGGATGTAGTTCAACATGCCCACCACGGGCCCATCGGAGGGAACGGTGCCGGTTTGCGCGAAGGCAGCGCCTGCCAACAGGATCGCAGGAAGAAATCGCATCATTTTCGCGCTCGCCTTACTTCTGCTGGGCCGCCATCAACTGCCGCAGCAGACTGGCGGTTTCTTCGCGTACGGTCGGAGGGCCTCCGGCATGGCCGTGCAGCCCGATACCCAACGCCATCTCCACCGGAGTTCGTCCCTTCTTGTCCTTCACATCCACTTTCGCGCCGCTCTCGACCAGGAATTTGACGATATCGTCGGAGGCTTGCGCGCTGAAATGCAGTGGAGTGTCGCCCGCGTCGCTCACTGCGTTTACGTCGGCGCCGGCGGCTACCAGAACCTTGACGGACTCCAGAAGTTCCGCCGGCGTTGCGTAATCGGTGGCAAACGTGCCCGTGCCGTATCCCAGACCCGCGGCGAACATCAGCGGAGTTGTGCCGTTCTTCTGTTTCGCATTGACGTCGGCGCCGTGGGCCAGCAGTAAACGGATGGCCGCAGTGTCGCCATTCTTGGCCGCGCGCATCAGAGAGGTAGAGCCCACGTTCAAGGAGCCCTCACCGGGGGTATGGGCACGCTGCAGCGTCGGAGTTAACAGAGCCGCGTTTGGATTCGCACCATGCGCCAGCAGCACCTTCATCAGATCAAGCGCGGTCATCTTGTCGGTGGACGGCCGGCCCGGCCGCCCGTAAACTTCGCCCAGCGTGTTCATGTCGACGGCCGCATACAGCGCCGCCATCCCAGCCGTATCGGCCAGGTTCGGGTCAGTGCCTTTTTCGGTGAGCATCGCGGCGGTATCGTAGTGGCCGTTGATGATCGCAAACAACAGCGGGGTGGTTTTATCGGGGTCGGTGACATTGAGCTTCGCCCCCGCGTCCACCAGCACGCGAGCCGCATCAAGCGAACCCTGCCGCGCGGCGTACATCAATGGGGTCCAATTGCCATGCGGCAGAATGGTGAGCACGCCTTCCAGTCCGAAGCGATCTTTAGAGCGCACCAAAGGATTGGTCCGCTCATTCACGTCGGCTCCGTGCGCGATCAACACCTTGGCCGCGTCGGCGTGATTCTCTTCGACCGCCCAAATCAGCGCGGTCTCGCCATACTCCTCGCCCTTCGCGCTCACGTCGGCGCTATGCTCGATGAGAAGCCGCACGATTTCCGGATTGCCCGTGCGGGCCGCCGCCATCAGCATCGTGGTGCCGCCCGGGAGCTTGGCATTCGCATCGGCTCCAGCTTTCAACAACGCCTCAGCCATCGCCGCATTGCGATTGGTGGCGGCGAGCGATAGCGGTGTTACGCCATCCCGGTTTGCAGTGCTCGGGTTGGCGCCCGCGCGCAGCAACATTTGCGCGGTTGCAAGATCGTCGTTATAAACCGCCCATTCCAGCGGCGTGGTTCCGTCGGCATCGGGAAGATTGACATCGGCATGCGTCTTTAAAAGATGTCGCACCTGTTCCTGATCGCCGGACTGCACCGCGTCAGACAGCGTACCGGCAAGCGCGAGACCAGCCGATGCAATCGCGACCAGCGCCGCCCTAGACCAGGACATCGGTTTTTCCAGTGCTGTCGCCGAAGCGATCCATTGGCTTGCCGAACTTCTCGGCCACGTTCAACCAGAAGTTTCCAACCGGCGTACGCGTGGGCAATTCGATGTGACGGTGTCCGGTGCCAACTCCTCCGCCGATGGCCACCACGGGCAGCGGATCTGTGGCGTGGACGTTCGAATCGGCCATGCCTGCGCCATAGACGAGGAACGAGTGATCGAGCAAGCTGCCTTCGCCATCCGGAGTGGTTCGCAATTTCTCCAGGAATTTGGCGTACATTCCGACGTAGTAGGTATTGATCTTGACGCACTGCGCCATCTTCACCGGATTGTTCTGGTGATGCGACACCGAATGATGCTGCTCGGTGACGCCGATTTGGGGATACGTGCGCTGGCTCAGTTCGCGCGACATCATGAACGTGAAGACGCGCGTGGTGTCGGACTGATAGGCCACGGCCAGCAGATCGAAGAGAATCGCGACATGTTCGTCGAACGAATCCGGAATGCCGATGGGAGCGTCCGGCGTATCCACTTGCGTCGCGCCGCGCGCTTCCTGCCGCTGGATGCGGCGCTCGATTTCGCGGAGATTGTCGAGATAATCGGTGAGCCGCGTACGATCGCGAACGCCCAAGCCTTGTCCGATGCCGCTGGCTTCCTCGGCCACCGAATCCAGAATGCTGCGCTCGGTCTGGATGCGCGCCTGGCGATCGGCAGCCGTGCCCGCAGCGCCGAAAAGCCGCTCGAAAACGGCGCGCGGATTGATTTCCATGGGCAGCGGCGTGGATGGCGAGCTCCACGAAATGGTGTTCAAATAGGCGCAGCTAAAACCAGGCGAGCAGCCGCCAACGTAACCGGTAAAATCCTCGGTGGCCACTTCGAGCGAAGGCAGCGGCGTGTCTTGGCCAATCTGTTGTGCGACAACCTGGTCGATGGTGGTGTTCGCGTGTACGTCTTCGGCTTCGGTCCGCTTGGGCCAAACTCCCGTTAAAAAGCCCGCGGCGCTGACCGCGTGATCGCCGAACTGGCTGCCCGGGTGCGAGCGCGTGAGATTGGTCACAACGATCAGACGGTCCTTGAACGGCTCCAGAGGTTTCAGAATCGGCGGGAACTCAAAACCACTGCCGGCCGTCTTCGGAGTGAGCTGCTGCATGATGGCGCCGTTCGGAAAATAAACCGCGCCAAATCGCATCTTGGGCTTCGCGTCGGCCTTAGCCAGCGGCACGAACGCGGGCAGCATGGCATCCAGCAGCGGCAACGAAACCGCCGCGCCGGCTCCGCGCAAGATGGTCCGCCTGGAGAGTGACTTCTTGGTCAGGAACATGTCTATCTTTCCTTCTCCTTCCGGTTTTCAGCCGTCCGTATGGCCGGAGCTTCCGTGGTGGCCGCCGCCCGCATTTGAAAGGGCGTGCTGTGGACAATGCCCAGAACGATGGCCGAGAATCGATAGTTGTCGCGCGAAGCGTCGCGCAAAATCGTGCGGACCGCAGGCATATCCTGATACTCAAGGCCGCGGCCCAGCGCGTAAATAAGAAGTTTGCGGGTCAGTGTTCCGGCAAACATATCCGGACGGCTGACCAGTGCGTTGCGCAAGCTTACGACGCCGTTAATTTTGGTGCCATCCGCCAGTACGCCCGAGGCGTCGATGGGCTGGCCGGCATCTTCAGCGCGCCAGGCGCCCACGGCGTCGAAATTCTCCATGGCGAAGCCAATGGAATCCATGGTTTTGTGGCAGCTGGCGCATACCGGATTGGCCCGATGCTCGGCCATTTGTTCGCGCATGGTGCGCGGCTTCTGCCCTTGCTGATTTCCCTTGAGCGGCGGGACATCGGGCGGGGGCGGGGGTACGGGAGTGCCCAAAATGTTTTCGAGAATCCACTTGCCCCGCACCACCGGCGACGTGCGCTCGGCGTGCGAAGTCAGCGCGAGAATGCTGCCCTGCCCAAGCAAACCGCGCCGCGCGTCATCCGTAATCACGACGCGGCGGAAGCGGCTGCCGTAAATGTCGGGAATTCCGTAATGGCGCGCCAGGCGTTCGTTGACGAAGGTGTAGTTGGCCGTCAGAAGGTCCAACACGCTTTGATCTTCCTGCACGATGCTTTCAAACAGCAGTTCCGTTTCGCGGCGGAAGGACTGGCGCAGGTTGTCATCGAAATCAGGGAAGAGATCCGAATTAGGCTGCACGTTGCGCAGGTTCCGAAGCTGCAGCCACTGGCCTGCGAAGTTGGAGACCAGGGCTTCCGATTTCGGATCGGCCAGCATGCGGCGCACTTCTCGGTCGAAAACCGCAGGATTGCTCAGCTTGCCTTCGCTCGCCAGATGGAGCAGCTGGTCGTCGGGAATGCTGCTCCACAAGAAAAATGAGAGGCGCGAGGCCAGTTCGAAATCGTCGAGGCGATAGTTCTTGCCTGCAACCGCATCCGCCGGGTCGCGCTCGATGCGGAACAAAAACTTCGGGCTGGCCAGGACGCGTTCGAGCGCCAGTTCAATTCCGCCCTCGAAGCCACCGCCGCGCTTTCCGGACTGATAGAAAGTCATCAGCGTCTGTAAGTCGGCGTCGCTGACCGGTTCCCGGTACGCACGCCGCGCCAGCGTCGAAAGAATCTGGCGGGCGCAGGCGTCGTCGGTGACTCGGCCTCCTGGATGACAAACAAAAATTCGATGCCGGCTGGGCGTGTCGCCCGCGGCAGACGGATGAAATGGTCCGGCAACGGTGAGCGATTGCAAATGCGGCGAGCCTGACCAATCGAAATTATCCACGGAACTGCGCAGGTACGGCTGCAAGCGCGCAGGCTCTACGGCATCGGGATCGGCGAGAAACGCGATCGTCACCACATGCGGACCAGCCTTTACCGGAATACGAACGCGCAGGCGCGCATCCACGGCGTCGCCGGTGTCGGTCGGCTTTTCAAACAGCGCCGCCAGATCTTCGGCGCCGCCGATGGAGGCCAGATGAATCCGCTTGCCGTCCATCGTAAGTTCCACCTGATGCGGCGATTCGAGGCCCCGCATGATATTCAGATTGGTCCGAAACAGTTTGGCTTGGAACGAGTACTCGCCGTCGAGCGGGAAGTTATAGCGGACCACCGTTCCGCCCACCGTGCCGAGTGGCAGCCCGTTGACGTGCTCGTCCTGCGAAAGATCCTGCCGGATGCGCCACGTTTCGCTGCCGGGAACGATTTTCGGATCGCCCACGGCCAGCGCGCCAATTTTCAGGGCAGCGTCGAGGTAATGTTCCTGCAACGACGGAGACAAGCCCAGTGCGTCGGAGATATTGTCAAACCCGTACGCCGAATCGTCGGGAGGGAGCAGCGCAGCGGGGTCAATGTCCAAAGCCAGCAGGTCCCGAATGGCGCTGGCATATTCGGATCGATTCAGACGGTGAAGGATGGTCCTGCCGGCATAGGGTTCGGAAGCATGATCGATCTGTGTTTCGAGCCAACTGGCCAAGCCGTTGTAGGTAGCCACGTCCGGGCGAGGCATGCCCGCCGGCGGCATGGTTCCAGCACGCAATTTGCCGATCACCTTTTCCCAAACGTCGGCATGCGCAGGGACGGCGCCAAGATCCATGGTGTCCAGCGTGAGGCCACCGGTCTTGAGGCGCTGGTTATGACAGGTGACGCAGTATTTGTCGAGAACTGCACGATAGGACGGATCGCCAAATGCAAAACTGGCGGAAAGCAGCCAAAGCCCGATCGCGAGACCGTACTTAACCATCTCTTCGAAGTCTACTCCAAGTTGCATGCAACTGGCTGACGGAGGCTGCCGAGGGTGCGCGACTTGGGCGTAACGATTCGCGAGTTTTCTTTTTTGGTGGCATGAAACCGAGCGTAGTGATACGCTAGGTTTATCAGGAGACTTTATGCACGATTCTCTGGCTGACCTGGAAAGCCGCCGCGCCACTGTTCAATTGCAGATCGTCCAGTTGGGTGACATGCGGTCCGGCTGCATTACCGGAACAAGTGGTCGTTGTGGAAATCTTAACTGTCACTGCCATCGGACCGGTGATCTTGGCCACGGCCCTTACTTTCGGCTGACACGCAAGGTGAAGGGCAAAACCGTCACCGAGACGTTTTCCTCTCCGGCGAGTTTGGCCAAAGCGCAGCGCGAGGTCGCCGAGTGCCAGCGCTTCCGGGAACTGGGCGAGCAACTGTTGGATGTCAATGAACAGATCTGCGAGTTGCGGCCAGTGGAGGAGAACTCGCCGTCAGCCCAGGAAAAAAAACGGTCGAAGCGATCCAAAAGGAAGTCACGCGCGAAGTAGAGCAACTGTTGCGCGTAGCCTTTGGTGCCCGCCGCAAGACGGGGCGTTTGGATCTGGAAGCCCTGGAGTTGGCCGTGCGTTCGGCCATGCATCAGGCGGGGGCGGCAGTGCTAACCAAACTGTTGCAGTTCCCAACCCCGACTGCGGACCAACACAACATTGCTTGCGCCTGCGGACACCAGGCCCGTTATCGGGAGTTGCGCTCCAAGCCGGTCCTCACTGCGGTAGGTAAGTCGGAAGTGTCGCGCCCCTACTACCTGTGCCCCCATTGCCATACGGGCCAATTCCCCGCTGATGTCGAACTGGATATCGAGAACACGGAACTCTCTCCTGGGGTGCGTCGCATGCAGGCGGTAGTGGGCCAAGGGTCGCCCTTCGACCACGGCCGTCAGCAGATGAAGCTCCTCGCCGATCTGGAGGTGACAACCAAAGCTGTGGAGCGGACGGCTGAAGCTATCGGAGAACACATCGCAGCAGACGAGCAGGAGGAGATCCAGCGGGCCGTGCAGTTGAATCTGCCGATGGTCGTGGGCGAATCGGTTCCGATCCTGTATGTGCAAATGGATGGAACGGGAATACCAGTGGTGAAGAAGGAGACGGTGGGTCGGCAAGGCAAGACCGAAGGCCAGTCATCCCATACGCGGGAAGTAAAGTTGGGATGCGTCTTCACCCAGACCGACTGGGACCAGGAAGGCTACCCGATCCGCGATTCTGACTCCACTACCTACGCCGGCGCCATCGAGACCGCCGAAGAGTTTGGAAAGCGTATTTACCTGGAAGCCTGGAAACGCGGCTGGAGCCGCGCTCAAAAGAAGGTGGTCATGGGCGATGGGGCCGAATGGATCTGGAATCTTGCCGAGCAACATTTTCCCGGCGCGGTGCAGATTGTCGATCTGTATCACGCGCGCCAACATCTCTGGGAGTTGGCGCGCCGGCTGCACCCCAATCAAGAGGCCAACCAGAAAGCTTGGATCAAGCTCCACCAGCGGAGATTACTCGACAAAGGAAAAATCGAGAAGCTGGTGTGTGCCCTTCGTTCCATCGTTTCCACCAATCCCGAAGTGATCGAAAAGATTCGCATCGAGGCTGACTACTTTGACAGGAACGTGGCGCGCATGCGCTATCCCAAGTTTCGACGCGAGCACCTCTTTGTCGGCTCGGGTGTAATCGAGGCCGGCTGTAAAACCGTGATCGGCTCCCGGCTCAAACAGTCCGGCATGTTCTGGACGGTTCGGGGTGCCAACGCCATCGTCTCCCTCCGATGCTGCCATCTCAACGGCCGGTTTGAGGACTACTGGGAGGCGCGACGGGCGGCATGATTCCCACTTCTACGTCGCGCACCCGGCTGCCGAGGGGGAGCACGGGGCCTCCCTTTGGTCAGCAGACGCTAAGGTTTATGCGAGTTTCCAGGCACAACGGCAGACGGCAGCGCCGATGGACGCGCAGCATAGGTGCAGGCTGTTTATCACCAAATGTGATGGACCGCCAACTCTCCATCAATTCGGCCCCAGGGGGCAGAATGAGCCTGGAGGTGGCCGCAAGCGATCCAAGGTGCCAGAATTGCTCGATGTCATGTTCTCCGGACGGCCCGTCGACGTGATCGGTAATGAGAAAATCGCCGGGCTTTTGAAACTCCACGCGCCGGCGGTGCGTGAAGCCCTGGTAACGGCATTCCGCTTCGAGAAGGTCGCGATCGGAATCGGATTGCCAGTTCAGGATGGCGACTTCGGGCGGGTTAGTCCACCGGAAAGGCCCAGCCATCACTGCTTGATCCAGGCCGTCGATGCGGATGGTATTGTGCGCCTCTGAGCTGCGAAACCAATCGCGCCATGCGGGGTCGCCCGTGTAAGTATAGGTGCCCGGGTCGATCAATATTTCTTCTTCGCCCGAACTCACGATGATGCTCAAGGTGTCGGAATGGCTGTGGCCGGAATGCAGTGCGCCGAAAGGGCCGGCGTCCACCAAAGCGTGCGTGGCGCCGCAAGTCATTACGGCGATGCCGGCGTCGGGAAAGAGCCGCGATTCCCGCTTCCCTGCCCCGGATGGACGCTCGATCGGACCAAGCGGCAACTGCCCGCCGTCGTCATCGCCCAGCATCGGCGCGCGCTGCAAAGGTCCGCGGACTGCATGCAAAAAATCGGCCATCCGGTCCAACTTCGCGAGATACTCGGGGCCGGGGCGCGCCAGAATCGCGTGCAAAAGAAACATGTCGAGCAAATAGCCCTGATAGTAGGTGGATTGCTCAAAGCTGCTGCCATCGGGACGGATTTGCAGATCCATCTGCTCGCGCATCACGCGGGCCCCCAGTTGTTCCCATTTCGCAGCCCGCGGTTGTCCCGCAAAGAACAAACCCAAGGCATGCAAGGCCAACGCCTCGCCCACCAAATGGTTGTTCGGCGAGAAATAGAACGAGAGGTTATTCGCCAGGTGGCAACCATGTAGGTACAACATATGGAGCCATCGAGCACGAAACGGGGACGGCATCTCGGGGCCGGCAAAGTGATAGACCCAGATCCAGGACAGCGCGCGAAACGCGACCTCGAGTGCGCTGGCCCAATTCGTTCCGCGATGAAACGGATTGCCGGCGATCCAGCTTTCCAGTTGCGCGCGGATTTCATCCAGGTACCGCGCCTCGCCCGTCAGCCGATACGCCTGCGCCAGAACCAGCAGGTGCTGATGCCGGTTCAATTCCCAGATCACTTTGTGGTCGCCCGAGAGCGCGCTGTCCAGGTACGGAATGCGGCGAAAGTAAATCAGGCCGGTTTCGATGCCGCGAAGATAATCGCGCCGCCAGCGGATCTCGGGGCCGGTATCGATGGTCATTCCGAAAACTGGAAACCGGTGGCTCTGGATCTGATTCGCCAAATCGATGGTCTGCTGGGCGCTTTCACTGCCGGGAACATCGGCCCGCGCAGTGCAGGTATCCGGCAGCGGCAGCCGGGGAGCGAAGCCGGCGTGGAATGCGGGATCGGGAGGTAGGGCGGTGAGAATCACGTTCACCAGCTCCTGCCAGGCGCGCGAAAACAATTTCACACCTCTATGTGCGGAATAGCCGGATATTTTCTACGGTCTTCGGACGCCGATTTGTCGCAAGTCCATGCCATGTGCGACGAGATCCGGCATCGCGGCCCCGATGACGAGGGCTACCGGATCGAAGGGCGCATGGGCATGGGCATGCGGCGCCTCAGCATTATCGATCTGGCCATGGGCCGCCAGCCGGTCGCGAACGAAGACGGAACCGTGTGGGTGGTGTTCAATGGCGAGATCTACAATTATCGCGACCTGCGCGCTTCCCTGCGATCAAGCGGCCATCGGTTCCGCACGCAAAGCGATACCGAGGTGCTGGTTCACCTGTATGAAGAGGAAGGCGTGGCCGGCATCGGGCGCCTGCGCGGGATGTTCGCCTGCGCCATCTGGGATTCGCGCCAGCGATCGCTGCTGCTGCTGCGGGACCGGTTCGGCAAGAAACCGCTGTACTACGCCGCGCTTCCCGGCGGATTGTATTTTGGAAGCGAGCTGAAATGCCTGCGCGCGGCCGGGGTTCCGCTCGAGCACGACCGCGAAGCCCTCCAGCTTTATTTTCTGCTCGGCTACATTCCCGATCCCTGGACGCCCTACCTGGCCATTCGAAAACTCGCGCCAGGCGGCTGGCTGCGCTGTAATGCCGATGGCCAGATTGAGGAAGGCCGCTATTGGACATTGCCGGCATCGGCCGAGCAGGCGCCTGCCGGCCTCAGCGCTTCGGAAGCTTGCGGCTACGTTCGCAAGGTATTCGACCAAGCGGTCAAAATGCGGCTGGTCTCCGATGTTCCGGTGGGCGCCTTCCTGAGCGGTGGAATCGACTCCACGTCTGTTGTAGCGTCCATGGCGCTGCAAAGTCCCCAGCCCGTCAAAACATTTTCAATCGGATTTGAGGAACCGGGGTTCAACGAGCTGGCGCTCGCGTCCGCGCTGGCGAGAAAGTACGGCACCGAGCATCATCACATGATCGTGCGGCCCGATTCGGTGGAGCTGGTATCGAAGCTGGTGCGGCACTTTGACGAACCTTTTGGGGATTCGTCCGCGATTCCCACCTATCTGGTTTCCGGGTTCGCGGCGCGCTACGTGAAAGTGGCGCTCACCGGCGACGGCGGGGACGAGCTGTTTGCCGGTTACGAGAGTTTTCTCGACATCGAACGGCTGCGGTTGTTGGATCGCGTTCCCTCCCTGCTGCGCGCGCTCATCTCGCAAATCGCCGACCGGCTGCCTTATTCGACGTACGGAAAAAATTATCTCCGCATGATCAGCCGGCCAACAGCGCTGGAACGCTATTTCGAAAGCGCGTCGCCGCACTATCTTTTGGAACGCCTGCTGGCGCCGGAGTGGATGCCACCAGCCGACGCGGCTTTCCTCACGCGCAAGATGACGCACGCTTTGCTGGCCGAAAATGCCGATGCGCTCACGCAGGCGCTCTATTTTGAAGCTACCGCCAAGCTCACCGGCGACATGCTGGTGAAGGTGGATCGCATGTCGATGGCGAATTCGCTCGAAGTCCGCTGCCCGATGCTGGATCACGAACTCGCCGAGCTGGCGGCGCGCATCCCGCATTCCTGGAAGCTGAAAAACGGCCGCGGAAAAGACATCTTCATTCGCGCCGTCGGCCATCGGCTGCCGCCGGAGCTGCTGCATCAGCCCAAGCGCGGGTTCGGCGTCCCGCTCGCGAGCTGGCTGCGCGGCTCGCTCAGAAGCTTCGTCTGGGACCACCTCACCAGCCGGGCCTTTCTCGACCGACGCATGGTTTCGCCCGGGTTTGTGACCCATCTGCTCGAAGAGCACGATCGCGGCCGCCGGGATAATCATCATCACCTCTGGAAGCTGCTGATGCTGGAATTGTGGTTCCAGGAGGATAGCCGGCTGCGAACAACGCCGGCACCCGCGGAGGCCTGCGCGGTCTAACTTTATGCTGGCCGTGTCAATTTTCTGGATCGCGGTCTCGATACCGTTGTACGCGTTTGCGGGATACCCGCTGTTGCTCGCCGCCTTGTGCCTGGTGATTCACCGGGAAGTGAGAAAGGCTCCTATCTGGCCGCGGGTGTCGCTGCTGATTCCCGCCTACAACGAGGCTCGCGTAATGGCGCGGAAGATCGAAAACTCGCTCGCTATCAACTATCCCGCCGACCGCATCGAAGTCGTGGTGGTTTCCGACGGCTCATCGGACCAGACGGCCGGCATCGCCAGGTCCATCGGCGGGGTCCATGTCCTGGCGCTCGAGAAAAATCGCGGTAAAGTAGCCGCGCTCAATGCGGCAGTGCCAGGCCTGCACGGCGAGATCATCGTCTTCTCCGATGCTTCCGCGATGCTGCCGCCCGATTCGGTGCGCCGGCTGGTGGAAAACTTCGCCGATCCATCAGTGGGCGCGGCGAGCGGCCGCTACCGCGTGGTGAAACCGAACGAAGTGAATATCGGCGTTTCTGAAGACCTGTACTGGAAATACGAGGCGTTCGTCAAAGTTCACGAATCGCGCCTGGCCTCCACGCTCGGCGCGCACGGCCATCTCCACGCCATCCGCCGAGAGCTATATCCTTTCCCGCCCGCTGAAACAATTAACGACGATTACGTCATTCCTCTATCGGTGCTCAGCCGGGGCTTCCGCGCTGTCTATGAGCCGTCGGCCGAGGTCTTTGAGGAAGCGCGGGAGATGACCGGATTCGGGCGGCGCGTCCGGATTGTCGCGGGCAATCTCCAGCAGCTTCGGCATTTCGGGCAATTCCTCCGGCCGTGCCAGCCGCTCCCGCTGTTGTTTTTCCTGTCGCACAAGGTGGTCCGGCTGGTGGTGCCATTTGCGATGCTCGGGGCGCTGGCTGCGAATCTTTTCCTGTTGGAATCGCCGGCCTACCGCATGCTCTTGGGCGCGCAGTTCCTGTTCTATACGCTGGCCGCCATTGGCCTGACCGGCCGGCTCCGGCCCAGGGCGCTCCGGCTTCCTTTCTACTTCTGCATGGTAAACAGTGCGGCTTTTTTCGGGCTGTACCACGCGCTTACGCGCCGGAGGGGCATGGCATGGAAGTGACCGTGTCCACATTGACACGTCGTGTCCGACATTACACTCGAAGCAAAGAACTAACGCCATTATAATCAATCGTTTATGATTCGGCGGCTCGCCTGCATTTCTTTCTGCCAAGAGGAGAAAAGGCGATGCAGGCAATCAAATTCTTCGCGATCCTGATGGCGGCCGCCAGCGAAATGGCTGCCGAAAGCGCACCGTCGCGGAGGCTGATCGTGAACATTCCGGCGCGCAAAATCGTGCTGGTGGAGGACGGGAAAGTGGTGAAAATGTATTCGGTAGCGGTGGGCAAACATAGCACGCCTAGCCCCAGCGGTACGTTCCATATCGCGAGCCACGTGGTGAACCCCACTTATTCGCATGACGGCAAGGTGGTGCGGCCCGGTCCGGGAAATCCGGTGGGTACGCGCTGGATGAGCCTCGGCTACAAAGGCTATGGCATTCACGGAACGAATCATCCGGAATCCATCGGACACGCGGCGTCGCACGGCTGCATCCGGCTCCGAAATCATGATGTGGAGGAATTGTTTCAACTGGTCCATGTGGGCGACGAAGTGGATCTGATCAGCAACCCGACTCCGGACGAAGCTAGTCTGTTTGAGGAAAGCCATGCGGACAATCTACAGGCGAAGGCCGTGGCAGCCGATGGAAGAAGCGTTGGAGGGCTGCAATGACGATGCTGAGCGCGCTCGGCGGGTTCTCGGAAATGGTGCTGGGTTTGGCCTTCAGCCTGGGATGCGCCCTGCTTCTCGGGTTCGCTTGCCTCCGGCTTCTGCTCAGCCTGATGACGCGCCAACAGGTCCGTCTAAGCCGCGATCATAATGGAATTAGTGCTCCGACCGATGTTGGCTCTCTGCTTTGGCTCGGTGCTGCTGTGGCCAGTGCAAGCGGTAGCGCAGACGCCGGAACAGGCGATGTCTCAAACAGCGGCGCAACTGGCAGCCCGTACCTCCTCGCTGCTGCCGCGCCACGCAACCGTTTCGCTCGAATTGCAAAACCTGACGCCGATTCCGAGCGCGGAGTGGTCGAACTTTCGCAGCCTGTTGCGGGACGAATTGCGCAAGGCGGGCGTGGAGACGGCTGGGGCGGAACCAGCGGCGACGCCGCCTGACGCGGGCTCGCCTGCACGCGTCCGGGTCACACTGTCTGAGGATGCCCGCGGGATGCTCCTGGTGGCCGAAGTTTTCGCCGGGGACAATCGTCAGATCGCGATGGTGCCGTGGAACCTTCCCCCCGTTGCCCAAGCCAAGCCGCGCATTACCATCACCCAAAAGCTTCTCTGGGCCCAGGCGGAGCCCATACTCGACGTCCTGTTAGACTCGGATTCGCAGATGTTGATCCTCGGTACGGAAGAAGTGGCCAGCTATCGTCTCATGGGGGACAAGTGGATACCGTCCGGTTCAGCTTCGCTGGTCCTGCCCCGCCCGCTGCCGCGCGACCCGCGCGGGCGGCTGGCGATCGCACCCGATGGTTTTCGAGTGTACTTGCCGGGATCCACTTGCACCGGCACCCTCCAACCCCAATTGAGAATCGCTTGCGCTCCGGGCAATGAGAATTGGCCTGACGGCGAGGGCCGCTGGGTGACGGATCGAAATCTGCTGGAATCCGATGCCGCGCGCACTCCGTTCTATACCACCGCTGACGGCCTGTTTGCGTCCGCTGATGGCCGTGTGCTGGATCGCTCCGGGCAGCCCGTCGCCGGGTCCGAGGGATGGGGCAGCGACATCGCCACGATCGGGGATGCTTGCGCGCCTGGAGCCGCGGTGATCGCGAGCAGCGCCAACAACGAGCGTGAAGAGGTTCGCGTCTACGAAATTACGAACGGCCAAGCCACGCCCGCAAGCGAAGCCATGCCATTGCCCGGGCCCGTCACCGCGCTTTGGCCGGCCGAATCGAGCGGCCAACTTCCCGCCCGTGCGACGCTGGTGGTTCGGAACTCGCAAACTGGACAATATGAGGCTTCCCGGCTGGGCCTGGCTTGTACTGAGTAGCCTCCTCGTCTCAATTTCGCTCGCGGCAGCGGTGCGTCCACGCTACGGCGGAACTCTGACCGTCGAACTGTCCAGCGCTTGGGCCACCATCGACCCTGGCGGCGTCCAGACTGCACTCTCGATCCCGATCGCCGAGACCCTGGTGCGCCTCAACTCGCGCGGCGAAATAGAACCGGTGCTGGCGGTCGCGTGGCAACACGATCCGGATTTTAAGCGCTGGCGATTCTCGTTGCGCTCGAAGGTCACATTCCACGACGGGGAACCGCTCACCGGCGCGAGCGCCGAACCTTCTCTGCGCGCGGCCTTGAAGCAAAAGTACGGCGAGGTTTCGATTGAAGCGGGAGGACAGGCGCTGGTGGTGGAATCCGAGCGCGCCATGCCGGAACTGCTCCAGGTACTCGCCTTGCCGGACGCCGCAATCTCGCGCAAAAGCGATGCCGATCCGCTGATCGGAACCGGGCCATTTCGAGTCACCGCATGGGAGCCGGGGCGGCGCTTGACGCTCGCGGCATTCGACGATTATTGGGGCGCAAGGCCCTATATGGATGCGGTCGAGATCGAGTTCGGCGCCGGACGCGAGCACGCCGATCTGTTCGATATCCCGCCTGGGCCCGCCCGGCGCATCCTTCCCGAAGATTTAAGCACGTGGTCGTCTTCGCCGCGCACTCTGGTAGCAATCACCTCCACAAACGCCGATCCGGCGCTGGTTCAGGCGCTGGCGCTCGCTATCGAGCGCGCACCCATCGCGAATGTGCTGGCGCAGCATAAGGGAGAAGCGGCTTTCGGCTTGCTTCCGCAATGGCTCAGTGGGTACGAGTTCCTGTTTCATGCCGCACCGGACGTGAACCGCGCCAGGCAGCTTGTGTCGGCCGTCCGGGCGAGAATGCTCAGCCTGAGCTATCCGCCGAACGATCTATTCCTGCGTTCCGTGGCAGATCGAGTGGCGTTGAACGCCCGCGACGCGGGGATGATCGTCCAGCCCACTTCTGGCGGCAACGGCAATCTGCATTTGCTGGAATGGCCGCTCGAATCTACCGACGCCGCTCATGAGCTCCAGCGCTTCGCCGAACAGCTCGGAGCGGCCGATCGTGCCAGGCAGCTTGATCCCTCCCAGCCCGAAACTCTGTACGCGCTCGAACGATCTCTTCTGGACGACCGTCGCATCATCCCCCTCGTTCACCTGCGCGAAACGTACGGTATCGCGCCCCGGGTTCATTTCCAGCCGCATCCCTCCGACCCGTTCACTCTGCATCTGGAAGACGCTTGGGTGGAGAAGTGAGCTTCCGAACCAAAATTTTCTTGAGCATCACCGCCACCGTAATTCTCGCGGTGTGGATGGTCGCGGCGGTGGTCTCGACGCTGGTCACGCAGTCGTTCGAACGGCGCGATTCGCAGCGCACCGCGTCTTTAGTCAGCCAATTGCAGCGCGAGTTCGACCGGCGGGGTGCCGACGTGGCACGGCGCGTCCAGGCTGTTGCGGACTCCGATGCGGTGCAGCGCCTGGCCGTGAATCTCGGCGGCCAGTTGGATACTTCGCAGTATTACGCGCAGGCCCAGACGCTGGCGCAAGAACAATCGCTCGATTTCCTGGAGCTGGTGGGGCCGGACGCCGCCATCATCAGCTCGGCCGAATGGCCGGCGCGATTCGGATACAAAGAGGACTGGCTGGCGCAGCCCGTGGATTGGAAAGCGCAGGGAGTATTCCTGAAGAAGGAAGATCTGGCGGATGGGCCGGCGCTCGGCTTGATCACCGTTCGCACGGTGACCGCCGGAGACACGACATTGTATGTCGCCGGAGGCCAGCGGCTGGACAAGGAGTTTCTGGACTCGCTGCCCGCCACCGATGGCATGCGCTTCCAGCTTTACCGCAATTTCGAGCCGCTGCCTTCACCCGAAAGTTTGGGATCGAAGCTCGCGGCCAGCCTGGTCGAAGATGTGAAGCGGCAACCGAGGCAACTCACGCGCGTCGATGACGCAGCCACCATCACGGCCATTCCGCTGCGTGGACGCGACCACCAATTGCTCGCAATATTGCTGGTGGGAAACTCGCGCGCCGAGCTGGCGAGTCTCAGAAAATACATCCAGGGAACGGCGGGGATCGTGGGTGGCGCGTGCGTCTTGTTGGGGCTGATGCTGAGTTTTTGGACAGCTTCCCGCGTCACGCGTCCGTTGCGCGCCTTGGCGTCCAGCGTGCGAGAGGTCGCAGTGGGCAAGTGGGACACGCGAGCCACCGTCGCGTCTTCCGATGAAGTAGGACAATTGGCGCGCGATTTCAACGGCATGACCGAGCAGTTGGTGGAGCAGCGCGATCGCATGATTCAAGCGGAACGCGTGGCGGCCTGGCGCGAGCTGGCGCGGAGGCTGGCTCACGAGCTGAAGAATCCGCTGTTCCCTCTTCAGATCACGATTGAGAATTTACAGCGGGCGAGAGAAAGCTCTCCCGAACAATTCGACGAGGTGTTTCGTGAGAGCACCACGACGCTGCTGGCCGAACTGGGACACTTGAAGACCATCATCGGACGCTTCAGCGATTTCGCCAAGATGCCCGCGCCCCAGCTCGAGCCCGTGGACGTGAATCAAGTGGCGCGCCAGGTGATCCAGCTTTTCGAAGCGCAGCTCAAGGGCCCGGACCGGCCGCCTATCGTAACCAAATTGCAGCTCGACGCCAATCTAAGCGCGGTCCCGGCCGATCCGGACCAGTTGCGCCGCGCTCTCAGCAACCTGGTGCTAAACGCGCTCGACGCTATGCCGCAGGGCGGCGCGCTGAGCATTCGAACCTCGGGGTACGAGGGCAAGGTCGCGGTGGAGGTGGCGGACACCGGCGAGGGCTTGACGCCCGAAGAATGCGACCGTTTGTTCACGCCTTATTACACGACCAAGCAACACGGTACCGGCCTCGGCTTGGCCATCGTGCAATCGGTGGTGAGCGATCATAAAGGCACCATCACGGTGCATAGCGAGCCCGGTAAAGGCACCACATTTCGGATTGAGTTGAAGGCGAGCGCATGAGCAAATTGCTGCTGGTGGATGACGACGCAAATACCCTGGCATCGCTCGCGCGGGCGTTTCGGCTGGCGGGGCATGAGGCGGTGGTTTGCGATCAAGCCGATCGCGCGCTGGAACTGGCGAAAGCACAGCGCTTCGATGTGATCCTCTCTGACGTCGTCATGCCAGGCAAAGACGGGCTCACGCTGTTGGCCGAATTGAAAGCGGCGGGCGTAGCGGCTCCGGTGGTAATGATCTCCGGCCAAGCCAGCATCGAGATGGCGGTTCGGGCCACGCGCCTGGGCGCGGTGGATTTTCTGGAAAAGCCGTTGTCCACCGAAAAACTGCTGGTCACCGTCGAGAACATGGTGAAGCTGTCGCGCCTGGAAGAGGAGAACAAGCTGCTGCGGCAGCGCGCGGGCAAACAGGAATTGATCTGGAAATCGGCCGTGATGCAGAGCGTGATGGCGAAGGTGGAGCGCGTGGCTGCCAGCGAAACTCGCGTCGCGATTCTGGGGGAAACCGGCGCCGGCAAGGAGCTGATCGCCCGCACGCTGCATGAGAAAAGCCAGCGCCGCAATGGGCCGTTCGTTACGCTCAACTGCGCGGCGATTCCCGCGGAGCTCATCGAATCCGAGCTGTTTGGCCACGAGAAAGGCGCGTTCACCGGGGCGGCCACGCGACACACGGGCAAGTTCGAGCAAGCGCACGGTGGGACGCTGTTCCTGGATGAAATCGGCGACATGCCTCCGCTGATGCAAGCCAAACTGCTGCGCGTTCTGGAGCAGAAGGAAGTGGAACGGGTGGGCGGCGACCGGCCCATTGCAGTGGACGTGCGCGTGATCGTGGCCACGCACCGCAATCTGGACGAACTGGTGCGGAAAGGGGAATTTCGCCAGGATCTGTATCATCGCGTCTTTGTTTTCCCGATTGTCTTGCCGCCGCTGCGCGAGCGCCGCGAGGACATCCGGCTGCTGGTGGATTTCTTCGCTCAGGCCGTCGCGGAACAGAACGATTGGAAACCGCGCGAAATCGCGCCGGAGGCGTATGCGGAATTGGAGCGGTACGCGTGGCCGGGGAATGTGCGCGAGTTGCGGAATGTGGTTGAAAGGCTCCTGCTGTTGACGGACGACCGCGTGGACGCCGCCACCGCGCGTCTGGCGCTGCCCTTCGATTCAACCGCGCCTCCCCCGCCTTCCGGAACGGGCCTCTTGTCGGAACGAATGGACGCTCACGAGCGCGAGATCATTCTGGCCGAGCTGAAGAAACACAATTACAAAATGTCGGACACCGCCAAGGCGCTGGGGCTGGAGCGCAGCCATCTTTACAAGAAGTGCCAGCAGCTAGGCATCGAGCATCGCAGCGCGGCGGGTTGAGCGTTTCTGCCATATTCTTCCGATCTGCCAGATTTGTTAGAATTGGCAGCATGGAAGTGTTCACCGTGAAACTGGATGGATCAGGAAGAATACTGGTCCCCGCTAAGGTTCGTAAACATCTGAAGCTGCGCAAGGGCTCCGAGCTCATCGGCAGCTTGGACAAACAGCAGCTCGTGCTCAATACTCGCGCCGAGGCTCTGCGGCGCGCGCAGGAGTATTTTTCACAGTTTCGGCCGAAGGGGACCCTCTGGTCGGAGGAAATAATCCGGGATCGCCGCAAGGAAGCGCGCCGTGAACGCAAGGGCTGAATATGTTCTAGATTCTTCGGCTCTCCTGGCCGTACTGGGCCTGGAACCCGGCTACGAGCGCGTCAAGGAACTAATGGAACACTCGGCCGTGAGCGCGGTCAATCTTGCCGAGACGATGAACAAACTGGCACACGAAACGCCTTCGCTGGAAGTAGCGCAAGAGTTTCTCGCGCAGTTGGAGCTCACCGTAGTGGATTGGTCCGAAGCCATGGCATATCGGAGCGCGGAGTTTACCCAGTTCAACAAATCGCACGGGCTCTCTCTGGGCGACCGGGCTTGCCTCACGCTGGCGAAGCAACTGCGCGCAACCGCTGTCACTTCTGACCGCACCTGGCGCCGCGTACCATCGCTCGGCGTCCGTATAATGATCTTTCGATGAGAATCGGCGTCTTCACGGCACTGCTGAGCAAGCTTCCATTAATCCAGGTTCTCGAGAAACTAGAGAGCCTGGATATTCACACCGTGGAACTGGGCACCGGCAACTACCCGGGCGATCCGCATTGTCCGCTTTCGATGCTCACCGATCGCCAGGCCTTGCGCGATTTCAAGCTGCAACTGGAAGACCGCGGTTTTTCCATCAGCGCGCTGAGCTGCCATGGAAATCCGCTGCATCCCAACGCGGCCCTCGCCAAAGCTTTCCAGGAAACCAGCCGCAAGACCGTGCGTCTGGCCGAAAAACTTGGCGTGCCGGTGGTGATCGATTTTTCCGGTTGCCCGGGCGATAGCAACAACGCCAAGTATCCGAACTGGATCACCTGTCCATGGCCGCCCGAATATCTGGAGGCTCTCGAGTGGCAGTGGGAGAAGAAGGTGGCGCCATTTTGGACGCGGCACGCCCAATTCGCCCAGGACCACGGCGTAAAGATCGCTATCGAAATGCATCCCGGCTTCGTCGCCTATAGCCCGGAGACGCTGCTGAAACTGCGCTCTATCGCGGGCGCAAGCATCGGATGCAACTACGATCCCAGCCATATGTTCTGGCAGGGCATCGATCCGATTGCGGCGATTCGCGTCTTAGGCGATTCCATTTTTCACGTGCACGCCAAAGACACCCAGATCTACGCGGCGAATCTTCCCAAGGCCGGGGTGCTCGACACCAAAAAGTACACCGATGAGCGGAACCGCTCCTGGATTTTTCGGACCGTCGGCTACGGTCATGATACCGGCTGGTGGAAGGAGTTCATTTCCACGCTGCGCATGTTCGGGTACGACTACGTGCTTTCCATCGAACACGAGGACTCGCTGATGTCGCCGGATGAAGGACTCGCCAAGGCCGCCGGATTCCTGAACGGGATCGCGATCCAGGAAAAACCGGCCCAAGCCTGGTGGGTTTAGGCCAGGCGCCGCGGCCGATCGCCCGACAAATTGCGAAATTTCGCCGGCGTCATCCCCCAGTGCTTCTTGAACAGCGCGCAAAAGTGGCTTTGATCGGAGAACCCGCAGGTCCGCGCGATCTCAGCCAAAGGGAGCTCCGAGTTCGATAGCAGCTCGGAGGCATGCTCGATGCGCCGCTTGCGAATGTATTCTCCGATGGTCATGTGATAGTGCTTGTGAAACTCGCGTGACAAATGCACCGGATGCACTTCCGCGATGGCCGCCAGCGCCGCTAGACCGGGCGATTCCAGATAGGAATCTTCCAATGACTCACGCACCCGCCGGAGCCAGTTCGGCGCATTCGATCCATGAAGCTCGTCGGAGGCGCGCGCACTTTCGGCCAGCATCTCGAGCAGCACGCCTTCCATCGCCAGTGCTGCGATATCGTCTTGCGCCAGGAACTCTTGCATCATCCGATTGGCGAGCCATGAGGACAGCGCTCCTGAGATTTCGCGCGGCTCGGAGAGACACCGCGCATGCTCCCCGCCCAGCCGCTCGATCGCCGGCGCTTCGATCTTCACCCGCAGCAGGCGCACGGCGGTGGCGAATTGATTCTCGTGGCGCTCGCCCGCCGGCAAAAAATGCAATGCACCCTCGTCCCATTGGAATTCACGCTCGGCATGTCTCTCGCAGTAGTTTCCGGACAGAACCAGGGTGAGATAAGGGTTCGCGTGGCAATGCCGCGGCAGCGATACTCCTTCCGCATACAGTGCTTCGCTCAGAGAAAATCCCGCAATGTCGCGCCGGCGGATGGTGCTTCCAGCGGTATCCGTCACCGGACAAGGACTCGGTGCAAAAACCGGTTCACTCACACTCATAAAACGTTGTACGCATCGGGGCACGATTTGGTTTGCGAAAATCGAGCTTCTCGCGTGTGATTCCCACGGGCGGACACCGCTTCCCAAAAGCGAACGCGGAAGCGGACGCCAATAAGCGGGAGCCGGCAGCTCTACTTGAATTCAGGGCTGCTGGCGTTGGCAGGTTCAGCCGACCAATTCTGATGAATGATCATATTCTGGTCGCTGAAAAACGTGCGCCGCCCCGACGTGTTGTATACCTTGGGATTCGCGCTCAGCGTGTAGCCGGAAGGCGTGGCTGTCATGGTGAAAACGTATCCGTCCTTCTCACCCGCCGAAAGCGTGGCGGGAATCAGGTCGGCAGCCTGTGGACCCGGTCCGCCGCTCGCGGGCGGGCCAAGCTCGGCCAGCGTGGTTGCAAACCTCTGGAACTGCGACATGTACTGGGTCTGCATGGTATTGATGGTCTGCATCTCGCGAATCACTGCCATCTCATTGGCGTTCATGCGCGCGCTGCCCAGTTTGGGAACGGCGATCGCGAGAATAATCAAGATGATCGCAATCACGATCAGAAGCTCGATCAGCGAAAAACCGCCCGAGCGGCGTTTGCGAAGCTGCACCATGACATCAATTATGACGCGAAATTGAGTGTTGGCGTGCAGGGTGGTTTGCTAGAGCCAGAGCCCCGAGTACCCCGGCCCGCCGTCCCAGCTTGGGAGCCACGATTTCGGGAGTCTCCAGATATCCGTTCAACAGCTCGGCCACCCGGGCGCGAACCTTCGCAAACAGCTCCTCCCGCTGCATGATGCCCCCGCCTAGCAAGATACGTTCGGGCGAGAGCGTACACGTCCAGCTCACGATGCCAAGTGCCAGGTACTCAGCTTCCAGATCCCAAGCCGGGTGACCATCGGGCAGCAGATGCCCGGGCCGGCCCCAACGTGCTTCGATGGCCGGGCCCGCGGCCAAGCCCTCCAGACAATCGCCGTGATAGGGACAATTGCCTGGAAAAGGATCGCGCGCGCGATCGTGCGGGATGCGAATATGTCCCATCTCGGGATGCAGCTTGCCATGCAACAGGCGGCCATCAAGGATCGCGCCTCCGCCCAAACCAGTACCTACCGTGACATAAATGAAGTTGCGTAAGCTCCGAGCAGCGCCCCAACGCGACTCAGCCAGCGCCGCCGCGTTCACGTCCGTATCAAACGCAATCGGCGTCCCCAGCGCCCGGCCAACTGTGCCGGCGAAATCGAAATTCCTCCAGAGACGTTTTGGCGTGGAAGTGATGTACCCGAAAGTGGGCGATTCCGGATTCGGATCGATGGGCCCAAAAGAAGCGATCCCAATCGCGGCAAGGGGCGCGCGGGCGCGAAAGAAATCGACAACATGCCCGATGGTCTCCTCAGGCGTGGTGGTGGGAAACTCGGCGAACTCGGCGTCCTCGGGTCCGCTGCCGGCCGCGCACACAAACTTCGATCCCCCAGCTTCGATTCCCCCCAGACGCAGCATGCATCCAGTTTACGGGCAGTTTACGGGCATTTTACGAGGCCGGGCTCAAGCCACGAGACCACCAGCGCCCGGAACGGCAACCGGGTACAATAAAAGCACGTCATGAAATTATCTGTATTTGCCAGTGTATTGGCCCTTTCCGGCCTCGCCGCCGTCGCGATTGCGCAGCAACCCGCTGCGGGAACTCCCCCGAAGCCGGCGCCTCCGGTACTGTCCTCGGTAACCGCTCCCGACACAAATCTCGGGCCCGACGCCGTGGTTCTCACCATTGGCGATCAGAAAATAACGCGCGCTCAATTTGAAGTGCTGTTATCGGCCCTGGCTCAAAACGGGCACCCCGCGGCAAGTCCAGGCCAAAAGCGGCAAGTGGCGGAACAGTACGCCGAATTGGAAACCATGGCTCAGGAAGCTCGCAAACGCAAGCTGGACGAAAGCGCCGAGGTCAAACAGATGATGGCCATTCAGTCCGACAGCTATCTGGCCAACACGCTCGCCAAGCGCATTTCCGACGACACCCACTTCACCGAACTCGATCTCCGTTCGTATTATGACGCCCACAAAAATGAGTTCGAGGAAGCCACGGGAAGCCACATTTTGATCCGCTTCAAAGGATCCAGCGTTCCCCTGAAGCCGAACGAGAAAGATCTCACTCCCGAAGAAGCCCTGGCCAAGGCCGAGGGCCTTCGAAAGCAAATCCTGGCCGGCGCCGATTTCGCCACCTTAGCGAAAGCTGAATCGGACGATGCTGGTACCGGCGTAAAGGGCGGCGAGCTGGGCACCTTCCGGCACGGCCAGATGGTGGCGCCGTTCGACGAGGCGGCGTTTGCTTTGCCCGTGGGCGAAGTCAGCGAGCCCGTGCGGACGCAGTTCGGCTACCACATCATCAAGATCACGGCGCGGACCTCCAAAACCTTCGACGAGGCCAAACCGCAGATCGAAAAAGATCTGAAGCCGAAGATGGCGAAAGAATCCATCGAGCAGATCAAGCAGCACACGGCCGTAACGCTGAACGAGTCCTACTTTGGTCCGGGCGGTCCCGCCGGCCCTGGTAAATAGGTAGTCTGCTCGCAGTCGCGCGCGATTGCATGCGTCATTGCATTCGATCCGCCCACGCGAGGAAGCGCCACAAATCGCGCCGGTGCTCCCACACGAAGCGCCAGAAATCTTGAAATCCGATTGTGTCCGCAGGCGTGCCCCAATAAGTTTCCATGCGCCAGCGCAGGTAGGGGCTGCGCCAGGGACAAAATCGATATCCCCTGGTGGCACGCCAGAGAAAAATGGGCGCGCGCCACAGGAAGCGCAACATCAGCGCGATTGGCTCAGAGTTTTCTTGTCCGGCGCATCGGGCGTCGCGTAGTAGCCGGTCCTCGTCCGGACCGTCGGATGCCCAGGAGCGTTCACCGTAACTTTAATCTGGCGGAAGCTGCCATCCATCTGCTGAACCGTCGGCGAGTAAGCAATGGTGTACTGATTGCGGATTTCGTGCGCCACTTCGAGAGCGATGGCGTCCACTTCGGCTGGGCTCTTGGGGTAAAAAGCGACGCCGCCCGAATCGCGGCTAATGGCGTCCAGCGCGCGCTTGGCCAGGCGTGCCTCGCGCCGCTCCTCTTCGTTCAGCAGCCCGATGCAATAGATCAGCACCTCGCTCTGCTGCGCGCGGCCCACCAGTTTTTCCAGGCTGATGTTGCTGGCGTTATCGTTGCCGTCCGTGATCACGAGCAGCACTTTCTTCTGGCGATGCCCTTCTTTTTTCACGTAATCCAGCGCTCCGCTGATGGCTTCGCGCATGGCCGTGCCGCCGCGGGAATCGATGCGGGCAATCCCCTCTTCCATTTTCTTGATGTCGCTGGTCATGGGGACATCCAGATAAGGATCGTCGTTGAAGTTGACGATGAAGACTTCATCCTGCTTGTTGGAAGCTCGTACCAGGTCGAGCGAAGCGCTTTCCACCTTTTGCCGCTTCTCCCGCATGCTGCCGCTGTTGTCGATGATGATGCCGAGTGAAATCGGCACATCTTCGCGTCGGAAGATCTTGATCGGCTGCTCCACGCCATTCTCGAACACCTTGAACGCCTTCTGCGTAAGGTCTGTGATCAGCTTGCCGCTCTTGTTCACCACGCTCACCGGCAGCACCACCAAACGCGTGCCGACGCTAAAGGTTGGGTCTTCGGAAGACGGGGCCGGTGGCGGGTCTTGAGCCCACACAACCGAGGAAGATGCCAGCAGGGAAAGGGCGGCAAAGCTACTGAGAAGGCGCATAATACCCGAGGCGGAAATATGCCTTGAGTGGGGGGAGGCCGCGCGGCTGCACCAGCTTGACGTTGACGTGACGATACTTGCCGTCCCGCGTCTGGTTGGTGGAGCTGTAGTACAGCACGTATTGATTGCGAAGTTCGATTCCAATTTTTGCGGCGATATCGGCAAGCTCGTTCAAATTCTCCACATTATAACTGCGTCCGCCGGTCAGCTCGGCCACTTCACTTAACAGGCTGGGCCCCATCTGCTCTTCCGGAGTCCGGCCCCGCGATCCGATGGGCTCAAAGATGCCTATCCCATAAATCTGGACGTCTGCTTCGCGGACCGCGTTCTTGATCTCACTCTCAGTATAGCGGCTGTTGTTGTCTCCCCCATCGGAGATGATGAGAATCGCCTTGCGCGGATTGCGCGCCTTCTTCATCTGGTTCATCGCCATATATACGCCATCCAGAAGCGCGGTCTTCCCCTTCGACTGCGCAAATTCCAGCCGATTCTGAATGTCGTCGGTATCGGGGGTGAATGGAACTACCAACTGCGGCCGGTCGTTAAACTCAATCAGGAAGAATTCATCCTGCGGATTGGCGGTCCTGAAGAACTGCACCGCTGCTTGCCGCGACTTTTGCAGCTTGGGACCCATGCTGCCGCTGGTATCAAACACCAGCCCGATGGAAAGCGGCGCGTCCTCGCTGGAGAAATCCAGTATCTTCTGCTCCACCTTGTCTTCGAAGAGGCGGAAATGCTCTTTTTCAAGACCCGTGACGAAGCGGCTCAACGGATCGGTGACCGTCACGTTGATCTGGACCAGCGTGGTGTCGACACGAATCCTTCCGGAGCGTTCTTCGACAACCGGAGCCGCTTTTTCGGAGAGTTTCGCGCGGGGAGTGATGTCGACTTTGTCGTCATCGGCGGACTGAGCCGCCGGCGTGGCGATGAGCAACCCAATAACAGGGATGAGCGATGCAAGAAGGCCGAAACTGCCAACCCGTACGAAACCGCGCGCCACGTAAAATACCCGCCTAGGCTACAACTTTTTACAGTATAACATCGCCTCCCGCGTCTGAATATGAGAACTTGAATTTCTCGCAACCCCACGTGGCCTTGTGTGCCGCCAGCCAAGCCGGGAAAAATTGCAGGGCAGTATTGTCTCATCTGCTCCTGAAGATTCAAAATAAAGCTGTTCCGTGTTGGCTACGCACTTGCTAACGGTGACGTTTGGTGCTCGTGAGCGTAGCAGGAGGTCCAACCATGATGAAGCCGAGGATTAAGCCGAGCCCGGTCCTACTATTTACCGTAGTGTCCTTACTGACGGTCGCGCCACTCACCCTAGAGCTGAGGGCGCAAGCTCCCCAGCCTCCGGAGAACAGCGCCGGCCAGCCGATTTTCCGCGTCACCGTGGTGGAGCGCACCACCAACGCGGTGAGCTATCGTCACCGCAGCGGTTGGACCAAAGTGGATCTCAAGGGCACGCCCCTGGCGCCGGATGCCACCGGACATGCCGACGTGAACAGCCGGCCCGGGTACATCGAAGTGAAAACCGAGATGCACAAACTGCTGCCCGCCTCGCAGTACGGACCCGAATATCTGACCTATGTGCTGTGGGCCATCACGCCCGAGGGGCGCTCCAAGAACCTGGGCGAAGTGGTTCTGAATGGCGGCAGTTCGCATTTGGACGTCACCACCGATCTGCAAGCCTTCGCCCTCATCGTGACCGCCGAGCCGTATTTCGGCGTCAGCCAGCCGAGCGACGTAGTGGTGATGGAGAACGTGGTGCGTCAGGATACGCTTGGAAAAATCGAGCAGACCAGCGTGAAATACGATCTGCTGAAACGCGGCACCTATACCCTGACCGGCACGCCCGGCAGATTCCACAAAGTGAAGACCGATAAGAATGTGCCGCTGCAGTTGCTGGAAGCCGAGAACGCCGTCCAGATCGCGCAGGTGGCCAATGCGGACCAGTACGCGCAGGACACCTATGACAGCGCCGATAACCTGCTGCGGCAGGCGGAAGCTTACCAGGCGCGCAAGGCGGGTTCGCGGCCCGTGATCATGACTTCGCGCGAGGCGGTGCAAAACGCCGAGACAGCGCGTCTGCTGGCCTTAAAGCGGCAGGAGGACCAACGAATCGCGCGCGAAAAGCAGGAGGCGGCCGATCGGGAAGCAGCTGCGCGCGCTGCCGCGCAAGAATCCGCGCGGGAGAAAGCGATAGCCGATGCCCAGGCCGCTCAGTCCGCCGAGAAAGCGGCCGAGGCGAAAGCGGCGGCGGAAGCGGCGCAAGCGCAGGAAGAAGCGGAGCGCTTGAAAGCCGAGCAGGCGCGCTTGTCGGCGCAGGAAGAGCAACAGCAAGCCGAGCAGGCGCGTTTGCAGGCGCAACAAGCCGAACAGAAGGCCCAGGAAGCGGACCGCTTGCGCGCGCAGGCCGAGGAAGCGCAGCAGCAGCTTCGCCAGCAATTGCTGCGGCAGTTCAACCTGATCCTGGAAACGCGCGACACTGCGCGCGGCTTAATCGTGAATATGTCGGACGTGCTCTTCGACTTCAACAAGTACAGCCTGCGTCCGGCCGCGCGCGAAAAGCTGGCCAAGATTTCGGGCATCATTCTTTCCCATCCCGGCCTGCGCCTGGAAGTGGATGGATACACCGATAGCGTCGGCACCGAGGCGTACAATATGAAGCTCTCGGAAGCCCGCGCGCAGGGCGTGTCCAGCTATCTGATCGGCGAAGGCATCGCGCCCGACAACATCACCGCGAAGGGCTTCGGCAAAGACAATCCGGTAGCGCCCAACGACACCGCCGCCGGCCGTCAGAAGAACCGGCGCGTGGAGATGGTGGTTTCAGGGGATATTATCGGTACGCCGACCGCACCGCCGTCCAAGCCAGCGCAGTAGGCGATCTATTCTCTGGCCGAAACCAGGATCAGCCGCGGCGATCCAAGCTGATACGCTTCCCCAGCGATCGATCCCAGCAGCTCCAATGGCCGGAATCCAGCCTCTTCGTGCAGTCTGCGGAATTCAGCCACGGTGTAAACGTAGCTGCTGGTGGGCCGCGTCTCCACCTGGCCGTCACGCACGAACGTGTAATCGATATCGAGCCGGCTCTCGGCCGGATGATAACGATTCTCGCTGAGCATGAGGATGTCCCCCAGCCGGAACCACCGGTTCCGGGCGACCGAAGGCAAGATCGACTCCGCCACCATCCCGGTGTCGACGACAAATCGTGCGCCCGGTTTCAGCGCACGTGCCAGCTCCGCCAGGAATTGCCGGGCCTGATCCCACTCGAGATACCCGAAGCTGTTTCCGAAGCAATAGGCTCCGTCGAATTCGGACGTCCACGACAGCGCGCGCATATCGGCTTGCACCCATCGAACCGCATGCGATGCATTGCGCGCCTCCGCGATAAACTCCTCGCTCAGGTCGATTCCCGTCATCTTGTACCCTCGGCTGGCCAGTTCAACGGCGTGCCGTCCGTTTCCGCACGCGATGTCGAGTAGCTCCGCGCCGGCGCCGGCGCTCATAGCTTGTTCGATAAAATTCACCTCGGATCGCGTCATTTCGGCGTTAGTGATAAATCGCCAGGCGTCGAGCGCAACACCGCGAAAAAATTTCTCTTCCCAATTGGATTGCATGATTCTCCTTCGAGCAGACACACGAACAGTAGGGGTGGTGGGCCGCGAAGAAGAGCTAACGGACGGCGTTGATAATCAAAGGCGCTCCGTCACTATAGCAGAATGTTATTTCGACTTCACCGGCTTCGAAGCGAATCTTTTGCAACACTGCGGCGCCGGCGGGCCGGTCCTTATTCTGTGCTGTGCACCCCAAGTTCCGGCGGACCGTGATCGCCCCAATAACCTCTCTGCCGCATCTTTCCTTCCTCGCCCGCCAATCACTTGCACCACCGGTTCCACCCAACCCATCCGCATCGCGATATTCTGAACCTTGAGTGCTTCACGAATCCATCTTCAGCGCGCCCCACGCCATGCGCCTCAAGCCCGCCCCTGTTTGCGAAAAAAAGCGTCACCGCGCACAAAAAATAGCCTGATGCGTCTACTCCTTCCGAATCTTTCACTTACGCCCCAGGAATCGCACTCCCGTGCCTAAATCCGTCCTCTGGGATCTCGACGGCACCCTGGTCGATTCGGAACAATACCACTGGCTCGCCTGGCGCGACACCATGGCGGCCGAAGGCGTCGCCCTCACCCACCCCGAATTCCTGAAAACCTTCGGCCTGCGTAACGACGCCATCATCCCCCAGTGGATTCCCAGCGCCACGCCCGAACAGATCAACCAAATCGCCGACGCCAAGGAGCAGCTCTACCGGCGCCTGGTCCGCGAGCGCGGCCTGGAACCCCTCCCCGGCGCCCGCCATTGGACCGAACGCCTGGCCCTCGACGGTTGGCTGCAAGCCATCGCATCGTCGGCTCCGCGCGAAAATGTCGACGTGGTGCTCACCGTCATCGGCCTCGCGCCCTGCTTCCAGGCCATCGTCTCGGCCGAGGATGTCACGCGAGGCAAGCCCGATCCCCAAGTTTTTCTCGCCGCCGCCGCGCGCCTAGGCTCCACCCCCGCTCAATCCGTGGTTGTCGAAGATGCTCCCGCCGGCATCCAGGCCGCCCGCCGCGCCGGAATGCCCAGCATCGGAGTCCGCCGCAATCCGCCGCCCCTCCCCGCCGACTTGGCCGTCACCTCACTCGCCGACCTCCCTCCCGACGCCTTCGCCCGCCTGCTGAAAACGAAGCCATGACCCGGATCCGCGTTCCGCCCGCCGCATTCCTTCACCCCCTCGCCGTCACGTCGCCTTCGCCAGTTCGCCGAAAACGAAGCCATCACCCGAATTCCGAATTCCATTTCCCCGCCTCCCGTATACAATTGATGGTAAGGAGCCGATAAGTCCCTAGTGCACCGAATAACCTTGCACGTTTGGGTTGTTCTAACGTCAGCCTGTTATAGGTATGGCGTCGGCACTCGGCACACTCCGGGCATCTCTATCCGATGAGGCATTCATGAGCGACCGCGGAGCCCTGCCTGCCATCGACGCTTCCCAACTGGCCGCGCAAGAACTGCAGAACCGCTTTATTTCTGAGAACTTACGCCGGGTGTTCCTGCTCATCTATCGGATCGTCCGCAATGTCGACGACGCTCAGGATCTCACCCAGGAAGCTTTCATCAAGGCCCTCCAGCGCCAGGATCAACTCAAGGAATTGGACAAGGCGGCGCACTGGCTCTCGCGGATCGCAAGCAACACCGCCATCGATTTTCTGCGGCGCAACGGGAAAGTCAACTTTTGCGAGATCGACAGCCTCATCGAACCCCTTAGTGAGCCGTCGGCTACGCCTGAACAAGCCGTGCTTCGGTCCGAGCATCGGGCTTATCTCGAAGAGGGCTTGACGGCGCTCACCGGCCGCGAACGAACGGCGCTGCTGCTGCGCGACGTCGAGGGATTGCCCGCCGAAGTGGTCGCCGAGCAAATGTGCTGCTCTAAAGCCACCGTGCGATCGCACATCGCCAACGCGCGCATCAAGATGAAGCGCTACATGGAGCGCAGCCGCCGCGCCCAGCAGAGGAAGCCGTCATGAAGCATCCCGCGCCGGTACAGATCGCGCTGTTTTCGGGCGGCGATCTCGGAAGATGGGAGCGCTGGCGCATCGCGCGGCACGTGTCTGGTTGCGCCGATTGCCGGCGCGAAGTCCAAGCCCTGCGGGATGGGAACGCCGAACTGCGCGAGCTTTTGGGCCAGATGCCGGAATTGCCCAACGCTTTGAGCTGGAACCGCCTGTCGGAAGAAATGACCGGAAACATCCGCGTCGGCCTGGCGGCGGGCGAAGCGATTGCGCTGTTCGACAAGCCGCTGCGCGTCAGGCGCCGGATTGGTTTTTCCCTTCTTAGTTGGCCGCTCCTCAGTTGGAATGCAGCGCTGGTTGTCCTGGGCGCCATGGTCATCTTCGCCATCGCGTTCTGGACCAGTCTTCCGCCCCAACAGGCCGAGCACCTGGTAGCTTCGTTCGAGCGCATCCGCGCCGAGCGCATCGGAACTCTGGTGCACTCCGCCCCCGCTCCTGGAACAACAGCCAATCCGGAGGACGTGGTCCTGGAAGCATCGTCCTCCAGCATCCAGGTCAGAGAAAACGGCCGCGCCCTGTCGCTCATGCCGCACTCGGATGGAGCCACGGTTTCCGTCGACATGCCCGGGTCAGCCAGCGTCCATTTCGTAGATGCCGATACCGGCCAGGTGACCACCAACAAGGTGTATTATGCGGAGCAGTAGCGCCTTTATTGCATCCGCGCTTTTTCTGATCCCGCTGCATGGCGTGCTGTTTGCCGCGGCGCTTCCCCGCATCGATTTCCCCTCCGATTCGCCGGTGGTTTTGCTCTCAGCCGACTACGGCGAATCGAACGAAATGCCGCGCGGCAGCGCCATGCTGCTGGACGTTCACGCCGCGCTTTCGTTGCGCAACACCAGCCAGCGCAAGATCCGCGGCATCACGTTGCTGGTCACCGCGCAGGCCGTTACGCCCGGCGGCAAAGGTTCGGTTACCATCACCAGCCTGGACGTCGGCCCGCAAGAAACATTTCCGGTTCGAATTGATTTGCGGTTGCTGCGGCCGCTGCAGGCCTCTTCCGGCGTGCCGGTCCAGATTTCCCTCGATGGCGTGTTGTTTGACGACCTGAGCTTTTACGGCCCCGACAAGCTGAGTTCGCGCCGCACCTTGACGCTGTCGGAATGGGAAGCGCGGCGCGACCGGCGCTATTTCAAATCCGTGCTGGCCTCCGGCGGCCGCGACAAATTGCGCCAGGAAATGCTGGAAAGTTTGACCCACCAGGCCGATCGTCCCAGCCTGGACGTGGAAGTAGTGCGTGGCGCGCGCGCCACCAACTTCGAGCCCGAAAAGCAAGTGCAGTTCGCGTTTCTCAGCCTGCCGGATTCGCCCGTCGAACCCATGGGCGGCATGGCCCGCATCGCCGGTGACGAAGCGCGCGCGCCGCGCCTGGAAGTGAAGAACCGCTCCGAGCGCGCCATTCGTTATCTCGAGGTCGGCTGGATCTTGCACGATCATTCCGGACGCGAGTTTCTGGCCGGTTCCGTTCCCGCCGAGTTGAATCTGGCGCCCGGCCAGAAGAGCCAGATTCTGGGGGATGCTACTCTGAAGTTTCCGCAGCTGGGCGGTCAGCCGCTGGGCATCGAAGGTATGACTGGATTTGTGAGCAGCGTCGAGTTTGCCGATGGCACGATGTGGATCCCTACTCGCGCCGATTTGGACGCTCCGCAACTGCAGCGCGTGGTGGCGCCGTCCGATGAAGAGCAGCGCCTGGCGCAGATCTACCGCAAGAAGGGCATGCAGGCCCTGATCGCCGAGCTCAACAAATTCTGAGCTATGAGTCCCCTCAAGATTTTACTGGCATCGTTTTTCTTGCTGGCCCCTTTCGCCCCCGCGCAGGAGGGCCCGCAACAGAAGCCCAACATTATTTTGCAGAACGACCGGTACAAGCCTGGGAAGGACTCCAACACCCGTACCATCGACGGAACAGTGAAGGACGCTTCCGACAATCCGCTGGAAGATGCCATCGTGCAGTTGAAAAACACCAAGACGTCGGATATCGTGGATTTCGCCACCAAGGAAGATGGCAAATATGTCTTCCGCGATCTGCCCATGGACATCAACTTCGAACTGCTGGCCAAGCACGGCAACGTCACTACGCCGGTGAAGAAGGTCAGCCTCTACGACACGCGCAACCACGTGATCGTGAACTTCCAGGTCGCGGCCTCCAAGCCGTAAATGCTACACTAGGTTTGCAGTTGTTCACTCTTCGGGGCGTGGCTCAGCCTGGCTAGAGCGCCTGGTTCGGGACCAGGAGGTCGGTGGTTCGAATCCACTCGCCCCGACCAAATCCCTCAATAAACTACGGAGTTCCGATTTCCTCCACTGGCGATTTTGTGACGTCGATTGTGACGTAACCCGTCTTCAGGACCGGTTGGTCTTTTGGGCTGTGGCGTCCTCGGCCATCGGAATTTCCATCAGCCCGGTCTCCAATTTCTGCAGCACATCCCGCTTCGCGGCCATCCGAACGTGGCTGTAGTGCTCCATCATCGCCCGATCGAGGTAGCCAGCAACCGCCGTGATCGTCGCGTCTGAGGCACCAGCTTCCGCCATTTCCGCGATGGCCTGGTGCCGTAGGTCGTGAAAACACGTACGGAAGAAGCTCGCAGAATACGTGCTGGAGGGCCGGGCCGGCCGTATCGAATGCCCGATGCTCATCGGCCACAGCCAGGATGACCGCATCATGGACCCGGAGGGAGCCTTGCGGTTGTATCAAACGGCCGTGAACTCGAAGCGCGAAATGGTGGAGGGCACGGGCCACAATCAGGCGTCCAACGCCGGAGGTCCAAGAGCCAGGCGTGCACCGGCGCCGGCGGATTGGGCCGCGAAGCATTTGGTAGGGCGAGGGGTAGATCGGGAACAGCGGTTAAGGAACGGTGTCTAATATTGCGAAAGAGGAAGATGTGGCACTTGTGGCTTCGACGATTCGCTGTCGTGCTACTCGCCTTGAGCGCTCTCGCGGCCTTCGCATGGTGAGCTTCGAAGCCCGTTCTTCTTCATGCGCACCTTGTGACGAAACCAGATTACCGGTCGTGCGGCGCATATAACGAGGAAGGGACCGGGATTACGATACTGAACGCGTTTCGTTCACGGGTTGCAGAAAAGGTGGCGGACGCGTTTCTAAGTAAGCCGGCGATACATCGCCCTTTTCCAGGAACCAAGTGGCATCTGGTCTACACGAGAGATTTCGCAACCAAAGCTTATTTTTTCTATAGGCTCGGAGGGGTTTCTCAGCAATGTGTAATGGTAGAGGTTCGCTTGAAACAAAACGGCTCTGACTGGAAGGTCTCCGGCTACGGTGTCTCGTATTGACAGTTCTCGCGCTAGCTACCTAGCCGAGCTGCTCGCGCAGCGTCTTGCTGTCCAGTTCTTTCTCCCACCGCGCGACCACCACCGTCGCGACGCCGTTGCCGACCATATTAATGAGCGCGCGGAACATGCTCATGAAGCGGTCGATCCCCAGGATAATCGCCATGCCGGCTACTGGAATGGTGGGAATCACCATCATGGTGCCCACCAGCGCGATGAACGCGGCGCCCTGCACACCGCTCGCGCCCTTGGACGTTAGAACCGCCACGGCGAAAATCGTCAGTTGCTGCGACAACGTCAGGTGCGTGTTGGTGGCCTGCGCCACGAACAGCGCCGCCAGCGTCATATAGATGCTGGTGCCGTCCGTGTTAAACGTGTAGCCGGTAGGCACCACCAGCCCCACCAGCGCGCGGGAGCAGCCGAGCTTCTCCATCTTTTCCATCAGCGTTGGCAGCGCCGGCTCCGACGAACTGACCGCCAAAACCAGCAGGATCTCTTCCTTGATGTACAGCAGGAATTTGATGATGTTAAAACCCGCCAACAGCGCCACGGCGCCCAATACAATCAGGACGAACAAAGTGCAGGTGATCCAGAACGTTGCGATCAACTTCGCCAATGGTCCCAGGGATGCCACGCCGTAACGGCCAACGGTGAACGCCATGGCGCCGAAAGCTCCGATGGGCGCCAGCCGCATCAGTATATTGATGACGCCGAATACCGCGTGCGTGAGCGCGCCGAACAGATCGACAATCAGCTTGGAGCGTTGCCCCACCATGGATAACGCAAAGCCAAACAGAATCGCGAGCAACAGCACCTGCAGAATGTCGCCCTTTGCGAACGCATCGATGACGGTGTTGGGAATGATGTGCATCAGAAAGTCGGTCACGCTTTGCGCTTTGGCTTGGCCGGCGTACGCGGCGACAGCCTTAGGATCCAGCGTCGCGGGATTGATGTTGAATCCGCTGCCGGGCTGCACCACGTTTCCCACCACCAGCCCGATCACGAGAGCGATGGTCGATACGACTTCAAAATAGAGCAGAGCCTTTCCGCCGACGCGCCCCACCTTCTTCATGTCCTGCATCCCGGCGATGCCGGACACAACCGTGCAGAAGATCACCAGAGCGATGATCATCGTGATCAGGCGAATGAATGCGTCGCCGAGCGGCTTCATGGCGGCCGCTTTGGCCGGACTGACATAGCCGAAGACGATGGCGATCGCGATACCGAACAGCACCTGAGCCGAGAGGCTCTTATAAATCGGCGTTCTCGGCTTCAGGGTAATCTCAGGTGTGGTGGTTGCCATGAGCGATTAGAAAATCAGTTTCAAACCCAATTGGATGGCGCGCGGGCCACCCGATCCGAGCACCGGGTTCGAACTCACCACGTCCGGTGTTCCGGGCTGGAAGCCGAAGCTTGCGCCCGCGTCCGCGGAAGGGTCGGTGTAGGAGTTGCTGCCCCCCGGACCGCCAAACGGATTCGCGATGTTTGGGTGATTGAAGATGTTAAAGAACTCGGCGCGGAATTGAGCGGTAAGGCGTTCCTTGAACACCATCGATTTCGTAATCGAGAAATCGACGTTATAGAAGGGAAAACTGCGGAACATGTTCGGAGCTGTGGTCCCGTAGCTCCCGTAGGCTGGAGGGACCAGAACCGAACCGCCGTTGGCGTAGCAGCCGAGGTCGGTGAGCGATGCCACGGCCAATTGGCCCATGCCTTGAGCCTTGGCCAGACACGTCGGGTTGCTGGTACCGGGGAAATACGGAATGCCGCCCAATCCACCGTTGGTGTTGATGAAAGCTTTGCTGGTTGCGAAGTCGCTGGGATTTCCGAAGAAGTCCCACTGTTCGCCATTGGTCGGAATGGAGTTGATTTCGCCAGTGCCGCTGAAGTCGGTAGTGAAGTCGTTCACACCCCAAGGCAATGAGCTTTGCAGATTGATAATGGAATTGACCGACCAGCCTTCCAGAAGCTGGCCCGGCACGTGGTGGCCAGGAATGGCGTAGGTGGTCGAAAACGTGAAGTGGTGCCGGATGTCGAATGCGCTGTTGCCATACAGTTGCCGGACGTTGTTGCTGTTAATGGGCTGCAGGAACGACCAGTTGTCCGGGGAAATGGACAGCGCGTGCGAATAGGTGTAACCCATGACGTAAGAAAAACCGTGCCAGACCCGCTGTGTGAGAGCCACCTGGAGTCCATTGTAGTTCGCATAATTATCGTTGTTCAGCCAGTTGATGATTCCCAGGTACGGGAACTTGGCGTTGAACGGGGCTGCGGCCTGTTCCAGAGCGCTGCTCGGGGAGCAGTTGTTATAGGACGGCGCACTAGCCAGGCATTGTCCCGCGGGGCTGTTGGGATTCGCCGGATTGCCCCAACCGGGACTGAAGCCGCCGACCAGTTGCGGCTGGTTGAGATCGGTGACGCCCAACAGCCTTTCGGCCTGGTTGCCGACATAGGCGACGTCCAGCGTGAGGTCGTTGGTGATGGCGCGCTGGATATCCAGGTTCCACTTGGCAACATAGGGGCTGCGCATGTTGCGATCCGCGCCCAGGATGTTACAAGGCTGCGGGGTAAAACCCGAAGGCAAGGTCACGGTGCCGTCTCCGCAAGCTGGAGAAGCCGAGTACAGCGGGTTGTTGGGGCCATTGTTAGCCCAGTTGTACTTGATGGTTCCGGGCGTGGTTTGCGTTCCTAGCGAACCGCCGCTGAAAGTGATGGCGCCCAGGTTGATGGTGCCGCCCGCTGTGGTCGGTGTGGGATTTCCGTTGGTGTAAAGCGCGACGCCGGTGGGGACGGTGCGCATGCCCAGTAAATTACCGACCGCCATGAACGAGTCGAAACTATATTGGGAATAATAAACTCCGCCGCCCGCGCGAATGACGGTCTTGCCGTTACCAAACACGTCCCAGGCCACTCCCAGGCGCGGAGAGAAATCCAGGTGATCGCCATTGAACGGCGAAGCGATCTGCTTGCCCACTTGGACCAACCCTTGGGTCGGGTCGAAGTTGCCGACCAGGTTGTTCTGCTCCGTGAAGACCGTGGTCAGTTCGTAGCGCAGTCCCAGGTTGATGGTGACATGCGGCGTAATGCGCCAATCGTCCTGAATGAAGACGCCGTAACCCTGGTCCGACAAATGGCGCAGGAAGTTACCGGCGCTGATCTGGGCTCGGCTCATGTCGCCGGTGAAGAAGGAATCGATACCACCCGCGAAACGGAGCGGGCCTTTGGTGTTGGCTGTAACGTTGTTGGTGCTCTGATTGAGGAGAATGTCGCCGCCAAACTTAATGGCATGCTTGCCTTTGAGCCACGAAACGCTGTCGGAGATCTGATAGATACCGTCCGGCCCCACGGTTTTGGGCCAGGAGTTTCCAAGCTGGAATTGGAAGCCGCCCTGGAAGAGCATCAAAGGGAGACCGTAGTAGGCCGGGTTCGTCTGGCCCGTGTAGAAGTGGTAGGTGCTGCCATTGAAGCTGTAATCGTCCGGATTCTCGGAGGCGTCTGGTGTCGAGAAAACCTGATAATAATGCGAGTAGCCCACGCGAAGTGAATTCACCATGCTGGCAGTTGGAACGAACGTCCAGCTTCCGGAACCCACTTGAGACCGCGCCGACTGCAGCGTAAGCCACAACGGATTGATTTCCTGCGCAGGGTTGTCCACAAAGGTACCGTTCCCGGGACTAATAAAATACATGCCGCTGAACGAGTTCTTTTCGTTCAAGTGGTAGTCAATCTTCACCACACCGGAGTGGATGTCGTTGACGTTGGCCAGCGCTGTGTTGAAGGTTGTGGAGGAAGTATTGTTGACTGGAAACAAGCCCGGATAGTTTGACATCGGCTGGCATGTAGAACTGAGGCCGGCGAGTTGGGCGCTCAGCGCGCTCAGTTTCCCGGCGGACAAAGCCTGATTGCAGGCGCCGATGAGACTGTAAGTGGGATCCGTTGAACTGGTATTGGTGATCGGAACGGCGTGCTGGGATGCAGTGCCCACGCTGTAATGCTGCGCCTCATAGTTGACGAAGAAGAACAGCTTGTCATGCTTGATCGGCCCGCCCAGGCTGGCGCCGTATTGTTCGAGTTCTACGGGCAGCGGCCCTTGCCCGCCGGAGAAGTAATCCGCGGCGTCCCAGTCGCCGTCGCGGCCATACGCATATCCGGTGCCATGAAACGTGTTGCTGCCGGACTTGAGGCCGACGTTCACAATCGCGCCGGGCTTCCAGCCAAATTCGGCGCCGGGATTCTGCTGGGTCTTGAATTCATCGATGGCGTCGATCGGCAGCATCGTTCCCGCGTCGCCCGCGGCCATAACGGCGTTCATCACGCTCTGCGCCATCCACGGATCGTTGCTGTCGATGCCATCCACCATGAAGAAGTTGTCGTGGGGACGGCCGCCGTTGGTGCTGTTGCTCCAGCCCGAACCGCCCGGGTACTTCGTAACGCCAGGACGCAATTCCAGCAGGTTTTCAAAATTCCGTCCATTTAGCGGCAGGTCGTTGATGACACTGTTCTCGAGCGTTCCACCCAATTCGGCATTGGTGGTGTCGATGATCGGAGGCGTAGCGGTCACCTCGATCTTTTCGTTCACCTCGCCAGGCTGAAGCACCATGTCCTCGCGGAGTTCCTGTCCCACTTCCAACTGGATGCCGGTTTGCTCCACCACCTTGAATCCCGTGATCTGCGCGCGAACGCGCTTGTTGCCGGGAACCAGGCTAGGCGCGTTGTATTCGCCGGCGGTATCGGTAGTGACGGTGCGATCGATGCCTCGGTCAACGTCTATGATAGTCACCGTCACGCCGGGCACCGGCGCACCAGTCTGATCGGTAACGGTTCCCAGGATGCGGCCAAGGTTCGCCTGTGCCAAAAGGGAGCCGGGCGCGAAAAACAAAAGAATGCCAGCGGCTAAAATGGAACATGCCTTAGCAGCGCCAATCCCCTTCAGCGCCGCGCGGATTCGCGAACTCAGCATGGAGCCCTCCGTCAACTTTACTTTTGAAAACTCACCCCACAATAGGTCTAAGCGGATATACCACTAGCTGTCATATATGTCAAGCGTAATTCCGCAAACGGGATGTATTTTAGGAAAACTGACGTGCGTTGTTTCGGGCACACGAATAATCTCGGCACTCTTTATGAGTGCGGCGCGTCAACGAGATTTGTGTGACAGCGCTATTTACTAATCAGTAACTGACCGGCTGGGCACTCATTTCCAGGCCGCGTATATCGGTTTACTTACCAGAAAGCCTGGGTTTACACCTTGCCTTGGCTTGAATTTCTGTACCCTTCCGCTATCCACTTCCGCGACGTAGAAATTACCTTCCTGGTCGACACTGAACCCATGCACGCCCCAAAAGCCGCCGGGAAAATCCCCCCACGTTCCGAACGAATAGAGAAAATGTCCTTCCAGGTCGTACTTGAGCATCTTGGATGTTCCGCGATCGAAAGCCCATAGGCTTCGATCCGCTCCGATGTAGATCAAGTGGATGTCCGACGGCTCCTGGCCCATGCTGAACGCATAGAGGAACTTTCCGTTTTCGTCGAAAACCTGAATGCGATGATTGGCGCGGTCGTTCACAAACACGTGGCGCGTCTGCGGATCCAGCGCCATGCCGTGGACGTTGTTCATGTAGTACGGGCGCGTTTCATTGGGGGGCGTGCCCTTCATCCCCCAATCGAGCAGAAACTTTCCGTTCTTGTCGAACTTGGCGACGCGCGTACCGTTGTAGCCATCGGAGACGAAAAGTGTGCTGTCCGGCAGCCAGTTCAGGAACGTGGGCCGATTGAAATGCGTTCCATCCGCGCCCTTCACTGTCGGCGTACCAATAGTCTGCACCAGTGTCTTGCCATCGTGGGTGAACTTATAGATCGCGTGCATGTGGTCGTCCACCACCCATACGTGCTTTTCCGGATCGTACGGATTAATGGCAATGAAGTGTGGGCGCTTGAAGATCTTGTCCCACTGTGTCCACTGCTCGATAATATTGCCGTCTCCATCCACAACCGTGAGGCAATGTTCCCATTTCGCGTCCACTCCCACGGTGCCTTTCCAAAGCTTCGGTCCATCCGCCGGATCCTGGCCGCTGCCGCCCGCTCCCGGAAGCGCGGCCACCGTCGCGTCGCGCCATGGCAACCTGCCAATCGGGAACTGCAGACTCGGACCGAACTCGGGAATCAGTTTCGTTTGAGGCCGTGGGATGTTTGGCAGCTCGCCCCGGAACAGAAAATAAATGCGATTGGGGCTCTCGGCGTACACGCTTTGCCCGGCGCCCCACGTCCACTTCTCGTTTCCGGGCAGTGTGCTGATGTTCTTCGGCCATCCTTTTACCACGTCGTATGGACCGAAGATATCCTGCCCGCCCATTTCTCCAGGCACCGCAGCGAAACCCGTACCAGGTTTGTCCTTGGCCTGAACCGGCGACAACTGGCTGCCAGCTACAAAGCCCGCCGCGAAAATGACGGCCACTGCGATCGGCCACGCTAAATATTTACGCACAAAAGTCTCCAGGAATAATCGCGAGGGTTCAGGCCGGACAGGGCGCGAAAAACGCGGCCTGTTACGATTGTTAGCTCACCAAATAAAGACGTCCTCGATTACGGAGCCGTCATTGGGTCCTCGCTTGGGAACCAACCATATCACCGGCGTGAAGCGCGTGCAAGGAAAAAACCGATAGCTCTATCGAGCTAATCCCACAATTTTGCGCGAAGGAGCGTCAAAATAACGTCAAAACGCAGTCTAGCGGCCTCCCGCTGGTGATATCCCGACCAACGGCCATGCGGTGCGCCGAGTATGGCGGCCTTTTCTGTCGTTTAGCGCCGGAATCCGTGCCTTTGATCTCTCCAATCCAACACCGCCGAAAAAGGCGCCTATTTTGTGCCGCTTCACAGGGCGAGATCCGGATCGGAATTTAATCTGGATTGGCACGCACGCCGGCAGCGCCTGTCATGCTTGTCCCGCGCTCCGCAAGCCGGTGGTGGAACCTCGCAAGGCAATGCCCGGGGGGGAGATCACATTTCGTGGAGCTTTTGATCGCAATAATGCCCGGCCAAAGTTCCGGGCGCAAGCCAGCATTGCGTATTGTGGGAAGCGAAGCGGCCCGGCGCGAAACAGAAGTCGAAATAGGGAGCCTCACTCCAGCGGCGCAACCGGCGGCGCGGCTTTGAGAACGTCGATCACGCGCTCATTTAGTAAATAGCGCACGGGTCCTCCGCATGGCGTCACGGTGCGCGGAGTAGACTTGGTGAGAACGGTTCACAAGGAGGAGAGCATGCCGAACCGCAGGGAAGTGATCAAAGCACTCACAGGCGTAGCGGCTGGCGCGCTGTTCACAAACAAGGGAGTGGACGGTGCGGGCCAGGCGGCGAAGGACGTTGCTGCAACCGCGCGGCGAGAAGTCAGCGTCGGGGGGAAACGGGTGAAAGTAGTGGACGTGCACGCACACGCCGCTATCGCTGAGGTGGCCGGCGTGGTGAAGGGTACGCCACTGGAACGCTATGGGCGAGTTCGAGGCCGGACTCTCGGGCCGGATCGCATTCAAGAGCTGGATAAGCGCGGCATCGACGTGCAGGCATTGGATATCAACACCTTTTGGTGGTACGCGGCCGATCGCGACCTGGCGGCCAAGATCGTGCAGGTGCAGGACGAGGGTTTATCGAAATGGTGCGCGGGGCACTCGGATCGCTTCGTGGCGTTCACCTCGCCTGCGCTGCAGTTCCCCGATTTGGCCGCGCAGCAGACCGAACACGCGGTGAAGGAACTCGGGATGCGCGGTGTCGCGATTGGCGGCCACGTGGCAGGCGAACCGCTATCGATGCCGAAGTATGATCCGTTCTGGGCCAAAGTGCAAGAGCTGGGCGCGTTGGTGTTCATGCATCCCAACAACGCCGAGAACGTGGCGAAGGCGGATGCCTTCGCGGGGGCTGGCGATCTGGGAAATATCATCGGAAATCCGCTGGAGACAGACCTCTTTTTGACGCACTTGATTTCCGACGGGACTCTGGATCGCTTCCCCGGCCTGAAAATATGCGGGGCGCACGCAGGCGGTTATTTGCCCTCCTACTTCGGACGAACCGACGTAGCTTGCCAAGTACGCCCGAATGCGAAGTGTATGAACCAGAAGCATCCTCGCGAATATCTGCACGACCAGATCCTGGCCGATTCGATGATCTTCTCCCCGGAGGGCATCCGTCACCTGGTGGCCGAGATGGGGCCCACCCAGGTGGTGTACGGGACCGACATTCCACTAGTCTGGCCCGACACCATCGACGCGATCCTGGAGGCGGAGATCCCCGACACGCACAAGGAAGCAGTGCTGGGCGGTAATTTGGCGAAGCTGCTGAAGCTGTGACGGACGGAGCCTTGCCGCCCACTAGCCGGATTGGCCTCTCGCGCGCAGACAACGGCTGCTATGGTCTGGCATCCCGCCGAAAGCCGTACACGCGGTTATGCGTACACGGGAAGACCGTCAGTCGTTGACGGAATCTGCTCTCGCACACGTTTAGGGCGCACCCAGGCAGTTGCCCTTCCGATCTCCGTCAATTTGTTCGAAGGTGCAAGAAGCCTGCTTATTACTCGTGTACTGGTTCGGCTTTATATCGGTGATTTTTACCTTGTACTTCTGGTCCTTCTTAGCGTTCGGGACGAGGACGAACACGGAACCGATTTTTGCCTGTCCGTAAGCACCAATGTATTGATTCTCTTGTTCAGACTCGATCGTGATCTGATATTCCTTTCCGACCTGGGCGTCTTGCGCCATCGCCGGAAGAACCGAAGTTACAACAGCCACCAAGGCTGTAATGGCGAACCGCTGCGACATAAGGAACCTCCCTCTTCAATTAAGCCGGTTGTTTTTCCTAAAAATAAAAACGTGCTGTGTGGGAATCATGTCGATCATTTTATCCAGCCTGAAACCAAAACCTGAAATTTCCCTCAGAATATCTGTTGCTCTCATTTTGTGGGCCGGAGACACGCGAGAGTTCGGATCCTCGGCTTTATATTCAACGATCAGCATCCGCGCATGCGGTTTCATCGCGATGTATATATGATGCATCATCTCCGCGGGATGAGAAAACTCATGGTATGCAATGATGATCAGGACCTCGTCGACGCTGTTGGCGGGAAGCTTGGGATCGTCCGCAGATCCAAGGATCGGAACGATATTTTCCAAGCCGGATTTCTGGGCCATCCGTCGCAGCCCGTCGATCATTTCCTGCTGGACATCCACCGCGAAAACCTTTCCCGCCGGTCCCACGTGCTGGGCAGCGCGGAGCGAAAAGAACCCTGGTCCTGCGCCGACGTCCGCGACAACGTCCCCCTTCTTGATTCCGAGAGCCTCCAGGAGTTCCTCGGGTTTTTCAGTTTCGACGCGCTCCGGCCGGTAGAACCACCACGCCTCTTGTGGATTCGCCAGTTCAACCTGACGTCCGTTCGGCAAACGAACCGGCTGCGCCGCGCCAGGCAGCGAGAAACAGGCCAACAGTAGGGGAAAGAGCCAGCTTTTGCGAGTCGACGTCATACGGCACTGCGGTCCTAACCAGCCCCTGTCAGAAAGACGCTTATCCTAACACAGCACCGCATAGCTTCAGGCCATCGGCGACACCCTAAAATCCAAAATCCCCCGACGCCAACGCTATTCACCTGTGCGGAAACGCCGGGTTCTGAATCGGCTGCAAGCGGAACTGCGAGTCCTCTTCGCGACCAATATCGCTCATCGAGTCCAAGGAAGCGGAGCGCTGGGCCACCGCGACCTTTTCGAAGGCATATTCATCACAAATCCCTCGCGTGCGACGCCAGCCCTGAGTGGTCAATAACCCATCGGAGCCACGGTCGCGTGGCTCGCTGCGGGAGCAAAGATTGGTATCGGATCGGATGGCAGGCGTTCCTCTGCGTCCGGGTGCTCGAAGACTTTGCGAATTTGATAGGACGTGGCGCGCTCCGCGGGAATGCGCCCGATAGTTCGGATCAATGCGCGAAACTCACCAGGAGAGACGTACTCGCCGAAATTCGCGCCGGCCGCTTTGGAGATGCTCTCTTCCATCAAAGTGCCGCCGAAATCGTTGGCTCCCGCTTCCAGACAGGCCAGGGATTCTTCAAACCCAAGCTTGACCCAAGAGACTTGAATGTTGCGGATATAGCCATTCAGCAGAATCCGCGAGAGAGCATGCACGATCAGATCCTCGTGCACCGAACGGCCCGGCCGGGCGTCTCCCCTCTTGAAAAGCTTGGTTTGGGAATGGATGAATCCCAAAGGAACAAACTCGGTAAATCCGCGAGTCTCCTTCTGAATCTCGCGGAGCAAAAGCAAATGCCTGACCCAATGTTCCGGAAGCTCGATATGGCCGTACATCATCGTCGATGTGGTGGGGATGCCGAGGCTATGAGCCGTGCGAACCACCTCGATCCACTGCCGCACTTTCAGCTTGTTGGGACTCAAAGATTTGCGGACGCGATCGTCGAGAATTTCCGCCGCCGTGCCAGGAATGCTACCCAAGCCGGCTTCTTGCAACATCAGCAGGTACTCGCGAAGTGGCAGGCGCGTTTTTTCAACGCCGTAGGTGATTTCCATGGGAGAGTAGGCATGCACGTGAAGCTGGGGCAAGCTGGCCTTGATCGCGCGCAGAAGTTGGACGTAGTAATACCCGTCGAGATCTTTCGGGAGGCCGCCTTGGATGCACACCTCGGTGGCGCCACATTCTACTGCTTCGGCCGACTTGGCCACCAGGGTATCGGTGGAGTGAAAATAGGCGTCGGGTGAATCCGCGCCTCGGCCGAACCCGCAAAAGGCACAGCCCACAATACACACGTTGGTGAAGTTCAAATTTCTGTTCACCACATAGGTGATGCGATCTCCGACGACACGCCGTCGAATCTCGTCCGCAACCCTGACCAGCGCCACAAGGTCGTCCCCTTCGGCCTGCGCCAGGATCAAGCCCTCCTCCAGTCCGAGATCCTGACCGGCCAGCGCCTTCTCCAAAGCATCCGAAACCTCAGGACGCGCCGCTCGCAGCGCCCGCTCCCACGGAACCTCGCGCCATTCAAGACTTGCCGGTTTCAACATGTTCTCACCTTTCAATAGCATAGCCGTCTTCGGCCTGGAGTTTTAGCAAGTGCGGCTGAAGGCGGGCGTTTACGAAGGGGGGGCGGGAGGCAAACTCAGGATAGATCGCAAGCCTTTCTCGCAAAACGAAGCCAACTTCCGCAGATCTCATTGATAATGAAGAGATTTGCGGCCAAGCGGCCTCTGGATTGATGAAGTCCTTAGTTACCGGAGAAATTCCGCCCCAATCGTTGATCCCGGCCTGCAGCAAATCGGGGTAGTCTTCCGAGAGCAAATTGGGCGGAGACTGAAGATTCATCTCGCCACCGAAAATCAAGCGGGCGACTGCTATAGTGCGCTCCAGGTCCTCGGTGGAAGGCTCCGGCGCCGCAGCCATGCGAATATCCGGCTTGGCGCGGAACGGTTGCACGATTACTTCTTGGATGTGGCCGTACTTCTTGTGGGCAGAATGAATGGCCAGCAGCGCGTCCACGCGCTCTTCCGGAGTTTCGCCGATTCCGATCAGAATGCCGGTAGTGAAAGCCATCGATAACTGGCCCGCGTTCTCGATGGTTCGAATGCGCAGCGACGGCACTTTATCCGGCGCCTTCCAGTGCGCCCCTCCAACGCGCAGCAGTCGCGGACTGGCGCTTTCGAGCATCAACCCCACGCTAACGTTGGTCTCGCGCAGGCGGCGAAGATCGTCGGCACCCATCAGACCCGGATTGGAATGCGGTAACAGGCCGGTGGTCTCAAGAACCAGCTCGCACATCGCCAGATAATCGAGCGTGCGGTCAAACCCTAGCTTCTTCAGAAACTCCTTGGCCTCCGGGAAGATCCGCTCAGGCTGGTCCCCCAGGCTGAACAAAGCCTCTTTGCACCCCGCTTTGCGGCCCGCTTCGGCAACTTCAAGAACTTCGTCCGGCAGCATGTAGGGTTCGACGCCGGCTTGGGGATCAGCGCGGAAAGTGCAATAGCCGCAATAGTCGCGGCAAAGGTGGGTCAGCGGAATAAAGACCTTTCTGGAATAGCTGACTGAACGGCCCTTAAAACGATCCCGGACAGCCGCCGCGGTGGCGAGCAACGCCTCGAGCGGGCCTTCCTCCATCAAGGAGAGCGCGTCTTCGCGCGCCAGGCCGCGTCCCTCGATTCCGCGTTCCAGAGCAGCTTCCACGCGGTAAGGGATCGCTATTTCGGCCATTGTGATGCCTGTGCCAATTTTAACCTAAGGCGTGCACGGTGGTAGTGGGTCAGCCTGGAAAGTTTCGAACTGGCCTGTCGCACGACTCGGAATTTTTGGGTGCGAGGTCACCGGCCCGATGCCAGGCCGGCGGTGACAAGCCGACTTGGCGGGGTGAACCACTGACACAAGGTTGATCCTTCACGCTTCACCAATTCGTGCTTTGCGTCCCTTCAGGTTAAGATGCCTTGGAACTCTGGTGGTAGTTGATGCGGCGCAGCCCCTTCGGCAATTGCCTCCCACAATCGGTGAACTTGGGCTGCGTAGCCCTCGGGGACCGACCAAGCCACCGTCCCGTCGAGGCGACGCGCCCTGGCGCATGCTTCCACCACTGATTGCCGGTTGAACTGGCATGAATTCAGTCGCCGTTTGTTGTATCCACCGAGAACCGCCCGCAATACGTCCTCCACGCCGTTACAATCAGCGAGCCTGTGACTTGAACCATAGTTTTGCCACGATTGGAACCATACCTTTGCCGGTGCGCGGCCAGAATCCGCTGATTTCTGGCGACCTGCTCCCCCAGACGCCCTAACCTGGAACGATAATTTGGCCGAAGGCTCCATGTTGAAGGATAGTCCTGCCGTTCGCACCGCTCCAAAAACCATCGGTCGATAGGCCCAAAAACAAAATTATTGACTTCTGATTTGTATACATGCATGATAGCACATATACGATATATGGCGGATGACAAGAGCCCTTCAGACGTCCAGCGGTGGTTTACAAAAGCCGTTGGTGGGATCTGGCCGGTAGCCACCGGTTCGCTCTCGTTGAGGAAGGGTCCCTGTATCCGCAAGAATTGCCCGGCGTGCGCCGCTGGTAAGGGACACAGCAGCCACGCGCTGTACGTGCGCCGGGGTTCTCGCCGTTTCTCGATCTATGTTCCCGAGAGGTTGGTGCCCGAGGTCCGCAAGGCCATCGAAAATGGGCGCTTGCTCCAAGATTTGATCAACGAGGCAGGGGTGCGATATGTGAGCGCGCTCAAGAACGAGGAGCCGTCCACGTAGCGAAAGTAAACAGGACAACGAACACGGGCGGGCACCGACAGAGCATCTGTCGTGACCGCCGGTTTCGAGGAGGCTGAACGATGCTGAGTCCAGAGGCCTTAGAAGCTTGGTACAGCGGGATCGGCGTCTCGCCGCACGCCCGAGCGCTGATGGATCGAATCCGCACATCTGATCCGGCCCGCCGGGTAGGCGGTGGCCGGTCAAACGTTAGCGGCCGTTATCCCAGCCGGAAAATGGGCGTCACCATCCAGTTCGAAAGTCATCGGGTCGAACTCGCCGGCATATATGAGATGGAGCACGATCCCGAAGTCCTCGAGTTTTACGATCAACCCATTCAGATCAAGTTGGACTACGAAGGTACTGGTGGAAAGCACCTGGGCGTTCTCCATACGCCCGACTTCTTCGTGATTCGCACGACCGGCGCCGGTTGGGAGGAATGGAAAACGGAAGAGGAACTCCTGCATCTTGCGGAGCGAAGCCCAAACAGATATCTCGCCGCCGAAGACGGTCACTGGTGCTGCCCGCCGGGCGAAGCGTGCGCCAGAGATTTTGGTTTCTATTACCGGGTCCGTTCTTCCGGTGAGATCAACTGGGTGTACCAACGGAATGTCCAGTTCCTGGAGGACTACCTCCGGTCCGACTGGCCAATACGGCCCGAAGCCCAAAAGCACGTGCGTGCGCTCGTTACCGCCAGTCCGGGTATCCGACTCAGCGAGATCGTTCAGGAAACCGAGGGCGTCGTGACGCGCGACGATCTCTTTGCGATGATCGCCATCGGAACTTTCGATATCGACATCTCCTCGGCTCCGCTCACAGAACCCGAAAAGATTCGCCTCCGCCTAAACCAGCCTAAAGACGAATGCTTACCCGCGTCGAATGGTTCCGGACCGAGTGCAGGCCCTGGCGCGGCAGTTAAAGGACTCCTACCGCAAATGGGCCCGGCACAAGTGGCGGAGGCGAATCGCCGGTTACGGCTGATCCAAGCTTATGAGGCGAAATTGCCATTGGAAGACGATGTTTCGGAGCGAACCGTCCGACACTGGCTACACCGATACCGGCACGCCGAGGCGATGCAGGGTGATGGCTATCTCGGTCTTCTGCCCCGCTTCCATGACTGCGGAAACCGGAATAGCAAACTTCCGGAGAAAGCCAAAGCGTTGATGATGAACATCATCGAAACGGACTACGAGACCCTCAAGCAGAAACGGAGGTTCCATGTGTATGGCGCGTTGATCCGTGCTTGCGAGACCGAAGACACTGTAGCGCCAAGCTACAAAACCTTCTCTTTGGCGATCAACCGGCGTTTACAATCGGAGATCGTTCTCAACCGGCGCGGTCGACGGGCAGCCTATCAGGTGCAAGCGCCTTACTTGGAACTGGGCCTCACAACCCCGCGCCACGGCGACCGGCCTTTTCACATCTGCCATATCGATCACACCGAACTCGACGTAGAAATCCTTTGCTCCAGCACCGGCCGAAACCTCGGCCGTCCGTGGCTGACAATCTTCATGGACGCATTTTCCAGGCGATTACTGGCCTTCTTCCTATCCTTCGATCCGCCTTCCTATCGATCCTGCATGATGGTCCTGCGGGAGTGCGTTCGGCGGCACGGCCGGCTTCCGCAAATCCTGGTCGTCGACGGTGGAAAGGAGTTCGACAGCGTCTACTTCGAGACACTGCTGGCGCGATATGAATGCACCAAGAAGACCCGGCCTCCAGCTAAGCCACGGTTTGGATCCGTTTGTGAGCGGCTTTTTGGAACCAGCACGCAACTAATCTACAGTCTGGCAGGCAATACACAGATCACCAAGAACGTGCGCCAGGTGACCACCAGCGTTGACCCGAAGAATCACGCCGTCTGGACTCTGGAATCGCTTCACCGTCGTCTGTGCGAGTGGGCCTACGAATTCTACGACACCACAATGCACCCCGCCCTTGGCCAATCTCCCCGGGATTGTTTCGAACTCGGATTGGAGCGCTCCGGGAATCGCCCTCAGCGTCACATCCAGTACGACGACGAATTCCGGATGATGACCTTGCCAACCACCGCCAGAGGAGCCGCTCTGGTCGACTCTGGAAAGGGCGTCAAGATTAATCAGTTGCACTACTGGTCTGCCGCTTTCCGAGACCCCACCATCGAGCGGACCAGAGTGCCTGTCCGGTACGACCCGTACGACGCGGGCACAGCCTACGCCTACGTCGCGAACCACTGGATCAGTTGTTATTCCGAACACTTCTCATCGTTTCGCGGACGTTCGGAGCGGGAGATGATGATCGCAACCGCCGAATTACGTAAGCGATCGCAGGACCATTCCCGGGAATTCCAAGTGACGGCCAGGCGGCTGGCCGACTTTGTCGTCTCTGTCGAAGCAGAGGAGTCGCTTCTGATTCAACGGCTCCAGGATGCGGCAGCTCGAAGAATCCGCCAGGCTGACGTCGAGCCCAGCGACCGGCCTGAGAAAACCGTTTCATCTCCATCGCAATCGGAGCCTGACGCCACGACTCCAGCACTGGTAATCGACCCTTGCTCCGTGCCGCAGCCTGAGCTGTATGAGGAGTACTGAATCGTGCCCGACTACGCATTTCCCCGAGATCTGCTTGGCCAACCACCGGAAGCACGGCTCGGCTACTTCAAGTCTTTCACGATTGCGCACCCACTCCTGAAGGAAGCCGATGCCGCCTTGAAACAAGCCATTCAGGAACCTGCCGGCTGGTCCCTTATTTTCGTGTATGGCCCGACCGGCGTCGGGAAGACGACCTTGCGCCGGCGAGTGGAAAAGCAACTGAAGGAATCCATGATGGAGGCCCTTCGTCAGAATCCCGGGCTGGTCCCCGTGGTGAGCATGGAAGCGGCGGCCCCGGATTCCAGCCAGTTCAGTTGGAAGGACTACTATCGGCGTGCTCTGCTCGCACTCGACGAACCGCTTATCGATCAGAAGCTGACTTGCAACGTTCGAAGTTCATTCCACAACGTTCGCGACACCTTCGGCCGAGCGCTCACCGATCCGCGTGCTGCGGGGCTTGAACTCCGGCTGGCTCTGGAGAGCGCATTGATTCACCGCCGACCGGCGGCATTCTTCGTCGACGAGGCCCAGCACCTGGCGAAGATGAAGAGCGGCCGCAAGCTGCAAGATCAACTCGACTCGATCAAATCCCTGGCCAGCCTCACCAATACGGTTCATATCCTAGTGGGCACCTACGAGTTGCTTCCCTTCCGCAATCTCAGTGCTCAACTGAGCCGCCGCAGCATCGATATTCACTTTCCGCGGTACCGCGCTGAAAGAAGCGAGGATTACACAGCCTTTCGAAACGTGCTCTTCACCTTGCAGCGGCACCTGCCTCTGCCCGGTGAGTCCGACCTGCTGCCTCACCTGGAATACTGTTATGAGCGTTCGATTGGCTGTGTCGGGTTGGTGAAAGACTGGCTGACACGCGGTTTGTCACTGGCCATGAATCAGGGCGCCAACGCCGTGAGTCGCAAGATCCTTGAAAAAACGGCTTGGTCACTGGATCAATCCGAGAGAATGGCCCGAGAGACGGTCGACGGCGAGAGCGACGTTTCCGAAAAAGAGGAGAAGCACGATCGCCTGAGACATCTTCTGCGGTTGGGCGCCACCAGTTCGGCGACGGCGCCAGCAGCGGCTCGGGTGAATCCGCCGGTTCCGCAGGTGCGTCGACGTGTTGGACAGCGCAAACCGGCTCGGGACCTTGTTGGAATTGCCAAGGAGGCTTGAATGAGCAATGACGGTCTTGCAACTTATGAAGCGTGGGACGTTGCGGCGCCTGTAGTCCCGCCCCGTAGCCAACTGTTCCATCTCAATCCGGTCGGGTTCGGAACACCGCTGGTCGAATGCCTGACAAGCTATTTCTCGCGCGTTGCCCAGGCCCACTCTGTTTCTCCCGGCGCTCTTCACCATCACGAGGTGATGAAGTACGGCGTGCACCGGCGAAACATGTTTAGCTGCGGGATCAATGCTCGGGCACGTTCCTTTACTTCCGGCATCAACGCCACAGGCGGCGTAGCAGCCGACTTCGTCTCGGCGGTCGGCAAGCTGACTGCCAGAAACGATCTTCAATATCTCACTATGATCCCCTGGAAGTCGCTCTTCCCCTCGCCGATGTTGATGCGCGGCGTGGCCGCATGGTGTCCCGTTTGCCTGACCAGTTGGAGAAAAGCCGGCGAAACGGTTTATGTGCCTTTGCTGTGGACGCTGGAAGTCGTCAAGTTCTGCCCTTACCACCGCCACCCATTGCGCCTCACCTGTCCGCACTGCGCACTTCCGCAACCATTGCTCGGCCAGTGCTCGTGGGTGGGGTTCTGCACGCGATGTAAGCGCTGGCTCGGTTCGGATTCGGGCAAGGACGATCCAGAACGCTATTCGGTTCTCCACCAGGAATCGCCGGAGTGGGAAATCTGGGTAGCGGGCCAGATTGTGGATCTAATCCAAGTCGCATTCTCTACCCCGCCATTAGTGACCAGGGGCCAGTTAGCCGAACTGGTTCGGATTGGAAGTGATTTAGAAGGGTTGTCCAGTTTTGCCCGGATACTGGGGGTCAGTGCAACATCGGTCTGTCAGTGGCGAATGGGCGCAAAAAATCCGATTCTGCCGGCCTACCTGCGCCTGGCGCGCGTGTTTAACGTGAGGTTGGTCGATCTCCTCACGGGGAGCGTCTCGCCGAGCGATCTTCAATCACTGGATTGCGCGGGCGTGCCGCACTGGCGCAACCTCTGGGTCCGGCGACGCATGCCTTTCAACAGGATCAAGGTCGCACGCCAAATGGACGAAGTATTGAGAGAGTTGCCCCCGCCTTCCATGAGGACCTTTGAGAGACGCAACGGTTATCACTATGCGACCCTTCGTAAACATTTTCCCGCCGAATGTAGTGCGGTCCAAGAACGGTTTCGAGAGTACTGCGCCGCTTCCATTCAAGAGCGCCAAGCCAAGAAGATCGCGGAGTTTCGCCAGATCGCTTATCAACTGCACGAACAAAGGACGGGCCTATTTGTGAACCGCGTGCTCACGCGGATGTCCGTACCAAAAAGTCTGGATTACCGCATCGCACGCGATCTTCTGGCCGAGATTAAGCGCGAGATTCTGGAGAATGGGAGACCAACGGTCGAATGACCCGGTGCCGTCAAATGAGCGCGATCGGCTACAGCTTCGGTAATCCCAGCCGTGCCAAGCTTTCTTGAAGGAGCCCAATGTCGAATCGGATCCCTTGCCGCAGCAGGTCTATGTACGCTTGGCGAAGATCCGGAACGAGGCCCCTGCGGGTGCCAGCCTCCAGCACTCCCAAGCAGCCCACAATGGAAAACCCTGCCTCCCGCGCGATGCGACGCGCCTTCCATTCATCCAGAAGAATAAGGTCGGCCGGAAGAGTCTTGGCCAGAAGAATCGCGCTACGCTCACCAGCGCCAAGGCCTTGGCATGCCTGCTCCAATGAGATATCCCCAAGCAAGCTTTGTGGCGCCACTTCAATCCAACCCGCGTTGCGCACTTCTTCGGCTCCGGGAAGACCCCACCCATCCACTGTCACTTCATGGTGCACTTCGGGTGGGACCAGAATGCGTTCGTAGAATGAAGCAAGAAGGTTAAGCCGGCCAATGCGAGCGAGAGAGATTAGCGGGGAGGAGTTAGAAACGACAATCACAGCCCGAGCCGTTCCAACGTTTGGCGATCCTCCTCCAGTTCTTTGGCGCCATAATGAAGCGGAACATTGTGTCGGCCTGCAAACTCCATGAACTGCTCCACTGGCGTGTGACAGAGTTCGGCGGCACGCCCCAGCGAAACCTTGTCCTCCCGGTAGAGTTCCAGCGCTAGGAGCCGGGTTGCCTCCACAGCCAGGTTGCCCGCATCCAATCCTGCCGCCAGAACAAGCTCCGCCGGGATTTCCACTCTGACCGTCTGCATGCCTCCAAGGTAGCGCATGCGGCCTCCTGACGTGACGGCTGCGCTAGAATGGCGAACAACACAACGTACTTCCCCCGACGTCCTCCGCGCGCAGACGGAAGAATGGAGGAGTACGCATGCCCACGTGGGTCTACAGCCCTCACACTGGCGGGAAGAGCATCCCGCCCGGCATCAAGGCACGTACAGAGCGGCGCATTCTTGATTATGCGGCCAAGCAGTACCCCGGAAAGTTCACTCGAATCGAAGTGCGCTTCCGCGGAGCCCTATGCTACATCGACGTGTACAGCGAACCCGACATGCCGCGCGGAAGTGCTCCGCCTCCTGGCGAGACGCGTGACCAGTGGATCGAGCGGCTTCGAAATACCCCCCTGCATCTCTGCCGGATTCGCTACTTCGGAAACGAAGATCGATGGAGTTTCGCTTGGTACACCTATGCCCACGAAAAGTACGAACCGAGCTTTTTGATCACCGGGGAAGATCAAGGCACGCCCGAGGAAGCTTTCGAGACGTCAGCCCACTTCCTCTGAAGAAATCGCGAGCGAAGTTGCCGCGCGCTGTCCTTCGGACCCGGTGCAGCCACTGCTTCCCGCGGCAAGACTATGCTTCCAATCCGGCAAAACTATGGGTGAAGTGACAGAGCCCGCCCAGTTCATTTTCAGACTTATGGTGGAGCAGCAGCCACAGTTCAAAACATGGGTTACAGATGGCTGCGTTTATTCCTTGACGCCGCGCTCTGCTAAGGGTTTCTACGAGATTGACAACGTGCCGCCCCGCGCTCCGATGGTCGACGTCTAGGAGGAGCCAGCGTTCGTCGTATTCCTCGTGCTCAATCGCCAAAAGTCGTTCGAGCACATGCTGTGGTGAAGACAGCCCGCCTTCGGTCGGAACAACGTGGATCTGCACTCGCGGAATTTGGAAAAACTCGAAGTACTGTTTCGGGGCATAGGTATCTTCGCAGGCTACGATAAAGAGGCGATCGTCGCGGTAGGTTGCCGTTTCTCGGACGAGTGGTCGCGGTATGAGAGTCAAGAACTTTGGTCTTGTCCGTTCATGCGGCGGTCGAGACTACCGAGAAATGGTATCGCACCGAATCGTCCTTGCAAGTAGTGCTTGCGGATCTCCAAGTCATTTCTAACCTTGAAGTCGGCCAGCGAGTAAAGACGCGTAGCCTGCTCGTGGTCCTTCTCCGCGAACCATATTTCGTCTCGTCGGAGAAGGTCAAGGTCAAGAAGGCTGGATTCGTGGGTCGTAAGGATCATCTGCCCAGGGTTCTCTCCGCAGGAAGCTAAGAAGAACTCCAACAAACGCCGAACGAGAATCGGATGCATCGAACGATCGATCTCATCGATAAAATAGACGCCGCCCTGTCTATGCATCTGATGGAGCGCTGGTAGCAGATCAAGTAGCCGTCTTGTTCCGTCTGACTCGCTATCGAGATCTAAATTTACTGTGTTGCCATTCTGGGTTTTGTGCGTCGACTGGAACCTAACCAAGCGGAAACCGCTTGAACCCGCGACCTCAATCCACGCATCACCAGCAACCCTCGGAGCTTTTATGAATCTTCGCGTTCCCGACTCGGCGTCTTTCACGAACCGAAGTGCCCGCTGTTCACCCACGAAATCGGCGAGTTCTTCGCGCGGAATTTCGGACTTTATGATTTCCAGGCGATCAACGCCAGTCGATGAAGAGCGGAGGAAATCACTCACGAAATCGAGGAGCGTCGGATCATCGTTCAACTTACGCCACAATGAGGTCTGCTGCGAAAGTCCTGGCGGCACCAGGTTAAGCACGCTCCAGAACCAACCGATCACGGATGTAAGATCCGGACCGATATCACCGACATCGAGGTCGGCAGCTCCGACCGTACTGAGAAATGACTGAGTCGGAGGAGCGCCAACGGTCGCCAAAGCGGCCAGACGCGTGTACTCTCTAACGTGGCTGCCTAGAACAACATCGCGCTCCCGTCCACGCTGAAAAACAGCCCTCTCTTTGTTGTCAGCGTCTTCGGCGAGCCACTCCTCGAGCACCTGTCGGTCGTCGACTTTGATTACGTAACGATAGAGCTTGCCGTTAGCGATGAATTGGAGATCAAAGACTGTAGGGTCATCTTGTGTCCCACCGAAACGAAATGCGTCCCGTCCAGTGCCCTCACGATCTGGGTCATAAATCGGCAAAGCGATGGATTGAAGATACTCAAGCGACTTAAATAGATTGGACTTGCCGGCCCCATTCGCTCCATAGATGACTGCGGTTCGAAGAACTTTTGCCGACGTACCAGGAACAGTGACGGCGTGATTGCCATGCTCCCCGGCGAGTCGATTACTCGCAATGAGCGACAATGTGGCTTCTGCGTGAAACGAGCGGAAGTTCTCGACCGAGAAGGAGGCGATCATCTCATTCGTGACTTTATCACGGATATCGGCTGTTCGTGCCGAAAATGCTAGCGATTCGTCAAGCCTCTGCGAGACATTCTCACGGTTGCCGCCTAGGCTGCTTCGTGGGATACGACCGAGGGGATCACTTTCGCTAAACGCCCTTGGATAATCTGTTGGGACGAGATGCAGGCGACGCTTGTTGTTCGTCTGCGCCGGAAACAGACCCACCGCATGCCCGTGTATGCTTGGCGTTATGCGGCGTCAACCGAACCTGGGACGAAGCGATGGCTAATGCGCTGACCGCCGTTCGCCTGCTTCTGGTGTTCCCGTTCGCATTTTTCATGGCGCAAGGAGACCGGCACTCCGCGATTTTCGCTCTCCTGGCATGGGTGCTGGCGTTGATCACCGATGTTCTGGACGGCCCCATCGCGCGCCGGCAAGGTACGGTGACCGCCTGGAGCGGAACCTTCGATCACACCACCGATTTTCTATTTGTCACTTCCGGGTTGTTTGCCGGAGCCCTGCGCGGCGCATTTCCCTGGATCTTGCCGGTCCTGATCACGGCGGCCTTTGCCCAGTACGTGATCGATTCCTACTGGATTCACCGGCACACAAGGCTCCGCGGGAGCAAGCTTGGCCGGTACAACGGCATGCTTTACTTCGTTCCCACCTGCATGGATAGCCTCATCCGAATGGGACTTACGTTTTTGCAGCCCCTGCTCACGATCCTGGTCTGGTTGCTGGTGCTGAGCACGCTAGTATCGATGGTCCAACGGTTGATGCTGAGCCGGGGCACCGCGTTACCCGAACAGCTCCCGGGTCGCCCGCCGGAGAAATAGCAGGCCCAGTGCGGCGTTAAATAAGAGGAAGAAATTGTGCATCACGAAGCCGAAGGCTGTCATCTGGCCCGGCTTATCCGGAAAGAGCAAGACCCAAAAAAGAATCGCCACCGAGTGCATCGGTCCCGGCGCTGCCGCACCAAAGAAGATCACCGGCAAAATGCCCAGCATCTCTCCAAAACCTATCGAGCCTCCGAAGAGTCTCAGCGCCAGGGTATAGACAACCACACCAGCAAGTACCGGCGGCGCGCGCAACGCTATCACCACCGCGTAGTGCCACACTTTGGCCATCCGGAACGCGCGGAAGATGGGGCGGTCCCGCAGTGCGATCCCGGGGGCGATTCTTCCGCTGAAGAACAACTGGAAAACAGTGAAGAACACGGCGGCGCCCAAGGCGATCCATGGAATGAGGTGGAAGGCCGGCTGGAAACTATTCCAGCGCAACAGCACGCCGACCGTGGCCCACAGGATCAGGCTGTAAATCTCGCAGAACATGACCAGGAGCATGCTGGAGCCGACCTCCCAGCCGGGCACTCCGTCGCGACGATTCAGATAGACCGCAATGGCGCCCTTGCTGACCTGCTCGTTCACCAGCGAGAGAATGTACGCACTGGCGCGAATGGGGAAGATATCGGCGTAGCGGATCTTGACGTTGAACCAGTTGATCACGCTCCAGACCACCAGGTTATCGAATATTACATAAAGGAAGCAGTACGGAATCATGAGCGCCAGCCAATACAGCCAGTTCACATGCTCGAAGCTTTTTGCCAGGTAAGTGAGCAGCCCGGTGCCTTCGGCCGAAGCGGCGTGGGTGAGGCGGTTATAGAGATAGGCGAAGCAGGCCAGCGTAATCAGTAGCGGCAAAAGCCGCTGCCAGGGCTTGGCTTTTTTTGCGCCAGAGTCGCGCGCCAATGTAGTGGCTTGGCTGGCCTGGTCCATTTTTCGCTCCTATCCTAAACTCTTCTTGATCATCTCATCGATGCCGGTCAAGTGGATTCCCAACTCGCTCGCGGCGGGCTGCGGATCCAGACGCGTGTCGGCCGTGATCACTTCGATCACGTCTGGCGAAAAACCGGGGCCCCAGACGCGCTGACGAATGGCCAACAGAAACGAAAGCAGGCCTTTCGGGATCGAATTCACCCGCACCCGGCGACCGAGCAAACCGGCCGCTCGCTCCACGAGTTCCCGGTCCGGCAACGAAACGGGGCCAACCAGGTCCAACGTCCGATTCGTCGCAACTGAAGATTTGGAGGCAGCGATGGCAGCCCGCGCCAGGTCGTCCACATAGAGGGGCTGCTGAAAATTGCTGCCGCCGCCAATCAGCATGGCTCTGGGGCCACGAGTATTCCGCGCCAGCGCTCCTGCCCCTTCGGTTGCAGGCCCGAGTAGGAGCGGAGCCCGCAGTATCGTATAGCACAGGCCGGAAGCACGCACCGCAGCTTCTGCCTGTCCCTTGCTGCGATAGTAGGCGTTGGAAGATTTTTCATCGGCTCCCGTGGCGCTGATCAAGACGAACTTGTCCATCAAACCATCCGCGGCACACCGCTGCGCGGCCGCCACCACGCTACGAACTGGCGCAACGTTGGCCTGTTCATAGGTCGAACCCGCCCGCTCTACCAGAATTCCTGCCAAGTGAATGATCGCGGAAGCTCCTTGAAGCGCCGCGTCCAGACTGCCGGGATCGTCGTACGAAATCTTGGCCAGGCTGCTCCCCTCGCCGAGCAAGGGCCGAATCTCGTCCGCGGCACGCTCGGAGCGGACTGCGGCGACTAGGTTTGACGTCACTCCGGCTTGTGCCGCACAGCGCAGTATCGCTTGCCCGGAAGCACTATTGGCGCCGGTGATGACGATTCTCATGGATTTAACCAGCTGGACAGCGAACCGCGTTACAACGAGCAGTCGGGTTCACTCAGGAAGCACGCGAAATAAATGCAGCACCGGGCCATTGCCGGCGTTTGAGGCCAGAAGTTGAGGGTTCTGTTTTGCTCGCTGTTCCAGCACGGCCGCTTTCTCGTCCGGATCGGTGACATGGGACAACTTGCAATCGTATAGATTGTTTCCGAACTTCAGGCGGACATGCGGATCGCGCATCACATTGCTAACCCAATTTTTGCCTTGCGGAAAAGGCACTCCCGCCCCGAACATCGACGTTATATACAGCTGACCGTTGTGAAGGATGAAACCTGTTGTCACCGAATGGGGAATGAGGTACCAGGTTCGCGTCTGCAGTTTGTCTGTCCGATATTGGGTCACGAACGACCAGTCAGTGACCGGCGTAGTTACAACGTTTCCACTCAGCCACAACCCAGGGTAATTCCCGCGACCGGGCGTATCCCCGATGGGGTTGAAGCCGGTGATACGCAGCACCACCAACACCAGAACCAAACAGACCAGGATTGCGCCTGCAATTTTCGCTAACGTCCTCATCGTGAGCTCCTAAACGTGAAAGCCGCGATCTCCGATTGGCTTCCGACTGAGTCATTGTACACTCGACCGTCTCCGGGTGCGCGTCAACCTTCTCGAAGTTTTCCCACGGCGATGCCGCTAGCGGGAAGAGAATCCGGCTTCATCGAGAATCCGAATGCGGGCATTTTCATCAAGCGCCGGTTTGGTTGCGCCCTAGGGTCTTTCTTCAAAAGCTGGCAGCACGACAGCGTCGACCAGACGGTCCCGGTTCTCATGGCTCATGGATCTGCTTTGCCATCGACGGCCCACTCCAGGATGCGGCCGTCGTCGGGATCGGCCGCGACAGCCCGGACCGTGCCATGGGCTGCGATCGTTCCCTTGGCCTGAACGACTGCCTGCGCGCGCTCCTCAGTTCCACAACCTAATCCATTTCAAAAAGGGGCGGCGCGATAAAAAGGGGCTTTCTACAAGCGACAAAACGAAACGGGCGTGGTTTGGGTGTAGAATCATCTGTTAGGAAATTCCGTATGCATTATGAAATAGTCTTTAGGAGCCCAGTATGAGAAAACTGGTAAAGATTGTTGGGTCAACAGTAATTGTCTTGCTCGCGGTTCTCCTGTTACTGAGCTTCACTGGTTTCGAACCTAAGGGCTGCCCGCCAACCGATAGATCTTTGTCGTGCAGAATGCCTGGGCTTTGGCTAAAGGGGGAACCCGTCACTACCCCAGTTACGGACTGGTCGTTCACGGACAACGTTCCGCAGATCAAGATTCAGACCCAGACCCGGTTTCTGCTGCCTCACTCGGTGACGATCTGGTGCGCCGTATATAACGGCAATTTGTATGTGACCTCTTATCGCGGCAGACAGTGGGTTGAAAATATAGTCCGTGATCCCAACGTGCGCCTGAAGATAGGGGACAAAGTGTTTGACCGTACTTTGTCAATGGTCAACGATCCGGTCGAAAAGGCAGGCGTGCTCCAGGCCAAGGGAAGAAAATATCCCCAATGGAAGGTACCATCGGTCTCGGCAGCGACTGTCTTTCGCGTGAACCCTGCGTAGGGCGGTCCATCCCGAGCGAAGCTGGAAACGTGCCAGTCGTACACCCAACGCCAGTTGTGCGCTCTGCACTTTCGCGAGTCACGGTTGTACGTTCCGCCGCAACGAGGCCGGAAAGCTCTAACCTCGTGGCCTTGGCCTCCCGAACTTCGCAGACCACCAAACGGGGAATCATTTGCCCCCTTTTCAGCTAATCGACATTGGACAGAAGCAGGTCGCCAATTGCCCTCCGCTCGCCAACTGACGCTGGGCAAGGAGCCGAAACACTCCGTCCGCAAAGCGCATGGGCCAGCCGGCGAATGTCAGTTAATTGCGAAACAGTAGAAAAGGCCCGCGCCTCCGCTGCTTCCGAGCGCCGCCTGGCTGCATCCTTTTGTGGCGTTCGAGGAATTCCAGGATGAGCCATGGCCGATTCGATCAGAATGGCCGGCCTGCGCGGAACCTGTTGAGCTGCTGGTCCAGTTGTTGCAAGTATGGTCGGCGTTATCCATGTAAGCGCGGCCGTCCCACTTCGATCCGGTGAGGATTTCGTGCTGAATCGGTGGCGTATCGCCGATCCCGTGAATGACCTGTCCTTGCTCGTTGCGTGTGGACTGTTTGAATAGATTGCTGCCGCGCTGCGCCTGGACGAGCGTGTCTCCGTGAAGTTCGGAAAGGTCTGCCGAAATGATGGCGTTTTGCGGCGCTCCCAGTTGCGCGAACGACCAGTTGAACCAAGGCCCGGTGCCGATACGGTCACGCGCGTTGACGGCGGGCTGTCCGGGACGAGCCTGCGTGCTGAGATAGGCGTGCCAGGTGTGCCCGCCCGCGCCGACAGCCTCCGCAAGCGCCTGGCAGTGCGCGTCGGCGCCCGCCAGTCCGCCAAGGTCTCCGCCTTTACCGAGACCGACGCTGGTAACGAAAAAGGTCATTCGAGCCGGAGTCGGCGTCGGGCTACCGGGGGGCGGCGTGATGCCCTGGGTATTCGGCGCGTTCTGTTGAGCCAGCATCAAGCCAGAGACCAGCATCAAAGTACACAAGACGACAACGGAGGCATGGGGCTTGGTCATATGCTTTTCCGCCATTCTAGTTAATCGCGAAACAGTAATACAAGCCGATACCGTGGGTTTTCGTCAAATCCGTCTGGGCACAGCCGCGGGTTCCGTGAGCGGAGTTCCAGGAACCGCTGCCGCCGCCATTGCGGTCGGGAAAACCGATCTGGGCGTTAGGCCTGCCATCGGCAGCGTTCAGGTTTCCGTTCGACGTTCCCGGGGCCGGGCTCTTGTTGCTGGTCCAGTTATCGCAGGTGTGATCGGCACCATCGGTGAACGCGGCGCCATCGGTCTGAGTACCGGTGAGCATTTCGTGGCGAGTCGAAAACCGGGTCGTTTTGGCGTAATTCCAGTCGTTATCGCGCGGATCGGAATAGTCATACAAACCCGGCACGATCTGGCCTTTTTCCGTCAACCCGGTGAGCTTATTCAGATTATTTCCCTGATGCGCCAGTTCCATCGTATCGCCGTGCAGGTGCGCGAGATCCTGCGCGATCATTTCGCCTTTGAAGTTGTACCAGGGACCTTTGCCGATGCGGTCGCGCGCGTTCACTGCCGGCTGGCCGGGCCGGGCCTGCGTGCTCAAGTAAGCGTGCCAGGTGCGATTTCCTGCGCCCGCGGCCGTTGCGAGCACTTGGCAATGTGCGTCAGCGCCGCCCAGTCCGCCGAGATTGCCGCCATCGCCGATGGGTTCGCTCGTTACGAAAAACCTCATCATCGGAGAAGGTTTCTCGCCCCGCGGATACTCCCCTGGCCTTTGGACCTGGGCCAGCAACAGGCAGGGCGCCAGCGAAACAGTGCAAGACAACAGCAGAGCTGAAAGTTTAATTTTAGTCATGGATCGCTCCAAATGCGAGCGCAGGATAACACAGAAGGCGTTTCGGCTACTCTTCGAGAGCGGCCATTGACGTTAGCTTATGATATGTCCGGTTTCATTAGCACATGATCTGTCCGCTTTGACCAGCGGCAGGAGAGCCTGGAAGGGTGGATTCCAACCAGGCGTACTCAGCCGCGGAAGTGGAGCGGATGATGAAGTTGCAAGATGTACTGCTGAAGGCCTTGGCCAAGAAGATGCGCTGGTGGGAAGCGGCGGAGATCATCAGGATAAGTGACCGGACGATGCGGCGCTGGAAGGAAGGTCGGGAAGAGCACGGCTATGACGGGTTGACGGATCGGAGGAAAGGAAAACGGAGCCAACGTCGCGTTCCGGTGAAGGTGTGCGAAGAGGGCTGCGACTTTATCAGGAGCGCTACTTTGATCTGAGCGCGAGCCACTTCCACGAGAAGCTGAAAGAGGAGCATTCGATTGCGCTGAGCTACACGCGGGTCAAGCAGGCCTTGCAGGGCGCCGGACTCATACAGCGGCGGAGGCGGCGCGGGCCGCATCGCCGGCGGCGGGAGAGAAGGCCGCTGCCCGGTATGCTGCTGCACATCGACGGCAGCCAGCACCGCTGGCTGAATGACGATCGCTGGTACGACTTGATTGTCATGCGCAGTTGGTGCTGGAGGAATCGACCCGGACGGTGCTGGCGGCACTGCGGGCCGTCATCGAGGAAAAAGGGGTATTTTGTGCACTGTATAGCGATCGGGCGAGCCATTTCTTTGTCACTCCGAGAGCCGGCGAGCCGCTGGACAAGTATCGTCTTACCCAAGCAGGCCGGGCCTTGAAAGAGTTCAGTGTTCAAATGATACCGGCGTATTCGCCGGAAGTGCCCTTGACGGAAATCGCGGTGGAGGCCCGTCGCAGTCAGATGGAGATTGCTGGTTCGTCTCCATTCCTGTTTCCGAATCCAGCCAAGCCTTCTGTGTGCCAGGCAGCTTCAAAACCGCCTGGGCCACGACGCTGCGCCAAGCTGGAGTGCCGTGCTTTCGGATCTACGATCTTCGATCTACCTATGCGACCCGGCTCAGCGCCGGCGGGGTGGCCGACGAGTGGGTCACGCAGATGTTGCGGCAAGGCGATGCAAGGGTGTTCAAGAAATACTCGCAGATGAAACTACAGATGAAGCGCGAAGCCCTCGCGCAACTGAATCGCCGGGCGAACCATAAGGGTGGTTCTGACACAGGCAAAGTAGCATGACAGGGTTTTGACACCAGTTTTGACATAGTTTGGAGCAAAAACGGCAGTTTTCGAGGTGATGCGGTTCTTCGAAGTGCTGCGTTTTCAGGGAGTTTTCTGGGCAGCTGCAAATAGGAGATGTTAGACGGGCCGGGCGCGTCAAGTTTTTTGTGTAAACGGCCGGTCATTTTCTAACCTTGCATCCCTGGTAGACTGGACGGACCTGAGCGTAGGGTAGGGCTCTGCGGAGACGCAACCCGAGCGCCGACTCAGGGGCCGGGATTTCGGGAGCGCGAGCGGAGCTCGCCTCCCGGTCCAGGAATCCTGGCGCAAAAGCGGTAAATCTCGGGGGTTTGGGGGCAGAGCCCCCGATCCCAGAAATGTTCTTCTTCCGATTGTTCATGCTGCGACGATTTAGACCAGCTCCGCTTTCGGAACGCGGTCGCCAAGCAGAATCGCGAAGCGCTGCAAGGCGGCCTTCCAGTTCTGCACCGGCATGGTCCATTTCTTGGCAATGTGCTCCAGCGCCAGGTACAGCAGTTTCATAGCGGCTTCCTGGTTGGGAAACGAGCCGCGGGTCTTGATCACTTTCCGCAACGACATGTTCAGCGACTCCACCGCGTTGGTGGTGTAGATCACCTTGCGAATGTCGGCTGGATAAGCGAAAAACGGTGTTAGATGCTCCCAGTTCCGGCGCCACATCTGGCTGATGGTGGGATACGCTCCATCCCATTTCGCGGCAAACTCGTCCAGCCGTTGTTCGGCTTCTTGGACTGTGCTGGCGCGGTAAATCGGCTGTAGATCCGCGGCCACCGCCTTGCGCTGTTTCCACGACACATAGTTCAGCGATGCGCGCACCTGGTGCACCAGGCACAACTGCACTTGCGCCTCCGGAAACACTGTCGCAATGGATTCGGGAAATCCCTTCAGACCATCCACGCAGGCGATAAACATATCGGCCACGCCCCGGTTCTTCAGCTCCGTCAATACCTGTAGCCAGAACTTTGCTCCCTCGGTCTGACCGGCCCACAGTCCCAGCACCTCTTTGTTGCCCTGCATGTTGACGCCAATCACCACGTAGATCGCTTTGTTGCGCACGTGCCCGGTCTCGCGAATCTTTACCACTAAGGCGTCCAAGTACACGATCGGATACACCGCATCCAGCGGCCGGCTCTGCCAGCTCTTGACCTCTTCCATCACCTCTTCGGTGACGTTGGAAATCAGTGTCGGACTCACTTCCACTTTGTAGATCTCTTCCAGGTGTCCCTGGATCTCGCGCGTGCTCATGCCCCGCGCGTACATCGAGATGATTTTGTCGTCGAAGCCAGTGAAACGCGTCTGGCCCTTGCCGATGATCTTCGGTTCGTAGCTACCGTTGCGATCGCGCGGCGTCTCCAGCGGCATCTCCCCAAAATTGCCTTTCAGTGTTTTGGTTGTCCCACCGTTGCGCGAGTTGCCGCTGTTATTCCCAGCCGGGTCGTGCTTCTCGTAGCCGAGATGGTCGGTCATCTCGGCTTGCATGGCGCGTTCCAGCAGAGCCTTGGTCAGCTGCTTCAGCAGACCGTTCTCGCCTATGATGTCTTCTGGCTTTTTGTAGTCCGCCAGCAATTTGTCGATGAGTTTGAGGTCGATAGCCATCGGGTCTCCTTAGTGTGATCCTTTCGATGGCCGTTTACACAGTTCAATTTATACCCTCGACGGGCCTCTTCTTTCTCACTTTCCTGAGAGCGCAAGTCCGGCTCGAAGTCACATCTTCACGCGGTATCAGTTCGCGTTCCCGAAGACCAACTATCAAAACCAAGAGAAGAGCACCAAACGCGGCTACCTTCTCCGCAAGCGAACCGCGCACCAACAGCGCGACAACAATTGCTGCGGCGACAATCAGAACGATTATGACCTTCGCCGCCGACGGTCCCCAAGCCCTGTGCACTGTCTTTGCCGCAACTCTTTTGGTGGAATCGAAGAGAGCACCTTCCATATATTTTGTCCTTAGGTCAACTTAACTCAGCAATAACACCAACCCGGATCCGACCTGCCTTGCCGGCTCTGCGACAAGTCTACTCCCCGGTGCCGTAATCAATTAGGAAAGAAGAGCCGTAACTCATTGAACCCCCCCCTCTTTAGAACCTGTGACCGCCGGCCGGCCCAATCACGCTACGCCCGCTTTCTTCTTCCCTTTCCCGTCAAATACCTGCGCGGTGCGCCCTGCCGAAGGTCCCGCATCCCGCGATATTCTAATCCCAATGGCGAATATCCTCCCAATCCGCCGAAAATCAATCATTCTTCATAACTCCTCCGGCTGTCCCCAGGAAATGCGTCACCGCGCACAAAAAACACCCTGATGCGTCCACTCCTTCCGAATGAGCATCTTACATTCGCTTTCCCGCGCCCCGCCCCGTAATTTTTCTGTCCTACCGCTCCCTCCGGTTATCCTGTATGCATGAAGCAGCTTGCCCTGGAAGCGCTCGATTCGGCCCAGCGCCCCGGCGTCACCTACGCCGACGTTCGCCTCATTGAAAGTCGCGATCGCGAGCTCGGCACCAAGAACGGCAAGCCCGGCCAGGTTTCGAGCGACGAATCGGTCGGCATCGGAATCCGCGTGCTCGCCGATGGTTGCTGGGGTTTCGCCGCCACCGACGATCTCACCCGCGCCGGCATCGAAGCCACGGCCGCGCTCGCCGTCGACATCGCCCGCGCCAGCGCCCTCGCCAAAAAACACGACGTCATGCTCGCGCCCGAAGCCGGGCATGTAGCCACCTGGGTTTCGCCCTGCCAGATCGATCCCTTCACGGTCAGCGTCGAAGAGCAGCTCTCGCTCCTCACCGCCGTCGACCAAGAGCTGCGCCGGGCCGCAGGCGTCACCCTGGCGCAAACGTCCATGATTTTCCACCGCAGCCGGCAAGTCTTTGTCTCCACCAACGGCAGCGTGATCGATCAAACCCGCACCACCAGCGGCGCGGGCTTCGAAGCCTTCAGCTTCAAAGGCGATCAGATCCAGAAGCGCTCATATCCAAACTCCTTCGGCGGCCAGCATCAGCTCAAGGGTTACGAGCTGGTGCGCGAGCTCGATCTGCTGAAGCACGCGCCGCGCGTTGCCGAGCAGGCGGTGGCGCTGCACTCGGCCGATCAATGTCCCGAAGGCCGCTTCGATCTGATACTGGATGGCAGCCAGCTCGGGCTCCAGGTTCACGAATCCATCGGCCATCCCATCGAGCTCGATCGCGTGCTCGGCTCGGAAGCCAACTACGCAGGCATGAGCTTTCTCACGCTCGACAAGTTGAATCACCTGCGCTACGGTTCCGATCTGGTCAACGCCGTTTGCGATGCGCGCCTCGAGCATGGCCCCGGCATGGGAACCTTTGCGTTCGATGACGAAGGCGTGCCGGCGCAATCGGCGGACATCATTCGCAACGGTCAATTTGTCGGCTATATGACTTCGCGCGAAACTGCCTCAGCCATCGGAGCCACGCGTTCCAACGGCACTATGCGCGCCACCAGTTGGGCCCGCCTCCCTCTCATTCGCATGACCAACGTCAGCCTGCTGCCCGGCGAACAAACGCTCGACGAAGTATTCGCGGGCGTCAGCCACGCCATCTATATGGAGACCAATCGCAGTTGGTCCATTGATGACAAGCGCTACAACTTCCAGTTCGGCTGCGAGATCGCCTGGGAGATCAAGGACGGCCAGCGCGTCCGCATGCTGCGCAATCCCACTTACAGCGGCATCACCACCGAGTTTTGGAATTCCTGCGCCGCCGTCTCCAATCGCGATCACTGGGTGCTGTGGGGCGTTCCGAATTGCGGCAAGGGACAGCCCGAGCAGACCATCGGAACCGGCCACGGCGCCAGCCCCGCGCGCTTCCACAACATCAAAGTGGGAGCCGCGTATGCAGGCTGAGATCCTGTCTCAAAAGGAGTGCAGCAACCTGTTCGACGCGGTGCAGCAGGCCGCTCAATCGCTGGGCGTTTCTGACGTCGAAGCGCTCTTCGGCGCGCATTTCGGCGCTCTCACGCGTTTCGCCAACAACACCATCCATCAGAACGTGGCCGAGCAGGATCGCTGGATCTCGGTCCGCGTAGCGCTCGAGCAGAGGACCGCGCGCGCTACCACCAATCGATTCGATCCCGATTCCATTCGCCGCGCCGTGGAGCAGGCTCTGGCGCTGGCTCGATCGGCCGCGCCGAATCCCGATCTGCTGCCGCTGGCCGAGCCGTCAGTGGTTTCCGAAACCAAGCGCTTCGATGAGGCCACCGCGGCCGCCACAGCCGAGCATCGCGGGCGAACCGTGGCCGAAGCCATCCGGATCGTCGAAAGCGCGGGACAAACCGCCGCCGGGATTTATTCCACGGGCCAAGGCGTGGAGGCCATCTTCAACTCGCGCGGCGTCGCCACCTGGCACGCCGAAACCATGGCGCAGTTTTCCATCACTGCCATGGCCGCGGACAGTTCCGGATGGGCTAAGGCCTCGGCCGTTTCGTATGAATCCATGGACCCGCTCGATCTCGCCCGCAGCGCGGCGGAAAAGGCGCGCCTCTCGCGCGATCCGCACGAGATCGCTCCCGGCCGCTACACGGTAATCCTTGAACCCGCCGCCGTTCTCGATCTGGTGGGCCAGATGTTCGGCGATTTCAGCGCCACCGCCGTCGCCGATAGCCGCAGCTTCCTCACCGATCGGCTGGGCAAGAGACTCTTCGGCGATAACATCCAGATTACCGACGATGTCGCGCATCCGCTCCAAGCCGGCGTGCCTTTCGATGGCGAAGGCGTTCCCCGGCGCAAACTCACCTTGGTCGAATCCGGCGTTCCGCGCGATCTCGCCTTCTCGCGAACGAGCGCGCATCGCGCGGGAGTGCAGCCCACCGGACATGGCTTCCCGCTCCCGAACGAAGTGGGCGAAGCGCCTCTCAATATCGTAATCGCCGGCGGATCTACACCGCTGGATGAGATGATCGCATCCACCGAACGCGGCGTTCTGGTCACCCGCCTCTGGTATATCCGCGAAGTGGATCCCTACGAAAAGATCATGACCGGCATGACGCGCGATGGCACGTTCCTGATCGAAAACGGGCGCGTCGCGCAGGGCCTGCGGAACTTCCGCTTCAATCAGGGCATCATCGAATTGCTCAATAATGTCGAAGCGCTCTCCCTTTCGGTCCGCGCCTCCGGCGAAGAGGCTTTCGACATGGTGGTCCCGGCCATGAAGGTGCGAGGCTTCAACTTTACCGAAGTTACCCGGTTCTGAGAGGTAAAATAGAGATAAAGGGATCGATTGCATCATCACGGCCACCAACGCGGAACCGAGAACATTCTGAAGTGGTCATTCTTAGCCACCATTTTGTTCGTCGTCGTTGAAGCCGCCGCCGGGTTCCATTCCGGAAGCTTGGCGCTGGTTTCCGATGCCGGCCATAATTTCACCGACGCGCTCGCGCTGGTGCTGGCCACCATCGGCGTGTACATGCAATCCAAGCCGGCCGACAGCGTCAAGACTTTTGGCTATCATCGCGCCGGCGTTTTGACGGCTTTCGTAAACGCGCTCACGCTGGTCGGGATTGCTGTTTTCATCTTCTACGAAGCCTGGCAGCGCTTCCTGCATCCGCAGCACATCGAAGAGTGGACCATGTTCTGGGTCGCTTTGGCGGCGCTTGCGCTGAATGGCGGCATCATGTGGGGCCTGCATCGCGAGAAGGATCACGATATCAATATCCGCGCCGCATTCGTTCACATGCTGGGCGATGCCGTCAGTTCGCTCGGCATCGTCGCGGGCGCCGTCGCGATTCACTTCACCGGCTTGTCCGTCATCGATCCGGTGCTGTCGGTCTTAATCGGCATTCTGATCGTCTGGACCGCCTGGGACATTATTCAAGAATCGCTGAACGTGCTGCTGGAAGGCCTGCCGCGCGGCATGGAGCTGAATGAAGTGACCAATGCCATGCGCGAGATCGACGGCGTGATCGATGTCCACGATCTGCATATCTGGAGCCTGGGTTCGAGCGCGCACGCCTTGAGCTGCCACGTGCTCATCGAAGACATGCCGCCTTCGGAAAGCAACGCCATTTTGCAGCGCATCAACGACGTGCTCTGCAAGTACGAGATTCACCACACCACCGTTCAGTTCGAACACAGCAAGTGCGCGTTATCCGATGCGCCTTGCAACATTCTGGTTACGTCCCAGCATCACGAACACGAGCACGAGCACTGATCGCGATCCATTCTTCCGCGCGTTCCCGCGGATTGGAAATCAGGTCGCCGATGATCGCCACCGAATCCGCTCCCGCCTCGAAAACCTGGGGCGCTGATTCGCGGGTAATTCCGCCGATCGCCACCAGAGGTTTCTTCGTAAGCGGACGCAGGGTTCGCAGGCGATCCAATCCAACCACCGGATCGGGATTTCCCTTGGATCCGGTGGCGAAGATCGGGCCGATGGCCACGTAATCCACCGGCTCGTTATCGCCCGCGCGCAATTGTCGCTCGTTGTGCGTTGAGAATCCGATGATGCTCGTAGCCGGCAAAAGCTTTCGAGCGTCCGGCGGCGCCAGATCGTCCTGGCCCACGTGCAATCCGGCGTTCAGCAGCATTGCGATGTCAGCGCGATCGTTCATGACGAACAATGCGCCGGCGCTCCGGCAAAGTTCCGAGATCCGGCTCGCCTCTGCAAATGCCTCGCGCGAAAAGAAGCTTTTGCGCCGATATTGGAGAATCTGCGCGCCCGCTTCGAGTATCGCCTCGGCTGCTGGAACGGCGGAAACCCGGTCCGCATCGATGATTGGATAAAACGGCGGCAGCTTCATGCGGTGCGCCGGGTGGCCAGCGCCATGGCGCCCCACAGCACGCTGTCGTCGCCCAGTTCGGCCGGAACCACATCCACGCGCGCGCGCGACCAGGCCGTAATTTGCCTTCCCAACTCCTCGCGCAGCGGCACGAACAATCGATCGCCCGCTTTGCTGATGCCGCCGCCGATCACGATGCGCGCCGGGTTCAGCAGCATAATTGCGGACTTCAGACCCAGCGCCAGGTCCACCACATAGCGCTCGACAAATGCAGGATCGCGCAACAACTCGCTCGCGGGACGGCCATGATCGCGCTCCAGCCACAAACCGCAGCACATTCGCTCCAGGCAGCCGCGCGATCCGCACAGGCATTCGGGACCATCGGGACGAACGGTCAGGTGCCCGATCTCGCCCGCGTAAGAATCGGCGCCGCGATAGACGGTGTCGTTCCAAACCAGGCCGCCGCCGATCCCAGTGGAAAGCGTCATGTAGAACAGCGGCCGGTAACCGCGTCCCGCTCCGTAGAAAGCTTCCCCCAGCGCGCCGGCATTCGCGTCGTTATCGATTACCGGAACAAAACCGAGCAGATTTGTGAAGTGAGCGGGAAGGTCAAAATCATTCCATCCGGGGACGTGCGTGGATAAAACGGCGCGCTGGCGGTCGAAATCCACGGGGCCGCCAAAGCCGATGCCGCAGCAATCGAAGCGATGCCGGGCGCCCAAATTGTGGATGACGTCCGCGATCTTGGCGAGCATCCAATCGCGTCCGCCTGCACGGTCGGTCGAGTGCGACTCACGCTCCACCATCCGCTTGCCTTCAAATACCGCCACGCTGAATTTGGTGCCGCCAATGTCGATCGCGAGCGTGCTCATGCGCCCGCGGCAGCCAGCACTTCTTCCGGACTCGCAACTCCGGTGCCCCGCTTCTTGACGGTGATGGACGCCACCAGATTGCCGAAGCGCGCAGCATCCCTGGCCGATCCGGTGATGGCCAGCGCCAGTGCTGCGCCCGCCGAGAAACTGTCGCCGGCGCCGGCGACATTCACCGGATTGCCTGCTGGAAACGCCGGAACGACAGTATCGACGCCGTCCTCCACTACAATCACTCCCTCAGACGCTTTTGTCACGAATACCAGTTTCGAATTTCCGTGCGTCCGCAAGCGCTGGTAATTCACATCGCCGAACAGCCCGATGGAAGCCGCGGTTGCTTCACTCTCGTTGGGCTTCAGGATCATGTGCCGGAAGCGCTCGATGCGGATTCGCGAATCCACCCAAATGATCTTTTGCGGATCGCCCTGTGCGATCTCCTCGAGCAACGCGCGCACCGCTGGAGTAACTACGCCGCCGCGGCGGGTATCGGCCTGGTCTGAGACGAAGATGATATCGAAGGAGGGCGCGAATTCGCGCAAATACTCCAGCACCTCTTGCTCCACCTCGTCGGGCAGTGGCTGCGTATTGATGAAATCCACGCGCGGGAGATCCTCCATGCCGGTGGTGACGTTGATCAGCTTGGTGTAAGTGAACGTGGATACCTGGCCGGAGCGCACCAAAAGATCGGTTGAAATCCCGCGCGCATTCAATGCCCGTGTCAGCTCGTGCGCATAGCCATCGTCGCCGATCACGCCCAGCACCGCGGCTCTGCCCACCCCAAGCGAAGCGAGATTGTTAGCGACATTGCCGCCCCCGCCGGGAGCAACTTCGGTGGAAATGACACCGATCCTCGCGATGCTGGTTTCGTGCGAAGGCTCCGCCGACGCCGGATCGTAGGTGCACCAGCGATCCAGGCAAATGTCGCCGACCACCAGAGCCGAGTATTTCGGAAATGCCCCCAGGATCTCTGCGGCGCTGAGCGGCATCAGGCTGGGAAAAGTGAAGAGAACAGCTCTTCACCACACAAATAATTAGGAACGATGTAGTCCGCGCCCACGCCGATCAGGCGCTGGCGTTTCCATGGATCCACGCGGATGCAGTCGGGTTCCTCGCTCGCAACACCGACGGCCACGCCGCCCACGTTCTTCACCTCTTCGATTTCCACGTAGCCGTCGCCAAAGACCAGGAACTCGTCGCCCTGAAACTCGGCAGTGGAGAGAATGCGGTGAATCAGGATGGCTTTGGAAAAGCTCTTATAGTCGTCCAGCGCGCCGTACACCCCGCCGTCGAAATACTGGGTGACGCCGAGCAGCCGCGCTTCTTCCTTCATATAAATTTCATCGGTACCGCTGGCCAGATACATTTTCAACCCCTTCTCCCGTAAACGTTCCAGCAGCGCGCGCGAACCCGGCACCAGAAACTCCTCCGGGTCGGTTTGGCCTTGGCGCAAACCCTCCACGCGCTTTTCAATCTTTTGCCACAGCAGATCCAGGTACATCTTTTTGTACACCAGCGGATCCAGCGCCTTGCCGCCGCGCGCCTCCACGGCCTCGGCGAAGGCAATCATCTGATAGATGGTTTCCTTGCCGGTGAGCCGCCAGACGAGCTCTTCCACGATCGTGCGCAATTGCTCATCCGATTCTCCGGTCTTGAGATCAGCCAGGATCTCCACCATCATCGGCACCATCACATTCATCCAGCCGGAGCGGATCAACGACAACGTGCCATCGAAGTCGAAGAGCACAACTCGAGCCTGGCGGGCAGAAATGCCCGGTTTGATATTTTCAACCATTCAAGCCTATCTTACTGCTGTAGCTTGTCTACAATCGAGGGGACCAGGAAAATTGTCGCCGCTACAACCGCGCCGACGGTCCCGCTCAAGATAGCTGCCTGCCACAGCATTGGCCGCTTTGCCAGGATTGCCAGGGACGCCAGAACGATGGAAAACTCCAGAAACACCTCGCCGAAGTGGAACCCGAGCGCCTGACGGCCCCGCAGACGGCTTTCGTGTTCCAATCCCTGAGCCTCTTTCTGGATGTCGTCGTCGTCGGAGCGGTATTTGTCGGCGTTCTTCTGGTACTGCGAGCTTTGGCCGCTCAAGTTCATGCCGGAGAACAGATCGCGCGCCACTTCGGACTGGTAGCGCCGGATGGATTTGGCCTGATAATACGACCATTGGTCCGAGGCGCGCTGCTGGAGCAGCAGCTCTTCGGTAGTCATGATATGGCCCAGCACGGACACCACCGCGAGACATGCGGCCAGGATCGCCATGGTGGCGGCCACCTTCTTGTCGAAGGGTTCCTTGGCGTGTTCGGTGTGTTCCTGCAGTTCTTCGTCAACGGACATCAGTCAATATGATAAGCCACCCTGTGGATTGCGGCGAGCGTCGCCGGGGGGGGCGGAGCCAGGCCGGTAATCCCTCCGTAGCCGGGGTCGGCGGGACAGAAAGAGCGCCAGTGCAAGCCGATCGGCCGGTTGGGGAGCCAAAGCCGACGAGGGCGCTCTAGCTTTGAAATGTCCAGCGGAAAAGAGCGCATCGGCAGAACCGGATCGGGCCACCGCGCCGGTCGGACGCCGACATTCCTGCCAACATCAAACGCTGAGGACCGGACACGGCGAGTCGCGAATAATCGAATACAGATGCGACCACAAGCGGCTGAAGGTTCCAATGGAATGGCCGCGGCCAGTGATCAGCAGATCGGCCTTGCGCCGGACAACTTCATGATGAATGCCATCACCCAGCAGGGCGTCGAGCACGGTATGCGGCGCATCCACGCCTAATTTGGCCTTCAGCTCCCGCAGCCGGACTTGCGAGGCTTCCTTGAGTTCCTCAGTGTGTTCTCCCAGATCGACATCCGGATAGACGGGCGGCGTAGGCACCACGTGCACGATCCAAAGCTGCGCGCGATACGCGGAAGCGAGAGAGGCGGCGGCGCGCAGCACGCCTTCGGCTTCGGGGCTGTCGTCCAATGCGCACACAATGGATTGATAGGGAATGCGCACCGGATGATCCGACAACGCGGCTCCCACGCCGGTCCACACCGCGGCGCTCACATCGTGGATCACTTTGGCGGTGATGGATCCGAGCAGGAATCGCCGCACCGGCCCGTGGCCGCGCGTGGCCAGCATCACCAGATCGGCGCGCTGCTGCTGGGCCACCCGGTCGATCACGTTGCCCGGTTCTCCTAATTCCACGATGGCTTCCGTCCGTTGTCCCGGAAAAACCTGAGAGGAAAACTGCCGCAGACGGTCTTCTTCGAGATTGCGTGCCTTGGCTTCGAGCTCAGGATCGGTGATCAGCAATTCGCTCTGCGCGATGGCTGCCAGCGGCGCAAAGGCGTGGCACACCGTGAGTTCCGCCGAATAGTGGCAGGCCATTTCCTGAACGTAGGGAATCACCGCCTGGCAGGGCGCGGAATAATCGACCGGAAACAGAATTTTATGGAACGGCAACATGGGTCACTTCCCTGGCACTACCTATACGCTGATGACGGGGCAAGGCGCGTCGCGGATAATTGAGTAAACGTTGCTGCGCAGGCGCCCGAGGGTTCGGGTGCACTTGCCGCGGCCAATCACCACCAAGTCGGCGCTGTGGCCGAGCGCGGAGTCCCGCACCACGTGCGATACTTCTCCCGCCCCCAGACAAAGCGGCGCGGCTAATCCGGCGGTTTCCTGCAAATGCGCGATGGTCTTCCGCGCGTCTTGCTCCAGGTATTGGCGGAGATCGGTGTCGAAATACTTGTCGGGCGCAACCTCCGCTCCGGGGATGGCATGCACCAGGAAGAGCTTGGCGTTATTGTCGTGCGCCAGCCGGCAAGCGAACCGCATGGTTGCAACGCTGTCTTCGGTGCGATCCACGCCGCACATGATGGTTGCGAACTCAGGGGACACAGCCGGTGCGTCTTCCACGTGCACTCCGGTCCATACCGGGCAAGGCGAATCGTGCAGCACTTTGGCCGTCACCGAGCCGAGCAGCAGCGTTCGGAATAGCCCATAACCGTGCGTCGGCATCATAATTAAGTCCGTGCCGTTCTCTCGTGCGTAGTCATCAATGCTGCGGGCTGCGTCGCCCTCTACAACCACGCGATGGATCTTGAGGCCTTGGAACTTGTCCGTCAGATAGGATTGGGCCGCTTCGGTTTCCGCCTGCCAAATCGCGCTGGTATCGATTACCGGCACCGCGCCTCCGTACCAATCCGGAATCAAGCCGGAGGGCATTTCGAGCACATGCAAGAGGGTGACTTCCGCGTTGTATCTCCGCGCCATGGCTTCCACAAAGGGAGCTGTAGCCGTGCAACTGTCCGACATGTCCACCGGAAAAAGGATCTTCTGAAAAGCCCGCATGAGACCCGCCTTTCAAACCAGGATTGTGCACGCCGCCTGCCATGTTTACTGTTAGATGATTCGTGGTGCAGGCCATCGGCGAGCGTTGAATTCCTCTGAAGAGGCGTGCTGGCATGAGCGATTTCACTCAGGAACCAGGTAAGGTGCTTGGTGTCCGTTGGTTTAGGTTAGCGAGCGCAGCCACGCCCCGAGTACGTACGCGACAGCGGCTGCACCGCCGCCAATTGCGAGCGTAATCAGACCCGAGTGCCACCATGGTTCGATGGAGCATCGGCTCTTGAGCGCGCCGATCGAAACAAACGTCAGGCTGGTGGCCGCACAGGCCACCCCGAAGGCGCCCTCCCATCCTGCGACGAACGGAACGAGTGGAATCAGTCCACAAACAAGAAAGGCGAAGAAAGTCGATCCGGCGGCCCGCCACGGCGAACGCACTACCGCCGGCAGCCCATATTCGTAGCGCAGCATCACGCGAACCCAGCGATCGCGATCCGCAGTGATGGCGGCCACCACGCGGCCCAGCAGGTCCCCAACGATGCCGAGCCCCCGCAGAATCTCGGAGACCTCTTCGCGCTCACCCTCCGGAAAGGATTTAATATGACGGCGCTCCACCGCTTCGGCGTGCTCAAATTCCTCGCGTTCCGATCGAGTCGCCAAATAGTTGCTGGCCGCCATCGCGAATCCATCCGCAATCAGGTTGGCGCCGCCCAGAATCAGGATGACGCGCGGCGCCAGGTGCGCGCCAATCACCCCGGCGACGATGGCGAAGGTGGTCACCGTGCCGTCGATGCCGCCATAAACCCAATCCCTCAGATAGCTTTGTTCGGGGCCGGCCGCGAGCCGCTGGTGAATAGCCTCTCGGGTGTGTTCGTGTTCCATGCCCGAGGGAGGCAGAGCAACTGCGGGTCCTCGGCTGGCAACGGTAAGGGGAATAACAGAAGCCTCCTTCTAAGCCGCGATATCCCGCAGGGAACAGTGGGGGATATTCCCCATGAGCACGTGGATTCACCCATCACCACCTTATAAGTCACGGAATACAAAGGCAGATCATTGGTTACTCACGTGCGCGAACCGGTTTCGAAAAAGCAACAAGGATTGAGAGCATTGGGTTGCTCGTGAAACAAATTCCTGTGTTGTAAAAGTAGCTGTACGAACCGATAAGGACTCTTATGAAACATCTCTCTGTGGTATTACGGATCGCGGCGTTCGTCGCGCTCATCTCTCTCTGCCTGACGGGGCAGACGAAGAAGCATGAGTACAGTCCGCGCGAAAAGGCTTTCTATGCGGATCCGGCCTTGGTCGATTTTGTGCGGCCGGGCCTAGTGATCACCATCAGCTCAGCCGCCATCAGCAGCAGCGGCGCGATCAGCGTGACGTACACGCTCGCCGATCCGTCGGGGCTGCCTTTGGATGAGGCGGGCGTGAATACTCCGGGCGCCGTAGCGGTGACGTATTTCGCCTCCTACATTCCCAAGGGCCAGGAACAGTATGTGGCGTACACCACCGCGCCGGCCACCGGCAAGTTGCTCGGAACCATCACGCGGCCGACCTTTGAAGAGGGCGGGGGGACGCTCACGCCGTTAGCCGCGGGCCAATACCAATACACATTGAAGGCGCAGGCTCCGGCGGGATTTGATCCCACCGTCACCACTACCATTGGCGTGGTTGGCAGCCGCGATCTTACGTCCTTCAACCTGGGCACCAGCTATGCCGGGAACACTTTCAATTTCGTTCCCAATGGTTCGCCGGTCACCGTGACGCGCGACGTGATTCGCACCGCCAGTTGCAACACCTGCCACGATCAGTTGGTTTTTCACGGCGCTCACGCGATCGGGATTGAGCAGTGCGTCCTGTGTCATCAGCCGCAAAACCAGGACCCTACCACGGGCAATACGCTGGATTTGAAAGTGATGGCGCATAAGATCCATATGGGATCGCAATTGCCGAGCGTGGTGGGTACTTCGACCACGCCTGGAGTTCCTTATGAGATCGCCGGCTACATGAACGCCCTCAGTAATTTTTCTACCGTGATCGATCCCGCCGATCCGCGCCGCTGCGAAGTTTGCCACAGCCAGACTGCCAGTTCGACTCCGGGCACCGGCGTTGCGCCGGGCACCTCGAAAACCAGCGTTGCCGCACAATCCAAGGCATTCCTGATGGAGCCGAGCCGCGCGGCCTGCGGCGCCTGCCACGACGATGTCAATTTCGCGACCGGCGCCAACCATCCGGGTGGATTCCAGACGGATGACACCCAGTGCATGAACTGCCATGTGCCGCAGGGTGAAACGCCCTTCGATGCATCTATCATGGGAGCGCACGTGGTGCCTACCGATACCGCAGCCATGTACCCGCAGAACCCGGATACGCTGCTGGCCGGCATCAACCTGGCAATTACCAGCGTGACCAACACCAAGGCCGGGCAGACGCCCACGGTCAACTTCACTTTGCAGGATGACAAGGGCAACAATATCGCTGTGTCGAGCACGACCACCCTGAGTTTCACCATGGCCGGTCCGACCACCGATTACGGTTACACCAGTTTCGGAAGCGCCAGCACTCCCGGCTACGTCACGGAGAGCGTCACCAAGCCAACCTGCGATTCGAGCGGCAATTGCTCCTACACCTTCACGCATGCCATTCCGGCCGGCGCCACGGGAACTTATTCCATGGGCGGTGAGTCGCGCAGCACCGTGACGGTGCTGGCCGGCACCACCTCTTCGCAAAGCGTGGAGTATGGTGCCAAGAATCCGGTGGTCAACTTCTCGGTGGACGGCTCCACGGTTACGCCGCGCCGCACAGTGGTTGCGCTCAGCAACTGCAATAACTGCCACGTCGCGCTCTCGCTGCACGGCGGGCTGCGCAACAACACGGAATACTGCGTCTTCTGTCACAATCCCTCGAATACCGATGCCAGCACGCGCGCCACAGCGACGGTGGCGGCGGATAAGGCGGCCCCTCCGCAAGGCATCAATTTCAATTTGTTGGTGCACCGCATTCACGATGGCGTCAATGTGGTGCCCGCCGGCGGAAAGCCCTACATTGTCGTGGGCTTCGGCGGCAGCCACAACGACTTCTCCGGCGTGCTCTTCCCAGCCTTTAGCCCCGCCGGTTCGGCCACTTATCTTCAAGACTGCTCGTTATGCCACGTCAACAGTTCGGAGCAAAACGATCTGCCCGTGCTGACCGGCCTGAATCCGGTAACCGATCCGCAGGGTTGGATCAATCCGGTGCAGCCCACGGCGTCCGCTTGCAGCGGATGCCACGTCTCCAAGGCCGAGGCGTCGCACTTCCTGGCCAATACCGATTCGCTCGGAGAAAGTTGCAGTGTATGCCACGCCTCCGGCGCGCAGTTTTCGGTTGACTCGCAACACACGGAGTAGTCTGTAGCCATAGCGCGCTAACCTGATGCGAGAGATTAGTAGCTCATTCTACTCATGACTCGATGGTACGTAGTTGTGCTTGCTCTCCTCCTGGCGGCTGCTCCCCGGTGGGCAGCCGCTCAAACTCTTCCGGCTGGCTACGCCGGCTCGGACACTTGCAAGATCTGTCACGAGGATATCTACAACGGGTTCCAGAAGAGCCCGCATCACAGTCTGGCGGTTGACACTAAGCGCGGTTGGGAGGGCCGGTCGTGCGAGGCCTGCCATGGTCCCGGCCAGGCGCACACCGAATCGCCCTCGGCCTCCAACATCCGCAATCCGGCGAAGCTCGCGCCCGCGGCGGCCGATCAAATCTGTCTCACCTGCCACTTGAATCAGCCGACCCAGGCCGGGCGGCTGGAGAGCAGCCACGCGCATAATCAGATTTCCTGCACCGCCTGCCACAAAGTACATTCGAGCGATCGGCCGCTGGTGGTGCGCACGGCCGATGCAACGAATAAGCTGTGTGCGAGCTGCCATCTGAGCGAGTGGGCGCAGTTCCAGCGGCCTTTCCATCACAAGCTTCCCGAAGGCGACATGACCTGCGTGGACTGCCACAATCCCCACGGCAGTATCCGGCCAGCCATGCTGCAGAGCTTCGCGTCCAATGAGCCGGGGTGCTTCAAGTGCCATGGCGATAAGCGCGGTCCGTTTACGTTCGAGCACGCGCCGGTGCGCTTTGAAGGCTGCCAGGCGTGCCACGAGCCGCATGGCTCGGCAAATCCCAGAATGCTGACGCGCGCCGACGTTCGCTTCGTCTGCCTGGAGTGTCACGCCAGCCTGCCTTCCACGCCGGTGAAAGTGATGGGCGTGGTGCCGCCGTCATTTCACGATTTGCGCTCGCCTGTGTTTCAGAATTGCACGGTGTGCCATCAGAAGATTCATGGCAGTTACGTGGATCGGAATTTACTCAAATGAGGGCGCTCTGGATCGTTCTCGCCAGCTGGCCCCTGCTTGCGCAGCAGGCAGCTCCGCCTGCACCAGTTGCGACGCCAGCGCCGGCTGCGACACCCGCGCCCGCGCTGGCTGATTCAGGCAACGCGGCTTCGCCCGTTCCTTCCGCCGAGCCGCTGCTCACCGGCTGGATCGATTTCGGTTATCTGTGGAACACCGGTGTCGGAGGAAGCTACGATACCTATCGCAGCATCATCGACATTCACTCCGGTCCCAAGCTGCTGGGTGCGGACTTCACTCTCACCGATCCGAAACACCGCTGGTTCGATACCATTCAGGTGCGCGCCACCACCTGGGGCGCCGAGCCGGCCGAGTCGCTGCATGTCGAAGCCAGGAAGTCCGGCCTCTACGATTTCAACGCCGATTACCGCGACTTCGCCTACTTCAACGTCCTGCCTTCGTTCGCCGACCCGCTGCTCGGCCAAGGCGTGGTGCTGGACGAGCAATCCTTCGATACGCGCCGCAAGATCGCCGCGTTATCGCTCGACATCCGGCCCGGACATTGGTGGACTCCGTATTTCGGCTGGGATCACGATTCCGATGCGGGCACCGGCGCCTCGGTGTTTGTCAGCGACAACAACGAATATCCCGTGCCCAATACGCTCTTTGATTCCACCGACTTGTACCGCGGCGGCGTGCGCTTTGAGAAGCCGCGTTTTCACCTGACGCTGGAGGAGGGCGGCACGGCGTTTAAAAGCGATCAGAGCCTGTATCAGGCGCCGGGCTCGGTAAATAGCGGAAATTTCTCAGCGCCGGTTTTCGGCCAGACCTTGAACCTCACCAGCCTCCTGGCGGCTTACGGCATCGGTGGAACCAGCGCTTACAGCAAAGCGTTGCTTACGGCCAGCCCCACCAATTGGCTGGATATTTACGGCCAGTTTCTCTACAGCCAGCCGAACGCCAACGTCCACTATCAGCAGTACGACACCGGCAATCTTTATCTGCAAAGCCAGATTCTCTTTTATTCGAGCGAACAGGAAATCATCAGCGCCGCGGCCCAGCAGCCGCATACCACCGGCAGTCTCGGCGCAGAGATCCGGCCCTTCAAGCGCGTGCGAATTGTCGAAAACTGGATGACGGACCGGTTTCACGATGCCGGATCATCCAGCTCTCTCGACACGCTGCTGGTCGCCGGATCACCCCTGGCGCTCAGTGCGCTGCTCGATTCCACATTGGTGACGAACTATAGCCAGGAATCGCTCGACCTCTTTTTCGATGCGAGTTCCAAGCTCACGGTGCGGGGCGGCTACCGCTATGTATGGGGCGATGCGAGTTACGCGTTCCTGCCGCCGGCGGGCCTGGCCAGCGCCGCCCAGGAGCAACTGCGGCAAAACGTCGGAGTGGGATCGGCCACTTTCCGGCCCTCGCAGAAAATCTCGCTGACCGGTGAAGTGGAGGCCGCGTCGTCGAGCGGAGTTTATTTCCTCACCAGCCTTTACAACTACCAGAAAGTTCGGGCGCAGGTGCGCTATCAACCACTGCAGACGCTCAGCGTCTCGGGCGACTTCACCCTGTTGGACAATCAGAACCCGCTGTCGGGAACCAATTACAAGTACACGTCCCATCAGGAGACGGTGTCATTCTACTGGTCACCCAAAAGCAGCAAGGTCTTCGACTTCCAGGGCTCCTATTCGCGCGGGGATCTGCTTTCCAACATTGGGATCCTCGATCCGGGCACCCTCTCGCCGCAAGTTTCGCGTTATGTCGACGATTCCCACACCGGGACCGCGCTGCTGGATCTGGCGTGGCCGCATGGCAAGCGTTTTGCTCCGAAGTTATCGGCCGGGGGGTCGTTTTTCATCTCCTCCGGGAGCCGGCCCACCAGCTATTATCAGCCTGTGATGAAGCTTTGGGTGCCGCTCGGCAAGCACGTGAGCTGGTTCACCGATTGGCGGTACTACGGATACGGTGAAGCGTTCTATCTTTATGAAGGATTCCGGACGCAGCTGGTGACCACGGGATTGAGGTTAACCCGATGAGCATGACGAACCGCACGTTGTTTGTTCTGCTGGTTTCCGCGCTTGCGGCGCAGGCCGCCGGCTTCACGGCCGATTCGGCGCGGGGAGAGCGCCTGTTCACAACGCTGGCCTGCATCCAATGCCACAGCATCAATGGCAAGGGAGGGAAAGTGGCTCCCGACCTGGGCCAGATGGAAGATCGCGATTTCACGCCTGCGTCGCTCGCGGCCACCATGTGGAATCACGCGCCGGGGATGTGGGCCGCCATGCGGGACCGGCAGATCATAGCGGGCGAACTCGATCAGCAGGCCGCTCAGGATTTGATGGCCTTTTTCTACGCCGCGCGCTTTTTTGAAAAACCCGGCGACGCCGGGCGCGGCAAGCGAGCTTTCGAAAGCCTCGGCTGCGCAGGGTGCCACGGCCTCGCGTCGTCGCCCAACCCGGCCGCCAAGCCGGTGAACCAATGGGCCGGGCTATCGGATCCGATCGCGCTGCTCGACGCCATGTGGAATCATCGCGCGGATATGCTGGCCGCCACTCATTCCAAGGGCGTCTCGCTTCCGCAGATTAGCGCGCAGCAACTTACCGACATGCTGGTGTACCTGCGCAATCTGCCTGGCACGCGCGGCGTAACGGGGGTGTTAGGCATCGCAGCGGCAGGCGCGGGCGACGCGGTATTTCAATCGTCCGGCTGCGCCAAATGTCATCAAACGGTGGCGGCCCTGGCGGACCGGGTGCAAGGCCAAACACTCACCGACATCGGGGCGGACATGTGGAATCACGCCTCTCGCATGGCGGCCGCCGGCGCACCCTTGGTCCAACTCGCTCCCACCCAGATGCGCGACCTGGTCAGCTCCTTTTGGGCCGCCAAGTTTTTCGAGGATACGGGCCGTCCCTCAGTGGGCAGCCGCATCTTCATGACTAAGAACTGCACCGTCTGCCACAGCGATGCTTCCACTGGCGCTCCTCACCTGCCCATCCCGGGAAGCGATTTTACCGGAGCCACTATGATTTCCGTGCTCTGGCGCCACGGACCGCGCATGCTGGATCTGATGAAAACCAAGGGTCTCGAATGGCCGCGCTTCGACGGCTCGCAAATGGCCGATCTGATCGCCTATTTGAACTCCAATAAATCGGGACATCCATAAACAGAAATACACAATGCTAGGAGATTAATCATGCGAACTATACTAATTACACTCTGTTTTGCGGTTGCCGCGGCCAGTGGTCTGCAGGCCGCCAGCGCGACAGCCGGAAAGGCTGTTTACGACAAAGCCTGCAAAACGTGCCATGGAGCAGATGGCGCGGCAAACCCCGCCATCGCAAAAATGATGAAGGTGGACATGCGGGATCTGAAGTCTCCCGAAGTCCAGGCCATGAGCGATGCCGATCTGGAAAAGATCATCACCGACGGCAAGGGCAAAATGAAGCCCACCACCAGCGCCGCCGGGTCGGCCGCCGACGTGGTGGCCTACATGCGCACCTGGAAGAAATAGCGCGCGGTGACTCAGGCGTTGCGTGAGACTACACAGATTGCGCAATGGTGCTCGCACCTTAGCCTAAAATCTAGGTGTTCCTTGGACGGTCACGTGCACGTACTAGCGATGGAATCGTACCCCCAGTAGAGGTGCGGCTCCAGAGAGGACCTGTACTATGAAAGTCCAAGATGTCATGGTAAAAGGCGTCCGATTCTGCAGTCCTGATACGAATCTGGCGACCGTTACAAAAATCTTTTGGGAACAAGGGTGTGGCGCGCTACCGGTGGTGGAAAATGGGCGTGCGATCGGCATGATCACGGACCGGGATGTCTCGATTGCGCTGGGCACTCGCAACGCCAAGGCCGGCGATACCTTCGTGCGAGATGTCGCGCTCCCCAAGGTGTTCTTCTGCCTGCCGCAGGATGATATTCACACCGCTCTCGATACCATGCGGGCGCAGCAAGTCCGGCGCCTGCCCGTGGTGGATCAGGAGGGCACGCTCGCGGGCATTCTCAGCCTGGATGACGTAGTGCTCTTCGCCGGAGAAAAGCCCACCGACGAGCTGACCTACACCGACGTGGTGGACACCATGAAGTCGATTTACGAGCATCCGGCCGCAGCCAGAGTGCTGGCGGTCGCGAACTAGAGCAGGGCAGGTGGTCTCGCCCTCAGCCGCCCCGCCGGCCTGATCGGGGTTGCATTCATAAAACGACACGGATGGGCATTTCTGTTGCACGCGGCCGGGGTATAATCAATCACAAGTCTCCCCCTGGTCCGTGGATGCTGCAGGCACCGTTGGCCACACCTATTTCGAGCCACTATGCCCATCCGCGTCGCGCTGCATCACCGGACCGTTTATCATTACGACCGGCTTGTTAATCTATCCCCGCAAACCATCCGGCTGCGGCCCGCACCTCATTGCCGCACGCCCATCACAGCCTACTCGCTCAAGGTTGAGCCGAAGCCCCATTTCCTGAACTGGCAGCAGGACCCGCAAAGTAACTATCTGGCTCGCGCCGTCTTTCCGCAGCCGGTGAAGTACTTCTCGGTCGACGTGGACCTGGTCGCGGAAATGACCGTGATCAATCCATTCGACTTTTTCCTGGAACCATACGCTGAGAAATTTCCGTTCTGCTATGAGCCGGCGCTCGAGCATGAACTAGCGCCGTTTCGCCAAATCCGCCCTACCGGTCCCAAGCTGGCGGCGTATTTGAAGACCGTCAATGTCTCCAAGCAGCGTACCAACGATTTCCTGGTCACTGTGAACCAGCAGTTGCAGCACAAGGTGCGATATCTCATTCGGATGGAGCCGGGTGTCCAATCCGCCGAAGAGACTCTGACGCTCGAAAGCGGCTCCTGCCGGGACAGCGCCTGGCTGCTGGTGGAAATCCTGCGTCATTTGGGACTCGCGGCGCGCTTCGTCTCCGGCTATCTGATCCAGTTGAAGCCCGACATGAAACCGCTGGAGGGCCAGCCCGGGCCCGGGCAAGATTTCACCGATTTGCACGCCTGGACCGAAGTGTACCTGCCGGGCGCCGGATGGGTGGGCCTGGATCCGACGTCGGGACTGCTGGCGGGCGAAGGTCACATCCCGCTCGCCGCCACTCCGGAAGCTTCCTCCGCCGCGCCGATATCCGGCGCCGTGGATGAGTGCGAAGTAAAGTTCACGCACGAGATGGCGGTGACGCGCATCTACGAAGATCCGCGCGTCACGCTGCCTTATACCGAAGCGCAATGGCAGCGCATCCAGGCTTTGGGCGGCCGCATCGATCAGGATATTTGCACCGCGGACATGCGCCTGACCATGGGCGGCGAACCCACCTTCGTCTCCATCGACAACATGGACGGCGCGGAGTGGAACATCGCCGCGCTGGGCCCGGAAAAACGCAAGCTGGCCGAGCGATTGCTGGATCGTCTTCGAAAACGTTTCGCGCCAGGCGGGCTGTTGCACTACGGCCAGGGCAAATGGTATCCGGGCGAGCCTCTGCCGCGCTGGGCGCTCACCTGCTTCTGGCGCACCGATGGCGTGCCGCTCTGGCACAATCGTTCGCTGCTCGCGCAGGAGCAGCTTCGTACCGACTTTGGTCCGCTGGAAGCGCGGCATTTCTCTGAGACGCTGGCGCGTCGCTTGGGACTCGATCCCGAGTACGTGAACCCCGCTTTCGAAGATCCGGTTTACTATTTGCAGAAAGAGCGCCAGTTGCCCGTGAACGTCGATCCGGTGGACAACCGGCTGAGCGACGCGGGCGAACGCGAGCGCCTCCGCAGAGTCTTTGAGCGCGGGCTCGACACGCCCACCGGCTTCGTCCTTCCGGTCGAGCGCGTTCCCGGTTTGAACGGTCCTGAGTGGCAGACCGGGCTTTGGATGCTGCGCGGCCAGCACCTGTTCCTGATGCCAGGCGATTCTCCGGTTGGCCTGCGCCTTCCGCTGCCCAGCCTGCCATGGGTTTCGGCTTCGGAAGCGCCCGTGGCCTATCCGGTGGATCCAATGGTGAATCGCGCGCCGCTGCCGGTACCGCCGAGATTCGCTCCCGCCGACGCGCCGCGCTTCCAATCGGCTAAACAAGCCAAGCGCGATCGCAAGCCCGCAGTGGGCGAATCCGCGCCCTGGATCGTGCGCACGGCCTTGTGCGTGGAGGCTCGCGACGGGCGCCTGCATGTCTTCATGCCGCCGTTGCCGGTGGCAGAAGATTACGTGGATCTGCTCACGGCCATTGAAGACACCGCCGCGCATCTGGAAATGCCGGTGGTGATCGAAGGCTACACGCCGCCCGAGGATCCGCGCTTGCGGCAAATTAAAGTCACGCCCGACCCGGGCGTCATCGAAGTGAACGTGCATCCCGCCGCGAACTGGCAGGAATTAGTTGCAAACACCACGGCGCTTTATGAAGACGCCCGCCAGTCGCGTCTGGGGGCGGAAAAATTCATGCTGGATGGCCGCCACACCGGCACCGGCGGCGGCAATCATTTCGTGCTGGGCGGACCCACGGCGGCCGACAGTCCGTTCCTGCGGCGGCCGGACCTGCTGCGCAGCATGATTGGCTATTGGCTGAATCATCCCGCGCTCTCGTACGCTTTTTCCACCATCTTCATCGGCCCCACCAGCCAGGCGCCGCGCGTGGACGAAACGCGTGAGGACAGCCTTTATGAACTCGAGATCGCGTTCGGCCTGATCCCCGGCCCCGAGCAAGGCCCGGTGCCCGCGTGGCTGGTGGATCGCATCTTGCGCCACATCCTGGTGGACGTCACCGGCAACACGCACCGCGCCGAGTTTTGCATCGACAAGCTGTATTCGCCGGATTCGGCCACCGGGCGTCTCGGGCTGCTCGAACTGCGCGGCTTCGAAATGCCGCCGCACGCGCGCATGAGCCTCACCCAGCAGTTGCTGGTTCGCGGGCTGCTGGCCTGGTTCTGGAAAGAGCCCTATACCGAACGCCCCATCCACTGGGGGACGCGCTTGCACGATCAGTTCATGCTGCCGCATTTTGTGGCGCAGGATTTTCGCGACGTGCTGCGCGATTTGAATGGCGCGGGATATCAATTCGAAGCCGAATGGTTCGCACCGCACTTCGAGTTTCGCTATCCGGTTTTCGGCCACGCGCATCATGCCGGCATCGATATTGAAGTGCGCCAGGCCACCGAGCCCTGGTATGTGCTGGGCGAAGAGGGCAGCCCGGGCGGCACCGCGCGCTACGTGGATTCGTCGGTAGAACGATTGCAAGTGAAGGTGGACGGCCTGGTGGAGGGCCGCTATGTAATCTCGTGCAACGGCCGGCGCCTGCCGCTGCACTCCACCGGCAAGCAGGGCGAATGGGTGGCCGGCGTGCGTTTTCGCGCGTGGCAGCCGCCTTCCTGCCTGCATCCCACCATCCCGGTTCACACGCCATTGATCTTCGACGTAGTGGACACCTGGACCGGCCGATCGGTGGGCGGCTGCTCCTATCACGCGTCACATCCGGGCGGCCGCAGCCACGACACGTTCCCGGTGAACGCCAACGAAGCAGAGTCGCGACGGGGATCGCGCTTCTTCCCGTTTGGCCACACGCCCGGAGCGATGCGCGTTCCGCTGCCGGAAGAAAATCCCGAGTTCCCGGTCACGCTGGATTTGCGGAGGCCGCCGCCCAGCGCCGCGGACGGCCTGCTATGAAGCTCTTTGTCTGTAACCCGCCGTGGCGCACGCACTCCTGCGCAATGCCACCTAGTTTTGCGGCGGGACAACATTTCAAGGGACTTATGTTTAATCCGGAGAGGGGCGTGCGGCAGCTCCGGTTTTGCAAGTATTCAAGTTGCACGCCGGCACGAGTGCCGACGCTGCACGCAGGAGTGCGTGCGCCACAATGATTTCAGTATCTCACCGGCCTCATCGAAAACTGAGTGATATTGCTCAGGAGTGCGAGCGCTACGGTGTGCAACACTACAGGAATATCCTGGGATGACCGGCAAGCTCACAGCGGCCCAAAGCCACATCGGTCCCATGTGGAGTTACGAAGCCACGCCCGGCTTCTATGACGAAGTGCTGGGCTCCGCCAAGGAACTGCGCCCGCACTGGCTGCCGCTGTCGGAATCGCTTACCGCGATGGGCAACCAGGGCCTCACGCGCCGCTGGCGCGAAGGCCAGCGCCTGATCCACGACAACGGCATCACCTACAACGTCTACAGCGATCCGGAGAGCACCTCGCGGCCCTGGCCGCTCGATCCGGTGCCGCTGATGATGGATCCGGCCGAATGGAAAACCATCGAGGCCGCCGTCATCCAGCGGGCCATGCTGTTCAATTCCATCCTGGCCGATCTGTACGGTCCGCAGCGCCTGCTGCGCGAGAAGATGCTTCCGGCCGAGCTGGTTTTTCCCAATCCGGCTTTTCTGCGGCCTTGCTGGGGCATCGAACCGCCCGGCGGCGTGTTCCTGCACATGTACGCGGCCGATCTGGCGCGCTCGCCCGACGGGCAGTGGTGGGTGCTGGCCGATCGTACGCAGGCTCCCTCCGGCGCCGGCTACGCGCTCGAAAACCGGCTGGTGAGCACGCGCGTCCTGCCCGATGTTTTTCGCGCGTCGCACATCCGCCGCCTCGCTAATTTCTTTCAGACTTATCGCGAAGCGCTGCAGCGCCTGGTGCCCGCCAATCGCGAAAATCCGCGCATCGTGCTGCTGACTCCCGGCCCGTACAACGAAACCTATTTCGAGCACGCGTTCCTGGCCCGCTATCTGGGCTACACGTTAGTGGAAGGCGGCGACCTCACGGTGCGCGACAATCGCGTCTTCCTGAAGACCCTGGGCGGCCTGCTTCCAGTAGACGTCATCGTACGCCGGCAAGACGATCAGTTCTGCGACCCGCTGGAACTGCGCGGCGATTCCATGCTGGGCGTGCCTGCCCTGGTGCAAGCGGTGCGTTCCGGCAACGTTGCCATCGCTAATTCGCTGGGATCGGGCTTGGCCGAGTCTCCCGCTTATGCTGCGTTCCTTCCCGGCCTGAGCCGTCTCCTGCTGAACGAAGAGTTGAAGATTCCCACCGTGGCCACCTGGTGGTGCGGGCAGGAAAAGCCGCTGCAATATGTCCTGGATCATTTGGGCGACCTGGTAGTGAAGCCGACCTTCCCCGGCACGCGCGGCGATCCCATCTTCGGCGCGGCACTGAGCGGCAAGGAACGCGAAGCGCTGCTCGATCAAGTGCGGGCCGAGCCCGGCCGTTACGTTGCTCAGGAACGCGTCGCGCTTTCTACCGTTCCGGTGTGGGAGGACGGTCCGCTGCATCCGCGCCACATGGTGGTGCGCGTCTATGCGGTGCCATCCGGTGGAACCTACACGGTGATGCCGGGCGGCTTGACGCGCGTTTCCACTTCGCTCGACAGCATGGTAGTGTCCATCCAGCGCGGCGGCGGCAGCAAGGATACGTGGGTACTGGGCGAAGGTCCTGAGCCTCCCTTCACGCTGCTGCGGCCGGCCACGCATCCGCTGGATGTCAGCCGCGCCACTTTCGATCTTTCCAGCCGCGTCGCCGACAATTTGTTCTGGCTGGGCCGCTACACCGAACGCGTGGAAGCCGCGGTGCGAATCACGCGCGCCATTCTTTCACGCTTCTTCCAGGAAGAAGACGCCACGCGCGCCGCCGGCCTGAAGGCGGGTCTCGAGATTCTTTCCGCCTTGGGTTATGTGGAGGGCGAAAAACCCGCTACCGCCGAACACGAAGTGCTCTCGATGATTTACGCCCCCGAGGAGGCCAACGGCTTGGTCTCCAGTATCCATCAAGTGCGCCGCGTGGCCTGGCTGCTGCGCGACCGCATTTCGGTGGACGCGTGGCTCATCCTCAATCAGTTGGACCAGCAGTTCTCCACGCCGCAGCAGCCGTCCGAAGAATTTCGCGTGAGCGCCGCGCAGGATCGCTTGAACCACGCCATCATTACGCTGTCGGCGTTCGGCGGCCTGGTGATGGAGAGCATGACGCGCGGCGATGGCTGGCGCTTTTTGGATATCGGCCGGCGCCTGGAGCGCGCCATCCAGATGGTGGAGTTGCTGCGCAACGGATTGCCGAAGGAAGCTTTCGGCGGCGTCGGCGTGCTGGAAGCGATTCTGGAAATGGCCGACAGTTCCATCACTTATCGCTCGCGCTACCTGACATCGGTGCAAGTGGACCTGGTGCTGGATCTGCTTCTCGTGGACGAAGCCAATCCCCGATCCATCGCTTTTCAGCTAGCGCGGCTGCGCGAACACATTGGCGAACTCCCCAACAGCAAAACCTCCATCCGGCGGCCCGCGGAAGAACGCATGGCGATCTCGCTGCTCAATACCGTGCAGCTTATCGACGTGCGCGAGATGACCCGTTCGGGAGGGCGCGCCGCGGCCGAAGCTCGCGAAGGGCTGCTCGGTAAATTGATGGCGGACTTGACCGTGCTCTCGGAAACGTTAACCCGCGCCTATTTCAGCCATGCGGCGCAATCGCGGCGCCTGTGAAAAGCACATGAAGCTATTGGCCACGCACATCACTCGCTACTGGTACTCGGGACCGGTCTCCATGTGCCATACCGAGGTGCATCTGCAGCCGCGGCCGCGCAAGAACCAAACCATCCTGGAATTTGGCCTGGAGGTCACTCCCACGCCCGATTCCCTGCTCTCGCGTGAAGATTATTTCGGCAACGAAGTTACCTTTTTCTCCATCGCCGAGCCGCACCGCGAGTTGATCATCACGTCGCGTTGCCTGGCCGATCTGGAGGCGGTGGCGCCTCCCGCTCTGGAACTCTCGGCCGCCTGGGAGCAGGTGCGGGAGGAAGTGGCGAAACGTGACACACCGGAAACGTTTGAAGCCGGCCAGTTTGTTTTCGAATCGCCTTCCATTCGAGTGGGCGCGCCGTTTGCGCAATACGCCGCCAGCTCCTTTCCTAAAGGCCGTCCCTTGCTCAGCGCGGTGGAAGACCTCTCGCACCGCATTTACACCGAGTTTCACTACGACAAACGCGCCACCACTATTGGGACTCCGGTGGATGAAGTGCTCGATTCGCGCCGCGGAGTGTGCCAGGATTTCGCGCACCTGATGATCGCGTGTTTGCGATCGCTCGGGCTGCCGGCGCGCTACATGAGCGGCTATGTCCGGACCGGCGGCGATTTCGCGGGCGAAGAGGCGTCGCACGCCTGGGTTTCGGTATGGTGTCCGGTATTCGGCTGGCAGGATTACGATCCCACCAACAACGTGATGCCGCGCGGCGAACATTTCACCGTTGCCTGGGGCCGCGATTATTCCGACGTCACGCCCGTGAAGGGCGTAGCGCTCGGCGGCGGGGAACAAGTGATCAGCGTGTCGGTGGATGTGTCGCCGCAATCTGGCGACTAAGGGTGAACGCGCGCCGGCTAGCGGCGCGCGTTAAAGAAATCACCGAAAATTACCTTACCTTATTTCCTACGCTCCCGCGCGCGCATTGGAATGCGCCATTTCCCGGCGAACGCCTCGCGTCAAAAGCTGATGCAGAGCGTCTGCTCTCGCTCGTTGGTCGGGCGTCAGGGTTTTATATACTTTGGCTACCGTCGAGCTTCGGATGGCCAGCAGTTGACCAATCTCTTGCCCCTCGGTGGTCGATAGCCGCTGAATTTCCGCCGTTTCGTCCGATCGGACCGCGGTTTGCAGGGCTTTGTTGGTGTTCATGAGCTCCTCGCGAATCGGCTTTGCTGATTGGCGAGCCTCCTGGATCACCGTGCGGGCTTGATCCTTTTGTTGTGGCGTCATTGCCAATACGGTCTCCATTTCGCTCACAAACCGATCTTGGCGCCCGGCTGGCTTTTGCGCCGGAGCTACGGACGCGAAAAGCCCTGCCGACGTTAACGCTCCGATACCGGCAAATGCTATGAGCTGTTTTCGAATATTCATCACATTACCCTCAATTTAATTTGATGAGCTTATTTGACGATAGGCTCACCGCTTTCTCGCCGTCTCTGTGATAAATGCGAATACTCTATAACAGTTACGAACAAGCGTTTGTTCTTGACGCGCCGGACCGTCTTTGCGCCCCGGCACGGCAAAGCTTTCGGGCTTCTGAAGGGTTAATTTGGCCGGGCTCGCGGTGCTTTCCCAGCAGTGCGTCCCACCCAACGCCGCGAGACAATCCGAGTCTTTGCTCCGTAGGCGAGTGGACCGCCTCCAAAGCTTCCTTCAATCCCATTCAGTTCCTTGGTATTTCAACAATGTGGGGAGTCTGCTTTCGCTCAGCCGATAACCTCTAAGGACCGAACAGAAGGGGTTCTGATTCAGTTTTGATACAGCCGGATGGGGTGAACCCCTCCACTGAGACAGTCTGGAAGTGACACACCGGTCTTGACCCGCGCCGTTTTTTGCGACATGGTGGAAGTTGAGATCCCGGCTTGGTGTCATTGCTCAACTGGCTCTCGCGGGTCAACTGGCTCTCGCGCAGCCCTGGGGTATATCCAATGTGCAGAAGCTCCTGATCATCAACCCGAGTGCGATGCCAGCAGCGGCCCTGAGTCCGGCGGGCGAAGTCTACCTCATTAACTCCGGCGCCAGTCAGACGAATTCCGTATCGAAGCTCGACTCCGCTGGCAAAGTGCTCTTCACGACCACTCTGGCAGGAACATACCAGGCTGGTATTGCTTTTGATTCCGCCGCGAATGTTTACGTCTTCGGGACCGCCGCCGCTAGCGGCTTCACTACCACGGCAGGGGCGTACCGCTCCACTGCCCCGGGCGATCACGCGGCGTTCGTCTGCAAACTCAGCCCAACATCGGGAACCGTTCAGTACTGTACCTATCTCGACACTACGGGATTCGGCCTCGCCGCTGTGGACGGCTCTGGCTCGGTAGCCGTTGTATTTGGGCCCGCCTCTCCGGGGCCGTCCACCATCGGCGCTCTCAGCCAGGGAAAGAGTATCTACGTCGAAAAATTGAATCCGGCCGGCACAGGGCTGGTGTACGCCGCGAGCTTCGGCGGCTCCTCTACTGACTACCCGGAGGGTGCCGTGGCCGGCGCCGGGGGCAGCCTTTTTATCACCGGCCAGACCTACTCGCCCGACTTCCCAACCACGCCAAACGCGGCAGTGACAACCAATCCATCAGGAGCGGCAAGCTTCCCGGGCTTAGCGACATTCACGAGCTTCACTGTCAGGCTCAATTCGAGCGGCTCGGCGTTTCTATATTCAACGCTGGGGAACCCTGGCGAGCAGGGCCTCGCGATCGCTCTTGACCCGTCCGGAGACGCGCAGGTGCTCGAACAAGGCGCCGGCAACGATCTCTTCCTGAGGCGGTATAAAGGGGACGGTTCGGGTATTCTGTTCGAAACCCCGCTCCGCGTGGCGAACCCTTCCATCGTGGGCGAGGTTCCCACCATGGCGATCGACACCGCGGACGTGACAACAGTTGTGGGCGTCACAAACAACGTCACTTTCCCGGCCTATCAGGCCGTCCAGGCATGCCAGTTTACCGTTACCGGCGGAGATCCGAACGGATTCCTCATCCGCATAGATGGATCGGGAGATCTCCTTCAATCCACCTGGCTGCAGGGCACTGGCCCCCCGGAATTCCCCCTCCTCTCCGTCAGCCCCTCTACCGCGTTCGAACTGGTCTGGAGCATCACGGATCTGTCGCAGGGCGCAAACGAACTTGATCTGCTGACTCTCGCGCCTCAAAGCACGGCCACGCCGGTGAACCTGGCCTGCCTCGGCAATTCGGCCACTCTGAGCGGCGCTCCGCTGGCGCCGGGAGAGATTATCATTCTGTTCGGAGACGGCATCGGGCCGATCATCCCCGGCGTTGCTCAGCTCGGATCGAACGGCCTGTTCCCTGCTTCCATCTCGAACACACAAGTTACGTTCGATGGCGTGCCCGCGCCGTTGCTTTATGTCAGCAGTTCGCAAATTAACGCTGTCACTCCGTTCGGCCTGGCGCCGAACGCCACCACTCAGGTTTGTGTCCGATACGAGGGCACGCTCACGAACTGCATTGCGGCGGGCGTGTCCGCAGCCGCTCCGGGAGTCTTCCTGAACCCGGCCACGCCCTACTATGCCGCGGCCTTGAATCAGGATGGAACTTTGAACTCGCAGCAGAATCCCCTGCATGCGGGGTCGATCATTACGCTGTTTGCCACCGGCCTGGGGGACGTCACGCCCGTCCCCGCGGACGGCAGCATTGTCCAGCTTCCGCTTCCAACCCAAGACCTAAAGGTGCAAGTGCAGGTTCCGAATCCGGACCAGAATAGCCCGGAGCCATATTTCACAACCGTTCAATACGCCGGGCCGGCTCCTTTGGAGATCGCCGGTTTGAGCCAAATCAACGTCCAGATTCCGGATTTCATGTTGGAATATTCTGGTCCGCTCATGGTTTGGGTAACGCTGCCCGATGGCGCAACGGTGATCTCCAATCCTGTGTACATATGGATCACTGAGTGAATCACGGTTTCAGAACTCTTTGGGGTTATGCGGCCTTGATCTCCGTCCACAAGCGATCACGCAGTCGCTGCGTGGCGGGATCGAGCGTGATGGCCCATTCGCCGCGTGCGACCACGTCGGGAGCCGGATAAAGCGTCGGATTATCTCGAAAATCGGGCGGCAGGATTTTGCGGGCGCCGGCATTAGTAGTGGTGGTGCGGGCGGTGAGTGCGTTGGCGGCCGCGATGTCGGGGCGCAGCAGAAAGTTGATGAACTTGTGCGCCAGCTCCGGGCGCTTGCTCTCGTACAGGATTACGGATGCGTCGGGATAAACGGCATAACCTTCGATTGGATAAACAAAGCCGACATTCGGCGACGAGTCCATGGCCTGTTGCGCGGTGGTGTTCCACATATGCGCGGCCAGGATGTCGCCGCTCACTAGCTGGTCGCGCGCTTCGGCATTGAGATAGGCGCGCAGCAGCGGCTTTTGGCGGATGGCTTCGTTGCGGGCGCGCTCGAGTTGCGCGGGGTCGGTAGCGTTCACTGAATAGCCGAGCTTTTTAAGACAGGCGCCGATGGTATCGAAAGGATCGTCCAGCATGGTCAGGCGGCCGCGGAGGCGCGGGTCCCACATATCAGCCCATGCTTTGGGCGGCGGGTCCAGCTTGCGGTTATACGCGATGCCCGCGGCGGTGACCATGTAGGGAACGGACCAATTGAGATTGGGATCCCAATCGGGACGCTGGAAGCGGGGTTCGAGCTCGGAAAGATTGGGCAGCAATTCGCGATGAATGGGCGCAAGCAGTCCGTTCGCAAGCAGCGGCTTCACGATATAGTCCGTCGGAAAAGCGATGTCCCAGCCGGAATTTCCGCCCATGACGCGCGCCAGCATCTCTTCATTGCTTTCGTAGGTGCCGTAGCGCACGCGCACGCCGAATTCGGATTCGAATTTGGGGACGGTGTCGGGAGCAATATAGGCCGACCAGTTGAAGATGTTCAGCCGCGGACGGCGATCGCGCGCACACGCCGTAAGGCCAACCGCACCCAACGTGCCGAACAGGAAATAGCGCCGGTTCACGTGGTGCGCAGCCTTTCTGAGATCAGGACCAGCGATCCGAATCCGACGACGATCAAGGCCGAGAGCGCGTTGACCATGGGGTTCACGCCGCGGCGCGCGATAGCGTAAATCACCATGGGCAGCGTTTCGGAATCGACACCAGCCACCAGGCTGGTGATCACATAGTCGTCGAAGGAAACCGTGAAGGCCAGCAGCGCCGCGGCGATGACACCGGGCAAGATCGCGGGAAGCGTGACATAGCGAAATGCCTGCCACTCGTTGGCGCCGAGATCGAGCGCGGCTTCTTCGAGCGTGGCGTCGACAGTGCGAAGTCGCGCCATGACGACAATGACCACATACGCGATGCAAAACGAAACGTGCGCCAGAATCACTGTGTGCATGCCGAGCTGGACGCGGAGGAACCGGAAAATCCACTGATAGAAGGCCAGCAGCGAGATGCCGGTGACAATTTCGGGCGTGACCAACGAAAGGTATAACGACCCTGCCAGCGGCCGCGAGGTGCGCTTCCACAGCCCGTAGGCGCAGAGCGTCCCGAGAACGGTGGAGACGATCGTGGCGACGACGGCGATGATCAGGCTGTTCAACGCGGACTCGGTCAACTGCGAATCGTGCAACGCGGCGGAATACCAGCGCAGCGAAAACCCTTCCCAGATGGTAAAGCGAGAGGAATTGAAGCTGAAGATGGAGAGGATCAGCAGCGGCAGGTGCAGAAACAGGAACGCGCCGACGGCGTAAATAGCGAGGGCAGGGGCGCGCTTCACAACAAGTCCTCACCCTCGCCGCGCGCGATGGCGAACAGCAAAACCATCACGATGGCCATCAACACCAGCGAGACGGCGGAGCCAAACGGCCAGTCGCGCGCGGTGGTGAATTGATTCTGGATCAGGTTGCCAATCATGACGGACTTTCCGCCGCCCAGCAAGTCGGGCGTAAGGTACGCGCCCAGGCACGGGATGAAAACGAGGATCGCGCCGGCGCGAATGCCGGGAGCGGAAAGCGGAATGGTGACGCGCGTGAGCGTGGCCCAGGGCTTGGCGCCGAGGTCGGCCGCGGCTTCCAGCAGCGTGCGGTCCAGGCGTTCGAGCGTCGCATAGAGCGGCAGCACGGTGAATGGAAGATATCCGTAAACCAGGCCGAGGATCACCGAGCCATCGTTATAGAGCAGCGGCAGCGGCGAATGGATGAGGCCGACCTTTTGGAGGAACGTATTTACCAGGCCGGTGTCGCGCAGCAGAAACATCCAGGCGTAGGTTCGAACCAGAAAGCTGGTCCAAAAAGGAAGCATCACCAGTCCGAGATAGAAGTTCTTGTGCCGGTCCGCGCGCGAGATAAACAGCGCGAGCGGGAAGCCGAGCAGCAAACAGAATAGCGTAGACACGCCGGCGATCCAGAATGAGCGCCACAGGATGGAGAGATAGATGGGATCGATGAGCCGTTGATAGCTTTCCGCCGTCCAAGGCGACGTGATGCCTCCATAGACGCCGCGCGTGAGCAGGCTATAGCTGAGAATGATGGCGAGCGGCGAGAGAAACAGCGTAATGACGACGGTCCAGGTGGGTGCGAGGAACCAGGCGCGCAGGCGATTCATTCGAAGCGCAGCTCGTCGGCGGGTTCCCACCAGAGATGGACTCGCTCGCCCGGCGTGAAGCTTTCACCCAGGCGCGAGATCTCGACGACGGCGGGTTCGCCATCGGACAAGCGGGTATCGACGTGGACGCAGTTGCCGAGAAACGTGGAATGGACGATGGTGGCGGGGCGCGAGAGGTAGCCGTTGCGCGATGGTTCGCGCGCGATGCGCATGGCTTCGGGGCGCACGCCGACGCTGCCAATCCAGTTGACGGCGCCCAGGAACGACGCGACGAATCGCGTGCTGGGACGCAGATAAATTTCTTGGGGCGTGCCGATTTGTTCCAGGCGTCCTTGGTTCATTACACCCAGCCGGTCGGAGAGCGAGAGCGCTTCTTCCTGATCGTGCGTTACAAACAGGAACGTGATGCCGACGCGGCGTTGGATGGCTTTGAGTTCCGCGCGGACCTGTTTGCGCAGGTTGGGATCGAGCGCGGAGAGCGGTTCGTCGAGCAGCAGAACGTCGGGTTCGAGGACCAGCGAGCGGGCCAGCGCGACGCGCTGCCGTTCGCCACCGGAAAGCTGGGCGGGGCGGCGCATTTCCTTGCCTGTCAGCTGAACCAGATCGAGCACGTCACGAACACGATCGGCGATGCGATCGCCCGCGCGGCGCCGCAGGCCGAATTCGATGTTGTCGCGCACGGTGAGATGTGGAAAGAGCGCGTAGTTTTGAAAAACCGTGCTGACGTTGCGCTGGTAGGGTTTCAGGTGCTGGATGCTGGCGCCGTTGAGGCGAATTTCGCCCGCAGTCGGCTCTTCAAAGCCTGCGACCAGACGCAGCGTGGTGGTTTTACCGCATCCGGAGGGGCCGAGCAGCGAGAAGAACTCGCCGCGCGCGAGGTTCAGCGAAACACCGTTGACGGCGTGGTGCGAGGGATAGTGCTTCGAAACGTCGCGAAGCTCTAAGACACACTCCATTGAAATTGCATGTTAGCACCAACGATTGGCCGTTGATGCACGGCCTGCTGCGGCTCGATGTGGCTCGCAGATCGTGCGATGATCGAGGCCAGAGCTTATGTTGCGAGGGCGAGGCCGGTGGCTTATTTTTCTTTGGCTATTTCCTGTCGGGCTTCCGGCAGCAACGCCCCTGCTTCGCTGTCTTGGCGATATCAACCTCGGCATGCCGGGCGAGCCGCGGACTACTCTGCCCTTCGGTCGCGCCTGGGCCGTTTTGTCGAAAGATGGCCGCGTCCATTTCCAGGGACACGACGATCGGGGCGAACTCTGGCAGGCGGTGCTGACGGTCAGTGAAGGCATGGGATTCACCACCATCTGGCAGGCTGATTTCGATCACAATTCGCATTTAGACCTGTTGGTTGCTTCTCTAGCTTCGCAAAGTGGGCACTGCATCAATGAGGTCACATCATCATTCTTGCTTTTCGACGATCGTGGCCGGCCGGTGCCTTGGGTGATTCGCACGCGCATGCCAGCATACGGACGATTCCCGCGGGAGCCAGCGGTGTTTGCCGAACTGAACGGTGAAGCTGAACTCGTCGTCACCGACTGCAGCTGGATCCAGAATCCCACCGGTGGTGAGGATACAAGCATCCTCGGAATCTATCGGGCACTAGATACAACGTGGCGTCTGGTGCGTCCGGCTAATTTAGCGTCTTATACGACTCTCGTTCACCGCCGCTATGGACTCCGCCGGGGCACTGATCGACTTTTGGCAGCCGTCCCCGCCGAGTGGCCCGATCAAGGTAATAGCCTTGATCCAGCCAAGAGGCATCTCCGGCAAATTGCGTCGGTTTTCAAGCGCTCTCCCAGTTGCGGGGGAGTGCGTCTTCCGCCCGTGGTTGACGGACAACTGGAAGCCAATTGGAAGGATCCCTGTAAAGAGATTGGGAAGGACCGGCTTCTGCTTTCGGACGGCACCACTTGCTATGGGTGGCCGACAGTTATGATCGATCGCGCGAATGGGCGTGAGATCGTTGCGGAGTCTGAGCTGCGCGATCTGCAACCCTTGCTGCAACAAATAGCGGATGAGAAACTAGACGTTCTTTTGGCTGGGCAAAAGGAGCCGGGCCGATGCAGCCCAGTTCTGCTGTGGGCCCGAGCTCCGAAATAAGCTCTTGCTGCCGCCGGCTACTTCGCCGAGTTGAAGCGCTTCTCAATCTCGGGCCAGTTCACCACGCTCCACCACGCGGCGATATATTCGGGGCGGCGGTTTTGATACTTCAGATAATACGCGTGCTCCCAGACGTCCAGGCCCATGACCGGAAAGTGGCCTTCCATCACGGGGCTGTCCTGATTGGCTGTCGAAATAATCTCGACGCCTTTGCTGTTCTTGACAAGCCAGGCCCAGCCGGAGCCGAAACGCCCGGTGGCCGCGGCGCCGAACTTTTCCTTGAATGTGTCGAAACTGCCGAACGCGGAGTTAATCGCGCTCGCGACGTTGCCGGACGGGCTGCCGCCGGCGCTGGGAGCGAGGATGGTCCAGAACATCGAGTGATTGATATGCCCGCCGCCGTTGTTGCGAACCGCGGTTTTGATATTGTCGGGAACGATGGCGCAATTATTCGCGAGCAACTCCTCCACGGTTTTGCTCTGTAAATTGGGCGCCGATTCAAGCGCCTTGTTCAGGTTGGTGACGTAGGCGCCATGGTGTTTGTCGTGATGGATCTCCATGGTCTTGGCGTCGATATAAGGCTCCAGCGCGTCAAACGCGTAAGGCAGCGGGGGAACGGTAAATGCCACAGTAATTCTCCTCTCGATTATTTAATTTCAGCCGGCAAAACCGCCGGCCTTTTCAAAAGCGTCCGCCAGGCGGAACATGCCTGTTTCATCAAAGTGCCTGGTGAGAATCTGCATGCCGACGGGCAGGCCTTCGGAAGTGGTGCCGCACGGCACACTCATGCAGGGAATGCCGGCCAGGTCGCCGGTGATCGTGTAAATATCGGACAAATACATTTCCAGCGGATCGCCGATTTTCTCGCCGATTTTAAACGCGGGCGACGGCGCAACCGGGGTAACAATCGCGTCCACCTCGGCAAAAGCTTTGCGAAAATCCTGGGCGATCAGCGCGCGCACTTTCTGCGCCTTCAAATAATATGCGTCGTAATAGCCATGGCTGAGCACGTAGGTGCCGAGCATGATGCGGCGCTTGCACTCGGCGCCGAAACCCTGGCCGCGCGTGGCGCGATACATGCCGCTGAGCGTGTCTTCATTCGCGCGCGTGGTGTAGCGCACGCCGTCGTAGCGGGCCAGATTGGAGCTGGCCTCGGCCGTGGCGATGATGTAATAGCACGGCACCGCGTATTTGGTGGCGGGCAGGCTGATCTCGCGTACTTCGCAGCCAAGCTTTTCCAGCAACGCGACGGCGTACCGGATGCGATCGCCCGATTCGCTCGATAATCCTTCGAAATATTCGCGCGGCAGCCCGATCCGGGTGCCGGCCACTTCGCCATCCAGTTGCGCGGTGTAGCGCGGCACGGGCGCGAAGGCGGATGTTGCATCGCATTCGTCGCGGCCGGCTATGGTTTCGAGCAACAGCGCCGCGTCGCGCACCGTTCTCCCAAATGGCCCAATGTGATCGAGCGAACTGGCGAAGGCCACCAGTCCGTAGCGTGAGACGCGGCCGTACGTGGGCGTGACGCCGACCACGCCACAGAACGAGGCCGGCTGTCGAACCGATCCGCCGGTGTCGGAGCCGAGCGCCGCGACGGCGGTTCCCTGCGCCACGGCCGCGGCCGAACCGCCACTCGATCCACCGGGCACGCGATCGAGCGCCACCGGATTGCGCACCGGTCCGAACGCGGAGTTTTCGTTCGAAGACCCCATGGCGAACTCGTCGCAATTGGTTTTTCCCAGGATGACCGCGCCGGCTTGTTCCAAACGCCTCACCGCAGTGGCGTCGTAGGGCGGGATGTAGCGTTCCAGCAGCCGCGAGCCGCAGGTGGTGCGAACGCCTTTGGTGACGATCACGTCCTTCACGGCGATCGGAACGCCCGCCAGCGGCCCGGCGTTTTCGCCCCCAGCCAGCTTCTGGTCCACGCGTTCGGCGGCGGCCAGAGCGCGTTCGGGACAGAAATGCAGATATGCGTTGGTCTTGGGATTTTCAGCCTGCGCGAAATCGAGCGCGGACTGGGCCAGCTCGCGGGCGCTGAACTGGCGCGAGGCGAGGCCGGCCTGCACTTGCTCGATCGTCAACGTGGCAACGCCGCTCATCGTGCTTCCATCACCTCTCGATGACCTTGGGAACTTTGTAATATCCGGCGCCGGCCACCGGCGCATTAGCGAGAGCGGCTTCGTTGCCGATGGGCGGAATCACTTCGTCCGCGCGCAGCGTGGCGGTCTCTTCGCTTTGATAGAGCACCTGAGTCATCGGCTCCACGGTCGAAGTGTCCAGCTCGCTGAGCGCGTCCATATGCGTCAGGATCTCATCCATGTCCTTGGCCAGGCGCGCGATCTCAGACTCGGTCAGGTCCAGATTCGCCAGATCGGCGACATTGCGGACCTCGGACTCAGTAATTTTCACGCGGTGGCCCTCTTCGCTGCCCTGCGGCGGGCTTGCTTATATACGATGCGCATTCCGGGGTCTTCGATACTATCAGCGTCGTCGGGCGAGAGGGTCTCACTGTGACTTTGCGCCGATTGCGGCGGACGCCGGGGCGCGGTTCTAGCGACGCGGAATTCCAAATCGGAGATCACTTCGCTACCTAGAACCTCGGTAAGCTTGGCCAGGATGTCGAAACGCAAATGAAAAAGCTGCTTCTGCCAGATGGCGTCTTCGGCTTCGATCACCAGCGTGCCGCGCACCAAGGCCTTCGGACAGGCATGCACGGCGATACGCTTGCCCACCGCCGCCGGCCAGGCGGCAAACGCCAACTGGTCGGGTGAGATAGCATCGGAAAGTCTAAGTTTGGCGAGGGCCTTGCCGGCTCGTTCCATTCGGACCGAACTCAATTTTAGCATTCATGAGGTTTGAGATGATCGGGCGCCGGGAACTCTTTTCGCGCGTGAGTGTGTTACCAATCGAACATGGCCGCTGATCGTATTGTCGTGGTGGGCGCTGGCATCATCGGCGCATCCATTGCCTATCACCTGGTGAAACGCGGCGCGAGCGTCGTGATTGTGGAAGCGGTTCGTCCGGGCGGCGGGGCAACGGAGAAATCTTTCGGGTGGATTAACGCTACGTTTTCGAAACGCCCGCGCGCCTACTTCGATTTGAATCAATTGGGCCTGGGCGGATGGCGCCGTCTGCAGACCGAGCTGGGCGGCGAGTTGAAGGTGCAGTGGGGCGGAAGCGTGGCGTGGGCGCCCGCGGACGCGACGGCCGAAGAACTGCGGGAAAACGTGCGAAAGCACCAGGAGTGGGGTTACGCGACTCACCTGATCGATGAAGAGGAGTTCCGCCGGCTGTTGCCCAACGTCACGCCGGGGGATTTCGGCGCGGCGTGCCATTGCGAGTTCGAGGGTGCCCTGGATCCGGTGGATGCGCTGAAGGCGCTGCTGCGACAGGTGCGCGAGCTGGGTGGAGAAGTGCGGTATCCGTTTCAGGCGGACGGCCTGAAGCTGGAAGGCGGACGGGTGACGGCCCTTCGCGCGGGCGAAAGTTCGCTGGACGCCGCCACCGTGGTGCTGGCATCGGGCGTGGCTACCCAGCGGCTGGCCGAGATGGCGAACGTGAATATTCCACTGAAGGAATCGCTGGGCGTGCTGGTGCACACGCGGCCGCAGCCGAAGCTGATCGATCGGGTGGTGCTGGCGCCGGGCGTGCATTGCAAGCAGAAGCTGGATGGCCGCGTGGTGGTGGGCGGGCAGATTGTGGCGGGCGTGGGAACCGCGGATGGCGAGACGATCGAGCCCGGGGACAACGGCCAACGCATCCTGCGGGAAGCGGCAAAGGTGCTGCCGGGGATTCGCGGCGTCGCGGTGGAACGCGTGACGCTGGGACAGCGGGTGATGCCGGCGGATGAATACCCAGTGGTTGGATTTTCGGACCAATGCCCGAACCTTTATGTCGCGGCGATGCACAGCGGAGTGACGCTGGCTCCATTGATCGGACAACTGGCGGCGCTCGAGATTTTGGACGGAGCGCGAGTCAGTTCACTCGATGCTTATCGGCCTTCGCGGTTCGCCGACTAGTTCGAAACCGGCAGCAAGGTCGGGTTGGCGGCGACGCCATTTTGCGTGACGTCCACTTCCAATTCGCCCGAAGCAGCACCGGTGGGCACCTGGAAATTGATCTGGTAAAGCCCCACGAAGCCGGGCGTGAGTCCCGCGAAGGCGACGGTGGCCGTGGTGCCACCAACGGTCACGGTCGGCGTCACCGTAACGCTTGCGAGCGGCGAAGTTGGCGCCGGCGCGCCTGATGCAACGCTGGGATTCGTATCGCCCAATCCCACCAGATACATCACCAGATACTCTCCAGGCTTGGCCGGACTGGAGCTCGATACCAGCGAAAAGTCGGCGTGCTGCGCGATGATGTGCGCCCCGTTCTGGACAGTGGGCGCTGGACCGTCGTCGGCCGACAACACGCCGGGCGAGGAGGGAACGATATTCAACATCAGAGGCAGCGTGAGCGCGTTGTTGACGCTGAGAACGATCGGGGTTTGTTGCGTTGCCGTGGCTTCGTACGGGATCTGGATATTGATCTGGCCGTTGCTCAGAAAATAGAGCGGAGCTTGCGCGGGACCAACCAGTGCGAAGGTGTTATTGAACGTGGTGGGCAGCGGAAGTACTCCGGTGGAGACAGCCGCGGACGCGAGACCGCCGCCATAAACCTGCGCGATGGTTCCCGGCGCCAGCGGTGCGCCGACCACGGGATTCAGATTGTTGAGCGCTCCGCCGGGGACAATGGTCGGAGGCGGAGTTGGATTTTGCGCAATCCCGCCGTATAGCTTGGCCGTAGCAGGCTGCAGCCCGCCGGCGGTGGCGTTCAGGGTAACCACCATGTTGGCGTTGACGCCGCCCGGCTGCCAGGTGGTGGAGTAATTGCCCAGAGAGTCGCCCACTAAGTTGAGCGGGGCATCGCCGTTCGAAAAACTCGCGACTACGTTTCCATTGGTGATGGGGTCCGCGCAATCGTCGTTGAGCTGGACGATCAAAGTAGCCGGCCATCCCGCGGGGACAGCGAAATTATTGGCCAGGCCAGTTTCGGTAATCGCCAGTTTGCTGGCGGCGCAACCGGCGGCATGGGGCCGCAAGCTCGATATGGCGCTCAACGAACTAGCGGGCTGTACCACGAACGTCACGTTAACCGACTGCAGCAACGAACCGATGGAGACGTTGACGTCGCCCGAGTAGATGCCCGCGGCGAGGCCGGTTGGATCGACAGCCACCGCGATCGATGCGGCCTGTTGCCCACTCACGGGGCCGGCGACCGGAGTTATCAGCCAGTTTCCGGTACCGAAGGTAGAGGCTGCGGCAGTAAAGGAAACTGTCGAAGTGCTGCTGGTGTTGATCTGGACTTCCTGCGCGGCCGGCACAGCTCCGCCGACGGAGGTGGTGAAGAAGAGCCCGCCGGGAGCGAGGTAGGGCGCCGGAGCCGCGTTGCCCGGCTGCAGATTTAATACGGCCGTAATATATTGCGGGGAATTGCGCGAATTGGCATCGGTAATTTCAACAATGGCGTAATACGGGCCGGGAGTAAGCTGTGTAGCGTTCGGAGCAAGCGCCAGCGTGAGCACGCCAGGAGCGGAACTGGTAGCGGTTCCGCTGGAGGAAACCAGGCTGAGCCAGTTGGAACCACTGACCACTGTGGCGCTCCAACTCACCGTGGAGCTGGGATCGCCCAGATTCAGAACGTTGATATTTTGTGTCGCCGTGGATCCGCCGCCTGCGATGGCCTGGAACAGCACGCCGGTGGTGTCCAGGGCCAGGATGGGACCGCTGGCTGCGACAAACAGTGAGACCGGGATCGGAATATTGCCGGCAGAGGAAGAGACAAGAATAGTGTCGTTATAGGCACCCACCGCCAAGCCGCTTGTGTTTACTTGCACCTGAACGAACACCGGTGCATTCGGCGTGGTAGTGCCGCTGGCGGGCGTGAGGCTGGTGATCCAGGGGCTTTTGCCCACCACGGAGGCGGTGAAGTTAAGCGATCCGGGGCCGCTGCTCGAAACCAGCAGGTTTTCGACGAGGTTCCCGGGCGTGGCCGAGCGCGCGGCAAAATTCAACATGGATGAAGCCACGGTCAATTGCTGCGGGATGTTCGCGACATCGAGCGTGACCGCGACATCGGTAGCCAGCCCGAAGGTATCTAAAACCTGAATGCGCGCCGAATAGCTGCCGGCGGCCATGGTGCCTTGGTTGACGCTTACCACTAGCCCTGCGGGAACGCCGCCGCTGGTTGGAGTGACCGTGATCCACGCGGGGGCTGCGGTGCCGCTCTGCCCGCTGTCGACGATCACGCTGTAGCTGATCGGTAGCGTGGCACCGGTAGCAGGAACAATGGCGATGGCTTGCGTGGGCGGAGGTTCACCATTGAGATCCGCATTGAAAGTAAGGCCCAGGGGCGACACCTGGATTTGTGTCGTTGGCGTCACAAAGGTGACTTGGAACGGGGAAACGGTCTGGGCGCGCAGGCTATCAGTAACGCCGATGTTGAAGTTGTACGTTCCGGCCTTGGTGGGAGTGCCATTGAGAACGCCGCCCTGAGTGATGGTAATCCCGGGCGGATTGTTGTTCATGGAGAAGACATAGGGCGGAACGCCACCAGCGGCGGCGATCTGCTGGGAGTAGGGGACGTTGACGAGTCCGTTCGGCAGTGGTGACTGGGTAGTGATGGCCGGCTGCTGGTAAATCGTAATGCTGTATTGCAACTGCGTCACGTTTTGGTTGGGATCGGTGACGTCGAGCACGAAGCCGAACATACCGGCGGTGGTGGGAGTTCCCGTTAGTGCGCCGTTCGCGCTCAGGATGAGACCGGGAGGCAAGGCGCTGGGATTAAATGGGCTCACACCTTGCGCGGTGAACGTGAAAGGGCCCGTACAGCCGAAGGCGGCGAATGTGACTTGAGGATAATTGACTTTCACTTCGCCTGGGGGCAGTGGAGAGGCAGGCGTGACGGTGGGGGCACAGGTTGAGACCTCCATGCCGAGCAGCTGGGTGGCGCGATTGTTGTCCTGATCGACCGCGATTACCGTGAATTGAAACAGGCCGGATGCAGTCGGTGTGCCGCTAATCACACCCGTGTTTTGGTTCAGCGTAAGGCCGGCCGGCAAGTCCGCGGCATGCAGAGGCACCACCGCGCTTTTAGGTCCGCTGCGCGAGGTGCAGGTCGTACATTGGATGGACCATGTTATGGGCGCCACTCCACCGTTGACTTGCAGTTGCACGGAATAGGGCACGCCAGTGGTTGCTCCCGGCAGGAACATAGTGCTGATGGTCATCGGCGCGATGGTGACCTGGATATCCGCCGTTCCGATGCCATCGTCTTGGTCGTTCACTTGCACAGTGAAGGAGAAAGTTCCCGAAGAGGTTGGAATTCCCGTAATTGCGCCATTACCGTTGGCGTTCAGCGTCACACCTGGGGGCAGGCCGGTATCTGAATTGGAAAAAGATCCAAGAGAAAAGCTGTAAGGCGCGACACCGCCTGAGGCACTCAGTTGCGTAAGATAGCCTTGTCCAACCAAACCGCTGGGTAATGTGGTGGGCGTAATTGTTAGGGATTGGGCCTGAAGCAGAGCGTTTCCAGAGGCCAGAAACAGAAGTGCAAAAATGCAAAACGAACCCAGCGCGCGAATCCCGGGAAATCTCGATCCCTGAAACCAGGAGCTATTTTTGTACGTCCTCTTACACAGAGAAGCGTGAGTCATCTACCTTCTCCTCCTCTGATTCTGGCGCGGCGCAGTAGACACGGCCGCGCCACTTTGTTCCGGTAAAAGCTTATTCTACTGCGGCTTCAGACAGTTTTTCAAAGAATTTCTTGATGATCATCTTGGACGTGGTATCCAGCAGCCGCTGACCGACGCTCGCGATCGTTCCACCCACCTGCACATCGCCTTCGTATTTTACTTCGGTTGATTCCGCTTGCGGGGTTAGGTTCAGCAGCCCTTCGCCTTTGAGGAATCCGATTTTGCCGGTGCCCTCGACCATCAGGCGAAAGCTTTCAGGTGGATTCTGATCGGCCAGACGTACCTTGCCGGTGAAGAGACCGCCGATGCTGGCGATGGCCATCTTCATCTTCATTTCGTACTCGCCATCGGCGATCTTGTCCAGATGATCGGTCCCCGGCATGCATTTGGCGAGGACCGCCGGGTCTTGCAGCAACTGGTAGGTTCGTTCGCGATTGGCAGGAACGGAATAGGAACCGCTGATCTTCAAGCCGTCCTCGAAAATGCGATGGCCAGCGCGCGCATGGTATAAACGCTCGCCAAGTGTTTGCGGTAGCTCTCGGACGCGTGGAGATCGGAATTGGCTTCCACCCCATCGGCAACCAGCGCGGCGGCCTTTTGGATATCGCTGGGCGAGCCGGCAGTGCCTTCGAGCGCTTGCTCCACGTTGATCGCCCGGTAGGGTTTGCCGGCGAGCCCTGTGACGCCGATCCGCGCGAAAGTAACTCTTCCCCCTACCTTGCGGACGCGCGCGGCGATGCCCACGATGGCAAAGCCGGACGCGGGCTGCGGTACTTTCTGATAGCTGGTTCCGGTGGATGCATCGTCGAAGGGCACGATCACTTCGCGGATCAGCTCACCCGGTTCGAGCGCGGTGGTGAAGGTATCGACGAAGAAATCGACGATCGGCATTTCGCGTTCGGATTTCGCGCTGGCCAGAATCACGCGAGCTTCGAGCGCCAGGAGCGCCGCCGGATAATCGGCCGCCGGATCGGCGTGGGCAATGCTGCCACCGATAGTCCCGCGATTCCGAACCTGGATATCGCCGATGTTGGTAGCCGTCTCATGCAGAAGCGGGCAACTGGCGCGCAGGAGCGCGGAGCTCTCCACGTCATAGTGCGTAGTGGTGGCGCCGATGCGGATCACGTCCTTGCCGTTGCCGTCGAAATCCCGGCGAATGTAGTTCAAATCCGGGATGCGGCTGATGTCCACCAGTTGCTCGGGCGTGGCCAGGCGCAGCTTCATCAGCGGGATCAGGCTCATACCGCCCGCCAGCGCTTTGGCTTCGCCGCTGCTCAATAGCTGGAGAGCTTCGCTCAATTTCGCGGGCGCGGAATATTCGAAATTCTGCGCGATCATGCGCGGCCTCCTGCCTGGATCAGATTCCAGATTTTTTCGGGTGTCATCGGCATGTCGATGTGGCGCACACCGAGCGGACTTAACGCATCCACCACCGAATTGACGACGGCGGGAGAACATCCGATGGTGCCGGCTTCGCCGACCCCTTTCACACCCAGCGGATTCACGGGCGACGGCGTGATGGTGTGGCTGGTCTCGATCCAGGGAATGTTGCTGGCTTTGGGCAGCGCGTAATCCATGAATTCGCCGGTGATGAGCTGGCCGCTGTCATCATAGACAGCCTGTTCCCAAAGCGCCTGTCCCAGGCCTTGGACCACGCCACCGTGGACCTGGCCGTCCACGATCAGCGGATTCATGATATTCCCGCAGTCATCCACCGCCACGTAGCGCTTGATCTCGATGGCTCCGGTATCGCGATCTACTTCAGTAATTACAATGTGCGCGCCGAATGGGAAGGTGAAATTCGGCGGCTCCCAGAAATATGTCGCCACCAGGCCGGGTTCCGTGCTGGGCGGCAGTTTCATGGCGCGGTAGGACGCCGTGGCGATTTCTGACAGAGGTACGCTCTTGCCGGTTTTGTTGTCGGTGCAGGCGCCATTGGCGAACGTCACGTCGTCGCTATCGAGCAGCAGCGCGCCGTATTTCTTAATCTTTTCCTTGAGCTCCTGGATGGCGAAGTACATGGCCGTGCCACCGATGGCCGTGCCGCGGCTGCCGAACGTCCCAATACCGTATTGGACGATGGCGGTGTCGCCATGGAGCACCAGAACATCGTCGATGCCGACGCCTAGTTCGTCGGCGGCGATTTGCGCGAAGGTAGTTTCCTCACCCTGGCCGTGCGGCGAGCAGCCGGTCATTACTGTCACCGTGCCGCCCGGCTCAATCTTCACCGTGGCGCTTTCCCATCCGCCGGCGGGAGTGGCGGGCGATGGTCCAAAGGCGCAGATCTCGCCGTAGGCCGACATGCCGACGCCCATCAGGCGTCCCTGGGCGCGTGCGTCCTCCTGTTCCGCTCTGAGCTTTTTGTAACTGACGGCGTCCAACGCCTTCTGGAGCGGCGCCGCGTAGTCGCCACTGTCGTAGTTGAGTCCGGTTGCGGTTGCGTACGGGAATTCGTCTTTGCCGATGAAATTCTTGAAACGAATCTCGGCCGGATCCATTTTCAATTCCGCCGCCAGGATGTCCACCATCCGCTCGATGCCGTGCGTAGCTTCCGGCCGGCCGGCGCCCCGATAGGCATCCGTCGGCGTGCAATTGGTAAAGGCTCCGACAATATCGGCGCGGATGTTCTGGCACTTGTAAAGACCGGGCATCATCAACACGGACAGGGTGGGAATGGCCGGCGTGAGCAGCGTAAAAAAAGCGCCGAGATCCTGAATCAGGTGCAGTTTGATGGCGAGAATGGTTCCGTCGCGCGTGGCCGCAATTTCGTAGTGGTCGACGTGCCCGCGGCCGTGAATGGTGCCGGTGAAGTTCTCGCGCCGGCTCTCGATCCATTTAATCGGTTTGCCGATCCGCATGGCGATGAAGCCCATGAGTGCTTCTTCGGCGTACACCTGGATCTTGCTCCCGAAGCCGCCGCCGATCTCGGGGGTGACAACGCGCACGTGATTTTCCGGCAGCCCTAACATCGCCGCCAGCAGCGTGCGGGCCAGGTGCGGGGCCTGGGATGTCAGGTGGACGTTCAGCGTTTTGTCGCCCGAACGCCAGTCCACCACGCAGCCGCGCGTTTCCATGGCGGAAGGGATCAGGCGCTGGCTGATGATGCGCTCCTTCACCACCACGTCGGCGGCAGCGAATGCTTTGTCCACCTCTCCAGCTTCCTGGTGATAGGTAAAGGCCGTGTTGTCGGGCCATTCCGGATGCACGGCGGGCGCGCCGGGGGCGATGGCCTTTTCCGGATCGGCGACCGCGGGCAGCGGATCGTAATCTACTTCGATAGCATCGGCGGCGTCGCGGGCGATGTAGCGATCGGTGGCCACCACTACTGCCACCGGATGTCCCACGTAGTAAACGCGATCCATCGCCAGGATGTGATGATGCGGAACGCGCAAACCGGGCAGCGAAGAGCCGCACGGGACCGGCCCTACTTTTTCGGTGTCTTCTCCGGTGAAGACCGCAGCGACGCCCGGAAAATCGAGCGCGGGCTTAACATTGATGGATTTGATCCTGGCCGCGCCATGCGGGCTGCGCACGATGCAGGCGTGGAGCATCCCGGGCATCTGGATGTCGTCCACATAGGTGGCGGTGCCGGTGATGAGGCGCGGATCCTCGCGGCGGCGGATGCGCTTGCCAACCAGAAGCTCGGTTTTCGTGGTGGTGGTTGCCATGATGTGTCCTTATGCTTTCGCCGCGACGGCCCTCACCGCGTTCACGATGTGCTGGTAGCCGGTGCAGCGGCACAGATTTCCTTCCAGGCCATCCCGGATCTCTTCGTCGCTGGGGTTCGGGTTGCGCTCGATGATCTGCTTGGCCGTCATGATCATTCCGGGCGTGCAGAAACCGCACTGGAGGCCGTGCTGATTCCAGAAGGCTTCCTGCATCGGATCCAGCTGGCCGCCGGCTGCGAGCCCTTCGATGGTGAGGACGCTGGCGCCGTCGGCCTGCACCGCGAACATGGTGCAACTTTTGATGGCTTTGCCGTCCACGTGCACGGTGCAAGCGCCGCACAGCGACGTCTCGCAGCCGATGTGCGGGCCGGTTAATCCGGCCACTTCACGCAGGTAGTGGATGAGCAGCAGGCGCGGCTCGACGGTGTCGGTGCGCTTGGTGCCATTGAGGGTGAGGGTGATGGATCGAGTCATGTTGGAAGTCCCAGCGGATATGACGATAACACAGGTGGATGGGAGGCGGAAAGCGGGAGAGTACCCACGGTCGAAGCCAGGTTTGTTTCGCGGAAAAACGGCACAGCTCGCGGCAAGTAGACCTGGAAAGGAGGTGGGAACGCCTTTAGCTTTGGCGCTTCGCGATCAGCTCCCGGATCTTGGGGACCAGTTAGTGCTGAAACGCGGCCTCGTCCTCCGCCACAGCATCCTCCTCGGTCTGCTCTTCGTCATGGGTGAGCACACGCCGCACCTTTTGTTCATCCCAATCGGCTGGAAACCTCGTTTCACCCATTGTTAATTCTTCGCGAGCCTTACTGCCGGCAGCTTTTCCTGGCTTCTTCGAATCCCTCGAACAAACGCCCGGCGCCCGCGCCTCCGAGCGTTTCCATGCGGTGCGGCTGGCCCTTCTCGACGGTGTAGCGGGCCACGGTGCCTTCGGCGCGCAGCACTTCGGCCTCCCGCTTCATTTCGTCGTGCCACATGTATGGATCATTCTCACCGACGTACATGAAGACGCACATCTTCGAAATCGCCTGGAGCTTGGCCGGGCTGGGCTCCCACATATATCCCGGGAAGGCGGTAATGGACAAAAAATATTGAGGATTCTGGGCCGCAACATGGAACGCGGCGATTCCGCCGTTGGAGGGTCCGGCGATGTGAAACTTGTTGTCTTCGATCTTGTAATCGGCCAGGATCATCTTCAAAAACTCAGGGAAAATGCGGGCCCCATCCTCGAAGAACATCTGGCCGTCCGGAGCGGCGGGAGCGATCACGATGTAGCCGCGTTTTTCGGCCTCCGCGCGGAGGTTGCGGTTCAGAACACCGTCCACCGTGTTCATGGTCTGCGGACCTCCGCCGAAGGCCAGGATCGCCGGATACGCCTTGGCTGGATCATAGCCGTTGGGAAGAACAACTTTATACTCGACCTTAGTACCGGCCACCTTCTTGCTCTTTTCAAGCAGTTCCGCCTGCACGGGCCGGGATCCGAGCGTCGCGAAAACGGCGGCCGCGCAAAACAACGAAATCCACTTCCACGTCGGTTGTTTCATATAGGTACCCTAAGGCCGGTGATTGTGATGGTCTTGAAAATCCTTGAGGCGGTTCAGATCGTCAGCTAACACGGCACGGTCGCGCGGCGGAAGACGCTGGTCGTCCGACGATTTCCGAATGGAATCGATCACATCGTTGAGAATGCCGTTATCCCACCGGCCGTGATCCAGATCGCCCTGCATTTGCGTCAGCTCCTGCTCGGTTTTCTCCAGACGCCGTTGTTCCCTGTCGGCGGCCCGGCCGCTCCAGACGTGTTCCAGATCGGTTCTGACGTGCATGAAGATGTGGGCTCGCCACTGTTCGCCGCGGTAGCGTTCTTCACGCTCGTGATACCAGTCCTGCGCAATGGCGGTGAATACCAGCGCCGCCATGATGATGCCTGCCGTAAGAAATCGCTGCATGGCTGAATCTCCCCGAACCATTATCGCCGAGGGGAATCGGATTGGGCCAGCCGGCTGTTCGGCCCTCGCCGGGAGATGCGCAAACTTTTCTGACAGAAACCAGCTCCGCGTGATGATCGCCTGTCGATTTCCGCTTGATCGCCCGTCGTACTCATGAGGAGAATAAGCTATGCAATTTCTGCTATTGATTTACGACCGGGAAGCGCGGGCGGCTCAGCGCACCGAAGCCGAGAACGCCGCCGACTATCAGGCGTTCGCGGACTTTGGAAAAGAATTCGCAACCGCCATTCAGGGCGGCGAAGCGTTGCAGCCCACGCCGTCCGCGAAAACCGTCCGGGTACGGGACGGCAAGCCGCTCGTGACGGATGGACCGTTCGCCGAGACGAAAGAACAACTGGGCGGATATTATCTGGTGGAAGCGAAGGACATCGATACGGCCCTCGCCATTGCCGCGAAGATCCCCTGGGCGCGTTTTGGATCGATTGAAGTCCGGCCGATCATGAAATTTTCCTAGCGGCGCTGTCGATTCCAAGAAGATCGAACGTCGTTATTACGAGGTTGCGAAAGGAGAAACAACATGCAAGCTACTTCACCGGCGGCTTCGGCCGCTGAACATCCACTCACACCGGCGGAGCTCGAGCTGGCGACTTTGCATCTCCAGCAAACCCGCGACGCGGTTGTCGGCGCATTGCGGGGAATGTCAGAGGCGCAATGGAAATTCAAGCCGGCGCCAGGGGTCTGGTCCATCGCCGAAATCGCGGAACATATCGTGTTTGTGCAGGAGCGCGTACTCGGGATGTTGCGGGATCAGCTCCCAGACGCGGCCCCGGCTCCCGCCGGCCGAGATCTCGAACTGGTGGATGCGTTGATCATCAACCACTTCCCCAACCGCCTTGCCAAATATCCAGCACCCGAGCCTTTGCATCCCAAAGGCGACTGCGCATTGCCCGCAACCTTGGATCGGGTGAAGACGAACACCCGGACCTTGGCCGAGTGCCTGGAATGGATGCCGGATCTGCGGGACCATGTCCTGGAATCGCCGCCGTTAAAGAGAGTTTCGAAGGGCGAGCACACAGTGATGGACGGCTATCAATGGATTCTCGCAGCCTCGGCTCACACCGAGCGCCATACTAAGCAGATTCTCGAGGTGCGGGCCGATCCCGGGTTCCCCGCGAACTGATCCGTGCCATGCTTCAGGAGGAAAATCGCGATGCGCTATATGATGCTGGTCTATTCCACCGAACCGCCCGGCGGCCTGAAGCCGGAGGAAGCCGAACAAATCCGGATGGGACATCGGCGGGTGATGGACGAAGCCACCGGGAAAGGCGTGTTGATGGGGGCCGAACCACTGGCTCCCACCAGCACCGCGACTACGGTCCGGATACAAAACGGAACGGCGCTCGTCACGGACGGGCCTTTCGCCGAAACCAAGGAGCAGCTCGCCGGTTACTACATTCTGGAATGCGAGAACCTGGACGAAGCCATCGACTGGGCGGCCAAAATTCCAACCGCTTGCCAGGGCGGTGAAGGTTGCATCGAAATCCGGCCGATGCGCTTCATGACGCAGGGCCCCGGAGCGGAGCCGATTGCCAGCCACGCTCCGGTTTCGGATGGATGACATTCGTTCGGCGGTGGAGTCCGTCTTCCGGCAGGAATCCGGGCGGATCGTCGCCAGCCTGATCCGAATCTCCGGCTCCTTCGACCGCGCCGAGGAGGCGCTGCAGGAATCGTTTGCTTCCGCGCTCGCCTCCTGGCCGGCCAAAGGAATTCCGGACAACCCGGCGGCCTGGATCATGACGGCCGCGCATCGCAAGCTGATCGATGGGGTGCGGAAGGAAAAGACGCGGCTCGAAAAACAGGATTCCTTGAAGTATCAGGCTGCGATAGCGGAGGCCGAGGGTCCCGAGTTCGAGGCAGATCCGATGCACTTTCCCGACAACCGGCTGCGCCTCATCTTTACCTGCTGCCATCCCGCCTTGAACGGCGAGGCGCAGGTGGCGCTGACGCTGCGCACGCTCGGCGGTCTGTCGACTCTTGAAATCGCCAAGGCGTTTCTGGTTCCCGAAGCGACGCTTGCGCAGCGCCTGGTGCGCGCCAAGCGAAAAATTCAAGAGGCGCGGATTCCTTATCAGGTGCCATCCCCGGACCGGCTTCCCGAGAGGCTTGCTACGGTGCAGGCAGTGATTTATCTGATCTTCAATGAAGGCTACGCCGCAACTTCAGGCGCCAAGCTGATGCGCGAGGATCTGTGCTCTGAAGCAATTCGCCTGGGCCGGATGTTGTGCGAGCTGCTTCCGCAAGATGCCGAGAATATCGGTCTGCTGGCATTGATGCTGCTGCATGATTCGCGCCGGGAGGCTCGCGTGGTGGAGAGCGAATTGGTCACGCTGGAGGATCAGGATCGCTTGCTGTGGGATCGGGATGCGATTGCAGAAGGATTGATGCTGGTGGAGCGCGGTTTAAAGCTGGGCCGGCCGGGACCATATCAGATCCAGGCAGCCATTGCGGCGGTGCATGCGGAAGCGGAAGATTCTTCGAAGACCGATTGGGCTCAGATCGCCGCGCTGTACGAAGTGTTGATGGAACGGAATCCGTCTCCGGTGATCGCGCTGAATCATGCCGCGGCGGTGGCGATGAGCGGGCGGATCGAGGAGGGTTTGAAACGAATCGGCGATCTTTCAGGCTCTTTGGATCAGTATTACCTGTTTCACGCCGCTCGAGCGGATTTACTGAGGCGGCTGCATCGGCACGCTGAGGCCGCCGCGGCATACCAACAAGCTCTCGGCTTAGCTACAAATCAGCTGGAAATCGATTTTCTGTCGCGCCGGCTTCGCCAGGTGGAGGAGGAACGGACTTGACCCTCGGCCTCGGCTCGCGAACCGCATCAGTTGATACCACAATACAGGTAAAATGATACAGGACATGATTGCGGTAACTCAGATCGCTGACGTGTTGGGCGGCAGGCCCGTCTTGCGCCGGCGTCTGGCATCGCTGGCGGCGCTCAATGACGCAGTCGCGGAAGGATTACCCAAGGCGGCGCTGCGGCAAACAGCCAGCCGCGTTTTCGCGCGCAGGATCGAGCAGAAGCAACTCATGAACCGGATTGTTCCTGAAGCCACGTTTAAGCGCCGCCGCGACCGGTTGAGTCCGGCCGAGAGCGAGCGCACCGAACGCGTGGCGAGAGTAGTGGCGAACGCCGAGTATGTCTGGGGCGACCGCGAGGACGCACACCGATTCTTAATTACCCCGCATCCTGCCCTGCGCAGAAAAACTCCCATCGATGCCGCCATGACCGAGCTCGGCGCCCGTCAAGTGGAAGAACTTCTCGCTAAAATATTCCATGGCCTCCCGGCCTAGCGGACGCTGGAATGTAGCGTTGCGGCGAGCGCATCGAATCGCCGATCGCCGTCGCCCGATTTTCGATGGAGCAGGAGCGGCAGCCTTCGGCGGGCGCTGGAACTCACCGGGACGGCGCGTCATTTATGCCGCCGAAACCTATGCCGGCGCCATGCTGGAGATTCTGGCCAACGCCAACATCGGACGGGTGCCCAAGTATCACGCCTGGATCGAGATTTTGATTGGCAAGGGCGTAAGTGTTGAGGAACTGGATGCGGCGAAGGTTCGAGGCTGGGACGCGTCCGATCAGCGAGCGAGCCGGCGTTTTGGCGATGACTGGTACGACGAAGCGCGCTCCACGGTTCTGATGGTGCCATCGGTGGTGGCGCGCGCGGAACGCAATGTGGTCATCAACCAGACGCATCCCGGGTTTCGCAAGCTTCGGACAACTAAGCCGCAGCCGGTAGTGTGGGACGAACGGCTGTTTCGATAAGAGCCGATTCCGCTTGACATAGTAATTCCTTCGTAGTAATGTCTTCGTATGTCACGCCAGCCACCCCGGCCGACCGAAGCCGAGCTCGAAATTCTCACGGTCCTGTGGAGCCGCGGGCCCAGCACAGTGCGCGACGTCCACGAAACCATCAGCCGGCGCAAACCGACGCAGTACAGCACCGTGCTGAAATTCATGCAGATCATGGCGGAAAAAGGCCTGGTGCGGCGGAACGAGAAACAGCGCGCGCACATTTATGAAGCCGCGCAACCTCGTGAATGGACGCAGCAGCGGCTGGCGGGCGACCTGTTGCAGCGGGCCTTCGGGGGATCGGCAACCAATCTGCTGATGGGCGCGCTTTCCTCGCGCAAGGCTTCGAAACAGGAATTGGCTGAGCTGCGGAAGTTGCTGGATGAATACGAAAAGGGGGCCAAATGATCTGGCTGGAAGCGTGGCTGCAAACTCCGCTGGCGGGCGCGATCGGTTGGACTCTGTTTCATTCTCTTTGGCAGGGCGCGATCGTCGCGGTGGTGCTGGCGGGCGTTCTCGCGGCCACTCGCTCGGCCCCCGCGCGCTACACGGCCGCATGCCTGGCGATGTGCGTAATCCTGCTATGCTTCGGCGTCACGCTGCTGCGACTTGCGCCCCGGTATGCTGTCTCAGGCGCGGCGGGAAATCCGATCGCGCTCCCTTCAAACAACGGGGCCGTGCTGGCCGATGGCGCCGAAGTGTCGATGCTCCGATTGGCCGACCTGCTGCCGTGGCTGGTTCCCTTCTGGATGGCTGGAGTAGCGCTGTTTTGCCTCCGGCATCTGGCTGGCTGGGCCTGGACGCTGCGTCTGCGACGGAGAGGCGTTTGCGCCGCTCCGGCTGTCTGGCAGGAACAGTTGACAGTGCTGGCGCGAGGTCTCCGGCTCTTTCGACCGGTTGTGCTGCTCGAATCCTGCCTGGCGCGAGTTCCCGTTGTGATGGGCCATCTGCGTCCGGTGATTCTGATGCCCGTGGGTCTGCTCACCGGCTTGCCCGCCGCACAGATCGAATCCATCCTGCTGCATGAACTGGCGCATATCCGGCGCTGCGATTACCTGGTCAACATGCTGCAAACGTCGGTGGAAAGCCTGTTGTTTTATCACCCGGTGGTCTGGTGGATTTCCGGCGTGATCCGTACAGAGCGCGAAAATTGCTGCGACGATCTGGCGGTCGCCCTGAGTGGCGATGCGCGCCAATACGCCGTGGCGCTGGCTGCCTTGGAACAATGCCGGTGGGGCTCATCGGAAGCCGCCCTGGCCGCTACAGGAGGAAATCTGGTGAAAAGAATTCGCCGTCTGCTCATTCCCACGGAGGGTCCCGGTTCCGCGCTTACGCCCTTCGTTTCCGCTGGAATTTTGATGATCGCGGCCGCCGTTGGGCTGACCGCGTGGCAAGCGAAGGCGCCTGGTACGCCCGAAGTCCCCATACAGCGTTACGTCGCCCAAGTCCAGGCTGGGCAGAACGCCGCACCAGAGGCGCCGAAGGTTTCGCCTTACACCAAGTGGCTGGATGAAGACGTGGTCTACATCATCATGCCCGAGGAACGCGCCGCGTTCCTGGCCTTGCAGACCGATGCGGAACGCGAAGCGTTTATCGAGCAATTCTGGAAACGACGCGATCCCACGCCCAGCACTGAAGAAAACGAGTTCAAAGATGAGCATTACCGGCGGATCATATTTGCGAACCTGCATTTTCCAACGGCGACCGGCAAGCCCGGCTGGAGAACTGACCGCGGACGAATCTACATCGTGTACGGGCCGCCCGATGAAATCGACGATCACACCACAGGCGATGCGGTACCAGCGGTGCCCTATATCGACTGGACGTACCGCTATATCGAAGGCGCCGGCACCAATGTCAAAATGGAATTTGTGGACCCGGCCAAGACCGACGATTTCAAAATGACTTCCGACCCGCATCCCCCCGCCAAACAATGACGGAAACACCGCTGCCGCTCGAAGTCACGCCGCAGGAAATCCAGCGCCGCTTACAGGCGGGTGAGAAACTCGCTTTGATCGATGTCCGCGAGCCGGGCGAATTCCAACTCGCGCGCATCGAAGGCTCAGAGCTGATTCCGATGCGCAGCGTGCCGGCCGAGCTTGCGCGGTTGGACGCGCAGGCGGACGAAAAGCCGCTGATCGTATTTTGCCATCACGGCGTGCGCAGCTTGAACGTGGTTCACTGGCTGCGCGAGCAGGGCGTAGGCGCGTGCCAGAGCATGGCCGGCGGCATCGATGGCTGGAGCCTGGAGATCGACCCGGCCGTTCCGAGATACTAACGCGCGCCTATATTCCTGAGAGTTTGAAGCCCAATTCCGAACTAAAGGTCGATGCCATTAGTTCGTTTCCCTTTGGCCCTGCTGTCCGTCTGGTGCGTGCTCGGGGCCGAAAAACCCGTGCCTCGAGTGGCGCCCATTTACGACGCCGCCAGCATCGTCAACGCGGCTGACAACCAATCCGGCGCACTGGCGGCCAACACGCTCGGCACCATTTACGGCGCGAACCTGGCGTACAGCATCGCGGCGATCACATTAAACGATATCCAGGGCGGCGTACTGCCCACCGTGCTTGGCACCAGTGAGACTCGGGTTTTCGTCAACAACTATCCCGCCGACCTGTATTACGTCTCTCCCACACAGATCAACTTCCTGGTTCCCCCCAATCAAACCGCGCAGTCGGCGGTGGTGCAGGTGACCATCGATGGCTTAGCGGGACCGGCCATCGCGGTGACACTGGCAGACGCCGCGCCAGGGCTTTTCCAACTGGACCTTCAAAACGCGGTTGCAACGGAAGCGGATGGATCGGTTCTCACGCCGGCCACGCCCGCCAAACCCGGCGATATCGTGATCCTGTATGCTACGGGCCTGGGCGCAGTGGCGCCGCCCGCCATTTATGGCCAGGTGCCCGCCGGTGCGGCTTCGTTGGTTAGCGGCGCAAATTTGTCCATCCTGCTGGATGGAGTGGCGGTGGACCCAAGCGCGATCGACTATGCCGGCGTTGCGCCAGGCTTCGCCGGGCTATATCAAATCAACCTGACGCTGCCTCTATCCACCGGTTCGAATCCCGAAATCCGGTTGCAACTGGACGGCGCCATTAGCATTCCCGGCGTGCACCTTCCAGTGAGCCCGTAGTGTTAAACTGATCGGCTTGGCGCGCTATAAATTTGCAGTTCTGTCGCTCGCGGCCATCGCGCTCGTTTCCAGCTTCTGGTTCCTGCTGGATGTTTTGGGAGCCGCTACCCAGCGTACTCAGGCGTTCGGTGTGGCCGCGTTCGAAAACCGGTTCAACGATTTTCGCAAAACAATTCAACCCCACACCGTGTATGGCTATCTCTCGGACACTCCCGACACCGATATTAGCGCCCTGGCTGAATTCCACCTCACGCAATACACGCTTGCGCCCGCGATTATCAGGCCATCCGTCCACGAGAATCTGGTGATCTTCAATTATCACGGCAAACAAATGGACATGAAGCTTTTGCAGGCCAATCATCTGGGAGTACTCCGGCTGGTGGGCAACGGCCTGGCTCTCTGCCGGGGCGAGAAGCAGTGATGTTGCTGTTGTGTCTGGCCGGGATGTGGCTGGCCGGATTCGGCCTGGTTCGTTGGATGTTTCCGCAGCCCATGCGCTGGTCGCTGCATAACGTTTGGCTTTTTTCACTCGGCGTCGGGTTGGGCTCGGGCATCGTATCGTGCTTGTACTTTTTGGCGCTCGCGCTGGCGGGGCCAGGTGTCACGGTGCTGGCGTCGGTGACCGGCGGCGCCATCGTGATTGCATTGGCGCTGGGCATGCTCGCAAGGAAAGCGGGCACGCTGATCGCATGGGAAGAGGGTCCGGCAGTCCCCTGGTATTTGACCGCCTTGTTCGTGCTGGCGGCCGCGCTGGCCCTGACGATGTTCCTGGGCGCGGTTGGATACAATCCGCACGGCGACGAAGGCGCGTGGTCCATCTGGAATTTGAGGGCGCGATTCCTGTTTCGCGCAGGCGCATTCTGGCGCGACGCTTTTTCGAGCGACCTTGCTTGGACACATCCGGATTATCCGCTGATGGTGCCCGGGCTGGTGGCTTGGTGCTGGAAGTTGAACGGGCAAGAATCCACCAGCGCGCCCATCGCCGTCGCGTTTCTTTTTTCTTTCGGCACCGTGGGTCTGTTGATGAGCGCGCTCGGGGCCTTACGCGGCAAAGCGTACGCGTTGTTGGGCGGGACGATGCTGCTCGCAACCGCGAGCTTCATCGCGCTCAGCGCCGCACTCTATGGCGACGTTCCATTGAGCTTCTACATCCTGGCCACGCTCGCGCTATTTTGCCTGCAGGACCGGCATCCGGAGAGTCTGCGTTTCAGCGCGCTGGCAGGCGTGATGGCCGGGTTCGCCGCCTGGACCAGAAACGAAGGGATTGTTTTCGTGGCGGCCGTGCTGGTGGCGCGTGCCATCGCGTTGCTGCGGTTTCGGGAGCGGAAGCTGCTAGGCCGTCAGCTGCTGCACTGGGCGCTGGGTTTGGCGGCGCCGCTGGCGGTGGTGATCTACTTCAAGCTGCGCGTTGCCGGACCGAGCGACCTGAGTTCGGAGCCCGCCTCGGCGATCCTCAAGCATCTGGCCGACCCGGCGCGTTGGATCGTGACCGTGGAGGGCTTCGTGATTGTGCTGTTCAATTTTGGCCGCTTCCTGATCCCGATTGCTCTGGTGCTGGCGCTGTATTGGTATCTGGTGCGCTTTCGAGTGGAGGCGCGCGACCGGGCGTCGCTGGCTACCGCCGCAATTGCGCTTCCCCTGGCGCTGGCCGCGCAAATACTAATCGATATTCTTTATGTGGACAACCTGCCGCTCGAAATCAGCACGTCGTTCGAGCGCATTTTGCTGCAGTTGTGGCCGGCGGCGTTGCTCGCGTTCTTCCTGGCGTCGGGTCCGCTGCAACTGATGGCGGCCAAGCCGCAGGGAAAGGTGAATCAGGACAAGAAGGCGAACAGGCCCGTTCGCCGGGTTGCGGAAACCCGCTAACGGCGGCCTGCGTTTAAACTGGAGAAGGGGAATTCGCGATGTACCTTCGATCCGCCTTGCTGACGCTGGCCGCCGCGCTCGCCCTATGCGCGCAAGAACAGGCTCCTGCTCCTCCTGCGGCCCCCGCTCCCGAGGCGACATCCCCGGTGCAACGCCCGGCTCCCTCCAAACCCGATGAGTTCGTGGTGGCGGTGGGCACCCGCATCCCCCTGAGCATGATCAACAGTATCAGCACGAAAACCGCGGTGACCGGCGAACGAGTTTATCTGGAGAGCGTATTTCCGATTCTGGTCAACGGGCATGTCATCATTCCTCCGGGAAGCTATGTGGCCGGCACGATCACGGAGGTAAAGCGTCCGGGCCGCGTGAAGGGGCGCGGCGAGCTGTACGTCCGCTTCGATTCGCTGACGTTGCCCAACGGCGTGACACGCGATTTTCGGGGACGCATGGACAACCTGGATGGGCGCGCGCCGGAGACGCTGGACAAATCCGAAGGCAAGATTCAGGGCGAGGGCGATAAAGCCGGCGACGTCAAGACCGTAGGTGAAGCCGCGGGCGTGGGCGCCACCATTGGCGGCCTGGCGGGCTCGGCCGCTGGACATGCGGGCATAGGTGCTGGCCTGGGCGCCGCCGCCGGGGTGACGGCAGGCTTGCTTGGTGTGCTACTCACACGCGGCCCCGACGCAGTCCTCGCCAAGGGAACCACCATGGAGATGGTGCTGGACCGGCCACTATCGTTCGACATGGCGGATATCGATTTTCGCAACCCGATGCCGCGCGCGCAATCGAGCGACGGGCCGGGCCCCCAGCCCAGCCGCAAATTGCAGACCAGGCACTATCCGCCGCTCTATTGAGGACCAGCGGAACAGCCGGCATCAGCCGCAGATGAACCACTCATGGCCCGCGACGGGCCACCCATAGAACATGAAAAATGCTGTGCACCGCAAATGTCCATCGGTTTTGCGAGAATCCGTGTTTTGAAGACGATACGTGATTTTTCGGAACAACGCGTGTATTTTGTTCTCTATCCGCGTTTATCATCGGAGCTTTCCCCACCACTGCGCTGAAAGGTTCACCTGCTCCAGCGCTTCAAACCCCTCGCTGGCGTTTTCATCCCCCAGGGTGGCCGAAGGCCATGTGTGGTTTATCTGTGGTTAATGCTTTTTAGAAAATGAAGCTCAACCCGCCGCGCAGCGCGCGTGGCGATTGTACCAGCGTCACGTGCTGGCCGCCCTCGGTGACGGGCAGATAGCCCTGCGCCAAGCCGTTCTGCAGTTCGGCGGTGGCTTCCAGGCGCCCCGGCATCCCCGGCACGGACGGGATGGGCTGACGCACGCGGACGTTCAGTCCCGGTTCGGTATATGGACTCTGCGTGAGGTAGAAATGGTCCGGCATGATGGTGTTGTTGTAATCCATCCACTGATAACTGCCGCTGATTATGGTGCCCGTAAGCGGCAGCCTTGCTGATGCCCTTGCGGAGGCCCAGAAACGCTGCACGGTCTGAAGGCTAGCCCGCAGGCCCGCCGCCGAGCTCGCCGACAGATCCTGACCGTCGGGGGCCAAAGCGCCGCCGCTTCCAAACGAGGAACCGATCTCTATGTGATCGCCCAGCGCTTGCGACACTGAGGCCGCAAACCCGGACCGGTGGTAGGTGCCGGAATCGAAAATGCTGTTCTGAGACGAGATGTCTGGCAGCAGGTCGCCCGGCGCAAATGCTCCGTCGGGAGCCACCACGGTCATTGCATTGTTGGCGACCCTCTCGTGATACAGGCTCAAGTTGAACCGGGTATCTCGAATCTGCTTCTCGTAGCCGATTTCGGCATCCTGGGACCGCTGGATGGCCGAATGTCCGTCCAGCAACGACAGGCGAGGCAGCACGGCCAGCGCCACCAGATCCTGCGCCAAAGCTTCCGCATCGCCTTCGGCATCGCGGGGCGTCATGGCCAATTCCACTGGAGGCGCGCCGGAGCTATAGGCGACTTTCACTTTGCCGCCCGCGCCCAGATCGTAGGTCAGACGCCCGAATTCGTTCAGCGAGTTCACGTGATCCAGGTAGCTGACCGAGTCGAGCGAGCTGCCGTAGTCCATCCGCAAATTTTCGGTAATGGCGATGCTGTCGTGTACGGAGACCGACATCGACCGCAAAGCCGGCGCACCGTCAGGCTGGCCCGTAGAGCTAGCCAGGCTGCCGCGCACGGGCAAGTATATTTGCTGTACCGTCAGAGCGACTTCCGGACCGATCCCATCGCGGCTGAAACTGGTATGAAAGCCGGCCGTGGGCAGTCCATTGCGCGCGCTGGATCCGACGTTGCCGCTCAGTTGCAGTTCGTTTCGGCCGTACAGGGAGGTGGCCACCGCGAAGGCCGTTCCTAAATCGGTTTGCGCGCCCGCCGAGCCAAGCGACCCCGGATCGCCTCCCGAGACATTGAACATGCCCCTGGTGTCGGAGAAAACATTGGCTTGGCCAGGCTGGGCCGGAGGCGGATCAGTACTGCTGCTGGCGGGCAAAATTCTCAAAACCGGGCGTGTCGCGGCGGATTCCTTCAGCACCCACTTCCAGTCATCGCTCATCAGAGCACCGTCGCCGGGCTTGGCATATACCAGCTCGATGGAGCTGAATACGCTGGCCAGATCGACATACAACAAGCTTTGCATGCCCGGCTGCACGGCGATCTTTTGCTTTACCGCCGGCACGAAGTTGGCCAGCGACACACGAACCGAGTAAAGATCCGGACTGAGCAGGCCGAAGCCGAACAGACCGCGCTGGTTGGTGAGCACCCGTCCCAGCAGCTTTTCGGACCGATTGAACAGGAAAATCGTCGCGCCCATCTGCGGCACGCCGCTGGAGTTCCGAACTACGCCGGCGATGGTTCCCGGATGGGCCACGTCGCTGGCCGCGAAGGCCACCGGCGCTGACAAGATCAACGCGGCAATCACGCTGGCAGCGAGTTTAGGCCGACCCGTCATCATTCCGTACAGGCTTCAGGGGACAGATACACCACACTGTCCACCTTAGATTTACTTTACCGTAAAATTGGCGCTGGGAGTTAACACCTGATTACTGTTGTTGTCGGTGACCTTCATCTTTAGGGTGTATTGCCCTGGCGTCAAGGATTGCAGCGGTAAGAGCTTCTCCACCGTCACCTGTTGCGAGGAGGCCCCCGGAATGGAGGTCACGGCTTCGGTGTAGTGCAAAACCGGATCTTTGTCGCCGTTCTTGGTGATGTTGTATTCGATGGACCCATTGGGTTTGTTGGTCTTCTCGTCGGGCGAGAAGTTGTAAAACTGCGTGTAGATTCCCAGCTTTTCGTCCCGGTCAAATATATCGGTGAGACGCGGCCGAACCTTAGTATCGCCGATCACGAACTGGCCGGTCCCAATGCTCCGGGTAGGCACCTTTTCGATCAGGTCCGCCAGGATCAGGCTGCTCGATGCCAGCTTCTCATCGTCGAAATGCGGAACGCTTAGCGCCATCGGGTAGGTGGTAATGTTGCCGCCCGTAATGTCCTTGCAGACCAGATTCAGGCGGTACATCCCCGGCGCCAGCGGAATCTCTTTCTGATAAATGGACGCCCCGTCCAGCGCCTTCTGCAGCAGGTCCGCAGGCACCTCGATGGTAACGGGATCCTCAAACGTGTTCACCACCCGCCCGGTGATGGAGGTGATGCGCCCAAAAATGTTGACGGTCGCTTTGGAAACGTTGTCCTTCTGCTGGAACTGCAGGTCGCGGCGCTGGAACTCGATGGTTACAGTGGTCAGAACTGTGGAATCGGTGATCCGGATATAATCCGCGCGGGCCTTGAACGGTAAATTGTTGTAGCGGATGTTGGAACTGACCACCGCTTGCAGATCCTTGAACTTCACCTGAGGAGCCTTTTGCAGATTCGCGAACTGCGACAAGCGCTCAAACTCGTCCATGCTGGCCGGCAGCGGCTGAGTGCCGGTTCCGAGCGTCGTCCCGTCGGTGCGGGTGAAGCGTTGCGATTTGTCCGCCAGGCCCATCTGCTCGTACAGCGTCAGGCCCGCGCCGGGAACATATGTCAGAGCGTCCTTTTCCGACGGATCCATGGTCATGCGGAACTCGCCGCTCATGGTGGTGATCCACGAACTCGATCTTTATGTTGCTGCCAACGCCTTCGATGTAGCGGTAGGTCCAATCGACGAAGGGAAACGTGGAGGTGGTTCCACCGCCCTCTTCAATCGGACGATCGTAGGTGCCGCCGGAAGAATGATCGTCGATTTCGTCGGGCGGACCATAGACAATATAGACACGGCCGCGATCTGTCTTCCACCCTGGAATACCGGAAGCGAAGCGCTCGTTCGCGTAGGCGATGCGCCGGTAATGCTCTTCCTTGAACTCGTTCTCTTCGGTGTCCGGCGTCGGATCGCGCCGCAGCCAGAACTGCTCGATAAAGTTCTCGCGCTCGTCGTCGGTGCTCAACCTCTTGAATGCCTTGCGTTCCTCGTCGGTGATGATATAAGCAACATCTTCATTCAGCCACTTCTTGTAAGGCGTTTCCAGCTCTTTGCGCAGCTTCTCTTCCTGCTTTTTCTTCTGCTTCGCCGTCATCGGCTTCGCCACCGTGTCGTGTGACGTGGTGGCAGCCTTCTGATCATCGCTTTTCTGATCATCTTTGTCCGACTGAGGCGCAGCCAGCAGATAGGCGCCGGCCAAACCGATCGCCAACACGCCGGACAACGCCGAGAAGTGCTTTAATTTCATACAATTCACCGCCAGACGAGAATCAAATCTTCTATCATTCTAGGCCCTTAGCGAGAATCGGTCAAGGGAGAGAATTGTCCAACGCAAGATGAGCATGAAACTAGTGAATTGGCTGGGGCGGTTTCCAATGGAAGATGAGCATGAAAACGGGAACAATGGGGTAGGCGTGGCGCGGCCGGGTGCAGATACGGATGCAGAATGCCGAGAGCCTGAGCCGGGATCAGATCCGAGAGTTTTTGCGGTCGAGCGAGCCGATCGAGTTCAGCAGTGGCGGGCGGGAGGAACGATACCTGTGGGTGGAGCGGGTATTGGCGGCGCAGAAGTACCGAAGTTTGGGAAAAGGCGAGCGGGGCTTGGTACGGGCCTACCTGCGGAAAGTGACCGGGTTGAGCGAGGCGCAGACCACGCGGTTGATCCGGGCGTATCTCGATTGCGGCGTAATACGGCCCCAGTCGTACCAACGGCACGCGTTCGCAGTGAGGTACACGGCGGAAGACATTGCGTTGTTAGCGGACGTGGATCGGGCACACAGGCGGTTGAGCGGACCCGCCACGCGCCGGATCTTGCAGCGCGCCTACGAACAGTTCGGAGAGAAGCAGTGCGAGCGACTGTCGAAGATCAGCGTGGCGCACTTGTACAACCTGCGGGCGAGCGCGCGCTATCGCAACCAGGCGGCGGTGTTCGAACCGACGCAGTCCACTGCGGCCGCCATCGGACAGCGGCGCAAGCCCGATCCGGAAGGGCGGCCGGGGTATGTGCGCGTGGATACGGTGCATCAAGGGGACAGCGCGGGAACCAAGGGCGTGTATCACATCAACGCCGTGGATGCGGTGACGCAATGGCAAGTGGTGGGCTGCGCCGAGAAGATCAGCGAGGCCTATCTGATGCCGGTGCTGGCAGCGGTGTTGGCGCAATTTCCATTTCCGATCCGCGGTTTTCATGCCGACAACGGCTCGGAGTATATCAACCATCGAGTGGCGGAAATGCTGCGGAAGTTGCACGCCGAATTCACCAAGAGCCGAGCGTGCCGAAGCCAGGACAATGCACTGGTGGAAGGCAAGAACGGTGCGGTGATCCGCAAGTTGATCGGCTACGGACACATCGCCGGCGCACACGCCGGGGAGCTGCAGAACTTCTACGCCGAGCATTTAAATCCGTACCTGAACTTTCACCGGCCCTGCGGATTCGCGACAGTGAGCTTGGACGAGCGCGGCAAACGCCAACGCAAATACAAGATCGAGGACTACCGGACGCCGTTCGAGAAACTGCAATCGCTGCCCGAAGGGGAGAGCTTTTTGAAACCGGGATTGAGTTTGCGGGAACTGGAAAAGCGGTCGCTGGCGATCAGCGACACCGAATGCGCTCGCCGGATGAGCGCGGCCAAGGCCAAGCTGCTTCGGCAATGCCAGACGCCGTCCTTGCCGAAGTTCCGCTAACGGAGGGCCGTGGAAATGCCGGGCCCGTGGAAAGCGTGGAAAACCAAGAGCGGGTTTCCCACGCTTTCCACCGTCCCTTGGAAATCTCGCAGAAAGCGCGAGATTCCCACATTCCCACCGCCCGGCTTCGCGTCCATGGAAAAGTGGAAAACCAAAAGCAGGTTTCCCACTTTCCCACGACCGCTCGCGACCATAACCACCGTTCTCTCTCTGAAAACCAAAAACCAAAGAAAGGAAGTCGGCCGCTGCGCGGCCTCCTCATTCCCTGTCCGATTTTCATGCTCATCCTTCGATTGGAAAATGCTGGAGGAGAATTGTCCTGTCGGCGCAAAGTGATAATGTCCTATTTGCGCAAAGTAGAAATGTCCTATTGACAACCTCCAGGCTGGGGAGGTGCGAGAAGGACAACTACTGATGACGCAAGCCGAGCGAGACCGGCTGGTGGCCCTCAAAAAGGCCAAAAAGAAATTGATCACGCAGAAGCAGGCCGCCGAGGAACTGGGCATCACCGAACGGCATGTACGGCGTCTGCTGCGAGCGCTGAAGCGGCGCGGTGATCAGGCTGTGGTACATGCGTTGCGAGGGCTACGGTCCAATCGCAAGATTCCTGTGGAGACCGAACAGGAGGCAGTGGCCATCTTGAAGAGGCCGGTATATCGGGGGTTTGGACCGACGCTGGGATCGGAATACCTGGCCAAGAAACACGGCATCGAGGTCAGCCGGGAGACGGTGCGGCAGTGGATGATCCAGGCCAGGCTGTGGCGAGCCCGCCAGCAGCGTGTTGAGAAAATCCACGAATGGCGTCCACGTCGCGGCCGGTTTGGCGAACTGGTGCAGTGGGACACCAGTGATCACAAGTGGCTGGAAGGACGCGGAGAAGAGATCCTGCTGATCAACATGATCGACGATGCTACCGGCCGCTGGTTCGCGCGCTTTGTGGCCAGCGACTCGACGGTGGAAAACATGAACCTGCTGGAGAGCTACGTGAAAAAGTACGGACGGCCGCTGGCATTTTATACCGACAAGGCGAGCTTGTTTCAGACCGCGGAGAAACGCAAACGCGATGAGCCCGGAGTGGAGAAGGACGCGGTAGAGATGCCGCCGACGCAGATTGGGCGGGCATTGCGAGAGCTATCCATCGCCTGGATCGCAGCGCACAGTCCGCAGGCCAAAGGGCGAGTGGAACGTGGATTTTTGACCGCTCAGGACCGGTTAGTGAAAGGAATGCGAGTCGCTGGAGTCACCACCTTGGAGCAAGCCAATCACTATCTGGAAAGTGAGTTTCTGCCCTGGGTCAACACCACGTTAGCAGTGGTGCCGGCCAGTGCGGACGATGCCCACCGGCCGCTGGAAAAGCAGCACGATCTGGCTGCGATTCTCAGCCATGTGGAAAGCCGGCGCGTGAACAACGACTACACCATCCAGTTGGACACCAAGCTCTACCAGATCGCACGCCAGAACATTCGCACTGGACTGCGAGGCGCCACCATCCGGGTTGAGAAGCGGCGGGACGGCGAGGTGGCAATTCGATTCCGCGATCGCTATCTGAGTGTTTCTATCTGCGAGCAACGTCCCAAGCTTGCACCACCCAAGCCGCTCGGCAAGGCACGGCGTGCGCTGAAACCCAGCCAGGCCAGTGAGTGGTGTAAAAACTTTGATCTGAAAAAGTCGCCCAAAATCTGGCAGGCCTCAGAAGGTTCCGGCGCCAAGCCGGAGTCGCTATGAAAACCTGCACCAACGCAATTGGAAGGCCGGGCAAAATCGGCCCGGCAGCTTCGCGCTTTCCCTATTCAAGGCCTCCGCTCCGAGACTCCACCCAAGTAATGGGCCTGTCAAAATCCAAAGCAAAACCCTCGGAGGGTACCCCGCAGGGCCCCGTTGACCGAGGGTTTGCCGCCGATTACTTCGGAGCCAGCCCCGTCGCATCGGCCTTGAATCTTCCCCAGGAGCGCGACTCCCCAGAGAATCGAAATCAGACTACCATGCAATCTCCACCAGCTCGGTCAAAACCGGACATTTCTACTTTGCAGGGAATAGGACATTTCTACTTTGCGTTGACAGGGCTGGAGGGATGCACTACGGCTCCCACGGGTTCCGAGAAATCACGTCCGGCGAGGCATGCCGGTTCGCGCAATCACTACGGTGCAATGCCCCGCCTACGCTATCTTTCGAATCCAAAAGCTGCCGGGCAGAAAGGTTCCCGGCCCGGTGATATCCACCCGAAAAGTAGCAAAGGCTGAGTCCAGCGCTTCCGGATGCGCTTGCAGCATGTGATAGGAAGCCCAGACGATCTCAAACTTCGGATTGAAGGCCAAAAAAGCTTGCAGCAGGTATTGCTCACTCAAGAAGCGCCGCGACCCCAGAACCCAGGACTCGGGATACTCCCAAGGAAGAAAAATATCGTGGAAGTGCACCCACACTCCCGGATTCAAGCGCGGCATAATCTCCAGCAGTTCGTAATTGACGTCCGATCCGGTGCGGCAGACATGGCTTGAGTCGATGAAGAGCATGTCACCGGCCTGCAATTCTTGGAACAAATCCAGACTGGTATCCTGGGCGCGCTTGGTGATCACCTGGAAGTTAGAAGGCAAGGCTCCCAAATTGAGCCGCACGGGGGAGGGCTCTACGCAGGTAAAGGAGCAACTGTACGCGGAATCCTCCTCCTGATTCTTGCGAATCGCGGCGGCTGAGAGAAGCGTGGTAATTCCCGATCCGATTTCGATCATGCGTGACGGGCGCACATGCCGGATCAATGAATACAATATCTCGGCGTCCACTTTTTCGAACCAGCGGTTGTTCAAGTGAAAGCGGCCATCCGCGGGGCCGCTCCGCGGGAAAGCGTCATATTCGAGCTTGTAGCGCGACTGGAGGGTTTCGAGCAGGCGGAGCTGCTCGCGATCTCGCAGGTCAACGCCGACCATTTTGGAGGGCTGCTCCCATAGACTGGGCGCCAGGTCCGCGGAGGAAGGCACTGGAGATTCATAATAGGCCGGCACGATGTGGTATCCCGCGGACTCCCAGATCGCGAAGTGGCGCGGTGATGAGAGTATCCGGGCCGGCAACGTTTTGGCGAACACTCGCGCAGTGAACTCCGCAATCTTGTGCTTGGCGCTCATTTCACTTTCAAATCAGCGTTCCTTGGGGAGCCTGGCGACGGGCTTTACTTGATCCGCAACTCAGGCACACGTGGGGCTCTATCCATGGGTTCGGTTGAATCGACAGAAAGTTTAGCACGTCGAATGCGGAGGTCCGCGCGATGAAGCAGCGGGGCGCCCAGCGCACGCATCGCCAGCGGCCGGCTATTTTCCGCTCGCCTTGTAAACCTTCTCGAACTTGTTGCGCTGGTTCCACACCGTGAACGATCCGTTCCCTTCGGCCGTCAGTTTGATATATTGCCCGGTGCCTTGTTCATCCACATTCGCGATAAACGGATCGGGCACGTTATGTTCCTGGCCGCCGGCCACCGCATAGTGCAGTTGCCACAGATCTTCCAGGCCCGGTGAATCCTTCACAATCTGCCACGCGTCCGGACTGGCTCCCTTGCGCGCGCCGTTGTTCATGATGGCCACGCGCGGATGCACGGCGTCCACCAGCGCCGGGGAATTGGATTGATTCAACCCGTGATGCGATACCAGCAGCACGTCGACCGTTCCAATGGGATTGTTGGGGCACATCAGCTCCAGCTCTTTGTTCCAGGTCAGATCGCCCATGTCGAGGAAGCGAAAGTTTTCAAACGTCACCAGCACTCCCACCGACTGCGCATTCTCGGTGGGGTCGGGTGCGCGTTTGGGCGTGCTAGCACAAAACGAATTCGGCTGTCCCGCGCCCGCGAGCGGAGCCTGGATGTGTTCGCCGGCCGCCGTCAGCACCTTCACCGAGAGGCCCTTGATCGGCACCGTGTCGCCCGGTTTCACCACCGTATGCTCGCCGCGCTGGATCACCCGGACATAGTCGCTGTAATCTTCCTTGGTGGTCTTCGAGTCTTCCGTGTTGGGGCCGTGGTCCAGGAAATTCACGATCTTCATCTGACTGGCCAGTTGCGGCACGCCACCCACATGGTCGCGATGATAGTGGGTGATCAGCAGGTAATCGATCTGCTTGACCCTGGCCGCCTTGGCCGCCGCCGCAATCCGGTTTGCATCGCGCCCCTCGAATCCACGCCAGCCAGTGTCGATCAGCAACGATTGCCCGGACGGACTCACGATCAGCGTGGACTGCCCGCCCTCCACGTCGATGAAGAAGATCTCGAGCGGCCGGGCCGTTGCCCATGGAATCGCGAAGACCGCCGCCAGCAAGGCTGGCAACAGCGCAAAACACATTCGGCGGAATTTGTGGATACACATTTGTCCGCATCGTATCACAGGCATCTCAGCTTGCCGGAACATAGCGCGCAATCGTAACGTAATAATGATTAGAAGCTCATGCCTTACTGCTGCCAATGCGGAAAATCTGTCGGGAACCACGACGCCTACTGTGGCGTCTGCGGCGCCCGGCAGCCGGCTGCTGCCGCGCCTTCGGCCGACTACATGCATGGCATCAGCCCGCGCACTGCTTCCCTGCTGTGCTACATCCCGATTCTTGGCTGGATTGTCTCCATCGTGGTGCTGGCTTCGGCGCGCTTCCGTTCCGATAGCCGCGTGCGTTTCCATGCCTTTCAGGGCCTGTACTTATTCGTCGCGTGGCTTTTGGTCGATTGGGTTCTCAGCCCCATGTTTGGATTCGCGTTCTGGGGTCCGCCCATGCACCAACTCTTTCCCGGGCTCATGAAGGCCGTCATTTTCGGAGCTTGGATCTTCATGATCATCAAAACCTCGCACGACGAAATGTACAAACTGCCCATCCTGGGCGAGCTGGCCGAGAAATCCGTCTCCGAGCAGCGCTAATCCCAGCGTTTCAACTTAGGCCAAAGCTCCGCAAGCGGCGGGTGCATTCCCTGGCAATAGTAAACATCGAAATGCTCGTAGGGCATGGAGTATGGATGATACACGCTGCCGGCCTTTTGCACGCGGGTGAACAGCCGCTCCAGAGTCTCCTGGCTGTCGTCCATCACAATCATGCTCACGCCTGTGTAGCCCCGCGGTCCCCACAGAAAATAGCTCTGATGTCCGCTGATGGCCGGCGGCAAGCCGTACTTGGGGCCGAACAGATCGATGGCTCCCGCTTGTCCGTAAGTCTGCGCGAAGATCGCGGTGCGCGCGCGAACCTCCGGCGGCAAACTGTTGTACACGCGCGCCACTGCCGCCGCCATCTCTTCCCATCCGAACTGGTCCGCAAAAATCTGCGGCAGCGGCCCAAGCCGGTGCGTCTCGATCGCAGGCTGCTGGAGGCCGATGGTTTTCGTATATCGAATGTAGGTTTCGGGCGGCAACAGTGGAATCGCCAGCGGCGCAAGCACTGCGCCGGCGAGGAGCATCGCGGCTGGATAACCGATCTTGAGCCACGCCAGCCTCGGCCGCGCCAGCAAGTGTTCCCACAGCACGCCCCCGCCCGCGAACAGCACGGGAAACACTGGAAAGAGATAGTAGACCCGCGGACTCATCGTAACGATGACTACGGCGGTAAAGATCCAAGCCCATCCGATCGCGCGAAAACGCTGGCCCGCTTTGGTGAAGAAGTAAAACCAAAGTCCGGCCAGCCAGATAGGCAACGTCAGCGGATGCATCAAGAGAATCTCTTGCCTGAAGAACGCGACGGGGCCGAGCGGAACGTCCCGGCCACTGGCGCGAATGTTGGCCTGGAGCTCCAGAAACGGAAAATGATGCTGGATGTCCCAGATCAGGTTTGGCAGGAAGATCAGAAACGCGATCAGGCCTCCTATCCACAGCCATCGGTTCTGCAGCAGGCGCCGCTCTCCACTCAGCAGGAGCCCCAGCACCAGGCCGGCGCCGAAGATCAGCATGGAGTACTTGTTTTCGAGCCCAAATCCCGCCAAAATACCAAACCAGATCCACAGCTTTGTGTTTTCGGTTTTGATCAAGCGGATCAGCAGGTACGCGCAGCCCATCCAGAACCAAGGCTCGAAGGCGTTCATCGTCAGAATGCCGTCGGCGCCCAATATTCCTGGCGCAACAAGCGCGGCCATCGCCGCCAATGCTTGGGCGAAGCGCTTCCCCCCAAGCTCGCGCGCGATCAGCGCCGTGAGCAACACTTCGGCTACTCCCGCGAGCGCCGGCAGCAAACGAATCGCCGCAAGGGATTGCCCCAGCACCACTCGCACTACGAAGGTGACCAGCGCGATGAGCGGCGGCTGGTCGACGTATCCCCAGTCCAAATGCCTGCTGCACGCCAGATAGTAGAGCTCGTCGACGAAGTAACCGTAGTGCCGGCCTGCATAGAGGTGCACCGCAAGCTTGCAGACGGCAATCGCCAACAAAATCGCGCCCGCGCTCAGCGGCAAACGCGCTTTCACACTCAATAGCAAGCTTCGAGCAGCGCGAGAACTTCCTGCTCGGTCATCGGCCGGTCCACCACGCCCATGTGCGCCAGCTCGTGCGTGATGGGCCCTACGATTTCGCCGATCTCCGCGCGTGGCACGCCTGCCTCATGCAGCGTGCGCGGTACATCGAACTGCGCGATAAACTCGGCGGTGCGGTCGGCGCATGCCAGCGCGGCGGGCTTGGGATTAGATGGATCAAACGGAATCCCGTAGCCTTCCGCCACGGGCCCAAAACGATCCGCCGCGAGCTCCGCCATAAAACGCATCGAGTTCGGCAGCGTAATGCACGACGTGATGCCGTGCGGCACGTTCCAGCGCGGTCCAATCTGATGTCCCAGCAGGTGCGAAAGGCCAAAGCGCGTATTCATCGCGCCATAAATCGAATACCACGACGCGAACTGGCAGTGCCCGCGATGCGCCAGCTGCTCATCGCCACCGGTGGTGATGGAAGCTTTCAAATGCTCCACAAACAGCGCGATCGACTTGGCCGCCAGTGCGTCGCTGATGGGCTGATGCCGGATGGCGTAGGCGCATTCGATGGCATGATCCAGCGCGCGAATCCCGGTGGATACCCACAGCCAGTCCGGCGTGGCCAGCGTCAGCACCGGATCGTTGATCACCGTGCGCGGCAGAACGCGCATATCGTACACGCCGCTCTTCACGCGCGTGGTTTCATCCGTTACGCCGCCCGCGTGCGTGTACTCCGCGGCTGATAGCGTGGTGGGCACGGCGATGTGTACCATCTCGCGCTTATCGAGCAGGCCATACATGGCAACCTTGGTGGAATCGATCGGGCTGCCGCCGCCCAGGCTCACCAGGCTGTCGGCGTCCACGCGCTCGATCTCTTTTTCGAGCTCATTCACCGTGCCGCGCGGCACGTGCTGGACAATGCCTGAGAACACCGAAGCGCAATGCTGGCCCAGGGCGCCGGTCACGTCATTTAATATCGGGAGCTTCGCCACCACATCGGTGGTCACCACCACGGCGCGCTTCAACCCGCGCCGCTCCATTTCGTCTTTCAACGCCGCAATCTTGCCTGGCCCGTAAATCACGCGCTCCAGCCGGCTTAAATTGAATTCGCCTGTGGGTGCTTGGAGCCGCAGGCGGCGAACCTCGGGGGATGCCATGCGGCCATCCTATCAAATCACCGGCTCTTGACAAGAGCGATAAGATGAGCAGCATGCACAGTCACCAGATTGCCTTTCGCGCCCTGCTCCCGATTGCTGCGCTCACCATATGCGCGGGCGTCTTCTCCGTCCACGCTGCCCAGCCCGATCCCAAGGTGCTGGCCTATCAATTACCCAACCAGATTCATTGGACTGGAAATGCCGGCGGCGCCCAACAAGCGGTGCTGGTGGGCGATCCGTCTAAGCCTGGCCTCTACGTCGTCCTCACCAAGTGGACTCCGCACCACATGAGCCATCCGCATTTCCATCCGAATAACCGCTACATCACGGTGATCTCCGGCACGTGGTGGGTCGGCACCGGCACCAAGTACGATCCCGACAGCACCACGCCGATTCCGGCTGGAAGTTTCGTCACCCACTATGGGAAGCAGATCCACTACGACGGCGCTAAAGACGATGAAGTCACGCTCGAAATCGTCGGGATGGGTCCGGCGACGTCCACGCCGGCTGAAGTGAAATAGGCGTGTTGTGTCGTTGGCTTCGCGCTGGATGCGTCCCGGTGTGAGCGGGAACGAAGCGAATTACCGAGCCTGTGCTATACCTGGACTCTGATCGAAAGGAGTTGAGGTATGCCGAAAATCCCCAATTCTAGACCGATTGACAGTCCTCGTTGCGATTCGCGCTTGCCCGACGCGGCACTCCAATACAGAAAGACTGCGCATCCTCCGTTGACAACGCGGGACGCCCTGGGCGCCATCAACGTCACGGCATGGCTCTACCGGGACAAAAGCGGGGTGGAAGGCGTCCAGGTGAACCCGAATGTCACGATTGCGGAACTAACTCGTGCGTTTGGCCCGGCCGCGACGCGAGATGCGGAGGTCGGGTTCCACTCCGAGGGCCGGGCCGCGGAATGGTTCCGCCTGCGTCCCGATTTGCAAGTGCTTCAGATCTTCAGCGAGCGCATCCCCTGCCGCCAGATGTGCGCGCCCATGCTGCAACATTACTATCCGGGAGTGGCTTGGTATTACTACTACGACGCTACTTCGTGGGTCGGAAATCGCGGCGAACTGTTGAAGCGAGCCGGGGACATTCTGAAGACCGCCTATGGACTGTAACGTCAGGGCACCGCGGACTTGTCCATATTCGCTGCGCCGCGCAAGGTGGTACGCAAGGAAGGCTTCGATTCAACGCGAGTTCGCGCGGGGTCACCTTCCTGATTTGCGCTTCCGCATTTGTACCGATCCGCCCTCGATCAGGGTGACTGCTTGAGCGCCGAAACAACCACACGGAACCACAGTCACGATCGGTGATCCGAATTATCAAATGTGCCCCCCTTGACCTCGGCATTCGGCCGCTATATTATTTTTGCCGCTGCTTGCAAACGGGTTCTTACCAGGGGGGAATACATGCGCCTAGTAGCGATCGCGTTTTTCTTCGTTTTCTTTTCGACCTTGCTGTTCGGACAGGCCGGCACGGGTACGATTACAGGAGTCGTTTCCGATCCAGCGGGCGCGGTTATCGCAGGCGCCAGTATTGAGGCTAGAAATACGGACACCAATGCGCCGTATCCAACCGTGACTACCGAGACCGGCGCCTACACCATCACCCGTCTGCCACCCGGACCTTACAGCGTGAGCGTCACCGCGCCGGGATTCAAGAAGTTTACTCGCACCGGTCTCACGGTGGACGCCGGTCAAACGGTGCCGCTCAATATGGCCCTGGAAGTCGGCGCCACAACCGAGTCCATCACGGTGCAGGCCAATGCCTCCTTGCTCAAGACCGAGAGCGGCGACGTCGCGCACGACATCACACTGGAGCAACTGGATGATCTGCCGGTGCTCGGCATCGGCACATCCAACGCCGGAAGCCTGGGCATCCGCAATCCATATAATTCCGTCGTTTTTCTGCCGGGCGTGAATTACTTCGCGAACTACAACATGATCGTGGACGGCGCGCCGACCAATACCGCCGCTTACCGTATCGAGGGACTGGATGCCACCAACCACGTGACGCCGCCCAACAATTTCGCCATCCAACAGGGGCAACCGAGTCCGGATGCGGTTCAGGAAATGGCGATCCAGACCAGCAACTACGATGCTGAGTTCGGCCAGGCCGGCGGCGGCCTGTTCAATATCATCATGAAGTCGGGCACCAACCAATTTCACGGCACCGCGTACGAATACTTCGTGAATGAATTCCTGAACGCGGGCGACCCGTTTTCGTTCAACAACGGCACTCCAGGAAATCCGTCGGGCGGCGAATTCCGGCCTTCCAACCGCCGAAACGATTGGGGCGGGACGTTTGGCGGTCCGGTATGGATTCCGAAGGTTTATAACGGCAAGGACAAAACCTTCTTCTTTTTCTCCTACGAACGTTACAAGGAAGACCAAGCTTTGACGTTTACCGATATCCTGCCCAACGCGCAGTATCAGGCCGGCAATTTCGCGGCGATCTCGCCCAACGGGGGCGCCGGATTCAATCCGAATTTAGGAGTTCCTTCCGCTCCCATCGCCACGGACGCTTTAGGCCGCCCGGTGTATGCCAACGAAATATACGATCCGGGTACTCGAAGAACCTTGGGCAACGGACAGCAGGTGGCGGACCCGTTCCCGGGCAATATTATTCCCAAATCGGCGTTCAGTCCCGTGGCGGTGGCCATTCAGAATCTGCTGCCGCCGTTATCGAATGGCAACTTATATAACAACTACAATGGTTACAATCTTGGGCAACGCATTACCGATGTGCCATCCATCAAAGTGGATCACATTATCAATTCCCAGCAAAAACTGTCGTTCTATTTCCAGCGCACTCTCACCAACGCCCAGTTCACTTATCCCAATGGAAACGCCGACGGACTGCCGAATCTGCTCACCGGCGCGCGCGGCTCGATTCCGATCGGCGGTCCCACTTCACGCTTGAACTACGACTACACAGTGACGCCCACGCTCCTGGTGCACGCCGGAGTGGGGTACTCGTTGATCTATTTTTATGACGACGGCCCTTACACCGAGAGCGGCAAGACCGTGAATTGCGCGGGCATGTTACAACTCCAGGGCTGCGAGGGAAGCTTTAATTTTCCGACTATCATCGCGGGCAACGTAACCAGCCCGCAAGATCTCGGTGGAATGCAGCAACTGGGCAATGCTTTGGCGCATACGCACACCCATGTGGAGCGGCCGGCGTCGAACGCCAATGTCACTTGGATCCGCGGGAATCACACCTATAAAGCCGGAGCGGAAGTTTGGTGGCAAGCCTACATTCAAGCGCCGCCGACCGGCGTTGGTTTGAATTTCGCGGGTCTCACCAATCTTGGCGTTCCGAACTCAGCCTTGGGAACGGTTACGAACCCAGGCGCCACGGGCATGCCGGAGGCGCTGGTTACCGGGGCTTATCAATCCGGATTCCCTTATGCGAATTTCCTGTTGGGTGACGTGACTTCGGCCACGCAATACGCGCCCGTGGATTCACGCATGTTCAAGTCGCAGTGGGGGCTCTTCATCGAGGATGCGTGGAAGGTCACGCGGCGCCTCACCGTAAATTACGGTTTGCGATGGGATCTGGCCACCGTCACCACCGAAGAATACGGGCGTTCAGCCGATCTCGGCATCAATACGCCGAACCCGGCGGCGGGCGGACACCTGGGTGCGGCCATCTTTCAGGCCACCTGCAATTGCAGCTTCGCTTCGCCTTATCCGTATGCGATTGGACCGCGGCTCGGCGTAGCATTTCAGCTCGATTCCAAGACCGTTCTCCGCGGAGGATGGGGCGTCGTTTACGCGCCGCCGACAGATCTCACGCTCGAAAATACGGCCGACGTAACCAACACTCCCACCGGTATCGATTCTTATCTGACGCTGAATACGCCTGGGACCATTCCGCAGCCGGTATGGCCCAATTTCAGTTCGGCGCAGACCCCGCTGCCCGGCTCCACCACCAGCGGCTTCCTGGAATATGTTGACCCCCAAGCCGCACGGCCCGGGCGCCAGAATCAGTGGAGCATCGGAGCGCAGCGCGAGCTTACTCCCAATACTGTGGTTGAAGCGTCCTATGTCGCCAACCGCGGCGTTTGGTGGAATGGAGGCACAACAACCGCACCGGTGGGTCCCTATGGCTTTATAAATCAAGTCTCGCCACAAGCGTTTGCGGCCTATGGGCTCTCGCCATATACGAATCCGGCGGACAACCTCCTGCTCGGGCAAACGCTGTCAAATGCGGCGGTGATCGCTCGAGTGGGCAACTTCCTTCCGTATCCCGGCTACTCCACCGGCAACACGTTGCTCAACGCGCTGCGCCCCTTCCCGCAGTTCAGCACCATAGGCGTCCTGAACTCACCAACCGGTCAAACCTGGTACGACTCGCTGCAGGTCAAGGGAACCAAGCGGCTGTCCCATGGTTTGCAAGTCAACAGCACATTCACCTGGTCGAAGTCGCTGGTGGGCATCCGGCCCAACCTGTTCGTGGAGTCGGTGAAGTCGCTGCAGCCGACCGATCAACCGTTCCTGTTCAACACGAATATCGTGTACACGACGCAGAGTTGGTTCAGCAACAGGTTCGCATCCGCGGTGACCAAGGATTGGGCCTTCGGCGCTTTCCTGCAGTACGGGAGCGGCTTTCCGCTTGCGCCCCCCACCGCCACCAACACCAACTACATCGGCGGCAGCGAGATGTTTCGCGTGCCAGGACAGCCGCTCTACATCAAGAACCTGAATTGCGGCTGCATCAATCCCTACACGGATCTCGTGCTGAATCCCAAAGCCTGGGTCAACCCGCCGAACGGAACGTTCGGTCCCGCGCTGGGAACCTATTACGGCGACTTCCGTTCGGCACGCCGGCCGGAAGAGAACTTCAACTTCAGCCGGACCTTCCGCTTCAAAGAGCGGTTGTCGCTCCAACTCCGCGCTGAATTCGTCAACATCTTCAATCGCACGCAGATCGGCAACCCAAGCACAGCGAATCCCGGCGCCGCGCCGAGCAAGAATTCCTACGGCCAGTACGCGGCCGGCTTTGGTGTGATTAACGAAACTGTTTCCGGTCCACAGGTGGCACCGTCCGTCACGGCAAACGCAGTGGTGGGGCAACTGTATCAGCTTCCGCGCACCGGAACCCTGATCGCACGCTTCACGTTCTGAGCGATCATTGCACGCGGCAGCCCGCAATAGAGGTTTCGCGATCGGAGCGCGGCGGTTCAGCTGCGTTGCTGAAACCAGGGTGCAGCCGCACCCTTGCCGGCTAACTAGGCAGTCACTTCCAAATGCACGAATCCCGGCAAAGTGGCCGGCTGATTCCCCAAGAAAACAATGCGCCGCGTCTTCGGGAACGGCAGGCCGGATTGAATGGCGCGCGCGTACAAACCCACCTGGCGCAAGATGCCCCGATAGGTCTCGTCTTGGGTATTCAGGATCGCGACTTTCGATAGAAAGCCCGCGCCCCAACCCAGCGGCAGCACGCAGCCTCGTTGAGCTTCCCGCACGGTGGTCAGCCGCGCGTCGAGCTGCTCCACGGTCGACTTCAACAACGCCAGTCCCGTCCACTCGGCATACTGCTTCTGAATGCGCAGCAGTTGCTCGGTGTAAGCGTTCACCAGTTCGAACATTGCCCCCACGTTCATAGGAGCGCGGCGGCGCAGGGCCTTGCCGATTTCAGGCTGCGAAAGAAACGCGTTCTGATGCCATTCGCCTTCGAACACGCTGCCCGGACCGGCCATTTCCGCGAACACCGGCGTGGAGTCCTCGGCGCGCTTCACGCTGCCTCGCGGAATCTGTTTCCACGCCAGTTCGAATTTGCTCGCGCCGCGCGATTCCAGCGTCGACGTGCGCAGCAAGTAGATCTTGAACGTGGTGACCGGCACGGTCTTCGAATCAAAAGCTGAAACGACGCGCAACGGATCGGCGCCCGAGGGGCCAAGCGCGGACTCTTCCACCGAGATGGCCGGACGCCGCGGCATTCTGCCTTCCGATTCGATGCGCGCTGCGAGATCGGTGACAAACCGCTCAGTGAGCCGTCCGTGAACCACACCCGTGCGAAATGCGCCTTTAATGGCGGTGCCCGGAAGATACGGGCCGCTCGGGCCGGTGCTGAAAGTCGGTATAAAAAGATGCTCGGCGTGCGTTCGCTCCCAGTACTGCGTGGAACTGGGGTGCTCGAACGGAATGCGGCGGCCGGCGTAATTCTGCGCGAAGCCGCCCCAGGAGGCGAAATCGAGCTTGTCGGCCTTCTTCAGTTGCGTGAGATAGCTTTCCAGGCGCGGGCCTTTGGCCAGCAGGCGGAAGATGCGCCACTGATCGAGCACGTTGACGTGATCTTTCCACACCATGTAGTCGATGGGGGAAAGCCGCTGGCCGTCGCCGACCAGCGTGGGCGTAAGGCAGGTCAAACGATATTTCATGCCGCTACCCGCCAGGGAATGGGAACAGTGACTGCAAATCCGGCGCGATACACCGGATGCGGAAAACCCTCAGGCGCGACGTTGCTGGCCGCGCCACGCAGCTCGTTCGAAGCCAGCAGTACGGATCCCTCGGCGATCATTGTGGTCGGCTGCTTGGCCTCACCCCAACGCGCGCTGCTTTCAATGCGGCCGCTCCGCACCACCGTCGCGTAGTTGCCGCGCTTCCAGTCCACTCCGTCGCTTTCAGCCGGCGTATAGAGAGATAGCAACCAGTGCGCGGAATCGCCCTCGGGAGCCTGCGGCGGCGTCCACGGCTGCCACTCCGGTGCTTCCGACCGTCCCCAGCCGCGCGAGCGCTCTCCGCCCAAGCCCGAATCGGCCAGCAGCAGCAGCGCGCTCTGAACCGGCGCCTTCCATTGCGACGCGGCGGCTTCATCGGCAAACTGAACGATAGTCCAGAGGCCTCCGGCGCGCGTAAATTCCAGGCACGCAGTGGAATGAACTTCAACCGCGGCGTTTTGCAGACGGTCTACGCCGGCACTGGATCGTAACGCGACGCGAAACGGCCCGCGCCCCTGGTTTGCCAGCACCAGGCATTCGCTCTCGCCATCCACGGCCCAGCGGTCCTCGTCGATGGCTTTCTCCGCTAGCAGCGATTCAATCACGGAAAGCGGAACGAAGTGCGCACCCTTGTAGCGCACCTTGGTGGATTCGGGAGGCGGCCACAAACTGCGCGGAGGAACTACCAGCAACGTTTCTCCGATAAACGGAAAGAACGAGCTAAAACGCACCGCGGGCGCATCGGCGGAGGTGGCCGTAGCCTGCAGCCATTCTTCCGCCAGCCCGAGCTGCGACATCGCCGAGCACACCGCTGAAAACAGCGCGTCGCTGTGATAGATCAAATCCACGCGATCGCGCGCGCCCGAATCCGGACCGAAGCGCCACGGACCCACGGGACGAAAGCGAACCGCGAAGCTCAAATGAGAAGAAGCCGGAGACATGCCTACTCGGCGAGTTTTTCCGCGAAATCGGATGCGGTGACCAGTGCTTGCACGCCTGCCAGATCGGAGCCGGCCAGCAGCTCTTGTTCCGGGGAGCCGGACGCATAGAAACTGCGCCCACGCCAATTGAGCTTCAGACTCGAAAGCGATACGCGCCCGTTCCCGCGCGATCCTCCGCCGCCCAGGCTGTCGTCTTCGAGCAGCCGTAATCCCTCCACCAGCCGCGGCAGCAGTTCGCGATCCTCCGGGCACAGAACGTCCAGCACGATGCGGAAGTGGAAACGGGCGCCCGCCGGCACGCGCTCGAGCGTGCGCGGATTGGCCTGCGACGTAATGCGATCGATGGCGTTTTCGCTCTTCACCTCGGTCAGCTCGTCGTCCATGTTTTCGCGCATCTGAGGCGTGATACTTTCGGAAATCAACGGCGCGTCATAGACAGTAAGGCGCGCGGGCGTGGCGGCGCTGGATTCCACCGAATCACCCGAAACACGCTCCATGCGCCCCGGATTGCGCCCGAAGAGAAGACAAACTTCGTCGTCTGGCCGCTCGCTCTGATGAATGCGCACTTCCTGGCCCTTGCGCTTGGAAAGATACACCAGCTCGGCCGGCACCGCCATGCCAGAGGATTGTTCCAGCAACGAGCGCAGCTTCCCCCGCAGCGAACTGCCGGGAATGTAAGGGAGCCCGAATGCATCCTTGACCACCGGATTGTCGGCGCCGCCGATTTCGAGCGATCCCTTCCCTGCCCCGATGTGCAGCCCGGTCTGGCAGGCGATGTCACCTTCCACAATCAACTTTCCAATCAGCTTCAATTCCGTTTGCGCGGTATGCGAACTCATGTAGGCGGGTTCCTGGATTCTCGTTTCTTTATTCGTTATAAGCCACAATCGCTTCGAAAAGATCGCGGAAGCGCTCGTAGCCGCGGGCATCGTTCTTGCGCGTCACCTGAAGCAGCAGTTTTTCGAGCGAATCGAGGCTGCGCAGCGAATGACGAGCGATGGTGTAAGCCAGACGCGCCCGCAGCATCACGAATTGCTGCTGCCGTTCGTTCTCCGGCGCGCGGACGGCGCGGCGAACGGCGTTGTAGAGACGGCGCAATTGGCTCTTGGTGCCGGAGTCCATGTCGCGCATGCGGCTGACCACGCCGTGCGCCTGGTTGTCGAGATACAACGGATCGGAAATCAATTTTTCGATGTCGATTTCGGGCGGACCTTCGAAGCGGCCGCGATCGCCGCCGCGCCGGTCGTCCCCGCGTTCGCCCCGCTCTCCCCGGCCGCCTTCCCGGCTACCGTGCGGACCGCCCCGGCTTGGCCCACGATCACCTGGCCCACGATCACCCGGCCCGCGGTCACCTTGCGGACGGTCCCCTTGCGGACGATCACCCTGCGGACGTCCACCTTCGCGCCGCTGGCCTTGGGGCGCCTGACCGCCTTCTCGCCGCTGGCCTTGCGGTTGACGATCATTCTGCGGACGCTCGGCTTGCGGCTTGGGCGCCTGGTTCTCAGCGGGCGCCGCGGGCGTCACCGGCTCCTCGGCCACGCGTACTTCTTGCTCTGTTTGCTCTGTGTCAGCCATCCAAACCTCTGATTGTACGTTCGTATTGTACGTTAACTTTCCGCCGGGCCTTCGGTGGACAGTCTTGCCCATTCTAGCGCCACACGGCCGGAGGGCCGCAACTTTATATTGGCGGGATTCTTGCCGACCAGATCGGCGATCAGGCCGGCGCGCGCTTTTTGAAAATCGCGAGCCCGCGAACCGCCGCCCGGACGTGGGTTAAATAAGATGCGAAGCAAGCGGCGATGAAAACGCCAGGGACGTTCCACGCGTTTGGCGCCGGGCGCGCGCCTGGTCTCGCGATAAATGCCGCACAAATCCCGAATATACTGCGGCGTGACGCCGAATTCGCGCACCATGGCGGTCAGCTCGTCCTTCAGTTCGGCCGCGTCAGAGAGCTGCTTCCATTCGAGCGTGCGGCCCAGCAGATAAAAACAGTCTTTGTCGGCCGACTTGGCAATTTCCAATCGATCGCGCGCTCGCCCGTACACCGATCCAAGCGCCGTATCGAGCTCGGGCGCGAGCGCCAGCGCCATCGTGATGGTCTTGCCCTCCGGGCCCGGAAATTCCTTGAGATGCTCTTCGGTGAAGCGCTGGAACAGGCGCTGCAATTCGCGTGCGAATCCGATGAGGGCATCCCAAGCGCCCACCACCGCGAAATCGTCCCCACCCGTATGCAGCAAATTCACTTTGCGCCAGAACTCGGGGAGCGAGCAGAGCACCTCCACTTCGCCCGCGAAGAACTGCTTGTAGAGCATGGAAAGCTGCACGTACTCTTCGATACTTTGCAGCCGCCGCATGCGGATTCCGAAGGTATCCACGTCGCCCCGCAGTACGCCCCACACTGGCAGGCCTTCGGCGCGCGATGCCAGCACCGGAGCCGTCGCGGTTTCGCGGCCATCATCGGTGAGCGCGGTGTGGCGCGCCAACGGCACCGAATCGGGCGACGTGCCGATGGTCCAGGAGTGTTTTCCGCCAGTGGTTACAATCCTGGCGGGTGTTTCGGGGGACCAGCCGACGCTAATCGCATCGCGCAGCGCTAAGCCGAGATTCTCAAAATACGCCGAGTCCGATTCCGCCGGAGCAGGGACATGCACCGGACCAAAGCCCGTGGACGAGAGCGGAGTTCCCTGCTTGCGCTGAAACTCTTCGTTCAAGCGCTTGCGGACCACGCTCCAATCGCCCAGGTTCTCTGTGATGGCCCAAAACAATTCCAGGCGATTCTGGCTCAGCTCGCGAATTCCCGCGCGTGCCGCCACCAGAAACTCTTCCACCTGCGTCCGGACTTCCTCAGGAAGAACCACCAGGAACTGCTCGCCGCCGCTCGACCCCAGCAGCATCTTCGACAACCCCAACTCGGCGATGAGCGCCCGAGGCAGAATTTCGCTCAGGAGGCTGACCCAGCGCAGACGGCCGGTCAGCAGCGATTCGGCGGGCTGGCCGGATGGCAAGAACTCCTCGACACCCAACAACTTGCCCTGCAATAAGATCTGGACAGACATGCGGCTTTCATGCCACTGAGGCAGTGAAAGCTCAAATGTACCACGAGACCCATTGCGAGACCACCTCTTGCCATTGCCTGCGCTGCATGTTATCATGCAGGCATGAAGTTGCAGGCGATACTTACCCAAGAGACTTTCCAGTACACGATTCGTGGCGTTCCGCCGGATGTGGATCGGGCGCTGCGGAAAAAGGCGGCGCAATTGAAGATCAGCCTCAATCAGGTGGTGGTGGATGAGTTGACGCGCGCCACCATTGGACGTCCCCGCAAAGCCGATTTTTCAGGCCTGGTGGGCCAGTGGACTCCCGATCCCGCCTTCGATGAAGTGATCGCCGCCCAGCGCCAAATTGACTGGGAAAAGTGGAAGTAAGAGTCGCGCTGGACACCAACCGGCTCACCGACCTGTTTCAAGGCGATGCCGAGTTGGCGGACCGGCTGGGGGAATGCGATGAAGTCTGGATCCCGCTGATCGTCTTAGCGGAGATCAAAGCGGGATTCTTCGGCGGCGCGCAGCAATATCGGAACGAGGCGCTCCTCCGGACCTTCCTCGGCAAGCCCACGGTCGGAATTTTGCTCCCGGCGCGGGAGACTGCGGAGCATTATGCGCGTCTATTTGTACAACTCAAACGCGCGGGAACACCGATTCCGGACAACGACCTTTGGATCGCGGCAATGGTGTTGGAACATGACCTTCAACTAATCACTCGCGACCGGCACTTCGAACGCGTCCCGCAATTGTTGCGCGCCTAGCGTACGGAATTACTTGCCCTTCCCTGGGGCCGCCCCCGCCGGAAGTGACGCAGTCCCATCCAGTACGTACACCAGCAGCCGTGGGGGAGTGTCCGTCGCTGTGTTCTGCGGTCCGGCATTCCCGATCACGCTGCCGATCCCACCCATCAGCGCCACATATTGCTTGCCGTCGATTTGATAAGTGATCGGTGGACCGACGCCGCTCTTCAGTCCCGTCTGCACTTCCAGCAGCTTTTCGCCTTTGTCGGCGCTGTACACCATGAGCCGCCCGTCGTTGATGCTTTGAAACACCAGATTGCCGGCCGTACTCAATGTTCCTCCGCCGATTCCGCCGCCGCCCGGCATGCGCCAACGATACTGCTGCGCCACCGGATCCCACGCCACCAGCGCGCCACGGCTGCCGGTTCCCTCCACCGGTTCTGGACCAATTACCGGAATACTGTTCTCGCGCGGCTTGGGCATCGGACGGACCAGCCCATTGTTCGACGTGCGGTCCGTCTTGGGCTCGAACTTCTCCTGGCTGGCAAACGTCCAACTGCTACCCGTGTTGGCGGAAATGTAGACCAATCCAGTAGCCGGATTAAACGACATCGGCGACCAGTTGTGCGCGCCGCCCGCCGAAGGAAAAACGGTTACCGGCTCACGCCCATAGCGAGCTTCCGGATTCACAATGGGCCGTCCCGTTTTCGGATCGATGCCCTTGGCCCAATTCACCTTCGCATAGGGCTGGGCCGAAATGAATTCGCCGGTAACGCGGTCCAGCACATAGAAGAAGCCGTTTTTGCTGGCTTGCATGATCACCTTGCGCTGTTTGCCGTTGATGGTGAGATTGGCCAGCATCATTTGCTGGACGCTGTCGAAATCCCAGGTGTCGTCCGGCACCAACTGGTAATGCCACTTCAATTCACCCGTCGAGGCTTGTACCGCGAGGATGGAACAGGCATACAAACTGTCCTTACCTTTGGACCCGCGGAACTCCTCCGGCCATGGCTCCGCATTGCCGGTGCCCGCGTAGACCAAATCGGTCTCCGGATCGTACGCGATTCCGTCCCACACCGCTCCGCCCCCGCCCAGTTTCCAGGCTTCGGGGTCCCAAGTTTCGGATGCTTTACGCATCGCGGAATTTTCGAACGGCTTGGATGGATCGCCGGGGATGGTGTAGAAGCGCCACAAGCGGCGGCCGGTCATGGCGTCATAGGCATCGAAGAAACCGCGCTTGGGATGATCCCCTCCGCTGACGCCCACGATCACTTTTCCTTTGGCGATGCGGGGCGCCATGGTGATGGTGTACTCGTCCTGCGAATACGCGACGCGCGACTCCCACACCGGCTTTCCCGTTTCGGCGTCCAGCGCTTCCAGGCGGCCATCGATAATCGGCGCGATAATCATGTTCTGATAGAGCGCGACGCCGCGATTCACCACGCCGCAGCAGATAGCCGGGCGCACCGCTGCCTGATTCACTTGCGGATCCCAACGCCAGCGCTGTTTACCGGTGCGCGCATCCACCGCGAAAACCACGCTCCAGTTGGTGATTCCATAGATGGTCCCGTTCCACACCAGCGGTGTCGCTTCCTGGCCACCGCCGCCCGCGCCCAAGTCGTACCACCAAGCGAGCCTCAGACGCTTCACGTTGCCCGCGTTCAATTGATTGAGCGGACTGTAGCGCGTTTCTCCCGGCGTGAACCCGTAGGAGAGCCAATCCTCACCGTACTTGCCCGCGCTTTTCAAGGTGGCGTCGTCTACTCGCCGAACCTGCTGGCCCATGGCGCCGGAAACGATGAAAGCAAGGGGCGCCAGGCAGCGGAGCATCTTCGGAAGCATCATCGGGTAAGCTCTCTCCTTGAGACTGACCACGATATCAAAAACCGGATGCGATAGCATATGCGTCATGCCTCCGTTCCCGAAAGCCGCGCAGGCGGCGCTGTGCGTGATTTTGTGTTCGACAACCGGACTCGCAGCCGAGCCCGACGCCCAAGTGATCGGTGTAAACCATTTCGGCCACATCGTCGGAAACCTCGATCAGTCCTTCGCATTTTATAAAGACCTGCTGCAACTGGATGTCGACATCGCACCGCGCGCCTTCGACCGTAATCCCGCCATCATGAAGATGGGCAACACCATCGGAGCCGAGTCACGCATCGGAGTGCTGAAGGTGCCGGGCGCGGGCTTTGGGCTGGAGCTCATCGAGTACAAAGACATCAATCGCAAGCCCGCCACGCTCCGCAACCAGGATCCCGGCACCGGCAATCTGATCTTGATGGTCCGCGATATAGACGCGACGCTTGCCCGTTTGAAAAAGGGGGGAGCGAAAATCGTGACGCCGGGCGGCGCTGCGCTCGATATCGGAAATAAGACGCGCGGCGCATTTGCGCAGGACCCCGATGGATTCTTCGTCGCATTAGTGCAGCGCGATCCGCTGCCGAAGACAACAGCGCCAGAAACCAGCAACGTCATGGGCGGCCTGATCGCCGTCACCGCCGGCGATACCGATCAAACCGTGCACCTTTATCGCGACGTTCTTGGCTTCAAACAATTGATGCAGTTTCCGTATATGGGCGACGCCAACCGCATGGCCATGAGCAACACGCCCGGCGCGCAATATCGCAGTACCGTGCTCCAGATTACCGGGACCCAGGTTTCCGTCGAATTCCCGCAATTCAAAGACATCGATCGCAAACCGCTGCACACGCGTTTGCAAGACCCCGGCACTTCGTTTTTGCAACTGGAAATGCGAAACGTCGATGACACGTTGAAGAGGCTCAAAGCAGCGGGCGCGACCGTAGTGACCGTGGGCGGCGAACCGGTGGATGTGAAGATCAGTACCGGCGCAATCCTGCGGAACGTCATGGTGCGCGATCCAAACAACCTATACCTGGAACTGATCCAACGAATGAAATAGCGGCGGATGGCGATGTGGCTGGAAAGCGTCCTTCACGACACGCGTTTCGCCTTTCGGATTGCGCGACGTAACCCCGGCTTTTTCCTCCTGGCGGTCGCTACCCTTGCGCTCGGCGTCGGATCGACGACCGCCATCTTCAGCGCGGTCAAAGCGGTCCTGCTGAACCAACTCCCGTATCGCAATCCGGATCGAGTGGTGGCCCTATCCGAAATCGATTCCGTCGGACCGAGGCGGGAATGGGTGGGCGGATGGATGGCGAACGAGTGGCGAGCGCGAGCCAGCTCGTTCGAAAGCATTTCGCTCTATGGCGACGGCCAGCGGGTTCTTATCGAGAACGGCGAGGCCGAAGTTCTTCGCGGCATGCGAATCAACTACGATTTCTTCGAAACGCTGGGCGTGAGGATGATGCTGGGGCGCAGCATCCACGCCGGCGAAGATCGCTGGCCGCGCGCGAATGTCGTGATCCTCAGCTATGGACTCTGGATGCGCCGGTTTGGCGGCGATCCGCGGATTATCGGGCGCGCGCTCAATCTCACAACCGAAACTTATCGCGTGATCGGCGTCCTGCCGCCCGACTTTTATCCGCTGCGCATGAGCAACCCAGCCGAGAAGCCGGAAATCTTCATGCCGCTCGGTTATGATCCGCGAGAAGCAAGCACCTGCCGAAGCTGTTACGGAGGCGGCGCCATCGGCAGGCTCAAGCCGGGGGTCCAAGTTCAGCAGGCGCGAGCGGAGCTGAACGGCATCATGCGGCAGATCGCGCGCGAGTATCCATCCGACTATGGCCGCGACAGTTCGGTGCTGGTGGAACCGCTGCGCGATCATCTGGTGGGCCCGATCCAGACCGCGCTCTGGGTGTTGCTGGCCGCGGTTGCGTTCGTCCTTCTGATCGCGTGTGCCAACATCGCGAACCTGTTGCTGGCGCGCGCCACCGCACGGACCAAAGAAATGGCGATTCGCGCCGCGCTCGGATGCAACCGCCTGCGATTGACCGGCCAGTTACTCACCGAAAGTTTTCTGCTGTCGGTCATCGGCGGCGCGGCGGGCGTGCTCCTCGGTTGGCGTGGCGCCATCGTTCTCGGAGCGCTGGCTCCCCGGGAACTCCCCCGCCTGGACCAGGTCCAAATGGACGGGACGGTTTTATTCTTCGGCATTGGAGTCAGCCTGATCACCGGCCTGTTCTTCGGAATTCTTCCCGCTGTGCGCGCTTCGACGAAGCCGAAGATTGGTCATGCAAGCCGACTGCGCAATCTCCTGGTGATCGCGGAAGTAGCGCTGGCGTTCGTGCTGGCGGTTGGGACTGGCTTGCTCGCGAAAAGCTTCCTCCGATTGACATCCGTGGATGCCGGATTCGATCCTCACGACATCCTTACCTTGACCTTGACGCTCACCGGCGCCCGCTACGATCCGCCCGAAGCTACGCTCGCCTATTACCGCCAGGTGCTGGAAAAGGTTCGCGCTGTGCCTGGCGTCCTCAGCGCGGGATTGGTGGATAACGTTCCTCTCAGCCATACCGTACCGGAGAAACTTCGCATCGAGAACGGTGCGGCGATGAGCGACTCCGAAGCGCCCAGCGCCGACGTTTTCGGGGCATCGCCCGATTACTTCCGCGTCTTCAAGATTCCTTTGAAGCGCGGCCGGTTCTTCACCGATCATGACGGCCTTAGCGGGCCTCCCGCGGCCATCGTCAGTGAGTCGCTGGTCAAGGCGCGATTTCATGGCTCGCAGGCCATCGGCCAGCGAATTCAACTCGGCCCCCAGCAGGAACATGGCCCCTGGTTCACGATCGTGGGAATCGTGGGCGACGTCCGCAACAGCGGGTTCGATCAGCAGCCGGACCAGGCCGTTTACCTGCCTCAGGCGCTCGATCTTGACCATTACAGCCGCTTGGCGGTTCGCACCGCCGGCGATCCGATGAATTTCGAGAAAGCGATTCGCGCCGCCATTCGCCAGGTGGATCCGGTGCAGGGCATGTTTCACCTGCAACGGATGGATGATTATGTGGCTTCATCTCTGGCGGGCCGCTCCTTCACGCTGACGCTGATCGGCCTGTTCGGATCCATGGCGATCCTTCTGGCGGCGGTCGGCATCTACTGCGTCATCTCCTATACCGTGGGCCTGCGCACGCGCGAAGTGGGAATCCGCATGGCCTTGGGCGCTGAACGTCCTGCGGTGGTGAAACTGATCCTCCGAGACGTGCTCGCGCTGCTCGCCTGGGGACTGGCCGCCGGATTTCTGGCCGCGCTCGCACTGACGCGCTTTCTTTCGCACCTGTTGTTTGACGTGCGCCCCACCGATCTCACCACATCGGCGAGCGTGGCTTTGCTAGTCGCTGCGGTGGCGCTCCTGGCGGGCTACCTACCCGCGCGCCGGGCGGCCCAAGTTGATCCCACAGAAGCCCTGCGATCCGAATAAATGGGTCTTGCGAAGCCGCCCCCATACCAGTACGTTCTATACCTTCACGATGCGGCTTCGAGACGGCAATTTTACCGGGCAATGCTACTATCGTGTGACAGCTAATCGGGAATCGGGGCCAAATTCATTTGACACGCGCAATCATCATAGTACTTTTCTGTCTTTTTTCAGCCGCCTGGCAGCAAGCCTCGGCGGGGACCCTGGGGCAAAGCAATCAAAATCTAATCCTAACCGGCGTTGGGACGAATGCGAAAGGCGACGGTGTGTCCACAGTGACGTGGGGCAGCTGCTCATTCGACGGAACCAAGACGAATTGCACGCTTTCCGGTTCTTTTACCGGCCTTGGTCCCGGCGGCACTTACGATTTCGTGCTTTCCTATCCCGGCAACGGAGCATCACCGCTCACAGCCATCACGCTGCCAGGAAGCGATCTCTTCACTCTCGCCTTGAGCAGCGGAAGCCTGACTTTCACCTTCAACGAAAGCAATGGAACCTCGCTGTCGTTTCACTCCCTGGATTATTCAGTCTTTTACGTACCCGGCTTAACCACTTGCACCGGCAATCCGTCGGACTGCGGGCCGGGTGGCGTAGGAAACACGCCGGGAGCCACGATTTCCGGACCTGTAACCGGCAGTTTCCAGTTGGCTCCGGTAATCCAAACGGTGATCTCGGCAGGGTCCTACGGAGGGTTCACTTCCATCGCACCCGCAACCTGGATCGAGATCTACGGACAGAATCTCGCGACCACAACCGCGGATTGGACCGGCGCGTTTCAGGGTAACAATGCGCCCACTTCAGTGGGTGGAACAACGGTCACGGTGGGCGGCAAATCCTTGTTCATCGACTATGCGAGTCCGGGCCAGGTGAACGGGCAAGTACCGTCCGATGTGGCGGCCGGTCCTCAGCCCGTGATTGTTACCACCGCGGCCGGATCCAGCACGGCCTTCACCATCAACGTGAATCCGACAGAGCCAGGGCTGCTGGCGCCGCCCCAATTCCAGATCAACAACACGCAATACGCGGTGGCGCTGTTTTCAGATGGATTCTACGATTTACCGCCAGGCTTGGTTTCTGAGGTTGCTTCCCGCCGTGCGGTTCCGGGAGATACGATCCTGCTGTTTGGCATTGGTTTTGGTCCAGTTTCGGATGGCACTGCGGCAGGCGTGATTGATGGTGGGGCTGATGGGGGGCTGAACATGGTGAACGGGTCGTTGGACATTTCTATAGGCGGAGTGACCGCGGTGATTCAATACGCGGGCTTGACGCCGGGAGTCGTCGGACTGTATCAGTTCAACGTTGTGGTGCCGAACATACCGGCCAGCGATAACACGCCGTTGACCTTCACCTTCGACGGAACGCCAGGCACGCAGACATTGTCGCTGTTCATTGGGAACTGAGCCGCCGGCTCGGCCGCTCAGTGTGGCATCGATAAGTGTTGCCGGTATACGACAATCTTGCGCGGAAACATAATCTTGTTGCCCCAAGTAGGATCCCAACCAAAATGGATCTGCGAGGGCGCTGTAATCAAGAAGCGCAGGCGGTGCCGCAGTACTACATTGCCGTTCCAGCTCAGGGCCATTGTGCGATCTTCAGGCGCGAAGCTAAGCCCCACCAGATTCAATCCCGCGGAGTAGGCGACGTCAACCACTTGCCGATCGGAGGACTGAACGGAGGTTTCCGAGATCAGCTTCAACCGGCCGTCGCTTGAACACTCGTCCGACAACATATAGCGCGAGCCGAATTCGCCGGTCGAAATCAGCGGCATCCGTTCGGGCGTGCATGGAAACGAAAAGTCGAACGATGCTTGAAGTTGCAGTGCGGGGTTCTCTACTGGCCGAAACTGTGCAAGTGGGCTGAACCATCGCGCCAGCTTGACATAAGTTTCCGGGCTGGCTTGAACGAATTGATCGTACGGACCCTGAAGCGCAAGCGCGGCATTTGCGCCGATCGAATAAAGCAGCAGGCAGCCGAGCAATGCGCTGGCAGCGATGTGGGCCCATTTTCGCAAGGATCCCAGGAGTTCGCAGGCGACCACGCACGCGGCGAACACCACGAACGGCAGGAAATCCACCTCGAACCGTTGCGATGTTAATCCCGTGGTGGCGACGAAAAACATACATGTGATTGCGAACGCGAGCATCGCGCAGAGGAATGCAAATATTCCCTGCCCACCGCCGAATCGCCTACGGCAAAAGGGCATCAGGATCGCGATCCAGGCGATGGGGCACAGGGCTAGCAGGCCCGCCGTCGGTTCCAGGAAGTAACGCGGCGGGAGCAAGTTCACCGATGAGTCGAACGGCTGCCGCCATGCCAGCCGAATAAAGGGAAACTCCGGAACAACGTCCGGCGGACAGAGGAGCAGGTAATAGAGCCCTGGAACCACGTTGACCGTCGACAGGCGGATATTTTGATACGGCGTGTCGGCGAGCTGATAACGCAGCCCGAACTCCAGAGGATTATCGAACCTGGCGTAGTTGTAGGCCGCAATGGCCAGACAACAGGCGATCACGGGCAGGGCGAAGGCCAGCACGTCTTTTCGCGCCAGCCGCTGAAGAAAACGTGCACCCGCGCTCGGCAATAAAACAATGAGCAAAAACCCACCAATGGCCGCCAAGCCCAAATGCGGGCGGGCGCCAATCGCTAACCCAAACGCGAGCCCGGAGAGCGCGCACCACAGCGGCCGCCTGCGCGACGCCGTCAGCCAGCGAAAAAGAAAATAGAAGCCCACGCTCACCAGGCAATATCCGCACGCGATAGCCACCTCATAAACCTTCACGCGGTGCAGCAGAAATGGGACCGACTGGCCGATGCCGAGAGCCAGCAGGCAAAGCGTCAGCAGGATGGTTGAGATGGGGCGCGAAACAAACGAGAGTATCTGCAGGAACAATATCGATAAAAAGAAATACCCGCCTAGCGCCAGGAGAAACGCAGCGAAGTTCTCTGGCAGATCGTGCCGAGTGATCAGATACCACGGCGCGAACAACAGCAGCGCGGGCGTGGGCCCGTGATAGAGATAATAGCGGCGCTTGTAAAGGACCGTGTCCAGCAGCTTGTACGGTCCATTCAAACGGTTGTCTTGCGGATCGGAGAGCGCCAGTAGTTCCGGCTGGGGCTTTATCGGCAGCGACAATTGCCCGCTCGCAAACGCGCGGCCCAGCAAGTCGTAATATCCGTTGATGTCCCAGCTTCCTTTTGCGATGGCCGGGCTCGGGAGGCCGTAGTATTGGTCCAGGCCGCTATTCCAGGCGAAACGGTTCGATTCAGCGCCGATGCCAATAATCCAGAAATAAAACGCTCCCACAATGAGGAACACGATGAGCCAGACGGCACGATCTTTTGCGTTTACACCCAGAGGCCAAATTGTATCTAAACAGCTACTGCGCTGACGCGCGCCGGCTTGGTGACCCTCGACATCAGGTTGCGCCCCAGCACCGCCGACGCCGTCATGACGCCGCCGAAGAGCGCGCCCGCCACGCCAAGTGTTGCGACGTCTTGCCCAGTGAGGTAGAGATTGCGAATGGAGGTGTGAGGCGTCAGCGACCGCAGGCCAAAGCGTTCGGGCGTGGCGGCCAATCCATAAGCTTCGCCTTGTTGGTAGTTCATGAAGTGACGTGTGGTGAGCGGTGTCGACAGTTCCGCGTGATCGATCTTGCCCGCGACCGCGGGAACGTTGCGCTCCACTTCGCGCTGGATGCGATCGGCCAGAGTTTCCTTGAATGCGTCGTATTCTTCGGCGCGATGCTTCCAGCGCGAATCCTCCCAGCGCGCGAACCATTCGTAGGGAGCCATGACAACGGCTTCCAGCGTCGCGCGGCCAGGGTGATTGTGTTCAAACTCCGGGTCCTTGGCAGATGGAAACGAGATATAGAACATCGGGAACGGCGCCGACGGGTCACTGAGGAAACGGGCGAGATTGGCGTCGTGCGCGCCCGAGGGATAAATCCAGAGATTCGTGCCGGTCAGGCCGAGTTCGTGCGCGGTTTGCTTCACTCCCATGTAGAGGCTCAGATGCGCGAGCGAGCCGGGCACGCGTTGGAGATCCTCGAGAATCGGCTGCGGCTCCCGGACCAGCCGCTGAAAAGTGTTGCGCGCGCCGGCATCGCTAATGATGAGATCGGCATGGAATTCACGGCCATCCGCCATGCGAACACCGCTGGCCTTGCCGTTCTGAACGACGATCTCCGCGACGTCGGCGCTGACCACCACCTTTCCGCCATTGCGTTCGATGGCGGGAGTAATCGTTTCGGCGATGCGTGCCGCGCCACCCACCGGGTAGCTGGCGCCGTTGAAATAGTGAGCGGCAATAATCGCATGGACGCCGAAGCTGCTTTGCGCCGGCGGCAATCCATAATCGCCCCATTGAGCGGTGAGAACGGCGATCAGTTCTTCGTTTTGCGTAAAACGGTGCAGAACGTCGAGCGTAGTCTGCGATGCCCAACGAAGAAACGGTGCGCGCAGAAAGCGGCCGGCTAAGCGCGCGGCAGGCCGGGGGATGGCTTTTTCTGCGAAATACATCCCGCTGGCCTTTTGAGCGGATTGGACCGCGGCTAGGTACCGGTCGATGGCGGTAGCTTCCTCCGGAAAATATTCTTTCAATCGGGCGCGAAGACGCTCGCGGCCAGTCGGGAATTCGAATGTGCGGCCGCCGATAATGACTCGATCGTAAACATCGGGCAGGGGAGCCCACTCGAGCTGGCCATCCGTGAGGTGATCGAAGGCGGCACGCAGCGGCGAGGCCGGATCCTGCAACTCGCCGATGTAATGCACGCCGACGTCCCAGGAATAGCCGGGACGACGAAAGCTGTGCGTGTAGCCGCCCGCGGTGTAGTGGCGCTCGAGCACCAGGACCTTCTTGTGAGCGTGCCTGGACAACAGCGCGGCCGCGGTGAGGCCGCCGATACCGGAACCGATGACGATGGCGTCCCAGCGATCATCCAGGGAATGTTGTTTGTAAGAGGTCATGGCCGGCTCCTCATGTTGACACTGTCTACATCCCCAGTATCGCTCGATGTGTTGCGCCTGTCAACATCTTTCTGCTACAACGGAGGCATGCCCGCCAAGCGGCCGTATCATCGCGTCAATTTAAAGCAAAGCCTGCTCGACGCGGCCGTGAAACTGATCGGTGAAGTCGGCCCGCAGGCCTTTACCTTGCGCGAAGTAGCCCGGCGGGCCGGCGTATCGCACAACGCGCCCTATCGCCATTTTCGCGACAAAGACGATCTGCTCGCTGCTGTGTCCGCGCAGGGATTTGACAGGCTAACGGAGGAAATGGAAAAGGCCATGGTCAAGGGACCCAGCGCGGCCCAGCGATTGAGCCTGGCCGGGCGCGCCTACGTGCAATTTGCGTTGCAATCTCCGCAGCATCTCTTGGTAATGTTCGAAACGCCGGTACCGGACGACCAGCGGCCCGAGAACGCCGAGGCCGCGCTGCGCGCGTTTCAGGTGCTGCTGGACGCCATCGCAGCGGTGCAAGCCAAAGGCGGCCTTCCTCAGGGCGATCCGCTGCCCTTCGCCGTAGCATCGTGGTCGGGAGTGCACGGCTTGGCGAAACTGGCCATCGGCGGACGGCTGCCGTTCGATTCCCAAAAAACGCTGCACTTCGCCGATTACCTCACCGGGGTGCTCGCGCTCGGGATGGCGAACGTACCGGCTCCCTCAGAACCTAGTGGTGTCCGGCGGCGCGGATCACCATTTCACCCTTAGGCGCTTCCACCTTCGGCTTGCGGGCCATGGCCTTCTCGTTGATGCGCGCACGGCGCTCGGCCTGCTTCGTTGCGCTTGCAAGATCGCGATCCTTGAACTCCGGCAGCACTTCTTTGGAGAACAGCTTGATGGAAGAACACAGCAATTCGTGCGGAATCTTGCCCGCCTGCGAAATGCACAGCACCTGATCGATGCCGGCATTCTCGAAATCGCGCAAGCGCTCGCGCAGCATGGCGGGCGTGCCGACACAATCCTGCGTGCGGCCTTCGGGAGGCGCGAATTCCTTAGGACGGTTCTTGTACTCATCCCAAATGTCGGTCTTGGACGGACGGTGCTCGCCGAAAAAGCTGTAGTGGCCAAGCCCGTAGATAAAGAATCCATAGCTTTCGGCGCCGATCTGCTCCACGCGCTCTTGATCGCGATCGCACAGGAACGGCGCGGCCACCGCAAAGTTGGGATTGACCGCATACCCCAGCGGCTCGCATTCGTTTTCGATCACTTCGTAATAGTCCTTCACCCACTGGCGCGCTTCTTCCGGCGAGACAAACGAAAACGTCAGTGCGCCAATGCCCAGCTTCGCGGCCTGAATAATCGATTCACGGCGCGAGCAGGCCATCCACAGCGGCGGATGGGGCTTCTGCAAAGGCTTCGGCACCACGTTGCGCGCCGGCATTTTGACGAACTGGCCATCGTAGCCAGTGAAGGGACTCTCCACCAACATGCGAACAGCCACGCGCATGCCTTCCAGTTGCATGTTCTTTTTCTCGGCCTGCGGGACGTTGAAACCGCCCAGTTCCGTCTCAGTGGCGCCGGCGCCGGTGCCGAATTCCACGCGGCCGTCGCTCAGTAGATCCAGAGTGGCGATGCGCTCGGCGATGCGAGCGGGGTGATTGATGTAGGGCGGCGTCTGCACGATGCCGTGGCCGATGCGTACGTTCTTGGTGCGCTGGCTCACCGCGGCGAGAAACACTTCAGGCGCCGAGGAGTGCGCGTATTCTTCCAGGAAATGGTGCTCCGTCGCCCAGACATAGTCGTATCCGCATTCGTCGGAAAGAACCGCCTGTTCCAGTGCGTTCTTCAGCAGCGTGTGCTCGGAATCGCAAGCCCACGGCCGGGGGAGCTGATGTTCGTAAAAACCGCCAAATTTCATGTGTAGGTGACCTATGCCGCTTTCAAAGTTACTATTGTAACGGAGCTTTCAAACAGAGATCGAGAATGGACAACTTCCGTCCCTCCATTGTGGGAATCGGCGGCACCACGCGTCCCGGTTCATCGTCAGAAAAGGCCCTGCGCTACGCGCTGGCATTGGCCGAAGCGCAAGGCGCGGATGTGGAGCTGTTCGACGGTGCGAGCCTCAACTTGCCAATGTACGCACCCGAATCGCCCGCTCGATCCGAGAGCGCGCAGCGGCTGATTTCCACGCTGCGGCGCGCGCATGGAGTAATTCTCTCCAGCCCGTGCTATCACGGCTCGGTTTCTGGATTGGTAAAGAATGCGCTCGATTACACGGAGGATATGAGTAAGGACTCCGACCCTTATCTCGACGGCCGCGCGGTCGGCCTCATCGTCTGCGGGCACGGTTGGCAATCGACAGGCGTGGTGTTGTCGGCCTTCCGATCCATCGTGCATGCGCTGCGCGGCTGGCCCACCCCCATGGGCGTCGCCATCAATACGCAGGTGGAGCGCTTTGATGAAAAGGGCATTGGCATGGGGGAGCAATCGGCGCGGCAGATGACGATCATGGTGGGACAAGTGATTGAATTTGCCCGCCTGCGGGCGCTCGTGGCGAATTTGAACACCACCGGCGCGGCGGCATCCACGGTTTAACTTCGCACCATTTAACTTCGCACCCATCCGAAACGAAGTCCTCCCGGCGCGGTCTATCAAACGGAGGCACCCGCAATCGGGAAAGCGCGAGTTGTAGTTCCTTCCAACCAGAACGAGGCACGGATCGACATCGGAGGACGCGAACTCAGGCTCACCAACCTCAAGAAACTTTTCTGGCCGCAACAGGGTATCTCCAAGCACGACCTGCTGCAATACTATGCGGATATTGCGCCGGTTTTGGTGCCGCATCTAAAGAATCGGGCCATGGTGATGAAGCGCTATCCCAACGGAGCGGAAGGAGAGTTCTTTTTTCAAAAACGCATTCCGGAGCCGCACCCGGAGTGGGTGGAGACCTGCGAAATTCTGCATGCGTCGGGCAATAGAATTCGTTTTCCGATGATTCAGGACCTGGCGTCGCTGCTCTGGATGGTGAATCTGGGATGCATCGATTTGAACCAGTGGTATGCCACCTGCGACGATGTGGATCGGCCGGACTATCTACATTTCGACCTGGACCCCGGTCCGGGCGCGGCTTTTGACCAAGTGTTGGAAACGGCGCTCGCGGTGCGATCCGTTTTGTCGGAATTGAAAATTCCGAGTTACCCGAAAACCACCGGCTCGCGCGGCATTCATATTTACGTCCCCATTCGCCGAGGACCCACGCAGAAACAGGTTTGGACCTTTGCCAAGGAACTGTCGCAAGGGCTGGCGGCGCGCTTTTCCAAGCTGATCACGGCTGAATATCGCGTCGCAAAACGGCCGGCCAAACATGTGCTGGTGGACTACAACCAGAACGCCTGGGGCCGCACGCTGGCCTCCGTTTATTCCGCGCGCCCGACGCCCGGCGCCACTGTTTCTACGCCAGTGGGCTGGAACGAAATCGAGCGCGGGATCAGGACCGAGGAGTTCCGGATCTTGAACGTTCCCGACCGCGTGCGTAGAAGTGGCGATCTCTTCCGTCCGCTGCTGCTGGCGCGGCGGCGCGTGCAATTAGAGCAATTTTTGTGAAATTGCCCATCGCCTTCCCTTATCCACCGATGGAAGCGGCCCCCGCGGCTGAAATCCCGCAAGGCGGCGAATGGCAATACGAACCCAAGTGGGATGGCTTTCGCTGCCTGGCTTTTCGCGACGGATCAGAAGTGGAGTTGCAATCGAAGGCCGGCCCCTGACGCGATATTTTCCAGAGTTAGTAGAGGCGCTGAAGAGCCTGAAGGCGAACCAGTTCGTACTGGACGGAGAGATTATTATTCCGGTGGACGGCGAGCCGTCGTTCGATGAATTGTTGCAGCGCATCCATCCGGCGGCCAGCCGCGTGAAGCTGCTGGCGGAAGAATATCCGTGCCTTTTTGTCGTATTTGACCTGTTAGTCAGCGAGAAAGGTACCGCCTTGGTGGGCGATCCCTTGGAGCGCCGCAGGCGTGAGCTGGAGCGATTGGCGAAGAAGTTTTCTGCAACTCAGAGGATTGTGCTGTCGCCTGCGACACGGGACTTTCAAGAGGCCAGGCGCTGGTTCCAACAAATGCGCGGGTCGCTGGATGGCGTGATTGCCAAACGCGTGGACCTGACTTATGAGAGCGGGACGCGCGAAGGCATGCAGAAGATCAAGAATCGCCGCACTGCCGATTGCGTGATCGGCGGGTTCCGCTACGGCAGCAACGGCAAGCTGGTCGGGTCGTTGCTCCTCGGATTGTACGACGACGCGGGCCTTCTGCAGCACGTGGGATTTACATCGGCGATCGCAGCCGACCAACGCAGGGAGATCACGCGCAGGTTAGGGGCGTTGATCCAAGAGCCCGGATTCACGGGCCGCGCGCCGGGAGGTCCCAGCCGCTGGAGTAAACGGGAAATGGATGATTGGAAGCCGCTTGAGCCGAAGCTGGTAGTGGAGGTGGAATACGATCACTTCACCGGGCATCGATTCCGACACGGAACCAAGCTGCTGCGCTGGCGTCCCGACAAAGCGCCGCGGCAGTGCAGCCTGAAGCAAGTAGAGCACGAGGCGAAATCGGCGCTGTCACTGTTATCGTGATTGAATGAAAGCCGCAGAGCTTCGACATTTCGCGCAATTCGCGTGGGCGTCCGCGATGCGCCGCCGTTTCTTTTCGCGGCGATGCGTTTTCTGCCGGCGCGTGCGAACTGCTCTGGGGACATCGTGCGTTGATCGGCCTGCTGGTGATCGCTACCGATCGAGCGAAGAAGCCCGAGGCACGAGTTAAAGCAGCGTCCTGAGCATCAAAGGGAAGGCCAGAAGCGGCGCCACTGATAATATAAAGAAAGCGATTTAATGAAATCTTGCCCCAATTGCCGCCTCACAAATCCAGACAGCACTCTCCGCTGCGATTGTGGCTACGATTTCGGCACGGGAACCATCAAGGAGTCTTATCTTCCACCCAAGGAAAGACTACCCGCGATCAAAACCAAGACAGAAGTTGTTATGAGCCTCTTGGGGGATGCCGTCTTCCTGGCCCTCGCTGTTTGGATCTTCTTTACGTCACGGGGTTGGCTGAAGGTTCTCTATGTCACTTCACTCACGTGCGTCGCCGCAGTGAGGATTTGGCGTTACCGCAAATATCTCGCACTCCACTGGCGCAAGCTGATCAGCCACTGACCCAAACCACGCCAAACCCCCATCTGGCGCTATAATTAGGCATGTTAAAGCCCACGGAGAAGATTTGGCATAACGGCCGCTTGATCGACTGGAACGATGCCACAATCCACGTCCTTGCCCACGTTACCAGCTACGGCAGCTCCGTGTTCGAAGGTATCCGCTGCTATGCCACGCCCTCCGGGCCGGCCATTTTTCGGGTGCGCGAACACATCCGCCGCTTGCTCGATTCCGCCAAGATTTATCGCATGGAAGTGAATCACAGCACCGAAGAGCTGGCCGACGCCATGAGTGAACTGGTGCGCGTCAACAAGCTGGACTCCTGCTATTTCCGGCCCCTGGTGCTGCGCGGCTATGGCGACGTCGGCGTTTTGCCTTTCGCGAATCCCGTGGAAACCTACATCGCCTGCTGGGAATGGGGCAAGTATCTGGGCGAAGAAGCGCTCGCGGAAGGCGTGGACGTCTGCGTCTCCAGTTGGACCCGCATCGCGCCGAACACGCTGCCCGCGCTCGCCAAAGCGGGCGCCAATTACATGAACTCGCAGCTCATCCGCATGGAGGCGCATTTGAACGGCTACGCTGAAGGCATCGCCCTCGATGCTTCCGGCTATGTGAGCGAGGGGTCCGGCGAAAATGTCTTCGTCGTTCGCGATGGCAAGATCCTCACCCCGCCGCTCGGTGCGTCCGTCCTGCCCGGCATTACTCGCGACTCAGTGATGCAGCTCGCCGAATTGCTCGGCATCCCGGTGATCGAGACGCTGGTTCCGCGCGAGATGCTCTACATCGCCGACGAGGTCTTCTTCTCCGGCACCGCTGCCGAGATCACGCCCATTCGTTCGGTGGATCGCATCACGGTGGGCAAAGGATCGCGCGGTCCGGTGGCCGAAAAGCTTCAGAAGGCGTTCTTCGACATCGTGCATGGCGACGCGCCCGACCGTTTCGGCTGGCTCACCCGCATCACAAAAAACGAGCCCGTGACTGTTTGAGCCACGGGCTTGCAAGCTTCTCCGGAAAAACCTCGGACTTAGCGGAGGAACGATCCGCAAGTGCGATTCCGACGGCCACCTCCCCCGAGATTAACCGCCACAACCGCACTCGCGAGGGATCATGCATTCTGTTTTAGCAGGCGATTACGATTCGCGCCAGCTTTATTTCGTACCCTTTTCGCTGTTTTCAACAGCTTTTTTCCGCTAAGTAAGTCTGCTACTTAGCGCTCTAAGGCCTGTGGGAAACTTGTGTATAAATCGGCATGCGAGAGAAATGTGAGTGATGAAAGTTAGCGGCATCGATGTTTCCAGCGGCGCGTCCGTCGAAATTTCTTTTGAGCGGGCCATTACCATCGTCGATCACCTGATTCGGCCTTTGGACGGCGCGCCGTTCCTGGCGCCCGGCTGGATCGATCTGCAAGTGAATGGCTTCGAGGGCGTCGATTATAATTCACCTTCCTCCAGTCCCGAGCAGATCGCTCAATCCATCCGCGCCATATTCGGCTGCGGCGTCACGCGTTTCTTCCCCACCGTGATCACGGGATCGCCCGAGAACATGACCGCCGCGCTGCGCAATCTCGCAAGCGCCAAGGAATCCATACGGGAGGGCGCCGCCATGGAGGCGTTCCATCTGGAGGGTCCTTTCATTTCGCCAAACGATGGACCGCGCGGAGCGCATCCGGCGCGCTGGGTCCGTCCGCCCGATATCGACGAGTTCTTTCGCTTCCAGGAAGCCGCCGGCGGCAACATCCGGCTGGTGACGCTTTCGCCCGAATGGCCGAAAGCTCCGCATTTCATCGAAAAGATTGTCGAGAAGGGCGTGGTCGCGAGCATCGGCCACACGCGAGCTTCTGCTGCCGAGCTTGCGGACGCGGTCAGCGCCGGCGCCACGCTATCCACGCATCTTGGGAACGGAGCCGATGCCATGCTGCCCCGCCATCCCAATTATCTGTGGGAGCAATTGGCCGAGGATCGTCTGGCGGCCAGCTTCATCGTCGACGGATTTCATCTGCCGCCGTCGTTCTTGAAAGTCGCGCTGCGCGCCAAAGGTCTGGAGCGATCGTTACTGGTCACCGACGCTGTCATGCCGGCCGGCTGCCCTCCGGGCCTTTATCGCCTGGGCGAAGTGGATGTCGAGCTGCACGGCGATGGAAGTGTGCGCCTGACTGGAGGCTCGCGCCTGGCTGGTTCCGCGCTGCGCATGGATCGCGCGATCGCGAACGTAATGCGCTCCGCCGGTCTCACCCTTCGCGAAGCGGTTACCCTCGCCACGCGCAATCCCGCGCGGGTGGGCCGCATCGCTTCACGCCAGCGCGGACTCAATCCGGGAGATCGCGCTGATCTCGTGCTGTTCCGCCTGGACGATGCGACCGGGGACATCATCGTGCTCGAAACTTATCTCAACGGTGAACGAGTCTTCCAGGCTGCCGGCTAGGCGACAAAGGGTGCAGCGCGCACCACAAGAGAGGCCAGGAACTGCTTCGCGCCGCGCTCCGTTTTGCGCGAATCGCTCAATAGATCGCCGGCCACAACACCGACCGGTCAATACTAGCGATCGTCGGCCGGCCGGTGAGCATCATCGCCAGTTCGAATTCTTTCCGCAGAATCTCCACCACCCGCGTAACGCCTTCCGCGCCACCGACACCCAGCCCGTGCAGATAAGGCCGCCCGATCCCGACCGCGCTCGCGCCCAGTGCCAGCGCCTTCAGCACGTCGGTGCCGCGCCGGATGCCGCCGTCCACCAACACGGGAACGCGGCCGGCCACCCGCTCCGCAATCCATGGAAGCGCATCGATGGTGGCCGGCACCGTATCCAGATTACGCGCGCCATGATTCGACACAAAGATTCCCGATGCGCCCGCCTTCACCGCAATCTCGGCATCGTCCGGGTCCAGGATCCCTTTCAGCACCACCGGCGTTTTGGCGAACGACCGCAGCCATTCGATGTCTTTCCACGTCACCGTCGGATCCAGATAATCTTTGCCCTTGAGATTCGGCAGCGGGCGTTCGGGGAGTTGGCCCCGGAAGTGATACTCGCGATCGCGCGCGCCATGCGACGGCGAATCCACGGTCACACACATCGCGCAGCATCCGGCAGCTTCGGCGCGCTGTACCAGGTCGCGCGTGAATTCGCGGTCGCGCTGGACGTAAAGCTGGAACCACACCGTGGCTGTGGCTGCCTTCACCACATCTTCCACGGGCATCGAAGCGCTGCTGCTGATAATCAGAATCACCCGCGCCGCCCCCGCGCCGCGCGCCACTCCCAAGTCGCCATCCTCATGCACGAGCCCTTGGCCGCCCGCAGGCGAAAGGAAAATGGGGAACGGCAGTTCCTGGCCAAATAGAGTCACACGCGTATCTAAGTTTGAAACATCCACCAGCACGCGCGGCCGCAGGCGAATCTGATTGTAGGCTTCCCGGTTCCAGCGCAACGTGATCTCGTCCGCCGCACCGCCCTCCACGCGCGCCCACGCCGCCGGAGTGAGAGTCGCGCGCCAGCTCCGCGAAATCCGGCAGCGAAAGTACCTGGTCGAGTTCCGCGCCCGATTTAACTGCTTGCATAGACAGCAGTGTAATTCAATCGGGCTGAGACGACTGGGCCAAGCAGCGCGGTACAATCGAAGCATCGATGAGTAACGTTCAGCTCTATCTCACGATCGGCATCCCGACATTCGCCGTACTGATCGGGATTTTAATGAACGCGGTTCATTTCAACTCCGTCAATGCCCGATTCAACAGCATCGACTCTCGATTTAGCAGCGTGGATACGCGGATGAGCTCTTTAGAAACGCGCTTCAGCAACCTCGAAACGCGTGTCGACGCCCGATTCAATAACATCGAGGTCAAGTTCGACACCCTGATCGGCAAAGTCATCGACCTCGACAACCGCGTTACCCGCATGTCAACGCAAAGTAGAAATGTCCTATTCCCTGCAAAGTAGAAATGTCCTATTCCCTGCAAAGTAGAAATGTCCGGTTTTGACCGAGCTGGTGGAGATTGCATGGTAGTCTGATTTCGATTCTCTGGGGAGTCGCGCTCCTGGGGAAGATTCAAGGCCGATGCGACGGGGCTGGCTCCGAAGTAATCGGCGGCAAACCCTCGGTCAACGGGGCCCTGCGGGGTACCCTCCGAGGGTTTTGCTTTTGACTTTGACAGGCCCATTACTTGGGTGGAGTCTCGGAGCGGAGGCCTTGAATAGGGAAAGCGCGAAGCTGCCGGGCCGATTTTGCCCGGCCTTCCAATTGCGTTGGTGCAGGTTTTCATAGCGACTCCGGCTTGGCGCCGGAACCTTCTGAGGCCTGCCAGATTTTGGGCGACTTTTTCAGATCAAAGTTTTTACACCACTCACTGGCCTGGCTGGGTTTCAGCGCACGCCGTGCCTTGCCGAGCGGCTTGGGTGGTGCAAGCTTGGGACGTTGCTCGCAGATAGAAACACTCAGATAGCGATCGCGGAATCGAATTGCCACCTCGCCGTCCCGCCGCTTCTCAACCCGGATGGTGGCGCCTCGCAGTCCAGTGCGAATGTTCTGGCGTGCGATCTGGTAGAGCTTGGTGTCCAACTGGATGGTGTAGTCGTTGTTCACGCGCTGGCTTTCCACATGGCTGAGAATCGCAGCCAGATCGTGCTGCTTTTCCAGCGGCCGGTGGGCATCGTCCGCACTGGCCGGCACCACTGCTAACGTGGTGTTGACCCAGGGCAGAAACTCACTTTCCAGATAGTGATTGGCTTGCTCCAAGGTGGTGACTCCAGCGACTCGCATTCCTTTCACTAACCGGTCCTGAGCGGTCAAAAATCCACGTTCCACTCGCCCTTTGGCCTGCGGACTGTGCGCTGCGATCCAGGCGATGGATAGCTCTCGCAATGCCCGCCCAATCTGCGTCGGCGGCATCTCTACCGCGTCCTTCTCCACTCCGGGCTCATCGCGTTTGCGTTTCTCCGCGGTCTGAAACAAGCTCGCCTTGTCGGTATAAAATGCCAGCGGCCGTCCGTACTTTTTCACGTAGCTCTCCAGCAGGTTCATGTTTTCCACCGTCGAGTCGCTGGCCACAAAGCGCGCGAACCAGCGGCCGGTAGCATCGTCGATCATGTTGATCAGTAAAATCTCTTCTCCGCGTCCTTCCAGCCACTTGTGATCACTGGTGTCCCACTGCACCAGTTCGCCAAACCGGCCGCGACGTGGACGCCATTCGTGGATTTTCTCAACACGCTGCTGGCGGGCTCGCCACAGCCTGGCCTGGATCATCCACTGCCGCACCGTCTCCCGGCTGACCTCGATGCCGTGTTTCTTGGCCAGGTATTCCGATCCCAGCGTCGGTCCAAACCCCCGATATACCGGCCTCTTCAAGATGGCCACTGCCTCCTGTTCGGTCTCCACAGGAATCTTGCGATTGGACCGTAGCCCTCGCAACGCATGTACCACAGCCTGATCACCGCGCCGCTTCAGCGCTCGCAGCAGACGCCGTACATGCCGTTCGGTGATGCCCAGTTCCTCGGCGGCCTGCTTCTGCGTGATCAATTTCTTTTTGGCCTTTTTGAGGGCCACCAGCCGGTCTCGCTCGGCTTGCGTCATCAGTAGTTGTCCTTCTCGCACCTCCCCAGCCTGGAGGTCGTCAATAGGACATTTCTACTTTGCGCAAATAGGACATTATCACTTTGCACCGACAACCGCGTTACCCGCATCGAAGCCAAGCTCGATATCCGATAAAATCCTGTGTCCCCCCGGCGTGCATGGTAAAACTGTGTCTATGGTACGCCTCGATCAACTGATGAACCCCGGCGCCGAGCGATCGCGCACGGCGAAGGCGAGCGCCTAAGCAATCCGCCGCCAGTTCTTGTATAAAAAAATTGGGCCCTGGAGGGTATGGAGATGGTTAACTGTCCAAACTGCGACGCTGTGATTGACGTGGACGAGGACGAGCTGGATGAAGGTGACACGCTTACCTGCGATGAGTGCGGCGCTGATCTGAGCGTCACCGGATTGGATCCCCTGGAACTGGAAACCGAAGAGGACGAGGACGAAGACGAGGAGGAAGAGGAAGACTTCGACTACGACGAGGACGAGGACGAGGACGAGGAAGAGGAAGAAGAGGAAGATGCCGAAGATGAGGAGTGGCATTAGAACGGGTTCTTTCGCGGCGCTGCTTCTCATCGCTTTGCTTCCCCCCACCGCCGCCGCAAAAAAGAAGCCCGCTCTCGAAACGTACGCCATCGTGAGCGGCAGCGTCTTCGATGACCGCGGCTACGCCCTTCCCGATGCGGACGTCACTTTAGCTCCCGACGTTCCGTCCGGCGCTTCCTCGGCCAAGCTGAAACCAATGCAGGCCGTTTCCGATGAGCGCGGCGAATTTGTCTTTCATGTCCCGCCCGGCCCCATGCATTACACCGTGAAGGTGGCCGCCAAAGGCTTCCTGAGCCAAAGCAAGAGCGCCGCCGTCGAGGACCAGGAGCGCGTCGAAGTAACCTTCCAGTTGGAACGCGAGTCGAAATAGGTGGTGAAGGCCGTGCCCGTCCGAACCGCGTTTATCGCGATGGTATTGTTGTCCGCCGGTCCCTGGTGCGCCCATCTTCAAGCCCAAAAGAGTGAAGACACCACCACGCGCACCGTGGAAGGCAAAGTCACGAATGCAGAGAATCAGCCGGTGGCCAGCGCCGTCGTGCAGTTGAAGAACACCAAAACCTTGCAGATCCGCTCGTTCATCACCCAAGAGGACGGCGCCTATCATTTTGCCGGGCTCGGAACCGACGTGGAATACCAGCTCAAGGCTGACCGCGACGGCGCCAGCACTTCCTGGAAAACTCTGAGCGTGTTTAACAGCAAGAAAACCGCCATCATTAATCTGAAGCTAAAGAAGTGAGGGGGGCCATGAAAAAAGCTCTCGCCATCTCATTGGCGCTCTCCGCCGGCATCCTGTACGCTCAGGAATTCAAGCCTGGCTCGCGCGTTTCGGACTTCCAGCTCCGCGATCTGGACGGCCATGCCGTCGCTTTCACCGCGCTCAAGGGCCCCATCACCGTGGTCACCTTCATCGCCACCGAGTGCCCGGTGTCGAATTCCTACAATCAGCGCATGATCGATATGTTCCTGGACTACATGCCGCGCAATGTCAAATTCATCTTCGTGAATGCTAATCGCGCGGAGTCCGCCGTCGAAGTTCGCAATCACGCCCGGAGCGTCGGCTTCCCATTCCCCGTCTATAAGGATCTCAACAACGCGATGGCGGACCGCTTCGATGCCCAGGTTACGCCGGAAACCTTCGTGATCGATGCTTCAGGCATCATCCGCTACCATGGCGCCATCGACGACAGCGTGCACGATTCGCGTGTGACCAAACGCCCCTTGCGTGCCGCGCTGGATGCGTTGCTCAACGGAAAACCCGTGCCGTCTGCTGAAACGAAAGCCTTCGGCTGCACCATCAAACGCGTCCGCAAGGCCTCCTGAAAGGAGAAGCACGATGAAACGCGCCATCGCATTTCTGTTTTGCCTGCCCCTGTTCGCCACGGGCCCTCTGGTGCCGATTAACGAAGCAGGCTTCCAGAAGCTGGTGGATTCGCACAAAGGGAAAGTGGTCTTGTACGATTTCTGGGCCACCTGGTGTGCTCCCTGCCGCGCCGAGCTGCCCCAACTGGTCCTGCTCGAACGCAAGCTGCGCTCCCAGGGCGTGGAGGTGGTCACCATCTCCGCCGACGAGCGCGATCACCTGGCCGCGGCGCAAAAGTTCATCCAGATGTTCGACGTCCAAGGCACGGCGTACATCAAGCAGGCCGATGACGACGATCATTTCATCAACGCCATCGATCCCAAGTGGAGCGGCGCGCTGCCCGCGCTTTTCCTCTATGATAGGGCTGGCCACAAGGTCCGCTCCTTCATCGGCGAAACAGAAATGCCCGCGCTCGAACGCGCCATCCACAAGCTGCTGTAGTTGCCGACGTACTAAACCTCCGCCCATCCTCTCCTCGGTGAAAATCCGGAAGGTCCTCGGTGAAAATCCGGAAGGCACGAGCGGCAGTCCGCGCTTTTGGCTCGCCGACACGTTAAAGGCCCGTCACGCGCGGCAGGCGACCGGTGTCGTTCTTCTGGATACCAAGCATGATGCGCGACCACTCAGCGCATATGCTGCTATTTGATTCATACCGGGGTTCAACGTTTGGGCGAGGGCAGCCGGTCGAATCGGGTGAGCCTGCAGCTTACCCGGGTCCATCACAGTCTGCTACGGCGGCGGGCTGTCTCTTCACCGCCTTCTCGTTTGCAATCCAATCGCATCTTCACGAACCAACCCCCTGGAAGCGAAAATTTGCCCAGGACTAACTAAAGTCATAACGATCACTGGCCTTCTATATGAGACCAGATTGGTCCACGATAGGTCAGTATGCTGCCTCTGTCAGTCGCTTGCAACTGCGAATAACGGACTTTCCAGCCCCGACTTTGAGACGCTTCGAGCGCTGGCGCGCAAGCTCAAAGCGGATCACTGATAGCATCTCGTTTATTCTTGACAATGTTTTGGGCGCATGATAACTTCCCAGTGGTATATCAGTCATTTCCATATACCTTTAACGTTGGGGTTCGCGATGACAGCTCGACAGGCCGGGATGGGGCCGCGGCCGCGATGGGGGTGCCCTCCGCGTCGATCCTCACGCGTTCTTTCTTTCGCTCCGGCGCTGGGTGTTTGGTTGTGAGCGATGACGGGGGAAATGTAACCAATTGGGACTTCGAACTCGCCAGTGCAAACGTATAAGTGGGTCGAGGGCTGGGGCCGAGAACGGCCAGAGACGAGTTGACCGCGGAAGGGTTGGCCAGCGCGCGCAAGATCACCTTGCCCGATGGCAAAAAAAGTTTTGAAGGATCGACGGCCAGTGGCGAGCCGACCAAATAATCGCACTATAATAACTTGAGAGGTGTAACGATGAGAGCTAAGTTCTATGTACTTGTGGCCGGCCTTGGGTTGCTCGCCACCGCCGCGCCGATGATGGCGCACCACTCCTTTACGGCTGAATATGATGCCTCCAAACCCATCTCGCTCACCGGCACGGTGACGAAAGTGGAGTGGATGAATCCTCATGCCCGCTTCTATATCGATGTGAAAGATGATGCGGGTACCGTAACGAACTGGGAACTGGAGTTGGGCAGCCCCAACGCGCTGATGCGCCTGGGTTGGACCCGCCATTCGTTGAAACCGGGCGACGTGGTGACCGTGTCAGGCTCTCTGGCCAAGGACGGCTCCAAGCTCGCTAACGCGCGCAAAGTCACCCTGGCGGATGGCCGCAAAGTATTCGCCGGTTCCGCGGCGGATGAGAACAAGCCTCCGCAGGATGAGAACAAGCCTCCGCAGTAGCCGTAAGGAGACCCTATGCGATCCACACTAGCCGTCTTTGTTGCCGGCGCCGGTCTTTTGTTAACGGCGTCTCTGCCGCTCGCGGCACATCATTCGTTCGCGGCTGAGTTCGACGCCACGAAAGCCGTCACGCTCCAAGGTGTTATTACCAAGCTGGACTGGATGAATCCTCACATCTGGATCTATCTGGATACCAAGGACGACAGTGGCACGGTAGCCCATTGGCAATGTGAGGGCGGGCCGCCGAATACGTTAACCCGCAACGGCTGGAGCCGGGAGTCGCTTAAGGTCGGCGATCAGGCTACCATCCAGGGCTTCCGCTCCAAAGACGGAACCAACACCTGCAACGCCCGATCGGTAAAGCTGCCGAGCGGCAAGAACGTTTTTGCAGGCTCCGCCGACAACGGCGCTCCTAAGCGCCCAGCCCAGTAGTTTCGGCGAGCGGTCACCAATCGCATCACCGGCCCGCGTCTTGAGGGAGCGGTCAAACAAGGAGATCCTCGTGCGTATTTCTTTCGTCGCATTCACCATCGCCTCGCTCGTCCCCGCTTGCGCCTTCGCGCAAGGGGGGTTCGTCGGGGATCTAACCTCCAAACCTCCCGCCGAGCGCCCCGGTCCCGCGCCCAGAACGCCGGATGGCAAACCGGATTTGAGCGGTCTCTGGCAACGCCCCTATGTCCCCGACATGAGCAAGACCAATCGGGACAAGAGTCAGATTGGAACCCCCGAACTGCCCTTTACCGAGGCTGGCATGAAGGCCTGGAAGAGTTACGACCCCGCCAATGGCGATTACACCGGAAGTTGCCTGCCTTTCGGCCTGATGCGCTCCATGAACTCGCCGGATCCCATTCAGATCATGCAGAGCCCCAAGTACGTCGCGCTGCTCTACGAACAGAACACCTGGTTCCACATCATTCCAATTGATAAGTCCCATCACAAGGACGCGACTCCCACCTGGTTCGGCGATTCGGTGGGCCACTGGGACGGCGATACCTTCGTCGTGGACACCGTCAATTTCAACGGCCGTACACGCCTGGATACCATCGGCCATCCGCACAGCGACGCCCTGCACGTGATCGAGCGCTTCCAGCGCACCGACGCCATGCACATGTCCTATGAAGTGACCATCGACGATCCCAAGACGTTCACCAAACCGTGGACCAATCAGCGCACCTTCACCCTCCGTCCCGATTGGGAAATCATGGAATACTCCTGCGAAGAGAACAATAAGGACCTGTACGAAGGCCACATCAAGGCCCCTCCCCCGCAGTAAAACATTCGGCCGCTGAGGAGCGCAGATACGCAGCGATAAAACATTCTTCGGGATCTGCGTGTATCTGTGTTCATCTGTGGCCCTTTCAAAACCGTCTGACCTGAATAGGAAAGCAGGGGCGGGACTCGCAACCCTTCTGATCATCCTGGCGGCATTCCTGTTCCTGCCGGCGGGAACTTTAAATTACTGGCAAGGATGGGTTTTTCTGGCCGTGTTTTTCTCCGCCGCGCTGGCGATATCGGCCTACCTGATGAAAAACAATCCGACGCTCCTGGAGCGGCGCCTCAACGCAGGTCCCGGGGCCGAGCGAGAGAAAAGTCAAAAGATCATCCAGATCCTCGCATGGATAGTATTCGCCGCGGCCATCATTTTTCCGGCGATCGATCATCGTCTCGCCTGGTCCGCGGTTCCACCTTTGGTATCCATCGCCGGAGATAGTCTGGTCGCGCTCGGATACTGGATCGTATTCCTGGTGTTCCGGGAAAACACCTTCAGCTCGGCAACTATCGAAGTCCAGTCCGGACAAACGGTGGTGTCCTCTGGACCATACGCGCTGGTCCGCCATCCGATGTACGCAGGCGCCTTACTCTTGCTGCTCGGCGTACCTCTGGCACTGGGCTCCTGGTGGGGCCTGTTCACCGTCGTTCCCATCGCGCTGGTGCTCGCCTGGAGGCTTCTCGCCGAGGAACAATTCCTGTCGACAAACCTGCCCGGATACTCCGAATATCGAAGCCACGTGCGATATCGCTTAGTCCCTTGGGTCTGGTAAACGCGGGTGCTGGGTCGTAAGTAGTACAGTCAAGCTTCGGAGACTACAAAACTTACCGGCACATTTTCCTCAGTATTCCTCGTGTTTTCTAAGGCCTGGGCCTTAGTCCGGGTAGCACCTTCCAGGGAGCATCCGCAGATCTCGAGCAGGTGTTTCGGAGAGAACCAGTCGGGATCCCAGTGCGATGCCGCGTCCAAGGCAACCACAGCGAACCACCCTAAAGTGGCATCGTACAGGTTCGCTTTGATGACACCGAAAAGATCGCGGCCTTTGACAGACAACGAGATAGTGGAGCCTAAGCTCGGTTTTTCCTCGAGCAACACCACGGCGCACTCGGCTGAGATTTCTTCCAAATTGGCGGTTGTTTGTCGAATCTCACCCGGCTGCTCTTCGTAGGTCACCGTTACAAGTTCAGAGCATAGATACTGGCAGGAATGAACCATGTCCGGAATATTGCACACGCTGTACCACTCCTTAGCCGTGCTGCTGTGCAACTAGAAGATCGCCGGAACTTCCCTCGGCGGCCAGCGCCTCCCGGCCCAGGATCCGGCGATGCATCCGTCCGACAATGTAGATGCTGACGGCCAGCACCGCCGGACACACCGCCAGCACCGCGAAAATATCGCGCACCGGAAGGCTGGTGGACAAGATGATACCGCCCAGAATGGGACCGGCCACCGACCCGATCTTGGCGATCGAAGTGGCCCAGCCCGCTCCGTTGGCCCGATAAGCGCTCGGATAAAAGATCCCGCAAATGCTGTGCATTCCAAAATGGCCGCCAATCAGGAAGCCGCCCGTGATCGCGCTCAACACCAGGAATTCGACGTGGCCCATGCCTACAAAGGTCGCCGTCAGCAGCAGAATCACGGTCATCACCGGCATGATCGTAATGGCAATCGCGCCGCGCTTGTCGGTGAACCGCATCAACAACAGTCCGCCCACCGCGCCCATCGCCGAGTAGAGCGACGCCGCCGTGGCGGCCTCCCTGCGGCTGTATTTGAGCGCCTCAAAAACCACCGGCGTCCAGTTGACGATAAAGAAAACGGCGAGCGAACTGAAGATGTATCCGATCCAGATGAGCGGAGTGATCCAGCGCAGTTCGCCCCGGAACAACAGCGCTGGCCGGAATTCCTTGTTCTGCTGGCTCTCGTCGGTGACAATGAACTTCGCGCCCGCCGGAATCAACTGGCCCGGCGCGATGCGCCGTACAATGGCCCCAATCCGATCGCTGTCCAGGCTCTTGCTCGCCAGAAACCGGATCGATTCCGGCAGAATCGCGAACAGAATGGCCGCGCAAAATAGCGACAACGCGCCGCCGAACACGAACACCGATTTCCAACCGAACTTGGGAATCAGCCAGATCGCAATCGGCCCGCCCAGCGCGGTGCCGAGCGAATAGCCCATCATGATCACGGTCACAATGGTCGCGCGAAAACGCTTCGGCGCGTATTCGATATTCAGCGCCCAGGCCAGCGGCAGCATCCCGCCCAGCGGCAATCCGTCGATGAAGCGCAGCGAAACGAGCGACCAGTAACTGTTGGCGAGCGTGAAGCAGATCGTCAGGATCCCAAACAGCGCCGTAGCCAGAACCACCATGGGACGCCGGCCCACGCGATCGCCCAGATAGCCCAGCGCGAAGCCGCCCACCATGGTCCCGAACAGCCCCATGCTGAAGATGTTGCCGAGTTGGAGCTTGCTCAGATGATATTGCGCGCCGAAATAAGGCGCCGCGAAGCTGATGAGATTGCTGTCCAGCCCGTCAAAGAACGTGATGATCCACGAGACCAGCACCAGTCCGATGAGAAAGCGGCCCAGCTTCTGCTGCTCGATGATCTGAGAAACGTCGACGATTTTCGGCTCTGGCAACCGTACTACGATATCAAAAGCATCAGAGCGACACTGTTTTGGTTCCAGACTATCGCGGCATTGGATCACGAGTACGTGTTAACAATCGATTTTGGATATGTTTGGCTCAAGGCGTTTGTGTGCGTGGCGGTCTTGAACTTTGTACTCACTGCGGCTCCTGAGCGCTCGTGCGCGATATTCGATTCGGATGGCCACTGGGCTTCCGCCATCGCGAATTCGGGAACGCTTATTTTTGAGATGCATACATCGGATGCCACGCCTAAGGGAATCGAGATGCGTCTGGAAGGCGAGCCCCTGTCCTGCCGCCTGTTTCTGTCGGCGGATCAGCGCTACGCGGCTGTTGGCGTCTATCTTTCAGTCCGGAACGAAGACGTTGTGCGGATTGGACTGTTCGACCGCACCACCACCAAATGGGCCTCGAATTTCGTTGTCAGGCAAAGTGAAGACTTATGGTCGAAACTGGGGCTCGCCGGTTTTCTCGGTGACACATCAAAACTCGTAGTAACCGGGATCGGGAAATCGAAGCCCAGCGAGGACGTGAAGTTTAAGGTTTTGCTCTTCGGCCCGGACGGGGAGCTAGACAGCAACTTCGATAGGACACTGCCCCGAAGCAATCGAAGCTGGGATGCTGATTCCGTTGACGCAAGCCACAACCGCCTCTGGTTCGTCGGTAGTCCTCAGTTCTGTCCTGTAAAATCGGTGACACTCACTGGGCCTGTAAATTACGGTCCTTCCATAACCGAATCTGCTGTCGGTGGAACCGCTTGCTTGCCGATCGCCATCGGGTTTCCTCACGCCGCCGGCGCTGTGGTGGGTGGAAGTACTGGAAACCAGAACTGGATTTGGCGTATCGATCTCAACTCTGGCACAGGGGAGAAGATCGAGTTGCCACAGGCCAAGCCGATCGGCCGAGTGAAGTGGAACAGTTATACCATCTCGCCCATTCCCGAGTTCTCGCCAGATGGAGAAGTTTTCGCACTTGGGCGCTCTGTCACTGCCTGGGATACCTTTGACCGATCCCGTAGTAGCGCAGGCGAACTCGACATCATTCAATCCAGACCGCTCAAGGTTCTCAGCGTCATTCCGCTGGAGGATGGATGCGGCCCTGGGAGTGTCGCCGTGGATCACAGAGACGGATTTACCACGGTGTTGCAACGACGCTGCGGAAAATGGGGGCGTGACGAGTTCCCGAAACCCAGGCGCTAAAAGTTCGGCGGACCGGCACCCGCAGCGGACCACGGGAAACCTAATAAGGAACGGTCACTCAACGGTAGGCATCACGCCGGTTCCGGACGGCCGTAATCTCGATCGTGTTCTGGCCTCTGAGATCGAAGAACACCCGATAATCGGTACACCGCAATCGAAAGCCGCTGAGGGGCGGTTTGAGCTTCTTGACGTCGCCCGCGCGGCTGGCCACATACCGATCTACGCAGTAGAGAACCTGCATCGCAATTTCGCGGTCGAGGGCACGGAGATCGGCGCAGGCCTCCGGCGACCAAAGGATCGACATCCGCGATGGCGCAGCATCCTCACTCATCCCGCGCGGTGCACTTTGTCAGCCCGAACTCGCGCAGGATCTCATCGTGCGGGATGCCCTCGCCACCAGCGAGTGAAGCTCGGGCGCGGTCCAAAGCCGCGGCTGTTTCAACGGTAATCTCGTCCTCCTCCGCGGGAGCCAGTGCCAGCGAGCGCGACCAAGGTTCTACCATTACTTCGAGTAAACTCCGTACGGCGTTCAGCTTTTCGGGTGGCAGCATGTCGAGCAGGCTGTGGGCCTGCCGGCGTTCTTGATCGAGATTCAGTTCCATAGTTTCTTCTAAGCCATTCAGCTGCGTCGATCGTGGATTTTCAAACCCCTTGGGAGCGAAGTGGCCCGCGCGGTTGCACGCAACTCTTCACCTCCAGTGTAGAGGAGTTCGTAGCGGTTGAGCCCCTCGGGTCCGGATCCTGCAGTCCGCCTCCGCTCCGGGCTCACGCAAGTACCGACCTATCGAAGGACGGCCGCCCGTTCTTCCGCGGCGCGAGCGCTGCCCCGCCTGAGCGCCAAGCTGTTCTTGTTGGCGTACATGCGCCGGTCCGCCTCCGCCAGCAGCTCATCGGCGGTGACGCCATCCTCAGGCCAGGACGCCACGCCCACACTGGCCGAAACGATGTTTTCGCCGCAAACCGTCCGGCCAACTTCACAAGCCAGCGCCGCCAGCGCTCGAATCTTGTCGCCCACCGCATCCTGTTTCATGCCGGGCAACACGAGCACAAATTCATCCCCTCCGAATCGCGCCGTCACGTCATAGTCCCGGTTGATGTCCGCCAATCCCTTCGCGAACTCTTGCAGCACCTTGTTTCCGGCATTGTGGCCAAAGCGGTCGTTGACCTCCTTGAAACGATCCAGGTCGCACACCATCACCGTCAGCGCCGACCGTTCCGCTGTGCAGCGGGAAAGCTCGTGATTCAGCCGCTCAAACAATCCCCGTGTATTGCTCAAGCCGGTAAGATAATCGGTGGTAGCCGACGCCTCCAGGGCCCGATACTTCAGCGCGTTCTCGAAAGAAAGACCGATTTTCGAACTGAGCCCCGCGAGAATCCGCAGGTGATCGGGCGCGAAGGCATCGGCATCGGCGCGATACAAGGTGAGCACTCCCACGGTGCTTTCCTGGCCGGCCAGGGGAACCGACAACGCGGACCGCAGCAAGCTGAACTTTCGCGGGTCGTTCAGGTAGCCCGGCTCCACCGAAGGATTGCCATTGAGGATCGGCTTATTGTGTTTCGCGACCCAACCGGACAGCCCCTCTCCCAGAGGAATCTCGAGCGATGAAAACAGCATGCGGTCGCGACCATCCACGTACACCGGCCCCAGCAGGTCCTCTTTGCGTTCATAGACGGCAATGGAGTCGCAGGGGATGAGTTGCGTCAGCCGCGAGCTTAACACCGCGAGCATTTCCGCCATGCTGAGCGAATTTCCCAGCTCCGATACCAGTTCCAGCGTGTACTGCGCCTCCCGGCCCGCGGCCGCGATCTGCGAGCGGAAATCGCGCTGCGGGTCTTCGCTGGCGGCGGAGGCAAATCCGGCCGCGGGCGCTGTCCCACGCTCGATTCTGGCGTCCACCGAGAGCTTTGAGATGGGCTTTTTCAGCCGAATGGCTTCTTCCTCCAGTTGGCGGTAGCGCTTGCCGAGAATCTGTACCACGCGCGGATCGTAACTCTTGCCGGATTCGTCCTGCACCACGGCCATCGCCTCGTCCAATGGCAAGGCCCGCCGGTACTGGCGATCGGATGCTAAAGCGTCCAGGCAGTCTACCGTGGAGAGGATGCGGGCTCCCAGCGGTATCTGCTCGCCCGCCAAACCGAGCGGATAGCCGTTCCCATCCCATCGTTCGTGGTGGGCTTTTACGATCGGCGCCACCGAATACGGGAAATTCACCTGCTCCAAAATCTCGGCGCCCACCACCGGATGGATCTTCATCTTCTCGAATTCCTGCGGCGTCAGTTTGCCCGGCTTCGTGATGATGTGCTCCGGCACGGCCAGTTTCCCGATGTCATGCAACAAGGAGGCGGCTCGCAACGCATTCAGTTCGTCTTCGGTGAGACCCATTTCCTTGCCGATCTCAACCGCGTAATGCTGCACCCGGGAAAGATGATCGCGCGTGGTGTGGTCCTTGGCTTCAATCGCTAAGGCCAGCGTTTCGATGGTGCGGAGATGAAGGGCGTTCATCTCTTCCACGTGCGCCTTCTCCTGCTCCACTCGATCTTTCTCGGTTTCCAACCGGCCGATGTAAAGGCGATAAGAACGATAAATCACCCAGGCTACCGGCATAGCCAGCAAGGAGAACTCCCAACCCAGGTTCTGGTTCACCCAGTGTAACGGGTCGCGATTTTCCCCTGCGTAGCGAGCCGATTTTCCGAGATTAGTTCCCGCCGTCCCGGAAGGGAGCGAGAGGTGCCCGCGGAGCGGAGCGTGCGAACGCCAGCGGGATGGCACGATCCCGCAGCAATCCCATGCCGCCGAAGCGGTCTCTGCATAATAGATCGAAGTGAGCGGGAGGAACTCCGCCTTGGCTACACCACCAAAAGAGTTCCCCCGCCGCGGAATGAACTTTGGGAGTTCGTACCTCCCAGAGGCCAGATCCTATGCAGATCCTACACCCATTTGCCGGCTCGGTCCAACAATACAACGAGCAGCTATCCAACCCCGATGCTCATCGTCCCAGCCACTGTCCGCAGTGCCAGACCAAGCGTCCACTCAGCGCGCATGGCTTCTACACGCGCACGCTCATCGACACAGCCTTCGACGGCGTGATTCGCGTGCGCCGCTACTTGTGCCACGCCTGCCGGCGCACTGTCTCTCTACTGCCGGAGTTCATCTTGCCCTACCTGCGGTCGAGCCTGATGGTGATGGCGCTGTTCCTCCTCGCCCGTCTGCTCGGCGGACAAACGCTGCCAGCCGCAGCGAAAACCGCGCCGCCTCCCATGCCCTACCAGCGCGGCCAGTTCTGGGTTCGCCGCTTCCGCGCGCAGGCCCAAGCGCTGTGCGCCGCGCTGGCCGCGCTGACTCAACCCGCTCCCGCGCCCGACTTCGTCCACCGCGCCCTGACCATGCTCGAATCCATCGGCTGGATCGCCGCTCATCGCTTCCTGTTTGCCGGCGTGCGCTGCCATCTGCTGGGCTGGCCGCGCGGTCTGGCTCCCGACGGCCGCCGCGCCGCATTCTCCTCCGTCGCAGCGCCCGTCTGAGCCTCCCCACACACCATTTGCATGGAACCGCGAAGCCTTCCACCGTAAGATGCCGTCCAGGAGAAACACTCGATGGACGACAAGGCCGAAAAAGTCGCGCTATTTCGTTACGGGCTGATTGCGCCTCTGGTGCTGGAGACGCTGCCCCGCGGCGAACTCACTCGGCGCGCGCAGCAGATCGCCGCCCGCCTCTACGACATTCCTCATTCCACCCGCCGCCAGGTCTCGGTGGACACGCTGCTGGATTGGTCGCTGCGCTATCGCCGCAACGGTCTGGCCGCGTTGTCTCCCCAACCGCGACAGGATCGCGGACAAGCCCGTGCCGTCGCGCCCGACACCGCCGCTCTCATCGAACGGCTCAAACGCGAGAACCCGCATCGCACCGGCGCGGCTCTGCTGCGCGAACTGGCCACCGCCAATCAGGCCGGCCTGTCGGCCTCCACTCTCTATCGTTTCCTGCGCGCTCGCGGTCTCACGGAACGCCAACTGTTGCTTGAAAAAGCTACCGCGCATAAAAAATACGAAGCGCAGTTTGCCAATCAGATCTGGCAGAGCGACATGTTGTTCGGACCCTGGGTCGGGCGGCCGGGCGGCGGCAAGCAGCAAGTCTTCCTTCAGGCCGCTCTCGACGATGCCAGCCGCCTCATCCCGCACGCCCAGTTCTATCCCAACCAGGGACTGGATGCTTTCCTGGACTGCCTGCGCCAGGCCATCGCCGCCCGCGGCATCCCCACCCGTCTCTACATGGACAACGCCAAGATCTACCGCTCGCCGCAGTTGGCCCGCATCGCCGCCTCCATCGGCATTCTCATCGTGCACACCCCTCCCTATCAGCCCGAAGGCCGCGGCAAGATCGAACGCTTCTTCCGTTCCGTGCGCGAACAGTTTCTGGCCTCACTCGATCCCAAGGTCCTGTTGTCGATTGAGCAACTCAACGAGCGCTTGTGGCATTGGCTCGACACCGTCTACCATCGTCGCGAACATAGCTCCCTCCAGACCACACCGCTGCTGCGCTGGCAGCGCGATATCGAACAGGTCCGTCAGCTTCCGCCGGACACCGATTTACGGCGTCTGTTCTTTCATCGCGTGGACCGGTTGGTGCGCCGCGATTCCACCTTCCTGTTGAAGAATCGTTTCTTTGAAGCACCCGCGCATCTGGCCGGCAAACGCATCGAAGTGCGCTTCGATCCGCTCGATCTCACCCAACTGGAGATTTACTCGGAAGGCAAGCCCGCAGGGGTAGCGCGGCTGGTCGATGCGGTCGTCAACGGGCTGCTGCCGCCCTGGGAGACGGAGGAGAAGTAGCCATGTGGGAATCCTTCTTCGGCTTCAAGAAAACGCCTTTCTCCGACAGTCCGGACGCCAAACAACTGTTCGCTTCCCAGGCCTGGAACCAGGTCAAGACGCGGCTGGAGTTCCTCGCCCAACATCACGGCGTCGGACTGATCACCGGCGAAGTGGGCGCGGGTAAATCCACCGCCGCACGCGTGTTCACCACGACCCTCAACCCCAACCTATATAAGATCCTCTACGTGCACTTCTCCTCGGGCTCGGCACTGGACCTGCTCCGTCAGATCGCCTTGGAACTGGACCTGGAACCGGCGCACTTCCGCGGCGACCTCATGCGCCAGATTGCCGGCGCCATCGTGCGCCTGAACCAGAGTAAAAAGCAGCATCCCATTCTGATCTGCGATGAAGCCCACTTGCTGCCGCATCCCGCCCTGGAACAGCTCCCGCTGCTGTTGAACTTCGACATGGACTCCTCCCGCTATCTCACCCTGTTGCTGGTCGGCCAGCCGCTGCTGCGGCGCACGCTTTCCCTTCAGATGCACGAAGCCTTGCGACAACGCATCGGCGTGCAGTATCACCTGGAGGGACTCACGCGCGACGAACTCGACGCCTATCTGGCGCAACAACTCAAAGCCGCCGGTGTGTCGCAGATACTGTTTGACGAGACCGCCCGCCAGGGCATGTATCAGGCCACCAAGGGGATTCCGCGCAAAGTCAACAAGCTCGCCATGACAGCTTTGCGGCTGGCGGCGACGAGTAAGTCGCAGACGGTGAGTGAAGCCATCTTACTCGATGCCACCACGGAGGCGATGCTGTGAAAGAGGACGCCGCCAAGACTCCCTCGAAACCCGCGGTGGTATCGCTGGCGCAGTTACTCGCCGAGCAACCGGCCTCCCCTCCGCCGGGCTGGATCGAGCCGGGACTGTTGCCGCCGCAAGGCATCCTGTTTGTGGGCGGCGAACCCAAGGTGGGCAAGAGCTTGCTGGTGGCCAATCTGGCGCTGGCACTGGCCGCCGGCAAAGATCGCGCCGGCTTCACCATCCCCGCCGCGCGCCGGGTTCTGGTCTGTCAGTTCGAACTGCCCACGCCGCAGTTTGTGGGGCGCTTGGCATCGATGCGCCGATCCGTGGGAGCCGCCGCCGACCAAAACCTGCTGGTGGACACGCGGGCCGGCGGCAATCTGCTGAGCGCCCCGCAAGGACTCAATCACTTTCTCAACGCCGCCCGTCAGGCTGCCGCCGAAGTGATCGTGCTCGATCCTTTGTACTCGACTCACGATCAGGACGAAAACGATACCCGCTCCATGGCGGCGCTGTGCCAGAGCCTGTTGCGGCTGCGCGATGCTTCCAAAGCCGCGCTCATTGTGGTGCATCACGTGCGCAAATCGATCGGCCGCGAAGAGATCGGCAGCGCTTTCCGCGGTTCCTCGGCGCTGCATGCCGTCGGCGATTCCTACCTGCTGCTCACGCGCCCCTCAGCCCATCTTGCCGCCGCCGTGGAGTTGCGCTTCCAGTTTCGCTACGCCGCGGCCTCTGAGCCTCGCTTGCTGCAACTCGATCCGCAGACGCTGTGCTTTTCCGCCGCTGGGGCGGCGCCGGCCCGCGCAGCGGTGGCGCGCAAGAAAGTGGAGCAGGAGCATGTAACTCAGGCGCTGGCCGGTCTGGGACGGCAGGCTCGCTATAACCAACTCCGCCAGCAAGTCATGGAGCAAACCGAGTGCTCCAAACGCACCGCCCAACTGGCGATCGGCGAAGCCTGCCGCGAAGGATCGATTGTTCAAGTTGACGGCCAATACCGGCTACCACTGTAGCTGCGCTTGGCCGCATCGAGGTCCGCTCGGGGTCGCGCCCGGGTGGATGCCCAGGGCCGATGCGACGGAGTTGGCTCCGAAGAAATCGGCTCACCAAAGCCCTCCCGCAGTTCCCGAATCGGGGCGCGGGAGGGCTCTCTGCTTTCCGACCGACACAACAACAGCCTGCATTTCTTTGGTGAAACTCCCGAGCGGAGGCCCTGGGCTATAAAACGCGCGCCCGGCCGCTTTTGCCGGGCGTTCTAACTTGCTTTCCCACGCTCCGGGATACCACCGGTGCCTACACGGGTGAGTATCCTATCCCGGTCCTTCACGTCACTATGCACTCGGAAGCGGGCCAATTCGACAAATCTCGCTGGGAACTACCGTGAGCAGGTCGAGGGAAAACAGTGTGACCCGTTACAACCCAGTGCAGGACGCAGACCAGGGTTGCGCCGAAGAGGTAGTAAGGGAGCGCCCAAAAATAGCATTCGCGCCAGACGCGGAACAGGCTTCGCTTTTCGGTGATCGAAATCGCGCCCGCAATCGGGAACGTGTTCGCTACAAAGTATCCCAAGGTTGCGAACAAAAGCTGGAAAGGCAGGCTCACCCCCCAAGCCTGGGCGGTGTGCATGGCCGCCTCCGCGAACCGTATGGCGATGGCGATCGCGGCCAGATTGAAGAGCACCTGCGCCAGCGGCGGCCGCTTCTTGGCGTGCCAGTAGATTTGAACCAGGGCTGAGCCGATGCCCAGCACCATGGTCTGTACCAAGCCCAGCTCCGCCATGCCGGCCAGGATGAACAGGAAGCTAACCGACAACGTTCCGGTTACACCCGGAAGCTGCACCTTCAGACCGGAGGAAAGCAGAGCCAGCAACAGGTAACAGAAGAAACGTATGGAGAACCCACCGTCCAATGTTGCCAGCGGGCGCAGCAGAGCCAATAGCCCGGCTACTATCACCAGACCCAGGAACGCACTTGCCAGACTCTGCGAAGACTTCACCCGGAGTTCTCCACGGCCTTTAGTTTGTTATCTCGAGCGCTGACGACTTCGTCACATGCTGCATCGGTGCCGATACCCCGCGGGTACCCCAGATGGCGCTGCACTCCTGCTTTTTGTTGGCGCCCCCGATCGCGCTAGTCCCCCAAATCGCGGAGTTCGCACCCGCGAAGATATTCAGTCCCCAAATCAAGGCAGTGCACGCCGGCGTTGCCAAGCAAGCCTCTGCCACATTCGTGCTGGAAGCAACCATCGAGTTTCTATCGGATGAGTGTAGGTTTTTCATGAGGTTTGCCTTTCTATTGCTCGCCATAAATGACTGCTGTGCTGGTTTGCCCAGTGGGAATACTGGTGCCCCAAATCAGGTTGGTGCCCCAGATCAGATTTAAACTGCTGGGTGCGTTCGTGCCCCAAATAACACTGGTACCCCAAATCACACTGTTGCCCGAAACCAGGGAAGTACCCCAGATTACGTTCGTGCCCCAAATCAGATTTGTTCCCCAAATTACGTTCTGCCCAACGATGTTTAGCAAGGAAATAATTCCAGTGGCCGGGTTCCGAGAAACCACCGGCGAAAGAGCCATTCCGTTTGCGTTGGCTGAACTGTTCAGCGCTGCCCATACGTTCAGATAACCTGCTCCCACCGTGAAGATGTCGTAGTAGCTGGTATAGGAAATGCCCGTTGTAGGGTCGGTGGCGACACTGGAGACGGGAAAGTTCTTGGATGCCGTCAGCATCAGCCGGGCTTTCACTTGGTCCGGCGTAAGACTCGGGTTCTGCTGCAGCAACAAAGCCGCGGCCCCGCTCACCATGGGCGCCGCCATGCTGGTTCCGCTCAATATAAAGTAATTCGTATCCGTAATGTTTTGCGGATATTGCTGAGGTAAAGTCCCGTCGCCGAGCACGGAAACGATCTCATTGCCAGGCGCCACCAGGTCCGGTTTCACGACGTGGTCCAATAAAGTTGGCCCTTTGGAACTGTAGCTGGCAATCCGATCGTCGGATGTCGGCAAGGTGTTCTCCGTGTTCATGGCCCCCACTGTAATCACATAAGGGTCGTTCCCAGGAGCAGTAATGGTGGAGTAACCGTCGGTGCCGGCCGAATTGTCACGCCCATCGTTTCCGGCGGCCACCACCACCACGATCCCGTGCTTCCAGGCTGCTTCTACGGCCTGGCACAGCGGATCTACCGTGTAGCTTTCAAATACCGGCCGCCCCAGCGACAAGTTAATTACGCGAATGTTATATTGCGATTGCAATTGGATCGCTCGCTCGATCGCGGCAATCACCGTACTGTCCGAGCTGGAACCGGTGCTGTCGAGCACCATCAGGTTAATCAGGTTGACGTCGGGAGCAACTCCGGCATAAATGCCAAAAGACTGGCTGCCGTTTCCGCCCACGATTCCCGCCACATGCGTTCCGTGCCCATAGTCATCGTCAGTAGACCCGTTCGAGTTCATCAGGTTCTCGGCGTGGACTACGCGGAATCCGCCGGAAGACCCAAAAGAAGCTGTGCTCATAAACCCGAATCCGCTGCCGCGCAAATCGGGCTTGTTGGTGATGCCACTGTCGATAACGGCAACCCCAATACCGGCGCCGTTGAATCCGTTCAGTTGCGCCATGTCCGCTCCCACGGCTTGCAGCTTGAAGTCGGGAGCCAGTGGACTCGTCTGATTCGACAATCCATTCACGGTGCGATCTGGAGAGATGTATGCGACATCCGGATCGTTCGCCAAGTCGGCGAGCGCCTTGGGTGCGACGGAGTATACCTCTCCGTTCACCACTCCGAGCGTTCGTAGGTGCCGCCCGCCTCTGCTCAGTACGGCCTCGATGTGGCTCTGCTGCGGCGGCTGCTTGTACTGAATGATCACATTCACTGGCGCTTCCGGATCACGGCCCTCGAAATCCGTGGAGAGCTTGCGGTGCTGTCCGAAGCATAGGCTCGCGGCTCCGAACAGGGCCGCCAAAATCCCTATCTTTTGTCTGATCCTCATGGCACTCTTCCAGGCATTTCGGTTTCCACTCGCAAGCAATTGTAAATACAAAACTTAGCAACTTTTCCCGAGGAGACAAGCTGTCCCTGGAACTAGCGCCCGAAAAGTCCTAATCGCAGCTCCCTTGGGTTCGTTTTTTTGGTACTCAAATGCGCTTAGTTATGGTGAAATCGGCGAGCGGCCATCACTCTCCTGGATCGGAAGTCCTACCCGAACCCCTACGATGGATCTGTCGGAGCGAAAGAAGGCATGGAACGCACTTTGTCCGGCCTGGTGAGACAACCTGTCCATCCCTTGCCTGTCACGGTAATGGCCGCGCCAGTACCGAAACAACAGTTTTCATGCGGACATCTAAAAGCTAAAAGCCGAAAGACCGGAGCAAAAAGTCCGGCTTGCCATTGGCTCCGCCGCGGCGTCCCCGCTGACGCGTAAGCAAGCGGTTGATCGTGGTATGACTGCGGCGGTTCTGAAATTCCGCAACCCCATCTTCATCGCCTTGCTCGTCTGGGGATGAGCGCAATGCCGGAGTTCCGGCCCGATCATTTCCTCAACTATACCCGCTCCATTCTCTCCAGCGGCTGGTTCGTCGGCGGAGTGCTGCTCCTCATCCTTTGGATGATTGCGCAGCTATCCATGTTTACCTGGGCGGACCTCAGCTATGTCCTGCCGATGACCGCCAGCGCATATGCTTTCACCGCGATTCTCGGAAAGTTCTTCCTCGGAGAGCAGATCTCAGCGGAGCGCTGGGCCGGAATTGTTTGGATCTCATTCGGCGTGGTCTTGGTCGCGGAAACTCCGCCGTGGTCAGGATCCTTTCCAGCACGATTGGAGATTTGATCAGCGCCAAAGGCATGATCGAGCATGGCGAAATCGAACATTTTGGCGCCCGCAGAATGGCCCGGCTGCTCCGTTACATCGCAACGCACCCGCTCATCGTCACCGGCGTCGCGTTTAATGCGTTATCGTTCTTTTCGTTCTTAGCCTTGCTCTCGGTGGCCGAGCTGAGCTTCGCGGTTCCGGCCACGGCGGTCAGCTACATATTGAAAACGGCTTTATCGGTCTGGTATTTGGGCGAGCACGTCACGGCGCGGCGCTGGCTGGGAGCGGCCTGCGTCGCCATTGGCGTCTATCTGATTGCTGTGTGATCGCGCATCCCCGTGATCACCAGGCCCGCCACCACTAGCGCCGTCGCCGTCACCTTGGCGATCAAAACCGGTAAGCGGAAATCCTCCCGAAACCAGGCAGGCTTGAGCCTGGTGATGGCATACGCGCCCAGGAACACAACCACATAGCGCACCCCGGAGATGGCCTCCACCAGCGCCGGATTCGCCAGACTGACGGCGTAAACCGCCAGGAACGATCCCACTCCCGCCGTAAATCGATTCCCCATGTACCACAGCTTGCTCTTCGGCGGAGCTTCTTCGGAATGCTCGAATATCTGCCGCCTCCAACCGGGCGGAATGAGCATGCACAAGGACCCCACGGTGGTTCCCAGCGTGACGAACACGAAACCAGTGACGAAATTGGTGTGGTTGAACACGATTTTCTCGATCACGTTCATCAATCCGAATCCCGATGCCGCCAGCACGATTTTCGGCAGCATAGTCTGGAGCGGCCTCTTTTCGGCGAAGAACATGATGAATCCGCCGGCAGTCATCAGAACGAATCCCAGCAGTTGTCGTCCGATCGGCTGGTTGAGCAGCAGTATCGCGAACAGGGCCGTTTCCACTGGAGCGAATCCGCCCATGGCAGCCAGCTCATCGGACGCTTCGCCCGCTTTGAGCGCCCAATAATAGAAGTAGGATGCGATCAGATCCAATAATCCGGCCGCAAAGCCTAAAACCGCCCACCACAGGCGCGGCCTGTGGAAGCCGAAGGGAATGAGCGCCAGTCCGAAAATACTGATAGCGCCCAGCCAGAACACATACGCGGCAAGATTCTGAGTGAGGCGGCGGTTCAAAAGAACTTTGTCCCAAACTAGCGAAATCCCAACCAGCGCGTGCGCCAGCGTGGCGATCAAGACGCCATTGATGGCAACGCCCTTGAGTATGCCCATGTGATCTCGCACTTTGTGGATGCGTTTTCCCTGCCGTTTTGGACTCGCGCGGAACGAAACCACTGCCGCAGGTACCCATCTAACAAGTGGGTAGGCAGGTTCGTATTATGAGCCTTCCGGCCAGTAGGAGGTAACGTGGATATTCATGGACGTACATCCGCAGCGCTGGATGAGGAATCGAGCGGACGATCCATTTCCGGTGTTTTGAGGAACATTGGCACCAGCATTCAGGAAATTGTGCGCGGGGAGTTGAAGCTCGCTAAGATTGAGCTCACCGATAGCGCGCGCAAGGCGCGATCGTCGGCGATTATGCTGGCCAGCGGCGGAATTTTGGGCATTTATGCCATCGGATTCATACTTCTGGCGGCGATGTTTGCGCTGGAAATCGTCTTGCCGTCTTGGCTGGCGGCATTGATTCTGGGCGTGCTCTTGTGCGCTGGAGCTGCGGCAGGCATCGCCAGCGGCCGCCGGCGCTTAAGAACAATCCATGGGCCGCAAAAGACCATGCAAACAGTGAAAGAGGATTTTCAATGGATGAAAGAACAGGCCAGATCGTAGGCGAACTCCTGGAAGAGCGGCAGCGCCTGGGAGACAGCGTCGCCGAGCTGGAGCGCAAGGTGAAGGAATCGACCAACTGGCGAGGCTACTTCGCCCGCAAGCCGTGGGTGGCCCTGGGCCTCGCGCTGGGCGGCGGATTGCTTTTGTCGGCGCTCTTTACGCCGAAATCGCACTGAGCGCTTACCTTATAGTTCGAGCCATAGCCCCCAGCAGGAGGCCAACCGCAGCGGCTGCCATCATGGACCCCTGGGGCGATCGATTGACCAGCCTTTTGGCCTCCGCGATGATGTCGCCGCGTTTGGCGCGTTCCACATAACCGGCAACCGTTCCGACCGTCCTGGCGAAGCTGATGAGAGTGCATTGACGTTGTGGCATAAGTCCCCGCTGGTAGGACGATCCATCGCCGCCAATCATTTCAAAGCGTCCGTCCGGGTCCGTAACCTGACCTGCGGTAAAATCGCCCTAGTTGTTGATCTGATTCTCATGCGCAGGTTATTCGAAATTATCGTGGTCGCCGGAGTGTTCTCCAGCGCGTTCTTCTTCAGCGCCGCCACCGGCGTAGCCAGGCCCGAGTACGCCCGCCGGACGCAGAAGGAATGCAACTTCTGCCATCCGCCCGATTCGTGGAACCTCACCAACGCGGGCAAGTATTATCGCGATCATCATTACTCGCTGCAGGGCTACGCGCCGCCCAAGCCGGATTCCAAACAAGGCAAGGGCTAGCCGCGGACAAATCCGGTCACCGCTTTCAGACGCTTTTTCGCTTCGCGCCGACAACAGCCTACTCACCTTGCGGCATCCAGCCCCGCCTCTACGTCGATATCCTGATTCCGGTGTTTGAAAACCGGCCGTTTTACCCCGCTTCTGTCTCTTCGCCCTGAGCTCGCCGATCTTGAATAATCTCATTCCCCAAAAATGCGTCAGCAAACACAAAAAACACCCTGATGCGTCTACTCCTTCCGAATGAATAGTTTCCCCGCCCCTCCGGCGGCTCCGCTCCCAAAAAAGCCGGCCTGGACGATGAGGGAAGCATGATCCTTTCTTCGGAACAGTCGCTGGCCAACGCTCTCGCCGATCCCGCCGCGGTTCCCACCGGCCCGCTCTCCGCCGGCGAACTCCATAAAATCGATGCGTACTGGCGCGCTGCCAACTACCTGTCGGTCGGGCAGATTTATCTCTATGACAACCCGCTCCTCACCGAGCCCCTGCGCCTGGAACACGTAAAGCCCCGGCTGCTGGGACACTGGGGCACCACGCCCGGGCTGAATTTCGTCTACGCCCACTGCAATCGGATCATCAAGAAGTTCGACCTGAACATGATCTACATCTGCGGTCCCGGCCACGGCGGTCCCGGCATGGTGGCGAACACGTACCTGGAAGGCACGTATTCCGAGCTATTCCCCAACATCGCGCAGGACGCCGAGGGCATGAAGCGCCTGTTCCGCCAATTTTCGTTTCCCGGCGGCATCCCGAGCCACGCCGCGCCGGAAACGCCCGGGTCCATCAATGAAGGCGGCGAGCTCGGCTATTCATTGGTGCACGCCTATGGCGCGGTGTTCGACAATCCCGATCTGATTGCCTGCTGCGTGATCGGCGATGGCGAAGCGGAGACCGGGGCGCTGGCGGCCAGTTGGCACTCCAACAAATTTGTCAATCCGGCGCGCGACGGCGCGGTGCTGCCGATTCTGCATCTGAACGGCTACAAGATCGCCGGCCCCACCGTGCTGGCGCGCATTCCGCGCAGCGAGCTGACGGAGTTGCTGCAAGGCTACGGCTATCATCCCTATTTCGTCGAAGGCCACGAGCCCGGGCCGATGCACCAAACCATGGCCGCCCGGCTGGTCTGCATCGTCGGCGAGATCAAGGCGATTCAGAAAAACGCGCGCGAGTACGGATCTACGAAGCGTCCGTTCTGGCCCATGATCGTGCTGGACTCGCCCAAGGGTTGGACCGGCCCCAAAATCGTCGACGGCCTGCAGGTGGAAGGGACATTTCGCGCCCATCAGGTCCCACTGGCAGAGCTGGCGGCCAAACCCGATCACCTGCGCATGCTCGAAGAATGGATGCTGAGTTACCGCCCGCGGGAGCTGTTCGATCGCGACGGCGCGTTGGTTCCGGAACTAGCCGAGATGGCGCCCAAGGGCCAGCGCCGTATGGGCGCCAATCCGCACGCCAACGGCGGCCTGCTGCTGCGCGACCTGCATCTTCCCGATTTCCGCTCCTACGCGCTGAACGTTTCCAAGCCGGGCACCGAAATCTTCGAATCCACGCGCGCCTTGGGAGACCTGTTGCGCGACGTGCTGACGCTGAATGAAACATCCCATAACTTCCGCGTCTTCGGCCCCGATGAAACCGCTTCCAATCGTCTGGGCGCGGTCCTGAAGGTAACCGGCCGGATGTCCGCCGCTGAGATCCTGCCCGGCGATGACCACGTTTCCCCGGATGGCCGCGTGATGGAAGTGCTGAGCGAGCACCTGTGCCAGGGATGGCTGGAGGGCTACCTGCTCACCGGGCGCCACGGTTTCTTTTCCTGCTATGAGGCCTTCATCCATATCGTGGACTCCATGTTTAACCAGCACGCCAAGTGGCTGAAGGTGTGCGGCACTATCCCCTGGCGCCGGCCCATCGCCTCGCTCAATTACCTGCTCACCTCGCATGTGTGGCGGCAGGATCACAACGGTTTCAGCCATCAGGATCCCGGCTTCCTGGATCACGTCATTAACAAAAAAGCCGGCGTCGTGCGCGTCTATCTTCCTCCCGACGCCAATTGCCTGCTGTCGGTGGCCGACCATTGCCTGCGCAGCCGCAACTACGTCAACGTGATCGTAGCCGGAAAACAACCCGCGCTGCAGTGGCTCAACATGGACGCGGCTATCAAGCACTGCACCGCCGGCGTCGGCATCTGGGATTGGGCCAGTAACGACCGGGGCGCCGAGCCCGACGTGGTGATGGCCTGCTGCGGCGATGTTCCGACGCTTGAGACTCTGGCGGCCGTGGATCTGCTGCACAAGCTGGCGCCGGATCTGAAAATCCGGGTCGTCAACGTGGTGGATTTAATGACGCTACAGCCGGAGAGCGAACATCCCCACGGGCTGTCCGATCGCGATTTCGACGCGATTTTTACCACCGGCAAACCCGTGGTATTCGCTTTCCACGGTTACCCTTGGCTGATCCATCGGCTGACGTATCGCCGCACCAATCATGCCAATTTTCACGTGCGCGGCTACAAAGAAGAAGGCACCACCACCACGCCTTTCGACACCGCCGTGATGAACGATCTGGATCGGTTCCACCTGGCGGGCGACGCCATCGACCGCGTTCCCCGCCTGGGCGCCATGGCCGGTTATCCTAAACAAGTGCTGCGCGATCGGCTCATCGAACACAAACTCTACGTTGCGCGCTGCGGCGATGACATGCCGGAGATCCGCAACTGGAGGTGGCCCGGGGCATGAAGATCCTGGTCCTGAACGGCGGCTCCAGCAGTTTCAAATGCTGGTTCGAGGACGGGGAGCCGCGTTGGAATGCCCGTGCCGATTGGAGCCGCGATTCAAGCACCGCCGATATCAAGATCACTCGCTCCGATGGCGTTTCTATAAAGCGAACCATCACGGCCAGCGCTCCCTCCGGATTCCTTCAGCCCCTGCTCGAAGCCCTTTGGACGGGCGAAACGAAGGTGATCGATGCGCCGTCCCTGATCGACGTGGTGGGCCATCGCATTGTGCATGGCGGCCCCAAGTATCGCGCCAGCGTTTTGGTCACTCCCGAGGTTCGCGCTGGAATCGCGGAGCAGGCCCAATTCGCGCCAGCGCATAACAAGCTGCAACTCTCGGCGATTGAAACCGTGGATCGCGTCATCGGAACCAAGGTGCCGCAGGTCGCGGTATTCGACACCGGATTCCACGCCACCCTTGCACCCGCCGCTTACGTTTATCCGGGACCCTACGCGTGGCTCGACGAAGGCATCCGCCGCTACGGATTTCACGGCATCAGCGTTCAATATTCCACGCGGCGCGCGGCCGAGCTGTTGCACGTTCCCGCCAATTCTTCGCGGTTGATTGTCTGCCATCTTGGGAATGGCGCGTCGGTCACCGCGGTCGAAAACGGCAAGAGCGTCGATACCAGCATGGGCTTCACGCCGCTCGAAGGCATCATGATGGGTACGCGCTCGGGCTCCGTCGATCCCAGCATTCTGGTGTATTTGACCCGGAGCCACGGCTACACGGCGGATCAGCTCGATCAAATCCTCAACCGGAAATCCGGTCTGCTGGGCGTTTCCGGCTTTTCGGGCGACATGCGCGAGATCCTGGAAGCCATCGGCAAAGGTAATGACCGGGCGCGGCTGGCTTATGACATCTACGCGCATCGGCTGACGCGCGAGATCGGCGCAATGCTTGCCGTGCTGGGCGGCGCCGACGCAATCGTCTTCACCGGCGGCATCGGCGAAAATTGCGCTCCGCTGCGCCACGACGTTTGCGCGCAGCTTGGATTCATCGGCCTGAAACTGGACACGGCGAAAAACGCAAAGCCGCAGTTGGATCAAAATATCGCTGCAGCCGGCTCTTCGATTCAAGTGCTCGTAATTCGCGCCGACGAGGATTGGGAAATTGCCCGCGAATGCGTCAGGCTAGTTGCAGGAAACCATGCCGAAAATGTCTAAACCCAAGCCAACCGCCGATGAGATCGCCGCGATGGCCTCGCGGGGAGAAGATATCTCCGCCCACTTCACCAACAAATTCACCATCGTCAAACCGGTTCAGCGGGTGAGCATCGACCTCACACGAGGTATGCTGCGTGCACTCGACGCACGCGCCGCTCGACTCAATATCAGCCGACAAGCCCTAATCACAACGCTCCTCGATCAGGCACTGAGCGAGGAGCGGCCGAAGATGCCGGTGTCGAGAAGGAAAAAGCTGGGATAATGGGACCATCTTCGGGACTCTAATGTCAGGCACCGGTCCGGCAAAATGGCAGCCTGTATGGGAATATGAGATGGCCACGCGCTTCGACATTAGCGATAACCTTATTCATTTCACGAGGGGAAATTCCATCAACGACGCGTTTACGGTGTTGAGGACGATTATCGCAGAACGTCGCCTGATTGCTGGTAATGGAATGATTAAAGGTGGTTACAGGTGCGTATGCTTTACGGAGGCTCCACTCATGGCTTTCAGAAGAGACTTCGTCAGCCGCATTCCGTTCACGCGCTACTTTCAATTTGGGCTGTTGTTCAGTAAAACCTGGGTTTACGAACATGGCGGAAGGCCCGTGATATATCAACCCGAGGCCGATTTCGACCTGTTGCCCCAGGAGTTGCGTTGGCGTCATGTTCGCTTCGAGTTGACCGGCGAACAAGTAGTGGATTTTACTTGGGAACGCGAGTGGCGGATACGATGCACCGAGCTGGCGTTTTCAGAGCGCGATGCCGTGATCGTCGTCCCGAATCAGGAATGGGCCGATGCACTGGTTCGGGCTCACGATGAGGAACAAGACATTGAGATTCAGCAGTATTCTCGCGTAGTGGATCTACAGATTGCGGAACTGTGGCGTGAGAGTTTTGGTGGCATGTCGTGCCACTTCAATAAGGCGTCAGGCTACAATCGGGTGCGCTGCCCACGCAAACCAAGTAACCTAGAAATAGAGTGTCCACAGACGTCGTCCCGGCCCCAGGTTTAGTTGATCAGCTTTACGCCGAGCTGGAACAGAAGATTCACGCCCTGCGGCCCAAAGAAGACCTCACCCTTTTAGAAAAAGCTTTCCATCGCGCCGCCGACGCGCACAAGCACCAGATGCGCGAGTCGGGCGAGCCCTACATGATCCATCCGCTGCACGTCACCATGATCCTGGCCGACATGCAGATGGACATGGTCTGCCTGATGACGGGTCTTCTGCATGACACGGTGGAAGACACCAGCCTCAGCTTAGAACAAATCAAGAAAGAGTTCGGCCCCGAAGTGGCTGCCTGCGTGGACGGCGTCACCAAACTGAGCAAGCTGAAACTGTACTCGCGCGAGGAGCGCCAGGCCGAGAGCGTCCGCAAGATGCTGCTCGCGATGGTGAACGACATTCGCGTCATCATCGTGAAACTGGCCGACCGGTTGCACAACATGCGAACGCTGGACGCGCTGCCCCGCGAGCGCCAGTTGCGCATCGCCCAAGAAACGGCCGAGATCTACGCGCCCATCGCGCATCGCCTGGGGATGGGCAAGGTGCGCGGCGAGCTGGAGGATCTGTCGTTCCGGTATCTCGAGCCCGACGCGTGGGCCGAGCTGATGCGCGAGATCGAGTCGCAACGATTACAGAACGAAGAGTATCTCACCAAGATGCGACACGACGTAGAGGTGAACCTGCGCCGCGAGAACATTCCGGCGCGCGTGGAAGCGCGCATCAAGCGGCCGTACTCGGTGTTCCAGAAGATGAAGCGGCAGAAAATCGCGCTCGATCAGGTGTACGATTTGCTGGCGCTGCGCATCATCACGGATTCAGTGAAGAACTGTTACGCCGCGCTGGGCGTGATTCACAACGAGTGGCATCCCATTCCGGGACGCATCAAGGACTTCATCGCGATTCCCCGCCCCAATCTGTATCAATCGCTGCACACGTCGGTGATCGGCCCGGGCGGGCGGTCGTTTGAAGTGCAGATCCGCACCGATGAGATGCATCGCCTGGCTGAGGAAGGCATCGCGGCGCATTGGAAATACAAGGAGGGCCGCAAAGGTCCGGGCGCGGACGATCAGCGCATCAAGTGGCTGCGGCAGTTGGTGGAGTGGCAGCAGGAGATGCACGATCCGAGCGAGTTTATATCCACGCTCAAAGTGGATTTGTACCCGGAGGAAGTTTACACCTTTACGCCGATGGGCAAAGTGATCGCGCTACCGCGCGAGGCGACGCCGATCGACTTCGCGTACGCCATCCACAGCGACGTCGGCAACACCTGCGTGGGCGCCAAGGTGAACGGGCGCATCGTCCAGTTGAAGTACAACCTGAAGAACGGCGACGTGGTAGAGATTCTGACGCAGGCCGGTCACCTGCCCAGCAAAGACTGGCTCGGGCTGGTGAAGACGCCGCGGGCGCGCAACAAGATCAAGCACGTCATCAACGCCACCGAACACGCTAAAGCGATCGAGATCGGGCAGAAGTATCTGGAGCGGGAAGCTCGGCGGTTGGGAGTCCAGATCTCGCGGATCACCAAGGCGGATTTAGAGCGCGTGGCCAGCGAATACGGTTGCGCCAAAGTAGAGGATCTGCACGCCGCGCTCGGTTACGGCAAGTTTTCCGCCCGGCAGGCGCTGCAGAAGCTGGCGCCCGATGCAGTCCCAGAGCCGGCGGTGGAAGCGCCCAAGCCAGCGCCTGCGCCGGCGGGTCCGGGTGGAGCTCCGGGCGATCAGGGTGACCTGGTCATCAAAGTGAAAGGCATCGACGATCTGTTGGTGTATCGCGCCAAGTGCTGCAACCCGATCCGCGGCGAAGCCATTGTCGGTTATGTCACGCGGGGCAAAGGCATCGCGGTGCATTCCAGGAATTGCACCAACGTGCAGAACCTGATGTACGAGGTGGAGCGCAAGATCGACGTGGAATGGGCGCGCGCGGTGACTGAAACATTTCCGGTACGTGTTGTCGTTCATACCGACGACCGGCCGGGGATGCTGAACCAGCTCACCTCCGTGCTGGTGGCCGAGCAGAGCAATATTCGCAGCGCTCGAGGCGAGCTCGGACGACAAGCGCGGCGACGGAGCCATCATCGACATGACGGTGGAGATTCGCGACAAGAAACAACTGGAGCGCGTGGCGGCGGCCATCCGGCGCATCTCCGGGGTCCGCGACGTGGAGCGAACGCAGTGACCGGGGATCGGATTTAATGATTGACATTCAAGCGGAACCGGAACACATCGCCATTTCCAAGTCGAAAGGCATTCGGATCGATTGGAAGGATGGCCATCACAGCCAGTATTCGCTGGGCTATTTGCGGGACGAGTGTCCGTGCGCCAGTTGCACGGGCGCACACGGCACCGAGCCGCAGAAGACCAATTATTCCGAGCCGCCTTCCAGTCCGTTTCAGATGTTCAAACCGGCGCTCAAGATGTTGAACGTCGAAGCGGTAGGACACTACGCGATCAAGATTGACTGGAGCGATGGGCACAATACGGGAATTTATTCATTCGATCATTTGCGCAAGATTTGCGGCTGCGCGGAGTGCAAGCAGGCCACAAAAAGCTAGCGTTCGCGGAAGTGTGAACACGGCCCGCAAGATTGCCTGCCTAACGCTCGCGCTGCTCCTGCTGGCCATTGCCGGCCAGGCGGCTCCGAAAACCAAGCTGGTGGTCGCGATCATTGTAGATCAGTTTCGATACGACTACCTGACGCGTTTCGACGGCGATTATCACGACGGGCTGCGGCAACTGCACGACTCGGGCGCATTCTTCACGGACGCTCATGAGGCGCATTTCCCTACCGTAACGGCGGTGGGGCATGCCGCATTTCTGACCGGTTCCATTCCCGCGATCGACGGCATCGTCGGCAACGATTGGTATGACCGCCAAACGGGCAAAATGGTGACCAGCGTATCGGACGATGCGACCAAATTGGTGGGCGGCATCGGAGGCACGGGATCGTCACCCAGGCGCTTGATCGTAACCACGCTGGGCGACGAGATCAAGGCTACCGGCCCTGCGGACACCGAAGTGATCGGTATTTCGTTGAAGGATCGCGCGGCGATTTTGCCATCGGGGCATGCGGCCAACGCGGCTTACTGGTTCGAACATGAGTCCGGGCAATTCGTCACTAGCGATTATTATGTGAAGGTTTTGCCGGAGTGGGTGCAAGCGTTCAACCAAAGCGATGCGGCCAGGAAGTATGCGTCGGCAAAATGGACGCCGGTCGAGAACGGCCAGCCTTTTCGCGTGCTGCCCGCAATCTTGGGAAAGCCGTACTACGAAGCAATGATCGCCACGCCCTTTGGGAATGACCTCTTGGAGGCTTTCGCCGAGGATGCACTGAAAGAAGAACATCTAGGCCGGCATTCGGGAACAGATGTGCTTACGGTGAGCTTTTCGAGCAACGACCTGCTGGGCCATCAAGTGGGGCCGGACGCGCCGGAAGTGCGCGACATGTGCATCCGGACGGATCGCGTGCTGGGGCGATTGTTGCACGCGGTGGAAGCGGAAGCGGGCGCGGGAAACTACGTGGTGGTGTTCAGCTCCGACCATGGCGTTGCACCGAAGCCCGAGGAATTGACCAAGCGCGGGATTCCAGCGGGGCGCTTTTCAAGGACCGAGGTGTATCAAGCCATTGAGAACGCGCTCACCGAAAAATACGGGCCGGGAAAGTGGGTGCTGGGAAGCGCCGAACTGGCGCCTTATCTGAATCACGATCTGCTCCGTGAGAAACACGCCGTGCTCGCGCAGGCTCAAGAGATCGCAGCCGATGCGGTGCGAAAGCTGCCATATATCTTCCGCGTCTACACTGGCGCGCAACTGGAGCAGGAAAATCTGGCGGACGATCCGATCGGGGTCTTGCTGCAGCGCGGCTATTATCGCGGGCGCGCGGCGGATTTGTTTATTGTGCAAAAGCCGTATTGGCTGGCCTCGAAGGAAGGGACGTCGCATGGGACGCCCTTCAGCTACGACACGCATGTGCCCATGATTTTTCTGGGCCGCGGCATTCGTCCGGGGCGCTACGACGAAAAAGCCCGCACGGCGGATATCGCGCCGACGCTGGCGGCGCTGCTGGGGGTAAATACGCCGAGTGGATCAGTAGGGAGGGTGCTGCCCGTTATCGAGAAGTAGCATTGCGTCGGACCGCGTTAGGCTCTATAATTTTGAACCATGGTGAAAATCCGAATTCTCATTGCCGTCCTGGGCTCGCTGCTTGTAATCGGGGGAATAGCGATCGCGCAGGGACCCGAGAGGGACATCTCCGGGAGAAGGCATCCCAATCTGGCGGCCGCGCAGCGGCTGAGCCGGCAAGCATTCGAAAAAATCGTGGCCGCGCAGCAGGCCAACGAATGGGACCTCGCGGGTCATGCTCAAAAGGCCAAGGACCTATTGGACCAGGCGAATCGCGAGCTGAAACTCGCGGCCGAGGTTTCCAATCGCAATCACAAATAGGCGGCACATTGGTTTAGCGCGCTTGGCCGTGGCCGGCATACTGTTCGCCGGCGGCGTACCAGGCTTCGCGCCGGCGCGAAACACCGCTCAGCGGAACTGCCCGGTGTTTCCGGCGAACAACATCTGGAACACGCCGGTGAATCAGTTGCCGGTTTCGAGCCTCTCGTCAACGTATGTGAATACGATTGGCCCAAGTGCGTCGCTGCACCCGGATTTTGGCACCGTCTACAACGGAGCGCCGAATGGCATTCCATACGTTATCGTGCCCCGGACCGAGACCAGGTATCCCGCCACATTCATGTACGCCGATGAGAGCGACCCGGGCCCCTACGCGATTCCGTTGAACGCACCCATCGAGGGCGGCAGCCAAAGCACGGGAGACCGGCACGCCATCGCGGTTCAAACCATGGACTGCATGTTGTATGAGATGTGGTCGTCCTATCCGCAGGCGGCGAGCTGGCAGGCTGGTTCCGGAGCAATCTTCGATCTGCGGTCCAACGCACTGCGTCCGGCTGGATGGACATCGGCCGATGCGGCGGGGCTGCCGATTTTTCCTGGATTAGTAAAGTATGACGAAGTGCTGACTGGCGCCATCCATCACGCCATCCGGCTCACCGTGCCGCAGACGCAGCAAGCCTACGTATGGCCGGCGCGGCACTATGCTTCCAACCTCACCGATCCCAAGTATCCGCCCATGGGCGCGCGTTTTCGCTTGCGTGCGGGCTTCGATATTTCGAGCTTTTCGGCCACCAACCAAATCATTTTGACGGCGCTGAAGAAATACGGAATCATGATCGCCGATAACGGCAGCCCGTGGTATATTTCGGGCGCTCCAGATTCGCGCTGGAACGACGACGATCTGCACAATCTGGGCGAGGTGACGGGTGCGGATTTCGAAGCCGTGGATGTTTCGCCGCTGATGGTGAATTCGAATTCAGGGCAGGCCGCGCCTTGAGCGCGCTCGCCGTGTGATGCCACGGAAGCCGTGAAACTAACCGCGAGATAACGCGGTTCTAGAATTTCCGAATATTACATTTCAGTTACTTACGAATGGAACTTCATTTGCCTTCTTGACAAGGCAAGGAGATCCATGTCGATTCAGAAGATTCGTGTGCTCGTCGCCGAAGATGATGAAGTAAACGCAAAAGCGGCGCGCACGATACTCGAGCGGCTCGGCTGCTCGGTGGATATAGCAGTTGATGGAACACAAGCGGTGGAGCACTTTCGTGACCGCGACTATGATTTGATTCTGATGGACTGGCAAATGCCGTTAATGGATGGCATCGAAGCCACGGCCCGCATCCGGACTCTGCCGGGCGGAGCAGCCACGCCGATTGTAGGAACCACCTCAGGCAAAGGCCATGTGGAGTGTCTGAAGGGCGGCATGAACGCGGTGGTTCCCAAGCCTTTTCTGTTTGAAAGAATGCGCTACATCCTTTCGCAGTGGACCAACTGGACAGCCTCGCCCGAGCCCGGCACCTGCGAAGCTTGATCGCGAAACCCGATCGCGAAACCCGATTGCGGTTGACTCCTGGCTCGTCTACAATTAGCCCAAGCCTTTCCAAGCACGCGGCCACTGGAGCGCCATGAGTCTCTCGAGCGAGGCGGACCGCTCTTTCGAAGATATTGTTTTCGAATATGCGGAGGCTGTGTCCGGCAGGACTGGCGAGGCCTTCTTCCGTTCCCTGGTGGAATATTTGGCGCACGGGCTTCCGGCGGACTACGCGTTCGTGGGAGTGCTGCAGCCGGACGGAAGGCGAGTCACGACGCTGGCCGTGCATGGAGGCGGTGACGAAGCTGCCGCCTTCGAATACGAGCTGGCGGGAACACCCTGCGCCGAAGTCGTGAAGCAGCAGGTCTGTTCCTATCCGAGCGGAGTGCAGCAACTCTTTCCCGAAGACAAAAAGCTGAGAGAAGTAGGCGCCGAGGGATACGTTGGATCGGCCATGGTGGATTCGAACGGGCGCTGCCTGGGCTTGATTTTCGCCATCACCAAACAGCCCCTGGAAAACCCGAAGCTGGCCGAAGCATTGTTGGCGATTTTCGCGACGCGCGCGGGGACCGAACTAGAGCGCAAGAACTATGAAGATGCGCTGGCGCGCAGCGAGGAACGCTTTCGGGCGTTTGTGGTTCACGGAAACGAAGGCGTACTGTGGATCAATTTGGAGCAGCCGGTTTCCCTGGACGTGCCGGAGGACGCGCAGATCGAACACTATTACCGCTACGCGTACGTTGCCGACAGCAACGATCAGGCAGCCAGGCTTTTCGGCGCAGCGAGCGCCGAGGCGCTAATCGGCGCGCGATTGGAGGCAATCAGTCCGCGCTCTGAGCCAGGACAAATGGATCGCATGCGCGCGGGGATTCGCAGCGGTTGGAATTCGTCGCAGGTGGAGAGAACACTCGCCGGCCGCGATGTTCTGATTACGCGCAATGGAGTGATCGAAGACGGCAACCTCTATTCCGTTTGGGTAACCGCGCGCGACATCACCGCCTTGAAGCAGGCCGAAGCGGAAGTGCTGCGCCTGAACGACGAACTGAAGAGCCACCTGGCGCAGCTCACCGCGCTGAAGGCGCGACTGGAGCAGGATAATGCGTACCTGCAGGATGAGATCCGTTCCGAGCACAATTTTGGCGACATGGTGGGCGCGAGTCCCAGGTTTCGGGAGCTCACTGAGCGCGTTCAGTTGGTGGCGTCCACCACGGCCACGGTTCTGATCACCGGTGAAACGGGAACGGGCAAGGAAGTGGTGGCGCGGGCGATCCATACTCTCAGCCCGAGGAGCAACCGCCCGCTGGTGAAAGTGAACTGCGCGGCCATCTCGGCGGGATTGGTGGAGAGCGAGCTGTTCGGACACGTGAAAGGAGCCTTCACGGGCGCCACCGAACGGCGCATGGGCCGCTTCGAATACGCCGATGGCGGAACGTTGTTCCTGGACGAGGTGACCGAGCTACCGCTCGAAACGCAGGCCAAGCTGCTGCGCGTGCTGCAGGAGCAGGAGTTCGAACCGGTGGGATCGAATCGGACACTGAAGGTGGATGTGCGGCTGCTGGCGGCCACCAACCGGAACTTGGCGGAGCTGGTGCGCGAGGGCCGGTTTCGGATGGATCTGTACTATCGCCTGCTGGTGGTGCCGGTGGATGTGCCGCCGCTGCGCGAGCGCCGCGAGGATATCCCACTGCTGGCAGCGCATTTTTTGCGGCGTTTATCGCGGCAATTCGGCCGGCGTGTCGAGAAGATTTCCGAAGGCATGATGCGCGATCTGGCGGCGTACGATTGGCCGGGCAACATCCGGGAGCTCGAAAATTTTCTGGCGCGGGCCATTGTGCTTTGTCCTGGCGATACGCTGGACATGCGGCTAGGGGCGGCGGATACGAACGCTCCGGCGGGGGATCAATCGCACAGCATGGAGGCCGCCGAGCGGAAACATATTGAGAGCGTGCTGGCGTCGACGGGCTGGGTGATTGAGGGGGCCAAGGGCGCGGCGGCGGTTCTCAAGATGAATCCGAGCACGCTGCGCAGCCGGATGCGGCGGCTAGGCATCCAACGAACCAAACATTCCCTATAATCCCCTATTGATCCCAAACTCGGCCCATGCTTTAGTCCGTTAGGGTATGACAGAGGATCTTTATTCTGTTGAACAGGTGGCCGAAATGCTTGGTCTTCATGTAAAAACCCTGCGCCACTACGTGCGCGACGGGCGGCTAAAGGCCATCCGGATCGGCAAGCAATACCGCATCTCGGGCGAGGACCTGGCCGCATTGACCGGGCGTCCAGTGGCCTCTTTCCGTCCTGAGCCGGTCCGCCGCAGCCGGCATGTGGAAGTTTCGAGCATCATCGAGATTGATGCCATCAGCCCGGAAACCACGGACCGTCTCATGAACCCGCTCATGGCCGCGGCGCGCGACATTCGCGTGGAAGTGATCTACGATCGCGAGCGCGGGCGCCTGAAGATCATTCTGGTGGGCAGCATGGAGCAAAATGCTGCGTATTTCAAACTGATAACGCTCATTCTAGAGTCCGAAAAATGAAAAGCGCCTACAAATCGGCTGAGGGCGAGCGCGCCGTGCGCGAGCGATACCTCGAAATTTTGAAATATTGGCCCGTGCCAAACCAGCAGCTACGCGTTCCAACGCGCGAAGGCGAAACGTTCATTATCGCGTGCGGCGACGAGAACGCTCCTCCCCTCCTGCTGCTCCACGGCGCCATGTCCAACTCGGCGATATGGATGGGCGACGTCGCGTCTTGGGCGGCGCATTTTCGGATTTATGCCGTCGACGTCATTGGTGACGCCGGATTGAGCGCACCGTCGCGGCCGAAGTTCGCCTCCGATGCGCATGCGCTTTGGTTGGATGACGTAATGCGGGCGCTTTCGCTTTTGCGCGCGTCCATTGTGGGCGTGTCGCTAGGCGGATGGCTGGCGCTGGATTATGCGACGCGGCGGCCCGAGCGCGTGGAAAGCGTGGTTGCGATTTGTCCCGCGGGCGTAGGGCGTCAGAAGATCGGCATCGTGTTCAAAACCATTCCGCTGCGTCTGTTGGGTGAGTGGGGCAAACGCAAAGCCGCTGAGTTGGTCCTGGGGCGCGCGCCGGCCAATCCGTCGCCGGCCCTTCAGGCGTTTATGAATTTCATCGCGCTGATTCATAAGAATCACCGTCCGCGCATGGTGAAGTTCCCGATATTCAGTGACGCAGCGTTGCGGCGCCTGAACATGCCCGTGCTCGTCATCGCCGGCGGTAAAGATGTTCTGCTCGATTCGGCCGAGACCAAAGCCCGGCTGGAGCAAAACGTCCCGCAAGCCAAGATCCGCTATTTGCCGGAAGCCGGGCATTTCATTCCCGCTCAGGGGGAGGCGATCCAGGAATTTCTCTTGACCGGCTCGCTACTCCGTGAGACGATATTACGCGGTACGTAATAGCAATGTCTGATCCGAATCTGCTGGTGCTGGCCAGCCTGGCTGAAGGCGATAAACACGGCTACGCCATGATGGAAGACATCGAGCGTTTCGGCGGCGTGCGTCTCGGTCCCGGAACGCTCTATGGCGCCATCACGCGGCTGGAGCAGCGCGGCTGGATTCGGCCGCTGAAAGCATCGGAAGACCGGCGGCAGCCTTACACGCTCACGGCGGAGGGCCGGCGGCATCTGGAAGAACAGCTTGCGGGCCTGAATCAGATTGTGCGGACGGGCTTGAAGAGGTTGAGGCACGCATGAAGCGCCTGGCGCTGTGGCTTGCTCGTTTCTATCCGCGCTGGTGGCGGTCGCGCTACGGGCCGGAGTTTGACGCGCTGCTCCAAGACTCTAATCTCACGCTGCTCGACGTCTTCGGCGTGGTGCGGTCGGCTTTGGAGATGCGCATGGAATCCGCGACGAATAGTCCGCGGCTCTTGGATATGGCATGCCGTGATATTCCGAACGGCTATGAACTGGAAAGCTCGGTGGAGTTTACAAGCGACGACGGCAGCACGACGCTGGCGCGGTACTTTTGCCGGCAAATCGATCTCGGAGATTCCTACCTGACATTGACCCACTCTTCACGCGGAACTGAACCGGCTCAAACCGTCCTAATTTCCGGGAAGAAGGGCGAAGTGGACGGCGATTTTCGCACGGATGAAACGGAGATGCTGGTGCTGCGCGCGGATGGGACCATCCAGCGCACCGAGCAGACGGTGAAGACCTGGCTCAAGTACGATGCGATCGTCGATCGAGTACGAGCGAAATATCGCAGCGGGCTTTCGCCGGAGGAGATCTTCCGGCGCATTCGCGCGGACAGCGATAATCCATCATGGTCCTGACAAAAGAAGAACTGATCGCGTCACTGCAAAACGAAGTCCGCATCCTGCTGCATCTGGCCGGCAAAGTGGACGCATCGAAACTCGATTACCGGCCGACGGCCAAGCAGCGCAGCACGCTGGAACTCCTGCAATACATGGCGATCATGGGCCCGACCCAGGTGGCCATCATCAAAACGGGAACGTTCGATCGGGCTGCTCTGAGTGCGGTTTGGCGGCCGGCGGAAGAGGCCGCGAAGAAGATGAACTACGATCAGGCCGTCGCAGCCATCGAAAAACAGTCCGGCGAATACGCCAGCGTCTTAGGCGATTGGACCGAGGCTGATTTCCGCGGTGACGTCAATATGTTCGGGCGTGTATCTTCGCGCGGGGCGCTGTTAGTGAATCTGGTGCTCGCCGGTCATGCCGCTTACCGGACCCAGCTTTTCTGCTATCTCAAGGCTTGCGGGCGTGACGAATTGAACACCATGAACCTGTGGGGCGGCGCGGATGGCCCGGTTTAGGCCGCGTTCGGTTAAGGCAGCGCGAAGGCGTAGATGCCGTTGATGCCGCGGGGCGGATGGAGCTCCGGAGTTTCGCCGAGCAACACGCCATCCAAGAGCCCGTTGCCGGTCATCACGGCGACGTACTGTTTGCCATTGACGGCGTACGTGATGGTGCTCACTGAAATGGATCCGCCGAGGATGGATTCCCAAAGCTTCTTGCCGGTAGCGGCGTCGTAGGCGCGGAAGCGGCGGTTCAGATCGCCCTGGAACAACAGTCCACCCGCGGTGACTAACGCTGCTCCGTCCGAAGGCGAACGTCCCACGTTTATCCGCTGCACCTCGCCGGTCTCGAGATTAATCTTGCCGATGGCGGTGAGCGCGTTGGGATCGGATCCCGGGCGCGGCACCGGTTTGCGGCGCTCGGGCGCCTTCGGCTCCGTGGTGGCCGACACCATGTCCAGGCAATTGTCGATGTAGGGCACGTACAGCGAATTGGTGTCCGGGTCATAGGCAGTAGGCCAGAAGCTGCGCGTGTTGTAGGAGCAAATAATATGCTCTTCGCCGGGCTTCTTGTTTACCAGGTTGAAATTGATGGTGACCTTGCCGGTTTTGCCGTCGATATTGGAAATGAGAAACAGCGGATCATCGTACGGAAAAGGCGTGGCCCAGAGGAACTGGCCAGTGCCGCGGTCGATCTCAAAAACTCCGCCGCCTTCGCCCACCATCACCGCTACGTCGTGTTCTTCGCCGCGCGGAATATCGGGATTAAACCACTTCACGTACTTCGGGTCGGGATTGAATTTTTCGCGGACCAGCGTACGCTCGTGCGTGTAGTCCATGTCCCAATCGTCGGCGGGCAGATGCTGGTAATACCATTTGAGCTTGCCCGTTTCCGGATCGAGCGCGACAGTGGAGTTGCTGTAAAGATCGGCGGGCGTGGTGCGCGAGGTGCCGTCGGGATCGCCATCGTGGCGCTGGAGGCGCGTGTTAGGCATGGGATTCGCGACGCCCCAGTAGAGCGTTTTGCGGACGGGATCGTAGGTGCCGGGCAGTCCCCAGGTGGAGGCGAGATTGGTGTCCTTAAAATCCTTGCCCCAGGTCTCGCTGCCTGGCTCGCCCGGCGCTGGAACGTTGTAAAACTTCCAGACATCTTTGCCGGTGAGGGCGTCCTGCGCTGCGATAAAGCAGGTGTCGCGCGTCTTTCCGCAGCCGCGTCCCGAGATCACTTTGCCTTCGACGACGATGGGGCCCGAGGTGTTTTGTCCCGTGCCGGTGCTGGTTTCCCAGCGCTGCTCGCCGGTGCGGGCGTCCAGGCCGACCACGTAGCCGTCGGGCGCGGTATAGAGAATCACGTCCTGATAAATGGCGAGCGATTTGGTGCGCGCGGTGCTTGCCGCGGCGCTCGAAACCTTGCGCTTGTACTGCCAGATGAGATCGCCGTTGGTGGCGTCCAGTGCTTCGATAATGGCGCCGGGCTCGACCAGATACATGACGCCGTCGTGGACGATGGGAATGGTTTCGCTGGTGCCGGGGCCCAGGCCGCGGGTCCACGCCATGCGGAGCTGGCCGACGTTCGAGCGATTCACCTGCTTGAGAGGGCTGAAGCGCTGTGCGTCGTAGGTGCGGCTGTACATCAGCCAATCATCCGGGCTGGGATGCAAGAGCATGTCTTGCGTCACCGGCACGAAGTTCTTCACCACCTGCGCGGATAAGGTCGCGGCCATGGCTGCCATCAACAAGGAGAGCCGAATCATACTGGTGGCCATTGTATAGCGATCACAGGCCTGGGCGCTTCAGGCTAGGCTTGCGCGGGCGTTTGCGGCGGGGAGGCAAATAAACGAACCGGACCACATAAACGTTCTGGCCTTTCCCGTGTTTCGCGACCTTGAGCAGGGCATCGATATCCGCAAAGCCTGACTCGCGCGCCAGTTGGTGAGTGATATCGAAGTAATCGATTTGCCGGATGGAGACGACTTCGATCTCGCCCTCTTCCATGGGATAGCGCCCTCCGGCCTTCACGTGCGGATGGGTCCAAATACGGACGCTGCACGTGATGTCGCCGCGCTTCACCGCCTCGCGCAGGCTCTTCGTGAAGACCATGAGGAGAGTTTATAACGCACAAATGCGTTCGATCGAGGGCGGAGTGATAGAATCACTGCGATCGGGAGGCGAGCGCATGCGAAGCATGGGAGTGTGTCTGATTGCGAGTGCGGGTCTGCTGGGAGTGGCCGCGATGGCCCAGGCGCCGGCGCAACCGGCGGCCGCGTTTCAGCCGGTGGGCACCATGAGCCAATTGATGATCGACATTATTTATCCGACTTCCGATGCGATTTTCTATGTGGACCGTGAGCCGCCCAAAAATCAGCACGATTGGGACGTTCTGCGCGGGCAGGCGCTGATGCTGGCCGAATCGGGAAACCTGCTCATGATGGATGGGCGCGCGCGTGACCAGAAGAATTGGATCACGGAGTCGAAGATGCTGATCGACCTGGGCGGAAAGGCGTTCCATGCCGCGCAGGACAAGAATCTGGACGCGATTCGCGCGCTTAACGATCCGCTCAATGCGGCGTGCGTGACGTGCCACTATCAGTACCGGCCCGGGTATCATCGCAGGCCGCCGGCACGGCCTCAGGCGAAGTAAACTTAGGGATGCTTCAGAGCCTCCGATCCAGCCTGAGGGCGTTGCGCGAGAGCCTTGGGCTGGCCTGTACAATTTTGCTCACCATCGGGCTGCGGATCGGCGCGAACACAGCGATTTTTACCGTGGCGTATGCCACTTTGCTGGCGCCATTGCCTTATCCTCACCCGGGCCAATTGGTGAACGTGTGGTCGAAGATTCGGGGCCAACGCAACCCGGTTTCCCTGGGAGATCTAACTGACTGGAGGCGGCAAAGCAGGGCTTTCGTGGAGCTGAACGCCGCGGGCGAGGACGATTTCAATGTGGCCACCAAAGAGAGACCTGAATTCATCGACGGCCTGAGAGCAACGCCGGGTTATTACAGGATGCTGGGAAATCCGCTCTTTCTGGGCCGCAATTTCAGGCCGGAGGAAGGCGAGGCAGGCAAAGAACACGTCGTGATTCTTACGCATCGGCTATGGCTTCGTCTTGGCGCGAACCGCAAACTCATTGGCCAGACGATCGAAATCAACAGCGAGCGTTATCAGGTGGCAGGCGTGTTCGCGCCGGGCATTGCGGATCGCTGGGACTGGGAACTGATCGTTCCGCTGGTCTTCAGCCCCGAACTCGCAGGTCATGATTCCCGCTATTGGATCGTGACAGGCCGGCTCAAGCCCGGCGTCACTATCCAGCAAGCGCAGGCCGAGATGGACGCGATCGCTGCGAAAGAGGCTCAGGATCATCCCAAAACAAACCAAGGCTGGAGCGCGACCATAGAGCCTTTCAAGAATGATTTTCTTCCCAACGAACGGAAGTTCACGCTTTGGCTGTTGCTGGGCGCGGTGGGATTCTTGCTGCTGATCGCGTGCTTGAATGTTGCTAATCTGCTTCTGGCCAAGGGGATCACCCGGCAGAAGGAAGTGGCGATTCGCGGTGCTTTGGGAGCCAGGCCAGCGGCGATCTTCGCGCAGTTCCTTGTGGAGAGCCTGGTGTTCGCGATCCTGGCCGGCGTTGCGGGCATCGCTGCCGGGTATGCGATGCTGCGCGGGTTAGTCGCGGTGATTCCACCGGATTCATTGCCAGCCGAAGCTGATCTGCGGTTGAACCTACCGATCCTTTTAATTATGCTGGCCGCCGCGACGCTGGCTGGCGTGGTCTTCGGCTGCGCTCCGGCGTGGTATGCCTCGCGTGTGGATCCGGCGGGAGTCCTGAAGGAGGGCGGGCGTGCGGGAATTGGCGTGGGAAGTCACCGGCTTCGCCGCATGCTCATCGTGGGCGAATTCGGGTTGAGCCTGGCGCTGCTGGCTGGAGCGGGGTTATCGATTCGCAGCTTCTGGAATCTCACGCACATCGATCTCGGCGTTCGAACCGATCACATTCTCGGCTTCTATGTCGACTCTGTGCCGCTCTTGAAGGACCCCAAGACCGCGAAGACGAGTGCATACTATCGCCGCATTCTTGCCAGCATCCAAGCGGTTCCCGGCGTCTCCGATGCGTGCGCGATGAGCTACGTGCCCCTCGATAGCTTGCACGCGGAAATGCCTTTCGCCATTGCGGGTAAAGCCGAATACGCGAACCCGTCGCTGCGTCCGAATGCGGACCTGGAAACCGTCACGCCGGATTATTTTCGGACCTTCGGAATTCGAGTCGTTCGAGGACGGGCGTTTACTGACGCAGACAACGAGCGAAGCGTGAGGGTCGCGATGGTCAACGAAACTTTTGCCAAGAGATTTCTGAAAGGTGATGATCCCCTCCGGCAGCGCGTGGTGATGGAGCAGCTGAGTGGCGGCCCCCAGAATGGGCTGGCGGTTGAGTGGCAGATCGTAGGGGTGTTCCACACTGTGAAGAGCCGCGGGTCCCGAGCGGACAATCCGGAGATCGACACACCATTCTGGCAAGAGGCTTTCCCTCTGTCGGCGATCGGGGTCCGGACCGCGGAAGATCCGGCGACGATGATTAAGAGCATCGCGGCGGCGGTGAATGCCGTGGATCCGCAGGCGGCGCTTTACAAACCGCGAACGTTGGAGCAAGTTCACGATGAGGTGCTGGCCAACGATCGGTTTACGCTTATCCTCTTCGCGAGCTTCGCCGTCGTGGCGCTATTGCTGGCTACGGTGGGAATCTATGGCGTGATGGCTTTTTCCGTCACACAGCGCTCGCGTGAGATTGCCTTGCGCGTGGCGTTGGGCGCGACGCGCGGGGGCGTGATCGCCATGGTGGTGAAAGAGGGCGTCGCGCTGGCCGGCGCCGGTCTCGCGTTGGGATTGATTGGCGCATACTTTGTGGGACGCGCGATGCAGAGCATTCTTTTTGGAGTGAGCGCCATCGACTACTCGGCTTTCGGGGCCGTGGCGCTGCTGCTCTTGATTGCGGCGGTATTGGCCTGCTCCCTGCCCGCCGTAAGGGCGGCGTCTGTGGAAGCGATGCAGTTTCTGAGGAGCGAATGAGTTTCCTCTTGCGCTTCTTCGGTATTTCTACTATTGTGGAAGTATCGAAGGAGGCGCGTTGCCCAAGAAAGACGATTCAGCACGGATCACCCGCTGCGCCGATATGTTTTCGGCGATGGGGGCCGAACCTCGCTTGCGGATCCTACGGCTGTTGCTGAGCGCGCATCCCGAAGGCCTGGTGGTGGGCGAGATCGGAAGCGAGCTTAACATCCCTGCGAGCACACTTTCGCATCATTTGGAAAAACTGAAGAACGAGGATCTGGTGCGCGTGCGCCGCGAGGGCACGTTCCTGTGGTATTCGGCCAACACGGAGGCGCTGCAGGACCTGCTCAGCTTCCTCTATGCGGAATGCTGCACCCGCAACAAGGCTATCGAGCCGCAGATGATCGTTTGCTGCAAGTAAAGGAGCCGAGAGATGAGTTCAGCCGACATCAAAGACGTGGTGAAAGAAAAATACGGCCAGGCGGCGTTGCGCGTGGCGTCCAGACAAAAGAATAGTTGTTGCGGCGGCAGTTCGGCGTGCGGGACGGATATCGATCCGATCACGACGAACCTCTATGGCGATTTGGAGAAAGACGCGCTTCCCGAAGAGGCAGTGCTGGCATCGCTTGGCTGCGGCAATCCCACTGCTCTGGCTGAATTGCGCGAGGGCGAGACAGTGCTCGACTTGGGCTCGGGCGGCGGCATCGACGTGCTGCTGTCTGCGCGGCGCGTGGGTCCAAACGGCAAAGCCTATGGACTGGACATGACAGATGAGATGCTTGCGCTGGCTCGCGCGAACCAGAAGAAGGCCGGCGTCGCGAACGTCGAGTTTTTGAAGGGCGAGATCGAAAACATTCCGCTGCCGGATAATTCGGTGGACGTCATCATCTCCAATTGCGTGATCAATCTGTCATCGGACAAGGACCGCGTCCTCGGCGAAGCGTTTCGCGTTTTGAAGCCGGGCGGGCGATTCGCGGTGTCCGATGTGGTGGTGCGCGGCGATGTTCCTCAGGCAGTACGCGAGCACATGCTTCTGTGGGTGGGCTGTATCGCGGGCGCGCTCGAGGACTCCGACTATTTCGCCAAGCTAGCCAAGGCGGGCTTCGAGGACATCGATATCGAGCCGACGCGCGTGTATGACATCGAAGACGCGCGCGCGTTCTTGTCTACGGAAGGCATCGACGTGGATGCCATCGCCCCGCAGGTCCAAGGCAAGTTCATGAGCGCCTTTGTGCGCGCCGTGAAACCGGCGCCGAAGGCAGGCCCACCAGATGGAACATATCGGCCGTAAGCTGTCGTTCCTGGACCGCTACCTGACGCTCTGGATCTTCCTGGCGATGGCGGTGGGCGTCGCTACCGGATACGCGGCGCCGGGAGTGGTTCGCATGCTGATCGGTTTTCAGGCGGGTACAACCTCGATCCCAATCGCGATTGGTCTCATCCTGATGATGTATCCGCCCTTGGCGAAAGTCCGCTACGAGCGGATTGGCGAGGTGCTCCGAAACAAGAAAGTGCTCCTGCTGTCGCTGTTCCAGAATTGGGTGATTGGCCCGATTCTCATGTTCGTGCTGGCGATCGTGTTTCTGCGCGGCTATCCGGAGTACATGGCCGGCCTGATCCTGATCGGCGTGGCGCGCTGCATTGCGATGGTGCTGGTGTGGAACGAGCTGGCGAAAGGCGACACTGAATACGCCGCTGGCCTGGTGGCCCTCAATTCCGTCTTTCAGTTGCTCTTCTATTCTGTGTACGCCTGGGTGTTTCTGACGATTCTTCCGAGCTGGATGGGTATCCAAGGTTCCGTAGTGAACGTGTCCACCGGGCAAGTGGCGAAAAGCGTGTTCTTTTACCTGGGCATTCCGTTCCTGGCCGGCATTATCACCCGGACGGTGTCCGTTCGAACCAAAGGCCGCGGGTGGTACGAGCGGCGCTTCCTGCCGCGCCTGAGCCCCCTTACGCTGGTAGCGCTGTTGTTCACCATCATCGTTATGTTCTCTCTGAAGGGTGAATATATCGTTCGGTTGCCGCTGGACGTTCTACGCATCGCGGTTCCACTATTGATTTATTTCGCCTTGATGTTCGCGGTTTCGTTTTGGATGGGACACAAGCTGGGCGCGGACTATTCGCAGACTGCGACGTTGTCTTTCACCGCCGCCAGCAATAACTTTGAGCTGGCCATTGCGGTAGCGGTGGCAGTCTTCGGCATTCATTCGGGAGCGGCATTTGCGGCGGTAATCGGACCGCTGGTGGAAGTGCCGGCGCTCATCTTGCTGGTGAATGTCTCTCTCTCTTGGCGGAAGTACTTTTACGGCCGGCCGCGGGTCCCCGCGCCGGCTGGTAGGGAGTGAAATACCATGATCAAGCAGAAGGTTCTGTTTCTTTGCACCGGAAACTCCAGCCGGACGCAAATGGCCGAGGGGATTCTCCGCAAAATGGCTGGAGATCAGTTTGAGGTGGTGAGCGCCGGCGGGTCGCCGGAAGAACTCAACCCGGCGGCGATCGAAACGATGCGGGAGATTGGAATCGATATTTCCCACTATCGGACCAAGGATGTGGCCGAATATCTGGGAGAGCGGTTCACCTTCCTGATCCAGCTTTGCGACCGCCGAAAAGAGCCGCATTGTCCAATTTTTCCAGGCGCTATCTATCGCCTCCACTGGGATCTCGAGGACCCCGAGCAATCCGATCTGGGCGTATACGCCGCCACCCGGCGGTCTCGCGACCAGATCTGCCGGCACATCGAAGATTTTATTCGCAAGCATGCCTGACGGAATGAAGAAGGCTGTTCTGATTCTTTGCACCGGCAACTCGGCGCGCAGCCAGATGGCGGAGGGGCTGCTGCGGCATGACGCTGGGGATCGCTTCGAGGTGGCCAGCGCCGGGACGCGGCCAAGCCACGTGCGAGGGGAGGCGATCGCGGTGATGCGGGAGATCGGAATCGATATTTCCGGCCAGCGCTCCAAATCGGTGGACGAATTCGCGGCGCGGGATTTCGACTACGTTCTCACGGTTTGCGACAACGCGAAGGAAAGCTGCCCGATTTATCCCGGGCACGGGAACCGTCTGCACCACGCTTTCGAAGACCCGGCGGCCGTGGAAGGGACCGAAGAAGAAAGGCTGGCGGCGTTCCGCCAAGTGCGCGATGACATTCGTCAATATCTGAGAGCCTTTCCTTTATAAACTACAGTGGCATCTATAAGATACAAGCCCCAGATCTGGGCCGGCGCCATCCTCCAGGGACTGGCAAAACAGGTATGATACGAGGTGCAAGATAGCAGATAGGAGACTGCCGTCATGGCTTTCCAACTTACAGTGAACGGACGGTCCACCACCGTCGATGTAGCCGCGGACACGCCCCTGTTGTGGGTGATCCGCGATGTTCTGAAACTGAAAGGGACAAAGTACGGCTGCGGGATCGGCCAGTGCGGCGCCTGCACTGTGCACCTGAACGGCAAGGCCGTGCGAAGCTGCCAGATCCCCGTATCCGCGGCCAAAGCGCCCATCACGACGCTCGAAGGGCTATCGGCGGACGGGAATCATCCGGTGCAGCTGGCGTGGATGGAGATCGACGTGCCACAGTGCGGTTATTGCCAAGCCGGACAGATGATGTCGGCCTCGGCATTGCTCGCCAAGACACCGAAGCCCACCGAGCAGGAAATCAACTCGGCCATGAATGGGAACCTGTGCCGGTGCGGAACCTATGTTCGCATCCGCCAGGCCATCCATAAGGCGGCCGAAATTGCGACAACCAGCAAGCTGAAGAAGCCGTCGGAAGTGGCAGCGGGACAAAGCGGAGCTCAGGAATAAGGAGGCAACGAAAACATCATGCTTGTCAATCGACGTTCATTCTTACGCGTGACTTCGCTGGCCGGCGGCGGCGTGCTGCTGGGCTTGTACATGAAACCGGAAAAGGCCTCGGCGCAATTCGGACCTTCGGCGCCTCCGGTACCGAGTAACTACATCAAGATCGCTCCGGATGGCGAGATTACCATCATGGCCAAGGACCCGGAAGTGGGCCAGGGCGTGAAGACCATGCTCCCCATGCTGATCGCCGAGGAACTGGATGCCGACTGGAAGCGGGTGCAGATCGAGCAGACCGATTTCGACGACACCAAATACGCCGGACAGTTCGCGGGCGGCAGCCTGGCAACACCATTTAACTGGGACCCGATGCGGCGCGTGGGCGCAGCCGGGCGCGAGATGCTAATCAGTGCCGCGGCCGAGAGCTGGAAGGTCCCCGCGACAGAATGCTCGGCATCGATGGGCCGCGTGCATCACAAAGGCTCCGGCAAATCGATTGGCTACGGCGAACTCGCCGGCAAATTGGGCTCCATGCCGGTCCCGGATCTCCAAAAGGTGGCTTTCAAGGATCCGAAGGATTACACCATCGTCGGCCATAGCCAGCGCGGCGTGGACACTCCGAAGATCGTCACCGGCAAGCCTCTGTTCGCCATCGATTTAACGCTGCCGAATATGCTGTTCGCGGCGTATCAGAAATGCCCCGTGTTCGCGGGTAAAGTGGTGAGCGCAAATCTGGACGAGATCAAGGCCATGCCGGGCGTGCACGACGCGTTCGTCGTGGAAGGAACCGTGAAGGTAGGACCGGTTTGGGCCGGAGACGCGCTGGAGCCGGGCATCGCGATTGTCGCCGATACGTGGTGGCAGGCGCAGACCGCGCGCAAGAAGCTGCAGGTGAAATGGGACGAAGGCCAGGGCGCGTCGCAATCGAGCGAGGGCTTCGCGCAGAAGGCGTTGGAGCTTTCCAAGCAGCCGCCCGGAAAGACGCTGCGCAAGGACGGAGACCCGGAGGAGGCGTTGAAGGGCGCCGCCAAGGTGGTGGAAGGAGCATACTCCTATCCGTTCATTTCGCATGCACCGCTGGAGCCGCAAAATTGCACGGCGCATTGGCAGGGCGACAAGATCGAAATCTGGTCCAATAGCCAGGTGCCAGGCGGCGGCCGGTCGTTGGTGGCGAAGACGCTGGGGATTCCGGAGAAGAATGTCATCGTTCATATGCAGCGCGGCGGCGGCGGCTTTGGCCGTCGCTTGACCAACGACTACATGGTGGAGTCGGCCTGGATTTCCAAAACGGTGAACGCGCCCGTGAAGCTGCTTTGGAGCCGTGAGGACGATTTCGAGCACGATTATTATCGGCCGGGCGGCTTCCAGTTCCTGAAGGCCGGCCTGGATGGGTCGGGCAAGATTGTCGCATGGCAGAACCTTTTCGTTAGCTGGGGCGAGGACGACAAACCCGCGCCTTCTACCACCATGTCGCCCACCGAGTTCCCCGCCCGCTTCATTCCCAATTACGCGCTGCACAATAGCAATCAACTGCTGTGGTTGAAGACGGGTGCACTGCGAGCACCCGGCAGCAATGTTTACGCGTTCGTGATTCAGTCGTTTATCGACGAGCTGGCGCATGCCGCGGGCAAGGACCCGTTGGAGTTCCGCCTGGCTTTGCTCGAAAACAAACCGCTGCCGGCTCCCGCACCGCCTCCGGGCCGGGGTGGATTCGGTGGTCCCGAGTTCAGCGCCGAGCGCACCAGCGGCGTGCTCAAGCTGGTCCGTGAAAAGTCGGGCTGGGGCAAACGTCCGGCCGAATCGGGCCGCGCGATGGGCGTCGCTTTCCACTTCAGCCACATGGGCTACTTCGCCGAGGTGGCCGATGTGAGCGTGAGCTCCGGCAACAAGCTGAGGGTTCACAAGGTGTGGGTGGCGGCTGATATCGGCAGCCAGATCATCAATCCGCATTTCGCCGAGAATCTGGCGCAAGGCGCGGTGATCGATGGCTTAAGCGAATTAATGGGCCAGGAAATCACGCTGGAAAACGGCCGGGTGATGCAGCACAACTACGACAAGCATCCGATGGTGCGCATCTCGCAGGCGCCCGAGATCGAAGTGCACTTCCTGAAGACCGACAATCCGCCGACCGGGTTGGGCGAGCCGGCCTTGCCGCCGATTCTGCCCGCGGTCTGCAATGCGATCTTCACTGCTTCGGGGACGCGCGTCCGTGAAACACCTTTGGTGAAGAGCGGATTTAGCTGGGCGTAGTCGACCGGCGCAACGTTTCGCTTTACGGCCGCCTCCTATTTCGGGGCGGCCTTTCCATTTTCGATGAACTTTTTCAGCCGAGTGAACTGTTGCGTCAGCACTACATCCACCGGCGGGGCCCAAGCGTTCATGCCGGCTGGGACGTAGCCTGTCACGGCATAGATTGCCGTCAGTTTCGTTCCGGCGCCTGCCGGGGCCAGCTGAATGGTCAATCTGCCGGTTGCGGCCATGGATTCGAGCGGCCCCAACCCACCAGAGAACACTAACCTTTTGCCGGGTTCGGCGTACACCACTTCCAGGTGCCGCACGCCTCCGCCGCCGGGAAGTTTTTCGCAGAAGCATCCGATGGGTTTGTCGTCGATACTCAGATTGCGCGCGTCGCCGGAGAAGGTGTGCGTGGGGTCCCACCAAGCGCCGACGTTGCGAACCAGGCGGCTGTAGACCTCTTGCGGAGGGGCTTCAATAGCGATGGCGAGTTTGACGGTGAATCCGTTGGCCGCGGAGTCGGCGACGTCGGCGCGAACCAGCGCGGGGACGAGCAATGCGGTGAGGATGCTCACGAAAGCAACGCATCGGAAGATGGACATTTGCCTATAATACGATGGCATGAGTCTTCTGAATTTCGGCCAGCCTGACGACGGCATCATTCAAACTGCTTACGTGGTGGAGGACATCCACCGCGCGATCGATCGGTGGGTGGGCCAGCTCAAGGTTGGCCCGTGGTTCCTGCTGGAGCATTTCACGGGCGTGGACGCGTTGTATCGGGGCCAGGCATCTGAAGCCGACGTCGCGATTGCGATGAGCTTTGCCGGGCACATGATGGTCGAGCTGATCCAGCCGAATAATCACGCGCCCTCGGTGTATCGCGAGACGATCGACCAGCGCGGCTATGGATTCCATCATTGGGGCGTTGGGAGCAAGGATTTCGATCGCGACGTGGAGACGTTTCGGAAGCGCGGGGCCGAGCTCGCGTTCTTTCTGCGCGTACCAAGCGGCGGCCGGGTTGCTTACATGGATACGACCGCTGAACTGCCCGGCATGGTGGAGTTGATTGAGCTGGGTGCTGATTTTGAGCCCATATTTACGGGATTTTACCGGGCATCGCTGGGCTGGGATGGCAAGGATCCGGTGCGGCCGTTCGCTTAGGCGAACAGTAGACCGCTACGCAGTACGGCGGCGGAACAGGTGCAGCAGTAGAGAGACGGCCGCGATAATCAAGAGCAAGTGAATCGCGCCGCCAACCAAATGGAAACCGATCCACATTACCAGCCAAACTCCAATCAGCATGAAGAACAGAATCAGAAACAGGAAATCGCCAATCATTCGCATATCAACCTCCGGCTCATGTGAATCTCCTGCCAGTTTGACATCGCAGGTGACAATTTGTTTCAAATGGCGTGTCACACTAAAGGATGACCCCGAAGGTTCTTTCGGTCCGCGATCTGCGCAAGCAATATGGCACAACCGTGGCCGTCGACGGGATCTCATTCGAGGTGAATCGCAATGAGATTGTTGGGCTTCTGGGCCCGAATGGCGCGGGCAAAACGACCACGATCAATATGATTCTGGGCGTACTGGAGCCCACGTATGGGACCATCCTGGTGGAGGATCTCGACATCGCGACCAGGCGATCCCAGGTGCTGCAGCGCACCAATTTCGCGGCTGTCTATGCGCCGCTGCCCGGGAATTTGACCGTGATTCAAAACTTGCGGTTCTTTGGAATGATTTACTGCGTGAAGGATTTGAACGCCCGCATTGAGACCCTGCTGGAGCAATACGATCTGCTCGCGTTTCGCCACGTAAAATGCGGCGTGCTCTCCTCTGGCGAACAGACACGCGTTAGCCTGGCCAAGGCGATGTTGAATCAGCCCGCGTTGCTGCTGCTGGATGAGCCGACGGCGTCGCTCGACCCGGCGATTGCGCGCGAGATTCGCATCCAGATTCGCGAATACGCCGCGGCCGGAAAGGTCGGCGTGCTGTGGACGTCGCACAACATGTACGAAGTGGAAGATGTTTGCGACCGCGTTCTGTTTCTTTCGCACGGGAGGATTTTGCTGCAGGGGGATCCGCGAACGCTCCCGGCCATGCACGGCAAAGAGACGCTGGAAGAGCTTTTCATCACGGTGGCCAATCGCCCTGCTGCCGATCGCCCGGATGCGAATCCTGTGGAGCGCGCGTAAGCATGTTTTCGTTCCGGCGCACCTCTGCGATTGTGCTGCGCCAGTTCTACCTGATGCAGGGGAGTCCCGCGCGGGTACTGCCGCTGTTCGCGTGGGTGGCCATCGACATGGTGACTTGGGGGTTCATCACAAAATACCTCAATGCCGTCAGCGGGTCCGGATTCAACTTTGTGCCGTCGCTGCTGGGCGCGGTTTTGCTGTGGGACTTTTTCATCCGCGTCATGCAAGGCGTCACCACCACTTTCTTTGAAGACGTGTGGTCGCGCAATTTCCTGAACGTTTTTGCGACGCCGCTTTCCATTTGGGAATACGTCAGCGGGCTGGTGCTTTCGAGCATCGCCACCAGTTCCATTGGTCTGGTGGTGATGTTGGTTCTGGCCGTCGCGGTCTTCGGCCTGTCGTTCTTTCTGTACGGCGTGCTGCTAATTCCCTATCTGCTGGTGCTGTTCCTGTTCGGCATCGCATTGGGCATCATCGGCTGCGGGATCGTGCTACGGCTAGGCCCGGCGTCGGAGTGGTTTATCTGGCCGATTCCCGCGCTGATTTCGCCGTTTGCCGGCGTTTTCTATCCGCTCTCCACACTGCCGAGCTGGATGCGAGCCCTTTCACGTTTGTTGCCGCCGGCTTACGTGTTCGAGAATCTGCGGAGCATCGTGCTGAAACGCCAGGGTTCGCCTTCGGCGCTGTTTTGGGGCGCCGCGCTCGATCTGATCTTTCTCCTGCTGGCGAGCTGGTTCTTTCGCAGCATTTATCAGCATGCCGTGCGCACGGGCTTAATCGCGCGCTATAGCGCCGAAAGCCTGAGCTAAGCGGCGCTGCGCTTTTTCGCTTTCGCCCGCGGCCTGGCCTTCGCGTTGGATTTGTTTTCGGCCAGGCTTTTTCGCAAGGCATCCAAGATATTGACCACCGACGCAGGCTTTTCGCTCTTGGACACGGTCACGCGCTCGCCCTTCTGTTTCTGCTCGATCAACCGCTGAAGATTGATTTGATATTCGTCATGGAATTTCGCGGGATCGAACTTGCCGGCTAGCGTATCGATCAGTTGACCGGCTAACTTCAATTCCTTGGCGGAAAACTTCTCCGGTCCGGTCTTCACTTCAACCGATTGAATCTCGTTCTCGAAGAACATGGTGTGCAGCATCAGTTCCTTACCGTCCGGGCGGATCACCACAATGTGCTCCCGGTTGTGCATGGCCACTTTGGCGATTGCGTACTGGCCACGCTGCTTCATGGCCTCGCGAAAAAGCGCGTACGGCTTGGAGACGCCGCCATCCGGGATCACGTGATACGATTTGTCGAGAAACACCGGATCGAAATCGTCCGCTTTGACGAATTCCAGGATGTCCATCACCTTGGCCGTTTTCGGCGCGATTTTATCCAACTCGGATTGATCGACAACAACGTACTCGTCCTTGCTCACTGCAAAGCCCTTCACCAGATCCTCGATCTCAAGCGGTTTATTTTCCGTTTGGCAGAAATACACCTCCTTGACGCGCGACAAATCCTTCTTGTGGAGCAGATGAAATCGGATGGACTTGTCGCGCGCCGCCACCAGCAGGCGAACCGGGAACGAAACCAATCCGAAACTGACGAAGCCTTTCCACACTGTTGCGGCCAATGTACACCTCCGTGATTTGGACCATGTTAGCGGAAATTAAGTTTCGGAAGCGGACAGCCAGTAGCGAAATCGGACACTCCTGAACCGGAGAATCCGCACAACAATCACCCCGCCCGCTGACAGAGATGGACCCGAGATTGCATCAGGACACCCGAACCGCAACATGTTTTAGGATGTCTGAGCTAGGATTTCTATTGACCATGCGCACACTCTGGAACGTTCTTATCATGATTGGCGTGGCGGCTTGCGCCGCTGTCTCCCAGGAAATTACGATTCAAACACCGGCCCCGCCTCCGGTAGTGGGGCCGCTGCTCCGGCCTTTTCATCTGGAGCGGCGCGTGGTTTCGCCCGCGAAACTGACCAATACCTCACGCCTGGATTCGCTGATTCGCGCGGGCAATCTGTATCTGACGGCGCAGGACGTGATCGCGCTCGCGCTCGAAAATAACGTCGATATCGCCATCCAGCGCTATAGCCCGTATCTGGCCCGCGAGGTGCTGCGGCGCGCGCAAGGTGGCGGCGCTTTGCGCGACATCGGGCTGCCCATCGCGCCCGGTCCCACCAGCGTGAGTTTAGAAGGAGTCAACGTGAATACGTCGGGCTTAGCGGAGAGCAGCTCCGGAGTAAGCTCCGGCGGAGGCATCGTGGTTCAATACGGAGCCCAGCCGCCGCCTCTGGACCCCGTTCTGTACATCTACACGAACTTCCAACATCAAACTTCCCCAATCAGTAATCCGATCTCCACCGGCGTGCCCACGCTCCTGCTGGACACGCGAACTTATGCGGCGCAATACTCTCAATCGTTCCTCACCGGCACATACGCGCAACTTACTTACGGCAGCACCTGGAACCGATATAACAGTCCTTATTACGGTGTCGACCCGTATACCACCGGCGACATCGACTTATACGTCACGCAGAACCTGCTCCAAGGCTTTGGTATTAGTGTAAACAATCGAAACATCCGGGTAGCGAAGAACAACCTGAAGGTCAGCGACATCCAGCTCAAGCTCCAGGTGATCACAACGGTGTCCGCCGTCTTAAATCTTTATTGGGACTTAGTAAGTTTCGACGAAGACTTACGAATCAAGCAGGAAGCGCTGAATACCGCACAGACGCTGTACGAAGGTAACCAACGGCAGGTGGAGCTGGGCACTGTACCGGCCATTGAAGCGACCCGCGCCGCAGCGGAAGTCTCCGCTGCCAAAGAGGCCCTGCTCATCGCGCAGACCAACGTCGCGCAGCAGGAGACCGTGCTCAAGAACGCTTTGAGCAGAAACGGGATTGTAAGTCAGACGCTGGATGAGGTCCGCATCGTCCCTTTGGATCACATCACAGTGCCCGAGACAGAGGATTTGAAACCGACGGCGCAGTTGATCGACCTGGCACTGGCGCAGCGCTCCGAGATAGCGAAAGCCAAGCTCAATATCGAAAGCAACAAGATCAACCTGGGCGGCTCCAAGAACTATCTGTTGCCGACACTGGTGGCAAATTTCGAATTGACGAATAACGGCCTCAGCGGTCCCGCCAATCCGTCGGCCGCTCCGGGCTTCTACGCGCCGCCCGCTTTGGTCGGAGGCTACGGCAAGATGCTGGGGCAAATCTTTGGCCGCGATTATCCCAACTATTCGGCCGGGTTTTCGTTGAACATTCCGTTTCGCAATCGTGTGGCGCAAGCCGACTATGTGGCCGATCTTCTTAGCCTGCGCCAGAGCCAGCTCCAATATCAAAAGGCAGTCGCTCAGATTCGCGTCGATGTAAAGAACGCTGTTATCGGGCTCCAACAGGCGCGCGCCCGGTACGAAACCGCATTGGCCACCCGGTCGCTTGCGCAGCAGACACTCGAAGCCGAGCAGAATCGTTTTCGTTTTGGCGAATCGACCATTCCCACCGTGGTCCAGGCCCAACGCGACCTGGCCAACGACCAAAGCGCGGAGGTGGAATCGATGGCGAACTATACGCACGCCAAAATCGCCTTCGATGAAGCCGTGGGACAGACTTTGGATGTGAACAACATCTCGATGGACGAAGCCACGGCGGGCCGAGTGGCCAGGGAATCGGCGATCCCCGATGCGGTGCCGTCAAAGAAAGACTGAGGAGAGCGGAGATGATCTGTCAAAGAACACTTTCATCGCTGGCCGTGTTTAGTCTTCTGGCAACACAATGCCCGGCCCAAGCCGTCCCTCAGGTAGAGAAGCCGCATGGCCCATTGCTGGTCCGCTCCTATATGCCCGCCTCGGCTTCGCCCGTGAATCTAAGTAACTCGGACCACTTGCACAGTCTCATTCGTGCCGGCCAACTGTACCTGACGGTGCAAGATGCGATTGCACTGGCGATCGAAAACAATATCGATCTCGAGGTGGATCGCTATGGACCCTTGGGGGCTCAATGGAATTTCGAGCGGGCCCAGGGCGGAGGCCCGTTGCGCGGGGTCACCAGCGGCTCCAGCCTGGTGAACCAGGTCACGAGTGGCCTGGGCGTTCTTGGCAGCGAAGTCGCCGCGGGACTTCCCACCGGCAATTCGGGCGGCGGAGGAGGAGGGAGTTCTGGCGCTACGGTCCAACAAATCGGTCCCGTGACGCAAAACCTCGACCCCGTTTTTCAAAACGGCACCAGCTTTTCCCACACCTCCTATCCCTATCCGATCACTGTGCTCAGCCTAACGCCGACGCTGGTGAGCGGCCAGCACGTGATCGATTCCTTCGTTCAAGAAGGACTGTTGAGCGGCGGCTACGTCCAGGTGAGCGCCAATGAAACTTATTTGAAGCAAAATGCGCCGTCCGATTATCTGAATCCTGCGGCAGAGCCCACGGTGCAGATTTATCTTCGCCATAACCTGCTGCAAGGCTTCGGCACAGGCGTCAACGGACGGTTTATCCGGGTAGCCGAAAAGAACATACAAGCCTCCAATGAAACGTTTCGATCGCAACTGTTGAATCTTGTTGCAAACGTTCTGAACCTGTACTGGGATTTGGTGACCGACGACGACGATCTGGCCGTACGGCAGCGCGCGGTGGATCAAGCGCAGAAATTCTACGATGACACTCGCAAGCAGATTGAGCTAGGCGTGGTCCCCAGGTTCGAAGCGTCGCGCGCACAATCGAACGTAACTAATAGCCGGCAACTGCTGGCGATCGCCCAAGCCACGGCGCAACAGCAGGAGAATTTATTGAAGGACGCCATCAGCCGCAATGGCTTGGAGGATCCTCTCCTGGATGCCGCGGGAGTAGTCACGCTCGATCGGATCGAGGTTCCCAATCAGGACAACCTGCCTCCACTACGCGATCTGGTAACCAAAGCTCTCACAAACCGCCCGGACGTTGCGCTCGCCAAGATCAACGACGAAACCTCGGAGATCTCGGCGCTGGGAACAGCCAACGGGATTCTACCGAGTCTGCAAGCGTGGGCGGCCGTCAGCGCAACCGGACTTTCCGGAACCAACGCTCCCTACGGAGGCCTAGCCGCTTTGCCTTACTACGTCGGAGGCCTGGGCAACGCGCTCGATCAAGTGTTTCGCGATAACTTCCCCAGCCGCCACGCCGGGGCTTTGTTCGGAGGCACCATTCACAACCGCGTCGCGCAAGGCGACTACGGCGTCGACCAGTTGCAACTGCGGCAAGGCGACCTGGTGGAGCGCCGGAATATGAACCAGATTGTTGTGGACATATCGAATGAGATGGTAGCGCTGCGCCAAGCCCGCGCCCGCTACTCGCAAGCGACAGACTCGCGCAAGCTGCAGGAGGAGTTGCTGGAAAAAACGCAGCAATCGTTTTCCTTCGGCGCGGCAACCATCAGCGACGTGGAAGGAGCGCAAACCGCGCTCGTCGCGGCTCAGGAAACCGAGGTCGCCTCCGCGTCCGCCTACACACATGCGCGAACCTCGCTGGATCAGGTTTTGGGACAAACACTGGAGGTCAATCATGTTTCGGTGGATCAGGCACTGAAGGGGCAGGCAGCGCCGCCGCAGCGTTGACCAACTTTTCGATTGACGGCATGATCGCAATCCGGAGCTCCGCCTGCGGCTTCTTGAGGGTTTCCAGAAGCGCTCTTTGCTGAGCCAGCCAGGTATCGGCCGGCCTTTCATTGCGATCCAGGTAGTCCAGAGCCTGAAGACCAATCGACGCTGCACGGCTCACCGCCTGGGACACGGGCACGTCTTCCTTCAGCAATGCCGATTTCTCCAACGTGGGTTGGAGCAGCGCGTCATTATCGCGCCAGCGGGTGAGCCAGATTCGCATTTGCGCACGATCCATGCGATCCACCAGCGTGACGAAATCTCGCGCCGTTTCGCTTTCCGGCCGCGCCGCGTCCACAAGCCGATTAAGCGGCGTTAGCTGTGTGTACTTGTGCGTGCGAATACGCTGGCCGAAGGTCGGCGGCTGGACAACATCAGCCAGTGTCTTGAGCGGTTCCACGGGGTCGCCCGCGGCCAACCGTTCCAGCATTGGAATATAACTGGAGCGATGCATTGGGCCCAGGCGATCGAGCTCGCCACTGACCGCGTCCAAACGCCGGTACATGGATGGCACATCCGTTACTTCTTGCGGCGACCAGAACCGCTCGGCAACCGCGGCGGCGCGCGGCCAAATGCGCGAGTCCACGTTTTCCGCGCTAACGAACTCGCTCCACGCCGCCACTTCGCCACCGAGAATCCGCGGCCTTTCTTCATCGGTCAGCGAGGCAGCATCGCCACTCCAGGGGTCCACCGCGTAAAGCCTGGAGGCCGGTCCCATTTGATCGAGATAATAACCGGCCGAAAGGATGCTCGAAAAGCCGTGCCGGGCAGCTTCGGTCAGCGACTTCTGGCCGCGCCAGGATTGAATCACGATGTCCTTCGGCAGATCGGGATCGAGAATCTCATCCCAGCCTTCCATTCGCTTGCCATGCTTGGCCACGATCTTCTGCAGCCGCCGATTGAAGTAGGCTTGCAGCTCCGCTGGACTTTTCAAGAGCCTTTTGCGCATAAAGGCGCGGATGCGCGCGCTGCTCTTCCATTGCTTCCCAGTCACCTCATCACCGCCGATATGGAAGAACGGATCGGGGAAGAGCGCGGTCATCTCGCCGATGAATGCGTCCAGAAAGTGATAGGTGAATTCACGAGTCGGATCCATGGTTGGATCGAAGACACCCCAGTTGTGCTCGATTTGATAAGGCCCCGGCGCACTCGCTAGCTGCGGATAACCGGCCAGCCAACTGGTGGTGTGGCCCGGAACGTCGAACTCAGGCACTACGCGAATGCCGCGGTCGCGCGCGTAAGCGACCACCTCGCGAATCTGATCCTGCGTGTAGTAATGACCATCGGAGCCCAGCTCCTGCAACTTTGGAAAACGCTTGCTCTCCACCCGGAAGCCCTGATCGTCGGACAAATGCCAATGGAAAACGTTGAGCTTCACCGCGGCCATGCCATCGAGAGTGCGCTCGACCACTTCGATGGGCATCCAATGCCTGCGAAACGTCCAGAAGCAGTCCCCGCCAGGGGAAGCGCGGATGATCTTGAATGTCCACCAGGGGCGCTTCAAAACCTTGCGGCGTGGAGACAAGGAGCTGTCGAAATGTTTCCAGTCCGTGCAGGACGCCCAACGGATTCGCGGCAGACAAGATGGCTTGCTGCTGCGTGATCTCCAGGTGATAACTCTCGTCTTCGCCAAGCTGCTGGATCGCCTGGGACGCGTGTTCGCATCGGACGATCAGGCTTGCGGCCGTTCCAGGCGCAGCCATTTCGCCGATCCGCCGGACTGCATTCTGCAAGCGCGGCTCGGTGTAGCCGGTGATTGCAATACGGATCGCGGAGCCAATCCTTAGGCTTCCCTGCCCCATTTCCATCTTGGCCGGCCAGGGCATCAGGCCGGGTTGCGAAATAGGGTGCTGCGCGCTCAACATAGTCGCCGCAGCAACCAGCAGTCCGCCTCGCCACGTCATGCGTTATTGCCCAAGCTTCGCAGGATCGAAGAAATCGAGCGGCTTCAAAGAAACGATCTTCCAGTGTTTCTTTTCCTTGCGGAACTCGCAGTGCACCACCTCACGCCGCCGCACCAGGGGGCCGTCTGGCTGCAGACTCCTCACCTGGAGCAACCAATCCAGGTCAATCTTATACATTCCATCGCCGCCTTCTTCGTTCAAGGGTTGAACCTCGGAAGAGATTTCGCCCTCATTCACCAGCGCCGTCACGTTGTTCTTCAGCGTGTCATATTCCGGCATGTCCTTGCTGAAAGCGGACATGAATTTGGGCACGTTCCCGCGGGCAATTCCCCCGCCGTCGGGGCCAGCAGATTCGGTCAGAGCGGCCGCCATGGATGTGATGACGTCCATAACGTCGTCATGCGCGTCGGCGCAGGCAAACACAGCCGCGAGACACAGCAGCCCCACGCCACGCGCCGTATTACGTGCGATAACTCGCATTAATCTCAATGTACTTCTCGGTGAGATCGCACGTCCAGAAACGCGTGCTGCCCCGGCCCTTGCCTTGAATCGCAAATCGAATCAGGCATTCGGCTTCGTCCAGTTTCTTTTTGAGATCTTCCTCGGAAAAATCCGCAGCGAGTCCGGCGCGGCACACCGGCACTCCTTGCAGATCGATGTCCACCTTGGACGGGTCCAACGGCACGCCCGCGTTGCCCGCGGCTGAAAGGATGCGGCCCCAGTTCGGATCGGAGCCCGCGATAGCGGTTTTTACCAGCGGCGAATTGGCGATGCTGCGGGCGATGCGTGTAGCCGCGTCTTCGTTCGTCGCGCCGGTCACATCGATGGTCACCAGCTTACGCGCGCCCTCACCATCACGTACGATCTGGCGCGCCAGATCCTCCATCGCCTGCGCCAGCGCCTCTTCCACCTTCTTGCTTTCCTTCTGATTGGGCTGAATCCCCGACGCGCCGTTGGCTAGCACCAGCATCGTATCGTTCGTGGATGTATCGCCATCCACGCTGATGCGGTTGTAGCTGCGCTTCACGGCTGCACTGAGCATCGTGGCGAGCGCGGAAGGCGGCAGCGCCGCGTCCATCATCACGAACCCAAGCGTGGTGGCCATGTTCGGATGAATCATACCGGAGCCCTTGGTCATCCCCGCAATGTGGATGGAGCCTTTCTTAAAGCGCACCTGGCTATGCGTGGTCTTCATCACCAGATCGGTAGTCAGGATGGCGCGCGCGGCGTCTTCAAATCGATCGGCTGACAATCCCGCCGCCAAGGCAGGAAGCGCATTCACGATCAGGTGAGCGTCCAATTCCACGCCGATCACCCCGGTGGAAGCCGGAAAAACTTGCACCGCCGGCACATGCAGAACATTTGCAGCGGCATCGCAGCAGGCCAGCGCGACGCGGTCGCCAGTCCGCGTGGCGCAATTTGCGTTGCCCGCATTGATCAACACCGCGCTCACTAGCCCGCGCGACTTCGTCAGGTTCCAGCGCGCGATGCGCACCGGCGCGGCCTGCACGCGATTCTGCGTGAACACCGCGGCGCCCGAGGCCGGAGCGTCGGAAACGATCAGCGCCAGGTCGTCCTTTGTCACCTTCCGGATTCCGGCGTACACGGCCGAATATCGATAGCCCAGCGGTAGCTTCACGCCACTTTCTCCCCCAGCTTTTCGTTGTCTTTTAAATGCTGCCCGTTCAAAAATGCTTCGGCGGACATTCGCTTGCGGCCTTCCACTTGAACTTCGAGCGGCTCGATCAAAGTCCTTTCGCCACAAGCGATCAGCAGGCGCTTCTTCTGCACAATCATTTGACCGGGATCGCCGATGGGATCGCCGATCGCAACGCGCGCCTTCCAAATGTGAAATATTTGGGCGCGAAAAAAGCTGTATGCACCCGGCCACGGCAGAAACCCGCGCGATCGATTAACGATTTTGGACGCCGGCCAACTCCAATCGATCTCCCCGTCTTCCTTTTTCAGGATCGGCGCATAAGTGGCTTCGGCAGGGTCTTGCTTCACCGGCGCTGGATTCTCGCGCAGCGTTTCCACCAGGAGCGCCGCGCCCTCCTTGGCGAGACGGGCCCCGAGCCCCAGCGCGTCGTCCTCCGGTCCGATCTCGGTCTCCCACTTGAGCAACATGTCGCCGGTGTCGAGCCCCGTGTCGATCTGCATCGTCGTCACTCCCGTGCGCGTTTCGCCATTCGCGATGGCCCACTGGATGGGCGCCGCCCCACGATATTTCGGCAGCAACGAAGCGTGCACGTTGATGATGCCGCGCTGAGGAATATCGATGATGGCTTGCGGAATGATTTGTCCGTAACCAACCACCACCATCGCGTCCGGATGCATCTGCTTCAACTGCTCCGCCACTTCGGGACGCCGGATGCGCTCCGGCTGATGCACCGGCAATCCAAGGCGCACGGCAGCTTCCTTCACTGGCGACGGTGTCACTTTACCGCCACGCCCACTAGGCCGGTCGGGCTGCGTGAACACCGCCAGGACGCGATGGCCCGCGCCGGCGATACGTTCGAGCGTGGGAACCGCAAACGTTGGGGTGCCCAGAAAAATCAGCTCCATTCTCCAGCTTTCGTGAGCTTCCGCACCTTGCGCCGGATCAAATCGCGCTTGAGTGCGCTGACATGGCTGATGTACAAACGGCCATTCAGATGGTCGATCTCATGGCAAAACGCGCGCGCCAGCAGCTCCTCGCCGTTCATCTCGAACCACTCGCCCTTGATGTTTTGCGCGCGCACCGTCACGCTCTTGGGGCGCGTTACCTGTTCGCGAAATCCGGGCAAACTCAGGCAGCCCTCTTCGCCGGTTTGAAACTCTTCTTTGCGAATAATCTCTGGATTGATCAGGACGATCTTCTGCTGCGGATCTTCGGCCACCGAGAGATCAATTACCGCGATGCGCTGCGCAATACCGATCTGCGGCGCGGCCAAGCCCACTCCCTTAGCGGCGTACATGGATTCAAACATGTCCTCGACCAGCTTGTTCAACTCTGGCGTATCAAATTCGGTCACCGCCGCGGCTTGCTTTTCGAGCACCTGCTCGCCGTACAACACGATCGAATACGTCATCAGAAGTTTCTAACCTGCTCCCTGTAGCCTTCGAAGTTTCGGCGGGTCTCGTCCAGCGAATCGCCTCCAAACTTTTCCAAAAACGCCTGCGCCAGAACGATGGACACCATCGCCTCGCCAATCACTCCGGCTGCCGGAACCACACAAACGTCGCTGCGCTCGTAAGCCGCCAGCGCGGGCTCACGGGTGGTCAGGTCCACCGATTCGAGCGGCCGCCGCAGCGTTGAGATCGGCTTCAGCATCCCGCGAACCAGCACGTCCTGGCCGTTGGTCATTCCGCCTTCCAGGCCTCCAGCGCGATTGGCTCCGCGAGTAAAGTGGCGCTCCTCACGATCATATTGAATCGTGTCCTGCACGCGCGATCCGAACGAAGCGGCTCCCTCGGCGGCGAACCCGATCTCCACGCCCTTCACCGCCTGCATCGACACAATAGCTTGTGCCAGCCGTCCGTCCAGGCGCGAATCCCAAGTGACGTGCGAGCCAAGCCCAGGCGGCAAGCCGTGCGCCACAACTTCGAAGACGCCGCCCACGGTGTCGCCTGTGCGATACGCGTGGTCGACCACCTCTTTCATGCGCGCTTCAGCCTCGGGGTCCACGCACCCCAGCAAAACCTCTTCCTTCTTGCTGAGCGCGACCAATTCGTCCCACTCGGCCGGACGTCCCAACCTTGCTTCACCCACACCGATCACATGGCTCAGCACCGTAATGCCAAATTGCCCAAGAAGTGCTTTGGCCAACGCGCCTACGGCAACCCTGGCTGTGGTCTCTCGCGCGCTGGCGCGTTCCAGAATGTACCGGGCGTCCGGAAAATTGTACTTCAGGCTGCCGGCCAGATCGGCGTGTCCGGGACGCGGCCGGGATACGGGCTTGTGCTTTTGCGGCTCGTCGTCCGATCCCTCCACGGGCAGCACTTGCGTCCAATTTTTCCAGTCCTTGTTTTGAATGATGATCGCGATCGGCGCGCCGATGGTTTTCGAGTACCGGACGCCGGCGACAATTTCGGCGCGGTCGGTTTCAATCTTCATGCGCCCGCCGCGGCCGTAGCCCTGCTGGCGCCGCCATAGCTCGCGATTCACCGCGTCCAAAGAAATAGGAATCCCAGCGGGAAGCCCGGTAAGCGTTGCTACCAGGCACTCTCCATGCGATTCACCGGCTGTTTCGAAACGGAACATGTGTGAAGGGGAAAACTTCATGTTACCGGAAACCCGGCTCCCGGTGGCTGAAGCTGGTCGCTTTTCGCATCAAGAACGTTCACCACGGATGCACTCAGATGAACACGGATGCAGAACAAAGAAGTTGGGTCCGCTTTATCGGCGTTGATCGGTGGCCGGTTCGTCGCTCGGATAGAATGAGATTCAAATTCCATGCCACGCGAAACCCTCAAGCTGATCGTGACTGCTGCTCTCGGGCTGGTGGCATGCCGCTGCGCTCCCGCCGAAGTCCTGGATAAAGTGAAGAATGCCGGCGGAATCGCGGTCCACTACAAACTGATCCTGCCGAACGGATACGATCCGTCCAAAGCTTATCCGGCGGTGCTGGCATTTCCCGGCGGTCCGCAGACCATGCAGGTGGTGCAAGGCACGGTGGACCACAACTGGCGCGCACAAGCGGAGCAGCGCGGCTATATCGTCGTGGTGCCGGCCGCGCCCGATGGCGAACTGTTCTTTGAAGAAGGCGCGCGCGTGTTCCCCGAGTTTATTACCGATCTTCTTTCCGATTTTAAAGTGGACGGCGGCAAGTTTCACATCGCGGGCATGTCCAATGGCGGTCTTAGCGCCTTTTACATCGCATCCCTTTATCCGCAGTATTTTTTGTCGGTGACCGGTTTTCCCGGCCTGCTGAACGATGCTACCGCCGCAAGACTGAAAGCGCTGGCTGGGATGTGCATCAACATGCATGTCGGCGAGTTGGACCCGGAATGGCTGAGCGCGATGAAGCAGCAATCAGAGGAACTTCGTTCTCTTGGCTTCAAGGTACGATTCACGATTGAACCGAATCAGCCGCATCGGCTGGCCACTCTGGCTGACGACGGCGCGGCGCGTTTGTTCAACCAGTTCGACGAAGCTCGCCACGGTTGCCGAACACCTTAGACCCATGCCCGGCACGCATCCCGCTTGGACCCAATGGCCGCGCTACGCGAAGAATAGGCGAATCGATCCAGGCCCACTCGCCATCGCAAGGCCCTGGTAGCGCGGGAAACCCCATTGGAAAACCTTCCACTTGGCGTTAAACGGCATGCTATACTAAATTTCAGTTTGATCGTCCCGCCCACGCTTGGCCGCAACGCATTTTGCTCCTCGCAAAGCCCGCAATCAAATGTATCCGCCAGTGAAGGATGAGTTCATGAAAAAAGTGTTCGTAGGAAATTTGGATTTTGGCGCTACCGAGGAAAGTATTCGCAGCGCGTTTGAGGCGTACGGTGCTGTGGAGCGCGTAAGTTTAATGACGGACCGTGACACGGGCCGCTCCCGTGGTTTCGCCTTTGTCGAGATGAGCGATTCGGCGGAAGCCGATGCCGCCATCAACGGCCTGAATGGCACCAACCTGGGTGGCCGAGCGATCAACGTCAACGAAGCCCGTCCCAAAACCGATAGCCCCCGGCGCGGCGGCGGCGGCGGGGACCGGCGCGAGCGGCGCTGGTAGGGCACCCATTTCGTTCCCACGACGATTATGGTCCAATAATCAAGGTCCAAGAGGACCGCAATGCTTTTAGGAGGATCTCATGGCTGGCCGGTCAGGCGACACATTCAAAAAACGTCAGAAGGAAGTCGCCCGTGCTGAAAAGCACAGGGAAAAGTTGGCCAAGCGCCTTGAGCGCAAAACGCTCCCCAAAGAGTCTCCCGATAGTGAGGAAGGCACACTAGCCGAGCAGCTATCTTCGGAGGACGCGGCGCAATCAGAGGAAAGCGGCGCGTCACAGTCTATTTGAGCGCCGCTGGCGTTTCAAATTAATATCAACAAAACAGCAACAAGGAGAGAATGTGAAAGAGACAGGTACAGTAAAGTGGTTTAACGCCGGAAAAGGTTTTGGATTTATCCAGCGCGACAACGGCGAAGATGTGTTCGTGCATTTCTCGGCCATCGAAGCCAGCGGGTATCGCACCCTCGATGAAGGCGCGCGCGTGTCCTTCATCGTGAAGCGCGGTCCCAAGGGCCTGCAGGCCGAACAAGTCACCCTGGCGTAAACCGAGCAGCAAACAGTTTCGGATCTGGCCGTTTTCGAGCGGCCAGGTGCCATCTGAAAATTTTTTATCGGACGTTCCCGGCGTCTGGCTCGTCCGCCCCTGCCGCTGGAAGGTGCGGCATCCAATGCAGCTCCTCTACAAAGGCTTTAACCAGCGAGCGAATATCCGCAGTTACCGCTTTGACGGCGTTGTTCCCAGCGAGCGGCCCAGCAGAATCGCTCAGAATCTGGAGTTCCTGATGAAGCTGGACATGACGGTACTGGCCGAGCATCGCATCCGGATTCAGGAAGCTCCCGCGCTGTGCCTGGGCATCTTGCAGACTGCGCTGGCCACCCCTGGCGCGGATACCATTCCTTTCTTGAGCTACACCATCACTCGCGCGGAGATTTTGGCTTTCGCCTCGGCCCGCGACGCGCTGGTGGAAGCTAAAGGCACCCGGCGCAAGCATCGTCCGCCTTTCAAGCCCACGACTCCCGCGCAATGGAAATGGCCCGGGCAGTAGCGCTACGGCGCGCCACCGCACCTACCTCTTCTACCAGATCGCGTTGGGATACCGTTCGTGAATTTTGCGATCGGATGTCACCAGCGGCGCCGCATTATTAGCGATCGCGTTCGCTACAATAATGCGGTCTCCCGGTTCTCGAGTCCATTTCACTTGCAAGGCCGCGCTCATGACTACCGCCATGGGAAACTGGCAGACTGCCAGTCCGATCTGCTGGTTGAGATCGGAAAGGATCTGCGCTGCCGCGTATTTGATCGTGCCTTTCTCATACAGCATTTCCAGTTCGAGCATCACCATCGCGGATACAAGAAGATCGGCGCTTTCGATCTGTTCTGTCGCTCGCGGCGTCAATTGAGCGACGTTGCCGGAATGCAGAAAAATGGCGACATTGGTGTCAAGGTACGAGATCACGGTTTGGGATCCCATTTCTCTTCCCATGAGTCCCGCATCTCGGCATCCAGCTGCTCTTGACCGCGCTGGAGATCCTCTGGAGTGCCATTGATCGTATCCCGGCGAATGAGGCGAGACAGCTTGCTGGTCTTGTCTCCGGGCACCAAGCGAACCACACGCCCTTTGTGGAGCACCTCTACGAATTCCCCTTGTATCGCTCGCTCTACAATCTGGAACAGGTTTTTTCGGAACTCGGTGCTTGTCACCTTCATCGATCGCAGTGTAACACGTTCACGTGTACGCTGCGTACTCTTTCGACGTACGCGCGCCTGGAACTACGGTAAAGCCAGTTCTGAAAGCAGCTCCAACTTAGCGACAGCTACCACGCGTCGGCACGGATAGCCCGAAAATGATGGCGTCATATGGGCCACCGCCGTACCCCGATTGAATTTGCGATCGACTCTGCCGAAGATTGTCGGATGACGAAAGACCGGAGGCGTAGACTTTTCCGCTACCAGCGGCTAGCCCTTCCAAAATATCGTGGCCTCTCCCACCGATGAAGGAGCCGTAGCAGAGCTTGGCGCCATCCGAGGAGAACGCTGCAAGGAATCCGTCAAAATCACCCCCACCGTACGATGCTTGCGAGGGGTTTCGTGTGGGCAGATCCGGCGAATTGGTCATGCCGCTGAGCCACACGCGGCCGCCCTCGTCGACCGCCACGCTTCCACCAAGGAATTGATCAGAGTTCGCTTTCGATCCTCCATAATAGGTGGACCACAGAATCCGCGTGCCGTCTGCGCTGAGCTTCGTGACAAAAGCGTCGATCAAGCCGCGCAAGCGCGGTTGGAATGCCGAAGGGGTGGCGGGGAAGTCAGTCGATTCGGTTACTCCGGAGACGATTGGATTCCCGGAGGAATCCAGCGACATCCCGTAGGCTCCGTCCATTTTTGCGCCTCCCAGGTAGGTTGAGAACAATAGACTCCAATCGCTGACGCGCAGCTTGATGAGAAACGCATCCATTGCGCCTCCGAATCGCGGCTGAACCGCATTCTTCAGGGGGAAGTCGGCCGATGAGGTGTAGCCGGATGCAAAAAGATTGCCTGACTTATCCAGCGCCAAGCCGCTGATGTGATCCACATTCTTTCCACCGAGCAAGACCGTCTTCAGGCTCCGAGGATCGCCGGGGCGCAACTGCGAGATGAAACCATCCGGCGGGCCCCCGACACCGAACCGTGCCGCACGCAAGCCGGGAAAGTTCGTAGACTGAGTCACCCCTCCGATGAAGACTGTGCCATCGTCGGCGACAGCCAGACCCGCTGCCTCATCATTGTTTGAGCCACCGAGCAAAGTGGATTAGACGATTCTGCCGTTGGAATCCAGCTTGAGCAGGAACGCGTCGCGATCCTGCCCGGCGAAGCGGCGTTGTACAGTATCGGAGGTGGTTGGAAAGTCGGCCGAGCGTGTGGATCCGATGACATAAACGGAGCCGTCTCGCGAAACCTCAAGATCGCCCGCGGCATCCCAATCGCTGCCGCCGGTGCGCGTGACCCATGCCAATCGGCCGGTGCGCGCCTCGATCTTAACCACCACCGCATCCATGGCGGCGCTCGATTGGGGCGCAGCCTTGAAAGGCAAGTGTGGAAAGTTCGGCGAATCCGAATGGCACCCGAGGTAAACGTCACCCGCGTGGTCCAAGGCGATCCCATCGCAGTCATCGGTGCCCGAGCCACCAAGATAGGCAAGCATGGTGACCTCCGGCTCCGTAACCGCACCCGCGCCGAGAAACGCCAGGCAAGAAGCTACAACAGCGAAGCGCAACGGTGCCTACGGCAGCGCGAAAACGTGCAGCGTCATCCCCGCGACGATCGCCACATACTGCTTGCCGTCCTTGCCTTCATAGGTCATCGGATTCGCATTTGCCGTCGCGTCCAATTTCGCCGACCATAGTTCCTTGCCGGTCTTCGAATCGATCGCGCGGAACCGATCGTCATTCACAATGCCTGCAAATACCAAACCGCCGGCGGTCGCGGTTGGTCCGGCAAACCCTCCCGATCGTCCGGTATTCTGCCTTTCGGGCCCCAGATCCTCGGTGATTCCGAACGGAACTTGCCAGGCAAACTCGCCCGTATTGGCGTTCACCGCGGTCAGGCGGCCCCATGGTGGTTTCTGGCAAGGCCAATTCGCCCGTTGGCCGTCCGCTTGTTTCACAGGCACGGTAAACGTGTGAAACGGCCCCGGACCATCCACACCCGCGCGCGTGTATTCGAGCGGTGAGCCGTGTTCATCGAACGAGTATTCCACGCCGGGCTTCTTCTTCTCTGTCCAACCCACCTGTCCCTGGTCCTGCGTATAGGCGAAGATATATCCTTCGGTGGGATTCACTGCCATGCCACCCCAGTTGGTGCCGCCGGTAGCGCCCGGAAAAATGATGCTCGATTTCGGAGGCGTTCCGTCGGCGTGATACAGAAACGGCGTGAACGGGCCGGCGTTGTAAAACCCGCCGCTCTTCTCCACCAGTTCCTTGCAGGCTTTGGCGTGATCTGGCGTCGTGTCCTCCGCCGTCACCAGATCTTCGGGTTTGTAAGTCATCCGCGCCAGCGGCGGCGGTTTCACCGGGAACGGCTGCGTCGGCGAATACCACTCGCCCGGCACATCGCCCGCCGCGACTTTGCGTTCCTCCACGCCGAACACCGGCTTGCCCGTCTCGCGATTCAGGATGAACATCCAGCCCGTTTTGCCGATCTGCGCGATGGCCGGAATCTTCTTCCCATCCACCTTGATATCCAACAGCACCGGCGCCGGCGGAGTATCGTAGTCCCATAAATCGTGATGCACGGTCTGGAAATACCACTTCAGCTTTCCGGTTTCCGCGTCCACTGCCACGATGGAATTGCCGAACAGATCCGCACCCGGCCGGTCGCCGCCATAATAATTGGAAGCTGGCCCGCCAATCGGCATGTAGAGCAGGCCGCGCTTCTCATCCACGGTCATCTGCCAAGCCCAGACATTGGTGCCCGAGCGGCCTTTCCAGCCATCGTTCAACCAGCTTTCATGACCGACCTCGCCAGGTTGCGGCACGGTACGAAAATCCCACAGCTTCGCGCCGGTTCGCGCATCGTAAGCGCGCGTATCGCCGGGCTGCCCCACCGGCAATTCCAAAACGCTCGCGCCCACCATCACCAGATTGCGAAAAATGGTCGGAATACCGGAGTAGCCCACCACCATATCGACCACGCCCTCGTTGCCGAATCCCGGATCGATTTTCCCGGTAGTGGCGTTCAGCGCGATCAGGTCGCGACCCGCGGTAAAAATGATGCGCGGCGGATTTTGCTTGTCGCCCGGCCAGTACGCTACGCCGCGCGTCGACGGACGGCCCTTGGCCGGCGTGTAGCTCCACACTTCCTTGCCCGTCACCGGATCGAGCGCCACCACGCGAGCCGACGCGGTGACGTATAGGACGCCATTCACCACAATCGGCGTTGCTTCCGAGCCTCCTCCGCCGAATCGCGGCGCTGGAGCGTTGCCTCTGAGCGAGAACGTCCAAGCCGGCTTCAACATCTCGACGTTCTTGGTGTTGATTTGCTTAAGCGGAGAATAGCGCGTGGCGGCCGGATCATGGTCGTAGGAAGGCCAGTCACCCGGTGCCGGCTTCACCTGCTCGGCCTTGCCAATTAAGGCGAACGAAGCAAGCAGCGCACATCCGCTCAGAATCGTCTTTGGTGAAATTGTTGGCATCCGTTGCACATGCTATCACGTCGGTCGCGTCAGCAAGGAACAGGTGGAGAATCGGCAGGATAGGATTCTAAGTGCCGCAGGCAGCGACAGCCAAGGCCGGCTCATCAGTGCTGCTTTCAAAGCCCGGATGCAAGCGTGGTCCCAGGCTTGGGTGCTCACATCAGGGGTGACGCTCGCCCCTCGCAGCCGCGAGGTGGCCAATGATCCCGTTTCGGAGACTGCCCATTTTGCAGCGCCTGGGCCGCCGCTTCGGTAATTCCAAGGCGAGGTGACTCTAGCATGTTCGAAGTAAAGAAGCGGAGGCAGGAAGCAGAAGAAGAATGCAGCCGAACTCCCAGTCCTGAATCCGGCGTCGAGTGGATTTTCTTGTTCGAGATCCTGGAAGCACGCTGGTTTGAAGTGTGCCTGGTCAATGCACGGTATTACCAGAATGTTCCTGGCCGGCGGACCGATGTCTCCGATTGCCAAAGCAAGACCGAGAGGTCGCCCTGGCCCTTCAGCTCGGGCGTCACACGATGGCAGATGGAGAGCCCGTTTTCTACAGCACGGACGATCGACCCGGAAGAAATCATCCCCAAAACAACTCAGGAAAAGCCGTCAATGCGAGCCATTGGACAACCAGAACCTGGCTGGTGTCCTCGGTAACAGCGAGGCAACCGTTCGTCGCGCCTGGCATGCGCGACGGCCTCAAGCCTCATCTCGCCGGCGCTTTCAAGCTCAGAGGTGACCCGCAGTTCGTGGAGAAACTGGAGGATATTGTCATTTGAACCCATCCCAGCAGGCGATCGTGTTCTCGGTGGACGAGAGAGCCAGATTCAAGCACTGGATCGAACCCAACCTTGACCGGCGAGGTGCTCAATCAGTGCCGTCCTCGACATACTAATGAATTACTGGCTGGCACTCCTGCGCTTGATCGCCCACAATACGCGCAAGGACAAACAGATCCACGTCATCGCCGACAATTACTTGCCGCGGTCATTGTGATCGGCGCGGGGAAGTGCAACTTGGCGCGAAAAGCTGTCGCCGTCCGTTGGCTGCGCAGTTGGCTGCGCAGCGGTCAGTCGCGTGCGACAACGACAAAAGGCCGGATTTCTGCGCCTAATGGTCGAATTACCGGTCATCTTTCGGCCAGAAGTCTGCGCAGGCTTTCCGCTTCAACGCGGAGCCGGTCCATCTCGGCATGGGCGGCTCGGAGGGCATTTAGCCGCTCTTCCGCGGCATGCTGGAACATGTCGCTCCGGCCGCGAATTTCGGCCAGGCGCGCGTTCAGCTTGCGGTCGGTCTCGGCGATCTGAATATTCAGAGCCCGGCTGCGCATGGCTAACGAACGTGTGAGCCTGGCCGAACGGTTATATTCGATAGCCTGCGCGATGGAGGGCATCAGCACGGCCGCGCCGCCGCACCGCAGAATCGCCGCGCCAGCCATAACCGTCTCCAGCAACGACACGATTTCTTGCGGCGTCAGGAATCCGGCCAGCACGGGGACCGCCGCTGAATACACGAACACGTGCTGGTCCCAAGGGCATTCCTCTTCGCCGGTCCAAGCGCACCCGTCGAGATCAATCCAAATCGGCGGCGGACCAGCCACGAAGTTATAGAACGCCGGGTCTCCATGCGAAATCCCCTTGCGGTTCAGCCCGGAAAGAACGCGCCACGCCGAGCACACCGATTCGACCGCCTGCTCGCGGGTACGAAGCGCGTGCACTGAGTAGAGTTCCGCCAGCCGCGGTGCGTGCATGGAGAAGGCGGCCCACGTGACCGAACCCTTCGCCGCCTGGAACTCGGTGGAACAGGCGCACTCGCGCAGGGGACGGGAAATGCCTTCCCAGTCCTGCCGGCGCAGCATTTCGAGAGCTCGCTGGTGGGTCTCGGCGGTAAAGTGGGGGCTGTTGCCGAAGGAGGGCGCGGAGGCGCCTTTGCGCTTAATGTACGTGCCGCGCCGCGTTCCAAAAAGCTTGCCCTTGAGGGCACCGCCGCCGGCGCTTTCGAGCGTTAGCGCCATACCGCCGGGCAGCACAAACGCGAGGGATTCCTCCTCACCCAGAAGACACTCCGGCCCGCACGGCTCTACCGCGATGCGGGCAGTCACCTGGATGGACCTCAGACGCAAGGGAAGCTGTCGGATCACCGCCAAAGCTCCATCAGGCTCCGCGTTTCCCCAACGGCAGATGAAGAGGAGCCGATGACGCGGCTGTGATGCAGCCCCGATGCCTGTGAAAACTCGTCCAGGAAATCAGCCGGCACGCGGCCGTGATCCACTTCCAGATACAACACCGTGCCCGTGGTCCGGCCAATCGATTGGAAAAGGGAGAGACGTTCCGTGGGCGTCATCCGCCCCCTGTCGGGATGTTCGCCGTAGCCCGTGTAGAAATGGTGCAACACGCTCAGGCACAGAACAATATCCCAGATCCTTTCGGCCGACGCCAGAAACCGCTCGATCGGGGTGTCCACAATCTCGATGTGGTCCAGCCCGTACTCCTGCCGTGCCGCGCGAAGAGGGCGGAGAAAGGCATCATCGCTATATCCAGAGAGAGCGGCACGGGAATCGTCGACGGCAGTCACCTGCCGGCAAGTGGTTATGGCAAACAGGTAGGAGAAGAAGCCGCTGGAGCAGCCGATGTCGAGCAGCGATGAGTCAAACAGGGCGCGGCTCTCGATTGCATCGAGGATCTGGAGGTAGCGATCCACGGACAGCCGTTCGACGCCTTCGCTTTCGTGTTCCAGGGACTGTGCCAGGAACGCGGGGAGGTCGGATACGATGCCGATCGCGGAAGCGAGGTCGGGCAACTTCGGTTGATAGAGGCGCTCCATTTGGCGACTTCTTCTATTAGACCAGAGCGGGGAGATTCCGGAGACACATTACGCGTCGCGTTTCGTGAGTAGCGGGAGCCGGTTTGTATTGATCCAGTGGGTCAATATAGAGAGGCAGGTTCGTGGCGCCGCCGCGGGTGTGACCGGGCTGGGGCTCTTGATTCCCATAAGAGATGCCCATGACTTTTCCGAGCTAGGAAAGCTGCGGCAGGCGTTGGGCTCCACGGGCCCCCAACTCAGGAGTCCTTGCGGTCCACGATCGATTAATTTCCCTGAGCTGCCGCACAACGCCCAGAGGCAAATGGGTCGCTAACTAACCTCGTATTTACACGGAGGTAGCATGCGGGTGAACATTACCGTAAACAGCAGGTGCCGTTGGCGAAGGGCGTGCGCTACGCTCGCGCATCCCGTGCAGGGGCTGGTGTAATGCGGGCCCAAACGCACCTACCAGGCCCAGATCGAAAACGGCGCGAGTTGGATCGGTTAGGAAGTGGGAATGCGGTCCCGCTTAAGTTGGCGTCAGCGGCAATCTCAAAAGCTTTCGCCAAAAGTGAATGACGCGCCCCACGTGCAGCAGGCTCCGGTTGTTCACCACAAACGATGCACCCTGGGCTTGCAACTGTCCCAGTTGGATCATTCGCTCGATGCGTGTCTCTATCATGTTATCGACGCCGTATCGGGCGGCGAGTTCCCCGGCTGGCATGGATCCCGAGAGCAGGAGATCCATCAGAATGTGCACGTGCAACGAGGTTTCGCTCAGATTCAGCAGATTGAAGTAAAGGAAGCCGAGCGCGTTGTACGTCAACAGGACAAGGACCACTCCACACGCCATCGCCGGCCAATTCCCAGCAAGTGGAGTGAAGGCGAGTTTCCAAGCCAGCCATACCATCGGCAAGTTGCCAAGCAGAACGGTCCCCAGCACCACCAACTGCGGCGCGAGAGAAACGCCGAGCAGCCGGATGATGCGCGTCAACGCAGCCTGGATCAGGCATACGGCCAAAGGAGACGCCAACAACAGCAAAAGTAATCTGGTCGCCGAGGAGCCACTCACGTTCTCAGCCCCCGGCCATATCTGGAAGTCCCAGGAAACGGCGGAAAATCAGGAAACATCGAGCGATGAAGCGCCCGCGGGGTTGAAGCAGGAGAATGCCGCCAGTGTCGGAAACCAAGCGGCGGGTTACCAGGTTATCGTGTCTGGCCCCAGCCAGATTTTCATGATTGAACCAATGCGGCACCAACTCGTTGCGGGGCAATCCATGGGGCATACTTTTCTCGACGCGTTCCAGGATGGCAATCGACGGGCTGAAACCCGTTATGGCCGTAAAAAGAAATATGTAGGTGACCGAAAGAGAAAAGTCCAGCAGATAGACCAGGCACCAGATGGCCCAAGACCATTTAGGAATCACGCTCCAGGACGAGAACACGGTGAGGCACGCGGTAACGATCAGCGCGGGCAGTGCGACGAAAATGAATGCAAGTCGAGATGGCTGGTTCCTAACCGGGAAGGAGCGCCAGATAATAATGTGAAGCGCCATCGAGCAGAGCAGCAATCCGAGTCCGAAGCAAAGGATGGATTGCATGGTTACTGTCCGGGTGGGGGCAAGAGCGCCGGCACCGGCAGCTTGGCTTGTCTTTCACGTTCTAGCGGGTGAGCCGTTGCGCCACCAGCGCTTTCAATCACAACCTGTAAAAGCTGGGCTGAAACCGGACGGTCGTCGCCGGCGGGAAGGTGTTCCATTTTGTCAAAGATGAAATCCACGCGGTTTTCCGTGCCGTCGGCTGCGATGGCGCTTGCAACTTCAAAAGTTCCGGGTTTGCGATGGCTTTGATAGATCAGGTTGCCGTTCAGCAAAACGCTGAGGTCCACCCCGGAAGCCACAAATCGGGGAAGCGATGGGATCTGGCCTGTTATGCGAAGCCGGTCGCCGGCCTTGGCCTTTCCTAGAACCACAAAGGCCCGATTCGAAATCCAGCCATCTTCGTAGATCCCGGAGAATTCCAGGCTCGGGTTGGACAGCAGGCCGGCCGGCCAGGAGGTAATGCTGGTTGGCCTTTCCAGGTTGAGATATTGCGATTCAGTGATCAGCGCGATGTCGCGGGCAAAACCCACCATCTGCCGGTCGTCCACGGGTATATCGGAATGGAACATTCGCAGCAAACCGGATTTGTGGCCTGGAAAATAGTTGCCGTCGGTGCCGAAGTCGAGCGCGAAATAGAAGCGGCCATTGCGCTCATAAAACGGTATGGGCGAGGTAGTGATATTGGCCGCGCCGCTACCAACGAAGCCTATTCTTTGGCTGGCGGCGGCGTCCACTTCAGCGCTCGCGGGAAGGGCCGTGTTCCCACCCCCACTGATACTCTTCGTCAGGCTGATGCGAAGACGCGCGCCGGGGGACGGGCGAATAACCTCGAACAAAAGATGCCTGCCCACTCCATAAAATGTGCCTCGGGGATTATACAGATCCCTTTCCGGGGGCCAGCGGGACACAACGGTAGGTTTGTTGCCAAGCGGCGCACCCTTATCCGACGTCAACAAGACCATGTAGTTGTTCACCCGGTCCATGCGATCAAAGCTAAAATAGCTGTCGTCCTTCTTTCCATGGAAATCCGTGTTGTTACTGCTGTGCCATGGATCTGACGCGGGATGTCCCAGATAAGTAAGTTGAGGGGCGCCGATGGGAGTAGTGCAGCAGGGGATGGAATGACCCAGAATGACCTCCCGACCGTTGTTTGCCGACGTCAGAATATTGCCCAGATGGACCGCGGGAGTCAGATAGTCCTTGGTTAAGCCCAATCGATACGGCAACGGGAGGATCTTGGCGGGCATAAAATCTAGCAGAGTCGTACCCAGGAAGTAGTTCGAATCTGCCCATGCTACCTCCGTCCCGATGCTTTGGGCGGCATAGATAATGGCACCCACCTGATTTTGCGAACTTACAAGCACCTGTTTACCTGGGCCCAGCGGCAGGGTGCGAACTCTGGCGTTCTCGATTCCCGGCAGCGTGCTCGGATTCAGGCTGCCTGTGGAAGCCGAAACGTAGACATAAGCCGTGGTCATGGTCGCCAAGCAGTACAAGGCCGGAATCAGGTACCATCTTTTTCGCAAATAACCCACGGCGACGGCCGCAATCGAGAACAGGAAGACCGGCTGCGCGTACATAGCGAGCTTAAAGATTCCGAAAGCAGCATGGCTGTGGAAAAGTTGCACGCCAAGAGCCAGCATCACCAGAAGCACGAAGGCCGCAGGCTGACCTTTCCAGGCGTATCGGAAGCCGATCCACAACGCGAGGAACAGCAGAATCATGCCCATGACGATGGCAATGGAGATCCATGGATCGCGGTGGTTGCCATAGTAAGGTTCCAGTCCAGGTAAGGAAGCGAAGATGCTCGGATCCAAAACCCTGTCGAAATCCTTCGTCAAGAGCTGCGTCGATGTTGTGGCCGACAAGGTGAAGAGAATTGTCCCGATCGCCGTAAAAATAGTCTGACGCGCAACGACGGCCAGAAGAATCAACGCAGGAATTCCGATAGCGGCCACGGCCGCGGCATTTTCCTTGCGCCGAATCACAAGAAAGCTGTGATAAGCGACGAGCGCGATCGCGCCGAACGGCAACACCTCGGGATAATAAATGCATGCGGAGGCCACAACAACCGCGATCAGGATTGCGTCCGGCAGAACTGATCGCCACGCGCTGCGGAGTTGAAGCGGCCGCATGCAAAGGGTGCAAACGCAAAAGAGGAGCGCAAGCCCGCCCACTTGCGGAAGAAGTTGCGCCATCACGCCGAGAATATAAAATGGGCTGGCGGCAATCAGCATAGCCGTCACAATCGCCAGCCGCCGGTAGGAGGTTTTGGTCAGGACGAGCGCGGCGGCCGACCAAAGTTGAGCCATCTCGGCCGCGCCGAGGGTGGGCATACTCATTCGCAAAGGTTGATCGTGGGCGAGGGAAGCCACCCAGGCCAAGGTGATGTCGGCGCCGCAACGAAACATGCCGGCGGCTGAGTGAAACCACATGAATTGCGTGTAATCGGTTCCGTTCAGTTCCTGGAGCGTCGGAATCTGATAGAAGCCATGATTCATCATTCGCGCGGCGCCGAGACAGTACTGGGCCATGTCTCCGTTCATATACCCGAACCAGCGAAAACCGTAGAGGAACATCGGCCAGCAGGTATAGAGCAACGAGAAGATGGCGGCTCCCAGAAACGGAGCCAGTTGCTTCCAGGGAAAAAGAGGGCGCTTCCACCAAAACACCAGGACTATGAAAATGGCGAGTATAACCGCCATCGTTGTGGCGAAAGTCTTGACCGGCAGGCCGGCCTGATTGATGTTGAGGGTCAGCAGAACCACGACTGCCAAACCGACCGAGGGGGCAAGCAGCCAGCTTCGCAATATCGAACAGCGATACCTAAGCGCCGCCATCACGGCTTTTCCGAGCAACGTCAGGAAAAGAAATAGAAAAAGGGAGAAAAGCGTGGCTATCATGAGCCGCCAGCGCTAAGATCACCTGCAAGGCGCCGAGGACCTGAACGTATCACATCACCGGATGCTTCAGCGAACAGGACCAAGCGAACGCGGGAAAGACTGTGTTGAACTCCAGTGGCCATCTAAGGGGATAAATTTCACGCTTCCGAGAAGGTATTGTAACGTAGGCCAGAAAAGCCTGCAAGCTACGGGCGCCCTCCGATAAGATGACAGGTGGACCATGAGCTTTCCACGCCGGTATCAAGCTGAGCTAATGAATGCGCTCCAATCGATCGATTTCGAAAAGGTGGATCGTGCCATTGCGATTCTCGCCGAGGCACGGGATCAAGGCCGCCGCATTTTTGTGTGCGGAAACGGCGGCAGCGCGGCAATGTCTTCGCATTTCGCCACAGACCTGGTGAAAGGCGCCAGCTTCGGCCGCCAGGCGCGCTTCCGGATTCTGTCGTTAGTAGATTCGATCCCCACCCTGACCGCATATTCCAACGACGTCAGCTATGAATGCGTGTTCGTGGAGCAGCTGAAGAATTTCGCCGAGGCTGGCGATGTTGTGTTGGTGGTGAGCAGCTCGGGGAATTCTCTCAATGTGGTCCGCGCGATTGAATACGGCAACTCCATCGGCTGCCAGACCATCGCCCTCACCGGACGCGACGGAGGGAAGCTGGGACCGGTAGCGCAGCTGAACATTCAAGTACCGCACGCTCACACTGGGCGCATCGAGGACGCTCACGGGGTGATTCTTCATATGATCGGCTATTCCTTCATGGAGGAGCGCCGCGAGGCGCAGGAACATGAATGAGCGCCGCGAGGCGCAGGAACATGGATGAGCGCCGCGAGGCGCAGGACTGACGCGTGCCTGTCAATTGATAGGCGGAGGCAGTCGAAGGTCCGCGATAGTAGCGCGGAGGCGCAGGGCAACCTGAGCCGCAATTGGCGGGGTCAACGCCAGATATACGACGCTTCCCGGCTTAACCTCTTGCGGGCTTATAACCGGACTTCCGAGATAGAGACGGCCGACACGATTTGGATCTTCCTCCACGAAAAAGGAGACAACGTCACCGAGCACGCCCGCGAGCCAGGTTGCGGCGATGGAGGTACCAAAAAGACCGAATGCGGCAGACGTAGCTGAGGCCTGACGTGAGGCGTCAACGAAGCGCCGCAACCAGTCCACCTGTGCGCGAACTCGATCCACTGCGCCTAACGCCGCATTCGGGTGGTAATCGCGACCTTCCGCTGGACCGGGCCGCGCCGTCAAAGATAGTTCCTTGGTCACCCAAACCGTTGACAGGCAATCGATCGCGAAACCGGCACGTGTTGCTACGGCCGCTAGCGTCTCCCGCGTAAAATGCATCATGTGATCCGCGATGACGTAGTCGAAAGTGTTCGCTTCCGCGTTGGGGACCTCTACGAAAATTCTTCCTCCCGGCGCAATCTTGCTCCGTAATCCGCGCAAGGTCTCGGCCGGCTCCGGAAAATGTTCGAGAGCATGTACCATTGTGATCAAATCGAATTGACCGGGCAGGCCGGCGGGGCTGTCCGTGTATAGGGATTCGAAACCGGCCAGCGCCGTCAGGAAATGAATATTCTTCCGGTCCATCTCCTGACCATACAAGCGCCAGCCGCCTCGCTCGGAGAACGACCTGAGAGTCGCGCCAGTACCGCAGCCAACGTCCAGCACTTTGCCCGACCTGGGGACTCCCGGGAGACCGAGAAGGCCGTCCACCAGAACTTCGCTGCGCCGCCGCAGCTCTCCCGAGAGAGGATCGATTACGTGTTGCTCCACGCCTGAGGCCTGATGGTAGGCATGATAATCGCTGTAGATTTCGCGGATCTCCTCGAACCATTGCTCGTCGGACGGCGATTGGGTTGCGCCGCAAGCAGGGCAGACCAGAAGCCTTCCGCCGGACCGGAACGCGACGCAGTCCGATGTTACACGCGGAAGCGATCGATATTCTGGAATCTCGATCAGGGAAGCGCTGGTGCAGATTTTACAGCGATGGGGTTCAATCGGCATCTAGAGTTTCCAAGGCTTCCGGAGTCGCCGCACGGACTCGGCGCCGCCAGATCCAGAGGAAGTTTGTGGCCATACTGAACATCACCGAGCAGGCCGTACCGGCGAGGGCGGCGAGCAGGTACTGGACTCCAAACCGCGGCAGGAGATTCGCCACAACCCACCAGATGGCCCCGCCGCCGGCACTGGCGACATGAAACTGCCAGAGGCGCAGCCAGGTTGGCCGGCGATGACCGAATACCCAGCGGTCGTTGATCAGGAACCGGACCAGCAAGGTGGCTTCCGCGCCCGCGGTGGTGGCGACGATTAAGGGAAGACGAAGAATGTCCCGGAGAACATACAGGACAACCAGGCCCCCGCCGGTAAAGGCCAGCCCGACAATCCACCAGCGGAACAGTGACCGCCATGGCACTTGCTCCGCCCACGACATAGACCTTTTCTGGAACGCGAATGCAACATTCTTCATTTCTGGGGAAACTACACTCGCTACTCTTTGATCAGGTAACCAGCTGGAACGTTGTTCCACGGCAGAGTTTTCAGCTTAATCCCAGGCTTATCCGCGAGGAACTCGTCCACAGCCTTGGTTTCACCGGGCCAATCTGGAATCGAGTACTCATCGAACAACATGAGCCCGCCTCGTGACAACAATGGCCAGAAATGATTCAGAGCGGCCTTGGTGGGACCGTACATGTCGCAGTCAAAGTGGATCAAAGAGAATCGTACACCCGGATTGGACGCCACGAATGCCGGCGCCGTGGTTTCAATGTCTCCTTCTACTAACTTGATGCGAGGTTTCCAGGGAATAAAGCGGTCCGCATCAAAGATAGCGATGGCGGCTTTCAGCTCTTCGAGGAAAGCGTCTGGTGAAAAACCACCCTCAATCTTCTGGATATCCGGCAACCGTGACCCATCCTCGGCGGCTACGTGCGTGAACCCCCGCCAATTGTCAAAACCATAGACCGTCTTGGTGCGATCGCCGACGCAATAAGCCTCCAGTAGATTTGCCCAGGTAAAGAGCCCGGCCCCACGAAAAACACCGAGTTCTGCGATGTCGCCCGGAACTTCGAGAGTGAGCTTGAAGAGCTCCGCGTGCGCGAGGAAGCGCTTCAGCCATTGCCGGCGCGCCAGGATGGGGAAAATCTTGACGGCGTCGAGAGCGTCGATCTGGTACTTCTGGCAGTGCTCGAAGATGCTGGTCTCAATCGCCGAGTCAAGGCCGGTCTTCTTCAGGCCGTCAAACGGCCGGAGGCTCAGGCTCATAATTTTAATGAAGTCTCACGACCTGATTCTCGAAGGGGTCGAAGTATGATTTGGTGGTATCTTCCGGCCTGCCAAAGACGCGGAAATCGATACTGTAGCGCAGCCGCTTGGTACTGCGATGTGGCGCGGATTCGTGAATCAGAAGCGGGGGAAAGAGCAGTGCGTCACCGACATGCATGTGAATGGCCTGCTTGGTGTACATGCCGGCAATTTGCTCTTTCAGGCCATGCGCCCATGGCCCGCTGGGAGAGTGATCCACTCTCTCGCCCCGATGGCTGCCCGGGTAGACAACGATACCGCCCACGTCGTCGTCAATGTCGGTGAGGGGCACCCAGATGGTGATGAACCCGCGCAGGTGGGTATTGTAGGCAAAATCCTGGTGGGGCGGTAAAATGCTGCCTGGCGCATCAGCTGTTTTGAACCGCACCATCGGCGGGTAGTGAATATAATACCTGGGCGTTTCCAAAAGATTGACCAGAACGTCCCGCACTTTGGGGGCGGCCAGAAGAGCGCAAATTCTGGTATCCAGACGGGTTTCAAGATCGAACTCACCAGTCAGGTAATGCCGCAGAGCCTTGGGCAACCCTCGGCCTTCATATTCGGCGATCCGCGCCTGATGATTGCCGAATGCCGCGTTATCCGGTACGGCCTCGCCTAGCCACTGTTCCAGGAGTCCGTGGAGGCGATCTTTGCTGGCCACGAGCAGCGCTAAGACTTCCGAAGTGTCGCTCCGATTCAGCAAGCAACGCTCAACCAGATAACCCGCTGCACCAAAAAGCGTCGTCGAGGGAAACGCGAAAGTCATAAGAACCTTGCTCGGCGGCAAATCCTCAGTGTTGTTGATCCTTACCCAGGTGCATCCAGAGCCCGTTCTTGAACCAGTAAGCCGTAATAATAGCATGCATTTGCAGGATATGTTGGATCACATGCGGGCGGTCGATCCGGACCGGCATCGGGTCATTTCTGGAATACCCGCTTGCGAAGCCTCCGGATGAAGATCTCCAGTAGAGTGTGCCCCACCGAAAGAAAATTGCCGTAGTTTATCGCCGAGTTGCGAGCGGATTTTTCCACATGAGTGGCATTTACGGGAATCTCGATAAACGTGGCGCCTTCATCCAGCAGGCGCGTAATCAGCTCCGCCTGGAAGCCGAAACCGAACGAATAAGGACCCCAGCGCATGACGTTGTAGCGCAGATGAAGCGCACATCCGTTGTAATAATGCATCTGGTAGCCACTCAGAACGTTGACCAGCCGTGTATACGCCTGCGACAGCATCCGCCGCAGTAATGGTTTTCCTGCCACAGCCGGATGATATGGAATAACCATGTCCGCGTTGCCCATCTGGCAAAAAATGGCGCGCAAAGTATCCTTCGGTTCGGTATTGTCCCCACAAACCAGCCGGTAATACCTTCCGCGGCCAAGAAATGCGCCATCCACAAAAGAACGAGTGAGGCCGCGGTTACGGGGATTCTTGTGGAGACGAATTGGAAGATTCGGATGTTGGGCAGCGTACTCCTCGACTATCGCAGCGGTGCGATCGGTTGAGCCATCGTCAATCACCAGGACTTCGTAGCTGTGCGCGAGCTCGCACATGGCTGCGGCAACCGTGTCGAGTGTCGCGCCTATGCGCTCCTCTTCGTTCAGACACGGGATGACGATAGTCAGATCGAGCGCGTTGTCAGTGACCCTCCTATTGAAGCGGGTCCCGCCGGACTCGGAGGCTAGCGTGGCCCCCTCCGCGTGCATCCGATCGTCAGCAAGTAATGCGCCATGGGCGCAAACCCAGTGTGCACAACCTCGTCATTCATTGAAAACAAGAACACGTTGTGGAAGAACTTATCGAGCAGGCTTCGCAGGCCGGCGCCCGTCTTACAATTCACGTGGCCGGCCTTGCTGGGCGGCGAGGCGTGCGTCTGGGATTCCAGCGAAGGCGATCCTAGAATCAGGACGCCTTCCGGCTTCAATGATGCGACAATGTTGCCGACGAAAACATTCTCGTCCGCTACGGGAATATGCTCGATCACATCCAGGGCATAGGCGCCGTCGAACGAGCCTGGAAATGGGCCGGCCATCAGGTCGTGCTGGCGGCATTCGAACCGCCATCGATCGTCCATGCGGCGCAGAACGTCGTTCACGAAAACTTGATCGAAATCCGTGGCCGTCAACCGCTTCACCTCCTGCCGTACGATTCTGGTGCCAAATGCATCGGCGCAACCTACCTCTAACACGTGCTGCTTCCCCGAGAGCATTTTGGCCACAAACTTGTACCGCGATAACGTAATGAGCAGACGCCGCGGGTCGTCCTCCCAGACTTGATTGGTCATCAGGCCAAGGGTAGTCAAGCCCTTCTCAGCGGCGATCTCGATCGTTCGCTGATATTGGGGCTCACGGGTGTGAAGCGCCTTGAAAGCGTCTGCGTCAATTTTGGATTTCATGCCAGGTTATTTCTCCAATTATTACGCAGAACCCCGCGTCGCGAACCCGGACTCTCCGCCAGACAGTTGTGCAAGCGTCTCGCGGATGCCCCTGTCCAGGGAGGTGGCGACGAATTCGGGGAAAGCCTGGCGCAATGCCGCTGTATCGAAGCGCTTGTGAACGATCTCGACACGGCGGGGCATTGTTTCGATAGCCACCGGCGTTCCGATGGCCGATGCGATTTTGCGCGCGACCTCTTGAAACGTGTGAGTGGTTCCCGACACAGCATTGATCGCACCCGAGCTTCCGCGCAACAGGCACTCTAAAATCACGCGCGCGACGTCATCGATGTAGACATGATCGCGTTCCTCTTCGCCCTGGCCGAATAGAACAATCCTCGCTTCGCTTCGGGCGGTTCGCAGGAACCGGTTTGGCCCGTAACTCAAGTGAGTGTCACCGGCCCCAAAGATGGCGGAGGGACGGACGATGGCCAGGGGCAGGCCGGCTTTCTGACAGGTGTCGGCCAGCAGTTTCTCGCGCACGATATGCGCAAGTGCATACAGGTCGTTCGATTCGCAGGGGGTCTCTTCATTGACCGGCGTGAATCGGGAATCGTAGACGCTGTCCGAACTCACGTAGACAACGTGAGCGCAGCGGGACAGCGCTAAGCCCCCGCACAAGCTGTCAATCATCGCGACGTTCTTCAGAAACGTAGCGCGATCGCGTCCGTGTTCCGGGGTGAGCACGGAGGTGACCACTACGGAGTCGCCTGGCCGCAGGATTCCGGCCAGCTCGGCCGCCGCGGCGGGCGCGGTCAAATCGACTTCCGCGCTTCCCACGGGCCGGCATGCGATTCCTTCGCTTCCGAGCATCCGGATCAGCCGTGTTGCGACGAAACCGCGAGCCCCCAGGACCATGACGCGCGATGGCGTTTGTGCGGCCGCGTGGCTATGGATCAGCATGGCGGCGGTTCTAGGTCATCGACAAAACGCACCGGCCAACCTCGCCGGCGCGCACTTTTTCAATGGCCAGGTTGATGTCCGGAAACGGCATGCGATGCGTGATCAGACGGTCCAGTTGTAGTTTTCCGCGCTGATATAACTTGATGTAGCGCGGGATGTCGGCCGTGGGATCGGTGGAACCGCCTTCGCATCCGGTGAGCACTTTGCCGAAATGCAGCGGCAGTGAATGGATGGTGATATCTTCGTCGTGCTTGGGCACGCCCACCAGGATGGTCCGGCCGGAATTCGCCGTTAGTTCGTAAGCCTGTTCAATCAGGCGGACCAGGCCGGTATTCTCCACAAAGACGTCCACCCCGGCCGCGCCCACAATCTTTCGGACCTCTTCACGAACGTCAGCTTTGGTGGAATTAATCACGTGCGTGGCGCCAAACTCACGGGCCAGTTCCAATTTATGGTCGTAAATATCGATTGCGATGATGGGGTCGGCGGAAACCATGGCAGCGCCCTGCACCACGTTCAGGCCCACGCCACCGCAGCCGAAGACGGCGAGTGACTGTCCGATCTTCAACTGGGCCAGATTGTTAATCAACCCCAAAGCTGTCGTAACAGCGCAGCCCATCAAGGCGGCCACTTCGAACGGAACATCTTTGGGAATCGGCGTGAGGCGGTTCTCGGAAACAATCGCCGCCTCGTTGAAGGTGGTGACCCAACCCGAGTTTACGATCCGGCCATCCCAAGTGTACTTCGCACCCCGAGCTTGAATACCCAGGCCCTTCCGCCAGTGCAAAACAACGTGATCGCCTTTTTGAACGTGTGTGACACCCGGGCCGATGTCCAGCACAATTCCGCCGCCTTCGTGGCCCAGCAGGTGAGGCAGGAATTTATCCTGCCCCTTCTTCCCGTCGATTTCGCCGATCTGGGCGCCGCAAATGCCGCTGCGGTGAATCTGAACCAGAACTTGGCCGCACTCCAGTGCCGGAACGTCCACCTCGTCCAGCACCAGCGGAGCGCGCAAAGTTTCGAGAATTGCCGCTTTCATTTTCATAGCGATTGTGGTGCTTTCGCAAGGCGGTTATTCGAAATAGATGAATTCATAGTCACCGGTGTATCCAAAATGCCGATAGAGCCAAATCCATTCCGCGGTATCGAAGAAGGACTCGCACGTCAACGCCCAGCATTCCAGGTTGAACAGCTCCAGTTCGCTGCGATAGCTTTCGAGCATCACGTACTTATTCTTGCCGACGCGCTCGATCTCTCCCAGCGCCGTCTTCAATTCGAACACCCGGAGATTGTGCAGACAGCCGAGCGAGATCACCAGGTCGAAGTATCCGTCGCCGTAGGGAAGGCTATCCTGGGCGCGGTATCGAAAAAGACGATCGCGAATTGGTTCGGGAGCGTCTGCGAGGCCATGTTTTGAAATATCGAAGCCGTACATCTCTCCGGCCGGCAGCAGTTGCGCCAGTTCGTACAACAGATGTGCCTTGCCACAACCGACGTCGAGAATCCTGGCATTGGGCGGCAGCTTGTAGGTATCGATCAGCGTCTGCGCCACGGTTTTCCAGCGGCCATCGTATTTGTAGCCGCCATAGCCGTAACGGCGGTCGCCATCCCAATAGTCGTACTCGTATTCCTTGGCCTTCAACATGCAATGGACCTTGTCGTCGATCATGCGTGCGAGATAGTCTCGCTTGGTCCGCTTATGAAGAGGCGTCACAATATTCATTAATCTGCCCATGATTGCTCCTGATAGGATTTTGTAGTTTTGGTACTGAGGAGTTGCTGTATCGTTTCGAAGACGTTCTTGGCGGTGATGTCGTAACGGGCCAGAAGCGAGTCCTGGGAACCGTACTGATCCGGGAAGACGTCCGGAATGCCAATTCTTTTGAACCGTTTGGAATCGGAGAAATTGGCTTCGGCGAGAATTTCGGCGACGGCGCTTCCCAAGCCGCCCACGACGGTGTGTTCTTCTACCGTCACGATGGCGGGCACGCGTGCGACGTAATTCAAAATGGCGGCTTGGTCCAACGGCTTGATCGTGGGAACGTGAATGACGGAAGCTTGCAAGCCTTCCGCGGCAAGAAGCTCCGCGGCATCCAAAGCACGCTTCAACATGACGCCGGTGCTGACGATCAAAGCATCTTTACCCTGCCGCATCGGGTATGCCTTCCCGATTTCGAATGGTACGTTTTCATCAGTGACGATCGGATCGCCGCCCTTCGCGATACGGATATAAATGGGACCCGGATGTTCGACGGTCAGCGGCATCATGCGGCGCATTTCGCTCGCGTCGGCCGGAGCGAGAATCGTCATGCGAGGAAGCGCGCGGAAGATCGCGATGTCTTCGAACGCCAGATGAGTGGGGCCCAATGGGGCGTACACCAAACCTCCGCCGTTGCCGATCAATCGCACGCGCACATCGTGTAAGCACAAGTCCAGCGCCACTTGCTCAAAGCAGCGGCGCGTAAGAAACGTCGCGATGGTGTTGGCGTAGACGATTTTCCCTTCGAGCGCCAGTCCGGCCGCCATGCCGATCATGTTAGCTTCACTCACGCCTTCCATGAAGAACCGCTCCGGCATCTCTTGCTTGAACTGTTTCAATGTTCCGACACCGAGGTCGGATCCAATGAAAATGATGCGCTGGTCGGTCTTGGCAAGCTCATAGACCATGTTCAAACAGGTTTGACGCATAGCAGACTACGCCTCCAGCTCGGCCAGGAGCGAGCGAGCCTCGTCTTCGCTCATTTTCGTTTTATGGTGCCAATTCAAATTGTTTTCCACGAAGCTGACCCCTTTGCCTTTGATGGTGTGGCAAATAATAATGCTGGGCTTTCCCGGCTCGAAAGGAGTTTCGAGCAGCGCTTGCCGCAAGGCCGGGACGCTGTGGCCATCCACTTCTTGTACGGCGAAGCCGAAGGCTCTCCATTTGTCGGCGAGCGGATCCAGGTCCAGCACTTCGTAGGTAGTCCCGTAGGACTGCTGCTTGTTGTAGTCCACCAGCACCACCATATTGTCCAGTTTGTGCTTGCTGGCGCAGAGCGCCGCCTCCCAGACCGAACCCTCGTTCGATTCACCGTCGCTAATGACCACGAACACGCGATGCGCGGCTCGCTCCACCCGCGCGGCGAGAGCCAAGCCGATCCCGATCGAAAGTCCGTGGCCCAGGCTTCCGGTGGAAGCCTCCACGCCGGGGATCTTTCCATATTCCGGGTGGCCGCCCAGCATGCCATCCGGCTTGCAGAATCTCCATAGTTCGGTCTCCGGAAAAAAGCCATGGTCCGCCAGCAGTGCGTAGAGCGCCAGGCAGCCATGGCCTTTGCTCAGAATGCAGCGGTCGCGGCCCGCCCAGCGAGGATGCGCGGCGTCGTACTTCAAAATATCGTCGTAAAGCACTCGCAGGATTTCAACCAGCGAGAACGCCGAACCCACATGCCCGCGGTTAGCGGTCTGAATCATGCGGACAATTGTCCGGCGTAACTGGCGCGATCTGGCATCCAGAGGTGTCAGGTTCACCGGCGCGGTTTTAGTCGAAATAGGGAAAGTGCTCATATTCACTCAGGGTTGTTTGGAGCATGGTCTCGGCTTTGGCCAGTTGCTCCATTTGGCGCCGCGGCGCGTCATGCTGATTCCCGCTCGCAAAACTCCGCCGCAGCAACTGCTCGGGGAGAAACTCATTTAATAGGATCAGGCACCACTTTAGCCCGAACAATGGATAGTACGCTTGGACGCGCTCCCGCAGGCCTTTGCTCCACGGCAATCCCCGAAGCAGGCTGGCGGCAAATTGCCGCCTGAGAGGGGGGGAGATGGCCATGGCAGGATGCAGTAGAAAATCGCAAATGGTTTTGGCCGGATCGTCCCAGCCAAAGTATTCGAGGTCCAGGAAGAAGAGCTTGCCCGATTCGGTTTCCAAAGCGTTGTGAAAACCGAAGTCGGAAGGGCTGAGCGTTCGATTCTCTAAGTCCAGCTCCCTTTCGAACGCGTCCCCCACAAGCCGCCGGCTCCAATCGCTAACACGCTCCAAGGCCGGCAGCAGCCGGAAAGAAAGGAAAGACTGCAGCTCAGCGCTCTGGGAGCGGGCTCGCAACGGCTCCAGGCGGCGCTCCAAATTCTCGACGATCGCGCGGCCGGAGAAACAGGCTTCCGAAGCCGGGCGAAGAGACTCGCTGCCGGGCCGGGCGCGCAGTTCTGCAACCTGGCAGAGGAAATCCGCGGCCGCCTGAATCGACAACGCGGTAACCTCTGGGGCAGGGATCCTTCGGCCTTCGATCCAGCTATAGATCGCAAACCCATGTTCCGGGCTCGAGATGACAGGCTGCGGGATATTGCGGATGTCTTGCTTCCAGAGAAACTCAAGACTCAAGAATTCGGTTTCCATGCGCGCCCGATTCTCCGAGGCGTGCCGGAAATACGCCTTCAACGCATAGGAGCCCGCGGGTTCCACACGCAAACGGTAGACACGGCTGTTCCGCCCCCCTCCCACTTCCTCCATAGCCGTCACCGAAGCCGACAACAAGTCCGCCGCCGCACTCTGGAGCGTTAGGATGGTGCCGTCAACTTGTGCCAAAGAAGTACTCACTGACCTCCTGCCAACTATTCATCCAAACGACGCCGGGAGGCGCCGCCGATTCCCGCCCCGGTTCATACAGGATTCGCGCCGTCTGCTCCGGGAAACTGGCTTCGAGAAGGGTCTCTTCCAGATCGTCAATAAAATGGGTGCACTGCAGGGAGGCGATCCGATCAATCTTCTCCTGGCGCGTAGCGGCGAAAAAAACGTCGGCCTGGGTCAAGCCCAGACGCGCCGGATCGAAGAATCCGTGCGCGGTCATCCATTGGAGCGCCGCCGTCCGCAGATTGGTGCCGGTGCCGTCGTAGCGCGAAAACTCTGTTTTGTGACTGACGACGCAGAGTTTGACACCGCTCTGGCGGCAGAGTTCGAAAAATCGCGCGACTCCTTCCATCAGCACGGCTTCCCCGATTCTTGGACCGTACAGCAGGGCCTGACACTTTTGCCATTCGATTTCGCCGTCCTGCAACTGCCGGATGCGATCGCGGAGCGTGCGCTTGGTTTCCGAAGCGGAGGCGTCCAACAAGCCCCGTTCCCGGGCGATTCGGACGAGGAGCTGATTATAGCTGACCAACGTATTATCGAAGTCGACGCCACAAATGCGCTCAGCCGGCCTCAGGCCGCACCGCCTAGAATGCCGCGCACGGCTTGGGCGAGGGTTCGGGTGCCTTCCGAATGCCCGGTTGCGCCTTGCGAAGCCCCAATCAGGAAGCTCCCAGCCAGACCCGCGGCTCTTCCGGCTTCGATGTCCCGGTGCGAATCGCCGATCATGTAGGAGCGCGTCAGGTCGAGCCCGTACTCCCGCGCAGCGCGGAAAAACATGCCCGCTTTGGGTTTTCGGCAATCGCAATCCATCCGGTAGGCGGCTAGTTCTGCGGTAGGAAGGTGCGGACAGTAGTAGAAGGCATCGATGACAACGCTTAAAGAGGCGAGTTTGGAAACCAGATCGGAGTGGATGGCGATCAGGTCGAGCTCGGTGAACAGCTTCCTTCCGATACCGGACTGATTGGTGGCGACAACCAGGTAATAACGTTGCTTGAGCTGCGCGAGCGTCTCGACATGCTCGAGAAAATCGATCTGGGCCGGGGTTCTCAAGAAATGAACATCGCGGACAATCACGCCGTCCCGGTCCAGGAAGACCGCCGCGCGGGTGCCGGGCTGTGGGCCGCCGACAAAGCGAGAATTTACGGGCAAGTGAAGGCCCGCGGCAACCGCGGCGACCTGGCACGCTCCTTCGCAAACGCCGCAGGCTTGCGAATCTATTTCAAAAGACATTCCATGTACCTGGCGAGCGAAACGCTTTCGATGGCAGACCGGTTGCCCACCACTCCGACGGCTTGCGAACCGACGCAGTTGCCGATGAATCCGATAACGTCGATGGGGGCCTGTTGAGCCGCGCACAGGGCCGTGATGGCAAGAACGGCGTCCCCGGCGCCGACCCGGTCTACTACCTGGCCCGTGAACGCGGGAATCGCTTCAAATCCTTCGCTGCGGCTGTAGCACAAACATCCCTGCCCGCCTCGAGTGATCATGAGCCGCTCGGCCCCGAGTTGGCCGGAAACCTCTTGGACAATCTCTCGCAGGTCCCGGTGTGAACTCCGGGCCTCCAGTCTGAGCTCGCGTTCGGACACGCAGACGTAATCGGCGCGGCGGTATTTGGAAACCGTGTTGAAGCCGTGATTGCCCGCGTTCATTTGAGTGTTGATAGCCAGAAATCTAGCGCTCCTGCTTAATATATCCGCTACCTCGGGAGTGATCATGCCGTGCCCATAGTCGGCGACGATCACAACATCGTAACTCGGCAAAGTCTCCAAGAGCTTCTTAGAAAGCGCTCCGGAACTCCCACTCTGCTGCTCGGGATCGCCCATGGTGTAGACTTCGAACAACTTTTGAAACGGGTAAGACTCGAGAAAGCGGGTCTTGACCATGGTAGGAACTCCCGGAACGGTGAGAAAGATCTTTTCGATCTTCGCTTGGGTGTGCTCCCGGACAAACTCCTCCTGAGAATCCGTCTCGCCCAGGCAGCTCAGCATGGTCACTTGATCGCAGATCGCGGCTACATGATTCGCGACTGCGAGGATCCCGCCGGGAAACCGCTCGCTGCTGACATGCCGGGCCACCAGGATCGGCTCTTTGCCCGCTTTGCCGAGGGTTTCGCAATACTGATATTCATCGATGATGGTTTCACCGATAACCAGCACCTTTAACTTGCGCGCGGAATCCAAATAGTGCAAAATCTCATCCGCCCCGCGCTTGGCCGAGAAGGCTGTGAGGAACTGCTCGGTCTTTTCGGGGAAGACTCCAAAATACCGGTTGATCAGGCTGGACGAACTAAAAACGATATCGTCGGTGAACTCGATTCTGCCGCCGGCATCCCGAACCGACTGTTCCTCTAGGGAGATGTTCCCGGTCCGGTCCTTGGACGCGTCGCGATATTCCGATCCTTTGACGAAAATGCTCGGCCGCAAAAGCTTGATCGTATCGATCGCGGTGGGCCAGCGGTTCACCGCCACATAGTCGACGCATCCCAGTGCGGCAATGGCCCAAGCCCGATGTGCTTCGGTAAAGACCGGGCGATTGGGGCCCTTGTTCACGTACTGGTCCGGTGTCACCGTAACCACCAGAACGTCGCCCAATTTCTTGGCTTGCTCAAAATGCCGTATGTGCCCGACATGCATCAGATCGAACACGCCGTGACACTGGGCCACGGTCTTGCCTTGCGCCTTGAGCCTTGCCAGCACGGCCGCCAATTCCTCCAGCGGAAGGATCTTGGCGCTGGTGGTGGAAGGTGCGGCCGTCATGCCGGGGAGCCCTTGCCGGCCAGGAATGCAAACCAGTTTTTCGTGGCGGCCTCGATGGAGGAGACATCCCAGACTGGTGCTTCCCGCCAATAGTCGATATTTTGAAGCATCGTTTTGACGCCCTCTTCGAAAGAAACCTGGGGCGACCATCCCAGCTCGGTGCGAATTCTCGTGATGTTCGCCCAGGTGCAGTCGGGTTCGCCCGGGCGTTTCGGCAAATGAAGGCTGGGGCCGCCCAGCAAGTCGGCCAGGTAATTCACCGATTGCGGATTGCCTGCGCCCAGGTTGTAAATGCGCTGCGTCCGATCGGTGCATGCCGCCGCGTAGAAGGCGCGCGCCACATCGGTGACGTAGAGGAAATCCCGTTTCTGGGCGCCGTCCCCGACGATCGTCAAGGGCTTCCCGTTCAGCTTTTGCGCGAGAAAAACGCCAAAGACGGCCCCATAGGCACCGGTAGTGCGCGAGCGCGTTCCGTAGGCATTGAATAGCCTCACGGAATTTACAGGAAGCCCATAGACCTGGCCCCAGTGCAAGACCGCCGCCTCGCCCTGATACTTGCTCAGCGCGTAGGGATACTCCAGCCGGATGGGAGCATCCTCGCTGGTGGGAAGCTCTTCCGCCAGGCCGTAGCAGGTGGACGACGCCGCATAGACCAGCTTCTTCACACCTCCGTGACGCGCTGCTTCCAGCACGTGTACCGTGCCGAGTGCGTTGGTGGACATATAATCCACGGGCCGATCGATGGATGGGACGATGTCTCCAATCCCGGCGAAGTGAAACACGTAATGTGCGCCCCGGAAAAGCGCATCGTCCGCGGCCAGCGTGCGGATATCTTTCTTCTCGAAAACGACATCCCGGTTTGCCTGATGATGTTCCAGGTTCAAAAGGCGGCCGCCCGTCAGGTTGTCGATGACGTGAACCCGAAAACCTTCCCCCACGAGAAGGTCTACCATGTGACTGCCAATGAATCCGGCGCCGCCTGTGACGACGGCGATCGGCTTGGCTTCGCTCATGCCGGTCCCAGCTTCTTCATGATCTTCACATTCACGTAATCGTCACTTGTCAGACTATTCTTAAATTCGCCCTGCCGAAAGGCGCAGCACAGGTCGCGAACAGCGTCTTCAATGGTTCGCTGGGGACGGTAACCCAGCTCTTCGGCAATCTTCCGGGAACTGACGTGGTAGGACCGGTTGTCGTTGGTGGGCGTTGTCTCAATCCGGATGGGCGGCTTGTCCGGGAATTCCCGTTCCACTACCTGCTTAACAATCTCGGCCAACCGCGCCACTGTATCATTTTCATATCCCACGTTGAAGGTCTTGCCCGCGATCTGGTCCTCCGGGTATTCCAACATCCGGATATATAAGTCCGTAACATCGTCAATGTGGATGTTGGGCCGTTTTTGGGCGCCGCCGAAAACGGTTATGGTGCCCCGGTTGACCGCCAGATTGGTCAGGATATTGACGGTTAAATCGAAGCGCATCCGCGGGGAATAGCCGCACACCGTCGCCGGCCTCAGATTGATGGGAATAAAGTCGCGGGAGCCGTGCTCGAACAGAATCGATTCGCACATGCCTTTGTACTTGCTGTAGTCGGTCAGCGGGAGCAAGGGATGATCCTCGGTGACCTCCGGCGCATCGCTCACTCCATAGACGGAACTGGAAGAGACGTTGATGAAGCGCCGTACCCCGGCATTCTTGCTGGCGAGAACCATCGGCTCAAAACAATCGAAGTTGATGGTCTTGCTGAGCGCCGGGTCGAGTTCGTAGCTGGGGTCATTGGAGATGCACGCCATGTGGATTACCGCGTCGCAGTTCTTTACCGCCGCGGCAAACGAATCAGTGTCGCGGATATCGGCATCGACAACGCGCAGATGGGGATGAGAGGGAAGGCCCTGAGAGCCAAAAAACATCCGGTCGTAAACCACCACCTGGTACCCGGCATTCAATAACTTCGGAACGAGAACGCAGCCCTTGTAGCCTGCGCCTCCTGTAACCAAGACCTGTTTCATAAGTAAGGAATGAACCACCCCGCGCCGTTGCGCACCCAACGAAGCTCCAGATCACGCGATTGAAACTCCCATTTTACACGAGCAATGGGGAACCTGTCCGCGCCGATGTGGATAGAATATTTGTCTGGATTTTGCAGCCGAATTCTTCCGCTGGCCGCTGCTGCGCCCGGTGCGGTTCCACGCTTCAGGTTAGGCGTTTTTCCGCGATCACTCGCTCCGACCGTACCGCTGGGTTGGAGCTGACGAAACGTTTTTCGGCCAGGTTAGATCGGGGCGCTACTAGGGTACTGTCCAGACGCCATACTGGCTCAAGGAACTACCCACAGTCGCATTTTGAACATACATGTAGATGTTCTTCGATCCGGCAAACGCCGTCGTAAAGCTCAACGCCAAATTGAGAGTGAACGTTGTTCCGGACGAAGTCACCGACGAGGCGCCCACGTTGACAGAACATTGGCTGTTCTCAAGTGTGCCCGCAGCGCCAACCGCCAAGCCGGATTGCAGAGCACCCGCGTTGTTGGCCAGATAGAGGACATTGGCACCGCTGGCATAGAGGTAAAAATAGCAACTATTTGTTGTCGCCGTCGAATTGTTGATGATGATCTGGGCCGAATTGATGTCGGCCGCGCCGGCCGGGTCGGAAAATACAAAGGCAAAGGTCTGCGAGGCGCCGCTTCCGCTGTTGGGCGTGACCGAAACCGGCACTGGTCCGCTCGCCGCCGGCACCGTCCAGGTCCCCTCTTGGGTAAGGCTGCTGCCGACGGTGGCGTTTTGAACATACATGTAGATGTTCTTCGATCCTGCAAACGCCATAGTGAAGCTCAACGCCAGATTGAGGGTGAACGTTGTTCCCGAGGAACTCACCGACGAGGCGCCCACGTTGACTGAACATTGGCTGTTCTGGAGCGTGCCCGCAGCGCCGACCGGCAAGCTGGATTGGAGAGCGCCTGCATTGTTTGCCAGGTAGAGGACATTGGAACCGCTGGCGTAGAGGTAGAAAAAGCAACCATTTGTTGTCGCCGTCGAACTGTTGATGATGATCTGGGCCGAATTGATGTCGGCCGCGCCGGCCGGGTCGGAAAACATAAAGGCAAAGGTCTGCGAGGCGCCGCTTCCGCTGCTGGGCGTGACCGAAACCGGAGTGGGTCCGCTCGCCACCGGCACCGTCCAGGTCCCCTCTTGGGTAAGGGCGCTGCCGACGGTGGCGTTTTGAACATACATGTAAATGTTCTTCGATCCTGCAAACGCCGTAGTAAAGCTCAACGCCAATTTGAGAGTGAAGGTTGTTCCCGAGGAACTCACCGACGAGGCGCCCACGTTGACTGAACATTGGCTGTTCTGGAGCGTGCCCGCAGCGCCGACCGCCAAGCTGGATTGAAGAGCACCCGCGTTGGTTGCCAGATAGAGGATATTGGAACCGCTGGCATAGAGGTAAAGGTAGCAACTATTCGTCTTGGCCGTCGAACTGTTGATAACAATCTGGGCCGAATTGATGTCGGCCGCGCCGGCCGGGTCGGAAAACACAAACGCAAAGGTCTGCGAGGCGCCGCTTCCGCTGTTGGGCGTGACCGAAACCGGTACCGGTCCGGCCGCGCCCGGCACCGTCCAGGTGCCCTCCTGGGTAAGGCTGCTTGCGACCGTGGCATTCTGAACATACATGTAGATGTTCTTCGATCCTGCAAACGCGGCAGTAAAGCTCAACGCCAAATTTAAAGTGAGCGTCGTCCCCGATAACGTGACCGAGGAGGCACCCACGTTCACTGAACATTGGCTGTTCTGCAGTGTACCGGTGGCGCCGACCGGCAAGCTGGATTGAAGAGTCCCCGCATTATTCGCCAGATAGAGGATATTGGACCCGCTGGCATAGAAGTAAAAAAAGCAACTATTTGTCTCGGCCGTCGAACTGTTGATAATAATCTGGGCCGAGTTGATGTCAGCTGCGCCGGCCGAGTCGGAAAACACAAACGCAAAGGTCTGCGACGCGCCGCTTCCACTATTGGGTGTGACCGAGACAGGAGCTAATACCGCACTTCCGTAGGTCGCTTTTAGTACAAACGCGTCGTTAGGTGCGCTCAGGCTGGCCTGGAGCGCGGCCGCAGTCGGGAAATTGCTTGACGCCGTCGTTCCAGCCAGATACAGAATGTTTCCGGGAGCCGCCATCACAGCGTAAGCGCGATCGTCCCCGGAGCCTCCCACATAACTTGAAAAGACGAGCGTCGCACCGGCTGGGTCCACCACACTGGCGAATGCGTCGAAGGTGCCACCCAACGAGGATTGGATTGCGCCGGCGAGGGGGAAATTGACGGAATCCGTATACCCTCCCAGGATGGCCCTCCCGGACTGGTCCACGGCAATCGAAGTAGCGGTATCTGAGCTGGACCCTCCCAAAAGAGTTGAATAGACGAAGCTGGTCCCGCTAGCCGACAATTTGAATACAAAGGCGTTGTAAACACCGTTCAATGCGGTCTGAAAGACACCGGACGTAAGCGGAAAGTCGCTCGATGAGGTCGCCCCCGCGACATACGTGCTGCCGGACGAATCAATGGCAACCGCATTGCCATTGTCTATGGCGCTGCCACCGACATAAGTGGAAAATACCAGTCCCGTGCCGCCCGGATTGATCTTGGCCACAAAAGCGCTGGCGGTTCCGAGCAAACTGCCTTGCACGGCGGACTGAGTGGGAAAGTTGGACGAGTACGTAGTGCCTGTAACATAAGCGTCGCCTGAGGTATCGACCGCGATACCGCTGCACAGGTCCATTCCGGCCCCTCCCAGCAGAGTGGAGTAAACCAGCGCGCTACCGGTGGCGTTCAATTTGGATACAAAGCAGTCCGATGTGCCACCCTGGTAACTAATCTGGAAAGCACCGGTTGTAACCGGAAAAGAGGTCGACTGCGTCTGCCCGGCAACGTAGGCGGCGCCTGTCGCATCAACTGCGATCGAAGATCCGATACTCGGGCTCGCGCCCCCCAGGTATGTCGAATACTGCAACTGGCCGATGGAATTGAACTTTGCGATAAACGCATTCTCCGCACCCGGCGCAGTGGTCGACAGAGCGCCCCTGGTGACAGGAAAGTCAGAGGACTCGGTAACACCGGTAAGGTAGGCATTGCCGGATGCATCGATAGCGATGCCGTTAGCCCAATCGTTGCCGCCGCCTCCCAGATACACCAGATACAGCACCTCGGTCCCGCTGCTGTTCAATTTGGCGACAAACGCGTCGCTGCTCGACCGCAGTGGAATCGACGAGTTGCTCAGGCTCCCCGACGAGGTCTTGCCGCTGACGTACAGATTCCCACTGCCATCGGCGGTGGCGGCGTAAATCGCATCGAAACCGGATCCTCCCAGATAGGTGCTAAAGACCAGCACGGGATCGATGATGATCGCAGCCGTGCGATCATAAGCGCTTAACTCGATCGATACGTCTTGGCCGGTGATGCGGTACTCGGAAGAAATCGCCACCGCGTCATTCCCCCGACGTTCGAAGGCCTTTGGACGCCGTTGGATCATCTGGAGACCGCCTTCGTTCACTTCCAGATTTCCTCCCGGCGCTAAGTTGGGCCTCAAGCCGCCATATCGGATTCGAATGGCGCTCGGATCCGCACCTGGAGCAATCTCGAAGCTGTATTCCAGTTGGCCGCGGCTGGTTAGAAATACCAGGTCAATTCCCGGATAGATCTCCCGGAAGCGCACGCGATCGAAATGCTCATCGACATGCCAATGAGAATTCCCGAGGTAATACCACGTTTTCCGCGGGGATTCGCTTTCGCCTTGGGGCTGGGACCCGGCATTGGCGTCCACAAAGGAAATCTGCAGGTTCGTTCCGTCCTTCGATCGGATCGATACCGCTCCCCCTGCTACGAAACTCGCCAGGATCTGGGAGTTTTTCCAAACGTACCGGCTCCCAGCGTTGGTGCTGTCATCCTTTTCAAAGGTCGGCGCCAAAGAAAGACGCCTCAGCTGCGCGCTGTTGGCTGGAGACGGGTAACCCCACAGGACACCGGCCACCATGGAATACGCGCCACACAAGAGGATGGGGCCATACCTTGTTCGACCCAGAGACCTCCATCCGCGCCAAATCATTGACCAGGAAGTGGCGCTTGAAAGGTTGAAATCTCATAGCGAATGGCCAAGACTGGTACTGGACGAAGCTCCCGGCGTCTCGATTTTCAGTTGCGCAAACCAGCTGCCCAACCCAGGAGTGCTGTCGTTTGCCCGGGCAAGAACCTTCCCGTCCCGGCGCGCACTGCGCTTCCAAGCGGCCAGGAGCATTTCGCGGATAATTTGCGGGATCTCTCGGTATACTTAGAAATTGCTCGCGGTTCCAGAGGTGAGCCGTCGAGTTGTGGATCTATCGGCCGGCGCCGGCGAATGCTCGGCGGAAAATAGCGTGGTGCTCTGGAGGCTCCGATGTTACGTCGCAGGTTTGCCGTAATCAAACTATGGCCTGGCGTGAAAGCGGCAGAAGACGAAGTCATCGAGCGCCTGAAAATCGCTGCTAAGAGTCTCGGCCTGGAATGTTTAGTAGTGGATCCTTCCGCCCGCCTGATTCAGCCGCCCCACGCCCGACTGACCCAGCAGGACGTCGATTTCGTTCTCAGCCTCCATTTTGAAGCGCCCAAGCAATTCGACATCTTTTCCTTTGTTACGCTGTGGAATCCTTTGCAGTTCTATTACGAGTGGGGCTACCGGAAGTTCACGCGGCACCTGCTGACCCACGACGATTTTCTCAGCTGCGACTCCGTCTCCGGCGACGATCATGTGATGCGCTTGATTTCCGGCCATCCCGCGCGGGAAGGCCCGCTCTTCCGCTTCTATCCCACGCTGTCCGGGCCCATACTAGAGCCGACGCTCGGTGACCAGCACCTCTTCTATGCCGGCATGAATTGGGAGAAGACGGCCAAAAAGCCGGGACGTCACGACGGGCTTTTGGGCTTGCTCGATGATGGCGGCGACTTACGGATTTACGGTCCAAGGATTTATAACGGAGTAGAGGTTTGGAAAGGGTACAAGAGCTACGTTGGCTCCATTCCCTTCGATGGTGTGTCGGTAGTGCGCCTGATCAACCAGGCCGGCATCTCGTTGGTGCTGTCCTCGCAGGCCCACGCTCAGTCTGAAATGATGTCGAGCAGAATTTTTGAGAGCTCGGCGGCTGGAGCGGTGATCATTTGTAACGAGAATCCGTTTGCGCGGCGCCACTTCGGCGATTCTTTGCTCTACATCGATACCACTCTTCCGGTGAAAGAAACGTATCGCCAGGTGGAGTCGCATCTGGACTGGATCAAGTCCGAACCCACCAAAGCGCTGGAACTGGCGAGACGGGCTCAAAGTATTTTCCGCGAGAACTTCCGGCTGGATACCTGCCTGGAACGGATCTATGCAGGGCTGCCGGAGAGAAAAGCGAAGCTGGAGTGCGCGTATGCGCCCAAGCGGCGTGAGGAGAGTATCTGCGTAGTTTTTCTGATGCCGGAGTTTCACGCCGAGATTCTGGAGCGGCACATCGCCAGTTGCCAGGCACAAAAGAATGTTGCAATTCGCGGCATCTTGGCTATCGATGCAAGGGATGCGGAACTCTTCGGACCGCGCGGTATCCGATCCCGCATCAACGAGTCGCCGGCGCCTCTGGAAATGGCTCCGATTCACTTTATGGAACGGCGCCCGGACGGGTCGGCGAAGGGCCGCAAGCGGGCCGGAGAAGTCATTAGCGAAGTGCTGCGGAGCGTGGTGGAGGAGGACGAAGAGTACGTTTGTATTGTCGCTCCCAACGAGCGCCTTTTCTCCGATCATCTGTGTTCACTGCTCCGGACGTTGCAGGATTATCCGGAGGCCGCTTGCGCGTGGTCCGATATGGTGCAAACACAGCGCGTGAACGATGAAGATCGGACCGCTCTTTGCGACGATCCCGATGTGGCAACTTCAGCGGACGATCGCTCGCTCGGATCCGGACGGTTTCTCTTTCGAGTCTCCGCCCTCCAGGAGCGCCTCTTTACCGCCCTCCCTTACCTGGACACCTTGGCGATGCATCTCCTGGTCGGAACGAACAAGAACGCCCCTACGCGACGTTGCACATTGATGGCCGGGAGCGCAGACCGGCCGGACCAGCAGGTAGTGCCAGTCGACCTGGAACGCGAGATACTGATTGACGTCTCGCCCGAGATCTTCGGGGCCAAGGCTTCCCCCGCGCCCGGCCCCGCATCGGCGTCGGATCCAACATTGTCCCGGATGACGCAGCAGGAACGCGTTCAACTGGTGGTGGATCTGGCGCACAGTGTCCCGCTACCCGGTCTGCTCAAGAAATTCGCCTTCGGTACGTATCGACTTTGGTTGCGAATGGCGGGTTCGCGCTCGGCAAACGGAAGCAAGTGAGCCCTTCTGGCCTTGGCCTCGATCACGAGGTTTTCTCCACGCCGAACTGGCGGCAATAACCTCCTGCGTTGCCTGGGTTAACACCCCGCACGCCTTAACTGTTGGTCAATGTCGGCCCTCGATCCCACCGGTTACGATCCAATCCCCGCCTGCCGCCAAAGCCGCGACAGGTTAGACCACTTAATGGGAGACAACCACTCCGCTCCATAACGGAGCGGCTTCGCATAGTTGTACCGCATCCCAACCGGCAACGCCAGAAGATAGGTGAAGAGCGATTGGCGCAGGGGCTCGAAAAACTGATCCCGATGATCGCGCAGAAACGAAAGATATCCGTAAATCCATCTCACGGGCACATAGCCGTAGTGTTGCGACAGCAGGGCGATAGACTCCCGGAAGACGGTTCGCCGTTGTCCGAGGGTCTTGTTCCCCGGATGCATGCGGGAGTTGGCGAGATACTCGGGAACATGCACGAAACGGTATTGCTTGGCCAGCCGGATCCATAGATCGTAATCAAAAGAGGCGCGGAGCCGCGGATTGAGCATGCCCGCGGCTTCGATGGCATCCCGCCGGATGAAACACGCCGGCTGGCAGACGGAACATTCGCGGGTGAACATTTTGGGATCGTAGGGCGCGGTTGGATAGCGCCCCAGCACCTCTCCGCTCGGGCCGGTCCAATTGCCCTCGCCATAAACTACCGCGGCATCCGGATGAGCGGCGAAGGCCTGCACGGCTTTGCTCAGCGCCCCGGGGAGATAGGTGTCGTCAGCTCCCAGCCACGCCAGAATCTCGCCTTGCGCCTTGGCGAAACCCTGGTTGATCGCATCGGCGGCTCCATCATCGCTGCCTGAGACGTAAGTCAAACGATCCGCGTGGGAGCGCAATATATCCAGCGTTCCGTCGGTGGACCCTCCGTCCATAACCAGGTATTCAATGCGGGGATAATCCTGCGCGAGAACGCTATGAATGGTCGCTTCCAGGAATTGTGCCGAGTTCAAGCTGGGAGTGATTACGCTAACCAGCGGGGATTCTCGCATAACGTCGCAGCGGGAGTTTCCAGCAACTTTCTGATGTTAACACCCCGGTTCAGAAAAGGTGCTCTGGGCGACGATGTCAACGAGTCAGATGGGCTGGCGATCCGGCAGCAGTTCCTTAATTTGCCAGCCGATTCTCATAAACTCGTCCAAATCGGCCGGTTTCACAATGTATCGTTTTACCCGGAACCGGTCCATCATGGAGCGGTCGCGCGGAGCCGATGCGGAGCTGAGAATCACCACGGGCATTTCGGCAAATGCCGGATTGGCCCGCATCTGCTCGATAACTTCCAGGCCGCTGTGTTTGGGCAAGTTCATATCGACGATCGCGAGATCCGCCGTTAGAATGGCGCTGCCTGGACGAAAGAGCGCCAGAGCTTCGGCGCCATCGTTGATGACCGTCAATTGATAATCGAGCCCGGCACCGGCCAGGGCGCGCCGCAACAGAACGACATCCGCTGGATTGTCCTCAATGACGAGCAACTGGTGTTGTCTTCCCTTGGGCGCGTTATGCATTAATTCTCCTGCGCGGAATGGACCGCGACATTGGGCACTGTGAAAATAAAAGCCGAGCCTTGGCCGGCCCGCGACTCAACCCAGATGCGGCCACCATACCGTTCCACGACGCGCTGGCAAATCGCCAAGCCCACCCCGGTGCCGGGAATCTTCCTGCTGTGCAGGCGGCGGAACACCTCAAAGATCTGCTGGTGATATTCGGGATCGATGCCTATGCCATTGTCGGAAACTGAGAACCGCAGCTCACCCTCCACCTCCCGCACGGACACGTGAATGCGTGGCGGCTGAGCGCTGCGATATTTTATCGCGTTCCCGATCAGATTTTGAAATAAGGACTGAAAATGCGCCTGACGAACGTGTAAAAGCGGCAGATGGTCGCTGGTCACTTCGGCTCCGCTCTCGTCGATAGACGCCTTGAGATTCTGCCGTACGTCGTCGATGACGGCGTTGAGATCCACCACTTCGGGAGGTTCTTCATCGCGGCCGCGGATTTCCGTGTAGGCCAGCAGATCGGACAGCAATTCACGCATGCGCGTGGTGCCATCGACGATGTTTTCAACAAATGTGCCGGCCTGGCTGTCAAACTGGCCGGGGTAGGACTTAATGAGCAGTTGCGAGTAGGCGGTGATCATGCGCAGCGGCTCCTGCAGGTCGTGACTGGCAATAAAAGCGAAGCGCTCCAGGTCCTGGTTGGTAAGCGCCAAAACCTGGTTCGAACGTTGCAGATCCGCGTTGAGCTGGGCCAGATGGTCGGCTGCGCGTACCTGCTCGGTGATGTCGCGGGATATTACCGAGGCGCCGGTTATTCGTCCGGACGGGTCCTGCATGGGTGAGATAGTGAGCGATACGTTCAGGAACGCACCGTTTTTCGTTCGACGGACCGTCTGGTAGTGATCGATTCGTTCGCCTTGTCCGACGCGTTTCATGATGCTGGCAAGCTCGTCCCGCCGGTCGGGCGGAAAGATAGTCGAAATCGATCGCCCAATCATCTCTTCCGCGGTGTATCCGAATGTGCGCTCCGCGCCTCTATTCCAGCTGGTGACAACCGCGTTGAGATCCTTGCTGAAAATCGCGTCGTCCGCGGATTGGACGATAGAAACCAGAAGACGGCTGGTTTCGTCGGCCCGCCGCCGGGCCGTGACATCGCGGAATACCAGCACCGTTCCTTGAATAGCGCCGCTCTCGCCACGAATGGGCGCACCACTATCGTCGATCGGAATCTGGGTGCCGTTGTGTGCGATCAGGATGGTGTGGTTCGCCATGCCGACAATCCCGCCTTCCCGCAATACCCGCGCCACCGGGCTTTCCACTTTCTCGTGGCTGAACTCATTCACGATTTGGAAGACCTCATCCAGTTGCCGGCCGATGGTCTCGGCTTCCTCCAGTCCCAGCATCGATTGGGCGATGGGGTTGACAAAGACCACGCGGCCCTCTGCATCCGTGGATATGACTGCGTCTCCGATACTGGCGAGCGTGGTACGAAGAGAGTCCCGCACCTCCTGACTTTCCTTCAAGGCCGCCTCTAGCGCGAGGAGCGCATTTCTGAGGTTGCCGTCCTGCGCCTGAATGCGGCTGAGCATCTCGTTGAAGTCATCGGCGAGCGCGCCGAGTTCGTCCCCGGAGAACTTCCGCGCGCGGATGCCGTAGTCCCTGGTTTCCGACACCCGGCGCGTTGCTTGCGCAAGCTGCGAAAGCGGCTCCGCAATGATGGACCGCAGTTTCGATGAAAGCAGAAAAGCAACGAAGCTCGATACGATCAGGATCAGCAGTACCGTGAGGCCGTAAAGTCTGATCCGTTCCGAGATTGCGCCGAGATCGTTCAGCAGCAGCAGCGTTCCGATGCGCCGCTGGTTGAGCGCGATAGGGCGCCGAGCGATGAGTCCGGCGGCGGTGAATCGCAGTTCGTCTGGTGCTTGACCGCCCGCTTGCCCTGGCGGGCATTGCGTGGTTGAGCCGGCGCGTATGTATTCGGCAAAGAGGGCGCCATCCGGCTGGTAAATGCACGCCGCCAGCATGTGCGGCCGCGCTTTCAAGGACGCCAAGGTTTGTGTTGCCGTTTCGGGATCGTCAAAAGCGAGCGCTGCGGTGCTGTTGTCGGCGACAATCGCAGCTAACGCCGAAATATCCCGTTGGGTGGTCGCGCGGAACAGAAGCGCATCCGCGATCACGATGCCCACTCCGGCCAGAAGGAGCGCGGCAGCCGTAACGGACATGATGATCACCATCAGTTTTTGCTTGATCGGCATGTCGCGGAATGGATGCATATGCAGGTAATCGTTGCTCCGCCTATTTCTCCACGGACCGGGCTACGTTCATCAGTCTCGAACTCAAGGTCAGCCTGGCTTTCGCCGCCGCTGCCTGATCGATGTCAAACCGCACCCGGCGATCCTGGATAACGAAAGCGATGATGCCGCCGTCCCGCAGGAACTTCTCGCCCTCGCCGACGGTCAAAACTCCAGTACCTAAGTCAGCCAAAGTCCGGGCGGCGTCTTTTTCCGACTTCGCAACATACAGAACCTGGCACGATTTCGGCTCGGGCCGCCGCATCCTCTGAACAACAATATCCCGGCCGTTCACTGTTTCTCCTTTCACTATTTCGGTGAGCGTATTTCCGAACGGATCTTCTCCCAGGATGCAGATGGCGAGCGGCGAATGCTCATCCGCAAAGGCCGACGCCGGCCATTGCACGAATTTCGTGAAGTTCAGCAGGAATGCCGCTTTCACCTGGTATTCCAGCGGTTCTGCTTCAGCGGCGCGGGCCGGATAGCTGCTGATGGATACGCATGCCAGCAACACCACCGCTGTGGCCAACGCCAGTCCGCTCCGGAAGCGTCCCGGCCGGGCGCGGACGGGATGGATTAGCGAGTATGCGTTGATCAACGCCATATTGCTGCTGCCGGATCCCAGCGCTATTTGCTCCACGTCAGCCGGGCATAAGCGCTGCGCCGGATGAGCACCAGCGGTCCCGGATCGCCCCCATCTTCCGGATGCGACGGTTGCAGAAGATTCTGTCCGACGATAGACAAATCGAACTGCCGGCTGATGCGCCAGCCGAACCGCGCGTCGGCGGTGGAATACGCGGGCACCAGCTGGCCGGGCAGCACGCTAACATACCGGTAGTCGACGTCCGCTTGAAAGCGCTTGGAGAAATCCACCGCCAATTGAACCGATACCTGGTGCTGAGGGCTGGACCCCACAATCCCAGGCGCCGTGCCGACGTCTTCGGAATTCGGCGCTCTGCCAAGATTCATGTGCAGAAACGAATAGGAACCCCGCAGCCGCAGAAAATCCTTCGGCCTCCATTCGGGAGCAATTTCCACTCCCTTGGTGTAGCCGAGCAGGCCGTTGCCAAATTGGGCCGGCAGCAGGAAATGCACGGGCTCCGGGGTGGTTTCAAGATAAGGTGCTCCCGTGATGTCTTCGCTAAACAGGTCGTGGTAGTGGTTGTAAAACGCCGCGATATCGAGATAGAGATTCGGGCCCAGAAGGTCGCGATACCCGAGTTCGTAGCCGTTGAGCTGCTCCGGCGCGAAGTTGTAATTCGCGTTGAAACGGGCGAAATAGGGCGTCCCGTTGGGGGTTGTGCCGACGTACCCCAAAAGGAAGAAATTCTCTTCGGAATCAGAGGGCGTTCGCAAGGCATGCGTATAGGCTGCCCAAACTGACTGGTTCTTCGTAGGAGTCCATAAAAGCCTGGCACTCGGCTCGGCGCCAAAATTGGTGAAATTGGTGCGCAACAGCTTGGTCCCGAGCGTCAGCGACAGGCGATTGTTCACCAGCCCGATCTCATCCTGAAAGAACCCGGTAAAAAGATCGTCGGTGCGGTTAAAAGGAATAAACGTCAGGCCGGAAACAACCTCGATATCGTGGACCGGGCCGCCGCGCGCGCCCAGGCCCCAGGTAATCTCATTGCGTGCCGGCAGCCGAAGGCGCTGCTGAAAATCGATATCCAGGGTATTCCGATTCTCGCCAAAATTCGGCTCATGGCGATTGGTTCGGTCATAGTAGGCCTGCACCTGAATGTCGTTGCCTTCGCTCAGCGTGCGCTTCCAGTGCCCCAGAATGTTCCAGCCGGAGAGATAAGCGTTACCGTCCACGATTTGCGAGTACGGCTGCGTATAGCTGGTGGCCTGCACGCTCTCGCCGGCAATCTCGTCGTACGCGTCGCCTTGCACCGTGAAGGCGTCGCGGCTGCCCGCCGTCCAATCCATGCGAAAACCGGTTTGGGTGGCTCGCCAATCGTCGAAGTTCCGGCCATCGGAGTGGTCCTCCGGGCCGCGCGTAAAACCCTTGCCGTAGATGCGATAGTTGAAGCCGTCTGAATCGCCGCCGCCGTAGCGGAAATCGGCGAAGCCCTGCTCAAAATCTCCACCGCCCACGGTTGCCAGCATTCCGCGCGTGTCCTGCGCCGATTTGGTGATGACGTTGATGACGCCATTCACCGCGTTCGGCCCCCAGATGGTGCCGCCCGGGCCGCGGATCACCTCGATCCGGTCGATATCTTCCATCATGGTGTCCTGGACTTCCCAATAAGTGCCGTCGAACAACGGAGTGTAAACAGTCCGGCCATCGATCAAGACCAGTACCGAGCGCGTGAGCCGGCTTCCAAATCCTCGAATTCCGATGGACCATTTGTTGCTGTCGATACGCGCCACTTCCACGCCCGGCGCCAGGCGCAATGCCTCTGGAATACAGGTTGCACCGGAACGCCGGATGTCTTCGCCAGTGATGACATAGACCGCCGCAGGCGTTTGCGAAACCTTGGTCGGTTCCTTGGAGGGCGTGGTGACTTCGATTTGAGAGAGCTGTTCGAGAGTCAGGTTCTTGAGTGCCGACGGACCGTTCGCGCTGGGCGGCCCGGACTGCGGGTCATCGCCTCGGGCGGTGTGGGCGAACGTGGCGAGCACCAGCCATAGAACGATCTGAAGGTTCCGCTGCATGCGAATTCTAGTCTTTCCTCTCGTCGGGTCACCGGCTACCTCGGACGTACCAGTACCTTCAGGACCCCGCGCGCAGTTCAGTTGGATTACGTATCCATAACAGGACTCCGTGGGGCAATCTTTGTTTCAGCAATTTGTTGAGATGAGAGTTGGAATCCCCAGCTAACAATTTCGATCGATTATGATTCGGCCTTCCAGGGCGCCTGCCCGTCTAGAGCGGTGTAGAAACCCCAGATGGCGAGCGCGGCGATGGTTGTGAGCGCCAGCGTGGCAGGCGTGAAATACCAGGCCGAGGGGTTCAGCGTAAGCGGAATGTTCAGCGCCAAGCCGGCGGTGTAAAGCGCGGTGGCAAACGTCACCAGGCCGAAGCGCAGTGCTCCGGCGGCGAGCGCCGCGTACAGGATGGCTTGTAGGGGCCAATCCAAAGCCGGATACGGCGAAGACACGGACTTCAGGGCCGTGAACAGCAGAACGAAAGCGATGGCGCCCAGCCACGATTTTCGCAGCAGCGCGCGGAAGAGAAAAAGGATGAGGAACGAGATCAGCGTGTTGATAATGGAGGCGGGGGTATTGAGCAGCCAAACCGCGATGGCGCTGCGGGCGCCACCCAGGAAGTCCTCATCGGCACTCGGGGGAGGCGCGCCAAACAGGGCTCCCAGATGAAACCGCAGGGCATACAGTTCGCAAACGAACACGCCCAGCGCGACGCCGTAGAGCACGTCGCGGCCGACCAAAGGGTCCCGCCAGCGGCCGCTCAGCACGCGTGTCCATGAAATGATGGCTTGCGGCCAGTAGCGGCGAACATAGGGTTCGAGCGCCAGATAGAGCACCCACACGGCACCAGCCCAAAGGAGCGAGGTACCGACGGCCAGGATCAGTAGAAAGACGAAATTTCCGATGGAACCGAAATGGGCCCGGAATGCCCACAGAGCCAGATGAAGGACAAAGATCAGTACGGCCAGACGCAGGGCGCCGCGGCGATCGCCTTTGCCGCGAATGACGTTCCGACGCGCCAGGAAGGCCGCTGCCGGAACCGGCAAGAAAAGGATGCCATCCAACAATATTCGTGCGATCAGATCGCCAGTGCCCCCGGGGTCGCTCGACGGCATGCGCTCCGGCTGGCTCCATGGTCCTGTTAAAGAGAAGAAGACGGGGCGGCCGTGCCAGGCGGCGGCTTCGACGTGCAGCGGACGATTCTTATAGCCTGGCCATTGGCCGGACCAGGCCTGCCGCGCGTCGGAAGCTGCTAACGACGCCCACACCGGCGTGGTGGGTTTGAATTTGGAGATGTCGAGGCCGGCGGCAGTGAACAGAGCGTTCCAATCCGGCGCGGGCGTCTGCTGGGGCGGATCTTCTTTCTCCGGCGGGATCGCTTGAAAGTAAGTGAGACGGCCTTCGGGATCCAGCCGGACATTGATCATGCCGGATGTGGTGGGCTGGGGATCGGTCTCCTGGATCTCACCCGGAATGAGCTCTTCCGTGTGCACACCCATCGCGAACATCGGTTCCGGACTTTGCCGATACCAGAACTTCAGCGGCGAGGGACGGCTGCGGGCAATCTCATCCCAGCGCGGGAAAGGCCCGTCGGATTTCGACACCGCGTTCAGAAAATCCGAATTGTCATCGAAGGCGTAAGCAAAATCGGCGGGTGCCGCGGTGTATCCCAGGCGCTGAATCAGGTCTCGTGCCTTGTCGACCAGCACATCGGGAGGCTTGGTGAGTTGCGCCTTTTCGATCATGCTGAACGTCGCGATCAGGATCACAAAAGCCACCAGGCCAGCCACCACAGCAGCAAGAGTTGGAACCGCGATCTTCCAGGAGAGTGCCTCGATGCTGCCCGCAGCGGCGACCATTTGAGGCGAAGGAGTCTCACCGGCAGCGAGAGCGGCGGCTAACGGATCGCCGCCAGGGAGCCGCGCTGCCACCGCAAGAGCGGACGGCGGACGATTGCGAGGCTCCGGATCCAGGCAGCGGAGGATCGTGCTTTCCACCGCGGGATCGAGTTCCTTCACCAGCGAGGACGGGCTGATAGGAGTGGTCTCGCTGCGCAGGCGCACCAGCTCCGCCAGTGTAGAGGCTTCAAACGCGCGCTTACCCGTGAAAATCTCGTACAGCACCAAGCCCAGCGAATAGATGTCGCTTTGCGCGGTGACTTCTTTTCCGGCCAGTTGCTCCGGCGCCATGTACGCGGGAGTGCCGTTGCGAATTTCTTCGCCGGGGATTTCGTCGGCGAGCGCAGCCAGGCCGAAATCGGTAACGATCGCCGTGCCACGGCCGTTGAGCATGACATTGGCGGGCTTCAGGTCGCGATGCAGCACGCCCTTGGCATGCGCGGCGGCCAGACCGGCGCACAACTGCCGTGCGATCTCCACTGCCTTGTCGGAAGGCAGGCGGCCGATGCGGCGCAGCAGCGAGCCCAAGTCTTCGCCATCCACGTACTCCATGGACAAGTACGGCTGCCCGTCCACTTCGCCCAGGTCGTAAACCCGGCAGACGTTGGGATGCGAGACCTGCCGCGCGATACGAACCTCATTGTAGAAGCGAGCCAGCGCGGCGGGATTGCGCGCCGCCACTTCAGGCAGAAACTTGAGCGCCACCTCCTGGCCCAGCGTCAGGTCGTGCGCGCGATACACTTCGCCCATCCCGCCGCGGCCCAGCAGCGCGACGATGCGATAGCGATTGGCGAGCAGCGCACCGGGCAGGAAGCGGCCTTCGTTGAGCGAACCGGACGAAGAAGAAAGATGACTGTGGGAGGGCGTGCGCGCCGGCGCAGGAGTGCTGGAGGGTGCGTTTACGGTTTGCGTCGGCACGGGCACGCTCCCATTGATCGCCGCGCCACACGAAAGGCAGAACCGGCTGGATTCCGGTACGTCTTTCGCACAGCTATGGCAGGTCATAAGGATTCCGTTGCGGCGTGTTTTCAGTCGTCGTGATGCATAATCGCTTCCTGATCGGCAATGGCTTTGTCGCGCGCCATTTTGGAGTTCGCTTTGCGAGCGGAATTGATGTTGTTCTGCCGGATGCTGGCCGAATCGACGCTAAACATCGAGATGAGCTGCTCCAGCTTGTGCCCTTGGCAAGCCGGGCAGGCGGGCTCGGATTTCAAAACGAGCGCTTCGAACTGCTCGCCGCAATCCAGGCATTTGAAGTCGTATATGGGCACGGGATTCTCCTTTTGGGCCATATCCATTATGCTAACCTCAAGATCCTTATGGCCACCACCGATTTCACGGAGCGCCGCGCAGCGTTCCGCAAGCTGCACCAGAGCGGATGTTTTGTGATTCCGAATCCTTGGGATGTCGGGACCGCGCGGTATCTGCGGCATCTGGGATTCAAAGCTCTGGCCACCACCAGCGCGGGTTTCGCATTCTCACGCGGATTGCCGGACGCGGGTGTATCGCGCGACTTAGTGCTCAGCCACATTGCCGAGATTGTCTCTTCGGTTGATTTGCCGGTGAATGCAGATTTCGAGTCGGGCTACGCGCAGGAGCCGGAGGGCGTGGCTGAGAGTGTGCGCCTGTGTGTGGCAACGGGCGTGGCGGCACTTTCGATTGAAGACTCCAGCGGCGATCGATCAAAGCCGTTGTACGATCTGCCGATAGCGGTGGAGCGGATGAAAGCGGCGCGCGAGGCGATCGGGGCATCCGGCGTTCTGCTGGTCGGACGATCGGAGTGCTTCCTGACGGGGCACACGGAACCGCTCAAGGAAGCCATCCGGCGTCTGCAGGCCTATGCGGAAGCGGGCGCCGACGTGCTGTATGCGCCGGGAGTGCGAGAGCGCGCGGATATTCGCGCCATCGTCTCGGCGGTGAGTCCGAAGCCTGTGAACGTGCTGATGAGCACGAACACCGGGTTGAAAGTCGCCGATCTCGTGGAGATGGGCGTGCGCAGGATCAGCGTGGGGAGTTCTTTGGCGCGCGCGGCATGGGGCGGGTTTATCCGCGCGGCCCAAGAGATTGCCAGCGCGGGAAGCTTCGCCGGATTCGACAGCTTGCCTCCGCACGCCGAGCTGAACGGTTTCTTCCGGGAAGATCTGAAGACGCGTTAGCGCTCTGGCAAGAGTATGCTAAAAAGCGCGCAAAGCTATGCACGACGATAATTCGAACGGAATTACCAGGCGCGACCTGGGAACGCTGGCAGCCGCGGCCATCGCGATCGCTCCCAAGCTCGCGACCGGGCAAACGGCGCCGGCGAAAAGCGCTGGGCCGGTGCTCGACATCGCGGACTGGAGTTACCACTGGATCGGAGTGGAACACGCGCTGCTGGCTCGCGGCACGATGTGCAACGGGATGCAGACCTATGTGGAGCATTGGATTCCACGGGAAGTCCGGCATCCTTATCCGGTGGTCTTAATCCATGGCGGCTACGGGCAAGGTTCGGATTGGATCAGCACGCCGGACGGACGCCGCGGCTGGGCGACGCTGCTGCTGGAGCAAGGTTACAAGGTGTACGTGCTCGATCGGCCAGGGCAAGGACGCAATCCTTATCATCCGTGGGTGCACGGTTACTTCGACAAAGAAGCGCCCTCCTTTGAAGGCGTGGCGCGAAGCATTCGGGGAGATGCGAGCGTTCATACGCAATGGCCCGGCAGCGCCGATGCCAACGATCCTGCCATTGCCCAAGTAGTGGCTTCGATGGGTCAGCCGATGGGCAATAATCCGCTGACGCAAGACGTGTGGCGAACGCGCGGGGCGAAGCTTCTCGACGAAATCGGCCCGGCGATTCTCGTAGCGCACGGCGACGGTGCGGTATTGGCGTGGGTGACCGCCGGGGAGCGCCCGAATCTGGTGAAAGGCATCGTGGCCATCGAGCAGCCCGCCACATCTCTGCGAGGGCAGGCAGAACTCGCGAAGCTGGCGCATATCCCGATCGCGATTGTGACCGCCGAGGCATCGGATGCGAACGCCACCGATCCCGCGATTGCCGCCTCGCTGCGCGATGCCGGGTGCTCGGTAGAACATATTCGATTAGCCGAACAGAACGTACACGGCAATGGGCCGATGGTGATGATGGAGAAGAACAATCGCGAGGCGCTGGGGCCAATCTTGCGCTGGATGGATGCGTCAGTCACTAAGAATGCGCCAAGCAATGCTTCGAGCGGCATCGATCCCAATCGCAATCGCGACAACACAGCATTGAAGCTCGCCGATCAAGGCAGCTTGTGGGTTGGAATTCAGCGCAAGCAGATGACGTACGGCGCTATCGCGATGGGACAGATGTATGTGCAATACATGATCCCGGCTGAGAAGCGTTATGAATATCCCGTGATCATGGTGCATGGAGGCGGCGGCCAAGGAACTCATATGATGGGCATCGGCGGCCGCCCCGGTTGGGTGCACTACTTCGTGCAGGCCGGCTACAGCGTGTATTGGTTGGATCGGCCGAGCTATGGCCGTTCGCCTTATCATCCTGATGCGCTCGGTCCCAGCCATCTGCCAAATGTCCCGCCTTACGAGCCGCTGGTGCAGACGCCGGTGGTGTTCAACACGGCGCAGTGGCCGGGACCGGGCGGGATGAACGACCCAATCATCGATCAGTTCATGGCGTGCGAATCCGGCAACGTGATGGATGAAGCGTTCCATAGCGACCTGGTGTGGCGCGGGGGCGTGGAGCTGGTGGATCGGATCGGTCCCTGTATTTTGCTGACGCACGCGTTCGGAGGATTTTTCGGATGGGGCGTAGCGGACCGGCGTCCGAACCTGGTGAAGGGAATTTTCTGCATGGAGATCAATGGCAATCCATTCGCCGCGCAACTGCGCTGGGGATTGACGGCCAGCCCGATGACTTACGACCCGCCGGTGACCGATCCGTCGCAGTTTCACTTAGTGGATCACAAGCTGCCGCCCGACTCGCCGCGTCCGTTGATCGCGTCTTATAAGCTGCAAGCGGAGCCGGCGCACAAGTGGAAAAACCTGCGCGGCATTCCGATTGGCTGGCTCACTACCGAATTCGGCGGAGGCGGATCCCCGATTTCCAACGTGGAGTTCTTAAAACAGGTGGGATGCTCGGCGGAGATGGTGCGGCTGCGCGACTACGGCATCGTCGGTAATGGGAACCTGATGCTGCTGGAGAAAAACAATCACGAGGTGTTCGAGGTGGTGCGGAATTGGCTAGACCGGAAAGTGGCGCCGCCTGTCCGAGGGTGACGAAGGAGCGGTATCGCGTGGGAGTATTCACCGAAAAGCGAGGGAAAACGAAAATGCATCTTCGTATCGTGAAATGGGGAATGGTAGCAGCCACCTCCATAACGCTGAGCAGCGTCGCGGTAGCTCAAACCGTGCCGGAGCAATTCGTCGTCAGCGGCAAAATGGCCGAAAAGATTCGGGACTTCACCACTATCAACCTGGCTACGGCGGAGCGCATTGCCGATGTGTGCGAGCAGGCTGCGGCCAGCCAGGGCGTTCAGATCAGCATCATGGTGCTCGATAATGACGGCAACAACGTCTACATGGATCGCATGGACGGTCAGGGCTATCTCAATATCGTCACGGCCGAGATGAAGGCGCGCACCGCGCTGCTGGGACGCGAGGCCAGCAAGAACCGCATGAATCGCGTGAGGGAGGATCCCACCCAGGAGTTACAGCAAATTCAGCTCGGCTTCTTCGCCAATTCCGGCGGGCTTCCCATCGTCGTCAACAAACAATTGATCGGCGCCGTTGGCGTCGGCGGTTCGGCGCCCCACCCGCCCGTGTGGAGCGACGAGATTTGCGCTCACAAGGCGCTGGTCGACGTGATCGGGCCCACCGTCCCCCCGCTGGCCGCAGACCTTCCGCCGCGCGCGAACCCCAATCCTGGCAAAGCGCCGGTTCCTCGTTTTGTGACCGCGACGCCGCCCAAAACCAGCCTGCCGCCGGAGTTCGTAGTCGGTGGCAATGGCGCAGGCAAGGTCTTTGACGGAAATCAAATTTCGCTCGCGGCCGCTAAAAAGATCGCCCGAGTCTGCCGGGACTGGGCGGCCTCCAAGGGCGGCACCATGTCGCTTTACGTTATTGACGATGCCGGAGAACTGGTGCACATGGAGCGCATGGATGGACAAATTTATCTGAACATCCGGACCGCGCTTTTGAAGGCGCAGACGGCGCTGAAGACGCGCCAGCCCACGTCCATCAATGCCGCGCAGCTCAAGAACAACCCCGGCGGCATTCCGCGTTCCACGGCCTATTTTAATTTGTTCACGAACTCAGGCGGCGTTCCAATCGTCGTCGATGGCCAAATGATCGGTGCCGTTGGCGTCGGCGGCGGCGCGGGAGGCGGCGATGAAAATTGCGCCATTGCGGGCCTGAAGGCGGCTTTTAGCGATCACGTCACGCTGCCCGTCTATCCTTAACCGCCGCCGCAGAACCGACGGTCGAAGCGACCGCGCGCTTACTTGCCCACTACGAGAATGGAAAACGAATCCGGCACAATCTGGCCCCGGCCAGGACGTCCGCCGGGCTGAGCGGGAGCGGTAGGGGGACCAAACTCGGCGCCGATTACGATGATATGGCCGGTCTTGCTATCCAAGGTGGAAGTTCTCGCACCCATCATGGTCTGCACGGTCTGCTCGATCGCAAAGCTGGCAGGACTGTTTTCCTTAACGACCGTCAGCGTGCCATCGCCCTGCGAGCTGAACGCCTCCATCGTATGCGGATTGAATAAGGCGCCATCCGTCTGGTTGCCGATCGGGAGCGTGGTGATGATTTCGCCGTTTTCAGCATTGACGATCACCATGTTCGCCGGGTTGCGGCAAGTGGCAAAAAGAATATGATTCTTCGCGTCCAACGCCAAACCGGCGCATCTGCCGCCTTTGCCTGCAACGTCATAATGGGCAGTGACGGTCAGGGCTTTGGTGTCCACCACAGCGATGTTGTCCTTGTCTTCCACATCGACATACAGATGTCCTTTGCCGTCGCTGGCCGCTTCCTCCGGCATGCCGCCAATATCGATGGTTCCCATCACCATGCCGTCCTTCGTATCGATGACGGTGATGTGCGGCGCCGAATGGCTGAGAACATAGAGCCGCTGGTCCGATGGATCGAAGAGCATGCCATCCGGATTGCCCCGCACATCGATGGTCTTGATATGCGCCAAAGTTTTTGCATCGAACATTAGAATTGGTTTCGTGCTGGCGAACCCATGACCGGATTTCGCGTCGACTACGGCTCCATGGGCATTGCTGCTGGCAACCTCACCCACCGGTTCGAGCGTGTCGAGATCGAAAACGTTGATGCGCGGAGTGGGTCCGGTGCGCGCAATATACAATCGGCGCCCCTTCGAGTCGGCATTCACATAGTCATAACCGCCCGCGCCACCCACTTTGGCCGTCTTGATAACTTTGTATGTACCGCCGGCGGGGGCCTGCTGGGCGAATCCGGCGGACGCAAACGTCGCGATGACTATCGCAAAACCAAAACAGGATCGTCGCATGGAGAAACTCCTGGAATGAGTATACGGCCTAAACGTGCTCCGGAATCGAACAGTGTATGCTCATTCTATTGATCCTGAAGAACCTGGTTCTCGCGCTGGCCGTGTCCGGGATGTGCGTCCCGCTGGCTGCGCAATGGCTCAACTATCCGACGCCCGGAATCCCGCGCACGCCGGACGGAAAGCCGAATCTTGCCGCGCCCGCGCCTCGGACAGCGGACAATAAGCCCGATCTGTCCGGCATTTGGAGAGGACCGGGCCATGGGCGGCTATGATCGGAATATCGCGAGAGACCTGAGTCCGCGCGACATTCAGCCGTGGGCTGAGGCGCTTTACCAGCAGCGGATCCGGGATATGGGCAAGGACGCGCCGCGTGCGAATTGCTTGCCTGATCCTTTTCTCTGCTACCACATCGTGGACTTCGCCCGGATCGTTCAAACTCCCGAACTGATTGTGATTCTGTATCAGGGCAGCACCAATAGCATTTATCGAACCATCTTCACCGACGGCCGTGAGCTGCCGAAAGATCCCAATCCCACTTGGTTGGGATACTCAGTGGGGCATTGGGAGGGCGACACGCTGGTGGTAAGCACAGCGGGCTTCAATGACAAAAGCTGGCTGGATGTGGAGGGGCATCCGCACACCGAAGCCCTGCGCATTACCGAGCGATTCCGTCGCCGCGACTTCGGACACATGGACCTGGACGTCACCATTGACGATCCGAAAACGTTTACCAGGCCGTTTTCGCTGAAGATCCCTAAGACTTTCGCTGCCGACACGGAACTTCTGGAGACGGTGTGCGAGAATGATCGGTCGGTCTCGCACATGGTCGGCGGCGTTACCGTGACCAGGCTGGCCCCGGAGATCCTCTCGAAATACGCGGGAACCTACGAGTATGCACCCGGACGCGAAGTCGTCATCACCGTCGAGGCCGATCTGCTCTTTCTGCGCGAAGGCGCGAACCCGCTGAAACTACCGCTGGTGGCTAATTCAGAAACTGTTTTCGTTTCGCGAACCAACGGAGACTGGATCGAATTCATCCGGGACGCCCAGGGCGCGGCCACCGGGTTCACCTACCATGCTGGCGACCGCGAGCGAAAAGCCGTCCGCAAACCGTAAACCCTACTTGGTGGTCAGGTGCCGTAAATCTCTTTCGTTCTCATCGCACACAAACTCCATCAGCTCCGTATTCGGGATCAATTCCGGATGCAGTTCGGCCGTCCATGGTTTCGTGTAGGCTTTCGGATCGTCGATGGTGAGCTGAATGTCCATGTGCCCGAAGTCGCGGCGGCGCATGCGTTCGGTCAAATGCATTGCGTCCGTGGTTGGATTGCCAAATCCGGAAAGCCACGCCTTGCCGTTGAAGCCGCTCGATTCCACCACCAGCGTGTCCCCCTCCCAGTGCCCGCTTGAGTAGCCCGCCCAAGTGGGATTGGGATCTTTCGGAAGCTCACGTCCATCCAGGAAGATTTGCCGGTACGTGGTCTGATATTCGTAAAGAATGATCATCAGCTCGGGAGTTTGCACAATCTTGTGCAGGTCGAAAGCATCGGCCTTGGGGACGCCGCGCGGCAGGCAGCGGGACTCCGGGTTGTCGATCAGGTTGGTCGCATTGTTCTTTTCGAATAGCGCCTTCGCCCAGGGCTGCCACGGTATATCGATTCCCTTCAAATAGTATGCATTGGTGCGGGCATTCAAGTGCTCCCACACCCCGGAGAAATCGGGCTTTCCGTCCGCCGTCTTGGGAGCCGGCGCCGAGAGATCGGGCTTGCCGTTAGCCAGGCGAGGAATGCCGGGCGTGGGATAGTTGATCCACTGAGCGGAAGCCGCAGCGCTTAGAACGCAAACGAGAGTTGCAGTGACGGCCGCCCGCGCGGTAATGGAGCTGCTAACGCCGAATCGGAACTGCGGCATCGCATTATTATCTTCCAATTGCCGCTGGCGAAGAAGGAGCTCGGCAACGGGTACCTCAGCGAGTGGTTTCAGCCAGGGCGCTTGGATCGAGCACTTCCCGTGGATCGGTGATCTGTCCCGTCAGCGCCGATGCCGCTACGGTCCACGTGGATCCCAGGTAATGCTGCGCTTTGGGGTGCCCGTTCCGTCCCGGAAAATTCCGCGCCTGCGTCGACACCATCACTTCATCTTCGGCCATCGCGCCCATGTTATACGCCTGATTCGATCCACAACTGGGCGGAAAAATATTGGCGCCGGCGTCGTGCAGCACCTGGAATAGACCTTCCCGCAAAGCTGCGCTGTAGATGCCTCGCGTAGCCGGCACCACTTGCAGACGCACACCTGGATGAACTTTTTTGCCTCCGCTGAAGCAGGCGGCGAGCTGGCGAATGTCGGAGAGCCGCCCTCCGGTGCTGCCGCCGATCTCAGCGATATCGATTCCGACGCCGGCCATTTCCTGCACGGGCTTTACGTTTCCTACGGTGGGAGGGCAAGCGATCTGCGGCTCGATGTCACTGACGTCGATCTCGATCACCTCCGCGTATTTGGTGCCCGGATCGTTCACCGGCATGTCAAATCGCCTGTTACCCAGAACGGACTTGGCGAACGCCAGCGTCTTCTCATCCGGATTCACGAATCCGCATTTCCCACCGATATCGATCGTGACCAGCGGGAAGAGTGTACGGTCTTCAATCGCAAGCGATTGTATATAGGGACCGGCGTACTCAACCGCTTTGTACACGGCCCCCTCTTCGCCCAAGCGCGCCAGCATGACCTGGCAAACATCGCGCGGACAAACACCCGGCCCGGTCTCACCGTGGAATTGGATCTCGATCGCCTCCGGTACGCGGAACCAGCCCAAACTGTGAGGAAATCCCAGCGCGGCCATGGAGTTGTTGCCGACGCCCGTTGCAAAAAGACCGAGCGCGCCGTAAACCGGCGTATGGGAATCGCACCCAATAATGATTTGACCTGGAGCCCAGAGCCGCTCTTCGATGATGGTGTGATGAATGCTTCCATGGCCGCAATCAAACAGGTGTTGAATGCCATGCTTCGAGGAGAACTTTCGCACCGCGGCGAGAGCTTCCGCGGCCGCTTGTGTGGCGGGTGCAAAGTTATGGTCAAATACGAATGCAATCCGCTCCGGGTGCTTGATCTTCTCGCCCGCCAGCTCGTTTTCGAAAACCTTCATTACGAAATTCGCGCTGAGGTCGTGCATGATCATCAAGTCGACATTTGCGAGCACAATCTCGCCCGGCCTCACTTCTTTTTTTCCACTGGCTTTGGCGAGAATCTTCTCCACCATGTTCATAACAGCTCTGCTCCACTAGGGCCTTGCCACACCGTGTCTCCGTAATAGTGCCGGCGCTGGTTGGACTGGAATTCAACGTGCAGCGCGTAAAGAGCACCCGGCCGGACGTCCGCACGCTCGCATGACTCATAGGGGTTCGGACCCGAAAGCGTCTCCAGGTACGTTGCGGTATTCAGTTCGGCGCCCAAATCCTTCACAGAACTTGCGAACCTGCTCTGCAGCAAAGCCGCTGCGCTGGAAGACGGATGGGGTCTCGACAACTTGATCCAGTGCCCGCGATATTCCAGCGCCACAACAACCGAGGAATCCTGGCTGAACCTGGCGCCGGTGGGGGGCCGCGGAGGCGTCTGGCCATCCGTCAGAAGGATCACCAAGTCTTCCGCTCCAGCGCGCCGAAACTCCCGCTCCAGACGGCCGGTGAATTCGTGCTCCAGGCATCCGTCCGTCTGCGATAGCTGTACCGTGAGAACCTGGCGCGCCAACTGCGCCGCGCGTCGATGCATTCCAAGCTCCCATTCATCGAGCGACGGCCAAGCCGCGCTGGCCGGCACGTTTACAACTTCGATGCCGCCGGCTAGCACGGGGGCATAAAGATCGTTGGGAAAGCGATCCAGATCGAGCATCCCGATGCGTTTCCAGTTCTTCTCAGCGCACATATCCAGCAGCTTCTGAGGCAGATTGGCGCTCGGGCGAATTTCATCCAGGATGGTGACGGAGCGAATCCATGGATAAACTCGCGGCGATAGCGCGCACAACAACACCGGCGTGCCCTGGCGCGGCAGCACAATCAGGGCGCGGTTCCAATACGGCATGAAGTTCGCAAAGTGACGGCCCTGGTTGGATCTCCAGACGTCGGTGAAGACCGCCATCGCGGGCAGATCCCGCTCCTCCAGAGTCTTTCTGACCGTCGCCATGCGCGACTCGAACGCCTCGGCGGGAAGCTCCGTCTTATCCCAGGCAATGAGACCGCGCTTCATTTTTGAAAGAGCTTCCTTTCGGCTTGGTTCAAAGAAGTACAGCCGTCCGCTGTCACCAGCAGCGTGTCACCGAACACCATGTATCCGGCCAACGGCAGATACGTGTTGGGATGCGCAATTACGATCATGTTTTCCTTGACTGTGTAGTGCACGTCCTCCAGCACATAGGGACTTTCGTCCGGATGAAGTCCCAGGTTATGGCCGCGCACCCGCGTGTATTTCGGCCCCGTATACTCTCCGTACCCGTACTTTCGAAAAACGTCGTTCTGGGCCTTCGCAACATCGGCGATATCCACTCCCGGCCGAAGGATATCTTCTGCGGCTTGCCGCGCCTCCGCAAAAATTGCAAACGATTCGCGCTGTTCCTGGCTGGGTTCGCCCAGTACGAGAGTCCGGCAGATTTGCGCCCAATAACCGTCCACCTGCGGCGTCAGCTCCGTGATGATGTGATCGCCCTCCTGGAATCGGCGATCCTTGGGAGGCGTCATGCCCACCACCTCAGTGCCGCCCGAGGCGATCAACATGAAGTTATCCTCGGCGCCATTTTCTTTGAGGAATGCTTCTGTCTCAGCCACCAGCTCGTACTCCGCCATCCCTGCCTCCGCGGCTTCGGCAAAGCGCTGATACCCGCGATCCGCCAGATCAGCCGCCTTCCGGACGCGCTCAATTTCATCGGGAGACTTCACGCGACGAAGCTCTTCCACCGCGTGACTAGCCGAGATAGGAGCCTGGTTGCTAATCTGCTGAACCGCGTCTACAAAACGAGCCTCCATAAGTTCCATGCCCGCGACGGCCACCGTAGCGCCTTTGGTCGCAGAAACCAGCTTGCATAAACCCTTTGTGAAGTCCCGCTCCAGACCTACGCCCGCTCCGAGTGCCGCAGCTACCATATCGTAATCCCACGGATCGGCCAGGATCACGCGAACGTCTCCCAACCGGGACAAAGCGGCCGCCGCATAGGCGCCCCAGAAATTCGCGTTTATCAGATAGCGAAAGAAATCCTTGCGCCAGGTATGACCGTAGAAAACCAGAATGTCCCAACCTTGTTCGGTCATCAGGTTGGTCAATGCTTGGAGCCGGGTTGGATTTATCATGCGTTCTTAAGGGGAGACATCCTCCAGGAACCATTCGACAGGCAGCTCGCGTCCCAGTCCCATGGCCTTCGCGCGCTTCAGCACGGCAGAGCCGACGGCTGCGAACTGGGTGCCCGCGCCCGTATTGTTATTGAAAACGGTAATCTGATCCGGGCTGCTGCGGCCCTTTACTTTGCCCGCGACCAGATCCTGAATCTCGACAATATCGTCCCATTGGACAATACCTTTTTGCGCCGCTTCCCAGACGTCGGGCGACTGATCGTTCCGGGCCACTTCCTTGGAGTGAACCACATACAGACCGGCCCGGCGAATACATTCGTCGTCAATCTCGCGGCGCTTGTTGCTCTTGTCCGAGCCGCCGATCGAGCAAATATACATCCCAGGCTCTACCAGATGGCCATCGAATACCGGGTCCCATGCGGCTGTTGCTGCCTGCACAAAATTGCTGCCCCGGACGCATTGCTCGGGAGTATCCACCGGTTCTATGGGGCGTCCCAGTTTCGCGCTCATGGTCTTCGCGAAAGAGCGGCGGCTCTCAGGATTGGGGCTGTAAACTTTGATTTTTTCAAAATGAAAAGAACTGGAGAGAGCTTCCAAATGCGCGCCGGCCTGCCATCCGCTTCCGAACAGACCCAGGACCTTGGGCTTCTCGGGAGCCAGATACTTCGCGCCCACGGCGCTCAGCGCGGCTACTCGCACTTTCTGAATGATGCCGTCCGGCATGATGGCCACGGGCTCAATCTTTTCAAGATCAAACAGAATGATCAGGCCACACCATTTGTTCCCAGTGGCGGCGCGCAAAATCCGGCGGCGCTTTACACCGGCGGTGAAATCAAAGCCTGCCATGTCGGAGGTGATGCGTAGCGCCCAAACACCGCTGCTGGCGCCGGCGCCTTCCTGCGTCTTCATCCGGTATTGAAACCCGGGATGTTCTCTGGATTCGAGCGGAAAATAAGTCTGGCTGCGAGCGCGATTCACGGCCTGGCCTTCCGCCAATTCCCGATAGATCGCCTCCGTGGCAAGAATCGCTTCTTCTGGCGAGAGGGCTTTCTCCACCTCCTCGTTATTCAACAGCAGCACTAATGCGATCCTCCGTAGCGCGCAAAAAACTGTCCACTCTTGATCAGCGGGATCAGCCCGCCCGCCTGCACCATATCCAGCATGAAATCGGAAGGCGGATTTCCGTGCATGGATTTTCCGGAGGTGAGGTTTTCCACGAGACCGGTTTTGACATTCACCCGCAGGCGGTGGCCGGTCTCCACCCAATCGTGTATCCCGGGCGCCTCCAGCATAGGAAGGCCGATTTCGCCGGCGTTGCGGTAGAACGTTCGGGAAAAGAGCTCCGCCACCACACAGCCGATACCGGTAGCCTGCAGAGCTTTCACCGCCAGCGCGCGCCCCGAGGAACAACCAAAATTCCGGCCCGCAACCAGAATGTCGCCGGGCTGCATTTGTTTAGGAAAGTCGGGATTCAGATTTTCTAGGACGTGCTGCGCCATTTCCTGGATGCTCTGGAACATGATTTGGCCGCCGGTGAGTGCGTCGCTCGGAACGTTGTGGCCAAACTTCCAGCACTTCCCTTCAAAGATCAAGTTATCTGACATAGGTGTTCGGTCTGCCTCAGGTTGTCGATAGAATCGCTTTCGGAGCCTGGGGAGCACGCCTTTGGGTCAACCGGCCCGTGGCCAGAACAAGAACCAGAGCGACGCCCACGAACGCTAAGTCCACCGTGTGCGCGATAGCCCAGCTATGCGTTCGGTCGACAACCTGGGCCGCTAACTCAGGACCAGTGGCGGTGCCCAATCCAAAGAACACATACAACCAACCGAGCGATGTCCCCACCTTGTGCGTTCCGAAGTGCTCGAAAACAATCACAGGCACGGCATTGAAAATTCCGCCGTAGCCCATGCCAAATAGAATTGCTACCCAAATGATGACTGTGGCGTGAGGCGATGTATTCAGCAATCCCAAAATACCCAGGAGCACGCAGATGACGCTGAAGATCACACCCGAGCGCGCCGACACTCGATCCGCCAGCAGGCCGCTGATCACTTTGCCGAGAAAGGCCGCGCCTAAAGCCGTACTCAAGATTGCGGCGCCCGCGGCCCGAGTGAGGCCGCCGCTTACGAAATACAAAACCATGGTGTTCTGTACTCCCACCATGGCATGGGCGGCACAGAAAAGGCTCACGCCAAAAACCCAAAACATCGGCATACGCAACAGTTCCGAGGTGCTTGGCACATGGCCGCCCGAAGCCGGGGCATTCCTGCGATCCTCATTGCGGACCACTACCAGGGTCATCACAAACGGCACCAGCATCAAGCCGGCAAGAATCAGAAAGGCGTGTGAAATCCCCTGTTGAACCACCGCAGCCGATCGCCCCGCGGGAGGAAGCAGTTTCGCGATCAGGCGCGGCGCCATGAATCCGCCCGCGCCGATGCCTCCATTGATAATGCCCACCATCAAGCCGCGCGATCGCGTGAACCAGGGACCGATCAAAATCGAATTCGCCAAAATCGAGGACGCGCAAGCGCTCAGCCCCAGCAGACCGCAGTAGAGATAATATTCGACCAACGATCCCTTCATCATCGAGAGCAGCACGAAACCCAGGCTGGTGAATAAACATCCCGCTAGAATCACGGCTTTGGCACTGAACCTGTCCACGGCCCTTCCTATAAAGGGCGACAGAACGCCGATCAAGAACAAGATGATGGAATTTCCAGTAACCGCGTTGGTGCGGCTCCAGTGGAAGGCCACAGTGAAGGAATCATAAAACGTGGTGAGTGAAAAAATCGCGAAGGAAAAGGGAAATGTCAGAACCAGAAAGGAAGCCACCACACCCAACCAGTGGCGCACGGTGGCGGGCCGTCGTTCCGTCGCGTTCATCAATCAGACGTCCGCCGGTGAATTAGTTTGCGCTTCCAACTGCGCTTTCAGATAGGAAGCCAAGCCACCAAGCTCGAGAATTTTGCGGACCGAATCCGGGATTTTCTGGAAGGAGAATTCCTTGTCTCCCAAGTTCAGCTTTCCGTCTGCGAGATCGATCCGCAATTCATCGCCTTCCTCCACGGCCTCCACCAGCGCCGGGCATTCCACGATCGGCAATCCATCGTTGATCGCGTTGCGATAGAACGTGCGCGCGAAAGAAGCCGCGACAACCGCTTTGATCCCCAGCCCCTGGATGGCCGTGGCCGCCTGTTCCCGCCCGCTGCCGCAACCAAAATTCCGGCCCGCCACTAAGATTTGGAAATTGCGGAGCTTGTCGGGAAAGCCCTCGCCCAGCATTTCAAAAGCATGCTGCGCCAATCGCTCCCGATCGATATAAATCAGGTATCGGCCGGCGATGATGATGTCGGAATTAATGTTGTCTCCGAATTTGAAGACCTTGCCTTGAATGATGGAGTCCATTATTGTTCCACGAACTCCCTGGGATCTGAAATCACGCCCTGGATCGCGGAAGCAGCTAATGTGGCAGGGCTGGATAAGTAGATAGAGGACTTGTTGCTGCCCATGCGGCCGATGAAATTACGATTGGCCGTCGAGAGACAGACCTCGCCATCGGCCAGCGTGCCGCCGTCACCCGCACACGCCCCGCAACCCGGATTGGTGACCATGCCCCCAGCCTCCAGCAGCGTCTGCAGGACCCCGGATTGCATGGCTTCCAGCATGATCTTTTTCGAGCCGGGCGTGATAATCAACCGGACGTCGCGGTGGACCTTGCGGCCCTTCAATATCTTGGAAGCGACCACCAGATCCTCGTACTTGGCGTTGGCACAGGATCCCAGAAAAGCCTGGTCGATGTGCGTTCCGGCCACATCTCCCACAGGCTTGGTATTTTCCACCTCATGCGGACAAGCCACCATCGGTTCGATCTTCGCGAGATCCACCTCGATCAGCTTTTCGTAAACTGCATCGGAGTCGGCCAGCACCGGCTCATACGCGTTCCCATTCAGCCGGCCATCGAAATACTGAGCGGTCTGTTGATCGGGAGGGAAGAAGGCGCACTTCACGCCCATCTCCATGGACAAATTTGTCATGGTCATGCGCTCGGAAACGCTCATGCTGCTTGCGCCAGGGCCATAATATTCGACGGATTTGTAGTTACAACCATCTGCGCCCAACGTTCCGATCAGGTGAAGCATCAGGTCCTTGGCGAAGACCTGCCCTGGGAACTCGCCGTTCAAGACAATCTTAAAGGTGTCCGGGACTTTCATCCAAAGCTTGCCGGTCAGCCACACAGAGGTCACTTCGGTGTAGCCGATGCCCGTGCCTAGCGCGCCCAGGCTGCCGTAAATCGTACAGTGCGAGTCCGTACCAACAATCAAAGCCCCCGGAAGAACGTGCCCCGCCTCCATCAACACCAGGTGAGCGATGCCCGCGTCCACATCGTAGAACTTCTGAACGCCAAATTCACGGGCGAAATTTCGCGACGTCAGTTGATCGGCCGCGTACTTTTCCGTCTTCGCCGGCGAGATGTGATCCAGAACAATAGCCAGGCGATTGGGGTCGTAGAGCTTCGACGCTCCGATCCGCTTCATCACGCTGGCCGATCTCCACGTCGCGGTGTGACTCATCACCAGATCGGGGTAAGCGTCCACGATCTGTCCCGGCGTCAAGGAACTGTTGCCGGACTTCTTCGCCAAAATCTTTTCGGCGATGGTTTTTCCCAACCTAAATCCCTCCAGGAATGCTCGTCGCTACTGGGAGGCTCTGAGCGCCTGCTCAGAAGCTCCGGAACACGCAAAATTCGCCACATCGTCGATGCTGCCGCTGCCCTTATATTGCGCTTGATTGGGATAGGCGCAGATCGGCCGCGTTCGAGTGGTCTGCCCCTGCTCTAGGTGGGAACCCACCAGCGCCGTTGGAGCCACTCCTTTTTCCAGCCAATTCACCATCGCGCCCAGCCAATCTACGTTGCTGCAGGCGGCTGCTCCACCTTGGCAGTGGCCCATGCCGGGAACGAGAAACAGACGGTAAAAATCATCCGTCTCCTTGGATCCCAATTTGCTTTTAACAGCCTGATAGTAGTTTATCGACATCTCAGGACTCACGCCGGGATCCGACCACCCGTGGTATTGCAGAATCTTTCCACCGCGAGCCTTCACTGCACTCAGGTCGGTAATGGTTGCATCGATGCGTAATCGAATGGCAGTCAGGCGCGGCCAATCCGTGTCGACGTTGAACGTCCGGTAATCCCAGTTGGGGCCGGCTGGCGGATCGAACGCCATAAACTCCATAAACGACTTGGAAAGATTGAATCCCTGAGCGACGCCTCCATTTCCTCCCGCGGGCATGCCCGGAAATAGCAGGTTCCCTTGGGAGTCATGCACACCGGCGTAGATCTTCTTCAGTGCCTCAATTTGCGGGCCGGTAAAACAGCCCGCGCCATCTGTCTCGCCCGAACAACGGGTCAAGTCTTTTTCCGGATCGAAACCACACTTCAGTGGATTCTCCACTACGCCATCTTTTACACCGTCCGAAGCATCGCATTTATCCAGGTACTGCTTCGTCAATAAGGCGGCCTTTTCGCGAGTAATCTCCGCCGGGCCTTGGCCGGCAATCTGATAGTTGTAGACTGATTTCGCCTGCAGGCCCGCTAAATCGAGAACCGGCGCGCCCACCACATAACCGTCAAAATCCTCAGGATAGCGTTGCGCTTCCATCAAACCTTCGCGGCCGCCAGTCGAGCAGCCCACCCAATAAGAGTATTTCGGGTCGGCGCCGTAATAGGCTTGGATCATCTTTTTCGCGAGCAGCGCCGTCTCGTGTACCGCCAGGTACCCAAAGTCGACCACCTTTCGCTCCGCGTTCGGATTGTTGGGGCCAGGATACGCGAAAGAAGCGCCGGGCTCCTTTTTTTCGTCATGGCCGGTGTCCGTCGATGTCGAGGCATAACCCGCTCGTACGGCCGCATCAACCTGAGGCAAGCTGATCACACCCGCCCATCCGCCGTTGCCCACCATCTGAAACCGTTCGTTCCAATTCGTGGGAAGCTTCACGGCGAAATGGTTTTCGGGCCAGATCACCCCGCCGATATCGCAGTGCTCGGGCATGCGCGGAGTGGCGCTGATCAGCTTCGCCGATTCGATCTTCACCTCGGGGCCGAACGACATCGCCGCCAGATCTCCGCAGTTCTTAACCGGAGATGCGAACGCGCCCATGCAAGGCACAAGCAAAACGAAAACAGCTCTTCTCATATTCGGAGCCAGCCTCTCGGCGCCTATTTTTCCGAAGGCGCACCAACGCCAGACGAAGACCCGAGAAACAACCGTCTTCCATCTTTAAACGTGATGTTAGCGCCGTTGGCGCGATCCTCGCCGTTCTTGGCTCGATAGCCCTCCACCACCAGTTCGGTCCCCGGCAGTAAGGATTGCTTGGTAAAACCTCGCCGCAGCAGAATGTTCGGACTTCCCCCTTCAATCATCCAGTGGACCACCTTACCGTCGGCATCCTTTACGTCCAAATGGATCCACGCGTGGGGATTCACCCACTCCATCTCCGTCACCGTTCCCCGCAGCGTGATGGGTTGCTTAATGTCAAACTCCGCGGCGAAAGAGTGGTGCGCCCACATCGGTACAGCCAGCGTTGAAAAACCTGCCAGCACAAGAACCACAAACTTCCCATTCATCTTTCATCTCCTGATATGGAATTAGCCGGGAACTCACTCACTGCTGCGGCGCCTTCTGCGCGGCCTTGGCAGCGGCCTTCTTTTCCTCCGCGCGAGCGCCGGTCAGAGCGTTATACATGTAGTAATTGCCTTCGTGACAGGCGTACTCATAAAGCTGATACTTCGCATCGTGCTTCATGGGGAAGGCGATGGTCCACGGCTTGGTCCAGGTTTTCGGATCGTAAATTGTAGCTTGATACTCGATAGTCTCCGGACTCACACGGGTGAAGCGCTCGACCACTCGCAGCGCGTCACTGGTAGGAATGTTTCTAACAATAGGCACGCCGCCTGAAAAATTGGTAGTCTCCACCACCAGCGTGTTGCCCTCCCAGTGTCCCCGCGAATCTCCCATCCAGGTGCGAATCTCGGGCGACGCATGCGGACTTCCGTCCAAAGGGACGACCCGAGCTTCATGGATCATTTCGTTGCGGATCACCACATATCCCGGACCCTGAATGATCTGATTGCCGCGATCGTATCCGCCGGGCAAAATAGATCCGATCAGCCCGCGCGTGATGCAGCGGTCCCAGTAGCTGTCGTCGGTCCAGGAATCGTGGCAGCCGGCGGCCGTGTGGGAGCAGGGGCGGGCATTTCTCGCCGCGTTCCGCTCGTCCTGCGCCTGCTGCGCCTCCGGTGTCAACGCGGGCGTTCTCCCATCCGGCGGATCCACGATCAGCGATGCTTGCCGGTTTGGTTCTCCCCGCTCATCCCAATATCGCGGCGGACCGATGCGGACACCACCGGCGCCGCACGTATCTGGAGTATTTCCAAGCCCGCCTTTTTTGGGGTCGCATTTTGTGATGTCCGTAACAAACTCTTCAGAATCAATCTGAGCCTGCTGTTCAGATCCGGCCACTCTGCGAGCGTATTCTGCATCGGTGAGAACGGCCCGGGTTCCAAAGCTCTTGGGCCTCTCCAGAGGCACGTCGTTCATGGCGGTGCTCGGCCAGATACCCTGCAAATCCGGGTCGCCCCAGGATGTCTTGGGCACGGTCCAAGTCTTCTTGGCCGCCGTCGCTTTGGTTGTCGAGTGAGCGGCCGGCTTCGGAGTCTGGCCCGTCACGGGCATCGCTATGATGCTCGCAATCGCGATCGCAATCGCCGGCGGAAGAACTGCATTCTTGAATCGGGATCTCATCGAAGCTCTCCTCTAGTCGCTCGCCTTCTTATATTTCCCGTAAAGTAATTCTTCGGAAAACGGGACACATTTGAAATCCAGGAGTTGGGCGCCGGTTTCCACGCGTCGATACAAAGGCATTCTGATTTTCCATGGCCGGCTAAACACCTTGGCATCCTCCAGCGTCGCCTCATAGTCGATATGATCGCGGTCCACCAGAGTATAACGCTCCACCACGTGCAGGTTGCTGCTGGCGTAGTCTCCCGCCCGGTCCAGCCACGCCAGCCCGTTCAATCCGGTGACATCTACCACTAGCGTTTTCCCTTCCCAGTGCCCGTTCGAGGTCCCCATCCAGCTATCGGCTCCCGCTTCTTGTGGTTTCCCCATATTCACCAGACGATTGGTGGTGGCAAACTCATATACAAATAAAATGTCGCTGGACGATTGAACAATTTGAAACGGAAGAGGCAAATAGGTGGCGCGCGGCACGCCAGGCATATAACACTTGGCTTCCGGATCGGCTTGCGGCCAATGGGCGGCGTTCTCCATCTTCTTGGTCAGCGCCGCCGGCTGATAGGGAATCTCTTTGCCTTCCACTACTCCCTTGCCGGGCGGAATCGCGCCGATTGCACCAAACTGCCAGAACGGGCCCGCTTTCGCCGAGTGATCTTGCAGATCCCAATCAGCGGTTCCTACCGCTTCCCAAATCCCATTGAGGTTCGGCTTCCCATCCAATAGGGCCGATCTGATCCGTGGGGATTGCGCGGTAGCCGGCATGGCGACTCCAACAACAATTCCAAGCGCGATAAAAACAGCAGGCTTCCAGCGTTGATGCATCCGTGGCGTCCCTCCCCAAACCAAGCGCCGATAATAGTGATATATCACCTGCGCGGAAGTGTCAAGGCCGTTTTTTCCGCCGTTTTTCCGCCAGTCTGATCGGCCAGCCACGCGGCGAGTCAATCAAAGTGATAACCTTCCAGGCATGCGCAGCTTGTGGTGGAGTGCTCTGCTGGCTTCCATTCTATTGGCATCGTCCGCCATTGCCCAGACAACGGCGCAAGAGAAAATCACGGTCAACTACGCCGCCAGAACCGGCACCACGTGGCCGCTGTATATCGCCAAGGAAGGCGGTTATTACCAAAAGTATGGCCTGGACGTGAACCTGGCCTTCGCGGTCCATCCGGCGGGCATTGCGATGGTGGTGAGCGGGGAGGCCGTAATGACCAACTATCCGTTGGAACAGGCCATGCCTGCCAGCTCTCGCGACGGATCGTTGATCATCATCGGCAGCCAGTACAAGAAAAGCTCCTTCGCACTGATGGCGCCCAAAACATTTTCGAGCGTTCGCGATCTAAAGGGGAAGCGCATCGGCGTGAGCCAGATCGGAGATGCGCCGTACAACTACTCGGTCGGACTGCTGGCCAAGTTCGGTCTCACGCCCCAGGACGTGGAGTGGGTCCCCATAGGCACCGACGTCAATGGGCGGGCCGCGGCGTTGAAGAGCGGCCGCGTGGACGCCACCATGCTCACCGCGCCCGTCTATTTCAAGTTCGAGGAACAGGGCTACAAGAGTCTCGCCAACACCAGCGACTACGAGGACATCTATGCGCCCACGGTGTACATCTTCAAGAAGACGACCCTCGCGGCTCATCCCAAGCTGGCCGAATCTCTCATCAAGGCTCAGGCGGAAGCCATCCAGCGCCTGTATCAGGACAAGGCCTTCGCAGTGAAAACCTACCTGAAGTACAACCCCACCGACAAGCCCGCCGACGTGGAGCGGGTCTACGATCTGTACACCAGGCTCAACACCTATGAACGCGTGCCCTATGTCTCCGCCGCTGCCGTTCAATATGTGATCGATCACCCGGTCGATGCCCGCCTGGGCGCTCAGCTCCGGGCCTTCGATTTTCGCAAGGTCATTGACAATGGCATGGTGGACCAATTGGTGAAAGAAGGGTTTTTCGAGGAATTATTCGGACCCGGGATTAAAGCCGAAGAACAAAGCAAGGCCCAGCGGGCGTTCCGATAGCTGCCACACCTTTTGTTCCGGAAATCCTCGATCCGCGCGGCTGGCAGCGCAGCGATGGACAAGCTGTATCTTCCGCGGCACATTGTTGCCGTAAAGAATCAGGATTGCCGGGCGTCAGTCCGTCCACAAAACGTCCCCGGGCAAATACCAGCAGGCGCAAGCAAGCGCAGCGGCCTCGTCCAGTTGCGATGGCGAAATGCTTGCAGCTTCCGGTCCATTATGTACGGTACAGTTGCGTGCGCGATCCTGCTGATCGCAATTTCCTGTCGGCCCGCCAGGGCGCAGGAGGCGGCGCTTCTCAAGGACGGTGACTCGGCGTTTGCAAAAGGCGACTACGACGCCGCGCGCCGGTCATTCGAGCAGGCATTACAAATGGCACCGCAGCCGCCCGCCGATTCCGCGTTACGCTACGACATCCTGAAGCGCTTAACCTCTGCAACCGCCGCAGCCGGCCAATTCGCGGATGCCCAACGCTTTCTCCAGCAAGCGATCGGGCTGCGGGAATCCGCCGGCGACTTGCTGCTTTCGGTGAACCTCGATATGCGGACCAAAGATTTCGATCACGCCCTCGCCACCGCGCAGCATATCCAGGCCATGCATCTCCAAACGTACACGTCGGAGAGCATCCCGGTGGCGGACGATCTTCTTCGGATCGGTCAAGTCTATCTCGCGCAAGGCAAGCCAACGCAAGCGATGAATCCGCTGCTTCAGGCATACGGCATCCGGACCAGGCTCAATGGCTCGCTTGATCCTGGGCTGCTCCCGGTGCTGGACCGCATTGATGAGGCCAACGCGGCGATCGCAGGCCCCAGCGGAGCATTCGCGGGTCACACCAATGAGGCATTCTACCGCCAGGCGCTGGCGATTCGCGAAACCCTTTTCGGCGAGAACAGCCCCGAGCTTATTTCCACAGTCGAAGGTCTGGCCAACCTTTATTCCGCCGAATCGAATCTGATTGCTGCCGAACCGCTCTACCTGCGCTTGCTCGCGCTGTGGGAGGGTGCGGTGGGAAAGGACCATCCCATGGTCGCGGTGACTCTCGATAAGCTGGTGGTTTTTTACGTGCGGTATGGAGAACCAGAGAAGGCGCGGGAGGCATTGGCGCGGTCGGTTGCCATTCGGGCGCATTTCCTGGCCGTGGGCCTGTCGCTCCAGGCGCAAGATGCAATTTCAGAAAACCATCAGGACCAAGCCAAGGCGCTTTACAACCGGGCGCTCGCCGCGCTGGGAACATCCAGTCCCGCAAGTGAACAGACCATCGCGGAGATTCGGAAAGCGCTCGCAGGAGTGCAAAGCTCGCCGGCAAAATAGTCAACTCAGCTCCTCCAGTTTCACAAGGCCGCGCTTGAGCGCTTGCACGATGGCCTGTGAGCGATTTTCGACCTGCAGTTTCCCAAAGATATTCCCTACATGCGACTTGACGGTCTCTTCGCTGATGGAAAGCGCCTGCGCGATTTCCTTGTTGGCAAGGCCCAGGGCAAGTTGCCGGAGAACCTCCACTTCGCGCCGCGTCAGATCGTCCGGGACGCCGGGCACCTGTAAAACCTGCCTGCCGACCGACGGATCGATGTAGGTTTTGCCTTGCGCCACCGCACGAACTGCGGCCAGCAGCGTTTCCGGTTCCGCATCCTTGCGGATATAGCCTACTGCTCCGGCCCGCAAAACGGCCATCATACGCGCTTCATCCATGGACGCGGTGAGCGCGATCACCTTCACCGAAGGCGCGCGTTCCAGAATGCAGCGCGTGGTCTCAATGCCATCCATGCCGCCCGGCATCAGCAAATCCTGCAAGATCACTTGGGGCTCCCATTCGGCCAGGTGGTCCAACAATTCCTCTCCGCTGGCCGCAATGCCAACCACCGTCAGGCCCGAATGGGACTCCAAATATGCCTTCAGGCTGCGGGTTACCACGCGATGATCATCCACCAGCGCGACCGAGATGGTCATAGAGCAGGTTGGTTCAATCTTCCCACGCGGCGATAGGCTTTCCAATAGCGGGCCACGGCAATCGCCGCCACGAAAGCGAGAGCGGGCGCCAGGCTCCAATGATGAAGTGAACTATTGAGGAACAGAATAAGCATCATCAACGCCAGGGCGATGGCTCGATTGCGATACTTGGAGGAGTTCCCGGTCGTGGCGACACTGGCAACAGGGATGGAGAACTTCACGGTGGTGCCTGCCTCGCGATCGCTGACGACTTCAAAACGTCCGCCCAACTCCTCGGCGCGCGCACGCATGTTCGCCGTGCCCATGCCGCGCGAGTTCTGTTCGGGATCGAACCCGGAGCCGTTGTCCTCGACGGTCAGCTCCATCCGGCCCTGGGGAGAATCGAGCAGAACGAAGACATGAGAAGCGCGAGCGTGGCGTGCTACGTTCGCCAACGCCTCCTGCGCGACACGCAGCGTGGCCTCCGCCGCTCCAGGCGCCGCCTGGCTGCTCGGCGGAACAGAGCCCAGTTTGAATTCCACCCGGGCCCCGGTGCGAAAGCCGATCGATTCGCACAGTTTCTGGAGAGCAGCCACCAGGCCCATGTTCTCCAAGGGTTCGGCCTTGAGCTGATCGAGCATGACCTCCATCTCCGTCATGGCCTCGCGGGAAGCGCTACGAATTTGCTCCAGGGCAGCGCGCGCGCCGCTGGTGTCGCCCGCCAGATGGATTTGTGCCGTCGCGGCCGCGGTATGAATGGCGAAAATCTGCTGCTTGATGGAATCGTGCAGGTCGCGTGCCAGACGGTTGCGTTCTTCCTGCGCTGCTGCTTGCCGAATCTTCTGCTCGTATTGAGAGCGGAGCGGCTCAACGGGCGCCGAAGCCGGCGGACCGAACACTCCGGTGGTAGCGAAGGGCTCTTGAGGAAACTCGCCCTCCGCGGTAAGCCACAGGCAAAACAGCAACAAGGCGGCTCCGCCCGTTACGGCGACGGCTTGCTCTACAAGTCCCGTTGCTCCACTCCATCTCACCACTGCCGCCAGCCAGATCGCGGCGTGTCCCAGCGCAAACCAGAAGAGGCTGCGCCGCTGTGCCATAGCGCCGCCGAGACGCGAAAGCAGACCCGCGGAGCAAGCGGCGAGGCCGAACGCTACGCCGAGCACTCGCACCAGCGTCATCGCCGCAAAGCGCGCGCCGCCAGGATTGCGGCCGAGCCACGCCGGGCCCCAAATCAGGAGAAAGAACCCGGCCAGTCCGAAGAATAGCGCGTAGACGCGGAACACTACGGGTACGCTGATTGGCTTCGGCCTCCAGGTTCCCCGCCTCTGTCTTCGATCCATGGCCCAAGTGTAAATTGATGCCAGGACATTTACATCACGTAGAAGTGGAAGCAAGCATCCCCCCTATGGGGGACACCGGGATCGGTCAGATCATCCCGCGAACCAGCGGTCAAAATCGGACCGGATGAATTGCTTCACTCCCTCGCGGCCGGTGAGGCGCAGCCACAAGCTGCCGCCCTCCCGCACCACATGCATGTCGATATCGAAAAAAGGACAGCATAGCCGTTCCCCCACCACCCATTCCGACACCAGTTGGAACGTCGCGGCATCGGGCGGAAACTCAAATTCAAAGCCCTCGCGCAACTCGCGAATGCGCTTCTTGCGAGCTCGCAATGCGGGACCCAGTACATCGAAGTGCCGCGTGCGCGCCTGGGGCGTAAGAGCGCCCCGGTTGCAAGCGAAGGGGGATTCGGCGGCCGGCGCAGCCAGCGCTGCAATGGCCAGCAAAAGCAAATATTTCATGGATCACCTCCAGGATGATGCTACAGCTTCAAGTCAACTTGAAGGCAAGCACTTTTTTTCGGTTCTTATAATCAAGCTATGGCCCAACGGTCCATCTCCCAGATCGCGCGGCAAGTGGGGCTGCGCGCGTCCGCGATTCGCTACTACGAGCAGATCGGCATCCTGGAACCGGCGCCGCGCGTGAGCGGCCAACGGCGTTACCCCGATGCGGTGGTCTATCGATTCGCGGTGGTGCGGCGGGCGCAGGAAGCGGGATTTACGCTCGATGAGATCCGGCAGTTGTTCTTCGGCTTTTCGCAGTCCACTCCGGTTTCCGATCGCTGGAAGAGGCTCGCGTTGGGAAAGGTGAAGGAGTTGGACGCGAAAATCGAACAGATCCGAAGTATGCGGAAGCTTTTGAAGAAGCTCGAAACATGCTGCGAATGCGAAACGGTGGAACGGTGCGGCGCGGCGATTTTAGGGACTGGTCGCACCGCTAGTACGGATCGTGTGAGTGCGAAGGGTCCACTTCATCGCCGGGATCTGTAGTCTCGGGAACCTCGGATTCGTCCTCTGGGGCGAACACGCTCGATTCGCCATAGATCCTGGGCTCCCTGGCGACCGTTTCCTCCGCAAACACGCTCGATTCCTCAGCCGTAAGGAAGCTGGCCGCAAAAGGCTCGGCTTCGGGCGCTGGGGTCTCCGACGCGATCGCCTCCGGCGCGGACTCCGTCGTCGGTTCCGGGGTCATCGCTTCCTGGGTCATCGCCTCTGGGACCGGCTCCTCCGCCGAAAGCGGAAATTCGCATTCGCAACAATCGCTGCAACGCTTGCAACGATCGCAGCGATGATTGGAGCAGGCGTCCTTGGTGCAATAGGAGCAAATGTTGACGGATGCCTCGCCGCAAATGCTGCAGGTGAAAATTGCCGCGTTCACAATCATCGGAGATTGTCCTTCATTGCTGCGACACCCTCTTGGTCTTTGGCGCCGGCTGCTGGAGCAGCGCCGCGCGGCAACGTTGCGCTTCCCGATCTGCCACCTGGAATTCTTCCTCCTTTTGCGTCGCCAAATCCTGCAGATACTGCCGCAGGCGGTCGCGATTGGTGCTGTTTTCCGCGATCACGGATTGCATGATGGAGGCGAGCGCAGGGTTTTGATATTTGCGCACACCTTCGGTGAGCGAAGCGAGCGTGGAATCCACGGACTGCATCCGAAAGTAAGTGTCCAGGCCCAGCGGCAGCCGCTCCGGTTGCCTCGAAAACGCCTGGCTCGACGAGATCAGATACTTGAGCTGCGCCTGCGCGGTGTTCCATTGAGCGACATAGGTGCTGGACGCCCCTTTGGACAGCCAGCTTGAGGGCTGCACCTGATCGATGATCGGTTTCAGGTGCTGCTCCTGGGTACTGAGCGCGTCAATCAACTTGCGGGCATCCCATTCGGAAGCTAAGCCCGGTTCGTCGGCAGCGGGGGGGCGGCTGGCGGCCGGTCGGGACGCCGCGGAACCGGACGTTTGCCCAAAGGCCAGGGCGAAAGAGGCTAGAAAAAGACAGGAAATCAGTGGGAACGAAATCAATCTTCTGAAAACCAAAGCGAACTTCATAGGCGACCTTCCCTAAGGCTAGTGTGCCACAGTTCGTGTCTTTGCCCCGCATCCGCCGCGTCCAGCGTCGGTCTGGCCCTCAGGCCTGAGCCGTTTTCACCACTTCCGAATTCACCGGATTTCGCGGCGCCTGCCCGCTCAGCACGCGCAGCACTTCTTCGGCGGCCTTGGTCTGTAAATCCACCAGCGATTCTTCCGAATAAAAGCTGGTATGCGGAGTGACGATCACGTTGTCCCGCCCGAACAATGGCGAGCCGGACGGCGGCTCTTGTTCCATCACGTCCAGCGCGGCTCCCGCCAATTCGCCCCGGTCCAAGGCGTCCGCCAAAGCCGCTTCATCGATGATGGCCCCGCGCGCGGTATTGATCAGATATGCCCCCGGTTTCATGCGGCGGAAAACATCGGCGTTGAACAGATGGCGCGTCACCGGAAGAAGCGGCGTGTGGATCGAAATGTAATCGGAGATCTTCACCAGCTCATCGAAATCCACTGATTCCGCGCCAGCATCGGCCACGGTCTGCTTCGAAACATAAGGATCGTAGGTGACCACGCGAATCCCGAAAGCCTGCGCCTTGGGAGCCACCAGTTGCGGGATCTGCCCAAATGCCACCAAGCCCAAAACCGTTCCACGCAGCCGATGAATAGGAACCACCGCGCGCATCTCCCAGCGCCCGGATTGCGTGCGCGCATTCGACGCTGGAATCTTGCGGACCAGCGCCAGCAGCAGCGCCATGGTGTGATCGGAAACTTCGTCCAGGCAATAGTCCGGCACGCGCGTGACCACGATGCCCGCCTTGGTGGCGGCCGGAACATCGACATTATCCACACCGATGCCGAAGCGGGCAATGACGCGGCAGCGCGTCAATTGCGAAATCATATCCGGCGTCACTTTTGCGTACGTGGCGAGCAACGCGTCGGCATCGCGCGCGACCTCCAATATCCCCTCGGGCGTTGGCGCTTTAGCCAGGCGCAGCTCGGCGCCGATCTTGGCCAACACCTCGCCCGCCGGATCGAGATTCGGAAACACCGAGTCAGTAACAGCCACCAGCTTCGCCGCCATCAGTTCATCCACCTTACGACTCCGGCCACTCCATCCACCGCGACCGTCGACCCGTCCGGTATGCGCGACGTCGCATCCAGCACGCCCAGCACCATGGGAATCCCACGTTCGCGCGCGAGCGATGCCATGTGGGATGTACTGCCGCCGCGCTCCGCCACCACGCCCGCCACTCGCGTCAAAATGTGGCTGAGCGCCGGCCCCGCCACTCTGGTGACCAAAATATCTCCCGGCGCCACGCGCGAAAGCTCGCACTCGCACTGAATCACACAGGCGCGGCCCTCGCCCCAGCCCACGCCCGCGGCATGGCCGTTCAAGCGCGGACGATGCAGCCACATCGCGTCGGGAATCGCAGCCGCTTCGGTGTGCAGCGGCCGGGCCTGGAGCAACTGGAATCCGGAATCGTCCAGCGCCCATTCGATCTCCACCGGCATCGCCATCAGGCTTTCCACTGTTCGCAGCAGCTTGCCGAGTTCAACGGCTTGCTCTTCGCTGAGACACGGTTTCGCCACCAGCGCCGGATCCACAGCTCGCGCCACGGGTTCCTCGCGATGAATGCAGCCCACTTGATGATCCTTGCGCCCCGGCGTGATGCTCGCGAGCGCACCATCCCGGGACAGCTCGTAGCGATCCGGCGTCACTTCGCCCTGCGCGATCGCCGAACCCAATCCCCACGTCGCGCTCAGGATCATGCCGCCTTCCGCCGATTGACTCAATCCCCCGCCCGATGCTCGCGCCGCCACCAGCGGCTGAACCAGGATCGCCATGGCAGTATCGGCGGCATCGATATCGTGCGTGGCCATGTAGCGTAGCGCGCGCGTGGCCCACAGAGCGCCCCAACAGGAACGAATCGCGGTGATGAAATCCGCTTCGCTCTCGATGCCGAGGAAGCTTTCAAACTGGCCCGCAAAACTGGATCCAAAACGATCTTCCACCAGCGCCGACGATCGCACCACACTAAGGGCGCCAGTTCTGGTCTTCAGCTCGTGCCAGGCCGCAAGCAGCGGATCAAGGACCGATGGCGTGATCGGCCGATCCAACAATCCCAACTTCATCGCCAGCGCATGCCGGCGCGCTTGCGGGCTCTCCACTGCCGAGAAAACCCCGCGCGCGTCTGCCTCTAAACCGAGCGCCCGGATCTGCATCCGATACGCTTCGGCGTCCACGCAAAAACCCTCCGGAATCGGCAGCCCCGCCGAGCCCAAACGCGCGAGATTCGCCGCCTTTGGTCCAAACCGGCCGGCATCGGTAGCTTCCGGATCCGTGATGGAAAATACGAACTGGCGCATCGCGCTCCTAGGTCCCGGGGCGCTTGCCGTAATCGGAGTAACCGGGCATGGGATCCACCACCGTGATCTGTTGCACCGGGAAATTCGAAACAATCTCGACGCCGTCCTGGTGGACGATCAACATTTCCTCAATCCGCACGCCCCACTGATACGGCTTGCCGTGCTGCGTCTCCAGCGCGAACACCATGCCGTCCTTGATCTCGATGGGATGATCGAGCGACCAGATGCGTGAAATCACCGGCTGGTCATATTGCGCCAGCCCAAGCCCGTGCCCCCACAAATTCGCCGCGGCCTGATCTTCCTCTTCGTAGCCCCAGGCTTCTTTCGCGGAAGGCCACTGCGATGCGATGTCCCGCGTGGTAGCGCCCACCTTCACAGCCTTGATCGAATCGTAAAGCCACTTCAGCGCCGTCGCGTAATAATCTTTCTGCTCCTGATTTGGCTCGCGTCCCACCATGTACGTCCGGTAGTAGCACGATTTATAGCCGTTCCAAGTGAGCGCGGCCAGATCCATGAACACCATATCGCCCGGCTTGATAATGCGATCGGAAAAATTGCGCCAGTTCGGCCAGGTATTCAGGCCGGAAGAGACGATCACGTCCTCCACGTCTTCCATGCCCGGAATGTTGTAGAGGAATTCCATGATATGCGCCGTGAGCTGATTCTCGGTCAGGCCCGGCTTCAGGAACTTCATGAATTCCCAGTGCGCGGCATCGCCGATGGCGCCGACAATGCGCATGCATTCGTGCTCATCCTGGTTCTTGACCGCGCGCGCCTCCATCATGGCGGTCATGCCGTCATCCCATGCGATTTTTTCGTCCTGAAAAATTCGCATCATGTTGATGTCGATGAAATCCACGCCCAGCTTCATCCCGTCCACGCCGCGCTTCTTCATTTCGCCCTTGATGGAGGCGGTGAATTTCTCCACCTGCTGGAGCGACGCCGGCCCCGCCGCGCCCTTAATCCACGCGTACGAATAGCGGATGTTGTCCTTGGGAATCCACGGCGAATGCTTCGCGATGTGCATGCCGATGTCGCCCTGCTCAAACAGCACCGGTGCATCGTCGCCGCACAGCAGCGCATACCGCAACCCCGGCTTCAGACGATTCCAGCCGGGCGTCAGCGTGCTGGTGACGTAGCGCACGTTTTCGTCGTACATAAGCAGCAGCGCGCCCAGCCCATGCGCCTTCATCCGTTCGCGCGCCCGCTCCAACCGGTATTTCCGCAACCGGTCCCAATTAATCCGCTCCTGCCAGTCCAAACCTACCGCACCGACGTTTGCCAAATGTCCTCCAGTAAGACAGCCTAGTTCATCAAAGAGAGGCCGACCCTGTCAACCCTGTGAGACGGCCATGCCAAAGGCTAATTTTGAGCCTGCTTCATTTCAATCCGGATCAGCCGAAAAGGTTTGTCGCTGAGGTTCTCATCCTGATGCGCCGCATCCGGCGGAACCCAACGGACTGCACCGGCCTTATTGTGACTTTCGCGCGTTGTGCCATCGGCGTGATATTGCCGCATGTCCTGGTCCGACAGATAGACCACCACGGCCCAGGTGGCCGGGTGCTTATGCATCTTCAACTTCTCGTGCGGACCCACGGTCAGCGCGATAGCCCGAATCCATTGGTTCTCCGCCACCACGCGATAGTGCGCCGGATCCACTTTCACCGCGTCCATACTTTCCTCGGGAAAATGCTTTGGGTTGGCCGTCGGCCTCGGTTCAATTTGAATCGCCGAAAATGGCGCGCCCGTGAGATTTTCCGATTTGTGGATGGTGGGCGCCGCCCACATCACATCGCCAGCCCGATTCTGAAACGTTTTCACCGATCCATCCAAATATGCGAGCTTGTTGTTCCGCGCGGTCAAGAAAACGATCACCGCTCCCGGCGCCGGATGCTGGTGCATCGGCATCGTTTCATGCGGACCCAAGTGTTCCTCAAACACGCGCACCCACTGGTTCTCCAGTTCCAATCGGGTATGTTGCGGGTCGGCCGCCAACGGGTCGGGCACTTGTTTTGCGGTTGGATTCTGCGCCCAGGCGCTGGCCGCCGCGATCGCGATCCAAATAAACTTACTCCCATGGCACAAGAGGGTTTTGCAATGTCGGCGTGGCATGAGAAGATTCTAGACCATGAGCGCAAATGATGTGAGCCTTCCAAGCGCTGGAATCGGGATCATCGGGCTTGGAATCATGGGCGGAGTTTTCGCGAAACATCTGGCCGCCGCCGGAATTCGCACCTCCGGTTATGATTTGCTTCCGGAAAAGATCCACGCCTTGAACGCCGCCGGAGGCCACGGTTGCACCAGCGCGAGAGAGGTGGCCGAAGAGGCCGATGTGATCCTCACGTCGCTGCCAAGCGCTACCGCGCTTGAAGACGCGCTCTTGGGCCAAGCGGGTGTCATTGCCGCGGCGCGGCCCGGCCTTCTGGTTGTCGAGACCAGTACGCTTTCGCTCGAAGATAAAGAACACGTGCGCGCGCGGCTGGCCGGCGCGGGCATCGCGATGATGGACGCCCCCATCAGCGGTACCGGCCCACAGGCGCAAGCCAAGGACATCGCGATTTTCGCCAGCGGCGATCCGGACCACTTCGAACGAGCCCGCGAATTTCTCGGCCATCTCGCGCGCTCGGTTCGATACGTTGGCCCGTTCGGCGCGGGATCGAAACTGAAATATATCGCGAACTTGCTGGTTGCCATCCACGTTGCCGCCGCGGCCGAAGCAATTGTTCTGGGCGAGCGGGCCGGCCTGGATCCGTCCATGCTGGTGGAAGTGCTCACCGATAGCGCGGCCACCTCGCGCATGCTCGAAGTGCGCGGTCCCAGCATGGCAGCCAGCGCTTACGCGACGCCGATGATGAAGCTGAATGTCTTCCAAAAAGATCTGGACATCATCGCGAATTTCGCCCGCGAATCGAAATGCCCGGTCCCCTTGTTCAGCACCGCGGCTCCCCTATTCACAGCCGCGGCCGGGCAAGGCATGGGCCTGCAAGACACCGCCGCCGTAATATCCATTTTTCGGCAACTGGCGCAAGCGCGTGTATAATTCTTCCGTGCCGCGCAAAATCGCAATAATCGGCTGGCTGGTCACGGCCGCCGCCTGCGCGCAAACTCCGCCGCAAAAACCGGCGATGTCCGATCAAGTCTTCAAGAACGTTCGCATCCTCAAAGGCATTCCAGTGGACGAGTTCATGGCCACCATGGGATTCTTTTCAGCCTCCCTGGGCGAAACGTGCACCGATTGCCACAGCGCCGAAAGCGGCGGCAGTTGGGCGAAATACGCCGACGACAATCCGCGCAAAAACACCGCGCGCGCCATGATCGGCATCATGAACGCCATCAACAAGAACTACTTCGGTGGAAAGCGCGAGATCACCTGCTACTCCTGCCATCGCGGCGTGGAGCGTCCCGACGTTACTCCCAGCCTGGCGGATCTGTACGGACCGCCGCAGATGAAAGAGCCCGATCAATTCCGCGAGCCGGCCGGTAAAACGCAGTCCCCGGATCAGATTCTCGACAAATACATCCAAGCCATCGGCGGGGCCGATCGACTATCCAAAATCACCAGTTTCGCCGCCAAAGGGACGTATCAGGGCTATCAAGATGAGAAGCATCCCGTCGATGTATTCGCCAAGGCTCCCGATCAGCTCACCACCATCGTGCACACCTCCGCTGGAGACAGCGCTACCACGTTCGACGGCCGCACTGGTTGGATCGCCGGGCCTGCCACGGAGCGGCCAGTCGCGCTGCTGGAACTCACGGGAACCGATTTAACCGGTGCCAGACTGGATGCAGCTCTGGCTTTTCCCGCGCGCCTGCCACAAGCTCTGACGCAATGGCGCACCGGTGCTTCCCCCGCCATCGATTGGCACGATGTGCAGATGCTGCAGGCCACCGGCGACGGCCGCTACCCGGTAAATCTGTATTTCGATAGCAAATCGGGCCTGCTGCTGCGCCTGGTTCGTTATACGGACTCGCCGGTCGGCTTGAATCCCACTCAGATCGACTACGCCGATTATCGCGAAGTGGCCGGCGTTCGAATGCCCTTTCTCGTCACGGTCACCTGGTTAGACGGAAAATCGATCACCCAGCTTACTGAGATCCAGCCGAATGCCCCGATGGACGCGGCGCGTTTCGAAAGACCGGCTGCGCCCGTGAAACATTGAATTATTCGTCCCGCAACAGGCGTATAATTCTCCGGACGGAGGATTCATGAACATCCACAAACGCGCCTGGATCGGGACCCTCGCGGTGGTGTCCGGCGCCGGCTGTCTCTTCCTGCTCCGGCCGCTCCCAGCGCAGCAGCAGAACACACCCAAGTTCAAGTTCGATCCCACCTGGCCCCAGCCGCTGCCGAACAAGTGGAAGATGGGCGGCGTCACGGGACTGGCCGTCGACAAGGACGACAACGTCTGGGTCTTGGATCGCCCGAACGACCTGACGGACATTGAGCTCGAAGCGGAGTTGCATCCTCCGTTAGCCGATTGCTGTGTCCGGCCGCCCTCCATGATCCACATCGATAAAAACGGCAACGTCATCGGTTCGTTTGATGCGCCCCAGGGGCACGGCATGGCGGTGGACAGCAAAGGCTTCGTCTACATCGGGCAAGATACGGTTCGCAAGTATGACCCGAAAACCGGCCAGGTGGTGGGCGAAGTTCCGCGCACTCCCGAGAGGCCGCCCGGACAAGCGCCCGATCCGCCCCTGACTTCGGCCCACGTCGCCGGCCGTGGCAGCGCCGGTCCCGTCGCTGGGTTTATCACGCCTCCCGGCGGCCGCCGCTCGCCCAGCCCAGCAGACATGGCGGCTCGTGAGGCAGCCACGGCAGCCTTTCGCGCCAAGTATCCTCCCACTACGCCGATGATCGTAGGCGGCATCGAAGAGATACGCCTGGACGAGCCGGTGCGCGAGCTTTATGCCGCCGACAATTACCTGGGTGGCCGCGTGATGGTTTTCGACCTCGACACCCTGAAATTCAAGCGCGGCTGGGGCGCTTACGGTCACACGTTGTCGGAGATGAGCACCAGCGACGCCGACCGCGCCTATACTCCCGGCGGCCCTGAGCCCAAAGAATTCCGCGGCCACCTCACGCTGAATATATCGAACGATGGGCTGGTTTACGCCGCGGACCGCATGGCCAACCGCATCCATGTCACCACCAAGCAGGGCAAGTTCATGAAAGAATTCATCCTGGCACCCACCACGGGCGTGGGCGGTTCCACCGGCGGCGTCATGTTCTCCGCCGACAAGAAGCAGCGCTTCCTCTATATCTCCGATCTCACGAATAACCACATCTGGTTCCTCAATCGCGAGGACGGCAAGCTGGTGAGCCAAATGGGAACAATGGGCGAAAATGGCGGCCAATTCTTCGGCCTGCACATGATCGCGGTGGATTCCAAAGGCGACATCTACACGGGCGAAGTGTTCGCCGGAGAACGAGTGCAAAGATTCATCCCGGTCAGGTAAGGCCGGCGATCACAGAAGTCGGCTATTTTTTGGCTTGGCTTCGTTTTTCAAAAATTGGTCCAAATTCGAAAGGCGCCATCAAACAAAGGCGAAGTGTTCGCCGGGCAACGTGTGCAGAGGTCCCCCCCGGTCAGGCAACCGAACGATCACAAGTCGGTTATTTTTTGGCTTGGCTTCGTTTTTGAAAAACGTTGTCCGACAGGGGCGAAGTGTCGCCAGGGAACGCGTCCAAAGATTCGTCGCGGTCAGATAAGGCCGGAACGCCCACAGAAGTCGGCTATTTTTTGGCTTGGCTTCGTTTTTCAAAAATTGGTCCAAATTCGAAAGGCGCCATCAAACGCCGGCGAAATGTTCGCCGGAGAACGAGTGAAAGATTCGTCCCGGTCAGTAAGGCCGGCGATCACAGAACTCAGCTATTTTTTTGGCTTGGCTTCGTTTTTCAAGAACTGGTCAAAGTTCACGTTGTCCTCGCAGATCATTTCCGTGAGGTTCCACGTGGGATGGAGCTGAAACGTAATCTGTCCGCCCCAAGGCTTGGTATACGCAATGGGATCCTCAATGGTGATCTCGTCCTGTAAAGTGGTGTGATCCACCCGCCGGATGCGCTCCACGAGATGCAGTTGCGTGCTGTGCGGATGACCGGCGCGATCCAGCCACGTTTTATCATTGAAGCCGATCGTATCCACCACCAGGGTGTCGCCTTCCCAGTGGCCAATCGCGTCGCCCAGCCACGTCGGGCCGAGCGAGGTGTCGTGCTTGCGGCCATCCGTAAAGATTTGCCGGATGTAGTGCGAGAATTCAAACAGCATCAGCACGCGGCCGGGCGTTTGAATGATTTCCATCGGAAACGGCTGTAGATACAGCCGCGGCATGCCGGGAGGAAAACAGCCGACGGCGCTGAGCGTGGTGGGGTTCACCGGATCGTTCGAATCTTCCACGGCGCGAGGTCCGAAGGACGGCTTGGTGGCCTTAAATCGTTCCTCCGCCCAGGGAGTCATGGGTAGTTCTTCTTTGCTGAATCCCCAGGACAGGTAGCGGGTGGCCGGCGAGCCTTTCACATTCCAGACGCCCGAAAGATCCGGAGTCGCCTCCGAAGAGGGCGCCGCTTGGCCGAAGCCGAGGCACGGGAGCGCGAGAGCGGCGAGAAACACACCGGCCGGCGCAATGGCGCAGGTTCTCATTTAATTTCCCGCGCCCATCTTGAGCTGGTCTCCATTGACGGAGATTTTCGTGATCCACATGGAATTCGCGCCGCTTTTGGCGCGATAGCCGGCCATGGTGACCTGGTCGCCCGGCTTCAAGGTAGTCGCCGTCCAGCCGGCCCGAATCAGGTGATTGGGACTAGTAAGCTCGCCTTGCCACATCGCGGTTTCGCCTTTGTCATCCTTCACCTCGAGATTCACGATGGAGTGCGGATTCACGAACTGAAATTCAGTGAGCGCGCCGCTCACCGTGACGGTTTCCGTGGTGTTGTAGCCCGCCTGTCCATGGTGAGCCGAAAGCGATACAGCGATCATGAGCAACCCAGCCGCCGCAACGCCAAATTTTGCCGCATTCCGCACGATGTTGGAATACATTTGGGGGGACTATATCACCGGCATCTCGAGAGTGTCAAATGCTCGCTTCCCGGGCTGGCTTCCCGTGCCAGGTGTCCCGGGCCACACCTACAGGCCCCCAAGGAGCCTCACCCTCCCATTGATCCGCCAGACAATTCTGATAGCCTGAAGAGCAGGCGGGCGGACAGCCGACGAATGCCCCAGACCACATTCACGTTGAACGGCAAGCCGGCCACGGTGTTTTACGAGCCGGGCATGGACTTTCTCGAAGTTCTGCGCGAGCAATGTGAGATCGTTTCCCCTAAGAACGGCTGCTCTCCGGAAGGCGCTTGCGGATGCTGCGCCGTTTTGGTGGATGGCCAACCCGTGTTCGCGTGTCTGCGGCAGCCGGAACACATGACAGGCCGAGAGGTGGTCACGCTCGAGGGTGTGCCCGACAACCTGCGTCGCGTATTGGGTGAAGCCTTTTTGCTGGAGGGCGCCGTCCAGTGCGGTTTTTGCATTCCCGGCATTGTGATACGCGCCGCGGGACTGCTGCAGCGCAATCGCACTCAAAGCCGGGAAGAGATCGCGAAATCGCTGGACGGCCATCTGTGCCGCTGTACGGGCTACGCGCGCATCATCGACGCCATCCAAACCGCCAGCGAAGTCTGGCTGAATCGCGAAGAGCTCCCGCGCGAAGAACCGCGCCGCCATTCGTACTTCGGCGAAGATTTCGGCCTGACCCGAACCACCAAGAACGGGCATCGCGGCAATGGCATCGGCCAGTCGCCGTCGCGTTATATGGGCTTGGAGCAGGCCCTGGGCGCCAAGCCGTTCGTCGACGACATGCATGTTCCCGGAATGCTCAACGCCGCGCCGGTGCTCAGCCCCCATCCGCGCGCGAAGGTTCTGGCCATCGACACGTCGCGCGCGCTCGAGATGCCGGGAGTGGAACGAGTTTTCACCGCCACCGACGTTCCCGGACCGCGCGGCACCGGGCTTGCGATTCCCGATCTGCCGATTTTTGTCGCGGTTGGCGAAACCACGTGCTGCGTGGGCGATATTCTCGCGCTCGTAGTGGCCGACACGCCGTTTCACGCGCGCCAGGCTGCGGATCGCGTCCAAGTGGAGTACGAAGTATACGAGCCGGTCACCGATCCCGTCGCCGCCCTCGCGCCCAGCGCGCCCCAGGTGCATTGTCCAGGCAATTTGCACACGCATCCAAACCTGCTCGACACTACCGCTTTTGCGCGAGGCGATGTGGACGCCGCGCTGGCCGCCTCCACGCACGTCATCGAACAAACCTTCCGGACGCAACCCATCGAACCGGCGTTTCTTGAGCCCGAAGCCTGCCTGGCCATGCCGCAGGGACAAGGCGTAAAGGTCTTCTCGCAAAGCCAGGGCTCCACGTTCGATCAGAACCAGATTGCCCGCTCTTTGAATCTTGCGCCCGAAGATGTCGAGGTCGCGCTGGCATCCAGCGGCGGCGCGTTCGGAGCCAAGGAAGAGCTGTCCATCCAAGTGCAGACCGCGCTGGCGGCGCATCTGCTCGGGCGCCCGGTGAAAACGGTTTTGACGCGCCGGCAATCCACGCAACTGCATCCCAAACGCCACCCCATGACACTGAGCTACACCGTGGGCGCCGACGCGGAAGGCCATCTGCTGGCAGTGCGGGTTCGCATCGTCGGGGATGTGGGCGGCTACGCCGGCACCAGTGCAAAATGCCTGCTGCGCGCCGCCTGTCATTCCTGCGGGCCATACCGCGTGCCCAACGTCGATGCCCAGGCGCAATCCGTGTTCACCAACAATCCCACCAGCGGCGCCATGCGCGGCTTCGGCACCAACCAGGCTCATTTTGCCATGGAAGGCATCATGGATTTGCTCGCCGAACGCGTGGGCCTGGACGGCTGGGACATTCGCGAACGCAACATATTGAATCCCGGCGACGCCTTCGCTACCGGACAGATCATGCGCGAAAGCGTGCTCGGATTGCGCCGCAGTTTGGAAGCGGTGAAGGATATCTACAAGAACGCCCGGTACGCCGGCATCGGCTGTGGCATCAAGAGCACAGGCATCGGGAACGGCACCATCGATAGCGGACACGCCGCCATCCGGGTGCTGGAGAACGGGCGTCTCGAAGTCCTCACGGGTTATACCGAGATGGGACAGGGCCTGTTTACTACCATCCGGCAGGCAGTTTGCGAAGAAACAGGCCTGTCCCCGGACATCATGGACGTCCGCTGGGACAAAGCGCTGGGCGCCAAATGCGGCGAAACCTGGGCATCGCGCGCCACCACGCTGAGTTGTGCGGCGGCGCAGCGCGCGGCGGTTCAACTGGCGGACGATCTCAAGCATTCCACGCTCGCGCAACTTGCCGGTCGCGAATATACGGGCGACTACGTTTGCAACTTCACCACCAAGCCCGGCACTCCCGAAGCGCTGACGAATCCCACCACGCACATGACGTTCAGCTACGCCACGCAGGTCGTGATCCTCAACGATGACGGCCGCATGGAGCGAGTGGTGGCTGCGCACGATGTGGGGCGGGCCATCAATCCGAAAGGCTGCGCCGGACAGGTGGAAGGCGGAGTGCACATGGGCCTGGGATATGCGCTGTCGGAGAATTTCACGAGCACCGGCGGCAAGCCCGATTCCTTGCTGCTGCGCGATTGCGGAATCCTCAAAGCCAAAGACACGCCGCAGATCGACGTGATCCTCATTGAAGTTCCCGACGAAGTGGGCGGCTACGGAGCCAAAGGCGCGGGAGAAATCGGATTGGTGCCCACTGCCGGAGCGGTAGCGGGCGCGCTCTACGCCTATGACGGAATCCGCCGCTTCAGCTTGCCGATGGACGATGCGCCGGCCGGTGCGCCGTCGGTTCCAAAATCACGCCGCAAAACGCCCGCGCTGGCGGGAGCATAGATCAGCCTAGGGGCGCGGCGGCGCTGGAGGAAGCTTGGGCGCCAGTGGAGGCTGCGGACCCACTACGCTGGTCAGGGCCTGGTAAGCGCACTCTTCATCCTGATTCGATCCGCCCACGCCGATCGCGCCGATCATCTGATCGTCCACCATAATCGGAAGTCCGCCGGACGTGGGAAACACGCCGATCTGCGACCAGCGCAGTTGCAACGCCAGGTTGTTCGCCACCATGTTGGCGCGCGCATGCGTGGAATCGCGCGTGTAAAGCACGCTCTTGGCCTTGAGGAGCGCTGTCTCGACGTTGATGGGAACCTGGCCGTCCATGCGATGCGCGTGCACGATCTGCCCCGTGGGGTTCAGCACGAATACGCTCACCGCGATGTTGTGTTCCTTGGCGAAGTTCACACAGGCCCGCGTGATCTTCTCAGCCGTGTCCGCGGAGATCTCGCGATTCATGGCCTTCTTGGCTGCCGCGCCGGAGATCACGAACTTATCAATATTGGAATTGTCTTGCGCCATGGCAGTGGCCGAAATCGCCAGCGCCACCGCAAAGATTTTGATTGGCCTCATGATCTTCTCCTCTTGGTTGCTGAATTACTGCGTCGCTGCGTACGCCGCAATCGCCAGAATGTCATCGGGAGTAAGATTCGCGACCACCTTCTTCATCAGCGCCGACGACACGCTGTGATTGGAGCCGGTCTGAAAACCGTAGAGCTGGCGCGCGACATAAGCCGGATGCAGGCCGGAGATCCGGGGAACGTCGCCCAAACCCTGCAGCGAATCGCCGTGACAAATCGCGCAAGCGATGGTTTTATTCCCGCCGCCGGTCTTCACCAGTTCCTCGCCTCTCTGCACGCTGCCCACCGGAACGTAGGCCACGAATCCCGAGTGAGGATCGCGGCTGGTGGCTCTCGCCATATCCTGCGGAAGCTCGATAATCCGGTCGCCCAGCGGCTCCGTGCCCCCGTTCGGCAAGGGCAGGCGTTGCCGCCCTTTGACCGCGACGTAGGTCTTCGGCACCGTGTCGGTCTCCACCACCTTGATCCAGCCGCCCGGCTTCAGCGCGGCGAAATATTCGGCGGCCTGCCGAATCTCTTCGTCCGACATCGCCTTGGCGATTACGTTCATGCGCGCTGGATCAATGCGCGTGCCGCTCTTGAAATCCTCCATCGTGCGCACGATGTAATCGACGGGCAGTCCCGCCAGGTCGGCCGATTCCTGGTGGCCATGTCCCGACATCAAGTGGCACGACCCGCACGCCAGCGCCGCGCCTTTGGCGTGCTGCACAATCGACGGCGCTGCTCCGAACTGGCCGGGAAACCAATCCGGCGGACTCGATAGATTGTCGATCTCGGCCGCGGTGTATTCTTTCGAACTGCCCGGGATGTGGATTGGTCCGCTCTCTTCATGGGCGGGCGGCTGTTGTTTGTCGGGTGTCAGAAACGCCCACCCAAGACGGGCGTTCTCGGCCTGGGGCGTCTGGGCCACAGCGACGAAGGTCGCCATTAGGGCAACGAATGCAAAATGTTTCATACAGTCTCCGGCTTTCGAGGGATCGAATCCGCCAGTATATCCGTTCCGGTGCAAATGCGTAGTCAGATATTATGCTCGGATGTTATGCCCGGATGTTGAGCGCAGCTTTCACGCGCTCCCCTGTGAAGGGAATCTGGCGGAGCCGTGCGCCCGTGGCATCGAACACGGCGTTGCCGATGGCGGCGGCAATGACGGTGATGGCGGTCTCGCCCGCGCCGGTGGCTTCTTCATCCGGACGGTTCAGCAGCACGCATTCCACTTTCGGAATGCTGAAGCCAACCGGCAAGGTGTGATACGTTCGCCAGTCAATCGATGTGATCTTCTGATCATCCCAGGTGACCTCTTCCAGTAAGGCGCGGCTCATGCCCTGAAGCGCTCCGCCTTCGGCCTGATTCTTGAGGCCGTCCGGATTGGAGATGGGGCCGGCATCGATGGCGACCACCACGCGCTTTACCGCGATTTTTCCGGTAGCCTGATCCACTTCCACCTCGGTGACGATTCCCGTGTATCCGTTGTCTCCCTCATAAGCGACGCACGCCACGCCGCGGCCCGTTGCCAGACCGGTCTTACTCAATCCGGAGCGCGGCGATGGACGCGCTTCCCAATTTGCCGCTTTCGCCGCTGCCTGCAGCACACCGATCACGCGCTGGTTTCGTAAGTGGCGCAATCGATACTCGACCGGGTCCGCCTTGGCGTGCGCCGCCAGTTCGTCCATGAAGGACTCCTGCGCGAACGTGTTCTGGAATCGCGCGGGAGATCGCAGCGGGCCGGTGAAAAAAGGCGACGGAATGTTGTGAACCAGCACGCGCGCGCTCTGAACCGTGCCGGCGCCTTTGGGAACCCCGTCAAACAAAGCGGCGGCATAAGACGGAATTCCGTTGCTGTTGTTGTTGAAGCCGCGCGGCTCGGGCGCAGGCGAGCGCGGCGTGAACTCTTCCGGTTCGAAACCGACTAATGCGCCCGTGATGACATTGCCGGGAGTGCCCGGCCCCGGCCGATTCCCCAGCGTCGGAGACCAGGCTTCGTGGTCCCAGGCGATGATGTTGCCCTGGGCATCCAGGCCCGCGCGCTCGTCCATCAAGAAAGCGTTGCCGTAATTTTCCGAAGTCAATTCGTCTTTGCGCGTGAGCTGCACTCGTACCGGTTTGCCGGCGGCTTGAGAGAGTAGAGCGGCATCGTAAGTCACCGTGTCGGCGGCGTTGAGCCCATAGCAACCAGCGCCTCTGCGAAAGATGACGTGCACATTCTCGGGTTTCAGACCCAGCACCATGGCGGCCGTGCTGCGCTGGTACCAGACGCCCTGCGTGGGCGACCAGATGGTGGCTTTGTCGCCCCGTACGTCGGCAACCGCGCAGGAACTGCCCATCGATCCGTGCGCTTGATAGGGATGAAGGTAGGTGGCCTTCAGCACCGCTGCGGCCTGGCCCAGCTTCTGTTCCACATCTTTCGAATCCAGCAGCAAAAGGTCGCGGGTGGGTTTTTGGTTGCGCAGTTGTTCGTAAAAATCCGCGGAGTTTGGCAATTTGCTGCCCGCACTCCACGTCACTTTCAGCTTTTCGGCAGCCTGCAACGCTTGCCACGGTTTTTCCGCCACCACGCCGACGAAATTCTTTTTGACCACCACTTTCACCAGGCCAGGCATGCCCGCGACGGAGGCTTCGTCGACGCTCATCACCGCAGCACCGGGGGACGGAGGCCTCACCACGCGGCCGTGCAGCATACCGGGCACGCGCACGTTGTGGACGAATTCGAATTGCCCCGTAACGATTTCGGGGATGTCGCGGCGCTGCACGGGCTTTCCCAGCACGGTCCACTCGCTGGGCGGTTTGCGTTTGGCGGACGGATCAAGCGCCAGACGAAACTTCCGTCCGCCCACCAGTTGGCCGTAGGTCACTTTCTTCGACGGATCGCTCTTGGCGCTGATCACACCATCGGCCGCTGCCAATTGATCCGAAGGCACGCCGAGTTTCTGCGACGCCCTCTGGATCAGCGCTTCGCGGGCCGTGGCTGCAGCCTGCGCGAGGTTGGCATGGTTGAAATTCGCGGGGTGCGATTGGCTGCCCGAAGTGTAAGCCTGATCCGGTGTCAGCGCGGTGTCGCAGTAAATCAGCTTCACGCGCTCGAAGGGCACCGACAATTCCTCGGCTACCAACTGCGCTTGGGCGGTGGAAATGCCTTGGCCCAGTTCCTCCTTGCCGCTATAGGCCGTCACGCTGCCGTCGGCGGCGATGGCGATCCACGAATCGACTTGATTGAGGGGCGGCGAGCCAGGCGACGGCCCTCGCAGCCCGCCAGGCCCTTGCGCACTACCTTGCCTTTCCGCCATGGAAAAGCCGACGATCAGCGCGCCAGAAGTTTTCAAAAAATTGCGGCGTGAGAATCCGCTGTGCGCGAGCGCCGCTCTAGCGTCCCGTGTCATGAGCGTTTTCACCGCGCCATCTCCTTGGCATATTTCTGGATGGCCTGATACATCCGGACATGCGTGAAACAGCGGCAAAGCACGCCCGAAAGCGCCTGCTCGATTTCTTCTTGGGTGGCGCGCGGGTGTTTGTCCAGGAACGCCTTGGCGGTCAGAATCACACCGTTCAGACAAAAGCCACACTGCGCAGCTTGTTCATCGATGAGGGCTTGCTGGATGGGGTGTGGTTTCTCGGGCGTTCCCAAACCTTCCAGCGTGGTGATCTCCAGTCCGGCGGCGGCTTTCACCGGCGTGACGCAGGAGCGCACAGCCGAGCCTTTCAGGATCACGGTGCACGCTCCGCACTGGCCTAAGCCGCAGCCGAACTTGGGACCGCGAAGTTCGAGATCGTCGCTCAGAACGTACAGCAGCGGCGTCGAAGGATCTACATCGACCAGGTGGGTCTGGCCATTCACCTTGAGAGTGATTGCGCTCATTTCGCCCTCTTATCGTTATCGTACCTTTACGGCGCTGTCGAACTTGGACCCATCCCCTCCGCAATTGATATATCCGAGCCGCAGAGCCGACACACGCAGGGACCAGTTGGAATCATTGGGAGGCGGATATTTCGAAACGGCGGTGAGAGCCTCCGCCAAGTCGTTCGAACTCTGATCGCTCTTGGCCAGCGCGCAGCCGGCCCAGGCATCGGCGCGGAGCTCCTGCGTCCATTCGGTCTTCATCCACGGGGCAGGGTGAACTTCGTTCAGGGCGTGCCCGTACAGGTGGGCGATGATCGCAATGATGGCGCCGTCTCCGTATTTGTCATAGACGTCGCTGAAGAATTGCGGCGCGTACACAAATTTCGCCTGGTCGGAAGTGACCACCAGCATGGCGTTGGGCGCCGTGGTGTTGCGGTAAATCGCGATCTGCGGGCACTGCGGCGTGCAAGTGGGCGAGAGCGCCGCGTTCATGCGGCCGGCCAGCTGCATGGCGTCGGCGGTGGGACGCTGATCGAGTTTGGCGTCGTAAGAAGAAACGCGGGCCCCGAGCGCGCAGATGACTTCCGCGCTCGCGCCAACGGGCAATAGCGACGCGCAGAGCAGGAAACAAAATAGACGGTACATGTCAGAACGCACGGCGCGGCCGTTGGCGGCTCGGTTTCAGCAGTGTCCTTGTCGCTCTCATAACCTGATTCAAAATGGCGCTTGACCAACTCATAATACTCCGTGGAGATGGCGCCGGCGACCTTTGAGACGCTCAGAGCAGACGGTTTGGCTCAATTCTCGGTCGGCTGGCGATCCAGGTGGTCGATGATCACGTTCTCCAGATCAGCCTTGGACAACGCGACACGCAGGCCAAGCGGAGCCAATGCCTCGTCCAAATGCTGGCAATAGCTGGTAATCAAATCGCTGGCCGGCGGCTCCGGAGGTTTCCCGTCGGCATCCAGCTTTCCGAATGGGTAGAAGTCGAAGGAGAACAAATAAGAATCGAGCAGACCAGTCCGGTCAATCACGGGGAAAAATGTAACCCTCTTCAGAAAGTTGGCGAGGCCGGCGGACGTCGTTGCGAGTTCGTAATGATATCCCAAATGGGGGATTGGACGCGTTCGCAGGGGAGATTCTGCGGCTTTTTCCGCCTTTACGCCGCTCTTTTGCACGGTCAGCACCAGGGCGCGAGTGTTCTTGACCTCGGTGTGGTAAGCCAGGTGGAAACGCGCCGATAACATATGCTTGAGCATCTCTGGAACGTCGGCCTGAGTGGCGCCGCCGGGCAGCTTTGCCGCAATGCTAAAGTGCTGCAATTCTGTCCAATCTGGGGCAACCACCTGCGACTTAGCCAGGCCGAATGCACGCTGGAGTATTTGCGTCATGGTTTCGTAGGGCATCCTGACCGAGTCCGGGGAGATTTTGGTCTGGCGCGACCTGACGGTGGCCAAGCGCTCTTCCATTGTGAGTTCCTCGACAGGCCGGATGGAAACCACCTCGAATTCCTTGGCTGGAGCCGTACCTTGAGCGGATAATGGGCAGACCGCAAGGAAGGCTGCGAACAACAGGACTATTCGATGCAAGCGCTACGAATATACCCCATCCACTCGAAACAAATCAAACACAAAGGAAATCTTATTTCTGTTTGTTTCAGGAAAAACGCGGGAATATCGTGTCTTTGAAAACCGGGTCGAGGGCGAGCGGCATGCCTGCCGGGGCGCGGTTGCAGTGCTACGCGAAAAGGAGTTAAATAGGTCGCACAGCATGTATTGGACCGGCCGGGGAACGTGGCAGCGGAGCTTTGTCGCCTTCACAGTTATCTTACTTGCATTCATTCTGGCAGCAGGGTGTTCCAAACCGCGCAATCAGGACCTGCTCGATCAGCATCGCAATCTCGGCAAGGCGTTCTATGAGAACCCCACCACCCAGCAGGAGGCGGTCCGGGAGTTCCAGCAGGCGCTCGCCATCGCGCCCGATTCCGCACGCGACAAACTGAACTACGCGCTGGCGTTGCTCAAGGTGCAAGGGCGGGAAGCGGAGGCGGTCCAGCTTTTACAAGAAGTGCAGCGCCAGGATCCTTCGCTGCCGCACACCTGGTTCAATCTCGGGATCTACTATAAGCGCCAGGGCGACACGAAGCGAGCCATCGAGCAATTCGAGGGCATGCTGGCGAGAGCGCCGGACGAGGCCGTCGCGCATTATCAACTGGGCACGCTCTACAACCAGATGGACCGGCGCAAGGAAGCGCAGGCTCAATTCGAAAAAGCCGCCGAGCTGGATCCGCTGCTGGCGGCCGCGCGGTTCCAACTTTACAACCTGCACCGGCTGGAGGGAAACACCGGAGAAGCGGCGCGCTACCTGGCCGATTTCGAGCGCATTCGGGATTTGCAGAAAAACTGGGTGATCCCGGAGAACGTGGAGTGGTGCAATTACGCGGAAATCTACGACCCGCCGGAGGCTCGCGCGGCAACAGCAGCGACGCCGGAGCCCAAGTTCGCCGACACTCGCCTGGATGGAACGGTGTATCCAGCCACCGCGGGCCTCACCCTAATCGATTCCACCGGCAGCGGCCAAACCGACCTTCTGGTGTGGTCCTCGCGAGGAATCCGGCTGTTCCTCAAGGGGCAGCGCCTTGCCGCCGTCACTGGACTGGAAGGGCTGACCGGCGTGATCGACGTCGCTCCGGGCGACTTTAACGACGACGGCCTGATGGATCTATGCGTGTTGACGGGGACCGGTCCGGTTCTGTATCGCAACACTGGCGGCAAATTCGTCCGCGAGCGGGCGATGCTACCGGCCGGGCGTTTCGATCGCGCGGTATGGATGGATTACGATCACGATTACGACCTGGATCTTATCCTGCTGGGACGGCAGCCGGCGCTGTTGCGGAATCAGGGGGCTGCGGGATGGGCGGATCGGACCGAGGATTTCCCGTTCGTGAAGGGCGATGTGGCTTCTGTGGAGAAGACGCGCGTGGCTCCCGACAGCAAAGCTTTCGATCTGGCCGTGTTCTATCCGGGCCGCGCTCCGGTGCTGTATCGCGATCAACTGGGAGGCAGATACACGGTGGAGGCGTTTAGCGGCCGTTCCGCGGCGAATCGGAAGCAGGTGGATGCCGACTTCGACGGAACCGGCCGGCTGGACCGCGCACTCATCTATGCGGATGGAGGCATTTATTTCCTGCGCAATCAGAGCAACCAAAACCATCACTGGATCCGTGTTCAGCTCAAAGGCGTGCGAAGTCTCAAGCTGGCTCAGGACGCGTTGGTCGAGATGAAGGCCGGCGCTTTGTATCGCCGCCAGTTCTACAATGGCGTGCCGCTGCTGTTCGACGCGGGAGAGCATGCTTCCATTGATGTCATACGCATCACGTGGCCGAACGGGCTGATCCAGAACGAAGTCCGGCAGACAGCGAATCAGACGCACGTCTATCCGGAGGCGCAACGATTGTCCGGCTCCTGCCCGATGATCTGGACCTGGAACGGGCGCCAATTCCAGTTCATTACCGATGTCCTGGGAGTGGCTCCGCTGGGCGCCCGCGATGGCGATGGAAGTTACTTTCCGGTGGATCACCAGGAGTGGGTGCAGATCCCCGGCCGGGCGCTGCAGCCGATTCATGGCCGCTATGATATTCGCGTCACCGAAGAGTTGAGCGAAGTTTCGTATCTGGATCAGATCGAGTTATACGCGGTGGATCATCCGGCCGGCACTGAGATCTTCACCAACGAGAAGTTCAAGAGCCCGCCGTATCCTGAGTTCCGCCTGTTCGGCGTCGAGCGCCGGATCTATCCCAAGACCGCTCGCAATGGCCACGGCGAGGATGTCTTGCCGCAATTGATGGCCAAGGACCAGCGCTATCCGGACGGTTTCCGGCGTTCGGAAACGGGAGTGGCGGAGCTGCATTCGCTCGATCTGGATTTTGGGTCCGCGGCGCCCTCCGGCAAGGCGATCCTGGTGCTGAACGGATGGGTGGATTGGCCGGATGGCAGCACCTTCCGCAGGGCCGCACAGGAATCGAAGGACGGCCTGGTCATGCCGTACCTTCAGGTGCAGGATGCCCACGGCGCGTGGAAAACCGTGAATGCCGACATGGGCATGCCGGCCGGAAAGCCCAAGACCATCGCGGTCCCAGTGGAGTTTCTTTCGGCGAGGCGCAAGGTCCGGATCGTCACCAATCTGTGCGTTTATTGGGATGAGATCTTCTTGAGCGAGGGCGCTTCGGACGCGGACGTTCAACCGGTTCGCATACCTTTTGACTCCGCCGATCTGCATTTTCGCGGATTCTCGGAAACGCGCATCGACCCGCGGCGGATGCAGCCGGATACATTTTTCTACGATCATGTAACGCCAGCTTCGTTCTGGAATCCCACGCCGGGGCTCTATACGAGATTCGGGCCGGTGGATAACCTGTTGCGCGACGTCGATGACCGGTTCGTGATCATGGGCTCGGGAGACGAGGTGCGCTTGCAGTTCCCGGTGGAAGCTCTCGCCGCGCCGCGCGCCGGATGGACCCGCGACTTTTTGCTCAAGGTAGACGGTTGGGCTAAGGATCGCGATCCGAATACCGCCTTCTCTTCCACGGTTCAACCGCTCCCGTTTCATGCGATGTCGCGGTATCCGTATCCGGCGGACGAATACTTCCCGCGGGACGCTGCGCATGATTCCTACCAACGCAACTACAACACACGGCCGGCGGCGGTGTTACTCGAGACGCTGGAATCGAGATGAAGTGAAGTGAAGTAGAACGCCGACCCACTACGGGAAGCCTGTCTCGCACGGAGCTGTTCCGGTGGAGACGGCTGGATCGGCAGGCCGCGCAGAGTGGCTGGGGGCGCCCGCAGCGGACTTGGTCTCTGCCGTAGAAGGCCACGGCAGCCAACGATGCATCTAAATCGATCTCTCGGACCCCGTGCTCGGCACCCTCAGCGGAGGTGTAAAGAGCCGTTCCAACTCCGTTTCTGGCTGCCTCACCTCGAACGTAAACTGGGTGCGCGCGCGACGGCGACGAAGAAAATCTCGCCTCTCTCCATGGCTCGCCTATAGCGGTCACCATTTCGAGGAGCGCCCCAATCATCAATGATTTCCGGGTGGTAAGACTTTGCGCCGAGTGAGCGAATTGAAGCGATGTGGGATTCAGCGATACCATCACCATCTACCGCTTCGGCAGGACGAATTTGGAAATCTTTGGCAGACGTCATGTTCCAAAGCCTATCGTGCTCATTTCAAACTTTGACCTATTCCACGACGGCGGGTATCCAAGAAGAAAGCCTCGCCGGTTTCCCAGCGAGGCTCTTGGTCTATGCGAGGTTGCGCGCGGTCAGAAGGTGAAGCGCGCCACCAACTGGCCCGATCTCGGATTGGTACCGGCGCCGTTCAAAGTATTCACAAACCCGTAGCCTCCGTTCAACGCCCCGGTCGCAGCAGCGGAGCCCGGGAACGGGTTGCTGTACGTGGCACCCGTGACGCTGGTGGTTGCCCCAGTGGGCGCAGGATAGACGACACGATTGAATACGTTGAAGAACTGCGCCTGGATCAACAACTGGAGCCGCTCTTTCACGCGGAAAGTGCGGCCCAAGCTGAGAGATTCGGCGGGCTGGCGCTGCCACCGGCAGTTGCTGTAGTAGGGCGCCGCGTCGCCAAACGTTTCCGTGGACTGGTTCGACCAGGCATTCGGATTCAGTGCCAGAGTTTTGGTTGGGTCAAAATGGCTGTTCGGATTGACGGCCAGGCAGGACTGGCCGGGAACGTAGTTCTCGAGCGGTTCGGTACCGCCGAAATTCGATACGCCATTCAAGGGCGTGCCGCCGATACCCATGGTGTTCCACAGGGTGATGTTTGAAGCAGGGCTCTGGATCAGCGAGCCGCTGGCATACTTAAGAACGCCGCCGATAGTCCAGTCGCGCGCCAGCCAGCTCAGCCCCTTACTGAAGCCGTTGCCGCCGAGGAAGTCCTGGCCGATTTTCGGAGTAGTGTAGCTGAACGAAATCACGAGCACCTGCGGCTGATCGAAGCCGGAGAGCTGCTTGATGGTCGCGGTGTTGTAGGGATCGTTCAGCACCGGATCGTCCGGCGTCAGGTACGAAGTGTTGGAATTGGCCGCGTTGGTCAACGACTTCGACCAGGTGTAGGCAACCTGAGCGGTCAAGCCATGGGAGTAGCGCTTGGTGACTTTAATCTGCAGCGAATCGTACCAGGTGTCGCCCATCGGCGGTCCCAGGAACGGAGGAACACCAAACCATTGCGGGTAGGGCCGCAGGGCTTGGGCGAGCGTCTCACTGGTGGGGAAGCCGGGATACACGTTGCTGGGATTTGCCAAACCGGGGAACCTCGCGATTACGGCCGGGCTGCTGATCGGGCTGTTGAGCAGCGTGTAATCGGCCGGATTCGTGAAGGCCATATTTGAAGTTGCGCCATAGAGGCCCCCGCCACCCGGGCCTTCGGTGGTGAGGTTCGAAAGAATGTTCTGGGTTAGGCCATTGAACGCCTGGGTATCGAGCAGGGGCGCCGTAAACCATGCGCCGCGATTGCCGACGTAATTTGCGTCGACCACCAGGTTGGGCATGATCTCGCGCTGGAAACCGATGCTCCACTGGAAAACACGCGGCAACCGGCCGGAGCTCTTCTGGATGGAGATGAACGGCTCCTGGGGCGGAATGCAGGGTTGGGTTACGGCCAAACCGCAACCGGTGCCGGTGGAAGTGGTTGGGAATGGGTACTGGTTATATTCCGGGAAGGTAGGTGTGAGAGCGCCGCTGAGCGGAGTTCCATTAGCCAGTTGGGTCGCCGGGAGGAATTGACCGGGTGAGGCAACCGTGTAGAAGTTCGCCACGCTATAGGACAGGAAGGCGTTGTCGGGTGACGACGAGTAAGCGATTGACCCGCCGGCCCGGAACACGGTCTTCGGGGTAATCTGGTAAGCCACGCCGACGTGGGGTCCAAGCGAAAATGGATACGCGTTGCTCAACGGCTGGCCGCCGTTGGTGGCGCCATATATGATCGAACCAGCGCGTCCGCCAGGGTACTCAGGAGAGGCCAATGTCGGGTTGATACCCTGGAAATCGGCATCCGACATACGCCCATGCTCCTCCATCAACAACGTCGCGTAGTCCCAGCGCAGACCAAGTTCCAGGGTCAGCTTGCGACTCACCTTCCAGCTATCCTGAATAAAAGCCCCGAAGGTGTGGTTGCCTAAGCGCGAGTCGTTAATCGCGGAGGTTTCGACGTAGCTAGTCTGACCCAGCAGGAAGCTAGCGTACGGGAATCCGGAACCAAAAACAATTCCTCCCACACCGTATTCAGCGGGATTCTCCGTCTGCTGACCGCTGAATCCGTATTCGCCATAGGCGCGAATGCTGCTCTGCTGCGGGAAACCCTCCAGGACCATGTCGGCGCCCGCCTTGAAGGTGTGATTCCCATGTACCCAAGTCATGCTGGTGTTGGCGGTCGGTTTGATGTCCTTCAGGTCGGATTCGTCGAAGCCGGCGGGACCTGGTGACGGAGCGAAAAAGCCCGATCCCAGAGCCAGTCCACCGCCGACGACGGCATTCGACAGGGCGGCGAACGACGGCATGTAGGTGTTGGCCGGAAACGCCGCGAAGTTATAGCCGCCGGGAGCGCCGCCGAACCCAGCCGAAGCCGCCTTGGCCGCCTGGGCGTCAAAGTCCGAGGGCGGCGTAAATACAGGGTGGTCAAAATAGAGCAATCCGACACCGAAATGGTACAGCAGCGTGGGAGTGAGCGTGTCATCAAAATTGAGGCGATAGGTGTACGAGCGATCGGCGTCCGGCGCCACAGGAGCCAGATTTTCGGAGAATCCGTTGCTACTGGGTGAGTTTGTTTCCGTCAAAGAGAAATAGCCGGACAACTTCATCTTGGAATTGAGCACCTGGTCGATCTTGATGGACGGAATGGTGGTGTGCTCGAAATTGGAATAGGCAGGGATGGCGTAGTTGTTGAGAAGCCCGCCGCCCGAGATGTTGGGGGTGGGGAAGAAGGTCTGGAGATACAACGCGACGGGATCCATCCGGCTCAAAGGAATGGTGTTGTTCGGAAACGGGGTTTCTACCGGCGAACCGTTGACAACGCGCCTGGAGTTCGGATCGTAGATTTGGTTCGGAATGGCGCCGTCGGAGTTCAGGAATGCAAGATACGGCGCTTCGGCCGCCGAGAAGTTCCCGCCTTCGTAGGAGGTAGTAGGTGCCGTCGCGACTCCGTTATTCGTCACCGTGCTTTGGCGGAACTGTTCGAAATTGAAGAAGAAGAACGTCTTGTCTTTACCGTTGTAAAGCTTCGGGATGATGACCGGGCCACCCAGCGTGAAGCCGTAATCATTGCGCTTCACGACGTTCTTGATGTGGCCGGAGTTCGGATTCGTCGCGCAGTTGTTTTCCTGGTTGCAGTTGGCACTGAACGGAAGGCCAGCGTTCAGCGCGCTGTTGACAAAGTAATCGTAGGCGCTGCCGTGATACTGGTTCGTACCGGACTTCATGGTGAAGTTCAGATAACCGCCACCTGCGCCGCCGTATTCAGCGGCGAAGTTGCTGGTCTGTACCGAGACTTCCTGGACAGCGTCGGTTCCCTGCTGGGTGGACTGGTTCTGCTGGCGCCACATTCCATTGGTGGCATCCATGCCCTCAACCATGATGGTCTGCGAACTGGAGGGCAGACCGTTCACGCGCAGCACCGTATCGGTGGTCTGTTGCGCACCGGGCAGTATGTTCAGAACCGTCAGCGGATCGCGGATGTTTCCCAGACCGGTGCTGCCGCCGGTGCCGTTGGTGGTGAACAGAGGCAGCTGGTCGGCATCGGTGAAGTCCACCTGATGGCTGATCTCGCCGCTTTCCGTTTTCAGCAGCGGGGCTTCAGCGCTGACCGTTACGGTGTCGGTGGAAGAGCCTACCTGAAGCACCGCGTCAACGCGCACCGTTTCGGCAACCTGGACCACTAGACCGGGCCGCTCGAACTTTTTAAAACCCGGCGCATCCACCGTAAGCACGTACATGCCCACAGGGAGATTTACCAGCGTGTAGTTGCCGGTGTTAGTGGTGGCAACCTTATAAACGGCGGATGTTTCGCTATTGGTAACCTGAATGCCTGCATTGGGAACGACTGCACCCGTCGGATCCGTAACGGTTCCGGTTATCGTGCCGCGATCCCCTTGGGCAAACGCCGCTAAGGTGCAGATCAGGAACAAACCCGCGAGTCGCAACTGCATCAATTCGCCTCCCGAAAATCCAAAATTCTTAGAGTCTTTGTAATGACACTAACCTTCAAACCCAAACCAAAACTTCGGATATCATATACCAGAAATCTACTATTGCTGACACGTGGATCGAAATTTGACGCCCTATTGACGCCGGGCTAAGTTCTTGTAAGAGCGTGGACCGGCCTGCTGTCGAGCCGGAAAATCACGCCAAGTGTGGCGTCCGTATCAACTCCTTTGATAGGCCGGCCGGCTACTGTGCTTTGCGGAGACGGTCCAGTAATTCCTGCAGCCGGGGGTCGGGCTGGAGACGCGCCGCCGCTTGGATCTGCTGAATTGCTTCGGGAAGCTTACCGGGCATGCGCGCCAGCGCGACCCCGAGCTGATAATGGGCCGCCGCGTCGTCAGGCCTGGTTCTCAACACCGCGTTGAACTCGATAACCGCATCCGGCAGCCGGCTGGGGATCTGCGCCAAACCGAGCGCGAGTGTGTAACGGGCATCGGTGAGATCGGGATCCAGCTTTACCGCCGTTTCCAGTTGCCCGATGGCCTGGAACATTCTCCCGGGCATCTGCAGGAGAACGTTTCCCAAGGCGGCGCGCCGGCGGGCATTTTCGGGATCCAGACGCACCGCGGTTTCCAGTTCAGCGGCGGCTTCGGGAAGACGGCCGGGAATCTGCGACAAGGCGCTTCCCAGATTGCTGTGGGCGTCGGGGTAGTCCGGATCGAGACGCACCGCGGCGCGATACTCCGCGACCGCCTCCGTAGTGCGGCCGGAGTGGAGCAGGATCGCGCCGAGATTGTTGTGAGCGTCGGCGTAGTTTGGATAAATCCGAAGGGCTTTTTGATATTCGGAGGCTGCATCCGGTACACGGCCCGGAATATCGAGCAGAGCATTTCCCAGATTCACGTGAGCCAGGGCGTCCTCGGGGTTCACATCCGTGACGCTGGTCCAAAGCGTGGCTTCATCATGCCAATCGAAGTTACGGGTGTAGGTTCGAGCGCCCAAGGCCAGGCATAAGACGCCGGCTACAGCCCACAGCACCTTCCGGGCGGTTGGTTGCGAGTGCCTCCGAGAGAGCACGGCTACTAAAGCGACGATGCAGCCGGTGAGTCCGATGGCGGGCAGGTACAGGAAGCGCTCCGACATCATGCTGCCGATGAGGATGAAAAAGTTCGAGGTGGGAGCCAGCGCGATAAAGAAGAAAAAGACAAAGAAGCAAAGCGGCCTGTTTTCGCGGCGCAACCGTACGGCCAGCGCGATCCCGGCAGCGCATAGGGCAAGGACGATCAGGGCCTGCAGATTCCGCCAGCCGGACAGAGACCATTGGAACAACGGTACGGAGTTGTAAGAATAGTCCGCCGACAAGCGGGCTGGCCAGAGATACAGCCATAGAAACCTTCCGATTACTTTCAAGGCCGTCATTCGCGCCGCCCAGAAGGGAGCGCCCACCAGGGGATTCTTATGGAAGGGCACCTCCAGATGCATATGTAACTGGCCGCGCAGAACGAAGAAAGCGATCATGGGCAGCGCCAAAACCGCATAGGACAGGATTCGCCGGCGCCAGACCGATCGGCCGGACCAGATCAGGTCATAAGACAGCATCAGGGCCGGCAACATGACGCCGGTCTCTTTCGAAAACAAAGCAATGGTCTGAGCGATAACAAGCGCGGTCAGCCAACCAGCCTTGCGCCATCCGCCGGCAGCCGTTGCCCGAACGTGGCAGAGCAGGCCCGCTAAGATGCCAAAGGCAGCGAGTAAGTCGGCTCGGCCAACGATGTTGGTGACACCTTCGGTGAGCAAAGGATGCACGCCCCAGATTGCGGCTAACGCCAGGCCGGGCAACGGTCCGCCGAAAACCAGTATGCCCAGGGCGTATACGAGTGAGACATTGATGGCGTGCAGAATCAGGTTCGTCCAGTGATAACCGGCGGGGTTTGTGGCGTTGCCGAGAATCGCGTAATTCAGGAGGTAGGAAAGCGTGGTCAGCGGACGGTACAGGTCCGTAGTGGGCTGATCGACCCAATAGCTTTCGGTAAGGATGCGGTGGGCGTTATGCAGGCTTGCTTCGTGAACACGCGCGTCCTGCAAGATCGCCGATTCGTTGTCGTAGACGAAACCGGCGTCGAATGAATTAGAGTAGGCTGCGAGAACCAGAGTCCAGAGCAGCGCTATTTTCCAGACATGCTGCCACCAGAAGGGATGCGCCGGGAGCACGGCTGGCTGGACAACAGGCCCGCTCTTCCTGCGTGCACTCCTGATACGATCGGCTTTGGGCACCCCAGACTCTGCTTTGGGATCAACCCGACCCCAGGCTCCTCAAGTTGCTTTCGATCTGGGGCAGCAGCGTGGATGGCCCGTTGCGCAACACATAGTGGTAGGCTTGCTCGAGATATTTTCGCGCGGTGGCGCGGTCTCCCAGGTTCACATAGGCCTGCACCAGGAACATCATCGCAACGGGCGTGTTCTGGTCTTCCACCTGGAGCGCCGGGAGCAACACGGGGACGGCTTCACTGCTGCGGCCCGCATAGAGCAGATCTTTGGCCAGTTCCAGCCGGGCTATCCGAAAATCGGGCTGCTGCTGGATGGCGATGCGATATTGCTCGATGGCATCGGCGGGACGGTGCTGGCGTTCGCGCACGTCGGCGAGCCAGGCGTGGGCTTCGGCGTTGTTGGGCTTGAGCTGGATGGCTTTATCGAGCTCCGCCACGGCCGGATCGAACTTGCCCTCGGCGGCGAGCGCGGTGCCGTGGTACATGTACACCTCCGCCAGCTGCGGACTGGCGGCGCGAGCGCGCTGGTAGAGATCTTCCACTTCCTCAGGAGTCGCCTGGTTCGGATATTGCGCGATGAAGAGAAGGTTCACCAGGCAATCCAGATTGTCCGGATATTGTTGCAGAACCTGTTTATAGATCTGGGAGGACCGGTCGAAATCCCGCTTGTTCAAGAGCTTTTTGGCTTCCATGAGGCGGTTTTCGATGCCGGTGGCGAGCTTCATCATTTGCGAATAGAGCTCGTCTCCGGTGGGCGGGTACTGGTCCTTGTGAGTTTCGGCGAGTTGGTAGTCTTTTTCGGTTTCCGTGTCGCGGCCCAGTCTTTTGCTGGTTTCGCCCAGGCCGAACCAGGCGGAACCGAAGGTGGGCCAAGCTTCGGTGGCGCGGCGATAGAGATTGTCGGCGGCGGCGAAATCCTGCTGCGCGAACTTCACGCGGCCAAGCAGGTACAGAGCCAGCGGCGAGCGGGGATTCTTTGCGATAAAAGGTTGAAGCGTGGCAGCGCTTTCCGGGAATCGTCCTAGCTTCAGAAGCAGGCTGGCTCGCTCCAGGATTGCCGGCGCATAGTCGGGATGGATGCGCAGACCTTCGGACACAGACGCTAGGGCTTCATCCAACTGGCCGTTTTTTTCGAGACAAAGCGCTAGATAGTAGCGCCAGGCGAAGTCTTTCGGGTCCAGGCGCACGGCGCGTTGATAGGCCAGCGCGGCGGGTTGATACAGAGTATGCGCTTCCAGAACCATTCCGAGAGTGCCCGAGGCCAGGGCGCTTTTCGGCTGGGCCACGGCTTGATCGCGAGCTTTGGTAATGGCGTTTCTTACGTCCGTATCGAGGCCGTCAACAGTGATGGCCGGGACGGGCGGAACGGATTTCGCGCACGACAACTCGAACAACGCAGCCGCAGCCAATATTACGCCGACGATTCCCCGCGTCATAAAAGTATTGCCATGATATCATCCCTGTTTCATGATGGATCGTTGCTGTTTCGCGGTGGCTCGGCGGTGAACCGAGTCTTCTTCATACTGCCTTTGGCGGTGATGTTGTTGGCCGGGTTGTTCGCCTGCAAATCCACCTCTCACGGCTCGTTTCCCTTTGAAGATGTCTCCAAACAGGCCGGGATCGACTTCTGGCAGTTTTCCGGCGCTACGGGCGAAATGCTTCTGCCCGAAATGGTGGGATCGGGCGCGGCACTGATCGACTACGATAACGACGGGGATCTAGATGTTTATCTGGTCCAGGGGTATCCCACTACACCTCAAGGCAAGCCTCTGGTGCCCGTACCGCCGGGCTGGAAGCCGGGCAACCGGCTGCTCCGGAATAATCTCGCCGAAACGGGCAAACTGACGTTCACCGATGTCACCGAATCGGCCGGCGTCGGCTACGCCGACAAAGGCATGGGCGTGGCGGCGGGGGACTACGACAACGACGGGTACACCGATCTTTACGTCACCAATTACGGACACAACATCCTGTATCACAACAACGGAAACGGCACGTTCACGGACGTAACGGCCAGCGCTGGTGTGGCTTCCTCCGGCTGGTCCACCAGCGCCGCGTTCATCGATTACGACCGGGATGGCCTGCTGGACCTGGCGGTGGTTCACTACGTCGATTTCTATCGCCGGCCCTGCTACATGTTCGATGGGAAGCTCGATTATTGCGGTCCTTCGCCTTTCAAGGGGACGGCCACGGAGTTGTATCACAACCTCGGCAACGGGCGGTTCAAGAATGTTACCGATGAGGTGGGTTTGAACGCGAGGCCGGGGCCGGGGCTTGGCATTCTCACCGGAGATTTCGGTTCCGATGGGTATCCCGGTTTCATGGTGGCCAACGATGGCGCGGCGAATTATCTTTGGCTGAATGAGCGGCGCAGCCCGCAATCGAAGCCGAGCGATAGAGTCTTTAAAGAAGCGGGGCTCACGCACGGGCTGGCTTATGCTTCGGACGGCAAGCCGCGGGCCGGAATGGGCATTGCCGCGGGCGATATTTTTGGCGACGGCGGCGAATCCATTATCGTAACCAACCTGCCCACCGAGGCATTCACGCTGTTTCAGCGCGAGCCTAACGGGGATTTTGTGGATGCCACGGAGCAATCAGGGCTATCGCATATTTCCCTGCCCTATACCGGATTTGGCGTCGGCCTGTTCGATATGACTAATAACGGGCTGCTGGATATGTTCAGCGCCAATGGCGGGGTCAGGTCTATGGCCGGGGATCTGAGCTCGAATCCCAAGGGCGACCCGTTTCCCTATCGCGAGCGCAAGTTGTTGCTGCGGAATATGGGGAAGGGGAAGGGATTTGAAGATATCACGGCTATGGCGGGTCCGGCGCTGGCTACTAAAGAAGTGAGCCGTTCGGCGGTTTTCGGGGATGTGAATAACGATGGCGGAACCGACATTCTGGTCACTAACAATAACGGTCCCGCGCGGCTGCTTCTGAACACCGTGCCCGACCGCGGACATTGGCTGATGGTTCATCTGGAGGGGACGAAAACCAATCGTTCGGCCTATGGGAGCCTAGTGGAAGTGGTGCGGAAGGATGGCACAGCGGTGAAAGCGTGGGTAAGAGGCGATGGCAGTTACCTGGCCGCGAACGATCCCCGGGCTCATTTCGGGCTGGGAACGGACACTGGGGTGAATCGCATTCAGGTTCATTGGCTGGCGGGGGAATGCGAGGCTTGGAGTCAGACTGCGGTGGACACGATTGTGAATCTCAAGGAGGGTACGGGTCAGCCGTGCTCACCCAGAGAACGATAAAGTGTCTGGGCAGGCGATGTCGCGAATGCAGTCGTATTTGGATTCCGTTTGCCGCTTGAGCCCGGCGTTATCCTGCGAGCTTTTTCAATCGTGATTTCCACCGTGCCGAACGAACTTGGAGCCGGCTACTTCCAGCTTGCGGATCAAGTCCGTTCGCTTCATCCGAGCGTCAGTACAGCGACCCGGCGGATGCCCGGAATCTCGCCACCGGTTAGATCCCGATAGAGATCCCGAAGATTGTCCTCAAGTTCCGGCATCGTCTCGCCTTGAGTCAAGTAATCGGGAAACTCCTCAAAGTAGCCGAGCCACACGCCACGGTCTTGCCAATGGATGTACCGAGCACTGCTCACAAAAGCATTTTACCGCTGGTTGCTAGGGGAAGCAGATGTATCTTTCTTGATTACGGGGAAACGCAACGCTCCGGTACGCCAATGTACCAAGAAGCTGCCGGTATGCTTGGCCGCGTCGACCCGCTGGAACTTTCGGCTAACCACCAAAGGGATGTCGGTGGTACAGGCATGAGGTGATTTAGCGGAGCGGGAATACGGCCACGCCCGCGCGGAAGCGGCATCTCAGGATTCAACGTTTGGCTTGGGACCTCAGCCCGTTCGAGGCGAAGTTAATTTTTCAAACCAACTCGATGCGCAGATCACGGCCGACAGCGTGCGCCGCGCGCGTTAGGGTTTGCAGTGTCACCGAGGCATTGTTCGGATCGAGAAGACGATCCAGCGCCGCGCGGCTTGTCTTCATGCGCCGCGCCATCTCAACCTTGCTGATCTGGCCCGCCTTCATCGCTTGCTGAACTTGCCAGGCCAGCGTCTCTTTCAGCACGGCCGCGCGGGTCTGTTCCAGGACGCCTTCCTCTTTCAGAAAGTCGTCCAGCGACGAGCCGATATGCTTGTTGCGTTTTTTCATTTCGTAACCTCCTGCATTCTCCGTTTCGCGAGGGCCAGGTCACCCGCATCAAAGCAGAGGATGAGCCGGGCTATCCGCCGGCTCGGGAGCGACGACCGTACTTCCCAAAGACCATCCTTGAGGCTTCCCATCAGTGGCCTCCCCGATCGGCCAGCCGAACTGCACCCGCATGAGGTGGAGCCCGATGGCGCGCCGATCTTTCTTGTCGAGGCTGCGCAGCCAATCCAGCACCGAGGACTCGCCCGCTTCAGGGCGGTAAAACCGGACCGGTATTTCCGGGCTTCGTTCATCTCGTGTCACCAACTCCAGTGTGTACCACAAATGATACAGCGCCTGGGCGGGCTGTCGCATACTGGCTGGCGGGAGAATGCGAGGCTTGGAGTCAGACTGCGGTGGACAGAATCGTGAATCCCAAGGAAGGCACGGGTCAGCCGTGCGAGCCGCTGTCTTCCGGCGGCCGCTAACGGCCATTCCCAACCAAATAAATCTGCTATAGAATCTGCTCATGCGATTCCGGGCTCTGGGGGTGCTGCTGGCCGGCGCTGGCTGTGCGATTTTGATTGGTGCGGGACCAACCCCGCAGCAAGCGCAGCCCACCGCCGAGGTGACCCAGCGCGACACGCCCTTCACCTTCAGCACCGGCGTAAACCTGGTCCTGGCGCCCGTGGTGGTTCGCGATCGCCAGGGGCATGCCATCGGCACGCTGAAGAAGGAAGATTTCGAGCTCTTCGACCGGGGCAAGCTGCAGGAAATAACGCGGTTTTCCGTTGAAAAGGCCGAGGCGCCGCCCACTCTGCCTGACACCTCCATTCAAACCGACGCTAATGGAAATCCCCAGGCCAAACCCGCCGGGCCAGCCGCGCAACCCATCGCCGGGCATTTCATCATGTGGCTGTTTGACGATATCCATCTGAACTTCGGCGATTTGGCGCAAACGCGCGAAGCGGCGAAACGCGTGTTGAAGGATTCGTTCGCGCCCGGCACGCGCGCCGCCATCTATACGACGTCCGGCCACACCTCGCTCGACTTCACCGACGATCGGGAAAAGCTGGATGCGACGCTGGACCAGATCAAGCCGTGGCCGACGATACCCAGCGACGCGGCGGTGAAGCCTTGCCCAGATGTCAGCTACTTCCAGGCTGACCGGATTATCAACGGGAGCGATCAGCAGGCCGCCATGGCGGCGCAGTCCGATTATCTGTCGTGTCCGGAGGGCGCTGGTGCGGCGGTCACGGCTAACACGATGGTGATTATGGCCGAACAACAGCACCAAGCGATCCCCACGGCTCAGATCTCATCCGCTATCCAGGGCATGATCTCGGAGCCGGTGAGAATGCTGGTCCTGAAGCAGGTTGAAACCGGCTTCCAGGACACGCGGAACACCCTGCTGGTCCTGAAGGGTCTGGTACGGCGCATGTCGGCCATGCCCGGCAGCCGCACTATCGTGATGGTTTCGCCCGGATTCTTCCTGGTGAACGATCATCGAATCGAAGAGATGGACGTGATCAGCAACGCCATACGCAATAACGTTGTCATCAGTTCGCTGGATGCCCGCGGTCTCTACTCACTGACGCCTGGCGGCAAGGCGGACACCCCTATCGGCGTCGTCGATCCGAATACGAGCAATATAAAAGAGACTTACGCGCGCGAGGCCGCCCTCGCCGATCAGGACATCCTGGAAGAGCTCGCCGACGACACGGGAGGCGCCTTCTTCCACGACAACAACGATTTCGTTGGCGGATTGAAACTAGTTGCAACACAGCCGGAATACATTTACGTGCTGGGTTTCGCGCCGCAGAACCTGAAGCTCAATGGCAGCTATCATCAACTGAAAATCGTGCTGAAAAACGGCGCCGGTCTCGAGATGCAGGCGCGGCGCGGATATTTCGAGCGCAATCATCGGGAAGATCCCGCCCAGGAGGCGAAGGAAGAGCTCACCGAAGCGTTCTTCTCGCGCGAGGAAATGCGCGAGTTACCGGTGCAGCTGGCCACGCAATTCTTCAAGACCGGCGATTTCATGGCCAGGCTCTCCATTCTGGCGCGCATCGACGCCAAACATCTGCACTACCGGAAAACCGACGGCCGCAACGACAACACGTTGACCGTAGTGGGAGGAGTGTTCGACCAGAATGGGAAATATGTGGTGGGCACTCAAAAAGTGGTGGACTTGAAATTGAGGGACCAGACGCTCAACGCTCTCCCCGAGTCAGGCATTACGGTGAAGACGAATCTGGATGTGGCCAGCGGCAGCTATGTGGTGCGGCTGGTGGTGAGGGATTCGGAAGGCAACGTGATGTCGGCGCTGAACGGTGCGGTCGTGATTCCGTAGCCGCCCGCACCTGATCAGTCCCGCGTCGCAGTGGCGTCAGGGTCAAGTCAGAGACGCATCAAACTACTGTCAAATTTTCACATTACCTTACAAACTTTTTACAAGTTGTAATATGCTCGACGCACGTCGTTGCGGGGTGTAGCTGTAGTTTTGTTGTTGTCCGTGCTGGCCGCGTGCAAATCCGCGTCTACGCACAAGGTATTGCCATTCGAAGACGCCGCTCACCAGACCGGGCTCGATTTCTGGCAGTTTTCCGGCGCGACCGGCGACTTCCTGCTGCCCGAGCTGATGGGATCGGGCGCCGCGCTGATCGACTACGATAACGACGGCGACCTGGACGTATTTCTGATCCAAGGCTCGCCCACGTATCCGCAAGCGACGCCGCTGGTGCCGATACCGGCCGGCTGGAAACCGGGCAATCGACTATTCCGCAATAACCTGCGCGAAACGGGGAAGCTTTCGTTTACCGATGTTACCGAATCGTCGGGGCTGGGCCTGGCCGCAAAAGGCATGGGCGTAGCGGCGGGCGATTACGACAACGACGGGTACACCGATCTTTATGTCACCAATTACGGCCACAATGTTCTGTATCACAACAACGGCAACGGTACGTTCACGGATGTGACGGCGGCGGCGGGAGTGGCGTCGTCGGGATGGTCGACGAGCGCCGCGTTCATCGACTACGACAAGGACGGGCTGCTGGATCTGGTGGTGGTTCATTATCTGGACTTTTATCGCCGGCCTTGTTACACGCCGCAAGGATCGCCGAACTATTGCGGACCGCAGCCATTTAAGGGGACGGTCACGGAGGTTTACCACAACCTGGGGCGGGGGCGGTTCAAAAACGTCACCGATGAAGTCGGGTTAAGTGCGAAGCCGGGGCCTGGGCTGGGCATCCTGACCGGGACGTTCGGCACCAGCGGGTATCCGGATTTTCTGGTGGCCGACGATGGAGCGGCGAATCACCTTTGGATCAACCAGCGCAGAAGCCCGCAATCGAAGGAAAGCGATCGGGTGTTTCGTGAGGAGGGGCTGAGCCGCGGGCTGGCCTACGCTTCCGACGGGAGGCCGCGGGCAGGGATGGGGATTGCGTCGGGAGATTTGTTCGGCGATGGCGGCGAGTCCCTGGTGATTACCAACATTCCCACCGAGGCGTTCACGGCGTTCGAGCGGCAGCCGAATGGGGATTTCAGGGACGTCACCGAGCAGAGCGGACTGGCGCATCTAACGCTGCCCTACACGGGTTTCGGCGTAGGTTTGATCGATATGGAGAATCGGGGGCTGCTCGATCTGTTCACCGCGAATGGCGCGGTGAATGTCGCGATGGTGCGGCCGGGGGACAGGTTTCCTTATCGCGAGAAGAAGCTGTTGCTCAAAAATATGGGCAAGGGAAAAGCGTTCGAGGACATTACGGCGTCGGCCGGTCCGGTTTTTCAGATTCCCGAGGTCAGCCGGGCCGCAGTTATCGGGGATGTGAATAATGACGGCGGAACGGACATCCTGGTGACCAATAATAATGGCCCCGCGCGTCTGCTGCTGAACACCGTTCCCAACCGCGGGCATTGGCTGCTGGTTCACCTGGAGGGCACGAAAACCAGTCGTTCGGCATATGGGAGCGTAGTGGAACTGGTGCGGAAGGATGGCACATCGGTCCGGCGCTGGGTTCGCGGCGATGGGAGTTACCTGGCGGCCAACGATCCGCGGGTTCATTTTGGCCTGGGGAAGGATACCGAGGTGAATCGCATTCAGGTTTATTGGCTCGCGGGGGAATGCGAGTCGTTTAAACAGAACGCGGTGGATACGATCGTCAATCTCAAGGAAGGCACGGGGCAGCCGTGCGAGACGCTGTCCGCCAGCGCCGGCCGCTGAGACATTCCAAAGCGCCAGCCGGCCTGGCGTAGCCGCGCACCTTTTGGCGGCCCGGCCGGTTGCGAGCACCTTTCTCTACCCACTTCTTCCCCCCACGCAGTTGCGCGAGCCAGCAGCTATTCGAGCTATCAAACAATAGCGCTGTGTTATGTTCGAGATTAGATTCGTTCGCGGGCGAGGAAGACGGGCTGATGGATGGCCGGCCCGTTATGTCCGGGCAGAAGGGCGCCGATATCGTTATAGGCAGTGGCTCGCGAAAGTGGACGGGGCATTGCGAAATCGAAATGAAAAATAGGACGACCAGGAAGCCAAAGGCCGCTGCGGCCGTGGTGGCGGCGGAGCCGGCCGCGAATCCCTGGGCCTGGATCAGCGCCGCAAGCCTGGCGATGGCGCTCATCGCGGCGTTTGCGGTATATTGGCCCGCTATCCATGGCCCATTTCTGTTCGACGATATACGCCTCACCTACGCGCTGCCCAATGCGGCTTACCTGCCCCTGAAGGCCTGGCTCAACCAGACGCGGCCCTTGCTGATGTTCACCTTCTGGCTGAACTATCAACAGTCCGCGCAGGAGACCTTCGGATACCACGCGGTGAACGTGCTGCTGCATTTCTCGAACGCGATCTTCGTCTTCCTGATCGCTCGCAGGGTGCTGAGCTGGGTTGGCGGGGAAGAGTGGCGCAATCGCGTGCTGTCGTTATTCGCCGCGGGTCTCTTCCTGCTGCATCCCATGCAGACAGAAGCGGTGAGCTACATTGCCAGCCGCTCGGAAACACTGAGCGTCTTTTTTGTTCTGGCGGCTTTGGCCGTTTACTTCGGCCGCAAGACGGCCGCCGTTTCGATCCCGAGAATCCTGGCGCTGCTGGCCTTGTTTGCGTGCGCCGCGCTGTCCAAGGAACACACGGCCGTTCTTCCGGCCCTGTTCATTCTCACCGATTACTATTGGAACTTCGAATTTTCTCCGTCCGTCATCTGGCGGAATTGGAAATTGTACCTTCCCATCGCGGCGGGCGCCGCCTTGGCGTTGGCGAGCCTGTGGCGGATTCTTCTCGGGAACCCGTCGGCGGGCTTCCAGATGCGGCATCTGACGTGGTACCAATACTTCTTCACCGAGTGCCGTGTGATCTGGGACTACATTCGTTTCTTCGTGGTGCCGATCGGCCAGAATCTTGACCCTGACATCAATATCTCGCGAAGCGCCACCGCGCATGGGGCGCTCTTCGGTCTGGCTGGATTGCTGGCGGTCAGCATCCTCGCTTGGATGCACCGTCGCCGCTTTCCAATCGCGTCGTACGGATGGTTCGCGTTCCTCATTCTGCTGGCTCCCACGTCGTCCATCGTGCCGATCAGCGATCCGATGGCGGAGCGCCGTCTCTACCTTCCATTCATCGGACTTGTGCTGATGGCCGTGGGATTTTTGCGACGCTGGAAAGCGTCGCCGAAGGTTATCGCCGGCTCGCTGGCCCTGGTTTTAGTAGTCGAAGGCGCCCTGACTTATCAACGCAATATGCTGTGGGGCAATGCGATCGACCTTTGGAAAGACACGGTCTCGAAGTCCCCCCAAAAACTGCGGCCGCACTTCCATTTGGCCTACGCGTACATGCAGGCGGGAAGTTGCAGCGAGGCCGTGGATCAGTTCCAACAGGCCTCCGCACTGGAGCTTCCCGCCGACGATCCGCTGTTCGATTGGCGGCACGAAATGCTGCGCGATTGGGGGTTGGCCTATGATTGCGCCGGGAACCCGCGGCAGGCCATCGCGAAGCTTCAACAGGCCGTGGCCCAGCATTCGGGAGGGCATGCGGATGGGCAACTGTACACGCAAATCGGGTTGGAATACACGAAACTGGGCCAGTATCCAGAGGCGCTGGAAGCTCTCGCGACAGCTCAGCGGCTGGACCCCGGCTTCCCGTTGACCTATTACAATCTCGGAAATATTCATGCCATGCAAGGGAACCAGGCGCAAGCCGTGGCGGACTATCAACGCGTGCTGGCGCTGGATCCTCAAAATGCGCCCGCTCGCGCAGCCTTGCGTCGCTTGGGGATTCGATGATCGGATGATCTGGTGGCCAGCAGCAACCGCAGCTTGCTATTGCTTGGCTTTCGCCGCGGCTTCCTCAGCCTCATGCCGCCGGGCGCCTCGCAATATATCGCCGAGCGCGTAATTGCCTTCGTGGCAGGCGTATTCGTAAATCGGCTTGCTGGTCGCGGGCCAGGTGTACTCGCCGGTCCAGGGCCGGTCCCAGGTTTCCGGGTCCTCCACGGTAAACCGATACAGAAGCGTTTTATCGTCCACGCGCGTGAAGCGCTCCACCACGTGGAGGTTTTCCGTGGATTCACGAAACCTGGTCTTGTCATTGAAATTCGTGGTGTCCACCACCAGCGTGTCGCCTTCCCAATGGCCCACCGAATCACCCATCCAACGGCGAATGTTCTTCGGCAGATGTTGCGCGTTCATTCGCACGATGCGGGCGTCGTGGACCATCTCGCTCAGAATCATGATTGAATCAGGTGTCTGCACAATCTGATGCAGATCGTTGTAGAAATAATCCGGAAGGGCCGGCGGACCGGACGTGGAGCCGAATCCGAGCAGACAGCGCTCGCCCAACGGCCGCTGCTCCGGGTTGTCGAACGCGCCGGGCGGCTCGGCTGTGGGGTCCTGGCTCTCACGCGCATCCGACGTTGGCGTCGATCTGCCGGCCGCGAGCCGTTGGCGCGCGATGGCATTATAGGGAGGCACACGGCCGTCCGGCGGATCCACCAGAATGGACGTTCGAATCTGTCCATCCACCACGGTATACGCCGAACCTTGGTGCAGCCAGAAACGATTGTAACCGCCGACCGCGCCCCCGCCGGCGCGTTCCAGGATTTCAAAGAACGATTTCGGCGCGCTCTTATCTCCGCCCACCGGCGGCGCGGGGCGATCGGCGGATTCCGGCTGGTTATCCTGGGCCCGGCGCGCGCGTTCGGCTTTTTCCAGCGACTCGGCTTTCTCTTTGGTCAAAAAAGGCGGATCTCCTGGCAGCCGCTCGAGCGGCGTCATCATGGAGAGATCGTAGGTGCCGCCCAGATCCGGATGTCCATCGGGCGTGCGAGGCAGGGCGGAATTCCCCGCCGTCCCTGGCGCCTGAGCTGCCAGCGGAAGAGCACCGACCAATAACGCCAGCGCGAATGGAGCCGCGTTCGCCGGGAATATCCATCGATTCGGCATATCCAGTTGGGACCTCCGTTACTTGCTCAGGGGATGTTTTCGGTACCGGCCATACAACAACTCTTCCACAAACTCGACGCACTTGAAATCCAGGAGCTGAGCATTCTTTTCCTGGCGGCGGTAGAGCGGCATACTCATCGTCCATGCGCGCGTGAAGACTTGCGGATCTTCGATGGTGGCCTGGTAGGCGATCACATCGGGACTGGTGCGCGTGTAGCGCTCCACTACGTGCAGTTGGTCGCTATGGAAGTTTCCTGCGCGGTCAAACCAGGTCTGATCGTTGAAGCCGGTGACGTCGATCACCAGCGTGTCGCCGTCCCAGTGTCCGACGGACTGGCCCATCCAGGAGTCCGTCGGAGCCGGGCCGGGGTCTTTCAGGAAAATGTTGCGCACCGCGCCCGCGTACTCATAGACGAACGTGAGGGCGCTCGCGCTTTCGAGAATCTGGAACGGATAGGGCATGTAGTTGGCGCGCGGCACGCCGGGCAGATAGCACTTAATCTCCGGGTCGCGATTCAACCAGTCTTGCTGGTTCTGCTTTTTGCGCGCGAGCGCCTCCGGCTTATAGGGGATTTCGCCGCCTTCGACAACGCCGAGGCCGGGCGGCACCGCGCCAACGGCGCCTAGCGCAAGCACGGGAGCGGCCGGCACCGGACCATAGGGGCCGGGTCGAAGCGCCAGCGCGGGACGCGCGTCGTGACCTTCCAGATCGTAATTGGCTTCGTTCAGCGCTTGCCAGATTCCATTCAGATCGGGCTTGCCGCCGGGCCCGAGTGGCGCACGATAAGACTGGCCGGCCAATGGCATCACGGCGATGGCCATGATAGCGGCCATGGCGGATTTCGTCTGGAGTCTCGGAAAGATTCTTCTCATGCAACCGAATCCTGGTTCCGATCATTATCACTCGCCCGCAAGGTGGCGCGCTGGCTTCCAGAAATCGGAAACTATCAGGACTCATGTCGTGGAAACTGTTGTTCCGCCCAATGCTGTTAGCAAATTGTCACCCGAGGGGGAGCCCAGGCCAGTGACGGCATCCCATCCCGGGCCGGCGGAGAACGCTCCATTCGATCCGCTGGTAATATCGCGAAAAGCGTCCGCGGATTTAGGCAATGCATAAATGACCGGCTGCAAAAAACCCAACGGTTTTCCGAGACTCTGATTCAACAGCGCGATGAGACCACTCCAGAGAGGCGCTACGGCGCTGGTTCCTCCGATCACCAGTGACTGACCATCCACCAGCACGCTGTAGCCGGTCTCGGGATCCGCGTCACCGCATACATCCGGCACGCCCCGGCCGCCGCCAGTGGGGGGCTGGATGTCTGCACCGGATTGGAACGAGGGCAAGGGAAACTGATTACTGAATCCACCACCGGACGCGCCTCCCTGGGAGCCATCGTTCCAGGCCGTTTCGCTGGTGATTGCTCCGTTGGCGGTTCGCAGGCTGGTTCCTCCGCATGCGAGGATATGCGGGCTTGATGCCGGAAAATCCACGTGATTGCCGCCGCCGCTCACTCCGTCGCTCGATCCGCTGTCACCGGAGGCGGCACAGATGGTTACGCCCAGCGCGGCAGCGTCTTGGGCGGCGGAATCGAACGCGGTCATGGCTTGTGCCGTCCAGGTTGATTCGGCACTGCCCCAACTGATCGAAATAACGGACGGATGGTGGGCCGAATCGTGAATCGCGGTAGTCAGCGCGTCCTGAAATCCCTGGGATGTGTTGGGCGCGAAATAAACGACAACCTTAGCGCCCGGCGCCACCGCTCCCACTACCTCGATGTCCAGCAGCACTTCGCCATCGGCGCTATTTGCGTTGGTCGGCTTGTTCTTTGCTTTGTCCACGGACACGGATGCAACGGTGGGCTCTTTCACTCCCAGGGAAGAAAAATAGGTTTTCAGATCCGCTGGTTTATAACCTCCTCCCAATTCCAGAATCCCGACTGTTTGCCCGGTGCCATCCACGTTCGCTGGGAACTGATAGAACTCGGCCACCTGGCGGGGCGTATAGGAAACTGCTGCTGCAGGCGACGCGGTCAATGACGATGCGCCGCGCACGCGGAAATGGGCTCTGGCCTGCGTTCGATTGTCGAGTCCCAGCACTGCCTCCACCGAGTCGACCAGCTCAGGAGGAAGTTTAATGGAGCCCTTGCGCGCCCGGTATTCGCGCCCCTGATGGCTATAGCGCTCCAGTTGAGTGTCAAAAGCGCGAATCATATCCGCCGCGGTTCCTTCCAGTTGCACGGTTCGCCTTTGCGGCGACACCGCGGTCACGGTAAGGTTGTTCTCCTGGGCGAACTGTTTTACTTTCTCGATCGCCTTTTCATCGGCGCCGTATCTGGCGGCGAACTCTTCGCGCGAAACGGACGCGCCGCCCGCACGAGGCACGGGGGCACGCTCCTTGGGCTTAAGGATGATGGAGACCTCGATCTTCTCATCCACTGGCTGATCGCCGATGCGTGTGCCGACAGGCTGCAGTTCACTGCCCGCGAGAGCGAGCTTGTTCGTGGCCATGGGTTATCTCCTGCCTCAGTGTGACGTTCCCGGGGACTGGGAAGTGACTGGTACTTTCCCGGCCAGATGGGTTAGGTTCCCGGCGGGCGCGGGGCGCACATTGCGTAGAATCTGCATCGCCAGCACCAGGTTCGCAGCCAGGGTGAGAGATCCTACCACGACGTGCAAAGCGGTGGCGGCTATGTTCGCGGCCGGGCTGGACGTCAGCAGAGGCATGATGAATGCCGTCAGCCCGAGCATCACTTGCGCCAGCAAGATGGATATCAACCAGGTTGCGGCCGCGCATAGCTTCCGATGCTCAGGATGCCGCTGCAGAATCAGCATCGACAATATCAGGACCGCGAGTGAAACGATCATCGCGCCACCCAGGTGGGGCAGCAGGCCGGTCAGCTTGTGGCAATAGGCCGCGCCGAGCATAATCTGCAGAAGGATCAGCGGTGGCGTGGCAAACGCAAAGAGGCGCAATGCCGGGGCGGAGGGGTCCTCCACCAGTTCCGGTCCTTCATTCCAGCCGGACGATGTGACTAGAGCGATGGCAACGAAGATCGCGAATGCCAGCGGTGCAAGGCTGGCATGGAGAAGTGCTCCTCCCAACCATCCCACCCAACCCTCCAGTGCGAACAAGCCCAACGCGGTCCAAACCAGGGGGGACACCTCCTGATCGAGAGACTGCCAAACCGCCAGACCGAGAACCAAAATGCCCACCGCAATAGCCACGTCTTTATGAATTACCCCATCGAGTATGCCGCGCGATTCCGGCTGGCGACCGGTTGCCTGACTGGTGATGTAGGCGCCGATCGCGATCAGGATCAGCGAACTGACCGCCACTAGAGTGGCGTAACGATGAAACTTGGGATTCACCTTGTCCACGGTGCCTTTGACGTTGACCCAAGTGTACTTGATCCAAGCTATAGTAGTTTGCCAGGAACTGGAGATGACGCGAAGGCAGCTGGTGAAAAACGCGAGCATCGGTGCAGCGGTGATGGCCGCCGGCGCGAGTGGCCAGGATTCGGCACATGCCGCGCCTCCGGTGAAGGCACTCGTCTTTGACACTTTTGGCACAGTGGTAGACTGGCGCGGATCGATTATCGCGGAAGGCAAGGCCTGGGAGAAGACCAAGGGCATCAGCATCGACTGGGGCCGCTTTGCCGATCGATGGAGGGCCGGTTACGCGCCTTCGATGAACAAAGTGCGGAAAGGGGAGATGCCCTGGACCAACCTGGACCACCTGCATCGCGCACTGCTGGAAGATCTGCTCCTGGAGTTTCACATCGAAGGGCTGTCAGAAGCGGAAAAGGACCATTGGAACCGCGTGTGGCACCGGCTGAAGCCGTGGCCCGATTCCGTCGCCGGTCTCACGCGCCTGAAGAAGAAGTACACGATTGCGCCCTTATCGAATGGCAACGTCGTTCTTCTCGCTGACATGGCGAAGCACGCTGGTCTTCCCTGGGATCTCATTCTTTCGGCCGAGCTGGCCAAGCACTACAAGCCCGATCGGGAAGCGTACCTCACAGCCGTCGACCTATTGGAACTGAAGCCCGAAGAAGTGATGATGTGTGCCGCGCACTCGGGCGATCTGAGGTCGGCCCGCAGTTTCGGGCTGCGGACCGGCTTTATTCATCGGCCCAACGAATATGGACCCACTCGGAAAGCAGATGATGCCCGGCCGGGGGATTTCGACGTGGTGTCCGCTAACATCGTCGATTTGGCGTCGCAAATGGGAGCGTAGAGGAATATTTGGGTTAACGTGCATCGCCGCGCGACTCCACAGAACCGGCTTTGCAAGTGAAGCTCGCGGCGTCATCCGTGCTCCCCGTTCCGTTATACACGGCCATCTGAGGATACGGGCAAAGGGGATGGGTCCGCACTACTTTACCGGCTTGCGCCCGCGAGGCGACGATTTTGTCAGGCGGTTTTCCGCTCTTCACCCACTGTTCGAGCGCGCCCATCTTATCGAATATGTCGGCGCCTTCACCGCCTCCGCAGTGGCCCATTCCAGGGACCATAAATAGACGGTAGGATTGTTCCACCAACTTGGCATCGCCCACTGCGTTCAGAACGCTGTTGTAATACTTGGGGCTGGTGGCGGCTGACATCTGCTGATCGGACCAGCCATGATACTGGAGCAGCTTTCCGCCGCGCTGAAAGAACGCTTTCAGATCAGGATTAGTGGCGTTGATGGTATCGTGATCGGCCTTTTCCGCGGCTGCGATGTCGCTTGCGAAGTTGAGCGTCTTGTAATCCCAATCGGGATTTTGGAAGACGATGTACTTGAAGTAATCGGTAGCCGCGCCGAACGGCCGCGGGCCGGCCTGCGTTCCCCATGCGAGTTCGCTGCCGGGCATGAGCCCGGGAAACACTACTTCTTTGGTTGCCGAGTCGACAACGCCGGAATATATTTTTTTCGCGGCTTCCACTTCCGGCGCCGTCAGGCAGGCGTCGTTGTTCCCTGCCTTGCAGGCGATGGTTTCCGGATTGAAGTTGCAAAGCGCGGGATTCTCGATCACGCCGTCCTTCACGCCGTCCATGGCATCGCAAACATCCAGGACAGCCTTGTGAAGAACAGCGTACTTTTCCGGTGTCAGCAAGCTTGCTTCATCATGATGAACGGCCTGCGCCATCCATACACCGCCGAGAGACCGGCCGACAAAATCAGCGATCGGGTCGCCTGCGACGATGCCATCGTAATCTTCAGGAAACATTTGCGCTTCCTTCAGACCTTCTCTGCCGCCGGCCGAACAACCGTTCCACAATGACAGTTTGGGGGCTTGCCCGTAGAAGGCTTCGATGATGGCTTTCGACTTCACGGTCATTTCATGAACGGCGCGATAGCCGAAGTCGATCACTTTTTCCGGATGACCCAACGCGAAGCTGGCGCTGCCGCCTGCATGACCCGTGTCGGTCACACCCGCCGCAAAACCGTTGAGCAGCGCGGCGCCGAGGGATTTGTAATTGATGGTGCCGGTCCAGCCTCCATTTCCGTTGGCCTCGAACTCGCGGTTCCAGGCTGGGGCTGGTCCTGACAGTGGCAACCAAATCTCTATCTTTATATCGGAATCGGGTACGGGCTGAATTGTGGCGGCGACCCGGCAGAATGCTGGCAATTGCTTCCAATCGACTGGCGCGCCCAGATCCCGAGCAGAGGCGGGAGGTGGCGTGAAGTCGCCGGCTGCTACCGTTTGAGCCAGGGTGATGGTTGTGTTGGGTAACGCGAGCGATGCCAGCCCCTCGCAAGAAGCCGCGGCCAAGGGTGCTACAGAGCTCAACGCTACAAGCAGAATCGCGACAGTGCGAATAGTAGACGACAAGCAGATCTCCTTTCCAGCTCGCAAATGGTTCTTATTATATGCTGTCCTCCGGCAAGGCGAGGTGAATTCCGCCCCGGCGCCACAAGGCGCACGCAGCAGCCGCGCATGCCCGGGCTGGATCCGCGGAACAAGCGAGGTGGGCAAGCGCGCGGCAATCCGGGACAAAGCCGGCGTTTCGCGATTGGCGAGGCTCGCGCCCCCGAGGGTCGCGCCCAGGAGGTTGCGTTGCGAGAACGCAGCCGATAATCTTGGAAGTCGCTATGCACACATCGCGAAATAGTTTGCATTTGATTGGCCGCGTGCTCCTGATTGCGGGCAGTATCGGGCTGGCCGTGGCTGGAGATTCGGGGCACGGGGAATCCGTCCGTCTCTCTCGCGAGAACTGCACCAACCTCCAGGGATTCTCTATTCCCGCGCCGGCCATTGGCCTGCCGAACGGGGGCGCCCTGGTGCAGACGGCCGTGTTTGTCGGCGCGGGGGAAACCAAAAACATCAACGGGGATTTTTGCAAAGTGACCGGCATCGTCAAACCTCACAACCCCAGCTCGCCAAACCTGGAATTCGAGGTAAACCTTCCGGCCGCGTGGAATCGCCGCGCGTTGCAGATGGGCGGCGGCGGATACGACGGGTCACTGGTGACCGGTCTGACGCTATATGCCAATCAAACACCCAACACCGACACGCCTCTCAAACAAGGCTACGTTACGCTGGGCAGCGACGGCGGCCATGAGGGCAAGGCCGGCTTCGACGGCAGCTTCGGGATGGACGATGAAGCGCTGCTGAATTTCGGGAAAGAGTCGGTGAAGAAAGCCCATGATGCCGCGCTGCCCGTTATCGCGAAAGCATACGGACGGCGGCCGCAGCGGTTCTACTTTATCGGCGGCTCGCAGGGCGGCCATGAAGCGCTGGATGCCGCCGCACGCTATTCGCAGGACTATGACGGGGTGGTGGCTTTTTACCCGGCGTACAACGTGACGATGCTGCATCTGGGATCGCTGAACGTGGGCAAGGCCCTGTACGCGGACGGAGGCACCGGATGGATCAATCCGCAGAAAACGAAGCTGATCGGCGACGCGGTCTACGCCAAATGCGACGCTCTGGATGGCGCGAAAGATGGAATCATCAGCAACGTAGCCGGGTGTAACGCCGCGTTCGACGTGTCGGCGCTGCGTTGCCCGAACGGAACAGACACCGGCGACACATGTCTTTCGGACGCGCAGATTGGGACGGTTCGAGCAATCACTTCCAGCTACAAACCAGGCGTCACCGTCGCCGGGATGGATACCTTCCCGAAGTGGGCACTGCTCGAAGGAGCGCTGTTTCAGGGACCGTCGAACTTCGGGCAGGTGCGCCAGCCGTCGAACCCGCTCTCGGGCAAGGAATCCTTGCTCTATACCGCCGGCGATCAGACGGTGAAATTCATTATCACGCGCGACCCGCACTATGATCCGATGAAGTTCGATCCACGGCAGTGGCAACAACGGATCGCGGCCTCGGCCTCGATTATGGACGTGACGGACGTGAGCCTGGACAAATTCCGGTCCAAGGGCGGGAAGATCATCATGCTGCACGGTACGGCGGACGATTTCATCACGCCGCATAACTCGATCGCATACTACCAGCGGCAGCTCGCTCATTTCGGTCCTGCGCGCCTCAATAGCTTCCTGCGGTTTTATGAGATTCCCGGTTTCGGGCACGGGTTCGGCCGCTTCAATGCGAAGTTTGAAAGCCTGGCGGCGCTCGAGAATTGGGTGGAAAAAGGGCAGGCACCCAGCAGCCTGGTGGTTATGGACGGGAACAAGGGCGCCAATCGCACCCGGCCTTTGTGTGAATGGCCGGCGTGGCCAAAGTTTACAGGCGCGGAGGGAACGGAGAACACTGCGGCCAGCTATACCTGTGTTCGCGAATGATGCAACGTGGCCACGGTGTTATGAGCGTGTTCTGACGGTGTCCTCAGTAGCGCAAAGGGTGCGGCGCGCACCTGAAAACAGGCCAGAAACTGCTTCGCGCCGCGCTCCGTTTTGCGCCAGTTCCTCAGCATACACAGAGGCCCGAGAGGCGCGCGACAACCCGGGCCTTGGGGGCTCCCCGGACCAAGCAAAGGAACCTCAGGTCCAATATACGACCAAAGTCGTATTTGAACGTCACTGCGTTGTTAAATTCGGTACTGAGAGTACTGAGGCGTGCGGCTTTGAGCGCGCGGTTCAACCAAAATATCCCGGTTGAATTCACAGGATGAAACCTACGAACATTTTATAAAGCGAATGTTCTTAAACCGCGCTGGTTTGGATCAGGGTGCGGTCGCCCTTCCGCAGCCGATGCCTTGCAGCACAATTTTGGTAAGCGCCCGCAGCACTCAAGACGAACGTAAGGCAGTAGTTAAGTGATAAGCAAAGGTTATACTAGCCCGATCAGTTTCTTGAAGGTCCTCGATAAAGACAATTGATGGGCCTGGGTATTGCGAAGTGGGAGCCGCTCATCGAAAATGAAGGATCGACTTCGTCATCGGAAACAGAGTCGGTTCCTGTAACCGGGGCGAAGCGTGCATTTTCAGAGCAAAGTTCACAACCGGTCCTTTCCTCGCTCGAAAGGATTCTAGAATTTTAAATCAAAGAGAGTGCAACGACCGGGGCACTTGCCCATACGGTCTCCCAATACTATGACAAAATACAAATTCGAATACATCTGGCTGGACGGCAAACAGCCCGTCCCCGCGCTGCGTGGCAAAACGCTCCTCAAGGAATTTGAGCAGCCACCCACTCTGGCGGATATACCCAAGTGGGGGTTTGACGGCAGCTCCACTATGCAAGCCGAGGGCAAAAGCTCCGACTGCATCCTGAAACCCGCGGCTCTGTATCCTGATGCGAGCCGGAAGGACGCTTACATCGTACTGAGCGAAGTAATGCATCCGGATGGCACGCCGCACTCCACCAACGCGCGCGCGACCATCGAGGACGATCCCGACTTGTGGATCGGTTTTGAACAGGAATACTTTCTGTTCAAGGATGGCCACCCACTGGGTTTCCCGGAACACGGCCACCCGAGCACTCCCCAGGGCCCCTATTATTGCGGCGTCGGCTTCAAGAGCATGGGCAACATCGCTCGTCAAATCGTCGAAGAACACCTGGAGGCGTGTCTTGCCGCCGGCATCAATCATGAGGGCATCAACGCGGAAGTCGCCAAGGGCCAGTGGGAATTCCAGATCTTCGCCAAAGGCTCCAAGAAAGCCGCTGACGACCTGTGGACCGCTCGCTATCTGATGATGCGGCTGTGCGAGAAATACGAAGTCGATATGGAATTGCATTGCAAGCCGATCCGGGGCGACTGGAATGGATCTGGCATGCACACCAACTTCTCGACGAAATATCTCCGCGAAGTGGGCGGCAAGGAATATTTTGAAGCCCTGATGCAGGGGTTCCAGGACAACATCGCGGCGCACATCGCCGTATATGGACCGGACAACCATCTGCGTTTAACCGGCCTGCATGAGACGCAAGCGATTGATAAGTTCAGCTACGGCCTTTCCGATCGCGGCGCGTCGATCCGCATGCCTGTGAACTTCATCAAGAACGGCTACAAGGGTTATCTGGAAGATCGCCGTCCGAACTCCGAGGCTGATCCTTATCAGATCGTCTCTCGCATCCTGAAGACTATCAACGGCGTTTCCATGGCCGCCGCGGTCTAACCACCTTCCCCGTGTTCAATCGCCCTGCTTCGGTCCATCCAGGCAGGGCGATTCTATTGAATAACTCGGCTTGGTATCTTTCGTGAAACGTCACAACAACCCTACCTTCGCCGGCTAGCGAACGCCCAACTCTTCCAGCCGCGCCGTCAAACATTGCTATCGCACCATGCTATCCGGCGATCTGAAGCCGGACCATCTTCGCCGGTGCCGGTGGCGCTCATGCTGCTGGTGCGCGCTTGGCACGCCATCTGACCGGCTGAGGTTCATCGGCGCAGACGCTTCACTACTGAGCTGCCATGCGAACTATCTGGTTCGATGGTCGACTATCTTTCTGGTTAGGCTTCTAGCCGCGGTTTACCAGCAGTTTCCACGTAGAGTCATGGCGATACGCGTGGAACTTGGGTGGCGGCAGAACTGCTGATACCGGCGCGCTGGGAGGCGACTCGGATCCAACCCCGGGGCCCCGTGCCATCGAGAGCCCCACCCCGACCGCGCTCCCAGCACCGGTACGCTCTTAGGTCGGCTTTTGGGCCACCAGTTCGGCTACCGCGTGCCGATGGCCGGATTCCCCAGGCTCTCCTTCGCGATAATGCAAGATGCGCCAACCCTCGAAGAACGTTCGGAGTTCACCCGGGAAGGCGCGCGTGGGCGTGCCGTGCGGCTGACTGGCTTCGGCCAGATGGACAATCATGATCAGCAGGCCGCCGCAGCGGAGCGCCGATTTCATGAGTGGAATCAAAGAGCGCTGGAGATAGTAGCAGGACAAGACCAGATCGTGCATCTCTGCGGGCTCCACAAATTCCCCGGCTTCCAGGTCCAACACGCGCGCGTCGATGGCCAGATCGATCGCCAGGCTGCCGGCGCGGGCAAGCAACAGATCGATGGCGACGGGCGAGCCATCCACTGCTGTGATCCGCCATCCGCGCTCGGCCAGGTATAGGGCGTTGCGGCCAGGACCGCAGGCCAGATCCAGCGCAGAGCCGGCAGCCAAGTTGCGCGTGAATTCCGCCACCAGCGGAAACGGTGGATCGAAAACCTGCTCCCGCGCGCGATAGCGCTGGTTCCACTCCTCGATGCGGTCGCTGTTCAAGCTTTGGCGTCGCCGCGCTTGGCGGCAAGCTTGAGAACACGTTTTAGGATGGCAACGGCGCGGTCGATCTCGCGCTCCGTCGCGATGTAAGGCGGCAGGAAGCGCAGTACGGTCTCGTGCGTGCAATTCATCAGCAGGCCTTGCTCCATGGCGTCCAGGACGATCTGTTTGCCGGGAAAAGTCAGCTCGACGCCGATCATCAGGCCTTGGCCGCGCACCTCGCGGATGAAAGAGAACTGCTTCTGCAATTCTTCGAGCTTAGCGCGGAAGTAGCGGCCCATTTTGTCGATGTGCGGCAGAAGCTGGTCCAGGATGTCCATGAATTCCAGCGCCACGCGGCAAGCCAGCGGCCCACCGCCGAACGTGGAACCGTGCATGCCGGAGCCGATGGATTGGGCGGCGCGATCGTTGGCGACCACCACGCCCATGGGGATGCCGCAGGCCAGCGGCTTGGCAGCGGTCATGATATCCGGCAATACGACAGGATCGGAAAGCTGATAGGCGAAGTACTTGCCGGTTCGGCCGACGCCGCACTGGATTTCGTCGAAAATGAGCAGCGCGTCGTAGCGATCGGCCAGCTCGCGCGCCTTGCGGACGTATTCCATGGACATCGGGAAGATGCCGCCCTCGCCCTGGATCCATTCGATGATGATGCCCGCGGTGCGATCGCTGACAACCTGTTCCAGCGCGACTTCGTCGTTGGGCGGAACGAAGTGCGCGCCGGGGAGCAGCGGCTCAAAATCGCGGCGATATTTTTCCTGGCCGGTGACGGAGAGAGCGCCCAGCGTGCGTCCGTGGAACGAATTGTGCAGCGCGACGATTTCGAACTTTTCCGGGCTGATTTTGTGGCCGTGCGCGCGCACCATCTTCAACGCACCTTCCATGGACTCGGCGCCGGAGTTGCAGAAGAACGTGCGCTGCAGGCCGCTGGCTTTCGCCAGCCGTTCGGCAAGCGGGCCTTGGTAAGCGTGGAAGTAAAGATTGGAGCAGTGCAGCATGCGGCCGGCCTGCTCGCGAATCACCCTCACCAGGCGCGGGTGCGCGTGGCCGAGCGCGTTCACGCCAATGCCGGTGATGAAATCGAGATAGCGCTTGCCCGATGCATCGAAGACGTAACAGCCTTTGCCATGATCGAGCAGGAGCGGATAGCGGGCATAGGTCTGGAGCACATACTCGCTCTCGAGCGTTCGCACGCCATCGAGAGCGCTCGGGGTCTCCTCCGCCACCGGCGGTAAAGCACTGGACATAGCCTTCATGATAACTTGCCCGAAAACGCGCGTAGCAGCGCTTGCGCTTTGAGCAGCATCTCGTCCCACTCGTCTTCAGGCTGCGATTGATAGACGATGGCTCCGCCCACTCCGATGCTGGCGACGCCCTGGTGAAAGACGGCGGTTCGGATCACGATGTTCAGGTCGACGGTGCCATTGAAACCGATGTAGCCGATGCTGCCCGAGTAGATGCCGCGGGCTTCCGGTTCCAGGCCATCCAGAATTTCGAGCGTGCGCAGTTTGGGCGCGCCGGTCATGGAGCCGCCGGGGAAAGCCGCGCGGATGCAATCGACGGCGGTCTTGCGAGGCGCCAGGCGTCCGGTGATGGTGCTCACGAGTTGATGCACGGTGGCGTAGGTTTCCACCTGCATCATTTGCGGAACGTGGACGCTGCCCGGGAGGCAGACGCGGCCGAGATCGTTGCGGGTGAGGTCGACAATCATCAGATTCTCGGCGCGATTCTTCTCGCTGCCGGCGAGCGAGGCGCCAAGTTCGAGGTCTTCTTCGCGAGAATTTCCGCGACGGATGGTGCCTTTGATGGGGCGCGATTCGACATTGCCCGAGGTATCGATCCGCAAGAAGCGTTCGGGCGAGGAGCAGGCCACGTCGATATCGTCGAAGTGCAGGTACGCGGAATGCGGCGCGGGATTCAGTTTGCGGAGCGTTTCGTAATAAGCGAGCGGCGAAACGCCGGTGCGGACTCGCAGTTGGTTGGTGAGACAGATTTCGTAGCTCTCGCCGGCGGCGATGTAGGAACGGCAGCAATCGATGAGGCGAAGATATTCGCCGCGCTCGGTTGCCAGTTCGAATTCCACCGGGGCCGATGTCGAAATTGCCGGCAGACAATCTTTGATCGCCGCAAGGCGCTTTTCGGTTTCCTCGTCAGGATCGCCGCAGGAGACGATCCAGAGCGTGTTTTCGCGGTGATCGATGGCGAGGAAGCGATCCACTTGCAGCAAACAGGCGTCGGGCAGGGGCGAGCGATGTTTGTTCGGTGAGCCGCACTCGGATTTGAGCTCATAGCCGAGATATCCGACATATCCACCGGTGAATTGAAAAGGCAGGGGAGGAGCTTGGACCTCGACATCGCGCAGCGTACGATCCATTTCGGAGAAAACATCACCGCGCAGGACTTCGCTCCCCGTGCCCATAAACGAAAAGCGGCTGTTGTCGGAGACCATCGAACTATCGAGCCAGAATGCGTAGCGCTCGTGCGAGAACAAATTGCGGAAGATCGTTTCGGGAGCGGCGGGCAAGGGAATTTGACGCGCATGGACCTGGATGGCGCGGCGGGGCGCCGGAGAGACTGTGGTTCGGATGGTCGACGCACGCGCGTGAGCAGGCGGAAGAAAATTGCGCAGCAGTGCGATGCCGTATTCGGTGCAGATGGATTCCGGATGAAACTGGACGCCCCAGATGGGCCGCGTCACGTGGCGCAACGCCATCAGCACGCCGTCCGCGGTCCGGGCGATTTTCTTCAGCTCGGGCGGCAGCGGCTCACCGACAACCAGCGAGTGATAGCGAATGGCGCTGAATCGTTCGGGGATGCCAGCGAACAATTCATCGGCGTCGTGGATGATTTGGGCGCTTCGTCCGTGCACCGGTTCGGCGGCGCGAATCACGCTTCCGCCAAACTGATGCGCAATCCCTTGATGCCCCAGGCACACGCCGAGGAGCGGAACATTCGCTTCCGCGATCACTTGCGCTGAAACACCGAAATCGCGAGGGTTTTCGGGACGTCCCGGGCCGGGCGAAATGATCACGCTATCGAAATCGAGCCGCTGGATTTGTTCCCACGTCAGCTCATCGTTTCGGACCACCATGGGCGCGCATTGCCGGACGCGGGCGACGGCGTCCACCAGGTTATAGGTGAACGAATCGTAGTTATCGATGATCAGCGTTCGCATCCTGAACTTTCATGATATCGGGTGTGCCAGCCAGCGGTAGACTAGAGCAAAGGAGTTTTCGATGCGTCTGTATCTGCTTGCGTCCTTGTTGACGGGTTCTTTGTTGAGTGCCGCCGGATTCCCTGCCCCAACCGTCGATCAGCCTGCGACCGCCAATCACACCGCGACTGCCGTCTTCGCCGGCGGCTGCTTTTGGGGCGTGGAAGCGGTGTTTGAGCGCCTGAATGGGGTCACCAATGCCGTGTCGGGATTCGCGGGAGGCAATGCTGCCACCGCGCATTACGAAATGGTGAGCACTGGGACCACCGGGCACGCCGAATCGGTACAGGTGACGTACGATCCATCGCGGATTTCTTACGGCAAGCTGCTGGAGGTTTTCTTTTCAGTGGCGCACGATCCGACGGAGCTGAATCGGCAAGGGCCGGACGACGGGACGCAATACCGGTCGGCTATTTTCTATTCGAATCCCGAACAGAAGCACGTGGCCGAAGCCTACATTCATCAGTTGACGGCAGCGAAGGTGTTCCGCGATCCGATTGTCACGCAGGTGGTGCCGCTGAACGGTTTTTATGCCGCCGAGTCGTACCATCAGCATTTTTTCGATCACAATCCGAACAATCCGTATATTGTTTACAACGATGCTCCGAAGGTGAGAAATCTACAAAAAGAGTTTCCGCAGTTGGTGAAGCATTAGTGGGCTGTCCCAGGGATTTGTGTAGAACGAGGAGCGAAACCGCGGAGGGCGTCGAGATAAGTCTCGACGCGGCAAACACGAGTGTTCGCGCCACATGTGGTGAACGCTCAGGGTGCTGCGCTTTCGAAATGACCGGGACGGTCTACTAGGATTTGAGCGACGCGTTTGCGATCACGGCCTGGCCGAGTGAGATGCCGCCGTCGTTGGGCGGAACCTTGGAGTGCAGGAAAACTTCGAAGCCCTGGGCGCGGAGGCTTCGAAGCGCGCGCTCGGCCAGATAAACGTTTTGAAACGTGCCGCCGCTGAGGCACACGCGATTGATCCTATCGGCGGCGCGCAGCCGCGAGCAAACCTCGACGATGATGGCCGCCACCGTGTTATGAAACGCAGCGGAGATCCAACCGGTGGGCTTGGCGGCCAGGACATCGCGAACGATGTTTTCGATCATGGGCCGAACGTCGATTTGCCATGGATTGCCAGATAAGATTTCGAACGGATAGCTTGATTCCACACCGCGCAGAGCACCGGCTTCCAGCTCGATGGCAGCCTGCGCTTCGAAGTTGACCTCGTCGCGGACGCCGACAATGGATGCCACCGCGTCGAACAACCGGCCGCATGCCGATGTTTCGACGGTGTTGATGCGGCGCTCGATCATGGATCGAACTGTGGCGATTTTCTTGGACGCGATGCGGCCAAGGAGCGGCAGATCGAGCGAATCGAGTTGCGCGCCGAAAGTATCAAGCAGGTAACTCAGGCCCAGCCGCCAAGGCTCGCGAACGGCCCGGTCGCCGCCGGCCAGCGGAATATAGCGAAAATGGGCGCGGCGTTCGAATCCATGAAAATCGGCGACCAGGAATTCCCCGCCCCAGATCTTGCCGTCCGTGCCGAACCCGGTTCCGTCGAATGCCACGCCAATGACTTTATCGGTGATCCCGTTCTCGGCCATGCAGCTCGCGATGTGCGCGTGATGATGCTGGACGCCGATCTGTGGAAGATCCGTCATCTCCAGGGCGAGCTTGGTGCTGAGATATTGCGGATGCAGATCGTAGGCGACAGCGGCTGGCGCGATGCGGAAGAGCTGCTGCATGCGATCCAGTGTTTCGCGATAGAAAACCAGCGTTTCGTAGTTTTCCAGATCGCCGATGTGCTGGCTCAGGAACGCGTGATGCTGCTTAGTGAGGCAAAAAGTGTTCTTGAGTTCGGCACCGCAAGCCAGAATCTCAGCCACTGGAAAGCTCAGCGTCACCGGGTGGGGCGCGTAGCCGCGGGATCGGCGCAGGATGCGCTCCCCTCCGGCGAAGACGCGCGCCACCGAATCGTCCACCCGAGTGTGGATATCGCGATTGTGAAACAGGAACCCGTCGGCGATGGATTGCAGGCGCGCCACTGCCTCGCGATTGCCGGTGACGATGGGCTCTTCGCTCAAGTTGGCACTGGTCATCACCAGCACCTGCATCGACTCGTCGAAAAGCAGGTGATGCAGCGGCGTATACGGGAGCATCACGCCCAGCGTGTTGTTGCCGGGCGCGAGCGCCTGGGAAACAGGGGCATCCGGGCGGCGTGCCAGGATCACGATGGGACGGCGAATGCTGGTCAAGGCCGCGCGCTCGGCTTCCGAAATGAAACACAGCTTCTCGGCGGCGGCGATATCGGGGACCATCAGGGCGAATGGTTTATCGCTGCGCTTCTTTCGCTCGCGCAACTGGCGAACAGCGGCGTCGTTCAAAGGATCGCAGACCAGGTGGAAACCACCCAGCCCTTTGATCGCCAGGATGTGGCCTTGCCGCAAAAGCTGCCGTACGTGATCGAGGATGGGCTCGGCTGTTTCCAGGGACAGCGTGAGCGACGGACCGCAATCCGGGCACGCATTAGGCTGCGCATGAAAACGGCGATTGGAAGGATCATCGTACTCGCGCAGACACTGTTCGCACATCGGGAAACAGGCCATGGTGGTCAACGGCCGGTCATAGGGGATCGTTTTCGTGATGGTGTAGCGCGGGCCGCAGTTGGTGCAGTTGGTGAACGGGTATCCGAAGCGCCGATTGCCGGGCGTTCGGAAGTCGCGCAGGCAATCCGGGCAGGTGGAAACGTCGGGCGAAACGGGAACCAGTTGCCCAGGCTCATCCACGCTTTCACGAATGACGAATCCGCCACCACCGTTGGGCTCCAGATTCGCGATGGAAATATCTTCGATCTGGGACAGGGGCGGCGGGTTTTTGTGCAGTTCGCGCACGAAGCATTCGATTTGCGCGGCCTCGCCTTCCACTTCGATCAGCACGCCAGCGGACGAGTTCAGTACGTATCCGGTGAGTCCCAGCTTTGCAGCGAGATTGTATACGAAGGGCCGAAAACCGACGCCCTGAACGATGCCGTGAACACGAATCTGCTTGCGAACCGGAGGCAACATTCAACTTATCAGACGGTCACGGCGCGGGCCGGAATTTGTCCATCGGCCTTTCAATGGCTTGGCGGGCCCGGATCCTGGCGACGCCGCGCCGGCCTGCTAGAGTGCGGCCAGCATGTCGACTACAAACCAGCCCACTACAAACCAACAACAATTCGATCAGGCTTACTGGGCGTCGCAGCCGCCGGAGGTGCAGGCGCTTCCCGGGATCGCCGATCCGGTGCAGCGCGCCACGCAGGCAGCTACGTTAGCCACGGACGGATTCACCATCGACGTCCCCATCATGGTGTGGGGCTGGGATGCGTACCTGGTGATGACAATGCGGGCCCAGTTTGGCTATACCTGGGTGCCGTCAGCCTTGCAGCCGCCGGTGACCATTGCGCCCGGCCTGGCGCAACCAGGCGTTGTGGCGTACGATCCGTTGCATCCGCCGCTGGGGTCCATCAAAGTCTCCACGAACATCGCCGACTATCCGCCGTTCGCGCCGGTCCCGCAGCCCACGCCGCAAACGCCCGCCGGCGACGATCCGGTGGGATTGCAATCGATCGGCAACATCTATCTTTCTGTCCCCGGCGAGACCTATCAAAACGGCGCCCAATTCACCGACACGCGCGGAACCTTCCAGAAACACGTGGTGGTAACGCCGTTTGGGCGGAACGCCTATTGGGAGAAGATCGCCTAACGGCACGGGTTGCGAAACCATTACTGCGCTAAAATGGCCGGTATGCGCAGCCCATGGATTACCCCCCGATTAAACGATCCGATCCGGACGCAGATGTATTACGCTCGCCAGGGCGTCGTCACCCAGGAAATGGAGTACATCGCCAAGCGTGAGCATGTGACCGGCGAACTGATCCGATCGGAGGTGGCGCGCGGCCGCATGATCATCCCGGCCAATATCCACCACACCAATCTGGAGCCCATGTGCATCGGCGTGGCGTCCAGTTGCAAGATCAACGCCAATATCGGGAATTCGGCCACCACTTCGAACATCGACGAAGAGGTGGAGAAGCTGCATTATGCGGTGAAGTACGGCGCCGATACCATCATGGATCTCTCCACAGGCGGCGATATCCCGCGCATCCGGCAGGCAATTATCGATGCTTCGCCCATCCCGGTGGGGACGGTGCCGATCTATGAGGCGCTGGGGCGCGTGCGCCGCGTCGAAGACCTGAACATCAACGTGATGCTGGAAGTGATCGAGGAACAGGCCGAGCAGGGCGTGGATTACATGACCATTCACGCCGGCGTCCTGGTGCAGTATGTTCCACTCACCACTAAGCGCATCACCGGCATCGTCAGCCGCGGCGGCGCGATTCTGGCCGAGTGGATGGTCAAGAATCACAAACAGAATTTCCTCTATGAGCATTTTGACGAGATTTGCAAGATCTTCCAGAAGCACGACGTCAGCTTTTCTCTGGGCGATGGATTGCGGCCGGGTTGCGTGGCCGATGCCAGCGATGCGGCGCAGTTTGCTGAGCTGAAAACGCTGGGCGAGCTGACACGAAAGGCTTGGGGCTACGACGTCCAGGTGATGATCGAGGGTCCGGGCCACATTCCGATGGACCAGATCCAGATGCAGGTGGAGAAGGAAGTGGAGATGTGCGATGAGGCGCCGTTTTATACGCTCGGGCCGTTGGTCACCGACTTCGCTCCAGGATACGATCACATCACGTCGGCCATCGGCGCGGCCATGATCGGCTGGTACGGAGCTTCGATGCTTTGCTACGTGACGCCCAAGGAGCATCTGGGCCTGCCGAATCGCGAGGACGTGAAACAGGGCATCATCGCGTACAAGATTGCGGCGCACGCGGCGGACATTGCGCGGCATCGCCCGGGCGCTCGCGACCGCGATGATGAGCTGTCGCACGCGCGCTACCGGTTCGACTGGCGCAAGCAGTTCGAACTGTCGCTCGATCCGGAGACTGCGGAAGCGATGCATGATGAAACGTTGCCGGAAGAAGGCTTCAAGGACGCCGCGTTCTGCTCGATGTGCGGCCCGAAATTCTGCTCGATGAATCACTCGGCTAAAACCGAAAAGTTTACCGCGGAAGAGGCCGAGGCGGTGCTGGCGGCTTCGCAGCCGATCGTGACCATCCAGCAGTAGTACACGTACGTATCATCCTGACTAGTCGTACGACTTGTGGTAGCATTTCGTTATGAGGGTGACGGCGTCCAAACTCCGGGCAGACATTTACAACATTCTCGATGAGACCCTCAAGACCGGGGTGCCGGTAGAGGTTGTCCGGAAGGGCCGCATCTTGAAGATCGTTCCCGAAACCAAGCCCGACAAGTTGAGCCGATTGAAAAAGCGGGACTACATTGTTGGCGATCCGGAGGACTTCGTCCATATCGACTGGAGCAAGGAGTGGAGTGAGCTGAAGAAGTGACGTACCTCGATACCCACGTTGTGATCTGGCTATTTGGAGGCGAGCGGCATAGGCTCAGCGCCGTGGCAACAGAGCAAATCCGAAACGAGGAACTGCTAGTGTCGCCTGCCGTGGTTCTTGAATTGCAGCTACTTCATGAGATCAAGCGACTAAGAGCAGTCGCGGTCAAGGTCATCGAGCGATTGTCATCGGAGATTGGTTTGGCGGTCTGCCGGGTTCCATTCACATCGGTTCTAGAACATGCACTGAAGCAATCTTGGACGCGCGATCCGTTCGACCGGCTCATCGTCGCCCAAGCCAGCGCTAACGATGCAGCGCTGGTTACAAAGGATGGAGAGATTCGCAGCAATTACCATCGATCCATTTGGTAACAAAACATGCCAGAAATCAAGAAAACCGAAGAAGAGTGGCGTAAACAGCTAACGCCCGAGCAGTACGCGGTCACTCGCAAGAAGGGCACCGAGCCTGCGTTTACCGGTAAACACTGGGACAATCATGAACCCGGCACCTATCGCTGCGTCTGCTGCGGCACGCCGCTGTTCCACTCCGACACCAAATTCGATTCCGGCACCGGATGGCCGAGCTTCTGGTCGCCGATTTCGCCGGAAAACGTGAAGGTGGAGACCGACACCAGCCACGGCATGCGGCGCGTGGAGGTGTTATGCGGGAAGTGCGAAGCGCACTTGGGCCACGTCTTCGATGACGGTCCCAAGCCGACCAATCAGCGCTTCTGCATGAATTCAGCGGCGCTGGATTTCGAGAAGCAGAAGTAGCGGATCGGGCTACTCGGCCAGGTCCGGAACCAGTTCCACGCGGTCCATGGCGAGGAACGATCGAATGTGCGGATGCGTGGACTTTTCCAGATCCGCCACCGGCCCAAAATAAATGGCCTGCCCCTGGTAGAGAACCACCACGGTGTCGGCCACTTTGCGCATCAGGTCCAGATCGTGCGTCACCACCACGGCGGTCAGCTTGAGCTCGCGCTTCAGCTTCAGCATCAGTTGCGCCAGAATGTCCCCCATGATGGGATCCACCATGGTGGTGGGCTCGTCATAAAGAATGCATTCCGGCTGGGCGGCCAGCGCGCGGGCAATCGCGACGGCGCGTTTGTAACCGGTGGAGAGGTCGGCCGGGTAGGCGTCCTTGAACTGCAGCATGTCCACCATGGAGAGCAGGCCGTCGACCACGTCTTCCTTGTTGTGCTCGTCATAGTCGCTGCGCAACTCGAGCGAGAACAGGATGTTCTCCCCCACCGTGAGCGAATCGAACAAAGCGCCACTCTGGAACACCATGGTCACTTTTTTGCGGATCTCGCGGAGCTGTGCCTCGGTGAAGTCGGTGATGTCCTGGTAGGCCACAAACACGCGGCCCTCATCGGGCTTGAGGAAGCCCATGATGTGGCCCAGGCTGACGGATTTGCCCACGCCGCTGCGGCCGATGATGGCTACCGTCTCGCCCGCGTTGACGTAAAAATTGGCGTCGACTAAAACAGGGCGGTCAAACGTCTTATAAACATGGCGGAATTCGATGTAGTGGAGTTTGTCTGTCACGAGGGCTTCGCCTCGAATTCGGCCCATTCCGCCGGGGTGTTGACGTTGGCCAGCGCGGAAATGCCCACCGGAATCCAGATGGCCCCGATTTCCTTGATAAAGTCTCGCATTCTCAACTGTTTATCGCGAATTGCGCGGGTCAGCGCCGGCAAGCAGCGCCGATGGTAAACGGCGCACAGAGGTTCGGGTTGGCCATAGGGTCCGATAGCGGCCACGCAGTTGCGCTCGGAAGTCTCCGCCCGGCGAAGCAGCTCGCGCAGGATGTCCGCCGAGACGGCCGGCATGTCGCACGCCAGCACCAGATTCCAGTCTGTTTCGGTCACTCGAAGCGCGGTGTAAATACCGCTCGCGGGACCGCAGCCAGGCAGCTCATCGGGAAAGATCGCCAAGCCAAGATGGCCCAGCCGAGCCGGATCGCCGATCAGCGCCACCGATCCAACGGCTTCGCTCACCGTTTTCGCGACATGCTCCACCAGAGTTGTTCCGCGATAGGGCAACAACGCCTTGTCCTGGCCCATGCGCGTGCTCGCCCCACCGGCCAGCACAAATCCCGAGGCTTGCATGAGAGAATAATAGCATTAGCATCCGAATGGCCCGGCGGAAAGAAAAACTTGCGGACGGAGGGAATCCGGTTATAATCGGATAGAACAAAAGGATGCGGTTTTGTTTGGAACTTATTCTGGGAGCGGCGGTTCTGGGAAATCTGGCTGCGGCCAGCCTGCCCGCTTCGGATCCGCACGCCAACTCCGACGCGGCGGCCGAGCGGCCTCGCGAAGTCTGGGTAGTGAAGGTGGATACGCGCACCGGCAGGCTGGTGCGAAGCTTAGCGGTGATTGGGCCCAAGACACCGGTACCGGCCGCGGACGTACGGGGCTTAGTGGCCGAGGCAGCGAAAAGTTTTGACGTGAATCCGTTGCTGGTGGATTCAGTGATTCAAGTGGAGAGCAATTACAATCCGTTCGCCGTCTCCGCAAAAGGTGCGCAGGGGCTGATGCAGTTAATGCCGGCCACCGCGCTGCGGTTCGGCGTGACGGACAGCTTCGATCCGAAGCAGAATATCGAAGCCGGAGTTCGTTATCTGAAGTTCCTGGAAGACACGTTTCAGGATGACCGGCTGGCGATTGCGGCTTACAACGCGGGCGAGAATGCGGTGGCGAAGTACAAAGACGTCCCGCCGTATCCCGAGACTGTCAGCTACGTCGCCAAAGTGGATAAAAAATACGGACAAGCAAAGCGCGCGGTGAGAAACGGTAAAGAGACCGGCAACTACACTCAGCGCCAAGCAAAGAATGCAGAGGAGCCAAAGGCAATTCCCAGTGAACAGGAGCCGAGGCACATTCTTGCGTATGTGGATACAGAGGGCAAGCTACACATCGCAACCCGATAGGAAATCCATGCTACACCTCCCCCGGAAGATGCATGGCGGCACCTCCGCGCGCTGGTGGCGTGCCGGAGCGTTGCTGGTCATAGCACTCGGCGCGGCGCTGGCCGCAAGTCCCGCGGAGCCGCATCATGTCACCGCGGTTCGATTCTGGTCGCTGCACGGCGTAACGCGGATCGCGATCGAGACCGATGGCGATTTTCACGTGAAGTCGGACCGTTTGGATAACCCCGACCGCTTGTTCTTCGATTTGATCGGGACCAAGCCGGATCTAAGCCATAAGTCCATCACCGTGATTCCTGTATCGGATCATTTTGTCCGGCGGATCCGGGTGGCGGAGCCGCAGCCTGACGTCACGCGCGTGGTGCTGGATCTGGAAGCGCCGGTGGAGTCTACCACGTCGCGCCTGGACAATCCAACCCGGCTGATCATCGAGTTGCGCTCCGCCGGGAGCGCGCCCGAAACCACCAAAGCACCGGTGCGGGAGCCGCCTGCGCTGATTGAGCCAGTCCCGGCTCCCAAGCCCGCCCAGCACCGGCCATTCACACCCCCGCCGGCCGCCGAGCCGGTCACCCTGCCCAGCCTCAAGTCGCAAGACGCTTCGCTGGAGCCGCCCCCTGAGTTGCACTCGAAGAGCACCCCGCAGCAGCTTCCAGCAGCGCTCGCCGTCACCTACACTCCAGGCCCTGCGCCTGACCGCGTGGCCTCGGCCGGGGTATTGGGAAAGCCGGCTTTTGGCGGCGCAGGCAGTGTGATAGAAAGCACGCCGCTATCACGCGAACCACTGTCCAAGCCTTCTCTTGCTAACGCAACCGTTTCGAATGCGTCGCTTTCCAATGCACCCCAGGCTCCTGTCGAGACGGCTCTCCCCGCCAAACGCAATTCTTCCGGCGGCCGGTCGATGATTCGCGTGCTCGGGCTGAAAGTAGGGCGCATCGTGCTGGACCCCGGCCACGGAGGACATGACACCGGAACAGTTGGGCCAGGAGGACTGCGCGAGAAGGACCTGGTTCTGGATGTCGCCCAGCGGCTAGGCCAATTGATTCAAGAACGGATGGGCAGCGAAGTGATTTTCACCCGTTCCGACGACACCTTCGTTCCACTCGAGCGGCGAACCGAGATCGCCAACGAGGCCAAGGCCGACCTGTTCCTGTCGATCCACGCCAATTCTTCACCGCTGCGCAGCGCCGAGGGGGTGGAGACCTACTATCTCAACTTCACCACTTCCCGGAGCGCGCTGGATGTGGCGTCGCGCGAGAACTCCGGATCACAGATGAGCGTTTACGAATTGCAAGGCCTGCTGGAGAAGATCGCGCTCAAGGACAAGGTAGAGGAGTCGCGCGAATTTGCGACGCGCGTTCAGAACTCATTGTACGCTTTGTCGGCCAGGACGGAAACGCGCGCGCGGGATCGCGGCGTAAAGAAGGCGCCTTTTGTCGTATTGATCGGCGCCTCCATGCCGTCGGTGCTGGCGGAAATCGGGTTCGTGAGCAACGCGCACGACGAGAACGTGATGCGGCACGAAGACTATCGCCAGCGTGTGGCCGAGGCGCTTTATAAGGGGATCTCGAGCTACGCGAACTCGTTAAGCCATTTTCAGGTGGCGCAGCGGCACTAACCGCGCACGCCGTCTAGTTGCTTCTTGAAAATTTAGGGAACGACGACGGCCTTTTGCGCGGAGGTATTTACCGCGGCCGGCTCCGGCCGGTACGACAGGATCTCGACGCAGTTGCGGCCGGATTTTTTGGCAGCGTACAGCGCCTCATCGGCCTTACGGATTAGCGACTCCTGGGTGCAGGTTTCGCCCGGCATGGCAACGGTGACGCCAAAACTGGCTGTGATGCGAAGCGAGCTCCCATTCACAGACATCTCCGCCTGGGCCAGCTGCTTCCGCAAACGGTCGGCCTGAGCGAAGCTTTCCGCCGGACCGCAACCGGGGAACAGGATCAGGAATTCCTCACCGCCGTAGCGGCCGATGGAATCGTATTGGCGAATGCTATTCTGCATGCGGCGGGCAGCTTCCCGGAGGACGGCGTCGCCGGCCAGATGTCCGTGGGTATCGTTGACGTGCTTGAAGTGATCCAGATCGACGATCACCACACCCAAAGGGCGAGCTTCGCGCTCCGAACGGGCCACCTCGCGCGCTAGCTCCGCCAGGATGGAGCTGCGATTCCACAGGCGCGTGAGTGAATCCCGCGTGGCTTGTTCGCGCAGGTCTTCCCGCGCTTTCAGCAACTGGGCCTGCAGGTCCACCAGCCGCGTACCGGCCCGCAGGCGAACTTGAAGCTCATTCTGGTCGAAAGGCTTGGTGATGTAATCGTCAGCGCCCGCTTCCATGCCTTCGATTAAATCTTCCTTCTGGCTCTTGGAGGTGAGCAGCAGGATGTAGGTGTACGGCTCGCCGTCGCGCTGCCGGATGCGCCGACAAACTTCGACGCCGGTCATGCCCGGCATCATCCAGTCCAGAATGATGAGCGCGGGAGCGTCCTGGCGCTGCAAAAGCTCCAGAGCTTCAGCGCCGTCACAGGCAACCATGACGTCGTAGCCCCACTTGCGCAACGTGGCTTCCAGCAAATGCCGGGAGACTATGCTGTCATCTGCAATTAGAATCTTCACCGAATTTCCGCAAACTTCTCATCCGTACAAACTTCTAATCCGTTACGTAAAGATGATCCTGAGTCTAATTCCCTCATCGGCCGGGAATGAGAGTAACGTTAGCGTGGTAGGGCCCGTTACGAGACTCGACGGCTGGAGGCTACGGAAAGTCTGCTCTGTATGCGGGTGGAATGCCTTAGTACCAGGCGCCGTGGCGCCCCGTACCCTTAAGGCGAAGCCTGCTGAATGGCCCGCTCCAGCTGGTCCTTCGAGAGGCTGGTGCTAATGAAGAGTTCCTGCCGTGCGCCGGCGCTGAGTGCGATCGCTTTCCATCCGTTGGTAGTCGGGACGGTCACGCGGATTCTGACCTCGCCTTTGGCATCTCGCACCGGGCGAATCACGCCGGGAATGACGGACCGAATCGCTGCCGGGTTTTCGGCGAGCAGCCGTTCCAGCACGGTCCGCAACCCATCCAGGATGCTGTGTTCTACCTTCAGCTTTCCCTGGACTTTTCGGAGCCGCATGGCAAGCTACTTGAAGCGCTTCCGGTATTGGAAATCGATGCTGAAGGCTCCATTTTCATCCCGCAGCGCCACCGCCGACCATTTCCGGCTGAAATCCCACTCCACGCGCACAATCTGCTGGTTGGCTACTTCCAGGTTGGTGATGTAGGTAAGCGTGACGTCGGAGGACACCTGCTGTTCCATGGTGAGGCGGGCCTGCGGAACAATAGTGACGTCGGTAAGCTGCGGATCGATCTTGATATGGCTGACGCCGAAGAATTTTTGCAGGCGGTTGGAATTGGGCGCAATGGCCTGCGACAGGAGCGAGTTGCTTCCGGTACCCAGACCCAGGTAACTATTGTTCACGTTGGTGGTGGCCTGAGTGGTAGCCAGGGGCCCGGAAGTGGATGGCGTGCGTCCCACCGCGAGCAGCGCAACGATATCGGAAGCTTCCAGCGGCGGATCGGACCGATAGGAGAAATTCAGCTTGTTCAAAGAGCCGGAAAAACTGATGTCCACCGTGATACCGCGCACTTGCGTAGACAAGTCCATGTCGATCACTGGCTCGATCTTGGCGGGATTGTTGAACGTAATTTCGCCGCGATTGATGCTGTACTTATTCCCGAAGAACTCAATCTGGCCCGAGTTGACGGTGATATGTCCCAGCAGGATGGGGTGATCGGGAGTGCCGCGCACGCGCAGATCGGCATCGGCCTGGATGTTGCGCGTCAGCGCGGTTTCCACCTCGAGCGTCTGCTGAGTGGCTACGCGCACGTCCAATTGGAGTCCTTGCAAATACCCATTGGGATTGGCGGCTACGGGCGTGGTAGTGGAAGCCAGCAGCGCTCCCAGGTCCGTGCGGGGATTGAAAGCGGCGCGTGTCACTGAAACCGCCCCGGACAATACGCTGCTATCCGATGTGCCGACCAATGCGAGGGAGCCGTCCGCGGTCAGGCTGATGCCATCTTCCGAGCGATACCGCACATTGCGGGCCGTGGCCTGGAGGCGATAAATCAAAGCAGCGCCACGGAAGCCAAGGAAGCTGCCGCTTTCGAACGAAATGTCGCCGCCGCCGCTTTTGCCGCTCAGATTCTGCACAGTGGCGCGGTTTTGATCGAACAAGATTAGACCGTTGGCGTTATCCACGCCGTTCGCGACGCCGCGCAGAAATAAGGAGGCATTGCGCAGTTCCAAGCGCCCCTGCACTTGCGGTTCAGTGAGGGGTCCATGCACGGTTACGTCGATCACGGACTTACCGGAGCCGAGCAGGTCCGGGTTGAAGAGCTGAAGAATCGAGAAGTTGATGCTGCCTTTCATGGCCACATCCCATGGGTTCTTCGAATTCAACAGCAGGCGGCCGCTGGCGTCGAGCGTAGTGTCCTTGGCGATAAAGTTGACCCGGCCAAAATCGATGGAGTTGCCGGCCACCACAATATGTACGGGTTGGGCATTCCGCAGCACCAGGTCCTGCGCGGCGACGCCCGCTACCGGCTGCGCGTTCGGGCTGGCATTCAACTGCACGGTGGAGAGCGTTACGTCGGCCTTCATCGACGAAGGCCGGTTCAGGGCACCGGAGATGGTGGCGTCCCCTTCGATGAAGCCCACGAAGGGAAGGTCTTTGCGGAGATGTTTGCCGGGAGTAAGTTCGTGCAGCGTGGCGAACGAGATGCGGGGGATGATCACGTGGGCTTCGCCGCGATAATCGCCTTCCATGCGCCATTCCCCGCTCCCCTGAATTTGAAGCTCCTTTGAGGTGGCCGTCGCGGTAAGAGCGAGCAGCGGAAGCCTGGTAGCCGCGCTGACCGTGAGATCGCCATAGGAGCGGCCATGGAGCGCGGCATTGCGCACAGTTAAATGGCCGTTGAGCGACGTCAAATCCACCAGGCCGTTTACGATTTTGGCGCCGCCGTCCGCCTTCAAATCCAGACGTCCGCCCAGGCCGCTTTCCAGATTCTGCACGTGCTGAATCGCGCTGAGGTCCACGCCACTGGTCGACACGTCGAATCGGAGCGAGCCGTCTTGCCAGTCGCTGGCCGGATGATTGTAATCGCCCGACAGAACGATGCGTCCCGCGCCGTTGCGGGCTTCGCCATGCGCAAGTTCGATCCCCGTGGTGGTGTAGGTGACGTCGGCGCGAGCCTGCGCAAAATGTTCGCCATAGGCGCTCAGATTTTCGAAGGTCACCGGGCCGGTAACCACCGGCGATTCCAGCGAACCGGAAACGCGCACAGCGGCGGAAACCAAACCAGTGGCGGGCAACGGCTTCCATCCTGCTTCCGCGGCTAGAGTCTGAATGTCCGCGGCGCGCAAGGACACGGAGGCCGAAACGGGACTGCTCGCTTGCAACTTCCAGTCGCGCAATTCGGCCCGTGCGTTTCCTTCGATGTGCGTTTTGCCTTCTTCAACGGTGACCGCCTGAAGCACGGCGCTGGAGCGATCGAGAGTGAATGAGGAAGTGACGCGGTCCAGTTGGTGGCCGGCCAGCGTGAGCTTTTGAGCATCGGCATTACCGGAGATTCTCGGATTGTCGAGGCCACCTCGGACGGAAGCATCGACGCGCGCCACGCCGCCCTGCAATTCCACAGGCCACCGGGCGGGTGGTTGAGCTCCCAGGGCGCGCAGGACGGGAATCGCGTCGCTCAGGTTTCTCGAGACCACCTGCACGGCGAGAATATCACCGAGCGTTCCAGACACGGAAGCGTGAGTGGAACCGAAGTCGATTTGAGAATCGCCCAGTTGCAGCTTACCCGCGCGCTGATCGTAATCGATGGCGAGCGAACCCGAGACCGGCACGGCACCGGCGGCTGGCTTCAGAGCAGGTTTCAAATCGAGCATCGCAGTGGCCTTGACGCCAGCCAGGCCCGATTGCGTGATCTGCCCGGCTAATTGCACCGGGCCGCTCAGCGTACCGCTCAGCGCTCCGGTTGGCCGTCGAGCCAGGCGGCCTACTTCCGCGATGGTGATTCCAGTGATCTCGCCTTTCGCGCTCAATCGCTTCAGTTCGTTCAATTCGGCCACACCATGAAAGCGGCCATCGGGAGCGGAAAGATCGAGATCCGTCAGGTTGATCCTGTCCGGGGTAATATCGGCTTGCGAACTCAACGCTACATCCCGCACCGCCACGCCCTTCTGAACGTAACCCAGGGAGTGCCCGGCAAGCTTTCCGATAAACCGATCGGTGGACGATCCGCCGGCGGTTACGCGGCCCTGCAACCAAACATCCCCGCGCGGTTCCAGCGGAATTTCGACCAGTTTGTTCAGGTCGTCAACCGGGAGCGCGGCTGTGACTGCGAAATCCGCCACGGGCGAGTAGAGATCGGCGATGTTTCCCTTGGCTTCGATTTTCATCCCACCGGACGCCAGGTTCATTTGCAGCACTTGGATCGTGTTCCTGCCCAGTTCCACCTGGGACTTTAGCGCGAACTCGGCTGGAGTGCGAAGCTTGGGCGAGGAGACGCGCACGAGCGCCGAAGAAATGGCGCAGAGATAGCGCGGACCGGCGGGTTCATAGGCTAAGGACATCTGGAGATGCTCGCCCACTGCATCCAAGGGAACGCGCCAGGAATTATACTCCGCCAAACCGTGACGGAGCTCGATATGCTGCACTTTCAGGTCGAGAAGATCTTCGATCACGTTCTGATTGAAGCGAGGAATGTTGGGCCGCGGGATATTAGTGGAACCATCCGGACCAATGGTGATGTAGACGTGCGGGCTGTCGACGATCAGCGAGGCGATGTCGACCTTTTTCTCCAGCGCCGAAATAATCTTAAGCCCGATTTGTATTTTGTCCGCGCGGAACAAGGGCGGCGCCGACGCTGCCTCTGTGCCGTGCAGGACGAAAGGTTGGACTTCAGCGGTAAGATTGCGCCAGTTGTAAGAGAAGCCGCCGATCTCAACGCGTCCGCCGGTGGCGCGTTCCATCACCGACACGATTCGTACCCGGACCTGGTTCTTGAACCACGCGGTCTGCACCAGAATAATACCGGCGATCAGCAGAGCCACGCCCAAACCTGCCAGCCCGAGCAAGCTGAACGCGGCGATTTTGATGGTCCGCCGGATTGACTTGACGCGCGGCACTTTTTGTTCGGCGCTCTCTGGCTTGATAATCGGCGTCATTTGAGCCCCGGGTCCAGGTAATTGATGGTGACCTGGTTCCGCGTATCTTTGATCCATTGGTCCAACGCCTGGTCGATTCGCCTCTGAGTCAAGATCTCCTCGATCTGGTCGCGGGATTCCTCAAGTGTCGGAATCGGCTTGGTTCCTTTTTGTTCCCACTCGGAAACCTGCTGTCGATAATATGCTTGCACATCCGCGGGCAGGATCTGTATTCCCGGACGGAACCGGTAATCGATGAAGCGCAGGAGGGTCAACTGCCACCACAGGCGCCGGGTCAGTTCGTCCACCGTGATTTCGTAGGACTGCAGCGCGTCATTGAAGGCAGTTGCGCTCGGATACATCGCCTTCACGCTCTGAAGCGATTCTCCGGCGTCGCTCAACTCCGGCAGAGGGTAACGGCTGAGATCCATCTCCCGCTTGATCAGGGCCTGCACGATCAATCTGGCGGCGGCCTGTTTTTTGGCTGCGGGACTCAAGTCGAGCTTCTCGCGATTCAGGAACGCGGTGACGCGAATTTCCTCGTCGATCTGCGATTGGGTGATCACCTGGTTCTCCACCGTGATGACGATGCGATCGATGATTTCAGCGGAGAGCAGAATACAGAAGACCGAACTCAGAATCCAGAAAGCGGAACGCGCGCTCATCAAAATGCCTGCCCGAGCGAGAAATGGAATTGGAAGACATTAATACGCTGCACCGTGTGCGGCACCGGCGATCCCGGGACTCCGCACTGGTACAACTGGTTGAGGGAACCTTCGCACCCGAAGAAGCGCGGCGAGTTCGGGCTGAGTGAAAAATCCACGCGCACCGGACCCAGCGGCGTGCGATAGCGGAGCCCGAATCCGAAGCCTTGGACGCTGAAGTCAAAGTCCTGCAGATTCTCCTGGCGGAATCGCAGGCTGATCTTGTTCACGTCCGAATAGACGTTTCCCAGATCGTTGAACAGCACGCCGCCCAAGTTATCGCCAATCAGCGGGAAGCGCAACTCCACGGTGTTCATGAACAGCGCATTGCCGCCGATGGGGAAACCAGTGGTTAAATCGCGGGGCCCGGCCTGAAAATCCGGAAAGGCGCGGTTGGAGAAGGCGCCGCCACCGAAGAAGCGTTCCGCCAGCGGGATTTCCGGCAGACCGCCGTAACGCTCAATCATGCCGAAGTCCGTGGTGCGCGCCAGCACCAGATCCTTGGTGATTTGATAATAGGAAGAATTGCGCGCCACCACTCGCCCGAAGCTGGTCTGGGATCCAAAGATGTTGGAGGCCAGCGCCAGATCGATGCTGGTGTACGTGCCGTGGTGCGAATCGATAGGATCGTCGCGCTTGTCCTGGATGAAGCTCATGGATACGAAGCCGACGTTTACCGGCTGCGACAGTAACGGAATCAGTTCGGGGCTCACCAGCGGCGTTCCAATAATATTGACCTTCCGATAAGTGAAGCGGTACTGCAGCGTGTTGGCCTTCGAGAGTCTCTGTCCTAATTGAACGGAGCCTTCCTCGCGCTGCGAAGAAAAGGTACGGATATCGTGAGAATGGTCGAACAACGCGGAGAACTGCAGGCTGAGTTTGGGATTGCCCAGGAATTGCGGCGCGACGTAGGTGAGCAGCGCGCGCTGCTCCAGGGTGGAAACCAGCGTTTGCAAGCTCATGGTGTGGCCTAATCCAAAGAAATTGAGGCGGCTGATGCCGAAGGAGAAGCGCGGGCTGAAGCCGGTGACGCCCGCCGGAGAATCGAGCGAGGTGGCGCCCCCGCCGATGCGTCCAATTTCCGCGCCCACGCCGACATTCATCGAATAGCGGCCAGCTTCTTCGATGGAATAAAGCACGTACTTGGTGGGCTCGTCGCCATCCGGGTTTTGGATGGCCGCATCCACGCGCGAAAAAATGCCCAGGTCGTAAAGGCGCCGCTGGCTGCTGTTAATTTCGCTTTGCGACAGAGGATCGCCGGCGCGCAGACTGATGCGATCCGTCACCAGGTCCGGCCGCGTTCGCTTGAGTCCATCCACCACCACGTTGCGCACATAAACCCGGTCGCCCGGGGTGACGGTAAATGTAAGATCCACGTGATCGGCTTGGGCCGCAGGGGCCGTTGTGAAATCGAACCTCGCGGCTGGATAGCCCGTGTTGAAGTAATAGTCCAGCACGTTGTCGCGATCGGTGGCGATATTGAGATCGCTGTAGGGCTGTCCCTCCGTGGAATGCAGGAGCAGCATCAGAGCGGGCCGGAAATCATCGGAAATGCCCCGCAAAGTGAGCTTGGAAACGAACCATTGTGGGCCCTCCATGATATCGATGAAGATGGCGATGTGGGCCTTGACGCCGTTGTAATCGTCCACCACCCGGGAGGTGACCTTGACATCGCGAAATCCGTTGCCGCGATACAGCGTCCGGATGGCGTCCAGGTCGCGATCGAGCATGTTGCGGCTGTAACGGCCGTACCGATAGCGGACCAGCGTGGCGGGGATCACGGACATGCGCTCGCGAATGGTGGCGTTATCGAAATAATGATTGCCCTGGATCTCTAGTTTCACGATCTTGTGCCGCAGGCCAAGGACAACATGGTAGTCGATCAGCTGCTCGCCCTTGGGAGGCGTGGCCGAGATATAGTCGGCCATGGCGTCGAAATATCCCTGCGTCTCGAAGTAGGATGCCAGATCGCGTGCTCCTTCCTCCAGCAAATCGCTATCCACGGAGCGCTCTTCATAAATAGGCAGCAGGCTGCGCAGCTTTCCAGACGAAAGCTTGGCGCCGCGCACGCGCACCAGAACCGGCGGACCGGGGTTAATCGCGACGACGGGCGTGACGGTGTTGAGGTCGGCACTATAATCTAGATTCACCAGCCTTACCTGGGCTAGCAGATGATCGTGCTTGGGATACCAGGCTCGAATGTTGTCGAGTCCGTTTTGAAGGCGCGTCTCGGTGAGCTGATGCCAGCCCAGCCCGAACCATCCCCGGAATCGCTTCCAGCCGCTGGACTCGATCAGGCTCTGGATGGGGCGCAGGGTATCGCCGCTGGCGACCAGTCCGTCGAACCTGGCGCGTTGACCGGGATCGACGTGAAAATCGATGTGGACCTCCTGGGTGGGCTCGCGTTTCGATAGGGCGGGCTCGACACCGGGGTTGTAGAAGCCATTCCGCTTGAGCAGATCCGTGATGCGGGCTACCGCCGCGGTGGTGTCGGCAGGCACGTAGGCTCCCCCCAGCGTCAGCTTGGTGGCCACCAGCAACTGCCCTTCGTTGGGCGGCTCGCTCACTCCATTCACGTCGAAGTATCCGATGAAATAGGCGGGTTTGGTGATGAATTTCAGATTTACTCCGGCCGGGGCCAGGGTGGCATCCACGGCGATGTCGGAGTATTCGCCGGTTTCATACAGGCGCTGAATGGAGTCGCGCACATCCGAGGCGCGCAGCGGCTGCCCGATCCGCAGCGGAAGCATCGCCATCAATTGATCGAAGGTTAATTGCTGCCTCGCCGGGTCGAACTGCACACCCGCGATAGGCTTGCCTTCGTATTGATCGGGCGCCCCGTTCAGCAGGATCGAGCAAAGGGCGGCGAGCATGGGCGCACTCATCCACCAGCCCAGCCGGATTGACACAAGCGTCCATCTTAACGCATCGCCTGCTAGCATAGAGCCCCGGTTGGTAACATCTGGGTATAGATGAGGATGGCTTTATGACCTCGGGCGATCGGGAGCGCTATTCGCGGCAGATCCTGTTTCCGGGAATTGGCGAACAGGGCCAGCAACAATTGTTGGACGCTCGCGTAGCGGTAGCCGGTTGCGGCGCGTTAGGAAGCTTTCAGGCCGGGGCGCTGGCGCGCGCGGGAATCGGCTGGCTGCGGGTCATCGACCGGGACTACGTGGAGCTGAGCAACCTGCAGCGGCAGTGGCTGTTCGACGAGTGCGACGTAGACCAGGGTTTGCCCAAAGCGGTGGCGGCCGCGCGCAAGATTGCCGGCATCAACCGGGACGTTCGAGTTGAGCCGGAGGTGGCCGATCTCACGTCTTCTAACGTGGAGGAATTGCTGGGCGGAGTGGATCTGATCCTGGACGGCACCGACAACTTTGAAACACGCTACTTGATCAATGATTTTGCGGTGGAGCGCGGCGTTCCCTGGGTTTATGGCGCGGCGGTGGGCAGCTATGGGATCGCAATGCCGGTGGTGCCCGGGAAGACCGCGTGTTTGCGCTGCATCTATCCCGATCCGCCGCCCGGCGCGCAGCCGACGTGCGAGACCGCCGGTGTGTTAGGAACGGTGACGGCGCTCATCGCGAGTTGGCAGGTAAGCCTGGCGATCAAAATCCTGTGCGGCGTTGAGCCGGGGCGCAAGATCACCACCGTGGATGTTTGGAGCGGTGAGATCCGGCAGGTGGCGCAGCCGGATCCGGTTGCCGATTGTCCCGCGTGCGGGCGGCGCGAGTTCCCGTATCTGAACGGACAGCGGCGCGCGCCGGTGAGCTTGTGCGGCCACAACGCTGTACAGATCCATGAGCGGGCTCGGCCGTTGGATCTGCGTGACCTGGCGGCCCGCCTTGCGCCACTCGGGCCGGTTCGCGCCAACGAATTCGCGCTCCGCTTTGAGGCGCCGCCGTACCTGCTGACCATTTTCCCCGACGGCCGGGCCATCATTAAAGGCACCACCGACGTAGGCGTCGCGCGGAGCTTGTATGCGCGATATATTGGTGTGTGAGGTTACCATGCGGCGAACTTTGCCGGTTCTGATTGGTTGCGTGCTGCTCGCGCTTCCCGGGCTCGCACAACGCGGTGGCGGACATGGTGGCGGTGGTGGAGGCATGCGCGGTGGCGGTGGAGGCATCCGCGGCGGCGGCGGATTCCGAGGCGGTGGCGGTTTCCGGGGCGGCGCAGGATACCGGGGCGGCTTTCGCGGCCATGGCGGTTTTCGGGGCTTTTACGGCTACTACCCAGGCATTTATGGCGGCTTCTACGATCCCTATTTATGGGACTATGGAGACTTCGGCGATTACGACTACGGCTACGGGTATCCGGACTATTCTGGAAACGCCGATTACGGCGCACCAACTTACTCATCGCCCAGCCCATCCGTGTTGATCATTTCGAATCAAACGCCTCCTCAGCCGGTGATTGTGCAGTCACCGCCGGCACCCGCCGTCTGGAATGCGCCCCCCACTGCACAGGCCAAGAAGTACGAAGAGCCTCTTTACTTGCTCGCGATGAATGACGGCACCATTCGCGCGGTGCTGGCGTATTGGGTGGACGGAGCGACCGTACATTACGTCACCATGGACCACATGCAGAAGCAAACGCCGCTGGGTTCGCTCGATCGCGGCTTGAGCGAGCGATTGAATCGCGAGCGCAATGTGACGTTCAGCCTGCCTGGCTGATCCTACAACAGGGCTTTGAGCGTCCGCTGGAATATTTCCAAATCCTGTTCGTTGTTGTAGAGGTGCGGCGAAACGCGCAGATGCCCGCGTCGGGCAGCCACCAGGACGCGTTGTTCCTTCAGCGCGCGCGCCAGGGCCGAAACATCGCGCTGTTCGAATCGCGCGGCGACGATCGGAGATGCGCAGTCGGCAACAGAGGCACCGAGTTCACGCAACGTGGCGCGCGTTTTCGCAGCCAAATCGAGAACGCGGCGTTCGATGACATCGGACCCGATCTCCTCGATCAGATCCAGTGAAGCTTCCATGGCATAGAGCAGCGCGAAGGACACCGAGCCGCCCTCGTACTTTTCGGCGCCGGCCGGCAATTCGGGAACTCCGTGATGCAAATTTTCGACGTTGCGCCAGTCGCGATGGCTGCGCCAGCCGACGATATTGGGCTGAAGCCGATCGCGCAATTGCGGCGCAATGTAGAAGAATCCCGCACCGTTGGGCGAGAGCAGCCACTTGTATCCATGCACCGCGAGCATATCGGGCTGAACGTGGGCGGCATTGAAGCGCAATGCGCCGACGCTTTGGGTCCCGTCGATAAACAGCAGGACGCCCCGCGCGCGCAGAAACTCGGCCAGTTCGGCCAGCGGCGGCGCGAAGCCGGTGTTGTAATTCACCGAGCTCAGGATGACGAGGCGCGTCCGTGGAGTCACCGATTCGTAGAACCGATCCCAGGGACAGGCAGTTGTTTCCACGCCCAAGCGGTTGAGAAGGCCGGGGGCGTAAAGGTTGTTCGGAAATTCGTGTTCCAGAGTGAGCACGTGATCGCCGGGGTGCCAGTCGAGCCCCGCGAGCAGCAGGCCCAGCGCAGTGGATGCATTCGGGACGAACGCAATATCCTCCGGCGCGCAATTGATCAGCCGGCCGATCTTTCCTCGAATGCGGCCGGCATCGTCATACCAGGCGAGAAAATCCCAGCACGCCAGGTCATCGCGATGAGCGAAGTGTTGAGCAACGGCTTCGGTGGCGCGGCGCGGCAATTGCCCGAACGTCGCGGTGTTGAGATAGGTCCAGTGGGCGAGCGCGGGGAACTCGCGGCGAACGGACTCCCAATCCACGCGTCAGCCTTTTTGGATCATTACTTCGGTGGACTTGACCACCACCTTGACCGAATCGCCCTGCTTCAGTCCCAGTTCTTCGGCGCTGGTTCGAGTGATCACGCTTTCGATCAGATTGTCGCCCACCTTGACGATGACATGCGCCATAATCGTGCCGATTTCCACGCTTTCCACGACGCCAGGAAGTTGATTTCGAGCTGAAAGTGCCATGCCTACTATTACAGCAGGCGTTGACCCGCGGCGCGAGTGTCATAACCGCCCAGGCTTTCCAGCTCACGCCGATAGTTGGAGCGGTTCAGCGTATCCAATAGAGTTTGGATGCTGGGCATGTCGAGATGCTGGCGGCGAATTGCCAGATCGTAGCGCTCGCTCACCAAGGGAATGAAGCCCAGCCCGAAGACTCGCGCCGCGGCACGCGTGGCGATGCAAGCATCCGCTTGTCCGGACTGCACCTGCCAGGCCGCCTGCAAATGGCCCGGTGCAACGCGGTCATATCCACGGACATTCTTCGAGTCGATCCTGAGGCGCTTGAGCGCCGAATCCAGCAAAGCCCGGCTGCCCGCGCCCTTTTCCCGATTGACGATGGTGACGTCGCGCCGTGCCAGGTCCTCGATGGCCTTGATGCCTTTGGGATTGCCGTTGGCGGTCACGATCCCCTCCTCCCACACGGCGAAGGTGATCACGGCGACGGCGTTTTTGGGAAACATGCGCCCAATCTCCGGGAGGTTCGATTCACCGCTCGATTCATCGCGCAGGTGCGTGCCCGCGATGTGGACACAACCATCTTTTAGCAACTTCAGCGATTGCGAACTATTGCGATGCGCCAGCACCAACTCCACGCCCGTGGACTGCAGGTGGTGAGCCAGCACCGAGATCCCTGGATCGCATCCGGCGATGAGAACGCGATTGCGAAAATCGTCGGCGGCGTCGAAAACCTGAACGTCAGTGCGGCCGTTCTTGGGAAGCTTGCTCGCCACCACGGCGTCGCTGACGGGGAAATACCACGGGACCGGCGAGGGAGGCGATGCCACCAGCCGCTTGTTCACGCGGCAGAGTTGCACCGGCTGGCCCGGATGCAGCGTGTCGGAGCCCGGCAGCAGAGTGGCTTCTTCCGAGCGAAGCCCGACTGGTTCGGCCTGGGGGAGTGAAAAAAGATCTTCCACCTTCACTTCCAGAGCTTGCGCCAATCGCAACGCGACCGCCGTATTCGGGACGTAGCTCCCGGCTTCCATCGCATAGATGGTCTGGCGCGTGACCCCGGCAGTTCGCGCGAGTTGCGCCGCCGAGATGCCGCGCTTCTGCCGCAGGGTTCCTAAATGATTCTCAATTTCCGGCATGATGTTTCTTGAGTTGCACTACTACTTTAATGCTTCCAAGGGTCGCTGAAGCGGGGATCATGCAGAAACTCTTGGTCCGTCAATGACTCTAAAAATGCAATGAAGTCCGCTCGCTGCCGGGGCGTCAGGGTAAAGCCGCCGATGAAACGGCTCTTGTTCGGATTCTTGCTGCCGTCCCCGGCCAGCGGCCCGGACGCGATGGTTCGGCCGCCGGCGGAATAATGGTCCAGCACGCCATCGAGCGTTGCGATGCTGCCATCGTGCATGTAGGGCGCGCGAACGGCTACATTGCGCAGCGATGGCGGCCGGAATTTGCCGACGTCGTTGGGATCGTGGGTGTATTCGTAGATTCCGAGATTGTTGGGTGGAAATGAAAGCGCGCCCGCCAGGTTGTACAGCCCGTTGTTGAAAAAATTAGGCGCCTCTTCGGGGTGAGCCGCCTGCACAGGGTCGCCACCGAAGGTAACTCCGCCGTGGCAGGGAAGGCAGATAGTCGGCTGGTGAAAGAACAATTGCTCGCCGCGCTTCGCGGAATCCGATATCGCGCTCTGGTCGTTTTGGTAGCGATAACGATCGTAGGGGGAGCGGCCGGAGATCAGGGTACGCTCAAAGCAGGCCAGGGCCCGGGTGATGTGGTCGAAAGTGTAAGGGCCGGGATCGCCCGGAAACGCCTCGGGAAACATCTTGCGATAGATCGGATCGCTGCTCACCACGCTCAAGAAGGGCGCTCCACCTTCCGGTAAACCCAGCTCTACCGGGTGTGTGCCAAACAGAGGCGTGCGGGCCTGCGTTTCGAGAGCCTTCAAGGTGGGGTTGGCCCAAGTGAGCGCGCCGAAGTACGCGACGTTGGCGAGCGGCATCGCGCGGCGGGGATGCTTTTCGCCCGTCACGCCCACGGCGACGTTCTTGTCCGGCCGGTCCGCAAATCCGTACTCTTGCAGATGGCAGGTGGAGCAGCTGCCTTTCCCGTTGATCGACATGCGCTGGTCGTAAAACAGCCTTCGCCCGAGCTCGACTTTCGCTTCGGACATGGGGTTATCGGCGGGCACCGGCGGCGCATGGAATCCCGGCGGAAGATGCCATTCGAAAGCCGAACCGTCGGGCGGAGCGGCCACCGCGGCGCTTCCAGCCAAGAGCAACGTTAAGGCGGCGAGGATTGGATGAAAACTCCGTCGCGAGAGGTGGTGGATGAAGCTGGGGATCATGGCAAGGCTCCGTTCGAGATGCGCTAGTGTCTTTTATACGTTACAGTATCTTCTATGACTACCACAACCGGAAACGCCCGCACCCGCCGCCTGCGAGGCGCGCTGCTCGCGGGGCTCCTCCTGTGCTCGGCTGCTCTGGCCGCCGCGGCCGACGACGCGGTACTGCTCAGAGTGGAAGGCGCCGTAAAGACTCCCCTCGCGCTGACCGCCGAGGATCTGGCCAAAATGCCGCGCACCACCGCCAAGTTCGAGCGCGACGGCGAGATCAACACCTATGAAGGCGTGCTGCTTTACGACATCCTGGTGAAGGCCGGCATCCCGCTCGGCAGAGAAATGCCGGGCAAGCCGATGGCGAGCTACATTCTCGCGACCGCGAGCGATGGATATCAGGTAGTGTTCGCGGTACCCGAAGTAGACCCGGTCTTCGAAGGTGCGCGCGTGCTGGTGGCGGATAAGCGGGACGGCGGACCGTTGCTGGCCGTGCAGAAGCCTTTGCAGTTGATCGCGCCCCAAGACAAGCTGCACGCACGATCGATGTGGTCGCTGGCGAAGATCGAGGTGGTCCGACTGCGGCCCTAAAACACCAGCTTCGCCGAAAATTGGAGTTGCCTGGGCCCGTAGAGCGTGTTGGTGGATGTTCCCGAGCTGGGCGCCATAAACGTCGGGCTCGGAATCAGGCACCCGTTCGTTGCGCTGTAGGCGCTGGCAGGGCATCCTTTGCCGCCCACCGCGACATAGTTAAAAGCCGTGGTCGCGGTGTTCCCGCTCAAGTTGAGGTTGGTCTCATTGAAAACGTTGAATGCCTCCGCCAGGAACTGTAGCTTGAGGCGCTCACGAATCGGAAACTCGCGCAGGACGCGGAAATCGATATTGTGAAGACCGGGCCCGACGAAGACGTCGCGCCCGAATTGTGGAGCGCGTCCGCCAGCTGGCGCGGCGGAGTTGTTGATCTCGCCGCCTGTCACGCCCCCGTCCACGCCGTTGGAGGGAAATCCGCTGATATTGGCTTGCACCGGCTGGCCGGACGCCTCCGTCATCACGGTGGAAAACACCCAGCCCTTCAGCAGCCAGCGCGCGGGAGCGCTTCGCACGTTGCGGAAAGCATCCCAAACCACGCTGCCAGTGAAGCGGTTGGCCTGGTTGTTTTCCGACAGACCGTTTTCCTGCTTGATGTTCTCCGGATTCAAGATAACATCGGTGCCTGAAAATGTTCCGAAGTTTCCTTGAATGGCGCCGTCATCCAGCGACTTGCTGAAGGTATAGTTCGCCAGCACCTCGACGCCATGGCTGAGCGGTTTCCGCACCGTGACCAGCAAGCCGTTGTACCAGGAGTTCACCACGCTGTATCCGGTGGCAATAATGCCCGTTCGCGGGTCCAGGCGCTGCGTGTAAAACGGCACGCTGAGGGTCTGGGCCAAGGCCCCGCTGGCATTGAGAATGGCGTAGCTTTCCGTGGTGGTGGGCGGCGCGAGATTCGCATCCACGAATAAGGGCAGATGCAACGCGCGGCTGAACAGGTAGCTGGCCGAGAGGCTCAAGTCGCCGGGCAACTGGCGCTCGATCGCAAACTCGCCCTCATGGACCAGCGGATTCACGAAATCGTTCGCTAGGCCGTGCGTCGCCAGAACTCCAAGCGATGGATTGGTGTTGATCACCTGCGGCGTCACCGCTCCCGGGAATGGCGCGGCCGGGGTGGCTCCGGGAGGCGTGAAAATCAGGTTCGGGAAAGTAGGCGCGCAGCCCGACGTTGGCGGGCAATTGAACTGCTGCTGGTAGATTCCGTTCTCCACTCGCAGCGCATAGAACGTGCTGTCCGTGGTATCGCCGTAGAACATCCCGTAACCCAAGCGCAGCACGGTTTTCTGAAACGGCTGCCAGGCGATTCCGATGCGGGGTCCGAAGTTGTTCGAGTCCGTATTGATATGCGAAGTCAGCGCGGCCAGCAGCGGAGTATTGGTGTTGGGATGCGGCGAAGAGGGAACGTCCTGGATTTCGTATCGCAGGCCGAGGTTCACCGTCAGGTTGGGCAGGACGCGCCAGCTATCCTCCACGAAGCCGGCAATATTTTTGTCCCAAAAGTCATCCCTGCCCACATGCGTGATCGGATCCGTGGCCTGCGTAAAGCTGGTGTAGTGCTTGCCGGTGCGCCCGTCGCCTAGGTTTACGTCGTAAACGTCCGCCACCCAGTTGGCAAAGGCGACCGCGGGAGCACCGGTGTAACTGTACACGCCCTCACCCTGGAACAGATTGATCAATACGTCGTGGACCAGATTCACGTCAAATCCGAATTTGATTGCGTGACGGCCTTTCACCACCGATAGGGTATCGGCGAACTGCCAGCGATGCTCGTCGGGGAACGAGGGACGGGGCAGAGGCGGAGGCGGACCATAGGCCATTACGCCGGCGATCGTGACGCCCGGGCCAGCCGAATTGACGCCCTGAAGCTCGTCGTCCGCTCCCCATTGAAAGCGCAAATTATTCACGATGTCGGGGCGAATGGTGGAATCCCAGTTGGTCACGAGGAAACGGTCGTGCGTTACGGCGGGACCATTGGCGCTTACGGAATTGTTCACCAAGGACGCTTGCAGAAAACTATCGGGCGAATGAAAGTCGTCGAAATCGAACCTAGCGCTCACGCGATTGGATGGATTCAGCAGATAGTCGAGTTTGCCGAAAGCCAGATCCTGCACCGCTTCTCGCGGAAAGGAGCCAGTCAAGCCCTGTAGGTAATTGTTCGCCGCGCTGCACTGCGAGGCCGTGATTGGCGAAGGGCACGGCCTCGGGAACTTGGCGGTGCTGGTGAAGCTAATGGGAAATACCTTTCGCGAGCCGTCGTAAGTCAGAAAATAAAAAAGCTTGTCTTTGATGAGCGGTCCGCCCACGCTTCCGCCGAACTGCTGCTGTTGATGAACGGGCTGAGTATAGATGCCCGCCGCCTTGGAAATCGGATCCAGCGCATTCAGGGACGGATAGCGGAGATAGTAGAACAAATCCCCATTGAGTTGGTTTGTGCCGGACCTGGTGATGGCATTCACGATGCCGCCGGCCGCCTGGCCGAACTCGGCGCTGTAGTTGCTGGCGCTCACCTGAAACTCCTGGATGGAATCCAGGCTGTACACATACGGCGCCGTGGAGCCACCGCGCGGAGTGGAAAAGAACGCCTGGTTGTTGTTGGCGCCATCCACCATATTGTTGTTGTAGAGGCTGGATAAGCCGCGGAAAGACACCGAACCGCCGTCCGTGCTCACCCCGGGCGTCAGCAACACAAAGTTTTCCCATTGCCTCCCCACCAGCGGCAGATTGTCCACCAGGTTCTCGCTCACAATCTGCGAAACCTCCGTCTTTTCCACATCCACGATGGGCGTTTGCCCGGTGACGGTGACGGTCTCTTTGGTGGCCTGCAAGGGCAGTTGGAAATCGATGGCCAAGGTCTGGCCGACGTGCACCGTGAGGCCCTGGCGGACCAGCGTGGCGAAGCCCGACTGGCTGACGGTCAGCCCATAGTTGCCCGGCGGGAGGAAGGCCGCAAAGTAGACGCCGTCCCCGTTTGTGGCGATCGATCGCTCGGCACCGGTCTCCTCGTTATGCACGAGAACGGTGGCCGCCGGAACCACGGCTCCGCTTGCGTCGGTGAGAGTTCCGGTGAGGGCTCCGAAGCCGGCGGTTTGGGCGCCGGCGCGCGGGGGCAGACAGAGCAGGATGGCCGCGATGCACAGAGAAATAGCGATTCGTTCGAAGGTGTCTCTCATACGTTACAGTGTCTTCGTACAATAACACACCGAAGCGAACGTACGAAGCGTCTCTCATACGCAACCGCGTCGTGTTACAGTGGCAGCATTCGGGTTCGAAAGCACATCTGGCTACCGCCGGCCGCCGTAGTGGTGGCGCTCCTCGCGGGGACTGCATGCCAGCGCGGCAATCCTCCTGCGGCAACGGCTCAGCCTGAAATCACCATCGCCGCGGCGGCCAATCTGATGGAGGTGGCCCGGGTTTTGGGCTCCGATTTCGAGGCGCAGACCAAGATTCACCCGGTGTTCAGCTTCGGATCGACGGCGCAATTGACCACGCAGATCGAAAACTCAGGTCCGTTCGACGTCTTCCTGGCCGCCGATGCGGAGCACGTGGACAAACTCGTGCGGGAGGGGCTGCTGCTGCCGGGCAGTGACGCGGTTTATGCCACTGGCGTCCTGGCCCTGTGGATTCCTCCCGGCAGCAAGGCGCACGTCAGCAAGATCGAAGACCTGGCGGATCGCGATGTTCGCGTCATCGCCCTGGCGAACCCCAAGCTGGCGCCCTACGGCGCCGCCGCTGTAGAAACATTGCAGCACTTGAAGCTGTGGGACCGGGTGCAGGCCAAAATAGTCTACGCGGAAAACATCAGCATGGCCAAACAGTTCGGAACGTCGAAGAACGCCGACGCGGTATTCACGGCCTATTCGCTGGTGTTGAAAGAGGCGGGCCGGGTGATTCCGGTAGACGAAGCTCTGCATCAGCCCATCGTGCAGAAGCTGGGCGTGCTGGCGCGCTCCCAACATCGCGCCGAAGCGCAATCGTTTGCCAACTTCCTTTTGAACGGCGCCGGCCGCGCGGTGCTGGAGCGTTTCGGATACAAGGTACACTGACACTTATGAAGTACACACGTTTGGTGCTCGCACTCAGCCTGCTCACTGGCCTGCTGTTTGCCCAGGCCCCGCCTACAGCGGTTCTCTCGGTGCAAGGTGACGTCGGCACGCCTCTCTCCCTGACCGCCGCCGACTTCGCTAAAATGCCCCGGGAGACGGCCGCGGTGCCTGCCCCGGACGGGAGCAAGATCGTTTACGAGGGCATCTCCTTATACGCCGTACTGCAGAAAGCCGGCGCGCCGTCCGGCAAACAGCTGCGCGGCAAAGCTCTCGCAAGCTACGTGCTCGCCAAGGCGCGCGACGGCTACCAGGTCGCCTTCACGCTGGGTGAATTGGACCCGCAGTTCGGCAACGCGTCTGTCCTGGTGGCCGATGAGCGAGACGGCAAGCCATTATCCGATAAACAGGGGCCGTTTCGATTGGTCTGCCCCAACGACAAAGAAGGCGCCCGCTCGGTCCGCATGCTCGAAACGCTGGAAGTGGTCCGCCTCGCCAAATAGTTCCGCGATTACCAGCGCAGCTTCAGCGCAAATTGAATCTGGCGCGATGTGGTGGATGTGCTGGTGATGACTCCCGCCGTCGGCGAGGTACCCGAGGGCGTGAACACCACGGCGTTGGGCGTATTGAAATTGGCGTGGTTCAGGATATTGAAGAACTCCGCGCGAAATTGCAGGTTCAACCGCTCATGAATGCGCGTGTCTTTGATAGCCGACAGATCCCAAGTGGCCAAGCCGGGCCCGATCAGGGTATCTCTGCCCAGGTTCCCGTAGAATCCGCTGGTGTTCGGCGGCGCGAGAAATGCCGCTGGATTGAACCACTCGTTAGGCGAGCCGATAATTACAGGACCGGTGAACGCCGGGTTCACGAAGGGCCGCACGGGATTCTTGGTGTCGCCGTTGTTGGATGGGTTGTAGCTCAACTGCGGGGTGAACGGGAATCCGCTCTGCAGCGTGAGGACCGAATTGAGGCTCCAGCCGCTGGCTAGCCAATCACCGAAGCCGGTGCCGTTCCCCAGGAACGTTTTGCCGTGTCCGAACGGCAGTTCATAAACTCCGTTGACGGCGGCGGAGTTCTTGACGTTGAAATTCGCCAATCCTTTATCGGCGCCGAGATCGAAAGGATTCGAAGCCAGGGCCGGTTCGCCGCCCGACGTGGTGGCGTTCAGTGAATCGCCATCGTCGAGAGCTTTAGCCCAGGTGTAGACGCCGCGCAACAACAGGCCATGGCTGAAGCGATGATTGACGTCGATTTGCAGCGCGTTGTAGGAGCTGTCGCCCTCGGAAAAATAGGTCCAAGTATTGACCAGCGCCGGGTTCGCGCGAGTGGCCGTGGGCACGTAGTAAGTGCCGGCCGCAACCGGCGTGCCGGCGATCCCCGCGGGAAAGCTGGCGGGATAAACGGAGGGGCACGGCGATTCGGGACAAATCACCGGAAAGGGTTCGTTGGCGTCGATGCCGATGATCTCGTGGTATCCGTGCGAGCCCACGTACCCAACGTGCACCACCGTGTTGGGCGTAATCTCCTGCTCCACGCGGAACGACCAGGACAGCAGCGTGGGCGTCCGCAGATCCGGCTGCACTCCGCCCGGCGACAGTTTCGCCGTGGAAGGAACGGTGGTAGAAAGCGGTAGCTTCGAAACCGAAAGATTCGGAAGGCTGTAGGTGGGGTTGAACGGCGCATTCTGGTCCGTACGATAGCCCAACGCGTCTTGAAGATCGTTGTACATTCCGAAGCCGGCACGAATCACGGTACGGTTGGTGTTGCGGAACGGGCTCCACGCGATTCCCGCGCGGGGCTCCGGCAGATACGTAGCGTTGTTCTGCGTGAAGGCCGAAGAGCCGATATTGGGCTGAGTGTTGATTACTCCGTTGGTGAACGTGTAGGTGGAAGCGCGGCCCTCTACTTCATTCCATCCGTTGGAAAACTCAGTGCGGAACCCAAGCGAGAGCGTTAAGCGGGGCGTCAACCGGATGACGTCCTGCGCGTACAACGCGCCAAATACCGCCCGCCAGCCCAGCGGCGTCGGCGTGGGATCGTACAGCAGGCTGCTGATGGTGCCCTGCAGAAAGGTTTCCAAGCTGGTGAACGTCGCTTGTCCATACTGACTGAGGGCCAGCGTTTCATTGGACTGTTCTCGCTGAACCCATGCGCCGAATGTGAACTGCTGGCGGCCATATCCAAACGAGAGCTGGTCGTCATAAGTGAAGAGATTGCGCGCTACTCTCAGATTGCTGCCGTTGTTGGCTCCCGCCAGGCTTAATTGCGCCGTGGGATTCGACGCGGAGCTTCCGCCGATCACCAAGGCGCCCAGTGGATCGCCGGTCAGGAAACCCGGCAGATCCGCGGCGGGCGTGCCGGGCGACGGTTCGCCCGTGAAAAAATAGCCCGCTCGCGAAAAGCCCACCCGCGCCGTGTTTACCAGCGTGGGCGAAAACACGTGAGTCTCATCCAGGCTGGCCACTTGCTCGCGCAGCGTTTCCACATCGGTGCTGTAGATATTCGTGCTGGTAGGGGTGAAATCGGAGCTATCGTCGATGGTGTAGATCGCGCTGAGGTTGTCTTTTGACGAGAAGATGTGGTCTAACCGGATGGTTCCAAAATCGTCGCGAATGGTCTGCAACGGATTGTTGAACGCCTCCGCGATACCGCCGAAATCGGGCGCGCCGGGAGTGGGCGTGGGCCACGCGGTGATCAGCGGCGAAACACCGACGAAAGCCAGTCCGGATGAGGGGCAAGGACTGGGCGTTGGAGTGACCAGCTTGCAAGGCAAATATCCGTTGCGGGCGTTGTTGTCGGGGACCAGATCCACGCCGGTTTGATGCAAGTACTGCTGAACCCCCTCGAAGTTTCCGAAGATGAACGTCTTGTCTTTCTGGATCGGGCCGCCCAGCGCTACGCCATATTGGTTTCTTTGGAAGCCGGGCACGGACGAGGGATCGAAGAAATTGCGGGCGTCCATAGCGCTGTTGCGCAGGAACTCATAGACCGATCCATGAAAATCGTTGGTGCCGGATTTTGTGACGATCAGCACCTGCGCGCCCGGCCGCTTGCCGTACTCGACGCCATAGGAATCGCGCAACACGTTGAACTCCTGGACCGCGTCCACACCCAGCAGCACTTGACTGGTTCCACCCGGCTGCATATTGTTCTCCGCAGCGCCAGTGAATTCAACGCCATTCAGCAAGAAGAGATTCTGTTGCGGCCGATTTCCGTCGACCGCGAAGTTGTTTCCATTGGTGGAATTGGAAACGCCGATGCCGCCGGTTTTCTCCCAGGTGAAATTGACGACGCCGGGGTTGAGCGTTAACAGCTCATCGAAGCTGCGGCCGTTGAGAGGCAGATCCTGAACCTGGAGCTGGCTGATAACGCCAGATGCATCGGTGGTGGAGACGGCCACGATCGGCGCATCGCCCTTCACGGCCACTTGCTGGCTGGATTCGCCGACCTGCAGTGTCAGATCCACCGTGGCGCTCTGATTGACAGCCAACTCGACGCCGGTTCGGACCGTCTCCTGAAAACCGGATTTCTTCGCATCAATCTGATACTGCCCGATAGGGAGCGAGGAGATCTGATAGTGGCCAAAGCCGTCGGCCACCGTTTCGCGCACCGCTCCGGTTTCCGTGTTGGTCGCGGTGACCGTGGCGTTGGGAACCACGGCGCCCGATTGGTCCGTAATGGTGCCCGAGAGCACCGCCGATACCTGAGCCAGAAGCGAGACCGCGCACACCAGAATGAGCCCGGCAATCCAACCAGCTTTTTTCATATTTTCCCTGTCCCTTCCAAAGCAATTGACTAGTATATAAGACATTGTATTTCAAGAACGTCAGGCCGGGCGGCCTGGCAGCAGCGAACGGGGATGGAGAGGCGTTGGACTGCGCTATAAGCGCGCAAAAGGGTATGACACAGGGCCGAACAAGTCAGTGAAGTCGCCGAAGGCGCGCCTCACGGGCGCACGATGCTCAAAAGCGCAAAGGGTGCGGCGCGCACCACAAAACAGGCCAGGAACTGTTTCGCGCAGCGCTCCGTTTTGGGCGAGTTCCTTAAAAGCCCAAAAGGGTGCGGCAACGCACCACAAAACACGCCAGGAACGGCTTCGCGCAGCGCTCCGTTTTGCGCGAGTTCCTTAAAAGCGCAAAGGGCGCGGCGCGCACCACAAGACAGGCCAGGAACCGCCTCGCGCCACGCTCCGTTTTGCGCGAGTTCCTTAAAAGCGGGCGGGCGGGGCGAAGCGTTTGGCCAGTGCTTCGATTTCGCGCGAGGTTCGGACCTTGTGCTCGCGCACGTAGAGCTCGTGATTGCGCTCCACGTCGGGAAGCTTGTAAACGTAATTGGCGGTGAGGCCGGCCGAGCGCTGCAATCCGGACGCGGACGTGTCACCGAGCCAGTTGATGCGCTCCAGACGCGCTCCGTTCTTGAGGTGGAAGCGCGCCACCGGGTCCAGCGGCTCGTCGTTTTGCTTGGCATGCAGCAGGTAATAAGCGGCCAGCGGAAGCAACTGCCGCGGCAATTCCGATCGCAAGGCGGCATCTTCCATCCACTGCGGGTCATCGAGTTTCGCGGCGGCGGCGGCGAAAGGCGCCAGCTTGGGACTGGCTTCAAGCGCAGGAGCTTTCTCGGACAGCCATTTGCGAAAACCGGGAACCGGCGAAAGCGTCGCGAACTTCTTGATCCGCGGGAGCTCTTTGCTCAAATCCTCCACCACTCGTTTGATCAGGAAGCTTCCGAACGGCACGCCGCGCAGCCCCTCCTGGCAATTGGTGATCGAGTAGAAGATGGCCCATTCTGCTAGCTCGGCGTCGAGCACGGAAGAATCCGGGTCCAGCAGCGCCTGCACGGTATCGCTCAGGCCGCGCGTCAGTGCCACTTCGATGAAGATAATCGGCTCATCAGGGAGAGCGGGATGGAAGAACCCGTAGCAGCGGCGGTCGGTTTCCAGGCGCCGGCGCAGATCGTGCCAGCCCTGGATCTGGTGCACCGCCTCATACTGGATCAATTTTTCCAGGATCACGGCCGAAGTGCGCCAATCGATGCGGCGCAGCACCAGAAAACCACGATTGAACCAGGAGGTGAACAAATGCGCGAGATCGGCCGCAATCGGCTTCAGACGCGCGCCCTGCTCGGACTCCTGCAAAACCTGGCTCCGCATCGAGACCAGAATGCGGGTGCCATCCGGCGCCAGGTTTAACCGGCGGAACAGCTCCTGGCGCGGCGGCTCAACCACTCTTTGTAAGCGGGCAAGATTCGCCGAGGAGGGATCGCTCCGGTAAGCGTCGCCGGCTTCCCCCACCTGCTCAGGATCAGGAGAGAACTCGCGCACCAGCGATTCAAAAAAGGCCCGGCGGCCCCGCTCGTCCAGCGCCTGATAAGCATCCAGAGCTTCGGCCGCCAGCCGGCTGCCCGAGACTTCGCCCCGTTCGGATAGCAGGCTGTGACATAGCGCGATGACCTTTTTGGGAGTCCGCGCCGAACCGCGCGGCAAGGATCGGGATGGCCGGGGCGAGAAGCCCAATAGCTCTGCCAGTTTCAAAGGAGATCGCTCCAATTATCCATCGGCACAAACCGTCCGGCGGTTCATAGCACCAAGATTTTCATTGTATCGTTGCCGGCGGCACAAGCAACAGAAATTGGCCACAGGCGTCCTACGATTGAGGAATCGGCGATGATACGAAAACTCAAATCCGGCCAGTATCGGCTCTATTCACGCAAGAAGGATGCCAAAACCGGGCGGCGCAGGAACCTGGGCACCTTCTCCACGCGGGATGCCGCGGAGCAGCACGAGCGCGAAGTACAGTATTTCAAGCGCCATTAGAAATACTTCCGGGTAATCGACGATGAGGGGGCCTTGGGAAAAACACATGAAACAACGCTGGTTGCTCCTCAGTCAGGTTAGTTCCGTTTTCTCCGCCAACTGTTGCATCTCCCAAATGTCCCGGCGGCTTTGTCCCAGCATAGGAGCCAGCGCCATCTTCCCGGCGCGGCCGATCTGTGTCTCCAAAAACCGCAGTTCCTTCAATTGCCCCGGCAACTCCGGGTCCGGGGTCACGGGAAAGCCCATTTCCCGGCGCAGCAGATCGCCTTTGGCGCGCGCGCTCAGTTCGAGCGACAGGTGCACATACGCGAGCATGTCGCCCAGAATCACCGGCGCGAATGTGCTTTCGAGCGACCGCATGTATTTGCCCACCGGCGAATGATTGAAGCTCCCCGCCGCGATCATCTGCAACACATCGATGTCTTTGTCGAGCTTCATGCCCAGCCATTTTTCGAGCACTTTTTCGCTGCGCCAAAATATAAAAGCGATGACGACCGGCAAAGTGACCAGCACCACCACCGCCGCCGTCACCGGCCTCCACAGCGGCTGATTATAGAGTTCATGAATCACGATGGCAATCGCCAGACCGGGCAGAAACGTCAATGGCGAACGCGACCCTCGGATTTCGCTCAGGTTGGCCGAAACAGTTCCGAAGATGGCCGTCGCGCCACCGTGCATCATGGCGGTTCCAAGTCCGCGCACTGCGCTGGCCGCCAAGCCGGTGGCCGAAAGATCCGGAATGTAAGTAAGGTTTTCGAGCACCGCGAAACCGGCGCCGACGGCGAATCCCGAGATCGCGGTGTCCACCATGAAGCCCACCCGGTTCGATCGCAACAGCCAGGCGACATACAGCGCCTTGGCGATCTCCTCGATCACCGGCGCACCCGATCGCGCCCAGATGCCAGGCGCCACAATCCCCGCGGCATAGACTCCGGTGTTCAGACCATAACAGACCGCTGCGACCGCGCAACCCACGCCCACCGATCGCAGCGCGCGGCCGAACGTCAGCAATTTGTAGGTGTCGATCAGCTCCAGCGCGAACAGAAACACCAGCACTGGAAGCACGCTGGCGGTCACCTGCGCGAGGATCAGCCGGAGGGCGGTCGGAAACATCAAAGAATCCGCAGCGAGACCATGTATTCGGTGGTGATGCGGCCGTTACGGTCGGCCGCCGCGGCATAGCCGCCGGAGAGCGTCGTGTTCAAGTAAGTGAACAACACCACGCGCACATCCAGTTGCGTTCCGACATTCGCAAAATAATCGCGGCTGGGATCGCTGGTGAGGTTCGTCACGAGCCCAGACGAAAACAGAGTCAGCCTGGCCCAGTTGACGTAGGCCCAGGTGGTTCCAAGCTCGCGAAATCGAACCGGCGGCAGGTTGTATTCGCCCAGCAGTTTGCCGAAGCTGCGTGCGCCGATCCCGTCGATGGCAACGCCGGGGAAACTGTAATACTCCCGATACCGGTCAATGGAAAGATGATCGATGTAATTGTTGCCAAATGCGCCGAAGTAGAAGCTTGCGAATGGACTAGTGAAATCGCCGAACGATTTTCCAGTGGAGGCCCTCAGCCAGAATGCGCTGTTGCGCGGCAGCAGGAATCCCCGGTCGTAATTCCCCCAGACGCTGGGAAAGCCGCCGTGCGTGTAATACATCCGCGCGTGAATGCCCCAAGCGGTTCCTTGCTCATCGTCCACCGCGCCTTGCGCCCTTTGCAGATTGGAATACTTCAGCCCCACGTTCGCATCCAGCAGATTTCCTATGTTGTTGGTAGACACGTTCTGATATTCGGGCAGCGCGTTGAGATCGGAATATCCGGCCACGCTCCAATCGAGCGAAAGCGTGCGCGGCGAATCGTAGATCAAATATTGCGAATGGGCCAGCTTCAGCGATTCGCCTTTGCGGCTGAGCTTGGTGGGACCGAACAGATCGTAGAAGTCGGCGTAATTGTAATAGCCGGTCAGTTTCCAATCCCACATGTGCGCGTCGAAGGAGAGATGCGTACGTTCGTTGGGCGGCAAACTCGGGTCGGGGGAATAGCTGGCATCGAAATTCACTCCCACCAGCCGCAGCCGGTCGGCAAACTCGGCGCGCATGCCCGCTCCAACCGTGTTCTGGTAGCCTTGCACGATCGGATAAGCCGAGATCAGTTGAACATTGTGCAGTGGATCGTACGCCCCGGAGCGCGTAATCAAGTTCTCCGAATTGATAGACGATGGCGGCGGCAGCTTCCATTTCCGCAGTTCCGGGTATTTATTGAGCGTCACCTGGCCAAAGTACTTCACCGCGCTCACGTCGTCGAGCGGCGCCACCGGCACGCGCCCCGGCACGAATCCCTTGCTGGTATATTCGAACGCGATGAGCGATCCGTCGGCCAGCGGCAAGGGCCGGAACAGCCCGGTCTCGGCATTGCTGATTACGTCCATCTTCTTGGTCTGGATGTCGTAGCGAAACAGATTGGAAGCGCCGGTGTAATAGGACGAGCCGAATAAATAATGCCCATCGGGCGAGAACACGAAATTACCCGGCGAGTTGTATTGGAAGTCGTAGAGCACTTCGAAGGGCGCGGCCGGGCCTTTGCGCAAATCTTCGATTCGAAAGCGAACCAGCTTCTGCTTGCCGCTCACATCGGAGATCGCGCCGGTCAGATATTGGCCGTCGGGAGAGACGTCGATGTCGAAGATGTCGTTGCCGTAGTCGAAATCGCGCCGGACCGTTACCTCTTTGTACGGCGGCTGAAACTCAACCAGCGCGGACAGTCCATTGTCATGCCGGACGCCCCAAATGGAGCGATCCGCGGCATCGAATGCCAGGTCCCCGGTGCGAACATCCTTCGACAATCGCGCGGCGTGGTGCGTTTCCACGTCGTAGACATTCAAATCCCGCATATCGTTGTTGTCGGTGGTGTAGTAGAGCTTGCGCCCGGCCGCATCCCAGGTAAGCGACGCCACGTAATACAACGCCGGTCCCTTGATGTCCTTCAATTCCTCGATTTTGCCGGTGTCCGCATGAATCGCGGCGATGCTGGCCATGTGCGCCGGATAACGGATGGCAGCGTAGATCACGTTGTCCTTGGAATCGAAGTAGGAACGCGAGACCGAGCCGAGCGCCTTTGGCGTAATCCGTTGCGGCACGGTGACCGGATACTTGCGAATGTCGGCGAGATTCGCCTCCTGAAATTTCCGTTCCTCGGCGATCCACATCTTCCACGCATCATTCATTCCAATTCCGTAGACCTGCTTGAAGCGCGACCCGAAATAGCGCCTGGTGTTCTCGCCGCGGGTAATCCATTGGAGCAGTTTCTCCGGCCCATATTTGTAACAGAGCCAGGTCATGAAGCGGGTGCCGTAGAGATAGGAATTGGCGCCGGTTTGAAAATCGGCAGCGGTTCCTTCCGATTCCAGTCCCACGACATCGTAAATATAAGCGTCGTCGTGGACCATGGTGCGAAACACCATTTCATCCCAGCCGCCCATCGCGCGCCCCAACCCGCCGGCCATCCAGGTTTCCATGAACACCGCGATGCCTTCGTGGAACCAGCGCGTCGCGTAATGCCTGGGGCTGGTGAGCGAGCTGTAGAAAATGGAGACCGGGTCTTCGTCCGTGGGAGCTACTTTTCCGAAGAACAGCGCGCGAAAACGCCGATCCACCGAATTCGCGTTGTCGCCCATCACGATGTGGATCGACTCGTGATTGATGATCCAGGTCATGCGCTCGTTCGCGGGCAGCGTTTCGTAGGTATAGCTGAAGGGTGCGATGCCGACATCGATGAAGTTGGATGGGACGGTTCCGGCGGCGCCGTGGCCGTAGTCGCCAAAATCCTCCAGCAGAACGCTCAGTTTTTGCGAGGGCGTGTAATGAAAAAGATTGTGCTCGAAATTGAGCGCATTCTCGTAGGAGCGGATGAGATGCGTAACCAGGTATTCATGGGCGGGGCTGTAATACAGGACTTCGATGTGCGCCGAAGACTGGATAAAGATCTTGGGACGGCGCGCTGAGAACGCGGGGGCGCAGAGCAGGCCCGAAAACAAGAGGAGTCCCGCGACGCGCCGCGGGACTCGTATCAAGAATTCTTCAATCAAAGGTTGTTAGTTGCTCGATCCGCCTATTCGTCAGCGCGTGGCCATCTCATGGGCAAACATGCCCGAGAAGTCGGACCGGGAAAGCAAGGACACGAAAGCCTCGTTTTTCAAGTTCTCGCGCAGCGCGTTGGAGGCGATGAGCTCGTGAAACGAACTTTCTCTGGCAAGCCGCAAGAAGAGATCGTTCTTCAAAAGCATCCTCATCCCGTTGCTGTCCATGGCCCTGAATTGCGCCTGCTCTTTCAGCGCGGAATACAAATCGGCGTGGCTCCGCAGCGCCAGTTGGAAGGCGGATGAGTTGACCAGTGCCGCGAAGCGCAGGTCCTGGGCGGCTGCGCGAAATTCAGAATTTGCCAACAAGTCCGCGAACGCCTTTCGGTGGCTTCCGTTGAACGCATCGCTGTGGAGCAGTTCCTGGAACGCAGCATTCTTGGCAAGCGACTTGAACTCGCTGGTCTCCAAAATTGCCGTGGTAGCTACCGGCGCCGAGCCAGGAGCGGCCACGTCGGCGGCGTTCACTTGCCCATCGCGATAGACGTCGCGCTGGCCGATCGCGCCTTGGGTCTTGTCCGAGCTAACGTGCGTGTTCGAGAAATAGATCAAGACACCCGCAGCGATCAGGCCGCTCCCGATCAGTATTGGGAATCTCCATTTGCGTAAAGAAGTCATCGAAATCCTCCTCCGTGGCTCTGTTTCTTCGGCTGCTTACGTTATAGAGTGACACAGTTCCCGGCGATGTTGCAGACGTTCAAAAAAAGTTTGAACGCTGCGAGTACCAAGCTGTCTAGTCGCCGTTCGGCGCTGCATCATTCGGAAACTGGAACGACCCGCGGAAAGGTGAAGGACAGGATGTTGCGGTTGTCCTCGCGCCGGTAGGCAATGGAATCCACCAGGCTCCTGACCAGAAACACGCCTAAACCACCAATGGGACGGTCCGCCAAGCCGAGCGAAAGATCCGGCGGAGCAGCGTCCAACGGGTTGAAAACACGCCCGAAATCGATCACCTCCACCCGCAGCTTGCCATCTCCGGCCGACCAGCAGGCAACCTCGACCACTCCGGTTTCGGGAGAATAGGCGTACCGTGCAACGTTGATCAGGATCTCCTCCAGCACCAGATCCAACTTCTCGAATTGGTGCGAGGCGATGCCTGCCGCCACCGCGCCGCTGCATACGAACTGGCTAAACGCCGCGATGGAATCTGCTGTAGCCGGAAGAGTGAGCCGATTCGGCGGGTCCATCACAGCGTGGAAATAGCTTGCTGGGTGGTTTCGAATACCGGAAACAGGCCGATGAGCCGCGTCATTTCAAATACCTGGCGCGGCAACCCATGCAGCCCGCAAAGGAGGAGGGACCCGGAAGACGATTGCAGCTTTTGGGCTACCGAAAGAAAACACCGCAGCCCCATGCTGCTCACATATTGCAGGCCGTCCAGATCTGCAATGAGGTGCTTGGAACCTAGGGCGATCCAGCTCTGACAGGCTTCCTCGAATTCGTGGGCGTTTTCAGCATCCATGCGGCCGGTCACCTTCAGCAGCACCGCTTTATCGAGTTCCGTGGCTTCTATCTTCATTATTCGTCGCCGACCGTGATCGCCCTATGTACAGTATGTTACGATAGCGCATTCCATGGGCCCCGAAGTCCCGCAAATCTGGGCATTTGATGAACTTTTCCGGTGAGGACTTAGAGAAACTTCGAGCGAGGTTGCGCTTCAAGGTCAGCTACGACGTGGGCTTTTATTGCCCGGACATCGATGACATCGTGCAAGAAAGCCTGGCGCGTTTCCTGGTGGCGGCGCGCGAAGAAAAGATCCAGAACCCAGCCGCAGCGCCCGCGTTTCTGAACGGCGTTTGCCGAAACGTGATCTTAGAGTACCGGCGCCGAAATATGCGCGATGAACCCATGCCGGAGGTGGTTCCCGAGCCGCCCGGTTCCGGGATTCCCGAAGCCGACCTGTTTGAACTGCGCCAAGCCATCGCAGCCGGCCTGGAGCAGCTCTCCGATCGGGATCGGCGCGTCCTGCGCAGCTTCTATCTGGAAGAAAAATCGAAGGAAGAGATCCTGAAGCAGACCGGGATGAGCGACGAAAACTTCCGCGTCGTGCTGTGCCGGGCGAAAGAAAGATTTCGCGCAATTTATCTCGAACAGACGCAACATCGGAGCCCTTCCCGTCACTAGGTAGTATGAGCATGGAATTCCATGTGGACCCGGTCCTTCGCGAACAGACCATCGTGCGCTATCTCCAGCGCCGGCTGGGCGCCGAGCTGGCCGAGCAATGGGAAAGCCATTACCTGGCGTGCGGGGACTGCTTCGAAGAGATGCGTGCCACCGAGCTGCTGATTCGCGGGTTGGGCGAGCCGATGGTGGAACGCAAGCGCATCAACGGCGTTACGGTTCTGAAATTCGCCCAGGGCACCCAACTGCTGGCAGCCTCCCTGGAGTTGACGGAGCTGTCCAAAGCGGTCCGGTTGGAGAGCGACACCAAGGTTCTGATCGATCTGAGCAGAGTCAGCCGGATCGATAGCACCGGCTTAGGTGTATTGATGAACTGCTATTGCCATGCGATGAAAAACGCGGGAGCGCTGAAGCTGCTGAATCCGGACGCGCCGGTACGGCGGGTGCTGAGCGTAACCAAGATTGATTCCGTGCTGCAGACCTTCGAAGACGAAGCGGCGGCCATTGAGAGTTTCAGCCTCGCCTGACACCTCGCCATTCGAGCCGACAGTCCCATATATGGTACCCTATATGGCGTGACGAAGACCACCGTCTATCTCGATGCCGACACCGTGCTGGCTCTGCGCCGAATGGCCGAAACGCAGGGACGCAGCCAGGCGGAACTCATTCGCGACGCACTCGCTACCTATACCAGGAAGGCCAAGCGTCCCAAAATCCCGGGAATCGGGGAGTTCGATAGCGGTCATACCGATACTTCCGAACGCGCGGACGATCTTCTGGAGCGCGCCGCCAAGCGTGGGCGATGGCGCTAATCGGGGATTCGGGTGCTGTCTACGCATTGTATGACGCTCGCGATCGCCATCACGCCGCCGTTGCGCGGGTAGTCGGCGAGGAGCACGGAAGCATCATCGTACCGATGGCAATCCTCGCGGAGATCGACTACCTTTTGCGTTTTCGGCTAGGCACCCGAGCATTGTTTCGATTCCTCGAAGGCATCTCGGCCGGCGGATTTACCCTGGAGCCGTTCAATTCGCAGGATCTGGCCGTTTGTCGATCTCTGTTGAGAACCTATGCCGATCTCAATCTGGGCCTGGCGGATGCCTCGGTAGTCGCTACCGCGGAACGCCTCGGGATCCGGCGCCTGCTGACTGTCGACGAAAGGCACTTTCGCGTGGTTCGCGCCGCTGACGGGAAACCATTCACGCTTCTTCCCGCCGACGCCTGAATCCGTGGGTGCTGTCTGAAATGTGCGTTGAAGTAAGACCTAAACGCTAGCCAAACAGATTTGAAATTTTGACTCCACCGGCCGCCAGACCGATGATCATGTTGTCAAGACCTGATCTGAGGAGGACGGCCGATGGAGACGTTCACAAAGCTGTTTGGCAGCCTGCTTGTCTTTGTATACCACTGCTTCGACCGCATCGTCATCAACGGGTACCTGAGTGGTTTGTCGCGCCTCGAGCAGGTGGTGTACTTTTTCCGGGATGTCCTCGGTGTGCCAGTCATCGAGAAGGCGGTTTTGTCGAAGCGCACAGAAGTTTACCGGGGCTGGGTGGAGGCCTACGCCGCCAATCACAAACTGCCCAGCGAATGGGCCGAGAAGGGCGTGCGCAAAGAGGATTACGTACAGCCGCATCTGCGACGGATGGTGAAGCAGAACGCCTACGGCGTTTACTTCATCTTCAAGAGCATGGAACAAGGCTCGACGTTCCGGATCAGCATCCCTAAGTTTCCCACGCAAGATCCCAACCATCGGATTCTGGCGCGACAGCGCAGCCGCTTCACGCACTACTATTTCTACGTACGTGATGAAGTCCTGGGACCCATCGTGATTCGCGTGGCATCCTTCTTCCCCTTCCAGACCACCTACTATCTCAACGGCCACTCGTTCATGGAACAAGAGTTGAACCGGCGCAAGATCGGCTTCCGTAAGAACGACAATGCGTTCCTGGCCACCGATAACATCAAACAGTTACAAGCAGCGGCCAACCGGCTCAGCCCAGGAGTGATCCGCAAGCAACTGGATTACTGGACCTTGCTTGTGGGCCCCAAGTTCTCCAAGAAAGAACGCGCGGCGATGAACCTGTCGCGCTTCTACGCTGTCCACCAAATCGAGTACTGCCGCAACTTCATCTTCAAACGGCATTTCCCCATTCACAAAGTGTTTGAGCGTTCCTGCGAGTTGGGGCTGTGGCGCCTGACCGCGCACAAGATCAGCGAGATTTTTGGCGTCCGCCTGACCAAGAAGTTCCGCGGCAAGCTGAGCACCGTCATCGAACAGATCGAGCACGGCCACCACGTCTATCGCGCTTACTGGAAAAACGCGTTCCTTAAACAGTACGAGAAGTTCTCCACGTTCCTGCGCAACGAACTGTGCTCCAACAACCTGAGCAACTTCGGCTTAAAGAAGGGCTTGGACCACCTGGACGCCGTGCGCCAGAAGTTTCAGCTCATCACGGACCGCTTCGCCAGTTGCCAGGCCCAATGGCTCAACGTCCACGTAGACTTTCCTTTGCTGCAGCGAATCGCCCTGCCCATCTCCATCGGCTCGGTGCGCTACCCCGGCATCAAAATCCACGAGACGCGGATCATCCGCCTGCTGGAAGTGCTCCTGCACGGCGGAAGCAATGTCAGCGGCTGGGCCGCAAAGCAGATTCACCAAGCCGTCCTCACCACCTTCAGCCTCGACCAGAAATCTTATAGCTTAAATCAACTCCGTTACGACCTCCGCAAGCTCAAGGGCCATGCTCTGTTGCAACGGGACGGCTCACGCTACGCTTACCACCTCACCGGCAAAGGCCTCCAGGTCGCGCTTCTGTTCCTGTTCTTTCACAAGCGTCTGTGTGGCCCTTTGGCCAACAGCCGCTTTCATCATCAGCCCGACGCCGCTCATCGTCCCGACAGCAAACTGGAGGCCGCCTATCACAAAGCCGATAAGGCGATTCAAGACATCGTCGATCTGCTCGCCGCCTGAGGAAATGTTGCACTACTCTTGTTTAAGATCTCTCAGGTAAGAATCTAAGGGTTGGGTTTGTAGGTTTGGGATGGCCCATCGATCAGAGGAGTTGGATTCTTTAACCACCGATAGGCAGCAAAACCAAGAACCGCGAGCGTCAGGATTACGACGAGGAACACAACTACAATTGCGGTATCCGAACTTGGCTCTGGCTGCTCCTCCATACTGCTAAGAGTATCAGGCCAGCATTTCTGCCAAGTCCCACGCATGATCCGTAATGCCGTCAGACACCACCAGTCCGTGCCCGGCGTCGCCGTGAGCCTCTAGAATGTTCAGTATCCGCAGCGGACAACTAAATATCCGACGGCCGAGCCAATCGCCGAAAAACACACCACCGAACCGCACCGGGAATGCATTGCTGAGAATGACATCGCGCGCGGCGGGCTAAGACTTGGAAATAGGCGGGCGAGAATCCTTGGGAAGGTTCTCAGTAGTTCAGCAGACGTTCGGCTTCGGCGGCGAGATTTTCCACCTGCGGCAGGATCTCGTTCTCCAGTTGCGGATTGTAGCCCACCCAGGTATCCAGCGCGCCCACCCGGCCCACCGGCGCATCCAGGCGCTCGAACAATTCATTCGCGATGCGCGCGGCGATCTCGGCGCCGTAGCCCCACGAGAGGCAGTCCTCGTGCGCCACCATCACGCGATTGGTCTTTTCCACCGACGCGCGGATGCTTTCCCAATCGTACGGCGACAGCGTGCGCAGATCGATCACCTCGATGGTTTTTTCGGGATTACGTTGCTCCACCACCAGCGCGGCCTGCAACATCTTTTGCACCACCGCGCCATAGGTCACTACCGTAAGGCTTTGCCCGCTCTTCACGATGCTCGCTTTGCCAAAGGGAATCGTGTAGTCGGGCCCTGGATGCTGCGCGCGATTATAGAGTTCCCGATACAGCTTCTTATGTTCCAGGAACAGCACCGGATCGTCGCAACGAATCGCCGTCCGCAAAAGCCCGCAGGCATCCTGCGCATTGGATGGCATGACCACGCGCAGCCCGGGAATATGGGTGAAAATCACCTCGCCGCACTGGCTGTGATATATCGCGCCGCCGCTAAGATAGCCTCCGATTGCGACGCGCACCACCACCGGCGCGCTGAACCCATTGTGCGATCGCCAGCGCAGCGTCGCCAGTTCGGCGCGCAACTGCATCATGGCCGGCCAAATATAGTCGAAGAACTGAATCTCCACCACCGGCTTCATCCCGCGTTCGGCCAATCCGATGGCCCGGCCGATAATTCCAGCCTCCGCTAAGGGGCTATTAAAGCTACGGTCGCTGCCGAATTTAATCTGCAGGCCGGCCGTGGCCTTGAACACGCCGCCCTTGCCTTTCACTTCCGCCAGGTTCGCTTCACGGCTGCAATCCGCCACGTCTTCGCCGAACACGATCATGCGCGGGTTACGCCGCATTTCCTCATGCAGCGTCAGATTGATCTCGTCCACCATGGTGTGGGCCTCGCCGCTCGATTGCGGCTCCGCTTCAAACTCCGCCGACGTCGGGTCAATCGTGTCGGAATAAAGATACTGAAGCGCCGAACCCTTCGCCGGGGGATCGGCACGCAGGACATGATCGGTGGCTTCCTGGATCTCCTGATCCACCTCATGGACGATCACCTGCAATCCCTGCCGGTCCAAAATGCCTTCCGAGATCAGCCACTCAGGAAAGCGCAACAGCGGATCGCGCAGTTCCTCGGCTTCCCGTTCGGCTTTGGTCTTATAATCGCGCTCCACGTCGGAAAGGGAATGCGAATAAGGACGCGTTACTTTCGCGTGCACCAGTGCCGGACCCTTCCGCTCCCGCGAATAGCTGGCGGCTTCGGCCAAGGCCTGGTGAGATGCGATGAAATCGGTGCCGTCCACTTCAATGCGCTTGAGATTGGGGAACCCGGCCACCAGTTGCGTGATATTGCCGCCCGCGGTCTGCTTCTCTACCGGCACGGAGATGGCATAGCCGTTGTCTTCAATCAAGAACACCAGCGGAAGATTCTCCATGCTGGCTGCATTTATGGCTTCCCAGAACTCGCCTTCACTGGTGGCGCCCTCGCCGCTCGAAACCAGCGTCACCTCGTCGGACTCCGGATCCAGATAGCGGTAGGCCTGGGCGCATCCGGCAGCTTGCAGAAACTGCGTGCCGGTGGCCGAGGATCGGGAAGCGATATGCAGCGCGGCATCGGTCCAGTGCGATGGCATCTGACGGCCGCCCGAGGCCGGGTCCAGCCCCGCGCCCACCGCCGCCAGCAGCATCTGTTCGGCGGTCACGCCCAGCATGAGGGCCAGCGCGCGGTCGCGATAGTAAAGATAAAACCAGTCGTGCGCGGGCCGGAACACCAGCCCCGCGGCCGCTTGCACCGCTTCATGTCCAGCGCCGCTGATCTGAAAGAAGATACGGTTCTGCCGCTTCAGCAGGATCTCACGGTCATCCAGCCGGCGCGCCATGTACATCGCGCGATACGCTCGAACAAGCTGCTCTTGCGAGAGCGAGATATCTACTGGAGTTTGTACGCGGGTGGGCGTCGCCATTTTTGTGCTCGATCAATTCCCGCTTATAGTTTACCAGCGGGGATAACCCCGGCTGCCAGTCCTGATTCCTAGCCCCAGCCACCAAACCAACCCCCAACCCCACGGCGCGGCCTTTCGTCCATAATGGAGATTATGAAGTTGTTTGTACCCCTCCTGGCGTTAGGAGCTAGTTGTGCCTTCGCCCTTGCTTTAGCCGCGGCCGACACCTCCGTGGTGGAAGAGATCGTGGCCAAGTGTAACGGCGACATCATCACGCGGGGCGATCTGGATCGCGCCCGCCGCGAGCTTCTTGAGGGCCTGCGCGCCAATGGCGTGGTGGGCGATGAACTGGAAAAACAATTAGCGGCGCGCGAGAAGAACCTGCTGCGGGACAAAATCGATCAGCTCCTGCTGGCCCAGAAGGGCAAAGATCTCAACATCAATGTCGACAGCGACGTCAGCAAGCGATTGGCCGCCATCCAATCGGACTCCAAGATTGCCGACCCGGAAAAGTTCCAGGCGTACGTCAAGGAACAGAGTGGCGAGTCCTTTGAAGACTATCGGCAGGACGTGAAGAATCAGTTCCTCACCCAACGCGTGATTCGCGAGGAAGTGAGCGAGAAGATGTCGGTGAAACACGAGGATCTGGAGAAGTATTACAACGAGCACAAGACGGAATTCGTGCGCAAAGAGCAGATCACCTTACAGGAGATCTTGATCTCCACTGAGGATAAGGATGCCGCAGGCGTGGCGGCCGCCGAGAAAAAAGCCAAAGACCTGGTGGGGCGGGCGCGCAAGGGCGAGCGCTTCGCCGAAATGGCCCGCGACAATTCCGATTCCGCCACTGCCAAGAGCATGGGCGAGTTCCCTGCCCCGTTCAAAAAAGGCGATCTCAGCAAGAACCTGGAAGATCTGGTTTGGAATCAGCCCAAGGGCTACATCACCGATCCGGTGAAGGTGGCTAACGGATTTCTCATCCTGCGAGTGGAAGACCACCAGAAAGCCGGCCAAGCCGAGCTGTCGGAAGTGGAAAACGAAATCACGGAGAGGCTTCTCGCGCCCAGGCTGGACGTCGCCGTTCGAGAGTATTTGACCAAGCTGCGCAAGGACGCTTTCCTGGAAATCAAGGCCGACTACATCGACACCGGCGCGGCGTCGGGCAAGGACACCGCATGGGTAGACCCTGCGCAACTCAGGCCGGAAACCGTGAAGAAGGAAGAGGTGGTGAGCACCACCCGGCACAAGAGACTGCTGTGGACCATCCCGGTTCCCGGGACCCAGACCACCGCTATCAGCTCGTCGCAGTAGGCGCCGGTTTCATGAAATCGCCCTACCTTAGCGACCTAAAGCCGAACCAGGTTTTCACCACAACCTTTCTCGTTCACGGCAAAGATGTTCGGCAGAAGAAGTCCGGGGAACCCTACCTTTCGCTGCTGCTGGGCGACCGCACCGGCGAGGTGGACGCCAAGATGTGGGACAACGTCGTGGAGGTGGTGGATACCTTCGATCGCGACGACTTCGTCAAGGTGAAGGGCCTGCTGCAGATCTTCCAAAACCGGCTGCAGATGACCGTCCACAAGATGGCGCGCGTCCTGGATGCGGACGTCGACTTCGCCGATTTTTTCCCGGCTTCCACGCGCGATCCTCTGGAAATGTTCGCGGAGCTGCGCGCCCTGGTGGCGGCCATGCGCAATCCGCATCTGCGCGCGCTTCTCGACGCCTTTCTCGACGACGAGCCTCTGGCGCGGATGTATCGCACCGCGCCGGCCGCGAAACACGTGCATCATGCTTACCTGGGTGGATTGATCGAACATGTGCTTTCCGTGTGTCGGCTCTGCCACCTTACCTCACTGCACTACGGCAACCTGGACCCGGACCTGTTGCTCACCGGTGCGATTCTTCACGACGTCGGCAAGGTGGCCGAACTAACGTACGAGCGCAGCTTCGGCTATAGCTCCGAGGGGCAACTGCTCGGTCACATCGTGATCGGCCTGCGGCTGCTGCACGAGAAACTCCAGCAGCTTCCCGATTTTCCGCCTAAGCTCCGGGTTTTGGTGGAGCACCTGATTGTCAGCCATCACGGCGAGCTGGAGTATGGCTCGCCGAAGGTGCCGCTGTTTCCCGAAGCGATGCTGCTGCACCATATCGATAACCTCGATTCGAAAATGGAGTGCATGCGCGCATTGGCGGAAAAGGATCGCCACATTGAGGGGTGCTGGACCGGCTACAGCCCTTCGCTCGAGCGGTCCATTCTCAAAAAAGCGAAGTACCTGGAAGATGAGCAGCCGCGTGAGGCTTCCGCAACGCCGGCGAATTCCGCCGATTCTTCCGCTCCCGCGCAGGTTCCCGCCGGAACCGAACAACAGCCATCCGCCGAACCTCCACAGCGCAGCGCCCCGTCCGCTTCTCCTTTCGCGGAGAAGCTGCAACAAGCCTGGCGCAAAGATCCTTGACCCCAAATCCGGGCGAGAAACCCCTGCGCGAAACAGTGATGCAACCCAGCACCAGCCGCAGTGGACGCAGCATCCTCCAGCCGATTCTCGCCGGCCTGTTTGTCGCAGGCCTTTTCCTGAGCCTCACCTGGCGCGGGCTTCTCATTTACTACACCGGCGACGACATGATGAATCTCTACGGCTATTGGAGCAAGCCCGTGAGCTCGCTGGTGAAGGCCAACATTTTCTTCTGGACGCCGTATTATCGTCCGTTCGGCGGCATTATCTATCGAACGCTCTTCGCGATCTTCGGCTTTAATCCTTACCCGCTGTACGTGCTGTTCTTCGCGGCGATGCTGGCCAATCTGTGGCTCGCCTATATGGTGTTTCGGAGGATCGGGGGATCGGCGGAATTCGGCGCCATTGCGATTCTACTGTACTGTTTCCATGGCAAGCTCGATTATCTCTATTACAATGCAGGATCGCTGTACGACGTGTTCTGCTTCCTGTTCTATTTTCTTGCCCTGCTCATTTATCTCAGAGCCAGGCTGCGGGACCGGTTCCTGGGCGTCTGGGGGACCATCGGGTTTCTGGTGTGTTTGGTCTGTGCGCTCAATTCGAAAGAAATGGGCGCAACCCTGCCGGTGATTGTATTGCTGTATGAGCTTTTGTTTCATCCGCCGGATTTCCGAAGCCTTCGCGCACTCGTCCGTTGGTGCTTCCACGAAGGCAGAATGGCGCTCATGGGAGCGCTGTGCGTATTGATCTACATTCCGGCCAAGCTGGGAGCGAATGGCATCGGCCAAGACACCGCCTACATTCCGAGCTATACGCTGACGCGCTGGCTGGCGGACACCGGAACATTTCTGGGCGATTTGCTTTATCGCAATGATCCCTCGGTGCCGCTCGGCGTCAAGCCGTTCACCCCGGCCGGCGTAGCCCTATTCTTCATCGTGTTGCTCGCCATCGCGATTTGGATGCGATCCCGCGTGATGTGGCTCGGGCTGCTCTTCTTCGTGATCGCGCTGCTGCCGGTATCGTTTATCCCGCCCCGTCTCGGCTTCGTCCTTTATCTGCCGCTGGCGGGGATGGCGCTCTACGGGGCGGTGATGCTGGTGCGCTTCAAGGAAAGCCTGTGCCGGCTGATCGCGGAAGACTTTCAGGCCCGCGGAGCACCACCTTTGGGCGACGCATCGCGCTGGACTCCATCGCCTGCTTCCTCATCGGTCGCGCTATTCGTAGCCACGGCGCTCCTCTTCACGGTGATTGACTTTCGCAACTGGCCGCAAGCTCCCGACCCGCGATATTCGCCTTACAAAAACACTGCCGCCGAATTCTCGCACCTCTATCCCACACTGCCGCATGGCTCCAGGCTTCTATTTGTCCATAGCGCCCTGGATTATAACTGGGACCTGCTGTTTCTTCTGAGGCTGTATTATCACGACACCGATCTTTTCCTGACGCAGTTGAATGGGCCGCCGCCGCAACGCATCCCTCTCAATCGCCTGCCGCATTACGATCATATTTTCGATTACGAGAACGGCCACTATGTGGAGCTCGATAACTCCGACGCCGCCGTCAGCGTCCAGCTTCATTTGCTGAAGGTATCCAATCCGGATTACGCGTTCGGCGAAACCATGACTGTCGGGAAGCCGGGAGCATCGCAGTATGTGGTGAAAGACGTGCTGGTGGGCGACGAGAAATCGCAAGCCTTTTGGACGCTGGACGAACCCGAGCTGCGGTTCCGGCTTTCCTCCGTCCAGCATCACGTGTTCCGCGAGCGCTTCTTCCTTCCGCTGGAGACGCTCAAGCAGACTGGTCCGCTGATCGTCGACTTTTACGTGAACGGGCATTTACTCGATCAAGCCCGGTTCGCCAAGGACGGCATCGTGAATTACCAGCACGAAGTCCCGGCAAAATGGCTGAAAACCGATAGCCTGACCACCGTGCAGATGCACGTTCACAATCCCTATGTTTCCCCGCGCGATCACAGCCGGCTGGGCGTGCTGCTAATGTCGGCTGCGTTTAGCCCCATTGCGATCACGCTGTAATGTTGCGGCGCGCCCGCTCGAATACCCCGCGAAACATCGCCTCGGTCAGTTTGCCGGTGGAAGTGTTCTGCTGGCTGGGATGGTAGGAGCTGATCAGCAGCGGCTGGCCTTCGCCGGTATGATGTTCGGCATCGTGCGCGAACACGAATCCCGACCGCCGCGCGATTTTGCCCTGATCGCGCAGAATTCCAAGGTAGACATCAAAAGCCAGGCGTCCTAGCGCCACTACTACCTCGACATCCTTCAGCAGCTCCAGTTCGCGCTCCAGATAGGGACGGCAAGTGTGAATCTCTTCCACTGTTGGCTTGTTGTCGGGCGGCGCGCAACGCACCGCCGCGCCGATGTAAGCGCCGATCAGCTTCAAACCGTCATCGCGCGAGGTGCTTTCAGGTTGCGAGGCAAAGCCGGCAGCGAACAAAACCTTGTACAGAAAATCCCCGGAGCTATCGCCAGTGAACATGCGTCCGGTGCGGTTGGCGCCGTGCGCTCCCGGTGCCAGGCCGATAAGCAGCAGCCGGGCATGGGGATCGCCAAAACCAGGCACCGGCTTAGCCCAATAATCCCAATCGCGATACGCGCGGCGCTTGACGCGCCCCACCTCGGCGCGATAGGCCACCAGGCGCGGGCACTTTTCGCAGCGGACAATCTGGCGCTCCAGGATTTCCAGCGGCTTCAAATTACAAGATTAGTCTATTGAGGAACTCGCGCAAAACGGAGCGCGGCGCGAAGCAGTTCCTGGCCTGTTTTGTGGTGCGCGCCGCACCCTTGCGCTATTGAGGAACTCGCGCAGAACGGAGCGCGGGGCGAAGCAGTTCCTGGCCTGTTTTGCGGTGCGCGCCGCACCCTTTGCGCTTTTGAGGAACTCGCGCAAAACGGAGCGCGGGGCGAAGCAGTTCCTGGCCTGTTTTGCGGTGCGCGCCGCACCCTTTGCGCTTTTGAGGAACTCGCGCAAAACGGAGCGCGGCGCCAAGCTGTTCCTGGCCTGTTTTGCGGTGCGCGCCGCACCATTTGCGCTTTTGAGGAACTCGCGCAAAACGGAGCGCAGGGCGAAGCAGTTCCTGGCCTGTTTTGCGGTGCGCGCCGCGCCCTTTGCGCTATGAGGCTGGCCGTCCCTGTTGACTTACCTGGAAACGGCCGTGCGCATGTTTTCGAGCGAGGCTTCGAGCGAAGTCAAGTCCGCGGTGGGATTGGTCTGAATGGTGCTGGCGAAGAGCGAGACCAGTTCCGGATCGCGCCATCCACGCCGGACCTCTTCCTCCATGACCGCGAACGCCTCTTCGGGCGACAGCGCAGTTTTGTAGGGGCGTTCGCTAATCAAGGCATCGTAGATATCGGAGACCTGCAGAATCCGCGCCAGCAGCGGGATCTCCTCGCCCGCCAATCCGTCCGGATAGCCCGATCCATCCCAGCGCTCGTGATGTCCGCGAATAATCGGCAGCACCGGCGCCAGGCTGCGCATGGGACGGCAGATCTCTTCGCCGCGGACCGGATGGCTGCGCATCACTTCCCATTCCTCGGGCGTGAGTTCGCCCTGTTTGAAGAGAATGGCGTCCGGAATGCCGATCTTGCCGATGTCGTGGAGATAACCGCCGCGATACAGCGCCGTGAGATCCTGGCTCGGCAAACCCAGCGCCTCGCCCAGCATCACCGACGCCACTGCCAGACGCTGGCAATGCTTTCCGGTGTAAGCATCGCGATGTTCCACGGTTTGCGCCAGCGCTAACAAAATGGTCTTGGCCTCTTCGAGTGAATCGATCAGCAATTTATTGCGCAGCATCGCTCGCACCCGAGTTCGGACCACGGCTGGATGCAGCGGCTTGATGAGAAATTCATCCGCTCCCGACGAGATTCCAGCAATCTCGTTCTCCACGCCTTGGAGATTGGTGATCATCAGGACTGGAATCAACTGCGTGGAACGGTGTGCTTTCATCCAGCGGCATAGCTCCGGGCCGCTCATCTCCGGCAGCATCAGGTCCAGAATCACCAGGTCGATCTTTTCGGAATCGAGCAGCGCGGTTGCTTCCGACGCCCGATGCGCTTCCAGGATTTTATATGGCGTAGTCTTAAAGATGGCTCGCAACAAGCGGCGGTTGATCTCCTCGCTATCGACCATCAAAATCGTTGCTGGAATTTGCGCATTATCGTCCGGTTCAAAGAACGGGATGGGCGCAATGATGGACGTGGAAGCGGCTGAACCCGAATGAACGAGATGGTCTTTGCTTGGCATGGCAGAGCTTGGCATCGCAGAGATAGGCCGGGATAGAGGACGCTCCAAATGGGATTATCGTCGGGGAAAGGCCAAAAGTTTAAGGCGCATGGCGCGACCGGTGAGTTCTAAGCTGTTGAAACATAAGAGCGGGCGTGGGCCTATTTCTTAGGAAGCTTAGCCTGAATATCGGTCACGTAGTTCTGCGTTTCGGCAATTTGCGGTACGCCGCCGTCCTTATCCACGCGCCCTTCGCCCGCATTGTAGGCCGCCAGCGCAAGACTCACGTCATTGTTGTATTTCGTCAGCAATTGCTTCAGCAGCTTCGTGCCTGCCTCAACATTCTGGTGGGGATCAAACGGATCCTTCACGCCGAATTGCTCGGAAGTGGCCGGCATGAGCTGCATCAGCCCCTGCGCGCCTTTCCAGGACACCGCGCAGGGCCGGGCACCGGATTCCTGGGCAATCACCCCGCGGATTAATTCGGGTTTGACGCCTTGTTCTTGAGAGTTCTCCAGTACCAGCTTGTCTAATTCGGCGGTTGGCATAGGGTCGCAAGGCGGGACGCTGAACGGCACCGGCGTTTCGACCCACGGGACGGTAAAGAAGGACGCCGCGGGCGTGGGCACTTTGCCCATCACCGACGCCACTTGCTGCATAGCGGCTACGCGCTGCTTGGCGAGTGACTCTGCCATCGCCGATTGCAACGCCTTTGCGTCGGGCTGCTGGTTGCTTGGTTGCGGCGCTTGAGCCGGCTGGGTGGGAGCCGGCGGCTCGGGGGCTGCCGATTGCTCGCTAGCTTGTTGATCCTGTTGTGGTTGTGGTTGCTTCTGCTCCGCCGGTTGCGCATCGGAAGGCGCGGCTGCGGGCTTGGTTTGCGCCCAGGCGAGCGCTCCCGCCAACACGCCGAGGAACAAAACGCACTTCATCTCTATCTCTATCGGCGGAATTGTAAGATTCTCGATACTGCCAGCGGTAATGGCCGATGCCCCAGGGTATAGTAAAGCTTCTGCATGAAAATCATCGCCGAGGCGCCTTGCCGCGTTGATCTGGCCGGCGGCACCCTCGATATCTGGCCCTTATACCTCTTTCATCCGGGCGCTGTTACCGTAAATTTCGCCATCAACCGCTTCACGCGCTGCGCGCTGGAAACTTTGGACTCGCCCGAAATCCGCTTGCATTCCGGCGACCTCCAGGCCGAGGAAACCCACCAATCCCTTGCCCATCTCGATGGTGCCCGAAAGCCCAGCCTGCCGCTGGCCACCTACCTGTTGCGTTTCTTCCGTCCGCGCAGCGGCCTCGCCCTGCGGACCGACTCGGAATCGCCCGCGGGCGCCGGGATTGCCGGTTCGTCGGCGCTGATGATCGCCACCGCCAGCGCCCTCAATCGCTTTACCGGCTCCGGTCACGGCCCGGAAAGAATTCGCGAGATTGCACAAAACGTCGAGGCGCAAATTATTCGCGTGCCCACCGGCGTGCAGGATTACTACCCGGCGCTGTACGGCGGCGTCAGCGCCATCGAACTTCTAGCAGACGGCGTGCGCCGCGCCGCGATTCCGGTGGATTTGGACGATTTCAATCGCCGCATCGTGCTCTGCTACACCGGCGCTCCCCGCAATTCCGGCATCAATAATTGGGAAGTGACCAAGGCCTACATCAACGGGGATCGCAAGGTGCAGCGCAACTTCGGACACATAGCCGCGGTGGCATCCAGCATGCGCGACGCCGTTCAAAAGGCCGATTGGAACGAATGCGGCCGGTTGCTGCGAGAAGACTGGTCGCACCGCCGGGCCAACCTGCCGGGCATATCCACTCCGCTGATCGATCGGTTAATCACGCTGGCCAAACGCGCCGGATCGCTAGGCGCCAAAGTCTGCGGCGCCGGCGGAGGCGGCTGCGTCTTTTTTCTGGTGGAGCGCGGCGCACAGGAGCGCGTGGCGCGCGCCATCGCAGCCGCAGGCGCGGAAATCCTGCCTGTGCAAGTGGCCGCGCGCGGTGTCACAATTCGAAAGAGCCCCCGCGAAGGGACCAAGAGCAGGAATTGAAGAGTTCGATGGAAGCGTTGCGATCGGCAATTCAGGACCAGCCGGAGGGCCGGCTCGACGTAGCGGCGCTCGAAATCGCTTCTATCGAGACGCCGGATCTGGATCCCGAGCCGTTCCTGGGCATTCTGGATAGAATCGCATCGGGAATCGCGGCGCGGCTGCCCTCTTCGGCCGATGGCCGTCAGTTTGTGGGCGTGGCCAACGAGTACCTGTTCGGCGATCTTGGTTTCCGCGGCAATGAAATCGATTACAACGATCCCCGCAACAGTTGCCTCAATTATGTTTTGGATCGCCGCACCGGGATTCCAATCGCGCTTTCGGTGGTTTATATCGAAGTGGCGCGGCGGCTGGGCCAGCCGGTTTCAGGAGTGGGACTTCCCGGCCACTTCATCGTCGAATATAACGACGGGGAATTTGCAACCTACATCGATCCGTTTCATTCCGGCAAACTCCTGGGCCTGGAGGAGTGCCGGCAGCTGGCGCGGGACCGCACCGGATCGGAAGCCGATGCCACCGCTCTGGCGCCCGTCGGCACGCGCTATATCCTGGTGCGCATGCTGAACAATTTGCGCTCGGCCTATTTTCGCAGCAAACAGTTCGACAAAATGGTGGCGGTGACCGACCTGCTGATTGAAGCTTTCCCGCAGAACCCCGAGTATTACAAGGCGCGCGGAGTGGCCCGCTTGCGGATGCGCCAATTTCGCAGCGCTCAAACGGATCTGGAGCTGTATCTGAAGTATTCGCCTAATGCCGAGGATCGCGCGCAAATCGCCCAGCAGCTCAGCTCGATTCATCGCTGGCTGGCGCGGCTCAACTAAACAAGGAGGGAATCGGATTTTGCCAACAAGATAGTATTAAATTCCTTCTTTGATCCTCCCCCCCCATTCTTTAAAGAAAGCAGGACAGCCGGGCTCCGACCGTGACGTGGAGTTGAATTCTGGCCTTTCACCCCGGCTTCTGCACGGCGATTCGCTAATGGTAGGCGGTGAGGAGGTAATCCCTCGGGTCTTGCCAGGGGCGTTTCAGCGAAGCTTGATCGCATACGCCTGCATCTGCAATCGCATCCTTAAGAATGGACGACGGTGGAACCGTGAGGACGACTCCCTGACGCCGAAGAGTTGCAACAAACTTTTCATGCCCGCCAAAAGCGCGAGAGTATCTGCAGACTGCGTCCTTCGCCAGATCTTTGAGCAGGGAGGCTTGTAGACCCTCGGGCGGATAATCGAACACATCGCGCGCGGCGCCAATCAAATCACATCGACCGTTACTCACGCGCACCACTGCGCCGGATTTGTCGATTTCAATCTCCGGCGTTGCTCTCCCCTGCGCAGCGCGTTTGACGAAGTACCCGCCAATAACGGCATACTGCGAGCCAACGGGATTCACCTGCGCAAATACCCACATCTTTCGGTCCCATTTCGCATTCGTGAGCTCAGGACAGGACGCGGCGATTCGGTCGGGAACGGGCCCGAATTTCACGATTGCTGGATCGTAGATCAGGCGAAAGATCGGATCGCGCAACTGCTGCGGCGCGGGCGCGGCAAGCGCTAGCGCAATCAGGAACAGAGCAAGGCTAAAACCGGTACCGATAAGCCTGATAACTTGCCTTCTCCACTTGATAGGCGTGCGCCGGCCACAGCGTCTGTTGCACGAAGTCGGAGACCCAATTCTTGCCATCATAAATTTCAATATGCCCACTATTATGTCCCTTGATTCCTTGAATTACGATCACGTCCCCAATTTGTGGAGTGTACGAAGCCGCTGAAACCGATTGGAAGCCCATATGTGTTAGCGTCGGGCCCCAGTCCTTAGCAAGAGCGGGATGGCCCCCGGTGTTTAGGCCGCCAGCTTCCAGCGCGTTTCGAACATATGTGGCGCACTTCCCGATTCCAAAGGGCGGCAACGCATTGGCTCTTGCCGATTGAGCGGCCTTGTTCTTATCGAATGGCATTTATCTTGTACCGCTGAAATTTCCTGAGTTAATCAGATCGCGGCGAACGAGCCAATGAATGAACCATACTATTGTTGCCTTCTTATGTTACCAGCGAACCGCAGGCACCCAGCACCGGCCTACACTAACGTCGCAGCTCACAGACCGATTGCCGGAGCCGCTCCGATGCGAAGCGCTCTTGACTAAGAATTCAGAATCCGGACTTAGAATAACCGTACGCCACGGCGATCCGGCTTGCCGGTCAGATGAACCGTATCGCGGAAAGTCACGGTGTTCGGGTGCGAGGTCATCACCAGGGAGTGTGTACGATGACCGTCGCCGAAGAATCGGACGCCTTGCAGCAGATTTCCCGGCGTGACGCCACACGCCGCGAAGATGATTCTCTTTCCCGGCGCCAAATCCTCGGCCCGATAGATCTTGCGCGGATCGCTGATGCCCATCTTCTCCATGCGCCGCTCCATCTCCTGGTTGACCACCACCAAACGGCCCAGCATCTCACCGTGCAGGCACCGCATGGCGGCGGCGGTGATTACTCCTTCCGGAGCGCCGCCGATCCCCATCACCGCGTGTACGCCCGCGCCGCGCACGGCCGCGGCAATTCCAGCCGACAAATCGCCATCGCTGATGAGACGGATGCGGGCCCCCGCCTTGCGAATCCTGGCAATCAATTCCTCGTGGCGCGGCCGGTCCAGCACCATCACCACCAGGTCGTCGACGTCGCGATCCAATCGCTCGGCGATGGCTTTGAGATTGTCTTCGGGAGGCGCGTCCAGGTCCAATGCGCCTTGGCATCCGGGGCCCGCGATAATCTTCTCCATGTAGCAATCCGGCGCGTGCAGCAACCCGCCGGCTTCCGAAGCCGCCAGCACGGCGATGGAGTTGGCCGCGCCGGTAGAGCACAGGTTGGTGCCTTCCAGCGGATCCACGGCGATGTCGACGGCGGGGTATTCCAGGCCGGGAGGCGGCGTCGCGCCCACCCGTTCGCCGATATACAACATGGGCGCTTCATCGCGCTCGCCTTCGCCGATCACGATGTTTCCGGCGATCGGCACATCTTCGAAAGCGCGGCGCATGGCTTGCACTGCGGCATGATCGGAGCCCGGACTATCGCCTTGCCCCATGGTGCGCGCGGACGCGACCGCGGCTTCCTCCACAACGCGCGCCAACTCAAACGCCAGATGCGCCGCTAAGTACTGCTCTCCGTCCCCCGATTTGCGCGCTTTATTTTCGGTAGACTTGGTCGCCTGAACTGCCATTCCGGCCCCTCCGAAGGGTGCTTGCCTCGCGTGATTTCGCGAGAAGCCCGATCATAGCACGGCCCGCGCCCGCTCCAAAAATGCGGCCCGGCTGGCACCGGAGTTCGCCTGCTCGCTAATTCCTTCTCGAAGGAGTAGACGCACCGATTCGGATGAACTGCCAAGTATCTGTAGTTATTCGGTGGGTTTCATGACCCACAGCCCGCCAGGTTTGTGCCGGCACGCTCGATACAGAAGATCAGACCCTACTCGAATCAGCCCCGGCCGGGATGGTCCAGGATCTTGCATTTCGAAGACCAGCTGTCCACGTTCCTTTGAGTAGCTGAGCACCACAGCGCAGTGGCCCTGGTCACCGGTAACAAACTTGCCAAACAAAGTGTTGTAGTCGAACCCTACAATAGGAAACCGCCGGCCCTCGCATAGTGCGACGAGACGGTCTTCAAACTCCCAATCTTGGAAGTGCGAAATTGGGTGGAAATCACAGGTAAGCTTAACCCCAGCGAGTTCTAGCGCTGCGGGCAAACCGGTGGGACTGATCCCCCAACTATGCGGATCTGAGTCACGTCGGATGTTTGTGACGCCTCTTTGGGTTAAATCCGAGGTATCGAATGCCGGAGATACCGAGATGCCAAGTTGGTTGGCAATCCAGACCTGGTCTACTTCGCTACCGGTCAGCTCGTAAATGGCAGTCTGGACGCAAGCGGCAAAGCAGAGATATTCAAAGGCAATAGTCACACGAAAAAGTGCTCCGTACCGGCGGTCTGGAGAAACAGCACCGCGGCCCTATTTTGACTTGAGGCAACTCGTGGATGGTTGGCGCCGAGATAGCCAGTGCTCCGTCCATTTAAGATCATCTGCCTTGACTAGCTCTCGGGAAGTTGTATCGTAGGTTTGGTCGCGCCCTGATACCGCCCCGAGTATGGCTTCACCTGCCGGGTTGAGGTTTTGAAAATGAACAGGTCACCAACCCTCTGCCTTGGGAACAGGCGAACGCCTAATGCGGACTGGTTGCAAATCTCGAAAGTGACTTTTCCGTCAAAGCCAGGCTCAATCTGGCCATCACAGCACTGCAGACTCACGAACAACCGGGCTAGTGAGCCCTTCGTCTGAAGCAGGCCGAAGTAGCCCGATGGAATACGGACGTGCTCAAACGAGCATCCCAACAAAGCACTACGCGGACCGATTATGACGCCTTGATCGGTCGTAATGCGGTTCTCATGTACAAATTCAGCAGGGATGGGTTCGCCGTACGTCAGAACGGACCCTTCGGGCGGATTGATAGCGGTCACCCGATGGTCTAGTCTGAGCGAGATCGATGTCTCATCAAAGCACGCATCGCGTGGTTCCACGATCGCGTATTGCTCGATCAGGGCCCGAAGATTATCTCCAACTATCAACATCGCGGGAATCTATTTTCGCTTCAGCCAGACAGTCACCGCCACAGATGCGATAGCGACTAGGATTGCAACGAGCGGCAAGATGATCGAGAAGTAGTCCTTATTGCGCCTCAACCACAACTTCGTTTTCTCGGTGACAGTGAGGAGATAGTCCAGCGGCGCAGCTCCATCATCGTAGCTTTTTAAGGGAGCCAAGATCGACGACTCCATTTCAAAGAATACGCAGGAACAGAGGGGGTCGCCTCTCCGTATTACGAACGGGTTGTTACTGCCGTTGTAAATGCCGATTTTGAGTTTGCTGTTGAATCCCGGATTAATTTTACCCGTTGAGATAAACGTGCCTCTGAAGATCTGGGCACCCTTTCCCGTTACGATTCCGAACACATTGTAGGGCGTGGCGACGGTCTCGGCAGTTTCAACGAGGAGCGATTGATACGCCGCCAAGGTTACGCCGTCGTCTCCGATGAGAAAATAGCGGTCCGCATTTTGTGTACACCGCACTGTCGCTGGAGCAAGCGTGCCTGTGATATGAATCCGAACTGTCGGTCATTCTTACAGACAGATCCACAACGCCCATAATGAACCGTGATTATAGCGTATGGTCTTTTGCAAGAACGTAAGTACTCCTACCTTCCCGCCACCTTGCGCGACGCCGTCCGCGATTTTCGCAGGCAAACGGCTGCGAGGGAAGTGTTTCGGTGAGATCTACACAATACAACGGAAGTCCTTAATGAATCGCTTCAATGATCCGGCGAAGTTTACGCCAACGGTTTCTCTCTCGGGCAACTGGACGCAACTCAAGGATCATCCCGCTTTGGCAGTACGCTGGGTGCGCAAGAAACGTGGATACAAATACGAAGCGAATACAATCTGCGACCAAGTTTCAAGCCTCTCATAGCTATGACCCAGGTCATCCATGAGCGCCCACGCGCCGTCCATTTTGTGGGTCTCGCGCACGCGTACGTCAGCCGATGTGCTTTCAATCTCGAACAGGATGCCGAGATGCACGCGCCCTACATCGGTCGTATCGTCGTTGATCAGCCCGATAAGGTGCTCCTCGTAACCCGGGGCTATGTAGAGCTCCTCCTCGATCTCCCGCCTCAGACCTACGCGGATAACGTCGGTGTCTGAGACTGCTTCCGACGGATTGATATGCCCTCCGACGCCGATCGATAACCTATTGTGTAGCCGCTGCTCGCTCTGCGCGCTCTTCCGCTGGAGCAAGAAAAACCGATCGGAATGGCGAACGACAGCATAGGGGATAATTTGTTTGTGCCCCGGATCGACTTCCGCTTCCGGCCTATCTATGAAGGCACCCCAGCGGGAGATAAGAGCCGTGATCTGGTCGATCCCCTCAGTGACCAGCCCTTTTTCAACATACGAAATGCCGTCCCACAGAAGCGGGGTGGGAACAGCGAGCACCTTCTCTGGCACCGATAAATTCTCTTTCCTCATAAAGACAGGCTACGGCCTCGGATCTCGTTTGACAGCTACATTCGTGACCGGTAACGTTTTATCCACAGCGTTTCCTCAACTTGATCCGCCGAACTCACAGAAGGCCAATGCCAAAAATGTCGGTGGAAAAGCGCATGTGGAGGAATTTGAAAAACCGTCCGGGTTGGACAATGTTTGCGCCGGTCCATACTCACCATCTTCTCATCTCAGGAGAATGTAACTTCTACCAGAGCGCGAGAGCCACAATTTGCTTCACCTTCTTGATATGCTGATACATCCAAGGAGAAACACCTGATGAGAATCCTCACTGTAGGAGCAACGATCTTCTTCCTGGCGAGCCTCGGCTCAGCCTTCGCGCAGCCCAAGGGGGGACGCGGGCCCGCCGGTCCCGGCCTGACGCTCACCTCGCCCGATTTTGAAGACGGCAGCGTCATTCCCAACAAATACACGCAAGCCGTTCCCGACCCTGTTTCGCCGCAACTGGAGTGGACCCACGTACCGGCGGGCACCGTCAGTTTCGCGTTGATCCTGCACGATCCCGACGTGGCGCTGGGCCGCAAGACCGACGACGTTCTGCACTGGATGATCTTCAATATTCCCGGCACAGCGACCGGCCTTCCCCAAGGCGTTCCCACCGAAGCGAAACTTCCAGACGGATCCATCAACGCCAAGAATCTGCGCGGCGGCGTCGGCTTCATGGGACCGGGCATGGGAGCGGCGGGCCCCTACCATCACTACACCTTTGAACTGTTCGCGCTCGACACCAAGCTCGATCTTGGACCGGACGCAACTCGCGCCGACGTTCTGGCCGCCATGCAGGGGCACATCCTGGCGAAGGGTGTGCTGGAAGGCCGGTTTCATAAGTAGGCAACTGGATAAGGAGTAGGGAAGGGCGGCGTGAATAAGTTTGTTGTTTGGCTGATTGCCGCCCTTAGCCTGCTTTCACCGCGAGCCTTCGCTGCCGATCTCCCCGACGGCAAGGGCAAAGAGCTGATCCTGCGCGCCTGCGTCGGCTGTCATAAGGCCGAGGAAATCGCCGTTTATCGCTTCACCAAAGACGAATACCACACCATCGTCTACCGGATGCACGATCGTGGCGCGCAGGCCACCAATGCCGAGCTCGACACTATCGCCGATTATCTCTTCGCGAATTTCCCCAAGGTGGAAGACGCGACTAAGATCAATGTGAATACAGCGTCGGCGCAACAGATTGCAGCGGGGCTAGGCCTCACCGAGGCAGAGGCCGATGCCGTGGTGAAATACCGCGAGCGTCACGGCGACTTTCATGCCTGGGGCGATCTGCTGATTATCTACGGCGTGGACGGCAAGAAGATCGCGGCGGCCAAAGACAAAATTAGTTTTTAGTTTTTAGGGAATCAATTTTTGGAGCGCTTGTCGCTGGCCGTCAGTGCGCTGACCTCCGGCAATTTCGACGCATCCCATCCCCCGCCGAGAGCTTCCACCAGCAGAACGCTCGACACCATGCGGCGCGTCAATAAATTCACCAGGGCTTCCTGCTCTCCGAACAATGCGGTCTGCGATGTCTCTACTTGCAGGTAGGTCGCGGTACCGGCCTTATATTGCGCGGTGGTGATATCGAGCGCGGTTTGAGCCGCTCTCACCGTTTCGTTGGTCGCGCCCGTTTCCTGTTCCAGAATCCGCAAGGCGGCCAGTTCGTCCTCCACTTGTTGAAACGCGGCGAGCACCGTTTGACGGTAATTGGCCATGTCCGTATCGAAATCGGCCTCAGCGATATTCACTTCCCCGCGCCGCCTGCCCGCGTCGAACAAAGTTTCCGACGCCGTGGCGCCCGCCGACCAGAATCGCGCCGCCCAGCTAAACAGACTCACGAAGCTGGAGCTGGAAAGGCCCGCGCCCGCGCTGAGCGTGAGCGACGGATAATATGCCGCCTCCGCGATTCCCACTTGTTCATTCACGGAGGCCATCTGGCGCTCCGAAATAGCGATGTCCGGACGCCGCTCCAGCAGCGTGGATGGAAACGCAACGGGAACCGGCGGCGGTTCTCCCTTCAGAGGCTGTGCTTCAATGGTCAACTCGGCCGGCGCCTTGCCGATCAAAATTGCGATGGCGTGTTCATACTGCGCGCGCGCCACGCCAAAGTCGATCAATTGCTCCTTGGCCGAATCCAACTGCGTTTCCGCTTGCGCAACGTCGGCGCCCGACGCGATACCGGAGGCATGCCGGGCCTGCGTCAGCTTGAGGTACCCGGCGTAGGAATCGACGGTGGATTGCAGGAGCGCGATGTCGCCATCGACGCCGTGCATCTGAAAATAGTCCTGCGCCAAGTCGGCCTGGTAGGTGAGCTTGGCGTTCTCGAGCTGCGCCTCGGTGGCCTGCGCGGTCTCGGCGCTTGCCCGCACGCTGCGCCGGATGCTCCCCCACAGGTCCACTTGATAGGAAACATCCACGGGGATTTGATAGTTGGTGTGAACGCCGCCGGCGGCGGCCACTTGATTGGCCGAAACTCCGCCCGTGCCCTGGGCCACCTGCGCCGTTGGGCCGGCGGTGAGGGTCGGATACAAAGCCGATCGAGCCACCTGCACCGCCGCCCGTGCCGCCCGGTATTGACCTTCCGCCGCCAGCACGTTCTGATTCGAGATACTCACCTGCTCTTCCAGGGCATTGAGCTGTGGGTCGTTGTAAATCTCCCACCATTTCCCTTTGAGGGCGGCGTCGCTCGGCTGCGCTTCCTTCCAACCACTGGGGGGCCCCTCTTTGAAGGCCTGCGGCACGGGCGCCGGCGGGCGCCGGTAGTTGGGACCCACCATGCATCCGCTCGAAATCAGCAGCCCGCCCAGCAACGCGGCCATCGAAAACTGATGGAACGACGGCTTATTCTTCGTTTTCCGATTCAACATTCGTATCTCTCGCAATCCAGCGCCGTATATAAACCGGGCAATTCACCAGCCGCACGCCGCCGCGAAACTGCTCGGCGAAAAACTGCGCCGCGGCCGGATCGATGAGTGTTACCTCGCCCAGGTCCAGTATTACTTTCTCATGATCGCGTCTTCCATGATCGATCAGCAAGGCGATTTCAGGCAACGCCTCCTGGCTCACATTGCCGGCGATCGATAGAATCAGGGAATCGGACTGGGCGGATGAAACAGTCGCTGTATACATCGTGATCGCGTCCCCGTTTATACCTCCGAGCCCACGGGCTCGTCGCCTGAAAGCTGGCGCCGCTTGGCTCGCTGCCCTTCGCGCCACTGCTGCAGCCGGTCGAAGTAAAGATAAACCACCGGCGTGGTGTACAGCGTCAGCATCTGGCTGAAGAGCAATCCGCCAATGATCGTGATCCCGAGCGGCCGGCGCAGCTCCGATCCGGTGCCCGTTCCAAGCGCCAGCGGGAGCGCGCCAAAGAGCGCCGCCATGGTGGTCATCAGAATGGGCCGAAAACGCAGCAGGCAGGCTTCGAAGATGGCATCGCGCGAGCTTTTGCCTTCATTGCGTTCGGCGGCGATCGCAAAATCGATCATGAGGATCGCGTTCTTCTTCACGATACCGATCAGCAGGATGATTCCGATGATTGCGATCACGCTCAAATCGGTGTGCGTCAGCTCCAGAGCCAGGAGCGCGCCGACGCCCGCCGAAGGCAGCGTAGACAGGATCGTCACGGGATGAATGTAGCTCTCATAAAGTATGCCCAGCACGATGTATACGGTCGCTAGCGCCGTGGCGATCAGCAACGGCTCGCTACCGAGCGACTGCTGATACGCCTGGGCCGTGCCGGCGAACCCGGTCTGGATGGTGGATGGCAGGCCCACCTTATCGGCTGACGCATTGATGTCGTTCACCGCCGTTCCCAGCGCCACACCGGGTTGAAGATTGAACGACAGGGTGATCGCGGGAAACAGCCCCTGATGGTTCACCGAGAGCGGCGCGGTGGCGTCCGCTGTTTTCGCGATCGCGCTCAAGGGCACTTCATTGCCCGAGGGCGACTCGACGTAGATCTGGCGCAGCGTGTTGGGATTCTGCCAGTATTGCGGCGCGGCTTCCATCACCACGTGATATTGATTCAGCGACGAATACATGGTGGACACCTGCCGCTGCCCGAACGCGTCATACAGGACGGCATCGATCAGTTGCGGCGAAATATTGAAGCGCGCAGCGGTTTTGCGGTCATACTCCACATTGGCTTCCAAACCCCGGTCCTGTTGATCGCTGTTGGTGTCGGTGATTACCTTGATGCCCTTCAACTCGTCCAGCATGCGCGGCGCGTAGGTAGTCAGGTCGGCTAGATTGTCGCCGCGCATGGTGTATTGATACTGCGCGTTGCTTTGTCGCCCGCCCACCCTCAAATCCTGCACCGATTGCAAATACAGAGTGGCTCCGGGCACGCGCGCCAGCTTGGGCCGCAGCCGCTGGATGATCTGGTCCGCGTCTACCTTGCGTTCGCTCAGCGGCTTCAAGGCAATAAACATCCGCGCCGTGTTGGTGGTGGTGCCACCGCCGCCGCCCGAAAAGGCGTTCACCGTGTCGATGGCCGGATCGGCATCGATGATGTTCACCATCTGCAGCAGAATCTTATCCATGGCCTGGAAGGAAGTGTCCTGATCCGCCTGAATTTGCCCGGTGAGCCGGCCGGTGTCCTGCTGCGGGAAGAATCCCTTGGGCACCCGGACATACAAATAAACGGTCAGAGCTATCGTGGCCAGCAGGGTCAAAAGCGTAATCGCCGGATGCTCTAATACGCGGGAAAGCGTGCGGCCGTAGAAGTTCACCACCCACGAGAAGAACTTCTCGCTCTTTTGGTACATCCGTCCGTGCTGCTGCTCGGCGCGCAAAAGATGCGCGCACATCATGGGAGTAGTGGTGAGCGAGATCACCATCGAAACGACAATAGCCACCGAGAGCGTTACCGCGAACTCGCGAAACAACCGTCCCACGATGCCGCCCATCATCAGCAGCGGGATGAAGACCGCCACCAGCGAAATGCTGATGGTCAGCACCGTATACCCAATTTCCTGCGCCCCTTTGAGTGCCGCCTGGAACGGATGCATGCCGTGTTCGATGTAGCGCGTGATGTTTTCAATGACTACGATCGCGTCGTCCACCACAAATCCAGTGGAGATGGTCAGCGCCATCAACGACAGATTGTCAATGCTAAACCCCGCCAGGTACATCACCCCAAAAGTTCCGATCAGTGAAACGGGAACGGCGACGCTCGGGATCAGGGTGATCCGCGGACTTCTCAGGAACAGAAAAACCACCAGGATCACCAGGCTGATCGAAATGAGCAGCGTGATTTCCACATCTTGGACCGAAGCCCGTATGGTGATAGTCTGATCCATGGCCACTCGCAGATTGATGGCGCGCGGGATGGAGCTTTCCAGTTGCGGGAGCACCGCTCGAATGCGATCGACGGTATCGATGATGTTCGCGCCGGGCTGCCGGAACACGATCACCAGCACCGATGGTTTGCCGTTGGCGTAGCCCGAGTTGCGCAGGTCTTCCACCGAATCCACCGCCTGCCCGACGTCGGAAACGCGCACCGCCGAACCGTTGTGATAGGCGATCACCAGCGGCTCGTAATCGATCGCGTGGAAAATCTGATCGTTAGCGCCCACTTCCCAGCGCCGCTTCCCGTCCTGAAAATCTCCTTTGGGCGTGTTGGCGTTCGAGCCGGCCAGGAACGAGCGCACCTGCTCCAGGCCGATGCCATATTTGTTCAGCTGATTCGGATTCAGCTCGATTCGCACGCCCGGCAGCGCGCTTCCGCCCACCGTCACCTGGCCGACGCCGGTGATCTGGGCCAGCTTCTGCGCCATGATGGTGGACGCAGCGTCATACATCTGGCCCTTGCTCAATTGGTCCGACGTCAGCGCCAGCATGAAGATGGGCGCATCAGACGGATTCACTTTGCGATAGCTCGGATTGCTGGGCAGATTGGTGGGAAGATATCCTCGCGCGGCATTGATGGCCGCCTCCACGTCACGCGCCGCCGCGTCGATATTACGGTTCAAATCGAATTGCAGCGTGATGCCGGTGGCCCCCAGCGTGCTCGTTGAAGTCATCTCGGTCACCGAAGCAATGTGCGCGAACTGGCGCTCGAGGGGCGTGGCCACCGAGGACGCCATGGTCTCAGGGCTTGCGCCCGGCAAAGCCGCCTGCACCGAGATGGTCGGAAAATCCACTTGCGGCAGCGGTGACACAGGCAAAAGCCGGAACGCGGTGGCGCCCGCCAGAGCCACTGCCGCGGTCAGCAGCGTGGTTGCGATCGGCCGGCGAATGAATGGTTCGGAAAGGCTCATGGCTATTGCGCGGGACTAGGCTCCGGAGCCGAGCCTGGGGATGCGGCACGCATTTCGCGATGACGGCGCGAGAATCGGATTGCCAGGCGATCGAAAAAGAGATAAATCACCGGCGTGGTATAGAGCGTCAGCATTTGGCTGAAGATCAATCCGCCCACAATCGTGATGCCGAGCGGACGCCGCAGTTCGGACCCCACGCCGGTGCCGAGCGCCAGTGGAACACCGCCCAGCAGCGCCGCCATGGTGGTCATCATGATGGGCCGAAAGCGCAGCAGGCAGGCTTGATAAATGGCCTGTTCGGGCGACTTGCCTTCGTGGCGCTCCGCTTCCAGCGCGAAGTCGATCATCATGATCGCGTTCTTCTTCACAATGCCGATCAGCAGCACGATGCCGATCAGCGCGATGATGCTGAAGTCGCTGCCCGTGATAAACAGCGCCAGCAAAGCGCCCACGCCCGCCGACGGAAGCGTGGAAAGAATCGTGACCGGATGAATATAGCTTTCGTATAGGACGCCCAGCACGATGTATACGGTGACCAGCGCGGCCAGAATCAACACCGGCTCGTTGGCGAGCGAAGATTGAAACGCCTCCGCGCTGCCTTGAAACGCCGCTTGGATGCTGGGCGGCATGCCAACGTCTTCCTTAGCTTTGTTGACTGCGTCCACCGCCTCACCGAGCGATGCATTGGGCGCCAGATTGAACGAGAGCGTCACCACCGGAAACTGGCCCTGATGTTCGATGGCAATGGGCGCGTTGAGCGTCTGGACGGTGCTGAATGCGGACAACGGCACTTGGCCGCCATTGGGAAATGCCGTTGTCGATTGCACGGCCTGCGCTCCCACTGAATTGCTCGATCCGGTAGAATTCAGGCTGGCTTGCGAAGCGATGGCGGAGCTGGTGGGCCCGCTGGTCACCGCGGTTCCCGTGCCACCCGATATCCCGCCGGCTGAACTGCTGGCTGCCGTGGCTCCGGTTCGAATGAAAAGGCCTCGCAAGTCAATCGGCTTTTGCTGGAAGTCCGGCTTCACCTCCAGAATCACGTGATACTGATTGAGCTGCGTGAACATGGTGGAGACTTGACGCTGGCCGTAGGCGTCATAGAGCGTCTGATCGATGGCGGAGGGCGTGATTCCCAGGCGCGAAGCCGTAACGCGATCGTACACCAGGCGTGTTTGCAGCCCCAGATTTTGCTGATCGCTGGCCGCGTCCCGCAGCTCGGGAAGTTGCTGCAGCCGGGCCAGCAGCTTCGGCGCATAAACGTTCAGCTCATCCGCGCTCGGATCTTCCAGCGTGTATTGAAACTGCGTGCGGCTGACGCGATCCTCCACGGTCAAATCCTGCACCGGCTGCATGTATAAGGTAATGCCGGCGATCAGGGCCAGTTTCGGCTGCAGGCGGGTAATCACGTCGCTGGCGCTGATTTTGCGGACGGCCAGCGGTTTCAGATTGATCAGAATGCGCCCGCTGTTCAGGGTGGTGTTGGTTCCATCCACGCCAATGAACGACGACAAACTCTCCACCGCCGGATCCTGTAAAATTACTTTCGCCAACTGCTGCTGTTCGCGCGACATTTCTTCGAACGATACGGTCTGCGCGCCCTCAGAAATCCCCTGGATCACACCGGTGTCCTGAATGGGGAAAAAACCTTTGGGGATGTCGATGAAAAGCACAATCGTGAGGGCCAAAGTCGCAACCGCCACCAGCAGTGTCGCGGTTTGCCGCTCCAATACCCATTGCAAGGTCTTGTCATAGAGTCCGATCACGCTGTTCCAGGCCTTTTCCGACACTTGATAGAAACGGCTCTGCTGCGCTTCCGGCGTGTGCTTCAGCAACTTCGAGCACATCATCGGCGTCAGCGTGAGCGAAACCACGGCGGAAACCAGAATCGTGATCGACAGCGTCACGGCGAACTCGCGGAACAATCGGCCCACAATGTCGCCCATGAACAGCAGCGGAATGAGAACCGCGACCAGCGAAACGGTGAGAGAGATGATGGTGAAGCCGATCTGTTCGGCGCCCTTGAGCGCGGCCCGCAGTGGATGCTCGCCCTCTTCGATATAGCGCACAATGTTCTCGATCATCACAATGGCGTCGTCCACCACAAACCCGGTGGAGATGGTCAAAGCCATGAGCGTCAAATTGTTCAGGCTATAGCCGAGCAGGTACATCACGCCGAACGTCCCCACCAGGGAGAGCGGCACCGCGACGCTCGGGATAATGGTGGCGGAAAGATTCCGAAGAAAGAGGAAAATCACCATCACCACCAGCCCGATAGTCAGCATCAGTTCAAACTCCACGTCGCTCACCGACGCGCGAATGGTGGTGGTCCGGTCCGTCAGGATTTTTACTTGGATGGATCCAGGAAGTGTCGAGGTGAGCTGCGGGAGGAGGGCCTTGATGCGATCCACCACCGAGATGATGTTGGCGCCCGGCTGCCGTTGGATGTTCACGATCACGGCGGGGGTTTCGTTCATCCACGCGGCTTCGTGGACGTCTTCCACGCTATCGATCACGTCGGCCACCTGGGTCATCGCCACAGGTGCGCCGTTCTTGTAGGCCACCACCAGATTCGCGTAATCGGCGCTCGAAAGAAGCTGATCGTTCGCGCCGATCTGGTAAGACTGGTGAGGGCCGTCGAAGTTGCCTTTAGCCTGATTCACGTTCGCGGCGATAATGTCGCTGCGCAGGTCCTCCATGTTGACGCCGTATGCGGCCAGCTGGCTGGGATTGGCCTGGATGCGCACTGCCGGCTTTTGTCCGCCGCTGATACTCACCAGCCCCACCCCAGCCAATTGCGAGATCTTGGGTGACAAGCGCGTATCGGCGAGATCCTCCACTTTTGATAACGGCAACTCGTTCGATGACAGCGCCAGCGTGAGGATAGGCGTATCGGCCGGATTTGTTTTGCTGTACAGCGGCGGCGTGGGAAGGTCGGCCGGCAAGTACGTACCCGACGCATTGATGGACTGCTGCACTTCCTGCTCGGCGATATCGATATTGAGGCTGAGATTGAATTCCAGCGTGATGACCGACAGCCCTTCGGAGCTGATGGACGTCATCTGCTGCAGGCCGGGCACCTGGCCGAACTGGCGCTCCAGCGGCGCCGTAACGGACGAAGCCATCACATCGGGATTCCCTCCCGGATACGTGGTGGTCACTTGAATGGTGGGGTAATCCACCTCGGGCAATGCCGAGACAGGCAGCTCGTGATAAGCCACCGCGCCTGCCAGCAGAATGCCAACCATGAGCAGCGTGGTGGCCACCGGCCGCAAAATAAATGTTCGCGAAGGGCTCACTTCGTTTGCTTTCCCTGGCTCGATCCGCCCTCCAGGTGAACCGTCACCTTGCTGCCTTCCTGCAACTTGTCGACGCCCGTCAGCACCACGACGTCGCCTTGTACCACCCCCGAATCGATTTCGGTATTGGTATCGTCGCTGGTCCCCAATTTGACTTGACGGACCGTGACGGTGGAATCCGGCTTCACCACGTAAACGTACGTGTTTTGCGAATTGCGCTGTACCGCGGCGGACGGCACCAGCACTACCCCGCGCTTTTCCTCCTGCAGCAAGCGCGCAATGACAAACTGATTCGGGAAGAGTTCATTGTGGGAGTTGTTGAAGGTAGCGCGCAGTTTTACCGTGCCCGTACTTTGATCGATCTCGTTGTCGATGGTGGTGAGCGTGCCGGAAGAAAGCTTGGTCTTCATGTCGCGATCGAAAGCATCCACCGGCAATTTCTGTCCCGCATTCATCTTTTTGTAAACAGGCTGCAATTGATCCTCGGAGATGGTGAAGATGACGCTGATCGGTTGAAGCTGGGTGATGACCAGAAGACCGGTGGTGTCGGTGGTTTGAACGATATTGCCCGGATCCACCAAGCGGAGGCCGATGCGGCCGGTGATGGGCGCGGTGATGTTGCAGTAAATGAGATTCACTTTGACGCTGTCGATCAGCCCTTGATCGTTCTTCACGGTCCCTTCGTCCTGTTTGACCAGCGCGACCTGTGTGGCGAGTTGCTGCTCGGGAATGGCGTTTTGCTTGAGCAGCGTTTCGTAGCGCGCTTGATCGACGCGGGCATTATCGAGTAAGGCTTGGTCGCGAATGATTTGGCCTTCATACTGCGTCAGTTCGGCCTGATACGGCCGGGGATCGATTTCAGCCAGCTTGTCGCCTTGATGCACCATGTCGCCCTCCTTGTAGAGAACCTGCATCAATTGGCCGTCCACCCGAGTCTTCACGGTCACGGTGTAAATCGGCGTCACGGCGCCGAGTCCAGTGACATACACGCCAATATTGCCTTTGATCGCTTTGGCGGCGTCCACCGGGGCTGCCGCGTTCCCGCCTTGTCCTCGTTGTCCGGCCTTTCCGGCGGCCGAACCGGATGCGGTAGCTGTCCTTTTCGACCAGTAGTAGTAACCTCCGGCGCCCAACAGCGCTAACAGCAGGATCCAGATCCATGTGTGGCGGCGCCGCGGTGGAGGAGCGTGCGGCGGCCGCTCTCTTCCGGGTGCCTGAGGCCCCGGAGGCGCCAATGGCGGCGCGATGGGTGTCATGGTTTCCACGGGACCCGGGGTACTGGGTGGTTGATCCATCGTTTTCCATCTCCATCATGGAAGCGAAGAGGCGTTGGCGCGACTGCCGAAAGGCCGCTCGGCCGCTATGCCGTTTGGCAGGGGAACAAAAGGCGATGCCGCTAGCCCGCAAGAGCTACCGGCGCTCAGTATCATTCCCCTCCCCGCGCGCGTCATAACTGTAAGTGCTTCGACTGCAAAGGATCTTCGTCTTCACCACGCTCGCCATGTTGGCCGCGTTGCCGGCTTCCGCGCTCGATCCAGGGCGCCGTCTGACACAATATTTCCAAAGAATCTGGCAGGCCCGCCAGGGTTTGCCACAGTCCGGAATCTTTGCGATCCATCAAACGCGCGACGGATACCTGTGGCTCGGAACCGGCGATGGCCTGGTGCGCTTCGACGGCGTGCGTTTCACGTCCCCGGAAGATTTGGACGGCTTGGCGCTCCCGAAGATGTCGGTACGCCAATTGGCCGAGGATTCGCACGGCGCCCTTTGGGTCGCCACCAGCGATTCAGGGCTGTTTCGAATCGAGAAGGGAACGGTGGCCAGCTTCTCCCAGCGCGATGGGCTCCCCGCCGGTAATGTTGCGTGCCTGTTTTCAGGCCAGCGCGGCGATCTGTGGGCCTGCACCGAAGGCGGGCTCGCTCAGATCAAGGACGGGAAGATTCATTTCGCAGGAAACACCCCAGACCTGGCAGGCGGAAGCATCACGGCCGCCGCCGAGAGAAAAGACGGGACCATATGGATGGGAGGCGACGGCCCCAAACTGAGCATCTGGACCGGTGCGCAATTCACCAGCTATTCGCTCCACTCGTTGCCCCGTTACGCGCGGATCCAAGCCATGCTCTCGGGGTCCGATAACACTTTGTGGATTGGAACCACCGCCGGCTTGATTCGTTTAGAGGACGGCCGCGAACAGCGATTCACCAAAGCGGACGGGCTGGCCAATGATTCGGTGCTGTCACTCGCCGAGGGCCGGAACGGATCGATTTGGGTCGGCACGGATGGCGGTTTCAGCCGCTGGCGCAATCGCGAGATCGAAAGTTTTCTCCCCAAGAACGGTTTGTCGCAAAGCACCGTCGGAGCATTGTATGAGGATCGCGAAGGAAGCCTCTGGGTGGGCACCAAGCGCGGGCTGAACCAATTCGTGGATCGCCGGACGCTGCCGTTCACCACCGCCGAAGGGCTGCCGAGTAACGATACCGGGCCGGTGTTTCAGGACCCGCGCGGCGTGATCTGGGTAGGCACGCTGGGCGCCGGGCTGGCCCGCTTTGATGGACGCAAATCCAGCGTGCTCACCAGACAGGATGGGCTCTCCAGCAATTCCATCCTGGCGCTGGCCGGCGACGCGCAGGGGACTCTGTGGGTGGGAACCGATGCCGGGTTGGATCAAATCAGTAATGGCCAGATCGCCCGGATTTTGCCGGGAGCTGTTCGGAGTTTGTATCAAGACGCGGAAGGCACCCTCTGGATTGCGACATCGAACGGTCCCGCCGTTTTGCGCTCTCACAGAATCGTGCGTTTGGGTTCGAACGAAACAGTGGTTTCATTTGTGGAAGCGAGCGGGAAGATTCTGGCGGCGGTGGATGGTCTCGGGATCAAGGCCTACGACGAACGGACGCTCCGGGAGCTGTCTGGGCGGGAAGTCCCTGGCCCCGGTCTCGCGATTCGGGATGCGGACACGCTCTATCGGGATACGCAAGGGTATGTCTGGATCGGCGGTATCGGCAGCGGATTGCACGTGCTGATTACGCACCCGAACGGCGTGCGGCAGGTGGACTTTTCGGTACCAGACGGTTTGTTCGATGACGAAATTTACGGAATCGCCGCCGATGATCAGGATCGTTTGTGGCTGGCGAGCAGCAAAGGGATTTTTTCGCTGAATCGGCGGGAATTGCTGCAGTTCGCAGCCGGGCAAATTCACAGCGTGGCCAGCATGCCCTTTAGCCCGCTGGATGGATTGCAGACCGTGGAGTGCAAGCCGGGCATCCAGCCGGCGGCTTGGCGCATGCGCGATGGACGGCTTTCGTTTTCGACCATTCATGGGCTGCTGGTGATCGATCCGGATCGAACACAGTTGAAGATGGATCCGCCGCCGGTGGTCATCGAAACCGTTTCCATCGATGGCCGGAACCAGAGCGTGGCGCATATGCGCGAGCTTGCACCAGGCGACCAAAACCTGGAGTTTCGTTACACCGCCCTGAGTCTGCACTCTCCGCAGCGCATCACTTTCCGTTACAAGCTGGAGGGCTTCGATCATGCCTGGGTGGATGCCAGCACTCGCAGGCAGGCGTTCTACACCAATCTGCGGCCCGGAGATTACCGCTTCCTGGTGACGGCCTGCAACGCCGATGGAACTTGCAACGACGCCGGCACGTCCCTCGCGTTTGTTTTGCCGGCCCGCTTCTATCAGCAGACCTGGTTCTATCTAGTAAGCGCGGCATTGCTCGGTTTGCTGGCTCGATTTGCATATGTGTTTCGCATCCGGCATATCGAGCGCCAGTTCGGAGCCATCCTGGCCGAGCGAAGCCGCATCGCGCGGGAACTGCATGACACACTGCTGCAGGGATTTTCCGGCGTGACCATGGAGATGCAAGCCCTGGCGGGCCGCTTGCCGAACGGGCCGCGCGAGGCTTTGCGGGATATTATTCACGACGCCGCCAATTGCCTGGCCGAAGCGCGCCGGTCCGTATCGGAACTGCGCAGAAACCGGGGACCCAGGCCCGGACTCGCCGAAGAGTTGTCGGAAAGCGCGCGGCAGTTGACCGCGTCCGGCGGGGCGCGGCTGAAGCTGGCGATCGAGCCGTTTGCCGGCGGCTTGCCGGCTTACGTGGAATACAATCTCCTCCGAATCGCGCAGGAGGCCATCATCAATGCGGTGAAACATGCGGGCGCGCACACCATTGCAGTCTCGTTGCAGACGCTGCCCGATGTGCTGAGGATCGCGGTGCAGGACGACGGGGCCGGTTTCGCTCCGGGAGAAAGCGCAACAGACCATTTCGGGTTAGTCGGAATGAAGGAACGAGCCAAAGAGATTGGCGCCGACTTGCAGGTGACCAGCCAGCCGCGGATGGGAACTACCGTCGTGGTCGATTTTCCGGTCAAGAAAACGAGTGAAGGCGCGCTGCGAGTGGGTGTGCGCCAGAGTGTGAAGGCGGAACTTTAATATGCAGACCGTTGAGTTAGGACAGGTGATTCGGGTTTTGTGCGTGGACGATCATCCCATCGTGCGGAAAGGGATTGCATCGCTGCTGGCCAATGAAAATGACCTGAAACTGGTTGCCGAGGCTGCCACCGGCCGCGAAGCCGTGGAATTGCATCGCGCTCTCGCTCCCGACGTCACCTTGATGGATCTCAAGCTGCCGGATCTGGATGGCGTGAGCGCCACGCGAATGATCCGCGAAGAATTCCCGCAGGCGCGCATCATAGCATTGACCAGCTACGACGGCGATCAGGACATTTATCGGGCGCTTGAAGCCGGAGCTCGCGGCTATCTGCTCAAGGAAATGGTTCACACCGATATGCTGCGCGCCATTCGCGTAGTGCATTCGGGCAAGCGGCTGATTCCGCCGGAAGTGGCCGAGCGGCTTACCGAATATTTTCCGCAGATCGTCCTCACCGAGCGCGAAGTGCAGGTGCTCTCCTTTGTCGCACGCGGCTTGGCGAACAAAGACATCGCGCACCGGCTGGGCACCGCCAGCGGCACCATCAAAATGCACGTGCAGAATATCTTGAGCAAACTGGGCGCGGCCGATCGCACGCATGCGGTGACCATTGCGCTGGAGCGCGGAATCCTGCATCTGAATTGGTAGCTGCTTTTGCGGCGGATCGTCCGGCTTGACGTCGCGGACGAGATAATCGGGCGGGATTTTGAAAAGGCTCGGATCGGGCGCGCGCCTGTCGACGTTGCGGAGTTTGGCGGTGCTCTGCTCGTCTGGACCAGAGGACTTCAGCAGGCCGAATAGCCCCAGTTCGCGAGCCTCCCAGCGTTCTTCCACGCCAATCACGGAGGGCTGCTCGTCGGAAGTGGTGGTGGTGCGCTCGCCTTCGTATTCGATGCCGTCCATCGTCCGTTTCCCAAGGTTCTCGGTTTTCGTGGACTTCTTCCCTGGCACACGGATCAGTGGATTTCCTAAGAACGACACGGAAAATCCTGCGTCGCCGCTCTTGGGAAATTCAAACCGTGCAGCCATTCTTTGCTCCGGAACCAGGATCGCCATGAAGCCATCTGGCCGGTCCAGGATCTGAATCATAGGCGCGGATTCGCCGTTGGGTCTGTCGATGTTCATTTCTATTCTCATCCGGCCGTCAGCGTCGCGAAAGACTTTGGTGATTAGAACATCGGTCTTGGACGTTCCGCCGGGCAGCTCGGTTGTGCGCTCCTCCACGGTTTCGGCCGAGAGCGGCGCGCCGGGTCCCGGAAGAACCAGCGTAGCCGGCGTGATTCCCTGGGTTGGCTTCGGCGCAGGAGTTTGCGCCAGCGCGATGGCCCACGTCAAAACGGCGCCAATCGCAATCCTAAGATGCAGCGAGGTTCTCACGGCATCCGGACGATGTTCTCGCCGTAGACTTCCAGGATGGACCACACGTTCGTGATGCGGAACAGATCGCGAACCCGCGGGCTCAGGTTGATCAAGATCAGCGTGGAGCCGGCCGCCTGGGCGGAAACATACAGTCCTACGATGGTTCCCAGGCCCAAGCTGTCCATTTGAGTGAGTTCCGTCAAATCCAGGACGATTTTCTTGGATTGCGGGATCACCCGCTTCACCTCGTCGCGAAGAGTGCCGGTGAGCCCGGCGGTCAGCTTGCCGGTGCAGTGGATGATGGTGGCGTCGCCTTCCTCGTAGGTTCGCAGGGTCAAGGGAGCGGCCGCGGCGCCGGTTGGATCTGCTGGCATGGGGAGTTCCATTGGCCCACCATTGTAGCCGAGATTCACCTGAGGTCTTGACGATTAGTTTAGTTTAATCTAAACTATCTCCGATGCCCGCTCAGGCCGCGATTTTGGCCGCGATTGCTTCGCCCCGCCGGCGCGAGATTCTGCGCCTGGTGTGGAGGGAAGAATTGACGGCCGGCGCAATTCACCAGGCCATGCCGGACGTCACATTCGGCGCGGTTTCACTGCAGCTTCGCTCATTGATGGAAGCCGGCTTGATCCAAACGCGCGCCAAAAGCAGGAACCGGTTTTATCGCGCGCGCCCGGAAGCGCTCGGACCCTTGGGAAAGATTTTGGAACAAATGTGGGACGACAAGCTTTGGACTCTCAAGCTGGAAGCGGAGCTGGAGGAGACGCGGCGCGGTCCCCGGCCGAAACGAGTCTCTAGGAAGAAGAAAGGCTGACCCAATGGATGTATTGAACTATAAAGTCGAACGGACCGTCGAGATTGTGGCATCGCGCGAGACCGTGTTTCGTTACTTCACTGACAGCGCGCGCTGGGCCAAGTGGTGGGGCGCAGGTTCCACCATCGAGCCGCATGTGGGCGGAAGGATCTACATTCGCCATCCGAACGCCGTGGAGGTGGTAGGCGAGGTATTGGAGATCGTCCCACACGATCGCATCGTGTTTACGTGGGGCAATGCGAGCGGCCAGCCGATTCCAGCGGGCGGCTCCCGCGTCACAATCGTCCTCGAGTCCACCGGAACGGCGACGAAGCTGTACCTGCTGCACGAATTTGCGGAAGAAAGTGTGCGCGACGCTCATGTGCAGGGCTGGCGATTTCAACTCTCGCTCTTCGCCAACGTGGTGGCGGATGAGGTTTTCGCCGGTGCCTCCAGCGTCGTTGATGCGTGGTTCCATGCGTGGACGCTCGCGGACCAAGACGCTCGGGATGCTGAATTCGCGCGGATCGCGTCCGCCGGCGTTCGTTTTCGCGACCGATTCAGTTCCTTCGACAGTGTGGCGGATCTGTCGGCGCATGCGGGCGCGGCCTTGCGCTTCATGCCCGGCATCCGATTGCGGCGCAAGGGCGACGTTCGACACTGCCAGGGCACCATTATGGCGGACTGGGTTTCGACGTCAAGCGATGGTAAAGAGGCGATGAGCGGTACGAGTGTTTTCCAAATGGGAGGGGACACGCGGATCCGCTCCGCAACCAGCTTTACAAACCCGCCTGCCGTCTCTGACGGAAAGGAAGCATAGAAGATGGTGCGTCATACACTGATCGCGACTGCCTTCATGATTATGTTCAGCGCCTATACACCGACATCGGCCGCAGCGCCCCAGAGCGCCGTTCCAGAGACGGTGATGGTGACGTATCATGCGAAGCCAGGCTCAGAGGCGGCCCTCGCCAATGCCATCGCACGGCAATGGGCCGCGGCAACTCGTCTCAAACTGGTTCTGGAAACGCCCCACACGCTGGTGCGCGGCACTGAAGACGGCAACACCTACTTCGTCGAGATCTTTACCTGGCGCGATGGGAACATTCCCGATGCGCCGCCGGCCGCCATCCAAAAAATCTGGGCCGAAATGAACCAGTTGGTGGAATCGCAAAGCGGAAAGCCGGGCATCCACTTTACGGCCGTCTCCGTCGTCGCGCAGTAACTTCACTTCGTCGATATCCCCCTCCCTACTTCGGAGCCGCGGCGATCACGTCGTAAGGACGCATCATTTCGTTGTCTTCGTGCTCCAGTACATGACAATGCCAGATGTAACGGCCGAGGTAGCCCTCGAAGCGAACGATAATGCGGGTCACCATCTTCGGATCGGCTCGCACCGTATCTTTCCAACCGGCCTCTTCGGGCGCCGGAGGTGTAACGGGCCCGGTGTATCGTATTTCTCCGCGTGTCTGGTAAAAAAACGGCTCGAACCGGCGGCGATCCAGAATCTGAAAGCGCACCAGGTGCAGGTGGATGGGATGCGAGTCGTCCGTCGTATTGATGAAGCTCCAGATCTCGACGCTATCGAGAACGGGGTTTTCCGTCACCGGCATGTGCCAGGGCGTGTTGTTCAGCAGCATCGTCATGGATTCGCCGGCCAGGGTCATCTTCTCGATCAATGCCAGCGGACGCGTCTTCACGGCTTCGGATTCCGGCGTCTTCGGCACCGGGCGCAGCACGCCGGGCAGCGCGCTCGCGTCGCGAGCCTTCTCTTGCCCCACGCGAAACTGCATTACCAGAAACGAATCATTTTGCAGAACGATTTGCTTCCCCGCGCTGGCCGCGAAATCGATCACCAGATCGCAGCGTTCGCCCGGCGCCAGCAGCGAGCGCTCCAGCGGAACGGGCGCGGGCAGAAGCCCTTGATCCGTACCGATCTGGTGAAACGTCAGCGCATTGGAACTTCCGTCGGAAAGCGCCATATGCAGGAAGCGGCCATTGCAGGCGTTCAATACCCGGAATCGATATTTGCGCGGCTCCACGTCGAGAAACGGAAAAGCTTTTCCATTCGCCAGCATGACATCGCCGAACACTTCGGGAACCCAAGGCTTGTTGGGATCGCCGGAGACCGGATAGCTGAGCTGGCCGTCTTGGGTGAGCAGCCGGTCGTAAATTACCAGCGGGATTTCATAAGCGCCTTTGGGCAGGTTCAGCGCGTCTTCGAAATCGTCGCGAATCAGAAAGAGTCCCGCCATACCCGCATAAATGTTCAGCCGGTTGATGCCCATGGTGTGGTCGTGATACCAGAGCGCGGCAGCTTCCTGGCGATTGGGATAAAAGTAGGTCCGGGTTTTGCCCGGAACGTACCAATCCTCGGGATATCCGTCGCTTTCGGGCGGCGTCTTCGCTCCGTGGATGTGGACCACGCCGCGAACCTCGGGCGTATCGATTTCGGCGCCGTGCAGGCTGTGATCAATCGGCAGGAAATGTTTCGCAGGAAGCTCGTTGGGCCATTCGATCAGCAGCCCTTGCCCGCTGCGAGTTTCAAACGTGGGACCGGGCGACGATGAGCCGTAACACCAGAGGCGAGCAGCCGGAAGATCGCGATGCAGTTTGCACTCTACCTGCCGCATCGGCACACGGTAGTAAGGAACCTTCTCGGAAGTGTGCCCCTTCGGCGCAGGGCGCAGGCCAACGGCCCTCGCAATTTCCGGAACGGGCAGAGGGTCCACAAACTTGGCGAGAGAGTTCGGATTCAGAGCCGGCGCAGCAGATGCTGCGCGATTAGCCAGCGCGGCCAGATAGGTGGCGTGTCGAACGAAGGTCCGGCGGGTCATTATTCTGAAGCTTAAATGAAAAGCTGACCGCGCACCGGAACGTATCCGCTGCGCGGCCAATATTTAATCGAACTGCGAACTGCTACCTGGTGCCGGTGGCCGGCTTCACCGGGTGAAAATGCAGCGACGCTTTGGGTGAAGCGCTTTGCGCCGGATTCACCGGTTGACCACTCCCTTCCGAGAGGAGGACCGAGGCCGTGTTGGGCGCGGCGTCGAAATCGAACATATTGTCCAAGGGACCGGCGATCGCGTCGAAGGAGCCCTGGATGCGCTCTCCATTGAGCCAGTTGTCTTCCACAAAACGGAGGATGGAGCTTTGATCGGTGATGGTGTGATCCACGAAGTTGGCCTTGGCATAGGGCGAGATCACCATCAGAGGAAGACGCGGGCCATATCCGCAACGGCCCTGGGCGTGAGCAACGCTGGCGGTAACACCGGGAAGGGCGGCATTGCCGTTTCCGCAGGTGCCGGTGCCGGTGATCATGTCGGCGCTGGTGGTGGATTGATTTACCAGCGGCGGCATCTGATGGTCGTACCAGCCGTCGGAATCGTCATAAGCGATCACCACGGCCGTCGACGACCAGGAAGGCAGGTTTTGCAGGTAATTGATTACGTGCACTACGAACTGTTGTTCGTCGATGGGATCGGAATATCCGGCGTGGCCATCCTGAAATCCTGGCGCCTTCAAGAAGCTAACCGCCGGGAAGTTGTTATTGTTCACCGCGGTGTAGAAATCGTTGATGTCGTATTGATGGTTGGCGGCATCGCCCGCCTGGCCGATCATGGCTGCCGAAGTGGGCCGCGCGTGGGTCGGGTTCGCGGTGGATTTGTAATATTGGAACGGCTGATGATGGGGAATATAATCGGCCTTCTTCGTGTTGGTGATTAACGACGTGGTGCTGCGCGCGCAGCCAGTGGAGCCGTTGGGATTGGTAGCGGTAAGGTCGAATCCGCCTTCGAAGAATCCCCAGCTCACACCCGCGGCGTTGAGAAGATCGCCGATATTCTTTCCGCTCATGCTGAAGGTTTCGCCGGTGGTGGTGGAGCAGACGTCGCCCGCCGGATCGGCGTCGCTGATGTCGGTCATACCGCCGGAACCATCCTCAATGAGTGAGCCTGTTCCATTGGTATTGTTGATCGCGCCGTTGAGCTGTCCGGAGATCAGGTTGAGGGCGCCATCGGTGGACGGGCCAAAGTTGGTGCCGTACGAATTGTCGCTCATGGCGTAATGCTGGGCATAATTCCACAAAGCGGTAACGGTGTTGCCGTCGTAGTAGCCCATCACCAGGCCGGTGGTGGAAGCCTGCGGGATGTTGCTGGGGGGCGGGCCTGCGGTGCCTGTCGCCATCGGGAAAAGATCCACCAATCCGTTGTGATAAGCGATTTGTTCAGCGGTATAGTCGTGATCCTGATCGGCGGTGGAGGCCTGCGATCGATCCAGGCGGAAAGGCGCCGTTGCGCCCGCTCCATTGGCTGAATTGGCCAGCGTCGCGCTGCCGTTCAGGATCGCCGGGCTAAAGCCATTCACACTGGGTGTGCTGGGATAAGCGTAGAACGCTGGTTCCCCTTCCGAGTTCGCGGCGAACGGATACGTGCCGAAGTAATGATCGAACGACACGTTCTCCTGGAAGATCACCACCAGATGCTGGATCGGCGTGGCCGCGCCGGCGGCAGGCGCGGGTGTTTGCGCGCTGGCTGCTCCCAAACCAATCAGAGTCCCGGCAATCAACGCTCCGCCGAGGAAAATGGACACACGTCTTCTCATAGTTTTCCTTTCCTGTTTTTACTCGCTTACAATCTTCCTCGACCTGCTTTGAGGTTGAACGACTGAGTATAAGCACCCCATGTGAATGTCGAATGAACGATTGGTGAAGGATTGGTAAAGAGCCTGACGGCAGTTACAACCCAGCCTTGCGCTGGCCAAGGAACTCGCGATATCCTGCCGTTGTCCGGAGGTCACTTCATGAAGACATCGTCGGTCAGAGCTCTATCGTTTGCGTCTTTGTTGCTCGGCTTGGCGTTGGGCGCGCTGCCCATCCTGGCCCACCATTCTTTCTCCGCCGAATACGACGACACCAAACCCGTGAAATTCTCGGGCGTCGTCACCAAGGTGGAGTGGATGAATCCGCACATCTGGTTTTATGTCGACGAGACGAAAGCGGACGGCAAGGTGATACATTGGGCCATCTCGGGCGGTGCACCCGGTCAGCTCATGCGCCGGGGCATTAGCAAAGATGTGATTCAGCCGGGCATGATGATCGACGTGGAAGCCTTTCGCGCTAAGGATGGCTCGAACAATGCGAACGGGTCGAAGGTGACATTTCCGGATGGGCGCATGGTATTCACTGCCAGCCAGGAACCGGATTCCAAAGGCGACGGCAAGAAATAGCGTGGAGGATCTATCATGAAGCCAACTTCTGCCGATCGTCTTGGACGCCACGTTGCCTTTGGAGCGCTGCTGGCTGGGCTGGTTCTATCGCCCGCGCGTTTGCAGCCGCAGAATACGAAGATGGCAGGTGCGAAAGGAATGCCGCGCACCGCGGACGGCAAGCCGGATTTCAGCGGTGTGTATGAATGGCCGAAATCGAACGGCGGCGATCGCTGCCGCTGCTCCGCCACGGTCTTCGATCACAAGAAATTCGCGCCGTTCAAGTCTGGCGGGATGCCTTTCTTCGAGCCGCCCACCGGCGATCCGCGTCACGATGAGCCGCGCGAGTTTTGCATGCCGGCCGGTTTTCCGTCGGGGATGCTCTCGGCCAATGCGGTGCAGTTCGTGCAGAACAAGAACTACCTGGTGATCGTGCATGAGTTCCAGCGCATGACGCGCATCATTCCGCTGGATGGGCGTCCGCATCGCCAGGGCCTGGAGCCCATGTATTATGGCGATCCCGTGGGCCACTGGGAAGGCGACACGCTAGTGGTAGAGACTACCAATTTCAAGCGCTGGGGGCTGGACGATTATTACTACACCGACAAGAACCAGTACCGCATGCATAGCGACGCATTACGTACCGTCGAGCACATCCGCTGGCAGGACGACAAGACGCTTTCCTACCAGCTCACCATCGACGATCCGAAAGTTTTCACCGCGGCCTGGACGCAGGATTTCACCATGGCTCTGCATCCCGATTGGGACGCGGCCGGGCTGTACGAATACGTTTGCGAAGAGAACAACCGCTGTCCGGGCGGAAAATGCAAATCAGAATAGATCATTCAGAATAAGTCATAGGGATAAGGAGCATCCATCATAATGAAGACCCGTAAGTTGGGAGAGTCAGGCCTCGAAGTCTCTCCCGTTTGCCTGGGTGGAAACGTCTTTGGCTGGACCGCGGATGAGCCGGCTTCGTTCGCTATTCTTGACGAATTTGTAGGCGCGGGATTCAATTTCGTGGACACCGCGGACGTTTACTCGCGCTGGGTCCCCGGCCATAAAGGCGGCGAATCGGAGACCGTGCTCGGCAATTGGTTCAAACGCAGCGGCAACCGGAAGAAGGTGATTCTGGCCACCAAGGTCGGCATTGAACTGGCGCCGGATAAGAAGGGACTTTCGAAAGCGTACATTCTCCGCGAAGTGGAAGACTCGCTGCAGCGCTTGCAGACCGACTATATCGATCTGTACCAGTCGCACATCGACGATCAGAGCACGCAGCTGGAGGAAACACTCGGGGCCTACGATCTCCTCATCAAACAGGGCAAGGTTCGCGCCATCGGTGCGTCGAACTATAGCGCGGAGCGGCTGGCCGAGTCGTTCAAGGTAAGCGAGCAGCACGGACTGCCGCGCTACGAGTGCTTGCAGCCTCACTACAATTTTTACGAACGCGCCGGCTACGAAAAAGAGCTGGAGCCGATCTGCTTGAAAGAAAGCATCGGCGTGATTCCTTATTTCGCGCTGGCGAGCGGATTTCTGACTGGCAAATATCGTTCAGAGAACGATCTCGCCAAAGGGCCGCGCGGGCAGATGGTGAAGAAGTATCTGGACGAGCGTGGATTCCGGATTCTGGCCGCGCTGGATGAAGTTGCGGCGAACCTGCACTCCACGCCGGGCAAAGTTGCGATCGCTTGGCTGATCGCGCGGCCCAGCATCACCGCCCCCATCGCTAGTGCCACCAGCGTCCAGCAGTTGAAGGATCTGGTGGACGCCGCGAACCTCGAGTTGGATTCGGATTCGATCGAAACATTGAACGACGACAGCGCCTATTGAGCCGCGCATGACGGCGCCCGGGCTGCGATTCGCATTTGAAATTGAAGTTGAGGTTGGCGATCCGCTCGATTTCGGCCAGACGCAGGCCGGCTATCGCCGCGTTATCCCAATCGCCGGCGGCCTGGTTTCGGGGCCGAAGCTGCGCGGGCGCGTCGTACCCGGCGGCGCGGATTGGCAGATCTTGCGCCCGGACGGCACCGGCGATTTGGACGCGCGTTATACCATCCAGTCCGAGGGCGGCGAACTCATCTATGTTGTAAATCGCGGGATTCGGCACGGACCGCCGGACGTGCTGGCGCGATTGAATCGGGGCGAACGCGTGGATCCCGCGTCCTATTATTTCCGCAGCGCGGCGAGTTTTGAAACCAGCGCGCCCGACCACGCCTGGCTTACTCGCGCGGTTATGGTGGGTTCCGGCGAACGATATCCCGATAAAGTCGTAATTCGCTTCTGGGAACTGTTATGAGCCGCGTCGCGCTCGTGACCGGAGCCGGCAGCGGCATTGGCCGCGCTGTGAGTCTGGCGTTCCACTCGGCCGGATATTCCGTCGTGCTGGCAGGACGCCGCGCTGCCGAACTGGAGCGCACAGCCGCAATGGCGGAGCGCAGCGACGCGCCGATGCTGGTAGTTCCCACCGATGTTTCCCAGCCGGATGCAGTGGCCGCGCTGTTCGATCAAGCGAAAGAAACCTTCGGACGGCTCGATGTTCTTTTCAACAACGCGGGCACCAGCGCACCCGGCATACCAATGGAGGATCTTACCTTCGAGCAATGGAACGCCGTGGTAGCCGTCAACCTGACCGGTGCTTTTCTGTGCGCCCAGCATGCCATCCGGCTGATGAAGTCCCAGCAGCCGCGCGGCGGACGCATCATTAATAACGGATCCATTTCCGCGCATGCGCCCAGGCCCAATTCCGCGCCCTACACCGCCACCAAGCACGCCATCACTGGCCTGACCAAAAGCATTTCGCTCGACGGCCGAAAGTACGACGTCGCCTGCGGGCAGATCGATATCGGCAACGCGGCCACCGAGATGACCGAACGAATGACCGCCGGTGTCCTGCAAGCCGACGGTACCAAAGCCCCCGAGCCGCGCATGGCGGTGAAACTAGTGGCCGACGCCGTCCTTTATATGGCGAACCTACCGCTGGAGGCGAACGTGCAATTCATGACGGTGATGGCGACGAAGATGCCGTTCGTGGGACGCGGTTAAGGTTAGCCCCGATGCCCACCGGCATCGCGCTAGTGACATATCATATATCAAAATTCGTGCGCGCGAAGTTGATGTCTCCTTCGCCGGAATCGCCTTCAAAGAACAGGTATTTCACCCTAAAAAGTCAACGGAATCTGAGAGATCAGTAACTTGACACCGCCGTTCGCCGCCTGTCATACTGCCTTTGCAATGAGCGCACAAGCGGTAACGGGTACAGCTACGTCCGTGTCGGACGCTGCGTGGAAAGCAATCGAAGGCGGATATGATTTACAGGTTCACGTCGCACCGGACGTGATCGAGCGGCGCATTGACGATATCGATCTGGCGCACGAATTTTTGAAGCACGGGCTGAAGGGATTCGTTCTCAAATCGCACTACTTCCCTACCGCGGAACGCGCCAAGGTGGTCACCAAAGCCGTGCCCGGTATACAGGCTTTCGGCGCCATCACACTGAATCACGCCGTAGGTGGATTGAATCCGGTGGCCGTCGAATTGTCCGGCCGTTCCGGCGCGAAAATCGTCTGGATGCCCACCGTGGATGCCGCCAATGAAACCGCCGGCCGCGTGGATGGTCCCAGCACCAAGCTCCCGTTCTGGGCCAAGATCCAGCGCGAGCTGGCCGCCACCGGCATCGCGCCGCCGCCGCTGACGGTGTTGGATGACAAGGGCAATTTGAATGCAGCCGCGCGCAGCTGCCTGGAATTGATTGGCAATCACAACATGATCATGGCCACCGGGCATCTGGGCCGCAAAGAAATCTTCGCGCTGGTGCGCGGCGCGCGTGAAATGAAGCTCAAGCGCGTGCTGGTGACCCATGCCGAATTCCCGTCGCAAAATTTGACGGCCGACGAGCAAGCCGAGCTGGCCAATGAAGGCGCTCTCATCGAGCATTGCTTTACCACCATGCACACCCGCAAAGCTCCCTGGGAAGAAGTGCTGGTGAGCATCCGCAAGGCGGGTCCGGAGCATTGCGTTCTCTCCACCGATCTGGGCCAGACTATTAATCCGCCGGTGTCCGAGGGCTTCGCCATGTTCGCTCAGACACTCATGGATGGCGGTTTCTCGGCCACCGATATCAAGCGCATGGCAGTGACGAATCCGAGCGCGCTGGTGAACTAAGGGATGCCCGCGGCGGCCACCGTTGCCAACGCCGGCGAGCAGCGCCGCGCCGAGGAAGAAAAAACCCGCGAACGCCTGGCGATCCGGGTGTCGATTTCCATCGTCTCCGCGCTAAGCTGAAGGAGCTGGGCATCGAGTATTTTGAAGAAATCAAGGAAGTATCCGCAGCAGAGCGGAGTGCGTTGTAAGGGGGTAACACCATGGGAGAGATCGTATTTGCAGCGGCCACGGTTCACGCGCCGCAGCTTTTCACCTATCCGCCAAGCGAGGACAAGGCGCAGTTGGACGCCGACATCGCCGCCATGCGCGTGCTGGGCAAGGACCTGGATGAGATCAAGCCCGACGCCATCGTCGTCATCGGCAGCGATCATCTGGAAACGTTCTTCCTCTCCGCCGTTCCCACCTTCGCGATTGTGGGCGGCGAAAAATCGAAAGCCGCTTTCGCCCGCAAGAGCTACGCGCTGCCGATTCACGGCTTCGCCGAAGAGTTGGTGAACGACCTGGTTAGCGACGGCTTCGATTTGACTTACTCGCAGGATGCCGAGCTGGGCCACGCGTTCGCCGCCGTATATGAGTGGGTGATCGAAGGCCGCTCCATCCCGGTGGTTCCAATCTTCGTCAATACGTACCTGCCTCCGCTGCCTACCGCCCGCCGCTGCGCGCAGTTGGGCGCCGCTGTCCGCGATGCTATCCTGCGGTCGCCATACCGGATCGCGATCGTCGCCAGCGGCGGCATGTCGCATTATCCCGGCGCGTGGAAATATCCCCAGCCGGCCTTCGATTTCGATTGGTGGGCCATCGCCCACATGGAGCGCGGCAACAACAGCGCGCTGCTGGAGCTCAACAACGAACAACTGGACGAAGTCGGCAACACCGAGATGCTGCCCTGGATGATTCTCTTCGGCGCCATCGGCCAGCAGCCGGGTGAATTGATTACTTACCAGCCCACCTGGCATCACGGCCATGCGGTCATGCGCTTCATCCCGAATAAAAAGGGCGTTCCCACCACGCCCGAACCCGCGCCCAAATTCAACTTCGGTAGCGCGGAAGGCTATCAGTTCTACCGGCATCCCGATCCGTCGGTGTATCCGCTCAATAAACTTTTGTACGACCTGCGCTTCAGTTCGCCGTTGCGCCGCCGCCTGTTTGAAGACACGCCGGCTCTGGCGGCCGAGTACGGTCTCAACGAAAAGCAGGCGCAGGTGCTCGAAACCATGAAGGACGAAAGTATCGACGCAGTGCGATCGCTCAAGCCGCATCCCCTCGTCGAAGCTGGCGCGCATCCGCTCGGCATGTGGATGTCGCTCATCACCGTGCAGGCCGAACAGCGCCGCATGCGCGCGGAGCAGGCGCAAGCGCAAGCCGTGAAGTAAAGCTGTTGTGATATCGCCTGGCCTCAAAATCGGATTCGTTGGCTTCGGGGAAGCTGCCTATCATATTGCGAAGGGTCTGCGGCAGCCGGGCATCGCGTCCATCACTGCGTTCGACATCCACAGCCACACGCCCGGCCTGGGGCAAAAAATCGAACAGCGCGCCCGAGACACGGAAACCCGTTTGGTGGAATCGAACCAAGAGCTCGCGCAAGCCTGCGACATTATGATGTCGGCGGTGACGGCCAATCAGGCCGCAAGCGCCGCCGGGCAAAACGCGCCTCACTTGACCCCGGATCATATCTTCGCCGACTTGAATTCGGTCTCGCCGGGCCTGAAGCAATCCATCGCGCGCGTGATTGAGACTTCGGGCGCACGGTTCGCCGAAATCGCGATGATGGCTCCCGTCCCGCCCTACGGCCACAAGGTCCCGATGCTGGCGGGCGGCAACGGTGCGCAGGCGTTTGTCGATCGGCTGGCGCCGTTTGGAATCTCAGCCGAAATCGTCTCGCGCGAAGTTGGCACGGCGGCGGCCACCAAAATGTTCCGCAGCATCATCGTCAAGGGCCTGGAAGCGCTGCTCACCGAATGCGTTCTCGGCGCCAGCCGCTATCATGCCGATGAACGCGTCTTCGCCTCGCTCGCCGAAAGTTTTCCCGGCATCCAGTGGAAACAACTGGCCGACTACATGGTGGGCCGCGTGGTAGTGCACGGCGAACGCCGCGCGAGAGAAATGGAAGAAGTGGCCGCCACGCTGCGCGAAATCGATATCGAACCCATCATGGCCGAAGCCATCGTGCGCCGCATGGATTGGAGCGTTGAGGCGGGATTGAAACAGCTTTTCGGCGGGGAAGCGCCCCAGAGCTATCGCGATGTGGTGGACGCAACCACCAAAAAACCGGTGGGAGCAGACTAAGGCTGCCGCGCTTCCTTCTCTTCGTCGCTGCTTTCTCCGCGTGCGCGGGCCTTTGCCTCGCCGTCGATCTGAAACCCGAAACGGTGGATGCCTTCGATCGCTACATCGCGAACACCGAGGTCAAGATGCAGCCGCGCTGGAGCGGCGAGCATTTCCTGTGGTTTGATGATTCGCCCGAAATCCGCCTAAGCCTGCTGGCCGGCGCCGTAGTGGCCCAGCCTATCCAGGGCAATGGCGTTGTCACCCTCCCCGGCGGCCTCATCCAGGACTGGATCGGAGCGGTCTTTGTTCCCAACACCACGCTCAAAGAGACGCTCAGTGTTGTTCAGGACTATCCGCAACACACCGAGATCTACAAGCCCGACGTCACAGAAGTAAAGATTCTCTCTCATACCGGCAACGACTTTACGGTCCGCACCCGCGTTGTGAAATCGAAGTTTTTCATCTCCGACGTGCTCGATATCGACAACCAGATCCACTTCGTCCCGCTCGATTCCAAGCGAGTCTACAGCCGTTCGGCGAGCCACCGCGTCGTCGAAGTCAGCAATGCCGGAAAGAAGAACGAACACGAACTGCCCGTTGGCCACGATCGCGGGCTGATGTGGCGCATCAACGGCTATTGGTTTTTCGACGAGAGCGACGGCGGAGTCTTCATCACCTGCGAATCCATCACGCTGACGCGCGAAATTCCATTCTTAATGGCCAAGCTGCTGAGCCCCATCGTGCATGAACTTCCAGCCGAAGCGTTGAAGACCAGTTTGGAGCAGACCCGAAACGCCATCGAACATCAGCCGCGGCTGACCGCTCCCTAAAGCTGACAGCTTCCCCAAAAAGGTTATTGATATACTTGACGCAAACCGAAATCCATATCCCGCGGGGAGGCGCATTGTGAATGATCTTTCTGAAGTGAAAAGACAGTGTGCAATTTTCATCGCTACCATGGCCGGCAACCGTCCCAACTGCGACGATGCCGGGGTTGCCCGCCGAATCGTGGAGGAACTGGACCGATACGGCAATATCACGCCAACAACGAGATACCGTTTGTTTACTTGGTGCGATACAAAGGGAAGTCTTTATCAGCGGGGCGTCCCGATAGCTCAGGAGATTTGCCGTGGCTTGTATGGCAGAGTCCTTGGCAGGAATTCGCCACCACCCGCAGCATGATGGGGCCGCATACGGCCATTGGTTGCGTCAAATATATTAGCGCCCTAAAAGCTGAACGCTCGGCCGCTTCAGGCTTCCGCCGGCGAAGCTTGAGATTCGCCTTTGATCTCCGGTGCGCCCGGCAGTTCGATGGAAAAATGCTTGCGCGAATAAGTCTTCCCTTGCGTCTTGCGAGCACGGAAATAGGGCTCCAGACGCTCCAGCGCCCGTTGCATGCTGGTGATCACATGATCCCGCATGGCCGCGGCCGCTGCATCGCGATCCATGCCTACCAGCACTTCCATTAGGTCCTGATGGCGCCGCGACGTGGTCCCGTTGAATGCCCTTCCCACGCACAGCCAGGTGGACGAGAGTGCGCGCGTTCTTTCAATGGCGTCGCACAGCGCCGGGCAGCGCGTGCATTCCGAGATACGGCGATGCAGTTTTTCGTGCAGATTCAGGTAATAAAAGCGATTAGTCTCCGGCTGCGACCGCATGGCATCCACGCGCACGCCCAGCTTCAGCAGCTCAGACCGTTCCTCCGGTGTCGCCATCTCGGTGAACAGCCGCGCCGCCTCCACCTCCAACGCTTCGCGCACCAGATAGTGCCCGCGCACGTCTTCCCGGCTGGGAATGCGCACGCGTGTTCCAGCGCGAGGCCGGCTTTCCAGCAGGCCTTCAAATTCCAAACGAAGAAATGCCTCAGAAACGGGCAGAAAACTCATGCCGAGTTCGGCGGCAATTTTGCGCCGCGAGATCACCTGGCCAATGGCCACTTCGCCCCGCAAAATTCGCTCGCGAATAATGACGTAGGCTTCACCCGCCAAATCTGAAGCGCCGGAAGAGCGGTCTTTCATAAGTCCCCAATATTCAAGTCCGCAAATTAATAAATCTTACCCATGCTATCACAGGTGCATGCAAGCCACAGCGCAACCCGGCCCTGGCGAAATCCATGTATCAAATCCGCTGATTGGCTGACCCGAAATGTATTTATTTGCTGGCAGCCTGCCGGGCGTGGCGTAAGGACCAAACCCTGTATGCCGGCGAATGCATGCAATTCTCACCCGTGTGGCCTCACGCCCAATGAACTAAACGAACCACTTGGACGCAACCAGCCCGCCGTCCGGTACACTAGCAGGTTGGTGAAAAAGCCCAGCAGACTGAAATCCGCCCTGCGCGGGACACCGATGTTGTTGATAGCCCGTGCAGCGTAGGCGTCCACGCCTGCGGTTCGCGCATGTGAAAAGGCGTTTTCAGCAACCCGCTAAGCAGGAATCATCATGAAAAACAAACGCAGCCGTGAATGGTTTCAAGCCCCCGAATATTATGGCTTTGGACGCCGGGCCTGGCTCCGCTCGGAAGGTTTTCCAGCCGACGTGTTCGACGGCAAACCGGTGATCGGCATCTGTAATTCCTGGAGCGAGCTGAACAATTGCAATGCGCATCTGCGCGACGTTGCCGCGGCCGTCAAACGCGGAGTGTGGGCGGCGGGCGGTGTTCCCCTTGAATTTCCCACCATCTCACTCGGCGAGATGTTCATGCGGCCCACCACCATGATGTATCGCAACCTCATGGCCATGGATGTGGAGGAATCCATCCGCGCCAATCCCCTGGATGCGGTAGTTTTGCTCTGTGGCTGCGACAAGACCACGCCCGCGCAACTGATGGGCGCGGCCAGCGCCGATATCCCCGCCATGGTTGTGCCGGGGGGACCCATGCTGGCGGGCGAATGGCGCGGTCAGCGGCTTGGCTCCGGCACCGACGGCAAGAAGCTGTTCGATCAGTTCCGCACCGGCCGCATCACCGAAGAGGAATGGTGCGAGATCGAAGGATGCATCGCCCGCACCGCCGGCCACTGTACGGTGATGGGCACCGCGTCCACGATGACCAGTTTGGCCGAAGCGCTCGGTATGACGTTGCCCGGTAGCGCCAACATTCCGGCCCCCGATTCGCGGCGCATGGCAATCGCGGAACTCAGCGGCCGAGCCGTGGTCGGGATGATCGAACCTGGCCTGAAGCCTTCCCGGATTCTTACGCGCGCTGCATTCGAGAACGCCATCACCGTCCTGATGGCGTTGGGCGGATCCACCAACGCCGTGATTCACCTGATCGCCATCGCCGGCCGTCTCGGCATTCATCTGGCGCTCGAAGATTTTGACCGCATCTCCCGCCGCACAGCTTGCATCGTGGATGTCATGCCATCCGGCCGTTTTCTGATGGAGGATTTATTTCACGCGGGCGGAGTTCCCGCTGTTATGAACCGGATTCAGGATCTGCTGCATGGCGACTGCGAAACAGTCAACGGCAAGACGATCGGCGACAACATCAGCGGCGCGATTCCGTTAAACGGCGACATTATCCGCCCGCGCGATCGCCCGCTGTATCCGGAGGGCGGTATCGCAGTGTTGCGAGGAAATCTTGCACCCAACGGAGCCGTCATCAAGCAGAGCGCCGCTTCCCAGGATTTGTTGCAGCATCGCGGGCGGGCCTATGTTTTTGAAACTCGCGCCGAAATGCTCGCGGAGGTAGAACGCGAAGATCTTCCCGTAGATCGCAACACCATCCTCGTGATGCGCAACTGCGGACCCAAAGGAGCGCCGGGTTTTCCCGAATGGGGCCACATCCCGATGCCGCGCAAGCTCCTCAACGAAGGCGTTACCGATATAGTCCGAATCTCGGACGCCCGCATGAGCGGAACATCGTACGGTACGGTAGTGCTCCACGTAACTCCCGAGTCCGCCATTGGCGGCCCGCTAGCGCTGGTCCAGACTGGCGATGAAATCCTGCTCGATGTTCCCGGCCGCAAACTCGAATTGCTGGTCCCGGCCGAGGAACTGGTTCGCCGCGCGCGGCTTTTCAAACCGCCGCCTCGCCATTACGATCGCGGCTACGGACGTCTGTTCCTCGACCACGTTACCCAAGCCGATCTGGGTTGCGATTTCGACTTTCTCAGTCCGGACTATCGCTGACCCATCGGCCCGCTCGCAGCCCTGCTCGCAGCCCTGCTTGCAGTCTTACTTGCCGTAAGGAATCATAGCGACGATGGCGCCTTGGTTTTTTGTCACAACATAATCGTCGTATTTGTTCCGATGGTGCTTTCCGTGATTGGTCCGGACGGACGGCGATTGTGAGTACAACGCCAGCCGCTGAGACGCCGACAAATGCGCTTCTCGCGCCGGCTGCTGCTGTATTGGCGTGTCCTGCGCCAGTAGCATTCCACCCGTAAATAGAAGACCGATCATAAAGAATTTCATATTGCTTCTCCCGCCTGAATTACCGCAATTGTTTTGCCACGCTCCAAGTGGAAGAGAATCAGAACTTCAGAAAAGCGCTTCAAATCAGAGGCTCCCGCTCCGGAAAAAATGACCGGATGTACCTTTTCCGTAACCGCGGCTGCAAGGGACTCGCCAGCAAGCCGGGGATCGATGTAAGCTGATAGAGCTAGGTTTGCAAGCCGTAGCGTTTCACTCTGATGCCTAACACGAAAACTTTGTTTCACGCCGTTACAGCGGCGTTCTTTTTCGCCGCCATCCCGACCGCACTTTTAGCCCAGTGGCCGCCTTACCCGACGCCCAATGTTCCTAAACTCGCCGATGGCAAGCCTAACATGGACGGCCCCACGCCGCGTACCGCCGATGGCAAGCCGGACTTATCCGGCATCTGGCAATTTGACGGAAACCGCGGGTTGCGTCCGCCCGGCGGCCCGGGTGCTGTCACCGGGGCAGGTGGACCGCCGCCCGCAGGGGGACCTCCACCCGCCGGTGGACCGCCGCCAGTTGGAGGAACCGGCCTGGGTCCGCGGCCGCGTGGTCCCAACCAGTTTTTCGATATCGGATCCACGCTGAAAGACGGCCTCCCGTTCACCCCTTGGGCGGCTGCGCTGCGAGAACAACGCAAGGCAAATAACAACAAGGACAATCCCGACGCGCATTGCCTGCCGCTAGGCCTGATGCAGTTGCACACGCATCCGCAGCCCAGAAAAATCATCCAGACGCCCAAGTTGATCGTGATTTTGTACGAAGCCCAGGCCGGCATCCGGCAAGTATTTATGGATGGCCGTTCGCTGCCCAACAACGATCCCGAGCCGTGGTGGTATGGTTACTCCATCGGCCATTGGGACGGCGATACGCTGGTGGTGGAAACTACCGGCTTCCGCGACGACGTATGGCTGGACGTGGAAGGCAGCCCGCTCACAAACACAGGAAAAATGACCGAACGTTTCACCCGCGTCAACTTCGGGCATCTCGATATTCAGGTCACGGTGGAAGATCCGAAAGCGTACACGCACCCCTGGACCATCACCATCAAACAGCACCTGCTGCTCGACACCAACCTGATCGAGTTCATCTGCAACGAAAACGAAAAGTCCGACGCTCACCTGGTGGGCAAGGAATAACTAGCCTGACCTTCCTCTATGCGTGATGAAGAGCGGAAGGCGGTTGCGCTCGAATACCTGAAGGCGCTGGACGCCGGCGGCGTGACTTCTTCCGGCGGATCCATCTTCGATTTGTTTGCGCCCGATGCCCAGGTTTACTTTCCCAAGTGGGGCGTCGCCAAGGGCAAGGAGCAGATCGAAAAACTGTTTGGCGACCTGGGCGGCAAGCTCAAATCGATTGTTCACCATTACCCGGAATTGAACTGGATGTTTTCGGGTGGCGACACCATCGTGTGCGAGGGCACCAGCCATGGCGAACACGTGGACGGCCCGTGGCGCGCGGGCGATCCCGATTGGGGCGCAGGCCGCTGGTGCGATGTGTTCGACATTCGCGACGGGCTGATCCAGCGCTGCTTCATTTATCTGGACCCGGACTACGCAGGCAAAGATACCGATCGCTATCCGTGGATCAAGAAGTAGCTTCGCCGGCCGCGAAATAAACACAATCGGGGTGATGGAACACCAGCGCACTGACGCTCGCCTCCGGTTCCATCATCATGCCTTCGGTTAGCCCGACGCCGATCTCTTCGGGCCGAAGCAGTTTCCACAAACCCTGCTGATCGTCCAGATTCGGGCACGCCGGATAACCGAAGCTGTAGCGCTTGCCGTGATATTTGGAAGTGAACCGGTCGTGCATCGTTGTTTCCTCCGGATCGGCGAATCCCCAATCTTCGCGGATACGTCGATGCAGCCACTCGGCGCAGGCTTCGGCGGTTTCCAATGCAAGCGCCTGGATGCCGTGAGCCTTGAAGAAATCGCCCGCCTGCTTCCATTGCTCGGACTTCTCGCGGATGCCCGCCCCGGCGGTGACGGCGAACAGCGCCAGATGATCGCGCTGGCCGTCCGCCGGATCGAGAATATAGTCGCTCAGACACAGCGAGTCATTTGTTTCGCTTTGGCCTGTGATGGCTTGGCGTCCAAAGCGGAAGCTGTGCACAGGAGTGGCGCCGCCGGGCGTGAACAAATGAATCGCATTCCCCTCCCGCTCGGCTTCGAAAAACTGCCACACGGCACCCACCTTCATGAACTGCGCGGCTTCCCGCTTCAATTCCTCCACTTGATCGTGAAGGCTAAGCGCCTTCGCATCCCGTTCCTGCAAGCCCGTTTCGAAATCGCCCTTATAGCCCAGGTGCCGTCCGTAGAGCATGTACGGATTGATGTAGCCCCATATCTCAGCGAGATTCGGCACGGAACGGACTTTGCGGTCGAGATACGGCGCGGGTGGAATCGCGAGACCGGTGCGAACCTTGGCGCTGCGTTGCGTGCTGACGTTCCGAACAGCGTCCTCTGCAACCGCGCTCTCCACTAAAGATTCGCCCGCCGGGAACTGCGCAAGAACCGCGTCACGCTCCGCTGGATCCATAATCTGGTTCATCCACTTCAAACCAGCCATGGCGTCCTTGGCGTAATAAGCCGCTTCGCCATACGCGTTTGCGATTTTGGTGCGCGTGAATTTCTCCGATAGCGCCGCGCCGCCCACCAGCAGCGGCACGTGAATTCCAGCGGCCTTGAAATCGCTGGCGGTGGCCACCATCTGCTGGGTGCTTTTCACCAAAAGGCCGGACAGCCCGATGGCGTCGGGCTGGTGCTCGAAATACGCCTGGATCAGCGCTTCGGGAGGAACCTTGATGCCCAGGTTGATCACTTCATATCCGTTGTTGGCGAGAATGATCTCCACCAGGTTTTTGCCGATATCATGCACGTCGCCCTTGACAGTCGCGAGCATGATCCGCCCGCGCGCGGAGCCTGCGCTCCTCTCCCCGCCCTTCGCAATGAAGCCTTCCAGATAATCCACCGCGGCCTTCATCGCCTCCGCCGATTGCAGCACCTCCGCCACAATCAGCTCGTTGTTATTGAACAGCCGACCCACTTCGCTCATGCCCGCCATCAGCGGTCCGTTGATGATGTCGAGCGGCGCGGCGCCTTCGGCCAGCTTCGCGTCCAGTGCCGCGATCAGGCCGTCTTTGCTTCCTTCGATGATGAAGTTGGCCAGCCGCTGATCGAGCGGAAGATCCCGCGCCAGTTCCTTGGACCGGCCCGTGGCCTGCCGGAAGTGGCTGGTGACGCGCGCGATATGGAATTGATTGATAGCCGCGCGTTGTTCAGGACTTTGATCGCGGCAATCCGCCGGGGCGTTGCGCAGGCATTCGTCAGCCTCCGCATCGGAAGGCGGCGCATTGAAAAGCAAATTTTCCGCCAGCCGCCGCTCTTCCTCGGGAATCGATGCGAAGCGCTCCAGCTTCTCCGCGTTAACAATCGCCAGATCCAGGCCGGCCCTGGTGCAGTGATACAGAAAAACCGAGTTCACCACCTCGCGCGCAGCGGCCGGCAGCCCGAAAGAGACATTCGATATGCCCAGCACGGTCTTGGCGTGGGGCAGCGATTCCTTCACCAGCCGGATCGCCTCCATAGTCTCCAGCGCGCCGCCGGCGTAGCTGGCGTCACCCGTCGCACACGGAAAAACCAGCGGATCCAGGATGATGTCCTCCGGCGCAATTCCGTACTTTTCGGTCAGCAGCCGGTACGATCGCCGGGCGATCTCTAGTTTTCGCTCGCGCGTGAACGCCTGCGCCCGCAGTTTGTCTTCGTCAATGCAGCCCACCACCAGCGCCGCGCCGTAGCGCTTGGCCAGAGGACATACGCGCTCGAATCGCTCTTCGCCATCCTCCAGGTTGATGGAGTTGATGATGCTCTTGCCCTGGCAGTAGGTGAGCGCCAGCTCGATCGCCTTCGGATCGGTGCTATCGATCATGATCGGCGCCCGCACCTTGCGGACGAGCTCGGCATAGAACATCTCGATATCGCGCATCTCCTCGCGATCCGCGCTCTGCAGGCACACATCGGTGATGTGCGCGCCGTTCTTCATCTGGCGCCGCCCGATCTCGGTGGCTTCTTCCCAGTTTTCAGCGGCCACCAACTGCTTGAACAGCCGCGACCCGATCATATTGGTGCGCTCGCCCACGATCAGCGGACGGTTGCTCTCGTCGGCCTCCACCAGTTCCACGCCCGAATAATAGGAACGGTGCGAGCGCGCCGGCAATACGCGCGGCCGCTTGCCCTCCGCCATCTGCGCGATGGCCCGGATGTGCGCTTCGGTGGTGCCGCAGCACCCGCCCACCATATTGATCCAGCCGTGATCGACAAAACGCTCCAGCTGCCGGGCTAAAGATTCGGGCGTTTCGAGGTACCGGCCCTCTTCGTCCGGCAATCCGGCATTGGGATAACAGGAAACCGGAAACCGCGACATCTGGCTCAGCGCGCGCAGGTGATCCGTCATGAACTCCGGGCCGGTGGCGCAGTTGAGGCCAATGGAAAGCAGATCGGCATGGCTCACGGATGCATAAAATGCCTCCGCGGTTTGCCCGGCGAGCATGGTTCCGGTAGCCTCAATAGTGCCCGAAATCATGATCGGAATTGGGCAGCCCAGCTCTTCCCGCAAGCGCCCGATGGCCACCAGCCCGGCCTTGACGTTGCGGGTATCCTGGCAGGTTTCAAGCAACAGAAGATCCGCGCCGCCTTCCATCAGCGCCTTAGCCTGTTCGTAAAAGTTGTCCACCAATTGCGGAAACGTCACCCCGCCGGTCACCGAGATCGCCTTCGTGGTGGGACCCATGGCTCCGGCGACGAAACGCGGCTTGGCCGTGGTGGAGAATTCATCGGCAGCCTGGCGCGCCAGCCGCGCCGCTGCAATGTTCAAAGCGCATGCGTCGTTTTCCAGGCCATACTCCGCCAATACGATCCTGGCTCCGCCAAAGGAATTGGTTTCGAGAATATCTACGCCGGCGGCCAAATACGCTCGATGAATCGCAAGCACCACGTCGGGCCGGGTGCGCACCAGATTCTCATTGCAGCCTTCAAGCGAAGCGCCGCCGAAATCAGCCAGGGAAAGACACTGCTGCTGCAGCATGGTGCCCATGGCGCCATCCAGGATCAGGACGCGCTCGCTTGAAAGCTCCTCGATCGCGCGCCCGGCATCCATCCGCTCAGCCATGCGACAACTCCTTAACGCGGCCCGATGGCATCCGCCACCTCGATCGCCAGTTCATACCGGCCAAACGGCGCGCTCAACTGCACGCCTTGCACCATGGGACGCACCCGCTGCACCATTTCGCGTGCGATCTCAACGCCTTCCTGCCGCGCCTGCTGGGGAGTATCGGCCATTCGCATGCGCTCCATAAACCCGGCCGGCACGCGGACCCGCAGCTCATTCACCATGAACTCGGCATTGCGGAAACTGGAGAGCGGCCAGATCCCGCAGATCACCGGGATCTTTACATGTTCGATGCGCTTCAAAAATTGCTCCAAAAGATCCAGATCGAAAACCGGCTGCGTAATCACATATTCGGCCCCGGCCTGGACCTTCCACTCGAATCGCCGCATCTCCTCATCCAGGTTGAGCGCACCCGGATCGGCTCCCACGCCGATGACCAGCGCGGTCTGCGACCCAAGGGCGTTACCGCCGATGTCCAGCCCGCGATTCAAGTTCCGGACGATGTTCACCAAGCCGATGGAATCGATATCGAACACCGCGGTGGCCTCCGGATAAATACCCATACGCGGCGGATCGCCGGTGATACAAAGCAGGTTGCGGACTCCGGCCATATGCGCGCCCAGCAGCTCGGATTGAATTCCCAGAATGTTCCGGTCGCGGCAGCAAAAGTGATTGACCGCTTCAATGCCGGCTTGCTGCTGGAACAGCTGGCAGGTCACCTGGGCGCTGACGCGCGCGCTGGCCCGCGGACCGTCCGGGACGTTGATGCAATCGATACCGTGTTCGGCGCAAAGTTTCGCTCCAGCGATTTCGCGCGACGCGTCCAGGCCGCGCGGCGGTAGAATTTCCACCATCGCAACGAACTTTCCGGCTGCAAGCTTCGCGCCGAGCTTAGATTTTTCAGACAACGGAACACTAGGAAGCACTTCCGTTTTAGACGCGCCCTCACTCCCGGCCACGGGAGCCACAGAGGCCCGCACACTCTCGCGCGGCTGCAGCGAGCGGCTTTCCGATCGAATCAGTTTGATGTGCTCCGGAGTGGTGCCGCAGCAGCCGCCGATGATCGTCACTCCCGCCCACAGCATGCGCCGCGCGTATTGGGCCATGTACTCGGGCGAGCAAAGATAAATGTTGCGGCCCTCCACGCGCGCCGGAATGCCCGCGTTGGGCATGGCGCTCAGAGGTTTGGACGAATGCTGCGCCAGCTCTTCGATGACTTCGAGCATGGTCTTGGGCCCCACTGAGCAGTTCACGCCCAATACATCGGCCGGCCAGGCCTCCATCTCGCGGGCGAACGCCTCCACCGACGCGCCGCCGGAAAGGCGGCCAAAATCGTCCACAGCCACCTGCGCCACAATCACCGGATCCGCGCCGGCCGCCTCGCGCGCCGCAAAGATGGCCTCGCGCAATTCGTTCAGATCGCCGAAGGTTTCCAGCACCAGCAGATCGGCGCCCGATGAGATCAGGACCTCCGCCTGCTCGCGAAAGATGGCGCGAGCTTCGGCAAACGAAGTGGGCCCGAGCGGCTCCAGGTGCACCCCCAAAGGACCGATCGCGCCCGCTACAAACGCCGTGCCGCGCGCCGCTTCGCGAGCCAGCCGGACGCCGGCCGCGTTGATGTCCTCCAGCTTTTCCGCGAACCCAAACCCGGCCAGCCGCGCGAGATTGGCCCCATAGGTGTTGGTTTCCAGAATCTGGGCTCCCGCCTCGGCATAGTCGCGATGAACTTGCCGCACCAGATCGGGAGACGAAAGGTTCAGTTCATCGAAGCAGCGGTTGATGAACACGCCGCGGGAGTACAGCACGGTCCCCATGGCGCCATCCGCCACCAGGATTCCCCGGGAAAGCTGCTCCCGGAATTCAAGGGATCGAGTGCTGGCCGCCGTGTCCATGTGTTCCGCTCATTGTCATGTAGGCGCCGATGCGCCGGTCGCTGGTAGTGGTATGGTACTTGAGCCAGTCGCCGAGAAACCGCAGGATTTCGCCAGGCGGGATCGTTTCCAAGTCCGACCGATCCTGCATCCTGCGCACCTTCGAGCACAATTCAGCATGCTCGATCTGGTGCTGCCGGTAGTCCGGATACCCGATTCGCTCCATCAGACGCTCTTCATGCGCGAAGTGATGGATCGTATATTTGACCAGCCGCGAGAGAAGGTCTTCCAAAATCGCCTCGCCTTTCCCTTCCAGCATAGCTTGATGCATCTCCTCGGCCATTTGGAACAGTCTCTGATGCTCTTGGTCAATCTGCGGGACACCCACCGCGTAGTCGGGGGTCCACTGGAACATCTTCGTGATAACCCGCTCATGCATCTCAGTCCACCTTTCTTCAAACCTGAATAATTTTTGATCAAAACAACTCGACGTTGCCCCCCAGGTCTCCTTCTGCGGAAATGGCTTGCGGCGGCCCGTCCGGTGCCGAGGGGAGCGTCGCCCCTGAGATCACCGCATGATGAACGTCGCGTTCCCGCTGCATGGTATAGGTCTTGGCTAAATGCTCCAACGCTTGCGCCCGATCCACACCGCCGCCTCCGGTCCCCGCTTGCGCCCCCAGCTCTTCCAGTTCGCCCAAAACTCGCTCCACGGTTTGGGCAAACATCGCCCCCGCCGAGAAACCACCGCGCACCGCGCCGATATCCCCGGCCAGCCGGGCGCCCAAAGCCACGATGTCGTTCACCCGGTCAAAGCTGCTCGCGCTCGAGCGGTGCAACTCCTCCACCGCCCGCCGCATCTCGTCAATCAGTTGATCGGTGACCGGCTGCGCTCCCGAGGCCACATCTCCGGCGCGGTCCGACACTCCGGTAGCGGCTGCACTCATCGCCTCGAGCGTAGCGGCTACGTCTTCGGTATTCTTGTTGGAATCCAGTGCCAGGCGCTGCATCACCTCGGCGATCACGTTGAGTGCGACTCCGGAAGCCCCAATGTGAGTCGCCCGGACCGAGGCGTTGGTGGAAATCCGCTGGATCCGGATCTCGATTCCGCGGATCTCTTCAATCGAATCGGCCATATGGCGGATGGTCTTTTGCAGTTTGGCTGAGGTGGACTCCATCTGCACCTCCGCCGCCGTGCAAGAGCCGAGCATATTGAGAATCGCCGAGAATTGACCTTCCATTTTCAGAAAAAAGGAATCACCCCGGTCACCCCCGGGGCCGCACTCAGCCTGCTCGCCCGAAATACCCAGCAACGCCCGGCTCGCTTCCGGCGTGCTCTCGATGCGGGCGGCGATGCTCGCTAGATCGCGCTCCATGCGCTCCATCGAACCCGCAAAAATCCGCGCCGCTTCCCCCAGGTGCCTGGCTTGCAGTGTCAGCACCACACCTGCGTCCGCGGCCCTCCGCGAACCAAGTTTTCCTAGAGCCTCCCCCCGCAGAGCTTCAATGACGTGCTCGATTTGCTGCCGCGTAATGTCATGGAATTGAATGGAGCCGACCAGATCCTCGATGGACCCGCACACCGCGGCATACTGGGCGGCCTGCCGGTCGCTCGATTCCTGCGCCCACTTGCGGCGCTCTTCGAACGACTGGAGACCCTCCCTCACCCCGGCCATCAGCGCCGGCAATTGCTGGCGTTGCGCGGCCTGAAATTCGGCGCCGCTCCGAATGGCCGCCCGGACATCCTGATCCAGCCCGGAAGCAGCTTCCAAAATGCCCTCTCCGCTGGTTTGAATGCTCTCTGAAAGTGGCCCCACCTCCGCCGTCAGATGCCCCAGGTCCGCGCCCTGCCCTCCCAGCCGCGCCGTCTCGATGCGCGTGAGCGTGCACAGCGTCCGGAAGACCGAGACGGTGTGCGCCAGTCCGGAGAAGGCCAGCCGAATGCGGCGCGCGAGCTCGCTCACTTGCCCCAAGGCCCGGCCGCTCTGCTCCATGCGCGCATCCATCTCGCGCGAATGTTCCAGCATCCTGGTCAGCGCATCGGAGGCGGCGCGGCCCTGCTGGCCCGAGAACAGCTCGGTGACGGCCGCCATGTCGGAGGCCATCTGGCGCGCCGCCGAACGAAATTCCATCAGTTTTTCGCCCACTCCAAGAAAATCGCGTTCCGTCGAATGATTCAAATGTTCCAGTTCCTGGATGGCTTGGCGAATGGTCTTCCCCCAGCCCCGCGCCGCTGAACTTACTCTCCCGCGGCGCAGCAAACTGTGCTGGATCGAATTTAGAATCGACGCTCGGCTCACCGTTGGCCTGCTCTCTCCGGCATGCCTCCATATCGGCGATAACGATGAGCGGCGATAACCGGCGGCCGGCGCATCCGCGGAGGGCGTAGCGCCTCTTATTCCGGCCGTCGCGACCGATTAGGAGAACTTGGGAGGCGTTGGGTCGCAACCGAACAACTCAAATGGAGGAGCATATCGCGGACCGACGCAAAGAAGCGCGCTATCCGGTGAAGGCCAAGGTGATCGTTCAAAAGAAGAACGGCGAAACGATCCTCGCAACGGCCGTCAATATCAGCAGCTCCGGGATGCGGCTGCGTTTCGACCAGCCTTGCCCGCTCAGTCCCGGCGAAGAGGTGACGGTGGATGTCGAACTGCGAGAGCGGCTCGACAAGCCGTTCTCAGCCTGGGGATTCGGCCGGGTCGCGCACGTAGATGCAGAGGGCGCTGGGATTGAATTGCAAGGCGGCCAGTTCGACCTGCCCCTGGACGACTGGAGAGAGCGCTAGGCAACCTGGACAACCGCCGTAGCTGCGAGAGGAGTGAGTTTTGTCTTTAATGGTGGACCGCAATGAAACGCGCTGGCTCTTCCGCTGGGAAGGCGACTGCACCATAAGCTCGGCAGCCGAGCTGAAGCTGGCGCTGGTCGAAGGGCTGGCTTCGGGCCAGCCGCTCGAACTCGATCTGGAGCGCGCCGGCCAGATCGATATCTCGTTCCTGCAGTTGCTGTGGTCAGCGGAACGGGAAGCAGCACGAGCCGGCCTGGGGTTTGTTAGCCGCGTGCCGGAATCCGCTGCCGCGGCTGCGCGCGTGGCCGGTTTTGAGCGCTTCCCAGGCGAACAGGCTTAGCTGGCAGTGGCGGAAGGCTGAAAGCGATGGCAAAAACGATCCTCACGGTGGACGATTCGGCCAGCGTACGCCAGATGGTGAAGTTCACTCTGGTGGACGCCGGATATGCGGTGATTGAGGCGGTGGACGGCAAAGACGCCCTCACCAAGCTGGCCAGTCCGGTGAATCTGGTCATTACGGATTTGAACATGCCCAGTCTGGACGGCATCGGCCTGATCCGGAGCCTGCGCGCCAATCCGGCCTGTAAGGGCATACCCATCCTGATGCTCACCACCGAATCCCAGGAATCGCGCAAACAGGAAGGCAAGGCGGCCGGCGCCACCGGTTGGATCGTGAAGCCGTTCACCACCCAGCAGCTGCTGGCGGTGGTGAAAAGAGTATTGGGGTGAGCAAGCCAAGATGATCGACCAGTACAAACAGGCCTTTCAAGAGGAAGCGCGCGAGCTGCTGGTGGAGCTGGAAGCTGCGCTGCTCGAGCTCGACCGGGACCGCGCCAATCTGGACGTGGTGGGGCGGGCTTTCCGGGCGCTGCATACTATTAAGGGATCGGGCGCGATGTTTGGTTTCGACGACATCGCCGGCTTCACGCATCATCTGGAAAACGCGTTCGATCAGCTGCGCAAGGGGACGCTGGGGGTTTCGAGCGACCTGATCCGCCTGGCCCTGGGAGCGAGCGATCAGATCAAAGCCATGCTGGAGGAAGCCGCCGGACGGGGCGCGGCGGACCAGGGCCGGTCGGCCGAAATCCTGACAGCGGTGAGCCGCCTGGCTCATTCCGAGGTGAGTGTCCCGGCGGAATCTGAGAGCCCGGCCACGCCCGACGCGCCGGCCGATGCGCCCGCTCCAGCAGGTGTGGCGCGCCAATGGCGGGTGCATTTCCGGCCGGGGCCGGAGGTGCTCGCGAATGGAACCAATCCCCTGCTGCTGCTGGGCGAACTGCGGGAGCTCGGTGCGCTCGAAGTCCAGGTGAATACGGCCGGGGTGCCCCCGCTCGCCGAGATCGATGCGGACCGCTGCTATTTAGCCTGGGACCTGGTGCTCACCACGGCGGCGGGGCGGGATGCGATCCGCGACGTTTTCATCTTCATCGAAGAAGAGAGCGAGCTTACGATTGAGGCCGCGGCCGAGAGCTCGGCGAAACTCGCTCCTTCGCTCGCGGCGCCCCAGCCGGTTGCGCCGGGCGGGACGGGCGCCAAAGCGGCTGGCGCCACCTCCATCCGCGTGTCGGCCGACAAGCTGGACCAGCTGATCAACGTGGTCGGCGAGCTGGTCACCGTGCAGGCCCGGCTGAGCGAGGCGTCGGCGCGCTTGGATGATGCCGAGATCCAGGAGGTCGCCGAGGCCGTGGAGCGGCTGACGGGCGAGCTGCGCGAGAACTCCATGAGTATCCGCATGCTGCCGCTCAAGACCACCTTCGAGCGGTTCCGCCGGCTGGTTCACGATCTGGGAATCGAGCTCGATAAGGATGTGGAGCTGGCCATTCAGGGCGCCGATACCGAGCTGGATAAAACCGTGATCGACCAGTTGAACGATCCGCTGGTGCACCTGATCCGCAACAGCATGGATCATGGCATCGAGACCCGGCCCGGGCGCCAGGCGGCGGGCAAACCGGCGCGCGCCACCATTCAGCTTTCCGCGCTGCACTCGGGCGCCCACGTTCTGATCCGGGTGACCGACGACGGCCGGGGGCTGGACGTGGACGCGGTGCGCGCGCGCGCGCTCGAACAGGGGCTGATCGACGGGGCCGCGCGGCTTTCCGAAGCCGAGATCTTCGCCCTGATCCTGGCGCCCGGCTTCTCTACGGCGCGCGAAGTAACCGACGTTTCCGGGCGCGGCGTGGGCATGGACGTGGTGCGCCGCAACGTGGAGGCGCTGCACGGCTCTATCGAAATTCAAAGCCAGCCCGGCCAGGGCCTCACGGTAACGCTGCGCCTGCCCCTCACGCTCGCCATCATCGACGGGCTGCTGGTGCGCGTGGGGGACGCGCATTTCGTGCTGCCCCTGGCCAACAGCCTGGAATGCGTCGAGCTGACGCGGCAGGACATCGCCGACGCGCACGGAAATCACATCGCCAATGTGCGCGGCGAGATGATTCCTTATATCCGTTTGCGCGACTACTTCCAGATGGAGACGGCCCGGCGAGAGCGCGAGCAGATCATGGTGGTCGAAACCGAGTACGGCCATTATGGCTTCGTGGTCGATGAGGTGCTGGGGGACCATCAGACCGTGATCAAGAACCTGGGCAACGCCTACCGCAACGTGCAAGTGGTTTCTGGCGCAACCATCCTCGGCAACGGAACGGTGGCTCTGATCCTCGATCCGCACCGGCTGGTGCAGAGCGTCATCCAGGCCGCTTCCGAGGGCCGGGACGCTCGGGGCCACGGATCCCGCGAGCATCTCAGGGCAGGCAGGCCAGCAGCAGCAAAAACAGATCCGCAGAATCATTCGAAAGGAAAACAGGATAAATGTTACGCAAAGTAAACGGGAAAGCAAGACCTCATGGCTCCGGCAACGGCGGAGCAGCCGTGCTCGATTACGGCGCGCCGGTGGAGCGCTCTGGCGGGGGCGGCAAGCCGGCGGGTGACGCCCAAACCGAGCTGGTGTCCGAAGAGATCGCCCGTCTGGTGGAGGCCTCCCGGCAGGGCCGTCTCAACGAGCGCGGCCGGTTGGACCAGTTCGATGGCGTGCATCGGGCCATGGTGCAAGGAATCAACGAGATGCTGGACGCCATTCTGCTTCCGATCGGGGAAGGCAACCGGATCCTCGCCCAGATCTCCAATGGCAAGATCGACGAGCTGATCGCGCAAACCTACAAGGGCGATCACGAAAAAATGAAGCAAGCCGTCAACAACGTGGCCGGCGTTTTGCAGGTTCTTCAAAAAGAGCTGGCGCGCCTGATCGACGCTTCCCGCGATGGACAGCTCTCTGAGCGCGGCAAGCCCGAGAATTTCCAGGGCGCTTACGCCGAGATCGTGCGCGGCGTCAACATCATGCTGGACGCCATTCTGCTGCCGATCGGGGAAGGCAACCGGATTCTGGCCCAAATCTCGGGCGGCAAGATCGACGAGCTGATCGCCCAAACCTACAAAGGCGATCACGAAAAGATGAAACAGGCCGTCAACAACGTGGCCGGGGTTTTGCAGGTTCTCCAAAAAGAGCTGGCGCGCCTGATCGACGCCTCGAAAGAAGGGCAGCTCGCCGAACGCGGCAAGCCCGAGAATTTCCAGGGCGCTTACGCCGATATTGTGCGCGGCGTCAACACCATGCTGGACGCCATTCTGCTGCCGATCGGGGAAGGCAACCGGATTCTGGCCCAGATTTCGAGCGGCAAGATCGACGAGCTGATCGCCCAAACCTACAAAGGTGATCACGAAAAGATGAAGCAAGCCGTCAACAACGTGGCCGGCGTTTTGCAGGTTCTTCAAAAAGAGCTGGCGCGCCTGATCGATGCTTCCAAAGAAGGACAGCTCGCCGAACGCGGCAAGCCGGAGCATTTCCAGGGGGCCTATGCCGAGATCGTGCGCGGGGTCAACATCATGCTGGACGCGATTCTCCTGCCGATCGGAGAAGGCAACCGGATTCTGGCCCAGATTTCGAGCGGCAAGATCGACGAGCTGATCGCGCAAACTTACAAGGGCGATCACGAAAAAATGAAGCAGGCCGTCAACAACGTGGCCGGCGTTTTACAGGTTCTCCAAAAAGAGCTGGCGCGCCTGATCGATGCATCCAAAGAAGGCCAGCTCTCAGAGCGCGGCAAGCCGGAGAGTTTCCAAGGCGCCTACGCCGAGATCGTGCGGGGCGTCAACACCATGCTGGACGCCATTCTGCTGCCCATTGGAGAAGGCAACCGGATTCTGGCTCAAATCTCCAGCGGCAAGATCGACGAGCTGATCGCGCAAACCTACAAAGGCGATCACGAAAAGATGAAACAGGCCGTCAACAAAGTGGCGGTGGTGCTGCAAGGTCTGCAAAAGGAATTAGCGCACCTGACCCAGGCATCCAAGGACGGAAAGCTCACCGAGCGCGGCGATCAGGAGCAGTTTGAAGGCGCGTACTCCAGTATTGTGCGCGGCGTGAATGCGGTCTTGGACGCGGTGATTACGCCGCTCAACGTGGCCGCCAATTATGTGGAGCGCATCAGCAAAGGCGATCTGCCGCCGCAGATCACCGACACCTATCATGGCGAATTCAACACCATCAAAAACAATTTGAATACCTTGATCAGCGCCATGGAGGAGGTCACCCAGGCGGCCGAAGAAATCGCGCAGGGCAATCTCACGGTGGTGGTGCGGGAGCGCAGCGCCCAGGACAAACTGATGCAGGCTTTGGTAGCCATGGTGGCCGGACTCACCCGGACCGTCATGGACATCCGCACCATCGCGGGCGAGGTGGCGGCTGCCAGCCAGGCCATCAGCACGGCTTCGGTACAGGTATCCAATGGCGCCAGCGCGCAGGCGGCGTCGGCCGAGGAAGCGTCTTCTTCGATGGAGGAAATGGGCTCCAACATCAAGCAGAACGCCGACAACGCCCAGCAGACCGACAAGATCGCCACCAAATCGGCCAAAGATGCCCAGGAGAGCGGCAAGTCGGTGGTGGAGGCGGTGGCGGCCATGAAGGAGATCGCGAGCAAGATCTCGATTATCGAAGAGATTGCGCGGCAGACCAACCTGCTGGCGTTGAACGCGGCCATCGAGGCAGCGCGGGCGGGCGAGCATGGCAAGGGCTTCGCGGTGGTGGCGGCCGAAGTCCGCAAACTGGCCGAGCGCAGCCAGAAGGCGGCCGGGGAGATCAACCAGCTTTCCGGCACCACGGTAAAGGTCTCCGAACGAGCGGGCGAAATGCTCGACAAACTGGTGCCCGACATTCAGAAGACGGCCGAGCTGGTGCAAGAGATCACCGCCGCCAGTAAAGAACAGGACGCCGGCTCCGAGCAGATCAACAAAGCCCTGCAACAACTGGAGAAGGTGATTCAGGCCAACGCTTCGGCGGCCGAAGAGATGGCTTCGACCACCGAAGAGCTCACCGGCCAATCGGACCAGTTGGTCAGCGCGCTCGGCTTCTTCCGCACCGGCGAAGCAGGACCATCGCCGGCCACGCGATCGGCTGGCCCCAAGCCCGCCAATACGCTGGGCAAACTCAAGGAGGCCGTGACGCACGGCCCCGTGACCCACGGCCTGGCCCCCGCGTCGAAGAAGCCCGGCAAGTCCGGGGTGTCTCTCAAAATGAGAGAAACCGGCGACCAGGTGGATAAGGAATTCGAACGCTACTGAGGAACTCGCGCAAAACGGAGCGCGGCGCGAAGCCGTTTCCGGCCGGCGTTGTGGTGCGCGCCGCACCCTTTGCGCTACTAAATGTTCCGGCGTGGGCGAATGTACCGGCGTGGGCGTTTCCCCGCCCGCGCCCCAACTGCGGAATGCGAAAGGAAACCAATTATGAGCGCTACCGAAATTACCGAAACGCGGCAGTACCTGACCTTCAAACTGGGCGAGGAGGTGTTTGCCACCGACGTCGCCAAGGTGCGGGAGGTGCTCGATTTCACCAGCATCACCAAGATCCCCCGCACGCCCGATTTTATGAGCGGCGTCATCAATCTCCGGGGCAATGTGGTGCCGGTGGTGGATCTGCGCCTGTGCTTCGAGATGTCGAAAACCGAAAAAACCGTCAACACCTGCGTGGTGGTGGTGGAGATGCTGCTGGATGGCGAGGCCACCATCATCGGCGCACTGGCCGATTCGGTGGAGGAGGTGATCGACCTGGAGCCGGACCAAATTGAACCGGCGCCCAAGATCGGCACCCAGATCCGGACCGACTTTATCAAGGGCATGGGAAAACGCGATTCCCAATTCATCATGATCCTGGATATCGACCGCATCTTTTCAGCCGAAGAGCTCTCGGCGGTGCGCGGCGTGGAGCTCAACAAGCCCCTGGCGGAAGTTCACGCCTGAGCGCAGCGGACCGATCGCCCGGCCCGGTTTCGATGGTAGGCACGCGGGATCTGCACCTTGACTACACGCAACGAAGAATTGTGCAACGCGGATTTCGAAAGGCTGCGTGAGTTGATCTACGCCGAGTCCGGCATCAACCTGAGCCCGGATAAGAAAACCATGCTGGAAATACGGCTCAAGCGCCGGATGCGGAGCCTCAACATGGCGTCGCTGGCCGACTACTGCGACCAGGTGTTCGGGCCCGAGGGCATAGCCCGCGAGCTGGTCCACCTGATCGACGTCGTCACTACCAACAAAACCGATTTCTTTCGGGAGGCCGGCCATTTCGAATATCTGGTTTCAAAAGCGCTGCCCGATCTGGCGGCCCGCTTTGGCGCCAGCCGGACTTCCCTCGTCTGGAGCGCCGGCTGCTCCACCGGCGAAGAGCCGTATACACTGGCCATGGTCCTCAACGAGCACGCCCAAACTTGCCCCGGATTTCGCTTCACCATCCTCGCCACCGACATCTCGACCGAGGTGCTGGCGAAAGCCAGCATGGGCATCTTTCGGTCCGATCTGGTGAGCCCCGTGCCCCGCCCCTTGCAGCGAAAATATTTCATGCGCAGCCGCGATCCCGGATCCCAGATGCTGCGCGTGGTTCCCGAATTGCGCGCCCTCATCGATTTTCGGCGCCTCAATTTCATGGACGCCGACTTTGACTTGCCCCAGGCGCCCGAGATCATCTTCTGCCGGAACGTCATCATTTACTTTGACCGGCCCACCCAGGAATGCCTTCTGAAAAAACTCACCCGGCAACTGGCGCCGGGCGGATACTTCTTCGCGGGCCACTCCGAATCGCTCCAGGGCATGGACCTGCCGCTAATTCCGGTTGCGCCGTCGGCCTACAGGAAACCCGCATGACCGAACGCCGGCCCGTTCTTCCGGACTTGAACCTGCAACCGGGAGAACTGTATCTGGCGCGCACGCCCGCCATCCTGCGGACCATTTTAGGATCGTGCGTGAGCGTCACGTTCTGGAGCAAGCGATTGGGCGCCGGAGCGCTGTGTCATGGCGTGCTGCCCCGCTGCCCGCTGGTATGGCCCGTCGGCGCAAACCTTTCCGACGGCCACCGCTACGTGGACTTCAGCATTCGCTATCTGGCCCAACAATTTGACGCGCTGGGTGCGCGGCGCGATGAAGTGGAAGTGAAGTTGTTCGGCGGCGCGGATGTGCTGCCTCTGCTCCGCGAGCGCCCTGATCGGCCCACGGTCGGGTCCATGAATTGCCAGGCGGCGGTAGAAGTCCTGGAGTTGGAAGGATTCCAGGTGGCCGCTTCCGACTTGGGCGGTACGCGTGGCCGGAGAATTCACTTTCACACCGGCACGGGAGTGGTGCTGGTGTACCGCCTGGAAGCGAGCGAAGCAACGGCATGAGCGCCCCAAAGGTCCGCGTCCTGATCGTCGACGATTCCGCGGTGGTTCGCCGGACACTCAGCCAGATCCTGTCCTCGGACCCAGGGATCGAGGTGATCGGCACCGCCAGCGACCCGTTTGTCGCTGCCGACCGGATCGGCGAACAAGTGCCGGACGTCATCACGCTCGATATCGAAATGCCTGGCATGGACGGCCTGACGTTCCTGCAAAAGATCATGAGCCAGCACCCCATCCCGGTGATCATCTGTTCCAGCCTGGCCGAAGAGGGCGCGCAAAGCACGCTGCTGGCGCTCGAGTACGGAGCCGTGGATATCATCGCGAAGCCGCGCCTGGGGAGCCAGCAGTTTCTGGAGGAATCGTCGGTATTGCTCTGTGAAGCCGTCAAGGCAGCCGCCGGGGCGCGCCTGAGCGTTTACACGCCGCGCCGCGTCATCGAGCCCAAGCTGACCGCCGACGCTATCCTCTCCAAAGCCACAGGCGCAATGCTCGAAACCACCGAAAAAGTCGTGGTCATAGGCGCCTCTACCGGTGGAACCGAAGCGCTCCGCTCGCTGCTCGAAGCCCTGCCCGCCGACGCTCCCGGCATCGTGATCGTGCAGCATATGCCGGAAGTTTTCACCCGCGCTTTCGCTAATCGTTTGGACAGCCTGTGCCGCATCTCCGTCAAAGAAGCCGAAAGCAACGATACGGTGCTGCGCGGACGCGCGTTAATTGCTCCGGGCAATCATCATGCGCTGCTCAAGCGCAGCGGAGCGCGCTATTTCGTCGACATCAAGGACGGCCCGCTGGTTTCCCGGCACCGCCCTTCGGTGGACGTGCTGTTTCGTTCGGCGGCGCGCTACGCCGGACGCAATGCGGTGGCGGTGATCCTGACCGGAATGGGCGACGATGGCGCCCGCGGGATGCTCGAAATGAAAGAGGCCGGAGCCGCTACCATCGCACAGGACGAAGCCACTTCGGTAGTCTTCGGAATGCCCAACGAGGCCATCAAGCGCGGCGCCGTGGATACGGTTCTGCCTCTCGGCGCCATCGCCGGTTCCATCCTCGCTCGCGCCCGCTAAGGTCCGCCGCTTCCTCTGTTGCTCGCCGCCGTCCGTTGGTGCTCCACTGATAACGGAGGATATCGGATCGATGACCAAGGAACAAGTGCGCGCGCGGATTGCCGAACTCGCGATCATACCAGCGGTTCGCGCCGCCAATGCCGACAACGCGCTGTTCGCCGCCGAAGCGGTTTCCCGCGGCGGCCTGCCGATCGTGGAATTGACCATGACGGTTCCCAATGCCACCGAGTTGATCGCGCGCCTGATCAAGAAACACCCGCATATGGTGGTCGGCGCCGGGACGGTCCTGGACTTGGAGACAGCGCGCGCCTGCCTGGCCGCCGGAGCCAAATTCATCACCAGTCCGGGACTCGACCTGGAGATCGTCCAATTCGCGGTCCAAGCGGGAGTCACGGTCATGCCCGGCGCTCTGACGCCCAGCGAAATCATAGCAGCGGTGAAAGCGGGCGCTGACTTCGTCAAAATCTTTCCCTGCTCCCAGGTGGGCGGCGTCGATTACCTCCACGCCTTGAAAGGTCCGTTCCCCCACGTATCTTTCATCGCAGCCGGAGGCGTGAACCAGCAAACGGCCGGCAAGTATCTGGCAGCCGGAGCCACCGCGGTCGGCATCGGGGCTGACTTGATCCCGCAGCGCGCCATCGTCGTTCGCGAGGCCGATTGGATTGAGGAACTGGCGCGCCGATACGTGCACACCGTCAAGTCCTTGCGCCAGCCCGACTGATCCAGGCGGCGGCCTGCATCAATTTTGCGGCGCTGCGTGTTCCGCCTGAGGCTGCGGATCCGGGCCGGCCAGCCCCAATTCCACCGCGCGCTCCCGCATCGCATCGATGCAAAATCCGATGTGCTGGTCCAGATCCACATGCAACTCAAGCGCCCCGTTGGTGATGTCGTCCCGATTCACCGAACGCGCAAAAGCCTTGTCCTTCAGTTTCTTTCGCACCGACTTCACATCCACCTCGTGAATGCTTCGGCCCGGCTTCACGTACGAGCACGCCGTAAGGAATCCGGCCAGCTCATCGCAGGCAAACAGCGTCTTCTCGAGTTGCGACTCGCGCGGCACGCCGCTGAAATCGGCATGCGACAAGATGGCCCGCCGGATCTCGGCATCCACGCCGCGCGCGGCCAGAATCGGTTCGCCCTTCATCGGATGATCCGGCACCGTGGGATGAATCTCCCAATCGAAATCATGCAGCAGCGCCGTAACCGACCACTTGCCCTCATCCTCCCCGAACTTCCGCGCGTACGCCACCACGCACGTCTCCACCGCCAGCGCGTGCCGCCGCAGGCCATCCGATTTGGTGAACTCGCAAAGCAATTCCCAGGCTTGGTCCCGCGTCATCGATAAAATCGAACTCCCGCTGACCATGTTAGCGGACCTCATGATATATTGAAAACGCACCAGGAATGGGCCTGTGGCGCAGTTGGGAGCGCGCTTCCATGGCATGGAAGAGGTCGTGAGTTCGAATCTCACCAGGTCCACCAAAACAAACCCCTATAAAACATAGACTTACGAAAATGCTTGCGCTCTTCCACGTCGCGGAAGAGGCACGCGGAGTCCCTTTGGAGACTCGCCAAAATTAGGACTCCAGTTGATCGATGATCTACGCACACATCAAATCAATGAACCGCTTCAGGTGCGGACGGCCTGTCCAGCACATGCAGTTCGGGCAAGACCTGGTGAAAGAAACACGAAGCCAGCGCGAAGACGTCGATCAGTGCTTCGTCACGTTGGTCGGTTCGGGTTGAGAGATAAATGACTCCGATTGCACCACCGCGAATCGTCGATGCATCGTCCGGAAGCCGCTCAAATCCAACCTTAAACTCCGTGGCGTGGATAATGCGGTTAAGAGCGTCACGGAGAGCGTTCACCTTGGTCAGGCCATCCGCTGGGGACCAAATGCGGAACGGTTCATCAAGCACGAATTTGGTGCGGACGGCCCTGTTGTCCAAAATTCGCCGAGCATGGATAGCGAAAGCAATTGCGGTGTTCGTGACCTCCTGCTCGATGTGGCGCTGGATGATCGCGCCACCGGAGATTGGGTATGGAGCGCTCCCGAACGCCCACAGCTTTGCCGCCGCTGCCTCGGCCTGTTCGAGTGCGAATGAGTTGATGTCGCCCATCACGTCTCCCTTGTAGCGCCCGGCCCTTAATGCGCCGCGATCGATCACGATTGGATATTTACGCCCGCCTGTGCCCAGACACAATTTGAAAGTTCCGTCAGGCGTTGCCAGTTTTCGTCCATCCCGTGGTCTATGCCGACCGCCGGATCGGTACAAAACGGATCTCGACCCGCTGATTCAGCGCGCCCGCGATCCTGCGCAACATCGCCAGGGAGTGGCCCTCGTAATCGGCGTCCTCAAGGCGGCAGATCACCGATGCGGTAGTGCCTATGAGCTTGGCAAGCTGAGTTTGGGTAAGGGCAGCCGCCGCCCTCAGTTCTTGGATTTTGCGGGCGATCTCTTCATTCGCGCGCGCCTCTTCCAGGTTCTTCAGCCGGGCCGGCTTGCCTTCGTAGATCCGGCGGTGAAGGATCTCCACCGCGTCGCCGGTCGGTTTCAGTGTCTTGGCTTTTTTGTCTGCCATGGTCAAGCCTCCGCATAAGTGTGCTTCGCTGGATTCGCCTCAAACCGCTTCTTACGTTCAACGGCGCGATCGATCTCTTTGGGCGGGACCGCCCGCTCTTTCGCAAGGCCGTGAGAGACCACAGCCGCCACCGCGCCGTGGAAGAAGTACAGTATCCGGTGATGAACGCCTCCCAGGCTGGCGCGCAGTTCGTAGATGCCGTCTCGCAGGAAGTCCGCTTCGGGCCGACGCAGTTCGTGGCCCATCTCGCGCAGGCGCTCCAACCGCAGGTAGCACTCGTCCTGCACTTTCGGCGGTAACTTGTCGAACCACTCGATGAACGGGCACGATCCGTCTTCCTCCCGGTAAAGGGCGACTCTGGTCTTGGGCACCTCGACCCCAGCTTATTCGCAATATTGCGAAACAGCAAGTTCGCTCGCGAAGCCCCAAAGGCAGTATCCGCTCCAGGTGGGCATCACCCTTATAGGCAATTCGGTGTTGTCTGCTCAAGCAGACAACGCGATCGGATTTCCAGTTTAGTGCCGCTGCTCCACTTCGCGCGCGAAGCCGCGCCATGAAATCGGAGAATACATGTCGTCTCCATCTTCCACCTGAAAACCCATCTTGCGCCAAAAAGTCCGCGCCGGATTCCACCGTTCTACATGCCCGCTAATCGTTTTTCCCAACGACACGGCTTCCCATTGCAGTTCCGAAACCAGGACACGCCCGATGCCGCGCCGGTGAAATTCCGGCAGCAACGTGATGTCGACGATCAATATTTGAGAATCCTGGCGATCCACGTAGAGCCGGCCCGAGGGCACGCCGCCGGCCAAGACAATCGAATGATCCGCATTTGGGTAAGACGAAAGATAGTGAATTCGCTGCGCCTCAAACTAAATGCGCAGAAAGACTTCCTTCGCTTCCGCCGGCCAAGGCATAAGTGCCATCTCCGCTTGCCGGGTACTCGCGTACAAACTCGCGCAAAAAACTTTGGTCGGTGTCGAGCACCGCGCGCAGCGTTTCGCCACTCACTTCCACCACCACCTAACTTCGCGATGGGAAGATCCCCGCCAGGGCGATGATCCAATTGAGAGCCAGATACGGCTGCCTGTTTTCGTGAGGTTGGTCTCCGCCGGCGCTGGCGATCACACCTGCATTCATGACGCCTGTCGGAGCGCCGTTGTTGTATTCCGCCGTTACGCCCGCCGCATCGGCCGCCGGATAAGCGCCAATCGGACTCGCTTTGTTCCCCTTATTCGCAGTAGCATTCACTCCATGGCTATGCGAGGGCATTTGGTTCGCGAGCAGAGTAACGGTCTCCACTCCTCCGGTTTGGCCAATTACGTAAGGCGAGAGCCCCACGCCTTGGCCGTAGTGAATCGGGACGCGACTCCGCAAATCCGGCAGCGCAAAGGTCATCACCCCGTCGCCTCCGTAGAACGTTCCGATCAGCGCAAAAAGGGCTGTATTTGCAGCGATCGACAGAGTCTGACCACTGGACATTGCCCAGCCCACGGGTGCAAAGTCGAAAGGGACCAACATTAGTTGACCAAGAAATGGTTCGGCCATGCTATATATCCTCCTCTGAATTGGTTTAACTGTCTAAAACGAAACCCTGATCACGACCCCTGACTCCAGCGGCGGCGGAACACGATGGCCAGCAAGCCACCAGCCATCACAACGAAGGTGGAAGGCTCAGGCACCGGCGGCGTAACCGATGGAGCAGCGGTGATTCCACTGATCTGGTCGAAAGGAATGTCTCCGATGTAAGTCGCCGCGCCCGTGGTGGGATCGATCGTGTAAAAATCCGAAGTCGAGTTCGAGAAATTGGTCAAGGCCGCGTAGAGTGTCCCATCAGCGAACGCCAGACCACCCAGGCTGTAACACGGGAAGCCGCCACAGTCGGTGTTGATGCCGGTCCCTCCAATTTCCGTGATCACGCCGCCTGTAGTGATCGAATCCAGCGTCGCGCCGCCCTGTTCCAAAGCAAAGCCGTCTCCTGCCGAATCGAAAGCCAGGCCATCGATCTGCGCGCTCAAGTTGTCGGTAATCAGATTCGCGCTCAGAGGCGTGGTGCTAAACGAGTACATCGCGCCGGTGGAACCAAAATCGCCTTCGGCGTCAACCGTGCTCACCAGATAGCCCGTACCGTTCGGGGCAAAGGCGAGATCGCCCTCCTCTGTATTGGTGATCCCGAGGTTAATGGTGGCGATAGTCGAGGCATCGGTAGGGCTCACCTGCAGGAGCGCCTGCTGGTTTTGATCGTACACGTAGAGATCGCCGCCCAGTTCGCCGATGCCTAGAGAACTCGATCCGCCATCCGGAACCGTAGACAACTGACCGATCAAGGTAGCGCTCACGCTAGAAGGGCTGACCGTTATCTGCAGCAGATTATCGTCGAGCGTAATACCGTAGAGTACGGTTGACGCGAAACTGTGAGCAGGGAAGAGCGCCATAGCCGCGAGCAGCGGCAAAAAAAGTTGCTTCGATGAAAACATTCACGTCCTCCGGGTGGAATAAAAACCTGTTCCACAACCAACCGCGATTTCCATCTTCCGCTTTTGGAATTTAGATCAGCTTACACTGAACCCCTGGCCGCAGCCACTTTTTTTAACAATATTTTATCGTCTGAATTGTACTAGTACCCTCAGGCACACGGCATACGCCATGGTCATTAGATGGAGACAAAATCATCGGCATCACCTGCGCATCCACAGATTACGCATCCACAGATTACTTGACTGCTAACGCTGGTGTGACTATACTACGCTCAACGTTCAGCGAGGTGCTTCTGACAGCCTGCTGGCGTGGAGGAGGAACATGCCAGAAACAACCGGTTTTCCAACCAGAAGAGGTTTATTGACCGCCGTGGCGGGCGCGAGCTTGGTGGAATCGTTCTTGCCGAGGTTGCGCGCTCAGAGCGTCAGCGGAAATCGCGCCCTGGTTTGCATTTATCATTTCGACGGCAACGACAGCAATAATCTGGTCGTGCCGCTCGATTCCGGACGCTACGCCGCCTACGCCCTGGCGCGTGGTCCGCTGGCCCTGGATCGGGCTTCCCTGTTGATGGCGCAAACCACTCGCGGCGCCCAAGTCGGCTTCCATCCCGCCATGCCTGAACTCCGCGATCTTTTTAGCAGGCAGCGCCTGGCGGTGGTGGCAAACATCGGCGTCCCGGCGAGCAAGCCGCCTGTGTCGCTTCTCGATCCCGATCTCAAATATGTACCCGGTGCATTTTCCGCTCCGCAATGGGCTGCCGCATTCACCAGGTCCGGCGCCATCAGCACGCAGGAAATCACCAGCGGTTCGGCGGGCTTGAGCCGGGGCGGCGGAATCGTGCGGCTGGCGTCCGGCTCCGCTGGCACGGCCACACTGAGCGCCCTCCGATTATCCACACGGTTTCCCGACACCGCATTGGGAGGACAACTGCAAAAAGTGGTGACTGCGGTGGCGCAAAGTCCGAACGAGGCCCAGTTCTTTTTCGTTCCGGCATCCGGTTTCGGCTCGGGCGCAAATCAACTGGAATGTCATGCAGCGGCGATGCGCGACCTCAGCCAGGCCATGGCGGCGTTTTTCGATGCCACGGTGGAACTGGGCCTCTCACGGCGCATCACCACTTACACCGACGGCATTTTTAATCGGACCATGGCGCCCTCGCCACGCGGCCGCGCGACACCCGCTTGGGGCAGTCACCAATTGGTGATGGGCGACTCCGTGCTTGGCGCGGAGATTTATGGCAGCTTCCCGGATTTCACGCTGGGCGGCCGGGACGATGCGGGCAAAATGGGCACCTGGATTCCGAGCGTATCGAAAGCTCAGTATCACCAGGCGCTGGCCCGCTGGGCCGGGATTCCGGATTGGCAGCTTCGCCGCAGTTTCCCGGCAGCCACCGAGGCTCAGCCGGCCAATCTGAGCTTCCTGCTTTAAAAGCGGGCACCGGGCTCTTTCGCTTCCAATCTGGTGGTCGTGGAGCCGTAAACCGGCGGCCGGATCTGTTCCGGCTGTTTGTTGGCCATGGTCGCGGCTCCTCATCGGGCCTCGGACTGCGCCCTTGGAATCGGAATACCCTTGGAATCGGAATAAGTGATACGCACGGTCTCACCCATCTGCGGCTGCCGATTGAGTAGATCCTGGGGATGGGCGATGCCGGTGTGGGCGGATTGGCGCCGTATGACGTGATGTTCGGTCTCGCCAAAACGGTGCGCAACACCTCCGCAATAACCGCGCAGTTCTCGTCTTCCTGGAAACGATCAAGTCCGGCGCGACTACGGTGCAGAATGAACTCGATCAGTTCGTCAAGCGACGCAACGCGATCGGTCACGGGCAGCAGCGTCGAATCGCATCAAGTTGCATTCCAGCCGGATTTTCGACAGTATTGCTGAGGGATGAGGCAAATTCTCCGGATCTTGTCGATCGCCGCCATTGCCGCGAACCAGGCGATCGCACAAGCACCTGCTTCGCCCCGCGATCCCTCGCAAAGCCCAGCCTCCGAACGTCCGCCGCAAACAGTTACGCCCCAGACCTATTCGAGCGAGCAGATTCAGGCCGGCCAGTTGCGCTTCACTTCGCAGTGCGGATTCTGCCATGGCCGTGATGCCGCGGGCGGAGAAACCGGGCCGGACCTCACGCGCTCCAAGCTCGTGGCCGAAGACAATCGTGGTGATAAGATCGGCCCGCTAGTTCGCGCCGGACGTCCGGACCAGGGTATGCCGGCCTTTCACCTGAACAATGCGGATTTGGCAGCGATCGTCGCTTTCATCCACAATCAGAAGACCCAGGCCGAAGCGCTGGGCGGCGGGCGCCGCTCGGTAGACGCCGCGGACCTGGCAACGGGTGACCCCGCGGCCGGCCGCCGCTATTTCAACGGAGCCGGCGGCTGCACCGCGTGCCATTCCGCTACTGGCGATCTGGCGGGAATCGCCTCCCGATATCAGGGCCTGGCTCTGTTGCAACGAATGCTCTATCCCGGCGGGCGGCCCGCTCCCGCTCGGCCAAAAGCTACCGTCTGGCTTCCTTCGGGCCAGACCATCGTTGCGCCATTGGCCAGCGAAGACGAGTTCACCATCGTAATCATCGATCCCTCGGGCGAGCGCCAAAAATACGAAAAAAGCGCGGTGAAGTTTAAGATCGAAAATCCGATCTCGGCCCACTTCGATCAACTCGCGAAATACACGGACGACGACATGCACAACATCTACGCCTATTTGCTCACCTTGAAGTAAAAGCACCATGCGCGCTCTCTCCAGTTTCGGAATGGGAATCGTTCTCACGGCGATTCTGCAAGCGCAAGGCGTGGATCCGAACGATCTGCTGCACCCGCCGGCCGATAGCTGGCTCACGTTCCATGGCGCCTACTCCGGCGAACGCCATACTAGCCTGACCCAGATTACTCCGGAAAATGTCAGCCAGCTCCAGCAGGTGTGGCGCTTCGACACCCACCAGAATCAACAGATCAAAGCTTCGCCGATTGTCGCGAACGGCGTGATCTACATCACCACGCCGGACAACATCTGGGCCATGGACGCGCGCACCGCCAGGCAACTCTGGCATTACCAGAATCCTCCCAACAACGCGTTCCACATCGGCCACCGCGGCGCGGCTATTTACAAGGACACCGTATACCTGACCACCCCGGACTGCCACCTCATCGCGCTCAATGCCAAAGACGGAAAGGTCAAGTGGAACGTCGTCATTGCCGATTCCAACAAAGGTTACTGGTCAACCAACGCTCCTCTAATCGTGCGCAATCACGTCCTGGTCGGCGTCTCCGGCGATTTCGATAACCTGCCCGGCCAGTTGAAATCGATCGACGCCGATACTGGCGAGACGCAGTGGATCTTTTACAGCACGCATCCGCCTGATCGCAACGAACCCAACAGCGGCGGCGCAACCGGCGGCCAGATGTGGACCACCGGCACATACGATCCCTCGCTCAATCTGGTCTACGTTGGTACCGGGAATCCCACGCCGGTACTGAACGGCGAAGCCCGGCCCGGCGATAATCCCTGGACCTGCAGCATCGTCGCGTTGAACCCCGATACCGGGAAATTAGTCTGGGGCTTCCAGGTCTCGCCGCACGACACACACGATTGGGATGCGAACGAAGTCCCCGTGCTAGTGGATGCCAATTTCAACGGGGCACCACGCAAGCTGTTGATGCAAGCCTCGCGCAACGGCTACTTCTTTGTACTGGACCGGACGAAAGGGAAGAGTTTACTCACCACCCCATTCGCCACCGTGAACTGGGCTAAGGGAATCGATCCTCAGGGACGCCCGATTCCGAATCCGGCCAAGTTTCCACAAAGGAGCGGTGTCCTGGTAGCGCCCAACGAGACCGGCGCCACCAACTTCCGCCCGCCCAGCTTTGATCCGCAAACCGGCCTCTTCATCGTAAGCGCTCAGGACGGCTATGGAATCTATTTCTTCAAACCCGAGCACGGAGCCTACGGTTGGGCCGGCGCCGATTATGGTGTCGCGGGCCGGGCTTTCCTCCGCGCCATCGATTACCACACGGGAAAGATCGTATGGAACCATCCGATCGGCGATGGCGCAGGCACGGCTGGCGTGCTCACCACTGCAACAGGCTTGACCTTCAGCGGCGACGTGTCCGGCAATGCAATGGCGCTGCGATCGAGCGACGGCGCCACGCTGTGGCACGCAGTCCATCCAGAGGATTGGAAATGCTCCAATCTCTTATGAGCTGGACGGCAGACAGTATCTGGTGGTGGGCGGTGGCAGCTCGCTGTACGCGTTTGCCCTGCCGTCAGCAGCGGCGCAGATCCGGTCCGCGATTCGTCCACCGATTCGAGTAATGCTCCTCGATGGCGAAAGCGCCGGTCCTTATCACAAATGGCAGCTCACCACGCCCGTGCTTCGCAAGGAACTGGAGGAGACCAGCCTGTTCCAGGTGGATGTGGTAGCAGCGCCTCCCGCCGGCGGCGACTTCAGCGCGTTTCACCCCGATTTCGCGAAGTATTCAGTCGTAGTGTGGAATTACGACGCGCCCGACGAGCGCTGGCCGGCGGACTTAAAAGCGTCGTTTGAGAATTACGTGCGCGGCGGCGGAGGCTTCGTCAGCGTGCATGCCTCCGATAACGCGTTCCCCAACTGGCCGGCGTTTAACGAGATGATCGGCGTGGGAGGGTGGCGCGGCCGAACGGAAAAAAATGGGCCGTTCTGGTATTTCAAGGACGGCCAACTGGTGTCCGATCCCGCTCCGGGACCAGCCGGCAGCCACGGCCGCCGTACGCCATTCCAGATCGCGGTTCGCCAGGATCATCCCATCACTAACGGTCTGCCCAAGCTTTGGATGCATCGGGGCGATGAGCTGTACGCCCGGCTCCGCGGCCCCGGCAAGAATATGACGGTTCTCGCCACTGCGTACTCCGATCCCGCCAACAACGGAACCGGTCACGATGAACCGATGTTGATGGCCCTCAGCTACGGCCGCGGCCGCGTGTTCCACACCACGCTGGGGCACGATATCAACGCGCTCAGCTCGGTGGATTTCGTGGTGACCTTTCAGCGCGGGACCGAATGGGCCGCAACCGGCAACGTGACACAGAAGGTTCCCGCCAATTTCCCCACGGCCAACTCAGTCAGTTATCGGACGGACCTAGCCGCCATGGATCCAGGCTATCCCAGAGGCCTGAATCCGCTGGATGCCGCCCCCGCGCACTAGCGGCCGGTCACCGGACAGTGATGCGCGCTTTCACAGGAGTCATGTCCATATGTTCGCCCTCGACCAGCGCAAATCCACGAGTAGGCCGTTTTTCGTCCAGGTGGTTTCTAAACCGATCCCCAGATGCCAGGCGACCACAGATACCGGGCGGCATGATAAAGCAAGGATTTCCGTGGCGACGTGTAGTACTCATAGTAATGGAAGATAGCTCGGCCAATGACAATCTTTGGTATACTCCTTTCTCCTGCAAGGAGGGATCGATCAGATGATTCGATTAACGTCTACCGATTTCAAGATGGCGCCCGCGTTGTTCGCCCTGGCCATTGCAATGGCATCGTTTACAACCTCGGCGAATGGTTCGCCTCTTTATTCATTCCAAACGCTCGACGACAACGGCGACACCAATTTCAATCAGCTCTTAGGCATTGACAGTCTAGCCAGTCCAACTATTGTTGGCTACTTCGGCGATGGAACAAACGTGCCAAATAGCGGATACACGCTCGCGTCGCCTTACGGCCCTGGGTCGTACAACAACGAGAATTACCCTGGATCGGCGCAGACGCAAGTAACAGGCATTGCCCCTAATAGCTCCACCACTACGGTCGGTTTCTATATTGACGGCGCCGGCAACAACTTAGGCTTTGTGGACGTAGGCGGGACCTTCACATCGGTTTCTGACCCCCTGACTCCCGTCGGAACTGGCTCAGTCAATCAACTCCTGGGCGTCAATGATAACGGTAACGCGGTCGGCTCCTATGTGGACGGAAGCGGCGACAATCAGTCCTACGTTTACAATATCGGCACCAAGTCATTCACCCCGATTACCTTGCCGGGTGGACTCGATGCGACGAGCACAATCGCAACCGGCATCAATGACGCCGGCGTGATCACTGGATACTACATAACCGGCGGGGGCGAAACGTACGGGTTCATCGATAACGCCGGCACATTTACCAGCTACAGTGATCCGTCTGGAACTGACACAATGTTTTTGGGAATTAACGCCAGCGATGAAGTCGTCGGAAGCTATGTGGATGGCAGCGGCGTGACAGATGGGCTGTTATTCAACCTCGGCACCGATAGCTTCGAGACAATCGACGATCCGCTGGCATCATCCAGTGCCGCCTTATTGACATCCGCATAATATAGCGACACTTTTCGCGGGAGAATGGGTTTGACTCAGTATGGGCAATCCCGCTGGAGAGGCACGTGATTTTGAAGCGCTGGAGAAGCGCCGGATGAAAGCCGTTCGACTGCTGGAGAAGGGAGATCTCAACCAATCCGAAATCGCGGGTCGGCTGAAAGTCTGCCGCCAAACGGTGAGCCGGTGGGCGGAGGAGTACAACAAGGGCGGCAAGCAAGCGTTGAAGACAGCCGGACGCGCGGGCCGCAAGCCGGAGTTGAGCGAAGCGGATCTGGAGCGCCTCGGCGACTTGTTGCAAAAAGGCCCGGAGGAACGCCCTTGTGGACCTGCTGGCGAATTGCCCACCTGATCGAAAGCGAGTTCGGCGTTCAATACCATCCCGGCCATGTCTGGAAGGTGCTGGACGGCCTGGGTTGGAGTTGCCAGCGCCCGGAAGGTCGGGCGCGCGAACGGAACGAGGAAGCAATCCGCCAATGGAAGCGTGTGCGTTGGCCCGATATTAAAAAAAGCCCAGACGGAAGGCCGTACGATCGTCTTCATCGACGAAAGCGGAGTGAGCCAGCGGCCTCACCGGGTGCGGACTTGGTCGCCGCGCGGCCAGACCCCCATCTTGCAGTACAACTTCAACTGGGACAAGATGTCGGCCGTCGCCGGCCTGACCTTCTACAACTTCTACTTCCGTCTTTACAAAGGATCGATCAAAAGTGCCGAGGTCGTGGAGTTTCTGGGGGCGTTGCTGCGCCACATCCCAGGACCGCTGACCATCGTATGGGATCGGCTGTCCGCGCACAAAAGCAAGGTCACGCGAGACTTCATTGATCAAAATCGCCAACGGCTGTGCGTCGAATACCTGCCGGGTTATGCCCCTGAGCTCAACCCGGTCGAGTACATCTGGGCCTACTGGAAGCAGCACACCCTGCCCAATGTTTGCCCGAAGGACTTCTGGTCGCTCAATGATACGGCGCGCAAGACGCTAAAACGGATGCGCCGCCGCCCACGCCTCATTACTGCCTTCTGGAAGCAGGCCGAACTGTCCCTTGACTGACTCTATATTATGCGAAGCTCAATAGGTGTAACTGGAACGACGATTAACGGCATCAACAACGCAGGGGACCTGGTGGGATTCTACTCCGACGGAACCAATGTCGACGGCTTTCTAGCGACTCCATCCCCGACGCCAGAACCATCTATGATCGGGCTGCTCCTGATCGCGGGGGTTTTGATGATCGGAAGATACCGCTTTGGCAAGCAGGCTGGCAGGCGATGCCTCACTTCAGAACGCTGAGGCTTCCGCGCGCGGTAACTGGCCCTTGAGAATGCTCTTCCGCGCTGGAATGGCGCTCGCGGCATCGCACCTACCACATCGCTGAGCTGCCCCAACCCCTAGGGTGGCGCGCAGCGGATACAACCTTTCCACATTTTATCCCGCAGCCGCTCACGCTCAGCCTTCAGGCCGGCATCACCGCCAAGGTGGATTTTAGGCTGCCAAGGTTATATATGCCACGCAACTACACGGGCGTAATCAGCGCGTCAGAGGAGACGTGATGAGTAGAGCTGGTGTTGGGCAGCCCCTACACTCAGATCATCATGCCACACCGTTCGAGAATGCTCAATTGAATCTTCAGCTGTTCGACCTTCGCCGCGAACCCGTTTTGCGAGAGGCGCGCTCGTGGTTCCTGATTGAGTTGAACCCCGAGAGTTTCGCCGACCTCCTTTCGGCCCGCTCCGCTCTGCCCTGCCAGGGAAGGAAGCTCCTGATAGGTCCCACGTCGTCTTACCGCAAGCGCCGCCGCTTTCGACGGAACGCACGAAATAAATAAGAGCCAGTCAACGGCTGAGTAAAGCGCGTGAGCGCATCGCGCTTGCCGGTGATCAGGCCCGCCACGCTTTCGAGCATTCTGGAAAGCCATTTCCGCTCCGCACCGAGTCCAACGAATCGCGCCCTGGTCGTCGACGCTAAATCTGCTTGGCCGGGAGTTTTAGCTTTGGCGCCGTTTAAAGTGCGCTGTCGCGGCGAGGCCAAGCAGGACGGCTATGAGTGCCAGGCTCGACGGCTCCGGCGTCGCAGTGACCACGGTCGGGGCAACCAGATGGTCTTGGGCGAACTGATCAGGCGTGCCAAAGGAGAAGGAGCTATTCAAGTCGTTAACAATCGTACCAAGGTCATCGATGCTGACGATACTGGAACCGCCGCCCAGCAATATGTTCATGTCCCCGAGAAACTGGCGCACGGTCAGACCGTCTAGCTGCGGCAAGGTGCTAAACCCCTCAAGCAGGAGATCCCCAAAGGGAATGCCGGAGGCTGCGGGAAGAAAGCCAGCATCCGAAAAATCGACGTTGAATTCCAGTGCGAGCACATCTCCGCCGAAGGCTCCGGACAACGTCGTGATCGGATTCAACACATTACTGTTGAGCGGCGCGTAAGGACCTACCGAGGGTTCGTAGGCGTCCACAGCCGTACTATCGGTGAACACCATTGTAAAACCGCTGGTCGAGCCCACAATGACGCCGCCTTCGGACGCGTAGACCGTGTTGAACTCGGCCGTGAGAAGTTCGGCACCCACATTGTTGGGCGGAGCGCCCCAGACACCTTGATTGTAGGTTGTCTCGTCGCCAACCTGCCACACCGACGAGGCGGCCGCCGAAACGGCGTAGCCCAGGAACGCCATGATCGCGAAAACGCGGGCGCACTCGATTCTCCTAAGACTTCCGGCGACAGATTTCGGCATTTTGCCCTCCTGAAGGCTGGAATCTTCCAGACTCACTTATATAAGCGAAATCCGAGTGAACATTTAGCGCGTCGCGCCGAGAATTTTTTCACAGGGGCAGCATCGACCACTATTTAAGCAGCCGCCGCCAGTCTGAAGCCGACCTATTACGTGACCAATAAACATGTCGGGCGCCAGCGTTGCTTCGCTCACCGCTCGCACAGCACAAACGCAATGGCCAGCCGAAAGAATGCAATGGTACGTTTACCCCTAATAGCACACTGCGGATGAAGGATTTACGGCGATTGTTCAATTGCCGGGCGAGGCGTGGGGACATGCTTGGCCTTCGCGCCCACCTCAGACAGCACGGCCCGGCGCAGCCCTCGTTCCACGCAGCGGTTCCCGACGATCGACGCCCGCCGCTTTCCTGATGTGGACGCCAGCGCAAAAAGTGTAGGAGCTACGGGGCCTGCGAGTCAAAATGCCGGCTACTTTCGAGCCTTCAAACCCTTTGCCGTGATCGGCCGTCAGTATACGCAGGTTATAGGAAACCTTCTGATTTTCGAGCGAAGAACGGCCCACCCGGAGCAAGCTTGCGGCAGGTCGCCACGCGCCGCCCCGAAGACAACAGGGATTTCTCCCATGAAACGCCGTCCACGGAAACCGTATGAGCCTGCGGTCGCCTATGCTCCGCTCTGCCCTGCCAGGGAAGGGAGATCCTGATAAGCCCTGCGTCGGCTTACCGCAAGCGCCGCAGCTTTCGACGGAACGCACGAAATAATAAGAGCTAGTCAACGGCTGGGTAAAGCGTGTCAGCGCATCGCGCTTGGAGCATTCTGCAAAGCCTTCTCTGCTCCGCTCTGAGTCCAACGAACATCGTGCCATGGTCGTCGGCGCTTGCGTAGGGCATGTTGCGGCGAAAGATGTTGCCAAACTCGTCCTGATCAGTGCGAGCGACACGCGAGTCCGACGGCTTGTTTCCGAGTTCGATGCTGTTGAGCTTGGTGCGTCCCTTGGTGCGTCTCATGATGCGCTTCTGCTGACTGATCCGCAGAGCTTCCCAGTCAGCTGCCTTGTGCTTCCACTCTTGAAGCAACAGGACCCTCCCCGCCCTCGGCACACAGCCACGGAACAGCCCGCAGCGTGGCGTAACCTGGCCTATACTTTGGCCCTGAGCAGGAATTCGAAAACATTTCGGAAGGTCGCAAGGTTGGTCAAGGGCGCCTTGCTGCCGCAGAAGCCGTTGTCGCAGCCCCACGGGTTGTACAGAGTGATCGCGTCGTGCTTTTTATCGGCGGCAATGACGGTGTACCCATGATCGGGAACGTATTTATCACCCACCCCGGTCTTTTTGCTTCCACCCAAGATCGCGTAGGTTTTCGGGTCGCTGATGAAGTCCCAGATCTCCTGGTCTTTTGCTCCGGAAATCATCAGCTGTTCCGGGCTGCCTAACACTTTTTCGAAATAGGCATTCGCAGTAGGTTTCTTGCCAGAAATGCTCTGTCCGTCAAGATCGGGGTATCCGCCCAACCCTCTCTGAGCATATGCCTTCTCAACGTAGCTCATCCAGCTAGCTTTACTGTTCGCGCCGTGGGCATAGAGAAGATCGCCGCCTTCATCTCGCCACAGCATCTTCGAAACAAAGATTGTCCGATCCGTGAACTTAACCGTGATTGCGTTTGAAACGTAGTTCTTTTTGCCATACCGGGTCCTCACCTTGCACCCTGGCAGTTCCTGGACCATATCCCGAAGAAAAGTGGGCTTCGCGTTGGCAATTCCGCCGAGGATGGCCATAAGCGGACAATTGCCTATCTGGCCCTGCATGATCTCATCATATTTCGGACTGTCTGTTGACGGAAACACCGGGATGCCCGGATCGGATAGCTCGGTGTCAGGGCCGCCGTCGCCGATGCGGCGATCAGGTTCATCGAAGGGTGGCGGACAACCGGGAGTCTGCGAGGGAGTCTGCGAAGGGGTTGTAGGTGGCGGCATTCAGGAAGCTCCTTTCCTCTAAACGTAAAGATATTAGGATGAAACGCGCGCCCCTTGGGTTGAAGCCAAAGCTGGCGGGAAAGGAACGCGCGTTTAAGAACTAGCACGAGAAACATTAGCGGCACTCTTCGGCAAGGGCACATCCGCGGCTAGGGCGTTTTACACCAAGTGATTGCCGGGGCCCTCAAAGCGTGTTCAGGAATGCAACCAGATCGGCCTCTTCCTGATTCGTAAATCCAATATTGAATCGTTTGTCGTAGAACACCAGTACCTCCTGCAGGCTGGCGGCCGAGCCATTGTGAAAGTACGGCGCACGGCTGGCCAGCCCGCGCAGAACCGGACCCTTCACCTTGCTGATGTCCGCCCATTTCCCGGAGATCATCGCGCGCCCCGGATCCGTTGTTTGCACGGTTTCGTTGGTGGTGTTGTTCACCAAGGTGATCACCGGAAGATAACTGACTCCCAAGGGGTTGGTCAGGTCCGCAACTCCAATATTCAGCGGCACCGAAACGGAGTGATCGCCGGCGTTGGGCGAATCGTGACAAGTTCCACAAGTGCCGGAGAACGAAGCCGGAAGCCCAACCACATCGTTGATGCCCGCGACGCCGGAAATGGTGATCGGTTTTGAATTGAACAATGCCTCACCGCGCGCAATACTGGCCCTCTGGCTGGACTGCGAATTCACCCAAGCCGTAAACAAAGTAAAGATATTCGGATTAAACGCCGCGCCCGTTGGGTTGTAGCCAAAGCTGGCGGGAAACGAATCGTTGATCCCAACGAAGAATTGCTGCGACGCCAGCGCGACCGGTCCGCCGGTTGCTCCGTTGCCGTTCAAAGCCCCCGCGCTGTAGTCGTACGCTTGGGCGGTCCGCAAGGATGTCTCGAAATTCACGATGTCCTGCACCTGAGCAGCCGTGGGGACGGCGCCCTGCGCGTGTGTTGTCGTAGCATCGATCGCTTGCTGAGCCAGATCGGCCAGCAACTGCCCGGTGTTCGGGTAAGTGATCTTTTGCGTCGTCGGTGGAGTGGATTCCCGGCCATCCCACATGACGGTGGTAAGGAACTGCAGGTTGGTTGCTGGCAGCGGACGGCGATACATGGACAGGGTCGACGGATCGTTGCATCCGTAGGGATTGCTTACGTTCGCCACCCGAAACTCAGCGCCCGCCGGCACGGCCAGCGGGATGCGAATCAGGCCGCGGCTCAGTAAAAGGCTGTAGGCTTGCCGGCGCCCCTGCAATGTTGATGTATTAACACCCTGATCGCAGTCCGAGCCGTCGTTGGTTCGGAAGATGGGGTCCAGACCTTGCGTCAAAAGGAAACGCAGCTGGATCTCGGCCGCGGAAACACCCCAGCCTTCCGTAGGCAGATGGCAGGAGGAACAAGACCTCCCGTTCGTGCCCAGCGATTGAAAGAAAGCTCCCGTCAAACTGATCGGAGCATTATTGATGTTGTATGTTTCGAGTAGCCCGCTGCCATTGGGCAGCGGGAACAGATTGGGCAGCGATTGCGGACTCGCATTCGTCGCCATGGTAAAGATTGTGATCAATACGCCAATTTCTTTGCATCTCATCGTCATTTCTCCTCCTCGGACTACCCGGTGGAGCACCCTCTGCACCAGGTTCTCTGTATCTATGTGCGGATTCCACGCGTCAAATTAGTCCGTTTCCGCGAAAACAGTACCGGGTACTAGTGGAGGGCTGCGACTTCGCTCCGGGCCTGGGTTAAAATATGGCAACCGCCGTGGAAATCACTGAACTCCTGCAGCGCGTTCACCAGGGCGATCAGCAGGCCATGCACGCCATGATGCCGCTGGTCTACGGCCAGCTGAAGAAGCTGGCTTCAGCACATTTGCGCCGCGAAGGAAGGGACCGTCCCCTCGAAACCACGGCCCTGGTTCATGAGGCTTTTCTGCGGCTCTCCGGGGGAAATCATCCCTCCTACGAAAACCGGTCGCATTTTTACGCCATTGCCTCGCGGCTGATGCGCCAGGTCCTGGTGGACTCGGCTCGAAGCCGCGCCGCCGCCAAGCGCAACGCGGCGCAGGAAATCCAACTCGCCGAACTCCCCGACATCGGCCGGCAACCCGACAAGTCCCTGCTCGCGATTGATGAAGCTTTGGAACGGCTGGCCCAAGATGATCCACGAAAAGCCCGCTTGGTGGAAATGCGTTTTTTTGGCGGCATGACCGCGGAAGAGTCCGCCGAAGTCCTCGCCATCTCCGTCCACATCGTCCGGCGCGAGTTGCGGCTCGCGCAGGCCTGGCTGCGCAAAGAGGTGGCTGTATGAATAGCCGCCTGGAAGATCTGTTTCACGAACTGGCCGACCTCTCTCCGGCCGCGCGCGAGCAGTATTTCACCCGGCATGGCGTCGATCAGCAAACTCGCCGTGAGGTAGAGGAGTTGCTGGCTTTCGATCCAAGCGCCAGCGGACTGCTCCAACGCGATATCGAACTCGCCGCCCAACGGGCACTGGGCCATCTTGACCGGGTGGGCCAAAGGTGCGGGCCCTACCGGCTGGTTCGTCTGATCGGGCGCGGCGGAATGGGCGCCGTCTACCTGGCGGAGCGCGCCGACGGCGAAGTCACCCAGCAGGTCGCCGTAAAGCTGCTCCGGCCTGGCGCTGATTATCTGGAGCGCGAGCGTTTTCTGCAGGAGCGCCAGATCCTTGCGACGCTTGCCCATCCCAATATCGCGCGCCTTCTTGATGCGGGCCATTTGGAGGACGGACAGCCCTTCCTCGCGATGGAATACGTGGACGGAAAGCCGATCGACGTATTTACCAGCGAACTTCCGCTGCGCAAAACCGTCGCATTGTTCGCGAAAGTCTGTACGGCTGTCGCCTACCTGCACCGCAACTTAATCGTGCATCGCGACCTCAAGCCCACCAATATCCTCGTCAGCGAGGATGGTGAACCGAAGTTATTGGATTTCGGCATCGCCAAGCTGATTTATCTGACCAATGATTCCACCTCCACCGGCCTGAGGATGTTGACGCCCGAATACGCCAGTCCCGAACAGATAACGGGCGGGACCGTGAGCACGGCCACCGATATCTATTCGTTGGGCGCGGTGCTCTATCGCCTGCTGACTCGCCGGCCGCCGCATGAATTTGGCCGCGGTTCGCCGGAGGAAATCCTGGCCGCCGTCTGCACCCGCGAAGTCACTCGCCCCAGCAAGTGGACGCCGGCCCTCAAGGGCGACCTCGAGCTCATTCTGATGAAGGCCCTGCGGAAAGATCCGCAGGAGCGCTACGCCACGGCGGAACAGTTTGCCGAAGACCTGGAGGCGTTCCTCGAATCGCGCCCAATTCGCGCCCGAAAGGGTGACTTGGCATACCGCGCCCGCAAATTTGTGCGCCGCTTCTGGCTCCCGCTGGCAGCGGCTGCCATGGTGATCGCCAGCCTGGTGGCGGGTGTATACATCGCAAATCGCCAGCGCGCAATTGCCGAGCAGCGATTCCTGCAGGTTCGCGAACTGGCCAACAAGCTCTTCGACATCGATGCGCAAATCCGCAACACCCCGGGAAATACCAAGGCGCGCCAGATGATCGTATCCACGTCTCTCGAATACCTGAAACGAGTAGGCGCGGAAACTCGCGGCGACAAGGATCTCGCCATGGAAATCGGCAGCGCGTATCTGCAATTGGCCCAGATCCAGGGGGTGCCGGTCAATTCCAACCTGGGACAATTCGCGGAGGCTGAAGAAAGCCTGCGCAAGGCCGGCGCGTTTGTGGAATCGGTTCTGAAGGTTGATCCCAAATATCCGCGCGCGCTCCTGACGTCGGCCACCGTCGCGCACGATCGCATGGCCGTGGCTTCCATGCAGAATCGGCCCGGCGAATCGCTCCTGCAAGCTCGGAAGGCGGCCGAACAGCTCGACCGTTACACCACCGCAGGCGGACTCGGGCCGTGGGAAATCCGCGAAGCCGCGTTCATGTACGGCAACGTCGCCGTTACGTTTGACGACAACCACCGCTACGCGGACACCGTTCGCTACGCTCGCCGCGCCATTGAGGTGTCGCAGCCGCTTCCCTCCGCCGCCCCGCAGCGCAGTCTCGCGCTTGGCATCATGGCCGTAGCGCTGCGCGATTCGGGCGACCTGGACCGGGCGCTTGAAGCCATTCAAGAATCGCGAAAGATCCAGGAACAACTGCTGGCGGATCAGGACAAAACATGGCAGCGCGCCAATCTCGCACTCGCCTTGTGGCGCGAAGGTTCGATTTTAGGAGAACGCGCCGAAGTGAATCTCGATCGCCCGGCGGAAGCGGCCCAGACACTCCGCAGAGCGCTCGATATCGCTGGTGAATTGGTCAACAAAGATCCGGACGACAATCACCACCACATGCTTTTCGCGGAGGTGGGCCGGCGGCTCGGCGATGTTCTGCTGGACAGCAATCCTAGGGGAGCGCTGGCCGTTTATGACCGGTCCATTGAGACGATACGCAAAGTAAGAAATAGCAACGACGAGACCAGGCGGGACGAAGCGGTGCTCCTCGCCGGTTCCTCGTACGTTTTGCGCCGGCTGCACCAGGAGAATGAAGCCACGCAAAGGATCGAGAACGCCTTCAGCTTGTTGCGAGAAACCAAGGACTACCCCGCCCAGAAGATTACGCTGGATAGCGAGGCGGATATCGCAATGCGAGCCTCAGCGGACCATTACGCGGAGGTAGGGCAGTTAGAAAAAGCTGCTCAAGCTTATCGAGAACTGGTGGCTAAGGCGATGGCATCGAATCCAGATCCCTGGAATGACTTGGAAGATGCCTATCATCTTTCCAGCCACTATGCCGCGCTGGGCGCCATCCTCGGCCGCGCTGGGCTTGCTGCCGAGGCCGCTTCTTTTGATGCCCGCCGTTTGCAACTGTGGCAGCACTGGAACCAGAAGCTTCCCAATAACCAGTTTGTGCTTCGTCGGATCGCCATGACGCGCGCCAAATGACGCGTGCCAATCCAACGGCCCCGCGCGGCGTATCCCGATAGGCTCTGAGAATGGTCACCACGCCGCAAGAGCTGCCATTATTGACATCCGCATAATATAGCGACACTTTTCGCGGGAGAATGGGTTTGACTCAGTATGGGCAATCCCGCTGGAGAGGCACGTGATTTTGAAGCGCTGGAGAAGCGCCGGATGAAAGCCGTTCGACTGCTGGAGAAGGGAGATCTCAACCAATCCGAAATCGCGGGTCGGCTGAAAGTCTGCCGCCAAACGGTGAGCCGGTGGGCGGAGGAATACAACAAGGGCGGCAAGCAAGCGTTGAAGACAGCCGGACGCGCGGGCCGCAAGCCGGAGTTGAGCGAAGCGGATCTGGAGCGCCTCGGCGACTTGTTGCAAAAAGGCCCGGAGGTACTCGGATACGAAACGCCCTTGTGGACCTGCTGGCGAATTGCCCACCTGATCGAAAGCGAGTTCGGCGTTCAATACCATCCCGGCCATGTCTGGAAGGTGCTGGACGGCCTGGGTTGGAGTTGCCAGCGCCCGGAAGGTCGGGCGCGCGAACGGAACGAGGAAGCAATCCGCCAATGGAAGCGTGTGCGTTGGCCCGATATTAAAAAAAGCCCAGACGGAAGGCCGTACGATCGTCTTCATCGACGAAAGCGGAGTGAGCCAGCGGCCTCACCGGGTGCGGACTTGGTCGCCGCGCGGCCAGACCCCCATCTTGCAGTACAACTTCAACTGGGACAAGATGTCGGCCGTCGCCGGCCTGACCTTCTACAACTTCTACTTCCGTCTTTACAAAGGATCGATCAAAAGTGCCGAGGTCGTGGAGTTTCTGGGGGCGTTGCTGCGCCACATCCCAGGACCGCTGACCATCGTATGGGATCGGCTGTCCGCGCACAAAAGCAAGGTCACGCGAGACTTCATTGATCAGAATCGCCAACGGCTGTGCGTCGAATACCTGCCGGGTTATGCCCCTGAGCTCAACCCGGTCGAGTACATCTGGGCCTACTGGAAGCAGCACACCCTGCCCAATGTTTGCCCGAAGGACTTCTGGTCGCTCAATGATACGGCGCGCAAGACGCTAAAACGGATGCGCCGCCGCCCACGCCTCATTACTGCCTTCTGGAAGCAGGCCGAACTGTCCCTTGACTGACTCTATATTATGCGAAGCTCAATAGCTTGAGGATCGCAATTTGCCGGCTGTAACCTTCACTAAGGAACTTGATCGCATGGGGGCTCTTGATCCCATGGGGGCTCTTGATCCCATGGAGGCTCTTGATCCCATGGAGGCTCTTGATCCCATGGAGGCTCTTGATCCCATGGAGGCGTTCACGCAAGTCAGGTCGGCGGAGAAGATCTTCACCGTGCGGTCGACAATACCAGGATCGCAGATTGCCCAAGCCGATCTGGCACCCCTGCACTGTAATGCGCGTCTAGGATCTGGAACGAAAGAGCTGAGTGCGGCACGGAAACGCTCCAGCCTAAGCGCTTTCGAGGGCAGCATGATGTGCTCGGCGTATGGTCGCCGGCGGCGGTTCAGAAAACGGCGTCCGAGTAAACCTGTCCGGCGCCAGTATGGGCAGTGCAAACGCGTGTCCGCCAACCGGACTTCTTACCGGCATCGCACGCGCAAATCCAACCTGTTGCATGCGATGGTGGCCGTCGGATTTGGCACTTTCCACAGTGCGCACAAGCATTTTCTCATCGAAGGATGAGCCTGAAGGTCGATGGCGAGAGTTGATCGGTTTGGGGTCCTTTCTGTGATGTTTTGAGAGGGAAAAAGAACAATGGTCGGCGCGGTGGGAATGTGGGAAACGCGCCGCGTTTTCCAAGGGCGGTGGGCAGCGGTGGGAAACCGAGCGCAGCGCCCAGAGCGTGAGCGATGGCGGTTTTCCACGGCTGTCCATGGCCCGGCATTTCCACGGCGCTCGGTGCGCTCCGGTGGCCGGCTCAGGCGCTGAGCTTGGCGATGCGAGCCAGCAGCTGGCGCTTGGCGCGTTGCATGTCGAGCGCGGCTTCGGTATCGGATTGATGCTGGGCGAAGCCTTCGAGCTGGGCCAGGGTGACACCAGGACGTAGCAAGCTCTCGCAATGCGGGACTGTTTGGAGTAACTCGAAGGGAGTGGCCCAGCGCAGATAGATACGGCGGCGTTTGCCGTTGGGTTCGGTGAGGATCGACGGCACCGCGCAAGGCCGATGGAAGTTGACGTAAGGGTTGAGTTGCTCGCGGTGAAAGGTATCGACCGCCGCAGCGTGTTGCACCCCGATGTGGCCGAAGCCGAGATGTTTGCGAATGACCGCGCCGTTCTTGGCCTCCACTAATCCGTTGTCGCCGGAATGGTGGGCCCGCGACTTGGTCTGCTCGATCAACAGCTTGCTCAACAGCCGGGCCACGGTGTAGTTGATGAACTCGCTGCCGTTGTCGGAATGAAAGCCGCGAATCACAAACGGAAACTGCTGTAGCATCGTTTCGAGCAATGGAATCAGCCATAACTCCGAGATCTGCGGTGTGGCGGCAACGATCTCCCATTGCGTTACTTGGTCTACCGCGTTGATGGGATAGATGCCCTTGTGGCCATCCTGGTCGCCTTGGTGCACGGTGTCGATCCGCAGGTATCCGGGCAAGCCCTGCGGCTGCGGTCTGCGCCGTTCGCCAATGGGAATCACCATGGGCCGCGTCGGCTGATAGCTGGTGTTGCGCTTGCGATAGCCGGCCGAGTTTCGGAATCGGTAGATCTGCGCCACCGAGATCCGGGCTAGCCGCTGGTAGGCGAGTTGGCCATAGTCGGCGTATTCGCGCTCCAGAATCCGCCGGGTCGCCGGACCGCTGAGATTCCCGTGCGCTTTGTCCACGTAGGCCAGCAAGCCCACGTCGGCCGCTGTGTAGCGCGTTGCAAACTTGGTGCGCTGATACTCGACCGCCTTCACTCGTGTAACGGGTCGCGATTTTCCCCTGCGTAGCGAGCCGATTTTCCGAGATTAGTTCCCGCCGTCCCGGAAGGGAGCGAGAGGTGCCCGCGGAGCGGAGCGTGCGAACGCCAGCGGGATGGCACGATCCCGCAGCAATCCCATGCCGCCGAAGCGGTCTCTGCATAATAGATCGAAGTGAGCGGGAGGAACTCCGCCTTGGCTACACCACCAAAAGAGTTCCCCCGCCGCGGAATGAACTTTGGGAGTTCGTACCTCCCAGAGGCCAGATCCTATGCAGATCCTACACCCATTTGCCGGCTCGGTCCAACAATACAACGAGCAGCTATCCAACCCCGATGCTCATCGTCCCAGCCACTGTCCGCAGTGCCAGACCAAGCGTCCACTCAGCGCGCATGGCTTCTACACGCGCACGCTCATCGACACAGCCTTCGACGGCGTGATTCGCGTGCGCCGCTACTTGTGCCACGCCTGCCGGCGCACTGTCTCTCTACTGCCGGAGTTCATCTTGCCCTACCTGCGGTCGAGCCTGATGGTGATGGCGCTGTTCCTCCTCGCCCGTCTGCTCGGCGGACAAACGCTGCCAGCCGCAGCGAAAACCGCGCCGCCTCCCATGCCCTACCAGCGCGGCCAGTTCTGGGTTCGCCGCTTCCGCGCGCAGGCCCAAGCGCTGTGCGCCGCGCTGGCCGCGCTGACTCAACCCGCTCCCGCGCCCGACTTCGTCCACCGCGCCCTGACCATGCTCGAATCCATCGGCTGGATCGCCGCTCATCGCTTCCTGTTTGCCGGCGTGCGCTGCCATCTGCTGGGCTGGCCGCGCGGTCTGGCTCCCGACGGCCGCCGCGCCGCATTCTCCTCCGTCGCAGCGCCCGTCTGAGCCTCCCCACACACCATTTGCATGGAACCGCGAAGCCTTCCACCGTAAGATGCCGTCCAGGAGAAACACTCGATGGACAACAAGGCCGAAAAAGTCGCGCTATTTCGTTACGGGCTGATTGCGCCTCTGGTGCTGGAGACGCTGCCCCGCGGCGAACTCACTCGGCGCGCGCAGCAGATCGCCGCCCGCCTCTACGACATTCCTCATTCCACCCGCCGCCAGGTCTCGGTGGACACGCTGCTGGATTGGTCGCTGCGCTATCGCCGCAACGGTCTGGCCGCGTTGTCTCCCCAACCGCGACAGGATCGCGGACAAGCCCGTGCCGTCGCGCCCGACACCGCCGCTCTCATCGAACGGCTCAAACGCGAGAACCCGCATCGCACCGGCGCGGCTCTGCTGCGCGAACTGGCCACCGCCAATCAGGCCGGCCTGTCGGCCTCCACTCTCTATCGTTTCCTGCGCGCTCGCGGTCTCACGGAACGCCAACTGTTGCTTGAAAAAGCTACCGCGCATAAAAAATACGAAGCGCAGTTTGCCAATCAGATCTGGCAGAGCGACATGTTGTTCGGACCCTGGGTCGGGCGGCCGGGCGGCGGCAAGCAGCAAGTCTTCCTTCAGGCCGCTCTCGACGATGCCAGCCGCCTCATCCCGCACGCCCAGTTCTATCCCAACCAGGGACTGGATGCTTTCCTGGACTGCCTGCGCCAGGCCATCGCCGCCCGCGGCATCCCCACCCGTCTCTACATGGACAACGCCAAGATCTACCGCTCGCCGCAGTTGGCCCGCATCGCCGCCTCCATCGGCATTCTCATCGTGCACACCCCTCCCTATCAGCCCGAAGGCCGCGGCAAGATCGAACGCTTCTTCCGTTCCGTGCGCGAACAGTTTCTGGCCTCACTCGATCCCAAGGTCCTGTTGTCGATTGAGCAACTCAACGAGCGCTTGTGGCATTGGCTCGACACCGTCTACCATCGTCGCGAACATAGCTCCCTCCAGACCACACCGCTGCTGCGCTGGCAGCGCGATATCGAACAGGTCCGTCAGCTTCCGCCGGACACCGATTTACGGCGTCTGTTCTTTCATCGCGTGGACCGGTTGGTGCGCCGCGATTCCACCTTCCTGTTGAAGAATCGTTTCTTTGAAGCACCCGCGCATCTGGCCGGCAAACGCATCGAAGTGCGCTTCGATCCGCTCGATCTCACCCAACTGGAGATTTACTCGGAAGGCAAGCCCGCAGGGGTAGCGCGGCTGGTCGATGCGGTCGTCAACGGGCTGCTGCCGCCCTGGGAGACGGAGGAGAAGTAGCCATGTGGGAATCCTTCTTCGGCTTCAAGAAAACGCCTTTCTCCGACAGTCCGGACGCCAAACAACTGTTCGCTTCCCAGGCCTGGAACCAGGTCAAGACGCGGCTGGAGTTCCTCGCCCAACATCACGGCGTCGGACTGATCACCGGCGAAGTGGGCGCGGGTAAATCCACCGCCGCACGCGTGTTCACCACGACCCTCAACCCCAACCTATATAAGATCCTCTACGTGCACTTCTCCTCGGGCTCGGCACTGGACCTGCTCCGTCAGATCGCCTTGGAACTGGACCTGGAACCGGCGCACTTCCGCGGCGACCTCATGCGCCAGATTGCCGGCGCCATCGTGCGCCTGAACCAGAGTAAAAAGCAGCATCCCATTCTGATCTGCGATGAAGCCCACTTGCTGCCGCATCCCGCCCTGGAACAGCTCCCGCTGCTGTTGAACTTCGACATGGACTCCTCCCGCTATCTCACCCTGTTGCTGGTCGGCCAGCCGCTGCTGCGGCGCACGCTTTCCCTTCAGATGCACGAAGCCTTGCGACAACGCATCGGCGTGCAGTATCACCTGGAGGGACTCACGCGCGACGAACTCGACGCCTATCTGGCGCAACAACTCAAAGCCGCCGGTGTGTCGCAGATACTGTTTGACGAGACCGCCCGCCAGGGCATGTATCAGGCCACCAAGGGGATTCCGCGCAAAGTCAACAAGCTCGCCATGACAGCTTTGCGGCTGGCGGCGACGAGTAAGTCGCAGACGGTGAGTGAAGCCATCTTACTCGATGCCACCACGGAGGCGATGCTGTGAAAGAGGACGCCGCCAAGACTCCCTCGAAACCCGCGGTGGTATCGCTGGCGCAGTTACTCACCGAGCAACCGGCCTCCCCTCCGCCGGGCTGGATCGAGCCGGGACTGTTGCCGCCGCAAGGCATCCTGTTTGTGGGCGGCGAACCCAAGGTGGGCAAGAGCTTGCTGGTGGCCAATCTGGCGCTGGCACTGGCCGCCGGCGAAGATCGCGCCGGCTTCACCATCCCCGCCGCGCGCCGGGTTCTGGTCTGTCAGTTCGAACTGCCCACGCCGCAGTTTGTGGGGCGCTTGGCATCGATGCGCCGATCCGTGGGAGCCGCCGCCGACCAAAACCTGCTGGTGGACACGCGGGCCGGCGGCAATCTGCTGAGCGCCCCGCAAGGACTCAATCACTTTCTCAACGCCGCCCGTCAGGCTGCCGCCGAAGTGATCGTGCTCGATCCTTTGTACTCGACTCACGATCAGGACGAAAACGATACCCGCTCCATGGCGGCGCTGTGCCAGAGCCTGTTGCGGCTGCGCGATGCTTCCAAAGCCGCGCTCATTGTGGTGCATCACGTGCGCAAATCGATCGGCCGCGAAGAGATCGGCAGCGCTTTCCGCGGTTCCTCGGCGCTGCATGCCGTCGGCGATTCCTACCTGCTGCTCACGCGCCCCTCAGCCCATCTTGCCGCCGCCGTGGAGTTGCGCTTCCAGTTTCGCTACGCCGCGGCCTCTGAGCCTCGCTTGCTGCAACTCGATCCGCAGACGCTGTGCTTTTCCGCCGCTGGGGCGGCGCCGGCCCGCGCAGCGGTGGCGCGCAAGAAAGTGGAGCAGGAGCATGTAACTCAGGCGCTGGCCGGTCTGGGACGGCAGGCTCGCTATAACCAACTCCGCCAGCAAGTCATGGAGCAAACCGAGTGCTCCAAACGCACCGCCCAACTGGCGATCGGCGAAGCCTGCCGCGAAGGATCGATTGTTCAAGTTGACGGCCAATACCGGCTACCACTGTAGCTGCGCTTGGCCGCATCGAGGTCCGCTCGGGGTCGCGCCCGGGTGGATGCCCAGGGCCGATGCGACGGAGTTGGCTCCGAAGAAATCGGCTCACCAAAGCCCTCCCGCAGTTCCCGAATCGGGGCGCGGGAGGGCTCTCTGCTTTCCGACCGACACAACAACAGCCTGCATTTCTTTGGTGAAACTCCCGAGCGGAGGCCCTGGGCTATAAAACGCGCGCCCGGCCGCTTTTGCCGGGCGTTCTAACTTGCTTTCCCACGCTCCGGGATACCACCGGTGCCTACACGGGTGAGTATCCTATCCCGGTCCTTCACGTCACTATGCACTCGGAAGCGGGCCAATTCGACAAATCTCGCTGGGAACTACCGTGAGCAGGTCGAGGGAAAACAGTGTGACCCGTTACAACTCGTCCTGTCTTGCGCTGCCCTGCGATCAACCGCGTCACCTGTGCCCGACGTAGTCCCGTCATTCGCCCCACGTATTGCCGCACCACCCCCTTGTCGGCACGGCCCAAGCTTGCGTACTGGTGCCGCACCAGCGTCCGCTCCACCCAGTTGTAGACCTCGGCCCGCTTCAAACCCGTAAACCGAACCTCTCCACTCCCCACCAGGAACCCCCGGATCTGCTCCAGGCTCACTGCTTCCGAATCGTCCATGCTGATGATCAATCCCCAGCATCCCGATCTCTCCCTCCTTCAGGCTCATCTTGTATGAGAATCCAGCCCCGCTTCAGGCTCATCTTGCATGAGACAAGAGTCACAAGCGTGCCCGGCTGATGAAGGATGTATGCTGGTTGGGGAACTCTGGTGGCTTTACTTGGCTCGTCGCCTTGGTTCACTTCGAAGTGCGAACCGGAGGCCCGCGATATATACACAGTGTGTCCACCTAATCAACCCCAGCGATACCGCATTCGGAACGGCGGTCATCACGCCGCGCTGGCTATATGTCCTGGCGGCCGCGACGCCGGACGCTTTCGGAACACCGCGCATTTGGGACGAAACTCTGGAGCAGCTTGATCCCGCCAGCCTCTGTGCCGGCGACGTCGTGGGGATCGGGATTCACACGGGCAATGCATTGCGCGGATATGCCGTGGGTCGCATCGCGCGCGAGCGGGGAGCCTGGGTCATCTTTGGAGGCATCCACGCCACGCTCTATCCGGAGGAGGCTTTTGAGCGCGGCGGTGCCCATGCCGTTGTAAAGGGAGACGGCGACTTAGCCTGGGCTCGCGTACTGCACGATTGCGCCGCCAAGTCGCCTCACAGGATCTACGAGGGCGGCCGCGTGGAACCCGATCAATTCAAGCCCGCGCGCTGGGACCTGATGCCCAAGAACAGCTACATGTGGGCCTCCGTGCAGACCGTCCGGGGCTGCGCCAAGCATTGCTCTTTTTGTTCCGTCTGGCGCACCGACGGCCAGCGGCCGCGCCAGCGGCCCTACGACAACGTGATTCGCGAAATCGTCGAGCTTCGGCGCATGGGGTTCCGATTCATCGCGCTGGCCGACGATAACTTCTATCCGGTCTCGCTCACCGATATTGCCTTGGCCGAGCGGCAAAATAACATTGAAAAAGTCGGGCAACTCAAGAAGATCCGTGGCGACCGGTTTGAGTTAATGGCTCAACTGGCGCAGCTTCCCAAAGATCTGATCTTCTTCACCCAGATCACCATGGAGGCCGCCGAGGACACCGCATTTCTGGACGCCATGAAGGCAGCTCATATTATGGGGGCCCTCGTCGGCGTCGAAGCGGTGACTCCAGAAGGCCTGAAGGCTGTGTACAAAGACTTCAACTGCTCGGGTGACCAACTCGTCGAGCGCCTGCAGACGTTCCGTCGTCACGGAGTCCACGTGCTCGGGTCCTTTATCTTCGGTCTGCCAACAGACCGGACTGGGACATTTGAGGCCACTTGCAGTCTCGCCGAAAAAGCAGGTGTAACGTTCGCTCAGTTTGTGATGCTGACTCCCTTCGCTGGCACGGTCGACTTCGATCGCTGGGAAAAGTCGCACGGCGAGAACGTGCCCACCGTCGACGGCGTTCCGTTGACCCGATATTGGCTGATTCCACCCGAGCACCGGCCCAAGATGTTCATGCCGCATCCCACCATGGGGTCGGAAGAAATGCGCGCCCGCACCCAAGGAGTTTGGGATCGCTTCTATAGCTTCAGCAATATCTGGAAACGCTCCCGTTGTACGCCGAACCTCAGAGCGAGACTCGCGTTTTTATTCGTTTCAAAGTTGTACCGGCAAATGTACGCCAATAGCGGAATCACAACCGACAGCGCCCGCCGCAACCGGGCGAACCGCTGGGCGCGCATCATGGCGAGAGCTTGCCGCAGGTTATTCCAGGCCAAACCCATGCCGGAACTCGAATTTCAAGGCCCCGAGCTGCTCGCCGCCAAGGACGCGAACGCTGCCCTTTACGTGTTCAGATAAGCGGCAAGAACAAGAAGCCGGCCTGAGGAGACCTGAAATTCTTTTGTCATCTGGGCCCCTCCCAGGGCCCGATGGTGTCCGCGATTCTGCGTAAACGCCTCGTGGGTTGATTTCGGGGTCTCGGCCGCCAGAGTGCATCCCCCCCGCGACTAGGCAGTTACACCCGTCCGGCCAGGTTCTGAGGGCAAATGATTCGCTATACATCACCACGGAAAGCGTCGGACGTGATCGAACCGATGGTTTGGTTCGACTGGGTCGCCTCGCTTCAGCCCCGCAGAGGCGTGATAATGATATCGTGTCCGTCCCCACTGGATATGTCAACCAAGCCCAGCTTGGAGATCTCATCGCCGGCGCGGCGAAACATTTAGGGCCGGAGGTCGTGCACGTCGCCTACAGTCTGGGACCGGATTCGACCGGAGAACCGTCACTCTTCTTCCGCATCCTGCTGGCCGACGCGTATATCCGCGAAGAGACGATTACCGACCTCACGCGCCGGATCGCAACAGTGCTTTTCGACGCGGTACGACCCATTGAGAACTGGGGCTTGCGGCCGTATTTCAACTTCAGGAGCAAGTCTGAACAGGACCGGCGCCGTGATCCTGACTGGATATAGATGGCGTACCATGACGATCTGCTAAACCAGGCGCTCCAGCTTGTCCACGTCACTCCATCGACTCAGTTGACCTTACGTCGTGCGGTATCCGCCGCATACTACGCGGTATTCCATTTCTTAATCGCAGAAGCAACGTCTAATTGGAATAATGCGCCCCTGCGTACTGCTCTCGGGCGAGCCTATGATCACGGCGTGATGAAGACCGCGTCCAATAGAATCCTCAACTCCAAAGATTTCCCCTTCGCGGGGGAAGACGCGATGGCAGTGGCCAACCTCCGATTCGTCGCTCAAGCATTCAGTCAGCTTCAGGAAGATCGGCACTTTGCCGACTACAATCTCACTAAAGATCTTGACCCCATAGAAGCGTTAACGCAGGTCAAGTCGGCGGAGAAGATCTTCACCCTGCGGTCGGCGATACGGGGAGAGCAGATTGCCCAAGCCTATCCGGTATCCCTGCTTGTAAAGCGCGTCTAGGAGCTGAACCAAAGAGCTCTGAGTGCGGCACTGAAACGCTCCAGCCAAGCGCTTTCGAAGGCGGCCTGACCCCGCTTGGGCGTATGGTCGCCGTCCTGGATTTTGCCGGTGACGGTCCAGAAAACGGCGGCTGAGTAAACTTGCGAGGCGCCTGTGTCGGCAGTGCAACGCGTGTTTGCAACCGAACTTCTGGCTCCCCGCGACCGGCAAATCCGCCACCGGGCGGTTTTACGTCCAAGTGACGCTCCTTAATCTGTGTCGGTCATAGCAAAGATCCAGAGTTTCCGAAGTCGACGATCGAACACAACCTCCGTTAGATCCCAAGCGACTCCGCGGAACCAAGGCGTCCACGCTTCCGAGCTTTGCGCCACAGCAATTTCACCGTAACGCAGACCGAACATCGCGTCGCAGACCTCTAAAGCCAGAGTCTTTGCGTACCTTCCATCATCTTTGGCGCTCCAGTAGGCTCCGCCATAGTGTAGGGAGTGTGCAAACCGGCCGTCGAGCTGGAATGAATCACCAAGGACAAGACCAGTTCTGACTTTCAATTCCGGTATGGCAAGATCATGAAGGGCGGCTCGAATAGCCGGCTGGATAATCAGGGAATCGATCAGATTCTCATCCGAAAGGCGATTGCGAGATGCGAACCAATCGAAGGTGACATCCGGCCCGACGTCAAATGCGGCGAGGTGTGCTCCGCCTTGATCGTGAGACTGTTGGAGACTGCGGAGGAACTCACCGAATGGTTCCGTCGGCAAGGTGACGCGGTTCAGGCCAATGCGTCGGCTCATAAGCTCCACATCGTTAAACGTCGGTCTGGGTTGCGCAAAATTCGGTTCCAGGATCGTGCTTTCGGACATCCTTCAATTCTATGCAGGCCGTCCGCTGCCTCACCGCCCGCCCTCGCGTCTCCACCGTTCACGCCCCTCGCACACCAACCTTCCCCGCCCGCCCAACAACATCCGCCGCTCTGCGCACCAAAACGCCGTCTGCCCATGCTAAAACCGCACCGGAGATATTCATGACAAACCCAATCCCCACCCCCCGCCTTCGCGCAAATCGGACAAATGCTCTCCGCTCCACCGGGCCCCGCACCGCCGCGGGCAAACAGCGCTCTTCACGGAACGCCGTCACTCACGGCCTAACCGCCGCTTCTCCGGTGCTCTCCACCGAGGACCCCGCCGCATATCAAATCCACTGCCGCCAGTTCCTCGACGAATACCAACCCGCCAACCCCACCGAATCCCACCTCACTCAGGAGCTGGCCAACACCGCTTGGCGCCTCAACCGCATCCCGATGCTCGAAGCCGATCTCCTCTCCCAAGACTCCAACCCCCAAATCCAAATTTCCCTGCTGGCCACCCTTGGCATGCACTCCCAGCGGCTCTCCCGCCAGTTTCAACGGACCCTCGAAACGCTCCGCGAAATCCAAGGCGAGCGCCGACGCGAGCAGGAGCGCGGCCTCAAACGTGCCGCCGCCCTTCTGGAACTCCATAAACACAAGGGCATACCGTACGACCCGGTTCAAGATGGGTTCGTTTTTTTCAAAAGACGAAATCGAAGCCTACTCGCAGCGCCTGATGCGTCTCAACCACTCTCGCCACATCGAACACGTGCTCTTCCACATGCAGCCGCCCATCCAGCACGAAGCCACCCACGCAGGCGCCGCCTCCTCCGGCCCACGACCGTAAAGGGTCCCCTTCTCATCGAGAGCCCCAAGTGACGGCCCAGTCGATTCGTTATATACTCTTCTCCGCGAGCGAGAACCTGATGGATTCCAAAATGATGCACTGTAAATTCCTGACCACACTTCCGGCGATGATCTTGACCGTCACCTGCCTGCTCGGTGCCGCCGATTCCAGCAGCGACGCCCTGAAGAACAGCGGCGCCCTCGACCGCTTGGCCAAAAAAACCGGCGTATACAACGCATCCACCACCGGCAAGACACCGGGTTTCGTCGTCGATCCTTCGTGGCCGCAGCCGCTGCCCAACCACTGGCTGCTCGGCCAAATCGGCGGCCTCTATGTCGACCAGCACGATCACATCTGGGTCTACAACCGGCCGCGCACCATGTCCACAGACGAGGCTGGACTCGAAGGACCAGTGCCGGGCGCCACCGACGCCAAGGGTCATCCCATCGACGGCCTGGGCCAGGAGCGCTCCTTTGGACCCGTGTCCGATTGCTGCAAAGCGGCACCCTCGGTTCTGGAGTTTGATACCGACGGCAAGCTGCTGCGCGCCTGGGGTGGTCCATCCGATCCCGGCTTCGTCGGCGGCAAGTGTAAGGCCGAGGCTGGCTGCATCTGGCCAAACAACGAGCACGGCATTTATGTCGACCACAACGACAACGTCTGGATCTCTGGAAATTCCGCGGCGCCCAGCGCCAATGCGCAACCACGCCAGGCGCCGCCCTGGACCACACACAAGCAAGGCGGCGACGGCTTTGTACTGAAGTTCGATATGAACGGCAACTTCAAAATGAGGATCGGCGGAACACCGGGCGGCCCAAACAGCAACGATACAAACGGCGGCATCAATGGCACGCCCCTGCTCTATCTGGCGGCGGACATGGTGGTCGATCCCGCAAACAATCATCTGTATATTGCCGACGGCTACGGAAACCGCCGCGTCCTGATCGTCGACGCCAACACCGGAAAATATATCGGCCACTTCGGCGCCTATGGAAACAATCCCGTGGACGACGCGGCCGCGGAAGCCGCCGGATCCTGGATCGCGGACTCCACCAAAGGCAACCGCAAACCGGCTTTCTTCCGGAACCCCGTGCATTGCGTGAAAATCTCGAACGACGGCAAGCTTTATGTCTGCGATCGTGGAAATGACCGCCTCCAGGTTTTCGATAAAAATGATCCCGCTCTGGGCAAACCATGCAGCAATCCGGAAGGCAAAGCCGGTACCTGCGGTTTCCTGGCTGAGCAATTTGTCAGCGATCACACCAACATCATCGGAACAGCGGTCTCCATGAATTTCTCCACCGACAAAGCCCAGAGCTGCCTCTATGTGGGCGACAACGCCAACATGACCATCTACATTCTCAACCGAAATAATTTGCAGGAGCTCGGCCAGCTCGGGCGGCATGGGCGAGGCGCTGGAGAATTTCACTATTTGCATCAGGTCAGCGTGGACAGCAAGGGCAACATTTATACCGGAGAGGTCGACACCGCGAAGCGAATCCAGAAGTTTCTCCGGTTTGGCGCCACCGGATGCAGCGGAACGGGATCATCCACCGTGGGCGGAGTAACGCCGAATTAACCGATGCGATGAGATTCATCCTCGCTCTTGCGATCGCCTGTTCCCTGTCGTTTCAGATCGCGGCTCAGGCGCCCGAGCCCGCCGATCGCCCCGCCGCGCGCACAGACCAGAACTCGCTGATCGCTCACCAGCAGCTGCTCGCGAAGACCAAGCAGGGCCGCATCGGTGTCTATTTCGAAGGCGACTCCATCGCGCGGCGCTGGGGAGCGACCGATTATCCTGCATTGCTTGCCAATTGGAAGCAAAACTTTTTCGGATGGAATGCCGCCGATTTCGGATGGGGCGCGGACAAAACCGAAAACATCCTGTGGCGTTTGGAAAACGGCGAACTCGACGGGGTAAATCCGAAAGTGATCGTCCTGCTGGCCGGAACGAACAATGTCGGCGACCGCGAGCCGCCGGGTGAAATCACAAAAGGATTAGAAGCAGTGGTGCGGCTGATGCAGAGGAATGCTCCAAGCGCCACCATTATCCTGACCGCGATTTTCCCGCGCAACGACAACATGGAAATGATGCCGGTGATCGACCGCATCAACGAGAACCTAGCGCATCTCGCCGACGGTAAAAAGCTTCGGTACCTGAACATCAACCGGAAGCTGGCCGGCGAGAACGGGAGACTTTTTGCAGGGATGACGAATCGGGACTTATTGCATCCGTCACTGCGGGGTTATCAAGTGTGGGCGGATGCGTTGAAACCGATCCTGCTGGAAATTCTTGGGCCACCGGCGCCGGAAGATCACGCGCCACTACCCACCGGCGATCCCAGCGCCCGAAAATGAGAGAACAACGGCTTCAGCGCCGGATACAGCGAACGGTACACGGCGTGGCCCTCGGCGTAAATTTTCGTTTCCTCTTCCCGCGGCTCCACGATATCGCGCTCTCGCACCATCGCCCCGCAGGCTTCGCGAACCGATAAATATTCTCCGGTCGCAACCATCGCCAGGATCGCCGCGCCCAACGCCGAGCCTTCGTTCGAAGCCATCGTGACTACGGGCTTTCCAAAAACATCCGCCAGGATCTGACGCCACAGCTTGCTACGCGCCCCGCCCCCAGAAGCCCGAATCGACCCGACGTTCACGCCCAGCGCTGCCACCAAATCCAAACCATCCTTCTGGCTGTAGGCCACTCCTTCGATCAACGCTCGAATCAAATCCGCGCGCGTATGTTTCGCCGTCAGGCCGATCCATCCCCCTCGCGCCGAGGCATCCAAATGCGGTGTGCGTTCGCCCATCAGATAGGGAAGCCAGTACAATCCGCGCGCGCCCGCGGGCGATCGGGCCGCTTCGGCGAGCAATTCGTCATAAGACATTCCCGGTGCAAATTGATTTCGGAACCATTGCAGACTCAGACCGGCTCCTTGTGTCACACCCATCACGTGCCACTTGTCCCGAACGGCATGACAGAAGGTATGCACGCGTCCATGCGGATCGTACGCCACGCGTTCCATGTGCGCGAAGATGACGCCCGAAGTTCCCAGCGTGCAGGAGACCGCGCCGGATACCACAACGCCATTGCCCACGGCGCCGGCGGCCTGATCGCCCCCACCGCCGGCTACCGGAGTTCCGGGAGCCAAGCCCGTCAATGCTGCCGCGGGCTCAGAGATTGTTCCCGTAACATCGGCGGACTCGTACGCTCGCGGCAAAATGGAACGGTCCAGTCCCAAACCATCCATCATCTCCAACGACCAGCGGCGTCGAACGACATCAAACATTGCCGTTCCCGACGCGTCGGAAACCTCGCTCGCCAGTTCGCTGGTGAGACGAAAACGAACGTAGTCCTTGGGTAGCAGAACATGCCGCACATTCTCGAAGTTTCGCGGCTCGTGATCGCGCACCCACAACACTTTCGGCAAAGTAAATCCAGTCAGCACCGGATTCGCGGTATACTCCAGCACCTTCGCCGCGCCCATACGTTGATTGATCCAATCCACCTGCGGCTGGCTGCGCTGGTCGCACCAGATGAGCGCCGGACGGATTACGTTGTGCTGGCCATCGAGAATCACCAGCCCGTGCATCTGCCCCGAAAGTCCGACGCCGCGGACCTGATCGCCCGTGATTCCAGCCGCAGCTAGCGCGCCGCGAATCGCCTGGAACGACGCGTCGGCCCAGTTTTCCGGCCGCTGCTCAGCCCACAGCGCCTGCTCCATCACCATCTCTTCGTGAGGGACAGAGACCGCGGCAGCTTCCTTGCCGCTCGCGTCGACAAGGATTGCTCGTGAACCGCCGGTTCCCACATCCACCCCGAGCCAGTACGCGCTCATTGGATTTCGATATAGTCCAAGGCGGCGGATTCTTCCCCATCGGCCGCGCCTTCGATGCGGATCTCGTCTCCCGATTTGAGCGCAACTACGGGCGCAATTCTGAGCGAAGAAGATGTGCCGTCGATCTTCTTGCTCGGCAAACGACCCGAAGCAACCCATTGATCGAGAAGTTCGCCATTCACGAAAAGACGGAACCGCGCGGCCCCATTGTTTTGGTCGAAATAGCGGACGCGAATCTCATGCCGGCCGGGCCTGCCCTCAAACACGAAGCTCGCGGCGCATTGCGAAATCGGGCACGAGACCGCCATTCCGCCGGATGCCGCTTCCCAAGGAGTGACAGGAACGGGCGTGTAGCCTTCCAGTCGCATGGACTCCGCCTCCAAGCGGCCGGGATGATTTCCGGCCCGGCCTTTTTCATCCGGGATGCCGGATGTTTTCAGAAACCAGTTCACCACCGCATCGCGCCACACTTCGGCCTGGCCCGCTTGATATTCAAGTTGCGCCAGAACTTCCCGGTAACGCCGCTCGTCCATCAATCCTCGAAGCGTTCGCCATTGCCGTACATAATTCGCGGCGGTTTCGGCGCCCGCATAATGCGAGTCATAGAGGGATTGAATCACGGTCTTGCCCGAATGCAGCCGATACGTGTAAGGCACGTGATGAAAGAAGAGCAGCAACTCGTCCGGCGTGCTGGCCGCCGATTCGTACATTTTCGCCACTTCGGCCCGATACTGGCCCACGAAGCCCGTTCCCGATTTTACGCTGCGATCCATTCCCACGCCTTGCGCATCGGCGTTGTGCCATTGCCCCCAGCCGTTTCTCTCGGACGCTTCCACATTCACGCCATAGTGATTGCCGGTGATGTCGGTCAAAGTTTGCAATCCCAGCGGCCCGGTATAGTTTTCGTAAGTCTTCCACGAGCTGAGTTGAATCCCGTTGACCACCGAATCCACTCGCCGATCGGACCCAAACGTAAGCCGCGTCCATTCCTCCGAGATTTCGCGCGCGCTTAAATCCGGATTCCACGCCAGGCGCCCGAACGCGTAGAGATTCGCCTGGGAGAGATGATTCCCGAACCAGTTTTCGCTCAACCCCGCATTCGCGACGCCTATGAAACCGCCCACTGGCTGCCCGAACACTTTCCCAGCAACCAGCGCCTTTACGGGCGTGGCCCCGGATAGGGCATGCATATCGAAATCCAAAACCTCTTTCCACATCGGCGCAAGAAAGACAGCGTGACGCGCCTGCCCCAGATACTCCTGCGTAATCTGAAGCTCGATCGCCTGATTGGTTTTTTCAAGATTCCCGAACAATGGCGACGCCGGTTCACGCACCTGAAAATCAATGGGACCATTCTTGATCTGCACCACCGCGTTCGATTCGAATTTTCCATCCAGCGGCCGGAAATTGTCGTCGGCTGCGCGGGCGCGATCGTTCTTCGGATTCCGCCAGTCCATGTGGTGGTCGTAAACGAAGCCACGGTAGAAGAGCAGGCCGCCGTGCGGCTTCAGCGCTTGGGCCACGACGTTCGCGGCGTCGGCGTGCGTCCGCCCATAAGCGGAAGGCCCCACGCGCCCCTCCGAATCGGCTTTGATAATGATTCCCGCCAGGTCCGGAATCGCGCGATACAGCTCGTCAACTTTGGCGCTCCACCAGGCGGCCACGCGCGGATCGAGCGGATCGAACGTATCCAATCCGCCTGATGTTTTGGGGCTCCCAAAATCGACGGAAATCGCGACGCGAACGCCCCACGGCCTAAATGCCGCGGCAATCCGCGCGATCTCAGGCAGCATTTCCGCCGAGAGAATCCCGGGATCGGCGTTGACGTTGTTGATGGAGCAAGCGCTAATGCCGACGGATGCCAGCAGGCGGCCGTAGTCGGAGACGCGCGACAAATCGGCACGCGCATGCCGGTTCTCCCAGAAGATGGAACGGCCGCCGTAACCACGTTCGATGGAGCCGTCCAGATTGTCCCATTGGTTCACCCAGCGGATGGGCGCGTAGGGAACCTCCGTTTCGTCCAATGAGTCGATCGGCTGCTCGAGCGCGATCTTACGCAGCAGCGCAAACACGCCATAAAGGACGCCGCGATCCGTTTCGCCAGTGACCACGGTGTGACGGGCCGATCCTCGCCGCACCGTCTTAATCATGAAACCGTCGCCCGATATATTCGCATCGAATCCAGCCGCTGGGATGGCCGTCGCCACTTCGCGCATCTGGCCGATCACGACACCTCCGCCAACCGGCACGGTGGATACCTGCCGCAGATTGCGGCCGAGCATTTCCCGAATACCTCGCGAGAATTCGTCGCGCGCGGCCATCAGGACTTCAGAGCGCCCCAGCAACGTCACAGAATCGCCCAGCACCTGAGCATCAGCTTCGGACACGCCCGCTGGGAGCCTCGGATATCGCAGCCACGCGTCGTAACCGCTCTCGGCTTGCAGACTGAACGCGGCGATGCACACCAACAGCAACCCGATTCCTACGCCGCGCATCACGCTCATGGTACAACGCCCATGGTAAAAGAAAGACTGCATGAAACCGATTCCCATGGACCAACAACAATCTCTGGTCTCGCGGTTAATGAAGGCCTGCGGCGGCACCTACAGCCCCGAAGTCCGGCGAAAATATTTTATATCGGGCCCGCAATGGGCCGCCGCTTACGATGGCAGCGCCCTGTTTCATGCTCCTACCCGGCCGCCGCTTGGATTTGAGGATGTGATCCGCCATTACGGTGAGATCGGCATCGGACATTGGTGCACGCACGATACCGATGTCATTCCAACGGATGCCTTGGGCACTCCCAAGCAAGCCGAAATCCTCGATCGCATCCGGGCAGCACTGCGCAAATCCGACGTCCGATGTTCGATGGTCACCGCCGAGACCTTCCACCACGCGGTATGGGCGGCGAGCCCGGCCGCCGAATCGCCGCACGTACGCGAGTATGCGAAATTCCGGGTTCGCAACAATGTTGACATTGGCCACGAACTGGGAGCGAGCTTCGCCGTGTATTGGCCCGGTTCGCTCGGCTACTACGTGCAAGGCGCGATAGAAGAAACCGAGACGTTGCGCTGGTATGCCGAAGCACTGAACGCCGCGTGCGAACATGACATTCAAGTATCAGCCGAGCGCGGCCGCTCGCCACTCAAGCACTGCCTGGAGGCCAAGCCGTTCGAGCCCCAGGCTGAAATCCTTCTGCCCACTAGCGACGCCATGCTTGCGTTTATTTCTTCCGGGCTCCTGACGCATCCGGAGATGGTAGGTTTGAATCCTGAATACCTGCACGAACTCATGTGGGGCGGCGCTCCCCGGGCCGCGCTGGCGCGCGCTCTTGTGGCAGGCAAACTCTTCCACTTCGACATTAACGACGGCTACCGGCTCAAGCACGACGTCGATATTGGAATCGGCCTGGTGAATCCGCTCGACTGGTTGAACGTCCTGGTCCTGCTGCGCAGCCACAACTACACTGGACCGTTCAACCTGGATTACAAGCCTCCGCGAACCACCAGCCAGTTCGGCGTCTTCGAGGTCAGCTTTCCTTCCGCCGTGGATCGCTTCATCACGCTATGGGAAATGGCGGGCGAGGCTATCGCCGATCCGGTGATCCAGGAAGCCACCGGCGCACTCAAGGCTGGAGCCGAATACTCCGGCGATGTTCGAGACGCGCAAGCCATTACAGCGGCGCATCGGGAGCTCCTGACGCTGCACGAGTTGATTGCCCACCGGCTGATACAAATCCTGTGGGGAGCGCACCAGGGCCGCGTGTTCTCGATCGATTGAAGTTTTTATGTTCGATCAGCTAATTCACTAAGTCTGCCGAATGCGGGTCGATCAATTGGTTTGCTACGCGGACGAATTGCCCCAGCGGGCAGTCGAACGTGGCGTTCCCGGCGCTGCAGTTGGGGATGAACGCCGGCGCGATGGCAGGCGGCGCATCCAGGCTTAGTGCAGTTTGATTGCGAAGCTGGTCCAAAGTCTGGCCGATGTAAGAAGCCCAAATGATATACTCGCCGGTGCTCTGGGACTGACGCAGTTGGAAGACAATAGCGCCGCCGGGGCCGCAGAAGTCCTGCTGGTATCCCGGCAAAAGCCAGTCGATATGGAAGAGGCCGGCGAATCCGCAGACATTCACGTCGGAAGCAATCAAAACGACGATCTTGGTGGATGGAGTTCCCAGCGCGCCCGTCATCGCATTCCCGGTGGCCGACTGGACCATGGTTCGAACGATGTGGGAGGCCACGTTGGAGCTTTGCACCCGAGTTAGATAGGGCGTGCGGAATTCCAGATCAAGAACCAGGTTCGAAATGCGCAAGGTCTGGCTCACACCGCCGGAGTCTAACTGGCCCCATCCCACCGGCAGCCCATCCGCGTATTCCATGCCGAAAGGTTCGACCACATTTTCAGCTGTAGACAGCCCTCCCAGGTTGACCGGCGCGCCGTTTGTTCCGCCAGTGACGGCGATGGGATTGGCGGCGAAGTTGGTGACATCGGTCACATTTGCCGGCGGCGGAGGCGCCGGCGTGTCGCTCAGGGGATAGCCCAGCAGGACCGAGCGCGAGAGGGCGAACTCGGGGGCGTAGGCGGAGGCCAACGACTGCGGATTACCGCCGGCTCGTCCCAGCACTGAGTCGATCGCCATCTGCGAATTGAGTTGCGCGACGCCCGCGCCCACCGGATCGAATAGCGGGTCGCTGGCCGTGGAAGGGGTGAGGTATTGAACGTTCACTGGAGCGGCCGGGAGCATGCCGGCCCAGAGGTGTTGCGCGGTGTCAACGGTTCGCTGGATGGCATCGGCATGGAAGAAGACGAACTGGGCGTCGGCGGTGTCGTTGCCGGTGAGCAGCCCCTCTCCGGTCAGCCATTGACGATAGTAACCGCCGAGGATGGTTTCGAGTTTCTCTCCGTTGGGGGTGAGAATACCGGCCGCAACGCCGAAATCGGGGAACTGTTGGACGGAAAACTGGTCGAGATAGGCGTTGGGCGCGGTGGCGGCTCGCACATTATGACGGCCGAAGATGATCACCTGTTTGAGCTGCGTATTGTCGGCGGGTTGAGCTGTCAAACAGAACGCGCAGACCAGCGCCAGAAGGAAGAGGCGGAGAAATTGAATTTTCATGGCTCGGTCACCTAGTTGACTAAGTCGGCTGATTGCGGGTCGATCACCTGGTTTGCTACCCGCACAAATTTCCCGAGAGGACAGTCGAAGGTAGCGTTGCCGGCACTGCATCCGGGGACGAACACCGGAGCGATGGCCGGCGGCGCAGCGAGCGTCAACGGCGTGAGATTGCGAAGCTGGTCCATCGTCTGGGCGATGTAGGCCACCCGAACGATGTACTCGCCGGTGCTCTGCGATTGGCGAAGTTCGAACACCAGGGCGCCGCTCGGAGCAGCGACGTCGGCTTCGTAACTGGGCAAAAGCCAATCCAGATGGAGCAGGCCCGCGAGGCCGGTGATATTGGTGTTCGAAGCGATCAACGCGATCACCTTGCTCGCCGGACTGGCCAGCGCGCCGGGCGTCTGATTTCCAGTGGCGGCCTGCACCAGGGACCGCACGATGTGGGAAGCCACGTTGGAACTCTGTACGCGTGCCAGATAAGGTGTGCGGAATTCCAGATCGAGAAGCAGGTCGTACAAGCGAAAGGTCTGGCTGATGCTTCCGGCGTCTAACTGGCCCCAGCCGACATCCGCCATCGGCAATCCATCCGCATACTCCATGACGAACGGGTCGCTGGCAGCGTCAACATCGGTCAGCCCTCCGATGCTGACCGGTAAAGTGGAATCTCCGGGCGCAATGGTGATGGGACTGGCGGTGACGTCCGGCTTGCCTGGCGGGGCGGCCGGGGGCGGAGCCGCGCTAACGGGATAGTCGAATAAAACCGAGCGCGTGAGAGCAAGTTCGGGAGCGTAGGCGGAGGCCAAAGCCTGTGGATTGCCGCCCAGGCGCCCGTTCACGGCCGCCACCGCCAGAGGGTAGTTGAGCAGCGCGACGCCGGCGTCCACCGGATCGAACAGTGGATCGCTGCCCGGTGACACCACATTCACGTTTGGCGGGCCGGCCGCCGGGAGCAGGCCGGTCCAGAAAGCTTTGGCAGTGTCCGTGATCAGGGGAGTGTCGTTGGCCCGGAGGTATACGAAGTTGGCGTCGGCCGAATCGTTGCCGGTGAGCAGGTTCTCCTGCATGAGCCAGAGGCGAAAATAGCCGCCGAGGATGGTCTCATCCGTGCCACCGTTGGGGGTCAGGACGCCAAGTCCCAGAGGAGGACCACCGGGAACATTGGGGAACACCGGGAAGGCCTGTGCCGAGAAAATGTCGAGGCTGCTGTTCGGCAAAATCGGAGTTCGCACACCATGACGGCCGAAAATGATGACCTGCTTGAGCTCGGTATCATCAGCCGGCTGAGCCGCCGCTGGCTTCGCTGCGGGAAACCAAACGCAGACCAACGCTAAAGTGAAGAGCCGAAGGGGATGAATCTTCAAATTCACAAAAGCGGAGTGCCAGCGGTTCGATTTTGCTCTCATTGGATTTCGATGGCAATCAAACCAGAGGGAAGATAGGGAGCTCCCCCGGCCAGTGCATTACCATTGAAAAGTTGAGAGATCAGCAGAGGAATTCAAATGCCTGAAAGTTATGACATTATCTCCATCGGGTCCGGCCACAACGGACTGGTTGCCGCGGCGTATATGGCCGCCGCGGGCAAGAAGGTTCTGGTTCTGGAGCGCAACGAATGGTTCGGCGGCGGCGTTGTGACCGCGGAACTTACCGGACCCGGATACCTGCATGACCGCTTCAGCACCGGGCACATTTTCATCCAAGCCAACCCGCTGATCAAAAACGATGAGCTGAAGCTGCTCTCGAATTTCGGCCTCAAGTATCTCTACCCGGACGTTCCGTTCCTGTGCGTCTTTGAAGACGGCTCTACCATCGGCCTGCATCGCGACCGAAATAAAACCTACCAGGAGATCGCCAGATATTCGAAGAAGGACGCCGATGCGTTCCTCAAATTCGCCGAGACGGCCATGCGCTATCTTCCGATGCTCTCGGCATCGCTCTACACGCCGCCCATTCCGATGGGCGCCATGTTCGCGATGCTGGATCAGAGCGCCGAAGGCCGCGAGCTGTTCGCCTACATGCAGAAAAGCCCGTACGACATCATCGTCGAGAATTTTGAGCACGAGAAAGTCCAGCTGTTTTTCACGCGCATGGTGGGCGAAAACCTCACGGGACCGGAGGAAAAAGGCACCGGGGTCGGCATCTTCGTTTTTCTTGGTTTCATGGAGCAGTACGGCATCGGCGTAGCGGTGGGCGGGAGTGGTTCCCTGACTGCTTCGCTGATTCGATGCATCCAGGCTCACGGCGGCAAGGTGGTCAACAAAACCTCGGTGGATCAGGTTCTGGTAAAGAACGGACGAGCGGCGGGCGTGGCGGCGAACGGCACCGAATATGCGGCCAAAGATTCGGTGATCGGCGCCATCCATCCGCACTTGCTGCGCCGCCTGGTCCCAGGAGTCGACGAGACTGTCGCCCGGGCCGCGGAGCGCGTGGAGGTTTCGGCAAATTCCTGTTTCACGGTTCACGCAGCCCTGAATCAGCCGCTCCGGTTCAAGGCCGGGCCGGACGCCAACCAGGCATACTTCACCGAATTGATGCCCGCCAGCATGAAAGTTTTGCGGCAGTATTTCGACGCATTACGCTATGGGCGCATGCCCGACACGTCGCTGCTGGGCTTGACCTCCCCGTCAACGTTCGACGCCACGCGCTGCCCTCCGGGCAAGGCCACGCTGCACGTCTGGGATTACGTGCCCTATGCGCATCCCGATGGCGGTCCCGAGCATTGGGATAAAGCCAAAGATGCATTCGCGCAGACCATGCTCTCCCGGATGCAGCCATTTATTGAGAACCTCACGCGGGAGAACATCATCCAGTACGTGGCGGACAGTCCGCTGGATATCGAGCGGTCCTCGCCGAGTTTCCAGAGAGGCGACGTCCACGGCGCCGCGCCGTATATCTATCAATCCGGTGCGCACCGTCCGACGCCGGACCTGGGCCGCAACACCGTACCCGGCGTGGAGCGGCTCTATTTAGTAGGGCCGTTCCAACACCCCGGCGGCGGAGTATTCGGCGCGGGCCGTGCCACCGCGATGAAAATGTGCGAAGACATGAAAATCGATTTCGACAAGATTGGCCGCAAGCGATGATGAGAATCTACGGGCAGGACAACAGCGAGTTGATGCAGGTAACGTTGCTGGAGCGGGATGGCAACGTGCTGGTGATCAAAGGGAAAGTGTTCGGCTCCATGCCGATGACGGCGAAGCTGACTCCGCAAGAGGGGAGAAATGCTCTCAAACTTCTGAATTTCAAGCTCGTGGCGTTCCTGCTGACGTTCCTGTTCCGCAGGTAGAACCGCATGCTCTCGCCAAACGCGATGCGCATCGCAATCGTATCCGACATCCACGGCAACCGGACCGCGTTTGAAGCGGTCCTGGCCGACCTCCGCCAGACTTCTCCCGACTTGATCTTCCACGGCGGCGATCTGCCGCACGGCGGAGCAAGCCCCGCGGACATTGTCGATCGCATTCGCGATCTCGGCTGGCCGGGCGTGGTCGGCAATACGGACGAAATGCTTTGGAAGCCGGAAACCCTGACGGAGCTTGCGGGTCAAATGCCCAATCTCAAAACCATGTGGGACGCGATTCAGGAGATGGCCTCGGCGACCTGTGATGCACTTGGAGAAGAACGGCTCGCATGGCTGCGGACGCTGCCGCGCAGGCAGGTTCACGGACCGATGGCGTTGGTGCATGCCAGTCCCGAGAGCCTTTGGCAAGCGCCAGGCCCCGAAGCGAGCGATACGGAATTGGAATCGGTGTATTCGCCGCTCGGCCAGCCGGTTGCCATCTACGGGCACATCCATCGTTCATACATTCGCAGCATCGCGGGAATCACCGTCGCCAACAGCGGCAGCGTCAGTCTCTCTTACGATGGCGACCAGCGCGCCACGTACCTGTTGCTGGATGATTCCACGCCATCCATCCGGCGCGTGGAGTATGACGTGGATCGCGAGTTGCAGGCTCTTGCCGGTTGCGGCCTCCCGCACGCCGATTGGATCGCAAAGATTCTCCAGACCGCCAGTCCGCAGATGCTATAAGCCGCGGAGCATCGTTGCATGCAAGTGTTGATTGAAGGCCTGAGAGGTTATAAACTAGGCACTTCGTTAAGACGAGGACACATGCAACTGAGTAAGAAGCTGCTCCACACGTTCATTCCCGCCGCGTTAGTCGCAATGGCGCTGCCCGTTCAAGCGCAGACGGCGGCTCAAGCCACTGCGGGCCAATCGGCATACGTCCAAAACTGCGCCGGATGCCACGGCCAGAATCTGGACGACGGCCAATTCGCGCCGCCCGTGAAAGGCACGGCCTTCACGGCGCAGTGGGGCGGCAAGACTGCGGGCGATCTGTTCACCTACATCAGCACCAAGATGCCGCCCAGCAACGCAGGCGCACTGGGCGATGCAACCTATCTTGAAATCACCGCTTTCCTTCTTCAGTCCAATGGAGTCGCGCCCGGCGCAACTGCCTTGACTTCCGATGCCGCTGCGCTGGCTGCGTTGAAGATCTCTGGCGGGACTCCAACCAACAGCGGCAATCGCAGCGGCGGAGCGCGCGCTCGCCCTTCGCCCGGCGGCGGCCTGTCGCCCTATGCCAGCCTGATTCCCGCGCCGCCCGAGCCGAATCCCCTCGATAAGCTCACTCCCGTCACCGACGCGCTCTTGCAAAATCCGCCGGCCGGCGAGTGGCTCACCTGGCGCCGCACTTACGATGACCAGGGCTTCAGCCCGCTGAAGCAGATCAATAAATCGAACGTCGGCCAGTTGCGCTCCAAATGGACCTGGTCGCTATTTCCGGGCGCCAACGAAAACACACCGCTGGTGCACGATGGCGTCATCTTCGTGCATAGCTCGGGCGATCACGTCCAAGCTCTGAATGCCGTCACGGGCGATCTGCTGTGGGAATATTCGCGCGAACTGCCCAAGCCCAAAACGGGCTTCCTCAACCTGGTAAAGCGCGACATCGCGATCTACGGCAACCATATCCTGATGGAAACATCGGACCTGCACGTGGTGGCGCTCGACATGAAGACCGGCGAAGTAGCCTGGGATCACGAGGTGGTGGATCGCGACAAGAATCCGCGCGTTATGATGACCGGCGGCCCGCTGGTCGCTAAGGGTAAGGTGATGGTGGGAACCGTCGGGCAGGCCCCGGGCGGAAACATGATCGTCGCGCTGGATGCTGATACCGGTAAGGAGGCCTGGCGTTTCTATACCATCGCGCGTCCCGGTGAGCCCGGCGGCAACAGTTGGAACGGTCTGCCGCTCGATAAGCGCAACGGCGCATCCGTGTGGACCCCCGGCAGCTATGACCCCGCGCTGAGTCTGGTCTTTTTTGGAGCCGCGCAGACGTACGACACCGGCCCGCTGGTGCATCCGTCCAAGGAACCCGGCATCACCAACGACGGTCTGTACACGGATACTACGCTCGCATTCAATCCCGATACCGGCAAACTGGTCTGGCACTTTCAGCACGTGGCCAACGATCAGTGGGATCTGGATTGGGCCTTCGAGCGCCAGTTAGTGAACCTGCCCGTCAAGGGCGAGACCAAGCGCGTCGTCGTGACATCCGGCAAGGAAGCGTATTACGATGCGCTAGACGCGGCCACCGGAAAATACGATTTCTCCATGGATCTGGGCCTGCAAAACGTGATCGAATCGGTGGACCCGGTCACTGGCGCAAAAACAATTAACCATAAAGTTGTCATTGGCGATGGCGAAACGAAAACCGTCTGCCCGCACGCCGGCGGAGCCAAGAGCTGGATTCCGGCGTCGCTCAATCCGGCCACCAAGATTCTCTATGTGCCGTTGGTGGAGTCCTGCATGGATCTGATCCCGGTGGCTCCCGGTGAGCGCGGCGGCCTTTCCTCCGGCGTGCGATTCACTATCCGGCCGCGGCTGGATGGCGACGGCAAGTATGGCCGCGTGGAAGCCATCAATCTGGAAACCCGCAAAGTGGTTTGGACCGATCGCCAGCGCGCGCCGCAAACCACTGGCGTGCTTGCTACCGCGGGGGGCGTTGTCTTCGCCGGATCGCTGGACCGCTATTTTCGCGCGTACGATGAAGCCACCGGCAAGATTCTTTGGGAGACGCGGTTGAACGACGTGCCTAGCTCCTGTCCCATCACCTACAGCGTCAACGGCAAGCAGTACGTCGCGATGGTGGTGGGCAACGGCGGCGCGCAGGCCATCACATGGCCGCCTCTGGTGCCCGAGATCAAGAACCCGGACAGCGGCGGGGCAGAGCTGTGGGTGTTCGAGCTGCCCGGCAAAACGGCGAACTAGCCAAATGATCAAAACATCCATTGCGGCGTTCGTTCTTCTCGCCGCCATCGCACCCGCGCGCTCCCAAGTAGTCCAAAACTTCGTGCCGGTCACGCCCGAAATGCTCCTGCATCCCGCCCCAGGCGATTGGCTGATGTTCAGCCGCACCTACGACGCCCAGCGTTTTAGCCCGCTTCAGCAGATCAACAAGAGCAACGTCGCCACGCTGCGGCTGGCCTGGGCGCGCGGCATGACGCCCGGCCAAACCGAAAGTATCCCGCTGGTGCACGATGGCGTGATGTACGTCATCAATCCCGGCGCGATCGTCCAGGCGCTGGACGGCGCTACCGGAGATCTGATTTGGGAATACAAGCGCAAAGTTCCCGCGGGAGTGGCCGGCATCGCGCGGCCCAAAGCGCTGGCCATCTATCAGGACGTGGTGCTCTACACCGCGCCCGATAGTTACGTTGTAGGCCTGGACGCGCGCACCGGCGAGCTGCGCTGGCAGACCAAAGCGGATGAGCGCGGCCACACCTCCGGGCCAATCGTCGTGAACGGCAAGGTGATCACGGCTGGGACCTGCGTGGGCGGTTTGCGCGCGAATTGCTATATCGCCGCGCACGATGCCATCACGGGCAAGGAGATCTGGCGCTTCTACACGACGCAAGACGATAAAGATCCGGCCGGCGATTCCTGGCACGGCGCTCCCGTCGACAAGCGCGTAGCGTCCACGTGGGCGCTGCCAGGCTCTTACGATCCGGTGCGCAACCTGCTTTATTGGGGCATCGCGAATCCGACGCCCAATACGCGCGCCGATCGCCACGGCGGCAATGCCGACGGCACCGGACGCTCCGCGCCGGCCGATCTTTACAGTAATTCCACAGTTGCGCTCAATCCCGATACCGGCAAATTGGTTTGGTATTACCAGCACTTGCCCGGCGACGATTGGGACATGGACATCAACGAAGAGCGCACGCTGATCCGAACCGCCGTCAGTCCCGATCCAAAATTTGTGAAGTGGATCAATCCCGATATTCCGCGCGGCCAGGTGCGCGACATCTCGGTGAACGTCGGCGAAGGCGGCGGCCTGTGGGCGCTCGATCGCGGCACCGGCCAGTTTCTGTGGGCCTTGCCTTTTCCATTTGATACGCCCAACTTCATTCTCTCGAAGATCGACGTGAAGACCGGCAAAACCTACATCAATTGGGATTTGGTGGCCAAGCATCCCGGCGATCATCACGTGATCTGCTACCTGAACACGCGCAGCTATTGGCCCACCGCGTACAGTCCCGAGAACAACTCGCTCTACGTTCCTTATTTAGACACGTGCCTGGACATGACGTCGGCCGTTCCGGCGGGCACGCCCGGCCAGCCCGAAGCGCGCGAGAAGCGTTTTGGCGTTCCGCGGCCGGGGTCCGATCCGAATGCTCGCGTCGGCCTGGCCAAGATTAATATGTCCACTGGCGAGATTCAACGCTTCAGCACCGGGACACACGCCACCAGCACGGGCGCCGCGCTCGCCACCGCCGGCGGTTTGGTGTTCTGGGGCGATTTGAACCGGCGATTACGCGTTTTCGACGCCGACAGCGGAAAGATTTTGTGGGAGCAAATTGTCGGCGGACCGATTTCGGTGAGCACCATCACCTATGCGGTAAAAGGCAAACAGTATATCTGCGTCATGACCGGCGACAATCTGGCGGTGCCCGGCCTGCTCGGCGATACCAACTTCGCCGGCGTCACGCCCGAGTTCAAGGTCCCGCGCGGCCACAACGCCATTTACGTGTTCACGCTTCCGTAAGCAAGACCGCTGGCGTATCATATACCAGATGCGAGTTCAGGTTTTCTGGATGCTGCTGGCAATCGTCGGCGCGCCGTTGTGCGCTCGCGCCCAATGGCTGCACAACCCCACGCCTGGAACGCCTCGAACGCCCGATGGAAAGCCCAACCTGTCCGCGCCCGCGCCTCGCGCGTCGAACGGAAAGCCCGACCTGACCGGCATCTGGCAGGCTGAGCCCACGCCCATCGAAGAATTGATGCGGATGCTTCCGGGCGGCGTCAGCGCACTGGGAGAGGGGCCGCCGTCCAAGTACTTCGTCAATATCCTGGCCGATTTCAAACCCGAAAATGCGCCGCTGCTGCCCGCGGCTGCTGAGGCATACCGGCGGCACCTGCAATCGTTCGGAAAAGATTTTCAGACCTCGCGCTGCTTACCGGCCGGCGTTCCCGCCGCCACCCTTTTGCCCATTCCGTTCAAGTTGATTCAAACGCCGCGTGAGATTGTCATGCTGTATGAAGCCGACACCACTTTCCGCCAGATCTTCACCGACGGAAAGAAGCTGCCGGATGATCCGCAGCCGGCCTGGCTCGGCTATTCGGTTGGCAAATGGGATGGCGACTGGATGGTCGTCAACAGCGCCGGATTCAACGATAAAGCCTGGCTGGATGCGTTCGGCCATATTCACAGCGATGCGTTGCATGTTACCGAGCGCTTTCATCGCCGCGACTTCGGCCACATGGAGGTGGAAGTGCGGCTGGACGATCCTAAAACCTTCACGCAGCCGGTTACCGTCCGATTCAACCTGGACTTGATTCCTGATACGGAATTGCTGGAAACGTTCTGCGCGGAGAGCGAGAAGGATCAGGCTCACCTTCCGGCCAAATAACTTTAACGCTTCTTGATCACTGCCGCTTCTTGATCACTTCCACGGTGCCCGCGTCGCCGTCGACCTTCACCCAATCGCCGGTCTCGATCACGTTCAGCGGATCCTGATCCAGCTCCGTCACGGCCGGCACTCGCGTGACCACCGCGCCGAGCGCGATCTTGGTGGTCATCTGATTGAAGATCATCGCGAGCGGCGCCGACTTGGTCAGCCGCGTCATGTGAAACGCGTTCGACCAACCGGACGATCCCTTCGCGCCGGGAAACACCAGCACTTTGTCTTTGAAGCTCTGCCCGCGCAGCTCGTGCCGCGTCTCAATCACGGTTCCCGTCATCGGATCGATGCCGCCCCAGCCCGATATCGTTTCGCGCGTCACCAGCGCTTCCCCCTCCGCGCAACCGCCGACGATGCCGCGCCCGCGCAGCACAATCATCGCAGCTCTCCGGTCCAATGCCCCGTCAGCGCCGCGTGGATGCAGTCTTCCGTTGTGCCAAACCACGCGCCTACGTCGACCATCGCCGGCAGATAATGAGTCTGCTTCGCCGAATCCAGCGCAACTATTTTTGTGCCTTTGGGAACCGCACGAGCGATGGCCGAGCAAGTGTCGGTCATCACCAGGCCGCCCGCATCCTCGATCTTCCGGGTGAACCCGCTCATGTCTGCCACGGTCTTGACCGCGCGCGAGGTGAACATCCACAAGTGCGTCTTGATCCTCTTGCCATCCAGCAACAGCGCCACTTCGTGAAATTGTTCCATCGAAGCGTGCGGGCAGCCCAGCATCACATAATCGACATTTCGATCGCGGCCATTCGCGTTCAGCGTTTCGTACATGCGCCGCCGTTCCTGGGCGTCATACTTGATGGTCGCAACCGGCTTGCGGCCACCCAGCGCGATTTCCAAACTCGTCGCTTCCGGGGTTACGCCAACGATGTGATACATCTCCACGCCGCCCGACGATGCCGCAGCAGCGCCAAAATGTTTGTGGCGCAACGGATCGGCCTGGCGGATGGCGCCCGTCAAAACAGGGATGTCCTCTTCGACAGCCTCACCGATGAAATAGCCGAGCATCCCCCAATCCATGACGCTTTCCACCGGCGTCTCCACTTCGATCAGGTGCGTGGCATGCCGATGCTCATCGCGATGAAAGCCCCAGTCTGGAATTTTGCCCGTGAGCATCGCGGCGCTGGTGCTTTCGCGGCCCTCCGTATTGGTGCGCGCGCCGATCACCGAATTGCAGTACACCACGGCGGACGATTCCATCCACGCGCAATGCTCGCCCTTCACCGGCAGGTTGCCCGCCAGGTACGGCGTGCAGGTCTTCATGATCCGGACTCCGTGCCGCGCCAGCTCTGCTTCATCTTCGCGCTGGTGTTGCATCGCTTCCTGGCTCATGCCCTGATCCACCCAGTGATTTAAATCCATGCCACCCTGCAAATGGCAGCAATTCCCGCTCACGCCGGGGACAGCCATCACCTCCGCGGCATCCAGGTCATAGAGAGAAAAAACGGCTTCGAAGCTTCCGTCGCCTCCGTGTTGTTCGAAGTACTTTTGCAGAAACAGCGTCGACGATCCGGGCACGCCGGCAATGTTGTTGGTATCTACGAACCGCTCGGCCCCCAGCGCCTGGGCGTAGCGCACCAACAACTCCATCGCTTTTTGTTTCGCGACGCCGCCCGCGCCATCCAGCATGGCCTTTTCGTCGTCTGCCAGGAACATCACTTCGATCGATTAACCGCGCTCTTCGATGTGCTTCAGGCGCGCATCGAGCACTTCTTCCACCCGCCGGAGCTCGGCCCGCCACAGATCGCGCATGTCGTCGAAGCGCCGGTCGATGGCATCGAAGCGCCGGTCGATACCATCGAATTTCGAATCCACCTTGCCAAACCTGGCGTTGATATAGGCCATGACAAGCCCGATCAAGGTGGCGTTAAACAGCATCGGAATGCCGATTACGATATAAAGCTGTTCGTTGGTCACCAAGGGAAGTGGACCCCGCCTGGGACTATTCTCTCACAGCCGTTAACCGCGGTCTTCGATGTGCTTCAGGCGCGCATCGAGCACTTCTTCCACTCGCCGGAGCTCGGCTCGCCACAGATCGCGCATGTCGTCGAAGCGCCGGTCGATGGCATCGAAGCGCCGGTCTACCCCGTCAAATCGCGCGTTGACGGCATCAAATCGCGAATTGACGCTTTCGAATTTCGATTCCACTCTGCCAATCTTGGCGTTGATATAGGCGATGACAAGCCCAATCAAAGTGGCATTAAACAGCATCGGAATGCCGATCACGATATAGAGCTGTTCGTTGGTCACCAAGAGAAGTGGAACCCGCCTGGGACTATTCTCTCACACGCGATCACTCGTCCACGTTGGCCGCCAGCCGCTTCCGCAGCACCGACAAATCGATCTCATGCACGCTTCCCTGCCCCGCCAGATCCAGCGCATGGGCGGCCGCCGCGCCCATCGCGATGCACGGACCCATCACGCGCACGCTCGATAACGCTGTGGCATCGCCATCGATGCAGCGGCCCGCGGCCACCAGATTATCCACCCCGGGCGGCGTCAAACTTCCGAGGGGCACATAATGCACGTGGTCCGCGTCGAACGGCTCCCAAACGTACCCCTCGGCATTGTGATGCTGCTCGAGCGGCCACGCCGTGCGCGCGACGCTGTCGGGAAACTTCACACCCGCGCGAATTTCATCCACCGTCAAATGATGGCGCCCGACAATCCAACGTGTTTGCCGGATGCCGGGCAGCCCATAGGATCGTACACGGGCCTCACGGAACGCGGCCGGAAATTCCGACCGGAGAAATGTCACCGTTCGGTCGGCCTGCTCTTTGCCCTCCAGGCCGGTCTTCGACGCACCAAACGGATCTATCGGATTCTCGATATGCGTCATGTTCACCACTGCCGTGGCGCGTCCCGGAAAACTCATCGCGAAGCCGTCCCGCCGGATCATTCCGTAATGCCCGCCGCGTTCGCGAATGCGCTCCGACATCTCCGCGCGGCTCGGTTTGTGCGCCTCGTCGAAATTCTCGATCACGATCATCTGCGATCCGTAAATCACGCCTTCGGCCGGCTCGCGGCACTCCAAGCCTGCTTGCCAGACCACCGCGGCATCGCCGGTCGCATCCACGAAGCCATTGGCGCGAACCGTCACGTCGCCGTAGCGCGTCACGAGTTCCAGCGCGCTGATCCTGCGCCCTTCGCGCTGCACGCCTCGCAAAATTGCACCTACCAGCGGCGTGATCCCCAACTCCAGAACTTTCCGCTCCACCCAGCGGCCGAGCGCCACTTCGTTGTAGAGCGCATTCAACGAAACACCGCCCATCACCACGTGCAGATCACCGGTTGCGGTCAAATCGCGAAGGATATCGTCGGCGATTCCGTGCGTCAGTTGTTTGCTCTTCGGCGGGTTGCCAAAGAGTCCCACGATCATTCCGATGATCGAATTCACCGCCTGGCCGCCCAGCGCGGGCAAACCATCGATCAGGATGACCTGGCGCCCCAAGCGCGCCGCTTCTATCGCCGCCGAAACGCCCGAGATCCCCGCACCGACCACGCAGATATCGGCCGAATGTTCCCGTAACGCCGGGCCGCCGTTACGGCGCACTACACGCGTCTCGGGGCGAAAGGGTTTTTCCAGCACGGCTACGAGCCCATTTTCAGCGCGCTCTTCAGGAACACATAACGATCCGCCCACTCATCGATCTGCTTGGTGGTGGGCTTCCCTGCCCCGTGCCCCGCGCGGGTCTCGATGCGAATCAGAATCGGCGCCGGACCCTCCTGCGCCTGCTGCAGTGTGGCCGCATATTTCAGGCTATGGCCGGGCATCACGCGATCGTCATGGTCCGACGTCGTGATCAGCGTGGGCGGGTACTGCGCGCCCTGGCGGATGTTGTGCAGCGGCGAATACGCGCGCAGCGTTTTGAAATCCTCGGGATTCGCCGACGAGCCGTACTCGCCCACCCACTGCGTCCCGAACCCGAAGTTTTGGAATCGCAGCATGTCCATCACGCCCACCGCGGGCATGGCCGCGCCGAACAAATCGGGGCGTTGATTCAGCACCGCGCCAATCAGCAGCCCTCCGTTGCTCGCGCCATAAATCGCCAGCTTGGGCGTCGAGGTGTACTTGCTCGCGATCAGCCATTCCGCAGCTGCGATGAAATCATCGAACACGTTCTGCTTCTTCGCCCGCATCCCGGCCTGGTGCCAAGCCTCGCCGTATTCCCCTCCGCCGCGAATATTGGCCACCGCGTAGATGCCGCCCATCTGCATCCATTCCACGATCCTGGGCCGAAAACCGGGCGTTTCCGAGATATCAAAACCACCGTACGCGTACAGCAGCGTCGGATTCTCCCCGCTCAGCTTCAGTCCTTTTTTGTAGCTCAGGAACATCGGAACGCGCGTGCCGTCTTTGCTCGTATAGAAAATCTGGCGCGTTTCGTATTGCGACAGATCCACGGCGACTTTGCTACGCTGGATCACCGTGCTCTTCCCCGTAGTCAAATCCAGACGATAAATGCTGGGCGCAATGGTGAAGCCGTCGAACCCATAAAACATTTCCTTGTCGTGCAGCCGCGCGCCCGACCATGCGGCCGTCCCCAGGCCCGGCATCGCAATCTCCTGGCTGGTTTTGCCATCCAGACTCACCAACTTGGCGGCCGAATGGGCATCCTTCATATACGAGAGCAGCAGCTTGCCATCGGCCATTTGCACGCTGTCCAGCGTCTCGGCGCGCTGGGGAACGATTTCCTTCCAATTCGCACGCTCGCGATGTTCCATGTCCATCGCGATGACGCGCCAGCGCGGCGCGCCGTCGTTGGTCTGCAGATACAACGTCGAACCGAGCACGGCGATTGGAACGTACCCGTCATCGGCCGAAGGAGTCAGCATCACGGTGTGCGGATTGGCAGCCTGCAGGTCCTGATACGCCAGGAGATTGGTCCCGGGAACGCCATTCTCCATGTACAAGAGCAAATAATGGCTGTCCTCCATCACGATGGGAGTGATGGTCCAGTTGGGATGGTCCGGCCGTTCGTAAATCAGCTTATCCGCCGCCTGCGGATCGCCCAGTTTGTGGAAATAAACCTTCTGATTCAGCGCCGCCACAGTCAGCAGCTTTTCGGGCGGAGGCTGGGGGAATCGCGAATAATAGAATCCTCGATCGTCCGCTGCCCAGGAAACACTGCTGCCTTTGGTCCACTGGATCAGATCGGACGAATCCTTGCCGGTAGCCACGTCGCGCACGCGCCACTCGGTCCAGTCCGAACCCGCTTGCGCCACGCCATGTGCGAAGAGCTTTCCGTTCCAGCTTTCCGACTCGCCAGCGAGCGCGGCCGTTCCATCTTTACGGTAGGTGTTCGGATCCAGCAGCACGCGCGAAGGACCGGCGAGCGAATCCGTCACGTACACTTCCGACTGATTTTGCAGCCCGGAATTATGGAAATAGAAATAATGATTTCCGGCCTTGTGGAAGGCGCCGAATTTCTCGTAATTCCATAGCTCGGTGAGTTGCTTTTTGATGGCTTCGCGTCCGGGCAGCTTCGCCAGATAGCTGAACGTGAGCGCGTTCTCCTGCTCGACAAATTTCTCCGTGGACGGCGCGTCGGCATTCTCTAACCCGCGATACGGATCGGCGATCTTGACGCCGTGATAATCGTCCACTTGATTGCTTTTCGGAGCAACCGGATATTGGAGCTTGGTAACGTTGCCGGCGCCCAGAAACAGCGCGGCGCTCGCCAGGAGCAGCAGGATTGGTTTCACAACAGGCCTTTGGTTCTATTGTCGCAAAAGTTGCCGGGATCTTACACGGAACTACCGGAATCGGAGTACAGCGCCCACGCGCTCGCCAAATCCTGCACCACATGCCCGAGCGATTTGTAGACAGTGATTTCGTCCGCCGTCCGACGCCCCTCCACCTCGCCCGCCAGCACCTTCCCGATCTCGGCCACGATATGGTCATCGCCGATCAACCCCGCCGCCTTGGCCCGAAGAAATTCCGCGCCTTGGCTCAACACTCCCTCGCGGCTGTCGGCGATAAAGCGCGACCGCACCACCAGGTCGTTGTCCACCTCCACCGGCCCCGCAAAACCGGACCCGACAACGTTCACGTGCGTGCCCGGGCGCACCCACGCGCCTTTGAGGATCGGCTCAGACCCCGCAGTGACGGTGCAGATAATGTCCGCATTACCAACTGCTTCTTCCACGCTTCCGGCGCTTGCCACCGGCACCCGGAGTTCGGCCTGCATCCGCTCGGCGAATGCCCGCGCGCGTTCCCTGGATCGCCCCCAAACCAGGATGGACTCCAGATCCCGTACCTTCCCGATGGCACGCGCATGGGTCCCGGCCTGTTCGCCGTAACCCAGGATTGCCAGCCGCCGGGCATCTTGGCGCGCCAGCGCATCAGTTGCCACCGCGCTGGCCGCGGCCGTTCGGATGGCGGTGATCTCGCCGGCGTGGACCACACACACCGGCGCACCCGTCTCGGGATCGAACAGAATCACGAGGCCCTGATGCGACTGAATTCCCTTTGCGAAATTGTCCTGGAAGACGCTGATCAACTTCGCGCCAAACACCGCGTTCGCGCCCATGGCGCCCGGCATGACGCCGAAGAGCCGGCCCTCCGAGAGCGGAATGATGGACCGCAGCAGTTGCTTGGTTTCGCCCCGCGAGAGCGCGATCATCGCCTGGCGGACGATTGGAATGCACACCTCGTAACTCAGCCGCCGGGCCACTTCTTCACGGTCTATGAATCGCATCTTCATCTTCTTTATGTTACGAACAAGGGTGTGTTGAGGACGCTCTCTTCGTCTTACATTCGCCTCAGCTACGCGGAAGAAAGTCGTCGCCAGACACTAAAAGAGCCCTGAGGTGTCTAACTCGATACAGGTCCCCGACCCGCAGCGTCCAACTACGTCCAAACCCGTGGTACCGGGACGTGATTGCGCTGGCTAGCTCATTCGAGTCATAATGCGCGTGAGCGCTCTCTCGCACCATGCTCGGCAAAAAGATCCTTCACTACGAACTAATCGACAAGATTGGCGCCGGCGGAATGGGCGAGATCTATAAGGCGCAAGATGACCGGCTCAATCGCCTGGTAGCGGTAAAAATCCTGTCGCCGGGCATGTCCACAGACCCGGAGCGCAAGCGCCGTTTCTTCCAGGAAGCCCAGGCGGCTTCGGCCCTGAATCATCCCAACATCATTACGTTGTACGACATCGTCTCCGAGGGAGACATGCAATGCATCGTGATGGAATATATCGGCGGAAAAACTCTGCGCGACCTGATTCCTCCAGGAGGGTTGCCGCCGGCTCAGGCGCTGCAATACGCCGCTCAAATCGCGAGCGCCCTCACGGCGGCCCATGCCGCGGGCATCATCCATCGGGACCTCAAGCCTTCCAACATCATGGTCACCACGTCGGGCTTGATCAAGGTTCTCGACTTTGGTCTCGCCAAGTGGGTGGACTCCAGCATCGCTGGACAAACCGGCGAACAGAGCACGGTGGAGACGGCGCTTACACGCGAGGGCTCCATCATCGGCACGGTCAGCTATATGTCGCCCGAGCAGGCCGAAGGCAAACGAGTGGATGGGCGCTCCGATATTTTCTCCTTTGGTTCAGTGCTGTACGAGATGCTGACCGGCACCCGGGCATTCGAAGGACGCTCCGGCATCTCCACGCTTTCCTCCATCTTGCGGGACAACGTCAAGCCGATTTATGAAGCGGCCCCGGATGTCCCGCCGCTGCTGGAACAAATTGTGCTGCGCTGCCTGCCCAAAGAACCCGCCGCGCGCTGGCAGTCCATGAAGGAGATTGAAGCGGCTTTGCATACGCTGCAGCGGCAATTGGATCCGGAGGGGCACTTCGCCTCGCCGCTTCCAGCGGGGCAGATGCCGCTGCTTTCGGCTCCGCCACTGCAGCCGTTCACCGGGTCCGCCGCGGCCTCGGCAGCTTCACCCGTGGCTGTGACGTCCGTTTCCATGGACTCGGACCCGTCCATGGAATTTCCACCGCTTGCGAGCGTTACCGCACCGAGCAATGGTCCCTCCAAGACCAGCCCGTCGTTACTTGATCCACCCAAGCTGGATCCACCTAGGCTTGATCCATCACGCGTTGGCCTGATCCGGACTCCGCCTCCGAAACCTCCGGTCGCGCGCGCGCGGGTGGTCCATCGGCCGTCTAAGACTTCGCCCAAGTTCTTGGTTGTGATTCTGGGTCTGATCGCGGCGGCGCTTGTTGCTGGAGCAGGAATCGGTGGCTGGTACTGGTGGAAGAGCCATTTTGCGACGCCGAACCCGGTGACAATGGCAGCTGTGCCACACCTGACCCCGGCGCCTCCGCCGGTTCAGGTAGCACCAGCGGAAACTCCTCCTCCCACTGAGCCTGCGCCGGTGGTGAAACCAAAGCGGAGACACAAGCCGAAGCCGGACAAGACCGCGACACTTCCCGCAGCGCCCGCTTTACCTCCTCCACCACCGCCGAAACCGGCGCCCGTGTCAGCACCAACTCCACTGCCGCCCAAGCCGGTGACCAAACCGGTGATTGTAACCGTACCGATGGTGGTGAGCGACGCCCTGCCGTTCGTCATCAACCTTGCTCAGGATGTTCCAGCCGATGCCACTGAAGGAGAGACCCTGCATTTCACGGTGGGCCAGCCGCTGCAAGTGGGAGACAAGACGGTAATCGCCAAAGGAGCGCCGGTTACGGGAGTGGTTACCGTCGAGACGAAGAAGAAGTTCCTCGGCATCGGAGGGCACAAGCTGACGTTCCGTCTGACACAAGTTCAGGCGGTAGACGGAAGAAAGCTGGCGGTGCGAGCCGTGGCCGGCAAGAGCGAAGACGGGCCCGCCGTTCGCAGTTTTGAAACCGGCAGGACAACGAAAACCAAAGGCTACGCAGCTCTGCAAGGCACCGAGTACATCGGTTACATCGATGGCGACCAGATCGTCGCCGTACGCAAGTGAATTGCGCATTTCCCCGACAATATGGCTACTCCACTCAGCAACGACGCTCTCGATGTTCTCTTTCGCCAGGCGCGGACACACAATGTCTGGCTGGACAAACCCGTCAGCGATGAACTGCTGCGTCAACTGTACGAATTGATAAAGTACGGGCCCACCAGCGCCAACTCCTGCCCGGCGCGTCTCATCTTCTTGCGAACACCGGAAGCCAAGGAACGGCTGCGGCCGGCGCTGAGTCCCAGTAATGTGGATAAAACCATGAAGGCGCCGGTGACTGCGATCGTCGGCTTTGATCTGAAATTCTTCGAACAGACGCCCAAGCTGTTTCCGCACAACCCCGCCATGCGCGATCTCTTTGCCAATACGCCCAGGTTGGCTGAAACCACGGCGTTTCGCAACGGGACTTTGCAAGGCGGCTACATGATTCTGGCGGCCCGATCGCTGGGGTTGGATTGCGGCGCGATGTCGGGTTTCGATAATGCCAAGGTGGACGCCGAGTTTTTCTCCGCGGGGGCTGGCAATCCGCCGGAGTTCGCCGATGTGAAGTCGAACTTCCTGTGCAATCTCGGCTATGGCGATGCATCGGCGCTCTTCCCGCGAAATCCGCGCCTGGCGTTCGAAGAAGCCTGCCGGTTGCTGTAACGCGTTTCCGAACAGCGGTGCGATAGGATGGTTTCGGATGCAAGGCCGTTTCTTCGCGGATCAGGAAGTGAAATTCTCCCGGGTGCCGGCTTTTCGGGCCGAGCATTTCCCTTACGCGGGCCCGTATCCGTGGTTGGACCGGCCGGATGCGCTGGATCGCATCGATGAGAAGCTGAAGCGCGGCGAACTGACGGAAGAAGAGGCCGGTCAATGCCGCTGCTGGTCTCGCCACGGGTACATCATTTTAAAGAAGCTGGTGGACGACCAGACGCTGGATACAATCTGGAGCGCCTATGAGAAGGCGATCGCAAGCGGCCGGATTCGGTTGCAGGAGGACCCGGCCGGCGCTGGCGATCCTTATCCGGGGCGTTTCCTGAATCCTCACAAAAAATCGGGGAGCTTCTGCCGCATTTTGAAGCACGCCGAATTGCTGCGCTGGATTCGCTTGCTGATGGAACGCGAGCCCAAGACGCTGCAGACCATCACGTCGCACAAAGGCTCGCAGCAGGGCACGCATTCCGATTCCATCCACATGACCACTTACCCGCTCGGGTATTTGTCGGCGGCCTGGATCGCGTTTGAAGACATTCATCCCGACAGCGGACCGCTGGTCTATTATCCCGGCAGCCACAAATTGCCGTACGTGTTCAGCAAGGACGTCGGACTGGGTGAGTTCGATCTGAAGCGCGAAGGCTACGGTCCGTATCATCAGAAATACGAGCCGTACATCCAGGACCTGATTGCGAGGCACGGGCTGGAGCCGCATTACTTTCACGCGCTGAAGGGCGACACGCTGATCTGGCACGCGAATTTGCTGCATGGCGGATCGGCGCGGAAGAATCTTCAATATTCGCGGCGCTCGCTGGTGTGCCACTTCTTCGTGAAGGGATCGTTCGTCTATCACGACCTGGCGGCTTCGCGGTCGCGCGCGCAATATATGGGAACCTGCTTGCTGCGCGACGATTCGGGCGCCCTTATCGCACCTGGCTTTTCTCGCCGGCGGCCAAAGCCAGTTCGGTGATCCGCAGTCCGTTCCCGGTGATCCGCGAAGGGTAGAGATCTTTGAGGCGTTCCTCATGCGGCGGGATGACGCGATGAACATCGCCACCCACGCTCTGCACCATCGCCTCCGCCGTCATGATCACGTTGAACTGGCTGCCCGTCGCCAAGCCGATGGGAATGTACTCGGGGTCGGCAGGATCGTGGCCCCGCAAGTTTTCGTAGGTATAGGCCAGGTCGCCGCAAAAGACCCAACTGCTTTGCGAATTCGCCGCCAGATCGTTGCGCACCGTCACGTACATCGATCCCCAGGTATGCGTGTCGAACGCGGCGTGCAGATCCACACCGGGCAGCACGTTTTCGCGATCGCCATTCACGCAAACCAGCCGGCCCTGCCGCGCCAGATCCACCACGCGCATGATATCCGCGGGATCGATTCCGAGCATCAGCCAGCGGAAGCGCCGTTCGAGCGACATGGTCCAGACCCATTTGGACAGCTCGCGCTCTTCGATGTAGAACGTGGCGTTCGGGAAATCCTCGATGTTGCCCATGTGATCGAAATGGGAATGGGTGATGAAGATGTTGGAAACGTCGGACGGCTGGATGCCAATCTCGCCCAGCACTTCGCGCGGCGGATGCCAGCCGCGCACGCCGTAGGTATTGGCCAGCACTTCGCCATGCGCTTTGTGGTTGTATCCGACATCCACCATCGCAAGCTGGCCCTGACCCTTGATGACGATGTAGCAATAAGGCAGCTTGCGCGTACCCTGGTTGTGCATGCCGTAGATCAAGCCGCTCTGCGGATAATTGGGAACCGCGGCGTATTCCATGACCCACAACGAGTAGGCCGGCGTCATGCGCGCCCTCCCACACAGCAGGCGCGGTTATAAGCGACCTTTTCAAAGCCGGGCAGCGAATCGGCGGCGCGCTCCAGTTCGGAGTATCCGGCGCGCAAGGGAATCAGGACGCGATCCACCGCCAGAGCGCCGTCGGTCTCTTTCAGAGCCGCGCCGATTAACGTTGCGGCGGCCGCCAAATGTTGGTGATGACGGCGCGCCCGTTCGGTTGGGCCGGCGCGCCGCAATGCATCGCTTGCTTCGCGATACAGCTCGCGAGCCGCGCCGAGCATGGGATGATCGGGGACAGCTTCCTTCGATCCGGTGGCCGATAGCACCAGCAGCCCGGCAAGCTGCGATGCCACCTGCTTCAGATCTTCAAAACATTTCCGATTTTCGACAATGTAAGCCGCGGTTGCGTCGTCTACCATGAGTTTTCCAAATGTGATCAAACCAGCTAGAGCAAACCAGACTATCGCATTACGAACGGATTCGGGGCGTTGCCCGCGATATCGATCCAGACGCTCTTGGTTTGCAGATAATCGTGAATCGCGTCGATGCCGCTCTCGCGCCCGATTCCCGAGCGCTTGTAGCCGCCGAAGGGCGACATATAGCTGACGGCGCGATAGGTGTTCACCCAAACCGTGCCGGCTTCGAGGCGCTCCGACATCAGCAGCGCGCGGCGAATGCTCTGCGTCCAGACGCCCGCTGCCAACCCATAGACGGTGTTGTTCGCGATGCGAATCGCCTCTTCTTCGTCGTCGAACGGAATCACCGAGAGCACCGGACCGAACACTTCTTCGTTCGCGATACGCATTTGCGGGTTCACATCGGTGAAAATGGTCGGTTCCACGAACCAGCCCGATCCGCATTCTTCGCGCGCGGCCGGAGCGCCTCCCAGACGGCACACCGCGCCTTCCTCTTTGGCGATACGGATATAATCGAGAACCTTCTCGTATTGCGGGCGCGTGGTGACAGGACCGACTTGCGTGGAAGGGTCCAGCGGGTTGCCCATCCGCGCGATCTTGGCGAGAGCGAGCAAGCGCTCCACAAACTCAGCATGAATGGAGCGATGGATGAGCGCGCGAGAGCCGGCGATGCAAGTCTGACCGGTGGCAGCGAAGATTCCGGAGACCACGCCTTTCACCGCTTGTTCGAGATCGGCATCGTCAAAAACAATGTTGGCCGACTTCCCGCCGAGTTCCAGCGTGACGTGCTTGATACCGCGCGCGGCCAGTCCGTAGACATGCTCGCCGGTTTTGTCGCCGCCGGTGAAGGCCACTTTAGCGACGTCCTGGTGCGTGATCAAAGGCTCTCCGACTTCGTTGCCGAAGCCGGTGATGATATTCACTACGCCGGGCGGGAATCCAGCTTTCTCGAACAACTCTCCAAACGCGAACGCGGAAACCGACGAAAATTCCGATGGCTTCCACACTACCGTGTTTCCCGCGGCCAGCGCCGGCGCGAGTTTCCAGGTGGCCAGCAGCAGCGGCGAATTCCACGGCGTGATGGCCGCGACAACGCCCAGCGGCTCCTCGCGCGTGAAGTTGAACACGCCCGGCTTGTCGATGGGAATCACGCGGCCTTCGATTTTGTCGGCCAAGCCGCCGAAATAATAAAACCATTGCGGGATGTAATTGAGCTGGCCGCGCATTTCGGCGATCAGCTTGCCGTTGTCGGTGGATTCGATCTCGGCCAGCCGCTCGGCTTCCGCGGCGATCAGATCGCCCAACTTATGCAGCAGCGCGCCGCGCGCGGTTGCGGTCAGCTTGCGCCACTCGCCTTGAAACGCGCACTTTGCGGCGGCGACAGCCTGGTCCACATCGGCCTTCGAACCGCGCGGGACCAGCGCCCACGGTTTGGCCGTAAACGGATTCGCCGATTCGAACCATTCTCCCGAGGCGGGATCCACCCACTTGCCGCCGATCAACATCTGATGCTTCTTCACTCTGCCAGACCTCCTAAGGCACCGACATCTTCTTGTTGTTCCAGTGTATCGACCATCTCTTCGATGGCTTGCCAGTTTGCGCACGCCGAGCGGAATCGCGCGCGGATCTGCTCGGGCGTGGCGGGAATCACGTCATCCATTCGCGACTGCGCGTTCCGTCCGCGAAAGTTCACCGTCACTTCGGATCCTTGGGCTCCCGGATACGCGGCAGTGAACGCCGGATCGATTTCAAGCTGGGTGATTTTGACAAGGCGATTGACTTCGGGATCATCCAGCAAATGATAATTCGATTCCGTGATGACGCCGCGCGCGAGTGTGGCAGCCACGCAGTACTGGATGCTCATCTTGGCTTGCAGGATGCGCTGAAACGGACCGGCATAATCGCAACCAGGATAACTCACGGCGGCGGCGGATGCTTTCACCACAATGGATTCGATGTCGGCGCTCCGAAAGCCATCCTCGACCGACAAAGCGAGCGCAGCCTGGCACGCCGTCTGCGCGTAGTTGCAGGCCGGGGCAGGCTTGTAATAAACCGACAGAATTTCAAGCGGGCCACGCGAAAATGGCAAGACGTGCGAAATACGGTCTGTTTTGTTCAGGCCGGCAAAAAGCCCCGCGCGTCCATCGAGCGCGCTCTCCGATGCACGGGCGCCCAGCGATGCGAGTTGCACGGCGGTGACCGCATTGCGCGCGGCGAATCCGGGATGGAAAAACATTTCGTCGCCGCCGCAATAGGGCCATTCATTGAGCCCGCCCGTAGCATTCGCCCCGAAACCCAGCGCGCTGACCATCGCGTCTTCATCCAGCCCAAGCAGCCGGCTCCCGGCGATTGCGCCCGCCAGCGGACCCGTGATCCCGGTGGGACGAAAACGCCGGACCATTTCCTGGTCCATCATCGCGCGGCCCACCGCAGCGCCAATTTCGTAACCGCACACCGCGCCCAGGATGAAATCCCGCCCGCTCGATTTCTGCTGCTGCGCAAGCGCAAGCAGGGTTGGGAAGATTACGACGCCCAGGTGGCTCACGGCGCCGGTGTGCATGTCTTCGCGCACCAGTCCGTGGCCGAGTGTGGCGTTCGCGAATGCCGCTTCCGCCGGCGAGGAATGCACGGACGTTCCGATCACGCTGGCCTGGCCGGCGGCAGCGCTCGCCATCCGAATCGCCTGGCAGCCCCAGGGCAAATCGCGCGCTTCAAAAGCGCACGAGAGCATATCCAGCAATCCGATCTTGACCTTCGCGATCACGCCGGGCGGAAGCTGATCGATAGCCAGCGAGCGCGCGGCGCGCGCCATGCTGCGCGAAAGGCTCATTTCCAGCCGGTGTCAGAATCGTTCGGAACGTTGACCATCACTGCCTGGACTTGCTGGATCTGGTTCGCCGCGATTTTAAACATCTCCGAAATCAGAATTCCGCCCATTTTGCCGTTCTGGTTGGCGTGCATCAGGATGAGCCCGACTACGACGCCGCGTTCGGTGTCAACGACGGGGAACCGCCGGTGATCAATGGCGAGGCCTTTGAAAATGCCCTTGTCCAATTGTTCCGAGCCACTCATCGCCGGATTACCCATCACTGGGACGTTGGTGGTCTGCACTCCGTTTTCAAAGCGGTTCATGCCGGGCGCCAGCGGCGCGGCCCTGTAATCCTTGGTCCCTTCTGCTTGAACGGCGGTGAAATAGGCGCTGGCCTGCTTAATCAGTTGCGCGCGGGCGGTCTTTTGGGATTCCGGCAGCAGTTCGCTGTAAATGGCCGGCGCGGTGGTCAGCTTTTCCGGCGCGAAGAACCCCGCTTGTCCCTTGCGGCAAACCAATGTCTCGGCTTCTGTAATTTTTTGGTTCTTCAATTTCAGGCGAACGAAAAAAGTATCGAGCCCGCCATTCTCTTCCACCACGGCTTGTGCCGCCGCGTTCTCGCTTTCGGGATCCAAAGCATAAAGGCGATAGGCGCTGGCTCCCGCGGTCTTCCAAAAACCTTCACCCAATTTCAGCGCCTTGCCGTTCTCGGTGAATTTCACCGAGGGCGCGACGGGCAGCGTGGATGGATCGTGCTTCGCCAGAGCATCCAGGTAGGAATCGACGAAACCTTGCAGGCAAGCGTGGCCGCATCTTTTCGAGCCGGACGTATCGGCAGCACGCAGGGACACAGCAGCAACGATGGCGACAGCGAGAATTCCGTACCTCAAACTCACCCTCCCTGTATACAATACCCGATTACGATAAACTCCAGTGGTGAGTGAAATTGGCGTCAGCCCAGACCAGTCGATTAGCGCTGCCACACCGTCCGTTCGCAGCTGGATGATGTGGGTTCCTTCGGTGGCGATGATGCTGTCGAGCCTGCTTTCCTATGTAGACCGGCAAGTGCTGGCGGTGCTATCGCCGATGATCCTGCATGATACCGGCCTTAGCGCGCAGGCCTACGCGAATGCGCTCTCGGCGTTCTCCATTTTCTACATGATCGGGAACCCGGTGTTCGGCTCGTTCCTCGACTTCGTCGGGCTGCGCAAAGGGATGTTCACGGCCGTCTCCATGCGCGCCATTGCCAGCACGGCGCACGCCTGGATGTCGGGTTTTTGGGGCTTCGCGGTGGCGCGCAGCGTGCTGGGTTTCGGCGAAGGCTCGGCGTTCCCGGCGGCGCTGAAGGCAGCGGCCGAATCGTTGCCGCCGAACCGGCAATCGCGCGGCACGGCCATCGGATACAGCGGGGCCTCGCTCGGGGCCATTCTTACGCCGCTGCTGGTGACGCCGATCGCGCTGCGCTTCGGCTGGCGTTCGGCATTCCTGGTAACCGGCGCGATGGGTGCGTGCTGGCTGGCGATGTGGGCGATCATCGGACGGCCGCCATACCTGGCCAAGCATCAGCGCTCATCGCTCAAAGCCGCGTGGCCTAACTTCTTGGAGCGCCGGCTCTGGATTGTAGTGTCGAGCTTCGGGCTCGGGGCGGTGGCGCTGGGATTGGTATCGTACATGAGCCCGCTGTACTTGAGCCGGGCATTCAATCTCTCCCAGGCGCAACTCGGCCACATACTCTGGATTCCCCTGGTGGGCTGGGAAACCGGTTATTTTTTCTGGGGCTGGATTGCGGACAATTTCGTGACGCGCGGGCAGCGTCCAACGGGCCTGTTCTGCATGCTCACGGTGCTCGCGCTGCCAACTGCGCTGGTGACGCGCATCGACTCGTGGCCCGTGGTGCTAGCGCTATTCTTCTGGGCGACGTTTATCGCCGACGGCTTCGTCGTGCTGTCGTTGCGCGTCGGCTCGCATTTGTATCCGCGCGATCAGACTGCGCTGGTGGGCGGAATTGGATCGGGGTCCTGGTCCGCAGTGCTGGCTGTGATTCTGCCGGTCTGGGGCCGCTGCTTCGATCTGAAATGGTACGGAGCGGTATTCATCTCGGCGAGCCTGTTCCCGGTGTTGGGCACAGCTTTGTGGTTTTGGTTGAGCCGTCCAGAAAAGCTTTGGCGCGAAGCGGCGCTGCGAACGGACTAGCTCCTGGCGCGCGTCAGGATTTCCTCAATGACGGCGGTTTTGGCATCGGCGTAATTCTGCACGTGCTCCCATTCCTGTTGAGCCAACGCCGACTTGGTGCGTGCGTACAGATCGCGATCGGCTGGGTTTCCACGCAGCCAGTCGCGAAACAGCAGCATGCGCTCCACTTCGGGGCAGCTCAGTGAGAACACGTGCAGGTTCAGGTTCACGTCCGTGTCCGGCCCTTTGAACATGCGATGTTCGTACCAGTTGGGCTCGCGAATGCGAAGCGTGTAACCGGCCGACTCGGGCGCGGGCAGGTATGCGCTCTCATCCGCCGAATTGGATACGACAAGGATGATGTCGATAACAGGCTTGGCCACAACGCCCGGTACTGACGTCGATCCGGCGTGCTCGATCCGCAACGCGCGGCTCTTGAGGGCGGTCCGGATTCTGCTAGCTTCTCGATCGAAGATCTGCGGCCACTTCGGATCGTCGTCAACCAGCAAAATCCGGCTGGCCGTTGCTAAATCCCCATTTCCTGGAAGACTTCCCGCGCCAGGCGGAAACTGTCGACGGCCGCTGGAACACCGCAATAAATGGCCACCTGCAGGAACACTTCCTGGATGTCGTTCTTGGTGAGCCCGTTGTTGATGGCTCCCTTGACGTGCGCTTTCACTTCATGCGGCCGGTTCAAGGCCGAGATCATGGCCAGGTTCAGCATGCTGCGCGTCTTGCGATCCAGGCCCGGGCGGCCCCAGCATTCGCCCCAGCAATAAGTGGTGACCAATTCCTGCAGCGGCCGGTTAAAATCGTCAGCCGTGCTGATGGCCTTGTCCACATACTCGGCGCCCAGAACTTCGCGGCGAATCTTCAGGCCCTTCTCAAACATTTCCTTTTCCACTTGTTCTCCTTGTTATTTGGCCTGAACGGTTACGCCCGCCCAGCCTTCCATTACTTTGATCAGTTCGGTCATGTCCGCGTCCGCGCCTTCGCTCGCGGTGCCGATGGCCAGTATCTGCCGAACGGCGCTGCCCACCACCATCGGCACTCCCATGGCTTCGGCCTCTTCCATGCACAGCCGGATATCTTTGTTGAGCAGCCCGATGGCAAAACCGAAATCGAACTTGCGATTCAGAACGCAGCGCGGGATTTTGTCCATGGTGGCGGTGTTGCGGCCGCTGCCGGCGTTGATGACGTCGATCATTTGCTGGGGATCGAGCCCGGCCTTGGTTCCCATCACCACCGCTTCCGACGAAATGGCCATGGCGGTAGCCGACAAAAGATTGTTCAGCAACTTCATGGTCTGGCCCTGGCCGGGCTGTTTGCCAACGTGAAACACTTTGCCGATGACTTCCACCACCGGCTTGATGGTGGCGAAGGTCTGGTCGTCGCAGGAGACCATCACCGCGAGAGTGCCTTTCTCCGCGCCGGCCACGCCTCCGCTGACGGGCGCGTCCACGGCTACGATGTTCTTCGCTTTGAGCCCTTCGGCCACCCGCTTCGCGTACGTGGAGCCGGTGGTGGAAACATCGATGAAGATTTTCACCCGGCTGCCCTCGATGACGCCTTGCGGCCCGAGAGTGGCGGCTTGCACGATGGGCGGCGTGGGCAAACTGGCCAAAACAATTTCGGCCGCCGATGCAACCGCGGCCGGTGAGTCCACGCGCTTGGCGCCCAACGCCTCCAGCGGACGCATCGCTGCGTCGCTCTTGTCAAAAATCGTGAGGCTATTTCCCGCCTCGATCAACCGGCGGCACATGGGGCCGCCCATTCGTCCCACGCCGACAAAGCCGACGTTCTGCTGAGCCATTTCCTGATTCTCTCCGTTCCAAAGCCGTTAGGATATCACGCGGGGCTCAGCGCGACGGCGGAACATCCAGCCGCACCACTATGCCATCGAGCTGGGGACTGGGCGCCGGATAGTATTTCATCACCAGCGGATCGTGCCCCGGAACGATGTGATTGGGCGAAGCGGCCAGGCGATAAAGCGTCTGGTAGCCTTCCAGCATTTCAGCGACGCTGTAGACCACGGGAAAGGCCCGGTTTTGCTCGAAATTGGAATACAGGTGCGCGGCGTCGGCGGCCAAAACCACCCAGCCGCGCTGGGTCCAGACGCGCAGGATCTGCAAGCCGGCCGTGTGTCCGCCCACGCGATGCAGCGTCAGGCCGGGGACGATCTCCGATTCGCCATCGTGAAACACGGCTCGGCCGGTATAAATTTTTCTGATCATCTCCAGCGCGTTTTCCAGATCGTACGCTTCGCGCAGGAAGTGATGGCACATCGAGCGGCCGGTGGCGTACGATACCTCGCGATCCTGTATGTGGAATCGCGCGGCGGGAAAGCGATCGAGATTGCCGGCATGATCGTAATGCAAATGCGTGAGGATTACGTCAGTGACTTTGTCCGGATCGATATGCAGCAGCCGCAACGCGTCCACGGGACTGCGCAGATGCTCGCGCTTGCGGCGGATGGCTGCTTCTTCAGCGAATCCGGTGTCGACCACGAACATGCAGTCGGCGCGGCGCACCACCCAAACGAAATAATCGAGGTCCGGCCCGAACTCGTGCGGATCGGCCAGAATGTAGCTTTGGCCGGGATGGCGATTGCCCAAATGCCCGTAGCGAATGGCAAAAACTTCGAATGGTTCCATGGCAGCCAGATCGATCATTATAATGGACAATGCTCCAGGGGAAGTGCGCGCTCATCACGGGATCCACGCAGGGCCTGGGCCTGGCCACCGCTCAGCGATTCGCGGCAGCCGGATGCAATGTGATCATCAACGGCTTTGGCGACGAGCGCGACATCGCCGCCCTGCAAGCGCAGATCGAAAAGCAATACGGCGTGCGGACGATGTACTCGAACACGAACCTGGCGCACGCCGTCGAGATCGAGCGGATGATCGGCGTCTGCAACGACACCTTCGGCGCGATCGATATTCTGGTGAACAACGCGGTGGTGCGCTACGCGGCTCCGGTGGAGCAGTTTCCGGTGGGCGAATGGGATCTGGCGATTGCCGTGAATCTTTCGGCCGCGTTTCATACCATTCGGCTGGCGCTCCCTGGGATGCGACGGCGCAATTGGGGACGGATCATCAATGTCTCGTCGATCTACGGCCTGAAAGGAACCACCAACCGGTTGAGTTATGTCACCACCAAGACGGCGCTGATCGGGATGACGCGAGCCGTGGCGCTGGAAACCCGCGATCAGGATATTACGTGCAACGCAGTGTGTCCGGGCACGGTGGAGACTCCGGTGCATACCAAGCGGATCGAGGACATGATGACATCGGAATCTCTCTCGCACGAGGAAGCCGAACAGCGCTTCCTGGCGAACAAGCAGCCCGGCGGGCGTTTCATTGACGCGGACGATGTCGCGGGAATGATTTTGTTTTTGTGCGGGCCCCAAAGCCGGGATATCACGGGCGCGGCGCTGCCGATCGACGGCGGGTGGTCCATCAGTTGAGCACTCCACTTTCTGGCGAACTCGCGCGTTGGGCTGCGGGCGTTCAGTTCGAAGATTTGCCTGAGAACGTTGTCGCGGCCACCAAGCTGCGCGTGATGGATGTGATGGGATTGGCGCTGGCAGGCGCCGAAACAGATTTTGGGCGTTCTGTTCGGGATGCGGCGTTGGCAATATCCACACCTGGCCCGTGCCGCATTCTGGGGTTTGGAGACCGCGTAGGCGTAACGACAGCGGCGTTCGCCAACGGCGCGTTTTCGCAGGCGCTGGAATTCGACGATACGCACAACGAGTCCATCGTGCATATGAGCAGCCCGGGGGTGGCGGCGGCGCTGGCCTTATCGGAATTCACAGCGGTCTCCGGGCGCGATCTCATTACCGCCATCGCATTGGGCAACGAGATCTCGTGCCGTGTGGGCAGTGTATCTTCGGGCGAATTGCATCGCAGAGGCTTTCATCCCACCGGATTGTTCGCGACGTTCGGAGCGGCGTATCTTGCGGGCAAATTGCTTGGGCTGGACGCCGATGCGTTGGCGCGCGCGGCGGGCATTGCGGGCAGCTTCGCATCGGGGTTGCTGGAATGCTGGGTGGATGGCACGCAAACCAAGTTTCTGCATCCCGGATGGTCGGCACAGAGCGGCATCACGGCAGCGCTGCTGGCACGTTCCGGCGTCACCGGGCCGGCACAAGTGTTTGAAGGACGCTGGGGCCTTTTCGCCACGCACGTTCAAGACCCGAATGCGCATCGCGACTTCGCACGCATCAATGACCGGCTCGGCGAACATTGGGAGAGCCGCAATTCATCATTCAAACCTTTTCCGGCGGCGCACGTGATTCATCCGTACATCAGTGCGGTTCTGCGGCTGCGCGAACAACACGCGATACGGCCCCAGGATGTGGAGCGCATCGAGTGTCCGGTGACCGCGTTCATTGTAGGCATCGTGTGCGAACCCACGGAAGAAAAGTTCGCGCCGGCATCCGATTCACACGGGCGCGTGAGTCTGCAATACAGCCTGGCTGAGGCGCTCTATCGCGGTTCGCTCGGAAAATCCGCTTACAGCGCGGAGAGCCTCGATAATCCGGAGATCCTGGAGCTGGCGCGCCGCGTGCGATATCACGTCGATCCGGACTATCCCGGACCCGGCCGCTTCAAAGGCGCGGTCAAGATCCGAATGAACGACGGGCGATCATTTGAAACGGTGGAAGAATACAATCGCGGGTCGGCCGAGAATCCGATGACGTATCAGGAACTGCGCGCGAAATTCAATGACAATGCGAGCGGCTTTCTTTCCCCGGCACAGCGCGATCACGTGGCCAGCGACATGGATCGCCTGGAAACACTGCCCAACGCAAATGTCCTGGTAACTCAGGCGTCAGGCTGATATTCTAAGATTGGGTGTCATTTCCGACTGAAGTTGTTTCTCCTACCCCTCCTCAAAGCTGGCGTCGCCGTTTAGGGCATTGGACAGATGGGGAGGCGCTCCTCCAGCACGAAGACAAAATCCTGCTGCTGCTCACGCTGATCATCGGCGCAGTGGTGGGGCTGGTGGTAGCCGCGTTCATCTACGTCACGGAAAATCTGGGCGCGCGCATGTATCCGGATGGAAGCGCGGCGTGGCGGCGCGTGCTGATCCCCACCGCGGGCGCGCTCTTCACCGGTTATCTGCTCTCGCGCTTCTTCACCAATGCCCGTGGCAGCGGCATCCCGCAGACCAAAGCGGCGCTGTTCCTGCGCGATGGGTACATCACCATGCGCACGGTGCTGGGCAAGTTCGGATGCTGCTCGGCATCGCTTGCGAGCGGCATTGCACTGGGACGCGAAGGGCCGTCGGTGCAGGTGGGCGCGGGCATCGCGTCGGTGCTCGGCCGGCGACTGGGCCTGGGGCCAAACAGGATTCGCGAGCTAATCCCAGTGGGCGCGGCGGCGGCGCTGGCGGCGGCATTTAACACGCCCGTGGCAGCGGTGCTGTTCACGCTGGAAGAAGTGATGGGCGATCTGCACGCGCCGGTGCTGGGCTCCATCGTTTTAGGCTCGGCGACGTCATGGGTTACGCTGCACCTGCTGCTGGGCGATGAACCGCTGTTCCATGTCCCGTCCTACCAGCTGGTCAGCCCGATTGAATTCATCAACTACGCGTTGCTCGGAATCGCGGGCGGATTGGTTTCGGTGGCGTTCGTCAAGCTGCTGCTCGGAATCCGCCAATATTTTCTTGGGCTGCCCAAGTGGAGCGAGTGGATGCAGCCGGCCGCAGGCGGCCTGGCAGTGGGATTGATGGGATGGTTCGTGCCGGATGTTCTGGGCGTCGGTTACAGCCACGTGAGTGAAGCGCTCAACGGGCAGATGACGCTGGAAATCATGGCGATTCTGGTGGTATTGAAGGTGCTCGCGACAGCCAGCTGTTATGGCACGGGGAACGCGGGCGGCATCTTCGGCCCCGCCCTGTTCATTGGCGCGATGCTGGGCGGCGCGGTGGGGACCGTGGCCCATCAAATCCTGCCGGATTTCACGGGCGGGGTGGGTGCGTACGCTTTGGTGGGTATGGGCGCGCTGTTTGCCGGCATTGTGCGCGTGCCGCTGACGTCGGTGATTATGATCTTCGAGATGACGCGCGATTATTCCATCATCGTGCCGCTCATGATTGCCAACCTGATCAGCTTTTATATTTCCTATCGCTTGCAGGAAGAGCCGATTTACGAGGCCCTGCAACATCAGGATGGCATCCACCTGCCGTCGGGCTTGCGCTACCGGCAGGGGCTGTTGATCGTGAGCGATGCCGCGGCGGCTCCGCTGCATGTGCTAACGAGGACCGATCGCGTGGAAGATGCGCAAAGGTTTCTGGATGCGGATCATAATGCGTGGCCGGTGATGGATGGCGGGCATTTGGCCGGGATGATCACGCTGGCGCAGGTGGAGCAGGAAATCGCGGCAGGCCATGGCAACCGCGCGCTGGGTGAGTTATTGCCGGCAGATGTGCCCAACCCGTTTTTGAACGCCGACTCGTTTCCGCATCTGCACATGGATCATCCGCTGGACATGGCGATGCGGCGCATGGCGCACACCAAGTTGAACGTGCTGCCGGTGGTAGGGCGGGCGGATATTCGCGATGTGAAAGGCGTGGTCTCGCTGAAGGACATCCTGCAGGCCTATGGCGTGGCGGGAGAGAAGAGCGAAGCGGAAGCCGAAACGCAAGAGGTTCCCACCTCCACCAAACTGGTGCCCGGCGTAATTGCGGCGGGCCTGGCAGTGCTGCTGGTGATTGGATTTATTAACTACTACTACCGCTCGGAGCGCTCGCAGCGGTCCGCGGAATATTACAAAACCGGGAACGACTTGCTGCAGCAGGGCCGCGATGACGAAGCGGTGCAGCAGTACCGCGACGCTCTCTCGGGAGCGCCCGGAAACGAGCAGTACCGGCTGGCCTTGGGATTGGCGCTGGTGAAGGACCAGCATCTGGCCGAAGCCGCGGTCTACCTGAACGCGCTGCTGAAGCGGGATCCGGAGAATGCGCTGGCAAATCTGGGCGAGGCTCAGGTTGCGGTAGCCCAAGGCAAGACCGCGGATGCGGTGAAGTTTTACCGGCGCGCGATCGATGGCGCGTGGCCGCTCGGCCAGGATGAGAAGCGGATGCAGACGCGTTTCGAGCTGGTAGCCCTGCTGCAGAAAACCGGACAAAGGACGCAGGCCATCGCTGAGTTGCTGGCGGCTTTGGGGCCGGCGGCGCACGATACCGCTGTCAAGAGCAAGATCGGGCAGTTACTGCTGAATTATGGCGCCCCTCGCGAGGCCGCGGATGTATTTCGGAATATGGTGCAAATGAACGGCCGGAATGCGAATGCCTACGCTGGGCTCGGCCAGGCCGCGCTTGCCATGGAGAATTACCAGGACGCGCGCGATGCGTTCCAGAAGGCGGTGCAACTGGACCCATCGGACGCGGCGAGCACGATGCAGCTGGACCTGAGCGATCGGGTGCTGGCGCTCGATCCGAACGCGCGGGGGTTGAGGGTGGCCGAGCGTTACCAGCGGAGCAAGGAACTGCTCCAGGCCGAAGTGATGCGAGTGGATCAGTGCCAGCCGGCGAGTACAGCGGCGGGGCTGGCTGACCCGGCCGCCGCGGCGCGCACGGCGCTTGCCAGCAAGCCTCTTCGGGCGCAATTGGAAGATGACGCCGATAAGAATCTCTCGCTGGCCGAAAATCTGTGGAAGCAGGAGCAGAAGCTGTGCAACACGGGTCCTGCGCTAAATCCCAATGACCAGGCGATTGAGCGCGTACTGGCGCGGTTGTCCAGGCAATAAGCACAACGCCACTCAGGTTTCGTGTGCTCCCACGCGAGCAGAGCATTTAATCGGAGTGGTGTTTTCGGCTGTCGGTCTCGTGATGATTCGGGACGCGGCAAACACGAGCGGGAGTCCATCCTTCGGACGGTCTCTAGTGCGATTAACCGACTCCAGCGGGGGCAGACTGCGGAAATTGACAGCAAGCAATTTGGAATCCCCAGCTTGCAGCGTCATTTCGCGGGCGTGGTTTCTGGAAAGTGTTCGCGCCACGCGTGAAAACTGAGTGGCATTGGGCAATCGGCAGGCGCACTCAAAAGCACATTGTCCGCTCAGGGGGGTCGGCCATGCCGGCTAGTACGATGGCTGGGCCAGTACTGTGAGCGGGGCTTTCGAGCACTGTCAGAAGAGGGGGACAGAACAATATAAAGCGCAAAGGGTGCGGGCCGAGCGACACGAGGAAGCCCACTCCCTTTGCGCTGTTTAGGGACAGACGGCTAGGTACTCAAGACGAACTGACTAGTTGGCTTGCGCCTGGGTGATGTGGGTGTGGCGATTCTTCTGCCAGCAATCCTCATCATGCTCGGTGCAGACCGGTTTATCCTTGCCATAGCTCATAACGGCGAGCTGGTTGCCGGGAAGCCCCAGGTTGGACAGATACTCTTTGGTTTGTTTGGCACGCGCATCGCCGAGCGCCAGGTTGTATTCTTCCGATCCACGCTCGTCGGCAAAGCCTTCGACGGTAAGCTTGAAATCCGGGTACTGTTTGATGATGTCAGCCAGCGTCTGGGCATCTTTCTTCAAAGCAGCCTCGGCGTCCGGACGCAGCGTGTGTTTGTTGTAGTCGAAATAAGCATCCTGGATGCGGTTCAGCAGTTCCTGGATTTGGGCCCGCGTGGCGGCATCCGGCAGGCGCGAAGGCGAGGTCGAAGCGGCCTGCGCCGGCTGAGAATAGCTGGGTGTGGACGCTGGCCGCGACGCGACGGTCGGCGTGCTGTGCTCCGGAGCCGGCGGCGGCGGCGCTTTTGCAGCAACTTTTTTCGCACAACCGGAGAAAGTCAGCGTGAGCGCTGTCAGGGCCGCGCAAGCCAAAAATCGTAATTTCATCCAAAGCCTCCTAAGCTTTCGTAGTTACAGCATACCGGCGGCTAGCGCGGCAATGAATCCCGTTGGCACTGTATTTACCTGAGTTCATCACCTTAATAAAGGTTCATTACTCCCATACAGGATGGACGCGATTTCCGTATCGGACTCCAGGCTCTACCTTAGGATAGATGTGGTTTCGTCCCGCCGCCGAGCTACTCCCGCATACTGTCCGCTACACTGAGGGAAGAATGCGCCAGCGCCCGGGAGTGGTTTTGGTAGCGGGATTCGGCGGCCTGCTGCTCATCATGGCAGTGGCCGAAGCGGGGGCTTTGCTGTTCCTGAACAGCCTGCGCCATAACGACACGGCGTTGCAAGCGCGCTTCCTGGCGCGCAACCGCACGCTGGAGCGGATTCGATCGGACATTTATCTTTCGGGTACATTTGTGCGGGATTCGCTGCTGGCGCCGGAACAATCGGGCGCACAGGCTCAATTGGCGAGCCTGGAAGGGCTGCGCCGCGGATCGGAAGGCGCGCTGAATAACTATGCCGCGGAACTGGAGCCGGAAGAAAGGGTGCCCTTCCAGGATTTGCGGTCTCAAATTGAATCGTATTGGAAGGTACTGGATCGCACTTTTGCATGGAGCGCCGACGAGCGCGGCAAGTATCGCTATGCCTTCTTCTATGAGGAACTGGTTCCGCGCCGCACGTCGATGCTGCAGATTGCCGATCGCATTGAGGCGTTGAATGAGGATGCGCTGCGGCGCGGCGATGCCAAGCTGGGCGATTTGTTCGGACGCCTGCAATTCGGATTGCTGGCCATGATCGCGATCACGCTGCTGGGCGGCGCTACATTGGCCGCTTTCACCATTTTCCACATCCTGAAGCTGGAAGCCGAGGTGCAGCAACGGCTGAAAGAGAGCGTTCATTCGGAGGCCAGTTTGCAGGAGCTTTCCGCCCGGCTGGTACGGGCGCAGGAAGAAGAGCGGCGGGCTTTATCGCGCGAGCTGCACGACGAAGTGGCTCAAGCGTTTTCGGCGGTGCTGATGGAAGCGGAGAACCTGCTGGATCTGGACCCGGCGCCGGAAGTTCGCGCGCATCTAGATTCCATCCGCGGAGTGGCTGAAAAGGGCATGAACGAGATTCGCAACATGGCGCTGCTGTTGCGGCCTTCCATGCTGGACGATTTCGGTCTGCTGCCGGCCCTGGAGTGGCAGGCGCGCGAGATCGGCAAGCGCACCGGATTACGCGTGCAGGTGGCCAGCGAGATGGCGGACGAGCTGCCGGAGGAGCACAAGACCTGCATCTATCGGGTGGTGCAAGAAGCGCTGAACAATTGCGCCCAGCACGCGCAGGCCAGCGCGGTGCAAGTCTCGGTGCGGCAGGACTCGGGCCAGATTTTAGTGACGGTGCAGGATGACGGCAGCGGGTTCGATCCGGAGCGCGTGCGCGGATTGGGCCTGCTCGGGATGGAAGAACGCGTGCGGCATCTGGGCGGCACGTTCCAGATCGATTCCCGGCCTGGGCGCGGCACGCTGCTGCGTGTGACGCTGCCGCTTTCGGCCATCTTCAATACCCCGGCGCGCGAGGCCTCGAAGCCGAAGGATGTTTTGGCGCCGCAGCCCGAGTTTGACACCCAGGTGGTGTGGAACGGAGGCCTGGCGGATGGCGCAGATTCGCATACTGCTGGCTGACGATCACAATATCCTGCGCGATGGAATGCGCCTGCTGCTGGAGCGGCAGCCCGGATTCGTGGTGGTGGGCGAGGCGGCGGACGGCCGCGAGACGCTGCAACTGGTCGCCGAACAGCGCCCCGACGTGGTGGTGATGGATATCGCCATGCCGAACATGAACGGCATCGAGGCCACCCGCCGGATCGTCGAACAGCATCCCACCATCGGCGTCGTCATCCTGAGCATGCACCACGATGAGAGCTACATCATCCGGTCGCTCAAGGCGGGGGCGCGGGCGTACCTGCTGAAGGACGCGGTGAAGGCCGAGTTGATTTTGGCGATTGAGGCGGTGGTGGACGGGCGCTCCTTCTTCAGTCCCAAGGTGAGCCGCATTCTGCAGGAAGACTATTTTCAGGCGCTCGGGCGCCGGGATGCCGACGACAGCTACGACCTGCTGACGGATCGCGAGCGCGAGATTCTGCAAATGGTGGCCGAGGGCAAGACCAATAAAGAGGTCGCCAACACGCTGAACCTCAGCCTGTACACCGTGGACACGCATCGCACGCATATTTTGCAGAAATTAAACCTGCATAGCGTGCCGGAGCTGATCCTTTACGCGGTGCGCAAAGGGATTATCGCGTAAGCGCCGCTCCCTACGGTGGTGGCTGGGCTATGCTCGTATGAGGGCCGCCCGCCTGCAATGCAGCACGCAGTTGTCCGAGCCGAGCTGCTGCATAAAGCCAGCGGCGGCGCGGGGCCCGAGCCGGTGCCCCAACAGGTGAGCACGAGCTGATTTCACTGGCTTTCGGCTTTGCGGCGGACCGCGGATAAGAGCAGCCGGCGGATCATCACACGATTCCGATTGCGAATTTTCGCCAGTGCCGGTCCTTATATCCCCGCGCAAGCCGCCGCCGGGGGGCGGCTGGGGCCGTGGATATGCGGCTCCAGCGTTGCGGATTTTTGCGTCCGGATCGTGCCCAGCGGGAAGGCCGCTTTCAGAGTTTGTGGGCCGGTTTTCACGCGTGCACTTTACTGCGTCACGGTCAGCTTGGCGGGCTGGCTGGCAACGGTCCCTACCGTCACCACCACTGGCTGTTCGCCGGCCGGTGTGCCGGCGGGAACCGTGTAATTAATTTGCGTCACGCCCACTAGCCCGCTCGGGATGCCGATGAAATCGATGGTTGCGTTCTGGCCCGCTACTGTCACCGTCACTGGAAGATTGGGTTTGGGAAGCCGCGCGAGCGCAGTTCCTGGAGCGGGTGTAGTTCCGTCGGCGAGCGACGGAGAAACCTGCCCATCGCCTGTGATAAAAAGCGTGCTGATCTGCCCGGCCGCGGCGCTTGAAAACGGAGCCGCCGTGAAACCACTGGCGGTCATGAAAACTCCCGGCGCCGCCGCCACAATCGTGAGGTTGTAGTTGACGTTGACGTAGGGATTGCCAACCGTGAGCGTGGCAGCACCGGGCTGAGTCTCGTAGGGAATCTGAATATTCACCTGATTTGGGGAAACATAATAGATGGGCGCGGTGACGCCGTTGACCGACGCCTCAAACCCGGCCAGATACTGGGGCAGCGGAATGGTGCCGGCCGATTGGATGATATTGCCCAGCGCCGTTCCGTACACGCTCAACAGCATGCCGGGCACGTAGGATTGCTGGCCGGACGCAGCGTTGCTCGCGCCGCCGACAACCAGTTGCGTTTGCGGTCCATCGAAGGGAACGGAGAGCGTTTGCGTCCAGGAATTGCCATTCGCATCCGTGCCCGTGAACACGAACACCACGTTGCTGGGAACGGTGAGGTTCGCAAGGCCGAGACCCGTGGAGGAAACCGATCCGTCGGCGGGGAGGCTGGTGGTTCCGAACACCGTGGCGACGTTGTAGCTGGCGCCGTTGATGGTGAACTCGGTCAGCGTAGTGGCTACTCCGGCTTCCTCCGTCAGCGTGATGGTGAAGGTCCATGGATCCCCGCCCCGGCTGATTTGCTCGAATACCGGATTCTTATCGATGGAAGGAACCACGGCGGCCGTCGTTGGCGCCTGGCTGCTCCACTGATGGACGAAGTTATATGCATCCGGAGAGCCGAGCCCGCTGGCTTGGTCATACGCCTTGCCTGCGCTGTATCCGATGCTGCCAGTGGTGCAATTGGGCGAGCCGATGACGCATGGGACGCTATTATTGCCGGCGAGAATGTCGTTAAATGCGATCGGCGAGGTTTGGGCCATCCGATACAGCGCCGGGTTGATATTGCCTAAGCCGGCTTGTTTCTGAGCGCCGGAAGAGACCAGATACTGATTGAGCAGGGTAACGATGCCAGCCATGGTGGGTGCCGCCAATGATGTACCGCCGTACACCTGGAGCGACCCGCCGGTGTAAACATAATAACCATCGTGATCGGGCGAGGAGGCCAGGGAAAGATCCGGTATATGACGAAAGGCGTCATTGGGAACGCCCGGCCCGGTTTGCCAGACCGGCTTCGAAAAAAAAATGCTGGCTCCGCCGCCGCCCGCCGCCAAACCACCGCCGAGGCCAGTATCATTCCATACTATTTCAGGAATATAAGAGAGGGCCGAGGCGCTGTTCTTAGTGTTTATGGCGCTCCAATAATTGCCGTTCCCTTCGTTGAACTCCGACCCGCCCATGGCGGTTACTTCCGGGACGCTGGCCGGTGCGTCCACGGCTAAACCATCCTGGGCGATGAAGGCGTCGGGGTCCTCGCAATCCGCCGCTCCGGCGTCACCGGCAGCGACCAGCCAAGTGATGCCTTCCGAGTTGGCCTGCTGCGCGGTTTGGCGCTCGCTCGGCAGGTCCACCAAATCGGCGCCCTCGCAGATCCCGTAGCTCATGCTGATGACAGGCGCGTAGGCGTTATCCACCGCGTCCTGCAAAGACGTAAATACATCCGGGGATTTCACGAAAATGATGGTCGCGTTTCGCGCCACCGCGCTCGACCATTCCAGGTCCAGATCGGCCTCCGGCAGATCGCCCTGGCTGATGCCGGGGTCGGCTTGTCCCTGCACCAGGTGCTGCTGCAGATTGATTGCCGGGAGATTATACTTGCTCCGAAATGCGTCAATATCGGAAACGTTGATGTCGGTCTGTCCGACGATGACCAGGCTTTGGCCCGCGCCGTCGATGCCTGCGGCGTACAGCGGAGTGACATCGTAAATGGTGGCGAAGTCGTCAGGGACCATCTGATGGATGCCCTGGCTGGTGGTATCTCTTGGAGCACCCCCTGGGCCAACTCCTCTTAGTTTGCTGCGCGGCTTGAGCCGGTAATTGTTCAGCCCGCGCAAGTCGAGCACCACATCGGATAGAGCCGCGGGAATGGATGGATTGGTGGAATTAGCATAATGCAACTTGCCATTCTCCAGATATTGGTGGATCTGGGTATGAAACGCATTCTCTACTTGCTGCGCCGTGCCGCTGAATTCAATCCAGGTGCGGCTGCGGGCCACGCGCTGAACTTGCAGGCCTTGCGACTGAAGCCACGCCGTGATTCTGTTCACGTCACTTTGGCTCACACCGAAACGGCCGGCATATTGTTCCGGTGTCAGCCACTTGTGATAATCGGGCGAAGCTGGATTCTGCTGGCCGGCCAGCAACTGCTCCAGGGCGGTTTGCTGGCTTGCCGAAGGTTTCAGAACCATCGTGATGGCCGGGATCGGAAAGGATCCGGGCACCGGCCCCTGGTCCAGCTCCCGTTGCGTTTGAGGAGGCACGTGACCAGCCAGCACAACGGTTCGGCGGGCGTCGATCGGCACGCTGAGGCGGTCAGGCTGCGCGCGCAGGGCGACCGTCGCGAGAGCGGCAGCGATCAGGAAAAACGTAATCCGCAAACAAGTTCGCGCAGAGTGAAGCATGGAGTCGCGTTCTTTGGGTGTAGGATGGCTGCTTCGAAGTGTGGGTTTCAAAACGATTTTAGACCTATGTTTGGATCTTGTAGACTAATCGTCGATGCAGGGCCTTGGGATTAGAGCCGTCATACTCGCGATGGTGGGTGCGGCGCCGGGACTCATGGCCGGCGCGCCATCGCCTTTTTCCGGACGCTGGGACCTGATTATTATCACATCGGCGGGCGAACATCCGGCCTGGATGGAATTCGCCGATGAAGGTGGAACACCCGCGGTGCGGATCGTGGGCCGCACGGGCAGCGTGCATGCGGTGCGTAATGCGAAGGTGGAAGGTACGAAGCTGACGTTTGACGATGGGCCTGGACAATGGCGCATCGCCGTCAAAGATCGAAAACTGAGCGGGCAGGCGCCGGATGGTTCGCTAAGCGGCGTTCCCGCTCCGGCATTGAAGCACGCAACGCCGGGCGCGTGGAGCAGCCCCGAGCCGCTGTTTAACGGCCGCGATCTGACCGGATGGTCGCCCGACAATCCGGCCGCGAATCATTGGATGGCCCAGGACGGCGAGCTTCAGAATCTGGAAGCAGGCGCGAACATTCGTACCACGCGTAAATTCGGCGACTTCAAGCTGCATATCGAATACAACTGCCCGCGCGGCGGCAACAGCGGCGTTTATTTGCGCGGCCGTTATGAAGTGCAGGTGGAATACGAACCGGCGGGCAAGAACGATGCTTTTCATGCCATGGGGTCCATCTACGGATTCATTGCTCCTGCTACCGCAGTAGACCCGCGTCCGGGCCAATGGGAAGGCTACGACGTGACTCTGGTGGGGCGCAATGTCTCCGTGGTTCGCGACGGAGTTCTCATCATCGACAACGCCGAAATTCCAGGTATTACGGGCGGTGCAATCGACAGCCACGAAAGCCAGCCCGGGCCCATTTATTTGCAAGGCGACCACAGCGGCGGACTGAAATACCGCAACATCACAATTTCAGTACCGCAGCGTTGATCCATTGCCACGGCGCTGACAGCAGCATGTCCGATCTTGGACACGGTGCAGTCTACCTTACGACGATGTCTCCCAGACGCCTGCCCAAGTAATTACAAAATATACGTCCCCGCTCGCGCGCGATTGGCATGTGACTTGCCCGTATATCAGTGGAACAATTTATATGACCAATACTTATCGCGCAGCGCTTCTCCTTTTCATGGCCGGCTCCCTGGCTTTCGCGCAACAGGTTCTCATGCTCACTGGTGGAGCGCAATTGCAAGGAAGATATGACGGCGGGGACGCCCATACGATCAAGTTTATCGATCAGCAGGGCGGGAGGCACAAGTTCAATATTTCGCAGATCCAAAGCATGGTTTTCGCCGGCCCCCTGCCAACGCCGGTAGCGTCCATCGCACCCGCGCCCACCTTGGTGGAACGGGGCTACGTGGATTCGGATATCGAACCCGCCACTGGCTGGAACCGCGCGTCCACTATTCCAGCGGGTACCGAGATGCTGGTCCGAACCATCGATCACATCGATGGCCGGCGTCCTGATCCGCGGCAGCACTTCCTGGCTTCGGTGGAGCGCGATGTGTTGGATTCCAACGGCCGGGTTGCGATCCCGCGTGGCGCCCTCGCGCACCTGATCGCGCACGACGTCGGCAACGGGGAGATCGCGATCGACCTGCGTTCGGTGAACGTCAACGGCCACCGTTACATTCTCAACAGCGCCAACATCACGGGCGTACACGTCCGCGACGGGCTGGGCGCGAACAAACGCACCGGTAAGTTCGTGGAAGGCGGAGCGCTGCTCGGCACGGTGCTGGGCGCAATCGCGGGAGGAGGCAGAGGAGCGGCCATAGGCGCTGTGGCAGGTGGCGCGGCCGGCGCGGGGACCCAGGTGCTGACGCGCGGCCCCAAGTTGCACGTCCCTTCGGAAACGGTTCTCAGCTTCCGGCTGGATCAGCCCGTTTATCTTTATCAGTAAACTTCGATCAGTAAACTTCGATCAGTAACGTTCGATCAGTAATGTCCGATTACTGCACGGTGAGCGCCACCGGCTGCTCCACCATGGACGCCTTGTTGGCCGTGAGAAACTCGATGTGATAGCGGCCCGGCTTGATCGCCGGCACCTGAAATTTGATCTTGCCGGCGGCCTGTTCCATGACGGCCACCTTGGTATCGTCCTTTCCATCCGTGAGGTACATCTCGGCGAAGCTTCCCTTGTCCGCATTGTCACAGGTGACGGTGACGGTATCCCCAGTTTTAGCGGTATCCGGATCCACCGCCGTACATCTCGGTAGTGCTTGGAATGCCAATAGCGCCGCGGGCAACACGGCCGAGCACAACAGTACAACAGTCAACCACGCTTTCATAGGCGCCTCCAGTGGCCGCAATTATATACCCTGCCGCTGCGGTGCGAGCGCCCGGCGAGTAGACTGGGGCTATGCCGAACGTAGCTGAGACTTCCAACGTGGCTCCAGCTCCCCTGACTGCGCTGAGCGAGGAAGAACGGATGTTCCAGGACGCCGTGCGCGGCTTTGCGCGCGAACGCATTGGTCCGTACGTGCGCGAGATGGACGCCGCCGGGGTTTTCCGCAAAGACCTGCTGCGCGAAATGTTCGAGCTCGGCCTGATGGGGATCGAAATTCCCGAAGAATACGGCGGCCAGAGCGGCTCTTTTTTTCAGGCGGTGCTGGCGGTGGAGGCGCTGGCAGCCGTGGATCCTTCAGCGGCCGTCATCGTCGATGTGCAGAACACCATCACCAATAACGTGATCATTCGCTGGGGCAGCGACGATCAGAAGCGGCGTTATCTGCCGAAGCTGGCAAGCGAGATGGTGGCTTCGTTTGCGTTGTCGGAAGCAGGTTCGGGCTCCGATGCGTTTGCGCTGGCCACGCGCGCCGTCCAGCGCGGCGACGAGTATTTCATTACGGGCCGCAAACTCTGGATCACCAATGCCGCCGAAGCCGGTTTGTTCCTGGTGTTCGCCAATGCCAATCCCGAGGCCGGCCATCGCGGCATCACTTGCTTTCTCGTCGAGCGCGATTTCCCGGGATTTCAGGTGGGCAAGAAGGAAGATAAGCTCGGCATCCGCGCCTCGTCGACGTGCGAGCTGATTTTGGACGATTGCCGCGTCCCCGCCGCCAACGTGCTGGGCCAAGTGGGCAAAGGTTACAAGATCGCCATTGAGACGTTGAACGAAGGGCGCATCGCGATTGGAGCGCAGATGACCGGCCTGGCGCAAGGCGCGCTGGACCACGCCATCGCGTATGCCAAGCAGCGGCAGCAGTTCGGCAAACCGATCGCCGAGTTTCAGGGCGTCCAGTTTGAACTGGCGCAAATGGCGACCGAAGTAGAGGCGGCCCGGCTGCTGGTGTATAACGCGGCGCGACTGCGCGATTCGGGGCGTCCCTATGTCACTGAAGCGGCCATGGCCAAATACTTCGCGTCGCAAGTAGCCGAGGACACGGCCTCGCGCGCGGTGGAGATTTTCGGCGGCGTGGGATTCACCAAGGACTATCCGGTGGAGAAGCTGTATCGCGACGCCAAGATCGGCCGGATTTACGAAGGCACGACGAATATCCAGAAGCTGACCATCGCCAAGCAGATTCTGGGATAAGCGACCGTCGCTCCGTCCGTAAAGCGCCTGCCCTGGGCGCCTGCAGCATTTCTACTCGCGGGAACAAGAACGATGGCGCATCCGATGAAAGGTAGATAAACGCGAATGCCGGATCATTAGGAAAGACAGAACAACGTCATTATGTTTTAGGCCTATGCGAGGAAAAGATACCCAGCAAAGCGTGATGTTCAGTTACGTGTCGCCGGACGAGCGTGTTCCCGCGAATCATCCCTTGCGGCCGATCCGGACTATGGTGGATGTGGTCTTGAAAGGACTGTCCCGATCGTTCGGGCAACTATACATCGATTGGGGTCGTCCCTCGATCGCGCCGGAAAAGCTATTGCGCGCGCTGCTGCTGCAAGTGTTGTATACGATTCGCAGCGAGCGGATGCTCATGGAACAACTGGAATATAATCTGCTGTTCCGCTGGTTCGTGGGTCTGAACATGGACGAGCCGGTGTGGGTCCCCAGCGTATTCAGCAAGAATCGCGACCGGCTGCTGAATGGCGACATCGCCGAGAAGTTCTTCGCGCAGGTATTGAAACAGGTGCGCGCCAACGACGTGTTGTCGGATGAACATTTCAGCGTAGACGGCACGCTGATTGAAGCCTGGGCCAGTCAGAAGAGCTTTCAACGCAAAGATCAAGGTCCCACACTACCACCGGAGGACCCGGGCAATCCGAGCATCGATTTTCACGGGGAGGAGCGCCGCAACGACACGCATGCCTCCACAACCGATCCGGAAGCGAGGTTGGCACGAAAAAGTGGAGGTCACGAGTCGAAGCTGGCCTATTGCGGCAACGTGCTGATCGAGAACCGTAACGGACTGGTGGTGGATACCGAGCTGGTGCTGTGCAGCGGGAAGGCCGAGCGCGACGCAGAGCTGGAAATGGCGGGGCGGATCGATGGCGGCCAACGCGTGACGGTGGGCGCCGACAAAGGCTATGACACGCGAGGCTTCGTGCAAGAGATGCGCGACCGGAACGTGACGCCGCACGTGTCGCAGAATATCAATCGGCAAGGCGGCAGCGCCATTGACGGGCGCACTACACGGCACGCTGGATACCAGGTGAGCCAGCGCAAGAGAAAACGGATCGAGGAAGTATTTGGGTGGTTAAAGACGGCAGGAATGCTGCGCAAGACGCAACACCGCGGCGTCTTCAAAGTTGGTTGGGTGTTCACCTTCGCGGCCGCCGCCTACAATCTGGTGCGGATGCGGAACCTTACGGTGGTTCTCTCCGCGAAAGTTCGGGGAGAAGTGTGTCTGGACAACGGAAAGTCGCCGATTCAGGCACACAATCTCCGCGTAAATGCTCATGACAAGATCGTTGATGAGAGGCAGGAAGCTTCGCCGAATAACTAATTCATCAGCCTGTTAGATGGCGTCCGCGTCCGCGACTCCGTAGGTGCCGTCCTAAAGGTGCGTTGGTTTGGCCTTGGAGTTATCCCACTTGTCAATGGCGATACCATCCTGGGCAAGGTCGAGCAGTTGATCAGCGGCTTTGCTCGCCCGGTCGAAATGATCAATGTCCCCCGGGTCTCGATATTCAGGTAATCCAGAGATGCATCCGTGCGATTCATCATCGCGAGTAAGCGGATATCCCAGCGCGGGGAAATGCCCGAATCTCCGTTGAAACTAGCGGCTCCCGTGCAACCCACTCTACGACGCCTTTCTTCTTTTGACAACTTCCGATTTCGCGGGCGCCAGCGCTTGTAATTCTCTGATGAGCGCTGGAATCTGTTTGTGTCCGGTTACCTTTCGGAACTGTTTTTGTGCAACCAGGAGTCCCGACCCGATCCAGCGCTCTCGCTGGTCGCCGCCATGCCAGCGTTTCACGTTCTTGCAAACCTGCTCCACAATCGAGAATGCCGATTCGATCACATTGGTGCTGGCCAATGTTTTTCGCAGCTGTATGGGGACGTGAAGCCGGTGTGCAGTCAAGGTTTCCTCCATCCCTTCACCCAGGCTCCGCGCCGCGCTGGGATTGAGGTCCATCAGTTCGCGATGGAGTGCGTTTAGCGCTTGCTTGGCGGCGGCGTAGTCTTCCAGAGCGTAGGCAGCATGGAGCCTTTTCGCCACCGCCGGTTTGTGTTCGTCGGTCAGATGATCCAGTACATTCCGACGCTGCAGAGTAGGGCGCTGGCGCGGTGGCCACAGGAACGGAGGTTTCGGTTGACCGGCGGCTTTCGCCGTTACGCCGGTGTCGCAGTCCGCTCCATAGCTCCGTCTCCAGCACCCCCTCATCGAACCGTACGTGAAGTTTTCCCTCATACGGCTCTCCGGGAGCCTTCCCCCGGCGGCATTCAGCTCGTATGCACAATTCGGCCCTGAATCGAGTACAGGCCGGCTTTTCTCCAGTAAGCCAGTGGCGTTCTCCAGAACGCTCGCCGTTTGCGCTGATGTTTGGTCCGCAACCAAATCCGAAGTTTCCGCGTGACATATTGATCCACCTTCCGAAAATGCTGGGCTGAGTTGAGCCAGCCGAAGTAGGCCGACCATCCCCGCAGTATCGGGTTCAGCCGGTCCAACTTCTCTTGCACCGCCGGGCGGTTACGGAGATGCCATGACGGTGCCATACATTCCCTTTCGGTACGGCCTGAACTTTTGCCCGTGCCTCCGGACTGGGTACTGAGGCTACGTGTCGGGTCTGCTGCGACATGACAAGTTACCCCGCCATGCCTGACCTCTGGCTACCGGGTTCGCAGGGACTTGCCCGGGAGGGGACGTTCCACCCCTCTGGAAAGCGCGGGTCTCGGCCCGCGATATGGACCTGGCAGCGCTGGATCGCCGCCGACTCGCCGGCATGCTTTTTCACTGCGGCAGTCAGTGCCTTGCCGCCATCCAGAACATAGAGTCTCGGCTCGCTAAAGTCGAGCCCGCGACTCACCAAGTCGCCGAGTAACTCACCGACCACGGTGGCATTTTCGGTAGCACCTTGCCGAAGGCCTAAGATCATTTTCCGCCCGTCCTGGGTGATTCCCAATGCGGCCACCATCTGCTGCCCTTCGAATGGCGTTGCATCAATCAGCAATGCGCAGAGCCGCGTCTTGTCCAGCCGCCGCTCCATCATGCCCTGCAGCTTTTCGCGGCTCGCTTCGATGAAGTGCTCGCTGATGGCGCTCTTCTCCAAGCCGTAGGCTTCCGTGAACTGGCGCACCGCTTGGCCGTATTTCCTCGTGCTCAAGCCGAGCATCAACTTCTCCCAAACCGTTTCCGTCAGTGGCTCGCCTCGATGGAACAGTTCGTAGCTGCCCAACCGCACTTCCTGGTCATCGGTGCTGCGCACCCGCGGCCGCTCCACCGGAACCTTCTGCCCCATCACCACGCAATAGCCGCGCTCGCTACCCCAACGATTGGCCTTCCTTTCCGCCTGCCGTTGACTGCGCTCGCCGACCAACTCCCGGACTTCTTCCTGCATCAACAGATCCATCAAGCGCAGCCCGGCTTGACGAATTAATTCGCCCACACCTTGCCGCAACCAGCCCACCATCTCTGCCATTGGCAGCACCATCTGCACCGCCGGATTTCCATCCGCGGCCATTGCCTCGAGCTCCTTCACCGCTCGCTGCGATTCAATCTGATATGGTTTCTTCATAGCGACTCTCCTTTTCCTCGCGAAAGAAAATTTGCTCTCAGCCTATCAAGGCTTCGAGCGGGAGTCGCTAATTTCTACGATCTAACGGGCATTCCCCAGCGCGGTCATTTGCTCGATCAAGAGCCGCGCAACGCCGCCTCCTCGCGCAATGGTTTTCTTTGCTTCCTCGTAGGAAGAAGCGACACTTAATCCGTCCATGTCGCTTGGACCACGCCGGAATGCTGAATTTGTTAACTTGCCGTTATCGAACCAACTTGGCTTAAGTGCACGAAAGGCATATTCACCCCAAGGAATGGCGGGACTCCTTAGCGCACGACTTGACTTAATGCATTCAACCGCTGAGCTACATCCTGAGCAGTTGGATTTTGTTGGGATTGGTAAGGAGCCAAGGGTTGCGACAAGTTACCAACTTGAAGAATGCTGGGGCGATTCGGAAAGCAGGCCAATCTTACGATGGTGCTGTCGCGTCGCCAAGTCACGTTGATCTCTCCGTAGAATGTCGCTACGACGCCTTCTGGCATGGGTTGGGCCAGCAGTCCTGTCGCCTCTCTGATCAGAGAAGATATCTGGTTAATTACGCCAGCGGAAGGAGCGGGTTCGTCCTCATATTCCTGATCGGCCAATTGCGCGATGCTCGCAAGCGTCCTGTCGCTTTCACTGCCGAGAAAGCAGTAGGCTGCATTAACCAAAAATCCATATACCTGGGAGCCTGGGTAGACAACCGCTTCCTGAGTCGCGGTGCTGTAGTTATTGCCATACATCATGTGTTCAGCATCAAGGAACACATTCTGACCTGGCGCGATATCATCGAGACTTTCCCAGTGTTGTTTTACAAAGTATCGATCTAGAGAGCGAGCCGCTATTACTCCGTAGTCTTGCCGTGCATCAGAATGGGACGGGACCGCCGATGCAGCATGGTTGGGAGCGCTACTTTGAAATTTTCGGCTTCTCGGATTTCTGACCGGCATTGTTTTCCCTGATCTGCTGCAAGGTGGCGTTCACCTTATTCACCAATAATACAAAGGTCGCTGGACTCATTGCGACACGTTGGAGCACTGAGAACTTCACAACATGGTCCGATTCATTCTCTTGGGCTTTCTGAACCATCTCTGTCATGTCCTTCGGATCGACTATACCGATATCTAGGAAAATATCGGTGCCCATGGTCAAAAGCTCAAAATGGTTAGCGAAGAGTGGCTCTAGTGCTGGACTGCTGACCTCATGAGGAACGATAACGGGCCGGGCGAAATATTCTATCGCGCCTTCTGGAAGCTGCTTTTTCCCTTGTTGTTTCACGATCTCCTCAGTGACGAAGGCCGTTATCGTATAACACTTGCAATCTCTACCCAAGGGGATTATAGCACCTAAACCGTAACAGAATCAACAAGTTGTCTAAGCTACTGATTAAGCTAGTAGTTCTCTAATGCTCCACATGTGATCCGCGATACCCGCCTCCATCGCTGGCGTCACGCGCAAAGACCGATGCACTCGGCAGAAGTTGCAGTACGTCTACCGGAGGATCACAGCGGCCCAGTGGTTCTCGAATTTTTTACTAAACCCATTCGTTAGGCGCGTGAAGCGAAGAAGCCCCATCCGAAGCGAAAGATTACTCCGTTCGATGATCGAAGAACAAGCGCTTCGTGTTTGCTAAGAAAAATCGATGAACGCACCTTTAGGACAGTACCACTCCGTAATAGATCTTCGCCGGCCCTTCAAATCTCATATAATGGCTTGGGCCGGAATGCTTTGCGGCAACCTAACTCACATGTCTGACCAAGCCAGCAGGCGATGGGTAATCGGGGTGGCGCTCGCGCTGCTCCTGTCCAGTTTGTCATACGGCGGCGAAACTACCGACTCGCGGCTCGCAGAGGCTGCCCGGAAGCAAGATCAAAAGGCCATTCGAACCCTCCTGAACCAAAAGGTTGACGTGAATGCCCCGTCCAGCGATGGCTCCACGGCGCTGCTTTGGCTGGCGCATTGGAACGATCTGGACACCGCGAATCTGCTGCTGGGCGCCGGGGCCGATGCCAATATCGCCAATGAATTCCGCATGACGCCGCTGTCGGAAGCCTGCACCAATGGAAACGCGGCGCTGGTGCGGTTACTGCTGAAATCGGGCGCCAATCCGAACACGCCCATCGCCACCGGCGTACCTCCGCTGATGACGTGCGCGAAGAGCGGCAGCGCGGATGCGGTTCGGATGCTGATCGAGTACGGCGCGGCGGTAAATGCGAAAGAGCCGGAAGAAAATCAGACGGCATTGATGTGGGCCGCGGCGGAGCATCATCCCGACGTCGTGAAGGCGCTGATCGATGCGCATGCCGATCTCAAAGCCAATACGAAACAGGGATTCACCGCGATTCACTTTGCGGCCCGGGAAGGCGACGTGCAAAGCATCCAGATGTTGCTGGCCGCCGGAGTGGACGTGAACTTCCTGACCCAGGCGGAAGGCAAAACGAATCGTGTCACGAATTTCCTGGGGATTTCCAAGACGACTGGCGCATTCGGCTACACTCCCCTGCTGGTAGCCGTAGTGCGTGGCCAGGTGCCAACCGCGCTGTGGCTGCTGGATCATGGCGCCGATCCCAACAACCTGGCGGGCGGCTTCACGCCGCTGCACTGGGCGTCCAGCCAGTGGGAAAGCTTCACCGCGAATCCGGTATACGGTTTTGACGATCCCATGTCCGGCATTCCGAATCGCCAGGACAAGCTGCGGCTGGTGAAAGCTCTGCTGGACCACGGCGCAAATGTGAACGCGCGCATGACCATGCCGCAGCCGAACTTCGCGGGTGGATATCTGGATGCGAAGGGAGCCACTCCGTTCCTGCTCGCCGCTTCGGCCAACGACCTGGAGATGATGCACATTCTTCTCACCGCCGGCGCCGATCCTAAAATCCTCAGCGCAACGAATGCGTCGGCCATCATGGCGGCGTCAGGCCTGAACCATTCCATCGGAGAGGACACGGTCACCGAGCCGCAAGCAATGGAAACAATAAAGCTGCTCCTGGATCTCGGCGTGGACCCCAAGGGCGAGACCACCTTCGGCGAGAACGCTTTATTTGGCCCGGCGTATCGCGGCTGGAATAAACTGCTGGCGGAATTGATCAATCTGGGTGTGAATGTGAATGCGGTCAGCAAGGCCGGCGTGACACCTTATCTTGCGGCCAACGGCCAGGGTGACCGGCTGGGCGGCGTGCTCTATAACAAGGAAGGCGCGGAAATGCTCCTGAAGCATGGCGCCGATCCGAAATTGGGTCATCCCTGCGAGGCCCAGAATAAGTGCAGGGCCGAACAGTGACACGTTATCTTTTTGGTGCGGCCGCGCTGGCGATTTCCTGCGCCGCGGCTTTCGGTTTTCAAGCGCCGTCGTCGAATCCCGCCAATCCCGCCCGCGCGATGGTGACCAAGTACTGCGTCGCTTGTCACAACGAGAGGCTGAAAACCGCAGGGCTGGATTTGAACCACACCGATGCGGAGCACGTCTCGAATTCGGCTGAGACTTGGGAAAAAGTGATCGTGAAGCTGCGCAGCCGGGCCATGCCGCCTCCCAAGCTTCCGCGCCCGGACAATGCTACATACGACAAGGTTGCTACGTGGCTAGAGTCCGAACTCGACCGCGCGGCCGCAGCCCACGTGAATCCGGGCCGCTCGGCCAGCTTGCATCGCCTGAATCGCGCCGAATACGCCAACGCGGTGCGCGACCTGATCGCGGTTCAAGTAGATGCCCAGCAGACCCTTCCGCCCGATGAACAGGCGTTCGGGTTCGAGAACAACGCCGAAGCGCTCTCCATGCAACCCGCATTGCTCGATCGATACGTGTCCGCGGCGACGGCCATCGCGCGCCGGGCCGTGGGCGATGCCACCATCCCACCCACGTTCGTGCGCTACGGGGCATTGAAGGACAACGCCAACGACCAGACTTATCTTCGCCAGACCGACCGTTTAGGTGAAGATTTTCCGCTGGGATCCAAAGGCGGCGTCGCGGCGCAACACTATTTTCCCGTGGACGGGGACTACGTCTTCAAGATTCGTCTGCAGCGGGCCTGGGACATCGTAATCCGCGGTCTGAACGTGCCCACTCAATTTGAAATTCGTCTGGATGGCAAGCTGGTGAAACAATTCACGCTGGGCGGCGAGAAAATACAGTCCAAGACCTTCCGCTACGATGGCGACGAGGCGCTGCACGTGCAGGTACCAGTGACGGCCGGCCTGCACCGCGTAATGGCAACCATGCTCAAGACCGACGACACCGAGCCGGAGGGCCCCGGTCCGGATCGCCTTCCGCTATTCAGCCGCCAATCCGATACGCCGACGTCCCCGATTGCGATTGCATCGCTGCTGATCGGCGGTCCGTATGACGCGAAAGTGCCGGCTGATTCGCCCAGCCGTCAGCTTCTTTTCGTTTGCCATCCCGCAAGCGCTTCGGATGAACTTCCCTGCGCGAAGAAGATCCTGTCTCACCTGGCGCGCCGTGCCTATCGGCGTTCCGCCACCAGCGACGACGTGGACACGCTGCTCGCCTTCTATAAACGCGGCCGCACGGCCGGAACTTTCGACGAGGGGATTCGCGCCGCGCTGGAGCGCGTGCTGGTGAGTCCCGATTTTCTATTCCGCATCGAGACCGATCCCGACGGCGCCGCTGCCGGCTCCGTGTATCGCGTTTCCGATGTGGAGCTGGCTTCGCGATTGTCGTTCTTTTTGTGGAGCAGCATTCCGGACGACACGTTGCTCGATCTCGCGATCAGCGGGAAACTGCATGAACCGGCGATCCTGGACCAACAGGTCTCGCGCATGTTCGCCGATCCGCGCACTCGTGCGTCGCTCGTGAACAATTTCTTCTCCGATTGGCTTCAGATTCGCAATGTCTGGCTGCTGAATCCGGACGGCACCAAGTTCCCCTGGTTCGACGATAATCTGCGTTCCGCTTTTGTCACCGAGACGGAAATGTTTCTCAACGCGCAGTTGAAGGAAGACCACGGCGTCACCGACCTGCTGACATCCGATGAGACCTTTCTCAACGAGCAACTGGCGCGGCATTATGGGATTCCCGGTGTCTATGGTACTCGCTTCCGGCGCGTAAAACTCACCGATGAGAATCGCTTTGGATTGCTGGGCAAGGCCAGCATACTGGCCGTCACGTCTTACTCCACCCGTACTTCGCCGACCATCCGGGGTAAGTGGCTGCTGGAAAATATCCTGGCCGCGCCCCCTCCGGCGCCCCCGCCCAATGTGCCTTCGCTCGAATCCAGCAACAAAGACGGCAAGCCGTTATCGGTCCGGCAAATGCTGGAGATGCATCGCGCGAATCCGGTCTGTGCGAGTTGCCATGCGCGCATGGACCCGCTGGGGTTGAGCCTGGAGAATTTCGACGCCATCGGGCAGTGGCGCACCACCGACGCTGGCCATCCCATTGACGCGTCCGGCGTGTTGCTGGACGGCACCAAGGTGGACGGGCCGCGCGAGTTGCGGCAGGCCCTGATGGCGCAGAAAACAGAATTTGTGGGAGCGGTAACGGAGAAACTCCTGACGTACGCTTTGGGCCGCGGACTGCAGTATTACGATGCTCCCACGGTCCGCGCGATCGATCGCTCCGCGGCGGCCGATGGATACCGCTGGTCGTCGCTGATACAGAGTATTGTGAAGAGCGCGCCATTCCTGATGAGAACCGCCGGACAAGCGGCCCCGGCGACAGTAACCACAGCCAGAAGGTGAGGAGGACAGGATTATGTTCGTGACGAAGAAAGCCATTTCGCGCCGCACGGTGCTTCGCGGAGTAGGAACGGCCGTTGCGTTGCCGTTGCTCGACGCGATGATTCCGGCCTTCGCGACGGCCGCCGCCACCAAGCCTGTTCGGCGCTTCGGCGTCGTCTATCATCCGAATGGCATTATCTATGATCAATGGCTGCCCACGGGTACCGGCGCTGAATTCGAGCTCTCACCAACCCTGAAGGGACTGGAGCCGTTTAAGGATAAGGTGATCGTGGTCACGGGCCTGTTCAGCGATCAGGCCGAGGCGCTCGGCGACGGCGGCGGCGACCATTCGCGTGCTTGCGGCTCCTACCTGACGGGCGTGCATGTGAAGAAGTCCGACACCAGTCTCGAGAATGCCGTCTCCATGGACCAGATTGTCGCGAAGCACTTCGAGCGCGATACGCAGCTCTCCTCGCTGCAAATGACCGCCGACGAAAACAGCCTGCTGGGTTCCTGCGATCTGGGTTATAGCTGCGCCTACAGCAGCACGCTCTCCTGGCTGACGCCGACCTTGCCGCTGATGGCCGAGAACAATCCGCGCGTGCTGTTCGAGCGGATGTTCGGTTCAAGCGACAGCACGGACCCGCGCGTGCGTGCGGCGCGCCTCAATCAGGACAAGAGCCTGCTCGATTCAGTCAGCGATCGCGTGAATCAACTGCAGCACGAACTTGGCGCTGCCGACAATCGCAAGATGACCGACTATCTCGCGTCGCTCCGAGACGTGGAGCGGCGAATTCAGAAGGCGGAAGAACAAAGCTCCAAAGAAGTGCCCGACGTGGCCCGCCCCTCCGGCATCCCGGACAAGTTCGAGGACCAGGTCCGGTTGCTGTATGATCTGCAACTGCTGGCCTACCAGTCCGACCTGACGCGGGTGACCACGTTTATGTATGGGCGCGAGCAGACCGCCCGGCCATATCCGCAGATCGGCGTGCCTGAGCCGCACCATCCGCTGACGCACCACCAGGGCAATCCGGAAAAGATGGCAAAATGCGCCAAAATCCAGCGCTATCACATCGGGCTGTTTGCCGAGTATCTCGGCAAACTAAAAAACACGCCGGATGGCGATGGATCGCTGCTGGATCATGTGATTCTGCTTTTCGGCTCGGGCATCAGCAATAGCGATCGGCACACGCACGGCCCGCTCCCGACATTTCTCGCGGGCGGAGGCGCCGGAACGCTGACGGGCGGCCGGCACTTGGTCTTCCCCGAACACACGCCGCTGACGAATCTGCAACTGACGTTGCTGAACAAGCTGGGCGTGCCGGCGGAGAAGCTGGGCGATAGCAACGGCGAGTTCAACGAACTGTCTGAGCTGTCCTGAACTTTCTTAGATTGAATCGCTCGCTGGTTCCACATCACAACCTCTCTAGAACAAACGTAGGGGGGATGGTCTCGACGGGCAAGGAGGCGGCAGGCCATCGGATTATTCGCAGCGCAAGGCCTGGATCGCGTTCAGCCGGCTGGCGCGGCGTGCCGGCAGCCAGACCGCCAGCAAGGCAACGGAAGACAGAACAATCGGCGCGATTATAAACGCGGCGGGATCCCAGGCTTGGACGCCAAACAGGAATCCAGCCAGGCCGCGCGCCAGGCCAAGCGCGGCGCATAGGCCGAGAGCGATTCCAATCATCGCCAATCGCATGCCCTGCGCCACAACCATTTTCAGCACATCGCCCGTTCCCGCGCCTAAGGCCACCCGGATTCCGATTTCGTGTGTTCTCTGCTGCACCGAATAGGCCATCAATCCATAAATTCCGATCGCTGCGAGCAGCAGGGCCACGCCGCCAAAGATACCCAGAAGCTCCGTGTTGAAGCGCTGGCGACCAGTGGATTGCGCCAGGATTTCGCGCATGGAGCGGAAGCCTCCCACCGGCAGACCGCCGCTCGCTTCTCTCAGTTCGTGCGCAATCGCCGGGATCAAGGCGTGCGGCTCCGGACGCGTACGAACGATCCAAACCATGCTCTGCCGGAGACGGGGAATGCGAACATCGGCCACCTGTGCCATGGGAACATACATGGTCGGAAAGGGGCGTTGATCGAGAGCGTCTTCGAGTATGTCACCGACCATGCCGACAATCTGGCGAGGGGGCTCGTCGAATTCAGGGCCCACATTGGGCGCAATATCGATTTGTTCAGCGAGCGGATCTTCTCCCGGCCAGTATTGCCGCGCCATGGCTTGATTGATGATGACTACTTTGGCGGCCTTTCCATCATCCCGGTCAGTAAAGGCCCGCCCGCGCAAGAGCGGAATTTTCATGGCATCGAAGTACGGCGGCGAGATGTTGCGCCAGTGCCCGAATCCGTGCGAAGGGCCAAACAGCGGGCGCCCCACCACCAGGAACGGGAGCGTGGCGCCGGTTTCGAAGGGCAGCCAGGACGCCGCGCCGGCGGAAACGATCCCTGGCAGTCCGCTCAGGCGCTGGCCGCTGTCGCGCACGAACTGATTGACTTGTTGCGCCGTCTGAAATTGCGAACTGGTGAGCGACATTCGAAGCGTCAATACATTATGCGGGTCAAAGCCAGGATGAACCGATTGGAGATTGACAAAGCTCCGGATAAGCAACGCAGCCCCGATCAAAAGGACCAGAGCAAGAGAAATTTCAGCCACCACCAGCACGGACCGGGTCTTGTTCTGGCGTAAGCCGGCGCTGGATCTTCCTTCCCGCAGGCTGCTATTCAGATCGGCGCGGGAACACTGGACCGCGGGCAGCAAACCAAACACGATGCCAGTGAAGAGTGAACCCAGAGCCGCGAAGATCAGGACGCGCCAATCGATGGCCACATGAGAACCATAGTCCCCGATGCGAGGAATAGCAGGGTTCAAAGCGAGCAGGGTGCGAATCCCGAGGCTGCCGAGCGAGAATCCGAGGGCCCCGCCCAGCAGCGAAAGCATCACGCTTTCAGTCAGCAGCTGCCGGATAATGCGCGCTCGCCCAGCGCCAATCGCTAATCGAACGGCGATCTCGCGCGCCCGGCCGGCGCCGCGGAAAAGCAAGAGATTCGCGACATTGGCGCAAGCTATGAGCAGCACCAAAGCAACCGCTCCGAATAGGATCAGGAGCGATGGACGTACATTCTTGACCATGGCTTCTTCCACCGGATCGGCTCCGAAACTGTAATGCGGCCGCATCGTGATTGTATTCGGGAATTTTCGGCGATATTCTTCGGCGGCGATCTGGAGTTGACTGCGCGCCATGTCGAGCGTGACTCCGGGCCGGAGCCGGGCAATCGTCAGGAAATACTCCACCTGGCTGCTGCTGTTGGGATCGATTTGGAGGGGAATCCAAATCTGGGGCGGCACTTGAGCTTCGGTCTGAGCGCCGGGTGCAACAATGCCCACCACTTGATAGGGAGCGCCACCGAGGGTGATGTTCTTTCCCAGTATCCCCGGGTCGCCGCCGAAATGCCGTTTCCAAAATCCGTCGCTTAGAACCACCACGCGCCGGCCGTTGGGGCGATCCTCTTCAGCAGTGAAGCCGCGGCCATGCGCAATGGGCAAGCCGAGCAGCTGGAAATAATTGGACGTAACTCGCGCGCCCTCCACCTGCTCGGGAGAATCGACCCCCGTCAGGTTGACCTTTGCATATGCTTGCCCCGTGACGTCCTCGAGCACGCTGGTTTGCGCCCGCCAGAGAGTGAATTTCGGATCCGAACTCATGTAATCGGGGCCAGCCGGCATGGTGGTGGCCAGCCACACGGTTCGTTCCGGATCCGCGAAGCGCGGCGGCTTCAACAGGACCGTGTTGATCACCGAAAAGACCGCCGTGTTTGCACCGATACCGAGCGCCAGCGCGGCTACCGTCGTAACGGTGAACGCCGGGCTCCGCGCAAACATGCGGAGAGAGTGTTTCAGATCGTTGAGGAGCGATTCCAGCACTCGAAGATCCCTGTGTAGAAGTGTAGCTGAAGGGGCTGAGACAGGGGCTTTCGTTGCCATCATTCGAGAAGTCCCGCGGATGGCCGCCCCCTGCCAGGCCCGGTGCGGCGCAGCAGGCGCGGGAGCGCGATGAGCGCCGCTCCATAGACCAACAGCGAAACAAACAACGTGGCCGATTGCCCCTGGCTGAAATCCTCCAATACTAACTTGATCGCTCCGAAAGCCATCCAGGGAACCAGCAGCCAGACTAATTCCTTCAGGCCCCACCGCGATCCGAGCCACGCCAGCACAATCGCGATTGCCGAGATGGCTACCGTACGACGCGTGCCGCCAAGCGGTGTCGCCAGTGCAACCAGGCTCCAGCACAACAGCCCAGCCACGATTGCCGATGGCGCGCGCTCGGGCCAGGCTAGCGTCGTAGACGCACGCAAGCGCAAAATCAGCAGGTAAGCGAGCGCGGTGGACATTGCCATCAGGGCCGCCGCCGATATTCCAGGCGACCAATTCATCAGGCCCGAGGCCACAGCCGCGGCTGTCAGATAGAGCGCCGCATGCACGCGCAGCACATTTCTGTTGCGCCGCTCGCCGAACCAGATCGCTACCAGCGCCATGGCCGACCACAGCATAGCAAGCGGCAAGCCCGTCACAAGTAACCGGCTTCCCGCCACAGCCAGCAGAAGAGCGAACGTGGCATAGACGTGGTAATTGCGATTGAGCCCGCGCGCTCGGGCCGTGCCGGACGCGGCATAGCAACCCGCGGCAGCCGCGAGACAACCGGCGCCGATGACGAGCGCGGCGTCCGTTCCGTGCAGCAACCGCAGTGTGCTCCCGATCCCGAGCGCGACGACGATTAATAACTGCCCAATCTCGAACCACAGCACATCGAGACCGCGCGCCAATGTGCGGAAGGTGATGCTCGCCAGGTAGATCGCGACCAGGGCCCATTGAATCGCAAACACCGCGGCCAAGGGTATGGGCGCGTAGCCTTCGGGAAGCCCTTGCGGCCGGGTGAGCAGATAGAGCAGCAGAAACGCACCGAAGTCGGCCGCCACCGCCACGATCCAGCGCATGCCCAGCACACGGCCGCGGCAAGCTCCGTATTCCACAACAGCCGCGGCGACAACGAGCGCGGCCGAAAAAGGTAACGGATCGAGCGTGGCCACCATGAGTGCAAGCGCGGTGGCTGAGCCTGCCAGCGCGACGATGCCAGCCAGCGGCGACAAGTCGCGGCGCCAGGCCAGGATCTGCCCCAGAACAATGAACATCGCCAGGATGGCGGACGCGGTGGATGGCGCCACCGTGTGAAACCGGATGGTGGCTTCCCACAGCAGCGGCGCGAGAATGGCGGAAGCCGTGAGACCGTGCAAAGTAGCGGCCCAGCGGTTATCCTGGCTGGTTCGCCAGGGGATCAGCCAGGCACAGGCATACAACACGCCCGCGAGCGTGCCAATTAATCTCGGCACCAGGCTCGCTTCGGTAACGGCGCGCAGCAGGTAGGCGCCCGCAATCCCCAGCAGCACGCGCCCGATGCCGGCCAGCAATCCCGATGAAATTTCGCCGGCACTCGATGGAACAGCCGCCGGGGTCAGCTCCCACTGGGGCGCCGCCGGCAATTTAGCGCTCGCAGAGGGGTGTTCCAGCGCCTCCACCCGCCGCCGCAAATCTTCGACCGCCAGGATCAATTGTTCTACTTGATGAGTGGCTTCCTCAACCGGAGGCCCGTCCATGGCGCCCTCCTCATGCCGCTGCCTCGCGCTTCGGCCAAGGCGGCAGCAGTTTCACCAATCCATAGAGAATCGCGAGCGGCAACAGGGTAAGCACAATGGCCGGCAACAATCCTTCTCGCGTGGCGAATCCCATTTTGTAGCTGGTGTAGCCCAGGAAGCTTTTCGAGAAGAGCTGCCCTCCGATGACGACGTTCCAGCGCATGGCGAAAATGCCCACCATGGTGAACGATCCGGCAACGGCATAAACCACCCTGCGCGCCCCCTCGCTGAGCTTCCACAATTGCATCAAGCCCAGCAGCACGATGGGCAGCAGCGTACCCAGGAAAATCTGGAGAATGATCTGCGAAAAGTACAGCCGGGTGTGGACCATGAAATCCAGCGCGCGCAGCGATTCACCGGCTTCATAAGTGCGGTGCACCAGGTCCAGCATTTCCAGCGAAAAATCGATGATGAACGTGTAGAGCAAGTAGCGTGCGATGGTATCCACGCAGCGCATGTCGATGGGCGCGCGGCGCAGCTTAGAGGTGAGCATGTAAATTAGCAGAACCGCTGCGATACCGGAAACCATGGCCGAAAAGATGAACACCACCGGCATCAACGGGCTGGACCACCAGGGATTGGCCTTCACCGATCCGAAGATGAACCCCACGTAGCCGTGCAACAGGAAGGCGGAAGGAATGCCGATCACCGTGACGAAGTAGCCCACCTTCTCGTCCACTTTGAGCGCTGCTGGGCTCACGTTGCGCGATCCCAGCGTCAGCACGCGGTAGATCCAGCGGGCGATGCCCTGGCTGGATTCGGCCCGCGCCACGATTTCCTGGCGGTAATCCAGCCAAATCTCCATCAGCAGGACCACCATCAGATACCACAGGTACACAAAGCCGAACATCGCCATCGCGGAGGAGCGGTGCGGAGTGAGGTACATCTCAAACGATCGCTCGGGATGGCCCAGGTGCAGTTGCAGCGGCAGCGGCGCCACCAGCAGAAATGCCAGCGCGGTGAGCAATGCCAGCCGGTAAGTGGGCTTCACGGCCTCCACCTTGAAGACGCGTTCGAGCGACGCCAGGATGAACGCCCCGGCCACCAGCCCGGTAATGTACGGGTACAAGACGATCAAGATGCTCCACTGCAGCTCGAGCTCGTTGGGGTAGATGTACCCTTGAACGCCATGGAGAAGAGGTCCCATGCATCTGCTCCTTATCGAACCGATCCGTCCAGGTCGTTGTAGAACGCTTTCGCACCGGTAGCCATCTGCGGCTTTAACACCTGCACGCTGTGGGTTCGCAAGAACTCGTGGATCGGATCTCTTGGATTTTTCAAATCAGCCAGCACGCGCGCCTGCGTGGGGCACACCTCGCAGCACGCGGTGGTGAGGCCCTGCGTGATGCGGTGGTAACAGAGCGTGCACTTATCGGCCGTGTTTTTCTTGGGGTTCAAGAAGCGCGCGCCATACGGACAGGCTTGAATGCAATAACGGCAGCCCAGGCAATACTTCTCGTCCACCAGCACCACGCCATCGGGCGCGATGAAGGTAGCGCCCACCGGGCATACCTGGACGCACGGCGGGTCCGCGCAATGGTTGCACAGCTTCGGGATAAAGAAGGTCTTGCCGCCGTCTTTATATTTTTCCGGGAAACCGTCGTGCCCGCCGTTGGGCGAGTCCACCAGCGGATGTTCCAGGTCGTCATCATCCACGTGATAGCGCTCGATCCAGGTGCGGAAATGGCCGGGCGGCACATCGTTTTCAGCTTCACACGCCCGCACGCAGTTGCCGCAGCCGATGCACTTCCCAGGATCGATGAGCATCGCCCACCAGTGCTTGGTCTTGTCGTAGTTGGGCGACACTTCCGGCGTTCCGGCCAACACATGCTCCCACGCCGAAGCGGCCGCGGAAGTCAGAAGTATGAACTTGCCGGATTTGACGAGCAGTTCGCGCCTTGACAGGCTCATGGCTTTCCTCCTCCTGCGTTGAGCGGATCGTGTTGTTGATGGCAGGTGGTGCAGACCAGGCCACCCGAATGTTCGGCCGAAACCACCTGCGGGAACGATTTGGGTTTGGAAGCATTAGCCTCGTGACAGCGCACGCACAATACCGCCGCGTCAGGCAGCTTCGGGATCACGCTTCCGGGATCTTCGGCATGGTTTGCCAATGGACCGTGGCAGGCTTCGCAAGACACTCCTGCATGCTTGCCCTTGCTCTTCAGCTCGGCTACGTCGGAGTGGCAGGCCTCGCAAACCGCGTGCCCGGCGAACTTGACGGGACGAGCGCGAATGTCGTCCATGGCGGCCGGGCGAAAATGGCCATACTCGCCGAAATTCGCCGGGATCACCGCCCGCCGGATGAGCAGGAACGCGGCCACGCCCACTGCCAAGATAACCACCACGCGGATCAGGTGCTCGATGCTCCGCAGGAAGTCCTTCATGCCGGGCGAACGTGCAATTCGGAAACCCGATGCTTTGGCGCGCGCAAAGCCATTGCAATCAGCGATTCAGAAGAATCACGGAGCCTCCAGGCCGGAGGCAGGGTGAGGGATATAGCGCGAAACGCGGCGTGAGATTCCTCTGCGGGCGAACGCAACTGGGTAATGTCTCGCTAGTGAGGATACGGGGGAATCGACACAGTGCGATCTGATAGACTCTTCGCATGCCACGCAACCCAGAAGATGGACCATTCAACACATCTGATTTGGTAAGAGAGCAGGCAGATTTCAGGGCGCAACGGGCGTCGTCCGAATTGGAATACAGACAGGATCTTCTGGCAGCTATCCATGAGATTCGGGACGCTCTGGTTTATCTTGCGGATCGCGAACGGGAACGCGAGAAGGCTAAGAGAAAAGCAGAGACTCCGGCAGAGTCGCAATCCTAACAATTCCAGCAGCTATTCCTAGCACCTCCGAAGCCTCTTCGGCTGATTTAGATTTTTTCAACGCTGCGCACGAACTGCTACATTAAAGGGCGCTATGCCCGATTTCCTTTCCGACGAGGAGTACGAAATCCCCTGCCCGAAGTGCGGCCACGAGTTCTCTGAGAAGGTCGGGCACCTTAAAACCGGACCGGATCTCTGCTGCCCCTCTTGTAAAGCCACGTTCCGTTTCAATCCGGATAGCTTTAAGAGCGCGATAGACGGGATGGAAGAGAGAATCGGTAAAATGCTTCGGCACTTCACGTAGGAGCGCATCCAGTTCTTCCAACAGTGGAATTATGGCCGAAGCGTCACAGACTACAGTTCGTTCTTTCATTGTTCTAGACCAACGTCGTTGGCCCCGAATTGCATGGCTTGCGGTATTGCTTACCGCCGTTATATGTTCTGCCAGTGCCAAGAAGCCACGTCCGGGCTTCTGCGCCGAGCTGGTATGCGTTCAGAATCTCCACTGGGAGCATTTTGACGACAAGATCCACGGGGATTTTGTAAATCTCACCGACGAGGCTACCGTTGAACTGGGTTCGTTAACGTTCGCTCTCAAATACGGTGATGGCGTCATAGGCGGGAGCGCTCTAACCGTATTCCCAACCACCATTCCTCCGCACGGGAAGTTAACATTTACAGCCAACCCATCGCAAATTGGTGGCGAGTTTTACACGGACTCTGCGGACCTGCTGCTGACCATGAGCGCCAACGGCAAGCGTGCCTCCGCGAAGCAGACATTTTCGTTCGATAGAATGTGGAGTCCATATTCCTTCTGGCAAAGGCGAGCTTGGGAGAAATCGCAAAAGAAAGCTAACCCTTGATATTCGCTAGGGGGTAGAGTATTGTTAAATCCATGGCCAAGAAGCTACCAGCAGACATACGCAAGTACTTCGCGGAAATGGGACGCATCGGCGGACAGATGGGAGTAGTCGCCAGGATGGAAAAGGTCAGTCCCGAACGCCGCAAGGAAATCGCGCAGAAGGCAATAGCAGCGCGATGGGCAAAGGCCAAAGCACACAAATAGCCCCTCCACTTGACGACTATAAAATACGTGTCGTAATTGATTTGGGACGGGAGCCGGTGTTTACCCGGCTCCCTTGCTGTCCAAGCTAGGATTGGGTTGCGCAAACAACCCGAAATTCACCCTAGCGTGGGAGGTGGTTTATAGCCTGAAAAATTTCACTTTCGTGCTGCTCTTCCAGACTCGCTACGGGTTCGTCGTAGTGGTCTGGATAATATCAACGCTCCAACAGAGCCCTCTACGCTCCTAGGAGCCTAACTCACGGCCCCTGCTTCTGTGGGGGCCTTTTCTTTTAGCTTAAAAACTTAAAAACTTAACTTAACTTACATGGCTATCATGACACAAGAACTGTAGTGGTAACAAGTGAACAAGTTCATAAGTTGTCGGACAGCAACCCGCCCAAAGCAACTCAATGGGGCAACTCCGTACCAGCACCCTTATATCCTCTCAAACCCTACACCACCCGCAACTGGCGGCGGTTCCGCGCCCCTGCGCTACCATAAAGTTGGATGAGTCTGTTAATCATCGATGACGACGCTGAGTTGTGCTCCCTGCTCAAGGAATTCCTGGAGCGCGAGAGTTTCACGGTAAATTGCATTCATGAGGGTCACGCGGCGCTCGAAGCCGCCCAACAAGGCGGTTATGACCTGATCGTCCTGGACGTGATGCTGCCCGGCCTGGACGGTTTTGAAATCCTGAAGCGGCTTCGCCTCACCAGCCGCGTGCCAGTGCTGATGCTGACCGCGCGCGGCGAAGATGTGGACCGCATTGTCGGCCTGGAGCTCGGGGCCGACGATTATCTCCCCAAGCCCTTCAACCCCCGCGAACTGGCGGCGCGCGTCAAGGCCATCCTGCGGCGCACCGAAGCGCGCGTCAATCGCGGCAAGGTGGAGATCAACGGCGTGGCGCTCGATCCGGGAACGCGCGAAGTAACGTCGGACGGCAAGCCCGTGGAAGTAACCACCCTGGAATTCGATATCCTGGAACAACTGATGCGCAACGCCGGCCGGGTAGTCTCGCGGGACGGTTTGATGGAGAGCCTGTACAATCGCAAAGCCACGCCGTTCGACCGGTCCATCGATATGCACGTGAGCCATCTGCGCCGCAAACTGGAAACCAGCCGGCCCGTTATCAAAACTATTCGCGGCGTGGGCTATCAGTTCTGCCAAAGCCCGGAGGACGCGGTATCGGCCTAGCGGCACCGGCATAAATATGAGATCTCTGTTTGCAAAAACGCTGCTCTGGTTCCTGGCGACGACCGCGGTTGCCATCAGCGGCATCATCATCACCACGGCGGCGACGTTCAGCACCACCGAGGTACGCGGCCCGTTGGGCATGCTCCTGAGCGTGCAAACCGAGCAGGCCAAACGCGCGTACGAAACCGGCGGCCGGGAGGCTCTGGCCCTGGCACTGGCGAAATTCCAGCAGATCACTCAATTTCGCGTGGTTTTTACTGACGCCAAGGGGATCGATCTGCTCACCGGAAAGGCGCATCCCGAGCTGATCAATCTTCCCAAGCAGCGCGGGCGCTGGCGTCTTCCGTTCCCTTTCACCAGCCGGCCGCCGATTATCGCCCGTCAGGATTCCACGCATCGCTACCGCCTCTTCCTGATCAACAATCAACAGCGCGGCTTGAACTTTTTCTTCCTCCAGCCGCAGCACCTCTGGATTATCGGGCTGGTGGTGCTGCTGTGTTACGGTTTCGCTTACCATCTGACGTCGCCCGTGCGCCGGCTGCGCGCGGTGGTGGATTGCTTCGGGCGCGGCGATTTCTCGGCCCGCGCGCCGGCTAATCGCAAGGATGAACTGGGCGAGCTGGCGCGCAGCTTCAATCAAATGGCCGGCCGCATCCAGACGCTGCTGGCGGCCGAGCGCCGCCTGTTGCTCGACATTTCGCACGAATTGCGCAGCCCGCTGGCGCGTTTGGGCGTCGCGGTGGAGCTGGCGCGGTCCGGCGAGGATCGCGAGCACATGCTGGATCGCATCCAGAAGGAAGCCGACCGGCTGAATGAACTGGTGGGAGAGCTGCTGCAGGTGACCCGGGTGGAAGCGGATCCATCCATGCAAAAAATGGATACGGTTCAACTGGATGAATTGCTGGCCGACCTGGTGTACGATTCGCTGCTTGAGGCCAAGGCCAAGGATTGCACGCTGCTGTTGAAGGCCCCCGTGTCGGCCGTGGTAACGGGCGACGAAGAACTCATCCGGCGGGCGCTCGAAAACGTAATTCGCAACGCCATCCGCTATGCGCCGCGCGGGACGGCCGTGGATATTGAGCTTGCGAAGTTCCGCGAGGCCGCGGTGGTCAGCGTTCGCGATTACGGCCCTGGCGTTCCAGAAGATGCACTCACCAGAATCTTCGATCCGTTCTATCGCGTGGATTCGGACCGCAATCGCGCCAGCGGCGGCTTGGGACTCGGCTTGGCGATCGCGCGGCGCTCCGTGCAACTGCACAAGGGAAAACTCTCCGCGCAGAACGCGCATCCGGGGTTGCTCGTGACCATGGAATTCCCCGTCGCCCCCGCGGACGGAAGCGCGCCATCTTCCAAGCCGGCGCCGGCCGCTACTCCGGTTTCAGCAGCTTGATGGTGGAAGGCAGCTTGAATAAATCGTCGCTGGCCTTTTTGTTGTTGATCTCCACCGACGTCGAGAAAATCTCGTAGATCTTTTCGCCGTTGCGGTCGCGCTCGATGGCATAGGGCCACTGGACACCATCCGCATCCAGGTACTTGGTAAAGTGCGTGACCTCTTCGTTGCGGTCCTTGGTGACGGAATCGCGGCGGTAAAACACCTGACGAACGGGCAGCTTGGTGATCTGATCGAAATAGACGGTGGTGGTTATGTTATTCACATCGGTTAAATCGACGATCTCCACTGGCCGGTTCTCGATCACATCAGCGCCCTTAGACTCAATCACCCAGCCTGGCTCGTGCAGGCGTTCGCGAATGATATAGAAAATGTCGCGCAGCGTGGTGTCTTTATAGCGCGCAAACCGGTCCGCCGGCAGCGGGCGCGCGCCGCGATAGGTGACGTCCCAAGCTTCTTTGTCGGTGAACAGAGTGCCGTAGTCTTCCTTTTTCCCGAAGTTATCGCGTTCGTGCTGCGCCAGATCATGAGCCGTATCGATGACCTCGGGATCGTAGCGCGTGTAGATTTTCGCGATGCTCAGGCCGGTCAGCGTGTCGCGATAGAAGGAGTATGCGCGGCCCGTTTCCAAGCGGGTTTGCATGTTCATGTAACGGTCCCCGCCCAGCGCCTGCAGGCATTCGTCTACCACACGCTTGCCGCGCTGTTCGGGCGTTTCGGCGTGCAGGAGAAACGCGGCCGCGACGGCCGCAAAAACAACCCGGTTCATTTCGGTGGCGCCACTGGCTGCGGCCGAATTAGCGGCGAGGACGGTGCTGGCCGCTTGCCCAGAGCTTCCGCCGTGAGACCCGAATTAATCTTGTAATCCTGAACCATGACGCCCGCAAACTTCTTCCCGCTTTGCATCACCTGCCATTGAAACGGCAGATGAAGCAGGTCCACATCGCGCCAGTCCGAAAAGATTTCTTCCACCGCCGTTCCGCCTTCGCCCGGCGACTGTTTATAGGCCAGCTCGGCGGGAAGGCCGGTCTTCTCATCCACCGTGATGCGGACGTTTTCGCCGTCCTTGGAAGAAATTTCGAGCACTCCATCGGCAACTTCGCTTACCGTTCGATTCGGATCGCGGTCGCTCAGCGCCAGGCTGGTAAGCTCGCGAAACGCTTCACCCTGGATTTGTTTGAGAACCGGCGGCGGCAAATTCTGCACGCCTTGCATCCCGGAGAGCCAGCCTGATGTTCCATCCGAGTAGACGGATTGCTTCAGAAAAGGAAGTTCATTGTCCTGCCGGACGGTGGAGGGCACAATGAAGGAGTTGGTTTGTTTCACCTTCATGGACGCTCCCGGCGTGAACACTTCGAGATTGGCGTGGAATTGCAGATCCCGGACAGCAGCGAGTTTGTCGGCGCCGCCCAGAGCCTGCTGCACTCGCGCCAGAAGCGCTTTGCCCTTAGCGAGCGATTCCGGGCCGGCCTGCGCGGCCGCCGGCTTGGGTTCGGGAATCGTCAGGTCGATCGGCTGCACCTTCAGACCCAGGGTCGCCAGCGGCGTGCCGAAGTCCTTCGGATTGCCAACCGCCACATAACTCAAATTCGCCGGTTGAAAATACTTCTGGGCGACACGCAGAACGTCAGCCTTGGTAACTCCCGCGATGGCTTTCTGATACTGAAAGATGAAATCCTTGGGATAACCATAATATTGATAAATCATCAGCCGGTTGATGGTTTTGCTGGGCCGGTCGAAATTAAAAACGAAGCCATTGAGCACCGTGTCCTTGGCGGTTTGCAGTTCGTCGTCGCTGACTTCGGCGGTGCGGATCTTCTCCAGCTCGTCGCCGATCGCCTTCAGCGTATCCACGGTGTGCGCCGATTGCGTGCTTCCGGAGATCTCGAACGTTCCAGGATGATCATAATTGGCGGCCCAACTGGACGAGATGTTGTACGCCCAGCCGTGTTTGGTGCGCACGTTGCGAAACAGGCGGCTCGAAAAACCGCCGCCCAGTATCTCGGATGCCACTTCGAGCGCCGGATAGTCTTTGTCCCGCAATTCGCCGCCCAGTTCTCCGACGTGAAAGAAGGTCTGCGTGGTATCGTCTTTCATCGCCAGAAACACACCCGGCTCAGCCTTCTCTTCCACCTTGGGAAATGCGGGAACCGGCGGTTGCGTGTATTTCCAGCTGCCCAAAAGCTGTTCCAGCTTGCCCTTCATATCGGCCGTTGAAAAATCGCCGATGATTTCGAGCGTAATGTTGGCCGGAAAATAATAGCGATGATAGAACTTCATCAGATCCTGGCGCTGGATATTGTCGATATCGGCGTACTCGATCATCCAGCCATAGGGCGTGTTGCGGCCATAAACGATGTCGCTGAATTCCCGGTCCGCAATCCCATCAGCATCGTCGTTGCGGCGCGAGATTTCGCTGCGCGTCTGCGTTTTCGCCAAATCCACTTTGTCCTGCCGGAACTCGGGCGAAGTGAGCAGATCGCGAAAGAGCGCCAGAACCTGATCGGCGTTTTCCTTCAGGCAAGAGAACGACAGCGTCCCATTGGTCTCGCCGATCTGGCTTTCGACTGATGCCGCGACATTTTCCAGATCCTGATCAAGCTGATCGCCGGTGCGCGTTTTGGTACCGCCCGAACGCAGCACCTCGCCAGTGAGGCCCGCCAGTCCGCGCTTGTCGGGCGGATCGAACAAATTGCCCGTGCGAATCAAGGCGGCGCCGCTGATCAAAGGAAGCTCGTGATCCTCCAGCAGCAGCACTTTCAGGCCATTGGAGAGCGTGATCTCGGTGGGGGTGGGAACCTTGAGGGGAGGCAGCGGCGGGTACCTCAGATCCTTGTAAGAAGGCAGCGCAATGGCTCGGCGAACTTCGGTTTGTGCGCCAGCGGCCATGCAAAGCACTAGAGAAAGAACCAGCGTCTTCATTGCGCGCCTCCTTCCGGTTTTGCCGCTCCGGGCGGTGGGACGGTATAAACCACGGTGCGCGTTTCCGGCACCAGATACTCCTTGGCCACCCGCATCACGTCGTCGGCCGTCACCTTGTCGGTGTCGTCAATACTCGTGAATAATTTGCGCCAATCGCCATAATTGGCGTAATAGAAGGTGAGGGCGTCCGCCATGCCGGAGTTGCTATCCAGCCGACGGATCAGCCCGGCCCTGACTTTCGTTTTGATCCGTTGCAGCGTTTCCGCGCTGACCTTTTGCGTTTTCAAGCGCTCGATAATCTGGTAGCACGCCTTCTCGTTTTCCTGCACGGTGTGGCCTTGATTCGGCACCAGGAAGAATAGAAACAGATTCGGATATTTTCCCCCGGGGAACGATGCCTCCGCCGCGGCGCCCAGCGCGATCTTCTTGTCGCGAACTAAATCCGTATACAGCAGGCCGGTGCGCTCGCCGGCCAGGATCTCGCCCAGAACATCGAACACCGGATCGTCTTTATCGAGCTGATTGGGCCGCTTGTAGGCGATCGCCATAAAAGGCTGCGAAGGCGACTCCACCTCTACGCGCTTTTCACCTTTCTGCACCGGCTCCACAGTACGCGGACCGCTCGGCAGCGGCCCCGCCGGCAGGATGGAGAAATACTTGTCCGCCAGGCGGCGGCATTCCTTCGGATCCACATCGCCAGCGATTCCGATCGTGATATTGGCGGGCACATAGTATTTTTTGTAAAACGCGATGGCTTCCGTCAGCCGGAAATTTTCAATATCGCTGGCCCATCCACCGGGCATGTTCCGATAGGGATGCGCCGCGAAAGCAGTGGCCAGCAGCGCCTCCGCCAACTGCCCCTGGGGACTCGATTCCACGCGCATGCGCCGCTCTTCCCGCACCACATCGCGTTCCTTATAGAACTCGCGAAACACCGGATCGTAGAAGCGCTGCGACTCCAGCAGAAACCACAGTTCGAGACGATTGCGCGGGAAGTTGTAAAAATAATTAGTCGAATCTTCTCCGGTGCCCGCATTCAATCCCACGCCGCCGTTGGCCTCAATCAGCTCGGGATACGCGTTGGGAATCACATAGCTGTCGGCCTTTTCCATGGCGGCCTTGAGCTGCTGCTGAAGATCTTCGAGCGTCTTCTTATCGGCCTTCAGGCCTTTATTCCGCTCGGCATCGTACTCGTCGTAGATGTGTTCCACTTCGTCCATCGCCTTGCGCTCGAGCGGATAATTCTTGGTGCCAATGGTTTCCGTTCCTTTGAACGCCATGTGCTCGAACATATGCGCGATCCCGGTCTCGCCGCCCGGATCGTCTACCGACCCGGCGTTGACATAAGAGTGGAAGGAGACCACCGGCGCCTCATGGCGCTCGAAAATGATGAAATGCAGTCCGTTGCCGAGCGTAAACTCGGTGATCCGCTTCTCAAAATCTTTCAGCGATTGCGCGGCCAGCAGCAGCGGGCAGAGCAATAGTAGGGTGAACCGAAGTGTGGGTGATTTCATGCGGAATATAGGCTCTCCTGAAGATAGCCTGTCACTATTGTAACGGGCGCGGGCGGCTTTTAGTTTCAAGTGGAAGCTGGGGGGTGCGCGACTTGGGCGTAACGATTCGCGAGTTTTCTTTTTTGGTGGCATGAAACCGAGCGTAGTGATACGCTAGGTTTATCAGGAGACTTTATGCACGATTCTCTGGCTGACCTGGAAAGCCGCCGCGCCACTGTTCAATTGCAGATCGTCCAGTTGGGTGACATGCGGTCCGGCTGCATTACCGGAACAAGTGGTCGTTGTGGAAATCTTAACTGTCACTGCCATCGGACCGGTGATCTTGGCCACGGCCCTTACTTTCGGCTGACACGCAAGGTGAAGGGCAAAACCGTCACCGAGACGTTTTCCTCTCCGGCGAGTTTGGCCAAAGCGCAGCGCGAGGTCGCCGAGTGCCAGCGCTTCCGGGAACTGGGCGAGCAACTGTTGGATGTCAATGAACAGATCTGCGAGTTGCGGCCAGTGGAGGAGAACTCGCCGTCAGCCCAGGAAAAAAAACGGTCGAAGCGATCCAAAAGGAAGTCACGCGCGAAGTAGAGCAACTGTTGCGCGTAGCCTTTGGTGCCCGCCGCAAGACGGGGCGTTTGGATCTGGAAGCCCTGGAGTTGGCCGTGCGTTCGGCCATGCATCAGGCGGGGGCGGCAGTGCTAACCAAACTGTTGCAGTTCCCAACCCCGACTGCGGACCAACACAACATTGCTTGCGCCTGCGGACACCAGGCCCGTTATCGGGAGTTGCGCTCCAAGCCGGTCCTCACTGCGGTAGGTAAGTCGGAAGTGTCGCGCCCCTACTACCTGTGCCCCCATTGCCATACGGGCCAATTCCCCGCTGATGTCGAACTGGATATCGAGAACACGGAACTCTCTCCTGGGGTGCGTCGCATGCAGGCGGTAGTGGGCCAAGGGTCGCCCTTCGACCACGGCCGTCAGCAGATGAAGCTCCTCGCCGATCTGGAGGTGACAACCAAAGCTGTGGAGCGGACGGCTGAAGCTATCGGAGAACACATCGCAGCAGACGAGCAGGAGGAGATCCAGCGGGCCGTGCAGTTGAATCTGCCGATGGTCGTGGGCGAATCGGTTCCGATCCTGTATGTGCAAATGGATGGAACGGGAATACCAGTGGTGAAGAAGGAGACGGTGGGTCGGCAAGGCAAGACCGAAGGCCAGTCATCCCATACGCGGGAAGTAAAGTTGGGATGCGTCTTCACCCAGACCGACTGGGACCAGGAAGGCTACCCGATCCGCGATTCTGACTCCACTACCTACGCCGGCGCCATCGAGACCGCCGAAGAGTTTGGAAAGCGTATTTACCTGGAAGCCTGGAAACGCGGCTGGAGCCGCGCTCAAAAGAAGGTGGTCATGGGCGATGGGGCCGAATGGATCTGGAATCTTGCCGAGCAACATTTTCCCGGCGCGGTGCAGATTGTCGATCTGTATCACGCGCGCCAACATCTCTGGGAGTTGGCGCGCCGGCTGCACCCCAATCAAGAGGCCAACCAGAAAGCTTGGATCAAGCTCCACCAGCGGAGATTACTCGACAAAGGAAAAATCGAGAAGCTGGTGTGTGCCCTTCGTTCCATCGTTTCCACCAATCCCGAAGTGATCGAAAAGATTCGCATCGAGGCTGACTACTTTGACAGGAACGTGGCGCGCATGCGCTATCCCAAGTTTCGACGCGAGCACCTCTTTGTCGGCTCGGGTGTAATCGAGGCCGGCTGTAAAACCGTGATCGGCTCCCGGCTCAAACAGTCCGGCATGTTCTGGACGGTTCGGGGTGCCAACGCCATCGTCTCCCTCCGATGCTGCCATCTCAACGGCCGGTTTGAGGACTACTGGGAGGCGCGACGGGCGGCATGATTCCCACTTCTACGTCGCGCACCCGAAGCTGGGGCGGATTCCGGCAACCAGATGGCCGCCAGCGCGCGCTGGAAATTTCCGCCCAGAATCAGCCCGATGTTTTCGGCTGAATATTTGCGGCGAATCAATCCGTCGGTAAGGTCGAAGATCTTTTGGGAATAATCGATCCCATCCAGGTCGAACCGTTTGCGCGGGCGAATCCGGGCATCGCGCCCGTCCAGATCAACGTCGCTTCCGATACCCACATGTTCCACGCCCACCAGATTGGCCACGTGATCGATATGATTCAGCACGTCCTCGATGGTAGCGGGTCCGGACGGTTCCACGAAAGTGCGAACCATGGTGATTCCCATCACGCCACCTTTGGCCGCCAGCAACCGGATCGCTTCGTCCGTCTTACAGCGGGCGCAGCCCGGCACCAGGGCCCGGCAGTTGGAATGCGTTACCAGCACCGGTTTCCGCGACGCGTGCAGAGCATCCAGCGTGGTGCGATCGCTGCAATGCGAGATATCCACCGCCATGCCCAGCGCGTTCATCCGATCGATGATTTGCGCGCCGTAGGCCGTTAAACCGACGTCGCGAGGATCGGTAGAGCCGCCCCCGATCGCGTTGTCGTCGTAAGTGAGCTGCGAAACGCGCTGGCCCAGATTGTAGAAGAAACCAACATCGTCCACGGTCCTGAAATGCAGGGAATTTTGCTGCCCAATGACGATGCCCAGCCGCCCGCTCGATTTGGCGCGCTCAAGATCAGCGGCGCAATCGATTCGCAGGAATTCGCTGGAATGCGCCGTGACGAATTCATTCCATCCGTTGATATCGCGCAGCGAACTCGCATACACATCGCCATCGGTAAAGCCGACCGCGGGATGAAAGATCGTGGTGCCCGAACCACGCAGCCTCGCCAAATCGGGCGGAGCAAAGCAAGACGGCTGTGCTTCCCACGACGCGAGCTTGGCGTAGTTGAGCGTCAGCAAGCCCAGCATGTCGATGACAGTGCTGCGGCGAACCAAATCCACCGCCAGCGTGGAATACGCAGTTTCGCTTTGCACAACCGGGCCTTGTGCAGAAAGGCAGAAACGCCCTCGTTGAATCATGGGCGCCGCGACAGCTAGCGCCGCGCCTTTCAACAGAACACGCCGGGAAACCACAGGTTTACAGACTGACGGAAAACTGAGTGTAGCACGGCGGCGTGGCGCACGTTCTCAAACGTGCCGTGTTCGGAATTGTGCGAACGCTGTGAACTGTCAAGGCCGGCGCTGCACCCGAGGGGTGCGTGCGCCACGGTGCGCAGTCCACCAATAAGATACAATCGTGGCAATTGTGAAACGGCAACAAACCACGGATAATGCGGAATCGCAGCGTGGCCGTGCATTGGTGAGTTTACGGGAAATGGTTCTGCGGGGTGAGTTCAAGCCGGGCGAGCGGATGTTTGAAGTGCCGATTGCCGCGCGCTTGCGAGTTTCCCGAACACCGATCCGGCTCGCGCTGGAGCGGCTGGCCCAGGAGGGCCTTCTCGAAACGTTGGAATCGGGCGTCGGTTTTACCGTGCGCAAATTCACGGTACGCGACATCTGGGATGCTATTGAAGCGCGCGGCGTGCTGGAAGGAGCGGCGGCCAGGCTGGCGGCCGAACGGCTGACCGATCCGCGCGAGCTGGAAGAAATCCGGCGAATTAACGCGGAACTGGACAGGATTTCCGAGCCATACATTCTAGCTTCCAGTACGGCTGCCACGAGCGACGTAATGATCGCATATGCGGATGTGAATTTCGCGTTTCATTCCGCGCTGATTGATCTTGCCAAGAGCCCGATGTTGCGCTGGGCTGTGGAGCGGATCCAATTAATTCCCTTTGCGACCCCGCGCGCGGTGATATTACAGAGAGCGGCCGACGCTTTAACAATCGCGCGCGAGCAGCATCGAACGATTCTGGAAGCTCTCGCCAATAAAGAGGGCGCACGGGCTGAAATGCTGGTACGCGAGCATGCCCGGCTGGCTCGCCGAAATCTGGAGTTGGCCCTGCAGGAATCCTCGCAGTGGATGGGCGAGATGCCCGGCAGCCAGCTCATCAAAAGCGATTCTTCGGAATTGCATCATCGATCGCGTCCTTCGCGGTTGCCGGCTTAACGAGCCAACCTTTTTGCTTTGCCTCTGCCTTGCCGCGCGGCACCTGGGGTGCATGCATGTAACGGCGTGCCGCATGCCTGACGATTGGTCCGAGAAGCCGGCCTAGCAGACAAGTCCCCAAAATCGCAGCAAACCGGCCCTTGACACTCACATCGCCAGGGAATATACTCGCTCGCACAACGCTATCAGGCATGCATAAGGGCTGCGTAGGCATGCACGCTAGCCGCGGGAAAGGGTTCCAAGTTGAGAATCTTTGCTGCTGTCTTGCTCGGTATTTTACTCGCTAGCGCTGCCGTTTGGGCGCAGGCTATCTCCTCGGCGCAATTGAAGGGCACAGTCCAGGATCCCAGCGGATCGGCCGTGGCAGGCGCTCAAGTCACCGTGACTCAGACGGACACGGGCGCTTCCAGAACCGTAACAACCGGCACCGATGGCGGCTATCTGTTCACCGAGTTGCCCATTGGACCGTATCAACTGCAAGTCAGCAAGGAAGGTTTCAGCAAAGCGGTGCAGTCCGGCATCGTGCTTCAAGTTGCGAGCAACCCCACCATTGACGTCACGCTGAAAGTTGGCGCCGTGAATGAACAGGTGGTGGTGGAGGCGGCGGCGACGATGGTGGAGACGCAAAACACCGGCGTAGGCCAAGTGATCGACCAGCAGCGCGTGGTGGATCTGCCGCTGAACGGACGCCAGGTGACGGATTTGATCCTGCTCACCGGGGGCGCCAACACCAGCACGCTAGCCGGCCGCGCGTCTTATCCGTCCTCGACGGCGGTCTCCATTGGCGGCGGCGGCGTGGGCACGGTGTCGTATTTCCTGGACGGCGGAACGCATAACGATCCGCTCAGCAACCAGAATCTGCCGCTGCCCTTCCCCGATGCCGTGCAGGAGTTCAAGGTGGAAACCAATTCCCTTCCCGCCCAGTATGGCTACCATTCGGCGGGCGCGGTGAATGTCATCACCAAATCCGGAAGCAACCAGTTCCATGGCGACGCCTTTGAGTTCGTGCGGAACTATCTATTCAACGCGCGTAACCGTTTTCAACCCGTCCGCGACAGCTTAAAGAGGAATCAATTCGGCGGAACCATCGGTGGGCCGATTGTCAAAAACAAATTGTTCTTCTTTGTGGGTTATCAGGACAGCATCGTGAAATCCAGCCCAACCGGCACGGTGGCGTACGTTCCCACTCCGGCCATGCTGGAAGGCAACTTCCAGACGGTAGCTTCCACGCAATGCCGGGCCACTGCGCTGACACTCCCGGCGTCGCTTGGTTTCGTCAACAACATCATTAGCCCGTCGGCTTTCAGCCCGATTGCATTGAATCTCGAGAAATATCTTCCCACCACAACGGATCCATGCGGCAAAATCACCTACGCGACGCCCGCGAGTTTCACGGAGAATCAAGGGATAGTAAGAATCGATTACCAGATGAGCACGAAGAACACTATCTTCGGACGATACTACGTGACCAACTACGAGACTCCGGCGGGCAGCCCCAGCGGCGGTCTTCTGGTGGAGTCCATCGGCGGCGCTTCCGATAGTGTCTTCAACGCGACCATCGGCGATACCTACGTGATCACGCCCAACATGGTAAACAGCTTCCGGGTTGTGACCAACCGCAGTTCCAACACCACCGTCTACAACTCGTATATTGGCTACCCCGATCTCGGAATCACCGGCGTCTACCAGTTACCCACCGCGCAATTTGGTAAGTACATCGGTGGGATCAGCACCACGGGCGGCTTCTCAGTCGCCACCACGCCGTCCGTCCAGCCCTATCTCACCTGGCAGGCGTCCGATGATTTGTCGTGGACCGTGGGAGCGCACCAGATCGCTTTCGGTTTCCTGTTTATCAACCTAAAGGCCACGTCGATCAATTATCTCAGTTCCAACGGAGGCTACACGTTCAACGGCCAGTTCACCGGCCTGCAGAATGCCGATCTGCTGCTCGGGATGGCCAGCAGCTTTGCCCAGGCTGCGCCGGATTATGGCGATCAGCACCAGAATGTCTTCGGGATGTATGTCCAGGATTCCTGGAAGCTGAGCCGCCGCCTGACGGTCAACGCCGGCGTGCGCTGGGATCCGTTCTTCGCGCACACCAATCCCTATAACCAAACCCTGACGTTCTCCCCGGCTAACTTTGCAAATGGCGTAGTGAGCACTGTGCTCCCCAATGCACCGGCGGGGATGGTTTTCGGCGGCGATCCCGGACTTCCCAAGAACCAGTACAGTTCCAATAAGCTGGCGAATTTCTCCCCGCGAGTGGGCATCGTTTGGGACCCGCAAGGGAATGGCAAAATGACCGTTCGCGCCGGTTACGGTATCTTCTACGATCTGCCCAGCTTCGCGTTCGATCAGTTTGGCTTCTCGCCTCCCTGGGGATCAAATCTCACCGTGACTAATCCGGGATCCTTTGCGAATCCATGGATCAATTTTCCGGGCGGTAACCCCTACCCGCTGGGGCCGGCGAGCTCTCATGTATTCGCGCAAGGGAATGCGCAATTGACTTACGGCTATCCGCTCGTGATCCAACCCACTTACATCCAGCAATACGACCTTAGCATCCAGCGGCAAGTGGGCAGTAACTGGCTCATCTCGGCCACTTACTCGGGAAATGCCACGCGCCACTTGTGGCTGAACAATCCGGTCAACCAGTCGCAATTCCTGGGCATTGGGCCATGCACCATTAACGGAGTCTCTTACACCCAGGCGCAGTGCGACAGCACCGCAACCACCGCTCAGCGCCGCCGGTTGAATTTTGTGAATCCGCAGTGGGGACCGTACTACGGGGAAACCGAGGTCCTGGATACGGGCGGGACGGGAAGCTATAACGGCTTGATCCTCACGGCGCTGCATCGTTTCGGACACAACTTCACTTCAAGCACGAACTATACCTGGTCCCATTGCATCTCGGACGACTACACCCCGGCCGTGGGCTTGTCGCTGTATTCGGAAACGCGCTACAACAACCGGGCTGCGGATCGCGGACCGTGCGCCGGCGCGGACCGGCGTCAAGTGTTCAACCAAACCTTAGTGGTGGCGTCGCCGGAGTATTCGAACCATCTCCTGAAGCTTGTAGCGGGAGATTGGAGAATGTCGGTTTCCGCGGTGATCGAAACCGGGCCGCCCATCAATGTGAGCGACGTCCTGGATCAAGCGCTGAACGGAAATGGAACCATCCAGCGCCCCAACCAAATCCTGGCGGATCCCTATTTGCCAAATAAAGGCCCGAACGGATGGCTGAATCCCAAAGCCTTTGCCGAGCCGGCACTGGGAACCTACGGGAACATGGGAGCGGGTGCGCTGCGAGGCCCGGGAGCGTTCGTCCTCAACATGGCTCTGTCGCGCATTTTCCCCATCCGCGAGCATCAGAGTCTGGAAGTCCGCGGGGAGGCGTTTAACCTGCCCAATTGGACCAACCCGTACAATCCGGTCACCAGCTTGACTGCCGCGAATTTCGGCCAAATTGTTCCGGCCACAGCGGCCGGCCTGGGTGCTTTCAGCTCCTCGATCAATGACCCGCGGATTATGCAGTTCGCGTTGAAATATAGTTTCTAATGGGGTGCAGGAGAGAAATGGCATTCAGAATAAAGTTTGAGACTGCGGTATTGGCCGCGGTGCTGGGCGTGGTGGCTTGGGGCCAGACGCCATCGGAGCCGCCGCAGCAAGGCGTGGTTTCCGCCGGAACCGGAAATCCATACCAGCGCGCACGCCAGCTTCCGGCTCGCATCATGGACTTCAAGGCTGAACCGGAATCCATCAAGCCCGGTCAGTCCGTCACCTTGACCTGGGCAACGGAAAATCCCACGGGCGTCACACTCGAGCCCGACGCGGGTCGCGTAACCGCGCGAGGCGTCCAACAGTTCTCGCCCAAGGTCTCCACTATTTACACACTGACCGTGCATGGGCCGAATAATGAAGTGCTCACCCGCACCGTTACCGTAAACGTGGCCGGCACTGCTCCCGCCGCCGAAAGCACGGCCGCGACAGAGAGCACCCCCAAAGAAGCGCCGCGCACAGCCGACGGCAAGCCCGATCTATCGGGAGTCTACGATTTCAGTTTTGGAGGCCGCCGGGGCGCGCCCGGAGCAGCGCGCGGTGGAAATCCAGGCGAGGCTCCCGATGGTCCGGTCCTCAAGCCCGGAGCGGAGAAATATAAAGTGGTCCGTGGTGCGGACGACTCCGGGCAATACGCCGATTGCATGCCGCTGGCCGGACCGCAAGCCTTCAGTGTGCCCTATCAATTCGAGCTGGTGGAGAGCGCTCACCACCTGGCGATTCTCTATGGATATCCGGGCACGTTTCGAATCATCCCCACCGACGGCGGTGCGCATCCAACCGATCCGGATCCCACTTGGATGGGCGACTCGATCGGCCATTGGGACGGCGACACGCTGGTGGTGGACAGCGTCGGATTTAACGATAAAACCGAGATCAATGGATACCGGCATACCGATGCCTTGCATATTGTCGAGCGCTTCCGCCGCGCCAGCTACAACACGCTGGAGTACGAGGCCACGCTGGATGACCCGAACGTTTTTGTGAAGCCCTGGACCGTGAAGAGAAACTTTTCCCTGCGGACCGACCTGACGAAAGTAGACGAATTCGTCTGCGAGCACAATACGGATTACACTAAATATTTCGAGAAAAAATAAGTGGAGGTTTCAAGCAAAATGAATTTGCGTTTAACGGCGGTGATGATCGCGCTCGGTGTGATGCTGGCTCCAGTGCCCTCCTTTGCGCACCATTCCACGGCCATGTACAACATGGCGAACCCCGTCACGGTGACGGGAACGGTGGAGCGATTCGAGTGGACTAATCCGCACGCATATATCTATCTCCTGGTCACCGACGAGAAGGGCAAAAAGGTGGAGTGGCAGATCGAGATGATGAGCCTGAACCACCTGAAATCGTATGGCTGGGCGCACGATACCGTCAAGCCGGGAGATGTGATCAGCTGCACCGGCGGAGCGGCCAAGAGCGGCGATCCGGCCATGCTCAGCTCGTTGATGAAACTCGCCGACGGCCGGACGATTAAGTCATAGTTGATCGAGCGGTGGAGGCACTTAGAGCAACGATGACCAGGGTGACGTGTCTTTCCGCGTGTGCGCTGTCGATGCTGCTGGCAGCCCTCCTGCCAGCCCAAACGCCGGCATCTCCGCCCCCGCCGCCACCGGTAAGGCGGGCGCGATTTGCTCCGCCGGCGCGCATCGTCAGTTTCACCGCAAAACCAACTTCCATCCAAGCGGGGCAATCGGCGGTTCTGACCTGGGCCACGGAGAACCCGCTCGGCTTGACGATCACGCCGGACTTGGGCCGCGTACCAGCCAGAGGAATCCGCCGGGTGCATCCATCCGCAACCACGACTTACACGCTGACCGTCGGCGGACCGAACAACACCAGCCTGACTCAATCCGTCACCGTCACCATCCCTGGGACCGTTCCGGTAGTAGCCGCCGCTGAGCCTGCGTCCGCGCCGAAAGAAGCTCGCATGCCGGATGGCAAGCCCGATCTCACGGGAGTTTATGGCTTCGCCGGCGTCCGCGATCTTCAGCCGCCCGATCTGAAACCTGGCGCCGAGAAATTCAAGGTCGACCGCAGCGGAAATTTCGTGGGAGGCAGAACCACACTAGGCACGGACTGCGTCCCGCTCGGGGTGCCGCAGGCGTACGTGACGCCTTATCCTTTCCAGATCGTTCAGAAACAAAATTTTCTGGTGATGCTTTTTGAGTACCCCAACACTTTCCGCTTCATACCGCTGGATGGCCGCCCGCATTCGCCGGATCCGGATCCTACATGGATGGGCGAATCGGTGGGCCACTGGGATGGCGACACATTGGTAGTGGACACCATCGGGTTCAACGATAAAACCGAGGTGAGCGGTTACATGCACACCGACGCCCTGCACGTGGTGGAACGCTTCCAGCGAGTGCCGGCCGGCCTGTCGTACAACGTCACCGTGGATGATCCCAACGTGTTTCGAACTCCTTGGGTATTTCCCGCGCGCGTGCTTCCGGCCCGTCCGGATGAAGAGAGAGTTGACGAATTTGTTTGTGAAAACCACGTAGACTACGAAAAGTTCTTCGAGAAAAAATCGCAGTGACCATCCTTAGCGTTTGTGAGTGGCTCCAGAACCTGCCGTGGGCCACCGGCATCACCCATTCCACCTGGAAGTTCCCCGTGATTGAGAGCATTCATTCGCTGGCCCTGAGCGTGATGATCTGGCCCGCCGCGATTCTCGACCTGCGTCTGCTCGGCCTTTTCATGCGTCGCCGGCCGGTTTCAACCGTGGCAGCACAATTTTTGCCCTGGGTGTGGACCGGCTTTATCGTGATGATCCTGAGCGGGTCCGTCTTATTCGCGTCGGAGGCCGTGAAATGCTACAACAGTCCGTTCTTCCGCGTGAAAGTGACGCTGCTGGCAGTTGCAGGATTGAATGCTTTGCTTTTTCACTACACGGTATTCCCGGATGTAGAAGCTTGGGATAAAGGCGGGACACCCTGGCGAGCGAAACTGGCGGGCGGATTCTCGCTGGCCATCTGGATCGGCGTGGTGGCCATGGGACGGGCGCTGGCGTATGCTTAGCCAATCTTTCCTGCCGTTCTTTGATTGGTGCGGGCGGACCTGGCTAGGTACGGCCGTGCGCAATACCACCTGGGCATTTCCGGTCATCGAGAGTTTTCATCTTCTCGCGCTGGCGGTATTGCTCGGAACCGTTCTGATCATCAATCTGCGAGCTTTCGGGATAGGTGTCCGTTATGAGCCGGACGCACAAATCGGCCGCGATCTGGAGCCCTGGCTGGTGACCAGCATTGCCGTGATGATCGCCACCGGCATTCCGATGTTTTTGTCCGAGACCGAGAAATGCTACGAGAGTGTTTCGTTTCCCATTAAGATGATCCTCTTGGTGGTGGCCATCCTCTGGCATTTCACCGTCCGGCGCAAATTCACCGATCCTCTAAGGAACTCGAGCCCGCTCAAAAGCAAACTGGCCGCGGGTTTCTCCATCCTGCTTTGGGCCAGCATCGGCATCGCCGGAAAAGGCATTCCCTACGTATAGGCTGCCGGGATCATCCGGCAGCGTAGCTTGTCAGTGAGCCTCGCAAAGCAGTATCCTTTGGTCGGTAATCCGATTCATGGGATCAACGTCCACCAAGAGCCTGGACCAGGCGCCAGGCTCGCGCGAGGAGATCCTGCGGAAGCTGCGCGAAAGGATTGTGGGCTTCGCGGCATCTAGAATGCAGAGGGATGCCGCCGAGGATCTGGCGCAGGAAGTCCTGATCCTGCTGCATGAGAAATACGGGGACCTGGATCGTCTGGAAGATCTCCTCCCGCTTTCGCTCAAAATCGTCCGTTTCAAGATGATGGCGCAGCGCAGGAAAGCGCGCCGTCACGGGGAGTTCACGCAGGTTTCCGCCGAAGAGATTCAGATGCCGGATGGACGCACCGACGCGCTCACCGCCATGGAACAGCACGAAGCGCGCGAGCGGCTGATGGCGGCGATCGCTGGGGTGGGCGAGCGGTGCCGGAAACTGCTGGCGCTCAAGCTGGAAGGCAAGAGCTTCGCCGAGATCCAAGCCATTCTGGGAGCGAATTCCTTGAACACCGTTTATACCTGGGATTTTCGTTGCCGCCAGCAGTTGATCGAGAGCATGCGGGATCTGGAAAAAGAACCATGACACAGGACGAGATCCGCAAACTGCTGGGAGGCTACGCAACGAACGCGCTCACCGCGAACGAGCGCCAGATTCTGTTCGAGGCGGCGCTCGAAGATCAGGAGTTGTTTAACGCGCTGCAAAATGAGGACGCACTGCGGGAACTGCTGGATGATCCGGTATCGCGCGAGCAAGTTCGCAGAGCGCTCAACATTCCGAAAAGAGCGAAAAGCCGTCCGCACTTCGGGTCGCGACGCTGGCTGCTCGGGGTGGCGATACCCGCGGTGGCTGCGGTGATCCTGATCGCGATCATGAACCGATATAACGCGCCCAGGCTCATCGCGCCGCCAGAGACAGCATCCACCACAATTGCTCCGAAACCTGCGCCCGAGTTACAAGCCAAACTAGAGCCGGCGGCGCCCGAACTCAAGAAGAGATTGAAACCCAAGGCTCAGCCCGCTGCTGAGACCAATGTTCAACCCAACGCTCCGAAACAAGTGGCATCCAATTTGACGGCGCCCGCGCCAATCGCGCCCGCCCCAGCCGCACCCAGCCCTATTACACGTGCCGTGATCGCACCCCGGCCGGCGTCGGAGCCAGTGATCTCGTCTCCAGTTCAATTGGATTCCACTCGCCCCGCCATGGCCAGCTTCCGCGCTGCGGGTCCCGTGCCAATTCCCGAGGCGGTTCGGCAACAGTTTTCCGACAGGATTGCCGCCAACGCGCCGTTCTATGCTGGGCCGCTGGTGCAGTACTCACTGGTTCGCAGCGGTCCGGCCGGGGACAACATTCGCCTCGAAGTCACCGCGAATCTTGCGGGCTACCTGGCCCTCTATCGAGTGGACCCAGCCGGAAACGTGAAACGCGTCTATCCCGCCGATGCCGTGGCTGTGCGCGTATCACCCGACATTAAAATTCAGGTTCCGAACCAGCCGATCAAAATCGGCGGCGCTGGCGAAAGGCTCCGGCTGGTTATCCTGCCGGCCGCTCTGCCGGAAGTTATGGGTCAATTGGGGAGAGCTGGCCTGCTGGGCGGAGCTGTAAACGGCACGGTTCTGGGAACAGGCCCGGCACCCCTGTCAGCGCCGCGCGCTCCGCTCGTAGTGGATATCCCGCTGGCCCCGAATTAAACGCGCTCGAATTTCCTGACCGCCCATTGACCCGATCGCGTCAACCAGCCGTCACGCCCTTCCAATCCTGCACCCCCCGCGCGTCCAAGACGCTGAGCATACAGCGCGTGCGAGCCCAACAATGTGACAATACGCTTGGGTCCACGATTGCTCCCGTCTCGCAGGTACCAACATGCAGAAGCCAGTAATTCTGACGGTGGATGACGATCCGGAAGTTCTCCGCGCCATCGAACGCGACCTCAAAAAGCGCTACGACGAACGCTACCGCGTGCTGCGCGCGGATTCCGGCCGCACCGCTCTCGATCTGTTGCGCCGACTCCAGCAGCGGAACGACGCCGTGGCCCTGCTGCTCGTCGATCATCGCATGCCGGAGATGAATGGCGTGGAGATGCTTGAGGAGGCCATCAAGCTTTATCCCAACGCCAAGCGAACGCTTCTCACCGCATATGCCGACACCGATGCCGCCATCAAAGCCATCAACGACGTTCAACTCAATCACTACCTGCTGAAACCCTGGGACCCGCCGGAACAGGAGCTCTTCCCGGTTCTGGACGACTTACTGAACGACTGGTACGCCAATTTCCATCCGCCTTTCGACGGCATTCGTGTGCTTGGCACGCGCTGGTCGTCGAAGTCTTACGAAATCCGCAATTTCCTGGCGCGAAACCAAGTCCCGTATCAGTGGCTGGACGCGGACGCAGCAAACCGCGACGAAGAGGTCGAGCGCCTTCTGAAGAGCTTCTCTCCGGACGAGTTGAAGTTGCCGCTGGTGATGTTCCCGGAAGGAAATTGCATGTCGGAACCGCGGACACAGGATCTGGCGCAGCGCCTGGGGCTGAGGACCCGCGCGGGTCTGGAGTTCTACGATGTCGCGATTGTCGGCGGCGGACCGGCCGGATTGGCCGCCGCCGTTTATGGAGCCTCCGAAGGTTTGAAAACCATCATGATTGAGAAGGAAGCGCCGGGCGGACAAGCCGGGCTGAGCTCCCGCATTGAAAACTACCTGGGCTTTCCGTCGGGCCTCACGGGCGGGGATCTCGCGCGCCGCGCCGTTGCGCAAGCCCGGCGTTTTGGTGTGGAGATCGTCTCTCCCCAGGAAGCCACGGCGCTGCGGGTGGATGGTCCCTATCGTTATGTGCGCCTCACCGATGGAACCGAGCTGTCTTGTCACGCCATGCTGCTGGCCACCGGCGTTCAGTGGCGCAAACTCGACATACCGGGCATCGATCGTTTGCAGGGCGCGGGCGTTTATTATGGCGGCACTTCAACCGAGGTGGCATCCTGCAGGGACGAGGATGTCTATATCGTCGGGGGCGCCAATTCAGCCGGACAAGCCGCGATGTCGGCGTCGCAATTCGCGCGGCGGGTGGTGGTGTTGGTGCGCGGCAATTCGCTCGGGGCCACCATGTCGCAATACCTCATCGAGCAGATCCAAACCGCCCCGAATATCCACATCGAATACTGCACCAGCGTGGTTGAAGTGCACGGCGAAGATCATCTGGAAGCTGTATCGTTCCGCTGCGATCTCACCGGCGACATCAGCCGTGTTCCGGCGAGTTCGCTCTTCGTATTCATCGGCGCTGAGCCGCGCACCGCATGGTTGGACGGAACCATCGAGCGCGATGAGCGGGGCTTCATTTTGACGGGCCCGGATCTGCTCAAGCCCGGCAAGCGGCCCAGAGGCTGGACGCTCGAGCGCGATCCCAGTCTGCTCGAGACCAACATCCCGGGCGTCTTCGCGGTTGGCGACGTTCGATATGGATCGGTGAAGCGAGTCGCCTCCGGGGTGGGCGAAGGCTCGGTCGCTATCCAGTTCGTTCATCAATACTTGAGTAACGTATCTTGACTACGCCGCAATCATCCCAAAAACAAGCTGCCGCCGAGCTATTGCGTGCCATTGACATCTTCGCGGACCTGCGTGACGACCAGTTGCAATGGTTCGTGGCGAGCGCGGAGGAACGCATCTTATCGCCTGGAGACGTTCTCTTGCACGAGGGCGATCCGGCGGAGATGCTGTTCGTTTTGCTGGAAGGAGAAATCCGCGGACGCCGTGAAAACGGGGGGCCGGATGCCCCTGGCTTTGTGGCGCGCAGCGGCCAGGTGACCGGGACGTTGCCGTTCTCGCGCATGACGCGTTTGCCCATGACGGTCCGCGCCACCATACCTAGCCGGCTTCTCGGTCTGCACAAAGACCATTTTGACGAAATGCTGCAGCGCATTCCGGAGCTGCTTCCACGCTTGATCGGACTGATGGCCGATCGAATACGCGAATACAGCCGGGCGGAGCAGCAGCGCGACAAGTTGAGCGCGCTCGGCAAGCTTTCCGCTGGATTAGCTCACGAGTTGAACAATCCCGCTTCCGCGGCGGGGCGGGCGGCGGAGGGACTGCGCGAGTGCATGCAGGAGCTGCGCGAAACCAACAAGCTGCTCGACAACGATTCGCTTTCCTGCATGGAGCGTTCGGCGCTTGCGTCATTTGAAGAGAACCTGCTGGACCAGTTGGCGTCCAAGTCGTCAGTCGACGCGCTGAAACGCGATGCGCTCGAACAGAGCGATCTCGAAGAGGAGCTGGCCTCCTGGCTGCATCGGCGCAATATCGCCAACGCGTCGCGGCTCGCTTCCGGCCTGGTGGAAGCTGGGGTGGATCGTGCGGCGCTGGAGAAACTGGGCGCCGAGTATCGGGACGGCGTGCTCTCGCATGTTCTCGCGCGCGTGGTTGCCGCCGTGGGAGCCGAAAGATTGACGCGCGAAATCGAAGCCAGCACCGGGCGCATTTCCGAATTGGTCCGCGCCATCAAAGAATACACGTACATGGATCAGGCGCCCGAGCAGGAAGTGGACGTTCACCGCGGCATCGAAAGCACTTTGACCATGCTGAAATTCCGCCTGAAGCGCGGAGTGGAAGTAAAGCGCCAGTTCGATCCTGACCTTCCCCGCGTGTTCGCGCGCGGAAGCGAGTTGAACCAGGTCTGGACCAACCTGATCGACAATGCCGTCGATGCCATGGGCGGCAAGGGGCAGTTGATCATTCGAACGTCACGCGAGCTCGATTTCCTTCTGGTTGAGATCATCGACAATGGGCCGGGCATTCCGGATTCGGTGAGGCCTCATCTTTTTGAGCCGTTTTTTACAACCAAGGACGTCGGCGAAGGCACGGGCATGGGCCTGGACACCGTTTACCGGATTGTGCGCAGCCATCGCGGCGAGGTCTCCGTTGAATCGCGCCCCGGGCGAACCAGTTTTCAAGTGAGATTGCCGCTCAAGGCTCTCTAGCATAAATGATCTCTTCCAAAACCGCCAACATTGACGGAGTCGAACTGCATTACCTGACGGCCGGCCACGGAGCACCGCTCATCCTCATCCATGGCTATGCCGAAACCAGCCGCATGTGGAAGCCGATCATTCCCGCGCTCGCGGAACGATTCACCGTAGTCGCTCCCGATCTGCCTGGGATTGGAGATTCATCCATTCCCGCGGACGGTCTGGATATGACCACGGCGGCCACTCGCATACACGCGCTGCTGGCCTCACTCGGCCTTCAGAACGCGGAAGTGGTTGGGCACGACATCGGTCTGATGGTGGCGTACGCTTACGCGGCGAAGTTCCCAGCCGAGGTAAAAAAGCTCGTGCTGATGGACGCATTTCTTCCCGGCGTGGACGGTTGGAAAGATATTTACGACAATCCTGGCATCGGGCATTTCCGATTTCACGGACCCACACCCGAGGCGCTGGTGCAGGGACGCGAACGCTTTTATTTCGAGCATTTCTGGAACGACTTTGCGGCGGACAAAGTGTATTCCATTCCTGAAGCGGACCGCCAGGCATATACGAAAGCTTATGCTCGTCCAGGACGCATGCGGGCGGGCTGGGCGTATTTTGTTTCGTTCCAAAAGGCCGCCGAAGATTTCGCAGCGTTCGCACGGACGAAACTTTCGATGCCCATCCTGGCCATCGGCGGCGAAAAAGCCAACGGAGAAGCTCTCGGCCGGCAAGCCAAACTGGTCGGCTCGGATGTAACGGTCGTCGTCCTCAAAAACGCCGGCCATTGGCTCATGGAAGAACTGCCGCAAGAAACCAGCGAAGCGCTGCTCAAGTTCCTTTAAAGGTCGCGCATCATCCCGCAAAGGAACCACTTGCCTCGTTCCGTCTGATCGATCCACATCCTCCTCAATCAAACTGGCCCTGACATCGTCGGAATAACTCCATCGGGCATGTTGAATCGGGTGGCCGTTCATTTGCATCTCAACGCACATGAGGCCATATGACGAATCCGGGACTCGATTATTACATTCATGATGGGCCAACAGCCTTTCGCCTTCAATTGGTGGGAGTTATTAACGGCGATGGCGCGCGCCGGCTGGAACAAGTCCGGCACACCGCCTCGTCGCTGATCATGGGCAAAAGCCCAATTATCGACATCACATTCGTCACCACTGTCGAACAGGAAGGCCGCTCGCTGTTTTTGCGATGGCAGGAGGCGGGCGGGAATTTCGTCGCCAACTCAAACGCTTCCCGCTCGCTGGCTGAATCTATTTTTGGCGCGCAGCTTCCCCAGGCTGAACCGCGCCGGCGCAGTTGGTTGCCCGTGCGGCGCTGCTTCCTCAAATGGGCCGTGAGCCTGCCCTTGCTGATTGCGGCCCTGCTCTTCCCATTCCCGGCCAGCGCGGCCAATTTGAAACCGGAAACAGTCTCCGCCTGGGACGATTACGTGGATGCGGCTCGGGCCGATCTTCAACACCGGATCAGTCCCGGCTCCTGTTTTCTTTGGACGTTTGAAAACGCGGAGCGCGCCGCGAGGGTTCACGCCGGAGAGATCGTAGTGGCCCCCGCGCCAGGAGCCGATCCGGACCACGTATCTGGCGGACTAATTCATCACTGGATGGGGTCGATGTTTCTGCCCGGCCTCACAATTGAGCAGGTCATGAACGTCACGCGGAACTACGATCGGTACAAGGATTATTACCAGCCGGCGGTAATTGAGTCCACAGCCATCGCTCGCGGCCCCATGAGCGACCTATTCTCCATGCGGATCATGAACAAGGCATTTTTCCTGGAAAGAGCTTTGGACGCCGATTACCAGGCAACCTATGTGCGCCTTGATGACAATCGCATGTACAGCATTTCACGAACTACGCGCTTGCAGGAAATCGAGGACTATGGCGAGCCGGATGAGCATGAGATGCCGGAAGGCGAGGGCGGCGGCTACATTTGGAAGCTGTTTAGCATCGCGCGCTTCGAACAGCGGGATGGGGGCGTGTACGTTGAACTGGAAGCCATCGCGCTGAGCCGCGAGATTCCGCTGGCAGCGCGCTTTTTTGTGGATCCGATTGTGCGGCGGGTCTCGCGCAACTCGATGCTGATTTCGCTGCGGCAGACACGAGAAGCTTTGTGCGGAAACGATGCCTTAACCGCGCGGCGTTCTGGATCACCTGCTGGGAACACTGCTAGCAACACTGCTGGCAACTCTCCTGGCAACCCAGGCGCCGGGCATGTACGCAGCTTTCTGGCGAAATGAGGCTAGCTGTTCAAACGTCAGCGCCCGAGAGACGCCGCATGCCGCCGGCTTTGTTCCGCGGCGACCTGGTCCCGAACCTGGTGTCTACATCGCGCGAACCAAATGGGCTCCTTCCTTGTGGACCGCTCCTCCGCCGGCTGGAATCCGCCCCATTTTTCGCCCCACGCCTTCACCGCGAGCGCCGGATACAGGTCCAGTCCTTTTGTCGTCAAGCGGGCCATACCGAACCGGACGCTGGGAGTACCGTTTACGCGTGAGAATCTCATCCGTTCCGAGCCCCCTCAGGCGCCTGGATAGTAAATGAGACGACATTCCAGTCTGGGCTTGCATGTCCTCAAAGCGATTACAGCCAACGAATAATTCATGCAATATTAACAATGTCCATCAATCCCCGAACGATCCCCGACGATTGGATCGCGCCAGTTCATGGTTGACAGCGTCAAATCCTGAAGTGACCATAAAGAATATCAGAGGCGCAAAGGGCGAGGCGTGCGCCACAAAACAGGCCAGGAACTGCTTCGCGCCGCGCTTCGTTGTACGCGAGTTCCTTAAAAGTTGAGGACCGGCCTACGTTGGCATCCCGAATACTACTGCTCTTGCTTTGCGCGGCCCTGTTCTCTCGCGCGCAACTGTACACCGGGTCGCTCACCGGGCTGGTGACGGATCCCTCGGGCGCGGTGGTGCCCGGAGCGGAAGTCACCCTGACCAACATCGATCGAGGCACGCATAGCAGCACCCAGACCGACGGCGCCGGCCGGTATCTTTTCCGTTCGCTCCCGCCCGGCGACTATTCGTTGCAGGTGAAGGCTCCCAACTTCGACACCTACACCATTCCGAAAATCGCACTCGATATCAACGCAGCCGTAACCGGCGACGCCTCCCTGCGGCTTTCTGGCAGCAAGTCACCAGCCATAATCGTGGATGCCCAAGCTTCCCTGCTCTCCGAAAACGCAACCATCAGCCAAACACTGACCCGCCAGTTGATCAACGATCTTCCGCTGGTAAATCGCAACCCATTCGATCTCGCGTTCCTGGCATCCGGCGTGTCGCAAACGCCCGGCAGCGCTTACGGCAACGGGGTGAGCACTCCCGGATTCGTCACCAATTTCGTATCGGACGGCAGCCGCAATGCGCAGGCGGACCTGCTCCTGGATGGCGTCGGCGTCATGAACAGCGACAACAACCCCGGCGTTCAGAAGGCCCTCTATGTCCCGCCAGTGGACGCCCTTCAGGAGTTCACAATCCAACAGGCCAACTTCAGCGCCGAGTTCGGCAATAGCGGCGGCACCATCGTCAACGCGGTAACGCGATCGGGGAGCAATCAATACCACGGCGAATTGTACGAATTCCTCCGCAACAACGTTCTGAACGCGAATTCGTTTTTCTCCAATGCCGCCGGACTCGCGCAGCCCCATCTGACCCGCAACGACTTCGGCGTGACAGCCGGCGGCCCTATCTTTAAAAACAAGACGTTCTTCTTTTTCGACTTTAACGGCATCCGCGCGCTCACCGGAGCCACGTCTTCAGAAGCCGGCGTTCCGGACGCGGCCGAGCGCAGCGGCAATTTTGGCGAGTTGTGCTCGCGGGTAGGCGGCACGTTCGATTCCAGCGGAATCTGCTCCAATCCCGCCGGGCAGATTTACGATCCTTACACTAGCAAACCGGATGCGGAAAACAACGCCACCGGGCGCGCGCCCATCCCGTTCGACAACCTGGCCACCTACATCAGCCCGGGAAATCCCGCCATTCCTTTCGGTCTGGGAAACTTGCCTTCCATGCCGGGCAATCTCATCGACCCCGTCGGCGCCAAGCTAATTCAGTCCTTTCCGCTTCCCAATCTGAACGTCGGATCGTCCGCCTATGATCCGTATCACAACTGGGTAACAACGGCTTCGAGCCCGTTCAACCAGCAATCCTTCGACATCAAACTAGATCAACACTTCAGCGACAAAAACATCGCGAGCGTGCGCTTCTCGCATGAATGGGACGCTGGCGAAAATCCGAATTTCTTCGGAAGCGTTTACGACACCAACACGCAGGGTCTCACCAAACATTCCGCGTTGGTTGGCGACATAAACTTCGTGCATACGTTCAGCCCCGCCACGCTCGCCACCATTTCGTTGGGATACGCCCACAACTGGTACCCGACCGATGGCGTGGCGGCATCGTTCGGCGGCTTCGATCCGGCGAAGGTTCTCGGAATGCCCTCCTACATCGATACTTCGGGCTTCCTCACTCCGCCCTCCATCTGGCTGTTCAGCGCATACGGCTGCAACGGCTTTAACGGCTGTGTCGGCGGCCAGGCATATTCCATTCTCAAATTCGCCAGTGAAACCGGGCACCTGGTGGGCTCGGTGGATCATGTCATGGGCAAGCATGAGATCAAAGCAGGCGGAGAACTTCGGCGCCACCGGATCAACTTTCTGCAAGCCGGCGCACCCAACGGTCTCTTTGCCTTCACCAGCAGCGGCACGGCGTCCGGGACGGCGGGCGTGGGCGGCGACGCATTGGCCGGACTGATGATCGGCTACGTCGACAACGCCTTCACCGAATACGAAATCCCCCCGTTCACCTCCACGCAGAGTTACCAGATTGGCGGATTCTTGCAGGACAACTGGCGCGTCACTAAGAAACTGACACTGAACCTTGGACTCCGCTACGATGTCGAAACCCCGCGCACCGAGCGCTACAACCAGATGAGTTATTTCGACCCATCCGCGCCGTCGCCCATCTCGGTCCCCGGATTGAATCTGCACGGCGCGGTGGAATACGTGGGTGTCGACGGAAATCCCCGGCCCGAGTTCAACACCTACTGGGGCGAAGTTGGCCCGAGGTTCGGTTTCGCGTATCAACTGCTGAGCCGCACCACCTTGCGCGGCGGCTACGGCATGTACTACGATCCATCCGACCTCGGCGTCGTCGGCAATGCCGTCAGCGGCGGCTTCCTCGGATACGATGCGGTGACCAACGGTGTAAACAACGTCCCTTCCGAGCCCTGGCTTCCGCTGGAATTCCTGCGCAATCCCTTTCCGTTTGGAATTCAAACAGCCGTCGGGAATCGGGACGGCTCGTCCACGCTGTTGGGGCAGGCGCTGACCAATATCCCGATTCGAAGTCTGAATCAAACTCCACAAGAGCAGTCCTGGAGCTTCGGCATCGAGCACCAGCTTCCGTGGTCCGTCTTAGTGGACGCCGAGTATATTGGAAGAAAGGGAACGCATCTCTACGCAATGGGATATGCGAACCAGTTCGACGCGCTTCCGGCGAACGTGGCCGAAGCCTTTCGCGCCGACCCCTCGTTCTATCTGGCACAAATACCCAACCCGTTCGAAGGACTGCTTCCCAACAGTCCCGATTTATCCGGCGCCACCATTCCCAGATGGAAACTGTACGTTCCTTATCCCCAATACAGCAACGGAACCGCTTCCGGAATCAGCAGCAGCTTTGTGCCCTGGGCGAATTCGATTTACAACGCGGCTCAACTCCGCATCGAGAAACGCTTTTCGGCGGGAGTGGAGTTTCTCTTCTCCTACACTTTCCAGAAGAGCATCGACGATTCCTCATTGGGATCCAGCGGCTATTCGTTTCTCACCGGCGGCTCTACCACCAGCGAACCGATGGCGCGCGACCCCAATAACCTGCGCCTGGATCGTTCACTCTCCGTGTTCAGCATTCCGCAGATCGCCCAACTGAGTTTCGTTTATCAACTGCCGTTCGCACGCCACCAGGCCGGATGGCCGGGCGCGGTCTTTGGTGGTTGGCAGGTCAACGGCATCTATCGAGTGGACGATGGCCTGCCCATCCAGCTCTTCCTGTGCGGCGGCTGCAGCACCAGCCTGCCGACATACGGCAATCAATACCCCAATCTGCTGGCCCCGCTCCAGGTGGCTGGGACGGGAAATCTGAATCAATATTTCGCCAATCCTCAAGTGGCGGTGAAGCCCGCGCCCTACGCGGATGGCGACGCGCCGCGAGTGCTGTCCAACGCCCGCGTACCGGGAACCGACAATCTGACTGCGTCGTTGTTCAAAGAGCTGCCTTTGGAATTTCGCGAAGGCGCGCGCCTGGAAATGCGGCTGGAAGTCTTCAACGTCCTCAACCGCGTGCAGTTCTCCGGGCCCGATACAAACGTCGGAGATGCTACCTTTGGGGAGATCACGGCACAGGCCAATCAGCCCCGGCAGGTCCAACTCGGGTTGAAGCTCTATTTCTAATCGCAGCACATGCTTCAACTACTCCATGCGCGAACTGTTATGGCTTCCATTCTTGGGGCTGCCGCGTGTCTGTGCCTGAACAACTGCCGGACCGTGCGCGGCGATAGCAGGCCCACCATCGAATTCACCAGCGTCCCTCCGGCGGGCGAGGGCAGCCAGGAAAAGCTGGAGCCCATCGAGGGTCACGTCACCGGCGCGCGTCCCGGACAGCGAATTGTGCTGTTCTCCCGCAGCGGCAAGTGGTGGGTGCAGCCTTTCTCCGACCAGCCCTTTACTTCCATTCGGCCGGATTCAACCTGGAAGAGCTTAACTCACCCGGGATCGTCTTACGCCGCACTCCTGGTAGATTCGCGCTATCGTCCGCCGCCCACCGTGAACGAGCTTCCGGACGCGAGGGGTCCAGTGCTGGCGGCGGCCACGGTGCAAGGCGCAACCGCGAGCGCTTCGAAATCGCTCCAATTCAGCGGATACAAATGGGAGATCCGTGAAACCGGGAGCGATCCCGGCGGCTCCAATAACTTCTACGATCCGGGCAACGCCTGGACAGACCGAGACGGGCTCCTTCATCTGCGCATAGCAAAACAGGCGGATCATTGGAGCAGCTCGGAAATCTGGCTCACGCGCAGCCTGGGTTACGGTTTGTACCGATTTGTGGTGCGTGACGTTTCGCAGCTGGAACCAGCCGCGGTGTTCGCCCTCTTCACGTGGGATGACACGGGACCTCCGCGCGAAATGGACATCGAAATCAGCCGCTGGGGCGAGCCGGCCGACAAGAACGCGCAATATGTGGTGCAGCCTTACGTGGTGCCGGCCAACACGGTGCGCTTTAATGCTCCCACGGAAACTCTCACTTACTGGATCAACTGGCAGCCGGGACGAGTGGAGTTTCAAACGGCGCGCGGCCGAGCGTCGAAGATGGGATCGGATGTCGTAGCCGATCATGTCTTCACCTCTGGGGTTCCCTCGCCCGGAAACGAGAGGATCCACATGAACCTCTACGTCTACAACAATCAGAGCAACCCTTTGCGGCACGGATCCGAGGTCATCGTTGAGAAGTTTGAATTCCTTCCATAACGGCCTTTGCGCCCCGGTAATCCGCTGGCTGCGGGCTTGCGTTATTGGCGCGCTGCTGATTCACGCCTCCTATGCGATCGACCCCAACCGCGCCATGTCGCAGTACGTTCGCGATCAGTGGGGAACGGATCAGGGCTTTCCGCGCGGGCCCATTTATGCCATCGCCCAAACCCCCGACGGTTATCTGTGGATCGGAACCGAGGCCGGCCTGGTTCGTTTCGATGGCTGGAATTTCCGCCTGATGCGCGATGAATCGGGAGCTTTCACCATCACCAGTGTTCTCGGTTTGACTACCGGGCCGGACGGCTCCTTGTGGATACGCCTGGAAGATCTGACCATACTGCGTTACCACAACGGCGTGTTTGAGAATCCCACGTCCGGGCCGGTTCCACCCATCGACATCTCAGCCATGAGCCGCGCGCAACACCAGGGAATTCTGGCTTGGAGAATGGACAACGGCGCGCTGGATTTCGGTGCGGCCGCGCTCCCGAGCCTCCCTTCCGCCAAAGATTTGCCGCGCTCTCCCGTGACCGCGATCGCCCAGACATCGGACGGCGACATCTGGATGGGCACTCGCGACGCCGGTCTCTTCCGCTTCGGCGGCGGTAAGACCACGCCGATCCGGAACGGCCTGCCGGATCTGAAAATCAATTGTCTGCTCGCGGGCGAAAATCAGGATCTATGGGTGGGCACCGACAACGGCGTCGTGAAGTGGAACGGCCAAGAGCTCACAGGCGCCGGCCTTCCGCCCTCTCTCAATCGTTTTCAAGCGCTGGCTATCGTGCGGGATCGCGATGGGAACACCTGGGTGGGAACCGATTCGCGCGGTCTGCTGCGCTTTAACTCCCTCGGCGTCGCCAGCCTGGAGGAGAGCGACTCGAAAGCCGTGACCGCGCTCTTCGAAGATCGCGAAGGGAATCTGTGGATCGGAAGTGCCAACGGACTGGAGCGTCTCCGCGACAGCGCGTTTATTACCTATTCCCGGCCCGAGGGCTTGCCGGCGGACGGCAGCAATCCGTTGTTTGTCGACGCTCACAACCGCCTGTGGTTCGCACCCGTAGACGGCGGACTGGTGTGGATGAAAGATGGGAAACACGGCAGCGTCCACGCCGCGGGGATCGATAAAGACGTGGTCTATTCCATCAGCGGAAGAAACGGCGAGCTTGGGCTCGGCAGGCAGCATGGAGGATTAACCGATCTTCGCGACGAGCAAGGTTCTTTCAGCGCCACTTCGTTTACGCATGCCGAGGGCCTCGCTCAGGACAGCGTCTACTCGGTCTATCAAGCCCCGGATGGAACCGTGTGGGCGGGTACGCTCAGCGGAGGCGTGAGCAAGCTCGACAACGGCAAATTCACAACCTACACCACCGCGAACGGGCTGGCCTCAAACACCGTCGCTTCGATACTCCAAACCTCCGATGGCACCATGTGGTTTGCGACACCAACCGGCTTGAGCGCTCTTGCGAACGGCCGCTGGCGAACCTATGCCGCCCCCGACGGCCTGCCTTCCGGCGACGTGAATTGCCTGATGGAAGATTCGTCGGGCCTGCTCTGGATCGGAACCGCGAGCGGCGTTGCCTTCCTGGACCACGGCCGCTTTCATTCTCCCGCGAATGTGCCCGCCGCCTTGCGCGAGCAAGTACTCGGTCTGGCCGAAGATAGGTTCGGATCCATTTGGATGGCGACTTCCAACCACGTGTTGCGCGTGAACCGCGACCCGCTCTTACGCGGCGCGCTCGCCGACGGAGATCTGCGCGAGTATGGGCTCGCCGACGGCCTGCGTGGGATGGAAGGCGTGAAGCGGAGCAGTTCGGTGGTGGAGGATCCGGCGGGGCGCATCTGGTTCTCGTTGAATAAAGGAATTTCCGTGGTGGATCCCGCTCGTCTGATGAACAACGCCGCGCCCGCCATCGCGCATGTCCAGGCAATTTTGGCGGACGGTCAGCCTATAGGGCTGCGGGGTCCCATCCACATTCCAGGCGGCCATCAACGCATCACCTTCGATTTTGCCGGCCTGAGCCTTTCGGTTCCCGATCGCGTTCGCCTGCGTTACCAGCTGGAGGGATTCGATCGTGGCTGGAGCGAGCCAACCGCCACGCGGCAAGCCGTCTACACCAATTTGCCGCCAGCCTCGTATCGCTTTCGTTTAATCGCCAGCAACCCCGATGGCGTCTGGAGCAACCAGGAGGCTGACGTCGGTTTCGCCGTGGAACCGCTGTTCTGGCAGACCTGGTGGTTCCGGCTGAGCATCGTGCTGGCCGCCGCGCTGGCAATCGCGGCCCTGTATGGCCTGCGCATGCACGTTCTGACCAGGCAGCTCAACGCGCTGTTTGAAGAGCGGCTGGCCGAACGCACGCGCATCGCCCAGGAATTGCATGACACTTTGCTGCAAGGCTTCCTCAGCGCGTCCATGCAATTGCACGTCGCGGTAGACCGCCTTCCGCCGGATTCGCCAGCCAAGTCGCCATTGGACCGCGTTCTGCAATTGATGAGCCGGGTGATCGACGAAGGCCGCAACGCGGTGCGGGGGCTGCGCTCCGAAAGCGCTTCGCTCAATCTCGAGCAGGCTTTCGCGCACATCCCCGGCGAACTCGCCTTTCAGGACGATGTCGGGTTCCGCGTCATCGTGGATGGCCAGCCTCGTCCCTTACACCCAGTCCTGCGAGACGAGGTTTATCGTATCGGCCGCGAAGCGTTGGTCAACGCATTCCGGCATTCCGGGGCGAAGAGCGTCGAAATTCAGCTCGAATACGCCGCCAGCCAGTTGCGAGTCCTGGTCCGCGACAACGGACGCGGCATCGATCCTCAACTGCTGCAATCCGGCCGGGAGGGGCACTGGGGCTTGCCCGGCATGCGCGAACGCGCCGAGAGAATCGGTGCGAAACTTCAGGTATGGAGCAGCTCCGCCGCCGGAACAGAGGTGGAACTGTCCGTGCCCAGCCACATCGCTTTTCGGTCCCGGTCCGGCGGCGCGCCCGGATGGTTTTCACGGTTGCATTTAGGAAGATCCGAAGCAGAGTCTCCGGCATCCAAGAACGGAAAGTCTTAACAGGGAGCGACCGATGAACCTGACCGGCCAGGAGCGCATACGCGTGCTAAGTGTGGACGACCATCCGCTGCTCAGGGAAGGGATCGCCGCCATCATCAACAGCCAGCCCGATATGCTGTTAGTCGCGGATGCCTCCAGCGGCAGCGAGGCGCTGCAAAAATTTCGCGAGCATCAGCCCGATGTAACGCTGATGGACCTGCGCCTTCCCGACGTCAGCGGCATCGACGCCATGATTGCCATTCGAACCGAATTCGCCGAAGCCCGCATCATCATGCTGACCACGTTTGAGGGCGACGTCGAGATCCAGCGCGCCTTGGAAGCGGGAGCCCGCGGCTACATGCTGAAGAGCATGCCTCCCCGCGACCTGGTGGAGGTGATCCGCCAGGTGCACTTGGGCAAAAAGCGCGTGCCCGCCGAAGTGGCCAGCCATCTGGCCGAGCACTTGAGCGACGAAGCCTTAACCACCCGCGAGATCGACGTTCTGCGCCACATCTCGGGCGGCAACCGCAATCGCGATATCGCGGACCAGCTGTTCATTTCTGAAGAAACCGTCAAGGTTCACGTCAAGCACATTATGGAAAAACTCGGCGCCAGCGATCGCACGGAGGCGGTTGCCATCGCCGTCCGCCGTGGCATCATCCAGCTCTAACGCCCTCTTATTTGTAATCGGAATAACTCAAAAGTGGTATCCAAAGATTCCAAGCTATCGGGATTCGTTCTATGTTTTCTCCTTCTATCCTAAAGCTAGCGTGTTTTGCGAAGTATTTAGATAACGGAGGATGGCTACCTGCTGCGTCTTTTTTCCGCGTTTCCAGGCGGATGGCCTGGGCTAGGCCTGCTATTGCTGCGCGGGGCCCTCGGTATCGTTGCCCTTCTCGAAGCTGGATTCTATCTGGCCGGCAGCAGCGGTTCCGCACTCGGAATGTGGCTGGGCGGGCTGGTAGGACTAGCAGCCGGGGCGGCCTTGCTGATCGGCGTTCTTACGCCGATCGCCGGCACAGTGCTCGGCCTGGGCGCCTTAGGCATCGGGTTTTCCATGTTCGCGGTACCGGTGCCGAATCTGTTCGACGAGAAGCTGTCAGCCGTTTTGACCGCCATCATCGCGGTTGCGATTGTATTCCTGGGACCGGGCGCCTATTCGTTGGATGCCCGCCTGTTCGGCCGCCGCGAAATCATCATTCCTCCCCGCGTCAGATCCTAATTGTGTAACGGTGCAGTACCACGATCGTGGTACCCGGCAAGCCCCGAGAGTGGTACTGCAAAAACCTTCCATATCGTGATGATTCAGCGCGTCGGTTGCGGCAAAGTAGAGTACGAAGACGAAACGTAGAAACGATACGCAAAGGAGAATCACGGAATCATGGCTACCTTGGCAACCACAATGTTTACTCCTCGTCGAGAGTTCCCGCGGCCCGAAACCCAGATGATCGGCTCCAGCATTGGCATGCGCCGGGCTTTGCACGAAGTCCGTACGGTGGCTCCCACCGACTCAGCCGTTCTGATCCACGGTGAAACCGGGACCGGCAAGGAGCTCATTGCCAGAGCTGTCCATGATCAGAGCCCGCGCAAGCACGAGCCTTTTGTGACACTGAATTGCGCCGCCATCCCCAGCGGTCTCCTGGAAAGCGAATTATTCGGCCATGAGCGCGGAGCGTACACCGGCGCGCTGAACTCGGCCATCGGACGCTTTCAGATGGCGCATCAGGGAACTTTGTTTCTGGACGAAATCGGCGACATGCCGATCGAGCTGCAGCCCAAGCTTTTACGCGTCCTTCAGGAACAGGAGTTCGAGCGGCTCGGAAGCACCCGCACCATTCATGTGGACGTCCGCATCGTGGCCGCGACGAATCGGGATCTGGCTGCAATGGTTCGGGAGCGCGAGTTTCGCGCGGACCTGTTTTACCGGCTGCACGTATTCCCCATTGCGCTTCCGCCGCTGCGAGAGCGCGTGGACGACATCCCGCTTCTGGTGCGCCACTTCACCGAGAAATACGCCGAGCGCATGAACAAGCAGGTCCATATCATTTCCGACGAGGTGATGGAGACTCTGCAGCGTTATAGCTGGCCGGGTAACATTCGCGAGTTGCAGAATTTCATCGAACGCGCGGTAATCCTTTCGCCAGGGCCGGTGTTGTGCGCGCCTTTGGGCGATCTCAAGCAGCTTGCCGAAACGCCCAAGCCGGCGGCCAACCGGACGCTGAAGGATGCCGAGCGCGCTCACATTCTCGAAGTGCTCCGGCAAGTAGGTTGGGTTGTGGGCGGTAACCGCGGCGCGGCCGTTCGGCTCGGAATGCCCCGCACCACGCTGCTTCACCGCATGCAGAAACTGGGCATTGTCCCCGAAGAAGCCCGCCAAAACAGTTTCGGTGCGAGCGTCGGAGCCTAACCGCGCCGGAGCCACCTGGACCGATATGTTTGCACCTATTCCGACGGCGCGAACATCGCGTCTCGCCGCAAGCGCTACCCAACTTGATGGACATACCGGTTCTGCTCGCGGTTGCCAGGCATCACCAGCTCGTTCCTCCCCAACAAACCCCGGAGCTTTCGGCAATCCTCACCGCAGCCGGTGCGCGCGTCACAACTCAGTAGCATACCGGCGGACATGAGCTGGGCGCGGAATCGGGCGGTTCATCGCCCTCCGGGAAGTATCGTGGCGCATCCGGTGAAAAGCGTTATGATGGATTCTCCCCGGTTGCCAAATGACTGAGGCGCCTATCCAAACGAGCCCGGCGGGGAACCACGCCGCGAGCCATGCAGTGGCGGACTGGAGACCCCAATCGCCCGCCTTATCGGCGGTGCGAGGCTATGGCTTGGCGATTCTCTCCGTCGCGCTGGCGATTGCCGGCGGGATTCTCATGGGGCGCTTCCAGATCCGCAACGTGGAGCTGCCTTTCTTCCTCTTCGCTCTCGCCCTCACTGCATGGTACGGAGGGCCCGGGCCGGCCGTCCTGGCACTTTTCGCCTCCTGCATCACCTTCGATTATTTTTTTCTGCAGCCCTTTTACACGCTCTACATCACGTCCGCCGATATCCCTTACTTTGTTGTTTTCACTTTGTTCGCATCGCTGGTAACGTGGTTTAGCACTATTCGGCGCCGGGTGGAGGCGGATCTCCGGCAAGCTCGCGACAAACTGGAAATCGAAGTCATGGAACGAACCCAGCAAGCCAGCCTGCTGAATCTCACGCACGACACCATTTTTGTGAGGGATATGAACGAGGTGATCACGTACTGGAATCGCGGAGCGCAGGAGCTGTACGGCTGGACGCCGGAAGAAGCCATCGGCCGGCGCGCGCACGAGCTTTTGCAGACGTCGTTTCCGGCGCCGATTGCCGATATTCGCGCCGAGCTGTTGCGTTCCGGCCGCTGGGACGGCGAGACCGAGAAAACCCGATCCGACGGAACCCGCGTCATCGTGGCCAGCCGCTGGTCGCTGCGCCGCGACGAGCAAGGGCGGCCGGCCGCGATCCTGGAAACCAACAACGACATTACGGATCGCAAACGGCGCGAGGAGCAGATCCGCGCGCTCAACGAAGAGCTCGCGAAAAGAAGCAGCGAGCTGGAAATCATCAATAAGGAACTGGAAGCGTTTGCCTATTCGGTATCGCATGATCTCCGCGCTCCCCTCCGCCACATGTCCGGGTACTCGGAGCTGCTGCAAAAAAACGCAGGTCCGGTTCTCAACGCCAAGAGCCAGCGCTATCTGACAATGATTCTCGAATCGGCCAAACGGATGGGCAACCTGATCGACGATCTTCTGGCCTTTTCCAGAATCGGGCGCGCTGAGACCCACAAGGGCATGGTCAGCCTGGATCAATTGGTGCAAGAGGCTTTGACGGAAGTCCGCCAGGATGCAACCGGCCGCAATATCGTGTGGAAAGTTGCGCCGCTGCCGGCCTGTTACGGAGATCGCTCGATGCTGCGCCTGGTGCTCGTGAATCTGATCGCCAACGCTGTGAAATTCACACGGGGCCGTGAGGAGGCTAAGATCGAAATCGGATGCCGGGAACAAGGGCCTAATCACTTAGTGCTGTTCATTCGAGACAATGGAGTGGGCTTTGACATGAAATATGTGAACAAACTGTTCGGCGTGTTCCAGCGCCTCCACCCCACGTAGGCGTTTGAAGGAACCGGGATCGGCCTCGCCACCGTACAGCGGATCGTGCATCGGCATGGGGGCCGCATCTGGGCCGAAGGCCTGGTAGATGAAGGCGCAACATTTTATTTCTCGCTTTTGGGATCACAGGAGTCACGGCCATGAGCACGTTGGGACGCATCTTGATGGTGGAAGACGATCCGAAGGACGTCGAACTAAGCCTGGAGGCCTTGGAAGATTACAACCTTGCCAACGAAGTGGTGGTGGCCCGGGATGGCGAGGAGGCGTTGGATTATCTGTTTTGCCGGGGGAAGTTCGAAAACCGTTCGAGCGAGAATCCTGCCGTGCTTTTACTCGATCTGAAATTGCCCAAGGTGGACGGATTGGAAGTGCTGCAGCAGATCAAGTCCGACGACAAGCTCAAGATGATTCCGGTGGTGGTGCTCACCTCCTCGCATGAAGAAAAGGACATGGTGGCAAGCTACCGGCTAGGCGTGAACGCTTATGTGGTCAAGCCTGTGGACTTTCACGAGTTTGTAAATGCCATCAAAGAACTGGGGATTTTTTGGGCCGTGATTAATGAGCCGCCGCCAGGAAGCCTGAAAAAGCACTAGCTGGAAATGAATCAGCCCTTGCATTTCCTATACCTGGAAGACGATCCCAGGGACGCGGAGCTTGTTCAGGAAACACTCGATGCGGATGGCATTTCCTGTTGCGTAACGCGTGTGGAAACCGAGGCTGAGTTCATCCATTCGCTCGATCGGGGCGGATTTGACGTAATTCTCGCGGACTATACGCTCCCTTCCTTCGACGGCCTCTCGGCGCTAAAGATCGCCCGGCAGCGCAGCCCGCATGTACCGTTCATTTTCGTGTCTGGCACCTTGGACGAAGAAGTGGCCATCGAGGCTCTGAAGAACGGTGGAACGGATTACGTCTTCAAAACCCGTCTGGCCCGCATTGTGCCCTCCGTGCAAAGGGCTTTGCGGGAAGCCGGGGAACGAATCGAACTCAGCCGCGCGGAGGCTTCACTGCGGCGCAGTGAAGCCTACCTCTCCCAGGCGCAGAAACTCAGTCACACCGGCAGCTTCGGCTGGGACGTTGCCAGTGGAAAAATCTATTGGTCTCAGGAAACCTTTCGCATCTTTCAAAGCGACCCTGCGTCCCAGGTCTCCATTGATTTAATCCTCGAACGAACCCATCCCGAAGACAGATCGATGGTGCAGGAATTGGTCGAGCGCGTCTCCCGCGAAAAGCAGCCTTTCGATTATCAACAGCGCTTGTTGCTTCCCGATGGCTGCGTCAAGCACCTCCGGGTAGTAGGGCATCCTTCCGGACATGAATCCGGCGACTTCGAGTTCGTGGGAGCGGTTACCGATATCACCGAGCGCAAGCAAGCCGAAGCCGACCTGAAGCAGGCGGTCGAAGAAATCAAAACACTGCGGGACCTGCTCTACAAGGAAAATATCGCCCTCCGCGAGGAGGTCGACAAAGCCTCCATGTTCGAGGAAATCGTGGGCGAATCCCATGCGCTGCAAGCTGTTCTGGCGCGCGTCGCCAAGGTTGCGCCCACCGATTCCACCGTCCTGATCACCGGTGAAACTGGCACCGGCAAGGAGCTTATCGCGCGCGCTATCCACAAACGGTCCCGCCGTGCTTCGCGAGCCTTCGTGAGCGTGAATTGCGCCGCGACACCCGCCAGCTTAATTGCCTCCGAACTGTTCGGGCACGAAAAGGGATCCTTCACGGGAGCCTTGCAGCGGCGCCTCGGCCGGTTTGAACTGGCCGAGGGCGGCACAATTTTCCTGGATGAAGTGGGTGAGCTGCCTCTGGAAACTCAGATTGCTCTGCTCCGGGTTCTACAGGAGCGGGAATTCGAGCGCATCGGCGGAAGCCATCCCATCCACGCGGACGTGCGGGTGATCGCGGCCACCAACCGCGATCTCGAGAGTGCCATCGCCGGCGGCGCTTTTCGCCTGGATCTCTTTTATCGGCTCAACGTTTTCCCGATAGAGCTTCCCCCTCTGCGTGAACGCAAGGAAGATATCCCCACGCTGATCGAATACTTCGTTTACCGCTACTCCAGGAAGACCGGCAAGAAAATACGGACCATCGAGAAACGAACCCTGGAACTGCTGGCATCGTATGAGTGGCCAGGCAATATCCGGGAACTGCAAAATGTTTTGGAGCGATCGGTGATCGTCTGCGACACCGATCATTTTTCCGTGGACCCGAGCTGGCTCTCTGTGGAAGCCGCTGCCCCTGCGCCGCCCGATACCGAAATCTCGAGGAGGTCGCCGGCTGAAGAGAAAGCAGCCATCGAGGCGGCGTTGGAGGCCAGTGGGGGCCGCGTCTCCGGCCCGTCGGGAGCTGCCGCCCAGCTTGGCATTCCCGCCTCTACGCTCGAGTCCAGAATCCGGGCGCTTCGGATCAATAAGTTCCGCTTCAAGAGTGTGTGATGAATCTCGCGAACCTATTCGCTAAAATCTCGCGAATTCGCGAGTTATAGAAATCGACCGCACTTGTTTTCAGCAAGTTACAGCGGCCAATCTCCTGCATAGAATCTAGTGCGAAATGTAAGCAATGCTGAGGATTCAGCGGTCTTCTGGGGAGGATGTGGTGCTGACCATGAGTGGGCGGATCGAGCTGGAAGACGTGGTCGAACTGGAGCGGCTCTTGAGCCTCGAACCCTCGGGCCAAAGCGTCGCATTCGACTTGGGCGACATAACTCTGGTGGATCGGGAAGCGGTGCCATTTCTGGCGCGGTCGGAGGCGGCCGGAATCCAGCTGAGAAATTGTCCCGCCTACATTCGCGAATGGATCGATGCGGAACGAAGAAGACCGCTGAATCCGAGTGAGGGAGGATTGCGATGAGTTCCAATGCTGTTGCAACTTTGCGGCCGGGCTACGCCGCGGCGCACTCCATGAGCGACTTCGAGGGAATCAAACTCAGCGCCGGCCTTGGCGCGCGCGATGAGAAGCAGGTTGTGCGTCCCTCGCGCATCACCCACATCTTCCGTGTGATCGAGCGCGTTCTTGGGCAAAGGAAGCGCGGAGTCCGGCGTGACGGAGCCCAGCGCCAGCCTTTTCCTTCTTTGGCGGACAACCTGGCCTGCGTTCCCAGCGACACCGGTCACAACCCGGCGGACGATTTTCAGGTGGTAGTGCATGGCGACGAAAGGCCGTTGAGGGCCGGGCTTCGCGACGAAATTTATCAAATCGGGCGCGAGGCAATTATCAACGCCTGCCGCCACTCGGGCGCAAAAACCATCGAGATCAAAGTCGAATACCGGCCCACTGAACTGCGCGTTGCCGTGCGTGACAACGGGTATGGGATCGATCCCCGGACCCTGAAGTGGGAAAAGCCAGGACCGTCGGGCCTCCAGAGCATTCGTGAGCGCGCGGAGCGAATCGGGGCCCGTCTGCGCCTCCGCAGCGGGATTTCGCTGGGAACCGAAGTAGAAGTGTGCGTGCCGGGCGAGATTGCTTTCTAGCAGTGGCGCCTTGGAGCGGATCAAGCTAGTGAGCGTGCTAGCGTGATAAAGCGTCTGGAGAGCCGAACCGATCGAAGCGGGAACCGGGGTCGCAGTGTGCGTTCCGGGCGCGTTCAGCAATCAGAGGCTCGCGCCGGCGAGCGTGCTAGAGCGTCCGAGAGCCAAAGCGATTGAAGCGGAAACCGGGGCCGAAGTGAAATTGCATTCCAAGCGCGTTCAGCAATCAGAGGCTCGCGCCGGCGAGCGTGCTAGAGCGTCCGAGAGCCAAAGCGATTGAAGCGGGAACCGGGGTTGGAGCGCGCGTTCCGGGCGGGGTTGCCAAGCGCGTTCAGCAATCAGAGGTTCGCGCCGGCGAGCGTGCTAGAGCGTCCGAGAGCCAAAGCGATTGAAGCGGGAACCGGGGTCGGAGCGTGCGTTCCGGGCGAGATCGCGAAGCGCATTCAGCAATCAGAGGCTCGCGCCGGCGAGCGTGCTAGAGCGTCCGAGAGCCAAAGCGATTGAAGCGGGAACCGGGGTTGGAGCGCGCGTTCCGGGCGGGGTTGCCAAGCGCGTTCAGCAATCAGAGGCTCGGGCTAGCGAGCGTGCTAGCGTGATAGAGCGTCTGAGAGCCAAACCGATTGAAGCGCGACGATGATTTTGATCTTCTGGTGATCGGGGCCGGACCGGCAGGCTGCGCGGCGGCGATCCGAGCAGCCAGCCGCGGATTGCGGGTCGCGGTGATCGAAAAAGCGAGCTTCCCGCGAGATCTTCCCGGCGAGGCGCTCCATCCCGGCGTCGAGCAAATATTTGCCGAATTGGGCGTCACTCGGGCCATATCGAAGGCCGGCTTCATCCGCAATCCAGGATGGATTCTGGAGCGCGCGGGCGAGCGGACGTTCGTTCCTTTTGAAGGGCCATCCGGCCTCGGGTTCGGCTACCAAGCCTGGCGTTCGAAACTGGATTCCATTCTTCTAGCCCAAGCGAGAAGCATGGGAGCGGCAGTAATCCAACCGGCAGGCACCAGCGAATTGCTGATGAGAGACGGTCGAGTCGCCGGACTGCAAGTGCAAGGCGAGAGTTGGTTCTGCCGTTACCTCATCGACGCCTCAGGCGCTTCCCGGTGGCTCTCGCGCAAATTGCGATTAGAGGTTCAGGACTTTTCGCCCCGCCTGGTGGCCCGATATGCGTATTTCCGGGGCAAATGCGAACTCGGCGTAATTCCTGAATTCCGGGAACACCCTTGCGGCTGGACGTGGCTGGCGCGCGTCAAAACCGATTGCTGCCAGTGCGTTCAGCTTTCCCTGGCGGCGAATGTCCAAATGCCTGATCCTCCCGCGCCCTTTCGCAATACCCGCTTTCGCGGCGCTGATGTCACCTGGCGATTTATCCCGGAATGCGCCGGCGACAGGTACTTTCTTTGTGGCGATGCCGCGGCTGTGCTGGACCCGGCGGCATCGAGCGGAGTTGCCCGCGCGCTGGCTTGTGGTTCAAAAGCGGCCGATTTGATCGTTCAAATCGTAAACGATGGGACGGATCCAACGGCCGCCGCCGCGGACTATCGCCAGTGGTACGCCAATCAGTTTGCCGATCAAGCCCGGCAACTCGCCGAACGTTATGCGAACCTCGAAGCAGCACCGGTCTGGTTAAGAGAATTCTCGCCGATTTCTCTTGCAAATGCGGAGAGCTCGGTTATAACATCGTCCTGACAGCTCCAACAAAGATCAAGGAGAAGAGACACCAACATGGCAAAGAAGACGGTGGCCAAAAAGACGGCTGCGAAGCGTTCCTCGGGTGCAAAGTCCAAGGGTGGCGCAGATAAAAATCTGGCTACGCTGACCAAGGCCGGCGTTATTCCGGCCGGCTACGAGCTTTTCACCCCGGCCGAGAAGAAGGCCATTGAATCGCTATCGGCGGCCGAGGTGGCCGCCATTATATCCACCAAGACCAAGCTGGGAACGGAGTTCTTTTCCAAACACGCCACGCACGGAATGTATTACTAAAGCGCTGGCGAGAATGGCCAAAGCCAGCCAGCGGGTCTCGAATAGTCAAATCATCCGGTCCAAGATCCGGCTTTTCGGCGGACGCCTGGGACACACCGCGCACTCATTCTGGACCCATCCGCAATTTCCCAGGATTTACCGCGAGTATATCTACCAGAGCCATTCCATCATTCGGGCCAGTGTGCCGCTGATGCAAGCCGCCGAACGGGCCTGTCAGCTTCCGCAGCACGCGGACGATCCCGCGCTCAGAGGTTTCGGAAACTACCTGCGGCATCACGTCCCAGAAGAGCAGGGGCATCATGAATGGATCGTCAATGACGGCGTAGCCCTGGGGCTGGATCGGCAGGCCATTCTTCGGCGGCTTCCCAAGGAGAGCGCGACGCAGTTGGTGGGCGTCCAGTATTACTGGATTCATCACTACAACCCCATCGCGCTGGCTGGTTTCATCGCCGCTATGGAAGGCAATCCGCCGCCGGCCGAATTCTTTGAGGAAGTAGCGGCTCGCAACAATCTTTCGCTCAAATGTTTCAGCAGTTTCCTGTATCACGCCAGGATCGATCCGCAGCACACGCGCGACCTGGATGCGGTTCTGGATGCGCTGCCATTGACGGCGGCGCATCTGGAACTGATCGGCATCAGTTCACTCAGGACCATCCGGATGATGACCGGGATTATGGAAGACATCATCGAGTCCGGAACGCTGGATCAGGGTGACGCGGTGATGATCCAGCGCCCGAAACCGCCGGTGTCTAAACGGCGCACCCGCCGGAAACCCGCTGCTCGCAACATCCGCGAATACTCTGTCAGCGTGTAGATAGAGCCGCGCGCGCTGGTGGCCAAAACGGTGAGAGCGAAGGCGGCATCGTGGGCGGGCGATACCCGGTCGGCGTTGGGGACCCACTCGATGAGCGCGATGCGCCCAGCGGGTTTGAGCGCAGCGCGGACCTTTTGAAACAGCCGGATATTGGAGGCTTCATCGAAATGGTGCGCGAGATTGGCCGCCAGCACCAGGTCATACGGACCGCCGAAGTCTGTTTCCAATGCGTCGCCAGGAATCGGATGGAAACGTTCGGCCATCCCGGCCTGGCGGGCGTTGCCGATCGCGATTTCCAAAACCTGCGGCGCATCCAGCGCGAAAATCTGGGCCGCGGAATTTAGGGCCGCGATCGCGAGGCCGTACAAGCCGTGGCCGGCGCCCAAATCCAGCACTTGCATTGGACCCTTGGAATCGCCTGCCAGTGCATTCGCCGCAAACTGCGCTGTAGCTTCGGCAAGCGGCGCCATCGATCGCGCGTATTCCACCCAATCCAATTCGGCAAAATCCGCGGAGCATGCCGTTCCTTGCTCCACCGTCTGCCGCAGGCGGCAGAACGCGGCCACCGTGGCGTCGCTGGCGAAGAACTTTACCGCCGAGCCAAAATACGCGGGCGAAGCCGTGGTCAAATACAGCCGCGAGTTGAGCGTGAGACTATAGCGGGCGCCGCGCTTCAGTAAATGCCCTTGAACCGTCAGGTAATCGCACAGCGCGCGCAGGCCGCGTTCGGAAGCGCCGGAGGCGGCGGACAATGCTCGAATGGTGTTGGCGCCGCTTCCGATGCGCGTGAACAAGTCCAGCTCAATCGCCGTTCGGAGTGCGAGCGTGCGCTCGAAGGCGCGGAATTCATCCAGCAGCCAGGTAGGATCTAACCCGGTCATCGAAGTACGCGACCGGACGAAGCCAGCATGCGGTCTTCGATTTTGAGCATCCGCAGCAAGCCGGTGAAGCGCGGATCGGCACGCAGCTTGTCGAAGGAGGAAATCCAGAGGAAGCTCAGCATAATGGGATCGCGGTGTTCGATGCTTTCAGCGGCCCAGAGGAAAGCGTCGTCGCGATCGCCCAGCGCGGCGGCGATCAAGAACGAATAGAACGCGCGCGATTGCCGGTTGTGATCGAGGCCAAGTTCGGCGATTACCGCGCGGGCTTCCTCGACTCTGCCGGCGGCCGCATAGGCAGCGCCTAGCGCGCCCAATGTCATGCCCCAGCGCCCCGCCTTCTGAACCAAACGTTCCGCCAATTCGACAGCTTCAGCAATGCGGCCCTGGCGGCAGCGGAACCGCACCAGGCTCCACAGACCGCCGACAAAGTTGGGATCCATCTGAGTGACGCGGTCCAGAACTTGCGCTTCTTCTGCCTCTCGATGTAAGCCCTCCAGAGCCAGACCCAGGTTGGCGAGGACCGCGGGCGTCAACGGGTCAATGGCCAGCGCCCGCTCCTGACATTCGACTGCTTCTTCCAGACGGCCCAGCGGCAGGAGCAGGTAAATTGTTTTGCAATGGTAAGCCCACAACGAATGCGAATTCAGTTCCAGGGCGCGGTCGAAATGATGTTCGGCTTTCACCCAGTCGAAATCATGGACGGCATAGTAGGAGGCCAGGATATGATGGGCCTCCGAATTGCCCGGATCCAGCCGCAATGCTTCGCGCGCGGCCTTGACGGAGCGGTGCATCGCTTCGCGCGGGTCGGCCATGCCCACTACCATTTGTCCCCAATGATTCAGGGCAATTCCGGTATGGGCGGCGGCATAGTTCGGGTCCAGCGCGACGGCCCTTTCAAAGTGCGCCAGCGCTTTGGCCTGATCGGCAGGATCGAAGCGAAGAAAATGATATCGCCCCTGGAGCACGGCTTCATAGGCGGCAAAGTTGTTGGTGGGCGCCTTCACCAGCTTCTGCGTGACGAGGCTGACCTTGAGCTCGTTCGCAATCGCGTTGGAGATTTCATCCTGAATGATGAAGACGTCGATCAAGTCGCGATCGTAGCGTTTGGACCAAAGCGGCGAGCCATCGCGTCCGGAAATGAGGCGGGTATTCACGCGAATCCGATTGCCGGCGGTGCGCACGCTGCCTTCGAGCACATGATCGGCTCCCAGCGCTTCGGCGATGGCGCGGATATCCTGCGCCTGGTCCCTGAAGGCGAAGGTGGAAGTGCGGGCAATCACTTTCAAGCCGGCCACGAGGGAAAGCGCATTGATGATATCTTCGGCCAGGCCTTCACTGAAGTAGGCGCTTTCCTGGCCTGCGCCGGTCATGACGAACGGAAGCACGGCGATGGAAGGTTCTTTGCGGGTGACCGATGCCGCGGCCTTTTCCAAAATCGGCCGAAGCTCGCTCATGCTCTGGAAACGTTCGTCCGGGCTCTTGCGCAAACAGCGGAGCACCAGGCGCGATACGTCGGGCGAAGCATCGAGCGGCGCGGGCTCGCGGTCGCGGATGGCCGATAGCACCGCGTTCATGTTCTCGCCAGGGAATGGACGCCGTCCGCTGAGCAGCTCATAGAGAACCACGCCGAAGGAGAAAATATCGGAGCGGGTATCCACGATTTGGCCGGCCGCTTGTTCGGGCGACATGTAGGCGGGAGTCCCGCTCATGTTGCTCACGGTGTACTGGACGGTTTCCTCTTCGTCCGCGGGACCGGAGGCTTCGCCTGCGACATGGGGAGACGCGGTGAGCACCGGCTCCAGCGGCGCGCGCCTGGGCGCGGACGCCAGACGGGCCACGCCAAAATCGAGCAGCTTCAGCCGATCGCCACTCACCAGCATATTGGCCGGCTTCAAATCGCAATGGACGATGCCGCGCGCGTGGGCCGCATCCAGGGCCGCTGCGATCTGCGCCGCGAATTGCAGCGCCGCTGCTTCGGGGAGCGGGCCACGCAATGGAATGCCATCCACGTATTCCATCACCAGGTAGTTCGGGCCGACGTCGTAGATGGTGCAGATGTTGGGATGATTGAGCGCAGCGATGGCGCGAACCTCGCGGTCGAAGCGCTCAATGAACATTTCGGCCACCACTTTGATGGCGACATCGCGCCCCATGCGGGTGTCGGTGGCGCGGTAGACCTCGCCCATGCCACCTTTGCCAATGGACGCGACGAGCCGGTATGGCCCTAGCCGGTCACCTGGAAGCAGCATCGGAAACCAGTGTAGCGCGGAGACCTGGATGGGTTGTTTTTCAGCTTGAATCGCAAGAGGCGGGAGCCGGCCACGCGGAGAGGGCGCCGGCCGCGCGGGAGGCTTCGTGCTGGAGGGGCGGCTGCCTGTGGAAGAGCACGGGCCGCGAAGGTTTTGTTCGCCCAGCAAGCGCGTCCAGTGATGTGCGCTGGTTGGGACGCATCTGGGGCTGCGAGCAGGCTTCGATTTGGTCTTTTGAAAAAACGAAGCCATTTTCTGGAGAAAGCTCGGCCGGAGGCTGGATGGGCGGCTGCATGTGGAAGAGCACGTGTTCGATGTGGCGCGATTGGTTCAGACGGATCAGGCGCTGGGAGCAGGCTTCGACTTGGTCTTTTGTAAAAACGAAGCCATCATCTGAGAAAAGCTCGGCCGGATCATAGGGAATGCCTTTGCGTTTATGGAGTTCGAGGAGGGCGGCGGCGCGTGTGAGGGCGCGCTCTTGCCGGAGGCGGCGTTCCGCCTGGATTTCGCGCAGATGGTCGAGCGTTTTCTGGAACTGGCGGGAGAGCCGTTCGGAGTGCATGCCGAGGGTGGCGAGGGCGCGGTGGGCGTCGACGATGTCGAAGTCGATTGCAACTTGAGCGGAGGGAGGGTTGGCGGCGCGATCGAGCAGGGCGGCTTCGAGCAGCGGGATGCGGTTGAGGCGCCAGGCGGTGTCGGCGAGTTCCTGCGTGAGCTGGGTCTCGGTGGGGGTGGCGGGTTGGTATTCATCGAAGAACTGGCGGCAGTGGCGCTGGCAGGCGGCGGCCTGGGGATCGGGGATTTGGGATTGGGGATTCGGGGCGCTTGCCATGAATATCTCCGGTGCGGTTTTAACATGAGCGCGTGGCGGTTGGGCGCGCCGGGTGGTGGATGTTGTTGGTTGGGAGGGGAAGATTAGGGTGGTGGTGGTGTGAATGGCGAGGCTGGGCTGCGGCGAGCGGCGTTTCACAGGCTGGACGGTAGAACCGTTACACTGACCCAAGAAGTGGATGAATGTGGATATTAATCCTCGAAAATTGCGTTGCCCGTGGGATGATGGCTACGCGCTGGATATCCACACGCGCAGCAGCACTCCCATTGGCTATGACAGCTATGGGCACCTGCGTTTCGATACAATCTATTCGCCGGTTGGCGAGCTCCTTTACCGGCTGAAATCGAAGGCGGACCCCTCTGTAATCCCCGCGCTGGTTGATGCGATCGCGAGCTTTTGGGGAATGTTGAAGCCGCCCCCGGTGGATGTCATCGTGCCTGTGCCGCCTACGAAGCAACGGAAGTATCCGCCTGTGATGCTGGTGGCGGCCGAGCTGAGCAAACGCATGAAGGTTCCGCTTTGTACCAACCGCATTGTGAAGGTGAAACGAACCGCGCAATTGAAGGATCTGGTTGAGTACGATAAAAGAATGGCGGCTCTGGATGGCGCTTTCATGGTTGCCACCGCTCGGACGGAGGGGAAGGATATTTTGTTGTTCGACGATCTGTATCGCTCCGGAGCCACCGCCAGCGTGATCACGAAGCTGCTGAACAACGAGGGCAAAGCCAAGACCGTTCGGTTGCTCACCTTAACGCGCACGAGGAGCAAGTTGTGAAGGTTTTCATCGGCGGATCGCGGGCGGTATCCAAGCTGAACGCGGTTATTCGGGGGCGTCTGGACGACCTCATGAAGCGCGGCTGCACCATTCTCATTGGCGATGCGAGCGGCGCGGATAAGGCCGTGCAGGCGTACTTCGCCAAGGAGCGCTACGCCAAGGTTATTGTCTTTTGCATGGAGCGGTGCCGCAACAATGTTGGGGCTTGGCCGACGCGCAGCATTGAGCCGCCGGCGGGCAGCAAGGGTTTCAGCTACTACGCGGCAAAAGATTTCGTCATGGCTGACGAAGCTGAGTGCGGCGTGATGTTGTGGGATGCCAAGAGCAAAGGGACCCTGCAAAACATGCTGAACCTCATCGGTGCTGGTAAGCGAACTCTGGTTTACTTCGCCCCGACGAAGGATTTTCATGTGCTGGCAAATCAGCAGGAGTTACAGGCGCTTCTTGCGCGCTGCGAGAAACGGGATATCGACGGTGCTGCCCGGGCGCTTGGGCTTATTGACATCCGCATAATATAGCGACACTTTTCGCGGGAGAATGGGTTTGACTCAGTATGGGCAATCCCGCTGGAGAGGCACGTGATTTTGAAGCGCTGGAGAAGCGCCGGATGAAAGCCGTTCGACTGCTGGAGAAGGGAGATCTCAACCAATCCGAAATCGCGGGTCGGCTGAAAGTCTGCCGCCAAACGGTGAGCCGGTGGGCGGAGGAGTACAACAAGGGCGGCAAGCAAGCGTTGAAGACAGCCGGACGCGCGGGCCGCAAGCCGGAGTTGAGCGAAGCGGATCTGGAGCGCCTCGGCGACTTGTTGCAAAAAGGCCCGGAGGAACGCCCTTGTGGACCTGCTGGCGAATTGCCCACCTGATCGAAAGCGAGTTCGGCGTTCAATACCATCCCGGCCATGTCTGGAAGGTGCTGGACGGCCTGGGTTGGAGTTGCCAGCGCCCGGAAGGTCGGGCGCGCGAACGGAACGAGGAAGCAATCCGCCAATGGAAGCGTGTGCGTTGGCCCGATATTAAAAAAAAGCCCAGACGGAAGGCCGTACGATCGTCTTCATCGACGAAAGCGGAGTGAGCCAGCGGCCTCACCGGGTGCGGACTTGGTCGCCGCGCGGCCAGACCCCCATCTTGCAGTACAACTTTAACTGGGACAAGATGTCGGCCGTCGCCGGCCTGACCTTCTACAACTTCTACTTCCGTCTTTACAAAGGATCGATCAAAAGTGCCGAGGTCGTGGAGTTTCTGGGGGCGTTGCTGCGCCACATCCCAGGACCGCTGACCATCGTATGGGATCGGCTGTCCGCGCACAAAAGCAAGGTCACGCGAGACTTCATTGATCAGAATCGCCAACGGCTGTGCGTCGAATACCTGCCGGGTTATGCCCCTGAGCTCAACCCGGTCGAGTACATCTGGGCCTACTGGAAGCAGCACACCCTGCCCAATGTTTGCCCGAAGGACTTCTGGTCGCTCAATGATACGGCGCGCAAGACGCTAAAACGGATGCGCCGCCGCCCACGCCTCATTACTGCCTTCTGGAAGCAGGCCGAACTGTCCCTTGACTGACTCTATATTATGCGAAGCTCAATAAGACGCCGCTCGATCAAAGCAGCTTGCCGTTGACATTGCATTAGCCCGCTGTCATGTTCTCAGCCATTCCGATAGCGCCTGCGGATGCTCTGCGTCGATGGTGGTACAAGTGATCGCTCCATTCTCGCTGCTCATAAATATTCCCGCGTACTTGGGTAGATCTAACCAAGCCGGCGGCTCTCCGGTAGGACCTGCCGCTTTTGTTTCGTATAAGAACGAACCTTCGACGAAGGCGATGGTCGCGATTCCATGGGACCTTGCGTACTCCAAGGCTCCAGACTGAAAGCCGCAAGTGGCTAAAATCATTGCTTTGTGACCCTTAACATCCTGCAACTTTGCCCAGAGCGAAAGGAGCTTCTCGCGCTCCACGGGCCGGCTGTAACGTTTGCATTCGATTACCACTACAAATCGCGCCCCGCCCAGAATGGTGAACTCGGCGACGGCGTCGAACTCATAGTCGCCCCCAGCGCCGCTTAGATGCTCTAAATACTTAACCTCGAAATGTTCAAGGGCATTGCCTTCTGCCCGCAGCCATTGAACTACTTGTGCTTCGTATTCCGCGGGCGAAAGCGTCGCCGCTCTTGCTGGGTTCCAAGGTGATTCGGGATTGAACCTAGACACTCGGTCTTATGGTCGCACGCGTCACGTAGGCATATGGGCGAATGTGATTCGCACCAGGATCACGGATCTGCAACGCCGACAAAGCGCCGATGTTGACGAGTGGAACGCTCGAACGCGGTCGCCAGTTTCTAGGTCCAGGTCCCGGGCAACGGAAGTCTTTCGATCGCTAAGCGCAAAGTTGCTGCGGTTTATGTGCTTAACAGGACCCGGCGCCCGAAGTCAGCACCCTAGCGAATGTACAGCGATTGCGCCAGCTCCAGCTTTGCCGATGGCGGCATTGCCCAGAACTTTCATTCAATGGCTATAGATGCCGCGTACTCGCGAAGCTTTGATAGAACTGCTCCGTATCCCAGGTCACGCAAGAACTGGTTCAGCAGGTCCGCAACCAACGTGTGAATTGCCTCAGTTCGGGAGTGGAAGTTCGATGGAACGATGCTGAGCACACTGCGTTTTGCCGTCTGAGCCGGAGGCTTTGGAACGATTTCCCGCCAAGAAACCGCAGGTGGGAAGGGCCGCGCGGACGAGTGGCGGATGAAAGGTAAAGCACCCCTCTCTACAAATAGTTCTCCATCGCCGGGGTTGGCGGACACATATAGGTGAGCTTCACCGAGATATCCGACATTCGCTAGAAGCGCATGTGCGCTCCTTATTGCGGCAATTAGCTGGATAGTGAAATCGGACAAGCTCCAGAGAGTTCCAAGGGGCGGAAACTCCTCCGACAGGACTGTGGCGTAGCCAAATTCACCGCTGCTCGTGAAGGCCCATTTTGACTGCAAATCCCGCTGGACATGGGCATAATTGATTCGAACAAAGGTGCTATCGCGGTTGATCTCCTCCGAAGATGTCCAATCCAGGTCCTCGGCGAACGAGTCGCGCGGGAATCTTTTAAAGACAGTATCACGGAACGTCAACTCGGTGTCGTAGTCCAGAGGAACTCTGCATGTTTGATCGGGCACGATCCACACCCTTAGAACTGAGTCTGCTGCCATCCGCTGGTTAAGCCCCATCTGCCCCTGGCCTCCTTCGGCCCGTCTAGCTTTAGTGATTGGAAGCAGATTCCCTACTCGATTTTGATCGATGTAATCGGTGGACGAGTTGCTGGTGTCTCGCTCTCGAGCTATTAGGCTCCTCAACTCTGCCGCGCGCGCAGGGATCGCCTGGTCCTCGTTGCGAACGTATACTGGGGAGTCCTGCGTGGTGAGGAAATGAATTCGGTTCGTGGAGCGAACCCTGATGACACCGAGGCGACGATTTGGCTCTGCCGGCAGTGCGCATTCGGCAATTTCAAAACTCGGTGTGGGCGTGATGCTGGCGGCGATCGAGCCGGCAAGCCTCGTCTTTAGCTCTCCTTTCGAATCTTCACCTACCAGTTCCCTTGCTCGCCCGCCCTCTTCCGAAACGCCGACAACGATGATGCCGCCGAACGTATTCGCGAACGCTGCTACGACCCTCAAGGCCCTGTCGCTCCACTTTTCCTTAAAGTCTATGGTGTAGCCTTCCCGCGTTCGGTCGTTTGCAGGATGATTACATCGGGTGAATTCGATGACGGCCGCATACAACTCGGTCTCGGTAACCCGGAAGAGGTCTGCGCTGAAGAGGTCAACTGCCATTCGCCGGAGTTTAACACGATCTGGCAAAGTTGGAGAATTCCGATGTAGAGCTCCGTCCGGAGGGAGACTCGTATAACGGCCATGAGTTGACGCGTAACGGCCCGCGGGCCGAGATGTAGCAATCGGGCCGCTGGAGTGCTATCTAATCCGTAGTTGCGACTTCCTGCGTGCGGGCTACCTGCCTGCCGCTCCCAGCCCCTGCGGAAACGTAAATAAATTATGCGGATCGTAGGCTTGTTTGACTTGCAGCAGGCGCGGGAGATTACCGCCAAAATACACGCTGCCAAAATCCTGGATCTGGCGGTTGGGATAGTTTTGATAAGAGCAGCCGTTTGATAACGGCTGGACCACGCGGTCGAAGTCATCGACGTAGCGCAGGGCGGCGGCGCGTTCGTCTTCGTGCAGCCAGAAGGAGAACAGGAACACGTCCATCGACGCTTTGCGGTGCCAGAACGCGTTGGCATCCGGGGCGAGCGCGTTGATGGCACCGCCGTAGGCCTCGAAGCCGATGAAATTATCCGCGTTTCCCGATTTGCGGTACAGCTCGACGATGGCAGCGCATTCGGCGAGCGTCAACTGGCGGACGACGATATGCGATTTGGCGACTGAGCGCGCGGAGGCGGGAACGTCGGGCGGAAGCGCAGTGGGATAGTTGAGCAGATACATATTCAAATCGCGATACGTGCCGGCGCGCCAGATGTCGCGATATTGATCCACGTTCGGCATCAGCTTGAGCAGCGGTTGCAGCGCCGCCTGGCACGCGGATTCCGTGCCGTTGAACATTCCGCGAATCACGTAATACGGCTGAAGGCTGCTTTGGTCGGAATCCTGCGTATAGCCGAGCATGGACTCCTGGCCCAGATTTTGCGGGGCCGCTTGGCCGGTGAAATTCTCCTGCCAAACTTGCAGCGCCAGGCTGGCGGACGCGGCCTGCTGATCGGTTGCGAGCGGCCATTTGAATCCGAATCCCCAGAGCTGGCCGAGCGGATGCAAACGATATTCGATTTCGAGCAGCACGCCGAAGTTGTTGCCGGTGCCGCCGAGAACGGCCCAGTAGAGATCCGCATTCTCCTTCGCGCTGGCCTTCACGATGCGGCCATCGGCCAGGGCCATCTGAACGCCCGACACCTGGTCGCAATTCATTCCGAACATCAGGGACGTGAAGCCGTACCCGCCGCCTTGCATGAAGCCCGCCGCGCACACCGTTTCGCAGCCGCCACCCGGCATGTGGAGCCCGTACAATTCGAGCGCGGCGTTGATCTGGGCGAAATTGGCTCCCGCTCCCACCCAGGCGATGCGCTGGTCCGGATCTACGCGCACATAGTTGATGCCGCTTACATCGATGACCATGTCGTCATTCACCGAATAACCAGCGGTGTTGTGGCCGCCCGCGCGGCAGACCGGCTTCAGGCCGATGTCTTTCGCGAAGGCGATGGAACGCACCACGTCGGCGAAGCCCTGGCAATAGACGATGATCTGCGGGAAGCTCTGGAACGCGTTCATGAGCGTGGTGCGATTCGCAGGATACGCGGGGTCCTGCGGCAGAGTGACCTGGCCCACCAGTTGTTCGCTGAGACGCTTGGCCTGTTCGGCCGTAAACTTTAAGTGGCCGCCCGGGGCCTGAGACAAATTCGCCGTTTCGTGCCAACGCAGCCTTCGCCGCATGGTCGTCCTCCCGCTTTTCGAAATATTAGAGATTGGAACTGGCGCGAAGGAACCGTGCGGGTTCCGATTCGCGAACGAGTCTAGATTTCCAGCCGCGCCGTGCTGTCGCCGAAGCTCGCTTGACGAACGCCCAGTTTGTCGAGCAGCGCCAGCATCAAATTCGACATGGGCGTGTGGGCCGGAAACGTGAGGTGGCGGCCGCCTTGCAACTGGCCGGAAGCGCCGCCCGCTACGACGATGGGCAGCGGGTCATGATCGTGCTGATTGCCGTTGCTCATGCTGCTGCCGTAGAGGACCACGGAATGATCCAGCAGATTGCCGTCGCCATCGGGCGTGGCGCGCAGCTTTTCCAATAAATAGGCCAGCATTTGCACGTGATATTTGTTGATGAGCGCAAAGCGATCCATGTTGGCGCGGATGTTGGAGTGGTGCGAGGCGCCGTGGAAGCCGTCGCGCACGCCGCTGGCGGGGTAGGTTGCGCCGCTGGTGTCGCGTGCGTACATCAATGTTGAAATGCGGGTGATCTCGGCGCGATAGGCCAGCACCAGCAAGTCGTACATCAGCTTGATGTGATCTTCAAACGCCTCCGGAATTCCGACCGGAGCTTCCGGAAGATTCACTTCGCCGGCGGATTGCTCTTCGGCTTTTTGAATGCGGCGCTCGATTTCACGAATGTCGTCGAGGTACTCGGTGAGGCGGACGCGGTCGCTCGGGTCGAGCGTGCCCTGCAGCCGGGCGACTTTGTCGGTAACCGAATCGAGAATGCTGTGGTCCTGCTTTTTCCGCGAGAGGCGCTGCGCCGAATTGGTTCCATCGCCGAAGAGGCGCTCGAACACCACCTGCGGGCTGTTCTCCATAGGCAGCGGGAGCGTGGGGGTGCGCCAGGAGATGGTGTTGAAATAAGCGCAACCGTAGCCCGAGCCGCAATTCAATCCCACTTCTTCGATGCCCAATTCGAGCGATGGCAGCGGCGTGTCCTGGCCGATGTGCTGGGCCAGCACCTGGTCCAACGTCATGCCGGCGTGGACGGAACCTTTCTCCGGATGCGCGCCGCTGAGGAAGACGGCGGCGGAACGGGCGTGATCCGCACCGGCATCCGATCCCACGCCGCTGGCCGACGGATGGGCCAGGTTGCTCATGATGCAAACGCGATCGCGGAGTTTTTCGAGCGGCTTCAGGGATTCCGTGAATTCGAAGCCGGCGCCTTCCTGCGCGGGAGTCCATTTGTCCATGGTGGCGCCGTGCGGAACGTAGATTCCGCAGAAGCGGCTTTTGGGCGCCGCGGCGGTTTTACCGAGCGGCGTTTGCGCGGGAAGCATGGAATCGAGCAGCGGCAACGCAACCGTCACGCCCATGCCCCGCAAAAACGTACGCCTGGGCAAATGTTTCTTGGTAATGAATCTCATCCCTCGCCTCTCATTCCGCCTTGCGGCTGACAACCCCGTCCGGCGCTGCTTCTTTCATTTTCATCTGAAATGGCGCGCTTTTTACAATTCCCAGGACCAGTTCGGAAAACCGGTAACGATCGGGTGCGGCGCTGCGCATTACGGATCGAACTACCGGCATGTCGTAATATTTGGTTTCGCGGCCCAGCGCGTACATCAACAATTTGTCGGTCACGGTTCCAACGAACGCCTCGGGACGATTGAGCAGAGCCTGGCGCAAGCTGGACGGGCCGTCGATGCGCGTGCCATCCACCAGTTGGCCGGACGCGTCGATCTTAAACCCGGAATCGACGGTACGCCAATGGCCGACGCCATCGAAATTTTCGAGCGCGAGCCCGATGGGATCCATGATTTTGTGGCATCCGGCGCAGACCGGATTGGCCCGGTGCTGCTCCATGCGCTCGCGGACCGATGTGGCGCCGGCGTCGCCCGAATTTTCTTTCAGCGGCGGAACGTTGGGCGGCGGCAAGGGCGGCGGGCTGCCGAGCAAATTTTCCAAAATCCATTTGCCGCGCTGCACCGGAGAGGTGCGATTCGCATTGGAGGTGACTAGCAGCATGCTTCCCTGCCCTAGCAGGCCTCGGCGGGCATCAATGGGAACGGGAACGCGGCGAAAGTCGGGACCGTAGACATTGGCGATGCCGTAATGCTTCGCGAGCCGTTCGTTCACGAAGGTGTAGTCGGCATCAAGAAGATCCAATACCGATCGATCCTCATGCACGATGCTTTCAAACAGCAGTTCGGTCTCCTGCTGGAAGGCTTGGCGCAGGTTGTCGTCGAAATCGGGAAATTCCCGGCCATCGGGATTGGAGCTTTTCAAATCCCTGAGGTAGAGCCACTGGCCGGCGAAATTGGCGCCGAGCGCGTTGGCGCGATCGTCGGCCAGCATGCGGCGCGTCTCGCGTTCCAGGACCGCGGGCTCGTGCAGCTTGCCTTGAATCGCCAGGTTCGACAATTCGTCGTCGGGGATGCTGGACCATAGGAAAAACGACAGGCGCGAAGCCAGTTCAGTATCGCTGATTCGATAGGGCTGGCCGGACGCGACATTGGCGGGCGGCGGTTCGAAGCGGAAGACGAATTCGGGGTCGGCCAGGATGCGGCGCAGGCCGAGCTCGATGCCGGCTTCGAAGCTGCCGCCTTTGTTGCGCTCCTGTTGATAGAAGCTGAGTAGAGACTCGATATCGGAATCATTGGGAGCGCGGCGGAATCCCCGGCGAACCAGGTTGGAAAAAATTTTGTTGGCGCAGGGAATCTCGTCCGCGGGCGCACTGGGGTGACACACGAAAATACGGCGGCGGCTGGGGGTGTCGCCGGGGCCGGTGGCATGATAGGGGCCGGTGATATCCACGCGCGCGAGGTGCGGGACTGTATCGTAGCCGTACTGCATGCCGATGTTCGGATCGAAGGTGCTGGCGCCGGGCCGATGCACCAGATCTTCGTTGGCGTCGTAACCTTTCTGCAAGAAGGCAACCCCGATGGTCTGCGGACCGGCCTGGGCATTCAACTTGAATTCCAGGTGAATGTTGGGAGTCATCTTCACGCGTTCTTCCTGCGGATCGGTGAGCGGCTCCTCGGGCGACGGCGCGCCTGGCTTGGCTCGCATGAAGAACATCGGCACCGGCTCCAGTTGGTACAACTTCACACGCTGGCCGTTGAGAGTGACTTCGAGCTCCTGGCCCTCGGCGCCTTCGCCGAATACCTGGCCGAAGCTGAGCTTCATCAGCGATAGCTTGATGAGATATTCGCCATCGAGCGGAAAATTGTGATGGACCAGTGTGCCGCCGCGCGTGCCGAGCGGCAGGCCATCCAGGGTTTCGCTCTGGCTGAGATCCCCGCGCACGGTGTAGGTGACGTCGAGCGGAGCGGTCTCGGGGTCTCCCACCGCGAGCCGGCTGAATTTTGGCGGCAGCGGACACGTAACGTTCCAGCAGCGCGGGCGACACACCCAGCACGTCGGCGATATTATCGAAGCCGTTGCTGGAATCGTCGGCGGGCAGCAGCGTCGTGGGATCCACATCGATCGCGAGCAGGCCCCGGATCGCGTTGGCGTACTCGCCGCGATTCATGCGATGCAGCGGCGCGCGTCCAGGGTTGGGGTTGGCGGCCGCGGCTTGATCCAGCGCGTGTTCCACTGCGCCGGCCAAGGCATCCAGCGCGGGACGGTCCGGGCGAGGCGCGCCGGCGGGCGGCATCATTCCGGCGCGAAGTTTGCGAGCCACTTTCTCCCAGGTTTCGGCGTTCGGGCTTGCGTTGTGAAGGTCCAGCTTGTCGATCTCGAGCCCGCCGGTCTTCAGCTTTGCGTTATGGCAGGTGATGCAATAGCGATTCAGCAGAGCCTGCGGCTCTTGCGCGCTCAACGCGACCACTGCGGCGATGCCCAGCAGCAAAGATCTGGTCATTGATTCTGGGCACTGGGGCCGGGCGCGGCGTTGGACAGCTTGTTCAACAGCGCTATCGCTTCGGGCTTGGCGACGGGCGGCCGTACGGCGAGAAAGATTCCTTTCGCGAAGACCATCGGCGTCCGTCCTTCTTTATCCTTCGCGTCCACCTGGGCGCCGTGATCGGCCAGGATCTGCATGATGGATACCCATCCGCGATTGGCCGCTCCATGCATGGCGGTGAGCCCCAGCGAGTTCGACGCGTTCACCGGAGCGCTGTGTTCCAGGCAGAGCTTCACCGCCTCTACATAATCCGCCTCGCTGCGCGTGTAAGTTTGGCCGGGGATCCAGTTGATGCCGGACGCGGCCATCAGGGCGGTGGAACCCTGCGTGGTGGCGACATTGGGATCGGCGCCATTCTCGAGCAACAGCCGCATCACTTCGATGTCGCCCGAAAGCGCGGCGCGTACAAATGGCGTTTCGCCGTCGAAGTTCACCCAGGATGCATCGAACTGCATCAGTCCATGGACCGGTACGGTGTCGGTTTTGAGGTTCGGATTGGCGCCTTTCTTCAGCAGAGCCTGGATCAGCTCCAATGGATCGCGACCGTCGGTGGGCAGGTCGCCGTATTTGTCGTGATTGAAGTTGCGCAGATCGATGGCCGCGAAGAGGGCCGCGCGGTGATAATCGTCTTGCGCATTGGGGTCGGCACCACGATTGAGCAGCTCGGTTGCGATCTCGACCTGCCCATTCAGCAGCGCGATCAGCATGGGCGTGGTGTGGTTGCCGGACGATTGGCTGAGATCGGCTCCATGATCGAGCAGCAGGCGCATCATCGGAATGTTGGCGTCGCGAATCGCGAACAGCAGAGGCGTCATCCCGCCGTTGGGAGTCGGCAGGGCGCGCTGCCGGATGATCCCGTTGCCGGATGCAGCGGCGGGACGAGCCGCCACATACTCGCCTGGAGTGATGGTGACTTTGGTATGCGCGTTGATGCCGGCGCCGCGCGCCAGAAGCAGTTCCACGACGGGGGCGTGATTTTCCAGCACCGCCCACATGAGCGCGGTCTGCGAGTGCACGGCGTCCTTGGCGTCGACGGTGGCTCCGCGATCGAGAAGCAACTTGACGGCGTCAAGCTTGCCGACACGGGCCGCGGTCATGAGAGCGGTTTCGCCGTTGGGATTGGCGCTGTTTGGATTGACGCCGGCGTCCAGCAATTTCCGGATCATGGCCGCGTCGCCGTTCAATGCCGCAAGGGCGATGGGCGTGACGCCGTAACGGTTCGCCGCGTTCACGTCGGCGCCGGCTTTGATGAGCGCGGTGGCGGCCGCGAGATCATCGTGCCGAACAGCCCAGTGCAGAGGGGTGGTGCCGTCGGGGTCGGCTGACCCCACTTCGGCGGCGATGGCTGACGCCGCGCTGATGCAACACAACAGTCCGATGAACAGGGTCTTCCGGCCCATGCAGTTGCCTCCGATACGGTCTATTGTATTCGATCATTCGGGCGCGCCAGCGTCAAGCCCCTGTGTCAAGCCCCTGGGGGTCCCGTCGAGTTTCTCTGATAGACTGGCTGGCTATGATACGGGCGCTGGTTTCCACTTCGTTGCTTGCGGCGGTTGCGACGTTATTCGCACAGCCACCGGCTCGACCATCCGAAAGGGCCGCGCCCCGAGGGGCGATCAACGGGCGCCTGACGTGGTTCGACCGGCAAGGCAATAAAGTTGGGACCATCGGCGAGCCGGGTGTGTACCGTACCCTCACGATTTCGCCGGACGGGAAGCGCGTGGCCGTGGAGCGGACCGATCCTCAAACGCAGAATAAGGACATCTGGCTGGTGGACGCCGCCAGTGGAGCGGCTACGCGATTTACCACCGATCCGGGCTGGGATGCGTTTCCCACGTGGTCGCCCGATGGGAGCAGGATTATTTTTACATCGAATCGAAGCGGCGTGTATGACTTGTACCAGAAAGCTGCGAGCGGCGCGGGCGACGAGACGCTGTTCTACCAATCGAAGGAAGGAAAGGGTCCGAATAGTTGGTCGCCGGATGGGCGGTTTTTGATTTATTACAGCCTGGGGCAACCCATTCGCTTGAAGTTGCTGTCCATCGACGGCGCTCCGGATCGCCAGCCGACGCTTTTGGTGGATTCGAAATTCACCAGCGTGACTGGGAGATTCTCGCCGGACGGGCGCTGGATTGCGTATAGCTCGAATGAATCGGGCACGAATGAGGTTTCCGTGCGGCCGTTCAATGCGGCGACTGGGACTGCGGGTGATCCGGTGATCGTAACCAGCGGGGGCGGTAGAACTCCACTTTGGCGCGGCGATGGGAAGGAACTGTTCTACATGACTACCGATGGAACGGCGACGGCTGTGGAGGTGAATGCGGGCGCGTCATTTCACGCGGGCGATCCGAAGCCGTTGTTCAAGACGCCGGCCGGCCTGCTTTTCTGGGATGTGTCGCCGGATGGAAAGCGTTTCCTGATGCCGGTGCCCGGCAACTAGAATCAGTTAGGGCGCGGGGGAGCCTGGGTTTTGTTTTTGCCGCTCCCATTCCTTGCGGAAAGTGTCGTCGCGTTCGGCGACGTAGGCTTTGTACCCGTCCGGATCGATGAACGCGTTTTTGTCGCCGGCCTTCATCTTTTCGTACTTCGCTTTGAGGCCGAAATATCCGCCATGCGCTCCGAGAAAAAGATCGCAGGGCAGAGCCTTCAGCACGGCGAATGTTTTTACATAATCGTCTGCGATTCCCGGATAATTCTTGTTGCCGACCAGAATATAGCCGGGGTTCACGTTGGGGCTGCCTATGATGACGACGTTTAACTTGCGAGCTCCATCTTGAACCTGCATGGTCCAGGTGGTGCAGCCTGGGGTGTGGCCGGGCGTGAGATGCGCGACCAGTTTTGATCCGCCGAGTTCCACTGTCGCGCCATCGTGCAGCACGCGATCGACGTGCGCGCCTGGACGGCCCGGCGCGGTGCTCTGCTCCGCGGCGACGTCGGCATCCATCACCATCAACTTCGCGCCCGTTTCGCTTTTGATGACGCCCGTTCCCTCGTCATGATCGCCGTGCGCGTGGCTGATCAGGATGATTTTCGTGTCGTTGTATTTGAAGCCGAGCTCCTCAATGCTTTTCTTGATAACCGGCAAATCCTGCTTGAAGTCGGAATTGATGAGGATGTTGCCGCGCGTTGTGTGGATCAGGTAGACAGCCAAATCGGCGGTGCCGACATAATAAAGATTCCCGGCAATCTGAAACGCGGGGAACTTGGCGTGCCAGTCCGGATTGCCCTGCGCCAGCAGGCCCGCGGCGGCCGCGAAGAAGACGAGTAGAGCGCGCCGCATATTTATTTCGACTCCGACAGCTCTGCGTAAAACGCATCCACTTTCGGAATTCTGGGCGCCCATCCGATATCATCGGTTTTGAGTTGGGCCAGCAATTGATCAGCAGGCACGCCCTGGCGCACCAGCTCCCTGGCCCGCGCGATCACGGTATCGAACTTGGTCTTATAGGCCTGGACGTCGGCTTTGGTGAGGACGTCGCCATTACCTGGAATGGCCGCGTCGAAATCCAGCGTCAATATTCCAGCAAGCACGTTGGTCCAATCGGTAGCGCTTCCGCCGCCCGCGTAGTCGATCAGCGGGCCGGTTTTACCAGTGGTAACCACGTCGCTCACGTCCACCACCTTCAAGTCGGGAAAATATACGACGGTGTCGCCACCGGTGTGCGCGCGTCCAAAATGGTGCAATTCCACTTTGACGCCTCCGAGGGTCAGCGTATCCTCGGCACCAGGATAAGTGATGCTGGGCGGCGCCGGTTTGGGATTCACCGTGTAAGTGGCAAGATACTTTTTGAGATCCTCATGCGCGACCACTTGCGCGCCCGCATCCAGAAACCTCTGGTTGTTGCCGCTGTGATCGGCATGGTGGTGAGTGACGATCAGGTATTTCACTGGCTGATCGGAAGCACTCTTGATCAGCGCCATCAACGCATCATAGTTCGCCTGGCCGGCGAGTTTGCCGTCCACGACGATGAGTCCCTCACTGGTCACCCGCACCGTGGTGTTGGCGCCGGCGCCGGTGATCATGAACAGGCCGGGTTTGACCTGCTGAATGGCCTGCGGTTGCGGCGCGCGGCGGCCTTCCGGAGAGGGCGCGGGTGGTTGAGCGAGCGCAGCCATGGCGGCCGCCGAAATGGCGACGATCGTTAGCAAAGTGTTCCGCAGGATTGGATATCGCATCACGATTTCCCCATCGCCTTCCACACATCCGCCTTGGTTTGCGGAGCAGCGGAGGCGTGCACGTTGATATAGCGATCAAAGTCCAGATTGAGCCTCACGAGAACCGGGTACAGCGCTTTCACGTGATCGTTGGCCGGTTCGCCGGGATTCACCGAGAAGTCGCCCTGGAACAGAACTTTTTCCTTGGGAATAAACGCGATGATCAACCCGTTGGAGTGAGGCGCAGGATAGATGTGGTACATCTCAACGGTTCGGGTTCCATCGGAGTAGACCCGCTTCTCCTCGACGGTTTCAAACTTCGCCTTCTTCGGATTCCTGGCGAGGGTGTCGTTCATGAGCGTTCGCGGAGTGTTGAGCGCTTTGTCGAGGAACTCCTCATTGTTCTTCTGCGTGATGATGATTGCGCCCTCGGCTACCAGCACAGGCAGTCCTCCGGTGTGATCGGCATGAGGATGCGTGTTCATGACGTAGCGGATGGGCTTGTTCGGAATCAGCTTCTTCGTTTCGGCAACGTAGGCGAGGGCGCGCGCCTCGGATTGGCCGGCTTCCAGCATCATGATGTAATCTTTGAATTCGACGATCACGGAATCATAGCTGCCGGGTCCAGTGGTCAGCCGGTACAGGCCATCGCCCAGCTTTTCCGCGGTAACCGTCATAGGCGCTGGAGCCCGCGGTCCTTCGCCCCCCGGTCCGCCACGGCGCGGTGGTGCGGGAAGCAGTGTGGCGACATCGGGAGGATTCGCTTTCGCGGCGGTGACATCCACTTCAAAGAACGGCCAGCCACCGCGCGTCTGCACGATTTTCGAAGGCGCCATGACACCGCCAAAGTCTTTCCATCCGGAGTACGTTGCGACGATGTGCATGTCGCCCATGATGTTTTCGCCGAGCCAGGTTTCCACGCGATCCACCATGTGCTTGTCGTCCAGATATCCATCGATGACGTAGCTCTTGCCGGAAGGCGCCTTCACCGCCGGGCTCCAGGTCAAGACAGTGTACTTCTTGCCGTCCACCTTGCGATGGCTCACTGTGGCGTTGTTCTCGGCGGCGCCTTTCAGAAAGCCCCAGGGCGTGATGTAAAACTCCAGCGAGCCGGCCCAGGGTTGGGAAACGTCGGCCTGCTGGGACGTGACCTGCTGGAAGAAGACGCCGGGCATCACGGTGGTTGAGCCGCCGGCGCCAATGTTGTTGGTGGTTCCGGTGTGCCGTGACGCGGGGGCGGTGAGATCGATCACGCGGACATAGTCGTTGATCGGCCGCATGGGATCGTGCGTGCTCTTGCAGATCATGTCGGCGGCGTTGGCCCCGCACTGCTGGAACGCAACATCCTTGGCCGAGCCGGAATAGGTGATGGATTTCACGTCGCCCAAGGCGGTTTGCGCGCTGGCGATCACGGTTTTCGCGTCTTGCGCCGGGGCGATTCCGCAGAGGAACGCGAGGCAGATCGGGATTACGGCAATTTTGTTGGACACGGTATCTCCTTGGTGAGCAGGATGGCCCGGTGGAACGCACCCGTCCTGAGTATTCTATATCGAGTGCATGGCGTGTGGGCGACAACCCATCACGTTGGATGGCTGGCACTCGTCTAATGATCGCGGCCTGCTTTCTGTTCCGCCTCCATCAGATTCGCGAGAATGTCGTTTATCAGCGTCAGGTGGCCGCGGCCTTTCGATTTCAGCCAAACGAGCACCCGTTCATCCAGGCGCACAAGCGGCAAGCTGCCGATCGGTCAGATGCGGGATGCCTTTGAAATTGATCCGGCTCGGCCGTGTTCGAGCTTGCCTGCGGCGCGTCCTGTGGATAGAGTGGAGTTGTGACTGCAGTGGAAGCGTACGATTTGACAACGCAGGGAGGTTCCACCGACTTTGCAAGGCTGATTGCTGCGTGCGAATCGTTCGGACCCTATTGTTTGATCGGTGGCTTGGCGGTCAATTGTTACGTGGAGCCAGTGTACACGCTGGATGCTGACCTGGTCGTGATCGCGGCGAGTCTCCCCGAGCTGACGGCGCATCTGGAAGCGCAAGGCTTCAAAACCGAGGTGCACAGGCACTCGGTGAACGCACAGGCCCCCGGTAGCGAGCTTCGGATTCAGTTCACCACCGACGAACGCTACCAGGCCTTTCCGGCCCGATCGGTGGATGCTAACGTCCTGGGGATACGAGTGAAGGTGGCTTCACGAGAGGATGTGACGCAGGGCAAGCTCTGGGCGTACAGTGATCCCCAGCGGCGGCTGAGCAAACGTAAAAAGGACGAGCTGGACCTGATCCGGCTGGCCGAGGCCTATCCCGAGCTGAAATCTTTATATCCCGTTGAGATCCGCGAACAGTTAGACAAAGGATGAGCGGATCGCGCGGGCAACGCTGATTGTGACGGTCTTGGGAGTCGTCGCTGCGTGGCTGACGGTTCCTGGCTTTCTAAAATAGCGTACTCATAGTCTGCTGCACTCAACGCGACACGCCCGGCTGTGCCGCCGTTGCGATCAGGCTGTCAATGGCACCATAGGGAACTTTTTTGGCGCCGGCAGCGTCTCAACCGAAACGGCAACAGCACGTCAAGCTGGTAACAACATGGGCGGCTGTTTTGACCTCGGGGAACGCGCGTGTTTTGTGGTTGGCGCATACTAACGCACAGTGCCAGGCAGAATGATTTGTTCAGCCCTTGGATTGAATTAATTCTCCGAAGGACGCTCGATGTGATCGATGACGGGAGTCCGTATGGGGCCTTTCGTGGATTCGAGCTTCAGGCCAAGCTGGTCGTGGAAGGCCTCTAGAAACGTCGGCCCCTGTTGCGGCTCAGACTGAGCGCCCACATCGGCTGGCCTTGGGATACGCGATGGCTCCGGTACCCACTCGATGGTGAGATCATAACGTCCGCTAAGGTCGGTTTGATCTACCACGGGGCGATCGAAGGAACGTGAAAAGGCATGAACAATATCGGCCATGGTGGCATTCCTCATACCAAAGCGCATGCCGGTGGGTGTCGTTTCCAGTTCGGCAGCATTGCAGCGGTCCGGAAAAGCATCTGGGTCGCCTGGCACATCGCAAGGCGGACCCTTCTCGTGAGGAATGAGTTTCGGCCCCAATGTGCCCGGCTTAACCGGCTTAAGGACGAACAGGGCAACCTGCTGGGTCTCAAAATGCAACGCTAAGCTGAAGCGATCCGCGAGCAGAGACTGCATCATCAGACGCATTTGGTCTTTAGTCGGATTGCCTTCCGCCCGTGCTTCAATATCGAAGAGATCGCTAGTGAACCATTTCGGCAGACCGGCAGCCATGGAACGGGCTTGCTCCCGCGAGAGTGCAAGTTTGTAAGCGAAACTGATGAAAGTCGGCACCGACGACCGGGCGAGGAAGCGGCCTCCGGGGAGATACGCGTCCCCATCATCCAGCGGGAAGTTAGCGCTCCGGCCCGCGCCCGGTTTACTCGGCCTGATCGACGCGACCTCAAAAGCCATCGGCCCCCCCGCCGCCGTTTGCCAATCAGCGACGGCTGGCGACTTCGCTAGCGGAACAGCGCCCCCTGCTTGTTGAGGGGCCGACGTCGGGTTGGCCTGGGCGAACATTACGGGGGCTGGCTTCGTCATCGGGGCGTCTGTCCAAGCAATCTTCAGAAAGGGCGCAGGCGCTGAGATAGGAACAACGAATGAAGGCCGGATTTGTGCTAGATTGTGCGGCGCGCCTGCGGCGACCATTACCGAACAGATCATGTAGGCAACGGCTGCCCGTGCCACCGTGGCTGAGGTGCGAGGCGGACCCACACCTGCGACGATCTTGCCGGCCGACTGGGACTTATAACTGACTGTCATCGTCGGCGGGGCCTTCCGGCTGGCTCCTGAAAGATTTCGCGATATCACGACCCAGAACCTACCGCTAAACCGGATTGAAAACACGCAGTTCCTTGTGGCGGGGAAATCTATCGCCCGCGAACCAGTATTGGGATCGCCGTTATCGCCCCGCGACTTCCGCTACCGGAATGCCCTTGGCTTTCATCAAGGATTCCAGCAACGCCACAGTCTTCGGGAAGGCGTCTGGGCCACCGCGCACGCCACCGGCGCCGCGGGCGACGTCGAGGGGCGTGCGGCCGCTGGCGTCTTTGACGGTCAGGTCGGCGCCATTGGCGACCAGGAATTCGATGAACTTGTCGAAGCCATGTTCGGCGGCGCCGTGCAGCGCGGTTTGATGGGGGGCAGCGTTGGCGCCTGGCACTTGACTGCCGCGCCGGAACGATTGGGCGATGCGCGCCGACGTGCTTTCACCGGCTCCGAAACCCCTGCCGCCTCCGGGGCGGAAGCTCAGATTGGGGTCCAGAACGTCGCGAGCGTTCACGTTCGCGCCGGCTTTGACGAGCAGATCCATGGTGGCGAGCACGCCGGCGTCGGTGCGATTGCGCCCGCGCGTGACGCGTGAGCCGTAGTCGACGCCGGCCGCGGCCATCAACGGCGTGATGCCTTCCTTGCTCGGCAAATCGACCAGCGCCTTATATTGAAGCAGCAGCGCGACGAACTTGTCATCGCCGCCGCGCGCGGCACGCAAGAGCGGCGTGGCGCCCTGGGCAAGCATGGTGTCGCCGCCGCGATCCTGCGGAACGTCGCGATAGGGCGGACGCCGCTTCAACTGAATGTTCGGATCGGCGCCGCGTTCGAGCAGCATGCGTCCGACGTCGAGAGCGGTGAGCTTGTCGGCGCTCGGCAGGACGGCCATGGCGCCGTTCCCCTTCACCGGCAGCGTGCTGACGTCCGCCGCCATGTAAACCGGGGAGCGGCCGAACAGGTCCCACTTGTTCAGATCGGCTCCGCCTTGAATGAGCACGGCCGCCGTATCGAAATGCATGTTTTCGAGCGCCAGAAGCAGCGGGGTCTCGCGATCCGGATCTTCGGAATCGGGATCGGCGCCGGCGGCCAGCAAGTTCTGAACGCAGGCCACGCAACCTTCCCGCGCCGCATAATGCAGCGGCGTAAAGCCGCCCTTGTTCATGTCCTTCGGGCGCGGCTCCTGGATCACCTTGCGCTCCCACTGATTCACCTTGCCGTGATCGTTCAGGTTTGCGCCTCGCGACGCCAGGAACTTCACCATGTCGGGCTGGCTTTGCGCCGCGGCCCACATGAGCGCGGATTGTTCGCCCCAGGTTTCTTTGGCGTTAATGTCGGCGCCGGCATCCAGAAGCGCCTTGGCCGCGTCCACCTTGCCGGTGCGCGCGGCAGCCATCAGCGGAGTTTCGCCATTGGGAGTTTTGAAATTGGGATCGGCGCCGGCTTTGAGCAGCGCCTCAATCACCGGCGTGGAGCCGATGATCGCGGCTTCGGTAATGGCCGACGTGCCGAGCTGGTTCTCCAGTTTGACGTTCGCGCCAGCCTTGATCAGCGCGCGGACCAGTTCCAGATCGTTGTTGGCCGCGGCGTACATGATGGCTGTGGCGCCGTCGGCTCCGGTGGCGTTCACGTCCGCGGCCTTGGCCCGAAGCAGGCTCATAGCCGCGAAGTGGTCGCCCGATTCGGCCGTTTCGAGCAGCGACGGACCGCCGGCAACCGACATCGAAGCACCGGCCAGAAAGACCGCAATTGCAGCCGCGAACCCGCGCATGGTTAGACCTCCGAGAGACCGTTGACGCCGTCGCCGATGGACTTCACCGGGATCTCATTGCGCTGCAGCAGCGTAAGCAGCAACTCGCCGTGCCGCGAATCCTGCGGATACTTCAGATGCTGGCCGCCTTTGATCTTGCCGTTGGCGTGTCCCAGGATCGCGGAGGGCAGCGGATCGTTGTTGTGTTTGTCGCTGTTGCTCATGTCGCTGCCAAAAAGGATGGTGGAATGATCCAGCACCGTGCCGTCGGCTTCTTTGGTGGCTTCCAGCTTTTTGACGAATCCGGCGAATTCTTTTGTGTGGTAGTTCTGAATCTTCACCAGCTTGTCCATCTTCTCCGGATTGTTGCCGTGATGGGAGAGCGGATGGAACCCCTCGGAAATCGCCAGGTTGGTATAGGTGCGCATGCTGGCTTCGTGGTCCATCGAAACGGTGATCACGCGCGTGATGTCGGCCTGGAAGGCGAGCGCCATCAGGTCGAACATCAGCTTGAAATATTCAGTGATATCGTTGGGCGTGCCGATGGGCGCATCCGGGATCACCAGCTCGGTGCTGTGGGACTTCTCGGCCATCTGGACGCGCCGCTCGATCTCGCGAACGGAGTCAAGATAATCGCCGACTACGTTGCGATCCGGCACGCCCAGGCTGGCTTGCAAGCGCCGGGCCTGGTCCTGCACGTGATCGAGGATACTACCGGTTTCAGAGAGGATCTGGGCGCGTTCCTGATCGGTGTCGCCCTCTCCGAACAGTTTCTGGAAGACCGCGCGCGGATTGCTTTCCTGCGGCAGCGGCTGGGTGGGCGTGCGCCAGGCGTAGCGGGCGCTGAACTGACCGACGCTCATCTCAAGCGACGGCAGACGCGTGTCCTGTCCAACGTAGCGGACGGCGATCTGGTCGGCACTCACGCCGTAGTCCGGACCGCTCTTGCCGAAGTCCCATGGCTTCACGGCGGTCAGCCAGCCTTGCTCGATGTAAGCGTGGGGCTCAGGCGTTTCCGCGGGCTTGTTGCGCAGGCCGGAGACGATGGTCATATGCTGGCGGAACGGCTCCAGCGGCTGCAGGATCGGCGACATGGTGTAGTTGGTGCCGGTTTCCTTGGGCGACCAGCGATCCATGATCGCGCCGTGCGGGAAGCCCACAAAGGCAAAGCGCTTCACGGTTTTTCCAGCGCCAGTGTTGGCCGCCGCGCTGGTGGCGGGGAACATCGCGTCCAAGAGCGGCAATGCGAGCGTGGCTCCGGCTCCCTTCAGGACTGCGCGGCGTGGGATGTGCTTCTTGAATATGATCATGGCGTCTCCTTATTATTTGCTTGCGCTGAGGACCGGCTCCGGCTTGGGCTGCGGAACGCGGCGCATCTTAAACTGGTCGGTATTGACGATGGCCTGCACGATGGCCGAAAACTTGTAATCGGACGCCCGCGTATCGCGCACGATCTTGCGGACGGTGGGCATGTCGTAGTATTCGCGCGTGCGGCCCATCGAATAAGTCAAAAGGGCTTCGACGAAAGTTTGGACGAATTGTTCGGGACGGCGCAGCAGGGCGTTGCGGAGATCATCGGGTCCGTTGATCTTGGTGCCGTCGGGCAATTCGCCGGCCGAATCGATCACCGTGTTGGCAAAGCGGTCCTTGTCTCTCCACATCCCGGTGGCGTCGAAGTTTTCGAGCGCAAAGCCCAGCGGATCCATGATGGAGTGGCAGGACGAGCAAGTAGGGCTGGCGCGGTGTTTCGCCATCAACTCGCGAACGGTGAGCGCTTTGGTGGTGCCGATGTCTTTATCGTTCAGGGTAGGGACGTTGGGTGGCGGGTTGGGCGGCGGAACGCCCTCGATATAACTCAGAATGAACTTCCCACGCAGCACGGGGGACGTGCGGTTCGGATAGGCGGACGCCATCAGGATGGCGCCTTTGCCCAGCAAGCCCCAGCGCGCCGAGTCTTTCATCTCCACGCGGCGGAACTCATCGCCCTTCACATTGGTGATGCCGTATTGCAGCGCCAGGCGTTCATTCAGGTAGGTATGGCTGGAGCGCAGCAGATCCACCACGCTGTGGTCTTCGCGGAAGATGCTGTCGGAAAACAGCGTGAGCTCGGTGCGGAAGTCCTGACGCGGATCCAGGCGGCCGGATGCATACGGGAAGACGGACGTGTCCGGAACAACTTCGTCCAGCTTGTTCATCTGGAGCCACTGAAAGACGAAATTGCTGGCCAGCGTTTCCGATCGCGGATCGGACAGCATGCGCCGGACCTCATGGTTGAGCGTCATGGGATCGCTGAGCTTGTTCTTGCTCGCCAGATTGAGCAATTCATCGTCGGGGATGGAGTTCCACAGGAAGAACGAAAGCTTGGATGCGAGCTCCAGATCGGTGATCTGGTATTTGTCGCCCGGCTTCAACCCGGCTGGAACGCGCTGGCCGCGATACAGGAAAAACGGGCTGGCCAGCATTCCTGTAATTCCTTCGCGAATGCCGGATTCGAAACCGCCGCCCTGTTTTGCGCCGTCGGCGTAGTACAGCATGAGGTCCGCCAGGTCGTCGCTCGTTACAGGACGGCGATAAGCGCGGGTGGCTAACCTCGTGAAAATTTGCTTAGCGCAGGCTTCCGGCGTTTCGTTTTTGTCCTTAGCCGGGTTGCAGGTGAAAATGCGATCGCGGCTGGGCGTGGAACTGAGCCCGGTTACATCGAAGGGGCCAAGAAGCTGGAAGGAATTTACGCGGTAAGACCGATCCTGCCCGCCTCCCGGAGCAAATATCTGGAGCTGATCGTCGGACTCGGCGAAACTCTGGCGGCGAAAAGCGACGCCGATGTCATGCGGCCCGGCGGTGGTCTGGAACTTGATGTTCTTCAGGCGGGCATTGACGCGATCCATCGCGCCGCTCTGCACCTGATCGTAAAGCTTCATGTCTTCTTCGCCGCCGATGACGGTTTGGTAGACGATCTTGTTGTCCACCGTCACCACGAGCGGATTCTCATACTCCATGCCGTTGCCCCAGATGTGGGTGGCCATGTCGGCGATGTTGATACGGTATTCGCCATCGGCGGGCAAATCCACTTTCGCGAGAATGCCGCCGCGTGTTCCCAGCGGCAATCCGGGAACGTGCGTGAGCTGATTTCCGGAAGCCGCGTGGAAGCTCCAGCCCTGCGCGTGGGTGTCGCGCTTGCCGAGCGCCAAAAGGGCGACGTTATGGGCGGCCAGCACGTATTGTTCGATGAAGGAAGGCGAAACCTGCAAGGCGGAGGCGATGTTGTCGAAACCCTGCGCGGTGTCATCGGGCGGCAGCAGGTCGTCGGCGTTCACGTCCACCAAAAGCAGGTCGTGGACGGCGTTTTGGTATTCCTCTCGATTCAACCGATGCAGCACTTCGCTGTCGGTGATGTGCGCCTGATTGGGAAGCTTGTCGAGCGAACCTTCCAGCCAGCCCACCAGCGAGTCGACAGCTTTGCCGTCCGGTTGCCGGGCGCCCGGCGGCGGCATGACGCGGCCGCGCAGCTTGCGCACTGCCTTCTCGAAAAGTTCGGGATCCTTGGCGATGCTGTCGGCGGTGATGCCCTGGAAAGTGACGCCGCCGGTTTTGACTATGTTGTTATGGCAGCCCACGCAGTATTGCTTGACGAGGGCCAAGTGCGCATCCGGCGTATCCTGCGGCTCGCTTTGGGGCGCGGCGGTAAGGACACTCACCAGGCCGGCTACTGCGATCGGGATCAACGAGTTGTGAATGTGTCGCATGCTTGGCATGAGTCCTTATGCGTCGGGAGATAGATAGGCCCACAGGCTCTCAAAAGCTCGGTGAATGAATGCGTCGGAGTTGCCCATCTTGGCTTCGTATTCTTTGGCCGGCTTAGCGGCGACGGCTTCGTTCGGGCTGTGCCCTTTGTTCAACATCCGATTCAGACGGTCGTAGATGTTGCCGTACATGTCGAGCTGCGTGGCGATGTCCGCAGAACTCAACAGAGGACCTTGCGCGGGAACGATCTTCGTGTCTTTGTTCGCGACGGTCGGGATGCGTTGGAGTCCGCCGACGATGCCGCCGATCCAGCCTCCCGTCCACCAATCCACCACCGGCCAGCCTTGTCCGTAGGCAACGTCGCCCACGGCCAGGACGTTTTGCTGCGGGAAGTAAACGTACAGGTCGCCATCGGTGTGCGCGGCGTCCGGGATGTATCCATAATGAATGGCCGAATCGAGAGCACCTTTGTCGTAGAAGGTCTTGTTCGGCTGGGCGATCTTGGGGAACTTCTGGAATTTCCGCCCGTCGTACGGCCAGGTGATGTTTTCGGTCAGCCAGAGGCGCGTGTTCTCTTGGGCAATGATGGTGGCGCCGGCCGTGCCGAGTTCCAGGTTGGAGCCGGTCTGTTCGGGATGCCAGTGCGTGTTGAAGAGGGTCCGCACGGGGCCGCCATTCGGCAGCGCCGCCACGGATCTCGCCAGGGCAGCGGAGTTCTCCGCGAGCCCGCCATCCACCAGGACGACGCCGTCCGGGCCGGTGCGGGCGATGACGTTGCAGCCAGCGCCGCCAAGCAGATAGAGATTCTCGCCCAGTGGCTCGGTGGTGATGTTCGGGTTCGGGCTTTGCGCGAAGGCATAGCGGGCCACCGTTAAGCTGGCTGTACCGGCCTTCAGGAACGTCCTACGCGTTAGGGACCACATAGTCGAACGACAGAGTCGCGCGTATATAAAGTATACTCCCGCAAGCAGTTGGTTACAGGAGACCTTTACGGTTTTTGTTCCGGGGCTGGAGCCGGCCGGTTGTTCGGTGGCGGGGGCGGCGCGGCTTTTGGCATCTCGGCTGTTCCATCGAGCGCAAACACAAACATAATAGGCGGGTTATCCACCTTTTCGTCGTTGGCGCCGACGATGGTCGCTAAGCGCCCCAGTCCGCCCTGGAACGCGACGTATTGCTTGCCGTCTACCTCATATGTAATAGGAGGCGCCATGCCGGTGCGTCCGGTCTTGGTCTCGTACAGGATTTCGCCCTTGTCGGCCGTCACCGCGCGGAAGCGCCCGTCGTTGATCACCTGGAACACCAGGTTGCCCGCCGTAGCCACGGTTCCGCCGCCGATGCCGCCTCCGCCCTCGATGCGCCACATCATTTTCTGATTCACGGGATCCCAAGCCTCCAGCGCTGTTCGCATGCCCGCAGCAGTGGGCGGACCAATGGCTGGGCTATCTATCAGTTTGGGGTCGCCGTTGCCGCGAGTGTAACCGTTGGTGTTCGGCTTGAGTTCGGCGGTGGCCGCATAAGTGAAAGGCTGCAGGAAGACCGGAATGTAAACCCAGCCAGTCATCGGACTATAGGACATCGGCGACCAGTTGTGCGCTCCGCCGCCGGTGGGAAACAAAGCGATGGGGTCCTTGTCGTAATAAGCCGCCGGATTCACGATTGGGCGGCCTTTGGCGTCCAGCCCGAGGGCCCAGGTGGTCTTCACATAAGGGGCGCCGGAGATGAACTCGCCCGTCATCCGGTCCAGCACCCAGAAGAATCCGTTCTTGGAAGCCTGCGTGATCACCTTGCGCTGTTTGCCCTGAATGTTCAGATCGAGCAGCATGAGCTGCTGGACGCTGTCGTAATCCCAGTTGTCGTTGGGCGTGGTCTGGAAATACCACTTGAGCTGCCCGGATGCGAGGTCGACGGCGAGGATGGAACAGGTATAAAGGTTGTCCACGTTCTGCGCGCCGCGAAATTTCTGATGCCATGGCTCGGCGTTGCCGGTGCCGACATACACCAGGTTCGATTCGGGATCGTAAGCGAAGCCGTCCCAAACCGCGCCGCCGCCGCCTTTGGTCCAGAAGTCGCCGCCCCAGGTTTTCAGGGCAGCCTTCATGGCATCGTTCTCCGGAGCCAGTTCGGGATTTCCGGGAACGGTGTAGAACTTCCACGCGGAATGACCGGTCTTGGCGTCGAACGCGGCGAAGAAGCCGCGCGTCCATTTGTCGCCTCCCGACGCCCCGATGATGACTTTGTCGCCGGCGATGCGCGGGGCCATGGTCAGCGTGTACCAATCCTGCGGATAGGCCACGCGCGATTCCCAGATCGGCTTGCCCGTGAGCGCGTCGAGCGAAACCAGCCGTCCATCGATCACCGGGGCGATGATGGTGCCGTTGTACAACGCCACGCCGCGATTGACGGTGCCGCAGCAAATCTTGGGGCGAACGGCGGTCTGGTTCACTTCCGGATCCCAGCGCCACAGCTCTTTGCCGGTCCTGGCGTCGAGCGCGTACACGACGCTCCAGGTGGTGATGCCGTAGAGCGTGTTGTTCCACACCAGCGGCGTACCTTCCTGGTTGCCGCCGCCGGCGCCCACCGCATAGGTCCAGGCCAGGCCCAGGCGCTTTGCATTGCTGTCGTTGATCTGTTGCAACGTGCTGTAGCGGGTCTCGCCCTGATTTCGCCCGTAGCTTAACCAGGAGCCCGGCAAGGGATCGTTCACGCTCCCGGCGTTGCGCAGCGACTTGCCGTCGACGTTCACCGGCTTGGTGGTCTTTTGCGCCGGCAGCCACGTTGCTCCGGCTAACGTTAGGATTGCCACTGCCAGAGCGATGCGTCTCCACGCAGATTTACGCCCGGATCGCATGCTGGTTAGGATCATCCGATCAAAGATATCATGCGGTGGCTCGCGTTTCAGCCCTCCGGGCCGGACATGAATCGCATGGCGGAGAGAGAGGCATTCGAATATTTGACAGGTTTTTAGAATGTCTAAGTTATAGAGGCTTCGTTGCTTGAAGTGCCATATTTGCTATCGTCGCTGACGCCAATTACCCAAAATCAGGGTCAACCGAGCGTTGCCCCTTTCTGACGGTTGCATTGTTCGCAGAGCAGCTGGATGTTCCTCGCTGTACTGCTTCCTCCCATGGCAACGGGAATGACGTGATCGAATTCGAGCCGTTCCTGAGAGCCGCAAGTCACGCACCGACCATTGTCTCTCCTCCATACTTCCCGGCGAACCTCTGTTGTAATGAGACGCATCACTAGCTGGGAAGTAGTAGCGGGTCGCAGATTCCTCTCTAATTCCTCTTGATCTTTTTGAAGTTTGCGGTCGGTCAATGCGATCCACTCGTCCTCGCTGAACGTTCTGGAAGAGGACCAAACCCGGCCGTTTCGATGGATATAACTCCGGGTGTCTGTTGTCGAGTCCCAGCTCTGCAAAGGACTTAAGCGCGCGAAGTCTGAATCAGTCGCTAAGAGCAAAATTACAACTCTCGCACCAGCACTCTGGACTTCGCCGTACGCAATTTGCAGCTTCCGAAGTTCGAGCTGATCAGACTGGCTGAACTCCCGGCTGATCTCCCTACCCGGACGATAGTCCTCCAATCTAAAGCCGTATCTGAGTCTTGAGAATATTTCAAGCTCCAGCTGGTGCCAGCGGTCGATTGCCAGTTGACGCTGTCTCACGGCGTCTAGAAGATCATTGTTACCAGTCGATCGAAGAGACTTGAAGGGTGAGACAAACCAGCGATTTCCAACTTGCACCCAGTATCGAAACCGAAGAAGGGTTCCGGGTTCTGGCTCATCAAACAGGGCGGTCCGTAGGGGGTCGTCTGAGACTAGCTGGATCACAATATTGACTTACATCAGCTTAGCGAATTGCTGGGCCGTATAGCGGCTTCGGCTTGAACACCGCCATTGTTATGCTCCTGTTTGGTCTCTAGCGTCCCTGGCACACAATTCCACCGGCCTGGCTCTTAACTACTTGATGCCAAAAGTAAAAAAATTAAGCCTGGCTCTCACATTTAATAACGCGAGTGCGATTCACTCCAGACGTCTTGTCCTGCGCAGGTCCGCCAGCGCGGCGCTTAGCGACCGCTGCCAAGTCGGCCTCCATGTCTGCGCAGGTTCCGTTCAGCACTTCCGCTTCGGGGGATTCACGTCCAACTGACTGGGCAGTGAGCGGTCTTGGCGTCGAACGCGGCGAAGAAGCCGCGCGTCCATTTGTCGCCTCCCGACGCCCCGATGATGACTTTGTCGCCCGCGATGCGCGGGGCCATGGTCAGCGTGTACCAATCCTGCGGATAGGCCACGCGCGATTCCCAGATCGGCTTGCCGGTGAGCGCGTCGAGCGAAACCAGCCGTCCATCGATCACCGGGGCGATGATGGTCTCGTTGTACAATGCCACGCCGCGATTGACGGTGCCGCAGCAAATCTTGGGGCGAACCGCGGTCTGGTTCACTTCCGGATCCCAGCGCCATAATTCTTTGCCGGTCCTGGCGTCGAGCGCGTACACGACGCTCCAGGTGGTGATGCCGTAGAGCGTGTTGTTCCACACCAGCGGCGTACCTTCCTGGTTGCCGCCGCCGGCGCCCACCGCATAGGTCCAGGCCAGGCCCAGGCGCTTGGCATTGCTAGCGTTGATCTGCTGCAACGTGCTGTAGCGGGTCTCGCTCTGATTTCGCCCGTAGCTCAACCAGGAGCCCGGCAAGGGATCGTTCACGCTCCCGGCGTTGCGCAGCGACTTTCCGTCGACGTTCACCGGCTTGGTGGTCTTTTGCGCCGGCAGCCACGTTGCTCCGGCTAACGTTAGGATTGCCACTGCCAGAGCGATGCGTCTCCACGCAGATTTACGCCCGGATCGCATGCTGGTTAGGATCATCCGATCAAAGATATCATGCGGTGGCTCGCGTTTCAGCCCCTGCGGCTTGCCCCCGCGGCCTGCAGGGAGTGCCGCACTTGGCGTGGCTGCCGTTGCGCTTTGCACCGATCCAGCCAGCTCACTGTGGCGAGGAAGTGCACCGCGCTGCGCAGCCATGCCGAGCGTATTATTCGCTGGAGTAAAAAAGCAGCCTCTTGACGGATAGGTCTCACGAGCCTGCGTCTGCGACCCCGGAATCGCTAGCGACGAGAATCCGCGCACCAGCTAGCATGGGATATGATCAGCAATTCAGTGCGCGCGCCGAAACTTGTTGTCGCTCATCGCGGGTATCACGCAAAATCCCATGAAAATACCCTGGAAGCGATGCGGGATGCCATCGATCTGGGCGCCGATATGGTGGAGTTCGACGTCAGGCGATGCGCCGACGGCGAATTGATTGTCCATCACGACGAAAGCATTCAGGGCAAGCTTCTTGCTGCCATGTCCTATGACGAAGTGGTGCATGCCTCCTTTGAGCGCGGCTACCGCGTCCCGCGACTGACCGAACTGCTGCAGCTGACCAGCGGCCGCATCGGACTCGACATCGAGCTCAAAGAAGCGGGACATGAAGAACGTGTCCTCCAACTGATCTTCGATTGTTTTCATGACAACAACTTTTTGATAACCTCGTTCGACGCCGCCGCCCTTTCGGCCGTCCGCAATTTGAACTCCGGCATTCGGCTCGGCTTACTAACGTCCGATGTTTCCGGCGAAAAAGCGATCGAACTTTTTCAGGAGGCGGAGGCAGATTTCCTCGCGCCGGAATCCATATGTCTCGGTGAGAGCATGTTTCAGGAAGCGAACAGGCGCGCCATCCGGCTGCTGCCCTGGACCGTGGATGATCGCACTCTGGTACAACGCTGCCTGCGCGAGGATTCCGTTTTCGGGGTCATCACCGATTTTCCGGATCAGGCTTTGAAGGTTCGAAATTTGGAAGCCGGCATTGCGCCAGGTCAGACCGAGTTCCAAAAATCCTGAAAGTCCTTCCGGAATGTGCCGGATTGCGTGCTCCAAACTTGCTTTACACGGGCTGAGTTCTTCCATGCTTTGAATAAGGTCATCCAGCCTCCGATACGCGGATCGTCACGCCGTTCCACGTGATCTAATCCAAAATCGAAATAGATGTCTTCTACCAGCTGGATCAGGCTCATACAGAAGTAGAACTCAGCAACGAAATCAGCTTCACCCATCCCTTTGCCGGCGCCATCGAACAGCTCCGCCCCCAGCACGTGCAATCCAGGCGTCGCGCCGATCTGCAACATCAACTCGTTCAATGTATTGGTGTGCTTGATGGCATGCGCCTGCAGTCCCGGGTTTATCGGGAACCAATACTTCTGGAGAGCGTCGAAAACGCCGGAGGTGTTCTTCTCGACGGATGGCGCGTTCGCGTTGGCAGAGAAGATTCGCGACGGCGATAAAGTCTTATCGGCGGCGTGATATCCAAGCTTGCGGTAGCTCTCGAATTGAGATTCGGTGAACCACTGATCGGCAGTGGACTCGTGGGGGAACTTGGGATGCGCCGCGGCATACTCGAGTAGGTCTTCGGGCTCGTCTCCCGTCAAGGAAGCCTTGATATAGACTAAGACGCCCTTGGTTCCATTTTCGTAAGTGATCTGGCCCACCGCGCAATGGGCTTCGCTGCGGTGGGTGTCCGGATGAGGCGCGATCTGCTGGGGATCGATGTCGATCTCCGCGCCGAAATCGATCCGGCACTTCCGAATGGCCATGCCCAGGCCGCCAAATTGATAAGACGCATCTTGCTCGGCGTCGCAAACAATGATGTACCGGCAATGCCGCCGCACCAGCTCGTACAATCCCATGTTGTCGAAATGTCCGCCGTCGCTCAGGTTGACGAAGTTCGTAGTGTCGTCCGTGGTGCCCAGCAATTCACTGATGAGCGCGGCTAAGCCGAACACCGGACTGCGCAGCTTGGACTTTTTATCGATGCGCGGATTGCCCAGCCACCAGCCTAAACGCACGTCAAACACGGTCATCAGGAACGCAATGGCGGGCGAGGTATTGTAGCCTTGGTTCGGATCGGCCGCCGCGCCGGAGATAGACATGGCCGTACCGATATGAACTCCTCCCTTGAAGGCATACTTTCTGGTCAGGCGAAAGGCACAGGAGCGTAACGAGCCTCGGGTTCGGCTTCTGAAATTGCTCTTCTCCGGGATGCTGGCTTCGGGGGAAGCAAGATTGTAATCGTAGCCCGAAAATAACGGGCTGAAGAAGAACGAGGCAGCTTTGCGCTCCTGCCACGCCAAATTCTTGCCCGCGGAAAGATTCAAGGTCGTGTTGATAATGTGATAGGGCGCTCCACAGTCTTGGGGCCTAAATTCCGACAAAAGAATGTCATCGTTCTGATCGAAACCTGTGAAAGGATTCGGCCTGCGACTTTTGTTGGTCGCTCCCAGGTAACAACGGACCAGCCGATTCTTGTAGAAATGGTGCATGGAAAATTCGTTGATATCCACGCGCCACGCTAGCAGCAGCGCGACTCCGGCGCAAACCAGCGCCAAAGTACCGGGCAACAGAATGTACAAATCACGCAAGCCATAGCTTGTCCCGGGAGGTGGGACCAGAAAAAAGTAGGATGCAGGCTTCAGCACGGACCAGTAAGAGCGTTCGATATCTGAAAATGACAGAACCGAGCCGGACGCCATGCTGGGGGATCCGAGCGCCAGGAGCAAATGCATCACGACCGCGATAGCCCAGATGAATCCCAGCGCGAAGACGGGCGGTCCAATCTTGACCGCGATCTGTCCAATCGAAACGCCGCGCTGCGGCTCATTCGGATCGCCGCTCTTGGCGCTGCCGCCGGCCAGGAAGGATGTGATGGTGGTGACCACCCATGCCACGCCCAGGGCAGCCAGCGTTCGGGAACTCCACAAAGCAAACTTTGCGAAGAGCAATCCTCCATAGACGGAAGCGATAAAGAGCCCGAGCCAGAACGTTGTATAGATATTGGTGAGACCGCGAAACCGGCTTAGCCATTCGCGGCCGGAATCGAGCAGGTCGATTCCCAAAAGCCCGACGTGTACAATTCCTGCGATGCTGAGCATCATGAGAAACAAGGGCGGGCCGAACACCAGAGCGTGCCACGATCCTTGGTCTGCTAAACCAGCGAAGTAATTCAGGATCGCCACATAGCCTCGAAAGAGAGCTAATCCTGTGATTGCGACGCCGGCTGGAACTAAGAGTCGAACAGCCCAATCAAGCGGCTTGTTTTCTTCAATGCGTTCATTGAAACGGGCATCCAGGTTGCTGGCAGTCGCCAGGACCAGCGAAAGAGCCGCAAAACCACCCGCCGGAGCCCCGTATAACCACCCCGGGGCCGCGAGAAGTGGCTTAAGGTTCTCCCAAACCCACCACGACATCGCATATGCGCTGAGGAGCAGCGGAGCGCAGCAGAAAACTTGTATCCCGAGTTGCCCATAAAATCCGCCCGGATTCGCTTGGGCTTCGGACACCCTGGTATCGGTGGCGTGTTTAACGTTTTGGGAGATCCAGCCTACGGCTGCAACGAGCAGAGCAAGACCAATCAGTAGCCAGGGCATGTGGATGAATGGAACTGGAGCTGGTGCCGCTGGAGGAGGCGTCCAGGAATTGCCAATCAACCGCGGAAGCAGCAACAGCGCGGCGAATCCGCTAATCAGAATCGCCAGGTTGAGTGCCACATTGCGTATGTAGATCGCGATCATAGCCCACGTATCGGAGCTAAATAAGCCAATACGCGGCGTAAGATAATTGCTGAACTGCCGCAAAAATCGAATGGGTCTCACCGCGGAAGCATTGGGATCTGGATTGTCCGCTGGCGACAACGAACGGAAAACCTCCGCCGGGTTATTTAGCCGCTGGATCCACGAACTGAGCCACGTGCCGATGTATCCCCCTCCGGAAACTGTCGAGAGGTAATCGACTTGATTCAGAAGGCACTTTTCCGCCAGGCGCTGGAGCACACCCAGGTTGAAGGTAGCGCTGCGAATGCCGCCCCCGGAAAGTGCCAGCCCAAACAGCGCAGAGTCTCCAGCGAGAAGGTAAACGTCGGGCGCATTGGCCTGCTGAGGGGGTGCGCCTCCATCCATACGGGCTCGCCGCCATCCAATCTGTTCCAGCTCCTGGCGCAGAACCAGCCGGAAAGGCCACGGCCAATCGTGGCTTCGGAAGATGGTGCCGGCCAGCAAAGGATCGTTTGTGAACGCCTGCTCCAACTTGTTTTGCAGGACGCTGTCGGAATCGTTTACTTCAAGAGCCGCAACAACTCCCTTCAAGTTGTTGATCAAATCTGCCCGGGATTCCCCCCAAGGAGCCTTCGCCGGCGCCGCCTTCACCATCTCGACGATTCTCAGGGCAAGCTCATTGGCTTCCGCACTGATTTGTGGCGTTGCATTCATCGGGATTTCTGCCAATCTCCGCCCAGTTTGGGCCGGCGCTGCCTGGGCCGAGCTGGCTGCGTCCGGAGTATCGTTAACCAACCTAACCTGCGGAACACACGGTAAGGCACCCAACGCAGACGCGGATTAGCACAGCCCAAACTCACTTTTTCCACTCTTTTAATCTGAAAGCTTCCAGGTATTCTAAACACACGCGATGCAAAAGTAAACACACTTAGCCAAGCTGCTCGCACCTTTTTTCCCGATTGCAGTATCGTCTAAAACGTTGGCTGTCGTTTTTGCGCTTTCCGACGTTAAACTGACTTTTCAAAAAGGACATGCAGCCGGCGAAGGCGCCGCCGACCATCCATCCAATCCCGGCAGCGATGAGGGCATTTTATTTCGTCTTTTTGCGTTACATTGAGTAGAAACTACGCACGATGGTGCCTCGGACGGCAGCTGCGCAGAAAAAGTCCGTGACAGTGGAAGAACGCGACGCCGTTTGCTTCACGGCAGGCACGCCGGACGCATTATTTGGAATCTCCCTTGGCGCGCTTAGTGTCCTGTCCGTGCTCAGGGAGGTGGCGCCGATCGAGTTCGGCAGATGGTCGTTAGTCGAGTAGGGCATTCACTGCAGCCATTGAATTACCGCCCTTGCGGCCTGCTAGCCGGCGGAACGATGCCGTTCATTCGAAGGTACTCCACCATCTGCCCGTAGTGGTCCATGCTGTGGCTCATCAGGAACACCGCTTCGTAGAGAGGCGTCGCCTGGCCTCCGCGTTCCGCTCTGTTCAACTCATTTTTCTCGGTCAACGAGAGCATGGCTTTGTGCCCGTAAGCGAAAGCGCCTTTCACATACCCGACAATCTGCGCCTTAGTCCGCAGCGACTCGGGTCCTTCGTTCAGCTTGCCGGTGTCCGCGGGCGGCTTTTCACCGAGCACGCCCGCTGAAAAACCGTAAATAACGGCCGCCAGGTGCTTGGCCTGCTGGCCGAAAGTGCGAGCTCCCGTGAATTCGCCGGCGGTGGGGGCGAAATCGAACTTGTCGGCGGGCATGGCCTCTACTGCCGACGTGATTTCCTGCTCCCAGATGTTGAACTGGGAATTCAGAACCTCGCCGATGGTGGATGGATTGGCGCAAAAGGCGGGAGCGCAAAGCAGGAAGGTAATGCCAAGCAAACTCGCGGTCAATCGAATCATTCTTTTTGTATAGCACTGGTTGTATAGCGCTGGCTGTATGGAATCGCCACAAGAGTATCAACGGGAGTACTTTCTCTTTCGGACGCTACGGCTTTACGGCGGCAGAATTGTCGCGGCCGTTGTACACAATTAGCTCTTCGCCGCGAAGTCCTTCATGGCGTCGCGATTCAATTCGAAGCCGAGGCCAGGGGTTTTCGGCAGCACGATGCGGTCGCCCCCCGTAAGTTCGGGAGCCCCTTTATAAAGGACACGGCACATGGCGACCGCGCTCAGGTGCCATTCGCACAGGCCACCATTCGCGACTCCGGCGTGCAGGTGCATATTAAAGTTCGAATACGCCCCCGCATTGGCGATGGGAACACCGAACGCCTGGGCCATTCCGGCCACCTTCACAGCAGCCGTGAAACCACCGCCCATGCAGACGTTGAGTTGAAGCAGGTCCACGGCGTTATTCTCCAGCATGTCGCGCCAGCGGGAGAGTTTCGTTTCGTTCTGCCCTGCCGCGATTGGCATAGGCGCTTGGCGGCGGAATTCTGCAAGCCTCTCAACGTCGTTCGCACGCAGAGGCTCCTCGAAGAAGCCAATGTTGTAATCGGCAATCTGTCGGGCGAAGTGACGCGCCTGATATTCGTCGAGGCTCTGATTGGCGTCGATCGAGACGGAGGCTTCGGGTCCCGCGGCTTCGCGCATAACGCGGACACGAGCCACGTCTTCACTGAGGATCGCTTCAATGGACTTGTTGGCTCTGTCGATATCGGCGGCGCCCGAGGCAACGACCATTTTCAGGCGGGGCAGGCCGCTTTTCACCATGTCGCGGGCGGACTGCGCGAGTTCGTCTCGGGTCAGGAAATTCTGCCCGCACGTAGTGTAGACCCGGACTTCGTTGCGAGCCCCTCCGAGCAGCCGCCAGATAGGCTCGTTGTAGCGCTTCCCCGCAATGTCCCAGAGTGCGCAATCGACGGCCGCGAGGGCTTGCACCACGTGGCCCGACTGGCCTCGCGGCGTCATGCGCCAATAGAGGTCCTCGGAAATCATTTCGCGGGCCATGGCGTCCTTGCCTTTGAGGTACGGCGCTATGAGGTCACGGATGGCCGGCACGACGATCTGATCGTTGATGATCGAAGTGAACCCGTGCCCGGTAAGACCGTCGGCGGTCTCCACTTCAGCGACCACGCCGCCCATGCGGATCGGCCGCTTGTAAGATCCCGCCACATAATCACAAGGGACATTCACCGCGGTCGCAGTGACACGAGCGACGCGATTATCCCTGGGAGCGCTTGAAGAGTTCACGGTCTGCGCATCCAGCGAGGTCAGCAGCGCGCTTGGGACGCCACCGAGTGAGGCGAAGGCGGCCAGGTCACGGGTCCGGCGCAGGAATTGGCGCTTGTTCATTATCCTTCTCTTGGCAGTTGCAGGCTTGCTGATACGGCCCGAGTTTATCAAAGAATTCACGGTAAGCGGCAGCCAGGACTTGTCGCGGAGGTTCCAACCCCGTTCGAGGTTCGGCACCGCAAAAAGCCGCCCTAATTGAGCCGGGGCGCCACCTGTAGAAGCGGAAGCCAATAGGTTGAAGTAGCGCAGCCCACGCTAGCTCCGGATCGTCGATTCGCAAAATGGCTGAGGAACACTGGTTGTGAGTTCGCATCCCCCGCACGCTAACCGTAACATTTCTATGTAAACCCTTCGCCAGCCAAATCGGTCTAAATGGGCGGATGGAAAGAGCTCTTTCGTCCGAGGTGGCGCCGGAAACCGTGGGAAGCGGTGGTTCGCTCGATAACTTTGAAGAGTTATTCGAGCAGTATCGTCCGCGGATCTTCCGGTTTATTCTGGCGTCGCTTCGGAATCAGGAATCGGCCGAAAACCTGACGCAGGATTGTTTCGTGAGGGCCTACCAGGCTCGCGGCCAGCTTCGCAGCGCTTCGAGCGCCGGAACCTGGCTGATGCAGATCGCCGCGAATCTGGTGCGCAGTCACGAGGCAAGCGGCCGCCTGAAGTTCTGGAGGCGCAAGCTACGCGCCGATATTGATCTGTCCGACGCCGGGGATTGGATCCCGGACCGGCAGATGTCTCCCGAACAGATGGCGGTAGCAAAGCAACAGGTGGAGAAAATCTGGAAGGTTGCGGCCCGATTATCCGGGAAACAACGAACCGTGTTTTTGCTCCGATTCGGGGAGGACATGGAACTGCTGGAGATCGCCGCGATCACGGGAATGAAAGAAGGAACCGTGAAAACGCACCTGTTCCGTGCATTAAAGTCGGTGCGGACCACCCTTGAGGAGCAAAAGAAATGAGCCAACATCTAACTTCGCAGGAAATTTTTGAGTGCCTGATTAGCGCTGGCGATTCGGACCGGCAGGGTCACGCACGGGAATGCGCCGCTTGCCGCGCTGAAATGGAGAGCATCTCCAAGCCGCTCGCGTGGTTTCGAGCTTCCGTCCAGCATGCCGGCCAGCGCGGAATGCATTCCGGTTTCGCAACTGCGCCGGTTCTTCTTCTCACACCGGCATCTCTCGATCGCGCATGGTATTCGAATATCATCGCGGCCATCCAAGACGCGATTCATGCGCGTGACCTTCCACCGCTGCAACTCACGTCGAAGCCACTGCCGGTCCAGGATATCTGGGGTGGATTCCGAGGGCAGGGAAGGCGAGCCGGTGCAACCTCCGTTCTGGTCCACGTGTGCGTCATCGGTCTGCTGTTTCTGATCGGGACCAACAAAACTGTTCAGCGGATGGTTGTGAATCAGGTTCAATTGATCGCTCCCGATATCGCCCCGTATCAAGCCACCGTGAAAAAGAACAGGATGGCGGGCGGTGGTGGTGGTGGCGACCGCTCGTCCACGCCGGTCAGCAAAGGAAGGCTGCCGAAGCTGGCCAACCGGCAGTTTGTGCCACCCATGATCACTCATGTGGAAAATCCCAAACTGGTGATGGATCCAACCTTGATCATTCAGCCCGATGCCAACATCCCCAAGGTGAATATGGATCAGTTGGGCGATCCGCTGGCGCGCTCCGGGCTGGCCTCGAACGGATTTGGCGCGGGCGGCGGCATGGGTACGGGACGCGGCGGCGGTGTCGGACCAGGTTCCGGACCCGGCTTCGGTCCCGGTTCGGGCGGGGGCATGAGCGGCGGCGCTTACACGATTGGCGGCGGTGTGTCTCCGCCCAGCGTCATCTATAAAGTGGAGCCTGAGTATTCTGAAGAAGCGCGCAAGGCCAAGTTCCAGGGCACGGTCCTGCTGTTCGTGGTGGTGGATGAGCATGGCAATCCGCGCGACATCAGAGTTCTGCGGCCGCTCGGCTTAGGCCTGGACCAGAAGGCCGTCGAAGCTGTCCAGAAATGGAAATTCAACCCCGGCAAGAAGGATGGCAAGCCAGTTCCGGTGCAAGCGCAGATTGAAGTTAACTTCCGATTGTTATGATCGCTCCAATTGCTCTGATCGCTCCAAAGGCCGAGTGATATACAATATCCCGGTATGCGGCAAGCATGCCCGATAAGGAGCGAACATGTGCGATCAGGATCATTTTGAGAAAGACCGGGAAGAGTACGAAGCGCTCGGCTTACTGACACGTAAGCAATTCGGCGGCGCCATGTTGGGAGCAGGCATGGCGATGCTGCTGCCGCAGGTGGCGAACGCGGTCACGGTGTCCGAATCCGATGTGAACGTGACCACTCCGGACGGCACCGCTGATTGCTACTTTGTGCATCCAGCCAGCGGCACAGCCCCCGGCGTTCTCATGTGGCCGGATATCTTCGGGCTGCGGCCGGCGTTCCGCATGATGGCCAAAAGGCTCGCCGAATCGGGCTACTCGGTGCTGGTGGTGAATCCTTTCTATCGCACCAAGAAAGCCCCCACTGCCGACGCCGGCGCCGCTACTCCGATCCCAACGCTGCTACCGCTGGCGAAAACGCTGAATGAGACCACGCACATGACGGATGCCAAGGCGTTTATCGGGTGGCTCGACCAGCAATCGTCAGTTGCCAAAAATCGGAAGATGGGTACGCAGGGCTATTGCATGGGCGGCCCGATGGCGTTCCGTACCGCGGCTGCCGTGCCCGATCGCGTCGGAGCAGTGGCCACTTTCCACGGTGGCGGACTGGTGACGGACATGCCAAACAGTCCGCATCTGGAGGCCGCCAAGAGCAAGGCGCAGTTCCTCATCGCGATCGCGGCCAATGACGATAAGAAGTCGCCCAAGGACAAGGACGTTATGAAAGAGACGTTCGCCAAGGCGGACCTGCCCGCGGAAATCGAAGTGTACACTGGCGCGTTGCACGGCTGGTGCCCTCCGGACACGACCGTCTACAACGAGCCCCAAGCCGAGAAGGCGTGGAGCCGCTTGCTGGTGCTGTACGGAAAAGCCCTGGCCTGAACATCCGTGTTTATCCGAGTTCATCTGTGGCCAGCATTCCTACTCCGGGTTTCTCCAAAGCCCGCTAGTCACGGGCGCGCCGCGCCGGACCGGTGTGCGACGCGGGCCCTGCCGCTTTGATCCGCGGCAACGGACCACCCCGCGCGCCAATCGCCTCATGTAAAATGACCGCGTGTCCATTCGGCCTGTCTTTTCCGTATTCGCGCCCGCATTCGCGCTGCTGACGGCCATCGCAGCCATGCCTTGCGTGGCCGCCGTCTCCGGTGAGGCCGTGTATCAAAAGCGTTGCGCCTCCTGTCACGACTCGGCGAATGAATCGGCGCCGCCGAAGGAAGCGCTCCAACAGTTGTCGGTGGCGCGAATTGTACGAACCCTGAATTTTGGCGTGATGGTCAACGTCGCCTACGTCCTGAGTAGTGAGGAGCGCGAGGCCGTTGCCAAGTATCTGGGTGTGGAGCGTGCCGACCCTCCGCTTCCCGCGCAGGCTTACTGCTCGGATCGCACCGTGAATATCGGAGCTTCGCCGAGTCCAACTTGGAACGGCTGGGGGCCCGGCCCGTCCAACACGCGGTACACCACCGCCAGCGGCATCGCACTCAATAACGTGGGAAAGCTCAAGTTAAAGTGGACCTATGCGTTCCGAGGCGATGTCAGCGCGTTCGGCGCCCCCACCGTGCTGGGCAAGACATTGTTCGTCGGCAGCGCCGGCGGCGCGGTGCAAGCGCTAAGCACGGATTCCGGCTGCGTCCGCTGGGTGTACCAGGCCGACGGGCCGGTGCGATCCGCCATCGTCGCGGTGCCTGACGGCAAGAAGTACGTTCTGGTGTTCACCGATCTCACCGGTTGGGTCTACGGGTTGGAAGCCGAGAGCGGACGCATGCTCTGGAAGAAAAAGCCCGAGCCGCACGATACCACGCGCCTCACCGGTTCCGCCGCCGTGCACGATGGAGTGGTCTTCATTCCCGCCGCTTCCATGGAAGAGCCCCGATCCAGCAATCCGGAATATCCGTGTTGTACGTTCCGGGGTAGCGTTACGGCGTTGCGTGCCAAGGATGGCGTCCAGGTCTGGAAGACTTACACGGTTCCTGAAAAGGCCAGGGAACTCGATAAAGGTTCGGGCACGGTTGGATCCTGGGGGCCTTCCGGCGCGGGCGTCTGGGGATCGCCGACGGTGGATCTGAAGCGCGGCTTGTTGTACATCGCGACGGGCGACAATTACTCAACTCCCGCCACGGACATGAGCGATTCAGTGCTGGCGCTGGAGCTGAAGACCGGACGAATCGTGTGGTCCAAACAAGTGACCCCTGGCGATATCTTCGCCGGCGCCTGCGCGGGACGTGGATGCCCCGGGCCCGATTACGATTTCGGTTCTTCTGTATTGATGGAGAAGCTTCCCGCCGGCCGTGACATATTGCTGGCTGGACAGAAGTCGGGCGTGGTCTACGCGCTGGACCCGGACCAGAAAGGCGCCATTCTGTGGCAGACGCGCGTCGGCAAAGGCGGCACCAATGGCGGCGTGCAATGGGGCATGGCCAGCGACGGCCGGCAAGTGTACGCCGCGGTTTCGGATCTGGTTAGAAAGGCCCCTCCAGGCACCGTCTCCCGGCCGGGATTGCCGCCCGATCCCAGCAAGGGCGGCGGGCTGACCGCGCTCCGAATATCGAACGGCGAGAAGGTCTGGTATGCCGCGCCGCAGCCCTGCGGAACCAGGCCAAAGTGCAGTCCAGCACAGCCTGCCGCCGTGACGGCGATTCCCGGGGTGGTGTTTTCCGGATCGGACGACGGCCACTTGCGCGCTTACGCCGCCGAGGACGGCCGCGTGCTTTGGGACTTCGACACCGTACGCGACTATGAAACTGTGAATGGAGTCCCTGGCAAAGGCGGCTCTCTGGATGGCGCCGGTCCCGTGCTGGCGGGCGGCATGTTGTTTGTGAACTCAGGCTACGCGCGCAACGGCGCCATCGCGGGCAACGTCCTGCTGGCGTTCGCACCGGAGGAATGATGACTGCACGATCAAAAGGCCGGCGGATCATTCTGGCCGCCGGTTGCGTTCTCGCCGCAGAAGCGGTGTGGGTGCCGCTGCGCGCGCAATCGGCTACGATCAGCATCACGCTGACTGGACAATCGATGATTCGCTCGGACATCCGCGTTCATGCGCCGTCCGAGGTGCCAGTGATCAAGTCGCTGTTAAAAGGCGACGTGGTGTTCACGAATTTCGAAACTACCATCGTCGACGAGAAAAAAGGCCAGTCGCATATGGACGGCCGGTTTCTCTCGCCGCCCGCAGCGCTCGACGCGCTGAAGTCATTCGGCTTCAACCTGGTGTCGCTATCCAACAATCACGCGTTCGATCTCAAGCTTCCTGGCATCGAGAACACGCTGCAGGAGGCCGCCCGCCTGAAGCTCGCGCATGCCGGTACCGGGAATAACATCCAGGAAGCCGCGGCGGCCGGGTACCTGCACACACCCAAGGGCACCGTTGCACTGGTCGGGATGGCGTCCGGGCTGATTGCCGAGGGTGGGTCCGCCACCGCAACCCGGCCGGGTGTGAACGAGCTTCGCGTGGAAAACGACAAGCCGAACCAAGCAGACACGGAGCGCATCCTGCAGAGTATCCGAGAGGCCAAGAAGCATGCCGACCTGGTCATCGTGTACGAACATAATCACGTATTCGACAAGCCTTTCCGCACCATCATGCTGGAAGAGCTGCCGGAACGGCTGGCCCCGCCCGATTGGCTCAAGAAGTGGACGCACGCTGAAGTGGATGCGGGTGCCGACATCGTCGTGATGCATGGCGCACCATTGCTGCATGGCATCGAGATTTATCACGGCCGGCCCATCTTTTTCGATCTGGGTAATTTCATTTTTCAAGCGCCGCCGATCGACGTTCTGCTGGATGAGCCCATCGATTGGGAAAGCGTGGTGGCCTACGTCGACTTCCAGGGCAAAAATCTGCAATCGATTCGCTTCCGGCCGGTGGCTCTGAATAAGATTGGCCAAGGGCAGGCCGACACTCAGGACGAACACACCAACAATCTCTTCCTCCAGACGCGCGGCCTGCCAACACCGGCCACCGGCGAGCAGGCGCATTATATTCTCGAGCGGCTGGCCGGGTTGTCACGGCCCTTCGGAACCACCGTCGAGGTGAAAGGCGATACCGCCGAAATTAAACTGAAAGGCGGAAATTAAAACCAGCCGCCCTGGACTTTTGGAACAATCAATGGGAGAAATTCGATGAATCGTAGCGCTTTTATATGGATTGCATTCTCGGCCGCACTCTTGGCGCCGGCGGCGAGTTTCGCGCAGGTGGCCTGCACGCCCGACGGCCTCCAGGAGGCCACCAATCTCTATATTGCGGCTCAAGGCAAGGGCGATCCTTCCGGCCTGCCGCTGGCGAAGGGGCTGGCTTATATCGAGAACCTGAAGGTGGTGGATATCAAATCGGGTGTCATTCAGAAACCGCTGAAGATCGATTTTCACCGAACCTTGATCGACCCTGCGACCTGTCAGACCTTTACCGAGGTGATCGTCACCGATAAAAGCCACCCGTACGTCATCGGCACGCGCCTGCGGGTGAATCACGACAAGATCGCGGAAATCGAATCGATTGTGACCCAGCAAGGCGACTGGCTGTTCAACGCGAACAATTACTTCAAATGGTCGCCCGGTGAAGATTGGGGAGAGATTCCTCCTGCACAGCGCGATAGCCGCGACACCCTGGTCGCCGCGGCCAATGCCTACCTGGACGCGTTCTTAGAGAAGAAGGTCGATTTAGTGCCGTGGGGCTACCCGTGTGAACGGACGGAAGGCGGTATTCGCACCGGGAAAGGCGAGCCGCAAGATAGCTGCCAGGTGGGCGTGCCCGGCGGCGTCAACATCGTCGCGCGGCGCTTCATCGTCGATGAGGCGATGGGAGCGGTGGTCGCGTTTTGCACGTTCGGAGTCGGCGGATTGCCGGATACTCACATGTTTCGAGTAGAGAAGGGCAAGCTGCGTTTCGTGCATACCTTGACGCACGTGCCACCAGGTTTTCAAGTTCCTCGCGTGGGCCCAGCCCCTGGGCGCGGACCCGCATCCGGCAGCCCCACACCCAACGACCAGAAATGAACTAATCCTCGCGGCAGCGTATTGCTCGGACGCGGCCGGCTCCGTTTCCGCCCACCGCTTCGTATCGGCCCGGTTGTTGCTTGCATGCGCGTGCTCTACTTCGATGCCTGACAACCGCGCGCGATTATGGCATACGATAAATTGCTGTGGAGGACGGTGTAACAAATGCTCGATAGCTCTAAGAACCAACTTCTCACGCAAGTCGGCCCCGGCACGCCAATGGGCGATCTGTTGCGCCGCTATTGGATGCCGGTAGCCGCGGTGAGCGAGTTCGAAGACATATCCATCAAACCGGTCCGCCTGCTGGGCGAAGATCTGACGCTTTACAAGGATCTGAGCGGAGCCTTCGGCCTGGTCGACCGCCAGTGCCCGCACCGCCGCGCCGACACGTCCTACGGCTTCGTGGAACAGTGCGGGCTGCGCTGCAACTATCATGGCTGGCTGTTCAACCAGGACGGCCGCTGCACAGAGCAACCTTATGAGGACGCCGCCGCGCCCGAGGCCCGCTTCAAGGACAAGGTCCGCATCAAAGCTTATCCGGTTGAGACCAGGGCCGGACTGATTTGGGCTTACCTGGGCCCCGAGCCGGCGCCGCTGGTGCCCAACTGGGAGCCCTTCACGTGGAAGAACGGTTTTGTACAGATTGTCTTCGCCGACGTGCCCTGCAACTGGCTTCAATGCCAGGAAAATTCCATCGATCCGCTGCACTTCGAGTGGATGCACATGAACTGGAGCGTCCGGTTGAATGACAAGCTGGGCCCGTATTCGCCGCGGCATCTGAAGCTGGAGTTCGAGGAGTTCGATTACGGCTTCGTCTACCGGCGCATCCGCGAAGGCATGAGCGAATCCGATCCCATGTGGACCGTCGGCCGCGTCTGCCTGTGGCCGAACGCGCTCTTCACCGGCGATCACTTCGAGTGGCGCGTTCCGGTGGACAACCAGCATACGCTGAGTGTCACCTGGGCGTTCAGCCGCGTGCCTAAGGAGAATGAACCCTACGTGCAGGAACGGATCCCGGCATGGCACGGTCCTGTTGCCGACGCTGAGACGGGCCGCCGGATATCGAGCCACGTGATGAATCAGGACTTCGTTGCATGGATCGGCCAGGGAACCGTTGCGGACCGGACCGAGGAGCACCTGGGCACCAGCGACCGAGGCGTGTTGATGCTGCGCAAGCGCTTCTTGAGCGATCTGGAAGCGGTGGCGAGAGGCGAAGATCCCAAAGCCACCATTCGCGATCCCCAAGTGAACCAGTGCGTCGCCCTGCCGGTAGCCGAGCGGAAATTGCTTACCGAAGGCCTGACCCGCGACGAACTGGCGAATCATCCGATTCACGGCCGGCAAATCAGAGAAGACTACCCATTTCAGCAGGGACAACCTGCCGAAATCCGCGAAGCATTTCTCTCAGCCATGGGCGTACGAAGCCCGGTGCTGAAATAAGGTTCTATTGACCATGCGCAATCCATACCGCGCCGATCATGTCGGCAGCTTTTTACGCCCGCCCGAGCTGATCGAGGCGCGCAAGAATCCCTCCATCACTCCGGAACAACTGAAGCAAATTGAGGACCGCGAGATCGAACGTGTGCTCCAGCGCCAGAAGGATCTCGGGTTTCGGATCTTTACCGACGGCGAGTTTCGCCGCGTCGGCTTCATGGGCGACTTCAATGAATCGGTGGAAGGCCTCGATGACGCCGAAGCCATCACGCGCGATTGGAAGATCGCAGCCAGCGGCGCAGTCGCCGTGGCCGGCCTGAAAAACCGGCTGCCCGGAGTGGTGACCTCGAAGATCCGCCAGAAGAAGCGGCTCACCGCGCATGAGGTGGCGTTCCTGAAGCAGCACGCGCCCGGCGATATCAAGATGACGCTGCCCACGCCCAACCAGTTCCCGGCCATCGCGTACAAGCGGGGACTGAGCGATCCGGCCTACGGCACCTACTCGGAATTCCTGTGGGACATCGTGCCTATTTTCAAAGCCGAGATCCAGGCCTTGGCGCGCGAGGGCGTGCAATACATCCAGATCGACGCGCCACGCTACAGCTACTACATCGATCCCAAATGGCGGCGCTACGTGCGCGACGAGATGGGCGTGGATCCCGAGCAGGCGCTGGACGAAGCCATCCGCGTGGACAACGCGTGCATCGAGGGCGCTCGCGGCGACGCTTCAGCGGGCGGCCCGCGGGTGGCCATCCATTTGTGCCGCGGCAACAATCGCAGCCAGTGGTATGCCGAGGGCGGCTACGATCCCATCGCCGAGAAGCTGTTTAACCAGCTCAACGTGGATGCGTTTCTGCTGGAATATGAGTCCGAGCGCGCGGGCACCTTCGAGCCGCTGCGCTTCGTGCCTCCCGGAAAGACGGTGGTGCTGGGGCTGGTGAGCACCAAGCTGTCTGAAATGGAGACGTCCGATCAGTTGCTGCGCCGCATCGAAGAGGCCAGCAAATACGTGCCCGTGGATCAGCTCGCGCTCAGCCCGCAGTGCGGATTCGCGAGCGTGCTGGAGGGCAATCTGCTTACTGAGGATCAGCAGTGGCGCAAGTTGGAATTGGTGGTGGAGACCGCACGCAAGGTGTGGGCGGACGCCTGATCACGAAGGAAGACTCGACAAGCACGCTGATTCTTCTTGGCGGCAAAAATCATGGCGTCGTCGCCGGTTGCCGGCTTCGCCTGGAGGGCATCAAGGTCCAAGTTACGTCTGGGTGAATCCAAACTTCCCGGAATCAGACTTTTGGAGAACGTGGGCTCAATCCGCGAGCAGGGTGTGGGCGACCAAGAGCGGACCACCGAATCCAAGATGATCTTCGAATTCCTCTGTTCCAACTTTCAATTTGGTTGGTACTCTCGCGACATTCCCGTCGAGCGCCCAATCGCAGATGTCCATCGCGCGCGACGCTGCTATCTGGTCTTTCGTCCTTTGAATGGAATTACCCGAACCGCGCCCGGGACGATCATCTGAAACTGTTAACGCGAAACCTCAATTAAGACTCAATTGCCCCGGCTGGCATTCCCGGTACAATGAAGCAGCCGCCCGTAAGCAGCGCCCATCACATGCGTAAGCCGTCAATATTCGTCAGTTCGACGTGTTACGACCTGAAACAGCTTCGAGCGGATTTCTATCATTACATGGATCAGGCAGGCTTCGAGCCGGTCCTATCGGAATATCCAAGCTTCCCGGTTGACCCCGATGTGACAACGGTTGAAAACTGCCGCAAAGCTGTAGAGAACAGGGCGGACGTGTTTGTCCTGGTGATCGGTGGGAAATACGGCTCGGTGGCCGAACACGGCAAATCGGTAACAAATCTCGAATACGTCACGGCCAGGGCCAAAGGCATTCCTGTTCATATTTTTGTGATGCGGTCGATCATCGATATCCTGACTGTCTGGAAGGCGAACCCGACTGGCGATTTCAACGGTGTCGTCGACTCCACGAAGCTGCTTCAATTCGTATCGGAGGTTCGCGAAGGCGGAAAGGACTGGGTATTTGCCTTCGATACAGCTCAAGACATCATTTCGATTCTACGGACGCAGCTAGCATATCTGTTTGCCGATGCCCTGGAGCTTCGCACCCGGGCCTCTGTTTCCGGTGCGGTTCTGTCGGGATATAAACATCTGTCGGGACGTGAACTACGGTTGGTCATCGAGAAGCCGCCGGCTTGGGAACACCGCTTGTTCAGCGAGGGGCTTCGGCGCGAAATATCGTCAAGCACGGATTTGAGACGGGACTGGATCTACAACCTGGCATTGGGATCTGAAACCTTCCTCGAGCCTTCAGAGCTTATTCGGTGGATTCAACAGAAAAACTCGGAAGCCGTGCGGATCATTGCGATTCTGCAGGCGCTGTTTGATAAGGCCTTACCGGTCGCGCTGGCGCCGCCTGGACACCCAGGGGACCCCGAGGGAATTGTCTATGTAGCAAGCCGCATCGGGAGTAGCTACCGGTCGCTTATGCAGTGGAAACTGGACTTCCTCTGTCTGTCCACAGTGAACGAACTCCTTCAACTACGAAGCTTAGCGGCGAGCTTATGTGACAACGCTGTGGCCGAGATTGAACAGTTTGCACTCAAATTTTCGAGTGAATTAGAGAATGCCTTGAACAAGCCCGCAGGTGGGCCGCCTCAGGAAATCAGCCTTACGTTGACATTAACGGTACCGGATCAAGAACCGCTGACCCAAGAGCTTGCACGCGTGAGGGCTCTCGTTGCGGCGGGCGACCTTGAATGGCGTTGACGACAGGTAAGTGATCCGGACGCATTTTTCTCCACAACGCGCCAAATGCTCCGACTCGCCTTCCGCTTGGGCCGGTTTTGTGGGCGCCGTGGCCCCGTGCCACTCTCGCGGTCCGGAAACGGCGTTCAAGAAGTTTGCACGATAGCGCGCGTGAAGCCCAGCGGGGCTGACTCCACGTCAATTTGACCAAGAACGCCCGACTCCTAGACCCGCAGCGTCGCCCTCCCCGCAATCCGAAACCTTACTGCCCGCCCGGACCCGCGCCGGCCCTGTGAGCTTCTGCAAATCCTGATTATTCTCCTGGCAAATATATTCCAAAAGCTCCGTCCCCGGCATCAGCGTCGCCTTGCCCACCGTCGTAAACGGCTTGACGTACGTACCCGGATCGTCAATCGTCACCTCAATCGACATGTGCCCCAGGTCCGTGCGCGTGTAGCGCTCGATGGTGTGAAGCTTCTCGGTGTGCGGATGACCCTTGTAGTCGAACCAGAACTTGTCGTTGAAGCCAATCGTATCCACCACCAGTGTGTTGCCCTCCCAGTGGCCCACCGAATTGCCGTACCAGGTGGGGTCCGGATCGTCGGGATGCTTGCCGTTCATGAAGATTTGCCGGAAGCTGTGGATGTTGCCTTCGAAAAGGATGAAGTAGTGCGTCGGGGTCTGCACGATCCTCCACGGATACGGCGATCCGCGCGGAATGCCCGCCGGCAGGCAGTTCGCCTCCGGATCCTCCTTCGATAACCGGTGTTTTACAAGGTCTTCCGCCCACGGCAGCATCAGCACCTGCTCGCCCGGCTTCAGCCCTTTGGGATTGGCGATGTCGGCTTCGTTCGCGCCGCTGCCCAGCCAGACTCCCGATAGGTCCGGTGTTCCGTCGGCGAGCTTGGGCGCCGGCGCATCTGGCGCCAACTTCTGATTTCGATACAGGCCGATGTTTCCTGTTTTCCCTTGGGATTCGGTCTGGGCCACCAGGGAGAAAGCCGCCAACAGCGCGCCGCTCACCACCCCAATCGCTACTCGCTTGCTCATATTTGTTCGTTGCCTCATTTCGAAGGATCATCCGCGGCCAGGAACGTCAGCTTGTGCCCGTCGGGAAAGGTAATCGTGCCGGCGCTCGCGTAATTGGAACTATCCTTAGCTTGAATCCCGGTCACGCTCACCATATCGCCGGCCTTGATCGAGTTCCTTTTCCAGCCATTCCGAATCAGCACGTTCGGGCTGGCAAGTTCGAAATTCCAATTGGCCACGCTGCCGCTCGAGTCCTTCACGTCCATATAAAAGTGCGCGTGCGGATTCGTCCATTCCACTTTCGTTACCACGCCGCTTAAGTCCACTTTCTTGTGGAAGTCGAACTCCGCGGCGCCCGAATGATGTGCGAACGCAGGCACTCCGGAAGTTAACCCGGCCACGCACGCGATCGCGATAAAGAGAAGACGCCTCATCGCCAACACCTCCGTGAGAAATTCTTTCACACCCGCACATAATTCACAAGAGCTTGCCTTGAAGAGCTTGCCTTGAAGGAGTACCAACGAGCGGCGCGAGGCGTCTAACGAAACGGAGAGAAAACAATGAAATACCTGTGCCTCGCCTACGGGGCCGAGAAGGACTGGAAAGCACTGAGCAAAGATGAACAAGACGCGCTGCTCGCGCAGGACGAGGCGATCCGGAAGCGCGGAGCCCTCATGGCGGCCGTGGAAACGGCGGTGACAACGGTCCGCGCCTGGGACGGCGAGCCAAGCGCGACAAACGGCGCGTTCGCTCCTGCCGTGGCGCCACTTGCGGGCTTTTCCATCATCGAAGCGGCCGGCCTGAACGGGGTAATCCGTCTGGTCGCCCAAACGCCCTGTGCGCGTGCCAAGGGCGCCATCGAAATTCGCGCGATCACGGTGATCAATGATGCCAACATCAGCCGGTTTTAGGCCTGCTGGCGCGTCACGGATTCAGCGCCCCTGATTTCTTGGACGGCGTTCCACCATCCGTCCGTTGTCTCTATAGGTCAGGCACACCGTCTGTTGGCGCCGCGAATCTCCGAACGCTCTGCCTTTGCGCTTTCCTTCCCGATGTCGATATAATCCTCGCTTGCGCAAACGCGCGCCAATCCTTCTCATGCGACCAACCCAATTATGATTATCGACGCCCATGGACATGTCACCGCGCCGGACAAGCTTTACGTATACAAGGCCGGTCTGATCTCGCACCGCGGCGCGCACGGCCGCGGCAACGCCGGGGCCACCGATGACGACATCACGCAAGCCTTGAACAACCCGGTTTTCGGCGGCTCGTCCCATCTTGCGCAACTCAAGGAAGTGGGCACGGACATGCAACTGGTCTCTCCCCGCCCTTACCAGATGATGCACAGCGAGCAACCCAAGCTGGTCAACTGGTTCATGGAAGAGACCAACAACATCATCGGGCGCCAGACCAAGCTGTACCCGAACGTATTTCGCGGCGTGTGCGGGCTGCCGCAGAGCCCCGGCGTCGGCGTCAGCAACTGCATTCCGGAACTGGAGCGATGCGTTAAGCAACTCGGGTTCGTGGGATGCCTGATCAATCCCGATCCCGGCGAGGCCGGCGGCATTTCCACTCCGGCGCTGGGAGACCGCTATTGGTATCCGCTCTACGAAAAACTGGTGGAGCTGGATGTTGTGGGCCATGTCCACTCGGCGGGCTGCCGGTCAGACCGCCTGCCTTATTCGCTGCATTTCATCAACGAGGAAAGCATCGGCATCGTGTCGTTGTTGAATTCCAACGTATTTAAAGATTTTCCCACCTTGAAGATCCTCATCTCGCATGGCGGCGGAGCCATTCCTTATCATTGGGCCCGCTTCGAAGCCAGTTCGCTCCGCACTCCCGGCGCCGCGCGCTTCTCGGACCGCATGCGGAATCTGTACTACGATACGGTGATCTATTCAAGCGACTCGCTCGCGCTTCTCATCAAAACCGTGGGCGCCGATCGATGTCTTTTCGGCACTGAGCGGCCGGGCGTCGGCACCGTCAAAGATCCGCGCACCGGAAAATGGCTGGATGAAACGCGCTATTTGATCGAGGCCTTCGACTGGCTCAGCGACGCCGATAAAAAGCTGATCTTCGAAGACAACGCCAAAAAGATATTCAAAGTGGACAAGACCATCGAGTCATGAAGCTTCTATTCTGCGCCGCGATACTCTCGGTTCTGCCCGCCTTCGCGCAACTCAAGAGCATCACCGTGAACTATCCGGCCAAGGCGCCCGCCAACTGGCCGCTTTTTCTCGCGAAGGAGGGCGGCTACTACCAAAAGTACGGGCTGGACGCTAAGCTGGTCTTCGCCATCCATCCCGCCGGCATCGCGATGATGGAGAGCGGCGAAGCGCAGATGACCAATTACCCCATGGATCAGGCCATGCAGGCCGCCATGCGCGATGGGTCGCTCGTCATCATGGGTTGCCCGTTGAACCGCGCCTTGTTCGCAATGATGACGCGCAACAACGTCAAGAGCATTCGCGATCTGAAGGGCAAACGATTCGGCGTTAGCCAGATCGGCGATCCGCCGTACAGCTTTGCCGTGGCTATCCTCGGAAAATACGGAATCGGCCCCCGCGACGTCGAGTGGATCCCTTTGGGAACGGATGGAAATGGACGCGTCGCGGCGCTGGTGAGCGGCCGGATCGATGCCACCATGGTCCCTCCGCCCGCCTATTTCAAGCTCGAGCCGATCGGCTTCAAAGAAATAGCGAATCTCGCCGATAACGCCGACCTTTACGCTCCGCTCGCTTACGTTTTCAAGAAAAGCGAGATCGCGGCCAATCCGAAACTGCCGGAATTGATGATCAAGGCGCAGGCGGAGGCCATCAAGCGCTACTACGACGACAAGGCCATGGCCATGAAGGCGTACGGAATGTACGACACGCAGAACCCGGCCGACATCGGGCGCATCTACGATCATGACCGCAAGGCCAACACTTACGAGCGCGTGCCTTATGTGCTGGCGCCCGCGGTCCAGTACATCGTCGATCATCAGGCGGATGCGCGCATCGCGGCGCAGATGAAAGCGTACGACTTCCACAAGGTGATCGACAACAGCGTCGTGGAGCGCCTGGTGCGGGAACATTATTTCGAGCAATTGTTCGGCCCGGGAGTCAAGGCCGAAGAGGAAAGCAAAGCCAAACTGGAATTCAAGCAGACGGCTTTGAAGTAAACTGAATCCTTATGGCAGAAATCGTTCTTGGAATCGGATCGTCGCACGGTCCGCTGCTCTCCACGCCTCCCGAAAAATGGGATATGCGGGCGCAGGCCGATCGCGAAAACAAGAAGCACTGGTATCGCGGCAAGACTTACGACTATGAAACGCTGCTGCGGGAGCGCGTGCCGGGATTCGCCGAAGCGGTGACGGTGGAATCCAGGAAAGAGCGCTTTGCGCAGTGTCACCGCGCGATGGAAGTGCTCACTCAAAAGTTCAAGGAAACGGCTCCGGAAGCCGTCGTAATCCTGGGCAACGATCAGCGGGAGTTCTTCGATGAGGGGCTTACGCCGGCCATCACCGTCTATCGCGGCGCCCAGATCAAAAACCTGCAGCATCTGCCCGCGAACAACCCGCCGGGGATCAACATCGCCGAGCCTGGAAATTCGCCCGAGGCCGGCGCCAGCTACCCCGGGGCCACCGCCCTGGCCGATCACATCCTGGATTCTCTCGCGGCCGAAGATTTCGATCTCGCGCAATCGGACTCCACGCCCAAGGCCGCGCCGCGCGGGGGCATTCCGCACGCGTACGGGTTTCTGTATCATTCCATCCTCGGCGACACGCCTCCGCCCAGCGTCCCGATTATTCTGAATGTTCACTTTCCGCACAACGTGCCGAAGAACCACCGCTGCCTGGATCTAGGCACCGCACTGCATCGCGCGATTAAGAGCTTCGATGGGTTTAAGCGCGTCGCTGTGATGGCGTCCGGCGGCCTCACCCACTTCGTGATCGACGAAGAGCTGGATCGCAAAATCCTGGACGCCATGAAGGCCGGCGACGAAGCTGCGCTCGCCGCCATTCCGGAGAGTTTATTCAAGGTGGGAACGGCGGAAATCAAAAACTGGTATCCGGTGATTTCGGCGATGAATAAAACCGGCCTCCGCTACCATCTTGTCGACTACGTTCCCTGCTACCGGTCCGAAGCCGGAACCGGAAACGCCATGGCGTTCGTGTACTGGGATTAACTGTCCGCGAAGATTCTGCCGCCCGAACGTGGCGGACCGGCGGCGCTCCTCGCACCCACAGCCGCGTGATAGAGTCTGTGGGGAGAGGAGAATATCGAAATATGCACAAAGGTTTTTCCCTCAGGCTAATCACGGCCGCGGGCTCGCTCGCAGTGGCCACCCTCGCCATGGCCCAGCGCCCGGCGCCTGGGCCGTTCATGGTCCACCAATTGAAGCCGAATGTTTATTGGGTGGAGGGGGGCGGCGGAAACAGCGGGGTCATCATCGGCGACAAAGGCGTCATCGTTGTCGACGCCAAGACCACCCCGGCGGGCGGAAAAGAACTGCTGGAGGACATCGCTAAAATCACGCCCAAGCCGGTGACCACCGTCATCCTCACGCACAGCGATGGCGATCACGTGAATGGCTTGGCCTCGTTCCCCAGCGGCATCACGATCATCGCTCAAGAAAACAATAAGAAGGAGCAGGAGGCCGCTCTCGCCGCGGGCGGCAGAGGCGCACCACCGGCCGATCATCTCCCCACGCAGGTGGTCACCAAGAACAAGGAGAATCTCAAGATCGACGGTGTGAAGCTGGAGGTGTTCCACTGGGCGCCCGCACATACCAGCGGCGATCTGGTGATCTATCTGCCTGGCGATAAGATCGTATTCACCGGCGACATCATCGCCACGCAGCGTCCCGACCCGCTAATCCACCTGGAGAAGCATGGTTCGTCGGAAGGTTGGATCACCACCGCCAAGGGAATCGTGGCGCTGAACGCCGATCAGTACGTGCCCGGACACGGGGATATCCAGACTAAAGCTGACATCGAGAAGCGGCTCAATGATACCGAAGCCAAGCGAGCCAAGATCAAAGAAATGGTCGCGCAGGGCAAGTCGCTGGATGAGATTAAAGCCGCGGTGGGCGATCCGCCGCCTGCTCCTGCCGGACGCGGCCCGGCATTCGCCAGCTTTACCGACGTGGTCTACAAGGAACTTACAACCAAGGGATCTTGACCGACGGGCCAGTCACCGTCGGTGCGCTGGCCTGCCTACTTCTTAGGCGGCATCACCATCACTTTGTGAAGCGTGTAGTCGCCATCGTACACGGTGGCCATGATCTGATCGCCGGGTTTCACTTTGTCGAGGACCGATGGATTATCAATCTTGTAATCCATGGTCATGGCGCCCATCCAGCCTTCCACCTTCTCGCCGTTGACACGCAGGCTTTTGCCGCTCTTGTTCACCGCTTCTACTTTGCCGTGGAACGTGTATTCCTTCTTGCCGGACTGTGCGAAGCAGACTGCGGCCATGAGCAGACTGGCTGCCAGGGCTAAGATCGATCGTCGTGCGAGCTTCATAATTCACCTTTCTTATGGAAATTGGACCAAGCCGGATTTCCATTATCCCACTTGCGGCCTCGCCATTTCGAATCGATCATCGATCAATGAAAGCCAACGGGGAGGATGGGTGTGGGCACTACCGCGCCGATGCCGGAACTCCCCAAATAAACGTGCGTCGCGCCGGTTGAGTCGTCGAAAGTCTCGAGCGAAAACACCAGCGAGCACGGAGCCTTGGCCGGGATCGAATTGGTCAGTTGGATGCTTGCCACGAACTCGCCGCGTGTGCCGGTAGCGCCCAGCTGGCTGAAGGTGAGCTGCGTCGAAAAGATCGCCGATCCGGTAGTTGTGAAACTCGCCGGCGTCCCGATAGTTTTTCCGCTGGCGTTGACAAAAGTGACCGTGCCGGAGCAGGCAGGCGCGGTCGAGGTTGCGGAGGCGGACGTGGGGGCCACGTTCAGGATGTTCACCTGTGCCGTTTCCGAACTGGCCAGACCCACGGGCGGGAAATTGTAGTCGTGGGTAAAGGTCCCTGTTGTGGTTGTCCCTTGGGAAAACGCGCAGGTTGCAAATGCGCACGTCAAGAGCAGGCTTCCGAGCCTCATGGTTACACCTCCGTTAGAAGTTCTGGCGTTAGAAGTTCCGGTTTCCAATCCTCAAGCTGTTGACGCACTGCAAAGCCGGCTGGTTAACAGCCAACTTCTACCTAGCCCTGGTTTGCAGCTTGTGATATCCGTGCTGCGCGCGGGCCTCGCGCAGGCTCAGGCCCCCTTGCACGGCGTGGCGAATCCGCTCTTCCACCGCGTCTATCTCCTCGGCCGCGGCCAGAATCGCGCTCTCGTGGGCGCGCGGTAGCGCCACGATGCCATCGCTGTCGCCGCGCAGAATATCGCCCGCCTCCACCCGCGCGTCGCCGATGTTCACCGCGCCGCCCATGGCCTCCACCTGCACCCGATCCTTGCCCGTGCGCATGGAGTAACTGCGGCTGAAGATCGGATAGCCCAGCTCCAATGCGAGCGCCACGTCCCGGCAAGCCCCATCGATCACCGTGCCCGCCACGCCGCGCGTGTGCGCCACCATAGTCAGAATATCGCCCCACACCGTGGCGTTCTCGCGCCCGCCGTTGTCCAGCACCACAACGCCGCCCCGCTCCACGTCGTCGATGTAATCGCCCACCGTACCGGGCGGCATGCCGGCCGGTCCGTAGAGGATGGTGAAGGCGCGGCCGGTCAAGCGAAAGCTGGGATTCAGCGGCTTGATTCCCAGGCACTGCCCGCCGATGCCCAAGCGGTCCATCGCGTCGCTCAGCGCCGTGGTGTCGAGCTTCGAAGCCCGCAGAACATTGTCATCGTTATGCATGATTCATGTGGTTGACTTCTTGAGCATGTGCTCGTAATTGGCGCCCATCACCTGGCTGATCGGATGGCCATCGCGCAGTGCCTGGGCCATGGCTTCCTCGCGCGCCACGATGGCCTCGGCCGTCTCCAGCACCCGTTCAATTTCAGCCTGCGCGATAAACACCGCCGCGCTGCCATCCGCCACCGCGTAGTCGCCCGGGGAAACCGTCACGCCGCCCACGTCGATGGGTTCGCCGGTGGCCACTTCCACGATGCGCCCGCGCGCCGTTCGCGCAGTGTGATCGCGTGCGAACACCGGGAAATCCAGCTTGCGGCTATCGTCGATGTCGCGCACAGGTCCATCCACGATCACGCCGGCCACGCCGCGCATCTGCGCGCCAATCGAAAGATTCCCGCCCCACGACGCGGCGTCCAAGCCGGTGTGCTGCTCCACTACGATGATGTCGCCCGGCGAAGCTGCTTCAATCGCGGCCGTGCACAGATGGCGCGTGTTCGATCGTCCTTCCGCCCGGTCCAGCTTCACGGTGAGAACCCGTCCTGCGATCCGCCGATCCGACGAGAACCGCCGAATGCCAGTCACCGCGCCCGGCAATCCCAATTTGTCCAAGGCATCGGAAACCGCGCAGGAATCCAACCGGCTCAACCGCGCTATCAATTCGTGCACGCTATCTCTCCGGTTTCCAGCGCGAGAAGCGCCGTTCCAGCCGCTCCGCCAGCCACGTCAGCACGATCCCGGCAAACGCCACGATCAGCACGCCTACGAACAGTGTGTCGGTAGCGAAGGTTTGTCCGCCGTACGCCACCATGAAGCCAATCCCGCGGCTTCCGCCGAACATCTCGCCCACCACCACGCCGATCAATCCCAGCGCCACGCCCTGGCGCACGCCGGTCAGGATGAACGGTACCGATCCGGGCAGCGCCAGCGTGGTGAAAATCTGCCAGTCCGATGCGCAATAGGCGCGCGCCGCGCGCAGCAGGTCCCGATCGATATTTCTCACGCCCGCCACCGTGTTCACTAGAATCGCGAAGAACGCGGTGATGAAGACGATGAAAATTTTCGAGCCCATGCCCACGCCGAACCAGATGATGATCATGGGCACCATGGCGATTCTCGGCGTCGCGTACAGTGCGTTCACAAACGGATCGAAGATCAGGCGAATCCTGCGGTACCAGCCGATGATAATGCCAAAGATCACTCCCGTCACCAGCGCCAGTGCGAATCCGACCGCAAAATTCGTTCCGCTATACGCCAGGTCCGACAGCAGCGTCCCGTGCTGCAACCCGAACATAAATTGTTTCGCGATCGCCGATGGACCGCTCATGAATAGCGGTGAAATCTTGCCGGCCGACCATAGCGCCTGCCACACTGCAAGGGTCAGCGCCACCGCCGAGCCGCCCAAAATCAGGGCCTCGTTCCGTTCATAAAAACTGCGCTTCGGTTTCATCCCATTAGTCCGGCGCCAGCAGCGCGTCCACGCCCTTGGCCTCCTCTTCGATCAGCTGCCAGATGGCGTCCTCCATTTCCAGGAAGCGCGGCTCGCGCTTCAGATGCAGCGTGCGCGGGCGTCCGAACGGAACCTGGAACACATCCTTCACGCGTCCGGGCCGGGAGCTCATCACCACCACCCGATCCGCCAGGTAGATCGCTTCATTGATCTGGTGCGTGATGAACAGCACCGTCTTGCGGGCCTTAGCCCAGATCTTCAGCAGCTCCGCTTGCATGAACTCGCGCGTCTGCGCATCCAGCGCGGCGAACGGCTCATCCATCAGCAACACTACCGGATCCGCCGCCAATGCGCGCGCCAGGTTGACGCGCTGCTGCATGCCGCCCGAAAGTTCCGATGGAAAGTGCCGCTCGAAGCCACTCAGCCCCACCAGCTTGATGAAGTATTCAACGCGCTCCGCCATGGTGGCCTTATCGAAGCGCCGCTGCAATTCCATCCCGTAGCGGACGTTACCCGCGATGGTCCGCCATGGCAGCAGACTGGAATGCTGGAACACCACGGCACGATCGATTCCCGGCCCCTGGATTTTGTGCCCGTCAATCTGCACCGAGCCTTCGTCGTACGACAGTAGCCCCGCAATAATATTCAGCAGCGAAGTTTTGCCGCAGCCGCTCGGCCCCACGATGGCCATGAATTCGCCATCGGCGACCGATAACGACACATCGATCAGCGCCGGCACCTCCGTGCCCTCGCGTTCAAGCCAATATCGCTTCGAAACGTGGCCGACTTCCAGCTTCACCATGCGCCGTGCTTATCGGAAGGCCGCTTTGGCTTTGCGGTCCTCCTCCTTCTTGATGGCCGGTCCAAACGTTTTTTCGAAGAACCCGTCTTTCACTAACCGTTCCACATAACTATTGTCGATGACTTTGTGGAAGTCGTAGGACCTCATTCGTTCGGCCACCTGCGGGTCGGATTGCTGCTCCAGCACCGATTTCACAGCAGGCGCCAGCACGAACGGGACCCGCTCGAACGCCTGCGGCTTGGCGTACAAATCGTACACGCGCGATACCTCGTCCGATTGCGCCGCCTTGTCGTAATGCAGGAACGACTCGACCGCGAATGCCTTATCGTCGTAGAATCGCTTGATCGCCTCAGTCTGCGCTTCGATCAGTTTTTCGGGCAGCCCGGGATCGGCCGCAATCGCGCTCTTCTTCATCAAATACGCTGTCGAGGCGAAGATGTCCTCATGGTCGGCGAGATTCGCCAGCGTCTTGAAACCCTGCGCCTCCAGCTTGAAGTAAGCCGGCGCGGTTAACAGCGTGGCCTCCGCGCGGCCGCTGACTAACGCTGCGGCCCTTCCGTTTACATCCGTGCCCACCGGGATCCATTGCACATCGCGCGCCGTCAATCCCGATTTCGAGAGCAGCGCAAGCAGGTAGCCATAAGGCGCGTCGCCCACCTGCGAGACCGCGATGCGCTTCCCGCGCAGATCCTTCACGCTGTCGATATTCTTCGCCGCCATCAGCGCGAACGTGCCGCGATTCAGCGCACTGCCCACCAGCACCAGCGAGCCATCTTTGGACGCCGCTTGCATCAATTGATCCAGCGACGAATTCACCATCTGCGCCTCGCCGCTCACCAGCATCGCCACTCCCGCCGGCATCACGCCGAAACTGAGCGTCACGTCCAGCCCGTACTTTTGGTAGTAGCCGCCGTCCTTCGCCAGAAACAAAGGCCAGTTCGATCCGCTTCGGTTCGGATAATTGATGGTGATCTTCTGCTGCGCCGGAGCGTTTGCCGCGAACAGCGCGGCCAGCAGGAAACTAAGGCAAATTCTGATTTTCATGCGAGGGGTCCTTGCAGTTCCCGCTCGTACATCATATCTGAAATATCTGAACTGGCAAAGACTGATTGAATGGGAAAGTCTGGGCCGGGAAAGTTCACTTGCGCTTCTCGGCCGCCTTGATCTGACTGTCGATCGCGTCCAAGTGCCGCGAGTCACGCTCGTTTTCGGTGCAGACGTACTCTATCAGATCGCCCTTTGCCAGTAGAGGCGTGACTTCCGTGACCTTCCAGGGGCGCGTGTACATGATCGGGTCCTCAATGGTGATCTCCCATTTCAGGTGTCCGAAATCCGGCCGCGAGTAGCGCTCGATCACGTGAAGCTGATCCGATGCCGGATGCCCGGCCAGGTCGAGCCACGTCTTGCCGTTGAATCCCACCGTGTCCACCACCAGTTGATCGCCTTCCCAATGGCCGATCGAATCGCCCCACCAGGTAGGATCCAAGTCCGCCGGATGTTCCTTGCGGTCCAGAAAAATCTGGCGGAAGCTGTGCAGGTTCCCTTCAAACAGGATCACCACCAGGTTCGGCAGTTGGAGAATCTTGGAGGGATACGGATCACGCCGCGGCACGCCGGTCGGCAGGCAGCGCGCTTCCGGATCTTCCACGCCGTCGTTGGCCTGGCGCTCTTTGAAGAGCTTCTCGCCCAGAGGAGTCATCGGCACTTCGCCCACGTCGTAGTCTTTCGCGATGTCCGAAGTGTAGCCGGCATAGCCCCAGACGCCGCTCAGATCGGCCTTGCCGTCGGCGGTGCGCGGCGCTGGTCCGGTGGGCGCGGGAGCCAGGCGGCGCGGATGCCGCTGGGCTTTTGGAATCGTGCTCTCGGCGGGGAACTGCGCGGACGCGGGAATCGACAGGGACACTATCGCCGCCGCGGCCAGCATGGAACCAGCAAGTTTGTTTTTCAAGTGATGCTCTCGTTAGCGATTCTCACTCTAACGCAGCACCCGGCAAGTTTCAATCGAAGGCCAAATTGCTGCCGAATTCTCCAAATCCACTGCTTGATCGAGTAAACTTGTCTCCGTCACTCCTATGCCCCTCCCCGCAGGAGAGCCCCGCTAACGTGACCGGATCCAAGTTCCGGCCCATCCTGCGTGTGGCCAGCGGCAATTTTCTCGAAGCCTACGATTTTCAGGTGTTCGGCTACTACGCCGCCTACATCGCCCGCGCCTTTTTCCCCACCGGCAATGAGTTCGCCTCGCTGATGCTGACCTTCATGACCTTCGGCGCCGGATTTTTGATGCGTCCTTTGGGCGCCATCGTCCTGGGCGCGTATATCGATCATCACGGCCGCCGCGCGGGGCTGCTTCTGACACTCGGAATGATGGCCGCGGGAACACTGTCCATCGCCTGCACTCCCTCGTATGCGTCTATCGGACTTCTGGCGCCGCTGTTGGTAGTAGCTGGACGCTTGCTTCAGGGTCTCTCGGCGGGCGTCGAAATCGGCGGCGCTTCGGTGTATCTGGCGGAAATCGCCACGCCCGGCCACAAAGGATTTTTCACGGCGTGGCAATCCGGGAGCCAGCAGGTTGCGGTGATCTGTGCCGCGCTGTTCGGCCTGGTGCTGACCACCAATCTCTCCCGCAGTCAAATGTTCCGATGGGGCTGGCGAGTACCGCTCTGGGCCGGCTGCGCCATCATTCCGCTGCTGCTGATCATCCGGCGCTCGCTGACTGAAACCGACGTTTTCCTGGCGCGCAAACACCGCCCTCCCGTAGGCGAAATCGTCAGGACTCTTTTCGCCAACTGGTACATCGTGCTGCTCGGAATGCTGCTCTCCACGCTCACCACGGTGTCGTTCTACATGATCACCGCCTACACTCCGACCTACGGCAGCAGCGTGCTTCATCTGGCCGCGGCAGCCAGCTTGCTGGTCACGCTCTGCGTCGGGATTTCGAATTTCATCTGGGTGCCCGTGATGGGCGCGCTCTCGGATCGGATCGGCCGGCGGCCGTTGCTGTTCACCATCGCGCTGCTCGCGCTGACGACGGCTTATCCGGCGCTCTCCTGGATGGTTCATGCACCCTCAGTGCCACGGTTACTGGCGGTGGAATTGTGGTTCTCCTTCCTGTTTGGCAGCTACAGTGGAGGCATGGTGGTGTATCTCACCGAGGTAATGCCCGCCGATGTGCGAACGTCCGGCTGGTCGCTATCCTTCAGCCTGGCGACCGCTTTGTTCGGCGGATTTACTCCCGCGATCTCCACCTACTTGATCCGTTCGAGCGGAAATGCAGCCATTCCCGGTGTATGGCTCTCGTTCACCGCGCTGCTGGGATTATCCGCACTGCTGCTGTTGGGGCGCTACTCAGCCCCAGGAGCAGAACAAGAGTGACCGGACCACGAGTGACCGAACAATTTCCTGTTTTCGACGTGCTGGTCGCGGGCGGAGGCAACGCGGCGATGTGCGCGGCCTTGAGCGCTCGCGAATCCGGCGCAACTGTAGTGGTAGCCGAGTGCGCGCCCGAGCACCTGCGCGCAGGCAACAGCCGGCACGCGCGCAACTTTCGCTCGATGCACGCGTCTCCCACCAGCGTGCTGACGGACGCCTACACCGAAGAAGAATATTTCAACGATCTTCTCCAAGTCACCGCCGGCCAAACCGACGAGGAACTGGCGCGCCTGGCGATTCGCTCCACGCCCGAGTGCTTCGCCTGGCTGACCCGGCACGGCGTGCGATTCCAGCCGTCGCTCGCCGGGACGCTGCAACTAGGCCGAACCAACGCCTTCTTCTTGGGCGGCGGTAAGACGCTGGTGAACACCTACTATGCAATCGCGGAAAAACTCGGCATCCAAGTACTCTACAACGCGGAAGTAACCGCGCTCTGCACGAACGGCGGACGATTCGAAAGCGCGACCGTTCTTGTAAACGGATCGCCCATCGAAATTCGCGCCAAGGCCTTCGTAGCGGCTTCGGGCGGCTTCGAAGCCAACCGGGAGTGGCTGAGCGAAGCCTGGGGCGAAGCGGCGCAGAATTTTGTGGTTCGCGGCACGCCTTATAACCGCGGCAAAGTCCTGCGTCTGCTTCTCGATCACGGCGCGGAGCAGGTCGGCGATCCTTCGCAGTGCCACGCCATCGCCGTCGACGCCCGCGCGCCGAAGTTCGACGGCGGAATCGTGACGCGCCTCGACACCGTGCCCCTCGGCATCGTCGTCAATCAATGCGGCCGGCGCTTCTATGACGAAGGCGAGGACCTGTGGCCGAAACGCTACGCCATCTGGGGGCGCTTGATCGCGCAGCAACCCGAGCAGATCGCGTATTCGATCATCGACTCGAAGGCCGCCTATTTGGTAATGCCTTCCGCATTCCCGGCCATGGAAGCTCGCACCATCCGCGAACTCGCAGGTTTGCTCAACCTGAACGCTGATGCGCTGGACGCCACCGTGCAGCAGTTCAATCGCAGCGTCGCGGAGGGGTCGTTCGATCATACGCGCCTCGACAACTGCCATACGCGCGGCCTCAACCCGGAAAAAACGCACTGGGCGCTCAAGCTGGATTCCCCGCCGTTCCTCGGTTACCCGCTGCGGCCGGGCATTACATTCACCTATCTCGGCGTGAAAGTGAATCGCTGCGGCCAGGTGATTCTGAAGGACGGAAATCCCGCGCCCAATGTATTCGCCGCCGGTGAAATCATGGCGGGGAACATTTTGGGCCAAGGATACCTGGCGGGATTTGGAATGACCATCGGCACAGTGTTCGGACGCATCGCTGGCCGGGGAGCGGCAAGTGCAATCCAGTGATCCGCTGATCGCCGAAGGTCAACGGCTGCTGCGCTTATGTAACGCCTGCCGGTATTGCGAGGGCTTCTGCGCCGTCTTCCCGGCCATGGAACGCCGTTCCGTTTTTTCACCGGCCGACGTGAATTACCTGGCAAACCTGTGCCACAACTGCGGCGAGTGCTACTACGCGTGCCCGTACACACCGCCGCATGAATACGCGCTGAACCTGCCCAAAGTGCTCGCGGAAATCCGCATCGAATCGTACGCACAATCCGCGTTCCCGCGAAGCTTCTCGCTCGCGCACCGCAATTGCGCCCTCGCGGTTTCCGCACTGATCGCAATCGCCGTCGCGCTGATGGCCGGGATGACTGCCGCGTTCGGCGCATTTGCTTCTCGTGGCGCCGATTTCTATGCGGTGATTCCCCACAAGGCCATGGCGCTGACGCTGGGAACCGTGTTCGTTCTCGCAGCGGTCGCGATGACGATTGCGTTCCTGCGATTCTGGCGTGATGCCATCGCCGTCCCCATCAAAACCCGCCCGCTGATCGCTTCCCTCAGCGACACTCTGCGCCTCGCAAATCTGGACGGCCACGGCGCCGGGTGCCCGTACCCGCGCGAGCGCTTGTCCCAAGCGCGCCGCTGGTTCCATCACGCCACCTTTTATGGTTTCCTGCTGTGCTTCGCCTCCACGTGCGTCGCGGCGTTCTATCATTACGCGCTCGGCCGCCTCGCGCCGTACCCGTATTCGAGCATCCCAGTGATTCTCGGCACGTTGGGAGGCCTCGGATTACTCGCCGGTCCCGCGGGACTGTTCTGGCTGAAGCGCAAGCGCGACCCGGCTCTCGACGATCTCAACCCGCGCGATTTCGGCGACAGCTTCATCGTTTTGCTGCTGCTCGCCAGCTTCACAGGCCTGCTCCTGCTGGCCCTGCGCGAAACCGCGGCCATGAGCTGGCTCCTGATCGTTCACTTAGGCGTCGTAACGGCGCTGTTTGCCTCGCTCCCCTACGGCAAATTCATGCACGGGAAATTTCGCTTCGCCGCGCTCCTGCGCAATGCCTTCGAGCGGACTTTACGGTAGGGCGAATGCGACCAGCGAATCAGTAGCCACAATCGCCACATACTGCTTGCCATCCTTGCCCCGATAAGTGATCGGATCGGCGTTGCCCCGCCGCTCCAGCTTGGCCACCCACAGCTGCTTGCCGCTCTTGGCATCGAAGGCCCGGAAGCGATTGTCGTCGGTGGCGCCGACGAACACCACTCCGCCCGCGGTAACAATTGCGCCGGCCAGCGCCGGCCGTCCGGTGTTCTGCTTCCCTTCCGGAAGGCCTTCGGTGATCCCGAGCGGTATCTGCCACGCGAAGTCTCCGGTTAGGGTATTCACTGCGATCAGCCGTCCCCACGGCGGTTTCTGGCATGGCCACGCGACGCCGCCGATGCGCACCTCGAAGCTGCCCCGATCGGGACCGGAACCATCCAGCGTCGTCCGGTCGTAAGGAACCGGCGCGCCTTCTTTCGTCTTTTCGATCCAACCCAGCGCACCATCGTCCTCGCTTACCACGAAGGCGTAGCCGGACTTCGGATCCCAAGCCACTCCGCCCCAATTGGGGCCTCCCAGGTCGCCCGGAAACACCAGCGAGCTTTTGATGGAAGCACCTTCAGCGCGATACGCCCAGGTAGTATAAGGGCCCGCGTTGTTCGCGCCGCCATTTTTCGCGATCAAATCCTTGCAAGCCTGGACGTGCTCCGCATTGGTATCCTCGGCCGTAACCAGGTCTTCCGGGCCATACCTGTCCCGCGCGACGGGCGGCGGCTTCACCGGGAACGGCTGCGTCGGGAAGGCCTGCTCGCCGGGCACGTCGCTCTTGGGAACCGCACGTTCTTCGACGCCAAAAATCGGCTGACCCGTTTCGCGATTGAGAAGGAACAAATAGCCCGACTTGGTGGTCACGGCCAGCGCGGGAACGGTCTTGCCACCTTGCTTGATGTCGAACAGCGTAGGCGGCGCGGGCGGATCGTGATCCCACAGATCGTGATGAATGGTCTGAAAGTGCCACTTGTATTGGCCGGTCTGGGCATCCACGGCAACCACCGAATTTCCGTACAGGTCCGCGCCCTTGCGGTCGCCGCCATAAAAGTCGCTGGCGGGCGAAGCCAGCGGCAAATAGACTAACCCCCGCCGCTCATCGACGGTGAAATAAAACGGCCACGCGTTCGCGCCCGAGCGATTCTTCCAACTGTCGCCGTCCCAGGTGTCGTGTCCCGGCTGGCCCGGCTGCGCCACCGAACTGAACTCCCACAGCTTGGCGCCGGTGCGCGCATCGAAAGCGCGCGCATTTCCTGGAGCGCCGATCGGACCAGGCGCCGTGTTCGCCCCCACCACTACGACATTCTTATAGACCAGCGGCACCGAGTTGTAGGGCACCACCATGTCCAGTTCGCCTTCCTTGCCAAATCCCGGATCAATCTTCCCCGTATTTGCGTTGAGCGCGATCAGCCTGCGTCCCGCTGTGAAGAGAATGCGCGGCGGATTGCTGCCATCGCCCGGCCAGTAAGCCACACCGCGGCGCGACGGCCCGCGCCCAGCCACCGCGTACTCCCAGATTTGCTTTCCCGATTCCGGATCGAGAGCCACCACGCGATCGGCGGCCGGCAGATACATCACGCCATTCACCACAATCGGCGTGGCCTCCGAATTCACGCCTCTGCCCCGCCCAGGGCCGTTGCCGGCTGCGGCGGGCTTTTCCGATTCCAAGCGATAGCGCCAGGCCGGAGCCAGGCTGCCCACGTTGTGCGTTGTAATCTGGGCCAGAGGGGAATAACCCGTGCCTGCCGGATCGTGCCGGTAGAGCGGCCAGTCCCCCGGGTGCTGTGCGCCGCGCGCTGGAACAAAAAGCGCTGGCAATATCGCCGTAGCGGCCAACACACCTATCCAAGTGCAGCGCATAACCTCGAAAGCCCTCCTTTTGATTGCCCCCAAGGGGAAACGTGATCAGTATATCCCCAGGGGCCGGATACCGGGCGCGGAATCGCTAAAGGGCCGCAGTAAGGGTCGGGTTCTTTTGCCGATAACGAAAGTATGGCTACTACAACGACACAGTTTGTCTCTTGGAACGACACTTGGCTGGTTGGCGTTCAAGAGGTGGATGCTCAACACAAACACCTGGTCTCGCTGCTGAATCAGTTGCACGAAGCGATGAGCCAGGGCCATGGGAAAGATGTGTTGGGACCTATCCTGGACAGTCTGGTCCGCTACACCCAGGTACACTTCGCGGCGGAAGAGCGGATGATGCAGCAGAGTAATTACCCGGACATCGTGAACCACAAGCGGGAGCACGAAGCGCTAACCCAAAAGGTGTTGGATTTTCAAAAGAACTTCACAGACGGCCGGATTGCCATGGGCATTGAAGTTATGCAGTTCCTCAGTACGTGGCTGCAAGGCCACATACGGGGGACCGACAAAAAGTACGTACCCTTTATGCACGCCAGCGGAATACGATAACAGCGCCGAGGGGGCGGATGTGTATCCGTCCCCCTTTCAGCGTGCGCCGCGCGCCTGGGTTTCCTCGCGCCAAGGCCTCCGCGCGCCAAGCTTTCCTCGCGCCAGGGTTCCTCGCGGTTCTAGCGCGGATCCCCTTTCGATCGCACGGCCGGATAAGGCTGGCCGCCCATCATCCCCTTCCAGAGAATCTGATTGAATTCATCGGGATCGACCAGGTCCGCGTCCGAGAAGTCCATTCCCTTCATAACTCGCGCCCAGTACTTCGCGTTGTGAGTGGTCTTGGGCACCACCAGGCCGGCCGGCTTGGCAGGCAGCAGCAATCGCGTGTTATAGAGATACGCCGAAGGAGCAGCCGTAAAGCTCCACGGGCTCGGCGTCGTGTTGAAGATCTCGGCCATGGGCGCCGCCAGCGCATCGTTCAGGTTCATGGGCGGCAGGCCCAGCACTTCTTCCATCGTGCGGATGAAATTGATGGTGTTATACGGCTTCGAGATCACGGCGCCCCGCTTCACATAGGCGCCCGCCACCAATGCGACGCTGCGGTGCGAATCATAATGGTCGCCGCCATCCTGCGCGTCATCTTCCACGATGAAAATCAGCGTGTTGTTCGCGTAGTACGGGCTGTTGGCGATGGTCTGCACCAGCATGCCCACCGCGTAATCATTATCGGCCACCATCAATTCCGGAGTATTTACACCATCGATCGCGGCGGGTGGATAGCCGCTCGCCCCGGCGGTCCAGTTTCCGGTGTGATCGTGCATAAAGCGAACCAGGGTCAGCGCGGGCAGGCCGCCGCTGCCGTATTGGGAAGTGAATTCTCGCTGCCACTCCGCGAAGCGGTAGAAATCCGGAAGCGCGTTGTCAAAGCCGCGGAAGTATGGATCGGTGTACGGGGTGAGGGCGACATTAGTGGGAACGGCCTGGATCATACCGGTTGCATACGGGCTGCGCGACAGCGGCAGGAAGTTGGTGGCCGTGTTGTAAGGGGTCAAGTCCACGAAAAAACCATAGTTGCGAACCGTCAGACCCGCCCGCAGCGCGGAGTCCCACAAATAGCCAGTGTTTATTTCGTTATTCGGCCCGTCGGGCGCGGCCACATCGGTCTGGCCCGGCAACAGATCGGGATCGGCTGGCGTAAGTGGATCGGCTTTCTGGCGCCCCGCGGCCGTCGGTATGGCCACGTTGACGCTTCGATTCAGGCCTCCGGCCTCGTCGCTCAGGCCCCGAAACCCGTAGGCCACCGGCCATTCTTTCTGGACTATGTCGGGAGCTTGGGCCGCGGTGCTCCACAGCCAGCCGTCAAAGCTGACCTCGGCGCTGTCCAGGAACCGGTCCAGCGTGACGAATTGGAGCGCCAGGTTATGCTCATTGGGCGTGACGGCCTGTCCAAACTCCGTCAAGGCGGGATCGCCATCGCTGCCGTTGGTAAGGTCGCCCAGAATCTGGTCGTAAGTCCGGTTTTCCTTGAGGATGAAGATCACATGCTTCACGCCCTGCCGCACCGCCGCCATCACTGCGGCATCGCTCGGGCTCTCGGTGAACGTGAACCGGTCGTTGGTGCTCACCTGCGCTGTCAGTGCCGGGAGCTCGGCCGCGGTGGGTAGCGGGAAACTCTGTAATCCGGCCTTGGTCAATTGCGGATTATATTCATTCGCCGTCATGCAATTTTTGGAGGGCGGCCCAGGCCCGTAGCCGCCATAGCACCAGTCGATGTTCGGGCCGGTCGGCGACTTCCCATTCACCACATACATGTTCAGAGAAGCACCGCTGCTGAAAGTCTGCGAAACCGGATACCAGTTGACGCTCACCGAGTTGGGGTACCAACCGGTAGGAATGAGCCCCACCACCTGGTCGTTGGCGTTGCTGCCGCCGAGGGCGATCACCGCCACGCAATTCAGGTTGCCATCGGTCACGTAGAGCTGGGTCTCATCCGGGGACAGCGTCACGCTGTTGGGATTCGCCCCCTTGTAATGAGATTGCGCCAGCCAGGCAGGCAACAACGACGCGATCACCGGAATGGTTTCAAGTACCGTGTTCTGAGTGGTGTCGATTACATCCACGGTGTCCGACTGGTCTTCGGCTACATACAGCAGTGACTGGGCCGCGTTGAGCGTCATTTTGTTGGGCTGCCCCTTCACGGGGATGCGGGCCGCCATGGCTGGAGTCTGTCCCGGCCCCCCCGCCAGATTCACCACGTCGATCTCCCGGTCTCGAACGCTCGATACATAGGCCGTAGCGCTCAATCCAGTGCCCTTGATCACCACCCAAAATGGATATTCGCCGCCCGGCACGCCGGACTGCGCGGGGTTGCTCTTGCCCGGGCGAAGGTCGAATTCCTTCCCGGCCGACCAGCTGGTAAAGCCTTGGTAGCCTCGATGGAACACCGTGATCGAGTCGTTGCCGTAATTGGCCACCACCAGTGTCCGGCCGTCGCTCGAAATAGCCACGCCGGCCGCGCAAGGCGTCACCGCCACCCCTTCGTATATCGGGAATGGCCCGCCTCCGGTCAAGTTCAGACCAAGCCCGCCTAACAGCCCGTGGCCTAGGGAGAGGAGCGAATTCGTGGCCTCCGCCCACATTCCGGTGGTGGTGTCCAGGGTAAAGATGTGGACATTGTCGCTGGGGCCGCCGGACACGTAAAAGCCCAGGCCCGACGGGTCGAAGACAATCCCGCTATAGGTATTCTTGATAGCCGCTACTTGCTTCAAACTGGGCGTGGTCGACGTAAGGTCGTAGATGAACACGTGCTCCTGCGAATCATCGGTGTTGAACGATTCGAGCAATGGGAGTGTCGTCAGCGGGGCGTTGTACACGCGGTTGTACCCGCTGGTCAGAACCAGCAGCGTCTTGTGATCCGGACTGACCACGGAGGTAACCGCGTGGCTGGCAGTCCATTCCGGATGGTCCGCCAGACCTGGGTTCAGCGTTACCAGCGTGCCCAGCGGCGTAAGGTCCTGGCCGATGTTGGGCAGGGCCGGGGTGGTGGACTGCGCGCGGCCTGGCCCACTCGAAACGATCAATACCAGCGTCAGTCCGGCCATTGAGAGCAGAACCTGTGCGCGAACTTTTTTTGTCATTGCTGAGGCTCCTCCGTAAGCGCAAAGGGTGCGGCGTGCACCACAAAACAGGCCAGGAACTGACTCGCGCCGCACTCCGTTTTGCGCGAGTTCCTCAGTAAGCGCAAAGGGTGCGGCGCGTACCACAAAACAGACCAGGAACTGCTTCGCGCCGCGCCTCGTTTTGCGCGAGTTGCTCAGTAGCACAATGTCCCAGCCGCGCGGTGGAAGGCAAGGCGGTTTCTGGTGAGCGGCCGAGGACTTGGACGCGCGCTGATCGTGCGACTCCAGGCGGAGCTAAGCTGATCTTACCCCACCTTTGAATTCAGGCACGAAGTTTTTTTAGAGTTTAAACGCTTAATCCTGCTTACTCCGGCGATGTTTGGAGATATAACGCTCCAGCAAATGGTTCCAATTCTCCAATAACCATGTTTTAGGCTGGGCGAAGTTCACAAAGCCAGAAGTGTCAGAGATCTTCTGCCACTAAGGTCAACCGCTTACCTCCAGCCTGGTTGTAGGCCGAATTGCGTACAGGCTTTAAGCATTTTACTGCGTAGTAATTCCGTCTCCCCGGGCCTAATATGGAATCGGGTCAAGCCTGAATGAGGTGCCGCTACTGCAATATTGCACTCGCGCCGTCCCGAAGTTTCGTCGACGGCGAGTTCTGTTGCCAGGACCATCGCCAGATGTTTCAGGCCGCCCAAGGTGTCGAGCCACAAGCGCCCGCCGCACTCGAATATTCTCAAACGCCGCAGCTGGCCGAGGCCGATCAGGCGTACACGCAGACTCCAGACGGCGAGCCCGTATTCGAGGAATCCTCCGAAGACCAATCCTTCGGGAACGAAACTCGTCCCCATCCGGCGCGTGAAGTTGCCGGGTCCTGGCGCTGGCTGGTGGCCGCCTGGAAGGGTTCGCCGCGCGATCTGAAGCTGGTCAGCCTGCTGCTTCCCATCCTGCTGGTGGTGGCGATCAACGGATCCCTGCCGAAAGTGCCGATCCAGCAACTGGCGCCGCAGAATCTGGACCAGATGCAGACTCAAGTGCAAAAGGTCGTCGAAGACCAATGGAAGAACGTAAATCAGACCATTTCGGACCGCGCCGCCGTGGCTTATGCCGATGATTTTCGCTCCGGGCTGGATGCCTGGGAAAGCCGTTCCAACCTGACCAGAAGCTGGTCCTATGACGCCGCCGGTTTCGTCCGTCCCGGCCCCTTGGCCATCTTCAAGCCCACCGTGGATCTTTCCGATTATCGCTTCGAATTTCTAGCCGAAATCGATCAAAAGGCCATGGGCTGGGCCTTCCGCGCCCAGGATCTGAACAACTATTACGCCATGAAGTTTGTGGTGGTCAAACCCGGGCCGCTGCCGCTGATCCGCATGGTGCGCTACGCCGTCATCAACGGCAAGGAAGGGCCGCACGTGGAGAAGCCGCTTCCTATGACCGTGCGCCCCGACATGCTCTATCGCATCCAGGTGAACGCGCGCGGCGGCGATTTCACCATAATGGCGCAGGGCCAAGTGGTCGATTTCTGGACTGACAATCGCCTCCAGCACGGGGGCGTCGGGTTCTTTTGCAATCGCGGTGAGCGCGCCCGGCTGAGCTGGGTGGAAGTTTCGCATCAGTACGATGCGCTGGGCAGACTCTGCGCCTATCTTGCGCCCTACGGAATCGAGGGCAGAAATGGAAATATTAACTGATTATGAGCCAACCGAACTCTAGAACGTCGTCGGTCGACAGCGCCAAGGCGGCCAGCCTGGCCAGGGCAGTCTCCCTGCACATGGAAGGCAAGCTCGACGAAGCGCTCGCCGAGATCAACCGCGTTCTGGAAAAAGGCGAGGGAACGCTCGAAATCTATTCCGCCAAAGCACAGATCCAGTTCGAGCTGGAGATGTACGAGGAAGCCGCCCAGAGCTACGCCAAGCTGCTGAGCATGCATCCCAAACATGCCAATGCGAACCTGAATCTCGCGGTCTGCCTGGAACGGCTGGGCCGCTGGCAGGAAGCCGCCGATTTCTTCGAGAAGGCCGCCGAAGCGCAGCCGGACCGGCTGGATGCGCGGCTGGGGCTCGGCATCGCTCTGCTGCATCTGGAAAAGTCCGACGCCGCCGCCGAAAACTTCGACAAGGTGCTGGAGCAGCAACCCGATCACACCACCGCGGTGTTCGGCAAAGCCGTCACGCTGCAATTACAGTGGCATTTCGATGAAGCCGCGCGGATCTACCAGCAAATCCTGGCCACCAAGCCCGACTTCGAAGAATGCCTCATCAACCTGGTGACCATCGGCATGGCTCGCAAAGACCAGGCTATGATCGCCGACTATTCGGAAAAGCTCCTCGCGCTGCGGCCCAATTCGCAGACCGCGCTGGAAGGTCTGGCCACTTGCGCCTTCGCCTCCGGCGACTATGAAGCCGCGTTGCGCTATTGCACCAAGCTCACTGAATATACGCCCGAAAGCTTCGATCGCTGGTTTAACCTGGGCGTCGCCCAGCAGAAGACCGGCAACCTGGAACAGGCCGCCAAGGCCTATTCGGAAGCCATCCGGATCCGTCCGGATGCCAGCCAGGCCTACGTGAATCTGGGCGTCATCCATCAGGAATCGGGCGATCTGGTGCAAGCGCGCGGAGCTTATGAGAAGGCGCTCGAAATCTCCCCCGATCTGTTTGAGGTATTGCATAACCTGGCGGCGGTGCTCGACAAGCAGGGCTCTAAAGAAGAAGCCGAGCGCATCTACACCCGCATTCTCGCCAAGAATTCCGATCTGGAAGACGTATGGTTCCGCCTGGGATACCTGCGCTTGGAGCGCAGCGACTATCGCGGCGGCGCCGAAGCGTTCCAGTCCTGCGTCGCCAAGCGGCCGGATTGGACCGAGGCTCAATTGAACCTGGGCATCTGCTGCTGGAACATGGGCGACCATGAAGGCGCTTCCAAAGCCTTCGAAGCGGTGCTGGCGGCCAATCCCGATTCGCTCGATGCGCTGCGCGGCCTGGCGGCTCTGGCCGTCGAACACAACAATTTCGACCAGGCCCTGGAGCATCAGGCGCGCCTCATCGAAAAAGGCGAGCGCAGTCCGGAGCTGTTTTACAATACCGGCCTGCTGCTGCAAAAATCTGGTCAATTGAACGACGCCGAGCGCCTGTATCGCGAAGCCTTGCAGGAGCGCGATCAGTTCCCCGAGGCTCTCCTGAACCTGGGCCACGTCCTCAAGGGCCTGGGCCAGCAGGAACAGGCGCGCGATTGCTGGAAGCGCGCGCTGGAGCAAAAACCCGATCTCGCCGAAAGCTACTTCGGCAGCGCCAACTAAACCGGCGCATCTCTTTACAGTTTCTTTATCCGGACTTAACGCTTTCTTTATCGCTCCTACGCTAGTCTGGGAAGTGCGTGAGTCCTCTTTCTCTGTTCGGCTTGTTCGCCGTTTCGGCGATGCTCCTTTGTTACGCGCTCGAAAGCCGCAGCGCCTGGTTCATCCTGGGTTTTTCCTTCTCCTGCGCGTTGGGGTCCACCTACGGATTCCTGCAGGGGGCCTGGCCATTCGGCTGCGTGGAGGCGGTCTGGACCGTTGTGGCGGCGCGGCGCTGGTGGCTCGCGCGCTAGATGCCGGATGCCGAAATCGACGTCCGCCCTTTCGAGCGCCGCAACCTTGGCCGCATCGTTGCCATTGAGCGTGACTCGTTCGGTAAAGACGCCTGGCCGGCCGAATCGTTTCTCGAGTATTGGCGCGAGAGCCCCGAACTGTTTCTGGTAGCCCGGCAAGGCCGCCGCATCGCGGGCTATAGCATCACGCGCGTTAACTGGCGGGGCGCCGAACTGGAGTCCATCGCGGTGGACCCGCGCTATCGCGGGCAAGGCATCGCCCGAGCGCTCCTGGACACCACCGTTACCCGGCTGCGCTCCCAAAGCATGGGCGTCCTGCGGCTGATGGTGAGCACGGCCAATGCTCCAGCGCTGCGCTTCTATCGCGAATACGGCTTCGTGCGGACGCGCCTGGTGAAGCGCTACTACGGCGCCGGACGCGACGCCTGGCGCATGTGCCTGAAGTAGCGCAAAGGGTGCGGCGCGCACCACCAAACAGCCCGCGAACCGCCCCGCGCCGCAGTCCGTTTTGCGCGAGTTCCCCAAAAGCCCAAAGGGTGCGGCGCGCACCATAAAACAGCCCAAAACTGCCCCGCGCCGCACTCCGTTTTGCGCGAGTTCTTAAAGCGCAAAGGGTGCGGCGCGCACCACCAAACAGCCCAGAACCGCCCGCGCCGCACTCCGTTTTGCGCGAGTTCCCCAGTAAACGCTCAGGGCCAGAACAACAAACCCACAAACAGGCACAGCCAAATACCGGCCAGAAAATGCCAGTACAAGGCCGCGGTCGCCGTGCGGCCGCTCTGACGGCGGAAATCGAACAGCACCACCTCCGGCCGCCGCGCCGCCGTCACCAGCAGGCAGAAGAGCGCAATCATCCCTCCCAGCAGGTGAAGACCGTGCGCGCCGGTGAGCACGTAGAACAACGAACTGTGGGGATTATGCCGAAGATACAAGCCCTGCATGGCCAGCTCCCGCAGCGCAAACAATTGCGAAGCCAGAAACGCGGCTCCAATCGCGACCGTCGCCGCCAGCCACCGCGCATATCGCAGACTGTTCCTGCGCTCCAAAGCGCCGCGCGCAATTTCGAGCGTCCAACTGCTGCCGAGAATCAACGCGCTGCTCAGCCATAACAGCGGCGGCACATGTATGTGCTGCCAATGCCCGGGCGACTGCGCGCGTTCGTAATAAGCCACGCCAATGGTGGCAAACAGCGCGCTGATCGAGACCAGCAGGAACCGCATAGCGAGCAGCCCCGCGCCCGGCACGCCGCGGCCGTCGTTGCCATGATCGTCTCCCCCGCCCCCGCCGCGATCGTACGGGTCGTGATTGCGCGGACCGCCGCCATTGGGGCCGCCCAGCTTGACTTCCGGGGTTTCAAGAACGGAAGGCATATTCATAAGATAGCGCCGCACAAGCAGCCCGGCACAGGGGGTGCGCGACGTAGAAGTGGGAATCATGCCGCCCGTCGCGCCTCCCAGTAGTCCTCAAACCGGCCGTTGAGATGGCAGCATCGGAGGGAGACGATGGCGTTGGCACCCCGAACCGTCCAGAACATGCCGGACTGTTTGAGCCGGGAGCCGATCACGGTTTTACAGCCGGCCTCGATTACACCCGAGCCGACAAAGAGGTGCTCGCGTCGAAACTTGGGATAGCGCATGCGCGCCACGTTCCTGTCAAAGTAGTCAGCCTCGATGCGAATCTTTTCGATCACTTCGGGATTGGTGGAAACGATGGAACGAAGGGCACACACCAGCTTCTCGATTTTTCCTTTGTCGAGTAATCTCCGCTGGTGGAGCTTGATCCAAGCTTTCTGGTTGGCCTCTTGATTGGGGTGCAGCCGGCGCGCCAACTCCCAGAGATGTTGGCGCGCGTGATACAGATCGACAATCTGCACCGCGCCGGGAAAATGTTGCTCGGCAAGATTCCAGATCCATTCGGCCCCATCGCCCATGACCACCTTCTTTTGAGCGCGGCTCCAGCCGCGTTTCCAGGCTTCCAGGTAAATACGCTTTCCAAACTCTTCGGCGGTCTCGATGGCGCCGGCGTAGGTAGTGGAGTCAGAATCGCGGATCGGGTAGCCTTCCTGGTCCCAGTCGGTCTGGGTGAAGACGCATCCCAACTTTACTTCCCGCGTATGGGATGACTGGCCTTCGGTCTTGCCTTGCCGACCCACCGTCTCCTTCTTCACCACTGGTATTCCCGTTCCATCCATTTGCACATACAGGATCGGAACCGATTCGCCCACGACCATCGGCAGATTCAACTGCACGGCCCGCTGGATCTCCTCCTGCTCGTCTGCTGCGATGTGTTCTCCGATAGCTTCAGCCGTCCGCTCCACAGCTTTGGTTGTCACCTCCAGATCGGCGAGGAGCTTCATCTGCTGACGGCCGTGGTCGAAGGGCGACCCTTGGCCCACTACCGCCTGCATGCGACGCACCCCAGGAGAGAGTTCCGTGTTCTCGATATCCAGTTCGACATCAGCGGGGAATTGGCCCGTATGGCAATGGGGGCACAGGTAGTAGGGGCGCGACACTTCCGACTTACCTACCGCAGTGAGGACCGGCTTGGAGCGCAACTCCCGATAACGGGCCTGGTGTCCGCAGGCGCAAGCAATGTTGTGTTGGTCCGCAGTCGGGGTTGGGAACTGCAACAGTTTGGTTAGCACTGCCGCCCCCGCCTGATGCATGGCCGAACGCACGGCCAACTCCAGGGCTTCCAGATCCAAACGCCCCGTCTTGCGGCGGGCACCAAAGGCTACGCGCAACAGTTGCTCTACTTCGCGCGTGACTTCCTTTTGGATCGCTTCGACCGTTTTTTTTCCTGGGCTGACGGCGAGTTCTCCTCCACTGGCCGCAACTCGCAGATCTGTTCATTGACATCCAACAGTTGCTCGCCCAGTTCCCGGAAGCGCTGGCACTCGGCGACCTCGCGCTGCGCTTTGGCCAAACTCGCCGGAGAGGAAAACGTCTCGGTGACGGTTTTGCCCTTCACCTTGCGTGTCAGCCGAAAGTAAGGGCCGTGGCCAAGATCACCGGTCCGATGGCAGTGACAGTTAAGATTTCCACAACGACCACTTGTTCCGGTAATGCAGCCGGACCGCATGTCACCCAACTGGACGATCTGCAATTGAACAGTGGCGCGGCGGCTTTCCAGGTCAGCCAGAGAATCGTGCATAAAGTCTCCTGATAAACCTAGCGTGTCACTACGCTCGGTTTCATGCCACCAAAAAAGAAAACTCGCGAATCGTTACGCCCAAGTCGCGCACCCCGGCACAGGCCGTGGTATCACAGCCGGCGCGGGCCGTGGTATGACAATAGGATGCTTGAGATCAGCCGGAGACAATTCAGCGCGGCGCTGCTCGCTCTGACCGCACAGCCGCGCGCCGTTTGGGGCGCTGGCAACCAGGGCATCGACCAAACCTTGCGATCATCGCTCCAACAACACAGAATCCCAGCCTGCGTCGCCATGGCCGCCACGCGTGATAAGACCACTTATTCCGGAGCGTTCGGCAAACGTGACTCCGCATCCGGCATTGATGTCAATGCCGACTCCATCTTCATGATCGCGTCCATGACCAAGCCGGTCACCTCCGTCGCCGCCATGCAATTGGTGGAACAGGGCAAGCTGAAGCTGGATGAACCGGCGTCCACCTACATCAAGGAACTGGGAACGCTGCAAGTCCTGCACGGCTTCGATCCCAATACCGGCAAGCCGATCCTGAAGCCAGCCACCAGGCCGGTCACGCTGCGGACGCTGCTCACCCATACCTCGGGCTTCGTCTACGACACCTGGTTCGCCGACATGCTGCGCTATGAGAAGGTGACCGGCACCAGCATGCCGTTAGGCACCGTCGCGCCGCTCACTCCGCTAATGTTCGAACCAGGATCGCGCTGGCAATATGGAACCAGTGCCGACTGGAGCGGCCGCCTAGTGGAAACGGTGAGCGGCTTGACGCTGGAGCAATATTTTCAGAAGAACATCCTGAAGCCGCTGGGCATGCATGACACCAGCTTCCTGGTGCCGGCCGCGAAGTTCGATCGCATGGTGAGCGAGTATCGCCGCGGTGCAGATGGCACGCTGAAGGAAGATCCGCGCGTCTTGCCCCCGCCTCCCAAAGCCTACAACGGCGGCGGCGGGCTTTACTCCACCGCCCGAGACTACGTGCGTTTCACCCAAATGATCCTGCGGCGCGGGCGCGGTCCGGGCGGCGAAGAGATCCTGCAGCCGAAAACCGTGGACATGATGGCCACCATCCAGACCGGCAATTTGAGCGCGGGAAAATTGAAGACCGCGCGGCCGGCCATCTCAAGCGACGTCGATTTTCATCCCGGCTTCAAAGATGGATTCGGCTTCGGCTTCCTGATCAATTCGACAGCCTACAAGGGCGGCCGTTCAGCCGGCAGCCTGGCTTGGGCCGGCGTGGCGAACACGTACTTTTGGATCGATCCCCACAAAGGCGTGGCCGGCGTAATCATGATGCAGTTCCTGCCGTTCGCCGACAAAGAAGCCATCGCCGTGTTAGGCGATTTCGAACGCGCCGTATACGCCGCGTCGTAGTGCTGATTACCAACCCATCCGATCGCGTAGCGCGGTGATGTGCGCCACGTGATGCCGTCCGTGCCACGCGTACAGCGCCGCATTGTTTTCCAAACTGACCGGCCCCAGCTCCGGATGCCGGAACGTCCGCTTCCACTCGGCGTCCGACAGTGAGCGCAGCAAAGGCACCCAGCGCGCGTGCAGTGATTCCAGCAGCACCAGCGATGGCTCCACGGGCATGCTCCGGGCATCCGGCAGCTCTGCCCAGCGGGCTTCTTCGTACGGCTTGATCACCGGGTCGTCTTCGGTCAAAGCCAGACGGAACCGCACATAGCTGTTCATGTGGCTGTCGGGAACGTGATGCGCGAGCTGGCGAACGGTCCAGCCTCCGGGGCGATAAGGCGTGTCGAGCTCGGAATCCGACAAACCGGAGATCGCCGCGCGCATGCGCGCCGGAGTTTCCGCAATCTGATCGATGAACACGGCGAGTTCCTGCGCGCTGACCGACTCAGGGAAACGGAACTTGCCGACGGGATAGCGAAGGTCGGGTGGGTTCATGAAATTAGGATACCCAACAGCTCAGCAGATGGCCGCCGCCGGAGACTGCCAGGCCATCGGAGCGTCCCGCGAAGTAGCGCGCATTGATCTGCTCGCCGTTCAAATCTTCGATGCTTCCCAACCCGAGCCGCGCCAGATCTTGGACGAGCGCCGCTGGATCGAAGAACAATTGAAAGGGTTCACCCGCGCGAGCCACCCGCGCCGCCATCGCATCCAGCGCCAGTTGTTGCGGCAAGCTCAGAAGCCGCCGTTCCATCGCGAAGTCGAACACCACGCCGCTGCCCGAAGGCATACTCGCGATGAACTGGATGGTGGCGTCGAACGCCGGCCGTGAAAGATACGGCGTCACGCCGAGCCAGGAAAAGAACGCCGGCTGCTGCTTCTCGAAACCCGCCGTGAGCAATCCGTCGGCGAGCGGCTGCGTTTCAAAATCCACCGCCGCGAATGTCATTTCCGGCGGGATCGCGATGCCGGCGGTATATAATTGGGCGCGCTTCCACTCCTGCGTGGCCGGATGATCCACCTCGAAGACGTGCAGCCCGCGGGATCGGAACGGATTGCGGTAGGCAAACGTATCCAGTCCGGCGCCCAGCACCACGTATTGGCGAACGCCGCGTTCGAAGGCCTTGGCAAGCTGATCCTCGGCGTACCGGCTGCGTACCGCGAGGAACGCGCGCAACGCTCGCGCGAAGGGCTGCTGGGCATCGGCTGGCTGTTCCGTTTCGCCGCCCGCAATCGCCACGGCCAGCGGATCTTCGAAGACCCTCGGCTGGTCGACAAGTTGATGCGCCGCACGCCGCATGGCGACACGCTGCGCGGTCCGGCTGGGTTGAGCGCTCCGCATAACTTCATTTAACGGCATCCAGCGGCGCGTTTGCGGGTAGTACGCTGGCACACGTACCTGTCCGCATGGACCGCCCGCATGGAACGCCCATATGGAACGTAGGATGGAAGCATGAACGAAACTTTTCTCGAAGGAAGAACCGCGGTTGTCACCGGAGCAACTCGCGGGATCGGTTTTGCAATCGCCCATACACTGGCGGAGGCCGGCGCCACGGTGGCGATATGTGGACGCAGCCAGGCCGGTGTGGACGACGCTGTAATGCGCCTCACCAACGGATCGCAGCGTAAAGTGGTGGGAAAAGCAGCCGATGTAAGAGCAAGCACAGACGTGGCGGCATTGTTTGCATGGGTCGACAGTGAGACGGGAGGTCCCGACATCCTCGTCAACAATGCGGGCCTGGGCGTAATGAAAAGTACGGCGGAACTCACGGTGCAAGATTGGCAACAGACCATCGAGACGAATCTTTCGGGAGCGTTTTATTGCGCCCGCGAAGCGCTAAATCGCTTCAAGAATCGTGGGGGCGGTTACATCATCAATATAGGCAGCCTGGCAGGAAAGAATGCATTTGCGGGCGGCGGCGCCTACAACGCTTCTAAGTTTGGATTATACGGATTCACGGAAGCCATGATGCTGGATTCACGCTATGACAACGTCCGGGTGTCTCACATTATGCCGGGAAGCGTCGATACAGAATTCAGTGCCGGATCGGCTATGGCCGATTTGAAAGCTGGTCCGGCGAGAGCCGATTTGAAAACTGATTCGGCCACAGCCGATTGGAAAACTGGTTCGGCGAGAGCCGATTGGAAGATAGCGCCAGAGGACATTGGGGAGATTGTACTCATGTTGTTGAGAATGCCGGAAAGAACGCTGGTCAGCCAAGTCGAAGTAAGGCCAGCAAAGCCACGAAAGTAAGGCTTTTACGGCGGTCCCAAAGTATGGCACCCAATTTGCTCTTAGAAAGTTCGGAATGGTTGTGAAAGGGGCCCAGAAGAAAATGCCACGGGTTAACGTTCCTTTAGATCCGACGCGTACAGGGCGGGATGCAGAAGCCCTGGAGGGTAGCTTACGACGCATGATCGTCGGCCAGGATGAAGCTATCCAGAACATCGTCAATATTTATCAGATGAATCTGACGGGAATGACGCCCTCGGGCCGCCCCATCGGAAACTTCCTCTTTCTGGGGCCAACTGGATCCGGCAAAACACGCATCGTCGAAGCCACGGCTGAGGCGCTGGTGCGCAATCCTCGCGCGGTCATCAAGATCGACTGCGCGGAATTCCAGCACAGCCACGAGATTGCCAAGTTGATCGGCTCGCCTCCCGGATACCTGGGGCATCGCGAAACGCATCCGCTTTTGAGCCAGGAAGTGCTCAACCAATATCACACCGACGCTTGCAAGCTGAGCTTCGTGCTGTTTGACGAGATCGAAAAGGCCAGTGACGCGCTTTGGAACTTATTGTTGGGCATTCTCGACAAGGGTACGCTCACCTTGGGCGACAACCGCAAAGTCGATTTCTCCCGCGCGCTGATCTTCATGACCAGCAACCTGGGCGCCACCGAGATGAGCGCGCTCATCAATCCCAAGCTCGGTTTCAACGCGGGCGAATGCGCCCGGCAATCCCAAAACGGAACCGTGGACGAGAAGCTCAACGGAAAGATCATGCGCAGTGGCGCGGACGCCGCGCGGCGCAAGTTCACGCCCGAGTTCATCAATCGTCTCGATAAGATCGTCACGTTCAAACCGCTCGGCACCAACGAGCTGCAGAAAGATCCTGGACATCGAGTTGAATATGGTCCAGCAGCGCATCTTCAATACCTCGCCCGAGAAATCTTTCGTCTTCAAGACTACCGAGGAAGCCCGGGACTTCTTACTGAAGGAAGGAACGGATCTAAAATACGGCGCACGGCACCTGAAACGCGCCATCGAGCGCCTGCTTGTCCAGCCCATGTCCAACTTGATCGCTACCGATCAGGTTCGCGGCGGAGATTGCGTCAATGTCGACTTCGACTCCGACTCTTGCGCGCTGGTCTTCGTCAAGGAAGCCGAGGGTCTGGCCGTTCACGCCATGGCGGATCTGGTCGATCGCTCCATCTCTATCCCAGCCTTTGCCCTGGCCAATGGCGCCTTCATCGAAGCCGCTAAGACCCAAAGCGCCCGCTCTTCTAAACGAGCGTAAAGAACACGCAGTGTGTGGCGCCGGTACCCAGTAGTTTGGGGTTAGCTGGCGCACTCACCGCGGCCCAGCTGCAGCGAGTACTCCATATCGTCGCCCCAATCCCGATACATCTCGGGAGCTAGTTCGGGCGGCTTCACCAGATCGTTCGTCATTCCCCGGAAAGTCTCCACCTTGTGCCGCAGCACATAGTCGCGGAAGCTCTCCCCGCTCTGCCGATTCGCAATGTAGTGATCCAGCACCCGCCGCACCGCTTCAGGCGCCAGGCGCGCCGGAATGCTCTGAATCGCCACGCCGAACCGCATCACACTGCCGGCGTCATAGCCCCCGCCCAGCAGCATCAAATAATACGGGACTTCCTTGCCATCGATCTTGCGCGCGTTACCGTAAAAGCCGATATCCCCGATCCAATGCTGCCCGCAGGAGTTGGGGCAGCCGCTGATCTTGATGTTCAGCCGGCGCACCTGCGGATCGGTGTAATCCTTCACCACGCCCGCCAAGGCCGCACCCAAGTTCATCGACTTGGTCAGGGCCAGATTGCAACTGTAAGCTCCCGGACAAGTGGTCACGTCCTCGATCTGGTGCGCTCCACCTTCCGCCAATCCCACCTGGTCCAGCGCCTTGTAAACCTGCGGAAGGGCTCGCAGGGGTATGTAAGCTAGCACAAGGTTCTGATCCACGGTCACCCGCAATAACCCATCGCCGGCGCTACGGGATAAGTGCGCCAATCCGTGCATCTGACCGCCCGTCAGGTTCCCTTGCGGGACCTTTACGGTAACCATGGCGTACCCGGTCTGCTTCTGCTCGCGGATGTTGGTCTCCAGCCACCGTTCGTAAGCCGGGCTGGAATGGCCGTTCGAACCGAGCACGGGCGGCAGCTCGGCGCCGGTTCCAAGCGGTGGTGGTGCTGCTTGAAAACCACCAAAGCCGTCCGGGACCACCTCCGGTGTCGCAATACCGCCATTGGCCAGGATTTCCTGATAGTTCTTCTCGATCTCTTCCTTCACCCACTCCCAGCCGCGCTCGCGAACCACGAACTTCAGCCGCGCCTTGTTCTTGTTCTTGCGATTTCCATGGGCATTGAAGAGCCGCAGCACGGCCTCGCAGCGGCTGACCAGATTCTCCACCGGTACGAACTCGTCCAGAACGTGCGCCTCCACCGGCAGCGGACCCAATCCGCCGCCCACCAGCATCCGGAATCCGCGCTGGCCGTCGCGCATCACCGCGCGCAGTCCAATATCGTGGATCGCGCCCAGCATGCAATCTTCCTTGCAGCCCGAAAACGCGATCTTGAACTTGCGCGGCATGCTGTCGGTGAGGTCCTTGTGCAGGAAGGCAAACGCCACTTTCTGCGCGTAGGGGTGCACGTCGAAAACTTCGTCCGCCAGCAGACCGCTCAGTGGGCATGCGGTCACGTTGCGGACCGTGTTGTAGCAGGCTTCGCGCGTGGTCAGTCGAAAATCGGCCAGCCTGTGCAGCAAATCCGACACCTGCGGCAGCGGAATAAAATGATACTGGATGTTTTGGCGAGTGGTCAGGTGTCCCTTGCCTCCGCCGAATTCATCGGCGATCATCGCCAGTTGATCCATCTGTGCGGCGGTCATCGATCCGCCCGGGATCTTGGTGCGGATCATGTGCACGCCGGCCTGGCGCTGGCTGTAAACGCCGCGCCGCAGCCGTTGGGCCCGGAATTCATCGTCCGTCAGGCCACCCGCCATGAATTTTTCAGCGTACGAGCGGAACAGTTCGATATCGGCCCGAACCGTTGCGTCGTATTGAGTTTCCGTCTCGGCTTGCAGGTTGAGGAGGTTTGCGGGTACTTCAGCGGTCATGATTACCCTTATGTCTATAGAGATTACTATATTTGGGACTCATTTACAATCTGGAAGGTTTCGGCCGGCATAATAGTCGATGCTGTAGCGTTGGGATCGGCTGGTGGGAGGCAGGCAAGTGATTGATCCTGTTAACCTGCCGGACAACTGTCGATCCAGCTCCGGGTAAACGCGCCACGCGATCGTCACCACCGAGATCACTGTCCCGGCCGCCACCACCGCCACGGCCAGATCGCGATGCGCGGTCTTCTCGCAATACGCGCACAGAAGCCCCAGCAAGACGCCCGGAATGATCCACAACGTGGCCAGATGAAGGGCGGTACGGGACATTCCCGCCAGCAGCGCCTGCGGCAAAGCGTCTTCGAGCGGCGGAACCAGGCAAAGCAGCACCGCGCTGGCTCCGAGCAAAGCCATCAACTTTGGACTTCGCGCGCGAACGTCGGCCACAGCGATCCCCACCAGCGCCGCCACCGCGGGCAACAAGGGCAGCAAATATCCAGGGAGCTTGTTCCGAGAGGCGGAAAAAAATACGAAACCCCACGCAAACCAGGCCAGCAGAAACGCGGCACGCCGATCCTGATAGAGCCGCCGTTGGAACAGCAAAACCAGCAGCGGCGTCCAGGGGAACAGCCCGGCCAGCAGGATCGGAACATAAAACCAGATCGGCTGCCCGTGCTGCAGCGCGCTGTTGAGAAAACGGCCGAAGTGATGCTTCCAGATGAACTCATCCAGAAACGTGGTGCCGTTGCGCAGTGTCACCAGCACGTACCAAGGCGCAGCAATCAACGTGGCCGCAGCGAAAACCAGCGCCAGATCGCGAATCCGGTGGCGCAGAAACCACAGAGCCGGGATGAAGAGTGCCAGCGGCACCAGCCCCTTCGCCAGAACCGCGATCCCCAGCAGCGCACCCGCGATCAAGCCCGCAATCGGGGATGATCTGGCGTTACCCTGCTCAGAGAACAACCCCAGCATCGCGGCCGCAAATGCAGCCGACATCGGCAAATCCGTAATGGCAATGTGGCTGTAAGCCAGCCATCCAGCCGATGTCGCGAGAATGGTCGCCGAATACCAGGCCGCAGCATCGCCAAATTCGCGCCGCAGCACAAAGAAAAAATAGATCAGGAATGCGACGCTCACAAGCGCCACCGGCAGCCTGGGCGCCCAATCCGCTCCCAGCCCGGCCTTGAACCCCGCCGCCGTCATCCAATACAGCCATGCCGGTTTCTCAAACCATGGCGCGCCCCACAAACGCGGCGTGATCCAATCGCCGGTCGCAGCCATCGCGCGTCCAACGGCCGCATAGCGAGGCTCATCGGGCCCCACCAGTCCCGTGCGAGTCAGTCCAAAGAAGTAGAGGAAAAACAAGCCAAAGAAGGACGCAGCCGTCAAAACACGTGAGCGGCTGCGGATCATTTTGTGAAATGACTCATTCTTCCGGACGCCGCCGGCCTTCTCCCGATTCAGAACTCGGCTCGGAAAGCGCCACCAGTTCGGCCGGCTCATCCCGTCCGCCCACCGCGATCACAATATACTGCTTGCCCTTCGCCATGTACGTCATCGGCACGCCCGTGGCATGCGTCGGCAGCTTCAACTCAGAGACCGTGTCGCCGGTTTTTTTGTCAATCGCACGGAAGGTGGACGCATACGAGCCATTCACCGGCGTCAATCCGGTTGCATCGGCCGAAAACAGCAGCGTCTTGGTCACCAGCAGCAGCGCGCGTTCCGGATTGCCGAACTTGCTGGTATCGATGCCCTTCAGCGCCGGATTGTTCTTGATGTTATCCGGCGGCTCGCCATTCGGAATCATCCACAGCCGATCGCCCGAATTCAGATCGATAGCGGTGATGCGGCCATAGGGCGGCTTAATGATCGGTACGTCCTTGTTGATCTTTTCGAGAAACACATTCTTCGAAATGTACTCCATGTCGGAGCGCCGCGGCTCGTGTACCAGCGCCGCAACATACGGATTGGTCACCGACGGAACAAAAAGTTCTCCCGTCTCAGGATCCACCGCCGCGCCCTGCCAATTGGCGCCGCCCGTAGCGTTCGGCAGCATCAGCGTCCCCTTCTTGCCGCTCGCGTCGAACACGATGGCCGGCGTGAAGATCGGCCCCATCTTATATTCCGACGCGATCTTCAGCGCTTCAGCCTTCAACTCCGGCGTGAAGTCGATCAGATCGTCCGGCGATACGCCCTGGCGGTCAAACGCCGCGGGCTTGGTCGGAAAAGGCTGCGTGGGCGATGTCTTTTCACCCGGCACATCGGACTGCGGCACCGGCCGTTCTTCAATGGGCCATACCGGCTTGCCCGTCTCGCGATCGAACACATACACGAACGCCTGCTTGGTTACTTGCGCCACAGCCTTGATCTTTTTTCCATTCACCGTGATGTCCAGCAAAATCGGCGCCGCTGGATTGTCCCAATCCCAAATTCCGTGATGGATGATCTGAAAATGCCAGACGCGTTTGCCGGTTCGCGCATCCACGCAGACCAGGCTTTCATCGAAAAGATCGTCGCCCGGACGGTGGCCGCCGTAAAAATCTCCGGTGGGCGTTTCCACCGGCAGATAAACGTAGCCCAGCTCCGGATCGGCGCTCATCGGCGCCCACACCGCGGTGTTCCCGGTATATTTCCACGATCCGTCCTTCCAAGTCTCATTTCCGAAATCGCCCGGCTGCGCGATGGTATGGAACGTCCAGAGCAGCTTGCCGGTGTGAACATCGTAGCCGCGCACGTATCCCGGAACGTTGTCCTTGGAAGGCGGCGCCGTGCCGAGCTGTAAAGCTGAGCCAACCACCACCGTGTCGCCCACCACGATCGCGGGCGATGTCGCGCCGATCACTCCCGGCTTGATATTCGTCCGATCTAAACCCACCAGCAGATCCACGATGCCGTTGCTTCCGAAACCAGGCTCCGGCAGCCCGGTCTTCGCATTCAGCGCTACTAACTGATAGCCCAGCGAAATGGTGAAAATCCGCTCGTCGCCCTGACGGTCGGTCCAATAAGCCACGCCGCGATTGTTGAAGCGCACCGCGCGATTGCCGCGCTCGCCTTCATCCAGCCGGTACATCCACAGCGTTTCGCCTGTCGCCCCATCCACAGCCACGGTGTCCCGCCGCATTCCAGCGGTGTAATAAAGCACGCCATCCACTGCCAGCGGCGTCACTTCGTAATTCGGATCCGCGCGCGGGCCGAAGTTCTGCGCCTTCCAAGTCCAGGCGATTTGCAACTTGCTGGCGTTGTCGCGATTGATCTGATCGAGCGGCGAATACTTGGTACTGTAGGCGTCGCCGCCGTAATAGCGCCAGTCGCCATGCTCCGTTCCGGATTGAGCCAGCGCACAAATCGGGAGCGCGATCAGCAGCCACGCGCGCATGCGAAACTTCGGTATCAACAAAGCATCCTTCCAGCAAAATTATACATGCTGGCACCAGCTTCAGATTAAAATTGAAGCCAATGCAGCTCTCCGCCGAGATTCGGCTCTTCTGGTTCGACAAGAAACCGGAAGCGCTCGAGCGCTGGTTCCTGGACCAGGTCGTTCATCCTTGCGCGCCAGGTGGCGGCAAGCAACGGAAGGATGTGTATCTGCGCGATGCCAGCCAGATCGAACTCGGCATAAAAACGCGCGGCGAAAAGCCCGGGGTCGAGGTAAAAGGCTTAGTAGCCACACTGGGCGACGCCCTCGAATTCAACTCCTGCCAGATCGCAATCGAATTGTGGTCGAAATGGACCTCGCTGGCGCGGAGCTTCGCAAAACCCGTTGGCTGCGCAAATTCAACACCGCCTGGGGCGAAGCCCGTCGAAATCGCGCTGGATTCGAGCGAGCAGCCCGTGGGCGGAGCCCCTCTGCCCGAAAAAGGATGCAACTTCGAGTGGACCATCGTCGAGACTTCGTCCAACGAAACCTGTTGGACGCTCGGCTTCGAAGCATTCGGTGGTTGGCACGATATTGAGGACAGCCTGCGATCGGTGGTTCATACCACGCAGGACCGCAATCCCCCGAAATCGCCTAACGCGAAAGCCGCCAGCTATCCCGCCTGGCTGGCGAAGCGTTATTAACCAGCTTGCCTGAGCATTATTTCTCTACGGCTCAATAACCTCCCGATCCGTGCCAGCCGTGACCGCCCTCCCACCCTGCTAGCGTCAAGGCATGACAGCTGGCACGCTTTCGATGCCGCCTTCGCTCTGTTTTCGCCCGCACTCCAGAAAAATGCGTCAGCAAACACAAAAATGCCCCTGATGCGTCCTGACCCGCCAACCCCCTGCCCCCAATCCCCAACCACCCAACCAACATTGACCCCGCCAACCTTGCCAGAATTAAGATAGCGTCCGAAAGACCAATTTTGGAAAAAGGTGGAACGATGATGTCGAGTCGGCGGCGGAGTCCGCGATTTTTGTGGTCGGCCCGCGTAGCTGGCTTCGTTTTTATGGCTGGCGCGTTGTGCGCGCAGCAGGGCTACAGTCCCACCGACATCCAGGCCGGCAAACAGCTCTACGGTGTGAATTGTTCCGCCTGCCATGGTCCGAATGGAGACTCGGTTTCGGGCGTCGATCTCGGCCACGGGACCTTTCGCCGCGCGTCCACCGACAATGAGCTGGTCGCCATCATGTTGCAAGGCATCCAGGGGACGCCCATGCCGCCGGCGAATTTGAGCGACCAGCAGGCGCACCAGATTGTCGCGTATCTTCGATCGCTGGCCGCCGCATACGACACCACCGGCGCCAGTAAAGCGGACCTGGCCCACGGCAAAGCCATCTTCCAGAGCCAAGGCTGCCTCAATTGTCACCGCGTGCGCGCCCAGGGTTCGCGCGTCGGCCCGGACCTCACCGATATCGGCGCGCGCCGCAAGCGCGACGACATCGAGCGCTCCATCGTCGATCCCAACGCCGAAGTTCTCGCGGAAAACCGCTATGTTCACGTGGTGACGCGCGACGGCACTGTCTATACCGGAAGAATCCTCAACGAGGACAACTTCACGCTGCAGCTCATCGACAGCAAAGAAAAGCTGGTATCGCTCGAAAAAGCGGACCTGCGCGAGTTTCGAAATCTTGAAAAATTCCCCCATGCCTTCTTATCGCGACAAACTAAGTGGCAACGAACTGTCGGACCTGGTCGGCTATCTGGTTTCCTTGAAAGGATTGTAAGGCTTCTCAATGTTTCGTTCCACGTTTGCGCTTCTGCTTGCCGCGGCGTCGTTGTCCGCCCAAGTCTCTTTCGACCGTCTGCTCCACGCCGCCGATACTCCGCAGGACTGGCTCACTTACTCAGGAAGTTATTTCAGCCAGCGCTACAGCGCACTCGACCAGGTCACGCCCGGCAACGTCAAGAACCTGGAGCAGAAGTGGATTTTTCAAGCGCGATCGCTCGAAAAGTTCGAAGCCACGCCGCTGGTTGTCGATGGCGTGCTGTACACCGTGCAGGCGCCCAACGATATCGTGGCGATGGACGCCGTCACGGGACGAATCTTTTGGATTTACTCCTATAGCCCGGTGCCGCAAGCGCGCCTGTGCTGCGGACGCGTGAATCGCGGTCTCGCGATTTTGGGCGACACGCTGTTCATGGGAACCATCGACGCGCACATCATCGCGGTCGACGCCAAGAACGGGCATCTGCTATGGAATACCAAGGTCGCAAGCCCCGAGGCCGGTTACGCCATCACGCTCGCGCCCCTGGTGGTGAAGGACAAGGTGATCATCGGTACGGCAGGCGGCGAGTACGGCATCCGCGGATTTCTGGCGGCCTACAACGTGCACACCGGCAAGCAAGTCTGGCGCTTCAACAACATTCCCGGACCGGGTGAGAAAGGCCACGATACATGGGCGGGCGATTCCTGGAAACACGGCGCGGCTTCGGTGTGGATGACCGGCTCCTACGATCCCGACTCCAACCTCACTTACTGGGGCATCGGCAATCCTGGTCCCGATTGGAACGCCGACATGCGCCTCGGCGACAACTTATACAGCGATTGCGCGGTCGCGCTCGACGCCGATACCGGCAAGCTCAAGTGGTATTTCCAATTCACGCCGCACGACGATTTCGATTTCGACGCCGTGCAGGTGCCCGTCCTCGCCGATCTGGACTGGAAAGGCGCGCGCCGCAGAGTGCTGCTGTGGGCCAATCGCAACGGCTTTTTCTACGTGCTCGACCGTACCACCGGCGAATTCCTGCAAGGCACGCCGTTCTCGAAAGTCACCTGGGCAAAAGGCCTGGATGAAAAGGGCCGGCCGATGCGCGCCGCAAACATGGTGCCGACGCCCAACGGCACTCGCATTTATCCGGGGAATCAAGGCGGCCACCAATTGGTATTCGCCCTCCTACAGTCCGCACACCGGCCTGTTCTACATTCCCACCTGGGACAACTATTATTCGGTTTACGTGAAGGAAAAAATCGAATTCACCCAGGGACGGCTGTTCGCGGGACCATTGCCGAAGTCTCCGGTTCCGCTCATACGCCCGCCCCAGATTGTGAATCGCAAAGAAGAGGATGGTTACGGGGCCATTCGTGCGTTCGATCCCGAAACCGGCGAACGTAAGTGGGAGTATAAGCTGACCGATGTTACCGACAGCGGCATTCTGACCACCGCCAGCGATTTGTTATTCGTCGGGGGGCGCGAAGGTTACTTTATGGCGATGGATGCGCGCAACGGCGAGTTACTCTGGAAGGCCGTGGTAGGCGGCCAGGTTTCGGCGGGCCCGATGAGTTACTCGGTAAATGGAAAGCAGTATGTCGCCATCTCCGCAGGCAATTCGTTATTCGTATATGGACTGCGGGAGTAAGCCCGGTGCTCAGCTCAATGCCAAGCCCGCCGTGGCGTGCACCACAAGCAGCCGGGAACCGCTTCGCGCCGCACTCCGTTTTGCGCGAGTTACTCCAAGCGCAAAGGACGCGACGCGCACCACAAACAGGCCAGGAACCGCTTGGCGCCGCGCTCCGTTTTGCGCGAGTTACTCAAAAAGCGCAAAGGGCGCGACGCGCACCACAAAGCAGGCCAGGATCTGCTGGGCGCCGCACTCCGTTCTGCGCGAGTTACTCCAAAGCGCAAAGGACGCGACGCGCACCACAAACAGGCCAGGAACCGCTTGGCGCCGCGCTCCGTTTTGCGCGAGTTACTCCAAAGCGCAATGGGTGCGGCGCGCACCACCAAACAGGCCAGAAACCGCTTCGCGCCGCGCCCCGTTTTTGCGCGAGTTACTTAGTAGCAGCCGCGCAGTTCCCAATGACGAGCCCCGCGTGACTAGGCGGTCATTTCAGCGCAATATTTCGCTCGGCCAAAATGGTTCCCGTCGCGAGCTGGAATTGCGCGATGGCTTCGCTCAGGTCCGCCTGCGACCGCCGTTCCTGGCTGCGCGCGGTGATCATGGTCGCCTGCCGCTGTTGTACCAGGAACAGCGTTGACGTTCCGGCGCGAAACTGGCGCTGCTCGCTTTGATACTGCTCTTCCGCCGATTCGCGCGCCACTTGCGCGGCCTGCAGCCGGAGTTGCGCCATCCCGACATTCTCCATCGCGCTACGCACATCGGATTGAATGTTCTGCTCGGTCTGCTGCATTTGATTGCGGATGCGCCGCGTCTCCGCCAGGGATTTGCCGAGGTTCGCGTCCGCGGTCCGGTTCCGGATCGGCAGCGAAATATTCAGTTGCACCTCGGTCGTCGGAAAATCTCCGCCCCAAATCCCCGCGAGCGAATGCCCGTAGCCTCCCACCAAAACCGGAGGAATCGTCGAGCTTCCAAACGAAATCGTGGGCAGCGCGGGCAACCCGGCCAGCGCCGACAGTTCATTCAACTGAGTAGTGAGCGGACCGAAGCCGGCGGTAAACGGATTCGGGCCGGGCGGAAGCAGCGCGCCGGCCAGGCCCGCGCGGGTGTAAAGAGCGGTCAAGTTGACTTGCGGTTTGGTCTGGTCGCGATAATAGCGAACATCCTTCTGGTTGATCTCGCCGTTGATTTTCACCTCGGCGATTTCCGGGCGATTCGCTATCGCCTCAGCTATTGCATCGGACAGCGGAGTGAGCGGCGTCTTGACGTCTTCGGGAGTAGTCGGGATCAACGCGCTCGACCACGTGGCATCGGTTCGATCCGGCAGCACCAGCTCCTTCAGTGTGTTCTCCGACGCCGTCAGCGCCGATTGCGCCGCATACGCGCCCACTTCGAAATTTGCGAGCTGCGTTTGCGCCGCCACCACATCGATAGGCGCCAGCAGCCCCTGCTGCTCCTGCCGCCGGTTGCTCTCGTCCTGCTGGATGCCGATGCGTACCGCGTCCAGTTGCACCTGCAGATTGTTGTAGGCGTACGACAGCTCCCAGTAAGCCTGCTCCGTTTGGAGCACCACGGACATTACGCGCTGGCGGAACTGCGCGTCGGTTAAGGATCGGTTTTTCTTGGCCACGTCGATCTGGTGACGATTGCTGTCATACAGCAGGTTGCGCCAGAGCGGCTGCGTGTAGGAGAAATTGAGCGCGGTCTCATACTGCGGGTTCAGCGAAAGGAAAGTGTTATTGGAAGAAGCATCCGCGGACGACAAATCCGTCTTGAATGTTCCGCCGTACCAGGGCAAAGGCTGCGTGATTCCGGGGTCAGTTTGCCAGGTTTTGTTCAGCAGGCTTCCGGTTGCCGATCCGCCCAAGGACGACGCAATGGGCGTGATCTGCTGCTCCCAGTAACTGGTGACATTGAGCTGCGGATCGAACGCGCCGAGCGCGGCGGTCAGCGAGTAGTCCGACTCCAGACGATCGATTCGCGACGATTCGATATCTTTGTTATTCGCCAGCGCCAGGGCCAAAGCCTGATCCAGCGAAACGTCCATTTGCGTTTCGATGCCGGTGCGCGGCGGCAAACGGAACGGGCGAACCGGCGGCACCAGCGTGGAATCGTTGGGGCGCGGCGAGGAGAGCTGTTGCGCGTAAGCCAGCGAAAGCGTGCACGCGAGGAACATGAGGAATCGCATCAGGCGCGTTCTCCTTCCTCGAAATGCATGGGCTGGGGCGCCACGTCCAAACCAGAAGCCACCTCGCGTGTTTTTTTGATTTTGCGCGAAGATCTTCGGAACATCGGCAACTGCTTCATATCGTCAAAGAGCGAATAAAATACCGGCACGGCGAGCAGGGTGAGCAAGAGACACAGCGTTTGGCCGCCCACCACCAGCACGCCGATGGACCGGTTGCTGGCGCTGCCTTCACCGTTCGAAAGCACCAGGGGAAGCATGCCCGCCACCAGTGCGGTGGTGGTCATCAGGATCGGCCGCAGCCGGTCGCGATTGGCTTGGATAATCGCGTCGTAACGGTTCATTCCCGTCGCGCGTAGTCCATTGGTGTGATCGATTTGCAGAATGGCGTTCTTTTTCACGATTCCGAACAGCAGCAGCAAACCCAGCCCCGACATGATGTTCACGGACTGGTGGAATATCAGCAGCGACAGGATGCCGAAAGGCACCGCCAGCGGCAGCGTCAGCAGAATAGTGAAAGGGTGCAGGAACGATTCAAACTGCGCTGCCAGCACGATATACATGAAGATGAATGTGAGTGCGATGGCGAGGATGAAATAATAAGCGGCATTGCCCAATTCTTTCGAAGTGCCGATCAGCTCGGTTTTATAACCCGGATCCATGTGGAGTTCGTCCGCATATTGATTCAAAGTGGAAATTACTTTCTGCTGCGATCCACCCGGCAGCAGGTTGGCGCTCAGCGTTACCTGGCGCTGCCGGTCCAGCCGTCCGATGCTGGAAGGCGCGTCGCCGCTCTTGATGCGGACCACTTGATCCAGCGGCACCCAGCCGCGAGTGTTGGTCGAAAAAACGGTGAGCTGGCGCAGCCCTTCGGCGCTGGTGCGGAACTGCATGTCGGCGCGCAGGCGCACGTCGTATTCTTCGCCGCCGGAGGGGAACGACGAAACCACTTGTCCGGCGACCATGGTGTTCAATGCCTGTGCGATATCGTTGACGCGCACTCCTAAATCCGCGGCGCGCTGCCGGTCGATCTCGACCCGCAGCTCGGGCTTGCCATAAACCAGCGACGTGTCCGCGTCGACGACACCCGGAATCTTTTTCATGCGGGCGAGCAAGGTTTGCGAATAAGTGTTGAGCTTGTCCAGGTCCGGCCCGGTGAGCGTGAACTGCACATCGGCCTGCCCGCCGCCGGGGCCGCTGGCCGCCTGGCCGACGCTGGTGCGCAGATCCTTGGGATAGTGCGTCAGAATCTCGCGCGCCTTGGCTATCAATTCATCCTGCGTGTCGGTGCGTGCGTCGCGCGGCGCGAGCTTCACGTAAATGGATGCGCTATTCGACTCGCCGGAACTGGATCCGGTAAAAGACGCGGATCCGATGCCTACCTGGGTCAACGTCGCGGTCACTCCGGGCAGGGCGCGAAAGTCGCGCGCGATTCGCTCGGCGATGGTTACCGTCGCCGCGAGCGAAGTACCTTCGGACGCGCGCACGCTGGCTTGAAACTCCGACCGGTCATCGGCCGGAATGAAATTCTTGCCCACCAGCATGAAGAGCGGAACGCTGCTCAGCATCACCGCCAGGCTGATCCCCACCATGGCCTTGCGATGCGCCATGGACCATTCCAGCATGCGCGAATAATGCCCATCCAGGAAGCGGAAGAAGCGCGAATCTTTGGAGCTTCGCTTCTTTTCGCCTTCGCGTGCGGGCAGCACCTTGACGAAGCGCGATGTCAGCATCGGGGTCAGCGTGAAAGACACTAGCAGCGATACCGCGATGGCGAACGAAGCGGTGAATCCGAACGACGACATGAAGCGGCCCACGATGCCGCCCATGAAACCGATGGGCAGGAATACGGCCAGCAGCGAAAAAGTGGTGGCCATCACGGCCAAGCCGATATCTTTGGTGCCCTCGATCGCCGCTTGAAACGGCGACATGCCCTTTTCCTCCATGAAGCGGTAGATATTTTCGAGCACAATAATGGCGTCGTCGATCACGATACCCACCATGAGAGTTAGTGCCAGCATGGTGATCTGATTCAGGTCGAAGCCGATGGCGGCCATCAATGCGAACGTCGAGATGATGGAAGTGGGAATGGCGACGGCCGAGATCAAGGTGGTGCGAATGTTGGCGAGAAAGGCAAAGACAATCGCCGCGGCCAAGATGCTGCCTTCGATCAGGTGTTCTTCGAGCGAATGCACCGCCGCTTTGATAAACACCGATTGATCGTTGGTGATCTGGATGTGGATGTCTTTGGGCAGGGCCGCTTCAATCTCCTTGATCCGAGCCTTCAATGCATCCGCCGCCGCGACGGTGTTCTGGCCAGATTGCTTGGAAACCACCATGGTCACCGCGGGGTCGCCATTGAGGCGGGCAGCGGTGGTGGGTTCTTCCTGCGAATCCTCCGCATAGCCGATATCGCGCAGCTTCACCACGTACGATCCGCGCGTGGCAATAGCGATCTCGTTGAACTGCGCCGGGTCCACCAGCCGGCCAAGAGTGCGCACCGCCAGCTCGCGCGCGCCGGCATTCACATTGCCCGCCGGCATTTCCATATTCTGCTGCTTCAGCGCGTTGGCGACGTCGGAAATGGCCAGGTTGTAAGCGCGCATTTTATCCGGATCCACCCACACGCGGATTTCGCGCTTCAGGCCGCCGACCAACTGGATTTGTCCGATGCCATTGATGTTTTCCAGCTGCGGCTTGATCTGCTTGTCGGCCAGCTCGGTGACTTCACGCAGCGGGCGAGGCGAGGAGAGCACGATGTCCATGATCGGCGTGGCGTCCGGATCGAATTTCTGCACCACCGGCGCCTTGGCAGTATCCGGAAGATCGTTGACGATCAAGTTCACCTTGTCGCGAATTTCCTGGGCGGCCACGTCGCCGTTCTTGTCGAGCGAGAACTGGATGGTGACAGTGGAGGCACCTTCCACCGAGGTGGAGTTGATCTGCTCGATGCCGCTGATGGTGTTCACGGCATCTTCGATGCGCTTGGTGATGTCGGTTTCTATTTCCTCAGCAGACGCTCCGGGATTGCTGACCGAGACCGAGACGGTGGGCAAGTCGATTTTGGGGAACAGATCCACGCCCAGAGTGAAGAACGAGAAGGTGCCCACCACCATGAGCGCCACGATCAGCATGGTGGCGAAGACCGGCCGTTTTACGCAGAGTTCGGCGAGTTTATGCATGGGCTGCTCTCCCAAAAGGTCTCGACACGAGTGTCGAGAAGGCACGCACGAGTGCGTGCGCCACGGGCGCGGCACCAGTCGCGGATGATCCTTCGATATCCACCGGCTCGCCGTCGAACAAATCCTGCAGATGGTCGGTGGCGACCACGAAGTCCGCGGTGATGCCCGACAGAATTTGGATCATGTTGCCATCCACGGCCCCTAATTGCACGACGGCCACTCGGGCCTTGCCGTCGCGAATGAAGAATACTTGCGAAGAGTTGGTGCTGGGATCGGTAAGAACGCTCGCACGCGGAAGGAAGATCCCCATACTGCTGCCATTCAGCAGAATGCGCGCCGTGGCGAACATGCCGGGCTTGAGCGCCAGGTCCTGATTCGCGAACTTCGCCTCCACCAGAACGGTGCGCGAACTGGAATCCACGGTTGGATTGATGGACGTCACCGTACCGTGGAACGTGCGCCCCGGATAGCCGGGAACATTGGCCTCGACATCGGCGTCCGTCTTCAACTGCGGTGCGTTGGATTCCTGAACCTGCAAGTCCAGCTTGAGCGGCGTAACGCGCACCAGCGTTGCGATTTTGGCAGTGAGCGCGACATATTGCCCGACGGCGACGGGGCGTGAACTGATGTAACCGGCAAAGGGCGCCTTGATGATGGTGTCGTCCACGGCTTTGCGGGCGATGGCGGTTTGAGCGCGCGCGTAGGCGAGCGAAGCTTGCGCATTGATGACGCCCTGGAAATTCTGGCGCGCGGAATTGATGGCGGCTTCAAAGAGCTGCCGCGACGAGTTGGCCTGTTCCTTGGCTGTGTCGGCCTGGGTGCGCGCTTTATCATAGGCGCTTTGGGAGACGTCGCCGGTCTTGATCAAAGCGTCGTAGCGCTGGGCGTCAGCTTCCGACATCCTGGCTTGCGCCAGCGAGGAATCATAAGAGGCCTTGGCCGAAAGCACCTCGGGCACGTTGTTGGCGTCAAATTTTCCACCTTGCGCCAACCCGATGCGGGATTCGGCTTGCCGCAGGCTGGCATCGGCTTGCTCTTCGGAAGCCAGCGCCGCTTGCAATCGAAGCTGTGCGTCGCGGTCCTCCAGCTTGGCCAGGATCTCGCCTTCTTTGACGAATGCGCCTGCGTCGACGGGAGTGGCGATCACTCGGCCCGCGGCGGGCGGCGCTACGTCCGATGATTCCTCGGCCAGAAAACTTCCCGTCACCTGCACCGAAGAAGAGACCTGCCGCGTGACAGCGCGCACGGTAGCCACCTTGAGCATCTTGGCCGGTCCGGTGGCGGCTTCGGTTAGCGAGATGGTTTTGTTGTCGCGGCTGCATCCGGCGGCAGCGATCAGCGCGCTTGCCACCAGGCTTACCCACACATGTTGTGACGTTGCACTGCTTCCCATAAAATTACTTCTGCTTTCCTTTTGCGGCGCTGCCAGGGTGCTGTTCCAGGCCGCCAAGAGCGAGGTCCACGAATTGATCGACGATCGCGTCGTCGCTGGGCGGAAAATTCTTGGCGCCCAGAACGTGGCGGGCCATGGCGTAATGGATGGTGGATCCGATCATCGACATAACAGCGACACCCGCGTCGCATTCCCGAAAGGCGCCTTCCTTCTGCCGTGAGGCGATGTAGCGTTTTAGAAAATCGCCCATGGGCAGACCGAAGCGCTCGTGAAAGAGGTCGGCCAGCAGGTGCCCTTCGAGCGACGCGTAGAGCAACAAACGGTGAAACGCAGCGTCTTCGCGGAAGGAGCGAACCAATTGCCGGCCCACATGCTGAAAGAGGCCGCGGTCATCGCGGCGCTCGGCCAGTTCATTCATTTCGGCAAACCAGCGGTCGCCGCCCATGGTGGCTTCCTTTTCATCCAAAATTGCGTGATAAAGGTCTTCCTTGCTGGCGAAGTGGCGGAAAAGGATGGCTTCACTGACGCCTGCGGCGGCCGCGATGTCCTTGGTTTTGGTGCCGCTGAACCCGTTGCGGGCAAAGCTCTCCACCGCGACCCGTAGGAGCTGGCGGCGGCGATCCTCGCCTGGCATTCGGGTAGGCCGGGCGGGAACTTCGGCGGGTTTCGGTGGGACAGCGGGCGTCGGAGCTTCCATAAGTAAGTACTCACTCCTGTCGGTCGAAACGATAAGACGCAATAGCCCCGATCGAGGTTACTCGCAGTAATGTGATATGCTTTCCCTCCATGTGGTCAGTCATTTACCACATGATTTGCGTTTCGGTACGGTGCGCTGCCAACCCGCTCCGCCGACGCCGGGGAGCGGTTCTGTTATGTCTTTGCCCAGAATGATCGGGGCGCTCTGTGGCGCGCTGGCAACTTTGCTCGGATTGGTGGTGCTGCTGGGGTGGGCGGTCCACTCGCCGTTTCTCACTCGAGTTTCTCCGGATCTTTTTCCGACCCAGCCCGACGCCGCGGTGGGCTTTGCTTTGAGTGGTCTCGCTCTACTGGGATTCGTGAGGAGCAGGCCGCGCTTCATATTCATCGGCTCCGGCATTACGGCAATTCTGGGCGCGGCTTCGCTGTTCGAGAAGCTGTTCCATGCTCATTTTGGGATCAACGAAATCGGGGGGCGGATGTCACTGGCTACCACGCTCTGTTTCATTGTGGTGGGCAGCGGCTTCCTGCTGGCGCAAATCAGTCCGCTCTTGAAAAAGTCTCCGATTCTGGGCACTACCGGAGTGCTGGTTGGGGCGATTGCGGCGGCTTGCGGTATCAGCATCGTGTGGGGCGGAGGTAACGCTTTCGGCTTGGGCAGTTTGACCCGCATGGCATTTCCCACCGCTGCCGGCTTCGTACTGCTGGGGACCGGCGCTGTGGCGATGGCTTTGGATATCAGTCAAACGGAGCTTCGAAAAGCGCCCTGGGCGCCGATCGGCGCGACCATTTTTCTGCTAGCGATCCGAATCGGATTATTGCGGGCATTTTTGCCTGAGCACCGGACCGATATTTCTTCCGTTCTGTCCTGGGCGGGAGCCGTCTTTGGAGCGCTGATCTTTGGCGTGTTCGTCCATCTTGCGCTCAATGCGCAACTGCAGCGCGGACTGCTGCGTACATCGAACCTGAGACTGCTGGAAGAGACGCTGGAACGCAGGCGGGCCCAGGAGGCGGTGCTCGCCGCGAACGAGCAACTGGAACAGCGCGTGGAAGAACGGACCAGAGCGCTGGAGGCGGCCAATGCAGAACTGCGAGAAGAAATCGCGCGCCGCCAGCGGACGGAAGAAGATCTGCGGCAGCAGAAAGAGATCTTGCAGACCATTTTTGACCATGTTCCCGTGATTCTGAAGTTCGTGGACAAGGAAGGCCGCATTCAGATGTTGAATCGCGAGTGGGAGCGCGTGCTTGGCCGGACTTTGGACGAAATCACGAATCAAGGTGTGGACATCTATGCGGAGGGCTATCCCGATCCGGTGGAGCGACGGCGCCTGCTCGACTTTGTGGCGAACTCGAACGCGGAATGGGCGGATTTCAAAACCGCAGTGCGAGACGGGCGCGTGATCGATACCAGCTGGGCCGTGGTGCGCCTTTCGGATGGCGCCAGCATTTGCATTGGGCAGGATATCAGCGCGCGCAAGGAAGCCGAACAGGAGCTGCGAAAACAGAAGGAAATTCTGCAAACCATTTTCGATCATCTTCCCGTCATGGTTGGGTTCGTTGATCAGAAGGGCGAGGCGCAGATGGTGAATCGGGCATGGGAACAGACGCTGGGCTGGACGCTGGAAGAATTACGGAGCCAGAAGATCGACCTGCTGGCGGAGAACTACCCGGACCCCGGGTATCAGGCCAGGGTCCGGGATTTCGTGGCCAATTCGGAAGCCGAATGGGCGGACTTCAAGACCACGGTGCGGGATGGGCGTGTGATTGATACGTCGTGGGCTATGCTCCGCCTTTCGGATGGAATGGGAATTGGTATCGGCCAGGACATTACCAAGCGCAAGCGCGCCGAGGAGGCACTGCGGGAGAGCGAGGAGCGATTCCGCGAGCTGGCCGAAAACATAAACGACCTGTTTTGGATCAAGACGCCGGATTTCAAGCGCGTCCTGTATTTGAGCCCCGCGTATGAGAGTATGAGCGGCCGGTCCGCCGCAGAGCGTTATCGAGACGAGGATTATCAGCCGTTTCTCGGCCGGATTCTTCCCGGAGATCGCGAAAAAATGGAGGAAATCTTTCGGCGCGGGGCGGAGAGTGAATTTGAGATCGAGTTCCGTATCGTGCGCCCGGATGGATCGGTGCGCTGGATTCGCGACCGCGGCTTCCCTATTCGGGATGCATCCGGAAAAGTGTATCGTGTGGCCGGCATCGCCAACGATATTACCGAGGGCAAACTGGCCGAAGCAGCGCTGCGGGATAGCGAAGAACGGTTCCGCCAGCTCGCCGAGAGCATCAACGAGGTGTTTTGGCTGACGACGCCCGATGTGAAAAGGGTGCTGTACGTTAGCCCGGCTATTCGAAATCTGTTTGACCAGCCCTTCGAGCTCGGGCCTCAAGAGACGAACATCGAAGCCTTTTTGGAAACGATTCATCCCGACGATCTGGCTGGTATCCGTAAGATTTTAGAAGCGCCCAGCGCGGGATTTGAATTCGAATGCCGAATCCGGCGGGACGATGGGTCCATGCGGTGGGTCCGGAATCGCGGCTTCCCCATTCGCGACCCATCCGGGCGGATCTACCGCTTCAGCGGCGTGGCCGAAGACATTACCGACCGTAAGGAAGCCGAAGAGCAGCTCAAGGCTAGCAGCGAGCAGTTGCGCGCCCTATCGGCCAGCCTGCAATCGGCGCGGGAAAAGGAAGCCACGCGGATTGCTCACCAAATCCACGACGATATGGGCGGCGTTCTCACAGGCTTGCGATGGGAACTGGAAGCGCTGGAAAAAATGATTCACGATCCCACTGATTCCGGGCACCTGAAGGTAGTCATGCAAAATAAGCTGGCTGCGATGATGGGGCTCACTGACACCACCATCAACGTGGTGCGCCGAATCGCCTCCGAACTGCGCCCCAGCATCCTGGACGATCTGGGCTTGGTGGAAGCCATCGAATGGCAGACGCAGCAGTTTCAAACGCGAACCGGAATCCAGTGCTGCTGTGAGTGTTCCATGCAAAGCATTCCGCTGGGCGATCAACAATCCACCGCGGTGTTCCGCATCGTGCAAGAAGCGCTGACCAACATTCTGCGGCATGCGCAAGCTACCCGGGTTGGTGTTGCCGTGCGGGAAGAAGACGGAGCCTTGGTTCTCACGGTGACTGACGATGGGCGTGGAATCACGGAAGCTGAAAAGCTCAGCCGGGAATCCCTGGGGCTGCTCGGAATGCAGGAGCGGGCCCATCTTATCGGAGGGTGCGTGGATATTGTTGGAGCGCCGGGAAGGGGCACCACGCTGCACGTTCGCGTGCCTTTAGCGAAAGCGGATCCGGCGGGAGCGCTATGATGCGAAAAGTTCTGATCGTCGACGATCACGAAGTGGTTCGAGACGGCGTGAAAAAACTGCTGGACGAGGAGCCTGGCGACATTTCTTGCGGAGAGGCCGGCACGCCGGATGAGGCCGTTCGCATGGCGCTGTTCGGCGACTGGGATGCCGTGGTCCTGGATTTGTCCTTCGCCGGGAAGAGCGGCCTGGAAGTTCTCAAGGAGCTGAAACAGCTTCGGCCCCGCCTGCCGGTGCTGGTGCTCACCATGCATTCCGAGGAGCAATACGCGCGCCGCGCATTCAAAGCCGGGGCGGCTGGATTTATCACCAAAGACAGCCCGAGAGCGGAACTTTCCAAAGCGATCCACAAGGTGATGGAGGGCGGGCGATACTTGAGCCCCACGCTGGCCGAGAGGCTCATCCTGGATCTGGAGCGCGGCGCTGACCGTCCGCCGGATCAGACCCTGTCCGATCGCGAGTTTCAAGTGATGCGCCTGATCGCGTCCGGCAAGACCCTGAGCGAGATCGCCGGTTTATTGTCCCTGAGCGACAAAACGATCAGCACTTATCGCGCGCGCTTGATGGAAAAGATGGGGATGCGCACCAATGCCGAGCTCATTCATTACGCCATTCAGAACAAGCTTGTGGATTGAGATTCCACTGCCAGGTAGGGATGTGCCTACAGGCGTGTAGTCCTACGTCCGACGGCAAAATCAAAGTCCGCCTGATAGTCACCATTAGATTCCTCACTTTAGACTGGTATGTCAGGTCGCGTACTTTTCACGGGGGGAAAGAATCAATGAACATGAAAGCGGAACTTGGCCAGAAGTCGCCAGGGCGCGACGTAGGGGGATTGTCAGGGGCCGTGAGCACGCGCTTGAGGAAGCTGCGCCGCGAACGCGCGCTGGTCCGCAGAGCCATCGCCGCGTTGACGCAAATCTCGCGGGCGCGAGAATCGCGGGACAGACGAGGCATCCGAAGCTAACCGTTCGCTAACTGGCACATCGGATCTCAAGCTGCATCCAGATCTCAAGCTCCGGGGGGAGCTATCATAAGGAATATCAGTTGCTGCCGTGTAGTCTCGGTTGAGCGCAGCCGAGTCAGCCGGCCTCGTCCTTCTTAGCACGCCAAGTCAGCGAGAGCCTCGGCAGTCCCACAAGTGCTATGGTGAAAGTGACCCCGAATTCAAACCCATGCTTGCAACAAAACTCGTAACCAGCGAGGATCCCAACGCACAAGAGACCACTGAGTGGCTAGAGGCCCTGGACGGTGTTGTGGAGGAGGGGGGCGCTGACCGCGCCGCCTACCTGCTCGCCCGCCTGACCGATCGCGCCGCTCTCTACGGAGTTCAGACTCCGACCGGCCTCAAGACTCCCTATATCAACACGATTCCGGTGGATGAAGAGGTTCCCTACCCGGGCGACCGGGCCATCGAACGGCGCATCAAGAGCCTGATCCGATGGAATGCGATGGCCATGGTGGTGCGCGCCAACAAGCACGACAGCGGCATCGGCGGCCATATCTCCACCTACGCGTCGCTTGCGACGCTGGCCGAAGTAGGCCACAACCACTTTTTCCACGCACGGCACGGGGATCAGCCCGGGGACTTTGTTTACTTCCAAGGCCATGCCTCGCCCGGCGAGTACGCCCGCGCGTTCCTGGAAGGCCGTTTGAACGAGAAGCACCTGGAGAATTTCCGGCACGAATTGCGCGAGCATCCCGGCCTCTCGTCCTATCCGCACCCGTGGCTGATGCCGGACTTCTGGCAGTTCCCCACAGTCTCGATGGGTATCGGTCCCATCAATGCGATATATCAGGCTCGCTTCATGCGGTACCTGGAGAATCGCGGTGTTATACCCGTGACGGCTCGCAGGATTTGGGCCTTTTTGGGCGACGGCGAAACCGACGAGCCGGAATCGCTGGGCGCGATCGCGCTGGCTGCGCGCGAGCGGCTGGACAACCTGATTTTCGTCGTGAACTGCAATCTGCAGCGACTGGACGGGCCGGTTCGCGGCAACGGACAGATTATCACGGAGCTGGAAACTCACTTCCGCGGCGCCGGATGGAACGTCATCAAAGTTTTGTGGGGCAGCAACTGGGACGACTTGCTGGCGCGCGACACTACTGGGCTGCTGGTCAAACGCATGAATGAATGCGTCGACGGCGAATATCAGAATTTTAAGGCCAAGGGCGGCGCGTACACCCGCAAAGAGTTTTTCGGAAAATATCCCGAGCTGCTGAAGCTGGTGGAGCACATGTCCGACGAAGAAGTGGGCGCGCTGCGGCGCGGCGGGCACGATCCGCTGAAAGTCTACAACGCTTATAAACGTGCCATGGAGCACAATGGATCGCCGACCGTCATCCTGGCCAAGACCATCAAAGGTTATGGGCTGGGTGAAGCGGGCGAAGGCCGCAACGTCACACATCAGCAGAAAAAGCTGAATGAGGACGAAATGCTCTACTTCCGCCGCCGGTTCGATATTCCAATTTCGGAAGAGACCGTCCATACAGCTTCGTTCTATCGGCCGCCGGAAGACAGCCCGGAGATGCGCTACATCCGCGAGCGGCGCGAAGCGATGGGAGGCAGCCTGCCGGCGCGTTCGGTGCCGAAGATCACCATCCAGGCGCCGCCGCTCGAGCTCTTCGCCGAATCGGTGGCCGGGTCGCAGGGCCGCGAAGTGTCTACCACCATGGCGTTCGTCCGCGTGCTGACGCTCCTTCTCAAGGACAAGGATCTGAGCCAGTACATTGTCCCGATCATTCCGGATGAAGCGCGCACGTTCGGCATGGAATCGCTGTTCCGGCAATATGGCATCTACGCCAGCCGGGGCCAGCTCTACAAGCCGGTGGACAGCGAGAATTTCCTGTTCTACAAAGAAGCCAAGAACGGCCAGATCCTGGAAGAGGGGATCAACGAAGCCGGATCCATGGCATCGTTCACCGCCGCCGGGACATCCTACGCCAACTACGGCGTGCCGATGATCCCGTTCTTCACGTATTATTCGATGTTCGGCTTCCAGCGCATTGGCGATTTGATCTGGGCGTTCGCCGATTCGCGCGGCAAGGGCTTCCTGATGGGCGGCACGGCGGGGCGAACCACTTTATCCGGCGAAGGCTTGCAGCATCAGGACGGACATAGCTTGGTGCTCGCGAGCACCGTACCCACCTGCCGCAGCTACGATCCCGCCTACGCCTATGAAATCGCGGTGATCATCCAGGACGGCATCCGGCGCATGTATCAGGAGATGGAGCATCGCTTCTACTACCTGACCATCTACAACGAAAACTACGCTCAGCCCGCGATGCCGGAGGGTGTCGGCGGAAGGAATCCTGCGCGGGATTTATCGCTTCAAGGCCGCGGAGAACGGTAAGCCGCAAGTGCAGCTTTTCGGCAGCGGGCCCATTCTGAATGAAGCTTTGCGCGCGCAGAAGATTTTGGCGGACAACTACCAGGTTTCGTCCGACGTCTGGAGCGTCACCAGCTATAACGAACTGCGCCGTGACGCTCTCGATGTGGAGCGCTGGAACCGGCTGCATCCGACGGAGCCGGAGCGGAAGCCGTACCTGTTGCGGACGCTCGAAGGCGTCGGAGGGCCGATCATCGCGTCCACAGATTATATGAAGGTGGTGGCCGATCAGATTGCGCCGTGGCTCCCTGGGCGTCTGGTTACGTTAGGTACCGACGGCTTCGGACGGAGCGAGAATCGCGAACACTTGCGGAAGCATTTCGAGAACGGCGCCGAAGCCATTGCCGCGGCAACGCTGGCGCGCCTGGCCCGGGACGGGCAGTTCGATAAGGAGCGCGCCAAGGCGGCTATCGTCGAGCTGGGATTGGATCCGGAGAGCCCCGATCCGGTTACGAAATAGCAAGCTTCTCCAAATGCTCTACCTCCACGAAGAGGATGTAAAAGAGCTACTGTCCATTGAGGACGCCATCGGTCTGATGCGCGGTGCATTCGAAGCGCTGGCGCAGGGCCGGGCGATCAATCAACCGCGGCGGCGTCTTATTTTGGATACCGGCGCTACGCTGCACAGCATGGCCGGCTCCTACGGCCGCTATTTCGGAACGAAGTTTTACTCCACCCATCCCCAATACGGCGCGCACTTTTACTTCGTACTCTACGACGCTCAGACGGCCGAGCCGCTGGCCTGGATGGAAGCAAATCACCTGGGGCAAATCCGGACGGGAGCCGCGAGCGGTTACGCCGCCAGTCTGCTCGGCAACCCGCGCGCGGAAACACTGGCTGTGATCGGCTCGGGCTTTCAGGCGAGAACGCAAGTGGCAGCGATTCGAGCGGTCCGGCCGATCAAGACGGTGCGCGTCTGGAGCCGCAGTGAGGAAAAACGGCGGAAGTTCGCGGAGGAATGTTCGGGCCAGGCGATGGGTTCAGCGGAGGAAGCGGTTCGCGGGGCTCAAATCGTGGTAACGTCTACCAACTCACCGGCTCCGGTGCTGGAAGACGCCTGGATCGCGCCCGGAACCATGATCGCAGCCATCGGGGCTAATTCGGCGAAGCGGCAGGAACTGCCGGGCGAACTGGTTCGGCGGGCCAACTTAGTGGCTGTCGATTCTCTGGAGCAGGCAAAAATGGAAGCCGGCGACCTGATCGTTCCCAATAGCTGGGCGAATGTCGTGGAGTTGAAGGACGTAAAGGCACACTTCGATCCGAGCCAGGTTACAATCTTCAAATCGCTGGGAGTTGGCGTGGAAGACGTGGCGGCGGGAGCCTTCGTCTATGAGAGAGCGGCAGCTACTCCTGAACGCTTTGCTGATCGGAATCGCGCCAGGCGCTGATCTTCAGGCGGCGGCAGACCCAGCACAGTCCTTCGGCGGAGTTGGGAGCACAGGCTGCACCACACACGGTACACTTCTCCAAGCGCTTGATCTGATCGGACATCACGGACCGCTTCGCTTCGTCCAGAAGCTTCTGGTCGATCACCGGATCCGTGGGATCGGCTGAGGGCGGCTTGAGATGTCCCGTGGGTTTTCTTTTCATCAACTAAAAACTACAGTAGCATGTCTCGGTTCGCGGAGCTACGCCGCCCGGTCCAGCCGCATGATGTAGCCCGGATCAAGAGCCGCGGAGCACCGCGAGCATTTTTGACCGGGTTTCACCTTCGCGGTCTTTCCGTTGGTGACGACAACCCCTTCCACCGTGTGCGTGCAAATAGGACAGTAAACAAACGCCTTGGTCTCGTATTGGGGCAGCGGCTGCTGCGCGTGAGAGCGAGTCTGAATGTTCATGTTCCCCCTTCCTCACTGCATAAGACGCAAGTGATGGGCCAAAGGATCGAAAAATTGTGAGGAGAAAGCAAGCTACACTGAAACTGTTAATTCTGTATGAATACAGCGTTCGTTTTCCCAGGGCAAGGCTCGCAGTACGTTGGCATGGGAAGGAGCCTTGCGGAAGAATTTTCCTCCGCTCGCGTGATTTTCGACCAGGCGGACCAGGCTCTGGGATTTTCGCTTACCCAACTTTGCTTCGAAGGTCCCGCCGAACTATTGCAGCTCACCGAGAACATGCAGCCGGCGCTGCTGACGGTTTCGGTGGCAGCCTGGCGGGTGCTGGAAGATCAGAACGTCCAACCCGATTTTGTGGCCGGCCACAGCCTGGGCGAATATAGTGCGCTGGTAGCTGCCGGGTCGCTGGCCTTTGCCGACGCAGTGCGCCTGGTGCGCAAGCGTGGCCGGTATATGCAGGAGGCGGTGCCGGTGGGTGTGGGCGCCATGGCCGCATTGCTCAGGCTGCCCGCTGAAAAGCTTGATTCTGTTCTGGCGGAAGCGTCGCAGGGCGAGGTGGTGACCGCCGCGAACTACAATTCGCCGGATCAAGTAGTGCTTGCAGGCAACGCGGGAGCCGTGGCCCGCGCGGTTGAGTTGGCGAAGGCCGCTGGAGCCAGGCGAGCGCTGATGCTCCCGGTGAGCGCGCCGTTCCATTGCCCGTTAATGGAGCCCGCGCAGCAGCGCCTGAAGGCGGACCTGGATGCTACCGAGTTTCGTGACCTGGCCGTGCCGCTGGTGAACGGCTGGCAAGCGCGAGTGATTCGCACGGGAGCCGAAGCGCGCGAGGGATTGTATCAGCAAGTGCCCAATCCGGTTCGTTGGACCGAAGTAATCCAGAAGTTATCATCGCTGGGCGTCCGCAGATTTGTGGAGGTGGGCGCGGGTGGCGTCCTCACCGGACTGCTTCGCAATATCGGCGGAGACGCGGAGGGTTCGAAATTCGGCGAAGCGGAAGATCTGGAGAAAGTGCATGCGGCAATTGCATAACGCAGCCATCGTTCTAGCGGTGGCGTCCGTCATCTGTCTTATGAGCTGCAAACCACAGGCGCCCCCGGCGGCCAAGCCCGATCTTTCTACGCTGACCGATGACTTCGTTTATGGATCGCTGGCCCTTTCGCCGACGTCGGCCACCTCCGCCGGTTATCACGAGCACAAGGGCGTAAATCTGGAGGACCAGCTCGACGACTTCAGCGCGGCCGGCATCGACCAGCAGCACAAGTTCTATTCCGATTTTCACAATCGCCTGGCCGCCATCCAGCAGGACTCGCTGTCGGCCGAAGATCGCGCCGATTACCAGATCATCGACAACCAGGTGAACCTGTCGCTCCTCGAGCTCGACCAGATCCAAAGCTATCGCCACAATCCGACGGTATATGTGGAGTTGGTGGGCAACGCGCTTTTTAACCCGTTCGTGCTGGAATATGCACCGCTCGATCAACGCTATCGCGGGATCATCCAGCGGCTCCAGAAGATTCCGGCGCTGATGCAACAGGGCGAAGCGAATCTGATGGACGCGCCGGAGATTTGGAATCGCGTGGCGCGGGAGGAAAACGAAGGCAACCTGGATCTGATCGATAAGACGCTGCGCGCCAAGGCGCCCGAAGCCTTGAAGGCGGATTATGATCGGGCTGCGGGACCGGCGCTGGATGCATTGCGCGGGTTTACGAAATTCCTGAAGGACGATCTGTCGAAGAAGACCAGCGACTGGCGGCTCGGAAAAGAGAAATACGATCAAAAGTTCGCCTACACGCTGGTTTCGGGAAAGAAACCGGAACAAGTGCTGGCCGAAGCCGAAGCCGCGCTGAAGGACGTGCGGGACCAGATGGCCAAACTGGCCGCGCCGATGACCGTCAAGCAGGCGCTGGATAAAATCGCGCAGGATCACACCAAGCCCGCCGGCTTTATGGATGAAGCCAAGAAAGATTTGACCGAAGCCACCGATTTCGTACGCGACAAACACCTGGTGGACTTTCCACAAAGCGCCAACTTGCAGGTGATTCCAACTCCCGAGTTCATGCGCGGCGTCTATTCTGTGGCCGGCTTCAACGCGGCGCCGGCGCTGGAGCCGCAACTGGGCGCGTTTTATTGGGTGACGCCCATTCCTCCCGATTGGCCGAAGCCGCGCGTGGAATCGAAGCTGCGCGAATACAATAAGTACGGCCTTATGGAGATCACCATCCATGAAGCCATGCCGGGCCATTATGTCCAGTTCCAATTCGCCAACGCCGTGGAACCCAAGTCGCGCCGCGTGCTGCGCAGCATCTATGGAAACGGTCCGTACGTGGAAGGCTGGGCTTTCTACACCCAGCAAATGATGTCGGACGAAGGCTTCATGAACAACAGCCCCGAGCTGCGCCTGACGCTGATGAAACAGGAGCTGCGGGCCATCGCGAACGCGATTCTGGACATCCGGCTGCAGACCATGGGCATGACCGAGCAGCAGGCGCTGGATTTGATGATCAACGATACATTTCAAGAGAAGGAAGAGGCCACCGGCAAATTCCAGCGCGCGCAATTGTCTTCCTGCCAGCTTCCGATGTATTTCCTCGGCTGGCACGGCTGGCTGGACACGCGCGCGGAGTATATGCAGAAAAAAGGCGCGGCCTTTCAGCTGGAACAATTCCACGATGCGGCTTTGAAGGAAAGCGCAGTGCCGCTGCCGGCGCTGGGTCCTCTATTGCAGTAATTCGCCATCCGGATTGGAGAACATTCCGGAATCGGCGATATGCTATGGAGAGCCATGTCATCGCACGCCATTGATTCCGTTCTAAACGAACAGCGCGTTTTCGAGCCCTCCGACGAGTTCCGCGCCGGGGCACAGATCAAGAGCCGGGCCGAATACGAGCGCTTGTATCAGGAAGCCAAGGACGATCCGGAAGGTTTCTGGGCCAAGATCGCTCGCGAATTGCATTGGTTCAAGCCGTGGGATCGCGTGCTGGAATGGAAGCTGCCGTTCGCGAAATGGTTCCTGGGCGGTGAACTGAACCTTTCGTACAACTGCCTGGATCGCCATGTGGCCACCTGGCGCAAGAACAAGGCCGCCATTCAATGGGAAGGCGAGCCGGGCGATTCGCGCGCGCTCACCTATCAGCAGCTTCTGCGCGAAGTCTCAAAATGCGCGAATGTGCTGAAGTCGCTGGGCGTCAAGAAGGGCGACCGCGTTGCGATTTACATGGGCATGGTGCCGGAGTTGCCGGTGGCGATGCTGGCCTGCGCGCGCATCGGCGCCGTTCACACGGTGGTCTTCGGGGGATTTTCCGCGCAGGCGCTCATCGATCGCATCAACGATTGCGGAGCCATCGCGGTGATCACGCAAGACGGGGCTTTTCGCCGCGGCACCGAAGTGAAGCTGAAGGAAGCCGTGGATCAGGCGCTGCCGCATTGCTCTACCGTGCAAAACGTGATGGTGTACCGGCGCACGGGTAGCAATGTCACTATGCAGCCGGGACGCGATCATTGGTGGCATGAGTTGATGGATACGGCATCCGATGATTGTCCGGCCGAGCCGCTGGACGCCGAGCACCCGCTTTATCTGCTCTATACTTCCGGCACCACCGGCAAACCGAAAGGCATTCTGCACACCACCGGCGGTTATTCGGTGGGCTCCTATATCACCGCTAAATGGATTTTCGATTTGCGCGAGGAAGATACTTTCTGGTGTTCGGCCGACATCGGCTGGGTGACCGGGCACACTTACGTCGTTTACGGAATGCTGCAAAATGGCGCGAGCGTGGTGATCTATGAAGGCGGCCCGACGTGGCCGGAGCCGGACCGTTTCTGGCGCATCATCGAGAAATACAAGGTCAGCATTTTCTATACCGCGCCTACGTCCATTCGCGCCTTCATGCGCCTGGGCGAGCAGTGGCCTCGCAAGCACGATCTGAGCTCGCTACGGCTGCTCGGCAGCGTGGGCGAACCGATCAATCCGGAAGCCTGGATGTGGTATCGCGAAGTGATTGGAGGCGGGCGCTGCCCGATCATCGACACGTGGTGGCAGACCGAAACCGGCGCCACCATGATTTCGCCGCTCCCCGGCGCCATCGCGACCAAACCCGGTTCCGCCACGCTGCCCTTGCCCGGCGTGATCGCCGACGTGGTGACACGCGATGGCGTGAGCGTGCCGCCGGGCGCCGGAGGATTCCTGGTCATCAAACAACCGTGGCCTTCCATGTTGCGGACTATTTATGGCGATCCGGAACGCTACAAGGAGCAATACTGGTCGCAGATCCCGGGCATGTATTTCGCCGGTGACGGCGCGCGCATCGATTCCGACGGCTATTTCTGGCTGATGGGCCGCGTGGACGATGTGCTGAATGTGGCCGGACACCGGCTGAGCACCATGGAGATCGAGTCGGCGCTGGTGGCTAATCCGATGGTGGCCGAAGCCGCTGTGGTGGGGCGTCCGGATGACGTGAAGGGTCAAGCCGTTTCGGCTTTTGTGACGCTGAAGGGTGGACAGGAGCCCAGCGAGGAAAACAAGGCGCTGCTGCGCCAGTGGGTGGCCAAAGAAATTGGCCCCATCGCGAAGCCCGACGATATCCGATTCACTGATTCGCTTCCCAAAACGCGCAGCGGTAAAATCATGCGCCGGCTTTTGCGCGAGCTGGCAACCAATGGAGAAGTGAAGGGCGATATCACGACGCTGGAGGACTTTTCGGTGTTAGCCAAGCTGTCTTCCGATGAGGAATAGCTGCGCGCGTGAGCAATCGGGCTAACTGGCTTTCTTCAGCCGCGCCACCGCTGCCCCGATGCCTAACGATGCATCCAGCAAATGCCGCGCCTGGATGGGTCCCGCTTTTTCGTTCGTGATCCAATGCAGCGCGGAGCTAATGGCGCAGCCGCATTCCGAGCAGTCCGGATCGCCGCCGAACACGCAAGGCTTCACGCGCGTCCGAAGATCGGCTGTATAGTTGGCCGAAACACGCGCGAAGGCGCATTGTTCGGGGCTCGAGGGCGGGCTTAGCAGGGCGCGCGCCATGCCTGATTTGATCAGAAACTTGGGATATTTCCGGGCCAGCCCCGGAATGGCTTCGGCCAGCCGATTGCGATCTTCCAGCGTCAGCCGCTCCGCGCTCTGTTCCCCGCGTTGCGGCGTATACACGCTCATCCAGATGCGATGCACTTCTTCGCGCGCGCTCCAGAACTCCAGGTAGCGCTCCGCATAGCTCGGATCCTGCACGTGCGCGCGTACCGCGGTCCAATGAATATATACTCTTCGTCCCGCAATGTTGCGGAGAATGCGTTCGTAAGTGGCGGGCTTGCGGCGCACGTCGTGATGCTCCGGCAATCCGTCCACTGAAATCGCTATGGTGACGCGCGGCAGCGAGGTCCATTCCGCGGGTATGGGAATTACTCCGCTGGTAACCACCATGGTATAAATTCCGCGCGCGCTCAAAATCGGAAGCAACCGGCTGAGCTCGCGGTGGCGCATCATTGGCTCGCCTCCCACCAGGCTCAATTGCATCGGATCGTGCTGGTCCACCAGCCTCAAAATGCCTTGCACCAGAGTTTCGCCGCGCGAATCGGATAACTGCGTTAGCGTCACTCCGCCGCCGAGATGGCGGTCACCATAGGCGTAGCAACCGGGACAACTGAGCGGGCATTCGCTTGTGATCTCGATCGAGAGCAGCGGCATTTTGCCGCGCAAAATCTTGCCCCATCCGGAAATGATGTCTCCACCACGCATGTAACTGTGACGTAATCGAAACCAATTCGATGCAGAGTAACCGTTAGCTCTGAATAGCACCGGCGGCGAAACTTAGTAAGTCGCCCCGCTCGCGCGCTATTTCCTTGAGCCGCGCGGAATCGCCAGCCAGTTGGCAGAGCTGAAATAGCGTCGGACACGCAAGTTCGCTGGGCGGGATGCCGCTCAAATGTTCCAGCGAGATTTGCATAGCTTCATGGTAACGCTCGCGGCGCACCAGCAAGCCGACCAGCACCTGCGCCGATTGGATGTCCCGCATGGGATCGTCTTGAGCGATTATCTTGGAGCGGAAGTGTGCGATCGCGGCGTCCAGGTCCTGGCCGAGTAAAGCGCGCAGGTAAATGTCGTAGTCGCGATAGGTGTCTTCAAACGGTGGTTCTGCCCGCATCTTCAACTGCGAAGATAAGTGCGCGCCGTAATCGCATAATTCGAGAGCCAGCCGGATGGCATCTTCATCCGCCAAATCCAGCGCAAACCGGATGATGTTGAGCAGGTGCGAGGTGTCGACATAGGCATCGAACTCGCCGAAAAGCCAGTCCCGACCGGCCATCAATTCAGCAACGCTGTTGCTATCGGGCGCGGCGCCTTTCTCGCGCGAGATCGCGCTCTTCAGATTCGCCACCAGCTCAGAGTGCAGCGTTCGAACCAGCAGGATCAGACACGCCTCGCGATCCTCCAGATTGGGGAATTGTTCGACATACGTGATGGCGCGGCAGATGCCGTGTTGCGCGATGACCAACTCCAGGCCTTTGCGCGGATGCACGCGCTCGCCCAGCGCGATATCGATGAGGGCGTCTGTCTGCTGGCCCGGTTCGCTGCGCTCGATGGCGGAGGCGATGGTTTCGCGCTCTCCTATCGCGCGAAAGTAGGGCCACGCATGCGCAATGTCGCCCGCGGCTAGAAACAGCGTTCCGGTTTCCCGGGCGGCCCGCCTCACGCCGCCTTCATAACTGCTGCGTGCCGGCTCCGGAAGATCTTCCATGGCGCCGAGCTGGATCAACGGCAGCCCCAGCTCCAGGCGCTTCTGCATCAGCCGTGTTTCAAACAATTGCGGATACTGTTGTTCGCGGATGAATTTGTCGGCCAGCAGATCCAGAGCGCAGGCGGGACCACCGGAGGCCAAGGCTTTTTCGACCAGATCGAACGCTTCGCCGCTCACGGGTCCGCTTAGCCCCCGATCGCGTACATGGGGCGCGGCGGAGCGACAAATTTCGCGGTGTTGATCTCATGCCCCAGCCACTTTTGGCGGACGGTTCCGCGAATGGTATCGGCAATCTCGGAATCCGGAGCGCCGGTGCGCAGCAAGGCGCGCACATCCGTCTCCTCGATGGCGAACAGGCAATAGCGCAGCTTGCCATCGCTGGTAAGACGAATGCGATTGCAGTTGAGACAGAAAGGCCGCGTGACGGAAGCGATGAAGCCGACGCTTCCCACGCCGTCCGCGTAGCGATAATCGGTGGCCGGCGCGCGCGGATCGCGATCCGGAATTTCCAACAGCGGCGAAATCTCGCGCGATAACGTCTCGATGATTTCGTCCGCTGAAAGCACGTTCTCGCGCGCCCACAGCCCCTGCGAATCGAGCGGCATGAACTCGATGAACCGGATCTCGATGCCCTGTTCGCGGCCATAGCGCGCCAGGGGAACGATGTCCGGCTCCACTAAATTCTTCACCGCAACGGCATTGATCTTGATGGGATCGAAACCAACCCGCTGCGCGGTCTCGATGCCGTCCAGCACCTTGCCCAAATCATCACGGCGGGTAATTTTCAGGAAGCGCTCGCGATCCAGCGTGTCCAGATGGACATTCAGCCTCCGCAAGCCGGCGTCGTACAGCGCTTGGGCGTGCCGGCCGAGGAGCACGCCGTTTGTCGTCAGCGCGACGTCGCGAACGCCCGGGATCGCGCACAATTTCGCGATCAGCACCGGCAGATCCTTGCGCACCAGGGGCTCGCCGCCGGTGACCCGAATCTTGGTGACGCCCAGCGACACGGCCACACGCACGAAGCGCTCGATTTCCTCGAACGTAAGGATTTCCTCGCGCGGCGCGTACTGCACGTTTTCTTCCGGCATGCAGTAGAAGCAGCGGATGTTGCAGCGATCGGTGACGCTAATCCGGAGATTGTCGTGCAGCCGCCCGAAAGTGTCCAGTAGGGGTTCGCTCACTCTATTTCACCCGCAACATGCGCTCAATGGGAACCGCGGCTCGTTCCATGATATCGTCCGAGAGTTCCACGCGCGGCTCCAGGCTCCATAAACATTCTCGCAGCTTCTCCAGCGTATTGCGCTTCATGTAAGGGCACTCGCTGCAGTTGCAGTTTTCGTTCGGAATGAAGTGGAAGCTTTTTTCGGGCGCCAGCTTCTGGAGCGAGCGCAGAACGCCGCTCTCGGTCATGATAATGAATTCCTGCGCGTCCGATCTGCCGCACCACTGAATGAGGGCACTGGTGGATCCAATGAAATCCGCCATGGCCAGTACGTCGGGCGGGCACTCCGGGTGGGCGGCCACCAGGGCGTTTGGATGCTCGGCGCGCGCTTTCGCCAAACGCCGCGCGGCAAAAGTGGCATGGACGATGCAGGCGCCCTGCCAGATTTTCATGTTCTCGCGGCCGGTTTGCTGTTTGACGTAATTCCCCAAGTTGATATCGGGCAGAAACAGAATCGGCTTGTCCGCTGGAATGGAATTGACGATCTGGACGGCGTTGCGCGATGTGCAGAGAATATCGCTCTCCGCCTTCACTTCCACCGACGTATTGATGTAGCTGACGATCACATGATCGGGATGCAGTTTGCGATAGGCCCGCACCTGATCCGCCGGGCAGCTTTCCACCAGGCTGCAACTCGCTTCTGCATCCGGAACCACCACGATCCGCCGCGGATTTAAAACCTTGGCCGTCTCAGCCATGAACCAGACGCCGCAAAACGCGATCACGTCCCCTGAGAATTCTTGCGCCTTGCGGGCCAGCTCCAGGCTATCCCCGACGGCGTCCGCCAGATCCTGAATCTCGGCGTCTTGGTAGTGGTGCGCCAGAATTACCGCCCGGCGCTCCTGCTTGAGCGTGGCGATCTCTTCGGCGAGAGATGTGAGTGCGGTCATAAAGTAACGAGCAAGTTAGAGCTAACTAATTTATTGTAACAAGGCATATACAACGGACAGACCCTTTGGTAAGCTGCAACCAAGGTATTTTTCAATGTTTCGCCAATTCTTTTCCTTTTTGCCCCTTGTTGTGATGGGGATGTGCTCATTCGCCCAAGCCCAAACCTTGAATTGCGTTCCGTCCGCCTCTCCCCAGATTGTTCACGGAGAAGGTATTACAGAAAGGTCCGGCGACATCGTCTTCAACTGTTCCGGCGGTACCCCGAGCGCTACATTAACGGCCAGCCTTTTCATATTTTTGAACGTCGACATTACCAATCGTCTCACGTCCGATTCCTCCAACACCCTCAGCGGCATTTCATTCACTGCGGACAACGGGTCCGGCCCCCAACCGATCACTTCAACCCCGATGCTCAACGGGCCCGGAACCCTGGTCTTCAATGGAGCTACTTTTACTTTATCCGCATCCGGTTCAGTTACTCTCCGGGTGGAGGGCCTGCGAGGAGCCGCCAACCAGTTAGATTTTGATCCGAGTAAATCGATGCAGGTATTGATCGGGCTAAATCCCAGCAATGTTCTTACGCTTCCAAGCAACCAACTCACGGTAGGAGAACCGGAACATGGTCTGTACGTGGCGTTCTCAGGCATACTGGTCTGCACGCAGAGGGGGTCGCCGCTTCCGCAGAATACCGCCAGTTTCGCGAGTTTCCTCGGGTCCGGCGCGAGTTTCGTCTCAACGCGGCTGACGGAAGGGTTCGCCGATTCCTTCGCTCCGAAATCGGACCCGCAAAACCTCAGCGCCGATACGGGAACCCGCATCTGGGTTCAATATTCAGGCTTTCCCGCGGGCGCACGCTTGTTCGTAGCCACGGTTGTAGCGGGTTCGGACGCAACGCAGCCGACGGCGGGCGGCGACCTGGGCTTAACTGCTTCCGGCGGAAAGTACACGCCCGGGTCCCCTTCGTCCTTGCTGCTGTCGTTTGTCCCGAACACCGATGCCAATGGCGCGGGAGGAAGCCCGGCTTATTTGCCTGGGCTTTCCGGCTCGGGTACGGTGAACCTGAATTCGATGAGCGAGGTGACGCTCACCAATGGTTCCGGTGTAGCGGTGTATGAAGTGGTGGACGCCAATCCCTCGATTCAGGAAAGCGCTCAGTTTCCCACCTTCCTTGCGATTGGGCCCAATGACAATGGGACGTCGACCAGCACCACGGAGAACGTATCGTTGGGCCCGATTTCCACGGTCCAGGTGGCCACTGCCAGCGATCCGATTCCTCGCTTCCAGCAGATCACGCCGCCCGCCGATTGCAGCATCGTTGGCGACTGCAACGCGCAGTACTTTCCGACGCTGGTGGTGCCCGAAACATCATTCAACTTTTCGACGCAGGCCGGGGGAGCCACGATAACGAATTACGTGGCAGTCCAAAATTCGGGCGGTGGCATCATGCCGTGGACAGCGACCTTGAGCTACGCGAACGGCAGCGGCTGGCTGGCTGTATCTCCCACGTCGGGACAAAACGGCGGGACTATTCGTGTGGACGCGATTCCGGGAACGCTAGCGCCAGGAACGTATCAAGCAACGCTGACCGTGAACGCGGGGCCATTGGCGGGAACCCGTACCGTGGCGATTTCGTTTGTGATTACGGCGGCCACGGTTCAGCCTCCAGCAATCCAGAGCGCGGTGAACGCGGCAACTTTCGCCACCGGACCGCTGACGCCCGGATCCCTTGCGACGTTGGGCGGAGCGCAGTTTTCAGGCAAGAATGTATCCGTCACTTTCAATGGCCTTTCCGCCCAGGTGCTTTTCAGCAACGCGACGCAAATCAATCTGCTGGTTCCCTCCAGCCTGGGCAGCGCGACGTCGGCGCAGGTGGTGGTCACCGTGGATGGCACAGCCAGCGCTCCGCTGACGGTTAATCTTGCGCCTTTTGCTCCGGGCATTTTCGCGAACGGCGTCTTGAATCAGGACTACAGCCTGAATAGCGCCAAGCAGCCGGCAGCGCCCGGCAGCGTGATCCAGGTCTATGCTACGGGCCTTTCTGGCACTGGCGTGATTACTGCGAAGATCGGGTCGCAGGTTGTCACGCAGCCGTATTATGCCGGGCCGGCTCCCGGGTTTTCCGGATTGCAGCAAGTGGATCTGATCCTGCCAGCCGATTTGACCGGCAACTCGGTGAACGTTTCGGTGTGCGGCGGTCCGACTGCTGCGAACGTGGTCTGCAGCCCATCCGTTGCGGTTGCGATTTCACAATAACGCCAGATGAATCGGTCCTAACGTTAGCGATCGTTCATCGATTGAAACGCATCCAGCGCTCGTACGAATCCAAGTAGGTGAGGAGTACAAATGAGCGTGAAATCTGCAGTTCTATCGGGAGTCCTGCTGGCATCGTCTGCGATGGTGGCTTGCGGCGGCGGATACAGAGCGGGATACGTCGCGTATAGCGTGCCGCCTCCGCCCGCGCCTTACGCTGTGGGCGCTGTCGGCTACGCACCCGGTCCAGGATATGTCTGGGTCGACGGTTTTTGGAACTTGAACGGAAGCCGCTGGAATTGGGTAAATGGCCGATGGGCCGTGCCGCCGCACGGGCATGCTCATTGGGATCGCGACCGGTGGGAGCGGCACGGCAATAGCTGGCGTTATCATCGCGGACACTGGCGCTAGCCTTCTACAATAGTTATGGATGCCTGAGCCCGCATATGATGCAGTTCTGGTGCTTTCTTTCGGAGGACCGGAAAAGCCGGACGATGTTCTGCCGTTTCTCGAAAACGTTTTGCGCGGACGCAACGTGCCTCGCGAGCGGATGCTGGCGGTGGCCGAACACTACCACCACTTCGATGGCAAGAGCCCGATCAACGATCACAACCGCGCGTTAATTGCAGCGCTCAAAGGCGAACTGGCGAGCCACGGAATTCAGTTGCCTATCTATTGGGGCAATCGCAATTGGCATCCATTGCTGGCGGACACGCTGCGTCAAATGCGGGCGGATGGCGTGCGCAACGCGCTGGCGTTCGTCACTTCCATCTTTAGTTCATACTCGGGTTGCCGCCAGTATCTGGAGGATATCGAACGGGCGCGCGCGGAAGTGGATGGCGCTCCGGAGATCCACAAGCTGCGCAAGTTCTATAATCACCCGCTGTTTATTGAGGCGCAGGCTGGTGAGGTTCGCGACGCGCTGGGCGGACGCGCAGCCCGGATCATCTTCACCGCGCACAGCGTTCCCCTGACGATGGCGGAGACCAGCGATTATCAAAAGCAGCTTCAGGAAGCATGCCGTTTGGTGGCCGAGAGCGTGGGAATCGGCGACTGGCGGCTGGTCTACCAGAGCCGCAGCGGACCGCCTAACCAGCCGTGGCTCGAACCCGACATTGCCGATGTGCTGCGCGAGATGGAGGCAGGCAGCGAGGTGGCGGTGGTACCGATCGGGTTTGTGTCCGATCATATCGAAGTGATCTACGATCTGGATACGGAAGCGCAAGCCATCGCCCGCGAGCGCGGCATCCATATGGTGCGCGCCCCCACGGTTGGTGTGCATCCCAAATTCCTGCAAATGATTCGCGAGCTGATCGAAGAACGCCTGGGAATATGTCAGCCGCGGGCGATGGGACAGTATCCGCCGAGCCACGATTTTTGCCAGGCCGGCTGTTGCCCCGCGCCCGCGCGCCGCGCGGCGCCGCCCACCCTCATCGCTCGTTGAGCTTTTGATAAACCTCGCGCTTCGATAATCCGCGCTCGCGCGCCACCGTTTTCATCGCTTCCATGCGCGGTACTCCGGCTTCCAGCAGTTTGTCGAAAGCCGCCTCAATCGGCAAGGCGTCCGCGGGGAGCGCATCGCCTTTCCCGATCATCAGCGTAATCTCGCCTTTGAGCGGCGGGCGTTTCGTGAGGGCGTCGCGCAGTTCTGCAGCGTGGCCCACGAGGAATTCTTCGTGAATCTTGGTCAGCTCGCGCCCGAGCGTTACCCGGCGCGGCCCCAGCACTTCCGCGATATCTTCCAAAGCTTCCTGGATTCGATGCGGCGCTTCATAGAAAACCAATGTCGCGGGAGAGTTCTTCAGTGCCTCCAGCGTCTTTCGCCGCTGCGTTTTTTTGGCCGGCAAGAAGCCGCCGAAGTAAAACGAATCGGTGGGCAATCCCGATGCGCTTAGGGCGCTGATCAGTGCAGAGGGTCCGGGAATCGGCGACACTGTTACTCCGTGCGCGCGCGCTTGCACCACTAACCGATAGCCCGGATCGGCGATCAGGGGCGTGCCCGCGTCGGACACCAGCGCGATATTCCGGCCCGCTTCCAGTTCGCGCAGTAGTTCCTCCGCGCGAGCCTGCTCGTTGTGTTCGTGATAGCTCACCAGCGGCTTCGAGATGCCGTGGCGGTCCAGCAGCTTGCGTGTTTGGCGCGTATCCTCGCAGGCGATCTGATCTACTTCCCGAAGAATGCGCAAGGCGCGCAGCGTGATGTCCTCCAGGTTGCCGATGGGGGTCGCGACAACGTACAGTGTTCCGCTCACACGCTTAGTATCGCGCGCCCCCACATGACCGGCGCGGAGTCAGCAAGCGGGAATTAATTCCCCGTCATCGGTGGTCCGAAGAACCAGCTTCACTTTCCCCGGGCCCACGTCGGCGCGCACGCTCGCGCCCGGATTGATTTCGCCTCCAGTCACCATCGCCGCCAATGGCTGCATCAGTTGATGGTGCAGCACGCGCTTGAGCTCGCGCGCGCCATATTCGGCGCTGGTTCCTTTTTCGAGCAGAAACTTGCGCGACCGCGCGGGCACTTCGATCCGGAAGGCCCGATCCCCCAGGCGCCGGTCGATATGGTCCTGCAAGTCCTCAATGTGCTGATCCAGGATGGCCGTCAGGGCCGCGGAGTCGAGCGGCTGGTAGGTCACCACCGAATCGATGCGATTGATGAACTCCGGCGAAAAGTTTTTGCGGACCGCCGTCTTCCCGATGCGCTCCAGCTTGTCGCCGCTTTCCCCGTTTTCTCGCGGCAAGTTCGACTCGAATCCGAACTCCGGACGCAGCTCGCGGCTCATGGCGCGCGCGCCCAGGTTGCTGGTAAGGAAAATGATGGTCTTCTCGAAATTCACCAGCGTGCTGTCGCCCAGACGCAGCGTGGCTTTATCCAGAACTCCCAGCAGCAGGCGCACCAGCGACTGCGCCGCCTTTTCGATCTCGTCGAAGAGCAGAATCGAAAGATCGCAGCTCTCGCTGGCCGCTCCACTCAGCTTTTGCTGCGTCAGCAGCGGCTGCGTCTCGCGATGCCCCAAATATCCGGGAGGCGCTCCCAACAATTTCGCCACTTCATGTTCCATCTGGTATTCGCCGCAATCCACCTTCAGCAGCTTCTTCGGACTGCCGTGCAGCACGTCCGCCAGCGCTTCCACGGTTTTGGTCTTTCCGGTCCCCGTAGGCCCCAGCAAGAGAAAAATGCCGGCTGGACGCCCTTCCGGAGTGAGCCTGGCCCGGTACATTTCCACGTACGGAACAACCGAGGCAATGGCGGCCGGCTGGCCCACCAGTCTTCGCGAAAGTGCTATCGCGATATCGCTCGACCAATCGCTATCCGATGGAACGCGCCACCGATTTGGAGTGTAACGCATAATAATAAATCCCTGACGCGATTATGGATCGAAGAGCGGCAACAGAAGCGCTTCGCACGCTGCCGCCGGCCGGATTCGAGGGTGGCTTTCTCGGAATTAAGCTGTCAGGAATGAGTAAATTAGTGCTGAAATTCGCGCGCTGGCCTGGCCGTCGCCGTAGGGATTGTGAACGCGCGACATTTGGTCATATGCCCCACTGTCCCCCAACAAAACCATCGCCTCGCCTACGATGCGATCTTCGTCGGTGCCCACCAGTTTCACGGTGCCCGCCGTCACTGCTTCGGGCCGTTCGGTTTTTTCGCGCAGCACCAGGATGGGTTTGCCGAGCGATGGCCCCTCTTCCTGAATCCCGCCGGAATCGGTGATCAGCAGATAGGCCCGGCGCATCAGATCCACGAAGGGAACGTAGCTCTGCGGCTCAATCAGGCAGATGTTCGCGTGGCCGGCTAAGTAGCGCTGCACCGGATCCTGCACGTTCGGATTGGGATGCACCGGATAGACCAGTTGAACATCGCCCCGGTCCGCAATTCGCGCCAGCGCGCGGCAAATGCGCTCGAATCCGCCGCCGAAACTTTCCCGGCGGTGCGCCGTGACGACGATCAGCTTTTTCGAAGAATCGAGCCACGGGAATGCGCCGCCGCCCAGCGTCCCTTGTTCCAGGCCATCGCGCACATAGAGCACGGCGTCGATGCCGGTGTTGCCCGTCACATGAATTGACCCGGCGGGAACACCTTCATCGCGCAGATTCGCGGCGGCCTGTTCGGTCGCGGCGAAATGCACTGCCGTAAGACGCGAAGCCAGCACGCGATTCATTTCTTCGGGAAACGGCTGGCGCATATCGTGAGTGCGCAGGCCGGCTTCTACATGTGCCACCGGAATGCGCGCGTAAAACGCCGCCAGGGCGCCGCATAAAGTGGTCGTAGTATCGCCCTGCACGATGACCATCGCGGGCTGCTCTTCGCGCAGAACCGGTTCCAGTGCCGCCAGAATCCGGGAGGTGGATTGAAACAATGTCTGGCCGGGCAGCATGAGGTCCAGGTCGTGGTCCGGCTTCACTTGGAAGGCCGCTAAAACCTGATCCAGCATCTCGCGATGTTGCGCGGTGACGCAGACCTTCACCTGGAAATTGCTGGGATGTTCGCGCAGTCCGCGAATCACCGGGCAGAGCTTAATCGCCTCCGGCCGGGTGCCGAAGATCAACAGAATTTTGTGCATCTACTTGCCCCGGTCGGGCAGGAGGGAGAGAACCTGGCTACTTGTGCCGGTAAGTGATTCGTCCCTTCGTTAGATCGTAGGGAGAAAGCTCCAGGGTGACGCGATCGCCGGCCAATACGCGGATGCGGTTGCGGCGCAACTTACCAGCCAGGTGCGCGAGCACGGTGCGGTCCTGATCCAGTAAAACGCTAAACTGGCCGCTCGGAAACTTTTCTACCACGGTTCCGGTAACTTCTATGCTGTCTTCCTTACTCATCGTCCTCCTTCAGCGGGATTTCTGTCTTAGGTATCTTAGCAAAGGAACCCTCTGGGGCAAACGAACCCTGGGGTAGTGTCTTCAGCAATACCAGCAGCAAAAGCGCCGCGATTACCGCGAATACGGCGGATGCCTCCCAGGCCAGATGCGTGAGCGCCCTCCTGGTATTAAAACGATCGAAAATCGCCAGCGTTACATTTTCCGGCAGAAAGCGCGCGCCAAAAGCCAAAGCGAGCAGGATTACGAGGAACCCTGTTCGCAGGATGTTCTTCACGGCCCCGGCTGAAAATCGGCGTGCTAATACGGCGCCCAGCATCGCGGTGGCAATCGATGCGCTCAGGCTGAACACCAGAACCGAGGCGATAAATTCCGCGGGCGGAGTGATAAACCCTCCACGCCGGTTCGGGCTCCCCGGGTTAACAATGTTCAGGGTCACGATGGCCGTGCCCAGAATCAGGACCGTAAGGCCCCAGCCCCAAGCGACGATGATGGCGATCCTGCCGAGAGTACCGGAAGGGGTGGCGGTCAACTCCGCGCTGGCCGGAGCGATGAACAGCAGCGCCAGAAACGAATAGGCAGCGATGATGCGCGGATCCAGGAATCCGAAGCCCTTATAAATCGGCACCAAGATGCCGAAGGCAATCACTACCAGCAGGATGACGACGGCTTGGCGGGCCATGAGCGAAAGTATACCGAACCGTGGCGCAGGCACTCATGTGTGCCGCGCTCACGCTCCTGTGAACGCCAGGGATTTTATCAATTGATCATGCTACAAGTGATCGTGAATTGTTTTAGCGAACGAGTCTGTCGTAGTCGGCGTGACTGCCAATCCAGAACCACAGGACGCCATCCGGCATGTCCAACCCAAGCGCACGGTAATGAATTCCCACGCGCGCTGACCGAAACTTGTCTACTTTCTTGAAACAGAGCGCAGGATGGCCGGGATTGGTCTTCAACAGGGCGAAGGCTTTATCGGCCAGTGCCTGAACCGCAATGGGTGAGCGTTGTAGCAGACCCAGAAGTCCGGAGCCGCCCGGTGGATCACAACTCGGTTGCCCGTCCCTCGTTGTAATCGCGTAAGGCCTTCGCGGCCACTTCATCCAACTTCCCGTTCTGAACGTCAGACTCGAACTGCCGATCCCAGGCCTCGGCATCAAACTGCGCGAACCACTCCCGAAACGCCCTCAGCTCTTCCCCTGTGAGCTGCTTTACTTGCCCTTCCAAGTTTTCCACTTTATTCATTGTGTCTCCAAGATACACCAGGAGCCGCCGAGAACGCGCTCCGCACCAGGAATCCGAAGCCCTGTAGATTGGCACCAGGATGCCGACGTCCTGGCGGGCCATGAGCGAAAGTATACAGCAGGTTGCTTGTGACACCGAAGAAAAGTGCCACACGCAGGACTCTCGAGGGCTTGATCTGGGTTTACGCTGAACTTGCCATGAAACCAATTGCTGCTTCGAGAATCGCTGCCGGCTTGCTCCTGCCAGCACTCTTGTCACTCTCTACCATACACGCCGCCGAAATCATTGCGTGGTCTGACGTGGCTGGCTTGATCGGGCAACAGGACGCTGACTATACCGTTGTTACCAAGAACGGGGTCACGCTCAGAGACCGGCGCCTGATCTACAGCCCCCTGGGAGTTTTTCTCGCGGACTCAAGGCTCGTTCGTTCGTCGCGAACAAGTGGTTGAGATCCGCGTAAGCCGGCATCGTGAATCCTTTGCACACGCTTTCTTCGCACCGGGCGGGAAAATGCTGCATGCCATTGACCCATCGAGCGGTCAGGATTGGTACATCCCCACGTATGCGGTGTTTTTTCTTCCTTTTTGGCTTGCCCTCGTATTGGCGATAGACGCGGCCGTCGCGCCCTTCACTTTGCCTACTGAAGGGGTGCGAAGGCTGCTCCCCGCTAGAGTTATCAGAGTCGCGCCCTGACGAGCGCGATCTACGGATTCTCCGGCAGCCCGGCGCTGCCCTTCATGTGCTGCGCGTCCTGCTGGTTCTCCTGGCAGATGTATTCCATCAGCTCTTCGTGCGGCCGCAGGCGGGCCGTAAACGTCAGCGTGAAGGGCTTCGAGTAATCGCCCGGATCGATGATGGTGACCTTATTCTCCAGCGTCCCTAGATCCTTGCGCGTGTAGCGCTCGATGGTATGGAGCTGCTCGGTGTGCGGATGGCCGCGAAAATCGAACCAGAATTTGTCGTTGAACCCGATCGTGTCCACCACCAGGGTGTCGCCGTCCCAACTTCCGATGGAGTGTCCGTACCAAGTGGGGTCCGGATCGTCGGGGTGCTTGGCATTCATGAAGATTTGCCGGTAACTATGAATATTGCCTTCAAACAGGAAGAAGATGTGCGTCGGAGTCTGCACGATTCGCCACGGATAGGGCGCAATGCGCGGAATCCCCGTCGGCAAACAATTCGCCTCAGGATCGTCTTTGGATTGCCGTTTTTCCATGAGCGCCTTGGCCGCGGGCAGAATCGGAATCGTTTCACCCTTGGCTAAGCCTTGGGCGAGGTCTCCCACCGGACCGCCGCCCTGCCAAACTCCCGAGAGATCCGGATGTCCATCCGGCAGCCGCGGCATTGGCCCATGCGGTGTGGTGTCGCGCGGGCGCCGCCTAGCAACGTCCGGGTTTGCGCTACCGCCCGCTGGAGCGGTTGCGCCCGCCGCATTCAAGGCCGAGGACTTCGCGGGTGCTTGCGCGGAGGTCTGCGCGGTCGCCCCCATGGCGAACGCGGCGGCCAGCAAGAGGGAGCCTGTCAGGTTGGATTTCACTTGGTTCTCCTTGGCTCGATGGGTACGAGCTTATTTCGCCGGAGCATCGCCCAGCGAGAAGGCAAACACCTTCTTGCCGTCGGCCAGCGTCACGGTTCGGGCATTGGCCATCTGAGATCCGTCCTTGGCCTGCGATCCTTCCACGGTCACTTCGTCGCCCACCTTCAGGGAGTGTCTGGACCAGCCTTGCCGCACTAACACGTTGGGGCTGGCAAGCTCCAAATTCCAGTGGGCGACATTGCCGCTTTCGTCTTTGACGTCCAAATAAAAGCGGGCATGCGGATTCGTCCATTCGACGCTGGTGACCGTGCCCTTGAGCGTCACCGGTTTCTTCACGTCATACTCGGCGGCAAATGAATGATGCGCGAGGGCCGCAGCCGGTGCCAGCAACGCGACTCCCGCAATTAAAAAAGCGAACGCAGCTTTCATCCTGTTTCTCTCCTTGGTAGATTTTGTCACAATTCGGACTCCAATGGACAAGGGGGTCCGCAGGCCCCTAGCATCAACTATGCGCCGCCTTATTTCTTCCGGATCCACTTTCGAACGTGATATGGCTTATTCACGCGCCGTGGTGGACGGAGACTGGGTGTTCGTCTCGGGCACCACCGGCTTCGATTACGAGACCATGACCATTTCGAGCGACGTGGTGGAGCAGGCGGAGCGCTGTCTGCGCAACATCGAGCAGGCCCTGCTGGAGGCGGGCAGCCGGATTGCCGACGTGGTGCGGGTTCGCTACATCCTTCCCAAAGTCGAAGATTTTGAGCCGTGCTGGCCGGTGTTGCGCAAGTATTTCGGCGACGTCCGGCCCGCTGCCACCATGATTGCGGCAGGACTTTCGGATTCCCGCATGAAGATCGAAATCGAAGTGACGGCGCGCGTCAGTAAACCTTGAGGGTTGACATACCGTAACCGCCCGGTTACCATATTGGAAACCGAATGGTTACCAAACAGCTCCAGCAGCGCGATGCCGTGTTCCGGGCAATTGCCGATCCCACCCGCCGGGAAATCCTGAGCCTGCTGCGCGGGCGCCAAAGCACGGTGGGCGAAATCGCGGCCAATTTTCGTACCAGCCGCCCGGCTATCTCGAAGCATCTTCGATTGCTGCGCGCGGCCGGCTTGGTAGCGACGCGGCGGAAGGGGGCCGCGGGCATTTGTACTCTGAACGCCAGGCCATTGCGCGCCGTCGATCATTGGCTTCGGGATTATGAAGCGTTCTGGGGCGCAAACCTGCGAAGCCTCAAGACCTACATCGAGGAGAATCCATGAATCCAATCAGCGTCAACGACAGTGACACCATCGTCCAGGAGATCGTCATCCAGGCTCCAGCGGAGCGGATCTTTGAGGCCCTGACAAATCCCGCTCAAAGAGTGAAGTGGTGGGGCGCCGAAGGCCGGTTCCAAACCACTCACATGGAATCCGACCTTCGTCCGGGCGGGAAGTGGCTGATGAGCGGTACCGGCATGGGAGGCCGGCCATTCACTATCTCCGGCGAGTATCGCGAGATTGAACGCCCGCGCCTGCTTGTGTTCACCTGGCTGCCGGACTGGCAGGAGAACGCGGAGGTGACGGTGGTACGCTTCGATCTGGAAGAAAACGATGGCGTCACTACTGTACGCCTGACGCACTCGGGCCTAACCACGGAAAGTTCCCGCGCCAGCCACCGGGGCTGGCCGCAAGTGCTGGGATGGCTGCAGGCGTACGCTGAGACCCGATAAATCCGCGAACGCCGAGGGCAGGAATGGCGTAGTATTTCAACATGAGGCCGTTGCAGCGCGCGTTCCGGCGATTGGCAGGCGCTCCCACGTCTACCGCGATTGCCCTCATAACGCTGGCGCTGGCCATCGGCGTCAACACGTCAGTCTTCAGCATCCTGGATGCGTTTCTGCTGCGCGCTTTGCCGTATCCCGAGCCGGACCGCGTGGCTGCTCTCGTGGTTCAAAGGCAAGGCATCGATCCTGCCCGAGGTAAATCCTTCTTTGAAGACGACGACAGCTTCGACGGTGCTTCCTGGGGCAAGTGCTGAAGAGCAGCCTCGACGCGGTAGCGCTCGCCTCCTGGGGCGGTTCGGGCGGGGTGAATCTAAAGGCTGGAGGCGCCATCCGCTACGTCATCGGCAGCCGCGTTTCTGCACACTATTTCGATGTTCTGGGCATCCCTCTCTATCTCGGACGCAGCTTCAGCGACGAAGAAGATAAGCCCAACGGCCCTCCTGTGGCGGTTCTCAGTTATCCTCTCTGGCAGTCCACCTTCCACTCCGATCCGCGAATCGTGGGCCAATCGATCGAACTGAAAGGCGAACCTTACACCGTGGTGGGCGTTTTGCCGCGGAATGCTCTGACGCCCAGCCATGCTGCTGTGTTCACTCCGCTTCGTCCCGCGCCAACGGGCGAGTGTGGCGGCAACAATTGCGGCATCCTGGTTCGCCTCAAGCCCGGCGCAACGTGGGCGCAAGTGAATGCGCAACTCAGCCACGTCCGGTTGCCTTATTTCTCCGAACTGGAAACCAGATATCGCGGCCACGCAATCATCCACGCGCGCCCGCTGCAACTGGAACTGGCCGGCGACATGCGCGGCAAAGTGATCGTGTTGATGCTCGCGGTCGGCTTCATTTTGCTCATCGCCTGCGCGAATCTTGCGGGCCTGGCGCTGGTCCGTCTGTTGCGCCGCAGGCAGGAAATCGCCACCCGATTTGCGCTCGGCGCATCGCGTCTGGATGTGCTCTATGAACTGTGGATGGAAGATCTGGTAGTCGCGCTCTTGGGCGGCATGGCCGGCGTTGGCTTGGCCATCTTCACGCTGGATGCGCTTCGCAGGCTGCTTCCGGAGTCCATGATTCCCGTCGCGAATTTCTCAATCGATGCCCGAGTGCTGGGCTTTACTCTGGGAGCCGCTGTGTTCGCCAGCCTTCTGTGCGGGGCGCTGCCTGCATTGCAAATTCGCCGCTTTCATCTGGGATCTTCGCCGTTCGCCGGAAGCCGCGCCGTCACCAGCGGATCCAGCCGTCCTCGTCAGGCGTTGATCGCTGCGCAAGTCGCGCTCACCGTGGTTTTGCTGATCGCAGCCGGCCTGCTGGTTCGTACGCTCATTTACCTCGAGACGCTGCCGCCTGGATTTGATGCGCACGACGTCATGACGGCTACGGCTTCGCTCGACGACGTGCGTTACCACAATGCGCCGGCGTTCCAAAACCTGCTCGCCAAAAGCCTGGCCGCGATGCGCCAGATTCCCGGCGTCCGCGACGCAGCCGTCAGCCTCAGCGTGCCTTACGAACGGGGGCTCAACGATCTGGTCGCAATCCTGGATGGGAGCCGGGCTGGAACAAAGCGGGGGTCCAGCCTCACCTACGTCACTCCCGGATTCTTTTCGACGTTGCGCATTCCCGTTCTGGCCGGGCGTCCGATTCGCGATAACGATACGCCCAATTCCGAACACGCCGCTGTCATCAACACCGCTTTTGGCCGGCGCTTCTTCGGAAATCCGTCGCCTGTCGGATATCACTTCCAGACTGAGAACACCACCTACACCATCGTTGGTGTCGTCGGCGATGTTGCGAAACGGCCAGGGATCGGAGGTGCCGCGCCAATCGGAACCGAACCGGTGGCGTATCTGCCGGCATCGCAAACGCCGCAAGCTCTCGTGAACATCGCCCACATCTGGTTTCAACCGAGTTGGATTGTCCGAACCGGCGGTCCAATCCAAGGCCTTACCGCGTCCATGCAGCGAGCGCTGGCGGATGCCGACCCCAGCCTGCCTTTCTCCGGTTTCCGTTCCATGCAGCAAATTCTGGCCGAGCAACTACAACAACAACGAATCGAGGTGCTGCTGTTAGCCGTTCTCGCTTCGCTCGCGCTCATACTCTCTGCGGTTGGCATCTATGCTCTGGTTTCGAATCTGGTGGTGCAGCGCACGCGCGAGATCGGGATTCGCATCGCACTCGGTTCCACGGCTGCGCAAGCGATGGTGCAGGTTGGGAGGCCGGGGATCGTTGCCGCCGCGGGAGGTCTCGTCCTGGGCATTGCACTGGCGCTTTTGGCGACGCGTATCCTTGCGAGCCAGATTTATGGCATCAGCGAGTACGATCCGGTGACGTTCCTCACGGTCCTGCTAATCTTGGCGCTGGTAGCGGGCGCGGCCAGTTTTCTTCCGGCGCTGCGCATCAGCCGCATCCAACCCGCGGACACGCTTCGATCGGAGTAGCTTCTTCTTGGCGGGCGTCCATCCGCCCAACTGGAGCGCGACCTTCTCGGCGGCTTCGCGCAGCACGTCACTGAGACCGCGGTCGCACATCGACCTCGCCACTACCATCCCGCCGATGCACAGAGCCGCGATCGCGAGCGCGGTATCTTCCCCGCCCTCCTTCACCTCGCGCCCCAAGAGCGCCACCATGGCCTTGAACACGGTCTCGAACGCCGCTTTCACTTTTTCATCCGCGCGCGCCACGTCGCTCGGCAGCGCAACCATCGGACAGGAATTCTCCACATCGTCAAAATGCTGGCGCGACAGATACGCGCGAACGATTTGCGGCCCCGCATGGGGCGAAGCCAGATCTACGCGCACTCCCTTCCAGCGGCTCTTCCAATTGGGATCGGTGAAGAAGCATCCCAAGACTTCTGCGTACAGATCGCTCTTGCTGTCGAAATAGCTGTAGAATCCTCCGCGCGTCAGGCCAGCGTGCGCCATGATGGAATCCACCGATACGTTCTCAAATCCATTTCGATTGAATAACCGGCGGGCACTTTCCACAATCTTCTTGCGAACCTGCTCGCGATGACCGGCGGGATAGGGCATGTTTCACCTCCAAAATATTATCTTGATCATATTTTCGGGGCATGCTTCAATGCAAGCCATGCAGCAAAGATTATCCCGCCGCCAGATGACGTTCGTTCTCGGCTATTTCGGAGCCGCCTCCGCGTCCGCCGAAACACAGAAGCAAGGCACCACCATCCACCAGGAGGTCGATTTCAAGGCGACGCCCGCGCGTATCTACGAAGTTATGCTCGACGCAAAGCAATTCGCGGCTTGCATCAAGGACACCGCTGAAATCGAACCACGGGCCGGCGCGCCATTCAAACTATTCGGCGGGCGCATCGAAGGCCGGAACGTCGAGTTGGTGCCGAATCAAAGGATCGTGCAGGCGTGGCGGCCCTCCTATTGGCCCGCCGGTGTCTACTCCATCGTCAAGTTCGAACTGCTGGCGCGAAACTCTGGAACCCGCATCGTCCTCGATCACGCAGGGTTTACTGAAGATAAATGGGCCGGTTTAAACGCAGGATGGGGCAGCCATTATTGGGAGCCGCTGCACAAATATCTGAACGCTTAACTCCCTTCGTTTCGCCTTGTTCTCCTATTCTTGCCGCAGCGCCGGCATGGGATCGATTTTCGTCGCGCGCCGGGCCGGAACCCAGCACGCAAATCCAGCAGTGACGGCGACCAAGGCGGCCGCGATACAGAAGCAGGCCGCGTTGAAATCCAGGCCAACCAAAAGATTTCGAAACACGGCCGTCAGCGCCCATGCCGAGCACAAACCGAGCATCAGCCCAATGGCAACAGTTGCGAAGCCCTGGCGGAACAGCAAGGCATGAACGTTGCGCGAGGTGGCTCCCAGTGCCAGGCGAATTCCGATCTCCTGCGTCCTCCGCGATGTGGTGTAAGAGATGACGCCGTAGATCCCGGCCGAGGCAAGCAGCAGCACAAGACCGCCGGTGATCGCGAGCAACAGCATGATGAACCGGCGGTCGGCCACCGAATCTGCCACCAGGGCGCGCAACGTTGCGCTCATGAACACCGGCTGGTTGGGATCAAGCGCGGCAATGGTGCGCCGAATGGCCTTTTCCATATCGCCGGCGGGACGCTCGGTTCTCACCACCAGGAACACCGCACTCTGCATGGCTCCAGCGGAAAGATAAATGTTCGCGATGGCCGGTTCGCTCAGGGCCGCGTGATGAACGCTTGAGACAACACCAATGACGCGCTTCCAATTGTTCGGCTGCTCCGGCGTGCAATAGACGCAGATTCTTTGCCCAATGGCGCTCACTCGCGGCCAGAAATGCCCGGCCGTAAAATCACTCACAATCGCGGCAGCGCTGGATGGACTCATGTCCTCATCTCGGAACCAGCGGCCATCCAGCAGCCGGACGCCCATGGTCTGGAGATACTGTCCTCCGGTTACGTCGATCTCAGCGTCCAACTGCAGCGCACCATTGCTCACGAACCCTCCGTGGTTTTCTCCGCTGAAGGGCAAGGCATCCACGGTGCCGGCCATGTCAATGCCAGGCAGCGCGCGAACAGAATCGAGCATGCGCCGATAGAACGCAGCCCGCTGCCCGGCCTGCGGGTATCGCTCAGGCGCGGGGAGCACCACGGACTCCAGAACGCGCTCCGCCTCAAAGCCCGGATCGGTATCCACCAATTTCACAAAGCTTCCCAGCAACTCCCCGCCGGCGATCACCAGCACCACGGAAAATGCGACTTCAGCGACCGCCAGCACGAAACGAATGCGATCCTTTTTTCCAGAGGCGGCTCCGCGCGAGCCTAAGCCGCCCAGAGCGATGGATTCATTCACCCCGGCCAGCCGCAGAGCCGGCGCGATTCCAAAGAGCAGGCCGTTAATTACCGCCAGCGCCACAGTAAAGCCAAAAATGCTGCCATCCACGTGCGCGGCGGCCAACCGGGGAATGCTCACGGGAGCCACCGCGGGCAGAAGCCGCCATGCCACGGCGGTGATTCCATAACCTCCGATCGCTCCCAGCATCGCCAGCACGCAACTCTCTGTGAGGAGTTGCCGGACAATTCGCAATCGCCCGGCGCCGATCGCCAGCCTCACTGAGATTTCCCGCTGCCGTTCGAAGCCGCGCGCCAGCAGCAGATTGGCAACGTTCGCGCATCCGATCAGCATGAACAACAGCGCCGCGGCCATTAACAGCATCAGGCCGTTTCTGGCCACTCCCACGGTTCGATCACGTACCAGGTTCAGCTTCAGGACCTTGTCCCGATTCATCTTCGGAAAGTCGTGACTCAGCTCATTGCTAATCGATGCCAGGTCCTGTCGCGCTCCCGCCAGGGACACGCCCGGACGCAAACGGGCAACCGCGCCCAATCCAGCGTCCCAGTTCCTGGGCGCCGCGAATGGCGCGGCCCAAAACTCGACGTAGGGAGAAGGAGTGTGCGCGGCCTGCCTGCGCAGGGGGAAGTTGAAGCCGGGCGGCATGACGCCGATGATGATGCAGTTGTGCCCGTTCACCGTCACCGTTCGGCCCACCACGCCGGGATCCGAATTGAAGCGGCGCACCCATAAGCCGTAGCTGAGAATCATTTCGTCGGAGCGTCCGGGCCGGTCCTCTTCCGGAAGGACGTTGCGGCCGAGCATGGGTGTCACGCCGAGAGTTGGGAGCAGGCTCGCGCTCATTCTCAGGCCGTAAAGCGCTTCCGGAGTGGCACCCGTACGGCCGCCGAGATCGAAAATTGCGTTGGCGTAAACCCCCACTGATTCCAGCGTTTTCGTTCTCCGGATCAACTCCCGCGTATCGTTCCAAAACACCCAGTCGCCATGAGATTGCTCTTGCATCTTCGGGTACTCGCTGCGAATTTGCACAAGTTCGCTGGGCCGCGCATAAGGCAGCGGATCGATAAGCACCGATTTGACGGCGGTGAAAACAACCGCGGTCGCGGCGATGCTCAGCGCAATAGATAGGAGTGCGATCCCGGTGGCAGTGAAATCGCGGCGAAAAAGTCGGAAGGCCAGGCGGATGTCTTGGAACACCTGCATCTGGAGCTATTTTATTCTCAACTCCCGGATAATACCGGTCCAGAAGGCACGCCCGAAGATGCCGATGGCGAGCAGACCGCCGAATAGCGCTAATGCCTCGAAACTCTCGCGGCCTTCGCGTTCCCAATAAACATCGCGGAGATTCAGCCACAGCGCGAACTCATCCAGCGTCAAAGCCGCCGCCACTCCAAACAGCATGGAGGTGAGGCGCCCGGTCCACTGAGTGGCCGAACTGGCTCCCGTTCCAACCTCGATCAGCCATGCATAGCCGACCAGTAAAAGCAGCAGAATGCCCCACACCAGATGATGGATGTGCCGGCCGTTCATCGAAACATCGTGGAACGGCCCGATATCGTAGCGGATGGCAAGCGTGAGCGCGCGCACCACCAGCACGGTGATGAAGAAACCGAGAGAGGCCAGGAACAACCGCTCCCTGCGCGATTCCGTGAATCGGCGCTGGTAGACGCCCCGCAAGCGGGTATGCACAACAATGGCGCTCAGGCCGCAGAGGATCGCCGCAACCAGAATCGGCAAAACCCAAAAACTCCGGTGAGTCCAGAACATTCCTGTTTCGATCTTGGCAGATACGGAGCGTCCTCCGAGTGCGAGGAGCGTTAGAATTGGAAGGCGGAGGGTTTATGAGCGCTTCGTACGCGCATCCGGAAGTTTTAGTGAATACCGATTGGGTGGCGTCGCACGCCCAAGACGCAAACGTTCGCGTGGTGGAAGTGGACGTGGATACGAAAGCCTATGACGAAGGCCACGTGCCCGGCGCGATCGCCTGGGCTTGGAACACGCAGCTTTGCGATACCGTGGTTCGCGATATTTTGCCGAAGGCGGCGTTCGAAGCGTTGCTGACGCAGTCGGGCGTCGGAAACGAAACCACCGTTGTTCTGTATGGCGACAACAACAATTGGTTCGCGGCGTGGGCCTTCTGGCAAATGAAGATTTACGGCCACCAGGACGTGCGCATCATGGACGGCGGCCGCAAAAAGTGGCTGGCGGAAGGGCGCGATCTGGAGACCACGGCGGCTAAGCCGGTGGCGGCCAAGCCGTCGCCCAGCGCGACGCCTTACACGGCTGGTGAACCGGATTACTCGTTGCGGGCGTTTCTGCCGCAGGTGCAGCAGGCGCAGAAAGCGGCGAGCGCGGTGATGATCGACGTGCGCAGTCCGCAGGAATTCAGCGGCGAGATTCTGGCGCCTCCGGGATTGCCGGAAACCTGCCAGCGCGGCGGCCACATTCCGGGCGCGCGCAGCGTACCGTGGGGCAAAGCCTGCAATGACGATGGAACTTTCAAATCCGCCGACGAGCTGCAACAGATTTACGGCGCGGAAGGTGTGGTGCAGTCCAAGCCGGTGATCGCATATTGCAGGATTGGCGAGCGCTCCAGCCACACCTGGTTCGTACTGAAGTATCTGCTAGGCGTCGACAGCGTGGTGAACTACGATGGCTCCTGGACCGAGTGGGGCAATCTGGTGGGCGCGCCGGTGGAAAAAGGCGCAGCCAAGTCTGCGGGGCATGCGTGAAGCCTGAAAACTATAGTGAACGGAAGGTGGACGTCGATGGCTGGGAAGTGAATCTCACAACCTACCAGCTAGGAAATAAGTGGCACACCAAGGCCGACAACGTGTCGCCCGGCGCGGCGCTGGCGCGCATTGTCGCGGATACTTGCGAGGACGCCGAAACCCGGGCGCTAGCGCGTGCCAGAGAGTTGCTGGCGCGCACCAAGCGTCACACGGTTTAGCGGGCCTTGCATGTTAGACTGAAGGGCGCGGGCGGCTTCGCCCACGCTTCACCGTAGACCCTGGAGAGATGGCCGAGTGGTTGAAGGCGCACGCTTGGAAAGCGTGTATAGGGGAAACTCTATCGAGGGTTCGAATCCCTCTCTCTCCGCCATTTTAGAATCAATCAGTTGCGTTCTACCCGCCGATTCGTCGGGCAATATCGGCCAAGCTGGCGTAGAATGAGGGTTATGTCGCTCGCCCTTTACCGACGTCACCGCCGAGACTGTAAAGCGGGCCATCATGAAGAACTTCGGACGTCTGAGTACGACGAACGAAAGAAGGGTTGGGCCCGCTGCGAATGTCCCGTTTTTGTTTCTGGCTCGCTGAGCAAGACTTTTAGGAGGCAAAGCACCGGACGATGGCAGTGGGAAGAAGCGAGGGCGGTAGCAGCGCAATTGGAAAAGGCGGGCAAGTGGGACGGATCGACACCGCTTCCGTCTAATCCAACTGAGGCACCATCGCAGCCGCGTGTCGCGATTGAGCGCGCGATCAAAGCATACACGGCCGAGTACGAGGAACACGCTGCGCTCAACACGCAGAAAAAATATCGGCTCCTGCTTGCAAAGCTTAGAACCTTCAGCGAGGGCCGCGGTTACGTGATGCTTGACCAGTGGACGCCGCTCGACGTGCGTGAGATGCGATCGTCATGGAAAGTCGCGCCCCAGACGGCCGCCAAGGACATGAGCACGGTCAAGGCGTTTTTTGAGTTCTGCCTTGCCAACGAATGGATAACGCGTAATCCGGCGCGCCTGGTGAAGAACCAAAGGACACGCGATTCAGCGGATCGGCGGAACGAGCAGAAGCTGCCGTTCTCTGATGAAGAGCTGAAACGGATGTACGAAGCCTGCGACACGAAGTATGGGAAGCAGGAAATCAAGTGGTCGCGTGAGATCCACCATCGGCGCATTGAGGGCCACTACGCTCGCTACAACTCGAAATGGACTGGAAAGGATCTTGCTGACTTTATTTCTGTATCACTTTACACCGGTCTGCGGATATCTGATGTGGCTACGTTCCACGTCGATCGCATGAAATCCTCGGGCGAGATTCTTCTGAGAACCACCAAAGCCGGAACGCATGTGTATACTTGGGTGCCAGGCTGGCTTCAGGAACGCATTCGAGCGCGCGCCACGGAATATGGTCCGTCCATCTTCGGCGAGCATACGACGCAGGACACCAACGTCGTAACAGACGTTTGGCGCCGCAAACTGATCAAGCTGTGGTCGTTCTGCGGGCCCTGGAAGGAGAAGCCTACTCCCCACCGCTTCCGCCACACCTTTGCCCGTATTCTCCTTCAGCGGCCGGGTGTGACTGTCCGTGATGTGGCTGAGTTATTAGGCAACTCGGAACAGATGGTGCGTCGGCACTATGCCGCATGGATACCGGAGCGCCAAGCGCGCCTGACGAAGGTGTTGCAGGAAGCTTTTGATGACAAGCCCAGGCCTCGCATTGTCGCGATCGACGGCGGCAGGTGACTGTCCTAAGTCAATTCGAATTCAATAGCCGGGTGTGAATACGTTGGGCAGCGGACTCGGGAACGCTGTAAACGGTATGTGACTTCTTTCGACCCATCCGGATCTTGATTACCCCTGGATCGTCTTTGACCAGCTTACGCACCGTCTCCCGTCCAAGACTCCATAGTTTAGCCAGTTCGCCGACTCTGTAGTGCCTTTCGAAAGTGGTGCTATCAGCCGACATTGGAAAACAGTGCCTCTATATATAAGGAAATGGCGGAGGCACTTCGGGACGCGTCGGTGCAACTTTTTTTTGAGTTGGCGCGAGTGACTCTCCTCCTTGCGCCTGTCGGACGTTTGTCGGACACGCCGGCCTGTAGTCTTCGTGGGCGCCGCGTTTCGGTGTAACCAAATATTTTCATTAAAGTTTGTCCTGAGATGCCTCTGCCATTTCCTTTATTAGTAGAGGGTGTTTTTTCCTTGGTGCGATTCGAAGAGGTTGAACATGGGCAGAGGGCGAACGATTTGGGATCGCGCGCAGCGGTCGGTCGTCCGAACTGGTTGGTTTCGTGAGCATCGTTGAACCTTTCTTGACGGTGCCCCGACTTCGGGTCTTCGACTGGAAGCCGTCCGTTATAAAGGAAACGGCAAGGGATATGCGGGACGGTGAAAGTTTTTTATGTGATCCACAACGAAAAACTGGGTGAGGTTTGGCTTTCTCGAAGCCTCTTAATAGATAGGGGGGCTGCGTTGTCTTCGAACTTCGGAAGCACGGAGCCTAGGTCAAGAGGTGCAAAGATGAACGATGCGAAAAGTATCCCGGAATCACCAGCAATGGGACTTCCTGCAGAAACGGGTGATTCTTTCGATGGGCGGCAAAGGCGGAGTCGGCAAGACCTGCGTGATGACGGGCTTGGCCGAGTGGTTCCAGGAGAACGGCATTCCGGTCAAGCTCCTGGACCTGGACACGGAGAACAAGTCGCGGGGATCGTTGACACACTTCTTCGGCGGACAGGTGCCCAAGGTGAACATCCACACGCCCGCCGGCCTGGACGCGTTCGTCGATGAACTGACCGACGGGCCGCCGGTGATCCTGGCGGACATGGGGGCCGGAGCAGGACGGGTTACCTATGATTGGTTCGAGAAGATGTATCCGAGTGTTGCGGAGGCCGGTATCACGTTCACCTCGGTCGGCGTGATCACGGCCGACCCCGCCAGCGTGGAGAGCGTTCTCGCGTGGGCCTCGCGCTTGCGCCATCGAACCGCTTACCTCATCGTTGAGAATTCCATTACCGAGCACACCGACTTCCGGTACTGGCGCGAGACGTACCAGGCGCTTCTTTTTCAGCAGACGTATTCACCGGCGGTTGTACGCATGGATTTCCGCCTGCCCGTGCTCGAAAACGCCACAAGGAATCACGGCGTTACGCTGGGCGCCGTCGCTGCGAGACTTACCGCGGCACCTGAGTTGCGCCAATCGTCACTCGTGATGCGGGCGCAAAGTTATCGTAGGCGGCTTTTCGCAGAGTTTGACAAGGTGCATGAGCTACTCTTGCCATGAATGACCAAGACAAACCGATTGACCAAGACGATCCGTTTGACGACGATACGATCGATCGGATTGCGGATTTCCTTCCGGTTGAGGCGCGCGCCGGTTTTTATCGAGAGCTCCGCCATTGCCGCTCGCTACCCCAGAACGACGAGATGTTACGGATTATCCGGGCGATGCAGTACTTGGTCCTGATCATGGTGAAACTGCCCGAACAAATGGCGCTGGAGCGGGAACGGTTTGAGCAAACCGTATCCAGGTGCGAAAAACTCCTAGGCGATGTCCACGAGTTCGTAGACGAAGCGACTAAGCGAATCGATCAGCGACTTGCACAAGTGTCGGCGGACATCGCCAAGGCCTTAAACCCACCTGCAGTAGCGGCAGCGATCAACGAAAGCCTGCGACAGCAATTCATCAAGACCACGATCCCTGAAACCGCCGACGCGCTGGCGGTGAACGCAGCGCAGATAAAGAAGGCGACGAATGAGTTTGTTTCTGCTGCTGACACGATTAGCAATGCCTACGACGGCGCGGCAGTCGACGCTCGTCGCGTCATTCATGATCTCGAATCTACCTCGTCGCAAGCCATCACCGGCAACAAGCGCCAGGCGGAAGAACTCATGGCCGTGGTTCGGCAGGATTATCGATGGTTATTGTTTGTACTCCCGGTCCTCTGCTTACTCATTGGCATCGGGCTGAGTGTCTGGTACGAACGCTGGATCGGAGCAGTGGCGCGGTAGGCATCCATGCTGACGATCCGCGCCATGTCGGATGGCATAGGGTACTCTTCTCGGCACCTGGAACACAGCGATTATTACGCCGAGGGCGAACGCGTGACTGGTGTGTGGCAGGGCCGTGGGGCGGAACTGTTGGGCCTGAGTGGGCCTGTGAAGACCGAAGAGTTCGAGGCGCTGCGCCAAAGTCTGGACCCAGGGACGAACGAGTTTTTGAGAGTGCGACGCAGCGCGGACCGGGCGGCCGTGGACGGTACGACACTGGCACAAGGCCGAAGTTTCTACGACTTCACCATCTCCGCTCCGAAGTCCGTTTCGATATTCGCGCTCATCGGAGGCGACGACCGGTTGATCGAAGCGCATCGCAAAGCAGTCAGCGAAACACTCCAGGAAGCCGAGACTTATGCATCCAGCCGAGTTCGACAAGCCGGCGCCAACAAGGATCGGACGACTGGAAATCTGGCGCTGGCGGTTTATCATCACGACACGAGCCGCGAACTTGATCCACAGCTGCACACGCACGCCGTCGCTGCCAATTTGACATTCGATGGCACCGAAGGGCGGTGGAAGGCACTCCAGGCATCCGAGATCTACGAACGCCGTGCCTATCTTTCCGAGGTCTACCGCAACGCGCTTGCTCGCGAAGTCCGAAGGCTGGGGTACGAGATCGAAGGCCAGCGGGACTCGAAGGGTCGCGATGCCGGATTCGAGATCCGGGGTGTCCCCAAGGAGCTACTCGCGAAGTTCAGTCAGCGCAGCATCCAGCGTGATCAGGCGATCGACGCATTCGTTGCGCAACATGGGCGGTGTCCGACGGACAACGAGGTCGCAGTGTTGGTTCGCGAATCGCGGGCTGACAAACTCATCGAGATCTCGACGCATGAACTGCGAGCGAAACAGCGCGCGCGGCTGACACTTGCCGACGAGAAGGTCCTGACGCAGATTCAGGGCGATCGACACCCACTCCTTCCCCCGATGGACTCGAGTTCCCTGTCCCTGGAGCACGCCAAGAATCACATCTTCGAGCGCGTCTCGGTTGCCCTGGACCATATGCTGCTCACGGAAGCTCTACGGCATGGCCGTGGACGAATTCGGCTGAGCCACCTGAAGGGTGAACTTGGTGTCCAGGAATCCGCCGGCCAGAATACTGCGGTCAGGCCACGAGGTGGCAACGGAAACCAGCCTGGAACGAGAGCGCAGGATGATCGCCGCCATCAACCGCGGCGTCGGAGAATTCGACCCACTTGGTCGTGGACGTTTCTTCAACGCCTCGGACAGTTTGCGCCCTGAGCAAAAGAACGCTGTGGAGTTTCTGCTCCGATCGCGTGACCGGGCGGTGAGCATCAGCGGAGCGGCCGGGACAGGTAAGACCGCAACATTGCGGGAGCTGCTGCGAGGGTTGAAGGAGGCTGGTCGTAATGTGCTCGGCGTCGCTCCCACGATGAGCGCTGTGGAGGAGCTGCAGAAAGTCGGCTTTGGCGACGGCATCACGATAGAGCGGCTGTTACAGGACAAGCGCATTGGCGACGACATCCGAGGCAAGGTTGTGATAGTCGACGAAGCTGGCATGGTTTCGGCGCGGCAGATGACGGAACTACTCAAATTGGCAGAAGAGCGCTCTGTACGAATCGTATTCAGCGGCGATACCAAACAGATCCAAAGCGTGGAAGCAGGCGACTCCCTGCGAATCCTGGAGAAGGAATCGCGGCTCAAGTCCGTAGGTCTGACCCAGGTGCAGCGGCAGACTCGCAAGGAGTACCGCGGCGCGATGGAGGAGCTTCGCCGGAATCCCGAACGAGGATTCGCCAAGCTGGATGCAATGGGCGCGGTTCGGGAGGTTGGTTTTTCTGATCGCGCTGGTGCGATCGCCGACGCTTTTGCAGATTCGAAAGGGCGAACGCTTGTCGTCTGTGCAACTCACGACGAGATCGATCACGTGACGGAGGCTATCCGTGATCGTAAGAGGGCGACTGGACAACTTGGCGAAGGCGTAGCGCTCACCCGCCACGTTTCGCTCAACTGGACAAGGGCGCAGAAGGCGGACTTGCAGAACTACCGGCCAGGGCAAGTGCTGGGGTTTCACAGGGCCGTCAGAGGCATTTCAAAAAACGAGGCCGTTGAGGTTGTGGGTGTAGCGGAGAATGGCATCGCGATTTGCTCATCGGATGGAACGCGATCGACAGTTTCTAAGAGACACGCGGGAAGCTTCGATGTATTAGAGGCGAAACCGATTGAAGTCTCGGCCGGTGATCGGCTACTGCTCACTGCCAATCGTCGAGACGCCGGGCTGCGGGTCACAAACGGCGAATTGGTGACTGTTTCGGGCATCGACGTCCGTGGCCGCATTCAACTAGAAGATGGTCGCCAATTGCCCGCCGATTACCGGAGCTTCACCCACGGCTACGCCGTTACAGCGCATCGCAGCCAGGGCAAGACCGTGGATTCAGTCATACTCTCCGGCGACGGTATGCAAAAGGAGCTGTTCTACGTTGCAGCGTCCCGTGGCCGGCATAGCGTAACGGTGATCACGATCGACAAGGAACGCTTGCAGCAGACGGTCGGCCGGTCCATGGCACGGACTTCAGCCACAGAGCTTTTGCGCGACAGAAGTAAGTGCATTCGCCGCGGCGCTCCGCGAGGCATCGAAATAGCCCGGGAAATGGTTCGGAGAGCAGCAGCATTGCTCACCGCAGCTTCTAAGCAGGTTGTTCAGCAAGAGCTCTCACGGCTCCGCGAGAGAAAGGAGCGCCGACGTGAACGTGGTCTCGGCCGGTAACGCCCCATGGGTCATCAGCGCCGGCGATCCTGTCGCAACGCTGGAGATAGTGCTTCAGAAGCACACCGTGGTGCTGTCCTGGCATCAGTTTGTTTACGCGGAGGGTGACAGCGAACAGGTGCGGATGGCCTTCGCCAGCCACGACGTCGTCATCAATGGCGCCGGGCTAGATCCGCTACTGTCCGCAATCGCTGCCCGTCGGGTCGTTTCGCTGCGCGAGAGCGTTCGTTCCGAGCGTTTCTCCGCCCAAGCGGGGCGGTTCATCAGCGACATCGTGGTGCGAAGAATCGAGAGTGAGTTATGAGGTCAATGTGCGCGATGTGGGCTTTTGAGTGGCATTTTGAGATGGCGAATGTTTTCGCTCTCTTTCGAGAGCGTTGCTTTGAGATAGACACCATCCCTAAGCCTGGCGGCTTAGGTTTTGCGAGCGCGCTCGGCGTGGTTGCTGTCCCGCTCTTGTCCAGCATTTGTCCAGCTTTCGTCCCAGTTTTGTCCAGTTTTTGTCCAGCCCGGTTTTGGGCGTTGGAGCAGTGATGGACGGCAGGTTTAAGGACATCATGAACAGCGTCGACCCGAAACCTGGCCGTTCGCGCCTGGAACCCTACGGCGCACTCGTAGAGGAGTTGCGAAGCCAGGGGTTCACATGCCGGGACATCGCAACTCTGCTCGCCGAGAAGTGCCAGTTTCAGACGTCGAAGACGGCCGTTAACAACTTTGTTCGCGCACAAGCACGAAAGCGGAGGAACGCCGTCCGCAAGTTGTCCCGCCAGACACCGAACCCGACGTCGGATGGTCCGAAGTTAGAGTCCGAGCGACAAATGCAGGGGCCGAGCGAAGACGAGGTCCGGCGGAGAATCGCCGCGCTCAAGGCTCGCAAACCGCCCGCGGAAGCTCCGGCGGACGGGTTCCACTACGACCCAGACGAACCACTCCGCCTCATCAATCCGGGGAAACGGGACGCCCAAGGCTAGTCCAGCGGCGAGCCTCCGACCAGCGCAATTATCCCAAGCGACTCCGCCTTAGTGATGTTGAAATCGCGGTGTTGGTACGGCATGTATTTAAGAGCTTGGTCGAGCGAAAGAGGAATGCCCGGTAGATCGTAGAAATTAGCGACTCCCGCTCGCAGCCTTGATAGGCTGAGAGCAAATTTTCTTTCGCGAGAAAAAGGAGAGTCGCTATGAAGAAACCATATCAAATTGAAACGCAGCGAGCTGTGAAGGAGCTCGAGGCAATGGCCGCGGACGGAAATCCGGCGGTGCAGATGGTACTGCCGATGGCGGAGATGGTGGGCTGGTTGCGGCAAGGCGTGGGCGAATTAATTCGTCAAGCCGGGTTGCGGTTGATGGATCTGCTGATGCAAGAAGAAGTCCGGGAACTGGTCGGCGAGCGCAGCCACCGTATAGCGGAAAGGACGGCCAATCGGTGGGGCAGCGAGCGGGGCTATTGCGTAGTGATGGGGCAGAAGGTTCCAGTGAAGCGGCCGCGCGTTCGCAGCACCGATGACCAGGAAGTGCGCCTGGGTAGCTACGAGCTGTTCCATCGAGGCGAGCCGCTGACGGAAACGGTTTGGGAGAAGTTGATGCTCGGCCTGAGCACGAGGAAATACGGCCAAGCGGTGCGCGAGTTCACGGAAGCCTACGGCTTGGAGAAGAGCGCCGTCAGCGAGCACTTTATCGAAGCGAGCCGGGAAAAGTTGAAGGATATGATGGAGCGGCGGCTGGACAAGACGCGGCTGTGTGCATTGCTGATTGATGCAACGCCATTCCAAGGGCAGCAGATGGTGGTCGCATTGGGAATCGCCCAGGACGGGCGGAAAATGATCTTAGGCATTCGGCAAGGCGCCACCGAAAACGCCACCGTAATCGGAGAGTTGCTCGGCGACTTGGTCAGTCGCGGGCTCGATTTTACCGAGCCGAGACTCTATATTCTGGATGGCGGCAAGGCACTCACTGCCGCGGTAAAAAAGCACGCCGGCGACTCGGCGGCGATCCAGCGCTGCCAGGTCCATATCGCGGGCCGAGACCCGCGCTTTCCAGAGGGGTGGAACGTCCCCTCCCGGGCAAGTCCCTGCGAACCCGGTAGCCAGAGGTCAGGCATGGCGGGGTAACTTGTCATGTCGCAGCAGACCCGACACGTAGCCTCAGTACCCAGTCCGGAGGCACGGGCAAAAGTTCAGGCCGTACCGAAAGGGAATGTATGGCACCGTCATGGCATCTCGAACGAGTATTACTGGGAGAGTTCGGGAATGGGATGGTCGAGCCTCCTGTGTATGGGCGAAGACAGCAACGGCTGTGGATGCGTAGGGAAGAGAAGCAGCCGTCATCCCCGGTGTTTCGAGCAACGGCATGAACGGAAGGAAGCGTGAGGGAACGGTCGAGATCCCACGAGGTCGGCGGATACTCCGTCGCCGTAAGCGGACCTATAAGACGAAAGTCGAAGTGGTTTGCGATGCCGCGTGGGAAGTCGGAAGAGGCCATAGCGTAGCGAAGAGGGCGTGGACAGCAAAACCCGCCGGAGCGAAGGGCCTCGACTCGAGCCATGCCAACAATGAAGGAGGGATTTCGTGACTGCCGATGAGGCTCAACGCACGACGTTAGAAAAGGTCCGTGTACTTCAGAGGAAGCTATACCGAGCGGCCAAGGCTCAGCCGCAACGAACGTTCGGAGTTCTGTTTGATAAGGTTTGCAGTCTGGAGGTGTTGTGGGTTGCATGGGAGCAAGTTCGACGTAACCGCGGAGCCGCAGGCGTCGATGGCGAAACTATCGAATCGATCGAGGCGAAGGGAACGCTGTGGTTTCTTCTGGAACTGCGGGAGGAACTATTGCAGCAGCAATACCGGCCCCAACCGGTGCGCCGGGTATTCATCCCCAAGCCTGATGGACGGCAGAGGCCGCTGGGAATCCCAGGAGTGAAGGATCGGATCGCACAGGCAGCGGTAAAGCTAGTCATCGAGCCGCTGTTTGAAGCCAGCTTCCGGCCGGGATCGTACGGATTCCGGCCCAAACGGAGTGCCAAGCAAGCGATCTACGATATTCGCAAGTGGGTGACCTACGGCTACGACCAAGTCATTGACTTGGATCTCAAGAGCTACTTGGATACTGCGTCATACTGCCCCCTGGTTCATGAAAGTTGCTCGAATAGCTCCGGCTGTTGATCGATCACTTTGATTCGCAAGCCTTTGCGGCGACCTTGTCTCACCAGCACGGCTTGGAGCTCGCCGCGCTTTACACGCTGCAATATCGTCTGTCGCGAAACGCCGAGTCTGATGGTGGTCTCCAGCATGGGCAGATATTCCGGCGGCGCCTCTTGCACGATGCGCGCGCGCAGTTCATCGGTGATTCGAATCTGCCACGGCGCGCCCGGCGTGATCTGCTCACCGGCGATGAATCCATCTGCCAGCCAGCGATGAATGCTGGAAGTATTCATGCCCAGAATCTGCGCCGCTTTGCGGATCGAAACCAGTTCTCCGGTAGGTGGCTCAGCCGGCGGTTGGAAGCGAGCAATGTTGCGATACCGCCTCAGGCTGCCGACATGGTTGGCGGTGAAGCGTTCGCCGATCAGCGCTCGCTGTGCCGCCGGCCCCAAGTTTTCTTGTGCTTCCGGTGAGATCAATCGGGTTTTGTGTGCGGCATGTGTGCCGCGGGGGTCAAGCCCTTAGTGCGACCGCGGATGTCGAGAGCGGCTTGTGATGTCCAGCAATATTTACTCTGCAGTGAGGCTGCGCCCAAGGGATGGTCGTCCGTCCCAAGGGCTCCATCGTTTTAGGCTAACTACTAGCGATTCCAACAAACCGGGGAAGCTGCTTTCGCTCAAACCGCAACTTCCGCGGATCGAACAGATGAGGTCCGGACGCAGTTTTGGCACAGCCAAATAGCAGGGCCGCGAGCCACAGAGTCGATCTCCTGCGCGAAAACGCAGGCGCGTCTCCTTCGCGGAGTGCTCTGGGGTAAATGAACTGAGCCAGAGGAAAACGATGGGCAAGATCCTGAGGAAATGAACAGCGGTTTTGGTGTTATAAAGGTCGTTTCTGAAGTCCCGCAATTCCCGGGCAAGTCAAATCGAGTATACGACTCACGCCGTGGTCAGGGGGTGAGTTTCCGGCAAGGCTGCGTGAAGGTGGGTGATATCGGAAGCCGGAATCAGGATTATCGGCGCTGTGAGGGACGGCTCTTAGGCTTCGTGTACGTGGTGAGGATGGAGTCCATATCGTCGCCGACGCCGTAGCCGCACTTGTGGCTGATGCTGCGGACCCGATCCAGTCGGGCGATTAGTGCGTCGCGAGTGTCGGTCGGCAATGTGTTCGCGGTCGCCGCAGCCTGCTCAAACATTCGCACCAGCGCATTGAAGTAGCTTTCATCTTGATAGCCGAGGTCGCTCGCAAAACCGGATGCCTGCTCGCAATAGAAGACCATCAGCTCGGCTAGGCCGGCGGGGTCGCCGACGGCCTTCTTGTAATTGGAAATAGCTTGCTTTGCCTTCAGAACGGACGGAGCCTGCCTGCTGAAGGCGTCCGGCCAAAGCCAACGATCAATTGTTTCTTTGTAGGGACGAAGCAAATCCTCGCCCAAGCCGAAGCGGGCATGCAGAAACATTTGATTGTCCTTGTGGGCGCCGTAGAGATCCTGGATCAAGCCCAGCAAGGCTGGTCGATCAAAACTCGTGAGCTTAGCCTTGACATCGGTCCACCTCGGTTGTGATTTCGACTGACCTTGGTTCATATGGAATGCTCGCACGAACTCAGAACAGGCAACCCCGAGCCACCCAGTAATGCCAGTCGCCGATGGCTTCCGCGGTGGATTCGTCGGGATCGATGGCGGCCAGTTGGGAAAGAGGGACAGCCATCTTGCGACCTCGCCATTGGATCTGGACGAGCATGTCGTTCTCGCAGACTTCCTCCTTGGCGAGGCGACGCACTTCGACGGTCTCTCCTTTCCGCAGTGGAGAAGTCGCTTGGGAGCGGACGCAGCGGGCGGTGAAAGGAAACTTCAGTTTGCTTTCCAGATAGTAATACCAACTCATCGCTTGCTCTTCCGGCCGCGCATCGACGATCGCCTCGTTGTGGATGCGGTCTTCGCGGATCGGGTCTTTCTTGGGCTTCTTCACGGCTTCGGTTTTTTCACAGCTTGGCTGCCAGGATGCGGCGCACCGAGGTGCGGCCGATGCGCAACCGGCGGGCGATTTCTGCTTTGGGGACGCCGGCGCGATACAGCTTCCGAATCTCGGTGGCCTGCAGGCCCGCAGTCATCGGCCGGCCGAGTTGTTTACCGTTCTGCCGTGCGTGAGCCAAGCCAGCCCGAGTTCGTTCGCGCAGGATTTCCCTTTCGAACTCGGCGAAGATCGCCAATAGGCCGGCCATCGCGCGACCCGCCGGAGTTGTGAGATCGAGCGCTTCTGTCAGCGATACGAAACCGACACCGAGATGGTCCAGTTCCTGGAGTGTTGCGAGCAGGTCCGCCACCGACCGCCCCCAGCGATCGAGCCGCCACACCAGCACGACGTCGATCTCTCGGCGGCGCGCCGCTTTCATCAGTTGCTCGCGGGCGTGTCGCTCGATCGCTCCGGAGCCGACCTCCCGGATCTGCATAGTAAGAGTCCAGCCCCGCCGCGCAGCATACTCCCGCAGCGCGCGCGTCTGCATCGGGAGTGTCTGCTGATCATTGGTGGACACGCGGGCGTACAGACCGGCGCGCAACATTTTCGCCGGTCTTCGTGACTGGCCAAAAACGTTATCGGATTTCGCCCTTGGGAAGGCCCGTTTGGCGGCCATTTCAAAATGTCACCCAACCATGGCCGCAGACGATCCTTTTCGGCCAGAGCAGATCCATCATATTACGCGGCTGTGGGCGTCGCCAGCCGCACCAACGTCTCGCGGTAATTCCAAGGCATCCATTCCGAAGGCTTCTGTTTCAACTCCTCGGCATGCCTCTGCAACTCCGTGAGGTAGTCGAACGGATTGGCTCCGTTCAGCTCGCAGGTGTGGATCAGACTCATGAACAGATCGCCGACTCCGGCGCCGTTCAGCGTCTTGTAGAAGAGTGCATTCTTGCGGTTCAAGATGGCTTTCTTCAAGGCACGTTCCACGATGTTGTTATCGATCGGCGCGCCAGCTTGCCTGAGGAACAGCGTCAGCTTCAGCCAGTGATTCAGTAAATAGGAGATCGCTTTGCCCAGCCCGGAGTTCGGTTCTGTCTTGTGCTCCGCCAACTGCGCCTCCATCCACTCATGCAGCCCTTTCATCAACGGCCCGCTGCGCTCCTGATGGAAGCGCAGCCGTTGTTCCGCCGACATTGCCCGCTCTCGCGCTTGTGCGTCGTGATGATAAACGTCGCGCAGCGTCTCCAACACATAACGGCATTCTTCCGGAAAGTTGTCCGCCACCTCCACAACCTGCCGCCTTCCATGCGCGAGGCAGTTCGCCTGCAGGGGCTCGACGCCTGCCACCTTCGGAGAGTTGCGTGATAACGCATCGCTCATCTGAATCGGCGCCGGCAGTTCGCGTGCTCGCTGCTTCAGCACCTCGGCGAGGTTCTCACCCGCATGTTTCCATCCTGTGAAGAACAGAGCGACGGTCCAGGCGCCCACCATCGATACAATGCCGCTGGTGAACGTCCCCGTCCGCTTGTCGCCCGGCTCGCGTGCCAGGCGCAGAATCCGCATGCCGGTATCGTCGTTGTGCATCACGCTGCCCTGCGCCGCCTGGCGGATCAACTCTACCAGCACCGGCCAAAGCAGTTTCGCGGCGGCAGCCATCAGATCCCACTGCGTTGTCGCCGGCAGTGGCATCCCCAGATGTTCCTGCAGTCCTTCCAACCGATTGAATGGCACTCCGGTACCGTACTTCAACAGGGCGATCATCGCCACGGCGGTCTCATCGTACTTGTCTGCTCCCGCGCTTTCCGGCTCCTCAGCGGTGAAGACCTCCCCGCAGGCATTGCATCGCAGTCGCTCCATCTGGAATACCGTTGCTTCCAATGGCGCGTGTCCCACAAACCTCACCAGCGTGGCTGGCTCTTTCAGGCAATACACTTTTCCCCGGCGACACTCTGGGCAAAGATCGCCGGAATGGAGCGTGGCGTGTGCGACGGCAACTTTATTAGCACCGGTAAACGCCGCGGCCCCCTTGCGCCCATGACCGGCCGGCGCTGATTCGCCGGCCTCCGGTTTGCCTGTTGCATCCGGCAGAACGGCGCTGGTTTTCTCCGTATTCCGTTTTCGCACCAGTCTCTCTGCCATGGCATGGAGCGCCGTTTTGAGCTTCTGGCCTTCGGATTCGCTTAGCGGGGCGCGCGTGCTGCGATCGATAATCTGGTCCAGTTCGTCCAGGTTCACGTCGATCCGGCGCTTCATCGTCATATCCGGGTGAGGTGTTCACGGAAACGAGGTGTCAAGGGCAGGCCGAGAATTTCCTTGATCGGGCGGTTGGGCTTATTGGTCTGATCGTTCTTGCCGCGCCCGGTGGTGTGGCCGAGCAGGCGCCAGTTCGCCGCGCGGTAACAGGTCCCGCGAAAACGGCCGGGATCGATGAAAGTTTCCGCGAAGTAAATCGGGTGGCTGTACATCCGGTCCCAATCGTCTGAGAGGACCGCGGCCATACGGCCGAGAAGGTGCGATGCCAGATGCGGAACGCGTACCCAGGGCAGAATCAGAAACCGCGTGTTATAGGCGATGAAGCGGATGTTGCGCCGCCGCGCTTCCGCGCTCCAGCCGATGTAGCGGTCCCGGCTGCCCAGATGACGCGGCGCGGAACTCCACGCCAGGCACGCGATAGGACGGCCTTGCGCCCAGGCCAGATATTTCAAGTGCTCCCCGACTGGTTGTTCGTACTTTAAGTAATGATGCTGCTCCATCAGACTGTTGAACAGTGGCTCGTCGCCCGTTCGCCGCACCTGTTGCAGTTCGATTGGTTGGAGTTCCTTGAGTGCACTGGCGATCGGCGTCGTGTCGATCAGCATCGGCGCGGGGTGGGCACGCCGGACGAAGGGGTTGAGCGTTTGGAACCGGATGGGCGGTAATTCGATCTCGCCTGCCCGGTGTAGCATGAGCAACAAGCCGCGGCAGACCATATCGCGTAACGCGCCATTGGCCTGTTTCCACTGCCATGCTTCGCAGAGCTTCTCTGAAAGTCTGCGCCTGCTTGCTCCTGGATTTTCGGCAATCAACTGGCGAATCGAAGCGACATCGTCGGCTGTAACTACCCGCCCTCGATATCTCCACTCCGATGCCATCTGCCGTCAGTGTGGCAGAGTCGAAAACGGAACGCAAGTGTTTTTTGCAATTTCTAGGAGTTCACCGGCCGCCACGCCGGCGGGGCTTCCGCATCGGGATTGCCGGCAGCGAGCAGGAGCTGAGCCTGATGCGCTCGCAGCGTCCGTGCCGCTTCCGTCCCGGTTGGCCACCATTTGAAACGTCCCTTGGACAAGCGCTTGGTGGCCAGCCAGAACCCCTGGCCATCGTACTGCAAGACTCGGATGGCCGTGCCACGCCGCGTCCGGAAGATAAATAGGTAACCGGAAAATGGATCCGCGTTCAGCTTTTCCCGGCACAGCTGGGCGATGGCGTCGATACCCTTTCTTCCATCGATCGCCTCGACCGCAACCAGAATTCGTATCTGGGCAGCGATCTGAATCATCCTTCCATTTCCCGCCAAGCGCGCAGCAAACTTACCCAATCGGGCGGCGCCGACGCCTTCCACTGGATGTGCATTTTGTGGCCACTGGGACATTCGAAATCGATCGCATACTCCGCCAACGGTACGGCATGTGGCGCGGTCAGTTCGACAAATGTCGGCTTGCTTGCCTTGCGTCGGAGCGAACTCCGCCGAGCCGCCTCTTCAGTCCCATGTAGTCCAGCCGCAATGGGTGCGCGACGGGATGTATGCCATGCTGTCGGGCTAACTCGACCGCAGCCTGCCACAGTGGCTCTGGCAGCTTCGTCCGATGCGGCTGGGTGCTGCGAAATTGATCCAACTGGCGCTGCAATTGTACGATCGCCTCAGGGATCGGTGGTGTGCTCTTCCGGTTCACGATCAGGCGCCTCCGGCGCCTGACTGAACTTAACAGGACGGCCTACACGGCGTCACGCACGCTTACCGGAAACTCACTGTTATAAAGGTCGTTTCTGAAGTCCCGCAATTCCCGGGCAAGTCAAATCGAGTATACGACTCACGCCGTGGTCAGGGGCAGGTGTGGTTGCGTCAGCGGGGTTTTCAAGCCGAGCTTGCGGGCTGCCTCGTCGAGGTCGCGCGGGCTGCAACGGGACAGGAGCGACTGGAGATCCTGCTCTGATGCGAGGACCTGAAATTCCTTGGCAGGCGCGAAGTAGACGAGCGTCCGTTTCCCAGCGCCGACGAGGTTCAGCATGTTCTGGAGTGTGCCCTTGCTCTTCGCGTCCCAGAGCATCATGCCGCACTTCGCTTCTTCAAACATGACGCGGTCCTTCGCCGCGTAGTAGCCCGAATCCTTTTTCTTGCTTGGTGGCTCGACGTGTCGTGTCGGCCACGAGCCGACGTTGTTTCGGCACTCCTCCATGCAGTACACGGTCACGTTCGGATAGTGCTTTCCTGCCAGGTAAGTTTGGACTGCCTTGTCCGCGCCGTTCGCATCACCGATGAGTACGGAGTCGCCACGCTTGATGAAGTCGTCGATCCGGTGCCGGAACGGAAGATCAAGTCGTGCTCCACCTGGCGTCCAGTGTCGGTCGCGAGGGGTTGCGTGCTCCGAAGACCCGTCAAAGCCTTTACCACGAAGTCCTGGAGCTTGACTACCCGCCGGCTACGCTTCCGTTTCGTGTCGTCAAACAGCCAGCCCTTCGAATGCTGGACTGTCCGGCAAACACTCGCCGCGCCGCGCTGCCAATCGATGTCGCTCCACTTGAGCGCCAGGTATTCACTGGGCCTCATTCCCGTGGTCAGCGCCAGGGCATACAATGCGAACCATTCCGTTTCTCTCGCGGCCTGGAGAAATCGCTTGCACTCCTCGACGCTGAGCGCCTCCATCTCCCGCCTCTTCATCCGTGGCAGATCCACCCCAGCGCATGGATCGTCGACCAGCATTTTCCACCGAACGGCCTGACGAAATGCGGACTGGAGCACCGCGTTCGTGTATTCAATCGTTCGCGCGGACAACCCACGTTCAAACATTCGAGCATAGATGCTCTGGATGTCGAACTGGACGATTGCACCGAGCGGCCTTGTCCCGAGGACTGGGCGTATATGAAGCCGCAATAGCGCTTCGTAATCGGTCTAGCTCTTCGGCCGCAGCCTCGGCTTCGCTGCCGTAGTGAGCCACTGATCCAGGTATTGATTGAGACTGATCGCCGCCGCACGGGGGAGACGCCCGATCTCTCGTTCTTGCAGTTTTCCGCTCAAGTAGCTTTGTGCTTCGCGGAATGAGCCTCGAACGGTTTTGTTGTGGTATTTCCGGGTTCCTGTTTCCGGATCGCGACCAAGAGAAACTCGAACCAGCCAGGTGCGCGAAACCGCGCGAAATGAGTTGCCCTGCTTTCCGGGCCATAAAGACACCTCCTGCCCGGAAACGGGCACACAGGTCGCACACAAGTGCGGGAGAGATCAAGATTTATTGGGGATTTAAGAGGGCGATACTGATCGAGAGTCTCAGTGTCGGAAGAACCAGTACATGCTGCCCCAGGAGTGCTGCCTTGTCTAGCCGCAATCAATGGGAAAGTTGATCTCGTTCTTATGGCTCGGAAACTCGGCTCCGCTAAACACGGCGGCCAAGTTGAAGCCTGACCTCTTATCGTCAATTCAAGCGGCCTTTGAAGCCGCAAACAGGCTAGATCGGCGGACCACTAGACTTATTGCCTAGACCGAATTACTGCGTTCTGTACAGAAGACGATTGCCCGACTGAGCGGCAAGAAAACGACGACTTTGCAGGTGGCGGTAAAGATATAACGTTCTATTTCAGCACTGCGCCTTCAGCGGATCGGAACTTCCACCTGGAAAATTGGTTAGTCCCGACTGGATTCGAACCAGTTACCTCGTGCTCTGGAGGCACGCACTCTAAGAGACCACATCTAGGCCATAAAAGGCGGGAACGACATCGGCTTTTGCACAGCGATGTTGGCGGAGCGACAGACCCCGCCACCGAATCAAGGGTGTTACCTGACCGCCGAGGCCTGACGGCAGTTATTGCGTGGCACGGTGCCTGATCGTACTCTCAAGTGGTCATGCCTGCGAACATCTACGGTCAGGAACGCTCGATTGAGACAGTCTTCAGCGACGACTAGGCGTTGGAAATGCTGCGCGTATCATGACGGGTTCGCAGTTAGTTGCCTCATGTCAAACGATAGAGAAAGAGAATGGCCAGTAGAAATACGAGGGCGTAACTGACGTAAGCGCTCAAGACTCCATGATGCATCCCCGCAAGGAGTCTTGCCATGCGGCCGAAGGCGTCTCCAATCGGGTGGAAGACGACACGATCCACCAGATGCGTTTCGTCTCGCCTGCGACGGATCGCGGTGCGGAAGTGCACGGCCACGGTTTCCGGAGCGTCCTCCACAATGTTCGGCCGGAAGATAGCCTGAAAAACGACCCGTACCGGATTGGAAAAGCCCGTGGCTGTGTAGGTCATCTCGGGTAACAGCTTTGGTATGCCTCCAGCCCAGACTTCATGCTTTGCTGCCGCGCGCCGGCGCGTCGACCAGCCGACAATCAAGTACGCACCCAGCACGAAAAAGGCCACCGCCGCGACCCCATAGGACGGCGACATCGCGAACACCACTGGGTTTTGCTCCGAGCCGCGCAGCAAGAGCACGAGTCCACGTCCGGGGAGCACGTGCGCGCCGGTCTGCGCCCCCAAATTATGAAAATCGTTGAGGAATGAAGCCGGGAGTTGCCCGTTCGATTCCGTAGCGGTGAAAAATGGGGGCACCAGAGCAGCCGTTGCGCTGGCGCCGGCGAGCGGTTCCACTGCGCGGTCGAGTACGCCAATTACATAAGTCGGCAGGATTCCTAACAGCAGGCAAGCGACGGCCAGCAAAATCATCGAAGAACGCGCGCGCCGCGAAAGACCGACGACGCTGAAGCGTCCGTCGCCGCGCTGGATTCCAAGAAAGCTCATGGCGTAGGTTCGAACGAAACACGTGACGGCAAGAGCCGCCGTCAGCGCCAGGATCGCTCCGCACAATGCGAACACCACTTTCACCAGCGCCGAGGACAGCAGCGCGCTCCGCAGAAATGTTTGCAGCGTCAGCCACTCGCTCACGAACCCGTTAAACGGCGGAGAAGCGGAAATCGCGAGGCAGCCTGCCAGAAAAACGACGGAGAGCCCCGGCAGAGTGCGAATCAAACCGCCCATCCGGTCCATATCGCGAGTGCCTAGGGCGGACTCAATCTCCCCTGCGCCCTCAAAGAGCAGCGTCTTGTACAGCGAGTGATTGACGATGTGATAAAGAGCCGCCGTGAGTGCAATCGCCGCGGGAACCGCGATCGCCGAGCTCCGGAACGCGAAGAAGGCGCCAATCCCGGCGACAACGATTCCCGCGTTTTCAATCGAGCTGTGCGCCAGCATCGTCTTCAAATCGTTTTCGGTGGTCGCATAAAGGATTCCGACGAGAGCGGTAATGCTGCCCGTGATTAGGGCGAAGAGTCCGGGGCCGATCCCGTGTAACGGAACCAGATCGCCGTTCATACGCAAAATTCCGTAGAATCCAAGGTTGAGTGTCACCCCGGCCAATACTGGCACGAAAACGGCGGGCGAGGCAGTGTAACATCGCGGCAACCAGAAATTTACCGGAACCAGGCCACACTTGACACCAAATCCAAACAGCGCGAGGACAAACACACCCCACTCCGCTCCAGCAGAAAGATGCGTCGCGGATTGCCGCAGAGCGGAGAAGGAAAGCTCCGACGCGCCGCTAGCGACCATGAGGAAGGCGATCACAACGGCCAAGAATCCAGCCTCACTCATCGCCAGCATGATATAGCCAGCGTGTGGATCGTTTTGGCGCTCTTGCCCATGGTTAACCAGCAGGTACGTCAAAATTGACATGCATTCCCAACTGATGAGAAATGTAAGCGCATCGCCAGCCGCGAAGATAAGGGCTACTGAAATCATCAGCGCGAAGTGCAGTGCCGAATACCGTTTCGTCGGGTATGGACTCCGGCTGTGCCTGATGCGGCCAGGGGCGAACAAACAGCACGAGAGATACACCAATCCGGCAGCAAACAAGAAGACAGCGGACAACGCGTCAATGTGGAGCGACAGCTGGCCGACACCGTAAATGCTCCACAGAGGCTGATGGAAGTCCTGACCGACCGCGAGCCGTGCCGCGGCGGCCAGCATCAGGAGAATCGAACAGAGCGCTCCTAGCCATCCGATGAGAATGCCCGCCGCCCGATCGCTGACAAACGGTGACAGTACCAGCGCAATTACACATAAAAGGAAGAACAACAGGAGCGCGCCGCCCGCCAGAATCGTCATATCAACAAAGATCCTCCAGTCTTCATCGCACCCTCAAGACATTCGGGACAATATCAGAACGATCAACAAAAATCCCAACGAATACGCTACATAGGCATTCAGCCAGCCGTGGTGCATGCCGACGAATCGCCTGCCCATCCAAACGACGGCGTGCGCTGTCACCCAAGGGATAGAAAAACAGACTGTGCGCCGGGCATATATTCTGTCGCTGCCGCTGAATCGCTGTACGGAAGTGAACGGCCACGTTTCGCCGTGTATCTTCGATACCCCGGGTGCCGATCAGCGTCCCTCCGGCCGCCCAAAGCGAACCTGCCGCTAGCAACCCTGGCCAGGCAAGCAACCCGCGCATCTGGCGCTCGGCAACGACGAAGCCCGACACGACGCCCGCCGCGCACCATGCGAAGACCAGGATCAGCGGAAATCCTATGGCGGCGTTCATGATGCAGTCACGATCTGGCTGATCTCCAAACTCTTGCGCCCGGTCAGCACAAGCAAACCATGAAGAATCGCGAGCGGCGGAGGTGGATTGCCGGGGATCTCCAAATCGACTGGAAGGACCATGCCAACACCGCCGGCGGACGCGAACGTTCGTCCGAAAACGCCACCCGTGATTGCACACGCTCCGACGGCAACGACCCGCTTCGGCTGGGGCATCGCGTCGTAGGTTTTTAGTAGTGGCCCTCGCATGTTCTCGCTTACCGGTCCGACAACCAGCAGGACGTCAGCGGTACGCGGCGTGGCGGTGAAAAACAGGCCGAGACGGTGAATATTATATAGAGGATTGTTGAGCTGCTTGATCTCGTGAAGGCACGCGCCGCAGTCGCCCGCGTCCACCACCATAATGTGAAGCGAGCTTGTAAAGGCATGCGGCAGCGGCTCGTAGCTTTTCTTCGTAGCCGGCAGTTGCGTCCATTCGAAATCATTCATCCAATGGACGGTCGACGGATTCCCGAACCGGCAACGCTGGCAATGAATGCAAGTTCTGAGATCGACACGCGCTTCTGTACCTTCCGCCGTGATTGCGTGGACCGGGCAATCGGAAACTGCGAGCGAGGCCTCAGCGACGGAAGAAAACGTAGTTGCGATCGGACGCCCGGGCGTAACGCCCGGCGCCGTTTCCGGAGCCTTCGGATACCGTGTGGATTGAATCCCTCTTCGAAGGCCGCTCCAGAACCAGAAGCTCATCTGTCGCACTCCGTTACGGATAGTCCGAATGTCGCCAGAATGATGGGGAAATCCTGAAAAGCGAAATCTTCTACGGCGACGTGGAATCCCAACCAGTTTCGAAAGGACGGCGTCAAGATGCGGTAACGCTCAACCAAGCCTTCGGAATCCAGCCGGAGGCCGTGCAGGGCCGCGCCGATCGGCGCTTCGGCCCATCCGAATGCAACGCTGGAACGAGGCAGATCCACAGGGATCGAGATGGCGCCGGGTTGCAGCGATTCGACGGCCTGGTGAATTAGACGCGCGGCTTCCCGGGCTTCCGCAAACAGTACTCGGAGCCGTGCGTATCCGTCGCCTTCGTGTTGGCGCGGCACGTCAAACTCATAATCCGAATAGCTCGCATATGGGCACGCCTTGCGCAAGTCGCGCGCGACTCCGGAAGCCCGTCCCACCGGACCCACCAGATCCAGATCGCGGGCGCTTTCCGGGCTAATCGCGCCCACATCCTCCAACCGATCGAGGAAGCTACTGCTGTAACGGAGGCGGTCCTCAAGGGTTCGAAGTTGTGAAGAAGCGTCATCAATCGCGCGGAGAAGGCTGCGGCAGTCTGTCTCCTCGAAATCCCTGCACAAACCTCCGGGCATATTGAGTCCGAACAGATACCGATGTCCGGTAAACGCCCCTGACGCGCGCAGCAGCTGCTCCTCAATCATCGCAGCGTGCGCCTCAGAAACACTCAGTGCCGTGGATTGGCAGATGCCCTCGATCGCTCCTGTATGATGACGAAGCCGCTCGAGCTCGGCAAGCACCACCCGAAGTCGGCTGGCTCGCTGTGGAAGCTCCACGTGTGCCGCATTTTCGATTGCCTGGCAAAACGCCAGGGAGTGTGCAAAGGCAGACGTCGCCGAAAACCGCTCTGCCAGAAGCAAAACGTCTGAAATCGGTTTTCCTTCGGCGATCTTTTCGACCGCACGGTATTTGTAAAACAGACGCGGAGCTTCGCGGATGACATCTTCCCCGACGGTTTCAAGCAGGAAATGGATCGGCTCGCCGAGACCGCCCTCATAGACCGGCCCGACGGGCATGGCGAACGATCCTGGGTCCTCCACCACCAAAGTCGGCCGCCGTTTTTCATCGGGTTGCCGTTCGAAGTCGTGGGCACTGGCGTCGAACGCCTTGCGCATCGGCGCGATGTGCTCTTGCCAGATCTCGTCGTGAAGAACAAAATCGCCCAGCCGCGGGTGACCTTCGAAACCGATGCCGAATAAGTCCTCGGCTTCGCGCTCATACCAGTCTGCCGCGTGAACTTCCGCGACAATGCTGGGGATAGTGGTTTGTTGAAGAGGCACCCGCACGACAACATCCACCCAGCCGGTCTGGCGCAATAGGAACAGGTATTGGAGAGCCCATTCACGTAGCCACTCCTCCACAATCAGCCCGCCGAAAGAGCCGCCAGCCTCCCAAAACAGGAATTTGCTCAACGCGCGAAGAACTGACAAATCCAGGACCCGAACCAGCAGGCCCGGGGCTTCTTTCGAGAGAGAGACACTGGCGCCAAATCGCTCTTCGAGGAGCGCCATTAGGGTGTCGACATCCAACGGCGAGGGAGAAGGGAGTGCGACTGTTACCATCAATGTCCTCCCAGTTGATGCGCGGCGAGCTGCAGCAGATCATTTACCGGCGCGGGAATGTAAACGCCGAGAACGATCACTGGCAGTGCGGCGGCGACCACCGCCACCCGGCAGCTTGCCGGAAGCGCTTTCCTCGCGCCATAAAGCTTGCCAGGCTCGCCGAACACCATTTGGTTTACGTGCATCAGGATTGCCACAAATGCAATCACGATCAAGGTGGCCAGAATTGCGACAACTGCGTACTGACCGGCGCGGAGGCCCGCCGAGAGGATGGAAAATTCACTCAAGAAAATCGGGAACGGGGGAGCTCCGGCGATCGCCAGCGAGCAGAACAGTAGCGCCGAAGCCGCGAATGGCGAGATCCGGAACAGCCCCCGCACCGACGCGATCTCCCGCGTGCTGATCGTCAGCAGAATCACGCCTGCGACATAGAAGCACAGCGATTTTGTGATCGCATGATTCAGCATCTGCAGCACGGCGCCGTAATCCGCCGCCTGAGTCGCGAGTCCGGCCGCAGTCAGAATGATTCCCATGTGTTCCACGGTCGAAAAGGCGAACATGCGCTTGTAATCCCTGACCTGAAGCAAAAGAAAAGCTGCGAGTCCCACTGAAATCAGGCCGAGAACAACCATCCAGTGCCCAAGCCGCGCCTCCGGCGACGCGAGAATGATCGACAGGAAGCGCAGGATCACGTACAGAGGAACGGTCGTTTTCACCCCGGAGAGGATGGCGCACACCGGCGTCGGCGCCTGACTGTGGGCGTCCGGTAGCCAGGTGTGCATCGGCGCCAGACCGGTCTTCGCTCCGAATCCGACAAAGATGAGCAGGAAGGATAATTTCAAAAGATCTGGATTCATCGAAGCGGCGCTGACGCGAAGCCCTTCCCAGGTCTCCATAGTCCCGCCCGTAGTAGAGTGGAAGGCCCAAAACAAAGTCAGAAAGCCGAACAGTGCGATGGGCGCGCCCATAATCGTCAGAACAGCAAATTTCCACGCAGCCTCGAGGGCGCCCGCCGTATTGTCGAAACCGACCAGCAATACCGAGAACAGCGTAACCAGTTCCACGCCCACCCATACCAAATTTGCCTCAGCTAGAGCAGGCACCACCAGCAGCGCAAACGCGAAAAGGTTGTAATTGCAGTAGAACCACCACAGGCGCGATTGTTCCTCGTGCTCGGTACGCTGCATGTAGCCGCCGGCGAATAGCGCCGCCAGCGCGCAAACCAGGCTGACGATAACCAGCACCAGCGCGCTCAGTCCATCCGCTTCGAACCACCCAGCGAGACCGATAACTCTGCTGCGGGCCATTACCTGGACCGCTACAAGAATCGAAAGAGCGAAAATCGCCCATGCCGTGAGAAGGGTGATCGGCCAGGCCGCGTTGCGCAACGGCCGGATCCAGCAGAGCAACGCCGCAAGTAAAGGAAGCGCGACGATGAGCATTAGCGCCATGAAATCGGCTCCTCCTTCAATTCCCTCAATGCGGCGGCTTCTGTCGTTCCGAGCGTCTCGCGAATGGTCCGGGTCAGCAGACCCGCGATAACCGCGATCAACACGATGTCAATGGCTACCGCGAGTTCAGCGATGAGCGGCAATTCGCTGGCGATCGCGATTCCCGCCAGAAAGGCACCGTTTTCCATCGCGAGAATGCCGATGAGTTGTGGAATCGCTTCGCGGCGCGCGATCAGTGACCACACCCCGATCAGCACTCCGGCGAGCCCGAGTGGCAGATTCACGCGAATTACAGGATCGTTTGCCGCCAAAACCAGTGGTCCCGCGAGGAACTCCGCGGCGATTGCAAGCAGCAGCGCGATCAGCAGCGACGCGGGAATATTTACAGCTTGGGAAATTTCGCGTCGCTCGTAATAATCACCAGGCAAGATTCTGCGCAAAACCCACGGAATGGCAATCACTTTGCAGGCGAGGGTAATCGCTCCAAGCGCCCACAGATGGATCGAACCGCGGCTGTAGCCAAGCAGAAAACAGGACGCGGTCAACAGAAGGGACTGCACCACGAAAAACCGGACCACTCCCTGCACCTGCCGCGTCGCAACCATCGCAAAGGCCGCAATGAGAATCAGCCCCGCGCAAAGAGTATTTAACGCTTGCGGGATTGAACCTGGCATCTCTCACGCTCCTGGGAATATGCTCGTCACCATGGCGGCGACGGAAGTGATGAACGCTGCGCCTAAGAACTCGCTAATCCGGAAAAGTCGTAATTTGGCGAGCGACGTTTCAATGACCACAAACAGCAGCGCAAAGAGAAGCACTTTCAAGAGAATTTGCGGAACAGCGGCAAACACGGCACCCGGAGTGCTGCCGTGCGCCAGACCCCAAGGAGCCAAAAGGACGTTCAAGAAAATGCAGGCAAGCACCAGAAATTTCATTTGCCCACCCCACTTCATCAGCGCCGCCCCGCGCCCGGAGTACTCCAGGCCCTTCGATTCGTCGATCATCGCCAACTCGAAATGCCCCGTCGGATTGTCCACCGGAATTTTTCCTCCTTCGGCAAGGATCAGCATGAAAAATGCGATGAGCAACAGGATGTGAGCCGGAGAGAAGAACGCCGCCGCGGACGCGACCCACTTCTGCTGCACGACATAAGGAATCGTCGACTGGGCCACGAACGAAACCGTGAAAAACACAATCATAAAGACAGGCTCTGCAAGAAAACCGACCATGCGAGTGCGACTGGCTCCCATGGGGCCGTAAGGATTTCCAGTGTCGACCGCGGCCAGCGCCGCGAAAAATCCGGCGAAAGCCAGGTAAAATCCTGCTCCCACCATATCCGCCATAAATGCGAATGCCAACGGGTAGTCGGTAAGCACCGGAATCAGGGTCGCGACAAAGATCGGCATGATGAACACCAGGTAGGGTGTAAACCGAAAGATCCACGATGTTTCTTCGGAAATCACCTCATCTTTGTGGAACAGCTTCCAAATGTCGCGGTACGACTGGAAGATGCTTGGTCCGCGCCTGCTCTGCACGATCTCCTTGAGTCTGGAAAGTACCCCGGCGTAGAGCGGCGCGACCCCCATTACAAACAGGATCTGAAGGATGTTGTAGGCGATGGTTCTTGTCATCGCGATGCCCTGCCAGGGTTCAGGATGACTGAGGGTGGGGGACTCGGCGCTTCGCCCGGAACGGCCTCGCGAATCGGAGCTTGCCTATCTGCTTTCCTCATGGCGGACACAATCCAGCTTTCACGAGGAGTTATCAGCCGTCTAACGGCAACAGCGCTTTTGCCGGACGAGCCGGCCAGGCAAACTCCATTACCATCCATAATTCAATCACAGTTGAGACAACGTGGCAAGCGGAAGCTCGCATGACAGCGGAAGCTCGCATGAGCGGAAGCTCGCATGACTGGAAGCTCGAATGACCGTTCGCCCGACATCATCGTGCTTTGGACACTGCGCTACGACACAGCTCATGTGTGTATTCCGCGCGAGCCGGAAACAACGCGCGAACTCCGCCCTGGAAAGCGATAGAGCCATCCCGAGCGTCCTTGTTCGGATGGGTACGGTTCCGCAAGTAGATGCGCATCTCACTTGCGCTACTAGGACACTATGCCGACGAAGATCGGACGCCGGGCACAAAAACATTTTATGCTCATCTGGTTCTCCCTTTCTGCGACAGGTTTCACCAACTCACCAGTATTGCGGAAGGCTCACGCACTATCAGCTCGGCCGGAGATGGTGGATATGCGGGCCGGGACGAAGGAACCACAGATTCGCGAAGCTGGCATTCGCGGCAGCCATCTGATTGTTCTTGAGAGTGACGGATCGCGGCTAATGATGGTCCTCTTGTTGAGCATCGACATGACCCGGGTGCATTAGTGAAATCCCTCTTTGTGCCGTCAAGTATTCAGCCACGCGTCCCAATACACCGCAACGCCGACTCTCTCCGCGTGCCGCCTCAGCAGTCAACCGTTTGAGAATGGCACGTAGCTCGGCTGCTCTCCTGTCAAGCACTTGATCGATCAGAGCGCCCAAGGCAACGGGAGCTTCATTTCTCAATCTCAGTCCGTGAGGCAAGCAAAGCACCGCTTGCTTCTTCATCCATTCAAGTACCGATCGCCGGTCAAGGGCGGTGATCAATTCGCGGGTCCGAAGTACTTCCTCCTGCTCAAGACGCAGGCAAATCGAGCACTCGTGGCTTCCGTAATCCGAACGGGATTTGAGCAGAGATAGGAATATCTGCGTCGCCGTTTCGGTCTCGCGGACGGCTGCAACAGCCCAGGCGTGAGCATTGCATAGCTGCACGAACTCCTCAGCATCGCCCTCTTGTAATAATCTCGTCTGCACGTTCTTTAGGAACGCACAGATTGGACAACTCTGCTCGCCGAGAGTTTGGAGTACCGACTCGTATTGTCTGATCTCATGGGCTTTCATAGCGGTTAGGCGAAATTGGTGTTCTCTGCCCCTAGATCCCTTCTCTCAATAAAACTCCCGACTCGTGTAAAATCGCTGCGCCATCGAGAGCCGAACGCACGCGGCAAAACTCAAAGAGGCCGTATGGATTGAGACACTTTGCGGCCGACATCGAATTCGTAGTTGACTCGTCAGACTGGTGCGAAGAATTGGAACCAGCGGTCTTGAGCATGAAGAGCTTCGCCATTCTCCTTTCCGAAAAGCAAAAGCTCCTGCCCTCTTGGAGAGTAGGAGCTATCAGCCTCAGTTCGGTCTGAAGCGGTTATCGGTGAGCGTCCATCACCACCTGGCGTTCTCAGGATAGTGAAAAGAACTTCGCAAATCAAGCGGAACCCCTACCGCTGGAGGAGACATCATTGGGTTTTTAAAAAAGAGCGCACGACTTGGACTTGTCCCCAAAAGTGAGACAACCAGTTAAGAGTCAAAATTCAATGAATGGAGAATTTGACTCATGGGAATTTCAAGACGAACGTTCACGCGTGAAATGAAAATGGCCGCAGTCCGTCGGCTGGAGAGCGGCTCCTCGGTGGCCGAAGTAGCACGGGCCTTTGAAGTGAACCCGAATGTGTTGCACCGCTGGCGGAAGGAATTCCGCGAAGGCCCGGGCAATGCCTTTCCTGGTCCAGGCATTCGGCGCTGGGATGAAGCTCAAGTGGCTAAACTGGAGCGCAAGGTCGGCCAGCAAACCCTGGAGATCGATTTTTTGAAGGGGTGCTTGCAGCGCATCGAGGAGCAGCGGATGCTGCAGGCACTGACTGGAAAGCCGCGACCTACCAACACATCCAACGCCAAGTTGAAAAAGGGGCCGCGATGACCGCCGAGCGGATGTGCGAGTTGGGCCGGGTCAGTCGGGCCGGCTTATATCGCTTCGAGCCGGAAAGGCGGCAGGCAGACGCGGATCTGGATCTGCGGGACGAGATCCAGCACATCGCCTTGGAGTTCCCCTGCTATGGCAGGCCACGGATCACCGCGGAACTGAAGCAGCGTGGATGGGCAGTGAATCACAAGCGGGTGCGCCGGATCATGCGAGAGGACAACCTGCTCTGCCTGCGGAAGCGGAAATTCGTGGTGACAACAGATTCGAATCATGGCTTGCGTGTGTACCCCAACCTGGCCGGAAGCATGGAACTGACTGGCCTGGATCAGTTGTGGCGAGCCGACATCACGTATATAAGGCTCGAAACGGAGTTCGTCTATCTGGCGGTGGTACTGGATGCGTTCTCACGCCGGGTGATTGGCTGGGCGCTGGATCGCAGCCTCGAGGACGATCTGGCGATCGCTGCCCTCCAAATGGCTTTCCGTCGCCGGACCCCGGCCGAAGGGCTGACTCATCACTCCGACCGGGGCGTTCAATACGCTTCCAACGACTACACGGATCTGCTGAAGCACCACGGTGTCCGGATCAGCATGAGCCGGCGCGGCAACCCCTACGACAAGGCTTACGCTTCATACTGCACCTCCTGCGGACCGTGCACGATGTTCTCCGGGAAACGACGTCGTTTGGCGAGCCTGACGCCTTGAGCCTTGCGGGGCGGGTTGGGTCCGGGGTCCTCATATAGCCAGTCGTCCCGATCGTTGAATGGATGGGCCCGAAGCAGGCCGTTGTTCCGCCAGTGAATGACGCATTTGGGTGTGATATCGAGTCGTTCCGACATTTCTTCCAGCGTCAACAAGCCGCTGTCGCGTAGCCGATCATAGCGCGTTTTGAGCTGGTATTCGCGGCGGAGGCGCGCAACGATGCGACTGTTGAAGTGCTGACCGCAACCCGATAGGGCGCCGCGTTGGTTCAGGATGTCGACGATCTTCCTGTCGGTGTAAAGATCGGTCAGCCGATCGATCTCGGCGACAACCTCGGCGGGAGTTGTTCTGATTTCCCAGGCGGTCAGCGGCCTCGGCAGTTCCAGGGTTTTCGAGGCTCCGCCATTGAAGCGGACATGAACTGTGATTCCATGGTTCCGAATGAGCGTCACGTCGGCCAGCAGCAGGCGGACCATCCGTTTCCGCTCCCGGTCCGGGGTCTTTGGATCTTGCCACAGCCGTGGAAAATCACTGGCGAGGGCGGCGATTCGGGCGCGCTGCTGTTCATCAATAGCGATGCGGTCCTGGCGCCGCTGTTGCTCGTACTGCTCCTGTGCCTGGGTCAATACACGGAGCTTTTCGTTCCAGTCGGCCTCCAGCGAGTCGGCAACGAGACGGTTCGCGGGATCGACGTGAAGGTAGCGGCGCTGAGCCAAGTCGGCTTCGTAGCGCGCTCGTTCCACTTGTTTCTTTCGGAGTTTGTCCACTTCCTCGATTCTTGCCTGGAGTTCCTGCTGAACGGACAGAGTGACTTCGAGCGCTAGTGGAGCCACGCTTTCCACCAGCAGTTGGCCGACGGCGTTATCGATGTGATCACCGACCACTCGCTGGCATATCGATATGGCATGCTCGATCCCGTCGCGCTGGCAAACGTAGTCGGGTACCAGTCGGTCCTGGCGTGTGTGGTAGCGGACCGTCATCCGGCTCCCGCATACCCCGCAGACCACCAAGCCCTGCAACAACGCCGGGCCCTCGCGTGGAGGACTTTTACGGCGGTCGGCCCCGACCGCTTGAGCGTTCTCGCGGAGGCGCAGCAGGTTCTCCTCGTAGTGCTGCCAGGAGATGTAGCCGGGGTGAGCATCCTTGAATAACGTCCATTGCTCACGCGGCAACTTGGTGTAGGAAGTGCCTCCGTTAGGGTTGTTGCGAGTACGGCTGCGGCCATAGACGAACGCGCCCGCGTAACGAGGATTGTGCAGAATGTGCAGGGCCCTGCTGTGGGGGAGTTCCGCCCACACCAGATCGCCTTTATTGGGCCCCTTCTTTAACCGCCGTGGAAACAGAAGCGCCTTCCGGCGGAAAGCTTTGACCACCGCGCAAGCCGATGCGGTGCGCCGGAACGTATCGAAAAAGAATCGAATGCTCTCCTGCACCTGTTGGTCGGGGTCCAGCACCGGCTGGTTGCTGGCGCTATAGAGAAAGCCGACGGGCAACGGACACTGCAACTCGCCACGGCGTGCTTTGTTCAGGATTCCACCTTGCAGACGGGCCCGAAGCACATGCAGTTCTGCTTCGCTCATAGTCCCCTTCAGGCCCAGCAGAAGACGATCGTTGAAGTGCGATGGATCATACACCCCGTCTTCATCGAGAATGAGCGTGTCGGTCAAAGCGCAGATCTCTAAAAGCCGGTGCCAGTCGGTAGAGTTTCGCGCTAGGCGGGAAACTTCCAGGCCAAGCACGATGCCGGCTTTGCCCAGGCCGACTTCGGTGACCAGTTTCTGAAAGCCTTCCCGATCGACAGCCGAGGCGCCGGACTGTCCGAGATCACTGTCGATAACGATGATGCGCTCCACGGGCCAGCCCAGGGCGACCGCATGCTGGCGCAGACCATATTGACGCTTGGTGCTTTCGGTGTTTTCGAGTACCTGCCGGAGCGTCGATTGGCGAACGTAAAGATAAGCGTTTCGCTTGAGGTGCCCGGCATTCACTTTTTGGTGTGCGGTGCCTGTCATAAGGTTGCCTCCTGGTGTAGACACAGAATCATGCTGGCCAGCAATGTGGCGATCAGCGGCCGCATGTCTGCTGGGATGGTTTCATCGATACCGGGTTGAGAGCGCGGGCTAGGTTCGCCATGGGTGGCGCATTCCGACCAAGCCTGCATCCAGGCGGTCATTCCGCGCCGGATAAAAAGCGCCAAGCCCAAGCCTTCGCCGCGGTGGGACAAGGTTGCTATGGCATCACGCCGCAGTTGCTCGTACTGGGCAACCAGATCGTGACGGGTGGTCGGTGAACCGGAGCGCTCGGTCAGCGGAGTTTTTTTTGATGACGCAGTAAACTGCGTTCGATGCTTCGTGGATGAACCTTCGTGCCGAAGCGTTCCTGGATCAGCTTCACCAGATCCGACAAACGAACGGATGGTTCTTTCTGGCGCATCTCCCCGATGAATGTGAGGACTTCTTGGGTGAGTTTGTGCGCCTGCTTCGGACCGCGCTTGTGCGGCACCAAGCCGGCCAGTCCGTCTTGCTCGAAGGCCGATAACGCTTGATAGAAAGATGGGCGCGAAAAACCGAAGTTTGCCGATGCATCTGTCACAGACTGGCCTTCGGTCTGCACTCGGCGCAGCATCTCGTACTTGACCTGGACCAGATCGCGAGGATCGAAAAAGTTGTCTTGAAGAAAGAGATCGTCGCGGACATCTTTCGGACGCGGGTTCAGCGTTCCCTGTTGTTGGAGCGCCCCCAGCTTGACATCTTTGTCGGCCATCGGTGCCTCTAAAACTCTCGGCCAGATTAGTAAATCTAATTATGCTCTCATCAAAGCCGATGTCAAGCTGTTTTTCCCATCCACTGCCTGCTATTACAGGTCTATATGCGTGCCCATCTGCCTGTGGGAGCGCCGTGATCCGAGCCCTACCCGGCATCATTCCCTTTACAGTTGCGGCGTTATTGTCTTTACACTCCGAGCTCCGCTCTTTCATCGGGCCTTCTCCAGCAAGTCGGCCAGCTTCAACAGATCTTCATAACGAAATAGGCACCGTCCTGCCGCCAACATCACAAATGGATCTGCTGCTACCGCCGTCGTCCAGCACGCCGGAATCGAGCACAAGCGCCCGCCGCTATCGTGGAAGTAAACCCGATCCTCGCCCCAGTTGTGGCGATAGGTGACCAGCTTGAACTGCTGGCCTCTCAACGGATGATGTGGATGGATGACCTCAAAACTACTGTCGGCAGCGTCGCCATGAGCTGTAGTTGACTGCCTTGGCCAATGCAACCTGCGAATCATTCATGAAGACGCTGAAATACGAAGAGGTCTACCGGCAGGAATACCACGACCTCGCCGATGCGCGTGCATCCATCGACCGCTTCATCGAAAAAATCTACAACGGCAAACGTCTTCACTCGGCGCTGGGCTATCGTCCGCCGATCGAGTTTGAACGTTCGCTGCCGGTTCCTTCCGCTGCTAGTCAACCACAGGTGGCTCGATGAAAAATGAGGGCGCCCTCAAAACGCGTTTTTTCAGGCATGGCGGAATCTATCGGTCCGATGTGTCATCACTGTTTGTAAACCTGGGCCGGGGTACCGCTTCTCGGTCGGGTCCGGGCCAGGCTATAGGACGCGCCGGAAGAAACACGCCCTGCCCATCGTCCGCGATGAGTTCCGGCCGGCTATTCCTCGACGGGGTGCTCGCCAGCATTGCCCGCCTCCGCTTCACCGGCATCATCAGCATAAAACCATTGCCGCATCGAATGGAATCATTTATCATCGAGCGGTAACCAGTCTCTTAACTGTTTGTCTCAGCTCAGGGGACAAGCCCAACTTCCCCCCGAAGCGCTTAACGGGAATCGCGCCCAAGCTCTGTTAAATGCCGGCGGAAGATGGTTGTCCAACACCCGGGGCTGCTGTATCCTAAGAGCTAAAGAGCGGTGGAGTTCGCTTAACGCCGTGCATAACGGCCAATAACTCCTGGTGGCGGAAGCGCCCCAGGAGGTTGACTGTAAGATCCCTCCTAGTGACTTCCAAACGATAGCCAAAGAAGGAGACGAGCAGAGATGCCCATCTCAGCAGCAAGATCGCAGTGCGAGGGTTGTGCCTTTGTTGATCGAACTTGGGCAATAGCGCGCTTTCCCTGGCAGCTTTACGTATCAGGATGTTTTCATCTAGCATGTGACGCTACCGCAGATTGCTAACGGAGACATGCAATGACCCAAGGAACGCCTCTTCGATACGAACAGCTTAAATCCCGAGCTGACCGCGGTCCTGATGCAATCCTGCATTCGGCCCTAATGACGGTTGAGTCGATTGCAAGCCGAGAGAATGCAGAGCCGATCCGTTATCGCCTGGCTGATCTGCGGCAGCGAGTAGAACAAGATCGTTTTCAAATTGCTGTAGTCGGTCAGTTCAAGCGCGGCAAAACATCGGTTCTAAACGCTCTTCTTCATCACCACGTACTACCAGTGGATGCGCTTCCCTTTACATCCGTTCTGACGGTTGTGAAACACGGAGATGAACAGCGCGCCGAGGTGATTTTCCGATCCGGGGAGACCGCGACCGTCGCCGTTAGTGATTTGGCGCAATATGTGACTGAGTCCGGCAACCCTCAGAACGTGAAAAATGTTGATCGCGTGGAGGTCTCATTTCCAAGCGATTATCTGCACTTTGGCGTGAGGCTTATCAACTGCCCTGGCTTTGGGAGCCCGTCCGACCGTAATACACAAGCGGCTTACGAGTTCCTTCCTAATATTGATGCGGCGATCTTCGTTACCTCCCCAGATCCTCCCCTCACATCCGCGGAGATGGACTTTCTCAAGCGACTTGTGCGAAGCACCAAGGCAATCTTCCTGGTGATGAACAAGATCGATCTCTTCGATGCCAGGTCTCTGGACGAGCTGCTCGAATTTACGCAAAGCGCGGTTTCGCTTGCGCTCGGGGCTCACATTCCCATGTACGCAGTGTCAGCGCTCGAAGTACTGACACATGCCACTACGAAAGAATGCAGATCGAACAATCTTCCTGGATTTCACAAACTCGAAGCGGACCTTCGACAACTTCTAAAGCAAGAGCGGAACGATGTCTTCTACGGCTCCGTCCTGCGTGGACTCTTAAATTCCATCGGCGATCTTCGACAGCATTTGAAGCTGTGCCTTGAATCGGTCTCCGCATCATCGGCTGATCTTAGAAACAAGCGGGCGCGCTTAGAGGATGGCCTAAGCCTTGCCCTGCAGCATCACGAGCAGAATGAAGCTTCGTTGGCTGCGATAGTCAGTCACCTGGCGACCCTGATCGAAAGCGAGACTGCCAGATTTGTCGAGTCGAGAATTCCATCCCTCGACTCGGGGCTCAGGGCTTACGTCAAAGACTGTGGACGCCTGTCTAAGAGGGAATGGATGGATTCGGTCACTCAGTTCATGGAATTCCAGATCCAGCACGCTCTTAATCAGTGGCGGCCCGAGTTCGAGAGCTCTCTCGACCGGACTTTTCACGACGCTCTTAGGAGATTCCTAAATGCGACAAACGAGGTTGCGGATAACATCCGTGAAACGGCATGCAATCTGTTTGGCGGGAACTTTGGCTCTTTAGCCGTCCATGAGGAAGTCCCCACCATCCAAGGCTGCGAGCGCGGGACCCAGGTCGCGCGGCGTGTGCAGGGAGCACCTTGTTTCCTCATGCCAGGTCCGATGTTCCGGTCGCGTACACTCAGATCGACCTTAAGAGCAGCACCAAACGACTTTCGGCGGGCTGGCCAGTTCCTTGCCGGAAGTTGGGCGGAACGGCTTGACCATCAGACCAGAACGTTCACGGGTCGCGTGCGAAGCCGCCTGCTCGAAATTGTGCAGACGATTCGAGTAGCAGTGGACGAAAGCCTTGCCACACTCGAGAACTCCCAATCGTGCGGCGATGAGCGGTCTCGCCAATTATACGCGAATATCGGCAAACTAGATGAACTTGCGGAGATGATCCGTGCTCGACTAGGCGCCGAGTATACCTTGGAGGCCTGAACTTGCTTCGTTACATTATGATCCTTATCGGAGGAGCAGTAGGTTCCCTGGCGCGCTACCTCTTAGGCACGGCTATCATGGCAAGAATTAGCAGCAAGTTTCCCTTTGGAACCGAGTTCATCAACATTACGGGTTCATTCCTAATAGGATTTGCGATGACGTTTCTGACGGAGCGTACTCACCTGAACCCCAATTGGCGTTTTCTAATCGTCGTGGGATTTCTCGGCGGATACACAACGTTTTCCAGCTTCCAGTGGGAAACTCTGGGGCTCATACGGGATGGCAGTCGATGGCCAGGGCTTCTGTACAGCATTTCTAGCGTCATCGTTGGATACATCGCCGTGTGGCTTGGGGCCATCGCTGCGGCCAGGCAATGACTCGCGCGAACGAAATCAGTCAGCCGTTTCCCCTCATGGGTCTGGCGGGCGAATACCAGCGTCTGACAACCGCGCTTCGTAAAAGGCTGCCGTTGCTTATCATCGGACCTGCCGGATCAGGCAAGACAGCCCTGATAGCGGCTGTTCTGGCGAACCTGCCAATGCCAAAGGATATCATCTCGATTCAGCACTGCTCAAACCTGCATCATTTGCTGACGGACTTGGCCCGTGCGCTTCTTCTGTCTGGACACCGCACTTTCTGTAAGCTCGCGCGTGCCGGCAGCGACACGGAAAAATGGCTCTCGCAACAGACCAGCATTCACCTCAGAGGTATCCTCTGGACATCCCTGGAAGCTGAGCCGCGTATCATTATCCTCGACGGCGTAGCTAGCGCCGGGTTTCCCATGTATCGGTTTCTGCAACGCCTCTACTTCATCAAGGGCATGGCCCTAGTTGCGTCAGCGAGGGATCCCGTTTCGCTGGGTACACTCGCCCGCCTCTTCTGGGACCCGCGCAACACAATTCACCTTCATCCGCTCAATGAAGCCGATGCGAATCATTTGTTCGACCTCGCGATTGCTCGCTTCGGCCTTAGTCACTTAGATATTGAAGAGTTTCGCCACAGAGCACTTGAAGCGGCCCAAGGCAACCCCGGCCAGTTGATCGAGATGTGTAGGTTCGCTTCCAATCCGATGTACGTCAGTGGCACGCACATCAAGTTCGCACCTTTGAGGATTGACGTTCTAATGAAATTTCTCTGAGGGCCGGCGACGGAATTGTTACTCAATCGGCCAGGGGGCGGCTACATTACGGCGGCCGACCAAATGAGCGAGTCCGGTTTCGGCGCTATCACGTTCCGCGCTTGTCGCAAAATAATGGCGTACCGCCTCATGTTTGAGGATGTGGTTTTGCATGTTCTCGGCCAGCTGGTCAAATACGCGCGCTTCCCCAAGCAGAAGAACCATGGCGGCTTTCAGAGCTGGGCCCGCCAGCAACACAGAGCGGAGATGAAAAGCGCACACGACGTTGTCGGAAACATTGCTATCACCAAGCTGGCGGGCTATCTCACGGGCGGCGGCCTTTTCCGTTGACGCCACCAGTTGGCATGCCGCGCACGATGTCGCGGTCGGAAGCATTGCTCGCACGCTGTTTTCCATCTCCTGGACGGAAGTGGCATCCTGGGCCAGAAGCCGAATCTTCTTGGCGTAAATGCCTAGTAATTCCGAATACCCCGCACAGACGCCTTGCGGGGATGCGATAGCCTCGTACTGCCACGTGTGGAGGGGACAGAAACCCGACCGCAAGGCGTGATTCCGTTGCTCATTCGCGCTGACACTCAGTTCGTACTGACGCTGCGCCATGAAATCCCTTAGCGCCCTTTCCAGGCGCACGCAAATCGGGCAGGGCCGAATGGAGAGCGGCTGTCGATCTCCGTGGACCCCTGATGATGTCCACGAACTGTAAGAATCGGGCGATTCGTTTCCCATACGTAATACGGTTTTCATGAACGTTTGCAAATGATCGCTGAGCTCTTCTAGTTCAGACACATCCTCTAGTTCAGGTTTTAGCGAAAGAAGCTCGCTCACTTGCGCGCTTGTGCGCTCAATGCGCGTTTGAAGTTCACGACCGGTGCTGTCGATCCAGTCGAGCATTGCGGTTTCAAGCAACTCGCGGCCTGCACGCTCATAGACTCTACCGAGTTCAGGCGTACGCTTACGCCATCGGCGAGTAAGATAGTTCCGCCAGCGGCCGTGCGGAACCAGTTCGTACCACCAGGGAACTTCAAAGGTCTCGGAGGACGGGTGGACTTCGCGAAACGTGAAAGGATAGAAATCGAAAGAGCCAGGCGCGGACTCCCGGCTCTCTTCAAGCACGCTGGCTGGCAGAGCGGCGATTTTGGCCGCAAGATCCTGGACCGCGCCCGACTCCTTTTGGACAAGATCTTGGAAGACCACCTCGATTTGATCCCGGTAGTGTGACGACCACTCGGAAAAAAGACGCTGGAAGGTCTTCTGTAGAAGTTCCTCAAAGCCTCTTCCGGATATATCGCCCTCTTCACGCGCGAACCAGCTTTCAAGCTGAGAATCGAGGAAAACTTCGGCTTCAGAATGCCACAGAGGCGCGGCTGCAACACAGCGTTCTCGAAAAAGAATTGGGAGCCGGCGTCGCAGGGCGGAGATCATCTCATCCCGATCCTGACTGAGGCCGGCGGATAGTTCCTTGAGCCGCCCGTCCAACACTTGGGCTTCATCGGGACTCCGTGCCTGTTGGGATATGCGAATTGCGAGTTCCTGCTGGTGGGCGATCTGTGCGGTTCTTTCAGCCGCGCGCAAAAGGAATTCACGGGCCTTACCGCTACGCAGGAATTCGGACAACGCAGCTTCGAGCGCCGGAAACCCGCTTAGGGCCAGCTCCTCGGCGGAGCGTACTTGTTTCGCATGGAGCGCTAACCGGGCAGACACCGCAAACAATTCGGGCTGGATATCCGCGAACTCTGACCGCACCGTTTCGAGGACAGCAGCCATTACGGCGTCCCGATCCGGCTCCGGAACCAAGTCGAGCTTATTGACCACGATAAATACTTTACGTACGTGCTCCCGGACCTCCTGCAAGAACTTCACCTCCGCCTCGGTCATCGGGGATTCAAAGCTCGTAACGAGGATCGCCGCGTCGGCTTCGGGTAAAAACTGTCGTGTGGTCTTCGTGTTCGCGGCGATTGCGGATGCAACTCCTGGCGTGTCGGCAAAATGTACTCCCAGACGCAAAAGTTCGTTTGGCAGCTGCACCTCTGCTAGCACCACGCGTTTCTCGTTGCCGGGATTGCGGCCTTGCGTAACATAATCTGCCAACTCATTTAGCCGGATCTCTTGCGGGAAGGACCAACCTTCGCGTTGCAGCAGCACCTTCTCGATCTCGCCGTAGGTCACGGTGGTGATTACAGAGGTCAAAGGCAGAATACCCGTTGGCAGCTTCTCTGATCCGAGGAGGGCGTTCATGAGCGAACTCTTGCCCCGGCTAAATTGGCCGACTATGGCCAGATTGAATCGATCCTCGACCAATCGCGCCAACACGCGGCGGCAGTCCGTAATGGCAAGGTTGTCTTTGCGTTTCTCGGCGGAGTGCAACAGCGATCGAACAATTGCCGCGAGATCCAATTTCAGCCGCGCATAATCGTGAAGGACATCCGTGGCTGGTTCCTTTGTGATGTTCATTGTGGTCCTTTTCGGCGCGAAGCGTTAAATGTACATATAGTCTCGGGTGAGCCTTCGGGATTGTGGAGTTCGCCTTTTCGCCATTAGGATTTGACACAGGTCTGTCCTGCCGGTGTCGAAACTTACGGCCGAGCCGGCGAGGTAAAGCAGCCACGTGCGATACGTCTCGCAATCCACGTACTTGAGACACTCGGCGGCATTCAGCTGGAGTCGCTCCACCCATCGGCGGCAGGTTAAAGCATAGTGGGGCCTGAGATTTTCAACGTCAAGGACCTCGAACCCTGCGTGCTCAGCTTCTCGAATCACCATAGAAAGAGTTGCGAGCTCGCCTCCGGGAAACACCTTCCTTTGAAGAAACAGCGTTTCTGGGCCATCTCGCGTTCCTTCCGGACGAATGATGCCATGGTTGAGAAACAGACCATCATCTTCAAGAAGGTTGAAGACTCTGCGGAAATATTGCCGGAGCCGATGACGCCCAACATGCTCGAACATCCCTACCGAGGCAATCTTGTCGAACCGCCCAACCAGTTTCCGATAGTCGCATTCGTGGATCAATACCCGGTCTTGCAGGTTCTTCTCGACAATGACCTTTGTGGCAAATAGGTCTTGTTCGACGCTGAGCGTGCAGCCCGTGGCGACAGCTCCGTACTTCTCGGCTGCCCGAACAACCAGCGCGCCCCAGCCACAACCGATATCTAAAAACTGCTCTTGTGGCCGCATGTCGAGCTTGCGGCAGACATGATCCAACTTTGCGGCCTGGGCGTCATCCAGGCTTTGGTCGGGAGCCTTGAAATACGCACACGAATAGACCATCCGCGAGTCCAAGAAGGACCGATAAAAGTCGTTGGAGCGGTCATAGTGAAAACGAATGTTTCGCGCCGCCCGCAAGGACGTTTGAAACCAGGATTCGATTCGCCCGGGCCATAAACGAGCGGCAATCGAGGCGAACAGATCGCGCACGCTGTGGCGCGTCGTGCTTCCCTTGAATCGAATCGCGGCGACGATGTCGCCGTGAATGTCAAAATCTCCGCGGATGAAGCCAAGGGCGGCGGAATAGAGATCCGAACGAAGAAACCATTGGTATTGTTGCGGATCCGTCAACAGGAATGAGAAAGCGGGCTGGCCAGATCCTTGAAGGAGGGATCGGCCATTACGGTAAATCACTTCGTAACTGACGCCAGTCTCATTTTCGCTCCGCAGGTGCCTTGCCGTCAGTGAAAGGCCTCGGCCCGAATGTTCTGGTCCTAACTGATTCTCGGTTACGGGCATGGCTGCCCCCCCCGCTCACTTAGCGCTGCGAGATGCACACTTACTGCCCGAGACATACTGTTCGGGTTGGCTATTCGCCCAGTTACTAATTGGTTGTAGGCGTGATTACGACAAACGAGATGAAAAAAATCCTGTTTGCGAAAGAATTCTGGCGAGTGCGACAGTCTACCATTCCCGTGCACGGAGAAACCTCCTCGACCCCCAACGGATACACCGTTCAGGCCGAACATTCATTAGAGGGATTTTCCGGCAGTTGGAAGGTACGAGCCCCGCCAGAGAAATTCCCTGGTAGGAGTCATCTTCCCCGCGAGGGGCAATTAAGGGCGAACTCCAACGCCTACATTCATTATTGACCCGTTCGTACGTCGAGTCAATAACGACCGCAAACAACAAACCTGGCTTAAATTCAGTCCTTGGCAGCATCTCCGAGCGTTGCGTAAAACGAGAACACCGCGTCAAGTTTGGTGATGCGAAACACGTCAAGAAGGTGCCCTGTCGCGCCGGCCATGCGCATTTCACCGCCTGCGGCATTGATCTTGCTGTAGCTCGAAATGAAACTGCCGATGCCCGTGCTATCTAGTCCCGTGACGCCTGCAAGGTCGAATATGATCGTCCGCTTGCCTTGCTGGAGGAGCTCGTCGGTAATAGTCTCAATTTGTTGACTAATCGGCCCCATGGTTATCCGGCCGGACAGGGTAACGGCGACTACTCTATTAGTAAGGTCCTGATGGCTGACCGGCATGGCTAGTTTCTCGTTACTCCGAACGCGCTCGATCGGCGCATATCAACCGCTAGGCCAAGATCTATCTTGAGTACTGGAGACAGCCTGGTAGTCTACCAATCTCCTGTACGGAGAAACCTCCACGACCCAAACGACCATACAGCTCGCATCAAACACTTGATTTAAAGGAATTCTCTAGCAGGCGTATAGGAAGGTGACGAGCCCAGCCAAAGAATTATCCCTGGTAGGAGTCATCTTCCCCGCTGAGGGGGCGATTAGCGGCGAACTCCAACGCCTACGGTGATTATTAACCCGTTCTGGGAAAGAGTCAATGCCTCTGCGAGGACGGCTATTTACTTCAGCATCTCGTCAGGCATGTCGTTGAATACTGGGGTTGTGTCAAGAGCTCTGTCAGGGCACGATTTTTTCTTGACACGATTTTTTCTTGACAGATCGTGCCACTTTTGTTAGCTTGATCGTGGCGGTGGAGTCCGCGCCATCATCGCCTAAAAGCGATCAATGACTCCTGCGGCGGAAGTGCTGTGGGAGTAGTTTCACCGTTACACTCCTCAGCAGTTCCCAAGACAATTCACTACAGGAGTAAAGCGATGGAAGAAACAGGCTTGGACCGCTTTGGTGCGCTCGCAGCAATGGCGACTGCGGAAATGGTCACGGATGGGCATCCCGACAAATTTTGTGATCAAGTAGCCGATGCAGTTTTAGACGAAGCCCTGAAGCAAGATCCTCGTACCAGGGCAGGGATAGAATGCCTCGCCAAAGACAATCTTCTGATTGTTTCAGGGGAGATCAGCACCGGGGCCAATCTCAACGTCGAGGAGATAGCCCGGCACGTATGGGAGTCCGTTGTCGGGTACGGCCCCGGTGAAGAGCTGACAGTGATCAGCCACATCAAACTGCAATCGCCGGACATTGCTCACGGTGGTCACACCGACCCGAGCGGAGTTGCGTCCGGCGGCGCCGGCGATCAAGGCGTAATGATCGGATATGCGACTGACGAGACCCCGGAGCTTCTGCCGAAAGAATATGTGCTGGCGAGAAACCTTTGCCAGGCACTCAAAGCACTTCGAAACGCCGGCGATACACCGTGGCTGCGAGCCGACGGCAAGAGCCAAGTCACGCTTCTCGGTGGAAAAGTAAAGAGCGTGGTTCTCGCCGCGCATCATGATGCGAACGTGTCCACCGACGACGTTCGGAAAGTTCTTCGAAGCAAGGTGATCGAGCCGGTGCTGGGGCGTCACCTGACAGCCAGCTCGCGCGTGGTAATCAATGGGACCGGAAGATTCACGATCGGCGGGCCCAAAGGTGACGCTGGAGTTGTGGGCCGGAAGATCGTCGTCGATGCCTACGGCCCTCGTATCCCGGTAGGCGGCGGTGCATACTCGGGAAAAGATCCCTCCAAGGTGGACCGAAGCGCGGCATACATGGCAAGGCATATCGCCAAGGCCGTCGTCGAGAACAAATTCGCAAAGGAGTGCATGGTGGTCCTGGCCTTCGGCATCGGCCAGAAGCAGCCTGAGATGGTGCGTATTATGACACGCCCGCACGCCAAGGAGCTCGAACGTTGGGTTACCGATTACTTCAAAGATCTGAGTCCGGAGGCCATTATCGAATACCTCGGTCTTCGCACCCCGAAAGGTTGGAGTTATTGCTCCACTGCAGCCTTTGGACATTACGGACGAGAGGGGTTTCCCTGGGAACGGTCAGTATTGCTTCCCATGAAGAAGACTGAGCACGTTGAGGGCGTTGGCGCTTACAAACAGAATTGAGGAGCGCACAGCGCGGGACGCGCCCGCGGGTGAAGAAAATCGTAGCGGGCCGCTGCGTTGTGCGCGATGTCTATTGAAGAGAGGAACATCATGTGTGACTTTTCGCTTATGAATTTTCCGAACCGGCTGGCAAACGAAGGGGAGATCCTGGTAACGCACAAATTTTCCACCGGCTCAATTGGGTTTGTGTCTTTAGACGAGTTGTCTAGCGCACGGCAGATCGCGCAATGCGCTTTGGTTCGCCTGTGGAGCAAGTTAAGAACATTTTTCGCCGCGCCGGAGGTGAGGCCTCCTATCCCTGCCGTGTGCATTCCGCCGGGAGCTCGACTCAAGGTGCAGTCGGTTCCAGTGCCAACGCGCAGAACCCTACATACGGAGCAAGGGGAAGAATTAACCTTCACCCAAGTAACGGCCTCGTGGAATCAGTTCCGCGATGCATTGCGGACCAGGAGCGGGCAAGAGATCCTTCTCCAAACGGTTGGCGTAGGATTGCAAATTCGAATCGTGAGTCTCGCGCTAGCAGAGGAAGTACGGCCGCATGAGGAGTTCGTTTATAGCCTTGTCCCGCGTCGTTGAGTTTCACTTAGCGCTTCGCGAGTACACACTCAAACGGCCGCTTTGAAGGACGTAATCGAAGCGCACGAGGTTCACGAGCCACGATATCATTCAGAGATCCGTGGAGCCGCCAAGGTCATGCGGATATTTTTGGCGAGGTAGATCGGTAGGAGAGCGAACCTCTTTACGAAGTGCTGCTGAAGTATGGGCGTCGCTGGAGCAGGCTATATCGTGAGGTGTTGGGCTACGGACTGAGGGGAATCAACCGACTAGACCGCACGAACGCCGTTCTCTGTACAGAACAAATGCCTAACCTAAATCGATATAGCTCTCACATTACCCAGCCCAAATCGCAAGGAGCCTCGCAAGCGATGCTCCACGCCGTGGGACTGCAAACCGAAGACTTGAATAAGCCTCAGGTCGGAATTGCCAGCGTGTGGTTTGAGGGAAACCCTTGCAACATGCACCTCCTGAATCTGGCTGCCAAGGTCAAGCAGGGCGTCTCGGCTGCCGGATTGGTCGGCCTCCGCTTCAACACTATCGGAGTGAGCGACGGCATCGCCATGGGCACCGAAGGGATGAGCTTTTCTTTGCAATCGCGCGATCTCATTGCCGATTCCATTGAGACTGTCATGAAGGCTCAATGGTACGACGCGAACATCTCGATCCCCGGATGCGACAAAAACATGCCGGGCTGCATCATGGCCATGGGACGCCTTAACCGGCCAGCTCTCATGATTTACGGAGGAACCATTCGCGCTGGCTTCTCCGGCGGCCAAAAGCTGGACGTGGTTTCGGCGTTCCAAAGCTACGGCCAGTATCTCTTAGGAGCAATTGACGAGACCCAGCGCGCCGAAATTGTCCAGCATTCCTGCCCTGGTGCCGGGGCGTGCGGAGGGATGTATACCGCCAACACAATGGCATCGGCTATTGAAGTCCTTGGAATGACACTTCCCTACAGTTCGTCGACCCCGGCTGATGACCCGTTGAAGCTTGACGAGTGTCTGCGAGCTGGGGCCGCAATCGAGAATCTGCTCAAACTCGATTTAAAGCCTCGGGACATCATGACCCGCGAGGCATTCGAAAACGCCATGGTGCTCGTCAGTGTTCTGGGCGGTTCCACTAATGCCGTGCTTCATTTGATTGCCATGGCGCGCTCGGCAAACGTTCCACTCGGCATCGACGATTTTCAGCGTGTCAGCGATCGTACGCCACTGCTGGCCGACTTTAGGCCGAGCGGTCCGTATGTAATGGAGGACCTTCACAATATCGGCGGAATTCCGGCAGTAATTAAGATGCTGCTTGAGGAAGGGCTTCTTGATGGCGAATGTATGACCATCACAGGAAGGACGCTTCGCGAGAATGTCCAGGATCTGCCGGGCCTCAAGACGGGACAAAAGATTGTTCAGCCTCGCTCGCAGCCTTTGAAGCAAAGCGGTCACATTCAAATCCTGAAAGGGAACCTGGCGCCTGAAGGCGCGGTAGCTAAGATCACGGGCAAGGAAGGTTTGCGGTTTTCCGGTCCGGCAAAAGTGTACGACTCCGAAGAAGACATGCTTCACGCACTGGAGGGCGGGGAGATTGAAAAGGGGGATGTCATCGTCATCCGCTATGAAGGCCCGAAGGGCGGACCCGGCATGCCTGAAATGCTAACACCGACATCGGCCATCGTCGGCGCCGGACTTGGCAAGGATGTAGCGCTGATTACGGACGGCCGTTTTTCCGGTGGTTCGCATGGCTTCATCGTCGCGCACATTACGCCCGAAGCTCAGGAAGGCGGTCCAATCGCTCTGCTTCAGACCGGCGATCAGATTGCGATCGACGGCGAGCTGAATCGGCTCCACGTAGAACTCTCGGAACGCGAGCTGGAGGCGCGACGTGCTCGCTGGCGGATGCCCCCGTACAAGGCGGATCGAGGTACGCTCGGCAAATACATCGGCCTCGTCAGAAACGCAAGTCTCGGTTGCGTTACGGATGAGTAGCATAGAGCCAATCGCGTGGGAGAGCCGAGTCCTTCATCAAAGGATCGCGTGTCTCTAGATCAATGACGGTCATGCGCGTGCTCTCGCAGACGAAGGAGAATGATCAGCGCGCTGTCAACGGCCCGCTTTTCCGGTGGGAGAAGCAGACGGCGCGAAATTTCTTCTTCAATGGGCGCTTCGGCGAAATTGTCCAGAGCATTCAGGGAGTCCGCTACGTCTTGACGGACGTGCCAGGAGGCTTCGGGCAGAATTCGCAGCAAAGCGTCGACCGTACGCTGCTTGTCGAGGTCGGTTCCCGCCTTCACCGCGAATTTTGCCGCATGTACGACAAGCTCCGGGTCGTGCTCCTCAAGAAGCGGACGCAGCCTAAACCAGAAGGGGCTGCCGATCGCGGTTTCCGCGAGAATTTTGGCGGCGGAGCGCCGCCGCAGAAGGCTGGACGGCACTTCCTCGTCTTCGTTCATGATTCTTCGAGTCGCCGCTGCAACCAGCGTGCCAGCCGCGGCCTCACCGAACTTCTCGAAAGCCTCCTCGGCCGCCGGACGCGCCACGTCGTCCTCCAGTGCTCGTTCCAAGCGGGGTAGAGCTTCCGCTCGCCGAAACTCGCCGAGCGCCCAAATCACACCGGGAAGCAAACGCTTGTCAGCAAGGGACAGGAGTAACGAAAAGACTTCGTCCGTCTTCCAGCGCGCAATGAGACGCGCGGCCGTATTTCGCACAGCATCCTCACCATGCTGTGCTACAGGATCCGAAATGTGAAAGTCGCGCTCCAAGTATTCGAAGAGGACGTCCTTTGCTCCGAGTGTTGCCAAAGCTTCCACTGCCCATTGGCGGGGCTGAAAGATTCCGCGCGGTGTTCCTTCCAGGAGAAACTGCTTCAACGGAGCAATTGCAAGAGCTCCGAATCCCACCAGCTGCATGCTCGCTTTCTCGCCATCAACCAGCGAATTCAGGCGATCGATCCAAGTCTGTATTTCCGCTTGCATGCTATCTCCGTCAGTCAGTTCTCGTCACAGTAAGATGTGAGTTTCCGGTAAGCGTGCGTGACGCCGTGTAGGCCGTCCTGTTAAGTTCAGTCAGGCGCCGGAGGCGCCTGATCGTGAACCGGAAGAGCACACCACCGATCCCTGAGGCGATCGTACAATTGCAGCGCCAGTTGGATCAATTTCGCAGCACCCAGCCGCATCGGACGAAGCTGCCAGAGCCACTGTGGCAGGCTGCGGTCGAGTTAGCCCGACAGCATGGCATACATCCCGTCGCGCACCCATTGCGGCTGGACTACATGGGACTGAAGAGGCGGCTCGGCGGAGTTCCCGCGCTCCGACGCAAGGCAAGCAAGCCGACATTTGTCGAACTGACCGCGCCACATGCCGTACCGTTGGCGGAGTATGCGATCGATTTCGAATGTCCCAGTGGCCACAAAATGCACATCCAGTGGAAGGCGTCGGCGCCGCCCGATTGGGTAAGTTTGCTGCGCGCTTGGCGGGAAATGGAAGGATGATTCAGATCGCTGCCCAGATACGAATTCTGGTTGCGGTCGAGGCGATCGATGGAAGAAAGGGTATCGACGCCATCGCCCAGCTGTGCCGGGAAAAGCTGAACGCGGATCCATTTTCCGGTTACCTATTTATCTTCCGGACGCGGCGTGGCACGGCCATCCGAGTCTTGCAGTACGATGGCCAGGGGTTCTGGCTGGCCACCAAGCGCTTGTCCAAGGGACGTTTCAAATGGTGGCCAACCGGGACGGAAGCGGCACGGACGCTGCGAGCGCATCAGGCTCAGCTCCTGCTCGCTGCCGGCAATCCCGATGCGGAAGCCCCGCCGGCGTGGCGGCCGGTGAACTCCTAGAAATTGCAAAAAACACTTGCGTTCCGTTTTCGACTCTGCCACACTGACGGCAGATGGCATCGGAGTGGAGATATCGAGGGCGGGTAGTTACAGCCGACGATGTCGCTTCGATTCGCCAGTTGATTGCCGAAAATCCAGGAGCAAGCCGGCGCAGACTTTCAGAGAAGCTCTGCGAAGCATGGCAGTGGAAACAGGCCAATGGCGCGTTACGCGATATGGTCTGCCGCGGCTTGTTGCTCATGCTACACCGGGCCGGCGAGATCGAATTACCGCCCATCCGGTTCCAAACGCTCAACCCCTTCGTCCGGCGTGCCCACCCCGCGCCGATGCTGATCGACACGACGCCGATCGCCAGTGCACTCAAGGAACTCCAACCAATCGAACTGCAACAGGTGCGGCGAACGGGCGACGAGCCACTGTTCAACAGTCTGATGGAGCAGCATCATTACTTAAAGTACGAACAACCAGTCGGGGAGCACTTGAAATATCTGGCCTGGGCGCAAGGCCGTCCTATCGCGTGCCTGGCGTGGAGTTCCGCGCCGCGTCATCTGGGCAGCCGGGACCGCTACATCGGCTGGAGCGCGGAAGCGCGGCGGCGCAACATCCGCTTCATCGCCTATAACACGCGGTTTCTGATTCTGCCCTGGGTACGCGTTCCGCATCTGGCATCGCACCTTCTCGGCCGTATGGCCGCGGTCCTCTCAGACGATTGGGACCGGATGTACAGCCACCCGATTTACTTCGCGGAAACTTTCATCGATCCCGGCCGTTTTCGCGGGACCTGTTACCGCGCGGCGAACTGGCGCCTGCTCGGCCACACCACCGGGCGCGGCAAGAACGATCAGACCAATAAGCCCAACCGCCCGATCAAGGAAATTCTCGGCCTGCCCTTGACACCTCGTTTCCGTGAACACCTCACCCGGATATGACGATGAAGCGACGGATCGACGTGAACCTGGACGAACTGGACCAGATTATCGATCGCAGCACGCGCGCCCCGCTAAGCGAATCCGAAGGCCAGAAGCTCAAAACGGCGCTCCATGCCATGGCAGAGAGACTGGTGCGAAAACGGAATACGGAGAAAACCAGCGCCGTTCTGCCGGATGCAACAGGCAAACCGGAGGCCGGCGAATCGGCGCCGGCCGGTCATGGGCGCAAGGGGGCCGCGGCGTTTACCGGTGCTAATAAAGTTGCCGTCGCACACGCCACGCTCCATTCCGGCGATCTTTGCCCAGAGTGTCGCCGGGGAAAAGTGTATTGCCTGAAAGAGCCAGCCACGCTGGTGAGGTTTGTGGGACACGCGCCATTGGAAGCAACGGTATTCCAGATGGAGCGACTGCGATGCAATGCCTGCGGGGAGGTCTTCACCGCTGAGGAGCCGGAAAGCGCGGGAGCAGACAAGTACGATGAGACCGCCGTGGCGATGATCGCCCTGTTGAAGTACGGTACCGGAGTGCCATTCAATCGGTTGGAAGGACTGCAGGAACATCTGGGGATGCCACTGCCGGCGACAACGCAGTGGGATCTGATGGCTGCCGCCGCGAAACTGCTTTGGCCGGTGCTGGTAGAGTTGATCCGCCAGGCGGCGCAGGGCAGCGTGATGCACAACGACGATACCGGCATGCGGATTCTGCGCCTGGCACGCGAGCCGGGCGACAAGCGGACGGGGACGTTCACCAGCGGCATTGTATCGATGGTGGGCGCCTGGACCGTCGCTCTGTTCTTCACAGGATGGAAACATGCGGGTGAGAACCTCGCCGAGGTGCTGAAGCAGCGAGCACGCGAACTGCCGGCGCCGATTCAGATGAGCGATGCGTTATCACGCAACTCTCCGAAGGTGGCAGGCGTCGAGCCCCTGCAGGCGAACTGCCTCGCGCATGGAAGGCGGCAGGTTGTGGAGGTGGCGGACAACTTTCCGGAAGAATGCCGTTATGTGTTGGAGACGCTGCGCGACGTTTATCATCACGACGCACAAGCGCGAGAGCGGGCAATGTCGGCGGAACAACGGCTGCGCTTCCATCAGGAGCGCAGCGGGCCGTTGATGAAAGGGCTGCATGAGTGGATGGAGGCGCAGTTGGCGGAGCACAAGACAGAACCGAACTCCGGGCTGGGCAAAGCGATCTCCTATTTACTGAATCACTGGCTGAAGCTGACGCTGTTCCTCAGGCAAGCTGGCGCGCCGATCGATAACAACATCGTGGAACGTGCCTTGAAGAAAGCCATCTTGAACCGCAAGAATGCACTCTTCTACAAGACGCTGAACGGCGCCGGAGTCGGCGATCTGTTCATGAGTCTGATCCACACCTGCGAGCTGAACGGAGCCAATCCGTTCGACTACCTCACGGAGTTGCAGAGGCATGCCGAGGAGTTGAAACAGAAGCCTTCGGAATGGATGCCTTGGAATTACCGCGAGACGTTGGTGCGGCTGGCGACGCCCACAGCCGCGTAATATGATGGATCTGCTCTGGCCGAAAAGGATCGTCTGCGGCCATACGAGCCGGGATCATCAGAATGCCTGTAAAACGGGGCTCCCCCAGCGCAAAATCCGGGAACGTTTTCGGCCAGCGACGAAGACCAGGGAAAATGTTGCGCGCCGGTCTGTACGCCCGCGTGTCCACCAATGATCAGCAGACACTCCCGATGCAGACGCGCGCGCTGCGGGAGTATGCTGCGCGGCGGGGCTGGACTCTTACTATGCAGATCCGGGAGGTCGGCTCCGGAGCGATCGAGCGACACGCCCGCGAGCAACTGATGAAAGCGGCGCGCCGCCGAGAGATCGACGTCGTGCTGGTGTGGCGGCTCGATCGCTGGGGGCGGTCGGTGGCGGACCTGCTCGCAACACTCCAGGAACTGGACCATCTCGGTGTCGGTTTCGTATCGCTGACAGAAGCGCTCGATCTCACAACTCCGGCGGGTCGCGCGATGGCCGGCCTATTGGCGATCTTCGCCGAGTTCGAAAGGGAAATCCTGCGCGAACGAACTCGGGCTGGCTTGGCTCACGCACGGCAGAACGGTAAACAACTCGGCCGGCCGATGACTGCGGGCCTGCAGGCCACCGAGATTCGGAAGCTGTATCGCGCCGGCGTCCCCAAAGCAGAAATCGCCCGCCGGTTGCGCATCGGCCGCACCTCGGTGCGCCGCATCCTGGCAGCCAAGCTGTGAAAAAACCGAAGCCGTGAAGAAGCCCAAGAAAGACCCGATCCGCGAAGACCGCATCCACAACGAGGCGATCGTCGATGCGCGGCCGGAAGAGCAAGCGATGAGTTGGTATTACTATCTGGAAAGCAAACTGAAGTTTCCTTTCACCGCCCGCTGCGTCCGCTCCCAAGCGACTTCTCCACTGCGGAAAGGAGAGACCGTCGAAGTGCGTCGCCTCGCCAAGGAGGAAGTCTGCGAGAACGACATGCTCGTCCAGATCCAATGGCGAGGTCGCAAGATGGCTGTCCCTCTTTCCCAACTGGCCGCCATCGATCCCGACGAATCCACCGCGGAAGCCATCGGCGACTGGCATTACTGGGTGGCTCGGGGTTGCCTGTTCTGAGTTCGTGCGAGCATTCCATATGAACCAAGGTCAGTCGAAATCACAACCGAGGTGGACCGATGTCAAGGCTAAGCTCACGAGTTTTGATCGACCAGCCTTGCTGGGCTTGATCCAGGATCTCTACGGCGCCCACAAGGACAATCAAATGTTTCTGCATGCCCGCTTCGGCTTGGGCGAGGATTTGCTTCGTCCCTACAAAGAAACAATTGATCGTTGGCTTTGGCCGGACGCCTTCAGCAGGCAGGCTCCGTCCGTTCTGAAGGCAAAGCAAGCTATTTCCAATTACAAGAAGGCCGTCGGCGACCCCGCCGGCCTAGCCGAGCTGATGGTCTTCTATTGCGAGCAGGCATCCGGTTTTGCGAGCGACCTCGGCTATCAAGATGAAAGCTACTTCAATGCGCTGGTGCGAATGTTTGAGCAGGCTGCGGCGACCGCGAACACATTGCCGACCGACACTCGCGACGCACTAATCGCCCGACTGGATCGGGTCCGCAGCATCAGCCACAAGTGCGGCTACGGCGTCGGCGACGATATGGACTCCATCCTCACCACGTACACGAAGCCTAAGAGCCGTCCCTCACAGCGCCGATAATCCTGATTCCGGCTTCCGATATCACCCACCTTCACGCAGCCTTGCCGGAAACTCACAGTAAGATCGGGCTCCGATGCTGCCTTTCGGGGAATAGCAAATAGCGCAACGGCGCCAGCCGCAGTGAGAGCCGCAGCATAAATGAAACCAGAAGCTACCGAAACGTGGCTCCAAAGGAAGCCGACCACAACACTCGAAAGAAGATCACCGACCGAGTTCGCCGTGGCCATGACGCCATAACCAATACCTCGTTGTGGAAGCGGCAACAGGTCTGCCGCGAGCGCACGCTCCATTGAATCGACGATGCCGATGTAGATGCCTGCGATAACAAACAAGGGGATCAGCCACGCAAGGTTCGCTTTGGAAACGAGAAAGCCCAGGCACATCAGGGCGAAGAAGGCATACCCTGCCCCCAGAATCCAGCGCTTCTTATAACGATCGCCGAGAGCGCCCACCGGATACGAAACGGACGCATAGAGGACGTTATGGAGGATGTAGAGTCCTACCCCCATCCGCTGGGCGCTCACCTGCCCGTACACAGGAGTCAGCATGGTCACGGCGCGCAACACCAACAAAGTGTGCGCAAAATTTCCGAGGCCGAAGATGCTGACCGCGCCGACGAAACGCATGTACCGATGTGGAAGCGATCCGATGGACCGCACGAGAGTCTGCTGCACTTGGCGCACTCGGGGTAGGTCCTGGACAACAAAAACAGCGATGTACAGCGTGACAGCGCCGGGAATGAACGCAATGAGAAAAATGTGCTTCAGCGAGAGGACGCCGACCAGGGAAAGAGCGATTGCGGGACCCACGATGGCTCCGAAGGTGTCCATCGCGCCTTCAAAACCGAATGCCCGCCCGTGGGCTTCGGGCGGTACACTCTCGGACAACAGAGCATCTCGAACCGGGCCTCGCGCGCCCCTTCCCATCCACGCTACGGTTCGGATCGCGAGCAGTTGCCACCAAGCTGTAACGAAACCGAAGCTGCCCATCAAGGCAGTGAGAAGGTATCCGACGGCCAGGATCGGCTTCCTCTTGCCGATTCGATCCGAATAATACGACATCCACAACTTCGTGAGACTCGACGCAGCGTCGGAAATGCCTTCGATTGTTCCGAGCGCCAATGCGCCAGCACCGAAGGTCGCCAGGAAAAGGGGAAGGACTGCCGTCGTGAGCTCGTGGCCCATGTCGGAAAACAAGCTGAGCATCCCGATTGCAAGGACGTTCCGCGTCAGCCAGCGACTGCGCTGCCGTGTCAGCATTTCGTGTCGCCAGTTGCGCCTAATCCGTGCCTTCGATAGATAAAGAATTGATCACCGAAAGGGCTCGCGCGGCAAACGCGTCCGCATCGCCAGATTGCTCCGCCGGCAATGGAACACACCAGGAAGTTCCACCCTTTATTCGACAAATGCCCCCCCAGTTTCGCCCCGTGTAGTGAACCGAAATGCCAACCACATTCACGAGCGGAGCGCACCGCAAGGTCGATCCGCCAAGTTGAGGAGTGTCCTGGCTTCTTTTGGTGATCCAGAACAATCGGAGATTCGTGACGGCGATGTAGTCCCCAGTCTCGCACGACTCCTCGGAAAAGAGTCCCTAGGCTCCGTATTGTTTCTCATAGCTCGGACCATAGAAGCGAACTGAGATCTGTTCATCACGCTCAAGCGCAGCCCGCTCGGCATCCTGAAACTTGATGTCCAGAGCCTTGCCAAATGACACGCACGGCGGACCGATCTCCATATTCATTGCTTCGCCCCCAACCCCACTGATTCCATGTCTGAAGCCCCCCCTTCCTGTAACCCTCCGATCTCATCCAGTGCAGCCCGAATTGTAGAGGCATCTTCGCTCGCGCCGCCTCCCGAAAGGCGGGCGAGCTGCGCCCGTTGGGCATCCGCATAATTATTGAAACGTAACTGCAATTCCGTGGAAACTCTCCTGCACCATGCATCCAGCGTGCTTCCAAAGGTCCCGAACGATTCCTTGATTCGGTCGCCGGCCGAACCCTGGAGCGCCTTTGCTACTTTCCGTCTCGCTAGTCCGTGGTTGATGCGGGCAATCCAAGGTCGTTTCAGCCGTAGATCGCCGGAGCCGAGGTCGATTCTAGGCATCTCCTTCACTACAGCGGCTAGATCTTCCGCTGCCGAAGAGCTTTCATCTCCCAATACTTCGGAGACTTTTCGTATGGCCTCCGAAAGGTCCCGAGCGAGCTCCTCCATCGCCGAACGAATCGCGCTAGCCTTTTCGGCGGCGATGACTGTCGCGAGATCGGCCAACCACTCCCACGTGACTGGACGCTCGGGATCTTCGGCGTCCCAAGAATCCATAATTCGGGCCGCTGCTTCGTGAAAAAACGCCGGCGCGTATTCCCGAATCTCCAAGGTATCCCGGAACCAGTTTTCGCGAATCTCTTCGAATCGCCCCGTCACGCGCCGAAGTTGGTTCTCCGCTTCAGTGAACTCGGGACGTGCTTGCCTCGTAGGCGATTCGGGACGAGTGGCACGGTCTAAACGTGCGCGAAGAGCGCCGGCAACAGTATCTCGTAAAGCGCCGATCTTTCGACGCAAGGAATCTCTGCTTAACTCCCGGTGCCGCTGATAGAGCGGTGCGAGTTCATCGGTGAACCACCGGTCTAGGAGATGGGTGAAACCGGGCTGCACGCTGACCGCGTGGATCGGGAGTTCGAGCCGGAGGTTGGAACGAATTTGATGGCTGATGTACGCCTTGGCGCGGCCGACATCTTCGGGAGCCAACAAATCCGCTTTGCTCAACAGTACAACCGTTTGAATTGCAGCGTCCGCGAGGGCTTGCGCAGTGGATAGATCCTCCGCGGTGAGTGTCGATCCAGCGTCGATCAGTACCACGCCCAAGTCGCAGCGCGGCAGATAAGCAAGGGTCTCGGCGGCCCCGGCGCTGGCGAGCGACCCGAGCCCTGGAGTATCGACCAGAACTATGCCGTCTTTCAGCCGTTCCGAGGGAAACTCAACAACCAAACGCTCGACTCTCTTGGTGTTCGCGGGGTTCTGCTGCTCGGTGACGAACTCTGCAATGCGCTCAATCCCAAATGTTTCCAGTTTCTGACCGGCTGTCCGCACAACCAGTCGTGGAGCGGGGCCGAAGATAATCCGGGTCGGCACAGCAGTAATCGGGTTGACGCCTACCGGCAGAACATCCATGCCGACGATGTGATTCAGGAGTGAGGATTTGCCGGAGCTCACCCGGCCGAACAGCGCAATCTCGAAGCCTTTCGATTCCACCCGGTCAAGAATAAGGGAAAGCCGACCGCGATAATCGACCAAGCCGTGCTCGGCAATGACATGCTCGAGTCGCTTGAGCAACTGAATCTCGTCTCCGGTTTGTTCCAGGCGGCGCAGCCGTTCTCCCGGATCCTGGTCCAGGTCCTGTCCCAAATAGCCGCTGAGCTGATCCAGCATCGCTTTGATCTCGTTGACCAGCCCGTTCAACTCGGGAATCACGTCCGCGGGGACTTCACCATACCCCCGCATCTTGTCCGCCGTGCACTCTTCAAACGCAATGGCCGCGAAGGTTAGGGCTACTCTTACGGAGTGAACGGTGCGGAAGGCCGGCGGCGGAATAGCGACGTCCTGACTTTGAAGAGCTCGCAGGATTTGCGCGCGAATGCGAGCGATGTAGTCTTCTACAACTCGCGCCTGAGATGGCGCTAAGCTGCCCCTATACTTCGGAAACACCGACCTCGATTGGGAAGCTCTTAGGATCGCTTCAATGTCCGAGAGGAGTTTGTCTGCGTACTCGCAGTTCGAAAGCAGGTGCTGCTTCTGGTGCTGATTCAGTCCTTCAGTTGTCGCCATGCTGTCACACCCTCAGCAGGAGTCATTTTCCCCACATTGCTGGGGACAGTTAAAGGCGAACTCCAACGCCTACTGGACTAGCTTCCCCGGTCTAGTCAGGCGTGTTGGTCGGGAGAAGTTCTTTGGAATCTCATGATTTCGACATCGGACATGGCCATGAGGCCAGTATCCAGCATCTCGTCCAGGACAGGAATTAACTTGCGCATCTGCGATTCAGAATCGACGATTGTAATCAAGATCGGCAGGTCGTGGCGAATCAAATGCGAACGGTGTATCTCGGCCGTTTCGCCGTATCCTTCCATTCCTTTGAACACCGTCGCACCGGCAATCTTCATCTCGCGGCACTTCTCAACAATCGCTTCGTAGAGCGGTTTCCCATTGTAGTGATCGTGTTCTGAAACATGCACGCGAAGAATCTTACCCGTTTGCGCTTCTGGCATCTGTAACCTCCATGAGGGGAGACGGATGAGCAAAGCGGATCATGTCGACGTCTGAGATGACGACTAAACCGTCTTGCAACATTCCGTCGGCGATCTCCACTGCGCGCTGAATTTTCGCGGCGGAGTCGATCACCGAAATCATGATCGAACAGTCATGAGAAAGGTGAAAAAGACTTTGTCCTTTGTGCGTGTGCCCTTTCGCGCCATATCCGAGGATCGCCTTATAAACCGTCGCTCCGGCGATATCTTCCATGCGGAGCTTTTTGACGATCGCTTCGTAAAGCGGCTCTCCGTGCCATTTGTCGGCTTCTCCAAGAAAGATTCGCATCAGACGAGCTGCGCCAGTCTTCTGGATGTGGTGCGCTTGGGGTTCGGGCTTCTTTTCCTTCTGCGCGATCTTGACAACAGTTGTGTCCTGGACGTCAATCATCCCGTCGTTGACAAGCTCGTAAAGCGTTGGCAGTAGCTCCTCCACCTTCTCGGGCGTGTCCACAAACTCGATTCGAACTGGAAGATGCTCCATGGTCGCTTCCATTTCGGGCGAGTGAATTCTATGGTGGCTTCCGAAGCCGATCCACGGTCGGGTAACGCTCGCTCCGGCGGCACGTTTGTGCACTAGAAGATCGAAGACTGCTCGCCAGAGCGGTTCCGTTCCATGGCGAGTGTCCTCGTTGACAAAGATTGTGACTCTCTTGGCAGGACCCTTAGAGAGCATGGGGAACTCCTTCCTCGCCCAGGCGCTTAGGACAAAAGCACCAGATCGCGCCGTGCGGCGATGATGCGTACGTGGCAAAAATGCTCTGATCCATAGACCAGACACTCTCAATCCGAAACCGTTCAGGGATTACTGCGGGTGGTTTTCGAGCCTTACGCCTACAGTAAACCCACTATAGGAGTCATTGGCCGTTTCCGGCGGTTAAGCGAACTCCACCGCTGCCCTGAGCATACCATAGAGAAGATCGCCGAAATCCACTCCGCTTAGCGAAGCAGCATCGCACTCCCAACTAACCAAAACCAGAAAAGCACCTAACGCCTCCGCCAATGTTTGCCGAAAAATAGAGCCGGAAGGTTTTGGTCTGCGGCGGTATCGAGTCGCCTCAAAGAGCCTGTTGCAAGCGAACGCCGCGCAGATTGCGACCCCGACACTAATGATCGAGTCTCTGGAATCTGGGACCATCTTCGAGACGGCGGCGATGCCGAGGAGGATGAGACAGGCCCAACCGATCCCGAGGGCGAATGCCGACGCAATCGACCGAGTAGCAATCATTTTTTGCCCGCAGCGGTCGCAACAATTTTCGGCGCGCCCCGGCCCTTTCAGTCCCTTGCTCCGAAGGAACGTTTGATTGCATTCGCAGCAAATATACCGAGTGCGTGCTGAAATTTGAAATATCGCTTTTGCCATGCGCGCCTCTCCTCGCGGTCATTTCCGCTAACGTGCAACGAGCGGAATCCAACGACTAACGATGAGTGAGGAATGTCGGGTTGCTAGAAACACCTATGAGGAACATCCCTCGTAGGAGTCATCTGCCCGAAGGCGCTTAAAGACGAACTCCAACGCCTGGTCCATTTTCGCTAGAACGGACTGCCCAGTCAATGCTATGATGTTGACGGATAGACCGTCAGCGGTGGAGTTCGCTTAACGTCGCGTTTGCGGCCAATAACTCCTACGGTTGAAAGCAACTGTGGGGGCTTAGATGAGTTTCGGGGCGGCTACAAACCAATCCTCCAAGATTTCCTGGCTCAGACGGCCATTGCCCAGACGGCTTCGGCTCTCCTCAGGCAAGTTCCTCTCATTCCTGAGACCATTGTTGCTCGTAACCGGGAACCAGCTTTGCCTAACGGGGACATTCCATGCCTAGCTCCAACGGGCTGAAATCCTTTACCACGGCGTTTGCCGAATCTCTGTATGGCCTTGATCCGGGACCCGGCTGCCCGCGCGTTGTTCGGATGATCGTCGAAATACCCACGAACTCGAGCAACAAGTATGAGTATGACGCCGAGGCCCGGACATTTCGTTTGGATCGCCCGCTGTATTCTCCAATGCACTATCCGGCCGAATATGGCTTTGTTCCAGGAACGATCGCCGAGGATGGCGATCCGCTCGACGTCCTCTGCCTGATCGAGCACCCGACATTTAGCGGCTGCTTGATCGATGTTCGGCCTGTCGGAATGCTCGATTTGGTAGACGAGGCGATTAAGGACCAAAAGATCATCGCCGTACCAATGAAGGATCCCCGCTATCGCGACGTCCAGACCGTTGATGACCTTTCCCCTCAGGTTATGCGTGAATTTGAGCACTTCTTCAAAATTTACAAAGAGCTGGAAAACAAAGTCGTCAAGACCCGCGAATGGCGTAAGTTGGAGGATGCGTTTGACGTCATCAATGCCAGCCGTCGCCGCTACCAGGACGCGCTCTCGCACCTCGGCGAGCAACGGAGATCCTGATGCCGTCTTACGACTTCCCGAAGAGGGTAATGGAGCCCCGCTTGATTTCTAGCCAACAGGTTACCGAGCTGGTTTCAGATTTGGCCGAACGATATCAGCTCGCGTCCATACGGCCTCTGCTTGAAGTCTGCAAAGCTTCTGGCGAGCGCACCGACCTCAGCATCGCCGTGATCGGACGGTTTAAGGCCGGTAAGAGCAGTTTCTTAAACCATCTGATCGGGCAAGACGTACTTCCCGTCGGCGTCATACCTGTCACATCCGTCGTCACGGACGTCGGACTCGGCGCCGAAGATAGCGCCATCGTTCGCTTCGCCGGCGGCCGCAAGGAGGAAATCCCCATACAGGATGTCAGGCTATACATTACGGAAGCGGAAAACCCGTTAAACCGTAAGCATGTCGATACCGTCTCCGTGCGTTTGGCCGCGCTATCGAGCTGGCCTGGGCTGAGGTTTATCGACACACCGGGCCTTGAGAGCGCTTTTGCGCACAATACCGAAGCATCCATCGGTTGGGCACCAAACGTTGACGTAGCGTTGATCGCAATTGGGGTTGATCCTCCATTGTCTGCACATGACCTGGCCCTGATCGAGATGCTCTTCAGGTACACACCGCGGATCGCAGTACTGCTTACGAAGGCCGACGTCCTGGAAGAAAAGCAATTGGAGGAAGTAATTGAGTTCGTACGCTTGCAGCTCGCTAGCCGCTTCCAGCAGAACATTCCGATCTACCCTTATTCCACGCGCGCTGGATTTGAGCGCCTAAAGCTGGAGGTTGAACGCAAGTTCCTGAGGCACGTTGCCACGAACGTCGCAACCCAACGACGCGTCATCTCAAATCGTAAATTGGCCACTCTCCTCGGCGATTGCGAACAATACCTTCGGCTGACGCTCAAATCCGCGGAGATGCTCGACGCCGAGCGCGTCACGCTACAGAAACAGCTATCGACCGAACGGGATTCTCTCGCGGACACACGTTTAGAAGTGAAGTTAATTGCGAAGCACGCCGTGGCCGGCACACGCTCCGCGGTTGAGCGGATACTGGCCCCCTATGAGAAGCCAACCCGGGGAAAGCTGCTGGCAGCATTTGAAGAACAGGCTCGTCAATTTCCAACCAGCTTTGCCAGACTGCTTGACGCCTTTAACGATTGGCTGCACGCGGCCTTGTCCGACGAACTCCTTTCGATTTCAGGGGCCAAACGATCGGAGTTCATCCAGCCGCTAGCCGACGTGCAGAGGCAATATCAGCGCCTCCTCCAGAACTTCCGGGACCGGCTATCCGATCGAACGTTCGCACTCTATGGGGTGCCGCTGAAGACCACGGAGCCGGAGATCGTGCCTAAGCCGCCGAAGATGCCGGACGTGAATGTCGGGCGGCCATTCGATCACAATTGGGAACTACTTTCTCCTGTGTTGCCTATGTCAGTCTTGCGGGGGGCAGTATTCCGGCGATTCCGAAACCGGATCGCGGACGAAGTATTCAAGAATCTCTCTCGCCTCACAAGTCAGTGGGAAGAGATCGTAGCCGGTGCGATCTTCGAACTCCAACGTGAGGCCGAGAAGCGAATGGAAGAGCTCTTGTCGACCGTTCAAGGATTAGTTTCGGCGAGCAGCGACAGCGCACCACAGATTCGGGCTGACCTCGAAAGGCTAGCAGCCGTGGTTGCGGATATCAATTCACAGGACAGTCAAAAGCAGGAGCAAAGCTGATGAGAATCGTGGTTATTTCAGACATTCATGGGAACCTGGAATCCCTATCCGCGCTGCCAGAATCCTACGATGAACTGTGGGTCCTGGGCGATCTGGTGAACTACGGCCCGGACCCCGGCGCGGTGGTCGACTTCGTGCGGTCGCACGCCGCGATTGTGGTGCGCGGCAATCACGATCATGCAGTAGGATTCAACGAGGACCCTCGCTGTTCGCCCCCTTACCGTGAAATGGCGAAGGAGACCATGCAGTTCACTCGCTCTCTTCTTTCCCGCGACCAAATTGAGTACTTGGCGAGTTTACCGCTCATCGCGGAAAGAACGGTTCAAGACACCAGGTTTGTTCTCTGCCACGCCGCTCCTTCGAATCCGCTCTACAAGTATGTGCCTGCAAACTCGCCACAGTGGGCGGAGGAGATGAAAGTTGTATCGGCCGACGTGCTGCTCGTTGGCCATACGCACACTCCGTTCGTACAACTGGTCGGCCGGGCCCAGGTCGTCAATCCGGGAAGCCTCGGCCAGCCAAAGACCGGCTCCACGGAGGCTTGCTATGGAGTCTGGGAAAAGAGCGCCATTCTCCAGTCAGCCGAGTATGATCTCGCGCGCACGCTGAGTAAGATTGACCGGATGCCGGTCTCTGCCCAGGTAAAAGAGGATTTGAAGGCGGTTCTTCTTAGCGGTGGCCGGTCAACGTCGTCGGCTTCGCTCATCTCGATCTGACCGGCAGCGAATCCAACAGAACAATATATGACTTCAATAGCGTATGTTTCAGGCCGCGAAATTCTTGATTCTCGCGGCAATCCGACGGTTGAGGCGGAGGTGAGGCTGGACGGAGGCGCCGTAGGTATCGCAGCCGTGCCATCGGGCGCATCTACGGGAGAGAAGGAGGCGGCAGAACTCCGGGATGGAGATAAGCATCGCTATGGTGGGAAGGGTGTGACTAAGGCTGTCGAGCATGTCAAGAATGAACTTGCTTCAGTTGTTCGTGGTTGCGATGCGTGCGACCAGCGAAAAATCGACGCCGCCATGATCGGAATTGATGGGACACCCAACAAATCCCGCCTTGGTGCTAACGCAATTCTCGCTGTCTCCATGGCGGTCGGCCGGGCCGCCGCCAATGCTCATTCCCTTCCGCTCTACCGCTATCTGGGCGGTGTGAACGCAGGGGTGCTGCCTGTTCCGTGCCTGAACGTGCTGAATGGCGGCAGGCACGCCGATAACACGGTCGACTTTCAGGAATTCATGATTGCGCCGCACCACGCGCAATCTTTTGCGGAATCGATTCGCATGGGAATCGAGACCTTTCACGCACTGAAGGACGTTTTACGAGATCTTGGCTACAGCACCGCCGTCGGGGACGAGGGCGGTTTTGCTCCCAACCTGAAGTCCAACGAGGAGGCGGTAGAACTGGTTCTTGAAGCCATTGTGAAAGCCGGATACGGGCCCTCGGACGATATTTCGATCTGTGTCGATCCAGCCGCGAGTGAAATGTGGGAAGACGGCAGGTATGTTCTGTTCAAATCGACAAAGCAAACGCTGAGTTCCGACAACTTGGTCCGTCTTTGGGAATCCTGGATTCGGCAATATCCGATTATCTTGCTCGAAGATGGGATGGGCGAAAACGACTGGAATGGCTGGCGCGACTTGACAGCCGCGTTGGGCTCCAAGGTCGAATTGGTGGGAGACGACATTTTCTGCACAAACCCGCGCATCCTGGAAGAGGGCGTCTCCAAGGGAATCGCAAATTCCATCCTCATCAAGCTCAATCAGATTGGTACGGTAACCGAAACTCTCGACACTATGCGGCTGGCGGAGCGAAATGGCTATGGCTGTTTTATCTCTCATCGGTCGGGAGAGACCGAAGACACATTCATCGCCGACCTGACCGTCGCTACGGGTGCGGGCCATATCAAAACGGGATCGGGATGTCGAAGCGAACGTGTGGCTAAGTTCAATCAATTCCTGAGAATCGAGGAGCAGTTGAATGGCAGTGCCCAATTCGCGGGCCGCCAGGCCTTCATGCACTGACGATGGTTTCTGGCAGCAATCCAGCGGCGCAAGGTGGACGCTGTTATGTATTTACCAAAGGTCTTCGATCCAGCAGCGCACGCCTATCGCGTGCGTTACGCGATCGCGAACATTCTTCGCGATCGCGCGCCTCGTGAAGGCGCGTTTACGAATTGTTTTGAAATGGAGGACGAAGAAGAGGTAATCCTGGACATCCTGCGCCGCGGCCTGAAGAACCCGAAACTGCGCTCCGCGCTACAAGCCAGCCATCTGGTCAATCTGAATGATTGGCTGATTCGGCATCCGGAGTATTCGGAGGCCTATTACGCCGCCGACCAGAGGGACTTCTGTGCCTTGCAACCCTCCAGGAGGCATTCAGCGTCGTGAACATCAGAAGGCTGGTGCTCGATGTCGACAAAGCGATCAGCCGCCCGAGCATCATTGAGATTGCCGAGGCTATCGCGGCGGTGAAAGGCGTTGAAACCTGCAATATCACGGTAACGGAGATTGACGTCGAAACCGTGGGAATGGATATAACACTGGAAGGAGAACAACTGGATCATCCTGCGCTGGTCAAAGCCATCGAAGGCACTGGCGCCGCAGTGCACAGCATCGATCAGCTCGTCTTCGGCAGCAGATTAGTCGAGCAGATAAAAAGAGAGCGTTGATGCCGCCCATATTTCGCGGTGAGAATATCTTCGCTCTCGTAATTGGACTGACCGACGGTATTCTTACCGCTCTCACGCTCGCGTCGGGTAGAGTGTTTAGTTCCACCCAACCGATCACGATCGGGCTTGCCCTAAGGATCTCCGCTGCGTCGTCAATATCCGGCGTTTTCGTCTTCTTCACTGCTGAATATGTGCGCCAGCGGGGAGCGTTGGTGCATGCGGAGCGTCAGCTCAGTTTGACGTCGCATCTCGCCGCAACGCGACTGGGACAAGCTGCGTTACGAGACACACTCTGGGGCGCCGCGATCTCCTGCGCGTGCAATTTTCTTGGAGCGCTTCTTCCACTGAGTGTCGGCGCGCTCTTGCCAAGGTTCTCGTGGCTGGCTATCGCAGTCGGTCTACTGGCTCTGGGGGTGCTTGGCGCAGCCGGCGCCCGTTTAACGTACGGCCATCCTGCCCTCTGGGCGAGCGCATTAGTGGTTGTGGGAGGGCTTCTAACGCTGGCGGGATTGAAGCTACGTATTGTCTGAGCTTTGGATTGGGCGCGCTTCGTTGACAGCCCATTCGGCTACTTGGCATACTGGGCCTGTGGGTGTTGGAGTCCACCGGTAACCGCCCCTTTCTCAGGGGAAGATGACTCCTACGAGTGCTACAACTCGGAAGGAGCAAAAAGGTTGCCGGATCCTGCCGCAAGTCGCTTGGTTCCTCTGTCGGAGGACAGCTTGGGATTGCATCGTCTTCAGCCATCGCCCAAATTCGGCAACGCTGTGCCGTTCCGAAGCATTCTATTCGATGAATCGGAAAGCCACGCAGACATTGATGGAAAGCAAGCCCCTGAATTCTTCACCGACCTCAATCTCGACCAGATCGTTTCTTCGATGACCGCCGGCCGCGAAGAATATAACCTAAATCCCTTCTTCTACGCCCCGCTGAGCCACGTGGAAGCGATCGAATATCGCTACGACGTGCTGCGCGACCTTGAAAACCAGCATCTCCTCGGGCATGTTCGGTCGTTCGCTCAAGAAATGCGCATAATGCGGAGTCATCTCGCGCAACGGGACAAGTTCTACTACAAGCGCCAGAAACAGAGCGCTTTTCTGGATGCGGTAGAAACGTACTGCGCCGCCATTGGAGAGCTTGCGCGCGATCTGGGGCTCACGGACTTACGTTCGCGGGGCTTTCTCGCCTTTCGCCAGTATCTAAGCGCCTATGCCGAATCGCAGGACTTCGCTTCGCTCCTTGCCGAAATGCAGAAAGTCAGGACCGATCTGTCCGGAATTAGGTATTGTCTCCAAATCGTTGGTAAACGCATCCAGGTGGGCCGATACGACTCGGAACCGGACTACGGCGCGGAAGTGTCGGAAACGTTCGAGAAGTTCAGGCAGGGAGCGGCCAAAGAATATCGCTTCAACTTCGATCATGGGCCAGACATGAACCATGTTGAAGCAGCCGTTTTGGACATCGTCGCGCGGTTGTATCCTGAGATCTTCTTGTACCTGGACGAGTATTGCACTCGACATGTTGGCTTTGTCGATCGTGTAATCGCCACGTTCGACCGGGAAGTTCAGTTCTATATTGCGTGCATCGACAGCATCGAGCCTTTCAAGCAATCCGGGCTGTTTTTTTGCTATCCCACGGTAAGCGATCGGTCGAAAGAAATCGACGCCCGGGGCATGTTCGATCTTGCTCTTGCCAATAAGCTCGTCCGCGAGAAAGCGCCCGTGGTACCCAACGACTTCTACCTGAGAGATCCTGAACGAATACTCGTCGTGTCTGGACCGAATCAGGGCGGAAAAACGACCTTCGCCCGCGCTTTTGGTCAACTCCATTACTTGGCCAGTATCGGCTGTCCAATACCAGGGAGTGAAGCAAGGCTTTTCCTAGTCGACAAACTCTTCACCCATTTCGAGAGGGAGGAGGACATCCGAAACCGGAGCGGCAAGCTGGAAGATGAGCTGCTGAGAATTCAACAGATCCTCGAACGTGCAACATCGGACAGCATTCTCGTCATGAATGAGAGTTTTCTCTCCACGACGCTGACTGATGCGCTGTTTCTCAGCAAGCAGGTCATGCAACGAATTATTCAGGGCCGCATGCTTTGTGTGTCGGTAACTTTCCTCGATGAAGTGGCTTCGATGAGTGAAACCACAGTGAGCATGGTCAGCATGGTGAACCCCAAAGATCCGGCGCGACGAACCTTCAAGGTCGTTCGCAAGGCCGCCGATGGACTCGCCTATGCGGCGGCGATCGCTGCAAAGTACCGCCTCACCTACCACAACGTGGAGCAACGGATCGCCGAAAACGTGAAAAAGCGGATTTCATCATGAAAGTCTTTCTGATGTACAGAGACGCTGATTTTAGCCTTAAAGAGGATGGGCCTGTGAAAGCTGCGGATCTGACCCAGGATCTTGAGCTAACCACGCTTTTCGGCGCAATGGCCGGTGGGGACGCCTTGCTGCTCGAAGTGGTCAAGAAGGCCATTTTGGCGAGTCTTCAGGAACCGAACGCAATCTTGTATCGCCAGCACATACTAGCCGATTGCCTGGAGCGGGCCGATGTCGTCAGAGAGATGTACGTCATTGCCGTGGAGGCCATCGAGCGCGAGAAGAAAATCTGGGGTGGGATGTTTGCCAAGTATCCCGCGGGTTTGTTGAGCCGGTCCATCGACGTCCTCCAAATTCTGGTGGAGCAAATTAAGAAACTAAGACAACTTACAGATGAGCATGGGCCCAGCTTTCGCTCCGAAGGCTTCACCAGACTCTTCGCGATGTTAGCCGCGGAGCTGAACGACGAATATCTGAGCATTATCCAGGACCATCTGCGGAGGCTAGAATTTCGGCGCGGCGTTCTGATGAGCGCCGAACTTGGCAAGAGCAACAAGGGCACTCACTACATCCTTCGCAAGCCGCACGATACCAAACAAACGTGGCTCGAGTGGCTGCGGAGTTGGATGAAAGCCTTCAAAAACCGCTCCGCTTTCGTCTACGAAATCGATGATCGCGATGAAAACGGCTTACGGGCGCTTTCAGAACTGAAAGACCAGGGAATCGGTCATGTTGCTGCCGCGCTAGCTCAATCCACCGACCACATTCTGAGCTTCTTTAATGTGTTGCGACTGGAGCTTGGCTTTTATGTCGCTTGCCTCAACCTGCGCGACCATCTGGCTCGGAAGGGTGAGCCCATCTGCTTTCCAGAGCCGTTGTCCGCGAACCATCCGAAGTTTTTCGCTCGACAACTTTACGACGTCTGCCTAAGTTTGACGATGCAAGACAGGGTAGTAGGCAACGATGTGGCCGGCGATGACAGCCTGCTCGTCATCATCAGCGGCGCCAATCGTGGAGGAAAATCTACGTTCCTGCGCGCTGTTGGCCTCAGCCACTTGATGATGCAGGGCGGCCTGTTCGTGCCAGCCGAATCCTTTCGCGCCAATGTCTGCAACGGCATCTTTACCCATTTCAAGCGGGAAGAGGATGCCAGCATGACCAGCGGCAAACTTGACGAAGAGCTCAGCAGAATGAGCTCAATTGTTGACCACCTCGCCCCAAACAGTCTCGTTCTGTTTAATGAGTCGTTCGCTTCTACCAACGAAAGAGAGGGTTCGGAGATCGCGAGGCAAATTGTTCGGGCGCTGTTGGACACTGGCATCAAGGTCTTCTACGTTACTCACATGTTCGACCTGGCGCAAGGATTTTACCTGGCTAAGATGGATACCGCGCTGTTCCTTCGCGCAGAAAGACTCGCCGATGGGCGACGAACGTTTCGACTTGTCGAAGGCGAGCCACTGCCGACCAGCTATGGCGAAGACTTGTATAAGCGTATCTTTGGGGAGGCTGATGATACCACGAGCGCGGAAGCGACGTCGTCACGTGAGCTCGACCGAGCACCTTCTCGCGCTTGATCGCGATACCAGATCGCGGAGGTACCAAAATCAGTCCCGATGTCGCAGCCTTGCTATGGCCTGCGAACCGATTGGGCCAGGCTATGAAGTCGCTTGTGGCGCGGTCAAGATGAGTGCCGTGCCAACATCTGCGGCAGCCCCGTGTCGGAACCCACCCTGAACGGATGAACCATGACCCCGTGTCAGCCCCGGTATAAAACGACCGCACTTTGCCCGGTTTTGCTGTAGGCCCGAAGTTCCTTGCCATCCTAGGCAACTCGACGTTTCCAACCATGCCGGGCTGCCACTGATTCGCACTATCAGTTGCAGACAAGCCGCTGCGCCCTTGTTTTCTATTCCTTGAAATGCAATCCGCGGAGATTTGTGTGCGGGATGTGTGCGCGATCTCAAAAGTGCCTCGCTACTCGACGCGTTGGAAGAGGTCGTTCGAGTCAAACGAGGCTCGAAATTGATTCCCCGGACAGGCGTGTTCGCGCCTTGACACTGTGACCATAATGGATCGAATGCTCATGCCCAAGTGTCGTTGGTGGACAAACGTCAATTTCGGCTTTCGTGGGCACAATCTCAATTCCGCCGAATACGGGCACGGACAATCTCCTGTTTAGTGGTCCGGTCTACATCGTCCAGCTGGTTCTGCACGTGGCTAGAGATTTCAGTAAGGCGGCGTCTAACGACCGTGAGTATGCCTGCCGGCGTCCATCAGAATTTTTGACCAGCGGCGGCGGTTGGCTCATTCTGAACAATTCTGAGCTTCAAGATTATGGCCATCTAATTGTCCTACTTTTGCAAATTCGGCCTCCCACGAACCACGGACGCAAGGCCACTGTCCAGAAGAGAGGAACGGAAGTTGGGTTGAAGCACCCTTTGTCGTCGCATCGCCTGGTAGTCGAATCTGGCGGTCAGCGTCAAACTCGCTTTGTCACGAAGCGCCGCCTAGTGTATATTCTGACCAGAACAAGATGAAAAAGCCCCCATCCCCCGAGAGCTTCCTCCCCCTCAAGGCGCACTGGTTTCACGTACTCTTGTCGCTTTTGGATCAAGACCAGCACGATTACGCGATCATGCAAGACGTGCTGGAGAGAACAGACGGAACCTGACTGGGGCCACGACTTTTCCGTAGGCTTTTTCATCCGCTACAATATGCGGAGTGGCTGGCTACCTTCCATAGACCGGAACCTTGCCGCGTAAAAAGCGCGCGTACGGTTCTGTGGGGAAGGCGATTAGCAATGATCGTCCCTACCGCAACAGGCACAGTTCTCTTCCTTCCCTCCGACTCTTCAGGCGGGCCCAGCACGTCTATGTCGTTGATCTGCTTCAGCGGTAGGCCGCGAAACTGGATGTGAGCTAACCCGAGATCCGTTTGCGCAATTCCAGTCAGGAGATTCCATTTTGAACAAATCCTTCCTGTTGCTCCCAGTGACTCTGATGGCATTCTCGGGTTTGATGCCTGCGGCTGATCTTGCCGGGTCCAAAGACCCGCCGGGGATGAAGCGTTATGAAGGTAGCGAGATCATTGGCTATCGCGAGCCTAAGTTTGATGAGTATCTTCTTCCGCTGGGTGTCCCTACGTCGCAGAGTCCCCCAAAATATGCAAAGAGTCTGGCGATTGAAGGGCAAGTGAGCCGGTATGCGTACGTCGCGCCCGCTGGCCGCACCGCTACGGAATTGCTGCGAAACTACAAACTGGAATTTGCAAGGTTGGGTTTGGAAACGATGTACGAGAAAGGTGTCGGAGACCCTGGCTGGTTCGGCCCGACGCTGGACAAGATCGTTGTTGAGGATGGCCTGGGTCAGATCCTCGCGTATAACGAAGCCGATGAGCGAGTGCTGGTGGGCAAAAGCAAAGCGGCGAAGCCGACCTACTACATGGTCTTCGTAACCTCCTATAGGGACGGATTGATCCCTGACAGAATAAAAAGCGTGATCCAGAAAGGGCGCGCGCTCGCCGAACTGGTTGTGGTCGCGCCTGATGTTCTTGAACAGAAGATGACATTCGTCAATGCCGACGAGATGAAGCGGGAGATGCATGATACCGGCAAAGTAGCGCTCTACGGGATTTTGTTCGATACCGACAAGGACGTGGTGAAGCCGGAGTCGCAACAGACGATCGCCGAGATCGTGAAGCTGCTTAAAAGCGACGCGGCGCTCAAGATTCATGTAGTGGGGCACACCGACAACCAAGGCAATCCTCAATACAATCTGGAACTGAGCCGCCGCCGCGCTGCCAATGTGGTTCACGCCTTAACGGCGAAGGGCATTGCCGGGGACCGTTTGGACTCCTTCGGCGCTGGCGTTTACGCGCCTGTTGCGTCCAATGAAACGGAGGAAGGCCGCACAAAAAATCGACGCGTTGAGCTGACTCGCTGGTAACTCCTGGGGCTCGAAGCCGCTCTCGGCTGCTGGCGAAACTGCATGTGAGCTAACCCGAGATGTACGCCTGTCCGCGCTGAATGGCATATTGAAACACCGTCGCCTGAACAACATTCCGTTACCGGCTTCCACGCAGTGGGAGATCGTGGAGGAAGCCGCGGAAGTGATCCAAGCGGCCGCGGGACGAACTTATCCGGCAACCATCTCCCTCGCCGTTTAATGAAGTTCATCTCAATATTGCCACGCCGTTAACGTTCGATGAGGTACAGGTGATTGCGAGGCGCGAGGGCTGGACGGCGCGGATCTGCGATCGCGGAGGCGCATTCAACGTAATTGAATTTTGGCTCGAAAACAAGTTCCTATTGGAACTCACCCCACGAACCTCTTAGGGGGTCACCTTGATTCCTGCCCTTGCGAAGGCCGGACGCGGTGACAGCAAACTTGCGACAGCTCTCCAATGAGGCACTTTCAGTGGATAATGAAGGCGGAGTCATCGTGGCTAATCATAGTTGTTCCCATGAAGAAATCGAGTTGCGCGCCTACCACTCACGGGAGGCTCGTGGTTGCCCTATTGACGCGCCTGAGGTGGATTGGTTCAACACTCAACAAGAAAACGGCGTTACCGACCCGGAAGGCGGCCTGTCGAAAGTGGCGAGGTCGGATTAGCCCTCGGCAGTGCGGTCGCTCTTTTCAGCGATTCCAGCCCGATGTAAGGCGGGTCTTCGTAGAATTCAGCGCCGTCGTTCAGCTTCCCGTCGGCCGAGCCGTCATCGGATAACCCGGCAGCGTGACCTTGCTTACCGACGCGCGTCAACTCGGAATACGGCTTAGGCTCGGCCTTGGCGTATTCTGGTAGGCACCTTTTCGTCGGTTATTTAGCGATTTCCCCGTGACGAAAGCCCAATGTCGTACTTCACGAAAATCGTTCCCCATCCGCCGCTCTTGGTGTATTCCCAGACTACATTCTGCCGGCTGCCTTTTTCGCCACCTCGCGCAGCTTGTTGAGCACGGTCCCAGCTATCGTGGTGCTCTCGTTCGCGCTCGCCGCGCTAATCTGGACGGTAGCGTTTCCCTTCAGCAAAAAGATCTCAATGGTCGACTTCGTTGACCCCGAGAACGCGGTCGCGCCCAACCCCGGTTCATCCTTCGGTGATTCCTTCGCGGCGGCCATTCCCTCCCTACTCACCTTAAACAACATTTTCGCATTGGCGGTGACGGTGTAATTCGCGATTAAGAGTTTAACCGTTTGGCCCTTCGAACTGTATTCGCAGATCTGTGGCGAACTCATTTCCTGCTTAGGCGCTGCCCCAAAGAATGCCCGGGCATCCTCGATCGTTACCAGGGAACATAGGCTCTTCGTTTGCGCCATGGCCCCGCTCCGCAGCACGACCAGAGACAGAATCGATACGATGATCCTCGACACATTCATACACTCCAGTGTAGCGCTCGTCTTTCTTCGGCGCGATACCACCTCCTTTCACCCGCATGCTGACCTCGGCCTTCTATCCGATTCTCAAGAGTCTGGTACGCCGGCACTATGAGCATCTAAAGGCGGCAGTCCCTTGGCGAGCATGGCGCGCCAGACCGCGGTTTTCGAGACGCTCTTATAGCGTTGCAGTTCATGCGCTGTCATGAGTTCCAATAGGAACTTGTTTTCGACCCAAAATTCAATTACGTTGAATGCGCCTCCGCGGTCGCAGATCCGCGCCGTCCAGCCCTCGCGCCTCGCAATCACCTGTACCTCATCGAACGTTAACGGCGTGGCAATATTGAGATGAACTTCGTTAAACGGCGAGGGAGACGGGTTGGCTTGGAGTCCCAACTGCTTTTCCGCCGGCACTATCTCGTGCCCACGCGGAGCGATCTCAACCTCGGTGCCAACTTCGTCGTCGGCGAACACGATAAAGGTTCTGGGCAAAACAAATGGAAAGTACTCCCGACGCCAAAGTTCGGCAATGACCCGAGCCACGCGTTCTGGATCGTCGGCTGGAATGGATGCATGGAAAATCATAGAGTCAACTCCTTGAGGCCGACTTCCGCTTAGGTTCCTGCTATTTACAATGCGGCAGCCTGCTTTCAAGATCATACACCCCGTTCTGGCAGACGGGAGTCGCCCAGCGTGAACGTGGATAATAGTGAGATTCAACCCATGGACGCACAGCGAGTGCGCACACAGCTCGACAGGATTCTCGCGAGCCCGGCTTTTGTCGATACAGAGCGCTCCAGCAATTTCCTGCGCTTTGTCGTCAGCCTTGCATTGGAAGGACGCAAGAGTGAAATCAAGGAGTTTGTGATCGCAGTGGAAGCCTTGGGCCGAACCACGTCGTTTGATCCGAAGTACGATCCGATCGTTCGAGTTGAAGCTGGGCGCCTGCGAGAACGCCTTAATTCTTATTACCAAAGCGAAGGGGAACTCGACTCTGTTTTGATCGCTCTGCCGAAGGGCGGGTACGTGCCCGAGTTCTCGGAGCGGCAGTTGTCTGCTGCCTCTAGACCGGGAGTGGTGCGCCTTTCCATCCTGCCGCCTGAGCGCGCGTCCTTTGAGTCTTTTGCAGTGTCACCAGACGGTCGCAAAGTGGCCTTCACCCTCTTTTCGAACGGGAAACTGATGCTCTGGGTTCGGGCGCTGGATTCGCTAGAGGCCAAGCCTCTGTCCGGAACGGACTTCGCGACCTACCCGTTCTGGTCGCCCGACAGCCGGTCGATTGGTTTCTTCACACAATACAAGCTGAAGACTGTCGAGATTGCCGGAGGACCGCCGCCCGGGACATCGCCAATGTCGTGGTGGGACGGGGAGGCGCCTGGAGTCCGGAAGGAGTGATCGTCTTCTGTCCGCGGCCAAGCGGCGTTCTGCACCAGGTTCCGGCGACAGGCGGCACGCCTCAGCCTGTGACTATGCTCGATCCTTCTCGCGTGGAAGCCGCCCATGCTTTTCCGCAGTTTCTACCGGACGGCCGCCACTTTCTCTACCTTGCCGCGAGTTCCCGTCCCGGCGAGTCTTCGATTCGTGTCGGTTCCCTGGACGCAGCCACCTCCAAGGTGCTCTTGAGCGGCGATACGAGCGCAGCCTTCGCTCCTGTATTGCGCGGGCACCCGGCCTCCCTCTTATTCGTGCATGATGGCAGTCTGATGGCGCAGCCGTTCGACATGCGGCGCATGGAATTGAGCGGAGAACGAACCGTGGTTGTTCCGGAAGTCCGCTATGAACGTTGGTTCCAGGCCAGATACTCAGTCTCTGACAACGGAATCCTGCTGTATCAAGGCGGAAGCGCCGGGAATCAACAATTCGTCTGGCTCGATCGACAGGGCCGGATGCTGGCCACCGCAGGCCCACGTAACGATTATCTTTCGTTTCGTCTCTCGCCAAATGAGAGGTACGTGGCTGTCAACAGGTTTGATGACCCCGACACAATCCTCCCTGCGATCTGGGTTATGGATTTGTCGCGCGAGGGCGCCGTTTTCCGTTTTACGGACCCAGGCGTGGCGGAGTCCGAAATCACTCTCGCATGGTCTCCGGATAGCTGCGAAATCCTGTTTAGCCGCGGTAGCGATCGGGGTATGCGCCTCCTTCGTCAAGCATTGACCGGTGGAACCGCGAAGACTGTTGTTGACACGGAAGGTCCCAAATTCCCGACTGACTGGTCCTCCGACGGGCAGTTCATTACCTATGTTTCGCAGTGGCCTGATTACCGTAACATGCATATCTGGATCGTGGCGCTGAGTGCTTCCGGAGAGCAACCTGTGGCGCGTCCGTTCTGGCAGCAGTCGCAGCACGACTTTAGCGCCCACTTCTCTCCTACAAGTGAAAGAGAACCACCGCGCTGGCTAGCCTACATGTCCAACGAAAGCGGCCGCTACGAAGTTTACGTTCGAAACTTTCCCGACGGTAATCACAAATGGCAGATTTCGAACCAGGGCGGCTTGCACCCGCAGTGGCGTAGCGACGGGCGGGAGTTCTTCTATCTGACTCTAAACGGTACGCTCATGGCGGTGCCTGTAAATCCGGGACCCACCTTCGAATTCGGCGCTCCGCAACCGCTCTTCGAGACAGGAACTCGGTTCTCATCGCACTATAGGATCTGGATGGATCAATACGCGGTATCGCGCGACGGACAACGCTTTCTCATCAACCGGCCAGTTGCTGAGACTGCCGCAGGCGCGATCACTGCTGTTATCCCCTGGTAGCGCTTCAAAATCTAATGAATCCACGACGTAACGCGGGTGAAGATACGTCTCGGTAACTCCGCCGTACTCCCTCCGGTGCGATTTCCAATGCATTCTCAAAGGGCCTCAAGGCAGGCACTAAATGATGAAATCCGATACGTTACCGCAGGGGACATGTTGCATTGTGGGCGGCGGCCCAGCCGGGATGATGCTGGGATATCTGTTGGCCCGAGCCGGAATCGAGGTCCTGGTCTTGGAGAAGCACGCTGATTTTCTGCGCGACTTCCGTGGCGACACGGTACACCCGTCGACGCTTGAAGTAATACACGAACTTGGTTTGCTCGATGAGTTTCTCAAGCGGCCTCATCAAAAGCAGGTTCGCCAGTTCCGCGCCCGGATAGGAAGCGATGAAATCGTGCTGGGAGATATGTCCTACATTTCAACTCAGTGCCGCTTCATGGTAATGATGCCGCAGTGGGAATTCCTGGACTTCCTCGCCGGACAGGCGCGGTGCTTCCCCAGCTTCCACCTGAGAATGGAGACGCCGATCACGGAACTCATCGAGGAGAATGGGAGGATCGTGGGCATTCGGGGGAGCACGCCCGCTGGTCCGATGGAGGTCCGTACGGACCTGGTGGTGGCCGCAGACGGCAGGAATTCCGTGGCCAGAGCGTGCTCCGGCCTGGCGGTTGAGGACCTGGGAGCTCCGATGGACGTGCTCTGGATGCGGCTATCCAGGCGCGCGGCCGACCCGGGGTTCGTCCTTTACGCCGATCGTGGCAAAACCCTAAACCTCATCGACCGCGGAGACTATTGGCAGTGCGGATTGCCCGCTCCAAAAGGAGCCTTTAAGGAGATGCAGGCTAAAGGCGTTGAAGCCCTTCGCGCGGACATTGTCGAACTCGCACCCTTCTTCGGCGACCGAGTTATGGAGCTGCGTGATTGGGGCGATGTGAAAGTGTTGACCGTTAGCGTAAATCGGATGCCGCGGTGGCATCGCCCTGGCCTGGTGTGCATTGGCGATGCGGCGCACGCAATGTCTCCCGTGGGCGGTGTTGGGATCAATCTTGCAATTCAGGACGCCGTCGCGGCGGCAAACATCCTCGCAGGACCCCTTCGCCGAGGAACTATCAGCGTCCAGGATCTGGCGAAAATACAACGCCGCCGTGCCTTCCCGACCCGGCTCACGCAGCGCGTGCAAGGCCTGATCCAGCGAAACACCACGCGGGGCCTCCTACACCCGGAAACAACCCGGCTCCCATGGATTCTCCGGGTGCTGGAACGCACAAAATTGCCCTGCCGGATTCGCACGCGCGTCATTGCGGTTGGCGTCCGCCAGGAACACGTAAAGACTCCCGACCATCGGACCACCGACGCGCGGGCCGATCATCTGTTCTTCAGCGCTGCGGCCATCCTTTCGGCCGGCACAATTGTCGCTGGCTTCTCTCGCTCATACTATCTGAAGGCTTTCACGGGAGCGCGGCCGCTGCCGTTCGTCATCCACGCTCATGCGCTAATCTTCACTGCGTGGCTGGTCCTGTTCGTGACACAAACGGCGTTGGTTGCGCGCGGCCGCGTGGATTTGCACCGTAGGCTTGGCATCGCCGGTGTTGCGCTCGTCGCTCTCATGCTGATGGTCGGTGTGGCGACGGCCGTCCTGGCTGCCAGATCCGGATATCTCGGGGCTCCAGGACAGGAGTCCCAAAATCCTCAAACGTTCCTGATTGTTCCTCTGCGCGACATTACTGTATTTTCGATATTCGCAGCCGTGGGGCTGTATTTTCGACGCAACGCGCAACTCCACAAGCGCTTGATGCTACTTGCAGTGATTGCCGGCTTGATGCCTGCCGGCGTGTCCCGGCTGCCTGGCATGAGCCGGCATCCTCCGGCCATCGCGGTTATTTTGCTGTTGTTCCTGATGGCTTGTCCAATTTATGACTTGGTGCGTTACCGGCGGGCATTTCCTGTGTATCTGTGCGGCGCTGTGCTGGCGTTCTTGTTACTCCCGCCTGTGCTGCTGCCGTTCGCAATGGCGAGCCAAACGTGGGTCACCTTCGCGAATTGGTTGGTCCGGTGATCAGCGTCCTGTCGGAGAGGTCGACTCCCAACGCTGTTGCTTTAAAATCGCCTTGTGCATTTGCTGGGTTCTGCGTGATAGGTCCTGGATGACCGTGCACGGGGAAATAACTCCCTGTGGTTACTCAGACCAGGGCTTTGGCATACTGATGGCAGGCGCCAGGAAAGTGTGCAGAATCCAGACGATTCGGTAGAGCAATCTTCCACATGCTGAACGCTTCGCGGGACAATCTTAATCTGACAGAAACACTGCGCAGTGAATCATTTCTTCAAGAGAGACGTCCAGTTCAATATGACGTTAAACGGTGTGGCGGCGTTCGCGGCTGCGGGAAGGGGTATCAGAAACTTCTTGCCGTCGGGACTCACATCCCAGGCCGCCCCAATGGCTGGTCTTGCTCGGAGACCAGTTGGTTTGAAGAGCACCCTGGGAGTGCCCGGTTGAAAGACCGCGCCGGCGGTTAGATCCACCGCCATGACAGTTGCTCCGTCCGAAGCCAGATAAAACAATTCCTTACCGTTAGTGTTCCAGCGCGGGGCGCCCCCGCCAGCGGTGGAAACCTGCCATTTGCCACCTGCTGGAGGAGAACCATCCGCGGAGTTCGCATCGAACGGTCGCACATAGACCTCGTACTTGCCCGACTCAGAGGAGGAATAGGCGATCCAGCGCATGTCGGGCGAGAATTTCCCGGCAACGTCCCCGTTGAGAAAAACATAAGGCTTCCCGGTTGCGTGAGCTTGCTTGTCCAGGGGAAGCACCCAAGACTGCGTGCCAGCGCCGGGGGTGGCGAAGATCAGGAATCGGCCGTCGGGCGACCAGCCGACCGGAATTTTCGTCCTCTCCGACTTGAAAAGCAGCTCTTCATCGCCACCCCCGTTCGATACCTTCTCGTACAAGTCGCCCGAACCATTTCGAACGGACCGAAACACGATACGGCTTCCGTCCGGCGACCAGACAGGATACGCGTTACCTCCCCCATTGAACGTGAATCGAGTGCTGACGCCTCGATCAAGATCGAACATCCAGAGATCTTCGCCTCCCGATTGGTCAGCGGCACGGTTTGCAACCACGCGCATGCCATCTGGTGAGATCGCTATTGATTGATAATCGCCGGGGTCTCCAACTGTTCCCAGAGTTTTACCTTCTCGGTCAAACCAAGTGAGTTGGCTACGATTGGCTGCGACCGCGCCGGGGAGGTAGGCCAGTACGCCGGTTTGGGAGACTGAAACGCCTCCCGCGTAAATTTCCTCGGCGACTTGCACCGGTTCACCGATTAAATCCAGCTTGGGAAGGTCGAATGGCTGGGCCAGGAGCGAGCCCATTCGCCCCGTCGCTGACCCTCCGTGAATGAAAAGAAGATACCCTCGATCCGGATCTGCGGACGATGCATAAACAACGCCGGAGACATTACTCAACAGTTTCCTTGCATGCGGCCCCAGCTTCGCATCGAGCGATTCGAGGTAAACACTACTGGCCGAGTTCTGCATCAGGTCTGTGCGCACGTAGAGGAAATGCCGCCCATCTCGCAAGAGGATGGGAGAGGACATTGCTACGTTGCCGGAATGCTCGACATTGGAGAGCGGTCTGCTCACTCCACCCCCTGCAGGAATCTCCCATAAATCAGGGGGGGCTCCGTCGTTCCTCCCCGCGCTGAAGACTATTCTGCCATCCGCTGTCCAGAAGCCTCCGTAGACTAGTCCAACGTCGGAAGCTAGAACCTGGGCAAGACCGCCGACGGGCTCAATCCTCTTGAGCCCGTCGGCGGTTCCGAACGCGATAAAACGGCTGTCGGGCGACCAGAACGGAACACCGAAAGCGCCCTCTGTGCCGTCGATGAGTCGCGACCCGACCGAGTCCAGGCGCCGGATCCAAAGCCCATTAGCAATCGGTGAGTCCAAGTGTGAAAAAACCATCCGAGTGCCGTCTGGCGAGACACTGACCGCGGAGCGCTGACCGACGCCACCGATTTGCTCAGGCACTGAGATCTCGAAGTGTTGGACCGCAGGCGCAGCGACCGCTTTCGGACGAAGGTATAGGAACGCCAAGATTGCGCCAACCAGACACCCAGCGGCCACGGCCATGGGCCAGAACCATCGATTGGTGACGGTTCGCTGGGCTGCCATGACGGTGAGTTTGATCGGAGCATCGTCCACCAATGCCATGACATCCCCGATATGGCGGAGCCTCTTGTGGGGATCTTTCTCCAGGCAGCGCCGCAACAGTCGCCGCACCTGTACGGGTATCGTGTCCCATTGCGGCTCCTCTTTGATCACCGAAGCCAGCACCTCGGTGGTAGTCTCGCCCTGATGCAACCGTTCGCCGGTCAGCATCTCGTACAGAACCACGCCGAATGCGTAGATATCGGCCCGTTGATCCACCGGCTTACCCTTGGCCTGCTCAGGTGACATATAAGCCGCAGTACCGAGAATCATGCCGGCTTCCGTCGGACCGCCCGTGAGGGTGGGTGAGTGCTCGCCTTGTACCGCTGGCCCTCCGCCGACCTTGGCCAATCCGAAGTCGAGTACCTTCACCGTGCCATCCGGTTTGATCTTGATGTTGGAGGGTTTGAGATCGCGGTGCACGATTCCTTTTTCGTGCGCCGCTTCCAGCGCATCGGCAATTTGATGAGCCATGCGGAGGACTTCTTCGAGCGGCAGCGGCCCCTTCGGCGACTCTCCTTCCACCAACTCCATGACCAGATAGTTCGGGCCGACGTCAAACAGAGTGCAGATGTTGGGATGGTTCAACGCGGCGATCGCTCTTGCCTCGCGTTCGAAACGCTCGCTGAATTGCTGTGCTGAAACCTTGACGGCGACATCGCGGCCAAGCCTGGAGTCACGCCCAACGTACACCTCACCCATTCCACCCGCGCCGATGGGCCCAAGTATGTCGTAAGGGCCTAGGCGGTCACCTGAAGAGAGTTGCATTCGAGCGGTACAGTTCAGTTTATCCTATGAAGAACAACCGGATAGGGCTCGGCACTGCTCAACTTTGGCGCGCCTTCTGAACAATCACGAGACGCGGTTGCCGGGATGGATTTCTAAACCTCGGAAGCATTCTATTTCTTTCCTACGTGGACACTATCTTTCTCGTTTTCGTTGCAAACGTATTCCAGAACATCGGTGTCGGGAAGAAGCTCCTCGGTGTACCTGATGGTGAAAGGCTTCGTATAGTACTGAGGATCGTTAAACGTCATTTCGGCATCCATGTGGCCGAAATCCCGCCGCTTGTAATGTTCCACAACGCGCAGGGCTTCGCTATGGGGGTGGCCTAGCAAATCAAGCCTGGTTCTATCGTTAAAGCCGGCAGTTTCCACGACCAACGTGTCGCCGTCCCATTGGGCGGCGGAGTAGCCTTGCCACGATGGCTGGATGATCTCTTTGGGAAGCCCGCGGCCGTCGGTATAGATTTGACGGTGCGAGCCGTCGGCCTCGTACATGATGACGATCTCGTTAGGCGTTTGCACGATTTTGTGTGGATCGGGAATGTAAGGCGTGACGGGGCCGCCGGGCAGGCAGACTTTCTCTGGGCCATCCACCGATTCATGTGCGCGGAGAAACGCCAAGGCTTCCGGCCGCAACGGCATCTCTTGTGGCTTGAAGTCGGCCAAAACACTGATGAAGTACTTATTGACGTTATCCGCTCCCATCCCGGGCACGCTTAAGGGGGCGGTGGCATCGATGAAACCACCGAAGATGCGTTTGAGCTCCGCGAGCGGGGTAGGCTCAACGTGCCAGACGCCGGAAAGGTCGGGTTTGCCGTTTGTGGTCCTGGGTGCTGGGGCAGTTAAATTGGGTTTGCCGTCGCGTGTGCGAGGCGTTCCTGGGGTGGGATAGTTCAACCATTGTGCGTGCGCGACAACAGAGAAAGGCGGAAGTAACGCGAGCAGGACAAACAGCTGCTGACGGAGTACCATCTTCAAACCTCCGATACACGTGACTGCGATCTGAGTCGGATCTCGCCGATCCGCCCGAATCCTGACGTTAAGTAATGCGCAAGAGGCAATCGGGGTAGCTCATTGCGGAAAGGAATAAGCAGACCTAGCCAGGAATCAATCTTGGGGCGCGGCCCGCAATTGCGCCAGGAGCCAAGCGCGGGCGAACTCCCAGTCGCGCTTCACGGTCGCGGTGGAAATTCCCAGCACGTCAGCGATCTCCTGCTCAGTGAGCCCACCGAAGAACCGCATCTCTACGACGGCCGCTGTCCTGGAATCCAGCTCTTCGAGACGGGTCAGGGCTTCGTTCACGTCGGCGACCCCTTCGTCCAGGGCCACGGCGTGATCCCGCGCTTCGTCAAGCGACAGGAGTGGCTGCGAGCCGCCCCGCTTCAATCCCTTTTTCCGCCGCGCGTGATCGACGATGAGCCGGCGCATCTGCCGGGATGCAAGGTGTAGGAAATGCAGGCGGTTCTCGCAACTGACCGGCGGACCGGACAGCATGCGGACACACAACTCGTTCACCAGCGCGGTCGGCTGGAGAGTGATGGCGTTAAACTCCCGATGAAGATTCATCGCAGCCAAGCGTTTCAATTCGCGATATACAGCCTCGATAAGCTTGCGGCCTGCCTCTTCATCGCCTTCGCTCCAGTCCGTCAGCAGGGAAGTGATATCGGCAGGATCGGTCGGGGGCATCCAGGCTCCAGATGCCATCATAACCCTGACTGAAAACCCGCACTCAGTCAACGATGCAAAAAGGCTATCGGCCGCGGGATGACGCCCGGGGTGGGTCACTGCGCCCCAGCGGGCGGATGCTCACCGGAGTAGTCGTACCGCATCGACATGTGGGTGGCGCTCGTTTGGTCCTACAGTGGCTGCTTGTCCATTCACTGGCTCATCGCGAAGGTGAGGGCAACTATACTTCGCCGTGCGACGGTTTCTTCCTCTTGCTTCGCCATCGAGGCCGCATCCATTGGACTGCGCGTCCATTTTCCGCCAACAAGAACGTAGATCCGAAGTAGATCCCCTCGCTGGTTGCTGACTTGTTCCTGCGAAGAGCGGCGGTCTCCGCGTTGTACATATGGGTGGGCGTAACCAGGACCTTACTCACGGCGCCGAAACACCGGCTTGCACCGTTATCGGCCGCGCGGGGCGGATGCGCTGATGCAGATCGGCATTAGGAGCAATGGGGCCACCGCGAGGGCATAGCGATAGTCATGTTCTTGTGAATGAGGGTCATGGGCGAGGTTCTCCTGATTCCGGGGTGACACCTTAGACTCGAGGCAGAACGGCGCGGGCTACAGCGATGACTTTATCGTTGGCGCCTGGGACCGGCCCGGGGACGATCCGGATGATGGCATCTCCCTTGAGCACGTTCAGACCGAGATTTCCGAGCCGGATGGCGCGATCTCCCAGATTGGGAATATCCGCGCTCCCACCCTTCAATGCTTGGGCTCTGGACACACCGGCGTTGAGGATGCTCATGGCTGTCATCTGCGCCTTTCCGTCGGTCCAATCGACCGCCAGAGTGAGCAGCGGAGCGTCGCCTCCGCCAGGCTGCTGTGCGGCGGCAACACTGCCGAGAAGCCTGGTGACCGAGTCGGCGACGTCACCGCCCCCAACATCTGAACCGCGGGCCTGGGCCCGTTTCAAAGTGCCGGCCGTGTCTTCGCGAGCCAGTTTCTCGCTGAGCCCCGGGGGTCCATAGTACAGGCAATTGCCGGGATGATCCTCCATACGATCGATGGGCTGATCGAGAAGGCGTGCCGCCTCCTCTTTTGAGAGGAGATCGCAGGCCCGAACATGCCGCGCACTCGGGGTGGATGAGCTCGCAGAAGGGCTGGCGTGAAGATCCACGCCATAGCTGGCGGCTTTTTCGACTACTGCCTGCTTCACTCTATGGGCAGCGTACAGCACGGCGCCGACCGCAAGGATCCCGGCCGCCACGAAGCACGCTAGTACGGTCACCACAACCTTAAAACTCGAACCGCTCTTGGCGGCCACAGGCGCCGCCGCAGGCTGCTGAAACTGTGCCGCTGGACTTGGCCCGCCGGCCGTTCCCCCGTGTCGCGTTCCGCAATTCGCGCAAAACGCGCTGTTTCCGCCTAGTGGAAATCCGCAATTACTGCAAAAGCCCGCCATACCGCCTCCTGCCATTCCCTTTCCTTCACATACTATTGGGAACTGCGCAATTGAAATGAAAAAGAGGTCACATTTTCTAGGGGCGCGCGCCAGCAAGAAAGGTGTTCAATCCACGATCCACCTCGTCGTGGAGGCCTCCTTTATGTCCCGACAAAACGCGTACGCGCAGGCGATCGGGCTCACAGCGCCCGCTGGAAACGTCATCCCTCACCTACCCCGATTAGGCCGCTTGAGGCCGCTTGCATGCCAAATTAGCAGGGAGACGAGCTATTGGGTTTTGATGTGGCGCAAGTCCTTTTCATTCTCGGCGCAGTATTGCTCCATCAGATCGGTATCCGGGAAAAGAACAAAGTTGAACTTGATCGTAAAGGGCTTTGTGAAGGTCTTGGGATCGTCCAGGGTAAGTTGCAGTTCCATGCGTCCGAAATTGAGGCGATGAAAGCGCTCGGTGAGATGCAGATCTTCGCTGTGCGTATGGCCATCCGAGTCGAGCCAGCCACGGTCATTGAATCCCGCGGTATCGACTACAAGCGTGTCACCTTCCCACGTTCCCACTGAATAGCCCAACCAAGACGGCTGCGGATCTTCTGGAAGTTTACGGCCATCGGTGAAAATCTGGCGGAAGTCCGTGTCGTTTTCGTTCAGCATTAGGATCAAACCGGGCGTCTGCACGATTTTCCTCGGTGAGGGATAGGTGTCGAAAATCGGCATTCCCAACGGAAAACAACGCAAGAACGGATCGTCCTTGGAGCCAACACTCGCTGTAATCTCCGACCGTCTGACAACTTGAGGCTGGAGCGGCTCCTCCCCCGGCTTGAAATCGGCAAAAACAGTGAGAAAATATTTCGTGATTGGCTCCGAGCCCAATGGCGGCGTCACGCCTTTGGCGGCGTCGGGTAACAGACGGAGAAGTTCGGGAATCGACGCAGGTTCTGGCTCCCAGATTCCCGAGAGATCCGGCTTCCCGTCCGCAGTACGAGGCGCAGCGGCCGCGAGATCGGGCTTACCGTCCTTGCTCCGGGGTGTTCCGGGCGACGGGTAGTGTAGCCACTGGGCTCCCGCGACTGCCGGCACCACCATGAGCATGACAGCGATAGCAACGTTTTTCATCTCTCCTCCTGGTTTGCATGTGACTGGACGACCCTTAACGATTCCCTCCAGGCTGTCGGCATTAACGAATAGGGCATGTTAACGCCAGATATAGCGGCAGCTAATAGTGCCGTTCTCAGTGAAATACCATGCGGTTTCCAGAGGCGTTCCTGCTTCGGTATCCGTCGTCGCGCCACCTCCGTAACACTCGACTACTCCACTGCCTTCTCGACAAGTTAAGAGGGGACGAAAGGCCCGTGAACATCACGTCCTGCTGATGGCTCGCCTTTAGAATTCCCTCTGATCCCGGAACTGACTTGTCCCGATATTTTGTAACCCGTGGCACATCCGCACAGAAATTGACCCTGAAGCAGGAGGAAGCGATTCGTTGCGCTGCTATGCAACATGCCCATTCGCAACCTGACTGTCCACCGCTTTTGTCGGCCACGGGCGCCGCCGAAGGCAGCTGAATCTGTGGCGCTGGACTTGGGCGGCCGACCGTTCCCGCGTGTCGCGCTCCGCAATTCGCGCAAAACGCGCTGTTGCCGCCTAGGTGGAAATCCGCAATCACTGCAAAAGCCCGCCATACCGCCTCCTGCCATTCCCTTTCCTTCACGTACTATTGGGAACTGCGCAATTGAAATGAAAAAGAGATCAAACTTTCTAGGGGCGCGCTCCAGCAAGAAAGGTGTTCAATCCACGATCCAGCTCGTCGTGGAGGCCGCCTTTGGCGTCCGCCGGGAGCAAGCTTATGGCCTGACGCTCGGTTTCGGCTGCCTTTGGAGTGTCTCCCGTCCGAAAGTAAGCCCATGCCAGGGTATCCAGGAAGAACGGGTTCTTCCGATTCGTGGAGAAAACTGCCTTGAGAGCTAACCCGAGCGCCTTTGCCGGCTGGACCAGGTCCGGCCAGTCAACCTTGAGAAGCGCATCCGCGTATTCGTTCCATTCCACGGCGCCGGCCCCAGGCCTCTCGGCCGTCTCCTCAAGGAGCCGCACCGCCTCTTGGGCGGCCTGGTGCGCCTCCTCTTTGTTCCCAGCCGCGCTGAGCCGCTCCGAAAAAGCCCGCAAGGTCACGGCCAGGCGCAGCGGAGAGCCCAGGTCCGAGGGATCAATCTCAACAGCGATCTCCATCGATCGTACCGACCGGCGGAACGCGTCCAGGCTGGCCGCGGCGTGGCCGCTGGCTGCCAAACTCGTTGCCAGGACGGCTTCCGCAGATGACAACAAACGTCTATACTCCGCGTTGTTCGGCGCCAGCAATTCGAGCCGCCCCAAAGACTCGACCGCGAGCTTGGCTTGCACCGCGGCTTCCGCAGGCTTGCGGGACAGCCGCAGTGCGTTAGCGTAGGAAGCTTCCGTGGTTGCGATAAGGCGTTGGACCTCGACGTCGTCCGGTGAAGCTTTTGCCAGCGGCGATAACGTGGAAATCCCTTCCTGACAGGCATCCACGGCTCCGGCATTGTCTCCAGCGGTCAGAAATACGACGCAGCGGCGTTCATCGACGGTTCCCAACGCCCGGCGCATCGAGGAGTCCCGGGGCTCGGACCGCGAGAGCGATCCAGCCATCGTCCACGCGCTTTGATAGGACTCCAGGGCGTGTTTCGCGTCGCTGGCCATGAATTGGCCGTCGCCCAGTTTTGCCAGGCTGAGAGCCAGATCACGCTGGTCGCCCGGGAGGGCCCCGCTTCGCTTGGCAATCGAGCGCCGCAGGTCCACGGCGTGCTCGTAGGCGTCCAGGGCGGCCCGAGCATCATTCCTGTTCGGCCGCTGAGGATCGACCCGCAACTCCCCCATCCGCTCGTAGGATGCAGCCAGATCGCGTTGCAGCCCGATATCGTTTCCCGAATCGGCTCTCAACAATTCCAACTGGTGCTGTGCCTTGCCTACAATCAGGCGGCGCGCCATGGTGGATCCCGCCAAGTCCCGGATGCCGTCGTGAAGATCGAACAGCAGTGACGCAGCCAGCGTCCGAACATCGCGATAACGGTCCCGTTCCTTACGCCGCTCCGTCTCGGCTTCCTTGGTCCGCGCTTCGGCCAGCGTCCGTTGCTCCGTCGCGGTGCGTTGGGCTTGTTCCGCAAGCTCCCTTTGCCTTTCCGCGACTCCACGCTCCTGCTCCGCCTGGGTACGGGCGCGCTCTGCCGCCGCGCTCGCTTGCTTGGCAAGATGGGCCTGGTAAGTCGTGGCCAAAATACCCACAGTCAAAAGGAGCATTAGCAGAGTGGCGGCAGCTAACGCGGGCCACTGCCTTCGAGCAAACTTCTGAAAGCGATAGCCCAGGCTATCGCCCTTTGCCAGAACGGGCCAGCCCCGCCGATAGCGGCCGATGTCGTCAGCCAATTGTTCCACCGATGGATAGCGCCACGCAGGCAGTTTGCGAAGCGCTGTGAGAACGATCAGGTCCAGTTCCCCGCCGAGCTGTTTCCTGCCTCTCGGCGCAACTTGACTCGTCGGCGTGGGATCGTCCTCGCAGATCGCACGCATCACCTCATGCGGCAGCGCGCCCTTCCGCCGGAAAGGATGTTCGCCGGAAAGCATCTCATATAGCAAAATGCCAAGTGAAAAGACATCGGCGGCGGTGGTAATCGGCTCACTCCGAATCTGTTCGGGACTGGCATATTCGGGTGTTAGAACGGCCGCTGTGGGTTCCGGAGCCTCTCCGAGTTCTGGCTGGAGCAGCTTGGCGATCCCGAAATCCAGGAGTTTGACGGCGCCTGCATCGGTCACCAGGATGTTGCTTGGCTTGAGATCGCGGTGGACGGTCAGGTTGCGATGGGCGTGTTGCACCGCATCGCAGATCTGCAGAAATAGCTCCAATTTCTGATCCACGCTCAGGCCGCGGAATTCGCAATACGCCGTGATGGGAACGCCATCGACGTGTTCCATCACGAAATACGGATCGCCGTCCGGAGTTTCGCCTCCGTCCAGAATGGAAGCGATGTGGGGATGGTTTAGTTGAGCAAGGATTTGGCGTTCCTGATGAAAGCGTCGCAAAAACAAGGCGTCGATTCGATCGTGCCGCAGAATCTTGATGGCAACCTGCTTTTGGAAACTGCCGTCGGCGCGCCGTGCCTGGTAAACCACGCCCATGCCGCCACGGCCGAGTTCGCTCTCAAGAACATAGGAACCGATCTGGGAACCGGGGCGCACCGGCGCCGATCTGTTGAAATTGACGGAATCAGGCGCCATCGGCGCGGTAGCAGTTTGATCCAAAAGGCTGGTACGGCTGGCATAGGCAGCCAGCATGCGTTTGAGTTCGCCGGCCAGGACCGAGTCGCTCTCGGAAAGCTCCGCAATCAGGCTGGCGCGCTCTTCTTCGGACGCCGCCACAAGGCGCTCGAACGTCCTGCGAAGTTCCTGAAAATCCTCAGAAGTCATAGCCGGGAGGGGCGGTCTGCTTCGCGCTCCGACCATTGTAACAATGAGAGCGGAGCAAGGCTATGCTCTTTTGCATGCTCTTTTGCGGGCACTAGCAAAGAAAGGTGAACGGGCGGTGAAGTCTAGATCTTCGCCCTCGGATATTTCTTCCGTATCCATTTCACAAACTTCTCGGGCGTGCGGACATTGTCGACAACCGGCCCTTGCGGACCAGGCCCAATCGTCGAACCGCTAAGACTGCTTGATTTCAGCTGGAGTCACCGTCGGATCGATGCGACAGCCGTCATTGCATATTGCTTCGCTCACCAAGATCGTCATTCGCAACGGAAGTTTACAGAAGTTACGGCTGTGACACCAGTTGTGCCGGAACCGTCCGCTTGCCATCCGATCCGCGAAGCGTGAGTCGACCGCCCGCTGAGCCGAACCGCGCCAACAGAAAGAAAGTCAATGATAGTGGTGAAGGGCAGCGCGATTGCGAGGTCCTAATCAGTATTCAGGCGTTCTCAACCTTCGCCGACGGAAGCCCTAACGTCGTCCGCCAGTAGATCGCCGCGCTGCGCGAACAACTCGAAGCGTCGACAAATGTGGGGATTCCGGCCCCCAATCAAAATCGGTTTGGGCAACTCCGATCCTCTCTACTGCTCGGCACAGACTGGCGTGAACACGCCCGCGACAACGTTTCCAAGGGCTCAAATCGGTCGCCGGACCCAGTCCTCCACTGGCAGCTTCATCATCGCCGCCAATTTCGGCCAGCGCGGGCTGGCACGCAGCGGTTCGCCGAGCGCACCTTGTAGCGCGAACGCGATGCCCTGGAAACGTTCTTCGATTGCCTTTTCAACCCAATCCGCAGCCAGATCGATTTCGCCGCAGCAAATGTAGAAAGCCACCAAGCCTATCGGCACTCCATACGCAACCCCCGCACCGCGACTCCGGACCAGCTCTTCTCCGCGCTCTGCCTCTCCCGTACGGACTAAGAGCCCCGCATACAAGCCTGTATATTGTGGGACCCAGGGCGACAGGGAATGCGCCTTTTCGGCGAAGGGAAGAGCTTCGACAAACATACGCCGGGCGGCGTAGAGAGTAGCGAGGACGGCGTAAGACAAGCCAACGCCCGGATGAAACTCCAGGAGCTGGCGGTGCTGTGCCTCCGCCTCCTCATAGCGGCCAATCGCACCCAGGCAGCCCGCTATGGCCATTCGTATTCCAGGGTGGAGTGGATCTCCCTGAACGGCGAGACTCGGCTTGCTCCAAGGCTTCCCTCCGCCGCCCCGACGCAAGAAGATAAATCTGCGCGCAGTACGAGCGGGCCCACGGAGAAAGTGCGTCATTGGCCGTCGCCAGCGTGTATTGGCGTGCGGCCTCCTTCCAGTTGTAATCGTATGTCGCGGCGAAGGCACACAAAATTGCATGGGCTTCCGGGAGCGAATCGTCCAGTTCCAGCGCTCTTTCCGCCAAAACGCGAGCGGCCGGCATGGCATCGTGTGCGGGCGTCATACCCATAGCTGCGCGGCCGACGAGATAGTCGGCGTATGCGGACCGGGCCGAGGCAAATTGCGGATGGAGCGCGATGGCCTGTTCGTAAAAGACCTGTGCTTGGGCCATCGAATCTGCTGTTACCTTCCAATGGAAATACTTGGCCTTGAGGAGGGCCTCGTAGCGGAGGCATGGGCGTCGTCTATAAGGCTGAAGACACCGAGCTGGGGCGCTTCGTGGCGCTGAAATTTTTGCCGGATGAGCTGGCACGCGATCCACGGTCGCTAGAGCGCTTTCGCCGGGAAGCGCGAGCGGCTTCGGCCCTGAATCATCCGAAATCTGCACCATTGACGAGATCGGCAACGATGGCGAGCGCGCCTACATCGTTATGGAGTATCTGAAGGGACAGACGTTGAAGGAGCGCATCGCTGGACGGCCGATTGAGACGGAGACGCTGCTCTCGCTCTCCTGGCAAAGCTGCTCAAGATGGCAGAAACAAGAAACGCGCTGCTCTTAGGCTGTGGGTTCCGGCAGCTGACACGGCGGGATGCGATTCAAGGCGACAACAAGTAGAACAAAGCCATCGAAGTTTCCCGAGTGCAGTGCTTTGTTCCGCAAAGTCAATTATACGTAAAACTCGTTCGGCGTATCTGGCCACATCGAGCCGTTCTAGGACATTCAGCGATTCTTCAGATTCGATGACTTAGGGGTTTCCAATGATGTATGGCTGTTCGACTCCGGCCGCCTCCACCCACCTTGACTTGTACGGTGGAATGACGTACATTGTCAAGAGATCGAACTGGAGCTTAGGTATGCCAGAGCAACACACCAACCGGACTGCCCGCCTGGAGGCGCGCATCGCACCTGAAGCGCTTGCCGTTCTCCGTCGCGCCGCGGAAATCCAGGGGCGTTCGATCAGCGAGTTTGTCGTCGCTGCCGCTCAGGAGGCCGCGCAAAAAACGGTATCCGAAGTAGAGGTCATTCGGCTGTCGCGCCAGGCGCAGGAACAGTTCGTGAAGCTTCTGACGAGGCCGCCCAAACTGAACCCAGCCTTGAAGAAAGCATTCGCGCGTCACCGGAATCTCATCGGGAAATGAGTGAGCGAGACCTTCTGGATTGAACCGCTCAACGACGAGCACAACCGAACCGGATTCATGAGTGGCTCCGCCGCGCTCGACCGATATTTTCAGACGCAAGCCTCCCAAGATGTCCGGCGCCGGATCGCTACGTGCTTTGTCGCTGTCAGCTACGATTCGGGACAAATCGCCGGATACTACACCTTGAGCGCAACCAGCATCGCCTTGGATACTCTTTCCCTGCAGCTCATTAAGAAACTGCCACGCTACCCTGTGGTTCCGGCGGCTTTGCTTGGCCGGCTCGCCGTTGCCCGTACTCAGCAGGGGCTTGGTCTCGGCGGCGTTCTGCTGGCGGATGCCTTGAAGCGATCCGCGCGGGCGGAGATGGGGGTGTTCGCTATGGTGGTAGATGCCGAGAGCGGAGCGGCGCAACGCTTCTACGAGCATCATGGCTTTACGCTTTTGCCCGGCGCGAGCCGGCGCCTGTTCCTCCCGATCGATACCGCACTCCGACGTCTCGCCTCACGCTGAAATATTTCCCTTCGGTGCCGGATCCGAGCTGGTCTGGCAAGCACAGAGGATTCGGCGAACTCGCACGCACTACTGTCCCGGCTGCAGGCCTGTTGAATTCTATTTTTGACGGCGTTCGAAGGTCACGTGTGCATCGACTATGTCGTGGACGATTTGTGACTATACGCACACGGATTGGCCCAGCGCAGTGGCCGCCTGCGGCGCCTTAAAGCCTTTCGGTCATGCATCGTCGGGCAAGATCGGACAAGCAGTCCTGGAATTGGTGGCAATCTTGGCATTTGCGAGCATTCTGGAATCTGTAACTTGCAGACAAATAGAAGCGGTCGAGGGTTCGAATCCCTCTCTCTCCGCCAGAAATCTTGCTTCGTTTCAGTAGTTTGCATAGAAATTAGTTTTGTGTGCCCAAAATGTGCCCGCGTCACTGGAGCCTCCCTTTCACTAGAGCGGCGTCTTTCACTAAAGCGGCCTGATCGGTCCCGATGTAAACTCTCTCCATTAGGTCGTCGATACGTGATTGCCGCGCCGCAGACCATTTGCCGTAGTGCTTTCGCACGATCGCCGGGCTGTTGCCCAGAATGTCCGCGACTTCCTCGTAACTCGCTCCGCGACCCAATAGCTCGGTGGCGAGCGTGTGGCGGAAACGATGGGGGTGCGCGTCCTTCACGCCGGACAGCTTGAATATTCTCTGAAAGAGCCGGTGCATGTGGCCCTTGTGTGTTTCAGCTTTGCCGGTACCGTTCCAAAACAGATATCGGGACTCGGTGTTGCTCATTGGCGGAGGTACGCGATCGAGCGCAGCTTTCAAATCAGGTGGAACCGGCAGGAATACCGGCTGCCCGCTTTTTTCGGTTCGAAGGAAAATCCGCCACCTATCGCCGTCCTTGCTGATGCGATCCTTCGCCAGGAAGGATACGTCGCCGATGCGAAGCGCGGTGTAGCGAAACGTCAGGATCATCGCGCGGGCGCGAAGCCGCTCATACTGCTGCTTGCCGACTCGGTCGCAGGCCATCAAGATAGCCGTTAGCTCGGCTGGAGTGAACGGCACGATGTCGTTGGGCTTTAGGTTGCGGGGTAGTTCTATTTTCTTCGCCGGGTTTTCCCGCGTCCAGTTTCTATTGAAACAGAATCCAAAGAATACTCGGAGGAGTTCGAGCTCCTTGGACGCAGTGATCTGCTCGATGTCACGTCCCGCGCGAAACCGATCCAGCTTTTCCGTTGTCAATTCCTCCAGGGAATCGATCTGTTCCGCTTCACAGAAGTCGGTAAGTTTACCGAGTACGTTCTTATACTTTTTGATGGTCCCGTCCGCTAGGCTCTTGCTACGGCAGTGATCGAGAAAAGCCTTCATGGCGTCAGAAACCGGTTTGAAGACCCTGTCTTCTGATTCCAGCGTCGCGAGCCTCTTCCTCGCGCGGGCCATGTCGCGAGTCTTGAGCGACTGACGGAGCGTCCGCTTGCCATTAACGTATCCATCTGCCCACAGCGGGCATGTGCACTTCAGCCACATGCGGCCCTTATGCCGATGCGGGCACTCTGCCGTGTGCCTTCGCCATATCGTCGATTCCATGGACTCGGATTCTAACATCACGCGCACCTGCGGCGATACACGCGCTCCGCAACGCTCTGCGGAATTCGGAGTGTGATCTTGACGCGGCGCCCGCGGCGAGGCGAACCGATTTTCAAAACGCCGGGCTCGTCCTGAAACATTCGGATTATAGTGCTTGGATGAAGCTTCCAAAGTTCCGCGAGTTCCTGGGGTTCGAAGTGCGGTTCGAATGCGGATAGAACCGTGGGTTTAAGGATGCCAGAAAGCGGAGTAGATAACTCAGAAAGCGGAGTAGATAACCCCAAAACACTGCTCCAGGTTTTGCAACCCGGTATTCCCGGCGTTGCTCAACCCGCAGTGGTTTAGCCATCGCTGAGGATGGCGCACGGCATTTTGACCTCTGATTTTGGGTCTATTCCGTTACCAGAGCTTTGAAACTCTGTTCTGACTGGGTCAATCGGGCTAATCCCGATCAGTAATCAAGGTACCACACCAGCAGTGGTGAAAATCATGTCCGGCGAATTTTCCAGCCGGGAACGACTTTATTGTTTGCGGTCTTTCAAGATAAGCGTTCGCTGGAAACTTTTCAGAGCGTTCGACGAAAGGCCAGGAGGACGTATTCCCCGTCCAGGGCGCCAGCGATTAGTTCTAGGCCGGTTTCCGCGCGCGCTGGGTGGCAAATTTTTTCTTTGCCCAACGCTTTTTAGCGGCTTTGCGGGCGATCTCACTCCTGCGTTCCGGTGTCAGTGCGTCCTTCCGGGCTTCGCCGCCAGCAAAACCGCCCTTTTGTGCCCACCGACTCCGCTGCTCGTCGGTCATGCTGGCCATGCGAGCCTTTCCGCCCTTGGCGGCGATTGATCGCAGGTGTTCAGCGAGCGTCACTTCTTCAGCCGACCTTTTACGCTTCCCACCCATCAATGGCAGGTTAGCATGCTGCTGACAGGTACCGGGGTACTATGCGTGACACGCCATGGCATCTTTATGCTTGACATGCCATTGGTTGTTTGAGCATAATCAGCTATGGACATTGATGCTTTTCAGAGTCAGGAGCGTATGAATTACCACCCGCTGAAGTTGGCCGTCGCGATCGAGCGTCACCCGCGCATCCTCTGCGCGTTTACGGCCAGGTTGCGCGTAGCGACGGCCGCCGAGCTGATGTCATATCTGCAATTGCTGGCCGCCATGCTCCGCAGCGTGGGAACGGAGGTCGCTTGAACGCTCTCACCGTTGTTGTAGACAGGTCGCCATTTGATTTTGATGCGGTGAAACGGCTTGTACTCGACTCCGTCAGCTCGGAGAACTCCAAGCGCGTTTACGCCGGCGGGCTGGAGCAGTTCTTCGCATGGTGGCGATCGCAGCCGATACAGGCGCCCATCTCAAAGGCGACGGTGAACGCCTTCAAATCGTCGCTGGAAGCGCGTGGGCTGGCTCCGTCGAGCATTAACGTGGTTTTGTCGGCAGTCCGCAAGCTCGTGCAGGAAGCCGCCGATAACGATCTGTTGGCGCCCGAGATCGCTGCCGCGGTGCTCCGCATAAAGGGCGTGGCACGTCACGGTGTGCGTTGTACCAGCAGGCACTCGTAAAACGAACCGCAAGCGCCAATGAAACTGTGAATCTTCAGTGGAAAACCTGCGGCGGCTTTAGTAAATTCTCTGGGTTTGTCTCTTGACGGGCCAGCTCAGATGTTGGTTAACAGCCATGGAAGCCGTCGAGTCGAGGTCAGCGATGAAGTGATATGTGGCAATATTATCAATGCGCTGAGGGGATGCGTCGGCGAGGTCCACTGTGCCCCAGTGCGACGAAATACCATGGTTTTCTAACTGGATGGGGCACAAAAGTGGGCACAATCTTTTGGGGTGAGTTTCCGGCAATGGCTTCTGGCGTGACGGATCGGCTGGGGGAGGGTTGCGACCTGGTGGCCCTGCTCGACGCCGAGGAGCGGGGGTGGTTAGGAGTCGGATAACGAGATACGATTTAGCCATGAGGTGTTTGTGAAGCTGCTTGCTCTAATTGTGCTTTCCGCCAACGCCTGGGGCCAGTGGATCAGCTATCCCATTCCGGGCACTCCTCGGACGAAGAATGGCAAGCCGAACTTAACTGCACGCGCTCCCAAAAGTGGAGATGGTAAGCCCGATCTGTCCGGAATTTGGGAGAGCATCCCTCCAGAGAAGAGCAAAACTGGCCACGAAAGTTTTGCCGATAATTCAACCGATGACCTGAACGTTTTTGACCTGGAAAACTTCATGGCCGGTGGGGCTCGAATCCCCCTGAAGCCCGAGGCGGCGGTACTCTTCCAAAAGCGGATGCAGGGGGGCGGAGCCGACAAGCCTTCCGGGAGATGTTTGCCCCACGGAATTCCAGACGCCATGTTGATTCCCGCTGACTTCAAAATTGTCCAGAATCCCGGCCTGACGATAATCCTTTACGAGGAGTTCAACCATTACCGGCAGGTCTTCACGGATGGGCGTCCACAGCCCCATGATCCGAATCCGGCGTGGTTTGGATATTCTATCGGGAAATGGGATGGTGATGTATTCGTAATCGACACAGTGGGCTTCAATGATCGGACTTGGCTTGATGATCATGGTCATCCACACACCGAAGCGCTACACACGATCGAGCGTTTTCGCCGCCAGGATTTCGGCCACATGGATCTTCAGGTCACAATTGATGATCCGAAGGCTTACACCGCTCCCTGGACAGCGACCATTCACTTTCGCCTGCTTCCCGACACTGAATTGATCGAAAGCATCTGTGAGAATGAGAAGGATGCCCAACATGAAGTCGTGAAGTAACAGCCCAGACCAAGCGGCGGTCACCAAGAAGCGCAGGGTTGCTGGCCCGAAAACGGCAGAAACCCGGCGTGAAAAACAGTCCACATCCTAGCCACACACATCTAGCGCACTACCCCCAAAGTAGCCCAACCACCCGAAATCGCCACACCCGGATATTTCGGGATGTGCCTTCACAGTAATCCTGCTGACATGCGTGGGTTGGTGGTGGAGTCTTGTTATCGATTCACCGCTTCTATTCACTACGTCGGGCCTTCGATCCTGGACCGTTAGCTACATTTCTCTTTAATCCAATTGAAAGCGAGTTCCCCCTGGAACTACTAGTACAAATTTGGCGAGGGGCTGAGAAATAGTGCTTTCTTTTACATATTGTTACAAGCTTTCCGATATACTGTTCACTACTCTGGGTTCGAGTTAGGCACACCTCACTCTGGGATTGGAGGTTCGATGAAACTGATCTGTCTCGCTGGTTTTCTGGGTATGGCTGTTATGGCTTATGGCAGCAGTTTTGTTATTGACAACTTCAGTTGCGCTGACAGCGTTAGCCTGACTGGGTCCGCCGTGGCTGGACCGGGTGAAACGTCTCCTGAGGGGCCTGGCTTCAACAGCAGTTTCGTCTCTTGCCCAGGTTCCGTGGGCGGTGTACGCGAAGATTTTCTCGTCATCCCCACTGGTCCGGCTGATTCGGTAAGCACAATCGAGTCCACTGGCAATGGGACGATAACCGGAACGTTTGGAAGTGGGATTAGTGAATATGAAGGTATCGCATGGGGTGGCGCCGCATTGGGCGATTTGAACCTGGACTTGGTGGGTGATTCCATACTGGTCCAAATCCAGTCCGTTTCTGGGGGAACCCTCAACGTGATATTAACCAGTACTACCATCCCAGACACATTTGACGATCTGGAATTTAGTACGACATTTGCGGGTAGCCCGAGCTATCAGGATGTACTCATTCCTCTCACTGGGACGCCAACCGTTCTGGGAACTGGCGCAAACCTGGACGACGTGACTGCTATCAATGTGAATCTCTCGCTTGACACTGCTGGGGGAACTTGGGCCATAGATGGAGTTGAAGCCGTTCCCGAACCATCAACTCTCCTGTTGACGGCTACTATCTGCTTCTTGGGCATCCTGACAAGGTCGCTCTGGCGAAGATCTCCTCGTTAAATGGATCTTGACCACCGTCGTCGTGGCTTCGATTGCCACTACAGTCCTAACTTTCCGGCGCTATTCTCCCGGAAGAGACTGCCATCTCGGATGTGCTGGAACCCGAATCCAGTTTTGCAACATGGTGGCCGCTGGAGCATTGCGGACTGATGAGGTTGGGGTGTATATTGAGTCGGCCCGTATCAGAGACCCCAAAACCAAAATTCCGGTTTCGGACTCCAAGAACTTTGTTAGAGACTCCAAGAACTTTGTTAGAGGAGATCACATCAAACCCGCTCATGACGAATGGACCGGCAAGTTCGACGGCAAAGATTACCCAATCACTGGTGATCCAGACGTCGACACGCGGGCGTATAAACCCATCAACGATCACACCTTGGCGTTTACTGAGAAGAAGGGCGGCAAGGTTGTCGGTACCGGTCGCATCGTCTACTCTGCTGACGGTAAGACCCGCACCGTCACCGCCACCGAAACCGATACCAAGGGTACGAAGACCAGGGCCACCACCGTTTACGACAAACAGTAGTTGACAGGACTTGCTTGATGGCCTTTGGTGTAGGCGTGGTAGTGCTCCAGATTGGACGTCCGACCTACAAACCGAGCTTCCCCGCTGAGTTCTCCCGGAACAAACTCCCGTCCCGAATGTACCGCCTCACCATCTGCACGGATCGATGTCCGGTCTGATTCATAATCGACCTCTCAGACGCCCCAGCAATCGCGGCACCGGTGGCATGTCCGGCCCGGAGTGAGTGCCCCCCATACTTCGCCGGATCGAGTCCGGCCCGCTCTGCCAACTTCTTCACCACGCGGGAAACGTCGATACCTGACAAACGGCCCGCCTGCACATGGCCATGCCGATTGATCGAACGAAACAGCGATCCCGTATGTTAGCGCCGGTTTAAAGTGACCGCAGTTTCGCCGGTTTTGACGCCGTTTTGGCCGCCGGTTCCAGCGGCGGCACACACTAATCCGAAAACCGGTGACGAAGAGACCACCGCTCCATGCGGCGAGTTCGAAATCAACCAGACGTTAGCGCAAGTCGAAGCTCCCCGCGCCGTCATCTGGAATTGGAAGAGTAGAATCCACCGAATCGCGAATGCCGGGATCTTCTCCGATGACCGGTAAGGGGCGATTCGCGGAATTGTGCCGCACGCCTGAGGTAGATGTGTCGCGGTGGAACCGGATCATCTGAGGCGGTCGTGGATCAATCCGTCGGTTATCGCGTTTGCCGGTATGGTCGAGATCGTCGGTGATGAGAATCAAGCGGCTTCTGTCAACGATGGGCATGGCAAATCGGCGCTGGCCAAATCGTACCGCACCAAGCTGCCAGTGGCCAACCACAATTTAGAATCTAGTGTAGAGTCGATACCGCGTCCCCGCCGATGGCTGTTCTTTTCCTTGACTACAAAACCGGCGAAATTGCGGTCGTTTTATTCCGGCGATGACAGATGGTTGCGTGGGAGCATCGTTCACGATGCTAAATGCCAGCACTGGCATTAACGCTTTGGGGTATGGTGGCTCGCCACAGAGCCGAAACGGCTTTTTGCCGGTGAGTACTTCGTACGCGATCACAGCCAGCGACCATTGATCCGCGCGGCCATCTCCGGCGCGGCCCTGGAGGTATTCGGGCGCCACGTAGCTGAGTGCCCCGTACCATGGAATGGTTTGCGTCAAGATAATTTGAGCGCTTCCGAGGTCGACGATCTTGGCGTGCGTACCGTGGTGGTGGATCAGAATGTTGGATGGCTTCATGTCGCGGTAGATGATGCCCTTCTGATGCATGTGGTCCAGCGCTGAGGCGGCCTGCCGCAAGATCGCAACCGCGTTTGCCGCGCGGACAGGTTCAGGTCCACTCATTGCTTTTTCGAGACTGGAAGCTTCATGCAAGCACTCCATGAAGATGTAGGCCTGTCCGGCATGCACAGAGCAGCCGTGGGTCGTGATGATGTTGGGATGCGAGAGCATCGCTCCCAAGTCGGCTTCCTCACGCACTCGCTCTTTGGTCCACTCCCTGCCGAGTCGGTAGGTTTTGACGGCGACTACCTGGCCGGTATCGATATTCTGGCCTCTGTAGACAATCGCGTTATCGCCGCGGCCGAGCTCGCCCAAGTTTCGGTATCGGCCGATCTCACACGAGACCGTGTTGGCAGGCATTTCACTCCTTCAGCTTGCGATATTGGCTCTTTTCAGAGTGAGATAGGGGCACATCTACGGGATGCCGGCAAGCAGCCAAGTGGGCCAGGACGGCGCCGTGACGGTGTTTCCGCTTAGCTCTGGGCTGATGTGGCGCTATGACGAATATGGCCGCCTGGACACAAAGGCTTCTCAAGCCGTGTCCTCCGCCCTTTGCTGAAGGAGCGCAATGTGGTAAAAATCTGTACAGATGACAGTCGAAGAAGCTGGAGCACATCTCCAAACGATGCTGGACTTCCGCGCCGATCTCCAGGAATTTCTTCATGCCAAGCGGCAATTTCTGGAACTGAGGGCTTATGCTAACGGTGATTACATGTCGGGTCACTTCGACTCTAATGCAGTCGAGACACGAGGACGCGAGATTATGGCGCGCTTGCAGGAATGGCGCACCAAAGTTGCCCGTCGGCTGAGTGACGCGACCGGTATCACTGACGCCTGCGGAATTCCGAGCCAGATTAAGATCTTGCCCCCGCCGCTCATTGGCGGCTATAGCCATACTTTGAACATTTATCAGGCGGTGCTTGAAGATGCTCTCCCGTACGACTATGACTTGCCGCTCCAAAAAGTGGCCGACGTTGTTGACCAAACGGTGTTCGCTTGTGAACGGCTGCTTTCAAAGGCGAAAGAGCAAAAGATTGATCCGCCATCGCCATTAACCAAGGTTCCGGGTGCGGTCTACAAAGGATTTGGGTTTTTCTTTAAAACGGATTTCGACAGGTCCCTTGTGAAGTGGCTAGTCGTAATTCTGCTCGTCGGGCTTATTCTGCGGTTCGTTTTCGGCCTTCCCCTCGAACAATTGGGCCAGATTCTATACAAGCTGTTTGAAAAGCACCTTTAGGTCATCCCTGAGTCTCCCTGCTGCCAGCGCAGTCACGCATCTACACTCGGATAATGCGTGAATTCGGATTGAACAACGTCGCGACTGACTTGACTAGGCGGTCAAATAGGAGCATTCTCGGTTCTGTGACTGAAATCATCTGGAAAAACCATCGCTTTTGGGCGCATACGACATGTGACTATTGTCGTGATGCTCCGTTGCCGCCTTTCGGTCCTCAATGTTGGCCAAATGAACCACTCGATGCAGACAGTTTGATGGCGTTTCAAACAGGGGGCGGCCAAATTCGGGCCGCTTTCCACAGACAAGAATGCCTTGAGAATTTCAAGAGTGGCCACGACCACCATCCTGACGCGCTGGCCTATATCACGGTTCGCGAATATCTTGCGTTGATGTGCGAACAGTTCGGAATGGAGATTGTTCCACCCAATCCAGTCAAAACCTAGGCGTACGGCATCCCCGGTAGCGCTTTGCTGGTGTCAACGATGTTGTGGCCCTTCGGCTGGCGCCCGAATTTGCGTGAGATCAGATAACCCGCGGCGTCGCTGATATGCGTCAGTTCTTTTTGGCGCTTATCGATTTCTCCGGGAACCTTGTCGCTCCATCGGACTTCCTCAAGATCGCGAATCAGCATTCTACAGCGCGGGTGAATTGCCACGCGCACATTGCCCTGTGCGTTGCGCAGCATGCTGTTCACTGCATTGGTGCGTTCTTCCACCGAGGGATTCGCATCGGGTAGGTCTGCGTTGAGACGGATATCCCCGCCGTGATTATTGGCCCATGATTGGATCATGTTCCAGTTGCTAGAGCCCGTCGTCTGGCGCGCGTTGCCGCTGGCATCGCCGTATGCCATGACTTCGACGGGCCGCATCTTCGTCAGCTTCTCCGCGCGACTCCAGAACTCTTCGCATGCTCGATTGGTGCGGCAATCGCGCAAATAGATTTCGTCCAACACATGCAATCGTGGGCCTGGCCGCGTCGTGCTCAACCAGGTTGACGGATCGTCGGCAAGCTGGCAAATAAGCCAGCTCATCGGGTCAAGATTGAAATCGCACGTGAGTAGCAGCGGCCGGAACGGGTTGTATACGACGTTGCTGTCCACATGCACGTTGCGGTCGAACGCGTAGTACACAGTCCCCGCACCCATACTGAGATACTCGCCCAACACTTCCTGTTTGAAGAAGCGTTCATCGTAAGATGACTCCAACGATTCGTAGTAGCCCTCGGACAAGTTGGCGGCGTTCTCACGGGGCGTTGCCAGCACCATTTCGAAACCGGGCAACGCTTCAGGGGATTTGAAGTTTCGGTACACCCAATCGAAGCCGCGCGGGGTCCACACCGCGAATCGTGCCGGCCGCTTTCCTACGCGCACGCGCTGAAGTAGGATGTCCCAGGCTTCTTTCGATGCGTACGAGAGTTCATCCACTCCGCACCATGCAGCGTTGGGGCCACGCAAATTCTGCGGTTCATCGAGAGACTTCAGCAATATGGTGGATCGCGGTTGCGTCAACGTGATCGTGTCTTCCGACTTGCGCTCACGGAAAGGGATGCCGGATTCTGCCAGCAGCGAAATCAACGCGACCTTGGTTACCGTTCGCAACTGGCGATAGACGGGCGCCCCCAGAATGCCGTACTCACCCGGGTTGCGGTACGCCTGGTAGATCGCTTCAGCCGCCAGCGCTTTGGACTTGCCGGACCCAACTGGGCCGGAGAATCCTTTGGCGTAGCAGTTTAGATCGTGGAAGGACTTCTGGGAGGGCAGGGGCGAGTACTCGAGCTGCAACTCTCGGGCTGGTTGTAGGAACCTGGCCACGGCTCTATCGACGGACGACTGAAGGTCAAACATTCTCCGCCCTCCCGGATCGCAGCGCAGCAATCTTGGTGAGGCGGTCGATGACGCTATTGATGGCTCGAAGCCTAGTCTCATCATCGAGCTTCTCTTTGCGAAGCATGTCGCCAAGCTTCTCGACGGCGATAGGGCCGAGCTTTCCAAGTTCCGTGGCAATTCGTTGCGTCGCTTCTTTGATACCCTCATCGAGCAGGCTATCGATCAGCGATGCGAAGTCCGGATCCCGAAGCCATGCACGCAACGTGGTCTCAGCGACGCCGGACGCGGCCGCCGCTTCCGGGATACCACCAGTGGTTAGGAGGAAGGGAATTGCCGCTTTTTGCCTGCGACTGAGTTTCATCGGAAATCCCTCCCCTGAGTGGCGCGAAAACTATCAAAAACTGCTCGTGGATCGGTATGTGATATTGCCCGCTATCGGCTGGACAATCCGGCCAGGGCATCGAGCGTAGACCGCACTTCCACACGTAGCGATTCGACGATGGGCAACCTGCGGTACTTCGGATCGGAAGCTTCGTTCAGTTCGTTCAGTAAATCGTAAGCTGCGGACGCTGTCCGGGTTGCCAACCGATCAAGAATTCGCTCCCATCTCTTCAGGTCGCGGTATGTGTGGAGCGCATGCACCAAGTTCGGCGCAGGTTTGAGCTTCGTTTTCTTCTTCATTTCGTGGGCGCCTCCATAAGCGCGGATGTAATGATGTTTTGATTGCGGGCCAGCATGGCCGCGATGCGGCGGCTGTCCTGTGCCAAGCGTCCAGAGCGTTTCGCGGCGACATGCACCCGCCACGCTGCTTTGCACGTTGACGCTGCGCACACAGGACTCAGCCGCGTTCGGAAGTTGCGCCCGCAAATCCGACACAATGGCGACTCCATTTTCGCTAGTACTCGATCCAGCATGTAAAGGTTGCGGATGGCAGGTAGGCATTAAGTTCCTGCACGTTTACGCGGACGAAAGTTCCTGCTTCGCCTACAATGTCCGTTCCCGCGCCTTCCCGCTTGCGGAAACTGACCATTACCCCCTCGGGGTTGTTGAAGCCCGGAGAGAAATTCCAGACCGCGAGTTGTTCGGCGGGCGAGAACGCGTTTGACGTTGCCTCTTCAATCGCGATGCGCGCGAATGCGGATAGCGCAGTGATCCAAAGTTTGACGGTGTAATCGCCCGTGATGGTTCCAACGGCAACGCCGGCTTGCGCGCCAGCACTCGTGACCGTTAGTCCGTTGGCGAGATACAGCTTATTGATTGGCACAAAAAGTTTCCCTCCGACGTGTGTAAGCATGAAATTTCAAATGGCGCGGGGGCATGCCCTACCGGCCGCGCCATCGTTTGTGGCTCGCTCATGGCGAAGCGAGCCACATTTCCGCCACCGGAAACCCGCAGTGCGGGGAAAGGATTGGTGGCGGAATATCGTTTGACGCTACTTCTTGCCGCCCCACAGTTCGAGGATTTTTTCTGCGACGCGCCGTTTCTGTTCCGGCGTCATTCCGGCTTTGATGCTGTCGATATCCACCGCACTTGCAGCGCGGGCCGCACGCCGCGCGAGCACCTCGGCACGCTCTGCATCAGTCAAGCTCAGTTCTTTATCGTCGGCCATTTAGTTGGCTCCTTTTGTCATCTCGGTCAATGCTGCCAGCCTCGATTCACCCTCGCGGCGAAGAGCTGCGGCTTGTTCGGTAAGGGCATCAGCTCGGCGTTGCAACTCTTCGCTAGCGCCACCCTCAACGGTGATGAGCGCACCTGTTCCGCCGATCTGATCACGAACGCCGGCTATTGCCATGGCCGCCGCGACATTGGCATCGTTAGATTGCAGTTGAGCAATTCTCGCCTCACAGAAAAGCTCGTCGCTTTCCGCAATCATCCGAGCCGCGGTCACTGCCCAGAACTTTTTGGCGAAATTCTCGGCCGCCAATTTAAGCAAGCGGATTTCGGTGCTTAGTGTTTCGATGGCTTTCGTCGATGGCGCCTTCGCGCCGTCGTTAGCGTGCGAAATGAGCTCTTCCAGGTACTGACGTTCCAGCCACGCGAGATCCGCCGCGGCTAGCTTGGCGTTCACGAGTTTATGCGCGGTCTTGAGCCGCGAGAGCTTCTTGGAGATTTCGGCCGTAGTAACGCGCGCCTCGCCGAGAAGCGTCTGGGCGAGTTCGATCTCGGGATTAAAGCTGGTAGGCGCGCCCATTTTTGCTCCTCTCAGCTTGGTCCTGGTTTACGTAGGCCATACGTCGGCCGTGCGCCGCGATTCGCTCGCCCTCGCGAATCTGGGCTTCTTGCCAAACCGAGATCTCCTGTTCGGTGGCGATCCGGTGCGATTTGGCAATGGCTAGTTTCGCAGCGACCAACGGCGCGCACACTGAAACTCTCCCGCCAGGTGTTCCGGTGTCGGCGCACTCGATCGTCGAGACGAAAACCGTCTCGCCAAAGGCATCGCGAAGTTCTTTTTCGCGCTCGCGAACGGTTCGCCAGTACAACTTAATATCCATTGTTCTTGCTCCTTTTTCATTTCTCGTTCCTCGGTGTCACGCATGGTCCACAATCTCTGCGGTCAGCAAATGCGTGTCCTCCGCGTGGCAGATGAATATCTCGATCGCCCTCGCACGGCCGCGCGCATCTCTATCGGTCGTAAATTGCACTGATTGTCCGTTGACTTGATCGCGAACATCGAGCGCACGCCAAGCCCACGGGAACTCGGAAATGTGTGCGAACCACTTCCCGCCGTCCGCCGCAACAATCCAACCGAACCCGCGCACGGGATCGAAATTTTCAATCACACCAAAAAGTCTTCGGCGCTTCTCATTCGGACTCATCGTTCCAAAAATGCTTCTTTCTGCTCCGCTTTTGGGCGCCGGAGCTGCGCTGTGTGTGTGGCAGGAATAACCGGAATTGTCAGAGGTCGATTACTACAGGCCGGGGAGAAGTTCACGCAATTGCAGGTGGAGAGCTTCTGCGGAGTGGCGATAGATGGCGCGCAGATGTTCCGACTGTGCCGTCTCCGCCTTGCGTCTAGCCTCTGCGACGGCGTGAATGATCGCATCAACAATCAGTCGAGGCTCATCGATTCTAGCGATCGCTGTGGCACTCGCGCCCGCGTCCGCGCACAATAGCAGTGAAGCAGTCATAGCGACCTCCGTGAAGGGAATATTATTTTTTGTGGAATGCCTTCACTATAGAAGGGTGTCGTAATTGAGGTTTGAAACAACCTTTGCGCGCAAACTATCCACAAGTTGTTCAAAACGCGGCGAAAAGATTTTCTTGGGTTCCAGGCTCAAAATCATTGCGGTGAGTTCGTTAGCCCACTTCCGGCGCCAGAGAGTGGCATGTGACGCTTCCGGCAGCCCGCGCTGTCGCGCCTGTTCGCGGAAGCCGACGCCGCTCAGCAGCAATTCGCAATCGGCAACGAACTCTGGATCAAGCCCGCGTGTTAGATCTCTCAGTAATTCTTGAGCGGCGCTGTCGAGACGATCATATGTTCGTGGCTGGATCGGTGCGTGGTGCTGGACGGACGAAAGGTTCGACTGAGGCGATTCAAGGTAATCGATCGCACGTAGCTCCGGCGGTATGATGACCTCCGGCATGATCAGGTCATTTGCGTCGACCACGGTGGGCAGCGGAATCGCGCATTGGGACTCCGGCAGGATTTCAAGTAAAGCGCTGTGAACCGCACGCACAAGGTGCTGCCGATCATCCAGAGCATAACGCATGAACCGCGCCTTCGCCACAGCGAAGGCATAGGTCTGACTTCCGGGCCACGATACGTTAAACCTTCGCTCCAGGTGCTCAGGAAGCCATCCGGCGAGATATTTACTCAACCATTCCCACATCTCCCGATCGATGGCCAGCCGCACTGCGATACGGCGGGACTCTTTTTGAATGAGCCCCGGGGCGTCGCTGGCTCCGTAAACCAACCGATCCAGAATTTCTGGCGTTACGACTCCGGCACGCACGTTGACGGACTGGAAGCCGCGAACAAATTGTCGCAGCGCTGCCCGGGCCCTCCGGGGTTTATAGGGCCAACCTGGGTTTGGCTTCAAGTATCGCCGCACCTCCTTTGCAGAGACGTAGTAGGGCTCGATGCGCCACGACGGCTCGGTGAGCTCGGTGAGATCGACATCCAGGCGGCGGAGCCGGACGCCCTGCTTAGCGTGGCGTGACTTCCAGCCAACGAGCTCGCCGTGATCGTCTATCGCGAACGGCCGGCTGGTACGCTTGTCGAGGATTACCACAGGGACGAGTTTGCTCAGTTTCATTCAGAATCTTTCAAGGTGGATTGTCAAATACAGAAAACTGCTCGCTGGAAACAGCGCATTACATGGCCGGATCCATGACGGACCAGACCGGAATGCATTCAGGGCAATCTTGCTCCGCGTAGCCCCCGAGATGATTTATTCTCCTCTCGAGATCCGGGAACCTCCAGCCTTTCCCCTTGCACTTCGGACAAAACCCCTGAATGAGTCCTCGCCATTGCTTGGCGACTATAGGGGCTTCCCATTCAAGGTCTTCGAGGCACCCTATAAGATCCGGCACGGTACGCAAACCCGCCATCTCGACTAGCCGGCCCAGTAGATCATCCGGGATTGGTGCGCGGCCCATGAACGCTTCTACAAGCTGCCTGATCTCAGTGCGCCGATCTGGTGCTTGTGGGAGATTGCCGAGTCGATCTGCCAGGTTTCGGACGCGAAATTCGTAGCGAATGCGGTCCAGTATTTCTGGGACGCTAACGCGGGATCGCGCGGGGGGCTTGCCGTTTACTTTGAATGACGATTCACGCGCGAACCGTGCCAGAAGGCTGCGCTCGTGTCCTTGTTCGGCGTGTAACTGAACGCTTCGCAATTTTTTCTGAACTTCTCCAGATGCAAGGTCCTTGCAAACCTCCGGTGCCATGATGAGCCGTACTGCTCGCTCCAAATATTGCTCAGTGAATCCGAGCGGCTGAAGCCATGACCGTACCTGGGCCTCGTGCGCAGGCTCCTGATCTGCGCGCCGTTTGGCTTCTTCCAAACGGCGCTTCTTGTCGACATCGTAAACGCCGCGGGCATCCTTGGCTAAGCTGGCAACCAACCCATATGAGCGAATTTCTCCTTCCCGCGCGTCGCGCATCTGCGATTTGAGAAATGGAATCGCGGCTGGGTATCCGAGGATGCCGATAACTTTTCGACAGAGCGCATCATCCGGTTTGCGCCCGAGGATGTCGGCCAGGTCAATGATGGATCGAATTTGTTCAATGAACGCATCCGCCGGCGGCTTGTCTGTTCCAGCCCGTCCGGTGTTCGTGACCAGCTTCCGCTCTTCGTTCGTTTGTACTTCATGTACTTCAGTACTTAGCCGGTCACAGCTATGACCGGTATCAGGCGCCTTTTTGACCGGTATCGGTGACGAATTTGACCGGTGTCCGCTTTCCGTGACCGGTGTCGTGTCCGGTACCGCGATACCAGCTTCCCGCGCTGCGTCGACGAAGATTCGGTGAAACAGAAAACTGTACAGGTTCGAGCGCCCGGCTTTGACCCACGAGATCAGGCCGACTGCCGCGAGTGCTTTCAGGCTTCTGCGGATGGTCTTCTCGGACACTGCTAGTTCCTTCGCCAGGGTCTCGATGCCGGGGAACACTTGGCCGCCACGATGGCGGTAGACGATTAGAAGGTCGTAAAGCCGCTTATCGATGCCGGAGACCAGGCTTCTATCCGCCGATACGATCGCGTCGGGGTGGAACTTGCACACGCTGAAGCGCGGGTCGAATTCATCGCCTATCTGCATTTCTCATCCTTTGGCCCAGAGGTAACACAACGCAGTGCTTTATTCATAGCCGATGTCGAATCAGCCACAGACATTGCTTACTTTCGCCGCGTGAAGAGTGGAGACAGGATCGCGATACCGTGTGCCCAGATTGTGCCTACAGGTTGCAATTTCAGCGGAATGAGCGGTAACAGCGGAATGTAGAATCAATAAGTTACGCGTTGTCAATGACCGCGCGAAGTTCGAATCCCTCTCTCTCCGCCATTGATTCCAAAGCGCACTCCTTTGCGCAGCAGATTTTTGGTGCAAAATGGGCCAAGTAAGGGACGCCGGCGCGAGATCAGAGGTGGGCAAACCCGCAGCCAGGTACGCACGGCTCGCCCACCGCGGTTGGACTTCCCGCTGCCACCATTTCGTTTGGCGCGCCGGCGTCCGGCCTTCGACAGGAGACGCTCTCAGTTAACAATGGCTTCTTTTTCCTTCGGCGAGATCCGACCGGAGGTTACCACCGGGCTCTGGCGCCGGCCAAGTCCGTGTTCCGTTGCTGCTCGAGCTCGAACATGAAATTCATCATCGAGCGAAACGGTTACGGAACATTACCTAGGGTGGATGACGCGCGTATAATAAATAGGTACTTTCGCTCGGTGTTGCTGGCTGCTTCTTTTTCGAACTGAGTCCCGGTTACCCAAGACGTGAACCGGTCAGATGCGGGAGAAGGTGAGTTGGCAATTCGGAAAGAGCCGAGCGCTACCAGTTCCACCCGCGAGGCTCGCGGCGTCTCCACTGCTACTATGCCGGTCCTGCCGTGGGGCGTGGCCTCGAAAGTCCCGAGGCGCGCGCGGCCGGCACTTCATGGAAGGCGAAAACGTGGCCCAACCGGTCCGATCCCAAAATGCTCCTCGTCTGGCGAGTTCCATTCCAGAAGGCGCGGCTTCCCTGGAATCGATCCTCTGCACGGAGGAGCTACAACAGCGCCCTTCCCGCCCGCCCGATCACGCGAAAGAGAACGCCGCACTGGCAGCGCTCGCCAGCGCGTTAGCCGAGTCGCGGCAGACCATTCTTGACGTGCTGGCGGAGGCGATCCTGCGTGTCACCGACTCTGACTCGGCGGGTCTCAGTTTACTAACGTCCGACGGCGCAACCCCGGACGCTGAAGGGCAACGATTCTATTGGCCAGCCATCCAGGGCATGTGGAAAGAGCACGCCGGGGGCGGGACGCCGCGTAATTTCGGTCCCTGCGGGGACGTACTGGATCGTAATTGTACTCTGTTGTTCCGGCACTTCGAGCGGCGTTATCCCTATTTGCTGCCTGTCTCGCCCGCGGCAGAAGAGTGCTTACTGGTTCCGTTTTACGTCCGGGGCAAAGCTGCCGGCACGATATGGGCGATGATGCACAGTGATCGGCGCAGGTTCGATGCGGAAGATGAGCGGCTCATGAATGTTCTAGGGCAGTTCGCTTCCCTGGCCTATCAGACTCTGGGGACGATCGACGACCTCAAATCGCAAATTGCCGCGCGCGAAAAGGCGGAAGCAAGAGTGCGTGAGCTAACCCGGGTTGAGGTCGGGGTGATTCTGGATGGCCTGAGGGCGCAAGTTCGAACTGAGGAAGAATTCCATCGTGTGGTCGTCGAAACGGCGAGCGACGCCGTGGTGAGTATCGACCACAACGGCGATATCCTGCTTGCCAATCACGCAACCACGACAACCTTCGGTTACGAGCCATCGGAGTTGATTGGGCGTCCTCTGACGATACTGATGCCGGAATATCTGCGGGACTTCCACAGGGCAGGCCTCAAGCGCTACCAAGAAACCGGTCATCGGCACATCAACTGGCAAAGTACCGAGTTGATTGGCCTGCGCAAAAATGGGGAAGAGTTTCCCGTTGAGATTTCGTTCGGGGAGCTCAACAGCGACGGCCGCCGGGTATTTACGGGCTTCATCCGCGACATCAGTGAGCGGAAGCAGGCTGAGAAGGCCCTGCGGGCGAGCGAGCGTGAGCTCAGCTTGATCATCGAAACGATCCCGGGCCTGGTCTGGTGCGCGGCTCCGGACGGCGAACTGAACTACTTGAACCAGCGGCTTCTCGACTACACCGGCACCAGCGCTTTCGATTGGGCGCAGCTCGGCTGGAAGAACCTTCTCCACCCAGATGATGCAGAGCCGACTGCGCACGCGTGGTCGCGAGCCGTTGCAACCGGCCGGCCGCTGGAAGTTCAATGCCGTTTTCGCCGCTCCGATGGCGCCTACCGATGGTTTCAGGCGCTCGGCCAGGCCGCGCGTGACAGTGAAGGCAGAGTAGCTCGCTGGTACGGATTACTGATCGATATCGATGACCGGAAGAATATGGAGGAAGCCCTGCGCAGCAGTCAGGCGCGGTTGTCGCGAGCAACACAAACGGCCACGGTTGGCGAATTCGCCGCCGCTATCGCGCACGAAATTAACCAGCCTCTGGCTGCCGTGGTAACGAACGGTCAGGCCTGTCTGCGCTGGCTTGCGGCCGCGCCTCCCGGTATCGCCAAAGCGCAGGAAGCTGCCGAGAGGATTGTTCGCGACGGTAAGGAAGCCGGAGAGGTAGTGCGGCGCATCCGGGCGCTGTTCCAAGAGGCAGCCATCGAGAAGACGGAGCTGGATCTGAATGAGGTGATCGGCGAGGTGCTCCACCTGCTGGCTGGCGAGACGGCGAGAAAGCGCGTAGCCGTGGAGACGGACCTGGGCCAGGATTTGGCGCCCGTGGTCGGTGATCGCGTGCAGTTGCAGCAAGTGGTTTTCAATCTGCTTCTCAACGCGATCGAGGCCATGGACCCCGTCGTCGATCGTCCCAAGAAACTCTTTATTTGTTCCAAACGGGCTAGCCCGGCAACCGTTCTGGTCGAGGTGCGGGATTCCGGCACCGGCCTAAAGGATCCAGACAGAATCTTCGAAGCTTTCTTTACGACGAAAGACAACGGAATGGGCATGGGGTTGGCGATCTGCCGCTCCATCATCGATGCCCACCACGGCCGGTTATGGGCGGCACCATCCAGCGAAGGCGCGGGCACCACGTTCTCTTTTACCCTTCCCGGCCGAGCGTAGCGTCATGAACTCCGACGCCCCGTTGTCTTCGTGGTGGATGAACTACCATCGTGTACGGGAAGCGCCCTCCAGCCTCATTTCCACGGCAGGACTTCGGCATGCCTTCTGAAATGCGGCAACGCTGTTGTCGCGAGCGGCCTCGATTCCGAAAGATCAAGGGGGCACACTGCCGGCGGCCCTGTCAGACCTGCGTTGTACGATATCCATATAGGAGAAATAGGTTATGAAGAGCGTCTCAGCACCCATTTCGCTAGCCGGGTCCCAGCTCGGCGAAACCCGTCACGTCTGCGCGTTTTTCAACAGCGACGAGGAAGAATATCGCGTGTTGCTTCCGTTCATAAAGGACGGGTTGAAAGCTGGCGACAAAGCCGTTCATGTCCTAAACCCGGAGCAGCGTCAGGACCATCTGCAACGCCTGGCTGCCGCAGGCATCGACCCGGCGGCAGCGCAGCAGAGCGGGCAACTGGAGCTTCGGGTCAACACCGAAGTCTACCTTCCCGATGGCCGCTTCGATCAGGATCGGATGCTGCAGGTGTTTGAGCAACTGGCCAGTGGCAACGCCCCGGGAGGATTTCCGCTGAGCCGCATTTGTTGCCGTATGGACTGGGCGGTTGAAGATCGGTCGCATGTCGACGACGTGATTGAGTTCGAGTCGCGTGTAAACGACGTGTGGCTGCGCCATGACGACGCGGTCATCTGCACTTACCATCTGGGGCAGTTTGGAGGGGACGCGGTGATTGACATCATGCGGACGCATCCGATGGTCATCGTCGGCGGTATTCTTCAGCAGAATCCTTTCTTTGTGCCGCCGGATGAGTTCCTGCGAGAATTTCGCCAACGGCGGGCTGCGCGCAGTAGCTCAAGTGCGACAGCCTGAGTTATGGATGTACAACCCGGAGATGTCGCGGAGGAGATCAAGCGGCTTCAGCGTTGCATTAATGATCTGGTCGGCCTGTTCGCCCTGCCTGCCGCGTGGCGCGGCGCTGAGCCATCCGAGATTGTTCATACCTTGCTCGACGCGCTTCTGCGTATGCTTCAGCTTGATCTTGTCTATGCGCGGTTGAGCGATTCGGACGGTCAGGCGCCCATCGAGATGGTTCGGTTCGCACCATCTCAAGAACAGACGGCGCAAGAACAAACAGCCCAACCGCACCAGATCGGCGAGATATTCAAACGGTGGTGGGGGGCCCCCACTCAAGAATGGCCTCCGCTGCTACGGAACCCGATTGGAGGCCGGGACATTTCGATCATGCGCCTGGGACTGGGGTTGCAGGGTGAAATTGGCGAAATCGTAGTAGGGTCGGAGCGGCCGGATTTCCCGCTGCAAACCGAGCGACTGATCCTGAGCGTAGCCGCGAATCAGGCGTCCATCGGGCTGCAAGGGGCGCGGCTTTTGAGCGAACAAAAGCATGTCGCGAGCGAACTTGATCGACGGGTCGTGCAACGCACTGCGGAGCTCGCTGCAGCCAACCAAGAACTGCGGCAGGAGATTGCCGACCGCAAGCGGGCCGAGGAAGCCCTGCGCAGTACTCAGGCGCGGTTGTCGCGAGCAACCCAGACTGCTACGGTTGGCGAATTTGCCGCCGCGATCGCACACGAAGTTAACCAGCCTCTGGCGGCCGTCATAACGAACGGCCTGGCCTGTCTGCGCTGGCTCGCGGCCGAACCTCCCGGCATCGCCAAAGCGCACGAAGCCGCCGAGAGGATTGTTCGCGACGGCACAGAAGCCGGAGAGGTGGTGCGGCGCATCCGGGCGCTGTTCAAACAGGCAGCCATAGAGAAGATCGAGCTGGATTTGAATGAGGTGATCGGCGAGGTGCTCCACCTGCTGACTGGCGAGACGGCGAGAAAGCGCGTAACCGTGGAGACGGACCTGGGGCAGGATTTGGCGCCCGTGATGGGGGATCGCGTGCAATTGCAGCAAGTGATTTTCAATCTGCTTCTCAACGGGGTGGAGGCCATGGACTCGGTGGTGGATCGCCCCAAGAAACTCTTCATTTGTTCCAAACCGTCTAGCCCGGAAACGGTCTTGGTGGAGGTGCGAGATTCGGGTACCGGCCTGAAAGATCCAGACAGAATCTTCGAGGCTTTCTTCACTACCAAAGAAAACGGAATGGGCATGGGATTGGCGATTTGCCGCTCCATTATCAATGCCCACCGAGGCCGATTATGGGCGGCATCCGGCGAAGGCGCAGGTACCACCTTCTCTTTTACTCTTCCCGTCCGAGCGTAACTTCATGAACTCCGGCAGCCCCATTGTCTTCGTGGTGGATGACGACCAGCGTGTGCGGGAGGCGCTGTCGAGCCTCATTTCCTCGGTGGGACTTCGAGTGGCTGTCTTCGGCTCGGCTTCTGAATTTCTGGAATCCGAAAGACCGGATGCCCCGGGATGCCTGGTCTTGGACTTGCAACTTCCGGGCACCAGCGGACTGGAACTCCAGCAGCAGTTATTAGCCGGAGATACGCCGCCGATTGTCTTCATCTCAGGTCACGGCGACATTCCTTCTTCGGTGCGCGCCATGAAGGCCGGGGCGATTGAGTTCCTTTCCAAACCGTTCGACGATCAGGAACTGCTGCGAGCGATTCACGGCGCCATCGAGCAAGATCGAATCGCACGGCAGACCAGATCGGAACTCGCCGCGTTGCAGAAGCACTACAACCTTCTAACTCCTCGCGAACGGGAAGTTCTTCCCTTCGTGGTGGCGGGCTTCGCCAACAAACAGACGGCCGCCGAACTGGGTACCAGCGAGATCACGATCGGGGTTCACCGCGGCCAGATCATGCGAAAAATGGCCGCTAAATCGCTGGCGGAGCTGGTAAGAATGGCCGACAAACTCGGAATCGCCCGAGCCGCCGGCACAGTCTAAATAAATATATAATAGCCATCTTGTGACGTTGCCGGTACGATGGACGCGCAGGGGATTTTGCGCACAATGGCGAACGCAGTGATACCGATCGTAGCGGCGGTGGACGACGACTTTCGAATTCGAGAGTCCCTAGCGAGCCTGCTGGAATCAGCCGGATACGCACCCGTGGTGTTCTCATCCGCCGAGGAGTTCCTGGGTTCAGGGACGCTAGCCGCCGCAACCTGTGTGATTACCGACGTGCGGATGCCCGGAATGGATGGTATTGAATTGCAGCGCCACATCCGGCTTGAGCGTCCGACGTTGCCAGTGATCTTAATTTCCGCGCACTATAACGCAGAAGTTCGACGGACAGCGATCGACGAAGGCGCCGTCGATTTTCTATACAAACCCTTCGATGCCGCAGAGCTCCTCAAAATAGTCCACTCGGCTGTGACTAAGACCACTTATTGACATCCGCATAATATAGCGACACTTTTCGCGGGAGAATGGGTTTGACTCAGTATGGGCAATCCCGCTGGAGAGGCACGTGATTTTGAAGCGCTGGAGAAGCGCCGGATGAAAGCCGTTCGACTGCTGGAGAAGGGAGATCTCAACCAATCCGAAATCGCGGGTCGGCTGAAAGTCTGCCGCCAAACGGTGAGCCGGTGGGCGGAGGAGTACAACAAGGGCGGCAAGCAAGCGTTGAAGACAGCCGGACGCGCGGGCCGCAAGCCGGAGTTGAGCGAAGCGGATCTGGAGCGCCTCGGCGACTTGTTGCAAAAAGGCCCGGAGGTACTCGGATACGAAACGCCCTTGTGGACCTGCTGGCGAATTGCCCACCTGATCGAAAGCGAGTTCGGCGTTCAATACCATCCCGGCCATGTCTGGAAGGTGCTGGACGGCCTGGGTTGGAGTTGCCAGCGCCCGGAAGGTCGGGCGCGCGAACGGAACGAGGAAGCAATCCGCCAATGGAAGCGTGTGCGTTGGCCCGATATTAAAAAAAAGCCCAGACGGAAGGCCGTACGATCGTCTTCATCGACGAAAGCGGAGTGAGCCAGCGGCCTCGCCGGGTGCGGACTTGGTCGCCGCGCGGCCAGACCCCCATCTTGCAGTACAACTTCAACTGGGACAAGATGTCGGCCGTCGCCGGCCTGACCTTCTACAACTTCTACTTCCGTCTTTACAAAGGATCGATCAAAAGTGCCGAGGTCGTGGAGTTTCTGGGGGCGTTGCTGCGCCACATCCCAGGACCGCTGACCATCGTATGGGATCGGCTGTCCGCGCACAAAAGCAAGGTCACGCGAGACTTCATTGATCAGAATCGCCAACGGCTGTGCGTCGAATACCTGCCGGGTTATGCCCCTGAGCTCAACCCGGTCGAGTACATCTGGGCCTACTGGAAGCAGCACACCCTGCCCAATGTTTGCCCGAAGGACTTCTGGTCGCTCAATGATACGGCGCGCAAGACGCTAAAACGGATGCGCCGCCGCCCACGCCTCATTACTGCCTTCTGGAAGCAGGCCGAACTGTCCCTTGACTGACTCTATATTATGCGAAGCTCAATAAGCACCTTCCGTTTGAGAGCAGCCAGCCTCTCCGTTCGCCATCCTTGCGCCTTCACGAAACAACTCGCCACTTTCGATTTGAACCGGCATAAATGAACCTATAATTGTCAGTTTTCGACCCCGCCCCTATCATCGAAGTGTACTTAGGATGCACTTGGGGCGGCAAAGATTGAAAGACACAGCGCGAGCTGGCTTGATCAGACGAAAACGCGGAACACATCTCACATGTATTAAAGGAGTAACACCGTGGCTACTTTAGATTTGATCGGATCCAGTCCGAAATTCCGGGCTGTGCTCGCAGACGTGGATAGAATTGCACCAGTAGACTCCGCTGTTTTGATCCAGGGCGAAACAGGCACCGGAAAAGAAGTGATTGCGAGAGCCATTCATGAGGCTAGTCCTCGGCGCCACAACCGCTTTATAGCGCTGAACTGCGCAGCGATTCCGAGCGCATTGTTAGAGAGCGAGCTGTTCGGCCACGAAAGAGGCGCTTTCACCGGCGCATGCACACAAACCAAGGGGCGATTTCAGATGGCCGATGGGGGCACGCTCTTTCTGGACGAGATTGGCGACATGCCGCTCGAACTTCAGCCCAAGCTGTTACGCGCCCTGCAGGAGAGGGAGTTCGAGCGTTTGGGCAGCAACCAGACCGTCCGGGTGAACGTGCGGGTGGTGGCGGCGACCAACCAGGATCTCGCCCAACTGGTGACCAAAAAGCTGTTTCGTGCGGACCTGTTCTACCGGTTGAACGTAATTCCAATCTGCCTGCCTCCGTTGCGTGAGCGCGTTCAGGACATCCTGCCGCTGACGGAGTTCTTCGTAGCAAAATTTGCTGCCCGCCTCAACAAGCCCATCGATATGATTCCCGATGAAGTGCTGGAGGTTCTCAAAGCGCACGACTGGCCAGGAAATATTCGGGAACTACAAAATTTTATCGAGCGCGCGGTGCTCTTTTCGCCCGGCTCGGTGCTGCGCCTGCCGCTGGACTTGAGGCATACGGCGACGCATCGCTCGGAGAGCGCTTGCCGCACGCTTGCCGACGCCGATCGGGAACATATCCTGGAAACATTGGAGCAAGCCAACTGGCTGATCGGAGGGCAGGGCGGTGCGGCCAGTCGGCTTGGATTGCCGCGCACTACGCTGATTTATAAGATGCGAAAACTTGGAATTGAAACACGCCGATCCCCGCGGGCAGCGCACCGTTCTGCGGCGGGCGGATGAACAGTGCCGTGCCTCCGCGAGTGTTGAGCAGACGCCCAGCGCGGAATGCGTTTGCTAAGCGGGTGAAAGCCACCGCGGCCTGCTGTGTTGTACGCGGAGCTATATGGCGAGGCTTTTGAATGATCACGATCATTACCATCGATCGCGAATACGGCAGAGCTTGCGGTATGCTCGTCCCATGGACACCGCGGCGCGAACGGCGAGAGAATGGGATGCACCAATGGCCGGCGGGTTGAGTCGCAAAACATGACGCACGTGATCCAGAGCGCATTGACGATGCTCCGCGCCGGAGAATGGATGCCGGTGACTGCTGCGCGCGTCCTGATCGGCATCTTTTTCTGTATTTCCGGCGGGACCAAGCTGTTCGTGCGAGCCCAGTTCGGCGTGCTGGAGCAGACTTTGATCCAATCACACATCCCGTTCCCGCACGTCAGTGCACTCTTCGTCGCAATAGTCGAATTCGCGTGCGGCGCGGGCCTGGCACTGGGGCTGCTGACGCCGCTATGCGCCGCCATCCTTGCCGGTGACATGCTTGTCGCGATCGCCACCAATCGGATCCACAGCATTCAGGCGAGCGGCGTCCTGGCCTGGCTCGACGACTTCCTGTACCTTCCCGAGGTGCTCTACACGTTGATCCTCCTTTGGCTGATCTTCTCCGGACCGGGCCGATACAGCCTCGACGGCCTCATCGCGTGGAAAGCCGGCCTCTTCGGCGTCGAGCGCTAGCGTCCCGGAGCGGGCCCCATCACTCCTGCGCGTGTAGGCTGTTCAAGACCGGGCCCAGTCGCGATCTTCCCGCCGAGGCCGCCGCACAGGCGAACCTAGACGCCGCAACTGCCGTGCTGGACTCCGCGCGCCCAGCCAAGCCCCGTATCGCCCGCACCATCTCTATCTAGATAGAACTGATCTCATCAAGGGCCGTATTTTTCACCGTCGACGCACTCCCGTCGAATCACCGACTCACATTGCCGACATTTGAGTGTCGACCGGCGCGCGGGGACTGCGCGTTTTCGGCGATTTAGCGACGGCCACTCCATTGCCTCTGGCGTAGTGCCAGCAGCTCTGCCGGAACGATATGGCGTTGCCGAAGACAATGCAGACCAAACGCAAGACGATGACTGTGACCGGTGCGGCCAAAGGGATTGGTGCCTGGGTTACGAACGCCGGCATCGAGCGCGCGCTGGCCGATAACGATCTGGCGCCCATCTACGCCCGGTTGCGGAGCGTCGACTCTTCGCGAGACATCCTGGCCTATCAGGCGAACAGACTTCTGGTGCTTCGCGATTCTGGCCCGGGATGGGCAGACCTTGGCAGCCCCGATCGTGTGCCCGGCCTGCTTGCCAGGAACGCCAATCAGCCGGCCCGGCTTCGTACAACGAGCAGCTCTTCGCCACAAGTCCGCGCGTTGGAAGGAGTCATGTGATGGCCGTGGAAATCCATTCTCGCGATGCCTTTCCGCCGCTCTGTTGCTTGCCGGCGGGGCGCTGCGATCTCAATATTTCAAATCAGTGGAGGAAGTGAAATGAGAAGTCCTTCGTTCTTGGCAGCGGGCGCAATGCTCCGGACCGCGATGGCACGCGGGCACTCCACCCGGGCCCGCCAAAGTTACCAGAACGGTGTGCCGTTCCTGGTCCGCAACTTTTACACCTTTGGAATCTTCCTCAGTGACAACGTTTTCGATTTCGGCAAACATCGCGCAGCCGTCCGCGAGCGCGAAACGGTGGTCGAGTTGCGCGCCGAAGGCGAGCGAATCGCCGGAAGCCAGTTAACGAGGGGGACAGGACTTGTCTCAGCGCGACGCCGAGCGCCAGCGGCCGGCTACAAAGCGCGGGCGGAACTGCGGCAAGCCCAGTTGGCGCACCTGCCAGCATGGGCGGAACGTGAGCGAACGATCGGCCGAACTACGGCGCGGTGACATCCGATGGAACCTTCCTTCATTCCAGCGTTTCTCGTCGGCGCGCCCTTTCTGAGTCCGACGAATATCTTTGCGCCGGTATCCACTCCGGCCCAGTCGATTCTTGACCTTTCTCTCTTCGTGCTGGAGGTTACAGCCGCGGTATTCCTGGTTGTTTTCAGTTTGCTTGCCTATGCGGTTGTGAAGTTCAGAAAAAGGAAGACGGCCGAGGGGCGCGAGCCCGCGCAGGTTTACGGCAGCAGTCAACTAGAACTGGCGTGGACGGTCATTCCGGTTCTCATTGTGGTGATCCTGTTTCTGGCGGCTGCGCGCGTTATCGCCAGTATCCAGAACGCCCCCAAGCCTGACAACGCCATTGAAGTCACCGTTATCGGACATCAGTTCTGGTGGGAATTTCGATATCCGTCGCTGGGCGTGGTGACTGCGAATGAACTGCACATTCCGGTAAGCGACCCGGCGCATCCAACGCCGGCCTTTCTTACTTTGCTTTCCGCGGACACAGATCACAGCTTCTGGGTGCCGCGCCTGGCTGGCAAGACTGACCTTATACCGAATCACCCCAACAGCATGTGGGTGGACCCGCATGAGACCGGGCTTTTTCTTGGGCAGTGCGCCCAGTACTGCGGGACCCAGCACGCTTTGATGCTGATTCGCGTGTATGTGCAGACGCGGGATGAGTTCGACCGGTGGGTTCGGGAGCAGCGCCTGCCGGCGCAGGCCAGCGGCCCAATCTCGGAAGGACAGAAGATCTTTGAGCAGACGGCCTGCATCAACTGCCATACCGTCGCCGGAACCGCCGCAAACGGGCGCTTCGGCCCGGACCTGACTCACCTGATGAGCCGCGACACGATCGCTTCCGGCGCGGCGACGAACACACCGGCAAATCTGCGGCGCTGGATTCAGGATCCCAACACCTTCAAACCGGGATGCAAAATGCCGGCCATGGGTTTGAGCGACCCCGAACTCGACGCCGTGACTCAATATCTGGAGACTCTACGCTGATGCCGGCCCAATCCATTTCACTTCGTGGAACAGTCACGGCGCAGCGCCCGCTTGTGGAGCAACTTCACGACTGGGTGACAACCGTCGATCACAAACGCATCGGCCTTCTGTACATCTTCTTTGCACTGGTGTTTCTTGTGATCGGGGGAGTTGAGGCGACCATCATGCGGATCCAACTGATCCGTCCGCTCAACAATTTCGTCTCGCCTCAGGTGTTTAACCGCATGTTCACCATGCATGGAACAACCATGATTTTCTTCGTGGCCATGCCGCTCGTATTTGGATTTGCGAATTACCTGATCCCCCTGATGATTGGCGCGCGCGATATGGCGTTTCCGCGCCTGAACGCTTTCAGCTACTGGATGATGGCGCTCGGGGGGCTCCTTCTGTATTTCAGTTTTGTCGGTGGCGACGGCCTTTACGGGGCCGGCAACGCTCCGGACGTTGGGTGGTTCGCCTATGCCCCGCTGACGGCGCAGGCATTTTCGCCTGGACACAGCACCGACTTCTGGACCCTGTCGCTGCTGGTTTCCGGCATCGGGAGTATTGGAACCGCGGCCAACATCATCGCGACTATTGTCTGCCTGCGGTGCAAGGGAATGACCCTGGGAAAGATGCCGCTGTTGGCGTGGCTGAATCTCACGATGGGGGGCCTGGTGATTCTCGTGATCGGCCCGCTGACGGCTGCGCAACTGATGCTGCTCGTCGATCGTTACCTGGGTGGACACTTCTTCGATACCCAGGCCGGCGGTTCCGCCGTGATGTGGATGCACTTCTTCTGGGTCTTCGGACATCCCGAAGTGTATGTGCTCGTGATCCCCGCTTTCGCGTTCGTTTCGGAGATCATTCCGGTTTTTTCCGCAAAGCGATGTTCGGCTACCCCATCATGGTGGCGGCCACAGTCTGCATCGGATTTATCAGCATGAACGTCTGGGCCCACCACATGTTCACGGTTGGCATGAGCGCGGCCGGAAATACCTTTTTTGTCCTCTCCACCATGGCTATCGCCGTTCCCACCGGTATCAAGATCTTCAACTGGCTCGCCACCATGTGGGGAGGGCAGATTCACTTCAGGGTTCCGATGCTGTTTTGTATCGCGTTTCTGTTCCAGTTCCTGATCGCGGGCCTGACGGGAGTGATGCTGGCCGCGGCGCCTTTCGACTGGCAACTGACCGCGTCGTACTTTGTGGTGGCGCACTTCCACTACGTGATCGTGGGTGGCATCCTGTTCGCGATCTTTGGGGCCTTTTACTACTGGTTCCCGAAGATGTCCGGGAAAATGTACAACGAGCGCTTCGGTCAGCTGCATTTCTGGCTTTTCCTCATCGGATTTCATCTGACGTTCGACTTCATGCACATTCCCGGCATTCTCGGGATGCCTCGCCGAATCTACACCTACGAGCCGGGGCGCGGCTGGGACATCTGGAATCTGATTGTCACGATCGGCGTATTGTTTCAGGCCGCGGGCGTGCTGTTTTTCGCTTGGAACATGCTTTGGTCGTACTTCCGTGGCGGCCTGGCCGGGGGCGATCCCTGGGACGCGTGGACGCTCGAATGGTCCACCAGTTCGCCGCCGCCTGCGTACAACTTTGCGAAGCTCCCGGAGGTCAGGAGCCGGCGGCCGCTATGGGACCTGAAGCATCCGGAAGATCCCGATTGGCATTACGAGTAACGTCATGAGCACACCGTCCATAACAATCCAGGAAGACAATCTTCGCTGGGATCTCCCCGCGCGCGGCCCCGTGGGAATGTATTGCCTGATTGCCGCCGAGGTTGCGATTTTCACGATCTTCGTGATTGCTTACATTTTTTACACCGGCAAGAGTCTTACCGGACCCCAACCCGGCGACGTGCTCCATGCTCCGATCTTCCTGACGATTTGTCTGCTGTCGAGCAGCCTCACGATTCACTTCGCCGTGAGATCGCTGAGGAGCGGGAAAACCATTTCCTTTCGTCTCTGGTGGCTTCTGACCATCGCCCTGGGATTGATTTTTCTTCTGGGCACGCTTCGAGAGTGGCGTCACCTGATCTACGACGAGGGCTTGACCATCCAGACTAACTTGTTTGGGACGACCTACTACTCCCTGGTCGGCCTGCACGCATTTCACGTAACGGTGGGCCTGCTGGCGCTTGCGGCGGTAATGGTGTTCGCGCTCCGCGGAGACGTGGGAACGCAGCACGCCGGACGCGCCGAAGTGTTGTCGATGTACTGGCACTTCGTGGATGTGGTGTGGGTGGTGGTTTTTACAGTCGTGTACATGGTCGGGCGCTAGAGAAAGGAGCAAGCGAATGGCGGTTGAATTGGTGAACCAGGGCGAATCCGAAACGGACACAATCCAGATGCCCGCGCCCACCCCGTGGCCGATTGCGCTTGCATTCGGGCTCACGCTGCTGTTCGCGGGAATGGTAACCAGCGGGGCTGTCAGCGTGCTCGGAGCCATTCTCGCCATCGCGGGCGCCGTTGGGTGGTTCCGCGATGTTCTGCCAGAAGAAGCTCATGAAACGGTCGCAGTGATGCCGGGAACGGCGGCCGTCACGACGGCGAGACGCGAAGTGGATCGAGTGGCGGTAGCGAATGATTTGCAGCGGGCTTATTTGCCACTCGAGATCTATCCGATTTCCGCAGGCGTCAAAGGCGGTCTTGCCGGGGGCGTGGCGATGGCGGTGGTGGCGATGCTGTACGGTGTCATCAGCCAGCACAGCATCTGGTATCCCATTAACCTGCTGGCCGCCGGTTTTCTACCGGGCGCCATGACGGACACCACGGCTAAGATCGCTGCATTTCATCTGAGCGTCTTTCTGATCGCCACGGCAATTCACGTGATTACATCGCTGCTGGTCGGGTTGCTCTACGGCGCAATGCTGCCGATGCTGCCGCGGCATCCGATTCTGCTGGGCGGCTTCATCGCGCCGCTATTTTGGACTGGCTTGATTCACAGCATTCTTGGAATTGTGAATCCCGTGCTCAACCAGCGCATTCACTGGCTCTGGTTCGTGGCTTCGCAAGTCGCGTTTGGGATTGTGGCAGGCATCATTGTTTCACAGCAGGAACGCATACGCACCTGGCAGCGCCTGCCGCTCGCCATCCGTTCGGGCATGGAAGCTTCGGGAATGAAGGACGAAAGCCGATGAACTGCGCACCCCTGGTCCTGGCAGCATCCCTGGCGGCCACCACCGCTTGTGGCACTCGCAATCCAGCGGATGCACAGGTCATCCGACCGAACAGAATTATGGACTTCAATTTCCTCTATGCCAGAAACTGTTCCGGATGCCACGGTGCGAACGGAACGGGCGGCGCCGCAATTGGCCTTGGCGATCCGGTTTATCTCGCCATCGCCGACGACACGATCATTCGCCGCGTAACCGCCGATGGAGTTGCCGGAACCTCTATGCCGGCGTTTGCGCAACGCTCGGGCGGAATGCTGACCGACGGCCAGATCGACGTCATCATCCGCGGAATTCGAACCCGCTGGGCGAAACCGGACGATCCCCCGCCCTACGCAGCTCAGGGTCCCGGCGATCCGAAGCGCGGGGCAGACGTCTACGGTACTTACTGTTCGTCGTGCCACGGCGCAGACGGCCATGGAAGCAAGCGGGCAGGCTCCATTGTGGATGGCTCGTATCTTGCGCTGGTGAGCGATCAGAATCTTCGCACAACCGTAATTGTCGGGAGACACGATTTGGGCGCTCCCGATTGGCGGGGCGACGTACCAGGCAAGCCGATGTCGCCGGAGGATGTCTCCGATGTGGTGGCTTGGCTTGCCGCGCAGCGGGCGCAGTTCCCAGGCCAGCCCTATTCCGCTGCGCTGCACGCCGAAGGAGGAATTCGATGACTACGCCGGAGGGACTGTCCCGACGCGGGGTGTTGGTGAAACTCGGAATGCTTTTTAACGGGATGGTCGGCGCAATCCTCGCGGTGCCGATCGTGCGCTACATCCTTTCTCCCGTGATTCGCGACCCGAGGCCAGGGAATGAATCCTGGCTCTCGCTGGGCACGCTGGGTCAATTTCCCGAAGGGCAGACGCGTCTTGCGACTTATCGAAGCCCGGCCGCGACTCCATCGGATGGGGAAACCGCGAACATTCCCTGCTGGGTGCGTCACGTGGACGGTGAGAAGTTCCAGGTGTTTGCGATCAATTGCGCGCATCTGGGATGTCCGGTTCGCTGGTTTCCACAGTCGGGTCTGTTCATGTGCCCATGCCATGGCGGCGTCTACTATTCCGACGGCTCGCGCGCCTCGGGACCTCCGGAGCGCGGCCTGTTTGAATACCGCTACAAGGTGGAGCAGGGGAATCTGCTGATCCAGCCGGGCGAGATGCCCACACCCGGAGCTCCCAGCGCGCGCCTTATCAACATCTCTCTCGGTAAAACGCCATGCGCCTGATAAAAGAGCTGGGAGCCTGGTTCGAAGCGCGAGTGCAGCTTGCTACCCCGATCCGGGAAACTATGCAGCACCAGGTGCCGCGCCAATCGGCAAGCTGGGCTTACGTCTTTGGCAGCGCGGCGCTGATTGTATTCGCACTCCAGCTTGTCACTGGCATTCTTCTCGCCCTGCTTTACGTGCCCTCCGCCGGAGAAGCGTGGAACAGCCTGCAGATTCTCAATCACCAGGTGGCACTCGGCTGGTTCATTCGAGCTCTGCACGGCTGGGGCTCGAATTTCATGATCGCGATCGTCCTGATCCACATGGTGCAGGTGTTCCTTTTCGGAGCTTACAAATTTCCGAGAGAGCTGACCTGGGTGGTTGGGATTCTTCTGCTTCTCGTAACCCTCGGAATGGCCTTTACCGGCCAGGTGCTTCGATTCGATCAGGATGCGTATTGGGGGCTGGGCATCGGCGCGTCTATTTCAAGCCGCATACCTGTTCTGGGGCCCTGGATCGTAAACCTTCTGTTGGGAGGCCCGATCATAGCCGGTGCTACGCTCTCGCGATTTTTCGCATTGCACGTGTTTGTGATCCCAGGATTGCTGATTGCATTTGTCGGCCTGCACCTGCTCCTGGTGCTGAGGCTCGGAGTGAACGAATGGCCGATGCCGGGACGCATCGTCCGCCGCGCGACGTATGTGAAGGAATATCACGAACTGACACGCAAGGACGGCATTCCGTTTGTACCCGTCGCCATTGTTAAGGACATATTTTTCTCGGGGTTCATCCTTTTGGCGATTGCCGTATGCGCGCTTCATTTCGGACCGTTCGGACCGAGCGGGCAGCCGGATCCCACGATCATCCAGACCGTGCCCCGGCCGGATTACTTCTTCTTGTGGCTGTATGCGGTGCTGTCCTTGCTGCCGCCGTCGATGGAAACTCCAGCGTTGCTGATCGGGCCTGTGATTGCGCTGGGGCTGCTGGTAGCGCTGCCGTTCATTTCGGGAGAAGGCGAGAAGAGCTGGAAGCGCAGGCCCATAGCGGTTCTTGCGATTCTGCTGGTCGCCGTCTCGCTCGGCACATTCACACATCTGGCCGGCAATGCGCCGTGGAGTCCGGTGATGGATGCGGGGAGCGGTGAACCAATTCCGGAACCATACCTGAAAGGGCGCACCGCACTGGAGCGCCAAGGGGCGCTCGTTTTTCAAGCCAAGCAGTGCCACAACTGCCACGCGCTGGGCGGCGCTGGAGGGAAGCGCGGACCGGAACTGGATCGTGTGGCCGTTCAGCTTACCGGGGATCAATTGATACGTCAGGTGATTCAGGGTGGCGGTAACATGCCGGCGTATGGAAAAAACCTAAGTCCCGCCGAGACAACTGCACTGGTGGCGTTTCTCGAAACGCTGCATCCGTCCGGACTGACGCCGGCACGCGACGCCTCTCGCGCCAGTGAAACTGGAGCGCTCCAGTAGGACAACCATGGCGTCCCTATTCGTCACGCTGGTCCTGATCGCAGTGGAATTCGTCTACGTGCGGGGCTGGTACCAGCTTCGTAATGCGATTCCACAACTACTCTCCGTCGGCCGACTGGCAGCCTTTTCGGGCGGATTACTTGCGCTATGGGCGATTGTCGCGTCTCCCCTCGCCGCCTTAGATCATCACTTGCTCACAGCCCATATGGCGCAGCACCTGATTCTGATGACGGTAAGCGCTCCACTCATTCTGCTCGGCGCCCCTGTCGTCGTCCTGCTGGATGGATTGCGGAAACCGTTCGGGCGGCTGGTTTCAGAGCCGCTTCGGCGGATCACACACCCGGTCTTCTGTTGGTTCGCCGGCACGGCAACCGTAGTGGCATGGCACATTCCCACTCTGTTCGAACTGGGCATGCGGTCCATGCGGTGGCATGCAGTCGAATATGCGTGCTTTTTCGCCGCCGGCATTCTATTCTGGTGGCCCGTCGTGCAGCCCTGGCCAAGCCTCGCGACGTGGTCCCCGTGGGGCGTGCCGGTGTACCTTTTCCTGGCGACGTTACCGTGCGACGCCCTGTCGGCGTTTCTTACGTTTTGTGGCCGCGTGGTCTATCCGCACTATCTGTCTGTGCATCCGCTCTTCAACATCTCACCTCTCGGAGATCAGGAGTGTGCGGGCGCGCTGATGTGGGTTTGGGTCACGTTTGTCTATCTGGCTCCGGCTGCCGCGGTCACAATCCGGACCCTCTCGCCGCAGCGGCGCGCTTTGAACGCGGAGGCTGTATGAATGTCGCAACGGCCGCGCAGCAACCTTACCCCGCACGGCCGTCTGCGGCAATAGCCGCCTACTGGGCGCTAACGAAACCGGAAATCAACTTTCTGATTGCGATCGTAACCTGCGCGGGTTTTTACCTGGGCTTGCCTGCTGATCTTCATCACTTCCCGTTCCTGCTGCTGATTCACACCCTGCTGAGCACGCTGCTCTTATCGAGCGGCGCGAGTGCTCTGAACCAATATATTGAGCGGCGCTTTGACGCACGCATGCGGCGGACCGCAAGACGGCCCCTGGCGGCGGGGAAACTGGAGCCGGCGTCGGCCCGGCGGTTCGGACTTCTGCTGTCCTTCGCGGGCGCCATTTATCTGGCGGCGACGGTGAACGTTCTCGCGAGCCTCCTGGCTGCTGTCACGTTAGTGGGTTACGTAGCGTTGTATACACCGCTCAAACGAATGACGCCATGGTGTACGTTGGCCGGTGCTTTTTCCGGCGCCATGCCCCCGCTGATCGGATGGGCCGCGGCGTCCGGGAGGTTAAGCGCCGAGGCTTGGGTGCTGTACGCGATATTGTTTCTTTGGCAGTTCCCCCACTTCATGGCGATTGCCTGGATGTATCGCGACGACTACGCTCGGGCTGGATATTTAGTTCTTCCCCGCGGAGAGCATAGTGCGCGATTTATGTCGTGGCAAGCGATGGTGCCTTCGCTCGCCCTCATCCCCGTCGGCTTGATCGCCAGCGCCGGCCCCGCCTATCGCATCTTAGCCTGCATAACGAGTGCGGTTTACCTCTATTACAGCGGACGATTGGCTCTGGAAAGATCCAACCTCGCTGCCAAGCGATTGCTGATGGTGTCCATCATTTACGCTCCGCTGGCATTCTGCCTGATCCTGTTCGATAAGCTCTGATCAGCAACGCCCATTGATCTTGAGTTACTGGAGATGACCATCTTTCCGCTGGCGGCATGATCCCGCGGTTGTTTGCTGCAAGCGTAAGCATCGAGCGAGGCCAGGCTCGCTGACAATCCGACTACATGCCACGTCGGATATTCGCCAACTGTCATACCCCGCGCCGTCCTGAAACCGGCGAGCGTCTTCCAGATAGTGTAGCGGCGGCACGTTTGCGAGCGACGAACCTGCTGCCGCGAAGGCCCCGCACTTGCAATCGATGATTCACGTGGTGAGGATTGCACCCGAAACCGGGGGGTTGTTCTGACCAACTACATTACCCAATATGGAGACTTACGAATGAGTATTATCGACAAAGCGCTTAAAGCGAACCAGACATATGCTAAGAAGTACGATCGAAAACTGGGGGCGCCTCCAACACCCAAAATCGCGGTTGTAACCTGCATGGATCCCAGACTTTCAGACCTCCCTGGAATCCTGGGGCTGCCGCAAGCCGACCTCGACGTTATCCGAACCGGCGGGCCAGCGGTAACCGAAGATGTGCTCGGAGAGCTGGTGGTTTCCACCCGCGTCCTGGGATCGAAGGAGATCATGCTCCTCAATCACACCGGCTGCGGATTCACGACATTCACCGACGGTGAGCTGAACGCGAAACTCACTGCCTTAACCGGCGACGCGTCGCCCGCTCCGATGCGCCTGTTCTCTTTCAAGGACCCTGAACAGAACACACGGGAACAGATCAAGAAGGTCAGATCCCATCCGTGGATCGCCAAAGAGGTTCCTGTGCGAGGCTTTATTTTCGACGTGGAAACCGGTCTTATCAAGGAAGTCCACCGGGTTCCGCAGGACGCTGCTGCCTGAAGGACAGCGGTTCGTGGACGAATAGCAGTGCGCCGGTGACAACATGGCCGTCCCGTTTCGCCGGCGCAGATTGGCTGTCCAGCGTGATCGCGAAGAATACCATCAGAGATCGGCGTGGTTGATGTAGTGCACCAAAAAATGAAACACTCAGATCAGCCTGCGCCAGGTGGCCGTCTCCGCCGTCTTCGCCGGGCGGAGCTTCCGGTGGATACCGTGAAGTTGGCGCGATATTTGATCGGCAAAGTAGTGGTCCACGATGTTCCGGCCGGCAGGCTCAGCGGGCGGATTGTCGAAACGGAAGCTTATCCAATTGGCGACCCGGCAGGTCACGCGTTCCGCGGGCAGACGCCGCGCAATAGTTCCCTGTTTGCCGGGCGGGGGCACGCATACGTCTATTTCGTGTATGGGTCCTCGTTCATGCTGAATGTTACAAGCGAGGCGCGCGGCGTTGGTGGCGGAGTCCTCTTACGTGCGCTCGAACCGATTGAGGGAATCGAGTTGATGCAGCGTTCCCGCGCCGCGACACGCTTGATCGATTTGGCCAGGGGTCCTGGCCGCCTCGCCGAAGCGATGCAGATTGATCTCGGACAAAATGGCCTGGATATGTGCGCCGCTGGTCCACTTTGGCTCGCGGCTGCCGTGCAGAATACTGGCGCCATCGGCGAGAGCGCGCGCATCGGGCTGACCCGCAATGTCGATCGACGATGGCGATTTTATGAGCGCGGAAGTCCCTACGTGAGTGGGCCAAAGGTGTTGCGCGAGTAGTTCGGCGGCCTCGGATCGACCTGACGGTCATGCTGTTTGATAAGTCACTGGCGAACTGCCGACTCCGAACGTTGATCTTGGTCGCAGTAGCGCTCGCCTCACTCACGTCTCACTGGATCCTAGATTCCACATTCCAGCCGAAGCCAGCCGCGCGTGCCGGGAATGCCAGTTCCGTGGTCCTTGTGCTTTTCAGAGCTCTTGTGGCGGAAATTCGCAGTGCATTTCCTATCTGTCGGCCTAACCACTGCAGGCCTCCTGATAAAACAATTGCTTTCCGGACCTGCTCCGTGCGAGTGGAGCGTCAGGTGCTCTTCTTACGGAGAGCAGCCGCCAAACGGATATGCGCGAAGTGGCCGCTGACGGTAGGGGATCGAAAATTGCCCAGCTCGCACCATTGCCAACGTCCGGGAATATCGATTCCCCTCGTGATTCTGATGGGCGGCATTCCGCTCTTCGCTCAAAGTCCGCCGCCGTCGCCCGATCGCCCGTGGCATAGCTTCGACGAACGACAAATCACAACCTATGGGAAGCGCCTCCGTCAACCGGCCTTTCCTGTCGACCCCAACAAGGCCTATTCTTTAGCAGAACTGATCGATCTGGCTGAAGCCCACAATCCCGAGACGCGTGTCGCTTGGGAAAACGCGCGCGCCCAGGCCGCAGCCCTCGGGATCGCACGCAGCGAACTATATCCGACCTTATCGGCCGTCGCGCTCACAGGTGTGGATCGCGAGGAGATTCCGCTTGGCAGCCGCTTCTACCGGCACACGGATACCGCGGTTGAGGCGTCATTGGATCTCAACTACACAATCTTTGACTTCGGGGCCCGCCGCGCCCGAATCGCCGAAGGGAGCACGCGAGTACTGGCGGCGAACTTCGGTTTTAACGACGTTCACCGGAGACTCATTTTTCAGGTTCAGCAGGCCTATTATCGCCTGCTGAATGCGACCGCGCAGGAGACCGCCGCAAGAGCAAATCTGGCTAATGCGGAGGCGGTGCAACAAGCCGCGGAGGACCGGCTGCGGAATGGTTTGGCAACTCTGCCCGACGTTCTGGAGGCGCGCAGTGCGACCGCGCAATCGGAATATGATCTGCAGGCGGTGTTAGGCGCGGAGGAAAGCGCTCGGGGTGATTTAGCTACGGCTTTGGGGGCACCCGCCGCGACAATGATTCGCGTCGAGCCGCTGAGCGAAGTGCCCACACCCGAGTCGATCGGCGAAACCGTCGAGCAGGCGACCTATCGCGCTCTGGACCAACGGCCGGACCTTCAGGCTGAGGTGGCCGGCATCCGCTTCGCGCAGGCGCAGCGGAAAGAAGCGCGGGCCGCGTACTATCCCAGCTTGAATTTCAAAGCCGACCCGAGCGCTCAATCGCTTTACCTGCAGCAGCAGACGCTGCGGTCGGGACACACAGCCGACTTAACCGGCGGACTGGCCCTCAGCTTGAGCTGGACCGTGTTTGACGGAGGCGCGCGCCGAAACCGCCTGATGCAGGCGGAAGCCGGAATCCGCGAGGCCGAGGCGCAGGTGAACGCCGCGCGCGATAGCATCGAAGACGAAGTTTGGACCGCCTATTCGAATTTGAACACCGCGTTTCGCCAGCGCCAAGCGGCTACCGCGCTGCTAAACTCCGCCACCCAGTCCTATGCCGCCGCTCTGCAATCCTACAATTACGGTGTTCGCAATCTGTTGGACGTCACGGCGGCCCAGAACGTGCTCGCCCAAGCCCGCTCCGCGGACATCCTGGCGCGGACGCAGGTACTAACGGCACTGGCGGATCTAGCATTCCGTTCCGCCGACTCGATCCAATCCAACACCAGGAAATCTCGGCCATGAGCACGAATCAGCGCCAGCGCATTTCGGGTTGCGAGTTCATGCTCGCAGCGTTGTTCTTGACGGGTTGCGGGCGGGCTCCTTCTTTCGATGTCCTAGGCTCGTTCTTTCCGGCCTGGCTTGCGTGCCTGGCGTTGGGCCTGCTGCTCACGGCGGCCGTTCGATGGCTCCTGTCGCGTCTTCATATTGTGATCGCGCTTCCGGTTTTGACCTATCCGAGCCTGGCGGCGCTCTTTAGTTTCGCGCTTTGGCTCGCATTCTTTCGATAGGGAGGAAATTCTCATGACGTCCAACACCGATACGAAAATTGGAAGGCTCCTCGGAGGTCTGCTAAGTGCGGCTATCGTGATTGGCGCAGTGGCGCTCGGGCTTCTGGTGCTGTATCACGTGAACTCCTATCCACGCACCGACGATGCCGAGATACAAGCCAATTTCATCGGAATTGCGCCTCAGGTGGAGGGTCCGATCGTGCGTCTGAATGTACGCGACAACCAGTTCGTGAAGCAAGGGGACCTGCTTTACGAAATCGACGACAGGCCATATCGCTACGCTCTGGAGAACGCAGTTTCAGAGCAGGCGGCTCTGGAGGGACAGATCGCGGATGAGCGGCGAAGAATCGCGGCGCTGGTGAGCGCGGTTTCCGTTTCCCAGGCAAATATTCAAGGGACAGAAGCTGATGTCACTCGATCGGCGGCGGCGGTGGATCAGGCCCGGGCTGATGTGGCGAACGCCGAACAGGGCGTCAGCCGCGCCAAAGCGGAGTGGACTTATGCGAGCGACAACCTGCATCGCATTGAGCCTCTGCTGGTCAAGCAGTTTGTCACGGTGGATCAAGTGGATCGGGCCAGGACTTCAGAGATTGCGCAGGCACAATCTGTGAATCAGGCGGGATCTCAACTGCGCTTGGCGCAGGCGGGATTGCAGTCCGCGCTGGCTCAACAGGAACGCTCGGGGGCCATGCTGGTCCAGAGCAATGCCCAGCACGAACAGGCACAGCATGCCGTCACCACGCTCGAACCATTGGTCAACCAACGCGGCGCAAGGGCCTCGGCTGTAGAAACAGCCCGCTACAATCTCAACAACTGCCGGGTCTATGCGCCGTTTGCGGCTCGCGTCACGAATCTGACGATTTCAGAAGGCGCCTACGCACACGTCGGCCAGCAGGTGTTCACATTGATCGACGCGCGCACGTGGTGGGCGGTAGCCAATTTTCGTGAAGGCCAGCTGCAGCATATCGCTCCGGGAATGAAGGCCGAGGTCTATGTGATGTCCAAACCAGATGTCCGTTTCACGGGCGTGGTGGACAGCATCGGCTTCGGGGTTACTCCGGATGCGGACGTGGTGGGCCGTTTGGGGCCAGTCCTTCCGGATGTGCAGAGAACCCTGAACTGGGTGCACCTGGCCACTCGCTACCCGGTTCGCGTGCGTGTGGAAAACCCTCCTCCGGACCTGTTTCGAGTGAGCGAGTCAGCGGTCGTCGTGATTCGAGGACGTTGAGGTGGCGACCCTCGCGCACGACATACCGGACGCACCCCGCCCCAGCCATTGACGTGGCTATGGGAGTTCCTCAAACACGAACTCGCTCCGTATCCAGGCCGGGCCCTGACCGTAGCGCGCATGGTTCTGGCTGCAACTTTGGTGATGATTATCTGCAACACGTTTCGCATTCCTTACGCGTTTCTAGGCGGCATCTATGCACTGCTCATTTCGCGCGAAAGCCCGCGAGCCACTCTGAGCTCGGCGGGCACGGTACTCCTTCTTGCCGCAGCCGGCGTGGCCTATATAGTAGTCTCCGTCCAATTTGTTGTCAGCGTCCCGCTTCTTCACTTTCTTTGGAACATCGGTTCGCTGTTCCTGGCCTTCTATGCGCTCACGGTATTAACCAACTACGGAGCGTTCGTGGGATTCGCCCTGGTGATCTCCATCGCCGTTACCATTTGGGACCGGCATGTGCCGGGTGGGACTAACGTCGCAGATACGCTTTGGCTTTCCCTGGTGGCCTTCATAGCAGTCGCTGTTACCTCCGGGGTGGAGCTGGTCTTTGGACGTATGCGGCCCGGAGACGATATCGTTGTGCCCCTCGCCGACCGTTTAGCCGCGATTCACAGCGTGTTGATTTGCTACGCGGAAGGGCGCCCGGTGGATCAGGCTGCCGAAGAAAAGATCATCCGGCTGGGCATGCTGGGAACATCAACATTGCGGCGCACTTTGCGGCGGTCGGATTATTCGCCCAAGTACAGGACCCAGATGAGCGGTGTTGTGGCGCTGGTTGGAAGCCTCGTGGATATTACGACAGCGCTAACCCAGCTCAGTTTTGAGCCTTCCAGCATTGATCGGGAGCATTTGCGGAACTTGGCGGCGGCCGTCGCGAGCATCCGCAGCGATCTAATGTCCCGGCGAATTCCGGGCGCGATTCAGTTAAATATCGAAGATGAACCGCATCGTGTGCCGTTGCTGCGTGAGATGGAGAATACAATCGCGCTCATCCCTCAAGCATTTGCAGGTTCTCGATCCATCGACGAGTATCAAGCGCCTTCAGAAGAGATGCCAAGATCAAAGCTTTTCGCCGCCGACGCGTTCGTCAACCCGGAGCACATTAGGTTCGCGCTGAAAGGGTGCTTTGCAGTCAGCGCGTGTTACGTCATCTATAACGCCATCGACTGGCCGGGCATGGCCGTACCGGTGATGCTCACCTGTTTCTTGACTGCGGTCTCCACTATCGGTACATCCCGGCAGAGACAGGTTCTGCGTTTCGCGGGCTTCGTGGTGGGTGGCCTTCTCATCGGCATGAGCGCCCAGGTGTTCATTCTGCCGTACGTCGATTCGATTGCGGGATTCACGGTTTTTTTCATGCTCGTCACGGCGCTGGCCGCGTGGTTCATGACGTCCAGCCCTCGATTATCATTCTTCGGGCTGCAACTTGGCGCGGTGTTCTACGTGATCAACATAAATCAGAAGTTCGCGAGGGAGACGTCGCTCTCCGTGGCAAGGGACCGCGTTGCCGGGGTCTTCCTGGGGCTGCTGATGATGTGGTTGATATTCGATCAACTCTGGGGCGCCTCGGCGAGTGTCGAGATGAGGAAGGTGTTCATTTCCACTTTGCGTCTGTTAGCTCAGTTCGCACGGGAACCAGTTTCAGCTGACATCCGGTCGGCGATCCAGCGCACCTCTGCCCTTCACGATACGATCAATACTAAATTCGATAACGTGAGATCGCTTGCCGATGGGGTTCTTCTCGAATTCGGTCCCTCGCGGCGCCGCGACCTGGCTTTGCGCGACCGCATCCGGAGGTGGCAACCCCAATTGCGGGCGCTCTTCCTCATGCGGGGTGCATCGCTCAAGTACCGTCTCCAATTGCCGGGCTTCGTACTGCCGGAGGCTGTGATTGTCTCCCTTCAGGCGTATGATGAGCGCTCTGCTCAGATGCTTGAGGATATAGCGGATCGAATGGAGGGTAAGACGTCGCAAGGAAGACCTGCGTCTGCGGACTCCTTCGCACTGCTGGAGCAGATACTGGAATTGTGTCGCACGGACGAATCGCGACTATTGCTCTCAGAGCACGGCGCAACATTCGTCCCTTTGCTTCGTCAGATTGACCAATTGACAACCCGGCTGGCGAACCAGATCGCGATGGAAATCGGATCGGCCCGACTAGCGGAAGATCGTGCGCCGCGTCTCGTCGACTGAGCTCAAGTTACTGGCAGGCATACGAAATTGTCATCGTCATGCGTGTACGGAGTGCCTCGAGGCCCTGAAGCGGGCCACTTGCCTCGTCTACTCCAGCTTGCGTACATTCGACCAACGTGCGGTATTCTGATCAACGTACTCATTGGACGGATGCTGCGATCACTCGTGCAAATATGCGCGGATCGCGGAGTTGCATTTCAGCGGCCGAGAACCTCGATCAGGTCCGATGACTTCCCTTCCCGAGTGATTACGAAACGATGGAGGTCAGCGTTCCTGGCCATCGGCGTGGACGGTCAGCGAGGCCTGATTGGGACAACCTCTGTCGCCCAGCCATCAACGCGGCAAAGAAGTACGTCGTGACCGAGCACCCTGGACCGTGTCGATTGCTGCAACGTCGGACCTCGTAGGCCGGGATCCGCGAAGACCACTCAGCGGTTCAAGCCGGATGGCGGGTAAGGCGACTGTTTGCTCGGAGGCGTGATAGCTTATCCGCTGGCCGACTTGATCGAGCTGAGGATTGATCAAGAAAGGGTACGAGTTTGTGCGTGCAGTCCAGGCTGACTGGCCACGGGCCAACTGTTCACAGGGCTATCGAACCCTATCTTGACTTGAGCGCTGTTGACCGGCTGGAGTTCGGCTCGGAGGCGGCAGCATAGCAGTATGAGCCGAGATCAGCGTAGACATCGGACATTAGCCCGAGATGCCGCCTTCGGCCATGACGATTAGTGTGCTGCAGCACCCTTGAGGGACGTATTAAATAGCCGGAGGCGCGAATACACGACCTGTCTGACTGACTCGACCACGTCCGGCAGCAGCTTGTAGGGGACCACTTCGTCCGGCTTCTTCGCCAGCGCGGACTCCAATCCGCGGCGCCACGCAACCCGCAATTCCGTATTTATGTGGACGATCGTGATTCCAGCTTCAATCGCGTCCAGAAACCCCTGGTCGTCCGTACCAGATCCTCCATGCAGAGTGAGAGGCTTTCGCGTTGCGCGCTTGATCGCAGCGATCCGCGCCGGATCCACATGCTTCTTGGTTTTGCCCGCCACCATGCTTTTTAGCATCCCGTGCATGGTACCCACCGCCGGCGCGAGCACATCCACGCCGGTACGCTGGACGAACTCGCTCGCTTGTTCGGGCGTGGTCATCGGGCTCATGTCTTCGGGGATCTTGTCGTGAATTGAAGAAGAACTGCCGATGAAACCGAGTTCGCCCTCCACCACGATGGAGGGGTGGATCGCTTTCATCTCGGTCACCGCCTGCTTCGTCTTAGTCACATTCTCTTCGAACGGCAACGCGGAGCAATCGAACACCACTGAGTCAAAACCGGCTTGGGCCGCCTCGCGAGCCTTCTCGATCGAATGAGTGTGGTCGGCATTCAGGTATATGGGAAAGCCGTCCTGTTCCCGAATGCTGCGGACCAACGCGGCGATCTGGTGGACGCCGATGAAGTCGCGCTCGCCCTCAGAGACACCGACCAGAACCGGCACATTAACTTCGCGGGCTGCTAAGTACACCGCCTTCAGCGCCACCAAATCAGAGATATTGAAATGTCCTACCGCAACCTTCTGCTGATCGGCTTCGGACAGAATCTGCTGCAACGGCTTCATTTCCCCTCCTCGGATATTTTGCTTGCACGACGAATTCCGTTCAGAAGCTGCACTGAAGGCTTGCGCAAAATAGTTCTTCCATTGACCGTCCCATTTCTTTCTGTGTCGGCGGATCGACTTTAGTCAACAGACGGTACCGTCTAAGAGCCTGAGAAGCCGACTCGATCTAAATGGTCCCGCGATTGCTCCTTGATACGTCGGTGGAGGCAGATATGAATCCGAAGCTGAATAGAGAGCTGCAAGACCTGTGTATCAACACGATCCGAATACTGTCGGCCGACGCTGTCCAGAACGCGAACGCCGGTCATCCCGGCATGCCGATGGGCGCTGCTGCTATGGCCTACACTCTTTGGACGCAGTTTCTCAAGCATAATCCCCGGAACCCGCAGTGGTTCGACCGCGATCGTTTCGTATTGTCCGGGGGACATGGGTCGATGCTGTTATACAGCCTGCTGTACCTTTCTGGTTACGACCTGCCCCTCGAGGAGATCAAACATTTCAGAAAATGGGGGAGCAAAGCGGCAGGTCACCCTGAGCGTGGTCTGGCGCCCGGCGTCGAGGTCACCACGGGACCACTTGGGCAAGGATTCGCCAACGGCGTGGGCATGGCGATTGCCGAGGCGTGGCTCGCGGCGCGCTACAACCGGCCTGGACACAAGATCGTCGATCACTATACGTACGCGATCTGCGGCGATGGCGATCTGATGGAAGGCATCAGTCAGGAAGCTGCCTCATTGGCCGGACATCTGCATCTGGGGAAACTCATTTATCTGTACGACCAGAATCACATTTCGCTCGCCGGCGCCACCGAAATCGATTTTACCGAGGACGTGGCAAAACGCTTCGAAGCGTCTGGCTGGCACACTCGCGTGGTTCCGGATGGCAATGACACCCAAGACGTAGCATGCGCGATTCGCGAAGCCCAGGCCGAGGATCAAAGGCCATCGTTAATCCTGGCGCGGACTCACATCGGCTATGGCAGCCCTCATAAGCAAGACAACTTCACCGCGCATGGGGACCCGCTGGGAGAAGAGGAATTACTAGCCACCAAGAAAGCCTTGGGGTGGCCAACCATGGAGAAGTTCTACCTGCCCCAGGACTCGGTGGAATATTTCCGTCAGGCGGTTCCTCATGGCGCGCAAATGGAGGACGAGTGGCGGAAGAAGTTCGACGCATACAAGCAAGCGTTTCCAAAGGAAGCCGCCGAGTTCGAGAGCATCATTAGCGACAAGCTCCCGCAAAACTGGGACGCCGATCTCCCCAAATGGAAGCCCACCGATAAACCGATCGCAACTCGCGCCGCAGGCGGCGAAGCGATGAATGCTCTGGCCAAACACATCCCCAACCTGATCGGCGGATCGGCGGACCTGAACCCGTCGACCAGGACGGCCCTGAAGGGTCTGGGAGATTTCCAATCGCCTGAAGTGTCGGGGCCGGGAACGTTGGGTGCAGTCGGCGGGGAGTGGAGCTATGCCGGGCGGAACATTGCTTTCGGTGTTCGCGAGCACGCTATGGGAGCCGCCGTGAATGGAATGGCCGCACACGGCGGTGTGCTTCCCTTCAGCGCGACGTTTTTCACCTTTTCCGACTACATGAAGCCCGCCATCCGCCTGGGGGCCTTGAGTCATCTCAAAGCGATCTACGTTTTTACGCACGACAGCATCGGACTCGGGGAGGATGGCCCGACTCACCAGCCAATCGAGCACCTCGCCGGCTTGCGCGGAATTCCAGGGCTTACGGTCATCCGTCCTGCTGATCCGAACGAAACCGCGGAGGCGTGGGCTTTTGCGGTTCAACATAACGGTCCGACGCTGTTAGTGCTGACGCGGCAGACCGTCGCACATCTTGACCGCAGCGGGGCGAAAGAGCCCGGTGTCGCACGCGGCGCCTATGTGCTCGCGGACGTCGAAGGCGGTTCTCCGGATGTGATCCTCATCGGCACCGGCTCCGAAGTCAATCTCTGTGTGCTGGCGCGGGAGAAGCTGAAGAATTTCGGAGTGAAGGCACGCGTAGTCAGTATGCCGAGTTGGAGCCTGTTCGAGGCCCAGGAGGACTCTTACCGTGAAAGCGTCCTTCCGCGAGGCATCAAGAAACGCGTCACGGTGGAGGCCGGCTCACCGATAGGATGGCATCGCTGGGCGGGCGACGAGGGTGCGGTCATTGGCGTGGAGCGCTTTGGGGCGTCGGCGCCTGGCCAGGACGTTCTTGCTCATCTGGGCTTCACGGCGGATCACGTCGCGGCTGCCGCTCTTCGCCTCTTGGGCAAAAACAACGAAGCCGATCTGGAATACGGATCTGAAGCAACGTTGGTGACGGCGTAGCGGCTGAGGTGTCTGCGCTCTCGTCTTTGAATTCCTGAGCGATTCGTAGCATTCGCCTCGCAACGCGCTCCCCTGGGGACTTCTGCTGGCGTGAGCTCGCGATAAGGATTACGGCGAAGCTGAACGCTGATTCTGAAGGCGAGCCGAACGGCACGCCGGGATGAACCGAACATGCTCAAGAGCCTGCGCCGCTGGCATTTCCATTTTGCAGGAAGGGTCCGGCTTCATCAAGGAAATGAAACCCGTCGTGGAAGAGATTCATCCAATTAGGCTGAGCTGCACCGCCTAAACTACAACTGGCATCGCGGGATCGTCGTTGACGGCAACAACGGGTCGCAGCCAAAAAACACCGCTTCGGCCTGTTACAGAGTAACCAGAGTATGAAGTCGCTGTGTGCTCGGCTTCGCCCGGTTCTTGCGCATCATTCCGGTGCGCGTTATGGGGCTTGGTTGCGGACTAGAATGTCGCGGTTTCAAATCCTGCCGCGCCGAGTAACCACCATCAAACGTCGATGGGTCGAACTAAATACCACGGGTGGCTTTGGCGACCCCGCATCAGGGAGACTCTCGAAATGGTGACCCGTTGATCATTTTCGGCGGTCGTCGAAGAGCACAATCGCAACGCCATTCCAGGCAACTCGTCCGGCGCACTGCGGCGGCTTGTCGCGCAGAGGCACGATTCCGACGTCGTCGTGCAGGAGGTGAAAATGCGCTTCCAGATATTCGCGAACCAGATTCGCACGTCTTCTCGACGTCACAAATTGCTGGTCAGGCGTTCCCGCACTGGAGTAACCTTCGACGATAACCAAATGATTCGGCAGTGAATCCACAACTGGTGCAACCGCGCCGTCAATCGCGTGGCGCCCGCTTTCCACTAGTTGCACTGTGCCGTTGCCGCCGGCAGCAAACAGGTTCGCCGCATCCAGCCAGGTCCGCGACCCGCACGCATTCTGGCGCTGGCATGCCTTGAGGTAATCGGCCGGCGACAACTGCTCCAAGTCATAAAAACCGCGCTTTTTGAAAAACCCCCGGAAGAAAAATTCGTGTTTTAGCGCTTCCGTGTCTTCCGCAAGATTGGAGGTTCCGCGATTCAAGTTTGAAAGCGTCTCGCGAATATTGGCCGCCCCATCCTCGCCCATATTATCCGGCCCCAAAGCGCCTTTGATGGTCTGATTGAGTTGTTCCGACATCGCCTGCACGTTCTCCAGGATCGCCTGCGCTTTCGACGCCAGGTCGCGGGATTGCACATCTGCAAGAATCCGATCGGCGCGCGCCGAAGCATCGCTCAGGTTTAAGGTGGCTTGCTGCGCATTGGATAAAGTTGCCTGCAGCTGCTTCCTAGCCGTTTCATCTTTCAAGAGCAAGCCTGCCGGCCCTGTACCCGCATTCAAATCCGACACAATTGCGTTGATCGTGCCCGTGATCTGGCTGGCATTGCTGGCCATCTTTCTGATGTCCGGCTGCACTACCGTGACCAGGCCGTCAACATGGTTCACTGTCTTTGTCACGGAATCAAGGGCGACGTCCAGCCGGCCGTGAAGGTCAGTGACGCTGCCCTGAAGGTTGTCCAATAGCGTGGAACTTTTGTCCAACAACGCGGAACCCTTCTCCATTGCCGCCCCTATATCGAACGGCTCTTTACTGGGAAGCGTGGCTCCGTCGGGCGCTTCCGCGGCGGTGCTCGTACCCTCCCGAATGAAGACATATTTGTCGCCAACGATGCCCTCGGTCTTAATAGAAACAAGTGAATCGGTGCGGACCAATCCGCGCGCGTTCGCTCTCACCTGAAGCTTCAGCCGGAACTTGGACGCGGGGCTGGCGGGAATTGCAATGGCCTTCACCTCGCCGGCTTCGATGCCGGAAACTCGCACCTGCGCGCCGCGCGGTAGTCCGCCGATGTCGGAGAACTCCGCATAGAACTCCACATGTTTCCCGAAGATATCATGGCGGTTCCCGATTAGAAACAGGATTGCCGTGAAAAAGCCAATACCAACAATCAGGAACAGTCCGATGGCCCAGCTGTGAATGCGCATGTTATTCTGCCTCGGAAACCAACGCTGTCACCAAGGCGTTCTGATTCTTATCTAACTCGTCCATGCCGCCCACCGCGATGAGGTTGCCGTTATCCAGAATTCCCACGCGGTCGCCGACACGGCGAGCTTCCCGGGTGTCGTGCGTAACAATCACCATCGTGGTGTTGTCTCTTTTCCGGACGCGCAATAAAAGCTCGTCGATCTCCGACGCCGTCACGCGATCCAGTCCGCTGACTGGCTCGTCCACCAGCAGGATACTCGGGTCGAGCATCAGGGCTCGAGCCAGTCCTGCCCGTTTGCGCATGCCCCCGGACAGTTCCGCCGGCATTTTGCGGCCGTCTTTTCCCAAACCCACATCATCGAGGTTTTTTTGAACGATCGCCTCAATCTCTTCATCCGGTGTTTCCTTCCGTAAGCGCTTCAAAGGCACGGCGAGGTTGTCATGAAGCGAGAACGAATCGAACAGCGCGGCGCTCTGAAAAAGGAAGCCGATCCGGCTTCTCACCTTCGACAGCCCGTCTTCGTCCATCCCCACAATGTTGTCGTTTTCGACGCAAATTGCACCTGCATCCGGTTGTATTAAGCCGATGGTGAGTTTCAAGGTCACGCTCTTTCCCATTCCGCTTCGCCCTAAGAGGCAGAAAGCTTCTCCTGGCGCCACTTCGAACGAAACGTTGTTGAGAACGGCCCGGCCGCCAAATGAGCGGGACACTTCGCGGAATGCGATCGCCGGAGGATTGCTGCCGTTCATATGGCCGTCTCCGGGAACAGGAAGAAGATGGCTTTTACCAGGACAACGTCGATGAGAATAATGGCGAGCGACGAGATGACAACACTGTTCGTGGCAGCGCGTCCAACGCCCTCAGCGCCCTCATCGGTGGTGTAGCCGAGGTAAGAGGAAATCAGACCAATAACGGCTCCGAAAATAGCGGTCTTAAAGGTTGGCGGAATGAAGGCTGCCCAGCTCACGGTATGGAAAGCGCGGGAAATATAGAGTTGGAAAGACAGATCAGAGGCTGCGCGTTCGGCCAAGTAGCCTCCCGCAAGCCCCATCACATCCATGAAGACCGTAAGTACGGGAAGCGCGATCGAGCAGGCGATAATGCGTGGGATCACCAACATTTTGAAGGAATCGATGGAAAGCACTTCGATCGCGTCTATCTGTTCAGTCGCACGCATGTTCGCCAGCTCCGCGCCAATGCCCGCTCCCACTCGCCCAGCCATCAGCAATCCGGCCAGCAGCGGTCCAATCTCGTTGAAGAACGCCAGCGACTGGACCGTGGGCATTACTGCCTGAGCTCCAAATTGAACCAGCGTGCTCCGTGTGTGAAGAGCCAGGACGAGCCCCAGAGCAAAGCCCGAAGCCAAAACCAGTGGCAACGATTTCCATCCAGCCACTTCGATCTGCCGCAGGATCATCTGGAATTCAAAGGGAGGAACCAGCACCCGCCGCGCCGCGCGCAGCGCAAACAGGCCAACGTTCCCGATGAATTCCAGATGTCGGCGCATATATTCCCCAATGTCGCCAATCCGTGTGCGCGCAGAGTTGTGTTGAACTAACGAGTGGACACTTGCGCGATGGTTGCAACAAAGGTCTGCGCGCTGGAAGGCGCTGTTGCTCCTTCGACAATTTCGCGGTTGCTTAGTGCCTTGCCATAAAGGGCCTTGTTTCCGGAGTCATCGGGTTTCAGGGTTACACCATCCAGATCGAATCCCGCGAAGGCTCCCTTGGTGCGGCCGTAAAGAAGAAGCTTTGCGTTAGGATCGCCATGTGCCGACGCGCCATTTCCCCAGGCAGCCGAAGCGTCCGACCCGATAGCGAAGCGATCCGAGAGCAGTTTGGAACGCAGGTCTTTGTCCATCGACAGAATTACGATGTTCATTTCTTCGCCACCGAGCTGCACGCCCAGGCTGCCGCCATCCAGGGTAATCGCGCCTGGCGCCGACCAGTTGCCACCGTTCCGGCACGAAATGAATCCCCGTCCGTGGGCGACTCCAACGACAACGGCGCCTTTCTTAAATCCCGGAATGACCACGACGCAATCGGCACTGGCGAGTTTTCCCGCCGGAATTTCGTGCCCGGATTGCGTCATCTTATTGAGGACAGCAGTGGCTTTCTCCAGCCGTGCGGAGGTGTCATCCGCGCCTGCCGCAGTGAGAACGGCGGCGATCGTCAAGAACAGAAGGTATTGTGCTTTTCGCATAAGTGTTGTCCTTTCGTGCTGGCTAAAGGCACGCAGCATTCCAATTGGGCGCATCCATGAACTTCAGTAAACTCGAAGCTTTCCAGGCATAACCGGCACTGCTTGTGAGGGAACGCTGCGACGATGACCAGTTGTCGACACGTGATATGGGCACCTGACAGTACGTCAAAACAGTTCCCTCGCGAGTCTGCGCAGGAAAGGTCGCTAAACATACAAGAAATCAGCGCCAGATTCAGCCGATTTACGGCTTGTGTGCCATGCAGCTACAGGAATCGGACTCGGATCCTCGGACGAAACCGGCCTCAGCGGTCCGGCCCGGCGGCGACTTTTCTCGCCATCTGGCGGGCTGTTTTATGAGATAAGCCGCTCGGATGAAGAGCGTTCAATTGAGCACCTGCATGGTTGTCCGGATCAGGGAAACAAGTGCGTCCGCGCGCGAGATAAAGCGAAAAACGGGCCATAGCACCGGAACGCGCCAGAAGAAGCCGACGGATCGTGGCTCTGAAAAGAGTGCAGAAGAACGCTGACACCACTAGTAGATTCAACATCGACTCAACCAGTCACGTCGGGGACATCGGAAACTAACGATCCCCGAATGATGGAAATTTTGCGAGAGCCACAGTACCCTGCCAACCGCGCCGTCGCGTCAAGACGAGCTCTTGGTCTTGAGACTTTCCTGATCGGGCTAAATCAACAATGAGATTGAGGCTGAGGTCGGTACCGTCCGGTCGCCGGAGCAAGAGTCATTCCGCCCAGAACGACAAATTCATGTCCCGTACGGCAGTGGGACCCGCGGATAGCGAGAATATGGCCTGGAATGCGCCCCCTGGATTGCGGGTTGGCTGGGGCCCGCAATTGAACTTGTGTCACGCCGGAAATCGAGCCGGCCAGCGAGCCTGCGGAGACAAAAGCAGGCGCGGGATAACAGAATGTGCCGACGCAATAGGGTGTGACCACCAGCGGTAAGTTCAGCGGAATCGGAGGACTCGTATTGACCAAGCCCGGTGACAGGCGGAGGACTGGTGAGACCCAGGCCGTCGAGGAAGATGGTGACGACAGACCCCGCGGCCGCCGGATTGGTTTGGGAATTGACGGTTCCGTCCGCATTGAGCGTCAGAGGAAAAGTCTGATTGACGGTTGACGGCTGGGAAAGAAACGCGACTGGATTGCTTGCGGCCACTTCGAGGCGTTCTCGAATCGGAGACACTATTCCCGTTGACGTCAGAGTACGTCAGCGGTCAGGTTCGTCTGCGGACTGCCTGCAATTTCATACGGCGCCTGGAAGTTGACTTGCTGCTCGGAGACGTATAGCAACGGGGCGGGAGTCTGGCTGGCCATCTCGTCGGCCATGATGCCAAGCCCTTGCGACATTACGGGAAACGATCCGTTTATAGGGTTTATCGTCGGCTGCGAACGGGTTGCTCCGAAGTATAGGAAACGCCCAAACATTGCCAGGAGTTCTCCCGGCGCGACCGCCGTTACTGGACTGAGATCGGCTGCGTCAAGCACACAGGCGATTGGGGTGGCCTGCGGAAGGGTCGAAGCGGAGCAGGTCGTTGCTGGAGGTCATTAGCAGCGTTCCGGTTGTCGAATCGTATGCCAAGGGAGTTCCGGGAGGCGTGCGGCTTGACGATATGGCCGAGCCATCCAGCGTCATACGGGTCACGAAGCCGACTGGGACGCATGGAGACGGAACGGCGCCGTCGAACCCCGGCAAATCCACGGAACCAGCCTGCCCGGCAAGATATATTCCCGCGCTGGTCAAGGCGGCGAAACTGACGCTATCGTTGTTGCTCCCGCTGAAAAAAGTCGAAAAGATCAGGCCCGAACCGTCCGCCTTCACAAGGTCACATAGCCACTGGGAGAGGTGAACTCCATGGGGATGGGCGGGCCGCAGGTTACCACAGTCCCGCTCGCGGCCGTATAGTTCGGCTGGTAGGAATCGGGAGTCGTTGGATAACCGGGGGCATTGGTTGTGCCGGCGATCAAGACGTTGCCTTGGGCATCCACGGCAATGTACGCAGGCACGGCGCCGTATTTTGCCGTGACGTAAGTCAGGAAGCGCGTTCGACTCAAGTCTCCAGTGAGGCTTGCCACGAATTGGTCGCCCCCGCAGGGGAAGCTTAAAAACGGGCAGCCACAGTAAGAAGTGGCCGGCACTCCCTGGAACGCTCCCGGCGTGGCCGGCGGCTCAGTTCGATCCGGCGGGCGGCACTCCGGCGACATAGATGTTGTCCTGAGCGTCGATCGCCACCAGCCCGCCTATACCTTGGCGGTCCTGTGACGACCTGGGTCCCGTCCGCGCTCAGCTTCAGCAGGAAGAGCGCGAGAGCCGCTGACGAAGCGAGCGCCCGTCGTTAACTGTCCCGAGACCACAAGCTCTCCCTTGCTATTCACCACGATGGAACTCGGCTCGTGTGTCGCATTCCCGCCGATCAGCGCGGAGTAGAGGATGTTCCCCTTTGCGTCCAGTTTGGCCGCGAAGGCTGTGGCTCCGGGGGATTGAACGGCTCCGGCGCTGACAGGGAAATCGCTGGCCGTGGTTGTTCCAGCGACGTACACAGCTCCGGCGGAATCGATGTCCAGAGCCGTGGCGGCGCTGGTACTGGAGCCGCTGCCGCCGATAGTGGCCGCGTAGAGTCGTCGTGCCATCCGGACTCAGCTTGGCGATGTAGGCCGCGCCTCGAACCGGCACTGGCGGTGGTCTGGCCCGCAAGGTAGATATTGCCCGAAGCATCCACCTTCGCGGCGTTAATCTGCACGTTGGGTAAGTGCGCGATCGTGCTGGTCGGGCTGGAGGCCGCGGCGGTGGCTGGAAGCGCCCACAGGGCGGCTAATCGCGCAATGCGGAGTGTGAAGCGATCCGATGCCTGCTCCATTTTCGTTCTAGTATACTGCGTCGATTGTTCGGTCATTCGGCCGCGCGCGCAGCCAAGGTTAAAAATTGTCTACAGCCCTTCCGCCGCAGGGTAACCCCTCGGGGGATTCCCCGCATGACGCACCATCCGAAAGCTGGCCGTGAGCGCGCGAATGCGATGTCATCGCGGTCTGGTTTCAAGCTGCTACCAACGCACGGAACGCATTGCTCCCTGAAACGCCGGTAACGTCCGATATTGCTTTGTGGCCTGACGGACTTCCCAGGAGTGACCTCCAAGAGGAATCTCTCGGATCATTCTCCATACATACAAAAGGTTCTGGTGGCGATTCTCAAAAGCCCGCTGTGAATAACAACGTCCATAATCATTCACTACTTGGGTTGGCAAGCGGCGAGAGTTCTGGAGCTCACTTGCCAGAAAGTACCGCCAAAACTAGCCAACTTTCGAGCGGCCGAGAATCCGCAGAGCAGCCGTCGCGGACGCCAGCTCGTTCCCGGTAGTAAGCTCTGCGAGGGCGGATTCAGCGAATATGCACATCAGCCTGATGTCACCACAGCAACCCTCAGTAATCCAGACCCTGAAGAGCCATTTGGGCGGTCCGTTTGAGTTCCGCCTCCGTTGAATCGTTCGCTGCCTGGATGGATAGACCGCCGAGGATCGGTGAGAGATACCGGGTAAAGTCCTCCACGTTGATGTCCCCGGACAGCTCCCTCATTGCGACTTCGTTCCGTTTCAAGATCCTCGCCGGCGAAGCGCCTGTAGTGCAACCCATCGCCCCCGCCAGCGTCATACAAGTCGGCGGATGTCCTAGGAACGCAAGTGAGAACAAGGCGTGCTTGTCATCGCAGGCGCCGCGTAGATCGGCGGCGCCGGGGTCTGCCGGACCGACCTGCACATCATGCTGGGCCAGTGGGATGCGGCGATGCACACCCCGCTCCCCTACATCCTGGGCCACGAGAACGCGGGATGGGTACACGAGGTCGGCTCCGCCGTCACCAACGTGCAGCCCGGTGACACCGTGATCCTGCACCCCACGACGACCTGCGGGCTGTGCCACGCGTGCCGGGCGGGCGACGACATGCACTGCGAGAACAGCACGTTCCCCGGGCTGTCGCGCGACGGCGGCATGGCCGAGTACCTGCTGACCTCGGCCCGGTCCTGCATCAAGCTGAACCCCTCGACGCGCCCCCAGGACGTCGCCGCGCTGGCCGACGCGGGGATCACCGCCTACCACGCGGTCCGCAAGGCCATCCCGCTGCTCTACCCCGGCACCACCTGCGTGGTGATCGGCGCGGGCGGGCTCGGCCACATCGGCATCCAGTGCCTGGCCACGCTCACCGCCACTTCGATCATCGTCGTCGACGCCAACCCGGAGGCGCTCAAGCTGGCGTCGGAGCTGGGGGCCGCGCACACCGTGGTGGCGGACGGCAGCCAGCGCGAGGCGGTCGCCGACCTGACCGGCGGCCGGGGGCTCACGTCGTCCTCGATTTCGTGGCTGAGCAAGGCGCCGAGATGGACGGGTGGGCGATGACCGGCCGGGCCGGCTCGTATACGTCATCGGCTACGGCGGCACGCTGGAGATCCCGACGCTGGACATTATCGGGACCGAGCGGAACGTCATCGGCAACATCGTCGGCACGTACAACGACCTAGCCGAGCTGATGGCCCTGGCCCAGGGCGGGAAGGTCACGCTGCACACCAAGGTGTACCCGCTCACCGCTGCGGCCGACGCCCTCGCCGACCTGGATGCCGGCCGGGTCCGCGGCCGCGCGATCCTCGTCCCCTGATCTTGCCTAAGGAGCACTGATGGCCAAGGAACTGCGCTTCGGCGCTGAAGCTCGCGGCCTGTTGCTGGCTGGCGTGGACCAGCTGGCCGAAGCCGTCAAGTCGACTCTCGGCCCCAAGGGGCGCAACGTCATCCTGGAGAAGATCACCGGCTCCCCCGTGGTCACCAACGATGGCGTCACCATCGCGCGGGAGATCCACCTCAAGAACCAGTTCGAGAACATGGGCGCCCAGCTCGTCAAGGAAGCGGCCATCAAGACCAACGACATCGTGGGCGACGGCACCACCACCGCCACGGTGCTGGCCCAGGCGATCATCAGGGAGGGCATGCAGGCCATCGGCGACGGCGCCAACCCCGTGCTCGTGAAGCGGGGCATCGACCTGGCGGTCGCCCGCCTGGTCGATTACCTGCAGGGCGTGGCCCACCCGATCAGCACCGAGGAGGACTACCGCCGGGTGGCGGCGATCTCGGCCAACGACGACGACTTCGTCGGCGCGGTCATCGCCAGGGCGCTGTACACGGTCGGCGAGGCGGCATCGTCACCGTCGAGGACGCGCCCACACCGGGGATGACCGTCGACTTCGTGGAGGGCTTCGAGTTCGACAACGGGTACCTGTCCCCGTACATGGTGACCAGGCC
>CAVZOD010000026.1:0-69253 GCA_963776805.1 Bryobacterales bacterium
CCGAATACGAAGTGAAAACGCTGCAGCTTCAGCCGGGCGACAAATTGGTGTTGTTCAGCGATGGACTATCGGAGGCGGCCAATGCGGACGGCGAGTTTTTTGACAAAAGAGCGTTGAAGGAGTTTTCTTTGCGCTCACGCCGGGATCGGTTGCACCGAACTGCACTCGAAGCTGGTGGAGGCCGTGGAGAGTTCAGCGAAGCGGCCGAGCAGGAGGACAACATCACGATGCTGGTGGTGGAATACCAGCCTGAATAAGGCGTCAAAAGACGTATCGGCGGTGGCCTGGTAAGTGCGCGGCTCGATAAAATGCGTGCCGCTGAAAGTGGACAGGAAATTATAGAGCGCCACTTTGTTGGTGGCGTTTTCCACTGTGAACCGCAGCGTCCAGCGCGGGCCCGCTCTCCTTGTGGAATAAATTGTCGGTGCCGATGCCGAGATCGAAGAGACTGTGCGGTTTCACCCGGTCCGGATTGTGATCGTCATTCTCGGTTCCGGTCTGCGGCAGCGTCAGCAAGGTGGACGTTCCCATGCCGTTGCATTCGCGAAGGGGTGCTCCCAGCGTGGCCAGAGTTCCGTTACATGCAAATCCGATGTCCACTTGCTGGGATGGCGTCAGCGTCAGGGCGGATGCCACATCGGAACACCATGACCACCAGGCCGCTATCGAAGCGCCAGGTAAAATCGATCCACTCCTCGTTCTTGTGGCGCTGATAGCGCACGCATTCACGTTTTGCTGATAGGCCTGGTCGTGATCGATCCTGAACACACCTTCCCCGGGATGCCGCCCAACGCAATCAATCCGCCGGTTTCCCCAGGAAAATAGCGTGCGCGCGTGTGTCCCAAAGTGAAATAGGCCTGGAACCCATGCAGGTTGATGGTGCTGACTCGCCCGGAGACGCCATCGACTTTGGAATTGTTCCACGCGATCGGGAAAGTGATCGGCGTGTTGAAGAGCACGTCGAAATCGTACGCGTTATGGGTGAATTTCCAAAAGTAATCCGCATCGATGATCAACCACTTGCCCACGCCTTGCTGAAATCCCGTATCGAAATCGTTCCGGTTGCCGGGCCGGATGGGATTGTGGACCAGTGCCAAACACATTTTCTTCCAGACCGCCCGTGCCCGCGGCGCTCGACAGCAGCAGGTTTTCGTTGAACGGCGTCTCAAAGGTGCGCGCATAGGAGGCTCGCAGCACGGTGTTGGTGGGCAAAAGATAGGAGAGCCCCAGCCGGGGCTGCACTCCGTTGGCCGATACCAGCCCATTATATTGGTCGTATTCGCAGCCCGGCGTCGATGGTGAGCTTGCCCAGCGTAATGGTGTCCTGGATGTAGAACGCGTACTCGTTGATGTTATGCGTGGCGTGAAAATTGAAGGGGACGCCGCCGCGCGTTAAGTCATAGGGAACAATTCCCGGAAGCAGGTTTGGATTCGGCACATAACTGGGATTGGTGACGGAACATTCTTGGGGATTCGTTACGCCGGGCAACAGCAGCGGATTTCCTTCACTGTCCAGGCACACCAGATTATAGTCCGGGTCTGTGATGGCAAACTGGAAGTTCTCGAGCAGCCTGGTTTGCTGGATCTGGGTGCCGACCTTGATGTCGTGATGTCCGTGAGTAAACGCTAAATCGGCCTTCACGCCGTAATTCATCAGAATGCGATTTTGCGACGCGGTCACCGGCGTATCGTCAAACGGGTCGCGGCTGGGATAGTAGTTGAGCTCATCGCGCCGCACGAACGGATTCACTGTGAGTAAAGTGTGGGCGTTGAAGGTGTGCTGATATCCTGGCGCGATGCTCCAGCTCTGCACGCGCTGCTTCTGATCCTGCGTCAACTGATCGTAGCTGTTGGGCACCTGGAACCAGTTGCGGGCGGTGAACAAGTCCAGGTGGAAGATGTCCTGCGGGCCGGGCTGCCAATCGATGCGGTCGAAAATACTTCCGTTGTTGCCGATGTCATGGATGGGCAGGAATTCCGGAGTATCCAGAAAGCGGCCGGAACGGCTGGCATTGAGCGCCAGGAAATTTCCGAAGGTAGGCGTGCCAAATCCCAGCGTGGCGCTGCCCGTATACGTTCCGAACGATCCCCAACTGGCCTCGAAGCTGCCGTATGGCTGTGTGGGCTCCCAATCCGGACCGCGTGGTTGCGTTTCTCACCACTAAACTGGTCTTGTCGCCATACTGCGCTTCCGGCGATCCGGTGATCAGCTCCATGCCCTGCAGCGCGTTGAGCGGAATCTGTGTCGAGAACAGCTTGCTCTGCTGGTCGCTCACCGGCTGGCCATCGATCACGAACGTGGTCTGCGCATGATCGCCCAAAGGATGAAAGAATCCATTGGCGTCCGCCGCCACCGCACCGGTGCTGTAGGTGATGGCGTCGCTCAATCCGGCGGCCGGACTGGCCACCGGCAGTTTCGCGAAAACGCTGGAGTCCCACGTCCTGATGAGCGGCCGTATCGGTTTCCACCGCCGCCGCGGTGGCTTGCACTGTGACCGTGCTCGCCTCCCGTCGCTATACTCAGCGCGACATTCGCCACCACCGGCACCGAGTTGCGAATTTCAACGTTCTGCTGGACGGTGTTGAATCCGGTGGAATTGACTACCAGCCGGTAATTGTTCACCGGGACGCTATTGAAGCGATATTCGCCGTTGGTGTCGGTCACGGCCATCTGTTCGAAGCCGGTGACCGGATTGGTGAGCACCACCTTCGCGCCGGCAATGAACGCGCCGGAGGGATCGGCCACCTGACCTGTCAGAGTTCCGCTATTGATGGATTGTCCGAAAGCGGACGCGGCCGACAGCACGGCCACCCAGCTCATTGCCCGAAGCAACTTCACCATTTCATTATCGCGTTCATTACCGCGGGCACAGGCATTGTCGATTCCACCTCATGGACTTCTGACGCTGCTATAATCGATTGAGTTACCGTGTCTTTTGTTTGTTTCCATTGCACCTATCGTCCGGTTTCCAGCGCCTGACCACGGCGTTGCCACACGCAGGATAATGCAGCGGTTTTTCACCTTACAGCAAGCCGAAGAAGTTCTTCCCGGCGTGGAAGCGGCCATTCGCGAGGCTATTTCTCTGAAGACGGAATATGAGCGCGCTGAAGCGGAGTGGCACGGCTTCTCGCAGCGGGTAGCGGTTATGGGCGGTGTGCGAATGGATCGGGCACAGGCTATGGAACAAAAGAAGCGGCGCGAGGCGGCCGCGGAGCGCTCCCCCAAGCCATCGAGAAGATTCAGGAATTCGGCTGCCTGGTAAAGGATCTGGATATTGGGCTGGTCGATTTTCCGACGCTGTTCCAGGGCAAAGAGGTTTACCTGTGCTGGAAGCTGGGCGAAGATGGCATCCGATTCTGGCACGGCGTTGACGAGGGATTCCGGGGCCGCAAACCGATTGACGCGGAATTTCTCGAACACCACCAGGGCGGACTTCGGGGCGAGTTGCCCAACTGAATGTGCGAGAATTGGGGAATGCCACGGGGGCGGCGGAGTGCTCACCCCATAAAATCGCATGCTGCTGAGTAGAGAATTCATAAGCTATCTGTCGCGGCAGTTGGTAAAACGAATGACGCCGCAGATTATCGAGACGAGCAGTACCGAGTCGGCCGCCGAAATGATCGGCCATCTGATCGAAGAAGAATTGCAGGTGGAGGACCGGCTCAACGATGAGGTGCGCGATCTGCTCAGCCAGTACAGCGAGTACATGCGGCGTGAAAGCGTCAGCTACCAGGAGATGTTCCGCCGCATCAAGAACACGCTAATTTCGCAACGCAAGGTGATCCGGGCGTCGGGGCGCGATACCGGCGACAACATGAAGCTGTCGCGCGACAAGGTCAACGACATTTCGCACAAGATGGTGGCCGCGATCCGCAAATCGCGCGATTTTCGACTCAAGAAGATACAAATGACGTGCGGCTGGAGATTGTGCACGCGATGACAGAGTTGCTGGCGGTGGAAGAGAAAGTGGACCGCGCCGCGCGCACCAAGATCCGCTCGCAGAAGAAAGAGATCCCCGAAGGAACCGAGGAGTGGGATCTGTTGCACCGCCGCTACTATGCCGAGGAGTTGAAGAAATTCGGCATCGACCTGACGCGGTAAGGCGCTGAGCTACGACAGCTTCATCCGCCGGATCCCCGGTATGCCGTCGAATCCGGAATCGAAGGTCGCAATCCATTCGACATCGTTGTTCAGCATCACTGCCGCATGGACGGCATCGAGCGCCGAAGTCCGGACGTTCCCACAAACAAGGTCGGCCGCGCGATCCGTGTCTACCAGGGTGACGGCCAAGACTACGGGACAAACTTCAACGAACAGATCATAGACTTGGCGAGCGAGATCCAGCCGGCCTAACGAAGCATATCGATAGAGGATATCCTGGAGCACTTCGGCTGGTGCACGCGTCCACCTTGCCCTCGCGGACGCGGCGCATGAACCGCCGCGAGGGTTCGCGATTGGGATGCTCGCGTCCAGCGACATACATGGGGACGTTCGAATGGATGAAAACCTTCATCGGCGGCCGGCATCAATCTCGGAGAGCATCTCCTCGATATCGGCGGTGGGCGCCTCTAAGGATTCCAATCGGACCAGAGGGTCGGACATCGCATGGCCCTTGGCCGGCTTGCGGACGGATTCCTGTAGTACGCGGCGGACCCACTCCCCTTTGGATACGCGGATGCGCTGCGCTGCTTTGCGAAGCTGGGCGTCCAACTCCGGCGATATCAGGACCTGGAGCCGATGACTCACATGCTTACGCTAACATGCTAAAGCCATGCTAGGCCGAGCCTTCAGCCGCGGGGTACATCGGCCGGTGAATCTGACGGAGCCGCAGCCGGCTGGGGAGCCTCGTCCGGCGGAGGCGCGGTGGAATCGCGTAGCCTCTTGATTTGATCGTGGGCCTCCTGCACTTCCTCAAACTGTTTCTGCATGATGGACGCGATCTCAGGCGGCAGCGTTCTTCCCAGCGCCGCCCGATAAGTCTTAAGCGTCCAGTCCTCGCCCCGTTCAGCTTCCACCAAAATTGCATGCACGTCATGCCCGGTTAGAAGCCCTTTAAGATTGATCCACCCTGCGTAGAGCACGCCGCCCAATCCCTGAGGATTGATGGTCTCAAAGCCGAGCGCCTTCACTGCTCCCTGCAATTCTGTGGCGAATTGAGCGCGCTGGGCCGAGTAGCGCTCAAACATCTCCCTGATGGTGGCGGATTTCACTGCCTGTGCCGCCCCGCGAAAACCTTGTTCCCCATCGCGGCAAACTGTAATCACGTCGTGAACCGCCAGAGCATAATCCTGTAACGTGCCGGGCATCGCTTACACTCCCGCTGGTTAGACGACCAGGGGACGCGATGGTTTCCCGATTGGAATTGTCAGGAGCCCGGTGTTTTTTCGAGCTGTTGCCTGGCCCAAACCCGGTTCGGATTGATCTCGAGCGACTTCGCAAAAGCCTTTTGGGCTTCGGCCGGCTGATTGGAGCGGCGCAGCGCGACGCCGAGCCACAGCCAGGCATCGGAGTTCTTCGGGTTCAGTTCAATGGCCTTGCGGAAGTCCTTGATCGCCAGATCCACCCCTCCGCCAAACGCTTGCGGCAGATAGTAATTGCCGACGCCGTGACTGAGGTAAGCCATCGAGGACTTGGTATCCAGTTGAATGGCCTTGTCCACCGAATCAAGCGCGCACTTGCCGTATTTCAGCCCAGCAAGCGAGCTGCTGGAGACCATCTGGCCGCAAAGCGTGCCTAAGATGCGCTGATACTCCGCGAAATCGGGCTTCATGCTCACGGCCTTATTGGCGGCATCCATGCCCGCCAGGGCCGAGTTCTTGGCGCCCGCTTTGTCGTGCATTTCTATGGCGACTTCCGCCGCATAGGATTCCGCCAGCGCAACCTTATATTGCGCGGCGGCATCGTTGGGCTGCTTTTCGGCTGCCGCGCGTGCGTCGGCCGTCAACTTTTCCAGCGCCGAGCGATCCTGGTGATCCCGCGCTTTTAGGAGATCGGAATCGTCCGGAGCAGCGGCTGCGGCAACCAGAATCAGGGCCAATGCTAAGAGGGAAATCCTCATACGTTGACTCTATAGGACGTTTCTCAGGCTACAGCGTTGCAACTTTTCGATGAATCAACAGGAAGTACAGCGCTAACAACGTGAGCAACGCGCCATTAGCGGTGATCACCACGGGCGCCGTGAACTGCTTGACCAACGCCCCTACTACCAGGCTTCCCACCGGCATCCCGCCGCGAAATGCGACGTTATAAACGCTGATGACGCGCCCGCGCATGTTGTCGGGCGCAATTAACTGAACCAGCGAGCTAATACTGGTGAAAACCGCGAGCAGCATCGCGCCATAAAAGAAGATAAGAACGCAGCTCAGCACAAAGCTGTGGGAAAGCGCGAATCCGCCGATCAGCAAGCCCAGGCCCAGCAGCATCAGCAGCACCAAGAGGCCCATGTGCCTGTGTTTACCCAGCCACGCCACGGTAAGGGCGCCCAGAATAGAACCCAGGCCCGAACAAACCAGAAAAATGGTGTACAGGCTGGAGCCGCCGTGAAAAACATCTTGAGCGAAAACGGGCAGAAAGACGATCAGGGGAAAGGCCAGCAGCGTCATCATAAATGCCAGCACAATCAAGGCCTCCATGGTGCCCTGCCGGCGAATGAAATGAAATCCCTCCTTCATGCTGTGCAAAACCGATTCCCGGCTTTTGCTGGGCACGAAATGGGGATGGATGATCAGCAGGGAAAAGATCACCGCGATGAAGGAAACGCCGTTGAGCCCGAAGCACCAGGACGCTCCCAGCGCCACCAGTGCCACGCCGCCTATCGATGGCCCCAAAACTCGCGCCAGATTGAACTGAATGGAATTCAGCGCGATCGCATTCGGAAGATCTTCCGTTTTCACCAGCGTCGGAATCAGCGCCGAGTAGGCCGGTCCGCCGAAGGATTGCGCGGTGCCAACGATAAACGAGAGCATCAGGATGTGCCAAATCTTGATCACTCCGGTTGCGAAGAGGCTGGCCAGCAAAAACGCGCAAGCCATCTGCACGAATTGCGATCCCAGCAGCAGTTTTTGCCGCTCGGTGCGGTCGGCGAACACGCCGCCCACCAGAGAAAACAAAACGATCGGGATGCTGCCGAGAAACGAATCCAGTCCGAGCAGAAAAGGCGACTTGGTGAGCTGCAGCACCAGCCAGGCTTGGGCGAACGTCTGCATCAAAGTGCCGACGCTGGACGTGCACGCGCCGAACCACATGATGCGGAAGTCGCGGTAGGCGAAAGCCTTGAAAACCCGGCTGATCACTGGTACATCCGGCGATGGAACATCCGGTTAGGGAAGCGGCTGCGGGCGGTGAATCAAGTGTACAAAATTGCCATCGCCGTCGCCGAAGTAAACCAGCCGGTTGCCTTGGATAGCGATGGGTTGAGCGAGAAACTCCACGCCGCGTTTTTGCAACTCTTCCATGGCGGCGTCGAAATCGTCCACGCTGATGGCCAGGTGACGAATTCCTGGATCTTTCATCTGCTGCGGAGCGCGATCCCCGATGGAAGGGATGATCTCCAGCACGGTGCCGTTGCTGGCGCGCACGAAATAATTGCCTTCGTAAATATGATTGATTCGAAAATCCAGCTTCTGCACGTACCATTCGGCCAGCCGCTTGGGATCGGGCGAGGCGATGGCAGTGTGCTCCAGTCCTTGAAACATAAACCTGGATTGTATCAGAGTGCGCTGGGGGTGCTACTGAAACAATTGCGGTGCGAACTGGTTCAGATACTCGCGCCAGTTGGTCCAGGTGTGGGCGCCGGCACTCTCGTGAAACATTGGCTCGAAGCCGTGTTTTTGAAACATCTCCACGGTCGCTTTGCTGGTGCTGAGCAGGGGATCGTCCTTCCCGGTGGCGAACCAGAAAAGCTTCAGGCCTTTTTTCGAGGCGGCGTTGTCAAGTTCCGCCAGGTGCTGCTGCTCCCAGCTTGGACCAGCGACGGGCACTGAAACCGGACCGGAGAGGAAGATACCGAAAATTCCCGAGCTAAAAACCCCGACATAAGCAAACTCATCCAGGTGCGGAATGGCGATGTTGAGCGTGTGAGCGCCACCCATGGAGAGTCCAGCGATGGCCCGGTCCTTCCGCTCGCGCAGAACGCGGTAGTGCGTCTCGGCGTAAGGCATGATGTCTTCGACGAAATCCTTGACGAAATCGTCGTTGAAATCGGGAATACGCGGCGCACCCGCCGCCGGAGGCCCAAAATTGAAGGGCCCGGTGTGCCCGGCCGGCATCACGATCACCATCGGTTTGGCCTTCTTGGCTGCGATCAGGTTGTCCACGATGAAGCCCGCGCGTCCCACCGAGCTCCACGAATCGTCCGAGTCCCCGGCGCCGTGCAGCAGATAGAAGATGGGATATTTCTGCGAACTGGTTTCGTAGCCAGGCGGCGTATAGACATGCATGCGCCGGAATCGGTTCAGGCTCTTCGAAAAGTAAGTGACGCTGGCCACCGCACCATGCGGCACGTCCTCGGTATCCATGAAATCGGCGCCAGGCACATACACCATGCTCCAGGCATTGCCGTTGGATTCACTCACGGAGGAACTGTGCGGGTCCATCACCGAGACGCCATCCACGTTGAAGTTGTACCGGTAAGCACCCGGATCGATCGGGCCGATGGTGATTTCCCAAACGCCGCTCTCCGCCTTGGTCAGCTCACTTTGCCGCGCGGCGCCGAAAAGATCCGTGCTAAACAGCGCCACCTGCTGCGCCTTGGGCGCGAAAATCCGGAACGCAATGTGCCGGTCCGCCATCACCTCGGGCGACTTTGCAACCGGAGGCGGCGGTGCAGTTTGCGCCGGCAAGCGCGACGCAACCGACACGAAGGCAAATAGACTGAGGGTGAGCGCCTGGTATTGCATGCAGCATCGAGTATACAATGGCACCACGATGAGGGAAATCACATCTTTTTGCGCGATCCTTGGCGTAGCTGCTCCGCTCCTGTTCGCTCAGCCGGCGGCCGCCCAATCGCATTGCTCGGACATGCTGAAGTTCCAGGCGCCCGGCGTGAATCTCGCGATCACCAAGGCCGAAGCCACGCCCGCCTCGGCACCCGGCACGCTGCGCACCTCGCCGAATTTTCCAGGAACGGTGCCGGTTGCCGTTCCGGGATTCTGCCACGTGGAAGGCGTCATCAACCAGCGTACCGGCGTGGACGGCAAACCATACGGCATCGGGTTTGCGCTCGCGCTGCCCGATCAGTGGAACGGCCGATTTCTTTTTCAAGGCGGCGGTGGATTGAATGGCAGCGTGCCTCTGCCGCTCGGAAATCAGGCCGCCGGTAATACGCCGGGGCTGGCGCGCGGATTCGCCGTGGTAACCACCGACACGGGCCACAAGGGCGGCGGGTTCGATGGCAGCTTTTTCCGCGATCAGCAGGCCACTTTGGATTTTTACTACCAGGCCATTGGGCGCGTCGCGCCGCTGGCGAAACAAATGATCGCGTCATACTACGGACGCCCCGCCCAGCGATCTTATTTTGACGGGTGCTCCACCGGCGGCCGCGAAGCGATGATTATGTCGCAGCGCTATCCCGACTACTTCGACGGCATCATCTCAGGCGACCCCGCCATTCGAACCGGGTTTTCGAATCTCGCGCTCGGCTTCATGACCTCGGTCTTCGACCAGGCAGCGCCTAAGGACGACAGCGGCAAGCCCGATCCAAAGAAGACCTTTCCGGAGTCCGACCGAAAATTGATCGTCAACTCGATCCTCCAGGTCTGCGACGCCAAGGATGGGCTGAAGGATGGGATGATCTTCAACCAGCGCGCGTGCAATTTCGATCCCGCCTCGCTTTTGTGTTCTGGCTCGAAGAACGACACGTGTTTGAGCAAAGCACAGGTAGACACGCTGAAGATCGCCTTTGCTGGTCCGAAATGGTCGTACGGAGATCAGATTTATCCCGGCTTTCCCTTCGACGCGGGCATTGCCGACCCTGGTTTCATCCCCGGCCTGTTGGGCGGGCCAGTGATTCCGGTGGCCACTGGCGCGGATTTCCTGCATTTCGACGTGGATCGTGAGGCGGCGCGCGTGGAAGATAACCAGACCGCGCAGCTCGGCGACAGCACGTGGACCAATCTGACAACCTTTGCCGGCCACGGCGGGAAGCTGATCTTCTATCACGGACTGAGCGATCCATGGTTCTCGCCACTCGAGACACTGCGTTATTACGAGCAAATGGCGAAAGACACCGGCAACGGTTCGGTGGATTCGTGGAGCCGCATCTACTTCGTTCCCGGCATGGGCCATTGCCAGGGCGGGAGTGCGGCACTCGATCGCTTCGACATGCTGACTGCGGTAGTGGACTGGGTGGAAAAAGGTGTGGCGCCCGATCGCGTCATCGCCACCGGTCCTGCTTTCCCCGGCCGCAGCCGCCCGTTGTGCCCATATCCGCAACACGCCGAGTACAGTGGCCAGGGCGATACGAACGCCGCGAGCAACTTTGTGTGCCAGCGGTAGCACGCTACTCTAGAACCAATGACGTTCTTAAGAGATAGTTTGATCGAGCTGATCACCCAGACTTCCACCAACCTGCCGCCGGATGTGCGCGCAGCAATGGGTGAGGCGCTGGAGGGTGAAGTAGCCGGCACGCAGGCATCGCAGGCGCTGGGGATTATCGCGACCAACATCGACATGGCGCAGCAGGATTCCGGACCCATCTGCCAGGACACCGGCATGCCGACGTTCGTGGTGCACACGCCGGTGGGCGTGAATCAGCTTCAAGTGAAGCGCGCGATTCGCGAAGCGGTTGCGGAAGCTACGCGGCGCGGCAAGCTGCGTCCAAACTCGGTGGACTCGCTCACCGGCAAGAACAGCGGGGACAATCTGGGCGAAGAGACTCCGGTGATTCACTTCGAACAGTGGGAGCAAGATGAGATCGAGGTGAAGCTCATCTTGAAGGGCGGCGGTTGCGAGAACAAGAACATCCAGTATTCATTGCCGATGGAGTTGGAACACTTGGGCCGTGCGGACCGCAATTTGGAAGGCGTCCGCAAATGCATTTTGCATGCGGTATGGCAGGCGCAGGGCCAAGGTTGTGCGCCGGGTGCGGTGGGCGTGTGCATCGGCAGCGATCGCGCGCATGGGTATGACCTCGCCAAGGGCCAGCTTTTCCGAACGCTGGATGATGTCAATCCCATTCCGGAGCTGGCGAAGCTCGAGGCCGAAATTATGGAGGAGGCCAATCGCATCGGCGTGGGCGCGATGGGTTTCGGCGGCAAGGTGTCGCTGATCGGCTGCAAGATTGGCGCGGCGAATCGTTTGCCTGCCAGTTACTTCATTTCGGTGGCTTATGACTGTTGGGCATTCCGCCGGCTCGGCGTCCGGCTGGATGCGTCCAGCGGAGCGATTACACGTTGGTTGTATCGCGATCCTGATCGCCCTGTGCAGCGCATGGCGCGTTCGGAAGGCTTCCCGCTCAGCGGTCGCGAAGTGACGCTCACCGCGCCGCTGTCCGAGGAACAGGTGCGAAGTTTGCGGGTGGGCGACGTGGTGTTGATCTCGGGCGAGGTGTTCACCGGCCGCGATGCCGTGCACGCTCATTTGATGAAGAATGCGCCGCCCATGGACATGCACGGTTCGATCCTGTATCACTGCGGTCCAGTGATGCTCAAGCAGGGGGACGGCTGGGTGGTGAAGGCCGCGGGACCGACGACGAGCAGCCGCGAAGAGCCGTATCAAGCCACCATCATCGAGAAGTATGGAGTGCGGGCCGTCATCGGCAAGGGTGGCATGGGGAAGAAGACGCTGGCCCAGCTTGAGAAATCCGGCGCGGTTTATCTGAACGCCATCGGCGGAGCGGCGCAATTTTACGCACGCGCGGTGGAGAAAGTGCTGGGCGTGCATCTTATCGAGTTCGGAATTCCCGAAGCGATGTGGCATTTGCGCGTGAATAATTTCGCGGCCATCGTCACCATGGACGCGCATGGCAACAGCCTGCACGCGAATGTCGAGCGCGAGACCGGCGCCAAGCTCGCCGAACTGCAACAGGCGTGACCTCTCTGTTAGAATAAGTTTTGTCTCGGGCCAGGTAGCTCAGCTGGTAGAGCGCAGCCCTGAAAAGGCTGGCGTCGGCGGTTCGATTCCGTCCCTGGCCACCACAAAATAAAGCACTTAGCAGCAGCCAAAGAGCTAAGGTTTCAGTCAACCGAACAATAACCGAACATCCTCAGCAGGCGTTCGTTTTGTCGGCAATACTCACTTCCATCAGTTTCCAGATTTCCCGCGCCGTGCTCCCTGTCCTGGCAATGTGCTGTCGAGCCAGCTTCGCATAGCGTTCGGTCATTTTGATATTTGAGTGGCCAAGGATTTTTGCAAGCTCGTAGAGATCACCGCCGTTCATCATGAACCAGGACGCAAACGTGTGGCGCAGGTCGTGAAAGCGGAAATCCTCGATCTTTGCTCGCTTCAGCAAGTCCTCGAAACTTCCTTCCACGCGTTGCCTGTTGCTCGTCGCGCCTGGTTTTGGCGGAAAAATACGATCTTCTCCAATGACGGCGGGAAACCGCCGCAGCTCGCCGGCGAGTTCAGGAAGCATCGGGACATAGCGCATCTTGCCGCCCTTCAGCTTCGCCCTCACCGCCAACAGCCCTTCGTTGTACATTACGTCACTCCAACTCAGAGAAAATATTTCTGAAGCACGCATCCCCGTGGTAACGGCGATAAGCACAATCAGCCTGAGCCGATAGAACGTCTTGTTGATTGCTTTCGTACCCTTGCGGTACGTTCTTTCATCGAGCGCTTGCTTGAGCCTGCCAAGTTCCTCAGCGGATAGGTAACGGTCACGTTGATCGTCCGGCCGTTTGACCTCGACCAGGTCGGCCGGGTTCCGGTCAATTCCGGTTTCCTTCGACCAGATCGTCGCGGCCTTGTTCATCATGTGGTGCATGACGTTGAAGTGCCGCACGGCCGTTCCTGCTGAGAGCGCGCGAAGCACGGTCAGTTTTTCGTACCAGCCTGAGACGGCCACGCCATCAACCTCCCGCACAAAGCGGCCACCTAGCTCGTCGCGAATGCCCTCCAGGATGCTCTTCTCCCGGCCTGCCGAACGCTTTTTGGCACCGTAATGGATCCAGTAGCGATCAATCAGTTTCGACATCCGATAGTTGACCTCCCGTTTGACATCAAGATGCCGGTTCTCATCGCGCACCGACATCTTTTTCCGCTCCACCTTCCGGGCCAGTTCGTGTGACCCGTGCACCCACAGGCTCTTTTGTCTGCCTCCTTCCCTCCAACGAACTTCAAACACTCCATCCGACATTTTGTGAATGGACACTTCAATGCTTCTCCTTTCAGTCAATGGTTTCGATCGTGTGCTGTTCAACGAAGCGCTCCAGCGCTTTCAGATCGAACCGCAACGCTCGACCAACCTTGACGCAGGGAAGATCCCGCAACCGGGCTTTCTTGTAGATTGTGTCCACTTCGAGGCCGAGGTATTGGGCCGTCTCCCTGACATTCAGGAGCCGCCTACCGATGAGTCCATTAGACACCGTCGTGGCTTTCATGTCATCTGTTCCGTTATTGCTCCTCAGAACCGCCCGTGACACTTGAAGGCACTGGACTGCCTGCTAGTGGAGGCAGGGCGCAAACCAGACGCCCGCAGCGAACAGCGCGGCTCCAGCTACCAATCCGACCGCAGCCCAACGTATGATCGCCGGCCGGCGATGCGCTTCGTTCACTAAATGGACATACTCGCGTGCTTTCAGGCCGGCGGAGCGAATATCTCCTTGCAGACCCTCACGCATTTTCTCTGCCGACTCCTTCACCATCTGCGCCAAGACTTGGCCGGCACGCGTTTCGGCCTTCTTCATGGACTCATGGAATTCCGCAATGAGTTTTTGGTTGTGGTCGTAAAACCGTTGCGCAGCTTCTTCGAGCACCAGTCGATTCATTGTCACCAGGGCGAACAGCGGATCGCCGGGTTCCACGCGGATTCCATTCTCGGCTGCAACTTCGCTGATCATTCGTTTTACGTCGGGCATCTCTGTTCCCTACAGCAGTGACAGCTCATCCAATTGTTCGAACAGATCACGCTGGACCATTTTGAGCCGCTGCTTACTCATGACCGAAGCTGTGCCGTTGCGAATCGCGTCCTCAAAACTCTTCTTTCGTGCGATCACTTCTTCGACGTCTCGCCCGAAAGTGTCCTGGTTTCGCTTCACGATGCGAATCATGCCGCAGACCTTCGACTCACTCTCCTGGTAGGCCAGCATGTCGGTGAACGTTTTACCGTCGCGCTCAATCACGCCGAAGTATTCGTTCAGCCAAACCACGATATTTCGTTCAGCGGTGCTCTCGGCCAGGCTCTTGAAGCCCTTGAGGGTGTCTCCGAGCGCCTGTCCGCCTGTCACCACCGTGTGGACGTACAGCTTGCGCCCTCCCGTGGCAAGCATTTCGAGCACATTGTTTTCGAGCATGTAACTCCAAAGGGGAACGAAGGTGGACGCGCCGTTATCCACGATGAAAATTCCGTCCTCGCGCAGCACGCGATCAATCAAAACATCAAAGCCGCCGGAATCAATCCTGCCATTGCGCATGAGCGCCAGGTGTTCTGCTTCCAGTTCGGCATATTGCGAGAACGTTTGGTTCACTGGATCGCTGTCAACGCAATGGATCTCCTTGCCGTGGTGGCGGAAGTACTGGGCGAGGATGCTCGCGACCAAGCTCTTTCCCACGCCACCTTTGCCTTGCAATGTCAGGTGAATGGTCGCTGGATGATTCGACGTAGTTCCCGCCATGAATTTGCCCCTCAATTACTAAGGAAACGGCGGAGGCACCTCGGGACAACAAATTGGCAAATTTTTCGTTAGGGTCTGATCTGGTTAGATCAGCTTGCTCTCGTCTGGGGGCCCCGGTGGGTAGTCGAACCTGCTCACTTTGTTGCGGTTTTCCGGCGACTCAGTACGCGGGTGAGTCGCTCGCCGTGTGGGCCTTGGGGCGGACAGGACTGCCGGTGCGACTGGATCTGCTGGCTCCTTCCGCCGAATGCGCGTCAGGTACGAGCCAAGGCTTTGAACCGAGATTACGATCTCGGCTTCCTCCTTCAGCCATTGGCAGATGTTTGCCAGGCTCTGTCCCTCAGCAATGGCAGCACGGATTTCAGGCCAAAGGGCGCGAAGCTGACCAGCTTTTGTGGCAGGCTTTCCTCCGCGGCGTTGTGCGAGGCGTTTTCTGGTCGGGGTGATCCATTCCTGCGCTATTTCTGTGGGCCGCTCACTTTTCGCCATAGCATCAACAGTTTGCGCCGGCCTTCGACATAATTCAACGAATTTCGGCAGTCGTCGACATTCTTCGACGCCTTTCAACATCAACAGCCGACAAAACATCGGTAGTGGAACATAAAGGAAACGTTTGACGACTGATTTGTTTTTCCGCCGCAAGCGGGGCGCGGTCGTCGATTTAGGTCGTCGAACGAAATGGCGTCCGTGTTCGACAGATGTTTGACGGCAACATTTCTGGGTGAGATTTGGGTTTTTGAAAGCCTCTTAGTAATTGAGGGGGCAATTTTATGCGACAGAAGATGGGAACGACGCGCGGAGCCAGAATCGCCGTCAGGCTGAGCCGGGAAGATCGGGAACGGATCGAGGGGGCCGTCAAAGCGCGAGGCTTCGCGAGCCCCAGCGCGTTCATCCGGGCGGCAATCCAAAGCGAACTCAACGGGCGGCCTGAACTGACCGAGAGCGAAGATCGAATCGCTGGAGGATTTGAGCGCGTGTCCCGTGACAACCTCCGCATTGTGCGGGGCCAGCAGGCGCTCCATGCCTTACTGGATACGTTCGTCAAAACGGTGCTTACGTGCCTGCCGGAGCCATCGATCGACGCGCAGCCCCAGGCTGTCGCCCGAGCCAAGGACCGGTACCACCGGCTGATCAAGACCGCCGGTCAAGCCATGTCCGGCGACGCACTCGCCGCTTTGCAGGATCTGGTGACACATGGCACGAACTGATGACGAGCGGAAAGTCCGGCTGCGGCCACCGAAGCCTCGGCGCCCGACGGACGAACGCATTGCATGGTCCAGCGGCTATAAGCTGCTCATGCACTACGCGCGCAGTACGCGAAAAACCCGCAACCGCGGCACCTACGGCGGAAAAGGGCGAAGCATGCGTCCGTACTTGCAGCGTTGTGCAGTCCGGGTGACCTATCTGAACAGCAAGACTCGCGGTCAATGGAAGGCGCACGGGCGATACCTGGCACGCGAGAGCGCCACACACGACAACCCCGTAGAGGGCGTAGGCTTCGGCCGCGAGGGCCAGAAAATCGACATTGCCGCGCGCCTAGAAAACTGGCAGAGATCCGGCGACGAACGACTGTGGAAGCTGATCATCTCCCCTGAATTTGGTGATCGGGTGGATTTACGTTGTCTAACCGCCGATCTGATGGAACGCATGGAAAAAGACCTCGGTACCGACCTCGAATGGGTTGCCGTGGAGCATCACAATACCGAGCACCCACACGCTCATGTCGTCGTGCGAGGCGTAAGGAGCGATGGGATCGCCTTGCGCATGAGCCGGGATTACATCCAGCAAGGGATTCGGAGCGCCGCCGAGCACCTTTGTACCCGCCAGATCGGGTATCGGACGGAGCTCGACTCGATGGAGGCGGAGCGGCGCGAGATCTCGGATTCGAGATTTACATCAATTGACCGCAGGATCATGCGAGGGGCGTCCAATCCCAGCGCGGATTTCGGTCTACAGTACTTTGCGGTTGTTCGGAATCCCACTGAGGCTGGATTGAGTGAAGCGGAACGGCTGCGCACTCAACACGACGCTTCTCGCCTCGCCGTACTTAAACGCCTGGGTTTGGCCGAATCGACCGGCGGAGTAAGCTGGCTGGTGCGGCGCGATTCCGAGCAAGTACTGCGAGCGATGCAACGCAGCGCGGATCGGCAGAAGACATTGGCGGCACATGGGGCATTGTTGTCGGATGACCGGCTTCCGATGACAACGCTCGATGTTCGGGATCTCACGTCCATCGAAGGCAGGATCTTGGTGCATGGGGAGGAGGAAGCTTCTGGGCGAAGCTACCTGATGCTGGAGGGTACGGATGGGCAGGTTTATCACATCTACCGCACGCCAGAGATGGAGGAACTGCGGAGTCAGCGCCGACTGCAAACCAATTCATTCATTCGGCTCCGCAAGTTCGCTCCCGTCGTGGAGATCAAGGACATGGGCGACTCGGAAGCCATCCTAAGCAACAAGGCGCACCTTCGCGAGACGGCACGCGAAATGATTCGACGAGGTGTTTACCCTCAGGATGGCGGCTGGAATGGATGGCTCGGCCGCTATCAGAAAGCCCTGGTTGACGCCGCATTCGCACTGGAACAGGAGAAGGCGAAAGAACGCGAACGACGCAGGAGTCGAGGCATGGGCCGCTAGGCTTTGAAGTACTTTAGCCGTAGAAACCGATTTCAGGGCCAACAAGGCCATTTGTTTCGGCCCGATCACGATGTTGTGAGTGGAGCGATTCCGTTTCGTGAATGCAGCCTTACCGAAGGATCTTTCACCCGCTCCTGAACCTCACTTCTTTTTCCACTCGCCGGCCGTCCCAGGTTTGCCCCACGCCTGATAGAGTTGTACCAGCCATTCGCGGGCGCGGTCCGGCTTTTCGAGCTCAATCCACGTTTTGTCGATTGAGAGGTCAACCCGAGAGAAAAGGATGACGGCCCGCACCACCACGTTTTGCAGTTCGCGAATATCGACCTGTTTGTCGTAAGCCAGCAGCCATTCCAGCGTTCGTGGATCGAGGTTTCTAATCTTTCTGCCGGCGTTTCTAGGGTAACGGCCGATGAAATACTTGACCAATGCGAGAATTTCTTCCCGGCGCTCACGCAGCAGTGGAACCTAGATCGGAAAGACGTTTAGCCACTAGAACAAATCCAGCCGGAGAATACCCGCGTCCACTGCTGCTCTCAAATCCCTTTTTGCCGCCACGATCACGAGCACGTCTACAGGGATAGGATGCGTCCCTCCTAGCTGTCGAAGTTCACGCTCTGGAAGGACACGCACCGGACCGCCGGGCAAACGGGACCCTTCCAGCCTGTCTGTCTGAGCAGCGCAGCATACGTCGAGGCCCTGGGAGGGGATTCCCCCGTGAGATTGAGCGGTCGTTGCCTTATTCTGAGACTAGCCGCGCTGCGTGGGTGGAATGGTTCGTGCAGGGCCATTCAGGGCAAACATCCGGACGGCTATTCGATTGCCGCCAGTGAAAGAACTAACTATGGATCTTACGCATTTCCAACGGAAGCTTCTTGAAGAAAAACGTGAGTGCGAGGCCAGTCTCGCCGCTTTTCAGAGTGAGGAAACCGCCGCTGGCTAAGCCGAGGTCAGAGATTCCACCGATGACGCAACCGCCGCGCAGAGCACATCGGAGACCTTCGAAGAAGGCACCCTCGTGTCGCAGACGCTCGAAGCCGTCGAGGACGCCTTGCAGCGCATCAAAGACGGTACTTATGGACGGTGCACTCTGTGTGGACGCGAGATTGAGGCCGCCCGGCTAGAAGCAATCCCCTGGGCCACTTACTGCCTGGAAGATCAGGAAAGGCGTGATAAAGCTCTGTCATCCGCGGAGCGCGCAACCCTCTAGCCGTTGGAATGCCGCCTGCGTCATGCTGTCCGGTCGAACGGCGCCGCGCGTGCTCTATGATTCGCCTGGAAGGAAATCATGAGGACATCTTCAACTACGACAATTACGGGAGCGGTCTTGACGACTCTCCTGTTCACCGTCTCTGCTTTCGGACATGAGCACACCGCCCTGAACGGCACCTGGACACTGGTACCCGCGCAGAGCGATTTCGCCGGCCAGCCCGTCATTCAAACCGGCACCGTGACGATCAACGAGCGGGATGGCGACATCACCGTCTCTCGCAATTTCAAGTATGAAGGCGCCAGCGACACGTTCTTCTACCGCGACCTTACCGACAGCGAGAACAACGCGACAATTCACACTGGCAAAGAACTCAAGACTAAAACCAGGTGGGATCACGACGTCCTGAAAGTGACGAATTCGAACAAGCAATCGGGCGCCGTCACTCTTGAAAGCTACTCTCTTGCCGCGGATGGCACCATGCTGGTCAGCGTTATCAGGCCGGACCACAAGCCCATCAGCCTTGTCTTCCAACGCAAATAGACTAACTGCGATAACGATATGTGGTCATGTGGCCGGATATGGTCATTGGCGCGAGACTAAACCAGATAGGATTTGCGACTATTTGGGGGATTTTGTTGTGGACCATCTCTTGCAGCCAACGCTACTCGGCCCGGAGGCCGCGAAGGATAACCATGAAGACAGAACCGAGCGAGATGGGCGTGTTCCAGGAGATGCTGGAACGAAAAGAGGCCGAACTGGTGGGCGTATTGCGAAGACGGGAAGGCATCACGATTGAGAAGAGCGCAGACCAAATGGATGAAATTCAGTTTGCGACGGAACGAGATCTGGCGATTCGAAACGTAGATCGCGAGACCAGTCTGCTGCGTGACGTGAAGGATGCGCTGCGCCGGATCCATGACGGTAGCTTTGGAACATGCATTGATTGCGAATCGGCGATTAACCCCAAGCGCTTGGCAGCTGTACCGTGGGCAGCATGCTGTATCCAGTGCCAGGACGCTGCCGAGCGGGAGCGGCGGGAGGGACCGGCAACTCTCACTGCAACTCTCCTCAATGCGGCTTGAGCATCTAGCGTAGACGAGAAAGTAAGATCCACGATGTCGATACTGCTTATCGTTTTGTTGGTGGTTTTAGGCGTCGGCAGCGGATACTATGGCCATCGCCGCTGGGGCTTTGGCAGGGGTGCAGGCATCGGATTCGGCACTATATTAGTGGTTCTCGTCCTCGCCTATATTGCGCGCGCGCTCCGCTGAGGCTGGGCGCATCCAGGGCGATTTCAAGATCTGGGCCGACAGCCGCGGCGGGCACAACAAAATCACTTACTTCATTAACAGTTTACGGATGGATTTCAATTCCGCCCGGAGTTTCGGGGTGGTCTTGGGATATGCCATCTTCAGGTCGTTGAACGTATCCACGACAATTTGGGAAACGATCAGCCGGGCGTTCTCCTTATCGTCGGCCGGAACGACGTACCAAGGCGAGTGATGAGTGCTGGTGGCGTTCAGGCACTCCTCATAAGCGCGCATGTAGTCCTTCCAGTATTTCCGCTCGTGAATATCCGCAAGACTTAACTTCCAGTTTTTGCCCCGTGCATCAATGCGCTCAAGGAAGCGCTTTCGTTGTTCGTCCTTCGAAAGGTACAGGAAGAGCTTAATGATCCGCGTTCCGTTGCGATAGAGGTGGCTCTCCATGTCCCGGATGGAGCGGTAGCGCTCCTCCCAGATGGTTTTCTCGTCGCGCAATTCTTCCGGTAGCCCCTGGCCGCGGAGAATCTCCGGATGCACCCGAACGACCAGCACTTCCTCATAATAGGAACGATTAAATATACCGATCCGCCCGCGTTCCGGAAGCACGCACGTGGTGCGCCACAGGAAATCGTGCTCCAGTTCGTTGGCGCTCGGCTGTTTGAAACTGAAAACCTCGCAGCCCTGTGGATTCACGCCCGACATGACGTGCCGGATGGCGCCGTCCTTGCCGCTGGCGTCCATGCCTTGAAAAATCAGCAGCAATGCATAGCGGTTGGACGCGTAGTGAAGGTGCTGCAGCGAGTTGAGCTTCTCAACATGCGAGGCCAGGAGTTCCTGATACTGCTCTTTCGACTTGTAAACGGGCTTCACCATGGTTGGCCATTTACTGAGTTCGACGTTTTTCCCGGCCACCCGAAAATCCTTTGAATTGATCTTCATCGTGAGCCGGCTTTGGCATGTGCTTGCGTGCCTTTTCGGATCTCGGTTTCAGCCTCCATCCAGTCTTGATCCGCCTGACCGTCGTGGCGCCCGCGCTCTTCGTAGATTTCGTAGGCGCGTGTGGCGATCTGCGGTTGAAGGTCACGTGTTGTCTTAGCCAGCGTTGTCTTAGTCAACAAGGGCGGCTTCGTGGAATCGAAAATCCGATAAGCGAGCAGTTTCACGCGATCATTCACCAGGAACCAAGCCAGAGCATAGCCCCAGACAAACGCTGCCCAGCCCCAGCCGAGGGGTGTCATAAACAGCCCGTAGACGGCGATCAGAGTCGCCAGCGTTTGGGTGCCGAGTACCGCTAGCCAGAGAATCTTCGCAGGGCGGATGGACCAGAAGGGGCCGCGCGTGCGGGTCAGGAAAATTGTCAAATGTCCGGCCACCGACAGCTTTAGATACATCAGCGTCTGGATGTGCGCGCGATCGAGGTGAAATACCCGCTCGCCGAGATAGAAGAGTCCAAATGCAGCTACCACCCCGATGACCCCCAGCACCGTGGAAATCCCGAGCACCAGGCGCATATTCCAGGCCTCGGGCTTGTCTTTGTAATGAACGTTGTCATAGGCAATGGACAGGATGGCCCCGTCATTCAGCAACGCCAGCATCACGATCATCACTGCTGTTAGCGGATAGAAGTTAAACACCAGGATCGCCAGCGTCATGAAGAACAGCACGCGGAGCGTTTCGGCGATGCGGTAGATGGCGTAGCTGTTCATGCGCTGGAAGATGCGCCGGCTCTCCTTAATGGCGTCGATGATCACCGAGAGCCCGGACGCCAACAGCACTATGGAAGCCGCCGCGCGCGCCGCGTCTGTCGCGCCGGAGACCGCGATTCCGCAGTCTGCCTTCTTCAGCGCCGGGGCGTCGTTCACGCCGTCGCCCGTCATCCCGACGATGTGGCCGCGCTGCTGCAAGACATCCACAATGTGGAACTTGTGTTCGGGGAATACCTGGGCGAATCCGTCCGCTTTTTCGATGGCCTCCGCCGACGCCGCCGTCTCGTGATGTTTCGTGTCGCCCAATCCGCTGGCATCCAGGATGTTGGTGCCCATTCCCAGTTGCCGGGCGGTCTCTCGAGCGATAGCGATCTGATCGCCCGTCACCATCTTGACGTTCACACCCATTTGACGCGCGCTGGCGATAGTTGCCTTGGCTTGCTCGCGCGGCGGATCGAATAGTGGCAGCACGCCCGCAAACTGCCACTTGCCTTCCTCATCCGCCCGGGCCACTCCCAGGGAACGGAAGCCGCGCCCCGCAAATTCGTCGACGGCTTTCTCGACGGCTGGCTTGATGTCCCCGGCATTCGCCGCCATCTGCAGAATGACTTGCGGCGCTCCCTTGGCCACAAAGAACTGTTTTCCATCGCCGCCTTTGACAGTGGCTTCGGTGCGCTTATGCACTGGGTCGAACGGCTGGAAGTGGACTACCTGATAGCCCTTCAACGCTTGATCGTCCTTCACGCCACCGATCACCGCGAGGTCGATGGTGTCCTTGTCTTCGGCGCGGGAAGCAAGTGCGGCCCAGAGAATGACTTGATCGGCAGGGATACCGTTCAGGGTGAATGGATCGCCCAGCGTCAGCTTGTTCTGGGTTAGAGTGCCGGTTTTATCGGAGCACAGTATGTCTACACCGGCCAGTTCCTCGATAGCGGCGAGCCGCGTCACAATCGCTTCCTTTTTGGCAAGAAGACGCGCGCCGACCGCCATGGTCACCGACAACACCGTGGGCATCGCCACGGGAATCGCGGCCACGGTCAACACTAGCGCAAATTGCAGCGTGGAGAGGATTGGGTCGCCGCGGAAGAGCGCTACCGTAATGATCACCGCCACTAGAAATACCGCGAGGATGATCAGGTAATCGCCAATCTTCAGCACGGCACGCTGGAAATGGCTGACGGTGTGGGCCTCCTCCACCAGTTGCGCGGTCTTGCCGAAGTAGGTCTTCGCACCGGTGGCATACACCAGCGCCTCGATTTCGCCTCGGCGAATAATCGACCCCGAAAACACCGCCTCACCAGGTTTGCGCTCGGCGGGCAAGGATTCGCCCGTCAACGCGGATTGATCCACCTCCACCGGGTCGCCCGCTAGCAAGCGCGCATCGGCCGGCACAATGTCGCCCAGACGAAGGCGGATCACGTCGCCCGGCACTACCTCACGCGCCGCCGGGTCGGTCCACTTCCCATCCCGTTTCACCTTGGCTTTGATCGCCAGCTTGGCCTTGAGGGCCGCGATGGCGTTGCCGGCCTGCCGCTCTTCCCAGAATCCTACGACGGCGTTCGAAACCAGCAGAAGAAGAATGATGAAGAAGTCCGGCCAATGCCCGACCACGCCAGACAGAATCACCGCAATTTCGATCATCCACGGAATGGGGCCCCAGAAATAAGTGAGGAATTTCAGGAACGGATTGGTTTTCTTCTCCGTGATCTCGTTCGGGCCATATTGCGCCAGCCGCTTTTTCGCCTCGTCCCCGCTCAGGCCGTCCGGCGACGAGCCCAGTTTTTTCTCCACTTCCGGCATGGGCAGGGTTTTCAGATCGTCGGCGCCCTCGGGCTTGGACACTGGCTTTCCATTGAGCTTCTCCGTGCTTGGTTTCATGATGCCTACCTCTATTTTCTCGCGATCGGACGCTATACTTTTGCTTCCGGCGGGTCGGCGATTCCTTCCGGCCGTAAGAATTCCGGCACATCCAGGCGTGCCACGCCAATCCGGCTGTCGGCCATCCCGTAGTAGATGTCGAAGCGATCCGGCGAGCCGATATCGTCACGCCGGTCGATGCCGGTGGGAAACACCACGTTCGCGACGGTCCCATCGTGTTCCTGAGGCAGCGAAGGCGTCAGCACCGGATCCGCCGAACGATAGCGAATCAACTGTGGATGTTGCTTCGACAGCACCATCACGCCGGCGGAATAACGTAGCGGGTGTGTACCCTTAGTCGCCTCCGCCATCTCGCACACTCCGTGGTAAACGATCAGCCAGCCATGCCGGGTCAGGACCGGCGGAGTTCCGCCGCCGATTTTGAGCCGCTTCCAGCGCGACACCCGAGCCGCCAACCGGTGATGGGAGGCGAACTTGCCGATACAATGCGGCTCACAGCCATCGAGCATCATCGGACTGTAGGAAATCCAAATACTTTCGCGCTCCAGATCCACGTCGCGGGCCGCCAGGTGGCAGGCGTTTTCCTCCGGACGGGTGCCAGGGAAAAGCGGCCGGTGCAGCATGGCCATTTCCGGATGACCGGATGGATTCGGAATGGCCACGGGGAAGAGGCTGGCATCTTTGTCGTCCACATCGTTGAATTCAATACCCTGATACGGGCCGAAGCACACGAGCCCGATACGCCTCCAATGGAGCAGATCTTCCGATATTGCCAGGGCGATCCGCGGCCCTTGGGCCGAAAATGCCGCGTAAGTCATCAGGTAGCGTTTCAGGGGCTCCACGAACGTGATCCGGGGATCCTCGCAGCCACCACCGCCATTGGGCCGCAGCTCATAATCCGCTTCGGGCTCGAGCGCGATCCCAAGCCGCTCGACGCCCTCCGGATCGCCGGCTGTATTGAACCGCACTCGCGCAATGCCGATGCGCGAATAGTTCCCTTTTGCAACCAGCCGCGGGAACAGGTAGAGTTCCCCATCCGGGCCGCGAACGGCCGCCGGATTCAGGACGCCTTCGATCTCGTTTGGATTGCCCGGCTCGGGCTCCATGATCATTCCCAGGCGGCGCAACTTAAATCCATTCATCGAATGATCCTCACAAGCTCAACGCTTCCTGGCCGTGATCCGATAGACACGCGATCACCGTTTCGATCACCCGCTTGGTCTCATGAGGCCCTCGCACAGGTATAGAAATGACACCCGCTTGTTCAGCCGGATAGTCATTCCCTCCCGCGAAGAGGGCATCGCCAACGAAAATCATTTCCTTTAACGAAATGCCCAGAACGTCTCTCAGTTTTCCGATGCCGTAAGCTTTGTCAATGCCGGGTTTGGTGACATCGATGGATGTCGCGCCGCCCATGCGGACAGAGAACCTGGGAATCAAGATGTCAAGAATCGATTTGATCTTCTTCCGCTTCGCAAAATCGGGATCCCATTTCGTTTTTTGTTCTAAGGGCGCCTGCTGGCCTAACGCGGAATAAGTGATCTGGCTTCCCCGATCTTCAATCGCTTCTCCCCAGACTTTTTCGACCGTGAATCCCGCCTCTGCGACCGCCTTCTTCAGAGAGCTGACTATCTTCTCTTTTTCGGCCGGCGTGAAGTCTTCTGAATAGAGCTTCTTCCAGTCCACTTTGTATTGGTAGAACTTTGTTCCACAGGTTGGAAGAATCGACAGGTTCACCAGGCTCTCGTCATGCGGAAGATGAGAGAGGACCTGTTTTTCAAACTGGGGCCAATCGCCTCCGGAGATCACGGACACTTTGAGGATGCCGAGAAGGTCATGCACAAGGCGCGACATTTCTGAATCCAGAGACGACTTGCTATCGGCAAGAGTGCCGTCCAGATCGAACACAATCAGTTTTTTCATTCCGGTATCTCGATTTCCAGCACGTTCACTTGGCCTCGCGGCTGAAAGGTACACTCGCCGAGAACCGCGGGCAACAGCAGCACGTCGCCTTTTCCGATCTCATATGTCGTGCCCGCGTGACTGAATTGGCCCGAGCCATCGATGCATACCAGCACGCGCGGCACACCCGTGGCTCCCACCGTAAACGGCGATTCGCCACGCACACGCGATAACCAAAAGTGGTCGCAGTGGAAAAGTCTCTCACGGCGAACTGGAGATATCGTTTCCACCACTGGCGATACCAAACCTCCCGCACACTGCCCAAAATTGATGCAGGCCAGCGCCTGATCCACCTGGAGTGCTCGCGGCTGGCCAGTCTTCGGATCGACGTGGTTCCAGTCGAACAAGCGAAAACGTCACGTCACTGTTCTGCTGAACCTCGAACACCACGACGCCGCTGCCCAGAGAGTGAACCGTTCCAGCGGGCAGGAAAACGGCATCGCTGGGGTTTGGATGGAAGCATGCGATGTCGTTCGCCACCGTCCCGTCTCTTAGCGCGTCCTGCAGAATCCTTTCGGTGGTGCCTGGCTTCAGACCTGCATAGATGCGGCTTTTTGCTCCCGCTTCCAGCACCACCCAAGCTTCGGTCTTGGCGGTCGCCGGGTCGCCCCCATTCAAACCGGGATGCACCTGTACCGAGAGCATTTCACGTACGTCGAGGAATTTCAACAAAAGCGGGAAGCGGCGAAAACGCCCTGCGAATCTTCCCATTACCTGTTCCGGAAATTGCTCCAGCACTTGAGCGATGGTCAGCCCTCTGAGCGATCCATCGGCAACACGGCTCGGATGTTGTTCGCGATCGCTCAGTACCCACGCTTCACCGATTGGGCCATCGCCCGGAAGCGGTGCTGTAAGCAGGCTGGCCAAACGCCGTCCGCCCCACAATCGATACTGATAGATCGGTTCGAATCGCAACGGATATAGCGGCGTTTGGCTCATGATCTGCCATCTCCTATGTGAGGTGCGGCAGCCACGCCAAGTCCTCGCTCAGGATATAGATCGTAATCGCGGCAAGCATGAGCAGCAGGCCCACCCACATACGCCAGTCATGATGCATGCGTCTCCAGTAAGCCGGGGAAACCCCTTCGCGGGCGGCTTGCTCGTCGGCCTGCCGTGCATTCTCAGGAGCAATGTGGTGTTTCTTGTCGTGTTCCGGCCCTTCGTTTCCATGCTGGCCGTAGTTCGTCTCGCTCATTTCTGTGCCGCCTTCCATTTCCAGTTCCGAATCTCCGGCAAGTCTTCGCCATGCTTGTCGATGTAACGCTTGTGCTCGATGAGCTTGTCCTGCATCTTCTGCTTCAGATAGGCGCCCTTTGAGCCCAAGTTGGGCACACGATCGATCACGTCTTCCACCAGGTGGAAGCGGTCCAGATCGTTCTGCACCCTCATGTCGAAGGCCGTCGTGATGGTGCCCTCTTCCTTGTATCCGCGGACGTGCAGATTGCGATTGGTCCGGCGGTAAGTGAGGCGGTGGACCAGCCACGGGTATCCATGGAAACCGAAGATGATGTGCTTGTCTTTCGTGAATAGCGAATCGTAATCCGATTCGCTGAGCCCGTGCGGGTGCTCACTCGCAGATTGGAGCTTCATCAGATCGACAACATTGATCACCCGGATCTTCAGATCGGGCAAGTGCTCGCGAAGGATGGAAACGGCGGCGAGAATCTCGAGCGTGGGCGTGTCTCCGCAGCAGGCCATCACAACGTCCGGTTCGGCGGCGTCCTGATCGTTGCTGGCCCATTGCCAGATGCCGATTCCTTCCGTGCAATGGATCACCGCGGCGTCCATGGTCAGCCATTGCGGCAGCGCGTGTTTGCCCGCCACAACCACGTTGACGTAATTCCGGCTGTGCAGGCAATGATCGAAAACCGATAGCAGACAATTGGCGTCGGGCGGCAGGTAAACGCGCACGATGTCGGCCTTCTTGTTGATCACGTGGTCGAGGAAACCTGGATCCTGGTGCGTGAAGCCGTTGTGATCCTGCTGCCAGACGTGCGATGCCAGCAGATAGTTCAGCGATGAAATCTTGCGTCGCCAGGGTAGTTCCAGACATACCTTCAGCCATTTGGCGTGCTGGCTGAACATCGAGTCGACAATGCGAATGAAGGCTTCGTAGCTGTTGAACAGCCCGTGCCGCCCGGTGAGAAGATATCCTTCCAACCAGCCCTCGCACTGGTGCTCGCTGAGCATGGAGTCCAGCACGCGTCCGGCGGGCGCGAGAAATTCATCGTTCTTTTCTTCGCGCGCTTCCCATTGACGGTTGGTGACTTCAAAAACCGCACCCAGAAGATTCGAGAGGGTCTCATCTGGACCGAAGATGCGGAAATTGCGCTGATCCTGATTCAGCGTGGCCACATCGCGCAGGAAGTTGCCCAGCACCAGAGTGTCTTGGGCGTCGACGGCGCCGGGCGCTGGAACGTTTACCGCGTGGACGCAGAAGTCCGGCATGCGCAAATCGCGCAGCAGAATTCCGCCGTTAGCGTGCGGATTGGCGCCCATGCGCCGGTCACCTTTCGGCGCCAGCTCGGCCAATTCCGAAATCAGCCGGCCATTCTTATCGAACAACTCCTCGGCCTTGTAGCTCTTCATCCAGCTTTCCAGCTGCTGCACATGATCGGGATGCTCCGAATCCACCAGCAGCGGTACCTGATGCGCGCGGAAGGTGCCCTCGATTTGCAGTCCGTCGACTACTTTCGGTCCCGTCCAACCCTTGGGCGATCTAAGGACGATCATCGGCCAGCGCGCCCGCGTGGTGTCGTTGTTGTTCCGGGCATTCTCCTGGATTTGCCGGATGTCTTCGATGGCCGTTTCCATAGTGGCGGCCATAAGTTGATGCATCGTTTCCGGATCGTTGCCTTCCACAAAGTGGGGCGTCCAGCCGCAGCCTCGCAGGAACTGCTCCAACTCTTCATGCTCGATGCGGGCGAGCACCGTGGGATTGCTGATCTTGTAGCCGTTCAAGTGCAGGATCGGCAGCACGGCTCCGTCGCTAATGGGGTTGAGAAGCTTGTTAGACTGCCACGCGGTGGCTAGCGGACCTGTCTCCGCTTCGCCGTCCCCAATCACACAGGCAACGATGAGCCCGGGATTGTCGAACGCAGCCCCGAAGGCATGGCTGAGCGAGTACCCCAACTCGCCGCCTTCGTGAATCGACCCCGGCGTTGTCGGCGCAACATGGCTCGAAATTCCGCCGGGAAACGAAAACTGCGTGAACAGCTTTTTCATCCCGGCTTCGTCCTGGGTGACGTTCGGATAAATATCGCTCCAGGTGCCTTCCAGGTAAACGTTGCCAACTATCGCCGGGCCGCCGTGCCCGGGACCGGCGATGTAAAACATGTCCAGGTCAAACTTCTTGATCACACGGTTCAGATGCACGTAAATGAAGTTCTGACCAGGCGTGGTTCCCCAGTGCCCTACTACCAAAGGCTTGACGTGCGATAGCTTCAGCGGCTCCTTCAGCAGGGGGTTGTCGTAAAGATAAATCTGTCCGACTGAAAGATAGTTGGCGGCGCGCCAATAGGCGTGGATTTTGTGAAGGAGTTCAGGAGTAAGGGTGTTCGTTTTCGTGGCTAGCTCCGTGTCGTTCATCGTTTCCGGATTCTTGTGGAGCTGTTCAAGAGTAAGCGTGCCAGTTTTCATGAATTAATCCTTTCTCAGCCGTCGGTGAGCAGGCCAGTATCAGTGCGGACGATTAAACGCCGCTCAGCGATAAAGAAGGCCTGTATTCGGCTTCGTGCAGCCAATACGGGGGCTTGCCGTAGTGAGAATAGAGCTGGCTTTCCTTCTCGCGCGTGATCGGCGTGAAGTCGACGAACTCCGGGGCGCTCTGGATTCTCTCCCGCGAAAGGCCGACGTAAACTTTGGAATCTTCCCAACTCACCCGTTGAATCCACGCGGGTGAAACCAGTACCTTCTTCCCCGGCCACCAATTCTTGGTCGCCACCTCGATGTAGCGGATAGCCCAGGCTTGATCGTCGACAATAAATCCATCCAAATGGCCGAGTTCACCATCGATTGCCTCAATGTGATAGCCAGTGACGGCTTTGGTACTGCGCAGATGTGAATCCGTCGACTCGCTCGGGGGCCGGTCCACCATCGCATTTTTGGGAGCAGTTGTTACGCCGGCCGGGTAGTAGGCTGGGCCCCACAGGAAGGGACCACCCCAATAATAGGGATATTCGTAATACCCGCTGTAGGCGATCTCGTGCTGCCGGGAGACGGGCTTGTCCGTATCGATGTTCGGACTGTTCTTCACCTGCGCTTTCGTCAGCGCCACATCCAAGCGCCTGGCTTGCCAATCCACATCGATAATGGAAAATGGCGAAATCAGCACCCGCCGGCCGCCAAGCCAGCCGGTTGTCACCGTAAAATAGCGGATAGCCCAGGTTTCATCATCGAAATAGAGCTGATAAACGGTCCCAAGCTCTCCGTCCGTAGCTCGGACCGAGAAACCCTCCAACTGTGTAGCATTCCTCAGCATTGCATTTGCCCCCTCAATGGCGTCCTGTGTGTCGACTAGATGCGATGCATGCTTGCCTCCAGGTTGCTTACCCCTGGTGTCCATGGCTTTGTACACGTTGAACAGCGCCTTACAGGCTGGGGACTAATGACCTTAAGTGGTCATACGACCATTAATGGTCAAACTTCGGACAAGGTGGCCATGGCCACGGCCAGCAAGAACAAGCACGATTTGAAGGTTCTCATATTTCTGACCCGACATCGTTTGATACTTTGAAGCGACATCGCGTTCAATACGCCGTTCGATTCCAACCGGGCTACCGACCCAGGGCCCAAACGGATAGTCGCCGCGGCTCGGGAGTCATCGGACTTCCGACCACAGGAGGTCACCTGACCGGGTTTGGTCGAAGCAGTTAGGATTCGAAGCGCGCATCACCGTGTGGCGCCTTCGGCCAATGGATTGGGCCTCCGCATGCAGTTTGTGAGTGAGAATCATAAGTCGTAATGACCTAACACACGGAGACGAGATCATGGCAGGGAAAAAGATCGCGGTCTTTGGTATTTACCAAAACAAAAAGCAAGCAGAGCGGACGGTGGATAAGCTGCTGGCCGCCGAGTTCTCAAACGACGATATCTCCGTTTTGCTCCCGGACAATCAGGGCACGAAAGACTTTGCGCACGACAAAAGTACAAAAGCGCCGGAAGGCACGGCTGCTGGAGTCACAACCGGCGGAGTGATCGGTGGAACTCTCGGATTGCTTGCCGGGATTGGCGTGCTTGCAATTCCAGGAATCGGTCCGTTGATCGCAGCCGGTCCGATCGTGACCGCTCTGGCTGGCCTCGGAGCCGGCGGCGCAGTTGGCGGTATTATCGGCGCGCTGGTTGGGATGGGAATTCCTGAGTACGAAGCAAAGCGATACGAGGGACACATCAAAGCGGGCGGAGTTTTGCTTTCGGTTCACTGCGAGACATCCGAGAAGATCGCGCGGGCGAAAGATCTGTTAAAGCATACGGGCGCCCAGGATATCGCATCGTCTACCGAAGCCGGCGCGGACATCCTAGAGGCCGCCTCCGCGGCGCACCGGTAAAAACCAGTGCCTGACGCACACTGGAACGCCACTGAGCAGCTTGGACTGGCGGCGCGCGCTCATTGTTCTGCGGCCGAATTACACCACGGCCCAGCACACGCCCACCGTGTTGCGGAGCAGCAGGGAAAACAGGATTATCTGACGGGACACGAGCATTCGCGGCAAGCTATTGAGCACTCCCCAAGATGCATCCGTGTGCTCCCCTAAACGGATCCCGGCCCCGCCTGGTGATTGGCTCCCGGATTGCCTAGTCAGACATGGAAGACGCCATTGACAGATTGATTGCGTCACTCAAAAAAAAAGGAGAAACCACATGAAAGCGAGCACGAACGATCAAATCCAGGGCAAGCTGCATGAATTGAAAGGCAAGACGAAGGAGAAAGCCGGACAGCTCACGAAGAATCCCCGCCTGACGGCCGAAGGCCAAAACGAAAACCTCGCAGGAAAAATCCAAAAGAAAATCGGCCAGGTTGAAAAAGTCTTAGAGAAATAAACGAAAGAGCGTTCACTCTCGCGCAACGGCGCTGAGCTGGCGTTCAGAAGAAAGGAAGATTCACAATGTTGATTCTGCTGATTATTGTTTTGTTGTTGGTTCTAGGAGGAGGCGGCGGCTACTACGGCCATAGCCGCTGGGGCTACGGCGGAGGCGCAGGTATTGGAGTAGGCACTATATTAGTCGTTCTACTCGTGGCCTACATGGTGGGCGCTTTCCACTAAGCTACGCCCGCCCCTGCTGACGTCTCTCTTTCTTACCTCGAAAAACTGGAGCGGCGCCGCGGTTCCAACGCGCTCCTTGAAGTGCGCCCCACTGGAACGGCCATGAGCGTGCCTCTCCCATAATGGCCGTGGGTCCGTTTCGGCGGCAAGTTCCCAACGATAGTGGCCAGGACAAAACGGAATCCTGGCCTCAAGACGAAAGACAAAAAGGAATAACTTTTATGAGAACGAATCTACAATACTATGTTTGGGCTCTGGCAATTGCCGGATCCATGACTACCGCCGCGTTCGCGGCGGACAGAGCAATCACGGTCGACGACAGGCTGGACGCTTCGGCTGACACGCTGACCGATATGATGAGGGCTGCCGACAATGGTATCCCCCAAGATCTGATCGATAAGGCGCATTGCGTGGTTGTGATACCAGGGATGAAAAAAGCTGGATTCATCTTCGGCGCGGAGTATGGTCGCGGGTTCGCCGTGTGCCGCAGGCACGGTGGCGTGGGCTGGAGCGCGCCGGCCGCGATGCGCTCGGAAGGCGGCAGTTTCGGATTTCAGATTGGCGCTTCGGACACCGATGTGGTGTTGCTCGTGATGAACGACGGTGGAATGAAGCATCTGTTATCCGATAAGTTCACACTTGGCGCAGATGCAACCGTTGCAGCGGGGCCGATTGGCCGCGCCGCCACCGCTCAGACGGGCGCGGAGTTGCAGGCGGAAATCCTGTCCTATTCGCGTTCGCACGGGCTGTTCGCAGGTATCTCGCTGACAGGCGCGACGCTTCGGCCGGACAAGGACACCAATCGGGAACTTTACCGTCACCATACAACCAATCGTGAAATCCTGACCGGCGACTTCAAAACACCGGCGGTCGCTTCAAAGTTTGAAGGGGCGCTGGATCGGGACTCGGCTCGCCGCAACTAACAGGCGTAATCTCCACGCAGCAGGTGACTCTATATGGTTAGACGACCGTATCCGGTCACCGGCCGCGTGATTGGGGCATTAGGAGTTTATTATGACGAACTGCATCATCGCTTCCCTCATCCTCTTCGCCTCGGCGTGCGGGCCGACGTTATCATTCGGCCAGCAAGCTTCTTTCGAAGATCTCACTGCATCGGAAAGCGTCAATCCTGCCCCGCCTCAACCGGTCCCACGTGAAAGCAAGCGTATATTTGGCATCATTCCGAACAACCGCACCTGGCCCAGCCTGAAAGATTACAAACCTCTCTCAACACGGGAGAAGTTCGGGATTGCCCGTCAAGACTCGTTTGACCGGGGCACGGTGATCCTGGCTGCGGCGTTCGCGGCTGACGCTCAGCTCACCAACGCTAATCCCGCGTTCGGGCAAGGGGCTAAGGGATATGCCAGCTATTTTGGCGCGTCTTACGCGGACCTCGTCATTGGCAATTACATGTCCGAGGCGATCTTCCCAACTCTCCTTCATCAGGATCCGCGCTATTTTCGGCGTGGAATTGGGAGCACATGGTCGCGCTTGAGGTATTCCATGGGCCAAATCGTTTTGACCCACAGCGATTCGGGCCGGACTCAGCTTAATTACTCGGAGATTCTTGGCAATTCTACTGCGGTCGCGATTTCAAACGCGTATTACCAGGACAACCGGAGCGCCACTAATTCGGCGGCCAAGCTCGGAACGCAGATCGGCGTCGATATGGCCTCGAACGTCCTGAAGGAATTCTGGCCCGATGTAAGCCGGAAGTTCTCCCGGAAGAATCATCGATAATCGTTGCGGGCGATTCCGAGCTTCCGCAGCATGGCATTCAAGGTAGTGCGCGGCACTCCCAGGCGGTTAGCGGCGGCGCTGATCACGCCATTGGACTCTCGGAGAACGCGGACGATGTACTCGCGTTCCATTTCCGCGAGCGTGCCGCCGGCGCCTTCCACCGATTCGGCCTGCAGTTCGGCAAGCGGAGCACGGAGCACGGGCCCCTGAGAAAGAATGACCGATCTTTCCAGGAAGTTCTCCAGCTCCCGTACATTCCCGGGCCAGGGCCAACTCACCAGGGCTTGCATCGTCTCGGATGGGACGTTGTCAATCCGCTTATTCATTTTCGCGGCGTACTTCTTGGTGAAGTGCCGGACAAGTATCGGTATGTCCGCAGGATGGTCGCGCAACCGGGGCGTCGTGATCGGGAAGACTTTCAGACGATAGTATAAATCGCTGCGGAAGAGTTTGTCCCCCATCATCTGGGTCAAATTGCGGTTGGTCGCAGCCACCAGCCGGACATCGATGGGGATGGTCCTGGTGCCGCCCAACCTCTCAAACGCCTTCTCCTGGAGAGCCCGAAGCAATTTAGGTTGCAGGTCCAAAGGGATGTCACCCACCTCATCCAGAAACAGAGTTCCCCGATGCGCCCGCTCAAACCGGCCGATCTTTTGCGCCAAGGCGCCGGTAAAGGCGCCTCTTTCGTAGCCAAACAACTCGCTTTCCAGAAGCCCGGTTGGAATGGCGGCACAGTTCAACGTGATGAAGGGAAGGTTCTTGCGGGGACTCAACCTGTGGATGGCGCGCGCCACCAGCTCTTTGCCGGTGCCTGTCTCCCCCAGGATCAACACGTTCGCATCGGTAGGAGCAACCACTTCAACCTGACGCTGAATCCGCAGCAGAGCCGCGCTGGTGCCTACAATCTCCTCGAACGCATCTTTGACATCGACAACTTCATCCTCGACGCTCTCCAGGCGGCCGCGCTCCCGGAGGTCCTGCACGAATGTGATCCAGCGGAAGGGGGAGAGCTTCAACACCGCGGTCGTGACCAGAACCGCGACTCGAGTTCCATCCTTGCGAAGCAGCTCTTTTTCGTAGGGCGTGCAGGCTCCGAACCGCAAGCCTTCTTCATGCGCCTGCTCGTCCAGCGCAGAGTATTCCGGGGGCGTGAGATCCAGCCAACTCAGCCGGCCGGACCGTAGATCTTCAGAGCTGTAGCCGATTAGATCGAGAAACGTGTCATTCACCTCGGGAATACGCTCAAACTCACCGGAAACTACTCCCGTGATGGTCGATCTCGCTGGGATTGGCCGCATTCGCGAGCGGCTGCGCCGCAACTGCTCGTCCCGCTCGTGGCGTCCGGTAAAGTCGCGCGCTACTCTCGCGAATCCTTGCAACTCCCCCTGGTCGTCCTTCAGGGCCATCGTAATGACATTGGCCCAGAAACGCGTCCCGTCTTTTTTCACATGCCAGCGTTCGTTTCCAAAGTGGCCTTCGCCAGCGGCCCTCTTCAGTTCCTCCCGGAGCTGGAAGCTGAGAGTGTCTTCACTGGGATAGAGAAACGACATGTCTTGGCCAAGAGCCTCATCGGCGTTGTAGCCGTAAATGCGCGTTGCTCCCGAATACCAGGCAGCTATCCGTCCGTCCACATCCAGCAGGAAAAGCGCATAGTCCCGCACCCAGGATGGACTGGAGCTTTTTTCGGACGGGCCGGCTTCCGCGGGGGTAGTCTTGTCGCGCAGCACCAAGACATGGCGCACCGGTAACACGTTCCCTTTGGCCACGTACTCAACGTCCCGGACATTTCCATCCGGACTCACTAGCTGGAGCGTCCCCTGCTGCTCGCCGCGCTCCAAAAACGTGCTCCAAAGCTGCGAAATTTTCGGCTTGAAGCCGGGTGCCGCAAAGTCATCCATCCGGCAGCCGATGATCTTATTCCGCGGAAGTCCCAGCAGCTTGCCGGCGCCCGCACTGGCATCACGGTATTTGCGATCGTTATCCGTGATGAGGATGGGGGCAGCCGGATGGTAGACGATCGCCCGGAACAGCAGCTCGAGTTCTCTCGGACCGTTTTCTTCGAGCCAGCGGCTGGCTTGCGACTGTGAGGCTTTGCCCAACAGGCCCTCCTTCGGCTCGTCGATTTTCGCTAGGCTGTTGCCGCCCGATGTGGCGTTAATCGTGCAGTACGACATTCAATAGCGAGCTGTGAACTTCCAGTTTTCCGTTGTACTCGATAAAGCCCAGTTTGCGGAATTTATTCATGAAATAGCTGATTCGGGAGCGAGTGGTGCCAACAATCTCCGCCAGCGTTTCCTGGCTGATCTTTGGTATCACCAGCTCCGGTTTTCCTTCTTTCCCGAAGTTGGCGAGAAGGAGAAGCACGCGGGCGAGCCGCTTCTCACTGGAATTGAAGAGCTGGTCTACCAGGTCCTCCTCAATCCGAATATTGCGGGTCAGCAAATGGTGGAGGAATAGCTCGGAAAATGACGGATCGTCGTGAAGCGCCAGTATTACGCGCGCCTTTTCCAGCCGGATGATCGAGCACTCGGACATGGTGGCGGCCGTGGCCATCCGCAGAGACTGGCCTCCCATGCACCCTTCCCCAAAAAAGGCTCCCGGGCCTAAGAGGGCAATCACCGCTTCCTTGCCCTCTTTGGATACAACCGTGAGCTTGACCCTGCCCTTCTCCACGTAAAAAATTGCCTGTGCCGGATCGCCTTGCGAGAAAACCTTCCGATTCCTCTTATAGTCAGAGGGCGTCTTTGGTTCGCCGACCTTAGCCAGAAGGGTCTTCGGATCGAACGGCGGTCTTAGTTTCGGAGCCATATCGACATTCAGCGTGCCACGAGATGCGGCCCCAACCGTGCGCGTGTACGCATGCGCCCGCCCTGCCATTTTGATCTGTGGTGCCACGCTGAATCCTACATGTTCAGTGTGAGGCCCCAAACGTTCGGGAGGTATCGGGGATGCTGCCAAAAGTGGAACCTTTTGTCGGGGAAAACCTGACAAGAGAGTGCGGGCTCTACCGGGCCGAACGACCCTCTCCCGCCTCAAGTGTTTCCGGTGTCAACAGTCCCATTTGCACAGCAAAACGAACCACATCGCTGCGCGTCCGAAGGCCGAGCTTTTGAGCCAGACGGGCACGATAGGTCTCAACAGTTTTCACGCCTACGAGAATCCGTTTGGCGATTTGCTGGCTGGTGTAGCCCTGCGCCACAAGTTTGAGCACCTCCAGTTCACGCTCGCTGAGGATGCTTACCGGCCGTTTGGGAAGCACTTTCGCGCCTCTTTTCGCAAGCACGTCCTGGACAAGAATGCCGGCCAGACTCGGGTCCACGAACGTACCTTTGTTATGCACCGCGCGTATGGCCGTGAGCAGCTCCGCATCGACGCTCCTTTTCAACACGTAACCGGAGGCGCCGGCCGAGAGTGCCGATCGTAAATATGCGGGATCATTGTGCATGGTCAGCACCAGCACGCGCGTTTTCGGGCAATCCCGCAAGATCTCCTGAAGCGCCCGCATCCCTCCCGTCCCAGGCATAGTAAGGTCCATCAATGCCACATCCGGTTTTGAATTGCGCGCCGTTTGAACGGCCTGCTCTCCATCGGGAGCTTCCGAGACAACTTCCATATCAGCCTGGGCGTTCACCAGCAGTCTTAGCCCCGAGCGCAGAATCGCGTGATCGTCCGCGATCATGACCCTGATCTTGGATTTTCGCGCGGGCACTTAGATTGTCCTTGGCTGAACGAAGGGCTGGACTACAGGCTGGTCAGTCAGTGGGATTTCGAGCAGAATCCGGGTCCCCGTGCCCTTCGATTTGAAACTGACGGTTCCACCCAACATGCCGGCTCTTTGTCGCATGCCCTGAATCCCTAAGCGGTTGGAGGAGACGGAGGAGAGAACTTTGGTGTTAAAACCGCGTCCGTCATCGCTCACCGCCACCTTCAATGCCGTGGCCGAACACTCGAACACAATGCTGACTGTCTTGGCTTCCGCATGCTTCGCTACGTTGGTCAGTGCCTCCTGGAGAATGCGGTACAACGTGAGCTGAACGCCAGGCTGCAAGTCGCAGGCGTCCAATCCATCCAGCGCGAGATCCACGGCTATTTTGTGCGTCTTTGAATACTCCGTAACGTATCGGCTCAGGGCAACACCCAACCCGTGGTCGTAGAGAACTCCGGGATGAAGACCGCGGGCCAGCCGTCCGATCTCGTCGATCGCTTGCGCGGTGATTTCCCTCAGCCGATGTCCCTGTGCCTTGGCGGCGGCCATGTTCCGGGAGTCTTCGAGAGTACGCAGCCCTACCAGGAGCGACGTCAGCAACTGACCGGCTTCGTCATGCAATTCGCGGGCAATTCGCTGCCGTTCCTCCTCTTGGGCTGAGAACGCGCGCTCCAGCAGGAGGCGGTGCATGGTTTCAGTCTGCCTGATTTCTGCGGCCTGTTTGCGTTTTTGCTCGCTGAGATCCGTGACAACCATGCCCAGGGCGTGGCCCTGGTATCCCCGAAACCTGTTCAGAGACACATGGACCGGAACCACGCTCCCATCGCCCGGGCGCAGGTTGAATTCGCCTTTCGCAACACCTTTCTGAGCCTTTGCCAGGAATGTTTCAAATCTGTCCCGCTCTTTTCCCGCAAGCAGCGAGTGAACCGCCATTCCGCCTACTTTTCCCGGTGGTTTGCGAATCATTTCCGCGAACTTGCGGTTCGAATACAGCACGGCGCCGTCGCTCGAAAGAGTGGCCGCGCCTTCGCTCATGGCCTCTACCAGCATCCGATAGGCGGGCTCTCCGCCTTTCAGTTTTACCAGTTGCTCGCCATGCCGGCCCAGAACCATCAAAGCATCCACTTCGCCGGACTGGATGGCGGCCAGAGTTTCCTCCGCTGCTTTCAGCCGGGCGCGAAGTTTCTCCTGGCCATCGGTTGGTATCGACGGTGCGGATTTCCTGGGAGAGCGTTTGCGTGGTCTTAGCGCTCGCTTGGCGGACACTTGCTATTCAGCCTTTTGCTTCAGCACGCGGCAGGATATCCAACCCCACCAGCGTACGCTCAGTCTTGGAAAGGTTCCCAACGATTTTTTTGACCGGGGGCGGCAGCCTTCGCACTAGGGTTGGAATGGCGACGATCTGGTCGCCCTTTGCCAGTTGCGGCTTCTTAAGCAAGTCGATGACTTCAATCCGGTACTTGCCCTTCAACTGATCCTCACAGATCTTCTTTAGATTGGCAATCGCGGCAATCGAATTGGGCGTTAGGCCCGCTATGTAAAGCCGCAATTCCCAAAAGTCGGCACGGGCGCTCTTGGTGGTGCGACGCTTCTTGGTTACGCTCTTCCTCATGTCCGTCTTCAGCCGGCCAGCCAACTGCGTTTAACCTGCGATCGTTGTGGCCATCCCATTTACCGTCATCGCGCCGCCCAATTCCATGCCCTTGTCACTTACTACCAGCTCACGGCCTTCGCGCGAATGAGCCATCCCGCGGGATTTCACAACGCAAAGTCCGCGTGCCCGCTGTCCATTCCGTTCGCCGTCCCACAACACAATCCAGGTGTCCATGAGAGAAGAGATCCCCTCCTCAGCTCTGTCCTCCAGTTTCCCTCCGAAGGTGAGATTCGTGAACATGGATGTGATCTGTTGAACCTTAAGAAAATCCACCAGACGGGTCAGCATCGATTTGACGCCATAAATACCGGAGACCGAAACGACGCTCGTGATCGGGTCGACGATGACGACGCTAGGCTTTTGGAGCTTGACCAGTTTTTGCATGGTGGCTAAGTGGCCTTCCAGACCGGTACTGGTTGGCCGAACGGCGTGGAAGTGCAACAAGCCCTTTTTTATCCACGGCTCTAAGTGAATGCCAACGGAGCGCATGTTGCGAACGATCTGGTCGGGAGATTCTTCGAAAGAAAAATACAGGCATTTTTCGCCACGGGCGCCGGCGGCACTCGCGAATTTCGCCGCGACGCTGGACTTCCCGGTGCCCGCCGTGCCGGACACCAGCACGCTGCTGCCATGGAAGAATCCCTTTCCTCCCAGGATCTCGTCCAGACCCGCAACCCCTGTTGAAACGCGAGCGGCGGGAGCTTTATGGGTCAGTGCCAGGGAGGTAATCGGCAGCACGGAGATGCCATCGTCGTCGATCATATACGGGTATTCGTCCGTGCCGTGGGCGCTGCCCCGGTACTTGACCACTCGCAGCCGCCGGGTAGAGACCTGTTCGTTGACCCGATGGTCCAGCACGATGGCGCAATCGGCGATATATTCTTCCAGTCCGTGCCGGGTCAACGTACCGTTGGTTCCCCGCTCGGCGGTAACGATAGCGGTGAGGTGACGTTCATCCAGCCAGCGGAACAGCCGGCGGAGTTCTGCCCGCAATACCCCTGCATCGGATAATCCGGCGAAAAGCGTTTCGATGCTGTCCAGCACAACGCGCTTCGCCTTGATCGCGTTCACCGCGTGGCCCAGGCGGATGAACAACCCCTCGAGATTGTATTCTCCGCTCTCTTCAATCTCGTTTCGCTCAATGCGAACATGGTCCAGCAATAGCTTTTTGCGCTTCACCAGCTCACCCAAATCCAGACCCAGGGATCGGACATTAGTGGCCAGCTTGTCAGTTGCTTCTTCGAATTCCATGCACACCCCAGGCTCGCCGCATTGGAGCGCGCCGTGCACCAGAAATTCCATCGCGAGTAAAGTCTTGCCACAACCCGCGCTGCCACACACCAGCGTGGTACGGCCCTTCGGCAGCCCTCCGCCCGTTACTTCATCCAGTCCTTCGATTCCTGTCGGGGCTTTTGGCAGCGGCGTGCGAGACGTCTTCAATTTGGCGCGGGGCATGGGAAGGCCGCTGAAACTAGTCCTTTCGGTCCTGGTGTGACAGTATTTTATCAGAACACGATTTTGAGGCGCGTGAGGTGAGGAACCTAGGTGGAACGTATTCGAGACGGAATGTCAGCTGATAAAGATCACTCGGTACCCGTCCGCTCCCAAACAGACGGGCGGCTAGCTTGAGCTTTCACGATGCGGAACTGGCAACTCTCAAACAATGCGGAGGCCGCTCCATACCTCTCAACCACCGCACCCATCTCGTTTTCCTGCCGGGAGACGGCGCGCTCTGAAACTACCAAAACGCCGCCACTGCTCACGCCGGCTGTAAGGCCCGCGCCAAAGAGAAGGATCCGTTTGGATAAGGGCGGAAGGGAACACTCAGATCCAATGGATAGCGAACCTTTGACCGGCGTTCGGCCGGAATGGGCCAGTTCGAAACCATCGCGCGGCGCTGTTCCCTTTGGAGTAGGAGAGATTCTACGAGATGAACGACGCATCGGTCTACGAGCTGGCTGCTACGGCGCGGCGCTGTGCTGGGATCGGTTCACAAATCGGGCTGGACCGGGTGAAGAGATCTATTTCGAAGATGTTGTAAAGCCGGTTCTCGAGCATAACCTCGAAGCCTCCCTGCAAACAGGAAGATGGCCCGACAACGTGAAGGATGGCTCCGTGCGGCAGGAAAACGATCCGTCCCTTTCCAGCTTCATGGAAATGAACCGCCACGAAAGATGTTTTTGTGCGGTACGGCGGCGTGGGTTGGGCTGCGGTCTTTTCGGTGGACGCGCCAATCATTCTCGTGGTCGAAGATGCAACCGCTACTGTCATGAACGAACCTGCCTTTCCAAAGTTCGGTGCGGCCTGTCCAAGACTACGCCGCTGGGTCCTTTCTTTCCGAGTGTGTGTCTGTCACGAGTTTTATATTCTTCTGCCAGCTCGTCGGCCGAAAGGGCTCGGGCGGCGAAAACGACCAGCGATAGAATCGTTTGTGGCACGAACGGCAACGGAATGGACGCAGCCGGAAGAGCGCTAATAACCAATCAAGGCTGGTGCGACCCTTGGAGGGAACTGCACACTGCCATCGGCACCTGGCACAAACCACCTGAGGACACTCTTCAGGCGTGTCACGAGGAAGTGCAATAAGGCGGCCCTCGGGCAGACGGCGTAATGGCAAACTGGGTTTCGAAATTTCTTGCTCAATATGAGCCATGATGATTTACCGATCCTGTCAAACCGAGTGTTCGGCTATGCGCGCCGCGTTGCATGGCCTAAGCGCCTTTTCCGGCGTCTCAATCCTTCGGGGCGGGCGTCCCAAGAGCCATCCGCGCCGACAACTACAGACTTGGGGGTTGCTAAGTGAAGTATCGGACATTCGCCCTGGGCCGGTCTGTTCAGAAGTGCTCAAAAGCCCGGAATGCTTCGTCCCCCGGCAGTCTGTCCATTCGCAGAGCGTGAGCAATCTTGAACAGACAGAAACACAGGCATCATGCTTAGATATTCAAAGTTTAGAAATGGAGGCGCGCCATGACGGCTTGCGCCCAGGAGACCATGATGGCAAACTGCTACCGATGCGGCGCTCCAACGGAAACTCACAATATAGAGCTGCCGATATGCCCCGCTTGCTCGAACGCCTTGGACGCGAACCGCAAACTCATCTCGAATGATGTGCAACTAAGCCTTCCGCACGATTGAATTTGCGCGCTTGCATGCTCGGTGTTCAAGTGCGCTATCGCAACCCACTCGATCGGCATCCGAGATCTGACCATCTCTGAGATTGCGTGGTGAGTCCCCCTGCTTAAGTCGACCGCGTACGTGTAACCGTAATTCCGCCGGACTCCAGCCATAGCGCTTGTTCCAGATCCGAGCCCGCTAGATCCGCGCTCCAGGATGCCGGCCGGATAGCTGAGGCGGGGACCACGTGCAGCCGGATCACCTCCGCACTAAAGCACCTTGCCAGCTATGCTGCTTGGTGCACCACGTGCCCGGAAGTTTCCGCGAGCACGATGGGCACAAGGATTTTATGAATGCTTAGTATCTTGCCCCGCCGGCGTCCACTCGATCACTTCCTTGATTGCATCCGGCTTATGCTGGTCTTTTAGGCCCGCAAATTGATCCGGCGAATAGCGATTCGTGATCAAAGCTTGAATTTGAGAGCCCCAACGGAGGTGGGCCTGCGCCAGATCGTCCACCGCCATTTGAAAATGCCCGCGCGCGGCATTCACGCTGCCCAGCAGGATCTGATTGTCCAGTACCAACTGCCGGATCAGCTCAGCTCCGGGAATTTGGAGCGGCCGGTCGCCACCCGGGATTCCGGTGAGTACGTACATCCCATTCAGCGCCAGCGCGTCGAGCAGATTGAACTCCAGCGGCGCAATTCCGGTGGCGTCCAGGATAAAATCCATGCCGCCGATCTTCTTCTCTACCTGGTCCGCGGGCACTTGGCGGCCATCAATATAGCGCCCTCCAATTCCGCTCAGCCATTTCGGACGCGCGGTGTTTGAATCGACCACGTCCAGTCCATAAACTTCGCCGCCGCGTAAGACCAGGACCATGGCGGCCAGCAGGCCCACCGGCCCCAGACCCGCAACCAGGCAGCGCCTCCCATGCAGCCAGTCGGGAACGGTAGCTGCGTCTGGACAGCGCACGGTCTGCACTCGCAGCGCCTCGTCGATTGCTTTTTCGACGACGGAAAGCGGCTCCATCAAGACGCCGACCGGCTCCAGCTCAGCTGGCACCTGCACGATATATTGCTCGCGATCGACGACGAATTCCGTTTGGTATCCGTCCAGTCCACGGATGCCTCTCTCGCGATACTTGCCGGTCTGACACATGTCGGCTCGGTTCATCATGCAGCAGGCGCATTCACCGCAGCCCCGCCGGACGGTGAATACCGCGTAGTCGCCGGGCTTCACGCGAGTAACGGACGAGCCTACGCCGGCTACTTGGCCGAACATTTCATGCCCAATGACGAGTTCCTTCTGGCCATCCGGGGCATCGGCGCGGCCTCCCGACACCTCTTCGCGATCAGTGCCGCAGATGCCCACCCGAATAATTCGAATTTTGATTTGGTCCGGCGCGGTGATCGACGGCTCAGGCCGTTCCACAAGGCGCGAGCCGGCTGTTCCCGGCACGATAGCAATCGCTTTCATACTCCCAGCCTTTCGAGCAAATGGTCGCCGACCCGCAGCGCGTTGGCCATGATGGTCAAGCTGGGGTTCACGGCAGCAATCGACACGAAGAAGCTAGCATCGACTACGTAAAGATTGTCCAAGTCGTGCGCCTTGCAGTTGACATCCAGCGCCGATGTTTTCGGATCGCGGCCGAACCGAACGGTTCCGGCCTGGTGCGCGGTCCCTCCGATCGGAATGTCCTTGCCAAGATAAAGCGAACGGTGCATCAGATGATCGTGTAAGCCAATATCACCCAGCATGCTCTTGAGCTTGGCAGTCAGGCGAATATGTCCTTCCAGGTTCGTCTCCTGGATGTTCAGCACGATCTGTCCGTCCGGATTGATGGTCACACGGTTGTCCGGATGGGGCAGGTCTTCCGACTGCAGCCAGAAGTCGATGGAATGCTCCGCCAAATAGTCGAGCGCAAACTCGGGCTTCCAAACCGCCCACCCGGGCGCCTCGCCCTTGAGCATTTCTCCATCGGATTTGCCGAGCATCTGGATCTCCCCCAGCGGGTATTCCCAATCGTCGGAACGAAAATAGAAGTCGTTCAATGCGAGAGTTTTTTGAAACACGGTGGGATTGGGATCCTTGGAAACGGCCATAAACGCCGAGCAGTTGTGACGCATATAATGCCGGCCGATCATGTCGGAGCTGTTCGCGAGCCCGTTGGGATGCTTATCGTTCGCCGAGCGCAACAGCAGTGCCGCGGAATTTACCGCCCCGCACGAAACCACGACGATATCGGCTGAATATTGCTCTTCAGCGCCGTTACGCGTGACGATGACTTTGGTCACCACGCGTCCCGATGCGTCCGTTTCGAGGCGCTCCACGTAAGCGCCCGTCAGGAGTTCGACGTTCGAATGCTCCAGCGCGGGATCGACGCAGATCACTTGAGCGTCCGCTTTTCCATTGACCAGGCAGGGAAAACCATCAAACGCGGCGCAGCGCACACAGGCGCTGCTGTGCAGCGCCTTGCCATTCGCTTCGTCTAACAAAATGCCGAGCGGCAAAGGGAACGGGTGATAGCCCAGCCGCTCGAAATCGTTGAACAACTCCTGAATTCGCGGCGCATGGCTCACTGGCGGATAACGATAGGGCGCACTAGCCGGACCTTCGGTAGGATCAATGCCATGCTGCCCGTGGACGTGATAAAGATGCTCGGCCTTGGTGTAGTACGGCTCAAAGTCCGCGTAACTCAGAGGCCAGGCTGGCGAGACGCCACCGTGGTGGCCCACCTCATCGAAGTCTCGCTCACGAAACCGCAATAACGCCGCGCCATAAACCTTCGTATTTCCGCCGACGTAGTATTGGATGCCCGGATAAAACGGCTTGCCGTCCTTGTCATACCAGGTCTCTTTGGCCCTGTACTTGGTTTCGACAAACACAGCCTTCGCATCCCAGTTGTCTTTCTCCCGAGGCAAGTATCCGCCGCGTTCGAGCAGCAGAATCCGCTTTCCCGAAGGCGCCAGATGGTAGGCCAGCGTTCCTCCGCCGGCTCCGGTCCCGATGATGATGACGTCGTAATGCTTGTTTTCAGCCATGTGCTCCTATCCGAAAATCGGCGCTAGCGATATTGAAACCAAGCCCAGAATGAAGAGCGTGAACATCAGCGCGAGCAGGCGCTTCACCCGACTGTTGGCGCCGCGAAATTCTTTCCACACGAAAACGCCCCAGACGGCAGAAATCATGGTGTTGCCCTCGCCGAGCGAAAACGAAGTCGCCGGCCCGACCATGGGCGTATAGGCCGCGACGAAGCTACAGATGGTTCCGGTCCCCCAGATGAGACCGCCCAAAACTCCCCAGGCGTGAACTGCCCGGCCGCCTCGGAAATAGTCCCGGAGCGAAAGCGGCGATCCGCGCACTGGACGTCGCATGAACGCATAATTTAATGGGAAGTTGGACACCAGTGCGCCCAGCGCGAATACGAAGTACACAGTGTACGGCCCCAGATGGTTCTCGCCGGTCAAAGCTTTCGCGACGAAGGGATAGAAGAGTCCAATCACCACGCCACACAATAGACTCAGAACGATGCCTTTCGTTCCGGCCTTCGCGCTTTTCGATAGTCCGCGATAGGCTATCGCATTGGAGGCGATCGCGGCCGAGATCAGCAAAATCCCGCCAAAGAGGAGCAACCGGTTGCCGACCGGCGAGATAATATAGTTGAGAACCGCGCCGATGACCAGTGCCAGGCCGGCGCCCAAAGGAAAAGCCACCGCCATGCCGGCCATGGAAATGGCAGCCACCAAAAGCAAGTTCCCGAGATTGAAAATCATTCCGCCGGCGAACGCTTCCGCGAGGGAACGAGTGCTTGCGCTATCGAGATTGTGAATGAAGCTTGCTGCAGCCGCAGGATTCGTCCTGCCCAGGGTGAGACCGAACAGCAGGGCGCACACCACAATCCCCCACATGTAGCCCCAATAATACAGCTCGAATCGGCGCGTTCTATCGATCTTCTCCGTGTTGGCCCAACTGCCCCAGCACAGCATACTGACCAGCATCATCAACAGTGCAACCGGATAGCTGTGCGGCGTATACATCGATCAGAGCACTGATACGGTGAAGTCGCGACCTTCCCAATGGTTGCTGGCCGTCCAGAAAAACGTAAACCGGATGGGCGCGCGCTGCGCCTCAGGAATCGGAATGTCTACAAAGTCCGCTCCCAATGTAGTGCCGGAAGAGGGAGTGTCCTTCACCGTCCGCCATTCGTCGTCCGACCAGTGCAGGCGAAAACCAGCCTGCGCTTGAACGCGCAGTACATAACCGCGTTTCACGCTTCGCGCTTGCCGGGTGAACTTCCACACTTCGAACAATTGCCGGCCCTTGCGATCGCCGAGATACCGTTGGGCAACTTCGGCAATCAGATCGGACACCTTCCCATCGCGGACGGAGCGAAGCAGCTTGATGTATTCGGCGTGCGCCCACATCAACGGCATGGCCGAGCCGGTTGGACGTCCTCGATACATGTAGACCTGGGGCTGATCCGGAGCATCCCAGGATTGCTCGGGTAAAAGGCCGGTGCTTGACGCCAACCCTTCCATAGCCCGAACAAAGGGCTTCGCGTCGTGGCCGGCGGCGAGCTCGTAGTGACCTCGTTCGCCGGTGAGCAGGGGCCACGCACGTCCCCGGCCCCAGCCTACAAAAGGACCACCATCTTCGCGTTGTCCATATCCGTCGTGATTGTAGCGGCGCCAGCAAGGGCCGAAGGGAGTATCCACTTTCAACACGGCGTCTACAACCTTGAGGGAATCCACGATGATCGGATCATCGGGCTTACGGATTCCGTGACGTACCAGTTCCAGAAAACCCGCATCCACGACTTCTTTGGCCGGAAATGCGTTCCGCACGCCGGGCTGCCGGTTCGCAATGGTGATGGTCCCTTGGTTCGGATTTTCGTCCGGATTCGGATTATCCGGCTGCTCGGGAAGAATCCGGATGTAGTGCCGGGGCACGCCTGGGAGCAAAGTGCCTTCGGTTGTGACAGTCCAGCCGTCGACATGGCATTCCAGGAAATCGGCGTATTCTTCCAGGTATTTCGCGGTCGCGTCATCGCCTCTGTCACGGGCAAAGCAGGCGGCGCAGATCAATGCTGCTATGTTGGACGCCAGCGTGGAAGGGGAATAACCACTGACCTCCTCCCAGCGCTCCTGCGGAGTAACGGGCCCATGGCGGACCAAATAAGCAGCCGCCCGCATGACCATGGGGTACGGATCGAAGTCTTCGAGGGCGTTTTCACATTTGAGCCGCCAGGCGAGCAGAATGGGGAACGCAACTTCATCCAGTTGGATTCCCTTCCAATACGGCTCGCCGTCAATCCAGAAGTTCTGAGAGAAACCTCCGCTCTCATGCTGCGAGACATCCAGATAGATCAGCGCTCTTATCGGCGTCGCACGATCCCCGGCGGCCAGCATGGCATTTGCACTGTTTACCATGTCTCGGGTCCATACCAAATGGTAACCACCCTGATCTTCATCACCAACGGCTTCTCCCCATGGAATGGCGAGCGAGGCGATGAACGCGCCAGGATACGATTTGTCTTCGTGAGCGCGGAGCAAACTACAGCTCGCGCGAAACAAGTTACCTCCGTCGCCCGAGGCCTGGTCCAGCGGCAGGATGCCGGCACTTGATCGCTCCCATTGTTCCGCGTACCGCTTGGAGTGCTCAGCGAAAGGCGTACTCAGCGATTGAAAGAGCGTTGAAATGGCGTGGTGCTGGCTATTTCCGAACGCCAATCCTAAGGTGAATTCGCGGGTGCCGGCTAAATCCAATTCTCCGGTGAGTGCAATGTTGCCGTCGGGAGCCTGATTGAACTCCCAGTCCATTTGAAAATTGCCGTGCAGGTCGGTCCAGCCGTCGCTTCGCCCGACGTAGCCGCATGAGACACGAGCAAAAGGGACGGTCGCCCCGAGGGCTAACCATGTTCCTTTGCGTTCGGCGATCAGGACCGTTCGACCAGCCACTCGCACCACAGAGCCATTGTTACCCCAGCCTCCAACCTCAATATGAGGTGCGCATAGCGCGAAGAGCTTCAGCTTGGAAACGAACGATTTGTCACCTGTCAGCTTGGTGTGCTGAAGAACACAGGCCAGGTGTGGATCGGCGATGATCTCTTTGACAATGGCATAATGCCCGGCCGGATCTGAATTCGTACAGCGGTATCCCAAGCCATGGTCCGAGAGATGCTCCAGTTTCGACTCAAGATTTCGTTTCTCATCGTGGAAAAAGCTCTCGCCATCGGTGATGAGATATTGAAGGTCCCGGATCTGTGGCCGATCCACCGTCGGATGGTAGACCTCGGTGATGATTCCGTTCCAAAAAGTAAACCACACCCGGCTGGACGCTGCATAGGCGGTTCCCACTCCGTCTTTTGCTCCATGCGTCCACCTAGGCGCGGTGCCCGGCCATCCAAAGGCCTTGTTCTGTTTGGGTTCGTGAATGAGTTTCATTTCTTGTCTGGACGCTCACTCACTCCGAGGGCTGCGTGCGCGGCTCGCTAAGAGCCTGGTCTATTCGTCCCAACTTGCTGCCCGCCTTGCTGGTGCAGCGACTCGTAGCTAGCGTATATCGATCTTGAGCACCGCATCTGAGTGCTCGTGACGCCAGCCCCAGTACGCCTGTTGATCGCTGTCGTTGAGCCTGGCGAACGCCGTATATTTGCGATGGTTTTCTTTTCCCCACGCGCGATACGCTTTGTCTTCATGCTTGCTCCATTGGTGATCGTCATTGTGTTGCTTGTCGTGGTATGTCTTGTGATCTTCGGCTCGCAACACCATTGGCGCGATTGTCAATGGCATTACAAGGACGGCACCCAGCAAGGCTCGATTCAAGAAACGGGACATTGTTATTCTCATACTCAGCGATAAGGCAATTGCAGTGCCAAGATGCATTGACGCGGATTCGACACGCAAAGGTCATGCCACAAAGACCGTGTACTCGCTCAAATCGTTGCTTCCCCATTGCATATCCAGTGAGGGCTCTCGTCAGACGAGCCCACTCCAGTTCACCGGAATTGCTACGGACGTTTGGCTGCAACGAAATCGCCCGAATAAGGAGTTCGGTAACCACATATGGTCATTTGACCAGGGACCGCCATGCGTCAAGTATCCCTCTCAGTACGGAAAGATATGCGGTCGTGCCACCGGGGACCCTGGGGCAGGCGGTAGACCGACTCATCGATAACGCGCACCCATGTTGACGCTTGGTCGGGGCGCGATGCGGCGATGTATCTGCGTAAGAAATGCATGAAAATGAAGTTCAGCTTCTCGGCGGGACGCTGATCCAAGAAGTGATCGACGTGCTGAACAGGCCGTTGCGCGGGTGAACCCGCAAGGCTGCTCGTAAAGGAAGGAATTTCTGATGGCCACCTCCCATTCGGACGCGCTGGTGCTCTTCGGTGTGACCGGCGATCTCGCCCACAAGATGATCTTCCCGGCGCTCTACGCGATGGTCAAACGCGGCGACCTCAAGGTTCCGGTGATCGGTGTCGCGCTCCCCAAGTGGAGTCTGGAGCGTCTCCACAAACGCCTCACGGACAGCATCAAGCGATCGGGAGGCATCGACAACAAGCGCGCCTTCCAGCAACTTCTGTCCTTGTTTCAATATGTGAGCGGGGATTATAAAGACCCGAATACGTTCGCTGCGATCAAGACCGCCCTCGGTCATGCCCGGCGTCCTGCGCACTACCTCGCGATCCCGCCGCCGCTCTTTGAGACGGTGATCCAAGAACTCGGCGCCGCGAAATTGGCCGAAAACGCGCGCGTCATTGTGGAAAAGCCGTTCGGACGTGACCTGGCCTCCGCGAAGCAGCTCAACGAAGTGGCGCGATCGGTATTCCCGGAAGACTCCATCTTCCGCATCGACCACTACCTCGGGAAAGAGGCCATCATGAACATCCTCTATTTCCGCTTCGCCAATTCCTTCCTGGAACCGATCTGGAATCGCAACTACATTGCTAGCGTCCAGATAACCCTGTCGGAAGATTTCGGAGTGGAAGACCGCGGCCCTTTTTACGAAAGCGCGGGCTGTTTGCGGGACGTGGTGGAGAACCATCTCTTCCAGCTCGTCGCGCTGCTTGCCATGGAGCCGCCGTCCGACCGAGATTTCGGAGCAGTGCACCGGGAGAAAGCCAACGTCTTTCGAGCCATGCGCCCTTTGACGCGTGACGACTTGGTGCGTGGCCAGTACGCCGGCTACCGCAAGGAACCGGGCGTGGCGAAGAACTCCGACGTCGAGACGTTCTGCGCCATGCGGCTCTTCATCGATTCGTGGCGCTGGGCGGGAGTGCCGTGGTACCTGCGCTCGGGCAAATATCTAGCCGATACCGCCACTGAGATTCTGGTGGAGCTGAAAGCGCCGCCGCAGAGGCTGTTCGCCGACTCAGCGCCCCAGACCGGCCGGACCAACTACCTGCGCTTCCGGCTCTCCCCCAACTCGGCCATCGCGCTCGCCGCTCGCGTCAAGCTGGCCGGAAAAGAATTCGTCGGCGAGCAGAGAGAGCTCTACTTACTGGAACAGCAGCCGGGAGAGGAAGCGCCCTACGAACGGCTTTTGGGCGACGCCATGGCCGGCGATGGCGCGCTCTTCACCCGTGAAGACGCAGTGGAGGCCGCCTGGGCAGTGGTGGATCCAGTCCTAAAGACGCATCATCGGGTTCACCCCTACCGGCGCGGCAGTTGGGGGCCGAAAGAAGCTGACACGATCATCGCTTCCGACGGCGGCTGGCACAACCCTCAGAATTAGCCGCGGACTTAGAGGCGTGCGACACCGGATCAACGGGCGCCAGCGCGGGATCGCAAATCTTCCGCCGCGTGGAACCAATCTTCTTGCGATGATCCGTCTGGACCGCCGCTCGCTTGCCAGTATTCATAAGCGAGGGCGGCGATCTCAGCATGTCCGAATGCGGCGATGCCATGTCCCACTGTAGTGGCTGCCTGAATATGCTGATTGCCATCTGGGGAGTGCTCCAGAGCTTGCCGCGAATGCTCGTGTCCCGTCAGAAAACCCTGTTTTCCCTGCTGCTCGGCAACACGGTGAGCATGGGCGGCGCCGTCATGTAATTCGGCAGCTTCCTGATGGTTCTCGTAATGCGATCCGTCGTTATAACGAGTGGACATGTTAGATACTCACGATCTGCGCTGACTTAGTGTGAGCTTCCTTGGCCAGTTTGTAAGCGTGATCCGAGAATTCGAGCGCTCGTTCGGCATGCCATCTTTCTCCTTCGTTATCGCCTTTTTCATTGTGTTCGGCGGCCGTACGATGAGCTTTCGCCGCAAGTTCGTGCTGCTCGGCGGCTTGCCGGTGTGCTTCGTGCATAGTGTTTCCTCCCTTTGAAGATGTTTCCCTTTGGACTGTCCGCAGAAATGGGGCTGGCGAATCCTGTGCTGGATCCCGCGCCGCCTGCCCCGACAGAGTTTTAGTGCGCCACGGCCGTGACCTCTTTGATGTCCGCGCTGGCTTCGGTAGACGATGCAATATCTTGAGCGCCGGTGTGCTTTAACAGATCCTTCGCGCTAGCCACTTTCTGGGATGTGTCGCAGTGAACGGAAAGCAGAACTCCGCCCGCTTTGATGTGTCCTTCGTATCGCTTCGCTTCGTACTCCGGGATTCCCATCCCAACCAGCGCGCCAATAATACCGCCGACCGCGCCGCCGACTCCGAGGCCCGCCAGAGCGGTGACGATCGGACCGGCCGCAATGAACGGACCGATTCCAGGAATTGCGAGGACTCCAATTCCAGCGAGCAATCCAAGAGTTCCACCGATGACCCCGCCGGTGGTGACTCCCGCAGCCGTGCCTTCCGGCGCTTTTGTGCCCTTGTCATGCGCAAAGTCCTTGGTGCCCTCGTGATTGGGAAGCAAGACTGAGATATCGTCGTTCGAGAACCCCGCGGCCAACAGGTCGTCGACGGTCCGTTCGGCTTGCTTTGCGTTTTGGTAAATACCGAACACTGCGATCTTTTTTTCTGCCATGATCTGGTCTCCTTTTCGAAGCTGACTACACGCCAGATTCTGCAGGTGGAGGGCCAGTCTCAACCAGGCCGAGTACGACTGGGTACGCGACGGGGTACGCCCTGACGACCCTGCCTGAGTTGACCAAACCCGGTCAAGTAACCGTATATCGTTACCCGTGCTTGGCCTCTGCCTCGTATGGACCGATATCCGCGTTGCAAATACCGGTCGAGAAACGTTCGGTCCCTCTCCTGCTCTGAATAGAGGACAGATTCTAGGAGAAATATGAAAACACTCAAACCGTGCTTGTCCCTGCTCGCGATGGTTGTCGTCGGAAGCTTGGCAGGCTGCTCAATGAAATCCACGCGGTCCGCCGATGTTTCAGGTGGCATCCGTACATCGCTGGATCAGGCTGGCCTCAAAGCTGTCTCGGTAACCGAGGATCACGACAAGGGTGTCGTAACCCTGGGCGGACACGTAACGGCGGACGCGGAAAAGTCACAAGCCCAGTCCATCGCAACATCCATGGCGGGGGCGCAAGTGGTATCGAATCAGATTGAAGTGATTCCGCCGGGAACCGGGCATGATGCCAAAAAGATCGACTCGGACCTGGACAAGGGTATCGCGGGAAATCTGGATGCGGCACTCATTCAGGGCGGACTTCACAAGGAAGTAAATTACGCCGTCAAGAATCAGGTAGTCACAATGACTGGCGAAGTGGACTCTCAATCCAAGCGTACCCAGGCACAAGCCATCGTGGCCGCAGTTCCCAACGTGCTGCAGGTGGTGAACGAGCTGCAGATTAAAGATCAAAAGGCCACCTCGTCGAACTAGGAGCGCCGGCCCATATTACACAACTCTGACAGTCGGGCCTGTCTGAGGGCCCGTCCAATAAAATGGGCAACCCAATGGAAACCAACGCTAGGCCATTCATCAGGCAAGATGGAATCAACTGGATATCGCTAACCGCTTTCACGCTCTTTCACGTGGGCGCGGTCGCGGCTCTTTTCTTCTTCACCTGGCCGGCTGTCTTCACCGCAGTGGCTCTCTACTGGATTTCTTTGAGCTTGGGCATAGGAATGGGGTACCACCGCTTGCTGACCCACCGTTCCTACAAGACACCGAAGTGGGTGGAGTATTTCTTAGCCACCTGCGGGACGTTGGCGTTGGAAGGCGGTCCGATGTTTTGGGTTGCCACCATCGCATCCATCACCAGTTCTCCGACAAGGAAGGCGATCCGCACACCCCGCGCGACGGCAAGTGGTGGAGTCATATCGGCTGGATGCTGGTTGGCAACGCCACCCACTGTAATGTAGACGAGTGCTCCCGCTACGCCCCGGATATCTGCAGGGATCGGTTCTTAGTCTGGCTCTCGAAGTATCACTATGTGCCCTTGGCCATCGTTAGTATCCTGCTGCTGGCATTTGGGGGGCTGCCGTTTCTTCTGTGGGGTGTATTCTTCCGCGTGACGATGGGGCTGCATGCTACCTGGATGGTCAATTCTCTAACGCACTTTTGGGGAAGCCGCCGGTTTGCAACTCGGGATGGCTCACGAAACAACTGGTTGGTGGCATTCTTGAGTTTCGGCGAGGGCTGGCACAACAACCATCACGCCCATCCGACATCGGCCCGGCATGGACTGGCGTGGTATGAGATCGACCTGAGCTGGTGGGAGATCCGATTTTTGGAGATCACGGGCTTAGCCACATCCGTGAACTGCGCCAGCCTGCGGCTCCGGTAGCGGCGCGGCTGATGATTCCGGGCCGGATTGCGAGCGATCCGCAATCCGACTCGGAAACGTTGACCACGCGCCTTCGGCCTAGTAATCCATGCCCGGACCACCGCGTCCCATCGGATTCATGGGCTGGCCTGAATTGCCTTCGGGGATCTCGCTGATCATCGCTTCGGTGGTCAGCATCAGCGACGCGATGGAAGCAGCATTCTGCAGAGCGGTGCGGGTAACCTTGGTAGGATCGATCACGCCGGCGGCGATCAGGTCCTCATAGGTGCCGGTTGCGGCGTTATAGCCGAAGTGCGGGTCTTTATTTTCGCGGACCTTCTCCACCACCACGGCCCCTTCCAGACCCGCATTGATCACGATCTGGCGTAGCGGTTCTTCACAAGCACGAGCGATGATGTTGAGGCCAATCTGCTCATCGCCCTCGAATTTCTGGTCCTTCAGCGCTTTGGCCGCGCACAGCAGCGCCACTCCGCCACCGGCGACGATACCTTCGTCGACAGCCGCGCGCGTAGCGTGCATCGCATCTTCGACGCGAGCCTTCTTCTCCTTCATTTCGGTCTCGGTGGCCGCGCCTACCTTGATGATCGCCACGCCGCCGGCGAGTTTCGCCAGCCGCTCCTGCAATTTCTCGCGGTCGTAGTCGGAAGTGGTCTCTTCGATTTGCGTGCGAAGTTGCTTAATCCTGCCTTGAATGGCTTTCGACTCGCCCGCGCCATCGATGATGGTGGTGATTTCCTTATCCACGGTGACGCGCTTGGCCCGGCCAAGATCTTCCAGCTTTACGCTTTCCAGTTTCACACCGGTCTCTTCCGCCAGGGACTTGCCCGCAGTGAGGATGGCGATATCTTCCAGCAACGACTTGCGGCGATCGCCGAAGCCCGGGGCCTTTACCGCGCATACGGCCAGCGTGCCACGCAGCTTATTCACGACCAAAGTGGCCAGCGCCTCGCCTTCCACTTCTTCGGCGACGATCAACAGCGGATGGCCTGAGCGGGCAATCTGCTCAAGCAGCGGCAGGATGTCCTTCATGCTGCCGATCTTCTTCTCATGGATCAGAATGTATGGATCCTCGAGCACCACTTCCATGCGTTCTGGGTCGGTGACGAAATAGGGCGAGAGATAGCCGCGATCGAACTGCATGCCTTCCACGGTGACCAGCTCGGTCACCATGGTCTTGGCCTCTTCCACCGTGATCACGCCGTCCTTGCCCACCTTCTTCATCGCCTCGGCAATGATGTTCCCGATGGTTTCATCGCTGTTGGCGGAGATGCTGCCCACCTGAGCGATCATGCCGCCCGAAACCGGCTTCGACAACTTCTGAACCGCTTCCACCGCGATCTTCACCGCTTTGTCGATACCGCGCTTCATCGCCATGGGGTTGACACCGGAAGTCACAGCCTTGACGCCCTCGCGATAAATGATCTGCGCCAAAACCGTGGCGGTGGTGGTGCCGTCGCCGGCCACATCAGACGTTTTCGAAGCCACTTCGCGCACCATTTGCGCGCCCATGTTTTCGAGCGGATCGGCGAGCTCGACCTCTTTGGCCACGGTCACCCCGTCTTTGGTGATGGTGGGCCCGCCAAATGTTTTCTCCAGCACCACATTGCGGCCCTTGGGGCCCAGGGTGACCTTTACCGCGTCAGCCAGTTGATTCACACCGCGCAGGATGGCCTGCCGCGAATGATCCGCGTAGATAATTTGTTTTGCCATTTGGTTAGCTCGCTTTCTTGGCAGCCACCGGCTGCTTGTCCAAAACCGCGAGGATTTCATCCTCGCGCATGATCATGCATTCTGTGCCTTCGATGGTGATCTCGCTGCCGGAATATTTCCCGAACAAGATGCGGTCGCCCACCTGGACGTCCAGCGCTACCACCGTGCCATCTTCCAGGCGCTTGCCCTTCCCGACGGCCAGCACCTCGCCCTCCTGGGGCTTCTCTTTCGCGGAATCGGGAATATAGAGGCCGCCTCGCAAGGAGTCTCCCTTTTCTTCCACGCGCTTGATTACAACGCGGTCATACAATGGACGAATTTTCATAAGTTCAGGCCTCCCGGCCCTGATTGTGCTGCGGAGATAACGTGTGATCTTTCGGCGCGAACGATAAATCTGTCGGGCGCCGCGCCGATGAAGTAGAACGGATAACAAGTGACCAGAGTCAGGATTTCGCCTGGGGCGGCACCGTTCAATACAGCGACGTCATCTGAAGTTACCACGCTCGTGGACACGACGCGATAACGATACTGTCCTTCGAGTGTAGTGACTACAATGATGTCGTTCTCTCGGATATTTCGCAGCGGACGGAAAAACGTCTCGCGGTGCCCGCTGAAAGCCACGTTGCCCGTTTGCCCCGGCAGTGGCGTTCCGGGAATGTGGCCCACGGCACGGCGAAGAGTCTTCGGGTCGTCGCCTTCCATGAGCATGACGGAGAGCCCGAGGCGCGGAATTTCAAGCCGTCCAATCAGGCCTTTGGCCCCAATGTCGGAACGCCGCCGCGCACATTGTGCTGTTCCAGCCGGTCATCCAGATGGGCGGCTCTCCCGCTTTTGAAAGCTCCAGGTGTCCGAGGCGACAAACGCGCAATAGCCCAGGAGCACAACAGCGCTCACGAACAAAACGCGCTGGACCCATCGCACAGTCCCTCTCATTCAAACCGCCCGAATCTGACGATACTCCGGTTCCCACATCGCGTCTCCGACTTGTTCCACGATGTCGCGGAATTTCACGCCCGCCAGACCGTCCTGGACGGCCGCTTCGGCCACCGCCACCGCGACTGTCAGGGACACGATCCGCAGGTCGTCGACGTGCGGCAGCAGCGAGGCGCCGGGCAGGCGCACGGCGACCAGGCTGGAAACCGCGTTGGCCGCGGCCGCGAACATATTGTCGCTGATGCGCCGGGCGCGGGAAACGATAGCGCCCAGACAAAGGCCGGGATACAACATAGCGTTGTTCGTTTGCCCGATGACATGCGTCACTCCCCGGTAAGTCACGGGCTGGAACGGACTGCCTGTCGCGATCAGAGCCCGGCCCTCGGTCCAGGCGATCAAATCGGCGGGAGTAGCTTCCGCCATGGGCGCGGGACTCGAAAGCGGAAAGATAATAGGCCTCTCGCTATGTTTGGCCATGTCCCGGACGATCGCTTCCGTAAAGGCGCCCGCGGCCGTCGAAGCCCCAACCAGCATGGTGGGCCGTACCTGATGCACCACTTCGGCCAAATCGATGTTCCCGTCCGAACCGTCACGCTTCCAGCGTTTCACTTCGGCCGCCGGCCGGGCATAAGGCGCTTGATAGTCGCGCAGACGCTCGCCCATGTCGTCGGTAAGCAGTCCGCTGGTGTCCACCAGCCAGAAACGCGCGGATGCATCTTCCTGGGACAGACCCTCCCGCATCATCGCATCGCGGATTTGATCCGCAATTCCTAATCCCGCCGTTCCGGCACCAAAGATCACTACGCGTTGGTTCCGCATGGGCGCTCCGCAAACGCGCACTGCCGAAACTACCGCCGCCAGGGTGATCGCACCCGTGCCCTGCATATCGTCGTTAAAGGTGCTAATCCGATTGCGGTATTTCTCGAGGATGCGGCGTCCGTTGCTGGGGGTGAAATCTTCCCATTGCAGCAGTGCGTTCGGGAACAGCTTGGTCACCGTTTGGACGTAGGCATCGATGAAAGCGTCATAGCGCTCCCCGCGGACTCGCGCATGCCGGTTTCCGACGTACATCGGATCCTTCAGCAGGCTCTCGCGGTTGGTCCCGACATCCAGCATCACCGGAATCACACGCGTGGGATCGATGCCGCCGGCGGCGGTGTAGATTGCGAGCTTGCCGATCGAGATTTCGATGCCGCCCACGCCCCAATCGCCCAGTCCCAGAATTTGCTCGGCGTCGGTGGCCAGGATCAAATCGATGTCTTCGGGTCCGGCTCCCAGGTTCGCAAATGCCGCCTCGATGCCATACAAATGATCGATGGAGAGGTATACGCCACGCGGACGGCGGCACTCGTGGTGATACTGCTGCATCGCCATGCCCACCGTCAAATCGTTGACAATCGGGATCATCTCGCGCAGGTGCCCAGCGAGGAGGCGGTAAAACAGCACCTCGTTGCGGTCATGCAGCGCAGTGAGGTAGATATTCTTGTTCAGCGCATCCGGCAGACGCTGATATTGCGCATACGCCGCCTTCACCTGCGCCGCCAGGGTACTGATCACCGGCGGGAGCAGCCCGGTTAAGCCCAACTCTTCCCGCTCCTCGGCGGTGAAGGCCGTGCCCTTATTCAACAACGGCGTGGTGAGCACCGCCATGCCCCGCGCCTTGGTCTTTAAGCAGCCACTCCCATCTACGTGGGAACTGTGCATCCGCGCCTCCAATATCGGGGTGATTCTCTGTCGCATGTTGTGTCCGGACTCCCCTCATTGATCGCTATCTCCCAGCACGCCCCGGCCCGTTTGTAGTTGAAACGACCCGGGGAAGCAGGCCCGACGGACATTTACACTACTCGTGCGCGGACTAATTTGAGACTGAAGGCTGCGCCTAAGGCGAGCAATCCCAACAACCCGATGAGCGGCATCGGACTCGCCGTTTTCGGTAGCTCCGCTGCTGGGGCCGGGGTCTCAGCCACCTGCGCTTCCGCCGGCGCCGGCGCCACTACCTGGGCTACTTCGACATCTTCGCCTGTGGGCTGCACTGCCGCGACCGGTGCTTCCTTCAGTTGTACGACCACCGGCGCCTCGGGAGACGTGATCGGCTCAGTGACTTCAGCCGGGATCTCGGCAGGCGTGTACAGAACTGGCGAGTTAGTCACTTTGGCCAGCTCTAGCGCTCTTTGCTTCGGATATACGAACTCATCACCAAAGTTTTGGCCGGGATAGAACCATGCGCGGAGCACGTCCGGCTGGCCGGGCGGCGTCTCTCTAAAGGTGAGCACGGTTTTGCCAGTGGCCTGGAGACGATAGTTTGGGATGGCCAGCACTGTAGCGTAGAGCTGGGTTTCATCCTGGTTGAAAATTTGGACGATGTGGCGATCCGACGGCGAACCCAGAAGTTTGAAAACATAGGTGCCGGCCGGCAACACGGCCCACCCTTTGATATGGACGCCCGGAGTCTCCACGGCCTGGCTGAAAGTGACCACGGTCTTCTGGTTCCAGTCGTCAGCCTTGGCGACGGGTGAGAATGCTGTAGCGATGACCGCCGCACAAAGTACGGCGGGTGCTGCTTTTAGAAAGTTCATTTTCCTGTTCCTCTTCCGATTCAAAATTTGTGAGCGGTTCCCACGCACCAAAGGGAAGCACTTGCACAACCGTATGTGATTACTCACCCTTTACGCGGCAATCCCTGGCTTCCCGCGTGTGTGGAGGAACGCATTCTCGAGCCGGGGATTGACCGTATTGTGTCAGATGACCAAATGAGGTCGGAAATTCCTGGATGCTCCCGGCCCTAAGCGATCCCACCGCGTGCAGTTGCCGCAGTCCAGCCGGCGGAGCGTGACGTGCCGCTCTCTATGCGAGGTGAGACGAGATGAAGCGATTTCGAATACTATCCGGACTTCTGTTGGGCGCGGCTCTGATTGTTCCAATGGCGTTCGGGGCTGGCGGGGATGACCGGGATCACGATAAACGGTACTATGATCGGGACGGCCACGACTACCATCAGTGGAACGATCACGAAGACCGGGCTTACCGAATGTATCTGGGGGAGCGGCACCAGCCATACGTTGAATTCGGCCGTGTGCGAGCCGACCGCCGCAGGGCCTACTTCCGGTGGCGTCACGAACACCCGGATAACACGCTCTTCAAGATTGTGGTTCGTTAACCAATCGGCCGCTCACCTTAGGTACGGTGGGCGGCCGTTGCATTCAATAAACTCGCGTTTTCGTCGGGCGCGTTGGACCTTTTCACGGTACGGAATTCGTAACGCTCAAACGTGGCGGCGAAATGGGACGCTCCGAGAGTTGCATCCTGGCGCAGGACTCGGCCAACCGCGACCAGCTGCAGAGGAATCCTTCCGTCGATCAGGAAAGGCCACTCAATATTCATCTCCACCAGCGCTCCCACAATGATTTGCTGCGTGGAGGCCACCAGGACGCCGCCGCTGCTCAGATTGAGGGCCTTCCCAGCGCCAGAGAAAGAATGAGCCGCGGAACAAGAGCGGAAGCGAACTCTCAGCCCCAGTGGATAGCGAAAGTTTTGCCGGCGCTCCGCTGGAACGGGGCCGTTTACAACGAGCGAGGTGCGATATTCTCCCCGAAACGGGAGGATCCTGGCGAATGAATGTATCGAAGCTGCCATAGGACTAGGCTCACCTTCCCGCGGCTGCCAGGGATCGAATCGGCGTTATTCGGCTGAGCTTAATCGGTGCGGACCAGGGCCCCAATAAATCGACTTTGAAGATGTTGTAAAGCTGGTTCTCGTGGGCGACCTCGAAGCATTCGCGCAGGCAGGAGGGCCCGATCAGACGAAGCTCCGCGCCTTCCGGCAGGAAAACAATACGTCCTTTCCCCGCATGTTCGAAATGAACAACCGCGAAGCACTTTCTGGTCCGGTACACCGCTGAGGCTTGGGCCTCGCCTCTTTCGATTTGCGCGGCAGGAGGTGCAGTTATGAAAGAAGCAACAGCGTTTGTCATTTGTATCCAACTTTCCAAGGTGAACGCTCCCAAGGCGCTACGCCGTCGAGACCGCTTTTTGTGAGTGCGCGTAGGCAGAGAGCACGCGGCTCACCGTTTCGATTAGCTCACTGGGCCGGAAGGGCTTCGAGATGCATTCCAAGCCTCGGTAATCGCATCCGGCGTCTCCGGACATGAAGAGAACCGGCAGTTCTGAGTCCGCCCCCAGAACGCGATCAGCCAGCTCGAAACCATTGATCTTTGCCATCACCACGTCGGTGAGAAGCAAAACAATGGCCGAGCGATGCTCCTCGTAGAAACGGAGTCCCTCTTCTCCGTCCATGGCAGTGACCACCCTCCATCCGGCGGACTCCAGGAGCCGCTTTGTGAGCGAACAAATATCGCGGTTGTCGTCCACTACCAAAATCGTTCCGTTTTGGCTCTCGTATGTCATAGCCCCGTTTCCTCCGGCGGCATCTTAAAAACTACGTACAGGGAGCTAATACAGTATCGGAGATTCACCCTAGTTCCATCTGTTCAAAATTGCTCAAGTGCATGAAAATGCGGAAGGCGGGTTCCCCGTCAATGTGAGCGCTTTTGAACAGACCGCCGGGCGGCATACGTGGTAATTTCAGCGGCGATAGCAGTAAACCGGCTGGCCGGAGGCGGCGCGGTTCTTTGTCTGTCGGAGGGAAACAATCCTCTTGAGAGGAGATTTCATGGGTTCTCAAACAGCGTCTGGCTTTACTGTTCCTTTGGAATCAGTGATTTGTACCCGCGAATTAAATCGCAGGCAACCACGTGAGCCGGATTTTGAAGCGGTCACAGGCGCTTTGGTGACGTTGGCTCGGACCATGGCGGATTCGCCTGAGCGGACGCTCCAGCAACTGGTGGAGACAGCGCTCACCCTATGCCGCGCGCAATCGGCCGGCATTAGTTTGCTGGAGGAAGAAAACGGCAGCAAGATTTTCCGCTGGCATGGAGTTGCGGGCGAATACGCGCCTCATCTGTGGGGGACAACCCCTCGCGATTTCAGCCCTTGCGGCACCGTGTTGGATACCAACCAGGTGCAACTGATGTCGCATCTGGACCGTCACTTCCGATATTTCGCCGATGTTGCGCCCCCCATTGCGGAAGCGCTGCTGGTCCCTTTTCAGGTTGGCGGGGAGCCAGTGGGCACCATCTGGGTCATCGCCCATGACAATAGCCGGCAGTTCGACCGTGAAGATGCAAGAGTATTGACTACTCTGGGGGAGTTCGCGGCCGCCGCATATCAGACCCTGGCCAGATTGACTGCGTTGCAGGGGGTTATCGCTACCATTCGCGAGCCTTTGCTGGTACTCGATGACACGTTTCGAATCAAGATGGCAAGCCGATCGTTTTACGAGGCCTTTCGAGTAACACCGGCCGTCACCGAAGGGCGCCTTCTTTTCGAGCTTGGAAACGGGCAATGGGATAAGCCAGAGCTGCGAGCGCTACTGGAAGATGTGTTGTCTAAGGAAAGCGTGGTCGAGGATTTTGAGGTGAGGCACGATTTTCCCGCGCTTGGGGTGCGGGCGATGTCGTTGAGTGCCCGCAGATTGCGGCGCGAAGGAAACCCCGCCGCGCTCATCCTTTTGGCCATCGAGGACGTCACGGCCAGAAAGCAGATTGAGGAAGAATTCTTGCGTTCCAATGAAGATGCGCAGCGTTTCGCTTACGTAGCCGCGCACGATCTGGGCGCCCCGCTGAATTCGGCGATCATGCTTCTGCAATTGCTGCGTCAGAAAGCGGAAGCAAAGCTCGAAGATGACGAAAGTCAGGTGTTGTCGCTGGCGACAGCCAACCTTCAGCGGCTGCAGGCCTTGATGAGCGACATGCTGGCGTACGCTCAGGTGGGGGGAGCAGGCAAGAGGACCGCGGTACCTTTGCAAGAGCCTTTAGAAATGGCGCTGAGTAACCTCCAGAAGGACATCCAGGAGACAGGCGCGCAACTGAACTTCCAGCGCCTGCCTACCGTCCGGACGGATCGCTCCCAAATGACGCTGGTGTTTCAAAATCTGATTAGCAATGCCATCAAATTCCGTTCCAGCCAACCGCCCTGTCTACAGATCGGGGCCAAGAGGAAGGATCTGGAATGGGTTGTGTCCATCGCCGATAACGGCCAAGGCTTCGATCCCGCACATGCCGAACAGATTTTCTTGCCCTTCAAACGTTTGCATGGTTCCGACACGCCGGGCAGCGGCATCGGCTTGGCGACCTGCAAACGCATTGTCGAGCGGCTGGGCGGCCGCATCTGGGCGGAAGCGGCACAGGGAAAGGGCGCGACGTTCTATTTCACGTTACCCATCAAGTAAATCCTCTGGCGCAAACGGGCTTGGTGAACCTACGCGCGTGACAGTTTTCGCTGTATCGCCAAGCCGGCGAGACAGAGGCCTACCAACCAAAACGAACCGGGTTCTGGAACGGTGGAAGCAGGCTCCATCGTCCCCAACGCATCGGTACGGTCATGCGTATTCTCCCGGAAGAAGTCCGAATCGTCGCCATGGCCGTCGAAAGTGTTAGTCCCAGTAATGCCCATGGTCGATGTGGATGGATTACCGTCCGGCCCGAGCCTCTGGTCCCCCGAATTCGATCCGGGAGTGCTGCCCGCACCCAAACCCTCTAAGGCATCGATCGCAGCCGTGACTTCGTTCTGAGCCGGCTTCGCGTCCGTGTTGCCGGCTGGTACCGTTCCGGTCACCTGAACGCCGGCCGCGGCCTCCACTGGCCGCCCTCGACGGAAATGCCGGTGGGCATTCGTCAGCGCTGAGGGGCCCAGCACCGTTAAACCGCTCGAAGGAACTTCGAGGATTGGATTGGCACTGGCATTGACTGCTAACAGCAGCGGGAGCAGACACGAATAAGTTACGTAGCGTTGCATGATTTCCTTTTTCATTCTTAGTTTGTCTGCGCGGCTCTTCAAATAATGGTCAATTCTGACCACGGCCGCGTTGAACTTGTACCGGCACCATTGCCCAGCTGCGCCGTCAGTCATGCAGGATCACGTTGAGCAGAGAGCTGTTAACTTCCAGCCCGTCGGTGTGTTGAGCGTTGTATTGGATGAAACCCATTTTGCGGAACCGGTTCATAAAAAAGCTGACTCTGGAGCGAGTGGTGCCGACGATCTCCGCCAGCGTTTCCTGGCTGATCTTTGGAATCACCAACTCAGGCTTGCCTTCCTTCCCGAAGTTGGCCAGCAACAGCAGTACTCGCGCCAAGCGCTTTTCGCTGGAGTTGAAGAGCTGGTCCACCAGATCCTCCTCAATCCGAATGTTGCGGGAGAGCATGTGGTGGAGCAGCAATTCTGAAAACGCCGGCTGCGCGTGAAGCAGACGGATCACTCCCGCCTTTTCCATGCGCAAGATGGAGCAGTCTGACAAAGTAGTGGCGCTGGCCATGCGCACAGACTGGCCCGCCCACCTCTTCTCCGCCAGTGAGCGGATGCTCCCGGAAACATCCGCTCGGGATCCGGCGATCGGATTGCCGGTCAGGCATCCCTCGCCAAAAAAGTCGCCGGCGCCTAAAAGGGCAACCACGGCTTCCTTGCCTTGTTTGGAAACGACGGTGAGCTTGATTTTGCCCTTCCTGATATAGAAGAGGGCGTCGGCGTGGTCGCCCTGGCGGAAGATCGAGTGGTTCTTAGCGTAGTCGGCCAGCGTTCTGCCCTTGCCCGAGCTGGCGAGAAAGCTCTTCGGATCGAAAGGCTCTTTTGTCTGTTTTTGCGGCTTCATACGCGACTTCCGGATGCAACCGGTTAGTTCCTGAGCCGGAAGCTGGTAACGTCGACCCAGAGTCCCGCGGCTTTCAACACGAAAACCGCAACGGCGATTACAACGACGATATTCAGAATCGTCTTGATGCTGGAAGCCATCGGGATATAGCTATTGACCAGCCACAACGCTACGCCGACCACAATCAAAACAATCACCAAGTTGATTAAAGGCATTTCAAGTACTCCTCAAACCAGGGAGACGCAATCCAGTGCCCAACCGATCCGCTAGGTAAGTTTCCCTATTACCAGCAGCCTGTGGAGGCCACGTTGACCGCCGAGCGTCTAGTGACCAAATGCGATCGATCTTTGGTATAATTTCGCGGATCAGTGCTAGAATGAGGCTGACCGCCAATCTCGGCTCTCCGCTGTTTTCGAGACATTTCACTCGGCTCACCGCCGAGTCTCTTAAACCACAACGGTTTCCTGGATCGACGGGGCGAAGGAGACGCGATGCACTCCGCAGCCTCGGAGCAAGAAACCAGTAGCTGGCTGGTGAGCGATGGCGCGAAAGAGCTGGAGCTGTTGCTTCAGGCTGTTCTTTCATACCAATCCGAACCCATCCTGATCGCCAATGACGAGCGCTGCTGCCTGGATGCCAGCTCCGGCGCCACCAAGTTTCTCGGCCTTCCGATGCGCAGCATCATCGGCCAGCGGATCCTCGATCTTGTGGAGCCAAACAAGCTTTCCTACACGACGAAGAGTGGCGTGTTACCGGGGCGTAATGTTTTAGCGCTCAACGACAACTCCAGCGAAAAGAACGCGGCCGCCGATAGCAAGGATTACGCCTTCTTCTCTTTGGATACCGAAGGCCGGATTGCGGCCTGGCACTCCGGAGCCGAGCGAATCTACGGCTACAAAAGGGAAGAAATTATCGGTCAGTTTGAAAGCTGCCTCTATCTGGACGATGACGAACTTGGTGTCGACTTCCAAGGCCAATTGAAGAAGACGGCTGCCGAAGGTCATTCCGCGAAAGAGGGATGGCATAAGAAGAAAGATGGGTCCCGATTCTGGGCGAACGCGCTGACAACGGCTTGCAGAGACCAACGCGTGAAGTTGCAGGGCTTTGCCAGGGTGGTGCGCGACTTTAGCGCGCGTCACCGAATCGACGAAGCGCTACTGAACAAGCGATCCGGCCCGCGGATGCTGCCCGCCGAGTCGACGGTCGCCGGTATTGTATCCGGCGAATTCGATCGCATTATCGATGCGAACAACTCGTTTCTCAACATGCTCGGATACAGCCGGGAAGAATTAGTTGGCGTTCTGCGGTGGGCGGATATTGTTGCACCAGAATACTTGCCCCAGCATGAACACGCGCATGAAGAAGGCTTGCTCCATGGTGCTTGCACGCCATTCGAAACCGAATACATTCGCAAGGACGAGACTCGAGTGCGCGCTCTGCTAGCGGGTGCTGTCCTGCCCCCGTCCGCGTTCCGCTGGATTGCCTTTGTGCAGGATCTCACCGAGCGCGAGCGCGCCGAGAAGATTACGGACGAGCCGGGCGCCGCGCGGGAATTCGAGGAGATCGTCGGCACCAGCGCAGCGCTCCAGCGCGTAATGGGGCAGGTGGAAATTGTTGCTCCTACCGATGCCACAGTCCTGGTGCTGGGCGAAACAGGTACTGGCAAGGAGTTGGTGGCGCGCGCCATCCACAAGACCAGTGGCCGCCAGAACCGTCCCTTTGTCACGCTGAATTGCGCTGCGATTCCGACCGGGCTTTTGGAGAGCGAATTGTTCGGTTACGAGCGCGGAGCATTTACCGGCGCCTTATCGCAAAAGATTGGCCGCTTTGAGAGGGCTCATCAGGGAACCTTATTTTTGGATGAAGTGGGTGACATTCCCTTGGACCTTCAGCCCAAATTACTGCGCGCGTTACAAGAGAAGGAGTTCGAACGATTGGGCGGCACGCGCACCATCCCTATCGACGTCCGGCTGCTGGCCGCTACCAATCGCAATCTGACGCAGATGATGGGCGACAAGCTGTTTCGCAGCGATCTGTATTACCGGCTGAAGGTCTTTCCCATCACCATACCTCCGCTACGCGAGCATCGCGAGGACATTCCCGTGCTGGTCCGGCATTTCACGAAAACGTACGCGGCCAAGATGAACAAGCAGATCGACAAGATCCCGTCGGAAACGATGCAGGCACTGGTAAATTGGCCATGGCCGGGAAACGTGCGGGAGCTTGAGAATTTCATTGAAAGGTCGGTTATTCTCTCGCCTGGTTCCACTCTGCGAGCTCCATTGGCCGAGATACGAGCCGGTGCGCCGGAAGCGCCTGCGGGCGCGACGCTGGCCGAAGTGGAGCGGGATCACATCATCCGTGTTCTGCAGGAAGCGAATGGAGTGGTGAGCGCCGCCGCCACTCGCCTGGGGTTGCCTCGGACCACATTGAACGCCATGATGCGGAAGCTCGAGATCTCGCGCAAAGACCTTTAGCCCCACCAGCAGCTTCCTCCCAATTCCGAAGGGCCAGACACATGCTCTTAGCAACCGCTGAGGAGCTACGAGCATGAACTGGGATCAAATCGAAGGCAAGTGGAAACAGCTCGCCGGATCTGCGCGCGAACGCTGGGGCAAGATTACCGACGATGACTGGCAAACCATCGGCGGCAAGAAGGACCAGTTAATCGGGCGTATTCAGGAACGGTACGGTATCGCGAAGGCGGAAGCCGAGATACAGGCGGATGATTGGTTGCGGGGTCAGAAGCAATCGCAGCCAGACAATCACTTGGCCGGTCGTTTGTAGTAGTTCTTCCAAGGAGGTAACCTTATGAAATTTATTCGAATTATGGGCCCGGCTGTCCTGTTCTTGTTTGTGGGAACCGGCGTGCAGGTGTATGCGCAGCATGAGGAACAAGGAAAGCAAGGCAAGTCTGAAGGGCAACAGGAGCGGGCGCAGCCGCAACCACGCGCACAGCCTCAGCAACATGCTCAACCACAGCAACGGGCCCCGCAGGAACAGCGCGCTCAACAGCCGCAGCAACATGCGCAACCGCAGCAACATGCGCAACCCCAGCAACGGGCACAACAGGTGCAGAACGCTCAACAGCCGCAGCAGCATGCGCAACCCCAGCAACGCGCTCAGTCCCATCAACCCGCCCCGCAAGGCAACCGGGCCACACAGCAGAGAAGCTACTCTCCTCCTCAGCGCAGCCGGCAACAGGCACAAACCTGGCAGCAGCAGAGTAGTTGGCGGCAGGACGGCGCCTGGCAGGAGCACTCCACCTGGCAGGCGGATCGCTCCTCAAATTGGCAGAGCGATCACCGCACTTGGGCGCAGCGCGGCGGCTATGGAGGCTACTACATCCCCCAAGCTAGTTTCGGCCTCTACTTTGGAGTTGGGCACTTGTTTCGCATCGGAAGCCAACCCAGCATAGTCGGGGGCTACCCAGAGTTCCAGTACGGTGGCTATACGTTCATGATGGTGGACCCGTGGCCGGAAAACTGGGCGGCAAACTGGTATTCGGCCGATGACGTTTATGTCGGCTATAACAACGGGTATTACCGTTACAACCGCGATTATCCGGGTGAAGCGCTTGCGATCACCGTGGTGCTCTAGCAACGGGAGGGGCCTCGGATTCACGAGGCTCCCTGCTGTTCAGCGCCTGGTTTTGGCGCTCCTGCTCTCGGCGACGTTTTCGTATGGCTACACCGTTCTGACCCACGAAGCCATCGTGGATTCCTTGTGGGACACATCCATGCGGAAGCTGCTGCTGGAAAGATTTCCCGGCGCGACGGCGCAGGAATTGGAGCAAGCGCACGCCTATGCGTACGGAGGCTGCATCATCCAGGACATGGGATATTATCCCTTCAGCAGCCGCTTTTTCAGCGACCTCACCCATTACGTCCGCAGCGGGGATTTCATCACCGCGCTAATTCGCGACTCGCAGGACCTCAACGAATATGCATTCGCGCTCGGCGCCCTGGAGCACTATGCCGCGGATACGGAGGGGCACCGCATCGCCACCAATCGCGCCGTGCCGATGTTGTATCCCAAACTGCGAAGGAAATTCGGAGCTGACGTTACCTATTGGGATAATCCGGTGGCGCATATCCGTACCGAGTTCGGCTTCGACGTCCTGCAGGTGGCCTCAGGTCGATACGCCACGGATCAGTATCGCAGCTTCATCGGTTTCCAGGTGGCCCGGCCGCTGCTGGAGCGCGCTTTCCTGGATACCTACGGCATCGAAATGAAGGACATCTTCGGGAACCTGACGCTTGCGCTCGGCTCCTATCGGTATAGCATCGGTTCCATTGTTCCGGGCATGACCCGCGTGGCCTGGAACCTGAAGAGGACCGAACTTCAGAAAGAGATTCCCGGCATCACACGCAAGAAGTTTCTCTACAATCTCTCCCGATCGAGTTATGAAAAGAATTGGGGAACGGAGTACCGCAGGCCAGGCTTCGGTACCAGGTTGGTGACATTCCTGGTCGAAATTATTCCCAAGGTCGGTCCATTCAAGGCGCTGAAGGTCCGGATGCCCACTCCGGAAGTGGAAAAGATGTTCATGGCCAGTTTCAACGCCAGCCTCGCGAGTTGCCGGACGTTGCTGGCCAGCGTGGGCGCGGGCCAGTCGGACCTGCCGAACGAAAATATCGACATCGGCGAACCGCCTGAGGCCGGCAAGTACAAGGGAGCCGATGAAGCCTACGCGAAGCTGGTGGGGAAGCTGGCGGAAAAGCAATTTGGCGACATCTCGCCGGGCCTTCGCGAAAACATACTGGCGTTCTATAAGGGCGGGAACCCACGCCTTCCTGCCAAGGCCACAGAAAAGGAAAGAGCGGAATCGGCGAAACTGCTGGATCAGCTGGATCGGCTGAAAGCAATGTCTGAGGCACTGCCTGTAGCACAACTGCCCTGATCGGACCAGTCATCAACTCACAATTCACCAAAGGCTCGACGTTCACAGTTCACAAGAAAGGAAGAGACGATGCTGATACTCATCATCATTTTGTTATTGCTGTTTGGCGGCGGTGGAGGATATTACGGCCATAGCCGCTGGGGTCCCGGAGGCGGTGCGGGTATCGGATTGGGGACCGTAGTTGTGATTCTTCTCATAGCCTATCTGCTCGGCATATTCCGCTAACGAGGCACGGCCGTGTGAGCCAGAATCTGGCCCACGGCCTGGCGAATATCTAGGCGATCCTGCGCCCTTGAATCAGGCGGACCACCAGGACTGCCAACGCAACGAATAACAAAATGTGAATGAGCCCACCGAACGTGTACGCGGTTGCCAGCCCGAGAGCCCAGAGCACCAACAGGATAATGCAAATT
>CAVZOD010000027.1:0-11243 GCA_963776805.1 Bryobacterales bacterium
TAGTGGCGCTGGCCATGCGCACAGACTGGCCCGCCCACCTCTTCTCCGCTAGTGAGCGGATGTTCCGGGAAACATCCGCTCGGGATCCGGCGATCGGATTGCCGGTCAGGCATCCCTCGCCAAAGAAGTCGCCGGCGCCTAAAAGGGCAACCACGGCTTCCTTGCCTTGTTTGGAAACGACGGTGAGCTTTATTTTGCCCTTCCTGATATAGAAGAGGGCGTCGGCGTGGTCGCCCTGGCCGAAGATCGAGTGGTTCGTAGCGTAGTCGGCCAGCGTTCTGCCCTTGCCCGAGCTAGCGAGAAAGCTCTTCGGATCGAAAGGCTCTTTTGTCTGTTTTTGCGGCTTCATACGCGACTTCCCGATGCAACCGGTTAGTTCCTGAGTCGGAAGCTGGTAACGTCGACCCAGAGTCCCGCGGCTTTCAACACGAAAACCGCAACGGCGATTACAACGACGATATTCAGAATCGTCTTGATGCTGGAAGCCATCGGGATATAGCTATTGACCAGCCACAACGCTACGCCGACCACAATCAAAACAATCACCAAGTTGATTAAAGGCATTTCAAGTACTCCTCAAACCAGGGAGACGCAATCCAGTGTCCAACCGATCCGCTAGGTAAGTTTCCCTATTACCAGCAAGTCGCCAAGGCCAGCAAACGTGGGACTGACTGCTGAGCGTCGACTGACCAAATGCGATCAAACTTTCGTATATTTTTGCTAACCAGTGCTAAAATAGGCCTGACCGCCAATCTCGGCTCTCCGCTGTTTTCGAGACATTTCACTCGGCTCACCGCCCAGTCTCTTAAACCACAACGGTTTCCTGGATCGACGGGGCGAAGGAGACGCGATGCACTCCGCAGCCTCGGAGCAAGAAACCAGTAGCTGGCTGGTGAGCGATGGCGCGAAAGAGCTGGAGCTGTTGCTTCAGGCTGTTCTTTCATACCAATCCGAACCCATCCTGATCGTCAATGACGAGCGCTGCTGCCTGGATGCCAGTTCCGGCGCCACCAAGTTTCTCGGCCTTCCGATGCGCAGCATCATCGGCCAGCGGATCCTCGATCTTGTGGAGCCAAACAAGCTTTCCTACACGACGAAGAGTGGCGTGTTACCGGGGCGTAATGTTTTAGCGCTCAACGACAACTCCAGCGAAAAGAACGCGGCCGCCGATAGCAAGGATTACGCCTTCTTCTCCTTGGATACCGAGGGCCGGATTGCGGCCTGGCACTCCGGAGCCGAGCGAATCTACGGCTACAAAAGCGAAGAAATTATCGGTCAGTTTGAAAGCTGCCTCTATCTGGACGATGACGAACTTGGCGTCGACTTCCAAGGCCAATTGAAGAAGACGGCCACTGAAGGTCATTCCGCGAAAGAGGGATGGCATAAGAAGAAAGATGGGTCCCGATTTTGGGCGAACGCGCTGACAACGGCTTGCAGAGACCAACGCGTGAAGTTGCAGGGCTTTGCCAGGGTGGTGCGCGACTTTAGCGCGCGTCACCGAATCGACGAAGCGCTACTGAACAAGCGATCCGGCCCGCGGATGCTGCCCGCCGAGTCGACGGTCGCCGGTATTGTATCCGGCGAATTCGATCGCATTATCGATGCGAACAACTCGTTTCTCAGCATGCTCGGCTACAGCCGGGAAGAATTAGTTGGCGTTCTGCGGTGGGCGGATATTGTTGCACCAGAATACTTGCCCCAGCATGAACACGCGCATGAAGAAGGCTTGCTCCATGGTGCTTGCACGCCATTCGAAACCGAATACATTCGCAAGGACGAGACTCGCGTGCGCGCTCTGCTAGCGGGTGCTGTGCTGCCCCCGTCCGCGTTCCGCTGGATTGCCTTTGTGCAGGATCTCACCGAGCGCGAGCGCGCCGAGAAGATTACGGACGAGCCGGGCGCCGCGCGGGAATTCGAGGAGATCGTCGGCACCAGCGCAGCGCTCCAGCGCGTAATGGGGCAGGTGGAAATTGTTGCTCCTACCGATGCCACAGTCCTGGTGCTGGGCGAAACAGGTACAGGCAAGGAGCTGGTGGCGCGCGCCATCCACAAGACCAGTGGCCGCCAGAACCGTCCTTTTGTCACGCTGAATTGCGCTGCGATTCCAACCGGGCTTTTGGAGAGCGAATTGTTCGGTTACGAGCGCGGAGCATTTACCGGCGCCTTATCGCAAAAGATTGGCCGCTTTGAGAGGGCTCATCAGGGAACCTTATTTTTGGATGAAGTGGGTGACATTCCCTTGGACCTTCAGCCCAAATTACTGCGCGCGTTACAAGAGAAGGAGTTCGAACGATTGGGCGGCACGCGCACCATCCCTATCGACGTCCGGCTGCTGGCCGCTACCAATCGCAATCTGACGCAGATGATGGGCGACAAGTTGTTTCGCAGCGATCTGTATTACCGGCTGAAGGTCTTTCCGATCACCATACCTCCGCTGCGCGAGCATCGCGAGGACATTCCTGTGCTGGTCCGGCATTTCACGAAAACGTACGCGGCCAAGATGAACAAGCAGATCGACAAGATCCCTTCGGAAACGATGCAGGCGCTGGTAAATTGGCCATGGCCCGGAAACGTGCGGGAACTGGAGAATTTCATTGAAAGGTCGGTTATTCTCTCGCCTGGTTCCACTCTGCGAGCTCCATTGGCCGAGATACGAGCCGGTGCGCCGGAAGCGCCTGCGGGCGCGACGCTGGCCGAAGTGGAGCGGGATCACATCATCCGTGTTCTGCAGGAAGCGAATGGAGTGGTGAGCGCCGCCGCCACTCGCCTGGGGTTGCCTCGGACCACATTGAACGCCATGATGCGGAAGCTCGAGATCTCGCGCAAAGACCTTTAGCCCCACCAGCAGCTTCCTCCCAATTCCGAAGGGCCAGACACATGCTCTTGGCAATCGCTGAGGAGCTACGAGCATGAACTGGGATCAAATCGAAGGCAAGTGGAAACAGCTCGCCGGATCTGCGCGCGAGCGCTGGGGGAAGCTCACCGACGATGACTGGCAGACGATCTGCGGCAAGAAGGACCAGTTAATCGGGCGGCTTCAGGAACGGTACGGTATCGCTAAGGCGGAAGCCGAGATACAGGCGGATGATTGGTTGCGGGGTCAGAAGCAATCGCAGCCAGACAATCACTTGGCCGGTCGTTTGTAGTAGTTCTTCCAAGGAGGTAACCTTATGAAATTTATTCGAATTATGGGCCCGGCTGTCCTGTTCTTGTTTGTGGGAACCGGCGTGCAGGTGTATGCGCAGCATGAGGAACAAGGAAAGCAAGGCAAGTCTGAAGGGCAACAGGAGCGGGCGCAGCCGCAACCACGCGCACAGCCTCAGCAACATGCTCAACCACAGCAACGGGCCCCGCAGGAACAGCGCGCTCAACAGCCGCAGCAACATGCGCAACCACAACAACGGGCCCCGCAGGAACAGCGCGCTCAACAGCCGCAGCAACATGCTCAGCCGCAGCAACATGCTCAGCCCCAGCAACGGGCACAACAGGTGCAGCGCGCTCAACAGCCGCAGCAGCATGCGCAGCCCCAGCAACGCGCTCAGTCCCATCAACCCGCCCCGCAAGGCAACCGGGCCGCACAGCAGAGAAGCTACACTCCTCCTCAGCGTCAGCCGGCAACAGGCACAAAGCTGGCAGAAGCAGGGTAGTTGGCGGCAGGACGGCGCATGGCAACAGCACTCCACCTGGCAGGCGGATCGCTCGTCAAATTGGCAGAGCGATCACCGCACTTGGGCGCAGCGCGGCGGCTATGGGGGCTACTACATCCCCCAAGCTAGTTTCGGCCTCTACTTTGGAGTTGGGCACTTGTTTCGCATCGGAAGCCAACCCAGCATAGTCGGGGGCTACCCGGAGTTCCAGTACGGTGGCTATACGTTCATGATGGTGGACCCGTGGCCGGAAAACTGGGCGGCAAACTGGTATTCGGCCGATGACGTTTATGTCGGCTATAACAACGGGTATTACCTTTACAACCGCGATTATCCTGGTGAGGCGCTTGCGATCACCGTGGTGCTCTAGCAACGGGAGGGGCCTCGGATTCACCCGGCTCCTTGCTGTTCAGCGCCTGGTTTTGGCGCTCCTGCTCTCGGCGACGCTTTCGTATGGCTACACCGTTCTGACCCACGAAGCCATCGTGGATTCCTTGTGGGACACATCCATGCGGAAGCTGCTGCTGGAAAGATTTCCCGGCGCGACGCCGGAGGAACTGGAGCAAGCGCACGCCTATGCGTACGGAGGTTGCATCATCCAGGACATGGGGTATTATCCCTTCAGCAGCCGCTTCTTCAGCGATCTCACCCATTACGTCCGCAGCGGGGACTTCGTAACGGCGCTGATCCGCGACTCGCAGGATCTCAACGAATATGCATTCGCGCTCGGCGCTCTGGAGCACTATGCCGCGGATACGGAGGGGCACCGCATCGCCACCAATCGCGCTGTGCCGATGTTGTATCCCAAACTGCGAAGGAAATTCGGAGCCGACGTCACCTATTGGGATAACCCGTTGGCTCATATCCGGACCGAGTTTGGATTCGACGTGCTGCAAGTGGCCTCCGGGCGATACGCCACGGATCAGTATCGCAGCTTCATCGGTTTCCAGGTGGCCCGGCCGCTGCTCGAGCGCGCTTTCCTGGATACCTACGGCATCGAAATGAAGGACATCTTCGGGAACCTGACTCTTGCGCTTGGCTCCTATCGGTATAGCATCGGATCCATTGTCCCCGGCATGACCCGCGTGGCCTGGAACCTGAAGAAGACCGAACTTCAGAAAGAGATTCCCGGCATCACACGCAAGAAATTTCTCTACAATCTCTCCCGATCGAGTTATGAAAAGAAGTGGGGAACGGAGTACCGCAGGCCAGGCTTCGGTACCAGGCTGGTGACATTGCTGGTCGAAATTATTCCCAAGGTCGGTCCATTCAAGGCGCTGAAGGTCCGAATGCCCACTCCAGAAGTGGAAAAGATGTTCATGGCCAGTTTCAACGCGAGCGTGGCGAGTTGCCGGACGTTGCTTGCGAGCGTGGGCGCGGGCCAAGCCGACCTTCCGAACGAAAATATCGACATCGGCGAACCGCCGCAGGCCGGCAAGTACAAGGGAGCCGACGAAGCCTATGCGAAGCTGGTGGGAAAGCTGGCGGAAAAGCAATTTGGCGACATCTCGCCGGGCCTTCGCGAAAACATACTGGCGTTCTATAAGGGCGGGAACCCACGCCTTCCTGCCAAGGCCACAGAAAAGGAAAGAGCGGAATCGGCGAAACTGCTGGATCAGCTGGATCGGCTGAAAGCAATGTCTGAGGCACTGCCTGTAGCACAACTGCCCTGATCGGACCAGTCATCAACTCACAATTCACCAAAGGCTCGACGTTCACAGTTCACAAGAAAGGAAGAGACGATGCTGATACTCATCATCATTTTGTTATTGCTGTTTGGCGGCGGTGGAGGATATTACGGCCATAGCCGCTGGGGTCCCGGAGGCGGTGCGGGTATCGGATTGGGGACCGTAGTTGTGATTCTTCTCATAGCCTATCTGCTCGGCATATTCCGCTAACGAGGCACGGCCGTGTGAGCCAGAATCTGGCCCACGGCCTGGCGAATATCTAGGCGATCCTGCGCCCTTGAATCAGGCGGACCACCAGGACTGCCAACGCAACGAATAACAAAATGTGAATGAGCCCACCGAACGTGTACGCGGTTGCCAGCCCGAGAGCCCAAAGCACCAGCAGGATAATGCAAATTGTCCAAAGCATTATTCTGTACTCCTTCGCTTCCTACAAGCAAGAACCGCTCCAAACGGAATCTGCCAGTCTAGGAGCCTGTCCGAGTATTGTCCAATCTCGCGGGTCCAAACGGAACAGAACCGGTACATAATGTTTTATGCCAAAGGGCTACCGGACGTACCTTCCTGAGCAGGACCTGCTGTTGCCGCCGACCTTCCGGGCATGGTTGAAGGAAGACCACCTGGTGTACTTCGTCAGCGACGTCGTCGACCAACTGGATCTGTCGGCCATCCACGCGGTGTACGAGAAGGAGAAGCGAGGGCAACCTCCCTACGATCCGCGGCTGATGACGAAATTGTTGGTATATGGCTACTGCACGGGGGTGTTCAGTTCGCGTCGGATACAAAAGCGGTTGCAGGAAGACATCCCGTTCAAAGTGCTGGCGGCGGGCAACGAGCCGGACTTTCGGACCATCTCGGACTTTCGCAAGATCCACATCGAAGCACTGGAGAAGCTGTTCGAGCAGGTTTTGGCAATGGCGCTGGAGTGCGGATCGATCCAGCTGGGCCGGGTATCGCTGGACGGGACCAAGTTGAAGGCCAACGCCAGCAAGCACAAGGCGATGAGCTACGGGCGGATGAAGGAGAAGCAACAGCAACTGAAGGCAGAAGTGAAGCACTTGCTGGAGCAGGCCGAGGCCGCCGATGAGGCCGAAGATCGACAGTATGGCAGCCAGCGGGGCGACGAGTTGCCGGAAGAACTGCGGCGGCGCGAGACCCGGTTGGCCAAGATCAAGGAAGCCAAGAAAGTCCTGGAACAACGAGCACGGGACAAAGTAGCGGCGGAAGGTAAGGGCGCCGAAAAGGCCAAGCCGGAGGACAAGGATCAATATAACTTCACCGACCCGGAGTCGCGCATCATGAAAGGCGCCGACGGGATTGTGCAGGGTTACAATGCGCAAGCGGCGGTGGAGCCGACCTTGCTGCTGATCGTGGGGCAATCGGTGACCGAAGCAGCCAATGATAAAAAGCAGCTGCTGCCGATGGTGGAACTAATCGAACAGCAGTCGGGGCAGCGTCCGGAAGCAATTTTGGCCGACAACGGATATTGTTCCGAGGAGAACCTGGATTCCTTGGAATCGAGCGGTCAGCCGGAGCGTAAGATCGAGGGGTTCATCGCGACGGGGAAGCAAAAGCATGGTGAGCATCGACTACCCGCGAAGCGCGGACCCTTGCCGCCAGGCGCAACCAAGGTGGACCGGATGAAGCGGAAGCTGCAGACCAAAGTGGGTAAAGCTGTCTACGCGGCGCGCAAATGTGTTGTGGAACCGGTGTTCGGGCAGATCAAGCAGGCGCGTGGGTTCCGTCAATTCCTGCTCCGCGGAAAAAAGAAAGTGAAAGGGGAGTGGGCGCTCCTATGCCTGACACACAACATTCTACGGCTCCACTCCGCGATGCAGTTCTGACGAAAGGCATTGAGGAATGATTTTCGCTCAAAATTGGAGGTCCAAGCGGTCCTGCAACAAAATCAGCCGCCCCGGCCTCGACTATGCTGTACCCATGAAGATTTCGTGCTACGCAACCAGTCGACTTTCAAGCCCTTCGAGCGTTACTCGGACAGGCTCCTAGCCTCCAACAAATAGGCCACCGTCTAACTCCACGGCCTTGCCGGCAGAATGGTTGACCACGTGCGGTCAACTGACCGTATATGGTTACTCCCGCGACAACTCGCAGGGTACCCCTCCGAAGTGGAAGCGAACAACTGCAACGGATGGGTGCAGGGCTCCGTTCGGTGCCCGCCGTGCACATCTCAACGCGTCGCTAAAAGGATCGAGGTTCAGAAAGATGAAGTTCACAAGCATATTCCTGACGCTGTGCGGATTCGCGCTAGGGCCGGCCGTTTTGGCCCAATCGCCAACGGCTCCCAATCCAACTCAACAATCCGTTGAAAACGGAGCTACACCGATCTATCGCATCACCGTAGTGGCAAGAACCACGAAAGCCATCAATTACAATCACCGCAGCGGATCGACGAAGATCGGCTTCCGCGGAACAGCGCTGATGCCCGAAGCTCGCGGCGAAGCCAAGGTCCAGAGCGAACAAGGCGTCATTAAGATCAATGCGGAGATGGAAAAGCTCGGGCCGGCCACGCAGTTTGGCCAGGAGTATTTGACCTACGTGATGTGGGCCATCACGCCCGAAGGCCGTGCAACGAACGTCGGCGAAGTGCTCCTCAATAAGAGCGGCAAGACGAAACTGGACGCAACCACCGAGTTGCAGTCCTTCGGTTTGATCGTGACCGCCGAACCGTACTTCGCCGTCACACAACCGAGCGACGTGGTGGTAATGGAGAATTTCGTCAGGAAAGACACCACCGGGACCATCGAAGAAGTGGATGCGAAATACGAACTGCTGCAGCGAGGGCAATACGTGCTGAACGTGAAGCCAGGCGATATTCAGCCAAGAGAGCTCAATCCGAAAGTGCCTTTGGAACTCTACGAGGCCCGCAACGCAGTGCAGATCGCGCGCTGGACAGGCGCCGAGCAGTACGCCGGCGACACATACCAAAAAGCTGTCGTGGATCTCGAGAACGCCGAGGGTTACCTGATCGGTAAGGCCGGCAAGAGGCCGATCGGCACGGTGGCGCGCGAAGCGGTCCAGATGGCGGAGGACGCCCGGATCATCACCGTGAAGAAGATCGAAGAACAGCAATTAGCCACCGAGCGCAGAGTGACAGCCGAGCGTCAAGCACGCGCCGAGGGTGAAACCGCGGCCGCGCTGTCGGAAGCGGACCGCGTCACGCATGAAGCACAAGAAGCGCAACTGAACGCAGCGGAAACCGCCGCGCGTTTGAAGCGGGAAAACGACGCGCAAACCGCCGCGGCCCAGACCGAAGTGGATCGTTTGAAGCAACAGAACGAAGCTCAAACGCAGGCTGCGCAAACTGAAGCGGACCGTTTAAAACAAGTGAACGAAGCGCAGCTTACGGCGGCCAACGCCGAAACGGATCGCCTGAAACAGGAGAACGACGCTCAGAGAGTCGCCGCACAGGCCGACCTGGAACGTGCCGCTAAAGAAAAGGCCCAAGCCGAAGCCGAGAAGACTCAACTGCGCGCTCAACTCCTGCTGCAATTCAACACCATCCTCGAAACTCGGGATACCGCGCGCGGCCTGATCGTCAATATGTCGGACGTGCTGTTCGACACAGCCAAGCATACGCTTCGGCCGGCAGCTCGCGAGAAACTTGCGAAAGTAGCCGGAATCATCGCGGGGCATCCTGGATTGAGGCTGGCCGTGGAAGGTTATACCGACAGCGTCGGCAGCGACGACTACAATCAGAAGCTCTCCGAAGATCGCGGCACGGCAGTGCGCGATTACTTAACCAAAGAGGGCGTGGCCGGTACGTCGGTGACTTCAAAAGGCTTCGGAAAGGCCGAGCCGGTAGCGTCGAATGATACGGCCGCCGGGCGCCAGCAGAATCGCCGGGTGGAACTGGTTGTTTCCGGCGAAATTATCGGCGAGGAAATCGGCCAGCCTGTGGCGGTCCGATGATTGCCACAAAACTTGCCGTCGCTCAGGCGGAGATCAACCAGCCGGGCGAATGGTTGCACGCTATTTGCAGCAGCAGGTTGCAAATGGCTTCATCCTCTACGCCAACTACAAACACTATCACTGGCAAGCAGACGGCCCCCTGTTCCGCGATCTCCATCTGCTTTTTGATGAGCTCGCAAATTCCGTTTTGGCGACCACGGACGAATTTGCGGAGCGTCTCAGGATACTGGGCCGGAATCCAGTCTCCGACTATCGGGTCTTGCTCGATATATCGAGAATCAAGCCTTCCCGGCCGGGCGAAACGCTGAAGCAGATGGTGACGGAAGCCCGTGACAATTTGGCGCAGCTGATCCTGGAAATGCGGGAGGCCGTTAAGCTGGCCAACGAAGACAATGATCCCGGCACGGTGGATCTGTTTTCCAGGACCATCCGGCTTCATGAAAAGCACGAATGGTTCCTGCGCCAGATCTGGTGCAGGACGACGAACTGATAAAGGATGGAAGCCGATGGAATCGAGGATGCCGGCTCTCTGTCAAGTGATGCCGATCGACTGGCTGGAGGCTATTTCCCGGGTGCGGTACAGGCAGGTGCGGTACAGGCAGGGCTGGTCGCTGTTGGGACTCTTGTTGACACCCGTCGCGGCCATGGCCGGCGCGTTAGCCGCATGGCGGTTCGGCGTGGATAGCGGCTGGACCAGCGCCTTCTTTATCCCCGTCGGGTTTCTGTCGCATTGGCAGGTCTGGGGTGCGTTTGCCGTGAGCGCGGAAGTCTGCGCTTACAACCTCAGGCGCGGCGTGGCGGCCCGCGTGCGGGCGACGTCATGAAGACCGAGCAAAGGCGGTTGTCGTGGCAATTCGTCCTTTCTATCACGCTCATTGCCGCAACCGTCGCAGTGGCAACGCTGGCCGCTCGTTGGACGGGTCCAATCGGCTGACGAAGGGAACCGCATGCTAATCCAGGTCGGCTACGAATTGATCTTTCAGTGCCCGCAAGAGACGCCGATGATCCTGATGGTCAACGTGCATTACTCGCGCGCGCTGGACACTGTCCGTCCCGATGTTCTCACTACCGATCCTCCCACGCGAGTCACGGCGTATCGCGACGGCTTCGGAAACTGGTGCAGCCGAATTGTGGCGCCCATCGGGAGGATTCGGCTGAAGGGCACCGGGGTGGTTAGGGACTCGGCTAAGCCCGATGTGTCGGCGCCGTTCGCACAGCAGCACGCTCTACAAGACTTGCCCGAAGATACGCTGGTATTTCTTTTGGGCAGCCGGTATTGCGAGACCGATCTGCTGTCGGAAGCTGCCTGGTCGCGATTCGGCCAGTCGCCGCCGGGATGGCCGCGCGTCCAGGCCATCTGCGATTTTGTCCATAACCATATCGCCTTCAACTATCAGAATGCGCGGCCTACGCGGACTGCTTGGGAAGCGTACAACGAGCGGACGGGCGTGTGCCGGGATTATGCGCACTTGGCCATCACATTCTGCCGCGCGATGAACATTCCGGCGCGTTACTGCACTGGATACCTGGGTGACATAGGGATGCCACCACCATACGGCGTCATGGATTTTGCGGCGTGGTTTGAAGTTTACCTGGATGGCGCCTGGCATACCTTCGATGCGCGCAACAATGTCCCCAGGATTGGGCGAGTGCTCATTGCGCGGGGCCGCGACGCAGGGGACGTCGCCATCGCCACCACCTTCGGCCCAAGTACTCTCGAAAGCTTTCAAGTCTGGACGGACGAGATTGCGGAAAGCGTGCCACAGTTTCGCTAGTCGGCGAAGCCAACCCTAGAGATGCGCCTCCTCACCGTCCGACATATCACGACTTATCGTTACTCGGAACCCATCGAGTTGGGCGAGCATCGCATGATGTTCCGGCCCAGGGAAAGTCACGACCTGAGGCTTCTCAAGGCGCGACTCGAAATCACGCCCAAGCCCGCGCATCTGCGCTTCCTCCACGACGTGTTCGATAACTC
>CAVZOD010000028.1:0-406250 GCA_963776805.1 Bryobacterales bacterium
CACAGGCAGGTGCGGTACAGGCAGGCCTGGTCGCTGTTGGGACTCTTGTTGACTCCCGTCGCGGCCATGGCCGGCGCGCTGGCCGCATGGAGGTTCGGCGTGGATAGCGGCTGGACTAGCGCCTTCTTTATCCCCGGCGGGTTTCTGTCGCATTGGCAGGTCTGGGGTGCGTTTGCCGTGAGCGCGGAAGTCTGCGCTTACAACCTCAGGCGCGGTGTGGCGGCCCGCGTGCAGGCGACATCGTGAAGACCGAGCAAAGGCGCTTGTCGTGGCGATTCATCTTTTCTGTCGCGCTCATTGCCGCAACCGTCGCAGTGGCAACGCTGGCCGCTCGTTGGACGGGGCCGATCAGCTGACGAAGGGAACCGCATGCTAATCCAGGTCGGCTACGAATTGATCTTTCAGTGCCCGCAAGAGACGCCGATGATCCTGATGGTCAACGTGCATTACTCGCGCGCGCTGGACACTGTCCGTCCCGATCTTCTCACTACCGATCCTCCCACGCGAGTCACGGCGTATCGCGACGGCTTCGGAAACTGGTGCAGCCGAATTGTGGCGCCCATCGGGAGGATTCGGCTGAAGGGCAGCGGGGTGGTGCGAGACTCGGCTCAGCCCGATGCAGTGGCGCCTTTCGCCCAGCAGCACGCTCTACAAGACTTGCCCGAAGACACGCTGGTCTTTCTGTTGGGCAGCCGCTATTGCGAAACCGATCTGCTGTCGGAGGCAGCCTGGTCGCGATTCGGCCAATCGCCGCCGGGATGGCCGCGCGTCCAGGCCATCTGCGATTTTGTCCATAACCATATCGCCTTCAACTATCAGAACGCGCGCCCTACGCGGACGGCTTGGGAGGTGTACAACGAACGGACGGGCGTCTGCCGGGATTATGCGCACTTGGCCATCGCATTCTGCCGCGCGATGAACATTCCGGCGCGTTACTGCACCGGATACCTGGGTGACATAGGGATGCCACCACCGTACGGTGTCATGGATTTTGCGGCGTGGTTTGAAGTTTACCTGGATGGCGCCTGGCACACCTTCGATGCGCGCAACAATGTTCCCAGGATTGGGCGAGTGCTCATTGCGCGGGGCCGCGACGCAGGGGATGTGGCCATCGCCACCACCTTCGGTCCAAGTACTCTGGAGAGCTTTCAAGTCTGGACGGACGAGATTGCGGAAAGCGTGCCACAGTTTCGCTGATAGGCGGAGCCGAACCTAGAGATGCGCCTCCTCACCGTACGACACACCACCGCTTATCGTTACTCCGAACCAGTAGCTTTGGGCGAGCATCGCATGATGTTCCGGCCCAGGGAAAGTCACGACCTCAGGCTTCTGAAGGCGTGGCTGGATATCACGCCCCAGTCCACTCATCTCCGCTTCCTCCACGACGTGTTCGATAACTCTGTCGCGATTGCCACATTCGAGGGCTCTACGGCCCAGCTGCGTTTTGAAAGCATCGTCACGCTGGAGCACTTTGAAACCGCGTTGCCCGATTATCCGCTGGAGAAGTTTGCGGAACGTTACCCGTTCCGCTATTCCGACGAAGAGCTTCCCAACCTGAGCTGCGCGTTAGTACACCACTATCCGAGCGAGGACATGAAGCATTGGGTGAAACAGTTCCTCGATCCATCGGGGGATACCGGAACCATGAACCTGCTGCGCCGCATGACTCTCGCCATCAAGCAGGATTTTGTTTACACCAGGCGCAGCGAAAAGGGTGTGCAGAATCCAACTGTAACGCTGGAGACCCGGCGCGGCAGTTGCCGGGACTTCGCCGTGCTTATGATGGAAGCAGCACGTTCCCTCGGTTTGGCCGCTCGCTTCGTCAGCGGTTACATCTTCATTCCCGGCGCGGATGATACGGCTGTGGTGGGGGGCGGCGCCACGCACGCCTGGATGCAGGTCTATCTGCCCGGCGCGGGCTGGATCGATTTCGATCCAACCAACAGCATTATCGGCAATCGCAATCTGATCCGCGTCGCCGTGGCTTGGGATCACACCCACGTTCTGCCGCTGTGGGGCACGTTCGTCGGACAGGCGTCGTCCTTCCTGGGTATGGATGTGACGGTAAGCGTGACCGAAGAGACCCCGGAGGATGAGCAGGGCCGCGAAAGGAATGGCAAAGGAATATCTGATGCAACACACATCTAAAGTTCGCAAGATCGCTTTCGTTGGCGATCACTTGCCGCGCAAGTGCGGTATCGCCACCTTTACAACCGATCTGCTCGCAGCCATTCAAACCGCGCATCCTCAAAGTGACTGTTTCGCGGTATCGGTGAACGACATTAAAGGTGGCTACGAATACCCGGAGGTGGTTCACTTTGAGATTGAGGAACAGGACCTGTCGTCCTATATCCGTGCGGCGGACTTCCTGAACATCAGCAACGTGGACCTGGTCTGCCTGCAGCATGAGTTCGGCATCTTCGGCGGGCCCGCCGGCGGCCATATTCTTGCATTCCTGCGTGAATTGAGAATGCCAGTGGTCACGACGCTGCATACCGTTTTGCGGGAGCCGAGAGCGGACCAGCGGCGCGTCATGCAGGAGTTAATCTCGCTATCCACGCGCCTGGTCGTCATGACGGAGCGCGGGAAGCAGATGCTGCAGGAGGTTTATCACGCGCCAACCGCTAAGATCGATCTGATCGCGCACGGCATTCCCGACGTTGGGTTCGTCGATCCCACTTACTTCAAGGACCAGTTCGGCGTCGAAGGCAAAGTGGTGCTGCTCACCTTCGGTCTGCTTTCACCGAACAAAGGCATCGAGTACGTGCTGAACGCCCTGCCCGAAATCGTTGCCGAGTTTCCCGAAGTTGTTTACATCGTCCTGGGCGCCACGCATCCCAACGAATTGCGCGAGCATGGCGAAGCCTATCGTGTGAGCCTGGAAATGCTTGCCAAGAAGAATAAGGTGGAGAAGAATGTCATCTTCTATAACGATTTCGTTGAGCTGGAGAACCTCAAAGAGTTTATCGGAGCCGCCGACCTGTACATTACGCCTTACCTGAACGAAGCGCAGATCACCTCCGGCACGCTCGCCTATACGTTTGGCGCGGGCAAGGCAGTGGTTTCGACGCCCTACTGGCACGCGGCGGAACTATTGGCCGACGACCGCGGCGTCCTGGTTCCCTTCGCCGACGCAGCAGCCATCGCGCGGGAAGTGATTGGCTTGCTGCGGGACGATACGCGCCGCCACGCCATGCGCAAAAACGCCTATCGGATGGGGCGTGAGATGATCTGGAGCAACGTTGCGCAACTCTACATGCGTTCCTTTGAGTTGTCGCGACTCCAGGGCGCTGCGCTTTCCCGTAAGTCGCTCGTCACCAAGACACTCGATCAAAGGCCGAGAGAGTTGCCGGAGTTGAAGCTGGATCATCTTTCGCGGATGACGGACTCCACGGGCGTGTTCCAACACGCCATTTTCGGAGTACCGAACTTCTCCGAGGGCTATTGCACCGACGATAATGCGCGCGCGTTCATTCTGGCGGTTTTGCTGGACGAATTAGGAGAAGAGCCCGACCGGCTGCGGGCGATGTCCACCACTTGCGCCGCGTTTCTTCATCACGCTTTCGACGCCCAAACCAAGCGCTTCCATAACCACATGAGTTTTGACCGGCGATGGCTCGACGCGCAGGGCTCGGAAGACTGCCAGGGCCGCGCGCTTTGGGCCCTGGGCGTAGGCGTGGGGCGGTCGCCATTCCGCAGCTTCCAGATGATGGCCGGACAGTTGTTCGCGCAGGCATTGCCGGCGTTAACCGAGTTCACTTCGCCCAGAGCCTGGGCCTTCGGCTTGATCGGTATCCATGAATACCTAGGGCGATTGAGCGGTGACAGCTTCGTCAATCAGACCCGCGATAAACTCACGTGCCGGCTCATGGAGCTGCTCGGAGAGAACGCCAGGCCGGAATGGTGCTGGTTTGAAGAAGAGTTGTCCTATGACAATGCGAAACTTTCGCAGGCTTTGATACTGAGCGGACGCGCCACCGGCAACACGCTGGTATTCGAGCGAGGCCTGCACACTTTGCGCTGGCTGAACGACCTGCAGATTTCCGAGAAAGGGCATTTCCGGCCCATCGGCAGTAATGGTTTTTATCGTCGCGGCGGAGTGCGTGCGAATTTTGACCAGCAGCCTATCGAAGCGCAAGCTATGGTTTCCGCCTGCCTGGAGGCCTATCGCGCGACGTCCGATGTGTGGTGGTACGAACAGGCCCAGCGCGCTTTCGACTGGTTCCTAGGCTGGAACGATCTCGGCCTGGAACTTTATTTTCCTGAGAGCGGCGGTTGCGGCGACGGCCTGCACGTGGATCGTGTCAACGGGAATCAGGGGGCGGAATCCACGCTGGCCTTCCTGCTGTCGCTGGCTGAGATGCGACTGGCGCAAAACATGCTGACGAGCTTCAAGGAACCGATTGCGGTGGAAGCGTGACAGGAGTCGACAGCATTCACGTTCACCGCACCAGCACCGTCATCGAGCCGGACCTGACGCGCGTGCTGCTGCGGCCCTTCACTCCGGGCGATTCACGGCGAGTGGCCAGGATCATCGAACGAATCATGTCGGTTCCCGAAGACCAGGTCGCGGTCCTTCTCGCGGAAGTCTCCGCCGAGTTCTCCGAGCGCCACCAGCACATCCGCAAGCTCTTTCTGGAACGCTTTGAACAGGTCTGCAAGATGCTGGCCCCGGGTCAGGAACTCTCCGAACCGAGGCGGCTGTTGATCGGCTCCTATTTCCTGGCTGAATACTCCTTGGAAGCCGCTGCGCTGTTCAATCCCTCCATCGTCCCGCACCCCGATCAAACGGGGCTGCCAGCGGGTGCCTTGCGATTCATTCTCAGCCTGCGTGCTACTGGCGAAGGGCATATTTCTTCCATCACTTTTCGAACCGGAATTATCCATCCCGATCATCGGATTGAGGTTTGCAAACCCAGCGGCTTCCTCACTGAGCCGCGCCAGATTCCAAACCCGGTGTACGAAAAGGGATTGTTCGGGCGGAAGCTTGTGGAACTGGGATTGACCGGCGAGATCACTCAGCGGGTGATCAACAAGCTGGGCGAGTCGTTCACGCTGGAGGAGCTTCGCGCCAGTCTTCAGACCGAGCAGTTCCGGTTGCCGGATGGAATGGGGCGGGAAGATCAAAACGCCGCCCAGGGAATCTGGATGCTGGCCCGCTCCAACTACGAGGTCCAGTTCCAGCCGGAGCAGGAACTGTCGGAACGCATCATCTTCCCAGCCACGCCCTCACAGCGCAATGGCATCGAGGATGCGCGGTTCGTCCATTTTCAGAACGAGGACGGCGTCTACCGGTATTACGCGACCTTCACTGCCTACGACGGCAGGCTCGTGATGCCGGAGCTCGTCGAGACTTCGAATTTCCTGCTCTTCCGATTCATCACGCTGAATGGCCCGGCGGCTCAAAACAAGGGGATGGCGCTGTTCCCGCGCAAGATCAACGGCCAGTATGCCATGCTCTCGCGTCAGGACAACGAAAATATCTATCTGATGTTTTCCGACAATGTGCACTTCTGGAACGAACGCCAGGTGCTGCTCAAGCCGGAATTTCCGTGGGAACTGGTGCAGCTTGGGAACTGCGGATCGCCGATTGAGACCGATGCTGGATGGCTGGTGCTGAGCCACGGTGTCGGCCCCATGCGCAAGTACTGTATTGGCGCATTTTTGTTGGATCGCGATGATCCCGGCAAAGTGATCGGGCGCCTGCGTGAGCCACTGCTAAAGCCCAACGAGAACGAGCGGGAAGGCTACGTTCCGAACGTCGTTTACACTTGCGGTGCGCTGGTTCACCATGGCGTGTTGATCATCCCCTACGGCCTGGCCGATCATGCCACGGGTTTCGCAACGGTTGCGCTGGATGAGGTACTGGCGGCCATGCAATCTCAATGACCGGTAAGCGTGTAGCTATTCTGTCGCCGGTAGCGTGGCGAACCCCTCCCCGGCAATACGGCGCCTGGGAGACCGTTGCAAGTAACATTACCGAAGGTCTCGCGGCCCGTGGCTGGGACGTCACTCTGTTCGCTAGCAGGGATTCCGTAACGCAGGGCCGCTTGCACGCTGTCATCGACCAGGGCTATGAAGAGGATCGCGCCGTCGATCCCAAGGTCGCGGAATATCTTCATATCTCAGAAGCTTTCGAGCACGCCGCCGAATTCGACCTGATCCATAGCCATTACGACTTCATGGCGCTGACCTACAGTCGCCTCGTGAAGACGCCGGTCCTTACGACCATCCATGGATTCTCGTCGCCCAAAATCATGCCGGTCTATCAAAAATATAGTGATGGGTATTTCGTTTCCATTAGCGACTCTGATCGCGCCCCCGGATTGAACTATCTGGCCACCGTGTACAACGGCATCGACCTCTCGTTGTATCCGCTTCAACAATCCACAGGAGAAGAGCTGATCTTCCTAGGGCGAATTCATCCCGACAAAGGCGTCCATCTGGCCATCGCGGTTGCCCGCCTGAGCGGCCTGCCATTGCTTATCGCCGGAATCATTCAGGATAAGGAGTATTTTGAGAAGCAGGTGGAACCCTATCTGGACAATCGCGAGATCCGCTATATCGGACCAGTGGACGTTGCGGGCAAGAACGAATTGTTCTCGCGCGCTCGAGCACTGCTCCACCTGAACACTATCCCGGAACGATTTGGCCTTGTTTTAGCGGAAGCCAATGCCGCGGGCGTGCCCGTCATCGCCATGGATCTGGGTTCCTGCCGCGAAGTGATCGAAGACGGAAAGACCGGATTCCTCGTCCACGGTATCAACGAAGCCGTAGAGGCATTGAAGCGCGTTCCGACAATCGATCGTGCAGGGTGCCGCCGGCGTGTCGAGCAGCGCTTTTCCATCGAAACAATGGTGGAGGCGTATGAGCGAGTCTACTGTACGATTTTCGAATTGGAAGCGAAAGGGCGGTCATGAGGGAAATTGTCAGGCGCTACGGCCAGAATCCGATCCTCACCAAAGCACAGATTCCATACCCGGTGGAAACCGTTCACAACGCGGCTGTGGTGAAGGTTCACGACAAATACATCATGCTGTTCCGATCCCATCTCCGGACCGGACGGTCCATCCTTGGATTAGCGCGCAGCCATGACGGGTTTCGCTTCACCGCCGATCCAGCGCCTTTTCTGTTGCCCGAGAAAGACGGTCCGTTTGCGGCATATGAGGAATTCGGCGTCGAAGACCCGCGTATAACGGAAATTGACGGGCAATACCTGATCACGTACAGCGCCTACTCTCGGAACGGAGTGCGGATCGCGCTAGCCAAAACGAAAGACTTCAGCCACCTGGAAAAAGTCTGCCTGATCACGGAAGCAGACTATCGGAACGTGGTGATCTTTCCAGAAAAGTTTGCTGGGCTCTATGCCCGGCTGGACCGGCCGCATTCGGAAATCGCGCCTTGGTCCATCTGGATTTCCTATTCTCCCGACTTACGTTTTTGGGGCGAATCCCAGCTCATCATGCGGCCCGAGCCGTATCACTGGGACGAAATGAAGATCGGCCCGGGCGCGCCGCCGATCAAGACCGAGCAGGGATGGCTCTCCATCTATCATGGAGTCTTCCAAACCATGGACGGATCCATTTATCGCCTGGGTGTTGCCCTTCATGATCTGCACGATCCGGCCAAGATCATCGGAGTGGGTGACTCGTGGATTCTGCAACCGGAAGATCCGTGGGAAGTCACCGGATACGTTCACAACGTCGTATTTACCTGCGGCGCGGTCGCGGAACCCGATGGAACGGTGAAGATTTATTGGGGCGGCGCGGATTCTGTCATGTGTGCGGGAGAAGCCAAAATCGCCGATCTGGTCGCGCTGTGCCTGGAGCATGGAAGACCGGCCAAGTAAGGACCGACCACCTACGGTCAACTAACCAAATAAGGTCACCGCCGCTTGCTGGGATAAGCGATCCCCAGCAACGCGGCGGTCAGACGGGGATGTCAGTCGCGACGTGCCGACTCCCGATTTAAGGCTCCCTCAAACTTTCCCGCAGCTGCCGGAGTTTTGAAATCACCCGTCAGAATTTCACGATTCGTTGTGTGGTGGCGGTAAAGTTCCCGGTTGGTGTCTTTGTCCGGCCGAAGCGTTGCGCCTGTCAGCGAAACGCCCGCAAACAATCCGTGCGTACGGGAATAGGACAGGATCTCCGCTTGCAGCTCCACCTCTGTCTGAGCAGTAGCCGCGCGGCCAATCGGGCCGGCTGCAACCGTTGCATCTCCACCCAGGGTGAACTTATCGGATAACAGGTGCTTCATCCCGCCGTCGTTCATCACAAGCATTACAACGTCTGTATCCGAAGCACCAATCTGAAACCCGAAACTACCGCCTTCCGAACGCATTGCGGCCGGTGCGCTCCAGCCTGCGCCGCTATGCCTTCGGCACACCGCAAACCCGCGGCCGTACGCGGCGCCAAGGATAAATCCAGCCTTCTTCATACCAGGGATCACAATGACGCAATGCGCCTTATCGATCAGATCTTGGGGGATACCATTGTCGGCGGCCCGCATCATATCAGTCAGCGTGCCAGCCGAAGCATCCAGCCTGTCGTCGACCTTGATTGCTCTGTCCGCTCCAAACGCGGCGGTGCTCATGAACCCGGCAATCGCCAGAGCCCAGATATAGTGCTTCACATTTGTTCTCATAATCGTTGATTCCTCATCTTTCGTGTTGCAGCCAGGATTCCGTTTGCCTGGCCACTATCACTTTGAACTTGGCGCCGAAACGGACTCGCAGCCGTTTTGGAGGAGGCCCGCCGGTGGCCGTTCGGGCAAAGCGTAAGTGGTGGTTTCACTCGAACCGCTAGCCCATAGGCCAATCACCTCATTTGAGAACCGCATGCGGTTGATAGACCGACGCTCTATGCGAATTTCAATCTGCGTGCATTTCGAATAGATACTGCGGTTGTCTAGTTGAGCGAAAACAGAATCACATTGTCGAATAGCGAGAAACTGGATAGAGTTGAACAAAGTATTGGAGGCGGTTCGTGGGGCTCCTCAACAAAATGCTAAGTTGTTCGTTCCAATCAAACGTGGCGCTGCGATTCCCGCGTTGGCGTCGATCATTTTAGTGTGACAGTTCAGTCTTCGACTGACGCCACGGAGACTGTGTGCTCCGTTGGTGCTTCGTTTGAAGGCTGAACAGAGCAGAAGGTGAAACTGGGCAATCTCAATCGCCAGAACGGGGTGCCAGGAAACGCAATGTTCTTTGTTTCCAATTTACCGTTGTCTTCGCAATCTAACTAACGCCGCCCGAACAATAACCGAACATCGAGGGGCCAAAAACAGCCCATATCGTCCTACATGGTCCCAACGTGCGGGGGCGCTCACCTCTTTTACATCAGTGAGATGCGCTGATTTCAAACCGCTTCGCCAATTCGGTAGGAGGCCCTGAAAAGGCTGGCGTCGGCGGTTCGATTCCGTCCCTGGCCACCACTTTATTCCCTTATACACCAATCATTTAGCAAGGTACTGAATCAATCGTACCGGTTTTGTACCGCCACCCCGCCGTATAATTTCCTCCAGAGGCAGGCTTCATGCTCAACATTTATACGCGTCACAAGACCGACTGTGAACATGCCGAAGACATGCGCTGGCGCCGGTGCCGGTGCCCGAAATGGATTCGCGGCGTCCTGCCCAATGGCATCGCAGTCCGCGAATCAGCGAAGACGAGGAGCTGGGAACAAGCCGAACGCAACGCGAAACAAATGGAGGCCGAGGCCGACCCGACCGCCTCCGAGCAATCGAAACCACGACGGGTCACCGTCCGGGAAGCTGTGGAGATGTTCTTAAACGACGAAGAGGCTCGCGGCCTGGAGACCACATCACGCAGAAAATCGAAAACGCTCTTCGAGCGACAGTTCCAGCCCTGGTGTGAGGCGCGCAAGCTGAACCATGTCAATCAGCTCACGCCGCTCGATCTCACTGACTTTCGTGCGACCTGGAAAAACGGGGATGTGACTACGCATCGAAAGCACGAACGGATGGTCTCGTTCTTTTCGTTTTGTGTCCGGAATGAGTTTCTTCGGAAGAATCCGATGGAGGCTCTGAAGAAACCGAAAACACCCGACATGGTCCCGACGGATTACTTTCGTCCGAACGAGTTTGAGGCAGTCCTCGCCGCGACCCAGAAATACGACTTCGGTGGGGGCAACGACTGCCGTGACCGCGGCGTGCGATTGCGGGCTCTGACCCTTCTCATGCGCTGGTCCGGTCTCTCCATCCTCGATGCCACGAAGCTGGAGCGGGACCGGCTCTCAAAGAACGAGAACGGTGACGATCAGATCTTCCTCTATCGTGCCAAGACCGGCGTGCCGGTGTTCGTGGTGATCCCCACCAATGTTGCCGATGCGCTTCGGGCGTTGCCGAATTCGAATCCGCGATATTTCTTTTGGTCAGGGAACGGAGATCCCCGGAGCGCCGTCAAGGCGCTTCAGCGCTCGTACTGGAAGCTGTTTCGATTGGCAGAGATCAAGTTGCCCGATGGCGCCCGGAAACGCTGCCACCCGCATATGCTCCGTGATACATTCGCGGTCGAGTTGCTCCTGGCGGGAGTCCCGATCGATCAGGTGTCGCTACTCCTGGGACATTCCAGCGTGAAAATTACCGAGCGTCATTACGCACCGTTCTGCAAGGCCCGGCAGCAACAGTTGGCGGCATCGGTCAAACTGGCATGGGAAAAGCCTAAGCCTACCGAAGGCAAGAAAGTGAAGCGGAGCCGCCGAAGCGCGTCCGCGGCGGCTTAGCTGGCCTTACGGATTCGCCTGTGGACGCGCTGCAACACGCTCTCGGGGATTCGTAAAGTCCTGTATGCCCGTTTGAATCGCTGCTCATCGTGGCCCCACTCTAGAACGTCCGGCTCGCCGGCAAAAATCCTCCGGATCGTCTTTTCACTCAGGCCCCACAGTTCGACGATCTCTGAAATTGAATAGTGCTTCTCGAATGCGATGTCGCGGGCATCGCCGCCACGGTCCTGTCTATTCTCTTCCCTCCCTACATTCCTTCGCCAAGACATCAGCTCTCCAAAATCGGCTACAAGAGCAGAATATGGGGAGTCCGCCGAGAAGTCCAATGTTAAAGCGATGGACCTTGATGGCGATGGCGGATCGGCCTGGACTTCCACGCCGTAACCCGTTTCCAGTAGATTGACGATACTGGTTCCCTCGGATCAGTGTGATACCAGCCGCGGGGCTGTATGTTTCTCTCGTTTAAGTCGCGTTCGATTAGGGTTTGTGTGCCAGATGTGTGGGTGACGCACGCCGCTCGATCAACGTGGCGGAGACCGGGCCTCAGAATCTAGCTATGAACCTTGGTTCGAATCCATGCCAGGGAGCCAAACTTTTCAATTGTTTAGCAACCTTCGAGGTCTGCTTCTGACCACATCAACCGGGTGACTGTAGGGACTTTTGTATGGACTCCCCTTCACGCTGCTGAGCAACCGCGGGCACGACCGAGTCTATTTGCGTTGCCGGAGGCGGATTTTCCGGCCTGTCCTTCTGGGGTTTTTCCAGGATCAATTCGAGCGCGGCTCGCTTCGCCTCCATGCGAATGTGACTATAGTGCTTCAGCATCGGTTTCGAGACATGGCCGGCGATGTCCATGATCGTTTGATCGCTTGCTCCGCTCTCTGCCAACTCCGTAATTAGCGTATGGCGATTGTCATGCCAACGTCCAGAATGGTATGTATTCCCGTTTGGCAAGCCGCGGCATTCGATCCTCTTCATGTTGGTCGCCCATATCCGTAATGGCCTATATCAGCGCGAAGAGAGTTCCCAGTTCACATTCAGGCCTATCTCTAGGCGAACGTGTTCCGAATCAACACTCGGGTGCGGATTACGCGGTCACCGCCGTCAGCAATCCCTACGGCTGCAATGAGACCAATGTAATCTCGCAGTACCGCCGGCCGTTACCGGCCACGAATCTTCCATTCTTAAGTGCCGTCATGTTTGATGGCCGCGAATCCACTCCGCTCACCGGAACAACCAAGATCCTTTATGCGAACTATCCGGCGTCGCTGGAGAGCGACTTGGCACACCAGGCGCTGGATGCTACCGTCACCCACGCGCAAGGCGACGGCGCCAGGCCGACGTCGGCAGAACAGCAGGAGATCGTCAATTTCGAGACGGCGTTATTCACAGCTCAATCCTTCGGCTTCTTCACTGGGCCTCTCAACTCCTCGGGCGGCAACGGCGGCCCAATACCGCTGGCTGCGCTGCCGTTCTTCATCAGCATCAACTCGAGCGTCTACGCTTTACTCCCGAACGGTCCGGAACAGCCGGGAGGCTTGACGACGCCTGGCGACGGTCAGTTCACCTCCAACATCTTCAACCTCTACGACGCCTGGTCAACACTGCCTTCGCATGACTTCCGCGCGTCGGTGGCCAGAGGGCAGGCCATCTTCAACACCAGACCCATCACCATCACCGGTGTAGCCGGTATCAACGACGACGTTTCGGAGGGCGGACTAGTCTCTGGCGGGATTCCGTCACTTACCGGAACCTGCGGCACCTGCCACGATACCCCCAACGTTGGGGACCACTCCTTCCCCACGCCCTTGAACATTGGGACCGGCGACCCAGGGCCTTCGAATGCACACGTAAATATGGGTGGGCTGGATATCAGCTATCTGCCGCAGATCACGGTGTGCCAGCTAGTAAATGGTCAGCCGAGCGATAACTGCAAGACCACTAGCGATCTCGGTCAAGCCTTGATTGATGGCAAGTTCGCCCATGTCGGCAAGATCAAGGGACCGATCCTCCGCGGCCTCTCCGCCCGTGCCCCATACTTCCATAACGGCTCCGCTCAGACCCTGCTGGATAGGCTTTTACCTTGGTTCCGTTCTTCTTTGTGTACCCAGAGACGGCCTTTTTCTTCTGAGTCTCTTTGGTGGCCCTGCCGAGTGCAGCACCAGCCAGCGCCGCTATGAATGGAATTGGCATAGCTGGGAGATCGGCAGGACCGTGGATTTACTGAACAGCGAGCGTCCGCGTCCTGTGCGGTCCCTTGCGGAGCATGATTAGCAGGGCCGTTTATAGCGCCATCCTTAGTGCCATCCTGGAAAATACGTCGGCAGGATAACCAACATATATGAATATCTGGCCGGGATAGCCCATCACATATTCCGGCTGCACACATGAATCCGCAGTGCGGATTATAGGCATTTCGGCCGATAGATAGATTTCCGTGAAATGTGTTTTCAGAGATCGTGCCACGACACCTGGCTACGGGTTCTTTCGGAAGCCGCGAGGCCGTCTATCCCTTTTGGCCTTTCTGCTGACAGGCTGGAGCGTTGCGGCCTTCGCCCAAAATCAACCCGCCCCGCGTCCTACTCGCCCATTATTAATCGACCAGAGCCGCTATCGCCTTCGCGCTGGCGACAGGGTGCCAATCGCAGCGCCCCAGGACACACTAGATTTCCTGCGCGCCGCCAAAACACGCACCGTCAAGATCAACGGAACTCACGGGAGAGGGTTCGTCATCGCACCGAACGTGAATGGCGACCAGGTGATGCTGGCTGCGTCACTGACGATGAAACCGGGCGAATACGCCATCACCGTGTCGGCGGTAAGCGGGACTGGAGAGCAGCGAGCGGCGGCTTTGGATGTCACGCTCGATCCCATGCAGACCGTTCCGAACGGTTCCACGGTACCGCCCGTCGTGCTGCTGAACGGCTGGCAGTTTCCAACCAGCATCTCCGAGTTGCTGAGCGCAGGCACATGCCCGGTGTCCCAAGCCTCGGATACTTTCGGAAGCCTCGGTACCGAATTGGCGGCGAGCCAATCAGGCTCTGCCGGAAACTCCGCCTATCCGTCGATCGACGGCGCTGGAGCGGTCGTCTACTTTTTCGACAATTGCGTGGAGGACCCCAACGGCCTCATCGAAAAGCTCGGCAACGTGCTGGGACAGGTCCTCAACCTAATCACATACGAGAACGGGACGCCGGTTCCACAGGTGGACCTCGTCACCCACAGCATGGGCGGGCTGATCGCGCGGGCCTATCTCTCCGGCCTTCAGACGACCGGAGCCTTGTCGCCTCCGTTCAATCCGAGGGTGCGCAAGTTCGTCGAGATCGCGACGCCGAATTTCGGGTCATTTTTGGCGGCGAATTACTCCGACCTCGTTCCAAGCGGAACACAGACTGCCGAGCTTGTTCCGGGCAGCACGTTCTTGTGGTATCTGGCGACCTGGAACCAGCATGGCGACGATCTGCACGGCGTCGATGGGCTTGCGATCATCGGCGACGCGGGCTACTGGCAGCCGAATCTTTTCTCGGGAACGTCTTCGAACCTCAGCGACGGCGTCGTGTCGATCACAAGCGCGTCACTAGGGTTCGTCCCGCTCAGCTATGCGCGCAGCTCCCTGCAAACGAGAATTCTGCCCTATTGCCACGTCGACTCGTCATCGAGTTCAGGGGGATTCATAGATTGCACAGGGCCTGGAATTGCGGATGCGGCGGAGACGGCCGCAATCGTGCTCTCGTTTCTGGAAAACACAACTGTCTGGGAGACCATCGGAAACTCCAACCAGACTCAATACGGCGGGCTCTACTTCGCGCTGGAGAACGCGGCCGGGACTCAGTACACGGCGCTCGAAAGCGTGTCGCTAGCCTCGGTGTCCTTCCAGACCGGCTGGAACGATGCCTTTTTTTTCGAGGACTTTGTCAACGGGACGGGAACGCTTGACGCGACCAGCACGGCGGGCCAGGGCACGAATTGCGGATCGTATTCGGTGCCGGTCGGCTACTACACGGCCGTGCGCTGCAAATTCAGCCCCTCGATCTCTGGTGTCCAGTCTAGCCTGTCCACGGGACTCGCCGGCCTCACCGTTGCATCCGGCTCGAACCTCACCATCAGTGGGACGGGGTTCGCGACCGGAACTTCGGTCTTCGCGAACGGCGCGGCGCTGTCGGCCCAGATCGTATCCAGCCAGGAAATCACCGCCTCCCTGCCGTCTGGCTACAGCGGACTGGTCGGCCTCTCTGTCAGCAACACCAGCGGCGCCGATGAGATCAATATTTTTGCGGCTCCGCCCGCCCAGCCTCCGGCGATCTCGCTTTCTTCCACGCAGCTTGGGTTTTCATATACCATCGGCGGCGCGGCTCCCGCCACGCAGACCATCGAAGTAACGAATTCCGGTGGCGGCACGCTCGCCTGGTCGGCGAGTTCCAACAGCCCGTGGCTGACGGTATCGCCTGCTTCCGGCACCGGCTCTGGAACCCTCACGCTCGGGATCACCACGGTGGGCCTAAGCGCGCAGACCTATAATGGCGCGATCACGCTTACGGCAGCGGGGGCGAGTAACAGCCCGCAAACCATCTCCGTGTCCCTGACGGTCAACGCCGCACAACCCTCAATATCGCTTTCCACGAACAAGGCGACATTCTCCTATACGCTGGGCGGCAACGCTCCGGCGTCACAGACCATCAATATCTCAAACGGTGGCGGCGGGACGCTTTCCTGGTCGGCGAGTTCCAACAGTTCATGGCTGACGGTTTCTCCCGCCTCTGGCACGAGGGCGGGAACGCTGACGCTCGGGATCAACACCTCCGGGCTGAGTGCGCAGACCTATAACGGTACGGCCACCGTCACGGCATCAGGGGCAGCGAACAGCCCGCAAACGATCTCCGTTGTGCTGACGGTCAACGCGGCCGTCAGTTCTCAAAGTCCCTTCACGGTAACACTGTCCACTGCGGGCCAAATCGAGCCGTTCGCCGCCGAAGCGATTGTCTCCTCGTTCGGCACGAATTTATCGACCGGGACCGGGTCCGCGACGGTTTCGCCTCTGCCAACCTCTCTCGATGGGACCACCGTGACGGTGACGGACTCGACCGGAACAGCGCGCCTAGCGCCTCTCTTCTTCGTTTCACCCACTCAGATCAACTACGAAATACCCGAGGGCACAGCTCTGGGTCCGGCGACCGTGACGATCAAGAATCAAAGTGGCACGACCCAGACCGCTGATATTCAGATCGGCGATATTTCGCCGGGACTGTTCGAATTAAATTCACCGGGACTGGTAGCTGCATGGGTGTTGCCGATCATCTCGGGAATACAGCAGAGCCTGCTGCCGGTTTATCAGGTCGGAGCAACGAACAGCGTGATCGCATTGCCGGTCGATTTGGGGCCATCCACCGAAGAGGTGTATCTGGAGATGTACGGCACAGGATTTCGCAGCGCCTCCAGCATCAGCGTGACGGTTGGCGGCCTGAGCGTACCGGTTATATACTTCGGCCCCGCGCCCGGATTCGCCGGCGAGGACCAGGTGAACATTGGGCCGCTGCCGCGATCGCTAACGGGCGAGGGCACCGTCAGCATTGTCCTCACCGCAGAGGGACAGGCAGCCAACACCGTTAATGTCGACATTCAATGATGCGCGGTGCTCACCGGCACGTCCATGCTCGATTGCCGGGCGCAGGGAGCTATTGTCACTGCCGGCGGAACGGCAACTACTGTGGCCTTCGACGGCGTGCCCCGACTTTCGTTGACGAAGTAGTGAGTTGAACATCCAACTTTCTCCCAATACGCCATCAGGCAATACACTGCCCACGGACGGAAGCTCGGACCATCGCTACATCTACGGTCGGCCCCGAAGGGCAGAAGGAACCAACGGCATCATTAGCCGCCGCCGAGACGTACTCGCCCCCGCGGCCTGCAGGTCGCAGGATTCTCCGCCGATAGAAAGATTGCTGTGAATCGCATTTTCGGAGCTTGTGCTGTCGCCTCTCTGGGATTTCTCTCCGGACGCCACTCTCCTTGCACAGTCGGTCCCTCCCCGGACGTTTCGGGCCGGAGCCGGGGAAACTCGCACCGCAGGCTGCAGTGACGGCGTTCCGTTCATGACGGCTATCACGTCCGCACGGACCACGCCACCATTGAAATTTCCGATCATGTGCTGACGACGTGCCATGAAGCCTCGGCCAGCAAAGGATTTTACTGCGATTACCTGCTGTACTTTTTGCGGGAGTCGCAACATCTTCAAGCCGCCAATTGCGGCCAGAAGTAAATGCACTGTCTGTGGAAGGACTGTGGAATTTCGCTCAGACATCGAGTGCCCTCACTGCCAAGCCAAACCCATTCGAGTATCCAAGGGGCGCGATCCGGAGGCTGGGCATTTTCTGATGTGCTCGGCATGCAACCGCCAAATCGCGGACGGCATTCCACTACCTCCTGAATCCGCGACATTTTGTGTATGGACGTTGCGCTTGCTCGCTGAAGGCGCCGCACGTTTGGTCGCAATACTTCTCCATGGGCCACTGTGGTTTCAGTATCAGCCCAAGCTGGCCCGTGCTCAGTTTCAGGATTTGCGAACATCTTGGAGGTCGGAGTCCTACGCCCGCGTAGGGGAACGGCAGGGCAGCTACGGCCACGCGAGAACGATCTCACAGTCTATGCACATCCCGGCGAGGGCGAACAAATTCAACGTAGTCGGCAAATTGTGCTTTCACGCCATACGGCCTAGCTCGACAAGTACGGCAATACATCACCAGTTTCCTGCAGATCGCGCACGGAAAGATCTATCAGGACGAGTACGGCGATGAGATCTGGGATCGAGCCGAGAAAGAGATTGAGAGGATTATTGATGACAAGGTATTCAAGAAAGAGAATATCCGCGACCGGGAGGAGTTCTACTCGTTCGAGTTTCTGAGTCGGTGCGAACCGGCCTTTGGGTATGAATATTCTGATTGCTGGATTTTTGATGAACTCAAGGATCGCTTGAAGCTCTACCACCAGACCCGTCTGCACAGTCTGGCAGCAGCGGGTGAAATCGACCCCGACAAGATGTCAGGTACCGAGTTTGAGCAATGGCTCATCGCTTCTATCAGAGAGGCTGGTATAGTCGATGCCAAACCCACCAAGCGCACGGGTGACCAGGGCGCGGACATAATCGTGCGACAGGGCCGAACGATTGTGATCCAAGCAAAATGTTATCAGCAATCGGTGGGCAATTCTGCGGTACAAGAAGTGCATGCGGCAAAAATCTACTATGCGGCGGACGAAGCGTGGGTCGTTACAAATTCAACATTCACGCGGTCAGCCAGAGAACTTGCCAAATCAACCGGCGTACGTTTGGTTGATCGATCAAGCTTTAGGGATGTCGGGTCGTTGATCGCCCAGGCGATTGCGTCCGAAGAGCACCGGCTTCGAGCGGAACGCCGATCATAAAACCCGCGGTGCGTTTCTACTCATGTGCGGCGATCTGCCGTGCAAGCCGTTGTTTTTCAGGTAAGCGGTAATGCCCGTTGCCCGGAATGCGTTGCGGCCGATTTTGGTTTTGATGCTGACAGTCGAGTTTTCTTCTGTCTCGGAAAGGGTAAGTTTTGAAACGGCGTGGGAAGGCCTGTAAACAGCGCGCTTGACCTGGTCGCGCCCCATGACCTCCGAAGAACTTGCGCGAAGCTCTGTCGGGCAGCCGGAGGGGAGCTGGAGCAGATTCAGATGTTGCTCGGCCACGCCTCTGTACAAACAACGGAGCGTTATCTCGGTACGAAGCAAGACCTCGTTCATGCGCCGAACGATGCGATCAAACTGCGTCTAACCGTCTGACATTCGCGCCGCTCAAGAAGAAATCATCCTTGCCAATTGACCATTCGATTCCGGTATGCTCTTATAATCTTCCTAATTTTGGCGACGTCGTGGCTTCAGCATGGAAAGTGACTTCTTTAAGCGGCCGATTCTCAACTCGCCGTACGAGTATTCCCTCCGGCATTGGGAACTGGACGCCCAGGGCCAGCCCACTCAACGGATTATCGAGACCCGACGCCGGGCTGAGTTCATAACGCCGATCCCGAAGCCTCGGAAGCCCAAGGGGAAGGCTTCTCAGGCCGAAATGGTCTTCAAAGAAGGCAAGGATCTCTCGACTGAAAAATGCAGTATGATCCGACCTCAGCCGTCATTAATGAGATCCGCCATTACGTCGATCAGTGGCGCAGTTTTTCGAACAACCACTCTGGAGAACAGGCGGTTGGCGCTGTCCAAACAGCTAGGCTGCCGACCTTAGCCGGTGGCAGCCAGAGACTCCGACTCGGCGGGCCCGAAAGTCTCCGCCGGCCGTATGGGTGTATACTTTTCTTGCCCGGGCGCCCGAAGCGGAAATCCCGGCGTATTCGACAAGAATCCAAGGAGCAAACGCGCTGAGTGTAATCATGAAAACTCTGAATCTTGAATTACTCAAAAAAGCAGTTGGCGGCGATTATTCCGCAATTCGCCGGATCACTCGTCTGGAGCCGCAGGGCGACAAGATATTTCCGCCTACTTATGAAGGGGGTGAATACGCGGATGAGTCTCGCGTGGTGCGAGGGGATGGCGATAAGGTGCAGATCGTCGAAACTGTCTTGTTGGATTCCGTGCAGTCCGAGGCCAACCGCATGGAATTGGCGACGCTCCGGGCCTATGACAATGGCCGCATCAAGATGCCGCTGCTGCAGGTAGACTTTGCCGCCGGTACTGACGACCCGGTTCTCAAGGAGGTTGGGCGAATTACCGCGCTGGATGCCCCGCATCGCATGTGCGATGCTATTTTTCGCGATTCCTTGAACCAGGGCAGGCCGTTCCGCGAGGCAGGCATTGGGGCGAAACTCACCGCAGCGAGAGCGGCTAACGCGATCAGCGTATTTGAGCTTTGCCCGACTGCTCTCCTTTTTGGATTTTGGGATTCGACTGGGCCACGTGGGGGCCTCGGGGCCAAAGTACAGCGCGCGCTGGTCTCTGAAATCGTTGGTTATCAGGCTGTGAATGGGAAGCGTACATCGAGCCGCATCGACCCCCTTCAAATCGAGAACAACGTCGAAATTTTCGCGAAAGAAGGAGGCGGGTGGACATTTGATCAAGCCAAAGCCGTTAAGAAGAATGGAGAGCCTGTCAAGCGCAAGCCTTCAGAGATCAATCATGGAAACATCGTGCCCTCTTTTAGGCACGAGGACAAGAACACTCGCAAGCCGGTGCTCAATCATGGTGGCGTAACTCTGGCGTACGCTATCCAACACACTGTTCTGTCACTGGCTGCCCTACGGCGTCTGAGATTTCCGATCCCGACGATTCCCGATGGAGTGGAGCAGAAGGAAATCGATTTGTCGGCGCGCACTGTTCTGGCAGCGCTCGGGCTCGCAGCGATTTGTTTCCTTGACGAAGACGGCTACGATCTTCGTTCCCGGTGCCTGCTCGACGGAAAGCCTGGCACGTTTCAGTTTGTGGGGAAAGGCGAGACGAGCGATTTTGGCCTTGCCGCAGACTCAGCGGCTGAGATCCTGGCACAAGCCGCTAAAGAGGCCACGGAAAACGGTTTGCCGTGGCCGGACCAGCCCCTAACGCTACAGCCCTCGCCGGACCTAAGCCGCCTCGTAGTTGAGAGCCGACAGCGATCAATGAGCGAAAGTGTAGGAGACTAATCATGTTCGCCATCCGCGTTACGTACTTGATGGGGCGCGTCTACTCAGCTGTATTCGATGATGGCGATTCAAAGGCCGAGGCCGAATGGCCGCCGCATCCTTCGCGGCTATTTTCCGCGCTAGTTTCGGCGTGGGGCGACGGCGGAGCCGAGGAAGAACTGAAGGCCGCTCTCGAATGGATTGAGAATCAAGAAGCGCCTATGATCCATGCTGCCGATTGCGCTCCTCGCAAACCGGTGCAGGCGTTTGTGCCCGTTAACGACAAGGTCTCTCTTCCCGAAGACCGAGCGCGTAAACCGCGGACATTTCCGTCAGCTACCCTTACTCAACCGGATGTGTATTTCGTATGGAAGGACTCACCACCTTCAGACATTGCTTCCTCACTAAGAACGATACTCGACCGTACCAGTTCACTCGGCCATTCGGCTAGCCTGGTTGCCGCTGAGATAACTGAGAATATTCCTGAAGCCGCAGGGGGCATTTGGCAGCCCGGCACAGCCGGAGAAACGCGCATGCGAATTGCTTATCCCGGACGCTTGAAGGAATTGACGGCGCGTTATGAATGCTTTCAGCGGAATCCGAGCAAGATTCATCGGCCCTCCGCCGGTGACACGACTTTGTATGGCAGACCGCCGGAAGCACAATTTGGATGGATTCAAGGCGCGTTCGAGCGCATGATTGTACTCAAACGTGACTCGGGCTCGCGCGCATCCTTGCGATCCGCTCTGTCGGTTACAGCCGCAGTTCGCGGCGCCATCTTGAGTATCGCGCCTGAGCCCATACCCGAGTACATTAGCGGACATGCGCCCGAAAGCACTCAAGATCTTCCCGTTCGCAGCGAACGGCTGCACTTGGCGCTGGTACCGATGCCATTTGTCGCCGCGGAGCATGCGACCGGCGAACTGATGGGAGTGGCGGTGCTTCTGCCGAAGACGCTGGCTCGTGAGGAGCAGGAAATTTGTTGGCGTATCCTTGCCGCAGTCAATGAGCTGAAAATGCCGTGGGGCAAGTGGGGAGTTTCGGTCATCGACGCCGAGGAGCACCGGCGCGCGTTGCGTCCAGAAACGTGGACTCGGCCATATACGGTCTGGTCAACGGTCACGCCTTTTGTCTTTGACCGCTACCCCAAAGATCCTTTTGGATCGGAGGCGGAGCAGGTCGTTCGCCAAGCCTTCGTTCACTCCGGATTTCCAGAACCGGTTGAAGTCGATCTGCATTACAACCCTTGGCATTCAGGTGTTCCGAAGGCTTCCGCGTTTCCCGCAGCACGCGCCCGCGCCGGAAAGCCGCAACGGTATCACTGTCACGTGCGGGCACGATTCAGCAGATTGGTTAAGGGTCCTATGGTCGCCGGTGCCGGCCGATATTACGGTTACGGATTATTTCGGGCACTTTCAGAACGAAGGGAGGCCCGGTGAGTTTTGCCGAGTTTTTCAGAGCTGCTTGGGACCGCGATCCTTTTCCGTGGCAGAATCGCCTGGCGGAACTTGCACTCGCGGGGCAGTGGCCATCATCGATCGGCTTGCCGACCGCTGCCGGTAAGACCGCGCTCATCGATATCGCCGTCTATGCCCTGGCGAGAGGTGCGCCCAATGCTGCCCGCCGCATTTTCTTCGTCCTGGACAGACGAATTATCGTGGACGAGGCAGCCGAACGTGCCGAGAAGTTAGCCGACAAGCTCCGCGAAGCGAATCCCGATTCGGAGTTAGGTAAGGTTGCGACCGCGCTGCGAAGAATCGGGGACGGCGGCGATTCCGCGCCGCTTGGGACAGCGGTTCTGCGGGGAGGCATCGCACGCGACAACTCATGGACATCGTCGCCACGACAGCCGCTGGTGATCTGTTCCACCGTAGACCAGGTAGGGTCAAGTCTTCTTTTCCGAGCATACGGAACCAGCGCGTACACCTGGCCAATTCGTGCGGGCCTTGCGTCATACGACTCTCTTATCATCGTCGATGAAGCGCACACCAGCCAGCCATTCGTAGAAACGTTGGGATGGATTCGAAAATATCGGGGTTGGGCGAAGCAGTCGATAGACGGTCCGTTTACGGTAGTGGAAATGTCCGCAACGCCGCGCGACACGAAGGTGTTCCGCGAAGTGGAGGAAGACCTCGAGAATGAACTTCTGAAAAGCCGCTGGGAAGCGTCAAAACACGCACGGTTAGTGCTTGAGGATCTCAAGACCGAAGCAGACCCGGCCGGAGAACGTTTCACTGCGCTCGCCGGGGGACTTGCGCGGGAGGCTCGCACGATGCGTGACGGGCGAGGCGCCAAGGTCATAGGCGTGATCGCCAACCGTGTCAGAACAGCCCGGATGGTGTTTGAAGATCTGAGCAGGGATCAGCCGGAACGCACAGTTCTACTTACAGGCCGCGCGCGCGCCTATGACCGGGATGAAATCTGGTCGCGGTGGAGCACGTTGATCGGGTTGGATCGCGAAGAAGAACCTGAGGAATCCATTTTCGTCGTCGCCACGCAGTGTATAGAAGTGGGAGCTAACATCGACTTCGATGCGCTCGTGACTGAGATCGCGAGTATGGATGCTCTGGAGCAACGTTTTGGCAGGCTGAATCGCAAAGGTCGGCCACGCATTTCGCACGCAGCAATTGTCGCCCAAAAGGACCAAATCGGTGCGAAGTACGATGATCGCGTGTATGGTAAGGCTCTCACGGCTTCATGGGCCTGGCTCAAGAATCGCTTGAGTCGCGACAACCGCTCGATCACCCTGCCGTCGGAGGGCAAGAAGAAGCCAAAAACCAAGAGCATAAAAGACGAGTTCGTCGAAATGGCTGTCCTCGTTCTTCGTCAGGCGCTGATGCAGACTTCTGATCGCAATGCACTGACGGGGCCTCGAAGGAGCGCTCCCGTGCTAATGCCGGCGCACGCGGATCTTCTGTGCCAGACCTCTCCAGAACCGTCGCCGTGTCCCGATCCAGCGATTTTTCTGCACGGGCCTCAAACAGAACCAGCCGACGTCCAGGTAATTTGGCGCCAGGATCTCAATCCGGATGACAGTGGGCAATGGCTGAACGCTGTGGCGATCTGCCCACCCAGTGCCGCAGAAAGCATTTCATTGCCCATCTGGGTGGTCCGCCAGTGGCTGTGCAAGCAGGATACGCCCGATCTTGCCGATTGTGCAGGTCTACCGGCCGAGGAGATTCGGGGACGCGGAGAGAACAGACCCGTCCTTTGTTGGCTTGGGCCTGAGGAAAGCGAGATTTTGGAACGGACCGAAGAAGTCAAGCCAGGCATGACGGTCGTGGTGCCTGCAAAATATGGCGGGTGCGATGAATGGGGATGGAATCCAGCCTCAGCAGAAGAAGTTAAGGACGTCGGTGACGCCGTGAAGCTGAAGATGAGCAAGCCGATGCTGCGGTTCGATGAAAGGCTTGCCCGGACCTGGAGTTACTCGGATCTTGCTTCTCAGTTGAGGGCAGTCGAATCCCAGCGAGAGGCGAAGAGAATTCTCTCCGAATATGCCGGGGATAGCAGCCCATGGGTAAAGAAAACCGTAGAAGCTCTCGCCGGAAGCCGACTGCTTAGACTGATTGACGATCCTGATCCCACCCTGGAGGACTGGGTAGCGGTCTCGGGCCGTGGATTCGCCGAGCAAGAGAGCGTTTGGTCCTTCGATCGGGCTGAGCCACGCCTAGACGAGCATTTAAGAGGATGCGAACAGTGGGCCAGCGTTTTCGGCGCTGAACTCCCTGAGCGATTGAGGGCTACAGTAATCAAGGCTGCCGCGCTTCATGATATCGGCAAGGCCGACCCGCGATTTCAGGCGTGGCTTCGGGGGGGAAATCCCATAAAACCGGACGAACTAATCGCCAAATCAAGAAAATCCGGGCAAAACATGGCGGCGATTGAGCGGGCGCGCCGTCTGGCGGGTTATCCCCAAGGAGGCCGTCACGAGTTGGCGTCGGTGGCGCTTTTGAGCCAGGGTATTGACGGCATTGATGATGTGGACTATGATCTCCTGCTGCATCTTATCGGGAGCCACCACGGGCGGTGCCGGCCGTTCGCTCCGGTGATCGAGGATGCCGACCCGATCGCCGTGACGTACTTGGGCTGGAGCGCGTGTAGCGATCACAAATTGGAGAATGTAGGCTCGGGAGTGAGTGATCGTTTTTGGCGGCTGATTCGCCGTTATGGCTGGTACGGCCTCGCGTACATCGAGACATTGGTCCGGCTGGCCGATCATCGTCAGAGCGCCGTAGAAGAGAAATACGCCGGCGACACCGCAGGAGTCGCGAATGCATGAGCTGGAATTGCAAGGCCTCGATGGAAGCAATCTACTGGGCTTTCTAGCTTCACTCGGTGTCTTGCGCGTTCTAACGATCGCAAGTACGGATGCCGATGTTTGGATGAAATGGGTAAGAAGTGGCGGATGGGTCCCGGTAATCCTTCATTCGCGCATCAGCGAGCGCGAGGAGTTGATTGAAGTGCTCGCGCAGCGTGTTTGCGGAGAACGCTCTATCAACGCAGCCTGGGAGATCGGGGACGATTTGACGCTAGACTCACGGGACTTCGCTGCGCTGCTTCGTCGGTATGCGATGGAAGCGCAACCGGAACGGCGCGAAACGGTGGATTACCTAGCGGCCTTTGGTTCTGAGGCAATTGGTTCAGGCCCGAAGAAAGAGCAGATGAGTGATACAGAGTTCCGGACAATGAGCGGCGCAGGACATCAGCACTTTCTCGGATTCATGAAGGACCTGGCCATCGGGACGGAACCGGAACACCTGCGGCGAGCGCTTTTTGAAACTTGGGACTACGCCGATCCAAGGCCCTCCCTCAGGTGGGATCCCGCTGACTACCGCCCCCATGCTCTACGCGCGGAGGACCCCTCTGGCGATCCAATCAAAACGATGCGTGGAGCTAACCGCCTCGCCGTCGAGGCGCTGCCGTTATTCCCGACAGTGCCCGCTGGAAGGCAACTTAGAACCGTTGGGTTTCAAGATCGGAACGGCGAAACGGAGATAACGTGGCCAATTTGGAGTGAACCGCTTCGCGTGGAAACTGTCGCCTCGCTACTCGCTTCTGCCGAGATTCGGGTAGGAGAGATTCAAAGGGGCGCGAGAACGGGCCTGGCTCGGCGTAACATTGCCCAAGTTTTTCGCGCCAAAAGGTTCACGGATGGCAAGTATCGGAATTTCAGTCCCCCCCGCAGTCTAATGTAACCACTATGCGACAGTCCTATCTGGTTTGTTACGACATCACCGACGACAAGCGGCTGCGCAAAGTCTTCAAGGCGATGCGCGGGTACGGCGATCATTTGCAGTACTCCATATTCGAATGCCAGTTCACCGCGCGCGACCTGGTTCGGTGCCGCACCGAACTTGCCCGCATCATCAACCACGACGAAGATCAGGTTCTGTTCGTCCATCTCGGACCTGCCGAAGGGCGCGGTGACCGAGTCATAACGGCGCTCGGTCTGCCGTATACAACCGTCGACGCGCCGTGTTTTATCGTTTGAGGAACACTTCCTATGAGCGCGTTGCCACTCCCTAACTCCGAACCGAATCGAACGCGAATTGCGGAGCGGGCTCCTTCGCCAGATTACCTCCCGGCGCGCATGGTCAACGAATTCGTGTATTGTCCTCGCCTCTTCTTTTACGAGTGGGTCGAAAGCGCCTTTAGGGAGAGCGCCGACACGCTTGAAGGATCGGCGCAGCACAAACGCGTCGACGCGCGGCCCTCGGAGTTGCCCGAAGCGGGCGCGAGCGACGAGAAGATCCACGCACGCTCCGTCACGCTTTCTAGCGAACGGTTGAAAGTGATCGCAAAACTAGACCTGGTGGAGGCAGAAGGGACTGGCGCAACTCCGGTCGACTACAAACATGGCGCCCCGCGCGAGGGAAAAGACGGTATTGAAATGTGGCCGGCCGACCGCGTCCAGATCGCGCTTCAGGCCATCGTGCTTCGGGAAAACGGGTACGAATGCGCTGAGGCTGTCGTCTTCTACCAGAAAACCCGGCAGCGGGTGCGAGTACCGGTAGACTCCGCTTTGATCGCCGAAGCTGAGGAAGCCGTTGCGCGTGCCTGGGACCTCGCCACGTACGGTGATATTCCGCCACCGCTGGTCGATTCGCCCAAGTGCCCCGGTTGCTCTCTGAACACCATCTGTCTACCCGATGAGACGAATCGGCTAATCCGAATTGATCTGGGTGGCGCCGTTCAGTTGGGATTATTCGATAACTCCTTGGACGCACCGCGCCGGAAACCGCCCGCCAGCGAAGGAATTCAATCGCAGATCCGGCAGCTCATGACCCCGCGCGACGATCTGAAACCTCTGTACGTGAACACGCAAGGATTCAGAGTGGGCAAGTCGGGCGAAGTATTGCAAGTGAAAGACAAGGACAAGTCCGTCCAGGAAGTGCGGATCGGCGAGGTCTGCCAGGTGAATTTGCTCGGCAATATTCAGATTTCCACCCAAGCAGTGCAGTCGCTGTGCGACGCGGGCGTGCCCGTCACGTATTTCTCGATGGGTGGGTACTTTTATGGAATCACTACTGGCCTGAATACGAAGAATGTCGCGCTTCGGAGGTCGCAGTTCCGCTTGGCGGATTCGGAATGGTTTCCACTCTCGCTCGCACGGGCGCTGGTGGCCGGCAAGATCCGCAATCAGCGAACGATGCTGCAACGGAACCATGTCGAGCCGAAGAAACCGTCTCTGATCGGGATGAAGGCGCTAGCGGAGCGTGCCGAGCAGGCTGAGAATCTGGAGTCGTTACTAGGCATCGAAGGCTCGGCCGCGCGGCTCTATTTCGAGGAATTTGCTGGGATGATCAAACCCGGCGATGAGCCCGAATCGCCGACGAACGGATTCTCGTTCGATTTCGAGGGGCGCAACCGGCGTCCGCCGCGTGATCCCGTGAATGCGTTGCTGTCGCTCGCGTACAGCATGCTGGCCAAGGATCTGACGATTGCCTGTTACGCCGTGGGATTCGACCCGTATATGGGGTTCTATCACCAGTTGCGGCATGGGCGTCCGGCGCTGGCGCTGGATTTGATGGAGCCGTTCAGGCCCTTGATTGCAGATTCGGCGGTGTTGAGCGCGGTGAACACAAAGATGGTCACGGAGCGGGATTTCGTCCGTGTTGGCGCGTCGGTGGCACTGACGCCTACTGGAAGGAGAGGGTTCTTTCGCGCGTATGAATTGAGGATGGATTCGCTGGTGACGCATCCGCTGTTTGAGTACCGGGTTAGTTACCGACGGCTGCTGGAGATTCAGGTCCGCTTGTTGGCGCGAGTGATCGAAGGTGAGATTTCGGCGTATCCTGTTTTTGTGACGCGTTAGGCGCCGCGAGTGGCGAGGCGGTACGAAAAGTGTGGTGACCGCTCGCGCGATGTAACTTATTGGATAATTGGAAGGTTGAAGATTGAATAAATTGATTGCTGATCGATTTAGCACCGCGCCGCGAGGTCACTCGCGATTCGGTATACAGATCATTGAAAACAGAATAGATTACGCGGTAAGTCATTTCCGCGACTGATCAGTCGCGGCCCCATTGAAGCGCGCTCTGAGTGGCGCCGGAAGCAAGCGTCGAACTCATTTCCGCGACTGATCAGTCGCGGCCCCATTGAAGCCAGTACACCGATGAAGTGTCATCAGCAGCAGATTGATTTCCGCGACTGATCAGTCGCGGCCCCATTGAAGCGGATCATTCTGCGTATTGAAGACGTGAAGCGCATGAATTTCCGCGACTGATCAGTCGCGGCCCCATTGAAGCCGAGCCTCCCAAGGATGAGTATCCAGATTGTGACTAATTTCCGCGACTGATCAGTCGCGGCCCCATTGAAGCGATCATCTCTAATTGTCATATCGCTAACCCAATCCCATTTCCGCGACTGATCAGTCGCGGCCCCATTGAAGCCTTCGCCCACACGTTACAGGTAACCGTTCCTGAAATCATTTCCGCGACTGATCAGTCGCGGCCCCATTGAAGCCATATATTTTCTGCTAGGTTATCTAAACTCGGTCAGGATTTCCGCGACTGATCAGTCGCGGCCCCATTGAAGCCACAGGAACCCCGACCTCATCGTTCGCGGCCGTCGATTTCCGCGACTGATCAGTCGCGGCCCCATTGAAGCAGCCGCCGCGCCATGCACGCCGTGCCCAGCCGGTGAATTTCCGCGACTGATCAGTCGCGGCCCCATTGAAGCCCGTCGAATTGGATCGCATCGCCGATGTGGTGCTGAAATTTCCGCGACTGATCAGTCGCGGCCCCATTGAAGCGGGGCCGGACGGCCGGGGGCTTACTCTCCTTCTTCGATTTCCGCGACTGATCAGTCGCGGCCCCATTGAAGCGTGGATGCTTGGGCCGCTCCGAGCGCTGTCGTCGCGGCATTTCCGCGACTGATCAGTCGCGGCCCAATTACGGCGTACTCATCGCGAACGACGCCGATGTGTCGAAAGCCCAAAGTTTCGACCAGCGCGGTAACGGTTTCGTGGTGTGGGATTGGCCGATGAGTGTCGGTCGCCAAAGGTGTCGGGACCAGCGCCAACGTTTCACGATCGATGGTTTTGCCCTGATACCCGATCAGGGTGCTTGTTTCTGACATGAGGTCTTCTCCTAAACGAATCGAGGTTGGGCGCCCTGAGGCGCTGAATACCGCTTCCGGCGGCTCGGCTCCCTGCGCGCAGCGACCCTGTGGCCGGCGTGGAGGGGGTTCAAAAATAGGAAGGAATCGCGGTCTCGTGACTAGGCACTCAGAATCCCGGGATGTCCGCACCATACCACCGCGTCACGAGGGCACTTTTTTCACTAGTAGTAAGCCGGCGCTCGGATTCGGTTTCGCAAAACGCGTTGGTTGCCCACCTGTAATCACGGCCCAGCTGGCAGTGGAAGGTAGCGGCTCAAAACCTTCCTTAATCAAGTCGGTCTGACGTCCGGACGCCCGAAGGTATTCCTCGCGACGAAACCGCCAGGCTGTTATTTCCTTCCTCAATGGATGACTCGGCATAGTTCTCCTGAAAGCTCGAAATGGCCCGAATTGGCACGCAAAAGTCTGGAAGGATCAACAATGCCGAGAGGTCGGCCAATTCAACGGACTAGATCCTGGACTATGAATCGGCCGTGATCAGCGCACCGTCGGATTTACTCACTGCGTTCGAGTATTGGGATGCGTGTCGGAGTCGACCAAGGCACTGGTCGATGTGCTCGTGATCGAACACGAGGAGCGGCCTTCGGAAAATTAAGTCGTCGGGCTACTCGTGGCGGAGCGTGATCATCGGATCCACTCGCGCCGCCTGTCGCGCAGGGATGTAGCAGGCCAAGACCGTGGCGCCGATCAGCAATAGCGACACGCCGGTGTAAGTGAACGGATCCGACGCTCTAACGCCATACAAAAGGTGCGAGAAACTGGGCAGCATTTGCGTCAGAATTACTCCTGCTGTCGCGCCTATGAGCGCGACGCGGATGCCAAGCTCAGGCACTCGCCGCGCCGTCGCATAGGAAGTAACGCCGTAAATTCCGATGCAAGCGAGCAGCAGCGCCAGCACAGCAAATGCACTCAGCAGAAGCATCGGGAAACGCTGCGGCCACAAGGAATTCGAAACAAGCTCCTGCATCGTCCGGATGTTATAGATAGGCTGATCGGTTCCGGTTTTGAGAACGGCATCTTTTATGGCGGGCATGACAGTTGCCGTGTCGACTGACGTCCGAACACCAGAGGATATGGAGCCCCAGGTTTATGGATCGGAGCCGGCAAGATTCTGTTGTTGAACATGTCCGACGACACCGACAACGCGCACGCTGCCCCAGTGCGGGATCATCATGGTCTGGCCAACGGCGTCCGTATGGTGGAAGTACCTGCGGGCCAGAAGATCGTCGATCACCACCACCCGCTCGGAGTCGCTCGTATCCGCGCGGCTGAGAAAACGGCCGCGGAGCAGAGGCATCTTCATTGTCTTCTGGTAGTCGGGACCCACAAAATAATAGAGCGCTCGCGGGAGCTCCGCCATGGATGCGGGCTGTCGGGAACCTATCCAAAATGGCCCGGAGTTATCATTCTGGTCCAAGGGAACCAATGCAGTGAGTGCAGCGGCCTCAACACCTGGAGCTTCGCGTATCTTTTCGAGTAATGCCCGATACGCATTCCGTGTGCGTGCCGGGGTTTCAAGAGCCGATGGCGAAAGACCTATCTGGAACGTCAACAGGTGCTGTGTTTCGAAGCCCGGGTTCACCGCCCATAAATTTCGAATCGTGCGAACCAGTAAGCTGCCTCCCGCCAGCAGGACCACAGCCAGCGCGATTTGAACAACTACCAGTACGCTTTGAGTACGGTGATGTCTACCGGCAAGGCCCCGACCCGCCTCCTTAAGCCCGGTTTGCAGATCGGTTTGCGAACTCTTAAGGCCCGGCAGTAGGCCGAACAAAACTCCGACCACGATCGAGATGCCGAAGGTGAACACGAGCACGGACACGTCTGTGTGAATGTTTTGAATGCGCGGTAAACCGTCTCCCAAGATTGCCAAAGCAGGTTGAACTCCCCACGCAGCGAGACAGAGCCCAAGAACTCCGCCGGTTAAGGAGAGCAGCAGGGCTTCTGTGATGAGTTGCCGGAGAATTTGCCCGCGGCTTGCACCGAGCGCCATTCGGACAGCGAATTCCCTCTGGCGGCTCGTCGAGCGGGCTAGCAACAGATTCGCAATATTGGCGCACGCGATCAGCAACACCAATCCGACAGCGCCCAACAGCAATAAAAGCGTCCCCGTCACGTTGCCCGCCAAGAATAGCTTCAATGGAACCACATAGGTCGCCTGACCTCGCTCGGTAGCGGGATTCAGGTCATCGATATGTTGTTGAACAATGTTCAGCTCCGCCAAGGCTTGGCCCAGGTTCATCCCCGGTTTGAGGCGGCCAATAGCGGCAATATTGTGAATAGTGCGATCCTTGCGCTGCAACGGGTCGCCGCGTCCGATGGCGGTATATACGTCGGCCCCTTGATAGAAGCGGAACCCGGGCGGAAGAACACCAACCACGGTGTAGCCCAAGCCACTGAGTGTGATGGCCGTCCCTATCGCCGAAGGGCTGCCTCGAAATCGGTCTTCCCACAAATGATGGCTGATCACGGCCGCTGGCGGTCCTCCGGCCTTGTCCTCCACTGGCGAGAACTCGCGGTCGAGCGCGAGCTTAACGCCCAAAGTGGTGAAGAAGTTGGAAGAAACCGCCATGCCATCCAGATGCTCCGGCGTTCCGGGACTCGAAAGATCGAACCCTTGCCCCGTGAACGCTGCGATCTGTTCGAACGAACGGGAATTTCGTTGCCAGTCGAGAAGATCCGGATAGGAAAGGGCCGTCGGGTGCTTGAGGGCTCGATTGTACAGCAACATGAACATCAAGCGATCCGGATCGCGAAATGGCAGCGGCGCCAGGACGACCCCGCGAACTACGCTGAAAATGGCTGTGTTCGCTCCGATGCCGAGCGCCAGAGTCAATATGGCTGCGCTGGTGAACCCTAACCCGGCATAGCCGGAACCAAACAGGTCCGGATATGATGCGGGAGTGGGTATCGAGCTAATCACTGAGCGACACGCCGCGCAGATAGAAGGGGTGCTGGGTTGTTGGGACCGGATGCTGGTATTCGGAACGCTACCAAAGGTCTGCTATGCCGCGGGCATGACCTCATACCTGTACGAACACCAAGTGAAAATCTTCGATTATCCACGCTTCGCGGAGCCATTCCGCAACCAGTTACGAGAGAATGCCGAGCGTCTGGCCGCCGAGAACGGCCTCGAAATCGAGTTTCTTCGCAAGCGGAACGTTCGCAAAGAAGATCGGGTGAAAGAGATTCTGAACAAGCGAGGTGAGCAGCCGGGGTTGGTATGCATCTTCTCGGCCATGGAGCCCTGCTCGACCTACAAGCCATGGCACAACAAGCACACCGGTAAAACCTATCTGCTGCCGGACGATGGCAAGTGCCTGCACTACTATTTCTACTTCGTCGACGAGGACCTCGGCTTGTGTTACGTGCGAGTGCCGACCTGGCTGCCGTGTCGTTTGCAGATCTATTTTAACGGTCACAACTGGCTGGCGAGCCAGTTGCGAAAGCGGAAGATCGACTACCGCTTGCTGGACAATGCGTTTGTCCAGATCGGGGACTGGGACCGCGCGCAACATATCGTAAACGGCTGGGAGGCCAAACGGATTCACCGGAAACTGGACGAGTTTGCCCAGAGCTACTGTCCGATCTTCCGGACTTTCGGCGCGCAATATCACTGGAGCGTAGATCAGTGCGAATACGCCACCGACATCGTCTTCCGCCAGCAGGCGGATCTGCAGGCGATCTACGAAAATCTGGCGCGCACCGCGATTCATACCGTCAAGCCGGATAATATCGCCACTTTTCTCGGCCGCAAGCTGAGCACGCTGTACGAAGGCGAACTGGGCAATCGTTTCAACATCCGTATCGAAGGAACGCGGATCAAACACACTATGGGGCCGGTTTCGATAAAGCTATACGACAAGTTCGGCCTCATTCTCCGGATCGAGACTACCGTCAACGATCTGACCTTTTTCAAGCACTACCGCGAGGTAGAACACCGCGACGGCGCACGCGAAATCAAATGGGCATCCATGCAGAAAACCATCTACAGTCTGCCGGCTTTGCGCGAACTGCTGCAAGCCGCCAATCGACGGTATCTAGAGTTCCTATCCACCATCACCGATCCGCGGGCTGGCCGGGACAAACTCGACAAACTCTCCCGCACCATCCAGCAGGACGACCGCTCCTATCCCGGCTTCAATCTGTTCGACTCCGACGACGACACGCTGTTCCACGCCATCCTGCGAGGCGAGTTCAATATCAGTGGCCTGCAGAACAAGGCGCTCCGACGCCATCTTCCGGACAAAAACAGTGGTCAGGTCTCGCGCCTTTTAAAACGCCTTCGCGTCCACGGCCTCATTAAGAAAGTGGGCCGCACTTACAAGTACTACCTGACGCAATTCGGCAAGGACGTCATTGCCGCTGGGCTGAAGCTCCGGGAACTCGTCATCATTCCCCAGTTGGCCTTCGGGCATCTGGCATGACCAACTCCTGCCAGAATCAGACAGAATCTTAATATAGAGGTACTAAGCTCTTTCGTAGCGAACGGCAACTGTGACGAACATCTCGCAGGAGATGGTCGAGCAACTGAAAAGGCCGCTGATCCCGGCATTCCTCTTTCGCCAGTTCGACCGCGCCAAACTCCTGTCGAGCCCGCGACTCCGCGTCCTCTCGGCTCAACCCTTCCGCAAGGTAATCATTGACTCGGCTCTCCATATGGAACCGGAATTCTTCGGCCATTTGCCGCTCCCAGCGCCGTCGATTCAGCCATCGATCCAATTTCATCTCAGTTTTCCTATTCGCTGGTGTCGAGTACGAACGAAATTGCCTGGGTGGCATCCGTTCGGCCCCTCGATCACTTGAAAAGAAAGAAGGGCCGCAGTTCTGAACTTCAGCCGTTGAGAGTAGATCACGGCGGCCTTCAATCGAGCCGAAGCGCGGAGGCCGAATCGATTCGCATCGCCTGCCGCGCCGGGAAGTAGCAGGCGAGCAGCGCGATAAAAGCGAGGAGCAATGTCACGCTTCCATATGTCATCGGATCGGTGGCTGTCACTCCAAACAATAACGACGAGAGCAACTTCGTCAACACGAAGGCGCCCGCCATGCCAATCACAATTCCAGCGAGTATCATCCTTGAACCACCATTGATGACGAGCGACCAGATGTTGTGCGGTTCGGCGCCTAGCGCAATCCGAAGGGCAAATTCATTGGTGCGCTGCCGGACCCCGTAACTCATCACCGCATAGACTCCGAGAGCAGCGAGCAACAGGGCAAGTCCGCCGAAGACGCCCAGCAGAGACATGGATAATCGCCGAGACGCCAATGATTCAGAAAGCAATGTATCGAGTGTCATTACGTGTGTGACTGGCAAGCTCGGATCAAATCTGTGAATCTCTGCGATGACGGCTTTTGCCACGGACAGGGGATTAGATGTGGTGCGGACCACCGTATACCGTTCCCACCCAAGCGAGCCATAAGAATCGAAGCTCGGCGGCGCTTCGAGTCCGTACTGGTGGACGTTTCCCACGACGCCGACAATCGTGGTCCAGCATGGTTCCGGCGCCAACGAGCACATGTTGAATCGTTTCCCGATTGCATCGCCGTGTGGCCAGAATCTTTCGGCGAAGGCTTGATTCACTACGACATTTTGGCTGCTGTAATCGTGTGCATCGAGCAGGCGGCCTTGCCGCAAAGGAATTTCGATAGCGGCGAAATAGCCAGGGCTCACGCTCCTTGTTTCGGCGACCGGCCGCGCGCCGTCCGCCGGGACTGGCTGACCTTCGACCAAAAATCGTGAGGCCGAGGTCATCGATGTGCCGAGCGGCAGCACGCTGATTCCTCCCGCCGCCTCTACGCCAGGCAATGCCTCGATGCGCTGCACGAGCGATTCGTATTCGATGAATTGCCGGCGAAAGTAAGCGGTTCTCTCCTTCTTGGTTAACCTGCCCTGTTCCGCCGGAGAAAGCTCTGGCCGGTCAACCTCCAATGCGAGAGTGTGGTGAGGCCGGAAGCCCGGAGAGACCTCCATCAGACGCTGAAAACTTCGAATCAGCAAGCCTGCGCCAGTTAGCAGAATGATGGCCATTGCGATCTCGGAAACCACCAGACTGCGACGAATCGATTGTCTTCCAGGTCCGCTGGTTGTCCGCAGGCCTTCCTTGATAATACTGTGCACGTCGAGGCGCGACGCTTGAAGGGCGGGAATCAAGCCGCACGCAATACCGCAAAGAATGCTAAGCCCCAGACTAAACGCTAGAACCCACCAATTCAAGCCTGCATCTTTCACACGCGTAAGCGCAGGCGGGGCAAGTGCGCGTATGATGGCCAACGCGGGGCCGGCAACAGCAACGCCACACACGCAGCCCAGCAGGGACAACAGAACGCTTTCCGTCAATAGGTGGCTTAGCAACCGCGGCCTGCTTGCGCCGAGCGCAACTCGGGCCGCAAGCTCCCTTCGGCGAGCGACGTTTCTCGTCATCAGCAAGTTGACGAAATTGGCGCATGCCACGAGTAGCACGAGCCCCGCGGCGCCCAGCAGAATCAAGAGCGCTGTGCGCATCTTTCGCGCTCCAGGGTCTTGCAGAGGCGTAACCAACACCCCGAAGCTCTTGTGCGTGTCCGGAAGAATCTTTTGCTGCTGAAAGTTTAACGTGGTGAGTTCAGTCTGTGCCCGCGTAATATTGATCCCTGGCTTGAGGCGTCCAATAATCGTGAATTCGTGGAAGCGATACGGATCTGGACCAGCGTTGTACTGCCCGATCGGCAACCAGACATCTGTCGTTGGAGCAAGCTGTACGTCCTTAGCAAGGATACCTACGAGCGTATAGCCGCGTCCATCGAGCGTTAATGTGCGGCCCACAACTCCAGGGTTGGAACCGAAACGACTCTGCCATAACTTGTAACTGATCAGAGCGGTTAGAGGCGCCCCCGGCTTGTCCTCCGCAGTAGTGAAATCGCGTCCGGCAATCGGCATGATTCCCAACATAGGAAATAAGCCAGATGTGACATATCTCATCTCCAATCGCGCCGGCTCGCCTTCTTCGGTTAAATTCAAGCCCCTCGGCGTATCGATATAGGCGGCCATGTCTGAGAACGTTTGCGATCGCTGCCGGAAATCCCGAAAATCGCCTGCTGAATTGGGGCCTTGCGGAAGTATCGGCGGATAGGTATTCCAGAGTTGAACCAGCCTTGAAGCATCTTTGTATGGGAGTGGCCGTAAGAGTACCCTGTCAACAACGCTGAAAATGGCTGTGTTCGCTCCGATCCCGAGCGCCAGAGTTAATATGGCTGCGCTGGTGAACCCTAAGCTCTTTCGTAGCGAACGGCAACTGTGACGGATGTCTCGCAGGAGATAGTCGAGCAACTGAAAAGGCCGCTGATCCCGGCATTCCTCTTTCGCCAGTTCGACCGCGCCAAACTCCTGTCGAGCCCGCGACTCCGCGTCCTCTCGGCTCAACCCTTCCGCAAGGTAATCATTGACTCGGCTCTCCATATGGAACCGGAATTCTTCGGCCATTTGCCGCTCCCAGCGCCGTCGATTCAGCCATCGATCCAATTTCATATTGGTTCCTTACTCGGTGCTCTCGAGTACGAATGCGATCGCCTCAGAGAGACGTTTCCAACTGGCGGTCTCGGCATCGAGCTGCCGCTTCCCAGCTTTAGTCAGGGAGTAGTATTTCGCTTCGCGCCCTGTTTCCGTTTTCTTCCATTCCGACTTGAGCCAGCCGCGATACTCTAGCCTGTACAATGCCGGGTAAAGTGAGCCTTGGCGAACTTGAAGCGCATCGCGCGACATCTGGTGAATGCGCTGGACGATTGCGTATCCATGAATTGGCCGGAGAGCCGTGGCCTTGAGGATCAACATGTCCAGCGTCCCTTGGAGAAGCTCGGCGTTTGAGGGGTGGTCTTGCTCATCATGCCTAGACATCCTAGAGATGATCATATTTGCGCATGCCTAGGATGTCAAGGCGTCAATCTCATCGTTCAATCAACGCTGAATCGTGCGTTCACGATCGTTCGTTCGGATTTTCCAGACGAAGCACAACAACCTGTTCAGTGGGCCGCGGCAAAGGTTCGGTGTGAGTGACAACTGCCGGGATGCCACGCTCAGCCTCCGGTTTGTTTCGGCTCGGCGCGAGCCGATTGTAGATATGAACCAGCAGTGGCGTTGCGGCGAACGCGCCAAAGAGAGTGCCCACCGCGCTGGCTCGGAAATAGCTGCTGAAGATCACCAGCAGCACGATAAACAGGCAAAAAATTAGAGCTGCGTTCTTCATTCGTCGCATGATTCGGCCTCTCTCGTCTTACACGGCAACGGCCTCTTCAGCCGTCGGAATCGCGCTCGCGTCGCTGGCATTGCGCCTGCGGCTTGGTGGGTAAGCTAAAGAAACAGAAATACGTCTACTACCATTGCACCGGGCATCGCGGCAAATGTGAGGAACCCTATGCACGGGAGGAAGTGGTGCAGGACCAGTTCGCCGCCGCACTCAAAGAACTGGTGATCCCGCCGGGAATTCTGAAGTGGCTCCAGGAGTCGGTCTCCAAATCCGATCTCAACGAACAGGCGGCGAGAGAGAGGGAAGTGAAGCGACTAGAAGAACAACACCGAAGGCTGGCATCGAAGCTGGATGTCCTATATGACGACCGGCTGGAAGGTCGCATCAGCCCCGCGATGTATGACCGAAAGGCGCTCGAATGTCGGAACCAAGCAGCCACCGTCGAACGCCGGATTGAGGAGATCCGCGTCGGCGCGCCGGCCCCACTCCAAAGCGCTATCGACTTGATGACGGTAACCAGCCGAGTAGCAGATCTGTTTGTGATTCAGCCGCCGCACGAGAAGCAGGTATTCCTCAGACTGGTTCTCAAGTCGGCGAATTGGCGGCGCGGCGAGTTGCAGACTCAGTTCGAGGAGCCGTTTGAGAATCTGAGGCGTTCGAACCAGCTAAGCCGAAGAAAAGACGTGGGGATAGCAGAGGGACCTACTCAAGACCGAATTTGGCTCCCCACACTGGACGCATTTCGAACTTTTGCGGCTGACTGCCCGGTAATTCCGGGAGTCCTTTCAACTACTTCGGGCGCAGGATCGGAGCGAGCAGATGAGCGCACGGGACTAATTCGAACGCCTCCGGAGTTTGTTGGATCTTCGTACGAATTGAGGTGAGGCGTGCAACTCAGCCTCATGCTGCCCGTTAGCGGCCATCTCTGCCGCTGATCGGTGCGGCAGCTATTTCGATCGTTCTTCTTCGGCACTTTTACCGCAAGGCGGCGGTCGGCACTGGCCTCGTCCTTTGCCTCCGTGTCCCTCCTGCTGGGGCTTGCCACTATGCGGCTTTGTTTCTTCGCCGGAAGCAAGACCGCGCAGCGTCTGGAGATTCCATAGGCTGTGGTCCTTGCGCTCTTTGCGTTCAGTTATCCTCCCTGGATGGCTGTCGTCTGGGTGTCCGGTCGTCGCCCTGGGGCCATGCCGTAAAGGGAGTAACCCCTAACCCGGCATAGCCGGAACCAAACAGGTCCGGATATGATGCGGGAGTGGGTATCGAGCTAATCACTGAGCGACACGCCGCGCAGATAGAAGGGGTGCTGGGTTGTTGGGACCGGATGCTGGTATTCGGAACGCTACCAAAGGTCTGCTATGCCGCGGGCATGACCTCATACCTGTACGAACACCAAGTGAAAATCTTCGATTATCCACGCTTCGCGGAGCCATTCCGCAACCAGTTACGAGAGAATGCCGAGCGTCTGGCCGCCGAGAACGGCCTCGAAATCGAGTTTCTTCGCAAGCGGAACGTTCGCAAAGAAGATCGGGTGAAAGAGATTCTGAACAAGCGAGGTGAGCAGCCGGGGTTGGTATGCATCTTCTCGGCCATGGAGCCCTGCTCGACCTACAAGCCATGGCACAACAAGCACACCGGTAAAACCTATCTGCTGCCGGACGATGGCAAGTGCCTGCACTACTATTTCTACTTCGTCGACGAGGACCTCGGCTTGTGTTACGTGCGAGTGCCGACCTGGCTGCCGTGTCGTTTGCAGATCTATTTTAACGGTCACAACTGGCTGGCGAGCCAGTTGCGAAAGCGGAAGATCGACTACCGCTTGCTGGACAATGCGTTTGTCCAGATCGGGGACTGGGACCGCGCGCAACATATCGTAAACGGCTGGGAGGCCAAACGGATTCACCGGAAACTGGACGAGTTTGCCCAGAGCTACTGTCCGATCTTCCGGACTTTCGGCGCGCAATATCACTGGAGCGTAGATCAGTGCGAATACGCCACCGACATCGTCTTCCGCCAGCAGGCGGATCTGCAGGCGATCTACGAAAATCTGGCGCGCACCGCGATTCATACCGTCAAGCCGGATAATATCGCCACTTTTCTCGGCCGCAAGCTGAGCACGCTGTACGAAGGCGAACTGGGCAATCGTTTCAACATCCGTATCGAAGGAACGCGGATCAAACACACTATGGGGCCGGTTTCGATAAAGCTATACGACAAGTTCGGCCTCATTCTCCGGATCGAGACTACCGTCAACGATCTGACCTTTTTCAAGCACTACCGCGAGGTAGAACACCGCGACGGCGCACGCGAAATCAAATGGGCATCCATGCAGAAAACCATCTACAGTCTGCCGGCTTTGCGCGAACTGCTGCAAGCCGCCAATCGACGGTATCTAGAGTTCCTATCCACCATCACCGATCCGCGGGCTGGCCGGGACAAACTCGACAAACTCTCCCGCACCATCCAGCAGGACGACCGCTCCTATCCCGGCTTCAATCTGTTCGACTCCGACGACGACACGCTGTTCCACGCCATCCTGCGAGGCGAGTTCAATATCAGTGGCCTGCAGAACAAGGCGCTCCGACGCCATCTTCCGGACAAAAACAGTGGTCAGGTCTCGCGCCTTTTAAAACGCCTTCGCGTCCACGGCCTCATTAAGAAAGTGGGCCGCACTTACAAGTACTACCTGACGCAATTCGGCAAGGACGTCATTGCCGCTGGGCTGAAGCTCCGGGAACTCGTCATCATTCCCCAGTTGGCCTTCGGGCATCTGGCATGACCAACTCCTGCCAGAATCAGACAGAATCTTAATATAGAGGTACTAAGGAGGTCGAGTCGCGATCAGCGGCGGGTAGCGGGAAAGCCCCGGACGGCTGAGGCGATAGCATCCCCCCCGGTCCTTTTTCGGTTCTGCGACAGATTGCAACAGTTTGTGAACAAAGTGCATCATTTTTGGGTTCGCGTCAGCGTGTGCATCAGTTTGTGAACAAAGTGCAACAATTTGCAACATCTGCAAATTGAAATTAGAGAAAGACACCATCCCTAAAGCCTTGCGGCTTAGATTCCGGCGGCCCGCATAGCGGGTTGTCCGTCCGGTCGTTGTCCGGCTTTTGTCCGGAACTTGTCCGCCTTATGTCCGGGCGTATTGACGCAACTTTGGAGCGTATGTGGAACACAAATTTCAGGACATTCTAAGCAACGTGACCAGGAAGTCGGGGCGCTCCCGTTTGGAACCCTACGGCGAATTGGATAGACGAGTTGCGCGGCCGCGGACTGACCTATCGGAATATCTCAGACATCCTCACCGACGAATTGCAGTTTCATGTTCCGAAAAGCACAGTCAACGATTTCGTGCGAGAGCGATCCCGACGCACGAAAAATGCCGCCCGCCGAATTTCGCGTAGCATAGCGGTACCTACCCCGACTGCTCCCAAGTTTGCGACGGTCCTATCCGGGCAGGGACCCACTGAAGACGAGGTCCGACAGAGAATCGCGGCATTGAAGGCCCGCAAGCCGGCCACGATGTCATCTGACAATGGCTTCTACTTCGACCCAACCGAACCGCTCCTGCTCACAGATCCGAGGAAACCTACCTCAGACGATTAATCGAGCGGCGAGCGCGCCAGGAACGCAATCATGCCTAGCGATTCGGCCTTGTCGATATTGAAATCTCCCTGCCCGCGCAGAGCCTGGTCGAGCGAGAGAGCCACAATCAGTTCGGCCTGGGGCTCTTTTTCTGGGTTGTACCGGTCCTGGGACTCGCTGAACCTCCAGAGCTGCGCTTCACAAACGCTACGGGAACCGGGACGGGCCACGCTGAAGATCGACGGGCCCTAGCGCGTTTGATCGGCATAGGGGCGGCGGTCACCCGCCGACCCCTGCCACACCGTACATGCGGGTCCGCATACGGCGGTTCCGTGACTTAAGTCCGTGAAGGCCGGAAGTTCGTCTCGCCTTTCGCCGATGGGGGCTTCGCCGCTCCCAGGTTCCTTTCGAGCTGCACTCTATCCGCCGCTGGCAAGCTCCGCCGAGGCGGATTGGCTGGCGCATGGCCATCCATGAGAGCCGCGTACTACTATCCACGATCACGGTTTGGGCCTTCACCACTTACGTGGCTAATATGCCCGCTGCTGACTTCTGCTGCGAGATCAAAGCACCTTGCGACACCTTCAGTCACGAATCCGCGACGCGCAGCAGATCTCCCGAGGTAAGCTCGACCGCCTTCCCTGCCCAACCGCCGAATTTACAACCAGCGTCCTTGATGGATATGGGCTTCGCTGTCATTGGCCAGCTCGCCCGACGCCGTATGCCTCTGATCCGGGTCTTCTACATCAGCTGGCAGCTTTGCTCCACGCTTCTTTCAGACCCCGCCTCGCGACAACGCCCTTGCGCTTCGCTATCACTTCACTTCCATCAGGTTGTGAAAAGGACTTCCACCTTCGAGCTGTCGAACATGCTCGGCACACCAACAACAAGCCCCCGGCCTGCGCCGGGGGCTCTGCTCATACGACAGGATCCAGCTTACCGGCTGACCTGGACGCTGGTTCCACCGGCGCCTGGGCCGCTAATGCGGGCGCCTTCACCGTTAGAGACAACCTTCACCCAGAGCGCATCCTTGTCCTTGTAGTACGAGGTGGCGCTGGCATTGCGCAGCGCATCCAGGCTGTCCTGCGGCGTACCCGAGGCTGCAGTGGTGAATCCCGGCAGATCAAAGATCACCCACGAGCCGCTATCCAGTTCGCTGAGGCGCAGGGCCACGGACGGCCTTTCGGTGGTCACCTTGATCTCGGTGCCCGCGCGTATGTTGGTTTCCCCGGCCAGAGTGAATTCCTTGCCGTTGCGGCTGAGTACGACTGGCGGCTGAGGAGGTCCCGCGGGACCGCGGGCTCGACCAAAAGGTGCGCCGCGCCCGCCAAAACCTGCCGCTAGGCCAGGATAGGCGCCTGGGCCAGGACCAGCGGCGCCAGGACCAGGACCAGCGGCAGGGCCGGGACCGGCGGGTGCGCCTCTGGCAGGACCTGCGCCAGGAGCGCCGCCGAAACCGCCGAAACCCCGGCCGCCGGGGCCGCCAACAGCCAAGCGTCCGACATCGCCCTTGCACACGGCAGCGTTCCAGGTGGGCTCGATCTCGCAGGCTTTGTCGATGGCGATTCCGTTGTTTTCGTCATTGATGAGAATGAAGGAGTCCGGGACGCCGCTGACCGAGCCGTCCAGGTCGTGGAACACCGCGGTCTTATAGCTCCCATTGCCGTAATCATCGTTGCTCCACTTATGCTCCATCGGTGGGAAATACACCGGCTTAGCGTTGATAAATTTCGCGCGCTGTACGGTGTTGTTGGAGCTCATTCCGAAGCTGGTATACAGCAGGTAAGAGATCGCTCCCGTCTTGCGGGTGGCGTTGTCCTGGAAATTCACGAAGGTGACATTGTCCAGTTCATGACGGTAGTCGTAGAACTCGTAGCCGCGGATCGGGAAATCCGCGAGTTCGGGCTCCGGCAAGCTGCGGCCGTAAGCCATTTCCACCGGCGTCCTGGGGTTGCCGATGTTCTCGGTTTCGCCCACGAACAGCGAGTCAACCACCCGTGAGGTAAAGGCGGAACGACCGGAGTTGCCAGACGCATGCGTGTAGCCAATTGCGTTGTCGGCCAGCTTCAAGTTCTTGAACAGGTCCATCTCACCGCGGGTCCACATGCCGCTATTGCGGTTCTTGTAGCTGGTGAAACCCTCGATGACCGTCTCCACTTGAGGGCTGTTCGCGTCAGCGGGATTGGCAAGGGCAATATGGCCGCCGGTCCTAAAATGGCCATCGGGCCTGGGGCCGCGGTCGAACAGGAAACCGTCAAAGTTCGAATGGGCGGTGTTGCCCTTGAACTCCCGCACCGGGGTTCGACGCGGCCAGGTCTTTGCACTGATCTCCGTGCCTTCGAACTTACCTGTCGGATGCTCCGGCAAGGCGAACCAGAAACCTGTCGCATCGGACCCCGCGGCCACGTTGTCCCGGTAAATATTGTCCGGATTGGTGATCCAGAAAGTCGACGCCGTGTTGTCGGAAGGGATCAGGATATCCTTGGCGTTCTGGCCGTCCAGATCGAAGTTCTTGCCGCCCTCCGCTCCGAACGGGCCGAGGTTTGTCCCTACGCACGGCGCGTCAGGATGACACTTGGTGAGGATCCCCAGGTTGTGCACGAACTGGTTGCCGTGCTCCACGGCATCCTCCAGGAAGAAGCAGTGACCAATATTGTTGTAGGTCACGTTGTTTTCAATGTCCACGTAATTTGTGCCATGCACGGTCACGCAGCGGCTGTAGGTGTCGTGAATCGCCGAGTTCTTGATGTACTGCCCCTGCGCATCGCCGATCAGATGCCAGTGGATCGGATACCGGGCCAGATGCATGTTCTGACCCATGCGATTGAGCTCGACGCCATCGACAAACATCTTGCCCCCGTTCATCGCCATGATGTGGCCGCCAAAGAGCGTCTTGTCCGCGTCAGGCGAAGCCTGGATCAGGATATTGCGCGACAGCATGCCCACTTCGCCGCGTTCATCCACGTCGAAGGTGATCTTGCCGAAGTGCATGTAGTCCAGTTTCTTGTCGAGCGTGATCCTATTGCCTCGAATGGCAGCAATGATTCGCCGCTCTGCCTGATGGGGATCGAAATCCGTTGACGCGAGGACAATCACGTCACCTTTTTTCCAGTCACCGGCATTCAAGACTTCGATTGTGTTGCTGCCCGCGGCGGCCGTTTTTGTCAGCTTGGTCCAGGAGTTCTTCTCCGTACCGTGCAGGCTCAGGGTTCCACCCATCATCATGATCCCGCGGTCACTGCGGTCATTCGTTCCACCGGTTCCAGTCATATCTTCGTCTTTGACGTTGTCGGTGAGGGTAATTGTGGCCTTGCGCGTGTGGGGCTTGGCTTCGGTGCCGATTTCCAGTTCCCCGTGCACCATGACCCATTCGGTAGACAGTCCCAGATCTTTATTGTCCGCAAAGCTCAGTTTGCCGTTGATCGTCAAACTGCGCAGCGGTGGCGGAGAGACGTCGAGGACGACGTTCATATCCTTTTCAATGGTGACCACAGCATCTTTGGTCGGCACCTTTTTGTCAGGCCAGGTGGCTGGATCAGACCAGCGCTTCGCGCTGGCCGTCAAAGTCTTTTGCTGCGCTTGGAGGACGGCATATCCGCCGAGGCCTAAAAAGGCTGGAACCAGCAACGAAAGGAACAAGAGAGAACGTTTTCGCATCGTTAAATCTCCGTGATCGATCATGCCACGCTACTTTCTCCCAAGAGGATCGAAGGAAGGACGTGTAGCACGCGACAATTCTATATCTATCGTCGGCCGGACGCCAGCGGATGGGTTTTGCGGAGCGCAGGGCTGAAGGGATCTGGGCACGGCGGTTCGGACGCCAGAGCATCCAACGCGCCGGGTGCTTATTCCTTCCAGTCACGATCTGGCGTGTCTTGTAGAGCCACTGGCCATTCACCTTGACCCAACAGAACCTTCCGGAGACATGGATTACACTTTTTCGCTCCGCAGAACGCGGCGGCTGAGAGCGGCGATGCGGGGATAGAGATTATCCTGGGCGAGCGCTTCCCTAGCGTGAAGGTCTTCGGCCTTTCTCTTGCGCGTGGCGGCCATCAAACGATGAAACGTTCGATCTCGATCTATCATTGACACTCCAAGCGAACCTGTCTAACAGCTGGTTAACGAAGCACGGAGGCACAAACGACTTGTGTTGGAAGAGCTCTCTGCTGGTGAGTCGTCGGCAATCCGGAGCATGCCCGGTGAAGCGCGATCCGCGATTCACTCTCCGAGCTGCGCCATCCGTCCAGAATCAGTTAACGCCACCTACCGCTGTTTGCGTCGACGCTAAAATGGCCATGCGAGAGGTCCGGCCCCGGAGATTGTCAGGCTTAAACCCCAATGTGATATCTTGAGCGATCGTGGGACGAGGGAACGCATTCGATTATTCGCGGGGTTCGGTCGGGCGTTTCTGCGTATCGCTCGCCATTGTGTCGACTTGCTCCATATTGGCCGCGCAGCCGGAGGACGATCCCCGGGCTCAGTACAATCGGGGGACCGAGTATTGGTATGGAAGCGAGGTTCCGCAGGATTACGTGGAGGCCGCCAAATGGTTTCGCAAAGCCGCGGAGCAGGGATTCGCCGAAGCTCAATATCGGCTCGCACAGATGATGGCCATCGGTCAGGGGATTCGGCAAGACAATACCGAGGCGGCGAACTGGTATCGCAAGGCGGCAGAAACAGGTGTCGTGGGCGCGCAGTTCAACCTGGGAACGATGTATGTCTTCGGCCAGGGCGTTGCAAAAGATTACGTGGAAGCGGCGAAATGGTTCCGCAAGGCGGCAGATCAGGGATACGTGGAAGCGCAATACAATCTGGGCGTATCCTATCGCGACGGGCAGGGTGTCGCTCAGGACTTCGACGAGGCGCTGACGTGGTTCGCGAAGGCGGCGGATGGGGGATACTCGGCGGCGCAGTTCAGTATCGGATTGATGTATTCGGACGGCCAGGGCGTCCCTGCCGATCTCGCGAAGGCGCTGACCTGGTTCCGCAAACCCGCGGACCAGGATTACCCTCCTGCGGAATTCAACATGGGAGTGCTTTACGCGGCAGGAATGGGGGTGCCGCGCGATCCGGAGCAGGCGGTGGAATGGTATCGCAAAGCGGCCGAATCGGGGCTTCCGCAGGCTCAGGACGCGCTAAAGAGCGTAGCCGACACCGGGTTGCCGTCGGCCCAAGATGTGCTCGGGATGACTTGGGAGTATGGCTGGGGGAGCATGAAAAACGAAACAGAGGCGGTGTATTGGTATCGCAAGGCCGCCGAGCAGGGCTATCCAGCTGCGGAATACGATCTGGGGCGGATGCTGGCCGACGGCCGGGGTGTGCCGAAGAATGAGGCCGAGGCAGAAGCGTGGTTTCGGCGGGCCGCCGAAAAGGGAATACGAGAGGCGCAACAGAGACTGGAGACGCCTGGCGCGCTCAAGGCGCCGCGTAAATAGCGGTTAACTTGAATCCCGGAGGATCGGACTGGTGGAATTTTAAATGCGGCTCTCTCGCATCTCGTTAATCTTTCCGCTGGTCTGCGCCGGTGCGATTTGCGCGCTCGCCGCCGACCGGGCCTTTATCTCCTACGCGGAGGCGAAACCGGTCCTGGATCAGCTCCTGGATCAACAAGGCGATCTGCTGCCTGCCGAGCTCAGAAACCCAAATGAGGCCAAGTGGCGTGCCTGGAGTCAACGGCAGGACAAAGCCATTCGAGCGCGTCTTCAGCAGGGCGATCTGGACTCGATGGTGAATCTTCTGTTATACGGGACCTCCTTCACGAAGCAGCCGCGGATCAAGGTCGACGCCTTCACTGAGGCTTCGAGGGCGGGGATCCTGCGGGCCCGGGTGGACGACCTGATTGCGGGACTGCGGAGTCCAGGCGACAACGAGCGTCTCATTTTTCTGAATGGTCTTCTGCGAAGCCTGGGAATTGATCCGAGCGCTCCCGGCGAGACAGGTGTTTTCATTTACAACAATCTCATGCGAGTCATTCAGGAGATGGGGACCCTGGCGAAGCGCGCCGAGGAAGCCAGGCTCCTTACCCAGCCGGATGTGGATCGGCCGGATGCCGTTCCCGACCCGGCGGCAATTTTCAACTGGCGGCCGGGGCTATTCCGCGATCGTGGGGTTTCGCTTGACACCAATATTTTCCCTGATTTCTCCATCGAACAGGCCTTGCGCGATCTGAAGAATCGCGGTGTGCTGCGCGAAGGCCAGGTGGCCCGCATGGCCGTGATCGGGCCCGGCCTCGACGTTATCGACAAGAACGAGCGATCCAGCTACGATTATTATCCTCAGCAGACTTTGCAACCCTTTGCGTTATACGATTCGCTTGTCCGGCTGGGGCTGGCCAGAGCCAGCGGCGTATCCCTGTCGATTTTCGACATCAGTTCCAGGGTGATCAACCACATCCGGCGCGCTCGCGAACTTGCCAGGATGAACACCGGCTATGTCATCCAGTTGCCGCGCCAGGTGGCGGATCCCTGGCCGGCCGCCCTTATCGCTTATTGGCGTTCGCTGGGCGACCGTGTGGGAACCGAAGTTGCGCCGATCCGGCCCCCGGAGACCTTTCAAACACAAGGCGGCGGGCCGGAATTGGAAACGCGAGCGGTCCGAATCCGCCCGGACGTGGTGCTTCGCTGTCAGCCGGAGAACCTCAATATCGTTCTGGAACGCATCCCTCTGGCCGAGGCGGACCGATTCGACCTGATGGTGGCCACCAACGTCTTTATCTATTACGACGCGTTGGAGCGGTCGCTAGCGCTGGAGAACGCTGGAGCCATGCTGAAGCATGGAGGTCTCCTGCTGACCAATGACCGGCTGCCCGAAGGTCTCGGTGGGGCGATGCGCCAGACCGGATTGACCGACGTGCAATACAATCGCGACGCAGTGGGCTGGTACCAAAAACGGTAACCCGGGGGCAACCACTGACAAGTCAGTCTTGCCCCCGCGCCCTTTGCCGGCTCGCTAGAAAACGAAGCGGGCGACGAGCTGGCCTGTCCGCGTCCCGCCCGTGATGCCTGCCGTTTGCTCAAACCCGAAGCCCGAAGCCAGGGTAGCACCGGCTTGGCAGGCGCCCGTGGCGCCGCTCGTGCCCTTCAGGAAGCAGGTTGCCGGCGTCAGCGGAGCCGTCGAACTTGGGGTGGGAAGTACGGTGCGGTTAAAGATGTTCACGAACTCCGCCCGAACGCTGAGGCTCATCGCCTCGTGGATCCTGAACTGGCGTCCCACGCTGAGGTTCTCCGTGGGATGCCGCTGGGCCCGGTAGTCGTTGTAATACGCCGCGGAAGTGCCAAACGTGCCAGGAGCCGGACTTGCCCACGCAGCCGGATTCAGCACCAGGGTTTTGGTCGGATCGAAGCAGTGGCAGTTGAGATTCTGAAGAAACAGCGGTTGTCCAGGGACGCGATTCTCGTAGGATGTCGATTGGAACGTGTCCGTGCTCAGCAGATTTGTCGAGGCGGGAGCGAGGATGGGCAACCCGCTGGCGTACGTCAGGAGGGCTGCCGTTTGCCAGCCACCCAGCACGTTTCGCAGGATCTTGTTGTGGGTGAACTCAGGCGCCGGTACGGTGTAACTGATGTTGATGTTGGTGACCAGCGGCCGGTCCAGGCTCGAGAGGTACTTGTTCTGATCCCGGTTGAAAACATCGTTTTCCGCTGTCTCGACACCGTTTTGGAGAGTCTTTGACCAGGTAAAGTTAGCACTGAAAGTCAGACCGTGCGATAACCGTTCGATTCCTCTGATCTGCAGGGCGTCGTACCAGGTATCTCCCAAAGGCGCCCACTCCGCCACGGGCGAGTTCGTGAACTGCGGGAACGGCCGCAGCGACTGAGCCACCGTCGCCGTGAGCGGGAAACCCGGATACGGCAGCTTGTCCTGGAACGGGCCGGCCGCCGCACTGCCGATCGGAGCTGCCAGGATGGCCCGGGCCGAAGCGGTGGTGATGTCCAACCCGTCGGCTAACAGGGACTGCGGGGTGTTCGCGTTGAAGTTGGCCCCCGCGGTGCTTACCGGCCACCACACCCCGCGGTTCCCCACATAGTCGGCTTCCACCGTCAGATTCGGAGCGATCTCGCGCTGCACGCCGACGCTCCATTGAGTCGACCGGCTGGGGCGCCCTCCGTTCGGGTCGATAAAGTACGCCGGAGCCGCACCGGGAGTTCCTGGAACGGCCACAACAGGGTAGTGGCTCGCATTGAAGTTGGGGTACGCAACCTGAGCTTCTGTAAGCGGAACGCCACCGGCAAGAGTCATTGGCGCCTGGCCAAAGGCAGTTGAATATACCTGATTCACGGATGTAACTGAGCGGGCGAGAATGCCGGTGTCCGGCGTACCGTTGTAAACCAGTGCACCTCCTGTGCGGACCACGGTCTTCGAATTCAACTGATAGGCGAAGGAAAGTCGCGGCCCGAATCCAAGCTTATAGTTGTGGGCAAAATTACCGTCGCAACCGCAGGTCGCCCCATAGGTGACGCCTCCGGGACGTCCGCCATCCTGCGTATTCGGCACGGTGGGGTCGAAGGTTCCAAAACGGCCATACTGCTCCTTCGAAGCGGTGGCAAAATCGTAGCGCAGCCCGTACTCGACCGTAAACTTGCGCGTGACCTTCCAGCTATCCTGAGCGAAAAACGCCAATGAGTGTTTCCCGAGCTTGGAGATCGCCGGTTGTGCAACGTTGTAGCTGTCGACGAGACCCAGCAGGAAGCTGGCATAGGGAAGTCCGATGGTGCCGTTGGTGCCCGCCGGGCCAGTCGCGTTCAAGTAGGGAAGACCTGTTTCCGCTGCGCTGAAGGCAAAGTTACCGTTGGTATTTATAAAATTGGAATTGGGGTAACCTTCAATGGCCGCTTCCCCGCCGAATTTGAAGTTGTGGTTGTTCTTGACCCAGGTAACGTTGGCATTGAAGTTGGTTTTTTCTTCCAGCGTGTCCTGATATCCGCCAATGCCGGTGCTCGCCCCTAAGGCACTCGAGCCGCCGGTGTTGTTAGCCCCCAGCAGCGTTGATGCAGCGCCAGCAGCGGGCGGGGCACCGAATATTGGGAAGGCCAACGGCGTAAATGGCCCGGTTAATCCTATTCCCGAAGTGGCGTTGTAACCGGTGACTGCGGAGGGCATGGAGAGCGAGCTGCCCACGTAGGACGCCCCCAAGTGCAGGAGGAGAGTCGGTTTGAGCGTCTGGTCGTAGTTGAGGCGATTGCTGGTGGTCACCCAATGTGTCGGGACAAACGCCGAAAGCAGTGTGGGAAAACCATCCTCACTGGTATTGGTGGGCGGTCCAGGTGTGGCTATGTGCACGACTCCAAAGGCGTAGCTCAGCCTCATTGTGGAGTTCAGCAAGTGGTCGATCTTAAACGAAGGAATATAGTCGGACGCCTTGACCGTATATGGGTTCTCGTAGTTATTGATCAACTGGGTCGCGAACGGCCCCTGCGCTTGCGGGATCAGAGCTTGGATTCTCAAAGCGACCGGATCGAGCCGGCTCGCCGGAATGACGTTGTCCGGGAACGGATCCCGAATGAGCAGGCCGTTGACGGTACGCTGCGTGTCCGGATCGTAGATCGCGTTTTGAATGATAGGCCGGCCCAACGGATCCGTTCCCAGAACTTTATTTCCGGTCGCCGCCAGAGCCGCGCTGAAATCTCCGGTCCGATATTGCGCTGTGGGAACCGTGAGCAGGTTGTTGGAGGTCGTGGTGGTGGTGGGAAGGGATTCGAAGCTGAAGAAGAAAAAGGTCTTGTCTTTGCCGTTGTAGATCTTGGGAATCCGGACGGGTCCTCCGATGGTGCCGCCGAAGTCGTTCTTTCGCGTTTTGGGGTCGGTGTGGGAGTATGCGCCCGCGGAGTTGAGAACCTCATTCACCCAGTAATCGTATGCAGAGCCGTGGAATTGGTTGGTGCCCGATTTCATGGTGTAGCTTAAAACGGCGCCCGACGTCTGACCGTATTCGGCCGCGAAGTTACTGGTTTGTATCGCGACCTCCTGAACGGAATCCACGCTGGGCGCTCCAAACGAGTAGTAGGCATTCCCCAAAGTGTAGGTTGCGTCCAGACCGTCGATCCGGATCCGTTCGCTGGCGGCCGGCGTGCCATTGATGCTGATCGAAGTGAGCGTACCGTTTACGCCGGGAATGGTTAATACCGCCTGCGTGGTGACGCGGACAGAGCCGATCTGGCCCATCGGAAGAGCGTCGACCTGGGCGGTAGTGACGTTTTGGCTTACATCTCCCGACTCGGTTTTCAGGAGCGGCGCGTCAGCGTTTACCGTCACGGACTCGTTGGAGGCGCCTATTTCGAGTACAACGTCGACGCGTGTGGTTTGCAGTTGCTGAACGATAATCCCCGTCCGGACGTACCGTTTGAATCCGGGAACGGTCGTGCTTATTTCATACGTGCCGGCGGGAAGATCGCCGAGGACGTAATTGCCCGTGGCGCTGGTCGCGGCCGACACGACAACGCCGGTTTCGGAGTTCTTAGCTTCGATCGGAGCGTTCGAAATCACGGCACCCGCCGGATCCGAAATCACACCGGTGATCGCGCCGCCGGTCTGACCAAATGCAGCGTGAGCGAGGGTCAATAGGAAAAGAAGAGCTATCGGTAGCCTTGTGTGTCTCATGCTAAACCCCTTTTGTCAAATTCAAACCCGTTCGGTTTTATCCCACTGCCCACGGCAAGATTACGGAAAGTTTGCATCTCAGCCAGGATGCCCAGCGCCTCATCTTCTGATTGTCAATGTGTCACGGATGCTATCACGGTGGTCTGGCAAGGTCAAGATCAAGAGCAGGGGTGTCGGCGCAAAGTGATAATGTCCTATTTGCGCAAAGTAGAAATGTCCTATTGACGACCTCCAGGCTGGGGAGGTGGCAGAAGGACAACTACTGATGACGCAAGCCGAGCGAGACCGGCTGGTGGCCCTGAAAAAGGCCAAGAAGAAACTGATTACGCAGAAGCAGGCCGCCGAGGAACTGGGCATCACCGAACGGCATGTACGGCGTCTGCTGCGAGCGCTGAAACGCCGTGGTGATCAGGCTGTGGTACATGCGTTGCGAGGACTACCGTCCAATCGCAAGATTACTGTGGAGACCGAACAGGAGGCAGTGGCCATCTTGAAGAGGCCGGTATATCGGGGCTTTGGACCGACGCTGGGATCGGAATACCTGGCCAAGAAACACGGCATCGAGGTCAGCCGGGAGACGGTGCGGCAGTGGATGATCCAGGCCAGGCTGTGGCGAGCCCGCCAGCAGCGTGTTGAGAAAATCCACGAATGGCGTCCACGTCGCGGCCGGTTTGGCGAACTGGTGCAGTGGGACACCAGTGATCACAAGTGGCTGGAAGGACGCGGAGAAGAGATTTTACTGATCAACATGATCGACGATGCTACCGGCCGCTGGTTCGCGCGCTTTGTGGCCAGCGACTCCACGGTGGAAAACATGAACCTGCTGGAGAGCTACGTGAAAAAGTACGGACGGCCACTGGCGTTTTATACCGACAAGGCCAGCCTGTTTCAGACGGCGGAGAAACGCAAACGCGATGAGCCCGGAGTGGAGAAGGACGCGGTAGAGATGCCGCCGACGCAGATTGGGCGGGCGTTGCGAGAACTGTCCATCGCCTGGATCGCAGCGCACAGTCCGCAGGCCAAAGGGCGAGTGGAACGTGGATTTTTGACCGCTCAGGACCGGTTAGTGAAAGGAATGCGAGTCGCTGGAGTCACCACCTTGGAGCAAGCCAATCACTATCTGGAAAGTGAGTTTCTGCCTTGGGTCAACACCACGTTAGCAGTGGCGCCGACCAGTGCGGACGATGCCCACCGGCCGCTGGAAAAGCAACACGATCTGGCTGCGATTCTCAGCCATGTGGAAAGCCGGCGCGTGAACAACGACTACACCATCCAGTTGGACACCAAGCTCTACCAGATCGCACGCCACAACATTCGCACCGGATTACGAGGCGCCACCATCCGGGTTGAGAAGCGGCGGGACGGCGAGGTGGCAATTCGATTCCGCGATCGCTATCTGAGTGTTTCTATCTGCGAGCAACGTCCCAAGCTTGCACCACCCAAGCCGCTCGGCAAAGCACGGCATGCGCTGAAACCCAGCCAGGCCAGTGAGTGGTGTAAGAACTTCGATCTGAAAAAGTCGCCCAAAATCTGGCAGGCGTCAGAGGGTTCCGGTGCCAAGCCGGAGTCGCTATGAAAACCTGCACCAACGCAATTGGAAGGCCGGGCAAAATCGGCCCGGCAGCTTCGCGCTTTCCCTATTCAAGGCCTCCGCTCCGAGACTCCACCCAAGTAATGGGAATATCAAAATCCAAAGCAAAACCCTCGGAGGGTACCCCGCAGGGCCCCGTTGACCGAGGGTTTGCCGCCGATTACTTCGGAGCCAGCCCCGTCGCATCGGCCTTGAATCTTCCCCAGGAGCGCGACTCCCCAGAGAATCGAAATCAGACTATCACGCCCCCTCCGCCAGCCCGGTCAAAACCGGACATTTCTACTTTGCAGGGAATAGGACATTTCTACTTTGCGTTGACAGATCAAGAGCAGGGGTAGTGCGCTAAATCACAGATTTAGCGCACTACCAGATGGAAGCCAGCGCGCCCATACATTTGTCGCTTAATAGCATTAAGGCGGTTGATCTGTCCCTCGGTCTGGCCGTTGCTCCAGGAGGTTCCCACCGCTGCCATGACCGCGTTCCAGTCCTTCTTCAAGCCGTACGCGAATCGAACCAGGGGCCCGATGCCGGACTGCATTGCGGTGCGAATCCAATGCAGCATGCCATCCGTGTCTTGAGTAGCAATGGCTTCGCGAAAATCCAAGGCCAGGAACCGCATCGATCGAATGATTGGACAGTTCACTGCGACCTGCTCGAACAAAATCCGTTGCTGTTCCGACAGACGCTCCGTTGGTCTGGACGTCAGGATGGCCGCATGCTTAGGCGCGATGCGGTCGAGTCTTCGCGTCTTCGATGAGGAACGTGATTCAGGATTAGCCCGCCAGGACGAAACATGATGAGAAACCATCTGACGACTGCCGCGGTATCCGCGTGCCCGGATCTCCTGAAACAAGCGAGTCGCGTTATGGCAGCCCTGATTCCAGCGTTGCTGTAGATACTCATGGAACTCGCGGACATGGCTGCGTCGGCCGGTCACCGGCTTCCGCTCGGGAAACTGACCAGCGCGTAACCAGCGGCGAATCGTTTTGCGCTGGATGCCGAGCTCCAGGCTGATGGCCAGTTGTGTGTGCCCCTGACGATGGAGTTCAACGACTCGCTCGTAGCGCTCCTGTCTCCGCTGGCGGCGCTGTTGTTTTCGTTGCTCCTCCAGCGTTGTTCTTCGTTTGCCTGGCGGCACGACTTCGACGGCTGGCTGTTCCGGCGCCGGATCGGGAAGGCAAAGTTCCCGGCTTCGTTCCTCCAGCGATCTCTCGATGGCTGTTGAAAGATTCAAAAACAAATGAAACCGATCGGCCACCTGGACTGCATGGGCGGCACCTTGTTCGGCGGCCTCGGCATAGATTGCCGCAACGATCCCGAGCGATCACTTCCACACCTGGATGCTTCTCCAGCCAGGCTTGCAAGCTCTCGACCGAACGGTCGGGCAGCAGGTCGATGACCTGATGCTTGTCCAAGTCCACCAGAATAGTTCCGTAAGTCTGACCCTTGCGCCAAGCCCAATCGTCTACTCCAATGTGTCGGATTGGACCACTGCCCGAACCGTCGCCGGAGCGTTTCACAAACCGAGTCACCGTGTCGTCGCTGATCGGGATCGCCAACCGGTCCGGAATACGACTGCCCGGCAATCCGCCTGCTGTGTAGCCGATCAGCCGTATGATCTCGCCAACTCGTGTAGTCCAGCGTGCATGGGATCGCGTGACCTCCGGTATCGGTTCGGCGAAGATCTTTCGCACACAAGTCCTGTTACGGCATCGAAAGCGCCGGATTTTCAACCGCAGTTCCACCGCACACCCTTGCCAAGGCAGGTCTTTCAGATGGCGGAGGTACGCGCTGTGACGGCTCCGAGACCGCTTGCCGCACGCTGGACAATGAGCGGCTTGTCGAACGTGAACATCGACCAGAAAGCGTCCGTCAACACGTTCGATCTTATCGAGCACGAGATTTTGAGCTGGTAACACCGTTTGCGAATGGCTCAGGGGAGGTGCCATTGCAAGTTGAGCTTAGAACAATACGAGAACGAATTGTTTTGGAGAATTTTGAGCTTGCTGATCTGCACCGAGAGTGCGGAAGATCCAATTTTCAACCGGCGTTGACACAGATGCGGGCAGGTTATTTCAGACTACTGAGGAGTGAAGTAACCAGAGCGCCGTTTCCGGCCACTTTACGAGTCGCCATTCGGCCAGAATCGATGAACACAAGCCGAAACAGTAGCACTAACCTTCCAAAATTGCCATCTACTGCAGGGAAATGACCACGCCTGTCGGTGTCTGCACTCCGTCCACTATTGCCAGAAGCGGGACATCCCCCGTGCCAAGGCCGGAGGGAATGGTTAGGTTGATCTGATAGAGGCCGGCTTCTGATAGCCCGGCAAACGAAGGAGTGACACTGACGTTATTGATTGTCAGGTATACCGGGCTCGTGGTTGCAGCCGCACTTGAGAAAGGCTTCCCCGCTGGTACAACCGGCTTGGTCGGCCCAAAGCCCACGCCATAAAGCTCCACGCTGTCCCCCGCTTTGGCTGCTACCGTTGAGTAGCCCAACGAAGTCCCGGTAGGTCCGATAATGTCATCGCCCCCTCCGCCGTACGCCCCGGAACCGTCGGCACGCAGAATAATTCCGGTAACGTGCGTGCTGTCCAGGCGAAGGAACGATGGACTGGCAGGTGCCAGCGAAACTGTTGATGCCGAGCTTCCGTTGGGCGTTGTGACCACGACTGAAACGGGGCCAGTTGCTGTATCATCGGGTGCCTGTACATTAATTTGCCCGGGGCTAACGTACGAAAGGTAAGCAGACTTGCCGTTTATCGAAACGCTAGTGCCAGCCAGGGAAACAGGAAAGTCCCCGTTCCAGACCGCGGTGGAAACCGCAAGATTGGTACCGTATATCGATATCCACGAGCTTGGCTGGATTGTATTGATCGCACTATAAAGGGGCACGACGCCGCCAGATAGTATCAGCGGGGGTGTCCCAATCGGTCCCATGCCGACGTTAAAGGAGAGTGTCACGGGGGCCGCCAGGGCGTACACGGAGCTTCCAGCTTGACTGGCGGTAATTGCGCACATTCCCGCCCCCACAATCGTTACCGTCTTTCCCGATACTGTGCACACGTTCGTCGTTGTGGAAGCGAAGCTCACAGGAAGTCCCGAGCTTGCTGTCGCACTGATCGCAAACGGAGCCGCTTCTAGCAGTACGTCGCTCAGGGGTGCGAACGTAATTGTCTGTGCAACTAAGCCCACGCCCTGATTGACATTCATTTGGGGATATCCAACAGAGACAGTTGCTGTCCGATAGGGTGGCGATCCGCCGACGTTCGCAGCAGCCGACCAGTTTAAAATCCCTGAACCGATGCCCGTCGAACCAGAGGGAAACGTGATCCAACTGGCATCGCTTGATGCGAACCAGCCGACCCCCGGAGGCTCGGTGACGACCATGGTTCCAGCAGTGGTATTTTGCGAAAGGAATGGAATTGGCGCGGTCATGGAGGCTGTGATGTAGCGGGGGCTATTGCTTGCGGTAGGACTCGAAAGCATTATTGTGCCGATGTAGAAACCCGGCGCAAGCCCACTTACGTTGGCGCTGACCGTTATTGTTGAGGGGGCGGTTCCCGAACCGGAAGAAATCATCATCCAGTCGCCTCCGGACAGCGTGCTGGCCGTCGCGGTCCAGTTCATTGCGCCAACGCCCACGTTAAGGATATTTACTTGATGTGAGGATATATCAGACAGGAAGAAATCAATTCCGTCAGCGCCTGTCGGCGGATAGAGCACAAAGTTGTCCGGCGTTGTGATTGCCAGTTGGGCGCCGGAGTTGGCGTTCGTTATCTTCCGAATTCGATCATTGCCCGTATCCGCAAAGTAAAGGTTTCCGGCGGCATCGACAGCAATGCCCATGCATACGTTAGCCGGGGGATATGTATCGCGAACCAGGTGGGCGGCCACAGATGGCCCTCCATCGCCGTCGAAACCCTCTTGATAACCTTGCAGCCCTCCCCCGACCAGCAGAGTGATCACTCCCGCGGGATTCACTCGATAGATGTACCAACCAGCCTGGAAGTAGAAATTCCCGGCATTGTCAGCTGCCACGCTGGTGGGATAATCCAGAAAAACGGCGCCAGAATCTGCGCTCACACCTTCAATATTTCCGTTCCCCACGCCGCTGTCGGCCACCGTCGTGATCATCCCGTCGGGAGAAACTTTCCGGACCGTCCTGTTAGATGTTTCGGTTATGAATAGATCGCCCTGTTGGTCAACTGCCACGTCAGCCGGTCCGTTCAGCATCGCCGCCGCGGCTGGCCCCCCGTCTCCTGCAAAACCTGCCATGCCGTTTCCTGCGACGGTCGTGATAGTTCCGCTCGACGTGATCATCCGCACTCGGTTGTTTTGCGAATCTGCGAGGTACAGATTCCCGGATCTATCTGCCGAGAGGCCACGCGGGAAGGTAAACGAAGCATCGATCGCAGGGCCGCCGTCTCCCGAATAGCCGTAGGTGCCATTTCCTGCGTACGTATTTATCGTGCCGCTCGGCGCCACGCGCCGAATGCGCAGATTAAGCGAATCCGAAATATAGATGTTTCCACTCCCATCGACTGCGATTGACGTCGGTGTGTTTAGCTGTGCATTTGTCGCGGGGCCGCCGTCTCCCGAGAACCCCGGCGTGCCGTTCCCCGCGACGGTCGTGATTGTCCCCGCCGGTGTTACTTTCCGGACTCTATGATTCATCGAATCGGCGATGTAGAGATTACCAGCGCTGTCCACCTTCACGGCGGTAGGGAAATCCAGCGTAGCTTGTGTTGCCGAACCACCGTCACCGGCAAAATTGCTGATTCCGTTTCCGGCGATCGTGTTGATGATGCCAGACACCGTAATACGACGGACGCGTCGATTGTCCTGATCGGAAACGCAAATGTTGCCGGAAGAATCCAGCGCTACCCCATAAGGCAAGTGGAGTGACGCCGATAATGCAGGTCCACCGTCGCCCGAAAAAATGCCGGGCAAACCTTTGAGCCAATTGCCCGCGACTGTAGTGATGATCCCTGCTGGAGAGACCTTGCGAATGAGATTATTGTCTGTATCGGCGATAAGGAGGTTCCCGCCAGAATCAATTGCAACAGACCCTGGAATCGAAAGCGAGGCCGCAGTGGCGGGACCTCCATCCCCGCTGTACGCTGCGTTTCCGTTTCCTGCCACAGTCGAAATGATTCCATTGACGCTGATCATGCGAATTCTGCTATTGCTCGAATCAGCAATGTAGAGGTTTCCGTTGCTGTCGAACGCGAGGCCTCCCGGGAAAGTGAGCTGCGCGGTTGTCGCAGGACCTCCATCGCCTGAAAATCCGCAGCCGTTTCCAGCTACATGATGAATAATTCCATCCGGCGTGACCTTGCGAATCTTACAGTCGCCGCTCTCACTGATATAGAGGCTCCCGGCGGCATCGAAGGCCAACCCCGTCGGCTCGAATATTGTCGTGGCGATCGCGGGGATTTCATCGGTTTCGTAGGCGGCGCCGCCGCCTACAACCGTGGTGATCATGCCGTGTGCGTCGACTCTTCGAATACGCTCGTTATGAAAATCGGCAATATAAACGTTATTTGAGCCATCTACGGCAACCATCCCCGGTTCCGTGAGCGCGGCGGCCGTAGCAGGGCCACCGTCCCCGGAAAAGCCTCTGAGCCCATCACCGGCGAAGACTGTTGCAACACCAGTGGCCGAAACCTTGAAGATCACGTTTTGCTGGTTGTCAGCGACATAAAGGTTTCCATTCGAATCGAAGGCGAGACCTCTTGGTCCTGCCAGGGGAACACCGACGGCGGGGCCTCCCAGGCCAGTCAGAATGCGGCCACTTCCAGCAACAGTGTTGATGATAGTCTGCGCCCGGCTATCGCCTTGCGAGGTGTAAATTGACCAGGCCACAAACGCGACCCGAGATGCCTGACAGATGAGGCGCATACCTTGAGATTGTCCTTCGTATAGGTTAGGCAACGCAGAGCCTGGATGGCAAGTCCGCTTCGACGCGGCGATTTCAAGTTCGCATGTGGCATTTGTTTAATCTGAACGAGAACGTACGCGAGACGATTTGCAATTCGGCAGGCGGGTCCTGCTAAACGTGCCCTGCGTCCCACAGCCCGGATTGTCGGGATCCGGAAGTTGGCCCTGCGACGCCGTTCGAGGACGCCTCGCAGCATTAATCCTGATATGTCCTTTCGGTTGTATCGGGAGTGCGGCGGCGCCGGTACGGCTGGGGAACAAGGTAATCCTGATCGCCGGCGCATTCCCGATACGACAACTTGTACTAAGCCGCTACGGAATGCCTATGGGGATTGGTTTCTAATTTGCTGACTGGGACGGGAGCATTATTGCTGTTCAAGGATTCGACGTGGACCGTTGAATAAAGCATTCCTGGCGCTGGTGAGTGAAGGGAACGGCAGGTGACTCTGTCTTCACGGGTCAGAATCCGGCGAGACGACACACTTCGGCTGAGCAATCCGCGCGCATCCCCGAGTTTGACGATAATCGACATCGGGCTATGAAGAATCCCAGGTTGGGACTTGGCTGTGCGGTGCCGCGGCTACCGCAGTGGCCGCTTCTGGTTGCCATTCGATCGTGAGGAGATGGCCAACTTTGCAAATCGGGCAAATTGGAAGATGAGGCTCCATCACGAAGACCTCCGCCGAGGATGGCGGCAGAAGTTCCCGGCAGTGCTGGATCATCTTCTTGCGACTGCGGTTGGAAAGGAATCCGAAATGCCGGATCTTGACGAAGCCGCTGGGGAGCACATATGAAGGAGGAACCGGCGGATGAACTCCGTCGCCTCCAGGGACATCTCTTTGATCTGGTTGCGGTCTTGCGAGTCTCGCCAACGGAAACGAATCTGGCCATCTTCCAGGCTCAGCAAGCGACCGTTGGAAATCGCTACCCGGTGCGTGTATCGCGCAAGATACCGCAGGACATGCTGTGGGCCTCCAAAAGGAGGCTTGGCGTAAACGACCCAGTCTTTGTCGTGGAGCGCCGATACCAGGTCCGCGAAACGGACCGGGTGTGCGAGTTCTCGAATGCGTCCATAGAACGCAAGGCTATGCGCGGCGAAGGCTTCTTCCAGAAAAGCGAGAAACTTGCCACGGAATAAATGGCCGAGTGGCTTCACCGGCAAAAAGAATCTCTTCTTGCGGGGTGCGATCCACCTTTGCCCGTCCGGAGACAACCCGCCGGCGGGCACGACGCAATGGACATGCGGGTGGTGTTCGAGACGTTGAGTCCACGTGTGTAGGACAGCGAGAAAGCCAATCCGGGCTCCCAGTCGTTTCGGATCGGCAGCCATTTCGAGAAGGGCTTCGGCGACAGCGCGAAACAAAATTCCGTACACGACCCGCGGGTTCTGAAGCGCGAGTGGAGCCAGTTCATGAGGCAACGTGAAAACAACATGGCAATAAGGTACCGGCAGGACCTCCGCCGCCCGATCACGCAACCACTCATCTCGCGTTCGGCTGTGGCACTTGGGGCAATGACGGTTACGGCACGATCGGTAGGCGATCGCTTGATGCCCGCAATGATCACACTGCTGCACCTGCGTCCCGAGTGCGGCGGTGCGGCACGCGCCGATGTCTCGGAATGCCTTCCGTTGTTGGGTAGACAGTACATCTCCCCAGCGAAGGAGGAACTCCTGACCGTGCTGGCGGAAGACATCGGCGACTTCCAGCCGATGTTCTGTCACCGCCGGCGGCCGTCACCATCCGTGGTCAGGATCTCCCGAATCGGCAGGTTGTCGAGCGGACTCACTGTGGCCCGAAACCTGGCTTCGGACACATGCAGGTATCGAGCCGTGGTATCGAGGTCGGCATGGCCCAGCAGCAACTGAATCACGCGTAGGTCCGTGCCTGCATCCAAAAGGTGAGTTGCGAACGAATGCCGCAAGGCGTCATCGTGTTGCTCACAATTTCGTTGCCGCTAAGATCTGCTATCGCTATCACCCGCGTTACGGCGCAGAGGTCGAGCTGGTTCGCTATTTAAGACGCGGCAGTGCGGCCGTCGTCATCGTGAGACTGCCGGATGGTTCCCACCTGGCAATACCGGAATGGATGCTGGATTCAGAGGCATGTGAACGCCTGACGATAGAAGCCAAGCCGCGGATTTCACTGGCCTCTCTTCTCGACTTGCGGCTGCTGATCGATGCTCAGACCTCACCTATAGCCGCCGCCACTTCGGATCGTGCAGAATCCGCAAGAGGAGGTCAGGAAGCAAAACCACGAGAAACCGGCGACCTGGCAGCGCAACCTTCGATTCGAAGACGACGAGCTCTGGCCAATGCTACCGGAGTCGGTGCGGGAGAGCTGCCGAGCACTATGGAAGGAGCTGTTGGCGAGCGTGCTGAAAAAAGAGAAAGGGAGGTTGAATGAGCGAGAAGATTAGCGGCCATCATCTGGAACGGGGAATGCCCGTTAGATCGTAGAAATTAGCGACTCCCGCTCGCAGCCTTGATAGGCTGAGAGCAAATTTTCTTTCGCGAGAAAAAGGAGAGTCGCTATGAAGAAACCATATCAGATTGAATCGCAGCGAGCGGTGAAGGAGCTCGAGGCAATGGCCGCGGATGGAAATCCGGCGGTGCAGATGGTGCTGCCGATGGCAGAGATGGTGGGCTGGTTGCGGCAAGGGGTGGGCGAGTTAATTCGTCAGGCCGGGCTGCGGCTGATGGATCTGCTGATGCAGGAAGAAGTCCGGGAGTTGGTCGGCGAGCGCAGCCAACGGCAGGCGGATCGGAAGGCCAATCGTTGGGGTAGCGAGCGCGGCTATTGCGTGGTGATGGGGCAGAAGGTTCCGGTGGAGCGGCCGCGCGTGCGCAGCACCGATGACCAAGAAGTGCGATTGGGCAGCTATGAGCTGTTCCATCGAGGCGAGCCGCTGACGGAAACGGTTTGGGAGAAGTTGATGCTCGGCCTGAGCACGAGGAAATACGGCCAAGCAGTGCGCGAGTTCACGGAAGCCTACGGCTTGGAGAAGAGCGCCGTCAGCGAGCACTTTATCGAAGCAAGCCGGGAAAAGTTGCAGGCCATGATGGAGCGCCGGCTGGACAAGACGCGGCTGTGCGCGTTGCTGATTGATGCGACGCCGTTCGAAGGACAGCAGATGGTGGCCGCATTGGGAATCGCGCAGGACGGGCGGAAAATGATCTTAGGCATTCGGCAAGGCGCCAGCGAAAACGCCACCGTAGTGGGCGAGTTGCTCGGCGACCTGGTGAGTCGTGGGCTCGATTTTAGCGAGCCGAGACTCTATGTTCTGGACGGTGGCAAAGCGCTGACTGCCGCAGTGAAAAGGCACGCCGGCGAGTCGGCGGCGATCCAGCGGTGCCAGGTCCATATCGCGGGACGAGACCCGCGCTTTCCAGAGGGGTGGAACGTCCCCTCCCGGGCAAGTCCCTGCGAACCCGGTAGCCAGAGGTCAGGCATGGCGGTAGGGTCGAGGACTAGCGCCGTAACTCCGTAGGGTCGGCCTATCTGTTGCTCCCCGAGAGGGTATAAATTGAACTGTGTAAACGGCCATCGAAAGGATCACACTAAGGAGACCCGATGGCTATCGACCTCAAACTCATCGACAAATTGCTGGCGGACTACAAAAAGCCAGAAGACATCATAGGCGAGAACGGTCTGCTGAAGCAGCTGACCAAGGCTCTGCTGGAACGCGCCATGCAAGCCGAGATGACCGACCATCTCGGCTACGAGAAGCACGACCCGGCTGGGAATAACAGCGGCAACTCGCGCAACGGTGGGACAACCAAAACACTGAAAGGCAATTTTGGGGAGATGCCGCTGGAGACGCCGCGCGATCGCAACGGTAGCTACGAACCGAAGATCATCGGCAAGGGCCAGACGCGTTTCACTGGCTTCGACAACAAAATCATCTCGATGTACGCGCGGGGCATGAGCACGCGCGAGATCCAGGGACACCTGGAAGAGATCTACAAAGTGGAAGTGAGTCCGACACTGATTTCCAACGTCACCGAAGAGGTGATGGAAGAGGTCAAGAGCTGGCAGAGCCGGCCGCTGGATGCGGTGTATCCGATCGTGTACTTGGACGCCTTAGTGGTAAAGATTCGCGAGACCGGGCACGTGCGCAACAAAGCGATCTACGTGGTGATTGGCGTCAACATGCAGGGCAACAAAGAGGTGCTGGGACTGTGGGCCGGTCAGACCGAGGGAGCAAAGTTCTGGCTACAGGTATTGACGGAGCTGAAGAACCGGGGCGTGGCCGATATGTTTATCGCCTGCGTGGATGGTCTGAAGGGATTTCCCGAATCCATTGCGACAGTGTTTCCGGAGGCGCAAGTGCAGTTGTGCCTGGTGCACCAGGTGCGCGCATCGCTGAACTATGTGTCGTGGAAACAGCGCAAGGCGGTGGCCGCGGATCTACAGCCGATTTACCGCGCCAGCACAGTCCAAGAAGCCGAACAACGGCTGGACGAGTTTGCCGCGAAATGGGATGGAGCGTATCCCACCATCAGCCAGATGTGGCGCCGGAACTGGGAGCATCTAACACCGTTTTTCGCTTATCCAGCCGACATTCGCAAGGTGATCTACACCACCAACGCGGTGGAGTCGCTGAACATGTCGTTGCGGAAAGTGATCAAGACCCGCGGCTCGTTTCCCAACCAGGAAGCCGCTATGAAACTGCTGTACCTGGCGCTGGAGCACATTGCCAAGAAATGGACCATGCCGGTGCAGAACTGGAAGGCCGCCTTGCAGCGCTTCGCGATTCTGCTTGGCGACCGCGTTCCGAAAGCGGAGCTGGTCTAAATCGTCGCAGCATGAACAATCGGAAGAAGAACATTTCTGGGATCGGGGGCTCTGCCCCCAAACCCCCGAGATTTACCGCTTTTGCGCCAGGATTCCTGGACCGGGAGGCGAGCTCCGCTCGCGCTCCCGAAATCCCGGCCCCTGAGTCGGCGCTCGGGTTGCGTCTCCGCAGAGCCCTACCCTACGCTCAGGTCCGTCCAGTCTACCAGGGATGCAAGGTTAGAAAATGACCGGCCGTTTACACAAAAAACTTGACGCGCCCCTCCCCGTTTCCTCTGGGAGTGCCTCACTAGCCGAACCGTGAATTGGTCTCCAGCCCCCGCCACATCGAACGGAGCGTGCGGATCTCCCGCACTCCGCTCTCCTGTCGTCTTCGCACCAAGGGTTATGTGGCCGATGGCACCGTCACCGCTTTCCGTAGTGGGGGACGCCGCAGGCGATAATCGTTGAACAGCCCCAGCGTTCCATGTATCCACCGCGTACTCCACCGTTTCCAGCCCATCCCTGGACGCTGCCGCGCCCGCTGCATATGCCGCCGAATCTTCCTCTCTACCCAGCGCTTGACCATGGCGAAGCAGTGGCTCGAATTCCCGATCCGAAAATAGTTCACCCAACCACGAAGGACAGGATTGATTTCCTCAATCACCTCCTCGACCGGCTGACTTTCCTTCCGCCGGATCATCTCCCGCAGCCTGGCAAATAGCGCCGTCCGCTTCTTCAGCTTCGGCACAAACTTCACCCGCATCTTCCCGCTACGGCCTGGAAGATAGCGGTATTCGAAACCAAGAAAAGCGAAGCTCTCCCCTTTCTTCAGATCGACTACCCGGCTCTTTTCTTCGTTGATCTCCACGCGCAGTTTTGCCAACTCCTCCCGCAGCCGCCTTTGCACCGCCCCAAGCAACCACGCACTCCGCGGATGGGCCTCCACCAAAATCACCTGATCGTCCGCAAACCTCGCGTACTCGACCTGCGTGTCTGGCCCGCGCCGCGTGGTGGCAATCGCTTTCTCCAGCATCCGGTCCACCTCGTTGAGATAGACGTTGCTGAGTACCGGCGATATCACCCCGCCTTGCGGAACCCCCTGCTTCCCAGTGGATTTCAAAATCAGTTTGAGCAGATGCAATACGTCCCCGTCCTGCACCCGTTGCGCTACTTTTGCCAGCAAAATGTCGTGCCGGACTGTATCAAAGGAACACACGACACACTACCCATCACCAGCACTTCCCCGAACGCGTGACCATCACGCGTCCGCATCATCCGTTCCAGGGACAATCTCTGGAAGTCCTCCGGCAAGCACGCATGCCAGCCGGATTGCAGTTTGTTCTCATTTTGCCGGACGGGAGCAAATCGCTGGTCCCCGCGGATTGGACCGACTTCAAACATCCGCCCTGCGCATCGCAGACTTCGCAGCTTGTCGCCTCCTTCGATGACCTCCTGCGTCTTCGCGGTCGTGTCGATACACTCCTGCGTCGCTCCCCTGACTTGCCAGTAAGATCTCAGGCAAGCCAGGAGGACCATGCCACAACTCAATCTGAACTTCAACGACATCCCGATTCCGGAGACGCACTTGTGGGAGCAGTTCGACGAAGACCAAAAGCGCGTCCTCATCGAGACGCTGGTGCGACTCCTTGTCAAAGCCACGGCGGACCGGCGACAGGAGCAGATCAATGACTGACCCTTCCAAAATCACTCCCTCCCACACCCAGCGCGCCGCTTACGTTTACGTTCGCCAGTCCACACCTGGTCAGGTGGAACATAACCGTGAATCCACCGCCCGTCAGTACGCTTTGGCCGATCGGGCTGGCCAACTGGGATGGGCCAAACAACAAGTGGTAATCATCGACGAGGACCTAGGACTGTCCGGTTCAGGCACTGACAAGCGCTCGGGCTTCGCCCGCCTCACCAGCGAAGTCGCAATGGCTCACGTGGGCATCGTCCTCGGCCTGGAGGTCTCTCGACTGGCGAGGAACAATGCAGATTGGTATCGTCTGCTGGAACTCTGCGGCATCACCGACACGCTCATCGGCGACAACGACGGCGTCTATCATCCGGCCCTGTTCAACGACCGTCTTCTGCTGGGCCTCAAGGGCACGATGAGCGAAGCCGAGTTGCATATCATTCGTGCCCGGCTCGATGGCGGCATCCGTAACAAAGCCGCTCGGGGAGAGTTGCGTCGCGGCTTGCCTGTCGGTTTGGTTTGGGGAGAACAGGATGGTGAAGTCCTCTTCCATCCCGATGAGGCTGTCACCGGAGCGATCCGCACGGTCTTCGAACGTTTCGCCGAACTCGGCTCGGCACGCCGCGTCTGGCTCTGGTTCCGTTCCGAAGGTCTATCCTTCCCGCTGCAGACCAATCCCGCCGGTATGCCCGGGCCAATCCGCTGGGTGGCTCCCACCTACCATGCTCTCCACCAAGTCCTCACCAATCCGGTGTATGCTGGCGCTTACACCTACGGGAAAACTCGCTGCGAACGATATGTCGATGCCAACGGCGCAGTCAGGAAACGGATGCGGCATCTGCCCATGGAACAGTGGGCTGTTCTCCTCCGCGACCATCATCCCGGCTTCATCGATTGGGCCACCTTTGAAGCCAATCAGGCGCGTCTCAATTCCAATACCAAACCGATGCCACACCAGGCGGGAGGAGCGGTGAGAGAAGGCTCGGCGCTGTTGCAGGGCATCGTCAGTTGCGGACACTGCGGCCGCCGCTTGCATGTTCACTATCGTGGCCGGAACTCGACGCCGGGCTATCACTGCTGCGGTAAGGATCTGGTCAATGGCCGCGGCGTGTACTGTCTCAATGTTGGCGGTATCGTGATCGAGCAGGCCGTCGCCGATGCTTTTCTCCAGGCCATCACACCGGCGGCGATCGATGCGACGCGACTGTCGGTAGAACAACTGCAAGCCAACCACGATGCGGCCTTATCGCAATGGCGTTTGGAAGTAGAGCGCGCCAGCTACGAGGCGGAGCGGGCCGAGCGCCGCTATCGGGCGGTGGAGCCCGAAAATCGCCTGGTAGCTCGCGGACTCGAAACGGCATGGGAGAACCAGTTGCGCGAGCTGGCTGCCGCCGAGATGGAACTACGGCGACGAGAGCAGCAACGTCCCAGCACCATCAGCCCCGCGCAGCTCCAGGCGATTCAGGGGCTCGGCTCCGATATTCGTCAGGTGTGGCTTGCCCCAACGACCACCGACCGCGACCGCAAGGAACTCCTGCGCACGCTGCTGGAAGAAGTAATTCTGAATCTCAAGCGGGCCGAGGGCCACGCGCACCTGACTCTTCGCTGGCGCGGCGGCGCCTTCACCACTCTGGATGTTTCCGTTCCAAAGTTCAAGCCCATGGGGCCGCGCACGGATGAAGACACGCTTTCTCTTCTGCGGCGTCTGGCCACGCTTTACCCCGATGAGGTGATCGCCGGCATCTTCAATCGGCAAGGACGAAAGACTGCAACCGGGGAACGCTTCACCGCCAATCAGGTCGGCAGTCTGCGACGGTATCGCGGTATCGCCCGCTACCAACCTCCGGCAACGCCGCCCAATGGAGATCTGGTCACGATCCGGAAGGCAGCGCAGATTCTCGGCATGAACACGAGCAGCATTCATCGTTGGCTGGCCGACGGCTTCATTGCCGGCGAGCAGGTCACGCCTGGCGCGCCATGGCAGATTCGCATCAACGAGGAACTACGTTCGCGCATCGTGCAACAGGCGCCACCAGAGTACGTGCCCATGATTGTAGCCACGGCGAAACTGGGCGTTTCGCGGCAAACGGTGTTGCAACGTGTAAAGCGCGGCGAGTTGAAGGCTGTTCTGGTGCGCCAGGGCCGGCATAAGGGCTTACGAATCAAAGTGGTCGATGAGCAGCCACAACTTTTTCAATAACCAGGGGGCAGTATGGAACACGATCCAAGTAGGCTCGAAGATCAAGATCGATAACGCTCGTCTTTCCCTGACTGATCGCTGCCTCCACTCGGAGCACCGCTTCCTGCGCCGTCCGCTTCGGACGGTAGCCATACGACCCCGGTTGAAAATCGGCTTCGAAGATCGCCTCCAGGATGAGCTTCAACGCCCCCTGGACCACGCGGTCGCGGATCGCCGGAATCGAAAGCACGCGGACCTTGCCCCCGTCCTTCGGAATTTCCTTCTTCCGCACCGCCAACGGCCGATACCGGAACTCCACCAACTCGTTCCGGATCTCGTCCAGAAACCCGTCCACTCCGCTTTCCTCGATGGCCGCGAACGTTACCCCGTCACTACCCGGGGCGCCGTCGTTTTCTTTCGCCATCCGGTAGGCTTCCTGTAAGGTCTCCAGCTTGCACACATGCACGTACAAACCCCAGAACCGCCATTCCGGTTCTGCCTTCGCCTTGATATATATCCTCTTCCTCAGGTCCCGCAAACTGATTGGCGCGTTTGTCATTCGCCTTTGCTTCCCTTTTTGTCAGAGTCGTTTCCAACAGTTGGGCCGCTTCGCTCCACGGACATTACTCCGCTTCGCCGCTACTACCAGCCCTTCCGCCACCCTCTCGTCTTCCGCCGATTTCCCGGTGTCGCCGGTTATTCGGCTTTCTGCTCCACCCCTTTCCGAATGGGACGAGGAGGGCTTCTCCAGTTAACCGATGCATCCTTGTCGTCGTGCTGTGGCTACCACCCCGCCAGAGTGCCGCGTCGCTTCGGTCAGTTTGCGCCGCGCCATGCTGCCTTCGCCCGTCACCCGAGGGCTCGACCTCTGGAGCTAGACATTTCGAGGCCACCTCTGCCTTCACTTGCGTTACGGCCCGACAACTCGCTCACCATCCTTGCGATGGCTTTGTCGATGGACTCCCAAGGTTCAGTTTCCTTCCCCCTGGCCATCCAAGCTACAGGGCGTCTGACTTTTGCCCTGGTGGGTTTGAATTCTCCCACTGAATACACCAGCCTTTCTTCTGGACATACGGGTAACTTGTCATGTCGCAGCAGACCCGACACGTAGCCTCAGTACCCAGTCCGGAGGCACGGGCAAAAGTTCAGGCCGTACCGAAAGGGAATGTATGGCACCGTCATGGCATCTCGAACGAGTATTACTGGGAGAGTTCGGGAATGGGATGGTCGAGCCTCCTGTGTATGGGCGAAGACAGCAACGGCTGTGGATGCGTAAGGAAGAGAAGCAGCCGTCATCCCCGGTGTTTCGAGCAACGGCATGAACGGAAGGAAGCGTGAGGGAACGGTCGAGATCCCACGAGGTCGGCGGATACTCCGTCGCCGTAAGCGGACCTATAAGACGAAAGTCGAAGTGGTTTGCGATGCCGCGTGGGAAGTCGGAAGAGGCCATAGCGTAGCGAAGAGGGCGTGGACAGCAAAACCCGCCGGAGCGAAGGGCCTCGACTCGAGCCATGCCAACAATGAAGGAGGGATTTCGTGACTGCCGATGAGGCTCAACGCACGACGTTAGAAAAGGTCCGTGTACTTCAGAGGAAGCTATACCGAGCGGCCAAGGCTCAGCCGCAACGAACGTTCGGAGTTCTGTTTGATAAGGTTTGCAGTCTGGAGGTGTTGTGGGTTGCATGGGAGCAAGTTCGACGTAACCGCGGAGCCGCAGGCGTCGATGGCGAAACTATCGAATCGATCGAGGCGAAGGGAACGCTGTGGTTTCTTCTGGAACTGCGGGAGGAACTATTGCAGCAGCAATACCGGCCCCAACCGGTGCGCCGGGTATTCATCCCCAAGCCTGATGGACGGCAGAGGCCGCTGGGAATCCCAGGAGTGAAGGATCGGATCGCACAGGCAGCGGTAAAGCTAGTCATCGAGCCGCTGTTTGAAGCCAGCTTCCGGCCGGGATCGTACGGATTCCGGCCCAAACGGAGTGCCAAGCAAGCGATCTACGATATTCGCAAGTGGGTGACCTACGGCTACGACCAAGTCATTGACTTGGATCTCAAGAGCTACTTGGATCGTGTTCCATACTGCCCCCTGGTTATTGAAAAAGTTGTGGCTGCTCATCGACCACTTTGATTCGTAAGCCCTTATGCCGGCCCTGGCGCACCAGAACAGCCTTCAACTCGCCGCGCTTTACACGTTGCAACACCGTTTGCCGCGAAACGCCCAGTTTCGCCGTGGCTACAATCATGGGCACGTACTCTGGTGGCGCCTGTTGCACGATGCGCGAACGTAGTTCCTCGTTGATGCGAATCTGCCATGGCGCGCCAGGCGTGACCTGCTCGCCGGCAATGAAGCCGTCGGCCAGCCAACGATGAATGCTGCTCGTGTTCATGCCGAGAATCTGCGCTGCCTTCCGGATCGTGACCAGATCTCCATTGGGCGGCGTTGCCGGAGGTTGGTAGCGGGCGATACCGCGATACCGTCGCAGACTGCCGACCTGATTGGCGGTGAAGCGTTCCCCGGTTGCAGTCTTTCGTCCTTGCCGATTGAAGATGCCGGCGATCACCTCATCGGGGTAAAGCGTGGCCAGACGCCGCAGAAGAGAAAGCGTGTCTTCATCCGTGCGCGGCCCCATGGGCTTGAACTTTGGAACGGAAACATCCAGAGTGGTGAAGGCGCCGCCGCGCCAGCGAAGAGTCAGGTGCGCGTGGCCCTCGGCCCGCTTGAGATTCAGAATTACTTCTTCCAGCAGCGTGCGCAGGAGTTCCTTGCGGTCGCGGTCGGTGGTCGTTGGGGCAAGCCACACCTGACGAATATCGGAGCCGAGCCCCTGAATCGCCTGGAGCTGCGCGGGGCTGATGGTGCTGGGACGTTGCTGCTCTCGTCGCCGTAGTTCCATCTCGGCGGCAGCCAGCTCGCGCAACTGGTTCTCCCATGCCGTTTCGAGTCCGCGAGCTACCAGGCGATTTTCGGGCTCCACCGCCCGATAGCGGCGCTCGGCCCGCTCCGCCTCGTAGCTGGCGCGCTCTACTTCCAAACGCCATTGCGATAAGGCCGCATCGTGGTTGGCTTGCAGTTGTTCTACCGACAGTCGCGTCGCATCGATCGCCGCCGGTGTGATGGCCTGGAGAAAAGCATCGGCGACGGCCTGCTCGATCACGATACCGCCAACATTGAGACAGTACACGCCGCGGCCATTGACCAGATCCTTACCGCAGCAGTGATAGCCCGGCGTCGAGTTCCGGCCACGATAGTGAACATGCAAGCGGCGGCCGCAGTGTCCGCAACTGACGATGCCCTGCAACAGCGCCGAGCCTTCTCTCACCGCTCCTCCCGCCTGGTGTGGCATCGGTTTGGTATTGGAATTGAGACGCGCCTGATTGGCTTCAAAGGTGGCCCAATCGATGAAGCCGGGATGATGGTCGCGGAGGAGAACAGCCCACTGTTCCATGGGCAGATGCCGCATCCGTTTCCTGACTGCGCCGTTGGCATCGACATATCGTTCGCAGCGAGTTTTCCCGTAGGTGTAAGCGCCAGCATACACCGGATTGGTGAGGACTTGGTGGAGAGCATGGTAGGTGGGAGCCACCCAGCGGATTGGCCCGGGCATACCGGCGGGATTGGTCTGCAGCGGGAAGGATAGACCTTCGGAACGGAACCAGAGCCAGACGCGGCGTGCCGAGCCGAGTTCGGCGAAACGTTCGAAGACCGTGCGGATCGCTCCGGTGACAGCCTCATCGGGATGGAAGAGGACTTCACCATCCTGTTCTCCCCAAACCAAACCGACAGGCAAGCCGCGACGCAACTCTCCCCGAGCGGCTTTGTTACGGATGCCGCCATCGAGCCGGGCACGAATGATATGCAACTCGGCTTCGCTCATCGTGCCCTTGAGGCCCAGCAGAAGACGGTCGTTGAACAGGGCCGGATGATAGACGCCGTCGTTGTCGCCGATGAGCGTGTCGGTGATGCCGCAGAGTTCCAGCAGACGATACCAATCTGCATTGTTCCTCGCCAGTCGAGAGACCTCCAGGCCGAGGACGATGCCCACGTGAGCCATTGCGACTTCGCTGGTGAGGCGGGCGAAGCCCGAGCGCTTGTCAGTGCCTGAACCGGACAGTCCTAGGTCCTCGTCGATGATTACCACTTGTTGTTTGGCCCATCCCAGTTGGCCAGCCCGATCGGCCAAAGCGTACTGACGGGCGGTGGATTCACGGTTATGTTCCACCTGACCAGGTGTGGACTGGCGAACGTAAACGTAAGCGGCGCGCTGGGTGTGGGAGGGAGTGATTTTGGAAGGGTCAGTCATTGATCTGCTCCTGTCGCCGGTCCGCCGTGGCTTTGACAAGGAGTCGCACCAGCGTCTCGATGAGGACGCGCTTTTGGTCTTCGTCGAACTGCTCCCACAAGTGCGTCTCCGGAATCGGGATGTCGTTGAAGTTCAGATTGAGTTGTGGCATGGTCCTCCTGGCTTGCCTGAGATCTTACTGGCAAGTCAGGGGAGCGACGCAGGAGTGTATCGACACGACCGCGAAGACGCAGGAGGTCATCGAAGGAGGCGACAAGCTGCGAAGTCTGCGATGCGCAGGGCGGATGTTTGAAGTCGGTCCAATCCGCGGGGACCAGCGATTTGCTCCCGTCCGGCAAAATGAGAACAAACTGCAATCCGGCTGGCATGCGTGCTTGCCGGAGGACTTCCAGAGATTGTCCCTGGAACGGATGATGCGGACGCGTGATGGTCACGCGTTCGGGGAAGTGCTGGTGATGGGTAGTGTGTCGTGTGTTCCTTCGACACGATTGACCATGATTTGCTGATGAAGCTGGTTGAACGGCGGGTCCGTGATCCGCGCGTTCTGCGGTTGATTCGGCGGTGGTTGAAAGCCGGAGTGCTGCACGAAGGGATTCTGGAAGAGACCACGGTCGGCTCCCCGCAAGGGGCAGTGATCTCGCCGTTGTTGTCCAACATCTATTTACATCCGCTCGATCTGTACTGGGAGCGGGAGGTGAAGGCGACGAAGATGGTCCGCTATGCGGATGACCTCGTGGTGTTGTGCCGATGGAAGCCACCGGAAACTTACATGCCGAAGCTGAGGCAGTTCCTGGCGCGGCTGCGGGTGACTGTCAATGAGGACAAGACTCGCATGGTCGCGGCACAGGATGGCTTCGACTTTCTGGGGGTGCACTTTCGGAAACAGCCATCGCGGCGCGATACCAGCAAGTGGTTCTGCTACTGCTGGCCATCGCAACGTTCGATGCAGCGGATTCGGGATAAGGTGAAGGCGGCTATCGGCCGTGATAACCGCCCGGCGGTGCAAGAGAAGTTGGACCGGCTGAACCCGATACTGCGGGGATGGTCGGCCTACTTCGGCTGGCTCAACTCAGCCCAGCATTTTCGGAAGGTGGATCAATATGTCACGCGGAAACTTCGGATTTGGTTGCGGACCAAACATCAGCGCAAACGGCGAGCGTTCTGGAGAACGCCACTGGCTTACTGGAGAAAAGCCGGCCTGTACTCGATTCAGGGCCGAATTGTGCATACGAGCTGAATGCCGCCGGGGGAAGGCTCCCGGAGAGCCGTATGAGGGAAAACTTCACGTACGGTTCGATGAGGGGGTGCTGGAGACGGAGCTATGGAGCGGACTGCGACACCGGCGTAACGGCGAAAGCCGCCGGTCAACCGAAACCTCCGTTCCTGTGGCCACCGCGCCAGCGCCCTACTCTGCAGCGCCGGAATGTGCTCGATCATCTGACCGACGAACACAAACCGGCAGTAGCTAAAAGGCTCCATGCGGCCTATGCTCTGGAAGACTACGCCGCCGCCAAGCAGGCGCTGAATGCACTCCATCGCGAATTGATGGACCTCAATCCCAGCGCGGCGCGGAGCTTGGGTGAAGGGATGGAGGAGACCCTAACCGTGCATCGGCTTCATGTCCCGATGCAACTTCGAAAAACGTTGGCCAGCACCAACGTGATTGAATCGGCGTTCTCGATCGTGGAGCAGGTTTGCAAGAACGTGAAACGCTGGCATGGCGGCGACCAGCGGGAGCGTTGGGTCGGGTCCGGACTTCTGGTTGCCCAAAAGCAGTTCCGAAAGGTCACCGGACACAAACAGATCCCGGCGCTCATCAGAGAATTAGAAGCGCTGGTGCCCTCGAAGTCCGAAATTGTCAAACGAAGAAAGGCGTCGTAGAGTGGGTTACACCGGAGCCGCTAGTTTCAACGGAATTCCGGGCGTTCCCCTGGAACGGGGGGCTTATGTCTATGTGCGGCAATCCACGCCGTACCAAGTTCGCCACCACGTGGAAGGCAAAGAGCGCCAATACGCTTTGGCAGGTCGAGCGAAACAACTGGGCTTCGCCAAAGTAATTGTCATTGATGACGATTTGGGACGATCGGGCGGTGGAACGCACGAACGGCCCGGATTCGGTCGTCTGTTGGCCGCGGTCTGTCAGGGTATAGCTGGGGCTGTGTTCGCCCTGGAGGCTTCCCGCTTGGCACGCAACAATCGAGACTGGCATCACCTCGTTGATCTGTGTGCGCTTGCGGAGACTTTACTCATCGATAGTGACGGCATTTACGATCCTCGAGTGCTCAATGACCGTTTGTTGCTTGGCTTAAAAGGGTCCATGGCGGAGTTCGAACTCGATCTGCTACGACAACGAGCCCGCGAAGCGTTCGAGCAGAAAGTGAAGCGCGGGTTCGCATTGTGGGAACTCCCTGTGGGTTTTGTCCGCAGCGAAGACGGCCACATCGAGAAGACACCAGATCGTCAGGTCCAGCAGGCCATTGGCAACGTGTTCCAGAAGTTTCAGCAACTCGGAAGTGCGCGGCAAGCAACCATCTGGTTTCGCCAAGAGCGGATTTCGGTGCCACACGTCAAGCCAGGTACTGCAGGGCGGGAAGTCACCTGGACCCTGCCGAGCAGCGGAAGAATCCGTCAGATGCTGAAAAATCCCTGTTACGGCGGAGCGTTTGCCTACGGCAAGACCGCTCCCCATACCGTGATTGAAGAAGGAAGAGCTCGCCAGCGTTCCCGCTATCGAAAACCACAAAAAGAGTGGAAGGTATTGCTTCTCGATCATCATTCGGGTTACATCAGTTGGGAGAAGTATTTGGAGAACCAACAGAGGCTGGAGGCGAACGTCGCTTGGGATGGAGAAGGAAGTGGCGCTCCCAAAGTGGGCTCGGCGCTGCTATCAGGGTTGTTGAGATGCGGCCGATGTGGCAGGAAGCTGCAGGTGGCCTACAGCGGAACTGGAGGCCGAGTACCGCGCTACGTCTGCCGGGGAGATCGAGGAGACCGTGGTTCGAGCGCATGCTTCACGATGGGGAGCTTGCGGGTGGATCGAGCAGTGGTCCACAGTGTCTTGGCGGCGATTCAACCCGCTGGGATCGAGGCTGCGGTGAAGATCAGCGAATGCTCGCAGGCCGAAAGCGACGAGAAGCGGAAAGCTTTGGAGTTGGCCTTAGAGCGTGCTCGCAATGAAGCCAACCGAGCCCGCCGCCAGTTCGACGCCGTCGAGCCCGAGAATCGTTTGGTGGCTGGCGAGTTGGAGGGTCGATGGAACCATGCGCTGGAAGAGGTCGCGACACTGGAAAATCGACTGACCGCCCTGGGAGAGCAACCGGCGCCGCTGAGCGAGCAACAAAAGTTTGAGCTAACGGCGCTGGGCGATGATGTGATGGCATTGTGGAATCATCCGGAAGCGCCAGTGCAGCTGAAGAAGCGGATCCTCAGAACAGTGCTGAGCGAGGTCGTGGTTGAGAGCAAACCGGAGTCACCCACACACCGAGTACTCCTACATTGGGCCGGTGGCGTTCATACCGAGCTGCAGGTGGAGCGTAACCGATCGGGTCAACATCGTCGCAGTGCGGATCGCACGGTGATCGAGTTAGTAAGTGAACTCGCAAAGGTTTGTCCGGACAGGGTCATCGCCGCCATTCTGAATCGGCTGGGCTATAAGACCGGCCAAGGGAAGACGTGGAATGCTTCTCGCGTCGCCGGACTGCGCGGGTATCACGACATCGAGCCGTTCCTGAGACAGGATGGCTGGGTAACTCAGGAGCAAGCGGCGCGTGAACTCAAGGTGAGCAATACCGTTGTGAAACGGCTCATCCGCGAGCAGGTTCTGCCAGCGACGCAGATCGTTGACTGTGCTCCCTGGGTTATCAATCAAAAAGATCTCAGTCTCCCTGAGGTGCAGCTCCAGGTGCAAGCGGTCCTCACTGGCCGTAGACTGCCGCCAACTGCGCCTGACCAGCGCCAATTATCTTTAGAATGAACACACTCTGAAAGGTGGTGTAGTATGCCGAAGCGTTCCGCAACAAGTGTGGCCGCACCGCTTTGGTGATACCCGCTCGCTGCGCGGCTTCCCGGCAGGCCTCCCATAGCATTTTCGGTGTGATCGGTTTGTCTGCCCGTGAGCCGTTGACCGTGCCGGGAAACAAATACGTCTTCGGCTTCATCCACAACCAGTACTGGCGCAATGTCTCCAGCAGTTTCGGGCTCAATGGCACGTCTCGGTCGCGGCGGCCCTTGCCCTGGCGGATATGGATGAGCATCCGGTCGCTATCCGGTGCGTGTCAATAAAAATGAGACACACGGCGTAAAAGTTTAAGGAGTTTTCTCCTTGTCGGGTGGCTTGTTGATCCAGACGGCAGTAGGAAGAGAAGGCGGCTTGGGAGCCTGGCGGACGAACCGTTCCGGGTGAGCTTGAAAAGCGGTGTCCAAGACGGCTTGGCGTTGGACCAGCAGATCGGCGGCTTTCCCCAGATGAACCACGGCGGGGGTCATCAAGCCCAGGCCGGAGTGGTGGTGTTCAAAGTTGTACCAGCGGAAGAAGGATTGACAAAATCCACGGGCGTCTTCGATGGAGCCGAAGCGGTCCGGGAAGCCAGGACGGTATTTCAAGGTGCGGAACTGGCTTTCCGAATAAGGATTGTCGTCGGAAACATGGGGGCGGGAATGTGTTTTGGTGACGCCGAGGTCAGCCAGCAGCAAAGCCACAGGTTTGGATTTCATGGATGAGCCGCGATCGGCGTGGATGGTCAGCTGGCCGGGGGCGATGAGCTGTTTGCGGCAGGAATGATCGATCAAGCGCTTGGCTAGTTCGGCGCTTTCGCGATAGGCGATCATCCAGCCCACAACGAAACGGCTGAAGACATCCAAGATGACATACAGGTGATAGCAGGTCCATTTCGCCGGGCCGCGCAGTTTAGTGATGTCCCAACTCCACAACTGGTTGGCATGCGTGGCCAGCAGCTCCGGCTTCTGATAGGGCGGATGAGTCAGCTGATCGCGGCGCTCGCGGCTTTCCCCGCGCGCTTCCAGCAAACGATACATGGTGCGGATCGAGCAATGAAACTGGCCCTCATCGAGCAGGGCTGCATAAACCTGGGCGGGCGAAGAATCCTGAAAACGATCCTCATGAAGGCACGTCAACACTGCTTGCTGTTCAGCTTCCGTCAAAGCCCGAGGCGAGAACCGCGTCCCGGCCGCTGGCCGGGGAGAAAGACGGCGGCTGCGCCGCCGGTACCACGTGGCTCGCGGCACTGCCAACGCCTGACAGGCTGGTTTCACACCCACCAACGGGCTGAGTTGATCGACCGCAGCCATCAGGACTTCTCCGTTTCTGTGATCGGGTGACCCAACAGCTTGGCCACTTTTTTTTGAACGTCAATAATGATGTGGGCTTTCTCCAGTTCTTCCTGGAGACGTTGATTGTGCCGGCGCAACTTCTCGTTTTCGGCGGCTAGCGGATTCCTCTGCGGCTGCGGACCCCTCTTCTGAGAAAAGGCTTTGTGTACCGCGCGATCGCGCTCTTTGCGCCAGCCGTGCAGAGTCGACGAGTAGATTCCTTCCCGTCTCAGAATGGCGCCGACGCCCCCACCATTTGCCAGCGCATGATCGGTTTCTTCTAAAATCCGCTTCTTCTCCTCAGCGGTAAAGATCCGCCGTTGCGCCTTGGCGGGCACTTCTACGTCCGCCGAACTGGTTCCAAAAGGAACTGCAATCTTGGCTTCGCTCACGATGATTCTCCTTGCCGCCCTGCTCTGTAATTATGGCCGCGGCAAGTGTCTCATCGATATTGGCACGGAGGGATCGATATCCGCTACTTTCAACTGGCACATCTCGGCTCTGCGCATTCCCGTCGAATAAACGGTCATCAGCATGGCACGATGAAACAGATTGCTGGCTGCATCGATCAGTCGCACCGCTTCTTCTTGCGTAAGGATGGTCGGCAGCCGTCGCGGAGCCTTCGGATAAGGCACTTCTTCAATCGGGTAGGCTCGCTTCAGCGTTTTGCAGTAGAAGAAACGCAAGGCTGCCGTATGGTGTCCGACCGTACGCGCGTTCAGCTTCCTCTCGTTGATCAGGTACACCTGATAGGCGCGGATCTGTTCCGGCCCCATCTGATCTGGGGGGCGATCGAAGTGTTTGGCGAAGGCAGCCACGATCTTTACGTAGCTGGTTACGGTAGTCTGAGAGTAATTACGACGCTGGAGTTCCTCCAGCATCATTTTTCGAAGTTGGGTCACAGGGACCTCCTTGTGACCCACACACTACTTCAACTCACAACGGAATGGCCCAGCCACCGACACGCGTAGCGTCCGCCGCGCGGGCGGCTTCGTTCAAACGGCGTAGCGTTTACCATTTCACCCGATGAACCGACTTTCAGGAACTGGCAAAAGCGACGGGCTGAATTGAAGTTCTTGTGCGACCAGCTTCGGTAACTGTTTCGAGTACACTCTTGGCAGAAGAAGATGACCGACTCGGAGAAGAACACTTTGGCCGCAACGATCGAAGAACGATAGGTCGATTTCCAGATGGCTCTGTCAGAAAGCAAGGGAAAATACGCAGCTCAGGAATTTAAAAAGTTCGCTCAAGCAGTTCGAAGCTACATTGAGCAAAGTCGGGATGAGCCGCTCGTCCATCGAAAGGTTGTTCAAGTCGTCAACGGTCTAACCGATTCCATCAAAGAGAGACGCGATGGGATACCAAACGAGGTCATCGAAGAAGCGGATCGCTTAGAATGTCTGATGTTCGCCGGATACGATCCACATTTCGACGCCGATGAACCGCCAGGGCTCTGAGCCAGACTGATATCAGTTCTCGTTGATCCAACCACAGCGAGAAACCGCGATCCCGGATAGCTGACGGCCGGGCCGTATCTGGACCAATTTCGCTCAGGTGCGTGCCTTTGGGAGTGCATGGGTTTCGATCGCGAGCGGGAGCAGAAAGCAGTATAGCCGTTATACGACCAAATACATTCCGCCAGATACAGAAAGGAATCCTTCGTACAATGCCATCCGGTACCTTATTTCGATAGCCTGAGATTATGTCGTTCACTGGAGTTCTGGCTGTCCACGCTAGCTATTTTGCAAGGCGCGTTACTTCAATATTCCTCATTGGTTTTTGACGGTGATAAAGCGATACATTGACAGCCTCTACGAGAGTTCGTGGGAGGTGGTCTACGCGCTTCGCAGCTTGGCTCACAGCCCGATGCTCGCCGCGGTTGCGATCCTGTCGCTGACGCTCGGCATCGGGGCCAATACGGCGATCTTCAGCATAGTCAATGCCGTCATGCTGCGTGCGCTGCCGGTGCGCGGCCCCGAGCGCCTGGTGTGGATCACTCCCGTTGATCGCGAGGGGCGGGATGCAAACCTTTCGGTAGCGGCCCTGCACCAGTTCCAGGAGCGGCAGCATGTACTATCTGGCATGTTCGCTTGGGAGGGCGGCGGGCTGACGAATTTCGAGACGTCCCACGCGGCTTGGCGCGCGTCGCTCGACGTCGTCAGCGGCACTTACTTTAGTGAGCTGGGCATCCAACCTGCGATTGGACGGTTGATCGGTCCAAGCGACGCACAGCTCGGTTCGGGGCCGCCTGCGCCGGTGGCGGTTCTCAGCTACGGGTGCTGGCAGTCGCGTTTTGGCGGCGATCCTTCGGTTGTCGGCCAACAGATTCGAGTAGACGGAGTGCCGCTCACAATCGTTGGTGTCTCGCAGCCGGGATTCTTCGGTTTGATTCTGGACTGGAATTTCGACGTCGCGGCTCCTATCGGCTATTCAGGCAGAATTCCCACAGACGAAAAGCAGGTCTGGTTGATGAAGGTGGTTGGCCGGTTAAAGGACGGCGTAAGCATCGAACAGGCACGGGCCCAGGCTGCGGCGATCTGGCCAGCGGTTCTCAACGCCACGCTGCCGGATCAATACGAAGGCGAGCGAAGAGCGGCGTACCTCGCACAGAGGATCTCGGTTGCTCCGGCTGCAACCGGCATCTCCTACCAGCGCGATCGGTTTCGGCGCGCTCTGACCGCGTTAGTGATTTTGGTCGCATCGATTTTGTTGATCGCGTGCGTGAACCTGGCAGGACTCATGATGGCGCGCGCAGCCGCAAGATACCACGAGAGCGGAGTTCGAATTGCATTGGGAGCATCCGCATGGAGGATCGTTCGGCATGGGCTGGTGGAAAGCGCCCTGCTCGCCTTTGCCGGCGCCGGGATGGGCATGTTCGTGGCGTATTGGGGCAGTCACTGGATCGCGCACATTGTTTGGAGCGTGGAAATGGGCGCCAGCGTTTCGCCGGACGCAACGGTTCTGGCGTTCACAGTGGCAATCGCGGTCCTTACTACGATCATCTCCGGCCTTGCACCTGCGTTACGATCCTCGCGTACCGATCCTTTGGCGATGTTGCAGCAGAGTTCGCGCGTAGTGGGCGCGAGTTCATCGCGTATAGGCCGGCTGCTGATGATCGGGCAGATCGCACTGTCGTTCATGTTGGTGGCGAGCGCAGGACTTTTCGTCCAGAGCTTGGAAAACCTTCGGACGGCAGATGTTGGGTTTCGGCGCGACCACATTCTCATAGTGCAGTTATTCCCGAAATCAGATGCTCCTCAAGGCGCGAATCCATGGCCGTACTATCGCGATCTTCTCGATGGAATCGAGCGGCTACCGGGCGTCCGGGCGGTGAGTCTCTCGCATATGGGGCCGGGCCTCTCTTATGAGTACAAGGAGTTGGTTTCAGGAAAAGGCGGCAGCGAAAGGTCGGCATCTGCCGTCCGTGATTGGGTCGGACCCGGATTTTTTCATTTGATGGGGATACGATTGCTCGCTGGCAGGGAGTTTCAGTTGAACGATCAGCAAGGATCGCCGAGCGTCGCGGTGATCAGCGAGTCACTGGCGAAGGTTCTGTTCCCTAGCGGCGATGCGGTGGGCCAATCGATTCGGATCGGAACCGATCATGAAGATGAAGATCGGCAGATCGTTGGAGTAGTGAACAGCGCCAGCCTGTGGCTGATTCGCACTCATGAGCCTATGGCCGTCTACGTTCCGTTAGCGCAGTCTCGTCAATTGTCGTATCTCGGTTCCTTGCTCGATGTCTGGACAACGGGAGATCCAACTGCGTCGGCGGGCGCGGTCAGCCGCGAGATCAAATTGAAAGGCCGGCAAGTGGTGATCCGCAGCGAATCTCTGACCAACCGAATCGATCGGATACTCACGAACGACCGCCTGATCGCCGGGCTTAGCAGCTTCCTGGGCATCCTCGCGATCCTGCTGGCGGGAATCGGGCTATATGGTTTGATGTCATATCAAGTCACGCGCCGCACCGGCGAAATGGGTGTCCGGATCGCGCTCGGCGCTTCGCCCGGACATGTGCGGCTGCTCGTGCTCCGCGACGTTAGCGCGCTGGTCTTTGCAGGGCTGATAGCAGGTCTCGTGGGCACGCTAGCGGTTGCGCGCATGGCGGAAGTCATTCTATTCGGATTATCCGGCACCGACCCTCTCACCTTGGCTACGTCCGCAGCCGCGCTCTTCGCGGTGACGTTGCTTGCGGGCTACCTGCCTGCACGGCGTGCGGCCGCACTCGACCCGATGCAAGCGCTACGCGCCGAGTGATCCGAGGCCATCCAGCGTGTCGGAATGATCGCAGTCTGCAGCAGTTCACTCGGTCGTGAAGTAGGCTGATTTGTGAATGTCTGTGGTCCAAGTGCGCGGAGATCACGCAGTTCACGAACCACCTGCATCGCCTCCGAATCCGTTCACAATAATGCCATCTCCAGCCGTCTGGATCGCTGTCGCGTGATTTAGTCCTGCTAAAGGTTTTTGAGAGCAGGATTTTCGTGTAAAACGTCAGTCCGACAATTGACCGACAATAGCATGCCATCGCCCGACACATCAAGTGGCGGCGCGTTAGCAACATACAACACAAAATCGACGGCAGCGTCGGACAATTCCTTTATGTTCCACTACCAGGTGTTTGCTGCCTTCGAGTGCTCTTTTTCTGCTCCGAAAGTTGCAGGGAGTTGCACTGGGTTTCAGGCGGTTGCAGAGGCCGAAAGCCGTTGCAAACGGTTTCAAACTGTTTCAGTCTGTTTCAAACCGAGAAAAAGTCGAGATTTGATCGATTCTGGGATTTCCGTGTCCAGTTCTCCGGCTACGGCGCCGATGCCTCTTAGCCAAGGCCGTGAAGCTGTAACGAACGCTCCAGCTGCAACCAACAGGGCCTGTTGTCGGCGAGAGCGCATGACGCTCACCACATCTTCCTTCTGCTTCTGTTCCGCTGCGTTCGCAGATACCGTTTGCCTGGCTCACCTAATCGAACACAGTTGCAGAAACCAAAATTCTTGTCCGCGGAGTATCCACGCCATTCCCTTATCTAGATGAGGGGGGCAATGCGAGCAAGGTTTGATGGAGAACGTGTGCCGTACAAAAAAGATCGCGCACGTTGTTTGCGCTCGTCCCTGGACCCGAGATCGCTTCGAGCAAGGGACAGGTTATGGCGGCTTGGAAAAAACGGCAAGCCAGTAGAGTGATCAGAGCCGAGGCGCGAGCAAAGTGATGGCGAAGCAGGCAATCCCTCAGGAACGTCGGAAGCCAATCGGCAAGACTCTGTCTCCCGCCGAACGGGCCGCCCGCGAACGTTTGGAAGCCCTCCATTGCCGCCCTTTAAGCGATCCGGAATGGGATCGTTATTCAAAGCGCCTCACCGAATTCGTTAAGCTCCTATCCCGATGGGATTTCGAGCAGCGTGGCTCCACAAAATGCGCGAAGATGGAATCCGAGACAGACCAGAAAAGGGTAGCCTGAGCGCAACAAGGATATGCTTCAGAACGGATCAGTACCGCAGCCGCAGTCGGTGGTGATCTATGCTCGAGTGAGCAGCAAGGAACAGGAGATCGAGGGCTTCTCGATACCGGCCCAGTTGGAGCTTCTGCGCGATTACGCAAGGAAGGAGGGTATGAAGGCGGTCCAAAAGTTTGTCGATGTCGAGTCGGCCAGTACCAGCGGCCGGACTGGGTTCGGCCAGATGCTCTCGTTCTTGAGAAAGAACCGCAGTAAGTGCCAAACGATCCTGGTGGAGAAAACGGACCGGCTTTACAGGAACGTGCCGGACTATGCCACGGTCGATGAACTCGGCGTGACGATCCACTTCGTCAAGGACGGCACGATCCTTTCGCCGGACTCCAAGTCGTCCGAGCAATTCATCCACGGCATCAAGGTTCTGATGGCGCGGAACTACTCCCAGAACCTGGGGGAGGAAACGCTGAAGGGAACCCCTGAAGACTCTCGCAGCCAAGGCGAGAGAGGAGGGCTGGACGGTTGGAGGCGGCGGCTTCATCGGAGCACTCTTCATTTGATCCTTCGCAAACACATCTACAGCGGTGACTTTGACTGGGACGGCGTGACCTACCACGGCAAGCATGAAGCTCTTGTAAGTCTGGAAAGCTGGGAAGGAGTTCAAGCCTTGTTGGATCGACGGGCTGCAACGAAACAGCATCGGATCAAGCACGACTTTGCGTTCACCGGGTTCATTCGGTGCGGGCATTGCGGCTGCGGCTTGGTGGGTGAATTAAAGAAACAGAAATACGTTTACTACCATTGCACCGGGCATCGCGGCAAATGTGAGGAACCCTATGCACGGGAGGAAGTGGTGCAGGACCAGTTCGCCCACGCACTCAAGGAACTGGTGATCCCGCCGGGAATTCTGAAGTGGCTCCAGGAGTCGGTCTCCAAATCCGATCTCAACGAACAGGCGGCGAGAGAGAGGGAAGTGAAGCGACTAGAAGAACAACACCATCGCGGTCGACTCGGGATGGGTCCCCTGGCTCCATTTTGGCTCCAATAAGAGGAGCCATTGGAAACTGTAGTGCTTGAAATCGCCTGAAACGTTCCGTCGTGAACGCTAAATTCTTGATTTACAAAGTAGCGCTGATTGGGGAAATTGACAGTAGATTGATAAATACAAAATTTGCCGTCTACTGTGGTTGATTGCTGACCATCCCAAGCTACTCATTTTACAGGGGCGATTTCGGCGGTCCGTTAATAGACTCTTATTGACTTTACGCAGGGCGGCGATCTCTGGCGGGAACGATGAAGGGAGTGTAGGGCTTGGGCGTACTCGGAAGGTTTGCGCGCAGCCCGACTTCCGAGTAGAATGCAGAGTTGTGGATCTGGTAACCCTCCTCAGTCGTCCCGAAGGAAAAACGCTAGAGTTCAAGCGCGATCTTTCCTCCTCGGAAGGCGTGCTGAAAGCCATCGTAGCGTTCGCGAACACCTCGGGCGGCGTCATTGTGCTTGGAGTCGAAGACGGCACGAAGAAAGTCAAGGGCGTCGGCGACGTGCTGGCGGAAGAGGAGCGCCTCGCCAGCCTGATTGCCGATAGCATCTCCCCTAAGCTGATTCCGTCCATGGAAGTGATGCCGTGGCGAAAGACTCAGGTACTCGCAGTTGAGATCTATCCGAGCTCCAATCGGCCACATTACCTCAATCGGTTGGGTCCGGTGGAAGGCGTTTTTGTACGTGTTGGTTCAACGAATCGGCGCGCCGACTCATTCCTGATCGAGGAGATGCGCCGCTACAACCAGGTCTCCTCATTCGATGAACAACCGATGCCGGATTTGAACTCGGAAGCCATCGACTTCCGAGTAGCTTCCGAGTTCTTCAAGCCAATTCGCAAACTGACGCTCCATGGGCTCCAGAGTTTAAAGGTGACGGCCAGCTACCAGGGTCGCGTTGTGCCAACGATCGGGGGAGTGCTTCTATTTAGCCCTTCCCGGCTCAACCATTTCCCGGATGCGTGGGTCCAGGTTGGAAGGTTCGCGGGGAGCGACCGCCGCCGAATACTGGATTCTACGGAAGTGCGCTCTTATCTTCCGGGAGTTGCTGAGGAAGTGATCATGTTCTTGCGAAAGCACATGACCCGCGAAGCCGTCATCGGATCGGTAAGGCGGACCGACCTGTGGACGTTTCCAGTTGTTGCGGTCCGCGAAGCAATCATGAACGCGATTCTTCATGCCGACTACGCTCAACACGGCGCTCCAATCCGTGTAGCCCTATTTGATGATCGCCTAGAGATTGAAAATCCTGGCCTGCTTCCGTTCGGCCTTACTATTGAGGACATCCAAAAAGGCATCTCCAAGCTCCGCAACCGCGTCATCGGTCGAGTATTTCAGGAATTGGGGCTGATCGAGCATTGGGGCAGTGGCATTCAACGAATGACCGCCGCGTGCCATGATCGGGGATTGGACACTCCGAAGTTTGAAGAGATCGGCACGCATTTTCGAGTCACACTCTCCGCTGCACGCCGTCACGCGCCAGCAAAAGACGAACGGGACCAGTCCATCCTTGGTGCGCTAGCCGCCAATTCCGAGAGCGGGCTTTCAACGTCCCAGATCGCCAAGCGGATCGGGGTGTCTTTGCGAACGGCCCGAACGCGTCTTGCGTCACTCGTCGAGCGCGGGTTGGTAGCGGAAATTGGCAGCGGACCACAGGACCCCCATCGCCGGTACCATCTCGTCGAGGATGCACAGTGATGTATCGCAAAATCTTCCTGTGGCTGCTTGATTCTCACTGAGCGACGCTGGGGATATTCGGGCCCGCACTGGAGGCCTGCTAAGCTGATCGGTTCACAGCATGGGCTCCGTATCTCTCGATTTGTGCCTGACTCCGCGTGGGCACCTCGTTCTATCTCATAACGCCGACCCACTGCGTCTCGATGCTGGCCTTGTGGACCGGCTGATTCTGGCGCGAATTCGGCGCACGCTACATGCCCGCCCTCTGCACGCACCAGGAGGTGGAACCCCCGCGGCCGACACCAATATGTGTATTCCAATGTGTCCGATCCTATCGAGCGCGCCATGCTGCTGTCCATCACGCGCAGATTGGTACAGCTCGGCCTCTACCGGAGAAGGAAAGAGTCGGTGGCACGATAACAATAAGCGATCTTCCGTCCGCAGTTCCTTGGATTTTGGTGCCTGTACCTCGATAGCCGAAAGTGCGTCGCAATCTCCGAAAACCGTTCATGCAGTCCAACGCGATCCTAAGCGCTTCGCCGTCAGGGAGGACTTATGCCGCCTTCCGGCGAGAGTCAGCAACGGACGTTATACGTCAGATCGCCAAAGACCACTCTTCTACTAGCGCTACCGGCCCCAGTTCTTGCTATTCACGAGACTCCTCAGAAGACTAAACTCAAAACATATGATCCGTGGCCTGTCTCTCGTCGCGAGGGCGTTCCGAGCGATCGTCTTCCCGGCTGGCGTTCCCGTCGTTTTGCTGTTAGCCGCGCCCTGCGTGAATGGAGGCCAGCAACGTCCGTCGCTTGCCGAGTTACTCCAGCGATTCGAAAGCACAACAGTGTTCTGGCAGCAGATTGAAGTGGCAAAGGAAATCGTCGCCGCTCATGATGTCAGTGTTCTTCCAAAACTACAGGGATGGCTGACGCATGAAGACCGGCACTTAAGGGGAAATGCCGCGTTCATCTACGCCGGACTTGGCGATCCCCGTGGATTTGACGTGATTGTCGCGATTCTTGGCGATCGCTCCGAAAGACGCGCGGTTCATCAAATTTCGTCGGTAGGTCTTCCATCGGTCGAAGGGCAGATCCGTGAAGACCGTTATTATGCCGCGCACTTACTCGGTGACTTGAAGGACCCACGCGCAGTCCCTATCTTGGTGCCCCTCTTGAACGATACCGAAGTTAACTATATTGTGCCCTGGTCACTGGGGCAAATTGGCGACGGATCTGCGATTCAACCGTTGATGCAAACACTGAGCGATTCGAATCCGAGCATGCGTGTTCTCGCAATTTACGCTCTTGTAGAACTCAAAGCGACCGAGGCATTGCCCAGGCTCCGCCAGTTGCTGGGCGATAACGAGAGGTCTAACTTTGACAAATCGGAATCGGTGGCGGAAGCCGCCCGAGATGCCATCGCCAAGTTACAAGCCGAACCTCCTCGTTAATTCGTGTTCTCAGTGAAATGGTGGGCCAGGAGGCGAGATCCACTTACTGGTAAGTCGCCATCTCGGGACTTCGGCCCCATTGTCCCGAACCGTACGGTTCTGTGCGGGGGATCAGCGATGGTCGTCCCTACCTCGTCCCATTTTCATCGCAACTGAACATGGCCCTAAGGACAAACAAAAACCGTTCGGACCGATTACCGCATCAGAAGGAGCACGGCGTTCTCATCAGAGGTTGTCGCGGATTCTAAGCGCGCCATACATGGGGGACCAGGGCGGTCGGCCTTCGACGCGGTCGAGCTCACTCGTACCAAAGGTAGAGAGGGAGCGGAAAGCCCGACGTGACATTGTCCTCGTATGGAACAATCATTCCGCTAGATGCCGTTCCCGCGGTCAACACCATTAATGCTTGATAGGGTGGCCCCGCGCCGAAGGTAGCCATCTGGGGTATCTGAAAGTTCACTTGCGTCACACCGGAAACCAATCCGGGGGCATTGCCTGCGTACGTGACGTTTGCGAATGTGAAATTCAATTGCACCAGAATCGGAAGGACGGGGGTGCGGCCCGCCGCTTGAGGAACGCTCCCGTCCAATCCGGCCGGCATCGTTTGGCCCACTCCAGAAACGAACATAGATACCGTATCCCCGATGTGCGCCGGATGAGCCTGGTCGTTCACCGTACCATCTTGATTTATAATTGCGTCGCCCGCGACTGTTGTGAAAATTTCCGGCGCCGAAGGTTGCACCCCCAACACCACCTCGTTGGACGAAATATCCGGTGTCACGATTTTGATGTGCGCGGCCGTTCGCCCATCCAAGAAATAGGGAGCCACCAAATTGATTTGCGCCGACAACACATAAAGCAGAGGAGCCGGTGCGCCCTCAATCAGCACTTGGACGCCACCCAACTCGGTTGCAATGCTATTTCCGGAGGGCTGCTCGCTAACACCTTGTTGCGGGCCGAATCCCGCGCCGTAGATCGAAAAGAGTTCTCCAGGAGCCAACGACCCGGAAAGGTTGGGAGAACCGGATCGCGCAATGCAGCTCTCCACGAGCATATTGGACCCCGTTGCTGTCGTCATCGCCGTTAGAGTAATGTCTCCGCGCCCAGGAACGTTCCCGGCGGCTAGCGCGTTTCCATTGCTGTCTACGGTGCTGATGCCCACGGGAACCGAAGGGCCGGTCCAGGTGCCCCACAGTACATGTTGGGCGGCCGGGTCAATCTTTCCCAAAAAGCCCATGGCGCTAAGGTTGGGAGAAATCCCCGGCGCTGGCTGCTGGCAGGGCCACTGCGCCCCTGGGGTGGCTTGAAATCCCACGGTAAAATAATCGTCTTGAAAGACTCGGGCCGCGCTGAAGATCACGTCCCCGGAGTCATCCAGCGCCAGTGACGCTAAGGGAGCCGGAAGGTAGGTGGCCGCTAGCATTTGGGAGCCGTCGGCCGAAACACGAACCAGGAAGCCCGTGGGCCCCTGCGGCGGAGAAAGCTGCTGTTGCAATGCGCCCGGAGTAACCGGGAAGCTAGCATCGGTTGTCGTGCCACTCGCCCACAAGCTACCGTCCGTGGCGGGTTGTATCAGGTTGGGATCCCCCTTGATGGAAGTGAGCCACGCGAATCCCGAGAGACTTGGATTCATTTTCGCGAGGAAATCGCCCTTAGCGGCGGGGAACGTGCTCTGTCCACCGATGTACACGGATCCATCGGCACCCACCGCAAGCGCTTGGGTGCCAGGTGGCAGAGTGAGAGTCGCCAGAGATTCTCCGCCCTCACTCAGCTTCGTCAAAGTAGCAGTGAAGGCCAATGCATCTTGGGTTAAGCAATATAGGGAGCCATCCGGCGCCATCGCCATCTGCAGCAAGGGTCCTCCCGTCAAGAAGGTGACCCAACCCAAAGCGGTTCCATCCGCGGAAACTTTCGCAACGTAAGATGGACCCTGCTGTATGTACGAAAAACCGGCTTCGACTCCAAGATAGATATTTCCTGATTTGTCGACTGCGAGGCCGTACGGAACGTTAATCGTCGCGCCACCCAGGTAGGTCAAAAAAAAGAGCTTGCCGTTTGAATCGAACTTTGCAAGGAATACATTGGGAGAGGGGCTTCCAAATATGTCTCCCGAATTGAACGTCCCTCCGCCGTAATCTGGCTGCACTACACCCGGCGTAGCGGGCAAGCCATTGGACGTGACAGCTCCTACCACGTAAGTATTGCCTGAGGCATCGGTCACTAGCAGTTCCACAGTCGGGGCTGGAAAAATGTTGTAGCCCGAAGTTTCTCGATTGCCGGTATAAGGCACGGTGGTAGAGTAGACAATGCCCGATGACTGCGCGACGCACGGAATTGCGATGAAAGCCGCTGAAATTAGCCAGCTTTGTGTGGCAAATCGCCAAACCAGCGTCCCAAAGTGACCCGTCCACGATTTTGAGGCGCGCGTATTCTTCTGTTGTTGCGGCATGGAATACAAGAGAGGAGCAATCGGAGTACCTTGCTGATGGGACAGGTGGTATCGAGCACACAACAAACTGTCCGGGGACTCCGGCCGTTCCTTAACGCGTTGTCTCGACTAGTCCTGGAAATGGCTGCCTCACATTGCGAAATGACGATTTTGAGTTCGTCACAACGTGACAAGTTAGAAGCACGGCGCATTCCTGGTGTATAACACTGTGAGCAGTGATGAGCGGCCGGGGAGCATGGCACCTTGGGTGCTTGATGAAAGTGTTTTCAGAAGGGATGAAAGCACAGAATGATTTCCAAGCGCCACCCGCTGAATTGGCTGTTTCGACGTCGCACAACCTGCGGGATGCTGACACAGTTCATGTTCGTGTCCTTCGCTCCCACGCTGCTGGCGACTACACCAGCATGGAAGAGTTTAGGCGTTGCGGACACAGGGATTACCGCTAGCGTCGCCACAATCACTTCGGCTGGAGAGATTGTCGTCGCGACCTCAACGGCGACTAGTTCGACCTGCTCCGCTCCTACGCTCACGCTGGGGAATTCTTCAGTGCAAAGTTCATGCGTCACGAAACTCGCAGCTTCGGGAAAGCCGGTGTTCTCAGTCCAGATCGGGGGTGCCAGAGTTGAGGCGATGGTGTCGGATGGAGCCGGGAATATCATTGTGGCCGGGGGCGCGGGTCCTGATGGTACGGGTTTCGCCACCACTCCGGGGGCGTATGAGACCAAGCCGCCAGGAGCGCCCGATCCGATCCTCTGCGCGTTGAGCGGCACCGATGGACATCCGCTCTTCTGCACGTTCGTTGACGCAGGCATCCAGGGCTTGGCAGTCGATCCTAGCGGCAACATTTATCTCGCGGGGCTCGGCGTGTTGAATCCGAATCTCTACGTCGAGAAAGTGAACGCGACGGGGACAGGCGTAGCGTATTTAACGAACATGGCGCCTTCGACATCTTCGGCCACGATCCCCCTGGCCGCAGACGCCGGTGGCAACTTGTATTGCCTGTGCAACGGATTGAATGAACTAAATCCCTCCGGAGCCGTCACCGGCTCGGTCAGCCTAAGCGGTGAGCAACCGGTCGCACTTGCGCTGGACCCCTTGGGGAATCCTGAAGCGCTGGTCCAGGACAGCGCAAATCCCAGCAACTTACGGCTTCGAAAATACAGTGCGGGGCTTTCTATGCTTCAGTTCGACACTGCGTTCCAAACCGGCTCTTCGTCTCTGAGTCTGGCGATCGATTCCCTGGGGATCGCGGATATCGTCGGAGATACTGCCTCGGTCAATCTAACGGAGGTAAACCCAGTCCAACCATGCGTTGTGACGGCTGGGGGCGTGCCAGCGATGAATGCGTTTCTGGTTCGCATTGACCCGAACGGAAACCTGCTCCAGTCCACGTACCTGCAAGAGTCCGTCGGCAGCAACAGCGGAGGCGTCATTCAAGCGGCCGTGACGGCAAATACATCTGGTGCCTCCGTGGTTTTTTTGACCCCCTCTTCGGACGTATTGACTATGTCGCTCGGACCGTCGAGCACCACCATCGCGCTGACGTGCGGTGGAAACGCCGCTTCCTTCAGCAATATGCCCCTGGCGCCTAATGAAATTGCGAGCTTCTTCGGAGCCGGTATCGGCCCCACTGCGCCTATCAGCACGGCGCCGGATGCGGAAGGTTTGTATCCTGTTGAAGCGGACGGGGTCCAAATTACTTTCGATGGCGTGCCCGCACCGCTGCTGTACGCCAGCAGCGGCCAAGTGAATTTGGTGACTCCGGGCGCCCTAAGTGGAAAATCCACGACGCAGGTTTGCGCAGTAGTGAACGGCTCCATCGTGAATTGCTTCAGCGCGCCAGTGCAGTTCGCCGCGCCAGGGATCTTCGGCTCCGGCTTGTTTAATACGACCATGTTGTTTAGTTCCTCCACTCCGTATGCGGCGGCTGTGAATCAGGATGGCACTGTCAATTCGCAGCAGAATCCGGCCCCCGCGGGCTCGATTGTGTCGCTGTTCGTCACGGGACTTGGCTCCGTCATGCCGGCTGTTCCGGACGGAGGTATCACTCCCGTGCCGATTCCTTCGCCGGACTTAGTAATAGATATAGATGCTTGCCAGTATCTGTATCTAGATAGCTGCGCCTTTCCCAACTTCGTGCCGGCGCTTTATGCCGGCCCGGCACCTCTGGAAATTGAAGGCTTAGGCCAAATTAATGTTCGCGTGCCCTCGGGACCCGGTCAGATCGTTTTTTTGATCCAGGTGAGCTTACACGACGGCCCGGCGGCGATATTCTCTGGTTCAGCCGCCATTTGGACGCATTAGGTTCGGGTTTTCGGATGGCACGAACAGAATGGGCCTCGGCGCGCGCTTGACCGTCCTGTCGGGCCTCTTGTGCGCGATTCGATTCCAACTTGTCGCCGGTGCCGATCAAGCGGCCAAGGAACACCCATCGGGGAGCAACAACGAGCCCCGATGGACGAAGCGCAGGAAATATGAGACAAATGCCAGCCCCTGCCCGGCACGTATGAATGTGGAGGGGTTCCATGCTTTTCCATACGAAGTCGGCTTGAGTGGAGTGCACAAGATATTCTTGAGGCTCTCAAAACTATGGATCTAACGGGCCTTCAGTCATCATCACGCCCCGAAAAAGCCGGTGAGAAACCGGTGCCGGGATCTCGCCCGATGTCTTCCCTCAAGGCAGGTCTGATTTTGCTGGGGCTAACTTTGATCTTCTACTGGAAGATTGTCCTAGTGCATCAATACTCCATGCTGCTGGGTTTTGAAGGAGTAAACCAGGCATATGCATGGTTCAACTTTTGGGTCTCCACCATCCGCCAGGGCATCTGGCCGATCTGGGATCCGTTTACATTTTCTGGCCACGCCTTCGCTGGGGAAATGCAGACGGGGGCTTTTTACCCTCCGTATCTCGTTTTTCTAGCGGTGCCATTTCATCACGGGGTATTTTCACCGCAACTCTACCATGTATTTTACGTCCTGACCCATGCACTTTGCGCTTGGTTCGCCTATCTCCTGGCGCGCGAGTTCCGCCTCAGTGCCTTTGCGGGCCTCCTCTCAGGCGTATGCTTTTCTCTGGGTGGAACCCTTGTGCGCTTCAGTGGATGGCCGCACCTGCTGCAAAGCGGGATCTGGCTGCCGCTCGTTGTACTCTTGCTGGTGCGTGCCTTGAAGGCAACCCAAATTGAATCAGTTATCGCGTACTCGGCGTTGTCGGGTCTTTCATTGGCGATGGCCGTTCTGGCAGGCGGTATGCACCTCGTCATCATGGAGGCAATTGTCGTTGTCAGCGCGGGAATTTTCTACGCTGCGACATCATCCCAGGAGCATGATCATCCGCGCACCGCATGGACACGCGCGGCTATTGCTGTCGGAGTTTGTATCGCATTCGCCCTCGCCGGCGGCGCTGTTTCAACTGCTGCCTTCAATTGAATACAGCCGTCTGGCGCTTCGCTTCGTCGGTCCCGTAGCTCTTCCCGCAACCGAAAGAATTCCTTACAAGGACCTGGGTGACGCTAACGCTCTGTGGCCCCATAGCTTCGTTGGACTTCTCGTATCGGCCTTCGCCGGAAGTGCCAGCTCGGGTGAATATATAAACCCTTATATGGGTGTCCTGCCTGTTCTGCTTGCCATCATCGGGATTTGGAAGCGCTGGACCTACGTATGGGTTCGATATCTGGCGGGGCTGGCCCTAGCGGCTTGTCTGTACTCCCTGGGCGCGTTCTCACGCTGCACGGTTTCCTCTACGCCGTAACACCCTGGCTCTGGATGGCGCGGGAGGCGAGCCGTTTCATGTATCTCACCGATTTCGGTATCGCTATTCTGGCCGGATTCGGGCTGGATGCGCTTTTTAGCCAAGCGCGCCTGTCGTCCTGGGATCCACTCAGCGGTGTACTCAAGTGGATCGCCATCGCGTGTAACGGGTCGCGATTTTCCCCTGCGTAGCGAGCCGATTTTCCGAGATTAGTTCCCGCCGTCCCGGAAGGGAGCGAGAGGTGCCCGCGGAGCGGAGCGTGCGAACGCCAGCGGGATGGCACGATCCCGCAGCAATCCCATGCCGCCGAAGCGGTCTCTGCATAATAGATCGAAGTGAGCGGGAGGAACTCCGCCTTGGCTACACCACCAAAAGAGTTCCCCCGCCGCGGAATGAACTTTGGGAGTTCGTACCTCCCAGAGGCCAGATCCTATGCAGATCCTACACCCATTTGCCGGCTCGGTCCAACAATACAACGAGCAGCTATCCAACCCCGATGCTCATCGTCCCAGCCACTGTCCGCAGTGCCAGACCAAGCGTCCACTCAGCGCGCATGGCTTCTACACGCGCACGCTCATCGACACAGCCTTCGACGGCGTGATTCGCGTGCGCCGCTACTTGTGCCACGCCTGCCGGCGCACTGTCTCTCTACTGCCGGAGTTCATCTTGCCCTACCTGCGGTCGAGCCTGATGGTGATGGCGCTGTTCCTCCTCGCCCGTCTGCTCGGCGGACAAACGCTGCCAGCCGCAGCGAAAACCGCGCCGCCTCCCATGCCCTACCAGCGCGGCCAGTTCTGGGTTCGCCGCTTCCGCGCGCAGGCCCAAGCGCTGTGCGCCGCGCTGGCCGCGCTGACTCAACCCGCTCCCGCGCCCGACTTCGTCCACCGCGCCCTGACCATGCTCGAATCCATCGGCTGGATCGCCGCTCATCGCTTCCTGTTTGCCGGCGTGCGCTGCCATCTGCTGGGCTGGCCGCGCGGTCTGGCTCCCGACGGCCGCCGCGCCGCATTCTCCTCCGTCGCAGCGCCCGTCTGAGCCTCCCCACACACCATTTGCATGGAACCGCGAAGCCTTCCACCGTAAGATGCCGTCCAGGAGAAACACTCGATGGACAACAAGGCCGAAAAAGTCGCGCTATTTCGTTACGGGCTGATTGCGCCTCTGGTGCTGGAGACGCTGCCCCGCGGCGAACTCACTCGGCGCGCGCAGCAGATCGCCGCCCGCCTCTACGACATTCCTCATTCCACCCGCCGCCAGGTCTCGGTGGACACGCTGCTGGATTGGTCGCTGCGCTATCGCCGCAACGGTCTGGCCGCGTTGTCTCCCCAACCGCGACAGGATCGCGGACAAGCCCGTGCCGTCGCGCCCGACACCGCCGCTCTCATCGAACGGCTCAAACGCGAGAACCCGCATCGCACCGGCGCGGCTCTGCTGCGCGAACTGGCCACCGCCAATCAGGCCGGCCTGTCGGCCTCCACTCTCTATCGTTTCCTGCGCGCTCGCGGTCTCACGGAACGCCAACTGTTGCTTGAAAAAGCTACCGCGCATAAAAAATACGAAGCGCAGTTTGCCAATCAGATCTGGCAGAGCGACATGTTGTTCGGACCCTGGGTCGGGCGGCCGGGCGGCGGCAAGCAGCAAGTCTTCCTTCAGGCCGCTCTCGACGATGCCAGCCGCCTCATCCCGCACGCCCAGTTCTATCCCAACCAGGGACTGGATGCTTTCCTGGACTGCCTGCGCCAGGCCATCGCCGCCCGCGGCATCCCCACCCGTCTCTACATGGACAACGCCAAGATCTACCGCTCGCCGCAGTTGGCCCGCATCGCCGCCTCCATCGGCATTCTCATCGTGCACACCCCTCCCTATCAGCCCGAAGGCCGCGGCAAGATCGAACGCTTCTTCCGTTCCGTGCGCGAACAGTTTCTGGCCTCACTCGATCCCAAGGTCCTGTTGTCGATTGAGCAACTCAACGAGCGCTTGTGGCATTGGCTCGACACCGTCTACCATCGTCGCGAACATAGCTCCCTCCAGACCACACCGCTGCTGCGCTGGCAGCGCGATATCGAACAGGTCCGTCAGCTTCCGCCGGACACCGATTTACGGCGTCTGTTCTTTCATCGCGTGGACCGGTTGGTGCGCCGCGATTCCACCTTCCTGTTGAAGAATCGTTTCTTTGAAGCACCCGCGCATCTGGCCGGCAAACGCATCGAAGTGCGCTTCGATCCGCTCGATCTCACCCAACTGGAGATTTACTCGGAAGGCAAGCCCGCAGGGGTAGCGCGGCTGGTCGATGCGGTCGTCAACGGGCTGCTGCCGCCCTGGGAGACGGAGGAGAAGTAGCCATGTGGGAATCCTTCTTCGGCTTCAAGAAAACGCCTTTCTCCGACAGTCCGGACGCCAAACAACTGTTCGCTTCCCAGGCCTGGAACCAGGTCAAGACGCGGCTGGAGTTCCTCGCCCAACATCACGGCGTCGGACTGATCACCGGCGAAGTGGGCGCGGGTAAATCCACCGCCGCACGCGTGTTCACCACGACCCTCAACCCCAACCTATATAAGATCCTCTACGTGCACTTCTCCTCGGGCTCGGCACTGGACCTGCTCCGTCAGATCGCCTTGGAACTGGACCTGGAACCGGCGCACTTCCGCGGCGACCTCATGCGCCAGATTGCCGGCGCCATCGTGCGCCTGAACCAGAGTAAAAAGCAGCATCCCATTCTGATCTGCGATGAAGCCCACTTGCTGCCGCATCCCGCCCTGGAACAGCTCCCGCTGCTGTTGAACTTCGACATGGACTCCTCCCGCTATCTCACCCTGTTGCTGGTCGGCCAGCCGCTGCTGCGGCGCACGCTTTCCCTTCAGATGCACGAAGCCTTGCGACAACGCATCGGCGTGCAGTATCACCTGGAGGGACTCACGCGCGACGAACTCGACGCCTATCTGGCGCAACAACTCAAAGCCGCCGGTGTGTCGCAGATACTGTTTGACGAGACCGCCCGCCAGGGCATGTATCAGGCCACCAAGGGGATTCCGCGCAAAGTCAACAAGCTCGCCATGACAGCTTTGCGGCTGGCGGCGACGAGTAAGTCGCAGACGGTGAGTGAAGCCATCTTACTCGATGCCACCACGGAGGCGATGCTGTGAAAGAGGACGCCGCCAAGACTCCCTCGAAACCCGCGGTGGTATCGCTGGCGCAGTTACTCACCGAGCAACCGGCCTCCCCTCCGCCGGGCTGGATCGAGCCGGGACTGTTGCCGCCGCAAGGCATCCTGTTTGTGGGCGGCGAACCCAAGGTGGGCAAGAGCTTGCTGGTGGCCAATCTGGCGCTGGCACTGGCCGCCGGCAAAGATCGCGCCGGCTTCACCATCCCCGCCGCGCGCCGGGTTCTGGTCTGTCAGTTCGAACTGCCCACGCCGCAGTTTGTGGGGCGCTTGGCATCGATGCGCCGATCCGTGGGAGCCGCCGCCGACCAAAACCTGCTGGTGGACACGCGGGCCGGCGGCAATCTGCTGAGCGCCCCGCAAGGACTCAATCACTTTCTCAACGCCGCCCGTCAGGCTGCCGCCGAAGTGATCGTGCTCGATCCTTTGTACTCGACTCACGATCAGGACGAAAACGATACCCGCTCCATGGCGGCGCTGTGCCAGAGCCTGTTGCGGCTGCGCGATGCTTCCAAAGCCGCGCTCATTGTGGTGCATCACGTGCGCAAATCGATCGGCCGCGAAGAGATCGGCAGCGCTTTCCGCGGTTCCTCGGCGCTGCATGCCGTCGGCGATTCCTACCTGCTGCTCACGCGCCCCTCAGCCCATCTTGCCGCCGCCGTGGAGTTGCGCTTCCAGTTTCGCTACGCCGCGGCCTCTGAGCCTCGCTTGCTGCAACTCGATCCGCAGACGCTGTGCTTTTCCGCCGCTGGGGCGGCGCCGGCCCGCGCAGCGGTGGCGCGCAAGAAAGTGGAGCAGGAGCATGTAACTCAGGCGCTGGCCGGTCTGGGACGGCAGGCTCGCTATAACCAACTCCGCCAGCAAGTCATGGAGCAAACCGAGTGCTCCAAACGCACCGCCCAACTGGCGATCGGCGAAGCCTGCCGCGAAGGATCGATTGTTCAAGTTGACGGCCAATACCGGCTACCACTGTAGCTGCGCTTGGCCGCATCGAGGTCCGCTCGGGGTCGCGCCCGGGTGGATGCCCAGGGCCGATGCGACGGAGTTGGCTCCGAAGAAATCGGCTCACCAAAGCCCTCCCGCAGTTCCCGAATCGGGGCGCGGGAGGGCTCTCTGCTTTCCGACCGACACAACAACAGCCTGCATTTCTTTGGTGAAACTCCCGAGCGGAGGCCCTGGGCTATAAAACGCGCGCCCGGCCGCTTTTGCCGGGCGTTCTAACTTGCTTTCCCACGCTCCGGGATACCACCGGTGCCTACACGGGTGAGTATCCTATCCCGGTCCTTCACGTCACTATGCACTCGGAAGCGGGCCAATTCGACAAATCTCGCTGGGAACTACCGTGAGCAGGTCGAGGGAAAACAGTGTGACCCGTTACACCATCGTCAGCACAATGGCCCTAACGTTGCCCTTTATTGTTGGCAAAGGAGACCTCAGCCCGTGGATTTCCTTTTCTCTGCTTCTCATTCTTATGACTTACGGACTCTACCGCTACATCATCGAGGGGCATTGCGGCCGTTGGGCGCGCTTCCTCGTGATGGCTCTGATTTTGTTCGATCTAAGTGCGTATGATTGGAGTCCGGCTAACAAAATCACGGAAGACGCCAACGGCCGTGACGAGATGACGAGACTGCTCAGCTTGCGCGGAGTAGCGGATTTTCTGCGATCCAAGCCAGGTCCCTTTCGCGTCGAATTCTTGATCAACAAGAGTCCTAACGTTGGTGATATGTATGGCATTGAGGAAACTCTCGGCGCCGCCGTAACGTTACAGAAGGACTACGACAATTTCCTCAGGCAAGCGGATCTACTCAATGTCCGGTATGCCATTGGGCCTGCTTCTACCCCGGAACCAGGCTATGTATATGCAGACTCAGCTTGGAAGGTTTATGAAAAACCTAACGCCTATCCGAGGGCATGGCTGGTTCATGCCATTGCAGTCGAGCCGAACCCCAAAAAGCTATTGGAACGCCTCAATGCACCGGGTGTCGACCCCCATCGAATTGCCTTGGTAGCCTTCCCGCTCAGTTTGACTCTACAGCCTTGGCCAAAGATATCTTCATCTCAGTTGAACAATGAAGAGGCGATCTGGCGGAAGTCCCGCCAGGACAGGGTCGAAGTAAACGTTCGTGCTAACGGGCGCGCGCTACTGGTGCTAAGCGAGCTGTTTTATCCAGGCTGGACAGCGACGGTGAATGGAATTCCCACGACGATACTAAAGGTGGATGGAGCATTGCGCGGGATCGTTGTCCCAGACGGCGATAGCCGCGTTAGATTGTCTTATGCGCCACGTCCTTTCCTGACGGGGCTAATGCTGACGTTTGCCTCACTGGCAGCCGGTATTGTCCTTGTTTTCAGGCTATGGCTGCGGGTTCGCAGAGCGGGATAAGATCGGACGGCCCGCAATTTCAATGCCCCTCATAACGGCCAGGACATAAACTTGTGAAGGCATCCCATGAACGCTACCTGACGGCATGCTTCTTCACCGCGGCAGTCAGCGTCTTGCCGCCATCCAGAACATAGAGTCTCGGCTCGCTGAAATCGAGTCCGCGACTCACTTTAAGTCGCCGAGCAACTCCCTGACTACAGTGGCGTTTTCGGTGGCGCCTTGCCGAATGCCTAAGATCATTTTCCACCCGTCCTGGGCGATTCCCAATGCGGCCACTATCTGCTGCCCTTCGAACGGTGTCGCATCAATCAGCAATGCGCGCAATCGCCGGGAGCACCAACCCGCCACGATCCGGCTCCGTTTAATGGGGCTCGATTTCATGTTGGAGCATCCCGAGCACCAGTTTCTCGCCACCCAGCAAGACAAGCTTCGATACTTCTTCGAGACGCGGAAAATCGAGGCAGAGCTACTACCATCCCGCGCCTCCTCGGTGAACGATTCCTTTTTCGTCCGTCACTTCGTGGACGGTTTTCCGATGTTCCAAAGCAATGGCGAGCCTTCGGCCATCTCGTTTACCTACGCCTATGATGGGCAGCTCACCAGGGCAGCTTTTCGCTCGTACCTTGGGCAGTATCATCGCCTGTTTGAGGTGTTGGGGCCGACGGCCCTCGTCTTCCTGCCCCGTAGTCCTGATCGATTCGAAGGCGAGCAGAAAGTTTTGAATCGGTTCCGCGATCGGCTTGCAGAAGGCGCCAAACCGTCCATCGATATCGACCGGCTGCTCGCGCATTTTCCGCGTCGCCTTCTTGGGGAGCACCGCGGAACCCGGCAGCTTAACAAGGCTCAGATGGACCAGCTCGGAATGGATCTCGATACCTTTGACGCTCCTGAGTTTCGCCAGCTCTTTGAGTTGTGGAAACACGATGGCGAAGACGCCGTCCACGCCGAGTTGACACTAGACCGCGACCTGCAAAAGCCCCTCAACATCAACTTCACAGCCTGCATTTTGAAGCATGACTATGACTTAGTCGGTACTCTTCAGACAGCATCGTGGTGGCCGTCACAACGCACGATATGCAGCGAATTCCGCCGCCAATTCGATGACTGTGCTGGAGGACCAACCCAGTCACCAACGCAGTGGGAGGGCGCAGTCACCACGGTTATCCACACAGTTTCAATTAAATCAACGGCTTCAATCGGTGGCGCCGGCCCAAAAATCGGGCCGTCGCGTCGGGGCAGGTGCGGGAGCGACCCTGGTATCCGTGGCTCAAAGCCGCCACGATCCCTCCCTCGCTCGCCGGGGCTCGTTCGTGGGTCGCTCCCGCACCTGCCCCTCTGAGTTTTTATTAGCGAATCCCCAAGCGATTCGCGGGCAAGCAAACCCCATCTCCAAGGAGTAGACATCATGGCAACCGTCATTCCCAAACAACCGAAAAAGGAACGCGAGCAGATCACGATCAAACTCGATCGCGACGTTCTGCAGGATCTTGAACATTACTGCCGGTATCTTGAATCCAGCCGCGATTACGTCATCAACCAGTGCCTTGTATTCATCTTTCGCAAGGATCGCCAATTTGCCGAATGGTTGGCTGGCCAAGGGCTCGCCGTTTGCGAACCATCGAACGGCACGCCCGCGGAGCATGCTGTTGCCAAGCCTGTCGATCGGAAGACAAGAATATCGCCTACTCAGGGACGCCTCCCAATCGCGGAGCGAGGGGAACAATGATCCGCGCTATCGTGGACGGCCGTCTGTATCTCACCCTCATTCTGACCCTGGGCATTGGCGTGGCACTCAACCAGCGGCTTCCGTTCCCCGAAGACAATGCCGTACTTCAGTTGATTCTCACCGAGAAGTCCATCGTATTCCTCGCGATCAAGTACGCGTACCAGACCATGCTTTTCTCCACCTCGTTTATTGGCTGCTCGATGCTGTTTTCCCTCCTTTACATATTCTTCGTTCGGCCTCGCGAGATCGCCGCGTTCAACCCGCTGCCGCCATACCCTCCCATCACCGGACGTGACCGGCTATTTCTCATCATCGGCGAGCTTCATCATCCAAAGCGCCCGGAACCCGCGGAACAACCACGGTGGCTCACGATTCCCGACCGGGGACTCTACACCGGCATCGCCATCTTCGGCGCTATTGGGTCGGGCAAGACGAGCTGCTGCATTCATCCTTTCGCCGAGCAGATCCTCGCCTACAACGCCCGCGATAACCAGAAGCGCTCCACCGGTCTGGTGCTCGAAGTGAAAGGCGACTTCTGTTATAAGGTGCGGAAGATCCTGAAAAAGTACGGCAGGGAAGACGATTACTTCGAAGTCAGCCTCGATTGTCCTTACCGCTACAATCCTCTGCACAATGACATGGAGGCATATGCGCTCGCCTACGGCATCGCCAGCCTGCTGAACAACCTATTCGGGCGAGGCAAGGAACCGTTCTGGCAACAGGCTTATACAAACTTGGTGAAGTTCATTATCTTGTTGCACAAGGTCAACTACGACTACGTGACTCTGTTTGATGTGTACGAATGCGCCATCAACCCCGAAAAACTGGAATTCAAAATCAAGGAAGGCGAGCGGCTTTTCCAGACCGAAGAGTACATCCTGGTTTCCGATGCGGAATACATCGCGCGCCGGGACCTTCTGAAGTTTGGCTTTGACCGGGAGGCCTCGACCGGCGAAATGAAAGTTGCGATCTCCGCCGAATTGCTCCGCTACCTTGATCAGAATCACATTCCGTATTCGATTGTCAGCGAGACCGGCAACGACCGCTTGGCAGCCACCCCGGAACTGGCACGCAAACGCGCGCAGCTGGAGGCCGTGAAGCGCTGGTTCTATCACGACTGGCGGCGCATCGAACCCAAGCTGCGCACTTCCATTGTTGAAGGAATCTCAGTCTTTCTGTCTCTCTTTGATGACAATCCATCCGTAAAGGCAACCTTCTGCCCGCCCAAGGAATGCTACAACTCCGAGCTGAACAAAGACGGTCGCTACGGCATTCCCATGCCATCGTTCACCGAGCTTTTGGAGCAGGGCAAAGTGTGCGCTTTGAACTTCCCCGTTGCCATGAACCCAGGGCTGGCACGCACCATCGGAACTTTGATGAAACAGGACTTCCAGCGCGCGGTTCTAAACCGCATTCCGCGCATGGAAATAGAACCCGAGCGCCACTGGCGTGAAATCCTCTTTCTCTGCGATGAGTATCAAAGCTTCGCCACAGTGGGGGAGAGCGATCCGACCGGCGACGAGAAGTTCTTTGCGCTGTCGCGGCAAGCCAAGTGCATTCCGATAGTCGCAACCCAGTCGATCAGCTCCCTGCGTTCAACCTTGCCGGGCGAGTCCTGGCGCACGCTAATGCAGACGTTTCGTACCAAGATCTTCCTCGCTTTGAGCGATGACTTCAGCGCGCGAACGGCATCGGAGTTTTGCGGCAAGGAAGAGACGCTAAAACTCAGCTACAGCCTTTCGGAAAACGATCAGGACGCCTGCGTGAGCGTGCTGACCGGGAGATCCACGGCTCATAAGGCCACCATCAGCACTTCGAAGTCTTACAACTTGCAGCGCGACTGGGTGTTCGAGCCGAAGATCTTTTCGGAGCTGAAAAACGCCCAGTCCATTGTGCTGGCCTACGATGGCGTGAATCCGCTGCCGGCATCGTACTGCTATCTCAAACCGCATTACCTCGATCCCGATAAATCCTACTTCAGGCAGCTCGCGGATGGAGAATTATGAGTTTTGATGTGATTCTGCCGTTTCTGCGACCGATCGAGGGACTGATCAAAGATCCTGATGTATCCGAGAAAGGCTGAGCGTGTGAGTTGTGAACTCCAGGTGGCTGCACCATCTTTCCAAAGCCAGGTAGCGCCCGCCCACGCGGTCGGTGGCCAGTTGCTGGAGTTCCGGAACAGCTTCCAGGTACCAATAGGTGTGGGCGACATCGACGTGTCCGAGATAGGTAGTGAGCTTTGGCATCTCCCTGCCGACGTCCACGCCGGCTCGATACCACTCGATGAGTTTGCGCGTCGCAAAACAGTGGCGGAAGTCCTGGAGTCTCGGTCCTCGGCCGATCCGGCGGCTTCCCGCGACAGTGCGCAAGCCGATAGCGGTTGGGCCGTCCGTGACGTTCGTCTTTTCCGATCGGGCCCTGGACATCGCTGACGCGTATGCCGAAGGCGTAGGGCGAACGCTCGTCGTTTGCACCATTCACTACGAGCTCGACCGAGTGACCGAGGCGATACGCGAGCGCAGAAAAGTACGCTGGCAACTCGGTAGAGGCACCAGGCTTACCCGGCACGTCCCGCTGGGCCGCGTGCGAGCCTCATAAATCTTCTTGTGGTTGTGGCTGAAGCGCGAGATTATCATGATATGGTTCGTGCTCAGAAGTTCAAACACATTTTGGCGTTGGGGGGTATCATCGTCAGCGCCGGCCTGATGCTCCCGGCAGTCGCACAACAGCCGCAATCCAAGCCCGACAAGCACTGGACGACCCCCAGAACGCCATGGGGAGAACCTGACTTGCAGGGTATCTGGCCCCTCAACCATCTGATCGCCACACCATTCCAGCGGCCGGAAAAGTACGGTAACCGCCGGTTCATGACCGACGAGGAATTCGCCGCCGCGCAGAAGAGTGCGGAAGCCCGAAATAAGAGCTTTGAGTCCGGAGCGATCCCACAGGCCGACTCCGGCACCCAGGTGATGCGGCTGACGTCTTTGATAAGCGAACCGGCCAATGGGCGCTTCCCCGCGTTGACGCCCCAGGGCAAGGAACTATACGACAAGATGCACGGCAGTTACAAGCCGGGCCAAACCGTCTTTGACAGCCCCGACAACTTCGATAGCTGGGATCGCTGCATCACGCGCGGCATGCCCGTTTCCATGTTGCCGCGCAATTACAACAACGGCATCCGGATCATGCAGTCTCCGGGCTATGTTCTGATCGTGCTCGAAATGGCCCACGAGGTCCGGATTATTCCTACCGACGGACGCCCGGTGCTCGACCCGTCAGTCAAAGAGTGGCTCGGTGAATCGCGGGGACACTGGGAAGGCAATACGCTCGTAGTGAATACAACAAACTTCAACGGCAAAACAGACATGACCAACGCCGGCGTTCCCGGTTCTCCGCCGCTAAACCCAACGTCGGAGAACATGCGGATCACGGAACGCTTCACACGAACCGCGGACGATACGATTGAATATCAAATGAGGATAGAAGACCCGGAGATAGTGGTAAGTCCGTGGGCGGTCGCGTTTCCGTTGAAGCTGGATAACAAGTATCAGATGTTCGAGTACGCCTGCCACGAAGGGAATACGGCCATTCGTGGTTATATCGAGACGTCGCGTTACGAGCGGGCGCATAAAACATCAAAGTAGGCATCCATGCGCTGCGGGAACAACTGGCGATTACTTGTCCTGCTTGTCCTGTCCGTCCCTGGTTCCTGAGCCGCCCATATCTAGTTTTCTGCCGTCGGGAAATATAATGTCCCGCGAACTCCCGCGCAACGAGCCATCCTTCGCCTGGAAGGCGATAACTTTGATTCTTGTTCCGGCGGGGAGCGAATTCCTGTTCCAGCCCAGGCGCAGCAATACCGACGGCGATCCGCCTTCAATTCGCCAACGCTCCACCGTGCCGTCTGCTTTCGTCACATCGATGGTCAGCCAGGAATGCGGATTCACCCATTCCATCTGGACGACCTTCCCATCCAGCGTGACCTCCTTGTTCCGATCGAACTCCGCGGAAAAAGAATGATGTGCGGCCAGGGGCAATCCTGCCGCCATCAGCGCGCCGGCGGTTACTATCGCCTTCAGCAGTCCGCTATTCATTTTGTTCATTGGGCTCGCTCCTTGTCTTACTTTTTGACGTCGGGCTTGGGCTGCAGCAAATCGCGATATAGCAGCATATCGGTATAGGGAACGCACTTGTGCTCCAGCAGCTGGACGTTGTCATCGATGAGACGGTATAACGGCATCTCGATCGTCCATGGACGCGAGAATGTCTGCGGATCTTCCAGCGTTGCTTCATACCAAATGTGGTTGACGTCCAGAAGCTTGAAACGCTCCGTGACCTTCAACTGGTTGCTGGCGAAGTTTCCCGCGCGATCAAACCACGACTGGCCGTTTTGAGAAGTGGTTGTGACCACCAGAACGTCGCCATCCCAACTTCCATTGGACTTGCCCATCCACGAGTCCACCGGCAGATCGGAATGATCCTTCATGTAAACGATTCTGTTCGTAGCAGCGAACGGATAAACCATCAGAAAATCCCCGTCACCCTGGAAAATCTGGAACGGAAAATTCTGATAAGTAACGCGCGGAACCCCCAGCATGTAACACTTCGCTTCCGGGTCGGCCTCAGGCCACTTCGAACGGTTTTCGTTGCGCTTCTTAATCGCTTCTGGCAGATAGGGAATGGTGCCGCCGCCGCGCAGAACGCTTTTCCCCGCCGGGATGACGGCGATGGCGCCGAGCTGCCAGAAATCTTTACTCCACCCTTCCACTGAATGACTTTCCAGATTCCAATAGGCCGTGTTCAGCGCCTGCCAGATACCGTTGAAGTTCGGATGCCCACCGATGGTTGGCGGACGATCCAGTTGCTGCGCCTGAGCGGCGAGACCGGTTAATAACATCGCTGTCGCCGTCACGATGGTGCGGCCGAATCGACGTGGCAAGTGATAGCTCTTCTTCTCGATGGATATTACGGCGATCTTCATCACAAATCTAACGTGGCAGGGAGACTCAGTTTCAGTCCAGCCGGGAACATGCGGCGCCTTACGCAACGCAGGGTATCACGCGACATTTCCGTGAGTAAATAACCAATTAGGGGTGTTCACGAAAGGGAAGCGCGAAGACCATTAATCCTCGCCCCTTGAGCGAACCTCCGTCGGCGGCGACAATCGCCACATACTGCCTTCCATTGCGCCTCCGATATGTCATGGGAATGGCGGTCGCGATGTGATCCAGTTTGGTGGCCCAAAGCTCCTTGCCGGTCTTGGACTCAAACGCGCGGAAGCGGCGGTCTGTGGTGGCTCCGATAAATACCAAGCCCCCGGCGGTTGCAATGGCTCCAGCCGAGTTGCTGGCACCAGTATGTTGCTTTTCTGGCGGAAGGATGTCGCTCACTCCGAGAGGGACTTGCCACGCGATATCGCCGGTGGCGGCGTTTACCGCCATCAGGCGGCCCCAGGGTGGTTTGAAGCAAGGCAAACTGCCGAGGGTGTGGCCATCGGCGTCGCGCACGGGTGCATTGAAGCCGCCGATGCCACGGGGGCTGCTTCTTACATACGGCTCTAAACCTTCGGTATTGCCGGGTGTATACTTCGGATTTTTCTCCATCCAGCCGACGGCCGGAGAGTCTTTGGTATTTACGAAAATATATCCTAGCTTCGGATCAATTGCCGTCCCACCCCAGTTCGCGCCGCCAGTAAAACCTGGGAATACGATCGATGGCTTGGATGGCTTGCCGTCTTCGTGGTAAAGGAACGGCGTGAATGGGCCTCCGTTATAGAATCCCCCGGCTCGATTCCACAACTCCAGGCACGCGGCTGCATGATCGGCTGTAGTGTCCGCCGCCGTTGCCAGATCGGCTTTGGTAAAGCTGACTCTGGAAATCGGCGGCGGCTTGAGGGGGAATGGTTGAGTCGGTGAGTACCACTCCCCAGGAACATCGCCCTGCGCTACGGGCCGGTCTTCCACGCCGAAAACCGGCTTTCCGGTCACTCGATCGAGAATGAACATGTATCCGGACTTGCCCACCTGCACCAAGGCTGGAATCTTTTTCCCGTCCTTGGTGATGTCGATCAGGCTAGGCGCGGGAGGCAGGTTGTAGTCCCACAACTCGTGGCGAACGGTTTGAAAATACCACTTCAGCTTTCCGCTTTCTGCGTCCACCGCGACCAGGGCGTTGCCGAACAGGTTGGCGCCTGGACGGTCGCCACCGTAGAAATTGGCACCTGGACCGCTCACCGGCAAATAGAGAATGCCGCGCGCTTCGTCAACGGTGAGAGCGAAGGCCCAAACGTTATTTCCCGTGCGATTTTTCCAGCTATCGGGCTTGAGCCACGTCTCGCTGCCGGGCTCTCCCGGCCGCGGAATCGTGTGAAATTCCCAGAGCTGCTTTCCGGTGCGGGCGTCGTATCCATGCACGTCGCCGAGTTGTCCGCCCGCCTGTTCCAACTGCGGTCCAATGTGACGTTCGCCGGGTCCGTAGAAATTGGTGCCAATCAGAAGCAGATTCTTATAAATGATCGGCACGCCGTCGTACGGCACGGTGAGCGGGACTTCACCTTCGCGACCGAACCCAGGATCCACTTTGCCGGTTTTCGCGTCTAGCGCGACCATCTTCCGGCCTGTGGTGAAGATGATGCGCTCAGGATTGCTGCGATCTCCCGGCCAATAGCCAACGCCACGGAACGATGCCACGCCGCCGTTCAGTTCGTAACTCCAGATCTCTTTACCGGTATCCGGTTCCAGCGCTACTATCCGATCTCCGGCGGGCAAATACATCACGCCATTCACGACGATGGGCGTGATCTCCTGATAGAGTTCGGTGGGGCTCAACCCGGGAATCGTTTTTCCCTCCCGCTCGAAAGAGTAAGACCAGACTTGAGACAACGTGGAAACATTTTCTGTATTGATCTGTTTGAGCGGCGAAAATCGCGTCCCGGCGAGATCGTGTAGGAACATCGGCCAATCGCCGTCATTCGCCGAACCTTTCCGCTGCGCCATCAACACGCTAGGTAAAGCGGCGAACGTCAAAAGAAAGATTGTGAGAGTGCGCGTCAGCATATCACTTCTGGAAACTATGGCACTGGAAACTAAGGCAGCGCGAAGGCGTAAATGGCGTTGTTTCCCGAAGTAGCCCTCAGCTCCGGCACTTCCTTGGACAGCTCTGGCACTTTCAGATTGTCGCCGGTCATTACACAGATGTACTGCTTCCCTTTGGCCGAATAGGTGATGGTACTCACCGAGACATTGCCGCCGACAATTGTTTCCCAAAGCTTTTTGCCCGATTTAGCGTCGAAAGCGCGGAACCGGCGGCTCATGTCGCCGTGGAAGATCAGCCCGCCAGCGGTGGCCAGCATCGCACCATTGCCTGGGGCGCGCCCCACATCGAAGCGCAGCATTTCGCCTGTGGCAAGATTGATTTTTGCGAGACCCGTAAGCGCATTCGGGTCGGAGCCTGGGCGCGGGATCACCTTCCAGCCTCCCCGGCCTTCCGGTCCGTCCAATTTCAGATCGCGGCAATTATCGATGTAGGAGACGTACAAGGAATTGGTTTCCGGGTCGTAAGCCGTGGGCCAATAGCTCCGCGTATTCCAGTAGCAGACCACGTGCTCCTCGCCTGGTTTCTTGAACACCAGATCCCAGTTGATAGAAGTGCGGCCGGTCTTCACGTCGATATCGGAGATGACGAACCTGGGATCGTCATATGGAAATGGCGTCGCCCACAGAAACTGACCTGTCGCACGGTCCAGCTCAAACACACCGCCCGCCTCGCCCACGGTAACCGCTACATCGCGCTCCTGACCGCGCGGAATGGTGGGGTTGATCCACTTCACGTATTTCGGGTCGGGATTGAATTGAGTGCGCAGCAAAGTTCGTTCGTGCGTGTAGTCCGAATCCCAGTCGTCAGCGGGCAGGTGCTGGTAATACCACTTCAACTTCCCGGTCTCGGGGTCCAAGGCCACCGTCGAATTGCTATAGAGATCCGATGGCGCAGTGCGTGAAACCGCGTCGGGATTACCGTTGTGCCGCGCCATGCGCTGATCGGGCATCGGATTAGCGACGCCCCAGTACATCAGCTTGAGGACCGGATCGTATGTTCCGGGCAGCCCCCAAGTGGAAGCTTGCCGCTTGTCGGTTGCCGCGCCGCCCCAGGTTTCGTCACCAGGCTCTCCGGGCGCAGGCGTAGTATAAAAACGCCAGAGTTCCTTGCCGGTCAGGGCATCGTGAGCAGCGATATAGCAGTTCTCGCGCTTACCCGCGCAGGCGCCGCCTGAGACTACCTTTCCGTCTACGACAATGGGCCCGGAGGTGTGGCCGCGGCCATCCGTTTTCGATTCCCAACGCAGCTCGCCAGTCCGCGCGTCCAAACCCACCACGTAGCTGTCGGGCGCCGTATAGAAAACGATGTCCTGATAAATCGCAAGATTCTTGGTTCGGGCCAACGCCGCGACGCCCGCCGGGACTTTGCGCTTGTATTCCCAAAGCAGATCGCCGGTTGTCGCATCCAAGGCCTGAACAATGGCGCCCGGCGCCACGACATACATCACGCCGTTGTAGACCAGCGGAATAGTTTCGGTTTGTCCCGCTCCTAAGCCACGGCTCCACGCCATGCGAAGCTGGGAGACATTTTCGCGATTAACCTGCTTGAGCGGGCTGAAGCGCTGCGCATCGTAGGTGCGGCTGTACATCAACCAGTTGTCGGGGTTGGGGTGCAAGAGCATTTGCTCCGTCACAGGCTTGAAGTTTTGAACCTGTGAGAACAACGGCGCGACAGCACCGGCAAGCAGAAGCAGTGAGTATTTCGTCATGAGTTTAGAATGCGTATTTCAATGCCAGCTGGAGAATGCGTGGATCGCCGCTAGCGCTGCCCACCGCGGTGATGTCGCTCGTTACCTTACCGAAGTTCACCCCGTTGAGCGTTGTGTTGGGAAGATTGAGATTCACCCGGTTCGCGATGTTGAAGGCATCCGCACGAATCTCGATAGACTGGCGTTCGGTAATCCGAATTTTGCGCGACAAGCTAACGTCCACCTGGAAATAGCCCGGACCCAGCAGGCTGTTCGCCCCGGAACTGCCCAAAGTTCCCGTGGCGGCGTCCGCAAAGGCGGTGGGCAAAATCCAGCAATTGGCGCTCTTATTCGCGCAGTAAGCGTTGGACGAAACCAGGTTCGGTCTTTGTCCGGTGATGTTGTTGAGCGCGTTGTCAACGCCGGTGGTGACCGAGAAATACGATCCGGTGTGCGCGCCGAGAATAGGCGAGAGCTGCCAGTTGCCGGCGATGACTCGCAACCAACGCTCGGAAAACTGCGGCGAGGTCAAAACCGCCGACACGTTCACGTTGTGACGGATGTCGATGCCCGCGCAATTTCCGCGGTCGAACCGGCGGTCCGTAGGATCGGTATAGGAACCGCCCAACAGAGTTGTCACCGGGTCGGAGATGCAGTGGGAATAGGTGTAATTCGCGAGGATAGTAAAGTGGTTCGCTAGCCGGTGCTGCAGTGACAGCAGCATGGCATTGTAACTGGCGGTGGCGCCATCGTCCAGGTTCGTCAGCGTATTGAAATAGGCGCCCTGGGTGGGATTCTGCAACCGCAACATGCTGCGCACCGCAGTGTTGGCCAGCGACGAACAGGGCGCATACGAAGTGCCGTTGATGACGCAACTTGCGCCCGGCAAATATTGCGAATAATCGAGCGCCTGCGCGGCCCACAGATGGATCGTGTTATTTCCGAGGTAGCTGGCCGACGCCAGCCAGTTACCGGCGAATTGGTGCTGGAAGCTGAGATTCCACTGTTCGAGATACGTTGGAGCGATGTTGAGTGGAACAGTAAAATAGTTGCCGCCGTTCAGGAACCTCGCGTTGGAGCCCAAGCTGATGGGGAACGGATTTCCTCCCGGGAAGCTTTGCCACGGATTCAAGAAGCCGCCGGGAGGATCTACGATCGCAGCCGAGGTGCCCCACGGTGGAACTCCAGCCATTCCGTCATAGAACAGCGTGTGAGGCATGTCGTAGAAGATTCCCCACGAGGCGCGGATCGTGGTCTTTCCGTCCCCGGTGGGATCCCAAACTAGACCAGCTCGCGGAGCGAAGTCCAGCCATCGAACATTGCTGGGACGGTTGTTGGTTTGAAATCCGGGATCGCCGGGATACTGAACGCCGGCCGGGGCGTTGGGGTAGACGGTGGAATGGACATCCTGATCGTAGAGCGCCTGGCTGAAGTGCGAGGTCCATCCATATTCCAAAGCCGAGCCGAAGTACGGTTCCCAGCGCAGGCCGACGTTCACTCTCAACCTCGAGGTGACACGCCAACTGTCCTGGACATAAAGCCCCAGATATTGCTGCCGTTCGAAATCCTGCTCCAAACTGGCTTGACTGAAAGAGGCAGCGTCACCCAGGAGAAAATCGGCCATCGGTAAGCCGGTGAACTGCCCGCTAAAATTGAAGCTGCCGCCCGAAGTGCCGGGGAAGTAAGCATTTTGACTGGGACGAATCCAGTTGGCGCCGAACTGAATCTCGTGCGTTCCGTGGATGATGCTGAAATCGTCGGAAAGCTGGTGGCTGGTGGTGTGCACGATGGCCGGGAAGGAATTGATGCCCACCGACAACAACGCACCGCTTACGGTGACGTAGATGTTGTCGGGAATAGAGGGCTCGGTCAAATTGATGCCCAGGTCCTGCGCAGTTATCTTCAGTACCTGGGTCTTGGTTACGGCGGCGCGATTCAAATCCGCGTGAAAAGTATTGATCATATTGGGACTCAGCACGTAACTCTCACCGATCACAACCGAGTTGACCATGTCGTCCGGCGCGGCTTGGGAAATAGACAACAGCGTACCCGTATAGCTGGGCGGCGCAAAGCTATGCGATACCGTATAGCGCAAGAAGATTGAATTCTTGGTGCTGAGCTGGTAATCCACTTTGGCCACCGCGGCCTGCTCGGAGAAATTATTCAACAGGCTGTACTGCACTTTCCCGCAAGGATCGTTGGTGGTTGGTTCCAGCGCCATCATTTTCAAAGCCGCTGAGTTCAACAGCGATGGAGAGATCTGGTTGTTGACGAAAGGCTCCGGGAGGGTGATCTGCTTGCCGCCGTTGCAAGCCGGCGAGGTGATGTCCGTGAAGTTTCCCTGCAGCATGGAGGGCGTGGGCTCGTAGGTAATGCCGGTGGAAGCATCGGAGCGTTGAACCGTGCCTTGGTAGCCAACGAAGAAGAACAGTTTATTCTTCTTGATGGGGCCGCCCAGTACCCCTCCGAATTGATTGCGGCGCAAGGTGTCGCGGCTGAGGGCGAAGGTGTCGCGGGCGTTAAGATCGCCGTTGCGCAGGAACTCGAAGGCGTCGCCATGAAACTGATTGCTGCCGGAGCGGGTGACGACATTCACCGCGCCGCCGGAATGCTGTCCATATTGTGCCGGCAACGCGCTGGTCTCCACCTTGAACTCCTGCAAGGCGTCGGGAAAAGGCAGCGGAAGATTTGCGCTGTTCACCGGGTCGTTGTAGGAGGCTCCGTCCAGCGAAAAGGTCAGACCGTTCGCAGGGCCGCCCGCTACACTAATAACCGCCTCATTGGGATAATTCTTGGCGGTGCTCAGCTGCCCGACATCGGCGGTTGGAACGTTAATCGCCGCGCCGGCTAACGTGATGAGCTGCGTGGCCAAACGATCGTTCAGCGGTAAGTCCACCACGCGCTGCTGGTCAACCACCTGGCCGACACCGGTGGTGTAGCTTTCCACCATCGTCGCGGCCGCCTCCACCTGAACCTGCTGCGTGATGGAGCCTACCGAAAGGGTGACATCGATGGTCGGGTTGGAATTGACCTGCAAGATAATGCCGGACTGCGTGTAGCTGGTGAAGCCTTCTTTTTTCACGTCGATGCGGTAGGCGCCCACTGGCAAGCTGGGCAGCAAATAAACGCCGTCGGCTCCGGTTTCGGCAGTGCGCGCCAGTCCGGTATCCGTGTGGGTGACCGTCACGCTGGCTCCTGGAACGGCTAAACCGGATGGGTCTCTTACGGTTCCCGAGATCTGAGAAACGGCGCCGGACTGGCCAAACAATGGCGTAATCATCAGCAGCATTGCAAAAACTATTTTGTTTGTGATGTTCTTCATGGCATCCTTCATATACTTCGTGGTACCGGTCGATCTAACTTGCCGAACAAGTGGTCCACGTCCTTTTCGTTCTCCACGCGGATGTACTCCAGCAATGCCGTCCGGCGTACGAGATTCTCATGCATGGCCGTGCTGGTTCTTCCTTCGGTCAGCGCTTTTTTGAAGGACGGTCGTTCGGGAACTCCAGGTTAGAGGAGAAGAACGGCAGAACCTTCTGCTCAATGCGATCCTTTAAGTGATCGGAGTGCCCGCCTTCAAACGTCTCGAAGGTATGCCGGATACCGAGGCGCGTGAGGGCTTCGTCGAACTCCTTATTCGATCCGATCAGCGGGTCCTGAAGGCCGCAGTCCATAGCGATGGCGCGATATTTCTTCAGATTTGGCACGTATTGATCCACCATGGCCAGCGGCGAATTGGCTATCCATTTGGCCGCAATGGAAGGCTGCAACTGACCGTCCTTCACGGGGAGATCGAAGAATAGCGGCGGATTGGCCGGATTGGGCGACCAGGCGGCTGCCTCGCCGTATTGTACATTTACCGGATGTCCGTGGCCTTGATCGTTATTTGGATTCAATGCAGGCGCCGCCCTGGTTAGACGCGCTGGCGTGCGCCCTTCCGCGGGAGGACGTGGGCTGTTCATCAGGCAGCAGGCGCTTAAGCCATAAACACTCGCATACACCTCCGGGTATTTCATCGCGATCCGCCACGCGCCATAACCACCCATGGAGTGTCCCGCCAGCCCCCGGCTCTCTCGCTTCGCGATGGTGCGGTAGTGGCCATCGATGTAAGCGATCAGATCTCGCGTGATGTAGGCTTCCCAATCGCCGGTGGTGGGAGAGCTGGAATACATGCTCCCTCCGTATAGTGTATTCGCATCTGGTATTACGACGATCATTTCTTGGGCGGCGCCGGATGCAATGTCCCTATCCGCTGAGCCCGGCAGATCGATGAAAGGCACCCAGCCTTTGACAGTCCGCCCATAACCGTGTAGAAGGTACAGCACTGGATAGCGGCGCTTGTGAGCGGTGGCATAGCTGGGAGGTAGATAGACCGCGACGTCACGATCCGGAGAATCACCCTCCAGGTTCGCCTCAAGCGAAGCACCGTGAACTTTAATGCGTTGAACAACGCCGCCGGCGTGTTGTCCCGAGCTTCGCAGCGGCTGTGCGTCGACGAAGGAAGTAACCCAAACAGCCACACTGGCAGCGAGAATCAACGAGGACAGCGCTGCACGGCCGCTACCGAGAGCTCTCCGGGGCTCCTGGGCAAAAGTATTCATTGGTTGAACAATCCACTGTCGATTGGAACGAGACGTATGAAAAATCTATCAGCATGCTGACTGAGCTTCAATGACCAACACGGGTCATGCCGGTGGGACTTCGCCGGAGAACCGCGCTAAAAAGGTGCCCCTCGCTGCCGGGGAACGCCAAACGAAACCGTTAAAGTATAACTATTTTAGAGCCTGGTCAATGACCAACTGTGGTCATCGACGAATGCTAGTCATGTGTCTGAGGCATCGCCCTGCAGGCGGACGATCAAGGATGCAAGTGTATGATTCCACGCTGAATCGCTTCCGTCGCCGCCTTGGTTCGGTCGTGTGCGCCAAGCTTCTTAAGAATGCTCTTCACGTGGTTTTTCGCAGTGTCCTCGGCGATCGTCAGCTCATAGGCAATTTCTTTATTGCTCAGGCCGCGCACCATCAGTTTAAGAACCTCCAGCTCTCGCGCGCTCAAATTCGGATATGGCGCCTCAGCCGCCAAGGTAGCAAGAACGGAAGGCGGAAGATACTGCTCGCCGGCATGGACCGCGCGAATCGCCCCGATCAACTCGTCCTGGGCTGCGTCTTTGGTCAGGAATGACCGGGCGCCTAAGATCAGAGCCCGGCGAATATCCTCGTCTCCTCCGAAGGTGCTGAGGGCGATGACGCGGGCTTCTGGAAATTCGGACCGGATGGCATGCACGGCTTCAAACCCGTTCATCACCGGCATCCGGATATCCATGAGAGTGACGTCTGGACGAAGTTCGCGAAACAGGAGGAGAGCCTCCTGGCCATTAATCGCCTCACCGACAACCAACATATCCGGTTGAGCGCTCACAATGGCGCCCAATCCCGCTCGCGCGATTAGGTGGTCTTCCGAAATCAAGATGCGAATACGATATTGCGCAGTCTCAATTGCCGTTGCTGTGAGTGTTGCCTGATGCTGCAAGGGGAACCCTGACCTCCACTTCAGTGCCGAACCCGGGGGTGCTGGAGAGCGAAAATTTTCCGCCCAGACGCTGCGCCCGCTCTCGCATACCCACGATTCCAAAATGCCCGCCGATTGCCGAAAATGTTCCCGCGGGCTCGAAACCCTGTCCGTCGTCCTTCACACCGAGGCGCAGAAAACGACCTTCGGTGGCGAGTTCAACGCGAATCATGCGCGCTCTGGCATGTTTCATGGCGTTGGCCACGGCCTCCTGCGCGATGCGCAATAGATTCAGTTCGAGTTCCGCCGACAGCTTTTGTCTAACACCGGTGATTTGAAGCTGCAGATCCACCGCGCTTCCCGCCGCCCAGTGACGCGCCGATGCCGCCAGCGCGGAGGGCAAGTCCTGATTCTCGAGCTCGGTAGTGCGCAAGTCCATCACCGACCGTCGCGCCTCCGTCAGGCTGTGGCGCGCCATTTTCCGCGCTAAATCCAAGTGCCCGCGCGCGATCTCCCGGTCCCCGCTAAACTTGATCGCCAAGGCGTCCAGTTGGTGGGCGATGCCTACAAATCCTTGCGCCAGAGTGTCGTGAATTTCGCGTGCCATCCGGGCACGCTCCTCGAACACCAGGGCGAAACGGTTGTGAATCCGCCGCAACCTGAGCCGGTAAGCGCCATAGATGAGACCGGGAATCAAAATAGCGCAGATCCAGTGGAAGGCCTGTGTCTCAAAGAAGCGCGGTAAAATCTCAAAGGCGAAAGCGCTCTCACTGGCGCCCCCGCCAGGAAGCATGGCTCGCACCACGAACCGGTATCGGCCGTGGGGCAACGGATTGTAGCTGATGGACCGGCGGACGCCGGCGGAGACCCAATCCGGATCTAGGCCCTCCAGCTTGAACGAGTAGCGAACACGTTCCGGCGCGGCCAAATAGATTCCGGCGTAGCGGAATTGAATTTGCCCCACGCCCGGCTTAAGCTTCACCTCGTGGCGCGAGTCCACCAGGCGGCCGCCCACCGACACTTCGACGATCCGCGCTGCCGGGGTCAATGCTTCCACCGGCACCTGGGCCGGCGCCCTATTAGGATCTATTGTGGCTACCCCGAGACCGGTAGGGAACCAGAGACGTCCATCGTTGCTCCGTGTGCCACCCCCGCCGGCCGGAAAAGACGGCGCACACTGAGCGCTTCGCAGTCCGTCCGCGATCCTAAAATTCTCCGGTGTCAAAACACGAATTTTGCCGGTGCTAAGATCTTGCAGTTGCCGTTTGGCGACGCGGCAAATCCCACGCGGCGTGCTGAGCCAGAGGCTTCCCCGTTGGTCGTCTTCGACGTGCGCGATGTTGTCGCTCGGCAGGCCGTCGCGCGCCGTGAAGCGATGGAACACTCCGTCCCGGAAGGTGTTCAGCCCTCCACCCAACGTCCCGATCCACAGCGTCCCTTCGCCGTCTTCGTATAGTGAGCGGATCTGGTTGCTTCCCAGCTGATCCCGTGTAGTGTATAAGCGGGGAGGGCTGTCTGGGGACTTGCCGTTGGTTACCTGCCACAGTCCGTTGAGCAGTGTACCAGCCCAGACGCTACCGTCATGAGTCTGCGTCAGCACCACCGCGATGTTGGAAGGAGCGGTTCCTTCCTGAACTCGTGCGCGCCACGTTTTTCCGTTAAATTCGTAAACCCCGCCCGAGGTTGCAGCCCACAGATTTCCTTGAGAGTCCTCAATGGCGTCGTTCACCGATGGACGGCGGACCGGGTCCGGCACGGTGCAATTTGAAAAGTGCCCGTTCCGCCAGAGACTCAAACCACCCGCGGTTCCAATCAATAACCCTCCGCTGCGAAGATCGCGGATGCTGTTAACCTGGTCGCTCGGCAGGCCGTCCTTGGAAGTGAAGGTGCGAATGCGCCCTCGTTCAAAGGCCGCCAAACCGCCATCGCTGTAGCCGATCCATATTTTACCCCGTTTGTCCTCATGGACCGTGCTTGGCTCATCGCTCGGAAAACCTTCCGGGCGGCCGTAGGTGATGAACCGGTCGTCTCGGAAACGATGCAGAGAGCTGTACATTCCGGCCCACAGATCCCCTTCGCGATCCGCGAAAAGCGACCAGACTCTCTCGTTGTTGTTTCCATCTGCCCGGGTGGGTGCAATCAATCGCCCGTTCCGTATTCGGCTCAGACCGTTCTCGGTCCCGAGCCATAGATTGCCCGAGCGGTCGGTGCAAATAGCAACGACCCCCGACAAGCCGTCCCGCTTGCTGAACCTTTTCAACTGCCCGTTGGGTTGCATCAGGATGGCTCCCTGCGTTCCAGCAAGCCACAAACCGGAAGAGTCGCGGAGGATGCACGTGATGATATTTTCTTTCCAATCCGCAGCGGCGGGAACGGGGGAAAATACCGTGCCATTCTTCTCAACCACCCCTCCCACGCCGCCAACCCAAAGCCGATTTCCGTCGTTGTAAACCACGCGGGCAGATTCCACTGGAGCGAGGCTCTCCGGAGAGTAAGTGATGAACTTACCGTCTTGAAACCGGCTCAAGACTCCTCCGGCGACGATCCATAACGCTCCGGTTTTGTCCTCGGCCAGCGATGTGACCGTACCTGGCGGCATTCCATCCTTCACCGAGTACGTCCGGAATTGGCCGTCGGCATAGCGCGCCACGCCACCGTTGGTTCCAATCCACAAAACCCCGCTCTTGCTCACGGACAACTGAGTAACCGAATCGCCAGGGAGCGCGCCCGTGGCTTTCGTGAAAGTGACAAACTCGTAACCATCGAATCGAGCCAGACCTTCACTCGTCCCGAGCCATAGGTAACCGTCATCGGTTTGCGTGATGGCGCGCACGGTGTCCTGCGGAAGGCCCTGTGCCTGAGTCCAGACCGTCTGCGTGTACTGAGTCAGTGCTTTGTTGGGATCCAATGCCAGCAAAGCGCCCATGGGTAAAACAACGCCCAGCGCGATCCGAGCCAACATGGACAATCGAACCATGACCTTGTTTGTATAATCTATCAGACCAACCGTCGCGAATTTAAATTGTTAGCAGTTGCCGGATTTTCCCTCGTGCAATGTTCGCATCGGCTCTGCCCACGAGCCGAACCCGATAATCTCATGTGCCTCGGCGGTATGGTGCCGCTTCGATCTGGGCCGGAATCTGAAACATAAAGGCCCCGGCTGGGCACCGCATCTTCTCCATCCTCGGTCGATTGCTTGCGTCACATCCGCCTCTACCAGGAAGTATTCGCCACTTTCAGGAATAGTGCGACGCTGTCATTGCCGAGCTGTCATCCTGCTGAGGTCCCGTACCCATCGCCCCGGCCGTTGGGCCGCCCAATGCTTGACTTCAGGTTCGTCTCAGGTGCACCATGTGTAAGCTTGCTCGTGGTACAAGAATCACTAGCCGCTTCTCAACCGGTGACGGATGGAGTTTGCCGGCCCCGCGTAAAGGAGATCGCCATGAAACTTCGCTGCTGGTTTGCTTGCCGTAATTTTCTGACCCTAGTTTGCATCCTGGCATCCGCAAGCGGGCGCGCATACGCGCAGTTACCGATGAAGGCTTTGGGCGATGGTCCCTGGTTTTATGAAACTTATGAGAAGGGTACGAGGATCCGCGTATCGGTGGTAACGAAGGGATTGTCGCACCCTTGGGCGCTGGCGTTCCTTCAGAATGGGGACATGCTTGTTACAGAAAGGGTCGGCCGTCTTCGCATCGTTAAGAATGGCGTGCTGGTTAAGGAGCCTGTTGCCGGCCTCTCGGGGCTCAACATTAATAAGCTTTTTGACTTGGCATTACATCCGAATTTTGCGACTAACCATCTGGTCTACTTCACTTACATGAAGTCCGGTCAGCGGCCCGACGGTAGCAAGGGATATTGGGCCACAACGGCATTGGCGCGAGGGCAATTTGACGGCCAGGCGCTGACCAATGTCCAAGATGTATTTGTGGCCGATGCCTGGCAATCCTTCAACGGAGGTGATGGTTCACGGGTGGTCTTTGCCCCTGATGGCAAGCTCTTCTTCGCAAGCTCTCACCGGGAAAGCAAGGAGGGCCCGCAGGACCTGCGGTCTGATATTGGCAAGATCCTGCGCCTGAATGACGATGGAACCATTCCGAAGGACAATCCGTTCGTTGGCCAGCCGTATCGCAAGCCCGAGATTTATTCCTACGGCCACCGGACCATTCTGGGATTGACCATCCAGCCGCGGACGGGGCTGCTTTGGGAAACAGAGAATGGACCGCAGGGAGGCGATGAGGTGAATATCATTCGCCCCGGATTGAACTATGGCTGGCCCGTCGTCACTTATGGCCGGGAGTATAACGGGAAGAAAGCATCCGAAACACCTTGGCGTAAGGACATGGAGGAGCCTGAACTGTTTTGGGTGCCATCGATCACCGCCTCCGGCATGACCTTCTATACGGGAGACAAATTCCCGGCATGGACGGGGAATCTGTTCGTGGGTGCGATGACTCTAGCTCGTCTCCCAAATACAGGGCATGTGCAAAGGATTGTCTTCAATGAAAATGGAGAGCAACGGCGCGAAATGCTCCTCACGGATTTAAAGCAACGTATTCGCGACATCCGCCAGGGACCGGATGGACTTCTTTATCTTCTAACTGACGAGAACGATGGTGCGTTGGTCAGGATAGAGCCCAATGATGAGCAACCCGCTCACGTAACGCAATGACGCGCCGAGCTGCATCGCACAAACAACCTGGCAGTACGTGGTGAAACTGGCTGTTTTCATGCCACTACGATAATCATTTGAGCCGGGTAGGAACGGGCCAGGGAGTCGCCGAATCTTCTGACCAACGTCGCTGGACAAACGAGAGTCGGATAGAAGCGCACGCAGCCGAAACAATAGCTGATACGTTCCTGCCAAGCCGCGCGGCGTGCCCTTTCCGAGTAGTTTGCTTATCAACAATCCGAGATTAGCCGTCCCTGAATGGACCACTAAGCGCTTGAGAATGTTTGCTCGGCTCCGCATATGTAGGCGTCGCCTCCAATCTATCCGTCCCAACGTTCTAGTCTAGGCGTTTCTGCTTAAACAGCCGGACGCTCACGTGTCTCGGTGTTTCCTGTAGGCTGGCAGTCTTGAGAGTCGTATCGAGTCGCCATCCAGTTCAGGCGCCGTTGGCGGTGGCGTGCTAATTGGGTTCCGAAAAGTTCGGTTCCCGTGAAACACGCTGCCAGCAAGCGTTGATCCGCGACTTTTGTTCCGGGGGCCCTCCCATACGCATGAGGAACCAGGCCGCGTGGTTCTACCGAAAAGCTGCGTGAAATGCGAATCCGTTTCGGATTCTCGCTCTGTGCCGAAGATTCGCTACTCCTTGGTGTAGCTGAACTTGTTGGGCCCGCGGCCACGGCCACCTCGTCCGCCCTGGCCGCCTTGCGCCCCTCCGAGGGGCGGGGTGCTCGACATCTCGTCGGTGTAGCGACTGCCGTCCTCCGACAAGGTCCAGACATCGTGCCATATCGTGCCATTCGCTTGAGTGGTGTCGACCGTGAGGACGTTCCCCTCCATCTTTCCGGTCGCCGTGGCGCCAGCCCAAAAACCTTTGTCCATCGTCGCGGTACTGCCGTCGGTGGGATACTTCCGAATCATGACCGTTTCAGGCCCGCCGTTACGGCCAGGTAAATGCTCGGTCATCACGATCACTTTGCCATCGAGTGCTAGATCACGGGTCATGGTCGGAGTCCCTGGATCGTTCTTCCATGTGCCTATGAAGCCGTCCGGGCCCGCGGCCGATAGAATGCCCGCAGTGGCCATCAACAAGGCTGTATAAATCACTTTCTTCATGCCGTCTCCTTCAGTTCAGTCACTTCGGCTCTTCGCCTCAGCCTGCGTGCGACCAAGCCGCAATCACATCACAGTGTACTGTAGTTCTTGGCCTCGCTCTGCGCGCAAGAATCGTTCCGGTGGAGCGGGCCAGCCGCTGGCGAGTAGTCAGAAACACGTACGGAAGTCGCAGATCCAAACCCGCCTTCCACTTCGTCCGCCGACTTCGGTGAAGCCGTGACGGCAGATTTTTGGGACCGCCTCCCGATCAGCCGAATTCTGATCGATGCGCTTCATGCCAAACGAAGCACCTGACTATCGGTTGTCTGACATTTCCAAGGATGGACCAGATCGACATGACCGGCTCATTCGAAGTGCTGTCGCAAATCCGAAACTCAACCATTCATGTGATAGCGAAAACTTGATCCCCGGTCCGGGATATTCAGGAGCTAGTTCTGACGCCTGAAATGAGTATCGCTGAGGCGCCTGCGCCCGATGTTCTCCTGGTCCCGGCGGTTTCGGACAGCAACAGCTTACGAATGACGAAGAAGTGCTTTCTCTTATTCGAGCTCACTTTATTGCGGGGAGCCCGGACACCAACGAGATGCCGTCCCCTTGTCTCATTGTGGGAAGTCACGAAGGGCTGGCCAACCTTAAGTGACAGGCAAAACAAATGTTGATCCAAATGTACTTGTGTGATTCTTAAGCTACTTGTCGCGACACGCTCCTACAAGGACAGACACAATTCAATCACGCGGGAATCAGCGGATCGCCTTTTGAAGCAGCTTATTGAGCAATCTCGTGCAGCAATGGCCTTTGACCAATCAGAAATCGTGTTTGTCAAAATGCGTAAAACCGCATCGCATCGTACACCATTGATTCGAGGATCGTCCCCTATGAAAGTAAAGTCGTGAAGGTAAGAGATATAATGCACTGATTCGCGCAAACCAGTCAAGTATTGTATGGAATCCGTTCCGGAGTATTCAAACGGCCATGCTCGCCTTTTTTCGCGAGTTTTGCAATTGTTCGGTGCCATAGGCAAGGAGGAGTCTTCTCGTACTTTCCGCAATAGCAAATGAAAGGCCAAAAAACAAGGCCATCCGGAGGAGCGGAGAATGCTGAGTATCAGCGGAGGACACTCAACGCGTGGGGTTTCGATCGTAAGTACAGTTCTGAATTCCGTGATATTTCTGACTCCCGCCTTATTGGAGCCAGGGATATACGATTACGACCCTCGCGGGCGGGGCGGATGGCTTGGGCTACAGCGACGGAGGAGCAGCCACGACCGCCGGCTTAACTCTGGTTGGCAGTATGCTTTGGATCCGGCCACTAATCTCTACATTGCGGATACACGAAGCTTTTTGGTCCGGAAGGTGTCGGCAACCGGGATCATTACGACAGTAGCGGGCGGCGGGCAGGGTGTCGGCGACGGCGGGCTAGCGACACGTGCAGGCTTGACGCCGACGGCAGTGGCCGTCGACAACGCGGGTGATCTATACATTGCTGATGGTCGGGCCGGAAGAGTTCGCAAGTTATCTCCCAGCGGAATCATCACGACCTTCGCCGGGGGCGGCTCTCTGGTGAGTTCGGCTGCCGATGGAGGCGCCGCCACCCGCGCGGCTTGAAGGGACTGACCCTCTTCGAGGCCGCCGGAAATCTATACATTGCCGATGGCGACGATCGCGTGGGAGGTGGATTAATACGGAAGGTCCAGGCGACACCATAACGATCATTGCTGGAGCAGACTTGTTAGGCCCCACCTGGCGTCTTTCGGGTAAACGGAGATGGTGGAAGGACGGCGTGCACATCGCTGCGGCGCACAAAGGCCAGCGCAAAATGAGAAAAATAACTACACATGAGACTTGACAGGGGTGGTTTCGTAAGCAGGAGGTCTCGCTTTTGCTCCAAGTCTCGCGTTCTGGTTATTCTACCGTCCGTGTCGTATGGAACTGCCTGCATCCGTGCTCGAGCCACTGTGACGTGAGGTGTGACGCAACCCTCTTCATTCACCCTCGTTTTCCGAGATTCACCGATTTCCGCCCTCGCATCAAATTCGATCCTAAGATCCTGGTTCTGAACGGCCTAGTAAACGATCGTGAACGTGCGTGAATTTGGTGTCGCACAATTCGGGACATCGAGGTCTTGGTGCCGGTCTGAGAAAAGACTTCGCGCGCGAGGGAACGCTTAGCTTAGAGGATAACGGAATAACCACTTCGCCCTTGGCAGCAAGGTCCTCGAGGGATCATCCTCATCGCCTTGAGTGTGATGCCACGAGCTTCCAGCTTCCGCTGAACATCAGCTATAGTCGCTGCGCCCTGAGTCTCCGCGAAGCCCGCTTGCGCGGTCCCAGTCTCCGCCATCATGTACCCGCCGTCCGGGATCTTGGAGATGATAATCGTTGCCATCCTTACCTGCCTTCGTCTTATTTTACGTCGCGAAGAGACTTGGTGGATTTCTGCTCGGGCGGAACAATGAGCCATGCTGCGTTTACCAGATGTTTGGTCTTAGCCTACATCCGACCACCTCGCATTGTGTCAAGTTTTATTGCAATAAAACTTGACATCTTTGACGTCCTATGACAATACTATGCTTGTGGTAACGCACATCTCACTGTCAGGCTCAACTCGCGCAATGCCCGCGATCCGCAAGCGGATTGAGAGCGGCGGCGAACGCGTTTGGCGCTTTGAGGACTTTCGGGATCTTCCCTTCGAGGCGGTCGCGCAAGCCCTGTCGCGTCTGACACGGCAGGGGCGGATCGAGCGTCTCAGCAAAGGAATTTACTACAGCCCTCGGCAAACAACATTCGGAAAGACTCTGCCCAGTCCCGCCGCCATCCAGAAACTTGCGTCGCGGCGGAAGACGGTTTTCCCATCGGGCATCTCCGCCGCCAACCTCCTTGGTTTCAGTACGCAGTCTGCCGGTCGCGCTGAGGTCGCCACCAGTTCTCTCAGCCTGCCACGAAAGCTCATGGGCACCGAGACCGTTATTCATACACGCCGGCCCGAGGCGTGGGCCGGACTATCTGCCGAGGATGCTGCGCTGCTCGACTTCCTGCGGCGCGGTGGCAGGACCAGTGAACTCTCACCGGAGCGAACTGTTCGCAAAACCCTGGCCATTCTGTCGGAGAGGGGCCGCTTCGAACGTCTCCTCAAGGTCGCCTATTCCGAGCCTCCACGTGTCCGCGCGATCCTCGGGGCCGTCGGTCAGCAGCTTGGGAAAAAACCATCCCAACTTCGCCCCCTGAAGGATTCTCTGAATCCCTTCTCGCAATTCGACTTCGGATTGCTCGCTGGATTGCAGCACGCTCGCCCCTGGCAGGCAAAGGAGCGCTCAGCGGCTTGAAGCTGTTTGAGCACCCCGACTTCGAACAGGCCGTGCTTCGGGCGGCAGAGCATTTTCGAGGCCGGCGATTGCGTCCGGCGATCATCGAAAAGGACTACTACGTTACCGAAGCACTACGAATCATCGCCACTACGGCCGGGGACAAAATCATTTTCAAAGGCGGGACGAGCCTCGCAAAAGGCTGGGGCCTCATCGAGCGGTTTTCAGAGGATATCGACATCTTCCTCGATCCGCTCGTCTTTGAGCCTCCACTCAGGAAGAGGGCGATCGACCGCGAGCTCAAGAAGCTTCGAGACGCCGTCGCCGCTCACCCGGCCCTGACCTTCGTTGAAGAGGAAAGCCAGACAATCGGCGGATTCGGCCGCAGCGACCGATTTTCCTATCGGCAGCGGTTTGGGGGACCTGGCGAAGTAGCTAATCGCGTGTTGCTCGAAGCTGGCACCGCGAGCGGTCGAGAACCGACCAGCCTAGTCGAGTTGCGGTCGTACCTGGGTGAGTTTCTCGACAGCACAGGGATCTCAATGGGCGCCGAAGACGAAGGGCCGTTCACGATGCGCTTGCTTCACTTCCGGCGTACCTTCGTTGAGAAGATGTTCGCCATTCACAGCAAAGTGGAGCTGCTCAAGCGAGATCGACAGCCGCTCGGAACGTATGCCCGTCACTACTACGATCTCTTTCAACTGGCGGCTCAAGAAGACGTAATCGCAATGTTGAAATTCGACGAATACGCAGCGATCAAGGCGGATTACGATCAAGTCAGCATGGCCCATTTTCCAAAGAGCTATTTCTATCCCGACCAAATGAGCTTCGCCAACAGTGATGCGCTCTTCCCGCCCACAGAACTTGCCGCCATCATCAGCGTGGAATGTGAGGTGCAATCCAGGATGCTCTGCTATGGTGCGTACCCATCGTGGGCCGAGATTCAGGCGCGTCTTCTCGAACTTCGGGAGCTGTTGTGATGAAGTTGGTGAAACGTCGGATCGCTGCGATCCAACGTCATCAGCTTGCCTGCGGTACAAACGGTATAAGGCGGTCGAGGACCCGCGGTGTAGTGGGTCGATACCCGACCCGCCCACCAAAGTTTTTTGAAGCTTTGTACCGTTTTTGTACCGCCGAACCGGCAGAGGCGCCTTTTTGGCCCTTCTCGCCTCTTATGGAATCAATAAGTTACGCAGTATCAACAACCGATGAAGGACCGATTCCGTCCCTGGCCACCACAAAACAAAGCAGTTACCGGCAGCCAAAAAAACAGAGAGATTCAGTCGCGCAAACAATACGCGTACATCCGTTACCGGGGCGTGCGCCTTGTCGCAAATCGGTTGCTGCATCAGATTCCAGATTTCCCGCGCTGTGCTGTTAGGGCTGCATTGCGATTGGGAGTCGGCTTCAAGTGAACAGACGACACTCGGATGGTGCAGGTGAATCCATTCGCCGATTCGATCCGGCGAGCAGAGCGGCTCCGATTCATTCTAAAAAACGAAGCGCAAGAATCTGTCGAGCCTAGTTTGAAACAAAAAACAGACACCATTGCACATCGACTAATTCTTGCGGCCGACATGAGCGATCGATCGCCTGGTCCCGAAGCTTGCGGCATCGCTTTAAGTACCAAATGTACACTCGTGGGCCGGCAATTGGGTGGATAGTTTCATCGTCCACGCACATCCAGTGCAATGGCCTCCCGCTACCAGTAGAAGCTTTGTTTCTCTTCTCATGGATCACATGGGCCCTTCGTCGGCGCGGAGCGTAAGGCAAGGAACTTCCGAAACCGTGTGCGATGAGGATCCGAGCATCAGACTCTACGGTCCTTGCCTGCCGGAAATATAAGCTGAGTTCCCGATTCCTAGACCGCCGCCATGAACGTGTTTCCGGTAAGGTCCCGCCGCGAACGAAGCGAAGATATCCCAAGAATCCTGAGCCCTGAGAAGGTTCTCTTTTTAGTCGATGTGCCGGCGTTTTAGCGCCAGCCAAGAGGTGGGGCGACGGTAGTCAGAATAGCTTCCATGACATGCGCATTGTAGGCCACTCCGAGTTGGTTTGGGATGGTGAGCAATAGTGTGTCAGCCTCCGCGATCGCCTCGTCTTTCCTAAGCTGTTCGATCAGGACATCCGGCTCAGCAGCGTAGCTGCGTCCGAAGATTGCCCGCGTGCTTTCGTCGAGAAAGCCGATCGAGTCCTCTTCCTTACCTCCTCGTCCGAAATAGGCACGGTCCCGGTCGTCGATCAACGCGAAGATACTGCGGCTGACCGAAATGCGCGGGGTGCGAGCGTGACCAGCCTCGTTCCAGGCTGCGCGAAACGCGCGAATCTGGGCAGCCTGTTGGATGTGGAGCGGCTCGCCGGTCTCGTCGAACTTGAGCGTTGAGGTTTGCAGGTTCATTCCCAGCTTGGCGGCCCACGCGGCTGTCGCATTGGTAGCCGACCCCCACCAGATGCGATCACGCAATCCTTCTGAGTACGGCTCCAGACGCAGCAGCCCTGGCGGATTGGGAAACATGGGACGGGGGTTCGGCTGAGCGAAGCCCTTGCCGCCGAGCAGATCAAGAAATTCTTCGGCGTGACGGCGGCCCATGCCTGCATCATCCTCGCCTTCCATCAGGCGATGGCCAAAATAGCGCCAACCCTCGATCACCTGCTCAGGGGAGCCGCGGCTGATTCCCAACTGCAGGCGTCGGCCAGCGATGAGATCCGCCGCGCCGGCGTCCTCCGCCATATAGCAGGGGTTTTCATACCGCATATCGATCACTGCAGTGCCAATTTCAATCCTTCGCGTCTTAGCACCGACTGCCGCGAGCAGTGGAAATGGCGATGCCAGTTGCCGCGCAAAGTGATGCACACGGAAGTAAGCTCCGTCCATTCCCAGGCGCTCGGCCTCCACAGCGAGGTCAATGGATTGCAGGAGTGCGTCAGCCGCGGACCGCGTTCGTGACTGCGGTGAAGGTGTCCAGTGGCCGAATGAGAGGAAGCCAATTTTCTTCATTAAATTTAAGTGTAGGTTCGGCTGGGGGACCGCGTCTCGATAGCCCTCACAACGTCCAGATGCAATGCCCCTTCTGATAGAAGGAGAGCTGGCCGCCCTCGCTCACCATCAACACATTGCCAAGTTACGATGCTCCGATGGCTGGCGCGGTACGTCCGCCTTCGCCGATCTCCTCATCCTCCGCCGCCTGCTGGCGGTGCCGAAGAATCGCTCCGAATGCGAGCAATCTCGAATCGCGATCGAGCACGACGCTCCCATCAATCTGCGCGCTGCTTTCCAGAACGGCCGAGGAAAGGTCGGTAAGGCGTGCTTTTGCAACAGGTAATGGAGCCGATTCCTGGCGCCTGCTCTCTCCCGCCGTTCGGTTTCGAGGAGATCGTTTGCGTTCAATCCGCGACTATCGCCTGCGTCCTGCCGGGAGGCCAATCATCACGTTCGACGAGACCCCAGCCGGAGCCCCAGAGGCTGCGAGGGCGAGCCGAATGAAAAGGAAGTCGAAATTACGGAAGTGTTTGTCGCACAGGCGCCGCCGACCGAATTGCCCCAAACTGCTAGCTCGCTTCCGCTGATCGGTCTGGCCGGACTTTTGTGGCTCGGAGCGGCCCTCGGGCTGAGATTTGCCGCAGCGAAAAGCTGGGCAGGTCCATCTCATACACGAAGGAGTTCAAAAATGCCAACTACTGAAGAGAAACTCACAGCACGCCGCCTGGCCGCCAATGGGACCCGCAGCGATCTCGGCTCCGAAGCCGTCAAAAACATCAGCGACGCTCTCAATGTGCTGCTGGCCGACGTTTTTGCTCTTTACTTGAAGACCAAGAACTTTCATTGGCACATGAGTGGACCGCACTTTCGCGACTACCACCTGTTGCTCGATGAGCACGGCGACCAAATTTTCGCGATGACCGATGACATCGCCGAGCGCGTGCGCAAGATTGGCGGCGTCACCATTCACTCCATCGGGCACATTGGCCGCCTGCAGCGCCTCAGCGATAACGACGCGGACTATGTCGATGGGCCCGATATGCTCGCCGAACTGCGCGAAGACAACCGGGCTATGCTTTCCAGCATGCGCGAGGTGCATGACCTGTGCGACGAAGAGAACGACGTCGCAACCGCGAGCCTGTTGGAGAATTGGATCGATGAGACAGAACGCCGCATCTGGTTTCTCTTTGAGGTCACGCGGAGTAGCTAAGTACTCATGTTCGTAAATACGGTGACGTATTATGGAAGCCGATTCGGCGACATAATCTGCTAGGCTTGCATCAGAGGATGTCAATCTCTGATGCCCAGAAAAAGCCCATTCGATATGAACCTTTCTAGCGAGGAGCGGATGTCGCTGGAATCGATGGCTCGAAAATATACGTCACCGTATTGCGATGTGATTCGCGCCAAGATCATTCTCCTCGCAGAGGAAGGCCTGTCCAATGATGTCATCGCAGCCCGACTGGACACGCCTCGTCAGATCGTCAGCAAGTGGCGCAAGCGATTTGCTCTTGCTCGCATGCCCGGCCTGGAGGCTCAGCCTCGAGGCGGGCGTAAGGCCCGCTTTTCCCCCCAGCCTCGTCGTGCAAGTTAAGGCACTGGCCTGCGAGCTTCCTCACCGCCTTGGACTTCCGTTGTCCCGCCTCTCGATCGAGGAGATCCGGCAGCACGTAATTTCGCAAGGCTTGGTTGCCGAGATCAGCGGTGCCACTTTGTGGCGCTGGCTCAGCAGCGATGCCCTCCGTCCTTGGCAACATCGAAGCTGGATCTTCCCTCGCGATCCCAACTTTGCCGACAAAGCCGGCCCCATCCTTGATCTGTACGAACGTGTCTGGAAAGGCGCTCCGCTGGGCGCTGACAACTATGTCATCTCCGCTGACGAAAAGACCAGCATTCAAGCCCGCCGCCGGAAACAACCAACCTTGCCGCCCGCTCCCTACCGTCACACTCGCGTCGAGCACGAGTACTTTCGCCAAGGCGCTTGGACCTACCTGGCAGCTTGGGATGTACATCGGGCCAAGGTTTTCGGTCGCTGTGAAGTTAAGACTGGGATCGCTCCGGTGGATCGCCTCGTCAGCGAAGTCATGAACCAAGAGCCCTACAGATCCGCTCACCGCGTCTTTTGGATTATGGACAACTGCTCCGCTCATCGCGGCCAGAAAGCCGCCGACCGTCTGCGCGAGACATGGCCCAATGCCATCCTCATCCACACTCCGGTCCACGCCAGTTGGCTCAATCAAGTTGAAATATATTTCTCCATCGTACAGAGGAAGGTCCTCACACCCAACGATTTTTCTTCTCTGGCCGAACTCGAACAGCGGCTCCTTGCCTTCCAGTGCCACTACGAGCGAACGGCATCGCCCTTCAAGTGGACCTTCACCTGTCGCGATCTTCAGACACTTCTTGCCAAGATCGCTGGCAAACGGCTGGCTCCCGCAGCTTGATCGGAATACGTCACCGTAATTCCGAATGTGAGTACTAAGCTAGCTCCTAGGTGGGGAGTGACGAAGGAGGGAAGAAGTTCGTTGAAGCCTTCTACGCCGGTTCGATTCGAGCCCCCGTGCCAAAGTTCTGCTCTGCTGGTTGTTCAACCGCTGGTGGGTTGGGGAATGCTGTCGGCGGCGCGGTACCCCATCGTGTTGTATGGGTCGATTCATGTCTCCTCAATACTTCCCCACAACGTGATCCTGTACGCAGTATTGCGCAAGGCTCACACGGTATTGGCTTGCCTATTGTTCTTGACGTTCCTCGGCCATTTTGGGGCTGTTCTGTTCCACACGTGGGTCGTGCGAGATGGAACCTTCAGCCGTATGGCGCCGTGGAGAGTCCGTCCGAATGTATGCGATGACACCTGCACGTAACAATGGCGCTCGCGATGAGCCGCCACCGACTGCCATTTCTCAAAAGGAGCGCTCATGAGCGAAAGATTCTCAGCCCAAGTGGTGTTGATAGCCGGTGGCACCGGTGGATTAGGGCGAGCCGTCAGCGCAGCCTTTCTGGAAGAGGGTGCTGCCGTAATCGTTACTTACCGCAGACAAGACGAGTTCGATGCCTTGCGTAGTGCAGTTGGCGCACACGCCTTGCGTCTGGAAGGACTGACCGTCGACGTGACAAACGAAGCAGGGGTGCTCGAAGCCGTCACAGCGATTGTCACGAAGCATGGCCGGTTGGACGTTCTAACAAACGCAGTCGGCGGCTACGAGGCTGGCCGTAAGCTATGGGAGATGGACGCCAACGTGTAACGGGTCACACTGTTTTCCCTCGACCTGCTCACGGTAGTTCCCAGCGAGATTTGTCGAATTGGCCCGCTTCCGAGTGCATAGTGACGTGAAGGACCGGGATAGGATACTCACCCGTGTAGGCACCGGTGGTATCCCGGAGCGTGGGAAAGCAAGTTAGAACGCCCGGCAAAAGCGGCCGGGCGCGCGTTTTATAGCCCAGGGCCTCCGCTCGGGAGTTTCACCAAAGAAATGCAGGCTGTTGTTGTGTCGGTCGGAAAGCAGAGAGCCCTCCCGCGCCCCGATTCGGGAACTGCGGGAGGGCTTTGGTGAGCCGATTTCTTCGGAGCCAACTCCGTCGCATCGGCCCTGGGCATCCACCCGGGCGCGACCCCGAGCGGACCTCGATGCGGCCAAGCGCAGCTACAGTGGTAGCCGGTATTGGCCGTCAACTTGAACAATCGATCCTTCGCGGCAGGCTTCGCCGATCGCCAGTTGGGCGGTGCGTTTGGAGCACTCGGTTTGCTCCATGACTTGCTGGCGGAGTTGGTTATAGCGAGCCTGCCGTCCCAGACCGGCCAGCGCCTGAGTTACATGCTCCTGCTCCACTTTCTTGCGCGCCACCGCTGCGCGGGCCGGCGCCGCCCCAGCGGCGGAAAAGCACAGCGTCTGCGGATCGAGTTGCAGCAAGCGAGGCTCAGAGGCCGCGGCGTAGCGAAACTGGAAGCGCAACTCCACGGCGGCGGCAAGATGGGCTGAGGGGCGCGTGAGCAGCAGGTAGGAATCGCCGACGGCATGCAGCGCCGAGGAACCGCGGAAAGCGCTGCCGATCTCTTCGCGGCCGATCGATTTGCGCACGTGATGCACCACAATGAGCGCGGCTTTGGAAGCATCGCGCAGCCGCAACAGGCTCTGGCACAGCGCCGCCATGGAGCGGGTATCGTTTTCGTCCTGATCGTGAGTCGAGTACAAAGGATCGAGCACGATCACTTCGGCGGCAGCCTGACGGGCGGCGTTGAGAAAATGATTGAGTCCTTGCGGGGCGCTCAGCAGATTGCCGCCGGCCCGCGTGTCCACCAGCAGGTTTTGGTCGGCGGCGGCTCCCACGGATCGGCGCATCGATGCCAAGCGCCCCACAAACTGCGGCGTGGGCAGTTCGAACTGACAGACCAGAACCCGGCGCGCGGCGGGGATGGTGAAGCCGGCGCGATCTTCCCGGCGGCCAGTGCCAGCGCCAGATTGGCCACCAGCAAGCTCTTGCCCACCTTGGGTTCGCCGCCCACAAACAGGATGCCTTGCGGCGGCAACAGTCCCGGCTCGATCCAGCCCGGCGGAGGGGAGGCCGGTTGCTCGGCGAGTAACTGCGCCAGCGATACCACCGCGGGTTTCGAGGGAGTCTTGGCGGCGTCCTCTTTCACAGCATCGCCTCCGTGGTGGCATCGAGTAAGATGGCTTCACTCACCGTCTGCGACTTACTCGTCGCCGCCAGCCGCAAAGCTGTCATGGCGAGCTTGTTGACTTTGCGCGGAATCCCCTTGGTGGCCTGATACATGCCCTGGCGGGCGGTCTCGTCAAACAGTATCTGCGACACACCGGCGGCTTTGAGTTGTTGCGCCAGATAGGCGTCGAGTTCGTCGCGCGTGAGTCCCTCCAGGTGATACTGCACGCCGATGCGTTGTCGCAAGGCTTCGTGCATCTGAAGGGAAAGCGTGCGCCGCAGCAGCGGCTGGCCGACCAGCAACAGGGTGAGATAGCGGGAGGAGTCCATGTCGAAGTTCAACAGCAGCGGGAGCTGTTCCAGGGCGGGATGCGGCAGCAAGTGGGCTTCATCGCAGATCAGAATGGGATGCTGCTTTTTACTCTGGTTCAGGCGCACGATGGCGCCGGCAATCTGGCGCATGAGGTCGCCGCGGAAGTGCGCCGGTTCCAGGTCCAGTTCCAAGGCGATCTGACGGAGCAGGTCCAGTGCCGAGCCCGAGGAGAAGTGCACGTAGAGGATCTTATATAGGTTGGGGTTGAGGGTCGTGGTGAACACGCGTGCGGCGGTGGATTTACCCGCGCCCACTTCGCCGGTGATCAGTCCGACGCCGTGATGTTGGGCGAGGAACTCCAGCCGCGTCTTGACCTGGTTCCAGGCCTGGGAAGCGAACAGTTGTTTGGCGTCCGGACTGTCGGAGAAAGGCGTTTTCTTGAAGCCGAAGAAGGATTCCCACATGGCTACTTCTCCTCCGTCTCCCAGGGCGGCAGCAGCCCGTTGACGACCGCATCGACCAGCCGCGCTACCCCTGCGGGCTTGCCTTCCGAGTAAATCTCCAGTTGGGTGAGATCGAGCGGATCGAAGCGCACTTCGATGCGTTTGCCGGCCAGATGCGCGGGTGCTTCAAAGAAACGATTCTTCAACAGGAAGGTGGAATCGCGGCGCACCAACTGGTCCACGCGATGAAAGAACAGACGCCGTAAATCGGTGTCCGGCGGAAGCTGACGGACCTGTTCGATATCGCGCTGCCAGCGCAGCAGCGGTGTGGTCTGGAGGGAGCTATGTTCGCGACGATGGTAGACGGTGTCGAGCCAATGCCACAAGCGCTCGTTGAGTTGCTCAATCGACAACAGGACCTTGGGATCGAGTGAGGCCAGAAACTGTTCGCGCACGGAACGGAAGAAGCGTTCGATCTTGCCGCGGCCTTCGGGCTGATAGGGAGGGGTGTGCACGATGAGAATGCCGATGGAGGCGGCGATGCGGGCCAACTGCGGCGAGCGGTAGATCTTGGCGTTGTCCATGTAGAGACGGGTGGGGATGCCGCGGGCGGCGATGGCCTGGCGCAGGCAGTCCAGGAAAGCATCCAGTCCCTGGTTGGGATAGAACTGGGCGTGCGGGATGAGGCGGCTGGCATCGTCGAGAGCGGCCTGAAGGAAGACTTGCTGCTTGCCGCCGCCCGGCCGCCCGACCCAGGGTCCGAACAACATGTCGCTCTGCCAGATCTGATTGGCAAACTGCGCTTCGTATTTTTTATGCGCGGTAGCTTTTTCAAGCAACAGTTGGCGTTCCGTGAGACCGCGAGCGCGCAGGAAACGATAGAGAGTGGAGGCCGACAGGCCGGCCTGATTGGCGGTGGCCAGTTCGCGCAGCAGAGCCGCGCCGGTGCGATGCGGGTTCTCGCGTTTGAGCCGTTCGATGAGAGCGGCGGTGTCGGGCGCGACGGCACGGGCTTGTCCGCGATCCTGTCGCGGTTGGGGAGACAACGCGGCCAGACCGTTGCGGCGATAGCGCAGCGACCAATCCAGCAGCGTGTCCACCGAGACCTGGCGGCGGGTGGAATGAGGAATGTCGTAGAGGCGGGCGGCGATCTGCTGCGCGCGCCGAGTGAGTTCGCCGCGGGGCAGCGTCTCCAGCACCAGAGGCGCAATCAGCCCGTAACGAAATAGCGCGACTTTTTCGGCCTTGTCGTCCATCGAGTGTTTCTCCTGGACGGCATCTTACGGTGGAAGGCTTCGCGGTTCCATGCAAATGGTGTGTGGGGAGGCTCAGACGGGCGCTGCGACGGAGGAGAATGCGGCGCGGCGGCCGTCGGGAGCCAGACCGCGCGGCCAGCCCAGCAGATGGCAGCGCACGCCGGCAAACAGGAAGCGATGAGCGGCGATCCAGCCGATGGATTCGAGCATGGTCAGGGCGCGGTGGACGAAGTCGGGCGCGGGAGCGGGTTGAGTCAGCGCGGCCAGCGCGGCGCACAGCGCTTGGGCCTGCGCGCGGAAGCGGCGAACCCAGAACTGGCCGCGCTGGTAGGGCATGGGAGGCGGCGCGGTTTTCGCTGCGGCTGGCAGCGTTTGTCCGCCGAGCAGACCGGCGAGGAGGAACAGCGCCATCACCATCAGGCTCGACCGCAGGTAGGGCAAGATGAACTCCGGCAGTAGAGAGACAGTGCGCCGGCAGGCGTGGCACAAGTAGCGGCGCACGCGAATCACGCCGTCGAAGGCTGTGTCGATGAGCGTGCGCGTGTAGAAGCCATGCGCGCTGAGTGGACGCTTGGTCTGGCACTGCGGACAGTGGCTGGGACGATGAGCATCGGGGTTGGATAGCTGCTCGTTGTATTGTTGGACCGAGCCGGCAAATGGGTGTAGGATCTGCATAGGATCTGGCCTCTGGGAGGTACGAACTCCCAAAGTTCATTCCGCGGCGGGGGAACTCTTTTGGTGGTGTAGCCAAGGCGGAGTTCCTCCCGCTCACTTCGATCTATTATGCAGAGACCGCTTCGGCGGCATGGGATTGCTGCGGGATCGTGCCATCCCGCTGGCGTTCGCACGCTCCGCTCCGCGGGCACCTCTCGCTCCCTTCCGGGACGGCGGGAACTAATCTCGGAAAATCGGCTCGCTACGCAGGGGAAAATCGCGACCCGTTACACCAACGTTCTCGATAAGATGCTATCCGCCAACTTGCTTCCGGGATATGTGTTGTCTCGCGCCGCCGTTCCGATCATGCTTAAACAGGGACATGGAGTGATTGTGAATGTCGCTTCGACGGCAGCGGTTGAGCATGCGGCTTCTGCGGCAGCGTATGCCGCATCCAAAGCAGCGGCAGTGGCGATGATCGATTCACTCGCGGCAGACTTGAAGGGCACCGGCGTGCGGGCGAACTCGATACTGCCGAGCATTATCGACACCGAAGCGAATCGCAAAGCAATGCCAAATGCCGATTTCAGCAAGTGGCCAAAGCCACAGGATATAGCGCGTGTGATCCTGTTCTTATGTGGCGACGACGCCAAGCTGATTCATGGCGCATCGATCCACGTCTAAATAACTTACTCGCCAGGTGTTGGGGTAGTTACGGATGCCGCGATGAAACGAACCACGTCGATTAGAACATTAGCAATTTGTGCGACCGGAATCGCAATGGCGCTCCTATCCTCCGGCACTATAGCCGCCCAAAACGGTGGGACCAGAGGGGCGCCTCCCTATAATCCATATCCGCCTGGCATCTTGCCGGGCGATTTGAATTCCGAGATCCAAAGAGTCCTGCGTGAGGTGGATCTCATGGAAGGCCGAGCGCTCGCGCGCTGGCACGCCTTGGCCCCTCCGATTCGAAGAGGCCAGCCGCCAACCTTGCAGAACACCGGAACCGAGTTGATAGAGACGCTCGGCGAGCTCATGAATTTCGACAAGAACATGTCGCCCAACAGAAATGAAGCGTGCATGTCCTGCCACATGCCCTATGCCGGATTTGGCGGACCGATCCCATCAGTTAATCTGACAATAATTGCGTATCCCGGAATGGCTCATTTCCGGGTGGGCAAGCGGACGCCGCAGCGACATCCATACGCGCCCTTTTTCCCCGTGCTGCAATACAACCAAACGCAAGGGCTCTTCTTCGGCGGGAACTTCTGGGATTCACGCGCTACTGGATTTTTGTTAAGGAACCCGGACGCCGAACAGGCGCAAGGTCCTCCCGTGGATACTCAGGAAATGGGCTTCCCCGACGCCGCCTGCGTGGCCTTCCGCCTGACCACCGCTGCGTACCGGCCTCTCTTTGAGCTGGTGTGGGGCACCGGCTCGTTGAACATCAAGTTTCCAAAAAATACCGAGGCTATATGCGATACGCCCGGTGGGGCTTCGAGATTTCACGGGAGCGCTACGCCAGTTCCTCTAACTGCCGAAGACCGCACCAAAGCCAGCGAAGTTTATGGACACTGGGGACAGTCCATCGACTCATACGAGCAATCCGTGCAGGTCAGCGCTTTCTCCTCTAAATTCGACGCCTTTCTAGCCGGGAAGTACAAGCTGACGGCTGACGAGAGGGCTGGTTTCGAGCTGTTCAATGGCAAGGGCAACTGCAATTCATGTCACCTGGACGGGAGAGGAACCATTCTGACTGGATCCGACACGAGTGTCGCCGCCATGGTTAACCCTCTGTTCACCTGTTTCGGCTCGGCCAATGAAGGTGTGCCTCTGAATCCCGCGGACGCTTTCTATTATCAGAACACGCCCGATTCGTTCGGGTTCGTCGCAAATCCGTACGGCTTCGGCTATCGAGATTTGGGATTAGGAACTTTCCTTAGAAGCGGCTTCGGGTCCGGGCCCAATCCGAACTCGATGTGGACAAAGTACGCACCAACTGTCGACGGCCAGATGCAGGTATCGAGTGCGCGCGATGTGGCCATGACCCCGGCACAGTGCCCTACTACAGAAGCCGGATCGACGCCTTATTTTCAGAAGGCGTTCTTTCACAACGGCTATATCAAGAGCCTGAAGCAACTGGTCCACTTCTACAACACGCGCGACAAGTATGCATACCCGGTTACTTCCGGTCACTGCCCGCCTGGGACGATCGAAAAAGTAACCTGCTGGCCAATGCCCGAGGTCAAGAACAATATCGACATGACCAGCGGCAATCTCGGGCTGACTGATAAGCAGGAGGACCAGATCGTCGCCTTCCTCCAGACGCTCACGGACGGGTTTACAAGACCCTATCCAAACGTGGATACCTTTACAGGAAAGTGCATGACCTGCGATCCGGCAAAGGATCCGAACTGTTCGCCTTCAAGGCAAGGAAATGGTAGTCTGATCCCAACTCCGCCCCTTCCACCTTGCGCGGCGGCTATCTGCGCCGTGCCGCCTGTCCCTAGTTCGCCAATTCCTTGAGGCCTCGGAACGTGAATAAGCTGTTTCTAAAATTCGCGGACGCGGCTGCCGTGATTGCTCTGCTCACCTCAAGCCCCATGCCCGCTCAAGTAAGTCCGACTACTCCCAAAGCGGCACGCCCCCGGATCATTCAAGGGCCGGAGATCGAAATTAACAAGGCGTTTCTAACGATCATCCGGTGGACGGCCGACAATCCGGGAGGCTCGCCCGAACATTACGGCGTCGTCCACTACGGCACGGATCCCAAGAAACTGCGTGATACTGCGAAATCTCCCATCCGGCTAAACCCCGGCCACACATCGACCATTTTCCGCGTGCGGCTGGATGACCTCAACCCGGACACAACCTACTACTACACTGTTAGTTCGATGGAAGCCAATGGCACGGACGATGCGGCGAAGAGCACTGTCAGGCATTTCACCACTCCGGGCGATCCGCTATCAAAGCGGTAACGTAGTGCCCTTGCGATGACCTTGCGTCGACGTTTGTGTCGATCCAAGGGCATCCTCTAGAACTCGCCTGCATCGAGAACCGCCGCTCGTTTTCTTCCATTGGGCACTTTCAACTGATTCGCTAAAAGCCCCTCGAGTGGCTCTGCGAGTGCACACCATCTCGTCGTAATGTGGATCGTCCGCCTGGCGTTGCGCCGCGCGTACACGTTCATCGTGATGGCCATCCTGATTGCAATCATGGGCGGTCTTTCAATCGTCACCACGCCGACCGATATTTTCCCGTACATCAACATCCCGATGGTGGGCGTGATCTGGAGTTACAACGGCATGAGTCCGGACGACATGGCGAGACGCGTCCTCTTCGTGTCCGAGCGCGCCATGACGACCACGGTCAATAACATTGACCGCATCGAGGCGACGGCCTACAACGGTGTGGGCCTGATTCGCGTGTATTTTCAGGAGGGAACCAATGTAGACCTCGCGGTCGCTCAGGTGACCGCGGTTTCCCAGACGCTGCTCCGCACCTTGCCGCCCGGCATTTTTCCCCCATTGATTGTGCAGAGCGACGCGTCCAGCGTTCCTATCCTGCAGCTAGGCCTCAGCAGTGGAACGCTGACTGAACAGCAGCTTTACGACTACGGCCAGAACTTCATTCGTACGCAATTGGCCACCATACCAGGGATCTCCGTGCCGCTGCCTTATGGCGGGAAGGTTCGCGAGGTGATGGTTGACCTGGATCCGGATGCACTGTACGGAAAAGGACTCTCGGCTACCGACATTTCTAACGCGCTCAGCCTTCAAAATCTCATTCTGCCCACCGGCACGGTGAAGGTGGGCACGCGCGAATACCTGATTCGGCTCAACAGCAGCCCGGCACTGATTTCTGCGATGAACAACCTGCCGATCAAGACGGTGAACGGCGCGCCGGTGTACATGCGCGACGTCGGACAGGTGCGGGACGGTTATCAGGTGCAGACCAACATGGTCCACATCAATGGCGGCCTCGCATCCTTGCTCACTGTGTTGCGACATGGCGGTGCATCGACATTAGCCGTGGTGCAGGGCGTAAAGGATCTGCTTCCGAAGATTCAGGCAACACTTCCGCAGTCACTGAAGGTCACCCAACTCTTCGATCAGTCCTTGTTTGTGCGCGCAGCGGTGGAAGGAGTGGTGCGTGAAGCGAGCATCGCTGCGTTGCTCACCGCTCTCATGATTTTGTTGTTTCTCGGAAGCTGGCGCAGTACCTTGATCGTCTGCATTTCTATCCCGCTTTCGATCCTCACCTCCCTGACGATTCTGGGGCTTCTTGGGGAAACTATCAACGTGATGACGCTGGGCGGCTTGGCGCTCGCCGTCGGAATCTTGGTGGACGATGCGACGGTGGAAATAGAAAACGTCCATCGCAACATGGGAATCAAAGGTAAGAACCTGGTTCGCGCGATTCTGGACGGGGCGCAAGAGATCGCGGTGCCGGCTTTTGTTTCCACTCTGTGCATCTGCATCGTGTTCGTTCCAGTCCTTATGCTATCCGGCGCCGCCAAGTTCCTGTTCACGCCGCTGGCGATGGGCGTGGTGTTCGCGATGCTGACGTCGTATCTGCTGACTCGCACGATTGTGCCGACGCTAGTCCACTACATGTTGCAATCGGAAATCGAGCTCTATCAGAGCGGCGAGGGAGCCGGCACCCCGGCCGCAAAATCCGCGGGCCTGATCTGGCGAGTCCATCGGGCCTTCGATCGAAGATTCGAGAAATTTCGGGAAGGCTATCGCCGGCTGCTCGAATGGGTGCTCGCGCACCGTGCCGTCACCGGTGGAGCCTTCCTGGCTTTCGCGCTGGCGTCGATCGGACTGATCGCGATCGTCGGGCAGAATTTCTTTCCCTATGTCGACGCCGGGCAGATGCGGCTGCACGTGCGCCCCCCGACCGGTACACGGATCGAAGAAGCCGCCGTCATTTTCGCATCTATTGAGCGTGAGATTCGCCGCGCAATTCCGCCCCAGGAAATCGATTCGATACTCGACAACATCGGACTGCCCAATTCGGGCATTAACCTGGCCTTCAGCGACACCATCACCAACGGGAACGGCGACGGCGACATACTGATTTCTCTGAAGCCGAATCATCATCCGACACTCGAGTATACGAGGAAGCTTCGCAGCACGCTGGCGGCACAATTTCCGGCCGAGACCTTCTTCTTCCAAGCGGCCGATATTACCAGTGAGATTCTCAACTTTGGTCTGCCGGCTCCGATAGACGTTCAAGTGACCGGCAGCAATCTCGCTCAAGATGCTCAAATCGCCCAAAAACTCCAGAGCCGAATCGCAGACGTGCCCGGAGCGGTTGACGTGTTTGTCCGGCAGCGTCTGGACTATCCTACCGTGGATGTAAACGTCGACCGCATCCTGGCTGATGAAGCCGGCCTGACTCAAAAAGACGTGGCGTCGAGCCTGCTGATTTCGTTATCGGCTAGCGGCCAGGTGGCGCCGAACGAGTGGCTGGATCCGAAGAACGGGGTGAATTACCAGGTGGCCGCGCAGACCCCGCAATACGACATTCAGACGTTTGACGCGATGCAACGCACGCCGATTACGGCGGCTTCGGGTGGAACACCGCAGTTGCTCTACAATCTGGCCCGGCTGAAACGAAACAACTCGCCGGAGGTGGAGAGTCACTACGACATCCAACCCGTCATTGATATTTTCGCGAGTCCGGACCAGCGTGATTTGGGAGGTCTCGCCACGGATATCGAGGGGATTCTTGCCAAAGCGCGTGCGACCCTGCCGCGCGGAACTACGATCGACCTGCGGGGGCAGGTGGATACCATGCGCACCTCGTTCACCCGTCTGGGACTGGGTATGATCTTCGCGGTGATCCTGGTCTACCTGGTGATGGCTGTCAATTTTCAATCCTGGCTGGATCCGTTCATCATCTTAATGGCGCTGCCTGGAGCCATGGCGGGCATGCTGTGGATGCTGTACCTCACGCGCACCACTTTGAGCGTTCCGGCGCTGATGGGCGCCATCATGGGAATCGGCGTTGCCACGGCCAACAGCATCCTGCTAGTCACGTTCGCAAATGACGAGCGCGCGACCGGAAAAAACGCGGTGGAGTCCGCGCTGGCAGCGGGTTTCACGCGCATCCGGCCGGTTACCATGACGGCGCTCGCGATGATCATCGGCATGCTTCCCATGGCATTTGCGCTTGGCGAAGGCGGCGAGCAGAATGCCCCGCTGGGAAGGGCGGTGATCGGCGGCCTCTTGTTCGCGACGCCTACTACGCTATTCTTCGTTCCGATTATTTACACGCTGCTGCGAAAGAAAGCGCCGGTCGACATGGATCGCCAGATCGCTGAAGAAGCCGGGGAGATTCCCAAGTCATGATGCGCAAACTATTGGCTTTGGCGATTGTTATCGGGGCGGCCGCCGCGATTTATTTGTTGGGATATTTGCCGCGCGAACGAACGACGAAGCAGCTGGATACCGCGGCGGCGGCGCGCACCATCACCCCTCCTTTAGTGAACGCCGCGGTGGTGCAGCGCGCAGCCCCGAGCACTCAACTGACGCTGCCTGGAAACATCACGCCCATAACGGAAGCTTATATTTTTGCCCGCGCTGCGGGTTACTTGAAGCGGCGCTACGTCGATATCGGCGATCGCGTGCACGCCGGGCAGAAGCTGGCCGATATCGAGGCTCCGGACCTGGATCAACAAGTATCCCAAGCCCAGGCCGCGCTGGCGCAAGCTCAGGGGCAGCTCGGCCAGGCCCAAGCCACGCTAGAGCAACTCACCGCAACGCGCGATCTGGCGGAGATCACCTGGCAAAGATATAAGATTCTGACCGCCGACGGCGCAGTATCCCGGCAGGACGGTGATAATCAAGCCACGGCAGCCAAAACGTCTGCGGCGAGCGTCTTTGCCCAGCAAAAAACCGTGCGGGCAATGCAGGAGTTCGTTAACGCGAGTCAGGCCACGCTCGACCGATTACGGGTGCTGCAAGGTTACGAGCAGATCACTGCCCCGTTTGACGGCGTCATCACCGCGCGCAACGTGGATGTGGGCGCCCTGATCTCGGCCACCGGTTCTACTCTTGGACCCGCGCCATCCAACGCCGCCGCGCCTTCCGACGTTCCAAGAGAAGGCGAAATATTCCGTCTGGCGGAAATTGGGAAGCTTCGCATCCTGGTTTCGGTTCCTCAAACGAATGCACCCGGCGTCCGCGTGGGCCAGGCTGCGACGGTCACCGTACAGCAAATTCCCAATCTGAGTTTTCCAGGCAAGGTGACGCGCACTTCCAGTTCTCTGGACGCTCAATCCCGAACGCTGCTCACTGAAGTAGACGTTGACAATCCAAAGAGAGTACTGCTGCCGGGGATGTACGCAGAGGTTTCCTTCATTACGGATAGAATTGATCCGCCATTTCTGGTACCGGACGCGGCGCTCGTGGTACGGCCAAGCGGCACCGTATTAGCGCTGCTTCAGCCCTTGGCCCCAGAGGAGCGGCAAAAAGTCGGGGCTGAGGGAATCGATCCAGCGACGCTCGCTCGGGTGAGACGGGTTCACTTTCAGACTGTGGAGCCGGGCCGTGACTACGGGGTCGAAATGGAGATTCTCGATGGTCTGAAGATTGGCGAAGACGTGGTTGTCGATCCAAGCGATGCGGTGCAGGAGGGAGCGCTCGTTCAAATCGCGCCGTCGAAATCACAAGCAGAGAACGAGCAATGAGGAACTGGTGGCAGAGCGCGGCCGTGTTGGTGCTTCTTCCTGTCGTAGGAGAAGCACAAACGGATTTCATTCGGCACTCCTTCATCAGCCCGTACGAGGCAAAACCGATCCAGCCGGAGAGTTCTCATAATTCACAGCGAATTTTCGAGCTCATGCACGCCGGGCAGTTGTATCTGTCATTGGCCGATGCGATCGCGCTGGCGCTGGAGAACAATCTGGACATCGAAGTGGAGCGATATCTCCCGCAAATTGCCGGGACCGACAGCACGCGCGCAGAAGGGGGTGGGTTATTGCGCGGCTTGAGCCTGCTGGTGGACGAACTTCCGCCTGGAATCGGCGGGCCAAACGGGCCGCTGCTTACCAATCTCACCGCCAGTTCAACGCCGGCGCCGGTGGTGAACTCCAATTTTTCCGACGTCGCGCTGATCACCGAACAGGAGAATGATTTGTCGGTGACAGGCGCGACCCCGCTTTCGAGTGGCTCGCCGATTCCGCAATTCGACCCCAGCATTTCGGCACTGGTCAACTGGGCGCATGAAACCACGCCCGAATACAATCCTCTGATCACCGGGGCATCCAACTGGCTGGTTGGGAATCAGTTCACCGGAAACCTGGGATATACCCAGGGCTTCTCGACCGGCGCGCAACTTGGAGTGTCGTTCGACAATACTCAGCTTACGTCCAATGCGGCGCGCTACACCTATAACCCGATTCTGAACTCTAATCTGGGATTCACGATTACACAGCCGCTGTTGCGCGGGTTCGGAATCGGGTTGAATCGCCGATTCATACGCATCGCCAAAAACGATCAAAGGATCGCCGACCTGGTGTTTCGGCAGCAAGTGATCGACACGGTAGCCGGCATCGCCAGGCTTTATACCGATCTGGTGAGCCTGAATGAAGACGTCAAGGTGAAACGCGAAGCCCTGCGGCTGGCCCAGCGGCTGTACGAGGACAACAAGCATAAGGTGGAACAGGGCGAGCAAGCCCCGATCGAGGTGACGCGGGCGCAGGCTCAAGTTGCATCCAATCAGCAGGGCCTAATCTCGGCCGAGGGTCTTGTTCAGCAGCAGGAGCTGATCGTGAAGACAGCGATCACTCGCGGTGGGTTGGCGAATCCTGCCATCCGCGCGGCCCAGATTATCCCGACCGACACGGTTACGGTTCCAGAAACCGAATCGGTACGGCCCATCGACGACCTGATCGCGGAGGCCTTGCATGGCCGGCCCGATTTGGCTCAGGCTGCCATCCAGGTGGAAAATTCTCAGATCAGCTTGAAGGGCTCGCTGAACGCTCTGCGGCCGGAGCTGGACGTGGTTGGAACGGTGCAGAATGGCGGCCTTTCGGGCAATATCAATGCTGCTGGCGTGGCGCTCACGCCGGGCGCGGCGCTCTATCCAGGAGGATATGGCACCGCGCTCGGGCAGATTTTCAGAAACGATTTCCCGACATATAGCGTGGGTCTCCAGCTGACGCTTCCGTTGCGGAATCGGGTGGCGCAGGCCGATGCCGTGCGCGATGAACTGCAGGTCCGGCAGACTCAGGCGCGGCGTCTGCAATTCGAGGATCAGGTTCGTCTGGAAGTGGCCGACGCTTTCGTCGCCATGCAGCAGGCGCGGGCCGCCTACGAAGCGGCCGTCCAGAGCCGTATTCTTCAGCAGCAATCCGTAAAAGTGGAACAAGAGACCTTTGATGTCGGGCTGGCGACGAATTATATGGTGATCCAATATCAAACCTATCTGGCACAGGCGCAATCCACCGAAGTTGCAGCCAAAGGGGCATACGCGAAGGCCATGATCGCACTCGACCGGGCTACTGCGCGCACGCTCGAAGTAAACGACGTTTCCATTCAGGAAGCGCGGAATGGCCGCGTGTCCCGTCCTGCGGCGCGAATTCCGAACCCGTAAGACCGAGGCGAAAGGTAGCGCTAAAACTCGTAATGGAAGTCTGACGAAAAGGAGAAACGATTGATGATCGATAAAAAGATTGCCTCTAACAGCCGGCTGGGATTCATCGGACTCGGATACCTGGGTTCGCGCATCGCGCGGCGCCTGGTCGCCGCTGGATTTCCCATGGTGGTTCATGATCGCGATCGCGAAAAGGCCAAAGAACTAGCAGCCTTCGGCGCGGAAGTTGCGCCGAATGCCCAGGCGCTCGTTGAGGATGTCGATGTAGTAATGTCATGTCTTACAAACGATGCGGCCGTGCAGGCTGTTTATCTCGGCGCGGACGAGCTGCTCGAAAACGTCAGGCCCAGTACACGCATCGTCGAGCTGAGTACGATCGCGCCGGAAACATCCCGGCAGGTACACGATGCGGCAGCGAAGTTTGACATAGCGATGCTCGATGTAGCCGTCTCCGGGAGCACGGCCGCTGCCGAAGCTGGAGCCCTGACGCTGTTCGGTGGTGGTGAGCGCGGAAACTTCGAAGCCGTCCAGCCGATCTTTGCTCCAATCGCAAAGCAGTGGTTTTACATGGGGCCAAGCGGCTCCGGTGTGGCAATGAAATTGGTGGTGAACACGCTTTTGGGATTGGGCATGCAGTCCATCGCCGAAGCTGTGGCGCTAGGCTCAGGGCTCGGTCTGCCTCGCGATCTGCTGCTGGACACGCTGGCGAAAACCGCTGTGGTTGCGCCGGCCCACACCGGAAAACTGGCCACTGCAAAACGGAACGATTACGCGCCGCAATTTCCAATTCGCCTCATGGACAAGGATTTCAGACTGGTTTTGACAGCCGCGGCAGAGTGCGGGCTCTCGATGCCCGCTACGGAAGCGGCAGCAGCAGTTAGCTCCGCCGAAGCTGCGGCCGGGGGCGAAGAGGACTTTTCAGCCGTCATCCGACGCATGGAGCAGCAGGTCGCGGAGCACGTTCTGCCGCCGGGCGCGTAGGGGCCAGAGGCTGATGCTGCTCGATCTATTGTCCACCAATCCCGACTGGATACAGACCATCGTTCGGCTGATCCTGGGCGTTGTCTTCTTCGCTCATGGGGCGCAGAAGGCTCTGGGCTGGTTTGACGGTACCGGTCTGAAGGAGACGCTGCGTCCGATGCATGAAACCCTCGGACTTCCGCCATCCATCGCCGTAGTGGCAGCTCTCGCCGAATTCCTCGGAGGCTTGGGACTCATCGCCGGCTTACTCGGCCGTGTCGCGGCTGCCGGAATCGTCGTGGTTATGTTAGCAGCCATTGTGATGGTAAACGGCCGTTACGGGCTCTTCCTTAACGGGTTTGCAGACAGGAAAGGCCACGGCTATGAATATCACCTGCTGGCCATCGCTTTGGCGGTGGTGATTATCGTGAGGGGTTCCGGAGCGATGTCGCTGGATCGGCTCTTGTACATTTCCATTGGCATGAAGCACTTACTTTAGGAGAATTGAGAATGAAATTACGAACATTGGGACAAAGTGATTTGAACATTACGCCGATTGGGATCGGAGCTTGGGCCATCGGCGGAGGTAACTGGGAATTCGGGTGGGGCGCGCAGGATGACTCCGAATCCAGCGCCGCGATCCGTGCCGGACTGGATCGCGGAATCAATTGGATCGACACCGCGGCGGCCTATGGTCTCGGGCATTCCGAAACCGTGGTCGGCCGCACTATCAAAGGAATCGCGAAGCCCCCGTACATCTTCACCAAGTGCAGCCTGGTCTGGGACCGATCCGGCAAGATATCGCACAATCTTCAGGCTGCCTCCATTCGGCGGGAAGCTGAGGCGAGCCTCAAGAGACTGGAAGTGGACAGCATCGACCTGTATCAGATCCATTGGCCGGCATGGGCCGGGAATCCCGAGAGTGCTTCGCCCGGCTCGATCGAAGAAGCGGTCGGCGAGATGGCGAAGCTGATGGCAGAAGGAAAGATCCGGAACATCGGAGTCTCCAACTTCAGCGCAGCGCAGATGCAGCGCGCGCAAAATGTAGCGCCGATAGCTTCACTCCAGCCGCCATATTCGCTTCTCTTCCCGGAAGTCGAGACCTCGACGCTTCTGTTTGCGTTGAGCCATCATATCGGCGTCATCGTTTATTCCCCTATGGCTTCTGGATTGTTGACTGGCGCGATGACGCGGGAAAGGATCGCGGCACTTCCCGAAGACGACTGGCGGAAGAACAGCCCGAACTTCCAGAAGCCGCTGCTCTCGCGCAATCTGCGGCTGGTCGAAACGCTGCGCTCCATTGGGCAGCGCCAAAACGCGACGCCGGGCGAGGTGGCCATCGCGTGGACCTTGCGGAACCCCGCTGTCACCGGCGCGATCGTCGGAGTCCGCAGCGCACAGCAGGTAAATGGGATTGCCGGTGCGGCTGACGTCAGGCTTAATGCAGAAGACATGCGGGAAATCGAGCAGGCGCTGACATTGCAGCCTGCTTGAGGTCAAGATTACCTATCAGCTTCGCTAGACGATTAGCTGACACTTTATCTTTAATCGGAATGATTGCGGGGATGGTTACGGTGACAGGCTCTTACTTGGCGGCATCAGGCGAATATGTCGCGACGGAGCAAACCATCCCAAGAGACTCTAAGTGCGCCGGTAGTGTTGTCCTCGGTGAAGGTCATGGCTCTTGGCCCGGATGTCGCTGCCAATTCGAGCGGCTCATCCGTTCAAGAACCTTATCGTCCCGAACGTCGATTCCTTCGGCCCTTACGCCTTAAGTTGGCTTTTGACAGGGTCGCACGGCCAGAAGAGTACACTCTCCGCCGATGCTTCGCAGCCTTAGCCGGCCCTCCGGTTTTATTACCGGTAAGCGTTCTACTAAAAAGCCGGCATGCTTCCCGGCAGCGTGTACCGGACGTCGAAGTAGATGGTGCTGTCGTGGGTGGCATCCGGGTTATTGGGAGCAACGTACCACGGCGCACGCGTCAGGTATTCATATTGACCAATCAAATTGATAGCGCCATAGCGCGGGTTAGCCCAAACGGTCTCATTGAAACCGAATGTACCTTCCTGAATCGCACGATTCTGGCTGTTCGACGAGCCTGTATAACCGTAACCGACCAGCTTCCCGCTGGCGTCAATCACGGTGTCGCGTCCGATGTAGATGCCGCCGTAATATGCGAACAGCAGGAACTTGCCCGCTTTGGCTTCAAAACCATCCACGGTGCCGCCGGCATGCAGCAGGCTCATGCTGGAATTGGCGTTTACCACCAGATCCGGAGCTTGACCGAACAGATACCGGCCCTCGCCATCGCCCCAGAAGTTGGTGGTGATCAGGCGGAAACCTTTGAAAATTTCCCCGTTCATGCCGGCCAGCACACCACCTCCCGCCTTGGTATCAGTCTGGCCTAGAGACAAGTTGGCCGTATTCAGATCCTTGAAGGTGCTCACGATTCCGCCCACCTCGGCGTGAAACCGCGAACCCGGATCAAATGCCACTTTGGCGATGAAGTCCGGCGTGAGTTGGGGCGCCGCATTCACCAGGCTGCCCGCGTCAAGCTGGGTGCCGGACAATCCGGTATAGGCGGCCGGCAGGACGATCGTAGAGCCGCCCCCGGAACCACCAATGTACTGGTCGGGATTCTCAACCGCAAAGCCGAAAGTCATCGTGTCGCCCGCGTGGTAAAGGACACGCATGCCCGGCTGCCGGCTCCAGGTCAAGCCCGCCATATAATTCACGTCCATCACCTGCGAGTAGAAGATGTCGCCCGGCAACGGGGAGATTCCTCTGCGGTTCGGCGTCAGCATGCTCCAGCTTTGACCAGCCAGAAACTCCCAGCCCCCTTTCCTCGCGTCCAACCAATAAAGACGGATGCGGGACACAAAAGCGCCGTTGTTGACCGTGAGCGCGCTGGAGCCGCTGGTGCCGAGGAAATCGAACTCGTTATAGCCGATGAAGTGAGTCCCCTTCCAATCGCCGTCAATGCGGAAACCAATGCGCGAGTTCTGCGGACTAAAGCGGCTTTCAGAGAGTTTTCCGTTGGCCACGTTATTGTAGGGGACGCTCCCGAAATTGCTTCCAATACCGGACGCCGCATTTTTGTCGCGCCACACGAAGGTCGCGTCCATGAACCCGACCGAGACGATGCAAACGCTGCCGAACCGCAAATAAGGAGGCACCACATTCGTGTCCCCAGGACCGTCGCAGGGATTACCGGCGATGGTTGTCTTTTGCCCGGCATTGACCACCGCTGTCGTTACAGGCGTGACCGGCGGAATAATCGGCGTGATACTGGCCACATCTCCCAGCGCTTTGTCGCGCGGCAAGGCAAAGCCGTCCTGACTGTCCCGGGTGCCACTGGCGGCCTTCTCTATGAGCTTCTTCTCCTCTTCAACAGCCGACTTCAGCGCCTCAATTTGCTTCTGTTGCTCGGCCAGTTGCGCCTTCAAAGTCGCGATATCGTTCTCGGTGAACTGGCTGGCCGGCGCGGATACCTGTCCATCGAGCGACATGCCGAGCAGAATCGCGAAACACGGAATCACCGTTCCCAGCGTTTTATTGTTCATCACATTCCCGGTCACAATCGAGTCCTTTGATCGCTATAAGGTGAGGCGATTTGGACCATTCATGAAGCCTTATCGGAGAACGGCAGAAATGCGTGAGTGGAAAATGACGATCAGGTTACGTCGACGCAAGCTTCGATCGCCGCACCGTGTGCCAATGATTGGTCCAGAACCTCTGGTTCCTTAATTTGTTCTCGCGGTACGCGCGACGAAAGGATCATTGCCGCCCCGGAATATGTTGCAAACGCGCCAGCCTGCCTCTGGCGAGTCTCCCGGCGTCGGGCCAATCTTGCAGGGAGCTGGGTCTGCGAGTTCCGCCTCAGACCTTGGCGGCCTTCCGCAGCGCCACGGCGTTCATGCAATATCGCAGACCGCTCGGCGCCGGGCCGTCCGGGAAGACGTGCCCGAGATGGGCATCACAGGTATTGCAAATGGTTTCGATGCGCTTCAAGAACGCGGGACCGTCAAACCGGTAGGCAATGACATTGTCCTGGATCGGCTGGGTGAAGGACGGCCATCCAGTACCGGACTCGAATTTCTCCGATGCATCGAACAGGACCGTATCGCAGCAAAGGCAGGAATAGATTCCCGGCTCAAAGAGGCTGCACATTTCCGAGCTGAAGGCGCGCTCAGTTCCGGCCTGCCGGGTGACGTGGTATTCCTCGTCACTTAACTGTTTGCGCCATTCGGCGTCAGTCTTGACGACCTTGCGATCGGGCGCCGGGTTGCCATTCTTCGCGAGGCTGAGCACATCGGGCCATTTGAGCATCACTCTTCTAGTTTAGGCGGGCGCCGGGGACAGAATGGGTGATCTCAGCCAGCCTTCGGCTTATTCTTGCTTCCATGAGACCGGCGTTTCGCCGGCAGTGGGCCTGCCGCCCGAACATTTTCGTAAGCCATTGTGCCGACGAGCGATATCTTCTCGCGGCTTTGCAACGCTAAACTTCTGCGCCTCCCCAGCAGGCCCGGGGAATCTCCTCACGGGTTAGTCGGAAGCGAGGCTCTTACTCTGCGGCGCGAGCACTGGGTCCGGATGTGTGGCAACCGGTTGCGCCTCGGCCTTCACTCTTCTCACCTTGCTGCGACTCAGCCGTCGTTGCAAACCATCCATGTACGTGTAGAACACCGGCGTCAGATATAGCGTGACGAACTGAGCGAAAATCAATCCGCCGACCACGCAAAGCCCGAGCGGACGGCGCTCGTCGGCTCCCGCTCCTACGCCCAGGGCAATGGGCAGCGTGCCCATGATGGCTGCCGCGGTGGTCATCATGATGGGCCGGAAGCGGATCATGCAGCCTTCATAGGACGCTTCGCTGGCGCTGACGCCGGATCTCTGCAACTCGACGGCGAAATCGACCATCATGATGGCGTTCTTCTTGACGATGCCGATCAGCATGATCAAGCCGACGAAGCCGAACAGATCGAGCTGCACGTGAAAGAGCGACAGCGTGAGCAGACCGCCGAACGCGGCCGACGGCAGACCCGTAAGAATGGTGATGGGATGGATAAAGCTTTCGTAGAGAACAGCGAGCAGCATGTAGATCACGAGCACGGCCATCGCCAGCAAAATGCCCAAGCCCGTCAGCGACTGCTGGAAGGCCTTGGCCGTGCCCTGGAAACTGCCGGTGATCGATTCCGGCAGCAACCCCGACGCCAGGGTCTCCACTCCATTGACCGCCTGTCCGATGGCGACGCCGGGACGCAGGTTGAAAGACAAGGTGACCGACGAGAGCTGGCCAGTGTGGTTGACGGTAAGCGGGCCAAAGTTGTTGACGAACTTGGAGACGGCGCTGAGCGGGATCAATTTCCCGGAAGAAGAGCGGATGTAGAGCTCGGAGAGCATGCCGGGATCGCTTTGATACTTGGGCTCAACCTGAAGAACAACCTTGTAGAGGTTGGTGGGCGTGTATATGTTGGACACCTGGTTCTGGCCATAGGCGGCATAAAGTGCGGTTTCGACCTGTTCGGGGGTGATCCCAAGCGCGGAAGCCTTGTCGCGATCGACGACCACATTCGCCTGCGGACTCCGATTCTGCAGATCGGTGGTCACGTCGGCCAGACCGGGCAGTTTTTTCATCCCGGCCTCAAGCATTTCCGCGTATTGATAAAGTGTCGTGGTGTCCGGGCTCTCTAGCGTGTACTGATACTCACTCTTGGTGGACCGCCCGCCGATCTGGATGGCTGGCGGGATCTGGATGTACGCGCGCATCCCGGGAATGGTGTCGAACTTGGGTTGGTACTCGCGCACCAGGTCCTGGATGGTCATGTGATGTTCGAACAACGGGCGCGTCGCGTGAACCATCGTTCCCAACAGACCGCCGGATCCGTACTCCGCCGCCAGACGCTCATATTCCGGGCTATTGGTCCATTCGCGCTCCGAGATGTCCTTCACGTGTAAGGCAACGTTGCCGTTGTTCAGGCCGGTTCCACCCGAATCGCTGATGGACGAATGGAATTGAAGTGTGTTCGGATCCTGGAGCATGATCTGGTTCAAAGTCTCCTGATCCCGCTTCATCGCGTCGAACGAGATCCCCTGCTTGGCCTCCGTTTGGACGTTGAGCTGGGACATGTCTTCTATGGGAAGGAAGCCCTTGGGGATGATCCAGAATTCCCAGGCTGTGCCGGCCAGGACGAAAAGCCCGAACAACATCACGAGTGCGCGGTGGCGCATGGCCCAGCGCAGGCTCACGCCATAGGAATTCAGGGCGAAGTTCAGGATTCCTTCGAGTTTATTATGCAGCCAGCCGTGCTCCTTTTCGTGCTCGGGACGCAGGTAGCGGCTGCAGAGCAGCGGCGTGAGCGTGAGCGACACGACACCGGAAACCAGAACGGCGGAGATGATGACCACGGAGAATTCGTGCAGAAGCCGGCCCAGGATACCGCTCATGAAAAACACCGGAATAAACACAGCGCTCAGCGAGCATGTCATCGAAAGGATGGTGAAGCCGATCTCTTTCGATCCATCGAGCGCGGCTTGCATGGTGCGTTTGCCCATTTCCATGTGGCGCACGATGTTTTCAAGCATGACGATGGCGTCATCGACCACGAATCCGACGGATAGGGTCAGGGCCAGAAGCGAGAGGTTGTCGATGGTATAGCCCAGCACGTACATTACGGCGAAGGTGCCGAGGATGGACATCGGTACGGCAAAGCTGGGAATCAGCGTGGCAGAGAGATTCCGCAAAAAGAGGAAGATGACAAGAACCACCAGACAAACGGCCAGCAGGAGCGTGAACTTGACGTCATCCACGGACTGGAGAATGGAAATCGACCGATCATGTTCCACCGTCATGATGAGCGACGGCGGCATAATGGCGCGGAACCGCGGGAAGAGCGCACGGACGGCCTTGACCACATCGATGGTGTTGGCCCCGGGTTGGCGTTCAATGGCGAGAACCACGCCTGGAACTCCGTTGACCCAGCCGGCGACATCCTCGTCCAGAACGCCATCGAATACCTTGGCGACCTCATCGAGGCGAACCGGGGCCCCATTGCTATAGGCGACAATCAGCGGGCGATACGCCTCCGCATCGTTCAATTGACCGTTGGATTGGAGGTTATACGCCGTATTGGGACCATAGAGCGTTCCCATGGCCATAGTGACATTGGCGTTTTGAATGGCGCCAGCCACCTGGTCGATGCCAAGCTGGCGGCTGGCCAACTGGTCGGGATTCACCTGGACGCGCACCGCATAAGGGACGGAACCGTAGACCTCGACCTCCGCCACACCCTCCACTCTCGAAATCTCCTCGCCGAGCTGCACCTCCGCGTACTGGTCGACCGTGTAGAGGGGCAGGGTGCGAGAAGTGAGGCCCAGAAAGAGGATGGGCGATTCGCTGGGATTCACTTTCCGGAGCGTGGGCGGGGTGGGCAGGTTGGCCGGCAATTGGGAAACGGCGGCGGTCATGGCCGATTGCACGTCGAGAGCCGCGGAATTAATGTTGCGGCTTAGCGAGAACTGGAGCGTGATATTGGTCGACCCGAGCGAACTGGTAGAGGTCAATTCATCCAGGCCGGCGATGGTGGTGAATTGCTTTTCGAGCGGCGTAGCGACGGTGGACGCCATGGTTTCCGGGCTGGCGCCTGGCAGGCCGGCTGAGACCTGAATGGTGGGGAAGTCGACGTTGGGCAGATCGCTGACGGCCAGGAGGCTATAGCCGAGGATGCCTGCCACCAGAATGGCCAGCATCAGAACGCTCGTCATCACTGGGCGGCGGATAAAGAGCTCGGTGTTCATTGAGTACGGTTTCGCGAGATCGGCCGGCGGTGGAAACTGAGACCACCGGTCAAGACTCAATATCCATCTTAGCTAAGAGGACATATCGAGATCGCTCTACGCATGGCCGGACCTAAGAGGCCTTCGTTTCGGACTAATCGCACAGGACGCAGGCGTCGGATCTTAACGCAACACCGCAAGATAAGCGATCACGTCAACCCAGGAATGCTATGGGGCATTGAACTAAGCCTCCGGCGGTCCGAGACATGGCATGGCCCGGCGCTGGTCTCGGGTTGCGATTTGCGAATGTGGTCACAGCCAAGTAGCTTTCTTGTGACCGCACTTCGCCAACGGATGCTGGACGATCTGCAGCGCACCTGCTGGCAATCGGAACGTCCGGCGACTGGCTGTTTCCGGGCACTAACCGCACTCGGCCCATCTCGCCCAAAGCCGTCTTCCTGGCATTCCGTCCGTGAGGGAGCAAGAACAACTTCGACTAAATTGTCTTTTAGCGCGCGGAGCAAGGCCGCGGATTCCAGTGGTAGTCGTCTGCTTGTTTCTTGAAGTTTGAGCTGGTGACGAAGGGTTCCTGCAGGTACAGGGGGTCCTGCACGATGGTGGTGACCACGAACCAGGGCTGGCCGCTGCGCTCGGTGAACAAGTCGAAATCTTCTTTCACCATCGCGTTGCCGCTCACCGGGAATCCGTTCTTGCGAAGATAGCCCGGCACCAAATGCGTGGTGGTGACTTCCAGCGCGCGGCCTTGATTGCCCACGCGCGTGGCGCCGAACCCGAACTGCGGCTTGGCCATTCCGTGCTCGGGCTGCTCCCACTGCGCGGCGGAAAAGCCCTGGCGCGACGGCGCGAGATCCGCGGGAGCGGTGGCCCCGAATTTCAACAGGCGCGTCTGCATCCCTGTGTCGGTTTCGATTTTGAGCGTGGAATCGTCCTGCCAGGTGATGTGGACGCGTCCGGGCAGGCGCATGATGGCGGCCGCGCCGTAGGCTTTGCAGGTGTCTCCGGAAGCCTCATCCTTGGCCGGGTCCCATTGGTCGCCGACGCGGTGGCCTTCGGGCGTGAAGGGGATGCCGGCGAAATCGTCCTTGGCGGGCGTGACCATGCGCCAGCGCCAGTCTTCGGAAACGACCGAGACCCAGTAGCCGGTGAAATCGACGGGCGCGGCTTCGCGCGGCGAACAGTTGGGCGCGGGCGGGCGCGGTGGTTGGGCGAGCAGCGTTTGCGCCAGTGCTGCTACGGCAATAGAGAGAAGCGTGAAGCGTGCGGTCATTTCTTGTTCGCCACAGTCTTGAAAATGGCTTCAACGAATGCATCGGCCGAGGCTTTATCGTACTGCGTGTCGTAGTCGCGGGTGGGGCGCGCGGCTCTGACTTGTTCGAGCGTGTTGTCCTTGGCGGCGAGGGCGCGAATGCGGTCGCGCACGATAGTCACCATGTTGCGATACTCCACCACATCGGCTTCATCGCACAGGCGCCCGCGGCCCGGAATAACATATGTTCCGGCCTCTTCGTATTTCAACGGGACCGTGATGCGAAGGATCTGGTTGAGTGCATCCAGCTCGCCCTGTATGGTGCCGCCTTGATCGGTGTGGATGACCGGATAGCGGCCGGGCGTGAACACATCACCGGTGGCCAGCACATCCGACCGGCGGAAGTGCACCATGCTATCGCCGTCAGTGAGCGCGTTCGGAACGTGATACACCTCAATGGCTTCACCGTTGAACGAAAAATCCTTCGTGGGGGAGAAGTACTCATCGTTGGGCCAGAGGGCATCGGGAACGCGGGGCTGGCGGTGGCTGACGCGATCCAGCACGTTTTCGTAAGCCACGATGCGCGGCTGCTGGCGCGGCGCGAGACCACTGAGGCGCGGCAGCGCGTCGTTGCCGCCGATGTGAGCGGGTGCGGCATCGGTATTGACCACCCACAGAATCGGCTTCGCGGCCAGTTTCTTCAGCGCCGCAGCGACTTGGGGCGCAAACGCTTCGGTGCCGGTGTTTACCACCAGGATTCCATCGTCGCCCTCCTGCGCGGCGATGTTGCCGGCAGCGGTGACCAGCATGTAGACGTTGCCCTGCACCTTCAGCACGCCGATGTCATCGACAGACGGAAGGGCAGGCGCAGGTGCGGCCGATTGCGCGTAACCGCATGCGGCGGCAAGCGACGCGATCAGGATTACTTCGAGTTTACGTCGCATTCGAAAAGTCCCAGGCAGCGGCAATAGCGTTGGCATTTGGCTGGCGGTTTGTAGTCTTTTAGCTTTTCCTGAAATTCGGGGTAGAGCGTTTCCTTGCCGCCGCGCGTGGCTTCAAACGGCAGGCCGTAATAATTGGCGAATTCGTGCAGGAACGGATTCTGGCCGGGGAGGAAGTTCGGCACCGTACCTTCGGGGCGGGGAACTTCGGGCTCGTACTCGCAACCGTAGGGTTGCAGATGCTGGCCGGGGTCGAGATACCAGTTGGTGCTGCGCACCAGCGGCTCTTCCAGGAAAACCGGATCTTCGGTGATGGTGATCACAGTCAGGATGTCGCCGTGACGGAGCCAGTGCTCGGTGATGATGGCTTGATCGCTGCGCGGCAGCGCGTTGCGGCGCATATAGCTGGTCTTCAGGTGCGTGGTGGTGATGGTGAGCATATTCCCTTCCCACTTCGCCGTCGAAAAGCCCTGCCAGGTGTGCACGGCGTAGGGGGGCGGATGCGGCCGGTCATCAATATAGATGGTTCGTTCGTTGTCGTAGGCCAGGGTATGGCTATGGAAGGCGACGATGCGTTGCGTGCGTGAATCCACCTCGCTCCAGATGCGCAGATTGCCGAGGCTGCGGAATCCGTAATCGGGCGAGTGCGGCCGGCACTGGTATTCTTCGACCACGGAGATGCGGTCGGCATCGTAGCTATCGGCTTGCATGCGCGCGGCATCGTTGATGGGCAATTCGGTGTAGTCGCCCAGTTCCGCGCCGGGTCCGCGTTCGACCGGGTCTTCGTGATAGAAGGGCGCCCATTCGCCGCTGAAATCCACCTGCGCCCACGCCGGCGCGCCAGCCAGCAGCGCCATCAGCCCGGCCAACGCAGCGGTTGTTCCACAGGACCAGTTCCCCAAGTGAGTGGCCTCCAATGTAGTCATCGATTATATATCCATTTGCAAGACATGCCCCACGATGCTGGCGGTGGCGTGTGAGGCGTCAGGCGCGCTGTGAAGTGGCACCTGTGAAGCGACCCTGTGAAGCGACCCTTGACACTTCCACGTTGGCATGATACGCTCCCCCGCAAGTTGTGGTTTGCGTCTATGGCGCTGCAATACTGCTAATTGAGTTCCGAGTCGAAGGTTCCCGGGAACACGCCGGAAAAGGAGTTTAAATGAAAACTAAAACGATCGTTTTTGCCACCGCTTTTACTCTTATGACGGGCGCGTTCCCGATATTCGCACACCACTCGTTTGCGGCCGAATACGATTCCAAAAAACCGATCAAATTGACCGGCACCGTCACCAAAGTGGAGTGGATGAATCCGCATGCGCGATTCTATGTGGACGTGAAGGACGCCGATGGGAAGGTCGACAACTGGAACTTTGAGCTGGGCGCCATCCCTGTTCTGCTGAAACAGGGCTGGAGAAAGAGTTCGCTCAAGGTTGGCGATCAGGTGACCGTGGAAGGTTTTGCGGCGAAGGACAGCTCGATGAACGGGAGTGCCCGGAGCGTCACATTGGCGGATGGCCGTAAGGTGGGAGCTGGCTCCGCATATGCCCCGCCACCACCGGATACGCCGCCAAATCAATAAATGGGAGCAGTCAGGAGAACGATTGTGGGTAATCTGGCAGCCTATTTGACTGCGGCGGTGATTGCTCTGGGAAGTGCTCTGGCCCAGACTCCCGCTTCGCCGCCGGATTCGGGCGCGCCTTCGGTGGCAGGCGCAAGGCGCGGCAGATTTCAGAGGCCCAAAGGGCCGCCCGGCCCGGTGCCGCGTCTATCAGACGGCCATCCGGATCTCACCGGAATTTGGAACGGCTTCGGAGGCAGCGGCGGCGTGGGTCCGAACATACTGCCCTGGGCGCAGAAAGTGGTGGACGAGCGCAAAGCGAAAGAGGGCGCGGAAGATTATGAAGCACGCTGCCTTCCCGGAGGACCGCCCCGGGCCGCGCCTTATCACACGGCCCTCTTTGCCACCCCAGGACTGGTTCTGATGCTCTTTGAAGGCAACACGCATATGTACCGGCAATTCTTCGTGGATGGCAGCAGTCATCCCAAGGATCTCAAGCCCACATTCTATGGAGACTCGCGCGCCCATTGGGATGGCGACACACTGGTGGTAGATTCGGTCGGTTTTTTTGAGAAGTCATGGTTCGACTTTGCCGGCACGCCGCATACCCCGGCCATGCACGTGATCGAAACGTTCCACCGGGTCGATTACGGCAACATGGAGATGGACGTCACCATAGAAGATCCCGGTGTATTTACCAAGCCATGGACTTTTCATCGAACTACCACGCTCGAGACCGGGATGGAGATGACCGAGTACGTTTGCAACGAAAATAATCAGGATCCCGGGCACATGGATGCCGCGTACAAAATTAACGACGGTGAGGGCACTGTACGCAGGGACGGCGTTCCGCCTCCGAAACCTCGCAAAGCTCCCTCGCCCCCGGCTGGCCAGACACCTCGCACTGAAGAAGGGCGTGTGGATCTATCGGGTGTCTGGGTTCCTGCCAGCACTCTGCTCCCCGGCGAGCCGTCTTATCAGCCTTGGGCACAGAAAATTTACGATGAACGAAAGGCCAAGACGGAGAAGGATGATCCGGAGCGCTACTGTTTACCCGACGGCGCAGTAAGGATCAACCCGCTGCCGTACAAAATTGTACAGAAGAAGGATGAGATTGTCCTGTTATGGCAAGGCAGCACGCACAGCTACCGGCGTTTCTTCCTGGATGGCCGTCAGCATAACCTCGATCTGGAACCCGAGAGTTGGACTGGCCAATCCATTGGCAAATGGGACGGCGATACGCTGGTGGTGGATACGATAGGGTTCAATGATAGAACCTGGCTGGATTCCACGGGCAAGCCGCACAGCAACGAGATGCACTTGATCGAGCGCTACCAGCGGCCAGACCTGGGCCACCTGAAGGTGGATCTCACGATTGAAGATCCCAAGGCGTTCACCAAGCCGTACTCGTTCACGCGCACCTTTACTCTGGCGCCCAACTGGCACCTGCAAGAGTACGTGTGCCAGGCAGTTCTGGACGGACTGTTGAAGTAAGGGCGATCAGTTTCTGAGAAGTTCTCCATGATGAAGACGCGCTCCTTTGCGATTCCTGGGATCGTTGTCACGGCCTTGGTTATCGGGTGGTTGGCACCCACTGCCATGCGCGGGCAAGCCCCGGCTGCAAGCAACACCGCAAGCATTCCGCGCACGCCGGATGGCCACCCGAACCTGCAAGGTGTGTGGCAACATCCCTATGTCCCGGATATGACGAAGGACGGGGAAAACCAGAAAGGTGCGGGCGCACTCCCCTTCACAGCTTGGGGCGCCGATAATTTTAAGAACTACGACGTATCCAAGTTCGACTATACGGGACACTGCCTGCCCTTCGGCCTGCTGCGATCCATGAACGTGGGCGGATATCCAATCCAGGTTATGCAGAACGATCAATATATCGCTCTGCTGTTCGAGCAGAACACCTGGTTTCACGTTGTCTACATGGACCGCAAGCATCCTCAGGATCTGGACCCAACCTGGTTCGGCAACTCGGTGGGGAACTGGGATAGCGACACTCTGGAGATCGATACCATCGGGTTCAACGGAAAGACGCGGCTAGATACGCTTGGCCATCCTCACTCCGATCAACTGCACGTCGTGGAGCGTTTTCGGATGACGGACCCCGATCACATCGCCTACGAGGTCAAGATTGACGATCCCAAAACCTACACCAGACCGTGGACGAATGCGCGGACTTTCTGGCGCATGAAACCTGGCCAGGAACTGATCGAGTATTCTTGCGAGGAGAATAACCGGGACTTTACCGAAGGCCACATCAAATGAGGGCGGCGCGGAATTGGGCACGTCGTGTTCGGAGGAAACCAGCGCCAGAATAATTCACGTCGCTGATCACGGCTGGTGGCGGATGGCGAACATTCAGCCATCCCAACAGGCCACGAGCGAATACGCGACGCTGCAAGAGGAGCAGTGGGCGTCCAGGAAAATGGTGGCGCGAATTTAAGCGCGTGATCCGATACGGCCGCGATCCATTCTGTGAATCGAGTAAACTAAGCAAGGTCAACTCAATGTTTCTCTCCCAGCGGCGAAACACCGGCCATTGCGACGTTGTCGCGCTGCTTAGAAAGTGCGGCATAAGAGGCTGGGCTCCGATGAGAATCGCGCTGCTATTCGTTGCCTTCACCATAACGCTTGTCGCCCAGACACCCGATTTTTCGGGCATCTATCAAGGCGGCGGCCCGATCAATGACATCTCCGAAGGTTTGAAGCCGGGCGAGAGATTATCGCTCCGCCCTGAAGCGCGCAGGATTTTCGAATCGCGGCTTTCCAAAGACGATCCCGAGACCCGTTGTTTGCCCACCGGCGTGCCTCGCATCGCACCGTATCCTTGGCGCATCGTTCAGACGCCCACACACATCTTCTTCTTGTTCGAGGGCAACATTCACACCTACCGCCAAATCTTTATGGACGGCCGCCCCCATCCAGCCGATCCCGACCCCACATGGTACGGCCACTCTATCGGCCACTTCGAGGGAAAAACGCTGGTGGTCGATACTGTTGGCTACAACGATCGCTTCTGGTTCGACTTCAAGGGACATCCACACACCGAGCGTCTGCACACCGTGGAGCGCTATACGTTCGATGGTCCCGACAAGCTAATCAACCAAGTCACGATTGACGATCCGGGGGCGTATGAGAGGCCGTTCCAGGTGACCTTCACAGCCCACCGCGCCCCCGCCGGTTACGAGCTGATGGAGTACATCTGCCAGGAAAACAATCAGGATGTGCCCCATCTGCAAGGCCCTCCGACAGTGGGAGGCGACCCGGCGCGCCCGCAAGGCACTCTGGGAAATCACTGACCGAGGCAGTGCGTTCAGTCCGGCCGTAGAGACCGGGCTTTACCTGTTCGGCGCTGCCTCCAGCATACTCAGCACCGGGCCGAACTTGCCGCGCGGCTGCAGGCTCACGCCAGAAGGCTTCATGATTTTGCTGATGTCCGTGTTCCGATCCACGATGAAGCCCAGGAACCCGCCCTGCATCTCGTCCCAATTCTGTAATCCCCAATGGACTTCCTTCTGCGGATCTGGGTTGTACTTATTGTTGGCGGAGTTGTCAAAATGTGCGATGGTTACGATTCGAGTGCCCTTGGGCACAGGCAGGGGATCGGCCAGGTCGTAGCCGAGCTGCCAATCGAAATCCCATTTGCCTTTGAAGACCGTTTCGGTTTGGCCGTTCGGGAAGATCAGGCGAAGTTCGTAGTCTTTGCCGCGCAGATGCATGTGCGGCTGAATGTAGACCAGTTCCGCGTCGACGCCCACGGTGCCTTCCGCCACCACCTCGGCGTTACTGTCGCCTGGAGGAATCACAAGGTTTACCGCCGAAGGTGTTCCCGGCGTCAGATAATATCGTTTCCGCGGCGGTTCCTTGGCGAGTACCAGCCCCACCTTGGAGCGATCCGTTGTGGCGGTCCCGGATGCTGTGTAGTGCAATTCGAAGACAAAGTCCGAGCCCTTCGGCACCAGTTTCGCGGAGCCGCCGACATCGAAGCTCTGCGGGCCCAATCCGGGGTTAAACTTGCCTAGCACATCGTTGCCGTCCACCTGGTCGTTCTTGCCGGTCTCGCGGCCTTCCACCGCCCTGCCCGGCATCGCGTCCGCCATCCATTTCGATCCGGGCGGCAGCACCCAGAGCTTTCCGTGATGCACTACTTTAGGATTGCCGGGGCGCATCTCGGCGGCCGTCACCCAGATATCTTCCTTAATATTGCCCTTGACCCGGATGTACTGATAATTGATGGTCCCGGTGGCCGGCAGGTGGAACTCTTCCGGCATTTCGATGATCATGTCCGGCTTGATCTGCCAGCCGTTGGTGAACTCGCGCGCCGCGGGTTTGTCCTGGGCGTCGCCCTCCGGCGCACCGTTGTCGGCCCATGCGGTGAGGATTTTGATCTCCTCGGGGCGCAGCCGGCGATCGTTGGCGAAGTGGCCATATTGAGGATCGGCAAACCACGGAGGCATCTTCTGCGTGAGCACTGCAACCTTGATCGCTTTGGCCCACGGACGCGCTTCCGAGTACGTCAGCAGGGACATCGGAGCCACTTCTCCGGGGCGGTGGCAATTCTGGCAGTTCTTCTGTAGCACGGGAAGAACGTCCTTGTTGAAGGTAACGGGATTGGGCGCGGCGAGCGCTGTCATCCCGAGCAAACATCCGGCGAGCAAAGTCCTCAGTGTTGTCATCTACGAACCTCCCGCGTTACACCGGCCAGGAAACAAGCCTTGAATCGCTAAATTATACTCCCCGAGCCAAAAGAGCGAAACCGGGTAGCCGGGGCATGGCCTCCCAGTGTGGCGACTATGGCAGCGGAGCAGCCATCGGTGGCCAGACACGGCCCGCGTTCCGCGATGTTTTCTATTTTCGCGGGTCGAAGCGCACATCCACCTCGGTATTCACTCTGACTGGATGGCCACCTTTGACAGTGGGCTGATAACGGAACTGAGACCATGGCACGCTCTCGCAGAGTTCTGAGCCGCTGTCGAGTTCGGCAATCTTGCCTTCCTCGTCGATGACGACTTTGCAGTGAACCGAGTCGCCCGTAGGGTCCCAAAGGGGCGCGGTCAGCACAGTCGGCCCCGCGACTAGAAGAGCGCGTTGTTTGTCCGCCGGAACAGAGACTGGCGGGACTTCCTTCTCCACAACGCCGGCATCCTGCTTCTGTTTCGCTGAATCGGTAACTGGCTTGATCTGCATCACCATGAACACGGGCCTGGCAGGGAAACGTTTCACCTTGTCGCACAAGCTGGTGGAGTATGAGTCCACAACATCAAAGGACAGCGCGGGCCAAGCCGTCCTCACGACACTGTCGCAGCTTGATCCAAGCGGATAACCGTTCTTGCCCTGGTTGGGGTCGCCAAGCGCATCGATAGCCCTTTGCGCATAGACTCCCTCGGCAATGTACTCCTTCCCCGGTTCAACCGGAGAGGCTTTATCGAAGAAGAGGCGGTAGCGATTCAGGCCATCGATAAGATAGACGGTGGGTCCACCGCCGTTGATAGAAGCATCCAACTGGGTCGTTTCGGTGAGAACCACCTGGGCCAACCCCTCGATCTTGTCTGGCGGCGGGGCGGCTTGCTTGGGGGGTGCGCTTGTACAGCCGATCAATCCGCCAAGAGCAAGTACGAGGCAATAAGAAAGATAAGTATTGCGGGTCATCGTTCGCACCCTCGCTTTCAAAGATGTAAGCAACCGACGTTATCACAGGGTGAGGGTGGTGACAAGAACCGCAGCGACGTGCACTGCTATCATCCGCGTGCGCTCAATTGCTCTTAATGACTTTAAGGGCTGAGGCCATCTGCAAATGGCGCGCCATTGCTAAGGCCATCGCCGTTTGGGATGCACCTATTGGTTCATCGGCCCAGGCCAGAGGCAGCGGCGCGTGGAGAATGGGGACCTGCGCGCTAGGCGAACTTCCGCGTCATCGTGGGCGCGTTGGCGAGAGCGCTGATGGGCTTGCAATTAGTCCTCATCGCGCCGATTGCACAATTGGGAGCATCAACCAGCAATGGTGAATCGGAGCACCTATAATCTGGGGGATTTTCTTGAGCGAAGCTTAGACACGCTCCGGGCGGCATGGGCGAGGTGGAGGCAGCGCAGCACTAGTCGCGATCGAGTGCGAATCGATATAATCAGCCCTATGAAGCTTCGCAGATCTTTTCTGGCAGCCGCTCTTCTGTTAACCAGTGGTTCGGTTTGCGCACAGACGATTACCACCGTAGCCGGCAACGGCGTGGCCAGCTACTCCGGGGATGGAGGGCCAGCCACGCAAGCCACCATCAACGGCGCAACCTATGTCGCGGCCGATTTTTTCGGGAATCTATACATCGCAGATCAGAACAATAATCGCGTCCGGCGAGTGGATTCCAAGGGAATCATCACCACCGTCGCCGGTAATGGCACGCAAGGCTTTTCCGGGGACGAGGGGCCGGCCGCGCAGGCTTCCCTCAATTCTCCGACCGGGGTTTGCACGGACGCCGCGGGCAACCTGTACATCGCCGACGTAGGCAATTATCGCATTCGCAAAGTGGACACCTCCGGCAATATCACTACGGTCGCGGGCAATGGTGTCGAGGCCGGTACCGGCGATGGTGGACCGGCCACGCAAGCTTCCATGTACGTTCCCATTCGCTGTGTGGTCGATTCCAAGGGCAATCTTTACGTAGCGGATCAGAGCGGGCAAAAGATTCGAATGATCAATCCTGCAGGAATTATTTCGACATTTGCCGGCACCGGCGCCAATGCAGGTCCCCGCAGCCTGGGGACTTATTCCGGCGACGGGGGACCCGCGGATGGCGCAGGCCTGAACAATCCCACGGCGATCACGGTGGACTCGGCCGGCAACATCTATTTTTCAGATCAGTACAATCAGCGCATCCGAAAGGTGGACAAGAACGGAATTATTACTACAGTCGCCGGGAACGGGAGCGCGGCATATTCGGGTGACAACGGACCGGCCACATCGGCAGCTCTGAACTATCCCGGGGGCCTGGTTGCCGATCAGAACGGCGACATCTACTTCGCCGACAACCTGAATTACCGCATCCGCAAGATCAGCAACGGCACCATCACGACGGTGGCGGGCAATGGCGGCCAAGGGTTCGCTGGCGACAACGGGCCGGCCGTTCAGGCGGAGTTTAACGGCGAATTCGGAGTCGCCCTGGATGCTCCGGGCAACTTGTATATAGCTGACATAAGCAACAACAGGATTCGCGAAGTATCCAGCTTGGGAGCGGGAGTGACACCGCAGTTTAGCGCAGCCGGCATCACCAACGGCGCCAGCTTCCAGTCGGGAATCTCAGCCGGAGCGTTGATTACGATCTTTGGCGCGAACCTCTCCAATAATGTGCACGGGATTGCGGAGTTCAATCAGGTTCCGCTGCCCACCGCCTTGGCAGGCGCGAGTGTGCTGATCGGGGGAACTGCCATACCGTTGTTCGATGTCGTAAACATTGACGGCACGGAACAGATCAGCGCTCAGGCGCCCTTTGAAATCGCCGGACAACAGAATGTAACCGTTGTGGTGAATAACGGCCGCACCCAAAGCGCTCCGATCCAAGTTGCAGTCGCGGCGGCCCAGCCGGGGATTTTCCTTCCCGACGGCGTGGACGGAGCATTCCTGCATGGTGCGGACAATTCACTGGTGAATGCGGCTTCGCCCGCCAGTCCCGGGGAAGTGGTGGTGCTGTACTGCACCGGCCTGGGCGCAGTTACGCCGGCGGGGACCACCGGAGCGCTCGCCTCCAGCACCACACTCTCGAACACTAACTTTTCGCCGACGGTGACAGTGGGAAGTACTACAGCAGATGTTGCGTTCAGCGGACTAGCTCCCGCGTTGGTGGGTTTATACCAGATCAATTTCACCGTTCCGTCCGGTACGCCTTCCGGAAGCGCCAGTGTTGTCGTGACGTCGAATGGCGTAATGAGTAACACCGCCAAGTTGCCGGTCAAATAATTCAATCGGGCCCTTGTGGAATACGATGCGGGTGGGCCGCCGTCGAGCGGACCAGCTTTGCGCGGGTTGGAGCCGCCTTCCGCCTAGATTTTGCCCCAGCAGGTGACCCGTTCGGGAGTGACGCGGATGAGCGGCGCATCGTCGGCGAGCATTCCGTGGGCGTATTGCGGGTATTTGGCTCTTAACTTACGAATCGCCGAGGCACGCTCTGGATGAGCCGAGTTGGGAATCAACTTCGCCTTCCCGCGGACCAAGACATACCAGAGCCGCGCCCAGTCGTCGTCGTACTCGTCGATCAAAAGCGCGACGCGGGATACCGCCCGGATGTTCCGCATGCGTGCCAGCCGCTCCGGAGAGACACGTTTGGGTTTCCGGTCAATCGCTGTATAGAAAGCCTTGCCGTCATAAACAAAACACACCGGAACGATGTGAGGTCCGCCTTTGGCATCCAACGTCGCCAGTCTCGCAACTCTGGCCTGTTTCAGCTTTTTCCGGATCGGAGCGGAGATTTTTTGCTTCTCGCTGGACATGCCGGCCGCAACCTCATCATGCGCAAGCTCAGACGATCAATCGCGTGTACTGGTCCAGGACTCCCAGGATTTCGTCGCGAGTCAGATCGGGAATTACGAGAAAGGAACGTTGGATTCCCGCTTCCCGGTATTCGGCGAGAACTGCCTCTTCGGGCGGCGCCGCGAAGGTGTTGATCGACAGTGTGGAGAAGTCCCGCCCCGCCGCTGATGCCGCTTGCCGCAAGCGCGCCACTGCGTCCCTGGCGTTGAAGCCGGTCCGGGCGATGGGCAACCAGCCATCGCAAAATTCCACGACGCGCTTGACGGTGTGGTCGCTCGAACCGCCCAGGAGTATGGGAGGGTGGGGGCGTTGCGCCGGCTTGGGATAAAACCAGACCGGATCGAAGTTCACCATCTCGCCATGGAAGGATGCCTCCTCCTCGGTCCACAACGCCTTCATCGCCAGGATGCGTTCTCGCATGAGCTTGAATCGCGTTTCGTAGCGGGCTCCGTGGTTCTCCATTTCGTCGACATTCCACCCGCCGCCAATGCCGAACAGGAAGCGGCCATTCGACAGGCGATCCAGGCTTGCGATGCTTTTTGCGGTCACGATGGGATCGCGCTGCGGGACCAGGCAAATGCCGGTGCCCAGCAGAATTTTCGAGGTGGCAGCGGCGGCAAACGACAGGGCAACGAACGGGTCATGCGTGTGGGAATAGCATTTGGGCAACTCGCCGCCGCCCGGATAGGGAGTGCGGCGGGATATGGGAATGTGCGTGTGCTCGGGGAGCAGCAACGAATCGAAGCCGCGTTCCTCGGCGGCGCGGGCCAGCTCGCGGATGTCGATGCCGTAGTCGGTTGGAAAATAGCAAACACCAATATGCATGATCAGTCTCCTTAAAAACCGTGCGATCTTCTGTAACACATCATAAGGGCAACCTCGGCGCTCGCGAGAAATGACCCACTTCTGCTCACTTAGACTGATCCACACGAAGAACAGGTTTGCCCAAAGGCAATAGAACCCGCCAGCGATATCATCCACGCCGCCGGCGTGCGGGGTGCTTTCACATCATCTGCTTACGGTCGAGCGCATGCGCCTCTCACCAGTCGCCGCAGGCAAAACCTGGTACTAGAACGTACCGGTGAGGTGGGTCACTTTTAGCGAGCAAAGTAGGGTCAGTTCTCGCGAGTGCCGAAGTAAGGGCAATGTGGGGCAGGGTGAGAGACGGGTTGCACAGGCACGGATCAGGGCGCTTTCAGCGCGCTCCGAAACGAAGCGTTGGTGTGGAGTAGCGCGATAATGGACGCGGATATGCGTCCCAACACCGAAGGGATCCTGGAGTCCTCACTGTATGTCGCTGATGTGGCCCGTTCCGCTGGGTTTTACGAGAAGATTTTCGGATTTCAGATGATTAGCGATTTCGGAGAGCGCGGCTGCGCGCTGCAGGCTGGGACCCGGCAGGTATTGTTGCTGTTCAAGAAAGGCGGCTCACGCGAGATGCTGTCGCCGCACGATGGCGACGGCGAACTTCATATCGCGTTCGCCATTGGCGCCGACGGCTTGGCGAGTTGGGAAGCATGGCTGAAGGAAAACGGAATCGCGGTGGAAGAGAAACGCAAGTGGGAGCGTGGTGGTTGCAGCCTCTATTTCCGGGATCCGGACCGGCATCTCCTGGAGGTGGCTACGCCAGGTGTCTGGTCGATTTATTGAAGCGCGCGCGCCACTCGAGTCAATCGGCGGCGGCCCTACTCCGGCGCGCTCGATGGCGGCACAATGCCTTTTAATCGCAAATAGACGCACATGTATCCATACACTTCGTTGGAGTGCCGGACCATGTTGTTGAGGGTCGCCAGTTTCGTTCGCGTGGGTTCGGGCGGGAAAGGCCCCCCAAGATGCGAGTTGATCTTCTCCATCGCTGCCGCATCGGAGAGCGAATCGAAAGCCGAATCGCACGCGGTGGATGCCTGCTTCAGCAACGCGATCAGCTCCGGTTTGGAAGTTGCCGCCGGACGAGCGAAAGTCGTGTGGCGTCCCATGACACCCTGGCATACGAATAGATTTGCGCCAGCGATATGCGCCATGCGCTGCCCGAAGCTCTGGATCTCGGGAGCCGGCTGAAAGCCATAGTTCTCGGCAGGCATCTTTTCCGCCATCTTGAGAAGGTTGTCGCGGACAACAGTCCACGGGAACTTCGCCTCCGATACCAGCGCATTCGGACCCTGCGCGGGAAGAGCACAGCAACCGAGGAGTGCGAGTAAGAAGAATCGGATCATGTAGCCTCTTGCCATCACTCCACGCCGAACGCCAGCAGGACGTTACCGGGTGTGCCGCGCAGCGTGCCCGGGTAACCAGACGCAGCAAAGACCATGCCGCCGACGATTACTGGACCGGCACATCCGAACGAGCCTCCTTTGGCAGCCACGTGGTTGACGGTGTCAAAATCTCGCACGGCATTGAAAGACCAGAACACTTTTCCCTCGGCGTCCACGGCGCGCAGGATGCCATCCCATCCGCCCGTGAAGACCACTCCAGGGATCGCGCTGGCCGGACCCGCCTGCCCGCGGCGATCAGCGTCGATGGCCGCGTTCCAATCCACATGGCCGGTTTGGATGTCCAAAGCCTTCAGTCCGCCGCCGGGCTGCTGCAGCGGATAGTACACGTGAGCACCATCAGCCGCGCCACCCCAGACCACTAACCCGGAGGCAGAGGGCGCCTGAGTTTCCCACAATTGGGTTCGCCACAGGAGCGCGCCTTCCTTGTCCGGATCCAGCGCGATGGCTACGCCGCCTTTCCCCGCCGCCAACAGGATGTCCTTGCCGTTGACGGTCTCAAGAATGGCCGACGAACCGCCGAAGTCGTAGTCCGGCCCCAGCTTCTCCGCGCAATTGGAGTCCGCGCCGTTCGTGGCCTGACAGCGGGCCATGAAAGCATCACCAACGAACTCCTGGTGATGCCACATCATCTTGCCGTCTTTCATCCGAAGGGCCAAGATGGAATCGCTGGTGGTGGCCGCAATCCGGCCGAAGCTGTTGCCCGTTCCGACGTAGATCAGCCTGCGCTTGGCATCCACCGTGGGCGTGTTCCACACGGAAGCGCCCGCTGGCCCCCAACGCTGCTTCCCACTCGCGTTTTCGCCAAGCTCGCGCAGCGGCTCTGGGATACTTTGCGTAACCCACAGCACCTTGCCCGTGTTGGCGTTGAGCGCGGCCACTGCACCTCGGGACTTGCAGCACTCATAGTTGAGATTCGCCCCGACCAGCGTCTCGGTACCCGACATCGGCACATAAAGCCGTCCGTCATGATAGGCCGCGGTGGCGCTCAAGTTATTCAACCCGGTGCGGACCTGCGCTTTCCAGAGCAGTTTGCCGTCATGCGCATCCAGCGCGTAGGCCGTGGTGGAGCGGGTGACGAAGAAGATCGCGTAGCGGGTGCCCGAATGCCCGGAGATCGGCGCGGCGATGGGAGCGAACCGGCCAAACATATCGGCCTGGTAGGCCCAGTAAACGCAGCCCGTCTTAGCGTCCAGCGAATAGACGATGCCGTTGTCGCTTCCCACGAAGACTCTGCCGAAGGCCACGGAGGGTTGCGAATACATGCTCTTGGCGCCAGGAAATCCGAACGTCCACTTGAGCTTCAGCTTGGGCACATCGACGGCCGTGAGACCGGCTGCAGCTTTGGTTTGAAAGCGCGCGTTGCCCGCTCCTCCCCAGCCCGACCAAACGGGCGACGCGTCCAGATGGGCAAGATCCGGATTCGCCGGGCAAGCGTTCGTCAGTTCCTTCAGTACGCCTTCGGTTACTCCCGGCGGCGGCTGCGCGAGCTGCGCCCGCAAGAAGCCGGTACAAGAGGCAAGCGCGGTGGCGAGCAAAATCAGGCGTGTCATTCGGTTGGTCCTGGGAGTATTGTATTGCAGCTGGTTCGGGAGCCGGTTGCCCGGTCACGGGAGTTTGCTCCGCACTTAGTAACGAACGGCTATTCGCTTTCTATTGCCCTAGGAGCCTGTCCGAGTAACGCTCGAAGGGCTTGAAAGTCGACTGGTTGCGTAGCACGAAATCTTCATGGGACAGCCATAGTCGAGGCCGGGGCGGCTGATTTTGTTGCAGGACCGCTTGGACCTGCAATTTTGAGCGAAAATCATTCCTCAATGCCTTTCGTCAGAACTGCATCGCGGAGTGGAGCCGTAGAATGTTGTGTGTCAGGCATAGGAGCGCCCACTCCCCTTTCACTTTCTTTTTTCCGCGGAGCAGGAATTGACGGAACCCACGCGCCTGCTTGATCTGCCCGAACACCGGTTCCACAACACATTTGCGCGCCGCGTAGACAGCTTTACCCACTTTGGTCTGCAGCTTCCGCTTCATCCGGTCCACCTTGGTTGCGCCTGGCGGCAAGGGTCCGCGCTTCGCGGGTAGTCGATGCTCACCATGCTTTTGCTTCTCCGTCGCGATGAACCCCTCGATCTTACGCTCCGGCTGACCGCTCGATTCCAAGGAATCCAGGTTCTCCTCGGAACAATATCCGTTGTCGGCCAAAATTGCTTCCGGACGCTGCCCCGACTGCTGTTCGATTAGTTCCACCATCGGCAGCAGCTGCTTTTTATCATTGGCTGCTTCGGTCACCGATTGCCCCACGATCAGCAGCAAGGTCGGCTCCACCGCCGCTTGCGCATTGTAACCCTGCACAATCCCGTCGGCGCCTTTCATGATGCGCGACTCCGGGTCGGTGAAGTTATATTGATCCTTGTCCTCCGGCTTGGCCTTTTCGGCGCCCTTACCTTCCGCCGCTACTTTGTCCCGTGCTCGTTGTTCCAGGACTTTCTTGGCTTCCTTGATCTTGGCCAACCGGGTCTCGCGCCGCCGCAGTTCTTCCGGCAACTCGTCGCCCCGCTGGCTGCCATACTGTCGATCTTCGGCCTCATCGGCGGCCTCGGCCTGCTCCAGCAAGTGCTTCACTTCTGCCTTCAGTTGCTGTTGCTTCTCCTTCATCCGCCCGTAGCTCATCGCCTTGTGCTTGCTGGCGTTGGCCTTCAACTTGGTCCCGTCCAGCGATACCCGGCCCAGCTGGATCGATCCGCACTCCAGCGCCATTGCCAAAACCTGCTCGAACAGCTTCTCCAGTGCTTCGATGTGGATCTTGCGAAAGTCCGAGATGGTCCGAAAGTCCGGCTCGTTGCCCGCCGCCAGCACTTTGAACGGGATGTCTTCCTGCAACCGCTTTTGTATCCGACGCGAACTGAACACCCCCGTGCAGTAGCCATATACCAACAATTTCGTCATCAGCCGCGGATCGTAGGGAGGTTGCCCTCGCTTCTCCTTCTCGTACACCGCGTGGATGGCCGACAGATCCAGTTGGTCGACGACGTCGCTGACGAAGTACACCAGGTGGTCTTCCTTCAACCATGCCCGGAGGGTCGGCGGCAACAGCAGGTCCTGCTCAGGAAGGTACGTCCGGTAGCCCTTTGGCATAAAACATTATGTACCGGTTCTGTTCCGTTTGGACCCGCGAGATTGGACAATACTCGGACAGGCTCCTAGCTTATGGCTGGCGTGGGTGGCGCCAATGACGGGGGGTGCGCGACGTAGAAGTGGGAATCATGCCGCCCGTCGCGCCTCCCAGTAGTCCTCAAACCGGCCGTTGAGATGGCAGCATCGGAGGGAGACGATGGCGTTGGCACCCCGAACCGTCCAGAACATGCCGGACTGTTTGAGCCGGGAGCCGATCACGGTTTTACAGCCGGCCTCGATTACACCCGAGCCGACAAAGAGGTGCTCGCGTCGAAACTTGGGATAGCGCATGCGCGCCACGTTCCTGTCAAAGTAGTCAGCCTCGATGCGAATCTTTTCGATCACTTCGGGATTGGTGGAAACGATGGAACGAAGGGCACACACCAGCTTCTCGATTTTTCCTTTGTCGAGTAATCTCCGCTGGTGGAGCTTGATCCAAGCTTTCTGGTTGGCCTCTTGATTGGGGTGCAGCCGGCGCGCCAACTCCCAGAGATGTTGGCGCGCGTGATACAGATCGACAATCTGCACCGCGCCGGGAAAATGTTGCTCGGCAAGATTCCAGATCCATTCGGCCCCATCGCCCATGACCACCTTCTTTTGAGCGCGGCTCCAGCCGCGTTTCCAGGCTTCCAGGTAAATACGCTTTCCAAACTCTTCGGCGGTCTCGATGGCGCCGGCGTAGGTAGTGGAGTCAGAATCGCGGATCGGGTAGCCTTCCTGGTCCCAGTCGGTCTGGGTGAAGACGCATCCCAACTTTACTTCCCGCGTATGGGATGACTGGCCTTCGGTCTTGCCTTGCCGACCCACCGTCTCCTTCTTCACCACTGGTATTCCCGTTCCATCCATTTGCACATACAGGATCGGAACCGATTCGCCCACGACCATCGGCAGATTCAACTGCACGGCCCGCTGGATCTCCTCCTGCTCGTCTGCTGCGATGTGTTCTCCGATAGCTTCAGCCGTCCGCTCCACAGCTTTGGTTGTCACCTCCAGATCGGCGAGGAGCTTCATCTGCTGACGGCCGTGGTCGAAGGGCGACCCTTGGCCCACTACCGCCTGCATGCGACGCACCCCAGGAGAGAGTTCCGTGTTCTCGATATCCAGTTCGACATCAGCGGGGAATTGGCCCGTATGGCAATGGGGGCACAGGTAGTAGGGGCGCGACACTTCCGACTTACCTACCGCAGTGAGGACCGGCTTGGAGCGCAACTCCCGATAACGGGCCTGGTGTCCGCAGGCGCAAGCAATGTTGTGTTGGTCCGCAGTCGGGGTTGGGAACTGCAACAGTTTGGTTAGCACTGCCGCCCCCGCCTGATGCATGGCCGAACGCACGGCCAACTCCAGGGCTTCCAGATCCAAACGCCCCGTCTTGCGGCGGGCACCAAAGGCTACGCGCAACAGTTGCTCTACTTCGCGCGTGACTTCCTTTTGGATCGCTTCGACCGTTTTTTTTCCTGGGCTGACGGCGAGTTCTCCTCCACTGGCCGCAACTCGCAGATCTGTTCATTGACATCCAACAGTTGCTCGCCCAGTTCCCGGAAGCGCTGGCACTCGGCGACCTCGCGCTGCGCTTTGGCCAAACTCGCCGGAGAGGAAAACGTCTCGGTGACGGTTTTGCCCTTCACCTTGCGTGTCAGCCGAAAGTAAGGGCCGTGGCCAAGATCACCGGTCCGATGGCAGTGACAGTTAAGATTTCCACAACGACCACTTGTTCCGGTAATGCAGCCGGACCGCATGTCACCCAACTGGACGATCTGCAATTGAACAGTGGCGCGGCGGCTTTCCAGGTCAGCCAGAGAATCGTGCATAAAGTCTCCTGATAAACCTAGCGTATCACTACGCTCGGTTTCATGCCACCAAAAAAGAAAACTCGCGAATCGTTACGCCCAAGTCGCGCACCCAATGACGGGTCGGCCGTTTACACGGCCACGTGAACTGGTATGCTGTTCTGATCGCCCACGAGAATCTGCAACTCGAAATCTTACGATGAAACAATCCCCACCACTAGATAGCGCTCACTCTTGGCGCCATGCTTTCGAAGGAGACACAGTTGCAATATATCGAAATCGGTTTATGGGAAGAGCGCTCCTACTGTACATCGCTGGCTTCCTCGTCTTTGAGTACTTTTTTCCGCAGTTCACGCGGACTATATTAACGCTTGCTGCATTGTCATTACCGCTCCCCATAGCTGCTGCTGTAAGAAGGGCGATCATTTTCACTCAGACCGAAGTAATATATAGGCCTGCATTTGGTTCAACTCGGCGTGTCGTAATCGCTCAAATTCAATGGCTCACCGAGTGCAGTATGCTCGTATCCAACGGGCTACGCGGAGTTCCACAGCCGGCAATAAAGATTGTTTTGCGGAATGGGACAACCGAGACATGGCCTTTGACCTTCGATAGGCCGGACGAAATACTTCACAGACTGAGCTCCATGACGGGCAATGCAATCGAAAGGATAATACCGGTTAATGAATAAAATTGCACTTGCGGTATTCGTCAAGCGTTACGCGGCCACGTGAAAAGGCATGCTGTTCTGGAGGCCTCTCCATGATCGCGCGACACTGGCGTGGCTGGACCGAACCGCAGAATGCAGATGCTTACGAGGCACGCCTGAGGTGCTGCCTGGCCTCAAACGGACTCAAGGATACTGCGGCAGTTACCTGTTTCGATCCGACAGCCCCGCGGAATCGGAATTTGTTGTTATAAACCTGTTCGACTCTCTCGAGTCCGTCATGGCGTTTGCCGGCACCGACTACTGCACGCCGGTTTTCGAACCGGAAGCACCGGCACTGCTTTCGAGGATCGTGCCTGTGGCCCGTCATTACGAGGTCCGCGCCAGCGAGGTTTAGTTCCATTCCCTGCGCATGCGTGCCGGAACTGCGAACCCATCATGCGGATGTACAGTCGGCTATGGTGCCCTATGACACTCCGGGGCCGGAACTGGCGTTTGAGCAATTTCGCGGAAGCTACAACCCGGCCACCTTAACCCATCTGATCGAACAAAGCTTGGGGTCAATCTCGCACTGGCTAACGCTCTTTCTACAGGCTTCGGGCAGAGCGAGGCGATCCTCTGCAATCTGTTCTTTGAGACGGAAGTTTGCATTTTCCATCCGACAGCGGGCTGATCCTGCGTGTGTTTGGTCCATGATTACGAGCCGCGCCGGAACTTGGGTTTCCAGGCCGTCCGCCGCATTCCAAACCACGGTTGCGCCATGGAAGACCGTGGCATTCACGGCCAGGTCACCATTGAACGCAGGTGCGGCCCCAGGTGGTAGAATCCTGCCGATGCCCTCCAAACCCATCCTGGTCGTCGTCCTAGCGATCGGCGCATGGAGTGTCTTCGCCCCGGCCCAAAAGCCGGACCCGCTGCCGGCCCTCGAAACAAGGGTCGAACGCCTGCAAGCCCACCTGGAAAGCATCGAGTCCATTCGCGCCATCAAGCGCTTGCAGTATGCCTACGGACACTACGTCGAATTCGGTTTATGGAACGACTTTGCGGACCTGTTCGCCGCCAATGCCCTCACCAACTACCAGGCGGGCGTGCGCGGAAAAGATGCGATCCGCCAGCTCTTTTTTGAAAAGGTCGGGCAAGGGAAGCTCGGCCTTTCCGACGGCCGCGTCTATCCGCACATCCTGTTCCAACCGGTAATCACTCTGTCGCCGTCAGGCCGAACCGCGAAGGGGCGATGGCGCATCCTGGCGATGCTGGGAGGCTACGGAGGTTCGGCCACATGGTACAGCGGCGTCTACGAAAACGAGTATGTCTTCGAAGACGGTGTGTGGAAGATCAGCGTGATCCACTCGGAACCCAAGGTCATGGCCGCGTACACCGCCGCCGGCTGGAAGGATTCCGGGGTGCACGTCCCGTTTCACTACACTGCCGCGGACGTCACGGCATCGATTCCGGAGTCAGGGAAGTTGAGTGCCAAGGCGGCGAACGGCACAACCGCTTCACTGAAATCGCTAGCCGATCGCGTCAACCAACTCGCACGGCGCACCGCGCGGCTGAACGATCAGGCCGAAGTTACCAATCTCCAGGACACCTATGGATACGCTGTCGATCGCAAACTCTGGGATCAGGTTGCGGATCTTTTTGCCGCAAACGGAACCCTAGAACTTGGGTTGCAAGGCGTCTACGTGGGCAAGGCCAGCATCCGGCGCGCCCTCGATCAATTCGGACCGCAGGGACTTCGTGAAGGTGAACTGAACGATCACGTCTTGCTGGAGACTCTCGTGTCCGTCGCACCGGACGGGCGCACCGCGAAGGCGCGTGGGGTTGAGTTAATTATGTCGAATGGCCACGGAGGCGAGTTGAGCGAGGGCGTCTACGAAAACACGTTCATCCAGGAGAACCGCAGGTGGAAGATTCAGTCCGTGCACTTCTACCCGCGCATGATCGTCGATGCCGCGGCGGGCTGGGCCAAGAGCGCGAAGCCCGCGCCCGGTCCCAGCAAGGCGTTTCCTCCGGACCGCCCGCCGACCGCTTCCTATGAGATTTATCCCAAGTTCGCCGTCGCCCCGTTCCACTTCGACAACCCCGTGACCGGAAAGCCGCCACAGTATCCCGAGGGGGTGCGATTTGCCGCGAGCCCCGCTCCGACTGCCGCGCCTTTGAGCGGAGCTGCGATTCGCAACGTGAAAGACTTGGAAGCTGCTGTGGCTGAGGCGGAGCGCAGTCTCGCGGCGGCGGAAGCCTGCGACGCAGCCGAGAACCTGATCGGCGTGTACAGCTACTACCTGGATGAATCGCCGAGCGACGCGGCCAGCTTGTTTGTACAGCCTGGCCGCAATACTATCTCCGAGCGTTCTAACTTCGTGAACCAAATCCTGCAACCGGTGATCGACGTCGCGCCGGACGGCAAGAGTGCCAAGATTCGAGCGCGCCTGTTGGGTCTCGGCGGCACTTCCGGAGGCGCCGGCTACTGGAAGGAGGGCACCTTGGAAGGCCAGATCATTTCGGAACAGGGTGCTTGGAGATTCCAGACAGTGCATTCCTCCCCGAGGTGGTCCGCGCCCTATCCGGGTGGATGGGCTCGGATTCCTTAAGACCGCGGCGCGCTCCGTCCACGCACATCTCTCTTGAAGAGCCAACCGAAAAAGGGATGCAAGACAAACGCCGCTCAATTCGCCCGCGGTCCGGAGACGGCCTTCGAAAAGATTACTCCTTTGACAGTCCTCGCTAGCCTTCTTCACTCCCCGGCTGCGGCTGAGTCTCGATCGTTAGCGGCACGCTCGGCTGATCGCCAGCGTTCTTCGGTATTACCAGATCGGTGCACATGAGCCGCAACACCTGAGCCGCGCCGAACGGCAGCCCGACAATCCTGGCATCGCGCCGCGCTCCAAGGACCTCCGTGAGCAGCTCCTTCTTCAGAGCAATCCATCCGCTTGGCGTTTCGTAACTGACAAGGAAATGCCCTTCCCGCCGCCCCGCCAGCAGTTGCGCCCGGTCATAAGGCTCGGCCTTGTGCGCCGCCACAATCTGCCGGTCCGAAGAGAGGAAGTACCGCGCCGGCAGATCCGGAATCGCCGACGCCTTCGAATCAGTCTCAGGGTCACCCCTCGGCACGATATACAAGCGTCCGTTGCTTAAATCCTCGGATGCCTCGGCATTTGAATCGCGCCGCTGGAACTCTCTCTCCATGCGATCGTAAACGTCTTCGGCGAACTGTTGTGGGTAATCGTACAACCGTTGTATTTCGCGATCGATGTGGGGCAATTTCCGCCAGCCGTTCACCCAGGCGAGCTTTGCCGCGCTGGTGTCCCCATCGTCCCGGATATCATCCAGAAAGATATCTTCCAGGCTAAATCGCGTTTCGGCATCGCGCTGTAGGGCTTTGAGCGCCATGTGCTCGATGAGATGGGATGGCAACCCGAATATAACTCCGTAGGGAGAACAACCGCCGTCGACAGGCCTGAAACGCGGGAAATCGTCACGCAACGGCTTGATCAATCGGTCAATCAGTGCACCGTACTCTTTCAGCATCCGCACATGCCGCTCTCCCAGGGGCGAGTAAACCACAGGGCCCTCGCCAGCTTCTTGTTTTGCCTCTGTGGCGATGAAAACGTGCTCGATCATGCTGTAAGCGCTCAACAGACCGGGGCGATTCAGAAACAGCTCGGGATCGGGGGATATGCCCTGATAGATGGCTCCTGACATGTCGAGCCGCATTCGCTCATCGCCGCTCCGCAATGCGCGGTCATAGCCCTGGAGCAGCGCCACGAGACCTTGAACCAGCAGTGCGAAATCGAGCGCATTGGAGGTGCGCGTGCGAAGGACGACGCTATGCTCGTGAATAGACACGCCATCCTTCGTGCAGTAGTAACGAATCTGTGAGGTCAGATGCCCGCCAAGCATGCGAACATGGGCCTTCTGGATTTCGAGCACGTCCGCCTCCGGAAGCGTCTCTGTGACCTGCCTGGCCGCCTCGAAATAGGGCGCCAGCTCATCGGTAATGAGGCTCTGCGCCAATGGAATCAGCCAGCGCGCATCGCGCACGATCACGGGCTGATCGGCTGGAGAGCTTCTCCAGAGCTCAGCCAGCACGCCTTGAATTTCCGCGAGCCGCCCGCCGGCCTTTTCCTGTGTGAAGTTGCCGGGGCCCTCATCCCGGCCGTCATCCCAAAGCCGCATGCTCAGAAACTGGAGCCACCGGATTACATACAAGTTGAACAGCGTGTGCGCGTAGTGCATACGGCCGCTGCGGCCCGGCCACCGCGTCTGGTGCCAGCAATGAAAGCCGCGAATCATCATCTCCGCCGGATGGATCAGGTCGTTATGCAGATCCTGAACCTGACGAGGTTTGAATCCCCCGGCCCAATGCGCTTCTTCCAGTTGGTGTCTGAGATGTTCTTGGCTGGGGCTGGCCGCCGTGCGTGCAAAGAAGCAATCCTCGAACTGGCGGGACAAAAGATCCTGGTCCTGCAGGTGCCGGATCGGCTTTCGCTGAGCGTTCAGAACGGCCTCTATGCTCTCGACAATATCTTCGCGATGCGTCAGAAAAAGTCGCAGCAGCTCAACGTTGGCCTGAAACGGCACCTGACCAAACGGCTCGCCCGTCACGATGCGCCCCGCGATAGACCTGCACCCATTCGAGAGAGAGTATAGCGAGGGATTGAGCGGGATGGGCGGGGGAGGGCTGGAGTTTGGAGGCCCTTGCCCCACACCGGCAGTGAAGTGGCTCGCAGGTTTGTAGAACTCACGCAGCAGAGCCGCCGGAAACCCTGCATGAAGGCTCGCATGCCCGGGCGTCGTTTTCGGCGCCGTCATTAAGAACGTTCACGCTGTCCCGGAAGTGGGGTGATGCTATCCCCGGGGAGGCCGGCGGGAGTTCAACGCGGTCGGGATGGGCCAATGCCATTCGAAAGCCGAGCGAGCCCCCGTAGTCTTGCATGCCTCAGGACAATCGCTCGCCCAAAGATGGCAATCCGTGCAAAAGGAGAAGCATATAGGTGCGTCAGTTGGACCGGCCTCCCTGTAAAAGACGGACAGGCCATCGATTGGAACGTTCGATTCGGGGCGCGGCGCTACGCTGAGCTAACCGACAGCCATACCGCCACTAGCCTTGGGATCGTTTTTGCGAACGATGAAGGCGAGCACAAACATGATGCTCGCCGCGACCGTCAGCACCAAGAAAATATCGATATATGCGAGTGTCTCTACTTGTCCTCCCATAGCTCGGTAAAGCAGACCGTAGGCCCGCTTGGGCGCGTCGGCAACGCTTGAGCCGGAATGCACCAGTCGCAGGCTCAAAGCTTTGACCTGGTTCTGGAGAGACACATCGAAGGGAGTGGTATGCTGCGACAGCACCTCCTGGTGAACTTGCTCCCGCCGCGCCAACACTGTCGTGACCAGGGAGGTTCCCACGCTGCTGCCGATATTGCGCATAAAGTTGATGATGCCGGCCACGCTATTGGCTTTTTCGGCGGGCATCCCGATGTAGCCCGCCATTGTTACGGGAACAAACAGAAGACCGAGGCCCACGGATTGAATCAAACGCAGCACGGTAGCGGACTGGAAACTGATCAGCGTATCCAGCCGCACTGTGGAGATATACATACCGATGGCCAGTGCCAGCCAGCCTGCGGCGATGATGTATTTGGCTGGATATTTTCCGGCCAGCATGCCCACGATGGGCATCTCCAACAGCACGATGAAGCCGCCGCCCGACAGAACCAGCCCGGCATTTTCCGCCGTGTATCCCAAGACGGTCTGGAGAAATTGCGGCATCGTCACCAGTGCGCCGAATAGCAGAACGCCAAAAAGAAACATCATGAGGTTGGCAGTCGCGAAGTTGAAGTTCTTGAACAGATGCACGTCGATGATAGGTGCCTTATGACGCCACTCCCAAATGACGAGACCAACCAGACAGACCACTGAGACGATCACCAGGCGGGTGATGAACGTGGAGCCGAACCAATCGTCTTCCTGGCCCTTGTCGAGCACCACTTGCAGCGCTCCCACGCCCAAAGCAAGCAGCGAGATACCGATAAAGTCGACGCTCACGCCGGCCCTCTTCGTTCGCCGCAGGAACGGCGGATCTTCCACCAGACGCATGACCAGGAACATCGCCAGAATTCCTACCGGCAGGTTGATGAAGAAGATCCAGCGCCATGAATAGCTGTCGGTGATCCACCCGCCCAGTGTCGGACCAATGGTGGGCGCCATGATCGCTGTGATTCCGTAGAGCGCAAACGCGAGGCCCCGCTTCTCCGGCGGGAACGTATCGGCGAGGATGGCCTGTGCCATGGGCTGGAGTCCGCCGCCACCGGCACCCTGGATAACACGAAAGAGGAGCAGCATATTCAGGCTAGTGGCGCTGCCGCAGAGCACCGAAGCCACTGTAAATATGCAAATGCAGACAACGAAAAAGCGTTTTCGGCCGAAGAGGCTGGCCAGCCAGCCGCTGATCGGAAGGACGATAGCATTAGACACCAAATACGACGTGAGCACCCACGTGCTCTCGTCGTTGCTCGAACCGAGGCCGCCCGCCATGTATGGCAAAGCGACATTAGCGATGCTGGTGTCGAGCACCTCCATGAACGCGGCCATCGCAACCACCACGCCGATGAGCCAGGGATTGAATTTCGGCCGCCAGGGAACCTCCGGCGCAGCCAGTACCTGACCGTTATCGGACATAGACTTTCGGCTCCACGGACATTCCGGGCCGCAACCGATGGTCACGGTTTTGGTTCGGATCGATATCGATCCGCACAGGCAGGCGCTGCACTACCTTCACGAAATTTCCCGTGGCATTTTCCGGCGGTAGCAAGCTGAGCAGCGAACCGCTAGCGCCACCGATACCGGTGACTCTGCCTGTGTATTCACGGTCGTAGGCATCCACACTGAACGTCACTCGCTGGCCCGCTTTCATGTGGCGTAACTGGGCTTCCTTGAAATCGGCGGTGACCCAGATGTCATCCAGAGGTATAACCGCCATCAACTCTTGGCCCGGTGAGACATTGCTTCCCACCTGGACGCTCTTCTTTTCGACGATGCCGTTTACCGGCGCCACAATGGTGCAGTAGCTGAGATTCAGCCGGGCTCGGTCGACGGCAGCGCGTTTTTCAAGCACTTGGGCTTGGGACGTTCGGGCGCGCGCCTGGCTGATGGCTACCTGTTGCGGCGCAGTTAGCGCGGCTTGGATGGAAGCATCCGCCTGCGCAATTCGTGCGCCGGACTGATCGATGGCGGCCTGCGCGACGCGGACATTGTCCTCAGCCTCGGCCACCGCTGCGCGGCGTGCGTCTACGGTCGCTTTCGTGGAATTGGCTATGTTGACCGTCGTGTCGTAAATCTGCTCGGAAATTTCATCCTTGTCCACCAGCTTCTTGTACCGAACCACATCGTCCGCATTCTTCTTGTAGGTCGCCTCGGCCTCGCGCACATTGGCCTGGGCAGTTATCAGACGCTCCTTGGCCGCGCTCAACTGGCGCTGGGCACCGGCCAATGCCGCGACCGCGTCCACTTTGCCGGAACGCGCGGAGGTCAACTGGCTGCTGGTGGTGGTCGTGATGACGGGTACGTCGGTACGAGAGCTTTGAAAGCTGGCCTCAGCGGCAGCCAGATCCGCCTCGGCTTGGGCGAGCGCGACCTCGTAGTCCTTGGGATCGATACGGGCCAGCACTTCGCCGGCTTTCACGTAGCGCTCATTGTCGACGGGCACATTCACGACGTAGCCGTTGATGCGCGCGCTGATGGCGTTGATGTTCCCATCCACCTGAGCGTCGTCGGTAGATTCGTACGCGCTGAAGTATCTCCAGGCGTAAAACGAGCCGGCTGCAACTGCGGCCAAGGCGATCGCGAGCACAATCACGCGAACCAGCGTTTTACTCTTTTTGCGTGGCGCCTGGGAGCGGAAGGAATCGGTTGGCCGGGTGTTTGCGGCGTTGCTATCGGCTGGGCTTTCGGCTGGGCTTTCGGTTGTTGTGACATTAGGCACGGCTATTTCACCTCCATGAATTGCTGAATTCGTTGCTCGGTAGACCCCAGGGCGCGCGCGAGTTCGACCTTCGCCAGGTTGTGGGCATACAAGGCGGAGATCAAGTTGTCGTTGGCGACGGCAACCGATCCCTGGGCTTGCACCACTTCAATGGTGTCGGTGACTCCGGACGCGAAGCGGTCCTGGGCTTGTGTTAAGGTTTGATTCGCCAGGCCGAGATTGCTCCTGGCGACAGCTACCTGGTCGGCGGCCGACTGGATGTCCAGCAAACCCGCCCGGACTTGATAATCGATCTGGCCGCGAAGATCGGCTAGCTCATCCTGCCGCTGCTTCAATGCCGCCCGGGCTTGAATGATGTCGCCGCTGATTCGGCCACCGTCGAAAATATTGAATTTGGCAGCAACTTGAAACGTGAACGTTCCATTGGAACTCGTGGGCGTTGTTCCGATATCGCCGTAATCCGCGTCAACGCCCACGTTCGGGTAGCGCTCCGCGCGAGCTGCACTAACGGAATTTTCGGCGGCGCGCACGGACGCTTCAGCGCTCTGCAAATCCGCGCGCTGTTGGTAAGCTGCGCGCAGAGCCTCTTCCGGGGTCATCGCGGCCAGCGGCGAGTAGGGTTCTGTGTCGGCGACCGCAAACTGTTGGCCCGGCGGCAGGCCGATCACTCGTCCCAAAGCCAGCTTGTCTTTGGCGACCTGATTGTTCTGCGCGATCAGTTGCTGTTGTTCCTGCTGCAGTTCGACCTGAGCGCGAAGTACGTCAATCGCCGCCGCCGTCCCGGCGTGATGCTGGTCCGCGGTGCGGTCGTAGATGGCCTGGTCGGTTTCCACCTGCGCCCGTAAGGATTGCACCCGGGAAGAACCGGCAATTACCAGCAGGTAGGCGTTGGCTACGGACTGCACCACTAAATCGCGAGCGTCTTTGAATGACAGTAGAGCAGCGCGCTCGTTCTCTCGGGCGGCACGATAGCTCTTGCGGAGGCTGTAATCAAAGACGCTGAAGGAAGCGTAAGCGCGCGCATCGGTGTAATGGAACGGGCCCACGACCGTTGGAGTGGAGAAGCCGCCCGGGAGATGAAAGTCGATCCCGCGGCTTGGCAAGTCTACTTGCTCGACGTTTTCGCTGATCGCCCCGGTCACTTGCGGCAAGAGCGCGCTCAGGGACCGCACCCGCTCGCCTCGCGAAGCTTCACTGGCTTGTCCGCTGAGTAGCAGACCGAGGTTGGTTTTCAGGCCGCGATCGATCGCGTCGCGGAACGTCAGCGAGAGGGGAGTGGCAGAAGCCACCCCCGCCGGAACGCTGCCTTGAAACTGAGCTTGTTGCCCAAGGAGTGTTGAACTGGCGAACAGGCCTACGCAAGCACCGATGAGCCAGCAGGTCAACCCCCTCTCGATTCGAAGGTGAGCAGCAAGATTGCCGCCGCCATTTACGACGGCGATGTTCATTGGCTGGCCAATAAATTCCGCCTTCCGCTCGGCAGCGGCAATGATTCGCTTGGCGTCGGCAAGACTGATCATGATGGCTCCTTGTTCATCCGTTTGACCCGCGACTTAGCGGCTAAGCAGCCTTCCGAGCTGCGAGCAACTCCATGAGTGCCTTGGCCGCGGAAGTGGACGAAGCCGGATTCTGGCCGGTCACCACTCGACCGTCCACTATCGCGAAGGGTGCCCAGTCGGCTGCCTTCTCGTAGAGGCCGCCCATTCTCTTCAGCTCGTCTTCAACCAGGAAAGGCACGACATGGGTTAAATTAACCGCTGCTTCTTCGCCATTGGTAAAGCCAGTTACACGCTTGCCTTTCACCAGAGGCTGGCCCCGATACGTTACGCGATGGAAGACAGCGGGAGAATGACGGACGGCAGCCACGGGCTTGCCGGAGTTGTAGAACGACTCGATCAACGCGATGGAATCAGGGTTATCGGCGAGATCCCACATGGGACCGTGGCCTCCCACGTAAAATATCGTGTCGAAATCCTCCGATTTCATGCCGGAGAGCTTCACGGTCTGAGATAGTTGCTTCTGTGCGGCCATATCCTGCTTAAACCGCGTCATCGCGGGAGTTTGATTCTCGGGCAAATCGCTCTTTGGATCGATCGGGGGCTGTCCTCCCTTGGGCGAAGCTAGCGTCAGTTCAACACCTGCGTCGCGGAAGACAAAGTACGGGGCGGCGAATTCCTCCAGCCAGAAGCCGGTCTTGCGGCCGGTGTTGCCCAATTGATCATGGGACGTTAACACCATCAGTATTTTCATGTTTCGTTCTCCGTTGTTTTGGCACCCAGTGCGGCTCAACCATGGAGCCTCTGTCCGGCCGTCACTGATTGTGGACGCATGTCGCGCACCATGGCCAAGATGCAGAAACGAAAGACTGAAATAGTGGCCGTCCTGCACTATTGTTCACGGTCCGACTCCGCGGGCCGACTCTACCCGACGTTCCAATTCAGGTCCCCGGGGAGCTGTGGCTTTGTCGTCTGTCAGCACCCCGACACTAACTGCCGTCACCTCCCGCTCACGTCGCACGTATCTTTGAGACACGACAGGCGGAACGCGTGGAATCGGATCTGCGAACCAAACTGAGGTCGGCGCAATACTGTGCCAAAACGCGTCCGGTAAGCGTCAAACGCGAGGTGAACGGGATCTTTAGCTCATATCTTCACAATCGTGTGCAGGCTGGTGATGCGCCGGAATCGGGGCAACGTCTTCCAGACGATAGGAATTTCATCAAATGAGCGAAAACACACTCAAGGTCGACCTGATCGTCATCGGTGGCGGGCCGGCGGGAGTGGTAGGGGCTACCACCGCCGCCTCGATGGGCAAGAAGGTAGCCTTGGTGGATCATCGCGCCGAGCTAGCCCGCCTTTCTCACAGGTAGTTCAGCGCAGACCGAAAAGGGCGGACAGAAGAGGTCCTGCGATGCACGAACTGACGAGGGACAAGTAACAGTGGTCGTGCGAGCGAGTGTAGCGAACAATTCGGCTGTCCAGTGGGTAGCGGAGGGTGCCTCTGATAGCCATGTGAACGCACTGCTCCCAAACCGGCCGCGCCAGTTAGATGAAACTCTCAAGAGGGAGGTCTCGGTGTGGGCAGGTCAGGAGCGCAAGTTCGCCCAGACCTGTTGATACAGGCCTTGCCAGCCGATAACTAGAGGCCATCGAAACCCAGACCTTGCGCACCGTGACCCGGATCTGCGCGCCGATCTTGAGCAGCTTGGTACGGATGGTGGACACCTGCGCTTGCGCCAACTCGGTGGCTTGCAGTCCCAGCCGCCGCAATCCGCTGACCAGCACATAGGCCATCGTCGACAGATAGAGGCGCATTTGATTGGCTCGCATGGTCTCGGTACTGACCCGATCGGCAAATAAGCTGAACTGTTCCTTGATGCGGTTCTCCATATCGCCGCGAGCGCAGTAGAGTTTTTCATACAGCACTTGCGCCGTCCACTCCGCACCGCTGAGCGAGGTCACCACGAAACGCGGGTTCTCTTTCCCGTCGATGTGCTCGGCCTTGGCGACCACACGCCGCTTCCGGTCCCAGCCACTCTGCTTGGTCTTTCTGGTCTGATAGTCAAACTCGGCAAAGACCCGCGCTGGTTGGCCGGTCCGGTTCCACTGCTGGGTCGCTTCATACATCTCGGCCCCGATGATCTTCCGCAGCCGCTGATTCCGCGCCAGTCCGAAGACAAAGTCCACACCATGGTTCTCGCACCAGCTCATCAGCTCGTTGCGGCAGAATCCGGAATCCCCGCGCAGAATGATTTTCACCTTCGGCCAGGCCGCGTGAATCTGCGCCACGATTCTTTGTATCTCCGCCAGACAGCCGAAGGCGGCGTCATGATTGGATTCCCGCAGGCGCGCGCACAGCACGTGTTCTCCGCAAAAGACGTAGAGCGGCAGATAGCAATATTCGTCGTAGTAACCGTGGAAAAACCGTCCCTCCTGGTGGCCGTGCAACGGCAGGTCGGTGGTATCCACGTCCACAACGATCTCCTCGGGAGCCGTCTGGTGCGACTCCAAGAACACCTGCACCAGCAACTCATCCAGCGCTTCTTTCCAGAACGTGATCTTCTTGTACCGGTCCCTGGCGCCCGCGCCCAGTTCCATGCGGTTCAACGTGCTCTTTCCAGCCAGCGGCGCCGCCAGATCCTCGCGTCCCGCCAGAATTCCGAACACCGGATCGTTCCGTAGTTGATCGTGATCGTTCAGGTCTTCATAGCCCAACGCCAGGCCGTATACTCGCTGCGAGAGCATTTCCAGAATGGAGTGTTTCACCAGATCCGGATCCCGCCCATCCAGCAAACACTGCGCCACACGCGGCAGCAGATTCAGTCGCCGGTCGGTCTGACGCAACAGGAAGGCGCCACCGTCGGAACTGATCCTGCCCCCATCGAACCGCGCCACCACCTCCCGTCTTCCGCACGCTTCAAATCCGAAGCCTGATTGGTTACACTCTGTCATAGCGAAGGCCGTCCTTTCTTTGGCTCTAACTCTGTCTGGAAACTCAGTTATGCCATGAAGGACGGCTTTTTGCTATAGGGTCTGTGAGAAATGCGGGCTAGGCGGTGCAGGCGCGAATACGGGGACGGTTCCCAGCAAGACGCTGCGCGAAACCGCCCTCGCCTTGTCAGGTGTGCGGTCCCGGGGTCTATACGGGGTGGATTTGTCGCTTCGGCGCGAAGCGACCGTCGCCGACTTTCTTCGCCACGAACAGCAGGTGAAAGCCGGATTGAACCAATTGCTCTCGCAGCGCATGGATGCCTGGAATACCGCGGTTTACTGCGGCAGCGCGGCTTTCGCTGACTCGCATACAGTGTGTGTCGGCGGTGACAAACCCATTTCACTCCAAGGCGACTGCATTTTGATCGCGACCGGATCGGCCCCGGTTCGCCCGCCTGGTTTCCCGTTCGGATGCCGCGAGATCTACGACTCGGATACGATCCTCGAACTCGACCGTCTCCCGGAAACGATGGCAGTGGTGGGTGCGGGTGTGATCGGCAGCGAGTATGCGTCCACCTTCGCTGTCCTGGGCGCCAGCGTTCATTTGATCGACGGGCGCAATGCCCTTCTTCCATTTCTGGATGCCGAACTTTCCCGCGCTTTGACAGCAGCCATGGAGAAGAACGGAATTCGTTTTCATTGGGGCGTCCGGCCCCGCTCCTATCGTCAGGAGGAGTCGGGAAAAGTGACACTCACTCTTGAGTCGGGTGATCAGTTGAGTGTCGATGCGGTTCTCATCGCCAGCGGCAGGAAAAGCAATACGGAAACCCTGAATCTGGCTGCACCGGGAGTAACCGTGGGCGAGCGCGGCATCATTCCGGTGGACGGCAGTTACCGGACCAACGTTCCCCACATCTTTGTCGCCGGAGATGTGATCGGATTTCCCGCGCTGGCTTCCACCAGCATGCAGCAGGCCCGGTACGCGATGCGCGCGGCTTTCAATGGGGCCGAATTGACTCAACCCTCGCGCTTCCTTCCCACGGGCGTTTACACCATCCCGGAAGTCAGCATGGCCGGTGAGACGGAAGAGGCGCTGCAACGGGCGGGCGTGGAATACGTGGCAGGGCGCGCGCCTTATTCCCGCAGCGCACGGGGCCGGATTATCGGCGACACGGACGGTTTTTTGAAGCTGCTCTTTCGACGGTCCGATATGAGATTGCTGGGTGTCCACGCCATGGGCGAGCAAGCCACGGAACTGGTTCATGTCGGAATGATTGCCTTGATGACCGGCGCTTCAGCGGAGCTTTTCGACGAGGCCTGTTTCAACATTCCGACGCTCGGCGCGCTGTATAAAGTCGCGGCCTTTGAAGCCTCACTCGCGGCCGGGCGATAGGTCATCAATTCCATCCCGAGCGCAGAGTCCTCCCCCAAAAGCCTCGCGATCCGATCAGAGGCAGATCCGAGCCTTCTGCATCAACATAGGCGGTCGGCGCAACGAAGCCGACGGCGACATCGAGCTGAGCCTAGAATGTGGTTTATGCTTGCGCATCGGGAGTCTGCGGTAGTACGAATCGCCAACGGAGCGCCCGTGGTCACGCTTGTTTTGTTGCTCGTCACCGATTTCGGATCGAGTCTAATACTGGGACAGGCAACGAGACCCGCTCCGGTTTTTAAGCCCGCACTCGAAGAGATCCAAACCCGAACGCGGATTCCAATCTTGCTGCCCTCCAAGTTGCCATCTGCCATCCCCGAGAGAGATATCAAGGTGGCTTCGGGCCAAGTGAGGGGGGACGGATATTTCATATCGCTTTACTTCTCTGAAGATGGAGGCGATGCAGCTTTTGCCGCCGGCTTTGGTGGCTCCACGCATGTCTTCGGTCCCCAACATCTGCCGAATACACGCCGAGTCCCATTATCGGGCGGTCGCATTGGAATGTTCAGGCCTGTTTCGTGCGGAGGCTCTTGTGCACCAGCAAACTTGTGGTGGGAGCAGAGCGGCGTGATGTACCAAATTCAAATAAAGCTTAGAAGCGATTCGACAGAAAAAGACCAGGAGAAGATTTTGGTTGAAACGGCTAATTCGACCGTTACCGCCCGACGGGAATGAGGGATCGATCGCTCGGACCGCTGCACCGTCTTCGGAGCGCCGATCGCGCTCCCGGCCTCTGTGTGCTGAGGTTGGGACAAGGGCTACCGCCCCTGTATCCAGGCCCCCCTTCGGAATCAGCGTTCGGCTTCGCCGGAATCCTCAACTAGACCGCTTTTGGATCCTTGTTCCACCCATGGAAGGCAGCCAAGTTGCCCGCGTTCCAAGCCTCCCGCAGTCCAGGAGTCTTCAGATCCCAATCGGGGCGGATCTCGCGCGTCGCGGCCCGCAGGTCGTGCCACAGGTCGGCGACAGAAGGCCGGCCCCAGAACCAGTAGCCGTTATAGACGCTGTGGATGATCAGTCCCGGCTTGAGAACGAGTGTATGCGGGATCATCGGATTATGCTCCGGGTCGGTATACTCCGCGATGTCGAGGTCCTTTTGAACCGTTCTTGCGGGGTCGGAGAGGAAGGTCCACTGGGCCCCCACCGACGCGCGAAACTCCTGCAGCGTGTGGTGGTCATCGGTGGAGATCGTCACCATCTGGGTGTATGCCACAGCGATCTTCGGATAAAACGCTGCCAGATCCAGATGCTGCTGGTGTTCTTTCGGGCAGTAGTGGCCGCGCGCCAGCGTCAGGATCAGGGGATCATCGCCTTGGAGTTCGCTGAGCCTGCGCGGCGTGTCCGTGTGATCGGGTAGTTGATAGTCGGGAAAAACGTTTCCGGGCACCAGGTCAGAACGCATGATTGGATTCCTTTCACAGAGGCAAGTGCCGTCACGCCATGCGTTCAACCCATTGAGCGCGCGATGCGGGAGCCACGAATGGATCTGCAAAGTATTGTGTTTCCCGCGCAACCTTTTCGCCCCTGAACTCCATGATGCTCACCGTGTAGGACGGCTTGCCGTCATATGTCAGGATGAATTCGGTGACCCAAAGATCACCGCCGCCAATGATTCGCCGGATAGAAAATCGCTTTTTGCTCGGCTGACTAGCGCGCTGGTTCTGTATGTTGCGCCGGCTGCGGGTTCGCTCGCCTGATTGCGGGTATTCCAGCACCGCGTCCTCATGATAGATGAGGTGCTCTGTTTCAAAATCGTTGGCATCGGACGCCGCCCAATGCTGATCCAGTGCCGCACGGATTTCTGGATCCAGCACTCCAGGACACTGCTCGTTCTTTGGCTGATCGTTCATCTTGGGCCTCCAACTATCAGTAACACTGCCGCAAGGAAAACAACTGAACCGGTAGTCCGCGCCGAATCGATCTCCCACGTCATTCACGTATTGTTCGTCTGGCGTGATCGTCTCCCTTGTGGAATGAAACCGGGGCTGCCGGTCTTCACTATTTCATTAAACCTCTATCTGGTTTGAATGCGATTGATTTCATCAAGCGCCTCTTCGAAAAGGGCGGAGATATTGGAATTCTTCAGAGCCGTGCCACGCTGCACCGCCCAATAGCATCTGTGCTGCCGCCTTCGAGTCGTGCGGCGATCGCCAAAATCGCCTCTCGGACTGGGATGTCAAGCTCACGGCCAGGGCTTCCGGCCACGGAAAGCGATCCGCCGGTCAGTTCGCAGGTGGTCCCCGTGGCGCACGGAGGAGGCGGTTGCCGCGGCCGCTGGTCGCGGCGTTCGCGTTGCCGTCATCCGCCTTCCCCAGGTCCATGACACGGTGAAGCAAGGCCTTGTTACCTATGCGATCCAGGTCGCCCGCGAAAAGGGCGTTGCGGCATACGTCGGCGATGGGCTCAACCGCTGGCCTGCGGCTCACCGCCTCGATACCGCCCGTCTGTATCGGCTCGCGCTGGAGAAAGCAGAAGCTGGCGCCAGGTATCACGCGGTTGCCGAGGAGGGCATACCAGTCCGAGCGATTGCGGAGGTCATCGGTCGAGGCCTGAACGTGCCTGTGGTCTCCATCGCAGCGGAGGAGGCCGCCCAACATTTTGGCTGGCTCGCGCCGTTCGCTGGATGGGATCTCCCTGCCTCCAGCGCGCAAACGCGGGAAAAACTGGGATGGGAGCCCACCGGGCCGGGTCTCATCTCCGATCTCGAGAACATGCGCTACTTCCCAGCCTGAATCAGCACAGGAGATGGGAACCACGCGTTTCTTAGCGGGCACTGACCGCGCCGCAGCCAGTCCTCTATGCCCATGCGGCTGATTGCCTTTGGCGGCCACGCACTGTAATGTGTTGGGTAACACATGAACGAACAAGACAAGAATGACCGCGCCGGATGGCTGCAAGGTCCGCCAGCGGAGTGCTCGGTACTTCCGGGCGAAACGCGGTCACCGTGGCGGCTGGTGCTTCTGGGTGCGCCGGGCGTGGGCAAAGGCACCCAGGCCGATCTGCTGCGCCAGCGCTTAGGCGCTTGCCATCTCTCCACCGGCGATATCTTTCGCGCCTCGGGCAGCCGTGACGCTTGCGAGCAGACACCGGCGATGCAGGCCGCGCTCGAGCATATGCGGCGCGGCGCGCTGGTCCCGGATGCGACAGTGTGGGAGATGGTTCGTGAACGGGGCGCCTGTATCCGTTGCCGCGGAGGCTTCATCCTGGACGGTTTCCCGCGCACCTTGGCTCAAGCCGAGGCACTGCAGGGGTACATGCAAAACGAAAACCTTTCGCTCCACGCCGTGGTGAACTACGAACTGCCCTTGCCGGAAATTGTCGCGCGCCTGAGCGGCCGCCGCACCTGCGAAAAATGCAAGGCGGTTTTCCACGTGACTGCACAACCGCCGAAGACGGAGGGTGTGTGCGATCGCTGCGGCGGCCGGCTGTTCCAGCGCGAAGACGACCGGCCGGAATCGATCGCCGTGCGTCTGGAAGCCTATGAACGCAGCACCGCGCCTCTGATCCAGTTCTACAGCGATCTTGGCCTGCTGGTCCCGGTGGTGGCCGGCCGATCTCCGGATGAAATCTGTGGGAGCACTATCACCGCGCTCCAGGCGCTCGGCAGCAAAGCTAACTGAACACACGGACTCGATGCAGAGCGGGGTCCACCGCAGCCGCCATTTTCGATACCGCAAGCCCGCCGCCCAGAAACGTGTTCAATCTTTCGGCGGTGCCGAGGGGATCCGAAATCACACGGCTGTGTTCCACCACCAGCATTTGCGTGGCTGGGCGCCGCGTTAGCATCACTCGCGCACGGGCCAGCGTGCGAACATATTCGCCCTTCAGCATGCGCCGCCGTTCGGCGGTCACGGCCAGCGGCCGACTGCGCCGCGCCAGCATGCGCTCCTGCGAATCGAGCACTTCATCCAGATCGCGCTCGCAGAGGATCACACGACAGGCCAGGCCGGCCGGCAAAGCGTTCAGCAGCGGAGCCACAATCTTGATGGCTCTTCCCCGTTCTTCGAACAACCACTTCGAACTTTTATGCAGATGCTTGACGGGCTCAAATTCCTGATAGCCGCGTGGATTATCTTCATCCGCCGCGCGCAGTCCGTCCGAGACGACGGACATGCCGCCCGCAGCCAGCATTTGCATCAGCATCGAAGTCCCCGAGCGCGGCAGGCCGGTGACGACGACCAGGCATTCCTCGAGCGGCGGCATCTCCGATGTACCGCTCGTGAACGATGTGTCGATTGGGCTAGAAGCGTTTTCGGCCGGCAGTGGGCGCACTGGGCGCCTCACGGTTGGGCGCCGCATCCGCCGCGCCAGGCGCCGATGCTCGCGCGCCGAATCGGCGTCGCCGAAATGCTTTTCAAGTAAAGCGGCCAACCGAACATGCGCTTCCGGAAAGTTTGGGTTGAAGGAAATGGACGCTCGAAACGCATCGGCCGCGCGCTCAAACTCCTTCATCCCCTCGAGCGCACGCCCCAGCAGGAAATGAGCCAGCGGTGAGTGATCCACCCTCCGCAGTGCTTCCAGAGCCGAATGCGCCGCGACGCTGAATTTCCTTCGCCGCAAAGCTACCTGGCACATGCCGATGTGCGCAGACGCGTTATCGGGATCGATGGCCAGCGCCTTTTCGTAAACCTGCTGCGCATCATGCCAGCGGCGCAGGCGCATGTACAGATCGCCGGTCTGCAGGAACAAACCGGGCCGCAGCAAGTGCGCTTCCGTCACTCGTTCCAACGCCGACAGCGCTTCCTCATCGCGCTTCTCCGCCATCAAAACCTGCGCTTTCAGAAAATCCACTATCGGCTGTTGATCATTTAGACGGCCGTCCAGATCGTCGACAATGCGCCGCATTTCCTCGGACATCCCCAGCGCCTGGCAGGACACAAACAGCCTGACGGCGAAGCGCTGCTTCCGAGCATCGGCTGCATAAAGCTCGCTGAAGATCTGGTGCGCTTCGATATGCCGGCCGGCATCCTGATAAGCTTCGCCGAGGTTATAGCGCAGTTCGCGGATGGTCTTCGCCACCGCTACTTCGCGATCCTCATCCGGCCGTTCGATATACCCCAGCGCGATCATCTGTTGCAGCGCTGCATGCGCCGCCACCGGATCCAGCCGCGTATGTGGCGGGTGCCGTCCGTCAGGGCCCGGAACTTCTTCCCAGCTCGGAATGAATGCCACCTTCGGCCTTTCCACGAAGGCCTGGGAAAGCACCTTGCCGTCCATATCTTCGCCCACCGGCAGTCCGTAGAGTGTCAGGATTGTGGGCGCGATGTCCAGCACCGACGGCCCGTGCAGCGCTTCTTCTTTCCTTATGAGGGGCCCGCTGATGGCGAGGATGCCGAAATCGCGATGCTCGATGGCGGGGCCAGCGGGAATATCGGGAATAGACGCGGGACGCAGGTGATCCGGATGAAATCCATGATCCGACATGAGAATCACGGTGGTGTCCGGGCCGGCTTTTCGAGCAGCGTCCTCAGCATCTCGTCCTGAAACTCGTAAGCTCTCGAGACCACGTTGTGGTACAGCTCGAAGTCGCGCTCCCCGATCCAGGATTGCCGCGGCGGATGGTATCGCATGAACCCGTGGCAAAAGTGATCGATCGCATCGAAGTACACCGCGAAAAAATCCCAGGGCTGCTTGTCCAACAGCCAGGTGGCGGCGGATTGGATGCTCATGCATTCGGCGAGCATCCGCATAAACATGGCCAGGCGCTTGTCATTGTCCTGATCGATCTCGCGGGCCAGCGGAATAAATGGCTCCACCATTTGGGGAGTCAGGCTATCGGGATGCATCCGCAGAGCGGCCAGCGTCGCGGCCAGTTCCGTCGGATGAACCGCATTCGCCAGCAGCGGCCAGCCTTGATCGAGCGGCCCGCTGGCGCGATGGAAATGGTCGGAAACCATTACGCCGTTGATCGGTTCAGCTGGATGGCTGGGCCACCAGCCAATTACGACGCTGCGCAGATTGTTCTGATTCAGAATGTTCCACAGTGCTTTCGATTTTCGCGAAAGGTTGGTCACTGGCTGCACGCCACGGCCATCCGGAGTGGGTTCCGAGAAGCCATGGATGCCATGTTTGAACGGCCGCTTTCCGGTGGCGATGGAAGTCCATAGCATCGGCGATAGCGGCGGATGCAACGTGGCAATCTGGCCTGACGCGCCATTCTTCACCAGGCGCTGGACGTTCGGCATTTTGCCCGAATCCATCAGCGGACGGATGACTCTCCAGTCCGCCGCATCCCAACCGACCAGAAGCAGTTTACGCCGGGCCATGGGTGTTCATTACTGCGAAGAAACAAACTTATCGATGATGAACACGAAGTGCTGCTCCGGCCGTGCTCCCGGCGGTGCCGGATAAGAGAAATTCATCCTCTGCGCAGCTTGCACGGCGGCCGCACTGTTTGGATCGGAGGGCTGCAAGGAGTGCGCTTCCACCAGTTGTCCCGATGCCGTAACCAGGCCGAACACGCAGACTGGATGGGCAGTGGCGCCCGAGGGGAACGGACCCCGGCCGGAAAAGAACCAGATCTTTTGCGCTCCCGCCATCGCGACGGCCGGTCCCGCGGCTCTCATCTCCTCGGTGGGCACAAACAGGTTCGCATCGGCCGCGGGCAGATCCGCCAGGCTGTTGACGGTGATTTCCGTCACGGTTTGGCCGCCTTCGGTGATCGCCACCTTGCGGGGAAACATGTGACCACTGAACTGTGGTGCGTTGGTGTAATCGTAAGCGTAGTAGCGCCCCGGCACTTGCGAATGCACCCGGAGCAAGCCGGATTGCGGATCGACACACTCCTCGGTTTCCTCCCAGCTTCGTCCGGGCGCTCTACTCGCGGCGTTTCCCGATCTCGAAAGCAAAACGCAGGTGACTGGGGTGCCGTTGTAAGTGGATGCCGATGTTCGAATCACGTCGCGCTCCAACAGCGGCACGGGCGGGATCGGGTCGAACAGGGCCGCCCGCGCTTCCTGCAAGCGCAGTGGAATGGTACTCGAGGTCCCTTCCCTGTAAAACATCCCGTTGGTTGAAATTTGGGTGGTTGTGTATCCGGCCGCGGTACTGGCCGTCCAGCGCAGCCCTTGTTGAGGATCGAATATATCCTCCATTTCCCATTGGCCGTCGTACTGGGTTTCGCCGCCCGAGTTTACTGTAAAGCTGACCTTCAGGTCGTACCCTCGGCCCGAATTGCGCAAGGCGTAACTATCTCGTGCGTGTGCCAGAAGCTGAACAACGGCTGCCCGTTTCGCGGGCGCGTTAACAGTCTCGATGTGACCGGCGGCCATTTCGAGAGGATCCGCCGGTACAACCGCTTCTCGCGGCGGCGCGTTTTTTCCGAACGCGGCAAGCGATAAACCACCTGCCGCCATCAGACAGATTAACGCCCTCCAGAACAATATCTTGAAGACCATAGATCGCCTCTTCTAGCCTGCGGGAAATCGCAGCCTGGGCTGGTATGCCGTAGTTCCATGGATGGGTCGGGCAGATCCGCCGCCGGAACCGCCACCCGATCCGCCTCCGCCGCCCGATCCACCCCCACCGCCGGTTCCGCCTCCGCCGCCACCTGTTCCGCCCCCGCCGCCCGTTCCGCCTCCACCAAATGTCCCACCGCCACCGGAGCTGAAAAAATTCCCGGGACTGGTGCCACCGCCGGTAAACGGATAGCCCGGATACACTGACCCGCCCTGCAATGAAAACAACGCGCCTAGTTGTGTTTGCATGCCGCCGGCAACAGCCCGAATGGGAACGTCTCCCGTGCCAACGCCGTCCGGAACACGCAGGTTGATCTGATAAAGGCCCGCGCTCGAGAGGCCAACGAAGGTCGGCTTCACCAGCACGTTATTGATGTAGAGGCTGATGGGATCGTTCACCGGTGCAGCGCCTGAGAACGGCTGCCCGGCATGCACGACCGGAGTAGTGGGACCGAATCCCACGCCGAAAAGCTCAACCATGTCGCCGGCCTGTGCGGCCACCGTAGAGTAACCAAGGGCGCTCCCGGTGGGCCCGAGAATATCATAGGTTCCCCCGCCATAGGCTCCCGAACCGTTCTGCCGCACGATGATTCCAGACACATGGTTGGCATCCAGCAGGACGAACGAGGGTGCAAACGGGCCCAGGGTGACGGTAGATGTTGCGCTGCCGCCGGCGGTGGTGACAACTACGGACACGGTGCCCGTCTTGGAGTCGTCCGGGGCTTGCAGATTAATCTGCCCGGGACTGACATACACGAGAAACGCGGCTTTGCCATCGATCTCCACGCTGGTGCCACCGAGCGACGTCGGGAAAGCGCCGTTCGATGACAGGGTTTCGCTAGCCAGATTGTTCCCATAAATCGTTACCCATTCGCCCGGCTGGATGACGCTGCTGGTGCCGTCCAGCGGAACGATACCACCGGTTGCAATGGAAGGGGCTACTGCCTGGCTCGCGTTGGCAATGATCGCAACCCCGTTGTTGACCCCGATTTCAGAATCCCGCTTCGCCATCGCCAGCCGGACGGCCTGCATGACACCCGCATTCTTCGAGCCCGCCATCTTTTGAGAGCTTGCGAGACTTTGTTTAGCAGCCAGGACGCTTGCGACGGGCTCCCCCGTGATGTCGCGGACGCTGTTGCTGATGATAGATGCCGAAGCGCTGGTCACCATCGCCATGGCCGAGCCGGTAACCGCCGCGTATAGCTGCCAGTTCCCCGCGCTCCGTTTCAGCGCCTCCTTCAGAGACGATGTGCGAAGGGTGGCGAAGTAAGCCTCCAGACGGCGGTCGAGGTCACGCTTTTGAGCCGGGCGCATGGCTTAGTCACGCTCACTCGGGATGGCGCGCGACAAACTGCGTCGGCGAGAGGCTGGCGAGAAGAGAGACATCATGGGGTGCCACTCCTTTCGGTTACTAAAAAGCTATTTAGATGGTATATCTTCCAGAACAACTGAGAAATACTATTGTTTTGGTATTTTGGGGCCTTGCGCGGTTGGTACCGGCGCGAGTTTCCGCAAGACACCACAAATGCTGCTGCAATAGGACCTCATCTATCGAGCGACAGTTGATGTGAGTACGGGCCGGTGCCCGACGCCCGTCAACCCGCCAGCAGATCCACCAGTTCTCCCACCAGCCGCGACTCGGGATGGCCCAGCGCGCTTTCGCCCAGGTCCAGCCATTCTTTGCGGCGCGTGTTCTGGACGAAGAAGATTTTCTCGACGCGGAAGATTTTCGGGAGCGTGCATTCGGCCCAACGGATGCGCGCCACGCGGACCAGCTCGTCTACTTCGTCGCTTTTCAGATCCTGGGCCAGCGTGACATGCGGGTGGTAAGGATACGGTTCCGTGAATTTCAGCCCGTCCACGTTCAGCCCGTCGTGCATCCGTTCCATGTCCTGGCGTCCCCGGCCGATGTCGATGTGAATCACGTCCGACACGGGAAACACTTCCAGATGAGTCATTTCAACGTCAAAAGGGGCGAAGCTCGGGGCCAGGGTCCGCACGGTTTCCCAAGCGGCCTCGGGTGAGGAGGAAATCGAACGGGGCGGCAAGATCGTCACGTGGGCCCGCAAAAAACAGTTCGGGACCAACTCCTGCCGCAGCCGATCCAGAAAACCCGCTAATGGTTCGGGGATGTAGCTGACCAACGCGAAGGAGTTGACCCGATCCCACGCGGCGGGATCGTTATACATACTCAGTTAACTTTATGTTACCGCCACTGGGTCCCCCATGGCGTGCGGAGCTGGTTCTGATACGTACCAGCGCGCTTCTTCAAAGCCGATGTATTTGAGAATGCGGAGCTCGGCTCCGGGCACCTCGATGAGATCGCCCACCGCAATCGCCTGATCTGTTTCGCGCAGCGCCAGCCAAAGCGCGTACGGGCTGGTGGCCTCGACAACTTCCCCAGGCTCGTAATCCTTCAACTTGACGATGGTGACGCCCGGAGTATGCGGCGCCCAGCGAAACTGCTGGCGCGGTGCTTCTTTCAAACGATGGATCTGGTATGCCGGCATGTCAGCATCTATTCTCTCGCAAAACAATTCGCAATGGAATGTTTTATCGCGGCGGCCTGTTCCTCGCCGGCGCGGATCCAGGCGTCGGCATTGGCGCGGGTCCAGTAAATGGCTTCGAGCGGCGCTCCTAATAACTTGGGCGGAGCCAGGCGAATCACTTCCATGCTCGCCGGAACCACGGGCTGAAACGGGGAAAGTTTGCGAGCCGCACCGACGAAGGCGCGCGCGATGCTGCCCGGAGGCGCGGGCAGAACATCGATGACCAGCGCCTTGGTTGCGCCCATTTCAGCGGCCGCCCACAGCGGAACGGCGGAGAGCAGCCCGCCATCGGAATAGATGCGTCCGCCCAGCCGTACCTGGTCGAACAGGCCGACGATGGCGGTGCTGGCCACCAGATGCTGCCAGCTCACTTCGTTACCGCGAAGCACGCGGGGGCGCAGCTTCAGCAAGTCGGTGACCACCATCGCGAAGTGTGTGCGCGGTTGAAACGCTTCATAAACATCGCGGATCACGCGCTGCAGCGGTGTGGTATCGAATACTCCGTGGATCGGACTGCGGGGAAACTTCCAGCGATAGCGCGCTGCGGCCTCCAAGTGCAGCCAGCGATCGATCAGTTCGTCAGGATCGCAGCCGCCCGCAATGGCCCAGCCCGTAATCGCGCCGATGGAAGCGCCCACTACCAGGTCGGGATGAAGAACGCCGGCCAGCGCTTTCCATGCCCCGGCTTGATACGCGCCATACATCCCGCCCGCGGATAGCACCAGGGCCGTCATGGATGGCGCATTCGCGGGAACGGCAGGCTCAATCGATCAGCCTCGCTGCGGCCTTGTCGAGAAACCAGATCACGCCCTCGCCATCATATGTCGTGATTTGGGCCGGATATCTCTTGGGGTCGTAGCGCTGGCGCAAAACTTCGCGAAGCGGCTCGGCCTTGTCGTCACCGGCGGCCAGCATCAGGGTATTGTGCGCGGCTTCCAGCACAGCCGGCAACAGAGTGACACGCCACTGCTGAAATTTTTCAACGTAGACCGCGCTCACCAGGTTCCTGTGATCGTCGATTAACGGCTCGCCTGGAAAAAGGCTGGCCGTGTGCGCGTCCGGCCCCATGCCGCGATGAATGATATCGAATCGCGGTATAGCACCGGGTGAAAGTTTGAAGAACGCCTGCAAGTCATCGTCATACAGTTTCGCGGCTTCTTTCGGCGGAAGCTCACCCGGAACACGATGAACATTAGCGGACGGAAAATGTGACGGATCGATGAAGTTTTCCTTGGCCAGCTTATAGTTGCTCTGCGAATCCGACGGTGGGACCATGCGCTCGTCCACCCAAAACAGATGCACCTGGTTCCAAGGGAAACTAGCTTTGGCTAATTCCGCGAACATCAACTTGGGAGTGGTGCCTCCTGAGACGGCGAGTGAGGCCCGAGGCTGACTGGCGAGCGCGCGTCCCAGCAGTTCGATGATTTTGCGCGCGCAGGCTTCCGCAGCCGCCTGGGAGCTTTCATATATAAACGACTGCACGGTCATACCGCGGACCTCATTTCCGGAGCACCCTCCGGGACACGGGAAGGCGCACTTCGTCATGCTAGAATAACTCTGACCTTCCGCACAACTTGCAGTTTCCGGTTCGCACGTAACGCACATTCAGAAGGAGCAGGCAGCAAGAGCAGGCGTGTAGCAATTTATGCAAAAGCACGGTAAGAAGAAAATCCTGGCGGTAGTGGAAGATCTGTTGTTCACTGTGAAGATTAGCGATGCGGCTAAGCGGGCGGGCCTGGAAGTGGAGTTCGTCAAGTCCGAGCGAGATGTCCTCGAGAAGGCAGCTCAAGAGAAACCGCTGCTCATCATCCTGGATTTAAATTTCAGCGCAGTTGAGCCGCTCAAATTAATCTCCAAAGTGAAAGCCGACGGCGAGATGAAGCAGATCAGTGTGATCGGGTATTTATCTCACGTGCAAGGTGAACTCAAGCAGCAAGCGCAGGATGCCGGCGCGAACATGGTCATGGCGCGCTCGGCGTTTTCGCAAAACCTCCAGCAGATTTTGAAGCGCCACTCCGGCGTAGTCTGAGAGCAGTATGTTTCTCACCCGCAGATGGGGGAGAAACGCGCGAAAAACGGGCGAGAAACCTGCGATCGAAAACACACTTCACAGCTTCGTCCCGAGATGCCTCCTTACCCTCCCGCACTTCTCCTCTGTGCTGAAATCAAAAAACACTCTCTTGACGTATCGTGAGTCGCCTTTAGTTCCGCCGTTTGACTAGCCAATACGATTTGCCACTTTAAGTTCGTGAAGCGCGTTACTGACGCTCGAGATTTGGAACGAGACAGGTGTCGCGGCCTAACCTTACTCCATTACCGTTTGGTCCTACGTGTGCATAATGCTGGCCCGTACCTCCAAGGTTAGTAGCAAATGACTATGCCCCGAGTGCGGGCGAGAACGCCGCACTCGATCCAGCAGCGCGTCCGTTCGGTGCGCTTGGAATTTCCTGCGAAAAGGATGACCACGCCATGGCTGCCTCTCTGCGAACACAAAACGCGCCCGCAAATGAAAAAGAGAATGACCCCGATAGCATCACGAAAGAGCCGAACGGCGAGCTTGCCAGCGCGGGCGACGCAGATACAGCCGAAGACGACGAACGAAGCAGTTCCGTAGATTGGCCGGAGCTGGTGTCGCGCATCCAGCGCGGCGACGAAAGCGGAATGGAGGACCTGTACCGGCTGTTCGCGCGCGGTATCCGTTTTTACCTGTGCCGGCAATTGGGGATTCAGGAGCTGGATGACAAAGTTCACGACACCTTTCTCATTGTGGTGCAGGCCATCCGCCGTGGGGATTTGCGCGAGCCGGATCGGCTGATGGGATTTGTGCGAACGGTTGTCAGGCGGCAGGTGGCCGCGCACATCGACCAGGTGGTGCATAGCCGCCGGGATGAGCTGCACCTGGACGTAGGCGTACGGGTGGTAGACGGGCGGCGCAACCCGGAGCAGAACATGGCGTTTCAGCAAAGGGTGGATTTCATGCTTGAGATTTTGAATCAGCTCTCGGAACGCGATCGTGAGATCCTGACCCGTTTTTACTTGCACGAGGAGACGCAGGAGCAGATTTGCCAGGAGATGGAGCTGACGGAGACACAATTCCGGCTGCTCAAATCCCGTGCCAAGGCCCGCTTTGGCGAGCTGGGCAAGCGCAAGCTGCAACAAAAGATGTTGAATCCATTTTTTTCGAGAGTTTCCGCGCGCTAACGCCACTACAGCAGCAAAACAAGTGTTTGCCCGAAATTTGGGCCATGGATTGAGCGGTTGGGGTTCAGCTCCGTTCCCCAAGAAAGGTTCTTGTCATGAACGCCAGCTTTGATCGTCATTTTGCAGACAAGGATTGGGAAGAATATGCCTTGGGCATGCGATCCGAAGAGGATTGCACGTCTTTGGAAGAACATCTGCTGATTTGTCCCGCCTGCCAGGACCTGCTGGCAGACGCGGACGCCTACATTCAAGCGGTAAAGGCCGCCGCTGCTCTCCTGGCTCCTCAGGATGATGCAGCCAAACCCGTCACCGACTCTCCGACCAGGAGAAAGTTGTCAAAGCAGGCGGCCGCGGCCACCACTCTGGCTTAGAAACCTGGCGGCTGAGACGCGCCGGATGCGTCCGGAATACCTCCCGCCCTGTTCAAACTCATCACCAGCAGTCCCTGCGCGCGGACTTCCAGCGCTGCCTTCTCGATGGCGCCACTCATCAGTGCACGGCCAGCACCACGGCCGTCGCGTTTCGACTCCGGGCCGGCGATTGAGATGTGCGACCATCAGGTTGACACTGTCAATAAAGAATCCCTGTCTGTCGGAACATGAGCCGGACTGTGCGAGGCCGATGTGGAACCGCGTTCGAGGAGGCAGACGGCAACAGTGCTGATCGACCAACTGGGACCTGTCCTCAAAAAGCTCCCCCTTCTTTCATTCGGATTTCGTATCTATCAACGCATGACCGCTCTTAATCCCCGGGTGTACCTAAGAAACCGGTCGCACCGGGCCTCACCGGATGGGATTCCCATTCCACCGACGCGCCTCCTGATGACGGTGGCCGGCTCTCCGGAAATTCCCGTGTTCCTCGACGGCGGAAAACTAGCCGCGGGGAGCATAGTCGATATATTGCAAAGGAACGAAATCAGGATTGGAGATCTCCAGGCCATTCTCGACTTCGGTTGCGGCTGCGGACGGGTACTGCGCTTTTGGAAGGACTTGTCCGCTACCGAGGTGCACGGGACCGATTACAATCCCGAACTTGCTGCCTGGTGTGCGCAGCATTTGTCTTTCGTTCAGATCGGGACCAACAAATTAGCACCCCCCACCGGTTACCCCACTGCGAGGTTTGACCTGATCTATGCCCTCTCGGTCTTCACACATCTGCCGGAGGCGGCCCAGATGGCGTGGATGAGCGAGTTCCACAGGATTCTGCGACCGGGAGGTCTTCTCCTGCTCAGCTTGCACGGCGCACACTACATTTCGCGCCTGAACGAGCAGGAGCGCCGGCAGTTCCTCAACGGCGAGCTGGTGACGAGATACGATTCCAGCGCGGGTACAAACCTATGTAGCGTCTTCCATCCCGAGACCTACGTTCGTACGCATCTGACGAAAGATTTCGCCGTGGTTGATTTCATCCCGGAAGGAGCGCGGGGGAACCCACGCCAGGACGCCTGGTTGTTCCGGCGGAAGTGAGGACGCCTTTGAGTTGCCGCGAACCTCCGTTCACGCGCGGTCGCCGGAAACTTGCTGCTGATTGGTCCGCAGACGGCTAGTATTACTACGTTAAGTGTTATGGACTGCGAGATATTCTTGCTTCGGCGCCGCAGTAAGCGCAGACTCCAGTCCAGGTGAACAAGATGTATTGAATCTCACGTCGCGTTCTCGGCAGGGTCCACCCAGAAGTTTTTTTTGCCTCGTAATGTTTCCAGAGCGAGGAAGGCGTGCGCCACCATGACCATCGTGATGTGATGGTGCCACCCTTGCCAGTTGCGGCCTTCGTAGTGGTCCAAGCCGAGCTCTTCTTTGAGTTGATGATAATCCTGCTCGATTTTCCAGCGGCACTTGACGAGCCGTACGATCCGTCGCAAGGAATAGTCGGCGGGAAGGTCGCAGAGACAATATTTGATCGGCGCCTTTTCCGACTCCGGCCACTCTGCCAGCAACCAGACCTCCTGGCCCGGCGGTCTGCCATCCTGATAACGATGGGATGGCTGCACGCGAGTTGCCCAGAAGCGCGACTCCAGCCAGCCTTTACTCCCTTCGCGCCAGCGAATCGTCCTCCAACCCTTGGCCTGCCTAGCGGCCTCTTGCGCGGTGGTGGGCCGTTGATCCCCATAGCGCGCCGCAGTCGGCGGACGCCCTTTGCCGGTAGTCTTCAGCGGTGCGATCTTGGGCGGCTTCAGCCACACTCCGACTTGTGGCAGCACACCCACGGCGTATTGCAGTTTCCGCTTTTCCAATTCTTCGCGGAATTCGGTGCCATCTCCGTAGCCGGCATCTCCCAACACCACTCGATCCGGCAGACCCCACCCTCGGATCTGATCGATGATTTCCAGCGCCAGTTCCCACTTCTTGCGAAAGACGATCCCTTCCGGAATACCCGCCTCCCGCCGCCGCTGGGCGTCGTTGGCCCAGCTCTCCGGCAAATACAGCCGCCACCCCAGCGGCACATTGCCTTGTTCGCCCACATGATGAACGCTGACTGCGATCTGGCAGTTGCCCGTCTTCCCTAATGTTCCTGAGTACTGCCGCTCCACCGCTACCGAGTGCGTGCCCTGTTTGGGGAATCCGGTGTCATCTACCACCCAGGCCGGCTCCGGCTCCAACTCGGCCGTCATTCGCTTTCCTAACCGCTCCCAGATGGGGTTCCACTCCCACGGACTCTGCCCGATGAACTGCTGCATGGCCTGCACGTTTCCCTCGGGAAGTCGCGTTGCCAATGGCTCAATGGATTTCCGTTCACCATCCAGCAACAGGCTGCGCACGTAGACCTCTCCCCAATGCCGCCGCTCGCTTCGGCCCACCGGCTCCAGCAGATCCACAAGAAACCGCTCCAGCCGCTTCCGGCAACGCATCGCCTGAGCATCCGTCATGCCCAAACATATCAGCGCTTCTCTGTTCTGTCAATACTTAACGTAGTAATACTAGCAGCCCGTGGCAGAAACCCCTCTACCGTGGAACGCCTCGCCAACCGGGTATAGCGCTGGCTTCCGGAAATAGTTGCGAGCCGAACCGTCCGAACCAGTCCGAGACCACTCGGCACGCGTCAGAGAGCGCGAATAGGTCGAAAAGAAGGGACCGTTGCCGGTTCCAACGCCCCTGGGCTTGCCGTGGCTTGCCCCAACCGCCTAACTTGCGCATCAATAGCCCGATGTTGAACGCCGCGACCTGCACCAGCACCCGCTTGAGCACGTTGTCGGCGCCGCGTACGTACACTCGCCGCATGGCGCCAGTCTCATAGCAGTGCGCGAAGCTGCGTTCGCACAACTCGCCTCGCAGTTTCTGTAGCCGCTTCGACCGCTCCGCACGTACCCGCCGCCGGTTCCCATACACACAACGTTGTTCTTCCGCTTTGCCAGGCCAGTGCCGCTGCCCACGCTCCGGCTCCGGGACATAACTGCGAATCTGGCGCGCGGCCAGTTCCATCAACACTGCACCGCTGTGATAACCCTTGTCCATCACCACTTCTTCGATCCCCACTGGATGCGACTGCACGGCCTCGCACTGCGCCGCATCCAGCGTCTCCACGTAGCTCGACGTGTCGCCGCGATCGGCCGGCTGCACCGTCACCGCCAGCAACGCACCGGACGCCAGATCCACGGCGTGCTCGGCCTTGTAGGCCAGCCTGGTGCGCCCGTCCTTCATCTTCGTTATTCGCGCCGAAGGGTCGTGCGGGTTGGTCCAATCGTCATTGGACGCCTTCTTCTTTCGCTTCCGATCTAGCCGCGCCAACTGCTCTTGGGTCGGATTTTCGAGGCCTTCGGCTTGCGCCAACTGCCGCAGATAATCGTCGTAGGTTTGGCCCGTGTCCCGCCGCACCAAACTCTTCATCGCCGCATTGGCCTCCAAGCTGGTGGCGTCAATACATACGCTTTGCGCATCGGCCAACCCATGCTTGCGCAGAATCTTTAACACCCACTTCATCACCGCCCGGTGCGTCTGCACCGAATACAAACGTCGGGTCCGCGACACCGTCGAATGATCCGGCGTTGGCTCGCTCAGATCGTAGCCCAGGAACTTGCGGTAGCTCAAGCTGTCCGCCGCCCGCCACGCGATGCCGCGCTCCGAATCGATTCCTTCGAAGTAACCCAACAGCAGCATCCGGAAATACGTTCCCGGCGTGATCGACGGGCGGCCCGAACTGCTCTTGTAATACTTCCGACAGAGGAATTCGATTCGCTGATCGAACTTCTCGGCATTCAACACCGCGTTCAGCCGCTCGTAAAACACATGTCCCGGCGTGCTCACGATCTCGCTGAATGCCACCCACAGATCTTCCTGCTTCTCCCGATCCTTCTTGCGCCCCATGCCCATGGATACAAGACGTTCAAAACACAATCGGGGTCACATGTTTTGGAAAGTTTTTACCACGGGCTGCTAGTATTACTACGTTAAGTGTTATGGACTGCGAGATATTCTTGCTTCGGCGCCGCAGTAAGCGCAGACTCCAGTCCAGGTGAACAAGATGTATTGAATCTCACGTCGCGTTCTCGGCAGGGTCCACCCAGAAGTTTTTTTTGCCTCGTAATGTTTCCAGAGCGAGGAAGGCGTGCGCCACCATGACCATCGTGATGTGATGGTGCCACCCTTGCCAGTTGCGGCCTTCGTAGTGGTCCAAGCCGAGCTCTTCTTTGAGTTGATGATAATCCTGCTCGATTTTCCAGCGGCACTTGACGAGCCGTACGATCCGTCGCAAGGAATAGTCGGCGGGAAGGTCGCAGAGACAATATTTGATCGGCGCCTTTTCCGACTCCGGCCACTCTGCCAGCAACCAGACCTCCTGGCCCGGCGGTCTGCCATCCTGATAACGATGGGATGGCTGCACGCGAGTTGCCCAGAAGCGCGACTCCAGCCAGCCTTTACTCCCTTCGCGCCAGCGAATCGTCCTCCAACCCTTGGCCTGCCTAGCGGCCTCTTGCGCGGTGGTGGGCCGTTGATCCCCATAGCGCGCCGCAGTCGGCGGACGCCCTTTGCCGGTAGTCTTCAGCGGTGCGATCTTGGGCGGCTTCAGCCACACTCCGACTTGTGGCAGCACACCCACGGCGTATTGCAGTTTCCGCTTTTCCAATTCTTCGCGGAATTCGGTGCCATCTCCGTAGCCGGCATCTCCCAACACCACTCGATCCGGCAGACCCCACCCTCGGATCTGATCGATGATTTCCAGCGCCAGTTCCCACTTCTTGCGAAAGACGATCCCTTCCGGAATACCCGCCTCCCGCCGCCGCTGGGCGTCGTTGGCCCAGCTCTCCGGCAAATACAGCCGCCACCCCAGCGGCACATTGCCTTGTTCGCCCACATGATGAACGCTGACTGCGATCTGGCAGTTGCCCGTCTTCCCTAATGTTCCTGAGTACTGCCGCTCCACCGCTACCGAGTGCGTGCCCTGTTTGGGGAATCCGGTGTCATCTACCACCCAGGCCGGCTCCGGCTCCAACTCGGCCGTCATTCGCTTTCCTAACCGCTCCCAGATGGGGTTCCACTCCCACGGACTCTGCCCGATGAACTGCTGCATGGCCTGCACGTTTCCCTCGGGAAGTCGCGTTGCCAATGGCTCAATGGATTTCCGTTCACCATCCAGCAACAGGCTGCGCACGTAGACCTCTCCCCAATGCCGCCGCTCGCTTCGGCCCACCGGCTCCAGCAGATCCACAAGAAACCGCTCCAGCCGCTTCCGGCAACGCATCGCCTGAGCATCCGTCATGCCCAAACATATCAGCGCTTCTCTGTTCTGTCAATACTTAACGTAGTAATACTAGAAAACCCTGCGGCTGAGACGCGCCACCGTGAACTTCGCCGTATCGGCCACGGCCATCACCGCCATCACCCCGGCCTGCACGGGATCGGTAACCACCAGGTCGGATGCGTCCGGAACGCTGCCCGCCATGTTCAAGCTGATAACGAGCAACCCCTGCGCGCGCACTTCCCGCACCGCTTTCTCGATGTCGCCGCCCATCAGCGCACCGGCCAGCACCAAAGCGCGGGCGCGCGATAATCGGCCCACCGCGCGGACGGCATCCGCCAGCACTTGTTCGCCTACCAGCGGAATGGTATCCACCGAGATATGCTCGCCGCGGATGTTGTGACGATCGGCTTCCGAAATCGCGCCGATGGCCACTTGCCCCACTTGCGCGCCGCCGCCCACGATGATGATCCGTTTGCCGTAAACTTTCTGGAGCGTCTTGACCACGTCCACCTGGCGCACAATCGGCAGCTTGACCAGGTCGGCTTGGAGGATCTCCGGCGCTCCTGGAAGATGGATCTCGAAATAAATCCGCGACTCCGGCTGCTCTTCAATGATGGAGACCGAGACAATATCTCCGTTATGTTGCGCAATCACTCCGGTCAGTTCGTGAAGCACACCCGGTCCGGACCGCGCCACCACCACGATTCCCGTCGCCTCGCCGCTCATTTGACCTCGTATTTTCGCAGCAGCTCGTCCCAGTGGCCTTGCGCCTTGAGCAGCAGTTCGCAGACCTCGCGCACCGCTCCCTGGCCACCCGCGCTTTGGGTGACATGCTGGACGCAGCGCTTCACTTCCGGACGCGCATTCGCGGGCGCGATGCTGAGCCCCACGCGGTTCATGACCACCACGTCCGTCAGATCGTCGCCGATATAGGCCACCTGCGACGCGGCGATTCCGGAGCGCGCCAGGATCTCTTCCACGATGGGGATCTTTTCAATATGGCCCTGGTATACATACGTCATGTTGCACTGCTTGGCGCGGGCTTCGGTGGCGGGCGAGACACGGCCGCTGATGAGGCCGGTGACGAAACCCTTCCAGGAAAGCCACTGCAGCGCGATGCCGTCCTGCGTGTCGAATCCCTTGGTTTCGACGATGTTGCCCGCGGGGTCGGGAATGCCGAACACCTTTCCATCGGTGAGGACGCCGTCCACATCCATGAGAAGCATGCGGATGCCGGCCGCGATTTCGTTCACCTCAGGCATGTTCTTCCTGGTAAGACATGTTTCTCATGGTAACCCACGGCCTGCGCGCGAAATCTTTCCGGGCTCGGCTTGCTCGTAGGGATTGACGTTCAACTCGCGCATGCGTAGCCGCGCAGCCGGGATGCCGCCGGTAATGGCGGCGCCGAGGATCGCATAAGGCTGCCAATACAGGCCGCCGCGGACGGTCCGGGCAATGGGATTATCTCGCCAATTCCACAGCCGCCCGTTCGCCGCATCAACGGGTTGGGGGATTGCGTCCCAATGTCCATTCGGGTAGAAGAAAACACCGACGGCTTGGATCAGAATCGAATACACGGCCAGCACCGCAAACGCGCGCCGAGGCCACGGCCGGTCGATGGCTTGGACACCAATCGCCATCAGCACCATTAGTGGCGGAATAAGCTCGGTAAGCAAACGCGGCCCCCAACAATAGCCGCCCCACCAAATGATCGATCGGGAGATCACCAGCGATTCCAAGATGATAAACGCCACTGCCGTGATCATGAGCGGACTGTGCTGGCGGCGCGCGGCAGGAGCCCGGGGTAAGAATGCAGCTAGCGCAAACAGCGCCACCGGAGTGTAAATCAACAGGCCGCGGCCAGGACTTACAAAGAGTCCAGCAAGACCCGGAAGAATGGATCCTTGTATAACCGCCACCGCGTAGCCTCCCGAGATGTGCTGAAACACGTACAGGTTGTAGCTGGCCAGAAGCAGGCCCGCGGCCAGCGGAATGGCTAAGGTGCGCGCCCAAGCGCGAAGACGTTGCGAGAGTGGGGCCTTCACGAACCAGAGACCAACCAGAACAGCCGGCAACAGAGGCAAATTCGTGGGCCGAATGATGAACGCGGCCGCCACGCAGGCGCCACAGAGCCAGAGCCAACCGTTGTGCGCGCGGTCCTCGGTCCAGCGCTCCAGGCCATAAAAGCAACCGACGATTGCCAATTCACCTGGGCCGTGCTGCCACAGCGCCTGGCTTGAGATCGACCAGGTTTCGGTTGCCAGGGCATAGACCAACGTCAGACACCAGGCCCAGGGCCTGGTGGTGATTCGCTTCAACAGAAGCAGGAGCAAGACCGCTGAAAGCGCCGCAACGGCGGTGGCCACAAACTTCTCCGCGATTCTCGCAAACATCACCAGCGATGCCGGATCCCAGTGGATCAGGTTGGTGAAGGCGAGCGGCAAGTAAAGTGGAGTCACCAGCAGCGGCCCGCCGATCGGATAGCTGCTGAAGTAATGCCCGTTCGCCTGATGGATCACAGAAGGCGTATACCAGACATTTGCGCGCAACCAGGGAACGAAACGATCCAGATGGACGGTGTGGTCGAGCACCACTGCCAGCGGGGTTAAGTATGCGGGCAATGAATCGCCGGAATCCACCGGGCGAAGGTTTACGTGATAGACAACGGTTAGCCCCAGGAACAAAAGAATGTAGGGGCGTAAGCGCAAGAGCATGCCAAAGCGAAACAGCAAATAACGATCGTGCTAAGGCGTCTGGGATCGCGGCACGTGTAGCGACATAAGGACAATGGTCCCATTGATCGCGCTAAACCAGTGCGGCGTATTTTCCGGCACGATGAAAAAATCGCCCTTGGCGACGGCTTGGGAATTTCCGCCTTCAATGCCGGTGCCGGTGAGATTCTCGGCGTTGGTGCGCTTTTCGTTCATCAGCTTGCCGCCCGTGGTCATGGTTCCCGAGCCCTGGATCACATAAAACAGCTCGGCTTCTTTCTCATGAACCGCGGCCGGGCCCACCGATGTCCGGTATTCAAGATTCGCGCCATAAGGGGCCAGTTCCAAGATTCGCTCGATGACGATCGGCTGACCGTCTTTGTGCGACGCCTTCGCTTTGGCGAGCAGCGCGGCCACATCGGCGGCGGAGGCATAAGTTTTGGTGGGCCGGGCTGGTTGCTGAGCCCAAATTGCGCCGGCCGCAATGATCGACGCCAGGGTGATTACGATGGTACGCATTGGAAACCTCCGGTTTGGGTTCGAACTCCAGATGCTACCACAACGGTTCGAAACCGCACCGGAGGCTGCTTTCAATCGGTCACCTTCACGTCCTGAATCACGGCTCCGTCCTGGCCGGCGATGTCAGCCAGGGCGCAAAAAGGAGCTGCCACCGCTCCCCACGCGACCGTCGCGGGAATGATCGCCAATCCGATCGGCGCGGCTGGAGAGCGCAGGAACGCGAAGCCCAACTGGAAGCTGCTGTCCATGTTGTTGCCCAGATCTTTGAGGTGATGGCGATTGCCGGGTTGCCAGACCTGGATGCGCGTCAGTGTTGAGCGGGCGATTTTGACAACACCATCGGTGGACACGAGCGACAACTCGTCAGAGCTGGTGGCTAAACAAGAGCCGGTCACGGTCTTCCCGTCTGAAGTGGTTACGCCGACCTGCCGGCCGGCCGCAACATGGCACAGGTCGTTCCAGTGGGCCTGAAGATCGGCGGCATGCATGGGAGTCCAAGCCGCCAAGGAAAGAACAAACGTGCTGAGTAAGGTTTTCATAGTGAGTTCAGAGTAAGCCTGTCTCGTCAGCGCAGGGCCGCTCTTGTGGCACTTTCGCAGGCGTCACAAAGCGCAGAAACGCTTCAGTTCTCCGAGCGAGGAATCGGCGATCACCCGAAACACGCGGGCCTGGCAACCCGGCGGCAGCTCACGTGCGGCGATAACGTCCGCGACAACCACCGCGTTGCGAGTCAACCGGTCCCGCCAGCCATCGCTCGCCGCATCGATCTCCGACAAGGAATCCGGATCCAGGCCGACCGAAATCAACATGGCCCGGGACCACAGCCGTATTTCCCCCGAGCGTGAAACAATCGTGATGACGCTATCGGGCGGAGGCTTGGTCTGGCCTTCGATGGACGCTCGCACCGAACGCAGCCGGAGGGAAATGCACGGAACGCCGCGCGGAAGCTGCCGCCGAACCTTCGCGGCACGCGTGGGAAGCGCCACCACCAGCGATCGGGCGAGTACTGAAGAATCCAAATCGGCAATAGGAACGCTCAAGGCTTCGGAAAGCTCCGCCTGAAGAATCGCCCGCATGGCCGGGTCCGCCTCCGCCAGGAGTATCCGCTCATAAGCAACCGGATGAATCATATGTTCCAGCCGGTGGAGCACTTCCTCAGGCTCGTAATTCTGGCGGCGAGCCGACTGCAGCAACGCCGCCAGCAACTGATCCAGCTGGCCATCCCCATCCGGCTGCAGAGGCCGGACATACAGCCCGCTGCCACGGCGTAATTCCAGCCATCCTTGTTCCAGCAGATCGTGATAGGCGGCGCTCACTGTGTTGGAGTGGATCTGATGCCGGCGCGCCACCGCGCGGACGCTCGGCAACTTGTGGCCGGACGGCAGGTCCTCGCTCAAAATGCCCAGCAAAACCTGGCGCACCAATTGTTCGCGAACCGGTAATTCGCTGTTTTTGGTGATCCAGAATCGCATATCGCGCTTGAGTCAAAATAACAGTTAGTGAGCACGCTTGCCGATCCGAAGGTCCGCGCCGCGTGCCGGGAACGCATTGGGCGCCTGGATCCCAACGCCGGCGCAAAATGGGGACGCATGACGGCTCGCCAGATGGTGTGCCATTTGAACGATTCGTTCCGCGTCGGTTTGGGCGAGAAATATGCCAGCCCAGCCACCAGCTTGCTGCAACGAACATTCATCAAGTGGGTGGCACTGCGCACGCGCGTGCGATGGCCGCCGAATGTGCCGACGCGGCCTGAGATAGAGCAGGGGCGCGGGGGAACGCCTCCCGGCGATTGGCCGACCGATTGCGCGGAGCTGCTGAGATTGATCGATGCCTTTGCCGCGTCTCAAACCTTCGGCGTGCATCCGGCATTTGGAAAGATGAGCCCACGCGATTGGCTCACGTGGGGCTACCGGCACGTGGACCATCATCTGCGGCAGTTTGGCGTGTGATTTACGCGTGGGAGACAATCAAGACATGCGTGGACGTCCGGAGCAAAACGAAGCCGCACCTTATTACTTCACCTATATCGACCAGGTTCCAGGCGACGACGTGGTGAATCTGTTGGAGGCGCAGGCCGCAGAAACGCTGCCGTTTCTCGAGAGCATCTCCGAATCGAAATCGCTCCATCGTTACCAGGCGGACAAGTGGAGCATGCGCGAAGTGTGGGGGCATGTGAACGATGGCGAACGCCTGTTCACTGGGCGCGCATTTTGGTTTGCGCGAGGTTTCGACGCCTCGCTTCCGGGCTTCGATCAAAACGTGAGCGTCGGAGCCGCCAAATCAGACGACATCGCTTGGGCGCGTCATGTGGATGAGTTTCGCTCCATCCGCGCGGCTACCATCGCGTTCTTCCGGAATCTTCCCGAAGATGCCTGGCTGCGCAGCGGAATTGCCAGCGACAACCGCTTCACGGTGCGGGCGCTGGCCTATATAACCGCCGGGCATGTCGTTCATCATCAAAAGATTTTTCAGGAACGATATCTATAACGTCGCTTCACCATTCCGAATAGCGCTTTCCGTTGGAGCCGCTTTCCTTTGAACCGCTCTTGATCTCCCAGATGCCCGGCGCCGGCTTGTCGACCGCGTTTTCCCGATTCTCCATCACGATTCGCCAGGTTGTTCTCGATCCCGTGATCGGATCGATGGGCATTTCGCGCAGGTAATGCTCTTGAAGAAGGTTCTCGATAGTTCGCGGGGCTCTCCGGCAATCGAAAGCGTATTCATCAAGAACCGTTCGCAGCACAAATAAATCCTCCCGGAGCCGGTTTCCCTTGGCCCGCAGAATCGATCTCTGATGGAAGTACAGGCACGCCGCTCCCATTCCGGCGATCAAGATGACAGCCAAGCTTCGGGGTATCCCGCGCATCCACAACTATGGACGCTTCAGTTGAGTGGCCTGTTGATCCCGATGAGCGCGCCACTCGTCCGCGGTAATCTCCCAAACTTCGGTCAGAAAGCGCCCGCTAACGCAATCTCTCTCCTCAGCGGCAACCAGGCGCATGCCGCCTTTTTCGGAAATTCGCCGGGACGCCGTATTGGCAACCACCTTTGGCACGCGCAGTAGCGGAAAACCCAGCTCATTGAACCAGTAATCCGTGACGGCTTCGACGGCTTCGCTCATCAGGCCTTGCCGCTGCCACGGCAGCCCAAGCCAAAATCCGCGATTGCCGTTCTCCCCTTGCATCAGCGACACGACGCCGATGAGTTGGGAAGGATCGCTTTTCAATCGCAGCGACCAATGCCATTCGTCGCCACGCGCCATCGCGGGAAGAGCGTCGTCCTGGTAATAAGTCAGGGCGCCATCGTCCGGGTACGGCCATGGAACGCGCGGCGCCAGGTACTTCACGATCTCCCAATGCGGAAACAATTTCTGCACAGCCTCCGCGTCGGCCAGCTCCAGCGGACGAAGCAGCAGACGCGGGGTCTGCAGCGGGACGATCATTGGCACATCCTAGCAAACCACGCCGAACGAGTCTCTTGATCCGCGCGGTGAGAAAATAGTTCACGCCTCTCACCACCGACGAGAAAATCTTAGCGCTAGCTCAGGATCTTCTTCACGAGTTCGATACCATCTTCGGCTTGCACCCCGGCTTTCGGCCCGCGCACGCCAAAGGCGTCCTGCTCAGCGGAACATTCACTCCCTCATCCGCGGCGGCGTCTCTCACGCGCGCGCCCCACATGAATCGCGAGACACCGGTAACAGTTCGATTCTCCGATAGCCCTGGCGTTCCAATGATTCCAGACAACGATCCCCACGCCGATCCGCGCGGCATTGCAATCCGTTTCAACCTTGCCGAACGCGTTCACACCGACATCATTGCTCATTCCACCGACGCTTTTCCCGCCAAAAACGGTCAGGAATTCCTGGAGTTCTTGCGCGCGCTGGCTGCGAGCGACCCGGCCCATTTATCAGGATCGCCCCTGGAAGCATTCCTCGGAACCCATCCCGCTGCACTCGCGTTCGTGCAGAAACCGAAGCCCGCGCCATCCAGCTTCGCCCGGGAATCGTATTTCGGCATCCTGGCTGTCCGCTTCATCAATCAGGATGGCAAGAGCCGTTATGGGCGCTATCGGATTATCCCGGAAGCCGGCAACGACCATCTGACTCCTGACGCTGTCGCCGCCAAAAGCGCGAACTATTTGTTCGACGAGATTACGGAGCGGCTGGCCAAAGGTCCGGTGAAGTTTCGCGTTGTAGCTCAATTGGCCAACGATGGCGATATTGTGGACAACGCAACCGTGCATTGGCCGGAGGACCGGACCCAATTGGATCTCGGGACCGTCGCACTAACGGCACCAGTGGCAGACAACGCGCGTGAACAGCAGCAGATCATTTTCGACCCCATCCCGCGTGTGGATGGAATCGAGCCGTCCGATGATCCGCTCTTCGAATTACGTGCTGCGCTGTACCTGATCAGCGGACGCCGGCGCCGCGCCGCCCCCGCAACTTAAGGAACCCGTAATACCTGACCCGGCTCCAGCGATGCAAGAGCAGACAGTGCCGCTGGAATCAGGGGCAGAAGGTCACGGAGGCGATTGTTGGGTGCCTCTCGGCCTCAGACGGCAGTTGACCGTTAGTGAGTCCGGCCAGTTTTGCATAGCGGGCCGTCTGGCACTCGTGAGCTGTAAGAAGATTACGCAGGCGTTCGTCAACACATTCGTCAATGAGAACCCGCATCAGGAATGTGCAAGCAGTAATTGTTTGGCTTCTTCCAAAGCTTGCAGTGCCAGAGCGCGCCCAACGGTCGGGAAGCCTTCCAGGAAGTCTTCCAGCCGCTCTCCGCCCTCCAGGTAGTCAAAGAGCGTTTGGACAGGCACCCGGGTGCCACAAAACACGGGGATCCCGTGCATGATATCCGGGTCCCGAACAATCGCTTGTGCCATGCTTTTGATTCTCTCTCACTTCGAGAACTCGTTTTCCGGCCCTCTTGCGCCTTCCCCCGCCCCATCGTATGATTCGGGCAGAATGCTGGACCGCATCGCCGAGTTCATCGCCCGCCATCGCATGTTCGAACCAGGGCAGCGTATCGGCGTTGCGGTGTCGGGCGGCGCGGATTCGGTTTTTCTGTTGCAAGCGCTGCGCCAGCTTGCTCCTCGCTGGAACCTGGAACTCAGCTTGATCCACATCGAGCATGGGATTCGCGGCGCGGCATCCATCGGGGATGCCGAATTCGTAGAGCAAATGGCCGCCACGTTGGGCCTTCCGTTCCATTTTCAGCGGGCCAATGTTCCGGCCATCGAAGGGAACCTGGAAGAAGCTGCGCGGAACATCCGCCAAGCTTTCTATGCCGAACTGATCGCATCCGGCGCAGTGGACCGCGTGGCCACAGGCCACACCCGATCCGACCAAGCCGAAACCGTTCTCTATCGAATCCTGCGCGGCTCCGGTCTCACCGGACTTTCGGGCATTTTGCCAGTCACGAACGAACGGATCGTTCGCCCGCTGCTCGAAATCGATCGCGCCGAAATCGAAGCCTGGCTGCGCCAGCAGAACTTCGCCTGGAAGGAAGACGAAACCAACCAGGATCGCGCCTACGCTCGCAATCGCCTGCGTCATGAAATCCTGCCGCTGTTACGCGAAAGTTTCAATCCGCAATTGGACTCCGCGCTATCGAATCTCGCAACTGTCGCCCGCGACGAGGAAGCCTATTGGCGGTCCGAACTGGCACTCACCAGATCCCCAATCCCCAACACGCAATCCCTAATTCTGCCCGTAGGCGAACTTGCCGTCGCGCCCCGCGCCCTCGCTCGACGGACCATCCGCCGGGCCATGGAACTCGTCAAGGGCGACCTCCGCGGCATCGATTTCGCCCACGTCGAGCGTGTCCTCGAAATGGCCCTGTCAGCCGACGGCCATGATCGCGTTCAGGCGCCCGGCTTGGACATCTGCCGATCCTTCGATTGGATCCGCCTGGCGGCAGCCGGGACATCCGACGAGCTGCAAGACTTTTCCATCGGAATCCAGGTCCCTGGATCGGTGGAACTCCCCGGCTCGCACACTCGTATTACGTTGCAGGTGCTAGAGAAAGAAGCCGTGCTGTGGCCCTGTGCTACAGTGGTGAATGAACTGGACTGGCAACGTTTCCGCGGGGGTAGAGGCGCGCCCAGCCTGGAACTGCGTAACTGGAGACCAGGTGACCAGTACCGAAGAGTGGGGCAATCCAAGCCGGAAAAGATCAAGTTTTTCTTCCAGGAAGCCCGGGTACCCTTGTGGGAACGTGGGAACTGGCCGATTATCACATATAATGAGACCATTGTTTGGGCCCGGCGCTTCGGGGCCGCCGCCGAATTTGCCACGGGGCCCGAGACTAGTTCGGTTCTCCAGGTTAAGGAAACAGGATACGAAGTTTCGAATCAATTCGCCCGGCTGTAGCGTCCAAGCTACTAGGCATGGTGTGAGCAGGCACAGTGTAGTTTCGTGGGCAACGTTGCCGCACGTGTAGGGAGAAGGCATGAATAATTCAAACTTTAAGACTGCCATATTCTGGGTGGTCATCATTGTGGTTGTGGTGCTGTTTTGGACCGTCGTCCATACCACCAAGTCGCGCCCCGACGCCCAGCTCTCGTACACGCAGTTGATGAACGATGTGAACGCGGGCAAGATCAAGACCGTAAGCATCAGCGGGAACGATCTGCACGGCACATATAAAGACGACAATCAGGAACTGCACGCCATCATTCCCAACGTCCATCAAAATCTGGACGACGCCATGCTCGCCAAGGGCGTGGACATTCACTACACCAAGGAAGCAGGCAGCGGTTGGGTCTCTATTCTGATCAATGCCATTCCGTTTGTCCTGTTGCTGGCGTTCTGGATCTTCATGATGCGGCAGATGCAGAGTGGCGGGAACAAGGCGCTGAGTTTCGGCAAGAGCCGGGCGCGCCTGCATTCGTCGCAACAGAAAAAGGTGACGTTCAAGGACGTGGCCGGCGTGGAAGAGGCCAAGGAAGAGCTGGCGGAGATTATCGAGTTTTTGCGTGAGCCCCAGAAATTCCAGAAGCTGGGCGGGCGCATTCCCAAGGGCGTGCTTCTCATCGGCCCTCCTGGAACCGGCAAAACTTTACTCGCGCGCGCCATTGCGGGCGAAGCGAACGTGCCGTTCTTCTCGATTTCGGGTTCCGACTTTGTCGAGATGTTCGTAGGTGTTGGCGCCAGCCGCGTGCGCGATCTGTTCGAGCAAGGCAAGAAGAATGCACCCTGCATCATCTTCATTGATGAAATCGACGCTGTGGGCCGCCATCGCGGAGCCGGTTTGGGCGGCGGACACGATGAACGCGAACAGACGCTCAACCAGTTGCTGGTGGAGATGGATGGCTTCGAATCGAACGAAGGTGTGATCCTGGTGGCGGCTACCAACCGCCCGGATGTGCTGGATCCCGCGCTGCTGCGCCCCGGCCGTTTTGACCGGCGCGTGGTGGTGGGTCGTCCCGACGTCAAAGGACGCGAGATGATCCTGCGCGTCCATACCAAGAAAACGCCGCTGGGCGACGATGTGGACCTTTCCGTTGTCGCGCGTGGTACGCCTGGATTCGCGGGCGCCGATCTGGCCAATCTGGTCAATGAAGCCGCGCTGGTTGCAGCTCGCCAGAATCGCAAGGTGATCACGCAATTCGATTTCGAGCTGGCCAAAGACAAAGTCATGATGGGCGTGGAACGCAAGTCGCTGATCATCAGCGATGAAGAAAAACGCAACACCGCGTATCATGAAGCCGGTCATGCGCTGGTGGCAGCCATGATTCCGGGGGCCGATCCGCTGCACAAGGTCACCATCATCCCGCGTGGGATGGCGCTCGGTCTTACCATGCAGTTGCCGCTCGACGACAAGCACTCCTATGACAAGGGGTACCTGGAAGCGCAGCTCGCCATTTTAATGGCCGGACGCATCGCCGAAGAGATTTTCATGCATCACATCACCACCGGCGCGGGCAACGACATCGAACGCGCCACCGACATGGCTCGCAAGATGGTTTGCGAGTGGGGCATGAGCGAACTGGGTCCCATGAGCTTCGGCAAGAAGGAAGAGCAGATTTTCCTGGGCCGCGAAATTGCGCAGCATCGCGACTACAGCGAAGCCACGGCAATCTTGATCGACGAGCAGGTTCGCAAGCTGGTGGATCAAGGTTACGATCGCGCGCGCAAGATCATCGAAGAACGCGCCGATGGTTTGGCGCGGGTGGCCGAAGCGCTGCTCGAGCGCGAAGTCCTGGATGGCGCCGAAGTCCGGTTGCTGATCGAGGGCGGCGTTCTTACCACTCCCATACCGCCTAGGACCATGCCTCCTAGCGACGGCGACAAGCAGCAGGTAATCCGGCCGGAGGGTGGCAAGCCACCGGTTACCGGACTGCTGGGCGGCGAACGGCCGCAACCCGCTTAATATTAGAGTGATTCCCGAATTTCCCGTCTACCTCTTCGATGTGGACGGTACTTTGCTTGACTCCGCCGCTGACATCTGTGGCGCAATCCAGGGCGTGCTTGCTGCCACGCCGCAATGCGATGTCAGCGAGGAATTCCTGCGAACCTATATCGGCCGACATCTCTACGATCTGTTCCAGGATCTGTTTCCGGGCCGAACCCGTGAGCAGATGGACCAGATGATTGCCGAGTATCGCACGCTTTACCTGGCGCGCTGTCACGCAGCTACGAAGCCTTATCCCGGCATCTCGGACGCTCTGTCCGCGCTGCCCGGCAGGAAATCCACTGCCACCACCAAGGGCACCCCCACCACACGCGCGGTGCTGGAAATGTTTGGGCTGCTCCCCTACTTCCAGCATGTGCAGGGGACCGATGGTTTTCCGGCGAAGCCCGAGCCGAACGTGATCCTCGCTTCGCTCGAAATCTTCGGCGTGAAGCCCGCGGATTGCCTCTTCATTGGCGATTCGCCCACCGACATGGAAGCCGGACGACGTGCCGGCGTCAAGACGTGCGCGGTCCTATGGGGCTACGGGCGTCGTGAGGAAATGGCGCGTTGGGAGCCCGACTATTGGGTGGAGCACCCGAGCGAGCTACGCGTTTAAGAGGGCCAGTTCGTCCAGGTTCAGGCGGCCGGTGTAAATCGCCATGCCAAGCGCCGAGTGAATCCCTAGCTTGTGCAGCTCCTGAATTTCCTCGATCGTAGTGATGCCGCCCGCGGCAGTCAACTCGTGCTTCGTCGCCGAGCGCAGCCTCCGGAACCAATCCAGATCGGTTCCTTGCAGCATGCCTTCTTTATCGACATAAGTGCAAAGGAATCCCGAACAATACGGCTCCAGGTGGCGCACCATTTCCTCGGCGGTAACGTTCGTCGCCTCCTGCCAGCCGTGCGTCACCACCTTGCCGCCCTTGGAATCGAGCGCGATCACCAGCCGGTCCGGCCCCACGGCATCGGCGATCTCGGTCAGTTTCTCGCGATCGAAAGCCGCTGTGCCCACGATGACGCGATACGCGCCTTGTTCAACCAGCGCGCGGGCGCGTTCCGGCGAACGAACACCGCCGCCGACACGCGCGATGGCCCGCGATGCGATCAATTCCACCAGAGCATCGTTCGAGCCTTTGCTCATGGCCGCGTCCAAATCGATCACCTGAATCTGCGGGAACGCACGAAACTTCTCCAGCATCGTGAGCGGACCTTCAGCCTCCAGCGCCTTCTCGCGCCCCTGCACCAACTGGACCACCTTGCCGCCCATCAGATCGATGCACGGAATAATCACGGCGCCGGCCTGACGGGGACGTTGTGCAGATGCAGATAATCTTTGAGGTCCTTCACCGTATAGGTCCCGTAATGAAAGATGGAGGCCGCCAGCGCCGCATCGGCACAGCCTTCGGTAAGCACGCGCTCAAAGTCTTCCGGCTTCCCCGCCCCACCGGAGGCGATCACGGGAATGTGCGTGGTTTGCGACACCGCGTGAGTAAGCTTGCAATCGAAACCCGTCTGCACTCCATCGGTATCCATGGAAGTGAGCAAAATCTCGCCCGCGCCCAGCATCTCGCCTTCCAGCGCCCATTCGACGGCGTCTATACCTTCGTCGTCGCGGCCTCCGCGCGTAAACACGTTCCAGCTATCTTTCGTGTTGGGCTTGTTGGCATTACGGCGGGCATCGATCGCCAGCACCACCGCCTGCGCGCCGAACTCCTCGCTCAGCTCGGTCATCAGCTTGGGACGGCGCACGGCCGCGGTATTCACGCTGACCTTATCGGCTCCCGACAGCAGAATTTTGCGCGCATCGGCAATGGAACGGATGCCGCCGCCCACGGTGAGCGGGATGAAGACCTTGCGCGCGGTGCGTGCCACCACGTCCGCCATGATCTCGCGGGCGTCGCTGGATGCGGTGATGTCCAGGAAGACCAGTTCGTCGGCGCCTTGCCCGTTGTAGCGCTCGGCCAACTCCACCGGATCGCCCGCGTCGCGCAGCCCGACGAAATTTACGCCTTTCACCACGCGGCCGCCGGTGACATCGAGACACGGAATAATTCGCTTGGCCAGCATCCTTAGAGCTCGACGAAATTACGCACGACCTTCAATCCAATTGGCCCGGACTTCTCCGGATGGAATTGGACGCCGAAGATGTTTTTGGTTTCAAGCACAGCGGTATAGGGAACGTTGTATTGGCAAGTAGCGGCGGTCGCGTCGTTCACAGGCGCGTAGTAACTGTGCGCGAAGTAAAGATAAGGGTGCGGCGCAAGATTAGCGAGAAGTTTCGCGGCATTGCGCGGCTCAATCTCGTTCCAGCCCATGTGCGGCACGCGGGCCGTCGCTGGAAAGCGGCGGATCTCGCCGGGAAACAGTCCCAGCCCGCGCTCCTCGGGCGCTTCTTCGCTCGATTCGAACAGTGCCTGCAGCCCGAGGCAAATGCCCAGGAAAGGCACGCCCGCCCGAATGCGTTCGAGCAACGCTTCGCGCACCTGCATCTGATCTAGAGCCCGCATCATTTGCCCAAAATGGCCCACGCCCGGCAGAATGATTTTCGCCGCGCGGCCGAGTCCTGCGGCATCCCGCACCAATTCGTACTCCGCGCCGATTTCCCCCAGCGTATTTTGAACGGACCGCAGATTTCCAGCGCCATAATCAAGGATCGTGATCATAACAACCCCTTCGTCGATGGAAGCTGCTCCTTCAGCCGCGCGTCTTTGGAACACGCATACCGCAGCGCGCGAGCGAAACACTTGAAGATCGCTTCAATCTTGTGATGATTCGATCGGCCATAAAGAACCTTCGCGTGCAAATTCGCTCCCGCATGGTTGACGAAACCGCCGAAGAAATCCTCGACCAGTTCCGTCTGCAAATCGCCCACCAGCCGCACCTTCACTTTGTCCTTGTAAACCACGGCCGGACGCCCGCCCAGATCCAGCGCCACCACGGCCAGCGTCTCATCCATGGTCATCACGAAATAGCCCGCGCGATTGATGCCTTTGCGATCGCCGAGCGCTTTCGAGACAAGCTGCCCGAGCACAATGCCGACATCCTCCACCGTGTGATGCTGGTCCACATCCAAATCGCCGGCCGCCTGCAACTTCAGATCGAACCCACCGTGCTTGGTGAACAGCTCCAGCATGTGATCGAAAAATCGAATGCCCGTGGAAATTTCGTAGCGGCCGCGGCCTTCGATCTTGAATGTCCCGGAGATTTGCGTCTCCTTGGTATCCCGCCGAATGCTAGCCGATCTCATTAATATCCTCGATCACCTGAATCGCGCCTTCCAGCCGCAGCAAGTCCACCAGCTCCTCGCGCCTTGGACTGTGCCGCGCCGCGATACCGATAAATGGTACATACGCCGCCTTGGCGCAGCGCGCGTCATCCACTGTATCGCCGATGTAAAGCAGCTTCTTCGATGGATGCATCGCGGCGATCTTCAGCAGACCGTCCGGCGCCGGCTTCTCGCTCTCGACATCGTTGGCGGATACCAGCAGAAAACGGTCGCGCACTCCCTCGCGCTTCAGCGTAATCTCGGCCTCTTCTGTCGTGCGCCCCGTGAAAATCGCGAAGTCGAATCGCTCGCCCAGGCGATCGAGCAGCCCGTCGCGCGGCAGCCAGCGCTCGCGATGGATCATGCCCTGATCGAGAAACAGATAGTTGAAATACTCGATGATGGTCGCGTAGGGAATCTCCACGCCCAGATCCCGGCAGATCTTCTGCGACAGCAGCCAGTCATTATTCCAGCCGCCCTGGTTTTTGTAGTCCTGGATGGAATCGCGCGAAATCGTCTTCCCCGCAAAATGTTCCACAGTCTTGACGATCGTTTCGCGGTACGATTCAGTGACGTCCACCAGTACGCCATCCATATCGAACACCAACATCTGTTCTAAGCCACTCACCAGATTTGCTCCAATTCGGCCAGAAATCGCCGGATCTGATCGCGCGTGCCGACGGTGACGCGAACGCAGCCGGGTATCTCATAACTCCGGTCGCGAATCAGCACGCCCCGCCGGCGCAGTTCATCCCGCACCGGAATGGCGCGCTTGCCGGCCTCAAACAACACGAAGTTCGCTTTGCTCTCGTAATACGGAATCCCGAGCTTCTCCAGCCCGACATACAGCAGCTCGCGCGCCGCCAGCACTTCCGTGACGTATTTCTCGATGTAAGTCTTGTCCTGGATCGCGGCGTGCGCGGCCAGCGTGGCCAGCGTGTTTACACTGTAGGGCGACTGCGCCTTATGCAGAAAGTCAACGTTTCCTGATTGTGAAAATAGGCAGCCCAGCCGCATCGCCGCCATGCCGTAAACTTTCGAGAACGTGCGGCTGACGAACAGATTCGGATAGTCATTCAGCAGCGGCAAAGCCGTAACGCCGGAGAATTCGTAGTACGCCTCGTCGATTAGAACAGCCGCATTGGCAGCCTTCTCCAGGATTCGTTCGATTCCCGCGCGCGACGTCCCAGTGCCGGTAGGATTATTCGGATTCGCAATCAAAATGGCGCGCGTAGCAGGCCGGATCGCATCCAGCAGCTCTTCCAACGGGAAGGCCAGCTTTTGCGCGCGATAGGGAATCTCCCGAATGCTTGCGCCCGCTACTTCCGAGTAAAAGCGATACATCGCGTACGATGGCCTCAGCAGCAATACCTCGCCGCCATCATCAATGTAAGTATTCACGAGCACCTGAATGGCTTCGTCCGTTCCATTGGTAAGAATGAAATCGTCCGGCTCGACGCCAAAAAACTCTGCCAGCTCCTGCTTGATCTCGCTGTATTCGGGATAAATCGCGAGCCCCGCTTCGCTCAAGTGCTCGCGCAGATATTCGATCACCCGCGGCGAAGCGCCCACCGTATTCTCATTGAAATCCAGACGCAGCTTGCCGGCACGTCCACCAGTGGGCGGAGAATACGGCGCCATGTTCAGCACCGCATCGCGCGGCTGCAAAACCCCTGGCGGCAAATCGATTCGCTTACTTGCCAAGACGCACCTCGACAGACCGGGCGTGCGCTTCCAAGCCCTCCGCGCGAGCTAGCGTAGTGATGGCCGGCGCAAGCTGCCGCAAGCCATCCGGCGTGAGCTCTTGAACCGAGATCACCTTCACAAAATCCGCCGGCGATAATCCACCGCGCACCCGGGCCGCGCCCGAAGTGGGAAGCACATGATTGGGACCGGTGGCATAATCGCCCGCGGCCTCCGGGCTGCTTGGTCCCACGAACACGCTACCCGCGTGCTGGATCTTCGGAAGCAGACTGGGGTCATAAATCGCAAGATGTTCGGGCGCAAGCTGGTTCGATGCCTCCACGGCCGCTTCCATGGATGGGCACAGAATCACTGCGCTGTTATGACGAATGGCTTCGCAGGCCACTGGAGCCGTCGGCAAAGTTTCCAGCTGACGCGACACTTCCAGCACCACGAGCTCGGCCAAAGATCGCGAAGTCGTCAGCAGAATCGACGACGCTTCTACATCGTGCTCAGCCTGCGCCAGCATGTCCGCGGCAATTGCGCGGGCGTCGGCCTCTTCCGCGATAATCACGATCTCGGTGGGCCCGGCAACAAAATCGATCCCGACCTCGCCTGCCAGCAATTTCTTCGCGGCCGCGACATAAATATTGCCGGGACCGACAATACGATCCACCTTGGGAACCGTTTCGGTGCCAAACGCCAGCGCCGCGATGGCCTGCGCACCACCAATCCGAAAAATGTTTTTCACCCCCAAAAACTGCGCCGCCGCCAGGATCTCCGCGCTCGGATGCGGCGACGTAACACAAATTGTCCGTACGCCCGCCACCTGCGCCGGAATCGCGGTCATCAGCAATGTGGACGGCAGCGGATAACGCCCCGCGGGAATGTAAGCGCCCATCGATTCGAGCGGGCGCACCACGTAGCCTAATCGCCGGCCATCGGGAAAGTCCTTCCACGTTTCGCGCGGAAGCTGCAGCGCCGCATACTCGCGGATGTTCTTCGCCGCGGTCTCGATCGCGGCATAGAAGTCAGGCGTCACGCGCGATTCCGCCGCTTGCCAGTCCGATTTCGGGACCGTCAAGCTCGCGCCATCCAGACTGTCGAACTTGCGCGCGTATTCGAGCACCGCTTCGTCGCCGCGTTTCCGCACGGCTTCTAAAATCGGCGCCACTACTTGCTCGGCCTCGGCCAGCCGGACGGTCTTGCGCGTGATGAAGCTTTGAGCCTCGCTGAGTGGAAGAATTCGCAACATGGTTCTTATATCAGAGCAGTCCTACATCACGATCTTGTTCAACGGATACTCCACGATTCCCTGCCCGCCCGCTTCCTTCAATCGCGGAATGATATTGCGTACCGTGATCTCTTCGAGAATGGTGTGCACCGCAACCCAATCGTTATCGCTCAGGTTCGAAATCGTCGGCTTCTTCAGCGCCGGTAAAATGCCCAGGACCGCCGGCAGGCATTCCTTGCGAACATTGAGCATCAGACCAACCCTGCCGAGCGCATTGATGGCGCCATCCAGCAACAGGTGAATGTCTTCCACTTTGCGCCGTTTCCCGGCGTCCTTCCATACGTCGACATTCGCAATCAGTTGTGTATTCGATTCCAGCACCGTCTCCACGATGCGCAGCTTGTTGGCCCGCAGTGACGATCCCGTTTCCGTCACCTCCACAATGGCATCGGCCAGCACGGGCGGCTTCACTTCCGTCGCGCCCCAACTGAATTCCACTTTGGCCGTCACGCCGTTCTTCGCCAGGTAGCGCCGCGTGGTGGCCACCAACTCCGTGGCAATAATCTTCCCCTCCAAATCCTTCACGCTCTGGAACGGCGACGCTTCCGGCACCGCCAGCACCCAGCGCACTTTGCCGAAGCTCTGCTTGGCATAAATCAAATCGGCCACCGCATGGACATTTGCTTCGCTCTCTTCAATCCAATCGCGGCCAGTGAGTCCCGCGTCCAAAACGCCATCTTCGACGTAGCGCGCCATCTCCTGCGCGCGGATCATCATGCATTCGATTTCCGGGTCATCAATGGCCGGGAAATACGAACGCGAGCTGGTGGTGATGTTGAAGCCCGCGCGACGGAAAAGATCGATGGTCGCGTTCTCCAGGCTGCCCTTGGGAATGCCGAGCTTGAGTTTCACGATTTGCTCCCGTACACCGCGTCCGGATCGTAAGCGCGCGGTTCGGACTCCTTCCATTCGCCATCTTCGAGCTTGCGAAAAAAACAGCTCTGATAACCTTCATGGCAAACACCCGGCCCGAGCGCCTCCACCTGGATGAGCAGGGCGTCCAGATCGCAGTCGGTTGAAATATTCTTGACCACAAGCTTGTGCCCGGAGGATTCGCCCTTGAGCCAAAGCTTATTCCGGGACCGGCTGAAAAAGGTGGCGTACCCCGATTCCACGGTCTTGCGAAAGCCCTCTTCGTTCATGAAGCCGACCATCAAAACGCGGCCGGTGGCATGATCCTGAATGACGGCCGTAATCAGGCCGTTGAGTTTGCTGAAGTCGAGAGTCATTTTTCGATACCAAAAGAGTCCATACCAATAAAAAAGCCCGCCAGGTTGTCGGCGGGCGATTGTTCACTTCAAAAATTCGTTAAATTGCCGCCGATCGCCAGAAGTGCGGATGGTGGTGGTGATGGGCGAAGAGCATGAAAAGTTATTATAGCAAGTTGGGAGGCGATGTGAAACCTTCAGTCGCTTTGCTCATTGCTACAGCCGTAACGGCGGCGTCTCAACTTCGCGCCCAACCCCAACCTCCAACACCGATCACGTTCGAAGTGGCGTCCATCAGGCTTCATAAAACAGACGTACAAATGGTTGGCATGTCTACATCCGGCCCTCGGGTCAGAGTATCAGCCTTCAGCCTGACCAATCTCATTGGGGAGGCGTACCATTTGGAGCGGTACCAGATGTCCGGAACGCAAAGCTGGATGGACTCCAATCGGTACGACATCATTGCCAATGCCCCTGGCGATGCCGCTCCCACCGGCCGTGATCTCAGATTGATGTTTCAGGACTTGCTGGCGGATCGTTTTCACTTGAAGGTGCACATGCAGACGAAGGAGCTGCCCACGTATGCTTTGGTTGTTAGCAAAAACGGTCCAAAGCTGAAGACCAGCACGGCCGACGAATATTCCCAAACCGCGAGCGGCAGCAGGACCGCTCACATGACGTTCGCAAAAGCGACTATGGAACAATTAGCAGGTAATCTGTAGTACAGCGTGGATCGCCCGGTGTTCGACAAAACGGGCCTTCGAGGGTTTGATGATTTCACGCTGGACTGGACGCCCGACTACGGCCAACCACCACCGCCCAATTCCAGCGGCATAGATATCTTCACCGCGCTTCAAGAGCAGCTGGGTCTCAAGCTGGAACCGCAGAAAGCCCCGATCGAAATGGTCGTGATCGACCACGCCGAGAAGCCCTCCGAGAATTAGCGCGGGGGGCGCAACAGCGGGTGGATACATCGAATACGCGCTGCCCATCCGCTAAAAACAGTCCTTACTGTTTCTGTTCTTGACGTTCCTGCAGGTTTTTCACGAACGCGAGCATCGCCGCACGCTCGTCATCATCCAGTTTTCCGTCGCCATTCTTGTCGAATAACTTGAACAGCTGCGTGAGCCGCTGCACGGCGTTGGCCGAGAGCATCTCATAGGGCAAATCTTGTAACGTGTGAACCTGACTCAGGAATTGATCCACGTACTGTTGGTTGACGGCGCGCTGCAATTCGCGGATGTCGTCGCGCGTCGGCAGAACCACGGTCAGGAACACCAACGCCATTTCGTCCGTGGTTTGTTCGCCCCAATGAACGCGCACCGGCGGATGCGCCGGGTTGTGCGGATTGTTTTCCGAATTATCGTAGGTGTATTCCAGATCGATCCGAGTTCCCTTCGGCAGATCGATTGGAGTTTTGTATCGATAAGCGTTCTGCCAGTTGAAATCCCAATCTTTGATCCAGATCAGCGGCTTGGTGGATCCGTCCGGCAGCGTCGCCGTTATTTTCATGTCTCGGCAGAGATAATGCGCGTGCGGAGTTACTCCGGCAAGCTGGACATCGCGCGGCAACGTGAGCGAAGACTTCGCGACGTAGTGCGAATCTCCCGCCGGAATGTCCAGTTGATGATCGAACAAAAGAATCGACGCGCGGCCCTTGGTGGGCGGTCCCGAGAAGCTCAACCCGAACGACGATTGATCCTGCTCCGGTTTTCCAGAAAGATGATAGTGGATCTGAATCACCACGTCCATGCCTTTGCGAAGCGGGAGGGAAAGCGCGGGATCATGCGGCGGCGCAGTGAATCCGGGCGCCCATCCTCCAATCAGTCCTGCGGCGGGAAATCCAGGCCCTCCGAAACAGGGGTAGCTCCCATCGGGACTCGCCGCAGCCAGCTCGCGCGCTTTGCCGCTTGCGTCCAGGAACACGAGCGCATGATGAACAATCCGGCGATTACCGGGACGAAATTCGGTTCCATCGACGAACACGTCGTGATCCAGACCGGTAGGCAGCACGAAGCAGCGATACTGATCGGGTCCATCGGCCGGCAGCGAATATTTCACCGGCATGGTCAGCACTTGATCCGGCTGGCCGCCCTGCCATCCGTCAACGAACTTCGGCGGCACCGGCTTCAAGTTCGGATCGCCTTCCGGGGTGCCGGCTTTGGCCCACTCTTGAATCAGCGCGATCTGCGCAGTGGTGAGGCGGCGCTCGCCCGCGAAATCGCCATATCCCGGTTCCGCCTTCCAGGGAGGCATGAAACGTGCGGCCACCGCGCCCGCGATCAAAGCGGCTCGTTTCGAGGCGTCCTGATAAGTGAGCAGGGGGAACGGCGCCACTTCGCCCGGCCGGTGGCACTTGGCGCAGTTGGCGTACAGGATCGGCGCGATGTCTTTATTAAACGTAGGCACGGTTGCGGCGCCGACAGTAATCGGCAGCGCCAACAACAGGATGGCCACGAATTGTTTCATGTTGCTTCGCCTTTAGTTCGTTTGGCTGACCTTTAGCGGCGTGATCGCGCAGCCAAACGCAGCAGTGCGGGCATGCGGAACCGGCTTGCCAGACAGCACGGCATCCAGCGCTTCCCGCAGATCGAACTTGGTCGGCACCTGCCGCCGTATGTTGAAATCTTCTACCAGATTGTCGATGCGTCCCAGGTAAAGAAGCGTCCCATCCGGCGTGAGCACGGCCGCCGAAGGAATGGTGGTGGCGCCGGTCATTTTCACCAGAACCTGATGGGGATCGAACAGCACGGGAAAAGAAAACTGGTAGTCCTTGGTGTGTTGAACTACGTCGGCGTCGGCAATGGTGGTGTCGGCTTGCACCGCATAGAAAGCCACGCCCCGTCCCTCGTAATCCCGCCGCGTCCGGTTCATTTCTGGAACCTCATTATTGCTCAATGGGCAATCCGTCGTCGTAAAGAATACGACAACCGCCTTCTTTCCGTTCCATTCTTCGGGAGCGTGGATCGCGTTGCCCGTATCGCGTAATGCGAACTGGGGCCGCTGGGCAGCAAAGACCGCGGCGCAGACTATCACACCGGCCAGCACAACTCGAAGCATGATTCCTTCAGTTTAGTTGGTTTTCAGCTCCGCGTACAGTTGGCGGACAAAGCGTTCGGACGTGGTGGATGCGCTCGGAATTCGCGCGTCGTAATCGGAAGTGGGCTTGGCTGCCAGAACTTCGTCCACGGTCTTGCCTTCCTGCACCATCGCCGCTACCTTGTCGCGAATGGCGAGAATCATATCGCGGTGCGCGATCAATCCGGCGCGGTCCACCATCACGCCGTGGCCCGGAATAATTTTCGTGTTGGGACCAGCCATGCCGATAGTGATTCCGAGCCCTTCCAGCATTCCGTTGAGCGATCCACCGTTGGTGCGGTCGATGTTCGGAAAACCGAGCGAGCGGAAGTAATCACCGGTCATGAGCACGTCGTTGGAAGTGAAATGTATCAAAGTGTCGCCATCGGTGTGCGCGCGGTGGATCGGTATCAATTGCACCGCTTCGCCATCCATGTGGATGGTCACCGGCCCTTCGTAAGTCACCACCGGCAGCGCTTCGGCTGGCGCGGGCACTCCCGGTGTGCCGTTGGCGCCAGGCGACGGGTGTTCCAGGCGCCAGCGCAGTTCATCGCGCGCGAAGATGGTGGCGCCCATTTTCGCGAAGTTTGCGTTGCCGCCGGTGTGATCGCCATGAACGTGAGTGTTCACCATAAAGCGAATCGGCTTGTCGGAGATTTGGTGGATGGCGGCGGCGATCTTCTCTGACAGTGGCGCAAACTCCGAGTCCACCATGAAGACGCCATCCGGCCCAACCAGCACGCCGATGGTGCCGCCCTGGCCCTCCAGCGTGTAGAAATTGTCGCTGATCTTGGTGGTCTTGATGACCACTTTACTGAAATCGGGTTGCGGGGCCTGCGCGTAAACGGTGGTGGCGAGCACCGCGAAGGAAAGTGCAAACAGGGTGGTTTTCATTGGCTAATAGTCTATCTCACACCTGCATGCCCCAGCGGCGGACGGTGCGATTCTCGATGGTCCGGAAGATCAGATTTTCGACCAGCAGTCCAAACAGAATTACGGTGAGCAGTCCCGCGAAGACATTGGGAATCAGGAGTTGGTTCTTCTGTTCGAAAATGTACCAGCCCAAGCCGCCCGATCCGGAACTGACGCCGAACACCAGTTCGGCTGCGATCAACGTACGCCACGCAAACGCCCAGCCTACTTTCAGACCTGTGAGGATGCTGGGAAACGCGCCCGGAATCAGGATGCGGGCGACATATCCGATTTTCGAGAGGCCATAGTTCTGTCCGACCATTCGAAGCGTCGGACTCACCGCGCGAAATCCAGAGAAAGTGTTGAGAGACACCGTCCAGAGCACGGCCTGGATTAATACGAAAATGATGCTTCCATTTCCCAAGCCGAACCAGATCAGCGCCAAGGGCAGCAATGCGATGGAGGGCAGCGGATTGAACATGGAGGTCAGCATTTCGAGTAAATCCGCTCCAATTCGCGTCATGCTGGCGAAGGCAGTGAGCAGCGCGGCGATAGCGAGACCCGCCGCGTAGCCCTTCAGCAGCAATTGAATTGTGTAGGAGGCGGCTTTCGGCAATTCGCCCGAGACCATGGCGGCGATGAACGCCTTTATTGTGTCGACGAATGTCGGAAAAAGCAGCGGATTATTCAGCCAGCGCGCGTAGCCTTCCCAGAGCAGCGCGAGAAGAATCAGGAGGAACGTCTTCCGAACGGCGCCAATATCCCAAAACCGAGTCCACGCGCTGATCCGGTCAGGCATCGAAGAGTAACTCCTGAAGTTCGGCCTCGCTGCAATCGTTAGTCAATTCCGCTTTCACCTGTCCGGGATGCGCGCTGAGAACCAGAATGCGCGTGCCAATCCGGATCGCCTCGGAAATGGAGTGGGTGACAAAAAGAACGGTGAACTTAGTCTCTTGCCAGAGTTGCAGAAGTTCCTCTTGCATCTGGGCGCGCGTGAGTGCATCCAAGGCCGCGAAGGGCTCGTCCATCAAGAGAATGCGCGGCTCCATCGCGAGGGCCCGCGCAATGGCAGCCCTCTGCTTCATCCCGCCGGACAAAGTATGCGGGTAGCTATTGGCAAACTCGGTCAGCTTCACTTTTTGAATATTGTGCATCGCGCGTTCTTCGGCCTGGCGCCGAGGAGCCTTCCCGCTCGCCGTCAAGGCAAAAACAATATTCTCCTTCACTGTTTTCCAGGGAAGAAGCTGATCGAACTCCTGAAATACGAAGACACGATCGGGCGCAGGAGCTTTCACCATCTTGCCATCCAGAAGAATTTCACCTTCCACTGGGCGAATATAGCCGCCGACCGCCTTGAGCAACGTCGACTTACCGCAACCGGAGGGCCCAAGAACCACAAACCGGTCAGATTCCATGATTTTAAAGCTTACGCGATAAGTGGCAGTTACTAAGTGATCCTTACTTCGGTACTGAAGCGTTACGCCCCGGACATCGAGCATCAGCTTCCCGGCGCTCCGTGAATTTCGGGAAAGAACAGATCTTTCCAGGAAGCAGGCCGATTCTTGATGGATCCTGCGTCATGCATGAATGTTGCATATTTCATGACGTTTTCGGGCGTGGTGGTGAATTTGACATGTGGATCGTCGAGCACTTCCACGATCTCATTCACCGAAAAACCTTTCTCTCCGCCTGTGGACGCAAGCAGAATCTCGGCCGCAGTCTTCTTGTCGGCGATGATCCTTCGATTCGCCTCTTCCAGAGCTTTGAGCACGGCTCCGTAGACCTTGGGGTTCTCTTCGCGAAACCTAGTCGTGGTGGAGACCATGGTAAATGTCGTGGATCCGCCCATGACGTCGTCGGTGGTCAAGACGGTGTGAATGCGCGGGTCCTTCCGCTCGCGCTGCGCGAACGGCGGCGAGGTGAAATGAGCATCCACGGAGCCGGATCCCGAGAGCAGCGCGATTACGCCGTCGGGATGCGTCATCGTCACTGTGTATTTATCGAAGTGATATATATCGCGCGTCCCGTATTTCTGCCTGGCGTACATCTGCATCACTAGCGACGGTATGGAAACTTTGATGGCCGTTACCGCAATGCGATCATGATCGGTAATGTCGTCGAGCTTCTTCATACTGGGGGACCGCGTATTGAGATACATCGGCGAGGAGGTCATGGCCGCGACACCTTTAACTTTGGCCGACGTTATTGTGCGATCCCACAAGGTGAGAAACGCGGGCGGTCCGGCAGCAATAAAATCCGCCGAGCCTGACAGCAAAGCGTCATTCATCACGGATGGGCCGCCGATATTGATCCACCGCACGTGCAGATTATGGATCCCTGCTTCCTGGGCGTATTTTTCGATCAAGTCATACTTTTGCATGACGAGCAACGGGAGGAATCCAACGCCGCCAGCGCCGATGGGGAATCGCACTTCGCTAACCTCGGCCTGAGCAGCCGCCGAGAGCACGGCCGCAAGGCAGGTGAGGAGCGTCAGTTTCCGCATGCCTGCTGGACCAATTCGTCGACGTCGGCGAGTTCGCCGATCCGCCAGCACAACTCAATGACCCGTTCCACTTGCTCCGCCGGCAACGCCAACACAGCCTGATCGCGAAATTTGTCATTGAGTTGCTGGTTGCTCAACGGCCGGTTCACGTTACCGAGGGATTTCTCCACAAACCGGCTGATCTTCTCGCCCGTCACCAATTCTACTTCGATGTTCGCCTGATCCTCGGTAAGCGACGGATCACCGGCTGCTGTGGCGCTCTCTCGGACGCGCTTGATCGCTGGATCGTTGACGGCTTCGTCGGTATACTCCCGTATGCCCGCCCTGCCGCGCACCAGGCCGATGGCGGCGCCGTGATAGACGGAAAACTTGCCTTGCAGGCCGCGCGTAATATTTTGCTGGTTGCAGAGATCGAGGACCAGAGGCGCGACACGCAAGCGCACCGCGCGAATCGATTCCGGCGCCGGTTTATTTTCGTTATGAATCTGGATCGCGCCATCGATTGTGGGGTGATTCACAATTCCGCATGGAAATGGTTTATAGGTATTAGCACGCAGATCGAAGTCGACACCCAGGTTAGTGGTGATCTTAGACAAATCGTACTTCGCGGCTTGCACCGCCGCAAAGCCCCTGGGACCTTCCAGGCCGTGCACACCCGACGTGAACCCGGCTTGCGCCAGCAACGCCGAGGCGTAGCCATTCTGCGCGGCCCGGCCCGGATGCAACGATTTCGCCATGGATCCGAACATCTCGCGCAATCCCGCCGCCTGCGTGGCCGCGAGCCCGATAGCCCAAATCATCTGCTGTTCATTCAGGCCGATCAACTTTCCGATAGCTACGGCCGCACCGAACACACCGGCCGTACCGGTGATGTGCCAGCCCACGTCGTAGTGGGCGGGATAAACCGAGTTCCCGATCCGCGACTCAGCTTCAAATCCCAAGATGAAGGCGTGGACAAAATCGCGCCCACTTACGGGATTGGCACTCGCGTACGCAAACAGAGCGGAGGCTACCGGCGAGCTAGGATGTATATAATTCTTCGGCGTGGTGTCGTCGTAATCGTAGACGTGCGAGCTGATCCCGTTCATCAAGGCAGCGTGCAGCGGGTCAACCCGCTCGATGCGTCCGAGAATCCTTGCGGTTGGCGGCCCGAAAAACGGAGCGAACGCGCACATCGCGTAGTTCACCGCCGGATCGGGGCTCCCGCCGAGCGCGCATCCGGTGTAATTGACGATGGCCCGCAACGCTTCGCGGCGCACGTCATCGGGAATATCTTCCAGGCGGCTTTTCACCACCCAACTAGCAATCGCTTTTGTTTCAGACATGAGTTAGGGCAATGCGAACACGTACAGAGATTCCGAGTTACTGGGGTTAGGATCGGTGATCGCTCCGCCGCCCGACGCACTTACCGCAACATACTGCTTGCCGTCTTTACCTTGGTAAGTGATCGGCACTGAGAGCGCACTGTAATCCAGCTTCGTCACCCACAGTTCTTTGCCGTCCTTTGAACTGAACGCGCGAAAGCGGCGATCGTTGGAAGCACCGATGAAGACCAGGCCGCCCGCCGTTGCGATGGAGCCGCCCAAATTGATACGGCCGGTATTTTGCTTATCCTTAGGCAACGAATCGGTGATGCCGAGCCGCACCTGCCAGGCAATATCGCCGGTGTTCGCATTCACGGCCGTCAGCAATCCCCACGGCGGTTTCTGGCAGGGCCAACTGGATTCGCCCATCAGATGCCCATCTTTGTCGACCTTGCGATCCCAGAACTTCGAATTAATCGGACTTCCATAAACGCTGCGCTGATCGTAAGGCACCTTGGCGCCAGGAGGCATCTTCTCGATCCATCCGATGGCTCCGTAATCGGACGAGTTCAAGAACACATAGCCGAGCTTGGGATCGCTGGATAGTCCGCCCCAATCGGTTCCGCCGATCGGACCAGGGAACATCACGCTCGACACAGGCGGCGCGCCAGGCGCACGATACACCCAAGGCGTGAACGGACCGGCATTGTAGAGCCTGCCTCCACTTTTCTCCACCAGTTCGCGGCAAGCTTGGGCGTGCTCTTCGTTCGTATCTTCGGCAGTTACTAAGTCGGCGGCATCAAAACTGTGACGTCCAATGGCCGGCGGCTTCAACGGGATGGGCTGCGTCGGCGACGTAAATTCGCCCGGCACGGTGCTTTGCGCCACCGGCGTTTCTTTGATACCGAAGACCGGTTTGCCGGTTTCGCGATTCAAAATATATAGATATCCCACCTTGCCGGTTTGCACCAGCGCAGGAATTTTCTTGCCGTTCACCGTCAGATCCATGAGGACTGGCCCGGGCGGCAGATCGAAATCCCAGAGGTCGTGATGCACCGCCTGGAAAAACCACTTCACCTTACCGGTGTTGGCATCCAGCGCAACCACCGAATTGCCGTACAGATCGTTACCCTTGCGATCGAAGCCATAATAGTCGCTGGCCGGACTTCCAAAGGTTGTGTAGAGCAAGCCGCGCTGGGCATCCACGGTCAGGTAGAAGCCCCAATTGTTGACGCCGGTGCGACCTTTCCAACCGTCCTCAGGCCAAGTGTTGTGACCCGCTTCGCCCGGCCGGGGCACCGAGTGAAAATCCCACACCTGGGCGCCCGTACGCGCATCGTAAGCACGCGTGTCGCCCGGCTGGCCGGTGGCCGGCTGCTCGGGAACATTTGCGCCGACGAAAATCAGGTTCCTGAAAACGGTGGCAGGCGAGTCATACGGCACCACCAAATCCAGCACGCCCTCATTGCCAAAACCTGGATCTATCTTGCCGGTCCGCGCGTCGAGCGCGAGCATTTTCTTTCCGGCCGTAACAATCACGCGCGGCGGATTGGTGCCATCGCCGGGCCAGTACGAGACACCGCGAGCCGACACCTTGCCCGCTGTCACTTCAGAGCTCCAGATTTCCTGGCCCGTTTCAGGCTCCAGCGCCACGACACGCCGGCCGGCGGGAAGATACATCACGCCATTCACCACGATCGGCGTCACTTGCGAAAACGCGAAGCCGACCGGTGGCTGAGTCATTTCGCTTTCGGATCGGAAGCGAAATCTCCAGGCGAGCTTGAGATTAGCGACGTTCGAAGGATTGATCTGCACCAGCGGCGAATAGCGCGTGGCAGCCGGATCGTGCGCGAACATTGGCCAATCGCCCCTTTGGGCGAGAAGCGCCGGCACTACACAGCAAATTCCCAGAATGAATTTGCCGGTCACTTCGCAGCCACCGCCGCGGGGAGAAAACGCAACATATGTGTCTCCTCGGCCCAATCGGAACCGCGATGTTTGGGCCGTTCGACTATTGTATGCCGAGTTGCACGGAGAGAGAGGGAGGCTTGTCCGCTAAAAGAAATCGGTGGGCTACCAGAAGGAGGAAGGCGGACCTGCTAAGGGTAACTCGCCAAACCAGCGGATGAGCCTAGTTTCTCCGCCGGGGTGTATCCTCACACCAGTTCGTGAACGGTGCTTGGCAACGCGATCTCGCCGCCCGTGATGTCATCCGTCCGCATCATGTATGATGACTGTCCGACAGCCTTCGTTCAAATCCTGAACCTCAGGGAGGGCACGTTTTCATGCTCCGCGTCAAAAAGTTTTGCGCCGCGGCCGGCACAATGGCCGGCTTGATAATCGTGACAGCCGGCTTCGTTCAATCGCAATCGCAGCCTCCAGCCGAGCCCGCGCCGACGCCCGCCACGCTACGCGATTACCAGCCTGTCACCGCCGAACGCCTTCTCCACCCGGAAGACGGCAACTGGCTCTCCATCCGCCGCACCTACGATGGCTGGGGCTACAGCCCGCTCGATCAGATCACGCTGGACAACGTCAAGAACTTGCGCCCGGTTTGGATTTTCTCCACCGGCGAGCCCAAAGTCCACGAAGCCGCACCCCTGGTCAACAACGGAGCCCTCTTCATATCCACGCCGAACAACCAGGTGATCGCGATCGATGTCCGTACGGGCAACCTTCTGTGGCGATACCGAAAGCCGCGCTCTGCCGGCGCCGTGGTCGCGCACGATACCAGCCGCGGGGTCGCTCTCTATGGCGACAAAGTCTACTACGCGGCGGGCGATGCAGTGTTGGTCGCTCTGGATGCGCGGACCGGCAAGGAAGTCTGGACCACTCAGGTGGCGGACAGCAAATCGGCCTACTACATCACACTCGCCCCGCTCATCGCCGGCGGCAAGGTGATGGTGGGCGCATCGGGTGGCGAGTTCGGCATCCGCGGCTTCGTGGCCGCGTATGATCCTGACACCGGCAAAGAGCAATGGCGGACTTACACCATACCCGCACCCGGAGAACCTGGCAGCGAGACCTGGCCGAAAGGCGGCGAGCAATGGAAGACGGGCGGCGGCTCGGTGTGGGTAACGGGCAACTACGATCCGGCCACCAATCTCGCCTACTGGGGAGTGGGTAACGGCGGCCCTTGGATGGGCGATCGGCGGCCTGGCGACAATCTCTATGTTTCTTCGACCATCGCTCTGGACGTAGCCACCGGCGCGATTAAGGGACACTTCCAGTACAATCCGAACGATTCCTGGGATTGGGACGAGGTTTCGCCGCCCATCCTGGTGGACTTTCAGCGCAACGGCCGCACGTTTAAAGGGCTGATCGATGTCGCGCGCGATGGCTACTTGTGGTTTCTCGATCGCGGCGACGCGACCGCCGGCGGACGCATCAAATTTATCGAAGGCAAGCCTTACGTTTATCAGAACGTGTTCCGGAGCCTGGATCCGGAAACCGGACGTCCCGACGTGGATCCGGCGCACAAGCCAGGGACGGGAAAGGAGGCGGATTTTTGCCCGGATTTGCACGGCGGAAAAAACTGGCCTCCCATCGCGTTCAGTCCCAAGACACGCATGATCTACATTCCCGCCAATAACAATCTCTGCGGCTCATCGATGGGAACCCAGGTGGAGTATTCGGCGGGCGAGGGATTTACAGGAGTGAAAATGGGGACAGGCGGTGTGGTACCAGGCGCCGATCACTTCGGCGAGGTCCAGGCTTGGAACGTGGACACCGGCAAGCTGGCGTGGAAGCACGCCTACGCGAAAAGTCCGAACTGGGGCGCCATGCTGGTAACCGCCGGGGGCCTAGTTTTCAGCGGCGGGACCAACGATCGCAAGATGCACGCGTTTGACGCAGCCACTGGGAAGCTGCTCTGGGAGTTTCCCACCAACTCAGGCATTCTGGCGCCGCCCACTACGTTTACAATGGATGGCAAGCAGTACATCGCGATTCTTTCGGGTTGGGGCGGCGATTCGCGCGGGATGGAAGCCACTCTGGATCGTGAATTTCCGGGAGAATATCCTGAAGTGCCCGAAGGCGGAGCGGTCTGGGTGTTTGCGCTGCCATAAAACGTGGGCGCTGACAGAGACTGTATTTGCAAATTACTGGATCGCCGTAGATGCATTAAAATAAAGCGGGGAATTTATGCGAAAAGCGACTCTCGCGATCTTGCTGGCCAGCCCCCTTCTGGCCCAATCTCCGCAGTTCGATGTGGCGTCCGTCAGGCCTTTCGCCCCCGCGCGGGGACAGGTCGCCGCCGGCCTTCACTTTGACGGCGCGCAGGTTCGGGGAGTCGGTCTGTCGCTCCGAGACTATCTGGCCACCGCCTTCAGGACCAAGGCCACGTTGATCACCGGACCGGATTGGACGGCAACGGAGCGCTACGATATTTCCGCAACGCTTCCGGACGGCGGCACGAAGGCTCAGGTTCCGGAAATGCTTCAGGCTCTTCTCGCCGATAGGTTCCAGGTGAAACTACACACAGAGAAGAAGGAGTTTCCGATTTTCGCGCTCGTGCTTGCCAAAGGCCCGCCGAAGCTGAAAGAGTTACCGCCCGATCCGAACGAAGACAAGAAAAATGACGAGCCTGTGGGCATGGCCAATGTCGCGACCATCGCCGCCGTCGGCAACGGGGTAAGCGTTCAGTATGCGCGCGGAGCTTCGTTCTCGGTGGGCAACAACAAGATTGAAGTCACGAAGCTGCCGCTGTGGGTGTTTTGCAGGAACCTGGAACGATACTCCGACCGCCAGATCATCGACATCACCGGCCTAACCGGCGCCTACACTTTTACGGTGGATGTCACTCCGGAGGATTATATGGCCATGCAGTTGCGTTCCGCGGTCTTGCGCGGCGCGAACCTTATGCCGGAAGCCCAGAAACTGCTGGACGCCACTCCATCCTCTGCGATCAGCGACGCCCTGCAGCAGGTGGGCCTGAAACTGGAGCAGCGCAAAGCCCCGCTCGACATTCTTGTAATTGACAGCGCCCTGAAAACCCCGACAGCCAATTAGACGGTGCCGATCGCCGGAACAAAATCACAATGATGTGTTGCTTCGTGAGAGCCCGGGGCCTTGCTATCCTAGAGGCGACGGACTTCCTCCGCACCTTCAATTGTGAAAATTGGTTTTGTAAGTCTCGGATGCCCCAAGAACCTCGTGGATACGGAGGTGATGATGGGGCATTTGGCCGAGCGCGGGCACGAACTGACGCCGGAACCTAGCGACGCCGAAGTCCTGGTTGTGAACACCTGCAGCTTTATCGATCCGGCCAAGCAGGAGTCCATCGACACCATTCTGGAGATGGCCGAATACAAGAAATCCGGCCGCGCGCGGAAGCTTATCGTAGCCGGATGCATGGTGGAGCGCTATCGCGATCAGATTCGCGACCAGCTTCCGGAAGTGGACGCGCTGGTCGGAACCAACGAGCTTTCGAAAATTGTCGCGGTGTGTGAGGGCTTGGAGCCGGACAGCAACGCGCTAGAGCCTTACCTCTATCACGACCTCACGCCGCGCGTGCTGTCCACCGCCAGCCATTTCGCGTACATCAAGATCGCCGAGGGCTGCGATCATCCCTGCTCGTTCTGTGTGATCCCGCAGTATCGCGGCAAGTTTCGGAGCCGCCGGTTTGAATCGGTGATTGCCGAGGCTGCTCGGATGTTTGCGAGCGGGGTTCGTGAGATCAATCTGATCGGCCAGGACACCACGTCGTACGGCGAAGACCTGGGAATCAAGGACGGCCTGGCGAATTTGATGGCTCGGCTGGCGCAGATCGAAACGGAACGCGAAAAATGGATCCGCTTTCTCTATTGCTATCCGAACCGGATCACGCAAAAGCTGCTCGACACCATCGCCGAACACCCCGCCCTGGTGAAATATATCGACATGCCGCTGCAGCATGCCAGCTCCAATGTGCTGAAGCGCATGAAACGCGGATCGCATGGCGATTTTTTCCTGAAGCTGCTGGAGCGCATTCGCGCGACCATTCCCGGCGTCGCAATTCGGACCAGCATGATCGTGGGATTTCCCGGCGAAACTGACGCGGATTTTGAGATCCTATGCGATTTCGTGAAGGCTGCGCAGCTCGACCGTTTGGGCGTGTTTTCCTATTCTGACGAAGACACCAGCGCCAGTTTTCATCTGGACGCCAAGGTGGACGGCCGCACCATTCACAATCGCAAGCAGAAGTTGATGGCCGTGCAGCGCCGTATTTCCAAGGCCAGGAACCGCAAGATGATCGGCCGCCAGGTGGACGTTCTCATTGAGGGCCCCTCCGAGGATACCGATTTGTTGTGGCAGGCGCGCATGTCCACGCAAGCGCCCGAAATCGACGGCTTCTGCTACGTGAACGATTTCGCCGGTGCGCCGCCCCGGCGCGGCGAGATCCGCCGGATGCGGATAACCGAAGCGCACGATTACGATTTGATTGGTGCGTTGGACGTGGCTTCCGAAGAGCCTTCGCCAGCTCCCCAACCCAACGCCTTCCCGATTCTTGCCGCGACGAGATGAAGTGCCCCATCTGCAAAAAGGACGTTTCTCCCGAAGACCAGTTTTTCCCTTTCTGTAGCGAGCGCTGCAAGATCATCGATCTCGGCAATTGGGCCAGCGAGAAATATGTGATCTCGTCTCCGGTGCAGCCTGAGGATTTAGAGAACGAAAACGAAGGCCAGGAATAACCGATGCCTCGGCGCAGCTCCGCCGCTTTTGTCATCGCGACGTGGTTTGGCTGCGGCTACGCGCCCAAAGCGCCAGGGACCGCGGGATCGCTCGCCGGCCTCGTGATCGCAATCGCGCTCAACTATGCGGGATATGGGCGCGGAACGCTGCTTCTCCTCACAGCGATTCTTCTCGCACCCGGAATCTGGTCGGCCAGCGTGGTGGCAAGAGAGACGAACATAACAGATCCTCACATCGTGGTGGTGGATGAAGTGATCGGCCAATGGATTACGCTCGCAGGCGCGGCCACGTACAACTGGAAAACGTATCTGGCAGCGTTCGTGCTGTTCCGGGTGCTCGACATTTGGAAGCCCCCGCCGGCGCGCCAACTTGAAAGTTTGCCGGGCGGCTGGGGCATCGTTGCCGACAACGTGATGGCGGGACTTTACGGCGCGCTTGCTATATTCGTATTAGATCGTTTGCATCTGTTTACCTATGGCATCTAAGAAGGACTCGAATGGCCGTCCGCAGATTTCAACCGTGACCCCGGAAGCGGCCATCCCGGGTGGTGAGTTTCAAATCCGCGGCGCAGGCCTGGCGAAATCCGAACGGCCGCGCGTCACCATTGGAGATATGGAGGCGCCCATCGTCATCGGGTCCGACTCCTGCGTGATCGTGCGCGTGCCGGAAGGCGCATCGGCGGGCGAACTGGTGGTCGCAAATGGAGCTCTGAGCAGCCAGGCATGGACCTGCGACATCGGAATCCAGATCGCCGAGAATCTTTATCCGGTAGGCAACCCGGCGGTGGATTCCTTCGGCAATATCTACGTCACCTTCAGTGGCTCGCGCGGGCAGAAGACGGCTGTATCGGTCTACAAGATCGACCTGAACTACAACTCCAAGCCATTCGCCAGCGAGATTATGAACGCCACCGGCCTTGCTTTCGACAAAGCCGGCACGCTCTACATTTCCAGCCGCTACGACGGCATCATCTATCAGGCCACTTCGGCTGGCAACGTGTCGGTGTACGTGGAAGGCATGGGCGTTGCCACTGGCATCGCGTTTGATTCGGACGAGAACCTGTACGTGGGCGACCGCAGCGGGACGGTGTTCAAGATCAGCCGCTCGCGTCAAATCTACGTTTTCGCCACGCTGGAGCCTTCCATCGCCGCGTATCATTTCGCATTCGGAAATGATGGCTACCTGTATGTTGCGGGGCCCACCACATCCAGCTTCGATTCGGTAAATCGTATTTCGCCCGCCGGTGAAGTGGAGACCTACTATCGCGGCCTGGGCCGCCCGCAGGGGCTGGCGTTCGATGCGGAGGGGCGTTTGTATGTAGCAGCGTCGCTCGGTGGCCGCCGCGGAGTGGTTCGTTTCGATCACGATCGGAATCCGGAGCTGTTTCTGTCCGGTCCCGGAATTGTGGGTTTGGCGTTCACGCCGTCGCGCGCCATGGCTGTCTGCACCAATAACGCGCTATATCGTGTGGATGTCGGCATCGCAGGCAGACCTCTCCCCTACTAATGCCGGACGCGGAGATCATCGCCGTCGGCTCGGAATTGTTGACGCCGCAGAGGCTCGACACCAACTCGCTGTATCTCACCGATCAGCTCAACGCGCTGGGCGTGGAAGTGGTGCGCAAAACGGTAGTCGGCGACGAGCGCGAGCGGCTGACCGATAGCATCCTGGGTGCGGCGGCGCGATCGAAAATTGTAGTGCTGACCGGCGGCTTGGGGCCAACCGAAGATGATTTGACGCGCGACGCGGTGGCCAGTGCCCTGGGCCGCTCGCTGGTTTTTCAGCAAGACATTTGCGATCGCATCGAGGCGCGCCTGCGCTACTTTGGCCGCAAGATGGCCGAAATCAATCGCCGCCAGGCTTACGTCATCGAGGGCGCGGAGGTGTTGTCCAACGACCGCGGCACGGCGCCGGGCCAGTGGATCGCAAACGACGGCGTGGTCTTCATGCTGCTGCCCGGTCCGCCCATGGAAATGAAGCCGATGTTCGAGCAGCAATGCCTGCCACGGCTCGAAAAGTTTCTGCCGCCGCAAGTGATTCGGACCCGCTGGCTGCGCGTCGTTGGAATGGGGGAATCCGACCTGGATCAGTTGATTTCGCCGGTCTACAAGCGCTACGCGAACCTGGCGACCACGATTCTGGCCGTGTCGGGCGAGATTCACGTCCACCTTCGTGCGCGCTGCGACACTGCGCAGGAAGCCGAGACACTGGTGGCGCAAGCGAGCGCCGAGATCGAGCCGCTGCTAGGCGATCGCGTCTATTCGTGCAACGGCGACTCGCTCGAAAAGGTGATTGGCGATCTGTTGCGCGCGCGCCATGCGTCGCTGAGTGTGGCCGAAAGCGCAACCAGCGGGCTGCTGGGCGGGAGAATCACGGCGGTGCCATCGGCGTCCGACTATTTCCGAGGCGGATTCATCACCTATTCCGATCAAATGAAGATCCGGCTGTTGAATGTGCCGGCGGATCTGATCGCGGAGCACAGCGCGGTAAGCGAGCCGGTTGCCAAAGCGATGGCGGACGGCGCGCGCTCCGGAACGGGATCGGATTATGCGCTCTCCATCACCGGCTATGCCGGACCGGACGGCGAGCAGGTCGGCCTGGTGTTCGTCGGCTTGGCGTCGCCCGACGGCACCGAAGTGCGGCGCTTGCAGTGGCCGGCCGATCGCGAACGCGTGCGGGCATTTTCCACCAATATCGCGCTCGACATGTTGCGGCGCAAGCTTCTCAGCACCGGCACATGAGGCGGCCATGCCGTTTCAGATTTTACAAACGCAAGCCAGCAGCGTCCTGAGCGAGACCTCGGGATTCATCGCGGAGTCTGGATTCACGCATTCGCTGACGCCCGCTCGGAATTGCACGTTCGGCTGCAGCTACTGTTACGTTCCCACGATGCGAATTTATGGCGGGCTGAAGCCGGACGACTGGCGGCATTGGGGGCAGTTCACCACGTTCAAGAGCAATGCGCCGGAGTTGCTGCGGCGGCAATTGCGTGAGGATCAGTTGATCTACTGCTCGCCGCTGGTGGATCCATACCAACCAGCGGAACAGACCGAGCGGTTAATGCCGCGTATCTTGGATGAGCTACTGGCGCGGCCCCCGAAGGTGTTTGTGATTCAGACTCGCGGTCCGCTGATTCTGCGCGACCTGGCAAAGCTGGGGGAATTGTCCCGCAGAACGGCGCTGCGTGTGAGCTTTTCGATCACGACCAATCGCGAAGCGGTTCGCAAGCTCTACGAGCCGCATTGCGCGACCATCGATTGCCGATGGAAGGCGATCCGGGAATTGCGCGCCGCCGGAATTACAACCTTCGCAACGCTCGCGCCGATTCTGCCCTGCGATCCCGAAGAACTGGCGGAGGCAACGCTCAAGGCGACGGATCAGAACGTGATCGGCGATCCGCTGCACATTCGCTCCGTGAAACCGCGCGGCGCCACTACGCGGGACGTAGCGTTTACGATCAGCGAGAAGCACGGCTTTTCCGACTGGTTGCATCCTGATTTTCAACGCGACGTGGTAGAACGCATCGGTTGTGCCGTGCGCCGCGCCGGGCGGAGATTCGCTACCGGAACGGAGGGCTTTGGATGGCTGGCGCACTAGAACGGCTCGGCATTGCCTCGTATGACGGCGCCGATTCAGCGATTGCGTCTCTCAATCCCGCCACTGGGAGCGAGCTCGCCCGCGTTCGCCTCGCGTCCGACGAAGATTACGAGCGCACGATGGCGCAAAGCATGGACGTATTCGAACGCTGGCGCATGTTCCCCGCCCCCAAGCGCGGCCAAATCGTGCGCGAAATCGGCGACGAATTGCGCCGGTTCAAAGACGATCTCGGAACACTGGTCACTCTCGAAACAGGCAAGATCCTGGCCGAAGGCAAAGGCGAAGTTCAGGAGATGATCGACATCGCCGACTTCGCCGTCGGGCTTTCGCGGCAGCTCTACGGGCTTACCATCGCGAGCGAACGGCCCCAGCATCGCATGCTGGAACAGTGGCACCCGCTGGGCGTGGTCGGCGTGATTTCGGCCTTCAACTTCCCAGTAGCAGTGTGGTCCTGGAATGCCTTGATCGCGGCGGTCTGCGGCGATTGCGTGATCTGGAAGCCGTCGCTCAAGACCCCGTTAACCGCGATTGCCGTGCAAAACATCTGCGATCGCGTGCTGGATCGCCATGGCTGGCGCGGCGTTTTTCAGCTCATCATCGGAGAAGATGCTGCCATCGGAAAGCGCTTGATCGAAGATCGCCGCATTCCATTGATCAGCGCCACCGGCTCCACACGCATGGGCCGCGTTGTCGGTGAAACTGTGGCTCGCAGGCTCGGCCGCACGCTGCTTGAACTGGGCGGCAACAACGGCGTCATCGTGATGAACGACGCCGGTCTCGATCTGGCCCTGCGCGCGGTGCTATTCGGCGCGGTGGGTACGGCGGGCCAGCGCTGCACCAGCATCCGGCGGCTGTTTCTACAGCGCGGGATCGCCCAGGAACTAACACGAAAACTGCAATCTTCTTATTCTCATATTCGTATCGGAGATCCCCTGGACGAAAAGACCCTGATGGGCCCGCTGATCGATCGGCAGGCTGTGGAGGCCATGCGTAGTGCGCTCGATCGAATCCAAGCCGAAGGTGGCGAAATCATTTATGGCGGCGAGGAGTTGGGCGGCTGCTACGTGAAGCCGGCGCTGGTGAAGGCGCACGCCACCATGCCCATTATTCAGGAAGAGGTCTTTGCACCGATTCTCTACCTGATTGAATTCGACACGCTGGATCAAGCCATCGAATGGCATAATGGCGTTCCGCAAGGTTTGTCATCTGCCATTTTCACCACCAACCTCATTTTCGCCGAAACGTTCTTGAGCGCGCGCGGCAGCGACTGTGGGATCGCGAACGTCAACATCGGCACCAGCGGCGCCGAGATCGGCGGTGCATTCGGCGGCGAGAAGGACACTGGCGGCGGGCGCGAATCCGGCAGCGACGCATGGAAGGCCTATATGCGCCGCCAGACTGTTACCATCAACTGGTCCGCCGATCTGCCGCTCGCGCAAGGTATTGAATTTGATGTTTGATCGCCCGCCATTGTTGCTGCTCGTATTTGCCCTGTCTCTCAGCGCGCAGACTCCGCTCGAAAACAGCGGCAAGCCGATGCGTGTGGCGTACGAGTGTACCGCCTCCGATACGCAAGCGGCCGGGATCGGATGTTCCGAAGAAGATCCGTGCCCAGTCTATCTCGAGCTATCGAACGTGGATGCGGTGGGCAACAAGATTTTCATTACCGGAAACATTCACACCACGATGGTGACTCTTTACTCCATCTTGCTGGCTTCCGAGGATGAGGGCAAAACGTGGTCCGAACCGCAGCCGCGCTTGCGCTCCTCGGGTCTCGATCAGATTCAATTTGCCGACTTTCAAAACGGCTGGATCTCCGGCGCCAACCTGCAAACCGCGCCACGCGATCCGTTTTTCCTGATCACCACCGACGGCGGCAAGACCTGGCACGCGCGTCCAATCTTTGATGAGACACGCGTCGCCGCCGTGGAACGCTTTTGGTTTGATACGCCCGCCAGCGGGAAGCTGCTGATTGATGCAACGCTCGACAACGGGAATCACGAATTGTATGAAACACACAACGGTGGCGAAAGCTGGAACATTCAACAGACGGCGGCCGATCCGGCGCGCGCCATCAAGGACAAGCCCTCTGGCGCGCCCGCCTGGCGAGTACGAACCGACGCCGCCACCCGCAGCTATATCATCGAGCAATCCGAGAATAATCGCTGGAACAAGGCCGCAAGTTTCCTGGTGAATATCGCTAGCTGCAAAGAATAATAGGAATAATGAAGACGGATCCAATTGAATTGGAGCTGTTCCGGCACCTGCTGGTGTCGATTGCCGAGGAGATGGGCGCAGTTTTGCGCAAAACGTCTTTCTCCGCGAATATCAAAGAACGCCGCGATTATTCCTGCGCGGTTTATGATGCCGCGGGCGAAACCGTCGCGATGGGCGATCACATGCCGGTCCATTTAGGCGCCATGCCGCTGTCCGTACAGCACGCCACTCAGGCATTCGATCTCGCGCCCGGCGACGTGGCGATTCTGAACGATCCTTTTCGCGGCGGGACGCATCTTCCCGATATCACCGCAGTCTCAGGTGTGTTTCTGAAGGGCTCCCGCACGCCGGCGTTTTACGTGGCGAATCGCGCGCATCACGCCGACGTCGGGGGCATGAGCCCGGGTTCGATGCCCTTGGCGCGCGAGATTTATCAGGAAGGCATTCGCATTCCTCCGGTGCTGCTGGCGCGCGGCGGACGCATGGACCGTGCGCTGCTCGACCTCATTCTGGCCAACGTACGAACGCCCATCGAGCGCGAGGGCGATCTTCTCGCCCAGTGCATGGCCATCAAACGCGGCGAACAGCGGCTGCTCGAATTGGTGGCGAAATATGGGCTGCCCGCGCTGCGCCGCAACATGACCGCGCTCAAGGACTACAGCGAACGCATGATCCGCTCCGCCATCCGGCGGCTGCCTTCGGGAAGTTATCGTGCCGAGGATTACCTGGATGGCGACGGCATCACGGATCGGCCGGTGAAGATCGCAGCCACGGTTACCATTCATGAGGACCGCGCCACGATCGACTTCACGGGGTCCGATCCGCAAGTGGAAGGCTCGGTGAACGCCAACTATGCGGTCGCGGTTTCCGCCACAACTTATGTGTTCCGCTGCCTGGTGCGCGAGGATATTCCTTACACCGCGGGCGTGATGCGGCCGCTGCAGGTGATTGCGCCGAGCGGCCTGGTGGTGAGCGCTCAGCCTCCAGCCGCGATGGCCGCTGGCAATGTGGAGACGTCGCAGCGCATCACCGACGTGATTCTTCGCGCCCTGGCGAAAGCCGCGCCCGTACCGATTCCGGCCGCGAGTTCCGGAACCATGAACAACCTGACTTTTGGCGGATGGGATCGCGCCCGTAGCCGCGCCTTCGCCTACTACGAAACCATCGCCGGCGGTATGGGCGCATCGGCCGCATCGGATGGCGCCAGCGCTACCCATACCCACATGACGAATAGCTGGAACACGCCGGTGGAAGCGTTCGAGCATCTGTATCCGCTTCGTATTGCAAGCTACCGCATTCGCTCGGGATCGGGCGGGCGCGGCATGCATCGGGGCGGCGATGGAATCATTCGCGAGTATGAATTTCTGACGCGGGCCGACGTGACCATCTTGTCAGATCGTCGCGAGCGCGGCCCGTACGGGCTGTTCGGCGGGAGGCCAGGAGCGCGCGGCAGGAACTCGATTCTGCACGGCAAACGTGTGATTGCAATTCCCGGCAAAGCCCGGTTTCAGGTGGAAGCCGGGGATGTGCTGCGAATCGAATCGCCGGGCGGCGGCGGATATGGCAAGCCATGAGATGCCCCTGCGCGATGTCGCCATGCGGCAGATTTGGCGCCGGCTGACGTTCCTGCATTGGCCTTATGATCCCGATCTGATTCGACGCTTCATTCCAGCAGGCCTGGATCTGGATACGTTCGATAACACGGCCTGGATGGGGTTGGTTCCCTTCGAAATTTATGGCACGCCGGGAATCCCGCATTTTCCCGAAACAAATCTACGTACGTATGTAACTGGACCCGACGGCGGCCCAGCCGTGTGGTTTTTCTCTCTGGAAGCCGCTAGCCTTGCTGCGGTGCTTGGGGCTCGCATCGGATATCGCCTGCCTTACTTTTGGGCGCGCATGCGCGTCACATCGAAAAACGGCGTTATTCACTACCAAAGCCGCCGGCATTGGCCGCACGCCACAGCTGCGATCACCGACATCGCGGTCGAGCCCGGCCAGCCATTCGCGCCCTCCGAACTGACCGCGCGCGATCATTTCCTCACGGCCCGCTACCGGCTCTATACAGCGGCGCGGGGAGCCCTGTCCTGCGCACAGATCGAGCATCTCCCGTGGCCGCTCGCGCGCGCCAAACTGGTTGATTTGCGCGAAAGTCTCTTCACGAACGCCGGCCTGCCGCCTCCCCTCGGGACGCCGCTCGTCCACTACGCCGCCGAACTTTCCATCAAGATCGGCCGCCTGACCTGAACGGAAGCGATTTACACTGAAGTTTCATGGCCAAGTTCAAGTCCGCCGGCAGCAGCAAAAAAACATCGGAAAAAGTAAAGTCGGCGCGCGCCGCCATCCCGTGCCTGGTTCTGGTGGCATTAGGGATCGCGCTCATGTGCCTGCTATTCTATTTTTCCCTGCAATCCAATATGGCTCCCAGATGAGAACAGACCATCGCCGGGCGGACCAGATGCGGCCCGTGCGGATCACCACAGATTATCTGATGACCGCGGAAGGTTCGGCGTTGATCGAGGTCGGACACACGCGCGTGCTGTGTGCGGCCTCGGTGGAAGAAACCGTGCCGCAGTTCTTGCGGGGAAGCGGGCGCGGTTGGGTGACAGCCGAATATTCCATGTTGCCGCGCGCTACCGCAACACGAACGCCGCGCGAGGTGGCCAAGGGCCGCCAGTCGGGACGCACGCTCGAAATCCAGCGGTTGATTGGCCGCTCCCTGCGATCCGTAGTGGACACTGCCGCGCTCGGAGACCGCACCGTTATTGTGGATTGCGACGTGCTTCAGGCTGACGGCGGCACGCGCACCGCCTCCATCACGGGCGCTTACGTCGCAATGGCGCAAGCGCTTCAAAAACTGGTGAAGTACGGAACGTTGAAGTCGCTTCCCATAACCCAAGCGGTAGCCGCAACCAGTGTCGGCATCCTGCGGGGCGAGCCCCTCCTCGATTTGTGTTACGAGGAGGACTCCTCGGCGGAAGTGGATATGAACCTGGTCATGACCGGGTCCGGCCGTTTCGTTGAGCTGCAAGCTACAGCCGAGAAGACGCCGTTCGATGATGGGCAACTAGAGCAGATGGTGAGGCTGGCGCGTGCTGGGATCGCGGATTTGTTCGAAATCCAAAAGGCGGCGCTCGGCACTTGAAGCTGTGTTGCGCCACCACCAATCCCGGCAAGCTGCGCGAGTTTCAAATGGCGCTGCGGGATTCGTTCCCGGTGGTGCCGCTGCCAGGCTTGGCGTCGATTGAGCCGCCCGAAGAAACCGGCATCACGTTCGAAGAAAACGCGGTGCTGAAGGCGCTGTATTATTCGAAACATTGTGACGGCTATCTGTTCGTGGATGACTCAGGCCTCGCAGTGGATGCGCTCGGCGGCGCACCCGGCGTGTACTCCGCGCGATTTGCCGGCTCACACGCCACGGACGCGGCGAACAATCAATTGCTGTTGGAGAAAATGCGGGGCGTGAGCGATCGCACGGCACGCTTCGTATGCGTGGTGGCGCTGGCAAAGGCAGGGCAGTTAGCGCGGACCTTTCGCGGCGAGGTGGAAGGGCGCTTGCTCGAAGCGCCGCGGGGCGTCAACGGATTCGGGTATGATCCGCTATTTTTTTACCCGCCGTTCGGATGCGCCTTCGGAGAAGCACCCCTCAAGCAAAAGATGGAAGTGAGCCATCGCGCCCAGGCGCTGCGCAAGATGCGAGCCTTCCTGCATGACATAGCCGCCTGAAGAGATGCCCATTTAGAAATTCACAAACGGTTAACCTGAATCAGGAGGATACGACCATGAATGTCACCGATCCGCTGCTGGCGCCGGTGGAAGCAGACGAACATCGCGAAATCGGCGGCGTACAGGTGGATGTGGCGCGCACCGGCGCCTGCCGTGTCAAGCGGCTGATTTATCCGCCGGGCTTCCATTGGGCCAAACATTTGAGCGAGCTCATGGGCAGCAAATATTGCATGCACGCGCACGTAGGATTTATGGCGCACGGCCAGATCAATGTCCGTTTCGCCGACGGCTGCGTGGTGGAATACAAAGCGCCGATGTTCGTTCAAGTGGAGCCGGGACATGAAGGCTGGGTGGTGGGCGACGAGCCGGCCGTGCTGATCGAGTTCGATTTCGAAGGCGATACGCTCAATCGGCTGGGCGTGCCGCACATTCACGAGCATGGCGGCTGATTCGGCTGAGCACTTACTTCAAAGAGAGCCGTGGCTGCGTGGACCGCTGGCAGGGGTCCATCCGCTCGTAGCGCCCACGCTCTACGCTTACGCGCAGGCTCGCGAGGATCTCGCCCATTGGACGGACGGCCTCACCGACGAGCAAATCTGGCTGCGGCCCCATGACCTCGCGCCGGTGGGATTCCAGCTGCGGCATATCGCCGGGAGCGTCGAACGTCTCACCACGTATCTGCGCGGCCAGCAGCTCACGCCGGACCAACTGGACGCAATCCAGCACGAAATGGACCCGGGAGCGGAACGGTCGGGCTTGCTCACTGCAGTGAATGAGGCGCTGCGGAGGTCCGAACAAGTGATTCTGGCCCTTGATCCAGCGATGTTTACCGAGCCCCGCAGCGTCGGCCGAAAACAACTGCCAACGACAGTAATCGGCCTGGTGGTCCACTTAGCCGAACACACGCAACGCCACGTGGGCGAGTTGATTGTAACGGCCAAGCTATCCAAAAGGATAGCGGCTGGGCGTACTAGGCCAAACCCCAGTTGATGTAGCACCGACAAACCGATTAGACTTCAGACTTGTACATCCCTGAGGCGGACTTCGAGGATTTGATCCGCACACTTTCGGAGGCACGGTCGCGTGCCACCGAGTTGGCGGCCTCTATTGGCTCGCGCCTGGGGACAGAGCACCGGTTAGCAGAACTGGCCAACGCAGCCTCTTGGAGGATCGAGAACATGTTGCGCGAGGTCCGAAGCTCTGCCACGGAACAGCCGGAAATCGCTGGCGGCTTGGCGGAATTGCAGGATGCCCTGCAAACCGAGACGCAGCCAGTAAACCCGACGCCAGTAAATCCGCCGGAAGGCATGCCCACGGGGGTGCAAGCCATGGCCTCTTTCGCCGCACAAGCTGGACTGGAGCCCGAACACTGGCTCACTATGTTCGTGGAAGATCTTACCTCGCAAGTTCAAACCTCGGGCGGAATTACTTTTGAAGTCGCCGAGCGTTTGTTGCAGCAGCGCAAGGACGATTTCCTCAGAGACTTTTTGATCGCCCGCCGGATGTATCGCACCTATCCCCGGCTGTTTCCGGAGCTTCAAAACGAGATGGGTCCGCCGGAGGGCCAGACCATCTCGCAGTAAGGTAGTGAAAGGATTGTCGAGGTGAAATGATTATCGACGCGAGAGAACTGAACGACCTGACACGTAAAGCCACCGACCTGATGTCGGAAACCGCCGACGTGCCGCGAGTCTTGCGGAACCGGCTCGGAGAACAGCACCCGCTGGCGCAAGCCGCCGAAGAGATGCAGGGCAGCATCGAAACCTTCGTGCGTGAGCTGCGCTGCTTTGATCTCTCGGCGCAGACCGTCGGGGCAGACACATTCGAGGCATCATGACTGGAAAAAAAGACCCGCGATTCGTGCCCTCCATCCGGCGGGAATCCCAACCAGCCGCGCCATCGGCGCCCGGAGTACCGACTTCGTAGTATCCTGACTCTTCTAGCAATCACCACCACCATCGGAGGCTTTCTGTGGCTAATCAAGTATTGGACGAAGAAAAAACCCTAGCGCGGCTGCAAACGCTGATGCGCTCGGAACATTGGCTGGCTACCTATGTGAGCGATCTGTTAAGCGCGCACGACCTGTCGGCGGGCATTGATTTTCGAACCGCCGAACAACTCCTGGCCGCCGAGAAGGAACAGTTCGAAAAGGACTTGGCCATCGCGCGGCGCATGCTGCGAGTTTACGGAAAACAGGTGATGGCCGAGAACATGGCGCAAAACGCCTACGCTCCGAACGGTTAGCTCTAGCGCGGCAATGGCGCCGTATCTGGGCCGCGCGCTCAGTGCAGCACGCGGATGGGCACCCATGCGTCCGTATTTTCCCAGAGCAGCGAGAGCGTGCCTTTGCCGCCGCCCAAAGATTGCAGCTCGATCTTGAAGGTTTCCACGGGCGACGCCAAGGTCTTCAGGTTCATCTTTACGCGCGCGAAGTCCTGGCTCTCGTCATAATCCAAGTGGAACTGGCCGGTCTGTTTGTTGATGATGAGCAGCCATTCCTTTTCGTTCGGCAGCGTCCAGATGCTGTAGCTCCCTTTGGGAACTTTCAGGCCATTGATGTCGAGGTCCGCTTCGGTTGTGATCTTGGTGGCCCAGTTTGCTCCCGTACACCACACCTCCCCGTACGGCACCAGGCGGCCCATCACCTTGCGGCCATGCATGGATGGCGCGTAGTAGCCGATGCTGATGTGGTCTCCGTCAATCACCGCCGAGGCGCTGGCCGGAGGGCTGATCAAGCGCTGCGCAGACGCGCTGGAGGGAAGTGAAAGCGCGGCGAGCGAAAGCGCCGCGAATCCTGCAACAAAGGACGTGTTGAGTCGGTTCATGCGAGGCTCCACGCCCATGTTACCCGATTAGATTGCGGTAAAGGCCGCAACCCATCACGATTCCGGTTGTACCGCCAATTTCTGCACTCGAACCACCTGGACGTCAGATTCCGCCAGGATACCGGTATTCATCATTTGCTCAATCAGAGGAGTCAGGCGCGCAATGTTCTCCGCTGTATCGACGATGCAAACCACAATCGGCTGATCATGCCGCACCAGATGCGCCCGGTGCATCTCTCCGGTTTCGCCGTAACCTTCCAGGCCCCGGAAAACCGTGGCTCCGGCAATTTTCATCTCGCGGCATTTCTCCACAATCGCTTCATACAACGGCTTGTTACCCAGGCGATCAGTTTCCGAAAAATGTACGCGCAGCAGTTTAGAGGGAGCGCTCGATTGCATTCAATCTCTCCGTCATCCTTTGCATAGGCTTCCGCGGCAATGCCCCATTCGCATTTTTTCACAATCCCGTCACGGAGGGAACTTGCCTTTGCCGGCGGCTATCGGGACCGGAGTGGCACGGGCCGTTCGCGGTAGCATGTGAGTGTGAAATCAGGCCTCCGGGCTGCAGCATTATTACTCGCCGTGACTGGGTTTGCAACAGCCGCGCGGATACCTTCGGGCACTCAAATCCAGATCCGGCTCACCAAGGAAGTGAACACCTCCACCGCGAAAGTGGGCGATGCGTTTGCGGCCTTGGTCATCGCGCCCGTGAGTGGTGGCGGATGGCCGTATCGTAATGTCCGCGGGCGCGATACTGGATGGTCACATCCAGAAAGTAACCCCCGCCGTCAATCCGGACAACCAGGCCGTGCTGGTGCTGTCCTTCGACCAGATTCGCGATGCGAACGGGAAGAAGGCGAACATCGCCGCCAAGCTCGCCGGTATCGACGATGCGCGTGAGTCGCTCGATTCCGACGGCAGCATCCAGGGCATCATCGCCTCCAAGACCGGCTCGGGCCGGCTGGATCAGGGGATCGACAAGGTTGCGGAGAAATATCCCTCGTTTGCGGATCTGTTGAATACGGTGAAGCAGGCCGTGCTGAAGGACGCCGATGCCAATATCGATTACAAGCCCGGCGTGGAAATGACCATCGCGCTGACCAAGCCGCTGGAATGGACCGGCGCCGTGAAGATCCCGGACATCGCTTCGATTGAGCCGCAGAACCAGCTTTTTCGCCTGGTGAACAGCGAGCCGTTTCGAACCGCCACGGAGAAAGATCAAAGGCCATCCGACATCACCAGCCTGATGTTTCTGGGCAGCCGCCAGCACCCTCTTCGTACGGCGCTCACTGTTTCCTCATCATATAAACATAATTGTTCAGGCCGAACGCAGCGGTAGCCGGGTCCAGGAAATGGTAGTCGAGTTCGTTTCCGCAGCCCGTTTCGAGCGTCTTCCACGACACGCCGCAGAAGCCCAGCCTGGCGGCGACCTGAGCCGGGTCAGCGGAACGGGCGCGCCGATGCATTTCCCCAAAGGCGCCTTGGAACAGCATCTCGGCGGGATAATTCTTGACCTGATAATTCGGGCCTTTGCAGGCGACTGGCCGCGGGCCAACGATCGCCTGGCGCTGGATCAAGACAATCCGATTGATAAGCGATTTCATTTCCGTCAGATCGGACTGGTACGGTGGGCCGGCCTGCCAGGGCGCGACCGTAGCCGAGGTGATCTTCCAGGCCCCAAGATAGAAGGGATCGGCGGCTACACCCAATGAAACCAGGGCGCCCGCCAGGACCGTCATAATGAGAAAGATCCTCATGACCGCCTGCGAGGTTATCACAATGCGCGTGCTCCGAGGCTCGCTTGCGATGGCGGTCGCAATCGCCTGGGCGTTTGGGCAGCAGGTCTCGATTGAGCCTCGCTCACGTCCCGCCATCCAGCAAAAGCAGGAGGGAGCGAGGCCGGATCGGCTGCGCATCGATAGCACGCTGGTGCTGATTCCGGTGGAAGTAAGTGACGGGCTGAACCGTCCGGTGAGCGGCCTGGAGAAGCAAAACTTCCACGTCTTCGACGATCAGGTGGAGCAGAAGATCGTTTCGTTTTCGATGGAGGACGATCCCATCGCGGTGGGCCTGGTGTTCGACATCAGCGGAAGCATGGCGGAAGATCTGCGGCAGATGCGGCACGCGGCGACGCAGTTCTTCAAGACCTCCAATCCCGGCGACGAGTTCTGCCTGGTGGAGCTTGCGAGCGACGCGCACGTGGCCGTGCCGCTCACGCAAAACGCGTCCGATGTCGATTACAAGCTGATGTCCACCAAGGGCGGCGGATCCACCGCGCTGCTGGACGGCGTGTATCTGGGACTGAATGAAGTAAAAAAATCGAAGAATCCGCGCAGGGCGCTGGTGATCATTTCCGATGGCGGCGAGAATCACAGCCGCTATACGCCCGGCGAGGTAAAGAACGCGATTGTGGAAAGCGACGTGCTGATATACGCCATCGGCACGTTCGGAACGGGCATGGGCGCGAGTTACTCCGACCAGGTACTGCTGAAAAACTTGACGGAACAGACCGGGGGGCGAATGTTTCCCGCTGTCGGGATGTCGCTGGGAGATTTCGCCGACAAGATCATTATCGATTTGCGGAACCGCTACATGCTGGGATACACGCCGACCGATGCGACGCGCGACGGGCGATATCACCATATCCGCGTGAAACTGGACCCGCCGCGCGGCTTGCCCAAGCTGCAAGCGCACTGGCGCGTAGGCTACTATGCGCCGAGCAAGTGATCGTCTGCGATCGCAAGGCGCCGCTTTCGATATGATGTTGGCGCGAACTCTATGCGAGATTTTGACGAGAACAACATCACGGCCGCGGTGATTGACCGCTACAAGAACACGCCCGATCCGCGGCTCAAGAAAATAATGACCAGCCTGGTCCAGCACCTGCACGATTTTGTGCGCGATGTGGAACCCACCGAAGCGGAGTGGGGACAGGCTATCGACTATCTGACGCGCACCGGCAAGCTCTGCACCGACAAGCGGCAGGAGTTTATTCTGCTGTCCGACACGCTGGGCGTATCCATGCTGGTGGACGCCATCAATCATCGCTTTGCGAAAGGCACAACCGAGACTACGGTGATGGGGCCGTTCTATGTGCCGAATCCGCCCGAAGCGGCGTTCGGCGCGGACATTCGCGGAGGCGCGAAAGGCGAACCGCTGTATATCGACGGATCGATTTTGTCCGAAGACGGCAAGCCGGTGGCGAACGCGATCATTGATGTGTGGCATTCAGACGCAGCAGGGTTTTACGACGTGCAGTTGCCCGAACTGGAAGAGCCGACGCTGCGGGCGCGCTTCCATAGCGATGCGCAGGGCCGCTTCCGCTTTTGGACTATCATGCCCAAGTTCTATCCCATCCCCGACGATGGCACGGTGGGCGAGATGCTCACGGCGTCCGCGCGGCATCCCTACCGGCCCGCGCACGTGCATTTCATGATCATGGCCGATGGCCACGAGACGCTGGTGACGCATCTGTTTGTGGATGGCGATCAGTATCTGGATAGCGACGCCGTCTTCGCGGTAAAAAATTCGCTGATTCGCGATTTCAGGCGCGAGTCGCCGGGCGTCGCGCCGGATGGCCAGAAGATCGGGACGCCTTGGCGCAGGCTGCATTCCGATTTCGTGCTGGCGAAAACGGCGGCTGCTGCAGCGTAATCATTGCGCCCCAGCATCCGGCCTGCACACATTTGAATCCGCATCATACGGGATCACGCGCGCGGGCTTGGAATCCGCATTCAGCAGCCAAACTTCGCGATCTTTAAAGTAACCGGTCAGTTGCGCGTCCGACTTCGGATCCATCTCGCGCGCCCACACCACCTTGCTGTCGTCGATATCAGCGCCGTTATATACCCACTCCTGATCGGGCGAATGTTTGGACGAATAATGCACGATCACGAGCTGCTTCCCGGGACGGCGCGAGAGCCATTCCTGGATGTAAGCCCGAGCGTCGCGATGCGCTTCCGCTCCGTGCTCCCAGTACGAGAGAGGAATGTCTAGATCGTCGGCCTCCAGTTTCATGGTGCTTACCGTGGCGGCGCACAACGGAAGCAGCAACACAAAGGCCATCGCTCGAGCGGGCTTGGTTCGGGACAAAAGAACATAGATGTGGCGCGAGCCTTGCGCGATGATCGCGAAGAGTGCCGGAACAATCGGCCCCAGGTGATAAGGGTACAAGACCATCTGGAAAAGATTCAGCCCCAGCATCACTGCCAGAATCACCACCAGAGGACGAGTGCGGCGGTCTAGAAACACGTTTGGCAGCAACAGAAGAGGAATGGTCAAAACCGGGCCGCAGAAGAAGGACCAATTCTCAAAGGCCCGTATATCCAGGCTGTCCAGAAACGCATTCCACGAGCTGTAGATGCTGTGATGCGCCACCTCCTTCTCGTACATCACGCGCAACACCGTATGCCGAAACGTGATGTGTTTAGCGGAAAGGAACCCCAGGTTTTCGGGCCATCCATAGGTATCGCGATTTACTTCGTAGGGCATTCGCACGGGGCTGCCGGTCACGCGCCAGTTATAGAAGCCGGTGAAAATGAGGCCGGCGCCGAGAATCAGTGCCGCGGGAATCGCGATTTGCGCCCAGGCCGCGCGCGAAGCTCCAAGAGCGAGATACACCAGCGCGGCGGCGGTTAGAACCAGCCCTTCAAAGGGCCGCGTGTTCATCAGAAGCACGATGCCGAGGCCGAGCAGGAGGGATTGTCGCACCTTGTGAAGTCCCGCGCCTCTGAGCCGCCGCACAGCGCCTAAAACCAGCGCCCCGCCGATGCCAGGCACCGCGCCGCCCAGATAACTATTCATCCAGATGGTCGTAATGCCGAACGCGACAATTGCCAACAACGTGCCGAATAGCGCCCACTTCGCGGGGAGCCACGCTTGCATCATCCAGCACATGGCCGCGAACATCAGGCCTGCGCTCAGAACCACGCCCACCCACGGCTCGTGAAACAGCCATTCGCCCAGCGCGAGAAATGCGCCTTGGCCCGGCGGATACATGGACGCGTAGGTCGGCTGCTGCAAAATATGGATCGATTCAAAATGCTGCCACATCGGATGCGGCGGATTGGCCAGGCGGCCGTGGACCAGTGTGTCGGCGAGCAGCAGATGGCTGAACTCATCGTGAATGCTCGGCTCTGGCACCGGATAAATTCCCAGCAGCGCTAGCCGGATCGCAATGGGCAAGATCCCGCACAGCGCAATGCAAGCGGCGCGATGATTTGCCAGGCGTCCGAAAGCGGCGCGAAGAGGGCGCAATCGCTTGGCGATCGCGGCGGGCGCGAGCCAAATCCCGAGCGCGGCCAGGAACACCAGTTCCCATTGCAGAGCTAGGGCTAGCGGCGAAACAAATCGCCCGGCTTCATCGACAAAGAAGCGAACGGTTTCGGCAAACGTCATCTACGCCCGCGTGCCATGGTGCCTGCTGAGGAACTCGCGCAAAACGGAGCACGGCGCGAAGCAGTTTCTGGCCTGCCTTGTGGTGCGCGCCGCACCCTTTGCGCTTTTAGGAAACCCATTTGAGCAGCCGGATCACGCCCATTTTGGCGGCTTTGCGGTGCGCGGAAACGTCCTGGCGAGCTTCAATTTCCCGCCGGTTCTGGCTGTAGTATTGATAGGCTCGCCACAGCATCTCTTCGTTCGTCATGGTGGGGCGCCAGCCCAGCCGTTCCTTGATGCGCGAGGTGTCGAAGAGAAAATCTTCCGCGATCATTTTGTAATGATAGGGCCCCAGCGGCGAGATCTTGAGATGATAGGCCAGCTTCATCGCCGCCAGCGCCGGGCCGCGCGGAAGCGTGGCGACTTTCGCCTTGCTCTGGGAGTTGCGGATCACATATTCATAGACTTCCGCGATCGATTTCACGTCGTCCGAACCAATATTGAAGGTGTCGGAATGAGGATAATCGAGCGCCAGAATGCACGCGCTGGCCAGGTCCTGCGCATAAATGAACTGGTACCGGTTGCGTCCCCCGCCCACCGCCCACACCCGCCGGCCTTCATCAATGAACTCAAACAGGATGGAAAGCAAACCCAGGCGGCCAAAATCAATAATGGTCGGGCAGCGCAGCAAAATGGAATTAATATCGGTATATTCCAGAATGATTCGCTCGGCTTCCACTTTGGAGCGGCCATACAGCTCCACCGGATTGGGCGGATCGTCTTCCCGGACCGGCCGTCCCATGGCCTCGCCCCATAAGCAATTCGTGGAGGTGAACACATGCTGCCGGACACCGTGCTTCCGCATGGCATCCATCAGATTGCGCGTTCCGTCCACGTTGCTGGTCCACAACTCCTTGCGATCTTCCGAACCGTGCGCCAGCATGGCGGCGCAGTGCGCCACGCCGTCGATGCGAGCGCTTGCGAAGACTTTGTCCAGCGCTTCCCGATTGCGCAAGTCGGTCTGGTGTTTGGTGAGATTGGGATGTTCGTCGTGATCGGGCACAACGTCCACATTTATGCAGCGATCGCCCGCTTCCAGAATCGCGCGCTTTAGAATCCCGCCGAAAAAACCGGCGCCCCCTGTGACTAAGATGGTCCTCATAAAGATCGTTATTTCGGCTCCAGCGCCGCCATCAATACCACCGCCCCCAGATCGCGTCCCTCCGTCTCCGTTTTGGGCGTATACCGGTCGAAGCTAAAAGTGATGGGCAGCACACTCGTTTCCAGAAAGCAGGCCGGGACGTCCCGGACAAAATCGTAGCTGCCTCCCTTGTCATAGGTTTCAGGCAGGAGCGGCTCTCCGTCTACAAAAGCGGTTAATGTCATCGGACCAAGTTTTTGGATTTGTGTTTCAGGAAAATATAATCGCAACAGTAAGCGGGCTCCGTGCGAAGCGGCTGGGGGCGGCGCCAGTGCGACGGTGAAATCGGGACCGCTCCAGCGCCATGCTTTATCCCCAGCCCCGCCCTCGATCGAATAGAATCCGCTCATCAACTGATCGGCAGTCGCGGGGTCGCCCATGTGAACGACACTGGCGGGCGCTTGCACGCGATGGCATCCGGCCAGAAGAAGCAGTAGCACTGCCGGCCATGCACGCCCGACGGTCATGCGGTTGGGTTCCAAACCATTGGAGAGAGCCCAGATCGACTATTATGGCAGCAATGCCGACGGACCTGCAGCCCCGGACCGGGAGAGAGCAACCCGGCGGGCGTTTGTTTCCGGGCTTCTGACGGTTCCCGCGTTGGCGCAGGCAAATTTCGCGCGCGTCCAAGTGGAGCCCCAAAGCCGGCTGCGCCGCATCCCGGCCGATTTCGTGGGCCTGGGTTATGAGGTTTCCTCGGTCTCCCAGCGTGGTTTGCTTAGTGGCTCCAACCGGACCTATGTGCAGTTGGTGCGGACCCTGGCGCCGGCCGGCTTGATTCGGATCGGCGGAAATACGAGCGACTACGCCTCCTGGTCGGCGAATGGTTCCGCGGTTTCATCCCCCAAGGGAACCGTGGTCGACCGGCGCGGGCTGGTGGATCTCGGAACGTTTTTGCGCGCCACGGGTTGGCGGCTGATTTGGGGATTTGATCTGGGGCGCGGCAGCGTGGAACAAGCAGTGGATGAAGCCCTGGCGGTGGCGGCGAGCGCGGGTGACCGCCTGCTGGCGTTCGAGATCGGCAATGAACCCGATCTGTTTGCGGGGGTACATCGGCCCGCTAATTACAACTATGCCGATTATTTTTCCGAATATCAGCGCTATAAGAAAGCAATTCGCGATAAAATTCCGAACGCGCCGTTTGCCGGACCGGATGTGATCGTCCATGCCGATTGGCTGGAGAAATTCGCGGCCACCGAAGCCGCTGACATCAAGCTGCTCACGCATCATTACTACGCCGAGGGTCCGCCGGATAATCCCACCAGCACCATCGAAACTCTTCTGAAGCCGAATGCGATACTGCCTGGGTTGCTCGGCCGGCTGCAAGCCGCTTCGCATTCGAGCGGCGTTCCCTATCGAATCTGCGAAGCCAATTCCTGCTTCGGCGGCGGCAAGCCGGGTGTCAGCGACACTCTGGCGGCCAGCCTGTGGGGCTTGGATTTCCTGTTTACGCTGGCGCAATTCGACGCCGGCGGCGTGAATATCGAAACCGGGGTCAACCATCTGGGATTTTTGAGTTGGTACACGCCGATCGGAGTGGACGCGGATCAGGCTTATCGAGCGACGCCTTTGTACTACGGGATGCTCGCCTTTCGGTTGGCCAGCCGCGGCGATCGTGTGAAATTAACTCTGGACGCCGCAGGGATGAATCTCACGGCCTATGCGGTTCGTTCGGAGCGCGGCGACATCTGGCTCACGCTGGTCAACAAAGAAGTCTCGCGCGACGCTCACGTGCGCGCAATTTGTCCGGGAATCGCCAGCGCCAGCGCTCTACGCCTGACCGGCCCGTCGCTCCAGAGTAAGGTCGGTGTGCTCTTGGGCGGATCCACGGTCAGCAGCGCGGGAAAATGGACGCCCGGGCAAGCAGAAGCGGTGCGAGTGATGGGCAGTGAAATGGAGATCCTGATTCCGGCAGCCAGCGCCGCCATGGTCCGGTTGCGGTGACCCGCTCACCATCGGCTGACGGGAAGTGTCCTCGCGCCTCTCGTTGTCGCCATTCTGGTACTACCATATTCGTAAGTGAACGTTCCGGGACAAGGAAGCCCCGCGGCTCTCGGAGCGTGTCCGCGTCAAGAAGTTTGAGAAGATCGAGAGAGGGCTGCCAGGATTAAGCTCGCGTTTCTGGGAGCTTACGGCTCGAAAAGCTTTCTGGACATAGGACTGGCCAACACAGCATCCGCATGAACGATCAGTATCGAATTTGTTTTCGCTGGGACGACGATGAGGCGCAAGATGTCGAAATCACGGATTACCACTGAGAAGCTGCCACCCATCCATCCGGGAGAAGCCTTGGTGGATGCCCTTCGCGAAGCCGGCGTCAGTGCAAGCAGCGCCGCCATCGCCATGGGACTGCCGCCCAGCACCCTCACCCGGATCATCAAGGGCCAAAGAAACGTAACGGCGCCGATCGCGTTGCGCATCGCCCGTTACTTTGGCACCTCGCCGGACATCTGGATCGGTATACAGACCGCCTGCGATCTTGAAATCGCAAAGGACCGCGAGGGAACGAAAATAGAACGCGACGTGCGTCCACTCGGTCAACCGCAGGCCTGATCCAATACGCCGCCCGCGATTACAGCACTCCCACAGCCTTCCAATACAGCACGCCTGCGGCGGTAGCAGCCAGCCCGGCCGCAACATTCACCCATGCCAGCCGAAACATCTGACTCTTGCTAAATCCCTGCTTGGCCGTCATGCCCTCGCCCATGGCCATCCAGAAATTCATGTACACCATCAGGAACGGCGCCGACATCAACAGCAAAGGAGCAGCCAACACCAGCGGCGGAATTCCAGCCTTCGAAACAGAATCCACCAGCGGCGTCCACAACAGCGGAATGGCAAAAAAAGCGGACGGATCAATGAATCGCATTGCGAGCATGAGAACGGCCATCAACAACAACAGCAGCATGGGACTGTGAACCAGCGGCAAAATGCGCGGCGCCATGATGCCGGCCATCCAATCCGTGATCTTATATTGCGGAATGATGTGGGTCAGGCTAAAGATGCCGCCTAAGAACAAGAGCAGCGTCCAGGAGACGCCGGTGCCGATGTCTTTGTCCTCGAACACGCCGGTGAGCGACAGAATCGCCATGCCGAACATCCCCACCGTGAAGGTGGCCAGGTGATGCAGCTTGCCGTTCGTCACCCAAAAAGCGATGGACGTAAACACCACGCACGCCGTGATCGCTTCCGCCCGCTTAAACCCTCCCAAGGCCCGCAGCCTGCCTTTTGCAAAGTCCTTGGAGACCCGGATGGGTTCTTCCGGTTTCAGCAGAAGCTGATTCAGAACCAGAATCAATCCGCACATAATCAGGGTGGGCAGGAGCATCACTTGCATGTAGTAGCCATCCGTCAATGGGATGTGCTTGCTTTCGAACATGGTGATTACGACTGGCCCGTTCAACGACCCCAATTTAAAGGCGAGCCCGGGGACCACGGCCATCTCGATCACCGTGATCATGATCAGCGCCGAGCCGTGGCTTCGCGCCTTCAATCCCAGGGTTTGGACTAATGACCAGGCAATCGGCGCCATGATGGCGGTGCGGACCGTCATCGACGGAATCAGCGGGGAAAGAATCAATCCGATCAGGAAGAACGCGGAGAGCACGCCGCTATAAGTCCCCGGGAAAAGCGACAGAATGTAGTAAGCGATGCGTTCGGCGAGCCCGGTTTTCTTCATCGCGAAGCCGTAATAGACCACCACCAACAACGTCCACCACGCACCGTCGGCGAATCCATAGAGCGCGCCGCTGACGGGCGGTGATAGCCCCGGAGCGGTGGTCAAAGGAGCAACGCCGATCGCCATCAGGACGCCCATCATGAGCAGGGAGGCGAGGCCGTTGTTCATCACGTCGGTAGCCCACAACACCACCGTCCCGGCGATGACCGCGAGCACCAGCTGCCCCATGTGGCTCAAGCCCGGCTGCGCCGGCATAAACGCGACTCCCAGGCCGACCGCGATGGCGACCGCCAGCCAGCCCCACTTGATGGTGTGAGGGGTGGTAGCGGCTGGAGTTGGTGTGGCGACGGAGGTGCTCATATGGTGAACATTATGTTATCAGCCGGAAAACCCGGCTGAAGCGAGAGTTGCAACAAGAGCGGCGGCGGGCGCGACGAAACTCCACTCAGCGGTCTGTCGGTCCGACAAAGAAATGCTTGACCTGCCGATTCGCGCCGGCCGGAGTGTGCCCCGGCCGATCTACCAACTTGGGATCGGCACCCGCTGGACTTCGCGGTATCATGCCCTTCATAGATAGGCATTGCGCCGTCATCTTCGATCCGATCAGCACAAGGAGCGTTTGGCCGTCCGGACATCAAAATGACCGAGTAGCCGCCGCCGAACTCAAAGTTCATCCCTCTTTGAAGGCTCGGCCCTTCCCGTCGGCACATCTCGAAATACAAGACGATCTTGTTGTCCACGTTGACCCTTATTTTTATTCACTCGTGCCCGGTCGAATCGCCGTCATTGCGATGCAAGCAAGGCCAGCACTGCGACAAGTCTCATTTATCACGGCGTAAGGTCGAAAGAGATTTTGCCGGAATGGTTAGAATGGCAAGATGATGCTGCGGATTGAAAGCCCGTCACGAGATCGATCAGTTTGTTTTGGAAGGCGTGGCCGAATCCAATAAGTCGCAGTAAGCATGGTGAGATGGTCGGAGCTTATCAAGGACCTAGGACTGACCAATCGCGGAAAAAAAGGTCCCTGATTACGCGTGGAGTGAGCATGGTAAAGAGACTTGCGGAAGAGCATCGACCCGAGATCCAGTGGATCCCATATGGTGATTTGCTCTTAGATCCGAACAACCCTCGCTTGGCCGAACTCAAGCTCACAATCAAGGAGCAAGATCGCATTTTGCAGTGGCTCTGGAGGAACAAGGATGTTTCAGAGCTCGTCGATTCCATGCTGGCGGGGGGATACTGGCCTCACGAGGAACTCTTCGTCAGCAAGGAAGGTGGAAAGCTTGTCGTGGTTGAGGGCAACCGGAGGCTTGCCGCTGTGAGGCTGCTGATGGAGCCAGAGACATGTGCTCGCCTCGGCATCAGGGGTGATAACTGGAGCCCTTCCCCAAGTGTTCTGGATAGCCTCAAGAATCTGCCTGTCATTATCCAGCCGCGGAAAGAGATTTGGGACTATGTCGGTTTCAAACATCTCAATGGTCCGCAGCCTTGGGATTCGATCGCGAAGGCCCAATACATCCATAGAGTTCACAAAACATTTGGCATTCCCTTGGAGGAGATCGCATCCACGCTCGGGGATCGCCACGATACCGTTCTGCGAATGTATCGAGGTTACTTAGTTCTCAAGCAGGCTATGGACGACGGTCTCTTCAATCCAGAGGATCGGATGAAGCCGAAGTTTGCATTCTCACACCTATGGACCGCTCTCACATACACGAGCGTTCAGAAATTCCTCGGCGTCACGCAGCAACGACTTTCGCGAGTCGAGCGTCCCGTTCCCGAGAAAAATCGGCAAAAATTGGGTGAGCTAATGTTGTGGCTCTACGGGAACAAGAAAGGTGATATTGAGCCGAAGGTTCGCAGCCAGAACCCGCATTTACGTGAAATGGCGGAAGTCCTCGAAAGCCCGCGGGGCTTGCAATTCCTCCGCTCAGGTCAACCTCTTGCTGTTGCCCTTGATGCTACCAGAGGTGATGCTCGACTATTCCAGGACGCCATTAGCAAAGCTGAAACTGAGCTCCGGAACGCCGCTAGATTTGTTGCAACTGGATATACCGGGGAGCGAGATCTCCTAGAGACTGCCACCAATATCGAAAAGTTGGCGAAAACGCTCGCAAACACGATGCGACGGCAGATCAACGATTCCGAATGAAAACTGTCATTCTGCCGAATATAGGTGATCCCCCGGAGGTGCAAGCCGACTGGCTAGAATGGAACGCTCTCACAGTCTCCCCGTCGTTTGTATCTTGGGCAAGTTACCAGAGCGATTTGACGCAAGCCGGTTCTGACAACGCACTCGATGTACTCCAGGATCAGGTAGAAGATGACTTTCTCGAAGACGTTGTGAACGAGGTTGAAAACGAAATTCGCTTGCGAAGCATCGCCTGCGGCGGCGAGACAGGATTTTATCCCTATCAAACGACGCGTGACGGCATAGCCTACAGCAGCACCGATAGGGATCTGACCTATCGCTTTCTTCTTCTGCTCTCACTCTTCGGAAAAGATGCTGGTCCAAAGCGTTCCCATCCGGAACGTCTGTTTGAGGATTTGTGCTCGATTGCCTTGCATGAATACCTGGGCGGAAGAGGGAGCGGTCTCGAACGCGAGGTGTTCGGATTCCCGCGCCGCTTGCTGCCGAAGCACTTCCCAAAGGGTCTCGAAGCTCTCTGCAAGAGGCTTTGCGAGGGAGGAGGACCATCGGGGCGTGAGCCAGAGGAGGATCAGAAAGACGCCAAGCTCGATCTAGTATCATGGCGTGCGTTCCCGGATGGTCGACGAGGAAAATTGATCGGTTTCGGGCAGTGTGCGACAGGAGAGGACTGGACGGACAAAGCGTTCGAGTTGCAGCCGCAGAAGTGGTGTGCACTCTGGATGAAAGATGCCGCTGGCATTGACCCGTTTGCGACACTTTTCATTCCTCACCGGCCGGAGGAAAACAAGTGGTTGATAGCTGCCCGTTATGGGGGCGTATTGTTCGATCGATGTCGAATCGCTTGGCTTGTCCCTTATCCTCCGGAAGAAAAATTGGCTAAAAACATTCAGGCTTGGGTTGATCACGTCGAGGCGAACCAGAAGCAACGATGAGGCACCGTTTTCACTCACTATGTCCGTACTTCGCAATGTTCCCCGAAAGCTTCGCGAAGGAATGGATTGACAAACTATCGAAGCCGGGCGACACCGTGCTGGACCCGTTCTCGGGGCGCGGGACAACGCCATTCCAGGCTCTTCTGAGCGGCCGTCATGCTGTAGGCAACGATATTAATCCCGTCGCTTTTTGTTTAACCCGAGCGAAGACCAGCGCTCCAAGTCGAGATGCGGTGAGGCGCCGCATCACTTACCTTGAGAAGCATTTCGTCGCCAAGCATTGGAAGACCGAAGCTGCGTGCTTGCCTCGATTCTTCACTTACGCGTATGCTTCTCGCACCCTTAGGCAGCTTCTTTATTTGAGAACGAGCCTAGCCTGGCGGAGATCGAGAGTCGATTGCATGTTGGCTGGTTTGGTTCTTGGAAGCCTCCATGGTGAGAGCAACAAATCGCCTTCCTACCTCAGCAACCAGATGCCACGCACCATCAGCACCAAACCGGAGTACTCGCTTCGATTCTGGATCGAGCGAGGATTTCAACCGCCTGACCGAGACGCTTTTGATCTGCTTCGGAAGCAGCTAGCATTTCGATATGAATCTGACCCTCCCGAGTTCCAAGGAATTACGTCCGAGTTGGATTTCCGACAGCTCCCCAGATTCATGCAAGGACGAGGCAAACCGCCAAAGCTCGTCGTTACCTCACCACCATACCTCGATACGACTAGCTTTGAGGAAGACCAATGGCTCCGCCTGTGGTTCCTCGGTGGCGAACCGCATCCCACGTATCGGACGATTTCAAAGGACGACCGCCACGATAATCCTGATGCCTATTGGCGTTTGATTGGTGATCTCTGGCGAGTGCTCGGCCAGGTTCTCGCTCGACGTTCGTATGTCGTAATTCGCATGGGCGGCAAGAAGCTCACTCCAGAGCGGATAGCTTCTGGCCTAACTGCCAACGGCTGCTTTTCCGGCAGGAAAGTGGAGCTGATCTACACGGAGGTGAGTGTCTTGAAAAAACGCCAGACACACTCGTTCCGCCCGGGGGCTCCCGGAGGCGGATACGAAGTAGACTGCGGCTTCGCCGTGTCGTAGCTGAACCAGTTCGACCATCGTGGGAGCAACCACGCCGCAAGGCCCCTCATCGGTCCAGAACCAATGTGACTCTGCAACAATTCATGGCATCTTGTTAAAAGATCTCTTATCAGAAGCAAAGCACCGTTGTGTTAACGAATTTTGTTAGTGCCGTAGGCGACCCTGGGAAAGCATCCGCATTGACGATCAGTATCAAACGATCCAAACGCCTTACGCGCTTGCTTGCCGTCGATACACCGCCGGCGAAACCCCCACCTGCCGGATAAACCAGTGCGACAAGTGGCTCTGCGAAGAAAAGCCCGACGACAGCGCCACGTCCACCACTGGCAAATCCGTATTGCGCAGCAGCTCCTTGGCGCGCTCGATGCGCCGCGCCAGCACGTATTGATGCGGCGACTGGCCAACGGCGGCCTTGAACGCGCGCGCCAGATATAGCGGGCTGATGTCCACTTCGGCGCCCATGGCCTGCAAACTCAGGTCGCCTTCCAGGTTCTCCTCGATAAATTCAATGACGCGCCGCATTTTCCAGCCGGCCAGCGGCTTGGCGGGAAGAATCCGCACCGGCCGCGAGCGCGAGGAATGCGTGCGCGCCAGATGCACGGCCATCATCTGCGCGATGGTGTCGATATACAGCCCGTCGTTATATCCATCGCTGGCATGGCCGTCGCGCAAAGCATCCGTGATCGCGATGGCCAGCTGTTCCAGCAGCGGATCCAGAATGGCAAAGCCTGGCACCAGCTCCGCGCCCGAGCTATCGCAACCATAGATTTCGCTCACCGCCGCTTCGTAAACCGATTGCCGCAGGTACACCTGCAGGATCTCCGGATGCCCCGCGTGCTGCCATTGCGTGGTAGCCTCGCCCGGCGTGAGGCAAATGCGGCGCGGTCCGATGAGCGCGGTCTCCCGAGCGGCGCCTTCAATCTTGCGCGTCACCTGGGTGGGGCGGCTCAAATGATAGATCAGCGAAGGATGGCGAATGGGCCGCTCGACGGCCTGGAACGGAGCTTCTTCGAGAATTGCGGCGTGCAGCGATCGCCAGCCTGCGTCCTGGCTATGGGCGATCAGCCGGTTTCCGGAGCGCAGTACCCGCCCGTGGGTTTCGCGGGCGGTGAACACGGAGTTCGGCGGTACTATCACGAGATCACTTCTGGGTTACGTACCAAGTCTCTGGTACGTCTTAAGTTTCGGTGGTTCCATTGTACACCCGTGATCCGGGGCGTCGTCTCCGCCAGCACGCCCGTATCTCATTGAGAAGTTTGTCGCTTGAGGTACACTGGATACCAGAAACTCTTGACAGTCGGCAGACCAACTCAAGTCTTGACGAAAGTTTGCCGATAACTCATAATGTGGGAACGGTTTGCACTGAGAGCTTGATGTGGTGCATCTAGGCCAAGACTGCATTTACATGCTGGTGCTTGGTTTTGTGGGTATCTTATAGAGCTAGGATTTTCACATTCATAATATGTATCAGCGCCTGGTTGTCGTCTTCCTTTCTGTCATACTCCTGACCGGATCAGCCTTTGGAACTGCTACCCGAAAGAAGCGACGCCGGATCGTCCATAGCACCGTAGCTGCCAAGTTACAGAAGGTGTCCTACACGCCGGCTGCAACCACGGCGCCCCGCCTCATTACGGCCCGGCGCATTGTGAGACGAAGGAAGGTCGCCAGTCCCTGGGCTACGCCCACCTTCGCTGATTCCACGCAGGGCGATTCGGTGGATGGCGAGGATTTAATCGCTCGCCGGGCGGCCGTTCAAGCGCTTGGACCACACAACGGCGCGGTGATTGTCGCCGATCCGAATAGCGGGCGGATTCTGTCCGTGGTGAATCAGAAGCTGGCGTATCAAGGAGCGTTTGAGCCGTGTTCCACCATTAAGATTGTTGCGGCGCTGGCGGGGTTGAGCGAAGGCGTTATCAATCAGGAAAGTTCGCCCCGGCCCACCAGGCGCCACGCCATGGACCTCACCGAAGCAATCGCGCATTCCAACAACGCATACTTCGCATCCGTGGGTGAGAAACTTGGATACGACAAGATCGTGGAGTACGGGCAGATGCTCGGCTTGGGCGAAAAAGCCGGCTTGAATATTCCGGAAGAGCAGCCAGGGTTGATCGCCCCCGCGCCTCCTGCTGATGGGCTCGGAATGATGACCAGCTTTGGCGAAGGCTTTTCCATGACGCCCATGGAACTCACCGGCATCGTTTCCGCAGTGGCTAATGGTGGAACGCTGTATTATCTCCAGCACCCCACCTCGCAAGAGGAAATCGATCGGTTTGTTCCCGAAGTGAAGCGGCAGCTGAACATCGGGCAGTGGCTGACGGACATCAAGCCGGGCATGATGGGCGCCGTAGAGTACGGCACAGCACGCCGGGCGGGCTTCAGCGCCACGGAACCGATCTTCGGCAAAACCGGAACCTGTACCGACAACCGGTCGCCCACGCACCTGGGCTGGTTCGGTTCCTACAACGAAGTTGGCGGGCGCAAGCTGGTAGTGGTGGTTCTGCTGACGGGCGGATACGCGGTGAGCGGCCCCATCGCCTCCGGCGTCGCGGGCGCCGTCTACAAGAATCTGTCCAACGAAAACTACTTCGCGCAAGCCGTTCCGCAGATTTCGCCGGCGGCCTTGATTTCGAACCACTCCTTTTAAGTTACGGACCTCGCGCAAAACGGAGCGCGGCGCGAAGCAGTTCCCCGCCTCTTTGCGGTGCGCGCCGCACCCTTTGCGCTTTTAAGGAAAACGCGCAAAACGGAGCGCGGTGCGAAGCTGTTCCCGGCCTCTTTGTAGTGCGCGCCGCACCCTTTGCGCTTCAAAGGAAAACGCGCAAAACGGAGCGCGGCGCGAAGCCGTTCCTGGCCTCTTTGCGGTGCGCGCCGCACCCTTTGCGTTTCAAAGGAACTCGGGCAAAACGGAGCGCGGCGCGAAGCTGTTCCTGGCCTCTTTGTGGTGCGCGCCGCACCCTTCGCGCTTCAAAGGAAAACGCGCAAAACGGAGCGCGGCGCGAAGCTGTTCCTGGCCTCTTTGTGGTGCGCGCCGCACCCTTTGCGCTTCAAAGGAAAACGCGCAAAACGGAGCGCGGCGCGAAGCTGTTCCCGGCCTCTTTGTAGTGCGCGCCGCACCCTTGGCGCTTCTGAAGATCGCGCTAAAAATACTTCCGCAGCTCTTCAAACCGGTCGATTTTTAGCAATCGACCCGGACCCTCGCGCAATTCCGCCCGCTCCAGCGTCCAGGTTCTTTCATGCGGCACGAACACCGCGTGGATCCCCGCCTCCAGCGCCGGATTCACATCGGACTTGGGCGAATTCCCGATCATCCAGGTGTGCGCCGGATCAAGCTTGCGCTCCTGAATCAGCTTGGCGTACGACCGTGCATCCTTCTCCTTCACGATGGCGGTGTGGCCGAAATAGATGGCCAGGCCCGAGCGATCCAGCTTCAGCTTCTGTTCTTCGGGATCGCCCTTGGTGAACAGCGTCAGGCTGTGGCGCTCGGAAAGGTACTCCAGCGTCTCCTCCACGCCCGCAATAATTTCGATGGGATGATGCAGGATCTGCTCGGTGAAACTCATGATGCGCGTCAGATCGTCCATGCCAACCTCGCGCTCCACCAGCTTGTGATAGCACTCCGTAAGGTTGCGTGTGAAATTCGCGGTACCGTAGCCGTGCGTTTTGTTATTGACGATTTCAATCTCATCCAGCACCCCGCGCACTTCATCCGGCGTGAGCGTGGAGTGCGCAAGAAAATCGCAAAAATCCTCGAACGCGCGCTCGAAATAGATATTGTTCTCCCAAAGCGTGTCGTCGGCATCCACGATCAGGTTTTGGCGTTCGCGGAAAATCACTCGCCCATGGACCCCTTGGCGTGTCCGTTGGTGGGCGCGACGGCGCGCGCGTGCTGGATCTGGCGCTGCCGCGAGTTGTAGCTGGGAAAGAACTCGGCCAGGCGCCGCATCCGGTCGGCTTCCGACCGCGTGGCCAGCAGAATCTGGCGAAAATCCAAATCGGGCACCACTTGCGCCAATTGAAAGCTGAGCTGCGGATCGCTGAGTTCCGGCTCGTGCACCGGTTCGGAATCGTCCAGCGTGCGCAGGTCGTTGTAGGAATCGATCACGCGCTTGCGCACGTCGGGTGGAATAGGATCGGTTCCCTCGTCGTCGAAATACTCCACCGCACCCCGCAGATACGGCTTCTCGTCGTTGAGAAGGATGATTTCAAAACGCCGGCGGCCCAGACTAATCAGATCCAAGCGCCCGTCGGGATACTTCTTGAGGACTTTTTCAACCGTGGCAGTGCAGCCGGTATTCACGATGCCCTTTTCGCCCGCCAGCACGATGCCAAACTCCGTGTGGCCGCGCTGCACGTCCGCGATCATCTGCTTGTAGCGCTCCTCGAAGATGTGCAACGGCAGAGCGGTCCTGGGGAACAGGACCACCTGGAGCGGAAAAAGCGGCAACAGCTCTTCCTGCATGTGTACCATTATGCTGCTTGCCCGGCCGAGTTGCACGCCGTGTTGCAGCCTCTTGTTGCAGCGTCTTGTTGCAGAGTGGCGCGAAGCTGTGGGACCATTCGTTACGCGGACGTTAGTTGAACGAATGCTACTGAAGCTGAAGCGCACGCCCGGCCTTTACCTGGTCGGCTTCATGGGGTCGGGGAAATCGGCCGTGGGCCGCCTGCTGGCGGAGGAACTCGGTTGGTCCTTCGCCGATATCGACGAAGACATTGAGCAGGCCGAAGGCGTTTCCATCGCCGAAATTTTCGACACGCGCGGCGAGGAGGAATTTCGCCGGATCGAGCAGGAAGCGCTGCGCAAGCGCCTGCGGGACGTGGAGTGCGGCAAGCCCCTGGTACTGGCGCTGGGCGGCGGCGCGTTTATCGATCCGGCCAATCGCAAGATGCTGGAAGACCGCGGCGTCACGCTATGGCTGGACTGTCCGTTCCCGCGTATCTGCGCGCGTGTGGAGGGCCAGACCCATCGGCCGCTGGCGCGCGATCCGGAAAAGTTCCAGCGGCTCTTTGACGATCGCCGCGACCTGTACAGTAAAGCCGAGCATCGCATCGAAGCCGATACCGACGATCCGGCCGCCATCGTGGCCGAGATTTTGAAGCTCCCAATTTTCTAGCTCGATGGCTGCATCGCTGCGCCGTCAGGCACTTCGTATTTTTCAAGCTGCTTTGAAAGCCGCTGATCCTTATCAGGCCGTACTGCGCCATCTGCGGGTGGACCCGCACCCTTACCGGAATGTATTTGTGATCGGTGCGGGCAAGGCCAGCGCGCAAATGGCCCGCGCGGTAGAGCGACTGCTCGGCGCGCGAATCGGCGGCGGCGAGATCAACGTAAAAGACGGCCATGGTGCGAAGCTGCGCCGGATACAAATCAATGAGTGCGGGCATCCGGTGCCCGATCAGCGTGGTCTTGCCGGAGCGCGCCGCATCGCGCAAATTGCCCGCCAAGCCGGCCCGGATGATTTGATCATCTGTCTGATTTCGGGCGGAGCCTCAGCGCTGCTGCCACTTCCGGCGCCGCCCATCACGCTCGCCCAAAAACAGAAGACCACACGATTGTTGCTCGCTTCGGGCGCCAGCATCCACGAAATCAATTGCGTTCGCAAGCACATTTCGCGAATCAAGGGCGGGCAACTGGCGCGCCTGGCTTATCCCGCGACGCTGCTCACGCTGGCGCTTTCCGACGTGATCGGCGACGATCTGGACACGATTGGATCGGGTCCAACGGTTCCCGATCGCTCCACCTTCGCCGACGCGCGCGCGATCTTCGAGAAATACCGGATCTGGAAAAAGCTGCCTTCCGTGGTGCGCGAGCGTTTCACTTCCCCGCCCGAAGAAACGCCCAAGCCCGGCGACAAAATCTTCGAGAAGACGCGCAACGTGATTGTCGGCAGCAACGCTCTCGCTGTGGACGCGGCGGCGTCCGAAGCTCGCCGGCTCGGTTTCCACACTTTAGTGCTTTCCACGTTCCTGGAAGGCGAAGCGCGCCACGTGGCACGCGTTCATGCTGCGATCGCCAAGGAAATTCGCGCCGCAGGCCGCCCGCTCAAGGCTCCCGCCTGCGTGATCTCAGGCGGCGAAACAACTGTCACGGTTCGCGGCAAAGGACTGGGCGGGCGCAATCAGGAATTCGCGCTGGCCGCCGCGCTCGACATCGCGGGATTGTGCGATGTCGTGATCCTCAGCGGAGGCACCGACGGAACGGATGGGCCCACCGATGCGGCCGGCGCAATCGCGGATGGAACAACGGTCGCGCGCGCCGAAGCCCTCGGCCTGGACGCACCCGCATTCCTCACGAATAACGACTCCTATCACTATTTCGAAGCGCTCGGCGATTTGATCAAGACGGGCCCCACCGGCACCAACGTTGCCGACGTTCAGCTAGTGCTCGTTCGCTAGCGGCCTACTCGTGCTCCACCTTCAGGGGCGTCTTGGGCGCTTTCGGCGATTTGGGCGGAAGCGGCGCGCTGGTGACGTCGGGAGACGTGGTGGTATCTTCCGCGCTCGCCTTGCGGACCGTGATGGATCCCCGTCCGGTATCCAGCCTCAATTGGGGACCGCCGCCGGTGCTTCCCGCGATGGTTGCGCCGCGCCCCGAAGTATCTTCGTGCAGCGGGTCGCCATATTCATTGTCCGCTTCCCCATGATCGGTGGTGGCACGCAGATCGAATTTGGCCCCCGCAGGCAGCGCCAGATCGATGTCTCCTGAGCGCGTGTGAACGTCCATCCTCGGCAGGTTCTGGCCGGGCTTCAGATCGAGATCGCCGCGGTCCAGCGTCAAATCGAGCGACTGCGTGAAATCGGAAAGTTGCACATCGCTCGAATGGCCGCTTAATCGAATCGGACCAACGATGTTGTTGCCAGTCAAATCGCCTCGGGTGATTCGGACTTGACCAGGCAGTTTCTCCAAATCCAGCGACCCCAAGGGATCTTGCCAGCGCAGCGCCTGCGACAGTTGGCTCAATTGAATGTCACCCACATGGACGCCGTTCACGGTCACTAGTCCGCCGATATTGCGCAATTCCACGTCGCCGCCCCGGCCCTTCAAATCCACACTGCCCTTAACATCCACCGCGCGAATGGTATCGCTTGCGCGTGTGTCAATCTGCACATTGCCGCCCAGATTTTCCAGCCGCACGCCCGCGTTATCGCTGCTGATGTTCACATTCCCGTTAATACCCTGGACATCGAAATCACCGTAGCGCCCGTGCGCTTCAATGGACGATCCCTGGGGCACCGAAATATCCAGATCGGCGTTGGGCTGCGCGCGATCGCTCACCTTGTCCTGATTGGTCCGGACGATGATCTGATCGCCCTGTTGAATCAGTTCCAGCGGCGTCTGCTTGTTGGCGTTGTCGGCATCGGACTGCTGGAAGGACCGCACGGTTTCCTGTCCGCTCGCCTTCACCGTCATGTCCGTGGTCCCGGTGATCTTGGCGTTGCCGCGAAAGCTCTCGATTACGATACGGCAGTTCTTCGCGCAGGGTTTTTCCACGGGCGCCAGCGTGTAGTCGTAAGGCTCGCCCATGTTCATGGCCACGCGCCTCCACATAGGCCCGCTGGGGAACCACGACGGAGCGTTATGCGCGGTGTACATGGTGGCGCCGACGATGCAGATCACGAAAATCAGCGCCCATTCTCCGCCCGAGACTCCGTTGCGCGGCAGAGGCCTGCCGGTCATCGACCAGAACAGGATTTCGATGAGCCGGATGCCGCCCCAGGCGATCAGCAGGAACGGCCAAAATCGCGAGATGAGATCCACCAGCGGAATGTCCGGCCAAAGATTGCGAAATAAGAACAGAACGCCGAGCCCGATCAGGATCAGCGGCCCGATCACCGAACCGCGCCTCATATCGCGTTGCCTCCGGGCGGCCGGTCGCCGGGGTACTGACCAGGATACTGTCCGGGGTAGGGCGGCGCACCCGGCTTGGCGGTCGCTCGCTCCAACAGCTTCAACAGTCCGAACATAATGATCAGGATCGGCCAGGTCCGCCAGAAGCCGTAGATGCCGGCATAGTCGATGGCCACCAGCGCACCCAGGGTGATCAGCATGATGGGCCCGCGAATCGCTTGTACAAAGTTATTAGCGTCGTTCATTGGCGGCCTCCCTCGGCGGTGTCGCGTGCGGATCGCGCGGCTCCGGATGTCCGGAAAGCCGCTCGTAGAGCATATAAACACCCAGACAAATCAAGGCGACTGGCCAGTAATGAATGATCTCGCCGATGCGCAGAATATTCAAATTGTGCAGAAGAAAGAGCAGACCCACCGCGATCAAAACCGTCGGCGCCAGTGGAAATTTCGAAGGCTGGCCGGTGCGGGGCACAATACTCGAGAACTCGTCCACCGGCTGGCCGAGCTGGCGGCGTTTCGCCGTGTGATAGGCCTCAAACGCCATATAGAAAACCCACACCGCGATCATCATCCCAAACAGCGGCTGCAGATTGCCGCTCATTTGGTCGTCGTTCACGATGGCGATGAGAACGCCGAAAACGACGACATGGATAAAGCCCTTCACATACTGGCCGTTATAAATCGCCCCCACGCCGGGAATGAAACCGAGCAGAAAGGCCAGCCCCGGTGATACGCCAGGATCGGAAAACGGGGGATGCGGCGGTGCCGGTGGCGGTGAAGTGTACGGAGATGCCGATGGGGGTGGGGGAGGCGCGGGCGGTGGCGGCGGCGGCGCGCTGCTCCAGGCCGGCGCCGGCAAATGTTCTTCACAGTAGATAGTTCCATCGGCTTCGCGGCGGCACGTTCCACACAGCGCCTTTCCGCATTCCCGGCAATAAGCGATGGCCGGAGCCTCCGGATGATTGAAGCAATTCATTACTGACTTCCTCTTTCACTCGCGGGCGGCTGTGCATTTCTCCGCACGCCTTGCGCCGCCCCCTGCGACGGATCCTGATCGGTCCATTCTTGTAGACGCGATTGAATTTCGATTACTAACCGCAGATTGTCGTAATACTTCATGGCCCGGTCGTAGACGCGATGCGAGTGATCGTCAATTCCCTGCCAGACTTTTACCGGATCTAAATCCGACGGCCGCAACTGCCGGGGCTCGATGTGCGCGAAGCGCGCCAGCATGGAGAACGACAGGATGGTCATCGCCATCCCCATCACGTAGCGGGGCTGCAGCCATCCGTGCACAAATCCGCCGAACAAGCGCTTGGCCCAGGATGGCTTTGGATCGTACGGAAGGCGCTCGGAAACCGCGCCAGACCCCATCGGAGCGTGATGCAGGATGCGCGTCATCAGTTCGGCCGGCGGCTCAGCCTGGGGAACGCGCTCGAAGAACGCCGTCATGCCCGTGACATCTTCGGCCAGTTGCTTGCAGCCCGCGCATCCCGACAGGTGGTTCTCGAGCGCGGTCCTCTCCTCAGCGCGGAGCGTTCCGTCCACGTAGTCGCACAGCAGGATTTCGAGCTCTGCGCACGTCATATGCGAATCTTCTGTCTGCGAAGCACCTTGGCCAGCTCGGAGCGCCCGCGATTCAATCGCGACTTCACCGTTCCCTCGGGAACGTTCAGGATTTGCGCGATCTCCCGATATTCTAATTCCTCCAGATCCCGCAGGATCACCGTCTCCCGCAGCTCCGGCGACAATTTCTGCAATGCCGCCTGCAACAGCTCACTCGCTTCGCGCCCGGCCACCATCCCTTCGGTCCTTGAAATCGCGGCGCCACTCTCTTCAATCGCTACCGCTTGATCTTCAATCGAGTCCGTGGCCCGATCCATGCGCGTCCGGCGGTAATGATCGATCAGCAGATTCCTGGTCAGCCTGGTCAGCCAGACAATGAACAACCCCTCGCCTGCACGGAAGCTGCGCAGGTTCTTGAACACCCGCAGGAAGACGTCCTGGGTCAAATCCTGCGCTTCCGAATCGCTGTTGGTGAAACGATAGCAAATCGAGTACACACGCCGGGTGTGCACCCTCACCAGGTCCTCCCAAGCGGCTTCCTGGCCGCCCAGGCAGCGCTCCACGAGTTGAGCATCCGCATCCAAGCTGTTGCTGGTCCGGACTTGCGGGTACGGTGATTCCCAGCTCCATTTTGCCGCCGGAATTGCCACCGTTGCCATACTGCTTCCTATCTCCTGCTTCCAGTAATGAAAACGAGGATCTATGATAAGAAGTTCACTTGAATCCAAGCTTTACATTCTATCGGGGTTTTTCTCTATAGAAGAGAGGCGCCGGACTTAGGCACCGCTGATCATCTTGCCCCTGGAACCCGCAATCAATCGTCCCCGTCCTTCCCGAACGTTCGTTCTGGCTATCGTTGTCAGTCTAATTGTCCTTGTGCTTCTAGCTTACCGAACACGGGGGGCATCTTTCCGCTGGGATTTGTTCCTGGCGACGCTCAGCCAGGTGAACTGGCGCTGGCTGGCGGCCTCTATTTGCTTGATATTGCTGAGTAATGTGGGCCGTGCGCTGCGCTGGCAAGTGATGCTGCGGCCGTTTGGACATCCCATCGGGGTTTGGCGATTGACCTCCGATACCGCAATTGGCCTTACCGCCGGAGTCTTGCTGGGACGCGTGGGCGAGGTGGTCCGGCCCTATCTGATCTCCGTCCAGACGCGGCTGCCGTTCTCGTCGCAAGTGGCGGCCTGGCTGCTGGAGCGTATCCTGGACCTGCTCGCCGTGTTACTACTTTGCGGCTATGCTCTTATACGTATTCCTCCAAATAGCTGGCGTTTAGGCTCCAAGGTTCAGGATGCCCTGGCAGCTGGCGGCTACTCGCTGGCCGGTGCCGGCTTACTCTGCTTGGTTCTACTGCTCGCGTTTCGCGACCCGGCTCGCCGCGCTCAAACCCGAGTCCTGAGCGCCCTCACCTTCCTGCCCGAACATCAGCAGCATCGGGCCAGGCAGATGCTGGAAGCTTTCTCTCAGGGAGTGGAATGCACCCGCGACGCGCGATCTCTGGCGCTACTGCTAGGTTACACGCTGCTGGAATGGGCGATCATCGTGGCCAGCAGCTTTGCCCTGTTCCGCGGGCTTGAGGCGACTCGCGGGTTCGGGCCGCTGGATGTCCTGGTGCTGCTTGCCTTTATGACTTTAGGCAGCCTGATTCAGGTCCCCGGACTGGGTGGAGGAGTACAAGTCGCTTCTATTGTTGCACTTACCAAGATCTATGGCATCCCGCTTGAAGCCGCCACGGGCATCGCCATCTTGCTTTGGATAGTAGGATCGATAGCCATCGTGCCCGTCGGACTGGTCTGCGCCTTCCACGAGGGACTGAATTGGAGTAAACTCAAGCTGTTGTCAGCAAAGCAGATATTGGAAGATCCCCCAGCATGAACTGCCCCTTTTGCGGCCACAAAGAGGACAAAGTCATCGACTCGCGCGAGAGCAAGGAGGGCGACGTGGTCCGCCGCCGCCGCCAATGCCTGGGCTGCGAGCGACGCTTCACCACGTATGAACGGAGTGACGAAATCCCGTACATGGTCGTCAAAAAGGACGGGAGGCGGGAGAAGTTTGACCGCCAAAAGGTCCTGAACGGTCTGCTCAAGGCTTGCGAGAAGCGGCCGGTGGCGATGGCCAAGCTGGCCGAAGTGGTGGATGCGGTGGAAGGCCAGTTAGCCGACAATGCCGATCGGGAGATTTCCACAACCGAAATTGGTGAGATGCTCATGGAACACCTCAAGAACCTCGATAAGATAGCGTATGTGAGATTTGCGTCGGTCTATCGGGACTTTCAAGATGTGGAGGCGTTTTTGAATGAACTGAAGAACTTGGTGCTGCACAAGCGTGGTTAGTACTTTGCTTGATTTGGTACTATCGTCCGTTGGCAAAGTTCGTGTAACCAATCTGGAATCAGAACATCTTCTATTTAGGGCTTAACTTCGCGATCGATTCGATGCTATAATCGATTGCTAATATTCAAGGTCGGCACGGTGGCTGAACGCGCGCCTAAGCTAGTGGTTTGTATACAGGTTAACATACCCCGCCAGGTGAAAATCCGTACGAAGTCTTGTGCCCGGTTGGGGAGGTGAGCATCCAAGTGGATCAATTCGAAGATCAGTTTCTAGCAGAGGGTCATGAACCCCTCGGACTTCCATTCGACGAAGAAGCCAATTTCTTCCATCCCGAGGAAGTTCAAGAGGAGGAGTTCCCAGCCCAACAGGCCGAGGAGTCGATTTACACCGACGACCCGGTACGCGTGTATTTGCGCGAAATGGGCGCCGTTCCGCTGCTGACCCGCGAGGGCGAAGTCAATCTGGCTCGCCGCATGGAGCGCGGGAAGCTGCGGATGCAAAAGTCCATCAGCCGCTCCGCTCTGGTGCAGTTGAGGGTTTCTGAAATCGCCGAATTGCTCAAGCGCGGCGACGACGAACTCGACAACTTTGTGGATTTCGGCGACGTCGAAGAGGGCAGTCCCGCCGACGCCAAAAAGCAGGCGGAAGTGCGCGCCCAGTTTGGCGAGCTCATCGCCCTGCATAAAAAGCAGCTCCAGTTGATCGAAAAGCTGGACGTGGTGCCGCTGAGCAACAAGAAACTCCGCCGCAAAGCGCAGGGCAAAGTGAACCGCGCCAAGGTGGAGATGTCGCAAGCCATCCGGCGCCTGCCCTGGCTGCCTTCCCGCTGGAAGCAGTTCGCCAAGGAAATCGAGCACGCGGTGGAGCAGCTGGCTCATCTGGAAGCCGAGTTGCGCAAGTTGGAAGGGCGTTCCGCGCTGACAGCTCAGGCTCGTACGCGCGAGCTGCGCCGGGAAGTTCGGAAGCTCGAAAACGCGGCCGGCGCATCGCTGGGCGATCTGAAGCACAGCATGTCCGTTATCCGCCACGGCGAAATCGAAGCCGAACGGGCCAAAAAGGACCTGGTGGAAGCCAACCTCCGCCTGGTGGTTTCGGTCGCGAAGAAATATGTCAATCGTGGATTGCACCTGCTGGATCTGATCCAGGAAGGCAATATCGGATTGATGCGCGCCGCCGACAAGTTCGAATATCGCCGCGGCTACAAGTTTTCCACTTACGCCACCTGGTGGATTCGCCAGGCCATCACGCGCGCTATCGCCGACCAATCGCGCACCATTCGCATTCCGGTGCACATGAACGAGAGCATGAACAAGTTCCTGCGCGCTACGCGCGAGCTCGAAAAGGAACTCGGCCGCGCTCCCACCAACGATGAAATCAGCCGCCGGATGGATATTCCAGTGGAGAAGGTCCAGAAGCTGAAGACCATCTCGCGCGATCCGGTTTCGCTCGAAACGCCGGTAGGCCGCGATGGCGAGTCCGCGCTGGGCGATCTGATTGAAGACCGCTGGGTGGGTTCGCCCGTGGACGCCGTCATCGATTCCAACGTCCGCGACGAAACCGCCAACATTTTGAAGACCCTGTCTCCCAAAGAAGAAAAGGTGATCCGCCTGCGCTTCGGCATCGGCTGCGAGCGCGAGCACACCCTGGAAGAGATCGGGCAAGAGTTCGACGTCACCCGAGAGCGCATCCGTCAGATTGAAGCCAAGGCTTTGCGCCAGCTTCGATCCCCGGAACGCGCTCGCCATCTGAGAGCTTTACTGGCTGCCCGGTAAGCTCAAGCCGCTCCTCCTCCTATGTGAAAGGCCGGGCTAATAGTCCGGCCTTTTTTATTTGCACGAGACCGAAATGCGTATGGCCACAGATGAACACGGATGGACACGGATAAGGCATATTTCGTTCGGCATCCGTGTTGATCCGTGTTCATCTGTGGCTTTAGTCTTACGCGCAGCTCCTTGACTTTCGGGCGTTAAGTATTTTACTGTAAACATTCATCTTGGCCGCGGCTTTGCCTAAAGGACGGCCTCCACGCTGAAACTATGGCAGAACGCAAAATACTGCTCGATTCGACCCTGGATAGTGTGGAAGTGGCGGAGACGGAAGTTCTGGGAGCTGCGCGTGAGATCGGCTTCCATGAGGACGATCTGCATCAATTGGGAATGGCGGTTCGGGAAAGCATGGTAAACGCTGTGGTTCACGGGAACCGCTACAATGCGCGCAAGAAGGTTCATCTGTCGGTGACGCAAGCGCCCGACCGGCTGACCATTGTGATTGCCGATGAAGGCGACGGCTTCGATCCGAATTCGGTGCCGGATCCGCTGGCCGAAGGGAATCTGCTTCGCCAATCCGGCCGCGGGCTGCTTCTGATCCGCGCCTTTGTGGACGAATTCCAGGTGCTGCCTGGGCAGCCGCGCGGGACCGAAGTGCGAATGGTGAAGTACCTGGCCAAGGCCAGCTAAACAAGATCCAAAGAATCGCGAGGGAGGGTCCAAATTCGTGAGTGTTAAAATGTCACACCGCCAAGTGGGCGACGTTACTGTGGTGGATGCAGCCGGGCGAATCACCCTGGGAGAAGGCGCCAGCGTTTTCCGGGATTTGATTCGCGACCTGGCCGCTAAGGGCAACAAGAAAATTCTGGTCAATTTGACCGAGGTCTCTTATATCGACAGCTCGGGGATTGGTGAAATGGTTTCGAGCTTCACCACGGTGACCAATCACGGCGGCCAGTTGAAACTGCTGGGCTTGACTAAGCGCGTCAAGGATCTGCTCCAGATCACCAAGCTCTATACCGTCTTTGAGGTCTTTGAGGACGAGCCGTCGGCCGTTCGAAGTTTCGCATAATCGCCGCTGCGAGCCCTCGGCCGTCGTGCATCCGCGCCGCGCCCTGCTATCATGAGCATGCACTATGCCTGATCTACACTCGGAGCACGCTCCGATGTCCGACGCCGTGACGAATTCCATCCGCGTCGAAGTTTTGGCGCGACACTCGCCGGAAAACTCCCACCCCCTTCAGGGAGAATGGATTTTCGAATACACGGTACGCATTACCAACCAGGGAAGCGATACGGTGCAGTTGATCAGCCGCCACTGGATCATCACCGATGCTCTGGAGCATATCGAAGAAGTAAGAGGTCCTGGCGTGATTGGCGAACAGCCGGTCCTGGCTCCAGGCGAGTCCTTTAAATACTCTTCCTGGTGCCCTCTGAAGACTCCCACTGGGATCATGCGCGGCACTTACCAGATGATCCGCTCGGGCGGCGAAAAGTTCGACATCGAGATTGCGCCTTTCGGACTGAAGGCGCGCTACACGGTTCATTAATTCGCGCTGCGATTTTTCCGGGCACCGCCGCACTGGTAAGCATGAAAACTTACCTCTCTCTTTTCCTCACCTGCGCCCTGATTTTCGGCGCATCTTCGCTGGCTTTTGGCGACTCCAGCAAAAGCGAAAACAGCTCGGGCCACTCGAGCAGCCATAAATCTCGCAGCTCGACGCACCATCACAGTACGGGATCTCGTCACAGCAGCGGCAACTCTGGTTCGAAGACCCACAGCAACGTGCCTTCCAACTAAGCGCGCCGGTGCCGAGGCGTGCTAATTTGGCTCCTTGCCCGCGCCTCTATTCTCTTCCCGGCTGCACTGGGATCTTGCTCCCAATCGATTAAGCCGGCTAATGGACGAAAGACGAGCGGCTGGCTCGCCGATACTTGATCTTACGGAATCGAATCCTACCGCGGCCCGATTCGACTATCCGTCGGACGCCATCGTTGCCGCGCTCTCTGACCCGCGCTCGCTCCGTTATGAGCCTGCGGCCGCGGGAATGCCGTCCGCCCGCGCTGCCGTGTCCGAGTATTACTCCGGCCGCGCCGCACGCCCGGTCAGTTCGGACCGCATTCTGCTGACGGCCAGCACCAGCGAAGCCTACGCCTTCGTCTTCAAGCTGCTGGCTGACCCTGGCGACGAGGTGCTGGTCCCCAGTCCGTCGTACCCTTTGTTCGATTACCTGGCCGCGCTCGATTCGGTGCGTGCAGTGCAATACGGATTGGTTTACCACGGGGCATGGAGCATCGATTTTGACGCGCTCGCCAGCTCCATCCATCCACGATCGAGGGCCATCGTGCTGGTGAACCCGAACAATCCTACCGGATCGTTCCTCAAGCAGTCCGAGCTCGGCCCGCTCCTTGATTTGTGCCGCGAACACAACCTGGCTCTCATTTCTGACGAAGTTTTCGCGGACTATGCGTTTGGGGACGACGCGCGCCTGGTGCGCTCCCTGACAGGCATCGAGGAGGTCCTGACATTTTGCCTCAGCGGGCTCTCCAAAGTGGTGGGCCTGCCGCAGATGAAGCTCGGCTGGATCGTGACGGGTGGCCCGCCTGCCGATCGCGGGCTTGCGTTCGAACGCCTGGAGCTGATCGCGGATACCTATTTGTCGGTCAGCGCTCCCGTGCAATGGGCCGCTCCGGCGCTGTTTGGGCTTCGGGAACAAATGCAACGGCAAATCCTGGGACGGGTGCGGGCTAACCGGGCTTTTCTCGCGAGTCAAATCGGCGAACGCTCTCCTTGGAACCTGCTCGCCACGGAAGGCGGTTGGTATGCGGTCCTAGAGGCGCCGCGCATTCAGAGCGAGGAGGAATGGGTAATAAGTCTGCTCAGCGAGGACGGCGTTCTGGTCCAACCCGGCTTTTTCTTCGATTTTGAACGGGAGGCGTTCCTGGTGATCAGCCTGCTGACGCCCGAGGATGTTTTCCGCGAGGGCATCCGGCGGATTCTCGCGCGGGCGTCCGCGATACCTTAGGCGGGTTTGCGGAGATCGCCAACCGCCGCCGGCGCCGAAGCAATCCGCGCGTTGGCCAGTTCCATCAGCTTCTCGCAGCAGCCGCTCATGGAGATGGTAATTTCACGCAGCGCAGTGCCCTGAAAATGCAGCCGCGGCGGCTGATGATGATCCGGACAACGCAATCCCCGCAGCTTGTCTTTGGTGGATTGCTTAAACTGTTCGGCGCGCGCCCCATCGAAGTCCGCCAGCATTTACAAACATTCTACCATCTATGTGTTACAAACAAGAAACAGAGGTGCTGTTTCGAATGTTGTTTGGAACTGGGCCGTACGGGATTCGTCCGGCCCGGCTTCATGGGCAACCCGGCCGCTATGGGTGGAAAAACAGTCGCAAATAAGGGTCCCACCGGCACTTTTGGGGGCTTGACATCCGGTCCGGCATGCTTAGAATGGGGATAATCGATAATTCTATGCAGCCCTGCAATCACACCCGCACCGAAATGTTGGCCCGGCGTGACGGTGTTGACTACGTACGATGCCTGGATTGCGACCAGGTATTTGAAGCCGAAGACCTGGAAGCAATTGTCCCCGCCTACGACGAGGACGACCAACCCGCCGCTTAATCCCCTCATTTGCGAATGAGATTTTCCGCGACCGATCGGTACCAGATTGCTATCCAAAGGTTCCCCGCAATTTAGTGCCGGCGGCTCATTAAAAACCGCAACGAACCTGCGATCCTATGTTTAGCCAGCCACATACAGCCGGCCCAACAGCAATGACCCCTTATCGAATTGTCTCCATTGGCGGTGGAACCGGCCTCTCCACGCTATTGCATGGCCTAAAGCGCTACGCCCTGGAGCCCCGGGAAGTGGAAATCACAGCCATCGTCACCGTTACAGACGACGGAGGCAGCTCCGGGCGGCTGCGCCGGGAATTCGATGTCCTGCCACCGGGCGATATTCGTAACTGCATGGTAGCTCTATCGGAAGACGAGGCATTGCTCTCGAAACTCTTCCAATACCGGTTCTCGGAAGGGCGCGGCCTCAAGGGCCATAGCTTCGGCAACTTGTTCCTGACCGCCCTTACCAACCTGACGGGCGATTTCGTCCAAGCCGTGAAAGTTTCCTCGGAGGTTCTCGCCAGCCTGGGCCGCATCTATCCGGCCACCAACGCCAACGTGGTCCTGGAAGCCGAGCTCGAAAATGGGATCGTCGTGAAGGGTGAGACCAAAATCGGAAAAAGCCGCTCCCGCATTCGACAAATCCGCCTGCAGCCGCGCCATTGCAAGCCTCTTCCGGAAACCCTGGCAGCCATTGAAGATGCCGACCTCATCACGCTGGGGCCTGGTTCGCTCTTTACCAGCGTAATTCCGAACCTGCTGGTGGAGGGCATCGCACCGGCCATCCGGCGCAGCCCCGCTTTAAAAGCTTATTTCGTCAATCTCATGTGGCAACCGGGCGAGACCATCGGTTTCCGCGCGTCCGACCACGTGGAGGCTATTCATCACCACGCCGGCATGCCGCTTATTGACGTGGCGATAGTAAACACGCGGGCCATCACCGCCCGCCAAAGGCGCAAGTATGCGACCCAGCAGGTGCGACCGGTCTTGAATGATGTCGAACGCTTGGCCGAGATGGGCCTGCAAGTGGTAGCCACCGATCTGCTCGCCTCCGGAGACAGCGTGCGCCACGATCCACGCGCGTCCGCCGATGTTGCACTACAATTGGCAAAGCGCGGGCAGATGGCCCGGCGCCGAGTTCGCATCCTCGGAGAGCGTTAACCGATCTAACCAAGTCAATGACATCCCAGACCAATGTGGTGATCCTGGCCGCCGGCCTGGGCACCCGGATGAAATCCAAGCGCGCCAAAGTGCTGCATCGGGCCGGCGGACTTTCCCTCATCGAGCATGTGGTGCAGGCAGCCGGCGCCATCGCACCTTCGAGCAACGCCACTGTTGTGGTGGGGCACCAGGCCGATCAGGTTCGGACGCTGCTGGCGCCGGCCGGAGTCCGTTTTGTGGAACAGACCGAGCAAAAAGGCACCGGCCATGCGCTGCTGGCCTGCCGGGCAGCGCTGGCATCCGAGCCGGGATTAGTGGTCGTGCTCTATGGCGACTGCCCTTTGCTTTCCCCCGCCACACTCACCGAATTGGTTCGCCGCCAGGAGGCGAGCGAAGCCGCAGGCACTTTAATCACCACGCGACTAACCGATCCCACCGGCTACGGACGCATCGTTTTCGGAGAGAACGGCACGGTTCGCGCCATCGTCGAACATAAAGCAGCCACGCCCGCGCAGCTCTCTATCCCGTTCATCAACTCCGGCATCTATTGCTTCCGTGCCGAACTGCTGTGGAAGCATCTGGTGGAAATCCGGCCCGATAATCCGGCCCACGAATACTATTTGACCGACATCGTCGAGATCCTCGGCCGCGCCGGCCACACGGTTGCGGCGATGGAGGTGGAAAATTCCGCGGAACTATTGGGTATCAATACTCGCGTTGAGCTGGCGGAGGTGGACAAGATCTTCCGCCAGCGAAAAGTGCACGAGCTGATGCTGGCGGGCGTCACCATCGAGAAACCGGAAACCGTCACCATCGATTCCTCGGTACGGATTGGCGAAGATTCCATCGTTGGGCCGTTTGCGCAGATTCTCGGACGCACCGAAATTGGCGAGGATTGCCGCATCGGCTCCTGCTCCATTGTCGAAAACTCGACGCTCGCATCCAATGTGCAAATAGCCTCGTTTACGAGCGTCGTGGATTCGCGCATTGAAAGCGGCGCCATCGTCGGGCCGTTCGCGCGCTTGCGCCAGGGAAATCACGTCGGCAAAGGCGCACACATCGGCAACTTCGTGGAACTCAAGAATACGCACTTGGGCGCGGGGGCGAAAGCCAATCACCTGGCGTACTTGGGCGATTCCGACATCGGCGATAAGACCAACATCGGCGCCGGCACCATCACCTGCAATTACGACGGCGTGAGCAAACACAAGACTCAGATCGGCAAGGATACTTTTGTCGGAAGCAATTCCACGCTGGTGGCGCCGCTCGAAATCGGCGATGGCAGTTACATCGGCGCCGGCTCCGTGATCACCCAGGCCGTGCCGCCCGATGCCCTGGCTTTGGGCCGCGCCCGGCAAGTCAACAAAGAAGGCTGGGCCGCGAAGAGGAAAAAGAAGAAGTAGCTACTTCTTCGACGTTCGCACTACAACCAACCGCGCCACGTCGCCGTCGTCGGTAGTGATATAACCGACGGTGACTTTCACCCGAACCTTCAGCTTGCCTTCGATGCGGGTGTCGGCCTTGATCCAAAAAGTGCGCTTCTCGGCGGGCTTTCCCAGGATGCTGCGGGAGACGGTAATCTTGGTGGTGGTCAGTTCGACGATTGGCCCGGAAAACGTCTGATCGTACTTGGGCTCGCTCTTGGCATTGTCGGCGTGGCTGGATTTCGCCAGGCTGGCGTTTTCCTGCGCCCAGCCCGGCATCGCGAACAACGCAACAATCAGCAAAGTCGCGAAACGGGGCCGCACTCTTGCATCATAAACCAAGCCGGTTGGGCCGGGACTGGAGTTGGTATTATTCTTTCTTAACGCTAGTAGTCTCAATGATTTCAGTAGCTTAGGGACCAAGACGCACCTTAACACTCGCGTAGAAACGCACGCGGCGCCACAAATCGGATGCACGCGGGGCCGGAAAGATGCGCGGGCCGAGGTTTCAACCGCGTTGCCACGGACGCGACGTCGCGGACGTTGCGGGCCTCGTGTGCAAAGGGTCGCCCGGCAGGGCGCACGATTTCATCGGGGCGCGCCGACTAGACTTATTGCTCCTCTTTTTCGATCTCTTCGATTAGCACGCGGATTTTATTCGGTTCGATTTCAACTTCGGTGCGGTTGATGCGAAGCTTGGTGGCGGGCCGGTTTTTCAGTTTGTCGTAGAGCCAAGCACTGACGAGGTTGAGGCCGACGGAGGAGCCCGCTACGATAACCAAGTTGAAAATGTAGGGCTGCCCGGCGAATTTCTTCAGTGGACCACCTGACCACGTCGCGGTAGCTCCATCTAATATGGCTATTGGCGCGCCCGCCGACAGAGAGTCCGTTTCGAGCATCTCCATATCAAGCCCCCGATTATCGGTCTCAACCTGGATGTCTAATCGATAGCTCACAGTGGACCGAGCCTATCATGTCCAGCCGGCGTGGTCGAACCCGTCGCGTGCGGGCCTAGAATCGTGCCATGATGGACGCTACAAAGGAGTTGGTGCCGATGACCACAACGTCAATTGCGTTGAGTCTCGCAGTATTTGTTGGCATTGGGTCGCTTGAAGCACAAGAATTACGGAGCACACCCGTTGCCGAACCGCAGTACATCAACAGTTTTTTCGCTGTGGACACCAATGGCAAGTTGATCGACCTGGAACGACAGACGGTCACCTTCCACAGCAAGGCGAAAGTGCTGCCGGGTTACGTGTCCATGAAGATGACAGCACAATTTAAGCCGGGCTACTCGTCGGTACGCCTTCCGGCCACGGCCCAATTCATTGTGCGGGGCCGCACTGTTATCGATCCGGTGTCGCGGTTTGAACTGCGGAAGCTAAAAGGCTCAAAGAATCACCGCGAATTCGTGATGACGCAGGGCCATGGTTCGATTCTTGGTGGTTCGGCGACGTCAAACCCGTCGGAGGGAGCAATACCGATTCGGTTTGAGGAGTACGGTGCTAATTCTTATCGCATCACGCCCGAAGGCCCACTTGAGCCTGGGGAGTACGCATTGGCGTTGCGCGGATTCGTTACCGAGCTATACTGCTTTGGGGTAGATCGGTAGAGCCCGCTGTATTTGCGCTAAATTGGGCGCTCGGGCTTCGGCGTTATTGCGATCACGGGTCATCGAATGTATTGGTCGGCGATATAATGAGAGCCAAGAGGTCAACCATGTCGATGGTGTCCCCACAGGATTGGCAACTTGAACTAGAAGCAGAGATTCGATCCAGGGCCCGCGCTGAGATCGATGCTAATCCCACGCCCGCAAATGATGAGGATTGGGACCGCCTAGCAAAAATCGCGCGTGTCGCAGCGATGGGCGCGGCTGAAGAGTGCATGCCCGAATTCGCGGCGCAAGCAAGCAAGCGAGCCAGCGAAATTGCAAAAGAGGAGATCGAGGAACATAAGGGTCGAGTTCTGCTCGGGAAATTCAACGGAGTCTACGAAGACTTCGCCCAAGGAGTCGTCGCCAATCGCAAGGGAAAAATGGCTCGCGAACGGGTTATAGATTTGGCCCGCCCCTGCATCCAAATCGCTGAGGACCTGCGCAAGGAGAACCAAGATCAGGGCAGAACGTTCGACGAATTCATAGCGTGTCTGAAGGAACGGGTTCGACGGGCGATATAAACTGGAGGCTTGTCACCACTTCCGCCTGTCGGCCACCTCCTCCCGCCGCGCGTTCGTGATGCGTGCGTAGCAGGACGGTGCGAGCGCCGCAACTGCTCGTGGAATCGGGCTGAGGTTCGCAAGGACCTTGGCCCTTTGCATTAGCTGGCGCAAGATTGGAAAACCTGGCTAGCTCGCAGCTTTGAAACCGATCTTTTTCCGCTCGGCGAGATCGCCGATCACAATGCCCCAAATGAATCTCGAAGGTACGAAAAAAGCGGGGACCACAAGTTGTGCGATGTTGGGCGGAAGATCAATCCAAATACCGTCGAGCGTCTGCTCTACGAATTTACCCGGCAGCACGTCTGTAGGCCCCTCATCCTGGGTGGCTGGCAACATTCCCTCCCTCACCATTTCGCGGTACCAATCACCGTCAACCATTAAAACAATCTCTGTCTGTGGAGTTAGAACTGGCATACGGTGATTCTGACCCAACCACTACACGAGGGCAAGAGCGATTGGTGGTTTTTATATAACTTGCTTCATTCGGCGCCATAGGCTTACAACACAAGTACCGGATGGTACAGATTAGGCAGCCGCACCTCGCCAATCGCGATCAAATCACCTTCCGGACTAATCGCCTTTACGTACTTGGCGCCGGATCTGTCCGTGAACGGCGACAGGCGAAAATCCTTGCCTTGCCGGATTTGGCTGGCCGTGAGCGCATCGACGGAAGCATTCGGAATCTCCGGCAACACGTCCGTGGCAGGAATTAGCGCTTGGCCCAATGCCCCGGCGCGTGCCAGGTCTTCCAGCGCTTCTAACGTACGGGCGTGGGCCTCGGTGAACTCGCCCGACACCGTACGCCGCAGAGCAGTCAGGAAGGCGCCGCAGCCGAGTTCGCGGCCCGCGTCGTGCGCGATGCCGCGGAGATATGTTCCGGCCGAGCAGCGCAGGCAAATGCGGGCCGTAGTTCCATCGAATTCCAGCAGATGAAGTTCGAATACCCGCACCTCTACCGGAGCCAATTCCACGGCGATGTGCTTGCGCGCGAGGCGATAGGCCGGCGTCCCTGCTACCTTCTTCGCCGAAAACGGCGGCGGAGTTTGCAGGATGGTTCCGCGAAAGCGATCGAGCACCGCTTCCAGCTCCGCGCGCGTGAAGTGCGGCGCAACCGGCTCGGATATCGGCGAGCCCTCACGATCATAAGTATCGGTGGCCCACCCGAATTGGACTCTGGCGTCATAAGTCTTCTCGCCGGAGGAGAAGAATTGCGCCAGTCGCGTGGCGCGGCCCACCACCAGCGGAAGGACACCCGTGGCCATTGGATCCAGCGTGCCTAAGTGCCCCACTTTCCGCGTGTTCGCCAGACGCCGCAGGCGATTCACAACGTCGTGCGAGGTGAGACCTTCCGGTTTATCGACAACAATTACGCCATCCACGAGATCACTGTAGCAGGAGACCGGGGGAAACCTCGCGCGCCGTGGCCACGTCTTTTTCATTAGCAATATCGCATTTCGCTTTTTCTCCAAAACGAATATCGATTTGACTTAGGCAGCCTGATCCGCGAAAGCAGTTCAGTTGCCGGCCGGCGAGCATCTTCCTCCGAGTGTTCGCCGGCTTCTATTTTTGAAGCGGCCTCTGTTCGAGCGCCCGCCCGGCGGCGCGAATGATACTGGAAGGTAACGAATAGCGCGCCACCTCGCCCATCCCGCACCACGCCACTTGCGGCGCTTCCTCGGTGAGTGAAAACTCAGCGGAATCCGCGCGGAACGCAAAGATGAGGTCGTGATGCAAATGGAACGGCTCGCCCTTGCGCGCCGGAATGGCGTGCACGTCCATGCCGGCCAATTGGACGGAGCCTGCGCGTTGGATTCGCACTGCAGTCTCTTCGATGGCTTCGCGGCGCGCGGTGTCACCGAGCGTCACGTCGCTTTCTTCCACGTGCCCGCCGGGCAGCAGCCAGCGGCGATGGCGATGGTGATGCATCAGAAGGAATTGGCCGCCGTTCGGATGGAGTACAACAGCCGTGCACGTGATATGGCCGGGATGGAACTGATCGCGCGAAAACGGCGCCGCCGTGAATTCCAAAAGCGCGCGAATCAACTCGCGGCTTTTTTCTTCTTCGGGCGATGCATCAAATGCATTTACCAGCGCCACGGCTTCCGCGATGCTGCGCATTAAAATTCGATAGCCGACAGCACTTCGGACGGCCGCTTATCGAAAGCGCGGCAAATGGCCAGCAGGCTCTCAATACTCGGCAGATTCGCGCCCCGCTCGATGGAGCTGATTTGCGAGATGCTCAGTTTGGTCGCGGCGGCCAGATCCTTGAGCGACCAGTCGCGCTCCACGCGCAGCATCTTGATCTGGTGGCCCAGCCGCTCGCGCAAGCGGTCCTGGATGGTGCGCCCGAATCCGTATTTGTCGATCGCATTGTGCAGCGTCTGGCGGAGCTGCGCCAGTGAGAACGGCTTCGAAATATAATCGAAGACCTTCATCTTGAAGGTAGCGCGCATGTCTTCGAGCGACGGATAACCGGTGACGATGATGACGCACAAGCCCGGGTAGGCCGCCAGCAGTTGTTCCAGCACCTTATCGCCTTTGAACTCACCCATCTTCATGTCGAGCAGCAGGATGTCGGGAAGCCGCTGCTCACAGGCGGCGAACAGCTCGTCGGGATGGCCGAAGGCGCGGATGGTGTACAGCCCGTCGTCCTTGAGCGCGTCTTCCAGATAATTGCAGAAATCCGGATCGTCGTCGAGAATGGCGAGATCCACCAGCCCGGTGGCGGGCGCGGGATCGGATGCTCGGTCGGAAGCCGGCTTTATCGCCAATTCAATTCGCTCCCTCCACGCGGCGGCCTGCCGAAGCGGGCAGCGTCACTTCCAGGCAAGCGCCGCCCTCCGTTCGATTCGACGCCGCGATGGTTCCGCCATGCTGATGAATGATGCCTTCGGCCACCGTGAGTCCCAGGCCCGTGCCCTTGGCGTCCAGCCGCGTGGAAACGAACGCCTCGAAAATATCGGGCAGCACGTCCGCCGCGATGCCGGGGCCGTTGTCTTCCACCGCCACCGAGATCCAGGGCTGCGCGTTGCGATTCAGCCGCCTGGAATGAACCGCGATTTCGCCCGAGGCGGGGATGGCGTACAGCGCATTGCGCAGCAGATTGACGAAGACCTGCACCAGGCGATCGGAATTGCCGTTCACCACATCGTCCGGCTTCACGTGATTGGCGAACCGCGAGGCGGCGGCCTTATTGTCGATGGCCACCAGCGTCCAGGCTTCGTCGATCAAATGGCGCAGCGGCACCGGTTCCATGTGCTGTTTGCGAACGCGCGAGAAATCCACCAGGCTTTCGCTGATGCGGCGGATACGCTGCGTGACGCGCAGCATGCGGGCCAGCCGTTCCAGCGTCACTGTGTCGCCATTGGTTTCGGTAAGCTTTTCGATGGAGCCTTGCAGCACCGTGAGCGGCGTGTTCAGCTCGTGCGCGACGCTGGCGCTCAGCAGGCCCAGGCTGACCAGGCGGTCCTGCGCTTCCAGCTTGCGCAGCGCTTCCTCCAGATCCTCTTCGCGCTTCCGCAGCTCGATGATAGTGGCGTTGCGCGAGCGCATGATGTGGCCGATCTCGTCGCCGGGGATGAAGGCTTCGTCGATCAGCTCGCAATCGCGATCGCCCCGCTGCGTGGCTTGATCGGCTTCCAGCATTAGCCGCAGCGGGCGATAAACGTACAACGGCATGATGGTGGTTTCGAGCACCAGTACGGCCAGAATATAGATGACGCCGAGCACAATGAACAAGGTGGCTTTGGCGTGATCGGGAAGGTACGGGTAAAGCGCGAAGTAGACGCCGATCGCGAGCACCAGGAAGAACACGTTGTGCAGCACCATCAGCTTCATGCGCACTTTCAGATCGCCAAAGAGCCGGCGTGACGCGTTTAGGCGCACGCAGCTTCATGGGCGAACGCGACTGCATGGGCGCCGGGACGCTGAGGGATTGTGATCGGATCACGGGGTGTACCTGCTCCTACGATTCTACGAAATTGGGGATTGGAGGCTGGGGGGCCGGGGGTGAGGGTGGGAGTCGGCTAGGGTTTGCGGCGTGTTTTCTTGAGGAATTCCGCCAACGAAGGGCGCCTTGCCCAGACTAAGCTGACGACCTTCGTTGGTTCATGACGGATACCTTACTTCAACTTCCCCTGCCCTTCTGATATCCGGCCTCATACGCTTTCTGATCCTCGTCTTTTTTGAAGTGCCTTTTCTTGCTGTGGTCCCGATTATGCGCGCGGTCACTCTGGCCGTCGTGCATACCTTGCTGGTATCTTTTGTTCTTCGAATAATCCGGGCCCTGGTCCTGGAAAAACGGGGCGGCCACGGCCTGTATCGTGCCACCAGTGAGACTGATGGCGGCCGCTACCGCCAAAACTCGGGTGCAATGTTTTAGGGTCATGATGTTCATCCTTCCGCCGTGAAGGTAGCACGCCTATGGCCTTTCATGTGTGAAGCGGGCGTCAGGCGCTCGAGCGCAGCGCGTACGCGGAGCGCCCTGCTGAGACCGCCAAAAGTTCCCTGGTCAGCTCCTCCGGGAGGTCCAGCATCACATCATGTCCGCACTCCATGCTGACCGTCCTCCAGCCCTTCGTCTTCGCCTGGTCGCCAAACGTTGGAAACGGAGATGGGGCCCAGCCCGTGGCCAGGATGAACGTGATGTTTTTGATCCCGTCGACTTTTCCTGTCAGATGCAGAGGTTGCTGAAAGGTGGCCAGCGGCTGCACCGTACACTGCCGGTTCACCCACTCGAGATCCTGGGCATTCACATGGAAAGCCTCGGCAGGAATCGGCGGCACCTTCCAACCCTCGCCACTTTGCCGGGCCTGCTCCAGCTGTTCATCTCTCATCGGCGGCGGCAGAACGTCGTGCAGGCTCTGGCCGTTCTCCAGAACGAAGGCATCCAGGTACACCAGCGCGCCGATGCGATCCGGAATGCGATCCGCCACTCCGCTAATGACGCAACCGCCGTAGGAATGGCCGCACAGCACTACATCGGAAAGTTCCTCCCACTGGATGAGGTTCACGATATCGGCGATATGCGTATCCAGGTCCACCTGGGGAGACAACAAGTGCGCGGTCCGCGACCCCGGTCAGCGTGGGTGTGTAGACTTCATGCCCGAGCGACTGGAGCGCCGCGCGGACCCTTTTCCAGCACCAACCGCCGTGCCACGCTCCGTGAACCAGGACGTACGTGCTCATCGATCGCCTCGCTTATTTATCTCCGAACGTGATGTTCGAATCGGAACTGAACCTGCGGTAGTTCTGGAAATTGATCTCATTCTTGGTACAGATGGTGGTTCCACGCTGGCAGGTCAGAATCTCACCATGGGCCGGGAGCGGGAAGGTTTTTCCATCAATGGGAATAAAACCGTACTCTACAACGGACTCCGCTTTGTCGAACGGGAAGCTGGAGGGCAGCGGCCCGGTCTGCTCCTCAATCCGCATGACGTTGTGAGTCTCCTTGTCAATCCAAGCGGTCCCGGTGTAAGCCGGCGTCACTTTGGAGCCATCCGGCGCATGGATGTCCCAATCCGAATTTACCTGCTGCACGCTGAAATCGTAGGTGTAAGCGGAACGTCCGTGGAGGGTATCATCCTTGGATTTCTTAAAGGCAGCGGCTGTGTATGGATTCAGGAGGCTTTCGAGAGTGGTCTGAAATTCGCCGGTGGACCACGCGCCGGTTTTTTCGATAGGCTGCCGGGTCGGCTTGCCGTTCACCTGAATGTTGCGATAGTCTTCTTTACCGCCTACGCTGGTCACTTCGGCGGTCACCACGTCCAGGACCTGCCATTCTGGCGGAAGCGTCCTGCTGAAATACCTGGTGGTATTTTGCTGAACGATGAAGTTCGGCAGTCCGTCGGTCAGGTGATCGGATGCGTCGCGCGCGGCGCCGATGATATCGTCGTTCCGCCCTGCGGGAAGCGGGGCAGTTGGGGCCTGCTGAACCGGCGGCGGTGCTTCCGACGCCGGAGGGGTGACCGACGCCGTCTCCCGTTCAAGGCTGGGACGCGTTTGGGCCTGCTCCGCCGGCTTTTGCGCTTCAGACGCCGGAGGGTCGCCGCTGCTGCTTGGGCTGGCCTTCGGACTTTCCGAAGGTTCGCTGGCCACTTCCATCGTTCCCGCCGCATGGGTATCCGCCTCGACCGGAGCCACAGCGGAATCGTGGTCGAACGGTTTTTGGGCGGCTATCTTATCGTCGGTTGTTCCTTTGCGCATCAAAATAACGCGCAGCGCCGTCTCCGGATCATCACTGGTCACCTGCACCGCGAGCTGATCCCCGGGCTTTAGCAATGAATCGCGAACCTGCTCCCCTTCCTTGTCGCGAAATTGCGTCTTCGCCAGCATCCGAAACCGGAGGAGCTTGTGTTTGTTGGTCTCAAGATACAGGCTCTTCTCACCCAGCTCGCGCAACATTCCGTCGGCAGCGAGGAGGGGGACCCGGATATTGTTGCTGTCGGACGAGTCTTTGTCCTTGCTCTTCTTGCTGGGCAATCTCGGCACGGGAAGGTTGATCCCTCCCGGCAGCCCGACGCCGCCTGGATATTGGCCAGGATATTGGCCCGGCGGATATTGACCCGGCGGATACGAGCCAGGAGGATACGGACCTTGCTGCGGATACTGCCCGCCTGGGTACGGCGTACCTGGATAGGGGCTGGGATATGGGCTTGGGAACTGGGCGTAGCCTGTAGCGGCTGCCAGCAGGGACAACAGAACGAGTCGAAGGTTTCGGGCCACGGGGAACCCCCTGGAGCGATTATACGGCAGCCGGCCTTGGCACAGATCCGGCCCATATTCCGCGTGGCGCACGTTCTCATACGTGTGAACAAATCAGGCGGTTCTCTGCATGGCCAGGCAATCAGGCAGGCTTTGGCATGAGCAGATTCGGCGATGTAGAGGCAGCGGTTGCACGTTTTGTTCCGGCGGGCGTTGATCGTGAACTCGCCGCGGCTGCCTTGAGCGGTGAGCCTGAGCCTTTGGCTGCGGCCATTGGCCGCGTGAGTGATCCGCGGCTCTCACTAATGTCTGAAGTGCCGCACGCCAGTGAACACCATGGCGAGTCCTAGACGATTCGCCGCGGCGATTACCTTCTCGTCCCCCACCGAACCTCCGGGCTGGATCACGGCCGTGATGCCGTGCTTGGCTGCCTCTTCCACGCCATCCGGAAATGGGAAATACGCGTCGGAGGCGAGCACGGTGCCTGGGAGCGGCAGCAGCGCCTTCATGGCCCCCACCTTCACCGCATCCACGCGGCTCATCTGCCCCGCCCCTACGCTCACGGTCTGCCCATCGCGCGCGTAAACAATCGCGTTGGACTTTACGTGCTTGCACACTTTCCAGGCGAATTCGAGCGCTCGCCATTCTTCTTCGGAGGGCGCCCGCTCGGTCTTTACCTGGCATTCGCCGCGCTCCAGCCGGTGCGTGTCTGGAGTCTGGACCAGGTAACCCCCGCTGATGGATTTCACGACGGGCTCCTCCGGCGCGCGTGAGACGGCCAGCAGGCGCAAGTTTTTCTTGGCCGCGAGCAACTCCCGCGCGGCCGCGTCATAGCCGGGCGCGGCAATGGCTTCAACAAACGTCTTGGCGATTTCCTCGGCGCTTTCACGATCCACCGCGCGATTGAATGCCAGCACACTGCCGAATGCCGATACGGGATCGGCTTCAAACGCACGCCGGTAGCTTTCGGCCAATGTCGATCCTTCGGCGCACCCGCAAGGATTGGTGTGCTTGATGACGGCCGACGCCGGCCGGTCAAATTCCCGAATCAGTTGCCAGGCCGCGTCCAGATCCACCAGGTTGTTGTAGGAGAGCTCCTTGCCCTGCAATTGCTCGGCGGCGGCGATCCCGCCCAGCCGGTTTGAATAAAGCGCGGCCTTCTGATGCGGGTTCTCACCGTAGCGCAAGTCCAGCGCGCGCGGCGCGCGAATGTCGAGAAACGCGGGCAAGCCGGATTCATCTTCTGCGCCCACGCGTGCCAGGCGCGCGCTGATGGCGCGATCGTACGCCGCCGTCAGTGCGAACGCTTTCTTGGCTAGCCGCCACAAGGTGGACTCGGAGAGACCGCCTTCGCCTTTGTGCAACTCTTCGAGAATCGCTGGATAGTCGTCGGGCGAGACCACCACCGCGACATCCTGATAGTTCTTCGCCGCCGCCCGAATCAACGTGGGACCGCCGATATCGATGTTGGCGATCAGCTCCGACAAAGGCACGCCTTGCCTGGCCGCGACCTTTTCAAACTGGTACAGGTTCACCACCACCATGTCGATCAGCGGGATTCTGTGGGCGGCGAGCGACTGCATGTGTTCGGAATTGGCGCGAATGGCCAGCACCCCTCCCGCCACTCTCGGATGGATGGTTTTCAGCCGGCCATCCAGCATTTCGGGAAAACCGGTGAGTTCGGACACTTCGCGCACCGGCACTCCGGAGGTTTCGAGCGCGCGGGCCGTGCCGCCGGTGGAGACGATCTCCACGCCCAGATTGCGCAAACCCTGGGCAAACTCTACGACCCCGGTTTTGTCGGTGACGCTGATGAGAGCGCGTTGGATGGCGGACATGGCTTTACTCGAAACGTTCTCTACAATAGTAAACGTGTCTCATCCTGTAACGTTAATTCCCGGCGATGGCATCGGGCCCGAAGTGGCCGAGGCAGCCATGCGCGCGGTGGACGCCACTGGCGTATCTATTAATTGGCAGCGCGCCGATTTGAATGCGAGCATCATCTCGAAATCGGGGCAAGTACTGCCGCCTCATGTAATTGAATCGCTCGAGCGCACGCGCGTGGGTCTCAAGGGCCCGGTCACGACGCCGATTGGGGGAGGATTCCAGAGCGTCAACGTCGCGCTGCGCAAGCATTTCGACCTGTACGCCAACGTGCGGCCGGTGCATTCGCTGCCCGGGCTCAAGACGCGCTTCGACGACGTCGCGATCGACATGGTGATCTTCCGCGAGAATACCGAGGATCTGTACTCGGGCCTGGAACACGAGGTGGTGAAGGACGTGGTCACCAGCCTGAAAGTGATCACGCGCACCGCGTCCATCCGCATCGCCGAATATGCGTTCCAGTTCGCCAAGAAAAACGGGCGCAAGAAGGTGACCGCCATCCACAAGGCCAATATCATGAAGCTGGCCGATGGGCTGTTCCTGCGCTGCTGCCGCGAAGTATCGCAGAACTATCCCGACATCGCCTACCAGGAGCTGATTGTGGATAACGCATCGATGCAACTGGTGATGCGGCCGCAGACCTTTGATATTCTGCTGCTCCCGAATTTGTACGGCGATATCGTATCCGATCTGGCGGCGGGATTGGTGGGCGGTCTGGGCGTGGTGCCCGGCGCGAACATGGGCGACCGCGAAGCGGTGTTTGAAGCCGTGCACGGCAGCGCTCCCGACATTGCCGGGAAAGGCATCGCGAATCCAACCGCGCTGATGCTGTCTTCGGCGCTGATGCTGATTCATCTGGGCGAAGTGCCGGCGGCCACAAGGCTGCGCAGCGCCATCGAGCGCGTCTATGCGGAGCAGAAACATTTGCCGCCGGATGTGGGCGGAACTGCATCGACCAGCGAATTCACCGACACCGTGATCGCGAACTTAGACTGATCTTCGCGCGCCGATCGGCGCTTATTCAATGGTGGCAGGCCGATTGCATCCGGTTTGACAAGAATGCCTTCGGTCGAAACCAAATACTTCGGAACGCTGCCCTACGTCGAGGAGTCGGTGTTCGATTTTCCTCAGGGTCTGCCTGCCTTTGAGGAGGAGAAGACCTTTGTGCTCATCGAAGCGCCCCCAGGAGAGAAAGCCCAGGGAGGTGAGCCGGAAAGCACTCCGCTGGTGTTCCTGCAAAGCCTGACACGCGCGGGCCTGTGTTTCTTGGCCTTTCCCATTCTGGCCGTGGATAGGGATTACCAGTTGGGCATTGCCCCGGAGGATCTGGAAGACCTGGAGCTGGAGGCCGGACGCCAGCCGGTGTTAGGGTCCGAGGTGCTGGTGCTGGCGCTCATCTCGTTGCACGACGAATTGCTGGCCACCGCCAATTTAATGGCGCCAGTTGTGTTGAATCTGAAGACACGCCGCGGTCTGCAGGCCATTCGGCGCGATTCCCGATATTCCCATGAGCATCCCGTCAGCGGGCGTCCGGCCGGCGAGACCGCCTCGGAGCAAGTATGTTAGTTCTGCGCCGCCGCGCCGGGGAATCCTTCCTGATCGGCGACGAAATCGAGGTGGAGCTGCTGGCGATCACGCAGCAGGGCGCCAAGATCGGCATCCGGGCTCCCAAGGAGACGGTGGTGTTGCGCAAAGAGCTGAAGATCACTCAGGATCAAAATAACCGGGCAGCCAGCGGGGTAGCGGCGCAGGATTTGAAGCAGGCCATCCAGAAATTGCGGCCCTGAATTCAAGATTCGATTCTTCCCCCCGATAAGCACTGTGAGCACTGAGAGAGGCTGCGATCAACCCGAGCGGGAAGCCTAAGAGCGGCAATGGTTGTCTACCGGCAACGATTTCGCTGCAATGTTGGTCCGCGCCCGCGTGGACCGGCCTCTCGAGGGCGCTGAAGGCGAGGGCGTCAAAAGCGCTCCGGATCCTGAAGGTCCAGGATCTCGAGTGATCCAATCTAAGGAGAAATATCATGGGTTCGTCTTTTAGTATTCTCACCAACGTAGCTTCTTTACAGGCGCAGAATTATCTGGCTGCCAACCAAACTTTCCAAAACAAAACCATCAACGAAGTGACATCCGGCCTGCGCATCGTCAACAGCGGAGACGACGCGGCGGGGTTAGCCATTGCCAACGGCTACCGGTCGGATGAAGCGGTGCTGACGCAAGGGATTCAGAACGCCAACAACGGGCTGAGCACGCTCCAGATCATGGACGGCGGAATGAGCAACATTTCGCAGCTCCTGGATCGGGCGCGCACTCTGGCCACGCAATCGGCGTCGGGAACGTTCACCGGCAGCCGAACCGTGCTGAACGACGAATATCAGAGTGTGCTGAGTGAAATTGACCGGCAGGCGCAGTCCATCGGGTTGAACCAGGGTGGCACCTTCGCTTCGAATCTTTCGGTGTTTATCGGCGGCGGCCAAGGCACCACCGCGGCCGGTGTGATTGCGAACGGCACGGTCTCGGTCGACTTAAGCAATGCCACCGTGGATACGCAGAGCTTGGGCCTCAAAGGATACCAGGCCGGAAATCAAGTGGCCGTCGGCGCAACGGATTCGGGCTTGTATGATCTGAGTGCGGGCGGTCCCAACAGCGTGTCCTCGCTTTTGGCTGCTAACAATACCACCGGCACCACCAGCTTCATTCTTTCGGGGCCGGGGTTTGGGGCGTCGGGAGTCAACAGTGCGGTCACGGTGAACGTAAACCTGGCTAGCGTCGGCGATTCGGCATCGCTGGTCACCGCGATCAACGCCGGAATTACCAGCGCCGAGGCGGGTGGAGCGGCTAACGACCTGGCATTGGCCTCGGCCAATGTCACAGCCTCCGTTCACACCGGAGCGGACGGCGCCGAACAACTGGTCTTCACCTCTCCCACCGCGTCATTCCAAGTGACGGCCGGAGATACAACGGCGAACGCACTGCTGGGCAACCTGAGCGCTACTGCCGGCGGAGTGAACGCCAATACCGGCGGAACGGCCACTGCGGATACCTTTGGCTCAGCAGTGACGGGCGCCGGCGCGGTTGCGAGCTTCGTGTCTGGAGGGGACCAGCAAACCGCTGCGATAGCGTACACCACAACGGCAGCCACCGACACTCAAACGCTAGCCTTCACCGTCAACGGCGCCGGCGGCGCGGCACAAACCACCAGCGTGACTATCGATGACGCCGCCGGCGACACCGCCGCCCAAGCCGTCGCAAACATCAACGCCGCATTGCAGGCCACCGACAACCCGGCGCTGCAGGGTATCGTCGCCAGCGTTGACGCCCAGGGCGCCAACATCACCTTCTCGAGTAATTCCCCGGGCACCTTCAACGTCAGCATCGGGCAGGACGTGCTCGGCGGCGCCGGGGGCACGGCCGACGCCCTTGGTTTCGCCAACCCGAATACCACTCTGACATCTTCGGTGGTCGGCACCGGGGCCACGTCCAGCATCCTCACCGAGGCGGGCGCGCAAGTCGCTGTATCGGCCCTGGCAAACTCGGTGGCCACGCTCGGCAGCGCACAGGCGGCCGTAGGACGAGGCGAAAATCAATTCACCTACGCCACCAACCTGGCGCAGTCGGAATTGACCAATGAGGCCGCGGCCGAATCGGGTATCCGCGACGCCAACCTGGCTGCCGAGGCTGCCGACTTGACCAAGGCGCAGATTCTGCTGCAAGCCGGTGTGGCTGCTCTTTCGCAAGCCAACGCTGCTCCGCAGAATATTCTGGCCCTGCTGAAGACCTAACCGTTCCAGGGAACTAAGCGGTCCTCCTTCTGTTCCCGGGCGAAGACGCGTTTCGCCACGCGTCTTCGCCCTTTTTCTTTTTTCCATGGCCTAAGAATTTGGGCCCAGCGGGCGAACTCCTTCTCTTCACGCCGCATGCGTTCCGGCTTGGCGCAAGGCCTTTTCCGAATCGGCTCGGCCGCTGAACAGCGCGGGCAATTTGCACCCGCGCGCCACTTGGCACCGTTGCCGGTTTGAGCGTCAGCCCAAAGTACGCCGCGCCCATCGTATGTCCGGCTCCTGGCGAGGCATCCTCGCTACCACCACTCTTTCGACGATGGATTATTTTCTCGGCGATGCGCTCATGCCGCTTCCTGGCAGCGAGCGTCTGTTGAGTGAAACTGTGTATCGCCCGCCGCGCGGATATTACCGGGTATTCCCGAACATTCCGGTCGCGCCTGCTCCCTGCCTGGAGCGCGGATCCATCACGTTTGGGTGTCTCAATAATCCGCAAAAGACCACGCGGTGAAGCTCCCCGTGGAGCCACCTGCTGCTCAACATTCCAACCTGGACCATCCAGCCGTGCACGAACATCCCGGCGCCTGGTTCTATTAAAGGCGGCGAAGTAACGACGCTGCTGGGTCGTATATTCACCGAGCGCAAGCAGGCCGGCGATCTGGATCTGGAGGCGGTGGAGATGGCCGTCCGTGCCGCTCTGCATCAGGCCGGCGCAGCAGCTCTCAGTCAGTTGTTGCAGTTCCCCGAGCTGGCCGCCGATCGGCGCATCATTCCCTGCCCATGCGGCCGTCAGGCGCACTACCGCGAACTGCGCTCGCGGCGCATTCTCACCGCTCTGGGTGAAGTGGAACTGACGCGCCCTTGGTATCTGTGCTCGTGCTGTCACAACGGCCAGTCCCCGTGGATCGCCAACTGGACGTTGAAAACCAGGACTGCTCACCCGGAGTACGCCGCATGGATGCGCTTGTGGGCCAGCAAGGGCCTTTTGATCGCGGCCGGGAGCAGATGAAGGTTCTGGCCGGATTAGAAGTGACCACCAAATCGGTGGAGCGCGCGGCGGAGGCCATCGGAGCCGACATCGCCGCCCGCGAGCAGCGGGAAATCCGCAAAGCCGTCCAACTGGACCTGCCCGTCATTGTGGGTGAACCGATTCCGATTCTGTATGTGCAAATGGATGGGACCGGAGTGCCGGTGGTGAAGAAAGAGACTGAGGGACGCAAAGGCAAAACCGACGGCCAGCCGGCCCACACGCGCGAAGTCAAGCTGGGATGCATATTCACGCAAACCGGGTGGGATGAAGAAGGTTATGCCATTCGCGATCCGGATTCCACTACTTATACCGGAGCGATCGAAACGGCCGAAGAGTTTGGCCGACGCATCTATCTGGAAGCTTGGAACCGCGGCTGGAGTCGCGCGCAAAAGAAAGTTGTCATGGGCGACGGCGCCGAATGGATTTGGAATCTCGCCGATCAGCACTTTCCCGGCGCGGTGCAGATCGTCGACCTCTATCACGCCCGCCAGCACCTATGGGACCTGGCCCGCAGACTGTATCCCAACGATCCAGCCGGGCAGCAAGCCTGGATGAAGGTCCACCAGAAGCGGCTCTCATCACGGCGGATCGCATGATTTTTCGAGGGCACAAGTGCACCGGCCGAATACCTGCCAGCCTACGCGCGCGTGGACGTCGCTCTCGATGGGAGTTCCGATGGTGAGATTGGCCACTCGTTTAGCGGTGCGGCGGGCGGGAACCCGCGTGCTCGCGGCGGCGCGTCTACCAGGATTGGTGGCCGGCACCGCTGCATGTGGGCCAAAGAGCAGCTCAGGCGCCCGTATTGCGCGGCACGGTCCGAGGCAGGATTTGTTCGGAGTCTGGAAGAACGTTATCGGGAAATGTGGCGGGCGGCACGAAGAAGAAACGGCGGGGAGGAATGATCCGCCCCGCCGACTGCGCTGGCCGCAGTGAAATGATTGAATGATTTGCTACTAACCAGCTTTGTTACTGGACCCACATGGTGACGCCGGCTTGGCTGTTTATTTGGGTACCACCTGTTCCCATGCTGACAACCACAGGGAACTGCGCTGCCGTAGAGCCGTTACCGATGCCGGTGGGCACGGCGACATTGACCTGGTAGAGGCCTGCAATCGAGCCGGGCGTAAAGCCGGCATAAGTTATTGCGGCACCCGCCACCGTGAGAGGCGTAGTCCCGATCGTGACAGTGACCGTGTTGGTGGCCCCAGCATCGGCGCTGAGGAAACAAGGCGCGGAGTTGCCTTGCAGGATGTTGGTGTTGATGATCGCTCCATCAATCGATGTCCAGAGCGGAGAAGGCACCACATAGGTAGAGCCTGGGTAGTAAGGTGCCGCGTTAGTGACGGAAGCGGGCGTGTTCACGGTGCCCATGTAACCGCCCGGCGCAACGGTGAGCGTGCCCGGAGAGCCCAGGGGAGCCAGGCAGTTGGTGCTGTAAGTGGTCGTCGCATTGGCGTTGTTATTGGTTGCGACGCTATCGGGAATGCCCAAGCCGGTTACATAGATGGCAACCGTGCTTGTTCCTCCGATGGCGGGAGCGGTTTGGCTGTTCAAGGCAAAGGTAGTGGCGTCCAGAACGGCGCCCTGGCCCTGGCCACTGGACGCGATAGTGAAGATTCCGGGGTCTTGAAGAGCATAAGCCACCGGAGAAACCACGGACGAGTTGGCGGCGGTGGCGGGCGTAGCAGTGTCATAACCCACCTGAACGTTGACCAGGCCGACGTTCGGGGACACGGTGCCCTCCAGAGTTGCGAGGGCCCCGGGGACGGCGACGTTGATTTGGTTGTTGGTGGCAAAGAGCAGGTAGCCGGGCAGTAAGGTAGTGGCGGCACTTGGTTTGGTGAACGTGACGGTGATCTTGTGTGTGCCGCCGTCGGGGCTGAGGAACGTCGGGAAGCGATAGAAGGTGCTATCGGGAATAGCCACCAGGACGTTATTGGTTCCCGTGCAGAGCGGGCAGAGATTGGTGCCGAAGATGCTGATCACGTCGTAAGGAGCCACAGTCGGGTTGGTTCCGGCAACGGCATCCACGAAGGCCGAAGCGCTGGTGATCCCGCTGATGATAGGAGCGGAAGTGACGCCGATGGTAGCGGTGGCAACAGCGATGGTGGGGGTGGCGCCATTAGCGATGCCAATAACGAACGCGGTGGCGCCGGAAGTGGCAAAGGGAGCGCCGGTGGAGGTATAAGGAACCGAAACCTGCAGGTAGTTCGAGCTGAGCACCGTGACATAGTCGGTCAAAACCTGATTAGTGCACAAGGCCGCTGTGGTTCCATAGAAGACCTTGGTTTTCTGAGCTCCGGTAGTGGAGACAAAACCGGTGCCCTTGAGAACAAAACTAACGTAACCTGGCGCGACCGGACTCACCAGGAGCGGCACCAAGGTCGGGGAGGCCGTGCTGATGGTGGGCGCCGCGGCGCTCACGGCAATATTCAGAGGAACGACTACGGGAGTCTGGCCAGCCGGTGTAATGGTGATGGTTCCAGTATCATAATCGCCTGGGCTGCTGTCGGCCAGGGCAGTGGCCGAAGCGGTGAAGTAAATGGTGGTCCCCCAGCTATAAGCGATGCCACTCGCGGATCCAGCGTTTATGGTGAGCCATCCAGCAGGGGCGGTGCCTCCGGAAACTGTTCCAGGAGTATTGTTGCTCACCGCAGCCACGGTAAAGGCGACGGGCAATCCAGAGCTGGATACCAGGGTTAGCGCCAGAGTAGGCGCTGTTCCGCCGGAGACATAAGCCACCGGATTCAGCACGTTCACTCCGCCCTTCACCTGCAGAGTGGGAGTGGCGGCTTGCACTTCCAGATTCACGATGAAGTTGGTGTTACCGCCTGTTCCAGAGATGAGGTGAACGGTGGTTGTGTTGAGGCCGGAGTTCAGAGAAGTCCACCCGCTGGTGACCTGGAACGTCAGATTGCTGGAAGTGGTGGTGGCCGTGCCCGAAAGCGGCGAGACCAAAAGCCAAGGCACGCTGGGCGCTGTAATAGTGTATGCTGCGGCGCCTGTATCAGTGCTTAGAGCGGATGTTGCCGAGAAAATAATGGGACCGCTATTAGCACTACAGGATTGACCTATGGTGCACTGCAGGGTGATGGTGGTTGTCGCGGCCGTAAGTGTCACAGCGTGCAGATAACTGCTGCCAACTGTCAGCGCAAACAGCACGGAAAAGATTCGTAGCAAGCGAAGTTGATTCATTAAATTTTCCTTTCACCCGCTCGTCTCATTTGTGCGGGCGCTTGAGATTCTCATCGACCCGAAAGGTTTTTGTATGAAAAGACAACCGCGGGCCGCCCTGATCTCAAGGAAGGAAAAAGGCAGGAAGGAAAAGAAAGACTAGAAATCGACCCGCTTGGTGATAAACTCGCCGTCGCGGAGTTGCACATCGAAATCGAGGAACGCCCCGGCCCGTGACACCTTCACGTGATAGGTCCCCGGCGCCAGATTAAAGATGGCCGGCGTGCGTTTGCCCTGCATCGTACCGTCCACCTCGATGGTCGCGCCGGGCGGGTTCGACGTAACGCTCAGCGTCCCCGAAGCCTTGCTGAGCCGGAGGAAAATGTCTCCGTCCTGTGGTACGTTAAACACCCGAGGATAAGGCCGATACCCGGCCAGCTGTACCGTCACCGCGTGCCGGCCACTGCTGAGCTGAAGCAGACACGGCGTTTGGCACCTGAGAGACCCGTTGTCATCCACGGTCACCTGCGCGCCCGGCGGCTCAGTCAAGAACTGCACGCTTTGCCCCGCCGCCCCCGGCTTCGGTGCGATGACCGGCGGCGCAATGGCGCGTTCCGGCTGCGAGCTTTCCGGCCGCGGATGTGGTGTCTCGGCCTCCTCGCGGGCCGGAGCGGTGCTGGGCGCCTGGGTTGCCTGCTGGGTTGCGTGCTGGGTTGCCTGCGGAGCCGGGTTCGGCTGCGGCGTCGAATTTGGCTGCGGCGCTGGACTGGAAGGCGGGGTCTGGGATGCTGCCGGCGCCTGGCTCTCGGGAGCCGTCGCCTCGGGCGGAGTCGGCGGCGTAGGGGCTGCTTTCGTGGAGTTATCTTGGTTTTGCGATTGGCCCACGGGGCTGGGTTTGGACGGCGAATTATCAGCGGTCTGCGCGGGCGCTTCGGCGGCGGGCGCCTCGGCATTGCGGTTGAAGAGATACTTCTGCGCGCCGAACAATACCAACCCCACCAATCCAATGCCCACCAGCATCCACACCAGGCTCCGCAGCAGTGGGCTGCGCGGCTCCCGCTCCTGTTCCCGGAACAGGCTGGGCGCGCGGGGTTCGAAATGCTCAGGCGCTCGGATCGCCGGTGCCTCCAGAGGAGGAGCGGGCGGAGCTTGGGGCGACTGGGCGGGCGGCTTGGCGGCCGGTTTCAGATCCGCTACCGCACCCGCCATAGTCGGCATGTTGTGCGCGCTGCTTCTTGGCAGAAGACGCCACCCCGGGCTCGACTGCAGCGCGCCGGCCAGTGCATCCACAAACTGAATGCAGGTTCCATAGCGATCGTTCGCACTCTTGGCGAGGGCCTTCTTCAGCACCGTTTCCACCGGCGGGCCAATGGTAGGATTCAGACGCTGCGGCGGCACCGGATCCTCGCGCACAATGCGGAATAACAGCGCCGGCAATTGATCGGCGAGAAACGGCTTTTCGCCGGTCAGCATTTCGTAGGCGATGACCGCGAGCGAAAACTGGTCGGCGCGGCCATCCACGGCATGCCCCTGCACCTGTTCGGGCGACATGTAATTCGGAGTCCCCATCATGACGCCGCTTTGGGTCATCTGCTGCGACATGATTTTGGCTACGCCGAAGTCGGTGATCTTGGCGTGGGTGTGCTCGTGAATCAGAATGTTCGCGGGCTTGATATCGCGATGGACAATGCCTTTTTGGTGCGCGTAGTCCAGCGCAGTGGCGGTTTGCCGCAGGATCGAGAGCGCGATCTCGCTCGGAATCGGTTCGGTGACGTTCAGGACTTTTTCGAGCGGAGGCCCATCCACGCACTCCATGAAGATATAGGCCAGCCCATTCTCTTCGGCGATGTCGTAGATGGTGACGATGTTGGGATGGGAAAGCATCCCAGCCGATTGCGCCTCGCGAAACAGGCGTTCCCGCAGCCGTTCGCGTTCCGACGCATCGGTAAAATCCGACAGCCGGATGGTTTTGATAGCGATAATCCGGCCGATGGCGGGATCCTGGGCGCGGTAAACCACCCCGGTCGCTCCACGGCCGAGCTCGTCTAGAATCCGGTATCGGCCGATCTGATCCACTCTGATGACGCTATTTTATCAGTTCGGCCAAATCTCGACCCGGCGACTTCTGGTTTGGCCCTGAAACTAGACGCTCCCATGCGCGAATTCGGGTTGCGGTAAGCCAATGCGGCCGCATAGATCCTGAAATTGCGGATGCTCCCGAAGATGGTCGAACTCGGTACTCAGCAGGTGCACGGGTAGCGAAGTGTCGCGAACCTCGACGGCGCGCTCCAGATAAGACAGCGCTTCGTCGAGGTCGCCCAACCCGGCATAGATCGCGGCGAAACTCATGGGAGAAACGTAATTGGACTCCGACCGCGCCTTCAGGATTCCGATTTCCCGCTGCGCTTCATCGCGTCGTCCGGCCATCGCATAGCAATAGCCCATCTGGCCATGCAGTAGAGATCCGCACTTCATCTGCGTCGCATTGGTAAGGTGCGCAATTGCGTCGGTGAACTCGCCTTTGCCGGCGTGGGCCATTCCTAATCCAAGATGGGGCAATCCGTAATCGGTGGCTAGCCGCGAGACCAGACTGTGCTGCGCAATCGCTTCGTCGAAACGGTGGCACACCCCGTACATCCATCCCAAAACGAAATTGGGGAACAGCGACGCGGGATCCACCTCCAGCGCGCGCTCCACTTCGGCTATGGCGGTATCCTGCGCGCCGCGGCAGGCCAGTTGAATCCCGTAGGCAAGGTGGCCGATCGGGTCGCTCTTGTCCAACTGAATGCTCTTTTGAAGTTCTTCCTCCCCGGCGGCCCAGTTCCATTCCAAAAGCGACAGGACCGCCCCCAGGGCGACGTGCGCTTCCGGCAGCGACGGATTGAGCGAGGTGGCTTTGAGCGCGGCTTCCTTCATCCGGTTATCGGCATCGCTGGGCGGCAGCAATCCAAACACGGAGCTGACCAGCAGAGCTTCGGACAGCGCAGCCCAGGCCGCCGCGTAGTTGGAATCGGCTTCCACTGCTTTGGTGAAGAAGGCGACGCTGTTGCGAATGCTATCGGGCGTGCCGAGCTTCCAGTGATAGCGGCCCTGCAAATACGCGTCGCAACTCTCTCTGCGCTCCGATTGCCGCCGCGCCACGGACCCGTCTCTCGCGGGAGCGGCCAGATCCCGCACCAGTTGCTGCGCTAAATGGTCGACGCAGGACAAATCCTGAAGACGGCCATCGGCAGTCTCGGACCAAATATAGGAACCGTCCGCGCTTTGCTGCAACTGCACCAAAAGATGAAAGCCGTCCTCCTGGAATTCCATGCTGCCCTCCACCACGTAGTCGGCAGCGGCGCTGCCCGGCGCGCTAGGGGTATGGCCCTCGGCGTCCGAAGCGGCGCTATTTGAAACACCATTGCTGGATGCGTCTTCCTGCGCCGACGCGTGACTCTGCGACTTCACCACCACCTGGAAGCAGCCTTCCTTGATGAGTACGTGCGCCAGACGCCTCTGAATCTCTTCGGCTGCCGCGCCCGCTTCGGCCGCGGTGGTTTCCGAGGTAGAGTTGATCAAAGAGGAAAGCGCGATCTCCATGCTGCGGCGCGAGGAAGTGGGACTAACGCTGGAGGCGGCGCTGCGATACTCGAATATGGGAACATAACTGCCCTTGCGCAGCACGATCCGGATGCCATCTTCGCGCCCCTCGGTCCGGTAATACTCGTCCAGTTTATAGCGCAGCCGGCGCGCTTCCACCCTGACAATGGAGTCCACTCGCGGATCAAAGGCCTCGCGCCGATCGAATACTTCGAGCCCAATAAGATATTCCTTCAGCCGATGCGGCTGGCCCAGCAGACTCTCTTCCACGACAAATTGCAGAAAACGGCGGATGCGATGCGATTGTATAAACGCGCGGCTCCGAAGGATAAGATCCAGTTGCGAACGAATCTCAGCAGCGGGAACACCGTTCAGAACCGCAGTGGTCTCTTCGATGGGGTTGACAACTGTGGACATCATCTCAATAGTTCGACCCATAACGCGAGTAACTCGTTACATGGATCTTTTTTGCATGGCTATAAGGGCGGCAAATATACCAGATTGGTACGTGGCGTGCTTGGGGGCACGCGGCGTGCAAAACGCCAGCGTGACAGATTCTAAAGGTTCATGCTGGCGATATCCACGGGGGACCGGTAGCCCTCCACCACTACAATTCCGCTCTCGGTGACATGGTAGAGCTGGCGGTCGCGTTCCAGGTCATATCCGATGGAAGTGTCCGGCGGAACGCGCACGTTTTTATCGAGAATGGCCCGCCGGACCCGGGCTCGGCGTCCGATGTCGCAATTATCGAAGATGATGGAATCCTCCACGACGGCATGCGAGTGGACCCGCACGCCCCGGCCGATCACCGACGTCCGGACCAGCCCACCGGACATGATACTTCCGCCGGAAACAATAGAATCCAAAGCCTCCCCGCGCCGGCCGTCGCTGTCGAAAATAAATTTGGCGGGGGCGTCAAAATATCCGGCTGTGCGCAGGGGCCACTGGCGATTGTAAAGATTCAACTCCGGCGAAACGGACCGCAGATCCATGTTGGCATCGAAAAAGGCGTCGAGGGTTCCGACATCCCGCCAATACACAGGTGCGCCTGCCGGATCACCCGGAATCCGGTTGGTTTGAAAATCATAGGCGTACATGTCGGCCCGGCCGATCAGCCCGGGAAGAATGTCGCGACCAAAATCGTGTGAGCTCTTCTCCTTTTCGCCGTCCACCCGCAATTCATCCAAAAGCAGTTTGGTGGAGAACAGGTAGTTCCCCATGGACGCATACACCCGATTGGGATCGCCTGGCATGGTGGGCGCATCGGGTTTCTTCTCATGGAAGCCCTGGATCAGCCCGTCTTCGCGCGTCTCAATGACACCGAATTCGACGGCCTGCTCTTTTTCCACCGGAATGGCTGATACGGTGACCTGCGCGCCGCGATCGATGTGAAATTCGATCATCTCGCGGATATTCATGCGGTAGATATGATCGGCGCCGAAGATGGCCACTACATGCGGCTCGGCCTGCTCAATCAGATTGATGTTCTGGTAAATGGCGTCGGCGGTGCCGCGATACCAATCTTCCCCGGCCGAGCGCATCTGCGCGGGAACCGGAATGATGAAATGGTTGCGCAGCAGGCTGGATGCCTCCCAGCCTTCGCGCAAATGCTCCAGCAAGGACTGGCTTTTGAACTGAACCAATACGTAGATCGAATAGATCCCCGAGTTGATCAGATTGCTGAGAACGAAATCCACGATCCGGTATCGTCCCCCGAAGGGAACGGCAGGCTTGGCCCGCTCCTTGGTCAGCGGGTAGAGGCGGGTGCCCTTGCCTCCGGCCAACACAAATGCGAGCACGCGCAATTGCATTTTATGAGTCTCCGATTGATAAGTTGCCAACGGTGTTCATGCCTATTCTGGCAGATGGCAACGCGCCGCGAAAGAGGAAAAGTCGTTTCCGTTCTCTTGCTTTCACCGTCTTAGAGATGGCCGGGCCAGAGGGTATGTTTCGGGTCAATTTTCAGAGGCAATTCGCGGCACGGATTCGCTGAGAGCGGTGTGCTACGATTCTAAGTTACACCGCAGTCATGATTCGTGCCTACCGCGGCATCGTACCCAAAATAGCCGCTTCCGCTTACATCGATCAGAGCGCGCAGGTGATTGGAGACGTAGTGGTCGGCGAACGCTCCAGCATCTGGCCGAACGTCACGGCACGCGGCGACGTGAATTCCATTCGGATCGGGGATGAGAGCAACATTCAGGACAATTCGGTGTTGCATTGCGACGCCGGACAGTTTCCCTTGCATATCGGCAATCGAGTCACCGTGGGCCACATGGTAATGCTGCACGGCTGCACGGTGGAGGACGAGTGCCTGATCGGAATTGCCGCCGTGATTTTGAATGGCGCGAAAATCGGGAAGGGCTCCGTGATCGCTGCGGGCGCCGTGGTGCCCGAAGGCGCTGAGATTCCGCCGCTCAGCATGGTGATGGGCGTGCCGGCCAAGGTAAAGCGCGCCGTTACCGAGGAAGAGCGCGAGCGTTTTCGCCAGAATACGGACCGATACGTGGAAGCCGCGCGGACTTACCGGGACGAACCGGCTTGAGAAAACCGCTGGTTTCGGTTCCGGCTGGGTATCTTCTTTCATGATTAAAGCGGTTAAAGGCACGCGCGACATTCTTCCCCCGTCCAGCGCGGTCTGGAACCAGGTGGAAGCCGTGGCGCGCGAGGTGTTTCGAATTTACAACTACCAGGAGATCCGCACCCCGATTCTGGAAGAGACGGCTCTATTTGCGCGCGGCGTGGGCCAGGAAACCGACATCGTCAGCAAAGAGATGTATACCTTCGACGATCGCGACGGCAGTTCGCTGACGCTGCGTCCGGAAGCTACGGCGTCGGTGATGCGCGCCTACATCGAGCATCGCCTGGATCAGAAGCCGGGACTGCAAAAGCTCTATTATATGGGCCCCATGTTCCGCCGCGAACGCCCGCAGAAGGGCCGTTATCGCCAGTTCTACCAGATCGGCGCGGAGGCCATTGGTTCGGAATCGCCGTCGGTGGATGCAGAAGTGATCGAGATGGTGATTGATCTGCTTCGGCGCGCTGGCCTGGAAGGCTCCCAACTGCTCATCAACTCGGTGGGCGATCAGAATTGCCGTCCGCAATACGTTGCCCTGCTTAAGGAAAAGCTGCGCGATGTGGCCGCGCGCTTATGCGAGGATTGCCAGCGGCGCGCGGAAACCAATCCGTTGCGCGTGCTGGATTGCAAAGTGCCCCAGGACCAGGAAATCATCAATGCGCTGCCCTCCATCCAGGATCATTTGTGCGAGCCCTGCCAGACGCATTTCAACGCGGTGAAATCACATCTGGACGATCAGGGGATTCGCTACGAAGTCCGGCCCCGCATGGTACGCGGACTGGATTATTACATGCGCACCACATTCGAGATTGTGCATGGATCGCTGGGCGCGCAGAATTCGGTGCTGGGCGGAGGACGCTATGACGGGCTGGCCGAATCGCTCGGCTCGCGCGTGCATTCTCCGGGTATCGGCTTTTCCATCGGCGAGGATCGCCTGGTGATGAGCCTGGAAGCGACGACGCAAGGGAAGGAAGACCCGTTGGTAATCGTCACCTTCACAGCGGGCGATGCCACGCAGCGCGCCGCCGGTAATGCGGCCGCTGAATTGCGAGCGCATGGGGTACGCGTGGAGGTGGCTGAGGGAAAATTGAAAAAGGTATTCGAAGTCGCGAACAAACTGAACGCGCGGGTGGCCTTGATTTGCGGCGAGAATGAGACGGCCGCGGGCGAAATATCAATGAAGGACATGGAGAGTCAGGTGCAAGTGCAAATTGGTCGTGAATTGCTCCTCGAAAAGGTGAAAGAATGCCTGAGCAAGTACCGTTAGATTTCTTGGGTGACCTGCGCCGCACGCATAGCTGCGGCCAGTTGCGCGCGTCCGACGTGGGCAACACCGCCCTGCTGATGGGATGGGTGCATCGGCGGCGCGATCTGGGCGGAGTGCTGTTCGTTCATCTGCGCGATCGCGACGGTGTTACGCAAATCGTCTTTCATGCCGATTCGGGCGCCGAATTGCACGCCAAGGCGGAGATGCTGGGCTCCGAATATGTGATTGCCGTGGAAGGCATGGTGGCCAAACGGACGCCGGAGACCGTCAATCCGGCGCTCGAAACGGGCGAGGTGGAACTGGTGGCGGCGAAGCTGTGGATCTTAAATGAATCGCGCACGCCCCCGTTCCCGATGGAAGAAACCGTCGACGTAAAGGAAGACGCGCGCCTGAAATACCGCTACGTGGATCTGCGCCGTCCGCATATGCAGCGCAATGTTATGCTGCGCTCGAAGATCAGCTTCGCGGTGCGGGAATTTTTGTACAGCCAGGGTTTTCTCGAAATCGAAACGCCGTTCATGGGGCGTTCCACACCGGAAGGCGCGCGCGATTATCTGGTTCCCAGCCGCGTTCAGCCCGGCTCGTTTTACGCGCTGCCGCAATCGCCGCAGATTTACAAACAACTTCTGATGGTGAGCGGCTACGAGAAATATTTTCAGATCGTGCGCTGCTTCCGCGATGAGGATCTGCGTGCGGACCGGCAGCCGGAGTTCACGCAAATCGATTTGGAGATGTCGTTCCCGCAGCAGGAGCGCATTTACGAAGTGGTGGAGCCGATGCTGAAGCGCGTGTTTGAAGTGGCCGGCTACCAGGTGCCGGGTGAATTTCCGCGGCTCACCTATGCGCAGGCCATGCGGTCCTATGGGATCGATAAGCCGGATCTGCGGCTGCCACCCTTTCATGTGCTGGACGGAGAAACATGGCAGCTTGGGCTCACTTTCCCGCCGGTAGCGATTCACATTCCGAAGACCGGCGCGCTCAGCCGCAAAGAGCGCGATGAACTGAAGGAATATGGAACCGAGCGCGGCCTGCGGGTCTATGACGATCTGAAGAAGCTGGATCCGAAGTTAGTGGAGCAGGCCCGCTCGGCATCGGGCGCCGCGGATGACGATTTGCTTCTGATCGCCGGATGGCCTGGTCCGCCGAAGGGCCAGCGTCCGGAAGAGACGTTCTATCAAGCCTGCAGCCAGCTCCGTTTGTTCGCCGGCCAGAAATATAATGACCGGCACAAACTGCTCGACCCCATGAACTTCAAGCCGCTCTGGGTGGTGGATTTCCCCATGTTCGAATGGGACGAAGAAGAAAACCGCTGGTTCGCGGCGCACCATCCGTTCACTTCGGTGCACGATGAGGATATCGAAAAGCTCACCAGCGATCCCGCGCGCTGCCGCGCCAAATCGTATGACGTGGTGCTGAACGGGACCGAACTGGGATCGGGGTCCATACGTATTCATCGCCGCGACGTGCAGGCGAAGGTTTTTTCGGCTCTCGGATTTTCGGACGAGGAAGCCAAGAAGCGCTTCGGCTTCCTGCTGGAAGCGCTAGAATACGGCGCTCCGCCGCACGGAGGAATCGCGCTAGGGCTGGACCGGTTGGTGATGATCCTGGCGGGCGAATCGTCGATTCGCGAGGTGATTCCCTTCCCCAAAACGGCGCGCGCCACTGACCTGATGAGCGAAGCGCCGTCCCCTGTTTCCGACAAAGTTTTGCGCGAACTGGGCATTCGCGTGGCGGGCGTTCCCGGGAAGCCCTAGTGCGAGCCATGTAAATTATGCCGGCGGCCAACGCGGTAATCATCGAAGGCGTATGGAAGTATTTTGGGGATTATCCCGCGCTGCGCGATATTTCGTTCAACGTGGATGGCGGCGCGTGCCTGGCGCTGCTCGGCCGCAACGGCGCGGGGAAAACAACGCTGCTGCGTATCCTGGGCGGGCTGTCCAAAGCCGCGCGCGGCCGCGTTTCCATCTTGGGCAAAGACACCCGTGCCGGCAGCACGCGGCAACGGATCGGCATCCTGGGCCACGGCATCGGCGTTTATGAGGAGCTGTCGGCTTTCGAGAACCTCCATATGTTCGGCCAGCTTTACGGGTTGGATGATCCCCGCCGCACCGCGACCGAGTGGCTGGAACGAACCGGCTTGGATCGCGTACGGGACGGCCTGGTGCGCGAGTTTTCGCGCGGCATGCGCCAGCGCCTGGCCATCGCGCGCTGCTTCCTGCATCAGCCCGCGCTGCTGTTGCTGGACGAACCCTTCACCGCGCTCGACGACCGCGCCATTGCGGTGCTGCAAAGCCTCCTAAAATCGGCGCTCGCCGAGGGCAAGACCATCATTATGTCCACGCATCAATTGCGCGAGGCGCTGGAACTGGCCACCGACGTAGCGCTCATCAATCGCGGCAAACTCGCCTATCGCGGCCCGCGCACCTGGGAAATGTTGGAAGATCCGGGCTGGCTGTATCGTCACTACGGTGAAGCATGAAGTTTGTGCGCCGGACGCTGGCGATTGCCGCCAAGGATCTGCGGTCGGAAATTCGCAGCAAAGAGGCCGTGAATGCTTCGATATCCTTTGCGCTGGTGATTTTATTGCTTTTCAGCTTTGCATTCGATCTGGAGCCGGAGCAGATCCGCGACATCGCGAGCGGCCTGCTCTGGCTGATCTTTGCCTTTGCGGGCACGCTGATCCTGAACCGCAGTTTTGCGCGCGAACTGGTGAACGATTGTTTGGATGCGCTGCTCGCTTCGCCGGTGAGCGGGGCCGAGCTTTTCCTGGGGAAATGCCTGGCCAACTACGTCCTCATCGTGATTGTGGAATGCGTCAGCCTTCCGGTGTTCGCGATTTTCTATGATGTAAGGTTGCCGCAACGTTTGGCGCTGTTGTTCTTGGTGATGCTGTTGGGCAGCTGGGGTATCACAGTGATCGGAACCATGTTCAGCGCCATGACCGTGAATCTGCGTTTGCGCGAGCTGATGCTGCCGACGCTGATCTATCCCATGCTGATTCCCGCGCTGATCGGGGCCATCCAGTTGAGCCGCGTGTTGATTATCAACGGCCCGCTGGCCGAGAACTTGATCTGGTTTCGGATTCTGGTGGCGTTTGACGTGATCTTTACTGTTTTGTCGTTGGCTCTGGTAGAAATTGTTTTAGTGGGGTGAGAACATGCGTCTGAAAATCATCTTGATCTTGACGGCCCTCTCGGGGCTGATTTTGGCTTGGAATCTGCACACCATTTTCTTGAAGGTTCCCGACGAAGCGAGCCAAGGGGCGATCTTCCGGATCATATATTTTCATGTGCCGGCGGTCATTACGGCGTTCGTCGGCTTTTATACCGCAATGTTGCTGGGTGTCGGCTATTTGATCCGCAGAGACCTTCGACTGGATTCCATTGCGGCCTCCATCAACGAAGTCTCGCTCGCCTTCGCCCTAGTGACAATCTGCACCGGTAGTATCTGGGGCCGCGTCATCTGGGGCATCTGGTGGACATGGGACGCGCGCTTGACGTCCTACTTCGTCTGCATGCTTGATGTACTTCGGGTATTTCATGCTGCGCCGCGCCATCGACGATCCCACCACGCGCGCCCGCCTTTCCGCGGTGTTGTCGATCTTTGCCGTGCGCCGAGATTGTGCTGGTGTGGAAGTCGATCGAATGGTTCCGCACGCAGCACCCGGGCCCGGTTCTCGAAATTCGGGGCGGAGGCGGCATGGCCCCGGGAATGGAAGCACCTCTGTGGTGGAACTTCTTGGCCTTGTTGATGCTGTCGGCGGCGCTCATCCTGATCCGCACCCGGCAGGCATCCATGCAATTGGAAGTGGATGCTTTGCGGCGCCAAGCGCACGCGTTCTGAGGGACCCTCATGAGCTCACAAAACTCTCTGTTTCTGTTCATCGGATACACGGTTGCGTGGCTGATCATTATCATCTATGTGATCTCGATCGCCTTGCGCGAGAAGAAGCTACGCCAGGAACTGGACCGCGTCAAGCGGATGATGGAAGAAAGCGAGCAAGCGAAGAAGTAACTACGCGCTTGCCAAATCCAGGATCGCAACCTCCGGCCGGCAATTCACGCGTACCCCGTCAATATTACCGACGCCGCGCGTAACGTAAACCTGCCGGCCGTTCCATTGCTTCAATCCGGCGATGAAGCGCTTATCGCGCACCGGCACGAAGCGCTCGCCGACAATCGGCAAAACCACTTGTCCTCCGTGCGTATGGCCGCTGAGCATCAGGTCCCAGGGCCGATCTCCAAGCACGTCCTTGGTGTCGGGATTGTGCGCCAAAAGAATCGCGGGATCGTCGGCCGGAACGCCGGCGAATGCAAGGTCGCCGTCCACGCGCTCGCTCCAAAGATCTGGAACACCGGCGAATCGTATAGATTGATCGCGCACGCGCACTACTTCAGAACGATTGTGGAGAAGAGGAATGTTGGCCGCTCGAAGAAGTCCGCGAACCATGGAACTGTCCTTCAGCCCGCCCACCTTTGCGCCCCAAGCCCCTCCATCGTGATTGCCCAGGGTGGCAAACACCGGCGCCGCGCCCGATAATCTGCGAAGAATGCGAACATATTCGGATTCGTCAACCGGAGTGGCGTCGGTGACGAAATCACCCGTCAAGACAATCACGTCGGGTTTCGCTTCCAATCCCATCTCGATGGAATTTTCGATCAACGAGAATGGCACCGCTGCAGAGGCGTGAAAATCCGACAACTGCAAAATCCGCGCGCCGCTGGCGAGGCTCCGGCAGGGCAGTTTCACTCGATGGAGGGTGCGTTCCAGCCAGTTGGGCTCCACGCCAAACGCGTACGCGGGCGCGCAACCGGCCACTGGGATTAGAGAAAGGAGTTTCCTGCGGGTCAAACTATATCTATTTTTGCATTCGCGCGTGGAACCGCATAGTTACCTGGGTTCTAGTACGCGCTCCCCGCAATTGCGCCGACAAACGCCCTCGGGATGGGCCAAGCACCATACACTTGCCGCTCATCACGGTGAAAAGTTCCGGCCACCAGCACGCCGCTCAAATCGGCCGGATCGGGCTTTGCATGTTGGTGCGCGAGTGCCTCCCTCAGCGCTTTCGTAGTGGTTTCGAACTCAATGAGCAACGCGGAAGCCGATGTTGTGTCCTTGCACGTAACGTGGACGCCGAGCTGTAACTGCTGGCTGCGATCAGAGCCGATACTGAATATAATCTGATCCGCGCCCTGCAACGCTGGAACAAACGCTTTCGCGGCCGCAGGCAATGTATCCATACTTTGCAGCGCGGCGGAGGGGATCAGCGCCCACACGGGCTCATTGGGCGGCGCAAGCGGCGGCTTGGCCGGCTGCACGGCCACTTGATATGCCGCGAAATCGTCGGGAGCGATGGCCATCGCCAGCACATTGGACTTCAGCGCGTAGAACGAAATTCGACGACTTGGCTGGCTTCCCGTCAGGACGCAAAAATCGTTGTGGCAAGAGCCGCCCTGCCGGGTCGCGTAGTCCTTCAGATTGCTCCAATGAAAACGCCCGCGCAACGCGAAGTATGTCCGGCCATTCTCAAACGCCGCCGCGACGGCATCCAGATCCTGGCGATAGTCGAATTTGGTTTGCCGCACGAACTGCTGATAATCCGGCTCTTCGGAGGTTTTCGAACCCGCCAGCATGCCGAGAATGCCCGATCGCCGTAGCGCGTCGACATCAATGTAGACCACGCTCGCGTTGGCGGTGGGCAGGTAGGCGACTAAATCGGAAGGAGCGGCAGGTTTGCGCGATCGGAACCAGTAAATGCCGCCCGCGGCGAGCGCGCACGCCGCCACCAACAGCGCTAACGCGAGAAGCTGCCGGGGCTGAAGGCGCGCCTGCACCACCGGAGCTTATACCACCGCGGCCGTCTCTGTAACTCTCGATTCCTTCCACAACTCGATATAAGGCGTGAGCGATCGCATCATGGCGTGGAACTGCGGGATATCCAGCGACTGCGCGCCATCGCTGACGGCTTTTTCGGGCGCCGGATGCACTTCCACGATCAGGCCGTCGGCTCCAATAGCGACTCCGGCACGCGCCAGGGCAGGCACCAGGCTGCGCTTTCCGGTGGCGTGGCTGGGATCGAGAATTACCGGCAGATGCGTTAGCTCGCTGAGCACCGCGATGGCCGCGATGTCGCAGGTGTTGCGCGTCGCGGTCTCAAACGTCCGGATGCCGCGCTCGCACAGAATCACGTTGGGATTGCCATGCGCCACCACATACTCGGCGGACATCAGCAGTTCCTTGATGGTGGAACTCATGCCGCGTTTCAGCAGCACCGGCCGGTTGCACTTGCCGAGCGTCTTCAGCAGCGCGAAGTTTTGCATGTTGCGCGCGCCAATCTGCAGAACGTCGGCGTAGTCGGCCACCAGGTCCACATCGCGATCGCTCATCACCTCCGTGATGATCCCGAGGCCGGTGGCGCGCTTGGCCTTGGCCAGCAGCTTCAGCCCCTCTTCCTCCAGGCCCTGGAAATCGTAAGGCGAAGTTCGCGGCTTGAATGCCCCGCCGCGCAGCAGTTTCGCGCCCCCGCGTGCGACGCCTTCGGCCGCCTGCATGATCTGTTTCTCGGATTCCACCGAGCACGGCCCGGCCATCACGATAAACTCGTCGCCGCCGATCTCGCAATTGCCCGCGCGGATGCGCGAGCGCTCGCTCCGGTATTCCTTGCTCACGAACTTGTAGGGCGCCGAGATGCGCACAGCTTTCTCCACCTGCGGCATGGCCTCCACCGATTCCAGGCATGCCGTGGTGTCGCCGGTGCCGACCGCGCCGATCACGACGCGCTCCTCGCCCTCGATGGCGTGAATCTTGTAACCGAAATCCCGGATGCGCTCACACACTTGCTCGATCTCCTCTTTCGTCGAGTGGAGTTTCATCGAGATGATCATGGTTCTATCTCCTCACAAATGAAAAAACCCACTCTTTCGAGTGGGTTGCTTTTACTATAGCCGCTTTTGCTTAAGCCAACGCCACTCGCCCCGATTCAGGCGCTAAACCAGTACCAAAATCGAAACGAGTTGAAGGCGCGACTACGCATGAAGTTCTAGTATATGCAGAAATCCGGGCGCTGTGCAAGGCAAACTTGGCGCCGGCGGACTATGCCAGGGAAGCGCACCGGATCAGCTCCAACGGGCCCAAGTTCGGGAACCGCGCCGGCGATTGCTCGATGGCGCTGCGTACCGGCTCAAAATCGCCCGCATTGTTATGGATCAGTGGCATCCGCGCAACCAGGGCAGTAGCGGCGATCATTTCGTCGAAGCGCCAGCGAGCCAACCGTTCCTGCCGGGATTCGGCCAAATGGTGAGTGCGGCGCGGCGGGGTGGGAGGATCCGGCAATAACGACATGATCTCGCCGGCTACCACGGCAACGGTCGCATCGAGCGGCCACACCGGGCCTAACGCACTCAGATAGGCGATCCGCGCCGATTCGATACTTTCGCGCCGTTCCTCGTGAACGCGCCGCCACAAAAGACTGTAGCCCCGAACTCGTTCCATTACCGTGACTGCGGAAATATGCAATGGATGATGCGATAAATGCGTCTTTATCCAGCTCAGATGTTCAGGATTCCTGGTTCGCGCCAACCAGCTCTCGGCGCTGGTGTCGAACAGAAAAGGGCCAGTTGCGGGATCGATCAAGAACTAGCGCCTTCTGGAAGATTCCAAAACAACGCCGTCCAGAAGCGGTATCTCATCGTCTGTGAAGCCTGAAAAAGCTTTCCGGTAAAGGGTGAGCACTTCTTCGGAGCGCTCCGCGGCCTCTTGGAGCCGCAATCCTTCAGATAGCGCTTCCGATATCACGACGCTGAGGTTCACCTTTCTCGCTCGCGCAATAGTCTTCGCTTTTGTCAGGGAGTCGGACGGCAGCGTTAATGTTGTGCGCTGTTTCTTGACCTTGTGGAGAGAACGGGCTGGCCCCATGGATACAGTTTAACATCAGAACAGGCATCAAAGTGTATCATAGCGGTTGCCCCAATCATCGACGCCAGCCGCTGAAAGTGAAAGAATATCTCGTGGCATGAAAACATTCGCTGCCTTGTCCCTGTTTGCCGCGGCCTCGCTCGCCGCCCAATCCCCACCCGCGCCCAAGCCGCGCACTGGCGGGAACATGCTCATCAGCCGCGCGGTTCCCGATCCAGCCGCGGTAGAACGGGGGCAGAAAATTTTCGTGGGCAATTGCGGCTTTTGCCACGGCACCACGGCGCAGGGCGGCGATAGCGGCCCGGACCTGGTTCGCTCCGAGCTTGCATTGGACGACGAGCATGGCGACAAAATCGGCCCGGTGATTGAGCAGGGCCGTCCCGGCAAAGGCATGCCCGCCTTCCATCTGCCCCCCGATCAAATTCAAGACATCGCGGCCTTCCTGCGTTCCCGGCAGCAAGCCGCCATCGATCGCAACGCCTATAACATCCTGAATGTCGTCACGGGCGACCGTGATAAGGGCCGTGAATTTTTCAACGGCGCCGGCCGCTGCCACACGTGCCACTCGCCCACCGGCGACCTGGCGGGCATCGCGAAGAAGTACGACCCGGTTATGTTGCAATCGCGCTTCCTGTATCCGCGCCCCGGCCGCGGCGACCAGCCCATCCGTCCGGAGGTCACGGTGAAGCTGGGGTCGGGCCAGACCGTTTCCGGCACGCTGGAATATCTCGACGATTTCGATGTCGCGCTACGCGATGCCTCCGGCGATTATCATTCTTTCTCGCGCGATGCACGCGTCAGAGTGGAGGTCCATGACGCGCTGGCCGCTCATGCCGAGTTACTCAAGAAATATACCGACGCCGACATGCATAACCTGCTCGCTTATCTGGTGACCTTGAAATGAAACTCATTGCATTCGCGCTGGTGGCCTGTTCGCTCGCAGGACAGACACTGGATCCCGCTCTGCTGCTCAAGCCGCCCACCGACACTTGGCCCACTTACAACGGCGATTACTCCGGCCGCCGCTTCAGTCCGCTGGCGCGCATCAATTCCTCGAACGTCACAGCGCTGACCTTGGCTTGGGAATATCGTCTCGATCCCGGCACCGGAACGCTCACCTCCACCATCAAAGCCACGCCACTGGAAGTCAACGGCGTCCTCTATTTCACGCTCCCGGACCACGCCTGGGCAGTGGATGCGCGCACCGGGCGCCAGCTCTGGCACTACCAATGGGAGTCGCACGGTGGCATTCACATCGGAAGCCGCGGCTTTGGCATGTACGGAAGCTGGCTCTACTTCGAAACGCCCGACAATTACCTTGTTTCACTGAACGCCAAGGATGGCACCGAGCGCTGGCACGTTGAAATTGCCGACGTGAAGCAGGAATATTTTTCGACACCCGCGCCCATCGTCATCCGCAATCACATTCTCGTCGGCGTGGGCGGCGATTCGCTCGACGTCCCCGGCTATCTGGAATCGCGCGACCCCGAGACGGGCCAACTGCAATGGCGCTGGAACACGACGCCGCGCAAGGGCGAGCCCGGCGCCGAGACCTGGCCGAATCCGGAAGCCATGGAACACGGCGGCGGCATGACGTGGGTGCCCGGCACTTACGATCCGGAGCTCAATCTGTACTATCTCGGCACCGGCAATCCGAATCCCGTCATGGCGGGTCAAGGCCGCAAGGGCGATAACCTCTGGACCTGTTCCATCGTGGCATTGAATCCGGATACCGGAAAAATGGCGTGGTATTTCCAGGCGTCGCCGCACGACACGCATGATTGGGACGCGGCGGAAACTCCGGTGCTGATCGATGGCGAGATCGACGGCCGGCCGCGCAAGCTGCTGGCGCAATCCAGCCGCAACGGCTACTTCTTCGTGCTGGACCGCACGAACGGCAAGAATATCGTTTCGAAGCCTTTCATCGATATCAATTGGTCCAAGGGTCTGGACGCCAAGGGCCAGCCCATCGGCAACCCGGAGAAGGAGCCGAAGCCCGACGGCACGCTCGTGGTCCCGGCGCTGGGGGGCGCGGCGAACTGGCCGTCGCCGAGCTTCGATCCGGAAACCGGATTGTTCTACGTCAACGCCTCGTCGTCCTACAGCCTGTACTATCTCACCGACACCGGCGACAAACCGGAAGGCTATGGTGGGCGCGATTCCGGCGTTTACGCTACGCTCGCGCTCAAAGCCATCGATTATGCCACCGGCCAAATTCGCTGGACGCATGAGTACAATCGCGGCGGGCCACCCATCGGGATCTTGACCACCGCGGGCAAACTGTTGTTTACTGGTGATCCTTCGGGAAATTTCATCGTTTATGATCCGGCCAATGGGAAAATTCTTTGGCACGCCCACTTGATCGCGACCGTTAGCAACGGTCCGATAACTTATGAGCTTGACGGGCGCCAGTATGTCGTCGTGGGCGCGGGCGATACGTTATACGGCTTTACGATGTTGCAGTAAGTGGACGTTCTCTCAGCCGCGCGATCGCAGGTCTGAGTAACTCGGCAGTCCCGCGATTCCGCGCGCATTCATAATCGCCCGCAGCACCGCTTGCGCCATCACTTCCGCAGCCAATGCACCGATGGCCCCATGATTCGCGCGCGTTGCAATGGAACCTGTCGCCACGGCAAAAATCGTATCGCCATCGCTGGGCGTGTGAACCGGATTGATGGTCCGAGCCAGGCCGTCGTGCGCCATTTGGGCCACTTTGGTGGCTTGCGTTTTGTCCAGCGCGACGTTCGTCGCCACCACGCCGATGGTGGTGTTTGTCGCCGCATCGGCGCGCACGCTGTAGCCTTGGCGAATGCGTGCCATGGAATCCATGAAGCCCGATCCGTCTGGCTTGCGCGCACCCGCGATAATTTTGCCGGTCTTTGGATCTACCACGTCGCCGGACGCATTTACCGCGACGATGGCGCCCACTACGATTCCAGTGTCGCCCACGCGCACACTCGCGCTCCCCAGGCCCGACTTCATGGCTTGCTTCATGCCGAACAGCTTGCCGATGGTGGCGCCGGCGCCCGCGCCCACGTTGCCTTCCAGCACTCGCCCTGCGGTCGCTGCCTGGCACGCCTTAAAGCCGGACTCGGCTGTCGGCCGGATCTTCGCATCGCCGATCCCCAGATCGTACAGAATCGCGGCGGGCACAATCGGCACGACGACGTTGCCCACCGGATAGCCCAAGCGATGCTCATCGAGGTAGCGCACCACGCCCGACGCGGCGTCCAATCCAAATGCGCTGCCACCCGCGAGCAGGATGGCCTGCACCTGCTGCACGGTATTGATCGGATTCAGCAGGTCGGTTTCGCGCGTTCCGGGCGCCGATCCGCGCACATCCACACCCGCCGTCGCTCCCTTGCCAAATAACAGGACGGTGCAGCCCGTCGGCCGGCGCGAGTCAGTAAAGTGACCCACCTGCACGCCTTGTACATCGGTGATGCTGCCGTCTGTGCTTCCGGGAGCGGCCTCAAGCGGCGACAGCGCGGCGCTTGTACTTAGTGCCGCCAGTGCCCGGCTGAAATCGCGGCGTTTCATCCTTTGTGAGTTGTCCCTACTCAGGTTACTCCTACCCCGCTTGCCGCGGCGAGCGGCCACGCGTTACAGTCGGGTTTCGAATGCGATATCTTCTTTGGGCGATCCTCCTCTGTTGCTGCTCGCTCGCGGCGCAGAATCGCGGCGGCCGTCCCTGGAAATTCGCAGTCTCCGGCGATTCGCGCAACTGCGGCGACATCGTCATGCCCGCCATCGCTGCCGGAGTTCACAAGAGCGGCTCCGCCTTCTACTGGCACCTCGGCGACTTTCGGGCGATTTACGAAGTGGATGAAGACATGTCGGCGCCCGCCCAACTCGGCTTGCATAACAAGCCGCTGGAAACCCTCGATTATTTAAAGGATGCGTGGCCGGATTTCATCGAGCACCAGATTGTTCCCTTCGGCACTCTGCCGGTCTACCTGGCCATCGGCAATCATGAAACCATTCCGCCCGTGTCGCGCGAAGCGTGGCTGGTGCAGTTCGCCGATTGGCTGGAGACGCCGGCGATCCGTGCGGAACGGTTGAAGGACGATCCAACGGATCACAAGCTGCACGCTTATTATCACTGGATAGAGCGCAACATCGATTTTATTTCGCTGGATAATGCGACCCCGGAGCAATTCGATCCCGACCAAATGAAATGGCTCCACGGCGTGCTGGCTCGCGATGAGGCTTCGGCGCAGATTCGCACCATTGTCGTCGGCATGCACGAAGCCCTGCCTGGCAGTAGGAGCAACATGCACAGCATGAGCGAGTCCGAACGCGGCAATTTAAGCGGCCGGGAAGTGTATGAGGCGCTCTGGCATGTCCAAGAGGCCGCCCATAAGCGCGTGTACGTTTTGGCCAGCCACTCGCACTTTTACATGGACAATATTTTCGAAACGCCGGACTGGAAGGACAAAGTGCTGCCCGGTTGGATCATCGGCACGGCCGGCGCTCAGCGCTACAAGTTGCCGTCCGAAACGACGCCCGCGCAACACGCGCAGACCAATGTTTATGGATACATGATCGCTTCCGTGACGCGCGACGGCGAGGTGTCATTTGAATTCCAACGCCTCAGTCTGGACGATCTTCGCGCGATCAGCGGAAAAGCGTATCCCGATCCGCTCATCCGCTGGTGCTACGAAAACAATCATCAGTAACTGACGCGATCTATTTCCCTTCGCTCTCCCAACCGGTTTTCGAATTGTAGGGCATCACGAAGCCCATCGCCTCAATCTCGTGAATCTTGCCATCCTTGATTTTGAAAATGTGCGCGGCGGGCAGATCGAACGGCTTGATGTTCAGGTCGAGCTTCTCCAATCCCGGCACGCCCACAATCTTGACGAACTTGTCCTTCATCGGCTGCCGGAACTGCGACAGGCCGAAGACCAACCCCGTTTCCGGATCGGCGATCTCGACGCGCCTGGGCTCAATGGCTGTGATGTAGCTCAACGCATGGGTGTTCAGGCCATCGCGGCAGCCCATCGCTCCTATGGTTCCCAGGCCGGGCGTCTTCGACGGCGGATTGCTGGTGGTCTGCATTCCGTTTTCACGACGCACACAATCGTCGGCAAACGGGGCCGCGTCGCCGTTGCTGGTCACAATTGCCGTGTAATAGGAAAGGCCGATCTTGAGCATCTTGGCGCGCGGCGACCGCTCGGCCGGCGGCACCGTCGCCAGTAACCCGGGCCGGGGTGTCTGCAAATTCTTTAAGCTATTTTCCCGCAGATTGCCTGCAATCAGGTGCTCCGCTTCCGTGATCTTGCCGTTCACCAGCTTCAGGCGCAGCCCCAACTGGATTGGTTTGCCATCTTGCTTCATCACACACATAAAACCCACCTGTTGCGCCACCGGATCGGGAACATAAATCTTGAACATGGTTGGACCTTCCGACGCGGTCTTCCACAGGCCTTCGCCCGGCTTCATGGGAACGGTGTTCTCGACGAACTTCACATCTTTCGCGAAATCCACCTTCGACGGATCGTGCGCCACCATCGCCGCAATGTAGTTGTCTACGGTCTTATCCAGGCACGCCCGGTCACACTTCGCGGCGCTCGCCGCACTGCTTACGGCCGCCGCGGTAAAACTCAAAACGATCACGCTTCTCAAGAATTTCATGTGGATGGTTCCAATTCGTAGCCAGTATATACCTCGCCGAAAGTCTGCATGCCGGCATCGTTCATCTTGCATGCAAGGCGAGGGAACGAGTATGATGGCCAAGCAACGAAGGAGAGAATCCCCATGAAATCTTCCGGAACCACGCTATTCGCAGCGACGCTGGCGCTGTCGGCCGTTGGCGTCCTATCGGCTGAATCCATCAATCCGCCCACCACGCCGCAAACCGCGCCCATGAGCAAGCAAGCGAAGAAAAACCTGGACATGGTGCTGGATTGGTGGCGCGTAGTGATCCAGGGGGGCCATTTGGATGAGACCTCGAAATACCAGGCCGAAGACTACATCCAGCACAACCCCAATGTGAATACCGGCCGCCAGGGATTTGTGGAATTCTTCAGCAGGTTCAGCAAGCCCAAGAATCCGATCCCGGATAAACTGGCGAATCCGCCGGTGGTGATGGGCGCCAAGGGCGATTATGTCTGGCTGATTTGGGAAACGGAACAGAAGGACCCGCGCGATCCCTCGAAGACTTATCACTCCAACAGCTTCGACCTGCTTCGCATTCAAAACGGCAAGGTCCAGGAGCACTGGGATAGCGCGATGAAGATGCACGGGTCAGGCAACGTGAACACCGGCGTGTCTCCCAAACCGCCCATGGATTGGAACACCGGCAAGCTGGACAAGCAAGAGAAAATGACCCTCGCGCTGGCCACCGAAGAGCTGAAGGACATGTTGCAATACGGCCACCTGGAGCTGGCCGATAAAACCATGGACCCGGGATATATCCAGCACAATCCCATGGTCCCGCAAGGCCGCGATGGATTTAAGGCGTTTATGAGCCGACGGCCCGGAAGACAGCCGCAGGAGATCAAGCCCGAATGGCCGAACCCGCCCGCCCTGACGTTGATTGATGGCCCCTACTCGGTGATGATGTGGGACCGCATGTCCAAGGACCCCGACGATCCCAGCAAGATGTACACCTGGAATCATTATGACGTGGTTCGCATGGAAAACGGCCACATCAAGGAACACTGGGACGAAGCCAGAATCAATGCTCCTCAGACCACCCGGCCGTAAGCGAGACGTCCGGCAACTTTATGCCGTGCTGACGTAGGATTACGGGCGTCAGAGCAGCTTTTGGCGTAGCGTAGCGTTTGCCACACGTTGCGATAATGCGGTAAACTAGTAGGACGAGTTCGCTATGTAGCCCACTCGTCCCCTCCTCGTCGGAAGGTCTTTCGGTCGAAATGAAGATCAACCGGCTTCTCTATTTCCTGGCGGCCACAGCGTTGGGTGCCGCTCACGCCGACGCTCCCCAACTTAAGGCAGTGCAGCATCCAATGTCGGAGTTGCATGCACTCGCGAAGTTTTCCATTCCTGGGTCTCCGGACTGGGTGGCTATCGGCGACAGCGTCTGGATATCGAACAACCCCAAGAACAATATTTCGCAGCTGGACGCCAAGACCAACCAGGTGGGCGCGGTGATCGCGGTAGCCAAGACGCCTTGTTCGGGCCTCGCGATCGCGTTTGATAGCGTCTGGGTGCCCATCTGCAGCGATGGATCGGTGGAGCGCGTGGATGCGAAATCGCGCAAGATTGTCGCTTCCATTCCTTCGGGCGTAGCGAACACGGAGGGTGGAATTACGGCGGGCGCAGGCAGCATCTGGATGCCTTCCGATGCCGCGGGCATGCTCTCGCGCATAGATCCGGCGACCAATAAAGTGGTGTCCAAGATTTCCATCCCGGCGGGTTCGTTTACCGCCGCGTTTGATTCTGACTCCGTGTGGATCACCAGTACGAAAAACAATCTGCTGACGCGCGTGGACGCGAAAACCGAAAAAGTGATCGCGAAGATTCCGGTGGGTCCAGCGCCGCGATTCCTGGCCACGGGCTTAGGCGCGGTTTGGACTCTGAACCAGGGCGATGGCAGCGTCTCGCGCATCGACCCGGCGACGAACAAGGTCTCCGCGACCATCGAGGTGGGTGTACCGGGCGCGGGTGGCGATATCGCGGTGGGAGAAGGCGCCGTTTGGGTGACGGCCATCGGCAAGCCGCTTTCGAAGATCGATCCGGCGACGAACCGTGTTGTGGCGCAATACGTGGGGAAAGGCGGCGACGCGTTGCGAGTGGGGCTCGGTTCGCTGTGGCTTTCCAATCACGAATTTCATGAAGTATGGAGGATAGATCCAAAAGGTCTCTGACATGAGGTACGCCATCGTATCTGTTCTAACTCTGGTTTCAGCGTTTGCGCAGGCTCCCCCATCTTCGGCGGGCGCGGACTTCTTCGAGAACAAAATACGGCCGATTTTGGCCGAAAACTGCTACACCTGTCATACCAACGCTGAGATGGGCGGCCTGCGCCTGGACTCGCGGGAGGGCCTGCTGAAAGGTGGAAATTCGGGCGCGGTTGTGGTGCCGGGCAATCCCGACAAGAGCCTCCTGATCCAGGCGGTGCGGCAGACCGGCGATCTCAAGATGCCGCAGGGCGGGAAGCTGAAACCTGAGGAAGTGCAAGCTCTGGCGGAATGGGTCAAAATGGGCGCGCCGTGGCCCGACACGAAGGCCGCCGTTCCAAGCTCGCCCGGCAAGGTGATCACGCCGGAACAGCGCGCATTTTGGTCGTTCCAGCCGCTGAAAGATCCGCCAATTCCAACGGTGAAGGAGAAGTCCTGGGCGAAAACAAATATCGACCATTTTGTGCTTGCCAAGCTCGAAGCCAAAGACATGAAGCCCGTTGGCCCGGCGGACCGGAAGACGCTTATTCGCCGCGTGACCCTGGATCTGACCGGCTTGCCGCCGACGCCCGAGGAAGTGGACGCGTTCGTGGCCGACAAGTCGCCCACCGCGTACGAAAAAGTTGTGGACCGGCTGCTCGCCTCGCCGCGTTACGGCGAGCGCTGGGGCCGTCACTGGCTGGATGTAGCGCGCTACGCCGAAGACGATGTAAGAGGTCTGGATCCCAAGGATCGAGGCTACATGCCGTTTGAAGGCGCTTATGTTTATCGCGACTGGGTGATTCAGGCGTTCAATAACGACATGCCATACGGCCAGTTTTTGAAAGCGCAGCTGGCCGGCGACCTGATGGAAGCAAAGATTCGCGACAAGATGATTCCGGGTACGGCGATCCTGGGCGGGGGCCCCTGGTGGTGGGACCAGGCAGAGCCGGTGCAGGGCCGCGCGGACGAGCGCAACGAGCGAATCGACATGGTGACGCGCGGAATGCTCGGGCTGACCGTAGCTTGCGCGCGCTGCCACGATCACAAGTACGATCCGATTCTGCAGAAGGATTACTATTCGCTCGCGGCGGTGTTCCTGAACACCACATATCACGAATATCCAGCCACGTCGCCGGCCGAAATGGCGCTCTGGGAGAGGCAGCAGAAGGTCATCGACGACAAGGAAGAAGTACTCGAGGATTTCATGACGCAGCAAAGCGACTTGTACGCGCAGATGCTGGCGCAGAAGACCTCGAAGTATCTGGTAGCCGCGTGGCAAGTCACTGGCGAGCCAAAGAAAACGGTTTCCGAAGCGGCGGTGGATCAGAAAGTAGATCCGGAGATGCTGGAGCGCTGGATCAAATTTCTGGCGAAGCCGCCCAAGCACTATTCCTATCTCCGTGATTGGCAGGACATGGTGAAGGGCGGCGGCACGCTGGAGCAGGCGCAGTTTCTGGCCGATAATTTCCAGAACTTGGCCCTCTCGGTGGCACGGGATGCCGCGGCACTCAAGGAAGAGAACGACATCATCAAGGCGAAGGCGGGCGTGCGCAAGAAACCGCGGCGCGACGCTTATCCGAACGAGTTCGAGACCAACGACCAGTTCTGCCCGGGTTGCGACCTGGAGCTGAAGACGATGCCGATCGAGCCGACAAATTTATACCTCGATCTGTACAAGGCCGACTTGGATTCCGAGAACGATCAAAAGCCCGATCCGGGCCTGTTGTCGCTGCAGGGTTGGGACTTGGAGCGGCATTTTTCGGCGGAAGTGGCCGAGCATGTCGCCACCTTGAGAGCCGAAATCGACGCGCTCAAAAAAGCTCAAGCGCCATATCCATTTCTGCATGGTGTGAGCGATACCAAGACCATGAAACCGATGCACGTGAATGTGCGCGGCAATCCGCACACGCTGGGCGACCAGGTGTCGGAGCGTTTCCTGGAGGTTTTGTCGCCGGATAAAAAGCCGTTTACAGACGGCAGCGGGCGCATGGACCTGGCAGATGACATTGCGGCCAGCCCGCTGGCGGCTCGCGTGATCGTCAATCGCGTCTGGAGATGGCACTTCGGATCGGGCATTGTGGAAACACCGGATAACTTCGGAAAGATGGGCGATCCTCCCTCCGATCCCGAGCTGCTCGAATATCTGGCCAGCACTTTCGTCAAGAACGGCATGTCGATCAAGAAGCTGCACCGGGAGATTCTGCTTTCATCCACCTATCAACTCAGCGCGGAATCGTCCGCGGAGAACGCCGAGAAGGATGGCGCGAACCGGCTCTATTGGCGAGCAAATCGCCAGCGCCTGGATGCCGAGGCGATTCGCGATTCGCTGCTGTTTGTGGCCGGGGATCTGGATTTGAAGAAGACCGGCGGGCCGTCTACGGATTTCAGCGACGACAACCATCGCCGCACCGTGTACTGCAAAGTGAGCCGCTACCGGCTGAACAATTTCCTGCAGGTGTTCGATTTTCCGAATCCTTCGTTTACCGCCGAACAGCGCTTCACCACCATCGTTCCCTTGCAGCGGCTGTACTTCATGAATAGCAGCTTCGTCTACAAACAGGCGCAGGCTTTCGCTAAGCGGGTATACGACGAAGGCAGCGACGCCGCGCGGATCGGAAAGGCTTATCGTATCTTGTTCGGCCGCGCGCCCAGCGAAGAAGAAACCAAAGCGGGCCTGGATTTCTTGCAGGCTCATCCGGAAACGCCCGGAGACCAGATCGCCGGTGAACCGACCACGGCCTGGTTTGAGTACGCACGCGTGCTGCTCAGCTCCAACGAATTTGAGTTTGTAAATTAGCGAAGAAAGGAAGGAAGAGAGATGTTGCATTTACCGGCTCGCAGGCCGCTGTCGCGGCGGGAAGCGTTGTGCAGGATGGGAAGCGGCTTCGGCATGCTGAGCTTTGCCAGTCTGGTGGGTGAATCGCTCGCCAGGGCGGACACGGCTGCGGTACAGGGCGTCCCAAGCGCGCGCATTCCAAATTTCAAGCCCAAGGCCAAGCACGTTATTTTCCTATTCATGAACGGCGGCGCGTCGCAGGTGGACACCTTCGATTACAAGCCGATGCTGGACAAGTACAACGGCCAGCCGCTGCCCGGCGCCATCCCCGATCACGAGCGCAAAACCGGCAATTTGATGCGTTCGCCATTCAAGTTCACGAAGTACGGCCAGAGCGGTACGGAGGTGAGCGAGATCTTCCCGTACCTGGGCGGGTGCGTCGACGACATGTGCATGCTGAAGGCGATGTATACCGACATCCCCAATCATGAGCCTTCGCTGCTAATGATGAATATCGGCCACATACAGCCCGGCCGTCCATCCATGGGATCGTGGCTCACTTATGGGCTGGGTACGGAAAATAAGAATTTACCCGGATTCGTGGTGTTGTGCCCCGAAGTGCCCACCACCGTTGGGCCGCCGCTGTGGAATTCCGCGTTTCTGCCGCCCGTTTATCAGGGCACGTACATTTCCGATAATGTTCGCGACAAGAAATTCGATCCCGAGAAGCTGATCCCGAACATTCGCAATGCCAAGTTCGATCTGAAGCAGCAGAAGAGCGAGTTGGATTTGCTGGGTCAGCTGGATCGCCTGCAAATGAATCAGGAGCACGCCAACGATCCGCAGCTCGATGCGACACTGCAATCCATGGAAACGGCCTATCGGATGCAGACCGAAGCGCCCGACGTCTTCGATGTGCGCAAAGAGAGCGCGGCCACCATCAAGCTGTATGGCGAAGGAAGTACGGCCCGCGGTTGCCTGACTGCCGCGCGCCTGGTGGAACGCGGAGTCCGCATGGTGCAGGTGTATTACGCCAAAGGCGACCCTTGGGACCATCATTTCGACATTGAGCTGCACCGCAAGACGGGCAAGGATTCCGACCAGCCGTTTGCCGCGCTCATCAAGGATTTGAAATCGCGCGGGCTGTTGGACGAGACGCTCATCGTATGTGGCTCCGAGTTCGGCCGCACTCCGGTGGTGGAAGTGGGCAGCGGATTCATGGGCGGCGCGGTGCACAACGGCCGCGATCACAATCCGCATGGATTTACCGTCTGGCTGGCCGGCGGCGGCGTTAAGGGCGGCATGTCGTATGGCACCACGGATGACTTCGGCTGGAAGGGCGCAGACAAGCGGGTGCACGTGCATGACTTGCACGCCACAATTCTCTACCTGATGGGCATCGACCACACCAAGCTGACATATCGTTACAGTGGACGTGATTTCCGGCTGACAGACGTTGCCGGGAATGTGATCCACGACATCGTCGCTTAGCGTGTTAAAGGATCGTGCTGAACGCACGGCCCGCTCTTAGTATCGCCAAAGCTTAGTACTTTCATAAGAATTTCCGATACAGATCTCCTTGACACACCTTGGAACGGGCGTGATAATTAGAAAACTGCCGTGTGGGGTTCCTAAGTTCTAAGTGTTTTTTCGTGCGGATTTCTTAGTGCCGCACCACCCCGCAGTTTAAAAGCTGCTCTTCGCTGAGTTGCTTCGCCGCACCGCCTTTGCGGCCTCTCGCCTTGTCGGCGCCCCGAGCGTGTCGCTCCGTGGTGACGTTCCAATTTTGAGACAAGAGGAGAGTTGCATGTTGACGAGGACTTTTGTACGGAGTTCTTGGCGAAGTTTTTTGACGGGACTGGGCTGTCTGGCTGCAATTTCGCTGGCCGCCGTCTCGATGTTGCAGGGCCAATCCACGAGTTCCTTGCACGGTGTGGTATCCGACGCGCAAAACGCCGTGATCCCGGGCGCGGTAGTTTCCCTGAGCAACGCGACCACCGGACTTTCGCGGCAAGTGGTTACCGACAACAACGGAGAGTATCAGATACTCCAAGCCATGCCGGGCGAATACACGCTTACGGTCACCAAGCCTGGTTTCGCGAAAGCGACTCAGGAGCATGTGGTCCTGCAGGTAAATGTCCATACGACTCTCAACGTGCAATTAGAGGTTGGGGCCACGGGCCAAACGGTGAACGTCACGGCTGAAGCCTCCACCATCAACACCTCCGACGCTTCAGTGGGCAATGCATTCACCGAGCATTCGATACGCCAGTTGCCGCTGGACACTCGCAATGTCGTTCAATTGCTGAGCCTGCAACCGGGCGTGACCTCGGATGGCGAAGTCATGGGATCGCGGCGCGATCAAAACAATATCATCCTGGACGGCGTGGATGTGAACGATAACGAGAACTCGGGTATCGGCGGTGTATCTGACTTCGGATCCACACAAGGTTCCAACACCCAGCCTTCCTCGAGCGACTCACCCATTGCCGGCTTCAACTCCGTGCTGCCGATTCCACTGGATTCCGTCCAGGAGTTTCGCGTCACCGTCGCCGGACAGGGCGCCGATGAGGGCCGCTCGTCCGGTGGCCAAGTGGTGCTGCTCACAAAGAGCGGAACCAATCAGCTGCACGGCTCGGCCTACGAATACAACCGCAACACAGTTACCGCGGCGAACAGTTGGTTTAACAATCGCGACGGCGTGGGAATTACGCCCCTGAATCGCAATCAGTTCGGCGCCTCGCTTGGCGGACCCGTTAAGAAGGACCGGATTTTTTACTTCTTCAACTATGAGCGCCGGATCGACGCCAGCTCGCAGGCCGTGGAACGCATGGTGCCCACCGAGAATTTGAAGCAGGGCATCCTGACGTTCGCCGACACGAATGGAAACACCTATACGCTGACTCCGTCGCAGCTCCAACAGGTGGACCCACTGGGCATCGGCATCAATCAAGGTTATCTCAATATCTTGAAGCAGTACCCGGCTGGCAACGACCCGGCCTACGGAGCGGACGGCGGCTTGAATTTCACCGGATTTCGATTCAACGCTCCCGACGCCTTGGACAATCGCGCCTATGTCGGGAAGATGGATTTCATTCTCGACAGCGCGGCCAAGCACACCGTTTCGGTCCGGGGCACCCTGTCGAATGCGAATCAGGATCAACCGAGTGCTCTGGCGCAGTTTCCGGGCCAGCAATCTGCCAGCGAACTGCTGAACAACAGCAAGGGGATCGCGGCGACGTACACGGCTATTTTGACGCCGAGCCTGATCAACAACTTTACCTTCGGCTACACACGCCAAGGCCTGGCTTATTCGGGAACGACGGGGGACGCCTTCAATTTGGGGCCCCTCGATCCGCTCGAAAACTACAACGCGCGAGCCAACGGCCGCATCCTGCCGGTAAAGAACATCGTCGATACGCTCACTTGGACCAAAGGCAAGCACACCATCACCACGGGTATCAATTTCCGTGTCATGACGAACAATAAGTTCACTTACTCGCAGTCCTACCCGAGTTATGGGTTCAACGACAACGTGGCGGTGGGATTGGGCGAAGATATTCAGACCGATCTGACCAATTACATGATCGCCAAAACCGGCAACGCCAATTTCGCTCTTAACGACCCCTACAACGATGCGTCCGCCCTTGGAATCCTGCTCGGCCTGGTGAACAACACGCAGGTGACGTATCAGGTGGGAAAGGGCGGCACTTTGTTGCCTCAAGGAGCGCCCGATGCACGCGCGTTTTCAATGCGCGAGTACGAGGGATTCGTGAGCGATCAGTGGCGTACGACGCGCGAATTGACTCTTACGCTGGGCCTGCGCTACACCAACGACCCGCCCCCCTATGAGGCCAACGGCCTGCAGGTGGCCCCCAACATCGGGTTGAACCAGTATTTCGCACAGCGCGATTATCTTGGATCGCTGGGCGTCCCTTCCAATGCCATGCCCAACGCCATCCTCAGCTACAACCTCGATGGTCCGGTGAACGGTAAATCGAGTTGGTACAATCCCGACGACAACAATTTCGGTCCGCGCTTTGCCTTGGCGTACAGCCCCAAGGACCGCGGCGGCCTGCTGCAAAAGATTTTTGGCGACGGAGGCGTCTTCCGTGCCGGCGGCGCGATGCTCTACGATCGCTTTGGCAGCGAACTGATTACCGAGTTCGATCAGTTCGGCTCGTTCGGCTTGGCCACCACGCTCAACAACCCGGTCTCGTATACTTTCTCCACATCGCCGCGCTACAACGGCACTGTACCGGCGCTGCCCGCTGCTCCCACCACCGGCTTCCCCTACACTCCGCCCGATGTCAATGGGATCGTTGGCGAGTTCCAAGGAATCTATCCAGACCTGAAGTCCCCGTATTCCATCCTGCTGAATGCGTCGTTCGCGCGCCAACTGCCCGGAAAATTGACGCTGGAAGTCTCCTACGCCGGCAGGCTTTCCCGCAAACTGTTGCTGCAGGGCGACGTATACACGCCCCTCGAAAATCTCAAGGATACGGCGTCGGGCCAGACCTGGCTCACCAGCATGACGGCCATCCGCAATACGTACAACAACATCTGTGCTTCGCTCGGGAACAGCACGGAAAATTGCAGTCCTGCCGCCGCGGCGCAGGCGGTAATGAACAATCCTTCGCTGGTGCCGAACAATCAATATATTCAGGATATGTTCGCTCCGGTGGCGAACGCCTTTTTCCCCGGCAACGCTTCGGCCAACTATTTCTACGGTATTTATGGCATCTACGGAGGCAGCTATCTGGACATGCTGCACTCGGTGGACCGGATTCAGGGCTTGTACACCGCTCCCGGCACCTGTGCCTCGAAGTTCGGATGCTACACGTTTTTCGCCCCGCAGGGAAGCTCTATGCCCACTTGGATGAATGCTGGGGACGCGAACTATCACGCTATGACCGTTAGCTTGCGGCACGCGTTCACCTCGGGTGTTTCCTTTGACTTCAACTACACCCTTTCGCACTCCATCGACAACGCGTCGGCCGCCGAAGGCTCCGCCGGCCAGGATGGCGCGGTGATTCAGAACATATTCAATCCCGGGGAATTCCGCGGCTCATCCGATTTCGACATCCGCAATCAAGCGAACATTGACGTGGTGTACGAACTGCCGGTCGGCAAGGGAAAGCCATTCTGGAGCAGCGCTCCAGGTTGGGCGAACGAAATGTTCGGAGGCTGGCAGATTTCGAGCATCATGCGCTTCTCAAGCGGCCTGCCGAGCGTTATTCAGGGCAATACAACCTGGGACACCAATTACTGGCAAGGCACTCTCGCTATCCCGACTGCGGCCTTCAAAACGCAAACCGGGTACGATACCAATGGCAATCCGAGTATGTTCGCCAATACCAACCTGGTGAATGACTTTGCGGATGCGTATCCTGGGAGCGTAGGCACGCGCGCATTGGTCCGGCTAGCCGGCATGAAGAACTTCGACATCGGCATTGCAAAGTCCTTCCCGCTGCCTTGGGAAGGGCATCGGATCCAGTTCCGCGCCGAGGCGTACAATGCGTTTAACAACGTGAACTTCACCCAACCCAGCCTGGCGTTGAACAATCCCAGCACCTTCGGGGAGTATCAGAACACCATGCCGCCGCGCGAGATGCAGTTCGCTCTCCGCTATGAATTTTAAGCGGACGATTCATTACCTGATGGTCCTGGCCGTGAGTGGCATGCTCCTGAACGCCACCACGGTTCTGGATTTCATCCCGCTATCGATGGACGGCAAACCCGTGCCGCTCTCCACTTATCGCGGCAAGGTGCTGCTGATTGTGAATGTCGCCAGCAAGAGTATTTTCACGCCGCAGTACCAAGGCCTGGAGGCGTTGTATCAGAAATACAAAGACCAAGGGCTGGTGATCCTCGGGTTTCCCAGCAATGATTTCGGCCAGGAAGAACCCGGGGACAACAAGGCGATCCAACAGGTCGTCACGAAGTACAAGGTCACGTTTCCCATGTTCGCGAAGCTGCCGCTGGCCGGCGAGCACATGGCGCCGCTGTATCAATTCCTGACCGACAAGCAAGCCAATCCGAACACGGGCGGTCCCATTCGCTGGAATTTCACCAAGTTCCTGGTGGATCGCGAGGGCAAGGTCATCGAGCGCTTTGAACCCGACGTTACGCCTGACTCCCCTGAACTGGAGGTCGTCATTGAGAAGGCACTCAAGGGTGAAAAAGACAAACACGAAAACGAACGAGCCAGCGGCGCGGCGCGCGGTCTCGTTGCGATATACTGAGATATCCAACCGGCCATGTAGCCACGTTGTGCTCTGCTGCACGGACGGTTGAGATGCGAAAACTCTTACTACCCTTATCCGCACTTTTTCTTCTGGCGGGCTCTTTGGGCGCGGCCGGAAATCCTCCTTCTTTTACGCTGGGCTGGTCCGTTTATGTTGGCTGGGATCCCTACCAGTACATGGCGAAATCCGGCCTGTTGAAGAAGTGGGGCGATAAATATGGCGTCGCGATCAAGGTGCAGCGCTTCGATTACGCGCCGTCGCTAGACGCTTTTGTCGCCAAGAACATCGACGCTTGCGCCATGACTAACATGGAGGCGCTCGACATGCCGGCCGCCGCCGGCGTCGACACCACATCCATCATCGTCGGCGATTATTCCAATGGCAACGACGCCGTGCTGGTACGTCACAATCTAACGCTGGGCCAGATTCCCGGCAAGCGCGTGCTGCTGGTGGAAAAAACCGTTTCGCAGTATCTGTTCGAGCGCGGCATGACCATCAATAATCTCGCGGGCGAGTTGAAGCGCGTGAAATATGTGAACACCTCCGATTCCGACATTGCCGGCGCGTTCTTGAGCGACACCAGCCAGAACGTGGTGGTTACCTGGAAGCCGCTCGTATCACAGATCCTCAAAGGCAAGGGGATCACGAAGATTTTCGATTCATCCAAAATTCCCGGCGAAATTCTGGATCTGATGGTGGTGCGCACCGACGTCCTCAACAGGCCGGATGGATCCGGAAAACGATTTGCCAAAGCGATCGCGGGAGCGTGGTACGAACTCACGGCCGAGATGGCGAAGCCGGGGCCGGAAGGCGACAAAGTGCTTTCATCTATCGCCGAAGTTTCCGAAGACACGCTGGCTTCGTACAAGGAACAGCTTGCCACCACGCATCTGTTTTACACCGCTCCGTCGGCCGTCAAGATGACGAACTCAGATCAACTGAAGAAAACCATGGAATTGGTTCGCCAGTTCTGCTTCTCGCATGGATTGCTGGGCGACAAGACCAGTTCGCCGGACGATGTTGCCATCCGCTTCCCGGACGGTTCCATCCAGGGCAAGAAGGATCGGGTGCGTTTGCGCTTTGATGCATCCTACATGGAACTGGCGGCCGCGGGGAAGTTGTGAGCATCCTCCAGATTCACGCCCAGCCTTCGCGCACCACGGTCTGGATTCTTTCCTGGTTTCTGTTTGCGGCCGGGGTGGTGAGTTATTTCTGGGTTTCGCGCGGCCGCCACATCGATAATCCGGACGATCGCGTTATGCCCACCTTGCGGCAGATGGGCCAGGCCTTTGCCGATGCGACGCTGAAACCGGCCGAGGACGATGAAGTCACCGGGAATCCCGATAAGGAATCGCTCGCCACTAAAATTCACAACAGCATGCTGTGGAAGGACACCGTGGCGACGGGCCGGCGCTTTCTGATCAGTATGGCGCTGCTCTTTCCCGCCGTTCTGCTCGGGCTCCACATGGGCATGTTCCCCTACGTAGGATCGTTTTTCTTGCGTTTCGTGCTGTTCTTCGACAAGATTGTCGCGCTCTCTCTGCTTCCGATTCTGTTCATCGCGTTCGGTATCGATGAACTGGCGAAGGTGATGCTGATCGTGGTGGGCGTGGCTCCGACCATCATCCTGGATTCTTTCAATCTCACGCGTGGCGTTCCAAAAGAGCAAATCGTGAAAGGTTTTACGCTGGGCGCGGGCGATTTCTCCATCACCTACCGCATCGTCTTCAAACAAATTTGGCCGCGCGTGTTGAACAGCATCCGCCTGAATTTGAAGGCGGTGATGTTGTTTTTGTTCGCGGGTGAAATGATCGCGTCGCAGGATGGCCTGGCTTATCGCATCGCTCTGCTGCGCCGCCATATGGGAATGGACACCATCATTCCTTACGTGCTGTGGGTGGCATTGCTGCTGTTCTTAGTGGATTTTGGGATGCGCACGTTAAACCGGAAACTGCATCCCTGGTTTCAGGAGGCATAACGGAGCGTGGCCACGGCACGAACGATATTCGATGAGAAATCTGCTTCCAGCAGCCCGGATGTGGCGGTATCCGATCCGGAAGTGAACGCGCGCCCGCTGATCGGCGTCCAGGATGTCGTGGTCGAGTACGGCCAGTCCGGCAAGGCTCCCAAGCGAATCCTGAATGGCGTTAACCTCGACATCGATCCTGGCGAGTTCATCTCCATCGTTGGGCAAACCGGCTGCGGAAAATCTACCTTATTGCGGCTGGTGCTCGCCGAAGAAATGCCTACCGGCGGGCAAGTGCTGGTGGAAGGCAGCCCGCGCAGGCAACCGGATCGCCGCTGCGGATATGTGCCGCAGAAGTATTCGCTTTTCCCCGACCGCACCGTGCTCGAGAACATAACCTTCGGGCTGGAAGTGACCGAGATCGGAATTTTCGGCGGTTTCTCGCCGGCCCGGCGCGCGCGCCGCAAGGAATTTCGGGCTGAGGCTATCGGCTATCTGCGCCGCATGGGCCTGCGGGAATCGGACGCTGTGAAGTATCCGCACCAGCTTTCGGGCGGAATGCAACAGCGCGTGGCCATCGCGCAGGCGCTCATCATGCGCCCCAAGATTTTGCTGATGGATGAAGCCTTCAGCGCGCTCGATCCCGGAACGCGCGCCGGCATGCAGCGGCTGATCAAAGACCTGTGGCGCGAGACTGGCACCACCGTTCTTTTTGTAACCCACAACCCGCGTGAGGCCGTGATCCTGGCGACACGCGTCATCGCTCTTGGCCGCCGCGGCGCGGAAGAGGATGGGGCCAACATCGTGCTGGACCTCTCCGTGTCTGATAACCTCATGTCTGATACAGGCGACGAGCAAAGGATCGCTGGTCTCATCCGCCGCGTGGAACAAATCACCTTCCCCAACGGCGGCTCCGAGAGCGATGAGCAACCCGGCGCCCGGAAGCGTAAAACGCACCCTAAACTAGAAAGGAAAGCAGTACAATCAAGCCTTCATGTCCTTTTACAAGAACCATGCCCCGCAGCATCGGGAACACACCAGAGAAATAAAATTGCCGGAACTGGAAGGAATGAAAGCCCTCCGCGAAGAGAGCCAGATTCCATTGCGACAATGGGAGGCGGAGGTTCGGCGAGGCAAGGAATTCGGCCTGGAATGCGTCGATTCCATCCAAGACAAAACTGAGATCACTTGTTTTCAGCGCGGCGAGTTGCCGCACTGGTCCGGAATCAACACCTTTCTGAAAACGCCGTACCTGGAAGACGTGCGCAAGGTGGGTGAGTACGATGTGGCGTTCGTCGGCGCGCCATTTGACATCGGCACAACCTATCGCGCCGGCACGCGCTTCGGCCCGCAGGGCATTCGGCGAATTTCGTCACTCTACACCACTTACAATTTCGAAATGGGCGTGGACCTGCGCGAGTCGCTGAAGATGTGCGACGTCGGCGATATCTTTTGTCCGGCCAACATCACCAAGAGTCACGATCAGATCACCAAGGGCGTCGCGCACATCCTCTCGCAAGGGACGCTGCCGATGATCATGGGCGGCGACCATTCCATCGGCTTCCCCTGCGCGCGGGGCGTGGCGCAGTGCGTGGAAGGCAAGGTCGGCATTATCCATTTGGACCGCCACATCGATACCCAGGAAAAGGACATGGACGAGATCATGCACACTTGTCCGTGGTTCCATGCGACGAATATTCCGAATTGTCCGCCGACCAATCTGGTGCAAGTGGGCATCGGCGGCTGGCAGGTGCCGCGGCCCGGCGTGAAGAAAGGCCGCGAGCGCGGATCGACGGTGCTGACCATTCAGGACATCGAGAGAATCGGAATCGACAAGACCATCGAGATTGCGCTGGAGGTGGCCTGGAAAGGCGCCAGCGCCGTTTACCTTTCTTTCGACGTCGATTCCGTGGATGCCGGATTTGTTCCCGGCACCGGCTGGCCGGAGCCCGGCGGCTTCCTGCCGCGCGAAGCGCTCGCGATCCTGCGCGGCGTGGCCAAGGAAGGCATCGCGGCGATGGAAGCGGTGGAGGTTTCGCCGCCTTATGATATTTCCGACATAACCGCGCTGGTGGCCGTGCGAGCAATGGTGGACGTGCTGGCTTCCATGACCAAGCATGGCCGCATAGGCGGGAAGCTGCACTGACGCCCGCGTTCATCCTTGCCACTGATCTGCACCCCTGCGACGCCGCATGGGGCAAAGCTTTGGAGCAGGCGGGTGCGGTTGCGGAGGCGTCCGAAAAAATCCTCGGTTTCCGACCTTCGGTGACGCTGGCGCCGATCGATTCGCTAGCGCTGCAGACGAGTGACGCACAGGAAGTTTTCGTAATCCCGGTCTCGCTCGATTTCAATCTTATGCAGCGTGAGGCTCTGGGCCAGGCGATTGGCGAGGCCCGGCGAACGCATCCGGAAATCACTTTCCATCACGACGACCTTGACCCCGCGCATCCTTTGCTAGTGGATTGTCTCGCGGACCAGGTAGCGCGCGCCATTCCTGCCGAGCCGTGCGCCATGCAACATACAGGCCTCATCCTGGCAGCCAGCGGGCACGGCGATTCGGGTAGCCGCGCGCAAAGCTATCGGCTGATGCGCCTGATTTGGGAACGCCTGGGACTCGCGGCCGCCGAGGTCGGATTCATCCGGCATGCGCAGCCGTTTCTCACGTTCGCGCTAGAGAAGTGCGCGCAGCGTCCGCTGAATTGGGTAATCCTTCCTCAGACGCAATGGCGAACCGAGCACCTCGAGTTCGCGGAAGTGATTCTGCAGAATTTTCAGCGCGATCATCCGGAAGCTCGCACCTGGCGAATGGCGGAGCCGCCCGGCGATCATCCGGCCATCACGGCCTGGCTCACGCAGCGGATCACGCGGCTGTGGAACGAGAAGCGTACTCGCGAGTCGCTCCGCGTGACGTCACCGAAGCAGAGTCCCGTCACGCAACCTGCATCCTCGACCGTGGGCGCGGGAGTCATCGCGTCCGTAACAGACTGCGGCCGGATGGCCGGTGTGCTCGAACAGATCCTTCCGGCAGGCAATCCCGAGCGCGTGCTGGTCAAGGTCACCTGGCATGGCTACGCTGCCGGCACGTATACCGATCCCGCGGCGCTCGATCTCTTGCTCCGCGCTCTCCCGTCGCCTGCGATCATTCTCGAGGGCCACACCTCTTCCAGAAATGCGGAGGAAGCGCGATTCGATTGGGAAAACGGAGCACGCGAGCAGCGCGCGTGGATCCGCCAGCAGGATGCCGAATATCTTCGCCGCACTGGTTTGGCGGAGGTGCTGGCGAAGCATTCCGCGCAATATGTTAACGTCACCGAGGCGTACTGGGATGAAGCCTGCGCCAAGCCGGCGTGCATCGAAAAACTCCTGATCGAACGCGGAGTCGCATTGCAACATCCCGAACTGCTGGGCTATATTCCCGAAGTTTTGCTTCCCTATGAGGGATGCCCGATGATCAGCTTCGCGAAGTTCAAAGGCCCCACTCGCCTGGGGATTTCTAACTTGTTCGGCTTGATCCCGGATCCGCTGCGTTCCAGTTGGCACGGTCCCAACATTACTTACTTCGCGCGCGTTTGTTGCAATATCGCGAAAGTCTACGGCGCGCTGTTTCCGCTGAGTGGCCTGAATGAAGCGCTTTATTCGGCCGTGCGCTGGAACCGCAAGGGCCTCTATCGCAGCCGCTGGGGAAACTACGATCTCATCTCGAATGCCGGATTCGTCGCTGCGAGCAGTAATCTCGCGACGGCGGACATTCTTGCTAGCCGGCTGCAAGGGCAAGACGTGAATCGCAGCGCGTTCTTTGACGTGGTGCGATCCGAGCTGGGTTGGGATGAATCCGCCGCCGTCGATCCTATTCCCGACAACGTGCGCTGCCTCTTCGCCTGATGCTCGCTCAACTTCAGCTTCAACAACTCGCCGACAGCGCGTTCCCAATTGGGGGCGCTGCGCACTCGTTTGGCCTGGAATCGCTGGTGGATGCAGGGCTGCTCCACGTCGACATCCTGGAACAATTTCTAATGGACTACGTCAACGAAACGGGCGCGCTCGAAGCCGCCTATTGTGCGGCCAGTTGTACGTCCCCCAGCCTCCCCGAGTGGCTCCGTTGGAACGCCGAACTGGGAGCGCGCAAACTAGCGCGTGAATCTCGCGATGCTTCCTGCGCGATGGGCCGCCGATTCCTGCGCTTGGCCGCGAACATCTCGGGAGATGAATTGTTGATCGCCGCATCCGAATCGGGAGCCGAAGTTCACCTGGCAGCGTGCTTCGGTTTGGCCGCGGGCGTATTGGGGATTGAGCCTCGCTCCGCCGCCGCGGCTTATCTTCAGCAATCGATGACGGCATTGGTCTCCGCGTGCCAGCGCTTATTGCCGCTGGGCCAAACGCAGGCACACCAGATTCTTTGGAATCTGAAACCAGCGATTCTCCGCGCCGTGGAAGAAGGCGCCGCGATGCAACCATCCAGGATGAGTTGCTTCACACCTTTGGTTGATGTTGCCTCGGCACGCCATGCCAGCCTCTATACGCGCCTGTTCATGAGTTGACTAATGGCGTCTGCTTCGAACCTGCACTTGTCTTTCGAATCGAACGACACAGGCGCGACTATTCTGCGCGTCAAACAGCAGCAGCCCCCGTGGCGCGTGGTGCGCGGTTTTCGTGCCGCGTCCGGAGAGATGCTCGCGCACGTTCACAATCTCTCCGGCGGAATTCTCGACACTGATTCGCTTTCCTGGCAAGTGGAGGTCGGCCCGCGCGCGCAAGCGCAGGTAACGTCCACCGGCGCCACGCGGGTGTATCGCAGCCGCTCGCTGGATAGCCGTGCATCGCAACGCGCCAGCGTCCACATCGCGGCGGACGCGTATCTGGAATATCTTCCCGACCAGTTGATCCCGTTCGCCGGTTCGCGCTTCGACCAAACTGCGCGCGTGGAGATAGAACGCGGCGGCTCACTCATTTGGTGGGATCGCGTGGCGCCCGGCCGTGAAGCGTCGGATGAAATCTTCCGCTTCGAATCGCTCACATCGGATTTCGAGCTGATTGCGGACGGGCAACCCATCGCGATTGAACGATGGACCCTGGCGCCGATGCACAAACACATGGATTCCATCGCACGGCTCGGACCGTTCCGCCATTTTGCTTCGTGCTACGTGTGCCGCGCCGGCGAGCCGACTGGTTATTGGAAGAGCTTCGAATCCCAGATGCAAACGGTGGCTGACCAACTTTCGAGCGCTGAAGTAATATGGGGAGTGACTGCGCTGCGGGCGCATGGTCTGGTGATTCGCGGTCTGGCGGTCAGCGGACGTTCGCTGGCGAGCGGCTTGCTGGAAATCTGGAAAGCAGCCAAGTGGATTCTTTGTGGCCGAGTCGCCACGCTTCCCCGAAAAGCACATTAACTTAAGGAGGGTAGTAAGTGCATCTGACTCCGCGCGAGCAGGACAAGCTGATGATCTTCGTCGCATCCGAATTAGCCAAAAAGCGGCGCGCGCGCGGCCTGAAGCTCAACTATCCGGAAGCGGTCGCGATTCTCTCGGCGGAGATTCTCGAAGCAGCGCGCGACGGGAAAAGCGTTTCGGACATCATGAGCCTGGGCGCTTCCATCTTGACTCGCGCGGACGTCATGGATGGCATCGCCGAGATGATTCATGAAGTGCAAGTGGAAGCGACATTTCCCGATGGTACTAAGCTCGTGACCGTTCACGATCCCATTCAGTAGGAGAATAACTTTGCATCCTGGTGAATACTTTCTCGATGAAGGCGAAGTGGAATTGAATGCCGGACGTTCTACCTCGCGAGTAGTGGTAAGCAACCGCGGCGATCGGCCGGTGCAAGTGGGCAGCCACTATCATTTCTTCGAAGTGAATTCCGCGCTTGATTTCGATCGCGCGGCTGCCTACGGCATGCGCCTGGACATTCCGGCCGGCACTGCCATCCGATTCGAGCCAGGCGAAGAGAAAGAAGTTCCGTTGGTGCCATTGGCCGGCCGGCGCGCAGTATACGGCCATAACGGGAAAGTGAATGGGGTCTTGACTCAATGAGGACCAGCCGATGAAGATTCCGCGCCGCACGTACGCCGATTTGTACGGACCCACACGAGGCGACCGCGTGCGCCTGGCCGACACTGAGCTGATCGCCGAAGTAGAGCAGGATTACGCGACTTATGGCGACGAGATCACCTTCGGCGGCGGCAAAGTGATTCGCGACGGCATGGGCCAAAGCTCCACGGCGACACGCGAATCCGAGCATGGCGCGCTGGATCTAGTGATCACCAACGCCCTGATTATCGATCATTGGGGCATCGTGAAGGCCGATGTCGGCGTCCGCAACGGCCGCATCGTGAAAATCGGAAAAGCAGGCAATCCGGACACGCAAGCGGGCGTCGATCCCGATCTCGTGGTCGGCGCATCCACGGAAGTGATCGCGGGCGAAGGCAAGATCCTGACCGCCGGCGCGATAGACAGCCACATCCATTTCATCTCGCCGCAGCAGATCTACGAAGCGCTGTCGAACGGCACCACCACCATGATCGGCGGTGGAACCGGTCCCGCGACGGGAACCAATGCCACCACCTGCACGCCGGGCCGTTGGAACCTGGAGCAGATGTTTCGCGCCGCCGAAGCGTGGCCCATGAACTTCGGATTTCTCGGGAAAGGAAATGCGTCGGCGCGCGACCCCCTGGTGGAACAAATCCAAGCCGGAGCATGCGGCCTGAAGCTGCATGAGGACTGGGGCACCACCCCCGCCGCCATCGACACTTGCCTGCGCGTGGCCGACGAGTTCGATGTCCAGGTGGCGATTCACACTGATACGCTGAACGAAGCCGGATTCGTCGACGACACTATTGCCGCCATCGCAGGGCGAACCATCCACACCTATCACACCGAGGGCGCGGGCGGCGGCCACGCGCCCGATATCATCAAGATTGCCGGGCTTCCGAATATTCTGCCGTCTTCCACGAATCCTACGCGCCCGCTGACGGTGAACACGATCGCCGAGCATCTGGACATGTTGATGGTCTGTCACCACCTGAATCCGCAGGTGCCGGAAGATGTCGCGTTCGCCGAGAGCCGCATCCGGCAGGAGACCATCGCCGCCGAAGATATCCTGCACGACCTGGGCGTTATCAGCATGATGTCAAGCGATTCTCAAGCCATGGGACGCATCGGCGAAGTTGTGACGCGCACCTGGCAGACCGCGCATAAAATGAAAGTGCAGCGCGGGGCTTTGCCGAATGACTCCTCGCGCAATGACAACGAGCGCATCAAGCGTTATGTCGCAAAATACACTATCAATCCGGCCATCGCGCACGGAATTTCAAGCGAGGTCGGCTCCATCGAGCCCAGCAAGCTGGCGGATATGGTGCTATGGAGCCCGGCGTTTTTCGGCGTGAAACCGGAAATGGTGATCAAAGGCGGCTTCATCGCGTGGAGCGTGATGGGCGACGCCAACGCGTCCATTCCGACGCCGCAGCCGGTGCTCTATCGGCCCATGTTCGGATCGTTCGGTGCGGCGCCGCAATCCACAGGCGTCACCTTCGTTTCCCTCGCATCGGTGCCATACGTGGAGACACTCGGTCTGCACAAGCGTCTGGTGCCCGTGCAAAATTGCCGGAAGATCGGCAAGGCCGACATGATCCACAATTCGGCTACGCCTCATATTGAAGTGGATCCCGAGACCTACGAAGTGCACGCCGACGGCGAGCTTCTCACCTGTGAACCGGCCAGCGTTTTGCCGCTCGCGCAGCGCTATTTCCTTTTCTAATTTTATGAGCCACAATCATTCGCATCGCGCATTTCGAATCGGAGTCGCCGGACCCGTTGGCAGCGGGAAAACCGCTCTCGTCCATGTTCTGAGCCAGAGCCTGTGGCCGGCAGTGAACCTCGCCGTTGTTACCAACGACATCTACACGCGCGAAGATGCCGAGTTTCTGATTCGTCAGGGCACGCTGCCGCCGGAACGCGTCACGGGTGTTGAAACCGGCGGCTGCCCGCACTCCGCCATCCGTGAAGATGCGTCCATGAATCTGGAAGCCATCGAAAATTTGGAGCACGCCCATCCGGACCTGGAACTGGTGTTCATCGAAAGCGGCGGCGATAATCTGGCCGCGGCCTTCAGCCCGGAGCTGGTGGACGTTGCGATTTATGTGATCGACGTGGCGGGCGGAGACAAGATTCCGCGTAAGGGCGGCCCGGGCATCATGCGCTCGGATCTGCTGGTGATCAACAAAATCGATCTCGCTCCTTACGTTGGTGCGTCGCTCGAAATCATGGAGCGCGACACACGCAAGATGCGTGGTGACCGGCCGTTCCTGTTTACGAATCTGCGTGCCGGCGTGGGCGTTCCAGAGCTGAGAGCGTGGGTGGAACAGCAGATGAGCGTGCCGGCCGAGACGCGCCACAAAGTAGTGACCGCCGAAGATCTGCGCGGAATGCCGGTCCGGCATTCGCACTCACACACCCACTAACGCCGCAGTCAGTTATTCGGCGAGTGTTGCCAGAACCAGCTTCGGATCGATTCGCAGCAATGTGCCGCTGTCTAAATTCGAAAGCCAGATAGCGCCTGGGCTCGCGAGGATTGCGCCGCCACCGGCGCCATAAAACTGCTGAGCGACGGACTCGGACTGTGGATCAATCCGCGTGAGTGGAAAGCCTGTCATTGTGATCCAAATCGCGCCGTCGCCAAATGCGATCGCGCCCTTCACGCCAGGAACATCCAACTCAATGGATTTCTCCACTTTGTTCGTCTTCGGATCGATGCGGTCGACCTTCCCTTCCTTTTCGCACAGCACCCAAATCGAATTTCCGCCCACCGCCAGCGCCTGCGGCCGGGCAGAAACGTCAATCACCTTGTCCACCAGATTGCTCTCTGGGTTGATCCGCAGAACTTTGTTTTCATTCGGACAAGCAACCCACAAGGCCGACTCGCCGAAGGTCAATCCTTCGCAACCTGCGGGCACCCGAATCTCGCCGACCACGGCATTTTGATCAGGATCGATGCGCGACACGGTGGTCTTCGAATCGGTCAACAGCCAGACGCTGTCCGGACTGGCCGCAATGGAACCTCGGACATCGTCTGTCCCCGAACCAATCGTCGCGATGACCTTCGACGTTTTCGGATCGATCCGAACCAGCGATCCGTTACCGCACGCGGGCACCCAAAGACTGCCGAACGCGGAAACCATGCCGCCACAGGGCTTCTGAATGCCAGCCACGGGATCCCCGGTTTTATTGGTTTTTGCGTCAATCTTGTCGAGCTGGCCTTTGGCTGGAACAAAGATCTCGGTGGAATAGAACATCCACTCCGGCCGGTCCGGCGCCGGAAACGTCGCGTCCGGTTTCAAACTGGAGAATGGAATCTGAACTCCCGGAGTCCGGATGCCCTGCCTGGGCGCCTCCGATCGAGAAGCCGGCGATGCCGCCGAAACCGCAAAAACAACAATGAAAACGCCGATTAGAGTACGCATTGCTCAGGTGGGAAACTTCATTGTAGCCGAAGCGAACGTTTAGGGTATAATACTCGTGGGCAGGCCCACGTACAGGCTTTTTCCTACCCGCTCTGTTGCCGGGTAACCTGAGCACTTCGTGCTCCGAAGGAACTACGCCTGTATGAAGAGCTTTGCCATAAGAGCATCAGTTCTGTGGCTGTCTGCGATCGGCTTGCTGCACGCGCAGACTTCCAACCCCGCTGATCCCGATTTTTTCGAAGCCAAAGTACGTCCCGTACTGGCTAACAATTGCTTCGCGTGCCACGCCGAATCGGGCCTGGGAGGGCTCCACTTAGACAGCGAGGAAGGCATGAAAAAGGGCGGCAACCACGGGCCTGTCGTCGTTCCTGGAGACCCCGCCAAGAGCCTTCTGATTACCGCCGTTCAGCAGACCGATCCCGGCTTGAAGATGCCACTGGGCGGAAAACTCACCGATCCGGAAATCGCCGTACTGGAAGCTTGGGTGAAAGCCGGCGCGGTCTGGCCGAAGAACGCGGCGAAGTCAATTGCTGCCGGCAAGGGCAAGTATACGATCTCTCCCGAGCGCCGTGCTTTTTGGTCCTTCAAGCCGCTCGAAGAGACGCCGGTTCCAGCAGTCAAGGATGCAAAATGGGCGAAGACCAATATCGATCGATTCGTGCTGGCGCGTTTGGAAAAGGAAGGCCTGAAACCGGTGGGCCCGGCCACCAAGCTGGATCTGATTCGCCGCGCGACGCTCGATCTGATCGGCCTGCCGCCCACGCCGGAAGAGATTGCCGCCTTCGAAAAAAATAAATCACCCGACGCTTTTGCGAAAGTGGTGGATCGGCTGCTCGCTTCGCCGCACTATGGGGAACGCTGGGGAAGAATCTGGCTCGACGTCGCGCGGTACGGCGAGGATGACTATCGCAGCTTGAATCCCAAGCCAAGAGGCTACCGACCATATCCCAATGCGTGGGCTTATCGCGATTGGGTGATTCAGGCGTTTAACGACGACATGCCGTACGATCAGTTCGTCAAAGAGCAACTGGCCGGCGATTTGATGGATGCGAAGGTCCGGTATAAAGCGCTACCGGCGACGGGATTCCTTGGATTGGGGCCCTGGTATTACGACAACGGCTCCAACGAAGTGACGCGTGCCGACGAGCGTCACGATCGCGTGGATGTGGTCAGCCGCGGATTTCTCGGCCTCACCGTAGCGTGCGCGCGCTGTCACGATCACAAGTACGATCCGATCCCACAGACTGATTATTATGCGCTGGCCGGGGTGTTCTTCAATACGATTTACGAAGAATATCCCAGGGCGCCGCAAAAGGTGGTCGCCGAATACCTGAAGTTGCAGGACGAGCTCGACGAGAAGAAGGAAATCGCGAAGCAGATGACGCAGGACGCTTCGAACGAGTTATCCCGCACGCTCGCCTTGCAAACTGCGAATTATCTGGAAGGCGTCTGGGAAGTATCCGGAAAAGAAAAGAAGGATATTGCGCAAGTGGTGGAGTCTCGCAGGCTGGATTATGAGCTCCTGGAGCGGTGGATCAAGTACATGGCCAAGCCCACCGACAAGTACAAATATAAAGACGCCTGGCAGGCTATGCTGAAGAAGGACGGCGGGACCCGGGCCGAGGCGAAGAATCTCGCGGAACAGTTTCAGGATGAAGTGGAGCAGGTGATGCTCCAGAAGAACGACCTGGATGCTCAAAACAAAGTCCTGGTCGACAAGGATCTGGACGGCACCAAGCCGAAGAAACGCACCGACAAACCCAGCAATTTCGTTTCGAACAAGGACTTCAACCCCGGGGCGTTGATTCGCTTCAAATCGCTTCCCGATGACGTGACAAATTTCTGGATGGAGATTTTCCAGCGCGAGTTGAAAGATTCCGAAGACCCGAACGCCAGCATGGACCGGCAGGGTAAACCCGGAGTGCTTCTCTTCCGCGGCTGGGGACTGGAATCCAGGCTCGGGCCCGAGACGCAGGCTCGCCTGAAAGCCGCTCAGGACGACATTGCCGCCCTCGAGAAAAAACTCGATCCATCCTACCCATTTATTCACGGCGTGAAGGACTCCGATAAGCCGGTGAATATCCAGGTGGCCCTTCGTGGCAACCCGGAAAATCTGGGGCCGGAAGTGCCGCGGCATTTCTTGAGCGTGCTGTCCAATGGCGATCCCGTTCCTCTGACGGAAGGCAGCGGCCGCATGCAATTGGCGAACCTGATTGTGAACCAACCGATCGCCATGCGCGTGATCGTGAATCGAATCTGGAAGGGGCATTTCGGCACCGGCATTGTCGATACGCCCAGCAATTTTGGCTTCGGCGGCGAACGGCCTACCGATCCTGAGTTGCTCGAATATCTCTCCAAGACGTTTGTCAAAGATGGCATGTCCATCAAGAAGCTGCAGCGCGACATCATGCTCAGCGCCACCTATCAACTGAGCACCGAGGACAACAAAGCGGATTTCGAGAAGGATTCGGGCAACCGGCTCTACTGGCGAGCGAATCGCAAGCGGATGGATGCCGAACAGATTCGCGATGCAGTCCTGGATGTTGCCGGCAATCTGGACACCATGGAAGGCGGCCCGTCGCACGAACTGACGCCCGATTTCACAGGGCGCACCGTTTATGGCAAAGTAAGCCGCTACAAGCTGGACGCCTACCTGCAACTGTTCGATTTTCCGCCGCCGAATATCAGCGCCGAAAAGCGCTTCACCACCACCGTTCCTCTTCAACGCCTATTCCTGATGAATAGCGATTTTGTCCAACTGGAGGCCGAAGCACTGGCCAAGCGAGTGGCCGCGGAGCCGGACAATCGCGCGCGCATTCGCAAGATGTACACCTTGACCTACGGCCGTCTGCCGAGCGAAGAGGAGATTCAAATCGGGCTGGCTTATCTGCACTCGGAGCCGATGAAAGAGTACGAAGAGGACAAAGCCAAATCCAACGACAAACACAAAGATGACAAGCATAAGAACAAGGATGGCGGTTCGGGGCCAGAGGTGATTACGAGTGCCGCTCTTCCAGGCGGCGTTCTCGCGAAGCCGGCGGCGGCCGGGATTTTGCCAGACGCTCCCGATGTTTCCGCCGACCCAGCGAAGCCGGCCGACGCCGAAGGTGGCGCCGAAGCCGACGCCGCTCCCAATGCAGGCATGGGCATGGGGATGATGGGCGGAATGGGGCTAGATGGTCGCAAAGGACAGGCTCCCAAAGAGATTAAATACGAGCCCACGGCCTGGGGCCGCTACGCCAAGGTGCTTTTGAGTTCCACGGAATTCATTTTTATCAACTAAACAAGATCTGAAACAAAGGTGCTGAAAATGTTCGATCACAAGCAACAACAGCCGCTCACCAGACGAGATGCATTGCGCCGTGTCGGCAATGGTTTCGGGATGATGGCCTTCGCCGGAATGTTGGGCAACTCCATGGCACGAGCCGGTATCACCGGCGCCGGCAACGGCGGCGTGGCGACGCTCGATTATCCCCAGCGCGTCAAGCGCGTCATTTTTCTGTTCATGAACGGCGGCTTGTCCACCATCGACGCGTTCGATCCCAAGCCGATGCTCGACAAATACGATGGCAAGCCCATGCCCGGCGGCTCTATTTCCACCGAGCGGAGAACCGGCGAGCTGATGAAGTCGCCCTACACGTTCAAGAAGCACGGGCAGTGCGGCATGGACGTAAGCGACCTGTGGCCGCATCTTTCTGAAGTGGTCGACGACATTTGCTGGGTCCGTTCGGTCTACACGGAAATTCCGAATCACGAGCCGTCCTGCCTGATGCTGAATACGGGCGCCAACCAGGCCGGCCGTCCATCGATGGGCGCCTGGATGACTTACGGCTTGGGCACCGAAAACCAGAACCTGCCGGGCTTCGTTGTTTTGTGTCCGGATATCCCTACCACCGTGGGACCTCCGCTGTGGAGCAACGGCTTCCTCCCGGCCATCAATCAGGGCACGTATATTTCCAACAAAGTCATGAAAGCCGATCCCGATGCCGCGCCCGAAGAGATGGCGGACAAAGGGGGCATGGGCAAGGATGGCAAGCCGAAACACCAGAAGGTGGTGGTTGAAAAGAATTTCGATCCGAAGAAAATTCTGAATTACGTAAACAATCCCAAATTCTCTCTGGTGGAACAGCGCCGGGAGCTCGATTTATTGCAAAAGCTGGAGAAAATTCGGGCTGACGACTCGGGGACCGATCCGCAAGTAGAAGCGGTCATCCAATCCATGGAGATCGGCTACCGCATGCAAACCGAAGCTCCCGACGTGTTCGATATCCGCAAGGAGTCGCAGGCCACGCTCGATCTTTACGGTCCGGGCGAAGTTGCGCGCGGAGCTCTCACCGCTGTTCGCCTGGTTGAAAAAGGCGTGCGCATGGTGCAGCTCTATTATTCCAAGGGCGATCCCTGGGACGCTCACGCCGACATCTTAGGACACCGCGTCAACGCGAAGAATTCCGATCAGGCCTTCGCCGCGGTGATCAAGGATCTGAAGACCCGCGGCCTGTGGAAAGACACGCTGGTGGTTTGCGGATCGGAATTCGGCCGGACGCCGGTGCGCGAGGTCGGCGGCATGGCCGGCGGCGGAGTAAAACGCGGCCGCGATCACAATCCCTTCGGGTTTACCATGTGGCTGGCGGGCGGCGCCGTGAAAGGCGGGACCATTTACGGCGCAACCGACGAATTCGGATTCAAAGCCGTAGAAAAACCGGCGCACGTCCACGATATTCATGCCACCATCTTGTACTTGATGGGCATTGATCACAAAAAGCTGACTTACCGCTACAGCGGCCGGGATTTTCGGTTGACCGACGTGGCCGGAAATGTCCTGCACGAATTGATCGCTTAGCGGGCACGATGAAACTAGCTTTGCTGCTGGCATGCGGCTGTGTTTGGGCCCAAGCCCCACAGCCCGATGGCGGCGGTGTTCGCACCGGGGAACTTCCCAAGTCCTGGCGCACCGGCGGGCCCACCTGCGGCGACGCGCCGGAGTGGGAAATTCACGCCTACAATCCCGATCTCTACATTCTGCGGGAAAACGGTTGCGTTAATTATGAAAAGCCCTTCCTGTATCTTTTCTTCGGCAGCGAAAAGGCCCTGCTGATCGACACCGGCGCCGGTGAAACGCACGTTGCCACCGCGGTTTCGGGCGTCATCGACGAGTGGGCCACGCGCAATCACAGAGAACCCCCGCCGCTGATTGTCGGCCACTCGCATTCGCACGACGATCACATTGCCGGCGACGCCCAGTTTCGCGCCCGAGCCAACACCACCGTCGTGCCGCTCAGCATCGAAGCGACCATGAAGACCTTCGATATCCCGCGCTGGCCCGATGGCTTCGGCACGATCGATCTGGGCGGCCGCATCATCGATGTCTTTCCTATCCCGGGCCACGACGTACTGAGCGTGGCCTACTACGATCGCCAAACCGGAATCCTGGATGCCGGCGACAGCCTCTATCCCGGCCGCCTCTATGTGGCCGACTTTCCCGCCTTCGTCGCCAGCACTGAGCGCATGGTCCGCTTCACCGAAGGGAAAATTATCACCCACATTGTCGGCTGCCACATTGAACAGTCCAGGACGCCCTACCTGGATTACAAAGTCGGAACCAAGTATCAACCGGACGAGCACTCGCTCGACATGGGGCGCGGAGAATTGCTGGAGTTGAATGAAGCGTTGGCGCACATGAAATCGCCGGTGCGAATGGCATTCCGCGATTTCACCATTTGGCCCAAGTAGCGCTCGGAAGCCGATAAAGCACGTGGCGGCGAAGCGGATGACCTTCGGGCAGCTTAGGATGCTCGAAATCGTCGGCCGGATTATGGGACATGCCGAGCTTCTCCATCACGCGCCGGGACCGGATGTTGGCAGGCACCGTGAACGACACCAACTCCTGCAAACCCAGCACCTGAAATGCTTGCCAAACCATTTCGCGCGCGCCCTCGGTGGCCAGTCCCCTGCCCCAGTGCTCCGCAGCGAGCCGCCACCCAATCTCGACGCACGGCGTGAAATGGGCGGTGAACTTCGGAACAGAAAGACCAACGTAACCGATGAAGGAATGATCCTCCAGCAACTCCGCCGCGCAAAGCCCGAATCCACGCTCCTCAAAATCAGCTTCGATTCCAGCGACGAACGTGTTGCTCTGTTCGAAAGAAAGCGACTCGGCGAAAAATTCCATCACCCGCGGATCGGCATTCATCCGGGCGAACGGCTCGCGGTCGGAATCAAGCCATCGGCGAAGAATCAGCCGCTCCATTCTTGCAATTATCTTCAATCGTTATAACCGTTAGAGCCTAGCCTTGGAACCTTGAGTACTGGGACCCAAAAGCGCGATAATCTTCCCACATGGCCAAGCGTTGCCGGGCCTGCGGGAACCTCCCAGCTGATCGAGGGGGAGTTTGTGACAGCTGTAGACGGCATACTTTAAAGGATCTCACCGCACCTACACCACGCGTTGGCCTATGGAAGTGGGCCGGGCTTCTCGTCATTCTTATTTCAATCGGCTCCAGTTTGATCGCTGCTGCCGTATTAACGCACACGCTGCCCTGGCGTCACCGTTTGAACGTGCAGGCGCGCTTGCACAGATCCCCAGTCACCTTGGAAAACATGATCGTGGTGCAGCAAGGGACACGCAGAGTTTACCCTTACTCTATCGTGCCAGGGGGCGCTCTGAGCCTGGATGAAGCCAAACAAGCCATGCATGATCCGGCCGTCAAGGCCAACTATGCGAACATCAACTTCGCCCAATTAAGGCAATTAAAGCTCACGAAGAACCTATCGGGATATGTTTCATACCGGTGGGGTGACAAGATCTACTGGACTTCGAAACAGTTAACACTTCGGGCGGGAGAAACCGTATTCACAGATGGCGTGCATCTGGTTCGCGGCCGTTGCATGAATTGCTTCGCCGCACATCCCATGCAGCCGATCCGTCCGGACGAACCAACCGAGAAAGCCCTGGATACGCCCGCGGAAATGCCGGTAATCGCCTACTCATTCCCCAAGCCCCTAATCGAATCACCGGAGCTGCCGACACCGCCGGAGGAGCTGACTCCAACCGTTCCGAGCCTTCCAGGCGGAGGCTTGCGGCTTCCGATGGTTCCGATTATTCCGCCCATCCACCGGTATCCGGGGCACTTGCCGCCGGGCACACCAGTGCCCCCGCCGGCGGTAGTCGTCACCCCCGAACCGAACTTCCAGTAGGCACTGGCGGGGCTGTTTCCGATTCTGGTGTTGTCGGATGGCCTGCGCCGGCGAGCAGCTTGTCGAGCTCCTCGCGCTCCAGAGTCTCTTTCTGAATCAGCACCGAAGCAACCAACTCCAGATCGGCGCGGCGTTCGCTGAGAATCGCCTTCACTCGCCGGTAGAGCCGGTCGCTGATGTCGCGAACGTCGGCGTCGATCTGCTCGGCGGTGGTCTCGCTATAGTTCTTCTCTTCGCCCTCAAACGGCGTTTTCAGAAAGCGCGATTCGTGCGGCACGCCGTAGGTCAGGCTTCCAAGAGTCTTGCTCATCCCGTATCGCATTACCATCTGGCGGGCAAGTTCGGAGGCACGCGCCAGGTCGTCGCTCGCTCCAGTAGAGGTGACACCGTTGTAAATAATATCCTCCGCGCAGCGGCCACCGAGCAGAACCGAAATACGATCCTCCAACTCCGGCTCAGTCAGGAGAAACCGATCTTTGGTTGGCAACTGTAGCGTGTGCCCCAGCGCGCCAATGGAGCGTGGAATGATGGAGACCCGCCGAACGGGATCGGCGTTTGGAACGGAAAGTGCCACCAGCGTGTGGCCCGTTTCGTGGTATGCCACGCGGTCCTTTTCCTCCTTGCTGATCAAGCGGCCTTTTTTCTCGAAGCCCAGGGTGACGCGATCCACCGCCTGCTCGAAGTCGATAATCTCGATTTGCTCGGCATTGCGCCGCGCGGCGTTCAACGCAGCTTCGTTGACGATGTTCGCCAGGTCGGCGCCCACCATTCCAGGAGTCTCGGCGGCGATCTTTTCCAAATCGACATCGGGGCCGATCTTCAGCTTGCGGGAATGTACCTGCAGGATGGCCTCGCGCTCCTTCAGGTCGGGCCGGTCCAGAATCACCTGGCGATCGAACCGGCCGGGACGCAGCAAGGCGGGGTCCAGAACCTCGGGCGTATTGGTGGCGCCCATAATGAGCACTGCTTTGGACGTATCGAAGCCATCCATTTCCACCAGCAACTGGTTTAAGGTTTGTTCGCGCTCATCGTTGCTCATCATGATGGCTCCGGACGAACGGGATTTGCCGATGGCATCCAGCTCGTCGATGAAAATGATGCAAGGCGCCTTGGTCTTGGCTTGCTCGAAAAGATCGCGCACGCGCGCCGCGCCCACGCCCACGAACATCTCGACAAATTCCGATCCCGAGATCGAGAAGAACGGTACGCCCGCCTCCCCCGCCACGGCACGCGCCAGCAGCGTTTTCCCGGTGCCGGGAGGCCCCACCAGCAGCACGCCTTTGGGAATCCGGCCGCCCAGCCTCTGGTATTTCGCGGGATTCTTCAGGAAGTCGACTATCTCGCGCAACTCGCCCTTGGCCTCCTCCACGCCCGCCACGTCGCTGAATTTGGTATCCAAGTTCTCCGATGCGTCGTGGATCTTCGCGCGATTGCGGCCGAAGCTGAGCGGCCCGCCGCCTTTCTGCATTTTTCGCATGGCCACGAAGTAGATGACGAATAGAAGCAGCAGCGGGCCCCACGAGATCAGGACACCGGTCCAGATATCGCCCGACGGAATGGTGCCCGAGAATTTCACGTGCTGCGCCTCCAGATCCTGTACCAGCGGCCCCGAGTCGAGCCCGGGAATCCGATCGCATTGGATCTGCGGATTCTTGGTCGGCGGCTTTAGGGTTTTGAGCACGTCCTTCTTGTAAATGCCGATGAGCTTGGTCTCGGTGATGTGGACTTCATCCAGATGGCCGGCCTTCACTTCGTTCAGGAAATCGCTGTAAGACAGTTCTCGCGGCTGCGCCGGAGTGAAGATGGAATGCAGAAACCAGATGGTCAGGATCACCCAAGCCAGGTAACCCAAAGTGAACTTCCATTGCTGCGGACGGATGTTGGGCATGGACCTCTCTATTTAGTTTGACGCCGTAACCAGCTTTAGGCTACCCACCTGGTCCAAAGAGAAAGCCCACCCGGGTGGAATGAGGGTCGTGGAACCATAATCCAGGACCAGCGCGGCACCCCGGAGGGTCGCAGATGGGAGGTTCGCGCGCTCGTAGACCGGTGTATCGCGCCAAGCGCCGGCTGAGTGAATGCGCCGGAGGGCGTGCGGCCTGTTTTTGCGCGAGCTGGCGCGTCGCGAGAGCAGTTTCGGCTTTGGAACATCCAGCCGCGCACGGACGCGAATGGTGACAATTTCGATGCCGCGATCGGGGTTCGAATAGCCGTAGACGCGCTGGTGTTCCCGATGAAAAGGCGCAGCGGGATCGGCGGCGTTCCAGGGCACGGTAAGTTCGTAGCTCTGGCCGGCGTAGCGAATATCGGCCAAACGGATCAGTTCAGCGCCGGACAAATCCTTGCGCGCGATGCGCTCCAGGCGTAGGAATTCGCGCTCAAAGTCCGAACGGGTCAAGACCCCAGCCGCATAATCGCGGACGTGGCTTGCGAGCAGCATCCCCAGCGCGGAGAGGGCGCCCGCGTACTCGGGAACCAGGACCGTCCGGATGCCCAACTCCTGCGCGATCTCGCAAGCATGCAGCCCGCCGCATCCGCCGAAAGCCACCAGCGCGAAGTCGCGTGGATCGTGCCCGCGTTCCACCGATACCAAACGAATCGCGCGTTCCATATTGGCGTTGGCGACGCGCACGATGCCCTGGGCAGCCCGGACACGGCTGATGCCCAGTTGCTGCGCAATGGAATCGACGGCCGTGGCAGCTCGGTCCGTATTGAGGTGCATCTGGCCGCCGATCAACTGGTCCGCCGCGATCCGCCCGAGCACGACGTGCGCATCCGTCACGGTGGGGCGAGTGCCTTTACCGTAACAAGCCGGCCCGGGGTCGGCGCCCGCGCTCTGGGGGCCCACGCGCAGCAATCCGCCTTCGTCCACGCGCGCGATAGACCCGCCGCCCGCGCCCACCGTATGGATGTCGAGCATGGGCACCCGCACCGGGAGCCCGTCGATGGACGCTTCCAGCGTTTCGCGCGGCTGGCCGTCGCACAGGCTGACGTCGGTGGAAGTGCCGCCCATATCGAAGCCCAGGATTCGGGAGAAACCGGAGAGCTTCGCTACTTCCAGTGCTCCGACTACGCCGCCGGCGGGTCCGGAAAGCACGGTGCGAACAGCATGTTTGCGCGCTTCTTTCGTCGACATGAAGCCACCGTTCGATTGCATGATCGCGATGCGATGCCGGCTCGCACGCTCGAGTTCGGCCAGATATTTGTCCATCAGCGGGCCCACGTAAGCGTTGATCAGCGTGGTTGAAGAGCGCTCATACTCCCGAAACTCCGGACAAACATGGTGAGACGTGCAGAGATAGCCCAGCCCTTCGAGCGCCGCAGCTACGCGCTTCTCGTTCGCGGGATTGCGATAAGCATGCAGAAAGCAGACGGCAATGGATTGTATTTTCGCGCGGCGCAAGCGAGCTTTCAGGCGCGCCATTTCAGCGGCCGACGGTATTTGCGCGATGGTCCCGTCGAAATAGGCCCGCTCGCGCACTCCGAAACACATCGTCCGAGGGATGATCGGCGATCGCAGCTTGGGCGTGAGGTTGTAAAGCTCGGCCCGATTCTGACGTCCGATGTGGATCACGTCTTCAAAACCCGCGGTGGTTACCAGGGCGGTTCGTGCGCCTTTGCGCTCGAGCAGCGCGTTGGTAGCGACGGTAGATCCGTGGATCACCTCGGCGCGCCGGCCGGCCGCCGCTTGCGCCAGTCCCCCCAGGATGACGCTCGCCGGAGATCGAGGATTCGATCGCAGCTTGAACGTTTCAATTGTCCCGTCGTCGTCAACGACAATGAAGTCGGTGAATGTTCCTCCCGCGTCGATTCCGATACGCATTGATTTTCGGTCATGATAGCAGTAGCGTGATTGAGCTCGCGAACGTCAGCAAAATCTTTCAAGGCAAGCGCAAGGTTACCGCTCTTGAAAACGTAGATCTATTCATCGGACGCGGCGAGATGGTGTCCATCGTGGGCCCGTCCGGATCGGGCAAATCGACGCTGCTGAACTTGATCGGAGGACTGGACACCGCTTCGGCCGGCGAAATCGAAATCGACGGCCACCGGCTGAGCGGGCTCTCTGACGACGAACTGACGCGGCTGCGCCGCGACAAGACCGGATTTATTTTCCAATTTTTCAATTTATTGCCGACCCTAAGTTGTTTTGAAAATGTCGCCATCCCGCTGCATTTGCGCGGATGGCCGAAGAAGAAAATCGAGGAGCGCGCCGGCGAGCTGTTAACCCTGGTGGGCCTGTCGGCGCGCCGGGAGCACTTGCCCGACGAGCTTTCAGGAGGCGAACGGCAACGCTGCGCCATCGCGCGGGCGCTCTCCGTATATCCGCCGGTTCTGCTGGCCGATGAGCCTACCGGCAATCTGGACACGCACACCGGCGCCGAGATTCTCGCGCTGATTCGCGACTTGCATGAGCGCCTCGGCTCGACAGTCCTGATCGTCACGCACGATATTCACGTGGCCGAAAGCTGCGCGCGCCTGGTCGCCTTGCGCGACGGGCGGATTGAAGAAGACCGCGCGGGCAAGCTGCGCACCCCTGTTCATGATTCTGCTGAAACTCATTAGCTGGCCGTACGTCCGCCAGCATCTGCCGCGCTGGCTGCTAACGATTGCGGGAATCGTGCTGGGCGTCGCGGTGTTTGTCGGTATCCACACCGCGAATCAATCCGTGGTGTACGCGTTTCGGCAGACTGTCGATCATATCGCGGGATCCACGCAATTGCAGGTCTCGGCCGGCGAAACGGGCTTCGATGAAAATGTTCTGGACCGGGTGCAGGCCGTGCCCGAGGTGCGGGTCGCGGTACCGGTAATTGAAGCGGTGGTAAACACGGGCGTCGAAGGGCAAGGCAATCTGCTGATCCTGGGCGTCGACATGCTGGGCGATCGCAGCCTGCGCGATTACGATTTGGAATCGAGCGACGAAGCGATTGACGATCCGCTGGTGTTCCTCGCCCAGCCCGATTCGCTGATGGTTACCGACACCTACGCGCGCGAGAATCATCTGGCCGTCGGCGCCAAAGTCCCCATGAGCACCATGGACGGCCGGAGGCTTTTCACCATTCGCGGCATTATGAAATCAGGCGGGCTGACCAGCGCGTTCGGCGGCAATCTCGCCGTCATGGACGTTTACGCCGCGCAGAAAGTTTTCGGACGCGGACGGAAATTCGATCGCATCGATCTCGCCGTGAAAGAAGGCACGAATCTTGGCGCGGTGAAAACGAAGCTCGAAGCGCTGCTGGGACCCGGTTTCCAGGTGCAAGAACCGTCGGCCCGCGCGCAGCAGTTCGATTCCATCTCGCGCGTCTACACGCTGACTGCCAACGTCAGCAGCGTCTTTGCGCTCTTCATTGGAATGTTCATCATCTACAACACGTTTCAGATTGCGGTAACGCAGCGGCGCGCGGAGATCGGTATTCTGCGGGCGCTCGGTGCTACACGGCGGCAGATCCGCACACTGTTCCTGGGTGAGAGCGTGGTCGCGGGACTGTTCGGGTCCGTCGTCGGAGTGCTGGCGGGAATTGCAATTGCGCGCGGGATGACGAGCTACATCGGATCGCTGCTAGGCCAGATTTACGGCATCGCGCAGAAGGCTGATGAGATCTCGGCCAATCCGATGCTGCTGACTTTCGCAGTGGTACTGGGCGTAATTACCAGCGTGGTGGCGGCCCTGATCCCGGCGCGCAGCGCGGCTCGCGTGGATCCGGTGCAGGCGCTGCAGAAAGGCAAATACCAACAGTTGAGCGCGGGCGAGAGCCGTATGCGCAGGATAGCCGCGCTTGTGGTCGCGATCGCGGGCGCCGCGTTACTGTTGGTTTCGCGCGATCACATCGTTTTCTATGCCGGAGACGCTTTGGCAGTGCTCGCGGCATTGTTGCTGGCCCCGACATTCGCGCTGTGGCTGGCGCGCGCACTGCGTCCCTTGCTGCGATGGGTGCGGCCAGTGGAAGGCACGCTCGCCGCTGACAGCTTGTTGCAAGCGCCGCGGCGCACATCGGGAGCCGTGGCGGCCCTGATGTTGTCGCTCGCGCTGGTGGTCTCGCTCGGCGGAATGACGCGCGCCAGCTACGATTCCATTTACCGCTGGCTCACTGTCGCTCTGAACCCGGACCTCTACGTTTCGCCCTCGCAAAGCCTCACTCAGCGCGACTTTCGTTTTCCGGAAAGTATGGGCGCGCAGTTGGCCGCGATCACGGGAGTGGGCGAACTGCAAATGGTGCGTGACGCGCGAATCGACGTCCAGGGGAAACCGACCATGTTGGTTGCCGCCGATATCGCTGACCTGCGAAAGCATGCCACGCTGCCTCCTGTTGCCGGCAACACCGAGGACATGTTCCGGAGGACTCAGGCAGGCAAAGCCGTTCTCGCTTCGGAAAACCTGGCGCTGCTACGCGGCGTCAAGCTGGGGGACGCCCTCGATATTCCCAGCCCGGGCGGAGTGCTGCGCCTTCCAATCGCCGGCATCGTCACCGATTATTCCGATGAACAGGGCAGCCTGCTGATGGACCGTTCGCTGTACAAGCGCTATTGGAACGACAGCACGGTGAACATCTTCCGCATCTATCTTGCGCCGGGCGCAGCGGAGGCCGATGTGAAGCGGCGAATCCTGGAGAAGTTCGGCGATCAGCGGCGGCTGTTCGTGCTCACCAATCGCGATGTGCGGCGTTACATTCTGCGGCTCACCGATCAGTGGTTCGGGATCACGTATGTGCAGATCGCGGTCGCAGTGTTGGTGGCGGTGCTCGGCATCGTGAACACGCTGACCGTTTCCATCACCGATCGCCGGCGCGAACTCGGCGTATTGCAGGCCGTGGGCGGCCTGCGCAACCAGATTCGGGGGACAATCTGGCTGGAAGCGCTGGCTGTCGGCACGGTTGGATTGATATTAGGATTGGCATTCGGGGCGTTGCAGCTTTACTACAGCCTGCACAACGAGGCGATTGACATCGCGGGTGTGCGGCTTGCCTATGAATACCCTTATGGAATCGCGCTCTGGCTCGTGCCCGGAATATCGCTGGTGGCGTTCCTGTCTGCAATCGCGCCGGCGGAAACGGCCGTTCGAGGATCACTCGTAGAGGCTCTGGAGTATGAGTAGACTCATTTCGCTCTGCCTCCTCGTCGCTGCACTCGCTTCCGCGCAGGACGCGCGGCAAATCATTTTCGAATCGGAAACCCATTCGCGATCCAAGTCGCAGCGGTATGAGGGGACGCTCGAAGTGATCGGGTCGTCGAAAAAGGTCAGCATCAAGCGCTGGGAGTACTCGCGCATTGGATCGTTTGGAGCGAGCAAAGTGATTCTGCGATTCACGGCTCCGGCGGAAGTGAAGGGCGTGGCGCTGCTGATCGTGAATCATACCGACCGCGCTTCCGACCAGTGGATGTGGACGCCCGCCATCGAACGCGACCGGCGCATCGCAACCCAGGACCGTTCCACGCGGTTCTTCGGCACCGACTTCAGCTTCGAAGATCTGGAAGAGCGGGACGTGGATCAGTTCGACTACCAGCTCGCGGGCAACGACATCATCGACGGCGCCGCCTGCTGGAAGATCGAATCGAAGCCCAAGCAAACCAAGTCCTCGCAGCACACGTCGTCCCTGGTTTGGGTTCGCAAAGACAACTATGTGGTTGCGCAAATCGAAAGCTATTCCAAAGACAAGCTCGTCCGCCGCATCCACTACAGTGACATTGAAAACGTCGGCGGTATCTGGACGCCGCGAACCGTGGAAGTGTACGATGCCGGGCGCAACAGCCGCACCGTGCTGAAGCTCGAGAAACTGGAATACAACGTCCCGATGAAGGACGAAGATTTTACGCTCGAGGCATTGAGGCGTGGGTAAGCTGGCGCGGGCGCTTCTGCCTGTGCTTTTGTGGCTCCCCGCAGCCGCGCAAAATTTCAACCAGCGCGGATTTGTCGAAAGCGATCTGTCGTTATATCCCGAAACCGCGCCCAACGACAGCGGCCAAGCCGTCGACGACAGCGTGTTTCGATATGAAGCTTCTTATAATGCGCTCCCGTGGCTCCGATTCGCCGGCTCGTTCGACGCGCGCTTCGATACGCACGAACAAGTGGAACGCAGCCTGCATCTGGATTGGCAGGATCGCTCGCTTGAGCGTCCCGCATTGTCGCTGCGCGAGTTCAACGCGACCATCACGAAGGGCAAACTAACAGCCGATTTCGGCAAGCAGTTCATCCGCTGGGGCAAGGCCGACATCCTGAATCCCACCGATCGCTTCGCGCCCAAGGATTTTCTCACCGTCACCGATCCGGATTTCCTGGCCGTCCTGGCGGCGCGCGTCATCTACGACACAGGCACGGATTCGTTTGACTTCGTTTGGCAGCCGCGGTTCACGCCCAGCCGCACGCCTCTGATCAACCAACGTTGGACCGTGCTTCCAACAACCGTGGAAGGCCTCGCACTGGTGGATCTCGGGTCCGAATTCCCGGGACGTTCGGCTTTTGGCGCGCGTTGGAATCACATCGGCACCGGCTATGAAGTCTCGGCCAGCTTTTACGATGGCTTCAATTATCTGCCGGTGTTTCAAGGGACCCTAAGTCCGCTGGGAAACGCGATCGATTATATCCGCACTTACCCCGAGTTGCGATTGTACGGTGCCGACGCCGCCGTGCCATTGCGCTGGTTCACAGTGAAGACCGAAGCCGCTTATTACACGTCGCCCGATCGCCAACAGGATAACTACGTGATCTACGTGCTTCAGTTCGAGCGCCAGATCAAGGAGCTTTCCATCGTCGCAGGCTATGCGGGCGACGCCATCACAGCGCGCACTCCGACGCTGCAGTTTTCACCCGAGCTTGGTTTTGCACGAGCAGTGCTGGCGCATGCCGCGTACACCATCGATACCAATCGCAGCGTGGCCGTGGACGCGGCGGTACGGCAAAACGGGCAGGGGAGCTGGCTGCGCACGGAATATTCGCAAACCTTCGGACAGCATTGGCGCGCCACCGCCGGCTACAGTTGGATTCGCGGCGAGGATGGCGACTTTCTAGGTCAGTATCATCGCAATTCTTTCGCGCTGCTTGCGCTGCGCTATAGCTTTTAAGGGACTCGCGCAAACGGAGCGCGGCGCGAACCGGTTCCTGGCCTGTTTTGTAGTGCGCGCCGCACCCTTTGCGCTTCTGACCGCTCACGCCGATTGCAGCGCTTCGTACACCTGCTCGGCATGCCCGTCCGGTTTCACTTTGTGGAAAATCCTCTTGATCTTCCCGTCGGCGCCGATCAGGAATGTGCTGCGCTCGATACCCATATACTTGCGCCCGTACATGCTCTTCTCCACCCACGTCCCATATGCTTCGGCCACCGTGTGATCCACGTCGGCGAGCAGCGTGAAGGGCAGGTCGAATTTGTCTTTAAACTTCGACTGCGCGGCCGCTTTATCGGGCGACACTCCCACGATCACGGTGTCCGCCTTGGTGAACTTCTTCGAGTGATCGCGAAACTCGCAGGATTCCCGGGTGCAGCCGGGCGTGTCCGCCTTGGGATAAAAATACAGCACCACGTTCTTGCCTTTAAGAGTGGCGAGATCAAACGGCTGTCCCTTATCATCTTCGGCATGAATCGCCGGGGCGGTGTCGCCTTCCTTCAGAGCTTTGGCCATAGGAACATTCTAGCGGCTCAGTCATCCAGATCGGAGTGGCGCGTTCGCTATGATGCGGGCCTAATGTCTGGAGAATCCAAGTCGGTTCGTGAGCAGCTAGCCGGCGGCATAGCAGGCATTCTAGATGAACTAGCCCTGCTGATCGGGTTGTCCAAGGCACAGGTTTTCAGCACTCAAGCCGGCCGACGTCCCATGCACCACCGGCCTTTACATCATCCACATCGAGGAACCCTGGAGGCGATCTACGTGGGCAAAGCGTCAACGAGACAAAGGTCATCAAACCGTCCAGACGGCCTGTGCTTTCGAATCATGAAGAATCATCTCGCCTACCAAGGTGATGACAACTTTGTTAGGTATATCATGCGCGAGCAGGGTTTTTCTTCGCCACCAGAGGCACGAACATACATTCGGGATCAGTGTTCGGTTCATTGGATCGAGGTCTCCGATCCGCGCCGACTCTTCAAGTTAGAGCATCTCGTGATTGCCGCGCTCGGCCCTCGGTTAAATCGGGGTTAAGCCGCTCGAACGCAGAATCCCTCTCTCCGATAGCGTGCGGTCAGATGACTCGTCGCCGCTAAAATTGTATCCTGGGTGAGTAACTATCTTCGGGAGGATTCGAATGCGGAATTGGATCGTAGGCTGCGCCGCGGGCGCGATTTTGATGGCCGGGCTGTACGCCCAGGATAAGGCGAAGCCGGGCGACCCCGCCAAAGGCAAGGACGTTTTCGATCAGTGCTCGGTCTGCCACAACTCGGACAGCACGGACACCAAGGTCGGGCCAGGGCTCAAGGGGCTTTTCAAGATGGACAAGCTCGTCAATGGCAAGCCGGTCACCGAAGCCAACGTGCGCGACCTGATCAACACCGGCGGCAACGGAATGCCGGCCTACGCCGATCAATTGTCCGAGCAGGACAAAAACGACGTAATCGCTTACTTGAAGACCCTATAAGACGCGGTTCGACCGCCGAAGGCCGGCGGACGCGTGTTACATTGGTTTCTGCAAGGCTCCTTCCCGGAAAGTCCCCATCGTCTAGCCCGGCCTAGGACACCGCCCTTTCACGGCGATAACAGGGGTTCGAATCCCCTTGGGGACGCCATACCTTTGCCATCTACCATCTCGGTACAATCACCTACGAATTCTCAGCGATAATCAGGAAGCGCCATCGCGTGTAACCGTGTATACTGCCTGAAAGCCGGTAAAGAAGGCGGATATGCCGGCTCCCAAAAATCCCATGCGAATACTTCTCGGAGCCGTCGTCCTGACGTGTACAGTTATTCCTCTAGCCGCTCAAACCACGATCTTCGGCGGCAACCTGATTGTGAACGCCGGCGCAGAAGCCGGGGCGGGCGGTGATGGTACCGCCACGGTGGCCACAGTACCCGGATGGTCGCGCACGGCTGGCTGCGATGTCTACACCTACAGCACAGCGTGGATGAACATCAACGGCATTTCGCCAACCGACATCGTTCCCAGAGGCGCCGGCAACAACTACTTCGCGGGAGGCAGCAATCCGGCGAGTTGCACCTTCACCCAAACCATCGATGTGTCATCGGGCGGTTCTACGCTGGACGCGGGAACCGTGACATTTGCCGCTTCTGGATATCTCGGTGGCTACGGTGGCGACAACGACAACGCAACGTTGACGGTGGCGTTTCAGGGCGCCAGCGGCAATCAGCTTAGTACCGTCACTTTGGGTCCGGTGGCGCCCACCGATCGCGCGAACCTGGAAAACGGCTTGTATCTTCGGCGTCAAATCGGGCAGATTCCGGTTGGGACGCGGAAGGCGGTGGTGACGCTGAACATGAATTGGGTGAACGGCTCCGATAACGAAGCCTACGCCGACAATCTATCGCTGATTTTGAATGCGCCGTCCACGCCGCAATCTTTGCTTGGAATCAATCTAATTACCAATCCAGGCGCGGACGCCTCACCCGGACTGGACCAAAATTCAACAATCGACGTCTCCACAGACGTTCCTGGCTGGGTCCGGAGCCCATACTTTACGGCCGATTCCTATCAGGATCTCGGGGGCGATTTGTATCAGGTGACCGGCGGACCTTCCGATGCCGGGAGCAGTTACTTCTATGGCGGTCAGGGTGTTTCGGACGATTCCAATCCGGTCGGCACCGCCTTCCAGGACATTGATGTTTCCTCCGCTGCAACGCTGATCGATGCCGGTAATTTACCCTATGCGCTGGCGGGCTGGCTGGGCGGTTTCTCAACCCAGGACGATAACTGTGTCCTCACGATTCAATTTGAGAATTGGACCGGAACCGTGCTGGGCAGCGACCAGATCGGTCCGGTTTTGGCGGCCGATCGGAATGACAACAGTGGACTCCTCCAGCGGTCCACCAGCGGCAACCTGCCAACCGGCACCCGCGTGATTCATGTTTTGATGACCATGACCCGCGAGGAAGGACTTGATAATGACGGCATTGCCGATAGTCTGTCGCTGGTTCTGGGATCGGCCGGCAATGTGGGTCCTGAGATCAACGGAACCATAATCAGCGCCGGTTCGTACGGTGCATTCGATGCAGTCACTCAGGGAACCTGGATGGAGATCTACGGAGCCAACCTCGCCGCGGATTCGCGGGAATGGGGCGGCGCGGATTTCAATGGCGTGAATGCTCCCACCTCGCTCGATGGAACCAAAGTGACGGTCGGAGGCCAGTCTGCGTTTATCTATTACATCAATCCCGGTCAAGTGGATGCGTTAGTGCCGGACGGCGTAGGCGTTGGTCCGCAACCGGTGATCGTTACTACTGCCCAAGGCACCAGTGTGCCGTTCGCGGTGAGTGTAAATCCGTCGGAGCCCGGGCTGCTCGCCCCCCCCGTTTTCGCGGTAAACGGCTCTCAATATCTGGCCGCGCTGTTCTCTGACGGCACCTATGTTCTTCCGCCCGGTGCCATCGCAGGCGTAACTTCCAGGCAAGCCAAGCCGGGAGAGACGATCACCACCTACGGAATCGGATTCGGCCCAGCTACTCCCAACGTTCCCGCCGGACAAATTGACGAGGGCGCCACTAGCAGTTTGAACGGCCTCCAGGTTATGTTCGGATCCACGCAGGCGAATTTGAGTTATGCGGGCCTGGCTCCCTCATTTGTCGGCCTGTACCAGTTCAATATCGTTGTTCCGAATGTTCCCAACAACGACCTGGTGCCCGTTACGTTCACGCTGAATGGGCAGAGCGGCGCGCAGACTTTGTATACGGCCGTGCAAAACTGATCTCGGCTTGTCTGATGATCAACCTGCGGGTTCAGTAATCCGACGGTTAATCAAAATTCCAACCGCGATCAGGCCGCCAATGAGCGCCGCAAACAGCAACAGCCAGCCCCAATATTGCGTGGGATGCCGGATCACGCGAATGAAATGGCGCCCATACAGATCGGCAACGATGCCGATGGCCGAATATCGCGCGGCCCGGCACACCGCAACTGTAGGGAGATACTTGCTCATGCGGTAGCCGGAAGCGCCCGCTGCCGCGAACACCATGCTGGTGGGGAATGGAAAAGGAATGGCAGTGGACGCCACCAGTGTTCCGGTGCCCCATTTCTGAAATAGCTTCAGGAACGCCGACACCTTGCCTTGTCCAAATTTGCTGTTGAGATAAGCTGCCCCGGCTCTGCGGGCGATTCGGAACGTGATGTAAGCGCCGATCACCGAGCCGGCGGTCGCAACGGCCGCATATTCATACCAAGGGTTGCGATGACTGCCCGCCAGAATCGCGATCAGGATATCGGGTCCGCCAAATGTCGGCAGCGGAGAACTATCCAGGATCGCGAGAAAGAAGAGTCCCAGCGCTCCCAGGTGGCGGAAAATCGCCGTAAATCCGGGTTTGTGATTCGGCCGGGCATTTTGGAGCAGAACCATCAGCGCGAGACCACGCTACACGCTCAGCACCGGGCAGGGCGACCGCTGGATAATCCCGTGCGCGTGCGTACGCAGACGGCCCAGCGTCTCGTGCATCGCGCCTCGCCCCAGCACAATCAGGTCCGCACCCTCCTGCCGCGCCTCTTCGATGATGGTGGTCACAATTTCGCCGACCGCAATGCGCAGCGGCAGGTCTAATCCTCCAGATTTGAGGTTCGCCTCGATGCGGCTCCGCGCCTCCGCCCGCAGCTCTTCCTGGAGCGTCTGTTCGCTTTCCAGCGACAGCCAGTCGCTGATGGTCCGCACCACATGCAGCAACTGGAGGCCCGCGCCCATCTGGTGGCTGAAGTCGGCGGCCCATTGCGCCAGCGCCAGGCTCTTTGCGCTCCCATCCAGCGCGCATAGGATCTTGAGCGGCACTTCTTTGGTGTGCTGTTTTTCAGCGTGCGCCGCGGTCCAGGCCGGGCAATGGACATCGTGCAGCACCTTGGACGTCACCGAACCCAGCAGCAACCTGCGGAACAGTCCGTGGCCGTGCGTCGGGAGCATCACCAGATCCACCCGGTTATCGCGCGTGAATTCGGCGATCCTCTCCGCCGGATCGCCCAAAGCCGTTACCCGCACCGGCGGCGACTCCAAGCCGAAGATCGGGAGCTTGTCCAATTGCTCTTGCAATGCCTTCTGCAGCGCCATCGGATCCGAGCCGGCCGGCGGAGGAATCAGGCCGGGCGGAGAAACCCACGCAGGAGGCACCACGCTCAAAATACTCACGCGCGCATGCAGTTGGTTGGCCAGCGCGCGCACGTAGGGGATGGCAGCCGTTCCAGCCGCCGAGAAATCGAACGGGAAGAGGATGTGCTGAATGGTGGGCATGCGACTCCACAATCTTACTGAACTCTCGTCTCATCAGGCTGGCTGCATGTGATAGTATGGCTAGCCGCGATCCCAATCGCGGCCGCCTTCGCCATAAGATCGCCTGGCGGCATGAAAGGAGATCCCTTGTCCGGGCTCAAACAACCTCTACTCGGCATACTCGCCACAGCCTTCATCATGGCTATTTCGCTCGGTTTTATTTCGCTATTCGGCTTCCCTCGGTTTTCCGGATGGATTGCCACCTTCCTGCTTTGCCTCATCCCCATGGAAATTGTCATGGGCGTGACGTGGGGGATGAAACAGCCGCAATTTGCCGCCGAGCGTTCGCAGCCGGTTCGCGGCATTCTGTTCAGCCTGATCGCGCTGGTTGCCGGAATCATTGTCGTGCTGGCGCACTGGACAGGCGTGGGCAGCGCCATCAGCCCTCCCACTCCGATTTTCACGCAATGCATGATTGCTTCGGTGGTCATCATGTTCTGGATGGCCATTATGTGGGGCGGCTGGCCTTTCACCGCCTTCATCAAGAATCCAATTGGAGTGGGAGTGGCGATGATGGTGGCCTGCTATGCCATCAACTACATTTTCTTCCGCATCTTCTTTAATTTCGATTTCTTGAAAGGCGCGCCGGTGTACGTTCCCTCCCAGGATCCGCACGGCCTTTTCAGCGGCTGGACGTGCGTGGTGTTCTATGTGACGGCCATCACGGTGATGTTCCTGTCCTTAAACTTTGACCTGTGGCCATTCACCAAATCGCCCGCTCTGATGAAACAGCCCATGCTGGGCATCGTGTGGACCATTGTGTCTCTCATCATCGGCTGGGGCGCCTATTATATCGGCGTGGACGTGCTGAAGATGGACCAGGTGGATTTCATGGTGGAGGTCCCCATTCCATTCCTCTTCGGAACCATTTTCATCCTGAACATGCTCCAGGGATCGCTGTTCGCCAATTTCAAACAGCCTCTCAAGGGTGTATTGAATGCCGTCACCGCAGCGGTGCTGGGCAACCTGTTTGCCATCATGTATCGAGCGCTGGCGCATGTGGTTACCGGAAAACTCGAGAACGGGGCGCCGTCGTACCAGTCGGAAATCTGGCTCGCTTCGGCGCTGCTGTCCGTGACATTTCCGTTCCTGGTGGCCTACGCCGACTTCTTCACCATGTGGCCGCTGCAGCGCGCCAAAGCCGAGCGAGTCCTGGAGACCGCGGGCGGGCGCTGATCCCCTTTTTCCAAAATTAGTGTTTTTTCCAATCACTGAAGCGATTCACGTCATGGCCCTGGCGTTCTCCGTGGGCGCCATCGTGATCGTCGATCTGTGGCTGCTGGGATTCGGAACGCGTGACCAGGCCATCGCTAAGACGCTAGCTTCGTGGACCTGGGCGGGATTCGCCATCATGCTGGTCACCGGCGCCGCATTGTTCTTTTCGAACGTCAATCGTTACGTTGACAACCCTGGATTCCTGGCGAAGATGGTCCTGCTCGCTCTCGCTTGGCTCGCGCATTTCACTGTGCATCGGAAGGCGGTGCGGGCGGGAAATGGGCGAGCCGCCGCCATCCTCTCGCTGATCTTATGGTCCTCTGTCGTGATTAGCGCCAAGGCGATCGCTGATCTCGACGCCTAGCGCGATGTCCCTATTGGCGATCTGCCGCTGGATTCAAGAGACGCCATCCAGCACGCTTCTGCGCGAATCCACCTGGGGATTTACCATCCTGGGATCATTGCACGTGCTCGGAATCGCATGGTTCGGAGGGGCGCTGCTGTTTTCGGTAATGCGCCCGTGGAAGCGGATCGGCTTGGCCTGGATGCTCCTCACTGGCGTTCTTCTGTTCTGGCTGGAACCGTTGAAATGCTACAACAGCATCTCGTTTCGCGTGAAAATGCTATTGCTCATCTCGCTGGTTTTCGCCGCGCTTCTGCCGGCCAAACTCGCCTACGCGCTGTCGCTCATCCTGTGGGCCGCTGTGATCCTGGCGTCGCAAGGAATCGCCTTCTTTTGAATCTGGCACGTCGGACGGTTTCGTCGGTCCGCCTTCTCTCGGCGACTTCAAGCCCAGTGGCCTCAGGCTGGAAGCTCAAACGAACCCTGCCGGCGAACCCCAAGTATTAGTCCAGGAGGTCACTTTCCGTCACTGACAGCGGCTCCGTTTGACGCCGCGCCTGATCTTGCTGTAGCGTGATCTGTGGCCATCGCTATTTTGGGAGAAGGCTCATGCAAAACTTTGGCGCGGGACTAATCATCGCGGTTCTGGCTTCGTTCGCTCTGGGCCAAACGCCACCGCCTGAACCAGATCGTCCGCTGGGGCCATCGGGCCGCATCCAGGCGCGCTTCGCGCCGCCGCCACGGATTAACAAGTTCACCGCCGAGCCTGGCTCCATTCAACCCGGCCAGTCGTTCTTGTTGGTTTGGGGCGCCGAAAATCCCGCCGGCATTACCATCACGCCGGGAATTGGCACAGTGGCTGCCCGCGGAACCCGCAGAATCACTCCCCAGGCGACCACAACCTACACCATCACAGTGCACGGCGCGAAGAATACACTGGTCACCAAGTCGATCACGGTGACCGTCGCCGGAACCGTTCCGATCAATGCCGAAGCCGCCCCGGATATAAAGAAAGACGTTCCCCGCATGGCCGACGGCAAGCCCGATCTTTCCGGCGTGTACAATCTTGCGGGCCGCGCCGCCGATGCCCCGCCGGAATTAAAGCCGGGAGCCGAGAAATTCAAGGTAATCCGCGGGCCCAACGACGCGGGCCTCTACGCGGACTGTATGCCCACTGGCGTTCCTCAAAGCTACTTCGTCCCCTACCAGTGGCAAATCGTGCAAGGCCGCGACAAAGTGGTCATCCTCCACGAATACCTGCACCTGTTTCGCATCATTCCGACCGACGGCTCACCGCATCCCGCCGATCCCGATCCCACCTGGATGGGCGACTCCATCGGCCATTGGGAGGGCGACACACTGGTGGTGGATACCATCGGGTTCAACGACAAGACCGAGCTGCCCGGCGGTTATCGCCACAGCGAGGCACTGCACGTGGTGGAGCGCTTCCACCGGATCGATTTCGATCATCTGCAGTGGGATGCCACCATCGAAGACCCCAACGTTTTCGCCAAGCCTTGGACCCTGAGCCGGGTTTTCCCGCTCCGCGGCGACCTGGAAAAGGTGGACGAGTACGTCTGCGAGAACAATCGGAACTACAAAGATCTGTTCGGCAAATGATGCCATGAGCGATTTCACACAGGCCGTTTTGAGGCCCTTCGCTCATTTGCCAGGAAAATCGCCTTTTCTGCGCCTCTAAATTGCGGTTTTTCAATTGCATCCCGTAGTCCTGCATTAGCAGGAGGGCAAATGGGACAGATTGTTGCAGCCATGGCGACCATGCACGCGCCGCAGCTTTTCACGCGGCCGCCGGAAGAGGACCCCAAGCAACTCGACGCTGGAATCGCCGCCATGCTCCGGCTCGGCAAACTGCTGGATGAAGCCAAACCGGACGCATTGATCATCTTCGCCAGCGATCATATGGAGACCTTTTTTCTGAAGAGCGTCCCGACGTTTGCGATCATGTCGTGCGAAAACGCCACCGCGGCCTTCGCCGGCCGCACCTGGAATCCGCCCATCCATCAGGGTCTCGCCGAAGTGGTGCTGGACCAACTGGTGGCGCGGGACTTTGACATGGCTTATTCCCAGGAAGCCGACCTGGGCCATTCCTTCGCGGCCATCTTCGAATGGGTGCTCCAGAACCGCGCGATTCCGGTGGTTCCCATCTTCATCAATACTTACTTGCCGCCGCTGCCTAGCGCCCGTCGCTGTGCCGCGCTAGGTAAAGCCATCGCGGAGATCGTGGCTTCGCGGCCGGAACGCGTGGCAGTGCTCGCGAGCGGCGGCATGTCGCATTATCCCGGCACCTGGAAATACTACAAACCCGCCTACGATTTCGATCGCTGGTGCATTCATGAACTCGAGAACGGCCATAGCGACTCGTTCATCAACCTCAGCGCGGAGCAGCTCGACGAAGTTGGAAACACGGAAATGTTGCCCTGGGCCGCGGTGCTGGGAGCGGTTGGGCCGCAACACACGGAACTGCTCTCCTATCAGGAGACCACGCATCATGGACACGCTGTCGCTGTCTTCCATCCTGGTGAAAAACCCAACGCCGAGCCTCCTCAAGCCTACACGTTTCACAACCATCCCTACCACTTCTACAACCATCCGCCGCTCGCAGCGTACAAGCTGAATAAGCTGCTCTATGATCTGCGATTCAAGCCCAGCCTGCGGGTGCGAGCCTTCCACGACGTGGTGGCCGTCGCCGCCGAGTATGGCTTGAGCCCGGAACACACGCTGGCGCTTGAAGAGACGTTCCTGTTCCGGCATATCAACGGCGACAAACCGGGGCGCGATGCCGATCCGCTGGCGGCAGTGGGAGCGCATCCCATCGGCGCGCTGATGGCCGTCCACACGTTGCAGCAGGAGAAACGCAAGCTGCCGGCTCCCGCGCCGCGCGTCAAAGAACCGGCTCTCGTGTAGCAGGCCGAATATGCTATTCTTCCGCTCAGGCTGAATGGCGATTCGCGACGCATTGCTTCAGGAATTCGATCAGGAAATGTCCAGCACGCGGAAGCTCCTGGAGTGCGTGCCCGAAGATAAATTCGCGTGGAAACCACACGAAAAATCCTCCACGCTCGGCAGGCTGGCGAACCACCTGGCGCAAATTCCGTATTCGGCCGCGGCCGTCATCCGCGGGCAGGCCAAGCGGCCGATCGACGTGGCATCCAAGGCTGAGCTGCTGGAGTTAGCCGACAAAAACATCGCGGCGGCACGGGAAGCCATCTCGATCGTGAGCGACCAGCACCTCATCGAATCGAGGGCGGCCAGTCTGTTTTTCGGAATGCCGCGCCTGGAGTTTCTGCGGCGGCGAGTGATCAATCACGTTGTCCACCACCGCGGGCAACTGACGGTTTATCTTCGCCTGTTGGATGTGCCGGCGCCGGGAGTGTACGGGCCCTCGGCCGATGAGAAATAGCCATGCAACTCGAAGCCAAGCCGGAACCGGTGGAAGTGGATCTCGCCAACTCGGCGGTGGTGGTGGTCGACATGCAGAATGCCTTCGCCAGCCGCAACGGGATGCTCGATATCGCCGGCGCCGATATTTCCGGCGCTCCCCGAGTGGTCAGCGTCATCAGCCAGGTTTTATCGGCCGCGCGCCGCTCCGGAATGCCGGTGGTGTATTTGCAGATGGGGTACCAGGCGGACTTGAGCGATAGCGGCGGCCCTGAATCGCCCAACTGGCACAAGGAGCTCGGCATCCGTCTGATGAATTGCCGTCCGGAGCTGAAGGGCAAGCTGGTCACCGCCGGCACGTGGGATTTCGCCATTGTGGACGAGCTGGCGCCCCAGCCGGGCGACATCGTGATCGTCAAGACACGCTACAGCGGATTTGCCCGCACCGCGCTCGATGCCGAGCTGCAAGCGCGCGGGGTACGGTATCTCTTCTTTACCGGAATCGCGACCAATGTGTGCGTGGAATCCACCCTGCGCGACGCATTTTTCCTCGACTACTGGCCGGTCCTGATCACCGACGCCACCCTGGCGGCGGGTCCGCCGTCCATGCAGGAAGCCACCCTGTTCAATATTGAAACCTATTTCGGCTGGACCATCCCCTCCCAAGAGTTTCTGGCAAAAGCCGCCCGTTAACCAGAACTCTTGAAAACTGCCTCGCGCCCGATAAGGCTACTCAGGAAGCTTATGGACTCGCAAATGACGGTTGGAAAGAAACTGACGCTGATCGGCGCGCTGCTCATCGGATTGACCATTGTATTGGGAGTTGTCTCCCTGCTCGGGCTGAAAAGCTATGACAAGTCGATGCACTCCCTCGCAGACGATGCGCTGGCGGGCGTTTCCGCCTGTAGCAAAATGGAGTCCGATTTCCTGGAAATGCGGGGCGACATGTGGAGACATGTGGCGTCCGACGATTCCAGTGACATGGAGCACATGAATCAAGAAATCCAGCGCCTGAAGACCAAAATCGCGTCGGAAAATAAGGATGTTCAAAGCGCCATCTTTACCGACGAGGAGCGAGCGATCAATCAGAAGGTCGATCCCGGGCTCCAGCGATACTATGACCTATGGGATAAAGTCAAAGGATTGAGCGAAGCCAAGAAAAATGAAGAAGCATACAAGATGCTTACAGAAGGTACGGCGACTTACGAAGACATTAGCAACTCCATCCATGCCGAGACCGAATACAACCGTGCCCTTGGCACTAAGTACACTGCCGAAGCGCTCGCAACGGGCACGCGGGTGAAGTCGCTCACCTGGCTGCTCCTGCTGCTCGCGGTCGGGCTGGGAAGCGGAACCTTATACCTGTTTGTGCGCAGCCTGACCCGGGCGTTGCGCCAGGCCGTCACCGAATTGAGCGAGGGCGCGGGACAAGTGGCCAGCGCGTCGGCGCAGGTGGCATCCTCCAGCCAGGCGCTCGCGCAAGGCTCTTCCGAACAGGCCGCATCACTGGAAGAGACCTCGGCATCGAGCGCGGAGATCACGTCGATGACGCAAAAGAACGCCGAGAATTCTTCCACCGCCGCCAGCCTCATGACCGACGTTGATCATCGGGTTACCGAAGGCAATCAGACGCTGCAAGAAATGATGCAATCCATGCAGGAGATCACCGGATCGAGCGATAAGATTTCGAAAATCATCAAGGTCATCGACGAGATTGCTTTCCAGACCAACATCCTCGCGTTGAACGCGGCCGTGGAAGCGGCGCGCGCCGGTGAAGCTGGCATGGGGTTTGCGGTAGTGGCCGATGAAGTCCGCAGCCTGGCGCAGCGTTCCGCTCAAGCGGCCAAGGACACCTCCGCGTTGATCGAGGAATCGATCGCGAAATCCAATGAAGGGGGCACCCGGCTGCAGCGCGTCGCCGACGTGATGCGCGCCATCACGGAAAGCACCGTGAAGGTGAAGACGCTAGTGGACGAAGTCAATCTGGGCAGCCAGGAACAATCGCGCGGCATCCAGCAAATCTCCAAAGCCATCGCGCAAATGGATCAGGTGACGCAGGGTACTGCCGCCAGCGCCGAGCAGGGCGCATCGGCCAGCGAAGAACTGTCCGCGCAGGCCGAAGCCATGGGTCATACGGTTCGCAAGCTGTCCCGGATGGTGGATAGCGACGATCAAAATGGTGTCAGAAGGCCGCCGCCCGCCAAGCAAGTGCTGGCGTCTGCTGTCGCCTCCCGTAAACTTTTGCCGGCGCCGGCCAGCGGCGGCCTGCAGGCGCTCAAGTCGGCCGTCGCGAAATCACCGGGGTCGAGGCCCGCCTCGCGCCCATCGGTGGCCGCAGCCGAAACTCCCTCCGACGCCCAATTCCTCGAGAGCTTTAAGGAAATGTGAAAGCTTCCGGCGGCATATAATCGATTCCAACATGCCGCCGAATCGTTCTAGCCTCATTGCCCCGTTGGCCCTGTTCTTGGGCGCTATAAACGCCGGGGCCGCAACCTGCGAGAGCCTGGCCTCCCTAAAGCTGCCGGACACTACCATCACCTCGGCGCAGTCCGTGGGGGCCGGCGCGTTCACCATGCCGTCCGGCGGATTCACGCCCTCGCCCATCTCGGCCAACAGCCTGCCCCCTTTTTGCCGGGTGTCCGCTACCCTTCGCCCCAGCCAGGACTCCGACATCAAGATCGAAGTCTGGCTTCCCGCCGCCCACTGGAACGGCAAGTTCCAAGGCGTGGGGAACGGCGGTTGGACCGGTTCCATCAGCTATGACGCCCTGATGGCCGCACTTCAGAGAGGCTACGCCTCCGCCAGCACCGACACCGGGCACGCAGGCGGCGTGGTGGATGGCAGCTTCGCGCTCGGCCATCCTGAGAAGGTGGTCGACTTCGGATATCGCGCAGTCCATGAAATGACGGTCCAAGCCAAGGCGATTGTCGCGGCCTACTACGACAAGCGCCCGCGATATTCCTACTGGATCGGATGCTCCTCGGGCGGCAAGCAAGGATTGAAGGAAGCGCAGCGCTACCCGAACGATTATGACGGCATCATCGCGGGCGCCCCAGCCAATAACTGGATCCATCTGATGACTTCGGTAGTCTGGCTGGGCGCAGCCACGCACCAAGATCCGGCCAGTTTCATTCCGCCGTCCAAATATCGAATGATGCATGACGCCGTCATCCAGGCTTGCGACGCTACCGATGGCCTGAGGGACGGGCTGATCGACGATCCGCGCCAGTGTCATTTCGATCCCAAGGTTCTCGCATGCCCGGGCGCCGATGCGCCCACCTGCCTCACCGCGCCTCAAGTGGAAGCGGCTAAGAAAATCTACGGTCCGGCCACCAATCCGCGCACCGGACAAGCGATCTTTCCGGGCCTCGAGCCGGGCAGCGAGCGCGGCTGGGCCTTCATGGCGGGCGGCCGGGAGCCGTCCGAGATCGGCATGGCGGAGTTCCGCGACATCGTCTATCACGATCCCAACTGGGACTGGCGCACCTTCGATTTCGACCAAGGCGTCGCGCTGGCCGAAACGGTGGATCGCAATATTATCACCGCCAACGATCCCAACCTGAAGCGGTTTTTCTCGCGTGGCGGAAAACTACTGATGTACCACGGCTGGACAGATCCGCTGATTGCCCCTGAGAACAGCATCAATTACTACACCAGCGTTCTGGACAAAATGGGCGGCGCATCCAAGACCGGCAGTTCCATCCGCCTGTTCATGGTCCCGGGGATGGATCATTGCGGCGGCGGCGAGGGTCCGAATTCGTTCGATTCCGTCGGCGCCATGGAGCAGTGGGTGGAAAGAGCTAATCCGCCAACCCGGATTGTGGCCTCACACTCAGCGGGGGGCCGGGTGGATCGCACGCGTCCGTTGTGCGCCTATCCGCAAGTTGCGCGCTATCAGGGATCGGGCAGTCTCGATGACGCCGCCAACTTTGTGTGCACGCCGAAACCGTAAATCGACAGCGTGATACCGGCGGCACCTTTGGGCACGCACTCCCCCAAACCGGGTTTACAGCGGCGCACTTTGCCATGATCGCCGGATCTTATGGGACGGATTGCGCCCCACCCAACGCCGATTTGTGCACACGCGTCGGCGTATATGTTACGCTGCACACAAACCATGCCGGATCTACTCGTCAAAAAGCCCCTCAACATGATCAAGGAGGAGGTTGACGAAGTTGGCGAGCACACCCTCAAGCGCGCGCTGGGCGCCACGAATCTGATCGCGCTGGGTATCGGCGCCATCATTGGCACCGGCATTTTCGTCCTCACCGGATCGGTAGCGGCACAGAACTCCGGCCCCGCCATCGTGCTGTCCTTCATCTTTGCCGGAATCGCTTGTACCTTCGCCGGGTTATGCTATGCCGAATTCGCCTCTCTGATCCCGATTGCCGGATCTGCGTACACCTACGGCTATGCGACGCTGGGCGAGCTTTTCGCCTGGATCATCGGCTGGGACTTGATCCTCGAATATGCCTTCGGGGCCGCTACCGTGGCCTCCGGATGGTCGGCCAACGTGGTGCAATTGCTCGCGCGGCTAGGCCTGAACCTGCCGCCGCAGTGGATCGATACGCCGGGCACCCACCTGGCCTACTATCGGCAGATGTGGCAACCCGTGGCATCGCTGCCGGCGGGCGTGGATATCGCTGCACTTCCGCACGCAACGGCGGCATTTAATGTGGTCGCGTTTCTGGCAATCGCAATCGTGACTACCATCCTGGTGATCGGCATCCAGGAATCCGCCACCATCAATACTGTGATCGTTTTCATCAAAGTTGGCACGGTGCTGGTCTTCATCGCCATCGCGGCCGGCTACGTATTGCAGCACCTGGCGCTCGCCAAGGCCAATTGGACGCCGTTCATCCCACCCAATACCGGCGTCACCGGGCAATTCGGATGGTCGGGCGTAATGCGCGGCGCGGGCAAGATCTTTTTCGCCTACATTGGATTCGACGCGGTTTCCACCGCGGCACAGGAGGCCAAGAATCCGCAGAAGGATATGCCGGTAGGCATCCTCGGATCGCTGGCGCTCTGCACGTTCCTCTATATCGTGACGTCCTGGCTGCTCACGGGCGTCATCAGCTATACGCGGCTGAATGTCGGCGCTCCCATCGCCTTAGGAATGGCTGAGACAGGGGTGCGCTGGGGCGAGTTTCTGGTGCTGATCGGAACCATCATGGGTCTGAGCACCGTGATGCTGGTGATGCTGCTCGGCCAATCGCGCGTGTTTTTCTCCATGTCGCGCGACGGACTGCTGCCGCAGTGGGCCGGTGCCGTGCATCCGCGCTTTCGGACTCCGTGGATCTCCTCCATCGTGGTCGGAGTTTTCGTCGCTTTTCTCCCGGCCATTCTGCCCATCGGCATTTTGAATGAAATGACCAGCATTGGCACGCTGCTGGCCTTCGTGATCGTCTGCGCGGGGGTCTGGGTGCTGCGCGTTCGCCGCCCCGATTTGCACCGCCCCTTCAAAACGCCCTTCGTGCCCGTGGTGCCGATTCTCGGAATCATCGCTTCCGTGCTCCTGATGGTTTTCCTGCCGCTGGCCACCTGGATCCGGCTGGTCATATGGCTGATCATCGGAATGGTCATCTACTTGACCTACGGCCGCAAGAACAGCCGGGTGCAGCAATACGTGGCGCTGCATGGCAAGGCCACAGCCGCCCAGCCGTAGGCAGGCTAGCCGAGGCCATTGTCCCCTATAGTGCGCCTTGCTGTTGCAGTACGTGTGGTCCTTCCTGGGAACTGCCCGACCGACTCCCAGCTGGACGGCGGCGCCGTTTGTGACGGGCTACGTTACAGGCCTTGCTAGGGCGGCCACCGCAGCAATACGATCTAACTTTGCAACTACCTCAGGGTCAACGCGTTCGATTGGAACGTATCTTGCTAGCGTGTGGTAGTCGGTTTTCTGAATCAGATTGCGCAGCCCTAGTTTTTCAAAGTAGCTCTGGAAGACAGGCGCAAGAAAATCATCGCTGGCTTTTATCTCGGGACCGAAAGGATCAGGTCGTCCCAACACCCTTAGCGCCGCAGACACCTGCTCTATAGATTGTTGCATCGCCCCTCTCTGGCGATCGCGCAGGTCTTGAACGAAAAGCGGACCTGCTGTACTATCGACGTGTTCAGCGTACGTCAGAAGAGTCTCGGGATAGCACAGGTAGTTTTCAATTTCTCGACGACGCCATTTCAGTTCGAACAACGGTCCATGGTCGTTTAACTCCTGTGGAATCGAATCGAATATCGCGACGGCGACCAAATCAGGCTTTGCTTCCCGCAGTCCAAAAAAATGATCCCGGGCTTTAGCCGGCTGATTGGCCACATAGTGGACAAACGGCTGTTCCAAGAAGCGTTTCGCCGGGTGCTGTAACAGATCAGCGAACGCATCGAGAACGGCCAGATCCGTCGAGCCTTCGAGATAAAGGACCCATCCCACCTGCTCCGCCTGATAATACTGCTCGAAGCCAATCGCTCGCAGCGACTTGAGCACCTGACCGCCTCGATCGTCAATGCGGTGCGGCTTACCGACAAATGCAACCACAATGTCGCGGTCGGCGGCTTCGTTCAGAAGCACTTCGGAGTGACTTGCTGCAATAACCTGGCAACCCTGTGCCTCTGCCGTCTCTGTCAAAATTTGATAGATTTGTCGCTGTCGAAGAATCTCAAGATGAGCGTCTGGTTCGTCAAGTAATAGCACGGATTGGGGGTGGGTATAGAGATGCGCCAGCAGCAACAATGTTTGTTGCAGGCCCCGCCCAGAGGAGACCAAATCCAATTCCGTTCCCCCCTCGAAATAGGACATTGTAATCTGCCCTCTTTCTTTGATGAATTGTGGCGGGCTCAGGAGCACTCCGAACAGCTTCTTGATCTGCGAAGTTAGGGCTAACCAGTTCGTCCGTTCAGAAGTCGAATAAATCGCGAAGCAAAGATTACGGAGAACCTCTGCGGTGCGGCCTTCGCCGATTCGAACATTGATCGCTCCATCCTGGAGCCGGTCTTCCGTGGCCGCCATGCCTGACATCGGCGGCAGAAACGCTACGCTAGCCGGCGCCGCCAACTTCGGGACAGACATGCGCTGCGGTTGCAGTTCCTCATTGGTACGCAATGGACGGCAATAAAATGACTCCTGGTTCGCATAATCGAACTCAAAGCCACATTCCCATTCGGAGCCATCTGTCACGCCCGAAACCAGGATATCGATGCGGATATTCCTGGTGTCTTGCTTGCCATTGTTGCGTTGAATCGCGCGAACATGCAAATCTCGCCACAGCAGATTGGCATCTGGCACCGGTACGGCGATCAGGTCACGCCGGTTGATAGTGACACCTGGTCGCTTTTCAGGTGTGTCCTTTGCGGACCGTTTCTCCACCCATTTTCTGAGACCGATCTCCCACAGGGCGAGCGCTTGCAGAGCAGTCGTTTTACCTGAATTGTTGGGTCCAACGAACACTACGGTCTTGCCAAGCTCTATCTGAACATCCTCAAGCCGCTTGAAGTTCTTGACTCGCAGGTTAGTGAGCACTTCGATGATAGTACCTCGCTGCAACGTTTTTTGCAGAACTTCGCGAAAGACCCTGGAACGTCATTACAACGCCAGGATAAACATGGCGAACATGTCCGTTCCATCACAGCCACGACAAAAGATCCATTGTGTACTCGCGTCGCGCAACATTCGGGACGGATACAGCTCATAAATCGTCGGATTTGCTTCCGGTACGGCCGCGTACAAAGCTACCTGATGATTCATGGGAACGAATCGCCAGTTCATCCGTGAAGACGCCTGGGAAGGCACGGCGGATGCTCGAAAACACCGTGGAACTCGCGGAGCGTGTGGATCATCCAAGCTTTAATGCCGGTAATCACGCTCGAAGAGCACTTCGTCACCCAATCGTACCTCCAAGCCACCGGAGTCTATGGCCAAGGCGCCGCTCCGCAGCTTGCGGAGCTTCAGCCCAAACTCCTCGACATAGGTGCTGGCCGCATTGCCGCCATGGATGAGGCGTCCATCGACTTTCAGGTCCTCTCGCTCGCCGCGATGGGTTTTGATGCGCTGGACGCGGCTAGCGCGACGCCGCTTGCCCGCGACATCAATGATGAGCTGGCCAATGCCGTTCGCGCCCATCCCGACCGGTTCGGCGGCTTCGCCACCTTGGCTCTTAAAGATCCCTCGAAGGAGGCCATCGAACTGGAGCGCTGCATCACGCGGCTCGGTTTCCATGGCGCTTTACTCAATGGAACTACCGGCGGCTTGTTTCTCGACGATTCGCGCTTCCTTCCGGTTTTTGAGGCTGCGGCTCAACTCAACGTCCCCATTTATCTCCACCCCGCGCCTCCACCGGAGGTCGTTGATCGCGCGTATTTCTCTGGCCTGCCCGGAGAGGCCGGCCGTATGCTTTCGATCGCGGGCTGGGGATGGCACACCGAAACCGGCTTGCACACCCTTCGACTCATACTGGCCGGCCTCTTCGATCGCCTCCCTGCCCTGCAGCTCATCATCGGCCACATGGGCGAAGGCCTGCCGTACGCGCTCGCCCGTTCCAGTGGCATCCTCTCCCAAGCGGCGCCCCATCTTCGGCAGCCTGTCGCAGCCTATTTCCGGTCCAATATCCACATCACCACCAGCGGCTACTTCACTCACCCCCCGCTCCGTTGCGCCATCGATGTAGTTGGTCTCGATCGTCTGCTCTTCTCGGTTGACTACCCGTTCAGCGCCAACACGCGGGGCCGCGCCTTCCTCGATAGCCTCCCGACAATCCTCAGTCCGGATGAGATTGCGATGCTAGCCCACCGCAACGCCGAGAGTGTACTGCATCTCACTAGTACTAGCCTATGAGTTCTATCACATTCAAGTAACTCCCACCTCACAGTCGATCATTAGACAGTAAAAAAACAAACATGAACAGTTGAAAAGCACATTCGAGTGGCTTTTCTTCTTGCAAAGGTACTGTATGGATGGTACTATCGCCCTTAAAGTTTTTTTAAGCTCTCACTGGCCCGGCGCGGTGAGGGCCCGTTCGCGGTATTACCACTTGAGTAGTAGAATTCCGCGGTCGTCGTGCTGTCGCCCGGCCGGGCAGGGCCCCACTGTTCGTATATCTCTTTGTTCCTTCAGTACGCCGCCCGAAGGCTGTCTAGAAAAGTGTTTCTTCAAGAGGTTCTACTGGAATGAGATTGTTTTCATTGGATGCATCCGGCGTACAAAGGAGAAATCTTCTGCTGTCGCCGAGTCCAGTTATTGGTGGCACGTTCACGAATATAGTCGTGGATTCATCTAGCCACCACAGCCGGCTGGCCGAAGCACAAAAATTGCGGGGACGGATCGCACTGCACGAAGGCGCGGTGGCTGCTACCCAACTCGCGCCCGACGGCCGCCACGTGCAGTCAGCCGATCAGCATAGCTGGCATTTGTTGACGCTGGATGCTAAAGGGCGAGTGGCCGCCTGCATGCGCTATCAACCGCACCGGAAGGGCGCTGGTTTCCATGATTTGGCGATATCTCAGTCGACACTCGCGCAATCGGAAACCTGGGGCGGAGATTTGCGAAAAGCCGTGGAGGCGGACCTTCACGACGCCCGGCGGCGAGGCTGTTCCTATGTCGAGCTGGGTGGATGGGTGATCGCGGAGGCGTTGCGCTGCACCACCGAAGCTCTCCGGATGATCGCTACAGCTTACGCTTTTGCGCAGTTGTGCGGCGGCGCCCTGGGAATCAGCACCGCCAGTACCCGGCGCTGTTCGTCGGCCATCTTGAAACGGATCGGCGGCCAACAAATGCGGTCGGGCGGTGTTGAACTCCCCTCCTTTTACGACGCGCACTATCGCTGCCATATGGAGGTCCTGCGCTTCGATTCTACACGTCCCAACCCACGCTATCGCAAGTGGATGGAAGCCTGCCGTTCGGGCCTGAGAGATGTTCCCGTAATTTGCCGGGAGGCAGGGGACGAGCTGGCTACATGACCGCTTCCGCATGGCAGTGGATCTCGGCGCCGCTTTTGTTGGGGCTGCTTCTGGTGGGATGCCTCGCCAGTTTCGGCTGGGCCATGCGCCGGTTCTTCGTTCAGCCAGCCGGTTTAACGCCCGGCATGAGACTGATTAAGGTCTGTGGAATCGTGTTCGGGCTGCTCCACCTCACGGCCATCGCGGCAACGCCGGACGTGAACGGGGTGCGCGGCATCAGTGGGGCCGCGCTTTACGTTGCGGCACTGGGATTGTTTTGGTGGGCAATCAAAACCAACTTGCACCAGCCCTTGTCAGCGGCATTCTCTCCGGATCTTCCCGCCCACCTGACGGCGCACGGTCCTTATCGAATGATCCGGCATCCCCTCTATTGCTCTTATCTGATGTGCTGGCTGGCGGGATGGGTGGCAACCGGCCGCTGGTGGCTGGCGCCGACGATCGCAATCATGATCGTCCTTTATATGAGAGCCGCGGCTGAGGAAGAACGGAAGTTTGCACGAAGCGCCCTGGCCCAAGCGTATCTGGAATATCGCGCCCGCACTGGCCTTCTTCTCCCCAATCCCTGGAAGCTGCTCTCCAGCCGGCGGAAAAGGTCCTGGGAGACTGCGGTGTAGGCGATGCGGCTGGCCTGGTACAACATCACGCACGACCGCATGCGGTTTGCGGTCACCGTCCTTGGCATAACTTGCGCGGTGTTTCTCATGATTTTCCAGGGAAGCATTCTCCTGGGATTTCTGCGGGCTGCGTCGAAAATCATCGATTCCACCGCAGCCGACATCTGGATCACCGGGCGGGGAGTGCAATGCTTCGAATTTGCCGTTCCCATTGAAAGGCGCTTCGCCGATCTGGCCCGTGGCGTTCCCGGCGTCAGCGGTACCAGCCGCATTTGTACCAGCCTGGTACAGTTCCGCAAGATCGATGGCAGCCAGCAGCAAGTTGCATTGATCGGCGCCGATACAAATAGCGGCGCCCGGCTCCCCATCCCGCAGCTCACCGGGGGGCCGCTCGGCATCGCACCGGAAGCACTGGTTGTGGACAGCAGCAACGCGCAGATGCTCGACATCCCCGGCCACCTCCCGCTGGAGGTGGAAATCAACGATCAACGCGCGCGGGTGGTGGGAAGAACCTCCGGATTCAGTTCGTTTCTGGGCAGCCCCTATGTTTTCACTTCCTATACCGATGCATCGCGCTATCTGCGGCTGCCGGCCGACCAAACTATGTTCATCTTGGTCCATGTGCAGCCGGGATTCGCAGTTGACGCGGTGCAGCGCGAATTACAGGCCCGATTGCCCAGCGTGGAGGTATCCACCCGCCAGGAATTTGCACGCAGAGCTCAATTTTATTGGACCTCGCAAACCGGCGCGGGAGGCGCGATCCTGGCGGCGGCGGTTTTGGGATTCTTCGTCGGGCTCACCATTGTCTCTCAAGCGATCTATTCCACCACCATGGAGCACATTGAAGAGTTCGCGACGCTGAAGGCGTTGGGCGCAACGCGGGGATACATCGTGGGCGTGATCGTCTCGCAGGCGTTCCTCGCCGGGCTGACCGGATACCTGCTAGGGGTCCTGATCACCGGACCAATGATTAGCGCCGCTAAGCCCCACATTCCCTGGATATCCACGCCGTGGTGGCTTCCGGTTGGGGTTTTTCTCCCCGCGCTTGTGATGTGCGGGCTTGCTTCCATCGTCTCGGTGAGAGCCGCGATCACCGTGGAGCCGGCCAAGGTGTTCCGTGCCTGACCACTCGCTAGCCGTCGAAAACGCCAGTGTCTCGTTCGGATCGGGAAGCACACGCGTGCGCGCCCTGAGCAATGTATCGCTGAAATTTGCCCCGTCCACTTTGACGCTCGTCATGGGCCCTTCCGGGAGTGGAAAGACCACATTACTGTCCCTGCTCGGATGTCTTCTGGCCCCGGATGCCGGATCGGTTTTCGTTCAAGGAGCCAATACCGCTGTGTGCAGCTCCAAAGAACGATCGGCGCTGCGCAGACGCGAGATCGGTTTCATTTTCCAAGCTTTCCGGCTGTTCCATTCGCTATCCGCGATTGAAAATGTGGTCATCAAATCGGACATTGCCGGAGCGGGGCGCAAGCATAGCCGAAAAATTGCGGTGGATCTGCTGATTCGTCTGGGACTGGAGGGCAAGCTTCACCTTAAGCCGGATGCGCTGAGCGGCGGGGAAAAGCAGCGGGTGGCCATTGCGCGCGCGTTGATTTCGAAGCCGAAGATTCTGCTCGCCGATGAGCCCACCGCTTCGCTCGATTCCGATTCGGGCCGGCAAATCTGCGAAATCCTCAGGAAGCTGGCCGGCGAGGGCGAACACACCGTAGTCATTGTTTCGCACGATCCTCGCTGGGCCAGATTTGCCGACCGTGTGGTGAAGCTGGAAGACGGGCGCGTGGTCCAAGAAAATTTAGTGCCGGGAGGGATTGATCCATGAAAGTGATATTGCCGAGTGGAATGACACGGCTCACCGTGGTGCTCCTCTGTCTGCTGATCGCGGTTGTCGCGGTATATTCGATGTTTTCTCGCGCTGGGGCGTCGGCCCATAGCGACCCTGCTCGTATTGCACAAAACATGCCGCCGGCCATCGCGCTCGCATCGCCGGGCCGGATCGAAGCACGGTCCGACGTGGTGAACGTGGGCGCGGCGATTGATGGCGTAGTACGGAAAATTCATGTTCAGGAAGGCCAAACCGTGAAGAAGGGTGAGGTACTGGCCGACCTGGCGTGCGACGATCTGCAGTCCGAGCTTCAGGTAGCGACGGCGAAGCGCGATAGTTTAACGGACGCGCGCCTGCGTTTGCAGCGCGGAAGCCGTCCAGAGGAACGCGAAGCGGCGGCTCAAAAAACGGCGGCGGCAAAAGCGATCCTGAATCAGGCGGCGGCTCAGCTGGCCCGAATGTCCACGCTCTACGAATCCCAGGAAGTATCCCGGCTGACGTTTGAAGAAGCCCAGCGCGACCGGGACGTCGCCGAGGCGCAATTCCAGCAGGCGCAGCACAATGAACAGCTCGTCGATGCCGGCCCTCTTCCGGAGGAACTGGCCCGGGCCGATGCGGACCTGAGCGGAGCCGAGGCGGGCATCAAGCTGGCGCAGGACAAGTTGGATAAATGCGTAGTGCGAGCGCCCATCAGCGGTACGATTTTGCGTGTGCTTTTGCGCGAGGGCGAATCGTTCGCGCTGATTGCACCGCATCCGCTCTTCACCATGGCGGACGTATCGGGCCGGCGCGTCCGTGCCGAGGTGGATGAAAACGACATTGCGAATGTGCACGTCGGGCAGAAGCTTCTGATCTCGGCGGATGCCTACTCGCGCCGGACTTTTTCTGGTGTTGTAACGAAACTGGCGGACGTGATGGGCCGCAAGTCCGTCATCACAGGCGATCCGGCGCAGAAAGCCGATCGGGACATCCTGGAAGTCACGGCCGATCTGAATCAACCGGCCAATGCTCTCCCGATCGGGCTGCGCGTTACCGTTCAGTTTCTCCGTTAGCTGCGGACGTAAGGTACCGTAATAAAGTCTCGACGACCGGTCGATCATAGAGTACACTAATGCCCATGGCTTGCGATTGGCACTCACCGCGGACCGGCGCGAGCGGAGATCGCTCTGCATGATGACCACGCTCCTGAGCGTGCTGTTATCCATTGCCGCGTTGACCATTCGTCCACTGCCCCAAGGCACACAGCTTCACATCCGGCTAACGTCCCCGGTTGGCTCTTATGCCAGCACTGCCGGATCGCCGGTCAGCGCGGTTCTGATTGCGCCACTCATTATGGATGGTGAAACAGCGCTACCCGCGGGAAGCATCTTGGCCGGGACGGTGAAATCGGTTACCCGGGTGGGGTTGGGATTACGCCACGAAACCGCCTCGCTCGATTTGGAATTCAGCCAGATCACCACGCCGAATGGCGAAATCATCCCCATTTCGGCGCAAGTAGCGGATGTGGACAACGGCCGGGAGCGGGTCACCCGGGATGGCCGCATTCGGGGCGTCCGCTCCACAAGCAGCCTGAGCTATCGAGTCAGCGGCTATATAAGAACCGCCTTGCAGTGGGAGATCCACGCGGAACTCGCTGAGTGGGCCATCCGGTCCCTGATTATGGAACTTCCGGAACCGGAAATTTACTATCCCGCCGGTGTCGAGCTGACGTTGAACTTAAACCAACCGCTGCTTCTGGACGCATCGCTCCACTCCAACCCGCAGGCTGCTCCCGAGCTCTCTGACGGCCAGCGCCTGGAGCTAGAGCGCATTGCCGCACTGATGCCTTATCGGACTCACGTGCCAGTCACCGGCCGGTCCTCGGATCTGACGAATGTTCTATTCGTCGGCTCTCACGACCAGATCGTGAGAGCTTTCGATGCCGCTGGCTGGACACAACCCGGTCCATCGTCGTTGCGGGACCGGATCGAGTGGATTCGTTCGGTGGCTGAGCTGCGCGGCGACGGCGCGGCGCCCATGTCCGTATTGTTATTGGATGGCGCCGAGCCTGCGATGTCCTGGCAAAAAGGCTTCAATGACGTTGCCAAGCGTCACCATATTCGCATGTGGAAAGCGGCCGGCACCTGGCGCGGCCGGGAGCTGTGGGTGGGAGCGGCTACGCGGGATGTCGACTTCGCGTATTTGCGGCCGGGAAAAAAGCTCTCGCATAAGATCGGGGAATACATCGACCAGGAGCGCGACAAAGTCGCCTATGACCTGGCATTCTCTTCCTGCGGCAGTATTCTCGATTGGACGGACCGGCTGGACTTTCCACGAGTGGCCCGCAATGCCACGGGCGATCCCATTGTCACCGATGGCCGCATGGTGGCGATCGAGTTGAACGATTGTCGCACCCCGCGGCTCTCTACCGACACCGTGGATTCGACGCCGCTTCCCGAACACGGCAACAAATTCCAACGCTTCGCGCGGCGCGAAATCCTGAGCGCGCGAGACGAATTGCTGCGCACCAACCCGTATTGGCGGACTTTCGAGGCCAGCCGCTGGATTGTGCAATCGATTCGCCGGCGCGAACATCGCACGCCCGATCCGGAACTGGTCAACTCTTCCACCGACGCCGCGGTTGCGATGCGATAGTGGCCGATCAGGCCACCCGCCACGCAGCCAGAGTGGCCAGCGCTTCATTGTGTGTAAGATCCGGCTTGATTACCAATTCCACGGTGGATACGCCATCCAGATTCACTTCATAGTCTTCCACCTCGCTGGTGGATCCGGCGGGGCTGAAATTCCACTGCTGCCGCACGATCTCCTTGGGCTGCCCGCCATCCGCCGCCGACCATCGGACGGTGAATTCCTGCAAGCGGTCGCGCGTGGGCTCCAGAAAATGAAGTTGTATTCGATGCACCGCTACAGCCTGATCGAAGATCAGACGAATTTGCTGCTCGCCCTTTTGCGAGGCTCGCCAGCCTGGGCCGCCCTCGGCGTTAAAGACAGACTCGATGGGAAAGCCCGGATCTTCGGAGGTGACTTCGACGGTCGCAATCTCTCCGAGATCCATCCAGCGCGGGCCCGGGCCTGGTTTAGCAACCGCCCGGTCCGTACCGACAATTCTCTTTCGCACGTTCCTATTCTCGCCGAAGCGGGAGCATTCGTAAAGAAGAAGAAGTACTGAGGAACCCCGCTCCACACTGTATCCTGAACCTAGTGAGTCCGATTCATATTTTTGGCGGCGGATTAGCCGGATGTGAGGCCGCCTGGCAGGTCGCGCGCGCCGGGTACGATTGCGTGCTGTTCGAGATGCGGCCCGTGCGGCCGACCCCCGCGCACAAAACGGACCGGCTGGCCGAGCTGGTTTGCAGTAATTCGCTTAAAAGCGAGTCCGAGAACACCGCTCCCTGGCTATTAAAGGAAGAGCTTCGCAGGCTGGATTCCCTGCTGCTCGGCGCGGCTCAGCGGGCTCGCGTCCCGGGCGGGCATGCGCTCACGGTGGATCGCGAGCTGTTCGCACAGGAAGTTTCCCGCGCCATCGAGGAGAATCCCCGCATCGAATTGCGGCGCGAGGAAGCGACAACTATCGCCGACGACGCCATCACGATTATTGCAACGGGTCCGCTCACCAGTGCCGGGCTGGCGGAAGAAATCGGGAGGCTGACGGGCGCCGAGCGGCTGTTTTTCTACGATTCCATCAGTCCCATCGTCGAAGCAGAATCGATCGATTTGTCCATAGCCTTCCGCGCTTCGCGCTACGGCAAGTCGCTCGATGGAACCGACGATTACATCAATTGTCCGTTCGATCGCGAGCAATATGAGCGATTTGTAGACGCGCTCCTCGCCGCGGAGGCTGTTCCTTCGCACATTCCCGAAGACAATGCCCGGTTCTTTGAAGCCTGCCTGCCGATCGAAGAGCTGGCGCGTCGCGGGCGCGAGACGCTGCGGTTCGGTCCCATGAAGCCGATGGGGCTGACGGATCCGCGTACCGGCCATCGCCCTTACGCCGTCGTCCAATTACGGCAGGAAAATCTGCGAGCGGACAGCTATAACCTGGTGGGATTCCAGAATCACATGCGTTTCCCCGAGCAGGCGCGCGTTTTTCGGATGATTCCGGGCTTGGAGCACGCGGAATTCCTGCGCTACGGTCAGATTCACCGCAACACCTATATCAATGCTCCCGCGCTGCTGGCGCCGACGCTGCAGCTCCGTACCCGCGCCCAGGTCTTTTTCGCCGGACAAATCTCAGGGGTGGAAGGCTACGTGGAATCGATCGCTACGGGCTTGGTTGCAGGACGGCACGCCGCGGAGCTGGCATCGTGCGCCGAGATTCGGGTTTTCCCGCGCGAAACCGCCATCGGATCGCTGTGCGCCTACGTTTCGGGCGCCGATGCGCGCAACTACCAGCCCGCCAATATCACTTTCGATTTGCTGCCTGCGCTCGATGAACCGGCGCGGCTGAAGTTCCGCCACGATAAAAAGGCTCGCCATGCCGAAATCTGCCGGCGGGCGCTGGAGAAGCTGGACGAGTACCGGTTGGTCTATGCCTGAACTCGACGGACAAGTAAAACTTTTCCTGGACGAACTGCGCCGACAAAACGCTTCGGAGCACACGGTGCGAAACTACGCGTCGGATCTGGATCAATTTCTCCTTTATTTCGCCATTCCAGGCCAAGCGAAGCCCACGGTGGAGCAGATCGACTCGCTCGGGATTCGGGAATGGCTGGGACATTTATATGAACAGCGGCTCACGGCGGTGAGCATGCGGAGGAAGCTGGCGGCCGTGCGGTCTTTCTTCAAATATCTTTTGCGGGAAGGCTTGGTGACAAAAAACGCGGCGCGAATGGTGCGTACGCCCAAAGCGCCCAAGACGTTGCCAGCCGTGATGACGGCCGAACAGACCAATGGGCTGGTGGATGGCGTTCTGCCGGCAGCGGACAAATTCGAGCGGCCCCATCCGGCACGCGATTTGGCGATTTTCGAACTGTTGTACGGGTGCGGGCTGCGCATCAGCGAACTGGTTGGCCTGAATCTGGATGATTTCGATTTCAACGAGCGCTGGATTCGCGTACGCGGCAAAGGCAAGAAGGAAAGACAGGTTCCCTATGCCGGCAAGGCGTCAGGGGCACTGGACCGCTATCTCACTCTGCGGGAACCGAAGACTGGGAGCGAGCGGGCATTGTTCCTGAACCACCGTGGCGGGCGGCTGACCGATCGCGGCGCGCGCGGAATCGTGAAGTTTTACGCGCGGATGATCACGGGCGATTCCTCCATCCATCCGCACAGCCTGCGGCACGCCTACGCCACGCACCTTCTGAGCGACGGCGCCGACCTTCGGGCCATCCAGGAGCTGCTCGGCCATGCCCGGCTGTCTACAACGCAGAAGTACACGCAGGTGTCACTGGCGGATTTGATGGCGGTGTACGACAAAGCCCACCCGAAGGCTTAGCGGCGCCTGCGTCATTAAGGCTCTCCATGCGCGTGCTAAACTGAAATTAAATCGAACAAAACATTCGAGAGACACGTCTAAATCAACTGGGGAGACCCATCCCAAGTGCAGGCAAACTCTAAGATTCTGCTGACGATCGGCCTCGTTGCGCTGGTAACCGGCGGTGTCTTCGCCAGTATCAAGTACAACCAGCGCGGAATTGTGAACGTCCAGACCAGCCGTGTTGTGCGGCAGGACCTGGTGGCCACCGTAACCGCTTCGGGCGAAATTAATCCCAAGAACTATATCAACCTCGGCGCCAATACTATTGGCCCGGCACCCATCACGGAAATCATGGTAAAAGAAGGCGACCGTGTCCGAAAGGGCCAGGTGGTCGCAAAGATGCAGTCGGTGCAGGCGAATGCGGACGTGGTGGCGCAAGATGCGAGCATCGCAACCTCGCTGGCGGATTCGGCGGCGGCCGAATCGGGCCTGAAGTCCCAAGCCGACGGCGTCACTACCGCGGCCGCTACCTTGGAGAAAAACAGAGCCGAGCTGGACCGCACGAAAGCCAATTACGACCGGTCCCTCGAACTATACAAAGAAAAGCTTCTCGCCAAGCAGGATTTCGATCAGAAGAAGGCCGAGTATGACACTGCCGTTGCGGCCATGGGTGAAGCCGAGGCGCGGCTTGCTCAGGCCAAGGCCCAGGAAGCGCAGTCACGGGACCAGCTTGCTTCGGCGCAAAAGAAGATTGCACAACTGCGAGCGAACCTGGATCGCTACAAGGATATCCTGTCCCAGTATTACGTCACGTCGCCGATCGATGGCATCGTAACCAATTTGCCCGTACGGGCGGGCGAAACCGTGGTTCCGGGCGTGCAGAACTCGGCGGCCAGCACCATCATGACCATCGCGGATATGTCGGTGATTACGGCCGAAGTGAAAGTTGACGAGACTGACATCGTGAATGTGGCCGTGAACCAGCCCGCCACGGTGACCATCGACGCCATGCCCAACCGTACCTTCCACGGTCATGTGACCGAGATCGGCGACACCGCAATCCTGCGTTCCAGCGGCGTGGCAGCGTCGCAAAGCAATACTTCCGATCAGGAGGCCAAGGATTTCAAGGTGGTGATCGCGCTGGACGATCCGCCGGATGATATCCGGCCTGGATTGTCTTGCACTGGCAAGATCACCACCGCCACCAAACAGCAGGCGCTGACCATTCCGATTCAGGCGCTGACCGTGCGCACCCGCGGAGATCTCGATCCGGCCAAAAAGAGCGGCAGCGTGGAGGCTGCCAGCAACCCGGTGACGGAGAAAGCCCAAAAGGAAGAGTTGCAGGGCGTCTTTGTGGTCAGAAACGGCAAAGCGCAATTCGTGCCGGTGACCACTGGGATCACGGGCGAGACCGATATCGAAGTAACGGGCGGCTTGAAAGAAGGCGATCAGATCATCACTGGTTCCTACAAAGTGATTCGTACGCTGCGGAATCTGGCCAAGGTAAAGATCGATAACACGGTGTTTACAGCGCAGTCGGAAAGCTAAGGGATGGCGGCAGCGACACAGGACTTAGTGGATCGCGGCGAAAGCTTAAAACGCGAAGGGATTGTTATCCGCACTTACGATCTGTGGAAAACGTACGTGATGGGCGACCAGGAAATTCATGCCGTTTCCGGCGTCGACATCGAGATCCGGCGCGGCGAGTATGTGGCGATCATGGGTCCTTCCGGATCAGGCAAGTCAACGCTGATGAATCTCATCGGCTGCCTGGATTCGCCCACGCGCGGCCTCTATTATCTCAACGGCAACTTAGTCAGCGACATGCAGGACGATGAGCTGGCGCACATCCGCAACAAGGAAATTGGGTTTGTTTTCCAGACTTTCAACTTGCTGGCGCGCGCTTCCGGGCTGCACAATGTCGAGCTGCCGTTGATTTATGCCGGTGTTCCCAAGGAACAGCGGTTGGAGCGCGCCAAAGCCGCGTTGCGCGCGGTGGATCTGGAATCGCGCATGAATCACCGGCCGAATGAGCTGTCGGGCGGTCAAAGACAACGCGTGGCCGTGGCGCGGGCCCTGGTGAACAATCCTTCCATTCTGCTGGCCGATGAGCCCACCGGAGCGCTCGATACCGCCACCGGCAACGAGATCATGACGTTGTTCGAGCGGCTGTGGCAGCAGGGCAACACGATCGTCTTGGTGACTCATGAAGCCGACATCGCCAATCGCGCGCGCCGCGTGATCCATGTCCGCGATGGCAAAGTGGAAAAAGACGAGCAAATTAAGTAAGTTCAGCCAGCCTATTCGATTGCGATCGCGCCCTTGACCGGCCCGGTTTTCTTCATCAGGAACATCAGCGGGATCACGGCCAGAAACGCAACTCCCAGCACCCAGAAAACTTCGTTGAACGAAAGCATGGCGGCTTGCTGCTGAACCATGTTGTAGATCAATCCGTGCGCTTGCGCGGCGGCTTGAGCCGGATCCGCTCCCCGGGTGACGAACATTTGCTTTGCGCTGGCGAGCGCCGATTGATACGAAAGATCGAGCGGAGAAAGATGCTCGACGAGCCGCTGCCGGTGGAACTGCTCGCGGCGCGCGATCAACGTAGTACAAATCGCGATGCCGCTGCTTCCGCCGATGTTACGCGCCAGGTTGATCAAGCCCGTGGCATAGCCTGTTTTTGCCTTCGCGATGAAGGAAAACGCCACGGTGTTGATGGGCACAAATAGGAAGGCCAGCCCCAGGCTTTGCACCACCCGCGCGCTTACGGCGTGTCCGAAGTTGATCTGCGTATTCCAATGCGACATCTGGAACAGCCCCAGCGCGGAAACAATCAGCCCGACAATAATCAGCCAGCGCGCTTCGACTTTGGATAGCAGGATCCCGACGATCGGCATCATGATCATGATCATCAGCCCGCCCGGCGAAAGCGCCAGGCCGCTTTGCATGGCCGTGTAGCCGAGCAGGGTTTGCAGAAACAGCGGCAGCGCCATGGTACTGCCGTACAGCACGAAGCCAAGCACGAACATGCTGGCGGTGGAAATGGCGAAGGTGCGGTCCTTCAGCAAGCGAAAATCCACCACCGGCTCTTTCTGCCGCAGCTCCCAGACCACAACACCGATCAATCCGATGGCGGCGATGATCGCGGCGGCGACGATCCCGTGCGATGAGAACCAATCGTTGCGCTGGCCTTCGTCCAGCATGATTTCGAGCGAGCCGAGCCCGGTGGCCAATAAGCCTAGGCCGACATAGTCGATCTTCAAACCGTCCCGCAGCGTTTTGCGGAACAAATACGGCGGATCGAAGATCAGCAGCGATGTCAGCAGCAAGGAACAGATGCCCACCGGAACATTGATCAGGAAGATCCAGCGCCAGGTGTAGTTGTCGGTGATCCAACCGCCGAGCGTGGGCCCAACCACCGGCGCGAACACCACGCCCATGCCGTACACTGCCATCGCCATGCCTTGTTTTTCACGCGGAAAAGTCTCGCGCAGGATGGCTTGCGATACGGGCTGAAGCGCGCCGCCGCCCAAACCTTGCAGCACGCGGAACAGGATCAGCATCGGAAGGCTGGGCGCCAAGCCGCACATCGCGGAACTGGCCGTGAACAGCAGCACGCACGCCATGTAAAATCGCTTGCGTCCGAACAGCGTGGAGAACCAGCCGCTCAGCGGAAGCACAACCGCGTTGGCCACCAGGTAGGCGGTGAGCACCCAGGTGGCTTCATCCACGCTGGAGGAAAGGCTGCCTGCAATGTGCGGCAGCGCGACGTTGGCTACGCTGGTGTCCAGCACTTCCATGAACGTCGCGAGCATCACCGTGCCGGCAATCACCCACGGGTTGATCGCTGGTCTGATGGCGAGCGGCGCGGGCGTGCGCACCTCTACCACTTCGGTTTGTAAAACACCCGGCATAATGCTGACTCTTGTCGTGACTACTTGGTGAAAATGGTCGCTTCGATATTCATACCCGGACGCAGCACTTGATTGCCGCCAGGAATGGGATCGAGCACGATCTTCACCGGGATTCTTTGAACCACCTTGACGTAGTTGCCGGTGGCGTTCTCCGGCGGCAGCAGGCTGAGGCGCGTGCCAGTGGCGGCGGCGAGCGAATCCACGTGGCCGGAATAAGTTTTACCGCTCAAATCGGCCTTCACTTCCGCTCGCTGGCCGGTTCGGACGTCAGCCAGCTGCGTCTCCTTGAAGTTCGCGGTCACCCACACGTCCTGCAACGGAACCAGCATCAGCAGACCCTGGCCCTGTTGCACCACTTGCCCCACTTCGACGGTCTTCTTTGTTACCACGCCATCCACGGGAGCCACAATCGTCGTGTAGCTCAAATCCAGTTTGGCGGCTTCCAGGTTGGCGTGCGCTTGAGCAATGCTGGCCGCGGCGGATGTAGCATCGGCCACGCGAACCGGCACCTGGCGTTGGGTAGCCTTGGCTTGCAGGATGCCTGCTTGTGCTTCGGCGATGCGGGCTTGGGCTGACGATAAAGCCGCCTTCTTTGTTTCCGCATCCTTGGTTACCGATGCCAGCTTGTCCTGGGCCGCCTGCAATTGACTGAGCGCCACGCGCGTGGATGAGGCGTACGAATCATAATCCAGCCGCGAGATCTCTTCTTTATCGACGAGAGTCTTCATGCGGTTCAGGTCCGCTTGCGCGTGATCCGCGGTGGCCTGCGCGGTTTCCACATTAGCGCGTGCCACTGCGATGTCGGCCGTGGAAGCGCGCTCGGATTCCACCTTGGCTTGATCGTAATCGGCCCGCGCGGCGGCCAGCTGCGCTTCGGCTGCCGTAACGCTGCTGCCGGTGGTGTCGCGAGTAAGCGGCACGCCGGCGTTGGCTCCCTGAGCCTGGCTTTCCGCTACCGCCACGGCGGCCTGCGCCTGGTCCACTTTGGCCTGGTAATCCCGCGGATCGATCCGCACCAGCACCTGGCCCTGCTTCACCTGCTGATTGTCATCCACCAACACTTCGAGCACCTTGCCGTAAATCTTGGGCGAAACAGGAATGATGTGCCCATCCACCTGCGCGTCGTCGGTGGATACGCGATTCAGAGAGTGGACCCACAAGTACACGCCGATGCCCGCCAGCACCGCCAGCGTCCCGAAGATGGCGAGCTTGCGCGATGAGCCTTTCGGCCGTGGCGGCACTGCTCGAGCTTCGGTGATCCGCGGCTCCGGCTTGGCTAACTCCTGCTCGTGTTCTTGATCCACAGTTTCTGATTCCATTCTCTTTCCTTCCTCTACTTGGCGTACAGCGATTCCATCTGGCCGGTGGCGTGGGCCAGATCCGCGCGCGCTTGATTATAGGTGTACAGGGCTACGATCTGATTATCGTTGGCGCGTGCCAATTCATCCTGCGCGGTGATCACTTCGATATTGTTCGCGACCCCGGCCTGGAACCGGTCGCGCGCCTGCGTTACTTCTTCGCGTGCCAAATCTACTCCCAGGTTGGCGACGTCCACTTCACTCTTCGCCGCGTCCAGTTGCGCGGTGGCGGTTTTCACTTCCTGCGCGATCTGATTGCGAAGATCGGTCTGCTGCTGGGCCAGCTTTTTCAGCTCGATGTCATCGACGGCCACCTGCGCGCGGATGCGTCCGCCGGTATAGAGCGGAACGTCCAGACTCACCGCGACGTTGTAAGCCGGGATAGCGCTGGCTGGTGACAGCCCTTGTTCGTTCCATTCGCCGTTCAATGCCAACCGCGGTACGCGGGCGTCTCGCGCGACCTTTTTCTCCAGCTCAGCGGCGCGAATCTGGGATGCGAGAGCCTTCATTTCAGGCCTCTCCGCGAAAGCCCGCTCCATAGTCTCATCGGCTGAGAAAGCCGGCGTATGAAAGAACTCGGACAAATCCGCAAGCTCGATCTGCTGGTGCGGATCGACGTTCAGCAAGCGAGCCAGCCCGAATAGCGAAGTTGCCAGCGACGTGCGCGCTTCAATCAGCCGCTGCTGCTCGTTCTGGTATTGCACGTTGGCGCGCAGCGTATCGATGCCGGTGCCGACGCCATTCTTTTGCAAATCGGTAGCTTGATCGAAAAGCGCTTTGGCCAGTTCCACGCGCGATTGGGCCGCGCTCACGTCGGCGCTGGCCCGCAAGCTTCCCAGATATTGCGATACCACTAGCAGCACGTCCTGCTCACGCACCGTCAGATCCTGGGCGCGCTCGCCCGTGGTATTTTCCTTGGACTCTCGCCAGCGATGCCACGCCGCCAAATCAAACAACGGTACCGAGCCGTTGGAGCCGCCCTGGAACAACCAGAAGGGTCCGGAATGTTCCGGGAAACCGGCAACTCGCATGCCGAGGAACGCTTCCAGATTCTCGCGCTGCACGGCTTCCGACACCGCGAGGTTGGCCTGCGGCAACAGCGCCGACCGCGCGATGGTTTGATTTTCCTGGCTCACTGCCACGTTTAGATTCGCGATCTGCACTTGAGGATTCTGCTTTAGCGCCATTTCCACCGCATCATGCAAGGTAAGGCGCAGCGGTTCCGGCGGCGCGGCCTTGGCGACTGTCGCCACCAGCACCAGCAGTAAGGCCGGCAGCATTGCGCCGCGCCGCACAAGCTTCGATTTTCCGGTGATCTCCGACACAATGGCTTCGATCATGGGGCAAGCAGTGCGAAAGAACGCCCCTTCGCGGAAAAGCTCGGACAAAACGCGGCGGCCTTCTTCGTCGATAAACAGCGTTTCGGTGAGATCGATGATCAGCGCCCGATGGCCCGGAAGGGAGGATGTCTGCTTCCAGGCTTGCTCCAATTCCTTTGCCCATTGGCCGATCAACTTGCCTTCCACCAGGAACGTAACAGCTTCTGGGCTGTGCTGCACTGTGATCCGTAACATTCGTCTACCTCTTTCCTTAGAGGCAAGTCGCAGTCCATTGTTTCTCCCTTGGTTTTCAAATAATTGCGCGGGAGTGCCGAACGCTGGTTGCCGAAATAGCGGCGCAGGCCGAGAAATCGGCGTCTCGCGTTCTGGGGCAGACCTCTCGGGAACTAACTAGAATTCGCGGTGTCTATAGTGACGTGTTTGAACATGTTTGAACAATCGCTGCTTCTCAATCAAGACACAAAAAGGCCGTGGAATTTCCTGGCATCACTGAGCGCTGAGTTACTCGTCCTCAGTTTGGTGTTGTTAGTTCCACTGCTTTATCGCGACCACTTACCGGCCGTTCATTGGAAGGACATCCTGGTTGGTCCCGTGCCGCTGACGCCGCCGCCGATTCCACAGCCGGCCGCGCGTTCGTCGAGCAGCACAAACTTGACGGCGTCGACGCCGCCGCGCCGTCCGTTCCGGTGGGATCCACGAGCCAGCCTCAGTTCAGCACCAGCCTCGCCGGCCGACTTCGCTCCCGAGACGCCGCCAACTCTGGCGCTCGGCATCGGCAGCGGAGGCAGCACGAACATGCTCGGTGCGTTCATTCCGAACGTGGTGGCGCCGCCTCCTCCCAAGCCCGTAGCAGCAACACCGAAGCAGCCCACCGCTCCCATTACGGTGGGCGGCGATGTTCAAATGGCGAAGCTCATTCGAAAGGTGACTCCGCTCTATCCGCCTCTCGCGATCACAGCGCGGATCTCAGGCGTGGTTCGCCTGATTGGCACCATTGGCAAGGACGGCACCATCCGGAATCTGCAACTGGTCAGCGGTCATCCGATGCTGGCGCGCGCCGCGCTGGAAGCGGTGCGGCAATGGGTCTACAAACCCACCTTGCTGAATGGCATGCCGGTGGAAGTGATTGCGCCGATCGAAGTAAATTTCACTTTGGGACACTCGGGCGCGACTTAGTAAGTCGGCGATCGTGAATAATGCGGACAGCAGCGTAAAGTACAACAAATAATGCCGATGCCAGAAGAATCAGCTCCCAAATATGCTGGCGCAGGAAAGGAAGAGTGTCCGTGCCGAGGCGCAATCCAAGCCAGGCCAGGAACAAATAGCGCGGAACGCGAGCGGCCAGCAGCACGATGGAAAAGTTCAGTACGCTTTCTTCGAGAGCACCGGCCGAAATGATGAAGATCTTGAGCGGCAGGGGGATGATGGGGACGAAGGCAGGTACGAAGACAGTCAGCAGGCCGTACTCATGAAACCAGGCGCGCAAGCGGTTTCCTTTGGGGCTGGAGGTGTGACGGCGGTGATATTCTTCGCCGCCTTTGCGCGCGATCAGGAACAGGATCAAGCTGCCTACTAAGGACCCCAGAATTGCAGTCAGCGCGGCCAGGTAAGCCTGGCGCCGGCTGACCACTGCGATGACGATGATCATCGCGTCCACGCCGCCCACCATTGGAACGCCGGTGGAATCGGCAATCGCGAGCAGAAAGACTCCGCCGGGCCCCCACGAAGCGAGGGTGGGGACGAGCTTGGTTTGAATGAATTTCCCCAGGGGCGGTTCGGCTCCGTACCAAGTCTACTGCAACAGGGCGAGCAACTCGGGTTCGCCAATCACCGGAACGCTCAGGGAATTGGCTTTGTCGAGCTTGGAGCCGGGATCGGCGCCCGCCACCACATAATCGGTTTTCTTGCTCACGGATCCGGTCACTTTGCCGCCTGCGGCCTCAATGCGCTCCTTGGCGTCCTCACGCGACAGGTTGGGAAGCGTGCCGGTGAGTACGAAGACTTTGCCTGCCAGCTTTCCGGCTGCGGCTTTCACTTTGATGGCGTGCTCGAAGGTCAAACCCGCCTGGCGCAATCGCTCCACCAGATCGCGATTTCTGCGCTCGTGGAAGAACTGGCGAATGCTTTGCGATACCTTCGGTCCAACCTCTTCGGCCTGCTGCAGCGTCTCCTCGTCCGCCGCGGCGATCGCGTCCAAACTCCCGAATGTCTCGGCCAGAATCTGCGCCGTGCGCTCGCCCACGAAGGGAATGCCCAGGCCATTGAGCACGCGCGGCAACGGCTGCTTGCGGGAGGCATCGATATTGCGCCAGACTTTCTCGGCCGACTTTTGTCCCATACGTTCGAGCTCCATCAATTGCTCGACGGTCAGCCCGTAAATATCGGCCACGCTTCGGACAATGCCGCGGTTGACCAATTGATCCACCAGCACGTCGCCCATGCCATCGATATCCATGACGCCGCGCGCTGCAAAGTGCAGCACGGATTCCTTCAGCCGCGCCGGGCAATTCGTGTTGATGCACCGGCTGGCCGCTTCGCCTTCTTCGCGCACAATTTCGCCGCCGCACACCGGACAATGCTTTCGGCATGCGAAAGGGCCGGCGGCCGTCGCCCTGTTTTACGACGCGCACCACTTTCGGAATCACATCGCCCGAACGCTCCACCAGCACCGTATCGCCGATCTCGACGCCCAATCGCGCGATCTCGTCTTCGTTGTGCAAAGTGGCGCGCGTCACCGTGACGCCGCTCACGCTGACTGCCTTCAGATGCGCCACCGGCGTGAGCGCTCCGGTGCGGCCTACCTGCACCTCGATGTTTTCGATGACCGTCTGTTCCTGATGGGCCGGGAATTTGAAAGCGATGGCCCAGCGGGGGGCCTTGGCGGTCCACCCGAGCAGGCGCTGTTGCGGGACTGAGTCCACTTTCACCACCACTCCGTCGATCTCGTAGGCGAGCGAACTGCGCTTGGATTCCCAATCGCGATAGAACTCGAGCACGTCGTCTAAACCAGCACATTTCTTGCGATGCGAGTTCACCTTGAATCCCATGCGGGACAGTTCTTCCAGGGACTCCCAATGGCTCTCATAATGGAATTGGCCGGCGGCCAGCAGAAAATAGGCCGAGTAATCCAACTTCCGCGATGCCGTGAGCGCCGGTTCCAGGGCCCGCAAGGAACCCGCGGCCGCGTTGCGCGGATTCGCGAAGGCAGGCAAACCGTACTCCAATTGGCGCGCGTTCATACGCTCGAAAGCCTGCAGCGTCATCAGGGCTTCGCCGCGCACCTCGAACGCCGGCAGCTTGGACTTCACCCGCAGCGGCAGCGAGCGGATGGTGCGGGCGTTCTCGGTAACGTCTTCGCCCACCTGGCCGTCGCCGCGCGTGATGGCCCGAACCATGCTGCCGTTCTCATAATGAACGGCCATCGATAGCCCGTCCAGCTTGAGCTCGGCGACATATTCGTACGGTTCACCTTTCAGCAGCTCGCGCACGCGCTGGTCAAAAGCGCGCATTTCGTCTTCATTCAAAGCATTGTCCAGGCTGAGCAGCGGTGAGCTGTGCCGTACTTTGACGAATCCTTCGCGCGCTTTGCCGCCCACGCGCTGGGTAGGTGAATCGGGTGTGACCAGCTCGGGATGCTCGGCTTCCAGCGCTTGCAGGCGCCGCATCATCCGGTCGTATTCAGTGTCGCTGACTTCGGGCTGATCCAGGACGTAATACAGGTATTCGTGATGATGCAGTTTCTCACGCAGATCTTCGATCTCTTCGGCTATCTTCTTTTCCTCTACTCTGTTGGCGGGTAGTGGGTCAGTTTGATTTTTCTCTCGATTTGTGTATGGCATGCTACACTAAAACTGTCAGTACATTTTATAGCAGGAATGCACTATTTAGAGTTGAAAGACAAGTTGTGATGTATGACAATGGTGGCACGTATAGGTGATTAGACACCACCTATACCACATCCTGGGCGACATGCTCTGGAACTGACCGGGTGATTTAAAGGCATCCCGGCAATTTTAGCTTGGTTTGGCGCTTGCGTGTTCCCATCCTAAACTCTCGGGCTTAAAGTGTCGAACCTAGCGCACTGATTGGAGCAGAGAGTGGCCGAAGCAAATCGCAATCCATTACACCTGCATAAGCAAACAGCGCGTCACTCTCCGCTAGACTTTGGAGCGGGTGAGGGGGCTCGAACCCCCGGCCTCCCAGTTAGCATCCAGGCGCTCTATCCAACTGAGCTACACCCGCCCATTGAAGCCGAGGACCGCGTCTCTGTCCAAAGTCGCGCGGTTTCTCGGCTAAAACAAAAGCTTGGGGCGACGGGAGAGAGTCGAACTCTCTACGCAGGGTTTACAAAACCCCCGCTCTGCCGATGAGCTACCGTCGCCACATGGAGGGCTTGGGATCGCGTCTCTCTCGCAAAGGCGGCGCGATCCTTTGCCCTAACCTAAACTACAGATACACTTCCACTTAGTATAGTTCTTGACATCTTTTGGGATTTCAGGCTAGGATGGCAGTACCTCTACAACCACCTAGCAAGCTCCCATCACTGGATGGGAGGCCCTCCGACCGGCAAGAATCTAAGCTCAGTGTAACATTCTTAGAACTTTAGTTCAGGTTACACGAAACCTGCTTCAATGATGCCCCTACGGGTAGTGCGCGTCAAGCCATTTTGTCTATATGCCGTGCAGTACGTTACGAACCGACTGCTGATTGTCAAGTGGAAGGCTTGGAGTTTTGGAAGGCGCGCGCCGGTGGGAGGGGGGCTTCAGCGGATGTCAAACAGAAATGCTAGAGCAAGTTCGATAGCCCCGACCGCAGTGTCGGTCATATGCCCCATCATTGGATGTTCGAATCTTTTGGGGTCCAGCACCCGGATATGATCTGTCAGGGCCACACTATCCGATAGCTGACGCTTGCAAAATGGATTATGGACCATGTGGACGGCCTGAATCATGATGCGGTGCGAATTAGCTTTATGGAGCTTGGTTGTTAGCGGAACGGCAACAACGTTAGTGTCGAATACGTTTATAGCGTCTCTGGAGACGACAACGTACGGTCGATCATAATTTTGTTCATGACCGGCAACATCGAGATCCTTGGCGAAGACATAATAAATCTCGCCCTTCTTAGCCAGGTCAAAGGGTTTCTACTTCATCCCTCATATCGCGCATAGAGGAGCGCAGAAGTTGCTCGTCTTCCTCATCCCATTCCGGTGGAATGTGAGTTTCCGGTAAGCGTGCGTGACGCCGTGTAGGCCGTCCTGTTAAGTTCAGTCAGGCGCCGGAGGCGCCTGATCGTGAACCGGAAGAGCACACCACCGATCCCTGAGGCGATCGTACAATTGCAGCGCCAGTTGGATCAATTTCGCAGCACCCAGCCGCATCGGACGAAGCTGCCAGAGCCACTGTGGCAGGCTGCGGTCGAGTTAGCCCGACAGCATGGCATACATCCCGTCGCGCACCCATTGCGGCTGGACTACATGGGACTGAAGAGGCGGCTCGGCGGAGTTCCCGCGCTCCGACGCAAGGCAAGCAAGCCGACATTTGTCGAACTGACCGCGCCACATGCCGTACCGTTGGCGGAGTATGCGATCGATTTCGAATGTCCCAGTGGCCACAAAATGCACATCCAGTGGAAGGCGTCGGCGCCGCCCGATTGGGTAAGTTTGCTGCGCGCTTGGCGGGAAATGGAAGGATGATTCAGATCGCTGCCCAGATACGAATTCTGGTTGCGGTCGAGGCGATCGATGGAAGAAAGGGTATCGACGCCATCGCCCAGCTGTGCCGGGAAAAGCTGAACGCGGATCCATTTTCCGGTTACCTATTTATCTTCCGGACGCGGCGTGGCACGGCCATCCGAGTCTTGCAGTACGATTTATGTGAAGCGCCGCGTTATGTGGAGTTGACCCTGGCACGCGCTTCCCTATCGTCGTTTTGACTTCATCCCACTCCACATAATTTGGGGCACAAAAAGGGGCTAGCATCGAGGCCTGGCCGCTACGGCGGCCCATCTCATAAAGAAGGACTCGATGCTTACGTCACTGTTCCCCAATTCGCATACACGCTACACGTCTCTCCCGGTGCTGGGTGTGTTTCTGGAAGATCTTTGTTCATGGTTGGAAGCGCACGGCTATCCGCCGAACGCGATTTCTCGGCGGATGGAAGCCGCCCCGTTTCTTGAAAAATGCTTACAGGAGCAACAGATCACGTTGCTGTCCGGCTGCACGGAGGAGCGTCTGCGTGCATGCTTTCCGCGGCAAACGCGATGGACTCCGCAGATCGCCTACTCCCTCGGCCGATCTTTACTGATGTACCTCCAAGAAAGAGGGGCGCTGGTGCCCGCACCACCGAAGGCATCGGATCGACTGATCTGCGGCTACCGCGAACACCTCGCCCACGTTCGAGGATTCGCCGCCTCCACTATCGCACGACACGCCGTCGTTGCCGGCGACTTTCTGCGCCTCCTAAAGTACGACGATGACATCCAGCACCTGCTACAGGTTCAGGCTCGTGATCTGGAGACGTTCGTAGTCCAAGCCAGCGCTCGCGTGGGTCGCATCACTATGCAGAAGGTCATCGCCATCATGCGGTCTTTTCTGAGCTTCTTAGCCGCCAGTGGGAAGATCCCGGTTGGCCTCGACCGGCATCTCGACTCGCCGCGCCATCACCGGGGCGAACGGCTCACCCGCGCCCTCTGCTGGGAGGACATCCTCTCACTGCTGCGTGGCATTGATCGCTCCACGGTGAAGGGGTGTCGGGACTACGCCATGCTGCTCCTCATCGCCACCTATGGTCTTCGCCGGAGCGAAGTCTCCAGTCTGGATATTGACGACATCCAGTGGCGCGCCCGGATAATTCGCGTGCCGCGACCCAAGGTAGGCACGCCGTTAGTTGTGCCGCTAACTGATGAAGTCGCTACCGCCTTGGTCGAGTACCTACGCCAGCGTGCTGGGGAGACCAGCGAGCGGCGTCTTTTCCTGCGCGTCCGTGCCCCGCGGGGTCCTATCCAACCGACTGCAGTCTTTGACGTGTTCGATTTTTGGGCGGTGCGCGCCGGTGTGCGTGCCCCGGGCCTTGGCGGTCCGCACGTTCTTCGCCATGGATTGGCCATGCATCTTCTCCGGCAGGGCACGCCACTCAAGACCATAGGTGATCTCCTCGGCCATCGCAGCGTCGAAAGCACTGGCGTTTATCTGCGTCTCCACGTTGAGGACCTACGCGACGTGGGTCTCCCGCTCCCAAAGAGCGATTCCTGCTCGGGGGCGCGGTTATGAAAGAGCCCGCGGTATTCACGTCGCCGATTGGACCGCTCATCACCCGTTATCTCGCCATGAAACGGGCGCTCGGCCGGAGTGCTGTCACGATGGCATATGTTCTCCGCTATATCGATCGCTTCCTGGCGTCGCGCCACGCTGCAGACCTAACGCGCGAGACTTTCACGGCTTGGAACGAGTCGATGACTTCGCTGCAGTCGAACACGCGCTTGGCGCGACTCCACGCCGTGTATCACCTGTGCCTGTTTCGCCAGCGTGAACATCCCCACAGTTTTGTGCCAGACCCGACACAGTTTCCAACCAGGGACCCTCGACCCTTGCCG